>JACAUB010000099.1 GCA_013390605.1 Bacteroidota bacterium | reverse complement strand
AGCAAAACCATGTTTACATCAAAGAGAATCGTCAAAGAATAAAAGAATTTAAATAAAAACAATAAATAATATTATGTTCAATCAATTGATTGCCTATGTAGAAAGTGTGATGGTATTAAAACAAAAGAGGGAAACAACTGGAATTTGTCTCCTTAATGGAGTCAGTGATCCAAAAACACTGAATGTGTTACGATACATCAATTTGAGTTTATGTTTAACTAACAACAAACAATTTTATGAAAAAGAAATCGTATTATTCCGATAAACGGAAAAAACTTCAACCATTATTAATTATGAAATTAATTTTTACCATTCTAGTTCTTTCAGCAAATTTAAGTTGGGCATCAAATGTGGGTAAAGTTTCTCACAACGATGCAACAATTAATGAAGAACTTCAACAAAGCAAAATTAAGGTGTCGGGAAAAGTAACCGACCAAAATGGTCAGGCTATGTATGGTGTGACTGTTTCGATTAAGGGTACGCAAAAAGCTACACTTACAGATGCAAATGGAGCATTTAATGTAGAGGTAACGAACCCAAAATCCACATTGGTATTTACATTTATCGGTTATACTGCTCAAGAGCATAAATTAAACGGTGAAAATGTTGTAAATATTTCAATGGTTCCTTCTGAAAAGATGTTGGGAGAAGTTGTTGTAACTGCATTAGGTATCAAACGTGATAAGAAAACGTTGACCTATGCATCACAACAAGTTTCTGGTGATGAATTACAAAAATCCGGAAACATCAACTTTATGGATGCTTTGAACGGAAAAGCAGCCGGTATCAACATTGAGAAAAGTAGTTCAGGTGCTGGTGGATCTACAAAGGTTGTATTAAGAGGTAGTAAATCTTTAACCGGATTAAGCGAACCTCTTTATGTAATCGATGGTGTTCCTATGGTAAATAACAAAGGTGGACAGCCTGGTATGTGGGGTGGTACTGACCAAGGTGACGGTTTATCACAGTTGAACTCAGACGATATCGAAAGTATTAATATTCTTAAAGGCTCAAATGCATCTATCCTTTATGGTAGTCAGGGTGCTAATGGAGTTATTGTTATCACTACTAAAAAAGGCAAATCAGGTAAAACTGTTGTTAGCTTTAGTTCGAGTGCAACATTCCAGAATATTATCGCTACTCCTGAATTACAATATAATTATGGTAGTGTTAATGGCGCTCAGGAAAGCTGGTCGACCACCAAAGGAAACTATAACAGTAGTTTTGTAAATGATTTCTTCCAGACTGGAACAAACTTTGTAAATAATGTATCAATCAGTGGTGGTAATGATAAGACTACTGCCTATTTCTCATACAGTAATACTACTGCAAGAGGTGTCGTTCCTAATAATACTTATGGTAAAAATAATGTTACGTTTAAACAATCGACTAAGTTATTCAATGATAAACTTACGATTAGTTCAAATGTAATGTTGGCTTCTGAACAGACAAACAACCGTTCAGGTGCAGGTTATTATCTGAATCCACTTACCGGATTATAT
>JACAUB010000098.1 GCA_013390605.1 Bacteroidota bacterium | reverse complement strand
AGCCCGCCTGCGCCGATGGTACTGCTTTATTGTGGGAGAGTAGGTCGTTGCCCTTCTTTATTTTTAAACCCGAAACCAGTTTTGAGTGAAAAAAAGAGGATGGTTTTTTTTGAAATAAAAAAAAATCATTTTAAAGAAGGAAAATGTTTGCACATTAAGAAAAAAGTTTTAATTTTGAAGCCCTGTTTACCCGAAGGGTGAACAAACATAAAACAAGAGAATAAGAAATTACGATAATAAAAGAAGCAACGTTCTTTGAAGATAATGAAGCAACAACAACAACCTAGCGAGAGAGACAGAGAGTTTCTGAGGATTGGATAGTTGAGAAACTAACCGATCAAGAATAAAAAGAGTGAGTCTAGAGATATTATAAAACTTTCTAACAATGGAGAGTTTGATCCTGGCTCAGGATGAACGCTAGCGGCAGGCTTAATACATGCAAGTTGAACGGGATTTATTGAGTAGCAATACTTGGTAATGAGAGTAGCGCACGGGTGCGTAACACGTATGCAACCTACCTTTAACCGGGACATAACCTCTAGAAATGGAAGCTAATATCCCATGTGATTACCGGGGGGCATCTTTTGGTAATTAAAATTCAGATGGTTAAAGATGGGCATGCGTCCCATTAGCTAGTTGGCGGGGTAACGGCTCACCAAGGCGACGATGGGTAGGGGTTCTGAGAGGATGATCCCCCACACTGGTACTGAGACACGGACCAGACTCCTACGGGAGGCAGCAGTAAGGAATATTGGTCAATGGACGCAAGTCTGAACCAGCCATGCCGCGTGCAGGAAGACGGCCCTATGGGTTGTAAACTGCTTTTGTACGGGAAGAACTACATTTACGAGTAAATGTTTGACGGTACCGTAAGAATAAGGATCGGCTAACTCCGTGCCAGCAGCCGCGGTAATACGGAGGATCCGAGCGTTATCCGGATTTATTGGGTTTAAAGGGTGCGCAGGCGGGTATATAAGTCAGAGGTGAAATTCCAGGGCTCAACCTTGGGACTGCCTTTGATACTGTATGTCTAGAGTATAGTTGGAGTGGGCGGAATGTAGCATGTAGCGGTGAAATGCTTAGATATGCTACAGAACACCGATCGTGAAGACAGCTCACTAAGCTATAACTGACGCTCAGGCACGAAAGCATGGGGAGCAAACAGGATTAGATACCCTGGTAGTCCATGCCGTAAACGATGATTACTCGCTGTTAGCGATACACAGTTAGCGGCTAAGCGAAAGTGATAAGTAATCCACCTGGGGAATACGATCGCAAGATTGAAACTCAAAGGAATTGACGGGGGCCCGCACAAGCGGAGGAGCATGTGGTTTAATTCGATGATACGCGAGGAACCTTACCTGGGCTCGAACGTAGTTGGACTATGGGTGAAAGCCTGTATTTCTTCGGAACTGACTACGAGGTGCTGCATGGTTGTCGTCAGCTCGTGCCGTGAGGTGTTAGGTTAAGTCCTGCAACGAGCGCA
>JACAUB010000097.1 GCA_013390605.1 Bacteroidota bacterium | reverse complement strand
TTAAAATTTTTCTCTCATAGTACCAGTGCTTTAAGGGTAAAACATTACCTGAATATGAATTTTATGTTAAATAAACTTGCGGGTAATGGATGAAGTTTCTATCTTTGCCCCACTGAAAAACGAAAGGGATTCAGTAAGCGCAGAAGAGCTTTTAAATAAGCATAAACATTATACTCTACGAAAGAGACAGACGAAAAAAAACTTTTAATTTTTAGGATTTAAAAGTTGCGAGTTAAAATAAAGTTTGTATCTTTGCAGTCCCAATTAAGGGAGCGTAGGAGTAGAGGGATTAAGGGTTAGGAAAGAGATTAAGGTTACTTAAAAAACTTTAAAATTTTCTTTCAAAACATTTGGTCGAATCAAAATAAAGTTTTACTTTTGCACTCGCAAATACGGAGCGACACTGACAGAAAGATTGCTTCGTTGAAAAGCGAAAGATATAAAGATCATTGACATACAATATAACAACCAAGTAAGGAAAAACTAAAGCGTTAAAAAACTTTGAGTGAGTCAGACAAACATACAATGGAGAGTTTGATCCTGGCTCAGGATGAACGCTAGCGGGAGGCCTAACACATGCAAGCCGAGCGGTATTTGTTCTTCGGAACAGAGAGAGCGGCGTACGGGTGCGGAACACGTGTGCAACCTGCCTTTATCAGGGGGATAGCCTTTCGAAAGGAAGATTAATACCCCATAATATAAGAAACGGCATCGTTTTTTATTGAAAACTCCGGTGGATAGAGATGGGCACGCGCAAGATTAGATAGTTGGTGAGGTAACGGCTCACCAAGTCTGCGATCTTTAGGGGGCCTGAGAGGGTGATCCCCCACACTGGTACTGAGACACGGACCAGACTCCTACGGGAGGCAGCAGTGAGGAATATTGGACAATGGGTTAGCGCCTGATCCAGCCATCCCGCGTGAAGGACGACGGCCCTATGGGTTGTAAACTTCTTTTGTATAGGGATAAACCTACTCTCGTGAGAGTAGCTGAAGGTACTATACGAATAAGCACCGGCTAACTCCGTGCCAGCAGCCGCGGTAATACGGAGGGTGCAAGCGTTATCCGGATTTATTGGGTTTAAAGGGTCCGTAGGCGGATCTGTAAGTCAGTGGTGAAATCTCACAGCTTAACTGTGAAACTGCCATTGATACTGCAGGTCTTGAGTGTTATTGAAGTAGCTGGAATAAGTAGTGTAGCGGTGAAATGCATAGATATTACTTAGAACACCAATTGCGAAGGCAGGTTACTAAGCAACAACTGACGCTGATGGACGAAAGCGTGGGGAGCGAACAGGATTAGATACCCTGGTAGTCCACGCCGTAAACGATGCTAACTCGTTTTTGGTTTTTCGGAATCAGAGACTAAGCGAAAGTGATAAGTTAGCCACCTGGGGAGTACGTTCGCAAGAATGAAACTCAAAGGAATTGACGGGGGCCCGCACAAGCGGTGGATTATGTGGTTTAATTCGATGATACGCGAGGAACCTTACCAAGGCTTAAATGGGAAATGACAGGTTTAGAAATAGACTTTTCTTCGGACATTTTTCAAGGTGCTGCATGGTTGTCGTCAGCTCGTGCCGTGAGGTGTTAGGTTAAGTCCTGCAACGAGCGCA
>JACAUB010000096.1 GCA_013390605.1 Bacteroidota bacterium | reverse complement strand
TTCGACCGGCAGTCATAAACTGTAGCAGTGCCATCTGGGCTGTTGCATCCTGCATCGCTACCCTGTCGGGAGCGAAATTAACATAATCCACTCCTCTTGAATACTCTGTTAACTCACTATCAAAAAGGTGAGAGTAGAGAATTTTTTCAACCAATGTTAGGGGTCTACCTATTAAGGTGCGTGCATTAGAAATATGAGCAGGCATTTTGCGGTAGACAGACTGAATTAAGTCAAGATCAAAAAGCATAATATGATTTTTAAATTTTAAAAATATTTTTCAATGTACAAAACAAATTATAAGCTGGCAATTGTGATTATAAAACAAATATCGGTATTTTTTTAGAAATGAATACAAACGACAATAGCATTAATCTCCGCAATCAGATTTCGGAAATGCTAATAAATAAACATAAAGTGGGGGAAAATGTTGAAAGATAGAAATGAAAAAACATAACGGCTTTCTCTTCGCGTTCTGGAATGTCTTTCCACAGTCCTCTGGAAAGTATTTTATTGAAGAGCTCTTCCTTTTTATGATTACTTGTTTGCATACTTTTGTAAATTAATTCTGCTTATAATTAAAAGACGCATTTTTATTAAAAAAGACGCAAAATCTCTCATTGGTTAAGAACAAGAATCAACCGGTAATTTTTAATGGAAGAGAGATTGCGTCTTTTTTGTTTAACCTGCGTCTTTATATCCAAAGATAATTTCTCAACAAGTATGGCAATAGTGAAACGGAATCTTTCAGAAATCTTTAAAAGTATTCGCACTGATTCGATATTACATCAACTAATACGAATGGCCTTACCGGTTATAGCCTCTTCGTTTATGTCGATGGCATATAATTTTATTAATATCATTTTTGTTGGGAAACTAGGAAGCGGTGCTGTTGCAGCGGTTGGATCTGCCGGATTTTACATGAACCTGAGTTGGGGATTTTCATCGCTACTAACGGTCGGAGCAGGAATAAAGATATCGCACGCCATTGGAGAGGGAAACACTTATCAAGCAAAAAGTTATGTCAGAAGTGGTATTTTAGCTGTTATATCGGTTGCTGTAATTTACTATATGTTATTGGCCTTGTCTGGCAAATACCTGATCGGATTAATTAAATTAAACAATCTTGAAATAGAAAACGCTGCAACTGGTTTTCTGCTTTTGGTGGGATTGAGTATCCCGTTTTCATTTCAAAACTTATTCTTCACCAGTGCTTTTATAGGGTATGGCGATACAAAATCTCCTTTTCGTATCAATGCGCTCGCGCTTAGTATGAATATCTTACTGGATTATATTCTCATCTTCAAAGTCGGATTAGGGATTAAAGGGGCTGCCTTTGCAACAATTCTTTCTCAAGCTACTGCCACAATACTATTTTACATTAAGTTAAAGCAGATACCTGAGTTAATGCCTATCGGTGTAAAGTATAGGAGTCAGTATCTTAAAGATATTATGAAATTAGGGATTAGCCCCACACTTCAAAGGGTTTCATTTACGCTTATTGCTATTATGATGGCGCGTATTATTAGCAACTGGGGTGCAACTGCCATTGCAGTTCAAAAGGTGGGCGTACAGATTGAAGCCATCTCATACATGACAGCGGGTGGCTTTTTGTCAGCTTTAGCCACAATTTCAGGACAAGCCTATGGAGCTAGAGATTATCGTAAACAATGGAGAGCATTTCAGTCAGGTATGTTATTAGCTTTTACAATAGGCTTCATAACTTCTGTAGCTTTGATTACTTTTCCGGGACCCTTATTTTCAATTTTCATCAATGACCCCAAAAGCATTTCTATGGGGCGTGAATACTTAATTATACTGGGCTTTTCTCAACTTTTTATGTGTATGGAACTAATGGCTACCGGTGCTTTTTTTGGATGGGGCAGAACTAATATTCCTGCCATCACGGGAATAGCACTTACGGTTATAAGAATACCTATGGCTATTCTATTTATCAACCTTTGGAACGATGCGTTATCATCTGTTTGGTGGAGTATTAGTATTAGCAGTATGGCAAAAGGCACAATACTTGTAACATTGTATATTATTCTTTTCAAATCATTCATTAAAAGACAATCGGCTTATTAAAATTATGGAACGCGATATTTTTCAATCATCTGCTAATTTATTAAAAGGAAATATATGGGTCGAAGCCTTGTTTGGTCTCGAAAAGGAAAATATAAGAGTGGATAAAAGCGGGAAACTTGCACAGACATTACATCCTAAAGTGTTTGGGAATAAACTCAAACATCCATATATCACAAC
>JACAUB010000095.1 GCA_013390605.1 Bacteroidota bacterium | reverse complement strand
TTCCGCCACCTTTAAGGTTTCCCATCGTAAAATAAATCTTAGGTGGTGAAAAATCAGCATATAGCCAATTGAAATTTTGATAAAGGCTTTCTATATTTTTAAAATCTTTTTGAATTTGCTCTGTTTTACTTCTGATAGATTTCCAGAATTTTGGCTTTGATTCAAAAGATTCAATCCATTGCTCAGAAGTAAAGTTCCTTGATTGAACAAAATCTTTTAACCCGGGAGTTGCTTTATCAACATATAACTTTTGAAATGTGAATATCTTTTCTTCCGGATTATTAAACTTCTCAACCTCATCATAGGCTGTCCAGAAATTCCGGATATCGGAAGTCTCAATATAAGTATTAAAATCATGCTTCTGAGCAACAGCCAAAACTGAAAACAGGCAAGTGAGCAGCAGACAGAATAAATGTTTCATCTAGGGTACTTTTAAAATAAAATATGGTTTCTGTACTACTTAAAAAGTTTCCAAAAACCATATCTTTTATTGTAATTTAAACCTGTTAATTTGGTTTATATAATTTATACATGGCGAATAGAAATCCTATCCAAATTGGAATCAGGATCACCTGGATTTCCATTCCTGTAATGCTCATTAACCCTAAAATCAACACTAAAAACGCAATACAAATGTAATTGGATATTGGGTAAAATATCGATGGAAACTTTGATTGAATTCCTTCTTTAGTGATTGATTTTTTAAATTTCAAATGGGTATAGCATATCATCAGCCAATTGATAATTAATGTAGACACCACAAGAGCCATCAAATACTGAAACGCTTTTTCCGGCACCAGTTTATTAATGATAATACAGATTCCTGCAAAACATGATGAAACAATGATCGCGTTAATAGGAACTGAGTTGTTATTCAATTTCTTCAGAAACTTAGGAGCATTTCCTTGTTGAGCCAATCCGAAAAGCATACGGCTATTGCTGTAAACACTGCTGTTATATACAGATAAAGCGGCAGTTAATACAATAAGATTAAGAACATTCGCAATCAAAGTATTGAATTGAATCACTTTACCGAAAAGACTGAATTCTAATCCATTTAGATTCTGAAATACCATTACAAACGGG
>JACAUB010000094.1 GCA_013390605.1 Bacteroidota bacterium | reverse complement strand
TGCCCGATCTCTATGCTGCCTGGAACGCACAGATCAATGTCATCTCCCGCAAAGACATTGAGCATCTTCTTGAACGACATATTCTTCATTCTCTGGCTATTGCCAAAATCATAACGTTTGTGAACGGCACTAAGATTATGGATGTTGGTACCGGAGGAGGTTTCCCTGGAATTCCGCTGGCTATTTTGTTTCCGGAAGTTGAGTTCTTGCTGGTCGACTCCATTGGAAAAAAGATTAAGGTGGTGAATGAGGTGGCTACTGCCATTGGCCTTGAAAATGTTAAGGGTGTACATGTCAGGGCTGAACAGATTGACGAGCAGTTCGACTTTATCGTCAGCCGGGCGGTTACTGCTCTACCTGAATTCATGGGATGGATAGCCGGGAAGATAAAGAAGAGGGGAATCAATGAACTGGAGAATGGGGTTCTTTATCTGAAGGGTGGCGACCTTGATGCTGAACTCATTCCCTTAAAACAGTACTGGAAGGTATACAATTTAAAAGAGATCTTTGATGAACCTTTTTTCGAAACCAAGAAAGTGGTTCATATCACAGGTAGAATATGATATTAAACAGTTTTTAATTTTTTTAACTGTTAGCATGCTAACAATTTTTTAATTTCGTCGAAACAAAAAGTAAGGATATTGGGTTTTACCATCTACTTACAAGTAATAAAAGTGATATAAACTATGTTAGCTTCAGTGCAACACACACCAACTGATTATTTGCCTGTTATTATGCAGGCTGTGGTAGTACTTGGATTTGTAGGAGCCGTTATGTTAGGGTCACCTTTTCTGGGACCTAAACGCAGCTCGAAACGCAAACTCGAAAGCTTCGAATGCGGCATTGAGCAGCATGGCAATGCACGTACTCCATTCTCTGTTAAGTATTTTCTGATTGCAATCCTCTTCGTATTATTCGATGTGGAAGTAATATTTATGTATCCCTGGGCCGTCAACTTCAGAGAACTTGGCACCTTTGGATTCTGGGAAATGCTTGTATTCATGGGATTTCTACTGGCCGGCTTCTTCTATGTTCTATTAAAAGGAGCTTTTACGTGGGATCGTGTTATTAAGCCGG
>JACAUB010000093.1 GCA_013390605.1 Bacteroidota bacterium | reverse complement strand
ATCTGGATATTGAATTTTTCCACATCGAGGATAGAGAGAATATTGAAATTAAGAGAGTTCAGCTATTGGTTAATGTTGATCCCAAAGATTTATGGAAGAGTATTCCAAGTGATAGAAATGCCGATTTTTATAAAGAAGATGAGGTTTCATTTCAGGGAACATTCTCTGACAAAAAAATTGTTGTAGCTTCTAAAAGGGGACGTTCTCATGCTCATGAAGGAAAATTCAGAGAAGATGATTTTGCTGTGAATAAACTTTTTGCAGAATGGAATGTTATTTCCGTTTCTGATGGTGCCGGTTCTGCTGTAATGGCACGGGAAGGTTCAAGGCTGGCAACAGTTTCTATCAATCAGTTTTTAAGTGATCCGGATGTTTTAAATGAAATTGAAAATAATATCACTATCATTTATACCCCAGGAAATTTGCAAAAAGAACTGGATGAAGCGAAAGAAAATGTGATAAGAGTTCTGTATAAAGGGGTTTTATACGTTCATAACACATTGGAAAAAACCGCTGCAGAAAATAACCTCTCCATTAATGATCTTCATGCTACTCTTATTTTTGCTTTGGTTAAAAAGTTCAGTTTTGGATATGCTATCCTAAGTTTCGGAGTAGGAGACTGCCCAATTAACCTCATCAATACAGATTTTTCCGCGGTAGAACTTCTGAATACTATGGATGTGGGAGAATTCAGTGGTGGTACCCGTTTTATGACGATGAAGGAAATTTTCAATAATAATCATATTGCTTCCCGTTTCAGGATAACTTGTATTGAAAATTTTTCATATCTGGTGCTCATGACAGACGGTATTTATGATCCGAAATTCCTTACAGAGAACAAACTGGAAGATACAGAAAGCTGGAAAATGTTTTTTAATGATCTTAACGGAGATAACGATGATCTTGCTAAGGTAGACTTTATCAATGATGCCAAGATTGCTCAACAGCTTCTGCATTGGACTGATTTCTGGAGCAAAGGTAATCATGACGACCGTACACTAGCCATAATTTATTAATTCAATATGAAAAATACCAT
>JACAUB010000092.1 GCA_013390605.1 Bacteroidota bacterium | reverse complement strand
TCTACAATGAAATATGTAGCACTCTTGATTATTAATCTGTTCTTATTGACACCCTTATGTCAGGGACAGTTATCGAATACGAACAAGGCTTCTGTATTACAGTCTTCAATGATATGGTCACCTTCCAATCCGGGTGGAAAACAGGTATATATTGCTTTTCGTAAGTCTTTCAATCTTTCTACTGTATCCAATAATGCATCTTTAAAATTATTCGCTGATTCACGATATATACTATGGATCAATGGTCTGTATGTTTTAAGAGGCCCTTGTCGATTTAATCCAAAAAGACCTGAATACGATATCATTAATCTCCATCCATTTCTTAAAAAAGGTAAGAATGTTATTGCCGTTTTAGTTCATCATTATGCTAATGCAATTAATGGCCGAATTATGCAACATACACCCGGGCTAACTGCAGTTTTAGAAATGTCAGGTAAAGAGATTCTTCGAAGCGACTCATCATGGCGATACAATGATAAAACCAGATACTTACCTTCTCCTAAATCATGGACTACTATTCCTGATGTGATTGATGCAAGAATAGATAAGGAAGAATGGTTATCTGCTAAATTTGATGATTCTGAATGGCCTTTTGCTAAGTTAATTGATGGAAGGCAATGGGGGAAAATGTATCCCCGTGAAATACCCTTACTGAAAGAAACAGAACTGAAAGGACTTAAGTTACTTCCTTCCCGACAAACACTAAACGCTGCATTACCCATTGAGCTTTCTGCGGGCAAGGAAGTTCTTATAGATCTGGGATGTATGGCAATGGCATATACAATGATGGAACTTGATGCTGACCAAGGAAGTGAATTATCGATGAAGTATGCTCTTCGATATGAGAACGGAAAACCTACTGAAATGTATGGGGTTGGTAATACTTATTTAGCTCGCGCAGGAATTCAGCGATTTATGACTTCTGATCAATGGGGCTGTCATTACATGCTTCTGAAATGCATTTCTGGGAAAATAAAGATACTCGGGCTAAGCATGATTGATCGTCGGTATCCGTTCCAGAGACTAGGAAACTTTAAATGCAATGATGAGACATTAAATAATCTCTGGAATATGGCTGTTAACACCATTGAAGTCACAACCGATGACGGATATGGGTCGGATGCACGTGAACGTAACGAATGGTTACAAGATCCGGCAGAACCCAATTTCATCACTACACGGGTGGCATTGGTCGGACCCGGAAATACAGGAATGAGAGTATTTTCTGATCCACGATTACTCAAAAATATCATTCGCCATGCGGCGCTATCTCAACTACCTAATGGACAAATATTGGCAACATTCCCCACAGATCGGGGACCGGAAGATTGCCATTATGTGATTGATGATTATTCCTGTCAGTGGATTGAAGCACTGAAAATATATTATGATGCCACTGGTGATAAGGCGTTCGTTAAAGAGATGTGGCCCACTTTAGTCGCTCAGATAAACTGGTTCTTGGCTCATCGCTCTCCTCGTGGTTTACTTCTGGCACGCGAATATACTTCCTTCGACAATCCCCTTGCTTACATTACCTGCGAAGGTGCTACAATAAATGCCTTTTTCCATCAGTCGCTAAATGATGCCAACTATTTGGGAGTGGTATTGGGTGAGAGTGAAAAAGCTTCTCTTTTTACTCAGCTAGCTAAAGAATTAAAAGTTGCATTTAACAAACAGCTTTGGAATAATACGGAAGAAGCTTACAACTCGGCTTATATTGGGGATACACTTTATGCCCCAACGGTTCATGCTCAGCTAATTGCATTGGATCGTGATTTAGTGCCTGAAAATCGTAAAGATGCTGTACGAAAATGGTTTCTGGAAAATTATAAAAACCAGGGAATGAAACACTGTTGTAATAATCCGGATTTTAAAATGATGATTAAACAAAAGTGTGGAATTAATATGCCTGTCGTATACTATTGGGTTTTCCAAGAGTTGTACAGAATGAATACTGATCAAATGGATCAAGAGGTAATTCAGGAAATCAAAAGAAGGTGGACTCCAATGGTAAAATATCTGTGCAATATTGGAACGCTCGGCGAGTCTTTTATGAATGATAAAGGTGAAGGATCGTCTGAAGCTTGCCATAACTATGGAGCGCTTCCGGCTTATTTTCTCAGCTCTTTCATTCTGGGCGTTCGATTGGATGGCCCGGTATGGAAGAAAAGAGTTTTGATTGAACCCCGATTGGGTGATTTAACATTTGCTCAAGGAAAGGTGGTAACAGAATTTGGCGTTATACCTATTTCATGGAAAAAATCCAAAAATGGAAAATCTTTAGCCTTTCATTTCTCTATTCCAAAAGGAATCCGAGCTGAAATTCATTTCCCAATATTATCTCATAAGCCTACTCTGATCAT
>JACAUB010000091.1 GCA_013390605.1 Bacteroidota bacterium | reverse complement strand
TCTATTTCAGCACCAATGAAAGACCATCCATACTCTTTATTCCCAATGACAGGATATACACAATTTGCACCGACACCAATATCGAGACATTTTATCTTACTACCTGTAGGAATCTTTCCATAGTTGTTACCACTCAATAAATCGGCGATATGATGGATATAATCAGCTCTACCAGGGATTGGTGGACATAAATAACCCTGTGGAATATCCCAGTTTTCAATGCTGTAATAGCATTTCAATAATGCCTTGTTTAGCATCTTCACTGCTTCTGGATTCGCAAAGTCAATCGATTCATCATTATAAATATTCAACTTAACAAACTGCGCCAATTCCGGGCTACTTTCGATAAGCAGTTTAAAATCATAGCGCTCACGATGTTTATTTCGTTGATGTAATCTCGATTTTTCTTTGGGGTGTTCTTTCTTTTTAGGAAGCATAGATGATTTGGTCTGGATGGATATGATTAGTGGTTTTTTATGGATTAACCACTCTGATAAGTATTTGCAAAAGTACTACATTTTCTTCACCACGATTTCTTTTCTGTCAATGTAGTTAGGGTATCTGAAAAGTGGCATGCCGAGTGCCATTCCTGCATGGATCGTCCCTTCAATTCCAAGTAGCTTAGCAAGCGAACCTTTTTTCTCCTGCTTTATTGCTGAACAAACAAACCCCATATAGAATTGACTAACCCCCAACGTTTCAGCCATCAGTGAGCCATTCTGATAGGCAAGATTTGCATCTTCACTGCCAAAACGATTTGTTTTTGGTGTATGGATGAGAATAATAGCCGTAGCTTTACGCAGAATTGGGTCATTACCTTTTTGATGCTCATTTATCAAACGACCAAACACGGGCAGATAACGATAAGCATCAGGCATC
Organism: Bacteroidota bacterium; assembly: GCA_013390605.1. GTDB lineage: Bacteria > Bacteroidota > Bacteroidia > Bacteroidales > Cfx3-03 > Cfx3-03. The sequence continues at coordinate 1,187 of JACAUB010000091.1, read as the reverse complement.
ATTCGTTTTAATACAGGCTTCATCAAAGGATTGCTTAACTTCTTTGCGGCAGAACGAAATACCCCAATCGTAAAATCAGCAATCAACCGGATCATTTCAGAATCAGTTATCAACGTAAATTCAACTTGTTGTTGATTACTAGCCGTTGGTGCACGATGCGCAGCTTCCAATATAACATCTAATGTATCGGCAGGGATGGGTTTAGTCGAGAAGGCACGGTTTGATCTACGCGCTTTACACAACAACATCATCTGCTCAGCTGAAGGGTAGAGCGTGTAATCTATCGGATGAACCTTATCTGCCGGGAACTGAGAGTGAAGAACTGAACCCGTTGGGCATACAGCTACACAATGACCACACGAAATGCAGCCTTTTGGACTTTCTACGCTTGCCGGAACATCTTTACTCCTTTGCAGAATGATTTTCGAAGGGCAGACCTTTACACATTTGCCACATTTAATACAGGTATCAGCGTTGATACTTAAATTTACTACTTTCATTAAATTATTTTTTATAACGTTTATAACCGGACTTACTTATCGCATAGAATTTAATTATATCTCTCTTATCATCTTGTACTCTCAACAACACATGATTGTAAACTTAAAATTTAGAATTGACTGAGTGTCTTTGAATTATGATTTGGAAAGTTGTTTAAACTATGCGTTATTGACACGTATAAGCCTCAATATATCTTATGAAATGTTTGTTTCAATCAAAAAGAACGTTCATGTTTTATAACGACTTGAATATATTTTTAGTGTTTAATTATTTAAAATCAGGTCGTTCAGGCATAGTTGAATAATTGTTCAATGTATTGAGCAAATTTACTCAATATAATTCATTGGTAATTATTTTAAGAATAAAATACGGATTATTAAGTTCAATGATCATAAAACACAGACACAACAATTACCCTGTTTCTACTATCGCAAATTCATGTGATAAAGCGATAGAGAATTCTAATTTCAATCTTGGTGAAATTTGTTTAAAATAAAATATTTCAGGATTACTAAAAAAAGAAATATCTTCCAAAAACAATATTTATTTTTTCATTGTTAATTTTATCATCATGCTTGAAAGTGTGCTATCAATGAATAAAATAAATCTTTAGTCATGGTATTTGTTGGGAGTAATAAAATGATAGCCAACAATATTAGTATACTTAAGAAATATAATTGACCCAT
>JACAUB010000090.1 GCA_013390605.1 Bacteroidota bacterium | reverse complement strand
ATGGGTTTCTCCATAGTATCTCCATACTTTGTCCATAGTTCCTCCATACTTAGTCCATACTTATAAGATATGGAGGAACTATGGACAAACCTTAGAGGTAGGATGGACAAAATTTCGACAATCCCATTTGTTTAAAACGAATATACCACCTTTTTACCATCACTATCCACTTATTAAAGAAACTTTTTCTTCGGCTTTAATCACATCTGAAAGAAAATTATTTGGCACGCAAAAAAGTAATATGGCATCTACGATCTGAATACACATACTAATATTTCACACTAATCCTATTTCGCACATTGAACTTGAATAATCAGATAAGGGCTATTCAAAAAAAATAATTCAAGCCTGCTTAAATATCTTCAAGAAGACTGAAATAAATACAATTTATTTATTTGGCATATAAAACCAAATATTTTTATTTTTAACGTCCTGATTATAGAATCGTTTACCCTTAAAATCTATTACAGCATCCTTAATTTTTGTTGAAACAATACAATTAATATTATCCATTGCCACAGGTATATTTTTTGTACCATTTAATACATTGATATGAATTGGATTAATTCCTTTTCCATAAAATTGACTAAACAAAGGATATTCCCAATCATCATCTCGCAATAAAATGCCTATATTTTTATAGTTCATTTTTAATACACGCTCCATAATTACATTATATTCGCCAAATAGCTCGGGTCTGTTAACAAAATATTTTTTATATCTTATATCTGAAACAGAAATTCTGGCTGTATATTTATTTGATAAAAAAGGTCGTGACCAGTTGAATGATATAACAAGGCATGCATATAGAATAATAAAGGGAAGTATTTTATAGAGAATTTTATAGAACTTACCATTAACACTTATTGCATAACAAACAATAGGTATCGATAACATAAATAATGGCGTATGAAGTCTTGAATGCCAGGGTTGCCACCTCAGATATAAGCAAAAAATCATTGCTTGTAGCGATACCATTATTAAATACAGTACTATTTTGCTAAAACCAGTTTTGTTTTTAAATACGGCTATACTTATTAAAATAAAAGATAAAATTATAAAATAAAAGTGAATTGGATTAGATGCATTATCTTCGTGATTAGGGATACTTGGCGAACCAGAATACTTTGTATCTAAAAACGTTGTAGCAGGATTATTAACATCAACACCTGCAACTGAATGTAACATGTAAATCACCTTATTTGAAACGATGTTAATTGGAAAGGGGCCGATCTGAAGTCCTGCGTTTCTTGTTATATTCGATAAAAACAATAAGGGTGTCATCTTTTCATTCGAATAACATTTTGATTCCGTTTTATCTACACCTAAAATATTTTTATTAAGATGGTAATTACGAATATAATATCCTGAGTTTATGCATATAAAAACAAGAGCTGTAACTAATGAATAACCTATATAAGTATAATTTTTTGTCTTATATAACTTAATAAAAACTTCAATAGCAAAAATAAAAAGAATAGGAGCTATATATATATATGCAGTTCCTTTTGTTAAAGCTCCAAGCCCTATTGATATGCCTAAGAAAAAGTAGTTTTGAAA
>JACAUB010000009.1 GCA_013390605.1 Bacteroidota bacterium | reverse complement strand
AGCCCTTGCAGTACCGGAATAGTGATTACAATATTGCCCGCGCTGCCTATGCCGATGTTCTTCACTTTGAAGCTGAAGGAAATAAGATTCTCAAGGTTGTTAGCTACTACCCTATCCGGGCTAACTCGCAACTGCGGTATCAGGTCGGCGGGATGCGCTCCCGCAAACTCAAACGCGCCGATGTCGCAAGCCGCGCCTTGTGGTCGGCTTACCCGGCGTTGGTCGGTGTACACGCTATTACCATTCGGCAAGGCTGACAACAGCCCGTTAACGGGAGGTCTCATACCAAACGCCGCATTGCAGGCACTCAACGGAATTGCATCTATCGCCGGACTGCCTTCCAGCAACGCGATGGTAGGGGTTGGTCCGCCGTTATTGCCGGGAGCACCCAGTTTCGCGTTGGTGGTGACAACGTTGTTATTGCTGAACCCGCAAGAAGTGCCAGCAACCTCTAGGTTATAGCCCCCATCGATGATGCTGCTATTACAAATGTTGCTGCCCTGTAACAGGCTGTTCTTTATATCAAACGTCCCACCACTGTTGTAGATGGTTCTGCCATTGCCGGTTCCAGTGTTATCAACGAAAGTAGCGTTGATTAAACTTACATTGCCGTAGTTAATAATAGCTCCACCGCTATTGTTGGCGGAATTGCCATACAGGCTGGAATTGGTTATCGTGATTGTGCTGCTGGTGTTGTTAAAAATAGCTCCACCGCTAGTGCCGACGGAATTGTTGTAGAGGCTGGAATTGGTTAGCCAGAACTCGCCGCCGCCATCGTTAACAATAGCCCCGCCGCTATTGTTGGCGGAATTGTTGGACAAGGTGGAATCGGTTATCGTGAGCGTGCTGCTGCTCCCACCGCTATAAATAGCCCCGCCGATCCCACTAGAGGTATTGCTATACAGGCTGGAATTAGTTATCGAGAGCGTGCCGTTGTTATTATAAATAGCCCCGCCGCCAAAAGTAGAGTTATTGCTGTAGAGGCTGGAATTGGTTAGCGTGAGCGTGCCATTGTTATAAATAGCCCCGCCAGGCCCGGTACCAGCGCCATTGCCGTTGGTCAGGTTGAGATTGGTGAGGGACAGCGTTTTGTTGCTGTTGACGTAGAAAATCCGGTACTTGGTATCCCCGCTGATAGTCACCTTGCCTGCCCCCGTGTTGGTCAGGGTCAGGTCGTTGGTAATCGTCAGCTCAGCAGTTAGGGTGATGGTGGTATCGGTGGCGCAAGCGAAGTCGAGCGTACCGCCTGTGCCAACGATC
>JACAUB010000089.1 GCA_013390605.1 Bacteroidota bacterium | reverse complement strand
CAACAGTCACTATGTAACTTTTCATGTGACACCTTTAAGCATGAAAATGGATTTTAGGGGTTCTAATTAATAGATAGTGTAGCGGCTCTATGTTATTCTAAAAAGGTAGAGTTGGGCGAGAGGTCGTTAATGGATAATGGTGCTGCTAGCCTGGACAACAGTCGGACCGGAATGCCTTTGAGCACCTTTAATTGTTGCCAATGCTTTGGTTAAACAGAAGCAGTTGAGCACGCATAGCAGAGTTCTTTTTACTGGGCATTCAACCAACCCTACTTAACGAGTAACTATATCTAACTTAGTAAGTGAGGTAAATATGCTGGTGCTTCATCCCTCTTGTGCTGGTCTGGATGTTCATAAAAAGAGCGTAGTAGCCTGTTGCCTTAAGCTGGAAGCAGATGGTACCCAGCTTCAAAAAACTCGAACCTTCGGCACTACTACGATTGAGCTTCTGGAACTGTTGGATTGGTTCTCACAAGAGGAAGTTACGATTGTAGCGATGGAAAGTACCGGAGAATATTGGAAACCAGTGCATAATATTTTGGAGGGTCAACTTGAGATATTACTGGTTAATGCTCAGCACGTTAAACACGTCCCTGGTCGCAAAACCGACGTTCTAGACGCGCAATGGTTGGCAGAATTACTTCAGCACGGTCTCTTACGAGCTAGTTTTATTCCACCACGTGCTCAACGTGATCTGAGGGATTTGACCCGGCAGCGCAGCAATCTGGTCAGGGAACGTGCCAGTGTGATCAATCGTCTACAAAAGGTTCTGGAAGCGGCCAACCTAAAACTGGCTAGTGTAGTTTCAGATATTAGGGGAGTATCCGCCAGGCAAATGCTAGAAGCTATCATCGCTGGTGAAACCGACCCACAAAAACTGGCGGAACTGGCACGTGGTAGAATGCGTGCCAAACGAGCTGAATTAGCTAAAGCTCTGAAAGGCCAGGTTCGAGATCAACACTGTTTCCTACTCACCCAGCATTTAGCCCATCTTGATTTCCTGGATGAGCAAGTTGAGATTTTCAGTTCTGAGATTGAACGACAATTGAAAGAGGGTCCGTCGGTTAATTTGGTCAGTCCTGACCCTGCTACTAAAATAGGTCAAGCTCTTGAAAGTAGTCAGAATAATTTCACTCCAGACCCCAGCACCCCAGCTACCGCTGTAGCTACGTTGAATTGGGAAGAAGCAGTGGCTTTATTAGATACTATTCCTGGAATTGACCGTAAAGTAGCCCAACTGCTTATCGCTGAAATAGGTATTGATATGAGCCGTTTTCCCTCAGCCGCACATCTGGCTAGTTGGGCTGGAGTGGCACCGGGCAATAATCGGAGTGCCGGAAAACAATTGCCGGGACGTATATCTTCTGGAGATCGACCAGTACGAAAGGGTTTAATTCAAGCTTCTCACGCTGCTGCAAAAAGTAAGAAAAGTTATCTGGGAGCACTCTACACCAAGCTAGCGGGCAGACGGGGTAAACGCCGAGCAATTATTGCAGTAGCGCATTCCATTCTGGTAAGTGTGTATTATATGTTTACTCGAAAAGAAGAGTACAAAGAGCTTGGCTATGATTACTTGGACGAACGCAAACGTGGCACTATTACTAATCGGTTAATTCGGCGGTTAGAGCGGTTGGGTTATCAGGTTAATCTTAAAAACCCTGAACCCAAATTAGCTTGATCATTTTTCTGACCGCTTTCTCTATTTGGTTAGGGGGAAACCGGATTTTCATAGCAG
>JACAUB010000088.1 GCA_013390605.1 Bacteroidota bacterium | reverse complement strand
ATCATACTACATTTATACCACATTTGCTGTTTTTGCCATAAATAAAGCATTTATCGAAAAATATCTATAAAAAATCAGCAAAAAAAAGATTGCTGCAATGATTATGAGTAATCCTAACACTATTTTTTGAAACCCTGCCGTTTCACTATGAAAATTTGTATTTATAAAGAATCAAAGAAAATAAACAGTTCCTGTTCAGTAGGAACATTAAGTTTCTTTCTTAATCTGTGTTTTTTCTGTTGTACAGATTTATGTTGAATAAAGGTATATTCGGCAATTTCTTTTGAGGTGAAATTAAGCTTTATCATAGCACAAAATGTCAGTTCTGAAGCCCCAAGTTTTGGATTGATTTCCAGAAGTCTCGGACAAAAATCAGGATAAATTTCCTGGAATCTTACTAAGAATGTAGAATCATTCTTTTTGGCCAAACCTACCAACTCATCGAAAGAATCATTGATCCTGCTTTTCAACAAAAGTGCTTCGCTTTTGAATTCATCTTTCGTTTGTCTTAATGCTCTGTTATGTCGATAGAATAAAATAACAATAACTAGAGATAAAATAACAATAAAGACGATATAAAGATAAATTTTGTTCTGAGCTCCATTAGATTCTTCTTCTTTATCGCTCAGCATATGATCTATTGAAATATTGATCGCTTCATTCTGAATATCTTCCAGAGCAGTTTTTTCTTCTGTATATTTTTGCATCGCCTCTTCTTCTTTCTGAGGTTCATTGAGCATTTTATACGTTTTTGCTATAGATTCATAGATTCCGGGAATATTATAGAGTCTGTTGGTTTTACTGTAGCAATCCAATGCTTTATTATAGTACTCCAATGCTGTTTTATAGTCTTCCTGGGTAAAATAATAGTCTCCATAAGTGAGATAGACAAATCCACTCTGAACATTCGCTTTACCTGTATTGACAATCTTTTATGAAGCTTTCTGAAGATAAATCAGGGCAGAATCTTTTCTTTTGGTGTACATCAAATGATGTTTGGCTAAAAGGGTATTCAATAAAACTCCCTGCCCGTCAATTCTTTTTCCTTTCTGTAAATAAATATAGGAAGAATCTGCCTTATTTACTTTATATAAAAAGTCTGCCCTGTTAG
>JACAUB010000087.1 GCA_013390605.1 Bacteroidota bacterium | reverse complement strand
ACCGAGACTGGACATAATCTGGGATTTGGTTTTCTCAAATACTGGCAAGATAACGGGGGGTTGGAGCGTTTTGGCTATCCAATAAGTGAATATCGCAGAGAGTTAGACCCGGAGACCGGTAAAACTTTTATGATGCAGTGGTTTGAGCGCGCCCGTTTTGAATATCACCCTGAAAACCAGAAACCTTATGACATCCTGCTGGGCTTGCTGGGGAAGCAAATCAAAGGTAGCAATTCTACGAAAATTATTTCTCTCCAATCTAATTCGCAGTTCTCCTCGCCTGAGACAAATCTCGGGCTTCCGCCTGGCGTGCATTCAATGTTAAATATTCCCTTTGAAACAGGTTGGTCAGTAGCTACTCAAAATTCAGATCACCCTAATTATCCAACTTTGATTACAGTTGAAGCAAATATTACACGCGCACAAAGCATTTTTGTTCTTTTACAGGCAGGATGGGCTTTGAAAATATATGAGGGTAAAAAAATAGGATCAATTTCTCTTAATTTCTCTAGTGGCAAGAATGTTTTAGTACCATTAGTATTAGGGATGAACATAAGGGATTGGTCACGAAATAACCCAGAAGCTGTAAATACAATTTCATCCCCCACAGTACGTGAGGGTTGGAGAGGAGTTGACTCAGTAGGAAATGTCGGTGGAATGGACATTCTTACAATAGAAATCCCTGCCGAATACAATAGCGCTACGATAACAACGATCCAAGTTCTAGATGAATCTTTCACTGAAGCAGGATCGATAAACCCTTGTATTCATTTGTTAGCAATAACAGCAAAATACTTATCCTAACAAAACGAGTTGGCATAGTTCTTTGATTGCAATACTCTCAACTTTAACAATTAATTCGTTTTTCAAAAACGGTATTGGGGTTTTGGAGTTTGCAGGTAAATTACATTCAACTCGACTCAAGAATATAGAATTGGGTTCAAGTATTCCGCAAGTTCCAGACCAAACTTTTTATATTTACTACGGTAGCGTGCATAGGAAAAAGTGAGAAGAAACGATG
>JACAUB010000086.1 GCA_013390605.1 Bacteroidota bacterium | reverse complement strand
GCTGGTGATGTGTTTAATGGAGCTTTAGTAGTCGCTCTGGCAGAGGGTCGATCATGGAAGGATGCCGTTGAGTTTGCGTCAAAAGCTGCAGCTATCTCTGTGACCAAATTGGGTGCACAAACATCAGCTCCTTATCTAAACGAAATAATCACATTTAACTAAAACCCATACATCATGTTTATCATTCAATCTTATTCATCAGCAATTATCTTTTGTATTATTACTATGATCTGTTGGGGATCGTGGGCCAATACACAAAAACTGGCAGCAAAGACCTGGCGTTTTGAACTGTTCTATTGGGATTATGTTATCGGGATACTTCTGTTCTCAACAATCTCTGCTTTTACATTGGGTAGTATAGGACAAGAAGGACGAAATTTTCTGCTTGATATAAAGCAGGCCGATATCAATAATGTAATGAGTGCCCTTCTGGGTGGCGTAATATTCAATGCTGCTAATATCCTTTTTTCAGCAGCTATTGCTATTGCCGGTATGGCCGTTGCATTTCCTGTGGGAATTGGTATAGCCTTGGTATTAGGTGTATTGTTAAATTATTTTGCTGTACAACAAGGCAATCCGCTGTTCTTGTTTGCAGGGGTTGGTCTGGTCATTGTAGCCATTTTGCTTAATGCAATTGCATATAAAAAAACTAATCAGGCAACAAACAAAGTATCCTCTAAGGGTATTGTATTGAGTATTGTAGCTGGAGTGTTGATGTCGTTTTTCTATCGCTTCATTGCCGGATCTATGGATCTTGAGAATTTTGAGCATCCGGCTATTGGCAAGATGACACCCTATACAGCTGTCTTTATCTTTTCTATCGGTATTTTTATCAGTAACTTTTTATTCAATACTATTCTAATGCGTAAGCCTTTTTCAGGAAAACCGGTTAGTTATGGTGATTACTTTAAAGGAAATCTACCAACCCATTTGGTTGGTGTATTAGGCGGATTAATTTGGGGGTTAGGTAATTCTTTGAATCTTGTTGCCGCCGGCAAAGCCGGTCCCGCCATCTCATATGGTTTAGGACAAGGAGCCACATTGATAGCAGCACTGTGGGGTATATTGATATGGAAAGAATTTAAGCAATCGCCCAAAGGCACGAATACTATATTAGGATTGATGCTGTTAGCCTATTTAATTGGTTTAGCATTAATTGTAATGGCCAAATAGGGAATTAGCTTTATATGAAATCTTAAGAGCTATTATCGGCTGGCGTAGATTTGCAATCTACACCAGCCGATGCTGTTTGTATCTCAGAATTATTGGAAGAATACGATTTCAAAAGGATTATTATAAGAATTATTTTTATAGATTTGCGAAAACGATTGCATATTCTGTTTCAAAAGAAATTATAAATCATTAATGTTATAATGATTTGAAATATAGGTATTGACGCAGGCTAGTGATCCCTTTTTTAAATAGCGTATTAATAAAACAATTTCAGATCATGCGAATTCTTTACTTGTTACTGCTAACAGTCTTTGTTCAATTATCTTTTGCTCAATCGGTCTATAAAGATAAAAAGGCTCCTATCGAAAACCGAATTAAAGATTTGGTTAGTAAAATGACATTAGAAGAGAAAATTCTACAACTAAATCAATATAATGCGGGTAGAAATACCAATGTAAATAACATTGGGGCTGAAATAAAAGAGATTCCATCCGGCATTGGTTCATTGATCTTTTTTAGTGCGGATCCTGTATTGCGTAATCAGATTCAGAAGAAAGCAATGGAAGAATCAAGACTTGGGATTCCTATTCTGTTTGGTTTCGACGTTATTCATGGCTTCCGGACTGTATATCCCATCTCTCTGGCTCAGGCTTGTTCCTGGAATACTGATTTGGTGACGCAGGTAAGTAGCGTGGCCGCAAAAGAGGCTTGTCTTTCAGGTATCGACTGGACATTCTCTCCAATGATTGATGTGGCCCGTGATCCACGATGGGGTAGGGTGTCTGAAGGCTATGGCGAAGACCCTTATACCAATGCTATGTTTGGAGTGGCTACCGTTAAAGGTTATCAGGGCAAAGATCTCTCTAATCCATATTCTATTGCAGCTTGCTTGAAACATTATGTGGGTTATGGTATGTCGGAAGGTGGACGTGATTACCACTTCAGCGATGTCTCTCCACAATCACTTTGGGAAACTTATCTTGTTCCTTATCAGGCTTGTGTAAAAGCAGGGGCAGCAACACTAATGAGTGCGTTTAACGATATCAGTGGTGTACCGGCTTCAGCGAATCACTATACATTGACAGAGATTTTGAAAAAACGTTGGGGGCATGATGGATTTGTAGTGTCAGACTGGAATTCAGTAGAACAGTTGATTGCACAAGGTGTCGCTAAGGATCGTAAAGAGGCTGGGCTAAAGGCTTTCATGGCTGGTGTTGAAATGGATATGATGGATAAAGTTTATCTTGAAAATTTTCAACAATTGATCAAAGAGAATAAAATTCCAATGAGTAGAATTGACGATGCCGTAGCACGAATTCTTCGTGTCAAGTTTCGTTTAGGTTTATTTGATGAACCATATACTACAGTAGTTGATGAAAAAGACCGATATCTTCAGCCTGAAAGTAGAACGTTAGCTTCAAAACTTGCCGAAGAATCGATGGTATTGCTCAAGAATAAAAACGGTATATTGCCACTTTCCTCAGAAGTCAAAAAAATTGCAGTGATAGGACCGATGGCTAAAGATAAAAGCAATCTTCTGGGTTCTTGGTCTTACAATGGAAGGGAAAAAGATGTTGAATCTATCTATGAAGGATTAGAGAAAGAGTTCGGTACTAAAGTCCAGTTAAGTTATGCTAAAGGTTGTGCCTTTGATGGCACAGACGAAACAGAATTAGATGAAGCGGTTTCGGTTGCGAATCAGTCGGATGTAATATTGGTTTGTCTTGGCGAACAGAAGACATGGAGCGGAGAAAATGCTTCACGTTCAACCATTGCATTGCCATCTATTCAGGAGAAGTTGGTGGCAAGCCTGAAGAAAACCGGTAAGCCAATTATACTGGTACTATCAAATGGTCGCCCACTAGAGTTGGTTCGGATAGAGCCTATGGTAAATGCTATTCTCGAAATATGGCAGCCGGGAGTAGCCGGAGGAAGCCCAATGGCAGGTATTCTATCAGGACGTGTCAATCCTTCAGGAAAACTATCCATTACTTTTCCG
>JACAUB010000085.1 GCA_013390605.1 Bacteroidota bacterium | reverse complement strand
TGGGTTTTCCCAAGCCCACTTGCCCCGATTAGGAGTAAATTCCCAGCTTTTTCTACAAAACTGCTGTCGAAATAGCGTAAAATCACGCTGCGCTTCAGTTCCGGGTGGCGACTGAAATCGAATTGTTCCAGGCTGGCTTCAAAAGGGAAACTGGCTGAGTGCAAACGCTTTTTGAGTTGGTTCTCCTGACGAGATAGCAACTCTTCGCTTAACAATTCTTCTAAAAACTCCCCGTAATCCATTCCGGTTTCGCGTGCCCGTTCAATCCAATCGCTGTATACCTGTTTTACCCTGCCCAGTTTTAGGCTGGTGAGTTTATGTTCCAGACTATTCATCCCACCGCCCTTTCTATTTCATTTTCCTCAGGTATGGCCGAAAAACGGTTGGCCACCAGTGGTTCGTATTCACTGAGTAGCCGTTCCACCGCTGGTTGAGTGGGCTTGAGGGTAGCGGCATTACTGCCTGAACCCGCTGGCTTGAGTAATAAACCCTTGAGATATTCCGCCCCGTAAAGCTGTTGTTCCGTTGCCAATTCCACCGCCGCCTGGAATTCTTCCAGCCCTACCTGCTGGGCCAGCGCGTATAGTTGGTGGATTTGTTCACTCATGGTGGCTCTTTGCCGTCGACAGATTACCGCCACATACTGGTACACTTGCGGTCCTAAATTTAACAACCAATCCCGCCACACCATGGTTCTGGCTCTGGGTTTGATCTCAAAAGCTTGGGTGTAATGTTCCGGTATTACTAAGCGGCGGTTTCGGGAATAACAACGGGGGTGCTGTGCCACCAGTTCCGTACCCCGCCATAACTTCAGCCATTCCCGATGTATCCGGGCTGTCAGGGTTTGTCCCATTAGTTCCGCCGGTACGCTATATTTGTTGGTCTCAAAAATGACTACCCCTTCCCGGTTTACCACCAGGCTGGTAAATAAACCGTAATCCCGGGCACTAGCAGGCAATGGGCTGAAGTGTTTACGCTCTATTTCCAGTAAGCTACCCGGAATTTCCCCGGTCGCTGCGCATGTACGCTCGTAATTCACTACCCCTAACCATTCTTCCAACTGCCTTACCAGATCCGCCGCATCGTAGAATGTACGACCAGCTAGAAAATTGTTTTTGGTATACTTTACCAAATTTTCTACGGCACCTTTCTGGTTTCCGCTGGCCGGGGCACAGGCTTCCGGGTGAAACTCGAATTCTAGTGCCAGTTTCTGCCACACCGGATGCCACACTGGTTGGTTCTTTTCATCTCGCCTCAGTACCACCGTCTTCATATTATCCGTGGTAATTACCCACGGTACTCCCCCCATCCGGTTGAGGGCTTCCACCAGGCAGCGCACCAGCGTTTCTTCGGCCATATCTTTCTGAAAGCTCACATACATAAAACGCGAGTATTTCAGCCGGGCACAGAAAAAGTAGAAGGTTTGGGGTACACTATCTTGTTTACTGAACAGCACTCCCCGAATTTCACCCCAGTCTATTTGCAAAAACTCTCCAGGTAAGCCCTCAAAACGTATCTGTACCTGATGAGCCTGGTTCTCTCTGGCTTTTTTGAGCTTGCGCACATAGTCATAGAAGGCGGTGGGTCTGCCACAGTAGGGCTGTTTGGGATCTTCCCACGCTAGTTCCAGCATTCTTTTCACTTGTAGTTTTTGTTCTAGCCAGCCTTCAATCTGTTCTTTGAAGACTGCCACACTACTTTCACGATTGGGGCGGGTTTGTACCTTGTCGCTAGGTTCATTTAGCACTCTTTTTACGGTACGGGCATCATGTTGCACTTTGCCCGCAATTACGTTGTAGTTGTCCCCTCGTTTCCGGTGGTACTTTATTGCGCTTCTGGCCATAACTTCTAACATCTCCTTCTCGTAGCTCCTCTCTTCTCACCCTTCTTGCCAATAGTGTTGCTAGAACAACTATTCTACAAAATTGGTCTTCTAAGAGAAACCCAAAACGGCATTTTTATCCCGGAATCCTTTTCCTTTCCTTCCCGTATTCTACA
>JACAUB010000084.1 GCA_013390605.1 Bacteroidota bacterium | reverse complement strand
ATATTCTCTTCCGATTCTGCTTCGCCTGGCGTTATACCGGTAATGTTGTTGACTTCCTCGGGCTGAATTTCATTTGAAAGATTATCCTTGATTTCCTTTGACATAGATCCAAAAAATTTGATTTTAGAAGTAATGAACCGAATTCGTATTATTCTCCGAAATTAGAACTGCAAAAGTAGGAAATATTTTCGTAATATGATTTAATAATAACTCTTTTGTATACTGTTCACTCTCATAATGACCAATATCAGCTAGAAGAATGCGGCCTTCAGGCATGAAAAAATCATGATATTTAATATCTCCGGTCACAAAAGCATCGGCTCCTGCGTGTAAAGCTTTCGTAGACAGGAAGCTGCCGGATCCTCCACAAACTGCTACTTTCTCAATCTTTTTGCCTGTTAGCTGAGAATGTTTAATACATCCTGTGAAGAAAGTTTCTTTTAATTGTTTTAAGAATTCGATTTCGGTTATCGGATGAGGTAATTTCCCAATCATACCAGCTCCTGTCGTCGGATTATTATTCTCCAGCAAATAAATATCATAGGCCACTTCTTCATATGGATGTGACGCAAATAGTGCATTTATGACTTGTTTTTCTTTATAGAATGGGAAAATTGTTTCAATACGTGTTTCTTCTTCTTTGTGTAATTGATCTATATTTCCTACAAACGGGTTAGCTCCGGCCAAAGCTTTAAAGGTACCGATACCTTCTGCGTTAAAGCTACACGAATCATAATTTCCAATTTGGCCAGCTCCGGCAAGGAATAGTGCTTCTCTGACTTTTTCTGTGTGTGATGTTGGACAGTATGTTATCAGTTTTCTTAATTGTTTTTTACCTGGATCAAGAATTTTACAATCTACTAACTGGAGTTTTGAACAGATTATTGCATTTACACCTTCAATACTATTATCAAGATTTGTATGGATTGCATAAATAGCTATATCGTTCTTGATAGCTTTCGTTACAATACGTTCAGTTGCGGTATCTAGCGTGACTTTTTTTATGCCACCAAAGATGAGTGGATGATGTGAAATAATCAGATTAGCTTTTTTTGCAATGGCTTCGTCGAGAATAATTTCGGTAACATCTAAGGTTATTAATGCACCAATACAGTTTTGATTTTTATTTCCAACGAGTAGTCCTGCGTTATCATATGGTTCTTGTAATGATAGAGGTGCTAATAACTCTAATGCTTTAACTATATCATGAATTTTTATTTGCATATGGCTGTTAATATCTTGGTTCACAGATTTTTTATTTAACTTTACAATTAGATATTGTAATTAAAAAGATGATGAGATAAAGATACTATTTTCTAACAGATCTTTTTTAAGGTTAACGTTTGATACTTTGGCCTCTGTTTTTTTTCAAAGTGTTAATAATTTATGAAGTATGGCTAAAATATTAATTTAAAATTGATTGACATGTTAATATTCTTTACTAACTTGCACCCATGTTTTTCCTGAGGATATTTCTATTGCCATTTTCTGTGATTTACGGTCTTGTTATCAGGATACGTAACTTGCTTTTTAATAATGGGGTCTTCAAATCTAAACAATTTGACTTTCCTGTTATTGTCGTAGGAAACCTTTCGACTGGTGGGACTGGAAAAACACCTCATGTAGAATATCTTATAAGATTATTAACAAAGAAAATCGAAATAGGAGTTATTAGCAGGGGATATAGGAGGAATACAAGCGGTTTTATTGTTGCCTCTAATATGTCATCAGCTACTGAAATAGGAGATGAGCCTAAGCAATATATCAATAAATTTGATGATATACATGTAGCAGTTGATGAGGATAGATGTCATGGCATTCAAAAGTTGAAAAGTTTATACCCTGGCGTAAAAGCAGTTTTACTTGATGATGCTTTTCAACACCGGTATGTTAAACCGGGTCTCTCTATATTATTAACGGATTATCATAGTTTGTATTCAAATGATTATTTATTGCCTGCTGGCCGATTGCGCGAGCCTATATCGGGAGCTGCCAGAGCAGATATTATCATTGTTACGAAAACGGATCCTGTTTTTTCTCCATTATCAAAAAGAGCTGTTTTAGAACAGATAAAGCCACGATCTAATCAACATGTCTTTTTTAGTTTTATTACATATGGTTTGCCTATTCCTCTATTTAAAAACCTTCCGGTATTACGTTTTAATCAAATTAATACAATAGTACTTTTTTCTGGAATAGCTAATCCTTATCCTCTGGAACAATATTTAAAAAGATTATGTAGCGAATTAGTGACTATTCATTTTGCTGATCATCATCAGTTTACTGAAAAAGATATATTATCTATAAAAACAGAATATGAGGAGTTATTTACACGTAAAAAGGTGTTGCTGACAACTGAAAAAGATGCAATGCGTTTGATTGATCCCTCTTTAGCTGATGTTTTAAAAAATATGCCTGTCTATTATATCCCCATAGAAGTTGCTTTTCATTTTGGTGAACGCGAAAAAATTGACAAGATTGTTCTGGATTATGTTACCAAATCATAATAATGGGTAATTCTCTGTTAGATTGATTATTTTTGTCAATTGTTTTAAAACACCATGGGAAAATTGAAAAATAAGGTTGTCTTACTTTTTATTTTAATTGTTTCATTATTTGTTTTTTCATGCTCAAGGATACCTAAGGCTTCATCGGATGAATTTGTAGTCTATGGTGAGCTAATGCATGGGGAGGGAAAGCTTGTCTTTTTGAGGGAAATGGATGAAACAGGAATGCATATACTAGACTCTACAATTGTTACCGAAAATGGGTTTTATAGTTTTAGGCTAAAGGTTAAGGAGACATCATTTTATCTTTTAGGGCTTCGAAGTACTGATTATGCTGTTATTATTGCAAGTAAAGGAGAAACGATTGATGTTTCGGGTGATGCCTTAAAGTTATCCAATACCTGGATCGTTAAGGGATCTAAAGAATCAAAACTTTATCTGGATTATTGGATGGCTTCGAGAAAACAAAAGGCGAGACTTGACTCGCTGACAATAATCTTTAGAAATAGCCAGGAGACTCCAGAATATATGGCTAATAGAATTCGATTAGACTCTGTCTTTAATTCTGTGATGGAAGAAAGAAGAGATGCAGCTACTAAATTTCTTCATAAAAATCCAGGATCTCTGGCATCACTACTTATCATAAACTCGCAGTTTTCAAATATCCCTCTGTTTAATGAAGAGCATGATATTGTTTTTTATAAGTTATTGGATAGTTGTCTGGCTAAATCATATCCTCAAAATAAATTGGTGCTGGGTTACCACCTGAGAGTAAACGAGATTGAGAATAAAATTAAAAAAAGGATTGAAGTTAAAAAAATGTTATTGCCTGGTGCAATAATGCCGGCAATAGAAACGATTAGCATAGATGGTCAGCCAGTTAGCCTGTCTTCTTTGAATGGAAAGGTGGTGCTAGTAAACTTTTGGGAGGCAGGTAATCCGGTTTGTCGGGAAAAGAATCAGGAGTTATATAGGATTTACAAAAGGATTCATAATAAGGGATTTGAAGTAATTGAAATTTCACTTGATGAAAATCGTGATTTATTGAGGGATGTGATAAAGCAAGATAGAATTACCTGGCGTCAAATAAATGATTTTGATAAAGGATATTCTGAAATTGGCCATCGCTTCAATATTATTAGTGTCCCTTATTCCTTTCTGATTGACCGACATGGAAAGATTGCATTTGTAAATCCTTCGTTTGATAAGTTGGATAAGAAAATAAAATTATTACTGAAAAGGAGATAAACATTGAAAACAGATAAGCTTGAATTGAAACCGGGTGAGAGAATTTATTTTGCTTCTGATTTCCATCTTGGAATCCCTGAACATGCCTCTAGCTTGAGACGTGAAAGATTACTCGTGGACTGGCTAGATGAAGTTAGAAAAGATGCGAAAGAAATATATCTGATGGGCGATCTTTT
>JACAUB010000083.1 GCA_013390605.1 Bacteroidota bacterium | reverse complement strand
CTAAGAAAGAAATGAGGAAGTGTTCGGTAGGAGTAGTGATTGGATCAGTTGTGGAAGTTGAAGTTCTGAACCAGTTATAATTTTCTTGCCAGAATTTAGAATATTCATAACCGGCCAATACATCAAGTTTACTCTTAATTTCTTTAAGATCTTTAACATATTGAAGGTTGAAGTTTAATAACTGAGTTTTTCCTTTTCCGGTGTAATCAGTGTATGCACCTGTACCTCCTCTGACTGTCCAAGGAGCATTTACTGGTTGATTGTTATGTCCTTTACTATCATAATAGTCGTAGCCAAGATTCAATTTGGCACTCAAATCAGGTAAGAAATGGAACTTGTAATCTAAATTCAAGTTGCCAATACTTCTGTAAACCGTTGATGTGTTATCCGTTTGATTAAGTAAAGCAACAGGATTGGATGGTCCAATTCCGTTTGGATGTCCATCAGGATTCATTTGACCATTAGCCAAATTATCTGTAAGATCTACCCATGTGAAATATCCACCCCATTTGGTGTTACCATTTGTAACAGGTTGGGTAGGGTCAAATGAAGTAGCAGCACCGATGGCTCCGGTATTTCCGAAATTTTCTTTAGAATATACACCTTTTAAATTTAAGTCTACTTTAAGGTGTTTATCAAAGAATGTAGGACTCAATGAGATCGCCATGGTGTTTCTTTTCAGATTGGTTGTCTTTAAGATACCATTGTTATCTGTATAACCTAATGAAACACGGTAAGGAGTGTTATTGAAAGTTCCGGATGCGCTTACATTATGATCTTGACCAATAGCTGATCTGTAGATTTCTTTTTGCCAGTCGGTATTAGCAGTACCTAAACGTTTTAGGGCTGTTGCTGATAAACCGGAAAGTTTTGAAGTAAGCAGCTGTTGAGCTAATGCACGATATTCGTCACCAGTATAAACATCCATAAATTTAGGAGCCTCACCAATTGAAACATTTCCATTATAGGTCAGTTCCATTGCACCACTCTTTCCTTTCTTCGTGGTAATAATGATGACCCCGTTAGAAGCTCTTGAACCGTAAATAGCGGTTGAAGAAGCATCTTTCAATACGGTAAATGACTCAATGTCGTTTGGATTAATAGTAGAAAGTGGATTGCTCATCCCTGAAACGCCTTTACTATCGATGGCAACACCATCAATAACGATCAAAGGATCATTACTGGCACCCATTGACGAACCACCACGGATTCTGATTGTCGCTCCTCCACCAGGAGCACCACCATTCGATGTGATAACAACACCGGAGCTCTTACCTACAAGTAGTTCCTGTGGTGAAGTGATAGCACCTTTGTTAAAATCTTTTGATCCTACGGCAGATATAGAGCCTGTGGCATCAGTTTTTCTTACTGTACCATAACCAACAACTACTACTTCAGAAAGCATTTCTGCGGTAGCAGCTAATTGTACATTTAAAACATTTTTTCCTGCAACAGCTACTTCTTGTTTGGTGTAACCCATATAAGAAAATACAAGTGTACTTGTACTGGCTGCTTTACGTGATACTGCAATGCTATAAGTTCCATCATAATTAGTGATAGTAGCTTGCTGGGTTCCTTTTACAGAAACGGTCACGCCTACGAGAGGTGTGCCATCTTTAGCGTCGGTTACCTTTCCCGAAACTTTATTTGACTCCTGTGCTATCAGGCTTCCTGTGCAAAACAGAAAGAAAAACACAAGGAGCGGTAACCTTTTGAGTAAATGGTATTGCTTCTTCATTTTTTTTGGTTTGTTTGTTAGTACTTAGCTGGTGTTCTAAGGCTGATTTCTTTTTCAAATATAAAACAAAAAAATGCAAAAAAAACATTTAATGTGCTGAAAATCATCGTAAACGACACCGCAAACGTTTGCGGTACTTTAAAACATTCTTAAATATGCCCCTTTTTTACATTCTTTAATGTGTTTTTGAAAAAAAAACTATTTTTTTTGTCTCAAAAAGGGTATAGAATGATAAAAAATCCTCTTTTTTTTACGCTAAGTCTAAAAAACACTTTAACGAAAATTAATATGGTGTAAAATATTTGTTAATAATAAGTTAAGCAGTGAATAAATATCGTAACTGAATATTTTATCCAAAAAAACATTTAGTTATCTTTTTTTAATAGTTTTATTTTTTATTATTTAATACAAAAAAATGGGATTTCGTTTTGTTCAAAATTTGATTGATTTCAAGAATTATTCGTATATTTAACCACCCAGTTACTTAATATATCTCAATCTGTTTTTTCTATGAAAAATCATCCAGCTACAATAAAGGATATTGCACGCGAACTAGGAATTTCACCTTCAACTGTTTCGCGTGCACTAAAAGATCATCCAGATATTAGTCCTGATACTAAACGGTTGGTAAATGAGCTGGCTATCAAATTAAGATATAAACCTAATGCGATAGCACTTAGCTTGAAAAATAGGCGAAGTAATGTAGTTGGAGTGATCATACCAGAAATCGTTCATTTTTTCTTTTCTTCTGTTATTAGTGGTATACAGGATGTAGCAAGTAAAAATGGATATAATATTATGGTAAGCCAAACAAATGAGCAGTACGATAATGAGGTAGCTGCAGTTAATGCATTTATGGATGGTCGTATAGATGGCTTGTTGGTATCAGTAGCAAAAGAAACTTCAGATTACGATCATTTTAGAAAATTGGAAGAAGAGGGTATTCCAATTGTGTTTTTTGATCGGACCATTGAGGATTATGAGTCTGACTATGTTGTGATTGATGATTTTGGGGGCGCCTATTCTGCAGTTGAGCATCTGATTAAGACGGGAAAACGTAAAATTGTACACTTTTCAGGTCCCCAGAATCGACTGATTGGAAAAAATAGGTTCAATGGATACAAACAGGCTTTGGAGGATTATGGTATAGAGTTGGATGATGAGTTGATTATTCATGCAGATAACTTCTATAAGGGAATTCATGGTGTTAACCAGTTAGTTGATCAAGGGACTGTTTTTGATGCTATCTTTACAGTTAACGACTTTACTGCTATTGGCGTTATAAAAACACTTAAAGCACGCGGATTTAGTGTTCCCGAACAAGTTGCGGTTGTTGGTTTTGGCGATGAAGATATAGCTCATATGTTCGATCCGATGTTGACTACTGTTTCTCAACCGGGTGATGTGATGGGACGGCGGTCAATGGAATTATTGATGCGAAAATTAAAGACTGATAATTGGATTGATCATGAAACGATAGTTCTGAGCACAAATCTGGTCATTCGGAATTCAACGGTGCCGATTTACTGAAAATATATACGTATATATAGGGTGTGAA
>JACAUB010000082.1 GCA_013390605.1 Bacteroidota bacterium | reverse complement strand
CATTAAAATCATACGAAGGTGCAAAAACAGTACATGTTCATAAAGAAGGTGTTCAACTGATTTATAACAAATTACGGAATACCCTTAACCAAAAGGGACTCGAAGAAATTCAAGCTATGGGATTACCCCTTAACACAGATTTCCACGAAGCTATAACCCAGACACCTGCACCAACTCCTGAGTTAAAGGATAAAATCGTTGATGTAATTGAAAAAGGATACACTCTACAAGGTAAGGTGATCCGTTTTTCTAAGGTGGTAGTCGGCAGTTAAACCCGATTTCTTGTTTAACGATAATAAAAGGAAAACAGTGACTAAAAAAGATTATTACGAAATATTAGGTGTTTCACGAAATGCTGAGGCAGATGAAATTAAAAAGGCTTATCGTAAGATGGCAATCAAATTCCATCCTGATAAGAATCCTGACAATAAAGATGCCGAAGATAAATTCAAAGAAGCTGCTGAAGCTTACGAAGTTTTAAGTGATCCTGATAAACGGGCCAGATATGACAGATATGGTCATGATGGATTACGTGGTGGCGCAAGTGGATTCCATGAAATGAATATGGATGATATTTTCAGTCAGTTTGGCGATATTTTCGGTAGTGCATTCGGTGGCTTTGGTGGTTTTTCTGGTGGAGGACAAGGTGGCCGTCGTAGAGCTGTAAATAAAGGTTCAAACCTTCGGGTAAAAGTAAAACTAACTCTTGAAGATATCCTTTCAGGTGTAGAAAAGAAAATCAAGGTAACAAAATATATATCCTGTACATCATGTAATGGAACAGGAGCAAAAAATGGAAGTGCTTTTCACAGCTGCTCTACTTGTCATGGCACTGGTCAGGTAACACGTATCACTAATACATTCCTCGGACAGATGCAAACCGCTTCCACATGCCCAACATGTAGTGGTGAAGGACAAGTAATAACAGATAAGTGTACTACCTGCTTTGGTAATGGTGTTATTAAAGGCGAAGAAGTTATCAGCCTCAATATCCCTGCAGGAGTCTCTGAAGGGATGCAATTATCTGTCAGTGGAAAAGGAAATGCTGCTGCACGAGGAGGAATTAATGGTGATCTAATTGTTGCTATAGAAGAAGAGAAGCATGCATCTCTGCAAAGAGATGGAGAAAACCTGATATACGAACTCTTTTTGAGCTTTCCTGAAGCGGCATTAGGTTCATCAGTTGAAGTACCAACGCTTGAAGGAAAAGCAAAAATTAAAATTGAAGCAGGGACACAAAGTGGAAAAATCCTTCGTTTAAAAAACAAAGGACTACCAACAATAAACAGATATGGCCGAGGCGACCTTCTGGTTAGCATTTCAGTTTGGGTTCCTCGCTCTCTTTCAAAAAATGAAAAAGAGATGCTCGAAGGATTATTACATTCTGAGAACTTCAAGCCTAATCCAAGTAGCAAAGACAGAGGATTCTTCGATAGGATGAAAGAGTACTTTCAATAGATCCTATTTTTCTCTCGCAAGAGAGTCTATATATAATCACGGGGATGGGCACAAAACAAGCTCATCCCCGTTTTGCTTTTCTACCTTTTGCATTTCAGCACCATTTTTCAATCTTTCGGCTTCCATTTTTGACAGTTTAACAAATTATTATACACTACTCTAATTATAAATTCTCTAAATTCGCCATTATATTCATTATTTAAATTATTCATCAGTCTTTTCTACAAATCAACCCAAAACTTTATGGACCTTTTTGTTGCCAAAGACGTTACCAAGCGCTATGCTACTCAAACAGCACTAGACATGGTTAGCATCAATGTTCCGGAGAATAGTATTTATGGTCTGTTAGGACCTAATGGCGCCGGAAAAACATCTCTCATCAGGATCATTAATCAGATCACAGCTCCAGATCAGGGCGAGCTTTTTATTCGAGGAGAGAAGCTTCATCCTAAACATACCGCAATGATTGGATATCTTCCAGAAGAACGCGGATTGTACAAAAAAATGCCAGTTGGCGAGCAGGCTATGTATCTGGCTCAGCTAAAAGGTGTACATGCTCACGAAGCCCAGAAACGATTAAAAACCTTATTCGAGAAATTCGAGATTCAGGATTGGTGGGGTAAAAAAGTTGAAGAACTTTCAAAAGGGATGCAACAAAAGGTACAGTTTATCGTAACCATCGTACATCAACCACAACTACTAATTTTTGATGAACCCTTTAGTGGATTCGATCCAATCAATGCAACCTTAATTCGCGATGAAATATTGGAACTGCGCAAGAATGGAGCTACTGTCATTTTTTCGACCCATAATATGTCATCTGTTGAAGAGTTATGTGATGATATTGCACTAATCAATAAATCGAAGAAAATATTGGAAGGGCGTGTCAACGACATAAAAAAAACATATCGTTCAAACAGTTATGAACTTAGTTTTACAGGGTTTACCGGAGATATAAGCACGATACTTCCTTCAGATTTTAAACTTTTATCGCAGATAGAAGATGAAAAAGTCAGCACGGTCAAGATAAAACTGCCTTTAGATGAAAAGCCAAATGCTTTATTACAAAGCGTTATCCCCTATTTAGAAGTTGTTGCGTTTAAAGAAGTACTTCCTTCGATGAACGATATCTTCATTGAAAAAGTCCAGGAAAAGCCCGAAGAAATATCTGCAAACCTTACAGAATAATTAGCTATGAACAAGATTAGTCTCATCATACAACGTGAATATCTTTCAAGAGTAAAGAAAAAGTCGTTTATTATCATGACCATCCTGGGGCCCATATTAATGGCCTCTATGTTTATCGTTCCGGTAGTAATAGGTTTGGTTGCTAATACAAAACGAGAAATTCAAGTACTTGACGAAACCGGATGGTTTCAGGGCAAATTTAAAAATGATAACGGCATTACATTTAAAGCTTTCACAGGCCCCCTTGTAGCCGGTAAAGACAGTGTTAACAAAGGGAAGTTTTATGCCTTGGTTTATATTCCAAAATCAGATATCAACTTACCTTCGAAAGCTATTATTTACGCTGAGAAACAACCTGATATAAATATTAAAAACTCGATCAGTTCCACCATGGAGAAGGAGATTGAGCGAACAAAACTTGCAGCGCAAGGCATTAGTGAAGAGATGATTAAAGCATCCAAAGCCAATGTCACGGTAACAACAATGACCATCAAAGACGGAGGCAAAGAAGAAAAAAGTTCAACAGAGCTAG
>JACAUB010000081.1 GCA_013390605.1 Bacteroidota bacterium | reverse complement strand
AGGAGACACGTCCGAAATGAATAGCCTAAGAATTGCCACTATCTCTAAACCTACGCCCGAACAATGGGAAAGTATCGAAAACAACTGTGACTATGCTACTTTCTATCAAACCCATATGTGGCATAATGTACTCTGTTCAAATCCTAACCCCTATCGTGACAATCAAATTCCCGAAGATGCTTCTCAACTCATTCGCTTTAGCGATGGAGTAGAAATGCTGCTGCCTCTGGTTAGATACAAAAAGCTCAAAGGCATTTTTCACATGTATTCTATGTCACCAGATAATGTCAATAGTAGTTTTCTGAGCAAGGACGAGATAACAGCCGAACACGAACAGGTATTGGTTCAGCATCTACGCCGCTATAACCTCTCTTGGCGGCAGAACCCGTTCAAACCCTTGTCATTCTATTCTGGCTTTGATTGTGAGGAAGACAACATTTGGGTATTAGATATGCGTGGAGGGGTTGAAGAGCTTAGGAAAAAGTGGGAAACATCTCACAAGGGTTTTTTGAGGCATGCACGCCAATCCCCCAAACTTGGTGTTACAGTAGGTAAAGCCGAGACACTAGAGCAATGGCGAGAGTTCTATGAGGTGTATCTGGAATCTACAAAACGCTGGGATTATCCCAAGATATACTCTTGGTCTGTATTTGAAGCATTTTACAATCAAGCTTCTGATAAAGTTCAGTTATGGGCAGCTTGGGCGGATGGCAAAATAATAGCAGGAAATATTGTTTTTTGCCATAACCATACTGTTACTGGATGGATTCACGGTTCATTGAAGGAATATTTTCATCTCAAAGCCCCCAAGTATCTCGACTTACAACATTTAGAGTATTACGCCCAAGAAGGCTATTGGTGGTATGACATGGGTAGTGCAATCGACCCAGGTATTGCTGAGTATAAGGCTCGTACAGGGTGCGAGAAAATGGAAGGTGGATACCTAACCCATAAGAACCCCTCGTTGAAGGCATATGAGCGAGTACGGTGGGAATCAATTAGCAGATTACAACCCTTGAAAGGGCGTTTGCAGAAAGCTAT
>JACAUB010000080.1 GCA_013390605.1 Bacteroidota bacterium | reverse complement strand
AGGAGAATTCTAAGTTTGAAATATTTTTTTTCGGGAAAAAAGAACAGCTTGAGGAATTCGAGCCTAAGCCTAATTGTGTTTTCTGGAATAAAACCCATCGTTTTTTTGAGCGTTTTAGCGGCGAGTTTGATCTTATTCATGTAAGTCACCAGCTGTCCTCGTACTTTCATAGAAATTATAAAAGCACAATAAAAATTGTTACTCTGCATGATCTGAACTTTCTGTATGAGAATCTTTCCAATTCTAAAAAGAGAAAAATGCTTGGGAAAGTTAGAAGTAATGTAAAAAATGCAGACTATATTGTTTGTATTTCTGAGTATGCAAAAGAGAGCTTTATTCGCAATAAGAGGCTTTTTAATTTTACTAAACTAAAAGATGTTGTGGTTATACACAACGGAATTGATCTCCCAGCAGATAGAGAATATCAGTTGGGTAAATACGGCTATTTAAAAGATAAAAAGTATATTTTAAACATTGGAGTGCTTTTCAACAAAAAAAATCAGTTGACTTTGGTTGAAATGCTTCCTTATATAGAAGAAGATCTTGTATTTATTGCTTCAGATGAGAAATTATTGTACGGGCAAGAAGTGAGAACAAGAATTAAAGAACTGCACCTGGAACAAAGAGTCCATTTTCTTAAAAATCTTTCTGAGGAAGAGAAATATGCAGTAATTCAGCATTCCGAAGCCATGTGCCATCCTTCTATTGCAGAAGGTTTTGGGATTCCGCCGATTGAAGCTATGGCCTTTGGTAAGCCTGTATTTCTTTCAACATATACGAGTCTTCCTGAAATAGGAGGAGATAAAGCTTTTTATTTTGACAGTTTTGAACCGAAATTAATGGCTCAGCTGTTTCAGGAGAAAATGGCTCTTTACCATAGCAATGAAAAAGAAATGAGCCAGGAAATAAAAAATTGGACAGAGCAATATAGTTATACCGCAATGTCCAATAATTATCTTAATTTTTATGAATCTGTTCTGAAGGAAAATTAAGCTTTATATTCCAGAATAGTTTTTTCAATAATTTTTACACAGTCTAATAATTGCTCTTCCGTAATAACCAAAGGTGGTGCTAATCTGATGATGTTACCGTGTGTTGGTTTTGCAAGCAATCCGTTTTCTTTTAACTGTAAACAAAGATTCCATGCTGTAGAGCTGTCCGG
>JACAUB010000008.1 GCA_013390605.1 Bacteroidota bacterium | reverse complement strand
TCAATCAATAAAATTTTCTGACATAGAGAAACTAGTTACAGCATTTTGCTATACTACGTACTACTTTAGTTTATACACCCTAGTTTATTAGACATATCTTATTTTCAGCCTACTGCATCGTTGCAGCAGGTTGGCTTTTACTGCCTATCTCAATGGCGCGATAGGTAAGTTTTTCGCCACATAAATAAAAACAAGGGGTGGTGCTAACCCATCACCCCTATATTTTCTTGTACTCAATATTATCACATAGGGAATAGGTGACATGGTAGTTTTAGTTATAAATGAGACTGCTATTCTGCGAAAAGCCCTACGCAGATTCTTTGAACTACAGGGCTACACTATGATTGAAGCTGGGAACTTTGGTCAAGCTTATTCTATGGCAATCGAATACAAACCACAGTTTGTACTAGCTGATAACCTTATAGAAGCAACATTGTGCCTCAATTTTTTCCAGCTTCTCCAGTCAATTCCCGGTATGGAAATGACTGAGTTTGTAGTATTTACTGACTATGATGATGAGTTTGAAACTGCCGCCAGTATCAATCTAAAAGCAACTATTACCAAGCCCAACATATTGCCTAAGATGAAAGAGCATTTTCCAGATTTGAAATAGAACATACCCCCTCCTAACACCTCCCCCTTCAGCGAGCAGTACAGGCAAAGAGTCGGGTACACCCACCCGGCTCTTTCATCTTTTATAGGTTGCACTATAAAGAAATATATTATGCCAGCATTGCGTCCAACTTCTCGCGCAGTTCCAAAAACTTGAAAGGCTTACTCAGCGCACCCTTAAACCCATATGCCTCAAAATTGCTCAAAATCGGGTCATTGGAATAACCGCTCGTAACTATTGCTTTTACTTGAGGGTCTATCGCTAATAAGTGTTGGATGGTTTCCTTGCCGCCCATCCCACCCGGTATGGTTAAATCCAATATCACCGCTTGGAAAGGATTAGCGCTCTCTAACGCCTCCCGGTAAAGTTCAATTCCCACTGCCCCATCAAGGGCGGTTATAACCTCATACCCCACAAGACCAAGCACTCGTTTCAATAATACGAGAATATCATTCTGGTCATCTACAATCAGAACTTTGCCTCCATACATCGAAACCAGCTTTTTCCCAACTTCTTTCTCAAGAGGTGCAACCACTTCTCCAGAAAGGGCTGGCAAATACAGGAAGAAAGTAGCGCCTTTGCCAAGTTCTGAAGTCACCCCCAGAAAACCCTTGTGCTTACTGATAATCGAAAAAGAGGTCGCCAGTCCCAAACCGCTTCCGCTGGACTTGGTAGTAAAGTATGGTTCGAATATTTTAGTTAAAGCTTCCTGACTGATACCGATACCCCCGTCTTGGATTGAGACCTTCACGTAATCAACCGTTTTTAATAGCATTGGCTCATCCTGCCTAACGACACTGTTCGCCAGCACATTCTCAGCGGTAATCGTAATAATGCCACCTTCCGGCATTGCTTGGTCGGCATTGATAATCAGGTTATTTATTACTTGGCTTATCTGATTGGTATCAATATTCACTACCCATAAATCCTCCGGTAAGGCAAAGACACAGCGTACATTCGACCCGTGCAAGGCAAAAATAGCTGTTTCTCGCACCAACTCCTGTAGCGACGAAATTTTTTTGATGGGTGCGCCCCCTTTGGAAAAGGTTAGCAACTGGTGGGTTAATTCCTTAGCTCGGAAAGTTTGGCTTTCGGCTTCTGCCAGCAAGTCCTCTACTTCAAGCGATTTCTGGTCTTTGGATGCCAGCTTAGCCAGCCAGATATTTCCGGCTATCGAGGTCAAAACATTGTTAAAATCGTGGGCAATACCGCCAGCCAGTATTCCCACACTCTCTAGCTTTTCGGCGCGGGCTACTTCTAATTCCAGTTTACGTTCGTGGGTAACATCTCGAAAGACCAGCACTACCCCCAATATTTGACCAGTAATCGTATCAATAATCGGCGCGGCGCTATCAGCGATGACCCGTGAATTACCTTCTTGACTAATCAAAAGGGTGCTATTAGCCAAGCCCCTGATAAGTCCGGTATCCAACACCTTTTGAACCGGGTTCTCCACCTCTTTGCCGGTTTTCTCACTGATAATATGGAATACTTCTCGTAGGGGCTTGTTTTGTGCCTCGGCAATGTTCCAGCCTGTAAGGGTTTCGGCAACCGGATTCATCATCACTACTAACCCTTGCGTATCGGTGGTAATCACCCCGTCACCGATGCTACGTAAAGTTATAGCCAGCAGCTCTTTTTCTTTGAGCAACAACTTTACGTAGGCTTTGCGTATATCCGCGTCCTTTTCCAGTGCGGTAATGCGCTGCTGCAACCGTTCTAGTTCCTTATGAAGTTGCTGGTTAGAAATATCGTAATCCATATAGATGCCACCTTTTTCCTGC
>JACAUB010000079.1 GCA_013390605.1 Bacteroidota bacterium | reverse complement strand
TGGTTTTAATTGCTTTATTGTAGCAGCAGCTTTTTCCATTTACACACACTAATGTACACCCTCATTTACGGTGTTGCGCCGCTTCAGCCTTCGGTAATCGGGATACACCACGAAGCCCTAGTAGCTTCTTCTGTCCGACCAGATAATGGCTTTGGTGGTCAGATAACACCATAGATTCTATACCCTATCCAGTAGCAAGCGCACTTTCCTAACAAGCTCTATAGACGAAAAAGGTTTCTGGATAAAATCCGTTGATAGGAGAATGCTATCATCGTAAAACATGTCTTCCGAATAACCTGACATTAAAAGTATTTTCAGGTCGGGGAAATGTTTTGCCAGTTCTACAGAAAGTTCTTTCCCACCCATTCGGGGCATCACCATATCACTTATCAGCAGGTCGATTTTACCTCCGTAATTCCGATACATTTCTAGAGCTTCATGACCGTTTTCTGCTTCCAGAACCGTGTAGCCGTTTTTTCTCAGTAGCGCTCTAGCTAATTTTCGGATGAGGTTTTCATCTTCCACTAAGAGTATCGTTTCGGAACCGCTCGTGGGCAGGTTTACGACTGGTTGCTCAACCACTTCAGGAGTTGAAATCCCTTCCAGTTTTGGTAAGTAGATTTTGAAAACAGAACCCAATCCCGGTTCACTGTAAACAGAAATATAACTTTGGCTTTGCTGGATTATCCCGTACACAGTGGCAAGCCCCAGACCAG
This sequence comes from Bacteroidota bacterium, assembly GCA_013390605.1. GTDB lineage: Bacteria > Bacteroidota > Bacteroidia > Bacteroidales > Cfx3-03 > Cfx3-03. The sequence continues at coordinate 2,867 of JACAUB010000079.1, read as the reverse complement.
TGCCCTTTCCAGGTTCTTTAGTAGTAAAGAAAGGCTCAAAGATATGGCTTAGCGTTTCATTATCCATTCCGCAGCCTGTATCGCTTGCTTCTAGCAAAACATATTGTCCTGGTTTTATAGTCTGGAAGTAGCCGGTGTGTCCCTCATCTAACTGCACATTGGAAGTTTTCAGCTTAAAGCTACCGACTCCGCGCATTGCATCCCTAGCATTAACCGCTAGGTTTATTATAATTAGCTCTACCTGAACCGGGTCAGCCATCACCATACCTAGGTTGCGGTCAAGTTCACACATTATCTCAACATTATCCCCAATCAAACGCTTCAACATTTTCTCAATATCCAGAATCGTATTATTGAGGTTTAGCACCTTTGGTTGAAGCCTCTGACGACGGCTGAAAGCCAGCAGTTGCTTGGTTAAAGCGGCAGCTTTTTCCCCTGCCTTCTTGATTTCCTGCGCATTTTCAAGCAGCGGGTCTTGTGAATGCAAACCGTTAGCTATTATTTCGGCGTAAGCTTGGATTACGGTCAGCAGATTATTAAAATCGTGTGCCACGCCCCCTGCCAACCTGCCCACCATCTCCATTTTCTGAGAATGGAAAAGTTGTTCTTTGCTCCTGATTACCTCATTTTGCGCTTGTTTGAGCGAGGTTAAATCGCGAGTAATAGAAAGTAAGGATACTAACTGCTTTTTGGTGTTAAATTCTGGGACTATGCGGGTTTGGAGATAAAACACTTGCCCAAATAAAGTGATTTCATAATCTAGCACCTGCTCTTGCCCGGTTTCGATTACTTTTAGGGCAAATTCCTGCCAAGGTTGCAAAACATTTTGGTCTATTGCAAGCTTCTCTGGAGTTTTTCCAATTAAAGACTCTGCCGACTCACCATATAATTGAGCTGCTGCCGGATTAGCATAGAGCAACTCAAATTCTATATTATGTCTGACGATAAAGTCTGGAGAGTTTTCCACCAGCGCCTTAAAACGGGTTTCGCTTTGGCGCAAAGCTTCTTCTCCATGCTTGCGCTGGGTGATGTCCACCATAATGGTAGCCGCTTGTAGAATATTCCCGCTGTCATTGAGAATAGGGAAGATGGTCTGTTCCACATCAATTAGCCGACCATCCGGGGTTTTAAGACGGTTTTCTCCACTCCATTGTCCGTTTTTTAAGGCATACGGCAAATATTCATTAAGGGCGCGTTCTGCATCTTCCGGCAAGTGAAAATCGGCGATTTGCTTACCTATAAACATTTCCGGTTGGTCGTAACCGAGCATAATTGCGCCACCCCGGTTCATAAAGGTAATTTGTCCTTCCAGATTACTCATTGCGATGAGATTTCTTGACTGGCGCAATAACTCATTCTGCATAAGGATTTCTCGTTCTGCCATTTTCTTATCGGTAATTTCGCTGGCGTAAATCAGCGCCGCATAAGGCTTTCCCGTGCTATCCCGTATCGGTTGCAGGCTAGTACGAAACCAAACTGATTTCCCGGCAAGAGTCACTTCAGGTTCAAGGACTAAGCCTTTTTCGAGGGTTATAACCCGATTTATATCAGCCATTATATTGTTGGCTTGTGAGGGCGGGAATAAGTCATGCACGGTCTTGCCCATCAGTTGCTCAGGCTCTACACCAAAAGGAACGGCAGCGATTCTATTCAAATACAAATAACGTCCGGTGGAATCAACCATCGAAAATGCACCATCCGAGCTTTCAATCAGGCTGCGATACTTTTCTTCGCTGTCTCGCAAGGCTGCTTCCGCTCTTTTGCGAGCGGTTATATCGCGAATAATTGCCAGCACTTCCTCAGTATTATCTAACGGTGCAAACCGCGCTTCAAAGAAATGCATATCTGCTTGAAAGAACAGCTCATATTCGAAAATTACAGGTTGTCTCGTGAGGTCAACCTGCTTGATTGCCTCCAGCGAGCGGTTCGCAACCCACGAGGGTAAAATGTCCTGAATATGTTTGCCGATAAAAGCTTCCGGCGGAACTAGCAAATCGGTTTGGGGACCATGAAATTCTACAAATATTCCTTCAGGCGTTATACGAAACAATAAATCAGGGTTCGCCGAAAGTAAAGCTTTCTGTTGAGCTTCGCTGTAGAGTAGCTTTTCTTCAATTCTTTTGTGTTCGGTGATGTCGCGTCCGACACTTTGATATTCGATAAAGCGACCACTTTTATCGAATATAGCCCGGTTTGTCCATTCAATCCAGCGAAGTTTCTGCCCGGGTAGGCTATCTTGATATACCAATTTTGCAACGGGACTATCAAATGTTAAGGTTTTGACATGGGCAATTGCCCGCTCTCGATACTCTGCCGGAATATTATCCAGAATATTACTACCCAATAGAGCTTCAATAGGCTGCTCGTACCATTCGCTGTAGGCGCGGTTGGCAAAGGTCAGCCGAAAATCGGCATCATAACGACAGATAAGCTCTGTCTGATATTTGATAATGCTCTCGTAATACGATTCATCCGATTCTTTTGTTAAATGCCTCGTTTCAAGCGCTTGTCTGACAAATTCTATAAGACGAAGGTAATCCGTCTTTTCAACGAACCCGCTTGCCCCCAGACGCATCATATCTACTGCGACCTGCACCGTTGCCCCTTCTGAAACAAGGATAATTGGGGTGGTGGGTTGGGAGTGTTTGACTAACTTAATCACATCGACCGAGCTTAGCGTAGCTAATACAAAATTGCACAAAACTAAGTCCCACTCGCGCTCTTTGAGGGCTATTTCAAGCTCAAGGGCATTTAGGACAAGGCGATATTCGAAGTTGATTTTCGCAGAATCTCTGAGTAATACAACCAAGTAGTCAACATCGGACGGGGAATCAGTGATAAGGAGAATATTGTTTTTTTCGGGTTCT
>JACAUB010000078.1 GCA_013390605.1 Bacteroidota bacterium | reverse complement strand
ATCCGGCAACGTTAGGTAAGCTGCTCAATACCGCACTGGAGAGCGCCAAAGCACCGGAATGGGCGGAAGTGCTGCTGTTCATAGACCAATTCGAGGAATTGTTTACGCTGTCACAGAAAGATACGATTGAACCTTTTATTCAGATGCTAAGCGAATTGGCGGAGCATCCCAGCATGCGGGTGTTGGTAACAATAAGGCACGACTTTGTACATCGCGCCATCGAAAATCCCATACTGGCTGAACTGTTGAACAAGGGTACTTTCTACCTGTCTGCGCCAAATCCGGGTGCATTGTTGCAGATGATAGAACGCCCGGCGGAAATGGCGACTCTGGAATTTGAACGAGGACTACCCTCACTGATTTTACGAGACACCGGGAGTGAGGCAGGCTCGCTGGCATTGTTGGCATATCTTTTGGATGAGTTGTACAAGATAGCGATGACGCGAGGGGACAACCGCCTGACCTATGCGGATTACGAGGCGTTAGGAAAGGTAGAAGGGGCAATTGGGAAGAGGGCAGAGCAAGTTTTCGAGAAGCTACCGGGCGAGGAAGCGGGAAAAACACGGTTGTTGGGGCAGGTATTCCGGGAACTGGTGACAGTGGAAGAAGTGAAAGGACAGTTTGCGGCAACGCGGCAGCGGGTACGGCACGACTGTTTTGGGGCAGAGGAATTGGCGCTGGTGGAGGCTTTTACGCAGGCGCGGTTGCTGGTGAAGGACGAAACTCAGGTTGAGGTAGCGCACGAGACTTTGTTCAGGAGTTGGGGGCGGTTGCAGAAATGGATAGAGGAATACCAAGATGACCTGATTCTGAGGCGGCAGGTGCAGAACGGAGCGGCAGACTGGGTGTGGCAGGGCAAACCGGAGGCGTGGCGCTGGTCACAGGAGCGGTTGTTGATGGTATATGCGATGCAGGAACGGTTGAAATGGAAACCTAACCCGCTCGAAGAAGATTTCATTGAGCCTGAGCAGGAGCGATTGCTGCGAGAAACAAATCTGTTGCGAACCAGCCATCTGCGCCGGGATGAGATAGGGCGAAGATTGAGTGTAATCGGG
>JACAUB010000077.1 GCA_013390605.1 Bacteroidota bacterium | reverse complement strand
ACCTCCATCCGTTCCCGTTTTCGCTTTATCGTGAAACGCTTTCGCGTTTTTCGTGCGCCGCTTCATCCGCTGAATAATCAAAGTAATAACAATCAGCATTAAAATCCTTTTTCAATTTATCTGCAAAATGATTTGCACTATTTATTCCTATCCCAACATAAGCAATCTTTTTTACTTTCGACAAAGGAAATATTTCATTATTACTTTGCTTTAGAAGTGTAATTGCATTTTCGTAGACCTCTTTCTTTATAGAATTAACATCTGCATTCAAATCATTAGTAAGTGAAGCTGTTTCTATGGGCTTTAGTGAGTCAAGTCCCAGATTATATTTTGCCAGTAATACTTTCTTTACTTTTTCGTTAATATCGTTCCAGCTTAATTTGTCATGACGAATGGCTTTTCTCACCTTTCTTATGCTTAGTTTAATATCTGATGGAAGACACAACATGTCGTTGCCTGCAATCAAAGCCTGTGCCGCAACAGTTCCTTCGGGGTAGTATTTTGTCACTCCTTTCATTTCAAGGCCATCCGTAAAGATGAGTCCTTTAAAGGCTAAATCGTTTTTGAGTAACCCTGTAATCGTTTTCTTAGAGAGAGAGGTTGGTTGGTTTTGGATCGTGTCGATTGCCGGCACAGAGAGATGAGCAATCATTATGCTTCCAATACCTTCGCTAATCATTTGTTTAAAAGGAAATAGCTCAAGTGAATCTAGTGATTGCATAGATTTTGGAACCACCGGTAGGTCGAGATGAGAGTCTACGTTAACATCACCATGACCCGGAAAATGTTTTGCACAGGCCATAACTCCTTCATCTTGCATTCCTTTCATGATACGGGCAGCCAACAAGCTAACGCGATATTTATCCTCTCCCAACGAACGGAAATTAATAACCGGATTATTGGGATTATTATTGATATCCACAACCGGAGCGTAATCAACCTGAATTCCTGCACGTTTACATTGTCGTCCTATTGCTTGTCCTATTTTATAAGCAAGGGCAGCATCCTGAATAGCTCCAATCGTTAACTGATCCGGAAAAGAAACGACATCAGAAAAGCGCATTCCAAGCCCAGTCTCCCCATCAACACAAACCATTAATGGTATTTTCGTTTTTACCTGAAGCTTATTTAATACTTCAGCTTGTTCCGTAGAGGTACCTTGAAACAGACAAACAGAACCAATTTTATATTTTTGAATATTCTTTTCTACCTCTTTATCAAAAAACGCTACCTCATTCCCTCTCTTTTCAGAAAGGCGAATCACCATTAACTGTGCTATTTTCTGTTTTCTTGATAGCTTTTTAAATGTATGATCTACCCAACGTTGAGATGCAATGCTGGTTTGCATAAATTGCTGAGCCGATGCAGCAAGTGAATAAAGCATGAAGATAATTAATAATAGATTTTTCATTTGTTCTTATTTTCATTTTTGCCTTTTGAGCAAAGGTTTATTATTTAAATCTTTCTTACTCCAATTCCGGGTAACGTATTTAAGGTCACCTTCCCATTGTGTACTTCCATTCCTTTATACACGTCATTGCTAATCAATAAAGCGCCATCCAGATCTGCCCAATCTGCCATTGGTGATAGTTGTGAAGCAGCCGAAATCGCACATGAAGTTTCTGTCATACAGCCAATCATCACTTTCATCCCCAGTGCTTTTGCCAGCGTTACCATTTTATGAGCCTCACGCATACCTGTACATTTCATGAGTTTAATATTAATTCCGCTATACACTTTATGTGCTTTCAATACATCATCCAATCGTTGTACTGCTTCGTCGCCAATAGTTGGAATCGGACTCCTTTCAGTCAACCATGCATTGTCATCAATCCGCTCTTTGGGCATGGCTTGTTCAATAAAGACAATACCTCTTTCGTGCAGCCAGAAAGCCATATCGAGTGCAAATTGTTTATCGGTCCATCCCTGATTAATGTCAACGCAGATAGGCTTATCTGTAATCTGCCTGATGGTTTCTATCATCATTTTATCCGTATCCCTACCCAACTTAACCTTTAGTATTTTATAGATATCTGTCTCTTTTACTTTTTGACGAATTACTTCAGGGGTGTCGATTCCGATAGTGAACGATGTAGATGGCGTTTTGGATGGATCATATCCCCAAATCTTATACCAGGGCTGCTTCATTATCTTTCCAACCAAATCATGAAGTGCAATATCTACAGAGGCTTTAGCCGCTTTATTCCCGGTCTCTATCTGGTCTACATACCCCAGAATATTTTCCATCTCAAATGGATCATCAAAACTTGAAAGATCTATTTTGGAAAGAAACTTCAAAACTGATTCATGCGACTCACCGAGATAGGGCGGCATTGAGGCTTCACCGTATCCTATAATGCCATCATATTCAAGTTCAGTAAGTACAACAGGTGTTGTGCTTCGCGAACTGGTTGAAAGTGTAAAGACATGTTTTAAGTTTAATGTATAAGGTCTAAACCTCAGCTTAAATTTCCCTTTTGCAGTCTTCTTAAAGTTTTCGTTTGCCAATAAAGGAGCCGTATTAAATAGAATAGAAGCGCCGGTTAATACTCCAGCTGTCTTAATAAAGTCTCTTCTGTTGCTCATATCTATTATTTTGAAGCGAATTTATAAAAAGGATGTTGATCAATGCGACTTATTTCAGAAGAGCCAATCGAACTTAATATTCTTCGGGCACAAACCAAT
>JACAUB010000076.1 GCA_013390605.1 Bacteroidota bacterium | reverse complement strand
CTAACACTTTTCTGTCGGTTGAAGCTATAGTTAATACCCTCCTCGTCTAGAGGGGGGTATTTTTATCACTATTGTGGTTAATCCAGTCAGGCAACAACACTACTTCTAACTAAACATTCCCTCTGTTGTCTCCAGACCTTACACCACTGTCAACTTCCCACCACGCGCTTAAAGTTAACAATAACAAATCCCTTGCCATAGTGTTAGGACATCTCATCTCAAGGAAATAGCTTATATTACTAGAAAAAATAATGATACTCACGTCTCATAATATCAATTGTGCTGGCTTGCCGTCAGCCTGAGTTACGTATTAAATCGGATGTGGATGAAATAAAATTGTTTTAAAAGCAAGTGTGAGTCGAGATTTTCTTATGTAAAAAATATTGTCGGCGCTCTACAATGTATTAAGTATAAGCTTGTCCCATCCTTGTATTCCCATTATAATACTCTAGCAGTTTAGCAAGGCTTATCCTTTGTTAAGTTATATTGTGGTATCTAAAATTGAGGGTAATCTCTAATGCCCACACCCACCAAACTGCAAGTCTTTCTTTGCCACTCCTCTGGCGATAAAAAGATGGTGCACACGCTATACAATCGTCTCAAAGCTGAAAACTGGTTAGATATCTGGCTGGATAAAGAAAAATTATTACCGGGTCAGCGGTGGCGTGATGAAATCGAAAAGGCTGTGGAGCAGAGCCACGTAATTCTGGTGTGCCTTTCACCCGAATCAATCAACAAAGAAGGCTTTGTCCAGTATGAGATTAAAATTGCTTTGGATCAGGCTGATTATATGCCGGAAGACCGAATTTTTATCATCCCTCTCAAGCTAGCGGAGTGCATGATACCGCGCCGCTTGCGAGAGTGGCATTGGGTAAATTACTATGAAGTGGGTGCGTATGAGAAGTTAATTAAAGCGTTGCAAGTACGCGCCCTGCAAATGGGGGTAGAATTAGCGCAACACCCTACTACTCAATATCTTCCTGTTCAAGCTTACCGCCAGATAAGTCCCGAAAAAAAAACTTTCCTATTAAATCTGAAACCTTCTAACTGGCTGATTGGAGGGGGTGTGCTGGCAGTAGCGTTTGTGCTAGTAATGGGACTGCTAATAGCAACAGTTTGGGCGAACTCTAACTCGAAACTAGATGCCACTGCCACGTTTGTACCACCTACCTCTACTGTTAGCCCCACACCTAAAATAGTGGTGACGATTCCAAGCGGTCTTATCGGCAAGAAACAAGCCGATGCTACCAAGCAGTTGGTAGATGCCGGGTTTACAGTTGATGTAATGCAGTGGAATTTGGACGATATTAAACGCCGATTCCCCGGCGATCAAGTGGCGATTGATACTTGGAACACCCTAAAAGAAGGCGATGTATTCGGTATGGATCCTCCTGCCGGTATTAAACTGGAAAAAGGCGCAAAAGTGATACTGGCAGTTAAAAAGCCCTAACACTTTTCTGTCGGTTGAAGCTATAGTTAATACCCTCCTCGTCTA
>JACAUB010000075.1 GCA_013390605.1 Bacteroidota bacterium | reverse complement strand
GAGAAGAAGGCTGAAGCCGCCCCCAAGGCCGAGAAGAAGGCCAAGAAGGCGAAGAAGGCCAAGGCCGAGCCCAAGAAGGAAGAGGCCAAGAAGGCCCTGACCGCCGAGGAGAAGAAGGCCGAGAAGAAGGCCGCCTGCCCCAAGGACTGCCAGAAGGAGTGCTGCAAGAAGGCTGAGAAGAAGGCCGAGGCCAAGAAGGCCCTGACCGCCGAAGAGAAGAAGGCCGAGCCCAAGAAGGAAGAGAAGAAGGCCGAGAAGAAGGCTGAGCCCAAGAAGGATGAGAAGAAGGCTGAAGCCAAGAAGTAATCGTCCTCACGGATGCATCGGAAAAGCGGGCTTCGGCCCGCTTTTTCGTGGGCGCCTTTCCCGGGATCGGCGGGCAGGCCATGATGGAGCCATGATCGATCCCCTCCTCGACCTCACTGCTGAAATCCGGGCCCGGGTGCCGGCCCCGCCCCGCGGGGGCACCACGCAGCTCCTGGGTTGCGTGGAGGGATTCGGCCTGTTCCGGGACGCCAAGGGCCTCCATCACCGGTCCTTCGCACAAATCGCCCCTGCGGAGGGGCCCTGGGACCTGTCGCCGTTGATCGATCACACCCTCCTCAAGGCCGATGCCACCGGCGCCCAGATCGAGGTCCTCTGCCGCGAGGCCCTGGCCCATGGCTTTGCCTCCGTCTGCGTGAATCCCCTCTGGGTGCCCCTGGCGGCCTCGCTGCTCAAGGGCAGTCCCGTACGCACCTGCACCGTGGTGGGCTTCCCCCTCGGGGCCTCCGCCACCCGGGCCAAGGCCTTCGAAGCCGAGGTGGCGCTGGCGGATGGGGCCCAGGAGGTGGACATGGTACTGGCCATCGGGGCGGCCAAGGCAGGCGACTGGGCCACCGTCCACCGGGACCTCGAGGCCCTGCGCTCTGCGGTGCCCGCCCCGGCCGTCCTCAAGGTGATCCTCGAGACCTGCCTGCTGGACGAGGCCGAGAAGGTCCGGGCCTGTGAATTGGCCGCGGAAGCAGGCCTCGACTTCGTGAAGACCTCCACCGGTTTCTCCACGGGCGGCGCCACCGAGGCGGACGTGGCGCTCATGCGGCAGACCGTGGGCCCAGGCCTGGGCGTGAAGGCCTCGGGCGGCATCCGGACCTATCCCGTGGCGCTCCAGATGGTCCGCGCCGGCGCCACCCGGCTGGGTCTGTCGGCGTCCGTGGCCGTGGTCCAGGGCGGCACTGGCGCCGGACCCTACTGAAAAGTGCGGTATCCTCCAACCATCAGTCCCCCCGGAGGCGGTCGTGGCGAAGCTTGATCTCATGTTGTACGAGGAGGAGTACAAGCTCCTCCAGGAGATCATCGGCCGCCTCGAGAAGGATGCCTCCGCCAAGGTGGTCTTCCTGGTGGACAAGAACGGCCAGCAGATCGCCGCGGCCGGGGACGTGAAGAGCATCGACGCCACCAGCCTGGCCTCCCTCACGGCCGGCAACGTGGCGGCCACGGACGGGCTGGCCAAGCTCATCGGCGAGAAGGAGTTCAGCCTGCTCTTCCACGAGGGGGAGAAGGACAACCTGCACATTTCCATCGTGGGCAAGCGCGGGATCCTGGTGGTGATCTTCGACCAGAACTCCAGCCTGGCTCTGGTGCGGCTGCGGGTGAAGAAGGCCAGCAAGGAACTCCAGGAGATCTTCGACCAGGTCGAGCAGCGGGCCCAGAAGGAATCCGACAGCGGCAGCCGCTTCGAGAGCCCCTTCTCGGAGATCACCGACGAAGACATCGATCGCCTCTTCGGCGACTAAGAGTGCCTAACAAAACCCCGACGAGGCCGCGATGAAGCCAGGCTGGATGCACCGCAAGGAAGGGCCCGCAGGGCGATGCGGGACATCGTGCAAGGGCCGTGACGCCGCGGGGCGCCAGCCTGGCTCCATCCCTCCGGGCGAGGGCCGGCGGGCGTCGCGATGCAGCGTCACGCTCGTCGCGCGTAGTACCCGC
>JACAUB010000074.1 GCA_013390605.1 Bacteroidota bacterium | reverse complement strand
TGGTGTCGTTATATTTCAAAAGAGGAGTTTGAACAGAAGTATTCTAAAATTAATTTTAACTCAAATTACTAAATAATACCTCTAGCATTAAATTTATAGCCAGATAATTCAGTTGGATTTCAGCATTTGAAGATTACATAAATTATCTAGTGTAAGAGTTTTTCAGATGTAGGTACATTCTTACAAATAGATTTTGCTCTTCAATATTTAATTCGGACCTTTGTATCTGCATAGGTCTTTGATTTTTATGAGTAAAAACATCATCAAAATAATATGTTTAGACCTGTTTTCTTTTGTTAGCCAAATTTCAAATTACAGGGGAGACTGCGTAAAGAGGGAGATAAATACACTGTCAAAGAAACAATTACAAATTTTGGGTGTTAATTTTCTCAGAAGAAAAACCTAAAACTACAAATACAGGATGTTACAAATAAATAAAGGGAAAGTAATCTGGTTATATGGCCGTCCCTGTTCAGGTAAAACTACGCTTTCATCTTCTATTGCCTTGGAATTAAAAAGTCGAGGTCTGCTTGTAATCAATCTTGACGGGGACGAACTTCGCAAAGGAATTAATAGCGACTTAGGATTCTCACTTGTAGATCGGCATGAAAATATCAGAAGAACTTCAGAAATAGCTAAGCTTTTAGCTGGGAAAGGTTTCTGGGTAGTCTGTTCCCTTGTTACCCCAACAAGGGAATTGAGAAAATTGGTAAGCAATATAATGAGTGAGTTGGATTTCCATCTACTTTATATCCATGCTTCTTTCGACGTATGTAGACAAAGAGATGTAAAAGGCCATTATTTTAGAGCGGAGACAAACCAGCTTTCAAATTTTACCGGGATAAGTTCGCCATTTGAAGAGCCTGTATCAATTAACGAAACGATTGATACAGATAAATTAACCATTCAGGAAGCAACTAAACACTGCTTGGAATTAATACTAAACACAAAAAATATCTTAAGTTAAATTTCAAATATGAGAAGAAAGATATCACTTTGGGTTGTTTTATTATTTGCCTGGATTTCAATAGTCTTAATGATCTTGTTTGGTTGGGCTGTTTGGCATACTGTTAGTGGTGGACAACGTTTGGGCGTTTTGGGTAAAGCAATTATTTCTATCGCTAAATTTCCTTCTACTGTAAACGAAGCCTTTACTCAATTACCTCATCCCAATCCATTATTTTTAGCGGATAAATATCCGAATGTAAAAAGTATTAGATCAAATAATTCTCTTGCTGACGATGGTTATATTCT
>JACAUB010000073.1 GCA_013390605.1 Bacteroidota bacterium | reverse complement strand
GATTTGGTTGAAGCCTAGGAAAGTTAACTTTGAAGTGGAATACTGAGTTTTTCAGCAGGCCCTAATTAGCTTTGCCAAATTCTTTCGTTGTAAATAAAATATTAAAATGAAAAAATTCCTTACTATTTTTTGTATTCTGTTATCATTTACAATAATATCATGGTCACAGACAATCAAAAGAAGTGATGCACCAGATAGAAAAACAAGCAAAAAACAAGTTCTATCACCGAGGCCTATTGATCCACAAGTAATTCATGACCAAAGCGACATGACTTGGGCTGATTATAAGCCTATTCCGGGACATAATTGGGCCAACCCATCCCTTATTCCAGAACGTAATTTCAAAATGGCTTTAGTGGCAGTTGATTTTTCCGATCAGCCTTTTGTGATCACACTGCCAAAGAAGTCGGATCTTTTTGGGAACCCTCAGATAGGCCCTATTAAACGAGAAGATGTCCCAAAGTTTTATTCAGACTTCTGGCTTCGCCCTTCAATAATCAACCACGGACAAACAATAAACGGCTATTGGATGGAACAGTCACGTGGCAAATTTGGCATCACAGTTCTTGATGCTTATGGTCCATATCGTATGCCTAAAAAGCTTTGGCAATATGGGCTAAATGAATGGGGACAGAATAATTCAACACCTGATGGATCAACGGCAAACAGTGAGATGGAACCTGATGTTGACGCGCTCTGGAAAGCAGCGGAAGGAGATATTAGTAAGAAATATGATGCTATCCTGCGCTTATATGCAGGTTACGATGAGACGGGAGTATGGCTTGAATTCGGAGAAATGAAATTCTTATCAAAAGAGGATATCCCTGCAAAATGGGGAAATCCAGATCCATTAAAACCAAGATGGAGTCCGACCCGCTATGTTCCATGGACATCATGGAAAGCAGGACAGATGCAATGGGGAATTTCTTCAATCAGACAAGGGGAAAACTCTGGAACAATAACGCATGAGCTTGGTCATTTTGCTTTTGATATTGGAGATAACAATAACAATCCATATATCAAACCATATAGAAGAGCAGGTTCTGGTCCATGGGACATGATGGATCGAGGCTCTTTCAACGGTCCTGGTGGGCCTCATATGAGATGGGTAGTACCTGCAACAATGGGGGCAGGTATGCCGGCTGGCTTGATGCTCAGAAATAGGATATTAAATGGATTTCTCCCATCAAGTCAGGTATTAACGCTCAGCCGTAAGGAACTAGCAAAATCAGGTCCTGTAGTTGCTACAATTACTGCAAGAGCCGTTGAACCGCTCCAAGGAACATTTGCCGGTATAATTATTAGGCTCGATGGTGCAATACCTCACGACAGAACGCCTATAGATGATCCCGCTATTAATCCATTGTCTTCAGGTGTTCCAAACTTCGACTTTTATTCACTTGAGGTTATTCAGCGCATAGGTTATGACTCATTCTGCCCCGACAATGGGGTTCTT
>JACAUB010000072.1 GCA_013390605.1 Bacteroidota bacterium | reverse complement strand
GAACCTGATTGTATTCTGAATTACTATGATAGATATGATAGACGACGATTCAAAAAGAATATGGTCGTCGCTATCGAAACATTTTTAACAACAAGCTCGACTTTAGTGAATACCGCTCCTGATAAGTGGACGCTAACCGGGAATAAAGGAGGTTATTGTGTACAACATGAACATACTATTATTGTAACATCTGGTAAACCAATTATCTTAACAGCAATGAATGGGATAAAGTAAAGAACAAAAATGTAAATTACTTGATGATCGTAAACGCTGCAGCTACTTTTCCAAACTCCCATTTCTGAGTGCCATTATACCATATCTTTTTCACTGCCTCATATCCAATAGATTTATTGGCTTCTATGGTGCAAGTAATCGTGTCAGTAATATCTTTATTTAATTGTACCAGAACAGTATCAGGTGATAAGAATACACAAAGTTCGTATTGTTTTAATGAATCATTTTTAATGATCCTAAAGTCATGCGGATAATCCATCATTGGGTTATTAACTTCTGTCTTAACTCCTTTAATCATGTGATATACATGGATATTATTTGCTGAAAAATGGTTTGGAGTAGAAGGATCTAACAGATCCATACCTTCAGCGTTCGTATAAAAAATTCTAACACCAACATCTTTAGATGATTTTTCATTTGAACCCTTTTTGCAACTTGCAAATAGCAAGGAAATCATTACTAAAATGATTAATAAAGTTTTCATATTGATTGGTTTAAATTAATGTTGTGTAGTTACATTGTTTTATTACTTAGGGATGAATATTACAAACTCTAAACCATCATCCTTATCGTTAATGCCCTTATCTGCTCTACTTAGTGGTGCTGTTTGATTGTAACATTCATTGTCATTTAATTTATAGTTACATCATGTATATACCGGTAATGTCGGTTTATACAATTTAGGTGCGATGAGAGTCATCGGTATACCCCGGTTATCCCTTGATTATCCTGGCTGTTTTGAAATTCATCTTATTTAGGGGGTCATTAATATTTGGACATTTCGCTTTAATGAGGTAGAACGGCTATTGGGTATATAATTAAAATAATTGGTTTTGATCATTAGATCTGAGATTTCCCATGCGGAAATTTTATGGTTGATATCTTTTTTTATAACCTTTGATGTGTCACCAAATGCTTTAAATCTTGAGTTTATAGCGAAACTTGGTTTTTTCTTATTTAAAAGACTAGTTCCTAAACCCATAAAGTTATAATCAGTTAAATTCATTAAATCAATTAATGTTGGATAAATATCTATTTGACCAATTACATTATCATATTGGAACGTCTTTGGGGCGTTAATTACAATGAGTGGAACATATCCGTATTTAGATGTGAAATCTTTCCCATATTTATCTTTAGAAAATTGTTCATATTCCTTAGTTATAAATGCATTATGATCTCCTGTAATTATGATCATTGAGTTATTGAATAGTCCTTCTTTTTTAAGGTTTTCTATAAATTCTCCTATTGCATTGTCAACATAGTTAATAGATGTCAGGTAATCAAATAATTTTATTGTACTATCTTTTGGAAGTTTTAATTTTATTTTATTCTCAGGAATAATAAAAGGAGTGTGTGAACTTAGTGTTACCATTTGAGTAAAGAATGGTTGCCGGAATTTTTTTATTATCCTTGCTGATTGTACAAAAAGTGAACTATCACTTATTCCCATTCCAACAATATCATTTTGAAGGAGATTTTCCTGTGAATATAAATCATCATAACCATAAGCCTTTGTCATCTCTCCTTGATTCCAAAAAGAAGGTTTATTACTAATAAATGTGTGTGAATTATATCCTTTGTTTTTCAATGCTTTAGCTAATGAAAAGTAATTGTTATGAGGATATCTAAAACATGTTGCACAACTATTTATCGGTAAAAGGCCTGTGTTTATAATTACCTGGATATCACTTGATCTCCCGTCTTTAATCTGAGGTAAAACTTTTGATGCATATAAACATTTTTCATTCTTTAATAGTCTATTTATACAGGGTGTAATTTCTTTACCATTAATCTTTGAGTCAATCGTAAACGATTCAAATGATTCAACAATTATTAGAATAACATTTTTAGAAAACTTACCATCTTTTATTTTTGAAACCCTATCTCTACCGTTATCATTGAGCCAACTTTCAATTTTATTCATTTCTGTTTCAGTGGGGCCTTTGCTAATAGAAAGCCTTAATTCATTAAGTTGCCATAACCAGCATGGCACAAACCCATATATGTATGTTCCTTTTACCTGATCATAATAAAAGCCTCTACTAAACGACAATAATGGATCATTCTTGGACCTGATGTAGCTGGCGAATACGAGACTCAATGTTAAAATTGATGTGACTAATAACGCCGGGACGCGCAGACGAAGATTTTCAGTTTGCAATCGTTTTCTGAAAAATAGATAATACAGTATCTGTAATGCTAATGTAGGAACAACAAAAAAGAGATCAGAGAATCTAATTAAAGAGATAATACTTGTGCTTAATCCCTTTAAATTATCAAATAAGATAAACGAATGTAACGGCATTATTGTATTATATACTCTGTAATATAGTATATTAGAAAATATAAGTAAGTTTAATAAAAATAGAAAAATGAACACAGTCCCCTTTTTACGTTTTAAGAAAAAGTATGGTAATGTTATAATGAGACAATTGGCAATACGACACGAGAATTCAAATAATTTGGTAAAGAATTCTTTCTTCTCATCAAATAAGGTTTTATCAACCGAATCAAAAAACAGCCAAAAGTTGAAATAAACGATTAATACAATTAGGGAATAAAATAAAAGATTAAATCGATATTTGGTAATGCGTTCAAATTCTTTAATTATAAACTTGTTTACTATTTTGGATAATAAAGGAACATGTATATAGAATTGTTCAGCTTGCAATTTTTTTCTGAATGATAGATAGTAGAGTATGAATAAGATTAATGTGGGAATAATAAAGAAAAGATCGGTTAACTTTATTAATGGAACAATAATGTTGGCGAGTTCGGTTAGATTATCAAAATCTAATGGAGTTCCAATGTAATATGCCCTGTGATATAATACATCGAAAAATATAAAGAAATCAATTAAAATTAATGGAATGAAAATAATTTCTTTTTTACGTTTTAATAAAAAATATGGAGAAGTCAGGATAACACAATATATAATATAGCGTGAAAATCTAAATAAATTTATGAAAATTCCATTATTCTCGTGAAATAAGTTTTTATTAGTAGAATTTAGGAATACGCATAAATTTAAACATACAATTAGTATAATTAAAAAATAGAATAATATGTTAAATTTGTATTTTTTAAAATGATCTATTCCATTAACAATAAGTTCTTTAGTAAAATTCATACCATATATTCTTTTTAGGAATTAATTAGTTTATACTTCTAAATGGCTTAAACAGAGATAGAAATACTTAACATACAGTTAACAATTAGTTTACAAATATAAACATTTTATGGATAAAAAATATATCCTTTAGTCGTGGGGGCAATTAGTTTTGAGGCGAAAACAGCCAGTTAAATTTCATTCATTCAACAAAGAGATTCCGAATTGAAAAGGGCTAAGACAGCAAGAAGATCCCCCTAATAGGTAATGGTTATAGTCATAAAGACCGCTTATAAGAGCTATCTCGGTTAAGTCTTTTGTTTTTCTATTGGTAAAACTGGTAGATGCATCAATTCAGGCATTATATGAAGCCATTTCGGTTATAAAAGAAGGGGTGAAGATTTCTGAAGTTGGTCGAGCTATTGAAAGGGTTGCCAGGAATAACGGATATAAGGTAATCAGGAACTTAGGAGGACATGGTATCGGCACAAGATTACATGAAGAACCTGATTGTA
>JACAUB010000071.1 GCA_013390605.1 Bacteroidota bacterium | reverse complement strand
GCTGATTACTCTGACCCTGATATTGAGAGAGTCGGAGATGATTATTATATGGTTTCGTCCAGCTTTAATTGTGTTCCGGGACTACCAATTCTTCACTCAAAAGATTTGGTAAATTGGAAGCTAATCGGTTATTGTTTTAAACAGCAGAAACCACTCGATGTGTTTTCCAAACCTCAACATGGTAATGGCGTTTGGGCTCCTTCAATTCGTTTTCATAATGGGCAATTTTATATCTACTATCCCGATCCGGATTATGGTATCTATGTTACTAAGTCAAAGAGCGCGGAAGGCCCCTGGAGTGAACCTATACTGATAAAAGAAGCAAAAGGATGGATCGATCCCTGTCCATTATGGGATGATAATGGTAAGGCATGGATGGTATCAGCACTTGCAGGCAGTAGGGCAGGAGCTAAAAGTGTAGTAATTATCAGTAAGATGAATGATGAGGGTACGAAATTGCTCGATGATGGCGTTATTGTTTTTGATGGTCACCAAAACCAACCAACATTAGAGGGCCCAAAATTATATAAACGTAATGGATATTATTATATCTCTGCCCCGGCCGGTGGTGTTCCGACAGGTTGGCAACTCATACTTCGATCAAAAAATATTTATGGTCCTTATGAACAGAAAATTGTATTGGCACAAGGTCAGACTACTATAAATGGTCCCCACCAGGGTGGTTGGGTTGAAACCCAAAGCGGAGAATATTGGTTTGTTCATTTTCAGGATAAAGACGCTTATGGTAGAGTGGTTTTGTTAGAACCAATGAAATGGGTAAACGACTGGCCTGTAATGGGTGTAGATAAAGAAGGAACGGGGAAGGGTGAACCGGTTACTACTTATCGTAAGCCGAATGTAGGAAAGAGCTATCCTATGTCAACTCCTCCCGAATCAGATGAATTTGATACTCCAGAACTGGGTCTACAGTGGCAATGGCACGCAAACGCTCAACCCAATTGGGCTTTTACTACCGGAAGTCTGGGCTTTTTAAGAATGATTTGTATTCCCCAACCTACAGGGTTTACTAACTTTTGGGATATTCCGAATCTATTACTTCAAAAGTTCCCTGCTCCTGAATTTATGGTCACGACCAAGATTACTTTCAACCCGCTCAATAACAATGAAAAAGTTGGACTGATTGTAATGGGACTTGACTATTCCTATATTTCTGTTAGAAAAGGTGATGATGGACTCAGTGTTTCTCAGACTATTTGTCTGGATGCCAGCAAGCAGGGAAAAGAGTTTGAAAGTATGGCTAGTAAACTTACCGGGAATACCTTCTATTTAAGAGTAATTGTAAAAGAAGGCGCTGATTGTCAATTCAGCTTTAGTGCTGATGATAAAGACTATCAAAATATTGGCGATACATTTAAAGCAAAGAAAGGTCAATGGATTGGTGCTAAAGTTGGTCTTTTTGCAACCCGTCCAACATATAGACCCGGCGAAGTCGGATATGCTGATGTAGATTGGTTTAGGATCGAAAAAATCAGATAATTTGCTTCATATAAAGATCGTTGTACTTTTATTTACGATACTTTTCAGCATATTCTGATGGACTCATCCCATATTCTTTTTTGAAGGCTCTGCTTAACGAATTTGGATGTTCAAAGCCAACCATATAGGCAACTTCAGAAATGGATATTTTATCTTTTGCAATGATTTTTGCTGCTTGTTTTAACCTGAAAGTTGTCAATAATTCAATGGGTGGTAATCCGGTTAACTGTTTTATCTTTCTTGA
>JACAUB010000070.1 GCA_013390605.1 Bacteroidota bacterium | reverse complement strand
ATTAGTAAGGTTCAATTTGATAACTATAATGAGAAGCATCAAAAGATTGTTCAGTTACTTACTCATTTAACCAAAGAGAATGATGCGTTATTGGTTGCCAGAATGAAGGATATTGTACCGGAGTTTACTTCGAAGAACTCGAGATTTGAGGTGATAGATGAGAAATTAGCTCAAAATGCATTGAGTTTAAAAAAAACTTAAACCTGAAAATTAATCAGGTTTGTTGTAGTATATTTATTGAGTAATCTTTTATTCTATGAGAAACCATATTCGATTTCTGATATTTATCTCCTTGTTGCTACTAAATGGCAATCTGTTGTTTGCACAACGCCAGGCCGGTGAGATCACGAAGCGACTAAATAGGGCTGGTTTTGAGAATATCAGAGTGTTTCCTTATGGTAATACGGTAACCGTGAGCTATGAGAATAGCAGGTATCGCAACAAAGCAACTGCATTATCTGAAATACTGGATTCGCTTTCTGGGTATGGATATGATACATTAAAGGTAATAACACTAGTTAAAGATTTGCCGGTGGTTATCACCAAACTCAGTGCCTCTGTCTGGAAACAATATAAAGCAAGTCAGATAACTGGCATTGAAATGGCCCGGCAAATTACTATATCATATAATACGGATGCAGTATGGAATACACTATCCAATAGGATGTCCACTCACCCGCATATCAATAAAATAGATATAGTGGTTTATCCTCAGGTTTCTATAATGAACGTTCAGTTCAACAGAAATTATGAAGTACAATTAAATATAGCACCTGCTCTCGAGGTTTCTCTCTGGCGAGGAATGAAATTCACAGGGCAAGTTATTTTTCCTGTTGTTAACGATTATCGGTTTGGCGAAGTGGGAACACTGATTCGTGCCGGTTTTGTTACCCTGGCTCAGGAGTTTCGTCTACCCGGCACAATTCAGGGACGTGCTGTTGTCGGTAAGTTTAACGCTGACAGATATGGCGCCGATATGACTTTAACTAAATTTCTTTTCGGAGGAGTGAGTTACTTGAGTGCTAATGCCGGATATACAGGAATGTATCGATATGTTAGCAGTAATTGGTACCGTGATGACCTGAGTACACTTACCTGGTTTTTGAAAAGTGGTTATTTCTACAAACCTTATGATATGCAACTTGATATCACTGCAGGTCGTTATCTTATGGGTGATTATGGCCTCCGTGGTGATGTTACCCGCTACTGGGGCGAAACTTCCATCGGGTTTTATGCTATGGTGGCAGGTAGTAAGTTTAATGGGGGCTTTCATTTTACAATCCCTCTTCTTCCGAAACGCAATAGAAAGAACCGTTCTTTTGAAGTGCGTACACCTTATTATTTTGACTGGGAATACAATGCCGGAACAGAGTTTAATAAAGGACAGATTTATAAAACTCGTCCCAATGAGA
>JACAUB010000007.1 GCA_013390605.1 Bacteroidota bacterium | reverse complement strand
CCCGGCTCTTTTCGTTATCTTTCTTCCTGCCCCTCGTCTTTTGCCACCAGTATGTCCTAACGTGGTTGGGTCGGGATTTTTTGTAAAGATGAAAAAGCCGGATGAGCTACACACCCGGCTCTTTGTTTGTACTGCTTAGGGAAAGGGGAACTTGCTTAGTAAAGGGGTCAATATTCTAAATACAAGCCTAACCAGCCTGCTGTTGAATAGAGGGGAAGGGCAATATTTTTCTCATCTCAAAAAGTATGTAGGGCTTTTTAATCACACCAATTATTCTGCTATCCACAACCTTTTCTAACTCATTATCAAAGTCAGTAAAAACTAAAAATTCCGTAGCTTCCATACCGGGAATTAACTGAATATCCTTACACAAATCAATGCCGGACTTAGAGGTAATAATATTATCCACTAACACAATCTGGGGCTTGAACTCCACCGCTCTCCAGAACCCATCATTGTAGCTGACTGCTTCCACTACATCGTAATTATACGGTTTCAGGATTATTCGGACGATATTTCTGAAGTCATGGTCATTGTTAACAATTAGAACCATCATCGCCAATAGTCCTCCACCCCAACCTGATTAAATCTAATTAAAACCCAGTGCAAAAAAGGGGGGAGCTAGTTAGAGCCACCCCTTTGTTTAATTTGTGTGGCTATAAACATACCTATCGCGCCGTTGCGATAAGCTAAATAATTCAACCTGCTTCCCCAAGAAGTAGGCTAAATTTAAGATTTGTCTAATTATTTGTGGTGCTAAAAATAAAGGTGGGGGAGGGATGTATTCTAAAAATATGCTGCTAAGATTCTTTGCCTAAGCTAGAATTACTGCGCTAACTGAGCCTAATTCTGCTCATTAACTCATACAAGCATCTACACTCCTACTGTTAGGAGAAATAGTTAGGCAAACAACGTTCAAGGATTTTCTCACAAAAGTTTTATTGATAGTTTATCATACCATAAATTTAATTAAATAGAAAGGGATATAGTATATCTATTTTTCCAGTTATACTTTGCATACATACACTTTAATAAATACTTCCCAAATGAAGAAGTGGACGAGGCGTACTAAAAGCTATAAACGTGCTATAATTTAAATGTACAAATAAGAGTTGGTTAACTGGCTTACATTTATAGCTTTCAATTTACACTCCATTCTAACTCCTGCACTTATTCTCAATCCATTTTTTAGTAGCAAGTGAGTTGCTCCACCTATATTTATAAACCCTTGATATTGTGTGCAAAAGCAGGAAAAAGGTGGCATCTATATGGATTACGATATTTCTAACCAGCAACTTCATAAGGAACTAG
>JACAUB010000069.1 GCA_013390605.1 Bacteroidota bacterium | reverse complement strand
TATGGGAATTTATAACCAATTTTAAACTGGAACTTACTTCCATCAATCGAAACCTTGGCATTTGATGGTCCCGTTGCAGTTTCTACATCCTGTACATAACTGCCCACATTATACCCATATTCTATGCCCAAAACAATGTTTTTATTAAAAACATGTTCTATGCCTACAAATGGACTATATACAATGTCATTTCCCGATTTCTTAATAACACTTCCGGTTATATCATATCGATCCTGTATAATTAAGCAACTACCATCAACACCCAGATATGGCTTTATTCCGAAAATACCTGGCCGGTATTTGTAAAAGGCACCCAGAGATAAACCTGTGAAATTAACTTTAAGTGTGTTAAACGCGCCTCCATCTTTACCATTTACCTGTTCACCCCAATACCATGCTCCGGCACGGACGCCAAGGTTTGAGGGCAGATCAAATGAAATATCACCACCATATATCAGGCTACCGTTAAAACGGTCGGTTGCATTCGCTGTAGGCAGAAAAGTGTTATTCCAATAGTTCATAGATGGTTTATACCAACCGGCAGAAATTGAAACACTGCTTATTGATATGGCACTCTTTTCCACTTCCTGGGCTGACAAACTCATTGTTGAAAAGAGAACGATCGTCAGAAATATAATAATCTTGGTTGTCATTTCTTTTGTTTTTAATTGTTTTACTTGTTTTTATTCTCTCATCCGGCTATAGAATTAGCCACCTATACCACCATTATGTGCATCTACGATTACATAGGTAACAGGAGGAGTCAGTGTATTGATTTTCGGAAGAGCGTATGTATCATCCGGACGCCAAACCCAAACAAAAAAGCATGATTTATACCAACTGGGGACGGTTGTCGTTACATAACCACTGCTTGTCGTACTCCATGTTTTTACAGAAACAGTATTATACACCCAACTGGTATACTGTACAAGCTCCCAATTCCTTTTTGGGTAATTTCTGTATCCATCAGGATTATCTGCTGGTGGAGTAGAAATAGTTGATACATTCTTTGACGTTTTTGTAATACTAGGAGTCGTACCATACGAAATGGTTGAGAATGCAACACTTGACAAACCTTCAACCGTTGAATATAACCACACCGGGTCAATAATATTCGTTATGTTTTGCCTATATTCAAGCACGGATTGCCACTCATATTGCGCATTAAAATTCGTACTGTTGGCTACAACCTGCGAACTGATACTTTGACCAATCGTTGCAGTATATGAACCTGTAATAAGAGCCGAATAGGTACTAAAGTGGTGTAGGACTACACTGGCTGTTAATCCATCTTTATTTACTATCGCGTTATCAATGGGTTCCCATGCATTCGTCTTTTCATTTAAATAACGAACAATTACAAGATCTCCCGGTTTCTGCATCGCAATCAGGTTAAATGTCAAGGTAACACCTTGTGTGAAATTGAGGTTCGGATCGTTCGTATTGATCGTTACACTGGAAGACACTACATTTCCTGTAACATCAAGTGGTTTAGGTACTTCATTAGCCCCAAGACTTGTTACTGAAATCTGAACACCACTCGTTAATACACCAGAGGCAATAGCAAGACTACCCGTACTACCTGTTGTACTTCCCGTGCTATTGGTCGCAGTTACGGTTCCACCTGTAGTGCTAATCGTAACTGCCGGAGCCAGTTTCTTTAGCAATATGGCCTTTACAACAGCTCCATCAGTCGATACGGTTAAATTGTACTGACCGCTGGTATAACCATCTTTGACCGCCTTGATCAAATAACTCCCGGGCTTCAACTTAGGTATAACATACTTACCGGTGTTATCTGTCGTTGTTACAGATGCGGTATCCAGATATATCTTTACATCTCCTATAGCAGCCGAGGTCTCTGACAGTAAGACATAGCCCGAGACATCATATTTCACAATATTGGTTATACTTCCGACATTCTTTTTACATCCTGTCAGTAAGCTTGTACCAGTTAAAACTGCAGTCAGGGAAAACAGGACTGCTAATATTATGTATTTTCTTCTATTTCTCATCGCATTATCGTTTTTATCAGTAAGTCAGGATTATAAAAATGTTCAACATTATTCTCATTGGGACGAGTTTTATAAATCTGTCCTTTATTAAACTCTGTTCCGGCATTGTATTCCCAG
>JACAUB010000068.1 GCA_013390605.1 Bacteroidota bacterium | reverse complement strand
GCCAGGCTTTCCCCCTATCGTTCCTCGTATTCCTGAAATTGATTTTATAAGTGTCATCCCTATTAATTATTTTTATTGAACAAAAATAAGCAATATTACGGGTTCCAAAATTGTATTTACAATTAAAAAAGTTAACTTATGGAGAAAAATAGTTCCTTCTAAAACAAAAGAAGTTGAATATAACGTTAAAAAATAGTCAATTATTGAATAAATCAAAGCATCCCAATTTTTTATCGTATCTTTGCAACACAAACCATTGCATTTTATATGGAAGAGTACAGTGAGTTCTTCGACGAATCGGCCAGTGAATTGATTGAGCGGGTTGAAAATAAGCTGATGTCAGGAGAGAGCTTTTATTTTGATTCTGACGAATACGAATCGATTATTGATCATTATTTAATTTCTAATGAATTAAATAAATGCGAGATAATTATTCAATTAGCAATGGAACAACACCCCAATTCACTTATTATCTCTCTTAAAAGGGTTCAATATCTTATTCGTAATAACGAGTCTGAGCTTGCTTTGGTACTATTAAATGAGATCCAAGCCAATGAACCTGATAATAGCGATATACATAGAATCAAAGGTGAAATCTTTAGTCAGCTTCAGCTTAATCAGCAAGCACTTAATGAATTCAAGAAAGCATTAGACGGAACCGCTGATAATCTGGATGAAATCTATTCATCAATTGCATATGAGTATTGTAATTTAGGTGATTATGAATCGGCAATCCTCTATTTTAAAAAAGCACTTGAGTTTGACCCGGAAAATGAATCGGTTCTTTACGAATTAACTTTCTGTGCAGAAATGATTCAGAAGCACGAACTCATAGTTGATTTTCTTTTAAAATATATTGATAAAAATCCCTATTCAAAAAGCGCCTGGTTTAATTTAGGGTCCATCTATTCGTCAATTCCAGATTATGAAAAGGCCATTGATGCTTATGATTTTGTATTAGCTATTGATGAAACCTTTGTAAACGCTTACATCAATAAAGGCACCGCTTATACAGCACTCGAAAAATATGAAGAAGCTTTAAAAGCATATATGGAGTCGCTTAAATATGAGACTCCTGAAGAGATGACTTACTATTTTATTGGCGAATGCTACGAAAAATTGGGTCAACTTGAAAATGCCGAGGACTTCTATCGTAAAGCTATAGAATCTGATCCTACAGTGTCGGCTGCGCGAATCGGGTTAGGATGTGTATTAAGTGAAAAAGGACATCATACAGAGGCTATTGTTTGCTTCAAAGAAGCGGTTAAAATCGCTAAAAATGATGGAGAAGCCTGGTATCTTTTGGCCGATGAATATATGGAAATTGGGGAGCTTACTAAAGCAAAAGAATGTTATGCAAAGTCTGTATCATGCGACACGACAAACCCTGATGTTTGGCTTGATTATTCTAATGCATTTGCCGAAGAAAAAAACTATTCTAAAGCTATAGAGATATTGCAAATAGGTTTTAAGCATCATTCAGATTCTACAGACTTCAAGTATCGAATGTTTGATTATTACTTAAATAATTTACAGGACGATGAAGCTTTTGCTATTCTAACTGAAGCGCTAATGGAAGATTACGATTCAATGGAACAGCTTTTTGAATATTCTCCTGCATTTCAGTCAAATCCAGCAAT
>JACAUB010000067.1 GCA_013390605.1 Bacteroidota bacterium | reverse complement strand
CTGGGAAACCCGCAACCTGCGCATGGTCGCCAACATGCGCGACGTACTCGGCCAACAGCCGGGTACCCGCATGCTGACCATCGTCGGTGCCTCGCACAAGGGCTACTACGAGGCCTATCTCAACCTGATGCACGACGTGCAGCTGGTCAGTTCGGATGAAGTGCTGCGTTGAAACCCGCGCGCGGATCGCATGGATGATGGCGACGCTCCCAGTCCCATCATCCTGCCTCCTTCCTGCCCGCCCGCCACAACACGATGCTGGCCCCGCCGATACAGGACAGCGTGAACACCAGCAGGGCGATGGCACCGCCCTGCAGGACCGGCAGCAATGCCTGCGCGTGCAGATCGTCGCGCACCTCTTCCAGACGCAGGCAGGCCGCCAGCGCCAGGCACCAGCCCACCATCGCCGGGGCGTAGGCCCGCATCGCAACCGGGTTCCAGACCTTCATGGGATCACCTGCATGAGTGGATGTGCGCGCAGTATTCGCGCGCGTCCTCTCACAGGCTGAGATCAGCCTTCGGCCGCATCCGCGTCGTCGCCGGGCAGCTCACTGGCCTCACCCTGCACCTGCACGTTGTTGCGTCCCATCGCCTTGGCCCGGTAGCACTGGGCGTCGGCGGCAGCCACCGCCTGGTCCACGCTCATGCCGCCAGCCAGCGGCGCGATGCCGATGCTGGCCCCGACATGCAGGCGGTCCTGGTCCCATGGAATCGACAGCGACGCCAGGGTATGCAGCAGTTCGCCGCCGATACGCGCGGCACGCCGCGGCGTACAGCCGGACAGGATCACCGCGAACTCGTCCCCCCCCAGCCGTGCCACCACATCCGAATCGCGCACGCCATGGCGCAGCACGCTGGCCACCGCCCACAGCACCGCATCGCCGGCCAGGTGGCCCCAGGTGTCGTTGACCGGCTTGAAGCGATCCAGGTCGATGTACATCAACGACGCGGCCTGGCCCGTGCGCTCGACACGGGTGATCGCCTGCTGCAGGTGCACCTCGAAGCCGCGGCGGTTGCTCAGCTCGGTCAACGGGTCGATTTCGGCCAGGTGTCGCGCCTCGCGCTGGCGTGCACGCTGCTGGGTATCGTCGCGC
>JACAUB010000066.1 GCA_013390605.1 Bacteroidota bacterium | reverse complement strand
TCCGTGGTACTAAGTTAGCGAAAAGTAGGGCGGGGCACGTGAAACCTTGTCTGAACATGGGGGGACCATCCTCCAAGGCTAAATACTCGTGATCGACCGATAGTGAACTAGTACCGTGAGGGAAAGGCGAAAAGAACCCCGGGAGGGGAGTGAAATAGATCCTGAAACCGCATGCATACAAACAGTGGGAGCCGACTTGTTCGGTGACTGCGTACCTTTTGTATAATGGGTCAGCGACTTACGTTGTGTTGCGAGCTTAACCGAATAGGGGAGGCGTAGCGAAAGCGAGTCTGATAAGGGCGTTTAGTAGCACGGCGTAGACCCGAAACCGGATGATCTATCCATGGCCAGGATGAAGGTGCCGTAACAGGTACTGGAGGTCCGAACCCACTAATGTTGAAAAATTAGGGGATGAGCTGTGGATAGGGGTGAAAGGCTAAACAAATCCGGAAATAGCTGGTTCTCCCCGAAAACTATTTAGGTAGTGCGTCTTATATCACTGACGGGGGTAAAGCACTGTTATGGCTAGGGGGTCATCGCGACTTACCAAACCATGGCAAACTCTGAATACCGTCAAGTGCGAGTAAGGCAGACAGACAGTGGGTGCTAACGTCCATTGTCAAGAGGGAAACAACCCAGACCGCCAGCTAAGGTCCCCAAGACACAGTTAAGTGGGAAACGAAGTGGGAAGGCATAGACAGCTAGGAGGTTGGCTTAGAAGCAGCCATCCTTTAAAGAAAGCGTAATAGCTCACTAGTCGAGTCGTCCTGCGCGGAAGATGTAACGGGGCTCAAACTGTGCACCGAAGCTGCGGATATCGAAAGATATGGTAGGGGAGCGTTCTGTAGGTCTGTGAAGGTGTCTTGTAAAGGATGCTGGAGATATCAGAAGTGCGAATGCTGACATGAGTAGCGATAAAGGGAGTGAAAAGCTCCCTCGCCGAAAGCCCAAGGTTTCCTACGCAACGTTCATCGGCGTAGGGTGAGTCGGCCCCTAAGGCGAGGCAGAAATGCGTAGTCGATGGGAAACAGGTCAATATTCCTGTACCGA
>JACAUB010000065.1 GCA_013390605.1 Bacteroidota bacterium | reverse complement strand
GAGGTAGAATTTGAATTCTCTGTTGAATGGATCAATTTTCCGGAAAAGTTTAAACTTCATAACAATTTTGCCTCTCAAATTCACAAACAGAAAATCAAAACAACTCTTTGGGACGGCTTTTATAACTCTCTTTTTATAGGTGGTGATTACAGGTTTTACAATTTTAAAGTACATGATAAACCTATTTATTTTGCCTTGAGGGGCGAATGGAACAACGGTTTTACAGATGATTTTTTATTTTCCAATCTTAAGAAAGCCGTACAATCTCAAAGGGATTTCTGGCAAGACTACGATCAGGATTATTTTACCATTACCATGACTCCCACTGTCTCCCAAAAAGACAGCCTGTATAAAGGATACAGTACTACAGGTTCTGCTATTAAAAATGCATTTATGATCCAGGGAACCAATAATCCTTTCAATAGCAAGAATTCATATCTGTACCTTTTTCATCATGAATTAATGCATGAATGGATTGGAAATAAAATTCAAAATAAGCATGAAGAGCTCAATTATTGGTTCAGTGAGGGTTTTACTGATTATTATACCTACAAAAACAGATTGAGAATAAAAGATATCTCAATGGAGGAATGGCAAAAGCTTTTTAACACCGAAATCATTAAAAGCCATTGGAAGAATCCTGAAAAAAACATTCCTAATTACAAAATAAAAGATGACTTCTGGAAAAGTAGAAATATAGAAAAGGTTCCCTATAGACGAGGGGCTATTTTTGCCTTCTGGCTGGATAATCAAATTATGTTGAAAACCAATTACCAAAAATCTCTGGACGACCTGATGCGGGAGCTTCTGAAAACCTGTACTGAGAAAAGTGTAAAGTTTACGGATGAGCTTTTCCTTGACCTTGTTCAGAAATATCTGGAGCAGGATATCTCTTATTTCTTTCAGAAACATATGATAGGCGGTGAAGATATTGATCTTAAGAAAGAAAAATGGATCGATGGCTTTTCTTTTCCTACAACGGATACAATTCCTCAATTAGAAGTTGATAAGAACAAGAATATCAAATATCTGACTAAATAAAATATGGATCTCAATCTCCCCGAAAAATAGTTTTCTATTTTAATAAATCGTCTCCGC
>JACAUB010000064.1 GCA_013390605.1 Bacteroidota bacterium | reverse complement strand
TTCATATTCTAATACTGCATTAGGTGTATATTAGATTTAAAATTGAATAATAAAGAGGCGATTTTAGAATTTTATGGTAGTCATAGAAGAGTAATCCTATGCTTTTCGAAATGTTATAGAGTGGATGTAGAAACCGTTTCAAGCCATAATCCGAAAAGAATTCCAGTCTAGACAACCCGAATCTATACAAAAGTAATTAATTTAACTAAAAATGGGTTAATGAATATCGAAATGGGCTTAATAAAAAAAGCGTATCAAATTGATACGCTTCAGTAGAATTATTTTTTCATTTTATTAGTCAACAGTAACAATAGGCCAGGGCTTTGCATTTTTAAAGGCTCCACGAGTAAAGTCGGGAACATCAACAGAAGTACTCCTGTTTGTAACAGAAAGTTCGCTCAATTCAACGATACTCGACCATGTAGCTGCATCATAAACATCCTGATCTAATGGAAGTCCATTACGTAAACAGTAGATCAAACGATAATCCATGATAAAGTCCATTCCACCATGGCCACCAACTTTTTTAGCCTTCTCTCCTATTTGACGAGCCAATGGATGTTCATATTGTTTCATCAAAGCATCATATTTATCTTTCGGTAGAAATTCATGCGATTCGGGTGCTAAAGCAATACGCATATCAGGAT
Source organism: Bacteroidota bacterium (assembly GCA_013390605.1). Taxonomy (GTDB): domain Bacteria; phylum Bacteroidota; class Bacteroidia; order Bacteroidales; family Cfx3-03; genus Cfx3-03. The sequence goes on along the minus strand of JACAUB010000064.1, from coordinate 1,291 downwards.
ATTTGACTGCCATTCCCTTTGTTCCACTTACCATATGAATTCGGCTATATGGACGCGGACTTGTGGTATCATGTTGAATAAGAATAGTTTTTCCATTTATGGTCCGTATAACAGTACTATTCATATCTCCAAGTTTATATGTCTGACGGGCTTCAGCAGAATCAGCACCATAATTGTTTTTAGCATAAAGGCTTAATCCATACTGATTGGTTGACATTGAGGTTAAGTAGTCAAACCGATCACCCCGATTAATACCCATAATCTGAGCAATTGGGCCTAGGCCATGTGTGGGGTACAAATTACCATTGTGTTTCTTACTATACTCCAGACGCCACATATGATAATATCCATTCTTATCAAATTTGAGTGATCTTAAGTCGTGGTCATAAGCACCTTCAGCATAATAGATATCACCAAAAACGCCATTACGAGCCATGTTAAGTGTTGCCAGTTCAAAGAAGTCGTAACAACAATTTTCGAGCATCATACAATGTCGTTGTGTCTCTTCAGCTGTATCAACCAATTGCCAGCATTCGGCCAAACTCATTGCTGCCGGCACTTCGGTTGCCACATGTTTTCCATGTTTCATGGCATAAACCGCAATTGGAGTATGCAAATACCAAGGGGTGCAAGTGTAGATTAAATCAATATCATCACGTTCGCAAAGTCGCTTCCAATCATCTTCGCCGGTAAATTCAAGCGCCTCAGCAATTCCTGCTTTGCTAAGCTGCTTGTTTCCACTCTTTACATTATTGGGAACCACATCACAAAAGGCTTTCAATTCAACGCCTTCTATTTGCATTAAGCGATCTACAGCTCCACTTCCGCGCATTCCAAGACCAATTAAGCCTATGCGAACAGTTTTTAGCGGAGCACATGCAAGCCCCATGACTGATTTCCCTTTAGAAGGGTGAAGAATACCGGTCTTTTTGATATCGGTTGAAGTTTCTCCCACTAACGTTTTTGCAGCAGCAACTCCGGGAATGGAGGTTAGCCCTAAAGCGGCACCACCCAAAGCCGCCATTTTTAAAAAATCACGACGACTGTTATTGTTTTGATCTTCTTTCATTGATGTAATGTTTTAATCATCCTGAAGCAAAGATATATTATAAAAGACATTATACAAACAGAAAAAAGAAGGTTAAATGGGTGACTTTCAATCAAAACAAATGATGTATCTAATCAATTTTAAAGCATTAATCAATGAACCTTTTATCAGTTAAAGAGATGGCTCAATAATCTTTTTAATCGTAAATAAAAAAGAATAATCAAAAGGCTTAAAAAAAATAAA
>JACAUB010000063.1 GCA_013390605.1 Bacteroidota bacterium | reverse complement strand
ACAATTTTTCCGTCTTTTACGACGAGAGCTTCTACATAGGCAGCTTCTTTACCTGCCATTGTGAGGATATCACCGTTGTAAAAGATCTGATCTGCATCATTCTTTGCATTACATCCAGTGAGCATAAATGAGGATACTGATGCTAAGACAAAAAAGAGCCATAATTTCATGATTGAATGAGGGGTTTTCAACATAATGTATTGGTTTTAAAGTTTAATTAGATCATTTATTATAATTCTAAATATAGTGATTTTTAACCGTTATTACCTTAAAATCCGGAACAGATTATATCTGCCCGGATTTCGGTGTATAGTCATATAAAGTTAGGTACCTGATTATCGTGCTGCAAAACAGAGAATAAAATCCCCATAGGAAAACTGTGGAAATACGAATTTTAATCTGTCAGTATTGTCTTTGATTTTAAAAATATCATGAGGGCTGAGTTACTAATTCTTCAATTAGTTTATTTCTTTCATTCTGATCCAAACCTTCGGTATGCTCCTTTGAATAATGTTTCTCTTGTCGTATAATTCTATCTTCAATTCCATTCCAATCTGCAGGGCGTAAATATTGATTAAAGAGAATATCCAAATCTGTATCATTAAATCCTCTTAAGTACTTATCACGAATCTCATCAGGTTTTTGGGCTCCACCTTTATTACCAGGAGTAAAATCTGGCCGTCTCCATTTTTCTACTTCATCTTTCCCCCATTTAATTCTCTCTCTTTTTACTTCTTTTAATTCTTTGTTATAGGTGTTTTTAAAATTTTTCCTAGCTTTTTCATCCATGACACTTATTCTCCTTCTGACTTCTTCATCTATTGCATCTTTATCAATTGCATTGCTATTGATTTCCAACTTTTTATCCTGAAGAAACTTCCCTGTTCTTGTAGGAAGGTCAATCAACTGGATCCGTTCATATCCAATTGTCAATCTCTCATCTTCGGGAATACTTTTATCCATAAGGCTTTCACGGCGGTCATTCCATGCAGTCATTCTATATCCGCCTTTACTTTCATCTCCTGC
>JACAUB010000062.1 GCA_013390605.1 Bacteroidota bacterium | reverse complement strand
TTTATCACTAGCGAAAATCGCTTTGGGTGACAATATAAGTTATGCTGAAATACGCTTTGTACAAGCTTATTTGCATAGAAAATACCATTGATTTAAATTCGTCACTATTTAATTAGGACATTTTTAAAAAAGCAGTGAGCCCCTTTAATGTTAAAGATTAAAGGGGTTCACTGCTATATTCTATCTACTTTTTCTTCCAGTTGAAGTCAATCTTCAAACCGGCCTTATACCATCGACCCGGTTGAGGCACATTGGCATGATCAAAATATTCCACATTGAAAATATTAGTTGCTTCAGCATAAAGTGTAAAGCCAACAAATTTCCAATATAAACGGGCATCACCCAACCAGAATGGTTTGTAAGGGACCTCTATTCCTAATTGCGTATTCTCCCATTTCTGATAAGTACCAACCCTGTCCTGATAGCTGATTCGCCAGGAAGCACCTAATCCCCAGTGTATTTTATGATCAATAGCCAGATCAATTTTATGTTTCAGGTTGTCCAAAACATACTTCGATGCTAAATCACCACTTTTTTTGCTGGCATACAGATAGGCATAATCAACCTGAACAGAGGTGATAAAGAATTGATCACCAAAAGTATTACGTGGTTTCCATTTGGAAGAAAGCTCTATACCTGAAATATCGACCTCCGTGTGGTTCATTGCCTTCCAAACAGTCTCATCAGGATATTTCACCCAATCGATCATATTTTTACCCCAACGCTCAAATATGGCGATATGCCCTTCAAAAGCCGCACGATTAAATTTCAAACCAGTCTCCGCGACAATTGCCTCTTCAGGTTTTAGATTAGGGTTGCCAAGATTTGTGGGACTGTTGTAATATAAATCAGTAAAAGTAGGAAGTCGTAATGTCCGACTTCCTGAGGCATACCATCGTATGCCCTTTGATATCTCGAATCCAAGATCAACGCCCGGATAGAGGCTGATCTTATCCTTAAGGTCAGAATTTTGACTAACCATTAATCCGGCAGAAAAAGAGAAGCGACTCAGATAGATAGAGTGCTCCGCAAACAGACTAATGTTATTTCGGGTATGTCCGTTGGTAAAAAATATACCATCTTCACCCGGTACTTTTATAGGTTTAGACAGGGGTTCGCCCAACACATTACTAAGGATATTTTCTGAACGAAAATCCAATCCAAGTGAGGTTTTCCCTATTCCAGAAATAAACCATGAGCTTAATCCTGCACCATAAACATCGGTCATATGGTAATTATGCGATTTATACCAATCAGGAGCATTGTCGCGAAAAAGCTCAAACCGATCATTATGTTGTCGCCAATATAATGAAGGCACAAGATGAAGTTTCCCTGTACTTTGAAAACGAAGGCTACCAAAGAGTGTTCGTGTGGCTTCAAATTGATTGGGGTATAAAGGGGTATAGAAACTATTTGCCCCAAAATCGCGGGTAGCATATCCTAACTGAAGATCGGCTTGCCCTGATTTGGCATCTAACTTCGCATTATAGAAGAAGTTATCTACCTTAAAATCTGTATTATCTGTATAACCCTCGGCACCTGAATGCGATAAGGATATGTAATTAGTAAGTTTTCCGGTCGAAACAGTTCCTGAAAAATCGGCTTTGTATAAGCCGAAATCACCTGTCATTAAATTAACAGTACCACTACCCGATTTGCCAGTTCCGGTAATGATATTAACCACACCATTAAAAGCATTGGCTCCAAAGATACGGGCCCCGGGCCCCTCTAAAATCTCAACCCTTTCGATACTCCCAATGTCGATAGGAATATCCATGTTGTGATGACCAGTTTGGGGATCAGAAACATTAACCCCATTTAATAAAATAAGCGTCTGGTCGAACGATCCGCCCCTAACGCTCACATCGGCTTGCACGCCATTTCCGCCACGCTGACGGACATCTACATTCAAAGCATACTCTAATATACCATCGAGACTTTGAACCGGGAGATCCTCAATCTCCTCTTTCGAGATCACCCTTACAACACGGGCAACCTGTGAGGCTACTGCCGGCGTTCTTTGTGCTGTAACAACAATACCCTCAAGCTGTATCTTTTTAGCAATCTTGAGTGAATCAGCATGCTCTTGTGCTTTACCCGGAGTGGCCAAAATGGAACAACCCGCTGTCAACACACAGATTTTGATTACTGACCCAAGACTGTTAAAGATACTGTAGGGTTTTCTTGTCCAGCGACTAAAAAAACGCGTTAAGCACCTCTTAACAATTGACTTAGATTTAAACATAAAAATTAATTAAGTGTAACAATACGCTGC
>JACAUB010000061.1 GCA_013390605.1 Bacteroidota bacterium | reverse complement strand
ACCGTATTTACTCCGTATATATTGATACGGAATAGATACGGTATACACCCGGAAAAAATAGGGTATCAGCTCGGTTTAAAGAAAAATCATATCATAATAGTCCTGACATTTTTGGATTGTTATAGCAGGAGGAGATATTAAGATTTGCAGAAGAGTGAAAAGAATTGTTAATTAGCTTATAAATCTTCTTTCGTTTGATTTTTAATTATTTAAAAAAATAACCTGCAAAAAAATCTAATAACAAAAACACCTTTCTTCAATGTAAAAAGCTATTTCACATAACCGGAAACGATATTTATTTTAAGCAAATTGTTACAATTTGGAATTGGCTAAAGAAATAGCAATAAAACGGTACAATAAAAAGAGGCTATCCATTGAGACAGCCTCTAAATTTGATATCATATTTTTAGAAAGAAAATTAATGCGAAGTTGAGTTGCCTGTTTTTACTTCACCTTCAAGGATGACCTGCATAGGAATTACCGGTTTTGCAGGATCAAACATACAACGATAGGTAATGTGACGTTTATGAAATACACCTCCCAGTGCCACATGAATCGCCAGCATCTGTGGATTAAAGTCGCCTACCCATGATAGTTCAAGTTCAGTATATTGTGGTTTCCGATCCATCACCTTTCTCAAAAAGAGAAAAAAGCCAGATTCAATACCCAACCTTCTATATTGTGGAGATATACCCATTACCATCACACGCGTGCGAGTAAATCCTTTTGTTTTTTGGTAATATAAAAATTTAAGTTTGTCCCAAATCGAGTTCATCTTGCCATTTAAATAGTAAATTACCTGATTGGCATCGGGAGCCATGACTAAAAAGCCAATGGGTTCATTGTCGTGATAGGCAAACAATATCATCTCTTCGTCCATAATAGGCTTAAGTTGTCTGAATTGTTCACGCAAATCCTCCAGATTAATCGGAGTGAAGTTTTCATGATATGCCCAGGCCTTATCATATACCACTTTAAAATCATTCAGATATTTTTCCATATCCTTAATCTTAAAATGTTCGTAGCGATAACCCGGACGATCACTAACTCGCTGTGCTATTTTTCTAAAACGTTCGTTAAAAGGCAAGGTTAAATCCAGTTTATTGGTAACCTGTTCGAAAAACTGTTTAAAACCGTATTGTTCAAAAAGATTTCTATAATAAGGCAGGTGATAATTCATTCCAAAACTAGCAGGTGAAAAACCTTCTACGAGTAATCCCCAGAAGTTTTCATTCTCTCCAAAGTTAATCGGGCCATCCATTGCTTCCATTCCCCGTGCCGACAACCATGTTTTACATTGATCGAACAGCAGAAAAGCGGCTTCTGTGTTATCGATACATTCAAAAAAGCCCATTCCACCTACCGGAACTTCATAATTATATGCTTTATTTTTATTGATAAAAGCGGCGGTTCTACCAATTAATGCTCCATTATGGTCTTTTAAAATCCAACGAATACACTC
>JACAUB010000060.1 GCA_013390605.1 Bacteroidota bacterium | reverse complement strand
TTGGTCGTGTCTTATCTTTTTCACAGGCAGCCGGTCCATTAAATCCGGGGTAATGATAATTTGCAAGATCCGCTTTACTCCCAGCATTGTTAAACCCACCCCAGCACTGGTCGTGAAAAGATGTTGGTCTACTTGGTTCAAGTTTCTTTACTTCTGTATTCACTCTTTCCCACAGGGGACTCCAACGCGATTCATTACCTAGCGACCAGATGATGACAGATGGATGCTGACGACCGGCTAATACATTATCTACATTTGCCCGAACCATGAAGGGCAGAAACTTTGCATCAAGATAATTCCATTTTTCCCAGATAGGACTTGCACCGTGTTGAATCCAACAGAGAGAGGCTTCACTTTCTACAAACATTCCTAATTCATCACAAGCATCAAGAAACTCTTCCGAAGGAGGATAATGTGAAGTACGGAGGTAATTACAGTTTCCGTTTTTGAATAAAACTACATCACGTTTGCAAAGTTCAGGGGTGAGGCTTCTACCTAGTAATGGATGTACTTCATGACGGTTAGCACCTCTTAACTTAATGGGATGATTGTTGACGAAAAGCTGATTCCCTCTGCGTTCAATCTGACGAAATCCTATTTTCTGCTGGTTGACTTGTATAATCTTACTATTAAACGAAAGGGTAGTGATTAATGTATAAAGATAGGGCTGTTCACTATTCCATTTTTTAGGTGCATTCACTAAAATAGAGAAGTTAACCGGAATTGTTTTTTGATAATTAAAAACTTCAATATTCTTTTGACTATTTTTTAGGGGGACAATCTTTCCTGACGCATCTTTTAATATATACGAGAGTGTTGCATTTCCATGGGTGGCGGTTTCTGCGGATAGATTGCTATTCAAGAGAAGTTGAGCATTTGTATAGCTTGCATCAAACCGAACAGTATAAAAAAAGTCGGATATATTTAATTCAGGTAAGGTAAAGAGGGTTACTTTGCGCAATATTCCACCTACAGGATGGGCTGCGTATTGTGAAGTACATGCCAGCGTATCTGAAATTGTTTCACATTGTACTATTACCTCTAGTTTATTTACCCCGGCTTTGACAGCAGGGGTAATGTCGAATTCAAATGGAGCAAAACTTCCTTCATGTTCTCCAATTGTTTTCCCATTGACGATGACTATACCATGCGAACTAACTCCATCGAATTTAATCTTAATTCTTTTTCCAATCCAATCTGCTGGAATGGAGAATGCTTTGAAATAGTAGGCGGGAGTTCCTTTTTTTACATTAAATCCCTGCATCACCCATTCACCGGGCACACGGATGTTTCCTGCTTTACTTAAATTGTTCTCATTGGCATTGAATTTCCAATTACCACTTAATGAGATAGATGATATAGCTACTCCCGGAACAAGTTGAGGTTTGGGTGATAACCTGGGTGTTTCGAAAGCGAATTGAGCAATTACTTTATGTAATGAATCTTGCGCATTGCACTGTCCGAAATATAAAAACGACAGAATGATCAATAATTTTCTCATTCAATTTTAATTTAAAATTAGTGTTTAAAAACTACATAATACCATATTTGTCGAATGCATCACGTGCACTCATCCCTTGAAGAATGGCTTTCTGTACCGTTTTCTCCCCCCTTGCTTTTTCCAGTGCTTGTATAACTACAGTCTCTTCAATTTCTTGAGGAATAACACAAACCCCATCCATATCGCCTATCACAATATCTCCCGGATTTACCAGAACTTCATCAATTTGAAGGGGTACCCGATAGTCTATTACCTTTCCACGCGGTGCTTGATCCTGTGCAAATCTACCATAAGAGAATGTGGGAAAATTCATCTTTAGAATTCCTTCCGTATCTCTTGAATATCCATTGACAACAGCTCCTACAGCTCCTAACATCATGGCCCGGGTACTCATCAGTTCGCCCCAGAGCGCATAATGGGGTGAAGAGCCTGAGCAAACATATACTTCGTTTTTCTTTAGATCGTCGAGAGCCTCTAACATAACCCCAAATGATTTATTCTTCATCCGGGCTGCTGTTTCCAT
>JACAUB010000006.1 GCA_013390605.1 Bacteroidota bacterium | reverse complement strand
CCCGGCTCTTTTCGTTATCTTTCTTCCTGCCCCTCGTCTTTTGCCACCAGTATGTCCTAACGTGGCGGGGTCGGGATTTTTTGTAAAGATGAAAGAGCAGGATGAGCTACACACCCGACTCTTTGTTTTGTACTAATGGATATAATAGGAAGTGTCAGGAGGATATTCTCTATTCAAGGGTGGAAAATACTCCCTCAACTTAGATAATATATACGGTTTGGTAAGAGTTCCTTTAAGCTTGATACTTGAAGTATCTAGTAACTCATTCTCATAATTCGTAAAAATTACAAACTCAGCCGTTTCCATGTTTGGAAGTGATTGAATCTTCTTACAAGTAGCAAGGCAGGACACGGAGTCAAGAATATTATCTATAACTAAAGCCTGCGGTTTGTAAGCATTTGCCCTCATATAACCTTCAGCATAACTACGGGCTTCAACCACTTTGTAGCCGTTCATTTCAAAAAATGTACAGACTAGTTTTCTCAAAAGAAAATCTTCATTAATAACAAGAACTACCATGCTGCTAATTCCTTTATGGCAAAATTTGCATAAAAATATGGGGGGGGGGTGAGTTAGCACCGCCCCCTGATTGAATATTGTGGCTTTAAACTTACCTATCGCGCCGTTGCGATAGGGCAAATAATGCAATCTGCTGCGACGATGCAGTAGGTCGAATCAAGATATGTCCAAAAAACTGGGGCGAAACACAAAAGTTAGATGTATTATTAGGAGGATACGCTCTAAACGTTTATACTATGTTATAAGTTAAGTATAACTAATAAGCCGCTATTATTCTAGCTGAATATAACTTAAATTAATATTCTTTTATTGTTATACAAAAAAAGGAATCGGAAAAATCAAAATCGCCAACCCGTTGGTTATTACAGTGAGGCGGTTTTGAATTAGAAACTTAGCCTCTGTATGAGCGATTCAGAAACAACCAAAGGGATACAATATAAGCTATAGGCATGCTATAATTTAAATGTATAAATAATTGGTTGCTTTACATTTCTAGCCTTCGATTCGCACCCTTTCTAACTCTTAAACTTATTTATAAGCCGTTTTAGCTGCAAGCATTGTGGTTACTCCACCTATTTTTACAGACCATTGATATTGTGTGCAAAGGCAGGAAAAAGGTGGCATCTATATGGATTACGATATTTCTAACCAGCAACTTCATAAGGAACTAG
>JACAUB010000059.1 GCA_013390605.1 Bacteroidota bacterium | reverse complement strand
TTCTTGCTGGTCACGAATACTGCTAACTCTTGGATAAGGCTTTCTGACAAACCGGAGGGTGCCAATAAAGCTCTAATCTCACTCGTTTCCTCTGTGGGGTCAGGAAACGAAACTTCCGGTAAAGGAGTGGCATACTCTGGTTGAGTGTCTTCGATTTCGCTAAAAGCGATTTCAGAAAGTGGCTCTTCACACACATGTTTTAAATCATATATATCAGCGGAAGTATATTTCCTATCCCCCCGGCATTTTTCTTCCTCACCCCGGAAATATATTTCCGGTTGTACAACCCTTAGTGGTTGCTTCTTCACCCTATGCTTATCCACGTAATAGGTGTTGGTAGCGCCGGTGTGATGTGCCACCGTTATCAGCCCTTCGTCTGTTAGTTCTTTCAACAGGTCGCGTACCCGTCTTTCAGTGATGTGCATTTCCTCCGCCAGACGAGCCTGAGAGGGCCATGCACAGGATTTAGCGCCGCAGTAAGCCATCAGCACCAAATAAAGCTTGAGAGCTGCCGGAGTGATATTCGGGTTCGCAATTATATTGACCGGAATTTGTACAAAGTGTTCTGATTGAGAAGAGGTCGGTTCAAAAGTATCCTCAGCGTCAGACTGAGCCTGTATTTTCTGTGAAAAAGGCATAAAAAATTCTCCTTAGCTCTTGACATTGGAGAACCCCTTATGCTATCCTCCTAATGTCACTAATGTGAAAAGCATTAGAAAGAAAATAAAGTTCTCCCTGTGAGGGCTATGACTTGTTTGGAAATCCCCAGTGCTTGCAGGCGTGGAGGGGATTTTCTGTTTTTATAGAGTTTTTAGAGTCCGGTCACTGACCGACTTTTTTTGTTTCTTTCGTTTACATCCTATAGATATAGAAAATAGCGTCACCCAGAATTCTGGGCAACAAGAATTCAAGAAATCTTGTTTTCTTGATTTCCAGAAAACTTGTTAACCAGAAAACTTGAATCTCCGTTTTCGGTTAAATCTCGATAAGCGGCTAAAACAGCCTCTTCTACCACTTCTTCAAGAAGAATTTTCCCCTTATACTTGCGGCGTATGATGCGTTTAATGTCTTCTATAGCTTCTACAGCTTCCGGGCTTAATCTGTAAGTCGCTTTCGGATAAGACGCTCGGATAGCAGCCTTTTCCTGCTCAGCTTTCCTAGCAGCATTTTCTTGATTTCCAGAAATCTTGTTTTCTTGATTTATGGAATTCTTGAAATCTTGAACCGTCTCGAAGCCTTCATCTATGAGTTCGTTATCTGCGGCGATTTCTGCAGGAGAGCGCAAAATGGCGTTCTTGCCTTTTGGTTTCTCTAACTCATTAAATATTACCGGTGGTCGCTTATTAGCCATTTATTATTTCCTGTGCTACCAACTGGTAAGCTTTCGCGCCATCTAGTTCAGGGTGCATGTTGACTAATGGCTTGGCATATCTGGGTGATTCAATGAAACGGACTGATGAATTGACCACTGGCTCAAACATCCGAATGTTTTCTCGCTTGCACAATGCCTGTAAGTATTCGAGTATCTCTCGACTATTTAGGGTGCGGGCATCATATTTAGTGGCAAGTATGCCGGTGATATTCAGGTTCGGGTTGGTAGCTGCCCGGACGTTTGAGATGGTGTCAAACAGCATTTTAAGCCCCCGTAGCGCCATATATTCACAAGCTACTGGAATAAGCACGGTATCGGCAGCGGTGAGCGCATTAACGGTTAGAATACCTAGGCTAGGAGGACAGTCAATAATGATGTAATCGTAGCTGTTCCGAATGGATTCCATCCGACGCTTTAAGATTCCTTCCCTTGAAAGAATTTGCATAAGCTCTACTTCCGCTCCGGCTAGGTCAATATTAGATGGAGCCAATTCAAAGCGGTAGTCTGTTTCCATTATTATTTTGGAAATATCAAGGTCTCTTTTTACCAGCACATCGTAGATGGTCAGGTTAAGCTCGGAAGTATCCAACCCTAAACTGACGGCACAGCCACCTTGCGGGTCAAGGTCCACCAATAGCGTCTTCTTGCCCTCTTTACCCAGACTTGCCGCTAAGTTGACCGATGTGGTGGTTTTGGTTGCGCCACCCTTCTGGTTTGCAACTGCTATCACCAAAGCACCGGTATGTGGCGCTGGACCGTCCCCAATAAAGGCTAATAAGACCCTTTCTTTAATTCGGTACTCTTTGCCAACTCTTGCGGCTGGCAGCTTGCCATCTTTTATAAAGCGCAATACTGTGTTAACATGCACATTAAGACGTTCTGCAACCTGC
>JACAUB010000058.1 GCA_013390605.1 Bacteroidota bacterium | reverse complement strand
TTGGACATTCTTTATAAATTGCCATTCCACTCGCTATCTGCACCAGATATTAGTTGATACCTAAATATCAACCACACTAGAACGAAAAAAATGAGAGAATGTAATAAAGACACGAGAATTAATTGAGTGGATTTCATTTATCCCTAAGAATATTTTTTATATTTGCCTATAAAATAAATTTCGAAATAAATTCGAAAAGTACACGTTGAAGGTTTTATAAAATGCCTGAATCAATTTTCTAACAATATTGATCATTGCCAACATTCTAAAAAGTAGTATAATGAAATATATCATTCTATTCTTAATAGCGCTTATTCCGTTTTCATTAAACGCTCAACAAATAAATTTCTTAGGCAAAATTGATTGCACAATCTTGCAAAATGAAAAATATGGTGATAATGAACTTAATAATTTCGATATCATTCTGCCTAAGTCAAATAAGCCAACAGCATTAATAATTTTCATTCATGGAGGTGGTTTTGTTAATGGAGACAAAGATGAATGTTATAAATGGAGAAAGGAAGATGTGACTTATTTTTTGAAAAATGACATTGCTTATGCAACTATCAACTACAGGTTTTATAAAACAAACGATGCTGTCGGTGTAAACAAGTGTTTAACAGATATTAAAACAGCACTTCAGTATATTCGTTTTAATGCAAAAAAATACAATATCAATAAAGAACTTATCGGGTGTTATGGCATATCAGCCGGAGCAGGATCGAGTTTGTATTTAGCATTTCATGATGATATGGCTATTAAAAATGACAAGAGTTTACTTGGCGAATCAACCCGAATTAAATGTGCCGGCGCTATTGCTACCCAGGCAACTTACGATGTCTTTAGATGGCTTAAATTTATCCCTAACCTGAAGTTAATCGTTACCCTGAAAAAGAAACAGTTTTATAATACAATAGCTAACTTTTATGGATATCCCGACTATAAAAGTTTCGAACCTGACAGAGCGAAAAAGACCCAGCAATTAGATATGCTTCAAATGATCACACCTGATGATCCGCCCATATATGTTATGAATCTACAAAAAGAGCGTTTCCCTGTAAATTATGGGATCATTGAACACCATCGTGAACATGCAATGATTTTAGATGACTATTTGAGAAAACAAAATATTGAGCATAAGGTGTTTATTTACAGTAAAAAAATAAAAACAGAGAATGATATTAATGTTCCACTCAAAGAATTTATGGTTAACCATTTAAAATAGATATCACTATACATCATACAAAAAAAGACAAATCCCATGACAAAAAAAGTTATTGATAAGTTCTATATGCCCGTAGGCATCCTTGCAGTAGCATGTGCAATCTCATTTGGACACTTTATGCTAATCTCCGATTTTCTCCACGGCTTTTTAATCGGGTTTGGGTTAACGTGCATCATAGCTGGGTTTATTAAATCGAGGAATAATCAAGAATAAATAATATAACATTCAAAAAAAGTTATAGCACAGCGCTAATTGACACAAAAGTATGAACGTGTCGTCATTTGTCGCGTTTTGTCGTTATTTGTCGCTATTTGTCACCTACATAATCATTGTTATAGGGATAGTGGTGTGGTAATTTTGGTTTGTTGATCAACGAGAATGCAAACAAACAGAATTACGAACCAGGTCACTTTTTGTGACCTCTAAACTTAAAACAATGGCTATTCAAACTGGTGC
>JACAUB010000057.1 GCA_013390605.1 Bacteroidota bacterium | reverse complement strand
CTTATCCTGGAAAAGAAAGCTGGCGAATTTCGCAATGCAAATAGCATTGGCGCTAATGATGCGATCCGTTTGAAAAGCCTTCTATCACAATTGAATGTTTTGACTGTTTATAGACCTCTAAGTCTTAACTTCGGAGGCATGGCTATAAAAATCAACAATGGAAATGATGTAAAAAGATTTATTTTAGTCAATAGCAATAGAACTATAGGTAATCAACACTTTACAATAGGTCATGAATTATACCATCTTTATTTTCAAAAAGAATTCGCTTCTAAAATATGTAATATCGGAGTTTATGACAGCAAGGATAAGGAAGAATGTAACGCTGACATATTTGCTTCATATTTATTATTACCAGAATCGGGTATTAAGATGCTTATTCCTGATAATGAATTGGGAAAGAATAAAATATTATTGAATACTATTTTGAAAATTGAACACTTTTTTTCATGCTCACGAACAGCGTTGCTCTATCGGTTAAAACAATTGAATTTTATTGACAGCGCTCTCTATGATACGTATAAAGAAAACGTAAAAAGAAGTGCACTACAATTTGGATATAGTATTGATTTGTATGAATCGGGTAATCATAATCTGGTTGTTGGTGATTATGGAACAATTGCCAGGAACTTGTTCGAGAAGGAAATTATATCAGAAAGTAATTATTTTTCGCTATTGCTTGATTTAGGCATAAACGTAGATGAAATTGAAAAATTAGGTAATGAAGACGATTGAAAGAATAATTTTGATTGATGCCGATGTTGTATCACACTTTATTTATGCAGGTGAAATTCTCTCTTTACCTACAATCTTCAAAAACAAAATCTTTATATTAGATAAGGTATACGCTGAACTTCAAAGATTCCCAAAAAGAAAAGTTGAAATAGATAATATATTAAATTTTAAATTGTTAGAAATAATGCCTTTCCCGGAAGACAATATCGAAATCAAAAAAGAATATGCCTTTCTGAAAAAATTCAGGCTTAAAGGTGATGGCGAAAGTGCTTGCATGGCTGTTGCAAGGTATACTAATAATATTCTGGCAAGTAGTAATTTAAAGGATACAGCTGAATATTGCAAAATGCATCGTGTAGATTATTTGACAACAATGGACTTTTTATATGAGGCCTTTAGGATAAATATTTTCTCATTAGAGAGATGTAATACATTTATTTCTAAAGTAAAAGCTTCAGGAAATAAACTTCCAGTGAATAGATTAGAAGACTTTAAATACAGAGATTTAGGATTTGTGTTTTAGCGAACCTTGAAATTAAGTATTATGAAGGTATTTATCTCTAAAAGCAGACACATGCATATACATTTCACTACGAAATAGGAAATTTCTACTTTAAGAAGAAAAATTAATTGAAATTGGCTTCAGTTGGCTCCTAATGGCCTCCAATGACTACCCCCGAATTCTTGACACGTCCAATAGCTGTTTTGTAATTTCACTTTGTTGATCAACGAGAATATAAACAAACTGAATTACGAACCAGGTCACTTTTTGTGACCTCTAAACTTAAAACAATGGCTATTCAAACTGGTGC
>JACAUB010000056.1 GCA_013390605.1 Bacteroidota bacterium | reverse complement strand
CATAATGAATACTAAAAAATAAACACCAATATATGAATCCAAAAAACACAGATGAATCTCCGAAATCAGGATCTTAAGGAGAGAGAAAATATTTATTTTTTAGAGGGAAAAATGGCTGTTTCAAATGAAGCAGCCTTTTTCATTACTATAAATGAAATAATAGAATCAGGAAGCAGGAGTATGTCCGTTAAAGAACTCCAACATGGTTGCTAATGATGTTTCAGAATGCATCCGCTCTCCGTTTTCAAGAGATTCCTTTGTTGCAGCGGCAGCTCGGTTACGCATATTGGTTTCATAATGGAAAATAGCTTCCTGCAAAGTAGTATAGTGGTGATCTGTTAAATGTTTACTCAGTTCCAGAGCATCAAGCATTGCCATGTTGGCGCCTTCTCCTGCAAAGGGAGGCATAACATGAGCGGCATCACCCATTAAGGTTATATTTGATTTTGTTTCCCAAGACTGATCCAAAGGCATGAAGTAAATAGGACGGGGAATGAAAGGAACAGTAGCTTTTTCAAATAGTTCATACCATATTGCATTCCATTCCGGATATTCTGTCTTAAACCATTGAAGAACCGTAGTATTATCGGAGAGATTCAGCCCGGTAATAGCTGCCCAGTTTTCATCAGCTTTAAAGCTTGCGTAAAAACCGAGATCACCGTTCCCTTTCTGACCCATCAATATATTTTTGGAGTTCCCAAAAGCCATTACTTTTCCACCGTTAATCAATGCATTGATGCGAGGGGCATGCTCTTTCGAAATAATTCCTTCCAGCATAATCACTCCTGAATAAACAGGTTTGTTATTGGTGAGATAAGGCCGGATTTTGGAATGAGCTCCGTCCGCTGCAATCACCAGATCAGCATAGGCAGAGGTTCCGTTTTTAAAATGAAGCAGCCACCCTTCATTTTTAGGTTCCATTGATATAAAATGACTGTCCCATACTACGGTGTTCGGCTGAAGAGATTCCAGCAGCATATTTCTCAATGGACCACGGTCTATTTCGGGACGGAAATGCTCAGCTCCGAAATCCTCTTCCGGCTTGGTATCATGATCACTGAAAAGGATTTCTGCCTTTTCATTCACAATAAGCATTTTATCGGCACCCGGACGGTATGTGTTTTTAAATTCTTCTAACAGCTCAGCTTTACGTAAGGCCGCCAACCCCGAATCTTCGTGCATATCAAGTGGCGAACCCTGTACACGGGCTTCTTTATTAAAATCTCTTTCATATACTTTTACATTGGCATTTTTCAGCTGTAAAAGTCTGGCCAGTGTAAGTCCTGCAGGACCACCACCAACGATAGCTATTGATATATTGTCTATCAGCATTGTATTTGAATTTTACAG
>JACAUB010000055.1 GCA_013390605.1 Bacteroidota bacterium | reverse complement strand
TTCGTCCGGGACGCTTCTGTTACACCTTCCAGTAAAAAAGGAGATACATGGTAGCTCTGTTTTCTCTGTCTGGTATAAGCCTCGGAATAGCTAAAATCATTGATGGCAGTATCTCGATTCCTGCTTATTCAAAAGTAAGCATTCGGAGAACCCCGTATTTTGAATTGTTTTTTTGGTTTTAAGTTTGGTCTTCAAATTAAAACCAAGCGATGTTAAAAGCGAAACAATTTCTATCCATTTATGACGGGTTTCTGGAATCCGGCCTAACCGTTCGTGATTATTGTGTCAATCAGCACATGACCGAGTCCATGTTTTATTATTGGCAGAACAAGTTAAAAGAACAATTGCCACCTAAAAAAGGATTTGTCCCAGTGGTTTTTGATAATGGAAAAGCTATCCGAAGTTCTCAGGTTTCAACTCCGGTGCAGAACAGCCCGAAGACCTTTGCAGATCCGGCAGCAGCAAACAATACGATTTCGTGTGAGATAAGCTATCCCAACGGTGTCTGTTTAAAACTGAACGGTTTGACAAACCCGGAGATATTGCGGTCGCTGTTGCTTTTAACACATCAGTAGGATGTTCAGTCTCACATCAGCAATGCAGTATTATCTGTATTCTTATCCTACGGATATGCGCCGGAGCTTTTATACCCTCAGCGGAATAATAACGAATCTGATGGGGCGCAACGTTCAGGACGGAGACGTGTACATATTTATCAACCGCCCTCGTACCAGCATGAAAATCCTGCACATGGAATGTGGAGGTCTTGTGATCTATCATATGAAACTGGAATCGGGTTGTTTCAAACTACCTGTTTTTGATCAAAGCACCAATACGTTTCAAACCAGCTGGCAGAATTTAATGATGATGGTACAAGGTGTTATGAGCGATGAAAAGGTGAAGAAAAAAAGGAGAAAAAAACTTGAAAATAGCAGGCAATAACTTGTTTTTATTTGGTTAAAAGATTGATATTTACTATCTTTTAGTCATCAAAGACAGTAAAAAAATGACAGATGGCGAAGATGCTTTTTTGCAACAAATTCTGGAGGAACGGGACAGGCTTTTCCGGGAGACATCCAAGCTTAAAAGCCAGCTAGCCAGTTATGAAAACTTCGGGTCAGAAAGAGCCTCTTACGAACAACAGCTCAACCAAAAGGATGAAACCATCAAGAGGCTCAAACAACAGGTTGAGATGCTTCTACGAAAGATTTGGGGCAAATCAAGCGAACGATACATCAATGAAGATCCGAGGCAAAGACGCCTGGATTTTGAAGGACTAGACCTACTCCCGGAAGAAAAAGAACTTGCCACCAGTGCCAAAGAGGAGATAGAGCAGTACAAGACAATCTGTGTTCCAGTAAAAGCAAAAAACCATCCTGTACGCAAACCCCTGCCGGAAAGTCTTCCAAGGGAAGAATGCCATATTTATCCAGATCATCTGGACCTTGAAAAGTGGGCGGAGCTGGAACCGGAGATCACAGAAGTACTGGAACGCGAGCAGGCCAGATGGTATGTGCGCAGAATCATTCGTCACAAATATGCACTAAAGGACAAGAGCCTTGATGTGGAGAAGCAAATCATTACAGCTCCAATGCCTTTACTGCCAATAGCCAAAAGTTATGCCGGAGCAACCCTTTTAGCAGATATCAGCATTGACAAATACGTAAACCATCTTCCCTTTTACCGCCAGATCCAGATGTTTGAGCAACAAGGTATAACCATCTCCCCGGCCACAATCAACGGATGGTTCCAAGATGTGGCCGACCTGATGAGACCAACTTATTACAGGCTTATGGAGATGGTGCTAAGTTCTGACTATATCCAGAGTGATGAAACCACGATCCCGATTATAGATAATGAAAAGCACAAGACCGTAAAAGGATACATCTGGATGGTCCGGGCGGTGATGCGGGATCTGGTCTTCTTTCATTACGATCATGGATCCCGGGCACAAAAAGTAGCATTGCACTTATTTAAGGATTATCAGGGAGTAATCCAGACGGACGCTTATGCCGTATATGATATCTACGAAAATAAGAAGGGCGTTCTTCCCATTGGCTGTTGGGCACATTGCCGGCGACGATATGAAGAAGCTTTGAAGGAGGATAAAGCCAGGGCATCGTATGCGCTGGAGCAGATAGGCCTGCTCTATGACGTGGAAAGACGTGCCGACAGGGAAAAACTCACCTTTGAAGAGCGTGCAGACTTACGTTCGCGACTATCTTACCCCATTATGGTCGCCTTTGAAAAATGGATGGTCAACGAATACCCCAAAGTTTTGCCCAAAGGACGTATTGGACAAGCGATCAAATACACGTACGGAATTTACCACAAGTTGACCCGGTATCATCTGGATGGCCGGCTGAAGATGGATAACAACATGGCAGAAAATGCTGTCAGGCCTATCGCTTTGGGACGGAAGAACTGGTTGTTCTGTGGTAATCATGATGCAGCCGAAAATGCAGCCATTATGTACTCCATGCTGGGATGTTGCAAGACAAGTGGTGTGAACTTCCGTGACTGGCTTGTCTTCTTCCTGAACAACATCCATAAATACGATCAGGATTACGGCAAAGACCTGGCAGAACTGCTACCGCACAACTTTAAACTGCAAAACCAAAATTAAAACATACTCTCCTAAATCTTTCAAAGTTCTCCGAACATTTTAGAATAACTTTGAAAGCGGATTCCTGATTTTTAGGAAAACAAGACGGTCTTCACCGAATGCTTACGATTATTAGTATCTTTAAAGTGCTAACAATCAAAGAAATAATAATCATGCCTCTGCTTACTAATTACGTTAAAGATACGGAAATCTTTTTATACCACCAATGCTTCGTCC
>JACAUB010000054.1 GCA_013390605.1 Bacteroidota bacterium | reverse complement strand
ACCAATGCCAAAACCTATATTAATAAGATTAAGCAATTGACACAGGATCTTCCCAACGAAAAAGGGTTTGTTTATTTTCAGGATGAAGCAGGAAAAATTATTTTTTCCGATTATGTGCAGGATATCAATAAATTTTCAAAAAAAGTATTCAATTCCAAATCCAAGAAATGGGAACAGGTTCAAAAGGACGTTGAACAGATTAATTTTGAACTTACCGGAACGGATATTATCGCGAAATTAATCCTGAACTCTAAAAAGGTTAAGAAAAAAGAGGTTCTGCCATTCGGACTTTATTTCAGAAACAACAAATATATTGTTGAAAAAAATACACTCAATAAAACAGAAAAGGCAATCTTGAAATTCAGATCATTTACTCAAGGTGCAAAAGCAGTCCAGTTTATTGGTGCTCAGGAAGAATACAATGATGTAAATGTGTTAAAACAGAAGATAGAATTCAGAAAAAGGAATGAGCTTTGGCTGGGCACCGGAAGAAAATTAGGCGAGAAATTATTTTTAATTATTGAAAACGGAAAAGTAATATCCTTTGGTTTTTATGAGCTGTTTACACAGATACAAACGCTCAGTAAACTTGCTAAATTAAAAATTGATCTTCAGCTGTCTTCAACAGATTTGAATAATGAACTGCAGTTGGCACTTCTGCGCGGTGATTTTGAGACTTTACCGCTGCCTAAATAATACAGAAATTTAGGCCTTAAATTTTGATTAGAAAGAAGATACTTTTAAATCAATTTTCTCAGAATAAAAAATAAATAGTATTTTTGCAAAAAATAAATAGAAGCAATGCAAATTCTTAAACAAATAAAAACTGGAAAAAAGGGAGCTATTAAGTTCTCTAAGGTTTGGAATATTTAAAAGACTTGTCTTGCATAAAAAATAATCAATGTGGCAGGCTCTTTTTCAAAGAATCTGCCTTTTTTTATGTTAAAATGAAATTATGAATTCACAAGAATTATTAAAGATCGCCAATGAGTTTGGCACCCCGGTGTATGTGTATGATGCAGAATCCATCAAAGTTCAATACGAAAAACTTACATCTTCTTTTTTAAAACATACTAAGTTCTTCTAT
>JACAUB010000053.1 GCA_013390605.1 Bacteroidota bacterium | reverse complement strand
AGCTTGTCCTTGGGGTAGATCTCTAAAACCCATTTAGGTGAAGGGTTGGGCATAAATTTATAATTAGAATTGTAAATGAGGGTTTTATGATATCTTTATTATCTCATAAAATGATGAGATACAATGATAAATGGTTCATCTCTTCTTGTTAAAAATAAAGTATCTTTTAGAGAAAACGAAAGATTTTTTTTCCCGACATTCAAATTTTATGATATTAATTATTCGACGTTTCTCTGTTACTTCCAAGTGACGTTTTATGTTATTTTAAATTTACCCAATACCATTTTACCGCTTCTTTTAAACCTTGTTCTAGAGTATACAAAGGCTTATATCCTAATAGTTCCTGTGCTTTTTTAATAGAAGCCAAAGAGTGAGGAATATCTCCTCTTCGATTAGGACCATGCTCAATCTTAATATTGGCAATCTCTGGATCATATTCACTAAGAAATTGTTTGAGAAACTCCACCAGCATATTAAGGTCGTTTCTTTCGCCTACAGCTGTATTAAACGCTTGTCCAATAACTTCTTTTTGTTCAGATAAAAGAGCTAGATGGTTCATCTGGACAACGTTTTCTATATAAGTGAAGTCGCGAGAGTTTGACCCGTCGCCATTGATAATAGGTGATTGATGATTCATCAATAATTTAGTGAAAAGTGGAATAACTGCTGCATAAGCTCCATCGGGGGCTTGTTTTGGACCGAAAACATTAAAATAGCGTAACCCAATAACTTCTAATCCATAAAGCTCAAAAAAATTGTTGGCATACAATTCATTGACATACTTAGTAATGGCATAAGGGGAGAGTGGCTTTCCGATGTGGTCCTCTACTTTTGGCATTTCAGTTGAGTCGCCATAGGTTGAAGAACTAGCAGCATAAACAAAACGTTTTACTTTTGTATCTCTTGCAGCTATTAACATATTGAGAAAGCCATCAATGTTTACCTGATTGGTAGTAATAGGGTCGTTGATAGAACGAGGTACAGAGCCTAAGGCTGCTTCGTGGAGAATATAATCAATGCCTTCAGTTGCTTTTTTACAATCATCCAAGTTGCGGATATCACCGACTATTAACTTGAAATGTGGGTTAGTAAAGAATTCTTGGATGTTTTCTGGTTTACCTGTTGCAAAATTATCTAAACATATTACTTCATTATTGTTTTGAAGTAGGGATTTGCAGAGATTTGAGCCTATAAAACCGGCTCCGCCTGTTATCAGGATTCTTTTGTTGGTTACTTTCGGATAGGACATGTTTTTTGTAATAGAGTAAGAACATTACTAATTCAGATAAGTGGTTGGAATAGCCTCCACAACAGAATGTTAAGGTTGATATGAATGATGATATTTCTGAACTTATAGATAATAAGTCATATTAGTGGTGTAAAATACAGATACCCGCTTCTGACAAATTTCATATTGTCTGAGGCAGGTTTGTTCGCTTAACAGAGAATATAGCGGTTTGCCGATTTTTATACTACAGTTATATGATGGTAATATTCACCAGTATTGTTTTTAGGCTATTTTAGCACTGGTCTATAATTAAACTGTTGCTTTTATGCACCAAAATAATGTAGATGTTATAATGATAGTGGCTTTAACTTAGTCTCGTCTTGACAAAGCTTCGCCCTTTAAGTCACCGATAAACTTTATAAACATCTATTAGTTAAGTCTTTTGGTTATCTTGCTATGTTGTAAAATAATACGATTGAGTAACAAAACTACTCAAAACAAATACTGATTCAAAACTTTTTTGGTTTTTTTTAAAAATCTTATTTTCTGTCACTCCGCATCTTTTGGATCAAACTCTTTCTTTACTTTTTCGGAGTTGTTTTTAGCGATGGTATTGGTTGCTAAT
>JACAUB010000052.1 GCA_013390605.1 Bacteroidota bacterium | reverse complement strand
GTCCCTGCATCTGAAAATATTTCATTACTGCCAAAGCACTCCATGTTTTACCTAGACCAACAGCATCGGCAAGAATTGCCCCATTGTATTTTTTTAGCATCTTCACGAGGCTTTCAACACCTGCTTTTTGAAAAGGATAAAGCTTTTCAAAAATTCTGGTGTTTTCTAGTTTCCCAAAATCATGTTTGAAATCAGGATCCTCCTCTTCTTTATTAAAGAGCTCAAAAAGTATTTTATAGAATATTTGTTCAGGCGTATAATCGACAAAAAGCTTAGATATTTGGTCAATCAGATATTGCTTAATGGGTACTTTATAAGTTTTTCCAGCTTCATTTGTAAGCGTTTTGTCTTTGTGTGCCTGCGGTTTTGTCCAAAGT
Organism: Bacteroidota bacterium; assembly: GCA_013390605.1. GTDB lineage: Bacteria > Bacteroidota > Bacteroidia > Bacteroidales > Cfx3-03 > Cfx3-03. Next base: position 1,233 of record JACAUB010000052.1, on the reverse strand, counting down.
TCTTCAAACCAATTAACCAATTCGTTATACTGGCTATTGTTACCGGTTTCTGCAATATTTAATTCGACATTACTTGTCGTTTTCATGCCTATGCCAGCTTCAGTGAGATTGGAACTTCCGGAAACAAAATAATGGTTACGGTCATCATCTTTTGCCGTTTTTAAATACAGCTTGGCATGACAGAAGTTGGGTTCTAATGTTTTAACATCTAAATGTTTCAATTTTAAAAATGAAACAGCTTCTTTTGCTAACAGCTTTAATTTTAAGGATGTTTCAATCCCAATGTTTTCATTCAATAAATCGAGAGTCTTTATTTTACCGGAATCAAAATTTACGATATCGCCTAAAATAAATCGATATTCATTTATCTTATTGTTTGTGATTTTAGATAGAAAAGCTAATGCTCCAACTGTAAAATAACCGGTTACTATATCTAGCGTTCCTTCTTCATTATATTTTGTTAACCATTCGTAAACTTTGAGGTTGCTATTTTCGTTGTCTAGTATCATTAGATATGAAGTTTGAGTATCAGGAGATTACTTGTTTTTAATTAAGTAGCTTTCAATTAACTGTCAGACTATTAGGTTTTAAAAGTAATCAAATTTGATAGTATATTCAAGAAAATTTGTAAAAAAAACTAAATCTTTTTAAGGTGTGTTTGTGTGTTTAATTCTGGTAGTTTATACATCAGAATATGCACAAAATCATTACGTTACATAGTAGGGTGTTTTCTATTCGAACAATAAATTATAATAAGAATGAAGAGCGGAAAATTATTATATATATTTGTAGTGTTATTTCCTGATGTCGCTGTTTTTAAATCCTTCATGGTTTTGTTTTATAGATAGTTACATTTGAAGATATATTTTAAATTATCAACAGATTGTGTTCTGGTTTTATATTTATTTTTTAGTTCTTGTTAAATAATCATACTTAGTTGTAATCATCTCAATTTATAGCAATAATTTTTAAGTGTCTGATATATAAAGTTTAACGATTTTGAAAACATGAATTTTTCCTAATTTACCGTAGGGTACGTAGGGTCCGTACCCCTACGTCTAGTAATATATATATAACATATAATAGTGCATATATATCTATTAGAACGTACCCTACGTACCCTACTTACCCTACGGTGTTTTCTGGAAATACAGCTGTGATAATTCCTTGTCTTTTACTGAAAAAGGTATACAGTATAAACGTTTAAAAAAACACTGTATATGGGAATGAAAA
>JACAUB010000051.1 GCA_013390605.1 Bacteroidota bacterium | reverse complement strand
TATTACTAGAAAAAGTATACAGTAAAAAATCAATTCACTAAAATAAGTATACATTCCTAATAAATTAAAGTTAGTAATTTTATTTGAAACATTTTTTAAATAGTTTTACGTAAAATGGCACCATTTTTTAAACGCTATCAAATAATACTTCTTTCTCTTTTTGTTTTACTTTCGGTTTCCATTTCTTTTCCAGAACCCCTTTCATTTGATGAGCCTGCACCGGTGTAAGGTAATTACAGCTCATGTGGGGTCTTAGCTCATTGTAAGCCCTAATGCTCTTTTGAATAGCTTCAAGGGCTTGGGTAGTGTCTGCAAATTCACGGTTTAAGCTAAACTCGTACTTGAGTATTCCATTAACCCTTTCGGCAATGGCATTCTCGTAAGGGTCTCCGTTTTCAGTCATACTGATCCCTAATCCTGCAGTATGTAATAAATCCACATAGTCACCGCAACAATACTGGGCTCCCCTGTCAGAGTGATGGATATGGCTGATGTCGTATTTTATTTTCTGGCTCAAAGCCATTTTCAAGGCATTCATGCAGCCCTCAGCCTCCAAGGTTGGGTGAAGGCAAAACCCCATGATTTGTTTGGAATAAGCATCCGTGATCAACGATAAGAAGTTAAATGCTTCCCCTACCTGGATGTAGGTAATGTCTGAGACCCATACCTGTTCTGATTCATTGATAACAAGATCCTTTATCAGGTTGGGATATTTCTTCATCCAATGTCTGGAATCGGTTGTCACCACATATCGTTTCCTGGGTCTTATTGTCAGCCCATTTCCACAAAGAAGCCGGTGCAGGGAGTCTCTGCCCATTTTTATGTGATGATCCTGAAGCGTTTTTCTTAACATGTGATAGAGCTTGGGGGTACCTGTACAAGGCAATTCCCGTCTTATGATGGAGACCATTTCCAAGACGATTTGTTCTTCATTCAGCCATCTTTGTTGATTCTTTCCTTTCTTATAAAAGGCATAACGGGTTTTACCAAACAGCATACAAAGTGGCCCGAACCCTACTTGTGCATGGCTTTCTTTCATGGCTTTGACTGCTTGGTACCAGGTTTTTTTCTGATATCGATTTTCAGCTGATCCTCTGCGATATCAATCATGGTCTCCAATGCTTCTACCTTAAGCTTAAGCTGTTCTATCTGTTTCTGTAATGCCTTTGTTTGCTCGGATGAACCTGATTGAGATTGTTCGTTCTTTGCCATAGTGTCCACCAGTTTAGGAATACAAGTATACAACTTTATCCAACTTTTTATGGTTCTTTGTTGCACCCTGTAACGTGTAGAGGCTTCCTCAATGCTCATGACTCCTGATTCTACCTTATACGCTATTTGCCTTCGATCGGAAACCGATAGGAGCACTCGCATGTAGTTCTCCCGATATTCTGATGAGTATCTTTTTAACCAGTTTAAAACTGTGGACGCATCCAGAACTTCGTATTTCTGCATGACTTCTTTTATAGAAAGTGATCCTTTTTCCAGTTCCTTCACTATCCTGATTCGATCCTCTTCTGGGTATACAAAATAGCGTTTACCCGATACATTTCTTTCAACTCTTTCTCTTTTCATTCCCATATACAGTGTTTTTTTAAACGTTTATACTGTATACCTTTTTCAGTAAAAGACA
>JACAUB010000050.1 GCA_013390605.1 Bacteroidota bacterium | reverse complement strand
CTCGTAAAGGCTTCAATTCAACGAATAGATCATCACAAATTATATTAAGGTAAGCTGGAGGTAATGATGAAATATTGTTTTATCTTTCTGAAGATCAGTTGAAAAGCTCATTATAGGGCTTTCCTAACGGAACCTTATTTATCTGATAGTATTGACAGAAACTACTGAGATAAATAACTGAAAATGAACCGATGCAGATAGCCTAATCCTAATCAGACCCTAATCTTATTCTAATCTAACCCTATTCTGATTCTAATGCTACATTAGGATTTGGTAAGCGTTAGAAAAGAAAAATAAAAGAACAATTTTAATATTCGAAGGGGGTTGTAACATAAGAATCTCTTCATTATTGAATAAATATATATAAATGAAAGAGAGGCTATCTTGAAAAAAAGGTAGCCTCTCTCTTATTTCTATAATAAATTTATTTCAGTAGTTCTGCAACTTTTGCTTTTAACTCTTCACCACGAAGTCCACGAGCAACGATTTTCCCATCTTTATCGATCAAAATAGTTTCGGGGATTGCACTGATGACATATAGATCGCAAATCATACTTTGCCAGTATTTCAGATCAGAAACATGATTCCATGTTAGTTTATCATCGGCAATGGCTTTTAACCATTTGTCTTTGTCGCGATCTAATGAAACACCAAGAATTGTAAAATTCTTATCCTTATTTGCATTATAGAGTGCAACCATGTTAGGACTTTCAGCTCTACAAGGACCGCACCATGATGCCCAGCAATCAACTACCAATACCTTGCCGCGAAATTGAGATAGCGAAACCATGTTGCCTTCCGGGGTTGGTAATGTGAAATCAGGAGCCATAGAACCAACTCTTACTTTCTCCATTTTATCAAGACGAACCTGTAGGTTTTTATAAACCTCACTCTTTTTAGTGTTGGTGTCTGCTTTTTCTAATATGCCTTTTAGTTTTTCATAATCGTAATAGTAAACTTTATTGACTACAAAATATAAACCTAAAAGGTTAGAAGCATTGTTTTCCTGAATTTTATTTTCAGTTGCCTCGAAAGCATCTGATTTAACGGTTAACTCTTTTTCAAGACGATCAACTTCAGCCTGATTATTGTCAGTTTTTGCTTTTTGATAGGCAGGATAAAGCTTATTTATTTCCATCCTGTTTTCTTTGAGCGCTTTGGTATAATCTTGATATACTGCTTGTAGTGCTCCTGCTTTTACCTCTGATGATTCGATTGCATTGTTATTTAATTTAACAGTTACAACAAAATTCTCATTTTCAGGAAATAGTAATACACCTGCTCTGGCTTTTCCAAAGTTAAGCATGTAGATGTCGGTAGCAGCAATACCTTTTTTAAAGGCAAAACTTCCATTAACAACATCGATAGAATCGATCTTTATGGGCTTTTGCGAAGCCATTTTACTTAGGTAAACTTTTCCTTCGGTTAAACCATCAACTTTTCCGTTTATGGTAAGGCTTTTTTGTGCATTTGCAGCAAAGAATAAGGCTAATGCAGAAAATAATAAAATGATCTTTTTCATAGTTGTGTTTAGTGTTTGGTTGACAAAAAGAAATTAGAAACAATAGTGCGAAAATACATACAACTGCGATATAAATCAAATGAATAAATAAATTCATACTATAAAAAAACAAGGCAACCATTCATTTGGTTGCCTTATAGTAGACGGATTATTCGTTTTCCATTTCTCGTTCTACATCTTTATCTCCTCTTCCTGAGAGATTTACGATGGAGACTGCGTTTTTGTCTTTTAAAAGTTTCATAGCTAAAGCTACAGCGTGTGCTGATTCTATTGCGGGGATAATTCCTTCAAGCCTGGATAGCTCTTTAAAAGCATGAATGGCTTCGTCATCTGTAATGCAATGGTATGAAACGCGTTTGGTCTCTTTTAGGTTTGCGTGTTCAGGACCAACGCCAGGATAATCTAATCCAGAAGCAATGGAATATGCCGGAATAGGTTGGTCGGCTTCGTCTAGGAGGCAATATGAGAAAGTCCCCTGAAATACAGCAGGACGTCCCATTACAAGTGTAGAGGCGGTCCGACCTAATGTTAAACCATCTCCACCTCCTTCAGCTGCAAAAATTTCAACTTGTTCATCTTCAAGAAAACCTGAGAACAGACCAATGGCATTAGAACCGCCACCAATACAAGCAAAGATAGAATCGGGTAATTTACCTTCTTGTTCCAGAATTTGTTGACGAGCTTCTGTACCAATTACACTCTGGAAGAAGTGAATGATGGAAGGGTAGGGGTGTGGGCCTACAGCTGAACCCAGCAAATAGAAAGCGGTTGGATTTTCGATGTAATATCCCAGAGCTGCATCTACTGCATCTTTTAAAGAAGCTGTTCCAAGATCGGTTGTGACGATTTCAGCACCGAGTAAACTCATTCTTTGAACGTTAAGCTTTTGACGTTCAACATCTCTTGATCCCATAAATATCTTACAGGGAAGTCCAACCAAGGCTGCTACAGTTGCAGTTGCCACACCATGTTGTCCGGCTCCTGTCTCAGCAATAATCTCTTTCGCACCCATTCGTTTGGCTAATAATATCTGACCAAGGCAGTTATTGATTTTGTGTGCTCCGGTATGGTTGAGGTCTTCGCGCTTTAGATAAATTTTACTTCCTACTGCTTCAGAGAGTCGCTGAGCGTAATATAATGGGGAAGGTCTACCCACATAATATTTTAAATAATACTTATATTCTTCTATGAACTCAGGATCTACCATCGCTTTTTCGAATTCAGCAGCGAGTTCAGCAAGTTTGACATCAAGAACTTCAGGTACAAATCGACCGCCAAAGCGTCCAAAGTAACCACTTTTTAATGTTTCAGGATTAATTGGTTTCATTACTGTATATTTTTTTTTGGTTTGGTTTAAAAACAAAAAGGCCGCAGGAAATCTCCTGCGGCCTGGCAATATTGTTGCGCTCCCCCGACTTAGATTGTCCTGTCTGGAATTAAACTACTGTGCCACCACCAATAGAATAAGCGCGAAATCATTTTTTCTTAGTTTTTATTTGTGTCTACAAAATTAAAAAAATATTTTAATTAGCAAGACTGGATTTTATTTTTTCTTGTGCTGCCTTAACTTTTTCTTCGTCCAATTGCAATCCTTCAAAAATAGCGGTAGAATCGATCATCTGGGTAGTATCAGCAACCGGACGTAAAAGATCTTTCGCCTTTCCAGTTAATGTTACATTTGGCTTGAGCATATCGAACTCTCCTTGGCTGATTTGTCCTCTCCCCAGCATCTTTTCTGCTACAAACTTGTAATAGCTATTCATGTATGGTTTGAGCATACCCGTAGAATCAAAGGAACTTCTATAGGTTTTCGGATGTGGAATAATACTTGCCATAAAAATAGACTCTTCAAGATTCAGATCTTTAACATCTTTGTTGAAATAAAAATGTGCTCCTTCATTTACACCATAAACCATTGGTCCCATTTCAAGGATGTTAAGATATACTTCAAACATTCGTTCTTTAGAACTTAACCTGTTTGTCTCAATTAACCATGTTATAAGCGCTTCTTCAACCTTGCGTGAAATTGTTTTATTGCGGTTCAGAAAGATGTTTTTAACAAGTTGTTGACTTATTGTACTTCCTCCTCGAGCAAACTTTCCTTTCTTTAAGTCTGCTGTTATCGCTTTAGTAATGGCTTCAGGAATAAAGCCATTATGCGAAAAGAAGATGCCATCTTCGGAAGTTAAAATGGAATACTTCAAAACATCAGGAATCTCGTTTAAGAATTTGAAATTAGGGTTTTGTGGACCTACAGG
>JACAUB010000005.1 GCA_013390605.1 Bacteroidota bacterium | reverse complement strand
ATTATATATATATACATAAGGGTCGACTACACAGGTATGTGTGCTGCTAGCGCAATCACGCTGTGCCTCTAATTGTAGCCTCTCGGCATACTTCAAAGCTTTATCGAAACTTTCCCTGTCCAACCTGTAGTAATAAACCTGCTTGCCACGCTTGCCAAACCTCCGGTGTTTTAGCTTTATTCCTACCTGCTGTAATACTTCTGCTAGAAATTGCACTGGCTTATCTGGAAAATCGCGGTGTAGATATAGCCCTAGGTCGCGCCGGATTAGAAGCTTATTTTTGAGTGTCCAGCGCACCGCTTGGGACAAGTCTTTAGCACAAAATTCTTTATCGAAAGTAAAATAACCGTCATCGTCTAAAACACAAAATTGCTTTAATATTTCAATTCGCCGGTATGTTGCAAGCGTATAGCCAGTAAAATCTGTAATCAGCCTGTCAGTATTCAACATATCTTTATCATCAAGTTCTAAGGAGTCTCGGTAGCCAAGCAGTAAGGCAAGATTGAAAATCGAAATGCGAGTTTTGCCCTCTCGGTCATATTCAAGCAAATCCTTAGTCGGTGTTTCTTTGTAAAAGTCTTTTATCTTGTTTCTTTCCAAAGTAACACGTTCGCTTCTGGACAGACCGTTTTCCCTACGTTTTAGTTTCTGGACATCCCTCATTTCAAGGTCCGGCGCGTCAAGAACAGCCTGGATTCCCTTCTCTTTTATGATTCCCTTGGTCTGAGTTCGGGCTTTAGAGTATTCAAGCGTTTCGACTTCGGCAGTGCACTCTTTTACCTGGTAGCCTTCGAGTTCTGCCTGGAGATAAAAGTTTTCAGCAAGTTTGTTGTGGCTGATAGCATCCTGCGCCTTATACGCACCGTATAGTTTGAGCTGACGCTGTTCTATAGCGGCGGGTATTCGTCTGCCTTGAACATCGTAACCGACAATCAAGCCAGTATCTACGGCTCTTTCAACACACTCTTTGCGGTAGTATTCGGGGTCGATTGGGTGGTTTTCTTCAGTCGGATCTATCCAGCAAAAAATAGCCTTTGCCTTCCGATTACGGCTCATATGCTGCAATAAATCACGGTGATTAGTGGACCGCCTTGCTCCTATTACGAAGGTATAATCAAAATGCTCTACCGAAATATCACAGCCAGTTCCAATGCTTGGTGAGGCTAAAAGAATATCGTAATCAATTACATTCTCATTCAGGTTTTTTGCAAACTCTCGAATTGCTTCTTCATTTGAGTTGTCGCTAGTGATAGACATTACCCGCAAGTTCGGGAATTGTGCTTTAATAATTGCGGTTTGTATGACAACTTCACTCTTTGAATTACAGGCAAAGTAAATCTTGCCACCAATCCTTAAGATATGGCACATATGGGATAACAACTCGGTTTTCTTCTCAAAAGAGTAAAGCGGAATATTCTTTTCAGGCACGAAGTCATTTACCACGACCTCAATATTTTTTTTTCCCTTCAATCCACAAAGGTAGTCATAAGTTACTTTGTCAAGGTCGGCATCCATAACCAGCACCTTATGAGCATTTCTTATTAAGGCTTCAAAGGCTACCCGGACGATTCGGCGCGACTTAGAAAGTGTTTTGGAAAACGTTAAATACCTGAGAATTTGTGTTACTTCGTCAAGGATAAGCAAATCTCTGGAAGAACCCAAATTGATTAAATGCTGGAGGCTATCAACCGTGATTGACAAGCGAGGCGCGTCAGATAATTCGCGCTGTTGCATAATACCCTCTTCTCGGAAATCTAGATAATTCTCCAGACCAAACCGGCGGCTTAGTTCTTGAGTAAGAATAACCCTATGTGAAATTTTGCTACCGTACAGATATAAAGGAGAGGAAAAGGAGGAGAAGGTTGAGGCAGAGTGGTAA
>JACAUB010000049.1 GCA_013390605.1 Bacteroidota bacterium | reverse complement strand
GTGTTATAGCAAGTGAATTCTGTTCTGAATTTTTATCCTGAATGATACGGTGAATATCATCAATATTAAACTGATTAAGATTATATAATACTTCCTGATTGATGTAGCTTATTTTATCTAAACATTTATTGCATAAAACACCACCATCCGAAAGCTTATTTTCTCCCAGAAGCGTATCCATAGAGGTTAATTCTGTATTACATAATGAACAAGTATTACTCATTTCTTCTTCTTTTATAATTTATCCAAAAGCTTTTTCTTTTGTTCTGCAAACTCTGCCTCTGTTAGAATTCCACTTTCTTTGAGTTTACCCAATCTTTCCAATTGATCAATAATAGTTCCCGAATCTGTCTTATTTGTATTGTAGACGTTTTCCTGCACCAAATCCGGAATTATTTGAGAAAATGCATGTAATGGGCTAGGGTCTGCTCTGAATTCATTTTCAGAATAGTTTGTATTATTATTTTTGATATTTAAAAATGCTCTTCCGTCACTTTTATTATGCAGCTTAAATTCTACAGCACCGCCCTTTGTATTAACTCTTAACACTGAGTATAAAAGATTTTCCACCTGATCCAGAGAGATAATATCCTTGTGGTTATATTCATTTTTCACCACTCCACCCAGGAATTTTTTATCCATGAAAATCACCCTCCATTGGGTTGAAAAAATAATTCCTTCCCTCTTATTATGAAGATTGATACATTCTGCAATCGCAATCAAACGTTCGCTCGGATCCAGGACTTTATCCAGTTCATTTACTTCTTCATTGGCTAAAACACTCAATCTGGCTTTCAGGGCTACAATCTGGTCTTTTATTTCGTCTAGTCTGGTGGGAGCATCATATTCATAGTTGCCCGTTCCTGAGGATGGAATTCCCGGACTCTGGCTCCCATCAATTTTGCTTTTAAGAAACATTCCTGTTATTTCAGCAAAATAGAACTGATCCAAATTATTGATAAGATCTCTATTGATAGTAACTGCTTTAGTAAAGCAACCGGCACATAGATAACCGCCATCTGCAAGTTTATTTTTCCCAACAAGCATATCCGTAGACGTCAGCGGAGTTCCGC
>JACAUB010000048.1 GCA_013390605.1 Bacteroidota bacterium | reverse complement strand
TTGACAGACAAAGTCTGTTGTCGGAAGTTTTTCTGTTTTTTTAATCCCGTTAAAACCACCTTCTATTTCAGTAAAGTTTCTGATTCCGTGTGAATTAAGAATGCTTGCGGCAATCATGCTTCTGTATCCTCCTGCACAGTGTAGGAAGAAATGTTCAGAATCATCAAGATTGCGTGCCCAGTCACTGATGGTATCCAAAGGTCTGTTATAAGCATTGTCAATATGTTCAGCAGAATATTCTGTTAGTTTTCTCACGTCAATTACTTTTGCATCTGCTGTAAACTGCTCTGCAAATTCAGTTGGAGAGATTCTTTTTACTTCATCAATTTCTTTACCTGCGTTTTTCCAGGCTTCAAAACCTCCTTCTAGATAACCTACCACATTGTCAAAACCTACACGGCTTAGTCTGATAATAACTTCTTCTTCAGTTCCTTCGTCAGTTATCAATAATAATGGATGCTTAACATCTACGATTAAAGTTCCTACCCAAGGGGCAAAATCTCCTTTTAATCCGATATTGATAGCATTCGGAACAAAACCTTTATGGAAATCTACGGCTCCTCTGGTATCAAGAATTAAAGCTCCGGTTTCTTCTGCCATTGCTTCGAAATCTTCCGGAGAAACAGGGTTTAGTCCTTTATCCATTACTGTATCCAGGCTCTCATAGCCACCTTTGTTCATGGCTACATTCATTCCGAAATATTTTGGAGGTGCAGTCAGCCCATCAAGTACTTCTCTAATGAAAGAGGCCTTGTCTGGCTGATTAAGTGCATAATTCGTTCTTTTTTGGTTGCCTAAAATATCTACGGTCTCCTTCTGCATATTTTTTCCGCATGCTGAACCGGCTCCGTGAGCGGGATAAACAGTGATGCTGTCATCCAAAGGCATAATTTTGTTCTGGAGACTGTCATAAAGAATCCCTGCAAGATCTTCCTGAGTAAGGTTAGTAGCCTTCTGAGCAAGATCCGGTCTTCCTACATCTCCTAAGAACAGAGTATCTCCCGT
>JACAUB010000047.1 GCA_013390605.1 Bacteroidota bacterium | reverse complement strand
ACTGAAAGAGAAAATATTGGGGAAAATTGAAAAATTGGATCTTAAAATAGAAGATTTTTTCCAAAATTTTACAGTGATTACCAATCAAAAGATTTTAAATAATAATCCTATTTTAGAATTACTGAATACAAAAGAAGAAATGCTGGTTAACAATTTTGTTGCGTTAAAAGCAGCAGCTGAAACTACTGAGAAATCTTTTGGAAATATGGTGAAAGCAGAAGAAGTAAGACAGCTGAAATCATTTAAAAGAATGAAAAAACGTCTTCTTCATGCAGAAAAAATAAAACAAAATGAATTATTGGAAAGACTTGAAAAGCTGTTTTTAGATGTACACCCTTCCAAAACATGGCAGGAAAGAGTTTTCAACTTTAGTGTATTCTTTTCAGATGAAGGTTATCCATGGCTTGAAAATTGTTTGGAAGAGATGGTGGTTCAATATTCCAAATTAATAATTGTTGCCATTTAATTTTAAAGAAGTATTTTTGTAAATTATAATTATCGAATATGATAAAGAGGTTTTTTATTCTATCCAGTTTATGTATGGTTTTGGGAGTTTCAGCCCAGAAGTCGCATACCGTTGTACAAGGTGATAACCCTTACAACATTGCAAAGAAGTATGGAATGACTGTAGATGAATTGCTGAAACTAAACCCTAAACACAAAGATGGCAAGCTAGCTATTGGAGATGTTTTAGCCGTAAAAACAGAAAAGGCAGTAACTCCGGTTGCTTCTAAAACTGCTACACCTGAAAAAGTAGGCACAATTGCGGGAACTGCGGTAGGTAAAATTATTTTGCAGCCTAAGCAGACAATCTATGGGATTACAAAGCAATACAGAATCTCTGAAACTGATCTGAGAAAACTGAATCCTGAATTGGATTCTCATATGAAGATCGGAGATGAAATCACATTACCTCTTACCAGCATCAAAAAATATGGTGGAGACCAGCCTACAGCGACTGCAACTGCAACAACAAAACATGTAGAAACTCCTGTTGAAAAAACAGTAACCATTACACCCACTACCTCTGCTGCAGAAGGAGAAAGCTATGTGATTCAGGCTAAAGATAATTATTAC
>JACAUB010000046.1 GCA_013390605.1 Bacteroidota bacterium | reverse complement strand
AGGGTGCTGGCTAAAATTAGTGCTATGACCGTCCTGCAATATTTCAATAAAATCAACAACGCTCCCATTGGTCGAGTTAAATATGTACTAATTTAATTCAGCCAACGGGTTTGCTAATTGAATTGTTTTAATCAAATCATACTTAAGTTTAAAAAACATATTATAAATGAGGACATTTATTTTTATTCTTAGTTTTATGCTCGTTACATTTATAGCACATGCTACAAATAAAGAAAAAATAAAATCTGGGAATCCGATTCCGTTAATGGGACATCGTTTTTTGACTTTCAATACGGTGATCCGGGTGAACCAGATTGAGGTTTCCAGAAATAGAAATGTTGGAGTTGATGAACGAAACATGCATACTCCTGAAAGAGTGATCGTGTTCAGAGAAGCAGTCGAAAAAGGATTCCCCGGTGCAAGAATAACATGGTCGTTTAGTTGGTTGGCATTGCATGATACAACCGCTAATTACACGAAAATAAGAGAACTGATTGTCGGTTATCATTTTAAATACGGGGATGAAGTTACCTTTATTCCGGGTGCTTATTTTGCCAATGCATATAATACGACAGCACAAGTAAACAAAGATTTACATGAAGGACTGGCGAGGGTTTCCGAAATTGTAGGTAATGGTTATCGTCCGCAAAGTATTGTTGCAGGTTTTTTATCGGCAAAGAATCAGGAATTTCTGGCAAAAGAGGAAGGAATTCATGTATGTCAGGGAAATATATGGAGCCAATATGCTATCGATAACCAAGATGGAGATGGCTCGGTTTGCTATCCGTATTACCCATCAAAAGAACATTTCTGTAAGCCGGCACAAAGGAAGGATGACTTTATTGATTGTGTGAATCTTGATGGATGGACAACGGATTTTCTGGCTGCCCGTAGAGAGGGTTTTGCTGAAGGATTTAACAGTAGAATGGGCGTTGGGCCTATTGAAACACTTGGCAAATATGGAGATGAAATCGGATTAAAAGAGATGCTTCATAGCACTGCCATTCATTTTGACCGCGGGTATGAGTTAAATGGTTTCGCATGGGTCACAAATTGCTGGGAATTATGCCTTCCATACGATGCTGTAGGATTAGAAAATTGGTTGAGTAACATAAAAAAACGTTGGCCTGATGTGAAATTTATCACTCAAGGTGAGTTTGGTCTAATCTGGAGAAATCATTATAAGAATAATAATTTTAATTATCGTTTTGAGGAAAAAGGATCGGGAATCGGAGGATCTGATGCCGATATGGAAATTCGTTGGTTTATGAATAAAGATTTTCGATTAGCATTATTGAAAAACTGGAAATTAAATACTCCTGAAAAAGTAATTGATTTTACATGGT
>JACAUB010000045.1 GCA_013390605.1 Bacteroidota bacterium | reverse complement strand
CATCCGTTCCCGTTTTCGCATTTATCGTGAAACGCTTTCGCGTTTTTCGTGCGCCGCTTCAATCAGGAGGATGATAGTATAGAATATCGTTATGATGCTGCAGATAGAAAGAGCGCAGAGATTTTTTCGCAAGGAGGCGAGGTGTTGGAAAGTAAATTCCTTTTCTATGATGCAGATGGCCATGTTGTATTGGAACGCAAAGAGTATATGGCCGGTAATACGGATACGGTAGAGTGTGAATATGATGAAAACAATAAACTCGCTGTTAGAAGACTAAAGGATGACGAAGGTGACATAGAGACTGTCGAGACTTTTGAATATGAGAACGGTTTACTCATTCGTCAGGCAGTGTATGATGGTTCCGATAATCTGATTTCTGAAGATCTATATGAATATAACGAAAAGAATGACCTTGCATCTTTGCTTCGTCGCAACACATTGGATGAAGAAGAACACCGTGAGGTAACGGAATATGATGAAAAAGGTCGTAAAGAAGTTATTAAACAATATAACGCTGCCGGTAATTTAGTAGAGCGTACTCGGTATACCTATGATGAAAACGATCGTGTTTCATTACAGGAGGATGAAGATGGTCATCATCATTCTTTTATCTCATTTTTCTATGATGAAAAGGGGAATGTTGTTCTTCAGGAAGAACATAACGAAAAAGATGAATTGATAAGCAGGGTGAAAAGGTCATTTGATGAAGAGGGTAGACAGCAGGAATCTGAAGTGTTGATTACAAACAGTAATTATCGTATTCCTCAAAACTATACGATGACTTATCAATATGAAACATATTCTTAGTGTTAAATCATAGATAGAAAGGGTGCTTATTTCAAGCTGTGTAGGTATACATAGCATTGAAATAAAAACAAATACGAGCAGATTATGATCGCAAAGACACCTCCTCCACCTTATTATGCAGTGATATTTAGTTCAATAAGAACTGCTGGCGACAATGGTTATTCTGAAATGGCTGCTCGAATGGTTGAGCTGGCATCACTACAGGATGGTTTTTTGGGCGTTGAATCAGCCAGAAATGAACTTGGAATAACTGTTTCGTATTGGACAGACCTTGATGCAATAAGAAAATGGAAAGAAAATATTGAACATACAGTAGCAAGAGAGAAAGGACGGTCTGACTGGTATAAGTCTTTTAAGACCCGAATTGCAAAAGTTGAAAAGGATTATGGGTTCTTGAAAAATGAGGTTGATTAAACTAAATATTTGTTATTCAATAATCTGTCTCTGATCAATCTATCTTGATTATTGATCGTAAATATTTTATAATTATATAGTTTCAGAGATAACTTCTGGTGTCGCATGTTTGACAACCGCTTTGGTTTTCCATTTGCCTGTTCTGTAATAGAAGAAAGATACAATAGCACCGAAAGTCCATGCAATTGGAATAGCCCAC
>JACAUB010000044.1 GCA_013390605.1 Bacteroidota bacterium | reverse complement strand
GTTGCGCTCCTTGACACTTTTTGTGGGCATCCTCCCCTTCCCAAGCTTTTGGTCTGAACTGTTACTATAAATTATGAGAAATAAGCAGAGACTAGAAAAAGCTATAAAGAATGCACAGGAAGTAATAGTGATATTAGAAGTGCAGATAGCAGGATATGGATTTTTAAATGCGCCTCCACACTTGCAAATTCAACTTGAAGAAAAAAGAAAAGATGTTGCACGCTTAGAATCACTTCTACTTACTGAGGAATCCAAATCAGCAATAGGCAAAAGAAAATGGGCCCTATTAATCGTATCTATTATTTCCATTGTAGCGTTTAGCTCATTTATTATAGTAATTCTTATAACTTTACCAGAAAAAAGGACAGTCTATATGATGGTAGATGCGTCAGATAAAATGACGACTACCTTACCTCAAATAAGACCGCGTATTAATCTTACAACTATGTCTATTCCTGATGGTGTTGATGTGGGTTTCGCCGTTTTTGGTGGCGGATTTGGGACTGGTGGTAATTGTAAAGATGTAAGCCAACTTGTTCCACCCTCACCTAAACAGGATGGGATACCTTTAATTTCAAAGGCAGTAGATTCACTAATTGACCTAAAGCCAACTGGCTTCGGGAATCTACAATATGCAGCAACCTATGCTCTAGCTCAACTTGCTGGGAGACAGGGCTTGCAACAAATATTGATCATTACTTCTTCCATTGATATTAGATGTGGTATTCCAGATCGATCCGAAATAGAAAATGCAGCATCTCAGAAGGGAATTTCTAAATTAGAGATTCGAGTAATTGCAGTAGGATCAGTAACCGAGCAAGAAGAACTCATTTTGGGGAAATTTACTAACAATGAATATTATATCTTAGGATCAGCTTCCGAGCTCTCGTCAACAATTGAAAATGTTTTAAAATATCCAGACTTCTATTATGAACATCAAAGATCTACGATTAAGGCTTGATCATCCACTTCTATATAGTACGGCTATTATTATCCTGAGCATATTATTTGCTATTTTATTTTTAGGTCCATTTTGGGCTTCTCTTGATCTTCATGTTCCGGGTGAAAAATGGAATAAAATTGATTTTACACAACCAGTAGATTCCATTTTTTATGTAAGAAATGCTGAGCTTGGTTATAGATGGGGCGTTTCAGATCCAACTAGTCTTTGGTTTCATCCCTTAATTGCATGGTGTATCCAATTAGTGCCAATCTCATTACCAGGCAATATTAAGTTTTGGATCTTAAGTCTGATTAGCGGACTTCTTGCTTCTTTAGCTGTATATAAATTTACCAACTTGATAACATTAACCCCGCTAAATCCAAGAATGATTTTGTTAATTCCTTTTATTCCAGGAGGTATTGGTATAGCCACTGGTAATGCAGAAATACCATGTCTTCTATTTACCTCCTTATTAGGTATCTCTGTTTTAACAAAGCAGCCACTTTTATATCCTTTATTATTTGGGAGTTTATCTATATTAACAAAACCAAATGCCTTATACATGATACCTTTTCTATTTACCTTTGCTACCGTACAGATATAAAGGAGAGGAAAAGGAGGAGAAGGTTGAGGCAGAGTGGTAAACT
>JACAUB010000043.1 GCA_013390605.1 Bacteroidota bacterium | reverse complement strand
TAAAAAGAAAAGGTGTGAAGAGTTTGATCCTGGCTCAGGATAAACGCTGGCGGCGTGCCTAATGCATGCAAGTCGAACGGGAGTAGCAATACTCAAGTGGCAAACGGGTGAGTAACACGTGGGAACCTGCCCTTTAGTGGGGGACAACCTTTCGAAAGAGAGGCTAATACCGCATACGGTGGAGACACTAAAGCAGCAATGCGCTGAAGGAGGGGCCTGCGTCTGATTAGCTAGTAGGTGGGGTAAAAGCCTACCTAGGCGATGATCAGTAGCTGGTCTGAGAGGATGGTCAGCCACACTGGGACTGAGAAACGGCCCAGACTCCTACGGGAGGCAGCAGCAAGGAATTTTCGGCAATGGGGGAAACCCTGACCGAGCAACGCCGCGTGGGCGATGAAGTCTTTCGGGATGTAAAGCCCTTTTCTGTGGGAAGAGCAAGGACGGTACCACAGGAATAAGCACCGGCTAACTACGTGCCAGCAGCCGCGGTAATACGTAGGGTGCAAGCGTTGTCCGGATTTACTGGGCGTAAAGGGCGCGCAGGCGGCTTGTTAAGTTACTCGTGAAAGCCCCCGGCTAAACCGGGGAGGGTCGAGTGATACTGGCAGGCTAAGAGAGCAGCAGAGGATAGTGGAATTCCCGGTGTAGTGGTGAAATGCGTAGATATCGGGAGGAACACCAGTGGCGAAAGCGACTATCTGGGCTGTGTCTGACGCTGAGGCGCGAAGGCTAGGGGAGCAAACAGGATTAGATACCCTGGTAGTCCTAGCAGTAAACGATGAACACTAGGTGTGCGGGGAAATTGACCCCCTGCGTGCCGTAGCTAACGCAATAAGTGTTCCGCCTGGGGAGTACGGTCGCAAGATTAAAACTCAAAGGAATTGACGGGGACCCGCACAAGCAGCGGAGCGTGTGGTTTAATTCGACGCAACGCGAAGAACCTTACCAGGGCTTGACATACTACGTTCAAGGGCGGAAACGTTCTGGTCGCAAGACGAGTAGTACAGATGCTGCATGGCTGTCGTCAGCTCGTGTCGTGAGATGTTGGGTTAAGTCCCGCAACGAGCGCAACC
>JACAUB010000042.1 GCA_013390605.1 Bacteroidota bacterium | reverse complement strand
AATTCTCCTCAGGGAATAGCGGTGGATAGTCAGGGCAATGTCTACGTTGCTGATACTAATAACCATCGCATCCAGAAGTTTGACAAGAATGGTCAATTCCTAGCTAGATGGGGAAACGGAGGTAATGGAGATGGACAGTTTTGGTTTCCAAAAGGAATAGCGGTGGATGGGCAGGGCAATATTTTTATCGGTGACACTTATAATGGTAGGATCCAGAAATTTGATGGAAACGGTAATTTCCTCCTCAAGTGGGATTGCGGGGAAATTACTGCAATAGCGGTGGATGGGCAGGGCAATCTCCATGTCGCTGATTCTGGCAACCATCGCATCCAGAAGTTTGACAAGAACGGCAAGTTTCTAACCAAATGGGGTAGCTACGGTGGTGAGAATGGACAGTTTAATTCTCCTACTGGAATCGCGGTGGATGATCAAGGGAATGTCTATGTTGCTGATTCTTGGAATGATCGCATCCAAAAGTTGGATGGAAACGGCAATTTCCTCCTCAAATGGGGTCGTCAGGCTATTGCGGACGGACAGTTTAACTATCCTGAGGGAATAGCAGTGGATGGGCAGGGCAATTTTTACGTCGCTGATACCTGGAACAAGCGCATTCAGAAGTTTGACAAGAACGGCAGGTTTCTAACCAAATGGGGCAGTTTTGGCAAAGGAGATGGGTTATTTGTCAATCTTAGGGGAATTGCACTTGATGGGCAAGGTAATGTCTATATAGCGGATGAAAATAATATACAGAAGTTTGATGAAAGTGGTAAATTCCTTCTAAAGTGGGGAGGATGTTACTATGGTTGTGGAGATGGGCAATTTGCTCTCAATCCTTCTGGGATAGCGGTGGACGGGCAGGGTAATCTCTACGTCGCTGATACTAATAACCACCGTATCCAGAAGTTTGACAAGAACGGCAGGTTTCTAACTAATTGGGGTAGTCAAGGTGAAGGCGATGGGCAATTTTCCGATTTGGGTGCTATAGCAGTAAATGGACAAAGTAACGTCATAGTTGCCGATTCCGGGAATAACCGTATCCAGAAGTTTGATAGCAGTGGCCGGTTCTTGACCAAATGGGGTAGTTGGGGTAGCGAGGACGCGCAATTTAACCAACCTAATGGAATAGCAGTGGACAACCAAAGTAATGTATTTGTGGTTGATTCTGGCAATCATCGCATCCAGAAGTTTGACAAGAACGGCAAGTTTCTAACCAAGTGGGGTAGTTACGGTAATGTGGACGGACAGTTTATCGATCCCACAGAAATATCGGTGGACGGGCAGGGTAACGTCTTTGTCGCTGATACTAACAACAACCGCATCCAGAAGTTCCGGCAGCGCTAATTAAATGTCAGAGTGGAGTTTATGAAATACACTAATCTTTTAAGATATTGTTTGCTCGGTATTCTGGTAATGGCATTTAGCTTTTTTGGATATTTTGCCCCGGCTTTGGCGGCAGAAGCCAGCCAGTATTTCCCCGAAACCAAACATACGGTGAGCGGGAAATTTCTGGATTATTGGCGCAACAACGGTGGTCTGCCCACCTACGGCTACCCCATCACCGACGCGCAGATGGAGACTGACCCTGAGACAGGCAAGCAATTCCTCACCCAATGGTTTGAGCG
>JACAUB010000041.1 GCA_013390605.1 Bacteroidota bacterium | reverse complement strand
ATGACACAAAGAAATCGCACCTTATTTACTAGGGTTCAATATATCTTGCTTGCAGTCATTTTAACTTTTTTTGGTACTTTACCATCAACGCTGAAAGCCCAGTTAAAAAAAGACTCCACGATAATCAAGCTTCACGAAGTAGTTATTCAATCACCACTTGTCAATGATAGTCGAAAGCTGATTCCCGCTTCGCTCACCATTATCGACAAGAGTACGCTACAAATCTCACCGAAACTGGATTTACTGAAAGAGGCTGAACTGGCTACTCCGGGACTATTTATCACCGGCAAAGGTATTATGGGAGCAGGTGCAGGACCGTTATCTTCAGGAAAGATCTCTATGCGTGGGTTAATCAGCTCATCCAACTCCTCAACACAAATCCTCATTGATGGAGTACCCATGATGATGGGGCTCTTTGGACACCCACTACCTGACGCCATAGAACAATCGAATATCGAACGGATTGAGGTTCTCAGAGGATCTTCGTCCATGCAATATGGCGGTAGTGCTCTGGCTGGTGCCATCAATATTATTCCGTCAAATCCGGTTCCGAATACACAAAACATCGCAGCTTCGATGCAGTGGGGATCATACGGAACGGTAAACAGATCGTTCTCTGCGTCTATCGGAAAAGAGAATTATTTCGTTCAGGCCGGCTATTCGCATAATGCGACGAATGGATATAGAGCCAATTCGGACTTTACGAATGATGATTATTTCTTTCGTACCGGAATGAACCTTTCAAAATACATCCAACAATCGTTCTCTATCAATCGATCGAATTCAACAACAAATGATCCCGGTACAACGGATGTTCCATTTCTCACGGTTACGCATGTGCAACGAACCATGGCAGTTTATAAACTGACCAACAATTATCAAGGATTGAAGGGTGGCCTCACAGTTTATTACCAAGAGGGCATTAACCGTTTTTCTGATGGATGGAACTCTACGGATTATATGGGTGGTGGCAGATTGGAAGAACAGTTCTCTCTTTTCAAAGGGAATACAATATTGGCCGGAATGGAAGCTAAATGGTATGGTGGAAAGGGTTCGCCGGTAGGTTTTCCAACTTCAACGTTGAATAATGTATGGATCAAACAGAATGAACTCAGTGGATTTGTAACAATGCAACAAAAGGCCGGTGAGATACTTGCATTTAATGCAGGTTTAAGAACTACACATCATAGTATGTTTGGTACAACAACCACTCCTTCTGCCGGAGCCACGCTTGCTGTTTGTGACAATACGTCAATTCGTGGATTGTTTTCGCAGGGTTTCAGAAATCCAACGATTGGCGAATTATTCTATTTTCCTCCGGCTAACGCAACATTGAAACCTGAAAAGGCTACCAATATTGAAATGGGACTGAATTCAAAGCTATTAAAGGACCGTTTATCTATAGATTTAACGCTATTCTCGACAAAGGCTACCGATTTGATTTTCACCATACCTGCTCCTGCCGGGAGTGTACCTCCGGTTAAGAATCTGAATGCTAAAAAGGTTTCGAATTCGGGGATTGAATTATCAACCCATCTTGCAATAGGTGCGAGAAGTCAAAAATCAAGCAATATTGAAACTTCAGAAAACAGCAACAATCATCATGATTTAGAAACTGCTGGTTCCGGAGTCTTTAATGCGGCGATGCTTTCTATCAACTATATGTACTTGCAACAGAATGATACGCCACTCCCCTATTCTCCGAAACATAAACTTTCGGTTCAGATGCAATCAGCTGTAAAAAAATTACTTGTTAATTTGGAGTATCAAACTATCAGTGGAATGTACACCGACTATCCGGCCAAGACGTTGGCAAATTATAGTGTTGTTGATTTAGCGTTGGTCTACCCATTAGCGCATAGGTTTCAGCTAAAAGTGACAGGTAATAATTTATTTGATGAGAAGTACGAAATGATGAAGGGTTACCCTATGCCAGGCAGGGTTATGATGGCCGGGTTTTCGATTAATCTTTCGAAATAAAGAAGGATCTGTTGAAAAGATCAGAGACCATTAACTTCCTGAAATAACGACCATAGGTAGTTGGAATAATAAAACAAAAACACATTTTAAATCTTCCAACAGAATTCTGAAAAACATTTACAATTTGAAATAAAAAAAAGTGCCACAACCCAGGGTTGTAGCACTTTTTTTTATTCGATTAACACCTGACTTAAACGGTGTATGTGGATGAAGCAGTATCACCACCACGTCCTGTCCAGTTGGTATGGAAGAACTTACCACGTGGACTATCAACTCTTTCGTAAGTGTGCGCGCCAAAGTAATCACGCTGAGCCTGAAGCAGGTTAGCCGGAAGTCTTTCGCTACGGAAACCATCAAAATAAGTTAACGATGTAGCCAAACATGGAGCTGGAACGCCATTTGTAATTGCTGTAGCTACTACCCGACGCCATCCTGCCTGTGCTTTCTCGATGGTGGTCTTGAAGAACTCGTCAAGTAGCAAATGTTCGAGATTAGGATTTTTATCATAAGCTTCCTTAATCTTACCTAAGAAAACGGAACGGATAATACAACCGCCACGCCACATCAATGCAATACCGCCATTATTGAGGTTCCATTTAAACTCTTTTGCAGCTTCGCCCATCAGATCGTAACCTTGTGCATACGAAATGATTTTAGCACCATACAGTGCATCTTTTAAATCGCTGATGAACTGAGCTTTGTCACCCTTGAATAGTTTATCGGGACCTTCTAAGAATTTAGATGCCTTAACACGAAGATCTTTCTGAGCTGATAGACAACGTGCAAATACAGATTCGCCAATCAAGGTGAGTGGAATACCCAAATCGAGTGCGGCAACGCCTGTCCACTTTCCGGTTCCTTTTTGTCCGGCTGTATCCAGAATCTTTTCTACCAATGCTTCACCATTTTCATCTTTGTAACCCAAAATATCGCGGGTGATCTCGATTAAATAACTATCGAGTTCGCCTTTATTCCAGTCAGCAAAAACTTCGTGCATCTCATCGGCATTCATTCCAAGGAGGTCTTTCATTAACTGATAGGCTTCGCATATAATCTGCATATCGCCATATTCAATACCGTTGTGCACCATCTTTACAAAATGGCCTGCACCGTTTTCGCCAACCCAATCGCAACATGGTTCGCCATCCACTTTAGCGGCAACAGCCTGGAAAATATTTTTTACTGCCGGCCATGCTGCTGGTGAGCCACCGGGCATCATTGAAGGACCGAGTAAAGCACCTTCTTCACCACCAGAAACACCGGTACCGATATAGAGCAATCCTTTACTTTCTACATATTTTGCACGACGAATGGTATCAGGGAAGTGTGAATTTCCACCATCAATAATGATATCACCTTCTTCAAGGTGAGGAATAATTTGTTCAATAAAATCGTCGACCGGACTACCTGCTTTTACAAGCATCATCACTTTGCGGGGGCGTTCGAGGTTAGCACAAAGATCAGCAATTGAGTGACAGCCAATGAAATTTTTACCTGCACCACGTCCTGCTATGAATTTGTCAACTTTGTCTACTGTACGGTTGTATACTGCAACCGTGAATCCTTTACTTTCCATATTGAGGACGAGGTTTTCGCCCATTACTGCAAGGCCTATCAGGCCAATGTCTGCTTTTTTCATTTACTTACAATTGTTAAAATCGTTTCTTTAAATAATTAACCACACATTTATACTTTTCCAACATCTTTAAGCTACACTCAC
>JACAUB010000040.1 GCA_013390605.1 Bacteroidota bacterium | reverse complement strand
CTGAATAAAGATTATTCTACCGATCAGTTAAAAAGAGTGGGAATGTTCAGTGCAGATTTGCCAGAACTGGTAAAATGGAACGGAAAAGGAATTCCGAGAGACGAAGAAACGGAGAAAATCAAAAAGGCTGTAGATAAGGCCCATGCTCAACAGAAACCGATGCGTTTCTATGGAGCTCCTGATTTTCCTAATGCCTGGGTAAATCTGATGGATATGGGAGTAGATTATATCAATACAGATCATATTCCGGATTTAAAAAAGTTCATGAATACTATTCCAAGGAATTTCTATAAAAATACCAAAGAATATGCTGCTTATGCACCAACTTATAAAACAGATGGAATCAGTAAAAAAGTAAAAAATGTAATTCTTTTAATTCCGGATGGAACTTCCTTACCTCAATATTATGCAGCTTTTACAGCTAATAAAGGAAAGCTGAATGTTTTCAATATGAGATCTACAGGTTTATCCAAGACCAATTCATCGAACGCCTATATTACTGATTCAGCACCCGGTTCTACCGCTTTTTCTACAGGAGTAAAAACAAAAAATACATTTGTTGGGGTAGATGGAACAGGTAAATCCCTGGCCCAAATTCCAGATATTATTGCTGCAAAAGGGTTAGTCTCCGGATTGATCTCTACCGGCGATGTAACCGATGCAACACCAGCGGATTTCTATGCTCATTCTGATAACAGAAATAGTTCTGAACCTATTCTGAAAGATTTTGCAACCTCCAAAACAAAAATTCTGATTGGTGGTCCTACGAGCGGATTGACACCGGAAACAGAAAAGAAATTGAAAGAAGTAAAAGTAGATCTATACCATAGTCTTACATCAGCTGAAAAAATAAACAACAGAACACTGATTATTGATCCTTTGGCCTCACAACGAGTAACAAGCGGAAGAGGAAACTGGTTAACAGATGCTTTTGATCTTACCTTAAATGACCTGAAGAATAATAAAAAAGGATTCTTTATGATGGTGGAAGCTTCCCAAACTGATGGCGGGGGACACAGCAACAATATAGAACAATTGATTACGGAGTTACTGGACTTCGATCATGTAGTAGGAAAAGCAATGAAATTTGCTGATGAGAATAAAGAAACTTTAGTGGTCGTAGTG
>JACAUB010000004.1 GCA_013390605.1 Bacteroidota bacterium | reverse complement strand
GGAGCAGGGACGCGCTATCCCGAAACGGCAATGCGAGCGGTCAATTTGTAGAAGCTTGATTAACTCGCTGCATAACAAACAGATTATCCGGGGCGTTTCTGGCTTGAAGCATGTAAATGCTATTCTGATCCATGCTATTATCCGGTACACACAGCTGGCTTGGGCGAAACCGAACATTAGCCAAAGAATACGACCGGTTATCAGTAAATATCGAAGCGAACACTTAGATGGCGATGATCCAATTAGCACTCAAAAGGCTGACTAAAGCTTCCCCTTGATTGGGTTTTAAGAAACGCTCAGAGTAAGATGAGCGCTTTTCAATTTTTCAATTGAACTAAGTCCCATAGATTACCGTATAAATCTTCAAATACCGCAACTGTACCATATGGGGCATCTTTGGGACTCCTCACAAATTTAATACCCAGGGAAACCATCTCGGTGTAATCCCTCCAAAAGTCGTCAGTATTGAGAAAGAGGAAGACCCTTCCACCTGTCTGATTACCGATAAATGGTACTTGTTCTGGTTTGGATGCCCGCGCCAGAAGAATCTTAGTCCCAGTTGACCCTGACGGAGCAATCAGGACCCATCTTTTATTTTCCTCCGGTAAGTAGGTGTCCTCAGCTAAGGTAAAATGCAATTTTTTGGTATAAAAATCAATTGCTTCATCATAGTCTCGGATAACTAACGCTACATAAACAAGAGATTGCTTCATTCGATACCTCTATTTTGTTCTACTTTGAATCCAAAATATTAGAACACTAATACCTTTTTGTAAGCAAATAAATATTTCCAATCTATCCGGCTGCGTCCCATCTCAGCCTCCTGTCGATCAGATAGGCCTTCCACAAATTGCAATACTGTGATAAGGGCTAGGCGCCAGGGGGCTAAGGCTAGTTGTCCTTCATTTGAAAATAACTTAAGAAACTGCTCATCCTGGTAGAGAGAACCCATTTCATCCCGCAATTTCAGACAGAAATTCCCCTTGGGAAAGGCCGCTTTAGCTACTCTAATTGTTTCGGCTGGAATTGTTTCTATTTTTTGAGGCTGGAGGGACATATGCTACTCCTTTTTGTTACGGGGTATTGCTTTTTCTTCCCGTCATTCTAACAAAGACTTCTTCTTTTAGTTCGCCAACATATCACCTTTGGGGCAGAACTGGAGCGACCTAGAACAAGATATTTAGGTTAGGTAGAACAAAAAGTGAAACAATTGCTGGAACTGTGACTGCCAAAAACACCTATATACCCTCATT
>JACAUB010000039.1 GCA_013390605.1 Bacteroidota bacterium | reverse complement strand
TTGGATAAGGTAAAACTGGGTCTGAATAAAAAAAGATGGTTTGTAATGAAGTAATTTCATTTCTTATCCTATATCAATGACTTGTATATACTCTCTATCCTAAATTTGCATCATTAACAACAACAAAAAATACAAAATACAATGGCAACAAAATGGATCTTAGACCCTACGCATAGTGAAATTACTTTCAAAGTAAAACACATGATGATTTCTAACGTAAAAGGAAGCTTCAGAACTTTCACTGCTGAAATTGAATCTGAAGACGAATTCTTTGCAAACGCAAAAACTACAGCTACGATTCAGACTGATTCTGTATTCACTAATAATACAGACAGAGACAATCACTTAAAGTCTGCTGAATTCTTCAGTGCTGAAGCTCACCCAACCATCACTTTTGAATCTCAGAAACTGAACAACGAAGTAGTTGGAAACCTTACGATCAACGGAATTACAAAGCCTGTAACATTAGATGTAGACTTCGGTGGAATCAATGTTGATCCATGGGGAAATACAAAAGCAGGTTTCTCTTTTGAAGGAAAAATCAGCAGAAAAGATTTTGGATTGAATTGGAATGCAGCGCTTGAAGCAGGAGGGGTAATGGTAAGTGATGATGTAAAAATCGCTGGCGAATTACAGTTTGTAAAACAAGCATAATTTGTAACATACTTTTTAAAAGGTTCAGGGATTTTTATTAAAAAGCCTTGAACCTTTTATTTTTTTATCAATATTCAATACTTATGAACCTCAACGATCTTCAAAATATAAGTGACAGTTTCAACAACACACAAAGAATGCCGGTTTTATTCCTTGGACACGGCTCTCCGATGAATGCTATTGAAGAAAACCAGTTTGTACAAGGATTCCGCAAAATAGCGAGTGAAATTCCAAAACCGAATGCTATTCTATGCATTTCTGCACATTGGTATACGCCGGGAACCTTTGTCACCGCTATGGAAATGCCTAAAACAATCCATGATTTTTATGGTTTCCCAAAAGAATTGTTTGAAGTACAGTATCCCGCTCCCGGAAGTCCGGCACTTGCCAGG
>JACAUB010000038.1 GCA_013390605.1 Bacteroidota bacterium | reverse complement strand
ACCTGTGAACGTGGCGGCATTAGGGAGTTATAATATTACAACGAATACTGTTGACGGAATTTCTTTCAGCGGATCAGGAACATTTACTGCTACAGGAAATCAGAATGTTACGCTGCAAGGTACAGGTTCTCCTTCTTCCACAACTGTAAAAACAATAACAATCACTTCGGACAGCCAAGGTGGAGTTTCAACAACCTGTACAGTAAATGTGATCGTAGTTGTTCCAAAGAAAAAGCTTTTGTCGATCGGAACAGCACCAAACGGTTGTGGCTACAATGTATCGGGAACTTCACCGTCAGGTATGGTGACCAAAGCCGCAGCTAATTTTGGAACATTGGCGAATAGTATCGTAAAATATGAGGGCTGGGATCAGATCATAGATGGTACAGACAGCCCGAATGCTACACAGTTGACAAACTGGACAACCGGAGCCAATCCTGTAGATATTATCGTAATAGGATATGCATGGGGAATGAATGCTGCAGAAGCACAGGTGTTAAAGAACTATCTGGCAAAAGGAGGTGTAATTGTTGCTTATTCTGAAAGCAATAGTGGTATGCAGAATCTTTTCAGAAATGTTTTTGACGGATCAGTAAATACAGGAAGTGTAAACAGTGCTGGGGCTATCTATAAACTGCCACTGACTAATGATGAAATATTGAATGGTCCCTTTGGAGATATACGAGGACTACAGTGGGGAGAAGATGCTTCTGCTACAACGTATGCAACAGGATTGCCTTCGAGTGAAATTACAGTATATTCAGGCGATACGAACATCTCTACCGCTTCACCGTCAGGAACTATAGGAAGAGTAACAGCATTTAAACACAATACGCTTAACTTCATCTGGGTAGGAGATGGTGGATTCAACTCTCAGTGTGGAACCGTTGCTTCCCCCAATACCTCAGATACGATATGCCCGTTCTACGCAGATACTAACTATAAGCCAATTGCTAAACCCAATTATGGAAATGGAGCGGTTGCTTATAAAATGAATGTGTATAACTCAATATTCTATGCAAATGCTCTTGCCTGGGCGATTAAAAAGGCAGAATTCAGTGGA
>JACAUB010000037.1 GCA_013390605.1 Bacteroidota bacterium | reverse complement strand
AATTATTCCACAAATACCTTCCTCAAAATCTCACTTATAGATCCTTATATTTTTACTCTTTTCATCTAATTTCTCAAAAACCAAGAATCAATTTAATTCATTTTTTAAAAATAATGAATGATTTTAATTTACTTTTGTACCATAAAAACAGACCGAAAAGTATTTAAACACCAACCTGAAAAAAACCATTATTCCGAACATGAACAAAATTGCTGTCGTGGGCGCTGGTATTTCCGGCTTAAGCATGGCGAATTATCTTGAAAAATATAACATTGATTACCATATTTATGAAAGAAGAAAAAAAGAAGATCTGGCGGGTCATGGCTTTCTTATCCCACAGGAAGGCATTGAGTATCTAACCCAGATTATAGATCCTGCTCTTCTTTTTAAACACGGAAGCTTTCTGAAAAAATATATCCAATATTCCCATACAGGAAAAAAATTGGCAGAAAAGGACCTCAACAATGTATTTGCCATTTCAAGACATTCACTCATCCAGCTTCTGTCAGAAAACATCTCTCCTGAGAAAATAACATATAATGCCACAGTAATTCCTTCTGATACAGAAAAAGGAAAACTAAAGCATTCTGATGGAGCAACTATAGATGCTGAAATAGCAATTGTTTCTGACGGTTCCAGAAGCAGAATCAGAAGAAATCTTTTTAAGGATGAAAAAATGAGACAGGTAAGAGAAAATGAGGTGGTTAATATTATTAAAAATCAAGACATCGCAGCTTCTATTGAAAATGATTTCATGAAATTCCATCACGATCAGGGTGGACTTACTTTTGGAATTCTTAAGCTTTCTCATGATACCATTCTTTGGTACTCTCAGTTTGACAATGAAAAATATAAAGTCAATGAACACACGGCAGAGAATCTGAAAAAGTATATGCTTGAACTTTTTGCAGACTGGCATCCTTTAGTATCCTCCATTATACAACAATCTAACTATGAAAATGTACATTTATGGTGCGTCTACGAACTGGAAGAACTTAATCCTTTCTATAAAGATAACATTGTATTCATCGGAGATGCAGCCCATCCGCTTATCCCTTTCACTAGTCAGGGAGTAACCTCAGCATTGAAAGATTCTCATACACTGACTAAGTATTTAGTTGAAGAACACTCTATTACAGAAGCTTTCCGCAAATATGAAATGGAAAGGAAGCCTGAAATAGAAATCCACATCAATAATGGCAGAATATTATTGAACCAGTTTCTTCTCCCGACAGACCAACACACAGACAATATTTTACCCATATCTTACAAATAAAAAAATGTTCACCAATAACGATATCAATTTTGAAGCTTTAAAAAGAAAAGCCTATAACGGAAGATGGGCCACCCTGGAAGAAGGAATTATCCCTTTAACAGCTGCTGATCCGGATTTTAGAACGGCTCCTGAAATAGAACAG
>JACAUB010000036.1 GCA_013390605.1 Bacteroidota bacterium | reverse complement strand
TGCATGGCTGTCGTCAGCTCGTGTCGTGAGATGTTGGGTTAAGTCCCGCAACGAGCGCAACCCTTACCCGTAGTTGCCAGCGCGTCATGGCGGGAACTCTACGGGGACTGCCCGGGTTAACCGGGAGGAAGGTGGGGATGATGTCAAGTCCTCATGGCCCTTATGTCCAGGGCTACACACGTGCTACAATGGGCGATACAAACCGTTGCAAAGTCGCGAGATGGAGCTAATCGGAGAAAGTCGTCCTCAGTTCGGATTGTAGTCTGCAACTCGACTACATGAAGGTGGAATCGCTAGTAATCGTGTATCAGAATGATACGGTGAATACGTTCCCGGGCCTTGTACACACCGCCCGTCACATCACGAAAGCCGGGAGCACTTGAAGAGGCTGTGGTAACCCGCAAGGGGGCTAGGTCTCAATGGTGAACTTGGTGATTGGGGTGAAGTCGTAACAAGGTAGCTGTAGGAGAACCTGTGGCTGGATCACCTCCTTTCTAAGGAGAGTCGTCTCAATGAGATGACGATAGGTCAACGCTTCCGATCGCAATATCTATCCGGTTTTTAAAGACGCTCGTGCAATCTTTGACGAGCGTGTTTGGGCGTCTGTAACTGGGCCCGTAGCTCAGCTGGGAGAGCGCCTGGTTTGCATCCAGGAGGTCGTCGGTTCGAACCCGGTCGGGTCCACCAGCGCCGAATGGAGCAAGGAACACGGGCCTATAGCTCAGTCTGGTTAGAGCGCACGCCTGATAAGCGTGAGGTCGGTGGTTCGAATCCACCTAGGCCCACCAATTTGAGTTGAGTTGAGACCTTTCGAGGTTTGAATCCAGCTCAAGACCGATTCAAGGGTCGGTGGCCGAAAGGCAGAGTTGTTTGACATTTAAATAGAAGGAATAGAGAAGGGTGATCCATGGCGTTGAAGTGACGCTGTGGGCTTAAGGCGAGGCAAGTTTAGCGAAATCGAAATACTCTCGTGGGTCTGAAGTCAATGTTATTCATTGATGGAAGGCCAAGTTACAAAGGGTTGACGGTGGATGCCTTGGCAGATGACAGCGATGAAGGACGTGGTAAGCTGCGAAAAGTCTCGGGGAGTTGCACGCGAACGGTGATCCGGGAATGTCCGAATGGGGAAACCCGTCTGGGTGAAAGCTCAGTCATCCCGAAGCTGAATTCATAGGCTTCGGGAAGCGAACGTGGGGAAGTGAACCATCTCAGTACCCACAGGAACAGAAAACAACAGTGATTCCGGTAGTAGCGGCGAGCGAAACCGGAAGAGCCCAAACCTCATACGTGTAAGCGGCAGGCGTTGCGTATGGGGGGTCGTGGGACCTACAGGTCAGGGCTGCCCCCTGGCACAGAGTTACAAAACCTCTAGTTAGCGGAACGGCATGGAAAGGCCGGCGATACAGGGTGATAGCCCCTTATGCGAAAGCTACGAGGACTCTGAGTGGTGTTCCCAAGTATGTCGGGGCACGAGAAACCTTGACAGAATTTGCCGCGACCATGCGGTAAGGCTAAATATGTTCATCTGACCGATAGTGAACCAGTACCGTGAGGGAAAGGCGAAAAGAACCCCGATGAGGGGAGTGAAATAGAACCTGAAACCGTCAATCTACAAGCAGTGGAACCCCTATGGTTTACCAGGGGAACCGCGTGCCTTTTGCATAATGAGCCGGCTAGTTATTTTCAGTGGCGAGGCGAAGCCGATGAGGCGGTGCCGTAGGGAAACCGAGTCTGAATAGGGCGACCAGTCGCTGGAAATAGACGCGAAACGGGATGATCTATCCTTGACCAGGATGAAGGTAGGGTGAAACCTATTGGAGGTCCGAACCAGTGTGGGTTGAAAACCGCTTGGATGAGTTGAGGATAGGGGTGAAAGGCCAATCAAATTCCGTGATAGCTCGTTCTCCCCGAAATAGCTTTAGGGCTAGCGTCGGATGTTTCGTCGTGCAGGTAGAGACCTGAATGGACTAGGGGGCTTACCAGCTTACTGAATCCAACCAATCTTCGAATGGCACGCCGTGAAGTCCGGCAGTCAGACTGCGGGTGATAAGATCCGTAGTCGAGAGGGAAAGAACCCAGATCGCCAGCTAAGGTCCCAAAATACATGCTAAGTGGAAAAGGATGTGGATGTGCTTAGACAGCCAGGAGGTTAGCTTAGAAGCAGCTATCCTTTAAAGAAAGCGTAATAGCTCACTGGTCAAGCGGGTCTGTGCCGACAATTCAACGGGGCTAAAGCATGTTACCGAAGCTGCGAACGTAAGTGGTAGGGGAGCATTCCCTACGTCTGTGAAGGTTGACCGTAAGGACAGCTGGAGACATGGGAAGAGACTCTGTCGGCATAAGTAGCGTAAAGACGGGCGAGAACCCCGTCCGCCGTAAGACTAAGGTTTCCAACGCAAGGTCAATCCGCGTTGGGTTAGTCGGACCCTAAGCCGAGGCCGAAAGGCGTAGGCGATGGAAGGCTGGTTAATATTCCAGCACCATGAGCATCTCGTTTGTACGATGCAGGGACGCAGGAAGGTAGGGACGCAGAGCTATGGAATGTTCTGCGAAAGGATCCAAGGGTGGTGCTTAGGGAAGTCCGGGCGCCATGAGCTCAAGGTTTCTGACGAAAAGTCCTGATCCTACACTGCCGAGAAAAGCTGCTAAGGAGAGGTGCTTGTGTCCGTACCGCAAACCGACACAGGTAGTCGAGGAGAGAATCCTCAGGCGTTTGAGAGAACTCTGCTGAAGGAACTCGGCAAATTAACCCCGTAACTTCGGGAGAAGGGGTACCACGGTAGGGTTCATAGCCCGAGGTGGTGGCACATAAATGTTCCAGGCGACTGTTTAACAAAAACACAGGTCTCTGCAAACTCCAAAGAGGAGGTATAGGGGCTGACGCCTGCCCGGTGCCGGAAGGTCAAGAGGAGTGGTCAGCGCAAGCGAAGCTACGAATTTAAGCCCCGGTGAACGGCGGCCGTAACTATAACGGTCCTAAGGTAGCGAAATTCCTTGTCGGGTAAGTTCCGACCTG
>JACAUB010000035.1 GCA_013390605.1 Bacteroidota bacterium | reverse complement strand
GATCCCGGCCCATTCAAATACTCATTACTAATATCCTTCTCCTTTTTAAAATCCATCTTACCGAACTTATAGCTGAAACTAATCCCAAAAGAACGGTAAGGCAACTCTCTTACAGAATAAGAATCATAATCTGCGGTACTTACCGTGGTTACCTGCTTGATGTACTTATTAAACGGATTGGTAATCGTAAATCCTAAGCTTGCCTTTTTATTCCAGAATTCTTTTCTTCCGGCAATGGTATAGGTAATGGATTGTGGGTTTTTCCCCTGAATATTATTAGCTGCTGAATTATAATTTCCGAATACTTCCAGCACAAAGTTCTTTGGAAACTGATAATTAAGGTTTAGGTTCGCTCGATAACGCATTCCCATATCTAAGTTGCCTACATAAATATGGCTTACAATATATCGGTGAAATACCATGATATTACTTCTCAGATTCATTTTGTTCTGGAAAAACGGTAGGGAAAGAGAGACAATTCCACCAGAGTTGTATTCTTTACCAATATTATCTCTTGCCGTAACAGATACATTGGTGTACTCTGTTCCATTGGCTGTAAACGTTGGATAAAAGGTGGTAATCTGTTTTAAATCCTGACTGTTGATTCGCTCTACAAGGGATAAGGAGATATTCCCACCATTCGTAAAGTTTTTCGTGTATCCTAGTTCCATATTATCTCCGATTTCTGGCTTCAAAGCCGGATTTCCTGTGGTAATATTATGTGGGTCACTGAAATTAAGGAAAGGATTGAGCTCTGTATATTCCGGACGTTCCAATCTTCTTGTATAGGATAGCTTCACTGTTTCACCACTATCAAATTTGTGAGATAGGATGAATGATGGAACCAATAAACCATACGATGGGATATTAGTATTTGGGAAATCTATTTTAAGAGTCGTGTATTCATATCTCAGCCCTGCCCTTACATCCAGCCAGTTCCAAACCTTAAGCTTGGAGGAAAAATAAGCCGCATACACTCCCATGTCATAATTTAAGTGATACGACTGCAAAGGATCCGTTTCATACTGACCGGATGAAGTATTCAGAACATGAACATCCGTAGCATTGGTAATATGCTGTTGCACCGTTTTAAGCCCCATTTCAAAAGTGACATTATCATTCAAAGGATGCACGTAATCTACCGAAATA
>JACAUB010000034.1 GCA_013390605.1 Bacteroidota bacterium | reverse complement strand
TGCTTTGAGAAGAGTGTTGCTTTCTTCTCTGGAAGGATACGCTATTTCATCTATCAAAATAGAAGGTGTAGAGCACGAATTTTCAACTATTCCAGGAGTAATCGAAGACGTTACCGAAATTATTCTTAACCTAAAGCAGGTTAGATTAAAAGCTTCAGCAGAAGGCCAGGCTAACGAGCAGGTTGTTGCTAAAGTTTCAGGTCAAACGATTATTACTGCTGGTGATTTAGGAAAATCGATCAACGGATTCGAGGTTTTAAACCCGGATTTAGTGATTTGTAACCTAAATACTGATGTAACTTTCGAAATTACTTTCAATATTGAAAAAGGTAGAGGATATGTTCCTTCAGAACAAAATAAGTCAAACAATGCACCTGTAGGTACTATTGCTATTGACTCTATTTTCACGCCGATCAAGAAAGTACAGTATAGCATTGAAAATTATCGTGTAGAGCAAAAAACAGACTACGAAAAACTTGTATTAGATATAGAAACTGATGGGTCTATTAGCCCTCAGAATGCTTTAACAGAAGCTTCTAAGATATTAATTTATCACTTCATGTTATTCTCTGATGAGAGAATCACGCTTGAAACTGAAGCTGTAAAAGCATCTATTCAATATGATGAAGAAACTCTTCACACAAGACAACTTCTTAAGTCTAAATTAGCAGATATGGATCTTTCTGTAAGAGCCCTTAACTGTCTAAAAGCAGCGGAAGTAGAAACTCTTGGAGAATTGGTTTCTTACAGTAAGTCTGATTTGATGAAATTCAGAAATTTTGGTAAAAAATCTTTGACAGAACTAGAAGAATTAGTGCATTCAAAAGGTCTTAACTTCGGTTTCGACGTTGCAAAATATAAGTTAGACGCTGATAAATAATTAATAATGAGACACGGTAAAAAATTCAATCACTTAGGAAGAACAGCTTCTCACAGAAGTGCTTTACTTTCTAATATGGCTTGTTCTCTAATTGAGCATAAAAGAATCAACACTACTGTAG
>JACAUB010000033.1 GCA_013390605.1 Bacteroidota bacterium | reverse complement strand
CTGATCCGTTCAAATTTGATTTGTTAAATAATACCGGGATTTCCCACCTTGCTAAAAAGGACAGATTACAAACCGAAACCATCTGTTGAAAGATTTATTTTTTATATGCAGGTTTGTATCAAGTAATTGTAACGACAAAAAATAAAAAGCCATCACTATATAAATAGATGATGGCTTTTTATTTTTGTAATGGTTCCACTAAGACGGGATCAATATGGATCAGACATAAATACTGGTAAGAACATCCACCTTATCATTCTAATAAACAACGTTATTTCTACAGATTAACAAATATCCGCTACTTGCTAAAAACTAAAAAACGGTTTCTTTTTCTCTCCTTTTTTATAGAAAAGTACATCTGCTCGTTCGCATGTCACCAGACATCCAGTCCTGACCAGTTCCAGATAGGGTTTTAACGAGCTAAAGAAAGCGTCAATTTTTTCTGCATCATCAACAATCTCAATAACCATAGGTGTTTTATCGATGACCTCCCAAACAGTAATAGAGTAAACAAACTTACTGCTGGGTCCATAACCCATCGTACCCTTAAATACTGTTGCACCAGCCAATCCCTTTCTCTTTGCCAGATAAACGATCATCTGATAAAGCGGTTTGTGTTTAAACTTATCAGTAGAACTGATAAAGATGCGAAGAATCTTTGCATCGTGTTGCGTATCCATACCTTTTGAGTGATTTAAAATTCACCTTCAATCTTAAGCTTGGTTATTTTACCATTCTTCCAATCTTTATAATCTTCAATATAATATTTTCTATTTTGCTTAGTCAGATCAGCATCATCAAGTGAAGTCAAATCGGGTTTCCCCGCATTCACCCAGGCTGTGTACCAGAAATCGGCAGTAGCAGTTATTGATGAGCGAATTTGTTTTTCAACCATTCCTTTCAGTGCTTCGTGATAAGCTCTGGCATATTCAAGTGTATGAACAGGCGAATTATATTTATTCTTTAAAACACCGCCCTTGTCGTTTTTCATATAAATCTTATCCTCAGGAAAAGTGCTTTTCACTTTTCGTTCTATCATAAGCAACGTATCCGCCAATAGATGAGTATGCTTTATGATTCGCCATGTCTCCTTTGTCACATCCGGAATATATTTTGCATCTGCGACAAATAAATTATAACTTTTACCAAACTGTTCAGGCAATTGAGATTCCCAGAAAGAGTGTATACCATTTTGATGTGTAAATTGCCCGTCATGATTCAATGAAGTATGTAGGGGCATATGTGCATCACCCAGATAATGTCCTAGGTCAGCTGCAAGAAATAAAATTTCTGATGTTTTCTTCTCTTTAAATGCAATGGTAAGCTTACCCATCATATCCTGAATATACCATGGAAGGAAACCATTTTTCCGAAGAATACTATCGGGATATTTAGCTGAGGCATCTTTGGAAGACTGAGGCAGACTATCTATTGACACCTGAAATGCTTCAATATCTATGTAATGACGTGGGCCTTCAGCTCTATCATTGATTGTATATTTTCTGATATCGGGAACAGGAGATTCCTGAGTTACAAAATCTATATGATTATAAAAGAATACCCGCATCGATTCAGGTAAGGCAAATACAGCAGATTTATTGATATGCTTATGCCCCCATACTCCCCAGGCAAATGCGAGGCTCGAAAAAACAATAAAAAGAAAAATGATTGCAATCGTCTTAAATATTTTCATTTAAGTAAAAGTTATTCGTTAGTGTTAGAAACTTATTGTGGTGGCGAAGATAATTTAATGAACGAATATATCCAATCATACCGTAAGGAAATTAAACACCTTAACAAAAAAAGACAAATTGTTACATTAAGACATTTAAATAGTAAAGCCGGGAAAATATGAATATAATCCCGGCTTTACTATTCAATAACAATATTATTACTTATTCAATAATCTTAACCCAACCAAATTTGTCGGCCTCTTCACCATATTGAATAGCACGAAGTCTATTGTACAGTTTTGTTGATATAGGACCAACATTACCATCTTTACAATAGTTATATACTTCACCGGTTTCACGATCCTGAATCAATTTGATGGGCGAAATAACAGCAGCTGTACCGCATGCACCAACCTCATCAAATTCCTTTAGCTCCTCTACCGGGACATGACGCTGCTCAACAACCATCCCCATATCTTCAGCCAATGTCATTAAACTTTTGTTTGTGATAGAAGGAAGAATAGACGATGACTTCGGTGTAACATATGTGTTACCTTTAATACCAAAAAAATTAGCAGGACCACACTCGTCAATGTATTTCTTTTCTCTCGCATCGAGATACATACAAGCGGCATAGCCTTCGTGATGTGCACGCTCGCCTGAACCCAGACTAGCAGCATAATTACCACCAACCTTGTATGTTCCGGTACCCAGTGGTGCAGCACGATCAACATCGCGGGCAATCTGGATTGCAACAGGGTTAAATCCCTCTTTAAAATACGGACCAACAGGACCAACAAAAATCAGAAACATATATTCATCGGCAGGTTTAACACCAACACATGGCCCCGTGCCAATCAATAATGGACGAATGTAAAGAGATGCACCGGTTCCAAAAGGAGGAATATATTTTTCATTTAATTTAACAACCTTCATTAACATGTCATGGAAAACATCCTTTGTGACAGGAGCCATTAAAACGCCTTCTGCCGAACGTTCCATACGTTTGAAGTTTTCTTCCCAACGGAAGATACGAATCTTATTATCAACTCCACGAAAAGCCTTAAGCCCCTCGAAAGCCTCTTGTCCATAATGCAGTGCACTGGCTGCCATATGAATGTTGATGTACTCAGATGATGATACTTCAATTTCGCCCCATTGGCCGTCCCGGAAGTAACAACGGACGTTGTAATCGGTTTTGAAATAAGCAAATGGAAGCTTACTCCACTCTATATCAATCATATCGCTAAGATTAAAACAATTTGACATTTATTCTAATTGTTATGCGAAGTTAGTAATAATATTTCAGGAACGACTGCATATAAACTACTAAAAATTAAAGAAAAACAATTAAACATTATAAACATCAGATTTATGAAAACATGAATTATTAAAACAAAAAAGATAAACCCAAAATACTTATAAAAAAAACACTTTATCTATTTGTTTGTTGGATAATTAGAACCATCAGAACAAACGAATAACCTCGAATATAATAATACCTTTGTTGATCATATATTAAGCGCAAACCTGTCATAAAAAAACAAACACTTAAGGTTGTTATAAGAGGAAAATCTAATTAAATTTACTTTTTTTATAAATAACTTCGTACGTGCAATACTGGAACAAAATAAAATATTATTTTCTAGATGGTTATGAGATATACTCTCTGGAA
>JACAUB010000032.1 GCA_013390605.1 Bacteroidota bacterium | reverse complement strand
GCCGATGAGATTACCGTGAATGTCTTTTCCAAAGTCCTATCGAAATTGGATATGTTCGATCCGCATTTTCAGTTTAAAACCTGGATTCTCACGATTGCTCAGAATACAGTTATTGATTTTTGGAGAAAAAAGAACCGTGAAAACGAGGACGCTGTTGAAAACCTTGATGAGGTAAAAAATCAATATGCAAAATCCCCCGAAGAACTTCTCATTTCTGAAGAAGAACAAAAGAAAATCATTAAAACCATTGAATCTCTGGATGCCAATTACCAGGATATTATTAAGCTGAGGTTTTTTGAAGAAAAAAGTATCAAGGAAATAGCTGAAGAACTGGGAATTTCTGTTGCCAATACCAAAGTTCGGGTGATGCGAGCTAAAAAAGTTCTTGCTGAGCTATTGAAAAACAATGAATTTGAAGACAATTAACAGTTTCGGAAAATTCTAAGACCTTGTTTTGCCACTAAAGATTTATGTTTGAACTTTAAAGCTTTGGGCCTATATGTTTCCATATTTTAAACCACATAGATTCATAGGAAATAGTAAAATATTTTATTAGAGACCTTTTATGGGAGATGTATAGAATTATTCGGGCATTAATGGTAATTAATATGTATTCATAATTTTATCGCAGATCAATTCCTTACACCTTATCAATAACCTGAAAAAGAAAACTCGCACCTTTACGTTTCCTAACATTCATGTAAGAATTCTTGGCAAGCTATATAAAAATTTCTTCCTTGGTCTTGGGAAGTATAATTTTTATACTCTTATCATTTCTGTTCTGAAGATTAATCTTGATTCCCTTTTTAATATAAGTTTCCTTTTGCGAAGGGCCATATTCTTTAGTGTTATCAACGTCATTTCTGAAATTAATTTGCCCTGTAGAAAGATTAAAATCTACTTCTTTGATATAATCTCCCGGCCTTCCCGAACTTGAAGTATGTCCTATCAACTCAAAATGACCATTTTGATATCTGTATTTATCCGTATAGGCCCATTTCCAGCTGCTGCCACCGAAATGATTGATAATCAAAATCCCTTTCTCTATACTGGTTCCGGAATAAGGATCACCCATGATACCTCCGGATT
>JACAUB010000031.1 GCA_013390605.1 Bacteroidota bacterium | reverse complement strand
GCCGTCGCCGCCTGGATGCTGCCCAGCTCATCACGCAGACTCTGCAGCTGGGCCTTCGGGTCCATGCCGGTACGCTGCAGCGAGTTGATCGCTGACGCAGTATCGAGCCGGTTGTTTGAGATGCTTTTATCCAGCGCGATCACCTGGCTGGAGTAGGTTTTGTACTGGCCCAACGCCTCATTGGCCTTTGCCTGCAGCGTCTTGTACAACGCCTCGGCAATCGCAGCCCGCTGCTGAGCCGTATCGCCGTCGATCTGGCGAATCTGGCGAGCCGCGTCGCCTTCGGCCTGGACCCGAGCCGCTCGAGGCGCCGCCGTCTTTTCCTGAAAATCCTTCTCCTGGGCGGATCGATAATCCTTGAGCTGGGCGGCCGTCTTCTTGCCCTCATCGACCTCTTTGCTAAAGGCCTCGATCCGCTGATCCATCGCCGATTTCGCCGAGGCGATTTCGGCATCGGCCGAAGCCTTGGCTGCAGCCACACCCTCCTGGGCAAGTTGGCGCTTGCGGGCAGCGACTTGCTCCAGGGAGTTGATCTGCAGGTTAGCCGACTGAACGGCCACCGCCACCTCGGCATTGCGGCTATTGCTATCCAGGCGTGAGCTGGCACCAACGTCGTTGTTTAGCTCGGCCGAAACCTTGGCCAGGGCATAAGCCTGGTTGTACTGAGCCAGCGCGATGCTCGCAGAGCGGGAAAACAAGGCCATCGTCCGTTGCGAACGCGCTTCAAGTCCGGACACCAGGCTATTGAGCGACTTCATTTCAGCCTGCGATCGTGCCTCGATCGCGTTCTCAAGATACGACTGCAGCGTCGAGTCTTTCGGGTTCGCTTTGACGGCATCGGACAGCCGGGTCACAAGGCTGCCGAACTCGGCCGGCGTTTTCGCCTGGGAAAACAGTTTTTCGAGGGCTGCACGCGCCTCAAGGGCGGAGACCTTTAGCTGGTTATTGTCATTGACGGCCTTGGCCACAAAATCGGCATACAGCGTATCGAAGGCTTTCAGGCTCTTCTGCATGTCGGCATCCACCAACCCGCCAGTATCGATCTTGAGCTTGTCCAGCCCGAGCTGGCC
>JACAUB010000030.1 GCA_013390605.1 Bacteroidota bacterium | reverse complement strand
CCTGACGAAAATCAAAATTGAAGAAATTAAAGTAAAGTAATTACAAATTTTTAAATCTCCGGACAAATGGCACATAAAAAAGGTGCGGGTAGTACGCAGAATGGTCGCGAATCAGAAAGTAAACGCTTAGGTGTTAAAATCTATGGTGGTCAGCTGGCAAAAGCCGGTAACATTATCGTTCGTCAGAGAGGTACTGTACACAATCCAGGTCAGAATGTTGGCATTGGTAAAGATCATACGTTATTTGCATTAACCGACGGAACCGTTGCGTTCAAGAAGACACGCGAAGACAGATCTTATGTAAGCGTTGTTCCTTTCCCTGCTGAATAGTTTTCTATCCGAAAATAAAGATCTAGTTAAAAGCTTCCGGTATTCCGGAGGCTTTTGCTGTTTTAGACCTTTGACTTTTGATTTTATCAACCTATCTTTGTTAGCGCAAAATATTGTCACATGTTAGAATTAAGCTTTATCCGTGAAAACCCCGACGTTGTTATTGAACGTCTGTCGGTTAAGAACTTTGATGCTGCTCCTTTGGTGCAAAAAATCATTGAATTAGATGTTAAACGTCGCGATACGCAGAAAAGTCTTGACGACTCTCTCTCTCAATCCAACGCGATTGCAAAAGAGATTGGCGGCCTTTTTAAAAGTGGGAAAATTGAAGAAGTTAACGCACTAAAAGAGAAAACGGCTCAGCTTAAGCTACAATCGAAAGATTATAGCGAGGTGTTGGGACAAATAGAGGTGGAATTGCAAGATACATTGGTGTTGCTTCCTAACTTGCCTCATCCATCTGTTTCGAGAGGTAAAACACCTGAAGATAATGAAAATATTCATCAGGAAGGTGTAATGCCTGTTCTGCCTGCCGATGCGGTTCCTCATTGGGATCTAGCTGCAAAATATAAAATTGTCGATTTCGAGTTAGGTGTTAAAATTACCGGAGCTGGATTTCCTGTTTATAGAGGTAAAGGTGCCCGTTTACAACGTGCGCTGATTAACTTCTTTCTGGAAGAGGGTATTAAAGCCGGTTACGAAGAGATTCAACCTCCGTTGTTGGTGAATGAAGCTTCAGGTTATGGTACAGGCCAGTTGCCTGATAAAGAGGGACAGATGTATCACGCAACCGTTGATAATCTATATCTCATCCCAACAGCCGAAGTTCCGGTTACCAATATCTATCGTGATCTGATTGTTAAAGCTTCAGATTTCCCGATCAAGAATGTGGCTTACTCAAACTGCTTTCGTCGCGAAGCCGGATCATACGGAAAAGATGTTCGTGGATTAAACCGTTTGCATCAGTTTGATAAAGTTGAGATTGTACAGATTCAGCATCCTGATAAATCATATGAAACACTGGAGTTGATGCGTGCTCATGTAGCAGGTTTGCTGCGTAAGTTAGAGCTGCCTTTCCGTGTTTTGCGTTTGTGTGGTGGCGATATGAGTTTTACATCGGCACTTACTTACGATTTTGAGGTGTTTAGTGCTGCGCAAGAGAAATGGCTTGAGGTGAGCTCTGTGTCGAATTTCGAGACTTTCCAGGCGAACCGTATGAAGTTGCGTTTCAAGGATGAAAATGGGAAAACACGCTATGCCCATACGCTGAATGGTTCGGCTTTGGCCTTGCCACGTATCGTAGCTGCATTGCTTGAAAACAACCAAACGGCTGAAGGCATCAGAATTCCTGAAGCCTTACGGTCTTATACCGGATTTGAATTTATTGATTAAGCGTCGTTTATTCAGATATTGCTATAATCAGTTCATCAGTAAATCATTTTTAGATTAAGATCTGATGGAACTCGCATATTAAATTTACTACAGTGTTTACGTTTGTAAAACATGTTCGTTTCATCCCTTTGAGATTTTTAGTTTTTAATCCCGAAGGGATGATGTGGTTATAGGCATATTGCTAATTATTCAAGGACCCTGAAAAGGTGAAATGATTAACCTACCTTTATAAATGAGTATAGTAAAACCCAAAAAACATCTCGGGCAGCATTTTCTGAAAGATGAAAATATTGCCCGAAAAATAGTGGATAGTCTCGGTGAATCCGTCCGGAATGTACTGGAGGTAGGCCCGGGGATGGGTGTGCTAACTAAACATTTGCTTACAAAGGAGTATAGTGACCTTCGCGTAGCAGAGATCGATACAGAGAGTGTCGTTTATCTTCGGCATCATTATCCTTCATTAAACATCATTGAAGGAGACTTCCTTAAGCTTGATCTTTCGGAATTGTATTCAGCGCCTTTGACGATCATTGGAAACTTCCCGTACAATATCTCGAGCCAAATCTTTTTTAAGGTTTTGGATCATCGTAACCTTGTTACTGAAGTAGTGGGAATGGTTCAAAAGGAGGTTGCCGAGCGAATTGCAGCACCTCCGGGGAGTAAGACCTATGGGATATTGAGTGTGCTGTTGCAAGCCTGGTATGATATAGATTACCTGTTCACTGTTCATGAACATGTGTTTACACCTCCTCCAAAAGTAAAATCGGCAGTCATTCGTTTGAAACGAAATACTACCGATTCTCTGGGCTGTGATGAACGTTTTTTCTTTGCTTTGGTCAAGACTGCATTTAACCAGCGAAGGAAGACCCTCCGGAATGCCATTCGCAGCATGACCCCTGAAGGATTTCAACATCCATTTCTTGATAAACGAGCCGAACAGTTAAGTGTAAGCGAGTTTGTGGAGTTGGTGAATAGTATCAAGAAATAGTGTTAGCGTTATTGTTTTACTCTTTCCTCGTTATATCACTTCCACCTGATGAATGTTTATTCACTCTCGCAGGATTTCCTCTATAATAGATATCGGCACCGCCATTAGCTGAGGCTTCCAATTCGCTCGTTACAGAGATCTTGGCGTCTGATCCGCCACTTGCCCTTACTTTTGCCTTTATCGCAGTCAGATCATACGCAATGAGGTCACTTCCGCCTGAAACCTCAGCATCGAGGAAGGAAACCTTGCCATTCAGTTTTAGATCAG
>JACAUB010000003.1 GCA_013390605.1 Bacteroidota bacterium | reverse complement strand
CACTTACTGATCCGGTAGATTGGGTACATCTCCGGCTACATCAGGGCTACAGCCACCAGTCCTGATTGCTCTTTCTCCAGACCGCAAAGGTCTGCGATTAGTTATTAGTATAAGCCATCCACACTCTTTGCGTTAAATTTGTCGCTAAAAATATTTTCTGCGAAAAGCCAATAAGGGCATTTCCCGCTAACGCTGCCGGAACTTTTGGATGCGAGCGTTAAAAGTATCAGCGACGAAGATATTGCCCTGTCCATCCACAGCTATTCCGCTGGGATTGTTAAACTGCCCATCTACACTACCCTGGCTACCCCACTTGAGTAAGAGCTTGCCGTTCCCGTCAAACTTCTGGATATACATCTCCCTGCCACCGACGGAAAAAACATTGCCTTGACTATCCACTGCAATGTCATGGTTATAAGAATCCCACTTGAGTAGGAAATGGCCTTGCTTGTCAAACTTCTGAATACTAGCAGTATTATCTGCTACAAAAATATTATCTTGTCTATCGACTGCTATTCCATCCGGAAAGTAAAACTGCCCATCTCCAGTACCTTGGCTGCCCCACTTAAGAAGGAACCTGCCATTTCCGTCAAATTTCTGGATGCGATCGTTATTAGATTGACTCGGATTGGTGCTAGAATCAGAGACAAAGACATTACCCTGTCCGTCCACTGCTACTCCTTTGGGATCATCAAATTGTCCATCTCCGCTACCATAATTACCCCACTTGAGTAGGAATCTTCCGTTCCCGTCAAACTTCTGAATGCGGTTGTTACCTGAATCGGTTACGAAGACATTGCCCTGACCATCCACTGCTACTCTCATTTGCCACCGATAGATAAATTGTCCATCTCCGCTACCATAATTACCCCACTTGAGTAGGAATCTTCCGTTCCCATCAAACTTCTGGATGCAATTGTTATACCCATCAGCTACATATATATTGCCCTGTTTATCAGTTGCTATCCCCCCTAGTTTCTTAAACTGCCCATTACTATTTCCCTGAATACCCCATTTGGTCAGGAATCTGCCATTTCCATCAAATTTCTGGATACGATTGTTGTCTCTATCAGCGATAAAAACATTATCCTGTCCGTCTACTGCTATTCCAAATGAAAAGCTAAACTGCCCATCTCCAGTACCTTGGCTGCCCCATCTGAGTAAGAAATGACCATTATTGGTAACAATTCAGCCAGGGTCAGTTGACGAGGCTGGTAGACTAATAAAATGACATTAGAAGAGCAA
>JACAUB010000029.1 GCA_013390605.1 Bacteroidota bacterium | reverse complement strand
GTGGATATTTCATCGCACCCCAGCCTTCAGCATTTTTCTTAGCACTGGAATTAGCAAATACAAGAGAAACAATGACAACAAGTAATGCGCCTCCCAGGTACATCATTCTTTTTTTCTCCAATGGATGCTTGATGGTTTCAAGTTCTGTTTTCTTATCTGAAATATGTTGCTTGAGTTCTGTGATTTTTACGGTATCAGTTTCTTTTTCAAGAGTTTTGTCTAATACAGTAATTTCATTGCCCAAAATTTCAATATTTTTAGCTTCATCAGAATTGTAGCTGCTGAATACCGGAATAAAGAAAAGAATAACAAGAATTGTCATGGCAATCAATGTTTTTCTTGCTTTTCCAGCTTTTTCCATAGGTTCGGTAGAAATTCCGTCAGGAAGCTTCTTTGAAAAGTAAAAGATTCCTGCAGCAATCAGGAAAAGAGCTCCCACTGCTGTATAAAGAAGGATTACTTTGTCAAGAGCAAGATGTTTGATCTGGTCGTCATCTACTGTTGCTGTAGTTCCAAAAAGTGCCAGTCCAACGATAATAGGTCCGATGGATGTTCCAAAAGAATTGATTCCACCTGCAAGGTTTTGTCTGCTGGCTCCTGTTTTAGGATCTCCCAACAATACGGCAAAAGGGTTTGCAGCAGTCTGTTGAATAGAGAATCCTAATGCAACTACAAAGAGTCCGATGAGCATACCATAATATACATTGCTTTTAACAGCAATAATCATAATAGCAGCACCAAGGGCTGAGAGGAGAAGTCCGTAGACAATACTCTTCTTATATCCCCATTTTCCGATAATGTCAATTCCTTTTATGGTACTGAATATAAAAAGCAATAAAGCTCCCAGGAAATAAGCAGTATAAAAAGCAAAATCTATTAATTGGGACTGAAATTGGTCGAGAGAAAAATAGTTTTTACAGAATGGGATGAAAATACTATTGCCGGCAGCAATAAAACCCCAGAAAAAAAATACAAGTACAAGTGTGTACAGTGCCGGGTAATTAGTCGGCTGGTTGGTTTTTGACATATTTTATTGAAAATTTCGCAAACAAATATAACTAATTCTTTTAAATAGAATGCTCTGTCAAAGTTTTTTTAATTACTTGATAAGCCTCTGCTTTTAAGTCTTTTGGAGAATTAGTAGGTTCTATAATTCCATT
>JACAUB010000028.1 GCA_013390605.1 Bacteroidota bacterium | reverse complement strand
CCTACTGAGCTTTACAATGATGTAAAGAATGAACAGGTCTGGTTTTATGTGCAGAAACAATATGTAACAAGAATGGTAGAAGGATGTAATGCCATCTC
Source organism: Bacteroidota bacterium (assembly GCA_013390605.1). GTDB lineage: Bacteria > Bacteroidota > Bacteroidia > Bacteroidales > Cfx3-03 > Cfx3-03. The sequence continues at coordinate 956 of JACAUB010000028.1, read as the reverse complement.
AGTCATGATCCTGTTTGTATCATTTGTTTTTGCCTTTTATAAAGGATCTAAGACATTTGTTTTTGTGCTGGCAGGGCTGGTTTTACTTTATATTATGAATCTTTTACGGATTGTAGGATTGAATATTGTGATGGCAGAACACAAGGAATATGGTAAAATGTTTCACGATTTTGTTTTCCCGGCAGTTATTTACGGGAGTGTGGTTTTGCTTTGGTTAATCTGGATTAAATTCTTTGCTTTAAAACATGAAAATTCTTAGTGGGCTTCTTGTTATTTTAGGAATCTGTGGTCTGATAGGGGTCAGGGTAATGGAAGATAAAATATTTTACGATCCGTTTCTTGGGTACTTCCATGAGGCCAATAAAAATATTAGTTTCCCGGTATTTGAATGGGGGAAGTTAGTAGGTGGATATTTGTTCAGATTTATTCTTAATTTATTTTTTTCCTGCCTGATTATTCAGGGACTATTTAAAAATAAACAGTGGACGATGCAGGGCGCTTTGATGATGGTGATTGTTTTTGCAATTGCTTTTCCTCTTTATCTGTTTTGTATTCAGAATAAATTCGAAATAGGATATCTCTTTTCATTTTATATGAGAAGGTTCGTAATTCAGCCTTTAATTATATTACTGATTGTTCCTATGTTTTATTACAGAAAACAAATGATAAAGAGTAGATAAGGTTAAGAATTTACTTGAATCTTTTCTTTCTTAACCTTCTTGACCTTTGTATTTCTATTAATTATTCTACCGTATGTTTATCTACGCTGGTTACATTTTCAGCGGTCCATTCCACTCTTTTTACGAAATCTTTTTGCCGAACGGGGCAGTTTTCAATCTGGCATACCGGACATGAAATAGGTTTACAGTCATCCATATGAAAATTGAACTCAATATTTCGTTTAATATTTTTAGCTAAGAGAATAATCACTTTTTCCATTTCATTGTGAGCATCCC
>JACAUB010000027.1 GCA_013390605.1 Bacteroidota bacterium | reverse complement strand
AGATTGGCGGATAATCTCCTGCTGGAATATTACCTGTTGGGTTTACAATAACTGCATCTCCTACCGCAGCTCCATTGACTGTAATTGTAAATGACCCAGCATTACCCGCAGCCGGCATTGTTGCAGTCGCAGTTCCTGTTAACAGTTGTGCCCCGCCACTACTTGGTGCAGCCCAGGTTCCATCACCTCTAAGATAAGTCGAAGAACTTGCAGTACCTGAAGTTGTAGATATCTTGGCGACTGTAACAGAGGCATCTGCAATCTTAGTTGTAGTTATTTTATTAGCTCCAATAGTTAATACTCCGGAAGTATTTATTGTGGCGTCCCCACTCATATTTACAGGAGTTCCCGGTGCAAAAGGTGCAGCTGAATTAGTCAAAATAATTTGTCCGCCGGCTGTTCCATTAGAAAAACCAGCCCCAGTAACTCCTATTAATCCCTGGGCGCCTACAGGTCCCGTTGGACCGGTAATTCCCTGAATACCCTGAGCACCTGTGGCACCAGTAGCACCTATTAATCCCTGAGCACCTACAGGACCCGTTGGGCCGGTAACTCCCTGAATACCTTGTATCCCCTGAGCGCCAGTGACACCGGTAGCTCCAATTAATCCCTGGGCTCCTACAGCTCCTGTTGGACCCGTAATTCCCTGAATACCTTGTATCCCCTGAGCACCTGTGGCACCAGTAGCGCCTATTAATCCTTGAGCACCTACAGGTCCCGTTGGGCCGATAACTCCCTGAATACCTTGTATCCCCTGAGCACCTGTGGCACCAGTAGCACCTATTAATCCTTGAGCACCTACAGGTCCTGTTGGACCGGTAACTCCCTGAATACCTTGAGGGCCAGGAATAGAACTTCCTGAAGTTTTCGCATATAAAGCATAAGGAACACTTAATAATTGAGATATTCCTGTTATGGTATAATTATTTGCTCCATTAGGATCTGTTTCTATTTTTATAAAGTAAATATCTGATCCCCAATTAATTGTGGAATACGAGCCACTAACCAAGGTACCTGCACCAATTTTTACAGTTACTAAACCATTAATATTGGTAGATTGAGTTTGAGTTTCTGAGTATACTACAGTTCCAGTTGTTGAGCCTTTCAATATAGAAAACTTCATTCC
>JACAUB010000026.1 GCA_013390605.1 Bacteroidota bacterium | reverse complement strand
TCCTAAAGAAATTGAAGACTTTTTATATACTTACACCAACATTCTGGATGTTCAGATCATTGGAGTACCCAGTGAAAAATTCGGAGAAGAAGTGATGGCTTGGGTAAAAGTAAGAAAAGGCTTTACGATTACAGAACAAGAGCTATTAGAATATTGTAAAGGAAAAATTGCCCATTATAAAGTTCCGAAATACTGGAAATTTGTAGATGAATTCCCAATGACTATTTCCGGAAAGATAAGAAAAGTGGAAATGAGAGAAGTTTCCATGAAAGAATTAGGATTGGGCAGTCTAAAAGAAATTTAATCTCCATTAACTTGTTAATTTACAATACAATTACAAAAATAATTGTATATTAAAGCCAATACAATCTAATCAATAACACCCAATCTAAAACAACTATGAAAAACCTAAAAAAATTACAAAGAAATGAGTTGAAAAGTGTAACAGGAGGAGAAATTTGTTTCTGTCTGGTTAGTCCGGATGCCTGCTTTGAATTAAATATTAATAATGAAGGAAAACATTATTCTTTTGACTGTTGCACAATGACATGTAAACAGGATTAAAATCAATAAAAAAAGCATTTCAAATTTGAAATGCTTTTTTTATATTTTAAAGTTCTTTTCTTAATCTGGCAACAGGAATATTGAGCTGTTCACGATATTTTGCAATCGTTCTTCTGGCAATATTATAGCCCTGTTCTTTTAAGATCACTACCAAAGCATCATCTGTTAATGGTTTTCTCTTATTCTCTTTACTGATAACCTCCTGAAGGTGGGTTTTGATCTCCTTAGTAGAAACCTCTTCTCCGTCATCATTGGTTAAGCTATCTGAAAACAGATCCTTCAGGTAAACAATACCATTTGGGGTATCTGCATATTTACTTTTTACCACTCTGGAAATGGTAGAAATATCAAATCCGGTAATATCTGCCACATCTTTTAAGATCATTGGCTTCAGAGATTTCTCATCACCCGTAATAAAATAATCTTTCTGGAACTTAACAATAGCAGTAATGGTCTGTAATAAAGTATTCTGACGCTGATTAATTGCATCAATATACCATTTGGCAGCATCCAGCTTTTGTTTGATAAACAAAGCCGCCTGTTTATGCTCAGAAGAGTTCTTATCATGTGAATAGGTGGTAAGAATATCTTTATATTCTTCAGATACTCTTAATGTAGGTGCATTTTTACTGTTAAGCATAG
>JACAUB010000025.1 GCA_013390605.1 Bacteroidota bacterium | reverse complement strand
TTGGATCAAACTCTTTCTTTACTTTTTCGGAGTTGTTTTTAGCGATGGTATTGGTTGCTAATTTTAATTTTACGTATTCGTTTTAAGTGATTTATTCATAGACTATTAGTTATTTATAAAAAGATATTTTGATTGTGCCAAAAGTACAAAATAAGCTGTGAAATGAAATGTGATGTCGATTATTCTATTTTGACATACTTTTTGTTCTTCTGATAATCTTAATACATCCTCCTTTTATAACAATCCAAAAATCAGGGCTATTATGATATAGTTTTTCTTTAAACCGAGCTTATACCCTATCTTTTTCGAGTTTATACCGTACTTATACCGTATTCTATAATACGGACTAAATACGGTTCAGATACGGTATACATACGGTTTAGATACGGTATTGTGGTAAATTATACCATCATTATCGACACGTGGTTAAGTTGAGATCGAATGATTTTGAGAGAAAAATCGAATGGTGTACACTATAAAATACAGTAAGATAGAAACTGTATAATTTTGAAATTAAGGGTCCACCTTTTTTATAATTCGTATATTTGAGGGACATAAATATAACTAGACCATGAAAATAGCAGTCATTGGTAATTACCTTCCCCGTCAATGTGGAATTGCTACGTTTACTTACAACTTTGTAGAGTCGCTATTAGCTGCTAACTCATCCACGGAGATGAAAGCAGAGATCGTTGTGGTGGCGATGAACGACCCCGGAAAAGAATATGACTATCCCGATAGGGTGATTTATTCTATTCAGCAGGATGAGCCGGAAGATTATATAGCGGCTGCCAAAATGTTAAATATTAGTGGCGTGGATATCTGTGTGCTACAACATGAATATGGAATTTACGGGGGCGAAAGTGGCGTTCTGATACTGCAACTGATCCATCAACTAGATAGTCCACTGGTGGTAATTGTTCATACGGTGTTGCAACATCCTACTTTTCATGAGCGAGCAATATTAAAAGATATTGGAAAACAAGCCGACATGGTGGTGGTAATGAATAGTCTGGCAATCCGTTACCTGACAACTATCTTTGATATATCGGTTGAAAAAATTGCAACAATTCATCATGGAGTTCCCGACTTTAGTAAGGTTCCAGTTATTTCGACAAACACTAAAACGGATGCGGCAGATAAAAAAAAACCTACTCTACTCTGCACTTTTGGTCTGATTGGTCGTAGCAAAGGTATCGAAACGGTCATCAATGCATTACCCGCGGTGGTGACAAATCATCCCAATATTCGCTATATGGTATTAGGAAAGACGCACCCCAATATTATACGCGGTTGTGGAGAAGAGTATCGTAATTATTTGAAGGAATTGGTAGCACAATATGAACTAGAGAAAGTGGTAGAGTTTAGAGATGAATTTTTGCCGGAAGAAAAGTTGCGAGATATATTAAGGGAGGTGGATATCTACATCACCCCCTATCTGAATGAAGCACAAATTACGAGTGGCACACTCTCATATGCTGTGGGAGCAGGGACTTGCGTGGTATCTACTCCATACTGGCATGCTGATGAGATGTTAGC
>JACAUB010000024.1 GCA_013390605.1 Bacteroidota bacterium | reverse complement strand
ACCATAAAAGAATCAATACATTTGATATCATCAATCAATATGGAGGGAATGAACTGATTTCCTACATTTCCGGAGAAAAAGGGAACCGGGTTTTATTATATTTTGAACATTCATCTAACCTTAATGCTTGTGGAAGATGCGGAGCCAGCGAGGGTGAAAAAGGTTATCGGGTTCTTTATTTTACCAAAGACTGGAATTATAAAAGATATGAAGAATTCCTTACTGAAAGCTGTCTGGAAAATCTCTATGACACCACCAAAACAAAATCAAAGGATGGCAAAACGATAATGTATAAAATCGGCAAATCGAATTCTTCTCCAGCTTATACACTAACTGTTGATATTAAAAATGCTGCTGTAACCAAGTCAAAATAAAAAGGATTCTATTTAACATCATATTTTTTCTTGCCACGAATACACGAATTTTTTATTTATGCATTCAGAAAATAAAGGTTTTTATGTGAATTTATAGCAGATAGCATTAATGAAAATTCGTGTGTCCGTGGCTAAAACAAAAAAAGAGACCATCCGGTCTCTCTATATTTATCTTGGCAATCTGCTTGCTCTTTTTAAAATTTCTTTGTTAATTTCATTAATCAACTCTGGTCCTTCATAAATAAATCCGGTATATAACTGAACCAGACTTGCCCCGGCATCTAATTTCTCAATAGCATCTTTTGCGGAGTGAATTCCTCCTACTCCGATGATTGGAAATGCTCTGTTGCTTTTATCGGAAAGATATTTAATCATTTTTGTACTTCTCTCACGAATTGGTTTTCCGCTTAACCCTCCGTTTCCGATCTGATCTAAAACTTCAGGAGAGGTCTTCAATCCTTCTCTATTCACCGAGGTATTGGAAACGATTACACCATCTATTTTTGTTTCTGCAATAAGATCTATAATTTCATCCAATTGGACATCATTAAGATCCGGAGCAATTTTAAGTAATATAGGTTTCTGTACAGATTTTGACTGATTGATTTTCTTTACCTCCGTAATCAGTTCACGCAGA
>JACAUB010000023.1 GCA_013390605.1 Bacteroidota bacterium | reverse complement strand
TTTGCTACCGTACACAATTAGAAATCCTCTAAAAGAAAAGGGATAAAGGCGACTGGTAAGGGTAAATGTTCATTCAAAAAATGCTCAAGCAGGTTCAAACCTAAATTGAACAGGCTCAAATCCAGTCGTTCGGTGCGATGAATGACCCGGTTCCAGCCTTCAGCTAAAGCTATCGTACCCAGATGTACAATCCAAAGATAAGCCAGACAAGCCGCTAACAATAACCTTTCTAGCCGTTTAGGGTCATCCAAATGGCTCTTGTCCAGCCGAAACCCTCGGCTCTTGCTATCGGAAAAGAAGGTTTCAATCCTAAACCTCTTTTTGTAGTACCGGATTGCTTCCTGGGCTAGAGCCAAATTACTCACCAGATAAAGTGGCTCACGGTAAGGCTTTTGCCAGACCGCTATGACCAGTACTGGTCCGTACTCGTGTTTGCTGAATGCTACGCCGCTCTGACTCACTACCTGACCAGGCTGAACCCCTAACTTACTGATGGCATAATGAGCTTGTTCATCCAACCAGACCTGGCTATTTTTAGCAGTACGACAGACATACTGCCAACCGTAATAATCTAACCGTCTTAACAAACGACAGCCATCGAATTCACCATCACCCAAAAAGACTACTTGGCTACCAGACGGAACCAACGAGTGAACTTGCTTTAACAATCTGATGTGCAAAGCTTGAGCTAAATGTCCCTTTTTAGCCTTAACCACCAACCAACCCAAAGGTAAAGCCCGCCCCTGATATACTACACTGATTACTAAGCCCATTCCACCAGCACCAACCTGACTGCCATCTATCACCAGTACCAGTGGACAATGACACAGGCTACTCAGCAATTGTTTGGCGAAAGGAGCATACACCACTTTTTGGTTAAAGTTATCATTTTTGAGCAATCGGCGCATTCGGATGATGCGGCTTTCCCGTTTAGTTTTATCTGGCACTTTGGCGGCGATATTAGGCAACGCACTATGCCGACTACCTACAATCCCACTGATCACCATCGCTAGAATTGTTAAATATTGTAATTCGCGCCCCTGCGCTTGTGGGTGGAGTTGCAACAATTGCTGTTTTATGGCACGATGTCGGCGAAGGTTGTCACTCATTTTGGTATCCTTTTGCTTTCTACTTTGGTCGGTAAGAAAACTACAGTTTACCACTCTGCCTCAACCTTCTCCTCCTTTTCCTCTCCTTTATATCTGTACGGTAGCAAA
>JACAUB010000022.1 GCA_013390605.1 Bacteroidota bacterium | reverse complement strand
ATGCTGGATGAAACCGATCTTCCGCCGGCAATTACTCCCAAAAATAATATTGTCCTTTAAAACCCTTATGGATCGAACTCTGCGTTATCTGCAAAATCTGTGTGAGCCTTGTTAAAAAAATAAACCTTATAGGTTTTTAAAACCTATAAGGTTGAAACAAAATAATTAAAAATAATACTTAAAAAAACGAAATCAAATGATTCACAGCTATGTTATAATATCCATTGTAGTCTTATTGTCTGTAATGATATTAGTAATGATAGGGCAAAAATTGAAAGTAGCTTATCCAATCTTTCTTGTAATTGCAGGATTGCTCATCAGTTTTGTTCCGGGAATGCCTCGTGTAGAAATAGAACCGGATCTTGTTTTTCTTATTTTTCTTCCACCCATATTATTTGAAGCCGCATGGTTTACGTCATGGCAGGATTTTCATAAATGGAGAAAACAGATCTTTTCCATGGCTTTTGGATTGGTGTTTTTAACATCAATAGTCGTTGCGTACCTTTCATCTTCTATTATTCCTGGGCTTACTGTAGCAATGGGATTCTTATTGGGTGGCGTAAATTCTCCACCGGATGCTGTAGCGGCTACTTCCGTATTGAAGCATATGAAAATCCCTAAAAAGATCACCAATATCCTTGAAGGAGAAAGTTTAATTAACGATGCATCCAGTTTAATTGTATTTAAATTTGCCCTTGCAGCCGTTATTTCAGGGCAGTTTATCTGGAGAGATGCCGTTCAGGATTTCTTTACTATGGCGATTGGAGGAATTGCAGTAGGAGTCGCAGTTGGTCTTCTGTTCGGAGCTTTGTTGAGGATTATTCCTACGAATTCTAATATTGATACTGTTATCACACTGATCGTTCCTTACATTATGTATGTTGGAGCAGAACACTTCCATTTTTCAGGAGTTTTGGCTGTGGTTGCAGGTGGATTGCTAATGTCTTATAATTCCCATTGCTACCTGAGTCACACCTCAAGAATTCAATCCGGAAATGTATGGAGTGTTCTGATATTTCTGATGAATACCATCATTTTTATCCTTATCGGTCTTGAATTGCCAATTGTTGTGGAGGGACTGACAGATTATACTGTTTCAGAAGGAATTTTCTACAGTGTAGTTATAGGCGGAGCGATTATCGGAACAAGAATAGTATACAGTTATGCGTTGATGTACTTCCCACGGCTTTGCTCTAAGGAATTAAGATTAAAGGTCCCGAAACCGGATTGGCGCGAACCTTTTATCATCAGTTTTGCAGCGATGAGAGGGGTGGTTTCATTGGCGGCAGCATTGTCTATTCCAGCATTTCTACCTAATGGAGATGCTTTTCCACAC
>JACAUB010000215.1 GCA_013390605.1 Bacteroidota bacterium | reverse complement strand
TCTGTAATAGAAGAAAGATACAATAGCACCGAAAGTCCATGCAATTGGAATAGCCCACCAGATTCCCTTTTCACCAAAGTGTAGAGAGAAAAAATAGGCTAAAGGAATTCGGAATAGCCAAAGCGAAAATAGCGATATCAGCATTGGAATCCATGTATCACCGGCACCACGTAATAAACCGTTAAAGGTGAATAGCGTAGAAAAGGCAATATAGAATGAACAGGTAATCATCAGATATTCCTGCCCGATTCTGATAACCTCCATATCGGAGGTGAAAAGTCGCATAACATATTGACTAAAAACAACAATAGCTAGTGTTAAAACGACAGAAGTAACTGCCGACATTAGTAGCGTTGACTTTAATCCACTTTGAAGCCTTGAGTATTTATTGGCTCCTATGTTTTGACCTGTAAAAGTAGCTAATGCCATTGAAAAATTCATGGCTGGCATGATGGCTAATGACTCAATTCTTCCGGCAACGCTAAACGCAGCAATGACATTGGTTCCAAAACGATTTACAATCCACATCACTGCCATCATACCTAAAGAAAAAAGCGTTTGTTGAATTCCGGAAGGGAGGCCGATACGCACACTCTGACGTAGGATTTCCCAATCGAAATCAGGCTTTCTCCAGCTAACATTAATAATAGGGTGTGTGCGATTGAGATACCATGCTCCTGTTAAAAAAGCGCCACCTTCAGCAATAACAGTAGCGGCGGCGGCACCGGCAATACCCCATTTAAAAGCCACCACAAAAAGAATAACCAACACAATATTGGCGAGTGATGCAATGATCAGAAAGTAGAGCGGAGTTTTTGAATCACCTAAGCCTCTGAGTACAGCGCAGGTAGCGTTGAATCCGAAGAGGAAAATAACACCGGCAAAATAGACCTGAAGGTAGATTGTAGCAGTAGGAATGAGCTCTTCTGGTAAACGGGTCATCCGTAACATCGATTCACTGAAATAGATACCTACTACAGTGACGATTAATGAAGCCGTGAAAATAAAAATATACATGGTGTCGATAGTGCGACGAACCTTTGCAATATCTTTTGCACCAAAATATTGTGCAATGATAATGTTCATACCCGAGGCCACTCCGATAACAAGAGAAATCAGGATGAAGATGATTGGAAATGATGCACCAACAGCTGCCAGTGCCTGTTTACCCAAATAATTTCCAACAATTACACTATCAACAATATTGTAGGTTTGTTGGAAGATATTTCCAATAAGCATTGGAAGGGTAAACTGAAAGATCAGCTTCGCTACATTGCCTTCTGTAAGATCTTTCATCTTAATCGGGATAAATGCCGTTTTCCATTAAACGTACGAATAAAGCCCGGCAGGCCCAGGCGTCAGTTGCGGCATATTTAATTTGAGCAGGAGTATAGGTTTCTGCCTCCCAGTTACTTGTTTGTTGTCGTTTGCTGATTCTGATTCCCAATATAGCTGCAGATAATTTACGTAATCCCATTACCAGAAATCCCTTTTGCGTGCAATATGAGTTGAGTTCAATTACATTTTTCGGAATAAACTTGCGGAAATGTTGTAATGTACCCATGTCATGATGCAGGTCAATACCCACCTTCATGATATCAT
>JACAUB010000214.1 GCA_013390605.1 Bacteroidota bacterium | reverse complement strand
CAAGAACTTTGTGATTTCATCCGTTTCAGTTGATAAAGATAAGGCTGCCTGGCAAAAAGCAATGCAGGAAGATAAAACCTCACAGTTTATACATACAAACATAGCAGATTTTGGCAAAACCGAAGCTTGTAAATATTATCAGGTTAATGCAATACCTGCCAATATGCTGATCAATCCTGAAGGTCGGATTATTGCTATGGACTTACGAGGTGACGAATTAATAAAAACACTTACAAGAGTGATTAAATAGTTCCGTTTTTTTTATCAAAATAAACTAAAATGATATAACTTGTTGTTTATGAAAAGATTATTTGTCCCGTTTCTGCTTCTTTGTAATATTGCTTATTGCCAGATAAGTTCGAAACAGGACAACTTGCAAAAGAAAACTAACAATGTCACTCTTGAAAAATAGCAGCATGAATAAATTTTTTAAAGAATTTGTATTGTGGATTTTGATTTTACTACCCATCGTATATCTTGCCACAATCTGGCAAAAGCTACCAGAAATCGTACCTACGCACTTTAACAATGATGGAATAGCAAACGGCTGGTCGCACAAGTCCACTCTATTCATTTTAACTGTTGCTTTGGAGGTCGGTTTATATGTTCTAATGCTCGTCATTCCTTTTCTCGATCCTAGAAAGAATATCAGGCAAATGGGATCTAAATATTACAACCTTCGTTTTATACTTACACTTTTCATCGCTTTAATAACACTATACATCATTTATAGCAGTACTGGAGGGACTTTCAAAAATCCAAATTTACATTTTTTGCTCTTAGGCTCTTTATTTGCAATTCTCGGGAGTTATATAACGACGATCAAACCTAACCATTTTATTGGAGTTCGTACACCATGGACAATGGAAAGCGATTATACATGGAAGAAAACACATCAATTAGCTGGGCCTCTAATGATAGGAGGTGGCATTATTTTAGATGCTCTCCCATTTATTTTTCCCTACAAAGCAGTGTCGCCCATTATAGTTCTGGGCATAATAGCTGTTATGGTATTAGTTCCTGTTGTTTATTCTTACTTTGTGTTTAGGAATGAAGAAGAAGAACCCTCATGATTTGTTGTGAGTATAGTCTATTGCCTTCTTTTTGACTATAATTTATATGTCAATAGAATTCCCAATTAGTTTTCTACTTTTCTCCATAAACATTAACAATATCGTGTAACATAATAATTAACCGATAAAAAAAACATAAAAATGAAAACAGCAATTAGTCTTTTAATTCTATCATTAATAATTTCACTATCAGTAAATGCATCAACCAATAGTGATACAGTATTTGTTGAAAAGAAAATAACACTACAAACAAAAACAGGGGATATTTTTGGAACACTGACAACACCGAAAAAGTTTACTAAAATACCTGTTGCCCTAATTATTGCAGGTTCAGGACCAGTAGATCGGGATGGAAATATTCCGGGGATGAAAGATAGTTCATATAAAGTGATCTCTGACGAATTATTAAAAAGTGGTATTGCGACATTGCGCTTTGATAAAAGAGGTATTGCAGAAAGCATGGATGCAGGAAAAAACGAAATAGATCTCCATTTTGATGATTATATTAATGATGCAAAAGGATGGGTGCAGATGTTAAAGCAAGATAAACGTTTTTCAAAAGTCATTATCATAGGACACAGTGAAGGGTCATTGATTGGAATGGTGGCCGCAACCATAGCAGATGAATATATTTCTATTGCCGGAGCAGGTCAAACTATCGATAAGATAATTAAAATACAACTGAGCACACAGCCAAAATTTGTAAAAGATATCGCCTTGCCTATTCTGGATAGTTTGGTAAAAGGGAAAACAGTTACGAATGTGAATCCCATGCTCGCTTCTCTGTTTAGGCCAAGTGTTCAACCCTATATGATATCATGGATTAAATACGATCCCCAAGTTGAAATCAGTAAACTTAAAATTCCTGTACTTATTTTGCAAGGCACCAAAGACCTCCAGGTAACTGTTGAAGATGCTAAGCGACTTTCAATTGCTAATCCGAAAGCAAGTTTAGTTTTAATTGAAAACATGAACCATATGTTCAGAATTGTCGAAGGAGATAGTCAGGCAAATTTAAATACATATGGTGATCAGAATATTCCTATTACAGCTAAATTGACGAAAAGTATTACAGACTTTATCCTTAAAAATTAATCCAAAGCCTTATTCTAAATTATTGACATATTAAAACAGGCTACAAAGACTCATAGTTATAATTTTATTCACCAATAGCGTTCGTTATAGATTCAACCTTCATCCAATGAAACAACAAAAGATGTTACTGCAGTTCCGCGTTAATACAAATAGTGTAATTCAAGCTCTGAATAATAGACAACAGAATTTGATCATCAGTAAGATGATCAACGAATTTTAGAAGTATTCTCTCTTTGCACGGTTATTATGATTAAACCCTATTGATACATTTATTAAAATCACTATTATAATTACATTAATTATCACAAGTTCAATCTACTAAATAAAATCTTTCTCTTACTTAAAACTCGAAAAAATGAAAAGAATCAGTCTTGTAATCTTCATCAACGTTGTATTCCTTTTGAACATAAAAGCACAAATAAAATATCATATTTATGGTTCAATTGACAGAAAAGATGTTGACAAAGTATATTTATACAATAGTAGCGATAAAATATTTATCGATAGCGCGACCCTACAAACAGGGATATTCGATATGAAAGGAAATTATAATAACCCGGTTGTGACAATGCTAATAACTAGAATCCCTCCAAGTTATAGTAAAATAATATTGGATAATGGCGAATACAACATAAAACTTGATGCGCACCTAAAACCTAATATTGTGTCTACATCAGTCAATCACAATTTATGGATGAGTAAAATAAAGAGCAATGAATTAAAAGACAATATAAAAGCCAAAGACTCTTTGTTAGCTGATTATGCATTGCAGATAGAAAAAGGAAATTACAACTTATCTGTTCCGTATTTAGCAAAATATAATGATATTCAGCTTCAATTATTAGATTATTTGAAAAAATTAGCTAGTGATCATTCTGATTGTTATATCACCCCATACTTGTTAAAAGATGAAGCCATTTTGACACAAGACAATTTTGGATCGACTTTCGAGAAATTAAATTTAGAAGTTCAAAACAATGAATGGGGCAAACAATTAAAAGCATTATTAGATAAAACAACAACGATAAAGCCTGATAGAAACCAATTCTATTTTACAATGCTTGGCAGCAAGGCCATTCCTGTTGAGAGTAAAAAGGAAAATGGAGATAATTTTGAATTGGCTTCATTAAAAGGGAAGTGGGTATTGCTTGATTTTTGGGCAAGCTGGTGTGCTCCATGTAGAGCCGAAAT
>JACAUB010000213.1 GCA_013390605.1 Bacteroidota bacterium | reverse complement strand
ATTTCGGCTCTACATGGAGCACACCAGCTTGCCCAAAAATCAAGCAATACCCACTTCCCTTTTAACGAAGCCAATTCAAAATTATCTCCATTTTCCGTTTTACTCTCAACAGGAATAGCCTTGCTGCCAAGCATTGTAAAATAGAATTGGTTTCTATCAGGCTTTATCGTTGTTTTTTTATCTAATAAAGCTTTTAATTGTTTACCCCATTCATTGTTTTGAACTTCTAAATTTAACTTTTCGAAAGTCGATCCAAAATTGACTTGTGTCAAAATGGCTTCATCTTTTAACAAGTATGGAGTAATATAACAATCAGAATGATTGCTAGCTAGTCTTTTTAAGTAATCTAATAATTGAAGCTGAATATCATTATATTTTGCTAAATACTGAACAGATAAGTTGTAATTTCCTTTTTCTATCTGCAATGCATAATCAGCTAACAAAGAGTCTTTAGCTTTTCTATTATCTTTTAATTCGTTGCTGTTCCTTTTACCCATCCATAAATTGTGATTGATTGACGTGGTCTCAATAGTTACATTCATGTGAGCATCAAATTTCATATTGTATTCGCCATTATCTAATATTATTTTATTACCACTTACCGGAATTTTCGTCATTACCATTACTACTGTTGGGCTTTTATATGTTCCCTTCATATCAAAAAACCCTTCTTTTACAGTTATACTATCAAAAATTATTTTGCCATTGTATAGATACAATTTAGTAACATCCTTCCGGTCAATTGTACCGGTAATATGATAGTTTACTTGTGCTGTTGTATTCAAAAGAAATACTACACCGATAAAAACAGTAAGAATGATTCTTTTCATTTTTTCAAGTTTAACGTGGACATTTTATTGGTTTAGGAAATTAGATTGAGGAAAATTCATACTCACGCAATACCAGTTTAAGTAACTATATCAGTTGGGTTTAATAACAAAAATCCTGTAAAAGGAATGAACTCGTTAGAAATACGATCGAGCACCTTCGTGATGATCCGACTTTGTTGTCTACTAGTCTTAGCCTTAATTATACTTTTAGTAATATCGTTAATCTGTAAATTGGAGTTGTAGTGTAGTAATGCTTTCATTTGTCTCATCAGTAAATAATTTTAAGATTAATCTCTGATCGAAACCGCATATTAAATTTACCACAGTGTTTGTGTTTGTAAAACATGCTCGTTCCATTGCAGAAGTTTATAACATGCGCTAAATCTATTTTATAAAATAAAATTAGAACAATGTTTTACTGATAGCAACTAAATTATGACTTATTGTATGAACCCCCTATTTTTCAGGACGAAGTACCCCTGTGGCTGTATGAAGGCCTTTTTTTAGTGTTTTTATATGACCTTTAAACAGGTAAAAATGGGCGATTTTAGAAGTAGAAAAGCACTATTTTACGTTCTATTTTAGACTACTAAAGATATTTCTAATAATTTACAGGTATTATAAATGAAATCATTTCAAGAATTCGCATTTCTAACCTTAATAAATCTAAAATAGCACAAGAAAAACTGTCGTGGTAAAAGATCTAATTTTTTTCTGTGTCTCAATTAATAACTAACGACTTTCTCCATTCTATCATTGGAGTAAAACCAGGCAGCCATAGAGCAATACACTCCTTTCAGCTTTCTATAAAAACAAGAACTATCCCTCAAGCAGATGACATACTACCCTATGAATATAAAGACCCTAATTCGTGTCTTTTACTGAAAAAGGTATACAGTATAAACGTTTAAAAAAACACTGTATATGGGAATGAA
>JACAUB010000212.1 GCA_013390605.1 Bacteroidota bacterium | reverse complement strand
GTGAGAAAAAAGGATGTTGGCTGACTATTCAAACTGATGACAACTCGCAGTTTTTTGTAAAAATGAAAGACTATGCTTTCTTTGTACCTACTGCTTTAAAAGGTAAAAATGTAGTTTTAGAAGGAAATGCTGAAAGAAAAGTAATTTCTGTAGATGAACAAAAACATTATGCTGAGGATGCTAAGAAACCTCAATCGGAAATTGATGCCATTACACAACCTAAGGAAGAAATCAGGTTCCTGGCTAGTGGCATTAAAGTGGTAAACTAGAGATTTCTATTAATTGAATAAAATATTAAAATCCCTAGCAGATTTTACAGATTATATAAATTTAAAAATTTGAGAAAAAGATAATCTATAATTTCTCCTTTTTAAGGATCTGAATCATAGTTTTCCTATTACAATATGTATCTGATTTTTTATTCATAGAAAATATAAAAAGCAGTTTCGGCAACCCAAAGGGTTGCCGAAACTGTTTAATCTTCTATTGTAAAATCTACTACTGCATCCAGCTTCGGATATTTATTAGACGAAACAAATTTCTTTCCTGTGCAATCTATTTCCAGCCAGCCTTTTCTTTTTTTCACATCTCCTGCTTCCATCACAAAAGGGACAAAAGAAATCTCATCTTTCCCGTCTTCTTTCATCTCTCTATACTGAACGGCAATATCTAAAATACATTCATGTTCTGTATTCAATCTTACATTTCTATAGATAATATCATAGTGGGTTTCTTTGTTTTCAGGAATGTCCAAATAAGCTTCCCATCCGGTACTGTCTGAGTTCAGTTCACTGATTGCTTTCAGTGCATAATATAGAGCAATAGTATAATATTTTCTGGTTCCTCTTCTGGTATAATCATCTACAAAATGTCCGCCTTCAAATAAGATGGTAGGCATTCCTGCTTTTATAAAATTATCACCGGTTGAAGTTGGATAAAATTCATCAGAATATCTTCCGATCTGATTAGGGATCATTTCCTTTAAATGGGTATAAACATTTCCGATTACAGCCAT
>JACAUB010000211.1 GCA_013390605.1 Bacteroidota bacterium | reverse complement strand
TAACGGTCCTAAGGTAGCGAAATTCCTTGTCGGGTAAGTTCCGACCTGCACGAATGGCGTAACGATCTGGAAACTGTCTCCAGCAGAGACTCAGCGAACTTGTAGCACCGGTGAAGATGCCGGTTACCCGCACTTAGACGGAAAGACCCCGTGCACCTTTACTACACCTTGACATTGAGGTTGGCGTTGGACTGTGCAGGATAGGTGGGAGACTATGAAACTGGCTCGTTAGGGTCGGTGGAGTCACCCTTGAGATACCACCCTGTTTAACGCTGATCTCTAACTCGCACCCGTGATCCGGGTGGAAGACAATGTCAGGCGGGTAGTTTGACTGGGGCGGTCGCCTCCTAAAGCGTAACGGAGGCGTACGAAGGTTCCCTCAGGCTGTTTGGAAATCAGCCGCAGAGCGCAATAGTATAAGGGAGCTTGACTGCGAGTCAGACACGACGAGCAGGTGCGAAAGCAGGTTATAGTGATCCGGTGGTCCCGAATGGAAGGGCCATCGCTCAACGGATAAAAGGTACGCCGGGGATAACAGGCTGATCTTGCCCAAGAGTTCATATCGACGGCAAGGTTTGGCACCTCGATGTCGACTCATCACATCCTGGGGCTGAAGCAGGTCCCAAGGGTTCGGCTGTTCGCCGATCAATAGTGGTACGTGAGTTGGGTTCAGAACGTCGCGAGACAGTTCGGTCCCTATCTAGTGTGGGCGCAGGAGATTTGAGAGGACCTGTCCTTAGTACGAGAGGACCGGGATGGACTGACCTCTGGTGTTCCAGTTGTGCCTCCAGGTGCAATGCTGGGTAGCTATGTCGGGAAGTGAGAAGCGCTGAAAGCATCTAAGCGCGAAACACCCCTCAAGATGAGATCTCCCTATGAGACCCGTGGAAGACCACCACGTTGATAGGTCGCATGTGTAAGGCCGGTAACGGCTTAAGCTGAGCGATACTAATCGGTCCACTGACTTGACCTTTCATCAATCAATAACATTCGACATACCCACGAACGCTCTACAGAGCTTCGCCTTAAACCCTTCTCGCCTTCTAACCCTTCGTCGTGGCTTTTCCCCAGGGGTCACACCCGTTCCCATCCCGAACACGGCCGTTAAGACCTGGAGGGCCGATGATACTGCGCATCACATGCGTGGAAAAGTAGGTCGCTGCGACGTTAAAAC
>JACAUB010000210.1 GCA_013390605.1 Bacteroidota bacterium | reverse complement strand
TCCGGCTATCGGTAAGAAAGTAGAAGTTGATTTTGGAACTGTAAAATTCCTTCTGGATTTTAAAAACAACAAAACAATGACATTCACCGGAACTGCCGGAAGCTCAAAAAACAGTACAGATACTGTAGAGTATACAGCAGTAGAAGTAGCAAAGAATATTTTTATGGTGTACTGGCATGAGCCTCATTTGGGATTCAATGTAACCCATATTCAGGATTACAATAAAAATATAGTGTATTCCAATATTGCAGGACCAGATGGTACCTTTACTCATCCAAAAGGAACGCTTAAGATACTAAAATAGAAAACAGCTGCTATGGGCAGCTGTTTTTGTTTATAATGTAACCTTAAAACCTTGCGATAAAATAATTTCTCGCAGATTTCACAGATTTATAAGGGAAAAACTAATGTAATCCTTGAAAAACCTGTGAAGCCTGCAAGATCAGCAATACTACTACACATTATCTATCTTTTAGAGCCAAAAAAAGCTGCCTCATTAGAGACAGCTTTCTTTTATAGATTCATAAACAACTTCGGATTTACCGGAGTATTGTTTTTATGTACTTCATAATGAAGATGAGGTCCTGTAGAACGCCCGGAGTTCCCTGATTTAGCAATCACCTGACCTACTTTTACTTTATCATTCACTTTAGAAACAAGCTGTGATAAATGTCCGTAAAGAGTAGCCAGTCCGTTTCCATGAGAAACAATGACACAATTCCCATAACCACCTTTCTGCCCGGAGAAAATAACGGTTCCCGCGGCGGCGGCTCTTACATCAGAACCGAATGCAACGGCAATATCCAGTCCTTTATGGAATTGCATCTGGTCCGCTTCAGCTGGAGGATTATTTCTTTCCATAGGAGCTGCTTTAGAAGTAGTTGTTCCTGCAATAGCTTTTGTAGCAGGAGCTGAAGCAGCCGGTGCAGAAGCTACAGGAGCTGCTTTTGGAGTCACCATCACTTTAACTTCTCTTTTATTTCCATAACTGTCTGTTAATTCAACGATTTTTTCTACAGGTTCGGC
>JACAUB010000021.1 GCA_013390605.1 Bacteroidota bacterium | reverse complement strand
TCCACCAAAGCATGGGATCTTGTTCTGCCCAACCTGATTGAAGTGCTTCAATAGGCATCTCCTTGTCAGGAAGTGTAACAGAGGCTACCCTCTTTCCTGATTCTACATCAAGGATGGCAACCTTGACCGAAGAGCTTCCAATATCAATTCCTAATGTCTTCATTAATCTGTAAATCGAATAAAGTTTAAATTATATTTCATTTTTTTCTTGATATCTTTTTCATACATCGCCTTATCAAAGCGATAAAGACGAGCTGGTTTATGCGCTACGCCTTTTTCTTTTTCATCCAGAAGTTTGATACAGGGGACATTCAAAACTTTTTTTCTAAAGTTTCGGTTATCAATTTCGATACCCAGAATAGCTTCATACAGATTCTGGAGTTGACGAATGGTAAATCGTTTTGGTAACAACTCGAAAGCAATAGGTTCGTTGAGTAGCTGTTGACTCAAAACTTCCAACCCTTTCATCAAGATCTGCTTATGATCGAAGGCCAGTTGTTTGATCGATTGAACACCATGCCAACGCGATACACCCTCTACGGTATGTTGCAAAACACTTTTATCGATTTTCACCAATGCAAAATAGGCAACGGTTACTATTCGTGAAGTTGGAACTTCGTAGGTGTTTTTTATCCACTCCAGATCTTCAGGTTTACTGATTCTGTTTGGATCTGAAAAAACATACAGTTGACGTAAAAAAATATCTTTTAAGCCTGTCAGCTCGACGAGTGTGCGCTGTGCTGCAGCCGATAAATCTTCCTTCTCCTGAATAAGACTTCCTGGAAGCTTTCTTTCAAGCTTAAGTTGCGAAGGATCAGCACCATCCTTCCTTCTCCCAAATTCAATTAACAAAACCTTCAGTTCTGTTCCATCAAATCCGAAAATAACACAATCAACTGAAATAGAAGGGTTAATCATTGAGCTCATCTTGATAAATTTGATTGGCGAAATGTATATCACAAAATAGCAATATGCAAGCATAACGTAAAAGATACGCTATTAACAGACAGGCAAACAAAACAACTTATCTAAAAACAATGCATATATTTAATAATGTGACAAATACACATTAGAAACTGTCTAAACAAACATGATTGTTTTATAAACTTAACTGTATAATTTACGCTAAGCTTTTTTATTGTCTAAAAAAGGGATAAACTTATTGGATATCAATGGTTAAATTATCATATGCAAGCTTAACATTTTCGGGTAATCTGGGTTCTACTTCCTGTTGTAATCCCAGAAAATGACTGATATGTGTAAGGTAGGCTCTTTCAGGCTTTATCTGCTCGATAACAGCAAGAGCTTCCTGAAGAGAAAAATGAGCAACATGCTTAGAGTTTCGTAAGGCATTTAAGACAACAACTTTACTACCTTTAATCTTTTCTATCGATGCAGGACTAATGTAACTGGCATCGGTTATATAAGTAAAGTCACCAATACGATAACCAAATATCTGTAGTTTATTATGTTGTACCTCGATAGGGATAACTTCGGTAGGTCCTATCATAAATGGACGGCCATCGAGTGTATTAATATTTAACTGAGGTGCTCCAAAATACCGGTTTTCAGAAAAGATATAAGGAAATTCAGTTCGAATTGAATCGATTACCTGACGTGAAGCATAAATATCAATCACCTTATTTAATATATAGTTAAAGGCTCTGATGTCATCTATTCCGGCAATATGGTCTCTGTGTTCATGCGTAAATATAACTGAATCAATATCTTCTACCTGATTCTTTAACATCTGAAATCTGAAATCGGGACCACAATCTATTACGATACGTTGTCCGTCTACATCTACTATAGCAGAAGTTCTGAAACGCTTATCGCGAGGATCAGAAGATTTACATACCGGACAATTACATGCAATAACAGGAACCCCAATAGAAGTCCCAGTACCCAAGAATGTAACCCGAATTGGTTTACCGATCATGATAACTTAATATTTTAGTTCCGTTGAACTTACTCTCGACCCTGATAGAAGCTTAATAAATCAAATCTTCAATAACCTGTCGATCGTTTTCCAACTGTTTTTGCATTGCATCAGGCGAACTAAAATCCAGTTCGTCTCTTATACGTTTATGAAAACAAACATTTACTAACTTATGGTTGAGGCTTTCAGGCTCACTAAACAGATGAACATCAACCCGTGGAATTAATGAATCTGTTCCTGCTCTAACATTAAGCATCCCTTTCAACAATTCATTTTCATATTGAATGGAAACAGCATATACGCCAATAGGTGGAACCAATTTCGTTACATCTTCAATTCGTAACCGATAAGAAGGAAAATGAATGTGTTTCATCACCTCATTTCCATGAGTAAGGGTTGTTTTGATAAAATAGAAATGGTCGAGGTATGCATTTGCACGCTGAATTCTACCCGAGGAAAGGGCTTGCCGTATTTTGGTAGAACTTACGGT
>JACAUB010000208.1 GCA_013390605.1 Bacteroidota bacterium | reverse complement strand
CGCAGATCTTTCCGATGAATACAAAAAACTCCTCTTTGGATACGGAGTGGGATTACGCATCAAACTTAACAAACACAGCAACACCAACCTATGTATAGATTATGGTTTCGGTCAAAATAATTCACACGGTTTTTTCGCCAACATTGGAGAAGTTTTTTAACTCACTATATTCTCAGGATAAATTACCGGAAAAGGCGAAATACTTTATTTTATCTATAGATAAGCCTCAGATCATCCTTTTATTAAGTAAAAAAGAACTTATTTTGTGTCAGAAAACAATTAACAGGTAAAATGAAAAAATATGGTAAGGAAATAATGATAGTTTTAATAGTATTACTGTCACGGTTACCTTTTATTTTTAATAGTTTAGGTACTGATTTGGATGCCTGGAGAGAAGTATATACGGGAAAAGTACTCTATGAAAATCATATTTATAATGTTTCCCGTTTTCCCGGATATCCATTACCGGAATTTTTATATTCATTAGTATATCATTATCCTTATTGGGTAATCAATTTACTGTCAGTTTTATTTACAGTCGGTTGCTCCCTATATCTTTTTAAGATTTTGAACTTTCTTAATATCAAACTTTCCTTTCTTATCACCATCGTATTCCCATTTGTACCCATTATCTACCTCAACAGTACAACAGCAATGGAATACAATTGGTCTTTATTCTTTTTACTGGCGGGCGTTTATCATCTCCTCAATAAAAAGATCTGGCTTTCCGCTTTATTATTGGGACTTATGATAAGCGCAAGGTTCAACAATATTATTTTTCTTCCGGCCTTTCTTTTTCTTGCATACATTTACCTTGAAAAGGATATAAAAAAAATCTTACAATTCTCCGTTTTAACCGGTATTTTCACCTGTATTTTCTTTTCACCTGTTATTTTAAAATATGGCATTAATTTCCTTCAAAGTTATGGAGACTCAGAAGTTAATCTTGCAAGTATATTAAGTCTGGGTACAATATACATCTATGGAACTTTAGGAATACTGGC
>JACAUB010000207.1 GCA_013390605.1 Bacteroidota bacterium | reverse complement strand
TCTCTGAAAGATGGCAGAGAATTCTTGAGAATACTGAAATTTCTTATTTTACAGAAATGTATCTTCAGGATAAATTTAAAACTCCGGAAGAAAAGGAAAGTCTTTTCATTGTTCCGAACTTTATCCCCACAGCATCCGTTATCCAGCAGATCAAAAACCTTAAACAAGGGGAAGCTTTGGTGTATGAAGATGAATTGGTAGCCGCGAAGATCAATATGAAAGGATTTTCCCTGAATCAGATCGAAAAAATGACAGATATCAAAGAAGAGCTTATTTTCTTTAAAAAGCCTACTGATCTGTTTACTTATAATCATCACGCCATTGATTTTGATTTTGATCTGCTTACCAACGGTAGAACATCACAGGAATTATCTTCTACCAACGGGTTTTTAGGAGATAAAAAAGATTTGTTCATTGAAGAAGGTGCTCAAATTGAGTTTTCCACATTAAACACCAAAACCGGAAAGATCTATATCGGTAAGAATGCTGAAGTAATGGAAGGTTGCAATCTTCGTGGTCCTATAACTCTTGGGGATGATTCCAAATTTAATTTAGGATCAAAAATTTATGGAGCCACTACCATTGGTCCGCACTGTAAAGTAGGAGGGGAGGTGAATAATATTGTAATCTTCGGATATACGAGTAAAGGGCACGAAGGATTTGTAGGAAATTCTGTAATAGGAGAATGGTGTAACTTTGGAGCAGATACCAATTCTTCCAATCTTAAAAATAACTATAGCCATGTTAAGCTATGGAATTATAGAACCAAAGCTTTCGAAGACACTGGTTTACAGTTTGCAGGTCTGATCATGGGAGACCATTCCAAAACAGCGATCAATACCCAGTTGAATACCGGAACTGTAATAGGAGTTGCCTCTAATATCTTCAAACCAGGTTTTCCACCGAATCTTGTGGAAAACTATTCATGGGGTGGCTTAAAAGATGATGAGAGATTCAGATTGGATAAAGTCTATGAAGTGGCAGAACGAGCAATGGCCAGAAGAAAAGTAGCTTTAACAGA
>JACAUB010000206.1 GCA_013390605.1 Bacteroidota bacterium | reverse complement strand
AAAGAGGCGACAGAAGAGGAGTGTAATACTCTTGAGGTATGGCTATGTTCGAATAAGGAGAACCGTGAAGAGTTTGAGAAGATAAAATCGGCATTTGAATTAACAGAATATAAGATCAGTGACCCACAATGGGAGAAGAGCTCTTTAAAGAGTGAGATATTATATAAGATAATAGAGACCCAGACCGAAGAATTAGAAGAAAGGCGACCCATCTGGAGTCGAATAATTCAATTTTCCTCCTATGCAGCCTTAATTCTGGTTCTGATAGGGATTCCACTATATTATTTAAACATCAGGAGTATTAATGGCGGTAACGGAAACCTGACAGAGGTAATGGCTCCGATGGGTTCGAAAACCCGACTAACATTAGATGATGGAACCAAAGTATGGTTAAATGCAGGAAGTGTATTAAAATATAACCGAAACTATAATAAGAGTAACCGCGATCTGTATTTGGAAGGAGAAGCCTTTTTTGATGTTACCAAGAATAAATCACTACCCATGTTAGTAAATGCCGGAGATATTCGGTTGAAAGTCTTGGGGACCGCCTTTAATGTAAAAGCATATAAAGAAGAGGGAACGATAGAAACCACCTTGGTACGAGGATCCGTTGAAGTCCGCCAGATGAGTAAAGAGGGTAATGGAGTCATTACCCTGAAACCTAATCAGAGAGCTATCTTTATAAAACACGAAGGCCGATTATTATTGTCGGAGGCAGAGAAGATAGCCCCTGTGGCGAATCAAGGAGCCAATGAGTTGACCAATACCACCTTGCGAATGGAACAGATAGTAGTGAATCCAAAGGCAGAGGTAGAAGAGAGTATCTCCTGGAAGGATGGATATATCAGAGTAAATCAAGAGACGTTAGAGAGTTTGTCGATGATATTGGCCCGGCGATATGATGTAGAGATTCAATTTCTGGATCAACGTAGTAAGAACTACTTCTATACAGGAAAGATCAAAGAAGCCTCGTTGGAGCAGGTGATGGAGGCCTTAAAGTGTGCATCACCGATAGATTATGAGATCAAGCAAAACCATGTTTACATCAAAGAGAATCGTCAAAGAATAAAAGAATTTAAATAAAAACAATAA
>JACAUB010000205.1 GCA_013390605.1 Bacteroidota bacterium | reverse complement strand
AGCCCGTAACATCATGCAGCGGCAAGATGTTGGCGGCTATTATACCGCAGAAACTATTTAACTGTGAAAACAAAATAAAAAACATGAAAAAGATAACGCTATTTTTTGCTTTAGCTTTTGGGATTATAGTATCCGGACAGACTCAGAAAACGAAGATTTTATTAATCGGAACGATTCATTTTGAAACCCCGCATACCGATCAGTTTGAATTAAAGGTAGACGATTTTTTAAGTGCAAAGCGACAGAGTGAATTAGAAAACTTAACGAATGTTCTGTCTCAGACAAAAGCTACTAAAGTAATGATTGAAAGACCAATTGACAAACAACACTCAACTGACAGTTTGTACAGTTTATATGTAGCAGATCGTTATAAAATGACAGTTTCAGAAAGAGAACAAATTGGTTTCAGGTTAGCTAAAAAATTAAAATTAAATCGTGTCAACTGTATAGACAAATTTTATGGAATGACGCACGATAGTTTAATGGCTGCAACTGCAAAAGAAAACAATCAACTTTATTTACTGAAGGACTTACAGGTCCATGCAAAAACAATGATCAGTGATTTTGATAATAAACTGAAAAATGGTACCATAACTGATGTTTTAAAATACATCAACAGACCTGAAGAATTAAAAAGGAACTTATCAATTTATCTGAATTATATAGCAAAGGTTGGAGCAGGTAAAAATTTTGCAGGAGCACAATATGTATCAGATTGGTATTTAAGAAATCTTGCTATTTATTCAAATATTCTCGATCAAATTGAACCTTCAGACAACTATGTTGTTTTAATTTTTGGACAGGGACACATTCCTATCTTAAAACATTTTTTAGAAAACAATGATAATTTTGAGGTGGTGGAGCTTAAAAATGTATTAAAATAAAAAAAAAACAACCACCCCTTTTGAAGCAGTTAAAATGGAGCCAATACCGTTTGTATTAAGTTTTCGTTAATCTAAAAACTGAACATCTATGCATTTTCACCCATCTAAAGTATTGAAACGCTGAATATCATTTTCAAACAACAGAAATAACTGAAGTTGCTGGAATTAACAATTTTATAAAATATAATCGGGCAGATTCAGGTATAGAATGCCATAATTTTCTCTATATTTAGACGATCTATATAAAAATGGCCTGTGTCTGCAATTTGTGGTCTACAGCATGCTGATAAACAAATATAAAAAGGACAATGCCAATACATCAATTCCCTCTGGACGGAGGTATGTTATATAAA
>JACAUB010000204.1 GCA_013390605.1 Bacteroidota bacterium | reverse complement strand
AAGTGGGTTAAATTCAGATGCATTTTTAGCCCGGAATATTAGGTCTTGACAACCGCAATCTACACAAGGGCACATGTTCTGCCATCCGATAGCCGAAACGGTGGCGTAAGTCATGGGGACTAACATCTTTCAGTTTAGCTTTGTCGGCGTATTTCTTACCTAAAGCTCTCTCAGTCAGGGCTTCACCTGTTTTTTCTGAGGGGAATACGAATACCAACTCAGTTCCTAACTTTGCAAGGTATTTACCCAAGACCCCGCGGGCAGTGGCGTTGAGCGGTACTTCTCGGTATTTGTTACCTTTACCTACTACAGTCAGGGTACCCTTTCGCCCTGCAATTTTCACTTGCTCAGGTTTAAGCAAACAAATTTCACTCGCCCTAAGTCCTGTATGTAAAAGAAGTACCACCAGTGTGTGGAATGCCCCCTATATGACCAGACCAGATTCTAGCCGCTTTTGAGCCAACCAATTATGTTCAAATTCTACTGGCGCTAAGTAACCCAAAGACGAATGTAAGCGACCTTCATTATAAATCCGTTCTAGCCTGTAGATTGCGGTTGTCAATAGGTTCATCCGCAATCTCGCTGATTCAGCTAAATTTTGAACCGGAATTTTGTAACCTTAACCGTAATCTAATCTCAAAATGGATTACACATCAGCGAACCTGCGGAAGAGCCACATTTGGAACGTAGCTCACAACATTTGCACTATTTCATCGAAAACTTAATCTTGATCACTTCATTTTGATATCGGTCTAAAGCAGTCGACCAACTTGAGCTAGACTGCCCTGCTGGGCATTTCGCTTTTTGCCTATCCCAGTCAATTTCAAAATCACTGGCATTAAAACCAGCTCCTTTTGCTTGCCAATCATTACTACCACGGGCGGGAGCCACTAAATCTATTCCATAATCGCGCTGGCTTGCTAAAAATTGTTTGGCTTCGGCGTAATTGGTGTCGGTTAAATGTTCCTTAGGTAAAAGCCCTTTTTGCTGGAGAGCTTGGTGAATACGTGGGGTTACATCCACATCGCCATTACCAGCACGACTGGTTTCGACATGAGTAATCAAATGAGGGCTATCTTCCTCACAACTCTCTGTTAAATGCACCTTGTAACCCACCCACCAGGTTTTCCGCTTGCGTCCATAGCTAGCTTCTGGATCGTAGGGCGAACAAATCATTTTAGCGGGAGGAGGAATGTTATCATCCTCCCTGAATTTGAGTTCAGCCTCTTGCCACTCGAACTGTTGGAGCCACACTTGACCTAATAATTTCACCGCTGGTACTTGCCACAACCAGCTAGTTTCTTTGGAGTTCACTATAGCTTCAAGTAGTAAGTTACCATCCTTACCAATTGTTTCGACTAAAGTGCTGCGCTTAGTCTTTTCTTTTGGTAGCCGATATTCCTCGAACTTACGGTCATAGCGATTAAACCATTCGGCTGGTATGCTACTCTTTAGCCACTCAGGCACAACTACAGCTAGTACATTTAGAGTAGCTCTAAGGGTGTCCCCATCAGTTACAAGTTAAGAAATTAAAGGGAAAGTCAAATCAGGTTTAGGTCTGGGTCTTGGA
>JACAUB010000203.1 GCA_013390605.1 Bacteroidota bacterium | reverse complement strand
ACCATATAACCCAATATAATAAGCGGAAGCCATCAGCTGAACTTTGGGAATCATCCAGGTTCTTTCTGCTTTTATTTTATAATCTGCAGCAGCAATTCCATGCTCAAGGGCACGAACCTCAGCTCTTTGGTCAATTCCTTTTTCTGCTGTAAGAAGTTCTACAGGAGATAGCGTTGGATCAATCATCTTTAACCGTTCTCTATTGATTCCCGTTAAAATATAAAGCTGAGTAAGAAGTAGTTCTTTTTTTCCTTCATATTCTACCACTTTTGCATTTAAAGTAGCCTGAGCCAATTCAATTTTTTTGTGATCGTAAGGAGTAATCAGCCCGTAGCCTAATGCTTTATCTGCTGTTTTTTTGTTAATGTCCAGTCTTTTTTTACTTTCATCCAGTACTTTTTTAGACTGATGGATCAGTGCCAGCTGGTCATAAGCTCTGGAAATACTCGCCACAACTTCATCTCTGGATTTTTCTAACAGAACATCTTCAGATTTCTTCTTTTCCTCAACTGCCTTTTTCAGGTATTTAACTTTTCCCCCGGAATACACAAGCATCTTGGCTTCTGCCTTGGCAACACCTGAAAATCCGGATACATTGAAGTTATTGTTGAAAGCTCCCTCCGCGATATTGATAAAAGGAGCCAGATTAATTTCTGGAGACGTAAGCCTTGCTGTTCCGTTAAGATAACCGGCTTTACCACTTAGTTCCAATGTAGGAAGAAAGATATCTTTTAACTTATGTTCGTCAAGATCGGTAAGCTTGTTTTGGGTAATTTGCATTTTCAGGTTCGAGTCCCGAACCATTGCACTATCCAGAAGTTCTTTAAAGTCCGGCGCAGACTGTGCCCAGCCAAAAGCAGGAAAAGCAAAAAAACTAAACGTAAAAATCAATAAATTGTTTTTCATGGTTTATGTTTATAACAAATATAATGCAAAAATTGTTAAAATCTTCAAACATAATTTAACAAAACTATGAATTTAAAACAAGTTTAAAATTTGTTTAAGTATAAAAGTCTTTAAAATAAAGTCTTATCAAAATCGTTTAAATGTTAATTAAAAACTAAAAAATTTTGAAAAAAATTTTAACTCTACTTTTACCACTTGCTCTTTACCTTCTTTTTCGT
>JACAUB010000202.1 GCA_013390605.1 Bacteroidota bacterium | reverse complement strand
TCCAATTAACTTTTTTTAACATAACTATCTATTAATCTGTACTAAGTAGATTGAAAAAAACTGTAAAATATTAAAAATTAAGAAGTCAGATACCTATCACTTCTAATTTTAAAGTGATTGCTTTATTTTATGCAGAAACAGATCATTTCAGAAATCTTAAAACTTCTTAAATAGAATACTGTCATATTTTTAAAGGCATAATTATTGCGTTTTTGAAAAACAATTAAATATCAAAATTGTTAATCTTAAACTGTAAAGAATATGAAACGATTACTGGGAACAATTGCAGTAGCGTTCGCTGGTGGAATGCTTGCCTTAGGAGCGCATTCTTTACTAACCAGAGCGAACCAGTCGAACGATAATACAGGCTATCAATTGCCTGTGCGAATGGCTTCTTATGGAGAGGGGCAGGGTGCTATAAATGGACCCGATTTAACAGTTGCAGCGGAGATGACTGTACACGCAGTAGTACACATTAAAACAGCGTACGAACGAAAACCTAATTATTATGATTATTTTTTTGATCTGCGTGATTTCTTTAGTGGTAGATCTCAACAAGAAGATTTACCTATTCAAGGAGCCGGATCAGGAGTAATTGTAGCAGAAGACGGTTATATTATAACGAATAATCACGTTGTTGAGAATGCAAGTTCAATCACCGTGACATTGAATAATAAGAGAACTTACACCGCAAAAGTTATCGGAACTGACCCAGGAACAGATTTAGCACTTATAAAAATTGATGAGAAGAAGCTGCCTTTTGTTCCATTTGGAAATTCTGATAAAGTGAGGATTGGAGAATGGGTTTTAGCCGTGGGAAATCCATTTAACTTAACTTCGACAGTAACAGCTGGTATTGTAAGTGCGAAAGCACGAAACATTAACATTATAAGTGGTGCAGATGGGTCGTCTATTGAATCATTTATTCAAACTGATGCTGCAGTGAACAGAGGAAATAGTGGTGGAGCTTTAGTTAATCCAAATGGAGAACTGATTGGTATTAACGCGGCAATAGCCTCAGCCAATGGTTATTATACCGGATACTCTTTCGCAATCCCTGTAAACCTGGTAAAGAAAGTATATCAGGATTTAAGAGATCATGGTGAGGTGCATAGGGCATACATGGGCGTTAGTTTAAGCGAAATAACCGGTGAGTTTGCAGAGAAGAATGGCTTAAAGGATACGAAAGGTGTTTATGTTGATGAAGTAGTTGAAAATGGACCTGCACAAAAGTCCGGTATCAAGAAAGGTGATATTATTTTAGCAGTAGATGATGTAACTGTAAATGGGACATCCGAGCTTCAGGAAGTAATTGCAACAAAAAATACTGGTGAAAAAGTTAAAATTTATTTAATTCGCGACAATAAACCTTTTGAGTTAAGCGTTGTACTCAAGGAAAAAAGTGAGCAAACAGAGATTGCTCATAAAAATAGCAGTGAAATATTCAATCAACTAGGTGCAACATTACAACAAGTACCCAATGATTTGAAAAATAAATTAAGTTTAAAATATGGATTACAGGTAACATCGCTTAAAGATGGAATATTAAATTCTTCAGGTATCAAAAAAGGATTTATCATTTTAAAGGTTGATAATAAGTCAGTAAGAAGCGTTGACGAACTTGGAAATATTTTAAAAGCTAAAGAAGGTGGCATACTCATTGAAGGTATTTACCCAAATGGTATGCGTGCTTATTATGGATTTGGATTATAACTAAAACGTATTATAACATTGTACCGATGAACCTGATATAATTGAAAAATTATATCTACGCCTCCAAAGGGAAAATGAAACAAGTTAATTGAAAGGAGAAGATGAGGCAACTTAAAATTTCTAAGTCGATCACGAATCGTGAAACAGCGTCGCTCGACAAATACCTACAAGATATAGGTAAAGAAGAGATGATTACAGCCGAAGAGGAAGT
>JACAUB010000201.1 GCA_013390605.1 Bacteroidota bacterium | reverse complement strand
ATGATAATAATCATAACATGATAAATATCATAACCGCCTGAATAAATGGATTTCAAAAGGGTAAACAAATAAATTAAGAAAAGGTCGATGGTAACTGAAGGGAAAGTATGTGAGTGCAAAGATTGTATTGTTCGATCACTTATTTTTGAGCATGTTTCTTCTGAAGAACTGGGGACTTTTTGCAATACTAAACGCGAACAATTCTTTAAGAAAGGTCAGATCGTAGTCAAGCAGGGTGATCCTATTTCCGATTTTGTTTATGTAAAGGATGGTCTGGTTAAGTTGTATAATGAGGCAGGACAGGGCCGCGAACAGATTATCTCCATTGCTCGTCCTTATGATTTTATCAGTCTGTTGACCGTGTTTTCAGAAACGCACTATCATTATTCAGTTTCTGCAATAGAAGATACTACAGTCTGTATCATCAATCTTGAAAAGATCAAAGAACTTGTTAGAGAGAATGGCAGTTTTGCGCTCGACTTATTAGAACGAATGAGCAGAACGGCTGATAAATTGATAAAGAACTATAACGACATAAATCTTAAGAATCTTAGAGGTCGGATTGCATATATTCTGCTCAATTTTGCTGATAAAATATATCTACGCAATCGGTTTGATCTCCCTGTTTCGCGTAAGGAGATCGCTGAGCTGATTGGGATGACTACCGAAAATGTAATTCGCATTCTTTCTGAATTCAGAAAAGAGGGTATCATTCGAATAAACGGAAAAGAAATCGAAATCCTGGACAAACCCAAACTAGAGTTTCTGAGCCAACATGCTTAAATTTGTTATTACGGTATCTTCATTTTATATCTTCTGGTACAGATTTGTAATCTAACTCCCTTACTTAGGATCTGTAATGATGTTTCGTTCTGAAATAAGTTGGCGGAATTTGAATAATAAATTATTAAATCATCGTTAGAAAGAGATCAAAAATGGTCTTTTTGACCTCCTTTGGCGTAAATTTGTAATAAGCAAAATAGAGGTTGTTTTTAGCAAATACTTTTATACGGAGATGATAAATTCCCATCTCTAAAACGATCAGTTCATACTCTGAAATCAATTCCACGATTCCCATATATCCATAATCGGATTTTAAAATCACCCTTTCATTTTTCAATTTTGATTCTAACCAAAGCCTAATATAGCATT
>JACAUB010000200.1 GCA_013390605.1 Bacteroidota bacterium | reverse complement strand
CTCGCTATCTCGGCTCCGCTCATCGCCTCGGTGCAGGCGTGGCCGCTTAGCTTCTTTCGTTAGGCCGCACATGAACCATATCCACGAAGCGTTGATGGCCGTCTTCGCCGTATTTGGATTGGCATTCAGTTTTACCTCGATGCGCTCTGGAATTTTCGTATCTCGAATTGGCGATCCAATCAGACGAAAGGAAGATCCATACAAATTCATCCTTTTCATTCTCATTACCACCATGGGTTCCTGTTTTGGATTGTGGTTCGCAATCCCTGGTTTAATCAAGGGCCTCAAGGGGTTATGACAGATGCGCCTAACCCCGGCGTAACGGTGAAGCCATGAAGGTATCACGAAGGCTAATGTGGGTTTCTCCAGTAATTATGTTGCCCATTCTCCTCGCCTGCCTCCCACCAGGCGATGCCGCCCCTCAGAGTCCTTCTGGGGAGAACACCCTTTCATTTAGATGGGATGGCGGAACATCAACAACTGAAGGATCCTATGGGACTCCTATCGCATTCAGCGTGAGCCCTTCGGGGTCGGAAGGTGTCCGTTGGCACCTGGAAGGACCTGGCACTCTTCTAGACATCGAACGAAAGCCCGTGGACCTCGGCGGCGACTTCCTACCGATCTATGGCTGGTACGTTCCGCCCTCCCAGGTGCCAACGGGGGGCCTTACCGTCCAATTCAGCATCGAGGTGAAAAGCCCCATCAGTCACCTGTGGGAGCGTAGCCAGAACATACCCATTCATGTCGAGCAAAAGACAACGCCAATGCTGTATGAGGCACTGGCCGTTGAAAACGGTGGCACTCCAAACATTGCCACACTGCACCCCGGAGAAAATGCCAAATTTGTCGTAACTTTGAATCCTCGCCCCCTAGACCTTCAGCAGTGGTTTGAACTCATTCCGGCCCAAGTGACTTCCAGCCCATTAGGGACAGTCCTCATTTCCGAATTGGATGGCACCCATTGGGCCTTTTCTTACACTGCCCCAGCTATCCTTGATGGTCCGCGAGAAATCACCGTTAGGGCCATGGCCCTTGACCCCTGGATGAACAATGATCTCCATGTGGATTTCACCGTCCATCTAGTCCCCTGAACTTCTCTCGTAAGGGCTCTCGATGCGACTTCATCTCCCTGCCCTTATCCTCGTTTCCACCGCCCCATTCGAGCCAGGGTCCGAGGAGATGATGGCGAATTCTATCCAACATCGCCCTAACCCTCGGCTCAACTCGGACCCCGCCTGCCATGTCCTCCGCTCTCTCTCATCCTCTGGCTTTCCCGGCTCCGTTCCGCGCCCAGGCGCAGGCGGTCCGGTTAGCCTTGTTCGTTAGGCAGCGCACTATCGCACATGAAAGGACGGATGGATGCGAACACCTAGATGTATTGCA
>JACAUB010000020.1 GCA_013390605.1 Bacteroidota bacterium | reverse complement strand
AAAGCGCCAAATTAAACTCAGCTTCCTTCACATCATTAGAATTAGTACCGATGAATAGTTTGAAGGTTCCCGGCTCATTCGTATATTTCATGTTGATATCATAAAACTTAAGGTCTTCTGCGGTAAGGGTAAAGGTGAGCCTTTTTGATTCCCTCGCTTTCAGATACACTTTCTTAAACCCTTTTAACTCTTTTACTGGCCTTGTTACTGTGCCTACCATATCACGGACATAGAGCTGGGCGGTCTCTTCACCATCGATCTTTCCGTTATTGGTTATCGTAATCGTAGCTTCTAACTTATCAGAAGCATTAATTGTCGTTTTGTTTAAGCTGATGGGGCTATAATCAAAGGTGGTATAACTTAGCCCATAACCAAACGGATAAAGTGGGGTATTCGATATATCCAGATATTTTGAGGTAAACTTCTCATTTTCATTAAAGGGTCTACCGGTGTTCTTGGCATTATAGTAGATCGGGATCTGGCCTACAGTCCTTGGAAAGGTCATGGTTAATTTCCCCGATGGATTGTATTTCCCAAATATCACGTCTGCTATGGCTTCGCATGAACGGGTACCTCCAAACCAGGTCTCTATGATTGCATCTACGTTCTCGTCTTCCCAGCCAAGGGTGAGTGGACGACCGTTCATCAGTAATAAGATGATGGGCTTGCCGGTTGTCTTCAGTGCTTTCAGCAATGCTTTCTGGCTCTCTGGAATCGAGATTTCACTCCTACTGGATGCTTCGCCGGTCATTGTACACGACTCGCCTAAAAAGGCTACGATGAGATCGGCCTTGCCGGCTGTTCTGACGGCTTCTTCTATCAACCGGGCGGGTGACTGAGCATCGGGTAAGATTTCTGCGCCAAATCGATTTAGCTTATTAAGCAGTATGGTGTCATCTGTTATGCTTGCGCCTTTGGCATACGCAAAGTTGTTTCCTGGATATTGGCGCTGTAAGGCGTCCCATAGGCTGATGGCTTTTCTCCAGTCGCCTGCCCCACTCCAGTTTCCGATCAGATCGCGTTGGTCTTTCACCATCGGACCGATAAAGGCTATCTTTGATGTGCTTTGTAAGGGTAGTATATGATGATCGTTTTTAAGCAGAACCATGCTTTTCAATGCTGCTTCTTTTGACAGGGCTAACTTATCGGCACTCATGATCTCTTTTGCTGCACGTTCGTTACTAACGCCTCTATAGGGATCCTCAAACAGGCCTAATTTATATTTGGCTTCCAGCACGCGTTTGCAGGCCTGGTTTATATATGACACATCGAGGCTTTTAGTTTCAACGAGTTTCTTTAGCTGGTTGAGATAGAACTCGCTTACCATGTCCATGTCATCGCCTGCTTTTATGGCGAGTTCTGCAACTTTTGATTCATCTCCAAGTCCATGATTCATCAGCTCCATGATGGCGGTATAATCGGTGGCGACCATGCCGGTGAAGCCCCATTTCTTGCGAAGCAGGTCTGTCAGCAGCCATTTATTGGCGGCGGCCGGTACGCCGTTTATTTCGTTGAATGAGCTCATTACGCTTCCTGCGCCTGCATCTATGGCTGCCTTATACGGGGGCAGATAATATTCCTGCATCTTACGCTCGCTCATGTCTACTATATTATAATCCCGACCGGCTTCTGCTGCGCCATACAGGGC
Organism: Bacteroidota bacterium; assembly: GCA_013390605.1. Classification (GTDB taxonomy): domain Bacteria; phylum Bacteroidota; class Bacteroidia; order Bacteroidales; family Cfx3-03; genus Cfx3-03. The sequence goes on along the minus strand of JACAUB010000020.1, from coordinate 489 downwards.
AAAATGTTTTACACAGGCCATTACGCTACTGGGGTTAGATAGATCTTGATTCTGGTATCCGCGTACCATGGCTTTGGCTACTTGTGATCCTAACCAGGTGTCTTCTCCGGCGCCTTCGGATACGCGGCCCCATCTTGGATCTCTTGCGATATCTACCATGGGTGAAAAGACCCAATTCAATCCATCGGCACTGGCTTCTGCTGCTGCGGCGCGGGCGGCCTGTTCTATTAAGGGAAGATCCCAGGTCGAGGCCATCCCTAACGGGATTGGAAAGATGGTCTTATGTCCATGGATGACGTCGTAGCCAAACAGTAACGGTATTTTTAATCGTGTCTCTTTTATGGCTTTGTCCTGCAATTTGCGTATGGCATCCGGGGTGTAGGTGTTAAACAGACCACCTACTAATCCTTTGGATATCTTTTGCTCTACATCTTTACTCAGGATGGGTCCGGTGATATCAAAGCCTACGGAGGGTAGATTTAACTGACC
>JACAUB010000002.1 GCA_013390605.1 Bacteroidota bacterium | reverse complement strand
TCCAGCATAAGCTGATCTCACTTCTTCAGGTAACTTAGTGATTTTATCTTTCGATGCACCAAAATTTGTGGAGATTCCATAGGATAGACCGTTTTCTAATTTGTCAGAATAGGCTAAAGAAAATTCCCATCCTCTGTTATCTTTTGTCGCGCCATTTACCCATTGTAACTGGCCTTCTCCTACAGCTGAGGCGACTGGTGGTTGAATTAAGATATTATCAGTCGTTCTTGTAAAATAATCAAAAGAACCGATAAGTTTATTATTCAGGAATCCAAAATCTATTCCCAAATTAGTTTCTTTGGTAGTTTCCCATTTAAGTGATGCATTTGCGGCCTGGATAGATACGAATCCGGAAGGAAGTGTTCCTGTATTCGCACCGTTTATGTCGTAAGCTGTTCCAATGTTATAGTATTGCCCAAAAAAGTCCGGGATATAAGTATTTGATGATGGACCATATCGAGATTGGAAAAGACCATAATGTGCAACATCACCAATAGACTGATTCCCCACTTCGCCATAACCTACTCTTAGTTTAAGATTGGATATTTCTGAAATGTCTTTCATAAAAGATTCATTATTAATTTTCCAACCTAAAGTTGCTGCTGGAAAAATACCATATTGATTGTTTGTTCCAAAACGAGATGAGCCATCTCGTCTTACTGTAACAGAGGCTAAATACTTATCATTAAAATTATAGCCAATTTTGCCGAATTGAGATAACAGACTACTTCCTGTAGCAGATCCATCTGTGGTTCTTTGGCCAGAAGCGGCACCTAATACGAAATATGCTTCTGTTTCAACAGAAAAGCCATGGGCCGTAGATATCACACTATTACTGGTAGTGTTAATGGCTTCAGTACCGGCAAGAATTTCAAATTTACTTTTTCCTAGTTTGAAATTGTAGCTAAGAGTATTCGTAAAAGTTAAGCTTGAATAATTTGTGGTACTTAAGGTTAAACTATTATCGGTTCTATTAACTGATCCGTTTGATATGGTTGGCTCAATATTTTTTTGATTATAGGCATTATAATCAAGACCAACACTTGACCTGAATATTAAATTATCTATAATCTTAAATTCAGCATAAGCGTTTCCAAAAATGCCAGTATTTGCTGTATTATCCCATCTATTGGCATATTGCATTAATACAGGGTTATTTCTATCCGAATATCCACCACCTTCGGGTCCGCCATAAATTCCATTTAACCCATATAATGGAATTGTTGGGGCTAATGAAATCGCCAGCCCCGGAGTCCATGCGCTTCCAATATCCTGACAGGCATTGGTCTCATTAGAGTTGGAAAATTGAGAATTTACACCCAGTTTTAATCTTCCATTAAATAATTTAAAATTAGCATTTAGCTTTCCACTATATCTGTCATAATTGGTATATTTTAGGATTCCCGTATTCTTAATATATCCAAAGTTTGCAAGAACAAATGCATCATCTGATCCCCCCGAAACTGTAAAATCATTATTAGTAACATAGCCTGTTTTGTAAGTGGCTGCTTGCCAATCGGTGTTGCCTGCAGGCATGTTTTTATCACCACCTACATAAGGATTTACCGTCACACTGGAAAGGATTGGATTATTATAATCGTGATTCCAGTTAAAAGTATAAATGTCACCATAGCCAGCAGTAGGATCAGTATGATCATTCACACTTGCCTGCCATAATACTTTTCCTCTTTCAAGAGAACTTAGCATTTTGTAACGCTCAGCTTTTTCTGATAAAATGGAAATATTTGTATTATAAGTGATATTAAATTTTGCACCTCCTTTAGTACTGGTTTTTGTTGTGACAATGATTACACCATTAGCAGCTCTTGATCCATATATTGAAGAAGCAGAAGCATCTTTCAATACCTGAATGGATTCTATTGTGCTTGGATTTAAACTTGCAAAAACTTCAGGTCTTGTAGTCGGAACACCATCAATGATATACAATGGATGTGTGTCGCCTAAAGTATTTACACCTCTGATTAGAACTGAAGCGCTGGCACCGGATGGATTTCCGGATTTCTCAATATATAAACCAGGAATATTTCCTTGTAATGCTTGCATTACATTTCCAGAGCTTAGACTTTGGGTCGCAATTTTTTTCATCTCAACAACAGATATTGCACCTGTAACGTCAACCTTCTTTTGTGATGAGTAACCAACAACAATTACCTCGTTAAGTGATTGCGCTTTTTCCTGAAGCATTATTGTAAGGTTTGTTCTGCCATTTATCTGAACTTCCTGGCTGGCATATCCTACATAAGAAAATGAGATTGTTGCACTCTTCAAAACAGAGATTGTAAATTTTCCAAGATTATCTGTAAGAACACCATTTGTGGTTCCTTTTTCCATAACCGTAACACCGGGCATTGATATTCCTGCCTTTTCATCTTTCACTGTTCCTGTAACAGAAATTTTTTGAGCTGATACTCCTGAGGTCAATATGCCTAATACCAAAAGCAATATTAACTTTCGATAGGCTGCCCATAATTTAAAATTGTAACAAGTTTTCATAAATAAATGATTCGTTTAAAATTCAGTTTAAATTTTACTTTAGACATTGTTAATAAGATAGTTTCACTAAATTGCAAGAGGAAAATGTAGGTCTGGTTTTTTCTTCTACAAGAAAGTTTCGTTTTGAATAACATCTTTCGTATACAATGGTGTGGCTCCCGCCTGTGAAGTGACATAAGCTCCAATAG
>JACAUB010000199.1 GCA_013390605.1 Bacteroidota bacterium | reverse complement strand
CCCGATTATAAGCTTTTGGGTTCAGCCAGCAAGGATCAAACCGCACGCATTTGGGAAGTGGCTACCGGCAAAGAGGTGGCGGTTTTGAAAGGGCATAACGGGGCAGTTACGGGAATTGAGTTCAGTCCCGATGGAAAATATGTGGTCACCGCCGGAGAGGACAAGACCCTACGCTTGTGGGATACAACAAACTGGCAAGAAGTAAGAGTTATCCGGGGACATACGGCTGAGATCAGCAGTGTAGCCTTCAGTCCAGACGGTCAGACCGTTATTTCAGGAAGCGCTGACAAAACAGCGCGTATCTGGGAAGTGGCAAGCGGCAAGGAACTGCTGGTACTCAGTGGACACAGCGGGGGGATAACCAGTCTTGCGGTAAGCGAGGATGGCAAACGGATTGCTACTGCCAGCGAGGATGGAACTGCCAGAGTGTGGGATGCCGCCAATGGTACAGAACAAATGGCGCTGAGGGGGCATAGCGGGGCAGTAACCGCCGTATTTTTCAAGCCAGACGGGAGCCGGATCTATACCGGAGGGGCAGACAAAACCCTTCGGTTGTGGGACAGCGCCAGTGGTAAGGAAATGAAAATAACCACTGGCTTCACCAAACCCATCAAGCGTCTCTATACCTGCGCAACTTTTAAGGCTATTATGGAATCTGGCACTCCCGTTGATCAACCAATTGAAGACCCGGTCTGGGTGGTAAACGATGAAGTGTGGCGAATTTTCGATTTGTACTATGGCTATGGTTATGGATGGGTTCCCTTTGTTCCTACCTATACCGGCGCAATTTTCAGCCCGGACAGTAAATTGGTTGCCACCGGAGGGAGTGATGGGGTAGTGCGGTTGTGGGACAGCGCTACCGGAAAGTTGGTGCGCACCCTGGAAGGGCATACAAATGGAGTGCTTTTAACGGGAAATGGCGGTTTCAGCCCGGATGGGCAACGAATTGTGGCAGGTGGGGGTGATAGTATCGCAATAGTGTGGGAGGTGGTTAGCGGTAAGCAACTCCTGACCCTGACCGGTCATAGCGATGGAGTTACGAATGCCACTTTCAGCCCAGACGGCAAGTTAATCGTCACCGCCGGGGCAGATAATACCGCCCGTGTCTGGGATGCAACTACGGGTAAGCAGTTGCTGGTATTGAAAGGTCACACCGGAGCATTAAATACTGCTCGTTTCAGCCCGGATGGCAAGTTTATTATAACCGCCAGCGCGGATAGTACTGCCCGCATCTGGGATACTGCATCTGGACAGTTGCTGGCGATAGTACTTGGGCATAACGGCCCGGTGAGCGATGCCAACTTCAGCCCGGATGGGAAAAACATCTTGACCGCCAGCGAAGATTTCACTGCCATCATTCAACCCTGCGATATTTGCGGTAGCTT
>JACAUB010000198.1 GCA_013390605.1 Bacteroidota bacterium | reverse complement strand
TCGGCAATTTACTTTTAATGATATAGCGGTAAATTTCACCAGTTGCTCCGGATGGAGGCTCAATGCTATATTCTGCACCGGCAGGAAGATTTACATTCCCCAGTTTATTAGATGCATACTGCTGCGCATAAAAGTCATTGACATGGTCATCAAAAATCACTGTTACCACTGATAATCCGAACAAGGAAATAGATCTCACCGAAGTTTTATTCGGAATAGCATTCATTTCCTTGGAAATGGGCAATGTGACAAACTTTTCTATTTCTTCGGCACTTCTTCCCGGCCATTGGGTGATTACTCTTACCCTGGTATTGGTAACATCCGGGAAGGCTTCAATCGGAGTGTGTATATAAGAATAGATTCCTCCAAGCAACAACATGAAAGTTCCTAAAAGAACAATCAAAGAGTTTTTCAAAGAGAAGGAAACTATATTCTGTACAAATTTTCGCATTACTTCTTAGAATTATTTAATTGGTTTTTCAGGTTCTCATAAATTAACAATCCATTGGAAGCGATTACATTTTCTCCCTGTTTCAGATTTCCTTCTACATAGATATATTGACTGTTTGAGGCAATCTCCGTAACAGGTCTTATTTCCAACTCACAGTCTTTTTTATATACTACTACATAGCTTTGATTATTATCGAAGATCAAAGCTTTCGCAGGAATAGCCAAAGCACTTTTATTTTGGGAATTAATCGGCAATACAACATCTGCAGACATTCCCGGTCTTAGTTTCATCCCGTTATTATCCATAATGATCTTCGCTTTCAGTACTCTTTCATTTTCATTAAAAACCTGAGAGATATTATTGATCTTTCCTGAAAAACTATCATCCGGATACGCTAAAGTCTTCACTACTACCGGCTGATCTACATAAACATGTCTCATATTGGTAGCATACACATTTGCCATGACCCAGACCTTATCCAGATTGGAAATGGTAAAAAGTTGGTCACCACCTGCAGTTACAGGCATCCCTTTAGAAATATTCTTGTTGATTACATAACCATCCGCAGGAGCTTTGATCTGAAGATTGCTTCCTCCCGCAGAATACAATTGCATATTCTTTTGGGTTTTAGAAATATTGGACTGCAAAATTGTTACCTCTGCTCTTGCTTCCTGAA
>JACAUB010000197.1 GCA_013390605.1 Bacteroidota bacterium | reverse complement strand
ATGAATTTGATATTATAGGAATGTATTCAAATGGATATAAACCAGGGGAAATTCAGAAAGATTACTATGTTCGTGCATTGTTTCATTTAAATAACGAAAAATTTATTGATAAAATAAAGAAGAACGGTTTTGAGGCCTTTTTAACTGGTGGAGGAACATGGAACATGATGATTGATAATAAAATTTCTATTGAAAAAAGTTTTGTGCCCGATGATGAAATAGATTTACAAATGGAAAAAACCAGTTATAGGGTAATTCCATTTAGCAGAGCTCTTGATACCCGTCAAATATATGATCTGGTTTATAACGAAAAATGATGAAATTACAATTTGATAGTAGCCAAGACTACCAAACAATAGCCATGCGGTCAGTTGTGTCAATATTTGATGGACAACCCTTAGCTAAGAATGATTTTGAAGTATCATTCACTATGGAAGGTGCGAGCATTTCCTTTTCAGAAACAGGTGTTGCCAATAAATTAGTAATAAGCAATGAACAACTTCTTACTAATGTTCAAAGCGTTCAGACTTCAAATAATATTGCCAAGTCTGACGAATTGGTCATTTCCTTTTCTGAGGATAAAAAAACAGTTTATTGTCCTTTCAATTTCACGGTTGAAATGGAAACTGGTACAGGCAAAACATATACTTATTTACGTACTATTTACGAGTTGAATAAGGTCTATGGTTTTAAAAAGTTTGTTATCGTTGTGCCTAGTGTTGCTATTCGGGAAGGGACAATTAAAAACCTACAAATCACTCATGACCACTTTCAATCGCTTTATGGCAATCCACCAATCAACTTTGTAATGTACGATCGCAGTAATCTATCTGCGTTACGCAATTTTGCAATATCAAACGCTATTCAAATACTTGTTATCAATGTTGATAGTTTTACGAAAGATAACAATGTTATCAATACCATGCGAGAAACAGGTATTCGTCCTATTCAGTACATTCAATATACTAATCCTATTGTTATTATTGATGAACCACAAAACTTTGAGACCGATATTCGCCGTCAAGCAATTGCAAACCTTAAACCACTTTGTACCTTGCGCTATAGCGCCACACACAGGAATTTTTATAATCTTATTTATTCACTTAATCCGGTTCAAGCATACGATTTAGGTTTGGTCAAACAAATTGAAGTAGATGGTATTACAAGTGATAGCAATTATAACGCTGCATTTATCCATTACAAAGGAGTTCAAGTAGCCAAAAAATCGTTAAAGGCAAAATTAACTATATATGTTAACGAGAATGGTAGCGTAAAACTAAAGGATTTTACCGTTGATTTAGGTGATGATTTATACGAATTATCAAATAAAAGAGAGATTTACAAAGATGGTTATATTTTAAATAGTATTAATGCATCTGAAGGTACACTTGAATTTTCAAACAGAACAATAGTAAAAGAGGGTGAAACTCAAGGGGGATTGAATGATGAAGTAATGAAATTTCAAATTGAACGTACAGTGAAGTGGCACTTTGCAAAAGTTAAAAAGCTAAAAGACAAGGGGATAAAGGTTTTATCATTGTTTTTTATTGATAGAGTAGCCAACTATCGTGAATATGATGAAGATGGAAATCCAGGCAAAGGTAAATTTGCTATCTGGTTTGAAGAAGCTTTTAGTGAATTGAAAAAGCAAAATCCCGATTTAATACCATTCAATGCCGATGATGTCCATAATGGTTATTTTTCTAGTGATAAAACTGGCAAAGGAAAAGATAAAAAGGATGTTTGGATAGATAGTAAAGAGAAAAATACTCAAAAAGACGATGATACTTATTCTTTAATAATGAAAGAAAAAGAAAGGCTTTTAAGTATTGAAGAGCCTTTACAATTCATTTTTTCACATAGTGCTTTACGGGAAGGTTGGGATAATCCCAATGTTTTTCAAATCTGTACATTAAATGAAAGTAAATCCGACCTAAAAAAACGTCAAGAAATTGGACGTGGGTTACGTTTACCAGTAAATTCAGAGGGTATAAGAGTTCAAGATAAGCGTATAAATGTATTAACTGTTATAGCTAATGAAACTTATGAAGATTTTTCGAAAGCGCTTCAAAACGAAATGCAAGAGGAAACAAGTGTTGAATTTAAAGACCGAATTAAAGATGCAAGAAAAAAAGCAACTATACAAAGTAATAAAGAGCTGACATTAGAAAACTTCCCTCAATTGTATGATATATGGGAAAGAATAAGCCAAAAAACACGTTATTCAGTTCATTATAAGACTGAAGATTTAATCAGTCGTTCTGTTGAAGAAATAAAAATTATGCCTAGTACTAAACGACCTCTGCTGGAAAGTAAAACAGGTAAAATTACTTATACAGATTCTGGAGTGGAAGGGATATTATCTGATATTTCCGTTAAACGTGCAAAAGAAGTACATTACCAAATTCCCGATGTTTATGGCTATATTCAAAATAAAGTTGATATAATCAAAAATACAATTTATGAAATCTTAATTCGATCAGACAGATATGATGAGTTAGAAATCAATCCCCAAATGTTTCTAGATAATGTTGTTGGGTGTATTAAAAAAACACAAAATAACTTACTTGTAGAGGGTGTCCGTTATGAAGAGATTAACGGGAAAAAATATGAAATGACTTTGTTTAAGTTCGAAGAAATTGAAACTTATCTTTCAAACTTATTTGAGGTTGAGAATAAAGACAAGACTGTTTTTAATTATGTACCTGTAGATAGTGATATTGAAAGTGCATTTGCCCGCGATTGTGAAGCAGATGAAAATATCAAATTCTTTTTTAAGTTACCAAGAGGGTTTAAAGTGCCAACGCCTATAGGTAACTATATACCTGATTGGGCATTGATTTTGGAAAATGACAGCAAAGTTTATTTTGTTGCCGAAACTAAGGGTACACTTAATAAACAACTATTGCGGGAAGTTGAAAAAATGAAAATTGAATGCGGTTTAAAACACTTTGGACTATTCAATGCAAAAGCAGTAGAATATAGGATGGCTGTGACCACAAGAGATTTATATTAACCATTAATAATAAAAAGATTGTTATAATTTTGACCCGTTGGTTGAATTAGAATTTGAAAACATTTAACAAATAAAATTTGTGCATATTTCTGAAATTTAATGGTGCAAAACAACAAAAAACGAAAC
>JACAUB010000196.1 GCA_013390605.1 Bacteroidota bacterium | reverse complement strand
TCCATCTTTATCAAAAACAAGCCTGCTTCCATAGTGTTTATCTCCATCATAAGAAGGTTCTGCGCGGAAAATCACTTTTACATCTGAAATTGATTTAAAATCCTCTGATAATTTTCCTTTCGCTACAGAGGTAAGGTTTCCTTTTCCAAATGGCTCTGAAAAACTAAAATAAATAGTAGAATTGGTTTTAAAATTAGGATCCAACGCTACATCCAGCATTCCCCCTTGTCCTTTAGAGTCTACCTTTGGAAAGCCTTCTATCTTGGAGACCTGTTTTCCATCTTTTGATACAACATTCATAGATCCTCGTTTATCTGTGATGAGGAACCTTCCATCCGGTAAATTAATAATTCCCCATGGCTTCCCAAGGTCTTTATTCAATATCTCCACATTGTAAGCGGTATTTGTTTTTACGGCCTTTATCCGTGTTTGTCCTTTAAATGCAGGCTGATATTCAGAATTGGGTTTTTCTGTCTCTACGCTCCCTTCATTTCCGGTTTGTTGGGCATGTGCATTATTCTTTTTACACGAAGATAAAGTCAGAAAAAGACTAAGGATTGGAATATAAAATTGATTGATTTTCATACTATTATGATTAGGTGTTCGAAAATGAATGGAAAAATAATGCCATAAAATAGCTTATTCAAACTTTAAGACAACAACTATAATACATAGTGTGAATAAAAAGAACTAATGTGGAAAATATTCATCATCAAAACTTTATCACGCCTAATAATTTCTTTCGTATTTTTGTTCTATACATTCTTTCTTATGGATTTCAAGCTTCAATCAGAATACAAACCCACAGGGGATCAGCCCCAAGCCATTGATAAATTAACTGCAGGAATAGAGATTGGTGAAAAGTACCAGACTCTTCTTGGGGTAACAGGATCCGGGAAAACCTTTACGGTTGCTAATCTTGTTCAAAATGTTCAACGTCCCACCCTCGTTCTTGCTCATAATAAAACCCTGGCAGCCCAGCTTTTCATGGAGTTTAAAGAATTCTTTCCTGAAAATGCAGTGGAGTACTTTGTCAGTTACTATGACTACTATCAGCCGGAAGCTTATATTGCCACAACCGGAACTTATATTGAAAAAGACCTGAGTATCAATGAGGAAGTTGAAAAATTACGTCTTTCCGCTACAGCAAGCCTTCTTTCGGGGAGAAGAGATGTTCTTATCGTAGCTTCCGTTTCATGCATTTACGGTATTGGGAACCCAACGGAATTTCATAAATCTTTAATTTCCATTGCTATTGGTGAAAAAGTTACGAGAACAGCACTCC
>JACAUB010000195.1 GCA_013390605.1 Bacteroidota bacterium | reverse complement strand
GAACCTGATTGTATTCTGAATTACTATGATAGATATGATAGACGACGATTCAAAAAGAATATGGTTGTCGCTATCGAAACATTTTTAACAACAAACTCGACTTTAGTGAATACCGCTCCTGATAAGTGGACGTTAACCGGGAATAAAGGAGGTTATTGTGTACAGCATGAACATACTATTATTGTAACATCTGATAAACCAATTAACTTAACAGCGATGAATGGGATAAAGTAAAGAACAAAATTGAATAAAACAAGAGGACGTAAAGTTCATTGAGTGGCTTATTGTTTAGGAGATATTTAATAAATTTTGACGTTTTTGCAAGATTTGGTATACTTCAGTTTTATATAGAAAAGCAATTCCTGCAAAAGTAACAACTGTTATAATAATTGCGCCTATCATAGCAGGTAAAGCCAGATAAACTTTACATAATTCACAAAGAACAGACGCTAGTAACACAATAAGAGGAAAATACATTACCTTTTTTAGATTCCATGAAATTGGAATAATTTTTTGTTGAAAATAATAGACAATGACAAGCTGAACTATGCTAGAGACTATAAATGCTATTATTGCACCATAATAACTAAATTGAGGAATCAGCAACCAGTCTAATAGTAAATTCACAAATAACGAAATGTAATTAACGATTGAAAAGATGCGTGTCCTCTTCATAAACATAAGCGGCATCGCGAAAACCTGATATTGCTGGCGTAATATATATCGCACAACAACAATAGAAATAAGGGATGCAGAGATGCGCAAATTTCCATGATAAAATATCAATAAGAAACACTGGGGAAGGCTGCAGCTAATGTATATAATATCGAAAGTTTTAAATACTCCTTCGTCTTGACTTTGTTTACCATAACTATAAACCCATTTTTTTTTTAAAAAACTACAAAAATAGGCAAAATCATTGCACTACAATGGTCTTCTTATTATCAAGAAAATATTAAAAGGGCAACACGTTGGCATTGATTTTTACGAACAAAAGATTTTTTATGTTTTCAACTTAAGTAATAGTCAAAATATAATGTCGTATTTTGTGCAGATTTTCGTTGCCTGTAATGGCACAGTGAATTCAAATATGAATAGTTCAAAACTTCAAGGGAAAAGGAAAAAAAATAGCAAAAATTAAATGTGGTTTACAAAATAAAAAACACATCGATACTTTTAAAAAACATTAGAACTATGCATCTCTACAGTAAATCTTTTCTATTATTACTTTTAATCTTAGTTACATCTAACCATGTACTAGCCGTATCACCAAACTTTACCACCAAGAATGTAAAGTTTGTAAGCCACGGCGATACACTTGTAGGAACAATTTTAAAGCCTGATCATCCCTTTGCAGCTCTTGTAATTGTGCATGGGTCTGGTCAAGAAAAAAGGATGATGGAATTTGCAACACTTTTGGCCAATAATGGCATTGCTGTTTTAACTTATGATAAACGAGGTGTTGGAGAATCTGGTGGCGTTTATGCTGGGCCTGAAGTTGGTACCAACAACGTTGATTCTACAAACCTCAACCTCTTGTCTTTAGATGCAAGTGTAGCTGCAAATACATTGTTAGCTAATTTACCTACCAAACATATACCACTTGGTTTAATTGGCGCTAGTCAGGCAGGATGGATAATTCCTTTAGCAGCAAAGAAGAATAGCAATGTCAGGTTCATGGTTATATTTAGTGGAGCACTTGTAACAGTTCGAGAGCAATTTAGATTTCAGTTTTACACTCAAGGAAATTCTCATTTTTGGGATACACATACAGAAGAAGATGCGCGTAAACATATATTCAATGATGCCGATAGGTATCAATTTATAGACACTGACCCTTGTGATGTTCTTTCCAAATTATCAATACCTGGACTGTGGATTTATGGAGGTAAGGATATTCAAGTTCCAGTGAAGTTGTCAATAGAACATTTTAATACTCTAAAATCTAAAAATAAACTCTTTGAGTATAAGTTGTTTCCTGATTTAGGACATAATACTGCCTTCTCAAACTCTAAAGAACCAGTTGAAACTGCCATAAAATGGATTAAATCCGTAAGGTTTTTAAAGAGAAGGACTTAAGTAAAGTCTTCGTACAAAGACGCTACGCTTAACAATAATTACTTTTAAGACAAT
>JACAUB010000194.1 GCA_013390605.1 Bacteroidota bacterium | reverse complement strand
ACGCTCATTTTACCATTTTTGTACCTTTGCCAAAAAAACAGAAAGCATGAAAAAGATATTTGCCCTGATCATACTTAAAATAATGGGTTGGAAAATTGTTGCTGATATGCCTGATGGCATTCGGAAAGGAGTACTTATTGTAGCCCCGCATACCAGCAACTGGGATTTTGTGATAGGACGACTCTTTTTTATGGTACTTGGAATAAAATCAAGATTTCTTATTAAAAAAGAATCTTTCGTCGGCCCATTCGGATTTATACTAAAAAAATTGGGCGGCATCCCTATAGACAGAAAAAACAGCAATAATGTTGTCAATGATGTCGCACACCTCTTTAGAGAAAATAAAGAATTGGTGGTAATCATTACACCTGAGGGTACGCGAAAGTTAACAAAGAACTGGAAAAAAGGATTTTATTACATAGCTGAACTGGCGAAAGTCCCCATAATCGTGTCATTTATCGATTATGGCAAGAAAGAGGGAGGTATTGCTTTTGTTTTTAAACCTACCGGCGATTACGAAAAAGACTTTCAACCGATCAAAGAGCTCTACCTGACCAAACAGGCTAAGCATCCTGAAATGTTCTGTTATAGCCCCATGTATCAGGAAAAAAAGTAATTTTGTCGATTGCTAATTTTTGAGGCTAACTGCTTGACAAAAAATTAGCGGGATTTATTTGATTTAAAATTAAAAATTTGGATGATTTAACTTATCATCATAATTTATCACATAATGAATACTACAAAAAAAGTTCAGAATTTTGCACTCATCGGTGCAGCAGGGTATATCGCCCCACGACACATGAAGGCGATTAAAGATACTGGAAATAATCTTGTTGCAGTTCTTGACAGAAACGATAGTGCAGGTATTATCGATAGTTATTTTCCTAACGCCGATTACTTTCTTGAACCTGAACGTTTTGATCGACATTTGGATAAGCTTCGTCGACTGGGACCAGATAAGAAAATTGATTATGTAAGTATCTGCTCACCTAATTATCTACACGATGCTCATATCAGGTTAGCTCTTCGCAATAATGCTCACGCTATCTGCGAAAAACCCCTTGTATTAAATCCATGGAATATTGATGCATTGAAGATCATTGAAAACGAAACGGGTAAAAATATCTATAATATTCTTCAATTAAGATTGCACCCTGCCATCGTTGATCTGAAAAAGCGGATTGATAATTCCCCAAAAGATAAGAAGTTCGATGTCGACCTTACTTATATTACGAGTCGTGGTAAATGGTATTTTAGTTCGTGGAAAGGTGAAGAACAAAAATCAGGAGGAATTGCTACCAATATTGGTGTTCATTTTTATGATATGCTTTCATGGATATTTGGCGATGTTCAATCCAATATTGTTCATCTTTATGAAAAAGATAAAGCAGCTGGTTTTCTTGAACTGGAAAAAGCACGTGTTCGCTGGTTTCTTAGTATCGACTATAACTCCATTCCTGAAGAAATAAAAGCTACTGGTAAACGTACCTACCGTTCTTTAACTATGAACGGAGAGAGTATCGAATTTAGCGATGGATTTACCGATCTCCATACTAGAGTCTATGAAGATATCTTGGCAGGAAACGGCTTCCGTATTGAAGAAACCCGTGCAAGTAATCAAATAGTATACGACATTCGTAAACAAAAAGCAGTAGGAGCAATAGGCGACTATCATCCTTTTATCAAAAAATAAAATTCTATAATGCTATTATGGCAACAGTAAGATCAAATGAATACCGTTGGTATGCAATCTATACCCGTTCTAGAGCAGAAAAGAAGGTAAACACCGAACTCACGCTCACCGGAATAGAAACATACCTTCCTCTACGAAAAACAATCAGGCAATGGAGCGATCGTAAAAAAATGGTAGAAGCTCCTTTGTTCAACAGTTATGTATTTGTAAAAGTTTCTGAAAAAGAATATCTTAAGGTATTAAACACGGATGGAGTCACCCGTTTTATCACTTTCGAAGGATTGGCAGTTGCGATTCCTGAAGTCCAGATCAATGCTATCAAAGCCTATCTTGAAGAACCTGAACCAATTGAAGAAACAGATGATCCATTAAAAATGGAGCCTGGTCAGAATATTATCGTAACTCGAGGTCCAATGAAAGGACTGATGGGGATATTAATAACAATACAAGGCAAAAATAAAGTAAAAGTAGAGATAGAAGCAATCGGACATACCTTAATGATCACGATACCTCCAAAGAACATAGAAATCGTAGGGAATACTATTTTATAAGATTTATAACAAACATCTAAATACAAAAAGAGACAGCTTTTGAGGCTGTCTCTTTTTGTATTTAGATAAACATCAAGAGATTGATAAATTTTTACTGGAGAATAGAATATACGCCAACTTTTCCGTCTGA
>JACAUB010000193.1 GCA_013390605.1 Bacteroidota bacterium | reverse complement strand
ATCGCCTCTAGCATTGAGCGAAACAAGAGCTGCTTTTGCATATTCGGGCGTTGAGATTGGGCTAATTTGTCGGCCGGGATGAACTGCAAACAAGTGCGAGTTGTGACGATGGTGATCTTGTGGATTATCTACATCTTCCATCCATTCTTGTAATTGTCCCCATTTGCCAATTTGTGGACCTAACAACTTGTTTCGCATTTCTGTAATCTTAGTTCTATAATCTGTATCGATATTTAAAGCTTTAGAAGCTTCAATATAGTTAGAAAAGAGATCGTAAACAATTTGTTGGTCGTATGAAACACCTGGATAGGGAGTCCGGTCCCCTTCAATCATTCCCGGAGCATGTTCCGGAGACCATCCATCCGGGGTAATTAATTTACCATCGGGGCGTTCTATTAAGTGTTCTTCCCAGTATTCAACCACGTCTTTTAACATCGGATAAGCCCTGTTTTTTAAGAAATTGGTGTCACCTGTAAAAGCATAGTGTTCCCAAAAGTGTTGACTGAGCCAAGCACTGCCAGGACGGTGAATTCCCCATTTGGAATTTCCGCCCATAATATTATTGGTGCTGTATGCAATCCATCCTTTTTTTGTTATAAGTTTCGGATCAGATGATTTTTTCTGAACATCTGCTAAATTCTCAACCCAATCGAAAAGAGGAGCTGTGCATTCTGTAAGTCCTGTTGGTTCGGCCAACCAATAGTTCATTTCAATATTTATATTGGTAGTATACTGAGAATACCAGGCAGGTTTGAATTCATCATTCCAAATCCCTTGTAAATTTGCAGGCAAACCACCGGGACGGGATGAGCTGATTAATAGATATCGACCATATTGAAAAAGTAAAGCTTCAAGTGCAGGATCTTTCGCGCCTTTTTTGTATGCCTTTAATCGGTCAAGAGTAGATTCATTAGGGGTATTCCCCAGATTGAGTTGAACACGGTTAAACAAAGCATGGTAATCTGATTCATGGTTTTTAAGAAGTTGTTCATAGGTTTTTTTTGAAGCAGCAGACAATATTTTTTCTAATCGTTGATGGGGATGATCTCCCTTGAAATCTTTCCTGAAGTCATTTATAAATGAAGTTCCGGCTGAAAGTAAAATAGTTACCGTATTGGCATTCGTTACTGTAATTCCAGATGTGTCAGTTGTTACTATTCCTCCGTTGTTGATGACTTGTACCTGAGATTCATAATCCATTTGGTTCTCAGTAAGTCTACCTGTAGCAATTAGCTTTTGGGCAGTAGTAGTAATTAAAGCATGATGAGCATCTGTTAATTTAACTTTTCCTGAGATCTGGTTTTTCTTATCCGCTGAGATGAAAAAAACTATTACCTTATCAGGATAGCTAGCAAAATA
>JACAUB010000192.1 GCA_013390605.1 Bacteroidota bacterium | reverse complement strand
ACGAAGATCTGGAAAAGAAAATCCAATCGGAGAAAGATAAGTTTGTGGTCGTTAATTTTTGGGCAACCACCTGTGCTCCTTGTGTGAAAGAGCTTCCTCATTTTATGGAAATCAATAATCAATATGCCGGTAATTCTAAGTTTAAGATGATTCTGGTTTCACTAGACAGGCTGGTAGATAAAGAAAGGGTTTTAAAATTCATTAAAAACAAAAATCTGACCACCGAAGTTGTGCTTTTAGATGATATTAAAAGAATGAATACCTGGATTCCAAGATTTGAAAAAAAGTGGGATGGAAATATTCCTGTAACAATTTTTTATAAAAACGGAGAAAAAGTATATTTCAATGACGGAGAAATGAGTAAAGAGGATCTTGGGAAAACAATTACTGAAAATCTACAATAAATAATTGATTATGAAAAATCTGAAAAATTTAATGGCAGCTTTTATCGCTGGATTAGGCTTATTAAGCTTTACAACAATGAATCACGATAAAAATAAACCTCAAAAAGAAAGTATTTCAGCTGTAAAAGGCTACGAAGTGGGAGATGAGGCTACTGACTTTAAGCTTAAAAATATTGATGGAAAAATGGTTTCCCTGAGTGATTTTAAAACAGCCAAGGGGTTCATTGTTATTTTTACCTGTAACCATTGTCCGTATGCCAAGAAGTATGAAGACAGAATCATTGAGCTTGATAAGAAATATAAAGATCAGGGATATCCGGTCATAGCAATCAATCCAAATGATCCAAATGTACAGCCTGAAGACGGCTACAAGCAGATGATAGATAGAGCGAAACAGAAAGGATTTACTTTTCCATATCTGGTGGACGAAGGGCAGAAGATCTATCCGCAGTATGGAGCTACCAAAACTCCGCATGTTTTTATACTACAGAAGGAAAACGGGAAGAATATTGTAAAATATATAGGCGCTATTGATAACAATTATGATAATCCTAATGATGTATCAGAATACTATGCTCAGGACGCGGTAAATGCTCTAATAAAAAGTGAACCAGT
>JACAUB010000191.1 GCA_013390605.1 Bacteroidota bacterium | reverse complement strand
GCCTCATAATGTTCACAATACCCCCTTCTCGCACATTCTAGGGTTAAGTTCAATTCCTTTTATGTTTATGACGTAATATTGACCGACCTAACTCGGCTATTTCTTCTGAACTTAATTTGATCCACCGGGTTCCACCTTTTCGTAATTGAACATTGTCCAATCGCCCCGCTACACACCAATCATTTACTGTACTTGGATCTACCTGTAATATTTTCGCAACTGCTTCTACTGTATAACGTCCATCACTGCGTTGGCTTATTCCTAGTTTCCCCGGTCGTTCAGGTGAGCCTAAGAAAATTCCAAAATCTCGACGTATTCCCCTGACCCGTGCGACGCTGAGAGGCTGACCATGGGAGTTCTTCCAACCTTGTTCGTTCAATATTTGCAGAATTTGCCCATCGGTATGATCAACTGCTAGTTGGCGGACTTTGTCCAATAGATTGATGTCAGTCCGGTATTTATTGCAAGATAATACTGGGGCCTTAACTTTAAGGACCGTATGAGCCTCGGTTTGCCAGCAAATATCCAGATCTACTGTGCCTTCCTCTTCTCTTTTTAGTAGGGTAACTGACTTAATTAGAAACCGCAAGAGCTGTTTGCGTTCCGCTTGCGTAGTGGTGGCTGCATACCAAACAGCTGGAACATTTTGGGCTAAAGCCAATATCTTTTCACGCTCTTCTCCACTTAAGGATGTAACTTCCGCTTGAAGTTTCGCTTTAGCAAGGTATTCCTGCTGTAATTTTTCCAGCCTAGCTAACTTTTCATTCCAGTCTTTTTCCAGACTACGGGCTACTAAGCGGTTTTCTGGTTCTACTGCCATAAACCTGCGTTGCGCTAAATTTGCCTCATATTCTGCTCGTTCCAGACTTAATTTCCACTGCTGCTCGAATTGTTGGGCTTGTGTTTCAAGTTGGGCAATAGCAGCTAGCGAAATCTCTAATTGAGCCAGTTGCAGAGCAGCTAAAAAGCACCTTGCTACTGCTTCATCTATACCATCTCCACGAATAGTTTGGCACATATTCCCACCAAATCTGATCCGCTCTTCATTACAAACATAGAGTGGACCCTGTATATTACCCAGATAATTTACCCGCATCCTTCTTCCACACTTACCACAGCGTAATAAGCCTTGTAGTAAGGCTGCCCCTTTTCGGATGGCTCCGGCACGCTCCTCAAAGCGGTAAGTACGATTCTGATCTAATTGCTGCTCATTTTTAAGAAATTGCAGCCAGGTAATGTAACCAGGGTGATGTTCTAAAAAGACAATTGGCCATTCCGATGGTTTAAGTCTAACCAGACGAGTTTTAGTAGGGCTATCTAACTTTTGAGTTTCAACAGTTTTAATTTGACGCAACCGGCCATAAACATAAGCTCCCGCATAAAATGGGTTGTGTAAAATACTTCTAACTCTGCCATGCTTCAAAGGTTCCCAACGCGGAGTGGCCTGAGATTGCGATAGAAATTGCTGGTGCTGGCTCTCTCTTGACCCCAGCCGGGGGCGGGTGGGAAATTTTAAGCCTTGTTGATTGAAATGCCTGACTACCGCCAGGGCCGAACCGTATTGGTCAAACAAATTGAAAACAAGCCTGACTGCGCCAGCTATTTGCTCATCCGGATCTAGCACAATTCGGCCAAGCGGATCATAAACAAGACCAACTGGCAAAGGCTGTTGAAGTTCACCTTTCTGGGCTTTAGCCAGTTTACCACCGTCCATTCTCTGACGGATCCAATGTAATTCTGCTTCGCTCATAGTACCCTTAAAACCTAGAAGCAGACGGTCATTGTACTGACCAGGATCATAAACACCTTCTTCGTCAATAACCAGCGTATCGGTCAAAGCACAAATCTCGAGTAAACGATACCAATCACTACAAGAGCGAGCTAAACGAGAGGCTTCCAGACACAATACTGCTCCAGCCAAACCTAATCCCACCTGGGCAACCAACCATTGAAAACCATCCCGATTAAGTGCCGAGGTACCGGAGCGCCCCAGGTCATCATCAATAATTATGATACACTCAGGCTGCCAGCCTAACTTAAGGGCACGTTGCTTAAGATCATATTGGCGAGAAGTACTACCGGTATTTTGACGGACTTGGGCCAGGGTAGACTGGCGGACATAGATCAAAGCCTGCCGATTGAAGTGCTGAGGTGTAATCTTTGAACTAGTAAGCTGGCTAAGTAGCATTACAAACCTCCTCAGTTTCAATCTTGCTAGAACTAGTAATTTGAACCTGGACCTGTGTGCTGATCAGGTTAGAAGCTAGGCGGGCCAATAATTGAATGAGCCTAAGCTGTAATTCTGGCCGCAGGGTTGGCCAAAGTTGGGTTGGAGAAATTTGCCCTGGAGAAACGCTTACCTTATTCACTTTTCGTCTCCTCCGCTTAAAGAATTATTTGGAGCACAAGAACAATTGGCAGAACCCTTATTTAAGGGATCTGCATTAATATTATGCTCCACTAAGCCAGGATTATTAAGAAGAATAGGTTCGAGAAAATTTATTAGTTGGCGAAGGCCTTGTAAATTAAAAAGGATTGGGACTGGCTGTTTCTCAAAGTCCTTATTTAGGGATCCATCTGGTACAAGATCCCAAGAAGATTCGACAGATATCGTAGTGTGGATTTCATTTAGC
>JACAUB010000190.1 GCA_013390605.1 Bacteroidota bacterium | reverse complement strand
CAGGGTATTCTAATAACATTGCTCGCATAATAGGTAAACCCGTATCGAAAGCCTCTCGGGCATAAGTATAGATGTAAGGATGAAGTTTGTATTTTAATTCGATGGCGTTACGACAAATTCTCTCAGCTTCTGTTCCAAACAACCATGGTTCTACAGCATTATTTCCTTCATGATGGGCCCTACTCAAAGGGTTGAAAACTCCGAACTGAAGCCAACGAACATATAATTCAGAAAATGACTCATAATCCTTTATATCTCCACAATAACCAGATATATCACAGCTCCAGAATGGGATTGCTCCCAAACCTGCAGAAATACCCATTTGTAATTGATTTGTCAGTTTATTCCAACCGTTCAAGACATTATAACCATCTCCTGAATCTCCTGACCAGCCGAAAGTGTAACGTTGCATTCCTGAGAAACCCGAACGTGTCATTTGAAAAATTCGTTGATTTGGATTATGTTTTTCAAATTGTTCTGTCACAACTTTGTCCCAAGTAAGCCCATATACATTGTGGATTTTATCGTGCATACCCAAATAATGCCTCATGTATAAACGATCGGTGTTTTCTTCATTACTCCATGCTGGTTCTCCCATGTCGGTCCAAAAACCTCGGACTCCATTATTGAGTACTTTTTGTTGATAGGTTCCCCACCAGTTACTTGTTTCTGGCCTGGTAAAGTCTACAATACCACAATTTCCGCCCCAGGGCCAAGGCATATCGTATGTCTTCCCGGTTCGTATATCAGTGGTGAAATAACCTAGTGAATCGGCTTCATGCCATTGCTTCTGGTTTGATTGAGATATTACCGGATCTTGTGATACGATAATTTTAAAACCTTCTTTTCTAAGATCATTTACCATCTTTTGTGGATCTGTATAGTTCTGTTTCTTCCATTCAAAGTCCTGAAGGTTTTGAACCCAACCAATGTCTTGATATATAATGTCGCAGGGGATTTTTCTTTTACGATATTCTGATGCAATTTCACGAGTTAGTTTTTCATTCACAAGTAGTCCACGGCATTGCGAAAATCCCAATGCCCACGCTGGAGGTATAATGGGCTTTCCCGTTAAGTCTACATAGCGTTGCATCATTTGTTTATATTCGGGCCCAAAAATGAAATAATAAACCATTTCTCCACCCTGAGATTCAAATGAATAGTATTGAGGGGATTCACTACCAAATTTGAATTCGGTTTTATAAGTGTTATCGAAGAAAATACCATATCCGTAACTGCTTATAAAGAAAGGAATACTCTTGTAGAGTGGATCCTCATTAACTTCATAGCAAGGTTTATCACTGTTCCACATTCGATACGATTTTCCTCTTCGATTAAAGGACCCCGATTTTTCTCCTAATCCAAAGAATTGTTCATTGCTTCTTAATGTCTTATAACTTGCAATATGCGTGTGCTCTTTCAAATAACCGCGATCCTGATAATCTTCCAGTAATAATTTTTGGTATTTATCAAAGAACCTGATGCGAAAGGGACTTTTATCGATTCGTACAATTAGTTCTCCGGTATAGATCTCAAAACTTTGTGGTTGCTCTGAAATATTTATCTTGTTGATGTTCTCAATGGAATCGCTGATAACTGCAAATGAATTTTGATTCTTCGTTATTCCATCTTGTTCATAGGAAATTTTTATTATTCCACTACTACACACCTTAAGCTTGACGTTGATATGTTGCTCACAA
>JACAUB010000019.1 GCA_013390605.1 Bacteroidota bacterium | reverse complement strand
TCGCTGAGGTTTTTAACCTGATTTATTTCTATTACAGTGTACCACAGCTATCCAAGTTCCCACAAGGTTAATTGTCATTACCTGAAACCAGGAATCAGATTAATTCACCTCTCCTGGGTTTAGGTTTTCAGTAATTCGGGTCAGAGCAATTTTTGGACAGAAAACGTCTATTAGCGTCTAATTCGCAACCGATTGAGCTCAGCTAAGGCTCATTGATTAACCTGATAGGGAACTTAAGACTCAAATTACTCAATGAAGTTAAGCCTTTGCAAGATACCGTTGGCGAATTCAAGCGAGGCAGAAAAGCAGAAAGAACTTTGATAAAATAAGCGAGTAAACAAATCAAGCCTAATTCAAATCAAAGTTAGAAAGCAAAAATGCCACTAAAACCTGAAACAATAAACCCAATTCCAACAGAAACCGCCCGAGTAGCCCGCGCAGTCTTCCCTAAAAGCTGTCTCATAATGCGTTTTCGAGATGACTTTGGCTTAATTTTTGAGGATCAAGCTTTTACCACCCTTTTTCCAACTCGCAGGCAACCTGGACTGGCGCTCTGGCGATTAGCCCTTATCATTTTGTTCCAGTTTCTCGAAAATATCACCGATCGGCAAGCCGCCCAGATGGTGCGCACCAGACTAGCTCATATGCTGGCTCCTCGCCAATTTGCGTGAAAAAGAAATAGAGTAGTAGGTTCCAACGTACATGGAATATACATTTCTAATGTAGGAGGAACTTACCTTGTTAGATGCTT
Organism: Bacteroidota bacterium; assembly: GCA_013390605.1. GTDB lineage: Bacteria > Bacteroidota > Bacteroidia > Bacteroidales > Cfx3-03 > Cfx3-03. The sequence goes on along the minus strand of JACAUB010000019.1, from coordinate 677 downwards.
TAATGTTACAAACCCTTGGAGCTTTCCATTTGAATTTCACTGAAATCGTTGGAACCTCTATTTTGTTACAAATTTCGAGGACTAATCTTTTAGTAGCCTGCCCAGCTTGCCACCATTATTCTCGGCGGGTCCATAGTCGGTATACCCGTACTGTTGCCGATTTGCCTTTTTCTGATCGAATAGTCAAGCTTAAAATCAAAGTCAGGCGCTTTTTTTGTGCTAATTCGGCTTGTTCATCTTTTACTTTTGTGGAACCACTGAGTCCTGCCATCCCTCCTTTTGCTAGACGTACTCAACGTCTTACTGAAGCCCTCGTGAATATTACTTATGGTTTGGTCGGGGAAGCTGGTGCCCGTTTAGCTTTTCTATTAAAAATGCCTAGCAGTTCCCGCACATTGTTACGCTTGCTCAACGCTCAGCCAATACCCCAATACCCTACTCCTCGGGTTTTAGGGGTAGATGAATGGTCCTGGAAAAAAGGGGGAATATACGGGGCGATCCTGGTGGACCTAGAGCGTCGTTCACCGGTGGAATTGCTCAAAGATCGCACGGCAGAAACTTTCGCTAAATGGTTGCAGACGCATCCAGGGGTGGAAATAATCTGCCGCGATAGAGATACGGTATTAGCTGTCAAGAGCCAATTTTGAAATGACGAAAGGAATTTGTTAAGGACAGAA
>JACAUB010000189.1 GCA_013390605.1 Bacteroidota bacterium | reverse complement strand
TAGGGCCTGCTGAGAAACGATATAGGGATTGAAATAAAGATAATTATGGTTAAATTTGATGAATCAAGTGCAAGGAATTATGGGCATAACCAAGAAAAAGCGTGCATCAGCGCCCCATTACGTGAGTCCGAACCAACTGACCCTGGATGGATTTCAGACACCATTTGAACAAAAGCTAAGCAAAGATAACCGTTGGGTAGTATTAGCCCATCTGATACCGTGGGATGAAGTATGTGCCCTTTACATTAAACATGTCGGAGTAAGTAGCACCGGAAGACCAGCCATCAGTCCACGTGTTGTATTGGGTTCATTGATCATAAAACACTTGGGGAATTTTGATGATAGAGAAACAGTGGAACAGATCAGAGAAAACATGTACATGCAATACTTTCTGGGCTATTCAAGTTTCACTTCAGAACCACCCTTTGATCCGTCACTTTTTGTTGAGTTTCGCAAGAGACTCGGGATGGATAACCTGAATGCAATTAATGAAAAGATAGTAGCACTTAAAACAGAGCTGGAAACCTCAAAGCATCATTCAAAACCAACTGATTCAGATCAAGATCCGACAGATAATACCCCAGGTAGTGAAAACAGAGGCAGAGTTATCTTTGATGCCACAGCATGCCCTCAGGATATCGCTTATCCAACCGATTTGAATCTGCTCTCTGATGCCAGAGAGAAATCAGAAGAGTTAATCGATAAGCTCTATGATGTTTCTGTACACAAAAGAAAACCACGAACCTATCGCAAGATTGCCCGAAAGTGCTATCTGAATACAGCTCAGAAAAAGATCAAGTCACATAAAGTAATCAGAAAGGCAGTAGGCAGTCAGTTACGTTTTCTTAAAAGAAACATCAAATCAATAAACACGCTACTGAGTACATCTGCAAACATCTTATTAGAAGCCAAAGATCAAAGATATCTTTTGATTATCAATACGCTTTATCAGCAGCAGAAAAAGATGTATGACTCGTTTTCTCACAGCATAGAAGATCGTATCGTTAGTATTCATCAGCCTCATGTTCGTCCTATCGTTCGGGGTAAAAGTCAGGCAAAGGTTGAGTTTGGGGCCAAGATCCATGTGTCCATCATTGATGGTATCTCATTTTTAGATGAGTTAAGTTGGGAAGCTTTCAATGAAGGAAGCCACATGATGGAGTATATTGAGCGTTACAAACAACGATTTGGATGTTATCCCAGAGAAATTCTGGCCGATAAGATCTATTGTAACCGGGCAAACCGTGCAGCAGTAAAAGAAAGAGGGATCAAGCTCTTGGCCAAACCACTTGGTAGGCCTTCGGCAGTGCAGAAACACGTAAGTCCGGGAGAACGCAATCCGATCGAAGGTAAGTTTGGTCAGGCCAAGACTGCATATGGGTTAAACCGTATCAAAGCAAGGCTCAAGGACACCAGCGAATCATGGATTGCCTGCATCTTCCTGGTGCTAAACCTGGTCAAATTGGCCGGGATAGCACTCCCTTGTTTCATATCAAACATGGCATCGGCTTTTTCAGCAAAGGCAACGATGGAATCAATATTGTTGTACAGTGAAGAAATTTACTGTCGCATGATATCACCCTTGATTTGGTTGAAGCCTAGGAAAGTTAACTTTGAAGTGGAATACTGAGTTTTTCAGCAGGCCCTAA
>JACAUB010000188.1 GCA_013390605.1 Bacteroidota bacterium | reverse complement strand
GGGTATAAAACGAAAAAGCCGCAGCGACCTATCTTGGCACTACCCTGCGGTAGGACTATTTTCGGTGCTGAGGCGTTTCACTTCTAGGTTCGGGATGGAGCTAGGTGGGTCCACCACGCTCTTGCCACGGCTTTTTCGTTTTCTAAATTGGTAGAGAGGCACAACCCCTCTGTCGAATAGAGTTTCATCAATCCAAAGCTTTTCAAAGAAAATTGTTTCATTCTATTGCGTTTTAACTTACTTCATTCAATACGAGCGAGTAACCCTTTACTGTAGTGTCTCCCATAATTAAGCGATAGACTTAACAGGGGAGTTAGAAGAAAGGAATACGACCATTAGTAGCGGTTAGCTTAACGCCTCGCGACGCTTCCACTTCCGCTCTATCAAGGTGGTAGTCTACCACCGGTCTGGGAAGAATTATCTTGGGGCGGGCTTCCCACTTAGATGCTTTCAGCGGTTATCCCTTCCGAACGTAGCCATCCAGCCGTGCCCTGCGGACAACTGGCATACCATTGGTTCGTCCATCCCGGTCCTCTCGTACTAAGGACAGCCCCCCTCAATCTTCCTACGCCCACAGCGGATAGAGACCGAACTGTCTCACGACGTTCTGAACCCAGCTCGCGTGCCGCTTTAATGGGCGAACAGCCCAACCCTTGGGACCTACTCCAGCCCCAGGATGCGACGAGCCGACATCGAGGTGCCAAACCTTGCCGTCGATGTGAACTCTTGGGCAAGATAAGCCTGTTATCCCCGGGGTAGCTTTTATCCGTTAAGCCACGGCCTTTCCACTCAGCACCGTGGGATCACTAAGCCCTACTTTCGTACCTGCTCGACCTGTGCGTCTCGCAGTCAAGCTCCCTTATACCTTTGCGCTCATTGGCTGGTTTCCATTCAGCCTGAGGGAACCTTTGGGCGCCTCCGTTACCTTTTGGGAGGCGACCGCCCCAGTCAAACTACCCACCAGACACTGTCCTCCGAAGAGTTAGAGCCAAAACGTCAGAAGAGTGGTATTTCACCGTTGCCTCCACCTAACCCAAAAGTCAGGCTTCTCAGGCTCCCACCTATCCTACGCATCTAACGCCCTAGTCCAATGTCAAGTTGTAGTAAAGCTCCACGGGGTCTTTTTGTCCTGCTGCGGGTAACCTGTATCTTCACGGGTTTTTCAATTTCGCCGAAGCCCTCGTTGAGACAGCGCCCAGATCGTTATGCCTTTCGTGCGGGTCGGAACTTACCCGACAAGGAATTTCGCTACCTTAGGACCGTTAGAGTTACGGCCGCCGTTCACTGGGGCTTCAATTCAGAGCTTGCACCCCTCCTCTTAACCTTCCAGCACTGGGCAGGCATCAGCCCCTATACTTCCGCTTTCGCGTTCGCAGAGACCTAAGTTTTTGTTAAACAGTCGCCTGGGCCACTTCACTGCGGCTGTCCAGAGCTCTGGTCGTATAGACCTACACCCCAAACAGCACCTCTTCTCCCGAAGTTACGAGGTCATTTTGCAGAGTTCCTTAACGAAGGGTCTTTCGTTCACCTTGGTATTCTCTACCCGTCTACCTGTGTCGGTTTGCGGTACGGTCGCTCTCTCTCTCCTTAGAGGCTTTTCTCGGCAGTTCAGCTTCACCAGACTTGGGTTTGGCAAGCCGCACCCTCACTGTCACCTCTCGACCTCCGCCAGGGCTTTTCTCCCCAGCCTCATCGATCTACCAGCTTCGATGTGCCGCAGCACACTCCGGCTAGCTCCCTGCGTTACCCCATCAGTCCGAACGATTAAGAGCGGTACTGGAATATCAACCAGTTGTCCATCGGTTTCGGCTCTCGCCTACACCTTAGGCCCGACTGACCCGAAGTGGATTAACCTTGCTTCGGAAACCTTAGACTTTCGGTGTGCTTGTTTCTTGCAAGCAATACGCTACTCATACCGGCATTCTCTCTTGTAGTCGCTCCCTCACTAACCTTACGGTGTGGTTCGTCGCTCCTACAATGCTCCCCTACCGCGTGCTTTCGCACACCTGGAGCTTCGGTAAGTGGCTTGAGCCCCGCTAAATTGTCGGCGCCCCATCACATTTGACCAGTGAGCTATTACGCACTCTTTCAAGGGTGGCTGCTTCTAAGCCAACCTCCTGGTTGTTTACGCGCTGAGACATCCTTTACCACTTAGCCACTATTTAGGGACCTTAGCTGCCAGTCCGGGTTGTTTCCCTCTCGACGACGGATGTTAGCACTCGCCGTCTCACTCCCTGACATAGCTGATGGCATTCGGAGTTTGGTTAGGTTTGGTAAGCTTGCGCCCCCTAGCCTATTCAGTGCTCTACCTCCACCAGCCTTTTTCAGAGGCTGTACCTAAATACATTTCGGGGAGAACCAGCTATCTCCAAGTTCGTTTGGCATTTCACCCCTAACCTCAGTTCATCCCCCATTTTTGCAACAATGGTGGGTTCGGTCCTCCACCGCCTTTTACAGCGGCTTCAACCTGACCAAGGTTAGCTCACCTGGTTTCGGGTCTCAATCCCTGCAACTTCACGCCCTATTCAGACTCGCTTTCGCTCCGGCTCCGGGTGTATCTCCCTTAACCTTGCTACAGAAATTAACTCGCCGGTCCGTTCTACAAAAAGTACGCCATCAGGATTGCTCCCTCTGACTGTTTGTAAGCTGACGGTTTCAGGATCTATTTCATTCCCCTTGTCGGGGTGCTTTTCACCTTTCCCTCACGGTACTTGTTCACTATCGGTCATCAAGAGTATTTAGCCTTGGGAAGTGGTCTCCCCAGCTTCACACGGGATTTCACGTGCCCCGCGCTACTCAGGTGCCGCCTGACCAATTTCTGCTTTCGACTACGGGGCTATCACCCGCTCCGGCAGGCCTTCCCAGGACCTTTCGTCTAGCTTCCATCGTATCATATTTGGCGGTCCTACAACCCCGAAAGATAAATCTCTCGGTTTAGGCTCCTCCCCGTTCGTTCGCCACTACTTGGGGAATATTCTCTTTTCCTCGGCTTACTTAGATGTTTCAGTTCAGCCGCTTGCCTCTCCTTGCGGAGTAACGAGCCATCACGCTCGTTGGGTTGCCCCATTCGGATATCTACGGTTACGTCTGCCAGCGACTACCCGTAGCTTTTCGCAGCTTAGCCACGTCCTTCTTCGGCTCTTGATGCCTAGGCATCCCCCGTCAGCCCTTACTACCTTTGCTTGCTTAACTCCCCCGTTAAGTCCCTCGCTTATTCCGAGACACTTTTACAGGTTACTCTTACAATTTTCTTTATTTCTTTGGACCTCAAATCCTCTATTCGCTTTTTAATGTGCTT
>JACAUB010000187.1 GCA_013390605.1 Bacteroidota bacterium | reverse complement strand
ATAAATATATATATATTTGTAGAATATTTGTTTTGTAATAAAACTATTTTAATTTATTAACAAAAATTAAATAACAAATGGAATTAATTGTAACATTAGGAGAGAAGGCAAAGGTTAATGCTGAATTTAAAGGACATACAATATGCACAGATCAGCCTATGCCGGCTGGTGATAATAGCGCCCCAACGCCGTTCGATCTGTTTTTAGCTTCTTTAGGAACATGTGCAGGTATTTTTGTAAAGGGGTTTTGCCAACAAAGAGGTATACCTGATGAGGGAATAAAAATTATTCAAACTTTCGATTTCGACCGTGAAAAGCATTTGGTAAAGAATATTACAATTGAAATTAAACTTCCGGTAGGTTTTCCAGAGAAATATAAAGATGCAGTTGTCAATGTCGCCGATTTATGCTTGGTAAAAAGACACCTGGCTGATCCTCCTGTTATAGAAACTTTTGCTACAATAGGATAGTTTCTTTCTTTATTCTAAATCTAAGTTCGTCATTTTATATAAGGTGAGAAATCTTGATAAGGTATGAACTTATTATTCTGAAATCTATCTCTTAATACGTTTTGCGTATGCTTCATGAAGAATTCTCGTCCACTGGTGTAGTTTAAATATCTGAACCAGTGTACGATTGTCTTCTTTTAGTGCTTCGACAAGTAATTTACCTAGTGGAAAATCTTTGATTTAAGTAAAAAGTACTTTTCTGGAAATAATGAGACTGAACAAACATGTTTTTTTACTGTTTATGATGTTTAGAAAATCTAAAAATTATAAATCATATGAAAAAAGTGTTGTTCATTTCTGTCCTTGCACTATTTACTGCAGGATTAGTTGCGGCCGGTACACCAAAAGGTACGGCTATCAAGGGTAAAGCTGCTAAAGCTGATACATTAAAGGTTAATACTACTTCGAGTGTTGTTGAATGGGAAGGCAGCAAGCCTTTGGGAAAACATAACGGAACATTGAAACTTAAGAGTGGTTATCTGGTTGTAAAAGGAAAAAATATTACTGCAGGTAGCTTCGATATTGATTTTACTACGCTGACTGATTTGGATCTTACCGATGCAAAGACCAATCAGATGTTGATAGGACATCTTAGTTCGCCAGATTTTTTTGATGTTAAAAAATACCCTGTTTCTGTTTTTAAGGTTACAAAAGTATCTACTTATACTGGAAAAGCATTAGCTGATGGTTCAAAACCAACACATCAGGTTAGTGGTTTATTGACAATTAAGGATAAAACAAGGGCTGTAACTTTTGCTGCTACAATAAATTTCAGTAAAGATAAAGTTTCTGCTTCTGCTCCTTCATTTACAATTGATCGTACTGATTTTGACCTTCGTTATGGTTCAAAGAAGTTCTTTGATAACTTAAAAGATAAATCGATCAATGACGAAATTGGTCTAAAGATTACTTTGGTTGCCGAGAAATAAGAAAATTGCTCATACAAAAAAGGCTGTCTCAAATATGAGACAGCCTTTTTTGTGTTCCACTGATTTTGACCGAAAATATTAGGATCTGTCCGACAAACTGGGGGT
>JACAUB010000186.1 GCA_013390605.1 Bacteroidota bacterium | reverse complement strand
TAGGATCTTCAATTTTATCAAAAATTTTATCTAATACACTTTTAGAGTTGGCATAATCTTCATTAGTAAAATAAAGTTTTGAAATCTCTAACAGAGTATATGGATCTTCGTCAGCGTATTTTGTATAGTTGATAAGATCTTGTGTAGCCTTTGCATTTTGCTGGTATCTGATATCATAACCTGCCAATGCTTTGTATGCTGGTGCATAAGTAGGATCTACAGCGATTGCCTTATCCACACTTTCTTTAGCTTTCTGCCATATCTGAGCAGCCATCCATAATGTAGCCATTCTTGTATAAACAGAAGCTTTGTTTTTAGCTAATGGTAATGCTTTGTCATAAGCAGACATAGCTTCACCCGGAGCTCTTTTTAATCTGTAAGCATCTCCTAATGTATAATAGTAATGTGCAGGAACTCCTTTTTTCTCAGCTTTTTCAATTGCTTTAGTCAGGAATTGGATCGCAAGATCCGGAGAACTGTTCTTTTCAAATAACGTTAAAGCTTCTGCTGCTCTGAATAATACTTCAGCATCTTTTTCTTTAGAATCAGTTACTATTTTCTGAATTTCAGCAACAGCACTTTTATCTCCCTTTCCTAATTTTACGGTAGCTAAACCGATTTTGTTAACAAAGCTTTTAGCATCTGCAGCTAATCCTTTATTAAAGTTTTCAGTAGCCTTTGCATAATCTGGCTCTCCTTGCTTTAAGAAAGTATTTCCTAAATAGAAGTAGTTTTCAGCGGTAGGCTCTTTAGCGATCATATCAGTGAAGTTTGTTTTTGCCTGAGCAAATTTATCACTGTCTATACTGTTAATACCATCCTGCAATGTCTGTGCAGAGGCAAAACCGGTAAAAAATACCACGGCTGCTCCAAAAGCAATCTTCTTTACATTCATATTCATTATATCTTTCATTTTATATTTTCTAATAATTGAGTTATATTCTACACAATTTTCAGACCAAAATACTTTGTTTATTATAGCTAAATTGTGAAATTATATTTTTTAACGCATCTGCACCTCTCTTTTGTAGAGGTTATAAGGCTGTAGACCTTCTTTCTGAACAATTTTCTGTCCTAAATGAGTACATGAAAATCTTATAAATCCGTTTGCAATATTAAAATTACCCTCGTTTTCCAGGAAATAAAGAACTCTTGTAAACGGATATTCCATAGAACGAAGTCCTTCAAAATCTGCATTATATGATTTTCCTTTATCTACAACCGGA
>JACAUB010000185.1 GCA_013390605.1 Bacteroidota bacterium | reverse complement strand
GAACTGATAAGGGAGCATGCTTTTCAAATCAGCACCCACCAATCCGGGGATGATTTCATTGATCTCGCGTGCATCTTCGCCCAGTAGTTCTATAAAGCTGTGGTTCGATTCTATGATCTTAAGTTTTTCATCGGCTATGACTACACCCGATGGTATCTTTTGAAGCATGGCTGAAACCGTTTCGGAGGCCTCCTTTGCTAACATCTGTTCGCGACGGGCACTTTTTTCAGAGATTTGCAGTGCTTCTTGTGTCTTGGCTAACTTCTCGTTAGTAACCTTTAACGCTTTAATATACTCCTGCCGGTTGCGCAGGGTGAAATTGACACACATATCGGTACGCGCCAGTCCCTGGGCTACTGCGGTGGCAAAGTCATGACAGGAAGCATATCCGCAAGCTCCACAGCTTACTTCGTCGTCGCTGTTTTTCTTGCCTAATATCCTGTAAACCTCAGCAATCTGTTCATCACCGGGCATGGGTAAGCGCTTATCGTTAGGATGGAATGTTCTGGAAAAATCAATGGAGTTATAGGTCTCGATATCTTTTTTCCATTGGGTTATATCGAGGGTCTTTAATCTCTTCTTCGAATATTTGGTCACCAGGGAGCGACGAAGGAACTTGTCGCCATTCTGTGTGGTCCCCGGCCCCATAAGGCATCCTTCGCAATAGAAAAGATTGAAGTGTTGGTTGATCTTTTCAAGGTGCTGTTCAAACTCGCGCACTGCATCTAATACACTTTCTCGTCCCTCTGCAGTAATCACGGTAGAGGTAAGCAGGTCTTCGCTGATGTCGGCTGCCTGAAGTATGCCATTACTTAATGGATAAAGCGATCCTTTAGACCCGATTGGGGCATCAAACTCAGAGAACTCCTGATTACTTTCACTGATGGCGAATTCTTTAAAGAGATCGCGAAGTTCGGCAAAGGTGAGCACCTCATTGACCAGCCCTTGCGCTGATGTGGCAAGTGCTTCTTTTTTGTAATCGATGCATGGACCGATATAAACAACTTTTATGTCGTCACCATATTTCATATGTACTACCTCGGCAGCGGCAACCATAGGTGAAATGATAGGAGCCAGGTTATCGGTGAGTTCAGGATGAAACTTTTCGATCAGAGAAACGATGGCGGGACAACAGGTGGAAATGTAATATTTTCCTTTAAAATTATTAAATAGTTCAGCATATTTCCTTGCTACGAGGTCGACAGCAAAGGCTGCTTCCATCACATAATCAAACCCTAATGACCTGATCATGGTGACAAACTTACGATAGTCGGTAATGTC
>JACAUB010000184.1 GCA_013390605.1 Bacteroidota bacterium | reverse complement strand
CACCCTCTATTATGCTGCAGTAGGCCAATTTGATATGAAAAGAAGACAAGCATATGCCAAAGAGATTATCCAAAAATTAAAACAGATCGACAGCACTAAATTCTATGCTGGATACGACAGCATTCCAAATGGTAATCACACCAACATATTAACAACCGCCATTCAACCTGCTCTCGAATTTATTTACCAGTTATATGCACCCCGAATCACCAACGAATCCGCCCTCAATGCCTTCGAACAATTAACCAGAGAGGAAACAAGGTTAAAAAGTATATATGGTATTGGCTTAAGCAAGGATTATTCCGGTTACAGTCCTTTTACTCAGCTTGCTATCAAGAATAATGACACTACCAGTCTGCTAAAAATAATCAGCCATTTTGATACCGATCAGGCAAAGGTTTATGATATCAGAAATTGGGCACAATATTGTTTTGCAGTCGGATTAACACACCATGCAAAACAATATTATGAACGCACGATTAAAATGATACTGACGAATAAAATAAAAAATGACTGGGAAGTATCCGTACTAAACGACTGCTATCATGATATGGCCGTTAAAATCTACAAAGACGACCTTGTAACCGGATGGCGTTATATTCAAAAAAGTATTGCCCTGGTCGATCTAAAGAACAAGTCGGGCGGAAAAGATATTGATATCTATTTCGATGCCGGACAGTTTTCTGTCAACAATAATTATCACGTAAAAGAAGGGTTACAGTATCTGCTAAAATATGAGCAGCTCAGACACAATGTAGTGGACGATATCCATTGGAGATATGAAAGTATTTTTCTTAACATCGGCAAAGGCTATTTATTATTAAACGACTCTGTCAATGCCAAAACCTATCTGCATAAAGTATTAGATATCAATCCGGATAATCAGAAAGCGAAAGAATTACTGGCAAAACTAGGTTAGTTTATCCTGAGAGTCCACAATAAAAGTATTATCAATAGCCCTTTAGTGAGATTAATACAACGATTGAAGCGGTTATCTTTTTTTGTCCAAATGATCCAGCCATTTATCAGAATTACATTCAAAATTTCGATCTGTAATACAAGTAGTTGAAATAATATAATGTGCCACTTGTTTGTTTATACGAGATAATATATCACTATGATATATATAACACTAAAAAACAGAGAACATTGAGCTATTAAGTAATAGTCAAAATATAATGTCGTATTTTGACTATTACTTAATGTAAAGATTGTCTTAAAAGTAATTATTGTTAAGCGTAGCGT
>JACAUB010000183.1 GCA_013390605.1 Bacteroidota bacterium | reverse complement strand
TCATAACGTTTGAAAAAGGGAAATCATTTAAACTATTTGCCCCTTCCTTAAAGAATTGTTTTTTCTGGCATTACCATCCTGAAATAGAGTTGGTTTATGTAGAAGCTTCAAATGGAATCCGGCATGTTGGAAAAAATATTTCAGGGTTTACAGACAGTGAACTTCTGTTGATAGGTGCGAATGTTCCTCATCTCAATTTTGATTATGGGATACAGACAGAATGTAAACAGTTAGTATTGCAAATACGCGAAAATTTTCTCCAGGATATCATTCTTCCTGTTCCTGAGTTTGAGGATATTAAAAATCTTTTAGAACGTTCCTACCTTGGATTATCATTCTCCGGAGAAACCAAAAGCATCGTTGTTGAAAAACTTCAGATCCTTAAGAATAAAAACTCATTTGAATCATTAATAGGACTCCTTGAAATATTACAGATTCTGGCCAATTCCACTGAGGTAAATGAGCTCAATAAAGAAGATACAAGAATCAAATGGTTCCTGAACGATAAGATCAGAATGGGAACCATCTACGATTATATTCATGAAAATCATGATAAAAAGCCTAATGTAAACGAGATTGCCCAGATTGTCAGTTTAAGCACACCTGCTTTCTGTCGGTATTTTAAAAAGCAAACCAATATGACTTTCACAGATTTTGTCAATAATTACAGAATCAATCAGGCTAAAATTTATCTGTTAAAAGATTCTTCTGTTACTGAAGTTTGTTTTCAGGTAGGATTTGAAAGCCTTTCCTATTTTAATAAACTGTTTAAGGAGCATACGGGTGAAACGCCTTCAGAATTTAAGAAAAAACATTTTAAACCTATTGAAATTAATGGCCGGATCGGGGTGATTAACCGGGAGTCTTCTTGTAATAAATCGTTTTGATATTATCTTCAGTTATTGATTTCTACCACAGATCGCACAGATTTTCACAGATGAATGGGAATAGTTTTGATATCAGGTTATTGTAAACCACCCCCTCGAAAATTCTTTGAATTTTCGCCCCCCTCCAGAGGATGAGAGTGATGGAGGCCGTTGCTTATTTGTTGTGGTTAAAGAAGTTTGCTGCTTCCACCCTATTACCATTACCTATTACTTATTATTACAAAAAAACAACCGCCCATTACTGAGCGGTCTTTTTATTTTAATGAATATGTTTTTCTGCGTGATAAGAGCTTCTAACAAGAGGAGAACTTTCCACATGTCTGAAACCTAAGCTTCTTGCAAAGTCACCCAACTCATCAAATTCTTCCGGAGTAATAAATCTCTTTACAGGAAGATGTTTTTTAGTGGGCTGTAAATATTGTCCAA
>JACAUB010000182.1 GCA_013390605.1 Bacteroidota bacterium | reverse complement strand
GTGGTTGATTGGGCAAAAAGATTGTTAGAACACAACAATAGTAAGCCAAGAAAGCAGAGAAGTTTTCTCATTTTAATCTAGTTTGGTTGGGCGATTTAGTAAATAATAATTTTTCTTTGGTGTCAAATACAGTGCCATAATTTATTTGTATATTCTGTTTATGGGTGTCTTTTTATATTTGAAAGATATTTTATGAATATTTATTATTTCTTAATTAAATATGTAACGATTCTTTAGATAAAATATTCCCGTAATCATCTAAATAAAGAATCATATATTCTCCTGTACATAATGATAACTCAATATTTGTTTTTTTATTTTTTATCACTTGTAAAATTACAGGAATAGGGATGTTTTTATCTGAATACGGATATTCATTTTTGTTGTAAATGCAGACAACCGTTGTGTTATTCATTACACTATCGGGAACATTAATCTTCACAGACCTAGACTCATGTAATGAAAAGCAGTTGTTTTTAATGACAAGGTCGTTCCATAATAGCATATCAACATCGGGTTTGTTTTTTAAGCCTTGGTCTTGAATGATATATGCCTGATCATTTTTTACTTCATTATTAAGATGATGTAAATAGGTATAGGTTTGATCAATTGTTAATGGCTCTTTTCCTGAAATGGCCTTTAATTTTCCTGCCATATTGTTTGGAAGGATATGAGCGTATCCTGCCAAAATGAGGACCTTGGCTTCAGGGTCTTTACCTATTGTTTTATCATAGATGTTTTTTGCCTGATCTATTTCGCGGGTATTGTTATGATCGCTATCGTATCCAAATACCTTGAACCCCATTTTATGTGCCTCCCGGACCAGATTAGCAAATACAGGTTCACGTAAATAAAAGCCATTGCCCGATGTTGGATATCCTTTTTTAATTAACAAGGAATCATTGAAAAAGGCTTCCAATCCTAAATAGCGAAATCCTTTTTGGTAGAACTTCTCGAGCAAAGTTCCCACGAGATAACGGTGTTGGGGACAATTATGTGCTTCATTGAATATTACTATTTGCGAACTATCTACTCTTTTCAATAAATCATCAATGGAGCCTGCCTGTTTGAATATCGTATCGTGTGTTTGATGTGTCAGTATCCTCCATAACGAATCCGACTCATTTCCTTCATGGGAGAACGAGTAATAAGTAGCCAATGCCTGTTCATACATCTGTTGATCTTCGTTACTGTGATACTGTGAGCTTTTTTCAGCACCTAAAGTTGCGGCTCTGTAGTTGTTGTATTTGCCATATTTAAAATATTCATCCAGTCGTGTGAATGGGTTTACGTTGATAAATCTTTTTTGTGTATTAATATAATGGGCAGTCTTCTTTGCTATTTTTAATGTTCTCAAGTAATCTTCACCATAAAAATAGATGTCATCAGGATTAGATATATCTATTCCTGTGTATCCACCTTTCGATTCGTGTTGGTCGTATGAAATCACAGATATATAATCTTTCCCGAATGGAATGATGTCATTTTTGACGATTAGTTTATTTTTGTTTTCGATGATCGTCTTTCTGAAAATCTGTTTAGTAGATTTGAGCGGTGTATAATTGATGATGGTTGTATCTTCGACATTATATGGTCGGAATGAAGCTAAGTTTATATTTGATTTCTTCAGAACGATCATGTTCCAGGAATCCATATAAAGAATGAAATCCTTTTTGGGATTCACTTTTGTGATTGATAAAACATGCCTCTGCCTTTTTCTGGGCATAAAATAAGCTAATTCAAATGTTGAGTAGTTACTATCGTCCCAAGGTATTTCAATAGTGAGATTTAATGAATCATTCTGATAAAATTTATGTCTATCCAACATACCATGGCTGTCATCAGTCAAATAAGCCTGATTGGTTAAGGTTTTGTAATTTTGGGTGCAACCAGATAATATGATTAATAGTATAGCTAAAAGATATAATGTGGGTTTCATGACATCTAATTTAAATGGCTCTATGCTTTTATTTGCGTTTTAGCGGGTTAAACAAAATCCCTTCTAAATAGAAAGAAGGGATTTGTTTTTCCGCAAAGAAAGGTGTTTAGTTGTTGTAGTAGCGCAAGTTTATTGTTTTAGCCTATTTTATTCTGAAACTTTATTGGAATCTGAAACACTACAGGAACATCTTTTCCATCGGTTTGGCCAGGAATCCAGTTTGGCATTGCCTTCACGACACGTATTGCTTCTTCATCACACTCTTTGCTGATACCTTTTAATACTTTTACATCTGATATCGTGCCTGTTTTTGAAATGGTAAAATAAATAAATACAGTGCCTTGGATTCCTTGTTTCTTGGCTTCCTCTGGATAATGAGTGTTCTTTTTAAGAAAGTCTAACATAGCATCCAATCCACCTTTAAATTCAGGGTTCTTTTCAACTAATAGTAGTGGTTTATTTTCATTTGAAGGTGTAACGGGCGCTCCATCTCCCATTGCAATATCACATGTTGTGATAGGAGGGCCGTTCCTTTTCGCAGGATTGGGCTTAAGTGAGATAGTCAAATGGAACAATGGAGAGCAAAGCTTACCATCCTTTAGGATGGGGCTCCATTTTGGCATTATGTTTAATACTCTGAGTGCTTCTTTATCACATTCTTTGTTTATACCCTTTGTAACCTTTAGGTTCTTGATCTCACCTTGTTCCGAAGCAATAAATGAAACTTCAATGTATTGACTATGTCCTCTTTTTATAATTCCTGAAGGAAATCTATAGTTGCTTTTCATAAAGTCTAACCATGCCAAGTATCCTCCAGGATAACCTCCTTCGTAATGAGTTTTATTGGTAGCAGTATCTTTAGGAGTTACCTTAATGGGTTGTTTAGAAATCGGTTTCTGTTGTGGTGATTGTTGCTTGTCGAAAGATTTATGAATATTATTAAAGGCAGGTTGTATTATATTATTTCGCAAAAGTGAAGGTGTATTTTCCAGACTTGTAAAAGAGAATAGCACCATTAGTGCGAAAGCAGCCGGGATAGCAAGCAAGACTCTGAGTCGAGCATAGCGTGATTGTTTGTTCTTTGAGAT
>JACAUB010000181.1 GCA_013390605.1 Bacteroidota bacterium | reverse complement strand
GAACATAGTCTAAATACTGGATCTCAGCAATTGGTCTCAACCCTCTCATGGCCATACCAATTCCCTGTCCAAGAATTGTCGCTTCACGAATTCCGGTATCAGCAATACGCAATGCTCCGTATTTCTCCTGCATACCTTCTAATCCCTGGTTTACGTCACCGATGTTTCCGGTATCTTCTCCAAAGATTAATGTTTCAGGATATTTTTCAAAGATTTTATCAAAATTATTTCTGATCACAACTCTTCCATCTACATCTTCAGAGTTGTCTGAGTAAACAGGTTTAATTTCCTGAATGTTTTCAGCTTTCCACTCAGATTCAGAATATAAGTGAGATGAATAATTATCTTTTTCAACTTCAGAGGCTTCATTGTACTTCTGCATCAACTGATTTCTTTCTGCAGAATTGGTACCTCTTGTTGCCAATAAAGCTTTTCTCGCCAAATGGAATACATCTTTCTTCGCTTTTGAAACCAATTTGTTGAAGTGAGTAAGCGCTGTTTCTACTTCCGTATTCTGACCTTTAAGGTTTTCTACTAAAGGAACAATAGACTGAATTAATTCCTTGATAGCAGCCTGATAGTTATCCCAAGCTGTTTTTTGTCCAGCCTTAGCAACTTTTTTAGCTTCTTCATCAATAGCATCCAATTCTTCAGCCGTAGCAATTACCTCTTCTTTTCCATCAATTTCAATAGAATAGTTTAGAATCCACTCTTTAAATTTCACCAACCCGTCAAACTCAGCTTCCCAAGCTAAACGCGCTTCATTTTTATATCTTTCGTGAGATCCTGATGTAGAGTGCCCTTGAGGTTGGGTAACATCTACCACATGTACTACTACGGGAACACTTTCTGTTCTTGCAAAATGCTCTGCTTTCGCATAAGCATCCAATAATGCTGCATAATCCCAAGCTTTCACCTGAATGATCTCACATCCTTGGTTCTCTCCTTCTTTTCTTTGGAAACCGCTTAGCATTTCACTGATATCAGCTTTTGCTCTCTG
>JACAUB010000180.1 GCA_013390605.1 Bacteroidota bacterium | reverse complement strand
ACCGGTTATCTCGTCAAGACGTTTTATCACGGCTTGGTACTGTTGCTTCGACAGTAGAATTTCTTCCATCGCGCGAATATTTTAAAGCGCCAAAATAGAATGATGATTTAATAATAGCAATAAATTAATGAAATATATTTTACGCTGTTTAGTGATCAGATAATCAGTTGTATATAAAGTTATTTTTTTATAAAATTTAATTATTGGAGGAATAATTAAAAATATATCAAATAGAATCGTTGATTATCAATGCTTTACTCTGGTATCTTTAGAAGTAGGAATATATTGACGTATCGTATTGTATGATAATGGCTTACCGTTTTTATTTACAAATGAACGTTGAATCATGTCGGGAATAGCATCGGTATCGCACTGAAATGATAAATCAGGATCTGATTCAGCTGCTTCTTTTAGCATATTCACGAAGTTGTTAATAAACTTTCTATTGTTACCGGTCAATCTGATTTTTCCGGGACATTGTATATTCTCTGTGCCATTCTCTGTTTCATCTCTTTTACTTTCGGCTTTATCATGGAAAGCTCCGTTTGTACTTTTCATTTCAGTCGGTGGTGCTTTTATTTCATTTTCAGATTCCAGCAATTGGAGTCTCCTCTTTTCGTCAAGCTCAATTTCATGTTCTTTATTGATGATTTCTTCTGCCAGATCTTTTTTCTGTGCAATACTTAAATAGGGATCTTTCTGAAATATGATATCATAAATAGCTTTTCTTTCAGCTACCTCTTTTGTCAACCTCGATAATTCGTCGAGGGGTAGTTTTTTAATACCATCAATGATCTCATTAACCTGTGAAGAAGATTCATGATATTGAATAGGTTTGTTTTTTTCAATCTTTTTGCCTTTAATATCGTTCGGTTTATCAGGGACTTGGTTGGATTGGATAGTGGAAGTATTTTGGCGGTTTTTTGTAGTGTAGTTTTCTTTCATTATTAATATTTTAGGTTAAACATTAGTAACACTAAAGATACTAAAAATGAGGGTAATGTAAAAACATAACCATAAAATAAATCGAATTTTAATAGATATTATTCATGATAATATCTATGTTATATATTGTTATCAAAGTAAATCTAAGCTCAAATGTTGGGCGAAAGCGATTCATTCATTTGGGCTTAAATCTATAGAATATCGTCCTTTAATGGATCGATAATTACCCTATGACTCTCATCGCTGGTATCCTTGATATAGGGTCAATATATCTTTGATAGGTACCTGATACGTCTATAGAAGACGGATTAGGATTGTAACAGCCCTATATCGACCCTG
>JACAUB010000018.1 GCA_013390605.1 Bacteroidota bacterium | reverse complement strand
GAACCTCCTTGTATAATGAAAATGTACGACACCAGGTTAAAAGAGAGGTTCAGAACCTCCTTGCGGTCAGACCGCCTGAAAGAGATAGACCCTCTTTTGATCTGGGCCACCTAATAATCTCTACCGTATCTAGCGGCTAAGCAGACCGCCCATACAAGGCCAGAAATAAGGGTAGCCCCGGTGTCAGTTACTGCTAACTAACTCCCGACAAACCTGTGGACTTAATGGAGGCACCATAATTACAATGGCCCCTGCTAAAGACCCGCCTGTCCTCAAATCCCGCCCGAAATATGAGTATTACGCCGGGCTGGATATAGCCGCCAAAACCTTCACCGCGGCGACTTGCTACCGCGATGCTGAACCTACCCGTGCGGTTAGCTTGTCTCAATCGCCCGAAGGCTACGCCAGCCTGACCAAGCTCTTACTTAAAGCCGACCATCCGCTTGACCAGATTCTGGTAGTGATGGAAGCCACCGGCACTTACTGGATCGAACTGGCTACCTACCTGCAAGGTGAAGGTTTCGCAGTTAGCGTGATCAACCCCAAACAGGCTCACGACTTCGCCGGCGCGCTTGGCCTCAAGCCTAAAAACGACCGGTTCGATGCTCAACTCCTGGCCCGGCTTTCGGCTACCCTGCAACCGGCTCGTTGGACCCCACCACCCCAGATTTACCGCGAGCTTTACCAACGTCTTACGCACCGTCTCAGTCTTTTGGAAGCCCGCCAGCAGTTCCGTAACCAATTGCATGCTCTTTCAGTCGCCCAGCCAGTGGAAGGGGTAGTGACGAGCCTGGAGAACCTAATCGCCACCCTGACCGAACGCATCAAGCAGGTAGATAAGGAGATAAAAGAGTTCCTCAAGCTGGACCAGGAATGGGCCGCTTCAGTTACTCTTCTCCAAACTATCACCGGCATCGGACGGTTGACGGCGGTGTGGCTGGTGGTCGTGACCCTCAATTTTACGAACTGCTCCAGCGCTGAAGGGTTGACCCTCTTTACTGGCTTGGCTCCCATCGAACGCAGTAGCGGGACCAGTGTGAGAAGCCGGCCAATGATCGGAAAAGGCGGTCATAGTCGGCTACGTGCGCTCCTTTATATGGCGGCAGGCAGCGCCATGCGGTTCAACCCGGTGATAAAAGCCTACTGTGAACGCATGCAAAAGACTAAGGGTCGGGCTTACAAGGAAGTGCGGTGCGCCGCCGCCCGCAAGTTGATCCACCTGGGTTTTGCCGTGGTTAAGAGCGGGCAGCCCTTCGATCCGGCTTACCAGCCCTCGTCCCAGAAAAAGGCGGGTGCCTCACTGGAGGCAAAGGCCAGCTAGGGCAGTGCGGTTAACGAAAACTAAAACTTATTCTTGCACCGAGCGCGGACAGCCGCCGCTTGGCTTGTTGGTGTTACGGCTCACTTTGCGCCTGTTCGCTGCGATGGCGTGGTGGCGGCTTTGGCTGCAACTTTTTGAATTTTTCTGTCCTTAACAAATTCCTTTCGTCATTTCAAAATTGGCTCTTGACAGCTAATACCGTATCTC
>JACAUB010000179.1 GCA_013390605.1 Bacteroidota bacterium | reverse complement strand
ATGGTTCTGATTATGTAATTCCTAAGCTGGATCTTTATTATTCTAAAAAACTAGGAGTAAAAGATGAGCTGAGTATTAATGTTGTAGGCTCAGACTATACAACCAATACTTCGGAAACCGCTAAAGAATGGGTGACAGGAACCGGTCTTTCTGTGTATGAGAATGATATGATTTTGAAGGCAAAGCAAACAAGTTTTGTAGGTGAACTGGCACACGTTCATGATTTTGCAGTAGGAAAACTTTCGTCAGGATATCGTATCTCCAGATCTTCAATTGCCAATGATCTGAATAATCTTTCCGGCTATTCTCAATATAAGGTCACTTATCTGGAACAATATTTTTACACTGAATTTGCAGGAAAAATAGATAAGTTCAGCTATCGTATCGGAGCAGGGCTGACTAATATTCATAATAAAAGTGCAGAAAATACCTTTGATGAATGGTCTTTTACTCCCAAAGTAGTATTGGCTTATCAGCTTAAAAACAATCAGAGCCTTCGTTTTACGAGTAGCTATAAGCCCATAAGCCCATGGAGTAATGCGCTCAGCAGTAATGTGGTACAGCTGGCCCCCAATATTGTACAAAAAGGGAACTCTTTTCTTACATCCCAGCAGAAATGGACCAATAGCCTGACCTATTCATTGAATAATAAGTATTTTGATTTTAATGCCAATATATTCTATTCTTATACAGACCGGGTTATTAATCAGTATTATGTATTGGATGATGTATTTGGAGGATATGCGCTTACTTATGAAAATGGAAAATATGCGCAGCAGTATGGAGTTCAGCTTACAGGTTCTTATAAACCTTTTGGGAATAATTTTTTGGTGCTGAAAGTAGTGTTAACTCCTACTTCAGAAATGGTGAAAACAAGTTCTGGAGCGGTGATTAAAAACGATTATCTCGGCAATAATTTTGTGCTGGCTTCAGAGTATAAAAATTTTTCTCTTCAGTATCAGTTCAATATCCCGACGTACAGCCTTAGTGGAGCTTTTCTGAATACGAATGAAAACAAGAATAATATTTTTATCAGCTATAAACATAAAAATCTGACGTTTTCTACCGGAATGTACTGGATAGGCATGCCTTCGGAGTATAAAACAAAAAGTTTATCTGAGAGTCTGGTGGATTATAAGATTCATACGCAGATTATGAACAATAAATCAATGTTTGTACTGGGATTAAGTTAT
>JACAUB010000178.1 GCA_013390605.1 Bacteroidota bacterium | reverse complement strand
ACGGAGGCTATGGTAATGGCTGGAATTAAAATCGGAGATGGAGCTGTTATTGGCAGCCGTGCATTGGTGACAAAAGATGTAGAACCTTATACTATTGTAGGAGGAAATCCTGCAAAGCCTATCAGAAAAAGATTCAGCGAACAACATATCGCGCTACTTCTTGAAATGAAATGGTGGGATTGGGATGAAAATGTTCTTGAAAAAGCTGTTCCAATACTTTGCTCAGCAGATATTGATGCGCTCTACGAATTTTATAAAAAAATAAAATAATTTGAAGATTCCATTTCGGAACCTTCTGTATTTTATAAATAATATCATTTAATGTTTCGCATCGTTTTTGCTGTTTAAAAAATATCAATCACCTAAATATTATCATTATGAATACAGAAATTGGGCTTATTGCAGGAAGTTTGCGGAAAGAATCTTTCTCTAAAAAGATAGCGAAGGCATTACTTCCTATGGCTCCTCAGGGTTTTGAATTTAAAATTATTTCAATTGACAATTTACCTATATATAATCAGGATTTTGATGATTATAATAAGGTCCCCGAATCTTATACGAAATTCAGAGATGAAATAAGAACTATCGGCGGTGTTATTTTTATTACCCCAGAACATAACAGGTCGGTTCCTGCAGTATTGAAAAATGCAATTGACGTTGGTTCAAGGCCGGCAGGTAAAAATGTTTGGGATGGAAAGCCAGGTGCGGTATTTAGTAGTTCGCCAGGAAACCTTTCTGCTTTTGGGGCTAATCATCACCTTAGACAAAGTCTTGTGTTTCTTAATGTCCCGGCAATGCAGCAACCAGAAGTTTATCTTCCTCATATTGATAAAGTATGGGATGAAAATGGAAATTTAAATGATGAAGAGGTAAAAGATTTTCTTCAGAAGGCTGTGGATGCTTATATTGATTGGTTTAAGAAGAATTGTAGCTCGTAACAGATTGGAATTTAGAATAATAAAAAAACCACTGAATCATTCAGTGGCTTTTTTATTTTTAGTGGA
>JACAUB010000177.1 GCA_013390605.1 Bacteroidota bacterium | reverse complement strand
ACTTACCAATTATTCTCATCCAACAACTCTAGGTTCGGAATACTCCAGCCTTCAGACCTAAGTTGGGGTACTTACAATGTTTAACACGAAAGCGACGCTAGTGAAAAGCATCACAGAGCTAGAGATTTTGAGTTCAAATTGCTCTAATCACCAGATCTGGTACGTAAAGGACGGAGATTATCCAGGCTAAATCCCTGTTTCAACTTCCAAATGTAATCCCCAGTCAGATTTATGTGATGCCAGCCGAGGGGTGAAAGATGTTTTAACTTTTCAGCACTGAGGTCTTCCCCCCGTTGCCTTAAAGCTTCAACCGCTTTTTCGAGATAAAGAGTATTCCAGGTCACAATAGCGGCACTTAAAAGAGTGAGACCACTTGCCCGATTAAGCTGATCCTGGTAGTTACGTTCGCGGACTTCCCCTAACCGATGGTAAAAGAGGGTTCTGGCTAAACTGTTTCGCGATTCTCCTTTGTTCAAAGTACCTTGAGTGCCATGTTGCAGCGCTTCATCTTTAATCCACTCAATCGTAAAAAGCGTTTTTTCCAGTCTCCCTAACTCACGCAGAGCCTGAGCCAACCGATGTTGCCGGGGATAAGCGGCCAATTTTCCCAGGATAAGGGAGGCGGTAACTGTACCCTTCTTGATTGAAGTGAACAACCTGAGGAGTTCTTCCCAGTTTTCGCCAATGAGTTTTGAGCTAATCTTGTCACCGATTAGATCTGAAATAGCCGGATAACTACTGGCAGTCCCGATACAGTACAAACGTTTATCGCCAATATCTTGGATGCGCGGTTGAAACTTAAAGCCCAGTAACGAAGCCGCCCCAAAGATCTGGTCGGTATAGCCGTGAGTATCGGTATGATGGGTCTCAATTTCAAGCTCGCTCTCGTGATATAGCAAACCGTTAATCATAAAGGGGGCTTGTCTGGCAGTGGTACTAATAACCTGGATGTAATAAGGAGCATATTGATCACTGCTATGGGTGTAAAACATAATTCCCGGCTCAAAACCATATTTCAGATTTATTTTATTTCCGGCTTCCTTAACCCCACCAACCGGGAACCGCTGCCCATCCGAGGAACTGCTTTTTCCCTGACCAAAGTTGGCGGCAAAGGGGAGTTTGTGTTGAAAGTTCACCAGTTCAGCTAGGGCTTTACGATAAGTTTCACCCCGAATATGCCAATCTGCGACCCAGGCTAACTGTCGATAACTCAGTCCGGCACTGGCATCCGCCATCTTATCTAGGTCCAAATTAAGACCATCAGCCAGAATAGCCGCCAGTAAAGCAAGCTTATCGGGAGCGGTTTGACCGGTTTGCTGGTGGGTAAAGTGACGGCTAAAACCCGTCAATTCATCCATTTCTACCAAAAGATCGGTTATTCGCACTCGCGGCAGTAACCCATAAACTAATTTTTTCAGCTTTTCCAGAGCTTCTGGCTCTTCTTCCTTAATCATTTTCCCCAAATGGAACTCACCATTTTCCAGCGTAACTTTGGGTAGCTGTCCATTCTTGATCAAGCTATGTAATTTCCATAGCTTATCGTGCAGTAGGACGGTGCGCTCACTCATATAAGCTACAAAATCGGTTTCGATCGGTAATGGTACCTTTTTAGCCTCACGCAGCTTTAGCCATTCTGGTAGTGGTAACAGGTAATCGCTAAAGTTTCGAAACTGTAGGCTACTTTCTATCCAGATATCGCCATTTTTGAGGGCATCTCTCAAGCTGGCCAGGGCGCAAAACTCATAATAATGCCGATCAATACTACCGTCTGACTTAAAAACATACTCTTGCCAGCGGGGTTTAACAAATGCGGTAGGCGCATCGGCTGGGATCTTTCCACCCTTTTGTTCGTTCAATTCTTTGAGTAATTTCAAAGCCTCTGAAAGAGATTTACCGGCATTATTGGAAGCCGCTTTGAACTCAAAAGTCTCCAGCAACTTTTTGGAATATTGTCTTACCCAACTATAGTGATTATTCATCAGGTCCAAGTAATCAAAATCTTCGGGGCGGGCCAGTTCTTCGGCTTCCACCACACTAAGAATAAAAGTCGTCCAATCGATTATTTTCTCCACAGCTTCATAAGGGTCAGCCTCATCCTGCCGGGCGATAATCAAGGCTTTGCCTACTTTGGCATAAAGCGTAACCTTTTCGTTCAGGACTTTACCATTATTCTGCCAAGTCAGTTCGTGTTTGTGTTTACTTTTAGTAACAAATCAGCCAGGGTCAGTTGACGAGGCTGGTAGACTAAAATAATGACACCTGCGCAAGA
>JACAUB010000176.1 GCA_013390605.1 Bacteroidota bacterium | reverse complement strand
GCAAGGTTACCCATATCATACAAAAAGGAAAAAACCTTGAAATTGATAGCTATAGTGGCTTTCAGGACAACAATCATTTCATGAAAACCGGATTGGATGATTTCTTGAAATACCATGATATTCAGTTAGTGGAAATTGCAGGACTGGCAATGGATTATTGTGTAAAATTCACAGCTCAGGATGCTGTAGCCAATGGATATATCACTTGTCTTCATTTTAATGGAACCAAAGCTGTCAATGTAAAGCCTGATAACGGCAGAGATGCAATCTATGAAATGATTGAAAAAGGAGTAACCGTACTTGGATAAAATAATAATGATATCCTGAAAAGGATCAAAAAAACAGTACCAATGATGGTGCTGTTTTTTTTGATATAAATGTATTACTTCCCACTCAGGATAGCTAATTCTGACAGAAAATCTTTAGATTCAATATTTCCAACTGCAAATTCATGCTCCAATAGTTTGATTTTTTCGGTTTGGGTATAAGGGCGGTTATAGATTGTTGTTAATCTGTTTTCTTCATCATTATGAGGTTCAAGAAGATGTTTTAAATCACGAAAAGCACTGTAATATCTGACCCCCAATATTCTTTGTGACAAAGCATTAAAATGAATATTGTCAGCATTGGCCGTAAGTCCTTTTGCCGTAACAAAATAACTGTTGGCATGTGTTTTTGCAAAGTCTTCCAATTCGTGATTAATTAAAGCGTATGAAGCAAAATATTTCCCAAAGATCCCATTAGGTAGAAAGTCTCCTAAACCACCTATCATAAGAGGAATTTCCGGAACATTTAATTCCTGACGTAATGTCTTAATTATTACAGCAAATTTTTCACTATATATCTCAGCTTTTTCCGGAGAACAATCATTTTCACCCTGATGCCATAAGATCCCGGAAAGCTGACTTGTTCGTTGTGCAAGTTTAGCCTGTGATATCGCATTTTCAAATAAAGCACCCCCTACAACCCAGTCATCAAGGCTGGTTCCACCATCAGCGCATGGAATCAATCCTATCTCATCTTCCGG
>JACAUB010000175.1 GCA_013390605.1 Bacteroidota bacterium | reverse complement strand
CGGTTCTCCTTATTCGAACATAGCCATACCTCAAGAGTATTACACTCCTCTTCTGTCGCCTCTTTGGACAGATATCGCGCAATTAAATCGTAATCAGCGTTGTGTGTGTTCGCATCCATAACTTTTCATTAAAACCCCAGAAAAAATAGAGGACCTATTTTGAAAAAATTTAACCAAAAAGAGTCGAAGGGGATTTAGGATGCAATATTAACTATTATTTTTCTTTTTTTGTCTGTAAGTGTGTAATTTACTTACAAAAACGTCTAAACATAAAAATACCCCTCTACAGCTTTTGTAGAAGGGTATTTTAGTTTTATAAAAGAAATGATTTAGAAGTTTGCAACTGCACCAGTATCCCACCATAAGCGGGTAGCGATATCGTCTTTAGCTCCAGTTCCCATTTTTGAAACAGCGTCAGCAACACCAGCGGCATTGTTAGATCTTTCACTATTTACAAAAGGCATTCTCTTGATAAAGTCGGTTGCGCCAATAACACCCCAATCGGCATTACTGTCATTTCTTGCATTGTAAGGAAGTTTTGGATAACCTGTTCTACGGAAATCAACCCAAGCCTCAAGAGCATTCGTAAATCCATCAATCCATTTCTGAGTGATGATTTTTTCTAATTTTAACTCTTTAGTATCAGCTTCATTCCATGCAACTGTTACAGTAGAACGTGATGTAAAGTTATTTCTTGCATCAATAGGATCTGTAAAATTAATAGGCTTACTTGTTGCATCAGCTAAATAAGCATCAACACCACTTGCACCCCAGTCAGCAAATGAAAGTCTTACACCATTCTCATAATTGGTTTTAGCATCACCTGCACCCGTCCATCCTCTCAAACTTGCTTCAGCTTTCAGAAAACTAACTTCAGCAGCCGTCATATAACGTCTGAAAAGAGTAGTATTGAAGCTTGTGTTAATTTTTGAACAAGGCATGTGATCAGTCTTTGAATTTAAGTATGCGCCATTACGAATCCCTTTATAAGGATAAGCAGGATGGGCAGCATACAACGTATTGTCAGAAGCAGGCTCAAAATAAACAGGAAGTCTTCCGTCTTTTAATCCAACCAGAATTGATTCCATGCCATCACCCATACGAGTATCATCCCATTGCCAGCAAATTCTGGCGAGTGGAAGAATATTTCCGTAAAGAGAAATATTAAAGTTGTCACCATTTGTGCTGATCAAACCAGCTGCATCGCCTAAAGCTTTTTCTCCCTGTGTTTTTGCAATATCAGGAGCTACTTTTGATAAACGGATAGCCAATCTTAAACGGATAGAGTTTGTTAACTTAAGCCATTTTGTAAGATCGCCCCCATAACTTGCATCAAAGCTCTTAAAACCTTTATAGGTAGAATTTGCTTTGAATACTGACTGAATAGTATCTAACTGTTTGAAAAACAAGTTATATAAATCAGATTCTTTATCATACAAGATTGTTGATGCCTGAGAACCGTAGTTTGAATAGATAACTGGACCGTGGAATGTAGTCAGGCGTGACATACCCAAAATTCTTAACATTTTAGCCCAAGCAGAAAATTCTTTGTAACCACCTGCATCAGCTAATTTAATAACCTTCTGTGATGGAGACATGATTGAACCATAAATACGATCCCAATATGTATTCCATCTGATGTAATAAGTAGTATTATTGATACCATTGACAAAAGGAGTAGGTGTTGCCATCTGGCGGGTAAAAGAATCCTGAATCAAATTTTCTTCAATCTGATCACCAAACAAATTTGACATTAATGATGAAAAAGGTGAACCTAGAAGATTATTATCCTGGAGAAGCGATTCATTTGTAATCTGGTAAGGGTTCTTATTTGAAGAAACAAAATCCTTCGTACATGAACCTAAAACAAGAGCGAGTGTCAGCGCTAATATGATTTTTTTCATAATTTCAAGTTATTAGAATGTGACTTTTAAATTAAAACCGAAGGTTCTGGTAGCAGGGACATCGAAACAATCAAGTGATTGACTCTGTTGGTTTGTACTAATAGCTAACTCAGGATCAAATGGAGCTTTTTTGTAGAAATACAACAGATTTTGTCCAACAACTGAGAAAGATGCTGCTGTAAACGGCAGGTGAAGTTTTTTAACATTCAGGTTGTAAGAAACTGACAGTTGGCTTAACCTTACATTAGTTCTATCGTAAACATATGGCTCAAGAATACCATTTCTACCACCAATAGTTGTATAGTAAAGTTGTGGGTTAATTTGGGTTACTGCAGTTGTTCCTTTCATTCCGTTGATAGTAACATAACCTAAGTCTCTTGCATCACCAGTTCTCTTGCTTACTCCTTGTCCATCAAGTAATGCTTCAGTCTGACTTACTGCCTTACCACCAAATTTACCGCTGATCAGCATACTAATAGAGAAATCTTTGTAATTGATATTGTTATTCCATCCAAGACTCCATTTTGATTGGAGGTTGCCAAGATAAACTTGAGTAGCAGATTTTAACGGAGCTCCACTTGTTGGATCCAATAAAATTTGTCCGGCAGCATTTCTTTGGAAAGCATAACCATAAAGATCACCATAAGAACCACCAGCCTGAATATAAGTAGTATAACCTTCCGAACTACCATAGTCAACACGATAATTTGGTTGATCTTTAACCAATTCCTTAACTTTATTATTGTTGGTATTGAAGTTGAAAGAAGTTTTCCAGCTAAAGTTATCGGTTTTAAATGGTTCAGCATCAACAGAAATTTCAACCCCTTTATTTACGATTTTACCGACATTGATATAACGAGAGGTATAACCAGAGCCAGAAGGCATAGAAACAGTTAAAAATTGATTTGTACTCACATCATAATAGTATGTGAAATCAAAACCTACTCTTCCGTTTAAGAATTTCCATTCAGTACCTAACTCATTACTCTTGATCATTTCAGGTTTTAAGTCGTAAAAAGGATATCCGGTGTAATAATTAATACCACCTGCAGCACCAGTAATGGTGTTACCTGGGTTTATAACATTAAAAGGTACTTCGTTTGCTGTTTGTGAACTTGAAGCTCTTACTTTAGCAAAAGAGATGAAGTCAGGTAATTTAGTCATCTGGCTAATAAGTGCAGTAATACCGACAGCAGGATAGAAATAAGACTCATGTCCTGAAAGTGCTAAAGTTGAGGCCCAGTCATTACGTGCTGATAAATCAAGGAATAGCATCTCCTTATATCCAAGTTGTGCATTTGCAAAAGCGCCTTCTTTTATAACCTTACCACCATAGATTGAATTAATCATAACATTTGAAGGCATATTCTGGAATGTGAATATATTAGGATATAATAGATTGTTGGTTCCATTACCAACCTGGATACCGTCACCTGAGGTAGTTTGTGAATAGGTTGTTCCCAAGAGAGCATTAAGACTAAATGCGCCGAATTTATTATCATATTTCAAGATAGCATCTGTATAAAGAGACTGATCATTATACTTTGTATAATTCCATGCTCCATTTGCAGAAACGTTAGTAGCATTAGATCCTGCATATAATTTCTGATCGTATGATTTATCAGAATAATCCAGATTTGCTCTTACCTGAAATTTTAAATGATTTACGATATCATAATCAATTTCTGTATTTGCAATGATTCTCTTAACCATGTCAACTTCAGGCTGTTTATTTATAATCCAGTAAGGATTAGATTGTTTATCATCGCTCACAAACCAGTTCTGCAAGAACATATTCCTATCAGTATTGAAAACCTGATAATTATTCTTATAACTATTAAAATCACGATCACGAGGAAACATATATAATCCGGTAAGTGGATTCAGAT
>JACAUB010000174.1 GCA_013390605.1 Bacteroidota bacterium | reverse complement strand
AATCAATTTCAGGAATACGAGGAACGATAGGGGGAAAGCCTGGCGATGGCTTAAGTCCATTGGATATTGTAAAGTTTAGTGCAGCATTTGTTACTTTCTTAAAAAAGAAAGAAGGTAAAAATAAACTGAAACTCATTGTTGGTCGTGATGCCCGTATATCTGGAGAAATGGTCAATCATATAGTGATTGGTACTTTAATGGGGATGGGTGTTGATGTGGTTGATACAGGGCTTTCAACTACTCCAACAGTAGAAATGGCAGTGATAGATCTTAATGCTGATGGTGGAATCATACTCACAGCAAGTCATAATCCACGTCAATGGAATGCTTTGAAACTTTTAAATGGAAATGGTGAATTTATCTCAGCTGCTGATGGTGCTGAGGTGCTTGCGACTGCTGATAATGAATCATATTCTTTTATTGATGTTGAACACTTAGGTAAGGTTACTTATAATGACACAACGATTGATCGGCATATTGAAAAGGTTCTAAAACTACCATTAGTTGATATTGAAGCTATTAAGAAAGCTAAGTTTAAGGTGGCAATTGATTGTGTAAATTCTACCGGTGGGATAGCACTCCCAAAGCTTTTAAAAGCTTTAGGAGTAGATACAGTTGTTGAATTATATTGCACACCTGATGGACAATTTCCACATAATCCTGAACCATTACCTGAAAATTTGACTGAAATATCTAAAGAAGTAGTTAAGAATCATTGCGATGTTGGTTTTGTCGTTGATCCTGACGTTGATAGATTAGCCATTGTTTGTGAAGATGGTGAGATGTTTGGTGAAGAATATACACTGGTTTCAATTGCTGATTATGTTTTAAAACATACACCTGGCAATACTGTTTCTAATATGTCATCAACTCGTGCACTTCGAGATGTATCAGAAAAGGCAGGCGTTGAATATAACGCATCTGCAGTTGGCGAAGTGAATGTAGTTGAGATGATGAAAGCTACTTCGGCTGTAATAGGGGGAGAGGGAAATGGTGGTGTAATATATCCTGAATTACACTATGGTCGCGATTCTCTTGTTGGTATTGCATTGTTTTTAACACATCTGGCTAAATTTGGGAAACATTGTTCTGCATTAAGAGACACCTATCCAAATTATTCTATCTCCAAAAACAAAATACAATTAGCACCCGAAATGGATGTAGATAAGATTTTATTAAAGATATCCGCTAAATATAAAAATCAGCCAATAAGTACTATTGATGGAGTGAAGATTGAATTTGGTCAGGAGTGGGTTCACCTTCGTAAATCGAATACTGAACCAATTATCCGAATTTATTCTGAGAGTGATTCTTCGTCAAAAGCTGATGCTATTGCTAAAAAAATCATTAATGATATTAAGGAAGTTATAAAGGATAATGAAGAAGATGATTAAATCTTCAATGTGAAAATGTAAATTAGGGCGCCTTTGGGAACATCGGCGCTTTTTTTATTTACTAGCAGTATCCTGATTTCTGATTTTACAAATCATGTGAAAGTTTACAGTTATCCACTCACTTACTTTTACTAGTCCCATCATCTTAACGGGTGGAACGAGTCCAAACTCACGAATGCTCATTTTTTTCTCACCATCTACTGTATAAAGATCTCCTTCATGAATAGTTGAGATGGGTATTGAAAATTGTTTGGTTACGCCGGTGATCGTAATATTTACAAATGCATTTCCATTTGTAGATACAACCTTCTCTGTGGAAGTCTGCATATCCAGATAATTTAATTGAACTTGTAGTGTAGGGTATGTATCTGATTTTAATAATTTCAGAAATTCATTTAAAGCTATTCTATTATCGGATGAAAAATTCTTTACTGCTAAAGAAAGTTGGTTTTGGCTTAGAAAAACTTTATTTTGGTTTCGGGAAGTTGAGATAGTTAGGTTTCTTCTGGATAACTTCTCGCCATTCTGAAAGAGTTTAAACGACAATAGATTTGTAGATCCATTGATCGTTAACGAACTGTTTTTTTGTAGATCAACCGAAAAAAATGTTTGGGCAGATACAGATTGGGTAAAAATGAAAAAAAGAAGTAATAATACAGTCAGTTGTTTCATACGATAAAGATGATTTCTCTTATACAAACAAAACCGGTAAGACATTGTCTTACCGGTTTTCGTAAAAAATGTTAAGTTTATTAGAAACCTACGATAGCTTCAATTACGATACCATGGAATTTTGCTCCATTACGGATATCAGAAGATGCGAAATTATCATAATTCTGATTTACAATTTCAGCTTTGGTCAGGATGTTTTTGGTAACATACCATCCACCACTTATTGCAAAACGATTAAGTTTTACATCAGCTGCATTTAGCATTTCTGATTTTACAGTGTTGTAGCGTGCACCAAACCAGAAGTTTTCTTTACTTCCAAAACGGTAAAGAGCATCTGTTGCAAACTGACTAGCAGTACGTTGAACTTTTTCTGTAAGACTGGCACCTTTTGATGATTCTACTGTTGTAAACCATTCAAAACCACCTGCTTTTAGAAATACGTTACCCATTAAAGAACTGATCTTATTCGTGAAACCTGGGTTAAAACGTCCTGAGAAGGCTGTTGAAGTAGAAATAGCATTTTCAATTACTGAAAAATAATGTGAGCCACCACGGTCTCCTCCATATAGTGTGTTAGAAACAGCACCAGCAGTGTAGTAACCAGAACCGGTAATACGTAAACGTACGGTTTCGCTTAACTGCTTGTCAAAACCAATTTTACCAAGAAATGATGGATGATGTTTTCCATCACCTGCACCTGCAACAGGTGCAACTTTTGCAACGTCACCTTTAATTTCACCATTGGTAACTCCAAAAACACCAATAAATCCATTGTGTTGAACATCAACTTCTGCACCAATTTCAGTTGCAAATCCATCCATGATGTAGTTTTCAATAAATGGATTATAAATTGAATTTCCATTATCTGACCTACGGAAGTGTGCATCACCATAATTTATTTCCATATGTCCTACTTTTAAAGTAGCATATTTCATGATGTTATCAAAGAATGCACTGTGTAAAAATGGGAGTTTATCGAATTGAATAAATCCACCTTTTACCCATGTTTCATTGTGATGGCGTGATGAGAGATACATTGTTAAGTTCAAATAAACACCATCTTCAAGTTGAGTATCCAAGAAGAGATTTGCATTTGCTGTATTAAAACCAGGGCTAAGAGCAACCAGTTTATTTTGATCAACACCACTTACCAGTTTTGGAGCAGCAGTATTGGTTTCTTGTAGGCTCTGCCATGATTGGGTAAAAGCTCCGCCCACTTTTAGTTTAATTCCATTAAATTTTAAGGTGTCGACCTTAGGATTCTCAAATACATTGACTCCTCTTTTGTCGTAAGGACGTATCTGAGCAAATACAAGGCTGCTCATAAATAAGGCAGCAATAAGAGTGAATAATAATTTTTTCAT
>JACAUB010000173.1 GCA_013390605.1 Bacteroidota bacterium | reverse complement strand
CCCTTTCTTCCAGAGGTTCCCCGCTTGCTGCCCTGGGACATACAATTGCTCCTCATCACAAAAGGCTGTAAAAACTACCGACGTAATCTGGTCAGTATGGCTGGATCAAATTTCGAGTTGGCCTTTAGAGTAACAAAGAGATGGTGACAAGATGGCTACAAAAAAGTATATATTTGAGCCAGCGCATCAAATACCGGTCAGTTCGGAAGGAGAAGTTGAAATCAAAAGTAATCAGGGTCGGTGGTGTATTGAAAAAAAAGGCCAATTATCATACCGGTATGATAAAAATATGCCTGAGCAATAAAGCAAAACTTGAAAATACCCTTGAATTTCTAGTATAATTGTTCTATGAGAAAAACTTTATTTCTATATACCTGTTAACCGTAAAGGAAATTTAGATGGGTAAAGAAATCCCGACAACTCTTGATTTTGAGAGAATAAAGCAGATAAGCCCCTACGGGGCTGAATACTGGAGTGCCCGCGACCTGGCTCCTCTACTTGGTTACGATAAGTGGCAAAACTTTGAAGTCGCTATTAAGCGCGGTATAACCGCCTGCGAACAGGTAGGACAAATCGCAAAAGACCATTTTACTGGCGCCGGTAAAATGGTCACTCTTGGATCAGGAGCGCAGCGCGAAGTAAAAGATTACATTCTAAGCCGCCTTGCCTGTTACCTCATAGCCCGTGCGCCCGTAAAGGGACATTACCTCAGTGGGGTCAAGACTCTGTTCCCTGTGGGTAGGGGAACTGCTCAACGCCTTACCTAAAGACTGAAAAGCCAATAGGGAACATAGCACGGCGGTATAAAGGGAAAACAAGGGTTCCATCAAACCGGAGTGTTTCTCAGAGCAGTCTCGACAAGGTGAAAGCTACACTGCTTTAAGTCCAGTATCAAGCGGTATAAGAGGTAACGGGTGGGAAAGATGGTGACGCCCACTCTCTTCTGGACGAGCGTTAGTTGGATTTGAACTTGCCCCGGTTTAGTGGGGTGTGAGAATAGTCAAACATTTAGCTGTTCAAACCCCACTGGTGTCATAAAACCCAACGCCGAAT
>JACAUB010000172.1 GCA_013390605.1 Bacteroidota bacterium | reverse complement strand
CAATTCTGAGTTTTCAAGGTTGGGATTAATAGCTAAAAGCTGATCTATATATCCCGGATAAACTTCTTTAAAACAAGAAAGAAACTCAGGATCATTCCTCTTGGCCATCTCCATAATTTCCTCCTGTCTGTTATCATTAATCCTGATCTTCAGATTTTCAGCCTCTGATTTCAGATCCGCTTTTCTTTTTCTTAATGTATTGATGATTCTCCATGCATACATAGCCAACAACGAGAGTCCGGCAAAAGACAGAAAAACAACCCACTGCATCTTACTTCTATGATTTTCAGTATCATTTTTGTCCTCTGAAATAAAAGATTTCATATCGTGGTTAATGCTAGCTAGCAAAGCTGTATTGGTCTTATTTTTAGCCTCTGTATAGGCTTTCAGATAAAAATAAGCTTTTTCTTGATCTCCTGTAGATGCATATAAAGACCTAAGATCATTGTAAATATATTTGGTATACTGTGCAAAAATGCGCCGGGTCTTCTTATCGATTTCCAAAGCCTTCAAAAATTCTTTTTCTGCCTTATCATATTCTCCATAAGCAACATAATACTCACCCATAACCGTGTGAATATTAAGCGCTATAGCATCATCTTTTTTGTTCATACTCATGGTATGATAAGCTCTTGTTATGTACTTATAAGCCGAGTCTTTATTCTTATGATTGTAAACATAATCACTTATTACACAATCTGCAATTCCGGTGTTATCCAGCATTCTTGCTTTATGAAAATATTCCAAAGCTTCTTTAGGCTTCTTTTTTTGTATATAATAGTCTCCCTGCTGCAGATAAATATAATAAAGAACCGTCTTTTTTAATTCAGACTTTTTGCTTTTTTCAATATTACTTAATGCCTCATTATTGTACTCAAATGCTTTATCTACTCTTCTCAGTTCTGCATTGAATCTGCTATAAATATTATAAAACATAGCCTTGTGTAAAGGATTGTCTGAGTCTTTCAAAATTTCTTTAGCACTATTAAAAAGAATATTGGATTTCCGGTAATTCTCCAGC
>JACAUB010000171.1 GCA_013390605.1 Bacteroidota bacterium | reverse complement strand
CTTCCTTCGAACGGATATGTGCATATAATGATGCGGCCTTGATATTTAGCTTCGTAGCCAGATCTCTTACCGAGCTGCCCATATACCCTTTCTCCTTGAAAAGTTCTACGGCGACGTCTAATATTTTCCTTTGTTTTTCTTTAAGTTCCATCTGTAAAAATGCAAAAGTAGTTATTCTGAAATAAATTATGCCCTCCTGATACTCAAATTCATATATTTTCAAACCCATCCTCCAGGCTTTCAAATTCAAGACTGACGGAATGTTCATTAATTTGAGAGGAAATTTTAAAGAATCGGAAATTTTGTCAAGTTAAATTATCGTTAAAAATACATAATCCGGAAATTTTGTCCTTTTTTTTTGTAAATTTAATAATTGAACAGTTTTTGCGATACAGTCATCGATTACATGATTAAATAATTGATTGGCATTAAGAAACTGAGCCTGAAAATTTAGTTTCTTGATGTTTTTTAAAACTAAACTTTAAACGAATCATTACCAAAAATATAGAAATATGAACTTAAACCAATATACTGTAAAATCACAGGAAGCCATCCAGGCAGCACAACAAGTTGCTATGGAATTGGGCAATCAAAGTATTGAACCTCAACACCTCCTTGAAGGAATCTTTCAGGTGGATGAAAATATATCGCCTTTCTTATTAAAGAAATCTGAAGCAGATGCCAATTTAGTAAGAGAACGAAACCGTGAAAATTTAGAAAAGCTTCCCAAAGTACAGGGAGGGAATATCTATCTTTCACAATCAGCAAACAAAGTATTGCTGGATGCTCCCAACATTGCTAAAAAAATGGGGGATGAATATGTAACCATTGAACATTTATGGTTATCTCTTATTGAAACCAGTTCCGAAGTTTCTCAAATGCTGAAAGACATGGGAGTAACTAAAAAACTATTAGAAGGAGCTATTAAAGAATTAAGAAAAGGAAGTAAAGCTACTTCTGCAAGTTCAGAAGAGACTTATCAATCCTTAAATAAATATGCTAAAAACTTCAACGAGTTAGCTGCTGAAGGAAAACTGGATCCGGTAATCGGACGTGATGAAGAGATCAGAAGAGTATTACAGATCCTTTCCAGAAGAACAAAAAACAATCCGATCCTAATCGGAGAGCCGGGTGTAGGTAAAACGGCTATCGCTGAAGGAATTGCTCATAGAATTATCAGTGGA
>JACAUB010000170.1 GCA_013390605.1 Bacteroidota bacterium | reverse complement strand
GTAATACAAACTTTGCCTTATTGGCTTTGCTGATTGAAAAAGTAACCCAAACTCCTTTTCCACAGGCGATGAAAGAAATGGTATTCACACCGCTGAAAATGACCCAGTCTTATATTTTCCAGGAAAAAGATATTCCAACGGCTTCACAATCCTTCTACTATGGTGGGAACAAATTATATCCACTGGATAGATTAGATCTGATCTATGGAGACAAAAATGTCTATACCACACCGAGAGACCTGCTTAATTTTTCAAAAGCAATGTATTCGAAGGACTTTCTGAAACCTGAGCTGATGCAGATGGTATTTGCGCCATACAGCAATGAAAAAGCAGGAATGAACAATTATGGTCTTGGTTTTAGAATGAAAATATTTGATAACGGTGAAAAACTGACCTATCATAATGGATGGTGGCATGGAACCAATTCCGTATTTGCCCACCTTTTAAAATCTAAAGTTACTATTGTAGCCATTGGAAACAAATATTCGGGTAAAGTTTATACAGCACTTGCATTATCAGGATTATTTGAGGATTTCCCTTTACAGAAGGATAAGCTTCATTCCGTAATGAATGACAATAAGGATACTTTGAATAACGGACACGAAGTTTTTGGAGAATAATGTTTACTTTTGCTTAAACATTTTCATGAAAAGGTTTCTTTTATTATTCGTTATCAGCTTTCTTGTGCATTCATGTGCAAGGGTGGGATCGCCTGTGGGTGGCCCAAAAGATACTTTAGCGCCAAAGTTTTTAAGTTCAAACATTGATACCACGAGGATCAACGTCAAAAGAGATATCCACGAACTTCGTCTGGATTTTGATGAATACGTGACTCTAAAGGACATCAATAAAAATCTTATTATTTCTCCACCCATCAAGAATATCAAGCGCATTCTTCCATCGAA
Organism: Bacteroidota bacterium; assembly: GCA_013390605.1. GTDB lineage: Bacteria > Bacteroidota > Bacteroidia > Bacteroidales > Cfx3-03 > Cfx3-03. The sequence continues at coordinate 248 of JACAUB010000170.1, read as the reverse complement.
TATCGCCAATAAATTTGTTCTTATTCAGTGGACGGATACCCTTCAGGCCAACACCACCTATAATTTCAACTTTGGAAATTCTATTGCGGATAATAATGAGTCCAATATTCTCCGGTATTTTAATTTTGCTTTCTCTACAGGAGATAAGTTAGATGATCTGTACATCAGTGGCGAAGTAAAGGATGCCATGCAGATCAAAAAGAAAACCGGGACTAATGAAAATAAGCTGGTCGTGGGATTATATCAGG
>JACAUB010000017.1 GCA_013390605.1 Bacteroidota bacterium | reverse complement strand
TTAGCCGTTTCAAAATATTTTTTTATTGCATAATCCGTATACTGTATCGGCTCGTGCATTTCTATTTTTCCTTTTTTAAATTTCCCTTGATACTTCTCAGGAATTTTGAATGGATGGTGAGAAGACGCCGTAAAAACGGTAGTCATAAAAGGTTGTTTTTTTCCTACATTCTTAGCAAAATACTGAAGGAAGGGTTCATCCCAGATGGCCCACATTCCATCAAAATCCTCATCATGATTGTATTCTGTTTTCCCAAAATAATGTTTAAACCCTAAGATATTACCAAATCCAAGGAATCCCATAGAACCATTTGGAGCTCCGTGGTAGAAAGAGGTATCATAGCCCAGATCATTACAGACAGAAACAATAGACTGAATTTTCTGATTGGAGTATGGAGAACCTGTAAAAGCATCAGTAAGACTCGGAATTCCTGCCAATACACTGCTCATTCCATGAATAGACTGCCTTCCGTTAGCAAAAGTATTTGGAAAAATAAGACTCTGAGTCGCCAGACTATCCATAAAAGGAGTGTACGAAACGTAATCTTTAATATTTTTATCTTTATTAAATGCTCCTGAATACTCTCTCCCAAAAGATTCTACTATAAAAATTACAATATTGGGACGGTTTTCTACCTTTCTATCATATATTTTAAGAGGCTGTACATTCTCTTCAATATACTTTTGATCTACAAAATGAACTTCCTTAAAATTATTAGTATTTAAAGTTCTGAAGAATGAGAATGTACTATTGAGAACCAAATTACCCTGTAATGGATTGGCTACAAAACGAGTGGCATCCACCATATTGATCGGCCTTGTACTGTGTTTGAAATCTCCTCTGATTCCTCCTACTACCAAGACTGCTGTAATACACAAAGTAACGATGGAAGATAAAAAATAAGGGAGTAATTGAGTTGGCTTTGCTTCATCAACTTTTACTTTTTTATACAGGAAAACCCATAATCCCATTAAAACAATAAACCAAATCAGCACAAAAGGATGCTGACCAACAGAAATCATAAGCGTCTGGGAAACATTGGATTCATGCTCTGCTACCTGAAATACTGCTGAAGTAAGCCTTGACTGGGAAAACTTATAATAAATAAAATCTCCGAAATTCATACTATACGCCAATCCGTTCGTCAGAAAATAAATCCAGAAAAGGACTTTCTGAAACCCTTTTTTGGTATTAATGACCAACGGAAGAAGACTTAATAATATAAATAGCGCATTGACATACAATATAGCAGTGGTATCGAAAGCAGCACCATGATAAGCCAGTTTAAGATACTCTGAAACAGAGTCTACTTTAATCAGATCTTTATTAAAATACCAG
>JACAUB010000169.1 GCA_013390605.1 Bacteroidota bacterium | reverse complement strand
CAGAAAATGTATTGATGCTTGTCCTACAGATGCCATTGTTTCTGAAAAAATTATTGATGGAAGCAAATGCATTTCCTATGCTACCATAGAATTGAAAGATGACATTCCGGATCATTTCAAAAATAAAATGGAAGACTGGATGTTTGGTTGTGATATCTGTCAGGATGTTTGCCCCTGGAATCGTTTTGCAGCTCCTCATCAGCAGAGCAGATTCAAACCCAATGAAGCCCTGAAGAACTTCAAAAAAGGAGAATGGAAAGAAATTACTCAGGAAATTTTCTCCGAGATCTTCAAAAAATCACCTGTGAAAAGAACCAAATTCGCAGGTTTGAAGAGAAATATTGAATTTTTAGAGCGGTCTTCAGATTAAATTTTGCTTACCTATTTGGTGACGATTCCTGTGTTGGAAATTGTTAAAGTTCCAAACAAAAGCTGACAACCGACCATTCCTTAGATTTTAAAAGCTAAAGAGGTTTAGATTTAATTGAATAAACTGGCTAAAAAGTCTTTCCTAAAAAGAAAAATTGACCTTCAGGAGATTAAATCTCACCGAAAATCAACGTTTTTTTTGTATTCTTTTTGGAGCAGTTTTTACTCTTACTTTAAATCTTTTTTGGGATTTGGTATTTTTACGCATATTTGTGAATATTTCGTAATTAAATATAGCCAATTTTTCGATTAAAACAAATACTTTTACGAAAAATTATATATTAAATTTTATTCAAAAACATGACTGTGAAAACCATATTAATATACACGTTGAAAATCCTTGGAGTGATTCTGGGAATTGTAATTGTTTATGTTCTCCTGGGACTACTGATCCCGTTCATTCCGGTTTCTGCCAAAGATGATGGTGAAAAGAAAGATATTCCCATCTATATCTATACCAACGGTGTTCATACCGATATTGTAATGCCTGTAAAGAACGATCTGAAAGATTGGAGCTTGATGATTCCTTTTGCAAATACAAAATCTAAGAAAACAGATTATCAATATATTGGAATAGGATGGGGAGATAAAGGCTTTTATCTGGATACTCCAACCTGGGCTGACCTGAAGTTTTCAACAGCTGTGAAAGCAGCTTTTTGGCTAAGCGATTCAGCCATGCATTGTACTTATTATTATGCAATGAAAGAAGGTGAAGATTGTAAG
>JACAUB010000168.1 GCA_013390605.1 Bacteroidota bacterium | reverse complement strand
TGGCCAAAGAGTTACCATTGGTTGCTCAGGTGGCTTGACAAACTACGATGGCTTCTTCGCACAATATTATAAATCGAGATCAGAGCGGATTGCTCAAGAAGAGCGCAAATATATCCCCTAGGATGTAAAAAGGATTTGTGGGAACTATTTTATATCCCGGATGCCCTACGCAAATTTATGCAAAAGCAAGTTGATTTCATAGCACTATCGCATATACAAAGTGTATCTACACATTTCTTGCAAAGATACTATTAAGAATAGTGCTACTGTTAATTTCAGAAAATAGTAGAGCAATATGCCTATATGTTTAGCAAACTTACCCGGCGTAACCCGCGCATTTTTCGGAAGGATACGCCAGCTTCAATCGATTTGAGTAGAGTGGGCATATCGGAAACCTGCACGCCTGACAGCAAATTTACTCCAAACTTGAAAAGTATTGGCGTGAGGGGAGTAGAGGGACCGAGCATAATAACTTTAGTTCCGGGTTGTACAAGCTCAAGAATACTCTCAAGGGTGTGATTAATCAAAGTGCTGCTGGTAATTGCCAGCAAATCGGCGTAGGGTATCACTTTGGGAGCATCTGAAGCAGGCAAATCTCCTTCGCGCGGGTCTAGTTCCAACACCCAAAGCTTGTTCGCTATCGGTACAAGCTCTTTCACAAATGGAAAATGCCCTACAATTGCAACCTTACGCCCAATAGAATGTTCAACCAACCAATCGCCGGCATCAATGTCGGTAAGCGTCGTTGGGTCTGGAGAAAGCATACTATTCAGTGTCGCCAGTCCTAATGCTGCCTGAACAGGCGCAACCTCCCTAACTTTCTCTGCCAATATGCGTGCATCGCTAATAGGCAACTGGTTCAAGCCGTAATGAAATTGCGTTTGCGCGTTAAATTCCTCTGGTCCGGGGGTAGCAGCAATGCCAGCACGAGTTAACCCCTCCGGGTTAATAATCTCAACCAGTGTCCAGTTAACCCCGATATTGATCTGTTTTATTTTCCAGCCGTTGGGCAGCGTTTCAATTATAGAGTCAAGTATTATAGGCATAGCTTAAGAGCCTGCAACCTGTATGAAATCAGCCAAAGCTTTATCAAAAGCCATTTTGCATCTGGCAGCGCAAAATCAGAATCTAGCTATCGCTATTTTGGGTGCTTTTCTTTTTTGATGATTGTCTTGAGCGCAATATAATGAATAGTAGCAACAATGAAATTGCAGCACCAACATATAGAGGACGACGGTTGGGGGGAACAATATCTGAAATCACACCTTTAGCCACTCCCATTGCAAATTCAGTTTGGTTAGGAGCTTCTATTTTTGGTGGTGGGAGGCTTTCTTTCTCGGCTTTAGCTTTAACGACTGCTTCTATATATTGATTAACACCATCGAGGCTTTGCTTGGTAAGAGCTTTTGCGGCGCTTTCAACGAGGCGTTGTCCTACACTGGCAATACGACCGCCCACATGGGCATCACCCTCATAGGTCATCAGCGTTGTATTCACGCCTTGCTGTTCCAGCTTAACATGTCCGGTTCCTTTTACAAAGCCAGGTGCGCCGTTACCATTGATAGTCATAGTATAGCTCTCAGGCGCATTAAGGTCGGAAAGCAATACCTTGCCTTTAAATTTTCCTTTTACAGGTCCAACGTTAATTTCCAAAGCGGCTTCGTATTCATTATCACCCACAAGGGTTAATTGTTCGCAACCCGGAATAATTTTGGAAAGAACTTCGGGGTCTTGTAGCATGTGAAAGACCATTTCGCGAGGTGCTTCAAATGTATAATTACCATCAATTTTCACAGTCAATCCTCGATTAAAACTTATTATTTTTACTACTAGTCATCTCAAGTGTAGCTGCCTAAATTGTTGAGAGGAAAAATAACCTAACAACAAAGCTGAAATTAAAACCCCTTATTGTTAATGCTGCTGAGGAAATTCACTTATAAATGTATAAACAGGATAAAAGACTGGGATTCCTCCCCTGACATTTCCTTTGTTATAAATAACCGAACAAGTGGATTTGGGCAACTCTCAATTTTTTGATAGTAGCACAACTAAAGAGGATTGACAATTAAAATAGCGAATTCAAAAGCGATAAAATGGAGTAATTACTCAGTTAAGGCAAGCAGGGATGAGAGACTTTCCCAAGAAGGTCTGGTGCGAAGTATAAAAGGCACTGATTCCCTGCTTGCGTATCGAGGAAATGTAACTGTCTAGTATACTGAATTGGGAATAACGTTATAGATGTTCAGAAAAGGTTTTTGGAAAATACGGCAATACTTAAGCACAAAACCTGCCAGAAGATTCCAAAACCAAATCTGAACATCTATTTCTTGTAACTCTACAGTAGAGTTTGAAATATACCCAAACAAGCGAATCCTTGCCTAGTAGGGTGCTCGCCAATTTTTCGCCTTAACCCAATCAGGATAGCAAACCGCCGCTTTTGCTTGTTTTGTTATTCTGTGAATCACCCTGATTCAAAACGAAGCAATATTGACGATCAGAACTGCGAATTTTGGAAGCGCAACCAGAAATTCCCGCTAAGTTTCGCCGGGTCGGCAATAACGCCAAAACGCTTGAAATAGCGGCATAGGTTTGTAATATCGCGCTCCAACAGCCATTCAGAATTCTTGTTAAAGCGTGCATCCACCGCTTGCGGAAAATCAATAATCCTGATTTGCTCTTGCCAGTAAAGCACATTGAAGGGAGACAAATCGCTATGGACGATATTCAGGCTTAGAAATAACTCAATGTTGTGCATCAAACGCTCGAAAACAATCTTAGCTTCCGCGTTCTCCAATTCGACATTGTTAAGAATCGGGGCTGCCAGATCGCCTTCGCCCAGAAACTCCATCAATATAGAATTGCCACGTTGGGCATAGGGTTTTGGTACGTCCGCACCAGCCCTATACATCATGTGCAAATAGATATATTCTTGATTACTCCACAACCCGCTGGACATCACTTTGCCCCACTCGCTCTTTTTTCGCATGGCGCGAACATCATGTTGATTTAGCACAACCCGCCCCTCTCGGTAGGTAGCGTCGTTCTTGAAGTTGCGATTCTCACGCGGGATATAAACCTTTAGAGCCAGATAATCCGAATCCATTTGTGGGGTGGCTTCGCAGCAATAAACTTTCGCTTCCTTGCCGCTTTTAACCAAACGCAACATCTGCGTGATCATTTTTTCTTTCACATAAGGCTCGAATGGATTAGATTCGGGTTCTTCTCGACCCTTTTTCCGGTTAAATTGTTCAAACTGGTCTAGTAGCTCTGATTCTTCGCTCTTGTAATTAAATTTATTCTTCAAGATAGTCACCTCAGTAGAATTAAAATTTTTAGTAGGCTTGGTAATACACCGCCGCACCTGCAAAAGGTCTTTTAATCGAGTTGCTATTCTGAAACAACAGAGCTTTCAACGAATAGATTTAACCAAAAAACCGGCAGGCTAATAGTTCGCGCCTGCGGTCTTCAATCCATTTATGAGGAAAAACCGAATGGGGATTTCTCAGGATAGAAAATTATCAACCTTCAAGAGCGCGAGAGTATGCTTTTTAGGCGGTGTAAGGTACTAACAAGGACTTTCTTCATACTGCTTTCCTCCTAATAGGGTATAACTCAATACTTTGATTAGCTGTTTGTATTATACGCACAGATTGTAAAAACGTCAATAGGTCTTTTGAGTAGCTAAAAATAATAAATCAAACGTTAATATTTAGTAACGTCATATTGTTAATAGGATTCTTGACGTTTAGATAAACGGGGCTATAGGAAATAGAAACCCGTATCG
>JACAUB010000167.1 GCA_013390605.1 Bacteroidota bacterium | reverse complement strand
TCCAAAGTATTGCTTTTTTCGCTTGGGGCATTGCAGATAGAGTAAGAACGTCTCTCTTCATTTCCGTTGATTGTCATTCGGAAATTAAGGTACTGCCCTTGTTTGAACCTGAACTTGTCTTTCAGTTCTTCAGGAATCTCCACTGCAACACTTACAGCGTCTGAAGTATCCTTCTGAACCTTTACAGTTTTAAGTTTATAAAATGAATTCATTATTTTTTTAGTATTCTATTAATTTTTCCACCTTCGCACTTCGGCAAACTGTCCTGAGCATGAACTTTCACTTTTGTAGTGATGCCTACTCTCTTTTTTATTTCGTTTTCAATATTTCTTCCGAAGCTTCCGACAAAATTAAAATAATCATCGGTATTGGCTTGTATTTTTTGTGTATTTACCAGTTCATCATCAATTTCAACATCAATATCCAAAGCAACACACATATGTTCTTTTTCAATGGGAGTTAAGTAATAGTTGGGAACCACTCCTTTTACGTGGGAAAATGCCTCTTCAATCTGACTTGGATATACATTTACTCCTCTTACAATCAGCATATCATCTGCTCTGCCAACAATCGGTTTCATTTTCACCATAGTTCTTTTGGCATTTTCATCGTAATAGAGACTTGTAATATCATTCGTCCAATAACGCAGAAGCGGCATCGCTTTTTTTGTTAAGGTTGTTATGACCAATACTCCCTCTTCTCCGAACGGGACAGGCTGTTTAGTAACAGGGTCCAGAATTTCAGGATAAAAATGATCTTCCCAGATATAAGCTCCTCCTTTCTCTTCAAAATCTTCCATAGAAACTCCAGGACCAATGATTTCGCTCAAACCATAAATATTGGTGGCATGAACGCCTAATCTTTCTTCAATGTGGCCTCTGATAATCTCTGTCCACGGTTCTGATCCCAATACAGCATACTTAAGGCTGATTTCATCAGCTGAAATTCCTCTTTTAGCAAACTCATCCGCAATGGTAAGAGCATAGGATGGTGAACAGCAGATCACTTCCGGCTTAAAATCTATAATCAGATCTACCTGTCTGGCTGTCATTCCTCCTGAAATTGGAAGAACGCTCATTCCTAACATTTCTGCACCGTAGTGAAGCCCTAAACCTCCGGTAAAAATCCCATAACCATACGCATTATGTAACTGCATTCCCGGTCTTGCTCCTGCGGCATTTAATGACCTAGCTACCACTTCACTGAAAAGTTCCACATCTTCTTTAGTATATCCTACCACTGTAGGTTTTCCTGTAGTTCCGCTTGAACAGTGAATTCTCTGAAGTTCAG
>JACAUB010000166.1 GCA_013390605.1 Bacteroidota bacterium | reverse complement strand
CTTATGAAAGCTCAGGAATGGAAATTTTTAACTCCTGTAAAAGGGTATTCAATAATCAAAAGTTTAGAAGTTACTCCCAATCAAACTCTATACATTGTAGACAAAGACAAGGCTGCCTCTTCATCCAGAGATGGCGGAATTACGTGGCGAAAACTTTTCAGATCTGGATGCTTAGACATTCAAATGCTTAATGATAATGTAGGTTTCGTTTTAAAAGATTATCAGGTTTTTAAAACTACAGATGCTTTTGCTACCTCCACACCATACCCTGTAAGTGGTGATTTCTTGAAAAACATGTATTTTGTTAATGAATCTGTTGGTTTTGTCTGTGGTAGTACAGGTGTAATTTATAAAACAACAAATGGAGGAGTGAGTTTCACCTCCGTATCTCTTTCTATCAATACAACCTTAAATGATGTTTTCTTTATCAATCCGAATATAGGATTCGTATCTGGAGAGAACGGAACGTTATATAAAACGACCAATCAAGGAGCAACATGGATCCCAACTCCTCTAAATACAACCGGAATTGACAAAATCCTTTTCATTAATGATAACGAAGGTTATATAACAGGAAATAACGGGGGAATTTTCAAAACAACAGACCAAGGAAACAGCTGGACAGCTTTAACCACCAATACCCAATATCGTTTGTTTGATATTAAATACAATGCTGGAAAATTGTATGCCGTAGGCCAAGATAACAGGTTATTAAAATCTTCAGATATGGGACAGACCTGGACACAGCAAAGACTGATTGACGCCTTCCCCTATAACAGTCTCTATTCTATAGGGTTTGTAAATGGTAATATTTTGGTAGGCGGTGATGCTAATATTTATAAATCTACCAATGGTACAAACTGGACTATCCAGGTGCCCGGTATATATCAATCTAACTTGAAAAACATATCTTTCGGTAATGATGACAAAGGAGTTATCGTAGGAAATCAAACTGGCTATAGTGTAGTATATTATACTGAAAATGGAGGATACAACTGGACCAACAAAAAAGCAACCTTCACTCTGGATGCTTTCAAAGGTGCACATATAAGAGAAAATGGCAAAGGAGTCCTTATTGGTAACGGAAACCATTCTTTCACATCAGATTTTGGTAAGACGTGGGATAATTCAAACATAATCAATCATCCCACATTTGTATCTCCTTACTGGCTTAAAAGTAATGGTGATGTCTTACTAGGAACTGCATCCCCCTAT
>JACAUB010000165.1 GCA_013390605.1 Bacteroidota bacterium | reverse complement strand
TTTACAATAGCAGTTTTGCTCAGAAAAATTATGACAGCGTAAGCCAGCTTTCTGGAACTTGGGTTGGAAACATTGAAGACCATCCAATCAAGTTTGAAATTTTGGAAAATACATCAAATACTCCTACTTTTTCATTTACTAATTTTCAAAATGAAAAGTTTATCGTTCTAAAATCTGATGTAACAACCAATGAAAAAAATGAATTTATCGTTCACATTAAAGAAGCAAAGTTTTCTTCAAAGAGTTATGCAAAATGTCTCTTTTCCACAGGAGTTATAACCTTATCTGATATTTCACACAACGAGATGAGATTAAATTTAACATCAGTTGGTCCAATATGTTCTATAAACTATGATACATCAATGAAAATGGATGATATGAAAGACGTGATTTTAACAAAAGAAAAATCAAATAAATAATATGAATTACAGAATAGAAAAAGACACCATGGGAGAAGTGCAGGTACCTGCAGATAAACTTTGGGGTGCGCAGACCGAACGTTCAAGAAACAATTTCAAAATTGGTCCTGAAGGATCTATGCCTCACGAGATTATTGAGGCTTTTGCCTATTTAAAAAAGGCTGCAGCCTACACCAATGCTGATTTGGGAGCTCTTTCCTCTGAAAAAAGAGACATGATCGCTAAAGTTTGTGATGAAATCCTTGAAGGAAAACTAAATGACCAGTTTCCTCTGGTGATCTGGCAAACCGGCTCAGGAACTCAGTCAAACATGAATGTGAATGAAGTAGTATCTAACCGTGCTCATGTGAATAATGGCGGAACTTTAGGAGAGAAATCTGAAATTCACCCAAACGATGATGTGAATAAATCCCAATCATCCAATGATACTTATCCAACGGCTATGCATATTGCAGCCTATAAAAAAGTAGTGGAAGTTACCATTCCGGCGGTTGAAAAATTAAAAAATACGCTTGCTGAAAAATCCAAAGCTTTCAAAGATGTCGTAAAAATCGGAAGAACACACTTAATGGATGCAACTCCACTTACATTGGGACAGGA
>JACAUB010000164.1 GCA_013390605.1 Bacteroidota bacterium | reverse complement strand
GCAAGATATATTGAACCCTAGTAAATAAGGTGCGATTTCTTTGTGTCATAAATAGAGGAAATGGTTAATAAAAAGGATTTGATTTCTTAACTCCAAAGAGCTTGTTTCTTCATCCTACGTTCTTTCGTTCTCAATTTCGAAAGAATGAATTAGTTATAGCAACATGAATTATTCTCGAGTTTTGGAACCCCGAAGTGGTGACATTGTTCTTATTGCTAACAGTAAGAATAGAAAACTAAATTCTCCATGGAACCCTGAAACATGACTCATTATAAAGACAATAATCAGCATCGCCATTTACAGCAAATGTTTTGATGACAGCCGCTTTTGCAAGCAACTCCTTTGCATAGACAATGGTTGTCCCGGTCTTGATCCGGTCGTCAACCAAAAGAATATTTTTTCCCTCAAAATCAAACTTTATCGGCTCTAATAACTTCGGCTTGTCGTAAAGTTTATTCTGTTGTGCATCGCGGAGGTTAAGCTTCAATAGCTGAATATCATATCCAAAACGCTGATTTAATAGTGCCGCAGGAATAATACCCCCATTTGCAATGGCAACGATAAAATCGAACTGTTCATTAAAATGAATCGTACGTATTCTTTCGGCTATGTCGTCCCAACTCTTATTTTCCATGTTTGTCGAGCCATTTCAGTAGAAAGAATCCACCGATTATTTGAAGCAGAATACCGGGAAGTCCCAGTCTTACATCTTGTGTGGCAGCGAAGAAGCTGTTTTGAGTAATTCCTTCAATCAGCATACCCGGAACCTGATAAGCCAACACAACCAACGCGAGTGTTGCGATAGAAAGTTTTCCCGAACGTTGTGCAATAATAGCTGCAGCAACAGCAAGCAAAATTGATTTAGCCAGTATGATAGGCAACATAGCTGCCGGAGGCATACCAAACAACAAAAAGTTAACGGTTGGCGATAGAATAGCCGTCATCAAACCAGTTGTCAGTCCATACTTGTAAGCTGCAATTAGTGTAAAGAAGAAAATAGGCAGGAAGATAAATCCGCCATTCGGTATGAGATGACAAATTTGCGGCAAAACAAGATTGCCTACAATAAAAATGCCACTGAAAAGATATGTATCTATATTGGCTAGTCCCTGTTTTTTCTGCGAAAATTGAATAGCTGCGTTCATCTTGATTTTGTTTAAAATTTGATAAGCACTGATTTGATAAAAAAAGCTTAGAAAACGATTGCATCAAAGATATATAAAAAACCAATAAACGTTGATAAATCTTTGTGAAAAGCAGTGAAAAAGTACGGTTAAAAACAGCTGATTTAAAAACCTTAGAAAAGGTAAGAATACTTTGAAAAATGACCTTAACGTAATAAGAAGAAGCCGGACCTTTTACTTTTAAAACAAATAGACTGATAGTAGAAATATAAAGGAGTAATTTTGTGATTAAATAGAAGTTGACAAAAATCCTAAGCAGTTTCGTTTATATTTGTGTCAC
>JACAUB010000163.1 GCA_013390605.1 Bacteroidota bacterium | reverse complement strand
GTTCCGGTTTCTTAGAAACAGGAGTTTTAAACAAGTCTGCATTATTTTCTACAAGTAAAGAATCTTTTTTCTGTCCGAAAACAAAACTCGACATCATTAAGCCGACAACCAATAACTTTTTCATTTTACCTACGCATTCTTTTCAACTGCTGGGATAGGATCTGCATAATGTGCCAATCCATAATTTTGGGTCTGAGATAACTCAGGATTTTTCACATGCCACTCAAATTCATCTCTGAAGTGACGGATTGCTGCTGCAACAGGCCAAGCTGCTGCATCTCCCAATGGACAGATTGTATTTCCTTCGATTTTTCTCTGGATATCCCAAAGTAGATCGATATCTTCCATTTTTCCTTCTCCTTTTTCAATTTTCTTTAAGATTTTATGCATCCATCCTGTTCCTTCACGGCAAGGTGTACATTGTCCACAACTTTCATGGTGATAAAATCTTGCTAAAGTCATTGTGTGATCTACGATACACTGATCTTCATCCAACACGATGAAACCTCCTGAACCCATCATTGTTCCGGTAGCAAAACCACCATCTGCTAATGATTCATAGTTCATATATCTTGGCTCTCCGTTCACTGTTCTAAGCAATAAATTAGCTGGAACAATTGGAACAGAACTTCCTCCAGGAATACAAGCCTTTAATCTTTTTCCGTCTTTAATACCACCACAATATTCATCAGAATAGATGAATTCTTCTACAGTAATGGTCATGTCAATTTCGTATACCCCTGGTTTGTTGATGTTTCCACAAGCAGAAATCAATTTCGTACCTGTAGATCTTCCTACACCGATTTTAGCATACTCAGCACCTGTAATATCAATGATTGGAACAATTGCTGCAATAGACTCAACGTTATTTACCACCGTTGGTCTTTCCCAAAGACCTTTTACAGCCGGGAATGGTGGTTTTAATCTTGGGTTACCTCTTTTTCCTTCAAGGGATTCAAGCAATGCAGTTTCTTCACCGCAAATATAAGCTCCACCACCTCTCTGTACATAGATTTCAAGATCGAAACCAGTTCCTAAAATATTTTTACCTAAAAATCCTGCTGCTTTAGCTTCTTCAATAGCTTCTTCAAGGATATCCGGGATCCATGAATACTCTCCACGGATATAGATATAAGAAACATTTGAACCTAAACAGTAAGATGAAATTAGCATTCCTTCGATCAATAGGTGAGGAAGGAACTCCATCAGATATCTGTCCTTGAATGTTCCAGGTTCAGATTCATCCGCATTTACCACAAGGTGTCTTGGA
>JACAUB010000162.1 GCA_013390605.1 Bacteroidota bacterium | reverse complement strand
ATCAATGAAATCATCCCCGGATTGGTGGGTGCTGATTTGAAAAGCATGCTCCCTTATCAGTTCTACAACCTCTTCTCATATGTTCTGCAATCAGGTGAAGATGTAGTGAATCGTGATGTCCATTTCGAAGACACCGTATTGAATGTCTCCATATTCCCTATCCGAAGAGGAAAAATAGTAGGAGCCGTGATCCGCGATATATCCGCCCCTGAAGTACAAAAAGAGGAGGTAGTGAGCCGTCTGGGTGAGGTTATCAACGAGAACATGCAAATGGTTCAACAGATTGCTTTCCTATTAGGCGAAGGGGCTTCGAATACTGAAAAGATGCTTAATTCTGTTATTGAGAGCCATAAGACAAAGAAGAAGGATGATTGAGACACCGGTAGAAACCAACTTTCACATCGAAGTAAGCTGTCAGCAGAAATATTACGACGGAGAGCGAATCTGTGGAGATGTATTTATGTCGAGTCGCATAAAAGAGGAGAACCGCGTAGTGGCGGTACTCTCAGATGGCATGGGGCACGGAGTAAAGGCCAATGTACTGGCCACACTAACAGCTACCATGGCGCTCAACTTCACCAAAGAGCATAAACAGATAGAACGTACGGCCGAGATCATCATGAACACCCTGCCCGTCTGTAGCGACCGTCATATCTCATATTCCACCTTTACCATTGTCGATATCGAAATGGATGGTATGGTACATATCATCGAATATGACAATCCACTGGCTATCATTGTAAGGGGGACAAAGATCTTCACCCCAAACTGGAAGATCATCACCCTGGAGAGCGAATTAAACAAAGGGAAGCAACTACGTACCTGTAGTTTCTATCCGCGCAAAGAAGACCGGATCGTTTTCTGGTCAGATGGCGTTGCCCAATCAGGAATGGGTTCAGAAAAATATCCTTTTGGATGGGGGATAGATATGATGACCGAGTATGTGCTACATCAGGTTGAAAAAGAACCGGAGATAGCAGCACCCCGCCTAGGAGCAAAGGTAGTGAACATGGCACATGTAAACGACTTCTACCATAGCAAAGACGACACCAGCTGCGCTGTCATCTACCTCCGCGAACCCCGTAAGTTACTGATAACGACAGGTCCTCCCTTCAACGAAGAGAACGATAAACAACTTGGAGATGCAGTCCGCGACTTTCAGGGGAAGAAGATCATCTGTGGAGCCACTACCGGCGATATCATCGCAAGAGAGTTAGGAGAAAAGATCACCGATAGCTTTGAGTTTGAAGATCCTGATCTACCACCGGTCTCATACATGCCCGGCATAGATTTGATTACGGAAGGAATACTCACACTGGGCAAAGTAAATGAGATTCTCAAAAGATATACCAATAATTCCAAACTAGGCAAAGGTCCTGCCGACTCAATTGTCAAGCTGTTGCTTGATAGTGATGAAATCACCATGATCATCGGAACCAAGATCAACATAGCCCACCAGGATCCCAACCTTCCCATCGAACTAGAGATCCGGCGCACTGTAGTAAAACGAATAGCCCGACTGCTTGAAGAGAAGTTTTTGAAAGAGGTGAAGGTTACATATATTTAAGAAACTACGATGTTAAACAACTAAAGGGCAGACCGTCCCCCTTGTATAACAGACTCAAAACGAGTCACAAATATTAATTCAACAACGAATAAACTCACTCATTACAATCAACCTACGATAGAATAGAAGCCAGATCTTTAAATCAAGTACCTTCGTACATGGAGTTAAAATATTTCAAAAAGAACCTGACAGATTATTTATTTCTGCTATTCATGGGATTCTCATTCTGGCAATGTCTGAAAGCAAATCAGATAAATATCTTACTCTATTATTTGATTCTATTTTTTGTTTTTTTCTCATAAAAGCAACCGAGAATGGGGTTATCGGTGTATTCACGTTACAGTTTAAAACTAAAAATGGGAAAAAGAATTATTTTTTCGGAGCAATGTAAAAGTCTGCTTTTAAAATTGATTTGAAGAGAATTTAGAAGGCAAATTATCTTGTGATATATCTACCATAACTTCACTATATATATCAATATTAATCTATTGCAAAATAAAGGTAATGGATGTATGATATAAAGTTTGCATGCACAGTATATAACTTTATTCGAGAAATAGGATGATTGAAATTGTGATTACTATTTTCATTATTGGCTATATAGCAATAGCTTTTGAACATAAGATTTGGAAATGTATCCTACGGATCATGTCTTTTGGGAATTTCTTGTGCTTTCGACTGGTACAGGCGGGAGTGCTATCATTATTGGTTCTGCGGCTGGAATAGCTGTTATGGG
>JACAUB010000161.1 GCA_013390605.1 Bacteroidota bacterium | reverse complement strand
ATCTCAAAGAACAAACAATCACGCTATGCTCGACTCAGAGTCTTGCTTGCTATCCCGGCTGCTTTTGCACTAATGGTGCTATTCTCTTTTACAAGTCTGGAAAAAAACAAAGCATTATTAGACAGTAAACTAGCTTTACCTTCTATCGAATCTACACAATCATCTATTGCAGATCTATTGGGAATACAACAAAAACCAGTAACTAAGAAAAAAACAACTCAAGTTGTTAAGTTTGCACCTCCTTTAATTATTTCAGATGCCACGAAAGTACTGGATAAAGTATTTATAGTAGGATATGGAAACGTTTCCAAGGACTCGGTTTATTTAGAAGTAGACCATAACCCTGAATTTCCTGGCGGCTTAGAAGAGCTTATGAATTTTCTCTCAAAGAACATCAGGTATCCAAAAGAAGCATATGACAACAAAAAAGAAGGGACTGTCTTTATAGAATTTATAGTCAATAAAAATGGATCACTTGAAAAAGCAAAAGTCATCAGGGGAGTTGGTTTTGGTTGTGATGAAGAAGCATTAAGAGTTTTAAGAACGATGCCAGATTGGGAGCCAGGAACGTTTAAAGGAAAACCAGTCAGCGCTCAGATGAAGATTCCAATTAAATTTCAACTTACGTCAGATCAAGTAGCAAATACATCGTTATCATCCAATAAAAAAGAGAAATTATACAAATTAGATCAGGAACCTGCGTTTCCAGGAGGAGATGATGTCTTAATGAAGTTTATTCAGAAAAATATTCAATATCCTGCTGATGCTCAGAATAAAGGATTAACCGGTACAATTCATGCTCAATTTCAAGTAGGAAAAGATGGAAAAATACACAATCCAAAAATACTTCGTGGAATTGGTAAATCTTGTGATGAGGAGGCAATAAGAATAATTAAGATGATGCCCAATTGGATACCTGGAAAAAAAGATGGAAAGACAGTTAATGCTTTCGTAGTACTTCCTGTACAATTCATATTAGCAAGAGACTAATGAGCAGATCTTATTATCATAACACCTTTTTACGAAAGCATAATTCAAATTATGTTATATCCTATTATTAGTTTATTTGAATAAACGTGATTAACACAATCCATCGATAGCAAAGAAAGGGATTTCTTCTGAATGAGTGCTTACATAATTCATTTGAACAATTGATCTCTTTCTTTGCTAAAGAAGAAAATCTACCCTCGATTAAATATAGAAAAAATCAAGAAACACAAAAGCTGAAAATCATGAATGAATCATTGTTTTACAGTTCGAAGATAATTCTCTCAGCAGGATTATTCATCCTCATAT
>JACAUB010000160.1 GCA_013390605.1 Bacteroidota bacterium | reverse complement strand
CCCGAAAGTACATTGGGTAGATTTGTAGGTACCTGTTTTGCAACATAAGTATTATAACTTACAGTTGCTTTCCCAACTTTCCCTCTTTTGGTCTTAACCAAAATCACACCATTGGTAGCTCTTGCGCCAAAAATTGCTGTTGAAGCAGCATCTTTCAAAACAGATATGCTTTCAATCATGTTTGGGTCAACATCATTGATATTTCCTTCAACATCGTCAATCAAAACAAGTGGACTCGTTGATGACATCATTGAACCAATACCACGAATATTAATACGTCCACCATCCTGACCAGGTTGGCCTGATTGTTGAGAAACAGTTACTCCAGCAGCAACACCCTGTAACAAAGTACTGGTTTGAGCAGCCTGGCGCGATAAAAGTTCTTCTCCTTTCACTGATGAAACAGACCCGGTTAAATTAGCTTTCTTTTGTTGCCCATAACCAACAATGACAATTTCATCTAAGTTCTTAACTTCTGTTTTTAATCCAATTTCAAGAAATGTTCTGCCTTCAAGTTGAATTTCCTGACGAATATACCCTATAAAAGTAAACACAAGTGTAGTATTCTTGTCTAAAACATCTATTTTGAAGTTACCGTTAATATCAGTTAAAACTCCTGTTTTAGAACCTTTTACAACAACACTAACACCTGGGAGTGATAAACCGTTTGCAATATCAACTACGCGACCGGTAATTGTGATTTTTTGTTGTGTTAAAGCTTTAATATCAGCAGCAGGTGCCAATACGATAAGCTTATCCATCACTTTATATGACAAGCCGCTTCCCTGGAAAATTTCAGTAAGGGCATTAGCTACTGTCAATTCAGTTGCATTAAAACTCACAACCTTTTGGGTATTGAATTGGCCTGTCTTATAGAAAATCTTAAATTGGGTTTGTTCTTCAATAGCATCAATTATTTTACCCACAGTGTTTTGTGAGCTCGACAATTTTATTTTTGCGTCCTGTGAATAGACCTTAGCAGAAAGTTGCAATGAAGTTATCAGGATAAACAAGAAGGTTAGCTTCATGATCAAGAACAGTTTAAATAAATTATTTTTCAGGGATAAATACCCCAAAGTATACTTTTTAATCATAAATTTGTATGTTTTTAAGTTTCACTTTGTTTGATGCTATATTTTGACGTAGAGCATCACTGGTTAATTTTAAACAGATCGGGGAGTGTTCGTAGCATTTCCCGGTTTTTTTACATTCCTTATCGCAGTTACATATTACATAGGCCTCTTTTTAAGATGATTACTGTGATTTCTTTATATAGAAAATGTTGTTTTCCACTTTATATTTAATTCTTGCAGTCAGTTTTATGGCATCCAGTACCTGATAAACGGTTTCATTGTTTACAAACTTTCCTCTGAATCTTAAATCTTTAAGACTCGCATCCTGCATCACAATCTTCACATTATACCATCTCTCCATCTTTACAATCAGATCCTCAAGTCGTTCGTCTTGAAAAACGAGCAGTTGATCTTTCCATGAAATAATCAGGTCCGTATTAACCTTTTGTACAACAGTTACACTTCCATTGTTTTGATTTGAGGCTAATGTTGTTTGCGATTGAATATTCTTTTCAGTTATCTCTTCTGGCTTACCAGGCACGATACACTTTTCTTTTGGATTGAGTAAAACAGCTTTATTTGTGAATTTATTTTCAACCCTTACCAGTCCACGAATAACAGTGGTCTCTACATTTTTATCACCCGGATAGCTCTTTACATTAAAAGCAGTTCCTAACACCTTGATATTAACAGCATCAGTTGTTACACAGAAAGGGGCTCCATTTTTTTTCATTACGTCAAAGTAGGCTTCACCCTGAAGATATACAGTACGGTTTTTTTGATTAAAGTTCGTAGGATATCTGAGTTTACTACCTGAATTTATCCAAACATGCGATCCATCAGCAAGTACGATTTGTGCTTTTTCGCCAATGGGTACAATTAACTCATTAAAGGCAGTTTCATTATTAAATCCTAAATTAAATTGAGTAGCGAAATATAGCAGAACAGAAATGCCAAGTAAAACCACTAGAGCTGCCGCAACTTTCATCCAGGTTGAGAACATTGTTCTTTTTAAAGGTTTTTGCTCCAATGCGTCCTTCTCTATTCTACTTAAGATCTGACACAATGATAATTCTTTATCTATATCCACCTCTTTTTTTCGTGCATTAAGCAAGACCTTTGTAACCTGAACAGCTGTATCAAATTCTTTTTGCTGTGAAGGATGTTGTTGAATCCAATCCTCCCATTTCTTAACAGCAACAATATTTCGTCCGGCAACATAATCCTGAAAAGAATTATCCATTACCAGATCTTCCAACTTTTCTATATTTATCTCGTTCATAATCCACATACATTAATAAAAACACCACCAGGTTCGTTTTATACTCACTTTGGTAAAGATAAAATTGATAAAAAAGATAATAAAAAAAGCTGAATTAATCATAAGGATTGGTTTTCAGAATTTTAAATTACTGTACCACTCCAAATAAAAAGGTCAGCCCATAAAAAAAGGGATTTAGGATAATCAGCTTATCAACTATATGGAAAAAGACAACGTTCGCCAATCAAAAGAATAAAAGCTTCAAGAATCATCATTTCACGAAGTGTCTGCATCGCACGATGCAAAGTATTTCTAACTGATTGGACATTCGTATCCATTATCAGTGCTATATTTTCAAACTCCAGATTTTCAAAAAAACGAAGATAAATGGCTTCACGTTGTCGGGGCGACAACTTACTTAATACCTCTAAAACTTTTTTTTGATTTTCTTCAGTAACCTGTTCATTAATTATAAAATCTTCTGTCGATATCTGAACTTCAAACTCAAGTAATGGTTTATCAGTAAAATAATAGCGATTATAAATAGATAAGCAGTCTTCAATATGTCTACGAAGTGCTTTTAAGAGATACGGTTTAATTTTAGAAGTTTCGGATAAAGATTTTCTGTTCTTCCATAATTTCAGAAACATCTCTTGTATAGCATCCTTTACGATTTCTGTATTCCCTGCAAGTTTCATCCCATAATTAAACAAATCATCATGATATGTTCTAAAAATAGAACTAAGTGCTTGCTCATCACCTGATAAAAATAACTGCCACTGTTTTTGTTCGTCCATTCTAAATTTGTTTCAGTATGTTGCCCCCATTTTACCAAAACCAGCAACAAACTTACATCAAATTCTTAAATTCTAATAATAAAAGAATTTCATCAAACTTTAGATTAAAAAAAGAAGAGATCCTCACTTATTTAAAGTAAAGATCTCTTGAAATAATTCATTTTATTTCAACTGTCAATTTATGAAGCCGTTTAAAAGCCCCTTAATCTAACCGATAAATACGTTCTATCAATTGCCACTTTTCATCAGCAGTAGCATCAACTGAGGT
>JACAUB010000016.1 GCA_013390605.1 Bacteroidota bacterium | reverse complement strand
ACTGCTTTACAGATTCTACATCTTCAGTTACGAATTCCATCATGAATTTATCATCAGTAGTTCTTGGATCCGGATTCTGAGCTGGAGCTCCCGGATACATTTTGTTTCTAACTAAGAAAGTTAAAGACATCATGTGAGCAGCACAGAATACCATTAATTCAAACATTGGAACTACGAATGCCGGCATATTGTGTGCCCAGTCAAAAGCTGGTTTACCACCAATATTCTGAGGCCAGTCATGGTTCATTACATACCAGGTAACCGTAGCACCGATAGTAACACCATAAAGAGCATATAGGAAAGCAGCATCAGAAATTCTGGTTTTCTTTAAACCTAAAGCTTTGTCTAGTCCGTGAACCGGAAACGGAGTATAAACTTCGTTTATTGCGATTCCTTTATCGTTGAATGCTTTAACGCCGTTCATTAAATCGTCGTCGTCAGCATAAAGTCCGTATACAATTTTAGTGGTGCTCATCTCCTTCTTTTGCTTTATAAGTTTCACCTGAAATTTTCAGAATCGATTTTAATTCAGCCTGTGCAATTACAGGGAATGTTCTTGCGTATAGTAAGAATAATACAGAGAAGAATCCGATTGTTCCTAAGTATACACCCACATCAATGATCGTTGGCTTAAACATAGTCCAAGATCCTGGTAAGTAGTCTCTAGAAAGGTTGATAACGATGATATCAAAACGCTCAAACCACATACCGATGTTGATGATTAATGCAACAATGAATGTCCAGATAATGTTTGTTCTTGCTTTCTTGAACCAGAACGATGCAGGAACAACAAGGTTACAGATAATCAATGACCAGAATGCCCACCAGTAAGGTCCTACTGCTGCACCCGGTGAAAGGTATGTAAAGTCTTCAAATCTTGATCCTGAATACCATCCGATGAAATATTCAGTAGCATAAGCTACCGTTACCATACCACCTGTTAAAACGATTACAATGTTCATAATTTCGATATGATACATCGTAATATATTCTTCTAAGTGACAAACTTTTCTAGCGATTAACAATAGAGTTTGTACCATTGCAAATCCTGAGAAGATCGCACCAGCAACGAAGTAAGGAGGGTAGATAGTTGAGTGCCATCCTTTAATTACTGAAGTCGCGAAGTCAAAAGATACGGTTGTGTGTACTGAGAATACAAGTGGGGTTGCCAAACCTGCAAGAACCAAAGAAAGTTCTTCGAATCTTTGCCAGTGTTTTGCTTTACCACCCCAACCGAATGCAAGGAATGTATAAATCTTCTTAGTCCAAGGAGTTTTTGCTCTATCTCTGATCATTGCAAAGTCAGGGATTAGTCCCATGAACCAGAATACAGTTGATACTGAGAAATACGTAGAGATTGCAAATACGTCCCAAAGTAGAGGAGAGTTGAAGTTCCCCCAA
>JACAUB010000159.1 GCA_013390605.1 Bacteroidota bacterium | reverse complement strand
CCTGCAATAAAAGCAGGAATACAAATATTTTCGAGTGCAGTAAATTCAGGCAGTAAATGGTGAAATTGAAAAACAAAGCCAATATTTTTGTTCCTGAAAGCAGACAGTTTTCTGTCATTCAGACTGTTTATGTTCTTTTTAGCTATTTCGAGTTTCCCTGAATCGGGTTGGTCTAAAGTGCCGATTATATGAAGTAACGTACTCTTCCCAGCCCCTGATGCACCAACGATAGAAACAATTTCGCCCGATTCTATATTGAGCGACACACCTTTCAATACGTTGAGACTACCGTACGATTTATAAATATCTTTTGCTTTGATCATACGCCAAAGTTAACAAAAAAGGTAGCAGATATCATATTTGACCGTTCAGTTTACAATTTTTTAGCATAATCTCTATGCATATCCATAATATTGTACCAGAAAATGAATCTGTTCATTTTTCTGTATAATCTAACTATTTTATCAGAAAAATTAGTACGTTTGAACAAAACCACACAGTTTTGCATTTCTTTTATAAACATCAAATTTAGTCACCATGAATCTTCATGAATACCAGGCAAAAGATATTTTAAAAAAATACGGCGTCCCTATTGGAGAGGGAATTGTGGCTTCGACACCTAACGAAGCTGTGGATGCTGCAAAACAGTTGAATGCACTTTACGGATCGCAGGCATGGGTGGTTAAGGCTCAGATACATGCAGGGGGTCGGGGTAAAGGTGGAGGTGTAAAATTCGCCACCTCATTTGATGAAGTTCACGAAAGAGCCTCACAGATTATCGGGATGCAGCTCGTTACGCCTCAGACTAGTTCTGCAGGTAAACTTGTTCGCAAAGTTCTGGTTCAGGAAGATGCTTATGCAAAGGGAGCTTCGCCCATTCGCGAGTTTTACTTCAGCGTTTTATTAGATCGTGCAAAGAGTCAATTGATGTTTATGTACTCACCACAGGGAGGAATGGACATTGAAGAGGTTGCTGAAAAGACACCAGAGTTGATCTTTGTCGAGCATATCGATCCTGCTGTTGGATTAAAAGATTTTCAATGTCGAAAAGTTGCAGGAAATCTTGGCTTGAGTGGTTTGGCTTTCAATAATATGGTCAAGTTTGTAAAAGCAATATATCAGGCATATATCGGAATTGATGCAACCTTGTTCGAAATAAACCCCCTCTTAAAATCATCTGACGACCGTATCCTGGCTATTGATGCTAAGGTTAATCTGGATAACAATGCACTATTCCGTCATCCTGATCTATTAGCACTACGTGATGTGAACGAAGAAGATCCTACCGAAGTTGAAGCTGGCGAATACAACCTTAATTATGTTAAGTTAAATGGTAATGTCGGCTGTATGGTAAATGGCGCAGGCCTGGCAATGGCAACAATGGATATCATTAAGCTCTCAGGAGGTGATCCTGCTAACTTTTTGGATGTCGGTGGTACTGCCAATGCACAACGTGTCGAGCAGGCATTCAGAATCATACTGAAAGATGAAAATGTAAAAGTCATTTTGGTAAACATCTTTGGAGGTATTGTTCGTTGCGATCGTGTTGCCCAGGGTATTGTTGATGCCTATAAAAATATTGGCGATATTAAAGTTCCAATCATTGTTCGGCTACAAGGAACCAATGCAGAAGAGGCTAAGAAAATTATTGAAGAATCCGGATTAAAGGTCTATCCTGCAGTTAAACTTGAAGAAGCTGCTGCTCTTGTTACCAAGCTGGTCAATCAATAAAAGAAAGATTCTTTTTTTAAGAATGGAGAGGTGATAAATATAGTTTATCACCTCTCGTTGTATTATAGAAGCAATGATGATTTATCTTTGCTTGAAATACTTTATTAGCGAAATAGAACGTTAATTATTTGAATAGCATATTAAAATACACGATTTATGTTTAGGCAATTAAAAGAACACAACAGACTGAATGAAACTATATTTATGGCCGTAATAACCTTAATTTGTTTCGGCTTTTCAATGTTTAGATACCTATACACAAAAGATCATTTTCTCTTATCGTTGAATTGGAATTTATTTCTTGCATTTATTCCATGGGCGCTAACCAGTTTAGTTGCCATTAGGCCTAAATTACAGTCGAACAAACAGATCCTTACCTTGTTGCTGATTGTTTGGTTTTTATTTTTTCCCAATTCTCCCTATATATTTACCGATTTGGTTCATATAACCCATAAGTCAACAATGCCGCTATGGTTTGATTTAATATTGATATTAACATTTGCCTGGGTCGGAATGCTTTTTGGACTATTAAGCTTATGGGATTTAGAACGGATCTTGAAAAAGTCAATTAATCACAAATGGATATCTGTAATTTCTGTTGGTCTTTTATTCCTGGGCAGCTTTGGAATATATATCGGACGCGATCTAAGATGGAATAGTTGGGATGTAATCAGAGAGCCATTTGGGTTAATTTATGATATAGGCGGAATATTGATAAATCCATTTCACCATCCCAGAGCTTGGGGAATGACACTATCCATGTTTGTTTTTCTGAATATGGTGTACTGGTCGTTTAAAATAATCAGAAAGAAAGATGAGTAGCCGTCCATCCATCAGTCCAATAGATCTTTCATTATTAAGGTTATTCAATCAACAGGTCATTGAATCTAAATTTACAACTGTAAAAGAAGTTGTAGGTTGGATGGGGGCAATGCAGGCACAAGACTTTTACATGGTCCGGTGGGCTATTGGTATACGCATTCCGAATTCAACAAACCAATTTATCGAATTGGCAATTGATGATGGTCATGTAATCCGGACCCATCTGTTACGCCCAACCTGGCATCTTGCTTCATCCGACGACCTGCATTGGATGCTGGCACTGAATGCAAAACAGATTAAGGCCTCTATGAAATCAAGAGACAGAGAGCTTGAACTCGATGATGTCATTTATGCGAAGAGCAATTCAATATTCGAAAGTGCATTACAGGGTGGCAACCAGTTATCTCGTGAAGAATTATTATCCCGATTAGCTGGAGAAAATATCGCGACTGACAATAACAGAGCATCACACCTCTTGATGCGTGCTGAATTAGATGGGATAATATGTAGTGGACGAATCAAAAAAAACAAGCAAACCTACGCGCTCCTTTCTGAAAGAGTACCAAAAGCAACAACTTTAAGTAGAGATGAAGCCATATCTTTATTGGCATTAAAGTATTTTACAAGCCATAGCCCTGCAACACTTTCCGACTTTGTTTGGTGGTCAGGTTTGTCTGTAAACGAAGCAAGGAAAGCTCTCGAAATGGTGAAATCTAATTTTATTTCCGAATCAATCGGCGATCAGATTTATTGGTTTACACCCTCATTCATCTTTCCAAAGTCTCATAAAGATATCGTACATTTACTTCCGGCTTTTGACGAATTTTTAATTAGCTACAAAGACAGAACAGCATCTTTGCCTTTTAAAGATCAGACGAAAGCTGTATCAAATAATGGTATCTTTAAACCGATTATTGTAATAAACGGACAAGTAGTAGGTATTTGGCGGCGGACAATAAAGAACGATAGAATAATTCTGGAAACAGAACCATTTCAGTCACTTACTGTAGCTGCGAAAGAACAGATTGCAGAAGCCGCTTTACGATATTCGAATTTCCTGAATAAAAAAGTTGAAATCATTCATCACTAACCCAAATTATGAAATCAAGATTACTTATTATCCTCTTCTTCTTTGTATCAGTAGTGGTTGCGCAAACGTCTGCACAGGATACAAAAGTGATTAAACGACCTCGTATTACAGGTGTTGCCCATATCGCCTTATATGTGAAGGATATA
>JACAUB010000158.1 GCA_013390605.1 Bacteroidota bacterium | reverse complement strand
TGAGGAGTACTCTCTGTCTACAATGACTTTTCCGGTAGAAAAATTAATTTCATTGGTAAAATCAAATTCACAGGTGTCATTAAAATTATCAAAGGAACCAATCAGATAAAAATCACCGTTCTGAAATCTGAAGGTATGTTTGTTAACCTGAGTATGCCTTGAATTGGAGAAAAAACTTTGTTCTACAATTAGGCAGTTATTTTTTATCTGAATGGTAAGAATATTATCATCTGGGTAAAAGCCTAATCCGCTTGAATAGAGTAGAGAGGAATTCTCTTTCCAAATTTTAGCTTGTCCCTGTTCATTTTTCAGGATATAGAAAACTCTTTGATAATCTTTTTTCCCGGGAGCCCTTTCATAGTCAGATGCCGTTTTATCTGTATCAAATACAATAACTGTTTCTTCTTTTCCTTCTTTATCCAAATCTCCTTTGATCTCAGTAACTTTTTTGTAACCTTTTGGAACAGAAAAATTTTTCAGATTTTGAGCATATGATAGAGTAGCCAGTAGGATGAAAATAAAAGAAAATATCTTTTTCATTGGGGATAATATTCAGAAATTATAATCCGGTATCCTCTTTTACGATCAGTTTAGATTCGTCCAAGCTGCTTAGGTTACCCTTTATTGATTTGTATATTCCAGTAATATCGGTTTCTTTCCCTTTGGCATCAGTTACGGTAACTCCAGTGGAATAAGATGCGTCTTCTGCATAGTAAGATTTGTATACCTGATATTGATAACCATTATGAGAAAATGACAGATAATGAAGTTCCATTCCGGCATTCTGTTTCCCTCCGCCTCTCATATAAGACCTGTAGCTGAATTGTTTCCAGCTATCCTTGGCTTTTGTTGACGGGAACTCCATTTCTACTTTATTTTTGTTTCCGAAGCGATATTGGATGTATGCATCTTTTTTATCCTTTACCAATGCCATTTTCTTTCCATTTTTTGTTTCAAAAGAATAGATGATTTCTTCATTGGGTAAAAGATATTGTGCCCAAATTGACAACGGAAGTGCCAAGGCAAACAAGATCAGTAATTTTTTCATGATTGGGTGTAGTTTATAGTTGATGCAGTAACTTGAGAATGCTCAATGATTCATTCTCAAATTACCGCATTTTAGATTTTCAAATTATTTCGTCATTATATCGGCAAGATCTTCCCAGAACATCGGATAAGATTTTTCCACAACCTCTTCATCTTCAATAGTAAGCTCTCCAATGAGGCAGTAAGGCGCAAAGCTCATAGCCATTCTATGATCTTGGTATGTTTTAATTGAAATATGTGCTTCAGGCTCTCCGAAACTTACAGACTCAATGGTTAAATCAGTAATTTTTGTTTCAGTGCCGAGCTTTTTCAGTTCATTATATAGAGCCTGCAATCTATCAGTTTCTTTTACTCTTAACGTTCCTAATCCTGAAATTTCAAAAGGGATTTTCAGAGCTGCAGCAGTTACACAAAGGGTTTGTGCAATATCTGGACAGTTATTCATATCCAGAACAATTTTTTCAGGTG
>JACAUB010000157.1 GCA_013390605.1 Bacteroidota bacterium | reverse complement strand
ACCAGGCTATCGCATTCAAATTAGCAGATATGGCGACTCAGATCACGGCAGCAAGAATGTTATGTTTCAAAGCAGCTTGTGAGAAAGATGCTGGAAAAGATATCTCTGAAAGCGGAGCTATGGCAAAATTATACTCTTCTCAGGTAGCGATGGATACTACTATTGAAGCTGTACAGATTCATGGTGGATACGGATATGTGAAAGAATACCACGTAGAAAGATTAATGAGAGATGCAAAAATTACTCAGATCTACGAAGGAACTTCTGAAATCCAGAAAATTGTGATCTCAAGAAGCATCGCAAAATAAATAATAATAAAACACACACTCTATGAAAAAATCTTTGTGGATCATCCTCGGTGTCGTACTGCTATTGTTAGGAGTATTTGTATGGTATAAGTTCTTCTTCGTTTTCGGAGAAGGGGTAAAATCCGGATACCTGAATTATGCCATGAAAAAAGGCTATGTCTTCAAAACGTATGAAGGAAAATTGATTCAGGAAGGATTTGGAAAAGGAAAAACAGGAGGTATTACAAGCTATGAGTTTGAATTTTCTGTAGATGACCCTGAGGTTTTCAAACAACTGGAAACCAATAGTGGTAAAACCTTTGATCTTCATTACAAAGAATACAATGGCGCTCTTCCGTGGAGAGGAAACACAAAGTTTGTCGTAGACAAAGTTGTGAACATGAAATAATAGAAAAGGCTTCCGTTTTGGAGGCCTTTTTCTTTTTAGGAGCTTTTCCCGCTATCCGCTCATACTCCTCGCGCCAAGCTTCCTCTTTGAGGGCCAATCCATGCTGTGGGGTAACCGTTCTAGTTTATGAGTAATGAGTAATGAATGATAAATGATAAATGATAAATGATAAATGATATTGCGGTTAAGTATCAATATTTGCTTTACTATATTAGTCGAAGAGTGTTCGCATCATAACTTTTGTATCTCTCTCCAATTTTGTCATCCTGTAAGGATCTCACCCCATGCATTTTTATTAAATACCAATTATCCATCCGTATATCAACATCAATAGGAGTGGGCTTTAGCCCGCTCAAATAAATCATATTCCTTCGGCTTTAGCCAAAACCTAAAATCAAACACAAATCCCACAAATAGTTTCACAAATATCACAACCTGTCATTGCTGGTGTTGTGAAACAATTTCATCTCAG
>JACAUB010000156.1 GCA_013390605.1 Bacteroidota bacterium | reverse complement strand
TCAGGAAAGAACAGAACTGGATCTGGAAATGATCAAGGAGCTTGGATATTGTTCAGGGATAGAAAACTATTCCCGATATCTTGACGGCAGACTTCCGGGAACAAGACCTTTCTGCCTGATTGATTATTTCCCTAAGGATTTCTTAATGGTTATTGATGAAAGCCATGTAACAGTTCCACAGGTTCATGCAATGTATGGTGGTGACCGAAGCAGAAAAGAAGCATTAGTAGAATATGGATTCAGGCTTCCTGCAGCGATGGATAACAGGCCTTTAAAGTTTGAAGAATTTGAAGCCATTCAGAATCAGGTAGTCTATGTTTCTGCAACTCCAGCGGATTATGAACTGGAAAAAACAGGAGGGGCTTATATTGAACAGATTATCCGCCCTACCGGACTTCTTGATCCTATTATTGAAGTAAGACCAAGCTTGAATCAGATTGATGATTTAATGGAAGAAATACAGAAAAGAGCTGATGCTGATGAAAGAGTTCTGGTGACCACCTTAACCAAAAAAATGGCGGAAGAGCTCACCAAATACTTCACCAAATTTGGAATCAGGACAAGATATATTCATTCCGATGTTGAAACGCTGGAACGTATCCAGATCATGCAGGACTTACGGTTAGGGCTTTTTGATGTTTTGATTGGGGTCAACTTATTAAGAGAAGGTTTGGATTTACCGGAAGTTTCATTAGTTGCTATTTTAGATGCTGATAAGGAAGGAATGCTGAGAAGCAGAAGATCCATGATTCAGACCGTGGGGCGTGCTGCAAGAAATATCAACGGAAAAGCCATTATGTATGCTGATAAGATCACCAAATCTATGCAGGCAACATTGGATGAAACCGAATACCGCCGTGCAAAACAGATGAAGTACAATGAAGATAACGGCATGGTACCCAAAGCACTGAATAAAAAAATATCTGAAAATCTTGTGGGTAGAAGCAAAGATTTTCCAGATGAAAAATATACCCAAAAAGAAATTCTTCAAAAGGTTGCTGAAGTTAAAGCTACTTACGCCAGTGATGAAGTTGAAAAGATTATTGAACAGAAGCAAAAAGAAATGGAAGCGGCAGC
>JACAUB010000155.1 GCA_013390605.1 Bacteroidota bacterium | reverse complement strand
GAGGTAAAATACCATCTCCAGTTTAATGCTCTAAATACGACTTCTTTTATCATAATTTGCTTATAAGTTTTTTCTTCTGCTCATTAAATTCTTCTTCGCTCAAAATTCCACTTTCTTTTAACCTTCCCAATTGTTCCAATTGATCTAAAACAGTGGGTTCAGCTTTATGAAAATTTTCTTCAGGACGGGACATGAAGTCTCTTACCTTTTCACAAAAAAGTTCAGCATGGTATCTTCCTACTCCATCAATCTCTACAATGTCATCAGTAACCTGAATATCTATAGAAGCCAGCAATAATGCAGTTTCATACTGTATTGAACTTATTTTGCTATAAGAAAAGTCTTCTACTTTCAATCCGTACATGAATTCCTTATCTACAAAGATCAGTCTTCTGTCTGTAGCTACTAAAATGATATGATGATTGTTTATTTTATTTCTGCCTTCAACGAGGTAAATAATTTTTTCCTCTTTTGAGATGATATCCGGTAATTCCCGGATTTCTTTTCTGGCAAATATGGTAGGGCTGATATCCAGATTTTCAAGTTCTTCTCTTATTTCGTCGAGTCTTGACTTTTCACTCATAGCTATAGTTTATGGGTCTAAATTACTATTTCTTAGGAAAATAATAATTTAATTTGATTAAAAACTTACACCTCAGAAGGAATTACAATGGAAGAGTGTAAGCAATACACTTTCCAGCCTAAGGTTTCGTACAGCCGTTTTCCTTCTTCTGTTGCGACCAGAAGATTATTTGAAAACCCTTTCGACAAAGAGATCTTTTCAAGTTCTTTCAATAAAAAAGAAGCAAGCCCTTTCCTTTGGTGATTTTTTTCGGTAATAATCCTGTCATAAACGGCAACACTATCTATAAGTGAAACACGACCTATAGAAGCCTGTTCACCATTCGCTGCTACAATCCTGACAACAAAAGTTGTATTATACTCAGAAAACTCTAAGTGATATCCTTTTGCAAGACTGATTTTGGGAAAACTCATCGGATGAAAGCAGGTCATCAAATATCCTTGTGCCTGTAATTGCCATTTTTCAGGAATATCGCCTATAAACCGATCAGGAGAGGTACTTACTTTCAGATAAATCCAGGGCTCATCAATTGACCGGGCAAGTTGAAAAAAATCTTCATTAAGGTCAGGAAATACGTACCGTTCTTTTTGTTTTTCATCTCCCACGAATACATTGAATCCAGACTTATATTGAACAGGAAAAGATACTTCTCTTGATAAA
>JACAUB010000154.1 GCA_013390605.1 Bacteroidota bacterium | reverse complement strand
CCGGTAAATACTGCTCAACAATCTACTGTTGATACACGCTCGTTCCAACAGCAACAAGAAAGATATTCCAGACCAACAACTTCGACAGTTAATCAGGGAGGTAATGTTCGCGAAGTAAATGCTCCGTCAAGATATTATAAACCAACTCAAGAGTCAGCTCGTACACAGACTTATAATAACCCGGCTTATTCTCGTCCACGTTCAGGTAATGAATATACCAGTCCGGGATATAGAAGTCCTTATGAATATAATTCAAGAGCAGCTCAACCGCAACGGTCGGTTTCTGATCCACAACGTTTTGCGCCACCCAGACCACAGAGTGTAGCTCCGGTTTCTTCTGGAAACAGACGTGAGGTCTCCAGTTACAGTGGTCCTTCGCAAAGCTCGGGTCCTGCTGAAGTTCGTTCATACAGTGCTCCTTCTCAAAGTAGTTATTCTGCTCCTTCTCAAAGTAGTTATTCTGCTCCTTCTCAAACATACTCTGCACCATCGAGCTCGCGTGAATCGAATTCAGGTTCGAGTTCGTCAAGTGGCTCATATAGTGGTCCACGTAGGTAATTCAATAATATATTTAAAATTATACGACTATGAAAAAACTTGTAATTTCTCTGATAGCTTTGCTTACTGCTTCAACAACTTTGATGGCTCAGAATGAAGTTGATGCTCTTAGATTTAGCAGGCTAATGTATGGAGGTTCAGCTCGCTATATGAGTTTGGGTGGCGCTTATGGTGCTGTAGGTGCTGACTTTTCTGCCACCAGTACGAATCCGGCGGGAATGGGGTTATACAAACGCTCTGAGGTATCTTTTACACCCGCTATCACTACAAATAAAGCGTCTTCCACTTTTGGTGGCTATCTTAATGAGGATACTAAATATGGTGTCAACATTGGAAGTGCTGGTATTGTTATGGTTTTTGGCAACCCTAATAATAGCACGAATAGTGAATGGAGAAGTTTTCAATGGGGATTTGGATACAATCGGTTAGCTAGCTTTAATAACAACTATCTGATCAAGGGTAAGAATACATCATCTTCAATTTTGCAAAATTATATAGATAGAGCAAAAGGTACTGCTCCTGCTGATTTAAGTCCTTTTGATACCCAGCTGGCTTATGATGTTAATTTGATTTACAGGGATGATCCTAATCAAAATATTTATACTGCTGATTTTTTAAAGGTTAAGCTTTTTCCCGGGGTAGACCAAACCAAATCGATTCAAACTAAGGGGGGAATTGGAGAAACTGTTTTTGCGGGTTCTGCTAATTACATGGATCGGATCTATTTTGGAGCTTCTTTGGGTATTCTCTCTTTACGTTATGAAGAGGAATCTACTTTCACTGAAACTCCAAGTGTCAGTAACACAATTCCTGAGTTTACTTCATTAACCAAATATGATTACCAGTTAATAAAAGGAACCGGTTATAATTTGAAAGTGGGTGTTATCTTCCGTGCGACTGATTGGTTACGTTTAGGGGCTGCTGTTCACACTCCTGCATTGTTTACCAAACTCAATATCGACTATAATTCAAGTATGTCTTCAACTTTTAAGACGTCTAGTTTCAATGCTACAAAGGATTCACCTAATGGTACTTATACTTTCGATATGACTACACCAATGAAAGTGATTGGTAGTGCAGCAATTGTTATCGGAAAATCAGGATTGATTTCTGCCGATTATGAACTGGTAGACTATTCGGCATCACGTTTGCGTCCTTCATCAGATTTTACGGTAGAGAACCAACGTATTCAGGATAAGTATACCAGCACCAGTAATTTTAGACTGGGTGGCGAGTATCGTTTAGGAATGCTTAGTTTCCGTGGTGGTTATGGAATTTTTGGTAGTCCTTATAAATCAAATGTCAATGATGGACAAGGTACTTTATATTCTTTGGGAGTGGGATACCGTTCAGCTGACTATTTTGTAGATCTTGGATATTCAAGCTATCAAATGACAGAAGATTATTATCTGTATGGGGGTTCTGCTCAGAATGCAGCTTCTGTTAAGACTACCAATAATACTTTTATGGTAACCTTTGGTGTAAAGTTTTAAACTTTACGTTATAAAATAATTTTTGACCTGTTTTTTGTTGGTTCTTAGCTGTCGGTGTATTCCGACAGCTTTTTTTATTTTAATCGACTCAGTCCTGCTTGTGCCTTTTGAGCAATGCTATTTTTATATTCGGTTGGATTCATTGAGAGACTCTTCTGGTAATAAACCCGGGCAATATCTTTGTTCTTGAGATTCTCATAAATGATTCCTAACTGAAGTGCTGCATTTGCTGCAAAATACCATGGTTTGTCATCCCCTCTATCGATCGTGAGTTTGTAATAACGGATTGCTTCAGGTATTTTACCTGATTCGTGATATATTCTGCCTATTCTATAAAGGTATTCTAACTGAAAGTGTTCGGATTTATTTGGGGTTTTATTATAGATTGCTAATTCTGATAGTGCTCTTTCATAATACCCGCCATCAAAAAGTAGTTGTGCTTTTAGTAACTGTATATTGGGTAACTCTTTCGAATCTGCATCACGTAGTGCCTTTTTGTCTGAGTCTATCGTGTTATCCCCAGTGAGATGAATTCGATTCATGAATTCATAATATCGCTTCTCATCACCATTTAATAAGTAATACCAAGCCAGATGTTGATAGGCTGACCTGATAAAGTTTTTCCCATTAAAGTTGGCCGTAAAGTTGATGAGATATGCCCATGAGTCGTTGTCTAAACGATTTAGTTTGGCTACACCAAGTAAATAGTCGAGATAGTGGAAATGAAAGAATCTGGGCCCTTTGGGACGTAATAGTAACACCTGAATTCCCTGATCATTTAGTCCAAGTTTAAAACAAATAATGGATTTGCAATACGACATTAGTGGATTGGATTTTACTAAGTCTGAACCATCTTCGGTATTATAATAATGTAAAAGCCTCTCGGAAAAATTTTTATCAGCTGAAAGATTTACAGCAGCTATACTAAGCAGGAAAAGGGTTTCGCTTTGAAGAAACTTCCAACGGGATGAATTGTTAGATATGTTTAGAACCTCTTGCATTTCATTAATTCCACCGTTTACTGAGCCTCTTAGACCGATTGTTTTTTTTATCCAGGTATACTTATCGGGAATACTTCCAATAAGAGTATGTAGCATGCCAAGGGCTATTTGTTGAGGTATAAATTCGGGATAATCACGTTTGTTTTTCTCCAGTAATCTGTAGGCTCTGTTTATTTCGGTAGCAGATTTTACATACTGCCCAAACTTCATTCGTGTAAAGGCTACTTGCATATCCATGGTCGCCAGACAGTAACGATAGTATGGTGAGCTGGTGCTTTCTTTTTCAATTCGTTCTTTTCGATCAGATAATGATGAGGTTAGTTTATCAAACTGTCCTTCCTCTTCACTGATGAAGGCACTTAGAAAATCAATATAGTTTTCGAGGAAAGTGGGTATGGCGTTATCGGGATTGTTGCGTTTTTCTGATAGAATAAATTTTTGTGCTTCGC
>JACAUB010000153.1 GCA_013390605.1 Bacteroidota bacterium | reverse complement strand
TGTCAAGACAAAAATAAAAGCTTGGTTAAGGAGTGTCGCTTTTATGTCCTACATCTGTCCAATATATGGCTATGATGAGTTAAAAGAACCAGACTAGCTCATAATGCTGGCTCCTCGCCAATTTGCGTGAAAAATCACCATGTCTCCTTTTTAGGCAGCCTTTTCCGTTACAGCTTTCTTCTTTTTTCGCTGCTTTCGTTCCACTTTCACTTCACGATGTAATACCCGTCGCCTCATAAGCTCAAACCCTGCTTGACCATAGGTCTGTCGCTTCAGTAGTTTTAGCCTATTTATCTGACCTTCGCTACCACCATTATTCCATTTCAAACTTAAACCCGTTTTCACTGCCTCATAATCTTTTTCTAACCCCTTAGCAAAGGCTTGTAACTCTTTTACCCCTAGCACTTTGACCTTTTTTAACCACTCGCCCAACCCATTTCCCTCAAGCTGACGTAGCATTACCATAAATTCTTGGACTTGCTCGTATGTCTGGGCTACCTCAGAGTCTATCGCACATAGCTTCTCTAGATATTGCTTTTCCCACTCCTTGCGCTTTTCCACTTTGCTCAGAAACAACCTGGCTACTTGCAACGGGCTTAAGGGTCGGTGTTTTTGGACTGACTGTTGGTAGATTGTCTCGGTTTTTTCTGACTTAAAACTACGAGCTTTTCCGCTATCGTGCCTTAGTCTCGTTATAAATCGACCCACACTGCTGCGAGAAGGGGAATAACCCATTTCTTTAAGCTCTCGCAGCATTTGCTCGGCGTTGCGACAGCCTTCGTTCCAACGCTGGAGCAAGTAGGGGACATAAGGCTCGACTGCTTTCGGTTCGATATGCTGGATAACTGCAGGCTCTGGAGGGCTTTTCATATGCAGATAACGATAAACAGTCCGCCGACTGGATCCCACCTGCCGGGCAATATTAGCAATATCTACCTTTTTGGAGTGTAGACCCTGGATCCTCTGGTACATTTCGACGTAGTGCGCCTGCCGTTTCTCGCTGTTGCAGTCTTGTTTTGAACCTAATGTAATACCAACTGTGACTGGAAGGGCTCTGAGAGTGTTCTCCTCTGATTGCGCGATCAGTTGCTGGGTCTGCTTAAGCAACTCCCGTCGATTCAGAAAAACCTGCTCTAGCGCATCCAATAGGTTTTTCCCCAAATGCCAACGGTCGGCAGACTGGATTGCCTGAGGGGCTCCAAGCTTAGCACCTTGGGCAAATGAACCTCCTTGTATAATGAAAATGTACGACACCAGGTTAAAAGAGAGGTTCAGAACCTCCTTGCG
>JACAUB010000152.1 GCA_013390605.1 Bacteroidota bacterium | reverse complement strand
ACCGCCGCAATCACCAAAACCTTGGCGATGCGCGGCAAAGCCAAGTTTCGCGCCTTCGATAGCATCGACAACGCGCCGGAAGAACGCGAACGCGGTATCACCATCGCCATCGCGCACGTGGAGTATGAGACCGACAATCGGCACTATGCTCACGTGGATTGCCCCGGTCACGCCGACTACATCAAAAACATGATCACCGGTGCAGCCCAAATGGACGGCGCAATTCTGGTAGTGAGCGCGCCGGACGGCCCGATGCCGCAGACCCGCGAGCACATCTTGTTGGCACGTCAGGTGCAAGTACCTTCGATGGTAGTTTTCTTGAACAAATGCGACGTAATGGAAGACGAAGAGTTGCTGGAACTGGTGGAGATGGAAGTACGGGAACTGTTGTCGAAGTACAACTTCCCAGGTGATGACATACCGGTGGTACGTGGCAGCGCCTTGAAAGCACTGGAATGCCAGTCCACAGACTTGAATGCCCCAGAACTGAAGTGCATCTTTGACCTGATGAAGGCAGTAGACGACTACGTACCGACCCCGGTACGTGCGATAGACAAACCGTTTCTGATGCCGATCGAAGACGTATTCGCGATCAAGGGACGTGGCACGGTGGTAACAGGACGGATCGAACGCGGTACGGTGAAGGTCGGGGAAGAAATCGAGATCGTAGGAATGTCGGAAGAACTGCCGCGCAAGAGCGTAGTAACGGGCGTGGAAATGTTCCAGAAGACGTTGGACAGCGGGCAAGCAGGGGACAACGTAGGTTGCTTGTTACGAGGTATAGAGCGGACGGACGTACAACGCGGGCAAGTGTTGGCGAAACCGGGATCGATCAAGCCACACACCAAGGTGAAAGCGGAAGTGTACGTATTGTCGAAGGAAGAGGGTGGGAGACACACCCCCTTCTTCAACGGGTATCGACCGCAGTTTTACATACGAACAACGGACGTAACGGGATCGATCAAGTTACCGGACGGGATGGAAATGGTAATGCCTGGAGACAACGTGCAGATGACGGTAGAGTTGATCGTACCGGTAGCAATCGAGCTAGGGTT
>JACAUB010000151.1 GCA_013390605.1 Bacteroidota bacterium | reverse complement strand
CCTAGCTTAATATAATCATTAAGCCCTCCGCCTCCATCACTGCTGCTCATTTTATCCGTCAGAGAAGCATCTTTCATGGCTGCGAAAGCTTTTTCACCATCAATACCAGGTACTCCTTTGGAAATAGCATCCCAGATTACCGATGCGCTGTGATAACCCAGCATACAGAAATTATCATATCCGCATAGTTCCCAGATCGGCATATGATCTTTACGATCAGTATATCTGCTGATGAGAGAGTTAGCAAATTCCTTGGTATGTTTTTGATCCATAATAGTCAATAATGGATGAGTAGCTCTGAAACCATCCCAATATGAATAGGTACTGTAATTCGTAAACCATTTCGTATTCATATTTTCCTCGGCTGCTACATAGTCTCCGTTAACATCCATATACAGATTCGGAGCAATAAATGTATGATAAACTCCTGTATAGAAGATTTTTCTCTGACTATCCGTTCCCCCGGTTACCTGGAATCTTCCGATAAGATCCCGCCATGTTTTTTGTGCAGTTTCTTTAGCTTTTGCAAAATCCACATTTTTCGCTTCTGTATCAAAGTTTTCCTGTGCATTTTCTGTGCTTACCGGAGATAAAGAAACTTTTACTTCAATACTTTCCTGATCTTCTGTAGCAAACCTTACAAAGGCTTTGGCATCTTTTGCCAGCGCAATTTTTTCATTGTTCTTTATTTTCCCTTCAGCATATACTCCATAAGATTTAAACGGTTTGGAAAATTCCATCACGAAATAGGCAAATCTTTTTCCACCCCAGCCATTACTGTAGCAATATCCTTTTATTTTGTTATTACCTTCTACGCTTACCAATGTATGGTAAATATTTCCGAAGATTTTATTTGTGGGATCAATAATAATATTGGCTTCATCAGTCTTCGGAAAGGTATATTTATGAAAACCGACTCTTGGAGAGGCCGTCAATTCAGCCTTAACTCCATAGCTATCCAGCATTACGGAATAATATCCCGGAGCTGCGGTTTCTTTATCATGAGTGAATGTTGAACGATATCCGGTTTCAGGTTTATCTTCTGATCCGGGAACCATTTTTACCTGTCCCACAGTTGGCATTACCAGAATATCTCCAAGATCTGCCCACCCAGTTCCGCTCAGATGGTTATGGCTGAATCCCATGATCGT
>JACAUB010000150.1 GCA_013390605.1 Bacteroidota bacterium | reverse complement strand
ACAGCTCCACTTCGGTGATGTTTGGGTTGTTTCAATTCCTCAATCGGAATTAGGTTCAATCTGACCCTTTCCATTGCGCCCGGATTGACCGGGCTTTTGCTGTTTCAATTCCTCAATCGGAATTAGGTTCAATCTGACGTATTCCGGGCTTTCGCTGTCTTTGTAGAAAATGTGAGTTTCAATTCCTCAATCGGAATTAGGTTCAATCTGACGGCTTTTTCGAAAGCTTTTTCCATGCCGGACTGGGTGTTTCAATTCCTCAATCGGAATTAGGTTCAATCTGACTACTCGTACCCCAGCCGCACTCCTGCTGTATTTCCCGTTTCAATTCCTCAATCGGAATTAGGTTCAATCTGACCCTGCCACCAGGGCGATATCCCCACCATCGTTGGATAGTTTCAATTCCTCAATCGGAATTAGGTTCAATCTGACGAAATACTCGATTTCGATTTCGAGACCGATATAGCCTGTTTCAATTCCTCAATCGGAATTAGGTTCAATCTGACCTGAATAGCTGCCCCACCTGATTTATGTAGTCGAAAAGTTTCAATTCCTCAATCGGAATTAGGTTCAATCTGACATCACCCGCCCAGCTTGCCGATACGTTCAGCATATCGTTTCAATTCCTCAATCGGAATTAGGTTCAATCTGACGTTATAGTTCCCCGGCTTCGTGCCACCCGAAGGGGCGTTTCAATTCCTCAATCGGAATTAGGTTCAATCTGACTTCAGGATTACCCCGCCCGCGCCACGAACCGGAAGTTTCAATTCCTCAATCGGAATTAGGTTCAATCTGACAGTCGCGGCTGACATGGAGCAAGCAGAAGTTGCCTTGTTTCAATTCCTCAATCGGAATTAGGTTCAATCTGACAGTTAATACCAGTAATAGCGTTGTTACAGTTCTAGTGTTTCAATTCCTCAATCGGAATTAGGTTCAATCTGACTCTGGCGCGAGAACGACAAAGCCGAGGATAGCGAACTGTTTCAATTCCTCAATCGGAATTAGGTTCAATCTGACTCTTCGGTACAGCTCCACTTCGGTGATG
>JACAUB010000015.1 GCA_013390605.1 Bacteroidota bacterium | reverse complement strand
GCCAAGCTTCAGCTGAATAGCCTTTTCGTTTTCTTACAATTTTCCCGTTTGTTAGCATCCTACTTTTGTTTTGTTCAATTACTTAAAAACAAAAAGAATGAAACATCTTATTATTTACGCCCATCCTAATGTGGCAAGTTTAAATCACCTATTTAAACAAACGGTTGAAGAAACGCTATTACAACAAAAACATGAGGTTGTAGTCAGGGATTTATACCAGCTTAATTTTGATCCGGTATTATCCCTTGAAGATATTGACGGGCAACGCAGAGGCATTGTTAACGAAGCAGTAAGAATTGAGCAGGAATACATAGTCTGGGCGGAAATTGTAACGTTTATTTATCCGATATGGTGGACGGGAATGCCGGGCATTATGAAAGGTTATGTTGACCGGGTATTTAGCTATGGATTTGCCTATCGGTATGATAATGGTGTACAAAAAGGATTGTTGACTGGCAAGGCAGCTTACATTATCAATTCGCATGGAAAATCAAAGACGGAATATCAGCAAATAGGAATGGATAATGCCTTAAAACTAACCTCAGATAAAGGCATATATTCGTATTGCGGCTTCGACATCAAGCAGCATTTCTTCTTTGACCGTGCTGACCGTGCAACAGCAGAGATTATAGAAACATGGAAAGCTGCAATAATTGATGCCTATTCCCTGAGCAAGTCTAATATTTCATTATTTTCGTAGATAAAAGGGGATATCTTATTAGCTTAATTAAACATTCAAATGCTGCATTTTAATAAACAATCAGGTTCTACATTTACTCCTTTACGGTCGCAAAGCTCCTTTTTAGGGTTCTGTTTGTATCCTCAGAATGCCTGCATAATAATCTTCTTATATTTTTGAAGAATTAAAATCTTCGTAGTATTTTGTAGCTAATATTATTTAATTATATTTGGAAATAAGAACGATATGTTCTAAAAAACTAACAAACTAATAAATAACTATGAAAAATTTAAAGAAAATTACAAGAGACAGTATGAAATCAATCAAAGGGGCTGGTCCAACTTATTGCAGAGTAGGATATATCTACAGATGTGATTCAATTTATGAATGTAATCCGGATATGGACATTTGGGATTGTGTTTGCGGG
>JACAUB010000149.1 GCA_013390605.1 Bacteroidota bacterium | reverse complement strand
GCGAGGAGATTAGTTGAAAGTGTACAAAAAAGAATGATAATTATAGAAAAATTTAATTTTTTCATTATTTAATATTTATTATTGAAGAAGTTGCCATTAGGCGTTTTCATTAAAATTATGATGAAAACAACTTACCGCTTCAGTTTGTACATTTCAGTTCCGGCCAGTAAGAAGCATCCAAGTCCATAATCTTCAAAATCGGGTGTGTGTTCATAATTTACTGGTTGTCCATCTTTGGGTTCTTTACCGGTTCCCTGAACATATCCAAGTTTGCCATCAGGATGAACAACCTCTGCGGCCATTGCATTCCAGGCTTTTACAACTATTGGCATAAAAATTTTCTTGTCGAGTTGCTTTTGATTGATACCCCATGCGAGGCTATAAACGAACAATGCTGTTCCTGATACTTCTTTTCCTCCAAAATGTGTTGAATCGTGAAGACTTACATTCCAATACCCATCAATCCTTTGGATGGGTATCAGAGCATTGGCCATATCTTTAAAGTCTTTTAATAGGGATTTGTATTGGCTTGATTCCTTGGGGAGGAATTCCATTGTTCTTACCAGAGATGCAATTACCCATCCGTTTCCTCTACTCCAATAACAATCGGCTCCGTTGGGCTCTTTATAAGGAGGTACAAAGTCTTTATCGCGCCACCATAGGTGATCTTTTGTGTTATACAATCCATTTCCTCCATGATTGAATTTGCTAAAGTTATACATGGCAAACAGTCTGTTGAAGTAGGCTGTGTCATTTGTTAACTTTCCTAATCTTGCAAATATTGGCATAGCCATTTGTATAGCGTCTATCCAATTCCAATCGTCAATTTTTTGTGTATGCATCATACTATCTATTGATGCTTTAATCGCTGCAATGCGTTCATGCTTTTTATCAATCAGATAAAGATCAATATAGGTTTGTCCACAGGCCTGATTATCTGCATTTCGGGTAGTTGCTTCTCCTCGTAGATTCCATTGATGCTTTTCGCCCCATTGAACGGCATAATCATAGAATGATTGTTGTTTGTCAATAGCATAAAGAGCCATTAATCCTTCATAATAAACTGCTCTGGTCCAGATATTACTTGGACGGGGTATGTTAGTGACAATAATCTTTCCGGCATCGGGCCATTTGTTCATGAAATAGCTATTCGTAAGCTCTAATGTTTTTAAGATTTCTTTTTTTGAAGGTGCTTTCTGGGCAGATAGTTGACCAAACATGAGCATTGCTGAAAAGATCATGATGAGTATGGTCTGTTTCTGGCCTATTTGTTTCAGCCGGAATAAGTTTTTTGAGAAATCGGTTCTGTTCATAACATAAAGTATTAGCGATTTATTTTTTATTCGTTGTTTTTTATCTTAATAGTGAAACGCTCATTAATCCAATGACGACTTCGTTTGATAAGGTCTTTACAGTAATGCTTTTTAACTGCTTTGATGGACTTAATGGGATGTCAAGTATTGTAGATGCTCCTCCGTCAATACTCTTGCCACCATAATCTGTTGATGATTTAGATAAATTGAAATCGGGGAAGAATTTCCCGGTTTTTAATTCCAGTCGCATTGGGCGAGGAATAGTTAGTGAGAAAGCATATCCATCTACATAATAATCACGATCAATCGGACACCATGTTTCAGGATTTTTAAGATCAAGCATACTATTTGTGCCATCTGTATAACCAACAATGACTTCACCATTAATTATTTGCGACTGCATGTGGTATGTAGAACCGGCCATTAATAAATAGGCATGAGTAGCTTTTCCCGCTAATGGGATTGAAATGGATCTTGGGTAATTATCCCATTGTGAGGTGAAGGCTATATTCTTTTCTTCACGATTAGATGGTGTTGCAAAGGGTATACCCTGTGGTGTAATGATCTCATTTTTGCTTCCTGC
>JACAUB010000148.1 GCA_013390605.1 Bacteroidota bacterium | reverse complement strand
ATAACAAGTTTAGCCAGAAAAAAACGCAAACCGTACAAAATTGTTCCACTGTGCCCGCTACCCCATATCGCAACTCAAACAAAAACCGACCCCTTCCAAGCAAGGAAAAGGAAGGCATTTGCTTCTATTAAACTAGCTCGCCGCGACTACGGTCAGAATGTTCACTTGGGTAACTTCTGAGCGGTTGCCGTAGCCCACGACCGCATAATCGCCCGGCGCAAATCCGGCGGTGTTCAGCAAGATGGTAATTTCACCGTTGGCGTTGGCGCGTTGCTCTCCCAAACTCACGCTTGTGCCGTCCGGTTTCGTGTACCATAGCGATACAATCTCGTTGGCTAGGTAGCCCTTCTGCACAAGGCTGACCTTCTCGCCGACAGTTGCGCTTATTGCTGCGCCGCGCTGAATTGCGCCATCCTCGCTGCTGTTCGTTTCGCCGAATACAAAGCGTTGGGTGTTGCTGTTCAAGCTCTTGCCGCATCCCACTTCATCGTCAAACACCACTTTGTAACGCGCCTCGATCTCAGTACCGATTACCGCGTTGGCGTTGGGGCGGAATAGCAAAGTCCCGTGCACTTCCTGATCCTGTCCAAGGCTCGGCAAGGCAATTGTCACGGTGGTGGTGGTCACTTGGGTAACCCACACGCCTGAGCTTGTGTTCTTCAGATAACCTACCTCTAGCCCTTGCGGTATCGGTATTTCCAGTCGAACGTAGCTCGTGCTGCCTACCCCGATATTCTTCACCTTGAAGCTGAAGGAAACAAGGTTCTCAGGGCTAATCGCTACCACCGGAGAGGGGCTAACCCGGAGTTGGGGTATCAGGTCGGAAGGCTGTCCGATGATAACAACATTGAAGGGGTTACTTTGGGCTGAAGTTAAGCCGGTGGCGTTGAAAACCAGCACATAACCTCTCCCGCTCTTGTTAATCTTCAGGTTGGAGAAGGTTGCCACGCCGTTAATGGCATTGACGGTAAGTGTGCCGCTTAGCAGTGCACCTGTTGTGCCTGCGCCGCTCTTGATGGCAACGGTCACCGCACGGTTAAAGCTGGTAGCGGTGTTGCCGTTCGCATCTTGGGCTGTTACCACGGGTTGGGTGGTGAAAGCTGAACTTGCCACTGCGCCACTCGGTTGGGTGGTTATCACCAACTTGGCGGCTGTTCCGGTTGTTATATCGAAGCT
>JACAUB010000147.1 GCA_013390605.1 Bacteroidota bacterium | reverse complement strand
ACTCTAATGGTTTGTTTAAATGGAATAATACCGGAACTATGTCTGGCTCGAATGGCTTCAATATAGTCGTTGAAAAATGGATTGGACAAAGGTTTTATCACTCCTTTTGCATTGAAAGGTGTTAGTTGTTGCATGGTTACACCGAGCCATTCCCAATTTCCAAGATGTCCACCAATTAACAATACACTTTTACCTGTAGTATAAAGCTTTTCGAGTATCTCAGGATTTTTGATGCTCATATGTTTTTGATAATGGGCTACCATCTTTTCTTCGCAGATTGCTTCCACCAGAATATCACTCATGTGACGAAAGTACTGGTGTGCAATTTTTTTGATTTCCTTCTTTGATTTGTCTGGAAATGAATTTGTAAGGTTTTCGTAAACAACCTTTTTTCGATATCCGACTACATAGTAAAGTACGTAATAGACAAAATTACTAATACCATAAAGGATAAACCAAGGCAAACATTTTAGTAGATAAACGAATAAATAAAACAGTTTATGAAAGATAATCATTTTGGATGATTTAATGATTGCAAAGTTAAGGCTTTCTGTAAAGTATACCCTATAAAAATTCAAAAATTGAAGTAGATAATTATGATGGAAGCTGTATTTTTTATGTGATTGTCACTTTTTGTTTGGCAGTTTAAAAAAATGTTTTACCTTTGCACCATTGGAGAGT
Source organism: Bacteroidota bacterium (assembly GCA_013390605.1). Classification (GTDB taxonomy): domain Bacteria; phylum Bacteroidota; class Bacteroidia; order Bacteroidales; family Cfx3-03; genus Cfx3-03. The sequence continues at coordinate 557 of JACAUB010000147.1, read as the reverse complement.
TGGCAGAGTGGTCTATTGCGGCGGTCTTGAAAACCGTTGAGGGTCATACCTCCGGGGGTTCGAATCCCTCATTCTCCGCAGAATGGTTAATAAGAAGGGCTAACCCTTCTTTTTTTCTTTGAAGATGATTGGAAAGCTGCCAGAGTGGTCGATCGGGACTGACTCGAAATCAGTTGTACCCTTACGGGTACCGGGGGTTCGAATCCCTCGCTTTCCGCAATTCGCCTTTATAATCAATGTTTTACAAAGGTCGTACCCAGTTTGTACCTGATAATAAATCGGTATAAACTGGGTATATTGTTTTATCTATAAAATAAGGATCAGTCGGAAAAGTTGGGGGGGATTTGTCATTCCAATTTGATTATATTTCACATTGCTTTAGTCTTCAATATGTTTATAGTCAGTATTATATAATCTTATTCTTCAATATCTCTTATTTAACTTAGGTTAAATTATTCTATATCAGTGGTATTACGACTATTGGGTCCGGCGTGAGTCCGGCGTGGATCCGGCATCCCTTCACCATGGCTCCACTAATATGGGGGAGTTATGGCGAA
>JACAUB010000146.1 GCA_013390605.1 Bacteroidota bacterium | reverse complement strand
TTCCGGTAATTCGGACACGCTGCCCTATTTTCATCCATATTTCGCGGTCACTCTTGCGTTTTTCTTCCAGTTTTTCGTTGGTTTCAGCAATTTTTTCAATTACTTCTTCCTTTTTAAGCTGTTGGGTGATCTTTCTCTTAACCACCTGAAGACGTTTGGATTCATCCTTATCAGCACCAATCTTTCTGAATTTTTCCTGTTCGAGCAATTTCACAAAGTCCTTCACCACATCTTTTCTGGATTTTCCTTTTGTATAGCTGTCAATGAACGTTTCAATCTTGTTTCCGAATTGGAGTTTACGGTGTTCCTCTTCGTAAAGTTTCTGGAAATTGAATAGTTTCTGCTGAAGCTGGTCATTCAGTTTCTGAAGATTATCACGCTTGTCTTCTACAGATTCTTTTCTTTCTGCAAGATCCGATTTCAGTTTTTCAACCTCAAATTTCTCCTGCTGCAGCTTTACAATCGTTTTATCAAGATTCACAATGTCATGTTCTACTTTTTTCTTAGCAGAATGAATGATGAACCTTGGGATTTTATTCTTTTCAGCCACTTCAAAAGTAAAAGAACTTCCTGCTTGTCCAACTTCCAGTTTATACATGGGTTCCAGGGTTTCTTCATTGAAAAGCATTGCCGCGTTCTGAGCATTCGGAAGCTGTTCTATAACCAATTTAATATTGGTATAATGGGTTGTAATGATTGCAAAACTTTTCTTATCATAGAAAAATTCCATAAAACTTTCAGCCAAAGCACCTCCCAATTCAGGATCAGAACCCGTTCCAAACTCATCAATCAGTAAAAGTGTATTTGCATCAGCCTCACGGATGATTCCGGACATTTTCTTTAATCTTGATGAATAAGTGGATAGATGGTTTTCAATAGATTGATTATCACCTATATCAGTCATGATCTTTTCAAAGAAAAACATTTCGGACTTTGGATGAACAGGGACCAGAATCCCACTTTGAATCATCAATTGCAGCAAGCCTACAGTCTTTAATGTAATTGATTTTCCACCGGCATTAGGTCCGGAAATACATATAATTCTATTATGATCCGTTAAAGCCAGGGTTTGTGGGTGAATTGTTTTGTTCTCTACCTTATTTCTCAACCATAATAACGGATGGAAAGCATCCTTCAGTCTCAATGTTCTATGACGGTTGATCTTTGGAAGAACACCGTTGATAAGCTCAGCAAACTTAGCTTTAGCCATTACCAGGTCAAGATCAAAAATATACACCT
>JACAUB010000145.1 GCA_013390605.1 Bacteroidota bacterium | reverse complement strand
GCCGGGTCTTCATTCCAAAGAAAATGGACATGACCTAATTTTGTCATTCCTAAAACTTGTGCATGAAAACCGCCACGAGAAGCCCAAAATTTTGCACTATTTGATGCAGCAGCAACAACGGAGCTCTCCTCAATGACCATTGGTAGATGAAAAATTTCATCATTGATTACAATATTAGGAACAATACCATAGGGAAGAAAATAGTTTGAGATGGTATTTTCGCTAAACTCCTCAAATCGTTTTTGTAAAGACTTATCGGAATGCAAAAAACAGTCAAGTTGAGCTGCAGCACTCTTATGATCTTCAAAAAGTGAAGCTACAAAGTCGCGCTTTTGTTCGCGAGTAAGCTTTGAAAACCCTATAACCATACTTTTATTTGTCATAACACAAGCTTAAAGTAAAACTTTAATTTTACAAAACACTTATAACATTCTAATTACAAGAATTAAGCTTTCCATCTTTCCATAGAAGTCTCCAAAGTAAATTAATTTTCTTTACTATTAACAATAATAACACACTTTTTGATTAATTTAATCCATAAAAAAAAGCCATCCTGAAAGGACGGCTTTTTTATGGGACTTAGCAGAAGATTAATACATACCACCCATGCCACCCATACCTGGGTTTGGCATTGGAGCTGGATTATCTTCTTTAATATCAGAAATAACACATTCTGTAGTTAATAACATACCTGCAATAGATGCAGCGTTTTCAAGTGCAACACGAGCAACCTTTGTTGGATCGATAACACCTGCTTCATAAAGATTTTCATAAATCTCTGTACGGGCATTAAAACCATAATCACCGGTACCTTCTTTAACCTTTTGAACAATTACAGAACCCTCAAGACCACAATTTTCAACGATTTGACGAAGTGGTTCTTCAAGAGCACGTCTGATGATTGCAATACCAGTAGTTTCGTCTTCATTATCGCCAGTTAAGCTATCAATACTTTCAAGTGCACGAATGAATGCAACACCACCACCAGGGATGATACCTTCTTCAATTGCAGCACGGGTAGCATGTAAAGCATCGTCAAAACGATCTTTCTTCTCTTTCATCTCAACTTCGCTTGCAGCACCTACCTGAATTACGGCAACACCACCAGCTAATTTAGCAAGACGTTCCTGAAGTTTTTCACGATCATAATCAGAAGTAGTAGATTCAATCTGCGACTTCATTTGATTAATACGTGCTTCGATCAATTCTTTTGTTCCTTTACCACTAACAATTGTTGTATTGTCTTTGTCTACAGAAACTTTCTCTGCACGACCAAGATAGCTAATATCAGCATCTTCCAGTTTATAACCAGTTTCCTCGCTTATAACAGTACCACCGGTTAAAACAGCGATATCTTCGAGCATAGCCTTACGACGATCACCAAATCCCGGAGCTTTAACAGCAACGATCTTTAATGAACCACGAAGTTTATTTACAACCAAGGTAGCTAAAGCTTCGCCATCAACATCTTCAGATACGATAACTAAAGCTTTACCAGTTTGAACAACTTTTTCCAGAATTGGTAGAAGATCTTTCATTCCTGAAATCTTCTTATCATAGATCAGAATATATGGATCGTCATAAACAACTTCCATCTTTTCTGTGTCAGTTACAAAATATGGAGAAATATATCCACGATCGAACTGCATACCTTCAACTACCTTAACAATTGTTTCAGTACCCTTAGCTTCTTCGATTGTGATTACACCTTCTTTTTTAACTTTAGCCATTGCTTCAGCAATAGTCTTTCCTATAACGTTATCGTTATTAGCAGAAATTGAAGCAATTTGTTCAATTTTTTCATTACTATCACCAACTTCACGAGACATCGTCTTTAATGAAGAAACAACAGCAACAACAGCTTTCTCAATACCACGTTTCAAATCCATTGGATTTGCACCGGCAATAACATTCTTTAAACCTGCTGTAACGATAGCCTGAGCCAAAACAGTAGCAGTAGTTGTACCATCACCGGCAACATCAGAGGTTTTTGAAGCAACTTCTTTAACCATTTGAGCACCCATATTCTCAACGGCATCCTTCAGTTCAATTTCTTTTGCAACTGTAACACCATCTTTAGTAACATGAGGAGCACCAAATTTCTTATCAATAATAACGTTACGTCCTTTAGGACCAAGTGTAACCTTTACGGCATCTGCCAAAGCATCAACACCTTTCTTCAACGCTTCGCGAGCTGCTAGGTCGAAAATAATATTTTTAGCCATTTTGCTATTTCTTTTTACTGTTAAACCTAATTAATTATCAATTAAATAATTGCCAAAATGTCTGATTCACGCATGATAAGATAATCCTTACCTTCAACGTTAATCTCAGTTCCTGAATATTTTCCATAAAGAACTGTATCGCCCACCTGAACAGTGATAGGCTCGTCTTTTTTACCGTTACCAACGGCAACTACAATTCCTCTCTGAGGTTTTTCTTTTGCTGTGTCAGGAATAATAATTCCACCGGCAGTTTTTAGCTCGGCGGCAGCTGGTTCTACCAGTACTCTGTCTGCTAATGGTTTGATGTTAACTTTTGCCATTTTGCTATTAATATTTGAATTAGACATTAAAAATTCAATTTTTCACTTGTTGCTCCCACTCCTTCACATTTTGTGCCAAACTAGATATAATACTAAAACCTGCCATTTTTGGCATAGCTCACAATAGTATTCAAAAAACAGGGTGTCAAATAGCGTAGAATAAAAACAAAAAGTGTCAGAATGTAAATGACATTCTGACACTTTTCATAAAAAATCTTATCTCTGTTTAGTTGTTATGCATTGGCTGCATAGGAGCTTGTTGGGTTTGTTGTGTCTGTTGTCTGTTAACACCGGTATAACGTGGAATTACAAATACAGAGAATAAACTCAATACAAGTAAGGCAATTGCAAGAGTCCAGGTAGCCTTTTCTAAAAAGTCAGCAGTCTTCCTCACACTCATGATTTGACTTGAACCGGCAAAGTTAGAGGCTAAACCGCCGCCTTTAGAATTCTGAACTAACACAACCAGTGCTAGCAGAACACATACTACAAGAATGAGGATGGATACTAAAACGTACATTTTTTAAATCTTTTTAAATTAAATATTATGCTCTTTTTTAATTTCTTCAATCAGGGCTGCAAAGTAACTACTTTTTTCCGGGAAATTCAAACTTAATTTGTTATAAATTTTTATGGCTTTATTTGTATCGCCCTGTTGATAACAAATTTTAGCATAAGTCTCGGTATAAAAATCCTCATTCTCCGACGAAGCAAGTGCTGCAAGATTTATTGGATTATAAAACTCTTTCTTTGGTCGGGATATTCTGGGTGCATTTTTCAAGAACTTATCAATCAATTCAGCAGGAGACGGTGCTTCACTATTCCCTGACGAATCAATGTTGCCTCCATCTTCTTTCTTTTGATCTGAAACTAAAGACTTGTTCGTTTTAGATTTTGTATCTTTTTTCGTTATCTCAACTGCGCTCCCTTCAGGTTGCTTTTTATGCAATGGCGATAATGGCGGTTCGCTCTCAAAATAATCTGCAATCTTAACATCTGATTTAGAAACTGCTTTATCAGATTGACTCGTATCTGAGGGGACAACACCCCCACCATGTACATCCTTTGATTTAACATCACTATAAAGAATAGAATCTTCATTTGTTTCGTGACTCTTTAAATGATGTAAATTAATATTTGAAAGAACCGTTTTAATAGTACGATGAGTTGTAGTTTTTAATTTTACTTCATCTG
>JACAUB010000144.1 GCA_013390605.1 Bacteroidota bacterium | reverse complement strand
ATTGTGTATATCCTGTCATTGGGAATAAAGAGTATGGATGGTCTTTCATTGGTGCTGAAATAGATACTACCGCTATTGAATCTGCAAATAATATTATTGATTCGAATCCACATTTAAAAGGACAGATTGAAATCAGATTACAACATCAACCCAATGATATATTCTTTGGAATCATCCATAAAGATGAATTCATTGATCTGTCGATTTGTAATCCTCCTTTTCATGCTTCTTTAGCTGAAGCCCAATCAGGGACATTAAGAAAGCTGAACAACCTAAACACTGAAAAAGTGACCGACCCAGTATTGAACTTTGGTGGTCAAAACACTGAATTATGGTGTAAAGGAGGTGAAGAAAAATTCGTTCGCGACATGATCAGGCAAAGCAGACTCTTCTCTGACACCTGTTTATGGTTTTCAACCTTGGTTTCTAAACAATCACATCTTAAAAGCATCTACGAAGCATTAGAGACAGCCGAAGCTGTTGAAATAAGAACCATCCCAATGGGGCAGGGTAATAAATCAAGTCGCGTTGTTGCCTGGACTTTCCTAACCAAAGAACAACAGCAGGAATGGGTGAATATCAGGTGGTCTGAAGCCCCCATCTCTACTATGGAATAAAAACATATCTCGCTTCAAAATCAGCCCTATAATTAATCCTAAAAGTAGGAGATCTATGCCTTTAATATATGGGATCTGTACCCGTTATGTACCCCTAGGGGGGACATAACGGGTACAGAAGGGGTACAGATCCCCCTGTTTTTATGAGCGTATTAGAATATTTGTATCTCCAAAGTAAAAGAGACGAATCCTTCGGGAAGTTCAGGGGATTTATTGACCATCAGAAGGTGTCCACATAAAGCGCTGTCATTTCGACCATTTGTTCCCCAACTACCTGAAACAGATGTCAACAGCACCCTTGAAGTTGCAATAAGATTAATACCATTCAATGTAATTGTCTCTATGATGTTTTGGAAAAATAAAGGCTACTTTTAAATAAAACTCCTAAATTTGTATATTATAAGCTGGATGATTGAAGAATAATTTAATATAGTTTAATAATGATCACACAAGTAGAATTTAATTTAGTGCCCAAAAAACGTGGGATTCATTTGATAACAGATGAAATAATAATGAGTTTGCCTCATCTGCCAGAGATTGGAATACTCAATCTATTTATCAAACATACATCAGCAGCATTGACTATTAATGAGAATGCCGATCCTGATGTACGGACCGATCTTGATGCCATTTTCAATCGATTGGTTCAAGAACGTGAACCATTTTATGAACACACGTTAGAGGGAGATGATGATATGCCGGCACATGCAAAATCCACCATAGTCGGTATAAATCTCACGATCCCTATCACCAACGGCCGTCTAAACCTTGGTACATGGCAAGGAATATACTTGTGTGAATTTCGTAATAGAGGAGGTAATCGAAAAATTATTGCAACGATTATAAGCTAATTTATCCCCGTTTTTGTCTCTTTTTACCTTTAAAAGTAAACGTATATAGTATGATTTATTCAAACTACTTTACAAAATTTAGAAGAACATTATCGTTAATTCTTTTTCTGGGAATAACTGTTTCCTCTGGCATATTTGCTCAGAAACCTAATATTTCAAAGATAAATGGAAATCCTATCATCCCTGATATGATTGCTGATCCTAGCATCCTAGAGATAAATGGGGTATTCTATTGTTATGCCACTACTGATGGCTACGAACATGGACTCCAAACATCAGGTCCTCCTGTCGTATGGAAATCTAATGACTTTGTAAATTGGAGTTTTAAAGGCATCTTTTTCCCTTCTGCAGACCAACAACTATATTGGGCTCCAAGTAAGATAGTACCTGCGAATGGAAAATATTATATTTATCCAACCATCAATACCAATATTCATGTGGCCGTATCAGATTCACCCGAAGGACCTTTTCGTCTGGCAAATGGACCCGATCGGTTTACAGGAGCAGATGCTGCAAAACCATTGGTTAAACTAGATGGACCTAAAGGAACGAAAGGTATTGATGCCGAAGTTTTTGTTGATGATGATGGACAAGCCTATATGTTCTGGGCACAACGGGGTGCAGCGCGCTTAAAACCAGACATGATAACCCTAGACACATCGGTCGTCGTAATCAAGACCAAGCGAAAAGGTTACACAGAAGGCCCAATTTTCTTTAAGAGAAAAGGTATTTACTATTTCCTGTATACGCTGAGTGGGCATGAAGATTATCAATATGCTTATGGGTACAGCCGTGTTTCGCCATTAGGCCCCTTCATATTTCCTGAACATGATATCATATCCACAACAGATCGCTTACAAGGGATTTATGGTCCCGGACACGGTTGTGTATTTTCAAAAGCAGGAACCGATGATTTTTATTTTTCCTACCTCGAGTTTGGAAGAGGTGGTTGTACCCGACAGGTTTGGGTTGATAAAATGGAGTTTAATGACGATGGTACTATAAAGCCAATCCAATTAACACAAACAGGAGTAGGTGCATTAAACCGTGTTAAAAAGCCCAATATAAATCTTGCTCTAAATGCAATATTATCGGCTTCAAGCGTAATGCCTGACTTAAAGGTAAAGCCCATTAGAGATACAACATTACGAAGAATTGAAACATTTGTTCCAGATAATGCAACTGACGGCTCAAATGGAACCCGATGGATGGCAGCCTCCTCTGATTCTGAGCCTTGGCTTTCGGTCGATCTGGGTAAAGTTCAAAAAATAAAGCGTTGCGAGGCTTATTTTGTAAAACCTACTGCAGGACATGCATTTCGACTTGAATATTCAATGAATGGAAAAGATTGGAAGGGTTGCGGAGGTCATACAGAAGTATTGATTCAATCGCCACATATTGATAATCTAGCAATAAAAGCACGCTATTTAAAGATTACCATTCTTAAAGGAACTCCTGGTTTGTGGGAGTTAAAAATCTTTTAATAGAATCATATTTTTACAACGTTTAATATAGAAGCCAACCTTAATCTATGTTAGCTTTTATATTAAACATTGTTAAACTTATATCTCATCCTTAAGCTCCACTAAAAAAGCACGAATAGTCTTCAACGTA
>JACAUB010000143.1 GCA_013390605.1 Bacteroidota bacterium | reverse complement strand
ACGATGGATTCGAAAAACCAGTGTGGCAATATGAAGAAGGTAATGCTAATTTTAGTATTTTCGAACAACGAAACAAAACGGTAATCAATGAAGATTCTTTTTCTGCCTCGCTGGTATCCATCAAAGAACGATCCCATGCTGGGTCTTTTTATCAAGCGGCACGTAGAAGTAGCTTCAGACTTTGCAGAGGTATTTGTTTTAGTGGTCGTTGCCGGTCATCGTCATTTTGAAACCGAAATACTTAAAGAGGGCAAAATGATAACACACTATTATTATTACCCTACTGTTAAAACACCTTTTTTATTTATCAATAAGATGATTAGCCAACTTTGTTGGATTTATTATTTAGCAAAAGGCCTTTTAAAGATTAAACGTAAACATGGTAGAGTAGATTTGATTCATGTAAACATACTTACCAGGTTAGGTGTAATTGCATGGATTATCAGACAATTATGGGGTATCCCTTATATTGTGACCGAACATTGGTCGCGCTATATCAATGGCAGTTTTAAAGGAATAGTCAGGAGCTGGCTTACCCGTTTGGTTGTACATGGGGCTGTTAAAATCTCTACAGTAACAGTAAATCTCTGGGAATCTATGCAATGTTATGGATTAACCAATCCAAATTATATGCAACTCTCTAATGTAGTCGATACCCGATTATTTAAACCTTCCATGATAGGATGTGAGCCTTCAACGGAATTAAACACCACATTAGATCGGCAATATAAAGATCAACAGTGTTATAATCCCCAGCGGTTTATTCATGTATCCTGTTTTGAAGACCGCTCAAAAAATATTTCAGGATTATTAAGGGCCCTTGTAAACCTCAGTAAAGTGACTACCAACTTTGAGTGTTTGTTGGTTGGCGAGGGCCTCGATTTAGAAGTATTGAAGCTGTATGCTGAAAGACTGGGACTCCATTCTCCGCAGGTTCAGTTTACAGGTCTGCTGGAAGGAAAGAAACTGGTAGAAGCTTATTGTTCAGCTTCGTTCATGGTTTTGTTTAGCAATTACGAAAACATGCCGGTCGTGATTGGAGAGGCTTTTGCTTGTGGTTTACCGGTGATAGCAACCCGTACAGGGGGAATTGCAGAATATATGACTGAATGGAACGGTCAGTTAATCAATGTTGGAGAAGAGGTAGCACTTAGCTCTTCTATTTCTCATTTTCTATATCATGCCAATGAATTCGACCGCCAGCGCATTCGGAACTATGCTGAAAAATATTTTGGTACTGATACGGTCGAAAAACAGCTCAAAGAACTTTACAATCTCCATCTAATAACTAATTTTGCATTGTGATTGTTAAACAGATATTAGGAACTTCGGTTGGAAAACTTATTGCAGCCCTATCTTCATTTGCAATGGTGATGTTGTCGACCCGCTATATTGGAGCAGAGGGTGTAGGACAGGTCAGTCTCATCTTGCTGGGCATAACACTTATCCATCTGGTAAGTGACTGTGTGGGGGGACCCGCCATTGTCTATTTATTGTCTCGGCATAATATCTTTCATCTTATCATACCATCTGTTATCTGGACTGCTTTTTGTGCAGTATCCGGATCGTTTTTTTTATCAACATTTCATTTAATACCTGACGGTTATTTAATTGATTTAATGTGTCTTTCATTCTTTGTGGCAGTCAATGCAATTAACTTAAATATACTACTGGGTAAGGGACGAATAAAGCCATTAAATATCATCAGCACCCTGCAGACCATTATTTCACTGTGTGTGCTTTTTATCGAATTTGTAGTACTCCATCATTCTTCGATCAGAGTCTATTTTTATGCCTATTATGCAGGTGTAATCTCTTCATTGATATTGAGCACTATTTTCATTGTTCCATATTTTAAAACTAAAAATGAAATCATTAAAACCAGTGTGTTGCGCGATTTGGTTAAATATAGTTCTGTCATGCAAGTCAGCAACATTGGTCAGATGCTCAATTATAGACTTTCCTATTATTTCATCGAGTTCTTTTCTGGATCAGCAGCATTAGGGATCTTCTCTGTGGCGACACAAGTAGCTGAAAGCGTATGGATTATTGGAAAGAGTTTTGCTACAATTCACTATACACGAGTATCTAATCTGGGTGATAACATAGAATCGCGACAGCTTACTCTTTTATTGATGAAGATGGTAGGTTTGATCACCTTGTTTTTATTGATTGTGATGGTCTGTTTACCGGGTAGTGTGTATGATTTTCTATTTGGTCATGGATTCTCTGCTGTCCGATCTATTGTTGTTTTCTTGACTCCCGGTATATTCTTTACCAGTTTGTCTATGATTATTAGTCATTATTTTAGTGGAATCGGCCTCCCTGTCAAAAGCATGACAGGCTCATTAATAGGCTTGTTGATTACGCTGATATTAGGAATTATATTGATTCCATTGTTAGGCC
>JACAUB010000142.1 GCA_013390605.1 Bacteroidota bacterium | reverse complement strand
CCTGTGGCGCTGGCGGTCAGCACATAGCCCGTGCCGCTCTTGTCAAGGCTCAAATCGGAGAAGGTTGCCACGCCGTTAACCGCGCTAATGGTAGCCGTACCACCGAGAGTAGCGCCTGGTGTGCCAGTGCCACTTTTGATAGCAACGGTCACTGTGCCGCTAAAGTTCGTAGCGGTGTTGCCGTTCGTGTCGTGTGCCGTCACTGTGGTAGTGAAGGCTGCCCCCGCTACTGCGCCGCTCGGTTGGGTGGTTATCACCAACTGAGAAGAGGTACCGGGTTCTACGTTAAAGTTGGCAGTATCGATGGATAAGTTGCCGCTAGTTGCGGTCAGTACGTAGCCCGTCCCGCTCTTGTCAATGCTCAAACCGGAGAAGGTTGCCACGCCGTTAACCGTGCTAACCGTAGTAGTACCGCTAAGGGTTGCGCCTGTTGTGCCAGTACCGCTCTTGATAGTAACGGTCACTGCGCCGCTAAAGCTGGTAGCGGTGTTGCTATATACATCTTGGACTGTTACGACGGGTTGGGTAGTGAAGGGTGAACCTGCCACTGCCCCGCTCGGAGTAGTTACCGCCAACTTGGTGGCTGCTCCGGCTGTTATCGTGAAGCCGCTGGTATCGGCAGAGGTCAAAGTGCCGCTGGTCGCGGTCAGCACATAGCCCGTGCCGCTCTTGTCAATGCTCAAGCCGGAGAAGGTCGCCACGCCGTTAACCGCGCTAACGGTAGTAGTACCACCGAGAGTAGCGCCTGTTGTGCCAGTGCCACTTTTGATAGCAACGGTCACTGTGCCGCTAAAGCTGGTAGCGGTGTTGCTATATATGTCTTGGACTGTTATCACGGGTTGGGTAGTGAAAGCTGAACCCGCCACTGCCCCGCTCGGAGTGGATATCGCCAACTTGGTGGCTACTTGAGTCTCAAATGCGCCAATGTCGCACCCCGTACCCTGCGGACGGTTAACCCCGCGCTGGTCAGCGGTAACTACGCAAGAAGCCGCCGGAATCGCGTCTATAGCCGGGCTGCCGGACAACAGCGCAATGGTATTGGTTACCCCACCGTTATTTCCGGGAGTACCCAGTATCGCATCGGTGGTGGTTTTGCTGGTGCCGCTGAACTGGCAGTTATAGATACTCGTTGTAGCCACAAGGTTATAGCCCTTATCGGTGAAGTCGCCGCCAGCACAGATACTACTGCCCTGCAACAAGCTGTTCTGAAAATTAGCCGTACCGGCGAAGTTATAAATAGCCCCGCCGTAGTTAGCAGAATTGCTGTAGAGAGTGGAATTGGTTAGCGTCACCGTGCCGCCAGTGTTATCAATAGCCCCGCCGTCTAGGGTAGCGGAATTGCTGTAGAGAGTGGAATTGGTTAGCGTGACCGTGCCGTTGTTATAAATAGCCCCGCCATTGGTAGCGGAATTGCTGTAGAGAGTGGAATTGGTTATTGTCACCATGCCAAAGGGGTTCTCAATAGCCCCGCCGCCTTTAGCGGAATTGCTGTAGAGAGTGGAATTGGTTATCGTCACCGTGCCGCCATTGTTATAAATAGCCCCGCCGGTGGTTGTGGCGGAACTGCCGGAGAGGGTGGAATTGGTTATCGTCACACTACTTGTGCCGCCGGCGTTATAAATAGCCCCGCCGTAGGTAGCAGTGCCTCCGGTCAGGTTGAGATTGGTCAGGGATAGGCTTTTGCCGAGGTTGACGGAGAAAATCTGGTAGGTGTTTGCCCCGCTGATAGTCAGCTTGCCTGCCCCCGTGTTGGTGAGGGTTAGGTCTGTGGCAATAGTCCCATTCCACGTCGCATCTAGGGTGATGGTGGTATCGGCGGCGCAATTGAAGTCGAGCGTGCCGCCTGTGCTAACGATAATTTTTAGCGCAGCCAAGCTGCACGTACT
>JACAUB010000141.1 GCA_013390605.1 Bacteroidota bacterium | reverse complement strand
ATAAGTCTTTTTCCTGAACCGATAAGCGTTACCAGTCATTTTCGATCCTTTCGAAATTATCAAATCCCCATTTATTAGGCGGAACTTTGACAAGACCACCCGTAATAAAAGGACTGCTTTCATCTAATATTTTGCCTTTATATTCCTCTGATCCCAACTGATATTGGGTATAATGAATCTTTTTCACGAATACTTTCTTCCCCGACCAATCTCTGGAGAATACTTCAAAATAAGCTCTTGTATGCATTGGAAAATGATGATACAGATCATGATCGAAGATCACTTTAAGGGTCATATAAAGAGTCCCATCATCATGGTGACCCTCGGGATAAAAATACCGTGGAGCCAATAGTTCTTCGCTTTCAAATTTTATGACAAAGGAATGGTAATCTGTAGGAAACTTATCGATAGTCTGTATTCCTGAAAATTTCAACGGTCCACGATAAGGAATCACGGAAAGATACAGATCTCTTTCAACTTTTCTGGTATCTCCGTAATCAATAAACTTAGGATGAAAAAACAGGTTCCAGAACCAGTCATTGTGCAGGCTTTGTTCAATAACGGCTTTATTTTGAAGCTTATTTTCAAAGTTATCAATAAAAATATCCAGTTCTTTACTGCTGTATTTATCAGCTATTTTTGATTTTTGTATCTTCCATCTTTCCAGCATCTTATCGTGATTGATAATCTCGCCTGTGCCTGTTCCTTTTTCATTAATATCTACTTCCACAGGGTAAATGGTGGCTGATAATGCTGATGAAATAATTTCACTGATCTTATCCGGTTCATGCTGGTTGTAAAAGATATCTTCCTTATTGATGCTTAATGTTCCCTTGCCGTATTCAATGTTCAGATTAGCAGCTACAGTATAATCTATCCTTTTGGAGGGCTTTTCATCGTTACCGGAAAAATATTTTACAGACACTCCGTACTTTCTCCCTTGAAGTCCGGAAGGTCTTATTTTGATCGTATTTAATCTGTGTAGAATTTGTTTTTTAGATAATCTTATCTCCGACTTCATTAACTCAG
>JACAUB010000140.1 GCA_013390605.1 Bacteroidota bacterium | reverse complement strand
CCGGTTCTCTTTAAGGTCGGCAATAACAACCTTCGCTCCCTCTCTTGCCATTAAAACAGCCACAGCTTTCCCAATTCCTGAATTTCCTCCTGTAATAAAAGCAACTTTGTTTTCAAAACGTTTCATATTGATTCTTTTTAAAATTAATAAAATTGATATTTCAAATTTAATGACTAGTCATCAATGTCTAATCATAAATATTGTTAAAAATGAAAACTATTTTAAAATTTACTGGAATCATAGGAGTTGAGAGCCAACTCTTTTTATCATGAAGATAAAGTGTTATGCTGCAATCCCATTTTATACAATTCTTAAAAATTTTAATTTATTTTATTTTTCTTACAACGTAAAAAACCGGAAATCTCAATGGAAAATGAATTTAAAATGAAAAAGCCATATTCAAAACAGCTTAAAATAGAAAAAAATAAAAAGACTAAACAATTTAAAAACAGCAAGTTAAATCGTTAATAATAATTTAATATTTAAAAACCCTACATTTTTAGTAGACTAATAGAAATTATATTATATATTTGCAAACGTATTCAGGAAATAAAATAAAATGAGCACAATAACAAAGAATAATGCAACTCATAAATACATCATTAAAAACATGATGAAGGATATGTGTATGCCTGTGCATCAAGAATACTGTGGGTGACCTTACTTTTAATATGATATACTTTTGAAGGCCCTACCAAGTTGTAGGGCCTTTTTTATTTAAAAACCAAAACATTAAAAAAAATAAAAATGAGCAATTCTAAAAACAAATGGCTGGTTCCATTGGCATTTACAAACATTTATGTAATATGGGGGATTACGTTTTTAGCTATTTCATTTGGCTTGAAAGGTTTTCCTCCGTTCATTCTTTCGGGATTGAGATTTCTGGTAGCAGGGGTTTTGATGATGGGGTATTTATTGTCTAAAGGGGAAAAAGCAAATTCTCTGGTCAACTGGAAGAAAAATGCCATTACCGGAGTTCTTATCCTTACCGGAGGAACAGGTCTTGTAGCCTGGGGCGAACAGTATGTAACAGCTTCAGAAGCTGCAATCTCTATTGCCACCGGACCCTTCTGGTTCATTGCCATCGATAGAAAAAACTGGAAATACTATTTTTCAGATAAGTTTATTCCGATAGGTCTGATGATTGGATTCGTAGGATTGATATTCTTTTTAAAAGGAAGTGTAAACTCTACTGCGGCACATGCTTCTGCTGATCCTCAATTACGGATTACTGCTTTTGTAGTATTGGGATTAAGTTCTATTGCATGGGTTTTAGGTTCTCTATATTCCAAGAAAAATCCAGCCTCACATTCTACCTTTATGAATATTGCCCAGCAGCTTATTGTAGCAGGAGTAGCGGCTTTCCTTATTGCCTTATTCAGAGGAGAATGGACTCATTTTTCTGCTTCAAACGTGCCTGTATCGGCATGGGCAGGTGTTCTGTTTTTGATCTTCTTTGGATCGATAGTCGCTTATTTGTCGTACATTTGGCTGTTGTCCGTGAAACCCGCTGCATTGGTAAGTACCCATACCTACATTAACCCTATTGTTACGGTTATTGCAGGATGGATTGTGGC
>JACAUB010000014.1 GCA_013390605.1 Bacteroidota bacterium | reverse complement strand
TCCGTCAAAGTTCAACGCATCGTTGAATGCTTTTGCAGTATTTACGGCATCCTGACCTGTCATGGAATCCACTACGAAAAGGGTTTCCTGTGGCTTGATGAAGTAATGTACAGACTTGATCTCGTTCATCATCTGCTCATCAATTGCTAAACGACCTGCGGTATCTACGATCACTACATCGTGATTGTTAGCCTTTGCAAAGTTGATTGCATTTTCAGCAATAGTAGAAGGGTTGGTAGCTCCTTCTTCAGTATAAACAGGAACATTAATCTGTCCTCCTAATACTTTCAGCTGGTCAATTGCAGCAGGACGGTAAACGTCACATGCCACCAAAAGAGGCTTTTTATTTCTTTTTGTTTGTAAATAATTAGCAAGTTTTCCGGAGAAAGTAGTCTTACCAGAACCCTGAAGACCTGCAATAAGGATTACAGATGGTTTTCCTGAAAGATTAATTCCTTCCTGAGAACCTCCCATCAAATCCACAAGCTCGTCATGAACGATTTTCGTCATCAACTGCCCTGGAGTAAGGGAAGTAAGAACATTTTCGCCTAAAGCTTTATCCTGAACTCTTTTAGTAAGATCCTTTGCAACTTTATAGTTAACGTCGGCATCTACCAATGCTCTACGGATTTCCTTTACGGTTTCCGCTACATTGATTTCGGTAATTTTTCCACGTCCGGAAATATTATGTAATGCCTTGTCTAATTTATCCTGTAAACTATTAAACATATTTATTGTAAATTATAGGTTTGCAAAAATAAGGAATTTTTAAGAAACCTGAGTATGATAGACTTAATATTATAAGGATTTGATTAAAGTTGGAAGCTGGAGGCGGGGAGAAGGGACGTTTTTGGGGCCAATAATATAAAAGAAGGCTGTTGTATGGGCTATTTAGATCATCTTAGATGTTTTATAAAAAGATTTAACGAAGGTGGGGAATTAAGAGTAGGTAGTTTTTATTATATAATTTAGATTTGATATTAAAATACAATATAACCTCCATCCTTTTTTTCTGCTTCCGGCC
>JACAUB010000139.1 GCA_013390605.1 Bacteroidota bacterium | reverse complement strand
ATGCAACAGCCGTACACGCAGCCTGCTCCCAATGGCAAGGTCAATAGAACCTCCGAACCCAAAAGTATAAAACCGGAAGTAATTGGAGATTTATTTTCACAGCCGGACGGAAATAACCTGGCTAATCAGCCAGACGTTTCCGTCGCTGTTCCTGCCTCTGTTCCCGAACCTGCTTTATACAGTCAGGAATTACAATCATTCCACCGTAACGATTGCCTTGTGGTAGATAACGGCTGGGTGGGCTATTTGCAGGAGGTTGATAAGGATGATAAAACGGCAATGTTCCACCCCTTGCAATTATCGCCTCCCCAAAAAGCAAGAGCCGAAGCCTATATCGCAGTACGTGATACCTACAACGACCTGTATAAAAAGGAAGCCGAAAAACAAACCGAACATAAGGAAGAAAGGGAAAACCTTAACCGTCTGTACGATGCCTTTGTAAAAAAGTACAGCAACCTGAACAGTGCCGATAATATCAAGCTGATTAAAACAGACAGTGCCGGAAAAGAAATCCCGTATTTGGAGCGTGTAAAAGGCGGTATCGTTCAGAAAGCGGATATATTCAGCCACCCTGTAAGTTTTTCTACCACCACATTGGCAACCGACAATCCGCAGGAAGCATTGGCTTCCTCGCTGAACAAATACGGGGCAGTTGATTTGGACTATATGTCCGAAATCAGCAATATGACTGCCGATGCCCTGAAAGAGCATTTACACGGTCGTATTTTTTACAATCCATTGGAAAGGGAGTACGAGATTGCCGAACGCTGGATAGCTGGTAACGTAGTGGAAAAAGCCAAAGAAATCAGAGCCTACGTTGAACAAAATCCTGAAGATAAGGAAGCCAAACAAAGCCTTACGGTATTGGAAGATGCCCGACCTAGACGTATCGAATTTGAGGATCTGGACTTCAACCTCGGCGAACGCTGGATACCCACAGGCATTTATGCCAAATTTGCCTCGCACCTGTTTGATGCAGATGTGAAAATCCACTATTCGGACAGCTCCGATGATTTTTCGGTAATCTGTAATCAGGGAAACCAAAATATTTGGGTAAAGTATGCGGTAAAGGCAGAAAGCCGGACGTTTGACGGCGTTGCCCTGCTGAAGCACGCCCTTGTGAATACAACGCCTGATATAACGAAAAAAATCGAGGTGGACGGGCAGGAAGTCAAGGT
>JACAUB010000138.1 GCA_013390605.1 Bacteroidota bacterium | reverse complement strand
GTGAAGGTGTTAACATTTCAATACTGGAATGTGGACGTTCGTTATTATAGATACCTACAATAGACTGGATAGCCTTTTTAGTATCGACATAGCCTTTCAAGCTCATCTCGTAGAGCCATTCTGTTTTGAGAATACCATTCACTCTTTCTGCAATAGCGTTTTCATAAGGATCTCCGTTTTCCGTCATACTGATATTGATATAGTGCTTTTTAAGGCACTTCACATATTTTAAACTGCAATATTGTATTCCGCGATCAGAGTGATGAATGAGCTCTCCATGATCATCAGCAAGTTGGCTAATGGCCATGTTTAAGGCCAAGACGGCATTGTGAGCCTCTATTGTATCAGAAAGTTGCCAACCTATGATTTTACGTGAATAGGCATCGGTAATTAAAAAAAGATATAGAAACTTTTTTTCTACTCTGATGTAAGTAATATCGCTTACCCATAACTGGTTAGGTCTTAATGGGATAAATTCTTTAGTCAGGTTTGGATATTTGTGCAGCCAGTGATGCGAATCAGTCGTATACGCTCGTGTTTTTCGCTTGTGTACTAGTAATGCCTGATCTCGCAACAAATCAAAAAAAGCATCACGTCCAATCTGTTGATTGGTAGGGATTTGTTGTGAAACTATGTGCCATAGTTTGCGCCCTCCCAAACGTTTTTGTTTCTCCCGTATGCTTTTAACAATAGTGAGAATCAGATCTTTATTGACCTGCTGTTTAAAATCCTCTTTATCTTTTTTATAATATGCCTGACGGGTTTTGCCAAACAGTGAGCAGAGTGCACCTACTGGGTGATGAGACTCTGTGGCTTTTATATCTTCTACTGTTTGGCTCCAGGTTTTTTTCTTATTGGAATCTTAAACTGTTTCTCAGCAATATCAATCATCACATTCAGTGCACGATTACGCAGTTGTTCCATGTCCAGATCCTTGCGTAGTCTGTGATTCTCTGCTTCAAGTTCCTGCAGACTTTTAACTGGTTCTGTATTCCCTGTTTTGGCTTTCATTGTACGCTGGCTTAAATAACCATATTTCTGAATCCATCCGTTAATTGAAGCATGACCCTTGATCCCATATTTGAGCTCCGCTTCTTTTTTACCAATCTTTCCATCCTCTACTTTTTGTACTAGAGATCGTTTAAATTTGTCTGAATAACGATTATACGTTCTCATTGCTTGCCTGATTTAGATTAACAATTAATTCTAACTTTTGTCAACCTATATTAGGATAAGACA
>JACAUB010000137.1 GCA_013390605.1 Bacteroidota bacterium | reverse complement strand
GCCGATTATAACTAAAGCCCCCCTTCATTAAATCCGCAACACCCTTGGTATACTGAAACCAAATAATTGGATAGCGAGAATTTGTTAAATTGATTTGATTATTACTATTTATAAGTTCTTCTCCAGGTGCAAATCGAATACCGGTTATAAAGCCTGAACAATTATAAGTATCGGGTAATAAAATTTTAGTTCCATTATTGATATCATAGCCCTTCTCTATCATTCGTTGTTGTGCACCAACAAAGAATGTAGAAAAGCCTATTCTGGTTTTTAATGAAAGCATCATTTTACGCTCATAATCCATCCGTTTCACATAGAAGGAACGAAACCCGGCGCTGTTTAATGGCCCATATGACTCATCAAGAAACCTGCTTCCGGCACTTTCGCGTGTATCGTAACTATATAAGAAAGTTAGTCCTGACTGATGTATCTTATCAATCCAAAATGTAGCATCCGCGCTATATTTTGCCTTGGTATCTTTAAATCCATAGCCAGTATAACCACCAATTGTAAATTGGTCTGAAAAGTCAGCGTTGGTATGACCACCTAGCCCCAGATTTAAACCCTCAAATTTATTATATCGCAAAAATCTATTTATCTCAAAAGAAAACCAACCTGTTTTAATCTGACCGCTTAGTAGCTGCAAATTAAAATTATTTACATTGCTGTTAAGTGATGATAGATCAGAAAGACTGCTATTAGTCAGTGGAATAGACCTGTTTTCTGGTTTGAATTCAATACCATTTTCAGGTGCAGATATTGGTTCTGTTAAAGCTGTAAGAAATTGACCCGTTACTGAAGGCTCACCTTTTAGATGTATATCATTTATAAATAGTCTATTAGACCCAACTAACGACTGTTTTACGATAACTCCTTCTGTTTTATTATCTCTAAAGAATAAATCACTTCTAAACTGAGTCGGAAACCATACATTCTCCCTCTTTTCAGAAAGTTGATAAAGTACAACATCGAAAAAGCCATTCTGATCTACCGGTTCTACCTTTAAACTCTTTATAGCCCAATCAGTCATGCTAATAGACATTGAACCTTTCAAGCCATTTGTAATAGAATCATTTTTAGGATAAAAATCTATCAAAAAAGAGATATCATGCCTATCCGGAGCAAACAATGTATCCCTCAAAATAAACTTGTACTTAATTAAACCAGCCGCCGAAACAGGATTTAAAAAAGCTTTATTTCCAATAGTCACTTCGCTATTAAAAAAAGAGATTGATTGAAATTGTGAGATCAGAAAGAGAAACATTGGATCTTTAACACCGATCTCCCTAGAAGAGATTAGTGTGTCTTGGTTTCCGTGAATAGATAGGTGCCTTTTAAGACTAATTGATTCTTTCATAAAAAACGACCGCTCCTTCACCAGTTTTAGTATTCGACTATCGGAAGAATTAATTTTATTATTATCATGCCAAAGAATACTATCGCCGTAGGGAGCCATAACAACAAAGTCGTGTGAGATATAGGCATACTCTTTAAGATTCAATGGATTATGTTTATCATGCAAAAGAATGACTTGTTTCATGATAATATTTTCCACAATATTCGAAGATAGATCACTCTTATTCCTTGCTTTGTTTTTATCGGGTTGAAGAAGTATCTGAATAAACTTTTCATTATCGGCTACTTCAACAGACGCAAGTTTATATCCCGAGCAAAAAAAACGAAGCTTCTTAATACCGAGTGTATCTTTGAACGAAAACGCACCATTAACATCAGTCAAGACACCTAAATGAGAATCATTCATTGAAACCATTACAAACGGCAATGGAGCACCACTCTCTTTATCCTTTACAATACCGTTTATTGGACCCGTATTTGCAATTAAATCCAGAGGGAGTATCAGTCCACACAACAGGTTAAAAACCAGAAATAGTATTATTCTATTCATGCAAAAAATATCTGGATCAAAAATATCCTTTTTTCTAATAAAGGAGAGAGCCGAGTTTGTAATAAAAAGCACTATTTATGGACTAAAGTAATACTTAAATCTATGTATTTGGATATTACTTTTATTTGTAACTTTATATTAACATTTAACTATTCGCTTCATCCACTCTATGACAGATCATCTAAAGCAATATTTCAACAAACAATATCTTCGTTTCGCAAATTTATACAAGGAATGTCAGGAGAATTATGACATTGAGGTAGTACATGATATGCGACTCTGTATGAAAAAGATAAAAGCCTTTCTGCTCTTCATTGAAACGATAGAACCCAATTCAATTTCAGCAAAAACTTTACTTCTGAATTTTAAAAAACTCTACAAGAAAGCAGGGGCGATCAGAGATATTCAAATGCAGAAAGTAATTGCACTTCAATTTGAAAAGGAGTTGGATTCTGCATTTATAGATTACATCAACTATCTTAATAAAAAAGAAAAAAAGGCAATAAAGACTTTTGGAAATAAAAAAAGCATATACGACCCTGAGCAGGATTACAGCCATCTGAAAGAGAAAATAAACAAAGTTCTAGATAAGCAAAGTGAAGATGATTTTTTAAAAATTGGAGAAAGCTGTTTTCTAAAAAAACACGAAGAACTTAAAAAACTAATTAAAGGAAAGCTAACTACAAAACGGATGCATACTGTCAGAATAAAGCTTAAGCAATTTAGTTACATGCTTAAACTGTGGCAGAGCAAAGAATCAGATAGAAACATTTTTCCTTTTGAACGAACCGAACTTCAGGAAATAGAATCTAAACTAGGGAGTTGGCACGATCTGGTAGTTGCGCAAACCTTATTATATAATTTCTTCGACACTGCACCCAACGAAGAAGCCATCTCTTTACATTATGCATTATTAGCACTAAAGATCAGAAACAACAGAGCCTTAATGTTAAAGGAGATAAAACCTTTATTAAAACAAGTTTTTAACAGAGAAATTGTTTCACTTTAAGCTTCCGATAAGAAGAGAGAGAACAATATACCAAAGGCCTACAAACTTGTAAAAAATAAGTTAACATCAAATTTCATCAGACAGTTTAGGATTATCTCTATGACGCGAATGATCGCGAAGAGTTTTCTTTTCGAGATTGCGCTTCAGTGCTGTAGTTAAATCCACTCCGGTTTGGTTTGCCAAACAGATTAATACGAATAAGACATCGGCCATCTCATCGCCCATATCCCTGTTTAAATCGCTCTCTTTAAAGCTCTGCTCGCCATATCGTCGTGCAATAATTCTGGCAAGTTCGCCCACTTCTTCTGTCAGTAACACCATATTGGTTAATTCATTAAAATACCGAACACCAATTGTTTTAATCCAATCGTCTACCTGTTGCTGCGCCTCTTTTATCTCCATTTTGTTGATTTTTGATAACCCTTTTAGAAAAACTATAAAAATTTACAGGTTCTAAAATTACGACAAAAGGAGCTTTAGAATTTACAAGGAATTTAATTAATCTATAACAACGCTCATTTTTATTGCAACGACTCTGGTTAATCTTTTTCAGTAAAAGATTGAATATCGGTTTTCAAAACAGTAATTTTGCTATACTTTAATAAAAACAAATCAACTACTATTTTCTCAATAGAATTAAAAAAAGGATGTTGAATTATATTTTCTCATATGCTCTATAAAAAGTCACCTGTCCAGATTTTTAACAAAGCACGTTGGACTTATCGTTAACAGGATCGAAATAATACAGGAAATTACTTATACACATACCTGATAATTAATCTATCTATAAGTGTCTTATCCTAATATAGGTTGACAAAAGTTAGAATTAATTGTTAATCTAAATCAGGCAAGCAAT
>JACAUB010000136.1 GCA_013390605.1 Bacteroidota bacterium | reverse complement strand
GCGTTATCGGGATTGTTGCGTTTTTCTGATAGAATAAATTTTTGTGCTTCGCTAAAGCGAAGACTTAAAATTAGATCGTATGCTTCGGTGCAATTTTTGTTAAATTCGAAAGATGCTTTTAACAAAGTAGGGGATAGAAGAAAGAGTAGAATAACCAGAATTTTTTTCATTGTATAGTATATTTTCCAGTTGTTAAAGATAAAAAAAACGGAAGTGTTCAATACACTTCCGTTTAAAATAGAAATTAATTTTTTAATTAGTTTCCGTTAACAGCATCAACTATTTGCTGATCAACAAGAATACGGCCACAATACTCGCATACGATTATCTTACGATGCATACGAATGTCAAGCTGACGCTGTGGAGGTATTTTACTAAAACATCCGCCACATGCATCACGTTCAATAGGTACAACGGCTAAACCATTCCGTGCATTCTTACGGATACGTTTATACGCTAATAGTAAACGTGCTTCGATAAACTTTTGGTTATGTTCGCTTTTACTTAAAAGTGAACCCTCTTCTTTTTCTGTCTCAGCTACGATGTCTTTTAGCTCAGATCTTTTCATCTCGAGATCATTCTTTCTCTCTTCAAGAATCTTCTGCGCTTTTGTGATTTCATCATTCTTAGTAGTTAAGATAGTTGAGAACTCACGAATTCTTTTTTCAGCGAGCTGGATTTCCAGATTCTGATACTCGATTTCTTTTGTTAAAGAATCGTACTCACGATTGTTGCGAACATTGTTTTGTTGTTCTTCGTAACGTTTTATCAGCCCTAAACTCTCTTTAATAGCAAACTCTTTTTCTTTAACCTGTTGCTCCGAGTTTTCAATATCAGCAATATAATTATCAATACGGGTTTGCAGACCGATAATTTCATCTTCAAGATCTTCTACCTCAAGCGGTAGCTCTCCACGGATGATGCGGATCTTGTCGATCTGTGAATCGATCTGTTGTAGAGTATACAGGGCGTGCAACTTACGCTCGATCGACACTTCAATATTCTCTTCCGATTCTGCTTCGCCTGGCGTTATACCGGTAATGTTGTTGACTTCCTCGGGC
>JACAUB010000135.1 GCA_013390605.1 Bacteroidota bacterium | reverse complement strand
TCAGCAGTGGTCTTGCCTGGGAAATTACTTTAGATGAGGTAAAAGAAATGTTCGCTGTAAACCCTGAGTGTCGTTTTGTGCAAAATTATTATCTGACCAGGAAACTGAATGCCGCTATGAAACGCGAAATGCTTCTGCTTAAAAATACTCCTCAGGATCTTTATGAATATCTATTAGCCAACAAGCCCCATTATATTCAGAATATTCCTTTAAAATATCTGGCGTCATATATCGGGATCACTCCAATTTCTCTGAGCCGAATCAGAAAGAGAATTAATTAACTTTTGTTTATTGTTTGACCTTCTATAAGTCTTTTCCTTTGTTGAAAAAAGAATATGGAAATACAAAAATTAAACTGGGCAGGAATAAAACTGATCTCTCAGGGGAAAACAGTTTTGATGGATGCAGTAGAGGATTTTTCTTATTACAAACCTGTATTAGGAGAGGCTGTAGACAAAGTCATCTCTTTTACAGATGAGATAGAAGCAGATTATATCTTATTTACCCATATGCATCTGGATCATTTTGATAAAAGTGTTGTGGAAAAATGCCTGAAAAAGAATGGGAAACTAATTGTATACTCAGGGTTAGAATCAGTTGTCAGAAAGATTATGGGTGATATTGAAATGGTTGTATTGAACCTTAATGAAGTTTTTACAGAAAACAATATTACCTTTAAACCCGTATTTGCAATGGACGGAGTAGGAGAAATTCAGTCTTCATGGATCGTGGAAGATGCAACCACTAAAATTTTTCATGGTGGAGATACCATCTGGCATAATCAGTTCTGGAAATTGGGAAAAGAGAATGAAAATATAGAGTATGCATTTTTGCCTGCTAATGGTGTTGTTGTGAACTTTGAAATAATAGGATTGGAATACAGCCCGGTTCCGGCTTCACTTAATTTGAAGGAAGCTTTTACTGCGGCTCATCTTTTACATGCTAAAAAACTGGTTCCAATACATTATGGATTGTTTTCGCATGAGAAATGTTATATTCCACAGCTGTTTGATGAGAATGATCTGAAAAGAATTTCTGATGAGGTAGGACAG
>JACAUB010000134.1 GCA_013390605.1 Bacteroidota bacterium | reverse complement strand
TACCCAATCTACCGGATCAGTAAGTGCAAACTTATTGCTTGTCGGGTCGCAAGACCCTGCCACGTGGTGACCCTGCCGGTACAGTCAGGGTCGCTTTTCTCGTTTCTTGGCTTCCGACGCAGTGAATAATCGATACAGGTTTAGGACACAGCAATGTTGGTGCCAGCTAGGATGAGCAGAGACATATGAATGAAACCGTCTATGCTGTAATAGAACTCGAAGCGGGCTATCAAGTAGATAAGTATATCCTTGAAGAACGGCTTGGCAGCGGCGGATTTGGTGAAGTGTGGCTGGCACGCCACCAAAACAGGAATATGGAAGGCAAGAAATATGCCGTCAAGTTCCTATCTATTCCCGATCTTAGCGTAAAGAACCGCTTTGAACGGGAAATTAAAATTCTGGCGCAGCTAGATAGCAACCCTCATATTATCAAAGCTACCGATTGCGGCGAAATCATTGGAACTATTCAGGAAATAGACAAAGCCACTGAAAAAGTTATCGGCGAATGGAAAAAGCAAATAATTCCTTTTCTGGTGATGGAGTATGCCGTAAAAGGCGATCTCTCAAAACTGGTGGGGAAAATAGCCCCTGCGGAAATAGCCGGATATTTGGCACAAATCGCCGACGGTCTGGATTTTGCCCATAAACATGGCTATATTCACCGGGACTTGAAACCGGGCAATCTGCTACGGGATAGCCAAAACGTAATAAAAATAGCCGACTTCGGGATTGCGCATGCGGAGGGAAGCACTTCAACTAGAACCGGCAGGGGCTTAGGAACTGCCACGCATATGGCGCCGGAACAATTTGAGGATGCCAAGCGGGTGGGCAATACCGTCGATATATACAGCTTGGGAGTGGTAGCCTTTCAATTACTTACAGGCAGCTTGCCATTTTTGGGCGCAAATTATGTCCAGTTGGCTAATGCCCATCTGCAGAAATCGGTACCACTTCTGAGCAAGTACCGGATGGGCTTGCCTTCCGGCTTACAAGCGGTAATCGAGAAGGCGATGGCGAAAGAGGCGAGCACCCGCTACCAAACGGCAAGAGCCTTTGCGGCGGCATTCGAGCGGGCGCTTGTACCGGAAAAGCCTGCCCCCGTAGTGCCACCCACCGAGGCTTATTCTGCGGATGCTCGGAGAGGATACCCACCCCCTAACCCGGTAAAACCGCCGCAATATGAGTACCCAAACCCATCGCCCCCAGTTTACCCACCTGTAAACCCCCGCATAGAGGCGGAAAAGCCGCGCCCCTATCAACCGCCCCAAGCAGAAAAAACCCGCCCCCCACGCCGGAGAATAAAACTGGGATGGCTAGCGGGAATCGGCTTGTTGGTGGTTGCGGTGATAGTGGCGCTGCTGACCCTGAATGCAAGCGGCGGAAGCGCTACCCCTACCCCAACAACTGAGGCTACCACAGTAGTGACTACAACCACCGCCCCTACCAAAGCGGATACCACCGCGGCAGCCACCGCTACGCCAATTGCTGCGGCTACCACAGTAGCGATTGCAACCACCGCCCCTACCAAAGCGGCTACTACTGCGCCCGCCACGACAGTAGCTACAGCAACCCCACTCCCTCCAAGCGCCTCTTTCAAACTCCTCAACACCCTCAGCGGACATTCTCACTGGGTCGAATCGGTAGCGTACAGCCCTGACGGCAAAACCCTCGCCAGCGGGAGTTTGGATAACAGCATCAAGCTGTGGGATGCGGTTACCGGCAAGGAACTGCGCACTCTCAGTGGTCACACTAGCGCTGTCGAATCGGTAGCATACAGCCCGGACGGCAAAACCCTCGCCAGTAGCGGGAGTAATGATTACAGCATCAAGCTGTGGGATGCGGTTACCGGCAAGGAACTGCGCACCCTCAGCGATCATGACTATGTCAGGTCGGTAGCGTACAGCCCTGACGGCAAAACCCTCGCCAGCGGGAGTGGGGCTAACAGCATCAAGCTGTGGGACATTGCCACGGGCAAGGAACTACGCACCCTCAGCGGTCATTCTTACGCTGTCGAATCGGTAGCGTACAGCCCTGACGGCAAAACCCTCGCCAGCGGGAGTGGGGATAACAGCATCAAGCTGTGGGACACCGCGACGGGCAAGGAACTGCGCACTCTCAACGGACATTCTAACTCTGTCTATTCAGTAGCATTTAGCCCTGACGGCAAAACCCTCGCCAGCGGGAGTGGGGATAACAGCATCAAGCTGTGGGACAG
>JACAUB010000133.1 GCA_013390605.1 Bacteroidota bacterium | reverse complement strand
AGAAGCCCTAAACTTCAATTAATCATTAACAGACGGTTGTCTGTACAGGCAACCGTCTAAAAAAAATCCGATATGAACGACACAGCAAAATTTAACGAGTACGCCAAAAGAGTGCGGATAAAGACCATAGACGGGCATTTAACCGTAACGGATATACGAGCAATAAAAGCAATGCTTTTCCAGCAGGTTTTTATAGGCAAAGTGGGAAAAAAGACCTACTCAATCACAGAGGACAACGGTTTGTATTCCGTAACCCAAAAAGTATTGAACAGAGGGATAATACCCGTACCCGGCAGTAAACTAAGAATTACCACCTATACAGCAACATTCAGGATAAAATAGATAACAACAGGCTACCGCCTTAAACGGTGGTAGCCTAATAAAAACAAAAGTTATGAAAGCATTACATAAAATGGACAATTTAGATAGAGGCGAATTGCTTTGCAGGCTATTCCCCGAAGAAATGGCGAACATACAGAACGCTATAAAAAAGCAGTGCGATTATTTCCTGCAAAATGAAACCGACTTTCGGGAGGGCTGGTATAAATCGGGATTTTTTACCGCCGATTTTTGGTACAGGCTTGTGCAGGATGCACACAAAGTAATAGAGAAAAACGAAGACAGGTTACTGAAAAAGCCCCGTTGGTTTGCAGACCATTTTTTTGACGGACACAACGCAATTTTCGCAATGCACTGTTTAATCGAACACGCACAGGCAGACGACTGTACACCCAATCTAAAACAGGCGATACACCTAATTTTCGGGAATGAGCCTTTATTAAAAATAACCTTAAACGATAAATAATTATGGCTAATTGGTGCAATAATATGGTTGTTTTCGACGGACACCCGAAAGCAATCGAACAGATAAACGAACTTTTCAAAACTATGGCAGATAGGCAGAGAATAGAAGATTTGGGACAGTTACCAGATTTTATACAGGATAGTGAGGGAGATTATTTCTTCAATATCGAGCAGTACGAGGGATTAACAAACGAGTTTCATTACGAAACGAAATACACACCCAATACGGCAACCGTAAAACGCATTGCCGAACATTTTAAGGTAGATTTTACGCTGGAATACGAGGAATTGGGATGCAAAGAATACGGCAGGGCTGTATATGAAAACGGCATTTTAACGGACATCAGTTTAGAACAGCAAGACCTTGACAGCTTTACATTAGACGAGGCAACGGACACCTACCATTTTGAGGGAAAAGAGTACGACAGCGAGTGCGAGATACTCGACACTTTGCTGGAGCGTAAAATCGAAAATCATTTTAACAACATCAACATTTAATACAACAGCTATGAAAAGTATATCAATAAACCTTTACAGTATAGAGGAATTAAGCAAAGAAGCTCAGGAGCGAGCATTTGAGAAGTATCAATACTTCAATGTAGATTGTGTGAA
>JACAUB010000132.1 GCA_013390605.1 Bacteroidota bacterium | reverse complement strand
CTCCTACCAGGGAAATCATCATTAAGAATATCAAGACTGCACAAGTTTTTTCCGGACCTAATTTATCTGAAATAATACCTCCAGCAAGGTTACCTACGACCATTCCTGCTCCGGCAAGAACCATTACATAGGCCATTTGACTGCTTTCCACTCCGGAAATCCCGGTCATTAATGGAGTAATGTAACTCAACCATGTGAAAAGACCACCAAACCCAATGGCTGTAATTGCCAATACCAGCCACGACTGCTTCTTTTTAAGGAATTTCAGTTCATCCAGAAAGTGGGTATCCTGATTGGCTTCCATTGCAGGCATCCATAATTTTAAAAATAACAGCGCAAAAACACCAATTAAAGCTACGATAGCAAAATACAGTCGCCAATGGAAAGTATGCCCAATATAGGTTACCAAAGGAACCATCACCAGATTGGCCACGGTGAGTCCTGTAAACATCATGGATATATAGAATGCTTCCTTCCCTTTTCCTGCCATTTTAGCGGCTACTACAGTTCCTACCCCGAAGAAAGCTCCATGAGGAAGTCCGGACATGAATCTTATAATCAGCATTGTTCCATAATTGGGAGCAATAGCAGAAAGACCATTAAATAAAGTAAACAGGATCATAAATGCAATCAAAACTTTCTTGGGAGGAAATTTCACCGAATATCCAATCAGAAGCGGTGCTCCGATTACCACTCCCATTGCATAGGCAGAAATCAGATGCCCCGCTTGCGGAATAGTGATTTCCAGTGTTTTTGCAATATCTGGCAATAGCCCCATAACGGTAAATTCTGTGGTTCCTATTCCCAACCCGCCAATCGCCAACGGTATTATTCTTTTATCAATCTTCATTGTACTTTCTTTTCTGAATTAATGTATTGAAATTAATAATGGTAATCCATCTTTAATTTTGAAAGTGCAAAATTCGAAAGAAAGATTGAATTTCACACGTCTTTGAATGATAAAAATTTGCTCCATATTAACCTTTTTATTTAATTTTAACTCTATAAACAATCAAAACAGAACAAAATGAAGATCCAGAAAGAAATCATAACGT
>JACAUB010000131.1 GCA_013390605.1 Bacteroidota bacterium | reverse complement strand
TGTAGCGTTAAATTAAACCCGGAACGAAACCGCAATCTCTTTCCGGGTTAATATATATACAGTTATAGATTATGCTAAAATCTTTTCAATGGCCTCAAGCTCGTCGTTTGAAAAGCTCAGGTTATTTAATATTTGTAGATTATCGTTAAGCTGTTCAACACGACTGGCTCCAACGAGTACCGAGGTAATACGCGGATCTTTCAATAGCCAGGCCAACGACATCTGAGCCAGCGATTGGTTTCTACCTTGGGCAATCTCATTGAGTTTTTTTAACTTTTCTACCAAGGCTTCAGTAATCGCGCTCTCCTTAAGAAATCCATGTGACTTATGTGCCCTTGAATCTTCCGGAATGCCGTTGAGGTATCGGTTCGTTAAAAGTCCTTGTGCTAAAGGAGAGAACACAATGCAGCCCACACCATTATCATCCAATACATCAAGCAGTCCGTTTTCAATCCAACGGTCGAGCAAAGAGTAGTTGGGTTGATGAATTAAGCAGGGAACCCCCATCTGCTTTAATATTTTGACGGCTCTATCCGACATCTCTGCCGGGTAACTTGATATGCCGACATACAGCGCCTTTCCTTGCTGCACGGCTGTTGCCAAAGCACCCATCGTTTCTTCGAGAGGCGTTTCAAAATCAGGCCGATGCGAATAGAAGATGTCCACATAATCTAACTGCATTCGTTTCAGACTTTGATCGAGACTAGCCAACAGATATTTTCTGGAACCGAATTCGCCATAAGGCCCGGGCCACATATCCCATCCCGCTTTTGTTGAAATCAGTAACTCGTCGCGATAACCTTTAAAGTCCTTTTTGAGTATTTGTCCGAAGTTCTTCTCTGCTGAACCATAAGGAGGACCATAGTTATTTGCCAGATCGAAATGGGTAATTCCGGCATCAAAGGCGCTCCAGATGATCTTGCGAAAGTTCTCAAAGACATCAACATCACCAAAGTTGTGCCATAAGCCGAGCGAAATAATAGGCAACTTGATCCCACTGTTTCCGCAACGTTTATAAACCATTTGCTCGTATCGATTCTGTGAAGGGTTGTATTCCATAATATGATAAATAGGGTTGTTGCTAACGAATTTAAAAATGCTTTCCTTGCTTATTTCTGTAGTAAAATTAAGACTAAATGTTATAAAATTCAATTTAAAATTGAATCGAGGGGTTTATCAAATCTGCCTTTATGATAAAATAATGATAATGAGATGATAAAATGATAAGATATTAAAAGGGATCTTACGATTTTCTCACGGTTTTCTTAGGGTTTAACTGGGGTTTATTTGCGGTATAATACCGTAAACAAACCACAAGTAAACCCTAAGAAAATTACCTGAAAATTGTCAATTAGGATATTTTACATCGTCTGCTTCTCATCTATTTCTCATTTTCTTTGATTCAGGATAAATAATTTGTAGCGTTTTCGTGCTTCCAAGATCCTCTTAGTGGGTAGTTTTGCAGCTGGATTGTGTAGTAAATTTTTTTGAAAAGTTTATATGTATATATATGCTAATCATTTAATAAATATTCATACCTTTCGTCGTATAAATTCACCATTTAACAAAACCTCAGT
>JACAUB010000130.1 GCA_013390605.1 Bacteroidota bacterium | reverse complement strand
ACTGAACAATCTTTTGATGCTTCTCATTATAGTTATCAAATTGAACCTTACTAATATGTATCTTTTTATGATGCGTTGGCAATAAATCTTCTTTGCCGGTCAACAACTCTTCAAACAACTTTTCTCCCGGACGCAATCCCGTCACCTCAATGGCAATATCTTTATGCGGCACATAACCTGAAAGTTGAATCATCTTTATTGCCAGATCATAGATCTTCACAGGTTCTCCCATGTCGAAAATGTAAATTTCACCGCCATTTCCCATATATCCGGCTTCCAATACCAACTGACAAGCTTCAGGTATTGTCATAAAATACCGCATAATCTCTTTATGGGTAACCGTTAAAGGACCCTTATGTTCAATTTGTCTTTTAAATAAAGGGATAACCGATCCACTTGATCCCAACACATTACCAAACCGCGTAATGATAAACTTAGTCAACACATCCTTATTTTGTGCAAGTGCCTGTACATAAATTTCACAGATCCGCTTCGAAGCTCCCATCACATTCGTGGGATTAACCGCCTTATCAGTGGAGACCAATACAAACTTCTCTACATCATATAGCACAGCCAAATCAGCCATAATCTTCAACCCGCCTACATTACACTTTATCGCTTCATACGGAAACTCCTCCATCAACGGAACGTGTTTATAAGCAGATGCATGATAAATGATATCAGGATGATGCATTTTAAAAACCATTTGCATTCTATAAGTATCTCTAATATCACCTACAATAAAATGCACCTCTTTACCCACTGTAAACTTAAGAATCTCATTTTGTAAGACAAAGAGTGGTGACTCAGCAATATCGAGTAATATCAATCGCTTCCAGTTCAGTCCCATTATTTGTCGAACAATCTCAGATCCGATAGACCCGGCTGCACCCGTTACTAAAATGGTCTTTCCACTAAGCCATTTTCCTATTTTATCACTATCTAATTGAATAGCATCTCTACTTAATAAATCTTCAATCTTTACATCTTTTATTTGGGTAGTACTCAATTTTCCATTAATCCACTCCTTCGATTCAGGTACATCACTAACCTTAATCTTTTTTTGCAGACACCGTTCTATAATATCTGCTTTTCGTTCTACAGAGATACTCCCTTCATTGATCGCTAAGATAATCTCTTTAATCTTTAGTTTATCAACATTTTTTCCGAACGCAACCTCGTTAGAAAAGACCTGAATACCACCAATCCGTTTCCCCTGCATCTGAATATTGTCATCAATAAAACCTTTGATATTATATTTCAGATTTATATCCTGTTCAATAACATTTCTGGTTGTGCGCCCCATAGAACCGGCTCCATAGATTAAGATATTCCGACCATACATCGGCTCGTTTGTTAAACGATAATAGATACTTTTTATAATCAGACGATACCCAATCAAAAAAGAGGTAGAAATAAAGAAATGGACAATAATGATAGAATAGGGGATTATCAGAAATGAAGCAGCGCTGGTACTTCGTCCAATAATCGAAAATATGAGTAAACCAGATGAGCCAATAACGTGGGTCAATAAAATCTTTATCGCATCATCAACGGTAGTATGTCGAATAATCCCTTTATGCGGATTAATAGAAAGAGCAACAATCAGAAAAAGAGGAACCCCAAATACTATTTGTAAAAGAACGGATTGAACAGGAAAACTCCGGTATTCAAAAAACGCTCTCAGCCAGTAGGTCAGGAATAAAATGATAAAAACAATAACAATATCAAAGAATAATACAATTCCATTGGGCAAGAAACGACTCGTAAAGTAATTTTTTATTTTTTCTTTCATTGTAAAAATAAAGAAGGTTGTTGTCGGTAAGAATCAAATGTATTCAATTCTTACCGACAAAGATATAACAAAACCATTTACAATGATCCGTTTCCAGCCTCTGATGCCTATGGGAATTTATAACCAATTTTAAACTGGAACTTACTTCCATCAATCGAAACCTTGGCATTTGA
>JACAUB010000013.1 GCA_013390605.1 Bacteroidota bacterium | reverse complement strand
TTCATATAACCAGCTACAAACTAAAGTGTTAAAGAAAGTTAACATATCATAAAATAATCAGCAATCATGCTCATTCTTCGACATTTACAAAATCCTGTAAAAAATATTTAATACTTAATTAAAAAATAAATTTTCATCTTTGCAGCCTTAAAATCAAACACGCTAGTTTATTTCATGAGCATTATTTTAAAAAAGCGACTTCTTATAGCGCTTGTATTACCAACGGCCGCCTTGTATTACGGGCAGAGTACGAAGGATTCTTTAGAAAAATCTAAATCTATTGATGAGGTGATGTTGGTAGGTAGAAACCTTTCCCAAACAGCCAAAGAGAGAAAAACACCTGTTGCAGTTTCCAACATTAAGGCTGCTGAAATTCAGGAAAAACTGGGAAACAGAGAATTCCCTGAAATTATGAAGTCTACCCCTTCGGTATACGTTACCAAAGTAGGTGGTGGATTCGGAGACAGCAGAATTAACATGAGAGGTTTTGATGGTGCCAATATTGCGGTAATTATCAACGGACAGCCTGTTAACGACATGCAAGGAGGTACTGTCTACTGGTCTAACTGGACTGGACTAGCAGATATTGCAAGCTCTATTCAGATTCAGAGAGGCTTAGGAGCTTCTAAATTTGTAGTACCATCTGTAGGGGGAACGATCAATATTGTTACCAAAGCTACTGATTCTGAGCAAAAAGCAATGATTAAAGCGGAAGCTGGTAACGACAACTACTCCAGACTTTCAGCAATGTACTCTTCCGGCTTGAAAAACAAATGGGGAACCACAGTATTGCTTTCCCGTTGGCAAGGTGATGGTTACATCAACGGAACTAAAGGTGAAGGTTATTCATGGTTTTTCTCAACAGGGTTTAAGCCGAATGAAAAACATGCGTTCAATTTTATTGCAACCGGTGCACCACAGGTACACGACACAAGAAGATCTTCTGCAACCGGAGCTAATGTAGCAACCCTACAGCAGTTCGAAACTTACGGAAGAAGATACAATCCGCAAACAGGAATGCTGAATGGA
>JACAUB010000129.1 GCA_013390605.1 Bacteroidota bacterium | reverse complement strand
TTCGAATTGTACAGAAGCTCCTTTATCGTGAACTTCTACAGCTTTACCAGCGTGGATAGTTCCTTCAGCATATTTAGTTTCGAATTTATCCCATGGGTTTTCAGTCAATTGCTTGTGACCTAGAGATAATCTTCTAGCTTGGATATCTAATTCAAGAACTACAACATCTAATTTATCACCTACTGCACAGAACTCAGATGGGTGCTTAATTTTCTTAGTCCAAGAAAGATCAGAGATGTAGATTAATCCGTCGATACCTTCTTCTAACTCTACGAATACACCAAAGTTAGTGAAGTTTCTTACAGTTCCTACATGCTGAGATCCTACCGGATACTTAGCTTCGATGTTCTCCCATGGATCTTTAGATAATTGCTTGATACCAAGAGAAATTTTTCTTTCTTCTCTATCTAAAGTTAATACTTCAGCTTCTACTTCATCACCTACTTTCACAAAGTCACCAGCAGATCTTAAGTGAGTAGACCAAGACATTTCAGAAACGTGGATTAATCCTTCAACACCTGGAGCGATTTCTACGAATGCACCATAGTCAGCAAGAACTACTACTTTTCCTTTTACTTTGTCTCCAACTTTCATGTCAGCAGAAAGAGCATCCCAAGGATGAGCTTCTAATTGCTTCATACCTAATTGGATTCTTGTTTTCTCATCATCGAAATCAAGGATTACAACTTTTACAGTTTGTCCGTCCTCAAGGATTTCAGATGGGTGGTTCACTCTAGACCAAGAAAGGTCTGTAATGTGGATCAATCCATCTACACCACCTAAGTCAATGAATACACCGTAAGAAGTGATATTCTTAACAGTACCTTCAAGAACCTGACCTTTTTCAAGTTGAGCGATGATTTCTTTTTTCTGACCTTCGATATCTGCTTCGATCAATGCTTTGTGAGATACAACTACGTTTTTGAACTCAGGGTTGATTTTCACAACTTTGAACTCCATAGTTTTTCCTACGAACTGATCGTAATCTTTAATTGGCTTAACGTCAATTTGAGAACCAGGTAAGAATGCTTCGATTCCGTGAACGTCAACGAT
>JACAUB010000128.1 GCA_013390605.1 Bacteroidota bacterium | reverse complement strand
GTTGTAATGTACCCATGTCATGATGCAGGTCAATACCCACCTTCATGATATCATCGGATTCGAAAATTTTGATAAGCCCTAAAGGTAGTCCAACATGATGAAGTCTAAATAGATAGACACAATCAACTGTGGCTATTTGTACCAAAGAAATACGATAAACAACACCTTTTTTAAAGGCTGGTCGTGTTTCGGTATCAATACCAATAATACTTTCTTTACTAATTTCATCAATTGCTCCCTGAACATCTAAAGGATTGTCGATAAGTATGATATCACCTTCCCAAGCTCCAATAGGAAGTTCATTTAGTTCTTCAGGTGTAATAGAAAAATTGATCATGCAAAAATATACCTCAGGGGTGGACAATTGTTTATGCTACAAAGTTATCTATTTTCATGGCACAACCATCAGTCGGTTTTGAAAGTTTATTAACTCAGAAGTAAATCTCTGAATGGATGTTTTCGTAAGGAATCTCTTTTTTGATGAGAATGTCGCGGGCATCTACAACCATTTCTGCATTGCCACAGATGTAATATAACACATCCTTTGGTAGGTCGGTTTGTTCTTCAAGCCATAAGGTTACTCTACCAGAATAGAGTTCTTCTCCGGTTTCTTGCGAGCAGCATCGAATATAATTTTCACCCAGCGCCTTCTTAAACAGATCTTCAAAATAGAAAGAATAGGTAAAACGACCTCCCTGAATCAATCGTTTGTTTTCTGTAAATCCGGAACGGACCATGGATGCAAATGGTGCTACACCGGTTCCGGAGGCAATCCACCAAGCCGGTTTTTCATTGGCCGTAAATTCACCAAAGGGTTCTGAAATAAAAAGTTTGTCGCCTACTTTTAATTTAGCAAGTCGTGGGGTTAATGATCCTTCCGGTTTTACATCAAATATAATTTCACCTTCTTTATCGTCAGTGCCCCCGGAGAGGCTATACATTCGTGGATCATCGCCTCCTTTTAGCGCAATCCCTACAACCTGACCTGCTAAAAAATGCCACTTTTTTTTAAAGGTAAGCAGACATACATCGGGCGCAATCTCTTTTATTGAGGTGACAACTGTTTCGTAATCGTTTAATTTAAATTTAGCCATAAAATAGTATTATTTTAAATAAAACCCACTCAATCAGCTTTTGTTTGATTTAAAAGATTCGATGGATGTGGTTCGTAAGCAGCTATTTTTCCCTGATATTGATCAGCTTGTTAGGTTTTTTAACCTATCGTTGTAACTTTGCAGCGTATTGTTAC
>JACAUB010000127.1 GCA_013390605.1 Bacteroidota bacterium | reverse complement strand
TTCAGCTTGATGATCAAACCATAAGAATGGTGTTATTTTCTGAATATCACCTCCTTTTATTTCTTTTTCTCGTCCTGAGATAACTTGCGGTTCCATGTTGTTCCTTTTTAAATGGTTCAAAACATATTGTGATAAACAAAGATCGTTTATTGTAGTTTTAAACAAAAAAACAAATAATGAAGATTTAAGAAAAAATTAAGAAAAATAAGTTTTTTTATTGGCAGGCGTCAAAATGAATTTATCCATAGAATTTCAAAGTATTTTGCTATCGACATGAAACTGGAATATTATTCAATAGCAAAAATCTGATAATTAATACTTTTTATAGTTTAATCTTTTTATTCTTCGTCCTGCCTCACTGTCCCTGATAAGTTCGTCAAGTCGTTTCAGACTTACCGTTTCTTGCTTAGCAGTCATTATCCAATTAATTGCAGATTTGTGATATGATGGAGGAAGGGTTTGAAAAAAATCCCATGCTTTTCTATTGGCCTTAAATTTTGTTTCAAAGTCAGCTGAAAGTTTTACCTCTTCATTTTCATAAGTATATATTCCAGATTTGCTTTCCTCTCGAAAATTAAAAGCTGCTAACCCCAATGGCTTCATCAGTCCTTGTTTTGTTAGTTCTTCAACTTTTTTAATATTTACAGTACTCCAGATACTTTTTGGTTTTCGTGGAGTAAAACGAATGAAATAGCTGTCGTTATCAATGGATTTCCGAACACCATCGATCCAGCCAAAACAAATTGCCTGATCAACCGACTGGCTCCAGGTCATATTCTGTTTTCCACTGTTAACTTTATAGAAACCAACGAATAATTCAGTTGATTTATCGTGGTTTTCCTCAAGCCATTTTCTGAAATCCCATTGTGTTTCAAAAAATGTTGGTTGAATGTCAAAATTCATATTGGTATCCGATCATAATGTAATTGAACAAGTCCTTTATCAAAATATTTGCAATCAATGAATTTAAGATTCAATTCCGGACGACCTTTCATAAATAAAGGCACACCACGACAGATAAAAAGCTAAGGTCATCATTCGATTAAGCTATATATCCATCCAGACTCATCGATATATATAGTATTAATTTTCTTTCGTCAGCCATATTGATAATTTATTCAATGGGTCAATTATATTTCTTAAGTATACTAATATTGTTGGCTATCATTTTATTACTCCCAA
>JACAUB010000126.1 GCA_013390605.1 Bacteroidota bacterium | reverse complement strand
AAGAGGACTGGGCCATAACCATGAGCAGCCATTGGACTGGTTGGGCGATAGTAGTAGAAGGCCGGATCAAATCCCATTCCTGTTCCAACGCAAGTTCCGTCAACCATCCCATCTTTATTTACTTTTGTTGTGATCGCATTCCATCCCAGGATTGCCACTGGACCATACGCAATTGGGTCGATCCATCCTTTGTTTATAGCATGTGCAATACAATAGGTGTAGATGGCCGTTGCAGAGGTTTCAGGATATGAATCGTTTCGGTTGAGTAGTTGATGCCAGAAACCTGTTCCTGATTGGTGCCCAATGATTCCTTCCATATGTGCTTGGTAAAGATTTATTATTTCAGTACGTTTAGGATGATCTTTGGGGAGGACATCAAGTAGCTCTGTCATGGTTAGTAATGCCCAGCCATTTGCACGTCCCCAATAGAATTTAGGGTGTACTTTCATCTCTTCAACCCAGCCATGCCTAAAAAGCCCATCCTCTTTCACAAACATTCTATCCGCGAATTGAAGAACCTGTTTTACTGCATCATCATAATATTTACGATCGCCGGTCAGGTTTCCCATTTGGGCCAGTGCTGGAACACTCATATATAAATCGTCGAGCCATAGCGTATTTCGTTGTGGTCTATTACGGGCAAGGGTGCCATCTTTTAGTCTATATTCTTTTGTGCTGATATACTGAATGTAGTTATCGACCATTGGTCTGATATTGGCTTGAACACCAGCATGCATGGTTTTTATCATTGCTGCACACATTGATCCTGCATCATCTAATGCATGAGGATCAATGATTGCGCGGAGTGGATTGCCAGATTTAGGATTAAGTTTGTATTGTGCAGTAAAATAGGGAAACAAATCGGCAATGAATTTTATCCGATTTGTGGTGTATTCAGTGAATTTGGGATCTCCTGTAGCTTCTCCTGCCAGAAGCATCCCGCTATATGTTACACCCCATTCGTAGCAGATTAATCGAAAAGCACCAGCTTCAATACCTGAATTATCGTTGAGTTTTGAATAATCTGTAATTCTTTCTTTGGTTGATAGATCAATAGCATGGGCAGGGGTGTTGGCTTCCAGATAATTCAGAACTTGTGTTAGTACTGTTTTAACCTCTTCAACCTTAGCTGGCCCATAGGGTATGGGATAATCGGGTTTCATTAAATAAAGTGGCGTATTGGCATCGGTTGTTTTTACCTGAGCTATAATGTGATTAAAAGCTAATAAGCATATTGTCACTAATAAAAAAAGCTTTTCTTTCATTTGTGTTTCTATTTACATCATGATAATAAGTGAGAATTTATCACTTTAACTTGTATTTTTTATTTCAATAATAAAAAATAGCTTAATCCAGAATCCTCTAAATTACTAAAATTATCGAAATGCAAAATTTAATTATAAATACACAAGAGGCCACTTTTTTGAAACAGCCTCTTGTGTTTGTATATTAATTTTTATTATTCAGCTCTAAAAAGCATGAATTCATTGATAATCGGCTCGTCTTTAAACGCTTCCAGGTTTAATCTGAATAATTGTGCTTTAATAGGAGCAAAGGATTCTGTATGACCACTTCCTTTGGTTTTTCCTTCAATAATAGTAGTCCATTTAGTTCCATCTTTATATTGAAGAGCGAATTTGTGTCCACGGTTATCCCATGGATGCCAAGGTTCGACGATTGAAAAACAAGAGATGCTTGTCGATTTTTTTAGATCAACTTCAATCCAGCTTTTGTTTTCACCTTTTTTAGCTTGCCACTTGTCTTTGGGATCTCCATTGAAAAGGTTCTTTGCTGTGTTCGGTTCTGATTCAGAAGAGACTGTAGGAATAATGTCTCTAGTGGGTACTGGTAGTACAGAAGGGTTTCCTTTGAATTCCAACACAATAACAGAAGCAACTTTATCCGGACCATATTTAGGCAGATTAACAACAACACGCTCTTTCTCGGATTTTGTGGTTAGCTTAATTTGAGGATATTGTAAAAGATAGGCTTTGGTTATAATATTGGTCATTGGAACAAATAGCTTACCATTTTTCGGCCAGTCTAATACATGCAAAAAAAGTTTTTGTCCTTTTTGGGTTGCGCGTCCCCATGATAAATAAGGAAAAGGACTGGGTTGAACTCCATAAATAGACTCTCCATTAATTTTCAACCATTCACCCATCTCTTTTAGACTATTAGCACATACTTCGGGAATGATTCCTTCAGCAGTAGGTCCAACGTTAAGTAAGAAATTTCCGCCTTTGCTGGCAATATCAATAAGTTTAATTAATAACTCTTTTGTACTCTTCCAATTCTCATCATAAGCATTATAACCCCAATGACCATTCATTGTCATGCATACCTCCCAATTTCTACCGGGGAAACCAGTAGCAGGAATAAACTGTTCTGGGGTCTCAATATCTCCTCCGGCACCAGCACCTAATCTGTTATTTGTAATTAGATTTGGGTATTGATTAACGATTGCAATTAGTTTTTTTGTCATTTCTGGTGTCATATTGGTTGGCGTATCCCACCATAGAATTGCTACATCTCCATATTTTGATAAAATCTCTTTTACCTGTGGAATAG
This sequence comes from Bacteroidota bacterium, assembly GCA_013390605.1. Taxonomy (GTDB): domain Bacteria; phylum Bacteroidota; class Bacteroidia; order Bacteroidales; family Cfx3-03; genus Cfx3-03. The sequence continues at coordinate 43 of JACAUB010000126.1, read as the reverse complement.
CAATTTTATCCATATATTCCTCCATTGACCCTTCCTGTCCCTC
>JACAUB010000125.1 GCA_013390605.1 Bacteroidota bacterium | reverse complement strand
AATTATAAATTTATGCCCAACCCTTCACCTAAATGGGTTTTAGAGATCTACCCCAAGGACAAGCTACTGCATATCAACTTTAAAGAGATCTGGCAATATCGAGATCTGCTCATGCTCTTAGTCCGACGAGATTTTGTTTCAGTCTACAAACAAACGATATTAGGCCCCTTGTGGTTTATCATCCAACCCATCTTAACCACCCTGATGTTTATGGTCATCTTTGGGGGAATAGCGAAAATAAGTACAGATGGAATGCCACAATCTCTCTTTTATATGGCAGGTATTGTTACATGGAACTATTTCTCTGCCTGTATCACAACCACATCCGATACTTTTATTACCAATGCAGGAATCTTTGGGAAAGTATATTTTCCCCGGATTATCATGCCCCTTTCCGTTGTGATCTCAAAACTCATCTCTTTTGGCGTACAGTTTGTGCTGTTTTTAGCCTTCTTTTTTTACTACTATTTTTCAGGTACAATCTTACACCCAAATGCAACCTTGCTCTTACTTCCAATCCTTATCATTACCTCCGCCGGATTGGGACTTGGACTGGGATTGATTATCACCTCTCTCACCACCAAGTACCGTGATTTTAGGTTTCTTATTCAATTTGCCATTCAACTGGCGATGTATGCCTCACCGGTAATCTATCCACTAAGTTCCATCCCGGAGAAATATAAACTATTCATACTGGCCAACCCCATGAGTGCCATTATAGAAACCTTCAAATACTCATTTCTGGGTTCGGGTGATTTCAACGGGTACTATTTAGCCTATAGTGTTAGCTTTATGTTGATAACGCTACTATTGGGTGTAATCATCTTCAATAAAGTAGAGAAGAGCTTTATGGACACGGTATAGATCAAGTTATCGCACAAAGTATTCAACTATGGATCCAATTATTAAAATAGAAAACCTTTCAAAGCAATATCGACTTGGCAATGTAGGTACCGGCACACTCAGTCATGACCTAAACCGATGGTGGGCCAGAGTACAAGGGAAGGAAGATCCGTTTCTTAAAATCGGAGAAACGAATAACCAAAACACAAAGGGAGAATCTGATTATGTATGGGCATTAAAAGATATCAACCTTGAAGTAATGCCGGGAGAGGTATTGGGCATTATTGGCAAGAATGGAGCAGGAAAGTCGACATTATTAAAGCTCTTAAGCCGGGTGACAGCTCCAACCACAGGAAGCATCAAAACACGAGGTCGTATTGCCAGCTTGTTGGAAGTAGGGACAGGGTTTCATCCTGAGTTAACGGGGAGAGAGAATATCTTTCTCAATGGAGCGATATTAGGTATGACAAAAGCTGAGATACGAAGCAAGTTTGATGAAATTGTTGACTTTGCAGGCGTAGAAAGATATATAGATACACCTGTTAAGCGTTATTCCAGTGGAATGTATGTTCGTCTGGCTTTTGCAGTAGCGGCGCATTTAGAACCGGAAATACTGGTTGTTGATGAAGTTCTTGCTGTTGGTGATGCTGAGTTTCAGAAAAAGGCATTAGGCAAAATGCAGGATGTTAGTCTTAAGGATGGCAGAACGGTACTTTTTGTTAGTCATAATATGG
>JACAUB010000124.1 GCA_013390605.1 Bacteroidota bacterium | reverse complement strand
TTAAGTAATTCTGGTAATACTTGTTCTTGTCCTATGAACGAATGGTATTCCACAAAAATTTTTTCAACATTTTTTAGCATAGATGAGCTTTCTTTTAAAACCTCATACTCGGCACCTTCAATATCTATTTTTAAAAGAGCAACTTTGTTTTCAAGAAAAGGGCTTAATTTTTTTACATCAATTACTTTGTTTGGTGTTCTTGTACTGTCATTTCCGAATATAAGCGAACCGCTATCTGCACCTTCACTCATAAAAGGGAGAGATGTTTCACTATGATATAGACCATAGTTATGTATTTCAACATCTTGATATCTGGAAACATTCTTCTTTAAAACCTTAAAAACATCAGAATCTGGTTCAAATCCTATTATTTTTGCATTTGGGTAGATACTTTTCCAATATACTATTGCTAATCCAATATTTGCTCCGGCATCAATAATGAGAGGATTCTTGTTTTCGGAAATTCGAAAATAATATATCTCATTATGGAAAAAATCAATATATTGTGCATAAAAAGACATATTATCAACAAATTCAAATGCTTTATGTGAAGGTAGATTTATAATACCATTAGTGTAACGAGGCATCTTCAGAATATTATCAATATCTTTTTGGAAATTGGTAGTTCCCTTATAATATTTGTAGAGCCCATGCGGGATAGACCAGATAAGTATTTTTTTTAGTGTATTCATGTTTTGCATTCAATAAAAGATATGTGTTTTAATTTAGCATTAACTTCTAATTTTATACTTTCTAAAGTATTTAGAATTATGCCAATTTAAAAGATTTTTAATGATAATTATTTTTTTGAAAGAAACATTGTTTAGCTTTTTTAGATCTGATTTTTCTGTAATTCTATGTATTATACCCAAGTATAATTACCTACTACAGAACCATAATCATAACTTCCATGTTTAGCTAAATTTGAACTATTATCGAATATTTCAAATTGGCAAACATTTATAACAACATCTTCTTGTTTTTGGCGGGGTATATTAATAAAAGCATGTATTGAATATTTTCCACGTACAAGAAAATTTGGATTTATTCTCAATAACATCTCTTCCTCAAGCATTTCTGCTTCCGCAGCAAAGACCCTATTTAATCTATGGTCTAAGATCATACAAAAAAGATTATATTTTTCTTTGTTCTTATTGATTTTAATTTTAAAAGCAATAAAAATTGGTTCTAGTATTAGAAAATTCGTATTATCTCTTCCGTTACTATCACGTATTCTGATTTCTTTGAAATACGCGTCTTTATGCACATTATTCTTGATGTCTGGAATAAAGAAAGACTGTTCGGTGTGAATTAAATATCTATCTATTGTTTCATTAATTTCTCCTTGTAATGCTATTATTCCATCTTGAAGTAACATACCCATAGAACATAATTGGGATACTGCTGCCATATTATGACTAACAAAAAGTACCGTTCTGCCATCCTTAAGACTAACATCCTGCATTTTGCCT
>JACAUB010000123.1 GCA_013390605.1 Bacteroidota bacterium | reverse complement strand
ATGGTTATGACGTCATTGTAGGCGGAGAGCTATTTACTGATTACTCCGATCACCCTCGCAAACTTGTCACGCTAAACCCAAAACTCAAATCAACAGGCGCCGGACGCTACCAGCTTCTTTCCCGTTGGTGGGATGCCTACCGCAAGCAGCTTGGCCTGAAAGACTTCTCTCCGAAAAGTCAGGACGCTGTGGCATTGCAGCAGATTAAGGAGCGTGGCGCTTTACCTATGATTGATCGTGGTGATATCCGTCAGGCAATCGACCGTTGCAGCAATATCTGGGCTTCACTGCCGGGCGCTGGTTATGGTCAGTTCGAGCATAAGGCTGACAGCCTGATTGCAAAATTCAAAGAAGCGGGCGGAACGGTCAGAGAGATTGATGTATGAGCAGAGTCACCGCGATTATCTCCGCTCTGGTTATCTGCATCATCGTCTGCCTGTCATGGGCTGTTAATCATTACCGTGATAACGCCATTACCTACAAAGCCCAGCGCGACAAAAATGCCAGAGAACTGAAGCTGGCGAACGCGGCAATTACTGACATGCAGATGCGTCAGCGTGATGTTGCTGCGCTCGATGCAAAATACACGAAGGAGTTAGCTGATGCTAAAGCTGAAAATGATGCTCTGCGTGATGATGTTGCCGCTGGTCGTCGTCGGTTGCACATCAAAGCAGTCTGTCAGTCAGTGCGTGAAGCCACCACCGCCTCCGGCGTGGATAATGCAGCCTCCCCCCGACTGGCAGACACCGCTGAACGGGATTATTTCACCCTCAGAGAGAGGCTGATCACTATGCAAAAACAACTGGAAGGAACCCAGAAGTATATTAATGAGCAGTGCAGATAGAGTTGCCCATATCGATGGGCAACTCATGCAATTATTGTGAGCAATACACACGCGCTTCCAGCGGAGTATAAATGCCTAAAGTAATAAAACCGAGCAATCCATTTACGAATGTTTGCTGGGTTTCTGTTTTAACAACATTTTCTGCGCCGCCACAAATTTTGGCTGCATCGACAGTTTTCTTCTGCCCAATTCCAGAAACGAAGAAATGATGGGTGATGGTTTCCTTTGGTGCTACTGCTGCCGGTTTGTTTTGAACAGTAAACGTCTGTTGAGCACATCCTGTAATAAGCAGGGCCAGCGCAGTAGCGAGTAGCATTTTTTTCATGGTGTTATTCCCGATGCTTTTTGAAGTTCGCAGAATCGTATGTGTAGAAAATTAAACAAACCCTAAACAATGAGTTGAAATTTCATATTGTTAATATTTATTAATGTATGTCAGGTGCGATGAATCGTCATTGTATTCCCGGATTAACTATGTCCACAGCCCTGACGGGGAACTTCTCTGCGGGAGTGTCCGGGAATAATTAAAACGATGCACACAGGGTTTAGCGCGTACACGTATTGCATTATGCCAACGCCCCGGTGCTGACACGGAAGAAACCGGACGTTATGATTTAGCGTGGAAAGATTTGTGTAGTGTTCTGAATGCTCTCAGTAAATAGTAATGAATTATCAAAGGT
>JACAUB010000122.1 GCA_013390605.1 Bacteroidota bacterium | reverse complement strand
ACCCGCTGTTGTTGATAATCCATGGCACTACAGCCAAGGTTTCAACATTATTTACCACAGTAGGACAACTATACAGACCTGATACGGCAGGGAAAGGAGGTTTCAGTCTGGGATTCCCACGTTTGCCTTCCAACGATTCGAGCAAGGCCGTCTCTTCACCGCAGATATAGGCTCCGGCACCGGGATGAACATAGATATCGAGAGAATAATCGGTTCCCAGAATCTTCTTTCCAAGAAATCCATTGGCATAAGCCTCAGCAATAGCACGTTCCAGGATGCGAAAAACATAAAAAAGTTCGCCACGGATATAGATATACGAAGTGTTTGCACCCAATGCATAGCTGGCCAGAATCATTCCCTCAATCAGTGCATGCGGGTTATACTGCATCAGGTAACGGTCTTTAAACGTACCGGGTTCGCTCTCATCCGCATTGCATATCAGATAGCGGGGATTTGTAGTCTTCCTGTCCAGAAAACTCCATTTCAACCCTGCAGGAAAACCGGCTCCACCGCGACCTCGCAGTCCCGATTTCTTCACCTCTTCCATCACACCATCGGGCGACATCGTTTTGAGCGCTTTCTCAACAGCAGCATAGCCACCGGTCTTTCTATAAACCTCAAACTTATGTAGTTCAGGTTGCTGAATGTGTTCAGTAAGTATTTTGATCCCCATTTATCGTAAGTGCTTTGGGTTAATCTTTATAAGGATTTACATGCGACGATTTGCCACATGCACACCAATGATCAATCAGTGAGTCAACTTTCTCGTTGGTAAGGTTTTCATGATATTCGTCGCCAACCATCATTACCGGGGCAGTGCCACAGGCAGCAAGGCATTCAACGGCTCTCAGGGTAAACTTACCATCGGCAGTCGTTTCACCAACTTTTATATTTAGTTTTTCTGAGATATGCTGAATAATTTCACCGGCACCGCTTAACATGCAAGGACCGGTTTGACAGACCTCTATTACACAATTACCTACAGGTTTGGTATTGAACATTGAGTAGAAGGTAGCCACTTCGTAGACCTCAATTTGTTCGAGGTTTAATAGTTTCGCTACATAATCCATGGTCTCAGTGCTAAGCCATCCGCCAAATTCAGATTGGGCAATATGCAATATAGGGAGAAGTGCCGACTTTTGTCGTCCCTCCGGATATCGGTCAATAATAGTATGGATCAGATCAAGCGTTGCATCCGAAAATTTAACTTCATTATTCATTGTTACAGCATCAAATAGATTAAAACGAATTAAGCATCAAGTTCGCCGGCTATTACATTCATACTACTCATCGTGATGATGGCATCAGAAAGCAGACTCCCTTTTATCATCTCGGGATAGGCCTGATAATAGATAAAACAGGGACGACGGAAATGAACCCTGTAAGGAGTACGGCCACCATCACTCACTACATAAAAACCAAGTTCTCCATTTGCTCCTTCAACGGCACTATAAATCTCGCCGGCAGGAACAGCCGTCTCACCCATTACCTGTTTAAAGTGGAAGATAAGCGCTTCCATATTATTATATACCTTCTCCTTTGCCGGCAATACAAATTCATCCGAATCAGCATTGAAAGTCGATTTGTCTTCCATCGCATCGAGTTTGACAATGGCCTGATTGATAATGCTTATGCTTTCCCACATCTCCGCTTCGCGAACAGAAAAACGGTCGTGGGTGTCTCCTTTGGTTCCAACAGGTACGATGAAGTCAAAATCTTCGTACGAACAGTATGGATTGGCAACGCGAACATCATAGTCAACACCGGCAGCTCTGAGGTTCGGACCGGTAAATCCATAGTTAAGTGCCTTTTCAGCAGAGATAGGGCCTACATCAATCGTTCTGTCGAGAAAGATACGATTACGTGTTAATAACGTTTCAAACTCTTTCAGACGTGCCGGGTGCGATTTCATGAAGGCTCTTAATTTCGTCCATGCACGTTCACCCCAGTTCCTTTCAAAACCACCTATGCGACCAATGCTGGTTGTAAGACGTGAGCCGCAAATCTCCTCGAAAATCTCATATATCTTTTCACGCTCCTGAAACATGTAGGTAAAGCCTGTAAGTGCACCGGTATCCACACCAACCACAGAGTTACAGACATTATGATCGGCAATGCGTGCCAGTTCCATGATGATAACCCGCATATATTGAACCCGCTTCGGAATTTCAATACCCAGCAGTTTCTCTACCGCCATGTGCCAGCCCATATTGTTGATGGGCGACGAGCAATAGTTCAACCGGTCGGTGAGGGGAAGTATCTGATAGTAGGCTCTACGTTCGGCTATCTTTTCGAAAGCACGATGTATATACCCGATCGTCTGTTTAGAATCGACCACATACTCACCATCCATGGTCATTACATTCTGGAAAATACCATGTGTGGCAGGATGCGTAGGACCTACGTTGAGGGTCACAAATTCGTGGACCTCTTCTCCGGCGATATCTGAAGTGTCAATTTTATTTTGGGTTTCCTCTTTCATTTTCAAATAAATTATCGTCCGAAGAAATCATCATTTTTATCTGTGCGTGTACCATCTTCTAGTGGATACTCTTTTCGCAATGGAAAATAGTCCATCTCTGCAACATTCAGAATCCGTTCCAGATTTGGATGTCCTGTAAAGATGATTCCATAAAAATCAAAAGTCTCACGCTCCATCCAGTTTGCTCCTTTGAAAACAGTGGTCGCAGTTGGAACCGTAATATCGGTTAAAGAGGCGAACACCTTCAGCCGGATCCGTTGGTTGTTTTCCATGCTATGGAGGTGGTAGATCACCCCGAATTGGAATTCATTATCGGGATAGTGAATTCCACACAGGTCGGTAAGAAACCGATACTTCAACGTCTCATCATCAAACAGAAAGCGCAATACATCGGCAATACACTCTTTTTTGAACGTATATACCGGCATATCCATCGTTGTTTCTTCAGAAAGTAGTGCCTCTCCAAACTTATTCCTGAGCTTTTCTGACGTCAGGGATACTATTTCGTTGTTCAGTGCAAACATTATTCGATACCGTATTTAGCGAGTAACTCTTTATATTCAGGCGAATATCTCCGACGCCCGGATTCATTGTGAACCAGTTCCTGAATTTTTATGATTCCATTGATGATCTGTTCAGGACGGGGTGGACAGCCGGGGACGTAAACATCCACCGGGATCACACGATCGATACCCTGCAATACACTATAGGTATCGAAAATCCCACCACTCGAAGCACAGGCGCCAACGGCTATAACCCAACGGGGTTCAGCCATCTGGACATATACCTCTTGCAGAATAGGTCCCATTTTCTTAGCAATGGTGCCCATTACCATTAAAAGATCGGCCTGACGGGGCGAGAAGCTTAAGCGCTCCATCCCAAAACGGGCCAGATCATAGTGAGGCGACATCGTAGCCATGAATTCAATACCGCAGCATGAAGTAGCAAAGGGGAGGGGCCATAAAGAATTTTTACGCGCCAGACCTATTGCTTTGTCGAGATTGGTAGCAAAATAACCGGTTCCCGATTCTCCCTGAGGTGCCTCAACAATTGTTATTTTATCTGAAGTCATCAGTTTAACTTTTTTATTCGCCTTCCGGCTTAATAACACGATCCCACGTAAAAGCTCCTTTTAATAGAACATAGAA
>JACAUB010000121.1 GCA_013390605.1 Bacteroidota bacterium | reverse complement strand
CACCCTGCGTTCTAATTTCTTTATATCTTCCTCGACAGGTAATAATTCGGGCTTTATTCCACTTTTGCCCAAAAGAGTTCTTACATCCTGATTGTTTTTCACATGCTCATGAGTAATTTTATTCTCCCCTTTTAGATCATTTTTCTTAACATTAAAATTTGTAATTTCAGTAGCTAATTGTTTTGCGGAAATAGTTATAGTTGGTAAGAAATCAGCAAGTGGCCTATTTTCAGCAACACCTAACTTTCTTTTCATGTCACTGGTATTATTTTACTGACTTCAACGAAATGATCAGAAACTAATTCACCTATAATTTTGCAGCTTTCTTTCGCTTTTTCAACTGCATTTAAAAAATTTCGCCAGTCTGCATATCCTAAGAGTGCCTGTAATTCCCTTGCAAGCCAATATTCTACACCCTCTTGCTCGTAAGCAGATTCTTCAAATGATTTATTGAGTTTGAATATCGTTTCTTTTTCCATTTTTGTTTCTTTTTTACTTTGACTATCGTTTGGGTGATACCACCCAAACGATAATATATCTTTTTATTTCTTTATCCTCTCAATAATATCAATAAGAGGTAACCATTTTTTAAAGTTTTACAATAAAGGTCTTCATGTTTTTCTAAGAGTCAAGTAAATCTATACTTATTATTGAGTTCTCCAGCTTTTGGTTAAAGAATTTTTATCTCGTTTGAAATAGGGATATAAGCTCAGGTGATTAAAATATGTATTATTACAAGAAACACTCCCCCAAGCCCAAAGATAATACTATGATATTTCGCTCCCAAAACGAAGGGTATCTCCACCCTATCTACACCCCATATCCAGGGCATCTCCACCCTAAACGCTCCTTTAGAGGGTGAATAAGGGGTGGAGATAACTTGAAGAAAATCTATGTCTCCCTTACAGATTGGAACCTTTTTATTTTTAACTTTGGAGTGATTTAGTATTTTATTCGGTAAAACGATCAAGTTGTGTGCACAATTTGTAGGAAGACCACTGATGCCATTTCCCTCTATAGAATGACCCC
>JACAUB010000120.1 GCA_013390605.1 Bacteroidota bacterium | reverse complement strand
ACATACTTCTCCGGATTTTCTTTTCCCTTTGATAACATATGTATCAAAACGTTCTCCGTTGTTCACATTGACGATATAGACCCTTTCTCCCACTACCAAACCGGCAGCTTCTATAAGATCTTCATCTATCGTTATACTTCCTATATAATTAAGGTCTGAGGCTGTCACTCGTACCCTATGGATCTTGGACTTAAAAACTTCTATTAACATGCTGCAAATTTATTAATAAAAATTAATAAAACAGACCTTCACTACCATTAAAAAACTCCCATAAACAACGGGGTTTAATTTTATAAAACACAAAAAAAGAGATCATTAGTTATATTATTAACAATTATATTCTTAAAAACATCAATACTTTACACACAATTTAGGATTTAATAAATACAGGAAATAATATTAACTTTTTGCTAAAGTCAATAAACATAAGCATTTGGCATGATTTTAGTAACCCGTAACGTAGATTTTTCGTTAAAATACGAATTATCATATTTTAACTGTTTTCACTGAAAAGTAAAAAATTTGCATAAGTTTTTATAAAAAAATTGCACAATTAGAAAATAGTATTATATTTGCTATAATTACGAACTAACTTTAATATTAAAAATTATGAACAAGTCTGAATTAATCGACGCAATCGCAAAAGATGCAGGTATCACTAAAGTTGCAGCAAAAGCTGCTTTAGAATCTTTCATTGGTAACGTAACTTCTACTTTAAAGAAAAAAGACGGAAAAGTTTCTTTAGTAGGTTTCGGTACTTTCTCAGTAGCTGAGAGAGCGGCTAGACAAGGGATCAACCCTGCAACTAAAAAACCAATCAAAATTGCTGCTAAAAAAGTTGCTAAATTCAAGGCTGGAGCTGATTTATCAAACGCAGTTTCTGGTGCTAAGAAAAAATAATCATTCAGATTACAAAAATTCAAGACCGTTTCCAGGAAACGGTCTTTTTTTTGTCTTATAATTACAGATATTAGATTATGAATTCCTATATGTAAATATAAGTCAATAGAGTAACAGAGGAATATTCAGATATTAGGAAAACCTTTTATAACAGCACTCTGCTTAGTAAAATATTATGATTTAACATGAACCGGGTGTTATTCTAAACACTCTACAAGCCTTCTAATTTCTTTTATCAATATTTCTACGGTTTAGATCCAAATTAAGTGATTAGAATGGAGGAAGGTTGTAAAGAGAATGAAAACATTAATATTAGTAAGTTTTAGCCGTAGGTTAGGTATAATAAATAAGCGGGCTTTAGCCCGCTTCTATCGATGTATACAACTTTATGTGATACTTTCCTTCTTGTCTTTGACAATGAATAGATTTTAAGTGAATTCTGGACATCCTATCCCTTATGGAGCCAGTCGGGAAATCTTCCAGTCCAGACCATCCAACGTATAAACAATTCTGTCGTGAAGACGGTTAGGTCTTCCCTGCCAGAATTCAATTTCATAAGGTTTTGCAAGGTATCCTCCCCAATGATCTGGTCTTGGAACTTCTGCGTTTTCGTATTCTTTTTCAAGGTCTTTTAATTTTTCTTCCAGAAATTCACGGTTAGGAATTTCCTGACTTTGTGGAG
>JACAUB010000012.1 GCA_013390605.1 Bacteroidota bacterium | reverse complement strand
AACGCAGTTTACGTCATTCTATTGACCTCATACATCAATGCATTCCTTTTTCCACAAAGCCTGTTTCCCTTCGTGAACGACTTTCTGCTGAAGGTGCAAGTGGAATAATCGCTGAATTTAAACAACACTCACCATCACTGGGCGTAATAAATAAAGAGGCAGATGTAGTCCGGATTACTACCAGCTATGCTGCTGCAGGCGTATCTGCCCTCTCAGTACTCACCGAAAGCCGTTACTTTGGCGGATCTTTAGACAACTTCAGCATAGCTCGCCAGAATAACAGCTGCCCAATGCTTCAAAAAGATTTCTTTATCGACGAATATCAAATCTATGAAGCAAGAGCATTAGGCGCTGATGTCATTTTATTGATTGCAGCCATTCTCACCAACGAAGAGGTGAAGAAATTTGCTGGCATTGCGGCTTCGCTTGGCATGGAAAGTATCCTTGAAGTTCATACAGAAGATGAATTGGAACGACTATGTGATGAAGTTTCATTGGTTGGTGTTAATAACCGTGATCTTAAAACATTTGTCACCGACCTTGGAAGAGCCGAGGAACTCTCATTAAAAATCCCAAAAGGATTTGTTAGAATTGCTGAAAGTGGAATTAAAACAGGAGAAGATGTTGCAAGACTAAGAAACGCAGGTTATCAGGGATTTTTAATAGGCGAAAGATTCATGAGCCAGCGTGACCCGGCAAAAGCTTGCGCTGATTTCATTCAACAGATACCATCAAACCTTTCTCAGCGTATTAAGAAATAACAATATACTAAAATTATATTACCTAAAAACTCTATCGTATGTTAATCAAAGTTTGTGGAATGAAATTTCCTGAAAACATGCTCAATGTAGCAGCTGCCGAACCTGATATGCTAGGATTTATATTTTACGATGGCACGCAACGTAATATGGCTGATTATCTATCACCCGACGATTTGAAAAAATTATCACCTAAAATCATCAAGACAGGTGTTTTTGTAAATGAAACTGCCGATCAGATTATCCGCACGGTTGAAAAATATGGGCTCAATGCCGTTCAATTACATGGTGATGAGTCGCCCGAGCTTTGCAAGACAATCAGTCGTACCGGATTTCCTGTTTTCAAAGCATTCAGAGTCAGTGATGATTTCTCATTCGAGTCCACAGAAGCCTACTCCCTGAGTTGTCGTTTCTTCATATTCGATGCTGATGGCAAAAGTTATGGTGGAAACGGAACACAATTCAACTGGGAAAAGCTTAAATCATATGATGGACAAACCCCATTTCTATTAAGCGGAGGAATTAAACCAGGAGATGAAGAAAACTTGAAGAAAGTTAAGCACCCACATTTGGCTGGTTTCGATATCAACAGCAAATTTGAAATAGAACCCGGATTAAAAAATGTTGAGTCCGTAAAAAACTTTATCACTACACTTCGTTCTTAATCATAAAAAAATTAAGCTGCCACTTATGTTGTGGCAGTTCTCTACCTGAAAATCACTTCAGGTAAAACAAAAAACACGTATAAAATGGAAGAATCAATCTATAACATCGATAAAAATGGTTTCTATGGAACCTTTGGCGGGGCGTTTATCCCGGAAATGCTTCAACCAAACGTCGACGAGTTATTGGGAAGCTACCACCGCATTATGGATGAACCCGGTTTCAAAAAAGAGCTCCGAATATTACTAACCGACTTTGCCGGCAGGCCTTCGCCACTTTATTTTGCACCAAGACTGTCGGCACATTATAAATCGAATATCTTCCTAAAACGCGAAGACCTCAACCACACAGGTTCGCACAAAATCAACAATGCACTAGGACAAATATTGTTAGCTGAACGACTGGGTAAAAAAAGAATTATCGCCGAAACCGGAGCTGGCCAACATGGCGTTGCCACGGCTACGGTTTGTGCACTAAAAGGATTGGAATGTATTGTCTATATGGGCGCTACCGATGTGGAACGTCAAGCACCCAATGTTGCCCGTATGCGAATGTTAGGAGCCAAAGTAGTACCCGTAACCTCGGGAAACAAGACACTGAAAGATGCCACCAACGAAGCCATCCGCGACTGGATTAGTAATCCGACTGATACCCATTACATCATTGGGTCTGTGGTTGGGCCTCACCCTTACCCTGATTTAGTAGCCCGCTTCCAATCTATCATCTCAGAAGAAATGCTCGAACAATTAACCGAGAAGATTGGACGCCCATACCCCGATGCTATCATTGCATGTGTAGGTGGAGGAAGTAATGCGGCCGGTGCATTCTATCACTACATCAACAATCCAGAGGTAAAACTATATGGGGCTGAGGGAGCCGGAAAAGGTGCTGATACGCCTGAAACCGCCGCCACCATGGCTGTTGGCTCAACCGGGATATTGCATGGAAGTAAGATTTTATTGATGCAAGACGAATATGGACAAATTACAGAGCCCTACTCTATTTCGGCAGGATTAGACTACCCTGGAGTTGGACCATTGCATTCTCATCTTCATGCAACCGGACGTGTTAATTATCTTCCGGTCACCGATACTGAAGCACTTGGTGCCGCACTTCAACTAACCCGCCTTGAAGGAATCATTCCGGCACTTGAATCATCACACGCACTTGCTGTGTTGAATAAAATTAGCCTGACTCCCGACATGAATGTTGTGATCAACCTTTCAGGACGCGGCGATAAAGACATGGATACGTATACATCTTATTTTGGATTCGACAATGAATAGAATTGACAACTTATTTCAGACAAAGGGAAAAGACATCCTCTCCATTTATTTTACAGCCGGTTTCCCTGATTTAAACGATACTGCTATAATACTTCAACAACTACAAGATTCCGGAGCCGATATGGTTGAAGTAGGTATCCCCTTCTCCGATCCGATGGCCGATGGTGTTGTCATTCAAGAAAGTAGTCATCATGCACTACAAAATGGGATGAATCTGGATATTCTGTTTGAACAGCTTGAACAAGTAAAAACGAACATTACAATGCCGATTATCTTAATGGGATATCTGAATCCGGTTTTCAAATATGGCATGGAGAAGTTCTGTAAACGTTGCGTATCAGCAGGAGTATCCGGTGTAATCATTCCCGACCTTCCATTGGAACTATATATTAATGATTACGCTACGCTATTTACCAAATTCAATCTTTTTTACATCCCTCTGGTAACACCCCAAACACCAGATCACCGAATTGAAAAACTGGGAAGAGAAAGTAAAGGGTTTGTTTACATGGTAAGCACAGCCTCTATAACTGGATCGCGTCCAAATCTGGAAAATAGTAGCGACTATTTTTTACGTGTTCGCAAAATACTACCCGATACACCATTGTTGATTGGTTTTGGAATTCAGGATGCAAGCTCATTCAACACCGCCAGCAAATATGCTAATGGAGGAATTATTGGGACCGCATTTATCAAAGCTTTAAAAGAAGTTTCAGAACAAACAGAGCACACCAAAGCTCTTCGTCAAAAGAGTGACGACTTTATTAAGAATATCAGGGGTAATTAATTTTCTCATTTATCTATATACATAAAAGCCTGTTGCAGTTATATGCACAGGCTTTTATTTTGAAATATGATTGTCAGTTAAAGAAAGAGATATTGATTTATTTAATAAAATTCCAATCCTTAATATTGTAACGAATTCCCTT
>JACAUB010000119.1 GCA_013390605.1 Bacteroidota bacterium | reverse complement strand
GCAGAGCATTATGGCATTGCGCTTTCGGAAACGCTTGCGATTGGAGATAGCCCTAACGATCTGGATATGCTAAAAGCAGCGGGACTTGGGGTAGCGATGGGTAATGCGGCAGCCGAAGTAAAAGCCTTGGCAGGCGCAATTGTCTCTACAAATGAAGAGGATGGCGTTGCGGAAGCACTGGATAGGTATATTCTGAGAAAATGAGATTGGGGGGTATCTGGTGCTTTAGCTGTGAGTTTGGCGTGTTGCATATCTGAAAAGGGAGTCACGCCAGTTTAGTTTCGGCGATCTAAATGGAATCTGGTGCAGGTAGGATAATGGTCTCGGAATTTATCTCTTGAGGCTCTGGCATATTTCGGTTGCTCAATCCAGTAAATTATCTGTATCGCAATATCCACTATCTAATAGGTAGAAGGTAGAGGTTGTACGCCTCCTTATAAGGCGATTCCCCCTCTGTGATGGAGTTAATTATAGCACATTTTCACGTTACTTTGAACAATATCCATTGTCATTAGTAATAATTTCGGGGATTTGTCCCCTTAACCGCTAGCCTATCCAACACTTGTATTCAGTTTGTGCAGTTCGCTAATGTAGGCAGTTCATATCATCCCTTCGATTTGGGCTGATGTATGGTGTGAATTAATTCTTTAGTAATACCATTCAAGTGGAGTGCCAAATATATAAAATAAAAACATTTCCAAACAAAAAGCCAGATACGCTAATCCGGCTAATTTTTTTATAACTGATAGTCCAGTTCCTTCTTTTGGGTTTTTGCTAAAAGCATTTTGTATAAAAAGTAACCCCACAGAAATATGACCTGGAAAGGTTGTAGAATAAACTATTACTTTATTAGGGTTATTAATTATTACCGACATTAGAAATATGGCTAGTATCCCGGCAATTAAGGATATCCTTATGGCTTCTTCTTTAATTGGAATCAAAAGTAATAACCATAAATCAATTAATGGGATTATTAAAGCGGTAATAAATTTTAGCAACTCAGCACTATCTATAGAGAAAATGATAATCCTTGCGCCGCGGAAAAATAAGGAAAAGGGACCTTCATTAAGAGGCACCTCGCCCAATTCTCTAACTTTCCAATATGTACCCCATTGATTTGAAAAAGTATCTGCAACTAAAACCCAAAATAACCAAGTAAAAAGTATTCCACCTATGCCAGCACAACAACGAATTAAAAGAGCCCATTTTCTTTGATGGAAAAATATGAACAGTAAGGTAAATATTTGCTACCGTACACAATTAGAAATCCTCTAAAAGAAAAGGGATAAAGGCGACTGGTAAGGG
>JACAUB010000118.1 GCA_013390605.1 Bacteroidota bacterium | reverse complement strand
CCCAGTTTCCTTGTTTTTTAACATCACCTTTCAATGCACGTGTAAGGTTATTAGCCTCCTCACTCAGCTTCTGGTTTAACTCAAAGAGACTACGCACTTCTTGTTGCAGACTAACTTTATCACGAAGCTCCAGATTATAAGTATCTTGTACTTGTTTCTCAAAAAGTTGGATTCGTTCTTTCAATGGAGAGATAATATCTCCCAGGGTCTTCAAATTAGTATCACGAAACTCAGATGAGTTTTGCCGCAGAACACGATTGGCAATATTTTCAAATTCTAACATCAGTCTACGCTGAAGATCATCAATTTCTGTTTTCTGCCTAACCAGTTTATCGGCCATTGCATTACATTCGGCACTCGATTTTGTTAATGCAATCAGTGCCTGTTCTGCTCTTTCTCTTTCTGATGCAAGTTTCTGATCAAACAGATTCTGAATTTTACGAGCCGATAATAGCCAGCCTATTACTAAGCCAAGCAACACGCCTGCAATCAGATAAATAATTTCCATGATCGTTAGTTTGAATCTGCAAAGGTAGAAAAAAGAAGCGAACCTTACCATTTGTAAATAGCATTGGCAGAAACCAATATGCTAAAAGCTACAAATAGTAAGGTTCGCAACAAAATTTCAGATCAATAATTAACTAACAAAGCTTTTTACGGAAATATAATCCCGGGATAGCTACTCACTTCTACTTTTGGGACAGTAGATTTATAGTAACTATTTATTGCATCAATAAAATAGTTTGCAACCAGTGCGTATCCTCTGGCATTCATATGAACACCATCTAATGAGAATACACCACCAGAAATGAAAGCTGCATTAAACTTCATGCCATTATAGATAATGCCAGATTGAACCTGTTTAAAATTAGTATTCATATCAACAACAGGAATGCCGTTAGCCGATGCTATAGTTGATATTGCCTGATTAAAATCGACAACAGCCTTCTTAATGTTTGCAATTTCAGTTTCATCCAAAATATAATTAGCCGGAATAGGTTTCTGTGAACCCCATCCTTTAAGCTTAACAGAATCAGTTGGAAGTGTCAGCAAAACCAATTCTGTTGATTTAATCTGTCGCATTCCCATAGGAGCAGCAGGGTCCTTAATCACAAAAGCATTCGCACCAACTTTAAACGAAATACCAAGCGCACCATTTCCATAAGCTTTATTTAAAGCAGCAACAGATGCTGCATCAGTAATAGCCAAGGCATTATAAGGAACAGTGTTAAAGAAAGGAATACTTGTCACGTCAGGAATATTACCGATCACACCTTTAGCACCTTTGGCTTTTAATGCCTGAACAATTGCAGTAATAGAAGCTGTAAATGTTGGGAGTGGTGTAATAACATCAGAACTTCCGCCTGCCAGTGCATATCCCAGTACATCATTGTTTCCAATCCATAAAGTATAGAAAGTAGGATTTTGAGCAAGTGCATCTTCTAGAACAGATGAAGTGGTTGAAGTTGCAAAACGGGTATAATATGGATTATAATTAGGTGCATTTGCAGGATTACCATAACCTTTAAAAGCTAAATGATATGATTTTGCACCAGGAACGCCCAAATTATTAAAAGGACCAACAGTAGCTGTAGTAGTGAAGTTTTGGGGATTAACGGTTCCACCATAACCAACAACACCTAAAGAGGCTGTGCCATCTGTTCCAGTCACTAGAGCAAGCTTACGACGTGAACCAAAGCCAACCTCGTCAAGCATCAAAGGTTGTTTGAATTCACCTTTTCGACCAGCAAAAGTAAACTGTTTGGCTAACATAGAAGGATATGAATTTTTCTGTCCGGATGCAAAAAGCTCTCCATCCGTATAACCCGAAGTTAAAGAGTTACCCAGAGCGACATAAGTAGTAAAATCAGCTGTTCCTGCAGTTGGAGCAGGGACATCAATAGTAGGTTTACATGCAAAGGCGATAAGTGCCAGTGCGAATATCATTGTTAAATATTTTATCTGTTTCATAGTTGTTCAGGTTTAAAGGTTGATAGATAGACCTATACCCGGAATAAAGAAACGGGTTTTGTATGTTCCTGTAAAGTTATCAGGAACAAATGATAAATTCTTTTGTGTACCTTGTATGTAAAGAAAAGAAAAGTCTATACTCACCTTTTTTGTTGGCGAATAAGAAAGTCCACATGTCAAACCTGTATTATCAAGACTTGGTGTTTCAGGAGTAAAATAATTTGGATTACATGGAGAAGGATCAAAATAAGCTCCTGCACGAACTGTAATTTTTGGACACATTACATATTGTCCTCCAACCCGATAAATCATTTTATCAGAATATTCTCTTGGACTATGAATATCTTTTAGTTGCGAAGTATGTTGCGCAAAATCAAATTTCAATGAATCATAAGCACCCCACTTAACAAAGTTTAATGAAAATGCCAGCATCAACTTTTCATTAACCTGATAAGATGCACCAAAATCTATATTTGCTGCCAGTGGTAAAGTTGCTGTTACCGTGTTTCCAGAAGGGAAACTTGTACTCATAGACAAAGGCACATTAAAGTTGGCAGGTGTATTTTTAAGTTTCATATTCAATTGAGAACGATAATCTATACCGATTTGCAATTTTGCACTTGGCTTAATTTCTACTCCAATGTTGTATCCCAGTGTATTTCCAGAACCATCAATGCCAAAAGTTGCATCACCATTGGTGCCTGCAAGTGGAATGGCTTTGTTTAGTACAACTTTTCCGTAGGCATAAACCAATCCTGCTCCAACGCCCAACCAACTATTTACTTTATAAGCCAAAGTGGGTTGAAAAGTGATACACTCTAACGATAGATCCTGAATCTCGTAACGTCCTGCCCAGTCTTTTTCCCATTTTAAACTGTTTCCGTAAGGAGTATTCACTGCAAGTGCAGCTGTAAGCTTATCGGTAATCTTTGCCGAAGCGTAGAAGAAAAAAGGTGTACCTATAGGACTTTTGGTACGTGCCTCGTAAGCTGATGGCTGTAAAGCTTTATAGTCAACAAAAGAACGAATGGGACTCATACCAAACGTAATATTGTAAAGCTGTTTATTAAAAGCCAGAGCTCCGGGATTGTAGAAGGCAGAGCTGGCATCTAATGTTAGGGAAGTACCAACTAATCCCATTCCAATTTCCTTTTGACCGTGCAGACTTACCTGAGGGCCACCAGCAAGAATTCTACCTGTTATAAAAAACAGGATAAAAAGTGCATAAAATTGTTTGTACATAAATCTGGTTTTGAATTTGAGGGTGCTAAATTAAGCAGAATAATTTGGAATGATTAACAATCTTTTAAATATTTTGTTTTTTTCATGAGTAATTATTATCCATGTATTCAAAAACAGCTTATATCATAGTCTATAAATAGTCTATATTATACTATTGTTATTCTTGATATTACAATGTTTCTAGTTATATGTTCTAATATCATTCGATAATAAATAAAAACATGTTCTAATATTATTCTATATATTGAATTTTCGACTAAAGAATACTATCCTTCTAAAATATTCAACAAAAAAAACTCCGTAACATGAATAATATGCAACGGAGCCTACATAATTATGTATTTTTAATTATTCCTTAAACATATTTTCAAGAATGGTTGCCAAATCTGTATGGTTTTGCATCGCATCATAAAGTCCCTCTTGTATTTGTTCATTGCTTTGTACAAATTTGCCAGGCTCCAATTCACCACTATGAGCCATCATATCATTTAAGAGTTCCGGAACGATTTCAAGATGAAATTGAAGCGCTAATACATTATTACCAATAACATACGCTTGATTGACACATCCTTCTGAAGAAGCCATAAGCGTAGCATTTTGAGGTAAATCAAAAGTATCTCCATGATGTTGAAAGACCTTCGTTTTTAATGAAACTCCTTTAGTAAGGTTATGTAGTAAGGCAGCGTTGTCCCATGTAATCATCAACCATCCAA
>JACAUB010000117.1 GCA_013390605.1 Bacteroidota bacterium | reverse complement strand
GATCGTTACCGTAGTGATTACCTTCTTAATGGGAATCAATACTTCTAAAGAATATGCTGAACATGAATGGCCTATTGATATATTAATTGCCTTCTCATGGATCGTATTCGGTATCAATATGTTCGGAACAATTGCAAAAAGAAGAGTAAGACATTTATATGTAGCGATCTGGTTCTACTTAGCCACATGGATTGCCGTAGCAATGCTTCACATCTTCAATAATCTTGAAGTTCCATTATCTTTCACAAGCTGGAAATCTTATTCAGTATATGCAGGTGTAAAAGATGCATTAGTGCAATGGTGGTATGGTCACAATGCGGTAGCATTCGTATTAACGACCCCTGTACTAGGTCTTATGTATTATTTTATGCCAAAAGCAGCTCAGCGACCGGTATTCTCATACAAATTATCCATTATTCACTTCTGGTCGCTGATCTTTGTATACCTTTGGGCTGGGCCTCACCACCTGCAATATACAGCATTACCAGCATGGGCACAAGCAGTGGGAACCGGTTTCTCTATCATGCTGATCGCACCATCTTGGGGAGGGATGCTAAATGGGCTTCTTACCTTAAGAGGAGCCTGGGATAAAGTAAGAGAAAATCCGATCCTTAAATTCTTCGTGGTAGCAGTTACCTGTTATGGGATGGCCACTTTCGAAGGACCATTACTGGCAACAAAATCTTTAAATAAAATTGGACACTATACTGACTGGGTTATTGGTCACGTACACTTAGGAGCTCTTGGATGGAATGGTTTCATGGCATTCGGGGTGGTATATTACCTGGTACCCATTATGTGGAGAACAAAACTTTGGTCTGTAAAACTAGCGAACTGGCATTTCTGGTTAGGAACATTAGGAATCATTTTCTATGCAGTACCAATGTATATTTCAGGATTCACACAAGGTTTAATGTGGAAACAGTTCAACCCGGACGGAACCCTCTTGTGGAAAAACTGGTTAGATACTGTTACAGCGATCATTCCTTACTTTAAAATGAGATTCTTAGGAGGTATCTTATATCTGTCAGGAGCCATCTTAATGGTTATCAA
>JACAUB010000116.1 GCA_013390605.1 Bacteroidota bacterium | reverse complement strand
ACTGCTTCTCGCTTAAATTCTACTGGATACTCTTTCTGCTTATCTCCCATTTCTGCCCCTTTCGTAGATTATTATAGCATCTGCCTCTTCCTCTTCCTATACTCCACGAATCCGGGTTAACTTCAAGTTTTGGCTTATTTTGATGCTTTACTACATTATGAAAGGCTCTCGTTTACACTATAAGTACCATTTCCACCGATTCACGCGTTGTGTACCAGAACCTTTTTCACTTGCAAAAAACAGTTATATTCTCCAATATTTTTTTCTGGCTTTTCACCTGAAACTCAGCCCATAAGTGCCAGGCTTCCCGTTGGTATTCCCTGAGGGGTTCCTGCCCACCATAGACCCTTAGAAAAATCCCGTGCCTGAGTTCTTCAAGCGGGGTTAAATACTCGACCCACTCCCCATCTAACGTTTTAAGCAAGGTATCTCGGATATTTTCAGAGAGGTTTACCTTTCTCAAGCCAAGCCCTGCCTGCTCCATAACCTGTTCAAGTTTAGCTAACAGCCACTTTTTTATCGCGTCCTCGCTTACTTCTTTTCTTGAACCCAGAAAAAGCTGTAACTCACTCGCAATTTTAAAACCAAACAGGGCAGTGGTCGCTTCCACTAACCCTGCTGTACCCTCTTGCCCTCCAACTTCATTTTCCCCCTCCAGCCAAGCTGTCCCCAACTCTGAGATTTCTTCCCTGGCAAGTTTCAGGACGAACATTTTCAGCCGACCAGCATCTGCTTCCAGCACCTGCTCCCGGTCCCTGTAAAAGGTCGTCCGTTGTACCTCCAGCACCCGGTCGTATTCAATACCTCTTTTCAACTCCTCGTAGTGCTGCCCCTCTTGCTTGCGCTGGCATTCCTCTACCACCGTTTCAGCCAGTCTTTTGGTAATAGATTCACCCCATTCGACTCCAGAACCCAACCGCTCTGATAACCCGTCCCCCCACCCACCGGCAAACTTTAGCACCAGTTCCTCCTCCAGAGAACGATATAATCTGGAGTAACCGGGGTCGCCCTGCCGCCCTGTTCGCCCGATCAGTTGCAGATCCAGCCTTTTAGTAGCTGACAACCCCAACCCCATTACATG
>JACAUB010000115.1 GCA_013390605.1 Bacteroidota bacterium | reverse complement strand
ATAGTACGATGAGTTGTAGTTTTTAATTTTACTTCATCTGGTTCTTTATCTTTCTTCGACTCACCCTTCCACTGACCAAATTTTTTATTGATCATTTCAATAATCGACTTCTTTTTCTCGTCACGCTGATGAGTGATCTTTTTTACTTCTGGCTCTTTTTCAACATTATCCGACTCAGGAGCACTTACACTCTCATTAAGCTGATAGTCTGACATCTCTAATTCTTTTCCACGTGATCGCAAACGAGGTTTAGGGTTAAGAGGTACTACCTTTTCGTTGGTTGCCAAAGGATCCGTCAGAGATAGATCCTTTGGACCCATATTTTCAGCAGTATGACTTTCAGACAAATTTAAAGGAGAAGGGCTACTTACCACCTTCGCTACCGGCTCTTCTTCTTCATTGATTATAGCTGGTGTAATGACTTTAGAGTTATAATCCTGACCAACTTCATCCGGAAAAAGATCTGAATGTGAAAATTCACGGGTTGTCTCATCATCTAAAAGAGAAGAAAGATATTCTGAAGTAATGTAACGTCGCTTAGCATTGTGTTTCTTTGCTTTAACTACATATATTGGTTTTGGCACAACCTCTTCCTTTTTCTCTTCTACTATATTTTGATCGACTACATTCAATATTTCCGATTCTTCAACAGGAACTTCAGCATCAATAACCACCTCTGCTGCTTCTTGCTGCATATCTAAGTTTACATCAGGTATTGCATCAACACCTTGAGCAGACACATTTATTTTATGAGTTCTTTCGTGAACAATACGCTCAACTTCACGAACTACATCAGAAGGAACTCCTTCAATATATCGTTTTAACCGACTTCTATCACCGACTATAGCAGCTGCTATTTTAAGCTTTTGTTGATACTTTATATTCTTAACAGCATAAAGATTCTTGACGTATATAAGCTGTAACGTTTGACAATAAGAATACTCCTTTGATAGCTGCTCAATTTCCGACAATGTTTCATCGGTAAGCAACAAAGGATTATTGATTAGTTCTTCAAACGTCTTTAGGTCCATATGGGTCTTTTAATTCCAGTTAACAACACATTTATTGAAAATATCCTGTACTAATTCCTCAAGCATACCTGGCAACAAATCTTGTTCTACAGCCGATAATGATTTAGAACTGCTATAGTCGCGATATCTTGAGAAAGAGCTTTCAAAATTAGACTTCTCATCAAATTTATTTCTGAACCTGACATTTACAGTAAGCGTAAATCTGTTTAATGCAGCAATCTGATTGCCCTGAATAGCAATAGGTTGTGTATCATAACCAGTGATTTCGCCCTCTATCGCCAAATCTCCATTTCGCTGAATAATAGAAAGACGTGTTTCCGACCTAAATTTATCTTGAAGAGCCTCAGTAATATTTTTACTCAACATGGGCTGCACTATGGGAGCCTTATTGGGAAAATAAATAACTGATAACGTCTTTGCTTCGGCAGGAATGGATGCTCCCGAAAAGGAATATATACCACATCCTGAAAGCATAAAAAGTGGAAGAATAAAAGCAAAAGTTAAAATATACTTTTTCATAAAATTCATTTAAACACCAACCTGAGTTAGTCGTTAGGGCTAACGACAAAATTACATAAAAAATATAAGCAGTGAATTTTAGCAATTACCTTTTACTATAATTAACTGTAGTTTACGAATGAGATGTTTTTTTCAATTCCAAATGAATGATATCAGTATAAAAACTCCTTTTTATAATAAAAATACGCTCACTTTCATTTGGAATCGCTACAAACTGAATTTATTCTACTATTGAAAGTAATTAAACCGCATCAACAATTATTCGATTTACGAAGCTTCGCTTTTTTTTACGACCTTTGCACATATTCCATTGTTAATTTTAAAAACGGATGTCACCCAGAAAGAAAAATCACGAGCTTAGCTGGTGGGAACAAAAAGATAAATGGTTTGATAGGCTTCGAAACAAATATCGCCTTATCATTCTGAATGAGACCACCTTTGAGGAAAAGCTCTCGTTCAGATTATCTCGTCTGAATGTTTTTGTGGTTACAGGCACGTTGGTAATTCTACTGATATTCTTAACCACTTATATTATTGCATTTACCCCCCTTCGCGAATATATCCCGGGATACCAAAGTATCACTGCACAAAAAGAGATTTATGATATTCAGCTTAAAGCCGATTCTATCGAGAAAGAATTAAGAGCAAAAGAAGTCTTTCTGAGCAATATTCAGAAAATTATTGGAGGAGGTATTCCAAAAGACACGGCGAATCAGGCGCCTTCAGATGCAAGCATCCTTAAATACCGAAAAACAAAAGCGAATGCTTCTGATGATGAACTTGCATTACGAAATGAATATGAAAAAGAAACACAATATAATTTAACACCAACGAAAGAAAAAACGAACTCCGAATCATCTATTCGTAGTATTAATTTTTTCACCCCTGTCAAAGGCACAATCACTACAAAATTCAATCTTACTGAAAAACATTACGGAATTGATATCACTACATCAAAGGAGGAACCTGTAAAAGCAGCCCTTGATGGCACGGTTGTATTTGCTGATTTCACGGTTAAGACAGGTTATGTAATCGGCATACAACATCGTCTTAATTTCATGACTATTTATAAACAGAACTCTTTATTATTGAAAACCCCTGGTCAGTTTATTCATGCTGGTGAACCTATAGCCGTAGTTGGTAATAGTGCCGAAACGAAAAATGGACCACATCTTCATTTTGAACTATGGCATAATGGAGTTCCTGTAAATCCACTTGAATACATCGATTTTTAATATCTTAAGATCCATCATTTTTTGATTGATGGGAAATATTATGCAAAAAAAGAGACTCGCAATCTTAGGTTCTACCGGTTCTATCGGTACCCAAACACTCGAAGTTGTTCGAAAACATCCCGAGGCATTCGAAGTCGAAGTACTTACAGCGCAAAGTAGCGTTAAAAGACTTATCGAACAAGCTATTGAGTTCAAGCCTAATGTAGTAGTTATTGGAGACGAAAAATACTATCGTGATGTAGCTGACCAACTCGAACCTCTTCATATTAAAGTATATGCCGGTAGCGAAGCTATTTGTCAAATCACCGAAATGGAGACTATTGATCTGGTTGTCGTAGCATTAGTTGGCTTTGCCGGATTAAAACCTACCTTGAAAGCAATTGAGGCGGGAAAGCCGATTGCCATTGCAAATAAAGAGACCTTTGTAGTTGCAGGTGAAATAGTAACCAATCTGGCTCGCGAAAAAGCAGTAAATATATATCCAGTCGACTCTGAACACTCTGCTATATTTCAATGTTTAGCCGGTGAATTTCATAACCCGGTAGAGTTAATTTACCTCACTGCCTCAGGGGGGCCATTCAGAGGAAAAGACAAAACATTTTTGGCTTCAGTAACTAAAGAACAAGCCTTAAAACATCCAAACTGGTCTATGGGCTGTAAGGTTACCATCGATTCGGCCAGTATGATGAATAAAGGATTGGAAGTAATTGAAGCAAAATGGTTGTTTGGTTTAAAACCTGAACAGATTAAGGTCGTTATTCACCCCGAATCAATTATCCACTCATTGGTTCAATTTGAAGATGGTTCGATGAAAGCACAAATGGGATTACCTGATATGCGATTACCGATACAATATGCATTAACCTATCCAAATCGATTTAAGTCTGATCTGCCTCGTTTTAACTTTGCAGATTATACTAAACTTACTTTTGAAGAACCCGATCTGGAAACATTTAGAAGTTTAGCATTAGCATACGAGGCGTTGAAGGTGGGTGGAAACATGCCTTGTATTTTGAATGCCGCAAACGAAATTGTTGTACATTCGTTCTTAAAAGATCGCATTCGGTTTACTGAAATTCCTGATATTATTGAA
>JACAUB010000114.1 GCA_013390605.1 Bacteroidota bacterium | reverse complement strand
TTTCTACATTCAATCTTTTGAGCATACCGAATGAAGCATCCAGATACAACCCATGTGAAACATCATCAATAGATTTCTTATAAGCCACTAAAAGCGTATCGTTATCTATTTTCTTTATCGGAAGAACAGCAGTTGATTGTGCTGGGATTATGGTAAAAGCAGATGTAGTAAGGATGGTCAATAAACTAAAGCGAAGCGGTATTGCAGTTTTCACAGGGATAATCATTTTTTAATGATACAATTATAGTCAAAAAAACGATTAAGTTGAGTATTTGTTATATTATAGATTACAGATTGACAGGAGTTCTATGCTGCGCAAAATATTACAGGTTTGGGGTCGTAAATAAGATTATTTCCTTTAAAAGTACTTCAGG
Organism: Bacteroidota bacterium; assembly: GCA_013390605.1. GTDB lineage: Bacteria > Bacteroidota > Bacteroidia > Bacteroidales > Cfx3-03 > Cfx3-03. The sequence goes on along the minus strand of JACAUB010000114.1, from coordinate 958 downwards.
TCAAAAGGCTTCGGCAGCAAAAATCAGATAACAGTTTCTGAACAAGGCAAGGCGCAAAACCGTAGAGTAGAGCTGATAAAAAAGTAATGTAAAACCCATAAGAATACAGCATTAGATATTCTTTACTTAAAAATCCCAACGAAAGCTGGGATTTTTTTGTTTTGATTTCAGATGTGAAAAATGAGGAAATATTAAGCTGTAAATAAAATTATTTCCTTTACACTTGCCTCAAAGTTGAGATACTTTGGAGAACGCTGTGAATATAAGAAGCCTACATTGATCTGAAAGGATTGATATTTAGTGTTTTTAGAATCTTTGTGCGAAGAGCTTTACTGATCAACCGGGGAGGCTACAATATCTATGACTGATCTTAAATCTGAATTGGCTGTACTGTTGGTCCCGAAAGTAGCGCGTACTCCTACCGGGTCGGAAGGATTCGCGTATACAAAACCACTGAAATTCATGGTATAGGTGCCGGCATCCAAAACAAATTTCCGGCTGCCGTTCAGTTGAAATATTCCTACAACATAATTATTTCCTGAATTGGTAAAAGTTTCGGTGTCGCGTACTATATTTTGGTTACTGAACGTAGGTGAATCTGTTTTGGACAGGTAAACATTCAGTCCAAATAATTTAGAAGCACCATCCACAAGCGTCTGTCCGTTTGCTCTTAAAAGATTGCTGACCGGAACAGAAAAATAAACTTCAACGATAGATTTCCTGCTCAGGGTAAATGGCTGGGAAAATAAGGTGGCCTGAGTGGTACCGCTGGTACTCAGAACAGTTTCGGGGATCATGGTCCGGTTCAAAATATTACCACCCGCAACAATAGCCGGATCTCTCTGAAACATAGAAACCCACTGTCCGTTTGTTCCCAGGCTGGCATTAAATTCATAATAGCCTTTAGCCCTGACATTGATGGTCCGGTTTGTTGTTTCATTCACTGCCAACGGCTCTG
>JACAUB010000113.1 GCA_013390605.1 Bacteroidota bacterium | reverse complement strand
ATGGTGTCAGAAAAAATGAATCCGTCCTGCATTACGGTTCCGCTGTTTTCCCTTATGCTTTTAGGAGATAGGTCGTGTACGTTTTGATCATTGTAATATATTTTTCCAGCTGTAGGATCATAGAATTTTAAAAGAAGTTTCATCAGTGTTGTTTTGCCACTGCCACTTGCGCCTACGATAGCCGTTATTTTACCCTGAGGAATAAAGAGATCAATATCTTTTAGTACAAATGGTGATTTGGGGCCTTCATACTGAAAGGATACCTTATCAAAACGAATTCCGTATGGAGTTCCGTTTTCTGTAAAAACAGAATGATGAATACGCAAGTCCTCTAGTCCAATCTGCTCTTCCTGAGGATGGTTCTGAACTTCATTAAGCCTGGTAAGACTCAGTTTAGCTTCCTGTAAAGAGCGGAAAAAATTGACTAACTGATTAACAGGACTATTCATCTGTCCTATAATGTAAGAGATACTTAATAAGGTTCCCAAAGACATCGAATCAATCACCACAAAATAGGCTGCAAGAAACGTAACAAGAATATTTTTAGACTGGTTAAGGATTTCAAAACCAGACAGTTGAATTTGATTGATTTTCAGAATTCTCAAATTCGTTTTAAAGAGTTTCTGTTGTATATTTTCCCATTCTTTTCTTTTCAGTTCTTCATAATTATTTAATTTCATTTCAGAAACACCATTGATGATTTCATAAATGGTTTCTTGATTTTCTCCACGCTGATGAAATTTAAAATAATCTATAATCTCTCTCTTTTTCAGCCAGAAAAGTGACCACACTACAGAAATAGAGGTTAAAACAATATACACGAGCATAATTCTGTAATCGTAGTAACATAAGACTCCGAAGAAGACAGAAAACGTGATTAAAGAAAATAAGGTCAGAATACTTTGCGATGTTAAGAACTGTTCTATTCTTTCATGATCCTGAATACGCTGACTAAAATCTCCTAAGAGACGGGTGTCAAAAAATTTTATTGGAAGACGTAAAAGCCTTTTGAGGAAATCTGATATAATTTGGATGCTGATTTTGGTTCCAATCTTTAGCGTAATCCAGTTTCTGATAATTTCGAATATGATGTTTCCTGAAA
>JACAUB010000112.1 GCA_013390605.1 Bacteroidota bacterium | reverse complement strand
CTCAGAAAACGCATTATTATGGATATAAACTACACAGTGTTTGTGGGTTAAGTGGTGTTATTCGTTCTTTTAACTTGACCAAGGCTTTTGTCCATGATATATATTATTTACAAGAAGTTAAATATGAGCTGTTTAATTACACATTAATTGGCGACAGAGGATATCTTAGCACCTCTATTCAATTTGATCTTTTTGAAACAGCCCGTATTGAGTTATCGTTACCCTATCGCGCCATATAGTACTACCCAAAAACCGGACCACTGATTAAATTAAAAAAAGGATTAATTTTATCAGTCCCATTATGAAACAAATAAGAAGAAATTTATCAGGAGAGTTTAAGGCGCAGGTTGCCATTGCAGCCTTGAAAGAGCGTGAGAGTTTAGCTGAGTTAGCCAAGTGGTTCGATGTACAACCACTTCTGATCGCTAGATGGAAGAAGGAGTTTATAGCGCGCTCAGTAGAAATATTTGAGACCAAAGCCCCAGAACAAGCGTACCAAGTCGAAAAAGATCGTCTCTTTTCAAAGATAGGCCAGCTTGAGATGGAGAATGACTTTTTTAAAAAAAGTCTCAAAAAAACTCGGCCTGTGAAAGGTGATAAAACATTAGTGTTGGATAAAACGACTTTGAGTGTTCGTAAGCAGTGTAAACTTCTTGATATTAACCGTAGTAGTGTTTATTATAAACCACATGGGGAGAGTAAAGAGAACCTTGAGCTCATGCGTAAAATGGATGAGCATTACATGAAGCATCCGACAGAAGGTGTTCTGCGTGTTCAGGATCACCTTTTGACACTAAGCCTTGTGGTTAATGTCAAAAGGATACGTAGATTATTACGCCTGATGGGCATCATGGCCTTGTATCCCAAACGGAACCTGAGCAAATTAGGACTTGCCACACATATTAAACCTTATCTGCTAAAGGGACTTAAGATCGAACGGCCCAATCAAGTCTGGGAAATTGATATTCGTATATTGCAATGGCTAAAGGGTTCATGTATTTAACGGCAATCATAGATGTTAACAGTCGCTTTATTGTTGCCTGGGAACATGAACAACACACTTGATGCAGATAACTGCTTAAATGTGCTTAAAATGACAATCTCAAAATACGGTTTGCCTGAAATAGTGAATTCAGATCAGGGAAGCCAGTTTACAAGTGATCTATGGACTGATTACCTAGATGATGAAAAATACAAAATAAGCATTAGCATGGATGGAAGAGGACGTGCCATAGATAACATCTACATCGAAAGGTTCTGGAGGTCTGTAAAATACGATTATGTCTATCCACAACCTGCTCAAGATGGATTGGAGCTCTATGCAGGATTGAATGCCTTTATAGAGAGATACAACCATAAAAGACATCAAGGCATTAAAAGAAGAATCCCATCAGATGTTTATCTATGTGTTGCTTGAAAGTTATCAACTGAAATTGAAGTTATTAACAAAAAAAGCAAAAAAAAAGTATTAATAACGGGAAATAACTTCCTTCAAGTTATTTCCCGTTATTAATACTACCACATCAAATATTATTATTAATTTTAAAGAATAAATTAAGAAAACCTATTTAGTGGTCTAAAGAATGGGGAGTAGCATACCAACCAGAAAAATTACCACCCTGTATTTAAACCTTTTGCAAGGGCAAGAAAACGTATTGAAACAGTTTTCTCTCAGTTGGATGATTAATTTATGTTGGTTAGGAATTATGCAAAACAACAAGCAGGACTATTTTTCAGGGTGCTGGCTAAAATTAGTGCTATGACCGTCCTGCAATATTTCAATAAAATCAACAACGCTCC
>JACAUB010000111.1 GCA_013390605.1 Bacteroidota bacterium | reverse complement strand
TTCCTGGAAGTATTCATGATTTAACCATAAACACTGATGGTGTTCGATTGAAGCAGGTGTTTAATAACTTATTGGATAATGCATTAAAGTTTACGTCAAAGGGTTCAATTGAATTTGGCGTTGATAGAATAGAAGAAAATCGCATCTATTTCTATGTTCGTGATACAGGAATAGGCATATCTGAAGAGGATAAGGCTTTTATTTTTGAAAAATTCAGACAAGTTGAAGAATCATTTACCCGTAAATTTGGAGGGATTGGGTTAGGCTTATCATTGAGCAAAAGTTTTGTCGAAATACTTGGTGGAAAGATATGGATGGAATCTGTCCTTAGTAATGGTTCTACTTTTTGGTTTACACTACCAATATATACTATTTCATTAAATGATAATAATGGAAGTCATTCTGTTGAAGGTATACGTAATCATGACTGGAGTAGTCGTACTGTTTTAATGCTAGACAAAGTTAGTCCAACCATTCAATATTGTGAATATGTTTTACGACCTACCCGAATTGGAATTATAAAAGCGAATGATTGTTATGAAGCAATAGCGTTTTTAAAATCACAAAATCCTCCTGATGTGATTTTGATAGACTCGGGATCTCCACGAATCAACAGCGCTGATGCTATTAAGCTTCTTACACGTATAGCTCCTGATGTTCCAATTCTTGTTCAATCTATAAAAGCATTACATAAAAATGGCGGGATAGAAATTGAAGAAGATATTGATAATAGTCCTTATAATCCTATTCAATCAGTCGATCTGATTGAAAAGTTGAATTATTATTTTAATCATACTTCTTAATTATGCGTAAATTACTCCTTATATTTCTCTATTGTAGTTTTAGTATAATCTCTTTTGCGAGTGAGGGGGAGAATATCTCGGGCAATAATCTGATTAATACGTATTATTCAAATGCCGAATTTGCGTTAAAAACTAATCAAAAGGATTGTATCTATTGGGCAAATAAAGCGATAGCAGAATCGTTAAATCAAGATAATTATTCCACTTTATGTAAAAGCTATCTCATTAAAGGGAAAGCTAATGAGCTATTAAAGCGATATAATGAAGCCATAGGTAATTATTTACAAAGTAAAACTGTGGCACATGAGAAAAATTTCCCCGAGTTAGAGTTGGCAATTCTCAAACAGATTGCACAACTATATGCCCATATTGGAAACTATAAATCTGCAGTAAAATATTCAGAACTTCTTAGAATTCGAAAAGATAGTAGTGAGGTTTCTCAATTGAAATTACTTTCAAAAGATCTGCCAGGTAAAGTTGAATTAGATAAAAAAGAGCTTAAAATAAAAGAGTTAAGAGCGAATAAGTCTCAGCTAGATAGTCATCTTCGTTCTAATTTACAAACGATAGACAATCTTGGTAGGTTAATTTTGTTTGTTGTTGTTGGCTATTCTTTAATATTCATCTCATTATTCTGGATTAATAAGCAAAGTAAATCTATTATGGAAAAGAATATGTTGCTTACCACGCAACAGAACAAACTTGAGATAGGAAATGGAGCTTTAGAACATGCACGTTTTAAAGCAGAAGAGTCAGATAGGTTGAAAACTGCATTTTTAGCTAATATCTCTTATGAAACCAGAACACCCCTTAATTCAATTATGGGTTTTTCTGAACTCTTACGTGATAAATCGTTCACGCCATCTGAGAGAAAGAAATTTATAGAAATCATACATCAACATAGTGATGCACTTTTGAAATTCGTAGTAGAAATATTTGATGCTGCCCGAATTGAATCAGGTGAAATTATTCAGGACCATGAAGTAATAGATCTTAATGAATTTCTGAGAGAAATTCATACTTATTATAGTTTGGAAAGTGACTTAGCTTGTAAAAAAAACATTGAGTTGGTTTTGTTTTTGCAATTTGGGGAGACGCATTATAAGTTTAAAACAATACCCGATCGACTTCGTAAGG
>JACAUB010000110.1 GCA_013390605.1 Bacteroidota bacterium | reverse complement strand
ATATTTAGCGTAATAGTTTTTCGTTGGCTATCCGTTGTTACATCAGGAATACGGACAAGAACCTTGTTAAAAGGATGCCGTATATTAAAGTTGATCGAAGTGAGCAACGGCTTGAACTTTGAGGTTTCAATAAGACGATAACCTTTCAAGCCCTCTACATCCATCTTCTGAAGATTTTTGGCAAACTGATTCAGTCCCATGGATAGTTTCCAAAAGCCAGATGGATAATATCAAACACGAAATATCCATAAGAAGGAGCTTGTTTAGAATTATCCTTCCCCAGTTTTCTTCGTCTGGCTCTGGTCAGTCAACAAATGGGAAGTGCCGTTGAATCAATAAACTTAATTGCAATCTTTCAAAGCAGTGTAAGTTTCATCGATTTCTTTCTGGATGCCGTAGGCTGCATTCATTACTTGCCCATTGATCTTATTTGCCTCCTTGATGCGGTTATAACTAAGCCAGTAATCCATGCCATTGTATATTTGCTTGATTGAAATATCAACTAAAGCAATCATAGGGACTTTCTTAGCAACCCATTTCCCGAAAACCTTATTGGAAGCAGCTAATTTAGAAATATCGAGCAGTGTTTTTAACTCTGGTTTCTCGGATTCAAAATAAGTTTTCATTTTTGGGTCTTCAAGCAAGCTATTAATTTCATCGTTCGAATTAGTGAGTTGATTCATCAGGCTACTCATACCATCTTTTATGAAGGCCTGCCAGTCATTCATGTTATTGGCTAACTCTGACATTTTACCTTTTGTGGATATAATCTTCAAGGTATTGATTTTGGCTTGTAGATCTGTAACATTAATACCTTCGGCAGCCATCTGTTTTACATTTTTATTATAGATATTTTGAAGCCGTTCAGCTGCTTGGCCCCTTTTAGTTAGCCTGTCAAAGAGTTGCCCTGTAAAATATTCGAGACCATCTTTAGCTGCGTTGACCAATGCGTTCTGGTTGGCGGTTTCCCAAACATCAAGTTCATTTTGCGAAAGGTTTACCGTCTTCTGAAACTGGTTTCTTTGGTTGGACAGTGAACTTAATTTCTTGACAAGGTCTTTACAGGCAGGTTTAGGAATTTCTGGTGCCGCTTTCCCTTGAGGCTCATATTTTTTTAAAAGTATTGAAATCGGAAGGCTATCATTTTTGATACTTGCGACTACATATTTTGATGCTTCCCGCAAGTCAACCACATTAGGGTCATTATCAGTATTAGTTAATGTTTGTAGGTCTGCTGCTGGCATAGCATCTCCAAAAAAGGGGGTTGGATTGCCAGGTGTTAAAGGACCTGAAGCTGGTAATTTCAATCCGCCTTCAAATTGATCCCTTGCACCCCTCGACATGTTTTCTGCATTGCCATCCAGGGTTTTGAATTCCACGTTCGTGTTATTTAACGTTTTGATTTTTAAATCCTGAGAACCTTCCAGAAGTTTGTAAGACTTCATCATCTTATCATATTCAGCCTGGGCAATCGCCTGTTGTTTCCGCTGTTGTTCAGCTGCCCGTAATGCTGCCTGTTGTGCTGCGATTTGAGCGTCCCTTTCTTTTGCTTCAAGCACTTTTTTATCATTTGCAGAATTATTGCTGAATATAGAACTTATGACCTTTTTAAATACAGCACCAGCAACCATATTTCCGAACTCTGCATTGGCATTGTATGTTGGTTTTGCAGCTGATGAACCCGCGGCTAAGGTATATGGACATTTAGGACCGTGTATTCCATTTGGTAGTTGTGTGCCACAATAAGCACATACTGCATTTTGAGCAATAACATTAATATTGCCAGTTAATACACCCAGGAATATTACACAACATAAAAATTTGAATATCTGATTCATGACAATGATGGATTAGCGAATGAATTTAATTCTGCATCAAAATTTCCCATTCATAGATTTTATCCTGGCAGCTCCTTGCATCAGAGGCTTCAGGCTCAAGCATCAGGTATTTTTTCATGTAAAAGATAGCGGTCGAGTAATCGAATACCTGAGCTGTGAGTAAAGCCAGATTTGAGTATGCAGAAGGATAAGCTGTTTGATTTACTTCCAAGACTTTATCATACAATTCAATTGCCTTTAAATACATTTTTTGTTGATTCATAACATTGGCTTGAACGATATATTTGCGTTGTTCTTCTGTAACAGAAGGTTTTGTTTTCAGGGTTCTGTACTGAACGGCTATTGGCTCAAAAAGAGTGAGTTGTTCGTTCAACGGTTTTAAATTAAGTTGTTGGAAGTAATAAAGATAATCAAGTAATTCCCACTCATATACCTTATCCTTATAGATACTCAATATCAAGTCACCAAGCCTTAAATCGCA
>JACAUB010000011.1 GCA_013390605.1 Bacteroidota bacterium | reverse complement strand
CCCTTACCAGTCGCCTTTATCCCTTTTCTTTTAGAGGATTTCTAATTGTGTACGGTAGCAAATATGGAAAAGGAAGTTCTCAATAAATATCTTGAAGAAAAGTACAAAAAGGCGGAAGAATTGCGTGCCAAAAAGCAATTTAAATCTGCCACAGCCCTGTACCACGAAGCGGCAGCAATGGCAGCCGCCGAAGGATGGTTTGAGAAAGAACTAGAAGCCCACTATTACGCCGGGTTAGTGCGCCAAGAAAGCAATGACCTGAGCGGAGCAATCGAGGATTTTCAGTGCGCCCTTGAGCTTGCTATACAATTAGGTGAATCGGGAAATATACAGACTTTGTACATCACCCTCGGTTTTGCCTACGCGGGAATAGCAGATAATGAAGAAGCGGTTAAATATCTGGCTGCTGCCGCAAATAACCTCGATGGGCTAGATTTCGAAACAGCATACTCTACTTTGAACACGCTTGGCGTATTACTTTCAAATGAGAACAAATCCCTTGAAGCGGTGCAATACTATCAGAAAGCACTGATGTTGGCGCGCGTACAACCCGATGAATTGGTAGCAGTAGCTGATACTTTGGCAAATCTCGGAATAGCATACGAGAAAGCCAGCATGTTACCCGAAGCAATTACCGCCATCGAAGAATACCGAAAAATCCTGTTTGAAGCCGGAGATACTAAAATGAGAGAAGCGGCGCTTTTATTAAAACGGCTCAAACACAAAGCAGGGTATAAAGATTAATCCATATCAACTAGTCCCCGTGCATTCCTCGCCTCTTTCCTCAAACGACAAACCGAGCAAACAATTAATTGTAATCTCAGCTACATTCTAAGGTCTTTGTTAGTTGTATATTCATCACAATAAGTTGTGAGATTTGAAAATTCAACCGAAGGAGATGCTATGAGTCGTTATTCTGCCGAACAAATGGAACGCAAAGCTAAAAGCAAATGGACTATTGTGCAGTATATCGGTGCGCCGATACAGGTGTTGATACTTTTCATCAGCTTGGGATTTGTAATCTATACGCTCACTACCGATAAACTGTTTGATGTAACCAACTTTACCATTATCTTCAAAACTGCATTCCTGTATTTCATGTTCATAACCGGAATGTTCTGGGAGAAAGAAGTTATTGGGGCTTACTACCTATCCCGCGAGTTTTTCTGGGAAGATGTAGTATCAACCATTGTTCTTATATTGCATACTCTTTATGTAATGGCGCTAGTAACTGGTGTAGATCACAAGGCTCTGTTGATACTGATATTGGTCGCCTACTTTACAGTGCTGGTTAACGCTATTCAGTATATTATTAAAGCCCTGAAGAATCGGGCTAACAAGCAAAGCGTTCCGGCATTAGCGCAAGACTGAAGTAAAAATCAGTTCTACAAGGTATAAAAACGAAAGTGGCTAACCCCTAGAGTAGGGCTAGCCACTTTCGTTTATTTTTATGGGATTTTGCTTTTAATTATCGTTAAACAGGTTTCTGTTCTTAATTACCAGCGATACACCTCAAATTGAGGATTGCGGAAAGCGCCTATTAGGGCTGCTTTAAGCTCGGCTTCGTCAACGGGTATATGCTTTATGTGGTTTCCGGTAACCACCAAGTAAATTCTCTCAGAAGCATCATCAAAATCAGCCCCTACATTAATATGGTTTCTGCCACCCGGAACGGGCCAAGTTAGTGATAATTCGTGCCGTTCATTATAAACCGGCTCAACCCTACCCTCGCGATTAAGCAATTCACGATTCATTTCCTCAAGCAGTTCAACACAATGTACCCGATTTAATTCAAACATCAAACGGGTAACCATCGCATCTCGTCTGTACTGTAAAACAGCATCAGCCTGTCTCTTGGCTTCTAATTCGGCTTTTATCTCAGCCAGCCAACTCCCCGCAGAAGAATCGCTTGAGTCTAAGCGTCGAAGATTACCGGTATGCCTTTCAAGGCGAGAAGGCAATCCTGAAGAATCATTAGCATATTGCATTTTTTAATTCTCTACCCCAAACCTCAGTAAAGTTAGCTTTACCCCTTGTCATTATTAAACTTAGTGATAAGGATGTTTTAACAAATATAGCGGAACTTCAAGGTTAACGCAACCCCTACGCAAATTTAACTCATATATATTTTGCACTTATTAATTAATTTGACGTTTAGATAAACGGGGCTATAGGAAATAGAAACCCGTATCGGAACTTACAAAAGAATGA
>JACAUB010000109.1 GCA_013390605.1 Bacteroidota bacterium | reverse complement strand
TGGTGTTAGTCTGAATGTCCTGCGCAGTTGAGGCTGTGGGGTGCGAGGATGGCTGAGAGGCTGTTCCGAGTCATGCGGAGAGCATGGCGAGCGTCTTTGAAAACCGGATAGAAGATAGGAAGCCTTTGAGGGTTTTGGTTGGCGTCTAAGGATGTCGATCAGAATTCAGAACAATTTTTCGACCAGAGCATTTTTTCCAAGTCTAAGGATTTGGGATGAGAGTTCAGAATGAAACTTGAGAGTTTGATCCTGGCTCAGAATGAACGCTGGCGGCGTGCCTAACACATGCAAGTCGGATGTGCCGCAAGGTGCATGGCAGACGGGTGAGTAACGCGTGGGGAATCTACCTCTTTGTGGGGAATAACGCTCCGAAAGGAGTGGTAATACCGCATGAGACCGTGGTCTGGGATGACCATGGTGAAACCTGGGGACCGAAAGGCCTGGGGCAAGGAGAGGATCCTGCGTCTGATTAGCTAGTTGGCGGGGTAATGGCCCACCAAGGCGACGATCAGTAGCCGGCCTGAGAGGGTGATCGGCCACACTGGAACTGAGACACGGTCCAGACTCCTACGGGAGGCAGCAGTGGGGAATTTTGCGCAATGGACGAAAGTCTGACGCAGCAACGCCGCGTGGGTGATGAAGGTCTTCGGACTGTAAAACCCTGTCGTCAGGGACGAAGGTGGGGGCGTTAATAGCGCTTTCATTTGACGGTACCTGGAGAGGAAGCCCCGGCTAACTCTGTGCCAGCAGCCGCGGTAATACAGAGGGGGCAAGCGTTATTCGGAATTATTGGGCGTAAAGGGCGCGTAGGCGGTTTTTTAAGTCAGATGTGTAATCCCCGAGCTTAACTTGGGAACTGCATCTGAGACTGGAAGGCTAGAGTACTGGAGAGGGTGGTGGAATTCCTCGTGTAGCGGTGAAATGCGTAGAGATGAGGAGGAACACCAGTGGCGAAGGCGGCCACCTGGACAGTAACTGACGCTGAGGCGCGAAAGTGTGGGTAGCAAACAGGATTAGATACCCTGGTAGTCCACGCTGTAAACGATGAACACTTGGTGTGGAGGGAGTTGACCCCTTCCGTGCCGGAGCTAACGCGTTAAGTGTTCCGCCTGGGGAGTACGGTCGCAAGGCTGAAACTCAAAGGAATTGACGGGGGCCCGCACAAGCGGTGGAGCATGTGGTTTAATTCGACGCAACGCGAAGAACCTTACCTGGGCTTGAACTGCAGTGGACCGGTGCAGAGATGTGCCTTTTCGCAAGAACTGCTGCAGAGGTGCTGCATGGCTGTCGTCAGCTCGTGTCGTGAGATGTTGGGTTAAGTCCCGCAACGAGCGCA
>JACAUB010000108.1 GCA_013390605.1 Bacteroidota bacterium | reverse complement strand
CCCTGCGGCCAGGAAGCCCATAGATTGTGTTTTAACTTCATGGTCACCAAAATCTTGTCCATCATCAAAGGTTATTCTTTGAGACTTAATAGGGAAGCTGCTGAAAGTGATATCTGCTCCCACACCCCATTTTTTTGAAAAGAAATAAGCCCCTTCCAATCCACCTTCAAAACCGATTTGTTTTTTGTCATCCAGTTCCGATTCTTTAAGGAAGTTGGTCGTCCCTAATGCTGTCCCCATCTTTAGGGAAAGGAAAGAAGGATAATCGTTTCCTTCTATTCTGGATAAGAGACTTAAATTATCTCCTTTGTTCTTATAAATTTTATCAATAAAGAAATACCCAAGTTCTGTAGATATAATTCCAATCCCAGCACCGGCTAGGATATCCGGAACCCAGTGTCTGTTATTTAAGTTTCTCCCAAGTCCGGTAATAGTAGCAGAACCATATCCTGCAATACTATAGGCTGGATTTACCATTCCATATTCTTTGTGAAGAAAACTGGCATTGGTGAAAGCCATTGCTGCGTGTCCTGATGGGAAAGAGTTATTTTTAGATCCATCCGGCCGCTCTACTTTTGCAGTATATTTGATAGAATTTACCAGGATTCCCATAATTACTAAGCTGGCACCGTAAGATAATGTGGCTCTTCCAATACTATTTCTTCCTTTCACACCTCCCAGTTTTAAACCGTAAACCGCTAAAGCAGGAGCGTATTGCAGATAATCATCATATTTAACTTTGAAATTGGGAAGATATCGGTTCCTTACCTCACGGATATTCTCTTTTTCTCCCCATGTAGCTGCAGCTGCAGTAAAAAGAATAGCAGGAGCCACAGATTTCTTAACCCATTCCTTCTTGAAAAATGGAGTAGGTTCCTTTATCGTTGAATTGGTATTGAGTAACGAAATATCCTGCTGAAGGTTTCGAGTCTGGATGGTATCCTGTGCTTTCATACAAGCTAGGTGCAATAGTATTCCTGATGCTAGTGCTATTTTTTTCATCTTAGTTAAGGGTGCTGAAATTAAATCGCGTAAAAATATAAAAAAAATCTATCCCAAAAATTGAGATAGACTATTTTAATGATTTTATAATATTTCAATCGATTTTGTTGATTATCTTAATCCAGATCTTGGTCCGGATGCAGATACTACAGCTTGCATTCTTGTTTTTTGATTGGCAGAGAACATAAACATTGCTTTATCATCCACATAATCCATATAGTTCATAAACATCTGAGAACGGCTTACCCCTCCACAAACTCTGTTCAAAGGATATGTTGGAGTTCCATAATTTGGACCTGGCGAAGTTGGAGTATCATTAGAGTAATCTGTCTGGCAGCCTGCATTAGACGATCCCCAAAGGTGTGGAAGGTTTAGGTAGTGGCCTACTTCATGCGTTACTGTTCTTCCTAAGTTGAATGGAGCAGAGGCACCGGTTTTTCCTATATACTGATATCCTATTACAAGACCGTCATACCATTGGCCTGCATTTTCGGGATAATAAGCATAACCTAAAGTTCCAGGCTGGCTATTTTCGTCAAGGATTGAGTTGACAACCCATATGTTCATATTTTTATTCACATCAGTTGCATCAATGCCTCCGGTGCTCGCTTTTTTCATCTGTTCGAGATCAGATCTCCAGCCTGTTTTTGTGCTCTGTTTACGGTTAGTCGCT
>JACAUB010000107.1 GCA_013390605.1 Bacteroidota bacterium | reverse complement strand
ATAGTAGAGTAAGTGTAAAAATCATGAATAGAAACGCTGCAAAATTAAGATTTTACCTAACAGTTAGTAAAAAACAAAACCTATATAATTTTGTTGTTAAGACTGAATCTAAACAACCAAGTTATGAAACAAGTCATTTTATTATTTATGAGTATATTGGCAAGTACAGTTATGGCACAGACGCCAAAAACACTTTACGATTTTAAAGCTACTGCATTAGATGGTAGCTCATTTGATCTCTCATCCCTCAAAGGGAAAAAGGTAATGGTTGTTAATACAGCCTCCAAATGCGGTTTAACACCTCAATACAAAGACTTAGAAGCTCTTTACAAACAGTATGGCGATGATAAATTTGTAATCATTGGATTTCCTGCAAACAACTTTGCACAACAAGAACCCGGTAGTAACAAAGAAATCAGCGAATTCTGTACAAAAAACTATGGTGTTACTTTTCCTATGATGAGTAAAATTTCCGTAAAGGGTGATGATATTGATCCACTCTACAAATGGCTTACCTCAAAAGAAGAAAATGGTATAATGGATGCTCCTGTACAATGGAACTTCCAGAAGTTTCTGATTGATGAAAATGGTAAGCTTGTTGATATGGTCCCCCCAAAAGAATTACCCACCAGCGAAAAGGTAATTAAGTTCATCTCCTCTAATTAAATTATTTTCTCCCTTCTGTTGAAACAGGGATTTCCCCATTTCAACAGAAGGGAGAAATCACTAAAAGCACTAATGATAAAAACTTTTCGCTGAAATAATATCTGGATTAGTCGAAAAAGTTGAGGGAATATTTGTTTTCTACTCCAACTAAAGCCGTCGTTCTGTCTAGTTACGAGAAATCATATTTTTCATTGTGAATAGCGATTAGCAAATTTCTCCCAAAAGATCGAAAAGATGGAGATGTTTTATATGAACAACCTGTTTTCGGTTGATTAATGTTTCACAACTTTTCTACAAGAACCCCTATTTCTCAGCCGATACAGATTATAAATCTGTATCGGCTGAG
>JACAUB010000106.1 GCA_013390605.1 Bacteroidota bacterium | reverse complement strand
CTTAAAGAATTTCGGCACGAAATCTATGACTGCTTTGAATACGCCAGTGACGCATTGTTTAATCTGGCGGATGCCCTTATGACAGAAAGCTAGGCTCAATCGGTACTGGAACTGACCCTTTCGCCCAATTTTGAGCGAAAATGGCCCAGTTTGTATGAGGCTTTGCAAATGGGTCAAGTTAACCAAACTCGCTTCGAGCAAACCATGGTGCGCTACGCCCCTCATCCCTTCGATGGTGAAAGATTGGTACTGGCAGTGGATGCTACCAATATCGAGCGACCCTTTAGCACTACATCTGCAGATCGTGGCTGGCTTTACAAACACAATCTGCCCAATTGTGATAAGCCCGTGACCGTGGGTTGGCAATTCTCGACCGTGGTGGTGGTGCCGGCTCAAACCAGTAGCCATACATACATTGTCTCCAACCGCAGGATCAAAACCAGTCAAACACCAGCAGAGGTAGCCAGCCAGCAACTGAGCGAATTGCGCCCATATTTTGCTGAAAGACCGCTCAATCTGGGAGACCGGTACTACCCCACCAAAGCATTTATTCAAAATAGCAGTAAGGACTATGACTTGCTGCTGCGGCTCAAGTCTAACCGAGTATTCTATCGAAAAGTGGTGAGAGATGAGCAGAAACGAGGTCGCGGCGCTCCCGCTAAACACGGTGCTCGTTTCCAATGTAATGATCCCAATACGCACGGTTTGCCGCAGCGAGTGTGGGTTGGGACGGACGAAAATGGACACAAACTGGTAGTAAGCGCATGGACTGAGCTGCATTTGAGGGAAGCACCTGAACTGGCACTGAGCATAATCCGAATACAGCGTGAGGCAGCCAGTGGTAAAACCCATGACCCTCTGGAAAGTTGGTATGTGTGGTCGGGTCAAACTGAGCTTGACCTGACGCAAGTCTGGTCGTATTACAAGAGGCGTTACTCGATAGAACACGGCTATCGTTTTGACAAACAAGATTTGTTGTGGGAAAAACCACGCTTGCGCTATCCGAGCCAGTTTGAGTTGTGGACGGCGATAGTCAGTTTGGTACACGACGAATTGCAAATCGCTCAAGGCTTGGGCTTGGAAGTGTTGCGACCTTGGGAAAATAGTCAACGA
>JACAUB010000105.1 GCA_013390605.1 Bacteroidota bacterium | reverse complement strand
GCTTGGTTTGCAATTTTATTAGAAGAAAGAGTAAAAAGTGATTTCTTATCCATGTTGAATGACATTTTTATATGTATTTAATCTCGTTTAGGTAAAATTCCTCGAAACATTGCTTCGAATAAAAATATTTTTTAAAATAATACCTCACAAGTTCTTCTACGAGATGGTTTATTTATATGAAAGTAGTATTTATATCATAAAATTAAGTATATATAAGCTATCATTATCATATCCTGCTTTACAATCATTGCTATATGTGAAATATTCATAGGATATATTGTCCAAATTTCAACAATATTTTTGTTAGCTAACAATCTATTTTTATGTTTCAATATTTATATTTGAACCATATTCATAAACAAAAATATCGAGAGGTTACCAAGATCGGTTAATATATGAGAAAGTATGGGTAGCCGCAAACTTTTAGTTTTTATGTAGAGTAGACAGTAAATAAGCGAAAGCATTACAAGTATAATAAGAAAGGGGATTAAAGCCAATGGCTTGCTTGGATTAAAAGCTTGTATTTTTGAAAACACTCCAAGATTGAGAGGATGGATTGTTGTGAATAAAACAGTTGAATATATTACGCCAAAAATCCTAGGCAGGTGAGCCGTTTCGTCCAATAGAAAGCCCCTCCAATATGCCTCTTCAAATGAAGCGTTTATGACTGCAAAGCTACACCATGCCATAACAAGAAGTATTGAATGTATCACTTGGATATTTGGGATCAGTAGTGCAGGGAAGGAAATAAGGCCTATAGCTATTGCAAGTAATGTCCACCAACGACTTCCCTGAGATTTTCGAAACCACAAATGTTGATTTTCCTTTTTACCAGTAAAGATTATGAACAAAAAAAGCAGGCCCCAATAAACCGGGAAGTACCCCGTCCATGCCCATTTACCTAGAAGATTACTGAAAAGTCGGGCCGCAAGATTTCCAAGAATTATAATAATGATTGGCGACATCAAAACAATCCATGTTCTTGTTCGCACTTTATTCGTGTTATTATATATCCTAGTAGTTATCATGGTTATATTGTTAACTAACTCTTAAACAAAGATAATGCTAAAACTTAAAAATTGTAACCAACGGCAAATAGTAAGAGTAGTAATAGGTTGCATAGTTTGATATTTAGTGCTTTCCTTTTCATTACTTATTCAGAAACTATCATTATATTTGTTTGCATTTTAGAATCAAAGATGTTGAAAAATAGGCAATAGAGAAATGGAATGTTTGTGACAATGATATAAACAACACGACATGAAAATAAAGCCGGTTAAACAGAAAAGGGAACCAGGA
>JACAUB010000104.1 GCA_013390605.1 Bacteroidota bacterium | reverse complement strand
TTGTACAAAGCGTATTTCAGCATAACTTATATTGTCACCCAAAGCGATTTTCGCTAGTGATAAATTAGATTCCGGGTTATTTGTAAAATAGTCCGAGATTAATATGCGTTTTTCTGATGTGACAAGCTGGTCTATTTTAAGTTCTCCAACGTGGATGAAGTATTCAAGGTGTCTTTCTATAGTTGTTTGTGCAAAGCCTCTTTCTGCTGCTATCTCCTCAATAGATTTTCCTGATTTGAATAAATCGAAACTGGATTGTTTTGTGTTTATCTTTATTTTTTCTGGCTCTATGGATTCTAATTCTTTTTGGATTTCTTCGATCTGAGTAATTTCGATATTATTATCTTCTCTGTATTTTTTGATCATTGTTAATATCTCTTCCCCATATTGATCTATTCTTTTTTTTCCAAATCCTTTTACTTGGATTAACTCTTTTAAACTAACCGGCATTGCAACAATCAAATCAAACAATGTTTTTTGGTGCATAATAGCATAGGCTGGTAAATCATATTCTTTTGCTTTATTGTTTCTCCAGGTCCTTAAAAGAGTAAATAATTCTGAGTTTTCCGTTAAATTAGAACTATTATCGATGAGCTTTTTTTGATCTATAAGTGGTTTTGGCTTTTCAATAGCTGCTTTAGCTTTTGTGTCCAGATAGTTCTTTACATTAAATCCATTTTGACAGCTCTTTAAACACGATCGTTTGATGTTTGTATCACGGCGTAATTCTTCCAATATAGTGTTTATCGATTTTTTAACCGTTTTGTTATCTATTTCAATGGTAGTCTTTTGGATTACTTCATAAATGATAGCATCTGTTGTCCCCAGAAAATATTCACTTGCTTTCATCACTCGCTCTTGAAGTGCAAAATTCCTTTCAATATTCTTTTCAGAAGCGATATATTGATTTACATGTCCCTTGAATTTATCTGCAACTGCTAAAATGTCTGATTTTAATGAAGTTGCCATTTTGTTGAAAATATCCCGATAGTTATCATGAATACTTGCTTCATGTTCATGGAGCAGTTTTAGCAGATAGCCGATTCTTCTGTTTATTGACGTATAATCGAAAAGCTCTAATAGCAGTGTGTGTTGGTAATCATATTTTGATTGATCAAGAACTTGTTGATCAGGTTGGTTTTGTTCAACCTCTTGTGTAAATGTGGATACGGTAGTGTCCGTTTTTATACTACGTGGCGAAATTGGATTGCTCAAAACGAGCCCTTCAAGCGTTTTACAACGACTGAGCGCAACATAAACTTGTCCAAATGCAAAAGCATCATTCGCATCGATAATGGCTTTTTCGAAAGTGAGTCCTTGACTCTTATGAATGGTGATTGCCCATGCTAATTTCAACGGATATTGAACAAATGAACCAATAATTGTCTCTTTAATCTCTTTTGTTGTATCGTCAATCGAATATTTTGTATTATTCCACTCAAGGGGAACTACATTGATATTCTCATCGTCGTCATCACATTTTACAAGAATAGACTCTTCTTCAAAATCCACGACGGTTCCAATCTTCCCATTGTAGAATAGTTTCTCGTGCGATGTGTCATTTTTTACAAACATCACTTGAGCACCCTTCTTTAGCGTTAATGTATAATCAGTAGGATAACTGTATTCAGGAAATTCACCACTGGTAATTGCTTCAAAGTGATAAACTGTGCCGGAAAGTTTTTCGAGCTTTGTTTCATTGAGTCTGTTCGCTTTTGCAACATGTGTAGTGAGTGTGATATAACCGTCGTCAGCATCCTTTGCAAAATCGGGAATATATCTTTTGTTTAGTTGCTCCAGTGTATGTGCGTCTATATTATTCTCGCGAACTTTATTGAGAATTTCGATAAAGGTATTGTCACTTTGTCGGTAAATATGTTTTAGTTCAATGGCTATGTGTTGGGTCTTTTGTAATGCCCGGCTACCAAAAAAGAACACGGTGTCGTAATATTCTCTCAATATATTCCATTCTTCTTCCTTTACAATAGGTGCTAACTGTTGTAGATCGCCAATCATCAGCAATTGTACACCTCCAAAAGGTTTATAGCGATCTTTATATTTACGCAATACTTCATCAACACCATCTAATAAATCGGCTCTG
>JACAUB010000103.1 GCA_013390605.1 Bacteroidota bacterium | reverse complement strand
ATGAATCATTCTGTTTATTTTCCGTGTTTGGCAAAATAAGCCACCTTTTCAAGAGAAGTAATCATATCAAACTCTTCGAGATAGACTTGTGAAGAGACATTGATTGGAGAAGGGGTAAAATTGAGGATTCCCTTTATACCAGCACCTACCAATACTTCTGCAACCTTTGCTGTTTCAGATGCAGGAGTTGCAATGAGAGCCAATTGAATATTATCACGTTTGATGATTTCATGAAGTTTCTCAAAAGGATAGCACTGAACACCTGCATAAACCTTATTTAATTTATCAGGATTCACATCAAAAGCAGCAACAATAGAAAGTTTTGTACGCTTTCCATTAAAATAACGGATAATAGCACTACCAAGGGCACCTGCTCCCACAACTGCCACGCGTGTTCCTTCTTCGCTATCAATAATGGTACCGATAATATCAATCAACTCGCTAACATCATAACCATGCCTTAATGTACCGGTATAACCGATAAGCATAATATCTCGCCGTACTTGAACAGGAGTGATATGCAGCATATTAGCAATTTCATGAGAGTATATATGATGCTTGCCACTCGCAAGCGTCTTTAACATTGCTCTTCGGTATTGACTGAGGCGTTCTACAGTTTTATCTGGAAGTAGCTTCATTCGAATAATATATATTTAGTTGAACTCAATTGTTATTTTTATCACAAAGATAATAATGCAAACGTTACCATTGGCTTTTAGCGAACCTTAACAACTAATTAATTTGATCAAAACTAAATTCGCGAGGCAGCACTACTGTAAATGTAGACCCCTTATCAGGTATGCTCACTAGCGTAATTTTTCCGCCATAAGAGTCAACCATCTTTTTCACAATAGATAAGCCAAGTCCGCTACCGGTAATATGGCGTGTCTTGGTATTTTTGATTCGCACAAAGTCTTCAAATATTTGTTGCTGTTCTTCTTCGCTCATTCCAATTCCGGTATCACTCACAGAAATGATCACGGTATCCTTTTCAGCAGAAATCTGACAATCAACTCGACCACCATCGTGATTATATTTAACGGCATTCGACAATAGATTGTTCAGAATGATCTCCAGCTCGCTGGGATCTATGTTCATGGTTATCCCCTCCTGGCATTTCACATATACATCGACGTCTTTTTGAATAGCAAACGGACGAACGGTATCTTTTGATATTCTGGCAATATCTGCCACATTGATATGTTGAAGCTTATGCATGGGCTTACCCGATTTCAATCGCGTCAGATCTAGCATATCCAGAATCAATTGTCGCATTCCTTTTACCCGCTCAAGCGATCGTTCTATCATCTCCTGATACGGATCTATCTGATCGCCTAATTGCTTTTCTCCAATAATCCGAAGATATCCTTCAATAGCATTTAACGGAGCTTTCAATTCGTGTGACAACACACTCATGAATTGAAATCTGATCTGCTTACCCTCTGTATTTAAGCTTTGTGTCATCCTCCTAAGAAACAACTGCTTGGTAATATTCTCCATAGAGGAACGAAGTTCCTGAGGAGTGAAGGGTTTGGGAATAAAATCATAAGCCCCATCGCGTGTAGCTTTTACAGCTAGTTCGAGCGAGGCATATGAGGTAATCATAACTACCACAATATCATATTGCTTATTTCTGATATATTCCAGCACCTGTACACCCTGAATACCAGGTAGTTTATTATCGAGTAAAACAATATCGGGATGCTGGTTATCAATGATTTCTATTGCCTCTTCGCCTGATGCAGCTTCAAGCATTTCAAACTCAATATGTTCATCCATAAATGGATAATCGACCTTGAAGTTCTGAAGAATACGACGCGTACCCATTCTGATTCCGGGTTCATCATCAACAACAAGTACCTTAAAGCTTGCCATAATTAAATTTTTAGCAATCGATTAATTTCGCGTAACAATTGATCGGCACGAATCCCTTTATCCAAAAAGAGATCGGCTTTTATCCAACGACGTTCATCATCTCCCGTAACGTCAAACGACATGCCGGTCTCAGCTGTCACAGCAGTAGCGATGATGATAGGAACATCAGGATACTTCCGCTTCATTTTATAACACAGAATAAATCCACTATCGTCGTTTTCCATCATCAGATCGAATATTGCCAGATCGGGTTTTGATATTTCAATAATCTTCTCTGCCTCCTTCTGACTTTCGGCTGTGGTTACGTTAAACCCAAACTGCTCAACCTTTAGTCGGGTTTGAAACAGATAGTCAATATCATCATCAACAATTAAAATCGTTTTATTCATACGTTGCGCAATTTATTAATCGTCTTAAACTGATTTATACCGTGGTAAAATAATTGAAAAAGTAGTGCCGGTCCGCCCCTTGCTTTTATCTGCATTCGAAACAACATCAATCTTTCCGCGATGCATTTTAACAATTCCATAGACCAATGGAAGACCCAGACCTGTTCCTTTACCCAATTCTTTTGTGGTGAAGAAAGGAGTGAAGATCTTTTCCATGTGTTCAGGGGCTATTCCGGTGCCCGAGTCACTGATTCTGATGATTATTTCTGTTTCATTATCAGACAGTTCAACCGAGAGTCTTCCACCTTCAGGCATAGCCTCTACTGCATTCTTCTCTAAGTTTGTAAGCGCCTGCATCATTTGATCATTATCAACAAAAGCAGTCGGATCTGTCACCTTATGGTTAAAAACTATCTCTATATTTTTAGGATGGATAATAGAATCCAGACTTCTCTTCACAAAGGCCAGCATATCGGTTTCAGAAAGAGATACCTGATTTTTTCTAGCAAAGTTGAGTAACCCTCCTACAATCTTTTTACAGCGATTAGCCTGCTCTGATATCAACTCAAGATCTGATCGCATAGGGTCTTCTGTAGGCAACTCATCAAGCAATATATTGCTATACATAGTTATTACCCCTAACGGGTTATTCAACTCGTGTGCAATACCGGCTGAGAGTTGGCCCATATTTGCA
>JACAUB010000102.1 GCA_013390605.1 Bacteroidota bacterium | reverse complement strand
ACCGTCTGGCACCTGTATTTTCAACCAATCCCGGATCATCAAGCATACCTGCCGATAATAAAAAGGTTGTATTTTTCGTACCCCCATCAACTGTAACGGTATGATCCTGAACCAGGTTATTCTGATACATCTCCTTTTGCCAGTTTGTGTTTGGATAAGCCACCCAATTTGGAACACCACTGGCTGTTAAGCCATTTGGATCGAGACTTGCCTTTGTCCATGCATCTATTGTTGCCGGCGAAAATACTTCAGCAGTAGCAATATTACGTGCACTTTCATTGATCAACTTCATAAAACGAGTATAGTCATTTACGGTCGACAACAAATTACTTGGTTGAGCAACAGATAAGTGACCATTATATGTAACTTTAATTCGTTCTTTATTTCCCTTTTTTGTTGTAACTAATATTACCCCATTTGCAGCTCTCGAACCATAAATAGATGCAGAAGCAGCATCTTTCAAAATTGATACTGATTCAATATCGTTAGGGTTTATAGCGTCTAAAGGAGCCTCCATCCCATCAACAATCACCAAAGGACTGCTGTTATTTAATGTTCCCTGTCCATGAATTAATATTGAAGCTCCATCGTCACCCGGTTTACCAACACCCTGGCGGATAGTAACTCCTGAACTTAATCCGGTTAATGCAGATGAAACATTTGTCACGGGACGAGATAACGCCTGATCAGCAAAAGAGACTGAAGAAACAGAACCTGTAAGATTTACTTTCTTTTGTGTACCATATCCAACTACGATTACTTCATCAAGACTTTTGATATTTGAAATCATTGTAACGGCCATCGATGTTTTACCTGAAAGATTAATATCCTGACGATCATAACCCATAAAAGTAAAACTAACGATTGCATTGGGATCGTTAACAGTAATACTAAACTTTCCCTGTCCATCTGTAATGGCACCTCTGGATGTTCCTTTAATTAAAACACTAACTCCCGGAAGAGATTCTCCTGTCTTTGCATCTGTTACAGATCCTGTAACAACAATTCCTTTTTTTTGTTGCTGGATACCTGATAGATCCTCATCACTAATCTGCTTTGGAGATAGCACAATTTGCCGATTAATGACAACATAATCGGTATTGGTATTTTTAAAAATATCGTGAAGTACATCCTTGATAGCCTTGTTATGCGCTAAAATATCAACTTTACGATTTACATTAATTAACTTTTGATTATAGGCGAAATAATACTCGCTACTCTTTTCAATTTGATTGAGTACGTCCTCTACTTTAGCGTTTTTTAAATTAAGAGAAACTTTGCCTGTTTGAGAGTATGAGTTGAGCGCGAATATATTCATTATCCCTAGTATCATGAAGAACGAGGTTAATTTCATAATGAATAGTATTTTGTAAAAACAATGTTTATCAAACCAAGCATTCTTGGAATTTTTTTTCATAAATTTGTTGCATTAGTCAATGAATAAATAATTGAATTTCCGAAAAATTTGTTACAAGCTTTGTTGACTAGTAATCTGAGAGGGAAATGTGTTAGCGCACATTTCCTCTTTTTTTTCTGTCTCTTGATTTTTAAATTGTACTTCCTTCCTGCATAGGCATTTACATTTTTAGATTAATATTCTTTTTTTATTTTCGTTTTGGAAAAATGAGAATCTCTTGTCTTGGTATAGTTCCATCCGGCAAATCAGCATTTCTCTTCATCATTTTAAAGTCCATTGGAGACGATGCTTTTAAAATTTCAAGAATCTCGCTAAGCGATTCATTCTGAAAAGTAATATGATAGCGATATTCCAGCAACTTCTTATCGGTACACTGAAAATGAATATTATGAAACTCTCCAATCCGATTTAAAACATCACTTAAAGGATCATTTCTGAAAAGCAATTTCCCATCACGCCATGCAATATATTTATACAGATCGCCCTCCACAATTTCACTCTGTTGTGTTGTAATGTCATAATCCAGATGTTGATAAGGTTTCAAATTTGAAATAATTGTATTATCAGTTGTTCCTGCTTTTGAAACAGCAACTTTACCCGATAATAGAGACACTTCCGTCTGTTTTTGATCCAGAAAAGCTCTAACATTAAATTTTGTACCGGTAGCTTTTACTGCTAGTGATTTAGTATAGACAACAAAAGGTTTAGACTTATCAGATTCAACCTCAAAATAAGCCTCACCTTTTAGTAAAACCGAACGTTGATTACTGGTAAATTTTTCAGGATACTTTAAGCTACTACCTGCATTTAGCCAAACTTTTGTTCCATCTTCCAGGTTGAATGCCAGTCGTGTACCATTAGATGTAAAGACCTCTTTATAAGCTATATGCTCTTTTTCTTTCGCAGTACTATTAAATTTTTGCCAAAACAGGCCACCCAATATCAAAGGAATAATCAAAATGGCAGCAGCTGTTTGAAAATATCTCCAAAAACGAATCATTGTAGATTTTCTAGAAATCTGATTCATCACATCATCTAAAGCATCAGTGGTAGAGATATCTGAAGGATCGATACTTTTGTCCATTGAATGCCATATATTCTTCACCTTCATAAAATAATCCCAGTTTGAAGATGAATCTTTTATCCATGCTTCAAGCTCAGCTATTTCTTCTGCAGTTGCATTATCTCCAAGATATTTTGCAATTAAACGAAGCGCCTCTTCTTGTTCGAGATTATTCATAATATCATTTTTCATGACAACAACGTTTTAGAAATTAAATACCACATTCAAAAAATTAAAAAAAATATTTATTAACAAGTAGTTCTCCTTATATCTTGCGAAATTGACATAAAGTATTCCGCTATTCCAATCAGAATCAGATCTTTTTATCGATCACAAGAAATCGTCAAAAGGGTCTAATGCGTTATTCCGAGTATAAAAGAGAGGCTTTTTATAATACTTCCGTTTATTTAAGGAGATTTCTCGCTAATGTTTGGGATGAAGTGGGCTGATATGAGATGAAACATAGGATGCGTTCTATCAAAAACAGAATATTTATTCACCACAATAAATGTGATAAAAGCATCAAAAAAGTGATCAAATAATCTTTCAATTCGTCTCTTAAGATTTGCAATACTTTTCCTATACGTACCTCTACTGTACGATTAGAAACCTGCATTTTTTCAGCGATCTCTCTATATTTCAAACCATCATACCGATTCAATTTGAAAGGTTCTGCAATCTCGTCAGGTATTTTATCAAGTGCCTTTTTTACAATTTTCTCTATTTCTGATCGCAGAATATAATTTTCAGTATCACATTCCAGCAAAGGTGAACTATTTAGCACGGAATCGTGATGAGAATGTATAACTTTTGCATGCCGTAGCCAATCCAGACATCTATTTTGGATTAACTTTAATAAAAATGACTTTAACGTTGTAGTAACGGTTATAATTTCACGATCTTCCCATAACTTCAAAAAAACATCCTGGACAATTTCTTCTGATGAATCTAAATCTTTAAGAAAAGTAGTTGCAAACATCACTAAATCAGAATAATATGCAGTAAACAGAGAACTAAAAGCGCTTTTATCACCCCCCTTTAATTTTTCAACTAGAATTCTTTCAAATGAAAAGGTATCCATTTCCCACAATTATTACAGCGACAAACTTAAAGAAAATAAAAGATAAAAAAACATTTAAACAAAAAAACAATTTCTGCTATGGCACATAACAGATTGTTTCGCATTACTTTGAAAACCGAATATTCAAGATAAATCGTTTCAATGTCACCCATACAATTTGCCGATACCTATGGGTTTCTCCATAGTATCTCCATACTTTGTCCATAGTTCCTCCATACTTAGTCCATACTTATA
>JACAUB010000101.1 GCA_013390605.1 Bacteroidota bacterium | reverse complement strand
TCAAATGCCAAGGTTTCGATTGATGGAAGTAAGTTCCAGTTTAAAATTGGTTATAAATTCCCATAATAGCTTGATTAACTTATTACTATTTATTCAATAATGAGGCGAAGTTACATTTTAGTCCTTTTGATGGTATTGTTGTCGTTAGTATCTAACGCTCAAACTCTCACTGGAACAACAGGTTTATTGAATATTCCATCAGCTGATATACCGGCTGATGGGACATTTATTGTGGGAGGTAACTATCTGCCAAAAATAAATGAAGCCGTAGGAAATTATAATACCGGTAATTTTTATTTTAATTTAACTTTTTTGCCATTTTTAGAAGTAGCCTTTAAAAGTACTTTTATTAAAAGAAATTCTACAGGATACTATACTGGACAAGATCGTTCAGCCAATGTCCGTCTACAATTACTAAAAGAAAAAGAAAGTATGCCTGCTATAACGATTGGTATTCATGATCTTTATACGGAAGATAAGATAGGAAACCAACATAGTGGCGCAACATATATTGTATTAACGAAACACTTTGACGTCAACCAAACCACTATTGGAGTAACTTCAGGTTATGGTTTAAAAATTCTTAAACATAATCAATTTACCGGTGTCTTTGGTGGATTATCATTAACTCATCGATCATTTAAGCCTTTAACCCTAATGTCGGAGTACGATGGGAATGGTGTCAATATTGGTGGTAGTTTATTGCTGTTTAAACATCTGTATCTGCTTTCTATGGCGCAACAACTGAAATATCTTACAGGTGGCGTAGCATATAGAATCCATCTTTAATCTTATGATTATTGGGTAATATTACTTTTTAGCAAATAACTGAATTCTGATAACCAAGAAGTCCGGTATCCCTTTTTTATGGGGATACCGGACTTCTTGGTTTAAAACAATTATATTTGCAAATGGAAAACCTATAAGTTATTTAATCTTGAGAATGCCGAAATATATACTACTTAAAAATATGTACTCGAAATTTTTCAAGCGACTTATCGATCTGTGTTTTGCTTTGGTGCTTATAATTCTACTCTCACCTTTTTATCTGATGATTGTCATTCTATTGTATTTTGCAAATGGTGGGCATCCTTTCTTTTTACAGGTTAGACCTGGCAAGAATGAAAAGACTTTCTGTCTGGTGAAGTTCAAAACGATGAATGATAAGCGGAATGAATTTGGAGTGCTATTGCCTGATAATGAAAGATTAACAAGCTTAGGTAGGTTTATTCGTTCGGTATCAATTGATGAACTTCCTCAATTGATCAATGTGTTGAAAGGGGAGATGAGTTTTATTGGCCCCAGGCCTTTATTGGTACAATATTTACCGTTGTATAATGTGCGACAGAAAAAGCGGCATGCGGTTCGTCCGGGTATAACGGGTTGGGCTCAGGTAAATGGTCGTAATAAATTGAACTGGGAAGAAAAATTTGAGCTGGATGTTTATTATGTTGAGCATCTTAGCTTTTTGTTAGATCTCAAAATTATATTCCTTACTATAAGGAAAGTGATGCTGAGAGAGGGAATTAATGCTTCGTCAGCTGAAACAATGGGCGCATTTAAGGGAAATGGAACTTTAAGGCAGTAACTGTATTTTAATTAAAAGAAGTATGCAAACAAAATTTATAAATGCATTGAGAGAAGCGCTGGAAATTGAAGATCACGATATTCTGCTTAGCGATAAATTCAGGGAATATGAAGAGTGGAATTCATTGGCAGAGTTGAATATCATAGCAATGCTTGACGAGGAGTTTGACGTTAGTATTGAAATGGCCGATTTCCAGAAGTTAATTACGGTACGGGATTTTCTTGATGAGGTGATAAGGCAGTCAAAGTAAGGTCATAATGGCATATTTTGAATAAAAATATTGAGTAAATGAAAGAGGTCATCATTATAGGGTCAGGAGGTCATGGAGCTGAATTAGATGATTACATAAAATATAATCATCAATTTGATGCGACTGATGGTTTGAAGGTAATCGGCTTTCTGGATGACAATCCGGAGAGCTATGCTCGTTACAGATTATCAGCACCGTTATTAGGGGGCATTAAAGATCATAAGGTGAGAACGGATGTTCATTATTTAATGGGTATTGCTAATTTAAAATACCGGAAGTTCTTTGTTGAACAATATACGATGCAAGGTGCTGTGTTTACCTCTTTTATTCATAAAACTGCCTATATCTCAGAATCTGCTACAATAGGAAATGGTGTTGTTATTGGTCCGATGGTAAACCTTGGCCCGAATGTCAGGGTGGGAGATTTTACGTTGCTTAATTCGCGTTGTAGTCTGGGGCATGATACAGTGATAGGGAAATATAATTTTATTAGCCCGAATGTTTGTTTTTCAGGTTTTACTTCAGTTGGAGATGAGAACCTTTTCGGTATCAATAGTGCTACAATACCTTCGATAAAGATTGGCGACCGGAATAAAATTGCAGCAGGTATGGTATTGGATAAAAATATTGAAAATGATACGGTGGTCTTTTATCGTTTTAAAGAAAAAATAATTGCAGTTCCAAAAGGATGAGACTATGCTAAGATCATCTATGGCTTATGAATAAGGTGTTTGTTGCCATTTAGAACTGTAGTTTAAAAAATATTGAATTGAAAATGAATCCAAAAATTTGGCTCTCCTCTCCTCATATAGGTTCTAATGAACAAAAATATGTGAAGGAGGCTTTCGATACAAACTGGGTTGCACCGCTGGGGCCCAATGTAAATGCTTTTGAAAAGGCTTTAGCTGATTATACTAAATCGGGTTACGCCTCGGCATTGAGTGCCGGTACGGCCGCTATTCATCTGGCACTAATTCTGCTAGGTGTTGGTGCAGGTGATGAGGTGATTGCTTCTTCGTTTACTTTTTCTGCCACGATAAATCCTATTGTATATCAGGGGGCTACTCCCATTCTTGTAGACAGTGAGCTGGATAGTTGGAACATGTGTCCGAAACTGCTTGAGAAGGCAATTAAAGAGCGGCTGGCATTAGGTAAGAAGCCCAAAGCGATTATCCCTGTGCATTTATATGGTATGCCGGCAAGGATGGATGAGATTATGGAGATTGCAAATCGCTATGATATTCCGGTTATTGAGGATGCTGCCGAGGCTTTGGGAAGTAGATATAAGGGAAAGGCAGTGGGAACATTTGGTTTAATGGGGATCTTATCGTTTAATGGGAATAAAATTATTACGACTTCGAGTGGCGGGGCGTTGATTTCTAATGATCAGTCACTCATAGATCGTTCCCGGTTTCTGGCTACACAGGCTCGTGATGAGGCTCCTCACTATCAGCATTCGGTGATTGGATATAACTACCGGATGAGTAATGTGTTGGCAGGGGTTGGTCGTGGACAAATGGAGGTATTGGATGAAAGAATAACCCAACGTAGAGCAAACTTTACCTACTATAAACAATGGTTATCGGGT
>JACAUB010000100.1 GCA_013390605.1 Bacteroidota bacterium | reverse complement strand
ACCTTCATGGCACAACCCTTATCGTCTACCGAGAATTGCTTAAACTGAAAGGGTGTACGTTCCATTATTCCAGATAAATATCAATGAGCCCTTCAGGAGCTGAAATATATAAGATCTTATTTTCACGATCTACCTTTTCGATCAATTCGTCGGCTACCGGAATTAAAATCTCTTTTCCATCTTTGTCAATCTGGATAAGCTCTTGCATGGGGAGTTCGAGCACATCCTTCACAAATCCAATCTCTCCAGCCTCATCATCAATTACACGATAGCCAATAATTTCATGAAAATAGAATTGATCGTCTTTTAACTGAGGTAATTTGTCTAGCGGAAGATAAGCCAAATGGTTGATCAATTTCTCAGCTTCTTGAGGATCATTATGGTCTATCAGTTTAACAATAACCGTGTTATTGTTTCTGAACGTAAGTTTTTCAACGAAGAACGGAACTAAATCGCCATCGATATCAACATAGAAAAAATCAAGTTTTGCATAATCATTCGGATCATCCACATCAAGTAGAAGGGTTAATTCACCTTTTGTCCCAAATAAACGGGTTATTTTTCCCAGATTAAAGCAATTTTCTTTTTTCATTTTTTTTGATATTTAAAGATATAATCATCAATTTAATCAACTTATAAAACGATAAAAAGGCTAAGTTGGAAGTGTTGTTTAAATAAACAATTCACTTTTCAACTTAGCCTCCTATTTTTAGACCGAAGAAGTTTTGCTTCGGAAAAACAAACTATTCTTCAGCTGGTTCTTCAGTAGCTTCTGCTTCTGGAGCTGCTTCAGGAGCAACTTCTGCAGGTTGATTCTTCTTAGCAATAGCTGCTGCTCTTGCTTCTTTGATTTTAGCTTCTGCAACTAAACGATCTTTTTCTGCTTTTGCAGCTTTTTCGATGTTCGTATTGATAGCTCCGGTTACTTTGGCTGCCTTCATGGCCTTCCATGCTTCGAACTTGACTTCAGCTTGTTCTAAAGTAAGTGCTCCTTTATCAACACCTTTTAACAGGTGGTATTTATAAAGTACTCCTTTGTATGAAAGAATGGCCTTTACTGTATCTGAAGGTTGAGCTCCATTACGTAACCATGTTATAGCTTTGTCCGGGCAAATATCAATAGTTGCCGGTTTAGTAACAGGGTTGTAAGTTCCAATTTTTTCAATAAACTTGCCATCTCTAGGTGCACGACCATCGGCAATTACGATATGGAAGAAAGGTTTTCCTTTCTTACCATGACGCTGTAATCTCATTTTTACAGGCATAAGACACTAAATTTTAATGTGTTTGAGTTTTTTTCAAAACGAGGTGCAAAGATGCAACATTTTTAGGTAAAAAAAAAGTCTTTTGTAAAGAAAATGAGGCAGAAAGCTCGTAAAGGCTTCAATTCAACGAATAGATCATCACAAATTATATTAAGGTAAGCTGGA
>JACAUB010000010.1 GCA_013390605.1 Bacteroidota bacterium | reverse complement strand
TGATGCAGGTATTTTAAGCTTGTGGCTTATTCGGGTGAACTAAACGGTCACGAATTACTTCGAACACTTCCAGTGTTGAAATTATAAAATCATACAATATCTGATAAATATAGAGTTAGCCAGAGCAGATTTTTGTCGAGCTTTGAAACTTGATAAAACTGAAAGCGGAGCAGCTTTTTTGTACGAATGGGCAGGTTTTTTCTACGAACGACCTGATCAGAATATAGTAGAACGTGTTAAAGCCATTATTTCAAATGGCGATCCTGAAGATTATAATGAGCTTGTCTGTAATACTTTTGTCCTCTGGTTTGAGGAAAAATACGATGAAGCAGTAGAAAAAGCTACTTTAGCTATCCCATTATACCCAGATTTATGGGGTGCTTTTTTCTGGCAAGGGCTGGGGCTGGCGTATTTGCAGCTCGATGAGGAAGCCATCGCTGCTATCCGGCGCGCGCTAGAACTGAAATTGCCACCGGGGTTGTTGGCACCCTTGCGTTGGTTGGCGCAAGATCGCCCGGAGTTCTACCGTCAGTATGCTGCGCCGTTGCTGGAAGAATACAAGCTCTAAAGCACGTAGCGGCGGGATGATTCTTTGATGAAACGGTGCAGACTGCCGCGCTCTACCAGTATTTCAAGGTCGCAGGTGGCAGTGTTTTCGGAAACTCCGGATACTTTACCATTCCAGTGACAACTTCAGTTTGAACAATTGCCTGTCCGACTATTCCCACACTCCACTATTCCCGGGCAAGTTCATCATTCGCAGTCACTGGTTTTCTCATTAATATCCTGTTTTTATTTTCGGCTATGTTATCAACTGCTTTTCCAGTTTACACCAACTAATGGTTTTTCCGCAACTGCCATGCTTGCTCTCGACAGTCAATAAATTCACGAGTTAAAAGGGAGAAGCAATAAAAACCAATAGCATTAAAGCTGCGGGAGAATCCAACTTTGACGTTTAGATAAACGGGGCTATAGGAAATAGAAACCCGTATCGGAACTTACAAAAGAATGA
>JACAUB010000001.1:4998753-5257441 GCA_013390605.1 Bacteroidota bacterium | reverse complement strand
CGGTTCTCCTTATTCGAACATAGCCATACCTCAAGAGTATTACACTCCTCTTCTGTCGCCTCTTTTAATAAGTATTTACCTATTAATTCGTAATTAATGCTATGCGTATTTCTTTTCATTGGTAATCTTAGTTAAAACCTTTGCTTGGTTCTAATACTATGACTACTCAGAACTACTAACCCCCTAATAGAAATTAAAATATTTTAAGAAGATTGTTTAAATAAACAAATATATCGGCAAGAAGAACGAATTATAAAAATTCTTTTAACTCTAATCTAATTATATGCAATGCTCTACCCATGTGGTTTTCTACTGTTTTCACAGATAAACCCAAAACCTCGGCAATTTCTTTATATGATTTGTAATCGAATCTGCTCATCAGGAAAACAGCCTTACACTGTTTTGGTAACTTTTCAATAGCTATATTTAATGATTGAAGGATCTCCTTTTTTGTATAATCAGAATAGATGTTCTCATACTCTTCGGCATTCTCATTAATATAACGAATAGCAAATGCATGTTCGATCTGAGAATGTTTTATATGATCGAGACAATTATTTTTAACGGATTGAAATAAAAAAGATTTTAAAGAAGTATGAATTTCCAGACTCTCCCGTTTAATCCATAGGTTGACAAAGAGATCCTGAACTATATCTTGAGCTACATTGGGATTCTGAACAAGTTTGTTTGCAAAAGTACAGAGTCCCGTAAAATATAACTCAAAACATAAGTCAAACGCGGCAGTACTACCATTCCTTAAGGCAGATAATGAGATATGTTCAAGTTCTTTTAAAGTCATTTATTTACAAAATTGTTATTATCATTCTGATACAACTCTAGTTAAGTTATATTTAATCAAGAGTAAGTTTCGTAATAGAGAAGCTAGTGGTGTAGAAAAAAATAAGTATTCAAAGTAAACGAAAAAAAATGATACACCTTACTAATTAATCTTATTAATAACTTAACAAAGGTTAAATAAATCAACAGAATATTTTTGATTATTTAGTTTCTTAATTCTTAAAAAACCATTTCCACAAAACACATATACCTGATATTTAATTAATTAACAAATAGATAATACACAAGAATTTAAACCATTAAGAATCCCTAACCATCTGCTTATTTCGAGATAAAGCCAGAAAGTATATTTTACTTTTAAACAAAAGAAGGAGACAAATTAATGCCTCCTTCTTTTGTTAATATAAAATTCATTTTTCTAATTCTTCATTCCAATTGAGATATCAGAATTGTAATCCTTTCCTTGTAACTTATAGGCTAACATAACCAGATTCTTGGCCGACTGTGTTTTCTTCGTAATATTCAAATAGTCTATTGCCCATCTCAATTTCTTCTCATTAATTTGCGAAGATGCGTTTGTGCGTAAAATAGCTTGTATCTTTTCAGAAACGGTTTCGGGATTTGATTTCACCAATGTAAAGATAATATCTTCAGTAACCCTATCTTTTTGTGCCTCGTTCACAACCTTACTCAACCCTTCAACCAAAGGATGTAATGCACGCGAATTATTATTATTTAAAGCAATAACAGTAGTTTGGGTATCTACATATCGAAGGAAGCTTGATTTAAAACCACCCCAAAGTCCATTATGATACACTAACCGACCCCATGGCGAAATACGCAGACGGTAACCAAAACCATACGGAACTTCTGCACCTGAGTTGGTATGACCTGCCTCAAATGCTGCATCTTGCATCTGAATAGGAATTAGTTTATAATGTTCTAACGCTTGATCCCATTTATAAAGATCTTCTACAGTAGAATAGACCCCTTTATCACCAACCGGGCCATCACAGATTGTCATTGATATTACATTATGACCATGATGCCCAGACACCATTGCATTATTTGTAGTACTATCAACAGAGACAGTGGTTGTATGAATAAATGTGTGCGTCATTCCTAAAGGTTCAAAAATATTCTTTTTAGCAAATTGAGGAAATGTTAACCCCGATATACGCTCAACAACTGCAGCTAAAACGACGTACCCTGTATTGCTATATACAAAACGGCTACCCGGTTTAAATCGCAACCTTATTTTTTTATCAGCCATTATGCCCACTACATCTTCATTTGTAGGATTTACACCTTTATCTCTCCAATATCGTGTTAAAAAACCAAGATAATCCGGTAGGCCCGAAGTATGATTTAATAAATTACGAATAGTAACATTAGTATAAGGCAGCTCGGGAATATAATGAGTTACGCTTGCATCCAGATCAATTTTACCCTCTTTACTCAATAATAATACTGACATGGCTGTAAACTGCTTACTAGCCGAGGCAAGCTGAAAAACACTATTTTCATTAATATCCTGCAATGTATTGTAATTAGCGAAACCAGTATTGCGCGTAAAAAGCACATGACCATTACGAGCGACAAGGACACTGCCCGAAAAACCGGCAATCGCAAGTTTGTCATAAGCAGAATCCAATCGTTGAATTAAATCTGAGTTTATTGTTTTAGCCAATGCATCCAAATCGTTATCAGAAAAGAGCTCAATTCTTGAAAAAACAGCACTTAATGTATAATGACTTTCGAAGATCATGACTCCGAAAAGAACTAACGGAATGAGAATTTGTAAGAATTTTTTCATCGTTTAATTTACGTTTAACCAACCTTGTTGTTGGAGCGAAGTTTAGCAATGATTGAAATAAGGACATACAATAAAATCGTCACCGGCAATGCTCCAACGCCGAGTAATGCTGTTAAAAAAACTGCAGACCCAAGAAACCCATAACGAATTTCATTCCCGGCCCAATACAGATTCTTAAATTTCAAAGAGAACATAGGTAATTCTGAAACCAATAACAACGACAACATTATAGTAAATATAATAACCACGAATGGCTGTTTAAATGCTTGTTGCATCATTAAGTTGGCAGAATTATTAGTTATTGTAAAATCCAACAAAGTAACACCTACCCAAAAAATTGCATGTGCGGGTACCGGTAATCCTAAAAACGACTCTGTTTGCCGTGTATCTAAATTAAATTTAGCTAAACGTAAAGCAGAAAAGACAGGAATTATGAATCCGACAAGGGGGACGAAAGAGTTGGTAGAGATTGTAGCAAGCATAACATAGACCAATACACCGGGCAAAACACCGAATGAAACCATATCAGCTAAAGAATCAAGTTCTTTACCAATATCAGATTTTACATGAAGAATACGTGCAGCTAATCCATCAAAAAAATCAAAGAAAGAAGCAAATCCTATCATAACAGCAGCCCAGGCTACTTGATTTTTATGAAGCGCAAGTAAAATACCAATGCATCCGCTAAGCAGATTTAAACAAGTAATAGCGTTTGGAATATGTTTTCTTATATGCATGCCCGAGATTAAAATTCTTGATTTTTCAAAAATAGTGCAAATGATTCATAATCAAAAGCCAAATTTTCTTAAGTTATACACATTTCTTAACAATGACTCATTTCCCATGAGAGATAGCATGTTGATAACCCTGAAAATCTTCAGCTTTTGCTGCAACAGAAACAATCAGTAAAAGATTTAAAATCCTATGAATTAAGGTTTTTACTTAAATATCCTTATTTTACTTTTGAATAATGTTCATAAAATCGAATGATCGTTTCAATTCCATTATAAAAATTCTCCAATCGATAATTTTCATTAGGTGAATGGATAGCATCAGATTCCAATCCAAAACCAAGTAACAACGATTTTATTCCTAATATTTCTTCGAATGCAGAAATAATAGGAATACTACCTCCACTTCGAACCGGAATTGGTTTCTTCCCAAAAACATCTTCGCAGGCTTTACTGGCAGCTATATAGGCCGGTATCGTAACTGGTGTTCCATAACTTTCTCCACCATGCAATTTTATCACTTTTACTTTTACGCTTTTCGGAGCAATACTAACAATATGCTTTTCAAAAAGTTCGGCAATCTTTTCCCATTTCTGATTTGGAACCAACCGCATTGAAATTTTCGCAAAAGCTTTTGAGGGTAACACTGTTTTAGTTCCTTCGTCTGTATAACCACTCCACATTCCATTTACATCAAGTGTTGGACGTATACCAGTACGTTCTAGTGTAGTATAACCTTCTTCTCCCTGCACCTCCTCTATATTAAGCGATTGCAAATATGCTTTCAAATCGAAAGGACGACGTGCCATATCTTCACGCTCTTCAACACTATAAGTAACCACATCATCATAGAATCCAGGAATCGTAATATGACCCTTTTCGTCAATCAATGAGCCAATTAGGTTAGCTAAAACATTAGCCGGATTTGCAACAGCACCTCCAAAAATGCCAGAATGAAGATCTTTATCCGGTCCCGTAACTTCAATCTGCATATAGGTAAGTCCACGAACACCAACAGTAATTGAAGGTGTAGCAGGATCAATCATGCTGGTATCCGAAATCAATATAATATCGGCAGCGAGCATTTTCCTATTCTCAGCACACCATTGTGCTAGACTAGGCGATCCAACTTCTTCCTCGCCTTCAATCATAAACTTTACATTGCAAGGAAGTGTACCCGTTTTAACCATTGCTTCAAAAGCCTTCGCATGCATAAAACCCTGTCCCTTATCATCATTAGCCCCTCTGGCAAATATTTTATCCTCTTTTACAACAGGTTCAAATGGGTTGCTGTTCCACAATTCGATAGGATCGACTGGCATCACATCATAATGAGCATAAACCAAAATAGTAGGCAGGTCATTACTTATTATTTTTTCTCCATACACAACAGGATTTCCTGTAGTTGGCATTAGTATCGCCTTATCAGCGCCGGCAGTTAATATAGAATCTCTCCAATATTCGGCCGCTTTAATCATCTCATTTTTTTTATCGGGATGCGAGCTTATAGATGGGATACGGATGAGACCGAATAATTCATTGAGAAACCGGTCTTTATTTTCATATAGATAGTTAATTGCTGCTTTCATAAAGAATCAAGTTATTTGAAACAAAGATATAGAAAAGTCCACAAGTTTCTTTTTTGTACTTTTGCCACGTATTTCAATTATACGCTATAATGAAACGAGTATGTTAAAAAAATCATATACTGATATAAATTTAACCTGCAAGTTCCATCAGACCTTAATTTAAAAATTATTTACTGATGAAAAGAATACGTGTTGCAATTAACGGTTTTGGTCGTATAGGACGAATAGCCTTTCGAACAATCGTTAAGAATGAAAACATTGAAATTGTTGCAATTAACGACCTGGCTCCTGTTGACAACCTAGCTCATTTATTAAAATACGATTCCGTACATGGTCGTTTTGACGGAACTATTAAGGCAGAAGATCATGCCATTATTGTAAATGGGAATCCAATTAAAGTGTTTAATTGTGCCCAACCTGGAGATGTTAATTGGGGCGAACTAAAAATTGATGTAGTGATAGAATCTACCGGATTCTTTACCGATAAAGCAAATGCAATGAAGCACGTAACTGCCGGTGCCCGCAAAGTGATCATCTCGGCCCCTGCAAAAGCTTCTCCTCAAGAAATAAAATTTGTAGTGCTTGGAATCAATGACGAAGTAATAGACCGTAACGACCAGATCATCTCAAATGCGTCATGTACCACAAACTGTGTAGCACCCATGATAAAAATACTAGACGAAAACTGGGGGCTTGAAAGTGGATTTATCTCGACCGTTCATTCCTATACACGTGACCAAAACCTCATAGATGCTCCACATACAGATTGGAGAAGAGGAAGAGCAGCAGCCGAATCAATTGTCCCTACCACAACAGGTGCAGCAAAAGCAGCAACACGAATTTTCCCACACCTCGAAGGCAAACTTGGAGGCTTTGGAATCAGAGTTCCGGTTCCCGATGGCTCGCTTACTGATTTAACTTGCACACTCAGAAAACCAGTAACTGTTGAAGAGATCAATTTAGCTTTTAAAACTGCGGCAGAAGGATCATTAAAAGGAATTCTAGAATATACTGAGGATCCAATAGTGAGTGTTGACATCCTCGGCAACACTCACTCAGCTATTTTTGATGCGGGACTTACTGCAGTTCTTGGAGAAAACCACACACTGGTAAAGATTGTGGCCTGGTATGATAACGAATGTGGATATGCCTCAAGATTGGCTGAACTGATTGAAAAATTTGCTTAGTGCTATTATCATAGTTTAATCCATCTTTTTAGCTTAAATTCCATTTTATCTCCTATTCTTTTTTTGTTATTTTGAAACCTAACCATCTTTTAACCGGCTATCTAATCAAAAAAAGATGTCGGTTTAATTTAAAAAATGTTAGATGAATCAATTCATAAGAAAATAACAATCGTATTCAAAAATGATGAAGGTACTTGGATTATTAATAATGTTTTTGACAATTCAGTTTGTTGCTTATAGTCAACGATCAGTTGTTAGCCTAAATGGTGAATGGAAATTCTGTCTGGATTCGCTTAATAAAGGCGAGGCATTGGCATGGTCGCAAAACGGATTACCCACCACGGCCACCAAAGTAACCGTTCCACACACATGGAACACAATGCGAGGTTTGGAAAAAAAATGGGGAAAAGGATGGTACGAAAAAAGTATTCAGATTCCTGAAAATTATGTAGATAAAATAGTTCGTCTCCAATTTGATGCCATTTATCATGATGCAACTATTTGGATAAACGGACAGAAAGCAGGAATTCACAACGGATTGGGTTATACCCGTTTTTATATTGATGCGACACCTTATTTGAAAGTAGGCGCCATAAATAAAATCATAGTTTGTGCCGATAATTCACCTAGCAATACGAGTCTACCTTATAAGAAGTCGTACGACTGGGCCCACGATGGAGGCATTTACCGGAGTGTAAAAATGATAATCACAGCTAAACAGGCCATCGAAAATGTATGGGTTACTGCAACACCTAACTTAATTACGAAAGACCGGGGAAGCGTTGAACTCGATCTTAGTTTTTTGGGAAACCCTCAATTATACTCCAAAGGAACTACAATCCAGACCGAAATTAAAGAGGAAAATCAAAGAACAGCAAAGGTCGTCTGGAGTGGA
Organism: Bacteroidota bacterium; assembly: GCA_013390605.1. GTDB lineage: Bacteria > Bacteroidota > Bacteroidia > Bacteroidales > Cfx3-03 > Cfx3-03. The sequence continues at coordinate 5,250,425 of JACAUB010000001.1, read as the reverse complement.
ATATTAGCACCCGAAATTAAAGATAGAAAAGCTTCTGTCACCCTGAATGTTAAAAACATAAAACTCTGGCATTTTGATGCTCCAAATCTTTATCGCATTACTTTTAAGCTTCTGTCGCAAGGTAAGATCATCGATAACTATTCCACTACTTTCGGATTCAGAACCATTGCGGTCAATTCCACCCGCTTTATTTTAAATGGAGAAGAAGTTCGTTTGGCAGGACTTGAATGGATGCCAGGGTCAAGTCTAAAAAATGGAATGGCAGAAACAGAAAAAGATCTTGAGGCAAATTTAAAATTAATGAAAGATGTAAACTGCATCTATACACGTTTTCACTGGCCTCAGGATGAATATGTATTTGATTGGGCTGATCGCCATGGAATCCTGATTCAGGAGGAAATTCCCTGCTGGGGTAGTACTACCGATTTTAATGATACTATTGTGAATCTTGCAAAAAAATTCCTCGACGAAATGATGGCGTCACATTATAATAACCCTTCAATTATCACCTGGGGAATTGGAAATGAATTAGAAAGCCACACACCCAAAGTTATCAATGCTATTAAAGAGCTTTACCAATATACTAAACAAAAAGATCAGTCACGACTGGTAAATTATGTAAGTAGTCATCTTCAGGAAAGATCCAATGGGTCAAAAAAGATATTACCCGATGCAGGAGCCTATGGCGATGCCTTGATGTTTAATGAATATACCGCGACATGGTATGGCAAAACGAATAAAGAGATTCTGCCCTCTCTTGAAGGCATTCACGAAGACTATCCTACAAACCCCTTAATTATTTCAGAATTCGGTCTTTGCGAGCCGGTTCATAAAGGAGGGGATGCCCGTAGAATCAGTGACGCAAAGTATCAATTTTCGATATACGGAAAGCTTCCTTATATTGCCGGAGTTATTTATTTCTGTCTGAACGACTACCGCACACATATGGGCGAAGACTTTAAAGACGCCTATCCACAACGCGTACATGGCATTGTAGATATCAATCTTAATCCGAAAATGTCATACGATACGATAAAGATGTTATGCTCTCCGGTAGAAATTGTTTCAACAAATAGGACTGGAAATAAAATCAATGTCAAACTAAATGCAAAAACAGGTGTCGCCAGTTATACCATGACAGGTTATACATTACAGGCAGGAAAAGCAACGGTTACTATTCCCGAATTAGTACCGGGAAATACTGTTGAAGTTACATTACCATTTTCAGTTGAAGCAAAAAAGATCTTGGTTCGCCGGCCAACCGGATATATCGTTACCGAGAAAAATTTATAAAGTGACCATAAAAATAAAGCCCCGGTAATGTGATCCATTGCCGGGGCTTTATTTTTATTCTATATCATGGGTGGTAAAATTACGAGCTTTTGTTTCATCAAATTCACCTTCCCAACGGGCTACAACAGCAGTAGCTAAACAATTCCCTACCACATTCACCGCAGTACGCGCCATATCCATCAAAATATCTATTCCTAAAATAATAAAGATAGGCCAGGTAGGTAGTCCGAAACTGGTCGCGGTTCCCAAAAGGATAACCAATGAAGCCCGAGGGACTCCGGCTACCCCTTTACTGGTAAGCATTAAAGTAAATACAATAATCAGTTGTCGCTCTATAGATAAATGTATACCCGCAACCTGAGCAACAAAAATTGTAGCTAATGAGAGATACAGCGTGGTACCATCCAGATTAAAACTATATCCTGTAGGCATCACAAAAGCTACGATCTTTCTAGGCACGCCAAACTTCTCCATTGCCTCCATCGCTCTTGGCAGAGCCGATTCAGAACTGGTAGTGGCAAAAGCAATGGTAGCAGGTTCAGAAACAGCCAGAATAAATTTCTTTACCGGTATTTTTAAAAACAAAGCGATAGGCATTAACACTCCAAATAGGAAAAGTGAAAGAGCTGCATATAATGTAGCAAGCAGTTTAAACAGATTGGTCAATATACCTAATCCCATATGTCCAACGGTATATGCAATTGCAGCAAAAACAGCAACAGGAGCCATATACATCACCACATTTGTGAACTTAAACATAGTTTCGGAAAGGCTCTCCGTAAAACCGATCATTTTATTGCGGTGTTTCTCCTTAAGCATTGCAACAGCAATTCCAAATACAATACTAAAAATAACTACCTGGAGGATTTGTCCGTCGTAAACAGCCTTAGCAATATTTTCCGGGAAAATATGTAAGACAACCTGATCCCAGGTTTGAGGCTTTACAACTGTCAATGATTCTTGAACCGCATTTATGGGGAGAGAGACACCAACACCGGCCTGACTGATATTAATAACTAACAATCCAATAAATAGTGCCAGAGTAGAAACGATTTCAAAATAGACAATAGACTTCCATCCCATTCGACCAACCTGCTTAAGATTAGAGTGACCTGCTATTCCAACAACCAATGTCGAAAAAATCAAAGGAGCAATAATGGTCTTCACCATATTCAAAAAAATCTTACTCAACACATCTAGATGAATAGCTATCTTTGAAAAGTCTTCTCCAAACTCAGCTCCTACAATCATACTAATCAATATCCAGGTGGTGAGTGTGTTTTTACGAATAGCAAACCACACAATAGACACTATTGCTATCCAGCGACTAATGAGTAATAATAACGAAGGGAAAGACAAAAACTGATAAAACTGACAAAGATTAAGAATAGCAGCAAATAAAATGCAACCAAACATTGTGAAAAGAATCTTACGCGGCATAAAGTTTGTTGGTTATATTGTGCCTACAAATATAACTGTAAAAAAAAGAATAATCATGCATGCCTAATCAGTCTGATAGTATTCTATGTAAACTTTTGAAACCTTTTGCGGTTTAATCATTTTAAACAGTAACACATACACACAATTCAATGCAAAGTAAATATCGATTGATTACTGCAGATCTGAAGGTCTCCGACGTAATCATGGAAAACTATTACATTATTTTAATGCTCGAACATTTTGGCATTCCTTTAAATGTTCAAGAAAAAAAGATAGATGAGGTTTGTCGGGAGAATAATATAAACGTTGAGGTCTTTCTAACTTTTGCGAATCTGTTCAATGGAATAAAATATATCCCAGCGATTGAATTCTCTTATGAAGATCTTCAATCCATTATTGGATATCTCAAAAACTGTCACCACTATTATATAGAAGAGAAATATCCAAAAATCAGACGCTATATAAAGCATATTCATGAGTTAAATAAACTACCCGAAACAAAACTTATCGAGACTTTTTTTAATGAGTATATCAATGAAGTTACGGCTCATCTCGATTATGAAAATGACGTAGTATTTCCATATATCACCAATTTATTTAACCAATCAAAACATTTATTGCCGGTTAGCGATGTTAGTTTGTATTCAGTAACCGAATACAAAGATCACCATAGCGATATTGAAGAAAAGTTAACCGATATTAAGAACCTCCTGATTAAATATCTTCCACAACATAACGAACAAAACATACGACGCAAGCTCCTTTTTAGTTTATTTGAGCTAGAATACGATCTGAATATTCACTCACAAATAGAGGATAACATTTTAGTTCCACTTGTTGAAAAGGTAGAACAACAACTGAAGAAGGGATGAAAACAATGAAAGCCAATATTGTCATTGCAGATCCTTATCCGTTAATTTATGAGGGGTTGTTCCATATTTTATCAAGCACAGAAAACCAATTTTCTATTTATAAGGCAACAACGCTCAATGAAATCCAACATATACAGCACCAAACAGCCATCGATATTGTTTTAATTAACCCCGTATTGGTTCAAAACAACATTGAACAATTTACAAAAATAAAAGTAGGTATGGAGCAAACAAATTGGTTAGCTGTTATTTGTGCCTATTTTCCACCAACTACACTTGCCCTCTTTTCCGGACAAATTCAATTGAGCGATCAGCCCAATTTTATTTTGACTACTATTCATAAACATATTCAACCAGACCATCCACAGGAAATTAGTGAGCACCAATTCTTAAGCGAACGCGAAATCGACGTATTGAAACTTCTCGTCACCGGCAATTCAAATAAAGAAATAGCAGATAAGCTGAATATCAGTGCCCATACCGTTATCTCGCATCGAAAAAACATCTCTTCTAAAACCGGCATTAAATCATTATCAGGACTAACCATCTATGCCGTCATAAAAAACATCATAGCTATTGAGAATTTTTAATACAAAAGACCATCCCTATAAATAGGGAGTCTTCCACCAATAAATCCTTAATTTATGGGATTGTAGGATTTTTCATTACAGGATACTTTTGTCATGTTTTTCATCAAACACTGATTCTGATTAAGGAAGCAATAAATTAAGTCTACTTTATCAGACTCCCTCAAACGAAAATATTTTGAAAATGAATTATCTAAAATCAATTCTTGCTTTTTTACTCATCCAAGTCGGACTTATAAACATTGGCTTTTCTCAAAAAGATTCACTCAATTTTAAAACTGATTCACCATTTACCTATAGTGCCTCCTATATTGGAGATTTAGTGACTAACCATAGTGGAGGATTAAAAACAGGCGCCAATTATTTGGGATTAGCAAATTTTAAGATAGGATTCGACCCACAAAAAGCAGGGTTATGGAAAAACGGATATCTATTTTTAAATGCAGCAAACACACATGGAGGAGAGCCTTCAGCCAATCTTGTGGGCGATTTTCAGGGAGTATCGAATATTGAAGCCGGAAATTTATCATTTCTTTATGAACTTTGGTACAAACAAACCATACAGAATTTCACAATTATTATTGGATTGCAAGATCTAAATGCACAATTTGCGACTAGCGAATATGGTGGATCATTTGTAAACAGCTCATTTGGTATTCACGCAAGTATTGCAGATAATATTACGGCTCCCATATTTCCACTAACAGCATTAGGCTTAACTTTGCAGTGGAATATTTCAAAACAGCTATTAGGGCAGGTTGCAATTTTTGATGGTACACCTGATAATTTCGAGACCAACCCTTATAACTTGAATTGGAAACTAAGCAAAAATGATGGAATGACAGGTATTTCAGAATTCCAATTCACTGGAAGTTTGATAAAGGGATTAAAAGGCACATATAAGGTTGGAGCCTATTTTCATGAACATAATAGCAATTCGGTGTCTGAGATAAAGAATAACTATGGATTCTATTTTGTTGGTGATCAACAGGTTTTCCTCAGTAAAGATAACAAAAAGGAATTATCTGTTTTTACCCAAATTGGCTTATGCCCTAAAGATAAAAACACTAATAACCGGTTTATTAGCATGGGAACTGTCTACAGGGGATTATTTAAGAACAGAGTGCTCGATGAAGCAGGCATAGCTTTTGCATATGCCGGTTTCAGCAGAAAACTTGTTGGAAATGAAACAGCTATTGAACTTAATTATCGTCTACACGTTTCAGACAATATCTTCATTAAGCCCGATTTTCAATACATCATTAATCCTGCCGGAACAGATAACAAACTAAAAAATGCGTTTGTTAGCATATTAAGGTTTGGAATTAATTTCTAATGACTACCGTTTTAAAAGAAGAACTACAAATGATAAAATATTCGCGACTATCCGACTTAGCAACAACCGAAGAAGGTATCATAACCAAAGTTTTCGGACAAGGTGCTTTTCGGAAAAGAATAACTGAAATGGGTTTTGTTAAAGGAAAGAAGGTAAGAGTCGTTAAAAATGCGCCATTACAAGATCCCATCGAATACGAAATAATGGATTATCGTGTCTCACTGAGACGTAGCGAAGCCCAGTTAGTTGAAGTTATTTCAGTAAATGATGAGGGCTCTCTTTCTAAAATTGAATTCGAAGGAACATTTGAAGTAGATAGACAAGTTGTACTGGAAGATAGAAGTGATGTTTCAATAAATATTGCATTAGTTGGCAATCCTAATTGTGGAAAGACAACCCTCTTTAATTATGCTTCGGGCTCGCACGAACGAGTTGGAAACTATGGTGGCGTTACGGTAGATGCCAAAGAGGCAACTATGAAAAAAGATGATTATCTCTTTCACATTGTAGATTTACCCGGAACCTACTCTATCACAGAATACTCTCCGGAGGAGTTATATGTAAGATCGCACATCACCGACAAAAAGCCCGATATTGTTGTAAATGTGATTGACGCTTCAAATCTGGAGCGCAATCTGTTTTTGACCACCCAACTCATCGACATGAATATTAAAGTGGTGATAGCACTTAACATGTATGATGAGTTAGAGCAACACAATTCAAAACTAGATTACGAAGCACTCGGAAAACTCATCGGAATTCCTATGGTTCCAACTGTTGCCTCAAAAGGGAAAGGGATAGACGAGCTATTTGCAAAATTAATTGATGTTTATGAAGAGGTCGATCCTACTATCCGACATATTCACATCAATTATGGAGTAGAAATCGAAAAAGCCATTCGTTCTATCCAACAAGAGATAAGGGTTAATAAAAAAAGTTATGCAAAGTTCTCTTCACGCTATATGGCGATAAAATTGCTGGAACAAGACAAAACAACCCTTGCTTCATTCAAAGACTTTAGTAATTATAATCAGATCAAAACAATAAGTACAAAAGCCATTGCTCTATTAGAAAAAGAATATGGCGAAAAATCTGAAACAATCATTACTGATGCCAAGTATGGTTTCATTGATGGTGCGTTAAGAGAAACATTTACACCTGGGAAAGTAGACAAGCGGAAAGAAAAGTTAGAACTCGACAATATATTAACAAACAAATACTTAGGGTTTCCCGTCTTTATCTTTTTTATGTGGGTCATGTTTCAAGGTACCTTTACCCTTGGAAAATATCCAATGGAATGGATACAGTCAGGTGTTGCCCTACTTTCCGAATCGCTACATTCTTTGATACCCCCAGGCCCACTGCGCGATTTAGTGATTGATGGGGTCATTGGAGGTGTTGGAGGTGTCATTGTTTTCTTGCCTTACATATTACTAATCTTTTTCTTTATCTCATTTATGGAAGATACGGGCTATATGGCCCGAGCATCTTTTATCATGGATAGACTAATGCACAAGATTGGACTGCATGGCAAATCTTTTATTCCCCTGTTGATGGGTTTTGGATGTAATGTACCCGCTATGATGGCTACCCGTACCCTTGACAATAAGAAAGACAGGATATTAACCATGTTGATTACGCCGTTTATGTCGTGTAGCGCCCGACTTCCGGTTTATGTCTTATTTATCTCGGCCTTCTTTCCTAAAAACCAGGGATTAATTTTATTTTCTATCTATTTTATAGGTGTGGCGTTAGCCGTGTGTGTTGCGTTAATCATGAAACGACTGATGTTTGCAAAACAAGATGTTCCTTTCGTAATGGAGTTACCGCCCTACCGAATTCCAACATTGAAGAGTACTATTAAACACATGTGGTATAAGGGGGCTCAATATCTGAACAAGATGGGTACAGTAATTCTCATCGCATCTATCATTATTTGGGGACTCGGATATTATCCACGCAATGTTCAACTCTCTGCCAACTTCGATCAACAGATTTCAGGCATTCAAGCTAATAAACAACTGAACGATAAAGAAAAAGAAAAACAGATCTCGAAAATCAATCTGATCAAGGAATCCGAACGTCAGGAAAAATCATATATCGGACAAATGGGACACGCCGTTGAACCGATCATCAAACCACTTGGTTTTGATTGGAAAATTGGCGTAAGTATTGTCACCGGATTAGCAGCTAAAGAAATCGTTATCAGTACAATGGGAGTATTATATCAAGCCGATCCCAAAGCCGACGAATCAACAGGCTCGTTAAAGGAAAAGCTCCAACAACAAAGATATACCAGTGGAGAACACAAAGGGGCGTTGGTCTTTTCTCCTCTTGTTGCATTTGCCTTTATGTTATTTGTATTAATCTATGCACCTTGTATTGCTGCTGTAGCTGCGCTCAAAAAAGAGTCGAGCTGGAAATGGGCTATATTCACGGTTGTCTATACCACTGCCATTGCCTGGGTCGTTGCATTTTTGACATTTCAGATTGGCAGCCTTTTTGTATAATCATTAAAAAACAAAATACAATGTCACAAACTATAATAGTCGCAATCATCCTATTACTCGCTGCTGCTTATGTTGTTTATTCAGTAGTCAAAACCATCCGTTCTAAGAACGCTAGTCACTGTGGTGATTGCTGCGGATGTAGTGCAAAAGACGAAATTATGGATATGGTTAAAAAGAAGGATTGTTGCTAACCCACAAGTGCTCAATTAAAATAAAAGTCCAATATAATTATTAAATAAAAAAAGAGTAGCAGGTGTTTCGATTACCTGCTACTCTTTTTCATTATCAAAGAAATATTTCTAATTCTCTTTATGTGATAGAAGATACAATATTGGAGTAGTGATGATGGTGATCAAAAGCGAAGACACCAACCCGCCTACAATTACCGTTGCCAGAGGACGCTGAACATCAGAACCCACACCAGTGTTAAGCGCTGCAGGAAGTAACCCGATAATAGCAATAAGCATCACCAGAAAGATAGGTCGAAACTGAACCAATGATCCATGTAATACAACCTCTTTGAGTGGAATTTTGCTCTTTCGATTTAATCGGTTCAGATAGCTAACCCACAGTACCCCGGCCATCACACAAACCCCAGCCAACGAAACAAAACCAACTCCGGCCGAAATGCTAAAATTTATATGCCGTAGATATAAAGCCCCAACCCCTCCAATAACAGAAAATGGAATATTGGCCATTACAATAAACGCGTACTTAAATTTATACTTAAAAAAGATCAATAAAATGATAAAGATGAGTAATAGCGTAATCGGGACAATAAATGCGAAACGGCTCTGTGAACGCTGAAGATTTTCAAACTGTCCACCTAAACTATACGAATAATTTGTTGGAAGCTTAATTTGTCGATCGATCTTCTCGCGTACCTCTTTGGCAAAGCTTCCCTGATCGCGACCACGAATGTTTGTCTTTACTGTTAATTGCCGTTCTTCATCATTTCGACAGATAATTGATTGAGCTTCCGCCAGCTTAATCGTTGCAACCTGCGAAAGAGGTATCCGTAATCCGGTTTTTGTAGGGATAATGATCGTTCCAATTTGTTCAGGTGTATTACGGCTTTCGCGATTATAACGGAGAATAATATCGAAGCGGCGCTCTTCCTCCCATAGCGAGCTTACAGGCAATCCACCAATAGCCATTTCAAGCACAGCATTGATATCCGAAACATTTACACCATAACGGGCAGCGGCTTCGCGATTAATTTCGACCACCAACTGTGTTTGTTTATTTTCTTGCTCAATGGCTGTTTCAGATGCCCCGGGAATTTTACGAGCGATAGCCAGAATCTTTTCACTATAATGCCGCAGGGTATCGAGGTTCCGTCCGTTAAGAAAAATTGCAAGATCGGATGATGAGCCGGTAGCATTTTCAGTTACCATATCGATAATGGGCTGAGTAATGGTAAAGTCGGCACCAGGCATGATGTTTTCAAGCTTATTTTTTATCTGAAGCACCAACTCTTTTTTCGTCCGCTTGCTTGGCCATGAATTATAAGGTTGTTTAAGCTGAACCATGGCTTCGATACGGTTTGGACCAAAAGGATCCTGCCCATCATCAGTACGGCCTAGTTGTGTCATCACCCCTTTCACCTCATCATATTTCATCAATTCTTTACGAATCAGTTCAGGATATTGCCGGGCTGATTCGAGCGATATTCCCGAAGGAAGAAACACCCGTACCCAGATGCACCCTTCATCGAGTTCTGGTAAAAACTCAGATCCCAGCTTTGTTCCTCCCCAGACACCAAGAATTACAACTGCTGAAGCGATAACCATCACCGTTTTTGGAACTGTCAGTGCTCGTTGCAATATAAATTGATAACTCTTTTGAACCACGGACCAAACCACATTTTTATGTTCTGATGAATTGGTTTTAAAAATATACGAAGCCAGAATGGGCACTAGCGTCAGCGAATAAAGCAATGATCCCAGAATAGCGAATGAAAGTGTCCAGGCCATGGGCGAGAACAGACGACCTTCAACCCGTTGCAGTGTAAACATCGGAAGAAGAGCAACAATGATAATAATAACAGTGAACAAGATCTGGCGCTGGATCTCGCGTGACGACCGGATCACAACAGTTTGTATGCCCTGTCCGTTATCTAATCGGGAGATCGAACCCAAATTCCGGAAGATGGCCTCTACCATAACGACCGAAGCATCCACGATAATTCCGAAATCGATAGCCCCCAATGAAAGCAAATTTGCCGGAATTCCTGTAAGATACATGCAGATATAGGCAAACAACAATGAGAAAGGAATTGCTAAAGCTGAAATGGTGGCTGCCTTCCAATTTCCCAGCAACAAGGTAAGCACCAACAACACGACGAGCATTCCTTCCATCAGTGTTTTAGCTACCGTTTCAATTGTGAGCTGAACCAACTCAGTACGATTGTAGAAAGTATTGATTTTAATACCTTTTGGAAGAATGTCGTTGTTAAGTTCGTTTACTTTTTCATAAACATTCACCATCGTATGTGATGGGTTCTCGAATTTTTTCAGCAACACAATCCCTTCAATACTCATGTTTTTTGAAACGCCACGCGAGCGGTCCGAATAGCCAAGAATTCCGTTGGGTGGAAAGTTGCCAATTTCGATATTAGCAACATCCTTAATAAGAATAGGTACTCCATCGCGATTATCTATCACTATATTTCCAATATCTTCAGCTTTGGTAATACGTCCAATACCACGAATGTTCATCTGTGAAGAACCAATGCGGATATAATTACCACCGGTGTTTTTATTATTGGCTGTTATAGCATCTGAAATATCCTGTACTTTAAGATTGTATTTTTCAAGCTGGATAGGCTTAATAACCACCTGAAACTGACGTTCCAATCCGCCAAAGTTAGATACATCAACCACCCCTTCAGCCTGTAACAACTTTGGAATGATCACATAATCCTGTAACTCGCGCAGATAAGTTAACGGAACACTATCCGGTGCATCAATAACATAGCGAAAAATCTCACCCATGGCCATCGTCATTGGTGTCAAAACCGGCTCCACACCATCAGGTAGTTCGGCATCTTTCAGCTTCTCCAATACCAGCTGGCGTGCACGATAAATATCTGTTTTATCATTAAAAGTAAGCGTCACATTAGACAGCCCGAATATAGAACGCGAACGTTTCGAGATAACTCCCGGAACTGTGTTCAAGGCCCGTTCTACCGGAATCGTAACCTGCTGTTCAACCTCTTCGGCAGGCAGCCCGTTTAACTGAGTTATTACCCCGACTTCAGTGTCGCTGATATCGGGATAGGCTTCAATGTCGAGTTGAAACCATGCCCATGCGCCAATAGCAGCCAGTAAAAGTGCTCCCAATAAAACGACAGCCCGGTTTTTTATAATGAATTGAATGAATCGTTTCATAAATCTTATATGGATTAAATTCCCAAATCGATACCCTTTAACAAGTATACATTGTTTGTCACTACTTCTTCACCAATTGTCAGACCATTTGAAATTTCAATGTAATCACCTGTTTCTGAAGAAAGGGATACTTCGCGGCGTTCAAAAACATTGGTTGCCTTTTTGACAAAAACATAATAGCGTGCATTAGCACTGATGACAGCTTTTTTGGGAATCATCAGTCCTTTGTGGGGTGCTTCGAATTTGACTTCAGCATACATGCCGGGTCTGATTTTCTCCTGTCTGTCAAACATCGATAAACGAACCTTTAATTTTCGGGTTTGTGTATTCATCACATCGGCTACTACATCAATGTTGGCAGTAAAAGTCTCATTAGGGAAGCTTGGAAATTTAAGGTCGTACTTCTGCCCTTTCTTGATGAGGTTTAACTCCGATTCGGGCAGATCGCATATCAACCATACAGTGCCCACCGGACCTCTATTGAGACTTTCTGGATTTAACCCGGCCTCCCTTAGGCGTGCTTCATTTTCAGCTAGCGAGGTTTGGACAGACATCAACTCAGCCGATGCATCATTGAATTCTTTTCCAGTAGCAGCTCCGTTTTTATATAGATCGGTAATTCGTTCGAGGTTAATACGAGCGGTCCTATCCAGACTTTTATTTTGCATATAAGCCGAATAAACACCTGTAATATCGGGCGAATCAAACAGAATAAGTGATTTGCCACCCGATTTATGTACACGACCAATGACAGATGCAGGAGCTGAAAGACTCATTTGATATTGCTGGTTGTCAGTTTTGACCGTAGTAAATAACTGAATCTGTTTTGAATTAGCGGGAAACTCAATGTATCTACCACCATCTTTCAATTCGGGATCGGGTTCGGAAACTAATGGAGGCGATAGTTGTTGACTGGTTTTACGCTGGCATCCGGCCAATAATAAGGTTATGATGATGAAAAGCTGAATCGGTTTCATGTTTCAAAATTTTTATTCGTTATATTTTTGTGATTAGGTTCGACACTACCAATAAATCCACCAGACTTTTGCGATAGTTATACATTGCATCGTAATATTGATTCTGAAGGTCAAACCAGTTACGTTCGGCCTCAAGATAATCCACAATGGTAGTCCCCCCCCTCAGATAACTGAATTTCACGGTTTTCAATACATTTTCTGATTGCGAATAGATGTCGTGATACTTTTCGAAAGTTGCTTTATTCGTAGTATATTCATTAAATGCTATTTGCACTTCCGATTTAATTTTCAGGATAGTAGCCTGTGCCGTATTTTCTGCCTGTTTAGCCGTTATGTTGGCTTTGGCAATTTCACCCTGATTACGGTCGTAAACAGGGAGCGGTATCGAAACAGTGACATCAAAATATGGAACCTGATTTTGACGACTATAACCCACACCTACTTCAGGTTGGGGTTTGGCCAATGCCTGCTGAAGCATGATTTCTATCCTCGCCTTTTCAATAGTTTGCTTGCAAATCATTAGGTCGGTACGATTTTGCATGGCATAGTTCATCAACGTATCGAATACTTCCGGAATCTTAACAGATTGAAGATCGCTGTCGTCTATCCGGATGCTGTCTTGTGACCCAAGCAGGTACTTCAGGTTATTCGATTCACTTTTCAGTTGCTGTTGAGCAGTAACAAGCATCAGTTTATACTGATCGGCCATAATTTGCGTACGCGAAAACTCGGTAGTAGTGATCGCCTGATCCTTCAACCTGATCCGGCTAACTTTTACCAATGTATCCGAATTTATTCTGGCTTTATTGATAATGTCGGCTTTTTTTTCAGTGTACCAAACCGTAAGCCATTGTTCAACAGCTTCGCCGAGCATGTTTCGTTCAAAGTCAGAGAGATTAGTTTGGGCAAGCGTCACACCAGCCTCTGCCTGTTGCATCTTGTACTTTCTTTGTCCGGCAACCTGAAACGGTTTACTCACTGAGTATGATACCTGTCTATTGGCCGAACTAAAAAATCCAGTATTGGCCGGATAATATTTAGGCAATGTCAATTGTTGCAATCCAACGCCAAAAGTTGGATTCGGTTTCAACTGCGCAGTAGTAACATCAGTCTGAGCGATGTCTATATTTTGTTTCTCAGCTTTATAAAATGGATTGTTCTGCCGCGATAGTTCTATGGCTCTTTTCAAGGAAACAGATACCTGTGCATAAGCAGAACAGCTGAAAAACAGGAACAGAATTCCAAAAGGAATAATCCTGAATCTCATAAGCATATAAGATTATTACCCAAAACGATTGAATTGGATAGTGTTTAAATAAGTTTGTTTTTTATAAAAGAGAGGCTTTAGGCCGCAAAGGGAGGAGCCCGATTAGAAATTATCCCACCAGAAAATCCGACTAATGGGCTGGCAAAGATTCGCGGTGAACTGGTCTTGACAATAAACAGGGATACCGATAATATTGCGGTAACAAATCCCAGAATCGTAAAAGGATTAGATAATTGTGCAAGTGTCTCTAGCGCATAAGGACTATGCTGATGCGATTGAAAAGGTGAAGGCTTATTTTTATCAGGAGTATAAGGATGTGCGTGAGTGATGATTTGGCCATTCTGCAATAAATGCGAGTGTTGATTAATTACCGCGTTGGTAAACAACCAGCAAATCGCAGGTAATAAAAGTATTGCCAGAAATGAACGAAGTCGCTGCATCCGTCTTTTTTTATTTAACGACAAAGTTAAGAAAATAACAAAAATTATTATTAAGAGATCATTAAATTATGATAATTCTTACATTTTTTTCTAGATTATAAGTTTATCCCCCGTGATAATGAACCATGCGAACTTAATAACTACAAATTATTAAACATCCCTTTATTTCCCTTATCGCCCCATCGTCGCATTAAGATAGTCATTCAGCGTAAAGTATATAATTTCACTATTCAACTTCTGACCACTTTCAATGAACTACCTATAATGATATTCTTTTGCAATGTAGACCTATCCATTTCGCATATCCTGCAAATATTAAGTTAAGCCCTAAATTATTACTCCATATTAAGTCCCCGGATGCTGAATCGACCTTCACTATACTACGATCATATGGATAAAAGAAATTCTATTTATAAAGTAAGGTATCTTACAATTTTCTTCCGGTTTTCTTGGGGTTTTCTTGGGGTTTATCTGCGGTATAGTACCGTGAACAAACCCCAAGAAAACCAGTTTTAAACTATAATAAAATTACGTTATAAAGTATTTGATCCGTTGAATATCGCTGGTTCATATCGCCTGTATCGATTCTTCTTAGAAAAAGGATAGCGTGAATCCCAGAGAAGATAAAAGGCAATGATGTGATATATCAGTCTCTTCCCTTTTAAAAAGTATTGTTTAAAAAACATCCATTTTAACCTTCTCAATCTGTTTTGACTATTTGTAAATAGTTCTATCTTTGGTTTTTCAAAACAAACCTTACCACTATGTCAGAACACGAAGCAGGCCCCATCAAAGGGCTTCCCGAAAACGCGTACACTGAACTAAAAGAGGGCGAAGAGTACAAACCCATCATGTCGCCTAATAAAGTTTATCCTGAGGTAAACTTCCGTTCAGTTTTTACCGGATTACTAATGTCGATCATATTCTCTGCCGCTGCGGCATATCTTGGACTTAAAATTGGTCAGGTATTCGAGGCTGCAATTCCTATTGCCATCATTGCAGTTGGTATGTCAACCCTGTCTAAACGCAAGAATGCATTAGGCGAAAATGTCATCATTCAAAGTATTGGCGCATCATCCGGTGTTATTGTTGCCGGAGCTATTTTTACTCTTCCTGCTTTATACATCATGAAGTTGGAAGCTCAATTCTATCAGGTATTCCTCTCTTCGCTCTTTGGTGGTTTCCTTGGAATTCTATTTCTGATTCCTTTCCGGAAATATTTTGTCTCCGACATGCATGGAAAATATCCTTTCCCTGAAGCTACTGCTACCACAGAAGTTCTAATTTCAGGCGAAAAAGGAGGAAGTCAGGCTCGTTTATTACTGGTTGCCGGTTTAATCGGTGGTATTTACGATTTTATCATTGCAACTTTCGGATGGTGGAGCGAGGTGTTTACATCACGGGTAATTCCTGCAGGTGCACTCCTGGCCGATAAAACTAAGATTGTTTTCAAGATGAATGTTGGTGCTGCCGTGACAGGACTAGGATATATTGTCGGACTAAAATATTCTGCTATTATCTGTGCCGGTTCGTTTCTGTCGTGGTATGTGCTAATCCCGATTGTATATCATTTTGCTGATGGACAAACCATTCCGGTAGGTGCAAATATAGCCCACCTCCTAAAAGACATGTCGGCTGAAGAGATCTTCAGAAACTACGTCCGTCAAATTGGTATTGGCGGTATTGCGATGGCTGGAGTAATCGGAATTATTCGTTCATCAGGAATTATTAAAAATGCTTTTGGACTAGCGGTTAAAGAGATCTTTTCTAAGAAAATAGCTAATGCTCAGGTAAAAAGGACTCAACGTGATCTACCGATGTCTATTATAGCCATTGGTATTGTTGTAACCGCAATTTTATTATTAGTTTTCTTTCAATTTGGAGTTGTTCATGATCTCCGGTTAGCCCTGATAGGCTTAGCAATTGTAATGGTGATAGCATTTCTATTTACAACAGTTGCTGCGAATGCTATTGCAATTGTTGGAACAAATCCGGTAAGCGGAATGACACTGATGACCCTGATTCTCTCTTCCTTAATTCTCGTATCAGTAGGACTAAAAGGTACTGCCGGAATGGTTACAGCATTGATTATTGGCGGCGTAGTCTGCACAGCACTATCGATGGCTGGTGGGTTTATCACCGACCTGAAAATTGGATATTGGCTGGGTACTTCTCCTTACAAACAGCAATCGTGGAAGTTTTTAGGAACCTTATTATCTGCTGCTACCGTGGGTGGCGTTATCATCATCCTGAATAAGACCTATGGATTTTCAGGACCTAATGCAATGGTCGCCCCACAAGCCAATGCGATGGCTGCCGTTATCGGCCCCATGATGTCTGGGCAACCAGCGCCATGGCTACTTTACGGAGCCGGTGCATTTTTAGCCCTTATCTTAACCATGTTGGGTGTTCCTGCACTTGCATTTGCCCTCGGAATGTTTATTCCCCTCGAACTAAATACACCGTTATTGGTTGGTGGTTTAATAGCGCATTATGTTGGTACACGCAGCAAGGATGAAAAATTAAACACAGCTCGCAAAGAGCGTGGCACACTAATCGCTTCAGGATTTATTGCCGGTGGTGCCTTAATGGGTGTAATCAGTGCAGTACTCAGATATGCCGGAATCAATGTGGTAAACCAGGAATGGGTTGAATCACATGCTGCCGAAGGTGTAGCTATTCTGATGTTTACCGTCCTTTGTATTTATATGATTTGGGAAACATTAAGAGCAAAAAAAGAGGTTGAAAAATAGATATCCCTAAAAAGGATTTGGCTATTTTTACTACTACTTTTTGCAGATATCGTTACTAAAAACCACTTAAAATGAAACGAGCTAGTTCGTAAAATACGAACCATGATGAAAATCTAGCATGTACGTTCCATTTGACATTTAACTAAAAATCATTAACAAATGAAACAAGATATTCTCGATCGCTTTCTAAAATATATCAGCATTGATACACAAAGTGACGAAAATTCAGAAACTACACCAAGTACCGAAAAGCAGTTTAATCTGGCCAAAGTACTGGTTGAAGAAATGACAGAAATGGGCCTACAGGATATATCGCTCGATGAAAACGGATATATCATGGGGACCTTGCCTGCAAATACAGATAAAAAAGTTCCGGTTATTGGATTTGTTTCTCACATGGATACGAGTCCGGACATGCCTGGTGATGCCTCAACAGCCTGCCTAATCGAAAATTATCAGGGTGAACATGTTGTATTAAATGAAGAGGGGTTAACACTATCACCAAATGATTTCCCGGAGATGCTCGACTACATCGGGCAAACTCTGATTGTTACTGATGGAACTACGCTATTGGGGGCTGATGATAAAGCCGGTATTGCTGAAATTATTACTGCAATGGATTATCTCATCAAGCATCCCGAAATCAAGCATGGCGAAATCAGAATAGGCTTTACACCCGATGAAGAGATCGGTCGCGGTGTTGACAAATTTGATGTCGAAAAATTCAATGCTGAATTTGCCTACACCCTTGATGGTGGTGGTATTGGTGAGTTAGAGTACGAAAACTTTAATGCTGCAAGTGCTAAAATCCACATTCAAGGCAGAAACATTCACCCCGGCTATGCAAAAAACAAGATGATGAACGCCATTTTGATGGCGACTGAATTCAATGCGATGCTTCCCGTAAATGAACGACCTGAATTCACACAAGACTATGAAGGATTCTATCATGTAGTAAAAATTGAGGGAAGCGTTGAGAAAGCATATCTTCAATATATTATTCGTGATCATGACAGAATGAAGTTTGAAGAGAAGAAGGTGTTTATCCAACATGTGACTGACTTTATGAATCTCCGTTATGGAGAAAACACTTTTGTGCTCGAGTTGAAAGATCAGTATTACAATATGCGCGAAAAAGTAGAACCCGTTTACCATATTGTAGAAACTGCCAAAGAGGCTATGGAGCAACTGGGTATTGTTCCAAAGATCATCCCAATTCGCGGTGGCACTGATGGATCGAGGCTATCTTACATGGGACTACCTTGTCCGAATCTCTTTGCCGGTGGACACAATTTCCACGGCAAGTTTGAATACGTTCCGCTCGAATCAATGGTTAAAGCATCAGAAGTAATCATCAAAATTATTCAGTTATACACTGAAAGAGCATAAGCTTAGTTTATTAAGATTCTAAAACAAAAAGGTCGCTCCACTCAGGGGGTGGCCTTTTTGTTTAGGGATGATTGAAATTTAGTTTTATCTTTGAGAACCCTTACATCAAACTAATTAACCAACCCAACATCAATGAAAAAAAATTTACTGCTACTACTTATGGCAATTCTAATCACGCCCGTTATTAAAGCACAGGAAACGCAAACGCCCAATCCCTTTTTTAGTGAATATACCACTCCTTTTAAGGTTCCTCCTTTTAACCTGATTCAAAATAGCCATTATATACCGGCTATCACTAAAGGAATTGCTGAACAACAAGCCGAAATTGATGCTATTGTCAATAATCCGGCTGAACCAACTTTCGAGAACACCATTATGGCCTACGAAAATTCAGGCAAACTATTATCAAAAGTAAGCTCTGTATTTGGCAGTTTAAATGGTGCCAACACAAGTGCCGAGATGCAGGCCATTAATCGTCAAACTGCTCCCATGCTTACTAATCACAGAGATAATATTTCTTTAAACGATAAACTATTTCAGCGGATAAAGAAAGTATATCTCAATCGTGATAAAAGTAATCTGGATGCTGATCAAAAAAGAGTGGTTGAAAAATATTACAGTGATTTTGTAAGAAATGGTGCTGACCTAAACGATGCTGGCAAGATTAAACTTCGCGATTTAAATCAGAAGCTGTCTATCAGTGGTCTTAAATTTGGAGAGAATCTACTTGCAGAAACGAATACCAATTTCAAGTTAGTGATCGACAATAAAAAAGATCTGAATGGTTTGTCGGATGATGTTATTGATGCTGCGGCTACTACTGCAAAGGAGGCCGGACTGACTGGAAAATGGGTGTTCACGCTCCAAAAGCCCAGTATGCTTCCTTTTCTTACTTATGCAAAAAACAGAGATCTCCGTGAAAAATTATACCGCGGCTATTTTATGCGAGGCAACAATGATAATGCTTTTGACACCAAAGAATCTATCTTAAGTATTGTAAATCTGAGAGCAGAAAAAGCGCGACTACTAGGATTCAAATCGCATGCTGACTATGTAATCAGCAACAACATGGCCAAAACGCCAGAAGCTGTCTATTCATTTCTTCAGAAAATAATGATCCCGGCACAACAGGTAGCAAAAAAAGATCGTGATGCGATGCAACAAATTATTAATCGCGAAGGAGGAAAATTCAAATTGGCATCCTGGGATTGGTGGTTCTATGCAGAGAAACTGAGAAAAGAGAAATACAACCTTGAAGAATCTGAAATCAAACCCTATTTTTCATTAGAGAATGTCAGAAATGGAATGTTTTGGGTTGCCAATAATCTGTATGGCGTTACCTTTACCAAACTTACCAACGTACCCGTATATCATCCTGATGTAGAGGCTTTCGAAGTTAAAGAGGCCAATGGTTCACATCTTGGTGTACTATATCTGGATTATTTTCCTCGTGCCGGAAAGCGAGTAGGTGCCTGGTGTGGACGGTTTAGAAGTCAGGGTTATGAAAATGGAAAGAAAATATACCCAATCGTAACCATCGTGACCAACTTTACCCGCCCAACCGGTGATACTCCTGCCCTATTGAGTTGGGATGAAGTAAATACACTGTTCCACGAATTCGGACATGGGTTACATGGTCTCTTTACCGATGGGAAATATGATCGTACTGCTGGGAATATTCCACGCGATATGATTGAACTTCCATCACAGTTCATGGAAAATTTCACAGGACAACCGGCAGTACTGAATATGTATGCCAAACATTATAAAACCGGCAAAGTAATTCCGCAAGAACTCGTTAAAAGATTACAGAAGAGCTTAACCTTCAATGAAGCCTTCAATACAGTCGAATACATTGCAGCCAGTTTCCTTGACATGGATTGGCACAGTATTACTGAACCTCAAAAGGTTGATGTACTCGATTTCGAAAAACAATCGATGCGTAAAATCAATCTGATGGAAGAGATTCTGCCACGCTATAGAACGACATACCACAATCATATGGCTGGTGGATATGCTGCCGGGTATTATGTTTACCTATGGGCTGCAGTTCTCGACTCTGATGCTTTTCAGGCATTCGTCGATTCAAAAGACATCTTCAATAAGGAGATTGCAGCCAGGTTCAGAAAGTATATCTTAACTGAGGGTGGTTCTGACGAAGGCATGGTGCAATACCTTAAGTTTAGAGGTCAGGAACCTTCAATGTATCCTCTATTAAGAAAAAGAGGATTAAACTAAAAAAGACAACGTTTTAGGACTGGATTTTATAATTCAATCATTAATATTTTATTCTATTTATAACATTAATAAGAAAGGTTTAGTCGTGATCATTGAATAGCCATGATAATTAAACAGAGATAGTTAAAACTTATTAAATCATAAATATTCAACACTTACCGATCACGTGATAAACAACTTGAATCCTAGTTAATATCCCTGAAAACTACAATACCTGAACTTATGAATAAATATTTTTTGTTGTGTTTAGCATTAATGATACATATTGGATTACTCGCTCAAAAAAAGCAACCAGCAGATTATGTGAATCCTTTTATCGGTGCTAGTACAAACATTGGGAAAGCCGGTGTAGCACATGGACTTGGGAAAACATTTCCAGGTGCTGCTACTCCATTTGGATTGGTTCAAGTAAGTCCAAATACAATTACCGGAGGAGATAATGGTCCCGGATACAGTTATGAACATACGACAATTGAAGGATTTGCTTTCACACAAATGAGTGGTATTGGCTGGTATGGCGATTTAGGTAATTTCCTCGTTATGCCTACAACCGGATCTTTGAAAACCAACTCAGGTAAAGACGAATTAAATATCTCGGGATACAGATCTAAATACGATAAAAAGAGTGAAAAAGCTATAGCAGGTTATTACGCAGTTCAACTAATCGACTATAATATCAAAGCAGAGATGACCGCTGCTCCACATAGTGGAATATTACGCTTCACATTTCCAAATAACGAATTATCCCGTATTCAAATTGATCTGGCTCGTCGTGTTGGTGGCACATCTGTTGAACAATATATAAAAGTTGTAAATGCTAATACAATTATGGGATGGATGAAATGTACGCCCGAGGGAGGTGGATGGGGAAATGGAGATGGAAAAGCTGATTATACGGTTTATTTCTATGCTCAATTTAGTAAACCGTTAGTAAATTTCGGAGTCTGGAGTGCAGCTATTCCCGAAGGGATGAATAGGAAGAGAGAATCTATAGAGAACATTGAATTTCAGAAGATAACAGCTAATGCTGAAATTTTAAAAGGATGCAAAGAAAAACAGGGTAAACATCTGGGCTTTTTTACAGAGTTTAAAACACAAAAAGATGAAGAGGTATTGTTGAAAGCAGGCATTTCATTTGTTAGCATAGATGGGGCCAAAGAAAATCTCGTACAAGAAATACCCGAATGGAATTTCAATTCCACATTACACAATACACAATCTTTATGGAATAAGGCATTGGGCAAAATCAATGTTATAGGAGGTACTGAAGAAGAAAAAACGGTTTTCTATACTTCTTTGTATCATAGTATGATTGATCCTCGTGCATTTTCTGATCTAAATGGCAATTACCCTGGTGGTGATGGAAAAGTCCATAAAACGAAAGATTTTACCAAACGTACTATTTTTAGCGGATGGGATGTTTTTCGTAGCCAGTTTCCGTTACAAACCATTATCAATCCAAGAGTAGTAAACGATATGATCAATTCACTAGTTGAACTGGCCGACGAAAATGGCACACACTATCTCGAACGTTGGGAATTTCTAAATGCCTATAGCGGATGTATGATTGGAAATCCTGCAGTATCTGTAATTGTAGATGCCTATAATAAAGGAATCAGAAATTTCAATGTCAACAAGGCTTATGAATACTCAAAAAACAGTGTGGAGAAATGGGGTAATGGTGAACGCGGGCATGCGTACCAAATATCGCAAACCTTAGAATATTCTTATTTTGAATGGTGCCTTGCTCAGTTTGCCAATGATCTTGGGAAAAAGGAAGATGCTGAAAAGTATTTGAAACGTTCTCAGAGTTATCGCAATATTTTCGATCCTTCTGTCAGCTGGTTCAGACCTAAAAAAGAGGATGGGTCATGGGAAGAATGGCCTGAAAACGGACGGTTGCAACAAAATTATGGTTGCGTAGAAAGTAATCCTTATCAACAAGGATGGTTTGTACCACATGATATAAACGGATTGACAGAATTACTGGGAGGAAAAGAAAAAACGATTGAAGACCTTACACGTTTTTTTGAAAAGTCACCAAACAATATGATGTGGAATGATTATTATAATCATCCGAATGAACCTGTTCACCATGTTCCATTTATATTTAACCGGCTTGGCGCTCCATGGTTAACACAGAAATGGGTTCGAGAAATTTGTAACCGAGCCTATCATAATTCAGTTGAGGGGCTTGTTGGAAATGAAGATGTTGGACAAATGTCAGCATGGTATGTATTAGCAGCCATTGGCTTTCATCCTGTTTGTCCAGGCGATACACGCTACGAAATCTGTAGCCCCCTCTTTAACAAGGTTACCATACAACTTGATCCCAAGTACGCTAAAGGCACTATATTCACTATACTTACTCATAATAACTCTCCAGATAATATCTATATTCAATCAGCAAAGCTGAATGGTCAGAACTATAACAAATGCTGGATCAATCATCAGGATATTGCTAAAGGTGGTGTTCTTGAATTAACAATGGGTAATACGCCTAACCAGAACTGGGGAAGATCTGAAATAAACTGACAACATCATTATAAACAAAACTTTAAACCCACCATATCATGAAAAAAAGTAGTATTTATTTTTTGGCAAAAAACATAGGACTAGCCTTCCTATTTACTGTAATGGTATCTTTTCAGTCGTTTGGTAAAGCTCCGAAACGTGAGTTTTATGAAATAAAAATCTATCATGTTAGCACCCAGTTGCAACAAGAACGAGTTCATAAATATCTGAAGGAGGCTTTACTACCTGCTTTGCATAAGATTGGAATTACGAAAGTAGGAGTCTTCAAACCGGTTGAGACGGATACCGCCTTTGGTAAATTGATCTATCTGCTGATTCCGTTTAAATCAGCCGAACAACATCTGGAACTTCCACAACTTCTATTAAAAGACAGTGAATATCTGACAGCCGGAACTGATTATCTGGATGCTACCGCTGATAATGCCCCTTATAACAGAATCGAAAGCATATTTCTACATGCTTTTACAATGTTCCCTGAATCTAAAGTACCCAATCATACCACTCCTCAAGCCGAAAGAATTTATGAACTTCGTAGCTATGAAAGCGCAACAGAAAAAATACATCTAAATAAAGTTCAGATGTTTAACGATGGTGGAGAGGTAAAACTTTTCGAAAAGCTGGAATTTAATCCAGTATTCTTTGCGCAGGTTATTTCGGGAAGTCATATGCCTAATCTGATGTACATGACCTCTTTCAGTAATAAGGCTGCTCGTGAAGCACATTGGGATGTGTTTAAAAGCCATCCTGATTGGAAAAAAATGTCAGGACTAAAAGAATATCAAAAGAATGTATCGCATTCAGATATTCTCTTCTTACACCCAACGGATTATTCTGACTTGTAGTTAAGAAATAAGATTTGAGATATTCTCAAATAAACAATCATTTCCTACTATTTTATAAGAGAGAGTGCTTTAGATAGACAAAGCATTCTCTTTTTATTTTAAAAGGTTTTGCTTTGAAAAATAATTGATCAGCTAAAAAAGTCGTGGAGAGATATCTGTTGTGTTATTCAAACTAGAACCACCATTCTGTCAAAAAGAGAAATCTGTTTATCGATATTCACAATCTATGAAGAAACTTTTCTCTCTGGTCGAAATGACAGTATGATAAATTAAAATCTTATTTTAAAAAAGAGACCACGACACAACGTCTCAGAAAGATCTGGAAATGTAGAAATGATAATAGAATTTAAATTAATACAATCGATTGCGTTTAACTAAAAAAGATTTATCTTCGGGCAAAATTTCATCAACAATATTTTTTTTCTAAAAGCCAATGAAGAAGATATACTTATTAATAATCCTTGCTCTAATTTACGGTAACACTCCATTAAAAGCACAACATAAAATCAGATTAACAGATGGTTGGAGTTTTGTAAAACAAGACCTTGGAAGCGTATGGGAGACAGTAAGACCTGTCAAAGCAGGTGACCCTGAAAGTTTACCCTTATGGGAAAAAGTATCACTTCCACATTGTTTTAATGCAACCGATGCTGTTGATCCTGATGTTAATTATTATCAAGGTCCCGGTTGGTATAAAAATCAGTTAGAAATTAATAATCCATATTCTGATGGTCGCATCTTGTTACATTTTGAAGGAGCTGGTCAAAAGACAAAGGTATATATTTACAACACCCTTGTGGGTTCGCATATAGGCGGATATGATGAGTTCACATTCGATATCACTGATGCAGTAAATGATTTCAAAAAAACAACTCAATTCAAAACACAATTTAAAGGTAGAATCCCCATCTCTATCCGGTGTGATAATTCACGTGATCAAGAAATGATTCCATCAAGTCTTTCCGATTTTAATGTATATGGGGGAATCTATAGATATCTTAACTTAGTTTATGTTCCAGCGCTCTATTTAGATCGCTTAGTCGTCAGTCCCTCAATAGATAATGCCGGAAAAAGTGGTAAACTATCTGTTTCCGCACTATTGAGCAACAATTCAAGTATAAAAACCGGCACTCTGGATATTAAAATTTTTGATCCACAAGGCAAATTGATTGTAACTACCCACAGAGAAACTACACCCTCCAATACGGAACTACCTTTATTGAATCAAGAAATTAAGAAGCCTCAACTTTGGTCACCTACTCAACCCTTACTCTATAAATGCGAGGTTACTTTAAAATCTTCTGCAGGAGAACAAATAATAACAGAAAACTTTGGGTTTCGATATTTTGAATTTATCAAACAAGGTCCTTTCAAATTAAACGGACAACGGCTGTTGCTGAAAGGAACACATCGTCACGAAGATCATGCTGGCGTTGGTCAGGCGATGACCGAAGACATGATTCGAACCGAAATGAAGATGATGAAAGAGATGGGGGTTAATTTCATTCGCTTAGGACATTATCAACAATCACGTATCGTTCTGAATCAATGTGATAGTCTGGGCATCATTGTTTGGGAAGAGATCCCCTGGTGTCGTGGAGGGCTGGGTGGCGATGCATATAAAGAACAAGCACGCCGCATGCTTACAAACATGATAGAACAGCACTACAATCATCCATCTATCATTATTTGGGGATTAGGAAATGAGAACGATTGGCCCGGAGATTTTACAACATTTGATCAGGAGAAGATCAGAGCCTTTATGAAAGAATTGAATGATTTAGCCCACAAATTAGACACTACCCGTAAAACAGCAATCCGCCGTTGTGCATTTTGCAAAGACATTGTTGACATTTACTCACCCTCTATCTGGGCAGGATGGTATCGCGGAAAATATACTGAATATAAAGAGACCAGCGAAAAAGAGATGAAAACGGTAAACAATTTTCTACATATCGAATGGGGGGGTGATAGTCATGCAGGTAGACATTCTGAAGATCCTGATCGGATAACAGAAAATATTCAAACAGGAAAAGGAGTGGACGAACGGGCTGGCGATGCAAATCTACATGGTGGTAATGCTCGCGTTTCTAAAGATGGAGATTGGAGCGAAACTTACATTTGTAATCTGATTGACTGGCATTTAAAAGAACAGGAAACAATGCCTTGGCTTACCGGTACAGCATACTGGCCTTTTAAAGATTTCTCCACGCCAATCCGACCCGAAAATCCAGTTCCCTATGTGAATCAAAAGGGCGTTGTTGAACGCGATTTTACGAAGAAAGAATCTTATTATGTTTTTCAATCTTATTGGACTGAAAAACCTATGATCCATATTTATGGACATTCATGGCCGACTCGTTGGGGTAGTGATGGGGAACAAAAAATGATTAAGGTTTACTCGAATTGTCCCGAGGTAGAATTATTCCTAAATGGAAAAAGCCTGGGGGTAAAAAAACGCAATAGCCAGGACTTTCCTGCTGCCGGTTTACGATGGACTGTAACATTCAATAAAGGAGAAAATATTATAAAAGCAATAGCACATAATGACAAAGAGACATACACCGACCAAATAAAACTTCAATATCAAACCGAGAAATGGACTTCTCCTTCACAATTAGTCCTCGAAAAGATAAAACAAGAAGGAGACATTGCAACCATTCAGGTTCAAGTGCTGGATGTAAAAGGTGTAAAATGTCTTGATGCAATTAATTACGTTGAGTTTTTACTCATTGGAGATGGTCATTTACTCGATAATCTGGGCACTTCTTCCGGCTCTAGGAAAGTACAACTTTATAATGGCCGCGCTACAATTCAAGTAAAGATCAATAATGGTAAAAACATTGCAGGGGTTAAGTCTGAAGGGCTGAAAACAGTTTTCTTGCAGCTTTAAATAAAAAATGAATGAGAAGGAGTACTAATTCCAGCTTCCGCATTCTACAATACATCTAATTTTTCTGATTACCATTGCTCAATCATCATATATGAAACGATTTAAAGTAATTGCAATTTTATGGATCTACCTTCAGTTCCTATCCACTCTTATTAGTGCCTCAAATCCAAAAGAGGCCACTAAAAAAGAGGTGATAAACCTTTTGCGCAAAGAGATCATACTAAAAGCAAATCAGCTACTTAAAGAGAAGCCCCAGACGATTACAGAATTTACATGCCCACGAAGTGCCGGAGGCAAAAACGATTTTTATTCAGAAGGAGATTATTGGTGGCCCGATCCAAAAGATCCGAATGGGCCCTTCATTCAGCGCGATGGCTTAACAAATCCGGAGAACTTTGTGTCCCACCGAAAAGCTATGATCCGGTTTAGTCAGACCATCGGGACATTGGCTTCTGCCTATAAGATTACGGGTGACGAGAAATATGTCAACCATGCCCAACTACATCTAAAGGCATGGTTTGTAAATAACGACACAAAAATGAATCCGTCACTACTCTATGCTCAAGCCATTAAAGGTCGCTTTACGGGTAGAGGCATCGGAATTATTGATGGTATTCAGCTCATGGAAGTTGCACAAGGCATTCGGGTAATGCAGAATGCACCCGGCTTTGACAAAAAGCTACTTCTTGACACGAAGAAATGGTTTTCCGACTTTCTGCAATGGCTCACCACCCATCAATATGGCAAAGATGAGATGAATGCACAAAATAACCACGGCACCTGTTGGGCCATGCAGGTAGCATCATTTTCCAGATTTACTGAAAACAATGAATTACTCGATTTCTGTCGCAATCGCTATAAAGAGGTTTTCTTACCAAAACAGATGGCCGAAAATGGAAGTTTTCCTTTGGAATTAAAGCGCACCAAACCATATGGTTACTCATTGTTTAATCTTGATGCCATGACCATGCTTTGTCAGATTCTCTCTGACAAAGACCACGATCTTTGGAATTACACCACTCCTGATGGAAAATGTATTCGTAAAGGAATTGAATATATCTATCCGTTTGTGGAGGACAAAAGTAAATGGCAGCTCCCTCCTGATGTAATGTATTGGG
Organism: Bacteroidota bacterium; assembly: GCA_013390605.1. Lineage (GTDB taxonomy): Bacteria > Bacteroidota > Bacteroidia > Bacteroidales > Cfx3-03 > Cfx3-03. The sequence continues at coordinate 5,222,543 of JACAUB010000001.1, read as the reverse complement.
ACAACTGGCCAGTCGCGCAACCCTTTCTGCTATTTGGAGCTACTGTTTTTCAAAAAGCAGAATGGTTAGAATGCTGGAAGAGAAAAGATCATTTTCCCAAAACAGAAGAGGTCATCAGAAATCTACCGATACGCAATCCTATTATTTGGTTGGAATAAACCTAATAGTGTTGCTATTAAGATCAGCAATACAACTAAATTTTCAAATCTCTGATAATATTCAATGTTGAATAACTAATAAACCCCAACTACAGAATGAAGACACTACTACTCCTTTTAACAGCATTTTTTGTTTTATCTACCCAAAATGTTTGGGCACAGAAAGGAGATGAAGATGCTGAAATGTTCAATCATGCCAGGCAACGTGATCAGAAGGTAATAGATGAAGCAATAAATGGATGGTGGACAGCCTCAATGAAAACTTCAGATCAAAGAATAGCATGGTGGCGCGAAGCCCGCTTTGGAATGTTTGTTCATTGGGGCATTTATTCTTTGCCGGCAGGTGAATGGAAGGGTAAAATTGTTAAAGGATATGCCGAACACCTCATGCGTTCGCAAAGAATTCCCCGAAGCGAATATCTGGAGCTGGCACATCAGTTTAATCCTGTCAATTTTAATGCTGACGAATGGATTTCAATGGCAAAGAAAGCAGGGATGCGATACTTTATCATTACCGCCAAACATCATGATGGATTTGCTATGTACGACTCAAAAGTGTCAGATTATAACATCGTACAACAGACTCCGTTCAGGCGCGATCCTATGGCCGAGTTATCTAAGGCCTGTAAAAAGTATGGTGTCAAATTTGGCTTTTACTATTCGCATGCTTTTGATTGGGAACATCCCGATGCACCCGGAAATGACTGGGATTACAATAATCCGGGAGGAGATTCATTATTGCATGGTGGCACAAATTGGTATGATGTACACCCTGAATTATTACCAAAAGCTATAAAATATGTCAACGAAAAAGCAATTCCTCAAATTAAAGAATTACTCACTAAATATCATCCTGATATCATTTGGTTCGACACACCTCTAAAACTTCCACTTTCTGAAAACATTCGTATCCTTAAAGCTATTCGCGAAACCGATCCTAATGTAGTCGTCAATGGTCGCCTTGCGCGTAACACTAATTTTCAATTTGGCGATTATAACAATACTTCAGATCGTCCAGCTGAATTTGCTCCTGTAAAGGGGAACTGGGAAGGCATCCCCACAACGAATGAATCTTATGGATACCACAAATATGATAAAAGTCATAAACCAGTTAGCTTCTTCGTTCAACTTTTAGCAAAAGCTGCATCGCGTGGAGGCAATCTACTGATGAATATAGGACCAATGGGCAATGGACAACTTGATCAAAAAGATATTGAGATATTAAAAGGCATTGGAAAGTGGATGGACGTAAATGGAGAGAGTATATATGGCACTGACCGATCTCCATTAGCACTTCAAAGTTGGGGGGTAACCACACAGAAAAAAAACAAATTATATCTTCATGTATTTAATTGGCCTACAACCGGAAAACTCATCATCGGTGGAGTAAAAAGCGGTGTCAGAAAAGCGTATCTTCTTTCTGATCCAACAAAAAAAACACTTCAAATAGAGAGGATCAATCCGCTCGATTTAAGCCTTACCCTTCCTTCAGTTGCTCCTGATAATGTAAATACAGTTATTGTTCTTGAAACAAACAATATCATCAAAGCCGACACAGTACAACTTCTCTCAAGCAATTCCTCAAATCATTTATTAATATTTGATGGCGAAATTCAAGGAAAAGGACTTCGCTTTAGTGATGGGAAAGCCAATAGATACTATGTTGAAAATTGGAAACAGAAAGAGCAAAAAATAAGCTGGACGGCCAGACTCAATAAACCTACTTCTTATCAGGTAACGCTAAAATATGTTGGATCAAAAGAAAGTGAAGGCTCTTTTAAATTTATATCAGATCAGAAAATCATCAACCAATATCAGATTAAAGCACTAGAAAAAGGTAGTGGGGTAATTTCTCTTGATCTGGGAACCCTTTCATTAGCTAAGGGAACACATCGTTTAACAATTGAACCAGTTGAGATTACGAAAACTGAATTAATGAAACCATTAGAAATAACGTTAACCCCTATTAAATAAAATCAGAATGAAAGTAAAAATTCTACTGTTTATCTTATTAATTGGAATGGGTTCACTCGGAACGAAAGCCCAACAAATCAAGAAAATATTTGACGACACTGAAAAACAAACCTCATTTATGCTCGATCAGATCGATCAAACAAAAACCACATGGCTCAACGATGTGCAGAACAAGAAAAAGCCTGAAGTTGTATCTCCTCGCACCCTCACGCCTGACGGTAAACTGGTGATGGTTCCTGCAAAAGATTGGACGAGTGGATTCTTTCCCGGCGTTCTTTGGTATATCTATGAATTCACCGGTAAAGAACAATGGAAAGAGAAGGCAGCAGCTTTTACGGCTAAACTTGAAAACGAAAAATTCAATGCCGGTACACATGACATGGGATTTAAAATGTATTGTAGCTATGGCAATGGATACCGCTTAACCAATAATGCAAGCTATCGCGACATTATCATTCAATCAGCTAAAACACTTTCTAAACGTTTCAATCCTAAAGTAGGCTGTATACGCTCATGGGATCATAATAAAGACAAATGGGATTACCCTGTTATCATTGATAACATGCTCAATCTGGAGCTCCTTTTTGCAGCTACACATCTATCCGGTGATTCTTCCTTCTATAAAATTGCAGTCAGCCATGCCACTACCACGATGAAAAATCATTTCCGTTCTGACTTCAGTTCTTTTCATGTAGTTGATTATGATACACTAACCGGAAAAGTCATCAAAAAGACCACTCATCAGGGTTTTAGTAATGAGTCGGCATGGGCACGTGGACAAGCATGGGGGTTATATGGATTCACCATGTGTTATCGCGAAACAAAAAACAAAGCATTTCTCAGTCAGGCTGAAAAGATTGCCGGCTTCATTTTAAAAAACCCAACACTTCCAAATGATCTGATTGCCTACTGGGACTTTAATTCACCCAATATTCCTAACGAGCCACGCGATGCCTCAGCTGCAGCAGTAATGGCTTCAGCATTCTACGAATTAAGCCTTTATTCAGCAAAGGGAAAGTATTTTAAAAGTATTGCGGATAAAATCATCAACAATTTAACCAATCAATACCGTTCAAAGATTGGAGAAAATCAGGGATTTATTTTGATGCACAGTACCGGATCAAAACCGATGAACAATGAAGTTGATGTGCCTTTAAATTATGCAGATTATTATTATCTCGAAGCATTATTACGCGGAGAAAAACTAAAGAACAAAAAACCGTTATTTTAAGATTCGTAATTATTACTTAACCCTTACATAAATGAAAAAAATAATTCTACTCTTTTTAAGTTTAATTTTCTCGGCACAATTCATCTCTGCTCAAAAAACATTATCACAAGATGAACGCATGCAGTGGTGGCGAGAGGCTCGCTTCGGCATGTTCATCCATTGGGGTGTTTATTCAGTCCCCGGTGGCGTATACAATGGCCATGAAATGAGACATGGAGGGGCCGAATGGATCATGAACCGTTCAAAGATTCCCGTTTCTGAATATCAACAATATGCAAAACAATTCAACCCCGTCAAGTACAATGCCGAAGATTGGGTGAAAATGGCAAAAGATGCCGGCATGAAATACATAGTAATCACCGCCAAACATCATGATGGCTTTGCTATGTTCAAATCGAAAGCTAGCAAATGGAACATTGTTGACGCAACGCCTTACGGAAAAGATGTGTTGAAAGATCTTGCCGCTGCCTGTAAGAAGTACGGCATCAAACTAGGATTCTACTATTCACAAGCACAGGACTGGAATAACCCCGGAGGAGCTGCCTCAAGAAAAGCAGCAACCGAAGGTTGGCTCAATCCCGATTCTACAAAGATCGATACCTATACACTGGCTAATAAAGGACATTGGGACCCTGCTCAAACCACCGCTACGATGGCCGAATACATCGAAAAAGTAGCAGTACCGCAAGTAAAAGAGTTATTGACAAATTACGGCGAAGTCTCTGTACTTTGGTGGGATACCCCAACCGACATGACGGATGATGCTGCATTAAAGCTGCAAGCTCAACTGAAACTTCAGCCCAATATCATCACTAACGACCGACTCAAACGTCCTAATTTTCCCGGCGACACCAAGACACCTGAACAAAAAATTCCAAGCCAGAGCGAATTAGATGGAAATAATTGGGAAACCTGTATGACAATGAATGGATCGTGGGGATTCAAAAGCTATGATCACAAATGGAAAAGCACCGAAACGCTGATCCGCAATTTAGTAGATATCGCTTCAAAGGGAGGAAATTACTTATTGAATATCGGTCCTAAAGCTGACGGCGAATTTCCGCAGGAAAGTATTGACCGACTAAAAGAAATAGGAACATGGATGAAGGTAAATGGAGAAGCCATTTATGCTACAAAAGGCAGTCCCTTACAACCATTGACATGGGGTAAATGTACTAGTAAAGAAATAAAAGATGGCACCATCCTTTATTTCTCCATATTCAATTGGCCAACAGGTGGAAAGATCACGATACCCGATCTAAAGAATCAGGTTATCACAGCATCTTTGTTAACCAATAAAACAATGCTAAAAACCATCTCCTCCGCTGACGGATTAACGATATCATTACCGACAACGGCTCCTGATGCTATCGCATCGGTTGTTAAGCTGGTTGTTAAAGGAAAAATACAAAAGAATACTTCGACCGACATTAAAGAAAAAATGAAATCAGGTGCACTTGATTAAACGGCCAGAAAAAAACCTTCGCAAGAAAACATCGCAACAATTTAATTTACAAATAATTATGTCGAAAATAAAAAAAATAAACCTTATTCTCTTATTCGTTTTCCTTTGTATCTCTTCTACCTTATTTGCACAGGATAAAGGGAAATACTCGCCTTACGGAAAGAAAGAGATGTACAAAAAAGGATGGATCGATTTCAACAAAAACGGAAAGATGGATCTTTTCGAAGACCCATCCCTTGATGTCGAACTCTGGATCAACGACCTATTGAGTCAAATGACGATTAATGAGAAGACAGGACAATGTGTTACCCTGTATGGATTTCCTAATGTGCTAAAAGACTCGGTTCCTACACCCGAATGGAAAAATAAGATATGGAAAGACGGCCTTGCTAATATCGACGAACACACCAACGGCGTCCGTCTTCCTTATAGTAAATCACAATCTCCATCCATACATGTAAAAAACATCAATGAGGTTCAACGATGGTTTATCGAAGAAACACGACTGGGTATTCCGATCGACTTCACCAATGAAGGCATCTACGGTGCATGTTTCCCCGGAGCCGCTTTATTTCCTGCACAAATCGGAGTAGGTTCTTCATGGGATAAAGATTTAGTAACACAAATCGGCTCTATCACTGCTATTCAGACACGTGCTGCCGGTTTCACCAATGTTTATTCGCCTATTTTGGATGTTGCCAGAGATCCAAGATGGGGACGTGCCGTAGAAAGTTATGGTGAGGATCCTTATTTTGTGTCGCAAATGGGATTACGTCAGGTATTGGCCATTCAGGCACATAACGTGGTATCGACACCAAAACATTTTGCTGCATATAGCATTCCAATCGGAGGAAGAGACGGCGACACCCGTACAGCCCCACAAATCTCTCTTCGCGATATGCATACTTTACTGCTCCAACCATTTAGAGTAGCTTTCACCGAAGGACATGCACTGGGGACCATGAGTTCGTACAACGATTATGATGGCATTCCGGTTACTGGCTCCTATTATTTTCTGACCGAGCTGCTACGGAACCTTTATGGCTTTAAAGGATACGTGGTTTCAGATAGTGAAGCAGTAGAATTTATATGGACAAAACATCATGTTGCTCCTGACATGAAGGATGCTGTAAAACAATCGTTGGAAGCAGGGATGAATGTCAGAACGACCTTCAGAGAACCAGATACATTCCTCAAACCGTTACGCGAATTAGTAAACGAAGGAGGACTCTCTATGGAGACCCTCGATAACAGAGTACGTGAAGTTTTACGTGTAAAATTCTGGCTTGGTCTCTTTGATAAACCCTATATCGACAACCCTACCGAATCAGAGAAAATCTTCTATAATCCTGATTTTGACAAAGTCTCAAAGCAAGCTTCATACGAAGCAATGATTTTATTAAAAAATCAGGATCAGTTCTTACCGCTGGAGAAACAAAAAATTAAGAATATCTTAATCGCCGGGCCTAATGCTATGGATGTTTCATTGTCGCTTTCCCGTTATGGTCCTAAAAAGATAGCGTATAAATCGGTCGTAGATGCTTTCAAATCAAAGTTGGGCAACGATGTTAACGTTATGTACGCCAAGGGTTGTAATATCATTGATAAAAACTGGCCCGAAAGCGAAATTTTACCTTCTGAACCTACAGATGATGAGTGGAAAGACATTAATGATGCGGTAGAGAAAGCTAAAAAATCCGATGTAGCTATTTTGGTACTTGGCGAAGACAATAAGGTTGTTGGTGAATCGCATTCTAAAACCAGTTTAGATCTGACCGGTTACCAACAGTTATTGTTAACCAAGGTCCAGGAAACCGGCACACCTGTTGTGTTGGTATTAATGAATGGACGTGCCATGACCATCAACTGGGCTAATAAGAACTGTAAAGCAATTATTGAAGCATGGTTCCCCGGAAAGTATGGTAGTGAAGCCCTTGCTGATATCGTTTTTGGTGATTATAACCCTGGTGGTAAGTTAACCGTTACCTTCCCAAAATCAGTTGGACAGATTCCATTGTGTTTCCCATTCAAGCCTAGTGCACAAGCTCCTTCTAAAACTACTGTTAACGGAGCCCTTTATCCTTTTGGATTTGGACTAAGCTTTACCACCTTTGAATATTCCAACCTCAAGATTACACCAGAACAACAAAAAGCTGCTGGTATCGTACAGGTTTCAGTAGATGTAAAAAACACAGGGAAAATGGCCGGTGATGAGGTTGTTCAACTCTACATCAACGATGAGGTCAGTTCTGTTATCTCTTTTGTAAAAGAACTGAGAGGGTTTGAACGAATCCGTCTTGCTCCGGGAGAAACAAAAACTGTACAGTTTACATTAACACCAAAAGAGCTTCAAATGCTCGACAAAAATATGAAATGGATCGTTGAACCAGGATGGTTTAATGTAATGATAGGCAGTTCGTCTGAAGACATCAGACAACATGGTCGTTTTGAAATCACGACTACCGACCAGACTACCCGGCCTTATATCGCTCCAAAAGGAAAAGGATCAATGGGTGATTAATCAAAGCATCTAATACAAACAGGCATCGTCGATCATGACGATGCCTGTTTCATACACCAGGAATAGACAATATCCACTTTCACAACGTAACCTATGGAAAAGCTATACCGTTTAAATAATTTATATTTAAGTATTATATTCTTTGTTGCTCTTTTATTGGTCGCAACAACAAGTGCTCAAAATATTGAGACAGCAAAGCCTTATGCAGTTGCAGATACCACAACAAAAGCTATAAAACCGAAAAAAGGAACCTCTCAGGGCTTACCTGATGCCCGACTGAACTACACTCCCGGGAAGATTCCAGCATATTGGTCAATTGCAACTGCAGAATCTATCATAACACGCTATCCTGATTATCGGGAAGCTTATTGGAAGCCATGGTCCTATGTTCACGGATACATATTTTATGGGTTCGAAATGTTATACAGAACGACCGGAGACAGGCGATATCTTGATTTTATCAAAAAATACATCGACAACTTTGTAGATGAAAAAGGAAATTTTCATGGTGACAATCTGAATAACCTGGATAACTTGATGACCGGGAGCAGCATCGTTGATCTTTATGGATATACGCACGATGAACGATATAAAACAGCAGCAACACAATTCAGAAAAATTTTCGATACATACCCCAGAAGTCATGATGGACAGTTCTGGCATGGTGCTAAGTCACCCAACATGTGGATAGACGGAGTCTTTATGGGTCAGATGTTTTTAATTCGTTATGGTAAAATTATTGGCGACAGCAAATATTGTTATGATGAAGCTGCCAAACAGATAACTGTTTGTGCAAAGCACCTTTTAAAGGGAGAGTCCGGTTTATATCTTCATGGGTGGACAGAACAACCGGAACAGGCAAAATGGGCAGATCCCAAGACGGGACTTTCTCCTGAAGTCTGGAGTGAAGGCATGGGTTGGTTAGCACTGGTAACAGTAGAACTACTGGCAGAAATGCCAAATAGTCATCCTCAATATGCACAAATCGAGGATATATACATTCGATTAGCGAACGGACTCAAACGGACTCAAGACAAGAAAACCGGAGGATGGTTTATGATAGTGGATAAGGGCGATCAACCCGACAACTGGATTGATCCGTCAGGCACCGGCATGTTTGTCTATTTTATACAAAGAGGAATAGATATAGGTGTCATCAGAAAAAAAGAATATGCTACAGTTGTAGCCAATGGTTACAAGAGCCTCACTTCTTTTGGCCAAATCAATAATCATGGGTTAGTTGATGTAGCTGGAGGGGGCGATGGAATTGGAATTAAGAAAGACTACGCTACCTATGTCAGCTATAAAAGAATGACTAATGCTAAAGAAACGGTTGGTGGTTTTCTATGGGGCACAGCCATTGTTGAAAAGCCTAAGAAAAGTAAATACTCACCCGCTCTTCCACAACATCACAATTTTGCCTGTGCCGATTACACACAGGGGAAAGTATTTATTCTGGAAAATGATCAGATAGTTTGGCAGCACGAAGCACCAAATTCAAATGATCTGTGGGTGTTGTCCAATGGGAATTTGCTTTTCACAACAGGACACGGTGTGTTAGAGATGACCAGAAAAAATGATACCATCTTTCATTATGAATCAAAAAACGAAGTCTATGCTTGTCAACGACTCAATAACGGAAACACCTTTATCGGTGAATGCAATAGTGGTCGGTTGCTTGAAGTATCCCCAAAAGGTAAGATTGTAAAAGAAGTAAGAATATTACCCGATTCTGTCAGAGACGGAGGACATGCATACATGCGTAATGCTCGCCATCTGGATAATGGCCATTTCCTTGTTGCACATTACGGACTGAAAGTTGTACGCGAGTATGATGCAAATGGAAAGATGGTTTGGGAAATCAACGTACCGGGAGGTCCTCATACAGCCATCCGTTTACCGAACGGAAACACTTTAGTTTCGGAAGCCGATGCAAAAAAGGATCCTCATGTCTACGAGTTTAATAAAGAGGGAAAAATTGTCTGGGAAGTCTCAAACGCCGATCTTCCCGATAAGCCATTCAAATTTCTTGGAGGAATGCAACGCCTATCCAATGGAAATACCATTATCTGTAACTGGCTAGGTCATAATAATCAGTTTGGGACAGCGCCACACATATTAGAAATCACCAAAGACAAGAAAGTAGTTTGGAGCTATTCCAATTATAAGGACATGAAGACTATTTCGACCTTTATGGATATGGATAAGTTGTGTAACGCAGACAAAAATGAGATAGTCCATTGATTTCACATACATTAAATAGCATTAAGCATATATCATAACTAATTTCAATAACTGATGACTGTAAAAAAACGAAGAGTATCTGTACCTTTTATTTTACTCTTATTACTTGCCATTTCTCCATCATTTTTAAAAGCTCAGTCATTGATTGTTGAAAGCCTTTTAGGACCCGTTACACAAAATGAGATTAATGCTTTTAAAAACTACATGTTGCTCAATGTTCATCCTCCTGAAAAGGGCAGTGGAAACGTGTGGGTTTTTGGTAACGCAGGAAAAGCTATAGAGGCTTGCGGTTTGATGTATGAAGCAAGTCACGACATCGATATTCTCAATCGCATGATCTATTACTGTGATGCTGCTTTAGCCAGCCGAAACGATCTTTTTCCCGAAGCGAAAGGGGGCCAACTGATTGTCTGGACCGGCAACATAGAACCAGTTTGGCCTTCCAGTACTACTTCCCGGGCCGGAGCCGGTGTAGAGCAAGGAGCAGTACTATCGCATCTTGCATATTGTGCAAAACTCATTCTCAAAACGCCATCTATTTGGAACAAAGATGTTGCTATCAGAGATACAAATAATTTTGGAAAAACATATAAAGACAGAGCACTAAAATATATTCATGAAGGTGATTTCGTAATAGACAAATGGATAATTCCTCATTTCATCCGAACCGATGAAAAAAATCATTATTATTTTCCGGGAGGATCAAATACATATAAAGCCAATCAACCTGCTCCATGGAACCAGGCATGGCTACTTACAAATGGATTTGTTCGCTTAACAGAATGCCACGTAATTCTCGAAGACGATCCGATAAGGGTCGCCAAATATGATGCAATTGTAAAACCTAATATCGACTGGTTCTTTGCCAACTTAAAACCCGTTGTATCAGCTACCGGATCTGCATGTTGGACATGGGCATATGCTTTACCCACCGGCATGGAAGACACTAATCACTTTGCATATGATTGTGAAGGATTATGGATTGCTTATAATAGCGGTCGCTACGGAATCAAATTCAGCGACATGCTTCCATTTGCCAATACCTATTTTGATGTTGTAATGGGAACAGTAACCGATGGAATTTTTGCCGGTCGGGTAAATGGCACCACCGGAACAGGTCACGGTGGTGGCGATAATTATGTACGCGATGAATACATTTATCTCTCCGAATTTCGTCCCGATAAATATCTAGTGATAGGAACTGTTGAGATCTACACAAATAGAATCGCTAGATCACCTCAAATTACAGCTCGCCTGCTTTGGGAAAAAAGTCGTAGGGCTGAAATAAAAAAATAAACTTTAAAAATATCAACATGATGACATCTAATTTTTTTCAGCGTCTTGGATTGATTATTATGATGCTTTTTACGTCAACCTACATAATGGCCGACGTGTCATTACCACATGTCATAAGCAGTAACATGGTCATTCAAGCGAATAAGCCTGTTGCAATCTGGGGATGGGCTACCGTCGGTGAACATGTTACTGTTTCATTTGAAAACCAGACTAAAAAGGCAATAACCAATAATTCCGGTTCATGGAAAGTAGTGTTTTCTCCATTTAAAGCATCCAACAAACCTACGGTAATGACTATTTCCGGAACCAATACGATCAAACTTGAGAATATCCTTGTTGGTGAAGTATGGGTTTGTTCGGGCCAGTCCAATATGGAATTCCCATTGGCCAAAGGGATCGGTTGGCGTACCGGAGTCAATAACTGGGAACAAGAAGTAGCTGGAGCCAATTATCCTGAAATCCGATTGTTTATTGTAAAGATCAAAAAATCTGAGCTACCCCAAGCAGACTGCGAAGGAGAATGGATGGTATGTTCTTCTGAAAAAGTGGCGGCCTTCTCTGCTGTAGGATATTATTTCGGTCGCTATCTGCATCAACAAATCCATCAACCTGTTGGAATGATTCAAACAGCCGTGGGCGGAACTCATGCCGAATTATGGACGAAGATGATGGTGATGAAAAACGATACATTATATAACGAGGTATTCGAAGAATACCGTAGAGGACTAAAAAAATATGAAGATTTTAAAGTCACCGAAAACCTATGGAATGAAAAAACTAATCACGGAAAGGATACCACATTAAAACTTCCCCCACCTGTTAAAGTTTCACTTCCTTCCGAACCTGCCTGTCTTTGGAATGCGATGGTAGAGCCTCTTCTCCCACTCACTTTCAAAGGTGTGATATGGTATCAGGGCGAATCTAATGATAACCATGCTTTTAAATACAGACAAGTATTTGCAAACATGATCAATAGTTGGCGTAAGGAGTGGAATCAGGGTGATTTCCCTTTCTATTTTGTACAGATCGCTTCACACAAAGACAAAACACCCTTATTACGAGATTCGCAAACACATGTCTGGAGAACACTTAAGAACACCGGAATGGTGGTTGCTGTTGATGCCGGAGATAGTGCAAATATTCACCCCCGTAATAAAACGATCATTGGCGAAAGATTAGCCTATTGGGCCCTGGCCAAAGACTATGGTTTTAAAGGGGTTACTTTTTCAGGTCCTTATTACAAATCAATGAAGGTAAAAGGAAAGATAATCCAACTATCTTTTGATTATGCCGAAAAAGGGTTAGTCGCTAAAGATGGAGATCTAAGAGAATTCGAAATTGCAGGAGCCGACAAACAGTTTTATCCTGCTACAGCCATCATTGATAAAAATAAAGTTATCGTCTCCGCTGCTCAAGTAGAAAACCCTGTTTCTGTAAGGTATGCATGGAAAAAATTTATGCATCCAAATCTCTACAGTCAACAAGGACTACCTGCTATACCTTTTCGGACAGATCAGTAGGCAGAACTACATAATCTAAGAGAAACAATACAGAGAAAAACAATGAAAACTGCGTTTAAAATCTTTGTTATCACATTATTTATAAGTCTGAGTGTTCATCAATTAAACGCCCAGACAATTTATGCCGGACGTTATAAAGCCGTCTTTACTGCTCCTCCTAAAAATGTGCCTACTTCTAAAGTTCCTGATGCCCCTTTAGCTGGTAATGGCGATATCGGATTAACATTAGGAGGTACTCCTGATAAATTATCTTTATTTTTAGGTAAGAACGATTTCTGGAGAGCCTATCCTGTTTATCCAGGAGGCGGTATTGCCTTACCCGGCGGGTTGGATATCCGGATTGCTGCTTTACAGGGTGCCGCTTATCATGCAGAACAAATTCAAGACAAGGCAGCTATTAAGGCCAGATTCTGCAAAGATGATCTCAACGTATCTCTTAATGCCTGGGTTTCTGCCACTAAAAATATTGTTGTAGCTGAGTTTACATCGAATAAGACATGCCAACTGAATATTAACCTATGGGCTAAAGAAGGAAATACTTCTGTAAACCATACAGGTAAGAACAATCCCGTTTATTGGGTTACCCGATCTTTTGAAAACACACCGTTACTGGAATGGCCTTCTCACGTAGCGATGGCAATGAAAGTGTTAGGAGGTAAACCTGTAAGCGAGAATATCGTAATGCTTCCGGCTAATGAAAAAGTCACAATTACTGTTACAATTTATACGAATCACGATCGCAAAGACTGGAAAGACGGTGCTATCCGTGAAGCGGGAGCATTAACCAATGTCTCTGTTGAATCAATACGTCGCGAACATGAAAAATGGTGGACCGCATTCTGGGCAAAGTCTAATGTTCGTATCGCTGATACATTACTTGAAAAATACTATTATGCCTCGCAATATTTGTTTGCTTGTAGCTCTCGCGGAAATAAATTCGCTCCCGGCATCTGGGGACCATTTATCACCAGAGACTCCTCCGCATGGGGTGGAGATTACCATTTAAATTACAATTATCAGGCACCTTTCTGGGCAGCCTATTCCTCAAATTATATCGACTTGATTGACAACTATGATCAACCGCTACTTGATTACATAGAAAAAGGGGGAATTCATGCCAGAGAATTACTCCATATGAAAGGAATTTATTATCCGGTAGGTATCGGTCCAAAAGGATTGGTCACTACCCGATGGCCGCTTACTCCCAATGAAATGGAAAAGCGGTATGGAACCCGGGAAAATACAATCGATGGGGGCTATAAATTTCTTGGCCAGAAAATTAATGCAGTTTTCGGTGCAGGTAATATGCTGATGCGTTTTTATAGTACCTATGATGAAACGTATGCTCAGCGGATTTATCCATATTTGTTAGCTTGTGCTGATTTCTGGGAAAATTATTTAAAGTTTGAAAATGGCCGTTATGTAATCTACATGGATCATTATGGCGAAGTGATGCCCAATCTTAAAAATAAAGGACAATGGCGTGATCAGCTTGGCGACTTTAATTCAACACTTTCACTGGGCCTGGTTAAAATGTTATTTAAAGGTATTATTGACGTTAGCAATTTCTTAAATGTTGATGAAAACAGACGGAATAAATGGCAATATATTCATACACACATGAGCGATTTTCCAACAGGAGAGATAGATGGCAGGCTCAGCTTGAAGAGTGTGGAGAAAAGCCCTTCGGTATGGCATAGTCAGATTGCGGGTTTAGCCCGTGTTTCTATCCATGGACTAATACTTCCCGGTGGCGTTTGCGGTCCTAAAACCGATTCTGTGTTTAACAAAATATTGCTCAGTGATGTATCGCATTGGAAAGATCATATGACTAGTTCGGGTGAATGGGGTAATACGTTAGGTAATGGTATCGAGACCTGTTTCCCTGGTGCTGTAAGAGTTGGCTATAGTTCGGATGAAATATTAAAATATTTGAAAGACCGAATTGCCATTAAGTCGCTTCCTAACCTATGGATTACACAAGATGGGGGAGGTATTGAAACACTTGCTGCCGTTCCTCTTACCGTCAATGAAATGTTGATGCAGAGTTATGAAGGCATCCTTCGCATTTTTCCAAACTGGAACCATCAGAAAGATGCCGGGTTTGATAATTTACGGGCTTATGGAGCTTTTTTAGTAAGTAGCTGTTTGAAAAAAGGACAGATAAAATATGTGAAAATCAGGAGTGAAAAAGGCCGTCTGTGTAACTTAGAGAATCCCTGGCCAGATAAAGTCATCCAATTGATAAGAAATAATATAGAGGCAGAAACACTCTCTGGAAGAACGCTTACTTTTTTTACTAAGGAAAATGAAGATATAAAAATATCACCTAAATAAAAGGCTATATGTCAATCGAAAAATATGCATTTATATTTCCAGACTGTAAATATGTTCACAACCAAAGGAAAAAATCATGAAAGCATCTACAAAGTTAAAATGGATTGAATTATTATGCTTTCTTTCCTTAACACTTCAATGCCCGGTTAGTAAAGCTCAGGGATTGACCGATGCAGATTTAAAAAAGCAATTGACAGCATACAATCCGGTGTGGATTCAGCAATCCAAATCGTCGGCAGAATCTATGCCATTGAGCGGGAGTAAGGGAAACGGCCTGAATGTATGGGTACAAAATGGAGATATCTATTTTTATCTGGCTAACAACGAATGTTATGATGAAAATGCTGATCTCCTGAAGTTGGGATGTTTTCGGTTACATCTAAATCCAAACCCTTTTGAAACAGAGGGTACTTTTAAACAAGAACTTGATATCTATACAAGTCGGATAATCATTACCAGCACATCGAAAAACGGCATAAAAGGCAAAGTATCTTTGTGGTTTGATATCCGTCAACCCGTTGTTTATGCACAGGTAGAGTCCTCACAACCGATAAGTCTAAAAGCCTCCTTTGCTACATGGCGAGACAAAGTGGATTCGGTCGGATTAGGCAACTACAATTTGGGAGGCTATTCATGTGTGCTTCCTGATAAGGTCGAACAAGGCAAGAATAATATCGTCTGGTTTCATCAGAATGATAACACCCGGTTGATTGTTGACAAGCTGATTAAGAAGCAACAATTCGATAAATTCAGCAACCGCATCCACGATGTGGCGCGTAACCTGATCTTCGGAGGTATGCTTTCAGGAAAAGATATGATCGCTGATGGCGTTGAAACTGTAAAATGGCAAAGCTGGTCGGGTAAGGCATGGCATCTGACCTCCACACATCCTGCAACATCTTTCAACCTAACCATTGTCCCGCTCATTAAACAGGAGACCGATATTCAGAAATGGAAATCCGAACTTACTACCAGATATAATAAAGCAACACAACAGATAAAACAAGCTGAAGATGAAAGCAAAAAATGGTGGTCTGCATTCTGGCATCGAAGCTATATCTTCATCAACATGGGAGCAGATCCTACGGATCAGGGCTGGCAGGTCGGCAAAAACTATCAGCTTTTTCGCTACATGTGGGCTTGCAACAAAGACGGCCGGCTTCCCTTAAAGTTCAATGGTGGAATATTTACAACCGATCCGCCTGCTCCTGAATACATTAAACACTTTTCGGCTACCTATAAGATAAGTGATAAAACAACACCTGATTATCGTCGTTGGGGAAATCTTTTTATGGCTCAAAACCAACGTCTGATTGGTTGGCCTGGACTTGCTTCCGGCGATTTTGATCTGATGCTCCCCTCTCTGCAATTTTATACCGAACGACTTCCAGTGGCTGAGGCACGCTCCAAAGCATATTGGGGCCACGAAGGGGCCGCCTTTTCCGAGCCACTCGATTTAAGCGGACTTCCTGTAAACAGGCTAGCTACTACCAATGGCCCTATGAATCCCGCACATCTAAAATACCATCTGTCCATGCAAATTGAATTTGCCTACATGGCCATTCAACTAGCCAGATACTCAAGGCAGGACATTAATCCCTATCTTCCTTTTATTGAATCGGTTGTACGGTTTTACGATCAGCACTACAAAATGGAAAACAAGAACCGAACCGGAACAGAATATAATAAAAATGGCAAGTTAGTACTGTATCCACTCAACAGCTTAGAGTTATATTCAGAAGCGACCAATCCGGTAGAAGTAGTGGCAGGCTTAAAACGTGTTACTGAAGAGATATTATCACTTCCTATTCAGTCTATTCCAGCTTCAACCAGATCGTATTTTGAATCTGTTTCAAAACATCTTCCTGATGTTGAGTACGAAACCAGAAATAAAAAAACCGTAATTAAACCTGCAAAGCTATACGACAAAATTTATAATGCCACTGATTTTCCTGAGATGTACACTGTCTGGCCTTACGGACTCTATCATGTTGGCAAGAAAGAGGGATTACAGGAAGCAAATAATACATGGGAAAACCTCCCTGAGAACCGCAAATCCGCTTTGCAATTCTGGAGCTGGATGTGCACACCAATATATGCAGCTATTATGGGACGTACCGATGATGCAAAACGTCTGATCATTGAAAAACTAAGCGATAAAAATTCAAATCTAAAATTTACTGCCTTCTTTGGTCCCGGTCACGACTGGATTCCCGATCATAACTGGGGAGGATCAGGAATGATAGGACTACAGAACATGCTATTATACAATGATAATATGCAGATGTACCTTTTCCCTGCATGGCCCAAAGAATGGAATGTAATGTTTAAACTCCACGGTCTAAATCAAACCACGATAGAATGCAATTATCAGAACAAAAAGGTGGTTCACTTAAATATAACACCCAACGCCAGGAAGAAAGATCTTAAAATACTCAACACGATCATAGAAGATCCGACCAATTGATAGGAAACAATTAAGTCTCACATCTTCGAAATGATCAAAGATAAAAAAGTGATTTGGACCTATACATGAAAACTATTTCTATCTTCATGAAAACAGAACAACCTTTTAATGAATACTCACAAAGAGTAAACCATTAAAAGGTTGCCTTATTCTGATTCAGATCCGACAGATTATCCCATCACTACAATTACCTTATGTTCTGTTCCTTTCGCAAAGAGAGGCAATACATTCGACAAAATCGTTATACCATCCACACTGATTTTTTGAATCCCTTTCTGAATATGTTTAGGGTTTGAAATCTCAATATGATAAGTAATACCACGGAATTTACGTGTTACCTTAAAATCATCCCAGGCCTCAGGAATACATGGATCAATTAAAAGCCCTTCGTACTCTGGTCTTATCCCCAGAATAAACTGTGTAATGGTAAACATATTCCATGATGCCGTTCCGGTCAACCAACTATTTTTTGCCTCTCCTGGGCGGAATGCATCTTTACCGGCTATCATCTGAGAATATACATAAGGCTCAGTTTTATGGAGATCACTAATCTCTTCCAAATAGGCCGGTGTAATCCGCTCATAATAATCAAAAGCACGGTTTCCATTGCCTACCATCGTTTCAGCAATCATGATCCATGGATTGTTATGACAAAAGATACCGGCATTCTCTTTATACCCTTCAGGATAAGTAGAGATTTCGCCCATGTTAATATAATATTTTGTAAAGGCAGGATTATTTAACACAATACCATAATCACATGCAAGATATTTGTTCACAGATTCGAGCGCCTTTGCGGCCCGACCATCCTTCACCCCAATCCCTGCCATAACACTAAACCCCTGTGATTCAATAAAAATCTTACCCTCTTCATTTTCGTGACTACCAATTTTTACTCCATAATAGTCGTAGGCACGCAAAAACCACTCGCCATCCCAGCCATGTATATCAATAGCAGCAACCATCGCATCAATTTGCATTTGAGCGTCCTTAGCCAGATCTTTTTCACCACGCTTTTGAGCAATCCTGACAAAGTCGCCACCATATAACACAAACATTGCAGCAATAAACAACGACTCAGCTTTCCCGTCTTTCTGGTTCTCGGTTGTCTGGAAACTCTCATCCGGATTCGTCGAAAAACAGTTCAGGTTCAAACAGTCGTTCCAGTCAGCACGGCCAATCAAAGGCAATCCATGTTGGCCTTTATGATGTACTACATGATAGAACGAACGTTTCAGGTGTTCAAACATCGAGGCAACGTTATCCAAATCATTATCAAAAGGAACCTGTTCGTCCAGTATCGACCAATCGCCAGTCTCCTTAATATAAGCAGCCACACCGAAAATCAACCAGAGTGGATCATCATTAAAGTTACCACCGATATCAGCATTACCACGTTTAGTAAGGGGTTGGTATTGATGATATGCGCTACCATCTGCAAATTGTGTTGAGGCGATATCAATAATTCGTTGTTTCGATTCCTGTTGTAACATGTGGACATAACCCACCAAATCCTGATTAGAATCGCGGAAACCCATTCCACGTCCAATACCCGATTCGAAAAATGAAGTACTGCGCGACATATTATAGGTAACCACACATTGATAAGGATTCCAGATATTGACCATTCTGTTTAAACGATCATCACCATGATCAACCGTCATATTAGAAAGCATGGCATCCCAATGATTTCTGAGAACAGTCATTGCCTGATCAACCTTTTCAACTGAATCATAACGTGCCATCATCTCAACAGCGCGTTTCTTATTAATAATCTGAGGTCCTACAAACTTTTCTTCATCCGGATTCTCAATATATCCTAAAACAAACACAAAGTTCTTCTCCTCGCCTGGCTGTAGTTCGATTTCGAGACAGTGCGAGGCTATTGGTGACCAGCCATGTGCTTCAGTGTTCGTAGGCTTGGCATTCACAACCACATCTGGCTGATCAAAACCATTGTACATACCTAAAAACGTCTCGCGATCGGTATCGAAACCTTCAATTTCACTATTTACAGCATAGAAAGCGTAATGATTTCTACGCTCACGGTATTCAGTTTTATGATAGATTGCACTTCCTTCAATTTCAACCTGTCCGGTTGAGAAGTTTCGTTGGAAGTTGGTCTGATCATCAAGGGCGTTCCACAAACACCACTCAACAAAAGAGAACACTTTAAATTTCTTAGGTCTACTATCTTTATTGAATAAACGAAGCCTCTGTACCTCGCATTGATCATCTATAGGCACAAAATAGAGTGCTTCAGCTTCGAGTTTATTTTTTTCGCTTTTGATGATCGTATACCCCAAACCATGCCTGCAGGTATAGTTCTCAACCTCCGCCTTTACAGGCTTCCAGCCCGGCGACCAAACAGAACCGTTATCATTGATATAGAAGTACTTTCCACCATCGTCAAGTGGAACATTATTATACCGATAACGTGTAATACGTCGTAAACGAGCATCACGAAAGAAACTATATCCCCCCGCAGTATTCGATACAATGGAGAAAAAATCTTTGTTACCCAGATAATTGATCCAGGGATACGGCGTTTTAGGATGATCAATGACGTATTCTTTATTTATGTCGTCAAAAGAACCGAATTTCATAATTATAATTTTTAGACATCAATATTTCTAATCTCTATTAAAAACTGATTATTCATAGCTAAGATTATACCATTTATAGTGATATAACATTAATTATCAGCATCTAATCTTTCAACTTATTCCACCAATTAAACTTCAGGATTACAGAAGTAAATACAGTCACCCCTATTGCTATGAAGAATGAAGGCCACTCGCGCAATACCAGAAAGATTGGGAAAGCCACCAACGACGTCTGCCATGCAATACCGATTATTATATTAAACATATCTCTCAAGAAATCTCTGTTTCCCTCAAAGGTAGGATCTTGCAATAATACTTTTTTGTGAATCGGTTTCCAGAAGCCCCATGGACGAACCTGCTTATAAAACGTAATTAACGTTTCATCATCTTCAGGTTTTGTACATAACGTACCGATAATTGAACCAATGATAGAAACAATAAAGATTACTGGAAAAGCATTCATGCTGAAATTATTAGCCAAAGGCCATTGTTGCAGAAATGATAAATGAAGGATTGGCAATAAAAGTGCTGCACCAATTCCAGAAAGCATGCCCCAGAAATAGCCATAACTATTAAAACGCCACCAATACCATTTCAACACATTGGGAGCCGTATAGCCACCCCAAAGAGCAGCAGTAATCCAAAGTACCACTTCATTAATTGATGTAACTACAAAACCAACAGCAATACCTACCACAACAACCGCAATAGAAGCAAGATAACTCATTTTTACATATTTCTTTTCACTAGCATGTGGGTTGATATATCGTTTGTAAATATCATTAACCAGATAAGCTGGAGCTGCATTAACAGTGGCAGCAAAGTTGCTCATAAAAGCAGCTATCAGACCAGCCATCAGGAAGCCTAACAGACCTACCGGAACGTAAGTAGCCAATACATGCGGTAGAATGCTCTCAAAATCAGGTTGCGTTAACGAAGCTTTATACAGTGTATCGAAGTTAACAAGAGCCAGAATTGTTAAACCAGCGATCATAAAATAACGCGGAGGATTCAATACAATATTAACCAGTGAACTCATCTTCGCAGCCTCTTTAGGACTTTTCGTTGAGAGAATACGCTGCATATCATAATTGGGTGCCGGACCGGCAGCAGCCAGAAAGATTCCTTTAAACAACATCATCATAAAGAAAAAGCCAAACATCTCGTAGCCATCCTTCATAATCCATTCGTTAAAGGCATGAAGTTTGGGTGAAGCCGTTGCAGAAATATGAGTCCAATCTAATCCAACGTGTGAACCAAATCCTATACTCTTCCAGCCTGCAGGCAAGACTGCATTAATGGCTTCGGGTGAAATCTGATTGATCGCAATAATACCGATCGCAATAGAAGCGATAGTAAGAATACCATATTGAATAACTTCAGTAATAACAACACTAAACATACCGCCTTTTACAACATAGAAAGTCGTAATAGCCATCAATATAAGTGCATAAAGATTTTCATTAATCTGTGGATAAGATAAAAGCGTATGTGGATCAGTAATTAGTGGGGGCAAAAAAGAAGCTGCAAACTTTCCAATCCCTTTAAATCCATACGATAAAAAACCTATTACACTTACGAGGGCAAAAATTACTACAATAATATGCGACAATGTAGCTCCATTACCTTTTCCGAAACGGGTTCTTATCCATTCGGCACCGGTCATCACATTAGATCTACGCAACCATGCCGAGATATAAACCATCAAAAAGATCTGATTAAATACGGGCCAAAGCCAGGGGATCCAGATACTTTTAAGACCATAAACAGCCAACCAATAAACTATTAACATGGTACCGGCAATATCGAACATACCTGATGCATTCGAAATACCCAATAAATACCAAGGAAGAGAATTCCCCCCCAAAAAATACGACTGTATATTCTTGGAAGCCCTTTTCGATACCCAATACCCAATAACTATCGTGGCGATTAGATAGAGGACAATGATCATTAAATCGATAAAATGTAATTTCATAAAATGTATTTTTTAGCTGATAGGCGTTATTTGTGTAATGAAACTTCGATTAAGCAAAAAAGGAGTTGCAGGCCTGGATACCTGCAACTCAGGTATTAAAACATCAAACCAATTCTTTCTTTTTTCGTTTTTTCGTAAACCTCACGACTAAACAGATAGAGTTGAGCAGGCTTATGAGGGACCCCAACTTGTTTTTCTTTCAGCGCAACAACATAAGGCATCTGCCCTACCTTTTTCCTAAAATTTCTTTTTTCCAAGGGGGTATCAAACACCGCCTCCAACAATTTTTGCAATTGAGTAAGCGTAAATCTTTCCGGCAGTAGTTCAAACACAATAGGATCGATCTTCACCTTATTGCGAAGAGCATCCAATGCCTTATCAAAAATATGTTTATGATCAAAAGCCAACTCCATATCTGGAATTTCATCTATTGGAACCCAGCTGGCATTTCGATTGTGTACAGTAAGCTCAACCTTGGTACTATCTATCAAAGAAAAGTAACCGACTGTAATAATACGATCGGCGAAGCCTTTATTCATATAAGCCAGCCATTTTTTATCCTTTTCACCGGCAACCCTATCTATTTCGCTAAAAGTATAAAACTGTTCCAGATAAATATTTTCAAGACCGGTCAGATCTTTCAAAATTCTACTGGCAGCACTATCGAGAACTTCATCCTCGAAGATATGATAACCTGTAAGGGTGTGATCCTTAATAACGATCGCCCCTGTTTTACTGTCGATCAATTCGCGTTCGACTAATAACACATTAAGTTTTTCGAAGTCAAAACCGAAAATAACACAGTCGACAGAAATGTTTGGAATAATAACTTCTTTACCCATTGAATAACTGATTTATATATGAATATACACGCTTAGTGTACAAAAGATACCTTTGGGCAAATATAGTTATTATTTTGTTAAATCATAATCTTAAAATAAATAAGATTTTTTTTGTAGAGAGGTTACAATCTACCCTCTCTACAAAATAGATATTACCAGAGATATTACTTTCTTATAATTCCGAAAGCTGTAATAATTTTCTTGAAAATTTCCGTATTCTCATAAACACCTCTGAAGTCTTCTGAGTGTGGGCCGTATGCAAATACGGGCACCATAATGCCTGTATGATCGTTTGTACTAAACTGTCCATCAATCATTCCTTTTGAATAATTGCCATCGAGTAATGTAATTCCTCCGGTTTCATGATCGGCTGTAACTATAACCAGTGTTTCATTATTTTTATCGGCAAATTTCAAGGCTTCCGAAACAGCCAAATCAAAATCGAGCATTTCTCTAATTACATACTGCATATCGTTGCGATGTCCACCATAATCAATCTGGGCACCTTCAGCCATCATAAAGAATCCTTTAGGAGCATTAGTCAATAACTCACAAGACTTACTAACTGATTTAGGCAAAAAATCACTCCGCCCATCAATTTTTGAGCAGGTAGCTTTATCATCAAGCACAATAGCTTTCCCTTTATTCAACTTATTGATATCGTTAAAATCCATAATGATTTGAAATTTTTTCTTTTTCAGCTCATCAAGTAGATTTCGTCCATCTTTGCGACTTGTAAAAACTTTTGGATTCCCTCCCATCAGTATATCTACCGGACTATGCATAAAATCATCTGCAATTTTCTCAGCCCAGTCTCTTTCAGATTGATGTGCATAGAAAACAGCTGGAGTAGCATCAGTAATATCCCCTACAGAAATAATAGCACTTTTAATAGCTCTACGCGAAAGCAATTCTGGAATGTTCTCATGTGTAATTCCCAGAGCATCGACACCTATACTCCTATTATTTGTTTTTTCTCCAATAGCAAAAGCCGATCCTCCTGCACCTGAATCTGTAACATACGAATCAGCAGACGAAGTTTTCGAGAAACCTATATTAAGCATGTTGAAAATACTAAGAGCACCCATATTTGCAGTATACCCTGCATAAAGATGAGCTAGTCCCATTCCATCACCAATAAGCAAAATCACATTTTTAACACGCATTGGTTTCTTGAGATAAGCATACGTTGGCAGATATGCAATATGCTGTTCAATAGCCGTATATTGTGTATGGTTATAATTATTGAGGTATTCTGCAAGTTTTGATATTTTATCAGTATTCAAATAATCTACCTGTAAGTTTATCAATACTTTCCATGCATTAATAATATCAGGAGCACCCCAAAATCTTATTTTACTACCCAGTTGATGAACCGAATCAATAATCTTGCTGATTCTTTTTACATCATTTGCCGGAATATTAGCTTTCCCATTCCATTTTGTATACTCCTTAAGGTTAAGACTAAAAAGTGGAACTCGTTTCAATTGAGCTTCAGAATACTTTTGATTAAGATTGCCATCAAAGTAAATATAATCAGGATATTTATCAAAGGATGAAGGAGCCGGTTGCTTTCCTGTTATAGTAACCTGAATTGCATTTTTATTTACTTTCTGATTAAAAATCTCTGGATATTGATCAAGTTTACGAACCAGTAAACTTAATGTTGGTTCTACCGCCGATTTAAGCTCAATAACAAGCTGAAAAGTATTATTATTTTTCCCCCATGCTTTCCCACCATTCATCTTAAATAACTTAACAATGGGTTGTATATATAGCTGATCAAGTGTTCGTTCAGCATTAATCTCATTTTCCTGGTGAGCCACCATCAGTTCTCCATTTACGGCCCAGATATCGGCTTCAATAGAACCAAACCCTGCATAATAAGCACTCCAGAAAGGAATATCATTTTGATAATCATTATGAGAATGTGCATTTAAAGTAGTGTACTGTGAATAGCCCGAAAGATATGTAGTTAGAAGACCGATGATAATGAATATTTTTTTTGTCATTGATTAAAAGGATTAAAGGCGTTTTTCTTTATATTACTGGTAATCCAAAATAATTTATCACTAAGAATACCAAATTTACAATTAAATAAGAGCCGATTTCTCGGCTCCTATTTAATTGTAAACAAACTCAATAATTCATCAAAAAAGAATTATTAAAGGTTATAAATAATTAATAACCTGCATTCTGTACCAGCACTTTGCTATTCGCAATTTCCTGAGGAGGAATTGGCCATACAGCGTTTTTAACAGGATCAAAAGTCCGGGCCGGCCATACAACACTAACAACATAAGGAGAATCAGGATCTGATTGGTTTGTATGAATTCTTCCATGTAAAGGCTTAGCATAAGTAGACTGAGCATCTTTCCAGCGAACTAAATCGAAATGACGATCGGCCCATTCTCCTGCCAACTCTACACGTCTCTCATGTTTTAAATCAGCCATTGTTGCATTCGTCTTAGCAGAAAGACCTGCACGGGCACGCACTATATTTAATGGCTCATCGCCATTCTTTCCCTGCATGATTAATCCTTCCGCCTTAAAGAGATAGACTTCTGAATACCGAATTAAGGGAATACTTAGAGCAGTAGTTGCAGCGTCGCCACTTGGATTAACGAGACCACTTCCGATTGGATCAGATCCACGGAAAGGATCCATAAATTTATTAAACTGAAATCCGGAACGCGAATTAGTTGAAGAGTAACGCCTTGT
Organism: Bacteroidota bacterium; assembly: GCA_013390605.1. Lineage (GTDB taxonomy): Bacteria > Bacteroidota > Bacteroidia > Bacteroidales > Cfx3-03 > Cfx3-03. The sequence goes on along the minus strand of JACAUB010000001.1, from coordinate 5,197,183 downwards.
TTCCCCAAAATATTGAAATGAGTCGCCAAAATTCAGTATAGTAGCTTCGCGACGAGGATCTCCTTGTTCGTACTCCTGATATAGTTCAAGTGTAGGTTGCCAGTATCCCCAACCATTATATTTTCCCCATCCCTTATTCTCCAGAAATACAGTAGGCGTAATCGATCCGGCTATATTATTGGACACAAACGACCAGATATATTCACTGCTCCAATTGTTTGTAACTTTGAATACATCTGCAAAATTAGTTAAAAGTTTATGCTTTTTCGAACTAATTACCATGTCTGAATACTCAACAACTTTTGCATAACTCGTTGGATCATACTGTGCATTATAAAGATAAGCCTTCGCAATATAAGCCCAACAAGCTGTTTTATGAGGACGGCCATAATCGGCAGGAGCCAACTGATCGAAATAAGGAAGTAGATCAGCTGCTTTTTTAAAATCCTCAATACAATAAAGGTAGTTTTCGCTTACGTTCTTTGCTCTGGCGACATCCAATTTATCAACAGGCAGGTTGGGTTCTACAATTGGAATCCCTGCTCTATTATCGCCATATCTTGGAGCCAACCACATATAAGCCCATGCTCTAAAGAAATATGCCTGCCCCATCACGAGATCTTTTGTTGCCTGACTAATATTCATTTTAGGAACATTTACCAGAATAGCATTCGCTCTGGCAACTATTTGATACATATCTGGCCAGTTTTGTGTAGTATAAGCATTCGAGCCTGCGTCAACAAAATTTTTCATATTAACAGCTTGCGTCTTATCACGACCCACAATCATATCATCACTTGCGCAGATATACCAAAAGAACCCACGACCGATAACCTCGTCCGCTGTAAAGAAAGAATAAAGTCCGTTAGCAGCAAGATTTGCATCACTTTCTGTTTTCCAGAAATTAACGGTCGATGGCTCGCCATAAGGCTTATAATCAAGAAATTCCTTGGAGCAGGAAGTGACCATCAGGATCAACATTCCAGCGAATATTATTAAACTCTTCTTATTCATGATTCAAAATTTTGAACGTTATCAATAGAAATGAAAACTTAGAAATTAACGTTAACACCCACACTAAATGTTCTGCTTACGGGATAACTACCAACATCAATACCATTATTTCCAACCTCAGGATCCATGCCTGAATACTTAGTAATAGTTAATAGGTTTTCGGCACTTAAATAAAAACGGACCTTACAATTCTCCATCTTCACCTTTTGGAAAAACGAGCTTGGTATGGAGTATCCCATCGTAATGTTTTTAACACGCAGATAAGAACCATCTTCAAGATACCAGTCAGAAGTTAATCCAAAGTTTTGATTTGGATCTGTAGCTGAGACACGTGGAATGTTTGAACCCTTATTTGTAGGCGACCATGCACCAAGAATGTCTCTCGACATGTTATATCCTTGTTCAGCAGCAGTCAATGTTGTTAATTTAAGTGCATTAAAAATTTTATTTCCACTCACCCCTTGTATCTGGAACGAGAAATCAAAACCTTTATAACTTGCGTAGCCATTGAACCCAAAGGTTGTTTTAGGCAAATAACTACCCTTATAAACACGATCATTATCGTTAATCTGACCATCACCATTCGAATCAACAAATTTTAAGTCGCCAGCCTTTGCATTCGGTTGAATAGGAGTTCCACTTTTATTTAAGTAAGCTTTTGCTTCTGCATCACTCTGGAATATCCCATTTGTTGGAATAACAAAGTAAGAATACCATGGTTGACCAACAGTTGAGCGTAACGGAGTCAAGACACCACGAACAGCATCCCCCTCATTATAATATGCACTCGTCCCTAAATTGAGTACTTCTGATTTATTAGTAGCAAAGTTTCCACCAATTTTATACTTCAGATCACCAATCTGATTACTGTAAGTAACAGCAACCTCAATCCCCGAATTTTTTACTAAACCTACATTACCCAAAGGCTGATTTGGAATACCTGCAGTACCTGCAATAGGAATATAGTCAATCAGATTCTTTGTCTTTTTTTCATAATAATCAGAAACAATATTCAAATGATTATTAAAAAGATCTAAATCAAATCCAAAGTCTGTCTGCTCTGAAGTTTCCCATGTAAGATCATAGTTTGCAATAGAAGTTAGTGCCAACCCCGTATTCTGGACAGGATTCTGACCAAGAATCGTATTACGTTGAGAAGTAAGTGTAACATTAGACGAATAGTTCGGCACTTTACCTACATTTCCAATTTGTCCCCAACTTCCACGTATTTTCAAGAGATTAATCAGCGGCACATCGAAGAAAGGCTCCGAAGATATTTTCCAGGCCCCTGAAACAGCAGGAAATGTTCCACTGTTATTTTTAGTATAGAGTTTTGAAGTAGCATCATTACGCAAACTGGCAGTAAGGAAATAACGATCTGAGTAGTTATATGAAATACGGCCAAAAGAAGAGGTAGCAGCCTGCTCAGAAATATTCTGATACGGTTTCGATTTCGACCAATCACTCGCATTAATCAAAGTACGTGCCCATGCATCCTCATACAAGAAATCATAAGCTGTTAATCCAAATCCAGTATATTTTTCATACGAAGAGGTATAACCACCCATCAAAGTAAATATATGCTTATCAAAAGTTTTCGTATATGTTCCAACATTTTCCCACAACCAGCGATAGTACGAAGAAGTTGAAAGATCCAGGCTATTAGAAAGACTAGGTTTACCTGGTTCAGAACGTATTGGCGAAAATGATGAATATTGACTATCATTTCCACTTATCGTAAACACTGATTTAAAAGAAAGGCCGGGAATCAGATTAACAGAAAGTGTTGATGTTGAATGAATTTTGCGAGTTGGATTAGAGATATCAGTACGTAACAGTGTAGCAACAGGATTTACAATATCTCCATATGCACCGGCATATTTAAGATTATCTTTAGGAACAACACCACCAAAAGAACCATCTTTATCATATACAGTTGCAGATGGAGGCATGTAAATAGCTGAAATAATGGTTCCGGTATATCCACTATGTGTATCAGCAGAATATCCTTTTGTAACCCCTGCCTGAATCCATTGTGAGAAAGAGATATTTTTAGAAATCTTAAAATCAACAATCGCTTTTCCGCTGAATCCTCTACTAAAAGTATTAAGAAGAATACCATCTGTATTGTTTGCCTCAAATGAAACTAACCCTTTAAGATTGTCATTCCCTCCTGTTGCAGTAATAGAGAAATGATCAGTTTTCCCGGTTCTGAATATTTCGTCAATCCAATTTGTTCTGGTTACCATTCCATAAGGATTTTGGGTAGCATCGAAAGCCGGATTACGAGCAACTCCTGCATTATCGGCAGCTAAATTCTTAACATCGGCCAACTCCTTTGCATTCAATGCTGAAGGAAGTTTCCATGCATTTTCATAGCCTCGGTAAAAATTTGCTTCGATACGTGGCTTACCAGATTTAGCTTGTTTAGTAGTTACAAGAATGACCCCACCTGATCCCACATTCGAACCATATATAGCTGCCGACGCAGCATCTTTTAATACAACTAACGATTCGATATCCTCAGTATTCACAGGAGCTCCTGGCACACCATCAACAACCCAAAGTGGACTATCGCCTCCACGAGAACCATTTCCTCGAATTACTATTTGAGGGCTTGAACCCGGATCACCACCATTATTAACAACCGTGACGCCAGCAATATTACCCTGCATCATTCCGCCAATGCCCGTTGGTCTACTCTTCATTGACGACAGATTACTAAGCGTTGACACTGCAGTTGAAAGATCTTTTTTCCTTATTTGTCCATAGCCAATTACGACAACCTCATCCAGCTTTTTGATATCTTCTTTGAGAACAACCGTTACAAAAGACTGACTGCCAACTTCAATTTCCTGAGTAATAAATCCGATAAATGAAAACTGGAGTATTGTATTTCTATCAGCTATATCAATACTAAATCTACCTTCCTTATCACTAACCGTTCCAAGCCCTGTGCTCTTAACTCTAATATTTACACCAGGTAATGGTAATCCATTTTCATCAATAATAATCCCCCTGATATTTAATTGTTTTGAAATAACACCTTTTGGGAATAAAGCCGACGACTGAGTTACAATCACCAGATTATCCTCCATTATTTTGTAACCTAGATCTGTATTTGCAAAAACCTTTTTCAGTATCTCATCCAAATCAGCCTTTTCAACGTTTAAATTCACTTTCTTTTCTAAAGATGCAAGATCATCTTTAAAAAAGAACCGATAGGTCCCAAACCCTTCTATTTTCTTCAACACCTCTCTGATACTCCTGTTTTGCATTGATATAGCATATCCAGGCTGTGTATATCCTGCTGTATGAATAAGAAATACGCAAGCAAGAAGTAATATGAGTATTTTCTGATTAATAAGTAATTCAACGATTCTCTTTTGTTTAAAAAGTCGTTTTAATTTTTGATGAATTTTCATACATTTGTAAGAATTAGATTTTAATAATAAAGTGTCTGTTTTTGTTTTCAGCTTAAACATTTAACACAAGTTATCGAACTGATTATCCGCAGAGTGCTTCCTCATTCTGCGGTTTTTTTTTTGCATAATTTTTCCTATTACCATCGTGTTTCCATAGGCATTAATGCGTTATAATTAATATTTAATGATTAGTTGTAGTTTTTAAATATAACCACAAAGATACATCTCTACTTTTTCTTATATATTAACTGATTATTATTTAATCATGAATTAATATTATCTATTCTTAATATTCGCTTAACAACAACTTATTATTTACTGTCAGAAAGATAAACAGTTCCTTTAATAAATTTGTATTTTATAGGCGCCGATAAACGCAGTGCTATTAAGACTTGTTCTATAGATTCATTTTTCAATATCCCTGTAAACTTAAATTTTTTCAAGTCATTGCTCATAATGACAACCTTGATTTCATATTTTCGCTCAAGTTTTACAGCCAATGATTGCAATTCTTCTCTCTCAATAATCCAGCATTTTTCTTTCCATGATATGGCACTTTGAGGATTAATATCACACACCACCAGTTTTTCGGCTAGTATGGATTCAGCAGATGCTGTTGCTGGCCGATGATAAACCACCTGCTGACCCGGTACCAGAATAACACCCTCTTTTTCATCCCTGGTCTTTTCATTATTCGAAGCAATTTTATCAACCGCTATCGATCCATGAACCAGGATAGCTTGCGTAATACTTTCGTCCGCATAGGCTTTCACATTAAATTCCGTACCTAGTGCTTTAACCGTCAAACCACCTGCATGTACAATGAAAGGTTTCTTCATTTTTGCAACCTTAAAATATCCTTCACCTGACAGAAAAACATCGCGTCGTTTCAAGCCAAAATTCGAATAATAGTTAAGTGCGCTACCCGCATTCAACCATACTTCCGTTCCATCGGGGAGTAATACTTTTGATTTTGAACCTAACGGAACCGTGAATTCACTTTTTGATAGTACATCACGATTTACAGCTTCTGATGAGTGAATCACATGATCAAAAGCATATCCCAATATAAATCCAAAAATGATGATCGCAGCAACTTTAGCTACGGTAAAATAGATTTGTCTAAAATGCTTATTGGTATTTGTGGGTTTTAGATCAGGATATTTATTTGAAATCCGTATAAAGGCAGCCTTTGCATCAAATCCCTCAATATTTGCAGCAATACTTGAAGCTTTGTGGATTTTCGCTAACGCCTTAAAATAGGCTCTGTTTTCAGAGGACTCAGAAATCCAATCTTTAAGCTGCGTCAACTCATCCGGCGAAATAGTTTCGTCAAAATAAGAGATGATGAGATCATCCATCGCACGTTCTTTTTCCTGAGTCATTCCAGTTTATCTCTTTTAATGTTCAAAAAATAATTACCAACACATACTGATTCATCACCTTACCGCATAAAAAATCAGACAATGAATAAACAACACATTTTTTCCTTACTATGATAGACGCAATTTTATCGGTTGCGGGTATATGAGAGGAAGAAAAAAATCAATTATTTCATGAATTCAGGAACAGAACGAAATAGAGCGCATTTACGAACAAAAAATAAAGGTAGTCCTTCAAATCTTCTCTTAAACTGGAAAGTGCTTTCTTTATATACAATTTTACAGTATTGACAGAAATATCCATTTTTTCTGCAATCTCTTCATATTTAAGACTCTCTCTTCGGCTCAACACAAATGCTTTCCGATATTGATCAGGCAACAAATCGATTGCACTGTCTATTTTTTCTTCTAACTCCTCCGATATGATGTAGTCTAAAGGGGTTTCACCAAGAGAAATCAGATTATAACGTTCCGTTTTATTTTCTTCGATCCAGTCAACAAGATCTTTTTCATTTTTACCTTTTCTCAGATAACTGATACTTTTATAATGTACCGATTGGATCAGGTATTCTCTGAATGAAGTCTTGATAGCAATCGTCGAACGGTTCTCCCATATCTTGCAAAAAACATCATCCACAATCTCTTCAGCTAAGTAAGAATCTTTTACATATTCATTCGCCTCGTAGCAGAGCATTACATAGTATTTCTTGAAAACCTTTTCAAAAATAGCACTATTGCCTGTCGACAATGCATCATTGATCTCGTCTATTGAAAAAGATTCAGACATGAATGAATGTAATTTTCCACAAAGTTACAGTTATAAGCAGGCTTTATGTTTTTTCAAAAATATTTTTTTGTATTTCTAGTGCTAAGAAATTTCATAAAGTCTCATCCAATTCAATTAAATCGACAAAAAAAATGACACACACAACCCTATCATTGACTAAGTTCATAAACTAGTAGAACCAATATCCGAGCAGTAACTATAAAAAGAAAGAAAAAAATGAGTACGAAATAAGAGGTACACCTGTCTTTAAATTAACGAGTATTACCGATATATTCAATTGGCAAAACTAAACAGAATACCCCTTTTAACACACCATACCACGTCCGGTTCTGATTTATTTCAGAGCCGGTATTTTTTTTATCATTCTTTGTGGCGATTTGTGTATTTTGCTTGACTATACAACTAATATCACAGACCTTTACAAAAAACACAAAAAGTAGACTAATTGTGTAATGTGAAATAGAAGTATTAAGGCAAAACATTTTTAAAAACGCATTTAAAAAGGGGCTGAGATGACAACATTTGCAGATAAGATTATAGCGTTTAATCAATCCATCGATTTTAAAGGAGCACTACCTAAAGGGATCAATATCATGAATCCATTCAGGGGAAACGAAGATATTTTAACGGTTTCAGCGTCCTTTTATAAGAAATACTATAACGACAATCATCCACGACATCTAATCCTTGGAATAAATCCGGGTCGGTTTGGCGCAGGTGTAACAGGTATTCCCTTTACGGATACAAAAAGGCTCACTAATGAATGTGGATTAAATTATTCAGGGAAGGAAACCCACGAACCCTCATCCGTATTTGTGTATGAGGTAATTGAGGCTTACGGTGGCGTTGATAAATTCTATAATGACATTTACATTAATTCTGTTTGTCCGCTTGGTTTTACGATCAGCGATGTAAAAGGAAAAGAAAAAAATTATAATTATTACGATAGCGCAGAATTAACGAATTCCGTATTTCCGTTTATTGTAGAAAACATCCAAAAACAACTTGCATTCGGTGTTGAAAGAGATATCTGCTTTTGTTTTGGGACCGGTAAGAATGAAAAATTTCTTCGCCAGATCAATGATGAAATGGGGTTCTTTAAAACAATCATTGCGCTGGAGCATCCAAGATTTATAATGCAATATAAAGCAAAGTCGAAACAGCAATACATTGAAAAATACATTAATGCGTTTAACAAGATAAGATGATAAACAAACCTCCAGGTTTAATAAGTCAAGTCTGGAAGGTTTCAGAAAAACAATAATCAATTTTGGATCAAGAAATTCGAAACTTTTATATAAATATATACTCTTCTATGAATAGTGTTTATTTGTTAGCAGTACCTAACATTATCATCAATAAAAGCATTTAATGATGGAAATGACTAACAATAATTGGTATGCTATGAGCGATGCCGCTTTACTAAAAGCCATGTGTTCTTTCATTAAACATCATCGTTTAGAACAAAATAAAACACAGGCTTTATTGGCTGAAGAAGCTGGAATAAATACCATTGCTTTTGTAAAAATCTAGAATTCTCATTGTAGGAGCTATCGCCTGGTACAACACAACAAGAATATAGGTTCTTTTGAGTTTAAGCCTTCCTTTTAAAAAAGAATTGAGATCTGGCATCATTAAAAATGACTTTAGCTGAAGGGGCCAAATAAATATTACAGCCAACCATTCCCTCTCACAATGGTTGGAGTGTTCTCGTCACGAGATGCCTAAATAATCAACCATTAATAAACTAAATACTGATAAACAATAGAATACGCCATATAATAAATAAGGCTACAAGTATTCGTGTTTTCATTTCAATCAAAAAGTGAGGCTCTAGGACTCTAACATTTTAAAGCTCAAACAATTTTTTCTTCTGTAAGTAACTTCATCTGTGTTTATGCTTTGGTAAATCATCGGCATTTCAATACTCTTTTGAGAAAAATACGTCAATAAATAACAAACTTTAGTTAGAGACGTATTGTATCTTTCTAGAATAATAGCAACAAGATACTAAAAAAATTAAGAGTTTTTTTTGGCAAGAATATACTATAAATGTATTCCGGTAATTAGTTGACAGTCGACCCGTCCCTGCCAAACCAACGTCACACAGGAAAACAATCCAGATTTAATGTAGTTTTGCTCATTTGACATTCGCAAAACAAATCTACAAACTATAGAAGCCGAACCTCCGTTAGGGTTCCTTTATAGCTTTGTCCTTTTGTCGGATACTAGTGTTTTCAAAAAATCACTTCCTTTAAAAATAAATTTCCAGTATTATACAGTATAAATTACCTCTTTTTTCGTGTATATAGTGTTTATAGAAAAGTGTTATTGTATATTTCAATTTTTTTGTCACAAAAGAGTTGCCTATGATATATTGAATGACTAAAAAAACAAACGCCTTCTACTTCTGTCCTGTGAAAAAGAAGTATAAATATCTGCAATAGCTACTATTTTATTGATTGCCTACGGAACGTTTTCAAAGGCACATAGCTAAAAGCAGTTCAAAAATGTGAAAATTGTCCTCCCCTGACTGTATTAATCCTTCGTATGAATTATATTTGTTTGGGTGTGTATGTTGAATAACAATTCATTGAATCAAGTAGAGGTTCTCTTTTATCTTTCTCCTTGATGTACGAAACAATAATCGTTTTAGTTAAAACATTGTAGACATATGAATAATAATTATTTTCAAAATGAAACAATAACACCTGATTTTATTAAGAATGAGCTTGATAAATCAATTATTTTAAATAATAATAATTTTGGACTACTAAAAGGCCAAACCGGGCTTAGCCTAACTTATTTTTTGTTATCTGATTTATTCCCTGATACTGATTTTAAAGAAGATGCAAATCAGCTATTGGACCAAGTAAGTGAGAATATTTGTGATGTTAAAGGGGTTGATTTTGAAAACGGGTTGGCGGGTATTGGCTGGGGCATCGAGTGGATGATACAAAATGGGTATGTAAAAGCTGATGCTAATGAAGTATTGGATGAATTGGATGATGAGTTATATAAATCAGTTGTTGAGTCAAAGTCGCCAAATATTTCACTGGAAAACGGAGCTCTTGGTAAAGCAATGTATTTCTATAAAAGACTTAACACACAAACTTATCAATCTATGCATAATCGGTACCGGAACATTTGTAATCACGAATGCCTGATACTACTCATTGACGAAATTAATGAAGATTTATTAGACGAAAAAAATGGGTTATTGATTAGCTCCACTCAAATGCAACATACAAACTCTGACCGGTTGATCGAAGTTGCCCACACACTAATTTTCATGTCTAAAGCCCACCATCTAAAAATAAATCTGGAGATTATTGAAAAACTGATTGACAGGATTATCACATTTATCAAGCAAAATATAACAATATTAATGGAGACATCCTTATGGGAAGGATATTTAAACTTATTATACGCTTATTCTTTTGCCAGCGAATTGTTGCAGGATATTAATGGCGTAAACCATGCAAGGATGTTATATGAATCGTCGATGCAATCATTTATTTCTACTAATAATGTAAGTATATTTCAAAAATATCTTAATAATAGGTTCAATCCCCTCACAGATAACCCCTTAAATGCTGAGCCTATTGTCCAAAAGCAATCAGATGGTTTTTTCAACTTATTATTCTTATGCCATCATTACCATTATAAACTTAGAAGTGCTTGGAATGAAGCTTGGTTGTTATCATAAAATCAATAAAAATGTCCATTTTTTTTATTTTTCAAAAAAAGTCAATCCGTTTTATTGTCACTACTGTCAAGTTTGAAGATCATTTGCAGGCATATATCTCAATGAGTTGATTAAATATCATCAGAATCCTAAAATTTGTTTAAAGCGAAGTGCTTATCTATTCCAATATGATTTTGAAAAAATAAGCTTAAAAATAGACAATAGTGAATCGCTAAAGCTAAAATCTCCTTTGATCGAGTAAAAAAATTAACACATCAATAAGTCTTTATAGCATATACAAATATCGACCACTAGCCTGGTTAAAAGCAATTTTTATGTAATTCACTTTATTTCATTAACCTAATGAAGCATATTGCAGCGAATAATAAATATCAACGCTGTTGAGACTGAAAAGCATATAAAAATTTATAAATTTTTAAAACCACACTAAGATGTCTAGTCCACTTAAAATTAAAACCGAAAAAGGTTTGATGTTAATTGATGAAAAAACAATTTTATATATCGAAGCATTTAATAAGCATTCGATTATTTATCTCAATAATTTAAATAAAATCGAAGCAAATCATTCCCTTAAAAAAATGGAATCCGATTTATTGAAACCTACTTTTTTTAGGATTCATAACTCATTTATTATCAACTGTTCTTATTTTGAATGTATTAAAAAACAGAAGATTGTTCTCAAAGGAAACACTTGTGTTCCATTTTCCAGATTTAAAAAACAATTATTTGAAATAAATATGGAAAAATATTATAGTCTGATTGAAACGTTGGCATTAACGTCAAAATAGTATCTTGTATACAGATTCAATGTTGTTTACACCTGATTTCAACCAGCCACACCAACAGGTATTGCTGCTTTTAAAATCTGATATTAGCTTTGTGTCAATTAGTAATAAACGTATTGGCGAGATTAACGAGAATATAATATTAAATATCATTATTTATCAACACTATAATTTTACCGTAAATACTAAAATTGAGATATGTTTAATTTTTTTAAGTTAAAGAAAAGACGGTCAATCATACCCTCATTATTGTCAAGGTTAAAAGTACCATTTACTGATATATATCTGAATGAGTTGATTAAACTTCATCCGAACGCTGGAAATCTTTTAGGGGTAAGCGATATTTTATACCAATATAATGTTGAAAACATAAGTTTAAAACTTGACACCATTGATTTATTAAAGCTCGAGCCTCCTTTTCTCGCACAAATGGATTTTAAAACCCATCATGAGTTTGCTGTAGTTACAACTATTGACTACAACAATGTTGAATATCTAAATGAAAAAGGTTCAACAATAAAACTGCTTAAAGATGAATTTTCAAAACTATGGAGTGGAGTTGTGCTTCTTCCTGAAACTTCTGAAAAAAGTTGTGAGCAGAATTTTGTATTGAACCAACGGAAACAGTTTTTTGATCGATTAAGACTTCCTTTTATAATTTCCATTTTATTATGCATCATAGCTTGGTTAACGTATGATAATTTTGCATTTAGCTCTATTTCTCCAATTAATAATAGCATATTGATATTGCTTTACATTACAGGATGCACCGTAAGTGTTTTGCTATTGATACAAACAATAGACAAGAATAATCCTTTTGTAAATAAAATTTGTGCATTGGCAAAAACAAATAGCCATTGCAATGATGTACTTGAAAGCCCAGCTGCAAAATTATTTGGCATTATTAGCTGGAGCGAGGTTGGTTTTGTATTTTTTGCCGGAAACCTATTATGCCTTCTTTTTGTTCCGCAGGTAAAGGATTTATTGTTCTGGATCAATATTTCTGCATTGCCTTATACAGTTTGGAGCGTTTATTACCAGGGCAAAATTGCAAAACAGTGGTGCGTATTTTGCCTTAGTATCCAGATATTATTATGGATTTGTTTTATTGCACTTTTGACTTCCGGTATTTCTTTTAGCCTGTTGAATTTAATTAATATACCATATAATTATCTTCTACAGTCTATTGCATGTTTTACATTACCTGTTATGGGGCTATGGTTTTCAATCCCGTTTATCAAAAAGGCTCATTTGTTATCTCCTGCAATGCAAGAACTTAATAGGATAAAAGCAAACGAGCATATTTTTGAAGCCATTTTGAAAGCGCAAAAGAAAGTTGAAATAGACGAGAATGTCAACAGCATTGCATTTGGAAACCCAGAAGCCGCTTTTGTTATAACCATGGTTACAAATCCTTACTGCGGACCTTGTGCACTAATGCACCAAAAATTAGAGGCATTGTTAATGCAATACAGTGATTTTCTAGGATTAAATATTATTTATGCAGTTAGCAACTATGAAGCAGATGATAACGAGGGATTCAAATTATTTGTTAAAAGAAAGAATCGGGCTATAAAAGTATTAATAGGCATTTATCTAAAATATGGAATGAAAAATTCAATACCGATATACAAAGAATGGTATGCCGGGGCACAAAATGACGTAGATAGTTTTATTAAAAGATACCCGGTAGATATTGAAAACACCAAGATTGATGAAATTATGTCTTCTCATGACAAATGGTGTCAAATGGTTAATATTGAGGCTACACCCACAATATATGTAAATGGGTATGAATTACCTGATTGGCATAAGGTCGAGGACTTAAAATATTTTATTCATCAATAGAAGATACTAGTTTGCAAACAAACTGAGACAGAAAGGTTATTGTTTCAGTATAAACGGGCAGCTACCGTTTATGTGTAATTAACCTGTTATTTATTAATCTTAAATTTTTAAAACAATGAAAAAGTTAAAATTGAAAATGCAGGAATTAACAAATCCTACTATTTTAACTCACTACGAAATTAAGAATATTATGGGGGGGAGTGATGGTGGTGTTAGTGGTAGTAGTTTTAAGTGTAAAACTAATACGTCTTGCTTGCATTATAATTCAAGTACTTACTCATTTACACAAGGGAAATGCCAACAAGATTCATTTTGGGTATCTGGTGTAGGCTATGGTTGTGAATGTTCTGCAGGGTCTAGTAATGACAATTGCTATGCGTAATCTACTGCATAATTAATTAGAAAGAAGCTGCTAAAATAGCAGCTTCTTTCTATTATTTGCATATTCTATTTGTAAATATAAATTAAATCATAAAATTATGTGTAGTCAAATTAAAAAATATTGTTGTTTACTGAGCATCCTTATTATTTCAAATCTGTGTTATGGTCAAAAACAGTTTCACATTCTTATTCAGTTTGCACCTACGTTGGATTCTACTAATATCGAAATTTCTCTGGATAATGGAAAAGGATTGAGCAGAATCCCCGTTTTAGTAAAAGATAGGAGAATCGAAATTAACAGTGAAGTATATTCGAAATATGCAATGTTGCATATTTATTCATCTGCTACCGCAAGTCAAAAAATATATTTCATAACAAAAGAGGAATCGTCCATAATTTATTTTGGAGGCAATAAATTCGTTAAAGATTATCCTTTTGTAAATAGTAAATTAACAAGTGCTATTGATTTAGCTAATTGTCCAGAAATGGAAAAATTAAAAAATTATACCCAAAGAGAAACAAAGGATGTAGTTAATTTTTATGAAAAGCATAAAGATGAATTAAAGACGAACGACTCATTGAGGTCAATTTATAAACAAAAATCGAGAATCAATGTGAAGAAAAATTTGGATTTTATTAGATTAAATAGCAACCAATATTTTTATCTCTGGTATTTCAATTTAGCATTTAAAAGTACTGAAAATATCGAAGCTGACAGCTTATTGCAGTATTACAAAGAGGTATTATATCCGAAATATTCAAACCTTTTTGAAGCGAATAGTATATTAGACTACTTAAAAGGGAGAACCTTAAAAATAAATCAGTCTGCACCTGATTTTACAACCACAGATATATCAGGTAGAAAATTCAGTTTAAAACAATTAAGAGGAAAATATGTATTATTAAACTTATGGGCTACTTGGTGTGGTCCCTGCGTAGCAGAACTTCCACTCATAAAAAAGCTGAGAGATGACTTTCCAGCAGATCAATTGAAAATTATATCCATTTCGGTAGATAATACAAAAGCGGATCTGGAAAAGGGGATCAAGAAATACGGTTTAAACTGGACACATGTTTTTAAAGATATGTCGCTGATAAATAAATATCATATTTCTAGTGTAGTTCCTTTGACTTTCTTAATTGATAAAGAAGGCAAATTAGTTTACACGCGTATAGGTTCATTAGGTGACACGCATGAACTCCGAAAATTGTTGATGAATAAATAAAAAACTAAAATTATTTTGAAAGATACTCTGGAATATTTTCTAGTCATTTTGATATAAAAATAATAGATGAAAATCTAGGTTTATTTTCATCACACAAAGTAATAGAGGAAGAATTAAACAATTAAGTAATTGCAAAGATTTCAGTTATATAACCAACTTGATTCCCGCGACTGTGGCCCCACCTGCTTACGAATGGTGGCCAAGCATTACGGCAAAACCTACTCACTGCAAGGACTACGGGAGAAAAGCTATATAACCCGAGGAGGCGTATCCCTGTTAGGTATCAGTGAAGCAGCCGAGAGTATCGGCTTTCGCACCACCGGCGTCAGTCTGGGTTGGAAACAAATGGTTAAGGAAGCCCCACTACCCTGTATCGTACATTGGAAACAGAACCACTTTGTAGTAGTCTATTCGATAAAGACAAAATCCTCACCCTTCTCTGCTAAAAGCAAAAATGGAAGAGAAGTAGTTATGGTAGCCGATCCCGCTAGGGGAATCATTAAATACACCAAAGAAGAGTTCCTTTCAGGCTGGATAAGCAATAAAAAGAATGGAGAAGATACAGGTATCGCCCTGCTACTCGAACCCGGCCCCGATTTCTATAACATCGACGACGAAAAGCCCGACAAAACAAGATTTGCCTTCCTGCTGAACTACCTGCGTCCCCATAAAGGCTTCTTTGTACAAGTCATGCTGGCCATGATGCTGGGCAGCATGCTACAACTCATCGCACCATTTCTAACCCAGTCAGTAGTCGATAAAGGAATCGGTAACCAGAACATCGGATTCGTGCTGTTGGTTCTCATCGCCCAAATGGTATTGATGCTAAGCCAGGCCTCTGTCGACTTTATCCGTAACTGGCTACTGTTACATATCAGTACCCGCATCAACATCTCATTGATCTCCGACTTTCTGATCAAGCTCATGAAACTGCCACTGGGCTTTTTCGACACCAAGATGATCGGCGATATCATGCAACGCATTGGCGACCACACACGTATACAAAGCTTCCTGACCGGCTCCTCGCTCAGCATCCTTTTCTCAATGGTCAACCTGATCATCTTTAGCGTGGTGATGGCCTTGTACAACATCGAGATACTCATCGTTTTTTTCATTGGTAGCATCATCTATTTCTTCTGGGTATGGCTCTTCCTTAAAAAAAGACGAGAACTGGACTTCAAACGCTTTGCACAGTCAGCCGATAACCAGAGTAAACTCTATCAGATCATTACCGGCATGCAGGAGATCAAGCTTAATAACTGTGAAAGACAGAAACGCTGGAAATGGGAACGCATACAAGCACGCCTATTTCGCGTGAGCGTACAGGGACTGGCACTGAGCCAGTGGCAACAGGCCGGTGCATTAGTCATTAACCAGACCAAAAATATCTTCATCACCTTCCTCTCGGCCACTGCAGTCATCAAAGGCGATATGACACTGGGTATGATGATGAGCGTGCAATATATCATCGGACAGTTAAATGCCCCCGTAGAGCAGATGATCGGCTTTATGCAGGCCGCTCAGGATGCCAAGATCAGCATGGAAAGACTGGGGGAGATACACAACAAAGCAGATGAAGAACCCAAGGGTACAAGCCGGATCAATATACTTCCCGAACAGAAAGACATCCACATAGACCATATCTCATTTCAGTATGAAGGACCCAATAGTGAAATGGTACTTAAAGATCTTAGTCTAACTATTCCGGAAGGGAAAACCACCGCCATCGTAGGTACCAGTGGAAGTGGAAAGACAACCCTGATCAAGTTATTACTTGGCTTTTATGAGCCGGTAAAAGGAGAGATCCGGGTAGGCGATACCCTATTGAAAAACTTCAGCAGCAGTTTCTGGCGTAGCCAGTGCGGAGCCGTATTGCAGGATGGCTTCATCTTCTCAGATACCATTGCAGAGAACATCGCCCCGGGAGATGAGAATATTGATCTGGCAAGACTAAGAAAAGCAGTGAAGACAGCCAACATTGCCGAATTCATAGAAGGATTACCATTGGGGTACAACACCAAAATCGGACAAGAAGGAAGCGGCATCAGCCAGGGACAGAAACAACGGATGCTGATAGCCCGAGCAGTATATAAGAACCCGGAGTTTATCTTCTTTGATGAAGCCACCAATTCATTAGATGCCAATAATGAGACCATCATCATGAAGAACCTGGAAGCATTCTTCAAGGGGAATTCAATAGTTCAGCAAACGACACAACATAACACCCCGGATACAAAAACAGTTATCGTCGTCGCTCACCGTTTAAGTACAGTCAGAAACGCCGATCAGATCGTAGTTCTTGAGAAAGGAGAGATTGTGGAACAAGGCACACACGAAGAACTGACAGACCTGAGAGGCGCATATTACAAGCTGGTGAAGAACCAACTGGAACTTGGTAATTAATCAAACGCCAACCTTTTAAAAAGAGAGAAGATAATGGCAGAAGAACTAAAAGATAAAGCAATCGAAATCCGAAGTGAGGAGGTCAACGATATACTGGGTAGAACCCCGACATGGATCTTACGAAGAGGAATTATGTTACTCACCTTCATCATTGCAGTGCTATTGATAGGAAGCTGGCTTTTTAAGTATCCTGATGTTATCTCGGCCCCGGTTATCATTACCTCCCAAAATCCACCTTCCCCATTGATCGCCCATACAACCGGTAAGATCATGGCCATTTATGTAAAAGACCGGCAACAGGTTAAAGCAGGGCAGTATCTTGCCGTGCTTGAAAATGCAGCCGATCTGCAGAGTGTACTTCAACTTAAGCGACAACTATCGAAAGGAGATATACCGGCAAGCGACAATCTCTTGTCCACTACCTCAGCTACCTCACCACAGATAAACAATCTTGGCGATCTCCAGCAGTTGTATATCGCCTGGTGCACCTCCATCACTGATTATAAAAGGTTCGTTCAACTTGATTATGCCGGTAAACAGGTAAAATCAATCAAAGAACAAATCGGGCTGACCCATAAATATGTAGAAAAGCTTGCCAGCCAGACTAGCCTGCAAGCCCATAACTTAAAGATATCCGGTAAACAGTACCACCGTGACTCACTGTTGTATCAGCAAAAAGTAACCACACCCGCGGAGTTTGATGAGGCCGAGATTAAACTGCTGAACGGGAAATCAGCATACAAGAATTCTGAAATTACCTTATCCAACACACAGATCCAGCTTATCCAATTAGAACAACAGATGCTTGAAATCCAGCTGAAAGAAGAAGAGGACAGAAAACGAATGCTCTCTACAATCAGTTCCAATGCACAGGCACTTCGCAACCAGCTACAAACCTGGGAGCTGGCCTATACCCTGAAGAGCCCGGTGACAGGGAAAGTGGTTCTGACGAATTATTGGAGCATCAATCAGCAGGTCAAAGCAGGAGATCAGGTCATGACCATTATTCCAGATGGCGTATCGGTTCCTGTGGGAAAGATCACCTTACCGATGCAGGGAGCAGGTAAAGTGAAGGCAGGACAGAAGGTAAATATCAAACTTGCCAATTATCCTTATCTAGAGTATGGAATGGTAAGAGGCATTGTAATCCGGTTATCGGAAGTGACCAATCAGAACAACTATCTGGTTGAAGTCTCATTACCGGCGGGTTTAAAGACCAACTATAATAAACGACTTCATTTTGATCAGGAGATGACCGGCACGGCAGAAATCATAACAGAGGATATGCGATTATTACAAAGAACGTTAAGTCCATTACGTTCATTAATGAACCAATAGATAATAATCAAACAATTAAAACCAGCTTGGTCGTTCATGTCGTTGACAGGATAATTCAACAAACTTTACAGTTTAATACTTAATAATATGGATAATAAAACAAATCTTTCTGATGTGACATTTTTAATTTTAGTTCGATTGGATTCAATAGATCGGCTTGAGAATATTTTGGAAATTACTCGTTTTCTTTCTTCAAACTTTAAAACCAATGTTTGGGTGGCGGAATATTCTTCATATAACAACGGTTTTTTGAAAACCCTTCTGGATAAAAGTATAAAGTATACTTTCACTGAAGATCATGATCCGATACTTTACCGCACCAAATTTTTAAATCAAATGACCCTGACAGCTGAAAGCTCATATGTTGCTATTTGGGACACTGATGTAATAGCACCTATAGATCAAATAATAATGGCTGTTGAATTATTACGGAACGACGAAGCAGATTTTGTTTATCCTTATGATAATTATTTTTTTGATACTTCTCCCATATTGAGAAAATTGTACCTTCAAGAAAGGAAAATAGAATTACTGGAACAAAACACAAAAAAAATGAAGGAAATGTACTCGCCAAATCCAGTAGGAGGTGCATTTCTGGCAAACCTGAATGCCTATAAAGAGGCAGGACTGGAAAATGAAGAATTTTACGGCTGGGGTCTGGAAGATGGTGAACGGTGTGTCCGATGGAAAAACATGGGATATAAAATACAAAGAGTAACAGGCCCGTTATTTCATCTTAGTCATGGAAGGGGTGTAAATAGCGTCTTCCATAATGATGATCAACATCTTTTAAAAAAGAAAGAACTCAAAAATGTCCGCAGGAATACGTGTATTAGCTTTATCCAATCTAATAATGAACAAATTAAGACTCTATAAAATTCAGAACAATGAAATTAAATCCTAATCATATAGCTAAGATTATCCAACAAAATGGGTTATCTTCATCCAATCATGGATTGATGCATGGCAATATTGGTATGTGCATCTTCTTTTACCACCTGGCCCGAAGCACTAACAATCCTGATTACGAAAATATTGCAGACGATTTACTGGATAAAGCTTTTGAAAATATGAGCACGTCGGCTTCTGAAGATTTTGAGAACGGATTGGCAGGAATTGGTTGGGCAATTGAATATCTAATACAAAATAATTTTGTTGAAGGCATAACTGACGAAATACTGGAAGAAGCAGATAATAAGGTGTTCATGGCTTTGAATGAAAATAATTGCTTCTCTTTTGAATTGACCAATGGCTTGACAGGTTATCTCTTTTACTTAATTTACCGGTTGAAAAATAAAAATATACTTTTATCAATGGCGCAAGAGGTTAACCGGGAATTGTTCAGGGTAGCTATCAATAAAATAGATGAAATGGTTACTACCCAATTTCCCTCGATTGTAAAAGAGATGAATTTTGATCTATTTTGGCGTTTTCCGGTCATGTTATTAGCTTTAACCAAGGCATTTGAACTCGATATTTACAATGAAAAAATCAGGTGTATGATACGTCAATGGTTGCCTAACTTTGAAACCTATATTCCTTCATTGCACATCAACAGACTTTACCTAGCCTTAGTATTAAAACAAATCAATTCACTGATACCGGACAAACGGTTAGAAAAGCAGATGCAAGTACTGTTATTTGCAACCAATTTCGATGTATTAAAAACTGAAGTTGAACATTATGATTTAAACATCCGTAATGGTTGGCCTGGGGTCGCTCTATTACTGAGCATTGCTGAAAAAGAATTACCTAATGATTTGCAAAATCATCAGGTAATTAGCCAAACATTACATGCAATAACTGCCATGCATAATAATCCACTTGACAACCTACAGTTTGGCATCTCAGAGGAAAGATATAAGCAATTTGGCCTTTCATCAGGCTTAGCCGGGATAGGTTTAATGGAGTTACTTTGGCCGGGAATAATATCATATGAGTCTATACCTTCTTTAAGTTAAGATGATCAACTTCTCAACACGCCCGCCATCTGTGTCGGTAGTCATGCCTGTCTATAATGGTGGTCAATATCTGGCAGAGGCCATTCAAAGTATTTTAAATCAAACTTTTATGGATTTCGAGTTCATCATTATTGATGATGGTTCGACAGACCAAACCATTGATATTATTAGCTCATTTCATGATAAAAGAATCTTTCTACATAAGAATGATAACAACCTTGGTAATTATCCAAGCCGGAATATCGGGATGAAGTTCGCCCGGGGAAGATACATTTGTGTTATGGATGCTGATGATATTGCACTTCCTTGTAGGTTGGAAAAACAGCACGACTACATGGAACAAAACAAAGAAACCGGAATTTGTGGTAGTTCTATTCAAATAATACCTGCCGGTGGCTGCCCGAAGTTTATAACTGATGATGAGTATTTAAAGGTTGCGTTTCTTTCAAATAACTTCTGCTCTCATCCCAGCCTGATTTTGCGAAAAGATTTTTTGCTCAAACACCAATTATTCTATAATGAAGAATATTACTTTGCTGCAGATTTTGATTTATGCGCCAGAGGTTTTCAGGTTTTCAAGGTTCAAAACTCATCTGATAAATTACTACAATACCGACGCCACTCAGGACAAATATCAACTGCAAAATATGCTGAACAACAAAAATATGCTGATTCCATTCGCATAAATCAATTAATTGAAAACCTTGGATTTGAACCTGAAGAAATTGCGACTTTGCTACATTTGAAGTTAATGAAAAAAATACATATAGAAAAAGCGTTAAAAAATGATCTAAAAAGTTGGACAGAAACGATCTTAGAGAAAAACAGAATTTGTAAATATTATGAAGAAGCCAGACTTAGTAATTTTTTAGATTATCTTTCTGAAATTTGTCTGGGCACAAACGGTGCAAAATAAGAAAAGCTTAGTTTATACCCAGAAGGTCTTTACACCTTCTAACAATCTTTGTTCTATGTTCTATATGCTGATTCCACCTTTTACAAATCGCAACATGTAAATGATCTTCATTATCTTTCTCAAAATAATCCAAATAAGGAAGATTATAGCTTCGGTTTAGTTTTCCACTATTATGCATTGCAATGAATGACAACATGATATCTTCCCCATTTCCTTTAGGAACGCCACATAAATCTTCGAAACAAAGTGAAAACTTGAAAGCGGATAAACAGTTTGTTCTACTAACCAAAAGACATCTTGTCAGTGCAATTTGCACTTCTCCAAATACTTCATTCTGGTTATAATCGTTAATAATTAACCGACCTTGAGTTCCATGACATAATGCAGGGTATTTTGACCAATATTCATAGAGTTTATTTATTGTGAGTTCAGGAATAAATAAGTCATCATCACAATGCATAATACATTCGTTACGTGCTAATCCCGCTGCAGCAAATCTTGAATATAGGCCGAGGTCCTTTGAACTTTCAATTAAGGTCAATTTACTGTTCTCGATATTACGTAGAGTATGTTTGTTATTATTGTTAAACACAATAATTTCATCTATTAATTTGTATGTTGAATATTGATTAATATTATATATTATATTATCAATTCTCTCCCAACTAAGCATTACTAAACTAATCATGGTATTGTATTGATTAATAAAAAATATTAAAATAACACATTGATTATGTTACTCTTTATTCATTAGACCACTAAATGAATTTTCTTATTTTATTCTTTAAAATTAATGAAAATATTTGATATTATAGTATTAATAATGAAAATAACGTTAAGTCAAAAATATTCACCGAAACTAAATCATAAGATAATAATACCCTATTTTAATGTCATCTAAGTTTAATCTTACTACCGCTTAAATATAGGATAATCATTTGACCACTATCCATCTTATTTTTAATCAATGAATTAAAAGAGGCATTCATTTGAAAACAAATGGAACAATAGGAAAAAAAAAGGCTATCTCGATTTTGAGACAGCCTCTTTTTACATTAAATTATGGTGACCTCGGGGGGACTCAAACCCCCGACCTTCAGAACCGGAATCTGACATTCTATTCACTGAACTACGAGGCCCTTTTCTGTTGCAAATTTAATAATAAATAGTGAATATACTAACTATTATTCGCCCAGCGTCCCGTTTCCAGATAGATGTCAGTGACTAAATCTCTTGGTATTCGCTCGAAATATACATTAATGGGAGTTACTCCTTCAGGTGCCGAACGCCATAAGAGTTGTCCCTCACGGGCAGTATCAAGATCTGGAACAGTATTGCCAGTTTCTATTTTACGCGAGTCGGATAGCACATAAAGCGGCTTTTTGAAATACTGTGCTGCTAAGGCTAAACTTAGTGAGCCCGTTTTATTCAGAATACAATCGGCATATATGAGGTCCGCTCCAATGACAGCAATATCTGTCTCCGCCATGAATAATGGAATGGCGGCATCGGCAATAAAAGTGACTTTAAATCCCAGATCGACTAGCTTCCTCGATTGATGTTTTCCTTCGCCAGTTGGAAAGGAGTGACATTGTATAAAGTCGACGGCCACGGCACGCTCTGCAAGCATCTCGATTAACGCATGCAGACTGGAACTATTACTGAAGAGCATAACCCGCTTGTCTTTAAAATCTACATCGTTTAACAGATGCTTGGCAGCATGAACAGGCGCTTTGTCCCACTCACGACTATACGACTGCACAAAAATAAGCAACTCAGATAAGGGAGCCCGCTTATTAATGAGATGGATAAAAGAGTTCAGAAAATGACGCAACACTGCAAAACGATCAAAAATCACACTCATGAGGGCCATTTGATCTTCAAGCATGCTGTAATTGGGCGCAGGGTTTGTTTGAAGATAACGCTTCAGTGTGGAGACAATATTTTTTAAAACAGTAGCAGAACCCGAAACACGATCAGATGCGATCTCTCTAAACAGGTCTCTTAATGTTTCACCCGACATCATTTTCATCAGCAAATATTTTTTATATTAAAGTCTGGTGAAATTTGCATGTTAAGTTTACAAAAGTGTTTACCTAGCTGCTTATTTCATCCTTCAATAATTTGTTTTTAGATCTGATGGAACTTGCATATTAAATTCACCACTATGGTTGTAAAACATGCTCGTTTCATAAAAAATCATTTTATGGTTTAATAGCGTCGAGCTTCTAGAAGTAATATAGATAATCGAGTTTAGTAATACTTTGCAAAAGTACAAAATTTAGAGCGTATAAGTTTTCTATTGTTAATGTTGCGTTAAACAACCCAGATAACTAACTGAATAAAAGAACTTCAATTATTGCAAATCGAGCTATTTAACGGTTTAAAACTATACCTTTTTAAAGAAGTACCGTATTCTTTTAAAGAAAAAAAATTACAATCTCTTGAAAAAATCGTATTTTTGTTACGAAAAGATTCTGGCCAACAGATTTTCATTAAAGCTCATAATTATGTCAGAGAAAGTATTTAGTAAGGTTGCTCCCGGTGTTGTTACCGGTGATGCTGTACAGGAAGTATTCCGTATCGCTAAAGCAAATCAGTTTGCGATTCCAGCTGTAAACGTAGTAGGCACTGATTCGATCAATGCAGTTTTAGAGGCTGCTAAAGAGGTGAATTCACCTGTTATTATTCAGTTCTCAAATGGTGGTGCCCATTTTATTGCTGGCAAATTTCTTTCTAACGAAGGAGAAAAGGCTGCCGTAGCCGGTGCTATTTCAGGCGCATGGCATATTCACCGTATGGCTGAATTTTACGGTATTCCCGTTATCGTTCATACCGATCATGCTGCAAAGAAACTGCTACCATGGATTGACGGCCTATTAGCTGCCAGCGAAAAACATTACGAAATGTTTGGAAAACCTTTGTTCAGTTCGCATATGCTTGATCTTTCAGAAGAGCCTCTTCTTGAAAACATTGAGATCTGCAAAAAGTATTTAACCCGCATGAGCAAAATTGGTATCACCCTCGAACTTGAGCTTGGTTGTACAGGTGGAGAAGAAGATGGTGTTGACAACTCAGGTATGGAAAGTTCAAAACTGTATACTCAACCTGCAGATGTTGCTCTTGCTTACGAAGAGTTATTAAAAATTAGTGATAAGTTTACGATTGCTGCCTCTTTTGGTAATGTTCATGGTGTTTACAAACCAGGTAATGTTAAGTTAGAGCCTAAAATCCTTCACAACTCACAAGAGTTTATCCAAAAGAACTACAACACTGTAGTAAAACCTGTAAACTTTGTATTTCATGGTGGTTCAGGTTCTTCTCGTGAAGAAATTCGTGAAGCCATTTCATATGGTGTTATCAAGATGAACATTGATACAGATACCCAATGGGCTACTTGGGAAGGTGTTCTTAACTTCTACAAAAAGAATGAAGGTTACCTACAAGGTCAAATTGGTAATCCTGATGGCGCAGATAAGCCTAACAAGAAATATTATGATCCAAGAAAGTGGTTAAACGAAGCACAAAAGACTATGATTGCTCGTTTAAAGATAGCTTTCGAAGATTTGAACTGCTTAGACAGAAACTAATCTGTTCTAATCAAATAACAAAAAAGGCCCTTAAAAAGGGCCTTTTTTTATTGTCCATAATTTAATATGAAGGCCTTACGGTTAATACAGGGATAGGAGAATGGTTAACCATCTGTTGTGCATAATTGCCCAACAGGATATTTGTAGCGGTTTTCTCTTGCTCCGTCATAATCGCAATTAAATTAGCATTCGACTTTCGAGCATAATCAATGGTCGCATCAGTCAGATTATGTGCCTCTATTGAATTGATTTCGACCTCAATGCCCTCTTCTTCCATAAAAGAAACTATTTGTTCTGCATATGCATCAACAATATTTTTGATATCTTTAAACGAAGAGGAATAAAGCTTTAAAACAATAATTTTCGCTCCGGTGATACGTGCCAACTCTATTGTTGGTGCAACCTTTTCACGCGTTTCAGAAGTACTATCAACCGGGAAGATGATCGTGTTTAACAATTCAAACACATTTATTCCAGCTCTTAAGGTGATAACCGGACAGGGCGCAGTACTAACAATACGATAAGCATTACTCCCCATCCAAAACTCTTCGAAACCTGAAATGCCATGTGTTCCTGCTACAATAAGCCAACTTTTACTCTCCTCGGCCTGTAACTTAACTTCTTTATAAACTTTGCCTTGTCTAATGATGTAATCTACTTTTAATCCGATAAACTTGGCGTGCAACTCATCTGTTAAACGCTTGAACTGAATAATCACTTCATTGATAAGTTCATTTGAAGCGTCATCTTCAATATTTACCCGAGTCTTCTCAGGATTATTCACCCAAATCATCTCGACTCTGGCTCCCGCTTGAAAAGCTAATTGAGCTCCATGTAACAATGCATTTACTGAACAGTTTGAAAAATCTACGGCAACAAGAATACTTTTCATGAGTACATTATTTACGAACTAAGATACAAAGAATCAGAGTGAAAAGCAAGAGGTTGTAAAACTAATTTCCTTTATTCTCTGTTAACACTCTATCGGGAACTGGAAAAGCATTAGGATATTGGCCGGATAACTGCATCAAGAATCCTTCTGCCTCAAGTTTTGTTCTGAAATCGCCAACCCGCACTCTATAATAGGGTGACTTGAAAGTTAAATAGGCAACTACCTGTGGATATAACTCCATGAAATGTTCACGGGCTACAGCAGCTGCTCTTTTCGAGTTGTTTCCAGAATCGAAAAAAATCTGTACACGAAAACCATCAACCCCGGGATTAGCCTGATTATATTCCTTATGTTTCTCAATTAACTGATCTATCATTTTGTCCTTAAACACCTCAGTCTGATTTTCAGCTTGTTGACAAAAAGAGATAACAGTAATGAGAACAAAAAGAAGAGTAAGGAAATACGATTTAAAATTCATTTCGACTGAGCAAAAAAGAAATTTCGACATACCGACTTATCATATTTTAATTTCTGTTCGGGTAAAGAATCTGATAAAGAAATCTTTTCTCGCAGAATTACAGATATCCCCAACAACTATTAAACGTTCAAAACCTTAATTATTGTATCTGCTCTCTTATTTTTGAGGCTGAATGCTTAATACCGGCACTGAACTCTGGTTAATAATCTGCTGGGCATGTGGCCCCATCATCAAACTGCTTTCAGAGGGTTCCAATTCTGTCATGATAGCGATTAAATCGGTCTCAACCCTTTCGGCACACGATAAAATAGCAGAGGTGATATCAATATTTTTCATCATCTCAACAGTAGAGGGAATATTGTTTTCGAGTAACATAGCCTCCACCTTTCTAATATTGTCATCAACCTTTTTTTGAAGCGATTGTAAAGAAGTAGGATTAACTCCCAAAATAAATATTTCTGATCCTAATGACTTAGCTAGTTCAAGAATGATTGGAACTTTCTGCATAGTTTCCGACGAGGTAGTAATCGACATTAAAATATGCTTAACTTGTGTTGGAATAGGATAATTTGATCGAATAGTGACCACTGGACAAGGAGCTGATGTAACTACTCTAAAGGCATTGCTACCAATCCAATATTCTTCGAATCCACTACCACCATGTGTTCCGGTAACAATAAGAAAAGACTTACTCAATTTTGCCTGTACAGCTATCTCTGTAAAAACTTTACCGCGACGAAGCTTATAATGAAGTTGCCCATTTGTGAGCAGTGGACTATATTTCTCAACTATTTCAGTAATATTTTGCGAAGCTTCTTCTTTATAATCGTGTTGATCTGAATTCGAGTAAATACTATCCGGCTCTAATTGCTTGTCAACCCATAACATAATAATATCACAGTGGATAATATTAGCCAGATTAATAGCATATTCAAGCGCATGTATCGAACCTTTCGAAAAATCGATACCAACAAGAATATTTTTCATAGGAACCTCCTTTTTTGTTTATGGCTAAAATAACT
Organism: Bacteroidota bacterium; assembly: GCA_013390605.1. GTDB lineage: Bacteria > Bacteroidota > Bacteroidia > Bacteroidales > Cfx3-03 > Cfx3-03. The sequence goes on along the minus strand of JACAUB010000001.1, from coordinate 5,170,026 downwards.
ATTTTTGATGATACGTGAAACTTTTTGCAAAAAATTATTCTGTCTTTCTATTGGGCTATTTTAATTATTTTTGCCTTTCCATCTTCAAACTAATAAGTTATTGATGAACTCAAATCTTGATGCTACAGGTGATTGGTTGACACCCTCTGAAAAAGAGATCGAAAAGGTGCTAAGACCTTCAGCCTTTGATGACTTTTCCGGTCAGCCAAGTGCTGTAGAAAACCTGCGCATTTTTGTTCAGGCAGCTCGTTTACGAGGCGAACCTTTAGACCATGTGTTACTTCACGGGCCTCCCGGTTTAGGGAAAACTACCCTCTCGCATATCATTGCAAATGAATTGGGCGTCGGAATCAAAATCACCTCGGGTCCGGTTATCGACAAACCGGGTGATTTAGCCGGGTTACTTACTAATCTGGAAACAAACGATGTGTTGTTCATTGACGAAATTCACCGTTTGAGCTCAGTGGTCGAGGAATATCTCTATTCGGCCATGGAAGATTATAAAATTGACATCATGATTGAAAGCGGGCCTAATGCCCGTAGTATACAAATAGCATTGAATCCGTTTACACTGATTGGTGCTACGACTCGTTCAGGACTTCTTACTGCACCGTTACGTTCGCGTTTTGGTATCAATACCCGATTATCCTATTACAACGCTGAAACCCTTCAACGTATCCTCATCCGTTCGGCAGGAATCTTAAGAGTCGATATTACATCTGAAGCAGCGCTTGAAATAGCTCGTAGAAGTCGTGGAACCCCTCGTATTGCCAACCTCCTGCTTCGTCGTGTTCGCGACTTTGCACAGATTAAAGGCAATGGAAAGATTGAGATGAAAATCACTCAGTTTTCATTGGATGCCTTAAATGTTGACAACAACGGTCTGGATGAGATGGACAACAAAATTCTGACCACTATAATGGATAAGTTTAAAGGTGGTCCTGTTGGCTTAACAACTATTGCTACGGCCGTAGGCGAGGACTCAGGCACGATTGAAGAGGTATATGAACCCTTCCTTATCATGGAGGGTTATCTCGTTAGGACCCCTCGTGGTCGCGAGGTAACCGATCTCGCTTATCGCCATTTAAACAGAATCAGGTTTAATGGAGGCATCCAGCCAACGCTCTTTGGAGATTAACTTCATCACTATGTCAACCCTTGACAAAACCCAACTCACACAACTCATTAAGGCACATGCGCTGGAGCTGGGTTTTGAACAATGCGGCATAGCTAAAGCTGAAAGACTTGAAAATGAAGAGACTAAAATGCTAGAATGGCTAGAGAAGGGCTATAATGGCACCATGGCATATATGGCGAACCATTTTGATAAGCGAATGGACCCTACACTATTAGTTGAGGGAGCCAAATCAGTCATCGTAGTTCTCTTTTATTATTATCCTCCTCTAAAACAACGCGAAGACAGTCTGTACAAGATCTCAAAATATGCGTATGGAGAAGATTATCATGAAGTACTCAAAAACAAACTTCATGCATTAGGATCAACTCTTTCTCAACATGTTCCGGATGCTACCTTCAGAGCTTTTGTAGATTCTGCTCCGGTAATGGAACGTGCATGGGCTGTTAAAGCAGGACTTGGATGGACCGGAAAACACTCGTTATTAATCGTTCCTAGAAAAGGATCCTATTTTTTTATTGGCGAACTGGTTACCAACGTAGAATTAGAATACGACAACCCCTTTGTTGGCAATCTTTGCGGAGCATGCATGCAATGTATGATATCATGTCCGACCGGCGCAATAATATCTCCGGGAATGGTAGATGCCCGTAAATGCATATCATACCAAACCATCGAGCTGAAAGATGATGAACTCTCTTTAGAATTTCAGGGTCAGAACAAAGAGTGGATATATGGATGCGATGTTTGTCAGGATGCTTGTCCCTGGAACAAAAAAGCAGAAGGACATACGCATGCTGACTTTCAACCTAATCTTTCGTTGCTTGAACTATCAAATAGTGAATGGGAGGAACTTTCTGAAGATCAGTACAAAATCCTTTTTAAGAGATCTGCAATTAAAAGAGCTAAGTATAAAGGATTGATGAGAAATGTGAGGGGAATTCGTTAATCTGTCAATTAGCAAATGCGTCAATTAAAAAAAATGCTAACATGCTAATAAAAAATACACTTATTGTATTTTTTATTAGCATGTTATTAGCACATCAATAAATTAGCAAATCAGGTGATTACCCGCATTTAGAATATCCACAACTAGAACAGGTTAAACAACCTTCCTTGTAAACAAGGGTATCGCCTTCACCACACTGTGGACATTTATTTCCTTCTTCAGCTTTGGTTCCATCAGGAATATAACGTTTCAAGGCACGAACAACACCGTTCTTCCAGGTATTAATAGTATCAGTATCAAAAGTAAGATGCTCAACCAGACTCATCACATATAGAATCGGCATACCGTGACGAAGAATTCCTGAAATCAACTTAGCATAGTTCCAGTATTCCTTATCGAATAATCTGGAAAGACCTTCAACCGTAACTTTGTATCCATCTTTATCCACAAACTGGAAATCGTAACGAGCACGTTCACCTTCTTCAGGCTTATTGCGAATAACCCATCCCTTGTTTACCCATTGTGGCAGGTAGAAACTATCCGACTTACCAGTAAATATTTCGTAAGGTTTTCCATCATAGGTACCCACAACAGCAATCCATTTTTCATAATCATTTTGGAAGCGAACAACATCGGCTTCCAGTTTCTTTGGACGTGATGGTGCTTTGGTCTCCTTAAACTCAAGTTCTTTCGCCTCTTTGTTATTTTCATTACTGATCAGTACACCCGAGCGTGAACCATCACGATAGATCGTCATCCCTTTACAACCACTCTCCCATGCAGTCATATAAACACGGCTCACAAGATCTTCAGTAGCATCCTTAGGCAGATTCACCGTAACACTAATGGAATGGTCTACCCATTTCTGAATAGCTCCCTGCATGCGTACTTTGTTGACCCAGTCTATATCATTCGAGGTCGCTTTATAGTATGGCGATTGTTTGATGATCGGATCTAATTGCTCATCTTTATAATGAATCACATCTTCGGCTTTGTAACCATTTGTTTCAAGCCAGGTAAAAAACTTAGGATGGAACACATTATACTCTTCCCATGAATCTCCTACTTCATCAACAAAGCTGATGGTAACGTTTTTATCATTAGGATTAACCTTACGACGACGTTTGTAGTTAACCATAAACACAGGTTCAATACCTGATGTTGTTTGTGTACAGATACTGACAGAACCAGTTGGAGCAATGGTAAGCATAGCAATATTACGTCGGCCGTAACGAACCATGTTATTATAAACAGAAGGGGCATGCTCGCGCAAACGCTGAATAAAAGGATTGTTCTTTTCGCGCTCAGCATCATAAATAGGGAATGCTCCACGATCTTTTGCTAACTCTACGGATCCACGATAAGCTTCAATAGCCAATAATTTATGAATCTCTACAGAGAAATCAATAGCTGTATCCGTGCCATAACGAACATTCAAAGCAGCAAGCATATCGCCTTCGGCAGTAATACCAATACCCGTACGCCTACCCTGGATACATTTCTCTTTGATATTTTCCCATAGCTTGCGTTCAATACGTTTAGTTTCATCATCTTCAGGATCAGCATTAACCTTAGCCAGAATACCATCGATCTTCTCTAATTCCAGATCAATAATATCGTCCATAATGCGCTGAGCATAATGAGCATGACGAGAGAAAAGTTCAGTATTAAAAGAAGCATCTGTAGTAAATGGATTTTCTACATAGCTATATAGATTGATAGCTAATAAACGACAGCTATCATAAGCACATAAAGGAATTTCACCACAAGGATTTGTAGAAAGGGTTTTAAAACCTTTATCTGCATAAACATCAGGAATAGACTCCCGGATTACAGTATCCCAAAATAAAATACCAGGTTCAGCAGAAGCCCAGGCATTATGGATAATTTTATTCCAGAGTGCAGTAGCATCAATTTCTTTAGTAACAGCAGGATTTGCAGAACCGATAGGATATTTCTGTGTATAGCTATTTCCCGATTTCACGCTTCGCATAAACTCATCATCAATCTTTACAGAAACATTGGCACCGGTTACTTTGCCTTGTTCCAATTTAGCATCGATGAAGAATTCTGAATCGGGATGTTGAATGCCAATGGTCAACATTAAAGCACCACGACGACCATCTTGCGCAACCTCACGGGTGGAATTAGAATAACGTTCCATAAAAGGGACGATACCTGTTGAAGTGAGTGCGCTATTTTTAACAGGACTGCCTGAAGGACGAATGTGTGTAAGATCATGTCCAACACCTCCACGGCGTTTCATCAACTGAACCTGCTCCTGATCAATACGCATGATTCCGCCATAAGAGTCCATGTCCTTATCATCTCCTATCACAAAGCAATTCGAAAGAGAGGACACCTGAAAATCATTTCCAATACCAGCCATAGGACTACCTTGTGGAATGATATATTTGAAATCCTTAAAGAGGTCATAAATCTCGTCCTCTGTCATAGGATTTGGATATTTCTTTTCTATTCTGGCGATCTCTCTTGCCAAACGACGATGCATTTCGTCAGGAGTTGGTTCATAGATATTGCCATCACTGTCTTTTAGGGCATACTTGTTCATCCATACATTGGCTGCAAGTGTGTCTCCTTTAAAGTATTCAGTTGAAGCCGCGAATACTTCTTCATGCGTGTAATTTTTCAACATTTCAATTTTACTCTTTTTTCCGCTCATACTATCCTTAATTATTTCTGCCACTTTAACTGGCTCATCTTCGAAATGAAGAGTCTCCCCCGGACGGAAATGAGGGCGAATTCTTTTCTCCAGCAGCTGATTATAAAAATCTTGGCTTTTAACCTCATTATCAGGCTGATTACCGATTTCTGATTTATTACTGTTCTCCATTGTTTTATGCATCATGCGTTTTTACTAATTGTATAACTTTGATTAACAATAAATTATCAAAATTATCCTGTTCGCTGTTTGCAATGTTTAAAATACTGCTTGTAATACCCAAAGGGCAAATACAGTTATTAACAATATTCAGCATTTATTTCATAACACATTGACTATTAATTTTTATGACTATTAATAAGTTTTTTTTACTTAAACAGTTTCATACTTTGTTTACATTAAATTAACACACACAACTAGTCCAAAATAGCATCACAGCACTGAATATCAGAATCGTATAAGAGATCGGTTTCCCTTTCCGTTCGGGTCTGCAAATAACAGTAAATAAAATAAAATAAACCACTTTTTTATTATAAAAAATAAATAATTTGAATCAAAAATATAGTAACATGGAATGTTTGTCTATTTTATAATGTATTTATTTTAATGTATCAGATCAAACGAAATCACTCCTTATCACTTGTTTCTGTAGCATTGAAAGAAAGTCATACTCCAAAATATTGATCTCAAAAGTCGCCAAATATGAATTACAACAAAAAAAATAAAGCCAAACATTTAGAATAGTATTTTTATTCTTCATGTAGTATATTTTTAGTTTCGGAGACTGAGTAAAGTCAATGCCATCATAACGTATCAAAAAGACTGATTTAAATTCAGCTTTACCATAGTCTCATCTCCGCTTGACTGAATCCGAAATCAGTTTCAACGATATGATGATCTGACACAGATAAACGCAAAGCCCGTTCGTAAATCGGCCTCAGATAGTTGTCAGGTATCATATTCTTATCATAAAACGAATATGATACCGGTTAAGTACCCATTAACTACTTAGAATAGAAAGTATTTATCTTCTATATAAACTCTATATTGGTTTTACATCACATTGTCATCAATTCATGGCAATTCTTCAACCCACAAAGTATTTCAAAATCACTTTCTGTTAAAATCAATTTTTATTAATTGAAATTATCAATATTATTATTTTCAAGATTCATCGAACATGATCATGTATCGTTTGTTGATAGACAATCTATAATCATTCTAAATAAGTCACGAAAAGGCAATCACAACAGAAAAAGCAGAGGCAAATAACTTAAACTGTGTTGCCGATCAAAAGGGAAGTAATGAGTTTGGCGATCTTATAAAACGACCAACTACTCCACTAACTTTATGAATTGGATTTCATATTCTTAGAACAATTCATTGAGAAAAAATCAGAAGACGACTATAAAGGGTATAATTGACGTTCGTAAAGAGAATGAATCCCCGATAATAGCAAATCGTCAACCTAAGAACCTTTAAGGTACTGCCCCGCCCCTCTTCATTAAAATATTCCACGATTAAATTTCATACAATTCTATGTGTTAATGAAGATTCTAAAAATCCAGAAAAAGAATAAATCAGGTCTTATGCTGGGAATGATCAAACGAAAATGATTTTTTAAAAAAAGTGGAGGCCAGATCCCACTTTAAAAAACGGGGTAAATTCGAAAAGCCACATGAGTAGATAATATTAAAGATTAAATATTATGAAAACTTTAAAATCGCTTTCAAATGCTTGGTTAATGATTATGCTCTTTTCAACACTCATAATTACAAATAGTTGTAGCAAGAGCAGTGATGGATCCAATACAACACCAACCACTCCAACACCTACGCCAGGATCAAGCCCGGGAACAAATGAAGTATGGATGCAAAATTTATCATTCGTTCCTTCATCAAAAACCGTAGCAGTTGGAACTACAATTACCTGGACAAATAAAGATAGTGATATGCATGATGTATTTAGTAATACAGGACTTTTCCAAAGTCCATCATTTGGACTAGGAGGAACCTACAGCTATCAGTTTAACACAGCTGGAACATACACTTACAAATGTACTTTTCATGCAGGTATGACTGGGACAATCATTGTTCAATAATATTGATATAAAACTATTTACACTAATTATTTCAAACCCTTACTATTCTGTAATCTCATTTCAAATGACTTTACTAAAATTTAGAAAATTAGTTTATTCATAAAAAAAGCTACTCAATTGAGTAGCTTTTTTTTATACTGAACGTCGGTTTTAGCTAATAGCTTTGCACTCCTTGTGACTTGAAAGAGTGTAGATGTAGGGCTTTTTGTATAAAACTAGAAATCAAGACTGAGCGAAATATAAAACTTCCGATTCTGAACAATACCGTCTTCAACACCCCATGCCCAATCTGCTCGGATAAAGTATCCAAAGAGCCTTGTACGCAGACCAAAACCCATTCCCTCTACAATAGGATCGCGCTGCTCATGAACAATGGCCATGATGGGTTTTTGATATACATAACGGGTAAAGAGCATGTTATTTCCAAAAGGATTCGGCCCTGACCAGGCTGTTCCAATATCGCCAAAGCCAACCACCTGAAAGTTATCAATAATTCCAATTCGGGTCGGTGAATTCAGCAGATATTTGAATACAGGGAAGCGAAGTTCAGAATTAATAACCATAAAATTATTACCATTGCGGATATTCTGATCAAAACCTCGCATATTAGTAGCCAACGTTTGATAAGCATAGTTCTGCGTATAATCGATAGGAATATCTTTATTGAATTTGGCGCCTATCCAGTTATCAACACCACCCAAATAATAGATAATCTTATTTTGACCAAATGAAGAGGCTCCGGCTATCCTATTTGCCCAGATAAAGCAACGATGGATACGAAGATAATGACGGAAATCGAATCCAACAGACGATAGGGTACTATTGGCTTTGTTTATCTGATAATAATATTCTCCAAATACCTTAAAACGTGTACCCTGGAGTATATTTGTTTCAATCTCACGGGTATTATCATAAACCAACTCGCCCTTTAATGAAAGCCACGACTTTATCTCATCCTTTTGTTGAAGTGATGGTTTATCAAGCGCTAACCACACTGAGCGGTCATTTCTAAATGAAAATGTCCCTTTTGCCGCAAAGACATTCGTAAATGGCCAGGTTCCGATAAATGATGCTTCGTGGATTTTATGACGCAGAGTATAACCATTATAATCCTCCTCTAGTGAAGAACGATGAAATACAAACTCCTTATCAAATCGGTTCTTGAGATTAGCAAAACTCAACATGTATTCATTATTCACCAGATCAGGATTTAATCTTACACCACCCGATATACGATAGTCCTCAAGCAAATCTGTTCCACCCACCATCAATAAAGCATTCATTGTGGGATTGAGATAAATAGGTCCGTTACCTCCTGAGAAAGGCTGATATGAAGTATTGAGATTGGAATAGTCTATCTGACTAACTAACTCGTTAACAAAGTATTCTACATCATAGTTGTTTTGCTGCGGTGGTGTGCCGGAACGAGTTGTATCAAGCTTGACCAACGTGGTTACTGCCTGAAATTTCAATTTGTACAGACTATCCTTTTTCGGTATTGACAATACGGAAGCCCTCGAAAAATCATACAAGGTCGTATCATGCGGTACTTTTATCTTAGCACCAGTAGTAGAATCCTTGGGTATGAGGATCTCTTTTTCAAGCACATTTGTCAGCCTTCGATGTCCTGTTCGCTTCTTAACAGCAACTTTCAGATACTCAGGAGCCTGTTTTTCAATAGCAGTATGATACGTAGTACCGGCTATTTTCAGTGGTTCGGTTTCACCCGGCTCAGGCATCATCGTTGTAAACATGCGGTACCGTCTGTCTTCAAAAACAACCATAGCAACTTTGCGCGCACTTACACTCGCATCGAAGTCTGTAATATTACGTTTATAATTACTGATCGCCCAGTTCTTACTAAAATAGCGATAATGCGAAATGGTATCAACTGCAGTGAGCGTACTATCGTAACCGGCTATATATGCATTAGAAATACCACTTTCGTCACTCAAAAAACCAATGTGTCCGTCAGACCATTCAACAGGTTGGTAATCGTTTGCAAGTGGAGTATTAGTGATACGTTTTAGTTTATTACTCCGATTTGCATAATCATAAATAAAGATATCATTGTTTGGATTATACTTAATATCCTCATCAACTTTGGCCTTTGGCGAAGGGAGAGTATCGACCGGTCTGTTAGAGCTAAAAACAATCTCAGTATTATTATTGATGAATCGTGGATTTAAATCGTTGTAGGTATCATTAGACAACTGCTCATAAGAATTAGAGGCTACATTAAAAACAAACAAATCACTCTGACCCTTTAAGATAGCAGACATCACAAAGTTAAGGCCATCAGACGAGTAGCTAAAATCGAGTATCTTGTCGAGATTATAGATAATTTTTGTAACCCATTGTTTCTTGGCAACAGTATAAAAATCGATATTAATAAAACCTTTTCGTTCAACAACCATGGCTAATACTTTACCGGTAGGATGCCATGCCAGTAACGGATAGGTATCGTCAACTTTTTCATCTAGTCGATGGCCTAATGAATAGATGCGTGTAGCTTTCTTTTTTGCAAAATCATAGATATAGACTATAGATTTACCTGCCTCATTGGTTAAATATGCAGCTTTTTGTCCATCAGGGCTGAGTCTCAACCGATGATATAAGGGTTCTAGTTTTGGATGAGGTATAATTAAGTTTTTAGGAAGCGGATTTCTATTTAGTTCATCTGCCTGATACCGAGCTTTAAGATCAGCCAACCATAGCTTCTCCAGTTCAGGTAATGTAACACCTAATTCAGAAGAAAAGCCATTGGCTGCTTTTCTGCTCATCTTAGAAGCATATACAATAGCGGGGATGGTATTTCGACCATACTTATCACCAATAAACTTCCAAAAAGAATGGCCTGCATATAATGCATCGGTCTCTTTTAATGAATTTAACTTTGAATATCTGCCTTTTAAAATACCATCCTTCACAAAGTTATCAATATGCGTATTCCAATCTTCAGATAGATATGAAATCAATCCACTGATATACCAGTCAGGGTAATTTGATAGCGCATTATTCTTCACCTGCGATCCCAAAGAAGAACCATATATCAATTGATCAAGTAATATCTTAGCAATCCCTGCTCTGATCTGTTTTTCAAACGATCCGTAATCACCATCAAAATAGAGTAAAACCTTTCGTCCAAGAATATGTGTTATACCACCAATATTATATTTCTCATTCGACAGAAGCCCCAGGTTGCTTTGTTTTAAGTCGGTCAGCGTATTAAAAATAACAAATTGAATTTTTCCATCAAGATTATTCTGCAAAGTTGACTCCAATTCTCGAAGTTGTTCTCGGCCATATCGGGCACAATGCTGTGCTAACGGTGCGCCATTAGCATAAAAATAGGTATCGAATTCAGAAAACCGATAGTAATTCCAGATAAAATTCTTGTGTTGAATTCTATTTTTTCCAAAAGTCAGCTGCGAACCATTATAAAACTGTGCATGAGCTAAAGGTTCGAAAGCGGTTAACATTGCCATTATAAGTGTGGCAGTCAAGATAAACGACTTACTTCGCATGTAAAAATATCTGATCATTGGCACCACATTTTGCACTAATAAAGTACGATGCTAAGTTAAAATTTTTTTAAGCTAAATAACCTATTTTTGTACGGCTTTCATTCAAAAACCTCTAAAGCTTATGCTAAAAGTAAAAACGCTTGTTTTCAATGCTTTCCAAGTGAACACATATATTGTTTCTGCCGAAAATGGCGAATGTATTATTGTTGACCCTGCCTGTAGTAGCATTACTGAGGTCACCAGACTAACTGATTTTCTCGAAAAGGAGAATTTTAAACCGTTATTTGTCATCAATACGCATGCGCATGTCGATCATATTTTAGGCAATGCTGCCATTACAGAAAAGTTATCATTAAAATTAGCCGCTCATCCTAAATCGGCCTATTTTTATGCCAATGCCATGAATTTTGCCTCTGCCCTGGCACTAAAACTCGATAAGGTCATCTATCCTGATCAGGAGCTGGAAGAGGGCGACCAGGTAAAAGTTGGTGATAATGAACTCGAAATTCTATATACACCCGGTCATGCAGATGGAAGTATCTGCTTGTATAGTAAAGAAAGCGGATTTGTAATTACAGGCGATGTGATATTTTATGCCAGCATTGGGCGTACTGATTTCCCAACCGGTAATTATGAGGTGCTTGAAGCTTCTATCAAAGAAAAACTCTATACTTTACCAGACGAGACAATTATCTATCCCGGCCATGGTCCCAGTACTAAGGTAGGATTCGAGAAATACCATAATGGGTTTATTACGCTTTAACCTCATTAAGAAGCATTTGCGGCTTGATTTCTTTCATACATTTAAAATGCCCTTTGGGGCATTTTTTGAAACCAATCTTACTGCATGGTCTACATTTCAAACCCTTTATCTCTAATATCTCACTATCGGAATGACTATTTTCCGGTAGATAGGGTGTCATTCCAAATTCAGGAATGGTATTTCCCCAAATCGAAATAATATCTTTATTGAGTGCCGCGGCAATATGCATGAGACCTGTATCATTGGTAATTACCTGTTTGGCCATCTTTAATAACCATGACGACTCCATCAAACTATATCTACCGCACCCATTATAGACGTAGGAGCCGCATTCTACAGCGATACGTTCGCCTGCTTCAACATCATCCGGCCCTCCTAATAATACAACTGGTTTGCCATAAAGTTTACAGAATTCAATCAACTGCTCAGGGGGATAGATTTTTGTTTTATGTTGTCCACCTATTACAATAGCCAGATAATCATTCTGAAAGGATTTAGGAAGTGATAGCGAAGTATCTTCTTTTGCAGGATCTAAAAAGAAATCAAGCCCGGTACCATCGTTGGTTATCTCCAACGATTTTGCTGCATCCATATAGCGATCTACGATATGAATAGATGGTAGATAATCAATCTTAAAACATATCCGAAGCCATTTCCGAAGAGTTAATTTATTAAACGCTTGAGATGAACACCCAAGCGTTAAAACTGTTTGCCATGAACGAAGATTATTGTGAAGGTCGATAATAAGATCATACTGCTCTTTTTTCAACTCACCCATCACCTCATCAACATTTTTATTGATCGTAATGATTTTATCTAAATACGGATTTTGTTCAAGAACCGATTTAAATTTAGCCTTCGTAAGATAATGCAACGTTACATCAGTTATCTGCTTTTTGATGCACCTTATGACGGGCGTTGTTAGAACAATATCACCTATTGAGCTGAAACGAATAATTAAAACCTTCATATCATCACAAATTTTCCACAAAAGTAACAAATAGAAAACAACGCTGTTAAATTAAAGGTGTATTGCATTACTCACTTCACTAATTTTGCACCATGAATTTAATTGACACGCACGCTCATCTCTATCTCGAGGAGTTTAACAATGACCGCGAGCAGGTAATCAGGAATGCTATTCATTCTGGGGTAAAACATATTCTTTGTCCAAATATCGACAGTCAATCTATCGATAGTATGGAGAAACTTTGCAGTAGTTTTCCCAAAATATGCTTGCCCATGATGGGGCTTCACCCCACTTCTGTTAAAGACAATTATAAAGTTGAACTTGAGATTATTCAAAACAAGCTATTTGGAGAAGATCAGAAAAACTACATCGCTGTTGGAGAAATTGGCATTGATTTATATTGGGACCAAACTTTTTATACACAACAGGTTGAGGTTTTTTCTCAGCAGCTTATATGGGCTATCGAAAAGAAGTTACCCGTTGCCATTCATACCCGCAACTCATTTGATCAAACTATGGAGGTATTAAATGATTTTAAAGGAATAACGGGTGTGTTTCACTGTTTTTCAGGCGATGTAGCACAAGCAGAAAAAGCAGTAGAAAAAGGATTCCTTTTGGGAATTGGTGGCGTGGTTACTTTTAAAAATTCAGGACTCGATAAGGTAGTCCAGGCTATCGATCTTTCAAAACTAATTATTGAAACGGATGCACCCTTTTTGGCCCCCATGCCCTATCGAGGGAAACGGAACGAGAGTGCCTATGTAACATTGATTGCGCAAAAGGTTGCAGTATTAAAAAATTGTTCTTTTGAAGAAGTTTGTATAAAAACAACCCATAATGCATCAAAATTATTTAATTTAGCAGACTAAACCCCTAAAATATGGAGATCAAGACCAAGATTTTAGTTATTTATACTGGAGGTACCATCGGGATGGTTCAAGACGAATTAACCGGAACACTTCAGCCCCTCGATTTTAAAAACATCTATCAACAAATTCCAATTCTTCATAGCTACGAACTCCAGATTGATTTTCATTCGTTCGATCCTTTAATTGATTCATCTAATGTTCAGCCCCCTTTCTGGATAAAGCTGGCAGCTGTGATTGAAGATAATTACAAAAAATATCATGGGTTTGTGGTATTACATGGAACCGACACCATGGCATTTACAGCTTCGGCACTTAGTTATATGCTGGAGAACTTAAACAAACCGGTCATATTAACTGGTTCGCAATTACCGTTAGGAGTAACCCGAAGCGATGGACGGCAAAATATTATTAACTCAATTGAAATTGCATCGGCCTATTCTAAAGGATTTCCTGTTGTTCCTGAAGTAGCTATCTGTTTCGAAAACAACTTATTACGCGGTAACAGGACTTATAAATTCAATGCAGAAAACTTTAAGGCCTTTCTTTCGGGCAATTATCCACATCTGGCAGAGGTAGGTGTTCATATAAAATACAACGAGAATTATATTATCAAACCCAGTTATCAGCGACTACGCGTCTACAAAAATCTTGATAGTAATGTAGTTATTCTAAAGATATTCCCGGGCATTTCTGAGAATATTGTGAATAGTATCTTAAACGCCGAAGGGTTAAAAGGTGTTGTTCTAGAGACCTATGGCGCTGGAAATGCACCTACCGACAGTTGGTTTATTAATCAGTTGGAGGCGGCTATCGATAAAGGAATGCTGGTTCTGAATGTCACACAATGCAAACAGGGATCGGTAGAGATGGGGAGATATGAAACCAGCGCTGAACTAAACAGAATTGGCGTGATTGGAGGATATGATATCACTGTTGAATCTGCATTAACTAAAATGATGTTTGTATTAGGATCTGGACTTTTAAGAGAAGAACAGATAAAGCTTCTGCAGACCTCCCTGCGTGGCGAAATGACCATTGATTAACTTATTCTGATTTAATTTCACCAGAGAGCTTGGCATTCGCTATTTTTTTCGTAATTTCGTGTCCTCAAAATTAGAACATAATCATAAAGGAGAAATGGCCGAGTGGTCGAAGGCGCACGCCTGGAAAGTGTGTGTACGCCAAAAGCGTACCAAGGGTTCGAATCCCTTTTTCTCCGCTTATTTTTGACAACCTATAAACGAGAGGCTTTTAAATTCCACAAAAACCGTTAACCAAATAGTTGGTCGGTATCCACTTGATCGTTACCTTTGCAACCGAAAAGATTAAAGGCTTTTTCAAGAACAAGCATTCATCAACATTAGTTATGATATTAACGTTTTGATTGCGAATATAGTTGGTGTGATTTTTGCTGAATAGCTTTATTTCTCGACTTTCGAAAATGAAAAATGAAAAATCAATTAAGGCTGATACTGAGCCTAAGAGAACATATATTTTAGAAATAAGCTTTATTATCGCTTTGGCTGTTATTTTGGTGCCTCTAGAATTGATGACTTATTTTTCAAGAGATAATACCCTTTCCACAGTTGCCTTGGATATGGAGATGCCAATGGTAACGATAAAAGTTGAAGATTTGATGCCGGCTACTTTGCATCAACAAAAAAATAAGACCCCTGATATTTTTACAGCACCAAGAATTACACAAGAGGAGAGCGTTGCCACTAATGTGCTTGTTAAAGAAGAACTTGCTAAAGACATTATTGCTGATACGAAGATTGATTTACAGCAAAAAGAATATGCAGATAGCATCTCAGGAAACAAAGTATTAGACGAAATTAAAGATCTGACTCCTCTTACTGTGATTGATGTAAAGCCTTCATTTCCGGGAGGAGACGACGCAATGATACGATATCTGATCGCAAACATTAAATATCCCCCCATTGCCAAAGAATCAGGCATCACAGGTATTGTAAAATTAACTTTTCTAGTTGAAAAAGATGGAACCATCACCAATATCAAGGTGGTAAATGGCATTGGCGGGGGCTGCAATGAGGAGGCAATACGCGTTGTAAATACAATGCCAAAATGGAATCCCGGAAAGAAAAAAGGGAAATCAATCCGCACTCAAATTCAGATTCCGATTGTCTTCTTTCTACGCCCAAGCTAGTCCTTTTACAATTGAGGAAACGATCAGGCTACTTATACGACCAGTTTCGTCGTTCAATGACCTTAAACAATACAACGGTTAGTATAATACTCGTCACACAAATTGCCACATTATCAACCGAACCCAATTCTGAATAGTTCACACTCGACCTCCCTGTTGAAAAAAGATATGCGAATACTACCGCCAATGTGTTATTGACAAAGTGAGCCAACATAGGAGCCCACAAACTACCCGTGAAGTAAAATAGGTAGCCTAATCCTAGGCCTAATAAAAAGCGGGGGAGGAAACCATAAAACTGTAGATGAATTGCTGAAAATAGAAATGCAGTAATAAAAATTGTAAGATTTGTCCGTTTAGTCCACTCTCTCAGTATTGAAAAGAGGGCTCCTCTAAAAAAGAGTTCCTCGCCAATAGCAGGTAAAAGACCAAACATGATGATATTCCAGATTAGGTCGGAAGGCGATTTCAATCCTAAAAATGCATCCGTCAACTTACTGGCAGCTTGTTCTTTTTCAAACATCCATTTTTCTGCTCCACTAAGCCATGTCGGCAAATGTAAAGCTTGATTCAATGTATGGGTATAGTTTATTCCGGGTATTGCTATCAGCATCAAAGCTATAATCAGTAAATAATTGACTGTAAATGGATTGCAATCCAAACCCAACTTTCTGAAAGAGTGTTGTTCAACCAGAATAAAGAATAGTAAAGGAGCAAAAATAAACAGACCTAACTGAAATGCAATCTGGAAAATACGTTGTACCTGAATAACAGTAACATCTGTCAGATCAGGAGAAACAATTTTACTCATTACATCTGTTATTCCCAACAGTTTTATAATCGCCATTCCTGTTAAAGAAGCAAGGATATAACCAAAAATTACCATCGCAATTAGAAACAAAAATTTCGATCTTGCTGTTTTAATATTAAAAAATTGATATCTCATCCCGCATGAATTTGAAAAAAAGTATAGTGACTTTAAAATGGCACAATTTATTCCTCAATATCAAATTTGAGAGTTGCCTTTTGTCCTTATTTTTTGCGAATGTACACATACAATTCTTATTATAACTATTCCGGTCGTAACTTTGCAGCAATATTTTAATTAAAACAAATAGTCTTGGTAAAAATAGGCACACTAAATCTCGGAGAATTTCCTGTCATTCTTGCACCTATGGAGGATATTACGGATCCACCCTTTCGCAGGCTGTGCAAACGTATGGGGGCAGATTTAATGTTTACAGAGTTTATCTCGTCTGACGGATTGATACGTGATGCAATTAAAAGCACACGTAAACTTGATTTCATAGAATCAGAACGGCCTTTAGGCATTCAGATATTTGGAAGCGAGGTAGATGCTATGCGCGAAGCAGCATTGGTAGCAGAGAAAGCAAATCCCGACTTGATAGATCTAAATTTTGGCTGCCCGGTTCGTAAGGTAGCTGGAAAAGGAGGTGGTGCCGGATTATTAAAAGATATCCCCCGAATGACGGCGATCACAGAAGCAGTAGTCAAATCTACACATCTACCGGTAACCGTAAAAACTCGTCTCGGTTGGGATGATAGCAGCAAAGATATTGTTGAAATTGCCGAAAGATTACAGGATATCGGCATCCAAGCCATCACTATTCATGGACGAACACGTGCACAGATGTACAAAGGCGAAGCAGATTGGACCCTCATTGGAGAGGTTAAAAATAATCCACGTATGCATATTCCAGTCATTGGTAATGGCGACATAGATTCACCGCAGAAAGCCTTAGAACAAAAAAATCGCTACGGAGTAGATGGCATTATGATAGGAAGGGCTGTAGTAGGCAATCCAACCATCTTTCGATCTGTGAAACATTTTCTACAAACCGGGGAGTTATTACCCGAATCATCTATTAGCGAACGTGTTGCTTTTTGTCGCGAACATCTTACCAGTTCCATAGAATGGAAAGGAGCGCATGCAGGCGTTGTTGAGATGCGAAAACATTACGCTGGCTACTTCAAGGGAATAAAAGATTTCAAACCTTACCGTATGAAATTATTAACTACGTTAGATTACAATGAGATATTCGAAATACTCAATACAATCAAAAGTATCTATCAATAAGAAACAGGTCCTGCTTTGTACTAACGCAATAGATCATGTAAAGAAGATGCCTCAGACTTCTGAGGCATCCTCTTTTATACTAAGCCTCGCCTTTCATCAATCCAAACTTCTCACATCCCCAAAAGCCCAATGACATTACAACGCCAATAACGGCAGCTAAAGCCATACCCTTTAGTTGTACGGTGCCGATACTAATGGCTGCTCCGCTAACACCTGCAACAAAGACAACAGCACCAGTTACCATGTTTCTATTTTTGCTAAAATCGACTTTCTGTTCTACATACATTCTGAAACCTTGTACAGCAATTACACCATATAATAACATCGTTACCCCTCCCATTACGGGGCTAGGAATGGTTGAAATAGCGGCCGAAACCTTTCCGATACATGAAAAAGCAATGGCAAGAATAGCAGCTCCACGAATAACCCAAACTGAATATACTCTTGTGATAGCCATAACACCAATATTTTCACCATAGGTTGTATTGGGTGTCGAACCTGTAAATCCGGACAATACATTACTGATACCATCACCCAAAAGCGATAAGTGCAAACCTGGTTTCTCCATCAAATTGGATTCAGTAATCTTCCCAGTCACAATCAAATGACTGATATGTTCAGCTAGTACAACAATGCAGGCTGGAATAATAATGATGATAGCGTTGATATCAAAGACGGGCGTATGAAATGTTGGCAATGCCAACCATGAAGCTTTACTGATTGCAGCAGTATCAACCATACCCATTGCAAGGGCAAGAATATATCCAACAACAACTGCAAACAAGATAGGAATCACTTGCATAAAACCCCTAAATAAAACAGAACCAATAATACCAATTAATAAGGTCGACATTGAAACTATCAAAACATTGGTATCAATTACAAATGGCATTACAACTTTTCCAACGGCTGTGGGCCATGGAGCCAAACCGGCCTGTTGAGCTGCAACCGGCGCTAGCTCTAATCCTATAATTGCAACTACAGCACCCATGACAGCAGGAGGCATCACAATATCAATCCATTTTATGCCCCACCGTTTTACTACAAATGAGATGAGTATGAAGAATAATCCGAAAAATATAAATCCTGACTGAGCGTGGCTCACACCACCATAAGAACTGATAATCAAGAAAGTTGGTGCAATAAAAGCAAAACTGGATCCTAAATAAGCTGGTATACCTCCTTTAGTAACCCAAGAGTACAGCAATGTCCCAATACCATTCATTAACAATGTTATTGCGGGATCGATTCCTAGAAGAATAGGAACCAGAATAGTAGCACCAAACATTGCTGTTAAATGCTGGAAACTAAGAGGTAAACTTTCTAAAACAGAAAGTTTTTCATGAATACCAATAATGCGTCTTGCCATGTAGATGTTCTTTTACTACTGAATGAATTGCTGAGTGGAATATTATTTCGGGGGTTAAAGATATTAAATTATCATATATTCCAGCTTGCTTTAACCATAAACATTCGTATTTTTTATTTATATTCCAAGCGAAATACTAAGCTAAGTTCGTATTCTATAACAGGATAAAAAATGTAATATAAATTTTAATAAGTTCTCATTATTATATTTCAAATAATTGATTCTATTTTGAATACACAGAGACATTTATTTGACAGACTGCAAACAATCAGAATGGCCATCCACTCTAATTGCTTCGGCGAAGGAGTTCAAATACCAGGAAAACAAATAATAGTTTTGCCAACAAATCGTATAAGTATAAAGTGTATATTTACACAGCAACATTTTAAACCACATTAAAATGGATTCTTTTAAGATATTTGTAGTTGAGGATGATTTGATTTATGCGAAAATATTAGCGCACCATTTATCACTTAATCCTGATTACGAAACTGAGATATTTAGAGACGGACCTAGTTTAATAAAAAACCTCTACAAAAACCCTTCATTTATTACACTTGACTATAATATGCCTGATATGACAGGTTTAGAGATACTCAAGCGTATACGTAATTTTAATCCGGAACTACCAGTTGTCATTGTTTCAGGCCAGCAAGATGTGTCTACTGCAGTAGAGTTACTAAAACTAGGAGCATATGATTATGTAATAAAAGATCAGGATACCAAAGATAGACTCTGGAGTATTGCCCGTAATATCAAAGAAAACTTTAATCTTAAGAAAAAGATCTCCGTACTTCAAGATGAAATTGGGAAAAAGTATGAGTTTAGTAAAGTAATCAAAGGCGATAGTCCAGCACTACAAAATGTATTTAAACTTATCGAAAAAGCCTGCAAAACCAATATCACTGTCTCCATTAAAGGAGATACGGGTACAGGCAAGGAATTAGTTGCAAAAGCAATACACTATAACTCTACTCGCAAACACGAACCCTTTGTTGCTGTTAACGTAACGGCTATTCCCCATGAATTGATAGAGGCCGAATTATTTGGTCATGAAAAGGGAGCCTTCACCGGCGCTTTGGGAAAGCGAATCGGTAAATTTGAAGAGGCTAATAATGGAACTATATTTCTCGATGAAATTGGAGATATGGATCTCAACATGCAATCAAAATTACTTCGCGTAATTCAGGAAGAAGAAATTACCCGAATTGGTAGTAATCAACCGATAAAATTAAATTTCCGGCTTATTGTTGCCACCCATAGAAACCTTTCAGATGCAGTAAAAAAAGGGACATTCCGTGAAGATCTTTATTATAGATTGCTTGGACTCCCCATTGAATTACCACCATTGCGAAACAGGGGTACAGATGTCATTATTCTGGCACTCTTTTTTATTGAAGAGTTTTGCAAACAGAATAAAATGGTCAAGTTATCTCTTTCACCTCAGGCTTTAGAAAAGCTACAAACATATTCTTTTCCCGGAAATGTACGCGAACTAAAAGCAATTGCTGAACTGGCTTGTGTGATGGCAGATGGAAATGTTATCCAACCTGATGACATCACTTTTTCAACCGGAAATACCGTTAATGAAATATTATTGGAAGAGATGACACTAGATGATTATAACAGAATCATCATCAAACAGTTTCTACAACGATATAACAATAAAGTAAGGCTAGTAGCCTCTAAACTTGGTATTGGTAAAACAACGATCTACCGGTTATTAAAAAATGAAAAGGTTTAGTCGCGTATTCTTCCCTCAACAAAATATTGATTAATCTCTTCGCCCGGATGATGTACAATCCCATGTATACCTAGGTCTCGAGCTGTTTTAACATTATCTTTCGAATCGTCAATAAAAAGACACTCATCAGCTTTCAACCCAGCTAATGAGAGAACCTTGAGAAATATTTCGGGTTCAGGTTTTCTCAATTTCAATTGGTGAGAGTAATAGCACTTTGTGAAAATTTGATCTAACTTCTTTATCCCGAATTCAGTTGAGAGATATTCATTAAAATACTGATAATGTATTTCATTGGTATTACTTAAGAGAAAGACATTATAATTCTCCTTAAGCTCTTTTAATAACGCCAAACGTGAAGGTGGGATATCTAAAATCATAGCATTCCATGCATTGTCGACTTGACTATCTGTTAATTTAAGCCCTGTATGCTTACGCATTCCTTCTCTAAATTCAGCAGGCGTAATCAAACCCATTTCCAAATCAAGATATAAACCTGCATCTGCAATCGATTTATTTACCTTTTCAATATCCTTGACCCCTAATTCAGCAAAAGCCATCACCATACGTAGTGGATCAAGATTAATAATCACACCTCCAAAATCAAATATCAAATTCTTTATCATAAAGCATATCAGCAATAAAAAAGTTAAACAAGTATATTATTTCGTAGCCAGATCAAGCAAAAAAGCAATATAAATCTATGCAGCTAAGAATTTGCAAAGGTACCGCTTTTTAAAATTCTTCATTATGAAACCAATTGTTTAATTTTAAATTAATCGTTCTTTAACCCTGGATTACAGGATACTGAGTGTGAAAGAAAAATTAAAAATAAAACACATTACGCTTTTACAACAAAATCGATGCATTTCTTACTTGTAATCTTCGATTTTTTTGTATTTTTGCACCAGAAGAGACGTCAATGTCTTTTGGTCCTATAGCTCAGTTGGTTAGAGCAACTGACTCATAATCAGTAGGTCCCTGGTTCAAGCCCAGGTGGGACCACCACAATCCCCGTAAACAGCTAGTTTACGGGGATTTATTTTTAACGGGACCACTATAGGGACCACTAGAAAGCAAGAACCCCTAAAATCCGTAAAGATTTTAATAAATTTCCTATTCAATGTGTCATTCAAAACCTAAAGACAAGTTATTTATCTACTCATTCATTATCATATACTTATCATCCTATGATAAACAATATATTCCCTCACAGAAAGCTAATATCATTATTTGAAAATTTTTTCACTTGATTTAGATAACAGGAATTAATACTAAGAGATTAAAGCAAAAAAGCCCCTCACCATTTCTGGTAAGGGGCCTAAGTCCTGATAGATTATTCTAAACATTAAAGTATTTTACTACTTTTTCAGTGCAAGGACTTCGGATAGATTATACTTTTGGTGCGATGATCCATCTATAAAGATAGCATTTAGTTTTCCACAAATGACATAATTACTTATTGTCATTGCAGAAACACCAAGTATCTCCGCAGCTTCTTTTCTTTCTATGGTAGCTCCCTGTAGGGCAGTCATTATTTTCTTTAAAGGAATCAACTCCTGTTTAATTTCATCAAACATAGTTTGAATATTCTTAAGGAGATTTTCACCAGTCATCTGGTGCACAAGAAGTGTTTTGGTTTGCATGTTTTTCAGTTTAGAATATCTATAAAGGCAACAAAAATTGAGTTATAGTGATTGAAAAACACACCCAAATTCAAAAAGCATAAAAGCCTCTTCTGACTGTTAATCAGAGGGTATCAGGTTCAAGTCTTGAATGGGGGGCCCTAAAATTAGCCACTTACAGCTTTATTGCAGTAGGTGGTTTTTTATGTTATGAAACAATCTTAAGTTTATTTCAAATATCGACGTAGTTTCAAAATAAACTACATTAATTACTGCTTGATTTTTAGATGAATCAGAAGTTTCCTGAATTTCAAATTAAGTTCGAGCCCGGCTCCGGGTACCCCTGAGTGAATTTTAAAACCCAATCATTTGATTATCAATAATTGGATTTTTCGTTTATATTGATTTGCACCACATTTGCACCACACGTTATCACATTATAAAAAATTAATAATTTTTTATAATGTTTAATCTCTACATTCCAAATAGTAAAAAGACCTTCCCATTTCTGAAATGGAAAGAAGACCTTGAACTTAAATATCATCACTAACGTTATCTTACTTTTTCAACGCTAAAACTTCTGAAAGTTTATACTTTTGATGAGATGATCCTTTTGCGAATACAGTTTAGCTTTCCAGATGTCACATAATTGCTTACAGTCATTGCAGAAACACCAAGTATCTCTAAAGCTTCCTTTCTTTCAATAGTTGCACCCTCTAAGGCAACCATCATTCTTTTTAGTTGATTATTTCAGACAATGCTGTAAATCTTACAGAATTAGCAGCTGAGAAAGGTGCAACTTCAATACTTATTCCTTTAAATGCAAGGAAGTAGCTAAATGAGCTATCTGACGATATGATAACGAAGATCCCTATCCAGTATTATACTGATTTAAAAGATTGCTTGATCAAGGCTTTGTTGGATTGACTTGAATAAATCAAAAGCAAATAACTGACTTTTTTCGACTTGAGGAGACGGAGTCTTTATCTAACTAGTGTGATTTCTATTTATATTTGTGAAAGAATGATTGATATGACACAAATACATTCTGTATTCACTTATAACTAAAAGGTAGACCTTAACAGAAAATGATAAAATGAATGACAGAAAAATGTATGACTAGCTGTGTTAATTTAAAAAAGAAGCATGGCTCACTTTTGCTTTTGCATTAATTTATATGCTTTACTTTTAGACAAATATTAAAACAAAAATGACATGAAGGACTTTAATATCGTAACAATAGACAAAGGGGCATCATCAGAAATAACAAGAGAGAAATTTTCACTTGACCAACAAGGAATCTCAAATTGGTTGAACAGTAAGAATATCATTTCTGATAATGAAACACTTTCAAGTTATCAAGATCTTATTCCTTGGGTACAAACAGGTGGGGAAACTTACTGCACTTCATTTGAGTTTTCAACTAACAAACAAACCAAACAAATTAATATCAAAGTCTTGGTAACCTTTTCGCCTGAAAAAAGTTTGCAGGACTGGGCTAGGCGTAGAAAATTTATTTACGAAAATGGAATAAAAGTTTCAAACTGGTATCATTTTGGAGAGGCAGTAATTATTGAGGATTTTTACCCAAATACATTTCAGGATGTGACTTTTGAAAAATTATTAGCCATCGGACTGAAACTTGACCAACTTGGTTTTACTACTTTGAAATATATTGACGACATCAGAGCAGACGTAAACGGAAACCCCTTTTTCATTGATTTTGGATTTGACCTTGGAGAACCTTCTGGCAGCATGAAAACGAGTGCTAAAGAATATCTACTTCGCCAATTCCCTCACAGACTGAACGAAATAAATAGAGTATACGAGTAATAAAGTCAAAGGAAAACTTATCTTTGTAGCTAATATTAATATTAAATACTAAATGGAACAAACGTTATTATTAATCAAGCCAGACGCAATTCAAAGAGGCTTAATTGGAGAAATTATCAGAAGGATCGAACAAAAAGGATTGAAATTTTCTGCATTCAAAATGATTCAATTGGACGACAAAATTTTATCTGAACACTATTCACATATCAATGCTATGCCTTTCTTTGGCAAGATAGTTGAATTCATGAAATTAACTCCTGTAATAGCATGTTGTGTTGAAGGATTAGATGCCGTTGAAACTTTGAGGACTATGTCGGGTATTACAAAAGCACGAGGAGCTCAACCAGGAACAATAAGAGGCGATCTTGGTATGAGTATACAAACTAACTTGATCCATACCTCAGATTCGAAGGAAGCAGCTGTTGAAGAATTAAAAAGATTTTTCAACAAAGAAGAAATTTTTACCTACAATCAACATTTATTGCCTTTTATCTATAGTGAGGATGAAAGAAAAATATGAGTTTAATATAAACGATCTACTTTAAGTTTTTGAAATCCATGCAAAAGATAACTTTTCAACAATCAGTCAGGGAATTAGTAACTTGTTATAAATCGCTTTTCCCAAATGAAGTAGATCGGCTAAACTATTTAGATGAGTATCTCATAAAAATATCTTCATTCCGTAAGTTATCAGATCGATTAAGTATGCCTGCCCATATAACTGCAAGTTCTGTAGTTATATCACGCACAACAGGTCGTATTCTCTTGGTTAATAAGCCTGCCTTAAAGTTACATTTACAACCAGGTGGGCATATTATTTTAGATGATCCAACTCCTATACATGCTGCTATACGGCACTTGGCATGGCGGTTGCCTGAAAAGTTTGTTAGTAGGCTTACTTATCTACAATGGCATTACGACCCTCTTGTTCCAATGGACATAGATACTCATAATATTGCCAGAAGCCCTCAAGATAGTGAACCACAACATACACACTTTGACATGCGATATCTTTTTCTAGGTGATGAAGAAATGCTGTCTGAAGATGACGAAATCGTAAGAAAGCATAATCCAATGTGGAAAGATATTGATTATATGCGTTCTATTGCTAGCTTTCAGCATATTATTACTAAACTTAATTCTGCCCTTTCTCCTGAACTAGCTCGTAAGCGTTTTTATAGTGAAGTAACTCAAAATATAATTCGAAAAAATGTTTCTGTTATTGCTGTAGCGCATATTATTCCAGATGTCGTTGATTATTTAATGTCTTTAAATAGATTATTTGATTTAAAGGGAGTTATTGCCAAACCAAAGTCGATTAATAGGCAAATCTTCCAAAAACTCACTGATAATGGCATTCCAATTGTCGAGGTGAATAGGGATTCAACTGAACTAGAAGAATATATTGATCAACAAATTAATAGTACCTCACTTCCAGTGGTACTAATGGATATAGGAGGATGGTTTGCTCCATTGATTGAATCGTTATTTTCAAAACACCAAAACAAATTAATTGGAGTAGTTGAAGATACAGAGAATGGTCATCAAAAGTATTTAAAAATACCTAACTTTCCATTACCATTATTTTCAGTTGCAAGAAGTCCGCTCAAAGATTTCGAAGACTTTCTTATTGGAAAGTCAATTGTTTTTTCTGCAGATGTGATACTTCGAAAACAAGGACAATTACTAGAATATTTAAATTGTTCAGTTATTGGTTATGGGAAGATAGGAAAATCGATTGCCCACCAACTTGCAAGTCGAGGACTTCAGCCTTCGGTTTATGATAAACAACCAATAAGAAGGCTCGAAGCTTATAACAGTGTTTTTAAAGTGCCATCATGGAGTGAAATACTTACTTCTTCAGATATAATTTTTTCTGCTACAGGTGGAAAAGCTACTAGTATTATTGACTTCAAATTATTAAAAAGTGGTTGTTATCTGTTTTCAGTAACATCTTCTGATGATGAGTTTGATTTTTCATATATTAAAAATGAATACAAGACTGAGAAAGTTGATGAATTGATAGAAAAGTGTATTGGTCCAACTAATTATTTCTACTTGGTTTGTAATGGGAATGCCGTTAATTTTGTCGACGGAGCTTGTGTTGGAGATTTCATACAATTGGTTAGAAGCGAAATGCTCAGTGCAGTTAGTTTGTTGGCTGATGGACTGCATGAGCCAAAGATTCATACAATTGACGAAAATACACGAGAAATAATTGCAAACACTTGGCTTCGTACATTTCTCAGAATTAATGATCTACTATTCGATAAAGATAGGGATAAAGCATTACCTAATCTTATTGATTCTCTAAATGGTATTACATTTTCGTAACAATATTTAAAAAAAATAAAAATAAAATTTTAAATAAAATGGACATAACTAGCATTGAGTATGAATTGAAGGCATGGGCTCCATCAGAGGATAGACTTACCCAACTTCTATCAGAATTTAAGAAAGAAGGAATTGAAAAATTTCAGGAAGATGTATATTTCGATACTGAACAAAAAGATTTATTCAAACATGGCGTATTTATCCGTATTAGAAATGGTAAACTAGCTGAAATTAAATACAATCCAAACAAGTCTGATTCAAGTCATTTAGATTGTGAGGAGACTCGTTTTGAATTACCATTTACTCTTTCAGGTATTTCTGCACTTAGAGTTTTTTTGGAACAATTGGGAATTTCCGATAAAGGTATCATAAATCAAGATGATTCTTTAAGTGTTTTAAAATCTTTTGGACTATATACTTTTGTAACAATATCAAAGAAACGGACAGTTTATACAAAACCTGGTGTTGAATTTTGTATTGATTTTGTTGAAGATCTGGGACGGTTTATTGAAATAGAATCGGTTAACCAAGAATTGTCAAATTCATATCAAAAATGGGCAAATAATGAAGGTATAAAGCCAATTCCTGTGGGATATGTTGAACTTTATTTGCGACAACATGATTTCCCTACATATTTAACAGGGAGATACATACTTGATGAAGATAGAAAACAACCTTAATATAGAATAGATAATACAATTAGTCTTGATTTAAGTTTATTCGGAGATTCTTAAGAACACAAAAAAAATTCTTTCTCTTAAAAATCAAATCTATCTTCATATTCAAAGGTTTTTTGCTTTATATTTAATATAAATGCGATTTTAAATGAATAAATACCCTGAATTATTACATTTTATTATAAAATAAGGCATATTTGGAGGTAAAACATAAAATTTTACCTCCTTTTTTTCTACTTACAAAACACCATGATTCTCAACTATTTTAAAGATATATCACAACTTCTAGATTCATTTTTCATTAAACTAGCATCTATATTTGGACAAACTATATTCGATTTTCCTCTTTTCCCTTAATTTTGACTTTTATCTGTAGATTTACTATAGAATCATATTAGTTTATAAAAAGTATTACGCCATTAATTGAGTATTTCTCTGCAAACGAGTTCTTCGTCTGGATATACCGGCAATGCTGTCGAGTAGGCAAGTACATTTCAGCACAAGCCTCTCACAGGTAGGGTCGAGTACTGGCGCACCAATCCATCTGATCGTGTTTCCAGCACCCGCCACGTCAAACGCAGCATGCGCATTTAACGCACTGCGCTTTCCTAATGATTTCGAATCAAGCTTATAGCTGAGTATTTCACTGCAAACGGGTTCTTCGTCAATTTAGGTGATGTTTAACCGACCCTACTAAGTGCCACTTTTCTTCTGAGAAGCTCAAAACCAGCCCGGCCATACATTTGTCTTTTTATACTTTTCAATCTGTTAACCTGTCCTTCAACTTGTCCGTTACTCCAATTTGTAATTATAGCATTTCTTACGGCTTCAATATCACTTTTCAGACCTTTAATAAACGTTTTTAGTTGAGACTTACCAATAGTCAATGTCTTTTTCATCCAATCTTCTAATAACGAATCATCGTTGCCAAGTAACAGGGTTTTAAATGATAAAACCTGATGACGCAGGTCTTCCAATAGAATGTTCTTACTTATGAGCTCTCCCATTATTTCTTTATCTGTTTGATCTTTGATTTTTGACAGATCTGCGAACCCAAGGTATTTTGAAATCTTTCGAGGTGATATTAATCGGCGCTTAACTTTTGCTATTATATTCACTGCATGAGTTGTACGCATCGGATGATCTTTATATCGTTCATAAAAAGCAGTCCGACTTCCTTTAAAACCTGCCTTCTTAATAATTTCAAATATTCCCGTTATGATTTTCCCTTCTGACAACCAGTTTTCTATAATTTCCTGATATTCATTATAGTTATTCTTTATATAAATGCTTTTACAAGGTAAGATATCCATATTTGAATAACGGCGAACGGTATTTCTTGACATTTGTAATGTTCTTGCAATGGTTCGGAAACCAACGCCATCTTCAATCATTTCTTTAACTTTTTCAAATCGACCTTTTAAATAATCATTCATTTCACCTTTCTCTTTTTGAGGAACTTTCCCTGATTCCTCATCCGAACTTTCATGTACCAGTGTCTCTTCCTGTAATGAATCTTCAGTTATGGAATTGACTAAGTTCCGGTATTCAATACGGATGATATCATATACACAGTCTGATAAATTCTTCAACAAATGAAATCTGTCTGCAACCTGTATGGCATCAGGTATGATTGATGATACTGCACAAGAATAGGCACTCGCTCTATCGCGTGTTACAATTTCCACTTCAGGGTGTTTTGCTAACCAATTCTTCAAAGAGGTACCGTCTCTGCCTGTTAATAAATCAATGACTTCTCCTGTTTCTATATTTACAAGTATGGTTCCGTAAGTTAACCCTTTCCTATATGCCCAATCATCAATGCTAATACTGTTACTTTTCCTCTTGATGGAATTGGTAAAGAATCAACTATCCGAAGGGCTGTTGAAGGACTTACAGGTAATGAAATTAAATTTGCAATATAAGACCCTTTTCGCGCGGACACTTCAATAAGAAATTTTTGAAGCGTTTCTCGTGTTCTGTTAGTCATTCTTGAATAGGCCTTAATCTCTGGACCAGGTTGTTCAGTGAATATCTTTCTTTCACATTTCGGATTTTTACAAAAGAACTTTCTGACAGTTAAATTAACAGATACGCAATGTGTTGAGGCAGGCAAATCTCTTAAAACGCGGATATATGAACTATGAATACGTTTACTCTTTTTATTGCAACAAGTACATGTTGCAAATTTTTGTTTTGAATAAGCAGGAATCGAGATATTGCCATCAATGATTTTAGCTATTCCGAGGCTTATACCAGACAAAGAAAACAGAGCTACCATGTATCTCCTTTTTTACTGGAAGGTGTAACAGAAGCGTCCCGGACGAAGCATTGGTGGTATAAAAAGATTTCCGTATCTTTAACGTAATTAGTAAGCAGAGGCATGGTTGTTATTTCTTTGATTGTTAGTACTTTAAAGATACTAATAATCTGCCTTACTTGCTAATTAGTTATGATTTAATCCATTGTTTATTAGATGATTAAGCGCCTAAATTAAACTATTCTTATTCATCTTTTTCTCTATAATTTTATCACCTAAATTGACGAAGAACCCGTTTGCAGTGAAATACTCAATTATCTGAAAGTAATGTCACTCTAACATCATAGTTCATCGCTCGTTCAACCATGAATTAAATATTATTTGAATTCCAAAAAACATTACCTCCATAAATTTTTTGATCGACATTTTTTATATGATGCTTATAAACTTTCCAATAATTATTTTGAATACTTTTATTTTGGGGATTTGCTTTCTTAAATCCATTATAGACTTCCTCGGTCATTAATATTTCAGGATAGATAGTAGTTCGAGTTTTTTTTGTAAACTTAACAAATTTCCCCCATATCATCTTGAGTTCTCCTGTATTTGAACAATTAATTTGATTTGCAAACTCTTCCAATGTCATTTCAAGAGTTTCAATATTTGGCAAATACTCTGGTTCTCGTGAGTTATCCAATTTAGAAATGCCTTCAAAGTGAAAAAAACTATTATAAATTGGAGGTAATCCAAGATACATGTTATATTTCCTGAGGTTGATAGGATGACGCAAAACTTCATAATATGTTTCTTCGATTTTCTTATTTGCACTATCGGTTAATCTTGATGCTATATTTGCAGGCAAACCAACCCAAACTAAACCCTTACTGTGCTCATTTTCCGTGCCATATCTTTGTATTCCCACTTTTATAACTCGCATTTCTCCATAATCAATACCAATTCCACACTTAAACTCAACAGCATTAAAACTCTTAGCAATAATATTCTGAGCAATATGACTTATAGAAATTGCACATTCAACAGCATTTGTAAAGCAATCTTTTGATGGAAATATAATCATAACTCTATCTCCAATTATATTTCGAATATGACCTTTGTGATATCTAGCTGCTTTTAAAACAGCCTTTGTAAAGGCTGTGTAAATCTTACCCATTGTTTGATTGTGATGTTTTTCAGTGAGCGAAACGGAATTCCTTATATCAACAAATAGGACACAAGTTTTAATTTTTTTGCCTTTTTTGTCAACACCACTTTCATATGTTAAGTCACTATCTGATTTATTTGGTACGACACCCGTATCTTCATAAACGAAATTAGTGTTAACAACATCGTTTACATCATTTTCAATTTCTTCAAGCATTATTTTTACACCCATTTTATTAATCGTTATATTCTATTGAATAAAATCTTTCAAAAGTAACCCCTTTAAGATTATCAATTTCACTCTGATAGTGACTCCATTTTGCTTTTCGACTTACTAGATTGTTAGATGAAATAATTTCTTCGTAAAATGTTCTGATATCCGTATCATCATAATAATTTATGCACTGGTCATTGCTAATTGATTCTAATCTAAATAATTCTGTTAATGGCTTCCCAATAAGAGTAAATTCTCGATATAACCCACTTTTATTTTTAAAATAGTTAATTGTACCACAGTGCATAGCAATTTTACTTGAATAAATAGTATTGTTTGTTGCCCTTATAATATCTTTAGAACAATTGTTAGCTTTAATGATATTCTCATTCAATGTTAGATTTTGAAATGGTGGACCAAAAACACAAATAATTCCATCTCCCATTATCTTATCAATCTCTCCTCCATACTTGTAAATTAGGGGAATTACGATATTGTAGAATTCATCGAAATATTCTCCAATTTCCTCCCCATCTAATTCACCGTAACGTTCTGAAAAATTACAAACATCAATAAATAACAAGACAACATCTGCTGGTAATCCATAGTCAAAGTATCTCGTAAATTCTGGGCCTAAACTTGCAATTGAATCTGATATTGCTTTTTGAATATTTCCAGGGTCTAAAGATTCATTTAATGAAAAATATCTTCTTTCAAATTGTAATGGGTTACTTTTTCCGTAACAAGTATTTAATTGTTTGATCAAATCTAAATTTGCCATAGTTTCATTTATTAATCAATTTCAGTTTTTGTTTTATATCTATTTATTGATATTTATGGTCCCCCTTGCAATAAATTCAGGTAGAAGAAATAGATTGCAATATTGTAAATCTACCACTTTACTTCAATCCAGTTATATATATTGATTTTTTATTTGAATAGTTACTCTTCATCTATTTGGAAAAAAAATAATAAAGTAGATTTATTGTAAATAGTACTAACGAGGCGAAGAAAAATCTAATTGAAATTGTTACTTGGTAGAATTTCGTCCAGGCAATTTTTGATGTTGAATGTATTTGCTCCGCAAGCTGTTCTTCTAAATTACTATTAGTAGAAAGCGTTGATATAACAGCTTGATAATATTCATTATGGGTTTTAAATCTTTTTTGGATATGACCAAAAAAGATTAACGAAGTCGGATTATTATTCTTTAATTTTGGATTGATAACTAAAAAGCTGAAAATAATTGACCCGAGGATAGTTGTAGCAATTAAAAGTGTAAATAATTTTGTTACCCAATTGTAAATAGTGTATTCAAAAACTCTTCCAGAGTTTGTATAAATAATTGTCAAAATGACTCCGTGAATTGTAAGAATTAATACAGCCTTAGTGTCAGAATGCTTAATCCAATCAGTTGTTTTTGTCAGAATATTCCAAAGTTCATCTTTCATAATTGTTTTTTAAAAATAATTTATGCTTTTAAAATCACTACTTTAATAATTGTATAGAAAACTATACTTGTTTTTCACTGAATCAATTTGTTACTTGATAAAGGTTTTTCAAAATCGAACATACTTTTTCGATCTTCATGAGAGTGTAAAAAGAAATCGTGCATATGGTTCCAATTTGTTTTAATAGTTTCAGTAAATAACCTACAATTTATATTTTCAGTATTTAATTCAATACATATCGAATTTATGTCAAGGTCGTAACATTCAGAATAAGATGTATGAGCCGGATTTGGGAATGTGTCTTTATATTCGATGTTGTAAGGGGGTTGAAAATATCTAATTAAAGCTGCCTCAGTAAAGTTTATAACTTGTTGTTCTTTCAAGCCATCATTTAAAAAAGCTTTTGTTACTTTATGAAGATGATCTGAATTCATTTCTTTTTCTTCATCATTTACTTTTTTTGTTCCATCCATACTTGTTATTAGTATTTGCTCAAAACTAGTTAGAATCATCCAAATTTCGCAATCCGGATTTTTTAATATTGCTTCAGAATATATTCCTTGAAGAGTTGAATGGCTTTGAAGCCTTTCTGGGGCTGTTCGAGCCCCCTCAACACCGTATGATTGCCCTATATATAATACTTCAAAGTCAAGGTATTCGGTAAACTTTTGACTGTATTTTTGAAACAAAAAGGCTGTCTTCCCCTGAAGAAAAATTTCATCATCTTTTAGTAATTCAAAAAAATTAAAAGGGTAGCATGAATTCAATTTAAAGTTTGTTGTCATAAATTCATTAGGAAACTCAATTTTGAGATTTTCAAATGAAGATTGACGTTGAACTTTAAATGCGAATACTATTTTTTCTTTGTTTACAAAAAAATGGTCTGGATCAATTAATATTCGTGGTCGTCTGCAAATTAAATAAATATGACAAGGGTTATCAGCATTAAAGTAATTGTATTTTCCAACCATTTTAAGTTCGTCTTGTTGAAGTACCAGTGTATGCGTGAGATGCATATTTAAACCGAACTCTGATACATATTTTCGTGAATGCATAAATTCATCTATTATATTAAAGATTTAACCATCTTTGCCTCACAAAGATAAGTTCAATGGATTAAAATTAATAGTTCTTGCAAATAAAAATGTAAATTCTATCGGATTCTGATAAGAGCATGATGTAAAAGATTGAAGTACACTGCAATTATATTATATGTGACCACTAGAATTATTTTTTTTATAAAACCATTCAGATTAAAGTTTGTATCACACTAGATATTTCCCTTGTTAATATTTTATTATACAACTTAGTGGGTGAATTATCTATCCTAACAAGGAAAATTAAGCACGATTTAAACTTTCCAGTCTTAAACCTTGTATATCCTACCATTGTGAATCATATCCATATTAGTATGGGATTTAGAAATAAAGTAACGATTCATCTGAGGGGTTCTCAGAAGGTATGACAGAGGATGAGATTAAGATTTTTGTGCTCTTTGATTTAGTTTGTACTCTTTGATACAATAGATCTCTTCGCAGAGATCTTCCTTAACTCATTTCGTGATAACATACATTCTTGTTCACTATATCCTTTTCGAAGTCTCTGTTCTGTTGCACTTTTTGATATTGAATATGTTACGAAAAGATATTCTGCAAAATCAGCTTTTGTGATGAATTCTTTGTTATCAATAGTTAAACGTATTTTACTCCTTTTTCTGTGACTTTTTTTAACAGACATACTCTGGAAATCATGTTGTGATAATTTACAATCATTCTCAGAGTACCCTTGTCGTATTCTATTTGCGACAGTAGATAAAGGGATAGAATATTGTTGGAATACATAGTTGGTAAAATCTTTTAATGTCTTAAATAATTGATTATCAATAATAAATATATGTTCTCTTGTTTCTAAAATCATATTCCTTGCCTGATCAATAGTCATAGAGAGTTTATTCCGTTTAATGTAGTTTTTTACATAAAAATCTCCCAAAGTTTCTCTCTGTATTCGACGATATTTTTGGTTGCACTCATAACAAATGGTTATATGTCTATTAGACTGATTTTGATCTTCTCTGAATTCGGATAATGGTTTTATTGATTTACAAATACCACACTTTTTAAAACCTTTATCAAACAACTTATTAGCAAATCTAATTTTACCTAGTTCAATAACCCCCTCGCTTTTTAAAACACAATCTTTACATCTTATTCGACGTGCACCTGTTACTTTATCACGTACGTAAAATTCAGTAATAGGTTGCTTTTTCCCACAAATTTTACATACTCTTGTTTCTTCAGCAGAGAGGCTTTGAGGAGTTGCTTTTGCCCTTAGTTTCAATTGTGCAGCAGATAACTTAGAACTCCCGATATCTTTGTTTTTAGGGAACTGTTCAAGGGTATATTTTTTCATTCTATACGATATTAAATTTTAAGATATACAAATGTACAGATTAAATAAATGTCTCCAGTGGACTCTAACCACTGACTTCCAGATACTATCTGGCTCTTGTCGATTGAGCTAAGAGACACAAAAGTATTATAGACCTATAAAGTCTATCTGCATAATAGTTTCCAAAAATGCGACTGCTAAAGGGAACCTTATCCCATCAGATAGTAAACATAAAACTGCTTCAACTACAATAGATGGGTAACATCACGCAATAATCGTTGAGCTAAATTCTTTAATGTATCAAATGAATTAGAACTTTTAATGTTATTCCAATAAATATCTTCAAATTCATTTATGAATTATTTTAGAAATTCAAGTAATTAATACTCTCTAAATTTATAACTTTTCCATTGATGATATTAGACCAAACTACAACTTATATTATAAATCCCCGTTTTTAATTGGAATAACGTGGGTAGGTGTAATGGGATGCAAGTTCCCAATTAAAATCTTTGGATTATATCAGGATTATTACTACTCATTTGACCATCCTTTTTTAAGACTCTTTTTTGTTGAAGGATATTTGGATACAATAAAAAATAGTGCTGCTTTTTTATCTAATTCAATATATTGAAATATCTTTACAAGATAAACTTGGAATAACACGTCATAATAAACTTGAATAAACGCAACACAATAAACTTGATCTAGAAAGTCGTGATAAACTAAATGTATCACAAAGTAAATCCACAAAGAAATTGTAATAACTATGGCAACACCGGCGGAAAAGTTAGCAGAATCACTTGAAGTTTTTAGTAAATTTCAAAATGCTAAAGGTATAGCCGTCATTAAAGCGAATGAGTTATCACGCACCCATAGAGAGCGTTTAATAGCAAATGGTTTTATCCGGGAAGTTATAAAAGGTTGGTATATTTCATCAAGACCAGATGAACAAGTAGGAGATAGTACCTCATGGTATACCTCTTTCTGGTATTTCGTTGCAGTTTACTTTAATGAACGCTTTGGGGAAGATTGGTGTTTGTCCTCAGAACAGTCTTTGACAATCCATAGCGGAAACATGTCTGTTCCAAAACAGTTGATGGTTAAATCGCCTAAAGGCCAAAACAATAATATCGGGCTATTGCATGGCACCTCTTTTTTTGATTTAGCAGCTTCTATACCACTAAAAGGGAATATCATAAAAAAGGATGGTTTAAATTTATATACTTTATCTGCTGCTCTAATAAACAGTTCTGCTTATTTCTTCACTCATTATCCTACCGATGCTAGAGCGGCATTGTCTATTGTAAAGGATTCATCAGAAATTCTTGCAAAGCTCCTTGATGGAGGTCATACAACAATTGCCGGGAGATTAGCTGGTGCATTTCGTAATATTGGGAGGGATCGTATCGCTGATGATATTCTATAAGCCATGAAAAGTGCCGGATATGATATAAGGGAGTCAGATCCTTTCAACGATAAGTTGCCATCATTAATTGGGTCTCGTGAAGTTTCCCCTTATGTGAATAGGATTAAATTCATGTGGCAACAAATGAGGCAAACGGTTATCAATAACTTTCCGAAATCAGCTGGTTTGCCTAAAGACATTGATGCTTATCTAAAACAGGTTGAAGAGATTTATGTCACGGATGCCTATCATTCATTATCTATCGAGGGATATAGGGTTACACCAGAATTGATTGAAAAAGTTAAAACCGGGCAGTGGAGTCCAGATGGTGATGATAAGGATAGGGAGCATAAAAATGCAATGGCAGCACGCGGATACTGGCAGGCATTCCAAGCGGTAAAAAGGAGCATAAAAGATATTCTGAATGGTAAAAATCCTGGTCAAGTTGCGGATAATGATCATAATACATGGTATCGTGAATTGTTTGGCCCTAGCGTAGCTGTTGGTATTTTAAAGCCATCAGACTTAGCTGGATATCGGAATGATCAGGTTTACATCAAAGGGTCCATGCATACACCCCTTAACCCAGACGCAGTCCGCGATGCGATTCCCACATTGTTTGACTTATTGAGAGAAGAGTCGGAGCCTTGTGTTCGTGCTATTCTGGGGCATTTCATTTTTGTGTATATCCATCCTTATAATCCTTATATGGATGGCAATGGAAGAATCGGACGCTTTCTTATGAATGCTATGTTGGCTTCTGGAGGATATTTGTGGACTGTTATTTCTGTTGAAAGTCGTGACGAATATATGGAAGCACTTGAAAAAGCAAGTGTTGAACAAGATATACTTCCATTTACTGAGTTTATCGCAAAACAGTATTATACCCATAGGGTTTAGTCTACTGGCCTGTTATAGTTATCCGACTAAATTCAGTTATTTCTGTCAAGGAACTTGTTCTTTGACAGAGAAATCTGTGCATCGTTGTAGCCAAAAATTGAGTATTCTTATTTACCGAAAACAAGTGCAGTGTTATGTACCAACTATAGATGAATTTACAAATCAGAAGAACCTGTTGAAAAATCAAAAAGAAGCATTGAAGAAACTATTGAAAGATTTGAAAAACAAAGCATATTAATTGAAAATTAATGTGATAAAACATAGATTGATGGGTCCAAGTAATTTCAATTAAAAAAAACCACCACCTCAAATCATTTGGGGTAAAGTGATAAAAATTAATATTAATTTTTATCAACTTCAAAACTTTCAAAATCTTGTGGGTTAAATGATTCTTTGCCATTAATAGTATTTATAAATATAGTGGCTGGAATATTGACGTAAAATGGTACTAATTTAGTTTGGTAATACACACCCAACAAATCAACCACTTACAGATAAAACGGTAAGTGGTTTTTTGTTTTATAACCTACCATTCAAGGAATCTGATAAAAAAAGGAAGAATCAGGGATCAGTCAGGAAAGATGAAACGAACATTCGTTTTATCTTTCCGATCCCCTAAGAAAAAGATCTTCCAGATAACCAACATTTATAAGCAGATTTTTCCAGACTTAAAAAATGAAAAAAGAAATAGACGATCAATTTATTATAGAATGAGAATTACGTTTAAACGCCTCCATATGATTAGAATTTATATCGCATCTGATCCTAATACGCTAAATATCAAATAAATATAACAACTTTCATCCTATTCTTCTTATTTTAATCAGGTTAAATAGCTCTATATCATAGGTATTACAACCATTGGGTCCGGCATGAGTCCGGCGTGCTTCCGGCATCCTTCCTCCATGACTCCGGTATATAGCGGGAGACATAGCGAAATCATGGTGAAGGCAATTGGAACTTATTCTTGATGAGAGGACCATTATACCCTCATTGTTACTGAATATTAGGAGTGAGAAATGTGAATATTTCCAGCTTTTTCGATTGATACCATTTCGCTCAGAATAGTTTAACGAATCCATGAATAAAATAAAAATTTCATAATGAAGGTATCTGATATTATAGGACAAAAATGGTTAGTTGTTCAGAAATATAGAATGACGAATAAGTATAGCCGAAAAATAATTACTGTAGAACTTCAAAAACTGTAATATCAACGATTGACAATACAACATGAATTATATTTTTCTTCAGATTGTAATGTACAATAAATGGGTGAACCGCAATAAGGCCTTAAATATTTATTTATCAACGGTATGGTATTGGTATATTTATTAGAATCGGCTTACAGGTAAGTGGTTTCTTACATTGGTATTAAAAATATTGAGCATAAATATAAAATGCCAATATTCTGACAAAGAGCCACTCAAACGCTAAATTGTGTTAAAAATTCCAAACTGTATTACTTCATCTGATTGAAATTTAAATATTAACCATGAATTTTTGTATTTTTGACAACGATAAACCGCTTTCTATGAAAAAAGTACTTTTAATTATTCTATTATTTACTACCGCAATGGCCTATGCACAGGACGGAGCGATACCTTCTGGTCAGGACGGCAAGGTTAGTATTCTTAAACGATTGACCACCCGTATAGATTTATTTTCCGATGTCTGGAAAGGTGGCAACGACACGATTAAGCCAGGTAAGATAAATCCGGGAATTAGTTTCTATATCACGATAGATAACCCATTAGGCGAAAAGAAAACACCTTGGAGTTACTCTTATGGTTTAGGATTGACTTCTGAAAACTTCTATAACGATAATTTCATCGGTTACAGAAAGAATGCCAGTGGTGTTTATGAAACATATTACTATAAGATTCCTGTTAAGACAACAGATAATCTGGCTACTGTTTCATACAAGAAAAACAAACAGGTCTTTACTTATCTAGACGCTCCGATAGAATTCAGATATCATAAAGGCGGATTCAGAGCAGCTGCAGGTATGAAGTTTGGTTTATTATTAGGTGCCCATACAAAATATGTAGGCGATGATGTCAATGATAAGCTTGGAAATCTCAAGTTTAAACAGGCAACTACTCGTAATATGGATGCTACCCGTTATGGAGCAACATTTTCCATAGGATACGGAATTTTATTATTCAATGGTTATTATCAATTATCGAAAGTCTACAAAGACGGTCTTGGTCCTGATATTTATCCTATTTCATTAGGTATTTCGTTACGTCCTTTTAAATAAGAGGAAGTAAATAAACTATTACCATTAAAAAAGCTCCCACACCATAGCCGGTATATACTTGCGAAGGGCTGTGGGAGTTTAATTTTATACGGGAATATCCTGCCAACCCTGAAAACAATATTGACGCTGCAATCAGAGGAAAAATATCCATTCCTAACCGGAATGACATCCCTAAGAATACACCGGTAAGCCCACCCATACCCAACATGTGGATACTGATCTTCCAAAAATGATTGACTACAGTTGCAACGATAATTGCAGCTAAACCTCCTAATAAAAATTCATAATAAAGCACAGGTAGTCCGGTTCTGCTCAATAAATAATAAGCCATTCCCCAGAAAACACCCGTCATTATTAATGGATAGAACCTATCAGAGCGATTTTCCATATAGAAAGAGGAGATAATTTTTGCTCTATGCAGAAAGAAAATCATGACCGTAGGCATGGCAAAGGTTAAAACAAAAATCATTCCCTGTATCCATAAACGAATACTGAGTGGAATAACAAAGGCCATAAAGACATTGAGATTAAGCAAAGCAAGCATTACAAAGGAAGGGATAAAAAAGGGGTGCAGTATAATAGATATACCGGAAGCAATTCGTTTTTCCATATTTTTAGAGTTCTTTACGCAGACGGGCAACAGGAATATTTAGCAGTTCACGATACTTCGCTACCGTTCTGCGAGCAATATTATATCCCTTATCACGGAGAATATCAGTTAA
This sequence comes from Bacteroidota bacterium, assembly GCA_013390605.1. Taxonomy (GTDB): domain Bacteria; phylum Bacteroidota; class Bacteroidia; order Bacteroidales; family Cfx3-03; genus Cfx3-03. The sequence continues at coordinate 5,130,421 of JACAUB010000001.1, read as the reverse complement.
CTGTTCATCCGTTAAAGGTTTATGCTTCTGTTCGTTTGAAATACAATCAGAAAGAATTTTTTTAATCTCACGTGTTGAAACTTCCTCCCCCGAGTCGGTTTGCATAGATTCGGAGAAAAAACTTTTTAAGAGGAACGTACCAAAAGGGGTTTGAACATATTTACTATTAGCTACCCGTGAGATGGTTGAGATATCGAGATTAACTATTTCGGCAATATCTTTCAGAATCATGGGTCTGAGTTTAGTCTCATCACCCGTTAAAAAATATTCCTTCTGATATTTCATGATGGCATTCATGGTGAGATACAACGTATTCTGACGTTGCTTAATTGCATCAATAAACCACTTAGCTGAATCGATTTTTTGTTTTATAAATGAAAGGGCCTCTTTCTGAGCCGTATTCTTACTACGGCTTTCAGCATAAGTCTCTAACATATCAGTGTAAGTACGACTAAGTCTGAGTTCAGGCGTATTCTTCGAATTTAATTGCAGATCAAGGATGCCCTCCTTGGTATTCACGATAAAGTCGGGCATAATGTAATGATTACCTCTTCCTGTATCGCTTAACGAACCACCCGGTTTAGGGTTTAGTTTTAAAATCTCTTCAATTGAAGCCTTTAATTGATCTTCTTTTATATGTGCTTTCTTGATAATTTTATCGTAATGTTTACGGGTAAACTCATCAAAATAGCGTGTCAAGATATTAGTAGCCATCACTACGATAGGCGTTTGTACCTTTCGTTGTAATTGAAGAATCAAGCACTCTTGTAAAGTACGAGCACCTATACCTGCCGGATCTAAATCCTGTACAATTTTCAGAATTGCATTCAGCTCCTCTTTGGTGGTATGAATATTCTGAGAAAAAGCCAGATCGTCAATCATAGCATTTAACTCACGCCCCAGATAACCGGCATCATCCAAATTTCCTACAATATTAAGGGCAATCAGATAAGTGCGTTCATCAAGAATCCTAAGTCCAAGTTGTTCAATTAAATTCTCCTGAAAAGAGATTCCCGAAACAAAAGGCATCTCCCTATACTCATCATCCTGACTCGAATTATTTGTATTCAACCGATAATCAGGAATATCGTCTTCATCTACATAGTCGGTAATATCGAATTCATCATCATTAGAATCCTCAACATCATCGTCCAGTTCATTATCGGTTTGGGGCTCTTCATAGTCTTCATCAAGCTCCTCCAGTGCAGGATTTTCTTCAATTTCCTGCTTAATTCGCTGCTCCAAAGCAATAGTAGGTACCTGCAACAGCTTAATTAATAAGATCTGTTGAGGTGATAGCTTCTGGAGTAACTTTTGTTGGAGCCGTTGATTCAGCATATAATAGTCTTAGGTTTAATCAACTCACAATAATCAAAACAAAAAAAGGGCCTGATTATTGTGAGAAGCTTTACAAATATAATTAAAACTCTGCATTCTGCGGCGTTCTTGGGAAAGGAATAACATCCCTAATATTCGCCATACCTGTAACAAACAATATTAAGCGCTCAAAACCAAGCCCAAAGCCGCTATGTGGAGCAGCTCCAAATCTACGGGTATCTAAATACCACCACATATCTTTCTCAGGAATATGTAGTTCCTGAATACGCGCAAGTAGTTTATCATAGTTTTCCTCACGTTGCGAGCCACCGATAATTTCTCCAATCTTTGGAAATAATACATCCATTGCTCTTACCGTTTTTCCATCTTCATTCTGCTTCATGTAGAATGCTTTGATCTCTTTTGGATAATCGGTCAGGATAACCGGACAGTTAAACACTTTTTCAACAAGGTAACGTTCGTGCTCGCTTTGTAAATCAATACCCCATGCAACAGGAAACTCAAATTTCTGTCCCGAAGCAAGAAGAATTTCAACAGCCTCTGTATAAGTTAATCTTTTAAATGCATTATTGGTCACAAATGTCAAACGCTCTATCAACTCGTTATCATACATCTTATTTAAAAACTCAAGGTCATCCTTACAGTTTTCAAGAGCATATTTAACTAAGTATTTGATAAAATCTTCAGCCAAATCCATGTTATCTTTGATATCATAGAAAGCCATTTCAGGTTCTATCATCCAGAACTCAGCAAGGTGGCGAGGTGTATTTGAATTTTCTGCCCTGAATGTAGGTCCAAAAGTATAGATTTCTGATAAAGCCATAGCACCCAACTCACCTTCGAGCTGACCCGAAACGGTTAGATTAGTGCTTTTACCAAAGAAATCTTCTTTATAATTAATAGCACCCTCTTCAGTACGAGGAAGATTATCCAGATCAAGCGCAGTTACCTTAAACATCGCTCCGGCACCTTCAGCATCCGATCCAGTGATGATGGGTGTGTGAAGATAGACGAATCCACGATCATTATAATATTTATGAATAGCATATGCCATATTATGACGCACTCTAAGCACAGCACCAAAGGTGTTCGTACGTGGACGAAGATGTGCTATCTCGCGAAGAAACTCAAGTGTATGTCCCTTCTTTTGAAGCGGATAAGTATCTGCATCAGCGGTACCATAAACCTCAAGCGTCGTTGCCTGAATTTCCACAGCCTGGCCGGATCCTTGTGATTCAACCAAAATACCGTTAACATTAATGCAGGCACCGGTAGTAACAAGTTTAAGATCATCCGGATTAAAACCGGCAACATCAATAACAATTTGAATGCTATGAATAGTAGATCCATCATTCAGGGCAATAAAAGCAACATTCTTATTACCACGCTTTGTTCTAACCCAACCTTTTACATTAACCTCTTTACCTATTTCCTTTGAGGCAAGGAGTTCACGGATTTTAGTTCTCTTCATCGTTTCCATCCTAAAATAGTTTTTTGCAAAAAAACGACTTTTTCGCCGTATTATCAAGCCAGAAAGGTAAAGGTTACAGAAGAATAGTGATTTATAACCACTTTCGGCGTTTAAAATAGTATAGTAGCCCAAAAACTATAAGAATACTAATCCCTGCCAGATATAAAAAAGAGTGTGGGTCTTCCTGATATGGAAGCTTAATGTTCATCCCGTACAAACTCGTGATCAATGTTAATGGTAGCATAATCGACGAGAAAAAAGTAAGCACCTTAATAATCTCATTGGTTCTATTGGTCTGTAACGAATCGAACGTTTTAGAGAGCCCCTCTATCATCTCTTCGTAATCTTCAATCATGTCCCACATCTTCTGATAGTAATCTAAAATATTACCCCAGTAATCATTCATGTTCTCTTGGAAACCGGATATCTCTCCCGATTCAAATTTCTGGAATAATTTCAATTGAGGTTTAAAAATAGTATTGATCAGGATAATATTCCTTCTGGTCAACGAAATACGTTCAATAGTCTTTTCTGCTCTGGTATTAAACAGGTCACGATTTATAAGTTCAACCTCTATTCCTATCTTTTTGATCAAAGCAAAAGTTTCAATCATCAGATGTTCTAAAATTTTATATAACAAAGCATCACTGCTCTCAACTTTCAGCACTCCGTGAATATCAGATAGTTCTTTTGCACTATTAAACAGATCTTTTACAACCCAATGTGACTGGCCAATAGTGATGATAAAATCTGTTCCCCAGAATACTTTCACCTCACGCGTCTTTAAAAAACGATTCCAACGATCAAAATTAGGAAAGTGTAAAATCAGAAAATAATATTCCGGATAAATATCTATTTTGGGTCGTTGATTTACGCTTCTACAATCCTCAATATCCAACGGATGAAAGTGATAAGTATCTCTTAGAAATTGAAAATCATCATCATTAGGATCTAGGATATGATGCCAGTTTAATGATTTTATTTTGATAGTCTCAATCATAGGTGATCCTGATTACTGCTGAATTTTTCTATATTATTTTCAATAACAAGCAACTATCGCAAAGGTAGGGAATAATTTGAAGTCTAATTATTTTGACAGATTCTACTTTTCAATAATTATAAAAAATTCATAAAACCATTCTATATAGGCACTGTTTAAATAATAACAACACGAATTAAATTATATTTGCAACGAATTGAATAGAAATATGTGTAAATCCAACAAACTGCTAAAGACAATTGCATTCTTTGTGGCGCTGAATATTTTCGGAGTCTATGTTGGCGCTTTGTTCAATTTTCACATGCACCATATCTTTCATAAGCCGCTTCTGCCGCAGGATATGGTTTGTAGTAGCAACAAACAGAAGTACTTATATACCGTTTCGAATCATCATCATGGAGATGATTCACAAGTACCAAACCATGATGGAATAATAGCACCCTGTTCTTCTTTATCTTTTCAGCCTTTTATTCCTCCTGTTTGTTTATCTTATCAGCAACAAGAGCAAACCCCTACGTCCTATTTGGGTTATAGTCAATCGCTTAGGGCTCCTCCTTTTATCTAATCCTCTCATTTTATTTATTTTCATTCTCTATTTTGCTACACACTAGTTCTGTGAAGCAATAATATTGTATATCATGCATTTTGGCATCATGGCTATGCACAGTCATATTATGTCAATCATTTCTTATATTATTAAAATGCAACAGCATGTTTAATCACATTAACCTAAATAAAATCAACCCTGTTGGTCATCGATCATTCATGACCATCCTTATTGTATGTCTTTTTCTAACCGAACTTACTGTAAATAGTTCGGCTCAATCAACAACGCAGAATAGTGTATCACTGCAAAAAGACACGCTCAAAAACCAACAAATATACGAAACGCCACTAAGGACTATTGATTTAAATCCGATAGTAGTAACAGGACAGTTTCTGCCAACCCGTAAAGACCGGTCGATCTATAATGTAAAAGTATTAAGTCGACAACAAATAAACGAACGGGCGGCTAATACACTGGGTGACTTATTAAAGAGTGAGTTGAATATTCGCCTCACACAAGATGCCACATTAGGCACAGGAATGAGTCTGGCAGGCCTCTCTGGAGAGCACATTAAATTTCTGATCGATGGTATTCCTGTGATTGGACGTATGAATGGCTCTATCGATCTTAGCCAGATAACCCTTCAACAGGTCGATCATATCGAAATTATTGAAGGCCCCATGTCTGTAGCCTATGGTAGTAATGCACTGGCTGGTGTAATCAACATTATCACCCTGAAATCGGCCCAGAAAGATGGTGTTTCGGCCAGTACGAAAGCTTACTATGAATCAATTGGCGTTTATAACATCGATGGACAAGTTACCTATAAACAGAACAATCAGGCATTCACTTTTTCTGCCGGACGTAACTTTTTCGGAGGATGGTCAGCAGCAGATAGTGGTCGTGTACAGCAATGGAAACCACGCGAACAAATCAATACTTCAGCTGGTTACCAGTATAAAACCAACCGTTTAACACTAAATGTTAACGGTATATATTTCAACGAATTGCTTTTGGGAAAAGGAGCGCTACTTCCTCCTTATTTTGAGAAAGCTTTTGATAACGAGTTCAGGACAGATCGTTATCAATTATCTGCCGAGGCAACGTATAAACCCGCCGACAACCATACTATTTTATTTACAGCTGCCTGGTCGGGTTATGACCATATCAAAAATACATGGTTTAAAGATATGACCACCCTGTCGCGTAACCTAACCACTAATGCAGGCGACCAAGACACAACAACGTTCAATGCATGGACCAGTCGAAGTCAATGGAGCTGGCAGGTTAACAAGAAACTGGCATGGCAATCGGGCTACGACATTAATATTGAAACTGGAAATGGTCAACGTATTGGAGATCATCTCCGTTCTATCGAAGATTATGCCTTATTCAGTAGTCTCAAATACACACTGTTACCCGGTTTAGAAATTCAGCCCGGAGCACGTGCGGCTTACAATACCCGATACACAGCACCTGTGGTTTGGTCGTTTAATGTAAAATACAATCCCTTAGCACCTTTAACGCTGCGGGGATCGCTGGCCTCGGGATTCAGAGCTCCTTCGCTAAAAGAACTCTACCTCGACTTCGTCGACATTAATCACGACATCCATGGAAACGTATTACTAAAACCCGAACACTCTCTCAACGGTAATCTTTCAATAAATTATGTTTACCAACTATCGAATGGATTACTCGAATTAGAAGGAAAATTCTTCTACAATCGCATCAATGACATTATTACGCTGAAAGAGACAGGCCTGAATGTTTACAATTATACAAACATTGATCGTTTCGAAACCAGAGGATTGATCACCACCTTAAGCTGGCAATACAAAACTGCCTTACGGATAAAAGCAGGTATTGGAACAACCGGACAAGCGAATCACTCTGCTGAGCTAGTTGGTGTATCAGGAAAATTCAGATCGACTGTTGATTTCAATGGAGAGATTTCATGGAATTTGACTAAACCACAATTAACTTTTACGGCAAATTATAAATATAATGGTCATCAACCTTACCTCTACGAAGACAACAATCTCTTAAAAGAAGGATATACTGATCCTTATAGCCTAATGGATCTGATTGCTCTAAAGAGATGGTTCAATAGCCGACTTGAAACCTCTGTAGGTGTAAAAAATCTCTTTGATGTCAGACAGGTCAAGAGTATTGGATCCGATCCAGGTGCTGTACATACCAGTGCTGCCAATCAAACCAATGTAGCCTGGGGGAGAACTGCTTTCATTCAACTAGTCTGGAATTTAACAAAGTAATCTTATGAAAATGCTCAGAAAAACGGTCCTATATAGTTCAATAATCCTCTTGTTATTTGCAACCACATCATGTTTTAAAGAGGATCCACGAATAGCAGCACACCAGGCTGGTGCCGTTGCTTCAACAGTTATCCCAATGACTAAAGACTACCATGTTCAGGTCTATTTTAATCTGAATCAGGGCAAGATAGTCTCTCAGAACGGAAAATCTGACTGGGATTTAGGTTTCCAGTCTACCCCTGATGGATGGAATGTGATTCTAAATACTTCAGTAACAATGCATGTAGCCCATACAGGAAGTACTGATATTAATGTACCCGTCCAGACTGCCACCCTCGATTGGAAATTTGATCTCTCTGATGGATCTTTAGCAGGTAACGCTATCGGAACATGGTACACCCTCTCTGGAACGCCTTTCAGCAAGAAAGAAGTATTGGTTATTGATCGAGGACTGGATGAACATTATGCTCCACGAGGATATAAAAAGCTTATCATCGACACTCCTGATGCACAAGGCAACTACCATATTATCTTTGCCGAGCTGGATGGAAGCAATGTACAGCAACTAACCATTCCAAAACAGATCGGCATAAACTATGTTCGTGTTAGTCTGAATAATGCAGGATCCATTCTACAAGCAGAACCACCAACATTAGGCTGGGACCTATTATTCACCCAATATACCACTTCTATCCCCGGTCCTGGTGGGCTACCCTACCCCTATTTAGTAACAGGTGTTTTACAAAATCCGGCAGGATGTCTTGCTGCTATTGATACTGTGGACACTTTTGAGCAAGTCACCTACCAAACTGCCTCAACCATGAAATTGAGTACAGCGAACGACCTCATCGGTTACGATTGGAAGATGTTGAGTGGTGATCCTACACAAGGGCCTGTTACCTATTTGCCGCGACCTAAACAAGTGTTTATCATTAAAGACAATAAAGGATATTATTACAAACTCCGCTTCACTGGTTTCTATAATAACCAGGGAGTGAAGGGATATCCTACTTTTGATTATCAACAACTCTAAATAATTTATATAAAGAAAGGTGGTCGCAAAAACACGACCACCTTTCTTTATTGAATGGCATACAAATATCCATCAGTGCTTCCAAAATAAACCACACCCTTTTCTATAACCGGAGATGAAAGAATGGAACCGACAGAATACAAAACGTCCATTACATTAACCATAGCGTTGTAGGTATTGCAATCTTTGAATACTTCATCTCTTATTTCGCCTTTGTCACTTAACACGTTTAATTTATTCTCCTTTGCGCTTTCAGTCGTAAATTTCCAATCAACTGTTCCGGTTTTTTTATTTATCGCGAAAAGTGAACCACTAAAATCACCAACATATAATTGATTTCCAGCAATAGAAGGAGACGCAAAAACAAATGCTTGTAAGTTTGTATTAAAAATGACCTCTCCAGTAGTTGCTTTTAATCCAATTAAACGATGTGTATCTGAAGTGCCGAAATAGATAACATCATCTGAAACAGCAGGAGAGCATATTACCCATGAATAATTATTAAAATATTTCCATTTCAAAACACCTGTCATGGCATCAATAGCATAGACATTTGCATCACGACAACCGGTATAAATTACACCTTTTGAATATGCCGGCGATGATTGAAATCCTACCTGATTGTAATTGACGGTATCTATACCTGCTTGAAAAAGCCACTTTTCTTTTCCCGTAATCATATCAAGAGCATGTAATTTTCCACCCCAGTCACCAAACACAACCATCCCTTCACAGGTAATCGGAGAACTATGGATTACACCTGCAGCTTTGAAATCCCATTTCTTTTTACCTGTTTTTGAATCAATGGCATAAAACACTCCTGCCCCGCTCCCAAAAAACACAACTCCATTTTCAACTACAGGAGATGAAAGATACATATCCCATGGATCTACCATCATCTGTGTTTTTGGTTGAAGGCCATGAATACCTGGAGCTGTAAATAACTTTTCAGGTCCACCATTAAAACTCCAGATTTTAGAACCGGTCTTTGCATTCAATGCATAAAGATTTCCATCAAAGCTTACAAAGAAAACCTTTCCATCATGAATTGCAGGAGAAGAACTAACTACACCTGATGTCTTAAATTTCCATTTTTGCTTACCCGTAACTGCATCTACCGCATATAAACAACTATCATTACTACCAAAATAGACCACGCCATTTGCAATAGAAGGAGAAGAAAATATCTTGCCAGCAGTTTTAAATTTCCACTTCACCTGATTAAACTTTTCAGGTCCTGATGCATTGTAAACACCCGTGTGTTGATCATTGCCTCTAAACGTTGTTGCACTGTTTTGTTGTTGTGCAGAAACCTGAATAGGTATTAAAAGCCCAAGGGAAACGATTAGACTCAATAAAATTGAGAAACGACTTTTCATGATCTATTTATAAATTAATATACTTTTTTGAATACCCCACCCATTTTGAGTTAGCACTTCATAAAATTACTCACTTTTTTTCAAATAACCGATACTATTTATATAAAAATTAATTTCTTTCAATTTGATGTATTTCACTAATTTAGTATGTATATTTATTACACTTTTCCCTCATATTAATCATCTCTAAACTTTATAATAAATAACAAATCTATTAATGCTTCAGAATTATTAATTCAACAAAAAAACAATTATGAGTAATCTTGTTGAGGATTTTATGGATCACATTATCGCCAAAAATCCGGGAGAAGTTGAATTCCATCAGGCAGTAAAGGAAGTAGCTGAATCATTACTTCCGTTTATTGAAGCAAATCCACATTATAAACGTGCAAAAATTCTTGAACGAATTGCTGAACCCGATCGGGTGATCATGTTCAGGGTTGCATGGATTGATGATCAAGGTGAAGTACAAATTAATCGTGGTTATCGTATTCAGATGAACAATGCAATAGGCCCTTATAAGGGAGGACTACGTTTTCATCCTTCGGTTAATTTAAGTATTTTAAAGTTTTTAGCTTTTGAACAAGTGTTGAAAAACAGCTTGACAACACTCCCAATGGGTGGTGGAAAGGGAGGATCTGATTTTGATCCTCATGCAAAATCAGACCGTGAAGTGATGAGTTTTTGTCAAAGTTTCATGACCGAACTTTCTAAACATATTGGTGCAGACACCGACGTACCAGCTGGGGATATTGGAGTAGGTGGCCGTGAAATCGGATATTTGTTTGGACAGTATAAGCGATTAAGAAATGAATTTACGGGTGTTCTCACAGGCAAGTCGCTAGATTGGGGCGGCAGTTTAATGCGTCCCGAAGCAACAGGGTACGGACAAGTATATTTTGCTGAGGAGATGCTCAAAACACGAGGAGAAAGCTTTAACGGTAAGATTGTAATAGTCTCCGGTTCAGGGAATGTGGCGCAATATGCCGCTGAAAAAGCAACCCTGCTAGGCGGAAAAGTTGTAACACTTTCTGATTCCAGCGGATTTATTTATGATCCTGCCGGAATTGATCATGATAAACTTGAATATGTTAAATGGTTAAAGAACTACGAAAGAGGCCGGATCAGAGAATATGCGGAGAAGTATAAATGTCAGTATTTTGAAGGCAAATCCACTCCTTGGGAAATCCCATGTGATATAGCTTTACCATCAGCAACACAAAATGAAATCACTGAAGCAGATGCTATTTTATTAGTTAAAAATGGGTGCTTCTGTGTATCTGAAGGAGCCAATATGCCTTCAACAATTGAAGCCATCAATGTTTTCTTAAAGTCGAAGATTCTTTTTGGTCCTGGCAAAGCAGCAAATGCAGGAGGTGTAGCAACATCCGGACTGGAAATGAGTCAGAATTCAATGCGTCTTTCTTGGACCAGAGAAGAAGTAGACACCCGACTTCATAACATCATGAAGAACATCCATCAAAAGTGCATAGAGCATGGAAAAGAACCAGATGGCTTTGTTAATTATGTTAAAGGTGCAAATATTGCCGGCTTTATTAAAGTTGCAAATGCAATGATTAATCAGGGAATAATGTAATCTAAACATCTATTATTCTATTGAAAAAGAGGCTGTCTCAAAGGAATCTTTATCCCCCTGAGATTTTAATATTTGTGTTCTTTATCAGATAGCTCTACGAATAAAAAGAGGCTGTTTCAGACTTTTGAGACAGCCTCTTTTTTACAATCAGTATTTCCGCTACACGATGTGTCCCAAAATACAAATAATTGACACACGTAATAGAGAAATGTGTACCAAGTAGATACATCTTCGCTATCCTATAAATATTCTAAAAATCCTTATTAAAAATTATAAGAGATCAACTGCCAAGGATTCTTCAATTAATGTCCAATGTATTCACATCCCGCATCTCCGGTAGAAATGGAAATACTCGTTAAGCTACTATGATCTATAATAACTTCTTCTTCATTCGTATAAAAGCTGAAGTCACTACTGTTAACAATATTTGCAACCCATTTCAGATCTTCTTCAAATTGAATGGCCCGATCTAGAGCTTCGTTAAAAATATACTCGCTACATTTATAATCTTCCAGCTTTTCGTTGGTATATTCCACAATTACCACATCAGCAATACGTGTAATAAGCAATGTAGGCTCCTGAGATGTTTTCTTTTCGATCATAGACAAAGGTACTAAGATTATTATCGCAAATTCAACAGTAGGAAAGAGGCATTCTCAATGTTTATCAAAGTTTGGATTCTCTCTCTCTTCGAACAGGAGATAACAGATAATCGATCGAAGCGATGAATCAGAGAAACTCAAAAGATTTAATATACCTATTAAATAGACCAGATGACAGTTTTAACATAGTTTAATAGTGATTTTCTTGGGGTTTGTTTACGGTATTGTACCGCAGATAAACCCCAATTAAACCCTAAGAAAACCGGAAAAAAATAGGAAGAAACTCTTCTTTATAGATAGTGTTTCACTGGTCTATCCTTATTCCATCCGTAAATAATTTGTTTTTATATGACAGATGGAACTCACATATTAAATTTACATCCGTGTTTACGTCTGTTAAACATGCTCGTTTCATAACTGAATGATCAAGAAAGAATCAATCCAATGTAAATTCCGGATCCGAAAATTTTAAAATCAAAATACATAAATACCCTTTGGTCTAATTAGGGTCCCACAGAAGTTCATAAAAAAAGCCCAACCATAAGGCTGGGCTTAATTAATATTTAGAAAAACTGCTATTCGTCTTCAGAGCAGTTATTATTCCTCTTCAGGATAATTTCTATTCTTCTTCTTTTTCCTGTTCTTCGTAAACTTTTAACAGGTTGGCTTGTACATCCGGAGGAACGGGTGCATAATCTGCAAACTTCAATCCGTATGTAGCACGACCGCTGGTTATTGAACTCAAAGCAGTTGAGTAACGATACATCTCGGCCAATGGTACTTTAGCTTTTATCTTCTGATAATTACCATCGCTCTCCATACCCATGATGACTGCACGACGTCCCTGAAGGTCGGTCATGATGTCTCCCATCTTATCTTCTGGAACCATCACTTCTACATTATAGATAGGCTCAAGAATTTTAGGACCTGCGTTCTTAAAGGCTTCGCGGAAGGCATTACGTCCGGCCAGCTTAAAGGAGATTTCGTTAGAATCTACCGGGTGCATCTTACCATCAAATACGTAAACAGCAATATCGCGTGCATATGAACCGGTTAATGGACCTTCTTCCATCTTTTCCATCAATCCTTTTACGATAGCTGGCATAAAACGGGCATCAATTGCACCACCTACGATACAGTTATGATAAACCAACTTACCACCCCAAGGAAGAATGTGTTCTTCAACACCACGTACCGGAAACTCGGTTGGGTGTTTCATGCCTTCAAAATAGGGCTGAATCAACATATGTACTTCTCCAAACTGTCCGGAACCACCCGATTGTTTTTTATGACGATACATTGCCTTGGCCTGCTTGGTAATAGTTTCGCGATATGGGATCTTAGGAGCATAATATTCAATAGGAATTTTGTTGATATGCTCAACCAACCACTTCACTGTATTTAAATGCAACTCTCCCTGAGCTTGTGCAATATTCTGTTTTAGCTCTTTAGAGAAGTTTGCTGAAAAAGTTTTATCAACTTTATTGTATTCATGTAATAATGTTCCCAGTTTTTCTTCGTCAGCCTGATTTTTTGCACGGACAGCCATACTGATTTTTGGGGCCGGGAAATTAATTGGTTCAATTTGAATATCCGGGTTTTTCAATGAGTTAAGGGTATCACAGGTGTGTGCTGATTTCATTTTAATGGCAGCACCCAGATCGCCGGCAACTATTTTCTCAACCTTTTCTCGTTTTTTTCCTGAGACAACAAACAACTGAGAAATTCTCTCTTTTTGTCCGTTATTTCCATTTGAGATATCCATACCTTCGGTAACTTCGCCGGCATAGACTTTAAAGAAGCTCATCTCGCCAAGGTGTTCTTCAATGGCAGTTTTGTAAATGAACAACGACATTGGTGCTTTGGGATCGCATTTTAATTCAGTTCCGGCATTGGTTTTACGACCGGGCATATCTTGAGGGGAAGGAACTGCATTCAGAATGAATTGCATCAATCGGTTTACACCATAATTGTGCTTTGCATCTATACAAAATAGTGGGAATAGACCACGTGAAGTTAATCCTAACAAAAATCCTTTGACCATTTCTTCTTCAGTAAGGATACCCTTATCAAAGAAGATTTCCATCAATGCTTCATCACTTTCAGCTGCCGACTCCATAAGTGCCAACTGATGTTCTTCTGCTTTTTCTTTTTCCGATTCCGGAATATCTAATATCTCTGTTTTTCCATCGACGAACTTGAACATCTTCATTTGAAGAACGTCGATAAGTGCATTGTAACCAATACCTGGATTAACAGGATATTGGCAAATTACAAGATTCTTCCCAAACTGGGTTTTTAACTGACGAACTGTTTCGTCGAAATTTGAATTTTCGTGGTCTAGATGGTTTACAGCAAAAATAACAGGGGTACTTTGTCTTCTGGTATTTCTCCAGTGAATTTCAGTACCTACTTCAACACCGTTTTGAGCATTCACCAACATAATGGCTGTGTCGCAAACAGTTAAAGCTGATACTACCTCCCCTACATAATCATCAAAACCTGGAGCATCAATAATATTAATCTTCTTTCCATTAAATTCAGCATATAATACTGTAGATGATACTGAATTTTGACGTTCTAACTCGATCGCGCGGTAGTCAGAAACGGTATTCTTGTCCTCAATGGATCCCCGGCGTGAGATCAACCCACTCTCGAAGAGCATACACTCTGCCAGGGTTGTCTTGCCGGTTTTCGCTCCTCCAATGAGTACCACATTTTTTACTTCATTCGAATTGTAGACCTTCATATCATTAAAATTTAATAATTAATTAATATCTGTACTCGCAAATTTAAATAATTCCGTGAATTGGCAAAGAAAAGTTTGCATCTTTAATAAAGTTTATTACGTATTGTATTTGTGTGCGTTACAACTTAGTTTTTTAGATTTTAATGACTACTGTTAACTATTTAACAATTTAAACCTTTAATATATACCTCAGGTTTCCCCTTTATGCATCTATTTGGTTTAGTTATGAATTTTTCACCTATTGGATGATTGCATTTTTTTTTGTAAGTATCGATTTATTTCGATAAAAAAAGAAAGAAAAAGAGATGAAAATCATTAACAATATCTATTTTTATCGATTAATTTTTAACTGTAAAAACCCTTACTTTCATTACTTAAAAGCCTTTAAATATTCCTGTTGAATTTCGAAGGATTATTAGGCAATGATCTACATTATCACAAAAAAACATCCATTTATGAACAACCCATTTATTTACAAATCGCTCTCTACGCTATTAGTAGGAGCTCTTGCCGTCACCTTTATGGTTAGCTGCGGCAACAAAAAAACCAACAAAAAAGTGGAATTAGCAATTAATAGTGCAAATCTCGACACCTCTGCAAAGCCAGGCGACGATTTCTACCAGTATGCCAATGGTGGCTGGTTAAAAAACAATCCTATTCCTGCCGACAAAAGCCGTTTTGGTGCTTTTGAAGAAATTGACGAGCTTAACACTACCCAGCTGAAAGGCATCATGGAAGAGGCTGCTGCTGATAAAAGCGCAAAGGCCGGCTCCATAAAACAAAAAATCGGTGATTTCTATACCAGTGGTATGGACACAGTAAAGATTGAGAAAGATGGTGTAAAAGCCATTCAGGCTGAACTTGACAAGATTGATGCTGTGAAAACGGTAGCCGATCTTCAGAAACAAATTGCCTATAATCATGCAGCAGGAATGCCTGGTCTGTTTAATATCTATTCAGCCCAGGATGAAAAAAACAGCGAAAAGGTAATTGCACAACTTGGACAAGGTGGACTAGGGTTGCCTGATAGAGATTATTACCTCGCAACTGATGGCCGTTCAAAAGAAATTCGTGCCGAGTATCAGAAACACCTCGTTCGTACTTTTGTATTGTTAGGACAAGCAAACGATGTAGCTACAAAAAGTGCTGAAACGGTTCTGAAAATCGAAACTGCATTGGCTACTGCCTCATCTACTCGTCTCGAACTGCGCGACCCTATCAAGAACTATAACAAAATGGATTTAGCAGGAGTTAAAAAAATTGCTCCTCAGTTCGATTGGGCTCTTTACTTTAATAACATTGGCCTGACTCAAACAAAAGATCTCAATGTTGGCCAGCCTAAGTTCTTTACGGCTATGGCAAAATTAACTTCTACTGTTTCTATTGATGATTGGAAAACTTATCTGAAATGGAATCTGGTTCGTTCATCATCAAGCTATCTCTCATCAGCTTTCGATAAAGAACATTTTGCCTTCTTTGGAACCGTCCTTTCGGGTATCAAACAGATGAAACCCCGTTGGAAACGTGTGGTTGACGAAACAAGCGGTTCGTTAGGCGAAGCTGTTGGTCAATTGTATGTTGAAAAATATTTTCCTGCAAAGGCTAAAGAACGTATGATTACGTTAGTAAGCAATCTAAAGGTTGCGCTGAATGAACGAATTCAGAACCTGAAATGGATGAGTGATGCAACAAAGAAAGAGGCTGAAGCTAAACTTGCAAAAATCAATGTCAAGGTTGGCTATCCTGATAAATGGATTGATTATTCAAAAGTAGCGGTATCGAAAGATTCATATTTTGTAAATGTGATGAATGCCAATCGTTTTGCAGTGAGAAGAGAATTTGACAAAATTGGTAAGCCTGTTGATCGTGCTGAATGGGGGATGACTCCTCAAACGGTTAATGCCTATTATAGTCCAAATATGAACGAGATTGTTTTCCCTGCCGGAATTCTACAGCCTCCTTTCTTCTATACAGATGCTGACGATGCTGTTAATTATGGTGCAATTGGTGTAGTGATTGGTCATGAAATGACACATGGCTTCGACGATCAGGGTCGTTTGTATGATAAAGTTGGAAACTTACACGAATGGTGGACAAAAGATGATGCTGCCAAGTTTGAAAAACAAACCAAAGTGCTCATTGATCAGTATGATAATTATAAAATTCTGGACTCGCTACATGTTAATGGCAAATTAACAACAGGTGAAAACATTGCCGACTTGGGCGGTGTAAATATTTCGTATGATGCACTTCATAAGGCATTACAGGGAAAAGACCAGACCGAAAAGATTGATGGATTTACGATCGATCAACGTTTCTTCTTGTCGTATGCACAGGTTTGGAGAAACAATATTCGGGATCAGGAGCTTATGCGTCGTTTGAAAGAAGATGTTCATTCACCTGGTATTGCCCGCGTAAATGGAATCGTTTATAATATTCCTGCATTCTATAAGGCATTTAACATTAAAGCTACCGATAAAAGGTTTATTCCTGAAGAGAAGAGAGCTAACATCTGGTAATCTAAATTTATCTTAAAAAAAAGGAGCAGTTCGTAATTGAACTACTCCTTTTTTTATGTTAGTTCATATAAGGTTTAAGCTTTGTAATGAAGTGATATTCCTGAGGTGTAACCCGATATTTATTGAGTACAGAAATAGCTGTACAACCCACCCCACTTAAAGCATAATCCACATTGAGTGTAATACCGTTAAAAGGTTTCAACTGGAAAGGATAAGATGCTCGGGTTAAATTATCCGTTGAATATTGCTGTGCACTACAGTTAAATAAATCACTTCCGGAAATCTGTAACCCAATACCTTCTTTAGATTCTACTTTAAACCAACGTACATCGGTTTTATTTCCATAATCCTGTGGAATGACATAGGGCTCATACTCATCCTGAACGGTACTTGCATAAACACCAATTTTGGCACCAGTCTTCCGATCAGGATAGGTTTCGATCGGACCTCTACCATACCATGCAATTTTATTCATCGTAGGGTTTAAAATTAACTGAATACCTACTTTAGGAATCCAGGTCGGCATTAAGCCCCAGGGAGTGACAGTATGATTAATAGTAATTTCTCCATCGCCATTGATTGTATAGACATAGTGATTCATAAATGCAGTACTGTAATCATTGGCCTGGGCATGCTCTTCAACATCTATAACGACCTCGCCTGTAGGTTTATTCTGTGTAAAGATACGATCAACTTTATGGATCAGACGATCGAGTCCAATCGTGCGCCAACCATTTGCTGCATCATTACCCATTCCTTCGGCCTTAATAAGGGTGTTTGCACTCCATGTAGTCCAGTCATCGCGTTCATTAGCAACGGAGGCTCTCCATACATTTAAAACCGGTCCTTGATTAATTAACTCTTTGCCTTGATACTGCATAGAAGAAAATGTTCCGGTGTTTTTATCTAGCGTATAATTGAATGTTTCACCTTTTACAGAAATAGTTTCAGGTGTAGTTAAAAGTGCAGCTGCTTTAATCGTTTTCTCAATTTCAATAACTGGCACCTTATATGGGAGTTCCAATTGATCCCATGCTACTTCGTGCCCTTTCTTTGCCCACGACTCATCTCTTTTCAGACGGAAGCTCACTAATAAACGATATTCTTTGCCCGGAAGTATTTGAGGTTTTACAAATGGAATTTTTACATTTGCTTTTTGGAGAGGGGCTAATGAAAGGTTGAGTGTGCCGTTTTGAAGGATATCACCATCGGCCTGCAACTGCCAAACAGCATCCAACTCATTTAGATTGGTAAAATGATAGCGGTTCAGTACCTCCACTGTTCCGGTAGCCGCATCAATCAAATCAACCTTTACAGGCTGAGCCGATTTCTTAGCCTGCCATAACTCGGGCTGTGGGTTACGATCGGGCCATACCATTCCATAACTACGTCCGCCAATCCCCATACTGAAAAACTCGCCCTTTTCTTTCAACTCATCAAAATCAAGCCAGAGTAGCGAACTTTTCTTTAAAGCTTCAACAGGGTTTTGTAGCTGATCAATCGGAACCACTTTGTTGAAGATGCTAACCTGATCAATAACGGCATTGCTTAAATATCCATTATGTTCTTGTCCGTGTATTTCTGCATCGCGGCCAATATTTACAGGGAAGGGTTTGTTTTCGATCGACTCAGTGTAGTTCTTTGAAATAACCATTGCTCCATCAACATATAATGACATCAATTTTCCATTGTAAGTTGCAGCCAGATGGTGCCAGGCACCTTCCCAATTAGAAGGAACTGCTGCATGGAGTTGTTGTTTCTTTGAGCCCGTCAGATAAAACTCAAGCGTATCTTTTGATATTTGTTGTAAACCGAACTGATACTTTCCTTTGGTGATAAAAGAACCATTTCCATTCCATTTGCCAGGACGAAGCCAGCATGACAGCGTTAACTGTTTGCCGGTAATATCTAAAGCAGGATCGCGATAGATTTCAACAAACTCATCATGTCCACTTAAAGATAGAGCCTTTCCAAATTTTCCATCCACTAGTTTGGCACGTCCTATGATGGCACCATTGTTTTTAAGTGGTGATGCATCTTCAGCATAAATATATTTGGTACGGAGCGCGGGACTAACCCAATCCCAGATAGCGCCTCCTATACAGCGTGGGTATTGATAAATTACATCCCAATATTCATCCATTCCGCCTAAACCATTTCCGGTTGCTGCACAATATTCATCCATAAATGAAGGTCGTGGATCTATATTTTCGGGAACTTCGCCAATCAATGTCTTTAGTTCAAATGGGGTTGCATAACGAGGACCAATGATATCTTCACAGGTCATTGGATTCTTACCCGGAAAATCAGTAGTGTTACCACCATACATCCATGCTGGTCTACTGGGATCTAATCGTTTTCCCTCTTCGATAACTGCACAGATATTATTACCTGTGCCACTTTCGTTACCAGCACTCCAGATGATGATAGAAGGATGATTCCGATCGCGCAGTACCATTTTTTGAACACGTTCCACATATTGTGCTCTCCATTCCGGAAGTCCTGAGATATATTCGGTTGCATGTGCTTCATCGCCTGTTTCGTCAACAATATACATTCCAAGCTCATCAGCCATCTTGAGGTATTCAATATTTGGAGGATAATGCGATGTGCGTACACAGTTTATATTAAACTGCTTCATCAACGTTAAGTCCTTCCGAATAGTTTCTACATCCATAGCATGACCCGTATCAGGATGTTGCATGTGACTATTTACGCCATTCAATTTAACAGGAACGCCATTTACATAAAGTGCCTGATGTCTCACTTCAACTTTCCTGAAACCAATTTTTTCTGAATAAACCTCAGCTACCTTACTATCAGGAGTTATCAATTCGAGAACTAGTTGATAAAGGTTTGGGTGCTCGGCCGACCATTTTTCAGGATTCTGTATAACAGAAGAGATTTTAACCTGAGAAGCCTGCTGTCCATCGAGCGATATAGTCGAAGAGCTGATAGGCTTCATGATCAGATTACCCTTTTCATCATAGAGGGAAGCTCTGACCGAATAGCCTTTGACACTTTGTTTTGTATAATTTTTAAGTTCTGTGGTTATGTTTAGTTGTGCATCACAATAGGAAGCATCGAGATCGGTCACCACATAGTAATCACGCAGATGTATTTTGGGAGTAGCAGTTAATGAAACATCACGGAATATCCCGGAGAGGCGCCACATGTCCTGTGATTCGAGGTATGAGCCATCAGAATAGGCATAAACATTAATGGCCAACGAGTTCTTGCCGGGCTTAATATATTTTGTTATATCATATTCTGCAGGTTCCATGGCTCCTTGGTTGTATCCTACTTCTCTACCGTTCACCCAGATAAATGAAGCAGAAGCAGCAGCTTCCAACCTAAGCAGAACTTGTTTGTCTTTCCAATCACCGGGAATCTGAAAAGTACGACGATAAGAGCCAACCGGATTATAATCGTGAGGAATCTTGGGAGGGTTTGGTTTAAACAGTTGTGTCACATTTCGAAACATGGGATGTCCATATCCCTGCATCTGCCAGTTTGATGGAACTTTGATAGTTCCCCATTGTGCATCGTTAAAACTGGGTTTAAAAAAGTCTTTTGGCGACTGATCAGGATTTTCAGATAGGTTGAATTTCCAGGTTCCATTTAATGATATAAACGAAGAAGATCGCTGTGGATTATTTTGCATTGCATCTTTAACCGATCCATAAATCATTAAAGGAACATGTCCGGGTTCCTGATTTAGCTCAAACATATTGATGTTCTCAATATAATCGTACACATTCTCCAGAAATCCTTTCTGCTGAGCAGAGACAGTAAAAGAGAAGAGCCCAATAAAATAAAATAATAATAAAGTAAATTTATTCATCATTTGGTGGTGTTATTTCATTAACAAAATAAGGGTATGGAATAGATTAATCGTTATTTTTGAGCAACTTTTATAAATTACAAATATATTAGTTTATTTGTTTAAGTGTTAATCTAACATTTATTTATTAATAACTATTAATAGTTGCTCGTTCTTGATTTATCAACCCAAATGCTTGACTCATAAAAATAAGAAAGATGAACACAAAATCACTTGTCACGCTCATTGTATTCCTATTATTCAAAACGCAGATCTATTCTATAACACCGACTGACACATTAAAAGATCTACACCAAAAGCCAGTAAGAGTTTATCATACTTCTCGTTTAACAACAGGAAAGCCGGTAATTGACGGTGTTTTAAACGATGCATGCTGGAAAACGGGTGAATGGGCCAGCAACTTTACACAATGGGTTCCCAATGAAGGGGGAAAGCCATCGCAACCCACTGAGCTAAAAGTATTGTACGATGATAAAAACATTTATGTAGCAATTCGGGCAATTGACCATGAGCCAAAAAAGATATCCCAAAAGGCAGGAAGACGTGATGAGCTTGCCGGCGACATAGCAGGCATTACTTTTGATAGTTACCATGATCATCGGACAGGATTTGAATTTGATCTGACAGCCGGAGGACAAAAAATAGACATGGTATTAACGAACAACAGTTTTGATGTAAATTGGAATGCTGTCTGGAAAGGGAAAGTTGGGAAAACGGACTCGGCATGGATTGCAGAATTTGAGATCCCGTTAAGTCAGCTGCGTTATAGTAGTAATTATGAACAGGTGTGGGGTATGCATTGCTGGCGTTGGATTGATCGTTTACAAGAAGAGAGTGATTGGGAGTTGCAATCGTCGAAAAGTCCGGGAATATTGTATATGTTTGGCGAATTGCAAGACATTAAAGGATTACCAAAATCGCGCCGAATAGAAATTATGCCCTACACACTTGGAAAGTTGAATACTTTCAAAAAAGAACCAGAAAACCCTTTTGCAAATAAAGGACGGAGCTGGTTTGGGAATGCAGGGATCGATGCAAAGATTGGACTATCGAGTAATTTCACCGCCGATGTCACCGTAAATCCCGATTTTGGACAAGTCGAATCTGATCCTTCAGTGATGAACCTTTCTGCATTTGAAACTTTTTATGGAGAAAAGAGACCCTTCTTTCTGGAAGGAGCAAATATTTTTAGTTTTGACATGGGTGATGCAAGTCTCTTTTACAGTCGACGAATTGGCCATGCACCCAGTTATTATCCCAGTTTAAAAAATAATGAACATATGGATTTCCCCGATAATACAACGATCCTAAGCGCTGTAAAAATTAGCGGAAAATCATCAAATGGACTTTCAGTAGGTGTATTACAAAGTCTTACAGCCAATGAACATGCAAAAATAGACTCACTAGGCAAGAGGAGTAAAGAAAGTGTTGATCCATTAACCAGCTATACTATCGTCCGTGTGCAACAAGATTTCCGACAGGGAAACACGATGCTTGGAGGAATACTTACATCAACAAATCGCTTTATTGATAATGCCAATCTCAATTTCCTAAATCGGGATGCAGTAACCGGAGGTCTCGATTTACTTCACCAATGGAATGATAAGGAATTTTATATTGATGTAAAATTAGTGGGTAGTAACATTAAAGGAAATACAGCTGCCCTTAAAGAACTCCAATACTCGTCAGCTCGATATTATCAACGCCCGGATGCTGAAAATATTCACTACGATAGTACCCGAACACAACTTTCGGGATATGGCGGAAGAATTAAAATAGGAAAAGGCAGTAAAGGATTATGGCGTTATTCATCTGAATTCAACTGGCGTTCTCCAGGGCTCGATTTCAATGATATAGGGTATATGTCTACATCCGATATTTTCAAACAGACATCCTCTCTTTCTTATTTTATAGTCAAACCGGTTTCTATTTTCAGGACTTATAATATCGGCATAAGCCAGATTAATAACTGGGATTTTGGAATGCACCATCTATCATCAGGTGGCAACTTAAATATAAATCTTGGTTTTCTCAATAAATGGACCATCAATAATTCGCTGAACTACACCTCACAAGCCCTTGATACACGAATTTTACGTGGAGGCTATGCAATGTTGGTTCCGTCACTGTGGGTCAACTCTTTTTCAGTGGGAACGGATCCTTCGAAAAAAACAACCTTCAGTTTAAACACATACGTATCAGCATCTGGTAATCAAAGTAGCAGATATTATTCAGTTGAACCAGGCGTGTCTATAATGCCACTAAATACATTGAAATTCTCAATGAGTGTCAATTATTCCAGCAACAAAGACAACCTACAATATGTTGATACTAAATCTGTAGGCAATGAAAACAGATATATATTGGGGAAAATTGACCAACATACATTAAGTGCCACCTTCAGAATAGATTATAATATCACTCCTGAACTTTCCATCCAATATTATGGAAGTCCATTTGCATCCGTTGGTAAATATTCAGACTTTAAAGTCGTTACAAATCCCCGGGATGCCAATTATCAAAACAGGTTTTCACTGTTAAGTCCTGTAATGAATAATAGCACTTATAATGTATCTGAGAATGGAAGTTCGCATATCACATATTCCTTCTCTAATCCGGATTTCAACTTCGATCAATTCCGGTCAAATTTTGTATTTAGATGGGAATATCGCCCTGGTTCCCAAATTTACTTTGCATGGTCTCAAGACAGAACTGAATACATCACACCCGGCTATAACTCAGTATCTGATGCGATAGGAAACATCAAAAATATATTCCCAAAATCAGTTTTCCTGATAAAACTTAACTATTGGTTCTCAATATAATGACTGATAAAAGCAAACAACCTTAATAATAAAAACAATGATTCGTAAAATCTGTTTCTTAATCCTTGTTTTGCAATTCGTTGCAGTGGCATCATTTGCACAAACACCTTCGCAATATTCCGGACGCAAGACAGTGTTATTTAATGAAAACTGGAAATTCTTTAAAGGCGATTCGGAGAAAGCTTTTGAGGTTTCTTTTGACGATAATGGATGGCGGAATGTAGAATTACCACACGACTATTCAGTAGAAGGTCCTTTTGATAGTAAGTGGGCAAGTGCTACCGGATATTTGCCAACTGGTATAGCATGGTACCGCAAGAATTTTGTTATTCCAATATCTGATAAAGGGAAACAAGTAGCAATCTATTTTGAAGGAGTTTCCAAGAATGGTGAGGTCTGGATCAATGGTCATTATCTTGGAAAACGACCTAACGGCTATATTTCCTACCAATACGATCTGACACCCTACCTCAATATTGGAAAGACCAATGTCCTGGCTGTAAAAGTAGACCATCAACAATTTGCCGACTCACGTTGGTATGCTGGTTCTGGAATATACAGAAATGTATTTCTCATTTCCACCAACAAACTCCATATTAAACAATGGGGTATTTTTGCTACCACTCCTGAAGTGAATAAAGACAAAGCAACAGTTGCGGTAAAAGTATCGATTGAAAATAACACAGCCTTAAACCAGAAAGTGGACGTAGAAAACAAATTGGCTGACCAGAATGGGAAAATAGTAGCACGAAGTTCAAAGTCAATTTCAGTTTCAGCATCTATTGATAACAATCTGGACGTTTCAATGAATGTTCTGAAGCCAGACCTCTGGTCAATAGATCATCCAAATCTATATACTTTAACGACTACCATTAAGCAGGGTGCTGTGGTACTTGATATGATAGATACAAAAATTGGTATCCGCTTTTTCCATTTCGATGCAGATAAAGGCTTTACCTTGAATGGGATACCTATGAAATTAAAAGGAGTTTGCGTTCATCATGATGCAGGTTGTCTGGGTGCAGCTGTTCCAAACGGAATCTGGGAACGTAGACTACTACGTCTCAAAGAAATGGGATGTAACTCAATCAGGATGAGCCATAATCCACATGCTACTGAGTTGTACGATCTTTGCGATAAACTTGGATTTCTGGTAATGGATGAGGCTTTCGATGAATGGGAAGCTGGTAAAAATAAATGGGTAAAAGGATGGAATGTAGGAAAACCAAGCACAGAAGGGTATCATGAAGTATGGGCAGAATGGCATGAAAAAGACCTCCACGATCAATTGTTAAGAAACAGAAACCACCCATCTATCTTTCTTTGGAGTATTGGGAATGAACTTGATTATCCAAACGACCCCTATTCTCATCCGATACTCGATATTGGTACAAATCCACAAATCTATGGAAGAGGTTACCATCCCGAAATGCCTAACTCAAACCGGCTGGGTGTAATAGCGAAAGAGCTGGTAAAGACCGTAAAACAATATGATACAACTCGCCCGGTTACTGCTGCATTAGCGGCAGTACTTATCTCCAATGAAACAGGCTATGCCGATGCACTTGATGTTGTTGGTTATAATTATCAGGAGTACAGATATATTGACGATCATAAGAAATATCCTAACCGAATCATTATGGGCAGTGAAAATGGTTTTGGAAAAGGAGTCTGGAATGATGTAGACAAAAAGGAATTCATCTCTGCCCAATACTTATGGACAGGAATCGAATATCTTGGAGAAGCAGGAATGTTTCCGGCAAAGCATAGCACATCAGGATTGTTAGATCTTGGTGGATTAAAGAAACCTGAATATTTCTTCAGACAAAGTCTATGGAGTGATCAACCAATGGTTTATATTGGAACCACTATCCCTCCAAAAGTAGAGAGAGCCGGTTCGCCATGGGATCAGAAAAATGCTGACCCTACCTGGAATTACGCGAAAGGAGAAATTGTAAGAGTCAACTGTTTTACCAATTGTAAAGAGGTTGAACTTTTCTTAAACGATAAATCATTGGGTAAAAAAAACAGGGCTGATTTTGAAAAAAGTGGTGTTATGAACTGGACCGTTCCTTTCGAAGCAGGTACACTAAAGGCTGTAGCAACAGATGAAATGAACAAACTGCATGTTTCTATTATAAAGACTTCCGGTAATTCTTCAGCATTGTTGGCTTTCTCTGACAAAAAACAACTTAGTGCTTCTAAACGAGGCATTGCTCATATCGAATTATCCATAGTTGATGAAGCCGGCAATCCTGTATTCTTATCTGATAATGTTGTTACTTGTACGATTAATGGTTCGGCAACATTATTAGGACTGGAAAATTCAAATCCAAGAGATACAACACAGTATAAAACATCCAGTCGCCAAATCTTCAAAGGGAAATTAGTAGCATATATTCAGGCAGGTATGAAAGAAGGAAGTGCCACTGTAACTTTTTCGTCGCCAGGAATAAAATCCGCAAAGGTGGTTTTCAATATTGTAAAATAAAAAGACAGGCTACGGTCTCTTCTTACAGTTATACAGTTGCCGATACGATTATATTCGTAAGGACAAGTCTCAGCTTGTCCTTACGGGTTTAGTACGGTGTAAAAAATAAGGGCACGAATTCGAGATGTTGATGTAACTTTGCAATATCAAATTATTGCAAGAATGAAAAAGATACCCCAACATATTCCATGTGGTACGTCAATACCCATTGATAATCCACATGCCGTATCGGTTAGCCTACCCACTATTGCTGATGTTATTGGATACGAGAGTAAAAACCCATATGTAATGCAAAAATTACAGTCGGGCTATCCTCGGTTCTTTATGAATAAACTCATTCATAAAGTACAACACTCCATTTTGGAAACAAAAGGGATATCCTCAGCATTCGACCTGATTCCTGTTTCTTCTCCTCATGCCGTTTCATTGATAAACAATCAATTAGACCAGAATCTATCTATCATAAGTGATAATGGATTCGATTTTATCCAGGTAGAAAAGGAAACAAAAATACTGAGTCAGATTAAGAGCTTTATACAGAATAATGGGCTTAATCCCTCATCCCGTAAAGGTGAGAATTATTTATTAAATCAAGGTATTCTTTCAGCGCCATTTGACGAAGAGAGGAATATAGATGGTGGAGCAGAGGAAGTTATTAAAAAAACGTTGGCCGAGGCTTATGAAATTTCATCCTCTAACGATGTGATTCTTTGTAATACAGGAATGAATGCAGTATATACTGCATTCGAAGCCATTCGTACAATTCAGATTAGAAAAGGGAAAACCGTCTTCATTCAATTGGGTTGGCTCTATCTGGACACGATAGAAATTATTAAAAAATATAGTAATGATAAATATTTCCAGATTACCTCTAACAATCTGGACGAATTAGAGAGTTGGCTTGCAATCAATCATGCTGATGTCGCCGGATTGATTACGGAGGTTCCAAATAATCCATTGATTCAGTGTTTGGATCTACCCCGTTTACGTAAGATTACACAGAAATACAACGTTCCACTAATTATTGATGCCACTATTGCCACCCCATACAATATGGAGGTGTTGGAATATGCAGATATCATTGCAGAAAGTCTTACTAAATTTGCCTGTGGCAATGGAGACGTAATGATGGGTGCTATTATTTTGAATCCTAAAAGTGAGATAGCTGTTGAATGTGATACAGAAATCAGACAGCTGGTTGAAAAACCTTATATCAAAGATATTCAACGATTAGCTTTCAAAATAATCAACTATAAATCGAGGGTGGAAAAGATATCAGAAAACACCTATGCACTACTCGACTATCTTAAACATTCTAAAAAGATAACGGCTATCTATTCTGCGTTGAATCCTGAGTATCTGGATAACTTTCTAAAGGTTAGAAAAAATGATCTTGCCCTTCCTGGTCTAATCTCCATCATCTTTGATAAGAAATTACATCACTATTATGATCATCTTCGTTTTCCCAAAGGGCCCAGCTTTGGTACAGAGTTTACGTTGGCCATGCCTTATGTCTATCTGGCACATTTCGACCTGTTACAAACGACAGAGGGAAGACAGTATCTTGAAAGTATTGGTCTGAAGGCTGAGCTATTAAGAGTATCGGTTGGGACAGAACCGATTGAGGAGATTATAAAGGTATTTGAGGAATTATAAAAAACGGGATGATTTAAGAGGCCACAGGAAAAGTCCTTTAAAATTAAAAGAGGCTGTATCATAAGTCATGATCAGCCTCTTTTCTTTTTATCTATTCGGACACCTGTGGAGAACGTTTTCGTATATGCGATTCTCGAGCGTCTATTTTACTTATAACGAACCCTCCTTAAGTGTTCTTAATTAAAGATATACTTTTTCAGTGGCCTCTGATTTAACCCGGATTTTGGTTTAAACCATCCCGATTAATTTTATTTTATTTTCCAAACCAATACATCAGCAGGCTTGATAACCTTTTTACCAATCAATACTTCGCTATTTGCAGGTAATGGCATATCGTAATTCTTATCTGAATAATTTACAGCAATCCCAAAGCCATCTCTGTATTCAACCATCACTCCGGTTGGATAATTCATCACTGGAATAGCTAGTTTCTTATATAACTTTTTAAGAACCGCGAGTTCCATATCACCATTTTTGCTATCTACGCCTACATAAGTAACAGTTCCCTTACCCAATTTATGAAATATTACGGCAGGTTTACCGGCGTAGAAATCACCCTGATAGGTTGCCCATGTTTCAGTACCTGCTTTAGGTTTCAGAATTTCACCCCAACTTGTCCAACCATATTTGTTGTTATCCATTTTAATGGTATCGGGTGCATGAGGCATTAGCAAATCGTAGAATTCTATTTCAGAGCCGATTAAATCATAAATAGGTTCTGCAAATTTAGATTCCCAAAGATGCATCTCGCGATCTTTATGCCCGGAACGACAAGTCATTACCAAATTACCACCATTCTTAACATAGTTGGTAAGCTTTTCAATTAAGGCTTTGTCTATTTGCTGATAAGCTGGAGCAATCAGAACAGGATATTTTGAGAAGTCCATTGAATCTTTAATGAAATCGACCCCTGCACCGAAAGATTTCAATGGAAGATAATATTTGTTGATATGGCCTAAAGAACTCCACTCAGTGGTCTGCTTGTTTTGTTCCATTCCCCATACATTTTCATAATTATAAAGGATAGCAGTTTTTCTCCTGGCAAGATCTGAAGGAACCTTTGCAGAAGGGTCATATTGTTTACGAAGTAGCGTAATCTCTTTCATAAACTGCTGAAATTCTAGTCCGCCCGGTGTTGGAGTAACTCCATCATAACTCATGATGCCATAATGATATTGCTCATAACCCGTCAATGGAGAACGGAAACGATAGGTACAAGCCAATTTACTTCCACCTGCAAAGACATGCCACAACCACATACGTACGGCACCAGGGGCAGGCTGAGCATCAATAGAGCCCCAGTTAACCTGGCCAGGCTGAAGTTCCATCACCCCATAGACACCCGAAGTTAATGGTCGGAAGAAATCGTTAGGAATAGAGATGTTTTCAGGATTTCCCATACGATATCCTTTTTTCCCCACCCCTTTATACTGGCCAAAGACCATATATTTAGTGTAGGTAACAAAATCGAGTTCATGACTGGCACCAATATAGCCCTCGGTGATATTTGGAATATAGTTAGAAGTAATCCATTGTTCAGGTGAAACATATTTACGAACCACCTTAGCCTGATCATCAAGAAACGTTGCAGTTTCGTTGGCTACAAAACGGTTATGATCTAACACCTGATTATAATTCATTCCCCATTGCGAACGTAAAGGAATATTAATTTGTGAGAAGTCGCTGTATACTTCACTCCAGAAAGAGGTACCCCAGGCTGCATTTAAAGCATCTATGGTCTTGTATCTTTGTTTTAACCAATCGCGAAAACGTTGTTGAGCATCATTACCGAAATCATAGAAAGCACGAGGTTCGTTATCGATTTGCCAACCCATTATCGTTTTATTGTTTCCATAATGTTTTGCCAACTCAGCAATCATCTTCAAGGCATATTGTCTGTAATAGTTATTTGAGAAAGATGCATGTTGACGTGATCCATGATCCAGACTTGTACCATTCTCTTCTTTCTCAAGTATATCAGGATGCTTACGTACAAGCCAAACGGGAGGTGTACAGGTTGAAGTACACATGATAACTTTAATCTTGTATTTAGCAGCAAGTTCGACAGCTCTATCAAGCCATGCAAAATCATACTTCCCTTCTTCAGGTTCTAACTGTGCCCAGGCAAATTCAGCATAATGGGTATATTCAAAACCCATATCGGCTATGTTTTTGATATCGCGTTCCCACTGCGATGGATCCCAATGTTCGGGATAATAGTAAACACCGGTGGAGATTAACTGTGCATCATTGAATCGTTTGGGATTCTGACTGGTAACGACCATTGTTAATGCGATAAAGAAGAGTAAGAGTAATGTTGTTTTCATCAGTAACTAATTTTTAGTAAAAGGCTATTAGAATTTACTTGTTAAATTTACATCAGTGTTTGATTCTTTGAATCATGCCAAACGAACATGCTCATCTGGTTTAATATGATTTTTAAACCGAATGTTCTGATTAGAAAACTTTTTAAAACCATTCAATAAGTGTAAAACTTACTGTTATCCAAAAGGGTAAAAAAAAATCCATAAGACATGAGAGAACAATTAGTTATCCCAAAGATAGAAAAACTTTTTTGTTACACAATGGTTTTTTAATTTCCTATCTTATTTCGATGAATTCTTTTGCAGGAATCCAGAGAGCTAATATACCTTTCCCAATTCTTATAAAAGATAATAACGTCAATAACATAACAAGATGTTCCAAACCAATAAAAGCACTACCTAATAATAAGACGGGAATAGAACTTACTACTATATTGGGTTCAATCCATTGAGGGACTAATACCAGTACCGTTATTGGCAATATGAATGGAATAAGGTGATTAACAATATCCTTCATCTTTTGAAAAAATAATGCTTCGATAATAGAAACATAAACCTTTAACCTTATCTTGATCCCATGATTTGCAGTTTTCTTATGATTTTAGCATCATCAAAAAGTGAATTTACCTTTTTTGATCAGTTCTTTTAAAACGCTTTTTCTCTTCTGCCGTCATTTTCTCACAAGCATATTGAACGATCAACCTGGGAGCAGTCTCCTTTCGATCAAATAAAAAAGTTTCTACCTCTTTATGTTCAATCTTCCAGGCTTCTCGCAAAAACCATCCCATCCCTTGATGCACCTCTCTTTCTTTATCATCCATTAAGGTTTTGACAAAATCGATATAAGTAGATACTTCTTTTTTTACTTTAACAGGTTTAATAAAAGTAACCGGAATACATCGCCGCTGGAATTTGTAAGGAGAAGAGATCCACGTATCAAAATCATTTAATTCAACAATGTTTTGAAGGAGAAATTTAGGCAAGATGAACATTCCAAGAATATCAGCATGTGCCCAATTATCGATGCTTTTCGAAAAGTATGTACTGATTTCGTTAAATGTCTCTCTTGTAAATTGTTTTGAGAAGCCATTTAAGAGTAAAAGACCTAAAGAGATCTCCTCGTATTTTCCATTCTCCAAAAACATTGGCATTGCTGATAAAATAATGGATTGATTTAGCTCCTTTTTATGTAACAGCTCTTTTACTTTTTGATGAACTTGCGGAGCTGTAAGTCCATATCCATCGTAGTGTTCTTTGAAGAAACGTTGAGAGCTCTTAGCGACCTCCACATTCGCATTAGATAGACAAAAATCTCTGATCTCGCTAAATAATAATGATGCATCCATTGACTCAGCGTATTAAAAAGTTTGCATTTATGATCAAAGATAAAAAAGTTAAAGCCGTTGCTTACAACAAAAAACGTTTAATTATTAAAGCTTCCGTTTTTTATATAAGTCACATTACTTCAAACAATATTATATTAATAATCAAAAGATTACAATCTCTCCTTCCTCGATTTCCCTATTTTAACACAGGTTATACAATTCTATATCAGATATATAACTACCATTGGGTCCGGTGTGAGTCCGGCGTGGATCCGGCATCCTTCCGCCATGACTCCTGCAAATAATGGGAGGCATGGTGAAATCATGGAGTAAGCAAATAGAATACTTTGGGGATTGAAGCATCATTATACCTCCATTATCAATGATTATTTGGAGAATAAAAGGTGTTATTTCTTATTTTGATTTATCGCTTCCTAATTTTATACAGGTTATTTATTTTGTGGTATAGAGCTGTGACTTGCTTTAGATACCCAAATTGCTAAAAATAAAAGCGTCTACATTAAAGCAAAGATATAAATATGATTTCAAAATGAATTAGTAGCATAAAAGCCTGTTTTCGTATCAATATTAAGTGCTATTTTCAGAATATATTCATGTTAAAAATTATAATAATATCACCCAATTGTGTTATTTATTATTCATTTTGCTAATTTTCAATATGTTTAAAATCACTTTTGTTATCTTTGCTTTATCAAAAGCAAATCGAATCAATCTGATGATCAAAAATAAAACATATTTACTACACGCAGTTACACGACCTCAGGCTCTATCAGCTTATACAGGCCGACCGCTTGTTTTATGTTTTTTTTCTCCGGATATGATTGTCAATACAGATTAGCTTTACTGTTTTCTTAAAACTACTTTGTTTAACAATGAAATAATCTGAATCCGGAGAGCAATCTTCGGATTTTTTTTATACCAATTAATGATGAATAGCAGATACAAACGAATTGCAGTAAAAGTAGGAAGCAATGTGCTTACACGAGCCGATGGGACCCTTGACATTGCACGAATGGCTCAACTAGCCGACCAAATAGCTCGCTTGAAAAAAGAAGGCATTGAAATTATCCTGATCTCTTCAGGTGCTGTTGCTGCCGGCCGTAGCGAAGTACACCCTAAGAATAAACTTGACACGGTCTCTTCACGTCAACTATGGTCTGCAGTTGGACAAGTACGTTTAATCAATCGTTATTATGATCTGTTTAGCGAATATGGAATTATTTGTGCACAGGTACTCACGACAAAAGATAATTTCAGAGACAGAAGGCATTATCTGAATATGAAGAACTGTCTGAACACATTGCTAGAGAATAATGTTTTACCTGTCATTAATGAAAATGACACAATTTCTGTAACAGAACTCATGTTTACAGACAACGATGAACTTTCAGGACTCATTACAACAATGATGGATCTCGAGGCACTGATCATTCTAAGTAATATTGATGGCATCTTTACAGACCATCCGGACAACCCGGATGCAAAAGTAATTAGAGTAGTACAACCTGACACTTCCGACTTGTCTGATTATATCCAAACCTCTAAATCAGAATTTGGAAGAGGTGGGATGATTACAAAAATGACCATTGCCCGTAAGATTGCAGAACAGGGAATTCATGTTCATATTGCCAACGGCAAGAGTGACAATATCCTGATCGATTTGCTGGATTCAGCCTCATCTGTATTAAACACTCATTTTGTTCCTAATGAAAAAAAATCATCAAGTATCAAAAAGTGGTTAGCACATTCTGACAGCTTCACAAAAGGAGAAGTGTTGATCAATGAGGGAGCCTGCGAAGCACTCCTTTCGGATAAGGCATCCAGTCTTTTGCTAATAGGAGTAACCGGCATTAAAGGATTTTTCAAAAAAGGGGATATTATCAAGATTATTGATCAGCATGGAGAGGAGATTGGATTAGGAAAAACACTTTATGATTCTGAAAAAGCCGGCGAGTTGGCAGGGAAAAAGAAAAAACAACCCATAATTCACTATGATCATCTTTATCTTTTCGAATCTAATACTTAAGAAGCAGCTTCACATCATTTCGATTTAATCTTTTACAATATGAATACAACTGAAGCCATATTAAGATCGGCAAAAGAAGCAACTCAGACTACAGCACTCCTAACAAGTGAACAGATCAATCAATTGATTGATTGCATTGCAGATGCAGCTATTTCCAACATGCAGTATATTCTTGATGAGAATGCAAAAGATCTTGAACGCATGGACCCAGCCGATCCAAGATATGACCGTCTCACATTAACTACCAGTCGTATTGAGGCTATTGCTACCGATTTAAAAAACGTAGAGGCACTTCCATCTCCACTTGGAAGCATACTTTCAGAAACTATTCGCCCTAATGGGTTAACTATAAAAAAAGTGAGCGTACCATTTGGAGTGATTGGTATTATTTACGAATCGCGACCTAATGTAACGTTTGATGTGGCCGGATTATGTTTAAAGTCTGGAAACGTTTGTGTGTTGAAAGGGGGGAGCGACGCAGATTGCTCAAATCGTGCCATTGTTAGCATTATTCGCAATGTTTTCATTGAGCACCATGTTGATCCTAATCTGGTCAGTCTGCTTCCTCCCGAACGCAAAGCAACAGCCCAACTTTTGAAGGCACGTAATTATGTTGATCTACTCATACCTCGAGGAAGCCAGGCTCTCATTGATTTTGTCAGGGAGAACGCTACAATTCCGGTGATTGAAACCGGTGCAGGGATTTGTCACACATACTTTGATGAATATGGTAATGCTGAAAAAGGACAAGCCATCATAACCAATGCAAAAACACGCAGGGTAAGTGTTTGCAATGCTTTAGACTGTTTAATTATTAATCATCGCCGATTGAAGGAACTCCCCTATTTATGTGAAAAACTAGCGGAAAGCAATGTAGAGATTTTCGCAGATAAATCAGCGTTCGAAGTACTATTTGGCTTTTATCCTGCCGAACTTTTAAAACCCTCAACAGAGGATAGTTATTCAACAGAGTTTCTATCATACAAAATGTCAATCCGAACAGTAGAAAACTTTAATGAGGCTTTAGCTCATGTTGCACAATACAGTTCGAAACATAGTGAAGCTATTATTACTGAGAACAAGATTATTGCCGACAGATATAAAAAATTAGTTGATGCAGCAGTTATCTACGTGAATGCTTCTACTGCCTTTACCGATGGGGCACAATTTGGGTTAGGTGCTGAAATAGGCATCAGTACCCAGAAATTACATGCACGTGGACCAATGGGACTTGAAGAACTAACCAGTTATAAATGGCTGGTGGATGGGGACGGACAAGTCAGACTATAAAGAAAAATTACGAGTAGAGGTCTTAACCTTGTCGATATCTATTAAAGATAATTGCATAATACGCTATATTTGCGTTAATAATATCTATATTCCGTTCTAATAACGCGCATAAGCATCATTAAATAAATCTAAAACTACTATGAAAACAAGATCTATTGTTTTTACCCTCTGTTTACTACTTTTAGGAACACATCAATTAAAAGCACAAAACAACATTACCAGATCCCCACTACCGCTTTCAAAACTTCAACAACAATTTGTGGATTTAAGATTCGGGATGTTTATCCATTTCAACATTCCAACTTATACAAACCAGGATTGGCCTGACCCGGAAACCTCTCCCAGTCTATTTAATCCTAAAAAATTAGATTGTGATCAATGGGCTAAAGCTGCCAAATCAGCGAATATGAGTTATGGCTGTTTAACGACAAAACATCATAGCGGCTTTTGTATCTGGGATACGAAAACAACTGATTATAATGTGATGAACAGTCCGTTTAAAAAAGATGTGGTGAGAGAATTCGTAAATGCTTTTAGAGCCAATGGATTAAAAGTAATGCTGTATTATTCTATCCTTGACACCCATCATAAGCTTCGGCCAAATGCTATTAAGCCGCAACATTTTGAAATGATAAAAGCCCAGATAACCGAGCTGTTAAGCAACTATGGCCCTATTGAAGCATTAATTATTGATGGATGGGATGCTCCATGGTCAAGAATATCTTATGACGACATACCCTTTGAGGATATATATCATTTGGTAAAAGCTTTACAGCCAAATTGTGTTATCATGGATTTAAACGGTGCTAAATATCCTGCCGAAGGCTTGTATTATACCGATATTAAAACTTACGAAATGGGTGCCGGTCAGCGCATATCCAAAGAGCATAATAATATGCCAGCCTTGGCATGCTTACCATTAAACGGCTCGTGGTTCTGGAAAACTGATTTTCCAACAAAACCAGTTAAAGATCCAGCGAAGTTAGTCAATGAAAATATCATCCCTTTTAATAATGTAGATTGTAATTTCATTTTAAATGTAGCTCCCAACCGGGATGGACTATTCGATGATAATGCATTGACAGCACTAAAGGAAATAGGAAAGCTCTGGAAAAATGAAGGGCCCGTAACTAAGCTTCCACAATTAGAGGCACCAATTATCTCAACCAATCTGGCTAAAGGACAAGCTGCAAATTCAAGCTGGAGCGATGATATGAATATTATGGATTTTGCCAATGATGATGATTTTCATTCTTCCTGGATCTCTAACCCTGAAGTAAAGAACCCATGGTATGAAATTGATTTTGCACAGGAGAAGGGGTTTAATACCATTGTAGTTGCAGAGGAACGTCCTAATATTAGTAACTACAAGTTGGAATATTGCCAGAGTGGGGTTTGGAAGACTCTATTTCAAGGTGAAAATAAGAATAAAATCAAGATTCATCGCTTTGAAAGGGTTTGGGGAAACAAGATAAGAATCTCTATTGAAAAAGCGGATCATCAGGCATCTATAGCTGAACTACAGGTGTATAATGAGGAAAGATAATATTATCAGGTGATAAATATAAGGGTCAGATTAAATACAGCCAAATACTTTTTTAGTAGGCACATCTCAAAATAAGAACAAATCTAATTTGAGAAATGAAAATGTAGTTCATCTCCGCTTGCTCTTTTACAGTCATTTTATATTGTTTGAAAGGATAATGCCTAAAAAAATCAGCCTTCTTATGAGACAATTTTCCCTAAAAGCAACAATCTTTATTATTGTTTCGCTCATCCAATTAGGCACATCAAATGCTCAAACCGGGCCCATTGTCTGGTCAGTTGCAACCGCAAATAGTTTTATCAAGAAATTTCCCAACCCTGATAGTATTTGTTGGCGCAGCAAATCGACCCATTTTGACTGGCAAGCGGGTTATGCCATGTTTGCCATGGAGAAAATGTGGAGAGCAACGGGCAATATAAACTATTTCAACTATATAAAACGCTATGTAGATCAACAGGTTGATGAGGCTGGGAATATTTCTGACTTTAAACCAAATGCCTTAGATCATTTTATCCCGGGATATGCTATTATCTTTATGTATGAGCAAACACATCTCGAAAAATATAAGATTGCGGCTAAAACAATTTTTAATGGTTTTAAAAGCTATCCCAGAAACGCTGATGGCGGCTTTTGGCATGGAACCTGGGCAACAAATCAGATGTGGGTAGATGGGGTATTTATGGGTCAGATATTTATGGCTAGATATGGTAAAATTATAGGAGATAGTACAATTGCCTTTAATGAGGTAACGAAACAAATGAAACTGATTGTAGAACATTGCCAAAAACCGAACGGTTTATTGTTGCATGCATGGGATGAAAGCAAAAAAGCTCATTGGGCAGATAAAAACACAGGGCTTGCTTCAGATGTATGGAGCGAAGGTCTTGGCTGGTATGCCATTCTAATTGCTGATATTTTTGACTTTTTACCAAAAAATGATCCCAATAAAGCAATTATTCTTTCTCACCTAAAAAAGCTATGCAAAGGATTAAAAGGCTGTCAGGATCCTAAAACGGGTATGTGGTGTCAGGTTGTAGACAAACCGGAATTGTCTGACAACTGGAACGAAACATCAGGAACAGGTATGTTTATTTATCTCATAAATAAATCTATCGAAAAGGGATATGTTAGCAGATCAGAATACGAGCCCGTAATTAAAAATGCGTATTCTGGTATGATTAAAAAGGCAAAAATTAATACGTCAGGACTTGTGGATATTTACGACTGTAGTAGCATCGGTGTACAAGACAACTATACAGTTTATGTGAATCAACCGAAAGAAGTAAATACCTTTGCCGGTGTAACTTCATTTATTTTAGGCACGCTAAGCATTGAGAATAAAAATTACAAATAAAAATCACAAAGTGGGAGGGCATCTCAATACTGATACCCTCCCATCTTTTTATAATCGCTTTAAAAGATGTATTATTTTAAGAAAGTCTTTGATTAAAAGTTATCTGAAAATCACTGATCTGAAATAATTATCATAATAAAAACGGCAAAAATATGGTCGTCAAAATTAATATGGCATGATTTTGACGACCATTTTAGCATTATTATTTACTTCACTTCAGTGATTTCGAGTACCACGCTATTTAATGAATTGTTAGCAGAAACTTCTAAACCAACCTTCATAAGGAAGTCTCCACTAAACACCTTTCCACTTTCCATAAAGGTTTGACGCAAATTAATGTTAGTCTCCTCAACCTTATACATTTTAGCAGCATCCAAACCTTGTAATCTTACTTTCTGGAAGAATTCACCATATCGTGGATTTAAGGTATATGAAAATAATACTGCTTTGTTCTTTTCGGTATTTACATACATTAACACTGCACGGCTTTCATCATACGGCGAAACTAATCGGAAAAGATCACCAAACCAAATAGTATTATTTAGTCGTTTATAGTTTGCAACTGCATTTTGACTAAACTTTAATTCTTGATCGGTCATATGTTTCACAGGAATATCATAGCCCATCTTTCCCATCATGGCAACGTCAGTACGAAACTTTAATGACTGTTTACCCCATGAAGTAATATGATTACATGAAGTAATAGAAGGATAGAAATTCGAATATCCCCATTGAATAAAGACTCTCTCCAATCCATCAGTATTATCACTAGGCCAGAATTCAGTAAAATACTTTAATGCACCGTAATCAACACGGCCACCACCACCTGAACAAAGCATAATTGGCAAATGAGGATACTTCTGACGCATGCGATCAAAGACTTTATAAAGTGAATTCACATAATCAATGTAGAGATGTGATTGATTTTCTTTCAGATACGGAGAATAACCATTAGTAATCATTCTGTTGCAATCCCATTTAATGAATGCAATTTCAGGATGTTTTGTCATCAGATTATCAACCACTCCAAACACAAAATCCTGTACCTGAGGATTGGTTAAATCCAGAACTAACTGGTTACGGTAATAATTTTCAGATCTGTTAGGTAACTTGATAATCCAATCAGGATGCTTTTCATACAATTCGCTTTTGGGATTTACCATTTCAGGTTCAATCCAAATACCAAACTTGGAGCCTTTTTGTTGAGCCGCTTTTATAAGTGCATCTATGCCTCCGGGAAGTTTAGCTTTATTCTCTTCCCAATCACCCAGTCCTGCATTATCATTATTACGAGGATATTTATTGGCAAACCAGCCATCATCAAGTAAAAATAGATCTACACCAAGCTTGACTGCATCGTCAAATAATCCGGCTAATTTCTCTTCATTAAAGCTAAAATAAGTAGTCTCCCAGTTATTCAAAAGTGTTAAACGAGGCTTATCTCCATCGAGTATACCATATTTACGGGCCCATTGATGCATATTACGACTGGCTAATCCTTTACCACTATTGCTATATGTAAAAATAAAAGAGGGTGTTTTAAAAACCTTCTCTGGTTCTAATTTATACTCTGAAGCATAGGGATTGATTCCCGAGATTACCCGAAGGTTATTTCTCTCATCGATTTCAAAGGTAAACTGAAAATTACCAGACCAACCCAGTGTACCTGCTATAAGTTCACCGGTATTCTCATTTGATTTTTCATTTAGAGATAGATAGAAAACAGGTGTTTGGTACATGTGGGCGCGCGTTCCTAACTTACTATCAATAATTTTAATACCTGATGTAAGTTGACTTTCCTGCATGCGCATCTCCTCTGCCCAATTACCATGAAACTGAGTTAGCCAATAGTTCTTAGCATCAAAATGTAAGGTCGAAGATGCGTAATTATACAACACAACCGGTTTCTTCTCTTTGTGTTTAATTTCAGTCCATTCTTCAATAACATCTTCATTATAATAAGCTTTAAAAAACAATGTTACCTCAAATGGATATTGAGGATCAATCATCTTAATAGTTGTGAGTGTAACATCATCATCTTGCTTAACTATTTTGTGACTTTCATATTGTAAGTCGAGCGAAGGGTTATTATCAGCATGTTTTACACGAATAGATGGCTCAAACAGATTTGAAGTACCTGCTGTTATATAGGCTTCAAATTTTCCCGCTTTTAGCTTATCATACTCACCCGGCTGAAATAGTTTATTTCCCAGATATGACTGGATTAACTTTTGATCCTGCCCAACTCGATAAAGAAGGATAGTATTCTTAGTTTCTATATTGACAATCTTGGGCAATTGTGCAAATAGATGACCTGCAAAAACTACACTGAGTAGTAATAAGAAAATATTTTTTGACATAGTTACTAATTTTGGTTAGCTCTGATCAGCTTAAAATAAATATGAAAAATGAAGAGATTTCAAAACCCAAATGATTATAGAATCTATTAATACAATATAGTATTGAAATAATAGCAGGCTACAATTAAACAAATTTACTTTAAAACTTAACTCAAATTAAAGCAAAGAAAAATTAATACATTTGCAATTATACCTTTAAAATTCATAAATTAAGATTTAAATTTCCCATAAGCAGATCAGGCCTTTTTTCAGTCTGCTCGATTTTATTAAAATAGCATGACAACTTCTAATGAAACCGGTAGCATAAAGTTCCAATGTAATTGGATTCAGACAGATCCCTTAAAAGAGGAGGTCATTACTGAAATAAATCATTGGCGTAATATTCTCTTTAACAACAAACTGATTGGTGTTTATCCAAATGGAATCGGATATGGAAATATCAGTATCCGTCTTACTGATAAGGAATTTCTAATCTCGGGAACATCAACCGGGCATCTTGAAAATTTATCCACAAACCATTATTCTACTGTTATCGACTATAATTTTTCAAAAAACGAACTAACCTGTAAAGGTCAGATCAAAGCATCTGCTGAATCGTTAACCCATGCTGCCGTCTATGAAATGGATCTACGAACCCAGGCAATCATTCATATCCACAATAAGCAGATGTGGGATAAGTTACTCAATCAGATTCCAACAACCTCATCCAATGTTGAATATGGCACACCCCAGATGGCATTAGAAATAAAGAGATTATTCAACACCACTGATCTTCTCGAAAAGAAGGTATTAGTAATGGGTGGTCATGAAGAGGGGATTATCTCATTTGGAGAAAATTTAAAGGAAGCAGGTGATTTGATCTTAAGATATCTATAAATTTCCTTCTATTTTTAAATTCCTTTTCCTTAGCTTTACAATCTCGAAAGTGTAACATCAAAAATAATCTTTGCATTTTTTACTTCTTTGCAGTTGAGGAATTACACGAACATATTTGAACGCTATTTATTTAAATTTAGCAGCCACATTAGCAACGCATGACACTAAGAGAACTTGAGCAAGTAACAATTACAGCTTTAAAAGAAGGCAGTGTTGAAGCAATTAACTTATGCTTCGACTTGTATTATGCTGCTTTATGTTCTTCTGCAAATTTTTATGTAAAACAACCAACTATTGCTGAAGAAATTGTGCAAGGAGTTTTTGTTGACTTCTGGATAAATCGTAAAAATATTCCTTCACAGTCGTCTGTAAAAGGATATCTAATGACATCGGTCAAACATGATTGTCTGGATTTTTTAAAGCACAAAAAGATTGAAGAACAATATGCAGATCAGTTCAAAGATGAGATGATGGATTCATATGAAGATATTTTTGCCGATCTGGTGAATAAAGATTTGCAAGAAGCGTTGAATAATGCTATCAATAAATTACCACAGCAATGCAAAGAAATCTTTTTGATGAGCAGATTTAAATACATGTCATACAAAGAAATAGCTACTTCATTATCGCTTTCAATAAAGACAATTGAAAACCAAATGGGCAAAGCTTTAAAAATTGTCAGAGCTGAACTAGATAGTTATTTATAGATAAAATATCCCTTAATCAAGATCCTTTCTTCTTTTAAAACATCACCCTTCGTCCCTTAGCTTATAACTATTTTCTAAATTTTATATCTCATAAAAGATAGTATTCAATATTAATATAAGTAATATTAACTTTTTTAAGATGCACATAGGGGTTTTTTCATTCTGAATCGCTTTTAATGGGAGAGGATAAAAATGTATCATGATGGAAGAAAATCTTAAAGACATCAATATAGTCTTGTTAACAAAATACCTGAGTGGCGAAACTGATGAAAGCGAAACTATTCAAGTAGAGCGTTGGAAAAGTTTTTCGTCTGAAAATAAAGCAATATTAGAAAAGCTTCACAAGTCATGGGATATTGCTTCCGCTGGAGCAGGAATGAATGAATGGGATAAAAACAAATCTAAAGAACAATTTTTACTTAAATTAATTCAATATCAATCGAATTTAGAAGATGAAACGCCTACAGTCTATGTAACGGGTTGGAAAATCATCAGGAATGTATTAACTTATGCTGCCGTAACGTTAATCTTTATTGGTCTACCATCACTTTTTATTTATCGGCATTTTTTTGTAACGCCCATTGATTCTGTTGAAGGAAAAGTGTTAACTCAAATTACTGCACCAAAAGGATCAAAAACTGAAATGGTTTTAGCTGATGGAAGTAAAGTGTGGTTGAATGCCGGTAGTGTTTTGAAATATAGTACAGATTTTAACAAAAAAGATCGTGAAGTCTTTCTGGACGGGGAAGCCTATTTTGATGTAGCCAAGAATAAAAACAAGCCATTTCTTGTTCAAACCAGCAAGTTGACTCTTCGGGTATTAGGCACTTCATTTAATGTCAAATCCTATAGTGAGGAGAATACGATTGAGACGACATTAATCAGGGGAGCAGTTAAAGTGGAAAAGTTTGAGATGGATGGAAGTGTTTCAAATTATTTATTAAAGCCTAACCAAAAAGCAATTTTTAATAAGACAGTTGGAAATATCAAATTTTATGATTTATCAGATAAAAAACTTCTCAAAAGAGCTATAAAAGAAGATACTTCCATTTCTAATCTACCTCAAAAAACGCAAAATAGTATAGAACCAATAAGCACATTAGAAGAAAAAGATATTTCATGGAAAGATGGTTACTTCCTTGTTTTCGATGAAACACTTGAGAGTATCATGATAAAAGTAGAACGCAGATTTGATGTAACCATACAATTTAAGAACGAAGCGATTAAAAAGCTGCGCTATAGTGGCAAAATAAAAGAGTCAACACCCGAACAAATTCTGGAAGCCTTGAAAATAACCTCACCTATCGAATATGAAATTACTGGTAAAAAGGTTGTGATTTGGGAGAATCCTGGCAGAAAAGATAAATTCATTAAAAAATAAAGGATAAGAGAACCAAAAAGAGTTTGCCTATGTGAAAGGATATAATAAAAAAAACGAAGCGGAAAATACTGCAATATTTCCCGCCTCTAACTTTAAGCCACTCATTACTGTGTAGCAAAGCGACACTTTGTATTTAACTTAAAATCAATCACAAAATTATGGAAAATAGTTTTTACTTCCACCGTTCTTTTTATTTTTATAAGAGGATACAAATTTTCAGAGTCATGAAAATAGGCCTGATATTATTATTTGTAAGCATGGGAACAATTTATGCTTCCGCTTACTCCCAGAACAGAGATATTACACTCAATGCAACAAATACTTCTTTAAAAGAAGTAATAAAACAAATAGAAAATCAGTCAAACTTTACGTTTTTCTATAACGAAGATTATGTTGATTTATCACAATCCGTATCTCTTAAAGCGAACAAGAAAGATATCGTAGCTGTTCTGAACTCATTGTGTTCACAAGCAAAACTGAACTGCAAGTTCATGGAAAACAACCTTGTTGTTATTACCTCCGAGGCCCAACAGAAACAAATAAAGATTACCGGAACGGTAACGGATTCTGATAATGGAGAAACCCTTATCGGTGTAACGATTGTAGTTGATGGCACAAAACAAGCTACAGTAACTGATGCGAATGGGAAGTTCTCATTGAATATCACAAATCCAAACGCAGTTCTTAGAATAACCTACCTGGGCTATTTAACACAAAAAATAGCTTTGGCAGGACAATCCAGAATAGATATAAAGCTTGTTCGTGATGTAAAGAATCTGGATGAAGTAGTTGTAATTGGTTATGGAACGCAAAAGAAAGCGAATGTAACAAGTTCAGTTGCAACATTCAAAAACAAGAATCTGGATGAACGTGCGATTACGCGAGTAGACCAGGCTTTGGTTGGACAGATGGCCGGTATTAATGTTAAACAAACAACTGGTGTTCCCGGAAAAGCTTTTAGTATTCAGGTGCGTGGCACAGGATCAATAAGTGCTGGCAATGAACCCTTATATGTAATCGATGGCTTCCCTCTGTC
This sequence comes from Bacteroidota bacterium, assembly GCA_013390605.1. Lineage (GTDB taxonomy): Bacteria > Bacteroidota > Bacteroidia > Bacteroidales > Cfx3-03 > Cfx3-03. The sequence continues at coordinate 5,086,851 of JACAUB010000001.1, read as the reverse complement.
AACAGCTTCGACTAATGGTGCCGGAAATTTTGCTACAGGAAATCCTCTAGATAATATTAATCCTAATGATATTGAGTCAATACAGGTTTTGAAAGATGCTGCTGCAGCTGCTATTTATGGTTCAAGAGCATCAAATGGAGTTGTACTTATCACAACCAAAAGAGGTCAGATGGGGAAACCCAAAATCACCTACAACACATACATGGGTATAAACCAAGCCAGTAGAAAAGTAAATATGTTGGATGGTCAGGGTTGGATAAATAGAGCTACTGAGATAATCAATGGGCAATATCTTGCTACTTATGGGGCAAAAGGTGCAAAGGTGACGGATGATGCTGCAGCAAGAACTGCAATTGTCGGATCATTTAATGTCAACTATTTTCTAGATCCTCGTTGGTCACAAGCAGGTCATCCCGGTTTAGATTTCATAAACTGGCAGGACCAGATATTCAGAACAGGTGTAATGCAAAACCATGAACTTACGGCCAGTGGCGGTAATGATGTAGTAACGTATTTCGTATCAGGAAATTTCTCTGATCAGGATGGTTTTGTTAAAGATATGGGTTACACCACTTATTCTGCAAGAGCCAATGTTGAGGTTAAGGCCACAAACCATTTCAAAATGGGTATAAACATTGCGCCAACTTATTCTATTATCGAAGATCCGGGGGTTGAAGGTAAAGATAATATTTATCATCAAGCCTTAAGTATGAGCCCGGTACAAGAGTCAACTGCTGGTGCTTATGCAAACTCATTTAATAATGGACAATATGCATGGAGCAATACTACAAATAGTGTTCTTGCTAAGCTTCAAAACATTGTAGGAGAAACAAAAAGATATCGTACACTAGCTACTCTATATGGCGAATACGAATTAATGAAAGGACTTTCTTTCAGATCGTCAATTAACTTAGATAATACGGATAATAACTCGCGCTCTTATGTGCCATATACTGTTTCGAGCACCTTGCTTAGCCGGACGTTTGATCCAGCTGCAAAAGCACTTACATCGAATACTACAGGCTCATTCAACACTTACAAACGACAAACTTTTGTAAATGAAAATACATTGTCATACAATACTTCCTTTGATAAAATACATAATTTGAATGTGTTGCTTGGTCAATCATATAACTACGACAGAACGGATAACTCATCGCTGGCATCAAGTGGTGGCTATACCAGTAGTGTAATACAAACGTTAAATGCGGCCTCTGCAGTTACAGGAAGTTCTTCTTCTACACAGAACGTTTTGCTATCATACTTTAGCCGTGTCCAATACAGCTATAATGATAAATATCTGCTTTCTGCAAGTTTACGTGAAGATGGTTCTTCCAGATTTGGAGCCAATTCTAAATACGGTATTTTTCCTTCAGCTTCTATCGGATGGAACATCATTAAAGAAGATTTCATGCGTAAGATTCATGTAATTAGTGATTTAAAAATAAGAGGAAGTTATGGTGCCAATGGCACTAACAATTTAGGTTCAGACTATGCTCCAATTCCAACACTTGTTTCCTCAGGTTATGCATTTGGAACGACATTAGCAGCAGTGATAGGTCAGTCGCCAAGTAAAATTGCAAATCCTGATTTGCAATGGGAAAGATCTGTTACGTATGACCTTGGTTTAGACTTTGGTCTCTTTGACAATCGTCTAACAGGATCTTTTGATTACTATAATAAGCTGAACACACAATTGTTGCTGAATGTACAGGTACCTGAAGTTACAGGCTTTTCAACCTATTTAAACAATACAGGTTCTGTAAGAAATATAGGTGAAGAATTGGAGTTGACCTCTCATAACTTTGTTGGTAAATTTCAATGGAATACATCCGTTACGATTAGTCATAACACCAATAAAGTTGTTGCTCTAGGTCCCGGCCAAACTCAAATTTTAATACCTTCTTCTTTTGATATCTCCAACTTTATTTTGAGAGTAGGACAGCCTGTTAATAGTATTTTCGTCATTAGACAAAATGGGTGTTTAACACAAGCCGATATTACAAATAAAGTAGCTATGTATGGAACTGAAACCGTTGGGGATCCCAAATATCAAGATATTAGCGGACCGAAAGGTGTTCCCGATGGTGTGATTGATGCAAATGACCGTCAAATCGTAGGTCATCCGAATCCTGATTATACATGGGGTATAACCAATACCTTTAAATACAAAGGATTTGATCTGAGTATATTGATACAGGGACAGAATGGTGGATCAATTTATTCGCTTCTGGGACGTGCTCTTACGAGAACTGGTCAGGGATTTACAGATAATGCGCCTTCATTCTATTTAGACAGATGGGAGTCAGCCAATCAACCGGGAGCCGGTCGTGTTAGTAAAGTGTATTCTACATTTGGCAGAATTGTAAATACCGACTGGCTATATTCATCTAACTATGTACGAATACGCGATATAACAATAGGTTATAATTTGGGAAGTCTGATTAAAAAGAATATAATACAGGGTGCACGTATATATGTCACTGCCGAGAACTTCTTTGGACGCGACTATTATTATGGTGGTGCTAATCCAGATGCAACAAATACCGACCTAAGTGGGAATGCCAACTATCTGGCACCTGGAGACTATGGTGGTTTACCATTAGCGAAATCATTAATAGTAGGGTTAAATATCACATTTTAATCATCAACAAACCATTTGAAAATGAAGAAGATATTTTTTATACTCGCAATAGCATTTAGCATCCTGTCCTTTTCGTGCAATAAGGATCTAAATCAAGTCCCAATTTCACAGGGTACAACACTTACGTTTTATCAATCTCCAAGTGATTTTATTCAGGGCGTAAATGCGATTTATAGCGATCTACGAGGCTATCCTGATAGATTACTCAACCTTTCAGAAATCCGTTCTGACAATATTTATGGAGTATCTGATTTAGGCGTAAGGGATTGGGACCCCATCAACAGTTTCCAAAAGGCCATAACCGGTAACACATATATTGAAGAGGCATGGAGTACTGATTTTAATGGAATATTTCGTGCAAACGAAGTAATAGAACAAATCAAGAAAAATGGTACTACCATCAATTCTACAACTTTAGCAACCAGATTAGATGCTGAATCGCATTTCTTAAGAGCCTTCTTTTATTTCGATTTAGTAAGATATTTTGGTAAGGTTCCTATTATTGATCATACGGTATTGGCCTCCGAAGCAAATACAATTAAACGTAGTCCGGTAGCTGACGTATATAAATTAATTATTGCAGACCTACAGTTGGCCTTAGCAAATTTACCTACATCATACACAGGGGTAGATGTTGGCAGAGCAACTAAATATGCTGCTGAAGGACTTCTGGCACAAGTTTATATGGCTCGTTCAGGCCCTACTTATGGAGTAGAAGGTCCAGGTCTGGGATTGAGTGAATGGAATTTGGCTTTACCTCTCTTACAGGATATTATCAGTAGCGGTTCATTTGCCCTCAATCCAAACTTCGCTAATATATTTTCATACTCCAATCAAAGCCCGACATCTACCGGTAACAAAGAGGCTGTGTTTGATGTAATGTATGTAACTGGAGCCAGTGGCACCAGCTCTATATATGGAGCAACCTATCCGTGGGATCTGGCCCCAAACATGTATTTTAAATCAATAAATGACTCTAAGTCAAACGGAAGTCTGGAAGCTATTCCAGTTTCAAATGATTTATTGAGTAAATATGCAGCCAACGATGTACGTAAAGCTTTCACAATCCATACAGCGCCATACAATAATGCAGGCAGTACGGAAACCCGACCATTTTTTCAAAAGTATCTTGATTTCACGAAGATTCCATCGACAAGTCGTTTTGATTGGGGCATAAACTTTATCGCCATCAGGTATACGGATATTGTATTGATGAAAGCTGAATGTGTTTTAAATGGTGCTCCTGGTTCACAAGCAACTGATGTTGACGCAGTAGTAAATCAAATTAGAACCAGAGCCGGAATAGGAGCTGTTCCTTTAGTAAATGTTACTCTGGCACAACTTTTTGATGAAAGAAGGAGAGAATTTGCTGATGAAGGTAACCGTTGGTTCGATCTACAAAGAAGCGGAAATCTGGTAACAACTATGAATAACTGGATAGCTGTTGATGATTTGACCAGAAAACAAATGAATCAAGTAGTTGCAGGATATATCGTTTATCCGGTTCCGCAATCACAGTTAGATGCGGCTCCAGGATTATATACTCAAAACACTGGATATTAACATTACTGAATACTGGTTTCAATAGCATAATGATATAAGAAGAAGGGAAGTGTTGAGGTTAAAGTAACACTTCCCTTCTAATTTAAGCATACTTTCTTTTTTTTAAAAACGCCCTATATTCATCTTAGAGATCTCATCATTTTTTTTACTTATTAATGTAAAACAAATGCTGTTTTGTTTAATTTTACTTTTGTATTATTTATTCATTGTTTTAAAGCAATCTATTTCGCTAATTGAATTTTAAATATTCTAAAGCTCAAAACTTCAGATATATTTACTACTAAATCTTCATTACATTTCATTATAAACATTCTTCAAAAAATGCCTTTATGAAAAAACATTACTTTTTAAGTGTATTATTTACGGTTCTTGTTTTATTTACTTTTGGCCAAAACAAATCAAGCAACTCCAACTTTCTTAACTGGGCTAAGACCCCACCCTTAGGATGGAATAGTTGGGACTGTTTTGGTCCAACTGTAGTGGAGGCTGAAGTAAAAGCTAATGCCGACTACATGTCAAAATATCTTAAAAAGGCAGGTTGGGAATATATTGTTGTTGATATCCGATGGTATGTTGATAACGACAAAGCACACGGCTATAATGAAAAAGATCCATCTTATGTAATGGACGAATATGGACGTTTTCTGCCAAGTCCAGTTCGTTTTCCATCAGCTGCAAATGGTAAAGGATTTAAGTTGCTTGCCGATTATATTCATAGCAAAGGACTGAAGTTTGGCATCCATATTATGCGAGGTATTCCCAAAGTAGCAGTAGCTAAAAATACGCCTATTCTTGGCAGCACTGCAAAAGCACAAGATGTTTATTCAAAAGACACACTTTGTAATTGGCTAGGCGACATGTACACAGTTGTTGCCGGTAAGGAGGGTGCACAAGCATACTATAATTCACTTTTTAAACTCTATGCCTCATGGGGCCTCGATTTTGTGAAAGTTGACGACCTTTCTGTACCCTACCACACAGGTGAAATTGAGATGATCAGAAAAGCTATTGATGATTGCGGACGTGCAATTGTATTAAGCACTTCGCCTGGAGAAACGCCAATAGCAAATGCTGACCATGTAATGGCCCATGCAAACATGTGGCGTACTGTAGGTGACTTTTGGGACAACTGGAAACAACTTAAAGAGCATTTTGAGGTTTGCGATCGATGGTCCCCATATATTGGAGACGGACATTTTCCTGATGCTGATATGCTTCCATTAGGTAGAATCGGAATCAGAGCCGAAAGAGGAGATAACCGAATGAGTGCATTTACAAAAGACGAACGAATAACCATGATGTCGCTTTTTGCCATTTTCCGCTCACCGTTGATGTTTGGTGGCAATCTTCCAGATAATGATGCTTCTACTTTATCGTTGATTACCAATAAAGGGATGCTCGAGGTAAATCAACACAGCACCAACAACAAGCAACTCTTTAGGAACAATGACCTTATAGCCTGGACTGCCGACGATCCCAAAACAGGTGATAAATATCTTGCCGTATTTAATGCTACGGATTATGAAAAAAATTCAGAAAAACTGACAATCCCGGTGAAATTATCTCAACTGGGGATTAAGGGCAAATGCACCATTAAGGATGTTTGGACAAATAAAGTCATCGGAGTTTTCTCTAACGAATTTGCACCTGTAATCAATCATCATGGTGCCGGACTTTATAGACTAACCGTCATAAAATAAATTATCAGAAGCTATTTTTTCCTCCAGACTATTATAACATGATAAAAAATTAGATTTATGAAACGAAAATACACTTTTGAATTATTAAAGAATGTAGGAAGAATTTTATTTATCCTTGCAGTTACCACCGTATCGAAGCCTTTGAGTGCTCAAAACACTGATACCCATCAACAAACTCCGGCAAGACTTCTAAATCAAAAGGTTGTATTAGGTCCTGACGACAAAGCTGCTTTTGCACCGGCTCCTGAAGGTTTCGATAGGAAACGCGAAAATATTGTTTGTGGCAAAATAGAGACTGTCGAATACAATTCAAAAACCGTTGGCAATAAACGGAAAATGTTAATTTACACACCTCCGGGATATTCTCCAAACAAAAAATATCCTGTACTTTACCTGCTACACGGCATTGGTGGAGACGAAATGGAATGGTACAATCAGGGTGCACCCAATGTCATTCTTGACAATCTTTATGCTGAACAAAAACTCATCCCAATGATTGTGGTACTTCCAAATGGTCGTGCACAACCAAACGACAGAGCTGAAGGGAACATTTATCTTGCAGCCCCTGCATTCGAGAATTTCGAAAAAGATCTCCTCAATGATGTCATTCCGTTCATCGAATCGAAATATCCGGTAAAGAGTGGTCGCGAAAACAGAGCACTGGCCGGACTATCAATGGGCGGAGGACAATCACTGAATTTCGGATTGGGAAATCTCAATACTTTTGCCTGGATAGGTGGATTTTCATCGGCACCTAATCAAAAATCACCAGAAGTTTTAGTTCCAAATGCTATTGAGACAACTAAAAAAATTAAACTTTTATGGATTTCGTGTGGCGACCAGGATGGTTTAATTGCTTTTAGCCAAAAGCTCCACAATTATCTGAAAGAAAATAACGTGCCACATATCTGGCATGTTGATTCAGGTAAACATGATTTTAAAGTATGGAAAAATGATTTGTATCTCTTCACACAACTGATTTTTAAATAGCATACGCATGAAGAAGTTTATTTTTACAATATTGATCCTAATCAACTGTTCAGTCATGATTGAGTTGAAAGCACAAACATCAGTGCAGGCAGACAAGATTGTTAAGCTGGCAGACATGCATTGGCGCGACATGTGTATTTATCCTGATCCAACCACGAAAACTTACTATATAGTAGGTCCGGGTTGGAGAGGTGTAAAATGTTATTCAAGTAAAGATCTTTTAAATTGGAAAGGCCCCATTACAATCTACGATGCCCCAAAGGATATCTGGGGCGAAATACCCATTGTAAGTATATGGGCCCCTGAACTACATGCGTATAAAGGGAAATATTATCTATTCCTGACTTTCGACACACAACATAAGTTTTCAGAACAATGGAGAGACTGGCTTCCCCGTGTCACACGTGGATCTCAAATCATGGTAGGTGATACGCCAACGGGCCCTTTTAAGCCTTTTCAAAATCACGCTACGCTACCTGTCGATATGATGACCCTTGATGGCACACTTTGGTCTGAAGACGGTATTCCATATATGGTATTTTGCCATGAATGGGTTCAGATTACAAACGGTTCAATATGTTATGTTCAGTTGAAAGACGATTTATCAGAGATTGTTGGCGAACCTAAAACATTATTTTATGGCAACGAGGCTCCCTGGAGTAAGATGGGTAAGCAATATGGAAATAATGTCACAGATGGCTGTTTTCTCTACAAAGGAAAAACCGGAAAACTCTACATGATTTGGGCGAGTGGAGGAACCGGAGGATATACTGAAGGTATTGCCATATCCGAATCGGGTAAGCTCGCTGGCCCCTGGACACAACAGGCCGAACCGCTTTATAAAGACGATGGAGGACACGGAATGGTATTCACCTCCTTTGAAGGTAAGTTAATGATGATACTCCACGCCCCAAATAATAGAAATTCACGGCCTCGCCTATTCGAAATGGAAGACACTGGTAATACATTACGGATTGTCAAAGAAGTAAAAGAATAAAAACCTTACAGCTTATTAGAATTATGCGCATTGCACATCACTGAATAAAATGGAGTTCCCCAAGGATAAATAATTAAACAATAACTACCTTTATCCTTTGAAAACTCCATCTCTATTCAACTATGAAACCATTACTAACTTTATGTTTGCTCTCGCTTTTCGCTACTTCAGCGTTTTCGCAAAGCAGCACAATTCAAAACAAACAAAAGGCATTAACATCCGGAAACCCAATTGTCAAGGGTTGGTATGCCGATCCTGAAAGTAGAATTTTCGGAAAGGAATACTGGATATATCCAACTTATTCGGCCGAATACGACAAACAGACTTATTTCGATGCTTTTTCGTCGAAAGACCTTATTCACTGGACAAAGCATCCCCATATTCTAGATACGACCAATATAAAGTGGGCCAAACGTGCTGTCTGGGCACCTTCACCCATCTTTGCCAATGGAAAATACTATTTCTTCTTTGCTGCTAACGACATCCAGAACGATCAACAATATGGAGGCATTGGCGTTGCTATTGCTTCAAAACCCGAGGGTCCTTTTAAAGATGCGATTGGGAAACCATTGATCGACAAGTTTCATAATAAAGCCCAACCTATCGACCCACACGTCTTTATCGATGATAACGGACAAGCTTATCTATTCTATGGTGGGTGGGGACATTGCAATGTGGCAAAACTGGATAAAAACCTTACCGGATTTATTCCTTTCGATGATGGAACAATCTTCAAGGAAATTACGCCCGATAAATATGTAGAGGGCCCGTGCATGATTAAACGCAATGGGAAATACTACTTCACCTGGGCCGAAGGTGGCTGGACAGGACCGGATTATTCGGTAGCCTATGCCGTCGCTGATTCTCCGTTAGGACCCTTTAAACGTGTTGACAAAATTTTAAAACAAGATTTAAAAGTTGCCACTGGTTCCGGACATCATTCCTTTATCCAGATTCCGGGCAAAGACATATGGTATATTGTTTATCATCGCCGCCCTCTTGAAGAGACGAATCAAAACCATCGCGTACTTTGTATCGACACGCTTAGTTTTACCAAAGATGGCCTGATTAATCCGGTAAAACTAACCTTTGAAGGTGTAAGTAAAAAGATTATTAAACGTTAAAAACAATGCAACTTTAGTCACGCCGGCTATGATATGATAGTCGGTGTGAACTATTTTATGCTGATAGAATCTATCTTGTATTTCAATTCTTTTTTCATAGTAAGCACATTCTATATCTATCTGATTATCAATATATAAAGATGAAGTAATCCTAATCTGACCCTAATCATATTCTAATCTAACTCTATTCAAAGCCTAATGCTGTATTAGACTTTGAATAGAATTAAAATTGAAAAGGAAAAGGGCGATTTTAAAATCCGAACATAAATGTAGGAGAATCGAAGAACTGATTTTGAAGTGTAGATCACCTGTATCTTGTCCGAGTTCAAAAGCCATTTATATCAGTTGATTATTCAAATGCTGGTAGCAAATACTTCCAGATAAGATTAATCTCAGCCTGCATATCATTGATATTGGCAGTCGTAACAACTACTGCATCCTTTTCAGGTAAAACAATAATAAACTGACCATTAGCACCATCGGCGCGATAAGCATTATTACGACAACGCCATAACTGATAGCAGTATCCTTGCACCCAATCACTGTCTTTCGATTTGATGTTTGAAGGGACCCACACAGGTGACTGAGTAATTTTGACTGAAGTAGCCTCATCAAACCATGCTTCCGGCAATAGCTGTTTTCCATTCCAGTTACCTTTCTGCAATAAGAATTGCCCCATCCTGGCCATATCTTCCGTTTTTATGTATAAACCAAAGCCACCTTTATTTATGCCAGTTGGACTGGTTTCCCATACTGCACCCGTAATTCCTAACGGACGAAATAAGCGGGGATATAAATAATCGATCACTTTTTCTCCCGTAACTTTCGTCACAATAGCAGAAAGCATATACGAAGCCATACTATTATAGACGAACTTAATTCCTGGTTTATATACAATTGGGGTAGCCAGAAACAAGCGCTCCCAGCTGCCATTCTGGGTTCGGATTTTGTCTGTAGGATCAATATCGTGACCTACAGACATGGTCAGTAAATCGCGAATCTGTAATTCGGCCAGATAAGGAGAGATGGTTTCTGGCAAATCGTTTGGAAAGAAAGAGATTACCTTATCCGTAACCTTTAATCGATTTTCAGCAACTGCAAAACCAATAGCGGTAGCAGTAAAAGTTTTGCTAACAGAATTCATGATATGATTCTTGTTTGGAGCATTATCACCAAACCAACTTTGAGCGATGACTTTACCATGACGTAAAATCATTAGACTATGTAGATCTTGTTTGTTTTCTTTAACAGCTTTCAAATAATTACTGATCCCTTTCGAAGAAACTTTCTCCATTTCGGGAGTACTACGGGGCAATGCTTTGGTCGCATCGTTGTAATTAATCAGTTCTATACCTTTTTCACGGATCAGCTCTTTTATCTTACTGCTTGTAAAAAGGTCTATCACTCCCTGCCGATCTTTGGCCACATCCTCGTACCCAATATGGTGTACCGCTTGAATTTCGATATTATCTAATGCCGGATGATCCACAAAAACATAAGTTTTCCCGGCCTCTAGCCTGTTTAGCATCTTTATAAAACTGGATTCCTTTTCAGCGGAAGTCTTATGAGGACCATCATACCCAATACCGTTAATTCCAGAATCGGGATCTGCACCATCACCTTTATGTGTCAAATTGTATTCAGATGCTAACCGCTGAGTTAATTCTTCTACTTTTTTATCAAAGTTCGTTGATCCCATATGACCGGACAAATGACTCAAATGAGGAATATTCTTGAGTGCCATTTCAATTTGAGCCCGAAATTCTTGTTCTATCTCAGCAAGTTTCCATTTATTCTCAATTATAGCAAGACCGGGATAATTCGGATTTGGCCACATCATAGGTAAGAAATATCCGTTTTTATCTGTAAGACTAGGACAATGTGTGAGCGGCCGCCATTTAATATTGTCCCATTCACTAGTTATCGTAAGGTGCAAGCCCACATCGACTCCGGGATTTTCTTTGAGTAGTCTGGCGGCCTCGGGAAACCATGGTGCAACGACCATCACCTCAATGGAAGTTTCAATTCCGTTTTTATAACTTTCCAGACAGGCTAAATTACTGGACTGTGATGACCCCATGTCATCCCCACGAATAATTAATCTTGGATTTGCTTTTTGCTGTGCTTGTGATGAAAGAAAGAACATGCACAATAAAATAACTTGGAAAATCTTTTTCATAGCTTGTTTCTGATTCAATTTTTATCAAAACGCTCTTTGCTGAATTTTATCTGTTCGTCCGAAATACAACAGTAATCTTCTTTTGTAGATATCTGTTCAATTTGGCTTTATATCAAAATTTATTTTATTTTTTGCCTTCACAGATGCAGTAAAGTTATGAAGTTCTTTTCAATTTTCACAATTAAAAGAGCATAAATCAAAAGGGTTTTATAACTTTACAAAAGCATAAAAACCAAAAGGTTTTATGAATACATTTATCAAAAGGAACTTATTATAAAAATCTGATTATGTATAAAGTATACTTAGTGTTTTCATTGATGTTACTGGCAATTAGCTCATCAACTTTTGCTCAATTAAACAATAATGCACCAAAAGTAAAAATTGCCAATGGGGTTATTGAAGGAATCAATAATTCAGGAGTAAAAATTTTCAAAGGGGTTCCTTTTGCAGCTCCTCCTGTAGGAGAAAACAGATGGAAAGAACCTCAACCTGTTAAAAATTGGGAGGGCATTCGAGAAGCGATTAAGTTCGGACCGCGACCTATGCAACTTGCCTTATTTGGTGATATGAATTTTGGTTCCGACAAAATGAGTGAGGATTGTCTTTACCTGAATATATGGACACCGGCAGTTACGGGTAATGAAAAATTACCTGTATTGGTTTACTTTTATGGAGGTGGTCTGGTAGCAGGTGGTGGTTGTGAACCACGTTATGCCGGTGAAACCTTGGCTAGAAAAGGCATCATCGCCATTACTGTAAATTACCGGTTAGGTATTTTTGGTTTCTTTTCACACCCTGAATTATCGAGTGAGTCGCCCAGACATGCATCAGGGAATTACGGATATCTGGATCAAACAGCTGCTTTGAAATGGGTTAAAGCAAATATTTCTGCTTTTGGAGGTGATCCCCAAAGGGTAACTATAGCAGGTGAGTCAGCCGGTTCAATATCTGTAAGTGCCCAAATGTGTTCACCCTTATCAAAAGATCTAATCTCAGGAGCAATCGGGTCAAGTGGCTCATTAATGGGAGCTCTTTCTCCTATCCCATTAGCTGAGGCAGAAAAAAACGGTCAAAAAGTTGCCAAAAGCCTTAATGCCGAAACGCTTTTAAGTCTTAGAGCTATTCCTGCCGAAAAACTTTTAGCAGCAAAGGGACAATTTTCATCCACTATTGATGGATATTTCTTACCCAAATCGCCTGTCGATATTTATTCCAATGGGGAACAAGCCAAAATACCTTCATTGATAGGTTGGAACTCACAGGAGATGGTTTATCAGTTTTTATTAGGAGGCAAAGAACCTACCTTGGTCAATTTTAAAGAGGTGGTGAAAAACAGATTTGGAGATAAGGCTGATAAAATAATTGAATTGTATCATGTAACGGATGATGCTTCAGTTATATCTGCAGCTACCGACCTCGCTTCTGATATGTTTATTGGATTCAGCACATGGAAATGGACAGATATCCAAAAAAAGACCGGCGGAAAGCCAGTATTTCGCTATCTTTTTTGTCATCCACGACCAGATATGGTGGCAACAATGGGAAATAAAATACCTGGACTAGCCGGTGGCGTTCAGGATGCGCCTGCTAAAAATATTTCAAAAACCCCAAAAGCAACAGGAGCTGTACATTCAGCAGATATTGAATATGCAATGGGAAACCTGTATACAAATCGGGTTTACGATTGGCAACAAGATGATTTTGTTGTTTCCGAAATTTTTCAATCTTATTATTTAAATTTCGTTAAGACAGGAAATCCTAATGGGTTAGGTGTTACTAAATGGCCGGCAATTAACAATAAAGTGGTACCTGGAGTTCTTCAAATTGATGTGGATACACATATAACAACAAATAGTGATCTCGAAAAACGTTATGATTTTTTGAACAGTTTCTATTTCCCAACAAAGAAATAGCATAATCCAATTCAGACATGAAAAGAGGCATAAACATTTGTTTATTAGGAGTATTAGCAACTTTACTTTTTTGCTTTGGTCACTGTCCGAAATGGACGGCAACAGACAAAAGAGGATTTAAACTGATCAAAAACGAAGGAGGGCAAACACTTGGCTATGCGCCAACTTCCGGTGTTCAAATCTTAACAATTGATGGGTTCGCTTTTAAAGATCTGAATAAAAACGGGAAACTGGATATATATGAAGATTGGCGTTTGCCTGTTGATGTACGAGCCAAAGATCTGGCTTCAAAAATGTCGATAGAACAAATTGCAGGACTGATGCTGTATAGTGCCCACCAAGCCATTGCGGCAATGGGAGGAGGCCAGTTCAGTGGAACCTACAATAATAAACCATTTTCTGAAAGTGGCGCTTTGGCCAGCGACTTATCTGATCAACAAAAAACCTTTCTGACAAAAGATAATCTACGGCATGTGCTGATTACTTCTGTTCAAAGTCCTGCTATTGCCGCACAATGGAATAATAACGCACAAGCTCTGGTCGAAGGAATCGGTTTGGGAATACCTGCCAATAATAGCTCCGATCCACGTCATGGTAGCGACGCATATGCTGAATATAATGCAGGATCAGGAGGTAAAATATCGATGTGGCCGGGAAGTTTAGGTATTGCAGCTTCTTTCGACCCACAGCTAATGAAACAATTTGGGCAGATTGCAGCTACAGAATACCGTGCATTAGGAATTGCAACTGCACTTTCTCCCCAAATAGACTTAGCCACTGAACCACGTTGGAGTCGTTTTGACGGAACAATGGGCGAAGACCCAAATCTGACCACAGATATGGCCAGAGCTTACGTAGATGGATTTCAGACATCGACAGGCAGTTCTATGATCGCTGGGGGCTGGGGCTATAAAAGTGTAAATGCAATGGTAAAACACTGGCCTGGCGGTGGACCTGAAGAAGGAGGTCGCGATGCTCATTTTGGCTATGGCGCTTATGCTGTTTATCCCGGCAATAATTTAAAGGACCACCTAAAACCATTTACCGAAGGTGCTTTTAAACTGGAAGGTGCAACTAAAATTGCATCAGCAGTAATGCCATATTACACTATTTCGTTTAATCAAGACAAGGTAAATGGTGAGAATGTTGGCAACAGCTACAATAAATATTTAATAACAGACTTATTAAGGGGAAAATATGGTTACGATGGAGTTGTATGCACTGATTGGATGATTACCAAAGACACAAAAGCCATTGATTTGTTTCAAGGAAAATGTTGGGGTGTTGAAAAACTAACTGAAGTCGAACGCCACTTTAAAGCTATCGAAGCTGGTATTGATCAATTTGGGGGCAACAACGAAATGGGGCCCGTGATTGAAGCTTATAAAATGGGCGTTTCGAAATATGGAGAAGAACATATGCGTAAACGCCTTGAAACATCAGCAGTACGTTTATTGCGTAATATATTCAGAGTCGGTTTGTTTGAGAATCCCTACCTCGATGTTGCCGAAACAGTGAAAACCGTAGGGAATCCTGAATTTATGAAAGCCGGATATGATGCACAATTGCGTTCAATTGTGATGCTGAAAAATCAGAAGAAAACCCTACCATTACAAAAACAGCTGAAGGTGTATATACCCAAGAAATATATTCCAGGTGGACGCAACTGGTTTGGTGTTGAAACAACTGAGAAATGGGAAGATGCGATCAAACCAGAACTTGCAAACAGATATTTTCAGGTTGTGGAAACCCCGGAAAAAGCAGATATAGCGTTGGTTTTTATTGACAGCCCAAAGGGAGGAGTTGGGTATTCATCAGCAGACGTGAAACAGAATGGAAACGGATATGTGCCCATCAGCCTACAATACGAGCCCTATAAAGCAACTTTTGCCCGGAAGATCAGTGTTGGAGGCGGAAGCCCTTTAGAAAGTTTTACGAATCGTTCATTTAAAGACAAAACATCGGTGGCTTCGAATAGCAACGATATGAAAACCGTTAACGAAACCAAAGCAAAAATGGGTAATAAGCCGGTAATTGTTATTGTTAAGGTTTCGAATCCTATGGTATTTTCAGAAATCGAAAAAAGTGCAAGTGCAATCCTAATCCATTTTGGCGTTCAGAATCAAGCGATTCTAGACGTCTTAACAGGTTCTTCAGAACCCTCAGGATTATTGCCTTTTCAGATGCCTGTAAACATGAAAACGGTTGAAGAACAATTTGAAGATGTACCACGCGATATGAAATGCTACGTTGATACAGAAAAGAATGTTTATGACTTTGCCTTCGGATTAAATTGGAAAGGTGTAATTAAAGACAAAAGAGTTATTAAATATAAAAGATAAAGCATTTAAAATATTGAATATTAAGCAAAAGAAGGGGCTGCATAAAAAAAACAGCCTCTTCTTTTAGATAAAACTTATTCTTCAAGTGTTGAAATATCGCCGATATCCTGTCCAAGAGCGCGTGCTTTTAACAATCTACGCATGATTTTTCCGGAACGGGTTTTAGGTAATGATTCGGCAAATTCCACAAAAGCAGGGCGAGCAATAGGCCCTATCTCCTTTTCAACGTGCATCTTCAACTCTTCGACAAGTGCAGGACTAGCTGTAACGTTCTGACGTAAAATTACCGTTGTATGGATGATATTTCCTCGTAACTCATCGGGCAAAGCAATGGCTGCTGCTTCTGCAACAGCAGGATGACTGACCAAGGCACTCTCTATTTCAGCAGAACCCAAACGGTATCCACTCACTTTAATTACATCATCAATTCTACCTATAATCCAATAGTAGCCGTCTTCATCAATCCGTGCAGAGTCACCGGCCAGATACCATCCTTGCTTACTGTATTTTTCCCAATACTTTTCAACAAACCGTTTAGGATCACCTAATATTGTTCTGGCCATTCCCGGCCATGGATTCTTAATGATCAGATTACCCTCTTCGCCCTGCTTAACTTCAATACCTTGATCATCAACTATTGCTATTTCGTTTCCAAAGAAAGGCTTAGCAGCCGAACCCGGTTTCAGAGGCATGATCGGTAATGGTGTAATCATAAAACCACCGGTTTCAGTCTGCCACCAGGTATCCATAATAGGGCATCGTTTTTTTCCAATCACCTCATTATACCATTTCCAGGCTTCCGGATTAATCGGTTCGCCAACAGAACCCAATAATCGTAATGAACTAAGGTTGTGTCGATCAGCCCACGAAGCACCGAAACGCATGAGCCCCCGAATGGCTGTAGGAGAAGTATATAAAATATTAATGCCATATTTTTCAACAATCTGCCACCACCTGTTAGGATAAGGATGATTGGGTGCCCCCTCATACATCATGATGGTGGCACCATTAATCAGTGGAGCATAAACAATATAACTGTGTCCCGTAATCCATCCCGGATCAGCAGCACACCACCAACGGTCTTCAGGTTTAATGTCAAATACATAATTGTAGGTAGTAGAAGTATATACAGCATAACCCCCATGGGTATGTACAAGACCTTTGGGCTTTCCGGTAGTGCCTGAAGTGTATAAAATAAAGAGTGGGTCTTCAGCATCTGTTTGTTCAGTCTGACTTCCTGAATTGGCTATAGGCATCCCCATGAGATCATGATACCAGAAATCGCGATCATTTTCCATGTAGCATTCTTCACCAGTGCGCTTCACCGTAATACAGACCTCAATAGTTGCCGATCGCTGCATCGCTTCGTTAGCTATTTTCTTTAACTGTGTTGGCTTTCCTCTACGAAAACCACCATCCGAAGTAATGAGAATTCTGCTTTGGGCATCTTCAATCCGCTCAGCCAAAGCTTCTACACTAAAGCCACCATAAACAACACTATGTGGCGCTCCTATCTTAGCACAAGCCAGCATAGCGACGACCATTTCAGGTATTTGCGGCATATATATTGTAACCACCTCACCCTTTCGCGCACCCATGGCTCTTAGGACATTTGCAAATCTGGAAACTTCGCGATTTAATGCATGATACGAAAAAGATCTAACATCTCCCGGTTCGCCTTCCCAAACGATTGCAAGCTTATTCCGCGTAGCATTCTTTTGATGCCGATCTAATGCATTGTGAATAATATTGATTTTACCACCGGTAAACCATTTGTAAAAAGGTTTTTCACTATCATCAACTACTTTATTCCACTTCTTATACCACGCAAGCTTCGCAGCTTCGGCAGCCCAAAACCCTTCACGATCTTCTATTGACTTAGCGTAAAGTGATTCGTAATTCTTAACGTTCGCATTTTTCAAGATTTCCTTCGAAGGAAAATAGATGTTTTTAATGGGGTCGAAAGACTGTTCCATAATTAAAGAAATTTTAAATGTGTTACATCATTAATTGATAAACGCCGGATCTAAGACCGATTATGCAGCGTTACATTAAAAACTTCCCCTTTAAAACAGTGGTGGAATCGTCAAGTTATAATGAAAGGGGATTAAAACGAAGTATGATTATTGAATTTAGACTGCTAATACAACTATTTATAATAAAATTAGTTCAATAAAAATCCATAGATATTAAGTCCCTGATCGTTTTACCGTTTAGATAGAACAACTATAAATGAGTGAGTAAAATTTTAGATAATTGTATATAAAACAAAAAGCTAAGGACGATAAGTTTTGCTCATCGATGCAGGTGTACAAAGGATAAAATCAGCCAGCCCGAGGTTTTCCTTGTCCAGTTCGTCCAGCTTCTCCTGTTCAGTAGATCCAATGGTTAAGATCTTCAAAGCTGGATTTGATTTTCTGAGATACCACTCGATTCCCTGATGCCAATCACTGTGATAAGAACCGTTAAAATGAATGAGGGTCTTCCCGACAGAGATATTCTTCAGAATGAAGTATGCCATAGTCGCATCCTTGATAGCTTGTGCCTTAGGCAGGTTTTGACCTCCATGACCCTGAGCCTGTTTGAAAATATCTGCATAACACTTCAGTGTCCCATCATATTGAATTGGAAGTGGAGCAATCCATCTTTTGGCTTCTCCATTGATGCTATCAAGTTTTTCTAATCCTTTTGTATAAACCATATTGGCATACCGACGAGGGATATTGGCAGCTACAAATTGTAGTTTATTCTTCTTAGCAAAATCTAATAAAGGCTTATAGTCGCTGGGGAAATTGGTCCATAGCTTGGCTTCTTCTTTTAATGTCTTTTCGGAAACAGCACCTGAAAGGTATTCATCGACAGTAATCTGATCATCAGATTCGAACATTTCAGCACCCAATATAAGATTTTGCTTCTTTATCGTATAAAGATCTTTCGTTAATTCTTGTTCCAGCCAATGATCAATAGGATTATCGTGCAACTCACCAAAAAGAATTACATCAGCATTTTTAGCAGCTTCCAGCAGTTTAACATATTGGGATTCTTTCCCATTGGTATCAAATAATTGATATGCTTTTTTATCACTCATAAATGCAAATAGAGTGAATGTTACAGCTGCCAACATCAGATATTTTTTCATCTTTTTACGTGCTATCATTTATACTACAATAACCAAAGATAAGTAAGTTTCTTATTCATTAGGTTTTTCTAATCAAAAGTATCAAACCATTAAAAGAACACTTAAGAAACAAAATTGCAATCTATATTCTACAAGTGGTAAAATGCTATTAATCTTTCATTTGTTATCGGTTGTCAATAAAAATAAATTCCATCAGTTTTTAATGATAAAGTAGTAATTTTGAAAAATAATAATTGTTTTATGAGCATAGAAGCAACTCATTTAGGTTGATATAATTGCTTTTTGAAAGATGAATTAAAGCATGGCTCCTCACAACTTTTATTTCATAAATAACCTGAAATCTAAAATATAGAATATGAAATTTCTTTTAACGCTTGCGCTTACACTCATACTAAATATCGGTTTTTCTCAGAATGTAAATCAATACTTTGAAAAAATAAGAAACAATGAAGCTTCCCTAATTGCATTCTTCTCTCAAATGCCTAAAGGTGGCGATTTACATCATCATTATTCAGGAGCAATATATGCCGAATCACTTCTTAAACGAGCCATATCAGAGAATCTTTATTTGAACACTGAAACAATGCAGGTTGAAAAAGAGAAACCTTCAAACGGATCATGGAAACAATTTTCGACACTACAGCGTTCTGGCGAACTAGAAAAATATAAGTTAAAAATTATGCAGAATTGGTCAGTAAAAGACTACAATAATGTGGATTACCCTTCTGATAAATTATTTTTCGATTCTTTTGATAAGTTTTGGCATGTTATAGATGGTCATTTCGATGAAGGATTACTAGAATTAAAAAACAGAGCTATTAAAGAAAACTTAAGCTACATTGAAACACAATTATCTCCCGTAATTTTTGAAATGCCGAGTGCTGATTTAAATATTTACAATCCCCAATTGCGTCAATTATCAGAAAACCATAATGAGAAAGCGATTATGCAGTTGTTTGACTCGCTATACTATACTTTTCTTCAAAGAGGTGCGAAAGGATATGCAGAAAGTTTCAACAAAGATTTTATTGCAAAACGGCATAACAGTTTAAAGATAGATGATGATCATTTTACAATGAGATATCAAAATTTCGTACTACGATTTATGGATCCGGTTGATCTCTTTAAAAGACTGGTTGTAAGTTTTATCTCAGCAAATAATAGTCCTTTAATTGCAGGAGTAAATATCGTTGCGCCTGAAGATGGTGAAGTTTCGATGAAAGATTACTGGTTACACATGCTCATGTTTAAATATTGTCATTCTCGTTTTCCTGATGTAAAATACACCTTGCATGCGGGTGAACTTACAATAGGACTTGTCCAGCCGGAAGAACTTACATGGCATATAAGTTCAGCTATTTATACTGCAAAAGCAAATCGGATAGGTCACGGTGTCGACATCCCTTATGAAGAGAATTGCTATGAGCTATTACGCTATATGAGCAAGAATAAAATCCCGGTAGAAATAAATCTGGCAAGTAATGAGTTTATTTTAAAAGTAAAAGATGATCGTCATCCAATAACCCTCTATAAGGAATTTGGAGTACCTATCGTAATTAGTACTGACGACGCGGGCATTCTAAGAACCAGCATGACAGAACAATATGTACTACTTGCAAAGAGATATAGAAACATCAGCTATTCAGATATAAAACAGTTTGTGTACAATAGTATTACATATAGTTTTATTAAAGAGGATGCCGTTAAAAAACAATTGTTAAGAAACCTTGACACTAGATTTAAAGTATTTGAGTCTAAATTACCATTAAAGTAAATCATAATATACCGATCCTGACAGTTCTATATTTACGACAACTGCTAATGGCGGATTAGAAAAGCCTGAAGTTATGATAAGAAGAATCAATAATGTTTTATTTAAATCATTTCTTTTTCAATCATATTAAGGCATATACGAAACCGATTAGTTCTGATTTTCAGGGAATAAGGATTAAATCGATCAGGACTCTTATCATAATCTATTTTCATAATAGTACTAAAATATAAATGATTAGAAGACGGATTGACTATCGGACAGACAATTTGTGAAGCGGGATTCTATTTCTATTATAACTTAACTCCTGATAGAGTTGTATCAACTTTTCCCTGATTATCTTTTTATCAAATTGCATGATCATCTCTTCTGAAATTTTCAAGCCTTGTTCATAGAAAGATTTGTCGTGCATCAATCTTCTTGTAAGTTCAATAAACTCAGATGTAGTATTCGCTTTCAGATAAGTATTTTCATATAGTAAAGTATATTCTTTAATATTCCTGAAAACTACTGGCATACCTGAAGCTGCAGCTTCCAGCGGAGCCAACGGACAGTTCTCCTGATAAGAAGGAAATAATAATAAATCAGCTGCCGCATATATAAAAGGCATTTTATCTAAATCGAGCATCCCGGTAAATTTAACTTGTGCTGACTTTGCAACTTTTGCATCAATTCGCGTTATACCTTCAGTAAATACACCAAAAGGCCTGCCACCGGCCCAAACAAACTGCGCTTCAGGAATGGATTCAGCAACATCGAGAAAATCTTCTACCCCTTTTCTCCCTTGTAGTTGCCCCACTCCTAATACTACAAAATCAGTATCTGATAAACCTAACATTCTACGTCCCTCACTTCGCATTTCAGCTGTACGTTTCCATTTTTCAACATGAATAGGATTAGATAGCTTTACTATTCGTGTATTAGCACCCAGATCTTTGATTCCTTGTTCAACCATTGGAGAAATGGCTAGACAAACATCTGCATACGAATAAACCATCTTGAAATACCATTTAACAAAAGGCATAAATATTCGCCAATAAGGCAATGACCCTTTGATAGAATCAGGAATAACATGTACGGTATGGATTCTTCGCCCCTTATATCGTAGACCTTTCCAAAAATAATACGGCCCATAAGTATGACAATGAAAAACATCGCCATGACCTTCCTCATTTACAACTACCTCTACATCATTTTTTTCTTTCAGTAATTCGATTAATTCCATAAAAGCCGTATGGACACCATTGCCTTTTGTAATATATATTGATTCCGAAACAACATGTACTTTCATCAGTTATAAGTTTTTAAATTAAGGTTTATAGAACTCGTATATTAAATTAGTTTTAGCTTCTTTACTTTTAGAACATGCTCGTTTCATCATTTTATCATTCACTTGCATGCCACTTATATTTCAAATCAAAAGAAAGAATGCCCACTTAGTGTTCATCTTTTTACAGTTCTGTATTTTATTAATGAACGGATAATGATGATTAATAGACCAGCAGAAAATATAAACAACATGTAATATTTAATATTATTGATATTTGCCACAACCTGACTCCAGAAAGGGCCTAGTAAAATACCAGCCGTTACATACATTGTGACCCAGATCGAAGCAGTGATCAACGCAATTGGTAAAAATATTCTGGCTTCAATTTGAAGTAATCCGGCAATGACAGATGTATAGCCACGAATAAAAGGAGTTAGTCGACCAATATAAATTCCACCAAGGCCATTTTTAGAAATTCGTTGTTTAAGTTTATGAATAGTTTGGGTTGGAATTGGTAACCAACGTGGTTTGTGTTGAAGAATGTAAGCTCCTGAAAAATAAAACACAGTATGCAATATGCTGGTTCCTATAAAGTCGGCAAGTATAGCAGCGAGGATAACTAATGGTAGTTTAAGTATCCCTAAAAATATCATGTATCCGGAAAAGAGAAGCACCAATTCGTTGGGAATGGGATTGGGAGCTCCTATTTCCTGAAGAAAAACGAGTAAAAAAATAGCCAGATACCCGTATTTCGTGATATATAATATTAAATCAAGAGGCATTACTAAGATTCTTAATGTTATCGTCCAAAAATAGATCTATAAACTCCGAACAAGATTAATTTCATATTAACTATGCATTAATTTTGATTCACATTTACTAATATACCAACTAGTTACAAATTATATAAACCCGTTAGATGAATTGATTTGAAATATGGTCAAAATTAATCGATTAAGCTTTCAGGCTTGTAGAAGTCAAATATGTCAACTATCTGATCATCTATCCGTCGAAATTTAATTCATCTAAAGGGGTATATAAAGATCCATTTATCGTTTGATCACTACCGGATCTTAATTACGTTGATGGAAATGATGAATATAGAATATTAGACAAAGTGAAGAAATAAAATTAATTCTCCAGAAACATCTTCTATAATCTCCAAAAACTAGAAAGAAAGAATTTAAAAACATAAGACTTTATCTCTTATTAAAATAAAAATCATAGCTTTACTAAAAATTCACTATTGAAATATTCTTCAAGAATTTTAATTGACTTATCAATCTGAACTAAAATTTAAAATTTCAAGCCAGAAAAAAATACATTTATTTATCACCCATACTTTGATCTACCAGAAATAAGAAGTGGCCACGGTCAATTTAATTTTATCAACCCTAAAATTATGGAGGAACAATGAAAAACAAACTGTCATTTATGGTAATTACGCTATCACTTTGCTTTAACATCGCACTTTTTGGCGTGGAGAAGAACAAGGAATTTAAAATCCCTTACGAAAAATATGTACTATCCAACGGAATGAATGTAATTCTGCATGTTGATAAATCGAACCCAATAGCAGCAGTGTATGTAGTTTATCATGTTGGTTCAGCAAGAGAGGTTCAAGGCAAAACAGGATTTGCCCACCTGTTCGAACATCTTAGGTTCAACGAATCGCAAGATATTCCACAAGGACAATGGTTCAAGAAACTTCAGACTGCTGGTGCAACGAGTGTAAATGGTTCCACAAACACTGATCGAACAAATTATTTTGAAGTAGTTCCCAAAAATGCTGTTGAAATGGCATTATGGATGGAATCAGACAGAATGGGATTCCTTTTAAGCAAAGTAAATCAGGAAACATTTGTCACCCAACAGAATGTCGTTCAGAATGAAAAACGTCAGGGAGATAACAGACCTTATTCGCAAAGTCAATATATATCGACTAAACTAATGTATCCGGCAACCCATCCATACGGACATACTGTTATTGGCGATTTGGAAGATCTTGCAGCCGCCTCACTTCAGGATGTATTAGACTTTCATGCAAAGTATTACGCACCGAGTAATGCTACATTAATTGTAGCCGGTGATATTGATGTAGCTCAAACAAAGAAGTGGATTGAAAAATATTTTGCCGAAATAAAATCCGGTCCGGCACTTCAACCATTACCTAAAATGGGAGTTACGCTGAATGAAACAGTAAGAGCATATTGTGAAGATAATCTTGCGAATGCACCCAGACTTACAATGGAGTTCCCTACTGTTGAAGATTATAATAAAGATGCTTATGCCCTTGATTTCTTCGGACGTATTTTTGCGAGAGGAAATAACTCCCCTCTATATAAGGTAATTGTTGAAGAGAAAAAGCTTGCCCTTTCAGTTTCAGCACGTCACAGCAGCTCAGAGATTACCGGAACATTCGACATTTCAGTTACTGCATTACCAAACATTAAATTAAGCGATGTAGAAGTTACCGTAAAAGAAGCTTTTCAACGATTTGAAAAAGATGGATTTACAGATAAAGATGTAGAAAGACAAAAAGCAGGTATTGAATATGGTTTCTACAGACAGAGTGGAAGTGTTTTAAACAAAGCAAGGTTGTTAGGAGATTACAATATTTTTAACGGATCGCCAGATTTCATGACAACTGATTTCAACAATAGGATGAGTGTGACAAAAGATGATATCTGGAGAGTTTATAACAAATATATCAAGAATCAAAATTATCTGATCACCAGTATTGTCCCTAAGGGTAAAGCGGATTTAGCAGCATCAAATTCAAAGTTGTGGGTGGTGCAAGAGGAGTCTATAGACAAGCAAGGAACGAAGAAAAAAGAAACCGTAGCTTCTAAGTACGAACCCATACCTTCAAAGATTGACAGAACAAAAGAGCCCGTTAAAGGTCCTGATCCAGTTGTTACACTTCCAAAAATCTGGAAAGATAAAACAGCCAACGGAATTCCTGTTTTTGGAATTAAAAAAAGTCAAATACCACTGGTGGAATTCTCAATTATTCTGAAAGGCGGAATGCTTCTTGACAATCCTGATTTGATTGGCGTTGGCTCATTAACAGCACGATTAATGAATCAAGGCACGAAGTCAAAAACGCCTGTTGAGCTGGATGAAGCAATGCAGGATTTAGGTGCGAATATAAATATTTCGGGGGGTAAAGAGTCTATTTTAATAACCGGAAGTTGTCTTTCAAGCAAATTAGATGAAACATTTGCACTGGCTAAAGAGATGTTGTATGAACCGCGCTGGGATGAAAAAGAATTTACACTTGCAAAAAGACAAACAATAGAAGGGTTAAAAAGAACTGAAACTTCTCCGACCTCAATTGCGCAAAGTGTATTCAGTAAATTGGTTTATGGAACCAATAACATTCTATTTAACGAAGCTGCCGGAACAATAAAATCAGTTGAAAAAATAAAGCTTACTGATCTTAAAAACTATTATGATCACTATTTTGCGCCTTCAGTAGCAAAGATTAGCATAGTGGGAGATATAACCCAGGAGAAAGCAGTTTCTCTATTTAATGGATTAAAAGATTGGAAAACAAAGGATGTTAAGATCCCAGAGGTTTCAAGTATTACTTCTGCTAAACCGGGAATTTATTTTGTAGATGTACCAAATGCAAAACAATCACAAGTATTTGTAGGACATTCAGGACCTAGCTTTATAGATCCGGATTATTATAAAGCTGTTGTGATAAACTACAAATTAGGTGGCGACTTCAATGGAATCTTAAATATGATTTTACGTGAGAAAAAATCATTTACCTATGGTGCTCGTTCCGGATTTACTGGCGCTGCTTATGTAGGTCAATTTCTTGCAAGTACTGCAGTACAGTCGAATTCAACATTCGAGACTACGCAGATAATCCGTGATGAGATTAAAAAGTATACTGAAGGAATTGCGAAAGAAGATCTTGATCAAGTAAAGAGTACTTTGCTAAAGAGTAATTCAGGGAAATTCGAAACATTGCAACAGCTAAACGAGATGCTTGGACCAATTGTAACTTATAACTTCCCATTTGATTACATTAAAAAGCGTGAAGCTATTGTTCAAAAAATGACACCGGAAGAACATGCTAAACTTTCACAGAAATTAATTCATCCAGATAAATTAATTTACTTGATTGTTGGCGATAAGGCTACTCAATTTGAAAAGTTGAAAGAGCTTGGTTTAGGTGATCCGATATTGTTAGATAAAGACGGAAAACCAGTAACAAAATAACAAAGCACAATTTAAAACAAGGGCACGAGAAATCAAATCGTGCCCTTAATAATACATTATTCATTATACTATCTATTAAATTCCGCTTTTATCTACGCGTTTTATCAGCAGGTTTAAAATCAGCAGCCATTAAAGATTATGGATCGCCTTATTTAGTAGATCTAAAAAAACCTTCTGAAATAACATTTGCGTTTGATAAACTTAGTAATCAAACGAGTATGTTTTTACAAACATAGACACTGTAGTAAATTTAATATGCGAGTTCCATCATACCTCAATCTAAAAATTATTTACGGATGAAAGATCGTCATACAATCCGGAATATCTGGCATCACAATAATCTGAGAAATTTTACAAATAGTTATTCATATAATGTTCCGACTCCGAAGTGAAATTATTGCTTATAGAATAGCATTGTTTAAGATAATGAAAAGTAACATATTCATAATCAATTTACCACACTCTTTTTCCCTCATTTAACTTAGGCTATATAATTCTATATCAGAAGCATAACCACCATTGAGTCCGGCATGGGTCCAGCGTAGATCCAGCGTGCTTCCACCATGGCTCCAATAATTAGTGGGAGTCATAGCGGAAGCACGGTGCAAATAAAGGAAACTCATTAAGGATCGATGGATCATTATACCCTCATTATCAATAAATATTTGAAGAGTAGACAGTATATTTTAACCGATTAACTTCGTAATTGTATAATGAGAATTTATCTTCATAGCTATCAACACAATGTTGATTAAACACACACTAAAAAAGAATGAGCGCATTTATGATTTATTGAATAACAGATGGCTATGCATGTTATTCGAAAAAGATAGCTTTAATAAATTTGTGAATTTCAGATGTTGTTGAACCACTTTGCTAATAATCGTGTTATGTTAAAGTTTATCAACAATTGATTACGGGTTGTTTTAACTTTGCTCCATTAAATTTTAAATAGAATATATTGAAATGGCAATTAAAGATAAAGAACAAACACCAGGAGGGAAACCGAATAAACCAAATATATTTGCAGTTCTAAAGCCATACAGGCTAATGATTTTCAGCCTGATCAGTTTTTCACTATTGAGTAATGCGACGAATTTAGTAATTCCGAAACTTATTTCACACGGTATTGATGATTTCTCGAAAGGGATTTTTTTATATCAAAAAATCATCATTGAGTTCCTGATTGCTGCATTCATTATTTTCGTATTTACTTTTTTGCAGGGTATTCTGCAGACCTACGCCTCGGAAAGAGTTGCACGCGACTTGCGGACAAAGCTTGCTGATAAGATTTCGCGCCAGAGTTATGCGTTTATTCAGCAATCAAACCCCTCGAAATTACTTACCAACCTCACTTCTGATATTGATTCTGTAAAATTATTTGTATCGATGGCAGTAGTGTCACTTGCGTCATCAGTGTTTATTATTATTGGTGCAAGTATTCTTTTATTTTCGATTAACTGGAAACTGGCATTATCTGTACTTGCCATTATTCCAATTATCAGTTTAGCATTTTTCTTTGTGTTCCGTAAAGTGCGAGTATTGTTCAAGAAAAGTCGTGAAGTAATTGACTGGCTCAATAAAGTCATCAACGAAAGCATAATGGGTGCAGCATTGGTTCGTGTTTTGAACTCGCAAATACTTGAATACAACAAATTCATGGATGCCAATACACAAGCTAAAGATTTGGGAATGTCCATTCTCAAACTTTTTGCAACGCTAATTCCGATAGTCGTGTTCGTAAGCAATATGGCATCGCTTACCATCCTGGCGTTGGGCGGACATTACGTAATTTCTGGCACGATGTCGTTGGGAGATTTTGCAGCATTCAATTCTTATTTGGGATTACTTATCTTTCCGATTATCATCATTGGATTCATCAGCAATTTCGTGGTACAGGCTTCGGTTTCATATGGCCGGATTTGTGCTGTTCTGGATGCTAAAGAAACTCGCGATACTGGCATAGTGAGCACCCCGTTACTTGGCGACATTGAGATGCAAAATATTTCGGTATTTTATGGCGAGAAACCGGCCCTAAAAAACGTTTCACTAATTCTGAAACCCGGAACCAGAACAGCCGTGATTGGACCAACAGCAGCCGGAAAAACACAGCTACTCTATTTACTCACCGGACTGATTCAACCATCAAATGGCTCTATCCTGTTTGACGGTATCAACATCAACGATTATAATAAAGAAACATTTCAAGATCAGATCGGATTTGTATTTCAAGACAGTATTATGTTCAACATGAGCCTTCGCGAAAACATTGCATTTAAGGAGAAAGTAACTGGTGAATCACTTGCTAAAGCAATTGAAACAGCCGAGCTACACGATTTTATCGATGCGCTGCCAGAAGGAATGGACACGATTGTGAGCGAACGTGGCACAAGTTTATCAGGTGGACAAAAACAACGTATCATGTTAGCAAGAGCGCTGGCACTTAATCCAAAAATTCTATTACTCGACGATTTTACTGCCCGGGTTGACAGCCAGACTGAAGAGAAAATTCTGGATAATGTAGCTCGAAATTATCCCGGCATAACTTTACTCTCTGTAACCCAAAAGATTGCATCGGTCATGAATTACGGTCAAATTATTTTATTAGAAGAAGGCGAGATTTTGGCAAAGGGAACTCATGAAACACTGATGGATACTTGTCCGGAATATGTTCAAATTTTCAATTCTCAACGCAGCACAAATCATTATGAACTATAATCTTAATATTAAAAAAGGGCTGCAGTCCAACGAAAAAGTCAATACTACAAATATCTTCAAACAGTTATTGACACTGATGGGAGAAGAGCGTAAAAACCTCTACATCGCCATGATTTTTATTTTCATTAATGCAGGTTTAAATCTTGTAGGCCCCTATTTGATGGGACATGCCGTCGATAGTTTTGTGGTGACCAAACATTACGAGGGAGTAATTCACTATTCCATTATTTTGTTTTGCGTTTTCGCCATAGCCTTAGTGAGTGGCTACACACAGACACAATTAATGGGGCGTGTAGGACAGCGTATGCTATTTAATTTGCGAAATTCCGTATTTAACAAACTGCAGGATTTGCCGATTGATTTTTTTAACCAGAATAAAGCAGGCGACCTGATTTCAAGAGTAAATAACGACACTGATAAAATCAACCAGTTCTTTTCGCAGTCGATGGTACAGTTTATGAGTAGTATTTTCACGATGCTGGGAGCCGGAATCTTTCTGCTTTCCATCAATCTGAAACTCGGGCTGGCAGCTTTGGCTCCGGCTCTCGTACTATGGATATTCACACGAAGTATCTCCCCTTGGGTAAAAAATCGTAACTCGACCAATATGAAAAGCACTGGAAGCCTGAGTGCTGAAATTCAGGAAAGTCTGAATAACTTCAAGGTGATTGTTGCCTTTAACCGTCGTGACTACTTCCGTAAACGCTTTGATGAAGTCAATACGGAGAACTATCAAAGTGCAGTGAAAGCTGGTATTGCAAATAATATATTTACGCCCGTTTATGGATTCTCATCAAGTATCGGACAAATGGTGGTGTTGGCATTTGGTATTTACCTGATTTCCGTTGGACAGTTTTCGGTGGGATTACTTATCAGCTTTTTGGCTTATATTACGCTATTCTATAATCCACTACGTCAAATAGCTGCACTCTGGGCCAACTTTCAGGTGGCATTAGCTGGCTGGGATCGTATTTCACAGATACTGGTACTCGAAAATAATCTAGAAGTCCATGAGATAATCACAAAAGAAGAAACTCCTTATTTGTTGTCATTCCGCAATGTTTCGTTTTCATATAATGAGGGAAATGAGATATTGAAAGATGTGAGCTTCAACCTGGAACGTGGTAAGACTTATGCTTTCGTGGGTCCTACAGGTGGTGGGAAAACAACAACGGCCTCACTCATGGCACGACTATACGACCCCTCTTCAGGACAAATTATACTTGATGGTATGGATATCCGGTCGATGGATATCAACTCGCGCACATCCTCAATCGGTTTTATCTTGCAAGAACCTTTTCTTTTTAGTGGAACTATTCGCGACAACATCTTGTACGGAAATGCACAATATAAAAATGTTTCGAACGAAGACTTGTCAAAGGTTTTGTCGGAATCGGGTTTAGACGGATTACTCGAACGGTTCGATGGAGGGCTAACTGCCGAAATAAAATCATCCGGCGATGGTATCAGCCTCGGACAAAAGCAACTCATTGCCTTTATCCGTGCAGTATTACGAAGACCAAAGTTGCTGATTCTTGATGAGGCAACTGCAAATATTGACACCGTTACGGAACAGCTACTTGATAAAATTCTGAAAAAGCTTCCTAACGACACTACACGCATTATCATTGCGCACCGACTGAATACTATAGAAAATGCAGATGAAATTTTCTTTGTAAACGCGGGGTCAATCACCAAAGCAGGATCACTGCACGATGCGATAAACCTGTTATTACACGACAAGCGGGAAAGTTAAGATTAATTGCACCAATTCGCCATATAGAATAAGCAGAATCATTATTCCAGAGAAGGCTGAAAACAGAAACATAAAGAGTATTGAGAAAAACAAATGTATTGCTCTAATCGTTACTTTATATTGACTTCTACAATAGATGCCATCAATCAGATGCCATAAAATTCTGACATTCCTGAGAAATCAGTTTGGTGGTTCTTATATAGTAAAAAAGTAAGTAATGGAAAAACCAAACAACCAAACAATGGTCATTTTCGGCGCCTCTGGCGACTTGACCTACCGTAAATTAATTCCGGCACTGTATGCACTCTATAACCAACAGATGCTTCCCGAGAAATTACACGTTCTTGGTGTTAGCCGGACAGCCATTACAGATGAAGCATTCCATGAAAAGATGACTGATGGAATCAGGAATTTTTCTGAAAACATCCACCTTAATGAACAGCAAATTGAAGAGTTTATCTCGCATACATCCTATTTTCAAATGGA
Source organism: Bacteroidota bacterium (assembly GCA_013390605.1). Classification (GTDB taxonomy): domain Bacteria; phylum Bacteroidota; class Bacteroidia; order Bacteroidales; family Cfx3-03; genus Cfx3-03. The sequence goes on along the minus strand of JACAUB010000001.1, from coordinate 5,056,023 downwards.
TATGTCATTACCAGATGAATATCTTCGTCTGAAAACTACGCTGAATAAGATAAATATAAATGAGGGTACTGATGGTAATTATATGTTTTACCTATCTACACCGCCAAGTATGTTTAGTGTAATATCAGGCAACCTCGCAAAAGTAGGTCTTAGTAATCCTTCTAATGGCTTTAAACGACTCATCATAGAAAAACCTTTTGGCTACGACTTAGAATCTGGTCTAATGCTCAACCGTCAGTTACACGAGGCTTTCAATGAAAGCCAGATTTACCGCATTGACCATTACCTTGGAAAAGAGACCGTTCAAAACCTTCTGGTTATGCGTTTTGCCAATGGTATTTTTGAGCCTTTATGGAATCGGAATTATGTAGATCATGTAGAAATTACCTCCGCGGAAAGTATTGGAGTTGAAGGTCGTGGTGGTTACTACGACGGATCGGGGGCACTCCGTGATATGCTTCAAAACCATTTGTTGCAAGTTGTTGGGCTCACAGCAATGGAGCCACCATCATCAATGGATGCTGATGCTATCCGAAATGAGACCATGAAAGTGATGCAATCGCTTAAACCCATACGCGAAGAAGATGTTCCCCGGCAGGTAATTCGCGGTCAATACATTACTTCACATGTACGTGGAGAGTACATACCCGGATATCGTGATGAGAAAGGAGTTAATCCAGAATCGCGTACCGAGACTTTTGTTGCGATGAAATTCTTTATTGACAACTGGCGCTGGAGTGGTGTACCTTTTTATATCAGGACAGGAAAGAGACTTCCAACTCGCGTAACTGAGGTGGTTGTGCATTTTAAACCAACCCCGCAAAGCTTATTCCAAAACGATGATACTTGTAAAAGTGGTAATCAACTAATTATTCGAATACAACCTGACGAAGGTATTTTACTAAAATTTGGTCTGAAACAACCAGGAACGGGTTTCAATGTAAAAGGAGTCAATATGGACTTCCATTATTCAGAACTTTCTGATGTTCATCTTCCTTCAGCTTATGAAAGACTAATTTACGATGCAATGATTGGTGATTCGACTTTATACGCCCGTGCCGATGCTGTTGAAGCTGCCTGGAAGTTTGTCGCTCCAATACAAAAGGTATGGAACAACGATCCCAGTCAAAAGATTTATGGTTATCCTGCTGGCACATGGGGACCTGAAAATGCAGAGGCCCTTTTTGAAGAAAAGGGAGATGGATGGAGGTATCCTTGTAAAAATCTGGCTGATGATGGCGAATATTGCGAATTATAAAAATCAGGATATGAATATTTCAATAAAAAGATCTCACTAATATGAATCCAAAAGAAATTGTAGTATTGCCTACCATCGAAAAGTTGGCTGACTTTATTGAAACATTGTTGTGTGAAAAAATTGCAGAAACTAAGGATGATGAATTTTTATCCGTTGCGTTATCCGGAGGCTCTACACCAAAAAAAATCTTCGAGCATATATCTTCACATGATACAGGACTGGTGAACTGGAATAAAGTCAGATTTTTCTGGGGAGACGAAAGGTGCGTCCCTCCTGATGACAATGAGAGCAACTATAAAATGGCACGTTTAAGCTTGTTCGAGAATCTTAACATTCCTAAAGAAAACATATTCAGAATATTTGGAGAGAATGAACCAGAAAATGAGGTAATTCGTTATGGTAAAATCATCTCCGAAAATATATTAGTTGAGGATAAACTACCACGATTTGATCTGATCATACTAGGGCTTGGAGAAGATGGCCATACCGCATCCATATTCCCAGGAAATATCAAAATGTTTTATTCAACAAACTATTGTGAAGTAGCCATACACCCACAATCCAGTCAAAAACGCATTACACTAACAGGTACGGTAATAAACAATGCCAAAAAAATACTATTTATGGTTACAGGTTCTGGTAAAGCTGAAATGGTTACTAATATTATTCAGGGTAATGAAGAAACTGGATTTCCTGCGTCACTTGTTAAACCTACAAACGGTAAACTAACATGGCTGCTTGATGTTGATGCAGCCAGACTATTGGATAAAAATTTCAAGTAAAAAACTAAGAATCATGAAAATAGGTATAGCATCCGATCATGGAGGATTTGAATTAAAATTATTGTTGAAAGAGAGATTATCCAAATTAAACTTCACTATCATTGATTTTGGAAATAACTCCTATGAACCGGATGATGATTATCCTGATTATGTGATTCCGCTTGCTCAATCCGTTGCTAAAGGAGAGATAGAACGAGGTATTGCTGTTTGTGGTAGCGGAGTAGGCGCTTCCATTGCCGCAAACAAGGTTGACGGAGTCAGAGCAGCCCTGATCCACGATCACTTTGCAGCACATCAGGGAGTTGAAGACGACAACGTAAATATCTTATGTCTGGGCGGAAGAGTAATCGGTTCTGAAACGGCAATGGAGCTGGTAACAACCTTTTTAAATGCAAAATTCACATATGCGGAAAGGCATATCAGGCGATTACAGAAAATAGATTCATTGAGATAGCTCCCTTTTGATTCAATCAGCCATTATCAATTTATAGACTCATGTGTGTGAATGTTAGACTTGGTGTTATTTTTGTCATGTACAAAGATCAAATGAATGGAAAATACTGAACAAATTATTTTGATTTCTCAGAATCAGATGAAAGCTGAATTTCTCAAAATTCTTTTAACCCTTGGTTTTTCAGAACAAAAGGCAGAAGAATGTGCTGAAATATTTACGTTGAACAGTCTGGAGGGGATATATACACATGGTGTTAATAGATTTCCACGGTTTGTAAAGAATATTAAAGAGGGATACATTAAACCTGACGCTGTTCCATCACTGATTCATCGGGCAGGTTCATTGGAACAGTGGGATGGGAACCTTGGACCGGGACCACTAAATGCATTATTTGCTACTGATAGAGCCATGGAGATGGCTCAGGAAAACGGGATTGGCATGGTAGCGCTGGCAAATACCAACCATTGGATGCGTGGAGGAACATATGGCTGGCAAGCTGCCCGAAAAGGATTTGTTTTTATTGGCTGGACAAATACTGAAGCAAATATGCCTGCTTGGGGAGCAACTAATTATAAGCTTGGAAACAACCCCCTTGTAATTGCATTACCTTATGGAGATGAGGCTATTGTTCTCGACTTCGCCATGACGCAGTTTTCGTATGGAAAAATGGAAGCATACCAACTCGAAGGTAAAAATCTTCCTTACCCAGGTGGGTTTGATAAAACAGGAAAGTTGACAACAAATCCCGGAGATATTCTCGAAACAAGAAGGGCATTGCCTATTGGTTACTGGAAAGGAGCAAGTCTATCGTTATTGCTCGATATCATGGCAACAAGCCTTTCAGGAGGTTTATCTACCCACGAAATAAGCAATAAAAAAGCAGAATATAGCTTATCACAAGTATTTATTGCGATCAATTTAAAGAACCTGAAAAACTTTCCTGCTATCGACGGTTCAATATATCAAATCATTGAAGATTTGAAAGGATCAACTCCTGAAAACAAAACAACAAAAATAAGGTATCCGGGAGAAAATGTAGTTCAAGTAAGAAAAGTAAATCAGGAGAATGGTATTCCAGTAAATAGTAGCATTTGGAAACAAATAATGAGTTTATAATTAGATATTTATCTATCCGAATCAGTAAAGAAGTCGGAAAAGATTTATCGCCTTAAAACAACCTATCATAAGGAGATTTATAATTTCAACCACTTGGGAAAAACCTGATTATAAATATTGTGATTATAAAGGAATCGCTCTAAAGTGGTCGAAATGATGAGTAACGTTAGAAAAATAAAACGGACGCGCTCAAGCATTTCAGACTGATCCATTTTTGCTATCTTTACAATACTTTTACAACACCATCATGAAAAAATTATTATACATTGATTAACAAATAGATATGACAAATTTCGATTTCCCTGTAAAACTAGAACTCCGAATTGACTGGAGTGAACTTGATACTTTCGGACACGTAAACAATATTTCTATCTTCAAATATATTCAGTCTTCAAGAGTCGAATACCTTGAAAGAATTGGCCTGACAAAAATGCATCAGCAATTCAAGATCGGCCCTATACTTGCCTCATGCAAATGTGAATTCAAAAGACCATTGTTTTATCCAGGGAAGATTACAATTCAGTCAAGAGTTGAGTTTATAAAAAACACAAGCTTTTGCATTTGTCACCAGATAATAGACGATAAAAACCAACTATCAGCAGAAGCGCAAGATATCATTGTTTTATTCGATTTTAACAAAAATAAAAAAGTACAGTTATCCCATGAAATACGCGGTTTAATAGAAAAACTTGAGAATAAAGCATTCTAAAATAGCTAGATATATTTATCGTTCTCTGCTCAAAATTAGTTTCAATCCCTTTTCTAAAAAACTACACTAGATTTTGGTCTTGGCTGGATAAGGTATTCCTCTATTAGTTACGAACAAACACACAAAGAAAAGCTGGCTCAAAAGAATTTTCATCCCTCTGAGATCTTAATATTTGTGTTCTTTATCAGATAGCTTTCCGAATAAGAAGAGGCTGTTTCAGATTTTTGAGACAGCCTCCTAATTATTTTTTGCGCCCCATATTTAGGGAAGCTACAATTGGATAATTTGATTTTTGATCAATTTAAGTATTAACCTCATTATACATTAAGGCCGCCAGATGTACAACTAAAACCAGCAGATGAACCGTTCGAACACCCACTTCCTCCAGCCTGAACCTCATTAATACTATTTAAATCAACCAATTCAGGAACTTGATATTCCTTGACAACTGTTTTGTCAGCATTTATCACGTTATTATTTTCCATGGTTAAATTTTTTATTATTGGATTTCTTTTTAATTATTAATTAAATATGCCAGTTAAATTAATCACACATTAATCTCACTTAAAAATGATTATTGTCTTGTTTTGATTACTGTATTACAAAATTAATTTTATTTGCGCTGCTTCAACATCTTAGATTATTTTTTAATTTTCTATTGTAAATACTTTTGTTCATCCGTCTTTTGATTGCAGGTTCTCATTTTATTCAACATATAGTAAAATGAAAACAAGATCTGAAGAAGCAACCCCATTTCGTTAAAGAAAATTCACTTCATCATATCTTCTCATTGGAAGCGTAAAGTAAAAAGTACTTCCCTTTCCAGGCTTACTTTCAACCCAAATTTTTCCACCATGCTTTTCAACAAACTCATGACAAAGAATTAAACCCAAACCGGTACCTTTTTCATTGGCCGTCCCGGTTGACGTAATATTTTCTTCAATTTTGAAAAGCCTGTTTATTATCTTTTCATCCATTCCAACACCGTTGTCTGAGACTTTTATTTCAACGTTATTTCGGTCTGAAGTAGCATAAATATCGATTGTTCCACCAGAAGGCGTAAATTTTATTGCATTTGAAATCAAATTCCGCAAGATAGTACTAATCATGGCTGTATCAGCAAATATAGGAAGGTTATGCGGTAAATGTCTGGAAATTGTTATTGACTTTTGATGAGCTGCATCATTTAATAGTTCTGTTACCTCTTTGATATTTGAAACAAGTTCACAAAACTCAGGGTGAAACTCCATTCGGCCGGTTTGAGAACGTGACCATTCCAATAGATTAAGCAACAAATCCAACGCTTTCATGGCTGAATGCTGAATGATCTCCGCATACTTTTCGGTCCCCTCATAATTTTTCTCCTTCATTTGCTCAGCCAGAAGATTACTAAAACCTATAATGCTGTTAAACGGACTCTTCAAATCGTGCGCAATAATGGAGAAAAACTTATCTTTAGTAGCATTGAGCTCGCGCAACTGTTTTTCACTTTCACGTAACGCTCTTTCTGCCTGCTTACGCTTCGTTATACTTTGCCCCTGAGCTATAGTTGCTATAATATTTTTACTATTTGCTGAATATATGGCAGCAGAATTCCATAGCAAAGTGTTTACCGTACCATCCACATGTAGAATATCAATTTCAACAACTTCCCAGCGTTCACCGGTACTCGCCTTTTTGATATATTCAATAGATTGTTCGCGAGTAGCACTTGGAAAAAGAATTTCAACCTTCTGTCCTAATATATCCGATTCTTTTCGTCCCGACAACAGCTCAAAAGCCTTATTAAATTTCGTAATTTCAAGATTATTGTCCCAAACAATAATCGGAGCATTTGCATAATCAAAAAGACTTTCCAAATAATTTTTAGTTTCCCGTAATGATTCTTCTGCTTTTTTACGTTCAGTTATATCATGTACAAAGCCACAGTTATATTCATTTCCTCCAAAAGTTAAATAGTTAACATGAACTTCAACAGGGACGAGTTTGCCGGTTCTAGTTTTATGAAAACTTTCAAAGGACATCATACCTTCGTCCTTTAATCTCTTACTAAAATCTGTCCATTTTTGAGCACGGTCAGATACAGCAATATCAGAAATCGACATTTGTAACATCTCTTCCCTTGTATAATCATGTAGACGACATGCTGCATCGTTCACATATTTAATTTTTCCATCAGGTGTAGCCCAGTAAGCGGCATCAGACATGTGATCAATGGCAAATTGATTAAGATACAAAGACTCCCCCAATCGGATACGCTCAGCAATTTCGTTTAATAACTTTGTATTTTGATTTTTTAGTTCAATCTGAGTTAGTCTCAATTTAAAATGAACGCTTATTCTCGAAATAACCTCTTCTATAATGAATGGCTTGGTAATATAATCAACAGCTCCCAAACGAAATCCCTCAATTTTTGAAGAATTATCATTAACTGCAGTGATAAAAATAACAGGAATATCGCAGGTTCTATTATCTGCTTTAAGTCGTTTACACACTTCAAAGCCATCAAATCCGGGCATTATGATATCAAGGAGTATTAAAGCAGGAAGTTTAGTTTGCACACACTGCAAAGCCATCTCGCCGTTACTTGCAGTACGAACATGATAGCCAACATTATTCAATTTGGTTGTTAAGAACTTGATATTCGTCTCAAGGTCGTCAACAATCAGAATGTCTTCTGTGTGAGAATCAACTTCATTTTTCATCTTTCATTCAAATTTTCATAATCCCACCATAACAACCCTATAAAAAGATTTTTCCTTATCAATATCTTTATATCTTATAAAGATATGAAAAAATAAAGGAATTGTTTAAACTAGCTCTCAATTAAACTAAAAATAACAAAGTTAGTTTATGTGAAACTGCGACTTTTTGCACATCCTATACTGTAACTAATCAGATAGCTTACAAAGTAATTTAGCGCTCCAACATTTTGAACCAAGCCCTTTTATGACCATCGAACTTTAATTCTCGAAATCTATTTTGCGAACTTAAAATGCAAACATTTTTGTATATTTAAAACCTGATACAAATAATTAGCGGGATGAAGAATTTATCTAGCATATTACCAGCATTTGCCGTCTTAATTATGGGAATCACCTTATCTATTTGGGTTCAATCGAAGCGAAACGATATACAATCGAATTTAAAGAATCATGAGATTGCCTTAGTTATTGAAAATAAAACCATAGCAATTCAACAACAGTTAACAATCAGTTTTTCTTCTATTGAAATTCTTCAATACCTATTTGAAAAGAATAATCAAATTTCCAGAAAAGAATTTCAGAATTATACTGCTCCCATATTTTATGGAGATTCCAGTATTAAAGCAATATCGTGGGTGCCAAGAATTATACATCAGGATAGAGCAAAATATGAATCGAACATATCAAAAGAACTCAAAAATAGAGAGTTTTCAATAATCCAGTTAAACGATAAAAATCAAGCAGTAGTTTCAGAAAAACAAACATTTTATTTCCCGATAACCTATATTGAGCCTATCGCTGAAAACAGTAAGGCTATTGGCTATGATATTTATTCGAACAAAATCCGAAATGCTACTATTAATGAAGCAATAAGTAAGAAAACAATTCAGATAACACCAAGAATTAAGCTTATCCAGGATCCTTCAGGATACAGTTTTCTGGCAATAGCGCCTGTATTTTATCCATCTGATTCACTCGAAAAAGCGTTTAAAAAAGGCACCCTGAAAGGTTTAATTTCAGCAGTATATAAAATCGATAAATTAATCAATGATGCATTAGCTCACACTAAAAGCACAAATATAGATCTGGCTATTTTTGACGTAACAAATAACTCCAATGAATCAATTTACGGTGTAAAACACAAATTGACAAAAAACAAAATATTCAGAAGAGACGAATATTAGTTGCCGGTAGAGAATGGGAATTAGATTTTTTTATTGATCATGGTTATTACCAGACTATTGATCCCAAAAATTATCTTTTAACCGGAATTTCCATTTCCCTCCTTTTATTTGTTTTACTGTTATGGCCATTTCTAAAAGAAAAAAGAGCCAGAATTCTAACGAAAAAGCTAAAAGAGGAACAGATAGTCAGAGTTAAAACTGAACAAACACTTTCAGAAGAGGAAGAGTACAACCGGACATTGTTTGCGGAATCTACAATCGGGTTAGCCCTTACATCCTTAGATGGGAAACTTGTAGATATGAACTTTGCTTATGCCGCAATTATAGGCCGGACGATAGAAGAATCTAAACAACTCACTTATTGGGATATTACACCAGAAAAATATTTAGACCAGGAAAATCAGCAATTGGAAAATTTAAGACTAACAGGACGATATGGCCCCTACGAAAAAGAATATATCCACAAAGATGGTCATTTAGTACCCGTCAATCTACAGGGAAAAATAATCGAACGGAATGGCATAAAATATATTCTGTCGAGCATGGAAGACATAACAAATCGTAAACGTGCAGAAGAAAAAGCAAAAATAGACGAAGCCCGGTTACATAAAGGACAAAAAATTGGTCATTTAGGCTACTGGCAACAAGATATAGGAGGCAGTACTATCTGGGCTTCGGAAGAAGCCATGAAGATTTATGGATTTGAGCCTGTAGCCGGTGAATTGCCAATTAGCACAATAGCACAATGTGTATCAGATATTGAACTCATTCATCAGGCAGGAATAGATTTAATAAAGAAAAATAAAAAATACGATATCGAATTTATAATTAACCCGGCAGATGGTTCTGCACCAAAGTGGATTTCAACAATTGCAGAAGTAGAAAAAGATGTGGAAGGAAACCCTATTCGAATTATGGGAGTTCTTCAGGATATTACCGAACGCAAGCAGACTGAGGAAGCATTGCTGAAAGAGAGAAACAAATTTATTAAAATTGCGGCCACTGTTCCTGGTATGATTTGCTCATTACATATGGATCCTAAAGGCGTCTTTCAGATGCCATACGCTAGCCCAAATTCGTTTAATGTCTGCGGATTTCTACCCGAAGAATTAGTGCAGAATTTGTGTCAGGTTATATCCTTGATTCATCCTGATGATGTACTAAACATAATGGAATCTATTACTGAATCCGCACATACTTTGTTGCCATTACAAATGGAGTATCGTTATAGACATCCACAAAAAGGCGAGATTTGGGTAGAACATCATTTCATGCCACAACGAGAAGAGGATGGTAGTATAATTTGGCACGGTCTCATTACGGATATTAATGATCGTAAAAAAGCAGAGGAAAAGATTTTAAAGGCAGCCCGCCTTTATGCAGTTATCAGTCAAATAAACCAGGCTATCATTCAAATACGGGATAAGGATAAACTACTTGAAGAAGCTTGTCTCATTGCTATCGAGTTCGGAAAATTCAGAATGTCATGGATCGGTTTGGTAAATGAAGAAACCAATCTTGTAACACCAGTCACTATAGCAGGAGTTGAAGATGGTTATCTCTCGATAATTAAAAAGATCTCTATCAGCAATTTACCTGAAGGACACGGACCAACAGGGAGTGCAATAAGAGAGGGAGAACATTTTATATGTAATGATTTAGAGACCGATCCACGCATGGTCTTATGGAGAGATGAAGCATTAAAACGAGGTTATCGATCATCTATTGCGTTGCCTATCTCTCTCTTTGGAAAAATAATCGGTGCTTATACACTTTACGCTTCGACCGCACATTTTTTTGATCAGGAAGAAATTGATCTACTGGACGAAGTATCTAAAGATATCAGTTTTGCGCTTGAAGCCATTGAAACAGAGAAGAAAAAGAAAGAAGCCGAAGAAACTTTATTGGAAAGTGAGGAACGATACCGACTTCTGCTCGAAGCGGCACCCATTGGTATAGCAGTACACCAGGCTGGAAAAATTGTATTTACAAATCCGGCAGGTCTTAAATTATTAGGGGCTCAATCATATGATCAAATTCTCGGGAAGCCAATCACTGAAATAATACATCCTGATGGTCTCAAAAATGCCTTAGATCGAACAAAGAAGTTGTTTGCTGGAGAAAAAGGATTATATCCTTGTGAAGATATTTATTTAAAATTTGACGGCACGTCAATCAATGTTGAGGTAATGGCAACGCTATTAACTTATAACTTAAAACCAGCTGTACAGGTAATTATAACAGATATTACCGAACGTAAACTGGTCGAAGTAGAAATCAAAAAGCTTAACAGTGAACTAGAGCAACGAGTAGTTGAACGTACAGCTCAACTTCAATCGCTCAACAAAGAACTGGAGACCTTCACCTATTCTGTTTCTCACGACCTTAAAGCTCCCCTACGTGGCATTGACGGATATAGCAAACTCCTGTCTGATTTATATGCTGGAAGTTTAAATGAGGAAGCCCAGACTTTCATAGCAACTATCCGGAGTTCAACAAAGCAAATGAATCAACTCATTGACGAGCTACTAGAGTATTCGCGGATGGAACGAAGTACAATGAGGACTGAAAAGATAAGAATAAAAGAGCTTATTGATGCAATTACATCTCTTTATAGAGCTGATTTAAATGCAGGAAAATTTATCCTAAAAATGGAGATACCCGATATTGAATTGATTGCCGATTCAAAAGGGCTGACTATTGCATTACGTAACTTGATTGAGAATGCCATGAAATTCTCAAGAGAAAAACCAAATCCAGAAATCAAAATTAGTGTTGAAGAAAAAAAAGAGGTATGGATAATAAGTGTAAAGGACAACGGTATCGGATTCGACATGAAATACCACGAACGGATTTTTGAAATATTCCAACGATTACACCGTGTCGAAGATTTTCCTGGCACTGGAATTGGGCTTGCCATGGTATATAAAGCCATGCATAGGATGCATGGTAAAGTCTGGGCCGAAAGCGTTCCCGGCACAGGCGCAACTTTCTTTCTCGAACTTCCAAATTAATTTAATATGTTATCCAGTTATCAAAACAATCCTATCTTAATAGTTGAAGACAATCCCGTAGATTTAGACCTCACATTGAGGGCTTTTTCTGCCCGGAAATTGGCAAATCCTATTCAAGTAGCCAGAGATGGCGAAGAAGCTCTGGCATTCATTCCGCGCTGGGAAGAAGGCTCCCCCATTCCGGTTGTTATTCTACTTGATCTGAATCTGCCAAAAATAAATGGGCTGGAAGTACTTCAGGTTCTTAAGAGCCATCCTGATTTTAAAACCATTCCGGTTGTCATACTAACAACCTCATCCGAATCATCAGATATGAAATCGGCCTATCGGTTAGGCGTCAATTCTTATATTATTAAACCTGTTGATTTCGAAAAGTTTATCGACATGGCAAAGCAAATCGAACTATATTGGAATGTAATTAATAAACCCTGTGAATCAACCTAAACGGATATGAATATTCCAATCCATTCTTTTCCGATTATTCTCATTACTAACAAAATCTAAAGTTGGTATTGTGCATTAAAGTATATTCTTTTAAATTAGCACATGACAAGTAATTCTAAGATTATGAACATCCTGATACTTGAAGACAATAAAACTGATGCCGAATTAACACAAATCAGACTCTATGGGCTTATTCCAGATTGTAAAGTTGAAGTTGCATCAACCTTAAAACAGGCCAGATCACTACTTCAAAAAAAACCATCTTACGATATTGCCCTTTTGGATATAAATCTACCAGATGGCAATGGTCTCGATTTACTTGTGGAAATCAGACAATTGGATTTGAATATAGCAGTGATTATACTCACAGGTTCAGGAAATGAAGAGGTTGCTGTTGCTGCACTAAAAGCAGGTGCTGACGATTACGTGGTTAAACGTGATGACTACATATCAAGACTACCCCAAATAATTGATTTTACACTAAAAAATTTCAAACAAAATCTGCGACTAAAATCTGAAACACTTAAAATACTCTACATAGAATATCATTCTCTAGATATTGATCTCACAATTCGTCATCTAAAACAGTATGCTCCGTATATTCATCTTGTAACCCTTCCAACAGCAGAAGCAGCAATTGAACAATTAATGAATAACGAAACAGGAGCATGTCCTTATCAAGTAATACTGATTGATTATCGCCTACCGGGAATGAATGCGCTTGAATTCATCAAAAAAATCAGACAGGAACTAAAACTTTATATTCCGATTATTTTGGTCACAGGACAGGGCAATGAAGAATTGGCCATAGAGGCACTTAAATTAGGCGCAAATGACTACCTTGCCAAAAATAAAAATTATTACTTCAGGCTGCCTTCATTGATCACTAATGTTCACCGACATAATGAATTGATAAAAAAACAGGCCGCTTTAATTGAAAGTGAATCAAAATACCGATTGCTTGCTGATAATTCAGGAGATGTAATTTTTGTTCTCGATATGGATCTAAATTATACCTACTTAAGTCCATCCATAAAAGCGCTAAGAGGATATGAACCCGAGGAGGCAATAAAACAAAAATTATCTGATGTCTTAACACCCGATTCATATAAAAAAGCAACTACAGTGATTTCTAATATTATTTTAGAAAATAATGATAAATCGAAAACCCCCACATTGCCAAAAATAATCGAACTGGAGATGATCAGAAAAGATCAAACCACGGTATGGACAGAAGTTAAGGCATCACTAATTATTGATGATCAACAAAATAAACTTGGAATTCTGGGAACTACCAGAGATATTTCAGAACATAGATCAGTTATAGATGAATTGCGTAAACACTCGCGTGCAGTAGAACAAAGTCCTGTCTCAATTATCATTACTGATACTACAGGTGCTATTGAATATGTTAACCCGAAGTTTACTGAAATAACCGGTTATACATTTGACGAGGTTAGAGGGAAAACCTCACGCTTATTACATTCGGGGCATACATCTAATGAGCAATACGAAGAACTTTGGAAAACAATAAATTCGGGTAATGAATGGAGAGGTGAATTCTACAATAAACGAAAAGATGGGAGGCTAATATGGGAGGCTGTCTCCATTTCGCCAATAACGAATAATGATGGAAAAATAACTCATTTTCTCGCCATTAAAGAAGATATAACAGAAAAGAAAAAGACATTACAAGAACTGATTAAAGCTAAGGAAAAAGCCGAAGAAAGTGATCATTTGAAAACCGCTTTTCTAGCCAATATGAGCCACGAAATCCGCACACCGATGAATGGGATTCTGGGTTTTGCAGAGCTGTTAAAAGAGCCTGAACTTACAGGTGAAGAACAAAAATATTACATTGATATCATAGAGAAAAGTGGGGCACGTATGCTCAATATCATTAATGACATTGTTGACATTTCGAAAATAGAATCGGGGCAAATGCACATATCGATTTCAGAAACAAACGTTAACGAGCAGATGGAATATATCTATACATTCTTCAAACCTGAGGCAGAGAAAAAAGGAATACAATTACTAATTAAAAACACCTTGCCAAATGAAATGGCAAACATGGAGACTGACCAACAAAAACTTTATGCCATTCTTTCTAATCTGGTAAAAAACGCAATCAAATATACCGACAAAGGCACCATTGAACTTAGCTATAACTTAAAAATGGGTGATTCTGACGAACCTTTGGAATTTGTGTTTTTCGTGAAAGATACGGGTATAGGAATTTCCAAAGACAGACAGTCCGCTATTTTTGAACGCTTTGTTCAATCTGATATTTTTGATACAAAAGCTTTAGAAGGAGCTGGATTGGGCTTGTCGATTGCTAAAGCATTTGTCGAAATGCAGGGAGGCAAGATATGGTTAGAAAGCGAAGAGGGGAAAGGTTCTATATTCTTCTTCACCCTTCCTTGTAGAAACCTATCTGAAGGAATAAATCAGATGTCAGAATTTCAATATCTCTAAAAAAAGATAACTTAAAAGCTTAGATTATTGCATAATACCGAACCCTAAAAGCCCATACCAAACAGTAGCATATGTTAACTCCTTCAGTGCTTGCAATCCATCTTCCCAGAAATCATCAATCATTAATTCATTTTATCTTATATTTGATTATAAATTGCATATCTTAAGTCCCTTGAGCCCGAAAACAAACACTACAAAATGATTAGGCAAGTGCTTCTCAGCCAATGATATCTTGCTTTTTTGTAGGAATAAATATAAACCTATAAATTAAAAACGATGAAACACAAACCATTTAAATTAAGCATCCTGCTCTTGTTTGTTCTGGGAATAACAGGGCTTAAAGCACAAGACTGCAGAAACATGATGCTAACTACCCGCATTGTGTCAGAAAAAGAAAACATGGAAATGGTAGTAAGGCATGAATTTGGGGGTAACGCAACAGTTGCTGACTGGTCAGATTTAGTTCAAATCAAAGATGTTGAGGGATGGGCCAGGTGTATGAATTTGCATAATGGCCAAACATTCATGGTAACACGTGACGGTAGATACATGTCTGGAGACAACAGACAATACTTTGTTCGTTATGCTTCGAATGGCAAACTCCCATTCGGTTTTCTTATTATCGAACGATTCAGTAATAAACTTTTCCTGAGTGCATGGAATGGTGATAGACGGAATATTCTTGTCTACAAAAATGATGGGCATCGAAATGATTCACGCAGAGATGATTCCTACAGAAATGAACCACGTAGAGATGATTCTTATAGAAACGATGGACGCAGGAATGATGCAATAGACTATCGATCTATGAAATTAACTTATAAAAGTTATAGCGAAAGACAAAATCTGAAAGAAGAATCCCGCAGAGAATTTTTAGGTAAAAGCGAGATGGCTGACTGGAATGATTTAAAATCAATTCCAAATATTGACGAATGGATTTCACGGATGAGATTAGAGAGAGACCAAACATTCTTTGTAACAAGAAATGGCGAATTAACTTTAGGACGTGACAGACAGTACTTTGTTCTTTACTCCCCTTCTGGCCGTCTTCCTGCTGGTTTTGTTGCTCACGACCAAATCCGAAATAGACTTTTCCTCGGATCATGGTATGGCGAGAAACGACAAATACTTGTAAGAGAATTTCGTAACCATTAAATTTCAAAGAAGAAGCTGAAATAAAAATATTACAATCCTAAATCTCCCTTCGCAAGTGTTGACGAAGGGAGGTTTTTTTGTCATTAAACTCTATCTTTAGATTCGCAAAGCCTAACGATTCGCAAATCTTCCTTCAAATTCCTTGACTGACTCTTTCCTTTTACACAGAGGATGTAGTTATCATAATATATGTCTTTTACCAAGGGTATCTCCACCCCATATGCACCCCATATCCAGGGTATCTCCACCCTTTTCGCACCTCTAGAGGGTGAATAACACCTGAAGTTACCCTGAAGAAAAGCTGTGTCTCGCGTGAAGATTTGAATCATTTTATCACTAAAATCGGAGTGATTTAGATATTTATTTGAAGTGGATGAAAAGCATGATCACATACTCTTATCATTAACAGCATCCGTTAAAGATAATAAACTTCAATCTAGGGATATAACTGTAACAGTTAAATAAGAAATAGAAATAAAGCAAGATGAAACCCCTAGCACCTTCGTTATCTGCAAGAGGGGTGGTATGATGACATTAATTACCTATTTGTAATTATGCTACTGACATGGTTTATTTCAAACCGTTTTCATCTGTCGTACTAGTCGTTCGAAATAACGTGATTTAATCTGTTGACTGGCAACAGCTTGTTTGATAGGCGGGAGTTTAAGTAAGGTGCCCAACAATGCAGCCAAGGCCCGATGACTGAATAAGACCCGGTTATCAAAAATCAAATGCTGTAATTTGCCACGTTCAATAGCCATTACAACAGCTTTATGAACACCATTCAGAGGTGTTAGTACCCTTTTTGCCCGCGATTTTAATAGGATACTTTTTGTGTTACAACTACGTACACATACACCACATCCCAGACATCGTTCTTCATTGAGCAAAGCCTTTTTTCGGTTCGGATGATGTGCATCATTAGCAGAAACAAGAGACATAGCTTCAACGGGACAGACATTCACACATTTGCCACATCCACTGCATTGCTGATCGTTAATAACAGGAATAAAGTTAGTAGTATGTACCGGATTAAAAATAGCAAATCGCCTTGCAGCAATCATGGCTTCGCAGCAACATCCGCAACAATTACAAATAAAGTTCACCTCTTCGCGTACGTTCTCACCAAACTGAACCAGATTGTGATCATAGGCCTGCTGAAGCAGATCAAGACATTCCACCGAATCGATACGTCGGGCATGACCATGCTTTGTAAGTGAGGCGGCAGTGGTATTAAACGTCATACAAATATCCATAGGAGCATTACAGGCCTTGCCAAGGTGCTGCATTTTGTGTCGGCAATAGCACATTCCTACACCAATATGGGTAGCAGTTTGAATAATTTCGGTAGCACGTTCGTAATCTAATACATGCAGGGCATTCTCTGCAGACAAGGCAGGTTCATTTACAAAAACTCTTCCAAGCTGGGTTTCACCATTAGTAAAAAGCTCGCGTACAAAATCTTCCTCTACATTAAGATATTGGTAGAAAAGTTCACCCAATGCTTTCTGATCAATATCGTTACGCACCCGCATCATCGAAAACTCAAAAAATCCAGCCATGGGGGGCGGTAATACATATTCCTGTTCACCATTTTGCTCGATGTCGACAAGCATAGCGCGGTCTGCAAGTGTATCCAGAATTTTCCGGGTAGTATTCAGGTCCATTTTCCAGATTCGGCTAGCCTTTTCGGCAGTAAAAGGCTTAATGGGCAATAATGAAACTAGTTGGGCTTCCTTGTCACTGAATAATACTTTCAGTATTTTATTTAACAATTCGGAAGGCGGAGCACCTTGTGGGAAACGGTTAAGCCGGTCTACAAGGTCTGAATATGCCGTTTTAAGTGTATGGTGAGCCATGGCTCTATGTTTTTAAATCGGTTTTAGCTATAAATATACATAAATAAGTTGCCTGAAGAAATGCTTTTATAAACGGAACAACATCCAATATAAATCAAAAATCAAGCATTAAGGACGATGAAAAATTGCCACATTTGATACACGCTAATTTTTAACCAAAGAACACGATAACAATAGATTTGAGTCATTCAAATTATATTCCACTTCAAAAATAATAATACTTTTTAAACAGTCAGTAAATAATATCGCGGTAAATAGGCTACCAGATAAATTGATTTTTTAGCATATTCACTTCAATTAGTAGAATGGCCGAAAATCATGATGAGTATTCTTGATCCCATTTGTACCCAAGTATTCGAAATTTATTCACTATTTTTGAGTTTGCGAATTATTTGGAATAAACGTTAATAGATAAAAATGAAAAATAATCATTCAAGATCATTACCTAACTTTATTACTACTCTCGTTTTAAGAAAATATGGAATATTAAATGCAAGTCGCATTTTGTATATATCAGGAGCATTGCCTGATGCTAATTTAATAGTCTCAAAAAAGCTAATGAGGTTTGTTTTGTTGCTTTTCTGTCTTCAATTTACAATGCTCAGTATGTTTGCTCAGAATAGCCGGGAGACAATAATTTCGATCGATTTAAATCAACCGGTAGAAAAGGTTTCCCCAATGGTTTTTGGCCAGTTTATCGAGTATCTGGGACGATGTATCAATGGTGGAGTTTATGAAGAAGGTTCTTCTTTGTCTGACGAAAATGGATTCAGAAAAGATGTAATTCAGAAAGTTAAGGACCTCAACATACCTATTTTAAGATTTCCGGGTGGCACAGTGATCAAAATTTATCATTGGCAAGATGGCATAGGGCCCAAAGCTGAACGACCGAAGCGTAAAAACCTGATTTGGGGTGGCATGAACGACAATCATTTTGGCACAGCTGAGTTTGTTGAATATTGCCACAAAATAGGCGCAGAGCCTTTTCTGGTTGTAAATATGGCAACTGGAACACCAGAAGAAGCCTCAAATTGGGTTGAATATTGCAATGGAACCGGCGACACCTTCTATGCAAATCTCAGGCGTAAACATGGTTTCGAAAAGCCTTTCAACGTGAAATACTGGGCTATTGGAAATGAAGAATATGCAGTAACGGACGCTGGAAAACATCAGAATGTAGAGAAATATATCGAGGACAGCTGGCAATATGTTAAAATGATGAAACTTCAGGATCCATCATTGAAAATAACTTTAGTTGGAAATTCAATTGATTTGGATTGGAGTAAAAAGGTTATTCATGATATGCATTCTGTTTGTGATTTTCTGTCTATTCATCTGTATTCAATTCCGTCAGATTCCAAATACATGTCACTACTTAATAGCGTTGAGGCATTTAATATAGACCTCAACAATATGAGGACCCTGATACAGGAAGTACCAAAGACCGTTCATGATTTTTCTTCATGGTATCGCTTCCCCCCTCGACAGGAACCTTTAAAAATAGCTATTGATGAATGGGGTATTTGGGATTTGAATTCCGGGAAAGGCACAGGAGACTACAATATGGAATATTCATACAACTGGGCTCACTCACTAGCTGTTGGAAAGTTCCTGAATTTGTTTCAGCGAAATGCTGATATCATCGGACTGGCAACCTGGGCTCAAACAGTAAATGTATTGGCTCCTATTATGACGAATAAAAGCGATTCGTATCGCCAGACTATTTACACTCCATTGCAGGCCTACCGACAATATACTCTTAAGAATAATTTGCCCCTTGACGTTAATTCGCCTGCATTGGAAAGGTTGCTTAAAGCAGTTGATGCAACAGCAAGCATTTCGGATGACCAGAAAGAAATAGTACTTACTGTGCTGAATTTATCTGAGAATGAAATTATGCCTACACATGTCAATTTCAAGAATCTGGCTCCAAATAAACTAATGCAGTTATCAGAACATGTTTGTTATACCGCACCGTCATTGGAGGCAACTAATAATTTCGGAATAAATTGCGTGATAGAAACGAAGGATAAAATACTACGGAGCTCAAAAAGTGGATTTGAAGTTAAAGTTAAACCCGCCTCAATTAATTTTTTCAGATTTAAGTTGTTGTAAAATGATGTAAAAAAGAAGGATACAATATTTACGCGTTGGATGAATTATATTTTGACTTATAGATTATTAAATAGTTATCATACTAAATTTCTACGAGTTTGAAACCCTAATCAATTAGTTTTGATCAGATTTCAAATTAATTCATCCAACGGGTAATATTTATTATATGATAGCACAGTTGAATATTTTTTACATCACCGACCTAAGTCGATATGGCCTTATCCTTTCACAACCCGATAAAGGAATCGGAGATTTTAAAGTGCAAGAGTCATATTACTCCACTGATTACCGTTCTTATTGTCCAAAATATTTACCTGTTTGCAGCTTCTTTTGGGATTGCAGCATGGCTTCACAACTGTGATAAGGAGAATACGGCCAGAGAATTTAATCTGAAACCTATCCAGCGCGTACTGTTTGCTCAAACATTAGAATATCTAAAGTATGAACCTTAACAACAAAAAAGAATCCTTATCATGCATAGTCTATTATCGCCAGGTATTTTTCTTATTTTGATTTATTAAAACATCAATTTTATGCGTAAGTTTTTTTGCTCCTACTTCGTCCATGTGGTCAGCATCAAAGAAGTCTGCCGCTAAAAATGATGGATCAGTAAGAAAATTAACATATACTACATTGTTATATTCCCTACCAATATTTTTCACTGTACTAATAGTTTGACTTAGTTGAGTACTATTCAGATTCTCAGAATAGGTGTGATAAGCAGGTGGCGTATACAAAAGCACCCTCACTCCTCTATTTTTTGCAAATTCAATAATAGCTTTCAATGTATTTATATTTGCAGTGAGATATCTATTATCTTTCGTTGAATGTCTCTTTGCAGCTTGTTTTCCAGTTTTATTCAAATCTTTTTTATTTTTCGAATTAAAATCTATTCCCCAGCCTAAACTTGAGCAAGAAATATTCGAATTACCACAAACATAGTAGGAATACAATCTGTCTAAATTAACACTAAGCTTATTACTTAATGCTTCTGTATTATCTACAAACTTATTAGACATATTCATTCCGTAATAAATATTGTAATTCTTAACTCTCCATGATTCAATTCCAGTATCAAAGCTTACAAATAACGAGAAATAAGAAATGGGGATGGCTATGCATTCCAGATCTTTCCAGTTATTTCTATACTTTTTTAATATCTCAAAATCATAGTTTAGTGTCTGAGAAGGATAACTGGCATTAAAACTTTTTGAACTAAAATAAGCTGGATTAACACCATAAAAAGCATGAGAACTACCTAGAAACAAAACCTTTATACTATCAGAATAGTTATCTAAAAACTTCCTTTTTAAAACATAATCATTCGGAATCTTGCGCAGAAGAATTTCAGAGGACACTCCCAAAATAAAGATAGGGAGCATAAAGAGTAATATGGATTTTACAAAATTCTTCATTTTTTAAAACTGGAAATAAATAAATTGATGCTCCGAACCTGCAAAATTATGAATAACCAAAATAATAACGTAATACATCACCCATCTTACTGGTTTATACCATCTCACACCTAAATACGCAATTGCATATTGTTGTTCTCTACCATGCCATTCGATTATAAAAAACAAAACAATTAGAGATACGACTGGCAATGTCAATCCGATTCCGTGTGGAATTGTAAATAGAGAACTGGAAAATATTTCTGATATATAGCCTATTGCGTGTGTTAGATTGTTAGCACGAAAGAAGATCCAGGCAAATACAGTTAAGCCAAAAGTAATACCCATCGACAAAAATTCTTTTAATGTAGGAAGGGATTTTCCTTTTGCCACAATATCAAGATTCTTTCTGTTCGTATTAAAAATTATTGAAGGCATTATATAAAGAGCATTGAGTAAACCCCAGACAATAAACGTCCAGTTTGCTCCATGCCAAAAGCCACTTACCAAAAAGATAATGAACGTATTTCTAATCTTCATCCAGATTCCACCTCTACTTCCTCCTAATGGAATATAGAGATAATCTCTAAACCATGATGACAGTGAAATATGCCAGCGTCTCCAAAACTCGGCAATATCTCTTGAAAAATAAGGGAAAGCAAAGTTGCGTAATAAATCTATACCAAAAAGTTTAGCGGTCCCGATTGCAATATCAGAATATCCTGAAAAATCACAATAGATTTGAAAAGTAAAAAATATTGCACCCAGAACAAGTGTACTTCCGGAATAATCAGCAGAATGATTAAAAATCCTATTTGCATATTCTGCGCAGTTATCGGCAATAACAACTTTTTTAAATAAGCCCCATAAGATTTGTCGCAATCCATCAACTGCTTTTGAATAATCAAATTCTCTTTTCCGAATTATTTGGGGTAAAAGATGCGTTGCTCTTTCTATTGGCCCCGCAACAAGTAGTGGGAAAAAACCAACGAAGACAGAATAATTGACAAAGTCTCTTTCAGGTTTAATTCTGTTTTTGTAAAGATCTATAACATAAGATAATCCATGAAAGGTGTAAAATGAAATACCTACTGGCAATATTACCTGGATAGACCAAAGATTTATTTTGAAGCCCAGTAAAGAAAGTCCATCAGCAAATGAAGCTGCGAAAAAATTGTAGTATTTAAAGACTCCTAGAAACCCCAGATTTACACAAATGCTAAGCCAAAGCCAAAATATTTTCTTTTTTTGGATTGGAGCATCATGAATTTTAATACCCGTAAAGTAATCTAAAGAGGTAGAAAATATCAGCAGAAATAGAAACCTCCAGTCCCAACAAGCATAAAAAAAGTAGCTTGAAACTAATAATAGTATATTTTGTAATCTTAAATTTCCTTTTGTAACAAACCAGTAAAGTAGAAAAACTATAGGTAGAAAAACTGCAAAATTTATTGAATTAAAAAGCATATCATTATATCCAAATATTCCAGGTGAACAATGTCACTAATTAAAAAACAGTGAGTGTACAAACATAACAGTTTTTCTTATTTAGTCTCCGTTTTAAGCAATTTTCTCACAATTCCATTCGATCTATAGTCTCGTCACTTATACATCCTTTGGAAAAAACAATACAGAATGAAATTCATACATAAATTTTTAGAACATAAAAACAATTCAAATCCAAACATATAGCATCTTATATCTCATAAATTAAATTTATTTTAGCAAATCTGCAATACAAAACATTTATTATATTTGTTCTACTATTGTATGACACGCACCATAAATACCCGCTGAATACAAGCAAGTATATATAAGTTTGTCATTTATATAAAATATTTGGCTACAATAACTTACAAATCTAAGCTTTGTTACTGGAAAGTTGAACTTTATATCTTTGAGTATTTATATATTAATAAACAGAACCATGAACAAGTTTTTATTGACTACCGTACTTCTTATTTTATCATCAGCCCTTATTTATGGACAAAAAACGATAGTAGGAAAGATCTTAAGTAAAACAACGCAAGAACCCATTCCTTATGCCAATATTGGCATTGTGAATTCCAATGTAGGCACAATCTCCAATTATGATGGAAGCTTCTCAATAGATATTCCGAAGAACCTGATTAATGACACATTAACCTTTACCTCGCTTGGTTTCTTTGGGAAAGCGATTTCTTTAGATCTTCTCGAATCAAAAAAGAACTTTACAGTTTTCTTAAAAGAAAAAGTAACGATACTGAAGCCTGTTATCATAACGGCAAGGTTGAGAAAGGATAAATTAATTGAAATAGGCAATAGAATTTACGATGGGGGTAATTATGAGCCGGATACAACATATGCCGGTCGTTCTGTGGCATTGTTGATAGACAACAAAAACTTTCCAAAAGGATTATCCTTTCCCGTTTATATTAAAAAAGCAAGCCTGTATATTTTCAACAATAACTTTGATTCATTTAAGTTTAGGGTTCGGCTGAATAAATATGATAGCCGGACTGGAAAACCAGGAGAAGATCTTTTAGACAAAAGCATTATAGTAGAATCTGCCATGAAGTTTGGTTGGTTAAAGTTTGACCTTTCGCAGTTTAACTTTCAAGTTAAAGGACCCTTCTTTGTTACCTTTGAACAACTGCTTGATTTGAGCGATAGGACAGCCATTGCCTATGGATATCGGGATATTAAACGTTCACATCCTGAATTGTTTATTAATGAGACCGTTGTTTTAGATGGAAAGAAGGCCATCATTCAAAAACTCATCAAGGGTGGAATGGCTTTACCTGGAACTTTTATCGGAAATTCTTATTCTCAATCGATATTTAAAAAATATTCATGTTTTGTTCGTGAAACAAGTCTTGGTGAATGGAAAAAAGTGCCGACAATTATAGCTGCAACTGTATCTATCAGTAAACAATCAAGTAATAATACTGAAGAAAAGCTGACACTTCCTCAATCAGAGATTCAATAAAGTGTAAAACTAAAAAGCTTAATTCATTAAATCAACACTTATATTTTCGCTATCATGAACACATCTGATAATACAGACAATCTCAGACTTTCAAAAGAAGCACTTCAATATTTGGTTAAAACGCCAAATATTACAACAGAGAAGACACCGCTTATTATTCTATTACATGGCGTAGGAAGCAACGAACAAGATCTTTTTTCGTTTGCGAACCAAATCCCTGATCATTTCCTGATCATCTCAGCAAGAGCTCCACACACAATAGGTCAAGGTAGCTACGCATGGTTTCAGGTAAACTTTTCAAGTCAGAAACGAATCATAAATTATGAGCAAGCCGAAGAAAGTAGAAAGCTCATCATCCAGTTCATTGGACAATTAAAAGAAAGATATTCATTCGACGAAAAACAAGTCTATCTCATTGGCTTTAGCCAGGGAGGCATTATGTCTTATAGTGTAGGACTTACAAGACCGGACCTAGTAAAAGGAATTGCAGTAATGAGTGGAAGACTCTTAGAAGAGGTTAAACCCTTAATTACTATCAATGAAAACCTTACAGCCTTAAAAATCTTTATTTCTCATGGAATAAACGACAATGTTTTAAATATCCAATATGCTCGTGATAGCTTTTCTTATCTTAAGACAATGAATAACAATCTTGTTTATAAAGAATATATTGAAGGACATACTATAAATAATGAAATGCGTTTTGATCTGATAAATTGGTTAGCCTGATTTTTGATCCTTATTTATTTGAATTTGGATCAATTGCCTGTTGCTAGATTTAGAATTAAAGAATTCATTTTAGGCGAAATTCTAAAATCAGCACCATTCCCTGGTTTTGAAAAAGAACCCATGGGTGAAATTATAGAATATTCCATTCCTTATGTTATAAACAATTGCACATCACCAAAATATCATTAATTTTGGAATCTATATTAAAAATACACATTAGTGGTCTAAAGAATAGAAAGCATTATAAACGCTCAAAAGAACAGCAGTATGAACAAATTTTTTAAAGAATTTATATTATGGATTTTGATTTTATTACCTATTGTATACCTTATCACAATATGGCAAAAACTACCCGAAATCGTACCGACGCACTTTGATATGAATGGAGAAGCAAACGGATGGTCCCACAAGTATATACTAATCATTTTAGCAGTTGGGCTGGGGGTCGGTCTCTACATTTTAATGCTCGCACTTCCCGCTCTCGATCCGAGTAAGAACATCAGGAAGATGGGAAATAAATATTACAATCTTCGTTTCCTACTTACCATTTTCACCTCAATATTAATGACATATATTTTATATACCAGTAAAGGAGGAACTTTTAAAAACCCCAATTTAATATTAATGCTTATTGGTGCGTTCTTAGCAATTCTTGGAGATTTTATAAAGACAGTAAAACCAAACCATTTTATAGGAATACGTACACCATGGACAATGGCAAGTGATCATACATGGAAGAAGACACATCAATTAGGTGGGCCTATATGGGTAGTAGGAGGTATAATTATTGCTGTTTTACCTTTTATTTCTCCTCTAAAATCCAGTTTAACGATGATAATGCTAGTAATAATAATTATCATGGCATTAGTCCCAATTGTTTATTCCTACATTGTGTATAAGAATGAAGAGGAGGAAGAGTAACGCTCATGAGTTAAAATTGTAATCATTTTAGTTTTTCTTGATGGATATATGAACTCACTTTGCCTTTGCAAAGGCATGATTCAATATTATCTTTTTTACTTTGTATAAATAGTCAGCCTCTTACTCCTTTAATTGTTTTCACCTAGTAGCATGTCTATAATGTGATGGCGTCATATCTGTATGTTTCTTAAAGTATTTACACAAAAATGCTTCGCAGGGATAGTTAAGTTGAGCGGCTATTTCTTTAAGTGGTGTGGAAGTTGATTTTAACCTTAATTTGAGCTCTGTTATAGCAAATTTATCAATGAGTTCTTTGGCCGAAGACCCTGTACTCTCTTTCGTAATAATTGACAAGTACTTTGGTGTAATGCAGAGTTTTCCGGCATAAAAAGCCACCTCACGATTAGCAGTGTGTGTTTGTACCAAATGAAAAAAATCTTCCAGCACCTCCTTCTTTCGATTGCGCTGACGTGAATGTATCTCATTGTTTTTAACCACTTTGCTATACATATCTAAGTAGAAATTTTGTAACAAATTAAGTATCATTTCACCACGACACACATTCCGTGTGTCACAAAACTTACTATTTAAAGTGACAAAATATTCCATGATTATTTTTTCCCTTTCCACTTCAGGCAACTGATACTTTACACTTTCTTTCAGAAAACCAATAAATGCTGTTGGAAAGCGAAACATAATCTCGTCAATCAATTGGTTAGAAAATGAGAAATAGGCTAGTGTAAAGTCGTCTGCTTTTTCATTACAAGTCAATATCTGTCCCGGGAAAACCACAATAATATCGTTCGGAATAAAGTGGAACGATCGCAAATCCACCTCTATTTCGGCACAGCCCGTCAAACATACACACACTAAGCAAAAATTTATCCTGCAAGGTGAAAAATCTATTGGCAAATCATTGTGGCGTAGTGAAATATAAAAGTTGTTTTCAATACTTTTTTTCTTGTCAAAGAAATGGTCAAGAGAAGGGAGCTGCATTTTAACTTGTTCTCAATTTATATGCAAATATACGCTATTCAAATAGGTTTAATAGTTATTTTGTAGAAAAAAAGATAATTTTCATAGAAAACGTGACAACGTTTTATCCATTAATTCCACGGACCTTTGCGTCCTAAAAATTAAATAGAATAGAATGTATCAACAGAAAAAAAACTCTTTTATTGTAGCACTTTGTGCTTTGCTTATAGCCTCGCAAAGCCTTGTTGCACAAACAGCAAAAACCTATAAGTTGTCCGAAGTGTTAGAGCTGGCTATTGCCAATAGCAAACAACTCAAACTATCGAAAACAAGCATGGAAACGGCACAAACAGCCACCAGATTAATAAAAACAGCACTGGCACCTACGATCGATGTTTCACTTTCGGCTTTTTACATTGGTAATGGTGTTATTATGGACAGAGATTTTACCAATGCCCATAACATTAAAATGCCCCACTTTGGTAATAATTTTGGCATAGAAGCCTCGCAGGTGATCTTCGCTGGTGGAGCCATAGCCACAAACATTGAAAAAGCCAAGCTGGAAGAACAAGTGGCACAACTCAACTACAACCAAAGCGAATTAGATATCTGCTTTTTGGTAACAGGTTATTATTTAGACCTATACAAGTTAAAAAATCAACGCGAAGTGTTTCTGAAAAACATTGAGCAGACAGAGATTTTGATACAACAAATAAAATCTAAAGAATCGCAGGGAATGGCTTTAGGCAGTGATGTAACCCGCCATATACTGATGCTGCAAAACCTGAAGCTAGCACTCATTGAGATTGAAAATGACAGTAAGATTATCAACAACCAACTTGTAGTTACGCTTGGGTTATCTGCCGAAACGCTGATAATACCCGACTCCTCAGTGTTCGAACTGAGTTTAAAGGTAGCAACCCAAGACAACCTGTTTCAGCTGGCTATCGAAAATCTTCCCGAGTTAAAATCGGCTGCACTGAACAAGGAAATTGCCGTCAAAGAGTTGCGTATTGCCAAAGCCGACTACTATCCACATATTGCGATTGTAGCAGCAAACAATTTTAACGGACCGATTTTGATAGAAGTCCCCACAATGAACAATAATTTCAATTCCTGGTACGCGGGGATAGGAATAAAATACAATCTCGCATCGCTCTATAAGACCAGCCGAAAAATGCAGCTTGCCAACAAAAAAAGACTCACAACAGAATATGCCGAAACACTTACGTTGGAGCATACACAAGTAGCAGTAAACATTGCTTATACGAAGTTTAAAGAGTCGTTCGAAAAACTAACAGTCTACGAAACCAGTAGTCGCTTAGCTGACGAGAACTACCGTATTGTCAACAATCGGTACTTGAGCGAGTTGGTATTAATTACCGAAATGCTTGATGCCAGCAACACCAAACTCAACGCTGAATTACAAGTTGTAAATGCTAAACTCAATGTTATCTACAATTATTACAGATTACAACGGGAAATCGGAAATCTAATCGGAAAATAAAGAATTAAAATTTAAAAAGAATCATATTATGGTAAGTAAAAAAATGAAATTAGGATATAATATTGTTGTTGGTATATTGCTGTTGAACGGTATTGTTTGGGTTTGTGCCAAGTTTGTACATTTAGGAAATATAGAATTTACCGACAATGCACAGGTGAAACAACAAATCGTTCCCATAAATTCTCGCATACAGGGGTTTATCAAGAAAATATATTTTAAAGAATATCAACGAGTGAAGAAGGGGGATACATTGGTGGTGATTGAGGATGTGGAATATCGCTATCGTATGGCGCAGGCTAAAGCCGATTACCAAAATACCATAATCGGCAAAAAGGCAATGGGAACCACCATTCTTACTACACAAAGTAATATTGGTGCAACGGAATCTGGTATTAAGGAAAGCCATGTACGGTTGGAAAATGCAGAAAAAGAATACAATCGTCATAAAACCCTTTTGGCACAGAAATCGGTTACCCAACAACAGTTTGATGCGGTAAGTGCTAATTACGAAGCAGCAAAAGCACATTACGAACAATTGCAACGTCAACGCAATACAACCTCCTTAGTCAAGAACGAACAAACCTTGCGCCTCAACCAAAACGATGCAGGAATCAAAGTGGCGGAAGCAGCCTTGGAACTTGCCAGACTGAACCTTTCATATACAGTAATTCTAGCTCCGTGTGATGGCGTTACGGGACGTAAAAATATTGAAGAAGGACAACTGATACAACCTGGACAAACCTTACTCGATTTTGTAAATGAAGCCGAAAAATGGGTGATTGCGAATTACAAAGAAACGCAAACCACAAAGATAAGAGAGGGACAGTATGTTGACATTAAAGTAGATGCTATTTCAGGCAGAACATTCAAGGGCATAGTAAAATCCATTTCACGTGCTACCGGTGCAAGTTTTTCGCTTTTTCCGCAAGACAATTCCGCAGGAAATTTTATAAAAGTAGAACAACGAATACCCGTACGTATTGAGTTTTCAAAAAATAATAAGACTCAAGATCTAGAAAAGCTACGCTCCGGTATGAATGTTGAATGCGAGATAAACTATTAGTACTATGCACCACGAAATAAGACCTTTCTCCATACCTGACATTCGGGGTTTTGTACCCGAAAAGGTCAAGCCATGGATACTTATTGTTTTCTTCTTAATATATCAGATTTCGGGAGGCATTTACCTGGCAGCAGTTAGCGAAATGTCAGGCTCATTGAATCTGATGTACGAAGACATTATGATGGCAGGCTATGCCTCATTAGTGGGTTTAGCACTCACATTTACTTTTATGTATAGGCTAAAATTTCGCTTTCCTACAAAAATGGCATTAATGATAACAGCTTCAGGTCTCATTGTGTGCAATCTTATATGCATACATACCCATAGTGTTCCTGTATTAGTAGCCACATGCTTTGTAGCAGGATTCTTTCGTATGTGGGGCACTTTTGCATGTAATAGTACTATTCAACTTTGGATAACTCCCAAACGTGATATGGCGGTTTGGCTTTGTTACATTCAATTAGCAGTACAAGGTTTTTTACAAATTTCAGGTTTGATTACCATTTACATAGCATTTATATCAAAATGGGAATATATGCACTGGCTTATCATTGGACTCCTTTTCTGCTTGATATTGATTACCTCTATAGCCTTTCGCCATTATCGGTCGATGAAAAAGCTTCCGCTTTACGGGATAGATTGGATGGGTTGCCTCCTATGGGGAGCCACCATAATATGTGCAATTTTTGTATTTATTTATGGCGATTATTTCGATTGGTACCAGTCCACCTCCATTTGGATGGGAACTGTATTTGGTTTGGTAACGTTGGGACTTAATTTGTGGCGTGCATCATTTATACGACATCCGTTTATTGCAAACGAAACCTGGCGTTACCGCAATGTGAAGATTACATTTGTCCTCTTTATTGTGGTGGATATTCTTATCAGCCCTTCTCATGATTTTGAACATATTTACACCGAAGTAATTTTGGGTTATGATGCTCTCAATCTTATTTCGCTCAATTGGATAGTGTTGCTTGGCACCGTCTGCGGTGCACTTTTCACCTACCGAAACTTCGCTTTGCGTAAATGGAAATACAAAACAATGACACTGATTGGATTCTCACTTTTGGTGGGTTATTTAATAATAATGTATTTCATTATCGACTATAATGTGCCTAAAGAAATGCTATTTTTCCCTATACTGTTGCGTGGATTTGGGTATATAATTATCGCCATAACCTTTATCACGGCACTTTCAGCAATACCTTTTCAGAACTTTTTTCAATCACTTAGCATACAAGCTTTTATTAGTGCCTGTTGTGGATCCTTAATTGGTTCTGCTGTTCTAACCCACGTATTTAAATTTACGATGAAGAAAAACGTAATGCTTCTCGGCGCAAACATAGATAATGTAAATCCGATTACAAAACATATTTCAGCAGAATCACTTTTCGGTAGCTTACAACAACACGCAATGATAGTTAGCATGAAAGAAATTTACGGTTGGCTTTGTATATTGGGAATTTTTTGTCTGATGGCATTTTTTCTGAAAGAAAGTTCGCTTCGGCCAAAATCATTACACCCAAAATTCAGTACAATCAGGCACACCGTTAAGCACGAAATAAAAATGGATAAAATATTGAAAGAAGATTAATTATCGAGCATCTGCTATTTTTTATTAACATCTAACTATCCATTTCTGCCATGCTTTGGTAAAAAACAGCATATTGCGATTTTCAGTTGAGTATAAGCTCATAATACTCGAGAATTAGATATGTGATTATAAGTTGTATAAACTTTCGCCTCTGGTAGGAGTTTAAATGAAGAGGCAACAGGTGGTAGTATAATTCAAGTTTCAAGATAGCAGTTGCACTTTATCAAAATATCATTAATTTTAAGGCTCATATTAAAAATACGCATTAGTGGTCTAAAGAATGGGAGTATTATAAAATACATTACGGATAAATACTTACAATAATATTTTCAGATGTTTTTCAAAACCGTCAACTTATTTATTTCAGTTTAGATATATGAGAAAACTCTTTTCTAAATTACTTTTAATTATTGTTCCGGCTTTAATAATAATAATTCTAACAGTAATACTTCTATTTTATCTTCCACCATCTAAATCAGTTCAAAAAAGTTTACTATTTGCACAAATTGATAAAAATATACTCTTAAAATATACACCTGGTCCCAGAATAATTTTTATTGGAGGATCCAATTTGAGTTTTGGCTTAGATTCAAGAAGAATCAAAGATTCATTAGCACTTAATCCTATAAATACCGGCATTCACGGAGGAATTGGTTTAAAATATATGTTATCGAATGCAGAAAATTATATTAAGGAAAATGATATAATAATAGTTTCGCCTGAGTATCAACAATTTTATGGGGATGCGGGTAACGGTGTAATTGAGTTACTATCAACTATTGTGGATGTATCGCCCAATTCAATTAAATTATTAGGCCTTAAACAGTATTTTTCACTTATTCCCCATATTTCTACATATTTGATGTCAAAAATTGACGGGTTAAAAGATACATCCAAAATTGACACAGAAATTGGTATTTATGATAGAAAATCATTTAACTCGTTTGGAGATGCTTATATTCATTGGAAATTACCCAGGAAAAAAGTAAAGCCTATGAGAAAAATCAAAGGAACTCTAAATGAGGATATAATCCTGTCATTAAAAGAATTTAGAAATATTGTCAATCAGAAAAAAGCAAGGCTATTTATAACTTTTCCAGGTTATCAAGACCTGTCCTTTGCCAATTCAAAAATTCAAATAAAAGAGATTGAACAAGAGTTAAAGAAATACGGGTTTTATTTACTATCCAATCCGGAAAGATATATTATTCCTGATAGTTTAACGTATAATACACCATATCACCTAACGAAAAAGGGTGTTGATTTGCGGACCACTTTATTAATTGAAGACTTAAAAAAGGCACTAAAGACTGATAGAAAAAGTAACCTGTAATACATACCTAATGACTGAATGATCAAAAGATGTTTGCATCTCCATTGATGAACCTAAACAGATTTGAGACTCTTTTACTAAAAAAAACGATTTTTATTTTTCACAATATTGTTGTTTATCCACCCAAAGGGGTGTTTCTTCCTGAGAACAAGAGAGGGGGCATACAATAAGTATGTTTTTCTTGCTATTGAAATATTAACATATTACCTTTGACAGGATTTTAAATTAACTTTTAAAAAAATTAATTTAAACTCATTCAAAAAGTTGGGATTTTAAAAATCGTATCATAAGGTTATGAAAAAGCTAGTTACTTTCTTTTTTCTTGTTGTCCTAATCGCAAATACAGGGTGCAAAAAGCCAACAGATGATCCAATTGGAAATGCTGTAGTATATACCATTACTTCTTCAACAGGTAAGGGGGGGGTTATTGAACCTGCAGGATCTACTACCTTTGAGCCTGGCAAATCTATAATATATAAAATCAAACCTAATACCAATTATAGTATTTTATCTATCAAGGTAAATGCAGATTCTGTTCCTGTTTCCAACACATTTGAATTTAAGAATATTAAGGCAAACAACAATATTCATGTTGAGTTCGTGTCGAATGATTTTTTAGTCTTAACAAAAGGTTCGAGTAAAAAAACTCGTCCTTGGTTTCTAAAAAGTATAGAGGATTATGATCTTAATAATAAGGTTCTTGATACTGTGAAATTAGATCCTAGCCAATTAACTAATAAAGGTTATTATTATACCAACGGTACTTTTGAATTTTTCAATCCAAAGGGAGATCGAATTACCAATGGTGAGTGGAGTCTGGATGGGAATATTTTCACGCAAGGCGAAAAGAATACTGTAATAACCCTTACAGATAAGATTTTTTCTTACCAAAGGCCAATTACTCAGCCTAATGGCAATGTTGTGTATATGAGACTCAACTTTGTACGCCCTTAAATATTTTCTAATTTATATAATCCACATTACATAATTTTAATGTGGATTATACACTTTCCATACCTATATAAAGCAAGGTAGTATTTTTTATTATAGAAATTTGCAACTACCCCAAAAAGTTGGAATGATGTCGGCATCTAAAATGATAAGACAGATCCTCTTTTTTAGACAACAAACAATGCTTTTAATTTGAAGATTTGAAACACCAGCTCTATTAATATAGTTTTAGAGTGTGTTTATCCTGACACTACTTTTGCATAGCACACCTGCACCCATTTATTTTCAGTAAACAGATTCACAATATTTTTTTCTATTGACTTCAATTAAAAAATATATTAGCTTTGCATCACAAAGTTCTTTCCATGGAAAATAATAAAGCAATTGAAGCCATTTCTGATATTCGTTCCATGATGGAACGTTCATCAAAGTTTATTTCACTAAGTGGTTTAACTGGTGTTTTTGCTGGCATCTTCGCCCTTGCAGGTGCAGCGGCGGCTTATTTTTATTGTGCTAATAGTTTTGGTCCACATTTTATATATGATCATCTTCAGCCAGAACTGAAAATAGATGTTCTATTGTTTTTTTGTGTGGATGCCTTTCTGGTATTATCGTTATCTGTTGGTTTTGGCATATGGCTATCCACACGTAAGTCTAAGAAAACAGGACAATCGGTACTCGATCAAACAGCTATCCGTATGTTGGTTAACCTTGCTATTCCTTTACTGACAGGAGGAATCTTTTGTGTTGCATTGATATGGCATGGAATTATCGGCCTGATTGCTCCGGCCATGCTTATCTTTTACGGACTATCATTGATCAATGCCTGTAAATATACCATTGTCGACACCCGTTATCTTGGTTATATGGAGGTTATTTTAGGATTAACCAGCTGTTTCTTTATTGGTTACGGACTTTTATTCTGGGCTCTTGGCTTTGGGGTTTTCCATATATTATACGGATTATTCATGTATTACAACTACGAAAAGTGAAAAATATAACAGCCGGTTTTAATAAAGCTTTTGAAAGTAAAATTCGTCTGGGAATAATGTCGGCACTTTTTGTGAACGACTCTCTTGACTTTACACGCTTAAAGGAGTTGCTGGATGTTACCGATGGCAACCTTGCCAGCCATATCCACGCCTTAGAAGAGGCTGGCTATGTCTTTGTAAACAAACAATTTATCGGACGTAAACCCAACACCAGTTACATTATCACCCGCAGTGGAAGAAAAGCCTTCCAGGAACACATACAGGTACTCGAGAAAATAATAAAGAATCTATAACCTATATTTTTTTAATCATGTACTTTGTATTTCAAAGTACTTTTAATTTTAACAATCATGAAAACAATAAACAAAGAATTAGTAGGATTACTGCTCTTTACAACACTCTTTTATATTCTGTTCTGGGATCAGTTCTGGGGATTGAATATACTTCTCTTATCCATTGCATCAGGAGCTATTATCTTTTGGTTTAATCCGTTTGCTATCGTACAACGATCAGTACAACTAATGCTTTCTGCTAACCTGTTGTGTGCAATAGGAATATTCTGGCATAACTCTATTTTCACGCACGCTATTTATATCATTAGTTTCATTTTGCTCATTGGAAAATCACAATTTCCTTTTCTTACCCAACTTTTCTTTCTTGGGATTGCCGGAATATTGAACTATTTCATCTGCTTATTCAAAGCCTTCAAACTTATTTCCAATAAATTAACTATTATACCAGGATACAAAAAGTATCATCATTGGATTATCGTAATTACCCTTCCAATTATCATCAGTTCAGTTTTCCTAATTCTATACTACAACGCTAATGAATCGTTCAACAAGTTAACCTTTCAGTTCTTTGATTGGACCTATAAGTACCTAAAATCATTTATCGATTTACTATCTCTCCCTAAATTTTTTTTCCTACTCTTTGGATTTGGCATCGGAGCTTCATTACTCTTGAGGTTTAAAAACCAGTTAATAGAAATGGTTGAAAAAAAATTAACGGACGATATTCAACGTAAATCATGGAACAGCTATTGGGGAAACTCTTCATTAACCGGCATGAAAAACTATTACAGAATGGCTATCATCTCATTTTTAATGGTGAATATTTTATTACTGATCGTTAACATACTGGATATTACTCATGTATGGTTTAATTTTAAACCTTCTGGTGTCGCTGAATTACGACAGTTTGTACATACGGGGACCTATATTTTAATTTTCAGTG
Source organism: Bacteroidota bacterium (assembly GCA_013390605.1). Classification (GTDB taxonomy): domain Bacteria; phylum Bacteroidota; class Bacteroidia; order Bacteroidales; family Cfx3-03; genus Cfx3-03. The sequence goes on along the minus strand of JACAUB010000001.1, from coordinate 5,021,084 downwards.
TTTTTATTGCAATAGGGATCGTACTCTATTTCTTTTATGGAAACATCAATTTTTACAAACACAACAGATGGGTTAAAATATTGGCATATGTATGGATTGGACAAAATATGATAATGGTAGTATCTGTTCTTGTCCGCAATCTATACTATGTTCAATTATACGGACTAGCCTACAAACGATTGGGAGTATTCTTTTTTTTGATTGCGACTATCCTCGCTCTGGTTTTCTTAATTATCAAAGTAAAAGAGCGTAAATCTATTGCTTATTATCTGCGAACTATATCGATAACAGCCTATTGCGTTCTATTATTTGTTGCGCTGTTCAATTGGGATATATGTATCGCATCGTATAATTTAAACTACAACCGTAAAAATCTGGATACTAAATTTCTTCTTCACGAGCTGTCGGATAAAACATTACCTATACTCTGGAAAAATAAAGATGCCTTTGGTGATCGTAACGGTGAAGATTACCAGTATCTGCTAAAAAGAATTCAAAGATTTCAAAAAAGAAAGCAATCAGATACATGGAAATCAACAACCATAATGGGCATGATCAATTATGAGTTCTTTTTAAAAAACGATGTTCCAAAACCTGACACTGAAAAACAGAAATCATCTGTTATACAATAATTTATATTTTAAAATTTAACATTTTACACTTATAATTCGTAAAATCATGCCATTAATATGAATTATACAGTATTATACTTCATAATTAAAATAGGATCATTTATTTATGATTTAAAATCTTTATATCAAAAAATGAAACCATTTTCAATTTTATGTGGTAAGAATGGCAAGAGAAGGAGGAAGTCCCTATTTACTCCATTGTAAAGAGGCTTTTTTACTATCAGATCTGAACTGATGATGTGTATAAGTTACGTCTTGAAGAATAAGCATAATTTCTTTCTTTAAAGAGTGAATAATTACAGAAACTATTTCACTGCCAAATCCGTATCTTTTTTCGAAAAGAAATTATTTATTACATTAATGCGTCTTTGAATTATGTTTACAAACATAAGAAAGGATTTTTCTTTAAACAAAAGTTCAAATAATGGATAAATCAGACGTGAAGATAAAAGTGAAAGTTAGATTCACATATTTGTATGAACATTTGTATATCATCAAAATATCTTTTAAATTTGAGACTCTTATTATAAAAACTAATTTCAGTCTAAAAAACGGGTAGTAGTATAGACACTAAATAGAATCCACTTCCTACCCCATTTATTATGAGAAAACTACATTGTATTCTAGTTCTACTATTATTGAGTTCTGCCAATCTTTTCGGACAGACATCGGCTCGCACAACGATAAAAGGAGTTATATGCGACTCAGCAGGAATCACCGTTCCTTCGACGATGGTGATGCTCCTTTCAACCAAAGAATCGGCCCTTATCAGTTTCACGCAAACTGATGAAAAAGGAAATTTCGAATTCCGAAATGTAAAAAATAGTGGGTATCTGCTGAAAATTCAGCACATGAGTTATATCCCTTATCAAAAAATTCTACCTGTTTCTCCTACCGATCTAACAGATTTAGGCAAAATTCAACTTAAAATAATATCCAAAGTGTTGAGGGAAGTGGTCATCAAAGCCGCCAGAGCACCGCTAAAATTCTTTGGTGATACCATAGAATATGATGCTGCCTCGTTTAAAGTGCCACCCGGATCCACCGTTGAAGATCTTTTAAGAAGACTTCCCGGAATAGATGTTGATGTTGACGGAAATATCAAAGCACAAGGAAAAGACGTAAAACGTCTATTTGTAGAGGGTAAGACATTCTTTGGGAACGACCCAAAATTTGCCACAAAGAATCTTGGAGCAGAGATAATTTCCAAAGTACAGTTTTTTGACGAGAAGTCTGACCTATCAAGAATTACGGGCATTAAAGAGGGACCAAGTAAGACCAAAGCCATGAATCTTAGTCTGAAAGAAGAATTTAAGAATAGTGCTTTTGGAAAGTTGACAGTAGCAGCAGGAGACCAGGACAGGTGGGCTCTCAAAGGCAATTATAACCGATTTGACAAAATACAAATGCTCTCCTTTATAGGATTTGGAAACAACGTCAACCAAACAGGCGCAAATTGGGATGATTATGCTTATTTTAAAGGAGATTACATCTCTTCAAGTATTGGTGAGTTTGGCTTTGGCTCAAGATTTATGGTATTAGAAAGCAGGGCACCATTTGGAAATAATCCTTACGCAGACGGTCTTTCGAAAAGCTATGGTGGCGGAGTTAACTATAATTTTGACAATAAAAAAACCAAAATCACCTCCTCCTATTCCTACAATGAAAATACTAGAACACTTATTCAAACATCAAACAAAGAAACTTTTTTGCAAACAGGCTCCCTTAAAAATTCTGACACCACCTTTAATAAGAAATTCATAGGGTACCATAATATACAACTATGCATTGAACAGACAATTGACACCACCAATACCCTTTCCATCAAAAACTTAATCCTTTTTTCAACTTCAAAGGGTAATAGATCAAATACCTCTCTTTTTTCAACCGAAAACGATATCAAGAATAATACACTGACTACCCTTAATGACAATAAACTCAGTTCATGGAGTGTCGCTAGTGCAGCCATCTTCAGTCATAGGCTAAAAAAGGAGGGAGCAAATTTAAGCTGGAGTGGTGGTTTTAATTCTGTCAAATCAGATGAATTGGATAATCCCTTTTCAGTCAACAGGTTTTTTGAAGCAAATACTTTTACTGAACAGATCCGGGAGCTAAATACCCATAATAATAATACGACTACCCAGTTCAGGACAGGCTTGATGCTGTCCGAACCCTTATCAAAAGAATTATATACATATACCTTCTACAATTTTAATGTAACCAAAACTATTCAGGATAAACTGACGCAAAACACAGCAATGCAGAATTTCAGAGTCGATAGCTTAACCGCTTATTATGCAAATGATGCTTTATTAAATCGCATTGGGACCTCCTTATATTATTCTGATAACGGATTCAATGCATCACTAAATGTTGCTGCTCAACAGGTACAACTCAAAGGGAACTACTCACTGCGAAATGATACGCCAGATCTGAAAGATCCGATGAATAAAATCTATTCAAACCTGCCGTGGAATATCAATTTAAGTTATCAGGTAACCAAATCTGCTTCTATAAGTGCTTATTACAATCGGGATATCAATCTACCAACGATGGATCAGTTAATGCCCATAGGTAACGTAAACAATCCTGCTTTCCTTATTGAAGGAAATCCTGATCTTCAACCTTCCCATTATCAAAATTATAATCTCGGTTACAAATATTACAGTCAGGTAGCCATGGCTGGTTTTTCCGTTTCTGTTAACTATAGTGAAACGTCAAACTCAATTTCATATAGTCAGACAATCAGGATGATTGATAAAGTTGGAATGCAAACAGTTACAAGGCCTGAAAACATGAATGGGTTTTCTAATAGTACCAGCATTAATGCAGATTATAGTTTCCCATTCATAAAGAATAAGTTCACAATGAGTATGAATGGGAGTCTGGGTTTTGGTATAACCCCTACTTTGATTAACGATATTGAGAACGTTGCCAAAAACACAAGTACCTCCCTAGAAACAAAATTTAACTTAACCCTTTCTCAAAAATTATTATTTGGTTTGAGTGGAAATATAAATTCTAATGATATGAGGTACTCCCTACAAAATGATCGGAACCAGAAAATCAGAAGTTACAGTTCAAATAGTACAGTAAAATGGGGAATTGCAACTAAAACATATTTTGATTGCAACTTTAGTTATTCAGTTTATAAAAATGCAAGTTTTGGATTCAATCATAATATACCCTTGCTGAATGCTTCCATTCGTCAAATCGTAGGTAAAGCTAACCGGATTGAGTTGAGGCTTTCTGCTTTCGATATTTTTGATAAGAACCAGAATATTTCACAATTTGTTACTGAAAATTATATCTCCAGTTCAACTGCCAATACGCTGGCCCGCTACTTCTTACTTAGCTTTAGTTATAACATCAAAGGATTTGACCTTAAGAGATACTAATCGGGGAGTTAAAAAAATATGTGTAGTCAAAATAAAATTAATGATATGTTTCAATTTTCATCAAATACATTGAGTATCAATGTTCAGCTTTCAAAACTTATAAAAACTTTCATATTGGCTGTTCTTATCCTTTTTTCCACCTTAAGTTATGCGCAAAAACTGGAGGGGACTATCCATTATGTTAAAACAGAAAATATCGCAAAGAAAATGGCGGTATTGGATTATTTAAGCAAGCAATCAATTGAGGTATTTACTTATTCTTATACTCATGTGTACGGGATGGGGAATGAATCTAAGAATTATTCAATACTCTATCTCAATGCCACCCAAACCAAGTATGAGGATACGGAAGAAAATGACAGAGTATATGGTTACCAAAAGACTGATTATACAATTACCCGTGATTTCAGTAAACAGACACTTCATGACATCATAGAAGTTTTGGGTAAAACATACATCATCGAAGATTCGCTGAGGGCTCCTAAATGGATCATAATGAACGAAATGAAAGAGATTGCAGGCCATATTTGCATGAATGCTTTTTACGACGACACCCTTAAAAAGCAAAAAGTAGTTGCATGGTATGCTTTGGATATCCCCATTGGCGGGGGCCCTGAAAGATATTTTGGACTGCCCGGACTGATGCTTGAAGTTGATATTAATGATGGGGCATTGGTCATTACAGCTGATAGAATTAACCTTAAGAAACTAACTACCGAACTAAACTTTCCGAAAAAAGCAAAAGGAAAGAAGATTAAGGAGAAAGATTACATCGCTATTTTAAGAAAACAAATTACGGAGAACATAAATCAAAACCACCCACTCTTTGAAGGTCTCAGGTATTAATATGCTACTTACTACCTTTTAGATCGTTAATAGGTGTTACTTAACGCGTTGGATGAATTAAATTTCAACTGATAGGTTATCAAATAGTTAACACATTTGATTTCTATGAGCTTGAAATTCCAATCAATTAGTTTTGATTATATTCTAAATTAATTCAGCCAACAGGTGTTACTTAATATAAGTGCAACAATAATTAACGGCATACTTTTGTGCAGTAGTAAAGATGCTTAACTCTTCTTCACAACTCTTCTGACTGATCTCAATAAACGATACCTTTGATAAAACAAATTTCAGAAACAATCCTTTTTTCCTTAAATTTGATTATTTCGGGTTTACAAAAAAGCAGGATAAACGTCAATAAATTTGACCTACTTTATTGACGAGCACGATAGCCGCTCCTTTAGTTAAATTTCAACTCAAAAAACTTCTTTAAGTAATCGATAAAGACCGTAAAAAGATAGTACGTCTCTCCTAAAAAGATGGGTTTATCAAAACTTTGTCGACCCTTTCTCGAAGGTTCCTCCATACTTCCTCCATAGCTTATAAGTATGGACTAACTATGGAGGAAGTATGGACAAAGTATGGAGATACTATGGACAAACCCATCTGTTTAGGAAAGTCATATGAGGGATTTATGATGAAAGAAGGGGAATAATCGAAAGATAATCAGGGTGGAATTTCAAGCTTATTGTTCACCATACTGTTTTAGAAAAGATTACTTTAGGAACTATATAAAACAGCAAATATGGTGTTAAATGTCAAATACAAATATACTCGATAAAATTGAAATCGCATTGGTTTTTGATACAAATAAATTGATTACAGGAAGATTCTACACTGTTGAATTCTCGTAAATGGCTGTTATCTTTTAAGCTCCCCTTACAACCGAGAATTGTTACCATTTCACTTCTCTTCACTTATTAAATACCTACACATTATTAAAAGATCATTAAATTTGAACAATATTAAAAACACACACGCCAGAAGTCTGAAGAAAAGGGAGTAGTATATAATTTTCACCTGTATCCAGATTTAGAGCATTCGCAACCATGTTTAAAACGAGTTAGAATTTCACCGATGATAACAAAGCCAACACTATTATTAGACAAAAAAAAATGCAAACGAAACATTGAAATGATGTTTTTGAAGGCACAAAAAAACAATGTCGAATTTCGTCCACATTTCAAAACACATCAATCATTAGAAATTGGGAAGTGGTATAAAGAATTAGGAGTTGATAAGATAACCGTTTCGTCACTTGAAATGGCCCAATATTTTTCTACTGAATGGAAAGATATTACCGTTGCTTTTCCCGTTAACATCTTAGAAATTGAAACGATAAATCAACTTTCTGAAAAAATTATGTTGAATATTCTAGTGGAATCAATAGAAACAGCCAGGTTTTTAACTCAAAATGCAAAAAACAAAATCGGAATATATCTTAAGATTGATGTTGGATATAATAGAACCGGACTCTCCCATACCTCTACACAGCAAATTAATGAGATCCTTAATGAAATAAGCAACTGCGCAGCATTGGACTTCAAAGGTTTTTTAACGCATGCCGGTCACACCTATAAATGCAGAACGAAAGAAGAGATTCTTTCAATTCATAATACAAGCAGGAAAATTTTAACTGACTTAAAAGCAAAATATATAGATCGCTATCCGGGTTTAATCATCTCAATAGGAGACACCCCAAGTTGTAGTGTTGTCGATGATTTTTCAGGAATAGATGAGATCCGCCCTGGTAATTTTGTTTTTTATGATCTCACCCAACATCAAATCGGGTCTTGTTCGATTGACCAGATTGCAGTTGCGATGGCCTGTCCTATTGTCTCAATTCACGCCGACAGAAATGAAATAGTAATATATGGCGGGGGCGTTCATTTTTCTAAAGAACGCCTGGAAACTGACAATCAAGGAACTATTTACGGAACAGTAGTTGAACAACTTGAACAGGGATGGGGTGAACCTGTTTCGGGAATGTATTTAAAAAGCTTATCGCAAGAACACGGAATTGTTTCTGTTCCCGAATCGCTTATCCGAAAATATAAAATCGGAGATTTACTGTACATACTGCCTGTGCATTCTTGCATGACTGCCAATGAAATGAAAAGTTACTATTGTAATGCTGAAATAATAACAAGATTATAATCTCATAAGTAAAAAGGGTTCTTTCTACCGAATATATTTGAGAGATTATTGAATTTACAACTTTAGTCCAGTCATACAGGGGGTAAAACAGCGTATTAGTTACAAAATATAACTAAATAAAATTGGTTAATTGTGATAGAACATCATAGTTCATATACATAGATTTTGAACAAAGCTGTAAGTTTTACATTTCTATGAGATAAACTTATCTCAGATGGAATTAATCAGGATAGATAAAAGAAACTACCAGAATTATAAAGATGAGTTGTTGCAACTATATTTAAATTGTTTCTCTTCAGGTCTGTCGGCCCAGACTATAGACCCAGAAGCTATTGGCCATTATCTCAACAGTCTGTTTGTAGAAGGTTATGGGATTATAGTTCTGAAAGAAGATAAAGTTTTCGGTGCGTTATTGGCTACTCCATTGAGTTTTGATGAATTGATCCCTGATAAAATAAGGCAAAACTTTTTGGTAGAAGATTGTGTTTATATTGCTGAAATGATGGTAACAGAAAGTGCCAGAGGTCAGGGATTGGGCAAACAGCTGTTGCTTAAGTTTATTCAAACAGTAGATAAAAAACGGTTCAAACATGCTTTTATTCGTGTGTGGGTTGAAAACAGCCTCGCTATCTCGCTTTATCGAAGCAGGGGATATCAAGATTACGCCTACATCGATCAGACGAAAATCAATCCCGATACAAATGAAACTTTCGTGATGCATAAAGTGTACCTACATAAAAAACTAAGCTAGCAATGCATAATCTGAAAACAAAAACAATCAATCTACAAGAAGGGGATCCAAAAGAAAAGCGAATCGAGATTCTTGATTATTTTATAAAAACATGGGAGATTGACGAGAAATTATATGACTTAATAAAACAGGATGAAACATTCTATCTGCGGGCCGACCCATTGCGTCACCCGTTGATCTTTTATCTGGGTCACACGGCTACTTTCTTCATCAATAAACTAATTCTGGCAAAACTGATCGACACACGCATCGAGCCTGCTTATGAATCTGTATTTGCAGTCGGGGTGGATGAGATGAGCTGGGACGACATAGATGAAAACCATTATAGCTGGCCCAAAGTTTCTCAGGTCAGAGAATATCGAGATAAGGCAAAAAAGGTCATCATTAAAGTAATTGAAGAGACGCCGTTGCAAATGCCGATCACCTGGGAAAGTCCTTTCTGGACAATCATGATGGGAATTGAACACGAGAGGATTCATTTAGAAACCTCTTCAGTGCTGATCAGGCAACTGCCTTTAAACAGTTTACAATCTGGCAGGTTTGGTGAGAATTGCTCCTTGATGGGGAGTGTTACCAGTAATGAATTTCTGACTGTTCCAGGATCCCTTGTTGTGATGGGCAAACCTTTCAATGATCCGTTTTATGGTTGGGATTGTGAATACGGGAAATATGAGGAGAATGTGGCCACCTTTAAGGCTACGAAGCAGCTTATCTCGAATGCAGAATTTTTGAAATTTGTGGAGTCGGGAGGATATCAAACTAAAAAGTATTGGACCGATGAAGGCTGGAACTGGAAATGTTATAAACAAGCTGAGATGCCCCTGTTCTGGAGAAAAGTTGAAAATGAATATTTTCTGCGATTGGTTGCAGATGAGCTACCTATGCCCTGGAACTGGCCAGCCGAAGTGAATTATCTGGAGGCAAAAGCATATTGTAACTGGCAAAGTGAGTTGACGGGCAAGACATTACGTCTACTGACTGAAGGTGAATGGTATCGATTAGTGGCATTTTGCGATGTCCCGGATCAAAATGCGTGGGAAATAGCTCCCGGCAACATAAACCTTGAACACTATGCATCGCCCTGTCCGGTTGATCTATTTAAAATGGGTGAATTTAATGATGTAGTTGGTAATGTCTGGCAATGGACAGAAACAGCTATCACGAACTATCCCGGGTTTAAAGTCCACTCTTTGTATGATGATTTCTCTACTCCTACTTTTGATGGGAAACATAATCTGATAAAAGGGGGCTCATGGATCTCGACAGGTAATGAGATTACATTACATGCACGATATGCTTTCAGAAGACACTTTTACCAGCATGCCGGGTTCCGCATGGTGGAATCTTTATAATAACATTGGCTGAATCCATTTAGTTATTGGAAAAGCTATGTAATTTGACTGGTGGAATAACAAAAAATATTTGAAATACTTTTTGACTTTTTACTTATCATAAATACTTGTAAATCTGTAACTATTCTACCAATAAATCACTACAGATTTGTTTGTATTTTGAAACCTCATATAATTAATGATGTATATACAAAGATATTTAGTAAAATAAGGATAAACATAATTTTTAAACCACCCTAATCAATTTGAAATCAATAGAGTTTTGACTTTTCATTTTATTTTACATAGTTTTGTGAGACATTAAATAAAACTCTACTATTTAGCATTCCAACTTACTTTATATAACAGAGCAAAATATCGAAAATGATGTTAACAGGAAAAGATTTATTCGATTTAAATATCAACTAAAACACAAATAATCACATCTGATTGAGATGGGTTAATTATTAAAGTTGTAGAAAAACCGCAGGGCTGTTACCAGAAAGCAAACAAATACGATAATATAGTGCATAATTTTAAGGATTTTATACTACTAATTATTCCATTAATTGGGATGATTATCGCATATCGCCAGTTAAGAGGTTTGAACAAAAATAGGAAAGGTGATTTTAGTCACAGATTCAAGAAAGATTTTTTCTGCAAAAATACTAGGCAACTTTTATTTTTTATTTATTCTGATTTGTTAATATTTAGAGAATTACAATCAGACCCAGATCACCCTTATTTTAAAATAAACAAAGACAAATTAGATAAGTTACCTGATGCTTACGTTGATTACAAGAATGTTGCAAAGGATATGAATTATCAAATTGACCCATTTAAAATTGATGATTATTTACTTGGTCATTTTGAGGATATGGGTTTCTTTGTGAAGAAAGGGATATTGGAGATTGAATATATTTACGTATCATTTGATTGGTATATTAAACTAACACATGAAAACTGCTCAATAAGAAAATATATTAAGTGGCTACAAAAGCAAGCTAATAGTGAAGATGTTTATGAAAATTTTCAATACATTGCAGAGGAGTGTAAGCTATATAGAATAAAGAAAATAGGAAGAAATAACATCGACAAAAATAAAATTATAGAGTATATTCGTATAAAATAATTAAAGTAACCATGTTATGATAAGGACGATGAGATTGTTAGCAATATTTTTTGTGATCATATCAGCTATCTCTTGTAAAAACACCCCTCCCCCTGTTCAATATAATAGTAATGTTGTAAAAATAATAAAGACAAAAGCGTTTTCATTAAAGAAAGAATTTAATGAATGGGTTATAAATAAACCAGAATTTTATTCACTCGAGGGGCTAGGCGATAATAGATTCCATAAGGATTTTACTTGGAGTACAAAGTATATAGACTTGTTCAATAATGTAATTTATAGAGAAAAGTTTGTAATAGATGAAAAAGGAAATGAAAAAATATTCTCCAAAATATCATACGACTATTCTAATCCAAAGGAGCATAAAATCTCTAAAATAACAACAATAAAATCTCATGAGCCTATGAATGATACTTTAATAGAGATTTATAAAAGAGATGTTAAAGGAGTATTGCAGGAAGTTCAAAATTTTAATGGAATTTATTTGGAAAATAAGACTGTTTTTTCATATAATGATTGTGGACAAAATACGAAGATAGAAGAATTTGAAAAGAAAGGGCTTAAAAAGGAATATATTTATAAATACGATAAACCATCACTGAACGAAGGGAAAAAAATATCCACTATTATTAATTGGTATAAAATTGATTCTATAAATCAATATCTTTCATCAAAATCCACGTATGAGTATTATTGGAATAAAAAAAAACAATTGATCAAGGAACATTCAAGATGTTGGGTGCAAGATGTAGAAACTGAAAATTTAGAGATTAAATATAGTGATTTTATAGAAAAAAAACCGACAACAATAACTTCAGATGGAATTCAAGGAATAACTTATCAAATCGATACGCATGGACAGGTAAGTAAAGATCAGCACCTTCCATCTATGCATAGAATTGAGAAAATAACATATAATGTAAAAGGAGATGTGATTAGTTTTCGCAGTAATACTAATAGTTTTGGTGGTAATTGGGAAAACAAATTGGAATATACATATAATAAAAAAAATGACTGGGTGAAAATTATACTATCAATGGGTGATGACAGGTATTTGATTACCCAAGATATAAAATATATTGATAGCCAGATTATAGCTAATGATACAACTAAAATTGATAAATAAAAAAAGAAACGTATGAGTAACTTCACAGGGAGCTCAATCTTATGCTTTTATTAAGGTAGATATTATTAAATAAACTCATTCAAGTGTTTAAAGCTATAGAGAGCAGAAACATACTTTCACTTTTTTACTCCATCAATCTTTATACTCATTTTGCTTGACATTTGAAATTGCAAATAAATTACTTATTCAATAGTTTAATCAAGCTATCTTCATACCAAATTAAATTTCCCCTTTATGAATTACCGAATTTCATTTTTTCTTGTCTCACTGTCGCTATTTGCCCTTTCTTCAACAAAGCTTCATGCGCAACGGAGTGAACTGCCCACCAAGTGGACTGCTCAAGCATTAGCAGCAAGTATCCCTTTGGCCGAATATCCAAGACCGCAATTTAAACGTACGGATTGGCTGTGCCTAAACGGCTGGTGGGATTACATCGGTGGTAAAGACCAGCTTGATGCTTTTGCGCCTGTTGATCCCATCGCTTTCAATGGAAAAACAGAAAAGATTCACGTCCCATATTGCCCTGAATCAGTATTGTCAGGTATTAAGCGAAAACAGGAAATCAATATGTGGTATAGGCGTAAATTTGAAATACCTGCCACTTGGAAAGGAAAACGTTTATTGGTACATTTTGAAGCGGTAGATCACGATGCCACTGTTTTTATCAACGGCCATAAAGCTGGTTCTCATTCAGGTGGATACGATGCCTTTAGTCTGGATATTACTTCTTTAATACATTCAGGGGAAAACCTGATCGTGGTTGGTGCACACGATGCAAATGATGGACGTACCCCTTCAGGCAAGAATGGCCCAAGGGGAGATTATACCTTTACTTCCGGCATTTGGCAAACTGTTTGGTTAGAACCTGTCAATCAAACATATATTAAGAAGATACGATTACTGCCCGATCTTTCAAACAACCGAATGAACATCTCTGTAGATGCTGATGCCAACAGTACGGTCACTGCAACAGCTATCATAAATAATAAGCCTATTGCATCTGTAACTTCAACTTCAGGAAAAATTTTTTATTTACCGATAAAGAATGCCATTTACTGGACACCAGACCATCCTTTTCTTTATGATCTGAAACTTACTTTACGTGATGCTTCGGGAAATATTACGGACCAGGTTATCAGCTATTTTGGCATGCGAGACATGCGACTAGGGAAGGTCAATGGAGTAATAAGACCATTGCTCAATGGCAAATTTTTAATGCAACTCGGATTGCTGGACCAGGGTTACTGGCCCGACGGTGTGTTAACAGCCCCTACAGACGAGGCATTAAAATCGGATATTGCCTTTACAAAGAATGCCGGATTTAATCTGATCCGCAAACATATGAAGACAGAACCTAAACGCTTTTATTATTGGGCCGACAAACTTGGACTGATGGTTTGGCAGGATATGCCGGCAATCTGGTATCCACAGGAAGATACAACAATCAACAGAGGGCGTTTTCGACAAGAACTAAAGGCCATCATCGATGATAATTATAATTCTCCCTGTATTGTTACGTGGGTTCCGTTTAATGAAAACTGGGGTGCTTTTGATGTTCGCGAGATAACTAACTGGGTGAAAAAATATGATCCATCCCGCCTGGTAAATGGGAATTCGGGTTTTAACAATAACCCAACCTATCAAAAAGCATATGGAGATCCGAGTAACGGAGATTTTGTAGATACTCATTTATATCAACAACCTTATAGTCCTTCAGAACCTGATACTTGCAGAGCTGCATCACTGGGTGAATTTGGTGGAATTGGATTATTCGTGCACAACCATATGTGGCCGGTGAGAAATAATGCTTATGATTATGCTGCAACTAAAACGGCCCTTACAGATCAGTACGTTTTGTTAATTAATCATATTGATCAATGGATGAAATATAATGGATTAAGTGTTGCTATCTATACACAAACTACGGATGTTGAGCATGAAGTGAATGGTTTATTAACATATGATAGAGCCATTGAGAAAATGAAAATGCAACGAGTTACACAAGTTAATAGGACATTGACTATTGATAGTGATAAAATGAATTCTAAATGAAAAAATGAACCATTTTTGTTGACTATGTGTTTTTTAGTAAATTTGGAAAAGAATGGTTGCTGACCTCGTAAAGCCCATTAAATAAACTCATTAACAATTGCAAACCTCTGACAACAGTGTTAACTTGCAACTGACAAAAAGAAACAAACTTTGATAAATAATAACAACTAAAATGGATAAGGCAAGAATATTTTCAATCCCTTTTGCGAATATTTATCCGTTGTATATTCAAAAAGCGGAGAAAAAGGGACGCACAAAAGCAGAGGTAGATGCCATTATTTTTTGGCTAACAGGATATAATAAACAGACATTGCAACAACAAATCGACAAGAACAGTGATCTTGAAACTTTTTTCGTCCAAGCACCACAGATTAATCCAAATGTTTCGAGAATTACAGGTTTAATTTGTGGATATCGTGTGGAAGAAATCGAAGACAAACTCATGCAAAAGATTCGTTATCTAGATAAGTTAATTGATGAATTGGCAAGAGGAAAGACGATTGAAAAGATTTTAAGAAGGTAAGAATAATCAGATTTAGGGTAAAAAAGCAGATGAACATGCCGTTTGACTTGTTGTTAGGGCGTAAAACCTTTGAAATTTGGGCACCGTACTGGCCCAAGATATTTCCAATAACTTTGGGAGGTGGAAAACGGTTGTTTGCCGAAGGCACGATTCCGACAACTTTTACATTAATAGAGAGTTCCGTTGTCTTCAGTTAACCAAAACATTTTCGGTACCCCATATTTCAAGTTCCCGAAACACCGATGAAAGGCTTTTTCCCATCCCGGTAAGTGAATATTCTACCCGAGGGGGTATCTCTTTGTATTGTTCACGTAGAATCAGCCCATCCTCTTCCAGTTCTTTCAGTTGCTCGGTGAGTACTTTGCGTGAAATATTGGGAATGCGAACGGCAATCTCTCCAAATCGTTTTGTTCCGGCAGAGAGGGTATACAATATAATAGTCTTCCACCTTCCACCTATCAGTTGGAGTGTTGCCGTTACCGGACATTGGGTTTTTTCTTTGATCCTGGCCATTATGGTTACTTTTAGGTTACTGCTATTTTCATGGTTACTAAAAAGTAACCAGTTTCAAATATATACTATTATTAGTTACTTTGCGTAACAAAATTAATTATTATATCAATCGGTTGTTTCGGTTAAGGTAGAATAGTAATTAAATTTACATGAAAAGCTCAATCAAAACACACAAACAGATTGTTTTATTACTAAAAATTGGCAAAATAATTTAACGATGCATATTAATTTAAACGAAAAAAAATGAAAATCGGAGTAACAGGTGCGACTGGTCAATTGGGTCGCATTGTAGTAGAAAAATTGAAACAAAAAGTAGCTGCAGAAAGTATTGTAGCCTTAGTACGTACCCCTGAAAAAGCATCAGGTCTGGGCGTGGAAGCCCGTGTATTTGATTATACCAGACCGGAGAGTTTGGGAGCGGCTTTGCAAGGTATTGATAAGTTGTTGTTGATTTCCAGCAACGAAATTGGGCAGCGTCTTCCGCAACATAAAGCTGTTATTGAAGCAGCTAAACAAGCAGGCGTAAAACTGCTTGTTTATACCAGTATTTTACATGCCGATACTTCTTCGCTTGGATTAGCCGAAGAGCATCTGTCCACGGAAGCTGTCATAAAAGCATCGGGCTTAGTGTATACTATTCTGCGTAATGGATGGTATACTGAAAACTATACTGGTTCGGCTAAAGGTGCTATTGGAGCCGGAGCCTTTATTGGATGTGCCGGCAACGGTAAAATTTCGTCAGCTGCTCGATTAGATTTTGCCGAAGCTGCTGCTGTGGTATTGGCTGGAGAAGGTCATGAGAACAAAATCTACGAATTGGCCGGCGATGAAGCCTACACACTTACCGATCTGGCTGCTGAGATTTCACTTCAGAGCGGGAAAACCATTCCTTACAATAACCTGACAGAAACACAATATGCAGATATTCTGAAGAGCTTCGGTTTGCCGGAAGGAATTGCTGAGATGTTGGCCGACTCAGATATCGGTGCTTCAAAGGGAGGACTATATGATGATTCGCACGTACTTTCCACACTGATTCGCCGTCCTACAACACCACTTTCAGTAGTTTTGTCCAAATCGCTGGCATAATTTGATTTGAGCTTTTCAGCAAAGCTATTCTCGCGGCTTTTGTATGTAATTTTGGAGATAAATAGAGGATCAGTCACAATTAGTGTGGGATTGTATGTGGAAAATAAAAAACCACTTACTTAACTCTCTGTAAGTGATTGATTCTCTGTTCAAATCACTACCAAAAGTTGCAACTATTTCAATTCATTTCGGATGAATTAATGTTCGTCATAACACGTCCAAATATGAATTCAATAACGATATTAAGTTGTTGATTTATCTTTAAAAGCAAATCATGGGATCTAAACGACACATAGTGACCTTATTTTTTTTGTTAATAATAACAATTAATAGTTTCGGACAAATTAAACTTGAAAATGAAATCATTTCAGGATTTATTAAAAGTTACTTCAGTCATGTTGTAAAAGATACTGTTTTCGAAAGAGATGGGAAGATTAAAAAAATACAGATTCAATATTTAAAAAAATATATTGTTTTAATAAATGAGACAGTCTCTAACGAATTTGATAATAAAAAAAGATCATTATCCTCGTTTCATTATAATGGACCAGCAATTTTTCACATGGGACTGAAATTGATTGATTCAACAATGTATTCAGACTTTATTAAAAAAAATCAAACAAAAATTGCTGTTGACACTATTCGTGATTTTGTAGGCAGCATTTCATATCTTTCAGATAATGAAATAGAAAAGATTTTTCAAAATCGTGGTTGGGAAACTTTTCGCAATATTTACGGTGACAGGCCTCTCGTAAGATTGTCAAGACCGGGAATAAATGTTAAAAGGGGTAGAGCATTTATATACATTGAAAGTTCCACGGATGGGCTAGCTGGTATCGGAATGTATGTGATTCTGGAAAAGTTTAATGGGAACTGGGTGGTTAAAGAATGGATGGAAGTTTGGGAATCATAAATGGTATCTGCCACTAATATATATTCCTTGTTGTCAATCCATTAATTCCTTAACTGTGAGAATATAAGAGGCGATCTTTAACTTTCTCATCTGTAGCTACTCTCCATTCTTTAGACCACTAAATGGATTCTCATATTTTATTCTTTAAAAGTAATAATACTGGAGTAGTAGTTTTAATAACGGGAAATAACTTCGGAAATTAATGGGTTAGTTCCCATTAATCATCATTTCAAAATTTCTATAAACATGTAAAAATTAACCTGATTTCTTTACACGTTTTTGGGATATATAAAAAAAAGTCGATTTATTTTACATGTTTTGGTAACCTATTAAAAAAGGTCACTTTTCTTTATCCTACCGATTCTATAGATACTGCCGCTTTATCACCTTCCAGATGAAAAGCATCAATCAATAAATCAAATAGTTTGGTATTAAGATAAAAATTATCTCTTCCTAATTTGACTTTTTTGACAAATTTATTCTCTAACTTCAAAAGGTAAACCGATGCTGTTGGTCGGGTTATATTTAAATCCGAACACAGGAAATCTATTTTAGTATAAGGATGCTTAAAAAGATTATTAAGTAAGTCTTGTGAATAGATTTTAGGGAACTGACTTCTGATTTCGGATTTATACTCCGCCATAAGTCGTTTTATGCCATCAACAAGAACTACGGTTTCCAGTGCAGTTTCTTCAAGCCCTTTCAACATAAAAAGTATCCAAGCTTCCCATTGATTATCATCTCTGACTGCTTGTAAGAGGTGATAATATTCATTTTTATTTTTAATGATATATCGACTCAAATACAATACCGGAAGATCTAACAAATCTTTATCCACCAAATACAGTATATTAATAATCCTTCCGGTGCGTCCGTTACCATCAGAAAAAGGATGAATACTTTCAAACTGATGATGGATAATTGCCATTTTTATTAACGGATCCAGATCACTGACAGAGTCATCATTTATAAATAGTTCGAGATTGGTCATTGTCTTGACGATCTCGTCATAACTCTGTGGAGGCTCATACACTATCACACCAGTTTGGTCGTTTTTCAAAGTAGTTCCGGGTGTTGTTCTGAAACATGCTGTATTATGTTTTATACTTTGATAAACTTCAATTATCGTATTGTTGGTTAATAATTTGTTTTTCTGAACAGCATCTATTCCTTTTTTGAGTGCTTCAGCATAGCTCTGCACTTCTTTGGAGGCAGGAGAAACATATTGTTTGACAAACAATTCTGCTTTAAATAACTCGTCATGGGTTGTGATAATACTCTCAACAGCCGAACTGTCTTTTGCTTCTTGCAATGACAAAGTATTTATCAATATGGATGGCCTGGGCATCGATCTGACCACCCCTTTTAATTCTGCTAATCTACGATGAGATTGAACCAGCTGCTTAAGAACAGCTTTTGTTTCTACATCTTGTTTTAACGGTAGTTCGGGTATTTTGTACATGGCACTTCAATTTTACAGTGTAGACGATCTCCGTTAATTATATATACATTTTTGATTATGACAAAGATAAGTGCAAAGTGATATTATTTTATAAATAGTACCAGGTTATATTTTATGGATGAAAACTATTGTTTAAAACAAAAAACCACTTACTGATTTCTCTGTAAGTGGCTGATTTTAGGGCTCCCCTTACTGTTGAAAGTTGCAACCATTTTGGTTCATTTATGATAAGTTAATATTCTTATATTGTGTTATTTAACCATATTTTATCATTAATATGAGAGTGAGAAATGAACAAATTGACAGATTACTTCCTCCATTCGACAGGAAGAACAAATAACATTTCACTTTCAACTCGATTTATCTCCAAATTTAATGCTAATATATATTAGATGAGTCCAATTTAAATACTTTTTTGTTCAAAGACAATTCATATATTCTACAGTCTATTCCTTTGTCCTTAATAAAGTCAATTATTTTAAGCTTTTCCTGAAAAGGTAGTTTACAACCTAAATATACTTCCTTTAGCATTTCTTTTGGGTAACTTATTGTTTGTTTGGCAGCAAAGCTCTTGACAATACGGTATTCTTCTTCATAAGTCCAAATATCTGATTTTGTGCTAAGTTGTTTTAAATGAAAATCATTTATATCCCCAAAAAGTTTCATTTTGGGCATTTCTGTATTATATACAACGGGACTAATTGTCCCCCCCACTACTTTATAAAGAATTGTTGCATCGAAACCTAAACAAATACCATTATGACTGTTACCATAATGTGACCACATCAGATAATTTAATGGCTGTTTTGTTAAAGATAAAATTCCAAATATCTTATCTATATCTTCTCTGTTTTTCTGGTTAACTCTTTCAATATGTGCATCATCTTTTAAAAATTCATTTCGTTGATTTTTGAAGCAGTAATCATGAATTTGTGCTTCATCCCATTCAGAATATTTCTTCATTGCCATTTTCCGCATCTTTAAAAAGATGTTTTCAATAGTTAAATCTTCTTGATCATATTCGAATGGGATAGAGCCTTCGTAAGGATCATTAAACATAGAAGTTGAAGATAGAAACAGCTCGAAATCAAATAAAGTTCTACGGTTAAAGTCATTAGTATAATCTCTATACTTATAAAGTATATTTGGTATTCCTTCAAGTATTTTCATAGCGCTTGGTTTAAAAATAAACCTTAAGTTTTCTATTTATTTGTGTTTGGATAATCCAATAAATAGATCATCACTTTGTCTAATTATTGTTTATTTAATTCAGAATAAAAAATTGTTACCCAAAATCAATTATTCAGTGATTTTGGATATCAGTATTTCGAATCTTAAATTAATCTTAAACAACGAAAATCATATTTTAATGTTTGTGTTTAAACAGACAAAATTATTGATTTTAATTTAGTTATAGATGCAAGTCTTAAAATAAATCATTTTATATTGACTCCCATACTAATTACATGATGTTTCAATACTTTCAAACCTGTTCCTACTTACCTCAAAAAGATGATCCAAAAAATAATTAGCTCATTCATCCAAAAAAGTGGAGGTTTCATACAATAAGTCAGGGTACACTTGACTTATTGTTATAATAAGTTATAGCTTTGCTTTGAATTTATAAAAAATTGAAATATTAATTTTCATCTAAAAAGCTGCAAACATTTGTATAGGGAAATATTTTACTCTGTTTACTAAAATTACAAATTACTTATAAATTACAATATTAATTTTAAACTATTATGGAATGTGGATATTATTAATTGTTTTTATTATTGCATTAATTGTCTTTTTAAAGTTCCAATTGGACATTCAAAAGGTAAAAGAGAAAAACAGATTGAGTGGAGGACTTAAAAATCTATTTCCTCAATGGGTCGATTTTTGTGTTGAGAACAAAATGGATCTTGTACAAGAAAATGGAACAGATTTAGTGTACAAACAGAGGATCAATAATCCAAGTGGGGAATTTATTGAATTCTATATTGGTATTCAATCTGAATTTACAAATATTGCTTATGGTTGGGTAGTACATTCTAATGGTAGTAAAATAAAAAGTAGCAATTACCAATTTGGAAAAATTCCTAATGAACAAGATATTGAAAAAATATTCGATGTCATTATTAATGACTTAAAAGCACAGAACGCATTTAATTTTTGTCTTTATGGACATAATTGGCATAATCAAAGTGACAACCTTACAAGAACTTGTAAAAATTGTTTTAAAGTACAAGGGCTAATGCATTCAACTGGAGTCTGGATCGATTTATAGACAACTGAACACAGGAGCAATTGCAAAAAACTATTAACATCATAACGACAAGTGATTAATTTTTAAAAATTGAAATTTAAGTAATTATCCAAATGATGGCCTATAACTATTTGTATC
Source organism: Bacteroidota bacterium (assembly GCA_013390605.1). GTDB lineage: Bacteria > Bacteroidota > Bacteroidia > Bacteroidales > Cfx3-03 > Cfx3-03. Next base: position 5,000,770 of record JACAUB010000001.1, on the reverse strand, counting down.
ATGTATTTTTTGAGTCAATTGATGAAGGTGTAGGATATTATATTGGCTCGTTTAAAGATAAGTATATTGCTGAAGAGAAGGGAATTCATGTTGAAGATTTAATATATAGTAGCAGCGAAGAAACTGAGAAAAAACAAGAACTCAGAGTAATTTCAAGATCCTGGATAAAATATAAAATATTCCCAGAAACTGAGTTTACATCTCTTATAGTATCAAGAGGAGTTATAAGCTTTTCAGGATTTTTTACTTTTTATTCAATTGAATCAGACAAACCAGATTTTGTTTATAAATATATTGAACACCGTGGAACAACACAAATTGATCTATTTCCAAAACAGCCTTTTGAGAACTGTGTTATGTTCCAGCACGAGTTGAAAAGACAAATCGCTCAAAAAAAGTTAATACGAAGACATAGAGTTCCAGAATCGAGAAATATTATAATTATTAATGTGAAAAATTTTCGTTTGGATGAAGAAGATGTAATCGAAGACGATTTCGATAGGTTCTGGTGTCAAGAAATTGAAGTCACAAAAAGATTTTTCGATGAAATGGAATATACAGACGACATTTCAATTAGCATCAATGACGAAAAAATAAAGAAAGAAATACATAACTTTGATAATTACTTCAGACATGATGTCGTTTTAAAGGCTCGATGTTATGACGAAGTAACAAATAAATTGTACTTTGATTTGGTGAATATTCAATGATTGAAAACCATGATTTTATTCACGTTCTTTTTTTGCGTAAAATTCTGTTTCCTCTCCAACGATTTTATATCGAAACCCACCCTTCGAATATGATAAAATTTGTAACTCGGTAGTATTATTTATTTTTTGGGTAATATTGTCTTTAGTAGATTGATAATAATGAATTTTCATGCATCTATCTTTAAAAGTTGCATATCCGACAACATGTCTTCCATCTTGTGAATGTGCCATCATCAATAAAGTAGATGAATTTAATTCTGGCAAATTAATCTTTGATAAACTAAAAAAGCTATCCTCGTCTTGCCATCTACCTACAAAATCGTCAATTCCTAAAATTAGGGAATTTGACTTAGTTTCAAGTTCATTATAACTTACAAAATTGAATATTAGTTTAGAATACTGGATTGTTTTTTTTAGACCTTTCGTTGAATAATCATAGTCACAATAAATCATGTCTAAAATGAGAAAGTCGGATTTGATAACTCCAACAAACTCAATTCCTGTTTCTTCAATATTATCATCACAGAAGAACATCGAAACGTTGTAATCAATACATTTGAATTCGGAAACATGCACATTAGGCTTTGAATTAATAGTTAGAGATCTATTAATCAAATCAATGTCTTTCTTAGAAATAAAGTATGGGGTTGAGAAGTTCAAAAATGTACATTTATTTTCTAAAAATTTAAGTACAATATCATAAGAATTAGGTTTACTATTTTCATTGTCAGATGAATCAGAACAAATATAGAGGCCATCTTCTCGAATTTTGTTTATGCAAAAACATGAGTCTGATGCAATAATTGAATTTATTTCAGATATAGCTTGTATTTTCTTATTTTCCATAGACTGATATAACCAAAGGACTTTCCCTCCTTGCAAGAAAAAGTTATAAATCCTATCAAATGATATCGATACTACTTCAAAAATGTTATCATTTGAAACAAAGGAAAAATGGGTTTTAAAACTGAATAATTTCCATTCTTTAAATTCAATAACGAATGATTCTACATCAGATCCGTAAATAAATAATCGATGAAGATTATTAATCTCTATTTCCCAAGTATAACCATTGTATTTATTTATATTTGAATGCCTGCTTACCATATCTTTTGGTTTATTCTAATCCCATCATTAGACCATTGAATAGTCTTATTATTATATCTTTCAAAGATAAATAAAGAATGGTGATGCACTTGTGTTAAAACCAAGAATATTTTTTCAAATGTTCTCATTAAATAGGATGAAGATAATTCACAAACTTAAATGGATCAGTCGGAAAAGTTGGGGGGGGGGGGGGAAGAGTT
>JACAUB010000001.1:4922005-4998653 GCA_013390605.1 Bacteroidota bacterium | reverse complement strand
GGGGGGGGGGGGGGGGGGAAGAGATTAAGCATAGATATTTTTTAACCGATACAGGAAGAAGCTAACATTCCCCACTCCTCTAAAAGAAGCTCTGAATGCTTTTATTTTAGCATTAAATGACTCAGCAGAAGCATTTGTGCTTCTGTGATCGAAATAATTAAGGATGTTTAGATAATGGGCTTCTACAGAGCGGGCAACAATATTAAATGAATCAAACCCTGACTTTTCAACTTTGTCATACCATTGTGCTAGTTTGGTAAATGCCAATCCTTTGTTCTTACAGCTTTGGTATATATTGCCTAATTGTAAAGATAAATGATAGGCTTTTTCCAATAAAGGATATCGCTCGAACAAGATCACACCTCTTCTCCATTGAGATGGAGTCCATTTTGATTGAGGCTTAAACAATAAATGCCGACTTCGTGCAAGGAGTTGTTTAAGTGTGTCTCCATTTTCTAAAATATGAGGAATGTATTTCAGTCTGGTTTCTTTACTGAGTTCTATTTCTTTGTTCTCCTGATCAATGGCTTCCCATCGATACTTGATTCTCATCTCCTGTACAGCTTCATAAGCCAGCTTTTGAACATGAAAACGATCAGTTACCAGATTGGCTTTAGGAAAGCTATGTCTGGCAATCTTTTCCATTGTTGCTGCCATATCCAGTGTTACTTCGGTGACCTGATTCCTTATTCGCAGCGGAATCTTCTCAAGAATGGAACCTACCGTTTCACTCTGAGTCCCTTTGATCATGGCTACTAGTGCACCTTTCTTCCCTTTGGCTGCTTTATTGGTTATTACTGTATACAGTTCGCCCTGTGATAATGCTGTCTCGTCTAAACTCAAACAGGAGCCGATGTTCTCTGGAAAAAGAATCCAGTTCTCAGCATGCTTTAATTGATCCCATCTGTGGAAGTCGCTCAGATGATCCCGGTATTGCTCCTCTAGCAGCTTGCCATTTACACCAAAGTAATCGCCAACGCACCGGTCTGGAATCTAGATACAACTTTTAAAAAAGCCGCGAATTCCTTTGTCATTCGTGTCCCTTTTGCTACCATATCCCAATTTCTAACTACTGTATCTCCAGTACTTTCATTGAGCCATCTTCGCCGTTTTATGAGTAAATACACGTCTTTACCCCGTAAAGGAAAATCCTGAATTCTAATCTCATCAAAAAAACCTTTTGAGACTAATTTGTCATTGATATATTCTTGTGGAACAATATTATTCTCAGATAAATATATGTTTACTGTTTCTTCAGTATGTTCGATGTTGCTAACTGTGAAATACGCTAAGATACCTTTAGGTAAGACTAGGTCAAGTAGGCTGTTGCTTTCTTTGCTGTGGTTATCCATAATAATGCAAAGTAAATACTTTATTCTTTATCCCCCCAAACTTTTCTAACTGATCCCAAATAACGATCTTTGTATGTTGAATTGTATGTTGAAAAAGAAAAAACCACTTAGCGATTTCTCGTAAGTGGCTGATTTTTAGGCTCCCCCTTCAGGACTTGAACCTGAGACCCTCTGATTAACAGTCAGATGCTCTAACCGACTGAGCTAAGGAGGAATTTTTGCTTGGACATTGAGGTTATCTCTGTCATTGCGATTGCAAAATTACTAATTGTTTCGAATTATCCAATATCTTTGCAAAAAATATTTTAACATTTTTCACATTTATTTAATTTTCAGCTTAATGAGTTTATTAGTTGTAGGCTCGGTTGCTTTTGATGCAATCGAAACACCTTTCGGTAAAACAGACAAAATCATCGGTGGCGCTGGTACTTATATCTGCCTCGCCGCTGCCAATCTCACTGATTCTATTAATGTTGTGTCTGTCGTTGGAAGCGATTTCCCCGATTCTTATCTTAAATTATTAAAAGATCATCATGTAAATCTAGACGGTCTGCAAATCATTAAAGGTGGAAAATCTTTCTTCTGGGCTGGAAAATATCATAATGATATGAATACTCGCGATACGTTGGTTACTGAACTAAATGTATTAGCCGACTTCGACCCCATTGTTCCTGAATCATATAAAGACTGCAAATATTTGATGCTTGGAAACTTAACTCCATCGGTTCAGAAAAGAGTGATAGAGCAACTTCCAAATCGCCCCAAACTAATTGCCATGGATACCATGAACTATTGGATGAATTCGGCATGGGATGATTTAATGGATGTCATCAAACTAATTGATGTATTGATCATTAACGATGAAGAGGCTCGCCAGATGTCGAATGAATATTCTCTCGTTCGTGCTGCTCAGAAAATCTTAACAATGGGTCCAAAATATCTTATCATCAAGAAAGGTGAACATGGTGCTTTGCTTTTCGACAAAGACAACGTGTTCTTCGCCCCTGCACTGCCATTAGAAGAGGTGTTCGACCCAACCGGTGCCGGTGATACTTTTGCCGGTGGCTTTATTGGCTTCCTTGCCAAAACGGATGACATTTCGTTCGATAATATGAAAAATGCAATTATTTATGGCTCGGCTATGGCTTCATTTGCTGTTCAGAAATTTGGAACTGATGCGCTGATCGGTCTCACTCAACAAGAAATTAATGAACGGGTTCAGCTATTTATCGACTTGGTACAGTTCGATATTAACCTTGTTTAATCTGTTCTGTTTCTAATTGAAAATTAATAAATTAATTGATCATTCAATATAGTTTCGCGACTAAGAGATTGAAAACATCGGTTTCTTAGTCGCGAATTTTTATCACAATAAAACAAAATAGATTACTTCCGTTCCATTTTGCTTAGTATCTTTATTCCAAATTTTATTGATTCTTTTAAACGAAAGCGCTCTTAGTTTGGGCTCTTTAATATCTGAGTCTATTTTTCTCAAATTGAGGTTATATGACGAAATTACATCTACACATAAAACGACTACTTAAAGCAATTTCTTCATGGAAACCAGGATTATTTAGTTATCTATCGGAGAATAGAAAGATAATTATCCAGGTTATTGTTGCCATTTTCTTTATTGGAATGGGGCTCTATTTTATCGGACAAGAAAAAGCTGAGATTCCAAAAATCAGAGAAATTCTTAATACTGCTAACCCGCTATGGGTATTGATAGGCTTTGCTATCACAAGCATTTATATTTCGCTTCAAGCGTTAATGTATGTTTTTAGTTTTAAATCTATACATTGCAAGATCACCTTTCAAAGTGCTGTACTTCTTTTCTTAAAACGAAATTTCATTAGTGTATTCCTGCCTGCCGGTGGGGTATCTTCATTGGCCTTTTTCACGAAGCCACTGGAAGATCAGAATATTAGTAAAACCAAAATACACTTTGCTTCAAGCATCTATGCTTTTGTAGGCATTATCTCGGTGGTATTGGTTGCGATTCCTGCCATATTATATACGCTAATAAAGAAAAGCGTGTCGTCGGGCGAGATTTATGCATTAGTCGGTGTGATTCTATTGGTGATTTCACTACTGGCTGCCTTTCGCTCGGCAACGCATAATGGATATGTCTATCGACTGCTCCTGAGATTGGATCCGGAAATGTCATCGCTTATTGATGAAATCAAATCGCAATCATTTGATAAAAAAGCATTCATCTGGAATAATATCTTCTCTGTATTGATTGAGATGTGTGGGATTGGGCACCTTATGATTGCGATGTTAGCATTAGGCTATCATCCAAACTTTGAAGCAGCCGTAATCGGTTATATTATTTCGGTTCTGTTCCTGATTCTTTCTCCTTTTATGAGGGGACTCGGAGCTATTGAGTTTTCGCTTTCATTTATCCTTACGCAATATGGCCTTACCACAGTAGATGCAGTGGCTATCACCTTACTTTATCGAATATTCGAATTCTGGATACCACTTGCTGCAGGTATTAAAAGTTTTGTTTTTGTAAAAAACCATATCGTTTTGCGCATCATTCCTGTGGTCTTAACTTTTGCCCTCGGTATTGTAAACATCATCTCTGCTCTTACGCCTGCTATCCCATCACGTCGTGCGATTATTGCCGATCTGTTACCCCTGCAGGCTATCCATGCTTCAAACTACTTTACAATGGCTGCCGGACTCTTTCTGCTCGGATTGACAGCCTATATGCTTAAAGGGCTTAAAACGGCCTGGCACCTGGCTATGCTATTGGGTGTAGTTTCTGTGATCGCCAATTTAACAAAGGCTATTGACTACGAAGAGGCTTCGTTGGCACTCTTTCTCTGTCTATCGCTCTGGATGACGAGAAAAGAGTATTATGTAAAAGGAAGTCCTGAGTTCAGACAACTTGGTCTCAAAACAGCTGCTATTGCTATTCTTGCAATCTTAATCTATGGCATTATCGGTTTCTATTTCCTTGATAAGAAATATTTCGATATTGACTTTAGTTTCACAGAATCTGTAAAATACACACTTCAGAATTTCTTTTTATTCCAGTCTGAAGATCTGATTCCCAACACTAAGTTTGCTCATAAATTTCTAATCTCTATCAACATTTCAGGGTTCCTTTCAATGGCATTTCTATTCATTACTTTGATAAAGCCTTATGTTCATAGTGTAGAATTAAGTGGTGATGAGCATAAAAAAGCAAAGGATCTTCTTCAAAAATATGGTCGTTCAGCTCTCGATTATTTCAAAACCTACAGTGATAAGTTGCTTTATTTTACGACAACAGTAGATGGATTTATATCATACAGAATCTGTGGAACTTTTGCTGTTGTTTTAGAAAATCCGGTATGCGAAAACAAAGAGGGTATAGCTCTTGCGATAGCTGAATTTGACACTTTCTGTAAAGAGCAAGGATTAAAGCCATTCTACTATAGAGTTCCTGAAGATAGTTTAGATATTTACCGAAGTCTGAAAAAGAAATCTCTTATCATTGGTCAGGAAGCAATACTCGACCTTACCACCTTTACGCTAGAGGGACGTTCGAGAAAATCATTCAGAAATGCTTGCAATAAAATGAAGGATGAGGGTTGGTTTATTCGTTATTACGAAGCCCCCATTAAGGATGGCCTTCTCCAGCAATTGAAAACTGTTTCTGAAGAGTGGTTAGACCAACAGGATTATTCTGAACTTGTCTTTGCTCAGGGAATGTTTTCTGTTGCAGAGCTAAAGAATCAAACCATTATAACGGTAGAAAATGCAGAAGAAAAAGTGGCTGCTTTTGTGAATATCATTCCTGATTATATGCCTGAGGAAGCTACATTCGATCTAATCCGCAAGGCACTCAATGCACATAAAGACAGTATAGATTTTTTGATGATTGAGATGTTTCTTTATTTGAAATCAAAGGGATACAAATCAGTGAATCTGGGCATGGCTCCTATGTCGGGTATTGAACAAGGAAAAGACTTTCCTGAAAAGACAATTAAGTTTGCATATGAACAAATAAGGTCGTTTTCTCATTATAAAGGATTAAGAAGTTTTAAAGACAAGTTTGATCCGGAGTGGCGCAATTGCTACTTAATCTATGAACACGATTACGATCTGTTACAAGCTCCGGTCATTCTCTCTAAGGCTTTTAAACCGTAAACTTCTATAAAGATAGAGACATAAGATTCTGTCTCTCCATAAATTATAGCAGAATGAAAAAATTGATTCTCATCTTCATGCTTCTCCCTTTAGCATTATCGGCCTCAAAGGGATTAACTGAAGATATTATTTCTCATGGTCCATTCGGAAATGTGCACATTTATCGAAATAGTGCTCCTATTGAAGGTGTTGTTCTGTTTATTTCGGGGGATGGAGGTTGGAATACTGGCGTGGTAAGAATGGCACGTTCTTTTGCTGGCATGAATGTAATGGTTGTGGGTATCGATATAGTCCATTACATGAAAAGCATTACACGCACGAAAGCGAAATGTCTGTATCCGGCCGGAGATTTTGAGAATCTTAGCATGGTTTTGCAGAAGAAATTAAAAATAAGCACTTACTTCAAACCAATTCTTGTAGGATATTCTTCGGGTGCGACACTTGCTTATGCTCTTTTGGCGCAAGCACCTGCTAACACTTTTAAGGGGGCTATAGCAATAGGGTTTTGCCCTGATATTGAAACTTCAAAGCCTTTTTGTTCTGGAAACGGATTAAAATATCATGTTCTAAAACCGGGTAAAAGTATTTATCTGGATCGTTATGAAAAATTCACATCGCCATTCATTGTTCTACAAGGTTCAATTGATGAGGTATGCAATGCACAGGCTACTGCTGAATTTCTGAAAGGACTGAAGAATACCGAAATGATTACGCTTCCAAAAGTTGGTCACGGTTATTCTGTCCAAAGTCGTTGGATGCCACAAATGAAAGAAGCCTTAAAAAAGATTATCAATACAACTTCTTTCGGTGCTTCGACTACTATTGCTCCCATTGTCGGAGTAAATACAAATGTTATAGCACATCTTCCTCTAGTGTTTCTAAAGGGATCGGATGTTCCTACGAAACCTTTAGCTCTGTTAATTTCAGGAGATGGCGGCTGGACTGATTTCGACAATTCGATTGCGGAAACACTTGTACAGAATGGCATTTCATGTATTGGGTTTGACACTCAGAAATACTTTTGGGAACCCAAATCACCTGACGCCACAGCAAAAGATGTTGTGTTAGCATTGGAATATTACATGCTACACTTAAAGAAATCGAAGATAATCATGTTAGGTTATTCGTTTGGTGCAGACGTAATTCCTTTCATAACAAATCGGTTGCCCCAGGAGTTAAAAAGCAAGGTCCTGTTAACTGCTATGCTTTCACCTGACGATAATACAGACTTTGAAGTCACCCTTAGTAGTATGCTCGACATTAGTAGTGAGGGGAAATATAATGTCATTAACGAGGTTCGGAAAATAAATACGGGGAAGAAACTTTGCATTTTCGGAAAGGATGAAGATGCCGAAGAATTGGAAAAATCATTTAAACTCAGTGGTGCCGATATCCTTTCAGTAAACGGAGGCCATCATTATGATGATAATTTTGGATTAATTGTATCCTCCGTTTTAAAATATGTCCAATAAAAAGTTTCTCTCTCGCTTATTATGAATTCTTCTCCTTTAAAAGATCTCTGATCTCAGTTAATAATAACTCTTCTTTTGAGGGGGTTGGAGGTGCAGGAGGTGTAATAGATTTTCTGGTAGCGGCATTCATCAGCTTTATCATCAAAAAGATAGAAGCCGCAATGATTAGAAAATTGATAACGCTTTGCAAGAATGATCCGTAATTAAGGGTCACTGTCTTATTAGCAGTATGGGCAAGGATAATTTTATACTCCTTAAAATCTAAACCTCCAATTAATGTTCCAATAGGAGGCATAAGAATATCATTTACAAATGAATTGACAATCTTTCCAAATTCAGCTCCGATAATAACTGCAACGGCTAAATCGACAACGTTGCCACGCATTGCAAATTGTTTGAATTCTTGTACTAGACTCATGGTTGTTTTTTTTAAACTTTATAATGACTAAATATAATGCATTTTTTTGTTGAAAAGTTCAATTACAAATCATTTTATGTTCAGAAGTTTATCTAAATAATATTTATAACCCCTTTAGTTTGATTTTTTAACAGAATACCTGTTACTTTGAATATCTAAACTCAACATCATGAAAATTGCACAGCTTCTTACTGCATTTCTTCTTTTCTCTTTTTTTGCTAATTCGCAAACAATTGATAATATGAAACTTTGGCCAAATCAGGCACCCTATTCAAATGGCAAGACCACACCAATGAAAGAGGTACGACCTACTTTTTTTAGTAACATTGGCGAGGCAGAACTCGACATTTATCGTCCCGAACCCGGAAAGGCAAATGGGACAGCAGTAATTATTTGCCCTGGTGGTGGATATGCAGGTGAGTCAATGATCAAAGAAGGTTCGCAAGTAGCTTTATGGTTTAATTCATTTGGTGTCACAGGAATTGTTTTAAAATACAGAATCCCCGGATCTGATGGCGTCACAGACAGAGAAAAAGCGCCAATCTCAGATGCGCAAAGGGCAATAAGGTATATTCGTTCCAAATCTGCTGAATTAGGTCTTAAATCGAACCAAATTGGCATTATGGGCTTTTCTGCAGGCGGACATCTTGCTTCTACTGCCGGAACGCATTTCGATGATGGGAACACACAAGCATCGGATCCTGTTGAAAAAGTGAGCTGTCGCCCTGACTTTATGCTCCTCATTTACCCCGTGGTTTCAATGGATACTACAATAACGCATCGTGGCTCACGGCTTAATCTTTTAGGTAAAAACCCTGATCCTGAAAAAGTAAAATACTATTCTGCTGATCAAAATGTAACAGCAAATACCCCTCCAACATTTCTTGTACATGCTTCTGATGACAAAACAGTAAAGGTTGATAACAGTATTAATCTATATTTTGCACTACAGCGAATGGGGATTCCTGTTGAGATGCATATTTTTGAAAAGGGCGGACATGGTTTTGGTTTGGACCAGACCAAAGGAACTGCTCTAGCATGGCCTGATCGATGCAAAGGATGGATGGAACAACACAACTTTCTAAAATAAAAAAATAGCGGGAGACACTTAATCAGGTCTCCCGCTATTTTTTTATTTTAGAGAATTTAAAATTTTCTAAATCCAATTATTTCTCTGACTTCCCTGACAGTCTTTGCTGCACTCTCATGGGCTTTCTCGGCTCCCATATTGACTACTTTTCGCAAATATTCTTCATTAGCTGAAAGATCTGCTATCTTTTCACGGAATGGCTCGGTAAAAGAGATCATGTCTTGAGTTAATTGCTTCTTCAGATCGCCATATCTGATTTGACAGGTATTATAGAGTTCTTCAAAATGCGAAACAGTATCAGCAGTCGAAACAACTTTCATTAGTGTAAATAGATTCTCGATAGCTTGAGGTTTGGTTGAATTGGGTTCAGTAGGACCACTATCAGTTACAGCCTTCATCACTTTTTTCTTGATTGCTTCAGGTGTATCCGATAAGAAGATGGCGTTACCTTCTCCTTCAGATTTCCCCATTTTCATACTTCCATCAAGACCTGGAATTTTTACCAGCTCCTCACCAAAGTTATATGCAACTGGTTCAGGGAAATAATCAACTTTATACATTCTATTGAAACGATTCGCAAAAGTACGGGTCATTTCAAGATGTTGTTCCTGATCTTTTCCAACAGGCACTTTATGTGCTCTATGCAGAATTATATCAGCAGCCATCAATGTAGGATATGTTAATAAACCAGCATTCACATTTTCAGGTTGAGTGCGAGCTTTATCTTTAAATGAAGTACATCTTTCTAACTCTCCCAGATAAGCATTCATATTGAGAAACAGATAAAGTTCTGCTGTTTCAGGCAAATCGCTCTGTAGATATAAAGTTACTTTCTCAGGATCCAGACCAGCAGCCAAATAATCTACCAATACCCGTTTAACATTACCGTGTAAGTCGCCCGGAGTTGGATGAGTTGTTAATGAATGATAGTCGGCAATAAAAAAATAACAATTATTTTGATGCTGCATCTTTACAAAGTTGCGGATGGCACCAAAGTAATTACCCAGATGTAGACTTCCTGTTGGTCGGATTCCGCTTACAACAATTTCCATAATTTACAAATTGCAATCGTTAAAATAAGTTCATATTGAGAAGAATATCGGTGGTTTCTTTTACACTAATAGCTGACTGATCAACCATTGCCCGTTCTTCATCATTCAATTCTATTTCGAGTATTTCTTCTACACCGTTTCTGCCAATTTTAGCAGGAACGCCAAAGAAGATATCTTTAATTCCATATTCACCATTCATAAAAACACTGGCTGGCATAATTCTACGCTGATCGAGAACTATTGATTCGACCATACGAGCGGTAGCATATCCCGGAGCTACCCAGGCAGAGGTACCCATGAGGTTAACCAGTTCACCTCCACCATATCGTGTTCGTTCACAGATTTTATGGATTGTATCATCATCAAGAAACTGGCGAAGTGGCACACCACTAACCGTAGTATAGCGAGGCAAAGGAACCATTGTATCACCATGTCCGCCTAATGAAACAGCCTGGATATCTTTTACCGAACAATTAATTGCATCGGCAATAAAAGCCCGATAGCGTGCCGTATCTAATAGTCCTGCCATACCCAAAACTTTACGGGGAGGGCACTGAGCTGTTAAATAGGCACAATAAGCCATTACATCGAGTGGATTTGAAACAACCAGAATAATAGCATCAGGCGAATATTTCATTACATTTCTAGTTACATGCTGAACTATACGTGCATTTTGAGAGACCAGATCTTCTCTATTCATTCCAGGCTTGCGCGGCATACCCGAGGTAATAACAACAATTTGAGAATTAGCAGTAGCGCTAAAATCATCAGTAACACCAATACTCCGTGTGTCGTACAACGCGAGAGGGGCTGATTGCCACATATCAAGTGCTTTCCCTTCAGCAATTCCATTTCTTACATCAAGTAGGACCAACTGATTACATAACTCTTTCTGTGCTATAGCAGTAGCTGCCGTAGCACCAACATTTCCTGCTCCGATTATACTTATCTTGAGATCTTTCAAAGTGATTGGCTTTAGTGTACTTACCTACAAAGGTAAAACATCTAAACGAAAAACTGACCCCTAGAGGTCAGTTTTTAGAATAATTTAAAATAAGAATCAGATTTTAATCTCGTCATCTTGCTTGTTAAGAAAATGATATTCAAGCAAATGATGTGACGAAACGGGTTTTAAACTGACCCACTGTTTGAACTTCAAGAACCATTTCATTCGTATGGAGATCCATCCATGGGTAAGGTATGCATAAATAAAGGGATGAACGGTAATTGTTAATTTTCGTTCATTTTGATCCCTAACCAGATAACGCAGGTTATTTTCTATCTCATCCACTTGCATCACGCTAGGCTTAATTTCGCCAGAGCCTTCACAAACAGGACATTTTTCAAGTATTTCTACATTCATTTCCGGACGAACTCTTTGACGGGTTATCTGAACCAATCCAAACTTACTTGGAGGTAAGATGGAGTGTTTAGCCCGGTCTCTGGCCATTTCGTCTTTGAGCTTCTGATATAATTTACGTCGGTTTAACCCTTCGTGCATATCAATAAAGTCGATCACAATAATTCCACCCATATCGCGAAGCCTTAGCTGTCGTGCTATTTCAGAAGCTGCCTCAAGGTTCACTGCCAACGCATTGTCCTCTTGACTAATTCCTGAGTTTACACGATGACCACTATTTACATCAATTACGTGTAAAGCCTCTGTATGTTCGATAATCAGGTAAACACCACTCTTAATGGTAACAACTTTACCAAATGAGCTTTTTATTTGTTTATCAACCCCAAAGTTCTCAAAAATAGGAACCTTGCCCTTGTATAACTTGATAATATCAGTTTTTTCAGGAGCAATGGTTTTTATATAATTGCGAACTTCCTCAAAAATAATAGAATCGTTAACATGAATAGAGTTAAACGATTCATTGAGCAGATCGCGAAGAATTGCTTGCGTGCGATCGAGTTCGCTAATGACTTTTTGGGGAGGCGTAGCAGTACCTAACTTCCGGAGTGCCAATTCCCATTTCAATGCCAGACTCTGTAGGTCGGCATCAAGATCAGCTACTTTCTTTCCTTCAGCAACAGTACGGATAATAACCCCGTAATTCTTTGGCTTGATACTTTGAATCAGACGCTTAAGTCTATTCCGTTCTTCAACACTCTTTATCTTCTGAGATATGGAGATTCTGTTAGAGAATGGAACTACAACTAAAAATCGTCCGGCAAATGATATTTCCGAAGAGATTCTTGGTCCCTTCGTTGAGATAGGTTCTTTGGCTATTTGAATGAGCACAAGCTGATTTGGTGTAAGAACCTGAGAGATCTTCCCAGTCTTTTCAATATCAGCCTCTGGCTCAAAATCAGCCATGGTTAAATGGTTAGCACCGCCATTTAGTGTTTGCTTCAGATATTTATTGAGAGAATTTACTTGTGGACCTAAATCCAGATAATGCAAAAATGCATCTTTCTCATATCCTACATCAACAAATGCGGCATTAAGACCCGGCATTATTTTCTTTACCTTACCAAGGTAAACATCTCCAACGGCGAAACTATTATTGTTCTTTTCTTTATTGAGTTCAACCAGATTCTTATCCTCAAGAAGAGCAATGCTCACATCTGAGGCACTTGAATCAATGATTAATTCTCTATTCACCGGTTTTAATTTTTTTGGAGGTGTAGCATTTAATTACTTTTAATTTCTGATAAAATGCGAGAGACAATGCATTTGTCCAAAAACTAAATTACATAATGACTGTAAACAGACATTATGTAATTTAAGTTTCTGAAAAAAGACATTAAAGAAGCTTATTTCTTTTTGTGTCTGTTCTTACGCAAGCGTTTTTTGCGCTTGTGCGTTGCCATTTTATGTCTTTTTCTCTTTTTTCCGCTAGGCATAGTTTGAAACTTTAATTATTTTACACTGGTCTTTACTTCATTCACAAAGCTCTTTGCAGGCTTAAATGCTGGAATGTTATGAGCTGGGATAATGATAGTAGTATTTTTGGAAATATTACGACCTGTTTTTTCAGCTCTTTCTTTAATTGTGAAACTTCCGAATCCTCTTAAGTAAACGTTATCACCTTTTTCAAGTGATTTCTTAACGGTTTCCATGAATGCTTCAACTGTTGCTTGAACTGCAACTTTTTCAATTCCTGTTTTGTTAGCAATTTCAGCTACGATTTCTGCTTTTGTCATATCAGTATCGGTTTAAGAATTTGATAATAAATTTTTTAATGGGGATGCAAATATAAATCTTTTTAATGGATTGCGAAAAGAATTTCATTTTTTTTCTTTCTAAACCGCTCTGTTTATTATGTTTGCATAAAATGATAAAATTTAGTACACAATTAACTAATTGGTATCGCAATAATGCGCGCGATTTACCATGGAGAAACACTCGAAATCCCTATCATATATGGATTTCCGAGGTTATTCTTCAACAAACCAGAATCAATCAGGGGCTTGCGTATTACCTCCGTTTTATAGATCGATTTCCAACTATCGATCTATTAGCAAATGCCGACCAACAAGAAATTTTATTATTGTGGCAAGGATTAGGGTATTATAGTAGGGCGAGAAACATGCATGAAGCAGCAAAGCAGGTGCAAAATCTCTATAATGGCATTTTTCCTTCAACTTATGATCAGATTATCAAGTTAAAAGGCGTTGGAGAATATACTGCCGCAGCCATTGCAAGTATTGCCTTTGGTGAATCTAAAGTGGTGGTCGATGGAAATGTGCTCCGCTTTCTTTCACGATTTCAAGGCTACACCCAACCCATCAATACGTCAAAAGGGAAAACCGCAATCAGAGAGATGGCCGAGACATTACTCCAAAATGCTGATCCGGCAATCTTTAATCAGGCGCTGATGGAGTTTGGGGCATTATATTGTGTTCCAAGAAACCCTGACTGCTCAAACTGCATCTTCTCAAAT
This sequence comes from Bacteroidota bacterium, assembly GCA_013390605.1. Classification (GTDB taxonomy): domain Bacteria; phylum Bacteroidota; class Bacteroidia; order Bacteroidales; family Cfx3-03; genus Cfx3-03. Next base: position 4,985,233 of record JACAUB010000001.1, on the reverse strand, counting down.
AGTTGTCAGGCTTTTTCAGCAGGAATAGTAAACGACCTCCCGGTTAAAAGTAAAAGAGTTACTATAAGAAAGAGATTCTTCAATTATCTGTTTCTCTATTATTTTAATGAAAACAATCAGATCATCTTTTTCATACAGCAGCGTGGAAAAGGTGATATCTGGCATGGACTGTTTGATCTACCCTTAATTGAGGATGATAAATGTTATGATTTTGACAAGCTGACTGTTTCGGATTACTGGAATGAAAACATTGCCAACCATCACCCAGTAATTTCTACTACTTACAAAGACTTTATACACCAGCTTACCCATCAACAATTGAACACACGTTTTTTTGCTGTTAAACTTGAAAACTATAATTCACATCTCATTAAGGAAGAGTGGATTGGAGTTACTTTTGAAAACCATAAAGAGTATCCCACTTCAAGACTAATTGAGAATTATTTAAATATTATTATTCCTACGTTGATAAAATAATAATTGATTTAGAGGTGTTAAAAGTGTATATTTGTTAATCACATAGTCGTTAACTTTTTAAAAAACTATTAAAATGTCATTAGGTGTTAATAAAGTAATCCTGCTTGGAAATCTTGGAAAAGACCCAGTAACACAGGACATTGGGAACGGTATTAAAAAGGCTACCTTTTCAATTGCGACCACTGAATCTATCCCTGGAAGAGATGGCGTAAAGACAGATCATACTGAATGGCACAACATTGTGGTTTGGCGTGGGCTGGCCGATGTTGCCGAAAAATATCTTCGTAAAGGAAGCACCATTTATCTGGAGGGTCGCCTTCGTTCACGTCAATATGATGATAAAGATGGCGTTAAACGATATATTACTGAAATAACTTGCGATAATCTAGTAATGGTAGGAGGAAAACCTTCCGGAACAGGTACAGGTCCGGTTGTATCATCGCAGTCAGAACCTTATATCAATGCGGGTATGCAAGGTAGCAATTTGAATTCTCAACAGGAGAATACCACTTTTACTTCTGATAATTCAAATGACGATCTTCCATTCTAAAAATTAACTAAATGATATCAGGGCAGTTAGTTGTAACTGCCCTTTTTATTTGTAATTTAGCACCCTGAAACATAAAATTAATTGTTCTTGGAACCTCATAGTCATCTTACACAACATATTCTTTTAGCAGGTGTTTTATCACCCGAAATGTTTCTCGTCATTATTCCACTTCTTTTTTTAGTACTCCTATTTATCTTTCAATCTGTAGTTTTCTATCCGATAAATGGATTTTTATTTCGCTTAGCTAAAAAATTATTTCATCTTAAATACCACAAGAAAAAGCATCTCACACCACAATTGGTTCTTGAAACGTTAAATGATGTCTCAATTTCTGAAACCACTGAAGAGGAACAACAACTAATGAAAGGTGTTGCCCGATTTGGAGATATTGATGTTAAAGAGATTATGCGTTCAAGAATGGATATTACAGCTGTTGAGATAACAATGAGTTTTGACCATCTGATTCAAACCGTTATTAGTTCAGGCTATTCACGTATTCCAATATACGAGGGCACTATCGATCAAATCAAAGGAATTGTCTATGTGAAAGATCTTTTACCCTACACAAAAAATATTGATACGAAAGATTGGAAACGACTTATCCGAAAGGCTTGGTTTATCACAGAAAATAAAAGCATCAGCGATCTGCTTCATGAATTTCAGGAAAAACATATCCACCTTGCCATTGTAATTGATGAATTTGGAGGTACTACAGGAATCGTTACAATGGAGGACATACTTGAAGAAATTGTTGGCGAGATAAATGATGAATATGATAATGATACAGAGGATCGTATTTATCATCAGCTCAATGAATATGAGTACCTTTTTGAAGCAAAGGTAACATTGAACGATTTTTGTAAAATAACCGATACTGAAGATAATCTTTTTGATGATCTCCCTGGTGATCCCGATACACTTGCGGGATTAATTCTAGAATTAGCAGGAAGAATACCTGAAGCAGGCTATGAGGTAAAATTTGAAAAACTTGATTTTATTGTTGAATCTGTTGATAAAAGAAGAATAAGGCGCATCAGGGTTAAACTTCCTCAAATGACCGACACTGACGAATAAAAAATAGCATATAGAATGATTAAATACCGCATTTTTCTTTTTCGTTTTGCGTTAATAATAACGCTGATATCACTTTTCACAACTTCGTGTCAACAAAACTATGTCCCAAAACCAAGAGGATTCTTTCGAATTGATACTCCGGTAAAAGCTTATCGCGACCTCGATTCAACATTGCCGTATTCGTTTAGCCTTCCGGTATATTGCAAAATAAGCTCCGACAAAAACAGTCCTGATGAAAAGTATTGGATAAACCTTGAATTTTCAAAATTTAAAGGCGTACTTCATCTCAGCTATAAACAATTGGATAATAACTTAAAGAAATATCTGGATGATTCGCACATCCTTGTTTCAAAACATATAGCGAAAGCCACTGCCATTGAAGAGAGTGAAATAAATAATCCCTCGCATAAAGTATACGGCACTATTTATAAGATTCAGGGAGCTGAGGCTGCTTCGGTCTATCAGTTCTATGTTACCGATAGCGTTCATCACTTTTTAAGAGGTGCTCTCTATTTTAATGCCCTGCCCAATAATGATTCTTTAGTGCCGGTAATTGATTTCGTTTCGAAAGATATCGATCATTTGATAGAGACCTTAAAGTGGAAATAACTTTATTTTCAGTTGATAAACTGTTTTGCATAATAGCGTGCTGAGAGTGGTTCGCCTGTAGCTTTTTCTATCAACTCACTCCAATGATAAACTGATCCGGGCTTAAAAATCTTTTCTATCAGAAAAGCTCCAACCTCTTTCTTATTTGCAAAGCTTTCAAATCTGACATTTTCAGAATGGATTACATTATTAGCTATATAATAAAGCAATTGTGAAGCCAATAACTCGCCTAGTAGATAATTATGATAATAACAAGGTGAAGTGGCAATGTGAATCTTTGTCGCCCAATCAGGCTTATCACGATCTTTAGGACGTTTAATCATCTGATATTTCTCTACCAAATCCCACCAAAGTGTGTTTAAGTCCTGATCAGGATCCTCATACATTGATTTTTCAAATCGATACACAACCTGAACCCACCGGCTAAAAACAAGTTGTTCAGTACGTAATGTACTGAAACAGGCTTCTGCAATAGAAATTTTTTCTTCATCAGTTATCCCAATCATATCCTGAAGCCATTGTGGGTTTGTAGAGAACCTTCCAAAAAGCATTGCGATAGCTTCTGTAGTGAAGATATGCGAAGGTTCGCGCAAAGTATAAGGCAACTTCTGATCAATATATTTATCATAAACGCCATGACCAAACTCATGCAGCATGGTATTCATCCAATACTGATTTGATTTTAAATTACATAAAACCCTAACATCACCACTGTTATCGATATTTATGCAAAAAGCATGTTGATTTTTACCGGGCTTATCATATAAGTCACTTTTTGCAATGAGATCTGTAATATCCAAACCGATTCCTTTATAATATTCTGTAGTAAGTACTTCAAGGTTCTTATTGACAAAATAATGATCCAGATCGAGTGAAGAAAGAACAGGGGCCTCCTGAAAATAGCGATTCTGATAATGCCATGGACAAAGATCTTCCTGAGGAACAGAGAATTTATTACTTAGAAAAGTATCAATTTCGATCTTTAGTTTAACAAACACATCATGAGTAAGCGAATCAAGTTCATCAAATAATGTAGAAACCTCAGCCGGATGCTGATCATTGAGCATCAAACTCATCTCATGATAATTATTAAATCCGAGTTTTACGGAAATCTGATTACGTAACTTAACCAGTTTCAGAATATCTTTAGAGACTAATGGGCCAATCTGTTTATGAGCTTCCCATGCTTCCTTTACTTCTTCGGAACTGATCGATTTCTTTAAAATATCCTCAACTTCATTATCGTTAATTTCGTGTCCTTTCAATGTAACTCTGAAATTATTATACTTCTTTTCAATTTCAGTCTCTAGTTTTATACGTCTTTTCATTAAAGAAGGAGTCGCCTGATTATCAAGGAAGGCATCATAAAGAAGATGAAGCTGTCGCTGATCAAGTGAATCTAGTATAGCACCTGAATCTTTTATTTTTTTTAGCTTCCTAAAATACCTTTTATCGGAATAAACTTCAGTGAGTTTTACACTTAGATCTTCAAATAAAGAAAAATCTTCATCATCACCAGAAATAGCTGCATTCCAATAAGCCAAATTCGTTTGTTGAGATAGCGGAACTAACTTTTCCTCTAAAGCTCTAATAAAATCAGATAGTTCATTCTTCATTGGGTATATCTCCTATTTTTTGTATCATTATAGATCTTTGCAGATAGAAAAATAAGCGGCCGTTTTCTTATTATAGCTTTTGCAATTATATCTATACAAATATAACGAAAACCGCCATCTTTTCAGACAACGGTTTTCAGCATTCACCACGAAACATAAACCCAATCGACATTTCCCGTTAATTGTATCTCTCCTCCATCTGAATTCAAGTACAGCATCCTGAATAAAATGAAAAAAAAATTATTTAGAGTTCTTCCAAATAACTTGCGAGATAACACTACATAATTTGTAATGTTTTGTTGAAATATGGGTTTAATTAATTTTTAACAATTAAAATATTCAAAAATCACTATAAATAACCGTAACCTATTTCATTCTTGATACTTAAACATATTAAAAGATATCTGATCATTTTAACTTCTGTAGAAATCATTACACAAAAAAAGGAGACCGATCAAAAAGATGAATACGGTCTCCCCAAATTATTTTACTCAGATGATGAAAAGCTATTCGTTTGAAGCTTTTCCAAGTGAAGCTAAAATTCCACCATCAACATATAGGATCTGACCATTTACAAAATCAGATGCAGGTGATGCCAGGAAAATAGCAGCGCCCTGTAAATCATCAGGACTACCCCATCTGGCGGCAGGTGTGCGGCTGATGATAAAATCATTGAATGGGTGCCCGGCCTCACGTAGCGGGGCTGTCTGAGCTGTTGCAAAGTATCCCGGACCTATGCCATTGATTTGAATGTTGTATTTTGCCCATTCGGTAGCAAGATTCTTAGTTAACATTTTCAGTCCGCCCTTAGCCGAAGCATAAGCAGAAACAGTTTCTCTACCTAATTCGCTCATCATTGAGCACATATTAATAATTTTTCCACCACTCTGGCGAGCTATCATTCCACGAGCAACCTGCTTTGAAAGAATAAAGGGACCAACCAAATCAATATCGATAACCTGACGAAAATCCTCTACATTCATATCTACTGCAGGTATACGTTTGATGATACCGGCATTATTGATCAGAATATCAACAGGGCCAACTTCTTTAGCAATTAAAGCGAGACCTTCAATAACCTGAGGTTCATTTGTTACATCAAATATATAAGTAAATACTTCGTAACCATCAGCATTATAAGTAGCTTTAGCGTCAGCCAATTTTTCAGGATTAATGTCATTTACAACAATCTTGGCACCACTATCAGCCAATGCTTTTGCCATTGACATTCCAAGACCATGTGTTGCACCAGTAACCAGTGCAACTTTTCCAGTTAGATCAAAAAGGTTCTTTTTCATACGTTTATTATTTTTCAGTACGTAAATAGCTTGTAACTAAAATTCAGAACAAGCAGAATTAAAATTATCGCAAATCACCTGTGTTTACCATATCCATATCGCCATAATCGAGATTCTCACCAGCCATACCCCAGATAAATGAGTAATTAGCAGTTGCAGTTGCGGCATGAATAGACCAGGCAGGAGAAATAACAGCATCCTCACCTTTCATCCAGATATGTCTGGTTTCCTGAGGTTGTCCCATAAAATGACAAACAGCCTGATCGGCAGGTAAATCAAAATAGAAATAGGCTTCCATTCTACGTGGGTGGGTATGTGCAGGCATTGTATTCCAAACGCTACCTGTTTTAAGTTCGGTTAATCCCATTTGCAATTGACAAGTTTCAAGCAATTGGTTAACAATCATCTTATTAATAGTACGAGCATTACAGGTCTCTAATGAACCCATATCTACTGATATTGCTTCGGCTTTTGTAATACGTTTTGTAGGATACGATGCATGTGCAGGAGCAGAGTTCACATAAAAACGAGCTGGATTTTGAGCATTCATACTGGCAAACGATACTTCACGAATTCCTTTTCCAATATAAAGTGCATCTTTATTTTCCAGTTCCCAGGCATGGCCATCAGCATAAACAACACCGGCTCCACCCGTATTGATAATTCCAAGCTCTCTCCTTTCGAGAAAATACTCTGCTCGTAAAAGATCTAGTGTTTGTAAAGTGAGTTGTTCTTCAACAGGCATAATACCGCCGACCATTAAACGATCGTTGTGAGAATAAACCCACTTAACCGTGTCAGGCTGCATGATACTTGATATTAAAAAATCCTTCCTGATAGTCTCTGTAGTATACTTTTTGAAGTCATCAGGATGTGTTCCAAATCTTTCTTCAATTAATGTTTTCATTTTCTAATTATTGAATGGTTAATAGCCTAGTGGAATTTTTATAATATTATTTAACTTTTACACATTTCTGGGTGTGTATTGTATTTATAATTAACGATGTCGTAAAGAGGATTGTCGAATAATTAATTCGGTTGGAATTAAAACAGTTTCAGTTTCTGAAAAACCCTTTATATTCCGTACCATTATCTCAGCTGCCTTCATCCCAATTTCTCTTGCATGCTGTTCAATTGAAGTTAGCGAAGGATCCATTACTTCAGAAAAGAGTTCATTTGCAAACCCGGTAACACAAACTTGATCTGGAATCTTAATTCCGGCCTCTTTTAAGCAAAGGATACTTCCCAAAGCAGAGAAATCTGAAGCAGAAATTATTGCATCAGGCGTTTGACCTGTTTCGATCAATCGCTTTGTTATATCGTATCCTTTCTCTCTGGTTAACGAATTTTCATAAATATGAGCATCCGGAGAATCAAGATGATGATCAATTAGCGCCTGTTCAAATCCTTTTCGGCGATTTCTATACATCATAAGATGTTCACTTCCACCCAGGTAAACGAGCTTCCGACATCCATTGGCCAGGATATGTTCTGTAATCTGATAGGCCGCCTGAAAATCATCAATCATAACTCTACTTAAAGTGGAATCTTCTATACACCGATCAAAAAAAACAACCGGACGGCCACTTCGCATAAATCGTTCAATATGATCAAATGCCTGAGTCTCGACAGAAAGAGAGATCATCAACCCATCTACACCGGCATTGAGCATTGCCTGGACTCCTTGTTGTTCATTTTCAAATGATTCTTGAGTTTGATAAATGAATGTATTTAATGCATTGATTCGTAAAACTTGTTCGATCCCCCCTATAAGAGAAGAAAAGAATTGCCGGTTTATCCGTGGGACAATAACACCGATATTATTTCCCTGTCCCGTACGCAAAGCAGCAGCAGGACCATGAATCGAATAATCCAATGAAAGAGCCATTTTCTTCACCTCCTCGGTAGTCTCTTTACTTATGCGTGGATTGTTCTGTAAAGCCCTCGACACTGTGGATACAGAAAGATTAAGTGCTTCAGCAATATCTTTTATAGTTGCCCTTCTCCTGTCTGAATTCATTTTATTTTTCTAATAATTTAACCATTTCGCTGCCGGCTAATAAAAAAGCTCCGACACCATATATTTCGGTCATTTCGCGTGTTACTGATTTTGGATCGGCTCCGATAGGCTGAACCCAACAGAGTTTCCCATCAGGATCTACCGAACGAACCATTGCAGCCCATGCCTTGTTAACGATTGGAAGATATTTTTCTTTTGAGAGATATCCATTGTTGATACCCCATGCCAGACCATAACAATAAAATCCACTTGCACTGGTTTCAGGATTAGGGTAACTATCAGGATCCAGTAAACTTGCATGCCAGTAACCATCAGGCCCTTGTAATCCAGCTAAGCGCTGTGCCATTTGCAAGTAAACCTTTTCATACATCTTACGGTTTTTATAGTCTTTTGGAATTTCGGTTAAAATTATACTAATTCCTGCAAACACCCAACCATTACCTCTGCCCCAGAAAACTTTCTTTCCATTCTTCTCTTTTTTTGTGAAATAGTTACTATCACGGAAGTATAAAGAGTCTTCTTTGTCGAATAAATAATTTGTCGTTGCTTTAAACTCTTGATCCATAAACGAATAATAACGTTTATCACCAGTAATATTACCCATTTTAGCCCAAACAGTTGGTCCCATAAAAAGAGCGTCGCACCAACTCCAACGATCAGAAGCTTTACCTTTAAACTCTAAATCTACTTTTGAAGGATATTCTGTTATGTAGGTAAACGCATTCAACGTAGGTTGAATCATATATTGCTTACCGTATTTACGATATAATGCCGCATACATCTGTCCGATACAATGATCATCAGCATGATATAATCTTGGACCTAGTCCCCAGTTTAATTTCACGCCTATACCTTTCATATACTCCCAATACGAATCATTACCCGCTATTTTTGCCCATTCAGCCATACCTGCATAAAGCGCTCCAACTGTCCAGTCATAATCAGGGTATTTGTATTTATGGTCTATCTGCCAATCAGCCACCAATTTCATCTTTTGCTTTACACTCTCTTTTGAAAGCGTATCACCGATAGCCGGAGCCACAAGAGGATTTGATATGGTTGTAGCAAACAATGAGCTACAAGATAAGACAACGATTGCACTAACAAATAAAAGCAATCTAAAATTTACGCTTGACTTCATATTTTTAAAGTTATTTAGATAAAGAATAAAATTCAAAAAATCAGATCAATCCTTTAAGATACAGCTCAAATATAAATACTCACTTACAAGGCCTAACGCAAATAGTTCAACGTTTTAACTCAGTTTTTAATAGCCTTTTACACCTCAAGATAATTCTGTGCAATCGTTTTCGCAAAGCTATAAAATAAATTATTACAATTGCTGTTTCAATAAAAAAATATTTATGGGACCCGAAATAAGTCGATAATTTAAAAAATATCTAATACCGGAAACCTCTTCATAACGTAAAATCAAAGAAATACAGAATTAAAACATACACTTTCTCTAAATCTATGATCGCAGACATCACGGATAAATAACTATTCAGATGGTTATTCTACCATAGTTGGTTATCTGAAGTAAAATCATGAGTGCTTTAGGTACCAATTATCTGCCGATGTCTTAGAAATGTAATGGCTGATTTATAATCATACTACGGGCTCCTTCTGATCTGTTTTCACCCATTTTCGATTTTTAATAAAAGCTGATCCTATTCTTGAGAGTAGCCCGGTAAAATAGATGAGGTTATCGGTAAATACACATAAAAAAAGCAGTGATTATATTTATCAGGAATAATCACCGCTTTATATTAGAAAAATACATTCATTTAATCTTCAACCGACCAAATTGGGCCTTCTTTTGTATCTTTTACCTGAATAGATAAGCTTTTTAATTCATCCCTGATCAGATCAGAAGTACCCCAATCTTTTGTAGTACGTGCATTTTGTCTGATTTGAAGTATTAACCCCATTAATCCATTTACTTTATTATCCTGTCCACCGGCTGTAACTTCATCCAATAGGCCAAGCACCTCTACAACAAATGTATTAAAGGTTTCGATAAGTAACGCTAAATCTAAAGCAGAGATAGTCTCTTTGCCATCGTGAATCTGATTGATCAAACGAACACCTTCAAACAATGTTGCAATAACCTGAGGGCTATTAAAGTCGTCGTTCATCGCGTCATAACAGCCTTTGCGAATAGCTGCTATATCTACACTTGAAACAGCAGAGGATTTCAATTTCTTTAAGGTTTCATTTGCTGCAAGTAGACGATGAAAACCCTTTTCTGCAGCTTGCAGCGCTTCATTAGAAAAATCGAGGGTAGAACGATAGTGAGCCTGCAAAATAAAGAAACGGATTGTCATAGGGCTATAAGCTCTCTCCAACCGATCGTGATTTCCAGAAAAGAACTCATCAAGTGTAATAAAATTACCGAGTGACTTACCCATTTTTTGCCCACCAATAGTAATCATATTATTATGCATCCAATAATGAACAGGTTGACGACCATTGGCTGCCACGCTCTGAGCTATCTCGGCTTCGTGATGTGGAAACATCAAGTCCATTCCTCCTCCATGAATATCAAACTGCTCGCCAAGATATTTACAACTCATTGCAGAACATTCCATGTGCCATCCAGGAAAACCATCTCCCCAAGGAGAAGGCCACCTCATGATATGCTCAGGTTGCGCTTGCTTCCAAAGTGCAAAATCAAAACTATTTCTTTTTTCATCCTGTCCATCCAAGACACGGGTATTCGACAACATATCTTCGAGCACCCGACCGGAGAGTTCGCCATACTGATGTGACTCATTATATTTGGCTACATCAAAATAGATAGAACCATTAGATTCATAGGCAAGACCGACAGCAAGAATTTTTTTAACAAGTTCTATCTGCTCAATAATATGGCCTGAAGCACGGGGTTCAATACTTGGTTTGCGCACATTAAGCCTATCCATATTTGAATGATAACGATCGGTATAATATTGAACCACCTCCATAGGTTCAAGTTGCTCCAGTCGTGCTTTTTTTGCAATTTTATCTTCACCCTCATCAGCATCATTTTCAAGATGGCCTACATCGGTAATGTTGCGTACATAACGCACTTTATATCCAACAGCTGTAAGATAACGAAATACAAGATCGAATGATATAGCCGCACGGGCATGACCAAGATGGGCATCACCGTATACAGTAGGTCCGCAAACATAAAGTCCTACAAATGGAGGATTATAAGGAACAAATTCCTCTTTTTTACGACTAAGCGTATTGTATATCAATATAGTGTTTTCCATACCGCAGAGTACTATTCAAATTTAATGCAAAGTAACAACTTTTTAAGGAAAGTAAACACTTTAGACTATTTTTGAGTTATATTTGAGTAAATTCTTTTCGATTACTATGGATAAAAAAATACATAAGCCTAGATTTGGGGCTTTAGATCTCTTCAATTATATTGGTCCGGGACTCCTTGTTACTGTCGGATTTATCGATCCGGGTAACTGGGCATCTAATCTGGCAGCAGGAGCTGATTATGGCTATTTATTACTTTGGATGGTTACGTTGAGTACCATTATGCTGATTGTCTTACAACACAATGTTGCGCATTTAGGCATAGCTACGGGTTTATGTTTATCTGAAGCTGCCACTATCTATCTGAAACCCCGTTACTCCCGAACAATTCTTGGATCGGCAATTCTGGCTTCTGTCTCTACTTCACTGGCAGAAATTATTGGTGCTTCTATCGCCTTAAACATGCTCTTTAAAATCCCTATACAGGCTGGCGCATTTATGACCGTAGTTTTTACCCTCATTATGCTCTATACCAACTCTTATAGAATGATTGAGAAATGGATTATTGGCTTTGTTTCAATTATCGGACTCTCATTCATTTATGAATTAACTCTTGTTGATATTGACTGGGGAAGTGCTACACAAAGTTGGATAACTCCGAGTTTTCCACAAGGATCAATGTTAATTATTATGAGTGTATTGGGTGCTGTAGTGATGCCTCATAACCTTTTCCTTCATTCTGAAGTAATTCAAAGTAGGCAGTGGAATTTAAAGGATGATAAAATTATCAAGCGTCAGCTTGATTATGAATTTTTCGACACCTTATTTTCTATGATTGTAGGTTGGGGAATTAATAGTGCAATGATTTTATTAGCAGCAACAACATTTTTCAAACATCACACAGCAGTTAACCAACTGGAACAATCGAAAGATCTACTGGTCCCTTTACTGGGCTCGAATGCCGGAACAATTTTCGCGCTCGCTCTTCTTTTCTCCGGACTGGCAAGTACCATCACATCAGGCATGGCCGCCGGATCTATTTTTGCAGGTATTTATAAAGAACCTTTTGATATCAAGGACCCGCATTCTAAAGTAGGTGTCGGGATATCGCTTATTGTTGCATTAGCAATTGTCTTTATGGTTAAAGATACTTTTAAGAGTTTGATTATTTCGCAGATGGTTTTGAGCATCCAGCTCCCGATTACAATTTTCCTACAGATACATCTTACGAATTCCAAAGAGATAATGGGCAAATATGCGAATAAACTTCGCACTAAAATATTACTTTATATCATTGGAGCTATTGTTACTTTTCTAAATATTGCACTGTTTATCAGCTTCTTTATGTAGCAGAAATCAGCAGGGATAGTCTTTATAGCTATCCCTGCTGATTTCTTTAAAACTGTTTCAACAGATTTGCCATTTCTATCGCTGTAACTGCTGCATCGAAACCTTTGTTACCAGCCTTAGTACCAGCACGCTCAATAGCTTGTTCTATTGTATCGGTAGTCAGCACACCAAATACCACAGGGATACCAGTTTCAAGACCAACAAGTGCTACACCTTTTGTAACTTCACCGGCTACCATTTCAAAATGTGGAGTGGCGCCACGAATAACAGCACCTAAACATATAATGGCATCATAGTTTCCACTTTTAGCCATTCGCTTTGCGGTTAAAGGAATTTCAAATGCTCCGGGCACCCAGGCTACTGCAACATTTTCATCATTTCCACCGTGACGATTAATGGCATCAAAAGCCCCACTCAAAAGCTTTCCACCAATAAATTCATTAAAACGAGCAACAACAATACCGAAGCGAAGTCCTTCAGCTATCAGTTTTCCTTCGAATGTTTTCATATTTTAATTATTTGTATTTCTGTTATTTAAATCATTTACGATGTAGATATGTTGTAGATACACCGCTGTGTGTCTTATACATGCAAGAGGTGTCCCATTTTTAAAAACTTGGTCTGCATATAAAACTGGTTCTGTTCATTACAGTTCATTTCAATTGGTTGACGATCAACCACCGTAAGACCATATCCTGCCAGTCCCGTTATTTTCATAGGATTATTGGTCATCAGAATAATCTTCTTAATACCAAGTTCAGCCAGTATTTCTGCAGCAACACCATAATCACGGAGATCGGGTTTAAAGCCAAGTGCCAGATTTGCCTCTACGGTATCCATCCCTTTTTCCTGGAGTTCGTAAGCTTTCAACTTATTAATCAAACCAATTCCACGACCTTCCTGACGAAGATAAAGCAATACACCTCTTCCAGTAGCCTCTATTCTATCCATCGCCTCATGAAGTTGTTCACCACAATCACATCGCTTCGAACCAAATACATCACCAGTTAAGCACTCTGAATGAATTCGAACTAATACTGGCTCATCACTATTTAACTCACCTTTTACCAACGCAATATGATGATCACCATTAATTTTATTCACAAATCCAACTACTTTAAAATCGCCATGTGTAGTTGGCATTTCAGCAATAGCCTCTTGCGATACAATATTTTCGTTGGCCCGTCTATAGCTAATCAGGTCGGCAATAGTAATGATCTTCAAATCAAACCGATCTACATAATCCATCAAATCGGGGACTCTCGACATGGAACCATCGTCATTCATGATTTCACAAATAACACCTGCAGGGTATAAACCTGCCAGACGACAAAGATCGACAGCTGCTTCGGTATGACCCGAACGTTCAAGAACACCATGTTCTTTGGCTACCAATGGAAAAATATGTCCTGGTCTATTAAAATCTTGTGGACGGGAGGAGGAGTCAACTACCCTACGGATAGTTTCTGCACGTTCGTAAGCCGAAATTCCTGTAGCAGCACCGGCATAATCAATAGAAACAGTAAAAGCAGTTTGCTTTTTGTCTGTATTGTTATGAACCATCATTTCAATATTGAGTTCGTCGAGTCGTTTTTGAATGATTGGCATGCAGATTAAGCCACCTGCATGTTTTACCATAAAGTTTATGGCATCCGGAGTCACCTTTTCGGCAGCTAAAATCAAATCGCCTTCATTCTCGCGATCTTCATCATCAACCACAACCACCATTTTTCCCAGGCGAATGTCGTTGATGGCTTCCTCAATGGTATTAAAATTTCTCATTGTTTATTATATGATTAAAAGTAACCGTTTTCTTTTAAAAAATCCATACTAATATCTTTTTTAGAATCGTTAAATTCCTGTTTACCAAATCCTGAAAAGCGTTCAATATATTTTGCAACAACATCACATTCTAGATTAACTTTATTTCCCGGCATTTTATCACAAAGAATAGTCTCTTTACGGGTATGAGGAATTACTGATACATTAAATCGATTCTCTTCCACATTTACAACCGTCAAACTAACACCATCAATGGCAATAGATCCTTTATCAATAATGTAGCGTAATAAAGAGTCATCAACGGATATACAAATCCAGATAGCATTCTCATCTTCTTTTGTATGCATAATTGAACCGGTTCCGTCAATATGACCGCTTACAATATGACCACCAAATCGATCACCCAGACGCAAGGCTCGTTCAAGATTGACTGGGCTTCCGGAACGCAGAGCTCCAAGGTTGCTTCTTTTTAATGTTTCAGGCATCGCATCAGCAGTAAAAAAAGCCGTACCCAACGTTGTAACCGTTAAACAGACGCCATTAACAGAGATACTATCTCCAATCTGCGTATCTTTTAGCACTTTTGAAGCCCCTATTTCCAGTACTGCCGATCTGGATCCAGATCTAATTGCCTGAATCACACCAATCTCTTCAATAATACCTGTAAACATTGTTATTCTTTTGATGGTTGAACATTATTTACTTTCACTTTCGCAACAACTAAAATATCATTGCCTAATTGTCGTGTTGTTAGCTGATGAAGTAAAATTCCATCATCAACAGTTTTGAAACCGATTCCTTCAACGGGAGAGATAGCATCCCGACCACCCAACAAAAGAGGAGCAATTATAAACTGAACCTCATCAACAATTCCGCTCTTTAATGCGGATTCATTCAAAGTACCTCCCCCTTCTAACAAGATGCTGTCGATTTTTAATTTGCCCAGTTCATCCATCAAGGAAATCAAATCAACTTGTCCATTAGCCTCAGGAAGAATTAACACCATATGTCCTGATTCCTCCAAAAAAACTCTTTTTCGCTCAGGAAACTGAGCTGTGGTAGCTATAATAATTGGATTATCATGCGGATTCTGCAATATCTTTGCGGCTAGTGGAATTCGCCCCCTGCTATCTACAACAATTCGAACAGGATTTCTTCCTTTCCCATTGTCCAACCGTGTAATTAGTTCTGGATCATCAGTAATCACCGTATTAACACCTACCATAATTCCTTTTAACTCATTGCGAAGCGTATGAACATATTGGCGCGACTTTTCACAACTAATCCATTTAGAGTTTCCTGTGTAAGTTGCGATTTTACCATCTAACGACATAGCCGATTTCAATACGACATAAGGCTTTTGGGTTTCAATATATTTAATAAAAACCCTATTTAATTCTCTAGCTTCGGTTTCAAGTAAACCCACTTCTACCTCAATACCGTTTTCTCTGAGCTTTTCTATTCCTTGTCCTGCGACTAAAGGGTTAGGATCGACCATTGCAACAAAAACCTTACTGATCTGAGCATTAATAAGGGCATCAGCACAAGGAGGAGTCTTCCCATGATGAGAACAGGGTTCTAGTGTAACATAAATTGTAGCTCCCTTAATACTGCCTACCGCATTTGACATAGCATTAATTTCAGCATGTGGCCCTCCATAATGCTCATGATAACCATTTCCAATAACTGTATTGTTATGTACAATTACGGCACCAACCAATGGGTTTGGGTTAACACTTCCAGCCCCTTTCGCTGCTAAAGAAAGTGCAATCCTCATATATCTTATATCGTCGTTTGTCATCATAATTTAAAAAACAAAAAAGCCCCAATGATACAAATAGATCATTCGGGGCCAAAATATCGATTGACAACAACAATAAACACAATGGCCTATTGCGGATTTATTACAAAAGATATTTTCTTCTTCCATCCAGACTATACTGTCGGTACCGGAATCAAACCGGTTCAATCCTTAAAAAGGAGTCGCGGACTATACCGCCGATCGGGAATTTCACCCTGCCCCGAAGAAAATTGTTTCAGATTAACACTGCAAATATACAACAATCTCTAACTCGTTTAGTCGCACGCAACCAACGATTTTTTTATTCCTTTACCCATAAGATAAAACCACTACTATGTAGATTTTCAATTTCAATAGAAATGTCTTCTTTTAAATACTTACGTAACTTAGTGATATACACATCCATAGTCCTCGTTGTAAAATAATTATCATTCTGCCAAATCACTTTTAGTGCAGTCGATCTTGTCAGCAACTTATTTTTATTTTCGCAAAGTAACTCAAGTAATTTTCCTTCTGTTGGGCTTAACCTTTGTTCAAAACCAGGTCTGGACAATAACCGATGAGCTGTATGGTAAGTAAATTCGCCAACCGAATAGGATTCAACGGGACGTTCTGCTTCTAAAGAAAAAGTTCTATTTACTCTGTTCACAATGGCTTTTAATTTTGCCACCAATACCTCAGAATCGAAAGGTTTAGTAATATAATCTTCGGCACCAATATTAAATCCTTCTAAGATATCCGACTTTAATGTTTTTGCAGTTAAAAATACAAAGGGCATATCGGGTTTTGCTTTGCGAATTTCTCTGGCAATACTAAAACCATCTAATCCTGGCAACATAACATCCAGAACACAAATATCACAAGCAAGATTTAAAAATCTTTGTATGGCTCTGCCTCCCTCACTTTCCCATTCCACCTCAAAATCGTGTATCTCCAAATAAGCTTTCAGTACTGATCCAAAATTACGATCGTCTTCAACAAGAAAAACTTTTGTTCGGCTACTATTCTTCATTTTTATCAGACTTTAACGGAATTAATAATTCAAACCGACTGCCTTTTCCTGGCTCGCTCTCAACAGAAACTCTTCCATTATGAGCCTCAATAATAGTCTTTACAAAAGAAAGACCAAGACCATGACCTTTAACGTCATGGATATTCCCTTCAGTATACCGATAGAAACGATCAAAGATTCTACGTTGAACTTCACGTGTCATTCCTATTCCGTTATCTTCAATAGAACAGATAATATTATAGCCAGATTGACGTGTAGAAATAGTGATTTCGGGTTTATCTTTAGAATATTTTATTGCATTATCAATCAGGTTGATTAATGCATTTAAGACTTGTGTCGCATCAGCTTCAATAATTGCATTGGGTGCTTCAAGCTTTAGGTCTATATATCCATTTCTCGATTCAATTTGTAAATGAGAATGACTTACTGCTTTTAAAATTAATTCATGAAAATCAATCTCAACCAAATGTTGTTTCAATACTTTTCGATCGAGTAAGGCTGTGCGTAATACATTCTCAACCAATTGATTCATCCTATGATTTTCCTCTCTTATAATCTGTGTAAAATAACGAATCTGTCCCTGATTACTGATAATTTTTGGATTATCAATAGAGTCGATAGCAAGTCCAATCGTAGAGATAGGTGTTTTAAACTCGTGGGTTATGTTATTGATGAAATCAGATTTTATTTCAGAAATTTTCTTTTGGTTTAATATCGCCCAAAGAGCAAATACAAATGCAAAAACCAAAAATGCAGTTAATAGAATTGACATTGAAAGCATTAGCGACATAGAACGCAGCACATATTTATCTCTATTGACAAATTGAACCTTTAAAGAATAAGGAGAGCCAAATAAATCGTTAGGAAATAATCGGGTAGAATAATCGGGAGAGGCTTTTACATTATAACCCGGTGAATGTATTGATGAAACTTTCCCGATTAAATCGTTAAATATAGCATATTCAGGCTTCATCGAAATCCCATTATTTTTCAATTCATTCACCAAAACAGAATCAATCAGCTTCAGATTTAATCGTTTATTTAACAACGAATGATTTGTCGAAACCTCAAGGATGATCTGGTCGATAATTCCATTCAAGTGTTTTATTCTCTTTTGAACCAGTGTATCTCTTTCTGTAGTTTGTATTTTAACAGTATGTACCATTGATGGCTGTGGAGCAAAAGGGAATCCAAAATTAAACGGTGGCATCTTTCTATTCCTGGCGTTAGCAATAACCCGCGCCTCCATCTCTTGCATCTCTTTTCTATCGGGATAACGAATACCTTGAAAAGGTTTCACTTTTCGCATGACAGAATCAATTCTTGTTCGAAATACCGAATCTGGGTGTTTACCAAGTTCCTGTACAATCTGTATGGGAGCGAAATCATCATCAAGCTTCTTTGATAGTTTCTCAGCATCTTTTGATTTCATTAACTTTCGTAGTTCAATGAAAATCTCATTAAAGTTGGGTTCTTTATCCTTTCCATTATAAATAAAATGCATTTGAGGAGACGAATTTGAGCTTACCGAGACGGTCACTTGATGGGTGT
This sequence comes from Bacteroidota bacterium, assembly GCA_013390605.1. GTDB lineage: Bacteria > Bacteroidota > Bacteroidia > Bacteroidales > Cfx3-03 > Cfx3-03. The sequence goes on along the minus strand of JACAUB010000001.1, from coordinate 4,966,835 downwards.
TTGTCTTTGTTCCAAGCCGAATAGAATCTGTGCGCAGTGGCAAACCTTTTTTGCGTAATACTACTGTATGCCTCTTTTGTTGTAACGCATTCAGTTCTTTTAGCTTCCCATGTATATCTGCTGCAATATTTGCAGAGTCAAAAGAGAAATTAAACTTCATAAAATCATCCGGTTTAGGCACGAATCTAGACTCAACCGGAATAGGTGAACCGTTATTATCATAAGATATCCTGTTTAACATGACATCTTCATCCAAAATCTTGGTCCCGGATTTTATTTTAGGATTTTGTTTCCGTCTTTTAGCATTAGCAGTTTCGATATGTGCTTTCGTTTTATCACTTTTAATTGATGAAGCACTATCTGCATTATTCAGAGAAGAAAGCAACTTCTGAAGAGTTTCTCTATTCTCCAGTTTTAACGCAGTATTTCTAAGAGCCTCATTAACATTCAATTTAAGTTCGGCTTGTTTTACACGTATCGAATTTCGGAACCAAAAATATTGCATCCCAATGATTCCCAGCAAAGCCAGACTCATTAAAATTACAAGTGTGATAAATAGTTTCTTATTCATGCCACTAAATTAGTATTTATTAACTGCACTATATCAGACTTTAACGTTTCTTTAACCTCATTTAAGAAACTCTTAAGATTTCAGCAACTACTTTAGCTGCAAATAAAATTAAAACAAAAAAAGCTATGAAAAAATCCATTTTGCTTGCTACACTGCTTCTTGCAATGTTATGCGGGTTTGCACAGGTCAGCACAGACACTAAAACACAAAAATCTGATGACACAAAAAAGCACATCAAGGTCACTGTAAAATCAGATGGCAAAACAACAACTATCGACACCGTTATAACAACTGGTGACGTTCCAACACCCGAGCATATGAAAAAAATGCTTCAGGAAAAAAAAGAAGCTTTTCGTATCCTTAGCGATAAAGACTCTTTAAATGGTGAAACGATCATTTCTGATATCAACTTTAGCCCTATGGGTAAAGAGCAAAAGATAAAAATGATAAAAAGAATTAAAAAAGATTTGAAAGATGGCATGCATTCTATGGATTTTGAATTTCCTGAGATGGATGATCTTAAAGCCTTTAATTTCAATATGCCCGAAGTCCCCATGCATATTAGGTTACGCGGTCTACCGGGAATGAGTGGCAGACTTCACAAAATAGACGACGAGGAGTTTGCTCAACTGCGTAAAAAAGGTGTACTCACTGAAAAAGAAGATATGGCCGAAAAGCTTGATATTAGATTTGTAAACACCTCGCCTTGTGGCGAAGAGTGCCAGATCTTAAATTTTGTATCAAAAGAAAAAGGAAAAATAAACATCGCATTGGTTGAGAGGGAAGGTAAAGTTGTGGATAAAACTGAAGCCAGTATCGTTTCACCCAAAGAGGTTGATGGTAGAAATGTTTTCTCTTGCGTTATTAATCTTGGCAAAGACAAGAAGTTTACTTTTATTAAACTAACCAAAGATGGAAAAATAGCCTTGTTTTCTAACGGGCTTTAAATAAAAAACAATTTACTAAATACTACACTATCACTTCCATTACTCGAATTGCTAATCAACAAAACCAAAAGAGACTGTCTCAAAAGAATTCTTATCCCTCTGAGATTTTAATATTGAGATTCTTTATCAGGTAGTTCTCCGAATTAAAAGAGTCTGTCTCAAACTTTTGAGACAGACTCTTTTGATAACAAGCATACCGAAAACTTACATTGAAAATTATTTGGAAATTTGAATCAAGCTATCCTTCTCAAAACGAAGCTTTACTTTCACCATACATGAATGACATCCAAAATTAGGAGAGTCTGCTGCTATTTTAGATTTTTCTGCTAATACAACTCCATCTTCAATTTTTCTTATAAACACTTCAAGTTTAAATTCTTTCTGAGGAATCAAAATACCTTTATTATTTATAAAGATAACCTGTTTATTGAAAAAAGTCTTGTCTTTTAGAACCACAATATAAGTGATGATAGCATCCTGTGCTCCATCATTATTCAAATCACCAATAACGATATCAGCCTTTTTGAAAACATATGAGGTACTATCAGGAGTGGTAAACATAACAAAACTTTTGTTATCCAAAATCTTCATTTTTTCGAATTTTGAATTCAAAAAGCTTCGTCCACTTTTAAAAACCTGATCTACCGTAATCTTTTTAACGAGAAGAGTACAACAAGTAAGTAATAATAGAACCGTAAAAAGAAATATTACTTTTTTCATAACCGTAAATTGATAAAAGAAATGGGGATAAATAATATTTCAATTAAATATCCCCATTTTATTCAATATTGAATTTAAATTAACTTATTTATTAGAAGAGCGATCGCTCACAATAAATGATCGCTTCTTCTTATTACTACTACCATCCTGTAGTCTGTGTCAGAATCCCCTTTTGAAGTTCCAACTGACTTTGAGGAATAGGCCAGTATTCATTATGATTAGCTGTAAATATAGCAGGTTTAACACCGCCAAGTAAACTTCTGAAAAGTTTATCCTTTGCTATGTAATCATTCAGAACCTGGGCTGCAATTCCCCAACGAACAAGGTCGAAGAAACGTTGACCTTCCATGGCGAATTCAAGACGGAGTTCCCACTGAACAGCTTTAAGCGCATAGGCAGCAGTCCATCCAGCAGATGGGTATAAACCAATTTGATAATTAGCAGCAGTAAGCGTATTATCAACTACTGGAGCTACTCCTGTAGGAAGATTATAAGTAGTACAACGACCCTTTACAAAATGAGCTGGATTAGCTGCACGGGCACGAACCTGATTAACTAATGTTCTGGCTTTTTCAAGATCGCCTAATTGAACAGCACATTCTGCTCTCCAAAGAAGAATATGAGCCAAACGATAAGCTCTGTAATTATTAGCATTAACACCTGTAGCCCATCCGGTAGTGGTTGAATAAACACCCTTTTCCGATTTCATGAACATATTTTTCTTGTATAGATAAGGACCGGCATTATTTTGATCGCGAACCCAATCTTTTCCACGCATAATACCCCAATCAAGATAAGGAACGCCACGACGACCAACTGTCCAATCCAAACGTGGATCGACAGGAGTAGTTACATCAGGAACAAATTTATCCGCTGAGTTAATACCCATATCATTTGTAAAATTGGTATTATTGAAAGTATCAAAAAGTGGTAATCCATTGGCATCTACTTTAAAAGCATTCACCAAATTTTGAGTTGGTTGGTGGAATCCGCAACAAGTACCTGTTCCATCAATATCAATTGGATAATTTAACGCATCACCATAACCACCTTCAGCTGATTCTGGAGTTCCATCATTTACAACATATTGAATTTCAAAAATAGACTCCTTATTATTTCTGGTCGAAATTTTGTAGTTATCATCAAAATTGGCCATCAAAGTATATTTGCCACTATTGATAATATCATCACAAAGTGCGGCAGATTCAGTATATTTTTTCTCAAAAAGATATACTCTGGCTAATACAGCCTCTGCAGCATATTTTGTTGGTCTACCAGCATCGGCTTGTGTTGTTGGCAAATTAGCAATGGCAAACTTTAGATCGGTTTCGATCATAGGCCATACTTCAACATCATTTTTCACTTTTGTAGCATCTACTAATTCCGTTATATAAGGAATTTTATTAAATACTCTTCTTAATTCAAAATGATGCCATGCACGAAGAAATAAAGCTTGAGCTTTTAGGTTTGCTGCTTTATCTGCAGTAAGCGACTTAGTTGCGGCAATAAGCTTAAGCACATCATTACATTTGGCAATACCATCAAAACCGGCATTCCATTTATCAGAGACATAACCATTAGAACCATCAACAGTATAGTTTTCAATAGGGACAATCGTACTTTGGTCACCAATATCAGAACCTTTAGTACCATCATCAGAGGCGACAGAACCCCAAACCCAGTTAGATGGAGAAGCTGACCATGTCCAATCTCCAAACCACCCACCGGTATGGTTAGAGCCTAATAAACCGTGATAAGCACCTATTAATGCAGCATTAACCCCGGCTTCGGTTGATAAAGTAGCAAAACTTGCTGATCCGGTTGGCTTCGTATCGAGGAAACTATTTGTGCACGAATATGAAATTGCTAAAACAATTAGAATTGCAAAAAATATTTTTTTCATAATCAAAAGTTTTAAAATTAAATGATCAAAACAACAGCTTAAAAATCAATTTTTAGACCTAACATAAATTGACGTGTCGTTGGCCAGGCTCCTTGATCAATACCCAAAGAAGTTCCACTTGAATTAATTTCAGGATCAAGACCCTTATATTTAGTTATAGTGAAAAGATTGGTGCTTTGAACATAGACTTCAAGTTTTCCCATACCATATTGCTTAACAAACTTTGTTGGTAAACTATAACCAAGTTGAATATTTTTTAGTCTTAAGAATGACCCATTTTCTAAGAATGCAGTAGATGGATACTGACTAATTGTATTATAGTCGGCTAAAGGCAATGTGGCATCAGCGTTGTTTTTCAGATAAGGACTTCCCCATGATTTATATAGACGATCTTTACTACGGCCACCGGTAAACTGAGTATAATCAATCCAACGAGAAACATAGTTCATCACTTTATTTCCCAGACTTGAATATAAGAATGCATTCAGACTGAAACTCTTATACGCCAAATCAATATTTAAACCTCCGGTAATGTCTGGCTGAGGTTTTCCAATAAACGTACGATCTTTATCATCAATTACACCATCTTTATTAACATCACGGAATTTGAAATGTCCTGCAATATTATAAGATCCACCATACTCTTTTGGATAAGCATCAGCTTCTGCTTGAGTTTGAAAAATTCCATCAACGATAAGTCCAAAGAATTCAGGGAAGGCTGTCCCCACTTGTGCTCTTGAATAGAGCATCTGACGTAGATTAGCACCATCAATAAATTCAGCAGCGTTGTTTGAAAGTTTAACAATTTTATTCTTGTAATGTGTCAACGTTAAGGTAAGATCATATTTTAACTCACCACCGATAGCTGTATTATGGTATCCGATGTTTATATCATAACCTTTGTTATCCATATCGCCAATATTTACCGAAGGAAGAATATAAGCTCCGGCAACTTGAGGAACTTGTTGTTGATAAAGCATATCAGATGTTTTTCTGTGCCATAAATCAACACTCAACGTAACGGTGTTACTAAATAAATTAGCATCAAAACCTATGTTATAAGTTTTAGTAGTTTCCCATTTTGCATCAGGATTACCTAAGTTATTATGCGAGAACCCAGCTGTAGATGTAGTGGGATTACCTGAGATACCATAGAAAGTCATCTGATTATTTGAAGCAAAAGTGGTGAACCCATTATATACTCCAATTTGATCATTTCCTGAAATACCGTATCCTCCTTTGAGCTTCAAATAGTCTAACCAGCTTTTTGTACTAGCCATAAACTTTTCTTCTGACATTCTCCAACCTACAGAAAAAGCAGGGAAGTTTCCCCAACGATTGTTAGCACCAAATACAGATGAACCATCACGTCTGAAAGTAGCCTCTGCTAAATACTTGCCTTTATAATCGTAGTTAAACCTTCCAAAGTAAGAAGCGGTTTTTGCTGTATTACCATCACCATAATTACTTTGATCTTTTTCACCTGAACTTAGATACATATAATCTATGTCCGTAGAGAAGAAAGTCGAACGTGCTGCACCAAAATTATTATAAACGGTAGAGATAGCTTCTGTACCAGCTAACAGTTTGAAGTTATGATCCCTGGCAATAGTTTTCGAATAGTTAATGGTATTAACCCAGTTCCATTGAACGGTATAGTTATTACTCATTGTCAACTGATCAGTAGGTTTAGCTTCCTGAAACTCAGGATTCTTAATAAAGATATCTTGACCATTATAGGTACGATAATCAAATCCAAACAAGGATTTAAATTTCAGATCCTTTATAAGTGTAAATTCAGCATAAACATTACCAATAGCTCTTAAATCTTTGCCATAATCATTTTGATCACGATAAAGCATGGCTAAAGGATTTTCGCCATTACCTGTTCCTGTTCCTTTCGTACCTGCAAAATTTCCCATTATGTCGTAAATAGGGATAATTGGCTGCATACGATAAGCTTCTGAAATTGGGGCACCTTCTCCTTCTCCGCGATTACCATAACCTTTGGTGTAACCTAATCCCAATGACTCTCCAATTTTTAACCAACTAGCGACTTGAGCATCTGCATTTGAGCGAAGAGATAGTCTTTTAAAACCGGTATATTTCATGATACCTTGTTCATCATAATAACCTGCGGTAAATGCATAAGTTCCTTTATCAGTTCCACCAGAAATAGATACATTATAATCTTGAATCTGAGCAGTTCTGTATATTGCTTTATACCAATCTGTTCCTTGTTTGTTAGCTTGAGCAATTAAATAAAGATTAGCAGGATCATAATTATACAACTTTGGATCTACTGCGGCACTTCCAGCTGTAGCTCCTGCCGGTGCAGTATAATCTGGAATTACGGGAGTGGCACCACTGCCATAAAGTGCACTACTTGGAGCTACGCCTCCGTTCTTGGCTTCTAACCAAAGTAGTTGACCGTATTCCTGCGTATTTAATAAATTATATTGATTGGTAGCATTACCAAAACCGTTACGGGCACTGATAGAAATCTTTGGTTTACCCGAAGTTCCTCTCTTTGTGGTAATGATGATTACACCATTAGCTCCACGAGCTCCATAAATAGAAGCAGAAGAAGCATCTTTTAAAACGGTCATTGATTCTATTTCATCAGGATTCACCTGCGTCATACCGTATTTTGTAGGAACTCCATCAATGATAAACAATGGATTATTATTATTAATGGTACCCATACCGTGGATCGTAATACTTGCATCACCACCGGGTGAATGCGAGTTAAGGATATTTACACCAGTAGTTTTACCTTGTAAACGTTGAATAGGATTGGCAGCTGTAGAAGCGGCAAGATCTGTAGCATTAACGGATGAAATCGACCCTGTTAAAGTAGCTTTGGTTTGTGTACCATAACCTACAACTACAACCTCGTTCAATCTTGTTGATTGAGGCTTCAATTCGATACTATAATTATTGCTTGCGCCAAGTGTTATCTCTAATTTCTCATACCCAATATAAGTGATGATTAATTTAGCATTTCTGTCAGTTATATCAAGTGAAAATTTACCATTATTATCAGTTACAGTACCACGTTTTACTCCTTTTGAAGTTAGGCTTAAAACAGTAACACCTACCAAAGGATCTTTGGTATCTGCATCAGTAATAACACCGGTAATTTTTTGTTTTTGGGTTCCTTCTGTTGCATTAGTGACAATTGGATTATTATCAGGAGCAGCAGGTAATGCCGAAGCTGGCACTAGGTTTACAAGAATGAGTAATGTAACAAGAATCAAAGCGATTAGGTATTTCCTATACCCATAAGATATCGCCGAAACAGTCAGCATAGATGTTTTTTTCATAAATTTGCATGATTTTTTGTTAAACATACTTAGTCGTCCTTTTTTTCTGTGAAAGCGACTATGACTTGTTAAAATAATTAATTAACGGAGGGGCTGGCGGGTCCCTCCTTTTTTAACTGAGCATTAGTTTTGAATTTTATCCATAGGCACTCTTCTGTTTTTTCTGTTAAAATTAATTCTTATTTTTCTTTATTTGTTAATATTTCTTAAATTTTCATCTTTTTATCATCTGTCTTTTTCCTATATCTTTCCCTCAAAGAAACCAGCACAAACAATAATGAACTCCTTATTTATCGACAAACTGAACTAGTAAGTATCCACTAATGAAAGAACTTTAATTTTATTAATTACATTACCAACTTCCTCTTTATCAGATAAACAAACAATTTTCTTTTCACCAGGCAGCAGATCAAAATAGTTATCACTGAAAGCATTGATTGTTTTTGGTAGTTGCAACCAAACAAAACGAGCTAATTTATCTGTTGTAACTTCAATATGGTTTTTATCAATGGCTTTTAAAGAAATCTTTGGCTTTGACAAATTAAGTTCTTTGGGCTTCGCGAAATAGAAATTATTCACAGATAATTCTCTATTTCCCTCCATAAGTTTAATATTCATTACCGCTCCTAGCTTATTAATTCCTTTCGTTAATTCATTTTCATTGACAGTATAAACTACTGTACTGGTATTCGCCGGTACTCTCACATTTTCTAACACTGTTCGCAAAATCTTTCCTGAAAAATCAACAAGGTTTATTTGAAGCATGGCTTCAATATCTTTATATTCATCAGAAACTGCATAAACTTTGACGCTATCATTTTCTATGAATGGAGAAATCAGAAAAGGCTGATATGCTTTCTTTGCCATATATTGTTGGGCCTTCCACCGACCATAATAATCCATACTACTCCAACTGGCAACCGGCCAACAATCATCAATTTGCCAGAATAGTGATCCCATACAAAAAGGTTTAGCTCTTCTGTGTGATTCTATCGCAATTTTTATCCCTTCCGACTGCAACACTTGTCCCACATATAAGAAGTTTTCAAATTTTTGAGGCACCCTGAATAAGTCCTTCATATAATAAGCAATTGTTCCATTACCAATTGTAGAGCGTTGATGAGCATTCATCACTTCCGACTCAATAGCATAATCTTCTGGCAGTGCATACGTTTTTATAGTTTCCAGTTCGGGAAATGACTGAAATCCATATTCACTCATAAAAGGAGCAATATTATCATTATACCTCTCAAAAGGATGCTTGCCCCACCAGACACCCCAATAATGAGCATCACCCTTCAGATTATCTGAATTATTATCCATGGAATAATTAACACCATTCGGAGAACATGACCAATAAAATTTCTGATCATCATAAGCCTTTATGGCTGAAGGAAGAATTGAGTGAAATATATCGGCATAAGTATTAAAGATTGCAATAGAATCAGCAGCACTTCTGAAATCTACTTTAACATGATTCCAGAAATGGGAGGTCATAAAAGGAATAATTTCATTATTTCCACAGTAAAGTGCTATAGAAGGATGATTCCGCAACCGTTTTACATTTTCCACGGCCTCGTCATAAATGCTTCTTTTCATCTCTTCATATGGAGGATACATAGAACAGGCAAACATGAAGTCTTGCCATATTAAGATGCCCTTCTCGTCGCATAAATCATAAAAAACATCATTTTCATAGATACCGCCCCCCCATACACGCAACATATTCATGTTGCTTTGCGCAGCGGTATTGATAACATGTTCATAACGTTCTTTAGTCACCCGGGGAAGAAAATTATCCTGAGGAATATAATTAGCGCCCTTCATAAATACGGGTTTCCCATTAACCTTGAAATAAAATGATTGACCCTTTAGGTTATTTTCCTGTACTATTTCAATTGTCCGTACTCCATGTTTGACAACTTTATTGGCAATTTCTCTATCTCCATCTAATAATTGGGCTTTTATATGATACATCTTTTGTGCTCCCATTCCATTTGGCCACCATAATTCAGGTTTGATAATATCAAATTGTGCATTGATGCTATTTGAACCTTCTGTTACCAATACTTTCCGAGTGATAATTGGCGTTGGGCTATCATCAATAAAAAGCTGCAAAACCTTGATACCTTTTGAAGTTGACACAACTCCAAGTTGAGCTTCTAAAAACACTTTGTCATCAGACAATGATAGCTGTTTAATAAACAGATCTTCTATTTTAAGTTGACTCCAGGCTTTTAAATAAGCAGGACGCCAAATGCCTGATGTTACAAATCGTGGTCCCCAATCCCATCCAAAATGATAACCGGCCTTCCGACTAAATACACTATATCTTTTTTCACTCTGATCATTATTGCTAACCGGGACAGTATAACCAAGACTATTAAATTGAGGCAAGATCTTTTTAATAGGCGAATAGAAATATACTTCAAGTTGATTGTCTCCACGTTTCAGTAGACTTTTCACCTCTGCAGTCCAGCTAAGAAACATATTATTCGCAGCAATAACCTTTGATCCATTGACATAAACATCAGCATACGTATCTAATCCTTCAAAAACCAAATCAATTTTATCATTTTTAAGAATCGCCTCATTTACTTCAAAGCTTGTTTTATATTCCCAATCTTCTTTATCTATCCACTGAAGATCTCGTTCATTGGTGCGATAAAAAGGGTCGTTTATTTTCTTATTATTCAATAAATCAGTATGAACTGTTCCAGGAATAGTAGCAGGAAACCATTCGGATTGACCGACCTGATGAAATTGCCAATTAGCATTTTTCAAATCAATAATTTGAGCATTCCCTTTTAGTACAAAAAGAATAAGTAGCAGTAAACAAGTTTTAAAAGATGATGTCATTTTTAGTCTTGATAAGATTTTATAAAACTGATTTTTATTTTACCACATCGCAAATGCATTGCTTTGTTTGTGTGAGCAATAATCGGATGGTTGTAACAATTAATACCGAAAAAACGTAGAAAGACCCAACCATTAATAAGGTTGAATATGAATTGATATTCTGCAAAAGAATATTTGGAAAAAAGAAAAATATCAAAAAATTAAAAAGTAGATGTTTTTTTTTCAATGCTTCAGATTTTAGTGAATACTCAATTTAAGAAAAGAAAATACTTGACAATAATTTATATTTTCAAAAAAGATAACTGGAGAAAGAAATAAACGGATATTGAGAACTTATTTTTTTCTCATATTCCTAATCCTAAATTTCCAATTAAAAAAATCTGTTATTCGATAAACAATAAAAGAAACACAAGTAATAATAACAATCTGTAGTAGTGAACTTAGAAATCAACTTAACGCTTATTCAATTTCAATTATATAGAAGAGGATTCAAAAGCAATCCTTTTTTTATTAATCTCACTAATTAAAAATAAAAAATATCTCTTTTACCTTCCATAGTGTAGTATTTACACAAAGATATTAGAATAATAAGAAAATGACTAACTCGATTTAAACAAAAAGCAATACTATTTTGACCATTTTAACTTTTTTTATACTTTTTACGCTAAGTAAAAAGTATAAAAGCTATTTTACAATTTAATTCTTCCTAAGACTATTTTAAAACTGCATGGCAAAAAACACGAATAATGCCATGCAGTTTTACTTCAAAGGCAATCCTTTAACACTGATTATTAGTTATAAATACCGTTACTAACAAAAGAAATCTTTTTGCTATCTGGTGACCAGCTTGGGACATTCATGGTACCTTGTCCTCCATAAAGGTATCCTATCACCTTAACATCTCCACCCTGAACTGGCATTAGCCGAATGTATACTCGTTGATAAAAGGGATGTTGGTCCGCAGGAACTTCTTTTGGAAAAGAAATAAAAACCAACCATTTATTATCTGGAGATACATGTGGAAACCAGTTATTTAACTCATCAAAAGTTAATTGAGTTTGGTTCTTCCCATCCGGATCCATCCGCCAAATCTGCATTTTACCAGTTCGCGTAGAGCAGAAATAGATATATTTACCATCTGGCGAGTATTCTGAACCATCATCAAGTCCTTTAGTATTCGTCAATTGAAGCTCTTTTCCACCATCTTTAGATATTTTATAGATATCAAAATCACCATTGCGTTGACCGGTATAAAGCAAGAATTGATTATCAGGTGACCACCCATGAAAATAAGAAGGGCTTTTTTCAGTGATGCGTTTTGGAACTCCCCCTATAACCGGGACAGTATAAACCACTGACTGTCCATTTGTTTCTGCCGGATGGTTACTGATCCCAATTTGCGTACCATCAATTGTCAATACATGATCATTATTATTGTTATTGGCAAAGTCTGTATTGAGAACAGTAGATTCACAAGTAGAAAGATTAAAATTATATAATTTCCCATTCGAATTATAAATCAATGTTTTGCCATCGGGGGTCCAATTCGGTGCCTGCCATGAACCTTCCGAACTAGCCAATACTTCACGATGTCCGTTCGTAACATCCATAACTTCCAACAAGCTTCCCAGATAGCTTTTATATTGCACCAAATCGTTAGGGGCAGTATTGAAGACCCGAGTATTTTTGAATTCTACTTCTTCGGAAAATTTATTGTTGTGCGAACAAATAAATAGTCCAGCTACTAAATCTGATCCAAGATCCACATTTTCAAGTGTCTGAATCTGATAAATTTCTCCAAAATGAGCAACCGACATAATGTAGCTATTTCCCTTCTTTTCAAGTTGGAGTACATCGGGACCGGAAATAGTGAATTTTATCTCTTTCATATCCTCGCCTGATTTATTACGGTATTGCAAAGAAGTCAATCCATCGCCATGTACAGTACAACTAATAACAGGTGAATTTGAGGCCAGAGAACTTCTTATCATTAACCCTGTTTTCCGATGGAGCTCATGGCCCTGACCAATAAAATGAAACTGGGTCTGAATGATGAAATCTCCACTCATTTTCTTCCATAGGTAAGAAAAGCTATCTTGCCTAAACCATATATTTGAGCCTGAACCAGAAAGTCTATAGGTTTGAGTAGGTTCGCTATAACTTGCGGTTCCAGCAATTTCAGGTGAACCTATGTTCGTAAATAGCTCAAATACACCGAGTTTTGATTTTGGAATTTGTGCATTCATATTCGAAAAAAGAGAAACAAAAATAAGAATAGAGCCTCCAATGAGCATTCTTTTGGTTTTCATGTTGCGATGTATTATAAGGGTTTAAGAGTATTTATTTACTTGGTATACAAGCTATTCATCCAAATTTTGAATCAATCCATACATTGTTCAATTGAACACTTTACTACTTTCGAACAAGAGAAGAATCAGATAAAAATTGGTTTTAACAATTATAAAAATAATTCCCTATTCATAAACAAGGCTGTTCCAAAAACATGAAACAGCCCTACATTATTCATTTACCTAGCTGAGAATGAACATAAAAATTAAACCCCCAAAGAGAAATAATTTTCATGAAACTTCCTATACTTATTCATAAAATTATTTTTGAAGATACCATTTTTGCAATACATAAAACGCCATTTTCTTCTGACCCTTGTCAGAAACGACACCTTTACGATTAAACCCATCCTGAACATTAGGAAGTAATCGGCGTGACGAACGGAAATCCTTCAATACCCAAGGGGTAATACCTGATACTTTTGGCATACGTTCATCAATCATTTTTAACATTTTAGTATAAAGATCAGCCTGATAATTTTCAGTCCATCTTGTAGTTACGTCACCATGATTTCCAAATACGCCCTCTCCGCCAAACTCACTGATAATAATCGGTTTGTTATAATCGATCTCCCATTTAACACGGTCAATTTTTTCATTAGCACCATCATACCAGCCTACATATTCATTAAAGCTAATGATATCAACATACTTACTCATATTGTCGCGAACAGACAACGTTGTAGCCGATTTATCCGAGCGTTCCATGGCCATACTGATTAAACGCGTACTGTCTTTACTACGTGCATAAGTTGCAAGTTTCGAGAGGAATGCATCACGCGAATCACCTTGTGGTGTTTCGTTAGCAATAGACCAAACAATCAAATTTGCCCTATTTTTATCTCTCGTTATCATTTCGCTTAATTGGTTTAAGGCATTAGCATAAACATTTGGATCTTCCCAATGAATAGTCCAATAGACCGGAATCTCTGACCACACCATAATCCCCATCTTCTCAGCTTCACGAACCATTTGTTCATTATGAGGATAATGTGCCAATCTAACAAAATTACATCCTAACTCTTTAGCCCAAGTTAATAACGTCCTGTCTTCTTCAGCCGAAAAAATTCGTCCATTACGAAATGCCGCTTCTTCGTGAACACTGATACCCTTCAGGAATATGGGCTTTCCATTCAATAAAATTTCGTTTCCACGGGTTTCGATTGTCCTGAATCCAATCTGATCGACAACTTTATCAGTTAGCGTAGAAAGTGTAACAGCATATAGTTTTGGATTCTCCGGACTCCATAAAACCAGATTACTTTTAAACTCAAATTGAGCCTCTCCTTTATCATTGGTAACAACTTCGCGTTTAATTTTCAATTCAGGAATCTCTAATGTAACTTTTTGTTGCGCCTGAGTCTCATTAAGCTTTATAGAGCAGGTTATCAATGAGCCGGAACCCTTCTTTAATTGAATGGTATAGTCTTGAATGTACAAAGCAGGAAGCTCTACCAGCATTACATCGCGTGTGATACCACCATAATTAAACCAGTCGAAATTATTAGTAGGCACGCCATCTGCACGACGTTTGTCATCAACTTTAACAATCACAAAATTTTCTCCCTTTTGAAGCAATTTTGTTACATCAAAGTTAAAAGGAGTATATCCCCCTTCGTGTTCACCTGCCATTTTTCCATTTACAAATACCTTAGCGTCATAATTTGCAGCACCAAAATAGAGAAATACACGTTTATCTGAGGGCTCGAAATTGAAAGTATGCTTAAACCAAAGCGTTCCCTCATAGTTAAATAGTTCAGAATTTTGCGTATTCCAATCACCGGGAATAGGCATTACAGGAGCCGAATCAAAATCATACTCTTTAAATTCCTTCACGTTATCAACCTTTTTATCTTTAAAAAAACCATCAGCCATTGGTTTATGCCGATAATCCCAATAACCGGTTTCAAGTGGATCAATCAGATAGTGCCAATATCCATTTAAGACTTGATGATCTCGCCCATAAACGTTTTGAATCAATGGTGCTAACCCTTTTGTTTCCTGACTTCTCCCAGTCAAGACACAAATCAATAATGCCAACAGTAACGCAGATTTCTTCATATCTTTTTTTTATAGTTAATTTCAATAATCATTAATTTCATGAACAGCAAAACATATATTAAATAGCTTCTCTACAACTATTTATATCAATTAGATTTTAGACGTTAATACTTCATCTTCATAAAGAAAAGATGAAGTATTCGCAGGTTCAAAAGTATAATATAAAATTGAGTTTCCTAAATAAATTACATTCGATTGCATTTAGATTAAATGATTAATTACTAAATAATTGAATTCTACCAAATAATTCTCGCAATCAATTTCAGGTTTTCGGAATAATTATATTTACACTCTCACATCAGGGAATAGAAAAATAACAACAACCTTAATATACACAGATAATACCTGCCCGAGATACATAAAGAAAAAGTATCATATCAAATAAGGTTTCACGCGATTTTCTTAGGGTTTGTTTACGGTTTTCTTGGGGTTTATTTGCGGTATAGTACCGTAAACAAACCCCAAGAAAACTATAAACAAACTACTTTAAAATTGGCGATATCCATATCATATTTCATGTATTTGTCTGTTTGATCTGATGAGATTCTGAGACACATAAATTCTGTCTGGAAATTTATCGGTAAGGAAAACCTAAAAGGGATAATATGTGCTTTGACAAACCCGTATTTTGTCCTGTAAAGAATAGTACAAAAAATAGCACAACTTATTAAGTGTGATTTTAACACTATCATTATCCAAAATGCATAATTTTACGTTCTGTTGCATAAAAAATAATTATGAAAGAACGATAAATTTACAGCGATGTTTATTGTCTTATATGTGCAAACATTTAACCGGGTTCTTCTATACTTTTTGCTAAATATCTAATATCAAATTGATAAAGATCTTTCAAAATATAAATTTGTATCTATTTAGGATGGTATAGCACTAAGCCTATACCATCCTTTTACTGTCAGATTATAAGATCAATTGGCAATTTTTATTTTTATTTCTTTTTAATTATGAGCTGTTTGTAATTTTTATTCATCCATATGGCAATAAGTTCTCGCAATTCAGAAACCTGTTCGGGTTTTAAAACCTGCGTATCTAAAGATAATTTACGCTTGATCGTAACCGTTTGTCCTTCTTGTTTGATCCCTATCTCAACAGCTCCTGCACTATTTCTAATTTTTTTCTGAACAGAAGGTATTAACAGTGAATAATTTGCTGGTAAGGTTAAGGTTAAAACATAATCCTGATCAATGGTAGAAGGAAGTTCCAGACTCTCGGTACGTGCAGTAGGAATCTCCGTGAAGCTCCAAAAAGCTGCATCGCCAATTAGTTGTGGAAGTGTTAAAAAGCTTAATCCATTTGATTCTCGAAGAATATTATTCTTTTCAATGGTATAACTGACTTTTAAAGCTAATGGCTGATTTTCACTAATCATAGATTCTTTAATGTCCTGCGATGTAAAACCATCAGCGAATAATCCATTAACTACTTTTTCGTTTCTGGCTACCCGATAATAGGGTTGAGCAATTCCGCTGAGCGAAGCACTACAAACACCCACAGCTTTTCCGTTATTGTCAATTGTGATTTTCCCATTTAAATTAATCAAATTGTGTTCTTGCGATAATCTTTCAAAAGTCAACGCCTTTCCCGGAACCAATAGTGCTAATGATTTATTAGGTTGTGAGACTATTGGATTTTGATCTTGCATTCTGATGGGAGAAAGCACAATAGATCGGCCCGAAGGTAACTCAGCCTTTACCAGATATTCGGTAAAAAGAAGTGGATTGGCAGATTTAACATCTAATATTGCGGAAGGAGACAAGGCAGCGAGAGTCGCTTCAAAACCGGCTTGTTTCAATAAAGCCGCTAAAAGTAAAGCCTTTTCAGGTTCATTTCCATAATTACTGGTATATACTTCTGTTGGCATTCTCATTTTAAAGCCCATATAAATCGGAGGAACCATATTGGTCGCAAATTCAGTTATCACGATCTCTTGAAGCTTTAATGCAATTTTTAAAGGATCGGTTTCTTTTGACTTCACGGATTCAACAAGTGCGTTCATACCATCATTAGCTTCAAGAGCAAAGGCCGGCTGAGCTGTTATTTTCTCAAAAAGTTGTTTTCCGGTAGTAAATACTAAACGGGGTTGTAATCTGTTATCCCGTGGCTGAAACAACTCATGTGCTATCGCTTTTAAACCTCTAAAAGTAAAGCTGTAAATAGTATAATCTCCTTCAACCTTAACTACCGGGATGATTTTACTATTAAATAGTTGCCAACCTATTTTTTGTGATTGTGGCACTTTAATTATAATCTCTAATTCCTTTACCGGAGAATTTGTAGTTAGTATTTCATTTACCATCAATGCCGGAAGAAAACCGGCCTTGGTATGTATGTTATAGTTAAGATCAATCGTAGCTCCAGGTTCTATTCCTGTATGAGTTACCACCATTTCGCGCAAATGATTAAAGGCTGGTGCATTAGGTGCAAACTGTGGCAAAACCTCATTAAAGGCATTAACAGGCGAGTTTACTTTACGACCACTAGCCATGGTCGTTTCTGACTTACTAACCGTTAGATGTTGAAATAATGGATTGTATACGATAAACGATTCGCCATATTGCTTATCAGAGGCCAGATATGTGATCAGTTTTAATTGATGAGAATAACGATAGTCCATGCTACCATCATTATTTAATATAAATTCTTTCCGTTGTTTAAGAAAGAGAGCATCGGCATTTTCCTCCTGTGCCATTAAGCCTGAAAAGAGGAATAATATAAAAAGGAGTGATATAGAAATCTTCTTCATGATTCAGTTTTTTTGAGCAATTACCTTATTTTTTTATCAGTACTACAGGGTTTTCAGCAAAATAATTCTGGTTGTCGACAGCTTTCTTAAACAACTCCCAGTCGCGGGCTTCATAAACTCGCTTATTATATTTACCAATAAAAGAGAATTCAAGATTCTGACCTTGCTGACTAAGCTGTCCCTCTGATGAAACAGCTTCCCCAGAAGAACTCTTCTGGATTTTTCCTTTTCCAAATTGGTAACCCGTAGGTAATTTTACACTCTCTTTCAACTCAACTAATCTGGAACAACGATCAGTAAAGCTATATTTACGATCTTTCTGAGCGGTGTTAAAACTCAATTGACCTTGAACACTCCGAAACAGGTTAGAAGCGACAAAGGGAGTAAACACAATCTGATCAGGAGTAACAATTGCATAATCTGGAATCTTGTATTTTATCTTCAACGTGATGGGACCAGCCATGTAATCGTAAGGATCTTTTCCATAATCTAATGATAGCAATTGCGCCTGAGGTGCTACCCGTAAGAGCTCGCGTTCGATATTAGATCTCCAGTCACTCTTAGCACTACTGGTAAAATTACGACGGACTCCAGCATCACTTTGACCTTCTGCAGTAACAATAAGCGTTCCTTCTAGGGTGCCATCCAGCTTGATTTCAGAATTACCGGTAACTCGGAAATAATGATTTGAGGCTGCCGAAACAGGAGTATATAATAAATCAGCCCCTTCAGGTACGCCCATTAAATATCCTTGTTGTTGCTCGGCACTCGACCATAGTTCACGAAGAAATGGAACCCAGGTAGGATCTAGCATTTTATATTTTCCATTGTGTAATTTAACAACTGTAACGCTATGGTTAAACTGATCGGCAGGAATATAATCTATACGAGAACCGGCCATCGTCATGGCAGGATATGATTCGAACCCGGCAGCGCGCAACATGGTGATCAGCATTCCGGCTTTATCTTTACAGACGCCACAACGATCCAAATAAGTCATCTCGCCCTTATGCAATGTAAAACCCTCACCGGGCCCCATTGAAATACCAGAGTACCTGATATTATCAGCGCACCAATGTGTTAATTGTGAAATGGAATCAATTTCGGTTTTGGCTCCATGTAAAATCTCTTTTACTTTGGTTTTAATCTCAGGGGTAGATTCAAAACTACCAAAAGTTTCATTGACATTATAAAACCATAAAGATTTGGCTTTCCAGTCAGGACTAGTAGACATCAGTAACTTTGGGGCAATATCAGATAATGCGACCTGACGTGCTTCCATTGCAATAGGAAGAATATTTTTACGTACAAAGGTATAAGTCATCATATCCTTTTCAAACTCTAATCTCGGTGTACATTCACCATGATAGAATTCATACTGCAAGGGCTTATTCTTTGGAACCGAAACTTGATACACTTTCGTTAATATGGGATTGCTACTCCAAAACTCCACGATATCATAGAAATGTCCACGCATGGGTGGAATATATTTATCATCATCATCTGCCTGAAGTAATGCATAGGTGAATCCTTTTCTAAAGAGTACCACTTCAAGGGCATCACCCGGTTCCAAACGGCCAATGCCTAACATCTTTTCGCGGGCTCCCCAATAGATAGCGCGAGCCGGTGCTGCATAATCCTGCACATTTTTCACATCTACAGATTCAACAGTGCCATTTTTATGATAAATAATTGCTTTTCTGATTTCAACAAAAGCAGAAAGAGGGTCGTAATCAATTTTCACGACATTCAATTCGAGTGCACCATGTTGGGTAAGTACTTTATACAAACGATGCATCGTATAAAAACTAAGACCGGTTTGCTGAACATCAACACGAGTGCTGTCGAAAAGAACCAACAGATTATCGTTAGCAAATGCAGAAGCTTCATCTGAAGATTTTATCAAATCTTTTACCGATTGAGCAGGCAAAAGCTGAATGGTAAGTAAAAAAAGAACAAATAGAAAAAGTTTTTTCATAGAGTTGAAGGGTTTTAAAACAATGTAAATTTATAAAATATATCTTTGGTGATTGTAAAAGTTAATTTTAAATGGAAAAAGGGGAACAAGAATTAATCCGGCAACTTAAGCAGGATGATGAGAAGGCCTTCAATAGTCTCTTCTATCATTATCATGCAAGGGTGTATAATTTGGCGAGGAGATTCTTGCAATATAAAGAGGATGCTGAAGAGATTGTCCAGATCGTATTCACAGCTTTATGGGAAAACCGTCAACAAATAGATGAAAATCAGCCATTGGCAGGATATATCTTAACGATAGCCCGTCATTGGATTTATAATACACTAAAGAAAAATGTTTATCGTCAGGGATATATAGACTATATAACTGGACAAAATGACTCGTTCAATTTTAAAACTGAAGATATAGTTTTATATAACGAATTGAATATGTTGCTAAATGAGCTTATTTCTAATCTTCCACCAAAACGGAGT
This sequence comes from Bacteroidota bacterium, assembly GCA_013390605.1. Classification (GTDB taxonomy): domain Bacteria; phylum Bacteroidota; class Bacteroidia; order Bacteroidales; family Cfx3-03; genus Cfx3-03. The sequence goes on along the minus strand of JACAUB010000001.1, from coordinate 4,946,888 downwards.
GAAATTTTCAAGCTCAGTCGAATTGAAGGATTATCATATCGTGAGATAGCTGATCAGCTATCTATTTCTGAGAGTACAGTCAATACTCAAATCACTAAATCTCTTGATTTTATTAGAAAAAATATCAAGATATTATATTGAAATTGTTCTACTTACAAATAACTTCTATTTTTTTTTAATTTTTTTTCATTTTGAGTCATTGGAAAACTCTTTTCAAGTTAATAGTATAACAAGCATGGAAACAAAACCGAACATAAAAGGCTTACTCGAAAAATTCAGACAAGGATCAACCTCTGCGGATGAATTACAGATACTTTATGGCATATTGAAAAATGCTGACAAATCTGAATTAGATGCTATAACTGATCAGACCTGGTCTGAGGTATCAGATACAAATGGCGAGATTGATTCGATGCTTTTGATGGAAACAACGCGCAAAAGAGCAGGAATTAAATTAAAAGCAGAAGAAGAGATTCCATTAACTCGTTCAGAAAAGATACGTTCCCTATATATTGAGATACTAAAATATGCTGCGATTTTTTTGGTAGCTTTTGCTTTTGCATGGTTTTTTAAACCTGCTCCTTCTATTTCGACAGCCCAATTAAAGCCCAATTTTTATAAGGTAAAAGTTGCCTATGGATCAAAGACAACAATAGAATTGCCTGATAGTTCGGTTGTTATTTTAAATTCGGGAAGTTCACTAAGTTACCCCGATAGATTTGAGGCTGGAAGCAGAACAGTAGTGCTAAATGGTGAAGCATTTTTCGAAGTTAAGAAGAACAAGCATCGCCCTTTTTATGTAAAAACAAATGATATTACAATAAGGGTTTTAGGTACAAAATTTAATGTAAAATCTTATCCCGACGAAAATACTACAGAAACTACACTTGTTTCAGGTAAAGTTGAGATTTTACGAAATAGCGATCTGGATCAAAAGGCTAATACAAAAACGGTCGCGACTATAGTGTTAAGACCGAATCAGAAAGCTATATTCACCAGAGAAACAGGAAATACGATTCTTAAAGAACAGGAAAAAGAAGAAATTAAAGAGAAAACAAATATACCTGCTCAAAAAGCAATAGCGCCGCCCCTTTTAGTTGCCAATATTGCTGATCAGAATAAAGCAAAAACTGAAATAGATATTGCATGGAAAAATAATAAACTAATCTTAAATAATGATCGGTTTAAAGATATTATAAAGAAATTAGAGAGATGGTATAATGTTCAAATTACACTTCAGAATCAACAACTTGGAGATGTACGTTTTTCTGCTAAGTTTGATGGAGAGTCAGTGACGGATGTTTTAAATGCATTGAAACTCATCGAACCATTCCATTATGAAATCAATAAGAGTAACATTACAATTCTTAAATATTAAAAACCCATTATATGCCTATGAAGCAGTAATCCATTATTAATGTCAGTAAAAAAGCGGGAAATGTTTGCAGCACTCCCCGCCTTAGAGATCGTTTAAAAATTATTCCACTAACTATTAAACATTACAAATGTATGAAAATTATTTTACCTTACGGTAAGGGTCATTATAATTATGACCTAAAAAAATCCTTCCTGATTATGAAATTAACTACTCTTTTGTTGTTTATTAATTTTTTACAAATCAGTGCAGCAGGGTTTTCACAAACTGGGCGATTCAACCTTCAAATGGAGAGAGCTACCATCAAAGAAGCGCTGAGTAATATTGAGAGCCAGAGTCATTATAAATTTGTTTACCGCGACGCAGATATTGAGAATAAAATCGTATCTCCGAATCTAAAAAACGCTAATATTGATGAAGTTTTAACTGCATTGCTCGCTAAAACGGGTTCTATGTTCCGTGTTCTGGAGAATAATCTGATTGTAATTGCTCCAGAAGGAGTTCTACAACAGAAGAAAGTTACCGGAACAGTTGTAGATTCCCAAACTGGTGAAACTCTGGTTGGTGTATCAATCCTTATAGAGGGCACAAATCAAGGGACAGTAACAGATGTCAATGGAAAGTTCTCCTTAAACATCTCAAATCCAAATACAGTGCTCAAAATAACCTATATGGGTTATATGCAAGAAAAAGTAGCACTAAAAGGACAAACCAAAATAGATATAAAACTTATTCGTGACGTAAAGAGTCTGGAGGAAGTTGTAGTAGTAGGTTATGGTACTGTTAGAAAAAGTGATGTGACGGGTGCCTTAACAAGGGTTACTGAAAAGACCATCAAAGAACGTCCGGTTCAGAATGCCATTCAAGCTATCCAGGGTAAAGCTGCAGGTGTTGATATTGTTTCGAATGTTCGTCCGGGTGAAGTTGCATCTGTAACTATTCGTGGAACACGTTCAATTTCTGCTTCAAACTCGCCTCTTTATGTTATTGATGGAATCATCCTGATGGGAAGTATCAATGATATCAACCCTAACGACATTGCCAGCATGGAAATCCTTAAGGATGCATCTGCAACTGCAATTTACGGTTCTCGTGGAGCCAACGGGGTAGTTCTGATCACAACAAAAAAAGGGACTAAAGGGCAACTATCTGTTAATTATGATGCAGCCATGTCGTTAGATAACATTAACTCTCTAACAAAATGGGCTTCTGCAGGTGAGACAATCGATCGCATGCGTACAGCTGAAATCAATGGATCAACATATAAATCGGGTACAACTACATTAAATTATCCTGATCCTACCGCCGACATCAATAAATTCGGCAACAGTGACGTTATGACCATTGCCGCAATAAGAAAGGCTTACGAATGGAATGATCCGGGAACCTTTGCTTCAGTTAAAATGCGTGCTTCGACAGCAGCAGAGATTGCAGCAGGATATCCTGCTCAGGTTCCTGTTTATAACTCAGCAAATATTCCTACCACGAACTGGATTGATTTATTAACACGCACAAGTGTCACTCAAAATCACCTTCTATCCTTATCAGCAGGTAATGAGAATTCAAAAATATATTTCTCATTTGGATATCTGGATAATGAAGGCGCACAGAAAAATCAGAATTATAATCGATATACCATTAAGTTAAATGGTGAAATTACACCAAAGAAATGGTTAACAACCGGAGCTTCTATTAATGCTTCGATGACCAGACAAGAATATGGTACTATCAACCGATCAGGAAGTTCCACAGGTGCAAATGACATGTATGGTGTTGCACTCAGTCAATATAGAATGGCTCAACCATATGATGAAACAGGTGCCATGATACTCTATCCCGGTAACAATAAATCAGCTCCTGTATGGAATCCATTTATTGATCTACAAAATAGTTCAGACGAAACCAGAACATTAAACCTTCAAGCCAATGCATTTGCTGAAGTAACTTTCTTACCATGGTTAAAATACCGCATGAACTTTGGGTCGGGTTACCGCGCTACAAGAGCAGGAACATGGCAAGGAACACAGTCGACATTACGTCGTACTGCCAGTCCACAAACAGCTAAAGATAGCTACGGAACAACTGCAAATGAACAATTTATGGTAGAGAACCTTTTGTATGTAAACAAAACATTTGGTGTACATACATTCGGAGCCACATTGATGCAATCTGCTCAATATAACCGTAATGAGAATTCAAATATGACTGTTTCAGGTGTTACAAATGATGCCCCAAAATGGTACGACTTAGCTGCTAACAACTCATCTACGGGTCCGGATAGTTATGGGACCGGATTTGTAGAATCAGCTTTAACCTCATATATGGGCCGCATCAACTATTCATTAATGGATAAGTATCTATTAACTGCTACAGGCCGTTTTGATGGTGCTTCGGTATTAGCTGAAGGTCATAAATGGGATTTCTTCCCTTCCTTTTCTCTAGCATGGAAACTTCAACAAGAGAAGTTTTTAAAACCAATAACCTGGATTAATGAACTAAAACTCCGTACTGGTTATGGTGTAACGGGTAATTCAGCAGTAGGTGCTTATTCAACTGCAGGGCCTCTTTCAATTTATAAATATGCTTTTGGAACAGCTTCTGCAATTGGTTATCAACCATACAACATGCCTAATCCTAGTTTAAAATGGGAAAAGACAAAACAGATTAATCTTGGTGTTGATTTTGCTGTACTTTCAAACAGGATATCTGGAACAGTCGATCTCTATCAATCAAACACATACGATATCTTAATGACTGAAGCAATTCCAGCCATTACAGGTTACCCAAATATCACAGCAAATATTGGGAAAATGAGAAACCGCGGTATTGAAATTTCTATCACTACTGTAAATGTTCAAACCAAAGATTTCCGTTGGACAACTGATATTAACTGGTCAAAAAATAAAGAAGAGATTGTTGAATTAGTTAATGGAAAACAAGATATGGTTGGAAATAACTGGTTTATTGGACAACCCCTTCAAGTGTTCCGCACATATCAGGTAGCTGGTTTATGGCAAAATTCAGCTTCCGATCTTGCAGAAATTGCAAAATGGGCAGCTAATGGATATACTTTTGCTCCAGGTCAATACAAACCTGTAGAACAAGGAACACCTAACTACAAACTTGAAGATAATGATAAGGTGATCCGTGGAACTGATAGACCAAAGTGGATAGGTGGTATAACCAATACGTTCAGTTACAAGAATTTTGAATTAAGTGCATTTATTTATGCTCGTATCGGACAATCTTACTTCTCATCACTACAACCAGGTGGTTCAACCGGAGGTAGTTATGTTGGTTATGTTCGTACTATGGATATAAATAATTTCTGGTCGCCTACGAATACTAATGCTACATGGCCACAACTTACATCTAAAGCACAAGTATCAAATGCTGACGTAAACAGAGCTAATTTCATCAATGACGGATCATTTGTATCGGTTAGAAATATTGCACTATCCTACAATTTCCAACCTAATATCCTGAGTAAGTTAAATATTAAAAGACTTCAGGTCTATACACAGGTATTGAATCCTTTCATGTTTGGCGGTGCTGTCGTAAAAGCGGGAATCAATCCTGATGACACAAATGGATGGACAAGCGTTAACTCTGTAGGAGATCCAACGGGTGGTAGTAATAACAACACTATGATTACCAGAAGTTGGGTATTTGGTGTTAGAGTAAACTTTTAATGTTTCAAATTTTTAAATGTAAATCCATGAAAAAATATATAGCAATCATTGCATTGATTATTTTCTCTGCGGCCTGTAAAAAGGACTTTTTAACGGAAAAACCAGTCACTACACTGAATCAGGACTATTATAAAACTGCCGACGGATTAGAATCTTTGGTAAAAGGTAGTTATCAGATATTACGTTTCAAAGCTGACTACAATCAAGGACAATATTTATTTGGTACTTGTAGTGACGTTGAGGTATTTGATTGGTCACTCGCTGACCGTATCTCAATGGGGACTTATGCTGTTGACGGATGGGGGCCAAATGCAACCGGAACAAGAATGACACCCAACGTTGTTACCTTAATTGGTAGTGTTGGTGGTGGTGTATCAGAAGGCGTTTATCCAGAAGTTAGTCGTGTTAACATCTTCTTAGAAAACTATGCTAATCTCGATGCTGCAACCCAGACTAAAATGGCAGGCAGAAAAGGTGAAATGCTTTTCCTACGCACCTATGCCTATTACCTGCTCACAAACGTATTGGGTGATGCTCCATTGATTCTCCATAGTTTCAAAGGACTACCTTCAAATTTTGACTTTCCAAAAACTTCAATAGAAACCATATACAAACAAATTATTGGTGACCTTCGTCAAGCCGTAACCCTTTTACCAACAACAACTTCAGAGCTTGGTCGTATTACTCGCCCTGCAGCGGCTCATCTATTGGCTAAACTTTATCTCCATAGAGCACAAGCTGCTGGTTGGGCAAATGCCGAGACACATCTTAAAATGTTATATAAGGGTAATGTGTCTACTGATCTCGACTCAGCTAATTACTATTCAACAATGGTAATTGATCAATTAAAAGGAAACTCTGCTTATGGCGGATTGGAGCCTGATTTTGGTAGCCTTTGGAATAATGCAATAAATGACTATTCGAGAGATTCCAAGAAAGAAATCATCCTTTCAGCTCAATACGAACCAACGCAAGCTTTCGACGGCAGATATGGTAATACATTGGTTCACTTATACAATAGTAACCATACCACACTTCGTGCTTGTACTCCACGCACATTAGATTATGGGCGTCCTTATGCAACAGCAGGTCCATCTGATTGGGGTATTGATATGTATGAAGATCGCGCTAACGACTCACGCTATTATAAAACATATCTCACTGACTATATTGCAACAGACAAAACTGAAGCAGGCGGAAAACCTTGGGATGCAGCAACTGCCTACTATTATAATAATAAGTTAAAACCTGCAGGAGCAGCAAATGTAGTAGTAAGTACAGCCAGCAAAATCAAATATCAACAACGTTCAATTGTCTATATTGAAAACTCTAAAGATCAACCATTAGATTCATTGTGGGTTGTTAGTCAACCATTTATTATGATGGTACGCTGGATGGTAGGTAGTCCTAATAATGCAGGATACTTTACAAAAAGCGGTTCTACAATTACCGGTTTCAAACCTGGTGCAGCCGTAGATCCTGCAAACCCTGTAGTGACCAATACAACCGGAAGAAAGCTAATGTATAGAGTTAGTGGTGATAAGGGAGAAGCTTTTGGTCTTGATAGAGGACTAGCAGTAGCACAATGGTACATGGGTCCAAGAAAATGGCTCGATCTCAACCGTGGAAAAGGAACTGACCCAAATGGGAATGGTGCAATTGACATTCCATTATTCCGTTTAGCTGAAACCTATCTCATCCGCGCTGAAGTACTTGGACGTCAAGGAAATTTCACTGCCGCAATTGCTGACTTAAATGTAATTCGTAAACGTGCAGCGTATCATGCAGGTGAAAAAAGAAACGAAGTTCTATGTACTCTAGAACCGGCTGTAATCACAGGTAGATTATCCATTCCTGCTGCTGAAAAGGTAGCACCTTATACAGTTACCACTGATGCTTATAGCAAGATCATGATCGATGGTACTGAATGGCAAGCTGGAACTGCTAAGGCTAAAATGGAAAACTATCCGCCAACGGCTTCTTCTGATCTGAATAGGTTTATTCATTTCATATACAATGAAAGAGCCAGAGAGTTGATTTTTGAAGAAACTACTTGGGAGGACCTTCACAACGCTGGCTTACTATATGATAGAGTTTACTACCGCGATATGTTGGGTGCTCCATCATCGTCAACCGGAACGACAGACTTCCCATTCCCAAAAGATGATATCTCAACAGGAAGTGTGGGAGCCAGAGGAATTGGTAAAGGACTGTTCCAGAAGTTCAATACCTTTAAAGCATGGCCTCAATCGTTCCTCGAACTGTTGACTGATAAAAATGGGAAACCAATTACAGCTGATGTTAAAGCTGCATATCAGAATCCAGGATATTAATCAATAGAAAAATAATTAGCATTAAGGGTGTGGTACTTATTACAGTATCACACCCTTTCCATATAAGCTGTTGGTCACGTGAGGATTAATTGCCAAAGAACTCTTAGAACTGCCATAAGCAGAATAAAAAACGATATTTCCTTTAATCAATACACCACTTACGTAATGAAGTTTATTAAAGCGATAGCATTCACATTCATATTATCTCTTTTTTCAGGATCATTAATAGCAAAAGTCAAGTTAGCCAGTCCTTTTGGTGATCACATGGTTCTGCAAAGAAATACTTTGGTTCCAATATGGGGAACTGCTTCACCTGGAGAAAAGATAAATCTGATGTTTAAAAACCAAAAAAGAACAATTATAGCAGATGACAAGGGAAGTTGGAAAACAAATTTAAATAAACTAAAAGCCGGGGGACCATACACCCTTATAATATCGGGGGAAAATACCATCACACTAAATGACATTTATGTAGGAGAAGTATGGATTTGTTCTGGACAGTCAAATTTGGTTCCTTTTGCTATTCGTGGAGCATTATGGTATCAGGGAGAATCAAATAGTCCTACCGCATCAATCTATAAAGATTTGATGGAAACACTAATTACAGACTGGAGAAATCAATGGGGACAAGGCAACTTTCCTTTTATTTATGTTCAGCTTGCAAATATCGGAAAAGCAGTAGAAACGATTCCGGCTAAAGGAGGTGCAGAGGCAATAAAACGTGAAGCACAACTACAGAATCTGTCAGTTCCTAATACGGAAATGGTTGTTGCCATTGATAATGCCGACCCAACCAATCAGGCAAATATCCACCAAAAAAACAAACAAGAAATTGGCAGAAGGCTTGCTCTCGCAGCCCGTAACATAGTTTATGGAGAAAAAACAACTTTCTCAGGGCCAATTTATGATAAGATGAAGATTGAAGGAAATTCCATCAGACTACTTTTCAAACACACAGATGGTGGCTTAACTGCAAAGGATAATCAACTTAAAGGTTTTGCTATTGCAGGCAAAGACATGAAGTTTGTTTGGGCAAATGCTTCGATAGAAGGGAAAACGATAAGAGTAACAAGTTCTGAGATTGAAAATCCGGTTGCAGTAAGATATGGTTGGGGGAGTAATCCACCTACAAGTCTGTATAACATGGCCAATCTACCTGCTTCACCATTTCGTACTGATACTGACAATTAAATAACTAACCCAATTCATAAAGGGAAAGTCATGTTGCAAATTAAAATAAGTGTTATCCTATCAACGCTGCTCTTAATGACAGGGTTTTCACTCAAAGCCCAAAGGCAGATGGAAAATCTTGACCGAGGATTAATAGCTATACATAAAGCAAATGATTCGGTTTATATAGGATGGCGATTACTAGGAACTGAATTAGAAGGAATTGCATTTAATATTTATCGTAAAAGTGGCAATGAGGATCCCATTAAACTTAATAAAGTCCCTATTACTAAAAGTACAAATTTTGAAGATGGAAAGATCAACTTTGCTATTGATAATTTCTATACAATTAAAACTTTATCTAAAGGAATAGAAATTGAAACAAGCAAACCTTTTATCTTAAAAGCAAATTCACCAGCACTACAATATTTTACAATACCTTTAAAAACGCCTGCCGGATATTCACCGAACGACGCTTCTGTCGGTGATTTGGATGGTGATGGAGAATACGAAATAATTCTTCATCAAACAGGCAGAGGAATAGACAATCCCTCGCCCGGCATTTCTGATATTCCAATATTTCAGGCCTATAAGATGAATGGAACATTGTTATGGGAAATCAATTTAGGAAGAAACATTAGGGAAGGTGCTCACTATACGCAGTTTATGGTGTATGATCTGGATGGAGATGGTATTGCTGAATTCGCTTGCAAAACAGCCGACGGGACTAGAGATGGTAAAGGGAAAATAATCGGTGATTCAACAAAAGACTGGCGAAACCTGACCACTTCGCCTGCTAATATGTATGGTAAAATATTAAATGGACCTGAATACTTTACGATATTTAGTGGAAAAACAGGAGAGGCTTTAGCTACTACAGATTATATTCCAAGCCGTTATCCTACCGATGGATGGAATGGTCATGGAGGAAACGGTGGAAGCGATAATAATGGCAATCGGGTGGATCGTTTTTTAGCATGTGTTGCATATCTGGATGGAGTTCATCCAAGCGTAATAATGTGCAGAGGATATTATGGCAGAACAGTCTTAGCTGCCTGGGGCTGGAAAAACGGGAAACTTACTTCGCGTTGGGTCTTCGATAGTAAAGACGGTGAGAACCCATTCTCGGGACAAGGAAATCATAATCTATGTGTGGCCGATGTAGATGGCGATGGAAAAGATGAAATCATCTATGGATCCATGGTAGTTGATGATAATGGAAAAGGATTATTCTCGACCGGCCTTCGCCATGGAGATGCCATTCATGTTAGTCAACTTGATCCGAAAAGAAAAGGACTTCAAGTATTTGGAATCCACGAAATTGAAGATGGGACACAAGGACCAGGAGTATCAATATATGATGCAAAGACTGGTGAAATAATCTTTAAAGGCTCCATAAACAAAGATGTTGGCCGTGGAGTAGCCGAAGATATTGATCCTTCAAACTATGGTGCCGAGATGTGGTGGTCAGGATCAGAAGGATTGTATAACCTAAAGGGAAAACGTATTGGTGATACTCCCTCTTCAACCAATTTCTTAATATGGTGGGATGGCGATCTAAATCGTGAATTACTCGATGGAAATCATATCGATAAATACAAACAAGGAAGACTTTTTACCGCTAAAGGATGTATTTCAAACAATGGCACAAAATCGACACCAGTACTATGTGCCGATTTATTTGGGGACTGGCGAGAAGAAGTTATCTTCAGAACGGCAGATAATCAAAATCTTCGAATATACACAACTACTATTCCTACGAACCATCGTATCTTTACCCTAATGCATGATCCACAGTACCGTCTAGGTGTTGCAACTGAAAATGTAGGATACAATCAACCTCCACATACAGGTTTTTACCTGGGATCAGATATGAAGAAATTAACAAAACCCAACATTATATTAATCCCACAAAGATTAAAAACAATTGATAACTAATCGTTTCATTAAATCAACATTGTAAAAAAACAGATTTAAAACTATAATAATGATAAAGCTAAGATTAACCTTGAAAGAGATATTGTGTGCATTTCTTACGCTAATCTCTTTCATAGGTCAGGCTCAACAACAAAGTTCATCTAGCAGAAGTACATTTTGTTTCGACATTGATTGGCACTTCATAAAAGAAGATGCCAAAGGAGCGGAAATATCAGCATTTGATGACTCAAAATGGAGAACGATTGATGTTCCACATGATTGGAGTATTGAGGGACCTTACGATGTTTCGAGTCCAACAAGCCGGGGAGGTGGGTATTTACCATCAGGGATTGGTTGGTATAGAAAAAGCTTTTCAATAAATGAAAAAGATGCTAAGAAAAAAATATTTATTGAATTCGATGGGGTGATGGCCAATAGCGATGTATGGATAAATGGTTGTCATTTAGGAAAGCGTCCATACGGCTACATTAGTTTTAGTTATGATTTGACCGATCATTTAAAATTTGGGAAAGATGAAAAAAACATATTATCAGTTCGTGTAGATAATTCTATTCAACCGGCATCCAGATACTATACTGGTGCAGGAATATACCGACATGTAAGGTTAGTAATTACAAATCCATTACATATTGATCAATGGGGTGTATATGCTTCGACCTCAATTGCAACTTCAAAAAAAGCATTAGTGAATGTTGAAACTAGTTTAATTAATCAGTCAAATAGCTCTACAACAGTTACATTAGAGACTTCTATCGTAGATCAGACAGGCAAGATTGTTACTTCTAAAGAGGTGAAACAATCGATTTCAGCTGGTCAACGTTTATTACTTAACCAAAATATTGAAATTAGTAATCCAGCGCTTTGGAATTTAGATCAACCTAATTTATATAAAACAAAAACATTAATCCGTTCCGGTAAAACTATTTTAGATGAGCAAACCACTGTTTTTGGAATTCGCGAAAGCAAATTCGAAGCGGCAACAGGATATTGGTTAAATGGGAAAAACATCAAAATTAAAGGAGTATGCCTTCATCATGATGCCGGAGCATTAGGATCGGCAGTTCCTTTAAGAGCGTGGGAACGCAGACTTGAACTACTTAAACAAATAGGGGTTAATGCAATTCGCACATCTCATAACCCTGTTGCTCCTGAATTCCTGGATCTATGCGATAAAATGGGCTTTCTGGTTATGGACGAAACCTGTGACACATGGAATGCCGCAAAACCTAATGGAGAGAAAGGATATAACCTCAACTTTACTCAATGGTGGGAAAAAGACACGCGTGATATGGTATTGCGTGACCGAAATCATCCTTCTATTATCATCTATAGTGTAGGAAACGAAATTCACGATAATCTTAACGACTCTACCGGATTTAATAAATATAAAAACCAACAAGATTTAATTCATAAACTTGATCCAGGACGACCTGTAACTATGGCACTCTTTAGACCCGGGCAATCGAAAGTGTATGATAATGGATTTGCCGATAAGATGGATATTGTTGGACAGAACTATCGCGAAAACGAATTAGTAGTGGCCCATAATACTAAACCAGAAAGAATTGTAATTGGAACAGAAAATGGGCATACTCAGTTGGCTTGGTTAGCTTTAAGAGACAATCCTTTTATGTCAGGACAATTTCTTTGGGTTGGTATCGATTATTTAGGCGAGGCGCAATGGCCAGAGATAACCTTTGGACAAGGATTGTTTGATCGGACTGGCGGATGGAAACAACTAGGCTATCAACGTCAGAGCTGGTGGTCAGAGAAACCGGTAGTCCATATTGTTAGAAAAGAAGAAAATGCTGGGCTAGGTGCTTGGGTTGCTAACTGGACACCTACAGATTTCGGAACCTATGACGATGGAAAAGTACAAGTCTATAGTAATTGTGATGAAGTAGAACTTTTTTTGAATGGTAGATCCCTCGGTTCTAAAGCCAAACCTGCGGATGATAGCCCCAGATCGTGGGATATTACTTTTGAAAAGGGTTCATTAAAAGCTGTTGCAAAAAATAGAGGGAAAGAAGTAGCATCAGAAGAACATAAAACAGCCGGAGAACCTGTTAAAATAGTTCTATCTGCAGATAAACTTACAATTTCAAATAACTGGGATGATGTTTCATATGTAACAGTAACGGTTGTTGATACAAATGGGATAGTTTGTCCTAATTCTGACAAACTGATTTCATTCAATGTAAGTGAATCAGGTTTCATTGCCGGGGTGGATAATGGCGACATAACAAGCCACGAGTTATATCAGGCGTCACAAAGACATCTTTATAGAGGCCGGTGTATTGCAATTATTAAATCTAAATCATCGAATGGTAAAATCAAATTAAAGGCTTCTTCTCCCGGATTAGAAGAAGCAACTATTACATTGGATATAGTCAAATAACCCATTTAAATTGTAAAAAATATTGCCATGAAATCAATTGATGAGAAAGATTATAATACCATTAAAAATTTATTGAGGAATCATATATCCTTTAAAAAGCTATTACTTATACTTAGCATGGTTTTTATGATTATAACCAGCTTCATAAACTTGCAGAACAAACATACACTATATACTATTGGTGACTCTACAGTGAGAAATAGCAATAAAGAGACATGGGGGTGGGGAACCTTTATTGGTGATTATTTTGACACTACATATCTGGTAACCAGTAACCAGGCAATGGCTGGTCGTAGTACTCGTACATTTCTTTCAGAAGGAAGATGGGATAAAGTGTTATCTACTTTAAAGACCGGTGATTTTGTAATCATGCAGTTTGGGCATAATGAAGGAAGTATTCCTGACACATCAAAAGCTGGACGAAGAGGTGTTTTAAAAGGTGTTGACAACGAAACCAAAGAACTTATCTGGTCTGATGGAAAATTAGAAGTCGTTCACACATATGGTTGGTATCTTCGCAAATTTATAACTGAGGCGAAACAGAAAGGAGCTATTCCAATTGTGGCCTCCATGATTCCAAGAAACGACTGGAGAGACGGAAAAGTTGAAAGAGCTAATACTAGTTTTGGAAAATGGGCAGCAGAAGTTGCGAAAGAAGAAGGTTCCTATTTTATTGATTTAAATAGTATCACCGCCGATAAATACGATGCAATGGGTTCTGAGAAAGTAAAAACATTCTTCCCTGGTGATCATACTCATACCAATGCTGAAGGAGCAAAACTAAACGCTGCTTCAGTGATTGATGGATTAAAACAACTTAAGGATTGTCCACTCATAAATTATTTAAAGAAATGAAAAAAACATTATCATTTGATCTCTTACAAAAATTCATTTTAAGAACTTTAATTCTCTTGTTTTCAATCATAATTTACACACTGCCATCTTTGGCACAGTCGAAGGGTGGAGATATCCTCGATTGGGCAAAAAAAGTGGGTGCTAATGAATTACCAAAATCAAGAACTACCGTTAAGGTTAATACCTTTGGCGCTCACGCTGATGGACAAACCAATTCGACCAAAGGTATTCAGGCAGCTATTGATGCCTGTGCAAAAAAAGGTGGTGGCATTGTAACCTTCGAACCAGGGAGTTATGTAACTGGCTCTATTTTCTTAAAAACAGGTGTAGAGTTACGAATTGATAAAGAAGTTATCCTACTTGGAAGTCAGAATTTTGATGACTATCCTGAAATAAATACAAGAATTGCAGGAATAGAGATGAAGTGGCCAGCTGCTTTAATCAATGTGATAGGGCAAAAGAGAGTCGCCATAACGGGGAATGGAATCGTCAATGCAAGAGGAAAATTCTGTTGGGAAAAATATTGGGTTATGCGTAAATCTTATGACTCTAAGGGCCTTCGATGGATTGTAGATTATGATGCAAAAAGAGTACGAACATTTCTGGTTCAGGAATCTTCCAACGTAACACTTAAAGGATTAAACCTTAAGAATGCTGGCTTCTGGACAGTTCAACTACTTTATTCAACCAAAATCACTGTAGATGGATTAACAATCCGAAATAACGAAGATGGACACGGCCCAAGTACAGATGGTATTGATATAGATTCGTCATCATGGATATTGGTTCAAAACTGCGATATAGATTGCAATGATGATGATTTCTGTTTAAAGTCGGGAAGAGATTGGGACGGACTCAGAGTAAACAGGCCAACCGAATATGTAGTAATCCGAAAATGTATTGCCAGAAAAGGAGGTGGATTACTCACGCTGGGAAGCGAAACTTCTGGTGGCATTCGGCACGTACTTGCGACAGATTTACTGGCAAAGGGAACCGGTAACGGGTTTCATATAAAGTCTGCAACAACCCGTGGTGGAATTGTTGAAGATATCCATTTCCAGAAAGTTCAAATGGATAGTGTTGGCAATGCTTTCAAATTCACAATGAACTGGAATCCAGCCTATAGCTATTCATCATTACCAAAAGGTTTTTCAGTAGATTCTATTCCTACCCATTGGAAAACAATGCTCCATAAAGTTGATCCTCCTTCAGCCGGAATACCTCATTTTAAGAATATTTATGTAAACGATATTAATGTTGATTTTGCTAAATGTGCTATCTCGGCTGAAGGTTTACAAGAATCTTTCTTAGAAAACTTTAATTTCACAAATACTAAAGTTAATGCAAACATTTCAGGAAGTATCAGTTTTGGCAAATCATGGAAGTTAAATAATGTAAAAATTGTTGCAAAAGACAACAAGAAACTGGAGCTGAAGAGTTGTGTTGAAATAACTGAACTACCATGAGACAATTTAAATATAAAGTCCAAGCCTTAAAAGCAATATGGGTTCTGCTAATCATTTTCTGGATGATTACTAATGGTTCCGCTCAGAAAATTAACCGAAGGGCTTTAGTGCAACGCCACAATGTGATTGTAAAAAAAATTGACTCATTGGCCTCATTATCCGTAGGAAATGGAAAGTTCGCTTTTACAGTTGATGCTACTGGTCTTCAAACATTTCCAGAGAAATATGAAAAAGGCGTTTCTCTAGGAACTCAATCAGAATGGGGATGGGATAGTTTTAAAGACACTATCGGATATAAGTTTGAAGAATCATTAAAGGAATACACCTTAAATAATAAGAAGATTGCTTATGCTGTAGAATGGTCGCAACCTAAACGGAAGAAGGATGTAACAAATTGGTTCAGACAAAATGTACACCGTCTTCAGTTAGGGAATATCGGGTTTGAATTGATTAAAAAAAATGGTTCTCTTGTCAATGTAAATGACATTAAAAATATTCATCAGGAACTTAATCTTTGGACAGGCGAAATAAAAAGTGTATTCTCCTTTGAAGATGAATTAGTAGAGGTTCTGACCGTATCCCATCAAAACATTGATTTGATTTCTACGCATGTTAAATCTAGCCTGATCAAAGAAGGTCGTTTAAAAATCAGGATTCGCTTCCCATATCCAACTGGAGAATGGACTGATGTAGGAGACAATTGGAAGAATTCTGAGAAACATAGTTCCAAAATTATCTCTTCAGACGATAATTCTGCAACGATAAGCCATGAGCTAAGCTCTACTTTGTATTATTCTTCATTTAGTTGGAATAAAAAGGGAAAAATAACACAGAAAGCGCCTCACTATTTTATCATTTCACCAAATACAAATTCTGATATCTTCGAACTAAGTTGTCTGTTTACTCCTCAAAAAGAATTAGCATCAGTTCCATCCTTTACTGAAGTTCAAAAAAACAGCATCAAGGAATGGTTAACATTCTGGAATAGTGGTGGTGTAGTTGATTTATCCGGAAGTCGTGATCCAAGAGCCAACGAGCTGGAAAGAAGAATTGTTTTATCACAATATCTAACAAAGATTCAATGTGCAGGATCATACCCACCTCAGGAAACAGGGCTAACCTACAATAGTTGGTTTGGCAAACCCCATTTGGAGATGCACTGGTGGCATGGTGTCCATTTTGCATTATGGAATAGAACGAGCTTACTCGAAAAAAGCATGGAATGGTATCCGAAAGTAGCAGAAAAAGCCAGAGACATCGCAAAACGTCAGGGGTTTGAAGGTATTCGCTGGCAAAAGATGACAGATCCGGATGGAAATGAAAGTCCTTCTTCGGTAGGTGCATTTCTCATTTGGCAACAACCTCATTTTATTTACTTTGCTGAATTAGCATACCGTAATCACCCTACAAAAGAGACCCTTGATAAATATAAAGAATTGGTCTTCGCAACTGCCGACTTTATGGCTTCGTACGCATATTTCGATAAGGAAAAGAATCGTTATATGTTGGGAAAAGGAGTAATACCTGCTCAAGAACGTTTTAAAGCAGAAGAGACTTTTAACCCCACGTATGAATTGGCCTATTGGAATTGGGCTTTAAATATTGCTCAATCGTGGAGAGAAAAGACAGGATTAAAACGCAACCTAAAATGGGATGAGGTACTTGAAAAGTTATCACCGTTGCCCATTCAAGAAGGGGTTTACCTTGCAACCGAGAGTGCCACTGATTCGTATACTAATCCGAAATATAAAACCGATCATCCATCTGTACTAGGTACTTTTGGAATGCTTCCAACCAGTAAAATGCTGGATACAGTCATTATGAATCATACTTTTGATCTGGTATGGAAAACATGGAATTGGAAAGTAACCTGGGGATGGGATTTTCCAATGGCAGCAATGACAGCTACACGTCTGGGAAAACCTGAAAAAGCCATAGACGCTTTGCTTATGAATATTAAAACTAATACCTATTTAGTAAATGGTCATAATTATCAAGACGAACGTCTTCGAATTTATCTTCCGGGAAATGGTGGTCTTTTAGCAGCTGTAGCATTAATGTGTGCCGGTTACGATGGTTGCCAAGAAAATAATCCGGGATTTCCAAAAGATGGAAAATGGAAAGTTCGCTGGGAAGGTTTGCAGAGAATGCCTTAGCGTTTTTTTCATAAATATTGGTCAACCAAAAAAATAAATAACCTCAACCCTATTATTAAATTTTTAAAAAAAATGAAAAGCCTGGATTTCAAAACAGTTATCAAAAAAAACTATGCAATTCTTTTATTAATAGTTTTTCTATCACTCACCTCTTTTATTTTAATTCCTTTACAAGATCATAAGCCTACACTATACCTTATAGGTGATTCAACAGTAAAAAATGGAAAGGGAAAAGGAGACGGCAATCTTTGGGGTTGGGGAAATTATATAGCGTCTTATTTTGATACTACTCGAATTATTGTAAACAATAACGCACTTGGTGGCCGTAGCAGCAGAACTTTTATTTCAGGAGGAAATTGGGAAAAAGTTTTGTCACAATTAAAACCCGGCGATTTTGTGATGATGCAGTTCGGACATAATGATGGCGGAGCCTTAGACGATACAGCCAGAGCCAGAGGAACGATTAAAGGAACCGGAGAAGAGTTTAAAGAGATTTACAATCCTATCTTAAAAAAACATGAAGTTGTATATACCTACGGCTGGTATATGCGTAAGTTTGTAAATGACACAAAAGAAAAAGGAGCTACTCCAATCATCTGCTCTCCCATCCCACGCAATGATTGGAAAGAGGGAAGGGTGAACAGAGAAGAATATGCAAAGTGGGCCGAAGAAACTGCAAAGACAACAAAGACATTTTTCATTCCCTTAAATACTATTATCGCTAATAAATATGATAAGATAGGACAAGATTCGGTAAAACCATATTTCACCAGTATCGACCACACACATACAAATGATGCCGGAGCAAAACTAAATGCACTAAGTGTAATTGAAGGCCTTAAAACGATTAAACGTTGTCCTTTACAAAAGTATCTGTTGAAAAAAAACAATAATCTATGAAAATCGCAAGTTACAGTATTCTAAGTATAACATTGGTCGCTTCGTTTTCAATGGCTTTTGGTCAAAAAAAATCTTCACAGCCAAATATTATTTTTCTAATGAGCGATCAGCAACGTTGGAATTATATCGGAAAGATAGATTCGGGTGTCAAGACCCCTGCATTAGATAATATTGCTAAAGAAGGTATAATCTTTTCTCAAGCGGTTTGTCAGGCTCCAATGTGTGTTCCAAGTCGCTATTCATTAATGACCGGACTTTATCCTGCGGCTGTAGGTGTATTTAGAAATGGAGAAAGCTTGAATGATGAGAATATGCCTTGCGATGCCCTTCCTGAAGTATTACGAAAAGCAGGATATCAAACAGCTGGTTTTGGAAAAACACACTGGTCTTCAAAAGACTGCTCAACCCGAGGTTTCGATGTTCGGTATATCGGACATGGACATGATGTAAATGAGGAGAAAGGTGCCGTCATGATGATTGATAGTAATCCTGAAGGTTTTAAACGATATAATGAAGAAACCAAAAAATTTGGTAGTGGTGAAGAAAAACCGGAAGGATATATAGGCATCACAAGCAAGGTTTCCGAAGGAGATCATCGCGATGGATGGGTTTTCAATGAATGTTTAAAGTTTCTCGACCATGGAGTCGATACAAAAAAACCACTTTTCCTTTACCTCTCATTTCTTAAACCACATGCTGCGAATAATGTCCCCCCAGGTTATGAGGAGCTCTACAAATTAGAAGATATGCCTGTACCTGAACAACCATCCTACAATCAAGTAGAACCAAATCATGCTACAGGAACAAATAGGGAAAGTATGTATCGAGATTTCTGGAGCAAAGCTGATAAGAAACAGTGGCAGCAGATGATTCTAAGATACCGGGCTAATTGCACATGGATAGATAGTATGTTTGGTCGTGTATTGGATAAACTTAAATCTAAAGGCCTCCTCGCTAACTGTCTGATCGTTTTCGTATCCGATCATGGCGAGATGCTTGGAGAACGTTATTACCGATTTAATAAATACTGTTTGTTCGAAAATAGCGTTCGTGTTCCTATGATCTTGGGTGGAACTGTTATCCCAAAAGACAAAAGAGGTACTATCGATAAGCGCCCTGCTGAATTAATTGATATTTTTCCCACCATCCTGAAAATTTCAGGAATAACTAATATTGACAAACCGGGATTAGACTTGCTTGGAAAAAAACAAAAAGTTGCTTCCTATTGTGAAATACACGAACGAAAAGATACTGCTGCATATATGTGGAGAAACAACGATTTCAAACTCATTTTAAGTATTAAAAGACAAGAGAAGAACGCACCAATTGCTTCAAAAGATATTATAGCTGGCGAGCTATATAATTTAAAAAATGACGAAAGAGAATGGAATAATGTGTACAATACAAAGAAATATGCTGTTATTCAAAACCAAATGAGTAAGGCTCTACTTGAACACATTAGCAAAATAAAACTGATTAAAACACGGGCAATAATAGTTAGCAAATAAAGTTTTAAAAGCCATTATCGTAAAAAAAATTATGAAAATCAGATTTCTACTTCCAATTATTCTATTGCTTGTAATGATCTCTACCTTTTGTTTTGGGCAGAATGAACCAGTCCGAAACCAGAAATACTGGCACAATAAAGAACGGGTTATACGATATAAACCTGATGGAGATGATTTTGTCATCGTTAATGGGGGTCGTAGATTTAACCGCGCACTTTATGGGACCAATACTGCTTTTCGTGTTGAGGCAGGCGATCTGCCTGAATTTGCAATGTATATGCCAGGAATGGGGGGAAATCTGAAGTTTGGATTATCAACAACAAACAATAGTAAATGGCTAATCGATGCCAGTAAGATCACTGCCCGATATCGCCCTGGCTCCATGCTTTATGAGATTGAAGACCCAATCTTAGGAAAAGGAAAACTTTACATAACAATACTTGCGTTAAGTGATGCAGAAGGATTTGTAGTACGCACACAATTTCGCAACATTACAAAAAAGATAAATTTTATTTGGGCTTTTGGAGGAGCCTCAGGCCAAAAGTTTTCCCGTGATGGAGATATGAATGTAGATCCTGAGTCAAGTTTTTATCTGATGCCAGAAAACTGTAAGACCAATAGATTTGAGATCAAAGATCATAGTTTTTCATTACATTATGGAGGTACTAAAACATTATCTGAAGATGATCGCTACTTCGCTGACAAAAAGACAAACGAAACAAACACAAAGAGTAAGAAGCTAAGGCTCATTGGAGCTGTGCCTCCGCAATCAGAAATCCATATTGCTGATGCCAACCAATTAAATTCTCCTGAAAAGCTCTTCGACTCAAAAGAATCTACATCACCTGTTCTATCAGGAAAACTTCAGATAAAATCCAATGATCCGTTCTATTTTATCATTCAGAATCCGGAAACCAAAGCCATATTAGATTATGGAGATGCTTCATCCATTTTCGATAAGGCCGAAGTATTCAGAAAACTTTATGCCAACCGAATTACTGTTGAAACGCCAGACCCATACATCAATACATTGGGTGGAGCTATCGGCATTGCTGCCAATGCTATTTGGGAGGACCCAACTTTTCTTCATGGAGCTATCGGATGGCGTATGCGACTGAATGGATGGCGTGGCCCATATACCGGGGATGCATTAGGGTGGCACGACAGAGCCAAAATGCATTTTAACGCTTATGCTAAATCACAAATTATATCGCCTGAATCAGGACCTAATATCCCTGACCCCGATAAGAATCTAGCCCGTCAGCAAGAAGTATTAGGAAACACACTCTATACCAACGGATATATTTGTCGAAACCCTGATGGCAAACTCTCTGCTCATCATTATGATATGAACCTTGTTTATATCGATGCCTTGTTAAGACATTTTAACTGGACAGGTGATACAGCTTATATTAAAGAGATGTGGCCAATTTTGAAACGTCACTTAGCATGGGAGAAACGTAATTTCGACGGAGATAATGATGGTTTGTATGATGCTTATTGCTGTATCTGGGCAAGTGACGCTTTACAATATAGCGGAAGTGGTGTCACCCATTCAACAGCCTACAACTATCTGGCCAATAAATCTGCCGCATATCTTGCAAAGGTTATCGGAGAAGATCCAAAGCCTTATCAAGAAGAAAGTGAAAAAATTCTCAATGCTATCAATACAAGACTTTGGATACCCAACAAAGGTTGGTATGCAGAATTTCAGGAGACGCTTGGATTAAAACGAGTCCATACTGCAGCAGCATTATGGACTGTATATCATACCCTGGATTCTGAGGTAGCCGATCCATTTAAGGCCTACCAAACAACTCGATATGTTGATTCGGAAATTCCCCATATTCCGGTTATCGCAAAAGGATTAGCTGATGATGGATATTATATTCTGTCTACTTCAAACTGGATGCCGTATGAGTGGTCAATAAACAATGTAGTATCAGCCGAGAATATGCACACTGCACTTGCTTATTGGCAGTCGGGTCGTAATGACGATGCTTTTAAACTTTGGAAAAGCACATTGCTCGATGCAATGTATTTGGGTGGTAGTCCGGGAAATTTTCTACAGATATCATATTATGATGCCAATAGATACGAAGCCTATCGCGATTTTGCTGATCAGGTTGGTATGGCTTCCAGATCTCTGGTTGAAGGACTGTTTGGAATCATACCAGATCTTTTAGAAAACACATTGACAATTCGTCCGGGGTTACCTGTTAAATGGGATCATGCTTCCCTAAAAACACCTGATATTTCGTTTATCTTTAAGAAAAAAGGTAATAAGGAGAGATACACTATCATTCCAACCTTACCAAAGCCAGTAAGGATCAAGTTCAGGGCAACGGCAAAAGCTGAATCCGTTAAATCTGTAAAGGTTAACGGTAAAAATGTAAGCTGGACTAATGTGGATGCTGCTATCGAATATCCACAAATAGAAATTAACACAGAGATCGCCTCTAAATTTATCATTGACATTGAATGGCAAGGTATTAAACCTGAACTTGCAAGAAACACACCCTCTTTTGGCTTACATCAAACACTATACTCATCTTTTAATAAGGCAAATGTGATTGAAATATTCGATCCTCAAAAGTCCTTAACAAACATAAAGTTAAATAGTAATTCCATTACAGCTCAGGTAGTAGGAGAAAAAGGAAATCGTACTGCATTTGCAAAACTTAGACAAGGTCAATTTACATGGTGGGCTCCTATTTGTTTTAAGGTTGAAGAACCTATTGATATTATAGCACCTTTAGCGCAAGAGAAGAATCAGTTAAAGTTTATCATACAAAATAATACAGCCAATCTTGTAAGTGCAAAAGTTATAATTAATCCCGAGATAACCACTTATACTAAGACGGTTATTATTCAACCAAATAACCACTCAGAAGAGATTATTATTCCTTATGAAAATTTAATCTCGGGTAGTAATCTTGTTTGTGTTGAATATGATAACAACAAAATATTCGAAAAAATAGTCACTAACTGGAATGTGGATTGCAAAAAGAATCAATATTTTGAAAAGATCAACCTTACCGCTATCTTTAATGACAAAGTAATCAATATTTTCAAAAACGAATATCTCTCTCCCCGTTCACCTTATCCAACATTAGCAATCCCTAAACAGGGAATAGGAAACTGGTGCTCACCTATGATGACTGCAAATATAGATGATGCAGGACTTCGCGCAAATGCAGGAAGCAAAAATGAGATCATTACACCACAGGGTATACCCTTTGCAACACCATCTAATCGTGAAGAAAAGAATATAGCCTTCACCTCACAATGGGATAATTACCCAAGATCCATTTCAATCCCATTAGCGGGAAAAGCTACTCATGCCTATTTATTAATGGCCGGTTCTACATACCACATGCAGTCGCAAATAATTAATGGTGAAGTCATTGTTGGTTATACAGATGGCACAAATAGTATGCTTGATCTTAAAAATCCTGAAACATGGTGTCCGATTGATCGTGATTATTATGTAGATGGATATGCTTTCTCACTAACTATTCCTCGCCCAATGCGACTGGAATTAAAAACCGGGAAATTCTTCCCCGATTTCAATTTATCTAAATCATCAACAGATTATGGTGGCAAGAGTATTGACGGAGGAGCATCTACAATACTTGACATCCCATTAAGTCCATCAAAGCAGTTAAAAAGCATTACTGTAAAGACCTTATCAAACGAAGTCGTCATTGGATTAATGAGCGTTTCACTATTAAGATAAAAAACAACGAATAAAAAATAAATCGCTAATACTTTATGTTATGAACAGAACCGATTTCTCAAAAAACTTATTCCGGCTGAAACAAATAGGCCAGAAACAGACCATACTCATCATGATCTTTTCAGCAATGCTCATGTTTGGTCAACTATCTGCCCAGAAAGCACCTTCAAAAAAAGAAATCTTAAAAACATTAGAGCTTACGAATAGCTATTTCATGAACAAATGGCCCGATGCCGGAAAGATTATTGTCACTAACATACCCCGTCCAAGTAATATCTGGACCAGAGCAGTTTATTATGAAGGATTAATGGCTCTTTATGCTATTGACAAACAACAATCATTCTATGATTATGCCGTTCAATGGGGCGAAAAGCATCAATGGAATCTACGAGGAGAAGCAACTACCCGAAATGCAGATAATCAGGCCTGTGGACAAACCTATATTGATCTTTATCTGATTGATAAAAAGCATGAACGCATTGCAGCGATTAAAGCATCAATAGATAGTATGATGCATACACAAAAAATTGACGATTGGAATTGGATAGACGCTATACAAATGGCTATGCCAATATTTGCAAGATTAGGAAAGTTAACAAATGACACAGCCTACTTCAACAGACTGTTTGCCATGTATAACTTTAGCAAATTCAATCATGGAGGAAATGGATTGTATAACACAAAAGATCACCTATGGTGGCGCGATAAAGACTTTGTACCTCCTTATAAAGAGCCCAACGGAGCCGATTGTTATTGGAGTAGAGGAAACGGATGGGTAATTGCATCTCTGGTAAGAACAATGGAATTCCTCCCCAAGGAATCAAGCCAATACAAATCCCTATTAAAAGACTTTAAAGATATGGCCAATGCTCTGATACCCATCCAAAGGATTGATGGGTATTGGAATGTAAGTCTTCACGATTCAACACATTTTGGAGGAAAAGAAGTATCAGGAACAGCATTGTTCGTTTATAGCCTCGCATGGGGTATCAATCAAAAGCAACTCGACAAGAAAATTTTTATGCCAATAGTTGTAAAAGCCTGGAATGCAATGGCCGCAGAGGTTGTTCATCCTGATGGCAAACTTGGATATGTTCAGGGAACCGGTAAAGAACCCAAAGATGGACAACCAGTAAATTATGAACACACACCCGATTTTGAAGATTATGGACTTGGATGCTTCTTACTGGCCGGAACTGAAATGTACAAACTGAAGCGGTAAGTTGTTTTCATCATAATTTTAATGAAAACGCCTAATGGCAACTTCTTCAATAATAAATATTAAATAATGAAAAAATTAAATTTTTCTATAATTATCATTCTTTTTTGTACACTTTCAACTAATCTCCTCGC
>JACAUB010000001.1:4799140-4921905 GCA_013390605.1 Bacteroidota bacterium | reverse complement strand
TCAACTAATCTCCTCGCACAACAAAAGACAAGTTATAAATTTTCTTTTGGGGCAGGAAAAACAGCAAAGGAATTTGTTAAAGTAGATCCCGCCACAAGCTATTCAAAAGAAACGGGATATGGTTTTGACTTTGGAACCAAACCTATTGCAATAGACAGAGGTGGCCGAAACCCATTGAAGGCAGGCTTCTGCACCAGCAAAAAACCCTTTTATTTTTCCGTTTACCTTCCTGAAGGCAACTACAATGTCACCATAACAATGGGAGATACAAAAGAGGCTTCAACCACAACTGTAAAAGCAGAATCACGTCGTTTAATGTTAGAAAAAGTCCAAACTAAACCCGGGGAATTCGAAACACGCACTTTCACTATCAATAACCGTACTCCTCAAATTGCAGGTACTGACGAAAGGGTAAGTTTAAAACCACGCGAGTTGAATAAATTGGATTGGGATGATAAGCTCACTTTCGAATTTTCAGACATTCGTCCTTGTATCGCTACGCTCGAGATTACCAAGGTAGAAGATGCAATTACCATATATCTCGCCGGAAATTCAACAGTAGTAGATCAGGACGAAGAACCTTGGGCTTCATGGGGACAGATGATCCCTAAATATTTCAAGCAAGGTGTTGCCATTTCTAATCAAGCTGAGTCTGGTCTATCGCTTGGATCATTTATTGGCAGTAAGCGACTAAAGAAAGTATTGAGTACATTGAAAACAGGCGACTATCTATTTATTGAATTCGGACATAACGATCAAAAAGAAAAGGGACCTGACGATGGTGCTTTCAAATCATACTCAGAACGTTTTAGAACCTTTATTAGTGAAACAAGAAATAAAGGTGGAATCCCCGTTATTGTAACTTCTACCAATCGTCGCACATTTAGTGAAGATGGAAAATTAATTAATAGTCTCGGAGATTATCCTGATGCAGCTCGTCAGATTGCAAAAGAACAGAATGTATCCTTGATCGATTTAAATGCTATGACAAAAACATTTTATGAGGCACTCGGTCCTGAAAATTCAAAAAAAGCATTTGTTATTTATCCTGCCAATTCTTTTCCTGATCAACCGCAGGCATTCAACGACAATACCCATTTTAATGGTTATGGAGCCTATGAACTGGCCAAATGTATTGTAGAAGGCATCAAAGCAAACAATTTGAATATTGCTCGTTTCCTGATTGATAACTTAATTCCTTTCGATCCAGCGACACCAGATGTTCCAGAAACTTTTAGTCTACCACTCAGTCCAAAATCATCAGTTGTAAAGCCTGACGGAAACTAATTATCATCTATATTGAGACCTGAAGATTTCTAAATAATAATGATTCTCATCATGAAAAAACTATTGATCATAGCGACTTTTGTAATTTTGTTGTTTCAGGTTGGAGAAGCCCAACAATCCTGGCAACAAATTAACAATATCGATTCAAAAAGTCTGGCAACCCATTTCATGACGCCCCCTCCTGAATATGGACTCATTTTATGGTGGGGGTGGGACGGGCCGGTAAACGAAGAGGTAATAAAACGCGACCTCGACAAAATTAGATCTATTGGATTTAAACAAGTTATGATTGAAGCAGGTTATGGAATGACAGCTCCCTATCTTTCCACTGGTTGGTTCGAGCTTGTCAAAATAGCAGTAGAACAAGCCCGTTTACGTGGAATGCGTGTATGGGTTGAAGACGAAGGGAAATATCCCAGTGGTTTTGCTGGAGGAAAGTTCAGTGCAGAACGACCAGATTTAAAGATGCAAGGGTTGATTTTAGAAGAAAGGTTCGAAGTCACATCTGGACAAAAAATAGAACGTAAGTTATCTCCCTCAACGCTCAGTGCCATTGCTATAAATCAGGATGATAGCAGGATCGAATATCTGAAAATCAATGATGGGAAGCTGGAATGGACACCAATCTCAGGCAAATGGAATATTCTGTTGGTAGCATCTGCCTTTAAGACATCCCAAACCCGAAACGTAAATAATATAACACGCGGCAAAGATACATCAGCCTCTCTCTTTGATTATCTCAATCCTGAAGCCACTAAACAGTTTTTAGCATGGACGCACGAACAGTATAAAAAATATGTTGGAGCAGAATTCGGCAAAACCTTTATGGGTATTATGGGAGACGAACCAGACTTTGCCTACACTCCCTGGACACCCAAAATGCTCAATGAATTCAAAAGGCGTAAAGGTTATGATATTCAACCATATTTGGCATCATTCTTCGTCAAGAATCCTCCTGAAGAAGCACGTAGAGCCAAGGCCGACTATTGGGATGTATGGTCATCGCTGTTCAGTGAAAACTTCTTTACCATTCAGGCCGATTGGTGTGCCCAAAATAAAATCGAGTATATTGTTCATCTAAATCATGAAGAGAAAGGACCCGAATTGGTAAAATCTGAAGGTGACTATTTCAAGAATATGCGCCATGTCGGTATTCCTGGAGTAGATGCTATCTGGAGTCAGATCTGGATGGATCATGAAGCCGATTATCCAAAGCTTGCATCATCAGCTGCTCACAACTTCGGGAGGCCAAGGGCTTTTACCGAAAGCTTTGCTGCCTACTCCTACCGCCCTACTGTTCCACAAGCCAAATGGGTGATCGACTATCAACTCGTTCGTGGAATCAACATGGTTCAGATTATGTTCATGGCCTCATCTGCTCAAAAAGCCAAACTCGATTCAACAAAAAGCAATATACCTTTTACAAAGCCTAGTATTCCCGCTCCGCTTATCAGTAGCTTTTTTATGTCCGATACCTTTCCTCCAGTCGCAAGTTATGTCAATCGGGCAACATATCTTCTTTCACAAGGGAAACCTGCTGCTCAGATTGCACTTTATTTTCCTACCTCAAGTATGTGGCTTGGCGATATTGAATCCAATGAAAGCAATTTAGCTATTGTTCAGAAGTTACTCGAAACGCAACATGATTTCGATTTCATTGATGAACAGGCACTCACATCATTATTGATTAATAAAAACGGGAAACTGACAAATCTTAGCGGACAGTCATACAGCACCGTCATTATTCCTTCCATCACCACCATTTCTCAGAAAGCTCTCGAAACCCTAAAAGCATTCTCGGCCTCAGGAGGTAAGGTTATTTTTCTTGGAAAATCTCCCTTCATCATCACAAAGAAGACCTTTTTAAATGCCAAAGAGAAAGCAGATCTAGCCTGGGCACTACACGAAACATCAGGACAACTCACTGTTCAAGTACTAAAAGAACTTCCCCTCCCCGATGTCAAATTTGAACCGGCTTGCCCCTTTTTAAAATATCTGCATCGAAAAATGACAGATGGAGATCTCTACTTTTTCTTCAATGAAAGCGATAAAAAACAAATTGGGAATATAATACTCACCGGAAACGGAGAACCCCAACGTTGGGACGCTACTACAGGAAAAATTGAATCCATCAAATCCTCTTTTTCAAAGGATGGACATGTTAGCCTCTCCCTCTCTTTTGAGCCCTACGAAACAACGTTTATTTTCATTCATTTAAACTAATTACCCGCTGGTACAGATTTGCAACCCGCACCTCCTAACAAGTTTTTTTCGATATCAACGTAATATGATGAAAAAATATAACTTTTTGGTTTTAAAAATGATAGCAATTTTATTAATGACTACTTATTTAAGTTTGTCAGCAAATACCGCTATAAAACCTTTAAAACGTTACCTTTTATCAGAAAATGGTGCAATGGGTGATGGATTAACATTAAATACGAAAGCAATTCAAGAAGTTATCGACAGATGTTCTATTGAAGGAGGTGGTGTGGTAGTGGTTCCTAAAGGAACTTTTCTAACTGGCGCAATCTTCTTAAAAAAAGGGGTTAATCTTTTTATTGAGAAAGAGGGTGTTTTAAAAGGAACGATTAATCCATCTGACTATCCACAAATCAAAACACGCTGGGAGGGTATTGAATGCATCTGGACCGCGGCTCTGATAAATGCTGATGGACTATCCAATATCGAAATAAACGGAGAAGGGACAATAGATGGTTCAGGTGCAGCGTGGCCTAAAATTATCCGAAACAATTCACAACAACTTTCGAAAGTCGTTCTCGATAGCTTACGAAAGGTTCCACGTATCGGACGCCCACGGCTTATCTGTTTTCAGAATTGCTCTAAGATCAAGATTGCAAACGTAAAACTCTTAAATCAAGCCGTTTGGTGTTTACACATCCTCTATTGTTCAAATGTAAAGGTCGAAAACATTAATATCAGTGCAGATCACACCATCCTGAGTTCAGATGGCATCGACATCGACTCAAGCAATGGTGTCCTCATCACAGGCTGTTCAATCGATGTTAATGACGACTGCATTTCTATCAAATCAGGTAAAGATGACGATGGAGTCCGTGTAAACAGACCCAGTGAGAACATCATCGTTGAGAAATGTCATTTTGGATATGGTCATGGAGGTGTAGCCATGGGAAGCGAAACCTCAGGAGGCATCCGGAATGTTGAGGTACGAAACTGTACGGTTGATGCTGGCAACTGGGCTCCTATCCGTTTTAAAACGCAACCCAGTCGTACCAATGTGGTAGAGAATATTACTTTTAGCGACATTCAAATGACGGATGCTTCTATGGCCTTCGAAATGACAATGGAGTGGCGTATGGTTCCTCCAATTGCTCCACCTTCAAAAGTGCCACCTATCTTTCGCTACATTAAGTTTATAAACATTACCGGTACAGCAAAAAGTGTAGGAAACATACACGGACTAAAAGATAGTCCGATCAAAGATGTTATCTTTAAAAACTGTAAGATCTCAGCTCAAAAGGGACTAAAAGTCGACAATGCAGAAGACATTGATTTCTCAGGTCTGATCATCGACGTAAAAGAGGGACCCGCTATCATTCGAAATAGCAATTAAAAAATAGTAACCAACGGCAATCACCTTTTCAACTAAAACTATTGATCCATGAACACAAAAAAAGATTCTCTTTCAGATTTTGTTCTATATCCAGCAATAATAATGTTG
The DNA here is from genome assembly GCA_013390605.1 of Bacteroidota bacterium. GTDB lineage: Bacteria > Bacteroidota > Bacteroidia > Bacteroidales > Cfx3-03 > Cfx3-03. The sequence continues at coordinate 4,916,915 of JACAUB010000001.1, read as the reverse complement.
TTGCTAATGCTGGCGCCCGCCACATTAAGTGCACAAAACAGACCTTCAAAACCAAAAGTGTTCAACATAATGAATTATGGTGCTGTTGGTGATGGTGTAACGTTGGATAGCAAATCCATCCAAAAGGCAATAGATGCCGCAACCCTAGCAGGAAAAGGAGCACAAGTTCTGATTCCCTCTGGCCATCGCTACATGGTTGGAACTATTGAGTTAAAAAGCGAAATAGATTTCCATCTTGAAGGAAATGCCGAGCTTTATGTTAGCACCAACCCTAAAGATTATATCAATGATGCAGTAATTATAGCTAATGGAGCAAAAAATCTCAAGATTACCGGTACCGGTAGTATCAATGGACGTGATCTGGAATTCTTTACCCATTACAGCAAAGAAACTGAAATCTGGATTCCTAAAGAGTGGCGTCCTAAAATATTCATCTTAACCAGATGCAACAATCTGCTCGTTCGCGATATTACTTTTGGATCTGCTCCAAACTGGGGATTACACATGTTGGGTTGCGAAAATGTAGTAATCGATAACATTAAAATAAAAAACAACTTACAAGTTCCAAATTGTGATGGAATCGATCCCGACCATTGCAGAAACGTACTGATTAAAAATTGTAATATTGTTTGCGGCGACGATGGTGTAGTCGTTAAATCAACTCGTCAGACTGAAGATTTTGGGTCATCATCAAATATTCACGTTAAAGATTGCGTCATTGAAACACAGGATTCTGGACTTAAAATTGGCACCGAAACAACAGAGGACATCCATAATGTTATCTTCGAACGTTGCAAGATAAAAACCAGTAACCGCGGAATCTGTATTCAGTTGCGAGATGAAGGAAGTGTTTATGACATTATATTCCGCGATATTCAATTCAATGCCCGTTACTTTTCTGACCCATGGTGGGGACGTGGAGAGGGCATTTCTTTTACCGCCATTCCCCGTACTTCCCAGACTAAAATTGGGACCATCCATCATATTAGTGTAATCAACGTAAAAGGGAATGCTGAAAATAGCGCTCGCATCTGTGGCACTAAAGAGAGTAGGATTTCTGATATCACCTTCAATAACGTAGCTCTAAACTTTAATAAAACCACAAAATATAAAGGTGGATTGGTCGATAACCGTCCTACCCTAGTTTATCCCGGCATTGAAACCCAAAATACTGCAGGTATCAGCATCCGTTATGCCGATAAAATCAGCCTTACAAAATGCAGTGTAACCTGGGGAGAGAATAGACCCGAATATTACACCCATGCAATCGAAACAATCAATGCAACCAGGGTGACGATAAAACAATTTAAAGGAGAAGCCGCTCAACCTAAACTATATAAAGCAATCGAAATCAAATAACGATGGAACAATCAAATACAAATAAACAACGATCCATTCATTGCAAAGTATGGTTTTTGTTTTCCGTTTTTGCTCTCTTACCTGGTTTCTTTGGCTTGGGAGGTGCTTCGTTTGCACAGGTAGCAGATAGCACTATCAAGATTTTCCAGTTTCCGGCAAATATGATTCCCCGTATTGATGGCAAAACTGACGACTGGGCCATGGTTCCAAAACAATATTGGGTAGGAAGTGATCAACTTGTTGAAGACTTTGGGAAAATAGCCAAACTCGACACTAATGATCTCAATATTACAGTCAGGGTTGGTTGGGTAAAAGGGCTCAATAGACTCTACTTTCTATACGAAGCTACTGACGACTATTGGGATTTCAGTAGAACTGATCTTCATCACGATATTTTTGAATTAGTGGTTGATGGCGATTTCTCAGGAGGCCCGTTTATTGATCGGTTCCATCCGAATAAGTCTAAAATCGATCCGATGGAAGCTTATCTCACTTTCCATGGTGTACAAGCGCAGAATTATCACATCTTTACTCCTTTTGAAGGACAGGATTGGTGTCTGGCCTGGGGTTGTCAGCCCTGGATTAAAGAACTACCTTGGGCCAATGCTGCCCAAAGCTATAACTTCAGGCCTGGACAATCTGGAAAATACACCCTTGAATTCTGGATTACCCCCTTTGATTATGCTGGGCCCGAAGGTCCTTCTCGTGCAGTAGAATCCATATTGAAAGAAAACAAAAACATTGGTCTCTGCTGGGCAGTAATAGATTGGGACGGAGTAAATAATAAAGAGAAAAAGGGATTCTGGAATATTTCGAATAACCACAAGATGTATGGAAATGCATCCTATCTCAGAACAGCAAAACTGATGCCTTTGGAACCACAGTTTCGCAAGAAAATAGAAGCCCAGTGGTCGTTCACCGTGCTAGATATGGATCGTCGCTTAGTAGCATTTCAAGATAAATCAGAAGGCAAAATCACCTCCTGGAAATGGGACTTTGGTGATGGCACCATCTCTACCGAACAACATCCTATTCATAAATACGAAAAGTCAGGGCTCTATATCGTAGAGTTAAATGTTGAAGGTCCTGAAGGCAAGTCGCGTCGATCCAAAGTATGGGATGTAGCCTTGAGATAAACCGACCATCTAGGAATCTTTAATTATGCTGCCTAAAATAAGAAAGCTGATCTAAATAGGTCAGCATTCTTATTTTAGGCAGCTGTGCAAAATCGAGCTCATTACAGCCTCTATCTTAATTTAAAAAAATTAAACATTTAAATAAACTGGTTTCTCTTCTTAAGTGAAATACTTGTTACCAGTAAAGAATAGAAAATAGAAGATCATAATAATATGTCCTGCTAATAACCAGACGCTGAATCTACACAGATAGTGGCAAAGTTTTTTTTCTAATTGGACTCAACTGGTTGTCAGGTATCATATTGGTGTCTTTAAACGAATATGGTACCTATTAAATACGCTTAAATTACTTAGAAACAATACGAGTTAGCATCTGTGTAGAATCTGCATCGATCTAAAATTGAATAATCGTAGATTCAGGATTGTATGGATCATCTGAAAATGTTGGGGTAAAACTGCCTTGCAGCATGGGGTATTTTTTTTGAGTTAGTATAAATCGTATCATTTAAATTACTCCATCTATTTGTTTTTTTGTTAATTTTATTTACGATTTATTCTTGCTCTGCCAATCAACTAAAATTAATCATCATAACTTAAGTCTTTACCAACAATGAAAAATTTAAAACTTGCAATTGCACTGCTCTTATTTACGTTCTCTGTAGGTAGCATTGCTGTTGCTCAAGAGGTTAAAACAACTGACTCTGCGGAGATTAAAAAGGCAATTGAAAAACAAATTAAAGAGAAAAAAGCCTACGAAGATTGGCTAAAAATGGACTGGCCTAACCTTAAACGCTTCAGAGCCGACAATGAAAAAATAGGTCTCCCTGCTGCTGGTGAAAAAAGAGTGGTCTTTATGGGAAACTCGATCACCGAAGGCTGGATTAGAAATCGTCCGGAATTTTTTAAAGATCGTCCTTACATTAACCGCGGCATTAGTGGTCAGACTACACCCCAGATGTTGGTTCGCTTTAGGGCTGATGTGATTAACTTAAAACCGAAAGTAGTGGTGATTCTGGCTGGGACAAACGACATAGCCGGTAACACAGGTCCTTCTACCATCGAAATGATTGAAGATAACCTGGCTTCAATGGCCGACCTGGCTAAAACCAATGGGATCAAGGTGATTATGTGTTCTATACTCCCTGCTTATGACTATCCATGGAAACGGGGCTTGAAACCTTACGAAAAAATTATTGTGGTGAACAAATGGATGAAGGATTATGCCACTACTCATGGTTTGATTTATCTGGATTATTATTCGGCGCTGGTTGATGATCGCCCCGGAATGAAACCTGAATATGCTAATGATGGAGTTCATCCTACTAATTTAGGATATGGGGTGATGGAACCGTTGGTCGAAAAAGCCATTGCCCAGGCATTGAAATCAAAGTAATCAGGAAAGTATTTTAAGTTGAACTTCGGTTTTTACGATTAATGGTCTGAAATTTGAATGATGCTTTCTAAGGGAGGAGTTATACACTACTCGATTAAGGTTGATGTTTAGCTCCTCTATTGCTTCTTTCAAAAGGAAGTGTTTGTACTTAAAAATAAAATCTTAGTTCATTTTAAAATCTTTTTGATGATGAAAAAATTGTTGCTCGTATGCTTAGCTTTTCTGATATCCATCTCAGTATGGGCTCAGGAAAATAAAAAACAGACCGACTCAAAGATTGATTATGTTACAGTATTCTTAACAGGTGCTCAGATTACGCGCTCGGCCACAGTGGTGATACCTAAAGGCACGTCGAATTTGGTATTTCATGATGTCTCAACGGAAGTAATTCCACAAAGTATTCAGGTTGCTACTGATAATGAAATAACGATATTGGCTGTTAACCATCAGATTAATTATCTGGAGAATCAAACGACTCGCGAGGAGGAAACAAAATTAGAGGCTCAGCTCAAGGCGCTGAAAGAAAAGGTGAACTATGAAACGGCCATGTTGCAGGTTTTTCAACAGGAGGAGAGCATGTTGATAAAGAATCAGGCCATTGGTGGCAGCAACGTACTACTAAAAGCAGTTGACCTGAAAGATGCGATGGACTTTCAACGTACGCGCATGACAGAGGTTAAAAATAAGCAACTTGATATCAACCAACGACTGGTTGGTTATAACAAGGAGATTGTTAAAATAGAACAGCAGTTGACGGAATTAAATAATACCAACTATAGACCTTCAGGCGAAATTGTTGTTAATATCAATGCGAAGGAAACATCAACAACTAAATTGCTCCTGACGTATGTTGTAAGAAATGCAGGATGGTATCCTACGTATGATTTACGGGTTACGGATATCAGTAAACCCATCAACCTGAACTATAAAGCGAATGTTTATCAAACTTCTGGTGAGGACTGGAGCAATGTTAAACTGACGTTATCATCAGGAAACCCAAATGAAAGTGGGACGAAACCTACGTTAAATAAATGGGATCTGAGATTTTTTGGATCGGGAAATTTAGATGAAGTAGTTGTGGTAGGCTATGGCAAACCACGAGAAATGAATGAAATTGTTAGATCAGAGGCTAAAATTGCGATAAGAGGCACTGCCCAAAAATCTATGACAGTAGCTCCTACAGTGGTAGTAGCAACCGGTCAAACTACATTTCAGTTTATGATTGAACAGCCTTACAGCATTCCGTCGGACGGGAAACAACATACAGTAAATGTACAGGAGCGAACAATTGATGCACTATATGAGTATTACTGTGCACCGAAACTAGATAAGGATGTCTTTTTAACAGCTCGCATTACAGGCTGGGAAGAGATGAATCTGTTGAGTGGTGAGGCGAATCTTTATTACGAAGGCACTTATCTGGGAAAGGCGATGTTGAATACACGCAATACAAGTGATACGCTGGATGTTTCGTTAGGAAGAGATAAGAATATTGTAGTGACACGTATAAAACAGAAAGAGTTTAGCCGGAAACAGGTATTTGGAAGTAATAAAACAGACGAGCGTCGTTGGGAGATTTCAATCCGTAACAAGAAATTGCTACCTGTGAATATTGTGGTTGAAGATCAATATCCTACTTCTACAGATAAGGATATTGTGGTTGAAAAAGGCGAGGCTAAAGAGGCTACACTGGACGAAGCTACCAATAAACTGACCTGGCATTTGAAGATTGATGCGGCCAAAGAAAAGAAAGTTGGGTTTAGTTATAGTGTGAAATATCCTAAATCGAGTATTGTGATTTTGGAATAATGATATTTAGAATTTTAAAGTATTAAAAGCAGAATGGACAGGTTCATGATCTGTCCATTCTATTTATTATTACTTGATCAACCTTTAAAGTGAAAGAATTTCTCTCTATGGGTTCCACAGAGCGGGCATCTGGCTCCAACGGTTTCACTTGAGAAGGTATTTCCGCATTTTGAACAGACAAAATATTCTAAAGAAAGTTGTGCAACAGATTTGGTATCGAGAGCCTGTAGTGCGGTTGTGAAAAACTTTTTATGGGTCATCTCAGCATGTAGCGCCATACTAAAGGTGGAGATGGCTGGGTCGATCCGGTCTTTCATGGCGGCATTCATGAAATCGGGATACATTGTATCGACCTCATAACCTTCGCCTTTTATTGCATTTAATAGATTTTCGCGAGTTGACTTCACTTCAAACTTTGGAGTGAAGAGCTCCATCTTTAATCCAAGCTGACTTAAAACAGCTTTATGATTGCGGGCATGAACGTTTTCGGCTTTGGCTGTAGCATCAAATAACACAGCTATTTGAGGATAACCTTCCTCGCGTGCTTTGATTGCAAAGGCTGTATATTTAGCACTGGCAGTGGTTTCGCCAATGATGGCTGCTTTCAGGTTGTTGTATGTTACAATGCCTTTTTCTTTACATCCGCCAAAGGGAATGACGATTCCGGCAGCTAATAACATTAATAAAACCTCTCTACGTGTTTTCATTACGAGTTATTAAAAGGTTATTATTTACCCGGTAACATATAATCATATACCATTGATCCGCCATAATAACCGGTTATTGAAACAGCAATGACTGCAATAAGTAATGTGGTAAAAGCGATCAACTTCAATGTAGTATTGGTGTTCTTTTTTATCTCGATGAAAATACGAAGTAATGAAGCGATGATAGCACTCCACATGGTGATATTAGCAAACATCTCGTGTGTCTCCTTAACGCTTCCCAATGGGCCTGTAAACTCTTCTGTGAAGAGATTGCCGGTGATAACAGCAGCCACAGCTCCGAGAGTGCCGGTAAGCAGAAGATAGAATCCTATCTTAGAGAATAACGGATTACTTTTACTACTCAAAGCCAATAGCTCGAAAAGAAAAGCAACGAGAAGCAGAGCAATAGGAAAATGCACCGTCATGGGGTGCGCAAGATTTGTTGGCAACATGTCTTCTAGTTTAAAAGGTTTAAATACTAATAATGAACAACTACAAATATAATGAATATTAAGGGGGTAAAGGGAAATAAAAAAGGACCTGCCGATGATACAACAGGTCCTTTTTAACATTGAAGAAATATTGTTAACAGAACTTTACCAGATAATAGTTCTTTTTACCTTTTTGAATTAAGAGATAGCGATTATTTAATAACTGTTGGTGTGTGGCAACGAAATCGTCTTTCACCTTTTCTTTGTTCACTTGTATACCGCCATCTTTTAACATACGGCGTGCTTCGCCCTTGCTTGGAAAGATATCGGTCTTCTCGGCAACCAGATCTACAATATTGATTCCGCTCTCAAGTTCGGCTATGGCTACATCGCATTGTGGTACGCCTTCGAATACATTAAGTAGCATGCGTTCATCCATCTTCTTTAGGGCCTCGGTGGTTCCTTTACCGAAAAGGATCTCTGAAGCTTCAAGTGACTGGTTATATTCGGTCTCGCCATGAACACGTACGGTAAGTTCTTTTGCTAATGCTTTCTGAAGTATTCTCAGATGGGGTGCTTCGGCATGTTCAATCTCCATTGCTTCGATCTCTTCTTTACTGAAGAGTGTGAAAATACGGATATATTTTTTAGAGTCGTCGTCGGAACAGTTCATCCAGAACTGATAGAAAGTATAAGGTGAAGTGCGCTCTGGATCGAGCCAGATATTGCCTTTTTCGGTTTTACCAAATTTACCACCATCGGCTTTAGTGATCAAGGGACAAGTCAATGCAAATGCATCACCACCACCTATACGTCGGATCAATTCGGTCCCGGTAGTGATATTTCCCCATTGATCGGAGCCACCCATCTGCAGACGACATCCTTTGGCCTGATATAGATGTAGAAAGTCGTAACCTTGTACCAGCTGATAGGTAAACTCGGTAAAAGAGATTCCATTGCCGCCTTCCATACGCTTTTTAACACTATCCTTGGCTACCATATAATTAACGGTGATATGCTTGCCTACGTCGCGAAGGAACTGAAGGAAGCTAAACTCTTTCATCCAGTCGTAATTGTTTACGATCTCAGCAGCATTAGTACCATTTTCAAAATCGAGAAACCTGACAAGTTGTTTACGAATACACTCCTGATTATATCGCAGCGACTCTTCAGACAGGAGGTTGCGCTCCTCCGACTTTCCAGACGGATCGCCAATCATTCCGGTAGCACCACCAATCAATGCAAGTGGCTTATGACCTGCACGTTGAAAATGTTTCAGCATCATTATGCTCACTAGATGTCCTATATGAAGCGAGTCTGCAGTTGGGTCGATTCCAACATATGCAGTACCCATACCCTCTTTAAGCATCTCTTCGGTTCCGGGCATAATATCATGGATCATCCCTCTCCAGCGTAGTTCGTCAACGAAATTCATGTAATAATTGATTTTATTTTTGCAAAAATAGAGATTTTCCCTCTCATTAAGAAAGTTAATTATGAAGCATAAAGCAACTAAATTTGAAAACAAATGATATTGAAAATCTATTGAATAAATCATTTTTGACTCCACGGTTTTCAGATGCTTAGCATGTTTTATTCTTATCATTAAAAAATTGCAATTAATTAATTTTAAACACATTACTAATCGCTTCATGTAGTGAGTTATTGAAACTTAACAGTTATTTCGAATTAGAAAAGGAAACGATATCTGATTGGTTATGCAACTTTTTTATCATTTGGAGAGAACTAATTTCATGATAAGATCAGGATAGTTTGTGGATAGTTTGTGGATAATGACATTAACATTTGTATCTTTGAACGCTAAATTAATTTTTTCATTTTATTAGAATTTCAGATTAAATAACAACAAACAACTTATACTAGAACAATCATAAAATAATAAAGTATGTCAAAAGTTGCGCTTATTACCGGAGTTACCGGACAGGACGGGGCTTACCTCTCAGAATTTTTATTAAAAAAGGGATATGTAATACATGGTCTTAAACGACGTGCATCACAGTTTAATACAGACCGCATAGATCATCTATATCAGGATCCACACGTAGAAAACCGCAACTTTACCCTTCACTATGGTGATTTAACAGATTCATTGAACATAACGCGCATTATTCAGGAAGTTCAACCCGATGAAATATATAATCTGGCCGCAATGAGCCATGTTAAGGTAAGTTTTGATACTCCGGAATATACTGCTAATGCTGATGGAATAGGAATGTTACGTATCCTTGAAGCCGTTCGGTTATTAGGACTTTCAAAAAAATCTCGCATATACCAAGCCTCTACTTCTGAATTGTATGGATTAGTTCAGGAAGTACCACAAACTGAACGTACGCCCTTCTATCCCCGTTCGCCTTATGCTGTAGCAAAACTTTATGCTTATTGGATTACTGTCAACTACCGCGAAGCTTATGGTATGCATGCCAGCAACGGTATTCTCTTTAATCATGAGTCGCCTATCCGTGGGGAGACTTTCGTTACCCGTAAGATTACACGCGCAATTGCTCGTATCGCTTTAGGGATGTCTGCAAATATGTTTCTGGGGAATCTTTCTTCTAAGCGAGACTGGGGACATGCCAAAGATTATGTCAAAGCAATGTATCTTATCTTACAACAGGAACAAGCCGACGACTATGTTATAGCAACCGGAATAACCACTGAAGTACGTGAATTTATCAGGATGACTTTTGCCAAGATTGGACTAGAAGTTAATTTCAAAGGTGAAGGAATAGCTGAGAAGGGTAATCTTGTAAGTGTGGATGAAGCGCTCTTTACCAAAAAAGTTGGTCCTGAATATCTAGTAAATATCAAGAATAGAATTAATGGCACAAATGGTGCGACATCTGAAACGATAGCAATTGATAAGGAATACTTCCGTCCTACAGAGGTGGAACTTTTAATTGGAGATCCTTCGAAGGCAAAAAGAGTGCTGGGATGGGAACCAGAATATGATCTTTCGGGATTAATTGAAGATATGATTACTGCCGATATTAAGCTGATGAAGAAAGAAGCCTATCTGAAAGATGGTGGATATAGAATCATGAATTATTTTGAGTAATGGATAAATTAGCCAAAATATATGTAGCGGGTCATAATGGAATGGTAGGTTCTGCTATCTGGAAAAATCTGGAGAATAAAGGATATACGAATCTGATAGGTCGCTCTTCGAAGTCATTGGATCTTCGAAACCAAGTGGATGTAGATGCTTTTTTTGCAACTGAACAACCTGAATATGTTTTTCTGGCCGCAGCAAAGGTGGGTGGTATTATAGCCAATAGTACCTATCGGGCTGACTTCATCTACGAAAATATGATGATTCAGAATAACATTATTCACTGCGCATGGAAATATAATGTAAAGAAGTTGTTGTTTCTAGGTTCGACATGTATTTATCCCAGAGATGCAGCTCAACCTATGGCTGAAAATTGCTTATTAACCAATATTCTTGAATATACCAATGAGCCGTATGCTATTGCTAAGATTGCAGGACTAAAACTCTGCGAAAGTTATAATTTGCAATATGATACAAATTTTATTGCAGTAATGCCGACAAATCTATATGGTCCCAATGATAATTTTGATCTGGAGAGATCACATGTGTTACCTGCCCTAATTCGGAAGATGTATTTGGGTAGTTGTCTGGAGAAAGGTGACTGGAATGCCATCAGATCTGATTTAACCAGATCTCCGATAGCAGGTGTGGAAGGATCGGCAGATGAACATTCAATTATTGAGGTGTTGGGAAAGTTTGGCATTAAAACAGACGGAAGTGCACAACCTGCAAATAACGTAAGTGTAGAAGTATGGGGAAGTGGTAGACCTATGCGTGAGTTTTTATGGAGCGAAGAGATGGCTGATGCATGTGTTTACATCATGGAACGGGTCGACTTTAAAGCGCTGGCTGCACTTTCAGGAGAAAAGGATGTAAGAAATTGTCATATCAATATTGGTACTGGCAAAGAAATTTCGATAAACGATTTGGCCTTATTGATCAAAGAGAAGGTTGGTTTTAATGGTTCTATCGTATTTGATGCATCGAAACCAGATGGAACGATGAGAAAACTGACAGATCCTTCCAAACTACATGCCTTGGGTTGGAATCATCATATTGATATTGAGGAGGGTATTGAGCAAATGTTAGGGTGGTATTTAGGTAGAAATATTGACTAATTTACACTGTTTTTTATTGAATTTTGGCCTTTTTTACCTTTTACTAACACATTGTTAGATCATTTCATGAAGATAATCGCAATCCCCTATTTACTATTATTCGTAGTACTATTCAATTCGTCTTCTCTATTGGCACAGAATGCGGGTCCATCCAAATTTGGAATAACGTTGAGCGGGTTTATCAATGCTTACTTCATTGCAGATAGCCGACAAAGTTGGAATTCACGCGAAGTAAGTGTTATGCTGTATCCTAAGAATATACTGAAAGATCCTAATGGTAAGGATATTAATGGAATACCTGTTTTTGATCAGTATGCAATGAACTCGCGTTTAACAGCTTCCTTTACTGCACCCGATGCTTTCGGTGCTAAAATTTCGGGAGTTATTGAGTCTGACTTTACAGGTTCATCAAATAATGGACTTAATGAGTTAAGGCTTCGTCATGCATATGTTAAGTTAAACTGGCCTCATTCAGCGTTATTGGCAGGACAATATTGGCACCCGTTTGAAGTTAGCGAAATGCTTCCAGATGTAATTGCAGTCAATACTGGAGCTCCTTTTCACACACATGCCCGATATCCCCAGATTCGCTATACACAAACCTTTGGAAAAATAAGTTTGATAGGTATTGCTCTTTCACAACGTGATAATGCTGACTGTGGGCCAAATGATGCTTCACCAAATTATATGATGAATAGCGCCATCCCCAGTTTTGATATGCAACTTCAATACAAAACAGATGCACTGTTTTGGGGTTTTGGGGGAGATTTTAAACGAATCGTTCCACGCACGTCAACATCAAAAGGTTACAAAGCAGATGAGTCGTTAAATAGTTTTTCAGGAATAGCATTTTTGCAGATCAAAACCGTAAATTATTTTTATCGTTTACAGGGGCTTTACGGTGGTAATCTATATGATCGAAATCTGCCGGGCGGATATGGTGTGACAACAATAGACCCAATAACAGATCATAGAGAATATGCCAATATTAATTATTTTACTTTCTGGGGACAAATTTCAAAAAGCACCGGTAGTATCCAGCCGGCTTTATTTGTAGGATTTGCTAAAAATGAAGGCTCAAATAAGACGATCAATCCTGCCAATGCGTATGGAAGAGCTCTGGATGTTGCTTATCTCTATAGAATATCTCCTCAGATCAGGTTTATATCAAACAAAGTATGTTTTGGTATTGAAACTGAATATACGGCAGCAGCCTATGGAAAGCCCAATGCAAAATATAAGATCAATAGTGGTAATGATATTGGACTTTTTCGTCTGACGGGGAGTGTACGATATAGTTTCTAATAAACCGATATTTTTATCGGAACATGTAAAACATTTACACGCCTCATCATTGAATATGAAATAAAAAATAAGTTAGCTTTGTATCTATGATATTTGTAACAGGTGGAACCGGATTATTAGGTGCATATTTGCTTCTCGAACTTACACAAAAAGATCAAGAGATTCGTGCATTAAAGCGTTCAGGCAGTTCAATCAAAATAGTAGAAAACGTATTCAAGACGAATCATGCTGATCCAAATCGTTTATTAAAAAAAATTAGTTGGGTAGATGGTGACATCATGGATATCTTTTCACTTGAAAATGCATTGACAGGTATAGACTACGTTTATCACTGTGCTGCCCTCGTTTCTTTTGACCCGAAAGATATAGATAGAATGATGCAGATAAACATTGAGGGCACTGCCAATGTAGTGAATACTTGTCTGCAAAAAGGTGTGAAGAAGTTATGCCATGTTAGTTCGATTGCTGCACTAGGCAGAGATGAACTAGGAGGAGAAACAACTGAAAAAACAAACTGGAAATCCTCTCGTCAGAATTCAAATTATGCCATTAGTAAATATGGTGGCGAACGTGAAGTCTGGAGAGGTATCGAAGAAGGGCTTAAAGCTGTTATTGTTAATCCCTCTATTATAATAGGTATGGGTGACCCCGAAAAGGGAAGTTCAAAACTGATTTCTACTATTGATGGATTTTCGAAGTTCTATAGCAACGGTATAAATGGATTCGTTGATGTTCGTGATGTAGCTGATTCTATGATCACTCTGATGGAAAGTGATATAGAAAACGAACGATTCATTGTTAATGGGGGGAATTTTTCATACAGAACGCTTTTTGAGTTAATTGCCCTACATCTGAATAAACCTAAACCACTTTATGCTATACCCAATATTGTTCTTGCAACGTGGTGGCGTATAGAAAAACTAAGAAGCCTTATAAGTGATAGTACCCCAATTATCACAAAAGAGACTGCCCGTACTTCAAAACATCAACACTATTACTCGGGGAAGAAACTAACAGAAAAAACAGGCTTCAACTATAGATCCTTTGAAGAAACTATTTCTGAAGCCTGTAGAATTTATACTATCTGGAAGACTGAATTGAGGCTGAAAAAATAATCGTATCGTCTTTATAGAATAGCCAAATATTTTTAATCAGTTAACGTCCTACTTTGCCGATATAGGTCCGATAACGGTTATAAATACGATCTACATAATCGCAAGTACGATCGCCTTTAGCAAAACCATTACGAGCAAGGGTATCTCTGTAGAATTCGGGTTTGGATTTATTCCGAAGGTAATAATCTACATTATCAGACCATAGGTTGGGATTCTTATCATATTTTTCAGCCAAACGACGTGCATCATAAACATGAGCTATTCCAATATTATAAGAGGCAAGGACAAACTTATTTCGTTCCTCTTTGTCTTTAACGTTGCGTGAGAATTTATCATTTAACTGCTTTAGATAACGGGTTCCAGCAGCGAGTTGAGTAGCAATAGACGACTTTGAGCTTACACCCAGTTTGTGAGCAGTTGAAGGTGTGAATTGCATTAACCCCATAGCTCCATCCCAAGATACTATTCCTGGTTGGAAATGAGACTCTTCATAAATCAATGAAGCTAATAAACGCCAGTCCCAACCTAGTTTTCTACTATATCGTTTAATTAAAGGGTCGAATGGCGTAAGGACATTCCTGTGTTTACGTACTTGCTGTTTCTGCGCAATTTGAATATTCCGTGGATTCTTATAGTACTTGTCGTATAACATGGTAGCCTGCGCACTATTTTTAAATTCGCGAAGCCAGATGTTAACCCCATCTAATAAAGAGTTGCTTCCTTTACGAACAGCCCATGCAATATTTTGAGGATCACTTACGGTTGTCTTGATATCAACATTTTTATAAAGTGAAGCATTAATCGTTGCAAGTTCCTGGTCACAAATACTATAATCAACGTCTTTGTGCGAAACTGATGCAATTAAATCTTCTGCATCATGATCAGGGTCTTCTTCTATCTTAAAATTAACACCGGTCGTTTTTTGCAATTCATATAAATGGTCAACATAACTTGTTCCCTTTTGGACAAATATTGTCTTTCCTTTTAATTGTTTTGGGTTACGCAACATCTGTTGATCTATCTCATCATCAGTAAGTTTTCTCCAGTTAGCAGGTTTCCGCTGAACCAGAACTTGTCGGGTTTGATGAATAGGATCTGAAAAGCTAAGTAGTTTTGAACGTTCGGCTGTGACAGTTAAATCTCTGGCAATAATATCAGCTTTTCCACTTTGTAATAATTCTACAGCTTTATCGATATCATTTTCAACAATAATATCCAGATTCACACCAAGATTATCTGCCAGAGAGTGTAATAATTCATATTGATAACCGATGGCCTCGCCCTGATGAATAAAATAATTAGTAGAATTATACGAAGTAATAGCAATAAGTTTTCCCCGGTTCTGAATTTGAGCCAGTAGACTATCATCATGTTTTTGGGCATGTAGCGCGATTACTCCTCCAGTAGGATTGCATGAGAATCCACTTATTAGTAAAGTAATCAGTATTCCTAAAAACAAAATTCCAGTCAGTATTTTCTTTATCATTCTTATTTTTTTAGCCCATCGTAAGCTGGTGTTCCCTATGCACCTGACGGGGTTGGTTAAAAATTTATTCTCGACAGAATCCTTTAGCACTCCACCTGAGTTAGGCAGCTTACATTATAAGAATCGGGTTGGTAATTTGCACCCGCAAATCATTGAGATGAATAGTGCATCTCGGGTATCAGAACTTGTCTGTTGAGAGGGAAATTGAGGTCCTTTTTTCAAGAACACAATACAAATATAAGCTAAAAAATCTGTATACCGTATATTTGACAGCCCGAATATACATGTGCAGAGTGTGAATGTCTTCTGAAACCATTGATGATTATGGGATTCAGGCATATCACAAAAAATCTTAAAATCAACCTGTATAAATCAAAAAGTAAGTAAAAAGAGCTCTTTTTACTTACTTTTTGATTTTCTGATTTTTTCATTTCGCAACTAAAATCTAGCTTGTTTTCCGGTATCGCCAAACTGCCAGTGATATACTGATAAAACCAAATAAAACTAATGACCAAAACTGATGACTAATGTCAGCAAAACCGGAGCCTTTTAATAACACATTTCGCATTACAGGAATAAAATAAGCAATCGGATTAATAATATTTAGTGTTTGAGCCCAAACAGGCATATTATCATTAGGTGTAAACAATCCACTCATTAAAATAAAAATAACCATAAAAAACCATGACAGAAACATACTCTGTTGTTGCGTGTCGGCCATAGTCGAAATCAACAATCCTATTCCTAAAATAGCGAGTAGATAAATAGAGGCGACGCCAAAGATCAATCCAATACTCCCTATCATTGGAATATTGAAAACAAGTCGCGCAATGGTTAATCCTAATGCAAGTTCGAAAAGTGCAATCAACCAATATGGAATCAGTTTTCCTGCAATGAACTGGTATTTTTTAATCGGAGTTACATTGATTTGTTCTATGGTTCCAATTTCCTTTTCGCGTACTACATTCATTCCACTCAAAAACATTCCAATCAGGGTTACCAATAATACCAAAATACCCGGCACCATATATGTTGTGTAATCGAGTTTGGGATTATACCAGAATGAGTATCTGATATCGATGGGATCTTTCATATTCAGTGAAGGAAAGGTCTCAACCAATAGATTTATATTATAATCATGGATAATAGAAAAAGCATAAGCACTTGTTAATGCGGCTGCAGCTCCATTAATTGCATCACTAATCACCTGCACTTTCGCTTTATCGTCCTTTTGCAGATCTCGTTCAAAATTAGAAGGAATGGATAGAATTTGTGAAGCAGTCCGTTTCTCTAGAGCTGTTAATGCCGACTTATAATCTTCAGAATAACCCGTTATCGTATAAAAAGAAGATCCTCTAAACTTGGCAACAAGCTCACGTGACATCTTACTATGATCGTTATCAACCACATATAGATTGGTGTTTTTAATCTCAAACGTTGCAGCAAACGACAATACTAACAACTGTATTACAGGCATTACAAAAATAACAGGGAGCATCGAGCGGTTTCGTTTTAACTGCCTGAACTCCTTTTGTATGATGAAGAAAATTGTTCTCATAGTAGTTGCAATATTTTAAACACCTTCTGCATATCTTACGCAAGGCGGACTTTAAATTTTTTAATACTCATCGCTACAAAGAATAACGTCAAGCCGATTAATGCAAGTGTTTCCTTCCAGATTAGAACGATTCCTACACCCTTTAACATAACTGCTTTAACAATAATGATAAAATAGCGAGAGGGCATAATTAAACTAATGTATTGTAGTATAACCGGCATATTTTCAATAGGAAAAATAAATCCTGACAACAGAATGGTTGGCATCATCAGCGCAAACATAGAGAGCATCATGGCCATCTGCTGCGTAGCACTGATTGTGGAAATAAATATTCCAAGCGATAACGACATAATAATGAATAAAACCGTCTCAAGCAATAAAAGAATGAGACTCCCTTGTATAGGCATTCCAAAGACAAAAAAAGCCAATAATAAAATGATGGTGGCATTGACACATGAAAGCAAGATGTAGGGAACTACTTTACCGATAATAATTTCGAAAGGTTTTAAAGGTGAAACTAACAATATCTCCATCGTGCCCAACTCCTTTTCGCGAGCTATAGAGATGGAGGTCATCATGGCCGAAATCAACATAAGCAAGATGGTGATAATCCCAGGAACAAACATGTAAACACTTTTTAATTCAGCATTATACATCATACGTGTCTCGGTTTGAACCTGCATTGGAAAATGTGTGGTAACAAAAAGCTGACGCTGATAATCATTTAGAATTGAACGCGTATAGTTTACTAAGAGATTAGCAGTATTCGGATCAGATGCATCTGCAATGATCTGTACTGATGTTCGTTTCTCTTTCTCAAGTTGTTGTGCAAACTTATTCTCAAAAATAACCACCTCTCTAATATCTCCTTTTTTGAAGGCTTCATCAATCTCTTTATCGCTATTCAGATTTCTTCCTAAAATAAAATAACCCGAAGAAACTAACTTATGAGTTATTTCATGAGTCATATAATCGTTCGATTTATCAAGAACCGCAATCCGTGCATCTTTTATGTCGTTCGAAATAGCAAATCCAAAAAGTAAGACTTGTACCAAGGGCATTCCAAAAAGAACGATCATGGTTCTAAAATCGCGGAAGATATGATTAAACTCTTTAATGATAAATTTATACATGTCTGAAATCAAAAATGTTAATCAATAAATTGGTTATGATTTATTAAGAAGGACGAGCCAGTTTCAGGAAGACCTCATTCATACTATCAACCTGAAACTGTTCCTTTAACTTTGCTGGCGTGTCTAATGCATCAATTCTGCCATCGACCATGATTGTAACACGTTCACAATACTCTGCCTCATCCATATAGTGAGTAGTTACAAATACTGTAATTCCATTATGCGATGCCTCATAAATCAGATCCCAAAACTGACGACGTGTAATCGGGTCAACACCTCCTGTAGGTTCATCTAAAAACACAATTTTGGGGTCATGCATGATAGCGACACAAAAAGCAAGCTTTTGCTTCCAGCCTAATGGAAGTGAGCTTAAGACAGTTTTTCGCTCACTCAACAAATCAAGTCTGGTTAATAGAAATTCTGTTTTTTCTTTTATCTTTTGACGACTTAATCCATAAACCCCACCATAAAAGGTAAAGTTTTCTTCTACCGAAAGATCATCATATAAAGAAAATTTCTGGCTCATGTAGCCAATATGGCGCTTGATTTTTTCAGTTTGATGAAATGCATCAAATCCCGCCACTTTTATAATACCTGAAGTTGGGCTTGATAGACCACAAAGAATACGCATAGCAGTGGTCTTTCCAGCCCCATTGGCACCCAAAAAACCAAATATTTCTCCTTTGTAAACATCAAAAGAGAGATGGTCATTAGCGATGAAGCTTCCAAATCGTTTTACGAGATCTTTAACTTCTATAATCTTTTCGCGATCAGCCATGTGCAGGGTGTTTTTCCATTAGATTCATAAAACAGTCTTCTATACTGGCATCTATTTTTGATATCTCAAAAGTCGTATGTCCCTTTTCATGAAGATAGCTTTCCAGATGATCAAGCGTAAAATGCATATCATCAATATGAAGATGAACACTATCACCAAATGGATAGGCGGATATCGAATTAGGGAAGTTTTTCAAGTCAAGCAGAACCTGATACATTTGAGTCGAAGCGATTGCATATAATTGACCGGGAAAACGTTTGGTGATTGTATTAGGTGTGTCAATATCCATAATCTTTCCTTGTTGGATTAATGCAACCCGATCACAGAGTGATGCTTCATCCATATAAGGAGTAGAGACCAAAATGGCAATATCCTGTTTTTGTAGGCGCTTTAGCATCTCCCAAAACTCCACTCGCGAAACTGCATCTACCCCTGTTGTCGGTTCGTCAAGAAAAAGCACTTTAGGTTTATGAACCAATGCACACGATAGTGCCAATTTCTGTTTCATTCCCCCGCTTAACTTGCCGGCAGGTCTATTTTTAAAAGGTTCTATTTGAGAATATATATCTTTAATCAAATCGTAGTTCTCCTTCACTGTTGTTTTGAATATTCCGGCAAAGAAGTTGAGATTCTCCTCCACCGTCAGATCCTGATAAAGAGAGAAGCGACCAGGCATATAACCAACAATACGTCGTATGGCCTTATAGTCTTTTACTACATCCAATCCATCTACATGGGCGGTTCCTGAATCAGGAATCAATAATGTAGTTAATATCCTGAAAAGAGAGGTTTTACCAGCCCCATCAGGACCGATAAAACCAAAAAGTTCTCCGGGATTCAACTCAAAACTCACATTCGAGAGAGCTTTCACCTCTCCATAAATCTTGCTAACATTTTCAACAACAACAGGCAGCGACATCAGTAATGTTTTTCAATAGTTATTTTCGGATTTGAGCCTCTTTGGTCCAAACAACTGTCCGGTTCAACCCCATCCACTGTTTCCCAATATATCCACTAACTTTCAGCGTATTAGCATCGGAGAATCGCATAAAGCATTTATAAGTCTTTCCATTTAATGGATCATAAATAGTGCCTTCGCTCCATTCGTCTTTATCAGTATCGTATTTAAACTCTTTTAATAAAAGCATTCCAAAAATGGGTTGTGTACGCAATTTCTCTTCAGGGTTATTCTTGTCGACTTTAGGTTTTCCATTTTCAGTAGGTTCGCGTAACCAAACAATTTTTCCACTGTATTTTCCATCAGTTCCTTTAAAAATCTGAACCTGAGTTTTCTCTTTACCGGTTTTATCATCTCTGGTCAAAAAATAACCAGTTATTTTATCAGCCTTATTTTGCGAATGGGCTGGAATTACTGATACAAAAAGGAGAACCAGTAACAATAATTGTTTGATTTTTCTCATATTGATTTAGATTTACGTATTTTGATTAAACAATTTAAAAATTAACTTCTGCTGGCATTCCGATTTTGATACTACCGTCATTTTTCACCTTAATCTTCACAGCATATACCAAATTTACACGCTCATCACGCGTTTGAATAATCTTTGGTGTAAATTCTGCCTGATCTGAAATCCATGAAATAGTACCAGTGAGTTTCTTCATTGTTCCATCAGATTGATCGACCAAAACAGAAGCTTCTTTCCCAATCTTCACATCCGGCAATTGCTTTCCACTTACAAAAACTTTCAGATCGAGTGACGATATATCGGCAATCTTATAAATTGCCTTACCCATTGTCATCATTTCATAAGCCTCTGCGTATTTTGCCAGTACAACACCATCGACAGGATTAATCAAATGGCAACGACGGATATTTTCTTTTAGCTGTTCAATCTGTTTACGTACAACTGCAACATCATCATTAACACCTTTATATTGAACTTCAAATGATTGCTTTTGCTTATCCGCAACATCGATAGCACCCTTAATATCATCCATCTGCTTTGGAGTGGCAGCTTTATCTTTTAATAATCCGGTAATCCGTTGTTTATCAATCAATAGATTCTCCTTCTGCTGTTCTACAACAGCAATCTGAGCTTTCAGGTTATCCGACTTTGCGTTAATTGATTTAATCTGAGCTTCAAGCTGTTCCAACTTTAGTTGTGTATCAACTGTATCAATGATACCTACAGGCAATCCAGCTTTTATTGACTGACCTTCTTCCAGATTCAACTTTATCAGTTTGCCATTAGCCTCTGAAGAAATAGTTGTTTCAACTGCTTCAAAGTTACCATAAGCATCTGATCGATCTTTACTTTTATTACAGGCAACCAACAGAATCAGGGCTATAAAAATATATACTCGGTTCATTTTTTCTTGTTATTTATTGATGAAAGAATAAGTTTTATTTAAAGAATAACAATATTGCTAGAATTTCCCTAAGGTGATTAAATAATTAATCTTTGCCTGAGAGAGTTTCACCTGATGTGTCTTTTGGTTAAGGCGTGCCTGTAACTCTGCATTTACATCAGAGAGATAATCAGTTGGTGTGACCACACCATTATCAAGTTGAGAGGAAGAAGTCTTGGTAATCTCACTTCGCAATTGAATAATCTGATTATCTGTTTCAATTAGCGACTTATATTTATTGATTTCTGAAAGATTACTGCCTAAAGCAACACGTAGATTCTGATTAAAGTTATCTTTCTGTGTTTCAATAATATTCTTTTGAACACCAAATACCTGTCGTTCTGTTTTTGTCTGATCCCAGTTCCATACATTCCAGCTTAACTTGGCACCCACAATACCATAGGTTCCAAAAGTATTAGAAAGCATATTTAAACCCGGTCGTCCATAGCCTAATGTGCCAAAACCCATAAGTTTAGGTTTTATCTTTGTAGCGGTTAATTTATCCAATCCCGATAGCCGCTCTTCTTGCAAATCGAGTATCTTTAAATCAGGACGAGCAACATCCGCCAAACCAGCATCAATAGTAACATCCGGCATCTCTATTTTTGTAGATTCATCAATTTTCAATCCGGTTAGCTCATTTATAGACTGGATCAAGGCCTCTGTACTATAATGAACCTCTATAATAGCCTGTCCAATTTTTAGTATCTCTGCATTTAAAACTGCACTACCCGAACCAAGCGCTATCCCATTTTTTATAGAAGCATCCATCCTTTCCAGACGCAATTGAATCTCACTTTGTGTAGCCTTAAGTTGTTCTCTATTCTCTCTTAACAGTAAAATTCCATAGTAAATCTGGCTTACTCTATCACGTAAACGATAAAGTTCAATATCAACCCCCTTCTGATTTAGTGCCAAATTAATCTTCTCAAGCTCCTCTTGCTGTCTAGTAGCACCTGCATCAAAAATGAGCTGATTAACATCAAGCGTCAATTTGTACTGATCTTTGTTTGATTCTGGTATATTGATGTTTGGAATCTTGATAGGAATCTTTGTAACTTCACTCTGCCAGGTTGCTTGTCCATTCACATTAGCTTGTGGAAGATAGTTAGTTTGAATATTTTTAATGTTGTGGTCGGCAATAGATCCATAGAGACCTTTTTGCTTAAGTAGCGGAAATTGCTGTTCTGCCCGGAGAAGACATTTTTCCAGGGTAAGCGATTGCTCCTGAGAAAAGCCGGAGGTACTGATCAACACTGCTATTCCAAATAATAAGAGGGTCTTCATCATTAGATTAATGGTTTATTTTTAGAAATGATGGAATATTTATTAAAGTACATTTTAAATTTCATAAACAAGATCTTTTGTATGGCACACTTTGAGCTGGTATTTATTTCGTTTTAAGATAACCTATCAAGAGTTTCGGTATTTCGGTTTTTCGTTGAATCAGAAAAGCCATATAATCTTCTTCGTTCATTTCCAACATTGACTTAATAATATTGCGTGCCACGAAAGGAAATATACACATCGACATCATATTCGCCATCAAATCCTCAATCTTAATTTCACGGATTATACCTGCTTCGATCTCACGTTTTATCTGTTGACGTAAAAAATCAGGTTTTATTCCCTGTCCTTTTAACGCATTTACTATCCGTTCAGGATTACGATTTATTTCATTGACAAGAAAATTAGGAGCATACGGATTTTCGAGTAACAGATTAATGTAAGTATCTGCAAATCGCTCTATTTTGGTAAAGAGAGGAAGATCAGACATTAATACTCCAACAACTTTCGAAGAGAATTTTTGTAAAACCTGATTAAAAATCGATTCGAAAAGCTTTTCCTTCGTTCTGAAATAATAATGAAGGAGTGCCTTATTGATGCCTGCTTCATCGGCTATCTCTTGCATCCTGGTTCCATCCATTCCCTTTCTTATAAAGACTTTGTGGGCAGCTTCAAGAATGGAATGTTCTGTGTTATGATCAGCTTCACTCATTGGTTTAGTTATTTGGTTTAACCATATAGTTAAACCATGTGGCAAATATACTATCATTTTATTACGAAAAGCAAATATTATTTTAATTAATTCACAAATTAATGGTTAACAAATTATTGAATAATTTTACAATTAATTAACAGAAAGGTTTCATCGGAGCTAATCAAACAAACACTTAATTTTGCACAGATTTTTTTGGTACGTTTTTTGACAGAATAGTATTAAAGAGATAAGTCTTGGGTTTCTCATTTTATATAATCAGTTTTTAAAAAACTGGTTTTCGCAAATGGATTCCATCGATCTTCTTCATTTAATTTGATTTCAGAATGAAAAACATATTTCTGACATGTCTATTTATGCTACTTGGACTTTCTCTGCTTCAGGCGCAGAAGCTAAGAACGATAAAAAATGACACCTTCGATAGGGGTGAAAATTTAAAATATAAAGTCTATTACCACTCTGCAATTACTGGAAATGTAACTGCGGGATATGGTACGATAACTGTTGCTGACAATAATAGAAAATTTAATGGGCGCGATACCTATCACATTATCGCAACCGGAAGGTCTACAAAATTCTTTGACTGGTTTTTTAAGGTAAACGATGTTTTTGAGAGCTACATTGATGAAAAAGCAATGATTCCCTGGCTCTTTGTCCGTAGAACACGTGAAGGAGGATATAAAAAAGATGATGATGTTACTTTTTATCATCTAAGCGGCACTGCTTCAAGCAGAAAAGCTATCGTCCATATTCCGGTCAATGTACAGGATGTAATATCCTCATTTTATTTTGCTCGAACCCTAAATCAAGAGACTATTAAACCAGGAGATTTGATTAACCTCCCTTTTCTTTTAGACGACTCAGTTTATTATTCAAAGGTTCGGTTCTTTGGTCGCGAAACGATTAAAACTTCATTAGGACATATAAAATGTTTAAAATTAAAGCCAATGATGGTTAAAGGTGGAACATTCAAAGATGATTATCCTATGACGCTTTGGGTTTCTGATGACGCAAACAAAATCCCTATTCTTGCCGAATCAGAAGTTATTGTGGGTTCTGTAAAGCTCGAATTGATTGGATATTCCGGATTATTAAATCCTTTTTCGGCAAAAGAGTAAAACATTTCTCTTCCAAATCATGTTTTGATGAATACGATTACTGCTTATCTTTGGTGAGTACTAAGATGTAACACATGATAAACCAAATCATATTTATTTTCCTATTTTTCTCATCTATAGCCGTTTTTTCATTCAGCATATATAGAATTTATCATTTCTACCTTATCACGAAACCAATTCGATACCATAATTGGTATAGTCGTTTATCAATTCTCCTGAAAGTTGGCTTTGGCCAAAGTAAACTATTTCGTCTTCATTTTGCAGGATTACTTCACGCGCTATTATTTTGGGGATTTCTTGTCATCTCATTTGGAACACTCGAAATGGTAGTCGATGGATTTACCAATAACCATCAAAGTTTTCAAGGTCTGGGGACAATCTACAATATCATCAATCTTTCTATCCAAATAATGGGAGGAATTATTCTCATTGTTGCTATTATTTTTCTCAGCCGGAGACTCTTTGTAAATATTCCACGTTTCAATGCCCCCGAACTAAAGCGAAAAGGGAAACGTGAAGCCATCTTAATTTTAAGTCTCATCATTCTATTGATGATAACACTCTTCTTTATCTCCAGCTCAGCATTTGCATGGTGGCTGCACATCATTCTCATATTCGTTTTCCTTAATTTGCTGCCTTATTCAAAACATTTTCACATCATCACAGCAGCACCAAACCTGCTACTGGCTGATCTGGAAGCACCTTCGAAAATGAAGCACATGAAGAATATTGAACACGAGGTAAGAGCCATGTTACACCCTGAACAGACGTTAGAAGTGAGTGATATTGTTCCTGAACGATTTGGGATAAAGGATATTGAGGACTTAACCCGTAAACACTATCTCGATGCATTATCTTGTACCCAATGTGGCAGATGCACCAACGCTTGTCCTGCCAATAGGACAGGTCATAAATTATCGCCACGCAAGATTGTAATGGATGTTCGGGAACGAATGAATGAAAAAGGCCCCTTGTTACTAAAGAATGGATTAGCTGCCGACGATCATAAATCACTGTTAGGCAATTATATTACAGAAGAAGAGCTTTGGGCTTGCACTACTTGCGGGGCCTGTGTTCAGGAGTGCCCGGTAATGATAAATCCGATGGCTATTATTCTTGAGATGCGAAGATATCTGGTAATGGAAGAGGGCACAGCCCCGGCTGGTATTACTGCAGTCTTTGCGAATATTGAAAATAATGGCTCGCCCTGGCAAATATCATCCGATCAACGCACCAGCTGGATTAAATAGTTAAATAACACTTTTCAAATTTTAAAGGCCTACTCCAAAACCGATGACAATGCAACCCATATCACTATATTCCGATCTCTCACATGACAATTATCCTGAATATCTTTTTTGGGTAGGTTGTGCCGGAGCGGCCGACCGCCGATATCAAAAGGTAATCCAAGCTTTTGTGAAGATACTTCAACATTGTTCCATTAACTTTGGAATTCTGGGAGAAGAAGAGAGTTGCAATGGAGATCCGGCTCGTCGTGCTGGAAACGAGATGCTTTTCCAGATGCAAGCGCTACAGTTAATCGAAACATTTAACCGATATAATATAAAACAGATTATTACCTGTTGCCCACACTGTTTTAACACCTTCAAAAATGAGTATCCTGATTTAGGAGGTAACTATGAAGTAGTGAGTCATGTTGAATTTATTGTGCAACTAATTGACAAGGGCAAGCTTGTAATCGATCAATCTGTTTTCAAAGACAAAGTGGTCACCTATCACGATCCATGTTATCTGGGCCGGGGAAATGGCATTTATGATGCCCCCAGAAAAGCATTAGATGCTTTAGGGGTAAAAAGGGTTGAGTTAAAAGAGAACCGAAGTAAGTCATTGTGTTGCGGAGCAGGTGGAGCGCAACTTTTTAAAGAAAACGACCCCGGAACTACTGAAATTAATTTACAAAGAACCGAACAAGTTCTCGAAAGTGGGGCCAGTGTTGTAGCAACCGCTTGCCCCTTCTGCATGCTTATGTTGACCGATGGTCTTCAAACAAAACAAGCGAACAATGAAACAGCTTCGGTTGGAAATAAGGATATTGCTGAATTAATTGCAGCTGCGTTATAATTTGAATGACGACTGCAATAAGATCAGTAAAATTGTAATTTTGTGTTATGATTTCAAATTACATCGTTATAGTTGCCGGTGGTTCCGGAAAAAGAATGGAAGCCACAGTGCCCAAACAGTTTTTATTACTGAATGGACGACCAATACTGATGCATACCTGCGAACGCTTTTATCAATACGATAATACGCTCACTTTTGTCATTGTTTTACCTTCAGAACATATTGAAACATGGAATGCGCTCTGCAAAGAATATGCGTTTTCTATACCGCACAAAACGATAGATGGTGGTTCTGAGAGGTTTTATTCTGTAAAAAACGCGCTAGACCATATCCAGGCGTATCAAAACACCCAAGAGGCACTTGTTGCCATTCACGATGGTGTTCGTCCCTTAGTAAGTTTAGAAACGATTGACAAGGCCTTTCTTGCCGCTAAAGAGAAGGGAAATGCAATACCTGTTATCGCCGTGATCGATTCTGTTCGGAAAGTTGAAGATACGGGCTCCTCTATTGTCGACCGAACCCAACTCCGATTAATACAAACCCCTCAAGTCTTTAAACTATCGCTGATAACAAAAGCATATCAACAACACTTCTCTGAGAACTTTACTGATGATGCCTCAGTATTAGAAACCATGGGAGAGACCATTGTTTTAACCGAAGGTAATGCTGAGAATATTAAAATTACACGACCTATTGATTTAGTAATTGCAGAAAGCCTGCTAAAAAATAGGGATGCGATCTAATGATCTGCGCTGGCTAAATAGCAATTGAAATAAACCAATTTACCGATTTAATCATCGTTTTACATCAACCCAATGATGATCTGATGCAAGATCGAAACAAATAATCGCAAAGCTCTTTCTTTAATCGGTTTCAGATAGTTGTTGGGTACCTTATTGGTTTCACAGGGTGAATATGATACCTGTTATGTACCCTTGAACTATTGATAAACGATGGGAGTTACCATAGATATAGCGTCTGCATAGATTCCACATCAAATAATTATAGACTCAGGATTGTATTGCTATCTTCAACAATTATTAAAAAATAATTATCCGCAATGGGCAAAATAGTCATCAGCAGTAATTTTCACAGTATTTTGTAAACAATCGTTTTAGAATTAAAAAAATATCAGAAGAAAGAACAATCTTTAATGTCTTAAAATGAATTGCTTTTATTGTATTGCTCCAATCAAGTCACTATATGACTGGTCGATGAGCTGTGATTGAGTTAACCCAAAATATCGATAGTAATGATCACATTGTTGTTTTAGCTCTTCGGTCGTGTACCGGTCTGCGTCGTCAATGGCTTCGACTTCAATAAATGTCCCTAAGCTTTCAACTACATCAAAATGGAATTTTACATTATCAATAAAATAGATTTTTCTTCGTTTATCAACAACAATCTTTATCCCGAATTGCAATATCAAAATGTCTTTCAACGCCTTATCAGATGGATGTTTGTAGAGAATCACCTCGGATAATTTTGAATCGGCTGTGTTTTCTCTATTATAGTTAATCAACGCATTCTCTATATCCCCCTCTCTCAGCTTCAGCCGACCTTTAGACACATTGAAATAGGTGTCTATCTGATGATCTTCGCCTTTGAAAGTAGGATTCAATTGCAGTAGCTTATTCTCATACTTTTCTAAGTCGGCTACTCTGGCCTTGAACTCGAAATTCCGAATGTTCATTGTAATGTAAATTATTGCACTTATAACTTGATTATCAGCAAATAGACCTACCTAATAGCTTCTACTATTTTTCTGATATGTTCCGGTGTTGTTCCACAACAGCCGCCGATGATATTAGCACCGGCTAAAATCAGATCGTTGATTTGTGAGGCCATATCATTTGGCGACTCAGGAAACTGATTTTTACCATCAACTAAAACAGGAAGACCGGCATTGGCATGGATGAGAATGGGAATATCCATGTTGATTGAACGGATTTCTTTGACGATATCTATCATTCCGGCAGCTCCATTTCCACAGTTAGCCCCGATGACATCGGCTCCGGCTTCTATGAGTGCTTCGACTGAATCGGCTGGTGAGACACCCATCATAGTGCGGTATTCTCCTGTTGGGCTCTTTTGGAAGGTAAGCGTACAGACTACTTCGCAAGTGGTGTTTTCTCTGGCGGCTTTTACTGCAATCACTGATTCACCAAGATCGAACATAGTCTCAGCGATAATACCATCTGCTCCTCCAGCGGCAAGTGCTATTGCTTGCTCTTTGTACTCATTATAAAGTTCTTCTTCGGTGATGTCTTCGGTGATCAAAAATTTACCGGTAGGTCCCATCGATCCTAATACGATCACATCTTCGCCGGCTGCTTTTCGGGAAATGGATGCTGCCATCTGATTTAGTTCTGTACAACGGTCAGCTAAATTATAATGACTTAATTTTGAACGGTTGCCTCCAAAACTATTGGTAAGAATGATATCGGCTCCGGCATCTACATAGCTTTGTGCAATGTCGTAGACATCAGCAGGATGCGTTTCGTTCCATAATTCAGGGCACTCGCCAGGCTGTAACCCTTTTTGAATTAAAAAAGTACCCCATGCGCCATCTGACACGAGTATTCTTTTTGCTTTAAGTGCATTAATTAGCTTTTTCATGTTCCTTTTTAAGTGTATAAATGTTATCAGAT
The DNA here is from genome assembly GCA_013390605.1 of Bacteroidota bacterium. Classification (GTDB taxonomy): domain Bacteria; phylum Bacteroidota; class Bacteroidia; order Bacteroidales; family Cfx3-03; genus Cfx3-03. The sequence goes on along the minus strand of JACAUB010000001.1, from coordinate 4,888,297 downwards.
AGTGCAAAAATAGATTATGCTGAGATTATTCCAAAATATTACAACCTTTCAATTTGATCTGCATTATTTAATTCGTCAGAAGAGATTTTTTTAATCCAAATTGGAAACATTGACTTTATGATTTAGTCTCCATTTCTTGATATATAAGTTATTTTGTTAATTTTCAATCTATCTGCGACACAATGACAATATAGTTTTTGCCATATTTCTTTGCACATTTAGGACAAGTGGTATACCACATAAACGATCTTTTTTTGCTTAGTCCTTTTGATGATAGTATGTTCTCAAAGTCTTTAGTCCATTTCCCGGTATCCTTAAAAAGACCTTCATAGACTTTACTGTAAAACTTACCACTTAACGTTGTGTTTTCAATATTTGGGATGTCTTTATCAACTGCCAGATAAAGATCCATATTCCATTTAGACGTATGATCTGAAAGACAAACCCAATCAGGTGTTTCAGCACCTACCTCTTTCATTTTCTTATCGATCTTCTTCATTATACGCCCAAAATTAAGTGGCATATAAAAAAGAGTACATACACTGGCTTTGATAAATTTTTTATTCTCCCATTCAAAGACTTTATCGTCCCATGGAATAGGGTCGAACACCGGGCAACATGTTGGATTTGTTTCGGATTGAGTTTCCATTTTAGCCTCCTTTTTTTAAATCAGTTTATATTAGATTTAATTTTCAAATTATCTTTTCTGTTTTATACTCCTAAATGTTTAAACGCCTCGTATACAAGAATAGCAGGCCAAATAATTGCTTTAAAGAGCCCAACCACACCCATCCAGAAGGTTGTGGCATGTGAGATAAAATAAATAGCAGCGCCAATTAGACCAAATCCATAAACCGCTCCTGAAGATGCATTGTTCCGAATCTCATTTTTCATTTTCGTTTTTCTCCTTACGTTTTAATTAAAAACATTTAAACGATAATTTTATTGATCTTTATAATATGCAGAGTTCAACGGAGATATTCTCTCGGCTAATATTGTAAATGCCTTCCCTTCTTCAATTATTTCTTTGATTTTAAAGCCTGTCAATTTTAGAAATAGTGAAATTTCATCCTTTGTAAAGCATCGTAGAGTAGTAACATCATCAAACACCATCGACTTTTCATGCTCTTCTATGATGTATTTTGCATACCAATCATAGGTCCAACCTGTTGTAAGATTCAGTTTTAACCTGCTTATTCGCTTTATCTTTTTGTTATTGTGGGCAATATCTTGCTCAAAGTCGTTAAAGTTATCAAATATTCCCGTTGCTTCAAACACGCCAAATATCAATAACCCATTATCTTTTAGTGATTTATGAATACCTGTTAACGTATCTAGTATCCCCTGATTTTCTATCACATAAGCAATTGAGCGACCGGTTATCAGCACAGCATCAAATTGTTGATTAAAAGATAGGCTACGCATATCACATTGAATAAACCGGTCCGATTTTATTTCTGAACGGGCAATATTCAGCATTTCATTGAAAAGATCCAATCCAAGATAATCATACCCATTGTCTAGAAACCGACGGGCAAGCATGCCTGAACCACAACCAATCTCTAAAATTTTATGGCAATTAGTACGCTGCAATAATGAATGATAAAAGTCGAATTCTTTATCATAATCAAAGATGTGTTGATACATCTCGTGATAGATGTTCGCTAAAGTTGAGTATAATTGTGTCATTATTGAATTAAGCGAAGTTAGATTTATCAATAAACAACGCCTTTATGGCATTACAAATATAAGCCATTATTTATTTAATATCAATAAGATAGAAGCAATTTATTATTAATTTTTCCGTCTGTAAACATTATATATAACGCCACATCCAATAGAAGCATCAACCATTACTAATGAATCTTTACTCTTATAATTCACGTACCAATAATCTGAGGTATTTGGGTTTTTACTATTATCAGGATTCAAGCGTATTTCAAACAGCATATTGTCTTGCTTAACAATCTCTATCTTTCCTGATTCAATGACTTTATTATCTTTAATCTTTCCATAGATCCCATATTTTTTTATCACCAGGTAGTTATAATCTGGGTTCGTCTTCCCAGGACCACCGGCAATACCAGCATCGGCAAAATATATAGAAACTGCCATTGTCCATACAGTTTCAGATTAGTATCTGAAAGAATTTCATTATTATAGTGCTTTGATGCCGAGATGGTATCAAGCAGTGAGGTTGCTGATTGCACCGATTCCTTTCTGCACGAGAGCAAGGACAACAAACAAATTATGTAAATCAATTTTCTCACGGGTTTCTTTTTACATTAAGATGAAAAATATCATCAAAAAGTTGCAATCTATAAATGAACCATCTAATGCAATTTTGCTATCTGCACCAGTTAAAGGAATTCCTTGCATAGATTTACAATCCACACCCGTAGATAAAGATACTTCAAGTAATTAATAATACAATTAATTCAATGATTTAAGATTTTCTAATGCTTCGGGAACATATTGATGCACATTTTTTACTATTGCACAACTCTCCAGTTCATCGCAATCAGCACAGGTCTTAAAGCCTTTTAATATCGCACAATTGCGGATTTCACATTCCGCACAATGTTGAAACTTAACTCCCGCTTCTCTGCAACCGGTACAGTTAATCATTTCAGGTGTAATATCTGCATGGAATTGAGCCGTCCATTGTTCGGATGTCTTGGCACGCAATTCATCGTCATTTGTTATGGTGGCTATTCTTGCATCGCAAGTAGCACAATTTAATCCACAACATGAAATAATTTTCTCCATAGTTACTTGTTTTCTAAAGGTTATTAAACACTTAGATTCTAATTTCAAATTTAGCAATATAATTTTTTATCTGTGAAATTAATTTTGGGTTTCATCTTCAAAAATATTCTACCTATGTACGATACTTGCTGGCAGAAATCTTAGTAATACCCAAGTTATTCTTACTATTTCCTTCGTCTTTCTCTTTGTGCTAGATTTTGCTACACGATCTTGCCTTATCAGTTATTCGTCTTATAAATTCAGTTTTATGACCAGTATATGCTTCCCGGTCGTTTTTATACTCTTTTGCCAATTGCAGTTTTAGGCTTGCATATTCTTGTGCGATATCGGGATTCTGAATCAGATAATCACGGAAATATAACTCATCCCAATCCCCAATATATCTTACATGAATATGATAAGCCTGCCCCTGAAATCCATGGCTACTATATCCTTTAACAAACATCATATGTGGTGATGGATTTTCAGGTTTAGAGATGTAATGATAATTGAGGCTTTTTAAACTATCGATAATTAAATTTTCATTTGCATTATCAGTTATTTCAAGTAAAATATCTATCGTTGGTTTAGCTTTTAAATCAGGAATAGCAGTACTGCCAATATGTTCGATCCTAATTATACTGTTTAACCCGATAACATTCTCAATTTCATTCTTTTCGGTGTTAAATAAGTCAACCCACTCAGTCATAGGTTCCGAAATAATAATTGGAAAGAGTTGTCCTAAATCTTTATTTGTTAATTTATCTAATTGCATTGACTTTTATCTCCGTACTTACATTCAACATTCATGATTTAGTTTCAAAAGGTATTGCAAATAGCCTTCTAATCAGGTTAAAAAGTTGACAATGGAACAACCTCAGCAAATAAAGAGGACTTTGGGATATACGCATTTTCGGCTGATTTTATTATTTCCATCTTTCATAATGAATCCGTTCAGAAATATTTATTTCTTTTTGTGTTAGAATTTTAGCATTCTCAGCTTTGTAACCAATGGGAATAATAGCAGCTATTTCCAGTTCTTCAGGAATATCAAGCATCTTTTTAACTTTACCGGTATGTTGAGGAATATAGGTTACACCGTATATATCATGTTCTGCCAGACTGAGTAAAAAATTCTCGATGCAACACCATGCTGATGCTACGCAGTTCAAATCATAAATTCTATCTACTTTATTTATCGTCTTTTTTGGTTTAAATACTACAATCACTACAACCGGAGCATTTAGTATCATCTTGTTTTGTTTGGGAATTGCGTCCAGATACATTTCCTTTTTAATAAGCTCTTCGTTTTCAAATAATTTTGCAAGCTCATCCATACGTATCTCTTTATTCAGATTTTCTGATTCAACCAGTTTAAGCTTTGTCTCTAAGCTTTTAACAATGATAAAATCCCATTCTCTCAAATGATTGTATGATGGTGCTTTAAACGCATTCTCAATCGAGTACTTTAGTATTTCAGTCGATATTTCTTCATGCTTAAAATCACGAACAGTGCGTCGCTTTTCTATTACTTCTCTAATTTCCATAACTTTATTCCAATTATAACGAATAAATAAGATCTCGTGTGGTCGCTTTTCGCGATCTGATATGAAGCCTTATTTAAATTTAAGCGGACGCTTTTTATCTTCTTGTTCTGAAATTATACTCTGGTATCCAATCAAATAGATTAAACCAGCGCTAATCCCCAATGCAAACCCGGGAACACAATAAATAATAATATGATCAGCATTATTTAAGTGCCCTAATAGATAGAATATTGTAATCAATAAACTACTCACACCTAAAATCAAGTAAATATTTATCACCAAGAATAATATTCTATACTTCTTACTTTGAAGAAAAGGAAGAAATCTTTTTCTTTTAAGAATCATTGTATCCATAACTGTCAATTTTAATGTCTTAGTAATATTAAGTTAAGCGTTCGTTTAAATCATGAAATCGCTATTGACTGTTTTTTATGTTTTCTGATTAACATTAACTTTTAATATTTATAGTCAATCAGTTATAAACCATAACTTTTTGATTTATCATCCAAATTTAGCAATATTATTTTTTATCTGTAGAACTAATTTCAGTTCTCTTTTTAACAAATAGGAATCGGAGGAAACTGAACTATTCAAGCCTTCATGATAGATAGGTTTTATTTATTGGTGATTTTACTTCATTTTTACTATCTCTATCGTGTGATCAAAAATTGAGGCATCCCCTATTGCAAGATGTCCGGGAATAATAATCTTTGCATTTTTAAATTTAGCTTTAACGCGTTGAACAGTAATCGGCCAGGCTTGTAAATCTGCATCCTGAACGTTTCCTTTATCTGTGGCATCTAACGATTTCATTAAACAACCGCCAAACAATATTTTCTCACGAGGCAACCATATAACAATATTATCAAGCGAGTGGCCTGCTCCTAAATAGAATAACTCTAGCCGAATTGTTTGCAATGAAATTATTAATGAATCCTTGAACACATTATCAATCTTTCTATTTTCATGCTTCAATAAATCTCTTGTCTTGTCTGAGCTGTATGATATTATTCCATGGTGGCTTGTTTCTTGCAATCCCCCTGAACTGTCATCATGAAAATGAGACACAATAACTTTCGTTATTTTTCTATTGAACTTTTTCGCTATACAATCAATCATAATCAAAGTCAATGAATCTTTAGCGGGTGTGTTAATTAATATAATATCTTCTCTATCCACAATTAGTAGATGATTACAATCCAAATGGCCATTACAAGTATATGATGATTGTATCAAATAGACTTTATCTGTTAGTTTTTTTATCCCTATGTTTTTATCAATCCGCTCAATTGTATCATTCGCAAACAGACTAATTACAGCTAAATTCAATATCAATAAAAGCATCAGTCCTTTTTTCATTTTTTACAAGTTTTATATTAAATACGGGAAATCAAAGTTAATTTTCTATCTGCGGATAGAAATCTGATGAAAGATCTATCTCGAATCCTTTTATTGGAATCTTAGTTTAAGGCAAACGAGTAATAGGCTCTGGAAATATGCATGACATGCTTCTTTATTGTTTAACCAAATTACAAATAGTCCTGCCTTATTGGCGTAAATACATCGATGACTTCGCCCTCCTCTATTACTTCCCACGCATGTTCAATATTCTCCGGTATCGAATAACTATCTCCAGAGGTAAGGATTTCACTTAAATCCCCAACTTTAATTCTATACTTGCCAGAAATAACATACCCACTTTGCTCATTGGGATGAGCGTGTAAAGGCACATTGTCGCCTACCTTATAATTCATTTTCGTCACCATTGACTGAAGCCCCACTGCTAAAACATCAAAAGAGACTCCCTTGAATTGTCTGTTTTTTGCGTTTTCCTTTTTTGTTATCATTTTAATAATTTTTTCGACACGATCACAACGAAGGGCTATAAAAACTATTTAAAATTTATAGTAAATGGTGCATAGTATTTTATGTTAGCCTCTTTGCTAATTTCTCTATAAAGATATCATTCGTTCCACAACAACCACCCAATATTTTAAAATTAAAATGTTCTATTAAGTAACTTATTTCATCTATCATCTCTTCAAAGTTCTCTTGCTTTAAAACACCACAGTTATTTAGCTCCTCCGGACTTAGTGAAGAAGAATTAGCTTGAATTCCTATGAATCGATTTAACCATGTAGTGTTCAAATTGAGCTTATTTTCTAGGGCACGTTTTAAGTTTAAGGGATGAATACAATTCGACATGTAACATGTTGGCTGCGGATTCACTGCTGTATCAATAATTTTTATGGCATCAACAATACTAGTCCCATCAAGCAGACATCCATCTTTTCTGATCATAAAACTAATGATATAAGGGATTCCGGATTCTGCCATTGCCTGTGCCATACCAATGGCCTCGCTGATAGCAGGCATGATACCTGCAAATAAAAAATCAACATTTTCTTTTTTATATTCATCAATCTGAACTTTATGAAATGCATAAGCTGATTCAACATCAAGCACCCCTTCCGATTGGTAAGCATCACCTTTACAACCAAGTAAACCTCCAATAAAAATTTTGTGAGAAAAATCAGGATATTGGCTCTTTATTTCATTTAGATAAATACAAGAATCTGTGATTAGATCGCTACCGTTAAATTTTGAAAGTTTCATTGTTTCAAAATTTACTCTCCGGGTAGGCGTCATCAACATGATTGGAAGATCATATTGTTGGGCAATCTCAATATATTGCCTATAAAGTTTTGCTAACTTATCTGGCTGTTCATAAATCAGACCAGCATGATTAATATATTTATCCAATTCTACGTTAAACTCACTTTTTAGCCTTTCAACAATCGCTCCTTCGGTTAATATGTACCGGGAACTATTAAACCAAGTTTCAAATTGCATACTTGTTATTAAAGATTATGTTTTAAAACAATATGGATGATAAAAACAAATCAGCCGAGAGCAAATTTATCGGCTAGCACAAATTGCAAATTATCCTTTTAACTGTGCATCTTTGATCCGTTTCAGAATTCAACTTTAAGATATTATGCAGAGATTACAAATCAGCACCAGCTGGAATCTGTGTTAATTGAGTTTACCCGAAGAATCTGTTAAAGTATCACCCCATTATTTCAATCATTTGGAAGAAATCTTCCAAAAGGATATCGCAGCTCAAGTATGATGAATTTATTGATAAGAAACTCACTTATTTTGGAAACTCCTCCTAAATGGTCGAAATGACGTAGTTTTAATTGTCTTTAAGCTATTTACAGTTTCCTCAGCACTACTTTTTTAATTTCAATATCCTTTAATTCTTTACACTTGAAGGTTGTGAGATTTTCAACATCTTTCAATACAAATATCGGAACATCTGTAGCATGCTGTGCTTTAAGGTTAGTAAACTCAGCTCCCTTGACATCATTTAAAACGAAAGCAGGTCGTAGGTCTTCATTGATATAACTAATCTCTACATTGTTCATTTCGATCCCTTTTACATGGCGGATAAAGAAACCATAACTTGGAATCGGACCAAACATTCTCGGATCAGGGTATCCATTCTCTTTCTCTGGAGGATTTATAGCCGCTTCTTCCTTTGTACCACCACCCTGATAGTAGATTCGGATATCGTGCAGTTTCACATCTTGAATATCATGACCCGGAATACCACTAATAATGGAACCATAACGTGGATCAGCATTATAAACCACTAAATTTGAAATATTAATACGTCGCATCTCACCTATTGGTGTTCCTTCAGGGCTTCGCATTCTACTGCCTAGTCTTAAGAAAAGAGGACCGTTAATAATGTTTCGCATGGTAATATTAGTGATAGAAACATCTTCGAGTAATCCACCATCAACCGTTTCCAGGGCTAATCCCATGCAGTGATCGAACACACAATTTGAAATAGTAATATTTTTAAATCCACCACTCGATTCTGTACCAAATTTAATACGTCCCATTGGATTTCTGTTTAGTGCTCCTTCTTTGACGTACTGAAATGTTCCATCAAATACTGTTCCTACATCAAATCCACAAACCAGACAATTGGTTATGGTTACATCCTCGGTGTCTTTTGTCCTTCCCAACCCATAACAACTTTTCAAGCAAATACCATCATCTCCGGGCGAATTTACTGTACAGTTTGAAACCCTTACATTTCGGCAACAATCTATATCCATCCCATCCCGATTGGTATCAATTTTCAGATTATCAATGGTAAGATTATCGACTCCTGTAGCCAGAATTGCAAAATGACCGCCGTAAAGAATAGAGATATCGCGAATATCAACATTGCGGCATAACTTGAGGCTGATAGCCTTATTGCCAGTACCGACCGGTTTTTTATCTGCTTCGCGTAAAAGGCCTTTGCCATTAATTAAACCTTGACCAAGAATAGAAATATTTTCAAGACCTTCGCCCCATATCAAACTGTTATGCCAATGGCTATGGCCAAAATCCTGATACTTTGACCATTGATTAGGTTCTGCAGGATCATATCCTACTGAGTCGGCTGCCAGAATTGTTGCTCCCTGATCAATAAATAATGTGATATTGCTTTTCAAATGAATAGAATAGCTGAGGTAAGTGCCAGCCTTAAAATAAACAGTACCTCCACCAACTTCGGCTGCCGCATCAATTGCTTTATTAATAGCAGGAGAATCAAGTGTTTTCCCATCTCCCTTTGCTCCATATGCACTGACATCAAATACAAGTCCATGAATCTGGGCTTTGGCTATATATCCCGTAAACACGAGAAAAAACAATAATGTTATCTTAAGTTTCATGATAGAAATATGGAATTACTGTTTAAAATTATTAGTATTGATTAAACCCGCCATGTGATGCCATGTATACAACAAAAATAACTGCACCGATAATAATCAGGATATAAAGTGATATCGTTACGATAGTAGCTATACCTATAAATTTAAAAGTCTTTTTTAAATTAAATATTGCATCCGTTAATGATAGAGTGTCTTTTAATAGTAGAGAACGGGTTGTGCTCTCTGAAAATCTATAAAGATATAATGCTGGGAAAAAATAGATTACGGCAATAATAACATAGATTAATCCTAATAACCCCTTTGGCATTGGAGCAGGAAATGCTGACATCTTCTCAGAAAGAGTTAAGCTTATACCCATAAATACCCCCAGTAAACCTAATATTCCAACTGAGACAAATCCAATGATTGAGAGAAACTTGGCCCACTTGGCTGCGGTGCTAAGATAGCTCAACGATTCGTTAGTAATTTCAGGAAGTTTCTCTTTTTTTAGTACTTGATTTTCAGATTTTGTAGTGACTTCTCCGGTGTTTCTGGGATCTGGAATATTTAAATTCTCTTCCATGATTTGTAGAATTAATATTATTTGATAATGTAGTTTAAGTATTGACTATTTGTTCTTCTTCAAATGTATAAATTTTATTGTTTAAAAGCTCATAGTTGATGATTCTTTGTTTGCTTTTTTAATTAGTTTTACTAGCGCTTTCAGTGATTTTCATATTAATACGGGCTTCTTAATATTTTATTGTTAAAGCACTTAAGCTGTCTGCTTTACTTTTTAATGAAAACAACCAATCCAATGAAACATTTGCTTCCTTATACAATGGGATTAGCCGGCTTACTGGCATATCAGCCTATCCAAGCCAAGAAACCGATCCGACCCGTTAACTTTATTGTTGTCTATCTAGATGATATGGGATATGGCGATCTTACACTCACCGGAGCTCAAGGTTATAAAACGCCTAACATCGATAAGATGGCCAAAGAAGGAGTCTTCTTTACTAGCTTCTACTCACCGCAAGCTGTTTCGAGTGCTTCCAGAGCAGGTCTTCTTACAGGTTGTTACCCCAATAGAATTGGCTTTAGCGGTGCCATTGACCATACCTCAAAAACAGGGATTAGCGAAGAGGAGGAAACAATAGCCAATGTACTGAAAGAGAAAGGGTATACTTGTGGCGCCTTCGGTAAATGGCATCTTGGATATCAGAAACAGTTTCTACCGACTCATCATGGCTTCGATGAGTTCTATGGCATCCCCTATTCGCATGATATGTCGCCAAATCATCCAGTGACCAAGAACTACTACCCACCATTGCCATTAATTGAAGGAGATAAGATAATTGCCACATCACCAGATATATCGCAATTTACGACACAGTTTACAGAACGGACGATTGATTTCATCCGACGAAATAAAAACCATCCGTTCTTTGCCTATCTGGCTCAACCACTCCCCCATGTTCCACTTGCAGTTTCAGATAAGTTCAAAGGAAAGTCTCAACAGGGTCTATATGGCGATGTAATGATGGAGATTGACTGGAGCATTGGACAGATTCTACAGACACTTAAAGAACTTAAACTTGACGACAATACCTTAGTGATTTTTACTTCGGATAATGGCCCTTGGCTGAACTATGGCAACCATGCGGGGAGCACCGGAGGACTGCGAGAAGGGAAAGGCTCATCCTACGAAGGCGGTCAGCGGCTACCTTGTATCATGCGTTGGAAAGGAAAGATTCCGGAAGGATTGGTATGTAATAACCTGGCTTCAGGAATTGATATTCTCCCTACAATTGCGACTATTGCTGGCGCTCCACTACCCAAAAAGAAGATTGATGGGGTGAATATTCTACCACTGATGCTGGGTAATTTTGAAGAAAATCCTCGTAAATCATTCCTCTACTACTATCGCCGGAATAGTCTGGAAGCGGTTCGAAATGAAACATTTAAGTTGGTTTTTAACCATCCTGGACGCACATACGAAGGATTTCTGCCCGGAAAAGATGGGATACCGGGAGGAGCCAATGAAAACTTCAACTTTACAGGTGGGCTATATGATATGCGTCGCGATCCAGGTGAACGATATGATGTGAGCAAGATGTATCCAGAGATAATAAAAGAGCTTGAACAAATTGCTCAAGAGGCTCGCGAGGATTTGGGTGACGATATTGCAGGTAATCCTGGAAAAAACCGAAGAAGTCCTGGTAGAGTGAAAGAGTAGCTACTCTGCATATGCAATAGTAATTACTGAAATCTTTACATTACAGGCTTCGAAAAGTGCAGTTGCACAGGCTTCGATGGTGGCACCCGTTGTGAATACATCATCGACTAGCAGGATATGTTTGCCTTCAAGGACTTCAGGATCTTCAACTGAAAAGATCTTCTTCACGTTTTCCCATCGTTCTACTCTACCCTTGTGGGTTTGAGTTTCAGAGATACTACTCCTTCTCAGATTCTGAATGCTTACCGGAATCCCCATTGCTTTTCCTAATCCATTGGCAAACATTTCGCTTTGATTATAACCTCTTTCTCGTTGGCGTTTGGGGTGTAGAGGCACAGGGATAATGAGTTGAGCGGTATTGAAAGGTGGTTGGTTAACAAGAATTTGTCCATATAACTGTCCCAAAAAGGTTCCTACCTGATATTGTCCTTTATATTTCAGACGATGTAGCAAATGTTGCACCTTGCTCCCTTTACGAAAAAAGAGGTAGGCAGCCACTCCTTCACATTGCACCCTTCCCCATAAAGACCGACCCATAGGATGATCCGGATTGCGATGAAAATGAGTGTAGGGAAGATGAAACATACAGGATAGACAAACTTGGTCATCACTAGGCGACAGGGCATCTCCGCAAGCCTGACATAGACGAGGAAAAAAGAGATTAACAATATCGTTTACAAATTGTGGCAAAATTTAGAATACAATATAACCTCGGTATATTGGCTGGATTTCGTTTATGAATAATTCGATATCAGTGGTTTCTCAAAGATAATCCGTTTTGAAATATATACCAGGATTAACCTCTTTTTTATTTTTCCTCTGGCTTTTTGTGTCAACTTCTCTCTTTTCAAAGTATCTTTGACTATCTAAAATGCTTTAAATGTCGGACTTTCTGCTTAGGGTTGATCAATTAACAATTGAATTTCGTACTGAAGATGCTATAGTAAGAGCTGTTGAGCGTGTTTCTTTCTCTGTAAAACCAGGACAAACACTGGGTATTGTTGGCGAATCTGGTTCTGGAAAAAGTGTTTCTGCTCTTTCTATTATGGGCTTGCTACCCGAAAAGGTGGCCAATATCAACAACGGGAGTATTCTGTTTGCCGAAGAGGGGCAGGAACCGATTGAATTAATTGGCCTGAATGAAAAGCTCATGCAAGCGATCAGGGGAAACCGAATCGGAATGATCTTTCAGGAACCGATGACATCACTCAATCCTGTAATGCGTTGTGGAAAGCAAGTTGCGGAGGTACTGATTCAACATAAGCAGTTATCGAAAGCCGAAGCCAGAAAAGAAAGTATCCGATTATTCGAAGAAGTATTATTGCCCCGACCTGAGTCGGTATATGATGCCTATCCGCATCAACTATCTGGTGGACAGAAACAACGGGTAATGATTGCTATGGCTCTAGCCTGTAATCCGGCCCTACTGATTGCTGACGAACCCACTACCGCATTGGATGTTACGGTCCAGAAAAGTATTCTTGAGTTGATTCGTCAGCTCCAGTTGAAATATAAAATGGCAGTAATCTTTATTACTCATGATCTGGGAGTGGTTGCACAGCTAGCACACGAGGTCGTCGTGATGTATAAAGGACGCATTGTTGAACAAGGAAACGTAAAAGAGTTATTTCGTAATCCACAACATCCCTATACAAAGGGGTTACTTGCTTGTAGACCACCTCTTGGAAAACGACCGGAGCGATTGCTAAGTGTTTCTGATTTTATGGGAAAAGCCGACAACCATCATGAACTAAATATTTTGGTGAAAGAAGTTACAGCTGAAGAACGAAAAACTAAACATCGAAAACTATATGATCAGCCCCCGTTATTAACGGTGAAAGGATTGAGGACATGGTTTCCGATTAAATCGGGAATATTAGCAAGAACAAAAGGTTTTGTAAAAGCAGTTGATGATGTGAGCTTTGATGTTTATCCTGGCGAAACGTTGGGTCTGGTTGGTGAATCAGGTTGCGGAAAGACTACCTTAGGACGTTCTATACTTCGATTGGCCGAACCTTCTGAAGGAAGTATTTTGTTTGATGGTGAGGAGATCATGCAGTTAAATCCTAATGCTTTGAGAAATAAGCGAAGAGATATGCAGATTATCTTTCAGGACCCATACTCTTCACTCAATCCCAGAATGACGATTGGAACAGCCATTTCTGAACCGATGCGCGTTCACGGACTATATGGTTCAAATCAACAACGACAAGAGAAGGCGATAGAACTGCTTGAAAAGGTTCAATTGAAACCCGAACACTTTTATCGCTACCCACATGAATTTTCGGGAGGACAACGACAGCGGATCTGTATTGCCCGGGCATTGGCACTACAACCACGTTTCATTATTTGCGACGAATCGGTATCTGCGCTTGATGTATCGGTGCAAGCCCAGGTGTTGAATCTTTTAAATCAACTAAAGGCTGATCTTGGATTTACCTATATCTTTATATCGCATGATCTGAATGTCGTAAAATACATGTCTGATCGATTGATTGTGATGCGTGAAGGACGTATTCAGGAGCAGGGTGATGCTGATATGGTATATAATCACCCAAAATCAGACTACACTCAGGGATTAATTAATGCTATCCCGACACTGAAAATGTAATGGTTTGGTGAAATCGAAATTGTTTCTCAGTTGTTAATATCTTAGGCAGAATCTGTAATTTAGTTTGATATTGCCTTTGAATAAATAAATTGTTATATGAAAACGAAGAAAAAGAATAAAGTGAGCCAAGGGCTTGACTTAGGGAAAAATAGCTTTAAGAAATCAGTTTTTAATGTTTTTACAAATAGCCCTTTTCGGGCATTTAATTTCAAACAGGTATCTGCAGAATTGGGTATCTCTGACAAGGCAAGTAGATTTTTAGTGAATACAATCATTGAAGAATTATGTGAAAAGAATGCCATTGTAGAATCGAAAAGAGGAAAATATAAAATCAATCCAGACCTGTTGAACGATGCGATTGCTGCAAACGAGGTTGTTGGAAAAGTAGACATGAAACAAACGGGGAAAGCATATTTGATTGTGCCCAATGCGCCCGAAGATATTTTTATTGATTACAACAATGTGTTTCATGCTTTTCATGGCGACACAGTAAAGGTTAGGCTGTTCCCGAAGCGGAAAGGCAAAAAACCAGAAGGCGTTATTATTGAAGTACTGGAGCGTTTCAGAAAACAGTATGTCGGAATATTGAAGGTTTCCGCCCATTTAGCTTATATGATTCCTGACGAGCCCAATATCAATGTAGATTTTATCATCCCAAAAGATGCATTAAAAGATGCTAAGAGTGGACAGAAGGTGGTGGTTAAAATAATTGACTGGCCTAATGAGTCGAAGAATCCGGTTGCAGAGATTATTGCTGTGTTGGGTGATCCCGGAAAGAATGATGTTGAAATGAATTCTATTCTCGCTTCATACGACTTCCCTGTTGCCTTTCCGAAACAGGTAGAGAGAGAAGCCGATGCGATTCCTGAAGCCATTCCCGAAGAAGAGATAAATAAGCGGCGCGATTTTAGACCTATCTGGACTTGCACCATAGACCCTGAAGATGCAAAAGACTTTGATGATGCACTTTCACTGCGTAAACTGGAAAATGGACATTGGGAAGTCGGTGTACATATTGCAGATGTCTCTTATTATGTACGTCCTGGAACATCAATAGATGCCGATGCATACGAAAGAGGCACCTCCATTTATCTGGTCGACCGTACCATTCCGATGCTTCCTGAGAAGTTATCAAACAAGGTTTGTTCACTGCGTCCACATGAAGACAAACTCACCTATTCAGTGGTTTGGGAACTAGACGATCACGCAAATATTTTGGGCGAGTGGATTGGAAAGACAGTAATCAACTCTAGTCGCCGTTATGCTTATGAGGAGGTTCAGGCAATGATTGAAGGTGGTGAAGGTGATTATAAAGATGAGCTGATGACACTGAACAAGCTCTCTACTTGTTTGCGCGACGAGCGGTTTAAACATGGAAGTATTGCCTTCAGATCACAAGAGGTGCGGTTTAAGATAGACGAAAACGGGCATCCTATTGAGGCCTTCTTAAAAGAACAAAAGGAAGCAAACAAGCTGATTGAAGATTTTATGCTGTTGGCAAATAAGCGTATCGCGGAACATATAGGAAAAGTTTCAGGTAAAGATGTGGCTAAAACTTTTGTTTATCGTGTACACGATGAGCCTAATCCTGCCAAGCTCGCTACTTTTGTCGAGTTTGTAGGTAAATTGGGCTACTCTATCAAAACATCTTCTCAAAAAGGACTTGCTTTTTCGTTAAATAAGCTCTTTGAACAAATCACTGGAAAGGGCGAAGAGACGTTAATTGAAACCATTGCAGTACGTACAATGGCAAAGGCAGAATACAGCACTACCAATATTGGCCATTATGGATTAGCCTTCAGATATTATACACATTTCACCTCTCCTATCAGGCGCTACCCCGACTTAATGGTTCACCGATTATTGGAGCGTTATATGAATGGTGGATCATCTGTAGCGATGAACGAGTTTGAAGAAAAATGCATTCACTCTTCAGATATGGAACGTCGTGCTGCTGAAGCTGAACGCGCTTCTATTAAATATAAGCAAGCCGAATATATGCTGGATAAGATTGGCAAAGAGTTTCCAGGTGTTATTTCGGGCGTAAGCAAATGGGGTATCTATGTTGAGATTGATGCCTTTAAATGCGAAGGAATGGTTGCATTACGTACTCTCGTTGACGATTCATATGTGTTGGATCAGGAAAACTACCGGGTAATAGGCTCTCGTCGCGGACGTATTTACCGTTTAGGCGATAAGGTACGAATCATTGTGAAACGTGTTGAACTGGCACGAAAGCAGATGGATTTTGAAATAGTGGATTAATATTTACCTAAAACATATTATTTAGAACTACATATTAAAGCCAAAAACGCAAACGGATGTCAAATAGTTGAGATATCCGTTTGCGTTTTTTTTATTGATCTCTTCTTACAATTTGTATCAGACTTTAAAATATAACTACTTCTTTTGGTTTGCTTTAATATCAATCATTATTTTCCGCAAGCTCTCAACCCTCTCTTTTTCCTGATCAGCCATATTTTTCGTTTCGCTGATATCTTCCTTCAAATTATAGAGCTCGTCTTTTTTTGTTGCTTTGCTTTCAATGGGTATCAGTTTCCAATCCCCCTTCTTTACTGCTAATCCTCCATTGTTATTCTGAATCAGCACATAATCTTTATAGGGCTTATGATTTTTTCCAAGGAGAGTAGAAATGCCGTCCTGACTATCCATTGCTTCATTTCCTTGTAATTGATAATGAGTCAAATCAGCAAAAGAGGCAAAAAGATCAATGAATGGAAAGGGAACATCAGACTTACCGGGTTTAATTGTTTTGGGCCATGATATGATAAAAGGAACCCTTGTGCCACCTTCATATAGACCATATTTAAAACCTCTTAAGATGCCTGCTGCTAAATGACCATTTAAGTTTTCAACAGCACCGTCTGCATAGCCATCATCTATGATAGGACCATTATCACTTGTAACAATAACGATGGTATTTTCTTCAAGGTTCAAAGACTTTAGCGTACTTAATATTTCGCCTACCGACCAATCAAATTGTTGAATAACATCACCACGGACACCACATTGACTACTGCCTCTGAAACGAGCAGACGGCACTCTGGGGACATGGATGTCGTGTGTTGCAAAATAGAGAAAGAATGGCTTTTTAGCATTGTTTTTTATAAAATCTACCGCTTTTTTCGTAATTACCTCAGCTAAATCTTCATCTTTCCACCATGCTGATTTTCCTCCTGACATGTAACCTATTCTGCTGATTCCATTGACGATGGTCTTATCATGGCCTTCAGATAGCTTCATTCTAAGTAGTTCTGGATGATCTTTTCCTGTTGGTTCATTACCTACCTTATGTGTATAACTCACTTCAATGGGATCATTTGGATCGAGCCCGACTACCCGGCTGTTCTCGAGATATACACAGGGTACCCGATCTCCTGTTGCAGGCAAGATAAAAGAGTAGTTAAAACCAATATCGTTAGGAGACGGTTTAACCTCTTTATTAAAGTCAACATTTCCCAATCCCAATCCCAAATGCCATTTCCCAACACATCCGGTTATGTATCCTTGTTGTTGTAACATAGATGGCATTGTTAAAGTACCTGGTTTAATGGTGATTCCCGCATCACCGGGTAATATTCCAACATTCTTTCTCCATGCAAATTCTCCTGTTAATAAAGAATATCTTGAAGGAGTTGAGGTAGATGCTGGTGAGCATGCATTAGAGAATTGCACACCCCGAAGGGCCAAATTATCGATATTCGGTGTTTTAACTCGTTTTGCACCATAACACCCAAAGTCACCAAACCCAATATCATCAGCCAGAATAATAACGATATTGGGTGTTCGAACAGCTGTTTTTGCCTTTTGAGCTACGGAGATCGACGAAAATAACGATAAACATATCGTTGTGTTTGTTAAAAGTTTCTTACTGATTGGAAGTAAGGGGTTGAAATATGAGGTCATAATTTATAACAATTAATAAATGGCACTTCTAATTATTTACAATTAATTAGTATTCAAATATATAATAATTAAAGTGGTAATCTCAAAAAATATTTTCAGTGTAGTTCTCAACATAATTTTTTGAATTTAATATTATTAGTTGTTTCATATTGGTAATTATAATTACGAATACCCGTTCTGAGGGAGTTGTTTTTAAAGTTTTACGAAGTTCCTTCCTTAGAAAGGTTATAAATCATTGATATTAAGCAAAACTAATAAACCAGTCCTTGACTTTAGCGAGGATTTATTTTATATTTGTTATACTACATTAAACTATTTGAATTTTTCATTGACCAACTGACAGCCTTGAATCTCTTTGTTTTCAAATAAATATATTCAACCTTAAATCAGTGTATTATGAAATTCTGTCCTTCTTGTGGTGTAGAACTTAAACCAGGAGCCCGGTTTTGTGGATCATGTGGTACCCCTTTACAGATAGATCAACCCCAATCCACAGCTAATCAACCTTCTCAACAAGCTATTCCAAACCATCCTCCTGAACCTACTCAAAATCCCTATCAACAAAGCTATCAGCAACAAGGGTATCAACAGGCGAATAGTCAACAGTCCTATCAACAACCATATCAGCAGCCATTCTATGGTGTCACATCATCCAATAGTGGATTAGTGTCGCGGGTAATTAATATAATGACTAAGCCAAAAAAAGAATGGGAAAATGTATCAAATGAAATGCCTGTTACACAGAAACTATTGACCTATGCTATTATTCTGGTACTCATCCCGGCAATCTGCAATTTTATTGCTTATGGTTTTATAGGAGTAAAAATGATGGGGTATACTTTTAAAAGTCCCTCAATGGGTTTACAACAAGCATTGACGAGTTTTATAGGTGGTTTCATCTCTGTTTATCTCACTGCATATGTTGTAAATATGCTAGCTACCAGTTTCGATTCGGTAAAGGATTTTGGTCGTTCTTTACAATTAGTAGTCTATTCAATGACACCTTTTTGGGTTGCAGGTATCTTATTTCTAATACCCGGTTTTCAAACTATTGTGTACTTATTTGGTATTTACGCAATTGTGATTTTGTATAAAGGAATGCCTATTGTAATGCGAACTCCCCAACATAAAGCAGCAGGATATCTAATTGTTTCCATTATTATTCTGATTGTTGTACAAGCCATTGTAGTTTTAATTCTGGGTGTAATTCTTGGCGTCTTCTTTGCTACCCGAATGGGCGCGTTTTAGTAAATCATAAATTCAAATAGTATGAAATTTTGTCCTCAATGTGGAACCCCTCTCACCGGAGAAGATCTTTTTTGTCAACAATGTGGATATAGAATAGATCAAGAGGTTGATGTATCTTCTAAAAATCAGGGTCAGGTGATGCATCAAAACATGCCTCAAAGTAATCCTAATGACCAACCATATGGCCAACCAATTCAACCACCCGAAAATCAATATCAAAATAGTGGACCTGGCTATTCAACACCCGTCCAATCAAATGGATCTCAAACATATGCAACAAAAAAAAGGAAGCTCATCCCCATTCTGGTTGTAACTATATCTCTTATCATCATAGGTGCTGGTTGTTGGCTTGCTTATGTCAAATTTTTTAAAGAAAAAGCAACGACTCCTCTTTCGGATACCACTAATTTGGTATCTACACCATCAGCTACAGCTGTTCCGGATTCAACTGCAAATGTTAACAACATTCAACCCGACCAAGTTTCTGGTTCTGCAATTGGTAATTCTGCGGTAAAGAAAACCGCTCCTCAAAAAGAAAAGGTTGTAACAACAACTCCTTCTAAAACAAAGACGATAGCGAAAACAGAGCAGCTTACGTTGCCGGTTAATGAGACGCAAACTCCAACAGTCAATCCAACAGAGACACAACCTCCAATTGATATAGAAAATGAACCCCCATCGAAAACAATCTTTAAAATAGGACAACTGGGAATTGCCATTTTGAAGAATCCAGAAAAAGATTGTGATTTCAAACTCAAGGATCGGTATTGTATCACGCGAATAACTACAGATCACTATAATAGTGGAAGAGGGACCTCTTTTGTAGGATCTATTGGAATTGAAGACATGAATAGTGGAAAAGTTAAAAAATGGCATGCCAAAGGCTTGTATAGTAAAAACGGACTTGCAAATAGCAAGTGGGTTATTGAGCCAAGAATAATCCTGGAGGCCGGAACTTATGTTATTACTGACTCGGATAGAGAGTCGTGGACTAAAAATTTCTCTGGAAAAGGATTTGTAACTATTGAGGGATATAAAGTACAATAATTAATTCATTCTAAACTTAATGATATGGCTTTTTGTGTTAACTGTGGTACTTCACTGAAAGAAGGAGCAGTATTTTGTCATGAATGTGGTGCACGATTTGAGAGAACACAGCCCTCGGCTACAGCTAATCCTCAGCCTGTACCATCGCCGCCCCCAACAATGGAAGGTGGGTATATTCCTCCTCAAAATACGCCTCCAACAATGGGCTATAATCAACCGCCCCCTCCACCTGCATATCAACAACCTAATTTTCAGCCTCAACAGACACAAGGAGCCGGAAAGGTTACTTTTGAAGTTGTTCCAAAAGAGATGTTGCGTCTGGTAAAGATTACGCTCGAAAACAGCGCCTTTCGATATGAGTCGGGTGGAATGTATTATATGGAAGGACAGCTTGCAATTGAAGCGCAGCTACCCTCTGCCGGCGGTTTCCTAAAATCGATGGTGACCAAGGAAGCGGCTGTAAAACCTATTATCAAAGGAACAGGAACAGTATTTTTGGAGCCCAGCTTTGGAGAGTTTACGATTATGGAATTGAAAGGAGAAGAGTGGATTCTGGATAAAGGAGCTTATTATGCCTCTGAGATGGGAATAGAAGTCGGAATGTGGACCAATAAAGCCATTTCAGGTTTCTTCTCTGGCGAAGGTTTCTTCCAGACCAAAGTATCAGGCTTTGGAAAGGTTGTCATTGTTTCGAATGGACCACTCGAAGAAATTGTTCTAAATGGTTCTTCTAATCTGGTTGTCGATGGCTCTTTTGCCATTGCCAGAACCGCAGGGGTTAATCTCGCTGTTTCGAAAGCCACGAAAGGACTCTTTTCATCTTTTACCTCAGGTGAAGGATTGGTCAATACCTTTTCGGGTGTTGGCAAAGTGTTAATAGCACCTGTTGCTAATCGCTATGTTACATTAATGAACTATCTTGGAATGATCAATACCAATGTAAAATCGATTAAAAACAGTGGAAGCTAAATTCCAAAATCAGTGGATTATGATTTTCCATCTGAGGATTAAACAATAAAGAAGCCGGCTAATAACCGGCTTCTTTATTACTTGGAATGGCGTCTACAATCGAATTAGTGAACTAATATATTCACTGTCAGATTTGGTTACCACATTTAGAACAAAAACGTGCACCCGGTTTTAATGGACTACCACAATTTCCACAAAATTTAGGTGAAGGCTGTGGTGGTTGAGTCATCGTATCCATTGTTTGAACAGGTGTTGGCGGTATAGGATTAAATTGTGTTGGTGGTTGCTGATAGGATTGATATTCCTGACTGATATTGCTTTGAATAGTTCGGTTTCTACCTTTTCTTTTATAAAGAACAATGCTTCCTAAAATCAGAAGGATAAATACCAAACCACTCCCTCCCCAAAATATCCAATTTGTTTTTTTCTTTCCGGCAGGTTCAAATTCACCCAATTTAGGATTAGCGGGTAGCTCATCTAATTTCTTTACAACTGCAATCGTGCTGGATGAAAGCTTATTAACAGCATCAGAGACCAAACCACCCACTGTATTGAACCGTTTGGCGAGTTCAACATTTCCAGGCTCAGAAACAATGCCGAAGGTCAGGAGTTCAAGCTGATGTGCATTGCGTTGAAAATCAACCATTGAATTCATGAATCCAGTCACTATTGATGGGCTTTCAAATGATAATCTCAATAATTGTTCACTGTTATCCTCAAACCATTTATCATAGTCAGCATCACCTTTAAGTACCTCATTTAACTGTTGAACCGGTAGTTTACCTTTCGTAACAATAAGTGCTGATTTGTTGATATTTGGAATAACAGGAGCTGGAACACTATTTAATCTGGCAGCATAAGCGCTGGGAAAAAGACCAATGTCAGGACTCGTATTCATAGAAGTCGTCACCTTTCCCTGTGCAATACATTTATTGGTATATTCAAAAGTAAGCATAGCATCGGCCCATAAAGCATTGTACCAATGCATTTCGAGGGCAAGAGTACTGGCTGTATAGATGGCATCGAGCTGCTTATTGCACTTATCCAATTTTTCCATATGCTCGGCAATACTTACCCAATTTAAGGTATATGCATCGTAAATAATGATTGCTGATTTTAAAATCAAGTCAGCAAAGAGGTCTTTATAGGCTTTCATATCATCAGACCAGAACCGCCAATTGGCTATCCCGGAATAGTAGGCCCGCAGTTCTGTCGAACGATCTTTCAATACAGGTTGAAGATTAGGGTAGATGAGATGGATGGCTTCCGGATCTTGTTTGATATATAATCTGACGTGTGCTTTCAGATCTCCATAGTACTGTTTCGTCCATTCTTCATTGAGATTATCAGCTATAGGAACTTTTTTCGAAAGCACATCGCACATCTTTTCGAACATCTTCTTCATAATTTCTGCCAAAACAGTATTTGCCGTTTCACCCATCAGCTTATAATATGACTGCGTTGCTCTGGCACTGGTTTTATTTCCTCCTTCAAATTTTCCAACAAAGGCCCAATAGAGAAAGTTCCGAATAATTGTTTTTGATCCTTCGCGGGGATCCATGTTAAGGATTCGTTGATAAAAAGCCTTATCAAGAATTAATCCCATCTTTACCAATGAATCAACACCAACTTTTTTACCCAGTCGTTCTGTTATCTTATATTTTTCGTTGGCATAGTCAGCTAATACTTTAAAAGCTTCCCATGCTTTACCGACAAGTTCGCCCCCGGTATCTTTTAACAGGAGAGATACTTGATTTGAATTGGTCATAAGATTACCCAATATGTGTAGCTTTTCTTCTGTATATAAAGCTTTGTCGGCATCAAGAGAGCAAAGCTGTTTATCCATATTCAGTAAGGCAGCCGACATATCATCGCTGAAAATTGAGTCATTAAATTGAGTAAGTACATTGCCCAATGAACCTTTTCTTCGTCCGGTGAGATCACTTAGTTTAATTTCAACGGGTTCTTTCTTGAGCGTTTTGTCAGGTGAATTGGAGACCGAAATGTCATAATTGCCTCCTTTATCGGTATAAGCCAGTGCCCCTCCGGCAGCCCGAACCAATGTAATAAACTGTTTCCGTTTATCGGCATTGTATTCTCTGAATATTTTATATAGGTTTTCATCAAACTTAGGACCTTCAATCAAAACCCCGGCATCATAGATGGGGACTTTGACTGGAGCTGTTGCCTTGTTGTATGATGTAAGCGTTGCGAAAATAGATCCTTTCAATCGATAGAAATCTGCCTGAGGAAGAAGCATCTTTACAGGCTCCGGATCGAATCCGGGCTTCAGAATCCGGACCTTGGCCTCATAAGTTTTGTAGACTGTTAATACAGTACTTACTTCACCAGCCTTCCCTTTTTCATCAGCAAACTGTGTTTTAATAATGAATGCCTGACTATTATCCAATATTTCATCTGTTTTGTCACTACGGGTAAGAACTCCTGCTTTGACAATAGGTGCCTGAAATTCCGCAATAGCATTTCCCGATCCATCTGTTACAGATTGTCCTGATATTAATTTTAAATCTTTATTGAAACTCCATGTAACCTTTTTCCCCGAAACAGGAACGCCTTTAGCTGTTTCGAAATGGAAGAGTGCCTTTGTTCGGCTCTCACCATCTCCAATGATTTTTTCTGAGCTAAGACTTATAAAAACCTTCTCTTTTGGCTCTTCAGGTTCTGCTTTTTTAGAGGAGGTAGGGTTGGTGAGTCGGCCTTTGTATTCGAGAAGCAATGGTGGAACATAAATAAATACCGCATTATCAGGCATGGGCATATATGGCGTTTCGATACCCTGTTTTCGGATATCATAGTTCTGGATGTATTTTATGTCCTTTTCTGAGGGTCCCAGATATGCTTTCAGAAATCCACCCATGCCATATAGTTTACCCATGGCATCGTTCATTTCTTTGGCCTGATCATTGGTAAAGAGAATGGTATTGGATTCAGTACTACCTGAACCAGGTTGCGAAAAGGTACCTGAACCATTCGAACTAATTTCCATCTCGAACGGCGCTTGTCCGGTTATGTCTCTTCCTGCATAATAACCCGGCACAATAGATCCATTGATACCATCGACCGACTTATTAATCTGAATCTTTGCTTTACCCTTTGCACCATTCATCTCGGCAACGATATAGACAAAATTGTCTTTATCGCTTTTGGTAATCAATGTAAGCGGATTGGCGCCCTCTTTAAAAGTTTCCATTGCGACGTTCTGGGCTATTTTTGTATTAACAGACTGATCTGTACCTCCGGCAGAACGTGCAATGAACTTTTGCATAAACTTAACAAGAAACAGTATCATACGTTGCGAAGCCTTGACAGGTGTGCCGAGCATGGGAGCAGTAAATTTAACATAAGCAATTCCCCCAACCATCCGGACATTCATTTCATCCAACATTCCAGCACTGATACGAACTGCAACCGGGCCATTTACAGTGGTTAATAACTCACCCTCTTTATCGCGGGCTGAAACAAGAATGGTGGTATAGTCATCCCCGTCACCTTTCATCTCAACCTTACCAGGCTGAACGTGTAGCTTAAAAGATTGCTGAGCGAACAAGGAATCGAACAATATGACCATTACTATAACAAGCAATAGTCGGAAAATAAAGCTACTTGTTTTCATAATAATCAGGAATTTGTTCATATTCTTTCTGAACGGGCGACTTTTTGGGGATGCTTTGGTAATAGTAGTAGCCGGCAGTGCCAAGAATAACAACAAGTAGTGCAACGAGTATGATAGTACAACCAAAGCAACAGCCTTTTTTCTTTTTTGGAGGAATCCCTGCAGGCATTCCCATTTGAGGAGGGGCTTGTTGATTCATAATAAACCTTGTTACAGTTGGACAATAAATATATAGATTGAACGATCTGATCGGCTGATTATCAAAGTTGTTAAGATACGATAAAAAGTGAATATTCCGACAAAAACAAACTGTTTTTAAGGTCGGAAATAAAAATAATTTTACAACACCCCTTATGATAAATATTTATTATCTTGCAATATCATTATGAATTAATTAATAAACAGTATACTTTATAAATTAATAATAAAATGACACGTCGACTCCTTTTAATTATTGCTTCTGTTTGTATCCTTTTTTTAAAGGCCAATGCACAATATGGTGCGGTCACAGTAAAAGAGTACAATAAAATCTTTACCACCTATCCATTTTCAGATCCCGATCCCGTTGGGCGGATGACAAAAATATATCCATATTTCAGGTATGATGGGTTTACAGATAAACCTGTAGAAAAAGAGTGGAAGGTTGTTCAACTTGAAAATGATTTTATTCGGATCATGATTCTGCCCGAGGTTGGAGGAAAGATATGGTCGGCTACTGAAAAAAACACAGGCAAAGAGTTTCTCTACTACAACCATGTAGTTAAATTCAGAGATGTGGCCATGCGGGGTCCCTGGACGAGTGGGGGACTGGAAGCAAATTATGGAATTATCGGTCATACACCAAACTGTGCTACCCCGGTAGATTATGTGGTTCGAAAAAATGACGATGGTAGCATTAGTTGTATTATTGGCGTACTCGATCTTTTAACCCGTACTCCTTGGCGTTTAGAAATTAAACTAGAAAAAGATAAGGCATATTTTGAAACTTCATCTTTTTGGTTTAACTCAACGCCTCTTGAAGAGCCTTACTATACATGGATGAATGCGGGTATTAAGGCTACCGGAAACCTCCAGTTTGTCTATCCCGGCAATAACTATCTGGGGCATGAAGGTGAATATGCCGATTGGAGTATCAACAAATCAAATGGAAAAGATATCACTTTCTACGAACAAAATAACTTTGGAGGCTATAAATCATATCATGTTTTTGGAAAGTACACCGATTTCTTTGGTGCTTTCTGGCATAATGATGACTTCGGAATGGGCAGATATGCTATGCATGATGATAAAGCCGGAAAGAAAATCTGGATATGGGGATTGTCTCGTCAGGGGATGATCTGGGATAAACTGCTTACCGATGCCGATGGACAATATGTAGAAGTTCAAAGTGGTCGGTTATTTAACCAATCTGCTGATAAAAGCACCCTTACCCCTTTTAAACACAAAAGTTTTCCTCCCTATTCAACAGACAAATGGACTGAATATTGGTTTCCTGTGGTTAAAACAAAAGGCCTAGTCAAAGCCAATAACCAGGGAGTATTAAACATAAAGAGCGAAAATGGCTGGCTTAAAATCTGGTTTTCTTCGTTACAATCCATCAACGATAAAATCACTATCTCCAATTTGGGAAGCATAATCTATTCAAAGCAGATTAAACTAAATCCGCTGCAACTATTTTCTGATTCGATTAAAACGGATATTGCTCAATCAGCTTTAACCGTAGTCATCGGTGATCACAAACTAGAATACAACTCGGATCCTAATGATGGAGTTCTTGATCGTCCTTTGGAGTCGCCTAAAACCTTTGACTGGGAATCAGTTTACGGACTTTACCTTCAGGGAAAAGAGAATATTCGTCAAAAGTATTATCCCGAGGCAGAAGTAAAATTACTGGAATGCTTGAAGAAAGATCCCAATTTCATGCCTGCCCTCACTGATTTATCAATGCTTATGGTAAGAACTGCGCATTATACAGAAGGATATAACTTTGCCCGTCGGGCATTAGCTATTGACACTTACGATGGAGCCGCCAATTATTACTATGCACTCAATGCATTGGCATTACGAAAACTTACCGATGCCAAGGATGGTTTTGATATAGCAGCTCTTTCACCAGAATATAGGGGAGCTGCTTACACTGCGCTCTCCGAAATATCTTTGAAGTCGGGCGATTTAGATAAAACGCTAATTTATATAGAGAAAGGGCTAGATAATAACAGAAACAATTTAAATCTACTTCAATATAGAGCATTGGTTTATAGGATGAAGGGTAATACTGAAAAAGCTGGTTTACAACTAAACCAGATCTCAGAGATAGATCCGCTTAACCACTTTGCTCATTTCGAAAAGTATCTACTTGATCATAATGAGGAGACGGCAAAGAATTTTACCTCACTTATCAGAAATGAACTACCCCACGAAACATATCTTGAATTGGCCATCTGGTATTATCGATTGGGGTTAAATAAAGAGGCTGAGAAAGTATTCGAAATGGCACCTGCCAATGCAGAAATTCTCTATTGGCAAGCTTATCTTTCTTACAAAGCAGGCAGAGATTATCACCCATTAATCACCAAGGCAACCAATGCATCTCCTCATCTTGTCTTTCCTTTCCGGACAGAATCGACAGAAGTCTTAAAATGGGCTTCTACTATTAGTGACGATTGGCATCCAACATATTATCTAGCATTAATCAGTATGGCTCAAAATGATTCCACTCAGGCCATAAAGCTGCTTACTACATGCGGAAATAAGCCCGATTATGCTCCATTTTATGCCTCGAGGGGACTATTAAGTAGATCTACCCATCCAAATGAAGCCTTGGTCGATTTTAAAAAAGCAGCACAACTATCACCAAATGAATGGCGATATGGCAAATTGACTATCGAACTTCTTGTCAACCAGCAAAATTATAACGAAGCACTCAATATATCTAACATTTATCACTCGCGGCTCCCTAATCACATGTTGCTAAATATGCTTCATGCAAGGGTTCTGATGCTCAATCAAAAATATAAGGAGAGCATCGAAATATTATCAAAACTACAGGTCATCCCTTTTGAGGGATCAACCGAAGGAAGACAACTTTGGCGCGAAGATTGGCTGTTATTAGCCGTAGAGCAGATGCACGTAAAACAATATGCTAAAACACTGAAGAGTATTGAACGAGCCTTAGAGTGGCCCGAAAATCTTGGTGTAGGCAAGCCTTATCCCGAAGATATTGACGTAAAAGCTGAGAATTGGTTAAAAACAGTTTGTACAACACGAATGAATAATTCGAAAACGAAAAGCATTGAGAACGATGAATCCATAATTCGAAACCTGAAGTCTTTAATGGGGAAGAAATAGGACTTATCATTTTGAATTAATGAGACTAAGGGAATAAGAAATAGACTATTGCAATGACGAAGGTAATGTAATTTTGATATTATCTTTTTCATGGATATTCTATTGAAAGCATTTCATAATTAAATGAAAGCAGATTTTTGAATTAAGTAGAATGCGAATCTAAAAACAAAAAAATCTCAATCTATCTCCCTTCGACATCAACTTTAAAATCATGGGATGACAAGTCTACCCTTAACCGATGCAGATGGCCTAATTCTAATCTGACCCTAATCATATCCTAATCTAACCCTAATCAACTTCTAATGCTGTATTAGGCTTTGGTTAGAATGTAAAAAGGAAAATAAGAGAGCAATTTTAAGATTTTATGAAAATTATTGCACGATAATCCCGTCATCATTTAGTCAATATCCTGGGAACGTAGCATGAAGGTTTTTCAAGCGTCAAATTAGAAATGAGACAGTTTTTCGTCTGCTTTTATAATGTTAAAACAAAAACACCTCAAGTTAATAGGAGAGGAAATAAAAATTGTTGAAGGATAATAATTCAGTAAATTTGTATTCAATAATCAATAAACTATAATCATGTAATTTGTTTGATTTCTCATCCCAACAAAACAGATAGTACTATGAAACAGCTTATTTTTTTGCTCTTCACGATGATCGTTACCACCTCTTATGGTCAGATCCAGATGAACAAAGATTTTGAAAAGTATGCAACAAAACAAGACAGTCTTTTTATGGATGCATATAATCGGCACGATGCAAAAACTTTCAATAAGCTATTAACTGCTTTCATATCAAAATACAATGATCTTTCGGAGGCTGAGAAGAAGCCATTCTCAGGTAATATCACCTCTGCCTATTACAACTTATCTTGCACATATGCCTTGGTAGATGACAAAAAGATGGCACTTGCTTATTTGAAAAAATCAATAGATGCTGGTTATTTTAATTATGCACATATTCTTGTCGACAGTGACCTGGATAAAATAAGAGACCTGAAGGAATTCAGATCCATGGTTGAGCCGCTCCGTAAAATTGGCGATTTTCTTTATATCCTAAAAAAGGCTGATAAATACAACTTCAACGATAAACGAGTGCTTCCTCCTTTTACCTATCAGCCTATTGATAATCCAAATCTGGCTGCGTTACGTAAGGCCTTTTTTTTAGACTCTATTGCCGGAAATGGCAATGAGGTTTCCCGAATAATCAACTTGATGCATTGGGTACATGATTTAATCCCACATGATGGGAGTCATGGAAATCCTGTTGTGAAAAATGCGTTAAGTATGATTGCTGAATGTAAGCGTGATCACCGGGGATTGAATTGCAGAGGTCTGGCTACCGTATTGAATGAGTGCTTACTATCGATGGGTTATAAATCGAGATTCATCACTTGCCTCCCAAAAGATAGTTTAAAAGTAGATAACGACTGCCATGTAATTAATATGGTGTATGCTGCATCACTAAAAAAGTGGTTATGGATCGACCCTACTTTTAATGCTTATATAATGAATGAAAAAGGAGAATTATTAAGTATCGAAGAGGTACGCGAAAGGTTGATCAATGACCAACCGCTTATTTTAAATCCTGATGCAAACTGGAACAGGCATCAGTCGCAAACAAAAGAGGAATATCTTTATCATTATATGGCAAAAAATCTCTATTTGCTGGAATGCCCTATTAATAGCGAGTATAATCTGGAAACAAAAGAATCTGGAAAAGTTGCCACATATATCCGACTTCTTCCACTCGACTATTTCGATCAGTCACCCGACAAGTTAGAGATGGGTACTACAATTTTAAAGTACAATACCAACAATCCTGCTGTATTTTGGCAGAAACCTTAACCATAAAATATTTTTTTTAGAATTACATAACGGTATAATGACTTTTTGGCCAAAAGTCATTCATTCTGATGTTTGAATTTGTTATTCATATTACAAAATTATAGAAATGAGACTATTATTAGTATTATTTATTTTTCAATGTACGTTTTTAAATGCCCAGGTAACGAAACAGCATATGGCTGAGGCCTTGCCTGAAACGCTGAAACACCCTTATCTGTTTTTTAACGAACAAGGGAAAACAAATATCTTATCGCGAATTGGGAAAGATCCTGAATCGAAAAAAATATTCGATCGTTTAGTGGTTGAAGCGAACAGAATGATGTATGCCCCCATAGAAAAATTTCCTCCTCAAACGGATCATCCCCGCTATGATTCGGACGGAAAATTCGATCAACAGATGGGTACTTATGCCTATTCAGCTGAAACATTAGCTTTCCTATATCAACTTACTGGCGAAAAAACTTATGCCCTTAAAGCCTTTGAATTTGCCAATGCCCTAGCCGAATTACCTACCTGGATGATAAAGGCCCACCAATTTAATGTTATCTACGATAGGGTCTGGCCATGGAACGCGCTTCTTAGAGATGATCAGGTAGTGTTCAATTATGATATTCGTTCAGCCTCCATTGGCATTGAAATGGCACTAGTTTATGATTGGTGCTACAATGCTTTTGATAAACGACAACGTGATAGGATACGTAACGCACTATACGAAAAGGTAATTCTGCCTGTACGAAACAACTATGACTATCAATGGTGGGCTACCTCGTACAAGTGTAATTGGTGTGGCATATGTTTTAGCGGACTGGGAGTTGCTTCGCTGGCATTGTTAACTGAAGATAATTCGCTTACAGATGTAGTTGCTGAATCGTACAATCGCATTGGACTTCTACTGAACGAGTTTGGCGATGATGGTGCATGGAAAGAGGGTCGCGGATATTGGAGTTATGGTATGGGTGAAACGATTTATTTTATGGAGTCGCTGAGAAACATAACCAATGGAAAGTTTAACTTATTAGCGCATAAACGGATCCAAAAAGCTCCTGTTGATTTTGCCCTTTACGGATTGACAGGAGCTTTTGGTGATGGCAATGGAAATCCTGTCGGGACAACTTTTTTGATTAATAAATTAGTAGAACAGACTTCAAACGGCGAAGGCGCCTGGTATAGAAACCATGTATTGAAAGAGGGTACTTCTATCTTCGACTTAATTTGGCCGCGCGCCAATGTTAAAGAATTACTCCCATCTGTACCCTCTAAACTGTTCAAATCTATTGACTGGGCTTTTATGCGGTCGGATTTTAATAATCCTGACAACGTTACCATTGCTTGTAAGGCAGGATTTAATGATGATCCTCATCATGGCCATCTCGATATTGGGCAGTTTATCGTTTACTGGCAAAACAAATATTTCATCAAGGATTTGGGGACTTTCGATTACGATGAACAATATTTCACCGGAGCCCGTTGGGACTACTTATATGCTTCGAGTAAAGGACATAATCTGATTTCGGTGAATGGGGAACAACAACGAATAGAAAAACGTAAAGATGAGCCTTGGAAACAAGGCTTTGGATGCAAAATTCTTGATTTTCGTACATCCGGGTCTCGTGACTATACGCTTATGGATCCTTCAAAGGCCTATCCGGGTGAATTCCTAAAAAAATGGCGCCGTCATATTGTGTTGGAAAAACCAAACATTACGCTGGTTTTAGATGAAGTATCTTGCCTGCCAGGTTCAGAAATAGAGGCTCGACTTTTTCCGGGGGTAGAAAATATTGAAACAAAAAAAGACTACACACTTCTATCTGATAATCAAAATAACGCAATGGCTGTGTTCCCACTGTGCTCGGAAAAAATTGCAATTGAAAAAGGACTATTACCTTTCTTGCCTGTAAAAAAGGATAAAAATGTAGAATGGGTACCTTTTTTCAGTTCAAAAGTAATTGCGAAGAATTCGACCACACTACTTGCGACAATCATTGTTCCGGTAAAGAATAGTGATGAAAGTGATAGGCTGGAAAGGAATATTACAAGTACTCAACTCAATGATGGGACTTTTCGGGTATCTGTAAAATATAAAAACAAGAGTTATACTTTCATATTTCATAAAACAGCTGATGGCTTGGTGTTGGATTAAATTGAATCTCTAATATAATTACTCATGAAAAGCATCTTTCTCGGAATTTTCACTATTCTTATAATAATTGGATTTGAAAGCTTTCATTACAAACCGGTGGTTATAAAACCTACAACTGAAAAGCTGAAAAAGTCTTTTCTGAATCCACCTGATTCTGTTCGTCCAGGTGTATATTGGTATTTTATGGATGGAAACCTTTCGCATGATGCGATAACGGCTGATTTGGAATCGATGAAAAAAGCAGGTATTGGCAATTTGGTATTCTTAGAAGTAAATGTTGGAATACCAAGAGGAAAGGTGGATTTTCTAAGTAAGGAATGGCTGGAATTGTTTAAGCATGCAGAGAAAGAAGCTGAAAGATTGGGTATAAACATAACATTGGGTCTGGGCCCGGGATGGACAGGTAGTGGTGGTCCCTGGGTAAAACCGGAACAATCGATGCAGCATCTGGTATCGAGTGCAAAAGAGATTACGGGTCCTGCAAAATTGACCATAAAACTACCCAAACCCAATCTTAAAAAGCCATATTTCGGTGAAGGAGGATTGACGAAAGAACTAAAATTACAAAGAGATGCTTTTTATGAGGATGTAGCTGTGTTGGCATTTCCTACGCCTACTATTGCTTCCGCTATTGAAGATATTGACGAAAAGGCACTCTATTATCGGGCACCATATACATCGAAATCGGGCGTAAAACCATATCTACCGGCTCCTGCAAACTTTAAACCAACACCTGATCATTCGGCTATTGACAAGTCGGGCATTATTGATTTAACCCGCCTACTAAGATCGGATGGCACACTTGAATGGGAGGTTCCGGCCGGAAATTGGACAATAATGCGCTTTGGAAGAACAAATAATGGTGCCGTTACGCGTCCCGCTCCAATTCCGGGAGTAGGATTTGAATGTGATAAATTTGATACGGCAGCTTTTAATGAGCATTTTAAAGACTTTATCGGGAAACTGATGCCAGCATCATGTAATGGTTCTCAAGTAAAAAAAGGAGGTTTAACTACGTTGCATATGGATAGTTGGGAGATGGGTGCACAGAACTGGACGTCTACTTTCCGTAAAGAGTTTGAACAACGCAGAGGCTATGATCCATTATTGTATTTTCCGGTGTATGCAGGCAGGGTGGTTGGCAGTTATGAAATGAGCGAACGTTTTCTATGGGATATCCGTGTTACTGCGCAAGAATTGGTAATTGAAAATCATGCGCAACACGTTAAAAACATTGCTAAACGATATGGATTGAATTTATCCATTGAGCCTTACGATATGAATCCTACCGCCGATCTTGATTTAGGGTCGGTTGCGGATGTGCCCATGTGCGAATTCTGGAACAAAGGGCTTGGTTATAACTCTTCATTTAGTTGTATTGAAGCAACTTCTATTGCGCATGTACTTGGAAAGCCGGTGGTTTCGTCAGAAGCATTTACTTCTGATTGGGGGAAGGAAGGCTATATCTCATATCCGGGAAGCATTAAAAATCAAAGCGACTGGGCTTTTTGTGCAGGGATCAATCGGTTTGTGTTTCACACCTTTGCACATAAACCCTATGGTGATCAATACCGACCCGGGATGACAATGGGTGGTTATGGCGTACATTGGGATAGAGGACAGACCTGGTGGCCAATGGTTGAGGCTTATCACAAATATGTTTCACGCTGTTCATATCTTTTACAGCAAGGCAGAACGGTAGCCGATGTGCTTTACCTTACACCCGAGGGGGCTCCTCATGTATTTCGTCCACCTGCTTCAGCGTTGGTTGGTAATGACACGATCCCTGATAGGCGAGGTTATAATTTTGATGGTTGTTCGCCCAACATGCTGATTGCAAACGCCAGCGTTAAAGATCATCAGATTGTATTTAAAAGTGGTGCAACGTATAAACTATTAGTGTTACCTGCTTTCGAAACCATGACGCCGAAATTACTTGAAAAAATTAAGTCGCTTGTTATGGATGGAGCTTTTGTTATAGGAACACCACCACTTAAGTCGCCCAGTCTGGTCAATTATCCCGAATGTGATAACATTATTCACTCAATGGCTTTACAGCTTTGGGGAAGCTTAAAAACACCTGCAACGATTGAAGCAAGAACTTTCGGGAAGGGCAAAGTATATTGGGGAGGTTCTATATCGCAGCATGATGTAACAGAACTATATCCCAATTATGATGCAACGGCAGCGTTGTTAAAGCAAATGGATGTTGCTGAAGATTTTGAATCAATAGCATCACTACGATACACTCATCGAAGGACCGATAATCTTGATATTTACTTCGTTTCAAATAAAACAGATCAAACGGTTAACGCTGATTGTGCTTTCAATATAAAGGGAGGCGCTCCGTCAATATGGAATCCTATAAACGGCGAAAACCGTCAGCTTAGTAATTATAGCATCCAAAAAGGACGCATGATTATTCCACTCAAATTTGATGCCTATCAAAGCTATTTTATTGTCTTTGACAAAAGCGATAATTCGATTTCATCCAACAAGGTCAGGGTAGAAAATACCCCTGATATGGTTGCCGTACATACCATTGATGGTGCATGGAATGTTTCATTTGATCCTAAATGGGGAGGCCCGAAAAAAGTGACTTTTGAGAAATTGGAAGATTGGACTAAACGTCCCGAGAAAGGTATTAACTTCTATTCAGGAATCGCAACTTACAGTACTACTTTTGACCTTTCGAAATTACCACATTCGAAATACTATCTCAATTTGGGTGAGGTAAATTGTATGGCACGTGTCAGGATCAACGGGAAAGAGGTTGGCGTTGTCTGGACTGCACCTTGGCAAATAGAGATTACTGATGCTGTAAAGCAGGGCAAGAACCAGTTGGAGATTGAAGTAGCAAATCTTTGGGTAAATAGATTGATTGGTGATGAGCAATTCCCGGATGATGGCATCAAAGATGGAAAGTGGCCTGATTGGTTGCTCGAAGGAAAACCGCGAACAAGTGGAAGGTATACTTTCTGTACTTTTAAGTTTTATAAAGCTGATGCTCCATTGAAAAAATCAGGACTTATCGGACCCGTGAAAATATTAAAGATTTCATGAAAACTAAAAGCCAATTTTCAGAACAATTGATCTTGATATCTTGTCCTTTACCTCTTTTATAATATGCCATTTTGTATAAACGATAAAGCAAAATGTATAATGAATGAATCTTTTATGATATCTATTTTTGAAAATTCATTATTTTGGTTTAGGCACCCTCTTTTTTGATGTTGGTTAACTAAATAAATAGATTTTGAATGATATAGCCCCAAAACAAACGTTCATCTTCTATCAATGATCAACATTTGGACAGAAAATGAAAAAATGTATTTTTATGAAAAGATATGATTTGTAAATTAGCGCATTGCTTTGATGGTCTTATTTTTATATTATCTAAGTAATAAGGTATTGAATCTCTATTCGTTTTTAAAGTTTAAATTTACTATTGCACTAAAAGATCTAAAAAACAATTAACTGAAATTGATTCTTGACGATATTGAATTAGTTGAAAGACTCCAAAAAGGGGAAGTTGAGGCATTTGACAGTATTTATAACAAATATTCAGGAAGACTCTATGCCTTTGGCTTAAAGTACCTCAGATCAAAAGTTGAGGCAGAAGAACTTGTACAGTCTGTTTTCCTTAAGGTATGGGAAAACTATAAAAGCTTAAAAAAAGAATCATCGTTCAAGTCATATCTTTTTACGATAGCATACAATGAAATTTGCAACCTTTTTCGCAAAAGGAGTTATAGACAGAAATTCATTAATGATACACTGTATGAAAATACGCAGGCTTCGTATGAGATCGAAACCAGTATCGAGTGCCAGTCTGTTTTAGATCAAGTGCAACAAATTGTTGATAAGCTACCTGAAAAACAAAAAATTATTTTTTTAAAAAGTCGTCATGAAGGTAAATCAACTAAAGAGATAGCAGAAGAAATTGGTCTCTCTCCCGGAACCGTAGATAATTATATTTCAGATGCACTGAAGACTATTCGTAGTAGGATGAAAAGCGAAAATTTACCTGTAATTCTGTTTTTATCGCTATTTTTTCTTTGAGCCAATTTCATCCTATTTTATTTTTCAAGATTATTTATTAAAACGAATATTTGAAGACGCTAAAAAACAGCATATTAAATATTATTTCGATAGTTCTTTCAAAAAACTAGAATCTCTCACTAAAAAAGTGCAGTTTTTATATGAGATTTAGCTTACTGGGGGGTATAATAAATTAGTAGGAAAACATTTTTTCGTACAATAGCAATAAGAATGATAGTATTAGAAAAAAACGATTTAGAAAAGTTAGCGCGATATATTGACGGACAAGCCGACGATATAGAAAAAGCATGGGTAGAATCGCTGTTTATAAATGGTGAAGAAGATTATACATTTAGAAGTTTACTAGAAAAAGACTGGAACCTGATGTCTGATGATTCATCTGCAACAGAAGTAGACTTGAGTCATTTGCTTGATAAGGTTCATCATACAATTCGGAAAAATGAGCAGTTAAAAAAAGAGAGGCTATTACATAGGTTTACTCGCGTATATATGAAAGTTGCTGCTATTTTGATATTTCCTTTATTGATTGCTGGTGGTCTGGGTTACTATTTTCTGGGTAATATGATTCAGAATACCAAAGACCAACTGTCGAATTTCAAAATATATGCGCCAATGGGAGCACGGGTTTCTTTTCATCTTCCTGATGGCACAGTTGGTATGCTTAACAGCGGTTCTTGCCTTAGCTATTCTCTTCCATTTAACAACAACAGGCATATAGTACTTGCGGGTGAGGCTTGGTTTGAGGTCAACCACGATATAAAACATCCTTTTGAAATTACAACTGGCACCTCAACCATAAAGGTATTAGGAACAAAATTTAATATCTGTGCCTACCCTGCTGATCATTTCGTGGAAGTGGTACTTAAAGAAGGTAAGGTTGAATATATAAATAAAGAATTATCCAGGAAAGCAACCCTGTCCCCTTCCGAACGATTGGTGTTTCAAAATGGACAGATTAGTCGTTCCGTTATTGACCCGGCAAAATATAGTGCATGGGTCAATGGCGAACTGATTTTCAAAGGGGATCCCATGATTGAAGTAGCACGCCGCATTGAATACTGGTATAATATTAAGGTTGAATTGCATGACAAAGAGTTAGAAAAATATTCTTTCAGGGCTACTTTTAAAGATGACAGACTTGAAGAGGTTCTTCGTTTCTTATGCATGACTTCTCCCATCAGGTACCATATTACACCACGTAAGCTTCTGCCAAATGGAACCTATGAAAAGGAAAAAGTAACTATCTATCTTAAACAATTTAATTCAAAACTTACAAAACCTTGACTATGAAAAGAAATCATGACCCATGAAGGAAGGTAATAAAAAAAGGAAATCGCTGTAACGACTTCCTTAAAAAACATTTATTCAATATTTTTTAACTTGAAAACTTACAAATTTATGAAAAAAAATAAACTATTTAGGGAGTTGTTTCGTCATCCACTGAAAAAAATTCTACTAACTATGAGAATCGCTGTTTTTTTTATGTTCCTCGGAATTTTGCAAGTACATGCTACTTATGTCTTTTCACAGAAGACAAAAGTATCATTCAATTTCGCTGAAACCAAGCTTGTTAAAGTACTTGACAAAATCGAGAATGAAAGTGGCTATTTTTTCTTGTACAATGAAAAACTGCTTAACATTGATCGCAAAGTCAGTATTGCTGCTAAAGATCAATCAATTAGCACTGTATTGGATCATATATTTGCCGGAACGAATGTAAAATATACAATCATTGAAAATAAGATCATTCTAGCTCCGGAGTATCTGACAAAAGATGTACAGCAACAGAAGAATAAAATATCAGGTACAATTACGGATTCAAACAATGGCGAAACACTCATCGGTGTAAACGTTCTGGTAGAAGGCACGAAAATAGGAGTGGTAACTGATGTAACAGGTAAATATAGCATTAATGCCCCAAAATTAAATTCGGTTTTGATTGTGTCGTATATGGGATACAAAAGTCAAAAAATATTATACACAGGACAACAAACACTAGACATTAAACTTGTTGCAGGCGTTGAAGTACTGAATGAGGTTGTAGTAGTAGGCTATGGTAAACAAAAAAGAAGAGATCTTACCGGCTCGGTCTCTAATGTGAAAGCTGCTGATGTAAAGGATGTAGCCGCAGCAGAATTTGGCCAAAGATTACAAGGTAAGGTTGCGGGATTGCAGGTAAGTCAGGTTTCCGGAAGACCAGGACAAGGGATGACCTTCAGAATAAGAGGTGCCGCATCTCTAAGCTCAGGTAATCAGCCTTTATATGTTATAGACGGACAACCAATAACAGGTGATATTAATCTTGTAAATCCAGATGATATCGAAAGCTTCAGTGTCTTGAAAGATGCTGCCGCCACTTCACTCTATGGAAGTAGGGCTAGCAATGGTGTTATTATGATTACAACTAAGCAAGGTCAGAAAGGCCAGACTTCTTTAACTGCCAATATTTATTATGGATTTCAACAAGTTCCACAGAGAGGTAGACCCGATCTGATGAACGCAAATGAATTTGCCACATATATGAAGGGGTATTATGAAGATAAAATAAAGTATGAAGGTTGGAAAAACCCCTCAACAGGTCTGGCAGAAGTACCTGCCGAATATGCTGACCCCTCTAAATATGGCAAAGGAACAAACTGGTACGATGCTGTTTTAAGAAACGCACCAATACAGAATTATAGTTTAACCTTCACTTCAGGCAATGACAAATCAACGTCAAGTTCATCATTAACCTATTTTGATCAAGATGGTGTTGTTCTTAACACGAATACATATCATTATGCATTTAGAACGAACAACGAATATCGGCCTAATGACAAGGTAAAGGTTGGGTTGAATTTAGCACCTACCTATCAAATTGACCATAATACCCGAGCATCAATTGATGGCAACAGGGCAATTATAAGCGGCGCAGGGACAAGCTCTCCCCTGATTGACATCTTTGATAACACTGGAAACTATAACCTGAAAACAGGTTCTTATGGCATGTATGCATTGCCAAATTTTGTCCAACAGGCGGAACTTCTGTCTGTTAATCAAAACACGTTCAGAATGCTTGGCAACACCTATGTTGATGTTGAAATCATTAAAAACCTGCATGCAAAAGCAGCTATCAGTACAGATTTAGGGGCTGCAGATTACAACTCATATTATGGTAAATTATATGGTGCATTTGGCTCACCTCCTCCACGTACAACTGCTACAGCACAATCATCATCTTATAATTATAACTCATGGTTGAGCGAAAATACCGTGACCTATGCAAACAATATAGGAGAACATAGTTTCGATTTTCTTGTGGGATATAGTTCACAAAAATATGAGCAGAATAATCGCGTAATAAATGGTTCGGGTTTTGCTAATGATGCTATTCCTTGGATAATCGCGGCTACTACGACCTCTGGAAATTCAAATCATATTGCATGGTCTGTTGCTTCTGAGTTTGCAAGAGCAAATTATAATTTCAAAAAACGTTACTATCTTAACCTGAATATTCGTAGAGATGGTTCTTCTCGCTTTGGCGAAAATAAAAAATATGGAAACTTCCCTTCAGCTTCAGTTGGCTGGATAATTAGTGATGAATCATTTTTTCCAAAATCGGATATTGTTTCTTTCTTAAAATTTAAAGGTAGTTATGGACTTACAGGTAATTTCAATGTAGGTAATTATACGCAGGTTTCTTTATTAAGCGCCACAAATTATGTGTTTAATAATACAACAACGATGGGGCAATCCATGACTAGTCTGGGTAACAAAGATCTAACCTGGGAAACGTCGAAGCAAACTGACATTGGAGCTGAAATGAGATTGTTAAAAAATAGAGTAACCGTAAGCTATGATTATTATTTAAAAAAGACGGATGGTATGTTATCGTCTCTGCAAATTCCATATGCCTCAGGGTATTCAGTAATCTCATATAACCTTGGAAATTTTAAAATGTGGGGACATGAAATCCAGGTGAGTTCAGACAATTTAACCGGTAAGTTAAAATGGACTACCGATTTTAATATCTCATTCAATGATAACAAGGTGATGAAACTTATTAATGGCACACCTATAGGAGGAGTTAGTACTTATAATGATTTTAATCGTACGGCAGAAGGACATCATATAGGCGAATTATATGGATATATCTATGAAGGGGTATACAAAAATCAAGCAGATCTTGATAGCTCTCCTAAGGAAGCAACCTCTGCTATTGGTACAGCAAAGATGAAAGATGTGAATGGTGATGGTAAAATTGATATTAAAGACAGGACATTTATTGGAAATCCAAATCCTAAATACATTTTTGGAATCACCAACAATTTCCAGTATAAAAACTTCGATCTCAATATTATTATAGCCGGTCAGGTAGGAAATAAGATTATGAACATTAATCTTCAAAATGAGCAAAATCTTGATGGTATTTTTAACATCGATAAAAATATGCAGGATAGGTGGCGTTCGGAAGCGAATCCTGGAACCGGGCAAGTTCCCAGAACATTGAGCAATACAACAGAGCTATACCGCTCAACAAATACTAATTGGGTATTTAGTGGAGATTATCTAACTGTAAAAAATATTGCACTAGGCTACACTTTTAATGCTAAGCAGTTGAAATATATTAAAAGTATACGACTTTATACAAGTGTTCAGCAGGCCTTCGTATTTACTAAATACCCAGGCCAAAATCCGGAAGTAAATGATAGCAGGGATAATCAAACCACAGCTGGTCTTGATAACGGGTCATTCCCAATCCCAAGAACATTTATGATAGGCGCTAACATAAACTTTTAATTTATTAATCAATAAATCTTTAAAAAATGAACAAGCTATTAAGTTTTATCCTTATATTGATTATTATCAGTGCGACTTCGTGTAAAAAGGATTTTCTCGTATTATATCCTGAAGGACAGATTAATGAAGGAAATTTTTATAAAACTACTTCCGATTTCCAACAAGCAGTAGTCGGTGCGTATACTCCATTAAGAGATGTTGCACTCTATTCTTTTTATATGGAAGAGATGCGGAGTGATAACACAGAATATGATTATAACTCGAAAGATAGAGGTGGTACAGGATATGAGCAGTTAGGTGATTTTCTTGATGTTTCTTCGAATGCTGTGCTTGCTAATGTATGGCTGGCAGAGTACAAAGGGATACAACGAACGAATGTGATATTAGACAGAATAGCCAATATCCCCGTAACTACTATTGTCGATGCCGATAAGAAACAAATCATTGGAGAAGCAAAAGCATTAAGGGCTCATTACTATTTCGAACTTGTAAGATTATTTGGCGGTGTGCCTTTATATTTGCATGAAGTTAAAGACAATTCATCCGCTTTTATTAATCGTTCTTCTGTAGATGACGTTTACACCCAAATTATTACTGATTATACAGATGCTTTAAGTATGCTAGCTCCACCTGCTAAGTTTCCTCAAAGTGGAGTAATTACAAAAGGGATGGTTGCAACCGAATTGGGCCTCGTTTATCTTACCAGAAAGGATTATGCAAAAGCAACCCCATTGTTGCAAAGTATAACTCAAATGGGATATGGGCTATTGCCTAATTATGCTGACGTTTTTAAATTAGGAAATAAAAACAGTAAAGAATCCATCTTTGAAGTACAATATAAAGCAGGAACAGATGGACAATCGAGCGCTTTCATTTACAAGTTTATCCCAGTTACCCCAAACACAACAAATATTCTAGGGGTTAATTACAATAATACCTCGGGTGGTTTTAATGTTCCAACACCGGATATAGTAGCCGCTTATGAAAAAGGTGACACAAGATTAGATGCAAGCATTGCTGTTGCAAAAGGAAAAATTAATTCAAATGTGGACTTTATTGCAGACAGTGTTGTAAGTATTCTGTCTCCTCCGACCGCAGGTAGTACATCCAAAATGTTTATAAAGAAATTTTATAATAAGCCTTACGGACTTCAAAATAATACAGATGATAACTGGCCCTTATATCGCTATTCTGATGTATTACTTATGTTAGCTGAATCATTGAATGAACAGGGTAAGCCGGCTGAAGCCTTACCTTATTTAAATCTGGTAAGAACTCGTGCTGGATTAGCACCTGCTACTTCATCAGATCAGACTACATTAAGAACTATTATTTTGCATGAGAGAAGAGTAGAATTAGCATTTGAAAATCATAGGTGGTTCGATTTGTTACGTACAGATCAAGCAATTCCTGTAATGAATGCGTTTGGGGTAAAGCAAAAACTAGCTCATCCGTATATTTTACCAGCAGCCTATAATGTTACAAATGACAGATTAATTTATGCCATCCCATTCAGAGAAACTCAGGTAAATTCAGCGCTTACACAAAATCCTGGTTATTAGAAATAGATGTCGTTTAGTTGAATTCTGCTTGTATTGCAAACATGCATTGTTTAACTAAACGGCATTAAATAAAGATTATACATCCAGTTTAATAATGATAATTAATAAGTAATATGCTTTTATCAGTTAGGATACTCAAATTGTAATCGCTAGCATATAAACATTACAGCTCGTTTTAACTGGATGTATACCTTATTTACTGAATGTTATTCACTGTTTTCGTATCTCTAAAAACCATCTGCAAGATCAACTAACCGATTTTTGCAGAAGAGAAGTCTATGCATATTAAATTTTACATTGATTAGAGGGACGTGACAATTAACAACCTATAATACAAATAATAAGAAACGCATAAAAGAAATAAGAGCTCATTCAAAAAACTGAGATTTATAAATTGAAAGTATGATTATATAGTGATTCCTTTATCTGATCATACCAGGATTTAGACTTTCTCTTTAATCGCGTATGCAAATAATAAAAAATATTAAAAGAAGACCTATTTTCAGATTAATTTTATGGATGAAATATTTTTTTCTGAAGCGTTATAACACTATGAAAAAATAAATTATGAAAAGAAGAACATTTCTGCTTCAGGGTATTTCTACAGCAGGTATCTTATTATATAGTACACACTCCTTTTCCAACATATTTCTTCCATTCGATAAACAAGAAAAGGGGGATAATTTATATGCACAATTTAAAGATGTGCCTGACAAATATCGCCCTTATGTTCGTTGGTGGTGGAATGGAGATAAGATAGAGGCTCAGGAACTTATCAGAGAATTACATCTTTTAAAAGAAGCCGGTATTGGTGGTGTAGAAATAAATCCCATTTCGTTTCCAACCACAGGAGACGATTTAGGTAAAAAGTCGCTTACCTGGTTAAGTGACAAATGGATAGATATGTTGCAAGTTACTTTTGCAGAGGCAAAAAAGCTGAATATGACTTGTGATCTGATTGTGGGATCGGGATGGCCCTTTGGTTCAGAAACACTCAAAGTTGAAGAACGGGCACAGGTAGTTATCATTGATGCAATGAAGCTGGAAGGGCCAACCGTTTATGAGACTTCACAGTTCAATCTATTTAATAATGTTGATCCGG
Organism: Bacteroidota bacterium; assembly: GCA_013390605.1. GTDB lineage: Bacteria > Bacteroidota > Bacteroidia > Bacteroidales > Cfx3-03 > Cfx3-03. Next base: position 4,844,767 of record JACAUB010000001.1, on the reverse strand, counting down.
ATATAACAGTCCATAACCCAAGCCGTACATTTGAAATTCTCTCACTTAAACTCGTACCGGACCCTATGAGTGGTCTGGATCAAGTGATAGAACTTTCTGACAAAAGAAAAGATGAGATTATTCGAGTAGAAGTACCTGCCGGGAAACATGTCTTTTATGCCCTTATCAGGGTGAATTCTTTTGCCAGCGTAATCAATGGTGCACCGGGAGCAGCAGGCCCAATCCTCAATCACATGGACAAAGTGGCTGTCAGAAAGTATCTCGATCACATGTCAGATACGATTCAGAAAAAGACAGGGCCGCTCTCAAACCACTTACGCGCCTTCTTTACAGATTCAATGGAGTTAGAGGGATGTAACTGGACTGGAGATTTAACTGAAGAGTTTAAAAAACGACGAGGATATGATATCATGCCTTATCTCCCCTTTACCATGTTCAAGGTTGGCCGTCTGGGCGGAGTTATTGATGATCATTATGGAGCGAATAAAACAGATGAGTTTGCAGAGGAAATCAAACGTGTCCGTTTTGATTTCGAGTTAACCAAAGCAGAATTACTGCGTGAACGTTTTACTAAAACATATTTACAGTGGTGCAAGGATCAAAACGTTAAATCACGCGCCCAAGCTTATGGTCGTGGATTCTTTCCACTGGAAAGCAGCATCGGATACGACATTCCTGAAGGTGAATCATGGACAACTAACTGGCTTAAACATCGCATTGGCGAAGAGATGTCCGATGAGGACTATCGTCGTGGACGAGGTTACACCATGATCAACAAGTTTGTTTCTTCGGCTGCTCATCTCACAGGGAAACGAATTGTTAGTTGCGAGGAGATGACAAATACTTATATGGTATTCAATACAACACTGGAGCTACTCAAAATTGGTTCCGACCAAAGCATTATGTCGGGTGTAACGCACTCGATATGGCATGGATTTAACTATTCACCCCCTGAAGCTCCATTCCCCGGATGGGTGCAGTATGGCTCTTATTATAATGAGAACAATAATTGGTGGCCCTATTTTAAATATCTGAACAATTACAAAGCTCGTATCTCTTCTCAACTTCAAAATGCAGATATGTTTACCAATATCGCCATCTTACCTGCAACATATGACATGTGGGGCGAAATGGGTGTACAGACCGATCCCTTTCCTGAAAAGCTCAACATTCCATATACCTCTATCATATGGGAGTCGATCAATAAGAATGGAGGCGCTGCCGACTACACTACCGAGATAATCATTAATAGTTCGGAGGTAAAACACGGACAACTATGCTATGGTCCACGAAAATATGGGACACTATTTCTCGTTGAGGTAACGAGTGTGAATCCTGAGACCCTTGCCAAATTATATGACTTCGTTTCAACCGGCGGTAGAATCTTCTGTATTGAGAAATATCCTGAGAAATCATTGGGACTCTTTAATAATAAGGACAGAGACAAAGAGGTACAAACATGGATTGCTAAACTCCAAACCTTTTCCGACCGCTTTATTCTGATCAGGAAACCACAAGACAACGGTTTTCTAGAATGGTATAAAAAATTGATGGATCAATACAATATCCCACACTACCTTAAAATTGAGAATCCTCATCGTTTTGTTATGCAGAATCGATATCAAAGTGATGATAAAAATGAAATCATCTTCTTTGCTAATGCACACATGCACAACGGGCATAAAACCAAAGTAACATTTGCCAAAGAGATTGTCAATGGTAGATATGGTTGGGTCTGGAATACAGAGAATGGTGAACGGTCTCGTATCGATCTGAAAGAAGGCAGTATAGATCTTGACCTCGGTCCAGCTGAATCTCGTATGATCATTTTCAACAAAGAGAAAAGAGGCAAAAAATGGAATCCCATTCCTATTGAAGGATTAAAAAGTAAAACACTGAATAGCGGTTGGGAAGTAGAATTACACCACAGTCGTGAAGGATGGGTGAAAAAGATTCATATGGATGAGCTTAAGGATTTAAAAAACACCGAGTTTGTTAATTTTACCGGAACAGTTATCTATCGTCACAAAACTGATCCCAACGAGAATATACCGACATTTCTAAATCTTGGAAAAGTTTGGGGTGTCTCAGAGGTGTTCGTCAACGGAAAGAATTGTGGCGTGAAGTGGTATGGCTACCGAATTTACAATGTTGCAGATTATCTACAGAAAGGACCCAATGAAATCGAAATCAGAGTAACGACGACGATGGGAAATTATATGAAGACGCTGAAGGACAACAAAACAGCACAGAAATACACCGTGGATAGGACAAATAACCAGCCCATCCAATCTATGGGACTACTAGGACCCGTAACACTCTATTAATCACTAATCATCGTATTAATATCAAATTGATAATATGAACAAGTTGAAATATATATTTTTATCACTGGCTTTACTCTGTTTCCTACAGCTCACTGCGAAAGACTATAAAGCTTCGATGTTTGGAATCAAATCGAACGGAACAACTCTTAATACCAATTCTATACAGAAAGCCATCAACTACATTAATGAAAATGGGGGAGGTCGACTCCTGTTCTACGTAGGGCGTTATCTCACCGGAACGATTCAACTCAAGTCCAACGTAACTATTCAATTGGATGAGGGTGCCGTATTGGTAGGTTCAACAAACATTTACGATTATAACATCAACAATCCATACACTGCCTTAATTTATGCTGAAAAAGAGCAAAACATAGGTATTACGGGCAAAGGGGTCATTGACGGGCAAGGTCGTGATGTGGCCTATAATCTGATCGACCAAATCCACAATGGCATCATAAAAGACGAACTTAAAAATGATCGTCCTGCAACTCGTCGCCCACGTGGCATCTACCTACGCGAATGTAAAAACGTTGAAATAACAGGCATCATGATCAAAAATGCAGCTGATTGGGTACAGGTATATGATCAATGTCAAAATTTAAAGATCGACAGGATTACTGTTGATAGCAAAGCTTTTTGGAACAACGATGGCTTAGATATTGTCGACTGTAAAGACGTAAAAGTTACCAATTCGTTCATCGATGCCACAGACGATGGTATCTGTTTTAAATCGCACAATGCAAAAAGCATGTGCGAAAATGTTGAGGTACGTAACTGCGTTGTCCGTTCGAGTGCTAATGGCATCAAGTTCGGAACTGTATCTTCAGGTGGCTATAAGAACTTCAAAATCATTAACAACAAGGTTTACGACACCTTTCGTTCAGCCATCACCATAGCTACTCCCGATGGCGGCATGATAGACAATATTTTAGTGGATAGCCTGAACGCTTACAACACAGGTAACGTGATGTACCTGCGTATTGGTGCCCGTTGGAACAAAGGCCGTAACGGATCCATAAATAATGTAACGATCCAGAACGTCTATGCCGAAGTTTCTGATGGCAAACCAGATGCCGGGTATGAATATGAAGGGCCAATTGAGGATTTGCCCCGCAATATCTCACCTTCCAGCATTGTGGGACTTCCTGGTCAGGACATTACGAATGTAACACTTCGCAACATCAAGATTATTCTTCCCGGAGGAGGAAATCCCAACTATGCTTATCGTGGTCTCAAACCAGCCGAACTGGACAGCATTTCTGAGATGGCGTCAGCTTATCCCGAATTCTCACAGTTCAAAGAGCTTCCCGCGTGGGGATTTTATATCCGCCATGCTAAAAATATCACCTTTGAAAACGTGAAACTCACTGCCAAAGCAAGAGACTATCGTCCTGCCATCGTCTTGGATGATGTGAAAGATCTCTCTTTTAAGGGTATGAAGTACATTGAACCAGGGGGAAGTAAAAAACAACTCCACGTTTATAAATCAACAGGAATTGTACAAAACAAAAAATAACAGGAATGTTTCGGAATTATTATCATTAACGATCCAACCAATAAACTACAGACAAATGGCCAAGGCAAAATTATTTTCATTAGCCTTTTTAATACTATTTACGCTACATCTATCTGCAAAAGATTATAATGTATCAGATTTTGGCGTAAAAGCAGACGGAATAACGATAAACACCTGCTCTATCCAAAAGGCGATCGATTTCATAAATGAGAACGGTGGTGGCCGTCTCGTATTCAACCCTGGGAGCTACGTCACTGGGAGCATTTACTTAAAATCCAATGTAACGCTACATTTGACTAATGGTGCTATATTATTAGGTTCTACTAATCCCTTCGACTACATAAAGGATAAACGCATCGGCTGGATGTCTATGATTTTCGCTATTAATCAAGTGAACATAGGGATTACCGGTAATGGAACAATTAATGGACGGGGGTTTATTACCGCCAATAATATGGTTAATTACATTCATCATGGTATATACATCGATCCGCTCAAGCTTGATCGTCCAAATGAAACTAACCGTCCACAGAATATCTACTTCCGTGAGTGTAAAAATGTTAAAATCACTGATATCACTTTAAAAGATCCGGCAAGTTGGAATCAAACTTACGACCAGTGTAAGAACCTTTATGTAGATAACATTCATGTGGACAGTAAATCGTACTGGAACAATGATGGCATTGACGTAGTTGATTGTGATAGTGTGGTGATTAAAAACTCATACTTTGATGCAGCTGATGATGTAATTTGTTTCAAATCACACGATGTGAACAGTATTTGTCAGAATGTAATAGTTGATAATTGTGTTGGTCGTTCAAGTGCCAACGGATTGAAATTCGGCACCGTATCTCGTGGAGGGTTTCGCAACTTTAAGGTGACTAATCTCACCATTTATGACACCTATCGTTCGGCCATTACTTTTGCCGCTGTTGATGGTGCTTTGATAGAAAACATCGTTGTAGACGGTGTTCGTTCCATCAATACCGGAAATGTTATCTTTCTACGAATTGGCGATCGTTGGAGCAAGGGCAAAAAACCTGTGATGAAAGATATCATGATTTCAAATGTATATGCCGAAGTTCCTTTCTTTAAACCCGATGCAGGCTATAACTATGAAGGGCCGATCGAGGACTTGCCCCGAAATATCTCGCCGGCCAGCATTATTGGTCTACCAGGGTATAAGATCCAGAACGTGAAACTGAAAAACATTGAAATCGTTTATCCCGGAGCCGGGAATCCTCTCTATGCCAAACGTGGCCTAACTAATGCCGAACTAGACAGTATTCCCGAGATGGCCACTGCCTATCCTGAGTTTTCGCAGTTTAAAGAGTTACCCGCCTGGGGAATCTATATTCGTCATGCCGAAGGTATCGAATTTGAGAACGTTACCTTTACTGCGTTGAAGAAAGACTACCGTCCTGCTATTGTCATCGACGACGTGAAAGGAATTTCGCTTAAAGGAATGAAATATAATGAGCCTGAAAGTAAAGACAAACAACAACTGTTTCAATACAAATCCAACAACGTAGTTTTTAAGTAGATGATTGATGCATATTCATGTAGATCAATTATTCAAAAATTAATTTAAAAATTAGAAAATGACTAAAATAAAAATTTTTGCTGTTTCCCTTTTCTCGTTTTGGACCCTAGCTCTTGCAGCCAAAGATTACAAAGCTTCAATGTTTGGTGTAAAATCAGACGGAACCACCCTTAATACACGTTCTATTCAGAAGGCAGTCGACTTTATCAATGAAAATGGGGGTGGTCGTCTTGTGTTTTATGTAGGTCGTTACCTCACTGGTAGCATTCAACTCAAGTCAAATGTAACCATCCAACTCGAAGAAGGTGCAGTGCTGGTTGGTGTAACTTCTATTTATGACTACATTGGTATAAATGGGAAAAAAGCCCTCTTTATTGCCGACAACCAAATAAATATTGGCATCACTGGCAAAGGAGTGATTGAAGGACAAGGAGCAGCTATCCTTGATAACATTAACACTCAGATCCAAAAAGGCTATATCAAAGAAACTTTAGATCAGGCTAGTCCGATGTTGATTTACATGAACGATTGTAGTAACATAATTATTGAACAGGTCAATATACAGAATGCTTGTGGTAAAGTCCAATCCTATAATAAATGTAAAGATATCAACATTCATAAAATAATCATAAAGAGTACCGCTGTTACCAATAGCGATGGTATGCTGATATCGGGTTGTGATGGTCTGAAACTGAAGGACTCATTCTTCGATACTTCTGGAGCTGAACTGACGTCAGACAACACTTCAAAAAATATCTCTATCATAAATTGTATTACCCCCAAAGGCAAGAAAATTCAGGCGAAACAATAATGAAGAGACTAACACTCCTATTAATTATTGTGCTTCTGGTTGTCAACATAACAAAGGCACAACAAAAACCATCAGATGCTGAACGCCTTGCTTGGTGGCATGAAGCACGTTTCGGCATGTTTATCCATTGGGGTATTTATGCCATGTACGGAGGTGTTTACAATGGGCATCAACAGGAACGAGGAGATGCTGCATGGATTTTAAACCGCTGTAAAATTCCTGTAAGTGAATACCGAGAAACAGCAAAATATTTCAATCCGGTCAATTATAATCCCGATGTTTGGGTAAAAATGGCTAAAGACGCAGGTATGAAATATCTCATCATCACTGCAAAACATCATGATGGTTTTGCTCTATTCGACACGAAGGCTAGCGACTGGAATGTTGTGAATGCAACCATATATGGAAAAGATTTATTGAAGCCCTTAGCCAAAGCTTGTAAAAAATACGGTATCAAGTTAGGTTTCTATTATTCACAGGCCGTTGATTGGACTAATCCCGGAGGATCTGCAGCCAGAAGGTTAATGAAGGAAGGTTGGCCAAATCCTGATTCCACAAAAATTGATAATTACACCAAAGAACATGATGGACACTGGGATCCCGTTCAGGAGACTGCTACTTTTGATCAATACATTGATCGGGTAGCAGTTCCACAAGTAAAGGAACTATTATCAAATTATGGTGAAGTTTCAATCTTTTGGTGGGACTATGCAACTCAAATGAAAAGTTATGACGATGCAGCTAAACTGAAAAAGCTGCTGTCACTTCAACCCAATATTATTACTAATGACCGGCTACATCCTGATTTTCCGGGAGACACTAAATCTCCTGAACAGGCTGTGCCCGATCAGAATACCGTTGAAGGACAAAATTGGGAAACCTGTATGACCATGAATAACTCATGGGGTTACAAAAAATTAAACAACAATTCTAAGTCTACAGAAACATTAATTCGTACGCTGATTAAGATTGCCTCAAGAGGCGGAAACTATCTCCTTAATGTTGGACCAAAGCCAGACGGTGCCTTTCCTGAAGATTGTGTACAACGATTAAAAGAAATTGGCAGATGGATGGATATTAACGGCGAATCTATTTATGGAACGCAGGCCAGTCCGTTGGGTTTACTTACCTGGGGCCAATGCACCAAAAAAGAAGTAAAAAACAATACGATTCTATACCTTTCTGTCTTCGACTGGCCTAAAGATGGCAAACTGATCATCCAGAGTCTGAAAAATAAAGTTATTTCGGCAACATTGTTGGCTACCGGCGTTAAACTAAAAACTACGAGAATAGCTGACTCCATAAGTATCCGTTTGCCATCAACAGCTCCTGATGCTATTGCCAGCGTTATAAAACTTGAAGTAAGCGGAACAGTAACAAAAATGGCTACAGCCAGTACAAAAGGACAGATGCAAAGTGGAGCGATTGATTAAATAAATAACGATATGATGGTGTCCCGACAATCAAAAACCGGTATGTTTGCAGAACATAGTTTTTAATAAAAAATGAAAAACTATAACATATTAACTCTCTTATTCTGAACTCTCTTTGTTTGAAAAGTTATGGCATTAACTATTTTAATATGTCTCAAAAGAGACGCTATTCTTTAAACAACAAGGTGGAGGCAGGAAAAAGATTATTGATTACCAATGGAGTAGATAGTATATGGTACTCAAATAAAAAAATTAAACGAACTACATTTTACGATAAATCAGGTAATCTTGTTTTTAATCAAAACTCAAAAACAGAACTCAAAAATAAAAAAATATGCATAAAATTATTCATTTGGTTCATTTTAATAACAGGAAATTCAAAACCACCTTTGTTATTGTTTCACTGTTTTTATTCTATGGTTCTATTGTATCTGCACAGACCAGGAACGACTTATTACAATATGTAAATCCGATAATTGGCACTCAAAAAATGGGGCATACATTTCCAGGAGCAACAGTTCCGTTTGGTTCCGTACAGTTAAGTCCAGATACGGATACAATACCTTATGAATTGGATGGTAAATACAACCCAAGTGTGTACAGATATTGTGCAGGATATCAATATGATGATCCTACAATTGTAGGGTTTAGTCATACGCATTTTAGTGGTACAGGACATTCTGATTTAGGCGATTTTCTTATCATGCCTACAGTTGGGAAGCTGAAACTCAATCCAGGCACAGCAGATCATCCTGAAAACGGATACCGTTCAAGGTTTTCGCATATTACCGAAATAGCTGAACCTAATTATTATAAAGTAAAATTAGAAGACAATAATATTCTTGCTGAACTAACCACCACTACACGTGTTGGAATGCATCAATATACATTTCCGAAGTCAGATCAGGCACATATTATCCTCGATCTTATGCATGGCATTTATAATTACGAGGCAAAGAATGTGTGGACTTATGTCCGGATTATAAATGATTCTCTTATTACGGGTTATCGACAAACAAATGGATGGGCAAAAACACGTACCGTTTATTTTGCGATGTCTTTTTCAAAACCCTTCAAATCATATGGTGCGAAGGACTATTCTAAAAAAGAAGTTTACAAAGGGTTTTGGGGCAAGTTCGATAGAACCAAAAACTTTCCCGATTTAGCAGCAAAGCAATTAAGAATGTATTTTGATTTCGCTACTGCTGAAGGAGAAAAGATAAAAATCAAATTCGCCATCTCACCCGTAAGTACAACCAATGCTTTACAAAATATGCAGGACGAAATTCCCGCATGGGATTTTGATTTAGTAAAAAAACAAGGTCAGCAGTTGTGGAATAATGAATTGAATAAAATATCTGTAACGATGAATAGTCGTGAAGATATGATCAATTTTTATACGGCTATGTATCATGCTTTTATAAATCCAACAGTTTATATGGATGTGAATCATGAATATCGTGGACTAGATCAGAATATACATAAGGCAGATTTCACCAATTATACAACGTTTTCATTATGGGATACGCACAGGGCTCTACATCCTTTATTTAATATCATTCAGCCTAAACGGAATGATGATATGGTAAAATCTATATTGGCACATTACGATCAAAGTGCATTACACATGCTTCCTGTGTGGTCAAATTCTGCAAATGACAATTGGTGCATGAGTGGGTACCACAGTGTGTCTGTAATTGTAGATGCCATTATTAAAGGCGTTTTCACCGGTGATGCCAACAAAGCATTAGACGCATGTATTGCTACAGCCACTCATCGTAGTTTTGAAGGCATTGGAGATTATATGGACAAAGGGTATATTCCTTCAGAGAAGAACGGAACATCGGTATCGACTACCCTTGAGTATGCATATGATGATTGGTGTATTGCTCAATTAGCAAAAAAACTTGGACGTTTGGATGATTATAATAAATATATTAAGCGTTCGGGTAATTGGAAAAACGTATTTGATCCTAGCATAGGTTTTATGCGGCCACGATTGAGTGATGGGACATTCCGAAAAAACTTTGATGTACTTGAAACAGATGGACAGGGATTTATAGAAGGTAATGCATGGAATTATAGTCTCTATGTACCCCATGATCCTGTTGCATTAATAAAATTAATGGGTGGAGATAAAAAATTCATACCACATTTGGATTCTTTATTTACGATGAATCTACCCGATGAATTTTTTGCACATACTGAAGACATCACGAGAGAGGGAATTATTGGAAATTATGTTCATGGCAATGAACCGTCACATCATGTAGTCTACCTTTATAACTGGACCTCCCAACCATGGAAAACCCAGAAAACAGTGCGCATGATCTTGAAAAAACAATATCACAATGGTGCTGATGGATTAGGCGGAAACGATGATTGTGGACAGATGAGTGCCTGGTATATGTTGAGCTCTCTAGGTTTTTACCCAATAGCTCCATCATCAGACCAGTATGCTATCGGAAGCCCGTCTGTAGACCACGCAGTTCTGAGATTAGAAAATGGAAAAGAATTTACCATTGATGTTAAAAAGCAATCTGCCCAAAATGTATATGTGAGTAGTATAATATTAAATGGCAAAAAGCTAAACCGTTTATACATTACACATGACGAAATCATGCAGGGTGGTCTTTTAATTTTTAATATGTCGTCTGTACCTGCAAAAAATTAAATTTTTGGCTTACTGATTATACTAAAAGGGAGGCTGGTTCAAATGAACCAGCCTCCCTTTTTTATATATCCAGAATTATTTTTATTCTTCAGTAAGCTTAGAAATTAATGTTCCTGCAGTACAATCCGTAACAGTTACTGTAACATAGTCACCAGGTTTAAAGTTGTGAGCTTCAAAAACAGCCACTTTATTCTGGCTAGTCCGACCAAAGAGGAATTTCTTTGATCGTTTACTGAAGCCTTCAACCAACACTTCAAAAGTTTTACCCACATCTCTACGGTTGCTCTCCAGCGATAGTTGCTGCTGAAGGTCGATAATCTCTTGCAAGCGGCGTCCTTTTACCTCTTCGGGCACATCGTCAGGGAAACGCTTGGCAGCAGCCGTATCGGGGCGCTCAGAGTATTTAAACATAAAGGCAGTTTCAAAGCCCACCTCTTTCATCAGACTCATTGTCTCCTGATGATCCTCTTCAGTTTCGCTACAGAAGCCTGCAATGATATCCGTAGAGAGTGTACATTCAGGCAGACGATTTTTGATGGCTGCAATACGATCCATGTACCAGCTACGATCGTATTTTCGATTCATCTTTGCCAGCATCCGAGTAGATCCACTCTGTACCGGAAGGTGAATAGCCTTGCAAATATTTGGATAACGGGCAATCATATCGATCAATTCGTTCGAAAGATCTTTAGGATGCGAAGTAGCGAACCGAACCCTGAGAAGTGGGCTTACTTGTGCTACTTTTTCAATTAATCCGGCGAAGTTGAAAGGAGTGTCTTCTTCTGTCTCCCAGCGATAGGAATTCACATTTTGTCCCAACAACGTTACTTCGCGATATCCTTTTTCAAAAAGATCGGAAGCTTCGTGAATAATAGTCTCAGGATTTCGGCTTCTCTCTCTGCCTCGAGTGTAAGGCACGACGCAATAGGCACAGAAATTCTCACAACCACGCATGATCGAGATAAAGGCAGAAACACCATTATGATCAAGACGAATGGGCTCAATATCTTCGTAGGTCTCGGATGATGAGAGCAACACATTAACAGCCTTCTGGCCCTCTTCCACATCGGCCATCAGCTTGGGTAGGTCGCGATAGGCATCGGGGCCGGCAATAACGGTAACATGCGGCTCTTCTTCAAGAATCTTTTCTTTTAATCTTTCAGCCATACAGCCTAAAAGACCAATTACAAGATTCGGATTTTTCTTTTTCAACGCTTTAAATTCGCGAAGTCTAGCTCTCACCCGCTGTTCTGCATTATCACGGATAGAACAAGTATTCACAAATATTACATCGGCTTCTTTTATTTGTTCTGTTTTTTCAAAGTTGGCATCAGCCATGATAGAACCTACTATCTCGCTATCGGAGAAGTTCATCTGGCATCCATACGTTTCGATGTATAATTTTTTCTTCTGCACTATATCTCCCTGTTATCGAATGGTAAAATTTGCATTTTTGATTCCTTCTGAACTGAATGTCAAGAGGAATTCGGGTGCAAAATTACACAAATTAAACAAAATGAACACCCAAGCTTAAGATTTGTTGTAGGGATTTACATAATAGTCCTCTCCACAAATCGAATTATTGTTTTACTTTGCACAACTTTTAAAGCGATTTTACTAGATCAGTATTTATGACAAAGAATCTTGTTATTGTGGAGTCACCAGCCAAAGCTAAAACCATTGAAGGTTTTTTAGGTAAGGATTTTTTGGTGAAAAGTAGTTTTGGGCATGTACGTGACCTGGCGAAAAAGGATTTGGGAATAGACTTAGCACATGATTTTAGGCCCATATACGAAGTGAGTCCTGACAAAGTTAAATTAGTAAGTGAGCTTAAGAAATTATCGAAGGAGGCCGAAACGGTTTGGTTGGCTTCCGATGAAGACCGCGAAGGAGAGGCTATTTCATGGCACCTGGCGGAATCTTTGAAACTCGATATGAGTAAAGTTAAACGCATTGTTTTTCATGAAATTACTAAAACGGCCATCCTTAATGCCATTGAGAATCCCAGAGATATAGATCTAAACCTCGTTAATGCTCAGCAAGCCCGTCGTGTATTAGACAGACTAGTGGGTTTTGAACTTTCACCTGTTCTTTGGAAAAAGGTAAAACCATCACTCTCTGCAGGTCGTGTTCAAAGTGTAGCTGTTCGCCTGATTGTTGAACGCGAAGAAGAGATTCGTAACTTCAATAGTGTTGCATCATACAGAGTAACGGCTCGTTTTGAGGTTAAATCTACCGATCGGACTGCCGTATTAAATGCTGAACTGCCCAAACGTTTTACGGAAAGGGTGCTGGCCCATGATTTCCTAAAGAAATGTGTGGGTGCTAGTTTTTCTATTGCTGATATCGAAACCAGTCCGGGTAAAAAATCGCCCGCTGCTCCGTTTACTACCTCAACATTACAACAGGAAGCCAGTCGCAAGCTGGGATTCTCTGTTGCTAAAACGATGTTAATAGCACAACAGCTTTACGAAGAGGGAAAAATTACTTACATGCGTACCGACTCGACCAACTTGTCTGAGATGGCATTAGCCATGGCAAAAGCAGAGATTACTGCTTCGTATGGCCCAGAGTATGTCAAAATCAGACAATACACCGTAAAATCTAAAGGTGCGCAAGAGGCACATGAAGCCATTCGTCCTACCTATCTGAATCAATCATCGATAAAGGGCGATAGCTCGCAACAGAAATTATATGATCTGATCTGGAAAAGAACCATCGCCTCACAGATGGCCGATGCTATCCTTGAAAAGACTAACGTCACCATTAATATATCAACCACTCCAGAAGCACTTGTAGCAAAAGGAGAGGTCATCAAGTTCGAAGGTTTCCTCAAGGTTTATCTGGAATCAACAGATGACGAGCCTTCGGATAAACCCGAAAAGGAAGAAAATGTATTGCCTCCAATTGCTATTGGACAGATTCTGCCGCTTATTCAGATGGATGCCGTTGAACGTTTTAGTCAGCATCCGGCTCGATACACTGAAGCCAGTCTTGTAAAGAAACTGGAAGAGTTGGGTATTGGCCGTCCTTCTACCTACGTGCCTACCATCTCAACAATTCAAAAGCGAGAATATGTAATTAAAGAGGATAGGGATGGAATTACGCGCGAGTTTAATCATCTCATCCTGAAAAACAATAAAATAAAAGAAGAAATTAAGTCGGAAAGAACTGGTTTTGAAAAATCTAAACTATTTCCAACGGATATCGGTAGTTTGGTAAATAAGTTTTTGGTGTTGAACTTTGGCGATATCCTCGAGTATAATTTCACCGCTATGGTAGAAAAGGAGTTTGACGATATTGCACAGGGTTTTAAGATCTGGACTGATGTGATTCGCGATTTCTATGGACCATTTCACGTTAAAGTCGTTGATACAATTGAAACTTCTGAAAAAGTTTCGGGCGAAAGATTACTAGGCATAGATCCGGCCAGTGGCAAAAACCTATTTGTGAGATTGGGCAGATTTGGCCCGATGGCGCAGATTGGTGAAACCTCAGAAACAGAAGAGAAACCACGTTTTGCCAGTTTGAAGAAAACACAAAGTATTGATACCATTACACTTGAAGAGGCACTCGAACTGTTTAAGTTCCCCAGAAATATCGGTCAGTTTGAAGATGCGGATATAAAAGTGGCAATCGGACGCTTTGGCCCTTACATCAACCACAACAAAGCATTCTATTCGTTGGGTAAAGATGATGATCCTGTCACTATCACTCCTGAACGGGCAATCGAAGTGATTGCAGAGAAGCGACTGAAAGATTCATTGAAATTGATTAAAGAGTTTCCTGAAAATGCTGAACTGAAAGTACTCAATGGCCGTTGGGGACCATATATTGCAATAGGAAAGATTAATTATAAAATTCCGAAAGCAAAAGATCCACAAACACTTACCTTTGAAGAGTGCATGCAGATTATCAAAGAAGCACCTGCTGCCCCTGCAAAGAAACCATTTAAACGCGGAAAGAAGGAGTAACGATTATGGCAATGGAGATTTCATTATATTTTGATCCGGTAAACACTACTGATTTTACTGCCTCTGAAAATAAAAAGTCCTTAGGGAATCTTATTGACATCTATACTGAGGCCGACACCTTTCCTTCATTGGAGGGGGTTCAGCTTGCTATTATCGGTGTTACCGAAGATCGTGGGGCTGTAAATAATGAGGGCTGTTCAAATGGCCCTGATGAAATTCGCCAATATTTGTATCGCCTCTTTACCGGCGCCTGGAAATGTAAAATTGTAGACCTTGGTAATATCAAGAACGGTCATACGGTAAGCGACACCTATTTTGCACTATCATCAACCATGGAAGAGCTGCTTCGCAAGGAGATTGTGCCCATCGTTATCGGTGGTAGTCAAGATCTTTCGTATGCTATGTACAAAGCTTACGAAGCGATGGCTCAAATCATTAATATCACTTCCATTGATAATGCATTCGATTTAGGAGAGTACGAAGAAGCTATTAGTGCCCATTCCTATCTAAGCAAGATCATCCTGACTCGTCCTAATTTTCTGTTCAACTATGCGAATATTGGTTATCAAACCTATTTCGTTGATCAGGAGGCTATCGGATTAATGCGGAAACTCTTTTTTGATACCGTTCGACTGGGATTAGCACAAACAGCGTTAGAAGAGGTTGAGCCTTTGATCAGAAACGCCGATACCGTGTTATTCGATATTTCAGCCGTAAGGATGTCGGATGCCCCCGGAAATATGAATGCCTCCCCGAATGGTTTTTATGGCGAGGAAGTTTGTCAGATGGCGCGTTATGCAGGTTTTAGCGATAAGCTGTCTTCCGTAGGATTCTTTGAAGTAAACCCATTATGCGACAGGTTTGGACAAACAGCACATCTAGTAGCACAGATGATCTGGTATTTTATTGATGGCTTTGCATTTCGTTCGAACGAATTCCCAGCAAAAGATGCTGATGGATTCTTTAAATACCATGTTACGGTTAAAGAGCATGAAGAACCGATTGTTTTCTTTAAAAGTAAACGCACTGATCGTTGGTGGATGGAGATAAACTGTAAACTAAATATCCGGGAAAAGTATGCCCGTCACTATATTGTGCCCTGTTCATTTGCTGACTATCAAACAGCATGTAGTGATGAGGTGCCCGATAGATTTTGGCAGGTATTTCAGAAACTGATGTAGGCTATTGAATGTTTATTTCTTAATTAACCGATCGGGATTTTTAGAAAGAAAAGCTGACCAGCCTGTGAATCCCGAGTCATCGGTACTCTGACCACGCTGAAAATAGTGACATACAGCCACGGCTAAACCATCGGTAGCATCAAAATACTTTGGTTTTTCTTCAATCCTCAATAGCCTTTCGAGCATAGCAGCTACTTGTTCTTTTGAGGCAGCCCCTTTTCCGGTGATGGATTGCTTTACTTTTTTAGGTGAATATTCAAAAACAGGGATGTCTCGATAGAGCGCTGCAGCAATGGCAACACCTTGTGCTCTACCCAGTTTAAGCATACTCTGAACGTTCTTACCAAAGAAAGGAGCCTCGATAGCAAACTCATCAGGTTTGTAACTATCAATTAATCGTAGTGTAGTCTCGAATATTTTCTTTAGTTTTAACGGTTGATTTTCGATCTTATCGAGCTTCAGAACATCAAGACATATCAGACTGATTGTGTTCCCTTTCTGATGAATTACACCGTATCCCATAATGGTAGTTCCGGGGTCAATGCCTAATATGATTCGTTCTGTACTCAATGGTTTCGATTTAGTTTAAGTATTACAATTATGAAATTATCGCCAAAGTTACGTAAAACCGGAAATATCATCATTCGTATTGCCATCGTTGTAATCGTTTACCTCTATATTTATTACGAAATATTCTACCGTAGAGACATATCTATACTAAGCGACCTGATAAAAAGGATGTTGGAAAATAAACTATCGCTCACCTTTTTTATCACGGCAGCTGTATTAATGACCGCCAATCTGTTGATTGAGGCCCGAAAATGGCAATTCTTAATCTCACGAGCCGAAAAAGTCACGCTCTTTACAGCCGTAAAAGCTGTTTTTACCGGTTTAAGTGTTAGTATTTTCACCCCAAATCGTATCGGTGAGTTCTTTGGACGTGTGTTCTTTCTAAACAAGACCAAACCTATTGAGGGTATATTTATGACAGTAATAGGCTCACTCAGTCAATTGCTGGTAACACTGGTCATGGGATCTCTTGGTTCAGCCTTTTTTCTTATGATATATTATCCACCCTATGATTTTGCGACCCGATTGATGATGGGGACACTCTATGTATTAGGTTTTGTAGCAAACATTATTTTTCTGGGTCTATATTTCAACATCTCTTTTATTACTAATCTCTCGAAAAGCTTTATTAAGCCACAATGGAAACACATGCAACATTACATTGAAGTGTTTTCGGCATACCATACCTTCGAACTTTTACGTGTATTGTTAATGAGTCTGCTTCGCTATACCGTTTTTTCCACTCAGTTTTTTCTTTTTCTGAAAGCCTTTGGCGTTCCGATAAGTTTGAAAGAAGCAATGATGATTATTCCTGTTATCTATCTGATTACGACCTCCATTCCTACCATAGCACTATCCGAATTGGGCGTACGTGGATCCGTTTCAGTCTTTTTTATTGGTTTTTTTATGAGAGGACATGCTATCGGAATTGTCGATCTGGGTCTTCGGGTCTTCGCTGCCTCAACAGCTATCTGGCTAATTAATATTGCCTTACCAGCCCTCATTGGGACCTTTTTTGTATTTCATCTGCGTTTTATTCAGAAAAATGGGACTGATAATGATGGAGAATAATCAACTACCGCTATTGCTTGCCTGCATACCCGCATTTCTGTATGTCATGATCATTATGCGGTTTACTTTTGGATGGGTCTCGCTTAACGGAGTCAAACCGAACAGACAATCCCTGCCAGCCACCTCACTTAGTGTGATTATTGCCGCACGTAATGAAGCCGAATCAATCACGCCATGTCTGGAAGCGCTGCTACACCAAGATTATCCTGTCACACTATTCGAGGTAATTATAGTAGACGATCATTCAACAGACAAAACATATCAGATAGTAAATCATTTTAGAACAGCTTACCCGGGTTTCCCTTTACTGTTGTTGCGTGCCGAAAACCAAGGGAAGAAATCAGCAATAGCACAAGCCATCAAACATTCATCCGGACAATTAATCGTAACAACAGATGCCGATTGCAAAGTCCCTTTACAATGGCTGCGAGCCTATGCAGATTGTTATGAGCAAACCCGGAGCCGGTGTATCTCCGGACCCGTTCGTATGGAGGGATCGGGCACCTTTGCGCATTTGCAAGAATTAGAATTCATGAGTTTAATCGCCTCAGGAGCCGGAAGTATCGGAGCCGGTATGCCAGTGATGTGTAATGGTGCTAATTTTTGTTACGAAAAGCAGGCGTTTATCGAAGTAAACGGATTTCAGGGCAATGAACGATTTGCATCGGGTGATGATATTTTTTTGATGCACAAGATCTCTAATCGTTTTGGCACTTCCGCTATCGCCTTTTTAAAAGACAGGCGAGCCATTGTGGTTACGGCAGTACAACCCGATGTGAAATCATTTTTCAGACAACGAATGCGATGGACCTCAAAGAGCCCGGGGTATAGAGATGCCGGAATTATTCTTACAGCCATTTCTGTATTCTTAACACATATAGGACTGGTGTTGGGACTAGGTTATGGCTTGATAACAGGCATCTGGCAACCATTCTTTCTGATCATTGTATCGAAGATCCTGATCGACTTTCCACTATTAGTGATCTCGGCTCATTTCATGCAACAGAAGAAACTATTGCTATATTTCCTGCCTGTTCAGGTTTTATTGCCATTTTATGTACTGATTACCACGATGGGGGGATTATTTTCATCTGTTTCGTGGAAAGGGAGAGCAGGTTAATTTTAAACCGGAACTTAGCATAGTTGAAAAAGTTGAGCAGGGGTATCAGCTCTATACAACCATTGTTCCAGCTTATTCAGAATAATTAATATTACTCCGCAATTTCCTATGTTACATCTGAAATCTACGATTATTCGATACAACTTCAACATAGAATCAATGCATATGATGCTTCCCTTCCTTTATCAGTAGTTCAAAGATAATTAACAGGTATCATATTCATCCTCTCAAACCAATAAAATATCCGACAACTATTTGAAAATGATTTAAGAATGAGCTTTGCGATTATTTGTTTAGATTATGTATAAAGTAATCATAAAATCATATTCATTTTAATGGTAATAAATTCTACTTAAGAACTTTTGCATTCTATTCATTCAATAATTTGTTTCCCTTTGAAAGTTTCTTTTAGATAAAATATTTCTATCATCCCGTTTTACAATTTCAAATATACACTCATGAGAAAATGTATACTCCTTAGAAAATATGCGCTATACTTTTATGTTTTCAGGTTTATATATTATCAGACTATTTCCCTTGCTGTATTTAATTTAAAAATATTTAATCTTTAGAATAAAGTCTAATATTTTGCCAATTTTATAGAAACTTTTTATTCAAATTTTAGAAAAAACGTCTAAAAAAAGTTATTTCTAATAATATTATAGAATTTTCCTGCTTTTCATTCATTTGCTGCAAACATAAAATTTGAAATATTTACAGATTTACAATTCTTGGAGGCTTTTTTTTGTTAAAATCAAAAGTGAATATCTATAACACTTAGAGATACTTTAAATGGAGACTTTATGACTTATTAAAATAATTATAAATATAGATAGTATAAATACTAAAATTAATTTTTTCTTGTTTATTTGTATTAATTACAAATTATAAACACTCTATTA
Source organism: Bacteroidota bacterium (assembly GCA_013390605.1). Taxonomy (GTDB): domain Bacteria; phylum Bacteroidota; class Bacteroidia; order Bacteroidales; family Cfx3-03; genus Cfx3-03. Next base: position 4,825,645 of record JACAUB010000001.1, on the reverse strand, counting down.
CAATACATTGCGTTTTTTATTATTAGATTGTATATTTGATAATATACATTAATTTAATAAAATACATACTGACTTATACCTTTTTTTTATTTTGAATTAAGCAATTTGTTCTTCAATTTTTTTAATGAATTCTGATTCATTTTTCTTTCTTCATTTTTCTTGATTTTTTTTAAAGATAAAACTTTTAATTCTTTATTTATTATGCATCCACTACGATTTAAAAAAGCGACATTAACTCACATCTTTGCAAATTTAATCTGCATGATAGGAATATCTTTCCCGAATTACGGAAAAGCTCAAATAGAGATGATACATACTGGTTCCTATAGCCAGAATTTCGACATACTTATTTCTTCAGGTTCTGCAGCGTGGACAGACAATAGTACTATTCCAGGATGGTATTGGCAATACCAATTTCAGGATCAATATAAAACTTATTCGGCAACAGACGGAACAGATATCTCTACGGGGAAAAAAAGTTTTGGTTTACCTGGAAACAGTGATAGAGCAATGGGGATTGTGCCTGACAAAGACCGTCCTTTTACTATAGGAATAGCTTTACAAAACAAATCGTCAACAACTATCTCACAAGTAAGTATTAGTTATACTGGCGAACAATGGCGAAATGGGGGATATTCAAGCCCTCAGCCTTTACTATTTGGATATAGAATTGTATCCACTCTGGATCCCATATTTACAAATAAATCTGATTGGAATACTTTTGCTGATTTACACTTCAACTCACCTAAGTATGGGTCTCCCGCAATAATTTTAAATGGTAATTTACCTGAAAACAGTACAGTTTTTAAAGATATATCTCTACCTGGAATAAGTATTCCCCCAAATTCTTACCTTCAGCTAAGATGGCATAAGGAGCTTACACCTAATAAATCTCATGATTTGGCTATAGATGATGTTACAATAAAATGGGTAGTTCCAGTAATTCCGACTTTATCTGTTTCGCCCAAGTCTTTAACAGGATTAAACGGAATACAAGATAGTATTGTGTCTATTCCAAAACAATATATTCTTTCTGGTGAGGATCTCCCTACTGGGGGCAATCCAATCGTTATTACAGCCCCAATCAATTATGAAATATCACTTGATAATCAATTATTTTCATCTAATTGTTCCTTGTCATACTCGACACCAATCCTGTCACCCCAAAAAGTTTATGTTCGACTTGCTTCATCCGCAAAAGCTGGAAATTATTCTAATGATCTTATTACCCATAGTATTGGAGGTGTTTTATTAAGTACAATTCTGGTCAGTGGATCTGTATATAAAATGAACTGGATTGAAAATTTTGAAGGAGGTACTCAAACAGAAAATAGTACTGAATCAATATCCTGTACTAAGGGATCATGGTTATTTAAAGATGCACTAATCGGAAATACTACTTTAGACTATAAGAGGGGTAAAAAATCGGCCCGCCTTCAAATAAATAGTATTACGAATGAGGCAGGTAGTATTACTATGGGCTTTGATAAAATGAACGGGGCGGGCGATGTATTGGTAAGTTATTCAAATTATGGATCAGATACCGGTGGAAAATGGCAATTACAAAGTTCGATAAACGGTGGAAGTTCATGGGTTAATGAAGGTTCGGAGATATTGTGTACTGAGAATCCTGAAATGGCACATTTTACAATAAATAAATCAGGGGTTATAAGGTTTAGAATCATTCAGTCACTAACATCAAAACCTTCAACTATTAACATAGACGATGTTGCAATATCAGATTATGGCATTGGTACAACGCTTCTTTGGACAGGTGGCATATCGAATGATTGGGATACAGCCGGAAACTGGGCTGGCGGAGTGGTTCCAGGACCGAACTCAGATGTAGAGATACCCCATGTTTCGAATAACCCCATGTGCACAAAAGATGTAAGCTTAAAATCATTGATCATCCGAACAGGTGCAGTTTTATCCCTTAAAGCCGGAATAACTTTTACTGTTAGTAGCAACTGCTCGTTCGAAGGTGTAAAATGTATGGTTCTGAAATCACCAAATAATCATGGTGCCGCTGCTTCTTTCATTTGTAATGGGAAGATTAGTGGAGGTGGAACAATAATGATTGAACGTTTTATAATTAAATACGTTGGTGAAACAGATGGGTGGCACTTTATTAGTTCTCCCGTTGATAATCCACTAATAAGTGACTCTTTTAAACCAAGTGTGGATGATGATCTATTTGGTTATCGAGAATCTGATAATTTATGGATTAATCAAAAGTTGGGTTCAAATAATCTTACCTCTTTTAATAATGGGGAGGGCTATTTAGCTTCATATTATACTGAAATAATCAGATCTATTTCGGGAGTTCCCAATAATACGGATATCAAATTTACAAATCTTACGCTAACAGATAATAGAGGATGGCATTTATTGGGAAATCCATTTACAAGCGGTTTAACTTGGTTTACAGGGTGGAATACAGTTGGCATCAATTCAACAGCTAAAATCCTTAATAGCGGAGGCACCTATTCAGACATGGAGGAAGGTGAAATAATACCATCGATGAATGGTTTCTTTATTCGTGCAATTAATAATGTCAACACGATCACAATACCAGTTGCCGCCAGAATTCACGCAATAGCCAGTGGATGGAAAAGCACAAAAACTAGTTCTGCAAAAAAAATAAAACTTATTATTAGTAGCACCACAGATAACACTTATGCCGAAACAAAAGTAATTTTAAATGACAAAGCATCAACCCTATTTAATGCTGAATATGATTCACCCTTTTTAGAAGGGATGTATGGAACACCATTATTCTATTCTATTTTGAGTAATGGACAAAAGTTATCTACGAATAGTGTTCCCTCAGCTTCATCATTATTATTTAATCTTCAATTTTCAAAAGGATTATCCGATGAGTATACCTTAAAAGCTGAAATTTCAGATGACTGGTTAAAAACTTCAACATTTATAGTGGAAGATAAATTGAATAAAAAGAAATACGCCCTAAGTAATTCATCATCATTTACTTTTAAAAGTGACTCTTCCGATATAATAGACCGGTTTGCATTACAAATAGATGTTATTACAGGGTTAGAAGCAGCAATTGATGATAAATGTTTTACACTTTATTCCTTTCAAAAAACCGTATATCTAAAAATATCAGATTTAATAAAATCAGGTAATGTCGCAGTATACGATATTTCGGGAAAATTAGTAAAGAATATAAAATTACAAAGTAGTTCTCTCGAATTTCATTTAGCAAATAGTGGAATCTATATTGTTAAGGTTCAATATAATGGTAAATTATTTTCACGAAAAATCAGAGTTAACTAAACACTAAAACAATCATGAAAAACTACATCTTGTTCAACGAAAGGGGAACGATATGTTCCTTAATTACCAATTGGATAGTTTTCTTTTTTGAAACATCAAAAGGCCATTTTTTTCAATTAAAGAAAATACTTATCATTCTTTTTATCTTTTTTTTCTTTGGATCGATTTCAGGTCAAACCTTACCTAGTTCTGATCCTCCAAATTTACCCCAAAGAGGCAGAAATGGAAACGAAAATGCAGCTCCAATTGGCGATGGAACGTTCTATCTAATTGGTTTTGGACTAGCTTATATTGCAGTAAAAATAATTCAAGCAAATAAAAAAGAGTTATTGAATGACAAAGAAAATGAAATCACTAATTGAATAAAATAAACCGGGGTAGCTTTTTAAGAAGCCACCCCGGTTTATTTTACAACTTAAAAAAATGCTTATTTCAATACTTTCAATCTATCGCCAGTCTCTGTAACAATCTTACGGTACCAGGCATCACCGTAGCCTGGTTGCGAGACTTTAGGATCGCGCTTGCCTTCGATAACGGTCTTGATATTCCCGTCCATGTATTTCACAAAGAGATCTTGATAGAGGCTCTTCCAGGTGGTAAAGGTATTCCTGGACTGAGCATGCGAGAAGGCTGTCAGAGCCTGTACTGTAGCTTTGGGATTCTGCTTAGCCAGCTGAAGATATTTGGTGTCGTTCTCGGCTACCAGCGCGATGTATTTGTTCTCTAGTTGTGCCTGCCTGGCTCTGATCTCAGGGATCATATCGCGGTAACGGGTATAAGCAAAATTGGCTACTTGATTGAAAATCCAAAACATAGAGGTCTCTGAAAACTTCATCATGGCTCCATTACCGGCCTTCAAATTCTCAGGGGCACTGCTGATATTGGTGTACATGGGTGTATAAACGGTACTGTAGGTATCGTCTACACCAAACCAAATGATGCCACCCAATGTATTGGGTAACCAACCACGGCTCTGCGCTACAAAGGAAAAACCGGTCTGCTGCGTGGAGACGGCTCGCTCGTTGAGATATTCAACGCCGTCTACTTTCCACGATAATGGACGCCAACGATAAGGTAAATCGTAAGGACCTGCTCCCATGTCTTTGGTCATGTCCATCGGGGTGTTTTCGTAATGGTCGCGCATAATCTCCATAACATCGTGCACGCTTACCTTTTGAGTAGGCTTGATCCATAACGGCATGCGATTACTCAGGTTCTTACCCATGGCATAATCGAGATAAGGCACCATGGCTTCATGGTTCAATCGGTTAAACATCGACCACACACGAGCTTCACTATAGCGGGCTGCTGAGAAATCCACAGGGGCGTAGGTATCAGAGAAACTGAAATCGGCATCGGCTCCTTTATAATATCCTTTTTTCTTTGCAAAGGTGATGACATCCGGGGCATATAAACAGTTTTCGGGATCGTTTAACGGAAAGGTGGTGATACGAGCATGATTAGCATGGCCAGAGATGTATCCATCAGGAATACGACGAGCAACCCAGACGGCTCCTTTTTCACCTACTCCCTTGCCGATCATCTCGAAGATCCATACTTCATTGACATCAGAAACGGAGAAAGACTCTCCTTCACTGGCGTAACCGTATTCGGCTACGAGATTGGTCATTACTTTGATGGCTTCACGGGCTGTCTTCGACCGCTGTAAGGCAATATAGATAAGGCTGCCATAATCTACAACAGCGCCAGGTTGTTTCTGCAATTCTTCGCGTCCGCCATAAGTGGTCTCGCCAATTGCTACCTGATACTCGTTCATGTTGCCCACTACTTTATAGGTTTGTGGAACTTGCTTGATTTTGCCCAGAAACTCATTGGTATCCCAATCATAAACATCGAGCATCGATCCTTTTGGATGACTGGCTGCAGCCCAATAGTAGAGCTCACCATAGAGGGTGTGCGAGTCAGCATTATAAGAGATGAAAGTAGAGCCATCGGTTGTGGCTCCCTTGGTGACCAATAGATTGGTACAAGCCTTCGTAGGGGTCGCTATAAAAAGGGCCGTGGCTACAAGGACAGTGGCTAAAATAGTTTGAAGATATGGTTTCATTGATATGATAAGGGTTTTAATTTGGGTTCTAAAGATACATTATTCAACCATTGCTACACCCACGGTTTCGTTGGTGCCTTCGTCGATGAGAATGAGAGCTCCCGTGATACGGTTCTGCTTGTATGGATCAACAAAAAGTGGCTTGGTACAACGGATAACGACACGGGCTATATCGTTTAACCGCACGGTGGTATCATCGGTGATCTGCTCGAGGTTATTGACATTGACTTTGTATTGGATCTCTTTAACCACGCAACGTACTTCACGGGTGGTATGTTTAACAATATATTTTCCGTTTAACTGGAGCGGACGTGCATTCATCCAACACATCATGACTTCGAGATCCTGAGTTACGCAGGGCATATTATCGGCTTTAACGATCATATCTCCCCGACTGATGTCGATATCGTCAGCCAGCTGGATGGTAACAGAGAGAGGGGGATAGGCTTCGTCGAGTTCACCAGTAAAAGTGTCGATGCTTTTAATGGTACTGGTGAGGCCAGAGGGTAACACAGTAATCTGGTCTCCTTTGGAAAAGACGCCACCAGCTACGCGACCGGCATAGCCACGATAGTCATGATATTCGGTAGACTCAGGACGGATAACATATTGCACCGGAAAGCGGGGTGATGTAAAGTCGTTATCGTGATCGATCTCTACGGTTTCTAGTTCCTCGAGTAGGGTGCCGCCGGTATACCAGGGCATGTTGGTTGAACGGTCTACAACATTATCGCCAAACAGAGCACTGATAGGCACAAAACGAATGTCGCGGAGATCAAGTTTCTCAGCAAACACGGTGAAGGTTTCGGTGATTTGTTTGTAGACTTCTTCGCTATAGTTGACGAGATCCATTTTGTTGATGCAGAAGATGAGATGAGGGATCTTGAGTAGCGATGAGATATAGGAGTGGCGACAGGTTTGCTCGGTGATACCGTTGCGGGCATCAATAAGTACGAGACCAGCATTGGCTGTTGAGGCTCCGGTTACCATGTTACGGGTATATTGTATATGACCCGGGGTATCGGCAATAATGAATTTACGCTTTGGAGTAGCAAAGTAGCGATAAGCAACGTCAATGGTGATGCCTTGTTCGCGCTCGGCACGGAGTCCGTCAGTAAAGAGTGCAAGGTTGAGATGCTCGGTACCTTTTTTGATACTGGCACGCTTTACAGCTTCAAGTTGATCTTCGAAGATGGATTTACTGTCGTATAACAGTCGTCCGATTAAAGTGCTTTTACCATCGTCAACGCTACCTGCTGTTGAAAAACGCAACAGCTCCATGTCTAAATATGAGTTATTAGAAAACTGAGTCATCGTCAAAATTAAGTTGTTGGTTTAGAAATATCCTTCGCGTTTACGGTCTTCCATTGCGGCTTCAGATCGTTTGTCATCTTCACGCCCACCCCTTTCGGTAACACGGGTAGCTGCAATTTCGGAAATGATGTCGGCTAATGTTTCGGCGGAGGAGAGTGTGAGTCCGGTACATGAGATATCACCAATAGTGCGGCACCGTACTTGCTTTATTTCGACTTTTTCGTTAGGCTTCAATTTCATGAAAGGGGCGTGATAGAGCCACACACCATCGCGGTTAAAGACTTCGCGCATATGGGTAAAATAGAGACTGGGCATCTCGATGTTTTCCATCAGGATGTATTGCCATACGTCCATCTCGGTCCAGTTACTGATGGGAAATACTCTGAAATGTTCGCCCATGTGTTTACGGCCATTGAAGATGTTCCAGAGCTCTGGACGCTGGTTTTTAGGGTCCCACTGTCCGAATTCGTCGCGGTGTGAAAAGAAACGTTCTTTGGCTCGTGCTTTCTCTTCATCGCGTCGTCCACCTCCCATGGCAGCATCAAACTTATATTTTTCTATGGTATCAAGAAGGGTAGTGGTTTGTAATAGATTGCGACTGGCATTGAATCCTTTCTCCTCGGTTACGCGTCCGGTTTCTATACTCTCCTGAACGGAGCCTACGATAAGTTGGGCACCAAACTTCCTGACCAACTCATCGCGATAAGTTAAGGTCTCTTCAAAATTGTGTCCTGTATCGATATGCACCAATGGAAAGGGCATCTTGGCTGGCCAAAAGGCTTTCATTGCAAGATAAGCCAAAACGATTGAATCTTTTCCCCCTGAAAAAAGTAAACATGGGTGTTCAAATTGCGCGGCCACTTCTCTGATAACAAATATAGCCTCCGACTCTAGTTCGCGCAAGTGATTAAGCTGGTATTTCTTCATTGCCGGTTGTTTGTATGATACTGCTAAAAGGTCGATCGTTCATATAGATAACCCTTTTCAGTTTATTTAAGTATTACAATGCAAAAATAGGACTTTTAAATATATATTAAGATATAAGATTGAGGAAAACGAAAAAGGGATGTGGAGGGATGGATTAATTAAATATGCTTAGAATGTAATTGTTGATCTAACGATGAGAATGATGCCAAAGACGACAAGCAATATACCTACTGCATGGTTGAACAGATTGAGAATTTTAGGTGTGAGGTAGTGTTTAATTCGTGAAGCGATTAAAACTTTTAATACATCGGTACAAAAAATGGTAACGACACAACCGCCGATAAATGCAGAGAGAGAAGATATCTCTGAGCCATAGGTTCCAGAAACCCCCATCATGATAGAGAACCACAAGAACCAAACAAAGGGATTGGCAATATTGAGAAAATATCCTTTAACCAAATAAGTTAATGCCCCCGGAACGCGTTTGGGTTCCAATAGATTACCAGAGTCTTCAATATGTATTTTTCGGGTGAAGGTTACGATACCAAAAATGATAAGAATGGAACCACCGATTAATCCAACGATTAAACTTCTTTTTCCATCAGTTAAGAGTTGAGCAGCTCCCAGATAACTCATAACCAATACAGTAAGATCACTGAGCGCAATTCCTAATGCTAATATAATACCCGGTTTTGTCCCACGGTGTATGCTTGTTTGCAATAAAGCAAACACTGCGGGACCAAGCATTACGGCTAATGTTAGGCCTATAATTATACCTTCAAAAAACGGGTGAAGCATTTTGTTTTATTTTCTTATTGACTTAAGATATTCTTCCCAGTTTGCTAATTTAGTTGTTTTTAGAACTCTTGGGAACTTATTTTGAGAGCCTTCTTTGCCACATTTGCGCATATAATTATAGAAAACTTCGACTGGAAGTACCTCCACAAAAACATCACGTACAGCATGTAGTCGCTCTACACGATAATCATCGTTGAGAATTTTTAGATTTTCATCGATTAATTTACGTGCCTTTTCTACATCGATTGGATCATTGGAACCCAAATACCAACGGTGAGCAAACATGCTTTCGTATTTAAACCCGGCTACGCTGAATTCAGGTATAGAGACATTTAGTTGTTGACTCAACATTTCGATGGCTCTGTTCATATTCTCTTGTGAGAGATGTTCGCCGCAAATACTCAGAAAGTGTTTGGTGCGGCCAGTAATAACTATTTCGGATAACTCCTTGGATGTAAAGCGAACGGTATCACCAATTAAATAACGATATGCACCAGCCACTGAGGTAATTAGTAACGCATAATCGACGCCCTCCTCCACATTACCAATAGTTACAGTCTTTGCATCAGGACGTAAATTGCTGTCGTCGTCAAAGTTTTTTTCATTGAAAGGAACAAACTCAAAAAAGAGTCCATTGTCTAATACCAGCTGCATACCTTCAGAATTTGGACGACTTTGATATGCCATGAATCCTTCGGAAGCAAGATATGTTTCAATATAAGTGATAGGATGAGCTAATAGCTTTTCAAAACTTTTGATATATGGCGTAAACGAAACACCACCATGAACATAGATGGATAAGTTAGGCCAAATATCATGAATAGTATTAAGATTATATTCTTTAATGATACGCTCCATCAGAATTTGAAGCCATGCAGGTACACCCACAATGACCCCGATGTCCCAATTCCCGGCATTGGCTACTATTTCGTCGAGTTTGGTTGTCCAGTTTCTTTCTCTTGAGATACGTTTACCAGGTTTGTAGAAATGCTGAAACCAGAAGGGAATATTGCCGGTAGTAATACCCGAGAGATCACCTTCGTAATAAGTTCCGTTAAACTCAAGGTGTGTTGAGCCTCCCAACATCAAAATTCCCTTTTGATAGAACTCTTTCGGAAAATCGTATTGGGCCAGAGAGAATAGTTGTCTGGTACTAGTTTTTTTGATGGCTTTCAGCATATCGCTGGTTACAGGAAGATATTTACTGGTAGCCTCGGAGGTTCCAGAGCTTAAAGCAAAATATTTAACACTACCTGGCCAGCATACATAGCTTTCGCCATTAAGTATTCTATACCACCACGCTTTGTGAATGGAATTATAATCAAAAAGAGGTACTTTACTTTGGAATTCGCTGATAACATCTTTGCGACGAATGATTTCTGAAAAATCATATTCTTCACCGAAGGCTGTATTCTGAGCCTTTTTAAGCATTTTGCGCAATGTTTTCTCCTGCGCAAGGACGGGGTTTAATTTTCGGTTACCCTCTACAGGTAATTTGCTTCCTAACTCAATAGCACTCTTAATGATGGATCCTAAAATAGGCATGGATTTCAAGTTTTAGGTTTTTTCAGGCGATAAAATTAGATAAAATTATTTAATACCGGTCTGTTTATCATTGGGGGAGTTGTATAGTTTAGTCATTATATTGAACATTTTTTATTCATTTTGCATTAATTATTTTTTTTAATTGAGCACATTTATAATCAATAATTTGGTGATCCCGATTTCTAAAATTTCACACTTATGCTTTTATAATTTGATATAATGCATTTTAAGTATGGTGACCTTTTTCTATTTATAAAGTTGCCCATGAAATGCTAAAAACAATTTGTACTTTCGGCCCCATACTTTATTTTAACTTTAAAAAATCATAAAATAATATATGCAGGTTGAATAAGTGATAGCGGCAATGCTTAATTTTAATAACTAATTTGGAAGGATCGGTTTATGAAACTAATAAAAGGATTACTCATTACGTTAGGATTGTTTATTTTATTTATGGCGTTGTGTGTAGCAGGTTTTCTGGGCTATGTGACACTGGTAAAATATAAACCACTTCCGGTATCTCACTTGAAGGTTGTAAGATCTTCAACCACATCACGGAAGAAAGTGAACGACACTTTTAATCTGCTTACCTGGAATATTGGATATGCAGGATTGGGCAAAGAGATGGATTTCTTTTATGAAGGAGGGACTATGGTACGACCTACGGAAGCTCAATGTACAAGATATCTTGAAGGTATACTACAATCGATAAATAGTGTGGATTCGGCTGATTTTGCCTTTTTACAGGAAGTAGATGCTTATTCCCATAGAACTTATAAAATTGATGAAGTGACTCAGATAGAAGATGCTTTACCTGGTTATCATAGTGTTTTTGCCAAGAACTATGATGTTCCTTTTGTACCGGTTCCACTCAGAGAGCCCATGGGACGAGTAGAAGCAGGACAAATGACATTGAGTAAAATCGTGCCCGATAGTGCTATCCGTTATGCCTTACCCGGAAGTTATAGCTGGCCAAAACGACTATTTTTGCTTGACCGTTGTTTTATTCATACACAGTATACGTTTCCCTCTGGAAAAACATTATCACTGATTAATCTTCATAACTCTGCTTTTAGCGATGCAGCTGAAGCAAGACAAATGGAACTTGAAAAAATAAAAAAGTTAATGACCGATCTTTATGCTAAAGGTCAATATGTTATTGTTGGTGGTGATTGGAATCAGAATCCACCAAAGTTTAATATTTCGTTGATTACGGACAGAAATAAAGTGTTTGCGTTTGAGCATGTGCCAGAAACTTTCAAACCAAAGGGATGGAATTGGGCAGTAGATCAATCGAAAGCTACTAACCGGAATGTAAATGAAGCTTATTTGAAAGGAAAAACATCAGCAACAATTATTGATTTCTTTTTGACTTCCCCAAATATTAAGATTATTTCGACTAATACAATCGCCAATGGATTCGAGAATTCGGATCACCAACCAGTCGTACTGAAAGTGAAACTAAAATAAAAAAGGTAATTGGAACAATCTGATCTTTCCTGGTAGAGACATACAACCTTGCATCGCTACAAGTTCTCTTTTTTGTCAGAAATGAAAAGTTCTGAAGTGATTGCATCAGCAAACAACATGCCTTCGGAAGTAAGTACTAAGATCTGATCAGTTAAAGTGAAACAGTTCTGATATTGGCTGAATCTTAGATTTTCTAAAAAGGTATTATAAAAGACTTCTCCAAAATGTTCTTTGATATAATTGAGGTTGCATCCGTTTCGGGTTCGGAGAGACGTGAGAATATACTCGTTGTATTTTTTAGTTACATCTAATACTTCTTCTTCAAAAACAGGTTCCTTGTTTTTGATACCCTCTATATACTTTGTGTTGTTCGATACATTCCACCGACGGCTATTCTGATTGAAAGAGTGTGCTGACGGACCTACACCCAAGTACTTTTTCCCCGACCAATAAGCTGTATTGTGACGCGAGTACATTCCAGGTCTACAGAAATTGGATATTTCGTAGTGTTCGTAGTCATTTTCATGGGCATATTGTTGCAGATATCTGAAATTAGTAATACTCATCTCTTCATTAACCGGAGTCATTCGTCCTTTTTTAATCAACCAGTCAAGGGCTGTCCGCTCTTCCACGGTCAGGGCATAAGCCGAAAGGTGCGGAATCTGTAACTGTTTTACCGTCTCCAGATTCTGCTGCCATTTCTCATTGGTCAACCCGGGAATACCATAAATCAAATCGATGCTGATATTGGTAATTCCAAAATCTTGCATTGTTTTAATCGCATCAAGAGATTGTCGGGCCGAATGAACTCTGTTTAATGCAAGGAGATCATCGTCGTGAAAACTCTGAATACCGATGCTTAACCGGTTTATCTTACTTCGTCGGATGATATCAGCTTTCTCGGTATGAAGATCGTCAGGATTAGCTTCCAGCGTTATCTCAACATCTGTGTCGACCTCATAATTTAAATAGATGGTTTCAAACAGATGGTTTAGCTCGTCTTCTGTAAGTAAAGAGGGAGTTCCACCACCCAGATAGATGGTTTTTAACGGTTCATTATCCAGATATGCTTTTTGAAGTTGTAGTTCGGCAGCAATTGCTTGAACCATCTCCTTTTTATTTCGGATTGAAGCCACCGAAAAAAAGTTGCAATAGTGGCACTTTTGTTTACAAAAAGGAATATGGATATAGAGTCCGGCCATGAAATTTATTTTTTAAGGATAATACGGAAGGTAGTTCCTTTATCGAGAACGGATGATTTAACAAAGATTTTTCCAGAGTGGTAATTTGTAATAATACGTTCTGAAAGTGATAAGCCTAACCCCCACCCTCTCTGTTTACTGGTATAGCCGGGATTGAAAATAGTCTTGAATTTAGATTTGGGAATTCCTTTACCGGTGTCAGTAATATCTAATGAAACCGTTTGCTGGTCTTCTGTAATATTAATGGTAATTGATCCTTTGCCCTCCATGGCATCGACGGCATTCTTACATAAGTTCTCAATGACCCATTCAAACAGTTGTTGGTTGATCGGGGCATAAATATTAACCTCGCTGGGAGTTAGAATATAGTATCTTACATTTTGTGATGTTCTGGTTTTCAAATAGGCAATAGAATTATAGATTAGCTCTGTAATATTCATTTTGGTGAGCGTAGTTTGCGATCCTATCTTTGAAAAACGTTCTGCAACCGTTTGTAGTCGATCTACATCTTTTTGCATCTCAACAATCGTCTCCTCACTTACATCCTGCATTTTCAAAATTTCAACCCATGCCATGATTGAAGAAAGTGGCGTTCCAAGTTGGTGGGCAGTCTCTTTTGCCAGCCCCACCCAAACCTGATTTTGTTCAGCTTTACGGGCAATACTAAATAATAAATATGCAACAGTTAGAAACATACCAATAATCAGAAACATGACAACCGGATAGTAGCGAAGTTGAGTTAGTAACTTTGAATCTTTATAAAATATATATTGTGTTCCATGCCCGCTAATCTCTACCTGTATGGGTTCGTTTTCTGAACTCATTTCGGTAATGGTCTGTTTAAGAAATTCGGGTTCGTTTAAACGGGTTCGTGAAATATTACCTGAATTGATAATCTTTGTTTTGGTGACATCCGTAATAATTACAGGTACTGATGCATAGTTATTGGCTACTTCTGAGAAAAAAGACTGAACATTGGTATCGTAAAACTCACGGAGCTCTGTGAAGATTTGAGAGTCTTTATAATATAAATAATCTGTCTTACCATATTTTATTTCGACAGGTGGATATTTAGTAAAATCCTTAAGTAGCTTCCCACTCAATTTGGCACCAGTTTTAATATTATAATTTCCTACCCATTTAATATTCCGGTCTACATCGGTAATAATAACTGGAATAGATTTATTTTGAGAAATGACTTCAATATATAAACTAACTTCTTCTTCCATGGGTGATTCCGCTAACTTTCTATATGCTAACGCAAGCAACTCAACACGTTTCTGTTCTTCGAGTTGCATCTTGCGATAATAGATTTCATTGTTGCTAACCAACTCAGCTTGTTGTTGAACAGCCTTAGACCATGTTCTTATCTTTTCACGTTCATCACTTGCAATCTTTTTCACCAATATGTTAGTATAAAAAATTGAAATGGTTACAATTAGAATGGCTATAACAAATAAAACCCACTTCCAATGACGCTTTTGTGTGTAGATACTCAATGCTCAAATATTTTGAATGAATATAGAATAACTCAAACTTCAAAATTAGCGCATTTTATCATTTAACTGTAACTTTTTGCCCAACATGTAGTCAAAGGTTGTATAAAATGATCATTTAGCAACAAAAAGCACTTATCATGATCCGCCTAAACAACTTGCACAAATCATACGGCATCGGCTCAACCAGTCTACACGTACTAAAAGGAATTGATCTACATATTGGAAACGGTGAACTCGTTTCTATTATGGGTGCATCAGGATCCGGAAAATCTACACTATTAAATATAGTGGGGATCCTGGATACTTATGATCAGGGAGAATTTCTACTGGACGGAAAGGTAATAAAACACATGAATGAAACGCAAGCCGCACTATTGAGGAATCAATATATCGGATTTGTTTTTCAATCATTTAACCTGATTTCATTTAAGAATGCGGTTGAAAATGTTGCGTTGCCATTATACTATCAGAAGGTTAGCAGAAAGAAAAGAAACATCATGGCATTAGAGTATCTTGATATGATGGGATTAAAAGATTGGGCCGAACATCTACCCAGCGAACTATCCGGAGGACAAAAACAGCGATTAGCTATTGCTCGTGCATTGATTAGTAAACCCAAGATTATTTTAGCCGACGAACCAACAGGAGCTTTAGATAGTGCTACCTCTAAAGAGGTGATGGAAATATTTAAGGAAATTAATAAAACCGGTATTACCGTTATTATCGTTACCCATGAAAATGAAGTTGCCATGAGTACAAATAGAATCATCAGACTTCGTGATGGTTTAATTGAACACGACAACTTGACGCCAGAGATGCTAAAACAACACCATAATACACTATTAACCACTCAATCCAACTAACACATGTTTGATATTGACAAGTGGCAAGAGATATTTGCTACCATCAGTAAAAATAAACTTCGGACTTTCCTGACCGGTTTTAGTGTTGCATGGGGTATTTTCATGTTAATTCTTTTGTTGGGAAGTGGCAAGGGAATGGAAAACTCTGTCCATGTTCAATTTGACAAAAGAGCTAAAAATGCCATTTTCCTTTATCCCGGCCAAACTAGTAAACCCTATAAAGGAAATAAGACTGGACGACAGATTCAATATACCAACGAAGATCTCGACTTTATTAAAGAGAGCACAAAAGGTATTGAATTTAGCTCAGGTAGATACTACATTTCGAATAATGCAATAGTCGCCTATAAAAAGGAATTTGCAGTTATGGATTTACGGGCTGTTCATCCTGAATTTATAAAGATTGAAAAGGTGGATATGACATCGGGGCGTTTTTTTAACACCTTTGATCTTCAACAATTCAATAAGGTTGCCGTAATCAGTCAGAAAGCCAAAGAGAGTCTATTTAAAAAGAGTGAAGCTTTAGGTAATTACATCACCGTTTCAGGCGTTCCATTTGAGGTTATCGGTATATATATCCCCGACAATGAGCGTGAACGCGATGCGAAGACGCTCTATATGCCCATCTCTACTGCTCAACGTGTTTTCTCAGGCTTTAACAGGCTTCATAATATTTCGGTAACGACAGGAAATTCAACACCTGAACAGAGTAAGGCTATACATGAGCAGATTAAAAATACAATGGCCAAACGGCACCACTATGATCCTCAGGATACGCAAGCTATTTTTTCATATAGTGCCCTTGAAGAGTACATGCAACTTTTAAGTCTGTTTGCCGGGATCCGACTATTTATCTGGATTATAGGCTTTGGGACTATTATTGCCGGTATCGTAGGTGTAAGTAATATTATGGTTGTGGTTGTACGCGAACGAACCAAAGAGATTGGCATTCGTAAAGCTATTGGTGCTACTCCCTGGTCAATTATCAGTATGATTTTACAGGAATCAATCTTCATTACTGCACTGGCCGGATATATTGGAATGGTATTGGGCATTGGCATTTTGGAAATTGTAAGCAGGAATGTAAAAACACAATTCTTTGTGAATCCAGAAGCAGATCTTTCGGTTGCTATTTCTGCAACAGTTCTACTAATTCTGGCAGGTGCCGTTGCAGGCTTTATTCCTGCCCGTAAGGCTGCTGCAATCAAGCCTATTGAGGCATTAAGAGACGAATAAATAATCATATTATAAAATCGATCTGACTATGTTTGATTTAGATAGATGGCAAGAGATATATCATGTGTTGCGTAAAAACAAAATGCGCACATTCTTTACAGCCTTTGGCGTGTTCTGGGGTATTTTTATGCTCGTTGTGATGATGGGATCGGGTAATGGGCTTAGAAATGGTGTTACTGAAGGGATGAAAGATTTTGCGACCAACAGCGTCTTCATTTGGTCGCAGTCGACGAGTATCCCGTATAAGGGACTACCTCGCGGAAGGAACTTTAAATTTAACAATGATGACCTTGATGCACTGAGAAAAGAGGTACCCGAAATGGAACATATTGCACCCAGAATTGGTGTAAACAGCGGACAGGGTGATAATGTAATTCATGGACTAAAAGGAGGAAGCTTTAGCCTCTTTGGTGATGTACCCGATTGGTGTAAAATTGATCCTGTAAATGTTGTCCAGGGACGACTACTTAATGACAAGGATGTACTTGACTCACGGAAAGTGGCAGTTATAGGGAATAGAGTTCAAGAAGTATTATTTAAAAAAGATGAGAATCCAATCGGACAATACATTCGTATTCAAGGTGTTTGGTTTCAAGTTGTTGGTGTATTTAAACCCAAAAGCCAAAACATAAACTTTGGTGGGGATAAACAACAAACCATCTTTATGCCTTTCACAACTGTACAGAGAGCCTATAACTTTGGTAATTCTCTAGATTTCATCGCGGTAACAGCAAAGAAAGGAAATAGTGCAGCAAGTGTTGGTGATAAAGCCATCAAATTATTAAAGAGACGACATACTATCGCTCCTAATGATGATCAGGCAATAGGAAACTTTAATCTGGAAGAGATATTTCAACAAATAGGAAGTTTGTTCATGGGTATCGACTTTCTGGTTTGGCTAGTTGGTACCGGCACGTTGTTAGCTGGGGTTATCGGAATCAGCAATATCATGCTGGTAATCGTGAAGGAACGAACAAAAGAGATTGGTATCCAGCGTGCTATTGGAGCTCCACCTATTAAAATAATCTCTCAGATTGTGATGGAATCAGTAGTTTTAACCACTATTGCCGGTTTTGTTGGATTAACACTTGGAGTTGGTCTGATACAACTGATTAATATGGCGATGACGACTAATGTTGAATCAGGACAAATGTTTAAAAATCCATCCGTCGATTTTAATATGGCTATTACAGCATTAACTATCTTAATCATTTCAGGGGCTTTCGCTGGTTTGATCCCCGCTCGGAGAGCAATAAAAGTAAGACCAATTGATGCATTACGTTACGAATAAATTTAAAAACAGGTAAAACTATACGGCAATGAAAAAAGTACTCAAAATTTTCCTACTCATTCTTGTGATTGGTATTTTCGGTGGAACACTGTTCTTCCTATATCAGAAATCGAAAACGAAACCAGTCGTTTACAAAACTACTACGCCAACTATTTCGTCTATCATAAAGAAGACAGTTGCAACCGGTTCGATCACTCCAAGAAAAGAGATCGAAATAAAACCTCAGGTTTCTGGTATTATCGAAAAGATCTTTATCGAAGCCGGCAAGATGATCAAAAAAGGAGATATGATTGCCAAGGTTAAAATCATACCTAACATGGTTGCACTTAATGAGGCCGAGTCGCGCTTAAACAGAGCAAACATTGGACTAGATGACGCTAAAAAAGTTTATGATAGAGAAAAAGTTCTCTTTGAGAAAAAAGTTATTGCTGCCGGAGAATTTCAACAATACGAAACAGCTTTAAAAAATTCAAAAGAAGCTGTAACCGCTGCCACTGATAATCTGCAACTTGTTCGCGAAGGAGTTACCGGAAAGTCTGCCCAAAGTGGAAATACCATTATCCGTTCAACCATTGATGGGATGATATTAACCGTTCCGGTTGAAGTAGGGAACTCGGTCATTGAAGCCAATACCTTTAACGCCGGCACCACAGTGGCAACGATTGCCGATATGGGTGAGATGATATTTAAAGGCAAAGTAGATGAAAGCGAAGTAGGAAAACTACACGAAGGAATGCCCCTTATTCTTTCAATAGGCGCTATTGATAATCTTAAATTTGATGCTAACCTCGAACATATCTCCCCAAAAGGAGTAACCGAGAATGGAGCCATTCAATTTGAAATCAAAGCCGCTGTGAAACTAAAGAAAAACAGTTTTATCCGTGCCGGATATAGTGCAAATGCTGATATCGTTTTAGAGCGACGTGATAAAGTAATGGCTATTCCTGAAAGTATGGTTCAGTTCGAAGGTCAAAAAACCTATGTTGAGATTGAAACAGCTCCACAGAAATTCACAAAGAGATATATCAAAACCGGTATATCTGATGGATTAAACATTGAGGTATTATCAGGGCTGAAGATCAAAGAGAAAATAAAATCTATTGAACCACAAGCACCTAAAGCTTCTTAATAGTAAAAACAAAATAAATGAGCCGAATTATCTTTTCCCTTATTCTGATTATTGGATTTGCGTCAATGGGTGTTAGTCAAACCCCCACTAACAAAGGAGGAATAACCATTAAACTAATTAGATTTAGAAATGATAAGGGCCAGACTTGTGTTTCGCTGTTCAATAATCCGAAAGGTTTTCCGGGGAAACATGAATATGCATATAAAATAATGCGATGTGGTATAAAAGGAAAACAGGCTATAATAGAATTTACCGACCTGCCTTATGGAACCTACGCAGTAGGCGTATTACATGATGAAAATCTAAATAACAAAATGGATACCAATATCATTGGAATACCCAAAGAAGGATTTGGAACTTCAAATAACCCTAAAAGCTTTATGGGGCCACCCTCGTTTGAAAGTGCGGCATTTGAGTTAAATTCAACTAACAAAACTATTGAGATTAATATTAAATATCTTTAAATTTCTAAAAATATCCCCCTGATACATAACAAGTTTGTACGGGGGGCTTTTTTATTTGTGATTAGAAAATTATATTTGCATAAGCTTTTAAAACGATGTCTGATAAAAAGTCTGCCATAATAATTGGCTCTGGAATAGGTGGGATAGCTACTGCTATTTATTTGGCAAGAAGTGGCTATGATGTAAAGATTTATGAAAAGAATTCATCACCCGGAGGTAGATGCGGACAGACTATTCGTGAAGGACACAGGTTTGATCTGGGAGCTACCATGTTTTTAATGCCTTCTGTATATCAGGAGGTGTTATCCTCATTAGGACTGAAACTGGAAGATAATTTTGAGGTTGCCCCTCTCTCAACGCTTTACAAGTTATATTTTGCTGATGGATCTCAGTTTTCATTTACCGCAAATGAAGAGATGATGCAAAAACAGTTGGAGGTTTTAGAACCCGGTAGTTTCAAGAAAATGCAATCTTATATAACCAAAGGATATAAATTCTTTCAACTTTCAATGAAAGAATTGATTGGAAGAAATTTCTTCAGACTTTTGGATTTTATTACACTAAAAAACACGATACTTTTAATAAAGCTCAAGACCTATATTAAACACAGCTTCTTTATAAAGAAATATTTCAAGCATCCTAATTTACAGATGGCTTTTACTTTTCAGAATATTTATATTGGTCAAAGCCCTTTTAACTCGCCTGCACTATTTTCAATGTTACCTGCTGCCGAATTGAAAGAAGGATCGTTTTCAATTAAGGGAGGAATGTATAGTATTGTTGAAAAGCTTGTATCCAAAGCAACGGAACTAGGCGTTCAATTTTGTTATAGTACCCCTGTTTCTAAAATAGTGATCAAAAACAATGTGGCGAACGGTATCATATTAAATAATGGAACAGAATTAGAAGCAGATACCATCATTGCAAACGCTGACCTACCTTATGTCTATCGTGAATTACTTCCTGATAAAAGAACATCATCAAGAATAGACGGGATGAAATATGCCTGCTCGGCTATTGTTTTTCATTGGGGGTTAGATAAAGTATATCCGCAGCTGGGACATCACAGTGTCTTTTTTTCTGAAGGATATCGGTCTAGTATGGATAAGATTTTTAAAGAAAAAGCCCTTGCAGATCATCCAAACTTTTATATTCATGCACCGGTCAGATCCGATCTTCTCGCTGCACCAAAAGATCAGGATACTTTGTCGGTGGTTATTCCAGCAGGTCATCTCGATCTTAAACACGATCATGACTGGAATAAACTTAAAAACAGTGCCCGCTCTTCTGTAATCAATCGCTTAAAAGAGTTAGGGTTGGAAGATATTGAAAGTCATATTAAATTTGAGATCTGCTATTTGCCCCAAACATGGAAAAGTATCTATAACGTTTCGAGAGGAGCCGTGTTTGGTAGTTTGAGTCATAGCATTTTTCAGATGGGATACTTTCGACCTCATAATAAACATAATCGTTACAAGAATCTCTATTTTGTAGGTGGAAGCACACACCCGGGAAATGGAATTCCCTTGGTGTTATTATCCGCCAAACTTACTTCAGAACGAATTATGAAGGATTCAACCAAACGATAAGTGGTTGTAGTGGATTAAGAAATAAAATATGAACCCAGCTTCGTTCAACAATTAATATTATCATAAATGAACACTCTAACAGAATCTTACATTGAAATTTTCAATTCTATATCTTTCGAAAAAATAAAAGATCATCCAAATATTCTTATTGCTGCAAGGTTCTGGGATGACGAAAGATATGATTCTGCCAAAACCTGCTACAAATTCATGCGGGCAATAGATGATTTGATAGACAACCATAAAGCCAATAATACAGTCATAGCTGAAAATGAAAAAGATCAGTTCATTGCTAATGTTGACGATTGGATTACATCTATCATTAGTGCCACAAATAATAGCCCTATTCAAAAGGAGCTGATCGATACACTTGACAAGTTTCAGATCCCACTCTGGCCCATGGAAGCTTTTGCCAAGTCAATGATTTATGATATTCACCACGATGGATTTCCTACTGTACAAGCTTTCCTTGATTATTCTGCAGGAGCATCAGTTGCCCCTGCTTCTATATTTGTTCATCTATGCGGTATCCATAAAAAAGAAAACGGACAATTTATTGAACCCCGTTTCGATGTAAAAGAAACAGCAACACCTTGTGCTATATTCAGTTATTTAGTCCATATTATCAGAGACTTTCAAAAAGACCAATTCAACAACCTGAATTATTTTGCTGACGACCTGATCGAAAAGAATGGATTGAGTAGACAAAAACTTAGAGATATTGCTTATGGAGCAACAATACCACAAGGATTTAGAAACATGATCTATGAGTATTATATTCTGGCAGATGAATATCGTAAAAAAACATGGCAAGTAATTGATGCTATTTCACCTCTACTCGAACCGCGTTATCGTTTAAGCCTCGAAATTATTTTTAATCTATATCTCATGGTCTTCGAGAGGATTGATGTAAAGAAAGGATCATTTACAACAGAAGAACTTAATCCCACACCGGACGAAATTAAAGAAAGGGTTCATTCAACCATTGTAAATTTTGAATTGGCTTAATGACTTCAAATTTCTATTTCACTTTTATTGTGTAAAATAAGATTTCGAAACAAAAGCATTAAAGACATTAATCAATGACTTAAAAAAATCAAAGCGATATTTATCATCCTACCACTGTGAGAAATCTCATATTGATTGAGTTGCATTTGAACTAATGTACACCTTTTTTGGTTTGGCTATTTTACTTTAGCAACACAATTTATCATCTCAAAATCTCTAACTTTGCTTTTTTCAAGGAATAAAAAAATAAATATGGAAAATAAAAAAATCCCAACCTATTTGCCCATTGTTCTGGCAGTAGTTTTAGTTGGTGGAATGCTTTTAGGTATGTTGCTCTCCCGGTCACAATCAGGCGGAATCTTTCATGCAAACAGAGGAAATAACAAAATTGACGATCTGATAAATTATGTGAACGAGAATTATGTTGATACCGTAAATAAGAATAAACTTTATCAACAAGCCATCGAAGGCATGTTGCAAAGCCTGGACCCACATTCATCATATATATCTGCCGAAGAATTTAATGAAGTTAATGATCCATTAGTAGGTGGTTTCGATGGTATTGGCGTTGAATTCAGATTAGAAAAAGATACCGTTGTAATCGTAGCAACTATCAGTGGAGGGCCCTCTGAAAGAGTCGGATTAAAAGGAGGCGATCGTATTGTAAAAGTAGATGGTCAACTTATTGCAGGAAAGAAAATCACGAACCCCAAAGTGATGAAACTATTAAAAGGTCCCAAAGGCACCAAAGTTAATATCTCTGTTTATCGTAGAGGAACTAAAGGATTGACCGATTTTACTATTATCAGAGATAAAATTCCTATTAATAGTATTGATATAGCATACATGGTTGAACCCGGTACCGGATATATCAAGGTAAATAAGTTTGCTGAAAACACTAGTGAAGAATTTGATCAAGCACTTCAAAAACTACTTCGCACAGGGATGAAACGACTGGTTTTAGACCTGAGAGGAAATCCCGGAGGCGTTATGCAGGCAGCCATTCAAATGATTGATCAATTTTTACCAAAAGGAAAGTTGATTGTATATACCAAAGGAACCCATCAGGCAAAAGAGTCATTCTACGCAACACAAGACGGTATTTTTGAAAAGCAACCATTGGTTGTATTGCTTGATGAAAGCTCAGCTTCGGCTTCCGAAATCATGGCGGGAGCTATTCAGGATAACGATCGTGGTTTAATAATTGGGCGTCGTTCATTTGGGAAAGGACTTGTACAACAGCAGATGAGTTTCCCTGACGGAGCAGCTGTCCGACTAACCGTAGCAAGATATTACACACCAACCGGAAGATGTATTCAGAAATCATATAAAGACGGCACCGAGGCCTATTATAATGAATTCTATAAACGGGTTCTGGATGGAGAACTTACAAACAAAGATAGTATCAAGTATATTGATTCATTAAAATTTAAAACACCTGGCGGGAAGACTGTTTATGGAGGTGGTGGAATCACACCTGATATTTTTATTCCTGTTGAAACTGGTGAGAAGTATCGTTATTATAATTCATTAATCAACAAAGGCGTTGTTTTTGAGTATGCTTTCGAGTTGACTGATCGGTTACGTAAATCGTTAATTGCCAATAAAAACTTCAGCAACTTTAGAAAGAGCTTTACCGTTACACCTGAAATGTTTACAGAACTCACTAAACGGGGAGAGAAGGCCGGAATTAAATACGATGCCAAGAATGCGAAGCTGATGGAAGGAAAAATTAACCTTCTCTTAAAAGCATATGTCGCCCGTAATATCTATGGTGACGAAGGATTCTTTCTCATGTTGCTTGAGGACGATGTAGCTTTTCATCGGGCATTAAAGGAGATAGATAAGATGAAGTAATATCTTTTATGGAATCAATGAACAGAGGCTGTTTCGGTATTCGAAACAGCCTCTGTTGTTGATTGGATTAGTGCTTTGCAAAAAAATAACTACATTAATAAATTTTCTACAACAAGAAGCCTGGAATTATTTTCCTTTATTTTGTGTCAATATTAGACGAAGTGAAGTATCCTTTGTAATATAAACCCATGCCCAATTAATAAAAATAATGATTTTGTTTCTGACTGTTAAAATCAACATTAGATGTAAAAACATCCAGATTAACCATGCAAAGTAACCTCTAAACTTGAGAAATGGAAAATCTACAACTGCCTTATTCCGGCCAATAGTTGCCATAGATCCAAGATCTTTATATTCATAATCAGTTGGTTTTTCACCTCGAACAATTTTCTTAAGATTCTCCGCAAGGACCTTCGCTTGATTGATTGCGACATTTGCTACCTGTGGATGCCCGGAGGGATATTTTGGCGTAACCATATAAGCAATATCACCGATTGCAAAAACATTTTCACTATTAATAACCTTATTTATTCTATCTACAATAATTCTATTTCCTTTGGTATAACATTCATC
Source organism: Bacteroidota bacterium (assembly GCA_013390605.1). Classification (GTDB taxonomy): domain Bacteria; phylum Bacteroidota; class Bacteroidia; order Bacteroidales; family Cfx3-03; genus Cfx3-03. The sequence goes on along the minus strand of JACAUB010000001.1, from coordinate 4,801,515 downwards.
TGGTAAGCCTTGAATTGTATTGCCCGTAACACCTGCAGCCCATATTACGGTTTTAGCTTTAATTGTATCACCATTACTAAATTCAAGTACACTACCGTCATAGTCCTTTACAAATGTCTCGGTAAAAACGGTTACCCCCATTTTCTGAAGGTAATGCCGGGAAGCATTTTTGGCAGTTAAACTCATATTATTTAACGTATTCGGACTCCCTTCAACCAACACAATCCTGAACTTCGAAAAATCAATTCCCGAATAATCTCTCGGCAATATATTCTTTTTAATTTCAGCAAAAGCACCGGCCAACTCAACACCGGTAGGACCGGCACCGACTATGACTACATTTAGTAGTCCCTCTTTTTCATTCTCATTAGCTGAAATTATATCCTCAAAAGTTTGCAATATGTGGTTGCGAATAGTGATGGCGTCATAGGTGGTTTTTAAAGTAAAAGTGTATTTACTAATATCATTATTACCAAAGAAATTTGTTTTGCATCCTAATGCAATAACCAGATAGTCGTAGTCAAAATCGCCAATAGTTGTATTTATTTTATTGTTTTCATTATCCACACTTAAAACTTCGGCTAGTCGAATTTGTACATTTGTTTTATTCTTAAAGACATTGCGGAGAGGAAAAGAAATACTTGATGGCTCAATCTGAGAAGTTGCAACCTGATAAAAAAGAGGTTGAAATTGATGGTGATTAATTTTATCAATAAGGAGAATATCAAATAGTTTCTCATTCAGTTTTCTTACAAGCTGTATACCTGAAAAACCACCACCTATAACTATTACTTTTTGTTTTGCTTTCATTTCAATCTTGATTCCAAAAAAGCTTTATGATCAATTTTATATGCATTTGATTAACGGTATTCTTTTATGATCTATAAACTTAAAATCTTTAGATTTGATTTTAAATTCAGGGATAAATTTCTCTTTTCATTCGTACGACTAATTTTATAGCAAAAACAAAGTATTTGCTATTTAACAAATATTATCTGAATTTTGTTAAACCATTTATCAGTTAAGATAAAATCTATATAGTGTCTCAAATGAAACGTAAAGGAATAAAAATAACACTGATCATTGTATCAATAATAGTAGTAATTACACTGGCTTTGGCATTATCTATATCACCCATCGCTAAAAATTACATAGAAAAACATAGTAAAGAATTAATCGGACGAAAAGTTACGATTAAAGATCTACACCTGAATATCTTTACAGGTTCATTGAGGATGAATTTCATCAAGATGTATGAAGCAAATAACCGGGATCTGTTCGCTTCTATTGATACCTTTAAAATCAACATGTCATTGTATAAATTAATCGGTAAAAGGGTTGAAATAACAGAAGTAAAGATCATCCATCCTTATGCGGTCATTCTGCAAAACGGAAGTTCCTTTAATTTTGACGACCTTATGCCTAAAGAAGATAGCAGCAAAGTAAAAAAGACCAAATCAACCTTCCCAAAATCAGTTATACTTAAAAATATTTATGTTAGCGGCGGAAAGCTTATCTACAGCGACTTGCAATTAAAGAATACCATTACAATGAACGAACTGGGAGTATCCGTTCCCAAACTTGCATTTGAACAAGGCAACACCGATGCCGGAATCCATCTGAAGATAGGCGACAAGGCTACAGTAGATAGTCGAACAACCCTGAACATGAAAACAGATGAATATAAGATTTATCTAAAGGTTAGCAAATTACCTGTTGATATCATCACACCTTACGTTAAGGCATATTATAATATTGGGAAGTTAGAAGGCTTAGCAAATGGAGATTTACTTATTGCTGGCAACATGAAGCATGTCATGGATTTCAAAATCAGTGGAACAGGTAGTGCTACTGATCTTAATATCACCAACAATCTGGGAGAACCTGTTGCATCAGCAAAGAGCGCTGAGACCAAAATCGCTAAAATATATCTACCGACCGATACTTACCTGTTCGACTATATACATGCGACAAATGCGAACATGAGTTTTATATTGAATCAAAAGACAAACAATTTCAGTGTCCTATTTAAACCAGAAGATAAAAAAGCATCTACATCTACTACCGCTTCTCAACCAATGACGGTTAAGATCAAAGATCTACACATCAACAATTCTCAACTTACTTTTATCGATAGAACCTTAAAAGTACCGTTCAATCTTCCTATCAATAAAATCGACTTCCAGGCGAGCAACTTCGACATGAATGGCCATAATGAATTTAAGGCTAAAGCAGCTTTTCCTGAAGGTGGAAACATGCGTTTCAGTTGGAATGGTAATATTAACGACTTGTCGAATCAACAGATTATGGTAAATCTGCAGAACCTAAGCCTGCGCTTATTCAGCCCCTATTGCCTTAATTATACGGCATACGAT
>JACAUB010000001.1:4313515-4799040 GCA_013390605.1 Bacteroidota bacterium | reverse complement strand
GCATCTTATCGTGCAATACTATAAGTTTTAATTATTGATCCTATCCTTTATCCCTTCGTTCAAAATATAGAATCCTGTCCTTTTACTACCTTTGTATATCACTAATCCAGAATCAATTAACGATTTAAGATTGTCTTTAATTGTCCGTTCTGAAACATTAAAGTGTTTTATCAGATCAGAAACCTTAGTCCCCTTATGATTATCAATAAAATGCATTATTCCTATCAAACGAACCTTAACTAAGTCTGTCAGATTCTCATTTAAGGCATCAAAAATATCATCATTCACATCATTATCTGTTTTTGCAGTAATGGTAACTTCAGGAAATATAAGCGTAGTAACGCCCGATTTACTTTGCCATTTAGGTTTGGGATATCCTTTACTCTCACAATCTTCAATCACCGTTACAGCTCCTCGTCCTATCTTTTCTATCATTTCTCTTAAGAAGCAAACATGTGCAATATGCGGATTACGGGGTAACGACAAATGGTTTTTAAACAAATCTGAAGGTTTTAATTCAACAGGTAGTTCACCATAATTTGTTATTTCTAAATGATCAGGATAAAAGGCAACGATAACACTACCCGAAACGTTTGAATAATCGCGATGTATTAAAGCATTCATCAGCCCCTCTCGTAATGCTGATTTTGGGAAGGCGATATCTTCACGAAGCCATTTCTTATCAGAGAATTTACTTTTCACAGCAATATTCACCTCAAAGAACTGCATGATCTCTTCAAAATTTCTGAATAGATTACCTTCTAAAATTCGATCATAAATAAAAGTGTCTGAAGATTTAGTTCCTTTAAAAACAGTAACCCGAATACGGCATTGAGGTAAATAGCGAGAAGGTTCTTTGGCAAATAAAACAACGGCAGCATTTGTTAAACTACTATTTCTGTAAAGGCCATAATATTCAAGAAATCCTAAGATGTTTTTCTCAGAGAAGACTTTCCCCCTATTTGATTGCGTTAGAGCCTTTAAGGTTTTCCGAATTTCAAGTTCATCCAAATCCACCATTTCTATTCCGATAGCAGGTTGGCTTTCCCAATGCAATTCAGATTTCTGGCGAGTTAAAGTAAATTTAGAAATATCATCAGTCAATGCCTTATCCGTTTTTGTACCATGTCTAAAATAGATGATGCCATCACACACATAGGGAGGTTTCAGGCCATTCCAAACTTTTGCCACGATCACTTTTTTATTAGCGATCGTTTCAGTCGAAACCATGATAGGAGCATTGGGCGTAATAAAATCGAACAGATAGTTTTTTAGATTCGCTTCATGTTTTTCCAAATCTGTCAAACCTGTTACCGTACCATCTGGCTGCACCCCAATAAGAACAGTACCACCATAATTATTTAAAAAAGCACAGAGTGTTTTTGCAACATCTTCCCGACGAACTTCTTTCATAAATTCCAGATGCTCACCCTCACCTTTCTTGATAATGTTCATTAAATGTTGTTCGACTTTCATGCTTATTTATTCTTTTTGAAGTAGATTTAACAAGTAAAATTCATACCGGAGCATTAATACCGTCAAAATAGTCATGCCGAGAAGCAATACTTGATTTGTAAAAATTAGCTTTATCTTTATCCGTACTTGAGCCAATCTCGACCATTTTCCTGATGTCAGGAAAATGGTCTTCTATTAATTCTCCTGCATTCATACAGGAATCTTTTGCTTTTTGGATTACTTTCTCAAAGTTATCCCATTTGCTATATCCTAATAATTTTTGTAATTCTCGTGCACTCCAACATTCAACACCCTCTAAATCAGAGGCTGCATCTTCAAATTGGGAGAATAAGTTTTTAATCTCGTCAGACTTCATTTGACTTTTCTTTAAAGTCTAAATTTATCATTTTCATGTTGAATTTCATATAATAATTATAATATCAATTGGCTTCAGATTTAATAATTCACTCCGTCTTAAACCACACGCATAAATTCAGGAATTCTTCATAGTTAAATTTATTTTCAGGTAAACAAACATCAGCATAGTATTGATTGACTCCAATGTGCCGGTGTGTCATGATTAGCTTTCATGAAATACTGGAAAAATTACTTTTTAATTACCGGCCTGGAAGGGTCAGCCTCGTCTGGTTTATCCACCTGTCAACAAAGCACTGAAACCCGGCTTGCGGGTATTTTGCTTTTATAGCCAGTGGTTATTCTAATTTAAAGTCTACTAATTCGTAGTTTGCATTTCGTCCTCCTTCGTCAGTTTGTTTCAAGATCCCTTTTTCTACCAAGTCTTTTATGTCCCGTAAGGCGGTGTCGGTAGAGGTCTTGACAATTTTAGCCCATTTTGAAGTTTGTAGTTTTCCTTCAAAATCGTCAAAGAGTTTGTTAAGCATTAAGCGTTGCCGTTCGTTGATAGGAGTGTGTTCGTGTAATTTCCAAAACTCAGCTTTACGCAATATTTTCTGTGTAGTGTTTTCAGTAGAGAGCATCGCATTTTTAAGACAATGTAAAAACCAGTCGATCCATTCAGTAATGTCGCCAGAACTATGTTGCATTTTTTGCAATACCTCGTAATAGATTTTGCGTTCGGCTAATATTTGGCTAGACATACTGTAAAAACGTTCTCCACTGCCTTCGGCACAAGCAAGCAACATGTCGGTTATGGCTCTTGCAATTCTGCCGTTTCCATCATCAAAGGGGTGAATGATGATAAACCAAAAGTGTGCTATGGCGGCTTTCAAAACAGGGTCAAGGCAGCTTTCGTTGTTGAACCAATTCAAAAACTTATCCATTTCCGTTTTTACTAATTCGGGCTTTACGGCTTTATAATGTACTTTTTCTTTGCCCATTGCGCCCGAAACAACTTGCATTTCACCAGTTCGGTATCGTCCCACTTCTATTAAGTAAGGTCCGCTGTACCCAGTAGGGAAAAGTGCTGCGTGCCAACCAAACAAACGTTTTTCGGTTAAAGGTAAAGAGTATCGTTGAGTGGCATCCAGCATCATTTCTACAACGCCTTCAATGTGGCGGCTGCTCGATACAAGTCCTACAGTGTTTATGCCCAAACGCCTTGCAATGGACGAACGTACCTGGTCATAATTGAGTAATTCGCCTTCAATCTCTGATGATTTTACTACATCTAAGGTTAAGGCGGTTAACGTGGCTTCTTCTTTAGCAAAAAAACCCAAAGCATTCATTTGACCTATTATTTTACCTTGCATAAGCCGCACCTCACCAAATACGACATTTATGGCTTTGTCCTGCCACGAAAAATCTGTCCAGTTTTCGTATTCGTAAATGTATTTTGCCATTGCCTAATATTATTGTGCGGTAAATATATGAATTAATTACCGCAAATATGCGGCGATAATTTTATTTTTTCACCGCAATAGAATAGGATGTCTAAGCTCGTAATTTTTGTACGGTCGACCTACCATTGGCTATAACGGTCGGCAGCTGCACGCAGGACGGGATTTAACCGATGAACTACCTACGAAGAGTTGATTTTCAAAACACTAATTTCCTACCAACCAAGCACTACAACCTGACTTATCGAGTAGTAGCTTGCTGTTATACCCTATTATTTATTATGTATTGATCGATCGTTTCAATAATATCCTTTACTGCTAATGCTGCATAATAAGGCAATTTCCCTTTTTTATAAAATTCTTCCTCTTCATATAATTCTTGAGTTACAATTCCAACCACCCTTCCACTAGAATCAATTACAGGAGAACCACTATTCCCAGATGATGTTTTTGCTGATATTAATATAATATTATTGTTAGAATAATCTTGTACAAATGAATTAACCTCTCCTTTATGACAAATCTGATATGCAAATTTTGTCATTGGGACTGAAGGATATCCAATAGTAATAATTTCGTCTAATAATTTAATATCTTCATTTAATTGAAAAGGATTTATATCAATATTATTTTCAAGTATAATAATTGCAACATCTTTTTCCGGATTCAAAAAAACATTTGTAAAAATTAAAATATCATCATTTTCATCGTAAAGACTTAATTCATGATTATTTTCAACTACATGCTTGTTTGTAACGACATAAGTATTTTTATTATATTCTACAATAAATCCTGTACCAATACTTTTTGATCCGTCATTTAATGTAGGTTCTATCTTAAGAACAGATTTTCGATATGTTTGAATTATATATTCAAAACCTAATATTACGTTAAGAATTAAATTATTTCTATACAGAAAAGATGCAAATTCGCCATTGAAATTATATCTCAAATCTGTAGTTCTTGTTGTAAGCATTTTATCAATGGGGTAGATTAATAAATTTTCTTCTAAAGCTCTTATTGCTTCATCAATTACTCTTCCCGAATTTGGAAATCCATTTTCAGATAAATAAAAAATACAATCCATAGGTGCTAAGAAACCATATCCAATAAATTGTTCAGAATTGGGACTATTGAATCTTTTCCCATTCAAAATAGCTTTTTCTTTTATTATGCTAAAACGATCAGCGTCATTTGATTTTGCAGCAAAATAATCTATTACACTTTGTACTATCTTAATATTTGATTTGAGAAGATCTGTATCAATCATTTTTAAGTGTGTTTTACGATCAGTTAAATAATGCGTGTGTCCAATCTATATAATAAGGCATAATGTAAGGAACTATATGCAGCTGCCGATTTTGAGGAACGTTCCTGTCGAGCCGCACAAAAGTTGTTACGAGCTGAAAACTTCGCCATCAGCACTGAACGACTTTCTCCGAACATTTCGCAAAGAGAATAGAACAAATCTTTGAAGGATGAATCTTTTTCCATTTGATTATTTATTAAAGTTTATAAAAATGATTGTTGATGTGGTTTCTCTTAACATGACGCATAACTCGTTTATAACATTACCAAAAGAGATGCTATACATCCAAAATCAACTGGCTATGTGTACCTTTCGGTCATTATATATTTTCTAAAATTAATTAATAAAAATCAGAATAGATCATCAAACGGACTTTTTATTTTTTGCAAATTTTTTATTGAAACATGAATGTATATTTCCGTTGTTTTACTGCTTTTATGACCAAGCAATTCTTGTATATTCCTTAAATCAGTTCTACTTTCTAGCAGATGAATTGCGTAATTATGCCTAAGTCAATGTATGGTAACCGGTTTTATTATTTTTGCTTTCTTACAGCTCAACAACCTTCTATTACATTCTCCAATAAAGTCTAAACAGAGGGGAAATCACTTCTACAATATCCCTAAACAAATGGGTTTGTCCATGGTATCTCCATACTTTCTCCATAGTTCCTCCATACTTAGTCCATACCTATAAGATATGGAGAAACTATGGACAAACCTTTGAGCTACCTTCGAGAAAGTTTTGAGAAACCCATCAGCATGGATAAATCACAGGGGTGATTTTCCATCTGCATAGAGATTGGATTTAATATTTATCGAAATCTGAATGAGGGATGTTGCTTTGTAAAAAAGAAATAAAACGGTGTGTTAATGGGACAAAACAGAGCCAATTAACCAATTATAGAAAACACCAAAGAAATGGATCGTTATTTCATTTCCTGATACACCTTCAATGCATCATTCAAGATCAATTTATGATCAAAACCCAACGATGGGATGGCTTCAACAGGATGCCAGGCTGCTTCACGGGCATCATCCATGCCGGTGACTGCTGGTAAACCTTCGCATACACCGATAAACGCGATTGTAACAGTTCTATCTTCGCCATCAGCACTGAACGACTTTCTCCGAACATTTCGCAAAGAGAATAGAACAAATCTTTGAAGGATGAATCTTTTTCCATTTGATTATTTATTAAAGTTTATAAAAATGATTGTTGATGTGGTTTCTCTTAACATGACGCATAACTCGTTTATAACATTACCAAAAGAGATGCTATACATCCAAAATCAACTGGCTATGTGTACCTTTCGGTCATTATATATTTTCTAAAATTAATTAATAAAAATCAGAATAGATCATCAAACGGACTTTTTATTTTTTGCAAATTTTTTATTGAAACATGAATGTATATTTCCGTTGTTTTACTGCTTTTATGACCAAGCAATTCTTGTATATTCCTTAAATCAGTTCTACTTTCTAGCAGATGAATTGCGTAATTATGCCTAAGTCAATGTATGGTAACCGGTTTTATTATTTTTGCTTTCTTACAGCTCAACAACCTTCTATTACATTCTCCAATAAAGTCTAAACAGAGGGGAAATCACTTCTACACTATCCCTAAACAAATGGGTTTGTCCATGGTATCTCCATACTTTCTCCATAGTTCCTCCATACTTAGTCCATACCTATAAGATATGGAGAAACTATGGACAAACCTTTGAGCTACCTTCGAGAAAGTTTTGAGAAACCCATCAGCATGGATAAATCACAGGGGTGATTTTCCATCTGCATAGAGATTGGATTTAATATTTATCGAAATCTGAATGAGGGATGTTGCTTTGTAAAAAAGAAATAAAACGGTGTGTTAATGGGACAAAACAGAGCCAATTAACCAATTATAGAAAACACCAAAGAAATGGATCGTTATTTCATTTCCTGATACACCTTCAATGCATCATTCAAGATCAATTTATGATCAAAACCCAACGATGGGATGGCTTCAACAGGATGCCAGGCTGCTTCACGGGCATCATCCATGCCGGTGACTGCTGGTAAACCTTCGCATACACCGATAAACGCGATTGTAACAGTTCTATGGCGGGGATCACGACCGGGATCGCCGTAAGCATTAAATTGTTTTAAGGTTACACCCTTTAATCCGGTCTCTTCTTCCAACTCTCTCAATGCAGATTCCAGAAGGGTTTCGTCCATTTCAATAAACCCTCCCGGAAGAGCCCAACAGCCTTCGAAAGGGGGACGATCGCGACGAATTAATAACACATAATCATGATTTTCTACTTTACTAAATAGCGCAATATCGACTGTTACTGCTGCTCTGGGGTATTGATAAGTATATTCCATTTTCCATTACTGTTCAAAAGAGAAACAATTCTTGAATTATATTGTACTATTCATCGTCATCGTCGGTTTCTGCATCATTTGAAGCTGCTTCACTCTTGGCGTTGTAGCCTTCCACAATGATAACGATTTCGCCTTTGATGGTCTTTTGTTTGAAATGGCTAAGCACTTCGGTGACTGTACCCCTGGCATTCTCTTCGAACATCTTAGTCAGTTCGCGCGAAACACAGACCAACCTTTCCGGACCAAAGAATTCTGCAATCTGTTCCAATGTCTTGATCAAACGATAAGGCGATTCATAGAAAACAATGGTATAGGGTTGCTGTGCTAACCACTTTAACTTGGTTTGTCGACCTTTTTTATGGGGAAGAAACCCTTCGAACAGAAATCGGTCGACAGGTAGCCCCGAATTTACCAATGCGGGTACAAAAGCTGTGGGACCAGGCAGGCATTCTACCTCTATTCCTTGTTTCAGACACTCGCGAACCAACATAAATCCCGGATCGGAGATTCCGGGTGTCCCGGCATCGCTTACCATTGCAACACTGAGTCCGGTCATAATCATTCCGGCAATAGCCTCTACCGATTTATGCTCGTTATGCATATGATGAGCCATCAGTCGCTTTTCAATACCAAAGTGATGCAGTAGTTTTCCACTTACACGTGTATCTTCGGCCAACACGAAGTCGACCTCTTTTAAAATACGCAATGCGCGGAGGGTTATATCTTCAAGGTTTCCGATCGGGGTTGGTATGATATAGAGTTTTGCCATTGGTCCAGATTATTATTTGAAAGATTTGATGCTATAATTGATTTTTCATTGCTGCACTAGGCCAGTTGTGAGCTGGCATCGTTCAGTAAAGTTAAAAGGAATCGAGAAAGTCTTTGATGGTGCTGGTTACATTATCCCAATACGTAAAGGCCAATTTATCCGCGCGATCATTCACACTGTGATATCCACCATATTCTTCACCTCGCGTAAAGAAGAAGAAACAAGGAACTTCCTTTTCGTAAAATGGACAGTGATCGCTGGCGCAACCAGGACCTCCATGAAATACCTGTTTCAGATATTTTTTCTGATCATTGATGGTCGTGAGAACAGCGGCTTCTTTCTTAAAGACAGTGCCATTAACTACAGAAAGTCCATCGCTACCGGTACCCATCATATCAAGGTTAATCAGAAATTTGATCTTTTTCAATGGGAAAAGTGGATGAGCTACATAATAATAAGAGCCTAATAAACCAGCTTCTTCACCGGTAAAAGCGATGAAAACCATTGAATAACGCGGTTTATTTTCGGGCTTGCCATACCATGAAGCTAAATCGAGCAGTGAGGCCACTCCGCTTGCATTATCATTGGCCCCCGGAAAATAAGTGCCTTTCCCCATTAATCCAAGATGATCGTAATGCGCTGTAACTACCAAAAAGCTATCCGGACGTTCTTTTCCGGGAACAAATCCTATTACATTGCGGGCAGGAATATCCTTGTTGACTTGAGCATTAATTTCAATGGTAAGATTTTTAACCTGCGCTTTCAACGATTGTTTTAAGATAGAAAGCGTTGGGAAAGTACCAAATCGGGTAGATAACCCTGCTCCCCATGTAAGCTTTTCAACAACCGAACCATATCCGGCAGCACTTAAGACATTAAATTGTCGCAATGAATCGAGTAACGCCTTACCCTCTTTACTGTTTACGCCCTTCCGGTCGTAAAAGACAAAATAACGTTTTAGTGTTTTCTTTCTAAGATTGGCGATTGCTGCTTTATTATTAAGCAAAACCGAATCGAGCATGATTACTTTAAACTTTCCCTTGATAGATGGGCTTGATGCAGACACTAAATAATCATAACCCGGTTTTAATAACTGCTTATTCAGTCTAAGCGAAAGATCACCAGGCAATGTATTTCCTGAAACAGTGAAAGATTGTGTATAATCGGGTGTTAAATTTTGAAGTTTAAGCTTCACAAATTCATTGGCGATAAAACGGGCTGCTTTCTCGGCGCCACCATTTACAAATCCACGACCCTGATAGCTTTCGGAAGTCAATGTATCAATTACATTATGGGCATATTGATGCTGCTGTGCCAATAAATTACTGGCCGCAAAAAATAGAGATGCGGTAATAATCAATATTTTATGAGTCATTACAATAGATTTTTAGTAGCCCATAAAAGTAGAGAAAATATGCTACTCTTTTTGATAACGTCGTTTTACATAATGCTTTAACTTTTCGAGGGCTGTCAGATCATCAGCCCATCCATGTAATTCCTTCAGTTGAAAGAGAAAAGCATCCGCATCATCGAAATTATGAAAGTTATTCAAGCGCTCAATATTTGAGTTATACTGTTCGAGAGATCCGGTGAAGAGTTGATTCATCATCAGAAATTTATCATTGATACCGATAGCCGAACGTAAATCATTTATTGGATTGTATTGTAATTTTGATGCCAGACTATGATCTACCGTTTTCTCTTCGAAAGCCTGGTGCAATGATTTTGCAGGTTCTGGAATGGGTGAAGGATCAGAAAAGGCGTGATGTGTTGGTTTCGGTTCTGTTCGCAATACGGAAGGTGGATGAATAATGACCTCGGGTTTTACGAATGGTGATTCCTCTTCAACATCCGAAATTTCTGGACGCTCTTGTACGATCTCTATAATGACATCCGGTTTGCGACCTGGAGTTTCAACCGACTGAAATAATGATGGATCATGTGGTTTAGCGACTGGCGGTGTAGGTGAAGGTAAATGTGTTTGGACTGTAGAAGCTGGTCTGGAAACAGTTTTTTGCTCATGCCTTCCTTCTTCAACACATGACTGAAGATCAATGGCTTTATCATACACTTGGCGTAATTGAGCCAATAATAAATCAACATCAATTCGTGCCATATTCGGCAAGATGGTTAATATCTTTGCTTGTCGATCAACTTTATCGAGCAAAGCCAATATTTCATTCATTAATGCCTTCTTTTCCATTTTAATGTAAGGGTGTTAAAGAATTTCAATATTTTTGTTAATTATAATCTGGACTAAAGATATTGATTAAATTGCATCATACTCAATGTTTCTCGAAAAAAAGGTAAGTAAAAGTAACCAACGTGGCTGGATAGAAGTGGTCTGTGGATCGATGTTTTCGGGAAAAACCGAAGAACTCATCCGGAGACTGAACCGTGCCCGTATCGCCAGGCAGAAGGTAGAAATATTTAAACCGGCTATTGATGTTAGGTATGATGAAATTCAGGTAGTTTCGCATGATGAAAAGGCTATTCAGTCGACTCCGGTTCAAAATGCATCACAGATATTGTTGTATCTGAACGATGCAGAAGTTGTGGGTATTGATGAAGCTCAATTCTTTGATGAACAACTACTTGAAGTTTGTAATAAACTAGCCAATAGTGGCATCAGGGTAATTGTTGCCGGTCTTGATATGGATTACCTCGGCCGACCCTTCGGCCCTATGCCTGCATTAATGGCTACTGCTGAATTTGTAACCAAAGTTCATGCCATTTGTATGAATTGTGGTGAACTGGCTCAGTTTTCGCACCGACTGGTAGTCAATAATCAACAAGTAATGCTGGGCGAAACGGAAAGTTATGAGCCGCTTTGCAGATCATGTTTCAATGAAAAGATGTCGCATAGTTAGACAATGGGTAATACATTTTTTGTAAATTTGCAGATTGATATTAAAAAGAGGCAGTTATGAAAAATGTAGTTCTGTTAGTTCTCGGATTATTATTCGCATGTAGCCTCTCCGCGCAATCGAAGAAAGAACCCGTTGTGCTGATTAATACAAAATATGGCGACATTAAGATTAGGCTATATAAAGAGACACCTAAACACAGAGATAATTTCATAAAACTAGTAAAAGAGGGATATTTTGATGGATGTCTTTTCCATCGTGTCATCAAGAACTTCATGATTCAGGGTGGAGATCCTGATTCTAAGAATGCCAAACCCGGGCAGCTACTCGGCGATGGTGGCCCAACCTACACTATTCCTTTTGAGTATGTTCCTAAATATTTTCATAAAAAGGGAGTGCTTGGTGCGGCCAGAGAGGGTGATGATGTGAATCCTGAAAGAGCCTCTTCGGGTTCGCAATTCTATATTGTCGTAGGGAAAGTATTTGTCGACTCAACGCTTGTCAAAACGGAAAAGCGGATCAATACCACCTTTCAGAAAAACCTGATGTACAATTATATTGCACAGAATAAAGAGCTTAAAGAACGATTGGCAGCTTTAAAAACAAATGACACTATGGCCTATGCGCTGGAAATGAAGAAAATGACAAAGGTTGCCGATAGCCTTTATAAGCTTAAAACACCTTATAAAATACCTGAAAACGAACGTGCAATCTATAAAACCATTGGCGGCACGCCTCATCTTGATGGATCGTACACAATTTTTGGTGAGGTTATTGAAGGAATTGAGGTCGCCGAAAAAATATCGGTTGAAGCAACCGATAAGAATGATCGTCCACTCGAAAACATTATCATGAAGGTTTCTGTTCTAACCAAAAAGGAACACAAGAAATAAACATAAATACTATTCACGCTATTGAAAATCTGAATTATGCAAAATAATAACATCTTCGTTATCGAAACAGGACTTGGAAATATCCAGGTCAAACTTTATGATGAAACACCACTTCACCGCGATAATTTTATTAAGCTGGTAGAAGAGGGTTGGTATAATGGATCGCCTTTTCACAGAATTATTCAGGATTTCATGATCCAGGGTGGCGGTGGCCAGGGCGCAAAACAAGACACCGGATATACTGTTCCTGCTGAAATTAAGCCCGAATTCTTTCACAAAAAAGGTGCGCTTGCTGCAGCTCGTATGGGTGATCAGGTTAATCCTAAGAAGGCTTCTTCAGGATCACAATTTTACATTGTTAAGGGTCGTGCCTTTAAAGAAGAAGAGTTAACCTATTTAGCTCGTCAGATGAGAAAAGAATTCACACCTGAACAAGTTGAGAGCTATTCAACATTGGGTGGTACACCACATCTTGATGGCGAATACACTGTTTTTGGCGAAGTTATTGAAGGACTGGATGTGATTGATAAAATCGCAGCCGTTAAAACTGGTTATGGTGACCGTCCGGTTACCGAATTAACCATGACGATTAAAGCAGTTACTATTTAAGCTTTTTAATAATCTATTATCAGATGAAGGATCGTATTCAACAGTTACTTTCAGAAATCAATGCTTTCAAAGCTCAGAACAAGGAAGAATTGGAACAGTTCAGAATTAAGTTTCTGGGCAAAAAAGGCGTTATGGGCGACCTGTTTAACGAATTTAAAAATGTTCCGGGTGAGTTGCGAAAAGATGTTGGAGTACTGCTCAACGACTTAAAGAACAAGGCACAAGAGGCAATAAATAACCATAAAGAGGCTTTCGAAACCAATAATTCGGCAACACAAGCTATTGGTGATATTACTTTGCCTGTTGATTTGGGCCAGGTTGGTTCACGCCATCCAATTGCTATTGTACGCAACGAAATCATTGATATTTTTTCGCGCTTAGGTTTTACAGTTGCCGAAGGACCTGAGATTGAAGATGACTGGCATAACTTTACGGCCTTAAATTTTCCACTTGAACACCCTGCCCGTGATATGCAGGATACCTTCTTTATTGAGAAGAACCCTGATATTGCATTGCGTACACATACTTCGTCAGTTCAGGTACGGATGATGGAAAACAATAAACCACCTATCCGCTCTATCTTTCCGGGACGTGTATATCGTAATGAGGCTATTTCATCGCGTGCACATTGTTTCTTCCATCAGGTAGAAGGATTGTATATTGATAAAAATGTTTCGTTTGCAGACCTTAAGCAGACACTGCTTTACTTTGCAAAAGAGATGTTCAGCGCTGACACTCAGATTCGCTTACGACCTTCATATTTCCCATTTACAGAGCCATCAGCTGAAATGGATATCTCGTGTAACCTCTGTGGAGGCAAAGGATGTTCATTCTGTAAACACAGCGGATGGGTAGAAATATTGGGTTGTGGCATGGTCGATCCGGCCGTATTGGAAAATTGTGGTATTGACCCAACGGTTTATTCCGGATTTGCTTTCGGGATGGGGATTGAACGTATTACGAACTTACGTTTTCAGGTAAAAGATCTAAGAATGTTCTCTGAGAATGATCAACGATTTCTTTCTCAATTTAAATCTGCATTATAAGTAGAATCTAATATTTTGGCCACTAACCGGCTTTTCGACCATAGGAAGAAATCAGCTATTTGAAGTAACATTACTTCTGGAAGATTTCTTTCTGTAGTCGATATAACAAAACCAGAGCTTCTCTAACAGGGAGGCTCTTTTGTTTAATAGATATAAGGTATTATTCGCCAGGATTTAAGCATATAGGATGCATATCCTTCAAAGTGATTCTTTAGTAGGCGTTCCTCATAATTTAATTTATACAACAGGGTTAATAATAGTACAATCCAGACAATGATACCATAAGTTGAAGGATGATCAACAATCAGAGGGGTTAGTGTAAGTAAAACGGCAGTATACATGGGGTGACGAATGACACGGTAGGGTCCGCTTTTTACAAGACGGGCATTTTGCCTTACATCAGGCCGTACACTGAGGTTATCCAACTTCATGGACACAACGGCCCAACAACCCAAAAAGAAGCCCCCCGTAGCCACAATTAAGGCGATATAGCCAACCTCCCACATGGGGATCATCACAAGCAGAAGTATGATACAGGTCATCTGAAGTCCGACCAGTATATTCGATTTTGTTTTTGATTCCATTTGTTTTTGCATCGTCAATTTACTTTTTAAAGATAAAAAAGACTGCTAATACCAAAAATATGAAGCCTACTACATGGTTCCATCGTAAGGTTTCATTTTTAAAAACAAGCAATGTAAAGACGGTAAAGATAGTGAGTGTGATTACTTCCTGAATGACTTTTAACTCCCATAACGAAAATGGACCACCATTTCCTTTGAAACCAATTCGATTAGCAGGAATCATGGCACAATATTCAAAAAATGCGATACCCCAACTGATAAGGATGATAGCAAACAAACCCAAACTCTGCGCCCATTTCATCTGACTAAATCGCAGATGCCCATACCATGCAATGGTCATGAATGTGTTTGAAAGCAATAGCAGTAGAATGGTTGAAACAGTTCTCATTTGTACAAAATTATATAAAAAGGTAATATACAAATAAGGGCTGCCAGTTAATATCCGACAGCCCTTATTTTGTTTGTTCAATTGATATTATTCAATATAGCTAAGCTTTATCATATTGGTCATACCAAAATCGCTTAAAGGGGTACTGGCTGTATTTACAACCATATCTCCTGATTTAAGTAAACCTTCCTTACGCAAACGGTATTTAATATCTTCAATCGTATGATCTGTACTGATAAACTTATCATAATAAAACCCTCTAACACCCCATACTAAATTGAGTGTATTCAACAATACTTTGTTATTGGTGAATATATAAATACAAGCTTTGGGACGATGACTGGCAATACGGAAAGCGGAATAACCGGAATGGGTTAAGACAATAATTCCATTAGCTTTTGTATTCTTGGCCATCTGACAAGCATTGAACAGAATAGAATCAGATAAGAAACGATCAGCATGACTAT
Source organism: Bacteroidota bacterium (assembly GCA_013390605.1). Lineage (GTDB taxonomy): Bacteria > Bacteroidota > Bacteroidia > Bacteroidales > Cfx3-03 > Cfx3-03. Next base: position 4,784,470 of record JACAUB010000001.1, on the reverse strand, counting down.
TTACAGGCTCATGAGCCTTGAAGTAGATATCTTCGTAGGTTTCGCTTGATTGGATAATTCTTCTCATTGTTTTAACAACATCAATAGGATGTTCTCCTACTGAGGTTTCGCCACTCAACATTAAGGCATCTGCGCCATCGAGAACCGAATTAGCAACATCATTAACCTCTGCACGGGTAGGACGAATATTTGTGATCATGCCTTCCATCATCTGAGTAGCCACAATAATTGGCTTCGACGCTTCCAGACATTTTTTGATCAACATTTTCTGAATCAAAGGCACCTGCTCTAAAGGAACTTCAACACCCAGGTCGCCACGGGCAACCATCAGTCCATCTGCTTCACGAATAATAGCATCGATATCAGCAAGTGCTTCTGGCTTTTCTATTTTAGCAATGATACGGGGAGGATCCTTTTTCCCTTTAGAAGCCATCAGATGTTTCAAATCAATAATATCACTGGCCGAGCGAACAAATGAGAGACCAACCCAATGTATATTATTGCTGAGGATAAACTCAAGGTCTCTTAAATCTTTTTCGCACAAGCTTGGTAAAGAGATTCTGGTTCTTGGCAGGTTAACACCTTTACGTGAGCTTAAAATGCCACCATGTTCAACAACAGTGCGAACAGTATCAATGCCATTTGTTTCTATAACACGTAATAAAAGTTTACCATCGTCGAGTAAAATTTCTTCATCTACAGAAACATCTTTTGCAAACGAAGGGTAGGTAATGTAAACAAGATTACGGGTGCCAATGCATTTTTTGGTAGTTAGAACCAGTTCATTCCCATTTTCTAATAAAATACCATTATTCTCAATCTCGCCGATACGAATTTTAGGACCTTGCAAATCAGCAAGTATAGCAACATTAGTGTTTAATTCAGCGTTGATTTCTTCAACAACTTTAATAGTACGAAGATGTTCTTCGTGTGAGTCGTGCGACATGTTTAACCGGCATACGTCAACTCCAGCCTGAATCATTTGTTTCAAAACTTCCTTCTCACGCGAGGCGGGGCCGATGGTTGCCACTATCTTTGTCTTCATGCAGTATATTGTTTGATGATTACTTTTAATACAATCGTATAACCAGCTGTTAGATTTTTCGCTTCACTTTTACATCTTTCATTGAAAGTTGATGTAGATGCATTTCCAGATCCATAAGAATCGGGTGAAAACCTTTCAGTTCTTCAGATGATATATTTTTTACCAACTGAACATTAGAAATCTTCCGAATGGAAGTAACTACGTTTTCTGGCATCCAATCAACTGAAGGCATTTCATACAACAATATGTAATCGTAATGTTTCAGTAATGGAAAAAGTTTCGTCCCTTGGTTATTACAACCAATCAGGATACAAACTTTAAAATTATCATTGAGGTTATCGATGAATAAAGGAAAAGGAACAACCCTTTTTTCCTTTTCAAAATTAGCAGGAAGATCTTCAAGTCTTTTCAGGTCAATCCCTAAAACAGTGTTTAAGTGATGGGCTAAACGATAATCTTTTAATAGGCTACTTATGCCCACAATGAGATATCCATACTGAAAATCAATATCAATTCTCATGCGTTTCGTAACCATCGATTCTTCCGCTAAATTCAGAACAAAGTTACAAATCAAACTAAATGAAAATATAAAAAAATGTTAAAATATTTAAATTTACAGTAAGGCCTCAGAATTTAGGGCAGTCCAGGCCTTCTCAGAGGCGCTCTGTTCGGCGCCTTTGATCGAAAAATCGCATCCCTCGCCCATTGCAACTTTATCTATACGAGCCTCTACGACATATTGTTTATTATATCCCGTGCCCTTTTCTGTGATTACCACAAATTCTACCGTACGCTTTTCGCGTTGCGACCATTCTATGAGTTTACTTTTGAAATTAGTATCGGTATTTTCGAGATCGTCTATATCAAAATAGTATTTAATAATCTTTCCAATGACAATTTTGCGGGTGAATTCGTATCCTTTATCCAGATACATAGCACCTATGAGCGCTTCAAAAGCATCACCCTTAATAGATCGAAAATGGTTATTATTATCTGTGGCAGTTTGTATATAACTGTCGATACCCAATTTATGGGAGAGTTTATTTAACTGAACACGACTAACCATTTTGGAACGCATTTCAGTTAAAAAGCCTTCGTCTTTAAATGGAAAAAGCTTAAACAAATAGTCGGCAACGATAGCACCTAATATGGCATCGCCCAGATATTCAAGACGTTCATTGCTAAGCTTATTACCATTTCCGCCTTGAATAGCAGCAGATCGATGCTGAAAAGCTAGTTTATATAAAAAAATATTTCCGGGATAATACCCGAAAATATTTTTTATTCCATTGATCATTAATCGATCAGCGGAGAAATAAGCCCTAGCAGGTTTTATTCTAAATCTTAGTGTCAAGGGACCTTATTCAGCAAATTTTTTGAATATGACAGATGCGTTATGTCCACCAAACCCAAATGCATTACTAAGAGCGACATTTACTGTGCGTTTTTCAGCAGTGTTAAACACGATATTCAATCCGGCAGGTAGTTCCGGATCATCAGTAACGTGATTAATAGTGGGAGGAACAATATCATGCTTTACCGCTAATATAGTAGCTATAGCTTCAACTGCTCCGGCAGCACCTAACAAATGACCGGTCATAGACTTGGTTGAGTTGATAGAAATTTTAGGCGTATGCTCACCAAAAAGTTGAGCAATAGCAGTCGTTTCTGCAATATCACCAAGAGGGGTTGATGTACCGTGTGTATTGATATGGTCAATATCTTCTAAAGTAAGTCCAGCATCCTGGATAGCATTACGCATAGAATTCATTGCACCCAGACCTTCGGGATGAGGAGAGGTCATGTGGTAAGCATCAGCAGACATACCGCCACCAACAACTTCCGCATAGATTTTAGCACCACGATTAAGTGCATGCTCCAGTTCTTCAAAGAAAAGAACACCTGAACCTTCGCCAATAACAAAACCATCACGGTCTTTATCAAATGGGCGAGAACCAGTTTTCGGATCATCATTGCGGGTTGAAAGGGCGTGTAGCGCATTAAAACCACCAACACCTGGTTCGTTGATTGCAGCTTCTGAGCCTCCTACAACAAACATATCGGCTTTACCCCAACGGATATAGTTTAATGCATCTACCATACCATTTGCAGAAGAGGCACACGCAGATACAATGGCAAAATTGGGCCCTCTGAATCCGTACTTTATCGAAATATGACCTGCAGTTATATCAGAGATCATTTTTGGAATAAAAAACGGACTAAAGCGCGGCGTGCCATCGCCTCTTACAAAAGATGCAATCTCTTCGTAAAATGTTTGAATTCCACCAATACCCGAGCTGAAAATTACTCCTACCCTATCAAGATCTATTGTCTCAAGGTTTATTCCAGCATCGGTAACTGCTTCTTCAGTTGCAGCTAATCCATACTGAGCATAAGGATCATATTTTCTTGCTTCTTTTCGGTCAAAATACTTAGATGGATCAAATCCTTTTAATTCACAGGCAAACTGTGTTTTAAACTTTGATGCATCAAAACGGGTAATGGTATCAGCACCACTGACCCCATTGATCAAACCGTTCCAGGTATCCGGAACATTATTCCCCAATGGAGTCAGTGCGCCTAAACCGGTAACAACTACTCGTCTTACCTTCATTTAATGGCAATTTAATTTCTTACTTGCTATTGTTTTCTATGTAAGTGATAGCATCACCTACAGTGCCGATTTTCTCAGCTTGATCATCTGGAATAGCGATGTTGAATTCTTTTTCGAATTCCATGATAAGTTCAACAGTATCAAGTGAATCAGCGCCTAAGTCATTTGTGAAGCTAGCTTCTGCGATAACTTCGCTTTCATCAACGCCAAGCTTGTCAACGATGATGTTCTTTACTCTTGTTGCAATGTCAGACATTTTTCTCCTTTTTAAATTCGTCGGTGCAAAGAAATGAATTATATCGCTTAAAAGCAAAATTTCGAATAAAAAAAATGACATTTAGGTCTGTATACTTTTGTTTTCCTGAAGTTTACACTGTTATTCATATTAATAAAACTTTATTTCAACATAAGATTATGCTATTTAATTACACTGAATATTTCTAAAAAGATATCTGAAAGCCGCAATTTAAAAGCATTTGCTCATCTCCACAAAATATTTTTTAATACAAAATCCTAATCGGTTAATCTTCAGCTTTACTCATTTTTAATTCAATTTCCACATTCATTAATCACCGATTTAAAGAAATTATATATTCTCTACTCATCCATAGAACGGTTTATTCCGTTATTTTGCAAAATCATTTTTAAGAAAAAATGAAAAAAAACGACTCAATGAAAAAAATTGCTGTATTTGCTTCCGGAAATGGTTCGAACGCTCAAGCGATTGCTGAATACTTCAGCAAAGAAAATGAAGCCCGTGTTATTATGATATTGTCAAATCGCAAAGATGCTTTTGTTATTGAACGTGCGGCCGATCTTTCTATCCCTACAATCATTTTTAACCGTTCAGAGTTTTATGATACAGATAAAATAACCAACTATTTGATAGGTCAAAATATAGATCTCGTTGTTTTAGCAGGATTCCTTTGGCTTTTACCATCTTCGCTTGTAAAGGCTTTCCCAAATCGGATCGTAAATATCCACCCTGCCCTCTTACCTAAATTCGGAGGAAAAGGAATGTATGGACACTTTGTGCATGAAGCTGTAGTTGCATCGGGAGACACAGAAAGCGGGATTACTATTCACTTTGTGAATGAATGTTACGATGAAGGACAGATTATTTTTCAAGCTCGTTGTACTGTTGATCCTTTAGACACAGCAGATTCTCTTGCGGCTAAAATTCATGAACTTGAATATGCACACTTTCCCCGAGTTATTGATGAGGTACTAAAAACATTCTAACCATTATTAGAACATCAAAGTATGTCTAAGCTGACAAATAATATTTATTACTATTTCATCGTCCTGATTGCAATTTCATTTCAACACAACTGTCTAGCCCAACAATCTATTCTGGAAAAGGGAATCTCTTTCCGACTGGCTGCGCAAAGAGCATCAACAATTTCAGATGTCAACTACTCGCTTTCTTTTTCGATACCTGAAAATATAACAGATCCAATCTCTGCACAATTGGTGCTAAAATTCAACCTCCACAATGCAACTACACCCTTAATTCTTGATTTTAGTACATCGGCCGATCACATTCACTCCATCGAAAACCTCAAGGGAGAGAAAATAGCTTATAAATTCATTAATGAACATCTTATCATTCCTGTTTCAGCTATAAAACAGGGTGAACAATCTTTTAAAATCAGCTTTACAGCAGGCGATCAATCACTAAACCGAAATAAAGAATTTCTTTATACCTTATTTGTGCCGGCAAGAGCATCTACTGCTTTTCCATGTTTCGATCAACCCAACATAAAAGCCACCTTTTCATTAAAACTCGAAACACCTGCCGATTGGTTAGCGACCTCAAACGGTAAGCTTGAAAAAACCAGTAGCAATTCAAAAAGAGCATTTTATACATTCACATCTACCCGTCCAATCAGCACTTATCTTTTCTCATTTGTGACCGGTAAATTTAAAAAAGTAACCCGTCAACATAATGCCACTATATACGCCTTCTACTATCGTGAAGTCGATTCAGTAAAGATGGCTCGAAACATGGAAGCCATTTTTAATCAGATATTTCTATCTGTCGACTGGATGGAGAACTATTCCGGAATAAAACAGCCTTTTGATAAATATGATTTTGTTGCCATCCCCTCTTTTCAATATGGAGGCATGGAACATCCAGGAGCCATTTTATACAATGCCCAACGGATTATTCTGGACGAGTCGGCAACTCAGGACGACGAACTAAATAGAGCAAATTTAATTGCACACGAAACTGCTCATCTTTGGTTTGGCGACATGGTTACAATGAAGTGGTTTAACGATGTTTGGTTAAAGGAGGTCTTCGCCAATTTTATTGCCGATAAAATAGTAAATCCAATGTATCCCGGCATGAACCACAACCTCCGTTTTCTGCTTGCACATCAGCCCAGAGCTTATGCAATAGACAGGACAACGGGAGCGAATCCGATACAACAGCAACTAACTAACCTTAATGGCGCAGGTTCGCTCTATGGAAACATCATTTATCACAAGTCGCCTGTGGTGATGAATCAGCTTGAACAGCTGATGGGAAACGATAATTTTAGACAAGGCTTGCAAAAATATCTGCATACATTTGCTTTTAAAAATGCCACTTGGGACGATTTAATTTCTATCCTCAGTGAATTTACCACACAAAACCTAAAAGAGTGGAGCACCGTTTGGGTAAAAGAACCCGGCATGCCTCACTATTCAGTTTCGTATACAAAACCTGATGGACACAGTCTCAATATTACGCTAACACAGACTGATCCATTTGGCAAAAATAGAATCTGGCCACAATATCTTACTGTTTTTGTGAATGGCAGAAGAGGAGATATTTCGCAAGAAGTATATACAGATAAAAAAAATGTTAGTGCAACTATCGGCAGTACTGAACCGCTCTATATTTTGCCCAACAGCAATGAAAGAGGCTATGGATATTTTGAACTCGACCCAATGAGCACCACTTATTTGCTTGAAAATATGAACAAATTAAGTGACCCGCTACTACGTGGTTCTGCATGGCTTTCTCTTCACGAAATGATGATTGACCACAAAATATCATCTGCCGATTATTTCAATGCACTTTGTCTAGCGCTGAAAGAAGAGAATGAAGAACAGCTGATTAACTTTTTGGTAAGCGATTTACAAACCACCTTTTGGCGAGCGCTAAAACCGTTAGAAAGGACAAAAAATGCACCTGTGTTAGAGTCCTTATTATGGTCCCGGTTAAATAGTTCAGAAAAACGAAGTCTTAAATCGTTATTCTTAAAAACGTTAGTTTCTACTTCAATCACCGATTCAGGTGTAGATAGTCTTTATGCCCTTTGGAGTGGAAATAAAAAAATTGAAGGCTTAAAACTCTCTGATAACGATTATCGTAGTTTAGCTTGTGAATTGGCTTTGCGCAACTACCCTGACGCAAAGAAGATTCTTTCTACCCAGATTGAACGCATAAAAGACAAAGACCTGAAGTCCAGACTTGAGTACCTCCTTCCTTCACTTTCGAACGAGAAAAGAGAACGCGATCAATTCTTTAAACAACTAAAGAATCCTATGATGCGTGCCCACGAGCCATGGGCAGCAGAAGCACTTGGCTATCTCAATCATCCGCTCAGAGCATCGGTGGCTGAAGCATACATTCTTCCCGGATTGGAACTACTCGAAGAAATCCGTTCAACCGGCGATATTTTTTTTCCTGTAGATTGGTTAAATGCATTATTATCCGGGCATAGCTCTCCAAAAGCTGCAAACATTGTTAGAACTTTCCTTTTAAATCATCCAGATTATCCCTCAGACTTACGAATGAAAATTCTTCAGTCGGCCGATAATCTCTTCCGAAAAAATCCGGTTACTAAAAAGAATTAGCTAAATCCTTTTATTCAGAAATTATTACAGCGATAACTTTTTCGACTAATTCATAAAAAGCTAACTTTACAAGTTATATAATATCTCAACTTCGTAAAAGGCACAAGTAACGATCAGTCATAAGAATACAAACTCAAAAACCGTTCAGAAGATGAAAATTCTTTACGCACTCATCATCATTATTTTATTTTCTACCTCTTGCAAACAAATCAATCGTTCTACGGAAAGGAAAGAGGTAACAATAGCGAAGGAAGTCCTGAAGGACAAAATCATGGGAGGATGGGCGGGAAAAGCTATCGGCTGTACCTTTGGAGGCCCTACAGAGTTTAAATTTCAGGGAACAATGATCCAGGATTACCAACCCATTCATTGGGATGATCATTATATGAAGTGGTGGTATGACCATACGCCTGGTCTTTACGATGATGTATACATGGATCTTACGTTTGTCGATGTTTATGATAAACTGGGCATAGATGCTCCTGTCGATTCGTCGGCCAGTGCTTTTGCCCATGCAGGCTATATGCTGTGGCATGCTAATCAGGCAGCTCGTTATAATATTTTAAACGGTATTAAACCACCACAATCGGGGCATTGGTTAAATAACCCTCATGCCGACTGTATTGATTTTCAAATTGAAGCCGACTTTGCAGGACTTATGTCACCTGGGATGCCCAATACCGCAAGCGAGTATTCAGATAAAATCGGTCACATTATGAATTATGGTGATGGTTGGTATGGTGGTGTTTATGTGGCCAATATGCTTTCACTGGCATTTATCTCGAACGACATCAACTATATTGTAACCGAAGCTTTAAAATCGATTCCAAAAGAGAGCGAGTTTTATAATTGCATGAACGACGTTATCAAAGCACATAAAAAGAATTCAAAAGACTGGAAAGCATGCTGGTTCGAAATAGAAAAGAAATGGACACAGGATGTTGGTTGTCCTGATGGTGTATTTTCATGTTTTGATATAGATGCAAAAGTAAATAGTGCCTATGTAATTATTGGTTTGCTTTATGGTGAAGGCGATTTTACAAAAACAATGGAAATAGCTACCCGATGTGGACAAGATTCAGATTGCAATCCTTCTACAGCCGCTGGAATACTTGGAACAATGCTAGGCTACAATTGTATTCCGGAAACCTATAAAAAGAGTCTTAAAGAAGTTGAAGATATGAATTTTAAGTACACCACAATTTCATTAAACAAGGCATACCAGATGGGTTATGATCAAGCACTGAAGGTGATAAAGAAAAATGGTGGAAAAGAAACCGATAAAGAAATTACTATTGCTACACAAGTATCAACACCTGTTCGGATGGAAAAAAGTTTCGAGGGCCATTTCCCGATTGAACGAAGAGTTATTGATAAACAACTCTCGGATAATATTCAGATCGAATTTGAAGGAAATGGTATCGTACTAAAAGGAAATACCTTTGAAATTGAAAATGGGAAAGCTGATCAGAGCTATGTAGCGAAAGCAGAAGTAACAATAGATAATCAACTGATTGAAACAATTAAAATGCCCTTAAGTTATACAACCCGAAAACATGAAGTCTTCTGGAAGTACGAATTACCCAATAAAAAGCATACAATGAAAATAAAATGGCTAAACCCTGAAAAGCTTGTAAATGTAAAGGTTACGGAAGCCATTGTTTATTCGACACCTCCAATTAACAAAGAGATAAAATAAAAATCATCTCACCCACGCAACCCTAAGGGGTATAAATTCCATCATTAGAAAAACGAAACCCCATCCGTGCCGGGATGAGGTTTCTGTTTATTGGAATAATCCAATATCTAAACTAAAAGTTTAACAATCTAAAAGTACTAAAAAAATGAATTCATCAAGAAAAATTTGGAAATGTCTTGGGGCTTTCTTACTCGTAGGAACTGTAACCTTCACTTCGTGTAAAGACAAGAATAACGATCCGTTTAATGCAACGGTAGATGTTTTTGTCCAAAGAGTTAAAACTGAAACTAGCGATAAAGTAGCTGTAGCTTTATACACATATGGCAACCGCGACCTAAAAACGGTTAAAGCAACCGCTCCGGGTCAAGGTGCAAAAGTTTACGATCTAGCCGCGACGGCCGGTAATAAGCAGATATTCTCATATCTTCCGGTTACTGCCGATTATGTAGCTGATATGCCAACAACAGGAGCTTATTCATTTGAAGTTACTGCAGTTGACAATTCCAAACTGACACTTACCGATCAGTTGGGCGCTCAGTCATTGGCTGCAATTAACTTTAAAACAGCTGCTTTCGCTGATGGAAAACTAAAATCCACGTGGGATGCTTTAACAGGAGCAGAAAATTATACCGTTAAACTCTTTTCCGCTGATGGAAATACTTTGCTTTATGTAAGTCCTATAATAGCAAGTTCAACACTTGAATATAGCTTCAATAGTACAACCCTGGGATGGTTAAATGGGAAGGCACCTGTAGTAGGAACCGATTATCTAGTTCAGGTATTAGGTGTAAAATATGAAGATGGAGTATCTACAGACAAAGCATATAACATTCAGTTTATTTCGCTTGCAAGTAAAACAATAAAATGGCAATAAATAATAAATAAATCGGCACAAATAATAAAATGCTGCCTCATAAAATGAGGCAGCATTTTATTTAAAAATATTTTTAGATTAATTAATAGCTCAATGGATAGCTCGTCTGCGGAACATTTTTATCGCCACATTGGAAGAAACCCCGGTGCATGGCTAAAACTAATATTTGATCAACAATCTCATCATGGGTGAGGGTGGATGTATTGAAGGTAGCATCGAACAGACTATAATTTGAATTGCCTCCAAAACATTCTATCAGCTTGGCACGTTGCTTATCTGACTCATCGATAAAAGCAGCGGCTTTCTCTTTAGTATAATTAAATCGAGTCATCACCTGCTCTATACGCCAATCAAGCGGAGCCATTAACTTCACATGGAACGAGTTCTTCATTTTTCGGGTAACAGCTACTGAGCCTCGCCCCAAAAAGATGATATTGCCTTGTTCTGCCATGGCTTTTATTACGTTTATGATGATCTTCTTTTTTTTACGATCGCTATGATAATACTTGGTCGACAATGCATCAAGAATCTCACTGATGGTACCTTTTTCTACTTCTTTAAATATATAATCAAGTTCGGATGGCAATAATCCTAATTGCTTACTCGCTGAGTCTTGAAGTATCTCTTTATTGATTAATTTCCAGGGACAGTTATTGGGAATGCCATTGAAAAATCCATTGACGATTTTTTCATATAGCAACTGAGAGATTTCACGAGCAGAACACCCTGTCTCTCTTGAGATGGTGATAACCGGACCAGATTCTGATTTGTGCAGATTGCCTTGTAAATGTTGCTGAACAAGACGATCGGTCATATACTTTAAAAATAGATCTGCCATATAGCCTCCTATTGTTTTTACTTCATAAATATACGAAATAAAAAGCTATAAATCAAGTCACTTTTTAAAAATATCAGTATCTGATCCGGTATGAATATTTTAATTATAAACGTTTACGTAATTCAGCTCCCTGCGCTTCATAACCGGGTTTACCCAATAACGCAAACATGTTCTTCTTGTATGCTTCTACTCCCGGCTGATCAAATGGATTTACCTGAAGCATATAACCACTCAGAGCACATGCAAATTCCCAGAAGTATACCAACTGCCCAATGACGTTTTCATTTATCGCGGGCACACTAATCTTGATATTTGGAACACCACCATCAACATGCGCTAATAAGGTTCCAAGTTCAGCTTGTTTGTTTACTTCGTATAAACGCTTGCCGGCAGTGAAATTCAATCCATCCAGATCTTGAGGATCTACAGGCACAGACAGTTCCCTTCTTGGCTTTTCAACAGAGATTACGGTTTCGAAAATAATACGTTCGCCTTCTTGAATGTATTGTCCCATAGAGTGTAGGTCGGCAGTAAAGGTTACACCAGCAGGAAAAATACCTTTATTTTCTTTTCCTTCGCTCTCACCATATAATTGCTTCCACCATTCTACAAAGAATACAAGTGATGGTTGATAACCAACCATAATTTCAACTATCTTCTGATTACGATAGAGACTGGTACGTGCAGCGGCATAAGCAGCAGCCGGACTCTTTGTGATAACATCAGAAGCCAAACTGTTAGCACGCATTGCCTTTGCTCCTTCGACCATGGCACGGATATCGAAACCTGCTACGGCAATCGGTAATAACCCAACAGGTGTTAATACAGAATAACGACCACCAATGTCATCAGGAACTACATACGATTTATACCCTTCTTCAAGTGACAGCTTCTTTAATACACCTCTCTCTTTATCGGTAATGGCAATAATACGTTTGCTGGCTTCTTCTCTTCCGTATTTCTTTTCAATATGTTCGCGAAGGATTCTGAAAGCTATAGCAGGCTCGGTTGTAGTACCCGATTTTGAAACTACTGCCATTGCATAATCACGTTTGTCTAACACATCGATCAAATCGGCAAGGTAATCTTCGCTTAAATTATTACCGGCAAAAACTACTTGCGGATGTTTAGGTTCGCCTGGGAGCAGAGTACCAAAGTTATGGCTCAATGCCTCGATAACGGCTCTTGCACCAAGATATGAACCACCAATACCAATGACAACAAAGATATCAGCCATTTTAGAAATTCGGGCTGCATCTTCTTCAATGCTTTTCAATAACGCTTCATCAATGGATGAAGGTAAATCTACCCATCCCAGAAAATCGTTACCCGCTCCTGTTTTTTGCACAATAGACTGATGACTCCTGGTCACTTCAGCCTGCAAAGCATCAATTTCTTTTTGATCAACAAATCCAAGGATTTTGCTGAAATCTACTTTTAGATCAATCATGAATTATGCATTTTAGAAATTTCGTTGCAAAATTAATTACTTATCAGCTATTTAGTAAAAAAACATGTAAAGATTTTATGAATTAGTTATTAAGTTATTTTGGGTGAAGCGTTTGTAGTGATAAAAAAGCTCGATCAAACTATACTGAATGAATAACGGATTTTACTTAATTTCTGTTGTAAGTTGTCTGATAAGGCTGGCAAGTTGAGCAAAAGGATTATCACGGGATAACTCAGTCACAATATGATGTTATTACAGGAATTGTTCGTTAAATTTTGTTAAACCTTGCAATTAAGGTTATTCACCCCTTACATTTGCGATAATGAATAAAAAATTCCTAAACTTCATCATCACTTTAGTAATCTTAACCCTGATTACCTTAATTGCTATTCAGTTTTTTTGGATAAGGAACGCTATTACCGTTCGCGAGACTTTATTTGAGAGAGGCGTAAATGATGCTGTTTCAAGCTCTATCTATAAGTTGGAGAAATTTGAAGTAGCTAAACAGTTGGTCAAATTTCAAAAAGGTGCCTCTATATACTCTTCGATAGATTCATTAAGCAAAATGTTCTATGCACAACAAAATCCTAAGATTGGGGTAGATTCTATCAACATTGCTAATGATAAACCGATCATTGTAGATCCCGGGCAGGATAATAAAAACCATGATGATGTTCCTCACGACACATCTACTGGATATATCCTTGGAACGATGGCTTCAAATCAGATGATTTCGCAACCAGAGGATGAAAATGACTCAAAAGGAAAAGGCACGAAGAAGCCTTCTATGAATAGAAAAAATGTTGAGGAGTTACTAAAGCAGTCAACGCTATTAAGCGAAGTTTTCCTTGACCTTTTTAAGTCACGGTATCCCGAACAGATAGAAAAACGAATCAATGTTACGCTACTTGATTCATTGCTGACCAATGAATTAAGAAATAAGGGAATAAATACACCATTCGAATATGGGATTTATAGTACTTCTAGAAAACAGATGGTGATTGAACGTACCGGGCTTTATAGTCTTGATTTACGCACAAAAGGTTATCGGTTTGTATTGTTTCCAAACACCTCATTTTCGAGTCAGAATTATTTGATGGTTTACTTTCCAAATCAGATTAAATATGTTCTTCTGAAATTATCATGGATGCTCAGTGCCTCGATCATATTGATAATATTGCTCTTTTTATCATTCAGCTACACTATTGCAACGATACTTCGTCAAAAGAAATTATCAGAACTAAAGAACGATTTCATCAATAATATGACACATGAGTTTAAAACACCCATTTCAACAATATCATTGGCCTGTGAGGCGCTCTCGGATAAAGAGTTCCAAAAGTCGGAAGAGTTAACCAATCAGTATATCAACATTGTTAGTGAGGAGAATAAACGTTTGGGACAGATGGCTGAGAAAATTCTGCAAACGGCTATTATTGAAAAGGGAGAGTTAAAACCCAGAAAAGAAAAAATTGATGTTCACAAGGTTATTACGGATGTAATTCGAAATATTGGTATCCAGATAGAGATTCGAGATGGTTCTATTACCAAAAACCTGAAGGCTGTTGAGAGCAACATTATGGGCGACAAGGTTCACCTTACCAATATTATTTATAATCTGCTCGACAATGCCAATAAATATACCCCCCGGAAACCACAAATCTCTGTCACAACCGAGAATATTAAAGGGGGTATTGTGATTACGATTTCTGATAATGGATTGGGAATTAGCAAAAATCATCAGAAGAAAATCTTTGAAAAGCTCTATCGGGTACCTACTGGTGATATTCATGATGTGAAAGGTTTTGGCCTTGGACTGAGCTATGTTAAGTTCATGGTGGAAAAACATGGTGGGAAAATAACCCTGGAGAGCGAATTGAATAAGGGATCGAAGTTTAAAATATTCCTTCCTTTTGGAAATTAAAACGTCTATTTTTTATATTAACTTTGACTGAATTATTTTACTGCATATGGAGGAGATGAATAAATTAAAGATTTTACTGGCCGAAGACGACCGGAATCTTGGTAATATCCTTAGAGCATACCTGGAAGCAAAAGGTTTTGAAACCCGCTTGTTTATAAACGGGCAAGAAGCTTTTGACGCTTTTCAGAAGGAGAAATTCGACTTTTGTATTCTGGATGTAATGATGCCGATAAAAGATGGGTTTACTCTTGCACGCGAAATTAGAGTATTTGATAAAAAAACACCTATCCTTTTCCTTACCGCTAAATCGTTACAAGAGGATAAATTAAAAGGATTTGAGATCGGAGGTGACGACTATCTCACCAAGCCTTTCAGCATGGAAGAACTTTTGGTTAGAATTAATGCCATTATCAGAAGAGCTCAACAAAATGAAGCTCCTCCTGCTGTAGCAAATATGTATAGAATTGGTCGGTATACATTTAATTACAATCGACATATTCTTACTTTCGATAGTATTGAGCATAAATTAACGGCGAAAGAGTCTGAACTGCTCAAAATGCTCGCCGAGAATTTAAACAATGTATTAGATAGAAGCGTTGCCTTAAAACATATCTGGAGCGATGATTCATATTTCAATGCACGTAGTATGGACGTTTACATTGCTAAACTCAGAAAATATCTTAAAGAGGATGAAACTGTTGAGTTAATCAATGTACACGGTATCGGCTTTAAGCTTGTTGCAAACATCTAACCTTAAAACCAATAGCCCAGGTTTATAAACGATAGTACTTTATTGGTATTATTAGAGATCATCAGAGAAAGCTCGATGGGTCCAATTGGACTATTGTATCCATATGTCATCCCAATACCTTGATATGCATTACTCAAATTAAGCAATGTTTCTACTTTTCGAGCAGTTCTGCCTATACTGTATTTGAATACCAGAAAATGATTTCGATGGAATTCGTATTGCAAATCGCATCCCAATGCTAATGCTGAATAATCCGAATGCTGCATTAAATTCATGCCCATAAATGGAAATATCTGTCTGTTCTCTCCAAAGTTGGCACCGCCAATAAAATAGCGGTGCTGAAATGGAAGTGAATCAGCAATGGCCGCTCCGATATTTACGGAAGGAATGATTGAGACATTATGGCTAACTTTAAATGCATTGCGATATTTCAGGGTAATGAGAGTGGCCGCATCATAATCTGCTACTGCTTTATTAATACCATTCACTAATTTTCCTTCTATCCAAAGTGAACCACCTTTGCGAGGAAAGAATGCTCTGTCGTAAGTATCTACTTTGTAATAAGCATAGAGATTAAAAAAGGCTTGTTCAACATTTCCTAATTGAAGAGGTGAAACAGCTTTACGAAGCGAGGACATTTCAAATTGAGATCCTATTCCAACAGACATTGAATTACTGATGATCGATTCGACAAACAAATCGACCAACATCTCCGAATAGCGATAACTAGCGGTCTTATTTCCATCCTGATCATAATTATAAACATCAAGTGTATTCGTTTTTATGGATGTTCCAATATTTGGCCAACGACCATTATTAAGATAATAAAGAAATGAAAACCGAGGATTCCTTCCTAATCCAATATCGACAGAAAGCTTTGACCCATTGAATAAGACATTTCTAAAATCACCATTGAATAAGAGGGAGGCCTCAAAATCATTATCATAATGAACCCCCATTCGCACTAAACCATAATCCTTTTCAAGTAATCTAACTATCAGGCAAATACCATCATCTTTTGGTTCCAATTTGTAGGTGACATTATCGAAATACTGACTGGCATAGGTGCGATCAATAGCTTTAGACAAATCGTCCATAGAAACAGTATCGCCAACATATATATCCAAACGATTTTGTACGTCTGCTTCGGGTACTTTTATTAATCCTTCATATTTTATAGCTCTAACAATTAGCTGATTGGGGATCACAGCCGAAGGAATTTTCTTTGGGGCCGGTCCTATTGTATTTAGAGAGTCGACTAATTTACGTAAAGCAGGTAACATTAATCGGGCAGCACGTTCACCACGTTCAATGATTGAATCCGCCTTATCAAAATCAGTGATAGAATAATGTTCAACATCTGGCAGTATAAGATAATCTGTAATTTTTCTACCATCCAATGTTGCCTGGTTGCGTAAAAAGTTACCCATTTGTTCAACAACCCGTTTGATAGAACGAAGCTCTTTCTTCGTAAAAAGCGTTCGCTGAACATCCACTCCAATAATGATATCAGCTCCCTGCCTTTTCATAATCTCAGCGGGGTAGTTATCAAAAAGCCCACCATCTACAAGCATCCTATTATCAATTTCAATAGGCGTAAATAATGTAGGGATCGACATACTTGCGCGCATGGCATCAGCCAGATATCCACTATTTAAGAGAACAGATTCGCCCTTCTCTATGTCGGCAGCTACACAATAAAAGGGAATAGGTAATTTATCGAACCGAGAGATCTGATAAACAGGACTTGTAAGCTTTGATAACAGGTTTGATATATTCTGGCCTGAACGTAATCCAGCCGGTAATTCAAAATGTGATTTACGGAAAGGGAAAGAGAAAATATATCGTCCATCTTCATTTTTTTCTTCAATAGATAAATCGCGACGAGAAATCTTGTCGTTTAATAATTCGTCCCAATTAATCTCTGCAATCAAATGCTTCATCGATTCTGAATCATATCCTAAAGCATATAAACCACCAATGATACTACCCATAGAAGTACCGCCTACGAAATCAGGTCGAATACCTGCCTCTTCAAGTACTTTGATAACCCCTATTTGTGCAAATCCTTTCGCACCTCCCCCACTTAAAACAAGACCCACTTTGGGTCGAACACGTTTATTTGAATCTATTTTCTGAGCAGAAATAGATAAAGGAACCAGAAGAAGTAAAAAGATCAAAATTTTATAGATCCGATTCATTACAAAAACATATTAATTTGATAAAAAGTCTGAATAATATTGTACAAAATTAAAGAGACTATTCGCATTACTAAAAATAAAAAACTCTTAATTGAATCATTTTACAGTTGAATGTAACCTTTTGTCGTTTCAAGCGTCAAAAAACACAAATCGGAAGAATTGTATGTTCTGGTTATTTCGTTTTTATCTATATTTGATTGATAAATTGAAAACCCTTATTTTGTCAACAAATTTTTAAAAATCCAACATCATTATCACGCAATACCAATACTACACAAAAAACTAAAACAGATGAGAAAATCGGCATTATTGATTATTGCCTTGTTGTTTGCAGGCTTCACGCAAGCTCAAGACAAAGTTTGGAGCCTTGAAAAATGCATTGATTATGCATTAAGTCATAATATTCAGGTAAAGAAACAGATGCTTACAACAAAATCAGCTGACATTGATTTAGAGCAGTCAAAGTTAAATCTTTTGCCTAGTGTAAATGGAAGTACGGGCTATTCAAAAAGTTTTAAAACTGTTAATCAGTTTACTAACCAGTTTTATGATGGTGGTTCGTATTCAGGATCATTAAATGGTAGTATCACTATTTTTAATGGATTTCAGAAATTAAACGCCATTAAGCAAAGCCTGATTAATCGTCAAGCCTCGAAGTATGATCAGGATAAATTAATGGACGACATCTCATTAAATATTGCATCTACTTATCTTCAAATTTTATTTTATCAGGAGCTGTTAAATAACGCCAAGGCACAACTTGATGTTACTAACCAACAAGTGGATAGAATGCAAAAAATGGTTGATGCCGGTACTAAGGCTCAGGGGGATTTACTGAATATTCAAGCTCAGGCTGCTTCTGAAGAGTATCAAGTAGTTCAGGCAAAAAACAATTTGGATCTTGGTTATCTTTCGCTTTACCAACTAATGGATATTACAAACGAAGATAAATTTATTATAGAGGCTCCAAAACTAACGATGTTAAATCAAACCACATTACAAGCTACTCCAAATAGTATTTACGAAACAGCATTAGCCTTACAACCTTCAATAAAGAGTGCAGATCTTAGAGTTAAGTCAGCCGAGCTTGGCCTTAAAAGAACATACTCTTCATTAATGCCCAGTATTTCATTAAGCGGATCATTAAATACCGGTTTCTCTACCAAACTTCAAACAATAGATCAGGTTATCCCAAAAGAAGTTGCTATAGGTTACACCAAACCTGGAAACGTTCCAGTGTATTCAATGAGTGCTGATTATACCTATAAAGATTATAAATGGAATGATCAGATCAATGGAAATATTCAAAAGTCTTTTGGTGTTTATATGAGCATTCCTATCTTCAGTAACTATCAGGGACAAAATAATGTGAAGAGATCCAAGTTAAATATTGAAAGTAGTAAATATGATCTACAACTAGCTAAACAACAGCTAAACAAAACGATTGAACAAGCCTATGCAGATTCTAAAGCAGCATTAAACAAATATCAATCAGCTGAAAAAGCCGTAAGTTCAACAAAAGAATCATTTCATTATTCAGAACAGCGTTTCAATGTTGGTTTATTGAGTAGTGTTGATTATAATACTGCTAAGAAAGAATTAAGTGCTGCAGAATCAACTTTATTGCAAGCAAAATTTGATTATTTATTCCGTACAACTATTCTTGATTTCTACATGGGAAAACCTATTTCGCTTAACATTCAATAATATTTAAAAACAGTTGTTTTAAACAAATGAAATTCTGACCTTTGACTATTCAAATATCAAGGTCAGAATTTCACATTACACCGACAAACCGCAAGCACGATGAAAAAGAATAAAAAACTATTTTGGATAATAGGAGCAGGAATAATTGTAATTCTCGTAATCCTCGTAGTACTAAAACGTAATGGTACGATTGGAGGCTCTTCCGAAACTAAGGTTGCAACAGAGTTTGTAGCAAAAAGAAGCATCATTGAAACAGTTTCGGCTAATGGGAAAATTCAACCTGAAACTGAAGTTAAAGTCAGCCCTGACGTATCCGGAGAAATAATTGAGCTTTTAATTAAAGAGGGCGATGTTGTAAAAAAAGGACAAGTATTAGCTAAAATCAATCCTGAACTATATCGTTCTTCTTTAGATAGAGTAGTTGCTGCTTTAAATTCACAGAAAGCAAATCTGGCCAATGCAAAAGCACGCCTTGCACAAGTAAAAGCACAGTTTATCAATGCCAAGAATTCTTTTGATCGTTCAAAGAAACTATGGGAACAGAAAACGATATCATCATCTGAATATGATCAGGCTGTATCAAATTTTGAGACTGCAAAATCTGAAGTTACTGCTGGTGAAGAAAATGTAAAAGCCTCTGAATATGGAGTTGGTAGTGCTGCTGCCAGCGTAAAAGAGGCAAATGAAAACTTCACCAAAACAACTCTTTTCGCACCTGTAGATGGTATCATATCTAAATTAAACGTTGAAAAAGGTGAAAGAGTTGCCGGAGCTTCTCAGTTCTCTGCAGGTACAGAAGTTTTGCGTATTGCTAATCTCGATCTTATGCGTGTAAATGTAAGTGTTAACGAGAATGATATTGTTCGTGTTAAACTGGGTGATACTGCCCTGATTGAAGTCGACTCTTATCTTAATCGTAAGTTCAAAGGGTTAGTAACTGAAATAGCTACTTCTGCAGCTACTACTGGTCTAACAGCCGATCAGGTTACCAATTTTGATGTAAAAGTCAGAATCCTTAAAGAATCATACACAGATCTTATTCCAAAAGACAAACCAAACTTCAGCCCTTTCCGTCCTGGCATGTCGGCTAATGTCGAAATCAGAACCAAGCGGGTTGCTAATGTGCTTACCATTCCTATCCAAGCTGTTACGACAAGAGCAGATAGTGCTAAACTGAAATTAGCTGCCGCCGCAAATAAAGAAAAAAATAAAGATGCAGATCAGAATGATGTTAAAAAACCAGATGAACCAACACAGGAAATCGTGTTTGTTTATGTAAATGGAGTTGCAAAACTGACAAAAGTGAAAACTGGTGTGCAAGACAATACCAATATTCAGATCTTAAGTGGTTTGAAAGAAAAAGACGAGGTTATCTCAGCACCTTATAAGGTCGTTACCAAAAAACTTAAAGATGGCGATAAGGTAACAAAGGTCGATAAATCAAAACTTTACGATAGTAAAGAATAAGCGTATATTTTAATTATTTTTGTAAAGCCTGCTAAGGAATTTATCTTTAGCAGGCTTTTCTCTTAAAATCTATTTTATGTCATTGATACTCTGTCTTGAAACAGCTACGCAAGTATGTTCGGTTGCTCTTGCAAAAAATGATGAGATTATTGCAATACGCGAAAGCAAAGAACACAATTCTCATTCTGCATTAATTACCATTTTCATTGAAGAGGTAATGAAAGAAAGTGGTTATCAATTAAATGAGTTGGACACAATTGCAGTAAGTAAAGGTCCCGGATCGTATACCGGTTTGCGAATTGGTGTCTCTACTGCCAAGGGATTGTGTTTTTCGTTAAACAAACCTCTCATTGCGATAGAAACACTTGAGGGAATGGCCTCCTACCAGTTTACACAACTTGCTCAGAAAAAAGGAAACGAAAAAACCTTATTAGTACCCATGATTGATGCACGAAGAATGGAGGTTTATATGGCTATTTTTGATGCAAAAGGACAACGTCAAACGATTACTTCAGCAGAGATCATAAACGCTGATTCCTTTGAGAATAAATCATCAAATCCCATTCTTTTGTTTGGAGATGGTGCTCCAAAATTTAAAGATCTCTTTCAGGAAAACAAAAACATTTCAATCTTAGATCATTTTACTACTTCAGCAGCTCACCTTATTCTACCAGCTCTTGAACGTTTAAAAAACGAACAATTTGAAGATCTTGCTTATTTCGAACCGTATTATCTAAAGACTTTCGTTGCCGGAAAACCCACTGTAAAGGGACTCTATGATTAATCTCAACAACATCAACCATTATTAAAGATTAAATATACTTTCCTAAAAAAGACGACTTAATAGTCGTCTTTTTTAGTTTAAAATAGAAAGTTTGTAAACATTAGATGAAAAACCATGTTTAAGGAAAAGAATTAAATTTTAAACTTTTGGCCGTATATTAGCTTTACGATTATTAAAAAAAGCTTAAAAATACCAGCACTAAAATCTAATGATTTCGAATGAAAATTCTTGTTTGTATAAATATTGTCCCCGATTCTACTACTCGGATAAAAGTTTCATCTGATCATCAGTCAGTTGATTTAAATGGAGTTCAGTGGGTTATTAATCCATGGGACGAATTGGCACTTACCCGCTCTATTGAACTGAAAGATGAAAGTAAAGGAGCGATTACTGAAGTTATAGTCATTCATGTTGGGCCTAAAGAGAATGAAACGGTATTGCGCAAAGCATTAGCAATGGGGGCAGATTCTGCTATACGGATAGATTCGCAACCTACTGATTCTTTACAGACAGCGAAGCTTCTTGCTTTGGAAATTGCAAAAACACCTTTTGATTTAATCATTTGTGGAAACGAATCGAGCGATTATAATGGTTCTGCAGTAGGTCCAATGTTAGCAGAATTGCTTGATCTTCCTTTATTGACAGGTGTAGCGGGATTATATTATGCGAAAGAAGCATTCTTAGCATTATGTGTCTTCGATAACTTTCAACAATCGGTAAAGATAAATAAACCCTGTATAGCTATTGCCCATAAGGGTATAGCTCTGGCTCCTCGTATTGCTACAATGAGAGGTATCATGACAGCTCGCACCAAAAAGATCCATCTTATTAGTAATGAATCGCTAAACTCAGAAATAAAAACGAAATGGGTTGAAAAGACCAAGCCACGTCAGAGTTGCAGGTTATTTACAACCGATGAGATAGACGAACTGGTTACTATTTTACACACTGAAGCAAATATTTTATAAATCAGCTTTTTATGAATATTCTTATTCTCCCAGAAATACAGGAAGGAGCTATTCGTAGAACATCTTTCGAATTGATTTCATATGCGGTAAAGTTATCTTCTTTAAACAGCGGAAAAGTTTTTGGATTGGCTTTTGGCCACTCCGAAGAAGCATTACTACAAGAAGCCGCTGCATTTGGACTGGAGGAGCTTTGGCACGTAAATTCGATAGAAGCTTCAACCGATCCCAAATCGGCTGTAAAGACAACACTTAAGTTAGCAGAAGAAATCAATGCATCACTAATACTCACCACTGGTTCGCCCGAAGGAAAAACAATTGCTGCGGGAGTAGCTGCCCGTTTAAATGCATGCTATGCTTCAGGAGTAACAGGGTTACCTGTTTCGATAAATCCCTTTGTGGTTCATCGCAAATTCTATTCAGGTAAGGCGCTAGAAACGATTGACATATCATCATCTATAAAGGTATTAAGTCTTGCTCAAAACAGCTTTGAAATCATTGAAAATCCCAAAACCCTTACAATCCATTCCTATTCATCAACTACTGTTTCTGAAAATGCTTTCACCATATTAAAAAAAGAACATCAAAAAGAGGCACTCTCTTTAAATGAAGCATCCATTGTTGTAGCAGGAGGAAGAGGAATGAAAGGCCCTGAAAACTGGCCTCCTCTTGAGGAGTTAGCAAATCTTTTAGGAGCAGCAACTGCTTGTTCACGTCCAGTATCGGATGAGGGGTGGCGTCCGCATCACGAGCATGTGGGACAGACGGGAAAGGTAATTGCGCCCAACTTATATATTGCTATCGGAATATCAGGAGCTATTCAACATCTTGCAGGAGTTAGCTCATCACGCATGATCATAGCGATAAACAGAGACCCTGAGGCTCCAATATTTCAATCAGCCGACTATGGCATTGTAGGTGATGCACACGAAATACTACCTATTATTATTGAAGCAGTTAGAAGATATCGAAAAAACTAAAATGTTTAGACACACAACCATTCGTATCTATTTCATTTCATTTTATCATATATTCTATTTTCTTCCAAAGTCAGCAGGAATCTCTCCCCAACGATCCGTTTCCCATTTCAGCAATGGATTTGTATATGTATTGTTTTGTAACCATTCAATAGCACGATCAATCAACTGGTGCAATTGTTCTGTTCTTTCATTACGAGGAAGTTTTGTTCTGACATCCTTTGTCTTTACCCACTTTAACGCATTTACCGAATCAGAGTAAATTGGAATGTTACTACCCTGTTTTTTCAACAATGCTATTCCATGGACGATAGCAAGAAACTCACCTATGTTATTGGTTCCGTAAGGAAATGGTCCTATTCTAAAAATCTCCTGTTTATTTCCCGTAAAGACTCCACGATATTCGAGTGCACCAGGATTACCACTACACGCAGCATCAACACTGAGACTGTTAAGTATGGGACCACCCGATGAGGTGGAGGGGAAATTATTACTTGCCGTTTTCTTTGGCTGACTCTTAAAGAAAGCAGAAGCACCCATTCTATGGGCTTCAATAGCCGACTCCCGGTCAGGAAATGATTTATATACAGCTCCTTCGTATCCTTTTATCTGAAGTTCACACTCTTTCCAATCATTATAAATTCCGGGATGATGTCCCTTCCAGACCACATAAAATTTTAATAGCTTTGCCAAAGTAATGAAGATGATTTAATTTTGCTCCAAATTTAGCTGAAAGATCGTTCACAACAATCATTGTTGTCACTTGTTTATCTTGAAAGTTTATTCAATAGCAAACAAAATTATAAGAATGGACCTTTTACATGCATCTATTTTGCAGAATTATTAGCTTTATTCTAGTATTTTACTTTATCATAAACTGAATTGAAATGAAAAAACTTTTGCTACTCATTTTGCCTATTATCTTTTTAACCGCTTGTAAATCGAAAAAAGTAACGGATCAACAACACCTGTTTGCAGATAAAACATGGCAACGAAGTCAAAATATTTCCTTCGAATTTATGGTAAAAGATACTACTGCAACTTATCAAATGAGTATCGGCGTCAGATATTCTGATAATTTTCCATTCGACAGAGTTCAACTTTCTTTTGTACTTGAAGACCCATCAGGTGAAAAAAGAGTTTCAGAACATGATTTCTTTGTCAGAAATAAAGAGGGAAGATTTTTAGGAAAAAAAGTAAAAGATGCAATGGAAATGACCTTTTCAGTTCGGAATAGTTATAAATTTAAAGCTCCCGGAAAAGCGAAAGTAACGTTAGTAAATCAACTACCCTATATGTCGACCGACGGAATTGCAGAAATAAGTTTGATCGTCAATCGAAAATAGAGATCGAAAAGATGTTTAGTTTTAAATAAAACCAAACATCTTTAGTGCTGTTTGCTTGTCTTTTGCAAGCTGAGCAGTTAATGCATCCAGTCCTGAGAACTTCTGCTCGTTTCTAATTCTACCTACAAACGTTACGACTACTCGCTTACCATATATATCGCGATCGAAGCCAAATATATGTGTTTCAATGGTTAAGTCGCTTGCATCCAGCGTTGGACGAACACCCACATTTGTCATTCCATAATATATTTCACCATCTACGTCTATCCTTGAAGCGTAAACGCCCATGGCGGGTATTAGTTTATGTTTTGCAAAATGGCCTAAATTAATGGTTGGAAATCCCAGTTTATTTCCTAATCGATTGCCCAATACCACCTCACCAAATATAAAAAAAGGATGTCCAAGTAGGTGATTGGCATGTTCGATGTCGCCTTCAGCCAAATAGGACCGGATACGTGTAGAACTTATGATTTCATTATCTACCCTTCGTTCATCAATCTGTTCGCAGGTAAACCCTAACTTATTACCTAATTCTAAAAGACGGTTATAATTTCCCTCTCTATTTTTTCCAAATGCATGATCGTAGCCAACAATCAGATGTTTGATATCAAGCGAATCGGCTAATATGTCTGTTATAAATTGATCAAAAGTTAAGGAGGCAAATAATTGATCAAAAGGAATAATGAGCAGATAATCTATACCTGTTTTTTTCAACAGGTAAATTTTTTCTTCGGTTTGGGTGAGCAAACGAACTTCATCCCCCGTAGGATCAACTACATGTCGGGGGTGAGGATCAAAAGTAATTAATAAACTTTCCCCGTTTACGTCATGTGCAACCTTAATAAGACGTTTAATAATTTCACGATGTCCAAGATGAACACCATCAAACGTACCTACAGTCGCAACTAAATGATGCAAACGGGGAAACTCGGCTAAACTCCTGTATACTTTCACGTTGGCGAATTACAGCAGGTTATTATTTTTTAAATAAGCAGCAATCTGAACAGCATTAGTTGCAGCACCCTTGCGCAAATTATCTGCAACGACCCAAAGATTTAATGTTTTTGGATTGGATTCATCGCGACGTATACGGCCAACAAATACTTCATCTTTTCCATGGCTGAATAATGGCATTGGATAAAAATTAGTGGCAGGATCATCTTGTACGATAACACCAGGCATCTCTTCAAGTAATTTACGGGCTTCGGCTAAATCAAATTCATTCTCAAACTCTATATTAGCAGTTTCAGAATGACCTCCAACGACTGGAACACGAACAACGGTAGATGTTATACGAATAGATTGGTCGCCAAGAATCTTTCTGGTTTCATCAACCAGCTTTTGCTCTTCGGTAGTATAACCATTTTCAAGAAAAGAACCTCCATGAGGAAAAAGGTTCATATCAATGGTATAAGGATATGCCTTTTCAGTTTCAAGCCCCTGGCGTTCATCATTCAATTGTTTTACTGCCTTTACACCGGTTCCGGTAACACTTTGGTAGGTAGAAACAACCAAACGATCAATTTTATAGGCTTTATGTAATGGAGCCAATGCCATTACCAGCTGTATCGTAGAACAGTTAGGATTCGCAATAATTTTATCCTTCTTCGTTAGGATGTTTGCATTGATTTCCGGAACAATTAATGGAACATTTTTTTCCATTCTCCAGCATGATGAATTATCTACTACAAAAGTTCCTACTTCAGCAAATTTTGGAGCCCATGCTAAGGAAGTACTGGCACCAGCAGAAAAGATGGCGACATCAGGACGAAGCGCAACTGCATCCTCCAAGCCGATTACCTTATAAGCCTTACCGTTAAACTTGATCTCTTTTCCAACTGATCTGGCTGAGGCAACAGGATAAAATTCTGTAATCTCAGTGAGGGGAATATAACGCTGCTCTTCGAGCACTTTGATCATTTCGCTGCCTACCAACCCGGTGGCACCAACAACCGCAATTTTCATGGCTATGAATTAATTAAGATTTTGTTCTGCAAAAATACTCAATTTAAGATTGACTGAAAATAAGTTGATCGATATTTACATTTTTTAACTGATAAGTTAATATTTTAACATTAATGTTTGTTTTTATAGATTCACAACTTTCAGTTTCTCCGTAGATGGGTCCATTATAGAAAATTTCTTTAGGAAATAGGATATTAAGAAACTGGGAAGTTATATTACTTCATTTTGATCACTCCTCAAATATTAAACCCAGTAAGTATTTTATATATTTATGCATTTTTTCTCCAAGAAAAGAATAGATATCTCTTCATTTTTAAGCTAAATTTACATGACTAAACAGGTCACCTTGGCTGATTAAAAACTTACAACCTGACCTTAAACTTGCAGGTCATGTATAAACGAACTGGTGATCATCCTATTTTTTTAATACAGCTCATTACTTTCGGAATGATTTGCTGTATTCATTTTAAGGTAACTGCACAAATAAAAGAAGACTTTAGTGATTCTGATCTAATGTCCAACCCAGTCTGGCTTGGCAACCAATCTAACTTTGAGGTCAATGCCTATCAACAACTTCACTTAAAAGCTACAGGAGCAGGTTTCTCATATTTATCTACCCCTGTTATTTGTTCAGATGCCATGGAGTGGTCAATCTGGGTTCGTCTCTCCTTTTCGCCGTCAGACAATAATAATTTCCGTTTTTATCTGGCTTCAGATAATCCTGATCCTGCACTGGCAAGCAATGCCTTCTATCTCCAGCTAGGAGAAGCTGGATCAACAGATGCAATAACACTTTTCTATAAAAATGGAATCTCGATAAAAGAAATTTGTAGAGGCACGGCTGGATTAATTGCAACTGCTTTTTCAATACGCATCAAGGTTACTCGATCAAAAGAGGGGAACTGGAAAATACTTGCTGACCCTACCGGAGGTTTTGTTTTTTCATTAGAAGCTACTGCAACCGAATCGGCACCACTTCTAACAGGATATCTTTCTCTTCTCTGTAAATATACAGTCTCAAATAGTAACGGATTTTATTTTGATGATATTACAGCGCAATCTTCCGCTATCGATATTACCCCTCCTCTGCTTACAGCGGCTACAGTTACTGAACGCAACCAAATAGAACTCTCCTATAACGAACCATTGGAGAAATCAGCTTCGCTTCAAATCAGCAACTTCAAGTTGACCAATGGAATACATCCGAAAAGTGTTGAAACCGATGTACAAACAGCTTCAATAATCTGGCTTAACTTTGACCAACCCTTCCTTTTAGATCAACCATTCAACTTAATCATTCAAGGCATTTCAGACTTAGTTGGTAATAAAACATCCGAAAAAGAGATTCCACTTGTTTACCATCAATTACAATCGAATGATATTCTGATCAATGAAATTATGGCGAATCCTATCCCCTCAAATGGCTTGCCAGATGCAGAATATATCGAGCTCTATAACCGATCCGCTTTCCCAATTCGCTTAAATAATTGGAGTTTAACGATTGGCAAAAGCAAACTTAGGCTCCCTGATAGTATAATCACTGCACATGAGTATCGAATTGTTGCTGCAGAAAATAACATTGCTAAACTTACCAAGTATGGCAAAACCCTTGCTGTAAAAAATCTATCCCTACCAAATGAAGGCACCCTTGTCGTAATAAAGAACATCTCAAATCAGGTAATCCATGCTGTTAATTACGATCCTTCATGGCATACCGTACTGACAAAAAAAGCAGGAGGATGGTCGCTTGAGATGATCGATCCTTTAAATCCTTGCGGAGAAGGAGAAAATTTCCGTTCTTCAACAGATCCGGCTGGAGGCACTCCGGGTAAAATAAACGCTGTCAATACAGTACATCCCGATAAAGATGCACCACAAATTATGAATATTTATCCAATCGATAGTCTGCACATAAAGATAGTTTTTACAGAAACTGTCGATAGCATACACCTTCTAAATCCTTCGGCTTATTTATTAGAGCCTCTGGTGGGGAACCCAGAGAATGTTATCTCAACCAATCCGCTATATCAATCGATAATTCTTGAACTGAAAAGTCCTTTACTGAAGAAAACACGTTATACTTTAACGTTAAACACTGTTCTAAAAGACTGCTCGGGCAATCTGTTAAGTGTACCGGTTCAATCTACTTTTGCTTTGCCCTCGCTACTACAATCAAACGGTATCGTTATCAATGAGATTATGTACGATCCGGGAGAAGGTAAAGCAGAATTTATTGAGTTATACAACCGATCTTCTGACTTCTACGATCTGCACAAAATTTATGTATCTGTCGAAAAAACCACTTCTGGAGCGAAAAAACAAAAAATATCGCTATCAGAATCTGGCATGCTCTTCTCACCAAGTCAATATATCGTTTTAACCGCTGATAAAAAACAACTTTTGACTCAGTTTCCACTGCTATCCAAAGCCAGTGTTGTTGAACTCAAAAGTTTTCCTGCCTTATCAAACGAAGGAGGAACGTTATTTATAACCGACTCATTAGGCCTAAATATTGATAAAGCATTATTTAATAACGATTTACACTTCCCGTTACTTCGGTCTACAACAGGTGTATCGCTTGAACGCATAAATACAGAGGTTTCTTCAGATTCGAAAAGCAACTGGCATTCAGCTTCAGAAGCAGCTGGATTTTCAACACCTGGTAAAATTAACTCGCAACATATTTCACAAAATATATCTCCTACCTTACTGACCTTAGAACCCGAAATGTTTTCGCCTGACAACGACGGGATCGACGACAACCTCATTATTCGTTGTAACCCAGAGAAACAAGGATGTATGTTAACGCTTGTTATTTTCGATAGTAATGGTCGACCCGTGAGAAAACTGCTAACAAACGTATTATTATCAACAGAAAACAGCTTCATCTGGGATGGGTTAACAGATGGACGAACAAAAGCAAGCGGAGGTGTTTATATTGTTTATGCAGAAATATACACTACTACCGGCGAAGTACACCACATTAAAAAAAGTACGATTTTAGCTAATCGTTTTACAAGATAATGTATTAATATAATTGCATTAATCGTTAAATCGTTCAGTTTAAAATACCAGAAGAAAGCCAAATCTAAACTTATTAATACTGATTGATAATAGCTTATGAATTTCATTCGATACTTGCTTTAAAGCCAATTTATTGTTTAACTTTGAATGCAACCTTTTACAAAACACTGGCATCTTATTTTAAGTGGAAAACCTTTAGGAAAATGAAATCGACTATTACTACAATAGGCCTAATCTCACTTTTTTTATTACTCATCTTCTCTTTTGGATGCAAGAAAGAGGATAAGTATCCTATTGAACCACACATCGACTTGATCTCTTTTGATAAAATTGCTGATTCTACAGGAATTGACCAACAGGGGGTAATCGGTCTATCATTCACCGACGGAGATGGTGATGTTGGTTTAACCAACGATCAGAATACCGGAAACTATAAGTATAATCTGTTCGTTAAATATTTTGAAAAGAAAAAGGGAAAGTATGAAGAGATTATCTTGACAACCCCAAATGCAATAACCGGAAAACCTGATACTCTTCTATTTAATGGAAGAATCCCCTATCTCACTCCTCAGGGAAGAATTAAATCTATAAAAGGCGAAATATACGACACCCTTTACATTAATAATCCCGCATCGACCTACGACACCATTAAATATGAGATCTTTATTCAGGATCGAGCACTTCACAAAAGCAATACCGTTACAACTCCTGATATTATAATAAATAAAAAAGCACGTAAACCCTGATGAATCAGTTTGTATAAAATAACTACCTTTGCCGTATCGGTAGAAAAATACCGTTGGTTGATTCTGGGACTTAATGAAACGAGCTTATTCCGACAGACAATTTATCATAAACGGCGTCTTCATAGTAGTAGGCGTTATATTTGTTTTACGCCTGTTTTATCTTCAGGTTATAGACAGAAGCTACGTATTATCAGCAAATAACAACGTCTTTAGATATATCACCCAATATCCTGCCCGTGGCTTGATTTATGATCGTAATAAAAGATTATTGGTTATCAATGAAGCCACCTATGATCTAATGGTTGTTCCGAATCAGGTAAAGAGAATTGACACGGCAGATCTGTGTAAATTACTCGAAATTACTACAGACGAGTTTAATCACCGAATGGAAAAAGCCAAAATATTTTCTCCATTTCAACCTTCTATTTTCGAAAAACAGATTCCAAAAGAGACTTACGGATTCATTGAAGAAAAGTTATATAAGTTTCAGGGCTTTTTTATTCAATCGCGTACTCTTCGTAAATATCCACAGGCAGCGGGAGCCCACTTGTTAGGTTATGTTGGCGAAGTCTCTCCAGCTGCTCTCGAAAAAAATCCATACTATAAACAAGGTGATTATATTGGAATTACAGGGCTTGAAAGATATTATGAGAAAGAGCTAAGAGGAAAGAAAGGTATGCAGATCAGAATGGTTGATGTGTTAAACCGAGAGGTTGGCAGTTACCAAAAAGGACGTTATGATACTGCAGCCGTTATGGGAACACCACTCTACACTTCTATTGATGTAGAATTACAAGCATATGGTGAGTTGTTGATGAAAAATAAGCGTGGAAGTATAATCGCACTTGAACCCGCTACAGGAGAAATTCTGGCAATGGTTTCTAGTCCGACATACGATCCAAACCTTTTAGTTGGGAGAGTTCGGGCCAAGAACTTTTCTGAATTATATAAAGATCCGCTTAAGCCTTTATTGCCACGCGCAATACAAGGAAGATATGCCCCCGGATCATCTTTTAAGATGGCCAACGACTTAATTGCTTTACAATATGGAACATTAACTGCATCAACTTACTATTCATGTCAGGGCGAAGGTTCCTTTCCTATCAATTGCACACACAGTCACATGACACCACTTAGTGTTAGGGATGCGCTTGCACAGTCGTGTAATCCTTTTCATTGGCAGGTATTTAATCACTTCTTAAATAGTCCTCAATTTGGTGGGGTAAAGAAAGCTTTTCAGGTTTGGTATGATAATATCTACTCCTTCGGTTTCGGCCATAAATTAGGCAGTGATGTCAGCTTTGAATTAAAGGGGTCTATTCCAACGGTTAAATTTTACGACAAGCTTTATGATAAAAAGTGGAATACAATGACCGTCAGATCACTATCCATCGGGCAAGGAGAAATTTTAACTACACCCTTACAATTAGCTAATTATTGTGCACTATTGGCAAACAGAGGATATTATTATCCCCCTCATATTGTTAGAGCTACCGGAACACCTACCAATTACATCACAAAATTCAGAGAGAAAAATACACCAAAGATAGACCGACAGTATTATGATCTCATGGTAGAAGGAATGGCCGGAGTAGTAGATCATGGAACAGGACGAAGCGCACGTATGGACAGCATTACTATCTGTGGGAAAACCGGTACAGCCGACAATTCGCATGGCAAACCTCATTCAATATTTATTGGGTTTGCGCCCAAATATAATCCCAGAATAGTAGTATGTGTGATAATTGAGAATGCCGGTTTTGGAGCAACCTGGGCTGGTCCGATTTCGAGTTTAATGATTGAGAAGTATCTTAACCGAACGATAAAACGGAAAGATGTGGAGAAAAGAATGGTAGATTTCAATATGATTCAAACTAATGAGAGACCAAAGGAACTTATTCGCTAATATCGACTGGCAATTAGTAGGGTTTTATATTGGCCTGATTTTAATCGGGTGGATAAATATATACTCAGCCGGTTTAAATCAACAGCATCTCTACATTTTTGATACATCGCAACGATATGGAATGCAGATGATTTGGATTCTGACATCTTTTGCATTGGCCTTCATGATATTACTTACCGATTCCAAAGTATTTACAACATTTGCATATCCCCTCTATTTTATAGGAACGCTGGTTTTGATCTTTGTAATATTTGGAGGGACTGAGGTTGGTGGCTCTAAGTCTTGGCTATCTCTCGGGATATTTAGAATTCAACCTGCTGAATTTACAAAAATAACTACTGCGTTAGCGTTGGCAAAATATCTTAGTGTACTCAACCTTAATGTAAAAGAGACACATAATAAAATTCTTCCTGTCCTTCTCATTCTTTTACCAGCCATCATTATCCGATTGCAAAAAGAAACAGGTTCGGCCTTGGTTTATGGCTCATTTCTACTTGTTCTTTACCGTGAGGGACTTTCTGGCAACTACCTTATGTTAGGACTTGGAATAGTTGTACTTTTTATCCTAACCCTTATTTTTGGTCATCTAATTATGATTGGTATTTTGCTGATCATTGCACTGATACTGTTATTCTTTATTCGTAAAAACAGGAAAAATATTTTTTCCTTAATTGGTCTTTTCCTTATATCAGCAACCTTTGTCTTTACCGTCAATTATGCTTTCGAGCATTTTCTGGAACAACACCAAAAAACGCGTATTAACGTACTGCTGGGAAAAGAATACGATCCGAAAGGAGCTGGATATAACGTTACACAATCAAAGATTGCTATCGGATCGGGTGGTTTTATTGGAAAAGGCTTTCTTAAAGGAACACAAACGAAATTTAAATTTGTCCCTGCTCAGGATACCGACTTTATCTTCTGCACGGTTGGAGAGGAATGGGGATTTTTAGGATCTTCGATTTTAATGGCACTCTTTGTTTTGCTGTTTATCCGAATATTAAAGGTCGCGGAGCGACAGCGATCGCCCTTTGCCCGAATATATGGATATTGTGTGGCGGCTATTCTCTTTTCGCATTTTGCTATAAACATTGCGATGACCATCGGATTGGCACCTGTTATAGGAATCCCTTTACCCTTCTTTAGCTATGGTGGTTCTTCATTATGGGCATTCACTATTCTTCTATTCATCTTCATCAAGCAAGATTCAAATAGACTACAGCTTATTTAAGAAACGGATTTAATTCTATAATTCGTTTAAAATCTATTTTCGCGTCCGTTCTCATCAAAACAGACATCGATAAAACTCGCCTATAAAGGCAGCAGAAGATTTATTGCGTCAACCAAGACAAAGACCCCAATCCGCAATAAAACGCCCGTAAAAACGCCCTAAATAGTAAAATAGATCAAATCAGAGATTGATAGATCACATAGAGTTGAAGTCACAACATAATAGAGGAATAATTCGAAAAAACACGAAGAACAAATAAGACATGCTAAGTCAGACAGCTAACGTTCTTTTGGTAAACACATTTCACAACCAGCTAAATGATTCTTTGTTAATTATATTTTACAACACAAAGAGTTTTATCCCAAAAATATTTTCTACCTATGGTACTCCAGGTAAGAAAACATTTTCAATCTTTATAAAATCGATATCGGAGAAGGATCTATTGTTAGTTAATTTAAATTAGGATTTGTTTCAAGGTGGGACTTGAATGATACTCAGAAGTTATCAAGAGAATAAAACCTATTTCAAAATTATACTTCTCCCGCTCATGGAACAATAGATATCGGAAAGGGATGAAGATTCATTTCTTTTGTTATTCCACATTTGCATAATTCTTTGACATAAAAAAGCCGCCCTTGAGAGGCGGCTCGTTTAATCTGATAAAAAATTGTACTAATAAAAGAGAATCCTATTGTCTTTAATTTTTGATTTATCAAGAATAGCCTGATAAACCTCGCGATAAACACGTGAACGGAAGAAATTAGCAACAACAGTTTTTTCATTGTTGTAATCTTTAACAACAGGAGCAGGAGATACTTCATCAATTTTGATAAAATAAACAGCCATTTCGCCTTTAATTGGTTTCGAAATTTCACCCTTCTTCAATCCAAATGCGGTACCTACCACATATGGTTCACGACCGTAAAATGGTATATTGGGTGATGCAAAAGTAATATTCTGAATGGTATCAATCTTTGAAGCTAATTGTTGTGCCATCTGAACCAGATTCTTAGAACCAGCTACTTTTTCCATTTTAGCCAAAAGTATTTCCGCTTTCTTATCGCGTATTACTAAAGGCTTGATATCAGTTTTGATTTGTTCGAGTGGTGCAATTCCCTTTTCACGAATCTGTTTCAAGCAAGCAACAACATACTTACCATTACAATCGAATACAGAAGATACAGCGCCCCTCTCTGACTTTTCATTATAAGCCCAGCGAATAACTTCACGAGCATTATCTATACCTGGAAGTTGGCCTTCATTAGGACGAACACGTTCCATGGTACGTTTATTCAGACCTTTTTTCTTAACAGCTTTTTCAAAAGCGTCCATGGTCTGATTCTCTGAAGAGAAACTGCTGGCATCAGTATAAATTCTCTGGAAAGTTTCGTTTCCGGCTTCGATCTTACGAGCAACGATAGCAAGTCTTACTTTCTTAACCGGTGTAGTTTTTCCAGTGATGTTGATTACATGATATCCATAAGGAGATTCAGCAACAACTACGTCACCCACAGAACCACGAACACATGCATTATTAAATGCAGGAACCATGCTTCCATCCTGAAACCATTTTAGATCGCCACCATTTGTTTTAGCAGAAGGGTCGTCAGAATATTTCTGAGCTAATTCTCCAAATGCCTTAATATTTTTCTTAACGGCTCCTTGTAAACTATCAGCCAGTTTCTTGGCAGCCTCTTTTGTACGCTTTCCACCTGCACCCGATCCCTGAAAAGAGATTAGAATATGACTGGCTTTAAGAGAATCAGGACGAGTCTGCATATCAACAACCTTTGCCATAGTATACAAATCTTTTTCGCTAAATGGAGCGATGAAAGTACCAGGAGTGCTACTAAATGCAAGTGTATCCAGACGACCAGGAAGTACACCTTTCTTCACCCATGAACTATCATAGCGAACATCTGAACGGGTATTCACAAAGTTAGCAACATCTTTTGACTGTTGGAACTCAGAATAAAGCTGGGCAACATCGGCATTGATAGCCTTCATGTCTTCGTCTGAAGGTTTAACATTATAAACTACATAGTCTATATCGCGTGAAGCTTCCTGTTCAAAACGATTTTTATTTTCGTTATAATATTTTTCGTAATCAGCATCTGTTAAAGTAACTTGCTTGTCGGAAACTGTTTCATAACGAAGTGCAACAGCACTCAAACTGACATGCTCATTGCGGGAAAGGTATTCTTTTTTAGCAAAAGCCTTAGGAACATAATAAGCGCTGGCGATTAAGTTTTGATACTTTTCAGCCATCCGAGAATCTTTGATCGATTTAATGATCATCTGATAACGTTGACGCATGGCAGGTTCAACCTTATCCAGATTATCAACAAACTGTTTAACCATTTTGGGATCGAACTTACCTGTACGCGGATCAGTAAAGTTTTGAACAATGTAAGGATGTGGATTTTTTCCACTAACCATATCATCAAGTTCTTCTTTACTTACGTCCAGACCCAGTTTATCATATTGCTTTTGCATAATCAGCTCTGAAACCATCTGATTCCAAACCGACTCACGAATACCAAAGCTTTCTGCCGAAGTAACATTGGCACTACCCGTCATCTGCTTGCGCATCTCGGTAGCTTCATCTACTTTTGAATTAAAGACGTTTCCACGTATTTTTTCACCATTAATTTCTCCTACATAAGCACTGGTCGATTTATTCTTTTTCAAGAAGTCGCCCAGAATAAACGCAGCTAGAGCAATACCGATTATAACAACAATCAGTTTGTAGTGATTCTGAATTTTTCCTATAATTGCCATTTTAAAATATTTTAACGAATTGACAAATTTACAATAAAAGTTAAAGTACAAAAATAAAATTTATGTTTAACGAGACTCATCTATCAAAAATGATCCTCCCGGATGAACAAGTGACCACTTGGAAAGATCTTCGGAAGCATTAAATCCGGTGCCATAAACCATCCTATCCGGTAGATACACCCTTACAGCTCTATCGCCTGCAACGGTTTTTTGATTTTTATTCCAGATCATTTTTTCAGTCTCAATCCTCATTTTCTTTTCATTGTTAACCAGAACAACATTTCCGATTAATTCTACAATTCCGGTATTATCATGACTAATACCATAATTGGCGCGACCAGTCCCCTTTTGATTACGCAAGGTATCATAGAATATCAGGTTAAAGCCTTTCGGAAACTCTGTAACCTCTTGAGGAACAATGAATTTTTTAATTATAGGACTCACCAGAGTATAGACTAGTTTCCCATTTTCAGAATAATCAACCCTTATTTTTTGAGCCGATTGTGCAGGAAGTGAGTCGACCTTTGTAACCTTTGCTACCTCCTTAACATCATTTTTACAACTAAAAAGTAGTACGCTTATCAGCGATAATAGCGAAATACACAACAAATGATGTAATGTTATTAATTTCTTCATGGCTGAATTATATTAGCAGGCGACTTGTAAAACATTTTCGAAGTAATTCTCCTTGTAAAAGGCCCAAAATAGAAAAAGGCATATTATATATTTTACACTATCACAACGATATCTTGAGGAAAATTCTTGAATAAAGACTGATGTATTAATCAGGAATAGAGATAATACGAAAGAAATCAATAGACCCAAAGAGATCTTCATATTAACTCTACTCCAAGAAATAAAATGGTTTCTAATAAAATTTAAGTTTCCTGAACCAAGAATCATAGAGCGATAGGCTCACGGTAAAACGAACATAATTTTCTTTAATCAGGCTAAAATCGGTAGTACCTCTTCGTCCAAATTCTACACCAAGATTAACACACGACTTTGAGCTCAATTCTGATTGACCTTTTTTCAATGGTAATCCCAGACCAAAGCTGACACCGAAATCGTTAATCTGCTGATTATTTAGCTGAAGGTAGGATTGGTGGTAGTTTAAGCCCATTCTAAAGCGAATTCTTTTATAATAATGGTTATAATCATTTCCATTAGGAATAAATTGCAAACCTAAAGAGGCTTTAAGACTATTTTTTAGAGAATCAGTCTGATCGAAAATCTTAAATTTTTCCCAATTCTGATAATATACGTCACCGGCTATTAAAAATTTAGCCTCTTTTTCAAAAGAGAAACCACCTCCAAAAGCTTGAGGAATGTGTATTTTTCCTTTTACATCAGACGATTGATTAACAGTATAGAAAATAAGGTCTGAATTAGTTGGACTAACCAAGGCATTCAGCGTATCGTGATTTGCTTTAAGATCAATAGCAGGAGTGTAAACAGCACCTAATGTAAAACGTTTATCGGTTCCAATCTTGGTGGTATATTGCATACCGAAATTATAGCTAAAGTCGTGCACCCTGATAGCGGTGTTTTGTCTATAGCTCATAGCATAAGTATCGTCAAGAAGATTTGATGTACTATTTCTATTTATCGTACCAAAAAGAAAATCGGCGTTTACACCAATAGAAAGATTTTTACTTAATTGATAACCTAAACCAAAGTATACTTTATTGATACCACCATCACCTGCATAAACGTTCTTAACACGGGTTGAACTATCTGATGATACCACCAATGAGCTACTTTCGCCAATATTATAACCTACGCTACTGTATGGCATCAATCCAAAACTTGCCTTCAGTCTTTGGGTAACCGGGAAACCAAAAAGTAATGTTCCAATAGAACTATAACCCGAATTCTGCGAAGTGTTTACAGTCTTCAGTGCTAACGACTGTGAATATACACCACCTTCAAAAATAAAAGAGGTAGAATCGAAAGCAGTATATGAAGCAGGATTCCATGGATTAACAAAAGAGGAAGAGCGCATACCAATTGCACTACCTCCTAATGACATGAAAACGGGTGCATTAATATTACTCAAGTCACCAACTCCATAACGTGAATAGGGAGAACCTATTCTCACTTGTGCAAATACACTGAATGAGAAGGTTAAAATAATTGCTGTGGCGAATATTTGCCTAAAGTTTTTTCTTTCCAAAGTTATATGCTAATAGTTGATTCAAACCTGAGATTACAATGTTTGGGATTGCAAAGATGCTATTTTTTAAACTTTTATCAAAGTATTTAACGTCGCCACCACTCAAAATAATGTCCAGTTGGTCATAATGTTTGTTAAAATTATCAATCATTCCATCAATTTCGGCTCTGGTCGCTATCAAAACACCTGATAGGATACTCTCTTCTGTTGTGGTACCAATAAGTTGAACCTCTTCGGATAACATCACCAGTGGTAATTTTTCAGTAAAATGATTCAATGCTTTTAACCGCATAGATAATCCGGGAGCAATGGCTCCACCCATATATTCTCCTTGTGCTGTAACTAGATCATACGTGATGGCTGTACCTACTGAAACGATTAGTACATTTCTATCAGGGAACAATGATGCAGCAGCCACAGCAGCAGCTAATCGATCTAAACCAAGAGAAGAAGGGGTGGCATATCTGTTTTTTATGGGTAATGAGGTTTCGGACGATAATAATAGAAAAAGATAATTTTGAGAAAGATATTCGATTAAGTCTTTATCATCTTGCCGTACGGATGAAAGAATGGCAGATTCGGGTTTAGGCTTATCTTTGAGAAATAGTTGAAGTGCCTCCACTGTTAATTGGGGTAAGTAGATTTGTTCTATCAGCGTTGACTCTTCAAACAACGCTACTTTAGCCAACGTATTTCCGATATCAATAATAAGCCGCATAAATAAATTTATTATTACCCCGTTTATTTTCAACGTAAAACAGTCTACAAAATTACTGAAACTGCCATTTAAAAAAATATTTGTCTGATTTTTTTTGAAAATCAAAAAAAACCTGTACTTTTGCATCACCATAACAAACGGTACCATAGCTCAGTTGGTAGAGCAAAGGACTGAAAATCCTTGTGTCCCCGGTTCGATTCCTGGTGGTACCACATCAAAGCCATATAATCAAAGCTTTACAAGAATTACATACAAAAAAGCATACAATTGTTGAAATTGTATGCTTTTTTCGTTAATAATGATCAATAGCAGAATAGACGCGACATTTCATGAAAATCTCTTTGCCCATTTCCGCTTTCGGTAAAATAATCACAGTATACGCATTTATATTTTAAATATATTGCGTTTATTTCATCATGATTTCTCCATTTTGTTTCTACTCTTCTATAAACTGAAACAAAATGTTTCGGTGTTCTTGTTTCTTGTTTTGGTGTTCCTGCTACAGATAGTTTGGAATGATGACTTTATGGTTATAATATCAAAAGTATTGCGTAAAAATACGCACTACAATATGTAACGGCCCGAGTGCTTAAAGGTTGTTGTATTTCTCAACGTTCCTAGTTGCTAAAAGTTGTGCATTTGTAATTACCGATTACAAATTATGAGATCCTATTGCTTTTTGTATACAATACTCATTAAAGTATCTCCTAAAATTGGCCTATAGTGAGATGATTCAAAATAATTTTCTTTTTTGGATGTAAATGAGTTCTTACCTGAAAAATTAAATACTGAATCTTTTCCAAATATGTTTTGTAAAGTCAACAAATCTTTTTTGTTTAAACTTATCTGACTATATAGCGGGCTTATTATTATTTTATAATCTGTATGATGCTTTTTAAATATTAATTTCATTTCATTAAGCATTGCAATTTGCTTTTTTGAAATTTGAATTTTAGCAGGAAGGATAATAGAGTCTCTATCATAAAATATTTTAGCTCTTTCTTTATAATATTTATTCGGATTTCTTTTAATCTCATTATCTTGATCTATTAATCTTACATCGTTGGTCACTGTATCGTATTTTATTTTACTACAGTCAATATATCCATTCATCTCAGGAATATATTTTCGAGTTATTAAAAAATGAAAATAATTTTCTAAAAATCCAAAGTCAAAGTAATCTTTAATAAAAACCTTATAAAAATTAAACCATGAAGTACCGGCTATTGTTGGATGTTTAATAAATAAATGACCTTGAGAATCTGACTCATAATCAAAAGTACAATCAGGGCATATTAGTATTAAACAGTTATTAATATCGGTGCCTATTTTATCTAAATACACTATTTTAGTGTAAATTCCAAAAATAGATTCACAAGAAGCATTAAAGACAAAAGGATTTGCCGAATTCGGCAGAAAATGTTTCCAGGAATTCGTTTTATAGGCAATAGTTCTGGAACTTCCAAATATAAAAGAATCATATTTATATTTATCTCTTTTCTTTAAATATACTTCAGATGAAACAAAATCTGTATTTAGAGGTACGTAATGATTTTCGGAATAATCTCTATATTTATAAATTATTCTAAAAGGATCAAAGATTAAAAAAAGACTAATTAGTATGATTAATGGTGCTGTAAACAACAGAAATTTTAAAATAACTTTTTTCATACTTAAAACTGGAAATAAATAAATTGACGATCTTCAAAAACACCTAAAAATACTATTGCAAATAGTAATCCGTAATACACTGCCAAACGAATATAAAAGGGGTTTTGTGAAACTATTTCCGAAATACTCTTTTTACTTTGTATATATTGTACTGTTTCAAGGAAAAATATCAAGAATACCGACAAAAACATGTCCTTATTACTGAGCCCCATATTTTCCAATATAAACTGGTGATTTAGAAATCGATTAATTAAATCAGGAATGCCAACAAAAATATTCTTTATGATATTTATGGCCGAATGAACATTGTTGGCTCTAAAAAATATCAACGCAAAAGCAACCAACATAAATGTTGATATAACCGGCAAAAATGGTATTCTATTGAGATAAAAAAACTTATTCAAATTTTCCCGCCACTTTTTTGTAATTATGCCAAAAACTATATAAAAGCCATGTAGAGCTCCCCAAATAATAAATGTCCAGTTTGCACCATGCCATAAACCACTTACCAGAAATACAATAAATAGATTTAAATACCAACGGGGAACAGTAACCCGATTGCCACCGAGTGTTATATATAAGTAATCTTTAAACCATGAGGATAGCGAAATGTGCCAACGTTTCCAAAACTCGTTTATACTTTTTGATTGATAAGGTCTATCGAAATTTGTCATTAACTTAAATCCCATAATCCGGGCTGCGCCAATAGCCATATCTGAATATCCTGAAAAATCACAAAATATTTGAAAAGTAAAAAAAACAGTTCCAATGATTAGGCTTAAACTGTTATATTGTTGATAATTATTATAAACAGTATCTGCTACAATTGCCAATCGGTCTGCAATTACTATTTTTTTAAATAAACCCCATGCCATTAACCTTAATCCACTTGTTACTCTTTCATAATCAAAAACATGCTTCTCTCTAAATTGATGTAACAGGTTCTGTGGTCGCTCTATTGGACCTGCAACAAGCTGAGGATAAAACATTACATACAACGAATAAATCCCGAAGTGCCGTTCTGCACTTTGGTGTCCACGATAAACTTCTATCGTGTAGCTCATTGCCTGAAATGTATGAAATGAAAGGCCAATAGGTAATAGGATCGACAAATAGGGGATTGGATTTTGTAAACCAAAACCATGAAGTAAAAATGAAAGGTTGTGATCCAGAAAATTGTAATATTTGAATACAGCAAGAACGCCAATATTAGCAATTAAACTAAAGGTCAAGAATAGTTTTCTTCTACTCCCTTCTGCGTTTTCAATATAGATACCGGCAAAATAATCTATTACAATTGTAAATCCTAAAATAAGGATATAAATCGGAACAAAAGCCATGTAGAAATAGCAACTGCTACTCAATAATAATATCCATCTATATTTATGGGGAAGGATGAAGTATAAAGTGGTTACGATCAGAAAAAAAAAAGCGAAATGAATAGAGTTAAAAAGCATACAATTTGATTTCCATCAATATTAATTCTTTGGGAGAAAGAATTTCTTATCAATCCTATATTAAAAAATAATTTAATTAGTTACGTAAAGTATCTTTCACAAATTTACTTATTTATTAATCGCACTCTATTTAATTTTTAGAATATTTTGCATGATTCTGCAGAATCATAAACCTACCTATGTCCAAAATAGATTACTGCTTCATTCTTCTGATTATATCTTTGGTAAACAATTCAGCACCTTTATTATTTAAATGCCGTATATCGTAAAAGAGAGATGGATTGGAAATGAAAGTTGAATTATTAGCGTAATTCCAGAATTTAGCGTTGTGTCT
This sequence comes from Bacteroidota bacterium, assembly GCA_013390605.1. Lineage (GTDB taxonomy): Bacteria > Bacteroidota > Bacteroidia > Bacteroidales > Cfx3-03 > Cfx3-03. Next base: position 4,741,970 of record JACAUB010000001.1, on the reverse strand, counting down.
AATGGCAATCTCTTGTATTATTTTAGCATCTGCATTATCCATTATTTTTATATAGAGAGGAGATTGTATCAAGATCAATTTGATTCCTTTTTTTTCACAAATTTCACATATTTTATTGATTATCTTTAATTTGTTGCTGTCAATTGAGCCTTGATAAACATTTTTTGTTTGTAAATGAAGTTTGCCAGTTGATCCATAAATTGGAGTATATCCTCTAGGTATTTGAATTTCTGATTTAAAAATGACTGTTTTTGAATTAGGAGGGAAATTGTCGGGAGGAAAAATAGTTGAATTAAACGAGTAAATACATGATATGAATTTGCATTTCTCATATTTACTATTTAGTTGCATTAATTCTGATATGTCGAATCTGCTTCCACGATAAGGATAAAATAATTTTATTTGATCATAACTTGACCTGCTGTAATAAATGTCTGCTTGATTAATATCTAAAAGAATAATCTTAGGGGTATAACGTTTTATAATCGAACTAAAAATGCCAAAATTATAAAACAACAAACATCCATTATTTCCAGTATTATAACAACTGGCTTTTAAACTATCCTCTATCATTTGATCAATATAGTGGTGCCTTGCACGCGAAGAACCCAGAATGATTATCTTGGCCCTAGTACTATCTAAACTATACGTGGTTTGATAATAAGGACCATCGGTTTTTGTAAAATAATAGTGATGTAATAAATTACCCGTAAACTGATCTAATGTGAAGGTAATTGTTAAGAAAATTATTCCATTGACTAAAAATCTTAAATATTTACTACCCTCTTTCATCTTGTGGACCATCAGAATTGAAAATATATAACCTGTCCGCCATCAAATACGCCAAGAACTAATATTAAAATAATTAATACACTGTATGCAAGGTGTTCTTGCAACCAATGGTTAGTTTTAAAAGGAAGTGGGCTATGTAAGTAATATTCTTCTTTAAACTCAATTAATAATAGAATTGCTAATGCTGTAAAACTATAACTTAATGTTGATTTATCAACAAATAAATCACCAGAAAAAAGAAGTACATTTTTTGCTATGTGAAAACTATCTATTACAGAATTAGCTCTGAAAAAGATTCCGGCAAAGCAAACCAGTAAATATGTAACGACAATTTGTAATACGTTATTCAGTTTAGGAAAACGGTCAAGAAACACTAATTTATTGAGTTTCTTGCGCCATTTGCTTGTTACAATGGCAAATATAATATAAAACCCATTCAAGGCACCAAAAACGATATAGGTCCAGTTTGCTCCATGCCATAAGCCCACAATTATAAAAACGAATAAGAGGTTTAAATACCAACGAGTTACAGAAATTCTGTTTGCTCCTAACGATTTATACAGATAATCTCTAAACCAGGAGGAAAGCGATATGTGCCAACGTCGCCAGAATTCTGAAATAGTTCGGGAAAAATAGGGCCTGTTGAAGTTGGTCATTAATTTAAAACCCATCACTTTTGCTGCGCCTATTGCAATATTTGAATAACCGGCAAAATCACAATATATCTGGAAAGAAAAGAAAAATATTGCTAAGGCATAAGTCTTTCCACTGTGTTGCCATGTGTTGTCAAACACTGCATTTACATATATAGCTAAGCGATCGGCTATGACTAACTTCATAAAAAATCCCCAAAGCATTAATTTGAGTCCCTCTACAATTCTATCATAATCAAATTCATGCTTTTCATAAAACTGATGAATAAGATTCTGTGGTCGTTCAATAGGACCAGCAACAAGCTGCGGGTAGAACATTACATATAAAGCGTAAATTCCAAAGTGTCGTTCAGCTTTTTGTTTCCCTCGATATACTTCAATGTTGTAACTCATTGCCTGAAAGGTATGGAACGAAAGGCCTAGTGGTAATAATATATCCAAATGAGGAATCGGACTTTGATATCCTATCGAATGAATCAAAACTGATAAATTATGATTCAGGAAGTTGTAATATTTAAAAAATGACAATACACCTATATTGGTGACTAGGCTTAGGATGAGAAGCTTTTTTTTAGTAGCACCTTCCGTTTTCTCTATCAAGATTCCGGCAAAATAATCTATAACTATAGTAAACCCAAGTATAAGAATATAGATAGGGATAAAAACCATATAGAAATAGCAACTACTAGCCAACAATAACATCCATCTATATCTGTGTGGAAGTAGAAAATATAGTGTTGTAACAACTACAAAAAAAAGGAAGAATTGTAATGAGTTAAAAATCAAGGCTAATATTTTTGTTGTATACGTATTATTGTAAGAATAGATTACTTAACACTACTAAATACAAAGTTATATTAAATTACAACAAGGTAGATGTTAATTACTTAAATATAGATAAACACACAATGAGATAATATAACAGTAAACTAGGCTAGTTTATACTTAATAGATTAAATACAATTTTCCAAGGACCTAAATAAAAAAGCGGCATTTATCTAAAATAAGTGCCGCTTTTTTTAGAGAATATACTATTTATTCAGCAAGAATAACCAGCTTATTTTTAAGCATCTCCACCACTCCACCATTAATGTCAAAATAAATCTCCTTACTTTCAAGGTCTTTCACTTTAACTTTACCCTTTTGCAGCAATGCAATGATTGGAGCATGATTCTGCATAACTTCAAAAGAACCCTCGGCCCCAGGAAGTTTTACTAATATTGCTTCACCAGAATAAAGGGTTTCACCGGGTGTGATTATTTCTACGGTCATAGATTAGGTTTTGAATAGTTGTTCAGCCTTATTTTGACTCTTCAAGTAATTTCTTGCCTTTTGCAATAGCATCATCAATGGTTCCAACTAAGTTGAAAGCTGCTTCTGGCAGATAATCAACTTCTCCATTTAGAATCATTTTGAATCCTTTAATAGTCTCTTCAATTGGAACAAATACACCCTTTAAACCTGTAAATTGTTCTGCTACAAAGAAAGGTTGTGACAAGAAACGTTGAACACGACGAGCACGGTGTACAACTAATTTATCCTCTTCGGAGAGCTCATCCATACCAAGGATAGCAATGATATCGAGTAACTCGTTATAACGTTGCAGAATTTCTTTGATTTGTTGAGCCACATTGTAATGCTCTTCACCAACAACATCAGGAGAAAGAATACGTGAAGTAGAATCTAGTGGATCTACTGCAGGATAGATACCTAACGCTGAAATTTTACGACTTAATACTGTTGTAGCATCAAGGTGGGCAAATGTTGTAGCAGGAGCGGGGTCTGTAAGGTCATCAGCAGGAACATAGACAGCCTGAACAGATGTGATAGAACCACGCTTCGTTGAAGTAATACGTTCTTGCATGATACCCATTTCAGAAGCCAAAGTAGGCTGATAACCTACTGCTGAAGGCATACGGCCTAACAATGCGGAGACCTCAGAACCTGCTTGTGTAAAGCGGAATATATTATCAATAAAGAAAAGAATATCACGTCCACCGGATTGTTCATCACCATCACGATAGTACTCAGCAAGAGTAAGACCGGAAAGAGCTACACGAGCACGGGCTCCTGGAGGCTCATTCATCTGACCGAACACAAGAGTGGCCTGACTTTTAGCCAACTCTTCATAGTCAACTTTTCCCAGATCCCAACCACCGTTTTTCATGTCTTCTTCGAACTCTTTACCGTAACGGATTACACCCGATTCGATCATTTCACGAAGTAAGTCATTACCTTCACGTGTACGTTCTCCAACACCAGCAAAAACGCTCATACCATTATAGCTCTTTGCAATATTGTTGATTAACTCCATGATAAGCACTGTCTTCCCAACTCCGGCCCCACCAAACAAACCTATCTTACCGCCTTTTGAATAAGGCTCGATAAGGTCGATTACTTTAATACCGGTGTAGAGAACCTCTTTCGTAGTTGACAGTTCTTCGAACGTTGGCGGATCACGATGTATACTATACGATTTTTCGGTCTCAACTTTTTCAAGACCATCGATAGCTTTACCGATTACGTTAAACAAACGGCCATTGATATTATCACCTACGGGCATAGAAATACCTTTACCCATTGCAACAGCTTTCATACCACGACGCAAACCATCAGTAGAATCCATCGCGATGGCTCTGATTGTGTTTTCGCCTATATCTTGCTGAGCTTCAAGTACAATTACCTGACCATTTTCTTTTTGTATCTCCAGAGCATCATAAATGTTAGGGAGCTTAGTGTCCTGTTCAAAGGTAATATCTACTACAGGACCAATGATTTGTGAGATAACCCCAGTAATTTGTTCTGACATAATTATAACTGTCGTTTGAGTGGCACAAATTTAGAAACAAATCCTATCTTGTTTCATATTATTGCCATAAATTTTATAAAGAAAGTAAAGATAATTTAGTTCTGTTCATTATTCTCATTTTTTTCTTCATTACTTTCGACTTCAACTGTCTCATCTGTTGATGTTTCTGTCTCTTTTTCTTCAGGCTTCAGTTTAGCTGGAAAAAATTTATGTTGAAATAATAAGATGGCAATTACACCCGAAGTAATAGAAGAATCGGCAATATTAAATACAGGTCTGAAAAACAGGAAATCCTCACCACCCCAAAAAGGGAACCATTGAGGAAAATGGCCTTCCAGAATTGGAAAATAGAGCATGTCTACAACCTTACCATGAAGAAAAGGTGCGTAGCCGCCGTTAACAGGATTAAACTTAGCAACTTCCCAGAATGTACTTTCATTAAAAAACATTCCATAGAAAGCACTGTCAAGAATATTTCCGGTTGCACCGGCAACAATAAATGCAATACAAGCAATTAAGCCGGGATGAGCTTCTGTTTTTACTAATCGGACCAGATACCAGGTAATTAAACCTATTGCAGCAACTCTAAAAAGACTTAGTATTAGCTTTCCCCATTCACCAGAAAATTGTAACCCAAAAGCCATTCCTGGATTTTCAGTAAAGTGAATTATAAAGCAATTTGCAAAATGTGTTTCCTGACCAAGTACAAAATGTGTTTTAATATAAATCTTTATGGTTTGATCTATAAGCAAAACCATAAAAATGATGATAACTGGAAGTTTAAAACCCTTCATTATATTCGAGTTAAAGGCAAGAAGGAATCAGCATCCAAATCAATAACGGATGAAAATTCCTTTTTCATAGCTGTTAAAAAATATTATTATTCGTCAAGAATAGACCTGTTCGGAACAAAAGTACGTTTCTCATTTTGATTTTGTGTAAGTTTAGCCTCAATGCTTAACGTTGCATGAGGTACAGCACGCAAACGTTCCTTTGAAATCAGCTTACCCGTAACCCTACAAATACCATACGTTTTGTTTTCAATACGTATGAGTGCATTTTCAAGTGCTTTGATAAACTTGTCTTGTCGGGCCGCTAAACGACTGTTTTCTTCCTTCGACATCACCTGATATCCCTCTTCTAAAACTTTAAAAGTAGGCGATGTGTCGTTTGTATCATGCTCGTTACTGTTGGTATAAGCCTCTGTGAGCATTTTAAGGTCGCGTTTTGCTTTGCGCAGCTTTTCGAGGATAATTACTTTAAACTCCTCCAATTCCTCATCAGAATATTTATTCCTAAAGGGCTCCTCCTGTCTTACCTCTGACTTTTCCATTAGACCATTATTTAAGATCTTTTTAACAAGACCGCGTTAAGCTATTTTCGATTTATTAAGATATAGGTTGACAGCTCTTCAGTTAGCTCGACAGCTATTTTATCTTCATTTTCAAGCTTGTCGACCAAGTCCAAAGAATCAGCCAATGTCTCGGAACAAATGTAGGAAAAATTGTTCTGAATAGCAGAAACGATTTCATCGATTTTTTCAACCTTCAATTCAATCTTATCTGTTACCTCAAAATTCTTTTCTTTACGAATGTTCTGAATACGATTAATTAGTTCGCGTGCAACACCTTCTTCTTTTAAAGATGAGGTAATTGTAATATCAAGTGCCACTGTTACAGCACCTTCACTTGCAACAACCCAACCCGGAATATCTTCTGCCATAATTTCAACATCACTTAGAAGCAATTCTACTTCGTCGCTTTCAATCTGAAGTTTACGAAGCCCTGAATGTTCCAGATCTGCAATATCAGCCTGATTAAAAGTAGCGACTACAGCAGCAATTTGTTTCATCAACTTACCGTAGCGGGGGCCAAGTGTCTTGAAATTAGGTTTAATCTTCTTTACAAGAATACCGGCACCATCTGTCAGATATTCAATCTCCTTAACATTAACCTCAGATAGTATGAGCGAACGAACAGCCTCAATCTGATCGCGAAAATGTTGATCCAAAATCGGGATCATTATTTTTGCCAGTGGTTGACGAACACGAATATTTACCTTCTTACGTAAGGACAATACCATTGATGAGATGGTTTGAGCCAATTGCATTCTCTCTTCCAGATCTTTATTGATTAATGTTTCATCTGCAATTGGAAAATTACTTAGATGAACTGAAATTACGTCTTCGCGACCCGTAACATTATTTAAATCAGTAAAGAGTCTATCTGTAAAGAATGGAGCAATAGGTGCCGATAATTTAGCAACAACCTCTAAGCAGCTATACAGTGTTTGGTATGCTGATATCTTGTCGGTTGTATATTCGCCCTTCCAAAAGCGACGACGACACAGACGAACATACCAATTCGAAAGCCTTTCATCTACAAAAAGTGAGATAGCACGGCCTGCTCTTGTTGGTTCATAGTCGCTATATGCATCATTTACAGTCTTGATTAGTGTGTTTAGTTCAGATAATATCCACTGATCAATTTCCGGACGCTCTTTTACAGGAACAATTGCTTCTTTAAAGCTGAAACCATCAATATTGGCATACAATGAAAAGAAACTATAGGTATTATAAAGTGTTCCAAAGAATTTACGCATTACTTCAGCAACTCCTTCAAGGTCGAATTTCAAATTATCCCATGGTTGCGAATTGGTAATCATATACCAACGAGTAGCATCAGGACCATATTTTTCAATAGTAGAGAATGGATCAACCGCATTACCCAACCGTTTACTCATTTTATTGCCACTCTTGTCGAGTACTAATCCATTTGAGACAACCGTTTCGAATGCTACGGAATCGAAAACCATGGTCGCAATAGCATGTAGCGTAAAGAACCATCCACGTGTTTGATCAACACCCTCGGCAATAAAGTCGGCTGGGAAATAATCATTCAGTGTTTCACCATTTTCGAATGGGAAATGGAACTGCGCATAAGGCATCGCCCCCGAGTCAAACCAAACGTCAATAAGGTCTGGATCACGAAACATCTTTTTCCCGGAAGACGAAACAAGGAAGATATCATCGACAAACGGGCGATGAAGATCAAACTTCTCATAATTATCTTTTGAAAAATCACCAGGCATGAAATCTTTCAACAGATGGTCGGCAGGCATAAAACCAGCTTTGACTGACTTTTCAATCTCTTCCTTTAGCTGTGCTAATGAACCGATACAAATACGTTCTTCCTGATCTTCTGACGACCAAATTGGTAATGGTGTTCCCCAGTAGCGTGAACGAGAGAGATTCCAATCGACCAAATTCTCCAACCAGTTTCCAAATCGACCAGTACCGGTAGCTTCGGGTTTCCAATTAATCGTTTTGTTCAACTCAATCATTCTATCTTTAACTGCTGTAGTTTTAATAAACCACGAGTCGAGTGGATAATAAAGAATCGGTTTATCCGTACGCCAGCAATGAGGGTATGAGTGTTCGTATTTCTCAGCCTTAAAAGCTCTGTTTTCTTTCTTTAACTTAACGATGATTTCAACATCAACACTTTCTGTTTTCTTTGGATCATAATCTTCTTCATATTCTGCCTTCACAAAACGACCAGCGAATTCGCCCATAGTATCAATAAAGCGGCCTCGTTTATCAACCATAGTTAACGATCCAATACCGTTTGCTCTGGCCACTTTAAAGTCGTCAGCACCAAAACTAGGCGCGATGTGTACAATACCTGTTCCATCTTCAGTCGTAACAAAGTCACCCGTTACAACACGGAAGGCATCACCATCAGTGGGTTGAGCATAAGGCATTAATTGTTCAAAATGAATACCTTCCAAATCGGTTCCTTTAAACTCATTCACAATTTTAAAAGGAATTGCTTTCTGCCCCGGCTCATAAGCGCTTAGTTCAAGTGCTGCATTCTTTTCAGGAAAGTATTTTTCGAGTAGCGGTTTTCCTAAGATTACCGTGATTGGAAGATAAGTATAAGGATTATAGGTATGGACTTCAACATAATCAATTGCAGGCCCCACACAAAGTGCAGTATTTGAAGGAAGCGTCCAAGGCGTGGTTGTCCATGCCATAAAAAACAGTTCTCCAAAAACATCTTTAAAAAGGAATTCACTTTTTTCGTTTCGTACCACCTTAAATTGAGCAACTACTGTACTGTCTTTTACATTGCGATAACATCCCGGCTGATTTAATTCATGCGAACTCAATCCGGTACCGGCAGCAGGTGAATATGGCTGAATAGTATATCCTTTATAAAGTAATCCTTTTTCATTGAGTTTCGAAAGCAGATACCAAAGGGTTTCAATATATTTATTTTCAAAGGTGATATAAGGATTGTCAAGATCAACCCAATAACCTATTTTGAGGGTTAAATCGTCCCAGAGATCTTTATATTTCATCACCTCCTTGCGGCAGGCGCTATTATATTCTTCAACTGTGATTGATTTACCGATATCTTCTTTGGTAATACCCAATGTCTTTTCAACACTCAGTTCAATGGGTAGACCATGGGTATCCCAACCCGCTTTGCGGGCTACGTAATATCCATTCATTGTTTTATAACGGCAGAAAATATCTTTAATGGCACGTGCCATAACGTGATGAATACCAGGTTGACCATTAGCAGAAGGTGGTCCTTCATAAAAAACATAAGGAGAACAATCCTTTCTGTTTTCAAGACTCTTTTCAAAAACTTTATTCTCTTCCCAAAACTTTAGTACGTCCTCCCCTATTTTCGGAAGGTTTAGGTGTTTGTATTCCTTGTATTTCTTCATCACGTAAACAAATTATGTGTTTTTCAAAACAGGGTGCAAAGTTATAAAATTTTGAGATTGAACAAATAGGGAAAAGAAGATGATTATAAATCATCCTTTTCTCTTTTTACGATATTCCGCTGGTGATATCAACATCACTTTACTAAAGAGACGTGAGAAATAATAAGGATCATCAAAACCAAGACTCGATGAGATTTCTTTGATTCTTAAATTAGAAGTATCTAATAGATGGCATGACTTCTGAATCTTTAAAAAAATAAAATATTCCATGGGTGCTCTCTGTGTTCGCTTTTTAAAAATAGCGGAAAAATGTGATGGAGATAGATTTATTGCTTTAGCAATCTCTTCTAATTTAACTTTCTGATAAACATTATTCTGCATAAATGCGATAGCCTGTTCGCAGGTATCTTTTGGCACTCTGCTTCGATCGCGATCGTAAATTCTATTAAATCTGAACATAGCCAGTAAGTGACTCAGGCACGACATGGTATATGAAAGATTTTCAGAACTTAGTCCTGTTCCTAGCAACTGTATCATCTCTTCAAAAAGAACGATACGTTGATCATTCTCATGCAATATTGTTGTTTGAAGCATCTCGTTCTCTGAAAAAGAAAACAGTTCAGCTCGTTTTCCTGTAAAATGAACCCAGTAAATAGTCCATGGATCATTATTCTGACTTCCATATCCATGTAAACGATCGGGAGGTAATATAAAAAATTGACCCGCCTCTACTTTTTTCTTTTCTTGATTTAGATGAAACCACCCTTTTCCAGCTACACAAAATATCAAAACATATTCGGCACAACCTTCTTTGCGTTCTCTAAAATGATATACCGCATTTGGATAAAAACCTATATCAGTCAGATACAAATGATTAAAAGCATCATCTTTAGCCATCTCCTGTAACAAAGAGCCCGGCAGATTCACTGCATTCTGACCGGTAAACCCCTCTTTTCTTTTTACCATTTCGTGTTCAAAATAAAGTAACTTAGTTCTATCTTCTCCACAAAGAAAAAACATATTTCATATGGTAGGCTTCTATCGTTTCAAAAATAATAAGATTATCCATCATTTCAGAGAAAAGATCATTTCTAAATCCGCATTAGTACATTTATTTTGAGCTTAATAAATCGAGCATATATACTATAACCTTTTCTGTATGAATAACAATAAAATAAACCTTGTTTACATCTTTGCTATTTCAATAGCATCGGCCTTTGGAGGTCTGCTTTTTGGGTACGATTGGGTAGTTATCGGAGGAGCAAAACCTTTCTATGAATCCTTTTTCAACATCAGTAATTCCCCCTTTCTTCAGGGATGGGCTATGAGCAGTGCATTGGTTGGCTGTTTAGCAGGAGCCTGGTTATCAGGAATACTAAGTGATAAATATGGCCGAAAGAAACTATTACTCCTTGCCGCGGGATTATTTGTTATTGCAAGTATTGGAACAGGAGCCACTAATAACTTCACTTTGTTTATTATTTACCGTATGCTTGGGGGGATTGGAATTGGTCTGGCTTCCAATTTATCGCCCATGTATATTGCCGAGGTTTCACCGTCAAAAGTTCGCGGACAATTTGTATCTCTCAATCAACTAACTATTGTAATCGGTATTCTGGCAGCTCAACTCATCAATTGGCATATCGCAGAACCCGTTGCAGCAGGAGCCTCACCGTCTGATATCTTAAACACATGGAACGGACAAGAAGGCTGGCGTTGGATGTTCTGGGCATGTGCTGTTCCAGCCATTCTTTTCTTTGTTTTTGTTTTATTCATCCCGGAGAGTCCACGTTGGTTGGTTTCAAAAGGCAAAACAGATAAAGCTTTCAATATCATGAAACGTATTACCGGAGAAGAGATCGCCAAATTAGAATTAAACGAAATCAAGCTTACCATCATCAATGATGAAGCGGGGATTTCTTTTAGCAGTCTCTTTAAAAATGGTGCGGGTAGAATCATGCTTCTGGGAATTGTATTAGCTGTATTCCAGCAATGGTGCGGTATTAATGTTATTTTCAATTATGCACAAGAGGTATTTTCTGCTGCAGGATATAGCGTGAATGATATTCTATTCAATATCGTTATCACTGGAAGTGTAAATCTTATTTTTACATTCGTGGCCATCTACACGGTTGATAAACTAGGCCGCCGGGCATTAATGCTTATTGGCGCAGGTGGCCTGGCAGGCATTTATGCAGTAATGGGAACACTATATTTCTTTCATATCCATGGATTGCCATTACTGATATTGGTATTGTTGGCTATTGCATGCTATAGTATGTCACTTGCCCCCGTAACCTGGGTGGTACTTTCAGAAATATTCCCTAATAAAATTCGAGGAGCCGCCATGTCGGTTGCCACCATTGGTTTATGGGCTGCTTGTTTTTTATTAACCTATACCTTCCCATTATTAAACAGCGCATTAGGTGCTTCCGGCACATTCTGGCTTTATGGAATTATCTGTGTGAGTGGTTTTCTCTTCATATTTAAGAAACTACCCGAAACAAAAGGGAAATCATTAGAGGAAATTGAACATCAGCTACTCAAAAAGTAAATAAGACGCATTGGATGAATTAAATTTTGACTAATCGATTATTAAATAGTTAAAATCTTTGATCTCTATGAGCTTTAAATCCTAATCAATTAGTTTTGATCTTATTCCAAATTAATTCATCCAACGGGTTAAATAAGGTTTATGAATTCTTAAAAGAGCCACAATGAAAAAAAATTCTATTACTTCTGTATTAACATTTACAATTTTCATTTTACTGGCGCTAGCGCCATATATATCATATTGTGCTGAAAATGACACAATAAAAGATGGAAACAAATTATATACACCTCCTCAGAGCCCCCAACCACGAGTTAATGGTCCTTTGGTTTATGGATGCCGTCCAGGAAACCCGTTTCTATACCGAATTCCATGCCAGGGATTACGTCCAATCCGGTTTTCGGCAAAGGGATTACCTGCCGAATTAAGACTTGATCCGGCAACAGGTATCATCACAGGAACAGCCCCAAAAAGAGGAGAGTATAATGTTTTGATTCAAGCGGTAAATTCAAAAGGGAAAAGCAAACGGCACTTTAAAATCGTAGCAGGAGAAAAACTTGCACTAACCCCACCAATGGGGTGGAATCACTGGTATGCACATTATGACCGGATCACCGACAAAATGATGCGTGAAGCAGCAGACATCATGATCAGTAGTGGAATGGCCGATGTAGGATATCAATATGTAAATATTGATGATTGCTGGATGAATGCTCCTGAAAACAGTGACCCCATGCGCGTCGGACCATTAAGAAATGAAAAGGGGAACATTATTCCGAACCACCATTTTCCTGATATGAAAAGACTTACCGACTATATACATTCGAGAGGTCTTAAGGCTGGAATTTATACTTCGCCAGGACCTTTAACCTGTGGAGGATTTGCAGGAGCCTATCACCACGAAGAACAAGATGCTCACCAGTTTGCAACATGGGGTTTTGATTTTCTAAAATATGACTGGTGTTCGTATGGTCAGATTGCAGGAAAAGATACAAGCATTGAAGCTTATCAGAAACCATATCGACAAATGGGCAATATCCTGAAATCGCTTGATCGTGATATTGTTTTTAATCTTTGTCAATACGGCATGGGCGACGTTTGGAAGTGGGGTGCTAAAGTTGAAGGTAATTGCTGGCGTACTTCAGGAGATTTAGGTTTCGAACTTGATCGTATATATGATGTAGCTATTCGCAATAGTGAATTTCGTCAATATTCTAAACCAGGTGAGTGGGATGATCCTGATTACATTCAAATTGGTTGGATTGGTAATGCTAATAAAATGGGAATTCCTGAACTTACCCCTATGCCGGCTTCTATGCAATATGCTTACATGTCGTTATGGAGCTTAATGGCTGCTCCCTTAATTTATAGTGGCGATATGTCAAAACTTGATGAATTTACACTCAACGTTCTTTGTAATCCTGAAGTGATTGAAGTAAATCAGGACCCTTTAGGGGAATGCGGATTGGTGATCAAGTTAACGGGTGACTGTTTCTTAATGGTTAAAAATCTAGTCGACGGATCGAAAGCCATTGGCTTATTTAATCGTAGCAAGACCACTACTGAGGTTGCCGTTAATTGGACAGATTTGAAGTTATCCGGAAAACAAACTGTACGCGATCTTTGGCGGCAAAAAGAGTTGGGCATTTATCAGAATAAATTCAGCACACAAGTTCCGGCCCAAGGGGTTGTTATGATAAAATTAAGCAATCGATAACGTTGCTTACTAAAAGAATTGGTTTAATTTTTAATTTTTTACATTTAAAATGGAAGTAAAAGCCTGGAAAGAGATCGTAAAAATCCCAACATATGGTATTGGAAAGCCTGAAAAGAATCCTATTTTTTTGGAGAAACGTGTTTATCAAGGAAGTAGTGGCGTGGTTTATCCTCATCCAGTCATTGAAAAGATTATGGACGAAAAAGAAGATCGCGAATGGATTGCACTCTTTCTCGAAAACGAATATCTAAAAATTATGATTCTTCCAGAGTTAGGTGGAAGAATTCAAATGGCATTTGATAAAACCAAACAGCGTCATTTTGTATATTACAATCAAGTTATCAAGCCTGCCCTTGTTGGATTAACGGGTCCATGGATCTCAGGAGGTATAGAGTTTAACTGGCCACAACATCATCGTCCCTCAACATTTGAAGCAACCGATTACTCGATCGAAGAAAACGAAGATGGAAGCAAAACTGTTTGGTGCAATGAGGTAGAACGGATGTTCAGGACCAAAGCCATGGCCGGATTTACCCTTTATCCTGATAAAGCATACCTCGAAATAAAAGCCCGTCTTTATAACCGCACAGCACAACCTCAAACCTTCTTATGGTGGGCCAATCCGGCAGTCGTTGTAAACGAACACTATCAGTCGGTCTTTCCCCCTGATGTTCATGCTGTATTTGATCATGGGAAACGTGATGTGTCTAAATTCCCTATCGCAACCGGAACCTACTATAAAGTAGATTATTCGGCAGGTGTTGATATCTCAAGATACAAGAATATACCAGTGCCTACATCATATATGGCGGTCGAATCGAAATATAATTTCGTAGGTGGCTATGAAAATGACACCAAAGGAGGACTACTGCACGTAGCTAATCACCATGTCTCTCCCGGAAAAAAACAATGGACCTGGGGTAATGGTGACTTTGGGCAGGCATGGGATCGAAACCTTACAGATAAAGATGGTCCGTACATTGAATTGATGTGTGGTGTATTCACTGATAATCAGCCCGACTTCTCGTGGATCATGCCTTATGAAGAACGCACTTTCAATCAATATTTCATGCCATATCGAGATCTGGGTGTTGTAAAAAATGCAACTAAAGAAGCTATGGTGAGTCTTGAGTTTGAGAATGGGGAAGCAACTGTTAAAGTTTACACTACCAGTGTATATCCAGAAATGTCGATCTGTTTAAAAGGCAAAGATGCAATTGTATTTAATGATACGGTCAATAGTTCACCTTACAACTCTTATGAAAAAGTTGTAGCTATAAATAGTGAGCTTGCTCCCGAAGATTACACTGTTATTGTAAAAGATAAGAACGGAAAACTATTAGTTGATTATAAACCAGAATCACCTGTTCTAAAACCAGTTCCCGAAGCAGCAAAAGCCGCAAAGATGCCACATGAGATAGCATCAATAGAGCAATTGTACCTCCGCGGTCTGCATCTCGAACAATACCGCCATGCCACATACAGTCCCGTTGATTATTATCAGGAAGCATTGCGTCGTGAGCCCGGTGATATCCGAAATAATAACGCGATGGGATTATGGTTATTCAGGAAGGGTCAGTTTACAAAGGCAGAACCTTATTTCCGAAAAGCAATAGAAACGCTTACTGAACGAAATCCTAATCCTTATGATGGCGAATCAGGTTTTAATTTAGGATTAAGTCTTCGATATCAAGGCCGTTATGATGAGGCATATGCTGCATTTTATAAATCTGCATGGAATGCAGCCTGGCAAGATGCTGCCTATTTCAATCTGGCACAGCTGGCAGGATTAAAAAACGATTGGACCGATGCGTTTGAACTTGTCGAAAAATCATTGATTCGAAACTGGCATAATCATAAAGCACGTCATCTAAAGGCTTCCATCCTTCGCAAATCTGGCAGACCTGAAGAATGTCTAAAATGGATAGCTGACTCATTAAAAATTGATGGTTTTAACTATAGCATCCTTTTCGAAAAATATTTGATTACAAAAGACCCGCAATCATTAACTGATCTGAAGGAGTTGATTCGTGGAAATATCCATAATTACATTGAATATGCTATCGACTATGCCATGACAGGAATGTTTGATGAAGCCGAAGAGCTATTATCGATGGGAATGGATAATTCTGATAATGTATATCCGATGGCATGGTATTTCAGAGGATGGTTTTCTATTCAAAAAGGAGATATGTATAACGCCTTTAAATATTTTGCAAAGGCAGAAACCATGAATCCCGATTATTGTTTTCCTAACCGGCTCGAAGAGGTGTTAGCGTTGCAAAGTGCCATCATTAATCACCCTCATGCATCCAAAGCGCTTTACTATCTTGGGAACTTCTGGTACGGTGCCCGTCAATACGGTGATGCATTAAGCTGCTGGGAGAAGTCACGCGATATAGATGGCAGTTTCCCTACCGTAAGGAGGAATCTGGCACTCGCCTATTACAACAAAACAAACGATCCGATAAAAGCTTTAGCCGAACTGGAAAAAGCGTTTGAACTCGACATCACCGATGCCCGCATCCTCATGGAACTTGATCAGTTGTATAAAAAGCTGGGAAGAGCACATGAATGGAGATTAGCATTACTTGAAAAATATCCAGATAATGTAAATGATCGCGATGACCTGTACCTGGAAAGAGCAACCCTCTACAACCTCACCGGAGATTATGAAAAGGCACTTAGCCAGATCATGAATCGTAAATTCCATCCATGGGAGGGTGGTGAAGGAAAAGTCACAGGACAATACCTCTTCTCACATATCGAGCTGGCTAAGAAGGCGCTAAAAGAAAAAAACTATCGCCTGGCCATCGAGCATCTGAAAGCAACAGAAAGTTTTCCACATAATCTGGGAGAAGGGAAACTAAACAATGCACTTGAAAACGATGCACTCTACTGGATGGGTTGTGCCTATGAAGCCTTAGGCGATTTAGTCACTGCGCAGCACTATTGGGAAAAAGCATCTCTCGGACAAAGTGAGCCCGCTACTGCTATGTTCTATAATGATCAACAACCCGATAAGATTTTTTATCAGGGACTTGCGTTATTGAAATTAGACAGAAAAGGTGAGGCCTTTGGTCATTTCAATAAGCTAAAAGACTATGGCGAAAAGCACATCTTCGATACCATGAAGATTGACTATTTTGCAGTATCGTTACCTGATCTGTTGATTTGGGATGATGATCTGAACCGTCTTAATGAAATCAATTGCCGTTATCTGATTGCCTTAGGTTTGCTCGGATTGGGTGAAACGCAAAAAGCTGAAGAACAATTTTCCAATATCATTTCAATGGATGTAAATCACATTGGAGCATTTATTCATAAAAGACTAACGATATAAAGTATGATTCTGATGATTTATCTTGTAACCGATAAATCGTCAGAATCTTTTCGATTAAATATGCCAGATCTTAATTAAGTAACCTACATGAAAAAAATAATTATCCTATTTCTCTTTGTCATAGGCGGATGGAGTTCTTCCTATGCACAGCAGTCCATCTCCTTAGCTGGTGAATGGCGTTTTCAACTTGACCCGCTTGATTTTGGAAAAACTGATGGCTCTCAACTTTATCTCCAGAAACTAAATGACAAAATAACTCTTCCCGGATCAACGGATCTGGCAAGCAAAGGAATAAAAACCGTTTCGCGACATGTAGACCGATTAACCCGGGTATACGAATACATGGGACCGGCCTGGTATCAACGAGATATTGAGATTCCTGAAAATTGGAATGGAAAATCTATTTCATTATCTCTCGAGCGCTGCCATTGGGTAACCACAATTTATATTGATGATAAAGAGGCAGGAACAAGCAAGAGTCTATGCACACCAAATGAACTCGACCTCACTAAATTTCTTTCACCAGGCAAACACCAACTCACCATTTGTATAGATAATCGGATCCCCTATCCTATGGACAATTGGTCGCACGCATTTACAGAATATACACAAACAAACTGGAATGGCGTAATAGGAAAGATAGAGTTGCAGGCTTCAGATCCTGTTTCAATAATTGGTATTCAGGTTTATCCTGATGTTGATACTAAAAAAGCGAAGGTTGATATCACGATAAAGAACACAACCCACGACCGAGTAAATGGAACAATAGAGCTATCTGCCAATGCATTGAAAGGAACAAAATCATACGAATCCCTTCCCTCAAAAATCACATTTGATGATAAAGCAGACACTATTCATTTGACCCAGGAAATTTTTATGGGTAGTGAAATTCTTCTTTGGGACGAGTTCACCCCCTCACTTTATACTCTAAAAGTGAATCTAAAGGCAACAAATGAGAAAGGAAATTTTAGTGATCTCCAGACTACAACTTTTGGGATGCGTAAAATATCACATGATGCCCACTCCATTTTTGTTAACGATAGGAGAATCGATTTACGTGGGACATTGGAATGTGCTGTTTTTCCAAAGACAGGATTCCCTCCGACCGACACAGAAAGCTGGATTCGTATTTGCCGGATTATCAAATCGTATGGATTAAACCATATCCGGTTTCATTCATGGTGTCCTCCGGCTGCGGCATTCAATGCAGCCGATCAAACAGGTGTATTTTTACAAGTAGAATTACCAATGTGGCTAAAAGATGCCGGCAAACATGAACAACGCGATAAATTCTTCACAACAGAGTTAATCAGTATTCTTGACACATATGGTAATCATCCCTCTTTCATCTTATTCGACAATGGTAATGAGCTGGAAGGCGATTTTAATTATCTAGAAGGATTAGTAAACATTGGACAAAAACACGATCCACGTCATCTTTACAGTGCCTCTACTGCCAGAACCCACGTCAAGTCCGACGACTTCTATGTTTCACATGTCACTACAAAGGGCTCAATTACCGTGTATGAGGGAAAGCCTTCAACAGATTGGGACAGGGAAAAAGAGTCGGATATTGACTGTCCGGTTATTGGTCACGAAGCGGGACAGCGCTGTATGTATCCAAACTTCAAAGAGATTGAAAAATATGATGGCGTTACCCGTGCCAGAAATTTTGAAGTGTTTAGAGAGAGTTTGGAAAAAAGTGGAATGGCAGATCAAGCAGATGATTTTCTTAAAGCATCAGGTGCACTTACAGTTCTGGAATACAAAGATGTCATAGAAGCCTTCCTTCGTACAAAAAACGGTAGCGGTTTTCAGTTGTTAGACCTCCACGACTTCCCTGGCCAGGGAACCGCATTGATTGGAATTCTTGATCCTTTCTGGGATTCAAAAGGGCTTATCACCCCTGAGAGATGGAGCGAATTCTGTAGTCCGACGGTCCCACTTCTCCGTTTTGCAAAACGATCACTCACCAATGCTGAAACCTTTACCGGTAAGGCAGAACTATACCATTACGGTGATGCCGACTTAAAAAACATTACTCCTTCATGGACTGCTATCGATGAAAAAGGAAATGTTTTTGCAAAAGGTAAATTCAAGAAACAAACTTTCATACGCTCAAAAGTAACAGCTTTGGGTGAAATCAAATTCCAGCTCTCTTCACTTAAAAAGGCACAAGAAATCAAAGTTATTGTATCAGCAGGTAGTTTCAAAAACGAATGGAGATTCTGGATATTTCCTACTGATGAGGTTATTTCAAAAGAAAACTCAACACGGAAGACCAATGATTATATCCTTGCCAACAATTGGAATACAGAAACAAAACAAGCACTTGAAGAAGGTAAAAACGTTCTTCTTATCCCTGACCTCAGTACGGTTGATGGATTAAAGACCGAGTATCCTAATCACTTCTGGAATCCAATTATGTTTATGTGGCCTCCAATGACACTGGGTTGTCTCATTCAAAACAATCATCCTGCATTAGCAAACTTTCCAACAAGCACACACACCGACTGGCAATGGTGGGATATACTTCGCTATGCTAAAACCTTAAACCTTAACGAAACAGGGACACTGAAACCTATCGTACAAGTTATCGACAATTATTTAACCAACAAGAAACTGGGCGTAATTATTGAAGCCAAGGTGGGTAAGGGAAAGATGCTGATAGCTACAATCGATTTTACGAAAGACATTACAAAAAGGCCGGCAGCAAAACAACTGCTCTTCAGCCTGAAAAATTATATTAATAGCAATAATTTCGTTCCTAAAGAAGAACTAAAATTTGAGCAAATCGATAAGTTATTTAAGACACCTTCCGGTATTGATACAAAATAACTTTGTTCTTATTAGAGCCTGCTAAGTTTTTTAGCAAGCTCTAATTACAAAACAGAGCAAATTATTTATGTATTTCGTTAGGCATCACAATATCTCGAAATGATTTTGATTTCCAATTTCTCACGGCGTTGGTTAATAATCAGAATTAGTTATGAAATGATTGAAGTGCTCTATTTAAAACAACATCTTTCTCACTTATATAATCCTCAATGCTCTCTTTTATCTCTATATCCGGAGAAATGCCTTTACCCACGAATGGCTTCATGCTGTATGGAAATAAAATTCGCAAAGTACAGATTCTGGCTGTCGTTTTATTCGGTAAATGGAAAAGCACTAATGGAGCACCCGTTGATCCTCCTGTTGGCTCCCCTATGAGAAGCGGTCTGTCCGGTACTTCATAAATATTAACCAAAAAGTCTTCACATGCAGAAAAAGAATATCTGCTGATGAGTACAACAACAGGGAAATCGACTCTTTTCAATGATTTTTCTACATGAATAGTATCCGGCTTCTCTATCTTATACGCTTTGCCTAAATAATAATCTTCATATTCTTTACGATAGTTTCCCTGAGACCGACCATAACCATCATTAATTCTGGTCTGCGAACCAAAACTCAGAAAGAAATCTCCTTTGGTCAAGTATTTCTGAAGCTGTAATGCAGTTTCAGTAGAACCTCCTCCATTATTTCTTAGATCAATTATAAGACCTTTTGCCTGACTGGTTACAATCTTCATTAAAGAGTCCATTGTAGGTATTACCTTCTCTGCAAAGGTGTTAATTTTAAGAATCGCAATGTTATTTTTCCATTCTAAACTTATTGCACGTCTTTTAGTTGGCTGCTTTAACTGTAGCCACATATTATCCTTTGTTTTCGCTGTCTCCCCATTACGCTTTATCGAAAATTTAACGACTTCTCCATTTCTTTTTATAGCCTTACCTTTGAAGTATGAATCTATAATACCATCACCAATATTTCGTGTCGCTAGGTAGATTTTATTCTGTATTGTTGAGGAAGCTATGGTTGGGAAATAATTTTCTTGTACATATTTCATTGCAGGAATACCTTCTATTTCAATGATTTTAGCACCAAGCAGGGTAGAGTCCAGCCCAACTTGCTTTCGAATAGAAGTAAAATAAAAGTCACCTTTAAATTCTTTTATTTCACATGGAATATAATCAAAATAATCATTCTCGGAATATGATTTGTTCATCAATTGTGTATGCCCATCACCAAAAGAACAAATAAATCGTTCTAATACATCATAATAAGCAATGTCATTCTTGGTGGCAACTATTTTGGAAATAGTTGCCTTATAGAGACTATCCAGATCAAACTTTATACGATCAATATTTACAAAATTATATTTAATTTCACTCCAGATTGTACTTAATGTATATATTTTATCCTGTAACGAGATACTATCTGGAAACGCTTTTGGGTGTGTTTTATCTCCTGCGTCTAAAACTTGTTTATTAGCTTGTGTTGTTTGAGCGATTGAGATACTTCCTTGAATATCTAAAAAAATAATTATACTGATTACTAATAAAAAAATGTGTTTCATAAACATTGAATAATTTATAAGGTTATCAAAAAGCTAAATCCATATTTATGGTATGTACAATAAAATTATTCCAGAAATTATCTGAAGTCAAGAAAAAAGTGACTTATTGTATGAGCACCCCTATTTTCAGGACGAAACACCCCTGTGGCTGGATGAAGGCATTTTTTATGTTTTATTGGATCAGTCGAAAAAGTTGGGAAGAGTGTTTGCTTTCTACTACAACCAAAGCCGTCGTTCTTTCCACTTGTGAGAAATCTTATTTTCCATCGTGAACTGCAATAAGCAATTTTCTATGAAAAAATTATGCTTAAAACGTTCACGTTTAAATAAAACTTCTTTCCATGTGGCCGGAATGACTGCTTCAGTAGAAATGAGAAAGTGGACTATTCCTCCAGTTTGTCGGATAGTTCCATTTTATTGTCATTTTCTATAGAATTCACGAATAATTTATCCTTAAATGCAACTAATGATGATAAATCACATCGTCTAACTTATTTATTTATATTCCTATCTTTGCGAAAAGCTTAACAGTTTATCAATGAAAATCAAGTCCGTTTTATCAGTATTTCTGATGGTATTACTGTTCTTAGGTTCGAGAGCAGAAACGCCAAAAATCAGAGTAGCCTGTGTTGGAAACAGCATCACTTTCGGGTCGAAAGTAGTCAACAGAGAAAAAAATTCTTATCCACAGCAGCTTCAGTATATTCTTGGAGCAAATTATGAGGTAAAAAACTTTGGTGTAAGTGGGGCAACTCTGCTCAGAAAAGGGAACAAACCTTATTTCTCACTTCCACAGTATCATGAGGCTATAAATTTTAATCCCAACATCGTTTTAATTAAGCTAGGCACCAACGACAGTAAACTGGTAAACCGCGTTTATCTGAATGAATATAAAAGTGACTATTCGGCACTGATCGACTCATTCAGAATGCTACCGGCTAAGCCACGCGTTATTTTGTTGCTTCCACTTCCTGCTTTTAACGAAGCCGACACAATAGGTATTACCGCTTCAGTAATCCGCGATCGCATTATTCCGGCTATCCGTGAACTGGCTTACGAGAAAGGATGCGAGGTAATTAACCTCTACAATCTTTTCCTTCCTTTTCAACAATATCTGGTCACCGATAAAATTCACCCCTCTTCCATTGGAGCAGGTATCATTGCTCGCAGAGTTTATGAAACCATTCTGTTAAAAGGTGATCAGAACTTTGATATTACGAAAAAGCTTTCGATCAGTGGCAAGGAGTCTAGTTACCATGGATTCCCTTGTACCGACTTCACTTTTAATAGTTGGGCTTGTAAGATTGCCCGTCCAAAGATAACCGCTAATGGGAAACCATGGATCTGGAGAGCCCGTTTCTGGGGACACGAACCTCAAACAGATATTGCCCTTCTCGAAAGAGGATTTCATCTTGTTTATTGCGATGTAGCCGATTTTAATGGTTCCAATGAAGGTGTTGAGCGATGGAATAAATTCTATTCTTTCATGCGTAAAGGTGGTCTCGCACCAAAAGTAGTACTCGAAGGAATGAGTCGTGGCGGATTAATCATCTACCGCTGGGCTGCTGCAAATCCTGAGAAGGTGGCTTGTGTCTATGCCGATGCCCCCGTACTGGATATAAAAAGCTGGCCCGGTGGAAAAGGAAAGGGTGCTGGTAGCCTGCCCGATTGGAACCTGGTAAAGAAAGCTTATGGTTTCGCAACAGATCAGGAGGCTATTGACTATAAGGGAAACCCCGTAGATCTGGCGGATAAAATAGCTAAAGGAGGATATCCGATGTTACATGTGGTAGGCGATGCCGATGATGTAGTTCCTGTAACTGAGAATACAGCTCTATTTGAGATAGCAGTTCAAGAAAACGGTGGGAATATAGAAGTTATTCATAAACCCGGTGTCAACCATCATCCACATAGTCTTGAGAACCCTACTCCTATTGTCGATTTTATCCTTAGAGCAGTCAACCGAAAGATCAATTTTGCTACACTGGCAGCACCTGGAAATGAATATCGTTCGGCAGCAGGCTGGAAAGAAGGTTCGGATTGGTGGGCAAACCATGAAGAAATCACTAAGGTCGTTTCGGAGAGAAAACCTACTGTTTTATTAATCGGCAATTCCATCACACAAGGATTTGGTGGCAGCAGAGATATCGTAACGTGGAAGCCAGGCAGAGAAGCACTAAATAAGGCATTGGGCAGCACAACATGGGAGAGCGCAGGCATATCAGGAGACCGCACCCAAAACGTTCTGTGGAGGGTTTTAAACGGCAATTATGAAGCAGCAAACCCAAAGGTTGTAATCCTCACTATTGGTGTAAACAATTTTCCTGACGATAAAGCTGAAGAAATCACTGAAGGGATCAAACTTTGTGTAAAAGCTATCAGTGAAAAGATGCCCAATGCAAAAATTATTTTATTCGGGATCTTGCCAACGGGAAACGATCCTCTCGGTCCGCAACGAGAAAAATATATAAGGATCCATCGATTACTTTCATCGTATAAATGGAACAAGCAGGTAATCTATCGCAACGTAACGGAATTTATTCAGGCTGATGGAAAATTAAATTCTGCACTGGTTGGTCCCGATGGAATCCATCTCACACAAGGAGGTTATGAATTGTGGTCTGGAATTATTGCTGAAATGATTAGGCCCTTTTTAAAGTAATTGTCAATTCAAAAAATATATAATAAAAGCAAAAGGCTACTGGAAAGGGTAGCCTTTTGCTTTTATTGTTTTGCGTTGTTTTGAAATGACCAAATGATTGATTGGGCAGGCTTCAGTGGATTGCTTCCAATCAAGATGCTTGCATTATCCGGGATCATAAGTTTAAAATCCTGATCTGTATAGTTTACAGCAACAATGAATCCATCACGCCACTCCATATAAACACCCTTCGGAAGATCTTCTATTTCAACCCCTGCACGCTGATATACATCTCTTACTATTTCACGTTCAAGTTGCCCGTCTTTGGAATATACACCAATGTATGTTACAGTTCCCTTTCCCAATTTACGGGTGATGGCAGCAGCTTTTCCCGTATAAAACTGATCAGCATATGTTGCCAACACTTCTGTTCCTGCTGTTGGTTTAAGCACATCTCCCCAACAATTCCATGTATAGGTATTACTTTTTGTTTTAACAGATCCTTTATCATCTGGAAGGAGCATGTCGAAGAATTCAACATTAGCACCTATCAATGAAGATATTGGGGCAGCCCAGTTTCCTTCAAAGAAATGTCCGTTCTTATCTTTCTGACCTGTGCGGCATGAAAGAATAAGATGTCCTCCATTTTCTACGTATTGATGCCACTTTTCAACAAGTACTTCATCAATTAATTGATATGCCGGAGCTACCAGAAACGGATATGCTGAGAAGTCATCCGTTTCAGTAATAAAATCCACTGGAGCACCTGTCGATTTTATTGCAGAAGTATACATGTTTCTATATCGCCAGGAGCTCCATAATGTCGTTTGTTGCTGCAGATCTAGATCCCACATCACCTCATGGCTCCACAAATATGCTGTTTTTCTTTTT
This sequence comes from Bacteroidota bacterium, assembly GCA_013390605.1. Lineage (GTDB taxonomy): Bacteria > Bacteroidota > Bacteroidia > Bacteroidales > Cfx3-03 > Cfx3-03. The sequence goes on along the minus strand of JACAUB010000001.1, from coordinate 4,717,434 downwards.
GCAATCTGCTCTGGCATCTTTGCTTTCGAATCATAAAATAAACGTAGTTTCTTTAATTCCTGAATAGCTTGTACAAATTCATTACCACCTTGAGAAAGTGTTACCCCATCGGTTCCCACGATGCCATCGTGATACATTTCACTACTCGCTAATGGATGACGATAGCGATACGTACAGACAAAAGAACAACCACCACCAAAAGCTTGTAGAATCCACATATGAACAGTCCCGGGATAAAGCATGGGATTAATTGATGCCCAATTCACCTGACCTGGCTGAAGTTCCATAACACCAGTAATACCATGAATAGAGCGGTAGTAATCGCAAGCTTCATACAATCGATAAGGATTGCCGGTACGAAAATTTATTCCACCCAGCTCATTTCTCCCGTTTACAGGATATAATGTAAAAGATGGAAAATCCAGATGATCTGATAGTCGGGGATCAGAAGAGGTACTGACATTGACATAATTTGTAGTAATCCATTGAGTTGGTAAAATATATTTCCGCAAGATATCTGTTTGTCTGTTCAGAAAATTTCCTGTAACAGCAGCTGTGAAGCGTTGGAAATCAAGCAGGGCATGAGGACTAAGTTTATCCTCGCCATTCATTGCTTCGTTAGGAATTAATACCTGTTCGAAGTTACTATAGCGAGTACTCCAAAAGCTCCCCATCCAGACCGCATTTAGCTTATCGATTGTTCCATATCGTTTTTTCAACCATTCTTGAAAAGCTAATCTCGCTGATGGACTGTAATCAGAAGTCGCCAGTGGTTCATTATCCAGCTGCCAACCCATGATTCGGGTATCTTTCCCATAATGTTCAGCCATTGCAGTGACAATTCTATCAACGAAAAATTTATATCGATCGTTTGAGAGTGAAGCATTTGCCCTAACCCCATGCTCTCGTCGACGTCCATCCGAACCCACCAGATAAATTTCCGGATACTTCTCGCCCATCCATGCAGGAGGACAAAGTGAGGGCGTACAAAGAATAACTTTCAGTCCTGCCTTTGCAGCCAAACCGATTGCATCATCTAACCATTTAAAGTCAAACTTTCCGTCTTCTGGCTCCATATAAGTCCATGCAAACTCAGCCATATGCGTAAAATCAAACCCATATTTTGCCATGTTATTAAAATCCCGTTCCCATTGCTCATGAGGCCATTGTTCAGGATAATAGAAAGCTCCTATTTTCATCAAATCTGACTTTTGGAAAAAAAGTGGAGATGTCTGACTCAATCTGTTTCGAGATGACGAAACATTAGTGTTTACTGATTGAGCAAACGTTTCATTATAAATTGAATGCGGAAGCAGAATTACAGTCAATACAAATAATAAGATGCTGAGGCCTTTTATGTTTTTCATTTATACTTTCATTATGATCATTAAAGCTAATTAAACATTCAAAGATACTTGGAAACAGAAATATTAATCGGATCCGGCAATAAATATATCAATGATATGAAAACAAAAACCAATAATCATAAATAATACGATTGTTTTCTATGATGCTTGTAGAAATAGTTACCTGTTTAAGTAAGCAAAGCCGCAATTTTTATGAATTACGGCTTATTAGTTTTTTAGAGATCGAATACTAATAAATTAAATTTTTTAATACATCAATTTCATTGTTGAGTTATGGGTGATGAATAAACTTATTCATATTGTAATGCTTTCAGTGGCGGTTCCATTGAGGCTTTTATTACTTGGTAACTTACTGTAAGAAGTATCAGTATCAGAATAATAACAAGCGGAATGAAGTAGAAAAAGGGTGAAATCGTTACTTTGTTAGGATAGTTTTCTAATAACAAATCTTTGAAGTATTCGGAAGAGATGATTCCAATGATTGCAGACAGGATAAAAGTTTTAATATAATCCCTATATAGCACCAGCATAATCAAAAAGTTTGTAGCACCCATTGTTTTGCGTAAAGCAATCTCTTTCCGTTTCAATATTGTGGAATAATTACAATATCCGATCAATCCCATTCCTGATATAAAAATAGCCAATAGTGAAAATAGAATAAAGCAACGATTAAAACGGTACAATGAGACATATTGTAGATTATAAGCATCATCTACTGTAATGTATTCAAATGGATAATCTGGAAATAATTTTTGCCATAGCATATTTACCTTGCTGATAACCGCTTCTTTATCCGCCTTCTCTTCAAATCGAATTGAATATTGTCCCCCGGTACCAAACCAAAAATATCCATACTCAAACCAAATGGGCTCATGCTCTTTGCCCGACCACGATTGACTGTAATCGTTCACAACACCTAAGATCTGATGTTGTGATTTATTCCATGAAATCAAAATTTGCCCTACTGCCTCTTCGGGTGTTTTAAACCCTAATGCTTTAATTCCGCTTACATTCAATATTATTTTTTGGGGACTTATCTTTTTCTCTGAAGTAAAATTCTGACCCGCTAGCAGTTGAATACCAAAGGTCTTAAAAAAGTTTTCATCAATATTGGTATAAGCAAAAAATCTATGGCCCTCTTCCATTGTCACATCCGCTCTTTGAAAACTCGACATACGTTGAGGAATGGCTTCGCCAGGAATTACTTCGGAGGCAGAGGCCGACTTAATACCCGGTATTTTCTGCAACTCGGCAATAAACATATTGTGTTGAATTTCACTTTTCGCTTCATCAGTCTGTGAGTTTGGAGGCTTGATGGCGATAATATTTTTCCTGTCAAATCCTTTATCCAACGATTTCAAATAGTTGATTTGCAGATAAACAATGAGGGTACATATTATTAAGATAATAGATGCTACAAACTGAATAGTGAGTAATGTTTTTCGCAACTTCATTCCTCCACCATGTTTAATCAACCCTCCTTTTAATACATCTATAGGTTTAAAATTTGCTTGTACCCACGCTGGTATTAGACCTGAAATAGCTCCTCCACCAATAATAAGACTGCAAAATAGCATCCAAAAGAATGAGCTTTTCCAAAACTGGAGTGGTAAATACAGGTTTAGATAGGATGAAAAAACAGGGAGGATAAAGATCAATATCACAAAAGTTAGGCACCCGGCAATAAAATTAATGATCAAAGATTCTGTCAAAAATTGAAAGATTAAATGTACTTTAGTGGCACCATTCACTTTACGAATTCCAGTTTCACGCGATCGTTCAATTGATTTTGAAGTTGAGAGATTAATAAAATTAATCCAGGCTGTAATGAGTATGATCATTGCAACCAAAAGCAACATCATGATGAGAAAATAATTCCCTGTATCTGGAAGTAATTCACTCAATACATCTGATTTAAGATGGATATCTAATAAGGGACGTAAAAAAGGTATTTGTGCATTCTTTTTCAAATCTGCATTCTTGGGGATATACTTATTGTTAAAAGCGCTGATTAAATCATCAGGTTTACAATTTGATTTTAGCTTAAGATAAAAATAGACGTAATTAATTTCACCACCCCTATCGTAAACAGTAGAACGTTTAATAGCTGTTGCATACGATATAAGAAAATCTGCTTTAAAATGTGATGTTGGTGGAAGATCTTTATAGACCCCAACAACCTGATAATCATGACCGATATTATCTTTGATGATTTGTCCATATGCCTCTTTTCCAGGAAAATGTAGTTTTGCAGCACGTTCAGAAATAAATACAACATCAGGTTTACGCATGGCTGCTGTATCACTCCCCGGTTTTAAATGAACGGTGAATACATTAAAAAACTCGGGTTCAACAAAAAGCGTGTTAGGATGAGGAAAATGACAGAAATCATTTTTGTAAAACTGCACTTCCGTCTCTTTAACGAACCGTGTTGCTGCTTCAATTTGTGGGAACTGTCCCCGCAAAAAATAGATCATTGCCGGCATTGTATAAGCCTGTCTGGGTTCAACTACTCCATTTATTTTGGTTATCAGTTCAAACCGATATATTCGTGATGCATCTTTATTATGCCGGTCAAAACTATATTCGTAATGCACATACAACAATATGGTTAATCCAGCAACCATGCCAAGCGTTAAGCCTAAAACATGAATGATTGAAGTGCTTTTTCTCTTCATTATAGAGCGAAAGCTTACACGAAAATAGTTTAGCAGAATGCTCATGATTTGATCGTTTTATCTAACCAGTTTATTCTAAATGATTTCTCCTTTTCTTTCGCACAAACAATGATCCTATTTTAAGAATTACAGAGCATTGTTGTTTTCAACACTCTTCACATTTCCCGTAAGCTCACTTGCCAATATCAGCCTTGACTAAGGTATACAGTACGCGAAATAGCGACCCTTTGCTGTCGTCTCCCATGAGACTATTGAAGAAAAAGTTTTACCCAGTGACCAATAGTTCATCTAGATTCAAGAGTCGAATTGTATTTATAACACCCAGAATAGTGCCAAAACAAATAAATATCTGATTTACTATACTTTAACTTTTCTAAAACACGCCCGATTGTCAAAAGTTTTGACATAAATATGTCCACTATTTTGACACAATGATAGAAAAATAAAGAGGCTGCTCGTTTGAGACAGCCTCTTATAAAATAACCACTTCACTGTTAAGTCTCCTTTTGAAAAAAGAGAACTTAATAGTTCAATAATTTATTCTTTAGGTTTCTTAGCCAATTTAACCAGTAACAGCATAAATACACCAAAAACCAACATTGTAATACCCATCCCAATATTAATATTAATATGTAGAGATCTATTATACAATTCAGTGTTTGTTCTAGTAAATACGCCATACAACGTAATAATCACACCAAAAATACTGAACATAAGTCCAATTGGAATTCTAATATCAAGTCCCATTTTATTTTCCTCCTACCAAAACATTATAGTTAATGCAAAACAAACAATGCCGACAATTGCAGCAAGAACAACAGGCCTGTTATACCATTCATCTACATGCACAACTTCGCGTGGAGTAAGTGAATAGACCAAACCTTTTAGATCCTCATCTGATTTCTTTTGTTTAGTAAGATATGTCAAACCAACAGTAAGAATAACACTTGAAGAGAATGCATAAATTGCAGTCCAGAAGTTTTGAGCCATTTCAACAGGATACTCGTGGATAACGCCAATCCAACCTCCTTTAAACATAGTGTTAGCACCATGAGGGATAGTTAAACCGTGATGCATCAAGGCGATAATGAATCCACCTAATAAACCGATAAAGGCAGCATGACCGGTTGTACGTTTCCAGAACATTCCGAGGAAAATTACAGCAAACAGTGGAGCATTGATCATAGAGAAGATGGTTTGCAGGAAGTCCATGATATTACCAAATTTACCTGCGATATAAGCAGCGGCAATACTCAACAATACACCTGCAATTGTAGCAAATCGACCAACATTCAAATAATGTTTTCCATCAGCTTCTTTGTCATTGGTTGCAGGTCTGATGTAGCTCTGATAAATATCATATGTCCAAACCGTATTAAATGCCGAAACGTTTCCAGCCATACCGCTCATAAATGAGGCTAGTAACGCTGTAATACCAAGACCTAATACCCCGGTTGGCAGATAATGTTGCAAAAGGGCAATAATAGTATAGTCATATTTTGGCTGTCCCACTTCATTTACAGGTAGCGTAAATCCACTAGCAGGATCTTTCAAAAGTACAAGTGCTACAATTCCTGGAACAATGATCAGGAAAGGAATAAACATTTTTGGAAGCGCACCAATCAAAGGAACTTTAATAGCAGCAGCTTTAGATTCAGCAGCCATAGCTCTTTGTACAATCAGGAAGTTAGTACACCAATATCCGAAAGAAAGAACGAAGCCAAGACCGAATAAAATACCATACCATTCAACGCCCATTGGGTTGCCGGTTGCTTTTCCAGTATAGGCCCATGTTGAAGTCCAGGTATCAGGAGCAAATCCTGCTGGCAAAACACCAGGAGCAGCAAGGTGTTCTTTTAGACCACCCCATCCACCAACATCCAATAAACTTAGAATCACCAATGGCAATAAACCGATAACGATGATGAAGAATTGTAATACTTCGTTATAGATAGCAGAAGAAAGCCCACCTAAATAAGTATAAGCAAGTACAATAGCAGCAGAAGCCCAAAGACTCATGTTAAAGTCCCAACCCAGCACTGAATTCATTAAAAGTGCAAGTGCATACATTGAGATACCTGATGCAAGAATTGTCATTACTGCAAAAAGGATAGCATTTAAACCTCTGGTCTTTTCGTCATAACGCAGCTTTAAATATTCAGGTACTGAACGTGCCTTTGATCCATAATAAAATGGCATCATGAAAAGCGCAAGAAAGACCATGGCCGGAATTGCTCCGATCCAATAAAAGTGTGTAGTAAGCATCCCGTACTTTAAACCGGAACCCGACATACCCATTACTTCGAGAGCACCAAGGTTTGTGGAAATAAACGCTAACCCGGCAACCCATGCAGGCATTGACCGTCCAGCCTCAAGAAAAGCACTGGCATTTTTCATGTGCTTTTTTAATACCCAGCCAATGCCGAGTACAAACAAAAAGTAGACTCCCATGATTAGGTAGTCGATCCATTCTAGTTTTAACATTGTTGATTCTCCTGTTGTTTTTATGAATTTTTAAATAATCATCATCGTTCTGTGTATTTTTATTAAACGGGCATCACTGCTAATAAATGTTAAATCAGGAAATTAATAATTTACTTGCCGTATAAAAAATGAAGCTGCAAAATACTTAAAAAACTAATACAATCAGAATATGAATAAAACGACTGATAATTTTAACACTACATCAAAAACACATCATTAAATAAACAAAACTAACGGATATCTTTGCACTCCACAATTAAATACAGAAAGTGCCACAAAAACATTACACTATACCTGTCTTTGTTCCGGAATTAGCTTGTCCAAATCGTTGTGTTTTCTGTAATCAACAGAAGATTTCAGGACATATTTCGATTCCTTCTGAAGTGGAAATCCGTCATCAGATAGATGAATACCTCGAAAGTTTTACAGCGGGGGCTCATGTTGAATTGGGTTTCTTTGGTGGTAGTTTTACCGGAATAGCTGTAGAAGAACAGATTCAGTTTCTAAAGATTGCCCAGCCTTATCTTGAAAAGGAGCAGATTCATGGCTTGCGAATATCTACTCGCCCGGATTATATTTCAGAGCAGATATTAGATTTATTGAAAAAATACAATGTCTCAACTATCGAATTAGGCGCCCAGTCGCTTGTCGAAGATGTTCTGTTACGATCCAAAAGAGGGCATACAATAGCTGATGTTGAAAATGCAGCATCATTGATAAAAGCTTACGATTTTTCATTAGGACTGCAAATGATGACTGGCTTACCGGGCGACACCTTAGAGAAAACACTTTTTACAGCACATCGCATTGTAGCGTTGGGTGCTGATAATACACGTATATACCCAACACTAGTTATAAAAAACACGGAACTCGAGGAGCTTTATCTAACAGGGCAATATATGCCACTAACGATCGAAGAAGCAGTTAATCGCGTTAAGCAAGTGATTCCCATCTTTGAAGCTGCCGGCATTATGATTCTTCGCATCGGACTGCATCCATCAGAAGGGTTATTAAATGGGACCGATCTTTTAGCCGGGCCTTTTCATCCTTCGTTCAGAGAATTGGTAGAATCTGCACTTTGGGGAGATCTCTTTAAACCCTTGTATAAGCTGGAAAGTGGTATAAATATTGAAATCTCAATACCTACTCACCAACGTACCATGGCGATTGGGTTTCAGGCTACAAATAAAAAACTACTTGAGCAGAAATTCAGAAGGGTGAAGTTTACAGCAAACGACACCCTTCAAAACCATGCTTTTACTTATCGATTATATTTATAATTTCACCTCTTCTTTTCTCATTTCAGTCGAAATATCCTTAAAGCAGATTGTTCATTAATCAGGTAGATTTCGCCCAAGTAGTTGAGTTGAAAAAATTGGGACTTAACTAAATTTCATATATTCTTAATTTCCTGCCTACATCTTCTTTACGGAAATTCTGATTACGGAAAGAGAAAGAGCAGGTGCTTTATAATCAAACTTCACGTTTACCTTAAGATCTGAAGTAACGGGAACAACATTTTCTGGTTTTTCCAACGAATTTTTAGCATCAAAAGCTCCGGTCAGGACAGTACAAGTTGCATTTGCAACGATTCTTTTAAAGCGTGACAAATTGATCTTCATTGTTTTTTCCACTTTTCCTATGTTCACGAGCTTAAGAATAACATCCCCTGTTTTGCTGTCTTTCACACAGGAAGCGGCTAACGTAGAATCGCTCACTTTACCTTGGTTTGTCATAGACTCTACATTGTCATAATAAGTATCTCCCTGATTTACAGAAAATAATTTTTGTACATAATAATTAACAGAAGGACTGATGGCTGTGCTATTAAAATAGATGAGATCAGGATTCCATTGTGTGTGCCCAACCCTCGCCAGCATAGGAGCGTAGGAAGCCATACGGATCACATCGCCATTCCGTTCGAGCCCGGTCATATAAACAGCCTCTGCAAGCGCATTGAATAACTTGCTGCCTTGTGAAGCATATTCGCCCAGATATACTTTTGATTCAGAACGTTTGTACGAATCATAACGCTTTTGGTTGGCAATAAACCAATCAGGCTTTTCATAATAATGCTCATCCACCATCGGAACGTTGAGTTCACGGGCAAATTTCCATCCCAGATCAAAGTCTTCACCACTCGGAGATGGCCCCACTGTTCCTATTATCTTGACTTCAGGATGTTTTGCACTAACAACATCATAAATCAATTTAAAACGTTCTCTGAATTCAGGGGTTTGTTTATCTTCATTTCCAATACCGATATACTCAAGATTGAAAGGTAGAGGATGCCCGGCCTCTGCTCTCTTTGCACCCCATGTTGAAGTTACTGGTCCATTTGCATATTCAATCAAGTCTAATACTTCCTGAATATACGCCTGCATTTCATCCAGCGGAATTCCTTTTTGTCCGGTACCACCAATGCGCCATGTTCCGCCCGAGTTCTGACAACTAACGGCTGCAGGCAATACAGGTAGTGGCTTAGCTCCAATGTCTTCGCAAAACTGGAAATACTCAAAATAACCCAATCCTGCTGTCTGATGGTATCCCCATATATTTCGCTGTCCAACACGTTGTTCAATAGGTCCGATGGTGTTTTTCCACCGGTACATATTTCCAAGACCATCACCATGCACGAGGCAACCTCCCGGAAAACGCATAAACTTGGGTTTTAGATCTGCGATAGTCTGAGCCAGATCAGCTCTAAGACCATTGGGTCTGTTTTTAAATGTCTTTTCCGGGAAAAGAGAAACGACATCGATGCCTAATTTTCCTTTACCCTTTGCAATGATGACCAGGCTGGCACTGTCTTCATTCTGATTGGCAGTAAGAACTGTACTATATTTTTTCCACATTGTCGATTGTGTTGAAAATGTAGCCTCACCAATTACAACACCCTTTTTACCAAGAAGTTTCACCTGTAGTGGAATCGACTGATCAGATATCTGACGCACAAACACCGAGAAATCATACTTTTCTCCAGCTCGTACAACAATACCATCAAATCCTGAATTTTTCAAACCCAATCCATCCTGTCCTGCATCCTCAACATTCAATACTACATAGTGTCTATTGTTCTCATTTAAGGGAGATTGTGTTTCTACCGAAATTGTTCCATAAGCAAAACCCTCTGTCAGATATTCCCAGGAGGTTAGCGAATTCCATCCTTTTCTATCGCTTGGACTATATTCAAACGAACGGTTTTGTATTAACTCTGCGTAGAGGCCGCCATCGGCAGCATAATTAATGTCCTCAAAAAAGATCCCGAACAGATCAGGACTGATATGTTTTGAATTGGATGATAATTTTTGATGCTGTGCAGTGGAAATTAGTCCAAGACTCAGAAATAACAGAACGAATAATCCTGTTATCTTTCTCATTGTCATTCTCATAGTTTCTTGCTTTTTAAAATATCCCGATTTATTTAGAACTCTTTTTTAATCTGATTGCTTTGATTCCTTCGTGGGTAGGTTTCACCAGTTTGATGCTGCCATCTTTATTAAACCCGAGTTTGTCGATACAGACCTCGCGATTATATCCGGCAGCCGAGCCCATCTTAATTCCATTCGGATAATTAAAACGGTGATAGACAATATACCATTCATCTTTTCCCGGAATCTGGATGACTGAATTATGACCGGTTCCATAAATACCGGCCTCTTTATTTTTAGCAATGACGAGATTGTTTTTAGGAACCGTAATCTTGCCAAGTGGAGAATCAGAAGTTCCGTAATGAACCTGATAATTTTCACTTCGAGTGTCATCAACAGACCACATGAAGTAATAAACACCCTTTCGATAAATCACATAAGTACCTTCGCGAAAACTTGTATCGGGTGTGATTACTTTTGTCGTCCCGGGTTTTATAGAAACCATGTCGTCATTCAATTCTGCACCGGCCATATAGCCATTTCCCCAATAAATATAACATTTACCGGTTTTTGGATCCTCAAAAACATCAGGATCTATCTGCTGTCCACCCTTTACCCCTTCTGGTTTCTGATCAATTAAAGGTTTCCCCGAATCAACAAAAGGACCGGTTGGACTATCGGCAACGGCTACCCCCACTTTTTGTGCAGCGCAGAAGTAATAGAAATACTTGTAGTTGCCATCGATTTTCTTCTCAATAATACATGGAGCCCATGCGTTTCTGTTTGCCCAGCTTATGTCTTTGGTCAGATCTAAGATTATGCCTTCATCTTTCCAATCCACGAGATTATCAGAAGAAAAGGTTTTAAAATATGTACCCGTCCAATTGGTAAAACCATCACTTGTAGGATACATATAGAACTTCCCTGTTTTCTCTGCATATAGAATCTCAGGATCTGCATACAATCCTTTCAATACAGGATTATGGTATTTGCTGGCTTCTGTTTTAACAACAGTTCCTTTAGATTCGGAAACGGAAGATGTTTGTTGCCCATGAACAGATGTGAATAAACAAATCACCGTACAAAGACAAAGCAATCGCTTTAGATCTTTTTTGCAGAGAGATACATTGATCATTTTACGTATCATTTTAAATTAATTTTTTGTATGTAAGGCCTTTTCAATATTATTGCGTCGTTAAATACGCTCCACTCATAAAATGGAAGAATTCAACATTAATTGTTTTATCAACACTTATTAATCAGCAAATATATATTTAGTAAATGCCATTTACCAAGAAAAAAAAGAAGAAACCATTAAAAAAGAATAATTTATACTGAGTCCATGCAATAACCAACAGGTTCACAAACTGAAGTAGATCATTTATAGAAAAAACGAGCTTGTTTCTTAGACACAACCACCGGTGTAAATTCAACAGATAAGTTCTATCAGACCTTAATTTAAAAATTATTTGCTGATAAAATATGACATAATTTTGTATTCTGAAACACCATTATAAAATCATGCACTCATCTCTTAATAACTAAAAGAATTCCAATATGATAATCTGCGATAAACGACTCCCCTCCCCTGTCCGACAAAGATTATCAGCACTTGATTTTTTACTCGAACTGAGCACGGATAATATTACTTATCCTGCAATATCCGGTCATCCCGATATTTTCTTTTGCAAGGTTGGTGATGTGGTGTTAGTCTCTCCGGTCCTGCCCCGACATTATTGCGATCTGTTAACACAACAAAATGTGGTTTGGAAATTTGGCACCCAACCCAATACTTCCACTTATCCCGGAAGTGCTATTTATAATGCAGTGGTAACCGACACGGTTTTTATCCACAATCTGCAGATTACCGATCCTACGATCAAATCTTTGATCGGAAACCGAAAGCAGATCCATGTAAATCAGGGCTACACACGTTGCAACCTCCTCCCCTTACCCAATAACTGCTTCATCACTTCCGATAAAGCAATTTATACAGTCTTGACTCATGAAGGTTTTGATATTTTATTTGTAAACCCAACCGGAATTCTTTTACAGGGTTTTCCGAATGGCTTTATCGGAGGAGTTTGCGGTATCAAGGGAAGCGTCGTCTTTATTTCCGGATGCCTTAAAGCCTTCCCTGAAGGTTCAAAAATGATAGATTTCCTCTTCGGTCATTCTCTTTCAACAATTGAGTTATATGATGGTCCATTGATTGATGGTGGATCAATACTCTTCTTTTAAATGTTTTCTGTTTAAATCAGCTCATACACTAAATCGACACTTTCTCGATGGTTATTCTATTCGCCAAAAATGAAATAAATAAAGAATATCCATCAAATAAGGATTCTTCCGATTTTCTCACGGTTTTCTTGGGGTTTTCTTGGGGTTTATTTGCGGTATAATACCGTAAACAAACCCCAAGAAAACCCTTTTTAAATTATAATAAAATCACATGAATGCTTATTCTATCCTTATTTTATTTCTGGAGGATTCTTGGTTGATTTCAGGAGTTTTCCAAAAGTTTCTCGGATTAGTCGGAAAGGTTTAAAGCTAAATTCATTTTTCTTTCTAACTTCACCTGACATTTCGACCTCTTGGGAGAAATCTACTCATAGATGTCGTACTGTTTTTAGGCGATTGCTCCAAAGTGATCGAAATAACTAGGATTTAGATGATCAACTTAATTAATAGGTTCGTTAAAAAAACCAATAACAACAATAAACCCCCATCGGAAATAATTCGGTGGGGGTTCATCATTGTTACAAATGATTTATCATTATGGCTTTTCTACATTTACTTTATCAAGAATGGGTTGTGCTAATCCTGATAACACAGGTTCATTGGTTCCCTGCAAATCAAGAACGATGACTTCGTTGGTCCCTTTCTTTAACCATGGCCCTGGAATGTACATCGTCTGAGTAGGTCCGATATTCCAGAAACGACCGAGGCATTTTCCGTTAACCCAAACCAACCCTTTACCCCATTTGCTTACGTCAAGAAAAGTATCTCCCGTTTTTGTGAGTGAAAAGGTCCCTTTATGATAAGCCGGGAGTGTAGTTGCTTCTTTTGTAAATGTTAGATTACCAGGAGCCTGATCGCCTAAAGGAAGGCTATAGATTTTCCAATCAACGAGTTCGCGGGTAACACCATCGGTAATCAATTCAACTTTTTGGGTAATCCCTTTCCTATCATGTAAGAGAGATCCATAATTAACACGCCCCATGGCTTCAATTAAAATATCAAGCTGTGCAGTATTATTATGAGCAGGAAGATCAACAGTATTTTGATTTTTAAGACGATCTATCACACCGACTTTAACACCATCTAACAATACTACAGCATAATCATGAACCTCGGTGATGACCAATTTCCCCGCTGAGGCTGGAAGCAGTGATCGTCTATAAAGAATACAACCATAACCCTGATCAATTTTCTCCATATTCAACGGACGATAACTCTCTGTTGGTTTTGAGAGATGTTGTAAAAGTGGAGCTACCTCAGTAACAGAGAATGAAGGGATGGTAATGACCGGATTGCGCTTAGGAACTACCGGAAGTTTCTCTCCCTTCTCCAGATGTTTTACTAAGGTCTTTTGCAGAGCATAAAATTTCGGAGTGTCCCAACCGGCTTCGCTGATCGGAGCATCATAATCATAACTAGATGTTTGAGGACTATAAGCTGGTGCATTTGCGCCTGACCACAAGCCAAATGTAGTTCCACCATGAACCATGTAAATACTAAACGAGGCTCTATGCTCGAGCATCCATCCTATTTCTTTGGAAACACGGTCAGATGTTCCTGTGTGGTGAGCTTGTCCCCATGAATCAAACCAACCCGGGTAATATTCACCACACATCATAGGTCCTGTTGGACGAATCTCTTTCAATGACTTGAACGACTCTTCAGGATTATCTCCAAAATTGACGACCGAAAAGATATCACTACGAACATCGGCTTTCAGTTGACTAGGGCCATCACAAGTAAATAGTGGAATATTGAAGCCTGCTTCTTTCAAATCATCGCGAATGATTCCTATGTATTCTTTGTCATTTCCATACGATCCATATTCATTTTCGACCTGAACCATAATAATCGGTCCGCCATTCGAAATTTGTAAGGGAGCCAGTACACGCCCCACCTCCAACAAATACTGTTTGCATCTTTCAAGATAATAAGGATCTTGTGTACGTAGTTTGATATCATCCTTTTTTAAAAGCCACCAAGGAAATCCACCAAACTCCCATTCAGCACATGAATAAGGACCTGGACGAAGAATTACATGTAACCCTTCCTTTTGTGCTAGCCTGCAAAACTCAGCAGCATCAGCCTGTCCGCTCCAGTTAAACTTACCGGGTTCGGTTTCGTGATAATTCCAAAAGAGGTATGCACACACGGTATTTAGCCCCATGGCATGAGCCATGCGTAAACGATGTTGCCAATATTCACGAGGAATACGTGCAAAATGCATTTCGCCACATCTGATCATAATAGGTTGTTGGTTTAGAAGAAAGTCTTTCTCCCCTATTTCGAATCGTTGAACGGGACTGCTTTTCTTAACTAGGGCTTTCTGTGTTTGACTAAACCCAATGCCAGTCGAGAACACAACGAGAATTAGTAATAGTATTTTTTTCATTATGCTTAAAAATATAAAGGATTTTTGAGATTGTAAATTTAGCTTGGAATTTAAAAGAATGCAAGCTTTATAAAAAATATTAAAAACTTTATTTGAAATATTTTAAGAATTCGCATTGATTATTAATCTGAAGAAATAGATTTTCATGCTTTATCTCTTTTTAATGTCGCTAAAGATAAATAGAGATCTTGAAAAAAGTTAGTGTGTCGTTTCCCGATAATTTTGAATAGTCGTATTTTTGTAACATTAAGAAACACTGTTTCTCTAAAAGTTGCTAATACATAATCCCTGTTTTCTATGAAAAAAATTTTAGTAAGTGCCTGTTTAATTGGAGAGAACTGTAGATATGATGGAAATAACAACTTGGTAGAGGCAATAAAAGTATTGTATGAAAAGGGAAAAGTAATTCCCGTTTGTCCTGAAATACTTGGCGGACTACCGGTTCCACGACCTGCTTGTGAATTGGTGGAAAATGCAGGAGTATTAAGGGTTATGGGAAAAGATGGATCAGACTATACTGCGCAATTCAGAACCGGTGCGTTGCTTACATTGGAAGAGGCACTCAAGAACAATATTAAATTAGCAGTGCTAAAAGCCAGAAGTCCATCGTGTGGTAAAAATAAGATTTATGATGGAACTTTTTCAGGAAAGACCATTGAAGGAAATGGAATTACGGCTCAACTGCTTATTAAAAATGGAATTACGGTGATTACTGAGTTTGATACCTTAACTATTTAAAATTGTCCCCCTTGCGCCTATCTATAAACGATTCTACACAAAACAATTATAAATGATTGAATATAAAAGTAATAAATGAGACACGGAATGGAGAAATAAGTAAGATCAGATTGGAAATGAATCGTCGTAATTATTCATAAAAAGTAATTCCTTCGTGGTCGCTATTGTCAAAAAGCATACAAAGAAATGAAAACATATTGTTGACCTTACATTATTCAAGTGTGATTTTGTCTCATAAAATAATTGTTTTTTTTCATACATTTTATATCAGGAAGCAATGTCTACGAATTTTCTAAAGAACTACACCAGTATAATTTCCTTATAGATCAGTTACGCTGTATGCGCTTTAAAGACGCATTAAGGTTGTACATTTAGTATCTGATATTTTAATTTTATACTACTGTTCCCAGTAGTTTTGCCATCACAATGAAATCTGCGCTTTTCGATTGTGATGCAAATAATTGTTGTTGTTAGGAATATGTATAGCTCTGGAGTTATAACCTCTTTGTAACCACCTAAAATGTCCTTTTTATAAATTCTGCCTGTACATTTGCTATCTATTCTATTTATATAAATATATAAGCATCAACATATATAACAAATAAATATGGATATACATTATCGAATTCTTATTGTGGATAATGAACTATTGAATATGGATTCCCTAAAAGATAATTCGGTTTCTAATATAAGATTCCATTTTTTCACTTCATGTGATTACAAAAATGTGGTTGACTTAGCAATTTCATTATCTCCGGATTTGATAATGCTAAACTGGGTTCTACCAGATTTTGATGGAATTTCATCTATTAAGAAGTTAAAGGAAAATCTGATTACAACAAATATTCCGGTAATTCTTATTTCAGATCAGGAGCTTTCACAAGAGGATTTACAGATAGCTTTTGATGCAGGAGCTATCGACAATATTTGCAAACCTTTTCGCATATCCAAGTTGCGGGTCAGTATAAAAACAATTATGAACATGACTCGACATTTTGAGAAAATTAGCAATCCTTTTCCATTTATGGATAAATATTCCCATGAGCTAACAGTACAAAAATATAAGATGCTGGAACTAGAACTAGAACAACTCAGGAATAAACTTTTGAATTATTCCAAACAAATTCTAAAATATAATGAAATGAATAGACGAATGGTGGCAGATGTTTTATCTCTCTCAGATAAACTGGGAAATAACGGAGTGACAGATGTCTGTAAGATCATTAATAAATATACACTTGGAGCATACAAACTTAATTGGAATGAATTTGAAAAACTATTTGACACTGTAAATAATCGATTTTTTTCTTATCTGTCGAGTGACTTTCCTTCACTTACCACGAATGAAAAGAAACTTTGCGCCTATTACAGAATGAATCTTTCAACCAAAGAGATATCAACCTTAACCTACTCATCGCATGGAGCTGTAAGACAAGCAAGAAATCGACTGCGTAAAAAAATTGGAATTCCTTCAAGTGTTTCGTTGAGTACCTTTCTTCAAATTTATTAAAGGTAATTGCTATTTGTAAATTTAAGATAGAAAGGATGGTAATACATTTCTAATAGCCTAACTTGATGATTATCAAGATTGAATATCTGCATAAAAGCGAGACAAGAATATCAATATACTTTTTGCTAAAATAACTAAACTAATCTTACATGAAAAAAATTCTAGCTATTGACGATAATAATAGTAACCTGATCAGCCTGGAGGCACTTATAGAAGATGCGCTCCCTAATTCTATCGTATACAAAGCATTAACTGGAATAAAAGGAATAGAGCTGGCAATAGAAAAAGATCCGGATGTAATTCTTTTGGATGTTTTAATGCCTGGAATGGATGGCTTTGAAGTCTGTCAATTATTAAAGAAGGACGAACATTTAAAGGATACTCCTATCGTTTTTCTTACAGTTATAAAAGACGATAAAGAAAGCCGTATAAAAGCACTTGAACTGGGTGCGGATGCGTTTCTCTCAAAGCCCATTGATAAAACAGAACTGATTGCCCATATAAAAGCAATGGGAAAGATAAAAGCCAGAAATAGACAAAAGCAAACAAAACAAGAAAAACTTAGCGAACTTGTAGCTGAACGAACACGTGAGCTTGAACAGGAAAAAGCCACTATGCAAAATCTATTGAATAAATTAAAGATAGAAAATGAATATCGTAAACTATCAAACAAAGCGTTGTTTGAATCACGTATCTTGTATAATGCAATTGTCAATGGCACTAATGATCTGATTTGGTCTGTAGATCATACCTCTTTCGGTCTCCTCTCTTTCAATGACTCCTTCAGAGATTATTTCAAGTTGCAGGGAGTTCAAATCAAACTTGGCGACTGTCCGAAGGATCTTTTTGTTGAGGAATACCAACATTGGCAGGAAATGTATCAACGAGCACTTAGAGAAGGTTCTTTCAATATTGAATACCAAACACCTTCAATAAAGCGCATTTTAGAATTAAATTTTAACACGCTCTACTTAAACGATATCATTTTCG
This sequence comes from Bacteroidota bacterium, assembly GCA_013390605.1. GTDB lineage: Bacteria > Bacteroidota > Bacteroidia > Bacteroidales > Cfx3-03 > Cfx3-03. Next base: position 4,699,663 of record JACAUB010000001.1, on the reverse strand, counting down.
GCATATCGGTCTTTGGAAAAGATATTACTGAACGAAAAAAAGCAGAAACAAAATTACTTAATTCAGAAGAGAAATTCCGTGCAATATTTAAAAATAACGCTAATGCAATTGCAATTGTAAACTTCGATACAACCATATCAATGGTAAATGAAGCATGGTGCGAAATAAGTGGTTATTCCAATGAAGAAGTAATTGGAATGAGTTGGACTCAACTAGTTACTCCCGAAGCTCTCCAATATTTAAAGGAATATAATAGTCGAAGACTTTTATATTCAAATGATGTTCCCGATAAGTATGAATTTTCATTTTTCAGAAAAGATGGAGAAAAGAGATATGGATTAATGTCTGTTTCAATGATTCATAGTATTAATAAAATTGCAACTTCATCTATTGATATTACTGAACAAAAGCAAAAAGAAACGGAACTAAGAATATCACTAGATAAGTTATCAAAGATTTTTGCATCTAGCCCATCAGGAATAAGTATCAACGATTTTTCTTCTGAATATCCGTTCTTAGAATGTAATGAAATGTTTGAACAGATGTTTGGCTATACTCGTGATGAAATTATCGGAACAAAGCTGGAAGATCTTCGAATTTTAGCCGATCCTGACGACAAAGAAAAAATACTTCTAGAGTTAAAAGAGAATAACAGATTACGAAATTTTGAACATCGCTTCCGCAAAAAAGACGGAGAGATTGGCATCGGGTTGCTTTCAATGGAACAAATTGAGCTAAATAATAAGCATTGTTTGATTGTTTCTAATCTGGATATCTCAATGAGAAAAAAAGCAGAAGAAGCTTTAATAGATAGAGAGATACAATATAGAAATCTATTTAAAAATGCACCTGTCGGTATTTTTCATTCAACGCTGGAAGGAAAGCTTTTAAAAGCAAATCCGGCTATTGCAAATATATTAGGATATTCCATCGACGAATTAATAAATAAGGTAAAGACTACACAAATCTATGCGGATCCAGAAATTAGAGTTCAGATCATTGAAGATGTAATGAAACAAGATGGATTTCATAAAAAAGAAGTCGTTTGGATTAAAAAAGACGGATGTCATATTATTGCTGAATTAACTGTACGAAAAGTATTTGATTCATTAAATGAAATACCCTATCTCGAAATTTTTGTAGAAGATATTACTGAAAAGAAAAAGATACTTGATGAATTAATCATTGCCAAAGAGAAAGCAGAAGAGAGTGATCGATTGAAGACTGCATTTTTGCAAAATATATCGCACGAAGTCAGGACTCCCATGAATGCGATAGTTGGTTTTTCTAATTTTCTTAATGAGCCTGATTTACTGTCGGAAGAGCGTAAAGAATTTACTGATATAATTGTCCAAAATTGCAATCAGTTGCTTTCAATAATCACAGATATAGTTACCATTGCTACTATAGAAGCTGGTCAAGAAAAACTTGACGAAGGAGAGACAAACATTAATATGATCTGTAAATCCATTTATGATCACTTCCTTTCAAAATCACAGAAGCAATGTCTTGCATTCCATTATAAGACTTCGTTGAATGATAAAGATGCACTAATAATTACCGATGAAATCAAAATAAAACAGGTTCTGACAAATATGGTGAGTAACGCATTTAAATTCACGCAGAAAGGATCAATAAATTTCGGATATACAATTAAAGATAATCATATTGAATTCTATATAAAAGATACGGGTATTGGCATCCCATCAGATAAACAAAGAGAGATTTTTAACCGTTTTCAACAAGTTGAAAACGGTTCAACGCGACAGTTTGGTGGATCTGGTTTAGGACTATCTATTTCTAAGGCGTATGTGGAATTACTTGGTGGTACTATTCGCGTAGTTTCTGAATCAGGAAAAGGTTCTGAATTCTTTGTTACTATTCCTTTTAATAAATCTTATAATTCTGCAAATAATCCACTTTATCAACAGTTTAAGAATTAAAAACAGACAAAAAAGAACTTCTATTATTTAATTGTTTAGGTCGACTATTTGGTATACTCCACAACAATCGCATATTCGATTAAACTATCAAAAAGAGGCCTCTACCCTTGCTCATTAATGAGTAAGGGTAGAATTTTGCAAAGGAATGCCTAAATACTGAAAATAAACCTTCATACTTTCAAGATGGACAATTACTCCGTAGCGGAAATACAAGATATTATATTAAAAATCGCATATGGAAGAGTTGAGAAAATCAACCTTTAAAAAGTTTAAAAATATAAAAAATTGAAAATCAAACATAAAAGGCATTAAAAATGAGTAATATTTCCTTAAAAACAGAAAAATAGAGATATAGTAAACGTTGTAACAGTAAATAAAAGCCATTGAATTATAGTAGAACAATCTTTCTACAAAGCAGAATAATTACTAATTTGGACGTAGCTTTGCAAAAACATCTTTTATATGCGTCCATTTATATCCCGATTTGTATTATTGCTTGGTCTGTTGCTTATATTAACAGGTATTCTGTTATTAGTTGAGAATAAAAGCTCATTAGGTTGGGTATTTATTCCGGTAGGTGCCATCACTTTTGTCATCTCATTTTTCAATGTTTTCAGAAAAGGGCCTGAACATGAAGCAGGTATATTCATTCAATCAGATGCTGAAGAATTTGAAGATGAAGCAGACACAGATTCAACAAAAAAAGAAAACGAACGTTAGTCAACTTATAATTTAGATCTCACTCCATTGATTCGTCAGGAAACCATACAAACTGTAATAGAAACCGCTCGTATTGAAGAGGTGGTGGGTGACTTTGTCACTTTGAAAAAGAGAGGTGCCAATATGTGGGGCAACTGTCCTTTTCATAATGAGAAAACCCCATCATTTTCAGTATCACCATCAAAAGGAATCTATAAATGTTTCGGGTGCGGAAAAGCAGGTACTGCAGTTAACTTCATCATGGAGGTTGAAAAGATTACTTTTCCTGAAGCCATTCGTTTTTTGGCACGCAAGTACCAGATTGATGTTGAAGAAGAGCGGCAAACAGAAGAGCAGATCCAGGCTGGAAACGAACGTGAAAGCCTATTACAAGTTACAGCTTTTGCTCAAAAATACTTTACAGAGCAGTTACTTAACACAGATGGAGGTAAATCTGTGGGCCTCTCCTACTTCCGTGAAAGAGGAATCACTGATGAGTCCATCGCCAAGTTTCAGTTGGGATACTGTAACAATAGCTGGGACGATTTTACTAAACACGCGCTGGCTGAAGGCTACAAACTCGACTTCCTAGATAAAACCGGACTGTCGATTGTAAAACCTGATGAGAAAAAACAATTTGATCGGTTCAGAGGAAGAGTAATGTTTCCAATTCTCAATTTAACAGGTCGTGTAATTGGGTTTGGTGGACGTATCATGACCACCGATAAGAATAAGCCAAAATATGTAAACTCACCTGAATCTGAGATATACAATAAGAGTCACACGCTCTATGGAATATTTCAGGCTAAAAGTGCAATCGTATCAGCCGATAACTGCTTTCTGGTTGAAGGATACACAGATGTTATCTCTTTGCATCAATCAGGCATTCATAATGTCGTGGCCTCTTCAGGGACCTCTCTTACTAACGACCAGATCAAACTGATTAACCGATTTACTCAAAACATCACCATACTTTACGATGGCGACTATGCCGGTATAAAAGCTTCATTTCGTGGAATAGACATGATTCTCGAACAGGGGATGAATGTAAAAATCGTTCTGTTTCCGGATGGAGAAGATCCTGATTCTTTTGCACGCAAGCACCGTTCTCAAGAGGTAATCGAGTTTATTGAAAAAGAATCATCAGATTTTATTACCTTTAAAACCAATCTATTATTAGGCGAATCAGGAAAAGATCCGATCAAACGAGCAAATCTGATCAAGGAGATTGTTCATTCTATTTCGCTCATTCCCGATAAGATTATTCGACAAGTCTATATTCGTGAATGCTCGTCACTGCTAAGTATTGAAGAACAAATTTTAAATACAGAGGTAAACAAACTACTTCGTCAGAAATTCATTAAAGAGAATTCGCTTGACCAACAGTCTATCCCTGAACCTCAGATCATCATTCAGACCGAACCACAGAAGCAAAATGAGCCAAGCGATGTAGAGAATCAGGAACGCGAAATTATTCGTTTACTACTGACGTATGGCCATACCGATATTTTTTTCGAGCACGAAGATGAATTTAAACAGATGATTGAAGTGCCGGTTAATGTAGCACTCTTCATTGTCAACGACTTGTCGAACGATGAGATTACTTTTGAAAATCCGGTGTATCAATTTATTTATCAGGCTTATCAATCTTCATTAAAAGAAGAGGCTACACTTGATCAACAATTCTTTTTACATCATCCGGAAAGTGTGATTTCAACTATGGCCGCAGAGTTGTTACTTACACGTTATGAAGTGAGTGCAGCAGGCTGGGAAAAACACAATATCTTTGTAAAAGAAGAACCTAACCGCTTAAAACAGGTAGTGATGCGTTCGCTCTTAGCCATGAAAGCCCGAAAAGTAGAGCAGATGCTCGACGATATTCAACATAAATTACGGAATGCAACGAATGAGGAAGAATCTATGGATCTTCTTCAACAATTCCAAACCCTCAAAACGATCAGTATGCAAATCCAAGCGCAGGAGTTAGGTAGGGTCGTGACTAAATAATTATACTGTGCTGATTGGAAATGCCGAAGGCATGAAATGATAATAAAAACTAACGAATAACAAACGACCCCAAAAGGGGTGCAATGATTGTAAAAATCAGAATTAAAACAAATTATCTAAACGCTAAATCCAGATTACAACATGATAACTCCCCCTTATTTAAAAAAAGGCGACTCCATTGCTATTGTAGCTCCGGCCCGTAGTGTAACCATCGAAGAGATGATGCCCGCTATTAACCTTTTCGAAGAGTGGGGACTTAATGTTGTATTGGGCAGCAATCTTTTTCGCTCTCACAATCAGTTTTCAGGGACCGAGGAGGAGCGAACTGACGATTTTCAAGCTATGCTTGATAACGAAACTATTAAAGCAATCATCTGCGCCCGTGGGGGATATGGTGTTGTTAGAATTATTGATCGATTGAATTTCGATCGTTTTGTTGAACACCCTAAATGGATTGTGGGATACAGCGATATTACCATCTTTCATTCGCACATCCATACTTGTTTTGAGATAGAGACCCTCCATGCAACTATGCCGATCAATGTTTTCGCCAACCACAACTATGATGCAACCGAAAGTATGCATGATGTATTGTTTGGAAAACCAATTTCATATCAGATTCCAACTGATTCACAGTCGAGAATAGGAGAGGGGACCGGAGAATTGATTGGTGGAAATATATCTATTCTTTATAGTCTAAGTGCTACAGTATCGGATATTAGCACCGACGGAAAAATTCTTTTTATCGAGGATCTGGATGAATATCTTTACCATATTGATAGGATGATGTTGAACCTGAGACGATCGGGCAAGTTATCAAATCTGGCCGGATTGATTGTTGGCGGATTAACGGATATGAAAGATAATACCATCCCTTTTGGTGCTACTGCTGAGGAAATTATACTTGAAGCCATAGAAGGGACTGATTATCCGGTATGTTTTGGGTTCCCGGCAGGGCATCTCGATGATAACCGGGGACTTATTTTTGGAAGAAAAGTCACACTAACTGTTTCTAAAAACTTATCTACTGTTACTTTTAAGTAGAAACCGTCTATAAAAGATTTGCTATTTATAGTACCCTAAACAAATGAATCTATCATCATCTCATTCGCTGGTGTAGATCTGCAATTTATGCTTTCTAACTAGGGATTCTCAATCCCGATATAATTATTGTAAGTGGAATTTTGAAGCAGATCTATGATTTGTAGTCATGCAGTCAAGGGGTTGCATTTTACAAATCTGCACCAATAGGGATTGATTGCAATAAAAGGAAGCTTGTTATCTCTCACTTCATTCTAAATATCCATAAAAAAGCATTCCTTTTTAAGATGCTAATTTCCCCAATGTGTTCAAAAATGCGGAGGGTACAGACATTAATTCATAATATCTGTACCCTCTAAATTCATTCAGCATTTATTGCCTATAATCTTAATTTACTTAGCATATTGGTCGAAAACCTTTCCAAGGCTATTCTGGCAAACTTTACAATACACCATGTGGCGAGAATACATGATACAGTCAACCTGTGGACGATACATTCCTTTGGAATTGTATCCGGCACCTTCGAAAGCACCCACATTATCTTTGTACTTTTCTTTTGAAAAGAATTCGTTTTCTTTATTCAACTGTTTTACAAACAGCGCTTCCATTACAGGTTCTGACAAAAGTGCCTTGCGGATACTATCACGGGTTACCTGAATGGCATAACCGAATTTATCAAAAGCAGCTTTGTTCCATGGGGTAGGTAGGGGAGTACCCGGCTCTACCAAATTCTTCCATTTCAAATTTTGTTTATCGAACATGGCGGTAATATTGGTTTCCCATGGTTCAACTGTAATCTTGGGAACCTCGTAAGCCACAGCAGAAGTATAATATTCATCAGCTAAAGCAGCAATATGATGTCCCAATTCATGAATCATGATATATTCAGCGAACTTATTATCAGCAGAAACCGTGGTATATAGTCCATAGATTCCACCTCCACCATACGTTTTTTCGTTGACAAGAATCACCGTAAAATCATAAGGAACCGTAGAGGCTACATCTCTGACTGTTTTGTTTTCATATGTCAAGGCATAGCGTTCAGAGTCAAAGCTACTGTAATGTACACCAAGCGGCGAACGTTTATATACATTGTGATGAGGCTTACAAACGCCCGAAGTTTCTGAAGGAGTTTCAACAGCCCTCACGTTAAAGTCATTTTTTCTCGATTTAAAAGGCTCAGCACTAAACAGTGCATCCGTTAAACGTTTGACATCTTTTCTAAATTTCTCCATTTCGGCTTTTGTATAGCCGTCACCCAGTATTACCAGATCGAGCTTCTGCTCTGGTTTCCCGTTTTCAAAGATCACATCCACCTTATTGGGGTGAACCATTTCGGCTTTGTTTACTTGTCGTGAAGCAGGATCTACATCAGTCGACCAGATTGGTTCAAAATGATTCGTAGCATCTCGTTTTTCTACAATAACAGTAACGGGTTTTAGTGGCCATGGAAAACGAAGCGACTCCTGAAAAGTTCCCCAATCTTTTTTAGCTTCGGGAGTACTTTGCCATTCGCCAAAGACATTAGCAAACCCTCTGGAATAGAGCAAAGTTTTGCTTTCTTTGTCGATAACCTGAAAAAAGTATGAGCCCAGTTCAAGTCTGTCGATCAATTTGGTTTTGCTTCCCGGCCAAAGGCCATCGTTTACAGTCTGATCAACGGAAAAGTGTTCTTCTGAAGCAGTACCATTATGAAATAGATCCAGACGCATCGTTTTATTCTGAAAGAAAGATTCAAACTTTACATATCCTTTGTCGGCCACCGCAATGCGCTTTGGACTTGTAACAGTGGGTTTATGGGCAGTCTGTTGGCACGAAATAAGTGCAATGACAGACAATAGAATAATACAAAAACGTTTCATGTTGTGTAGGTTAAATTTTTTGATGAAGGTAGAAATAAATCTGAAAAATTATTGATTTTCAACTCAACAAATAATATTATCGGATAACCTCAATTTCAAGTTGTTGCTGATTTCTCCAGATCGTAAATTTCAATGATGATGACGATGTATCTTCAGCATAAACAGATAAAAACTCACTTAACGAATTCGTCTCCTTTTTCTTAACTTTCAAGATTACATCATTTGGTTGAATACCTATTTTGATAAGTGGTGAATTTTTACCAATACTTTGAATGAGGATACCAGCTTCATGCGTCATTCCGGTGGCAGATATTTCGCTTAATCCCTTCAACCTTTTCAATTTGGCGCCTCTCCAATTAATGATCTGATCGTCATTATCTTTTTCATCTATAGTCACTAAATCCGGAATGACAGGGGTTTTAGCAAGTACCTTAAGACGCGGAATGGTGACTCCAAATTGGTTCATTGGAAAGTTTCTAAACCCAATAGCGAATGCAAGTGAGCCTTTCCTTACACTGAAATCACCTTTTGAAGGATTTTCAAACAACGGATTTCCAGCCAGGGAGTGTTGATCTGTTCCGTTTGCTTTAGCTTTTAATAGTGCATTTTTATTGGGGAAGAGATTTTGATCTATTGTCTGACCCCAATTACTAATCCATATAGGTTTATATTCAGTACAAACAATATTGTTTCTGAATTCGTCCATTGAATTTTGGAACCACACATGCGGATGAAATGAGTTATTAACCAGAATGTTGTTATAAGCAATCCGATGAAATCCTTCTCTGAACTTTAAACCTCCATTTAAGCATAAGTTATTGTATATAATATAGTTGGACGATCCATCATCAAGATCAATATCCCAACCTCTATCACAACGCATCCGATTATTATGTAATCGTGTGGGTTTATATGCATCAGCAAGAATAAGCGTGGGGTGTTGAGCAACAATCTGATCCATTGTTTTGCGATCAGGATGCCAATAACGATCACGACCCCATGAATTGAATGAACCATGGTCACCAGTTTCAAGGACAGAATTAAATACATCATTAAAAGCGATATCATGACCACCCCATGTTCCATCGCAAATATTGATTCCGGCACGTGGAACATCATAGATTGAATTATGACTGACAGTAATTTCAGAAGTCATACTCAGGTTAACACCTGCCGACTGCTTTTCAATCTGACCGATATCATGAATTAGATTTTCAGTGATATTACAAAGTGCCGGATAATCAGGTGTCTTGGGGCCAATCAGTGTATCCATTTCAGATAACGGAACAAACAGTCGGTATTCAAAAGCAGGGGAACGAACAGCATCCGGACTTCCCACAAGATTAATAGCTGTGGCGCCGGCATCATGAATATGATTTCCCTTGATGATTACATTTCGATTGTAGTTATTGATGAAGACAGCATTGCCACCAAGATATTCAAAATTACAGTTTTCAACACTCACATATTCAGCGCCTTCTATCAATAAAGCCCCTTGCCTGTAAATAGCCCAGTCGCTACGCAATAACTGTTCGTGTGTTTTCATAAAAGTACGCAGGGTATGTTGAAAAGTAATACCCTTGACTTCAACATTTGAAACGGGTTGCTTTCGTGATCCTTTGATAGTAAGGATATTTTCGAGAAAAGATGCTTCAAATACAGCCTTGGATAGTACGACTCCAGCTATAGGTTTATAATAAATAATCCCATTCTCCTTATCGTAAAACCACTCCCCGGGAGCATTCAACTCCTCCATCACATTTTCTATAAACCCAAATTTCGGATGATATCCATAATTATTACGGTTTGCCTGATACCCTCCGGTGAGAAAGGGTTTCCCTTTTTGATCAACAGAATCAATTATAAAATCATAACTCCCCCAAAGTCCTGAATGCATGCGGTGGATATAAGCCCCCTGAGCGTGCTTATAACTTTTAAGTCGTTCGGCACTTAAGATATCTTCGGCATAGCCGTGCCAGGGTAGGATGGAAGCATCATAATCAGGATAACGAGCCAGTATTTGCGGTTTTCCATCCACAAAAAAATGATCAAAGTTCAATTTCTTCTCCATTTGGGCCTTAAAAACACCATCTTTATAGGGCTCCCATTGCAACTTAAGTTGCTGACCACCTGAAAGAATAACCTTTTCATCTTTATAAGCTGAAATAAGTAGCGTACCATTTTTTGAAGCTGCTTCTTTGTTTGTGATTTCGATAGACTGATTCAGATAATAAGTACCCTGTCTAAGCAGTATCGAAATCGGCTGAAGCGGATTATCTTTTCTGATCTCGGCTACCTTCGTTAAGGCTTTTTGGACAGAAGCAAATGGTTGATCCAATGTACCTTTTGCCTGATCATTTCCGAAAGGCGAAACATAAAGCGTGCTTCCTTTTTGAGCAAAAAGAAGTGTTGGTAAAAGAATTACCCCTAAGACTAAAAGACGTAAAGTCATTTTTAAATAGATTAACGTGATGCTATGTATAAAAATAATTCATTAATAAACTCAATAGTAAGAGGAGAATATTTGTTAAGTTGTTTTAGATTGCTGGTAAAATTAGAGTTGTGTTTAGATATATTTAAATCCTCCTGTCCTCGCTGGTGGCGCCAGGAGGAAATTTTATTTCACGATTAACTCATCAAAAAAGATCCATGCTGCTTCTCCTTTGCTGAGATGCCATTCCGGAAGAAGTCCCAGGTTCTTGGCCGTCACTTTAATATAACGAGCCTTTACCGGATCTTTAAGTTTTACACTAAATTCTTTCTGAATAACACTCAATGTTTTTAGAGGGAGATCGTTATGTACAGACCCTACACCCTTAAACTCCTTACCATCATCGGATACTTCAAAGAAAACACCATAGGGAAACAGAATCCAGGAACTGGATTTACTGATCATATCAAGGCTGATTTCTGTAAACGATTTTTCTTCACCCATATCAACGATAGCAATCATGTCGTTGTATGTAAGTGCTTGCCAATATCCATCACCAAAAGAAGCAGTACCCATTATACCATCACAAAGGTTATTTTTACCATTACCGGGATAGTTTTTGTTAAGCGGATTGACCATTGTTACCTCCGCACCCAATGCTTTATGTTCAATAAAGTGGCGGTCAGTTTGAGTTCCATTTGGAGAATTATTCAGAAATGACTGAAGACGAAAATGAGCAGATCCTTTAAATCTGATCTCATTATTTATCACTTTGGGAGAAGTCAAAACAGGCTCGGTTCCATCCAAAGTATAATGATATTCAAAACCTTTGCTTATTTCTTTAATTTTAGCTACAAATGCTGCAGCGGCTTTATCATAATCAAACTTAATCGTATAAACCGGGCCCTCAGGGCCATATTTTATACCCATTTTCTGAAGTCTTGTATATTCGGTTTGAACTCGTGCATTGAAATCAGCATATGACTGACGACTTTTGCCATTCCAAAGGCATTCAGACATAGCCAGTATGCGTGGGAACATTTGAAAATCAATCCGGTCTACATTTAAAACATTTTCGGTCCATAAGTCACACTCTCCACCCAAGATATGTTTTCGTAAGTCAGCAGGAAAATCATCAGGCATTGGATAAAAAGTGTAAACCCTTTCCAACAGAAGATCTTCGGGAGATGTATTCAAATAGGTATGACTTGTTGGCGACATGATTACATCATGTCCTGTCTGAGCAGCTTCTTTTGCATATTTCCAATCACGCCAGAGCTGAACCGTAGCGTTAGGTGCTATGCCTCCTTCCAGAATTTCATCCCATCCGGTTAAACGACGGCCTTTCGAATTCAGGAATTTCTCAATACGATTCACAAAATAGCTTTGCAATTGTGCCTCATCCTTTAACCCTTCATCCTTAATACGTTTCTGACAATCCGGACATTTAATCCAACGTGTTTTGGGACATTCATCACCACCGATATGAATAAATGCTGAGGGAAACAGATCAAGCACTTCGGTCAATACATTTTCCATGAAGGTGAAGGTTGACTCTTTCCCAGCGCAATAAACATCTTCGAAAACACCCCAGCCGGTTGGAACTATAAATGGACCACCCGTACACGACAATTCAGGATAAGCAGTTAAGGCAGCCATACTATGACCGGGCATTTCAATCTCAGGAACGATGGTGATTCCACGACGTTGTGCATAAGCAACAATTTCACGAATCTCATCCTGCTTGTAAAAACCACCATATTTAGAACCATTAGCTTCCGTGCGCCAGGCACCTACTTCAGTAAGTTTGGGATATTTTTTTATTTCAATACGCCAACCCTGATCATCCGTTAAATGCCAATGTAGTTCTGTGAATTTGTAAAACGATAACAGGTCTATATAACGTTTTATAACTTCCTTTGGAAAATAATGACGTCCAACATCTAGCATCATGCCTCGCCAGTTAAATTCCGGTTTATCCAGAATAGTCAGTGAAGGAATCGAAACCCTTTTTCCTTCAAGGGGTAAAAGCTGGCGAATAGTAGCAATTGCCATAAAGAAACCATTTGCTTCGTTAGCACGAATGATGATATTATCTGAAGTAATCTCCAAGCGATATCCCTGAGGGCCGAGGGCCTTCTCATCCGACCATACAAAAACAATAGAATTGGCCGTATTTGACACATTTGAGCCAATCTGAACAGCGATCTCCGTATTCAAAGGGGCAGATAGTATCTCACATAAGAAATTAGCCATTGCGCCACTTTTCTCATCGGCTTTAATCGTTGTTTTACTATTGACGACAAATTCTCCTTTACCTTGGCTTAGTTCAGTAGGGTAGGGAATGAGGTTAAAAAACTTTACTTTTTTTTGTGCAAAGAGGCCTCCAGCAATAGTAGAAAGCATCATTGTAAACAGGATTAAACGTTTCATCGTTTGGTTTTTTAAATTTAGATTTTCAGTGTTAGCAGTACAATTATAGCATTAGCTGATAATTTCTTTATAACAACCTAATAGATTAAAAAAGTGATTAGTTATTTGAAATTTTAAAGGTCCAGGCCCAGTTACATGGTATTTCTGAAAACTTAATACTCCGCGTATTAATGATCATTTTTCCATTCTCATATTTCCAAGGGAGTGTTCCTTTTCTACCAAGTAGCGTAACTTTTGAGCCGGTTGTTGGTTTTTCACAATGTAATACCAATGAATCATCAGGCCAATCCAGCGTGATAGCATATAAATTGTCATCGTTTCGTGTGTAGCAAAGGCGCGTAGCTTTTGAGCGATAGACAGCATTGAGGCCATTTCCGATTGTTAGTTTCTTATCGGTAAACAAGGATTGCTGAGGGACAATCTCTTTGCGTTGGTTTCTTGAAGACCACCAGAAAAAGATGCTGGCATTCTGCTTTTTCTCTTGATAAGAGATGTGGATTGAATATTTTTTATACGCCTCTAACTTAATTCCCCCTGTTTTTGAGACACCTTTTTTTTGTTCCATTACATTACTTTCGCTTTGTCCGCCATCATGATCCCATTTGTCGATCACCAGTTTATTATCAATCCAGACACGCATCCCATCGTCGGCATTACCTTCAAAGAGAAATGCTTCTGAATAGTTGGGTTGAATAAAACCAGTCCACTCTCCTGTGAAGTCATCTTCTGAAATAGGTTTACCCGGCGAGTTACGAACCCAGTCAAAATTGACAGTCGAATCAACACGACGAAGCTCAACATCCTTGTCTTCTATCGTCAATTTATTAGCGGTAGACCCATAAATGGCTTCACCGTTAATCTTTAACCATTCACCTAACTGAAGAAGGCGTTCTTGTTGAAGAAGTGGAATTTGTCCATCAGCGTAAGGACCAACATTTAAGATAATACCTCCACCATTTGCAACGGCCTTAACAAAGAAATGAACAAGATCTTCAGGGGTCATATAGTTTTCGATGGGCTCATTTCGATTCAAACCAAACGAACGACCTAGTCCACGAACTTCTGCCCAAGGACGATCTGAATTAGTAAGCCCAGAACTATATTCCAGAGTAATAAAACCGCCCTCGCTACCACTACCCCAACGATCGTTTACAATTCCATCAGGTGCAACATTGTTATAATACCACGAAATCAACTCTGCAGCATGCCATGTTGAAGCAGGATGATCCCATTCACCATCAGAAAATATCAATGATGGTTTATAAGTTGAAATTAACTCCTTAAATTGAGGAATCATGTGTTGTTCCACATATTGATTAACTTTATCAGGCTTATCAAAACCCCAACGATAAAGCGGATTATTCCATTCTGGAAGAGAATAATAGAGCCCCATTCGTAAACCATCTTCTTTTACGGCTTTGGTAAGTTCACCAACAATATCGCGTTTAGGCCCTACATCAACCGCATTCCATCCTTTGGCATATTTACTGGGCCATAAACAAAAACCATCATGATGTTTTGAAACTAATACCACATAACGAGCCCCGGCACGTTTAAAAAGATCTGCCCATTGTTTGGCATCAAAAAGTTCACCTTTCATCAAAGGAGCATAATCCTCATATTTCCAGTTCTTGCCAAAGGTTTTATCCTGAAAAAAGATACGTCCTGAATCGCCAGTCAATATCCCTCGCAAAAACCATTCTGCATACTGTTCTTTTCCACTCCAGGCCGGAACAGAACTGATACTCCAATGAATAAAAATCCCTAATTTGGCATCCCGAAACCATTGTGGATATGGATGTGCTTTTAACGACGCCCAATTAGGTTCTGTTTTTTGAAACAGTTGACGGTCAACATTATCAGAAGAGGATACTGCTAATTGAGAATTCCCATTTGGACCATTCTTCACCTGTTTAATAGTAGAAGTTGAGGACTGTTTTTTTAAACTAAGCGGGTGCTTTTGAGCACTACTTTTTCCTTGCAATCCGATTAAGAAAACCAGCATTAAGAGCGTAAAAATATGACTACGCATAACATCAATTATTAGGGTTAAAATTCACAAAAAGGGTTATTCATTTTCGTTCATTCAGAATGATAAAAATGAAATAATCAGTTATAGCATTTATGCAAATTCCCCCCGGATATGCTTGCTAAATTAACTTAGTCATTAAAATATTTTTATTACAATTCACTTACTTTATGAATTTTCTTCAACTAGCTTAACTGAAGAAACCAGAAGCATCATATGTCTTATTTTCATGTGATTGCTGACGATGATAATCAACAGCCATTACTTTTAAAAATGGATCAGCATGTTGTAAAAACATTTTATACGACTTACAAAAGTGATTATTTCCGGCATCGCGTTGATCTCTCACTCTGTCCTTTGTACACCCGCCATAACAGAAGGGTTTCCATTTGCAAGTGATGCAATCATCAGGTAGTTTTGTCTTCAACATTCCGAACGATTTCATGCCCTCGGAATTGAGCATTTCGTTAAGCTGATTTTGATGAATATTTCCTAATTTTAGTTCCGGACGAACAAAGAAATCACAAGGAAAAATATCTCCATTATGCTCTACAACCAGATATACCCCACACTCTCTTTTTAAAGGACATTCCGGAGCTTCCATCCCTACATATCTAAAAAAAACAGACTCAATATGACGGACGGAGGTAGTATTTATTCCCTTGGCATAATCATCCATCCATAGATCGAAAATCTGACATAAAAATTTACCATATTTTTCTCCACTTACAGAGTATTTTGCTGCCATTTCTGGGTTCTCAATATCGGTCTCAACAATAGGAATAAACTGCATAAAATTTAGTCCCATCGACTTATGAAAATCATAAATTTCTTTGGCAAAGTCTGCTGAATAATCTGTAATCGTAGTCATGGCATTTACCTGAACACCCTTTTTTACGAGCATATTTGCGTTTCTGGAAACCACATCCCACGAGCCTTTCCCATTAGGAGTCTTCCGATAATGATCGTGAATATGTCTCGGTCCATCTAATGAAATGCCTACTAAAAAGTCATATTCTTTTAAGAAATCTGCCCATGCCGGAGTAAGCAAAAGTCCATTAGTTTGGAGACCATTTCCTACTGTTTTTCCCTGACCATATTTGATCTCAAATTCGATCGCTTTTTTAAAAAAAGGGAGGCCCATCAATGTGGGTTCTCCTCCTTGCCAAGCAAGACTAATTTCATTTTCTGATTGACTCATTACCTGACGAATCATCATTTCGAGCGTCTCTTCACTCATGCGATGTTTTCCGGAATCAAAAAGAGAGGCTTTATCCAGATAGAAACAGTATGTACAGTTCAGATTACAATCCGGACCAGCTGGTTTAATAAGTAAAGCATTTAATTTCTTCATCTCGGATAACCTCAATATAATCAATTATTCAACACGCAAAGCTAATGGTCCTGAGCTACAAATTCAAGCACTAAAAAGTTATTTTTTATTGAATGCCAAAGGAAAAGGAAGAAATATTGATCCTAATATTAATGAATTTAAAACCTATTTAAAGTCTATTTATAGAAAGCTTGCAGCATCAAATAGTTATTTCTTTCTATTTAATGATCTTATTAAGAGAAGTAAAAAATAATGGAAGTTCTAATCTTTCTTGTGAAGTAACTTCTGAATATCGTAAAAACTAAAAGGAAGATCCGTAAGTCCGGAATCTTTGACATAATGGATTAAAACCAAATTATCGAATTGAGATAATTTATGTAGAACAGGTTCATATATTGGGTCATCGCCAACCAAATAAACACGTTGATAGTTATCATAATTTTGCTCAATAAAAAGAGCAGCTTCCTGACAAACCCCAAACGTAAGAATCCTGTTAAAAGAAACATTCCTAAGATTTGCTAATTGACTTTTAGAAGGCATCATTAATGAATGGCTAAGCCACTCCTGCCAAAAAGAAGACTCAAAAAAATAGACATCCGCATTGCGTAATCTATAATGATTGACAATATTTTCTATCAATATCTGTAAATCATACTTTTTATCAACATACAACTCAATATTACTGCTAATTAGTTGTTTTATAAAAAGTCCGTCGAGTACAATTAGATTTGAATTTGCCATAACAGAAAGGATTAGAATCCACACAAAACGTAACCATCTTCAACTGTCAGAAACCTTCTGACGCTATAGGATTACACAAATTAAATGATTTCACTTGCGAAATCCTATTTTAAAAGTAAAAATTATTTAAACTAAATATAAGTAACCGTGGTATTTTACGCATTATCCAAATCATTCTTTAACTAATTTTAAAAGTATTAACCCTTAAAGATAGTGTTTTTATTCATGGAGAACATCCCTTTTTTCAATTTCATATCATATGAAATCAAATATCTTTTCCAAATTAAGAAAAAGAGCTTAAATATGTGTTCTACAAAACAAAAAAGGCTGGTATTTAACCAGCCTTTTCTTGAGGTTTCGAGCGGATTCGAACCGCTGTGGAAGGTTTTGCAGACCTCTGCCTAGCCACTCGGCCACGAAACCAATTAACGATGCAAAGATAGGCAATTTTTTTAATCTAGCAAATTTCTGAATCAGAAAGATTCGAAACGAGCTGAAGACATTCCGGACATAGGCATCCATTATATTGATCTTCAATATATTTTAATGCTTCAGGAGAGATGCTCACCTCAAAGCACCAACATTTTCCAGACGCCCCACAACCAAATTGCTGGTTACAACGAGCACATTTTTTTATCTCATTTGATTTATTTGGACGGTCATTACAATTTCCCATAATATTTATTCATTTTCAAGCGTAACACTTACGCAATTCATTTTTCCACCTAATGGAGGATTTAATTTCGAAACCTTCACTTTTGAACGTTTAACTTCAGCATATGTTGAATGAAATGAATTTAATATCCTTCGGGCAACATGCTCTAATAGATGCGAAGATTGCTCCATTTCCAGTTTCACCAATTGAAATACTTTCTGATAATCAATCGTATCATTAAGATTATCAGATTCTTCAGCATTTTTAGTGTCATATTCAAACCATAAACTCACTTCAAATCGGGTTCCAATGATGCGTTCTTCTTTAAAGCAACCATGATAAGAGTGAAATTCCATTCCCTCAACAGCAATCCACGACATAAATTATATTTTTGACTGCAAAATTACAAATATATGCAGCTGTATTCACTATTGAAGGTGCTCTTTATAATCATTTGAGTATAAAATAAACAACCCCATACATTTTTTTAATAATTCTGATGAGCGATTTTACATTTAGCCGTAACTTTGTGAGGTTAAATACCAAGCAATCTCAAATGGGAAGTCCGGAAGAAAAAAAAGAATCTATCGCATCAGAAGGCGATATTAAAACTACGAAAGCTGCTAATTTCATCAATAACCTTATTGATGAAGATTTGGCTGCAGGTAAAAATGGGAATCGTGTTCATACCAGATTTCCTCCGGAACCAAATGGTTACCTGCATATTGGCCATGCAAAATCTATTTGCTTAAACTTTGGTCTGGCTCAGCAATACAATGGTTTAACCAATCTTCGGTTCGACGATACCAATCCAACCAAAGAGGATGTTGAATATGTTGACAGCATCAAAGAAGATGTTCAATGGCTTGGTTTTAAATGGAATGATCAGGAACTATATGCTTCAGATTATTTTGAACAGCTCTTTGAATGGGCTGTCCAGATCATTAAAAGCGGAAATGCTTATGTTGACGATCAAACAGCAGAAGAGATTAGTCGAAATAGGGGTACAGTTACTAAACCAGGGATAGAAAGTGCATACAGAAACCGCTCTGTTGAAGAAAATCTCGACCTGTTTTATCGCATGCGTAAAGGTGAGTTTCCAGACGGATCCAGAGTATTGAGAGCCAAAATCGATATGGCCGACAATAATATGTTGATGCGAGATCCATTGATGTACCGGATTATTCATGCCGACCATCATCGCACAGGTGATCAATGGTGTATCTATCCTATGTACGACTACGCGCATGGACAATGTGATTACCTTGAAGGAATCACTCATTCCATCTGTACACTTGAATTTGAAATTCATCGCCCATTATATAATTGGTTTCTCGACCAGATCGCTACAAGTGATTACCGGCCACGACAAATTGAGTTTTCTCGTTTAAATCTCACCTATACCATGATGAGTAAACGTAAATTGCTTAAGTTAGTTGAGGACAAGTATGTAACCGGGTGGGATGATCCACGTATGCCAACCATTTCAGGTATACGCCGTAGAGGATATACACCCGAATCGATCCGTAATTTCGCTGAGATGATTGGTGTAGCAAAAAGAGATCAACTCATCGACGTATCTCAGCTTGAGTATTGCGTTCGCGAAGATCTGAACAAAAAAGCCAATCGTGTTATGGCAGTTCTCAATCCGTTAAAAGTTGTCATCACAAACTATCCCGATGACCATGTAGACGAACTTGATGCCATTAACAATCCAGAAGATCCTAATGCAGGAAGTCGTAAGATTCAATTTTCTAAGATCATATATATTGAACGCGAAGACTTTATGGAAAACCCTCCTAAAAAGTTTTTCCGACTATTCCCTGGTGGAGAAGTCAGAATGCGTTATGCATATTTCGTTCGTTGTAATGAAGTGATCAAGGATGAGGAAGGAAATATCGTTGAATTACATTGTACCTACGATCCAGCATCTAAGGGAGGAAACTCACCTGACGGCCGTAAGGTAAAAGGAACCATACATTGGGTTTCCGCACAACATGCTATTGAAGCAGAAGTTCGACTTTTCGATCGGTTATTTGTGAAAGAAAATCCAGAAGACGTGGGTGAAGGACAATCATTTATTGATAATCTAAATTCTGATTCATTAATCGTATTGCCAAAAGCATATGTAGAACCGAGTGTAGCCTATGCTAAACCATTGGATAGTTTCCAATTCGAACGGTTGGGTTATTTCTGTGTAGATACAGACTCGGCAAAAGGCAAATTAGTATTTAACCGCACGGCTACCTTGAAAGATTCTTGGTCTAAAATCGAAAAAGCAGGACAATAACTGAGCTAATTTAAGGGGTGTCTAAAAAGCATTCACGGTTGTTTAGCCTATCAAACGATCTTTATAAATCAGATTATTAGTCTGAAATCATCATAACCAACTATCTGAATCTATTTGTTCTGAATAATTTAGGTAGTTGGTTTTTTCTTTTCCCTTGATTTTATTGAGGCTACTCCAATTTTTTTCCAATCTTTGCATCTGTTTTTAGAAAAAAACTGTATTTTTGCATCTCCAATGTCTGATGGTGTAACTGGCAACACGTCTGATTCTGGATCAGAAGAGTCCAGGTTCGAGCCCTGGTCGGACAACAAGATTTAAATGAGAGGCCTCTGTAATTTTTTTGAATTACAGAGGCTTTATTCTTTTAGAGAATTATCTCCTTTCGATTCAGACCGAAATATTATCTATTTTCTCTATCATTGCCATGTCCACGGTTATCTTTTTTATCAGAAGAACGATCATTGTCTTTACGGTTATCTCTTCTATCATTATAACCATTGTCACGATGATCATCTCTTTTATCATACCTATGATCTGATCGGTCGTTGTTATACTCTCTTTTTCTTTCGTTGCCTCTGCCTGGTTTTTCAAAATAGTATTCACGTTCAGTACCATGGTATCCCCGTGCATATCTCTGTCTAAAATCATTATAACGAACATAAGGAGCATCACCATGATAATCTCTGATCACCACCTTGTATCCACGATTCAAATCATAATTCCTATATTGTCTTGGAAGATATGTTCTATGTACCCAAACTCCTCCAACATTATAGATAAACTTTGAAAACTGAATGTCATAATAAGCTTCAACATCTGGTAAATAATAATACCTGACACCTGAATATCCACGAGGGCCCCATGAGGGAGGTGTTCCAAAATTCACATTCACCGAAACTTGTGCCTGTACTGCCGTAGCTGTAGCAAGAAACAAAACGATCATGATAACACTTAATTTTAACGCTTTCATATTTAATTATTTTTGAGTTTGTAATTGGATGAAACTTGCATGTATTGATTCATCCATTTTTGAGTTTAACGAACATGCTCGCTTCTAATTATTTGATTTACTCTTTAACTAATCGATTCTTGTTTAACAAATGTAACAATGTAAAAGTCTTCTTAAAAGAAAAATCGTTATTTTCTATCTTCTTGAATGATTGACGCTTCTTTCTTCCTGATCTTTACGATCACTTCTTGAAGGGTTGGTAACCATCCTTACCTGTTCATTTCTTTGAGGAGTATTCCTTTGTGTGACTTCAGAACTTCTTGACTCTCGTTGACTAACCATTCGGTTGTTATTTTCAGTTTGCATCGAACGATCTGATCTGATGTTATTTCTGTTTTCCTGATTCATTTCTTGCGGATTACTTCTCCTAAAATTACTTTCATTTGAGATGTTGAATCGATTTTGCTCCCTCGGACTTTGATATGCCATTGAATTCTGTAAGGATGCAACATTTTCTGATCGATTATTTACACCCCTATTTTCATTTCTGTTCATGTTGTAGTCACGTTGAGAATAGCCCGAACTATTCATCTGTTGCGACCGCTCACTGTTACGATTATTCGAATTATTGTTATTCCAGCTATTAGCTCTTTCACGATCATTTTGTGGTTCATTTACAGCCGGCTGCCGAACAACATTACCCGATCCTCTACCATTCCAACCTCTATTATTATCGTTTGAGTAACGATTATAACTATTGCGATCAATATTCCTTGAGAAGTTAGATGGGTGTGAGTTATTGTAGCCGTCACGACCTCTATTAAACTGAGGTCTGTAGATTGAAAGACGGTCTCCTCGTAGGAATTGGCCCGGACGATCATTGTCATAAATATGAATAGGATTTATCATCCTTCCATAGCGGCGTTGATATTCTCCACGCTCAGGGCCATAAATATAAGAGTGATTGAAGTGAGCATCGAAATGAACATTAAAAAGTAGGTGAGAAATTCCGATCAGTGCACTATACCGAAAACGATCAATAAAACAATTGCCAATATCATATCGCATCAGATCTCTGTCTCTAACAAAACACCATCTATCGGCTGGAATATAATAATTACTGCCAAATGAAATATTCATACTCATTCCCGGAGCCATAGGAGCCCAACCATAATAACCTTCTGATTGTCTCCATGTTACCCAAGCCGGTCCCCATTCTGTTCCCGGAACCCAAACATTTCCATATTGTTCATCCCAATACCAACGGCCGTAGTGAAATGCAGCCCAGCCCCAAGGATAATCGGAAGACCATGTCCATCCATAATCAGTGAAAACCCAGTGGCCATTTGTAACATAGGGTCGGAAGCCCGGCTCTACATTTGGAACCCATACATATCCATAATCGGGATTATCAACCCAGGTACCATATTGACCTAACTCATCGTAAAAAACCTGAAGGCTGATATTTTCATTTTGTGCTGATACTTTTTGAAGTGTTGCAAATGGGATAATAATCATTAAGACTATAAGAGCCCCTATTTTAGCTGAAGTTTTCATGGTTTCCAATTTTTAACAACGTTAAAAACTCAATAATTTGTAGGACGTTTAATCGTATTTCTTTTAGAAGAGTTCCGGATCGATTGCTGCAATCATTTCTTCTATGGTCCATATACAAAGATGCTGCCAAAAATAAAATCACTCCATAAATACTTTTTAAAGTACGAAAGACTTGTGGATTATATACACATTTCTTTGAGATTTTTCATTTTGGAAATGAAATAAAAATGAATAAACTTATTGAATAACAATACTCTATGATATTGAGATATTATGGATGGACATTTAGTAATTCGAAGAAATGGCCCAAAGTGAAAAGTTATAAATTTACTGATTTTGATTCTGGATCATAGGTCCCTTATCCAATCTATTATATCTTCAAAAGGTTTTTCTTTCCCCCATACGTTACATTTTAAATTACTATAATTATTACGACTAGTAATTTATCATATACACGCGGTCGAGTTATTCGACTTTTTATAGTCTCGAAATCAGTATTAAGAAAAACTGTCAATTTGATTTTCTAGAGATAAAATTATTGTAATATCTCCAAAAATGTTATAGTTAACAAGATCTTATTAATCTTGCTATTATCAAACTAGAAGATCTGAATCTTCGATTTCATATTACCAATACTTTTTTCTGAATTTACTTCGTCAAATAGTCCGATTATTGTTTCGTCAACTTTATTAACCGCTCTTCTAGTAGCATCATATAGTTCCATTAATAAATTAAATTCCTTATCCTTTTCTGAAGCACAAAAATTGTAAATTCGGTCACCAAAAGCATTATATATTCCAAAATTAACATTTTCCAGATTGTCATTATCCGACCAATTATCAATCTTGATTACTCCTTTTTCAAAAAGCAGTTTAAATTTATTTGAACGGGATGTTTTTTCCCAAATTGCTTTTTTTGAAGTTGTTTTTGTTATTAAAGCTCGTATTAGGTCTTTAATGTTTTGAGGTATCATATATCTAAATATTATTGTTTTTCAAATTGAGCATAAAAGGTTGATAGTTCTTCTAAATTATTTATTATCCGACAATAATCAACTTTCGTTAATTGAAATTTGGTCTATCCCAAAATCCATAACTAATTTTTGATATTTTTTCATTTCTTTTAAAATCAGTTAAGTGTATTACTACTAAAACGCAAAAGCAGATCTTTTAAACCAAGATTCCTTAAATGAACTAAAAAAATTGATTTAGTTCATTTAAAATTTCGAATATCTTGGTTCGTTTTAATTGCTTTAGGAATCACTAGACCTGAAATTAAATTAAGTCCATTCTGAAGTGATATTTCGATCTTTGAAGTCATTTCGTCTTATTCATTTTTCACAGCACTATATTAGAATATGCCATTGTATAAATAAATTGTGCTTATTATAGTTGTATAATTAAGTGGTGTCATATGACATTCTTAAAAATATTACAGTTCCTGAAATTTTAAACCAAATAGCTTTTTTACATTAATCATCATTGGTTTTACATATAGGTACAATCGTTAATTCACAATTTAGCAAAGTCATTAAATTGCGGCTATTTCGGTTTTATATCTGAAACAAGCTCACTCTACCTTTATAACTACTGAAAATCAATATTATATGAATTACTTCTTTAAAACCCAAAATATTTATTTCATCTAACAAACTTAATGATAATTATCAAGTTAAATAATTGAATTCTATTTTTTTATTGGGTAATACAGTTCTAATTAATTCTTTTCGACAAATATCTTCTTTTGAAAAAGGGATCTTTTATTTATTGAACGACCCTTCAACTGAATTAATATCCTAAAAATTTAACAAATAAGAATTATATATATTGCTCACATTTAGTAATTTAATAGTTATTACAAATCAACAAAAGACCAAGCATCTTTATGTACTCATCTAATTCATCCAACAGGTTATTAATTATAGATTTTTCTCCAGTCTATTTTCACTATTTATTTCAAGAAATAAACTCACCTGTAGAAATTTTAAATGATGTATTACAGGGATAAATATTAAAACACTATTTAAGAATGAAATCAGAAGGTTTTACCCGGAAAGAGATCCCTTTTGAATGATCCATCGAGTAAGTAAAACCTGATTTTATTTCGTAAATATTTTGCTTTTATCCAACGATTTGAAATAGAATTACTTCTTTTCGGGTTTATCTCGTCACAAACAAGAAGAGATCTTTCTCCTTCATTCAATGTTTTTTTTATAAACCAATTGATGATCAGATTTTCAAATAATCCACCAAGTAAAAAATGGATTACATTCTGACTTACCACCTCCTTTATCTCCAATAATGAACATACTAATCCAGCTTCGTAAAAATATAGTTTCTGAGATTTAACCAATCGTTTTGAATAATAATTGTAGTCCTGCTTGAATAAATAAACAATTTAGTTCGGCTCCTAAAATGGCAACGATGATAGAGTAATTCTATTCGCATTGCATACAGTTTTAAGAATCAAATAAACTTGTCAAAATCTACAACAATTTGGTTATGTGTTTCATTATTATTCCCAAACCCAATGAAAACATATTACAAGTCTCTATTTTACTGAAAGCAAAATTAGTTATCCCGTTAAATTAATGCGATAAACTGAAGTTTGAAACAACATGTTTCAGTAATAATCAGTAGTCCTTTTTTAAGCAATTTTATTGATCAAAAATGACCGACTAAAAAACACATTAGGTTCTTCAACAATACCAAAACCGATTTCCTTAAGTAGTTCTCTATACTTTTTGAAATCATCTTTTGTAACATGAAATTTCGGTTCAACAATCAATACTTTTCCGTTCGGTTTTAATAAACCATGTACCTCCTTTAAAAATGAAGATTGATTGGGCACTTCGTGAAGCATATAAAATATCAGTATAAAATCGGCTGTTATGGATAATCCTATTTTATCACTCTGACATTTATGGAGCTCGATGATATCCTGAAGGTTCGTGTTTCTAATTTTTCCTTTTACTATCTCCAACATCCCCTCTTGTAAATCTACAGCCACTACTTTTCCGGCTGAACCAACCCTTTTTGCCATCTCTATTGTAAAAAAACCAGGACCACATCCTAAATCAAAAACAGTCATTCCTTCCTTAACGAAAGGTCCAACTATTTTTCGTGGATCTTGGAATAGCTTTCGAAGACTTATGTCTAACGCCCCTGCACGTTCAACACGGCAAACCTTACTTCTCTCAATTTCAATTTTTTCCATTTTATTTAAATTGTAATGATAAATTTTATATTTCAATTCATAAAGACCTTATGAATATTGATATTTCTAAATAGCGTTGTAATAAATATTTTTCATTTAATTGATTAATTAGGCCATTACAGGAGGGCCAATTGTGAATGCAATGATTTATTTTAAGCCCTCTTGCACTCGTTTATTCAGGATTTAATTTGACTCGATTGGTTCTGTTTTAAAATACCGTGGGTAAAACGATAGATTTATTAAAATTACACCTTTGCCACAGGATAAGGCTAAAAGCTACGTTCGATTCACGTTGATCAATATACTTCGACCGGTTAATTTTATTGTTCACATTTTTTCACGACAGAACTTATCGTTTTGACGATGTAAATGTATTCTTACAACAAAAATGAATCAATCGAAATAGTTTGGATTAGCTATAATAAGCACTCAAGCATCAAATATTGAATCTGAATTGTTGTCTAATCTTCATAAAAGAAAAATGTTACAGTTTTAATAATGTAGGTTGCATTAAAACGAGTAGATCTTGCATTAAACCTTTATGGTGAATCAATTAGATAAAAAATGAATAATCATATTGATTTGCAATCACAAAAAGTATAATTTCACAAAAGTCCAATAGCTCAGAATCTCTTATGAGCTTCCTTAAAATTCAATCAGGAATAGGATAGGAAGCTAAAAAAAACAATAATCCACTCTTCTCCGACATCGATCTTATGATGATGGGATCATTATGCGATGATTCTTCTTTAAGGCGAATTTAATCCGAATCTTTTCCGTATTTCAACCGTATCTATTCCGTATATATGAATACGGAATAGATACGGTTGAAATACGGTATACGTACGGTTTAGATACGCTAAAGGGGTAAATCGTATGATAAGTATCGAAAAGTTGTAGAACGAAATTCGGAGGAGTTTCGAAGAGCTTTTAAATTTGCTTATCGTTTGATTTTCTTAAATATATATTACTTTTTTATAACTGAGATAGTTAGCCTTGAAAATACTTTCAGGCTAAAAATTAGATATTTACAAAACATTAATTATAAATGGTTTATTTGATTTCTGGGAGCTGGGAAATTTGATGATCAACAATCCATTTAAAATGAAAAACTCCTCGAGGCAAAGCAGGGAGGAGTTTTTCGAAACGGACTTAAAAATGATGAGTTATCTCATTTACAGT
Organism: Bacteroidota bacterium; assembly: GCA_013390605.1. Classification (GTDB taxonomy): domain Bacteria; phylum Bacteroidota; class Bacteroidia; order Bacteroidales; family Cfx3-03; genus Cfx3-03. Next base: position 4,673,295 of record JACAUB010000001.1, on the reverse strand, counting down.
TTAATATATTATTTTATTGCGGCAATACCCACTTCAATTCTGCGGATGGTTTCTTCTTTACCCAATAATGCAGCAATCTGGAACATTGCAGGTCCGGCATTAGATCCAACTAACACCAAACGCCAGGCATTCATAATTTGTCCCATTCCAATATGATTTTCTTCCAGATAACCCTTAACGGCTGTTTCAATCGTAAACTCATCAAAAGGTTCGATGATGCTTAAGAAATCAGCAAGATTGATCAATAAATCAGGAGTTTCTGGTTTCCACTTTTTCTTAATCACATCCTGATCGTATTCGGTAGGAGCCATGAAAAAGAAATATCCTTGTTTCCAAAAGTCGTGCATTAAACTACAACGGTCTTTCAACACACCACAAAAGGCAACCAGAAAGTCGAAATCGCGAGTAATTTGCAACCCCTCTAAAACTATTTTAAAGGCCTCTGCGAGCTCTTCGTCGCTTTTATGAATAAGGTATTGATGATTGAACCATTTGGCCTTCTCGAGGTCGAATTTAGCCCCGCTTTTGCTTATTCGCTCCAGAGAGAAATCATGGATTAATTCGTCCATGGTATATTGCTCTTTCTCGGTACCAGGATTCCAACCTAAAAAGGCAAGAATATTGACGACTGCTTCAGGGAAATATCCTGCTTCACGATATCCTGATGAGACAATACCTGTTTTAGGATCTATCCATTCTGTTGGAAATACGGGGAAACCTAATCTATCACCATCACGTTTGCTTAACTTTCCATTTCCATCGGGTTTGAGCAATAAAGGGAGATGTGCAAATTGTGGCATGGTATCTTCCCACTTGAATGCCTTGTAAAGCATTACATGAAGCGGTGCAGAGGGCAACCACTCCTCGCCACGAATAACATGTGAGATTTCCATCAAATGGTCGTCCACAATGTTGGCAAGATGATAGGTTGGCATACCATCTGATTTATATAATACTTTGTCGTCCAATGTATTACTCGATACAACAACCTCACCTCTAATCAAATCGTTAACTCTTATTTCTACATTTTCGGGCATTTTAAAACGTACCACATATGGGTGATCCGAATTTAATAATGCGGTAACTTCTTCATTTGAAAGGGTTAGCGAATTTCTAAGTTGACCTCGGGTAGATGAATCGTATTGAAATGTTTTCTTCTCAGCTTCATATTGTTTGCGCAAAACATCAAGATCGTCGGCACTATCGAAAGCAATATAAGCCCAATCATCTTTCAATAACTGATCAACAAATCCTTTATAAATTTCTTTGCGGTCGCTTTGTCTGTATGGGCCATAATCACCTCCAACATGATCGCCTTCGTCAAACTTAATACCTAACCAGGTCAGGGCATCGATAATATAAGCTTCAGCACCCGAAACAAAACGGGTTTGATCGGTGTCTTCTATTCTAAGTATATTTACTCCACCTAACTTTTTGGCAAATAAATAATTATATAAAGCAGTCCTAACTCCTCCAATGTGGAGCGGACCCGTGGGGCTTGGAGCAAACCTTACACGAACTTGTCGATTTTGCATTTTCTTAAATATTGATAATCAGTTGAACTTAACAAAATAAAGGTATTTATTTAATTCTACAAAGGTAAAGAATGATTTTAATAATGCTCTGTTAAATAAATGAAAATGGTCTTGACTTTGACCATTCTGTTCAATAAATTTGCTCAACCTATTATATTCTAAGATTAGAACTATTCTCCGCTGCTTAGGCCAAACCTTTTATTTCAAGCTTTTATGAAAAACAAAAGAATTCCAAGATACCAAATCCTCAGGATTTATTTCTCTGCGATCATTCTTCATGTACTATTGGTTTTACCAGTATTTAGTATCTTATATTTAAAAAATGATCCCAGTATTTTAACTGCCGGAAAAAAGTCAAAAGAGATTGTAAAAGAAGCCAATAATTCTGCCATAAATAATGAAAAAAAACAGAAAGGTTTTACTATAAATATTGGCACAAATAATACTGAAACAAAAGAGGTTAACAAAAGAGATGATAAACGATTAGACGAGATCAATAAATTGACATTCAACACATTATTAACTTCAATCTCATTTATTTTTTTATTAAATCTACCCTTTAAAATTTATTTTTCGCGTAAAAGAAACAACAAAATAATAGCCCCCTGGTTATTAAAATTCTGCAGAAAATTACTCTTAAAAATACCCGTAATTAATAGTTCAATTTTCCTTTTTTCCTTTATCATTATTCACGCATATATGATCATCATTTTGCAAAACAGATCGAATTTTGCAGATCGAATTAGCCGAGATTTATATATGTCGTATTTATATATTTCATTATTCTCATCAACACTAATTGTAATATTTGTTTATCTGTGGCAAAAACACAGAATGAATATCCGCTATTTAGAGCATGTTTTTCATCCTGACGAATTACGTGTTAAAATATTCAAAAGTAAAGTAGGGGGTATCCGAAACAGATTATGGATCAGCAGTGCACTCACAACTTTACTTCCGCTTACAGTAGTGATTTTCTATTTGACAATCAGTTTAACTTCTCTAAAAGATTTTGGAACGCTCTCGGCTGAGCAAACAAAAATTGCTTTTGGACAGTATTATCAGGGCTTAGTTGACATCGGTATCTTGTCACCAAGCGGACTAAATACGAGTTGGTATTACATCAATGCTTTTGACAATGTTCTTTTATTATTTGGAATTAGTGCGGCTATTTTTGTATCTCTAATCTATTTGGCTGTCTTCTTACGCTGGACAACCAATGATATTGTATTACCGGTAAAAGAATTGCTCTACTTTATGAAAAGAATAGGAGAGGGAAAAATGGATGGCCAAGCTATTGTCAGAACCAACGACGAAATTGGTGAACTCACAGCAGGTTATAATCAAATGACTGCTGAATTAAATAATTATATTTCGAAAATATCGAGATTAAATGAGGCCTATCTTCGCTTTGTACCCCGAGAATTCATTGAAGAATTGAATCGAAAAGACATTACACAGATTGAATTGGGAGATCAGGTTCAACGTGAAATGACCATATTATTTACGGATATCCGAGACTTTACTGAGTTATCGGAAGAGATGAATCCAAAAGAAAACTTCGATTTCATCAATCAATATTTGGGAATCATGGAACCTATAATCAGTAGCAATAATGGTTTTATTGATAAATATATTGGTGATTCAATCATGGCTTTATTTAGAAAAGGAGCTGATGATGCATTACTGGCAACATTGGAAATGCGCAGAGTTTTAATCGATTTTAATGAGCTGCGTGAGAGCGAAGGGAAATCGCCTATCGAATTCGGAACAGGTATTCACACTGGGAATATGATGTTAGGGATTGTAGGAGGGTATGGAAGAATGGATGGAACCGTTATTTCGGATGCTGTAAATTTAGCTTCAAGATTAGAGGGGTTATCAAAATATTATGGTGCTTCTGTCATTATTAGCGAAGATACATTGATCAAATTATCCAATCCTTCTACGTTTAATTACCGCTTTCTGGATATCGCGAAAGTAAAAGGGAAGAAACAAGCTGTATATATTTTTGAATTAATTGATGCAGAACCAGAACCTAGCAGATCGAAGAAAATAGAGACCAAACCTGTTTTTGTGAAGGCTGCAGAGTACTACAGAAATCAAGATTTCGAAGCTGCTTTAGATCTGTTTTTGGAGGTTCAAAAAATCCATCCAACAGATAAAGCCGCTAATTTATACATTAAGAGATGTCAATTGATTATTAAAAACGGACTACCTGAAGATTGGAATAGTACGGAAATCTTCAATTTTAAATAATATTCTACATTACTTAGTTTTTCAAAAAGCCATTCCTATTGTGGAAATGGCTTTTTTTATTGATCACTTTTGTGAAAAAACACCAGTAATAAAACGAATCAACTGTCGTATGTTAATCATTTATCAGTTATTTATTGGCCGGTATACAATTATCAACTAATGCCAATTTATAACCTACATCTCTTAATGATAATTCTTGGATTCGCTTTAAAATTGAATTTACAACATGGTGCAGCGATTACAAATTCCTCATAAAAAATTGCAATTTTTTAGTCTACAGTAGTCTGTGATATTCGTTAAAACCAGATGAGATATACCATTTTTTGCAACAACGAAAGATATAACTTAACATTTTTGCAGATACATCTTATAATAACAGATATCTCAAAAAGGTTTATTGAGATTAACCTTGACTCGTATTTTCAAATCAGGGATAGAATATCGATTAGTATAGTGAATATTTATTTAGGGATTTCTCACGGTATTAGAAATAACGAAGTTAGAATATAAAGCAGATTCACTAGGTTTAAATCCAGCTAAATTTACTTTTATTATTTGGGTAATAGAACCCAATAAAAAAGGCTAATAATTACAAGAAGTCTATTTAAAACCAGCGATTAAGTCTTACTTTTGCAAAAAAATAAAGCATAAAGAGATGAGAACAATAGAGAGAATACAGTTTCATTACCAGGAAATCAAGGTTCCCTTAAAAGACAAGAAGACTATTCGCGAATGGATTGTAGGCGCCATCACACGAGAAGGAAAGAAAACTGGCGATATTGATTATATTTTTTGCACAGATGAAATTCTTTTAAAATTAAATCAGGAATATCTGCAGCATGATGATTACACAGATGTCATCACATTTGATTATACTGATGAGAATAGAGTGTCGGGCGATATTTTTATCAGTTATGAAAGAATTGTCGAAAATGCTACCGAACTAAATATTGCAACTGAAGATGAACTAAAACGTGTGATGATTCATGGTGTTTTGCATCTTTGCGGGTATAAAGACAAGAATCCGGTAGACAAAAAGAGGATGACGGAAAAGGAGAATGAACACCTGGCTTTTCATCCGGGAGCTTAGTTTTCTCACAAAAACAGGATTAAATCGAATCCATATCTTGCTTAAACGGACCAGGCTGGTTACAAATATAACTAGGCTGGTTTAAATTTATAAATTTATCGCCCTGATTTATAAGCTACCTCCATTATCAGCTAATCATAGATCTACTGCCAAATCCAAATTTGTAATAGTATACTTGAATTACAAATATCCTAATGAAAAGTGCGAATTTGAAATCTGTATCTTTTATTGAATCATATTTTCCTATAATAATGCCACTCATTCAGAATTCAGTCCATTAGAGATCTGTTATAAAAACAGGAAAGTATATTTTTCATATCATTCTGAACATCTACGTCATTAAAGACCAATGAGACTAATCATCTATTTAAATTCACTCATCGATAAGAAGATTTCGCCCAAGTGGTCATAATAAAGAGTGCGGGTTATATATTCAATTTATTTTAGTGAAATCAATATACCTCTACTTTTTCGACTAATAAACAATTAGCTCCATTCGACAGCTATAATTGCATCATTCCTTCGGAATTTAGGAATAAATAATGCTGTAGACATAAAAAACAATATAATTCCTCACTATTTTTTAAATGATGATTTAAACCTAAATAATGCTATGAGTATTCTCTGATTATAGAAAAACATAAGCAAGCGCTAAATAAAATCCATTAGAGAGAGTATGATTACAGAATATACATCAATCATGTTTATTTTCAATTCTCAATGATCAAATAAAACATTTTCTTACCTCCTCAAAACAAGGTATACCACTCATTCTAAACAACAAAAAGAACCTGCTCTAAACTACCACAACAAGATATTTATCCGTATTTTTGCAAAGCTAAAGCGGCAGTAAACAATTTGTAATAGCAGTTGTTTCCTGCCTGTTTATTTTAGTACACTTTTAGAGTGTTCCACGTGAAACAAAATAAGAATAATGTTTAAAGAATACGATGTAATTGTAGTTGGGGCCGGGCATGCCGGGTGTGAAGCTGCAGCATCTGCAGCTAATATGGGTTCTTCTGTTCTATTGATAACGATGAACATGGGTACCATTGCACAAATGTCGTGCAATCCGGCAATGGGGGGAGTAGCGAAAGGCCAAATCGTTAGAGAAATTGATGCGTTGGGTGGATTTTCGGGTATTGTAACCGACAAAACCATGATCCAATTCAGGATGCTCAATCGATCAAAAGGTCCCGCCATGTGGAGTCCGAGAGCACAAAGTGATAGAATGAGATTTGCAGAAGAGTGGCGTAGCACATTAGAACAAAACTTAAACGTTGACTTCTGGCAGGATATCGTAACGGGAATCATCATTACCGATAATAAAATAAGTGGCATAAAAACATCGCTTGGAATTGAAATAAAAACAAAATCTGTTGTTCTAACTAACGGAACATTTCTAAATGGAATTATCCATATAGGCACGAAGACATTTGGCGGTGGTAGAATAGGAGAGAAGTCGGCAGTTGGATTAACAGAAAGTCTCATTAATATGGGATTCGAATCGAAACGGCTAAAAACCGGTACACCTGTACGTGTCGATGGAAGATCTCTCGACTTTTCCAAAATGGAAGAACAACAAGGGGATGAAGACCCACAAAAGTTTTCATTTACCAATACACCTCATCTGACAAAGCAAAAAAGCTGTTTCATAACTTATACAAACGACACTGTACACGATATTCTTCGTACTGGATTTGCCGATTCACCACTATTTACAGGAAGAATTTCAGGTAGAGGCCCCCGATATTGTCCTTCGATTGAAGATAAGATTGAACGTTTTTCAGATAAAACCCGTCATCAACTATTCGTAGAACCCGAAGGATGGACGACTGCCGAGTATTATCTAAATGGATTTTCATCTTCATTACCTGAAGATGTACAATATAAAGCATTAAAACAAATACCGGGATTTGAAAAAGCAAAAATATTCAGACCAGGATACGCCATAGAATACGATTACTTTCCACCAACACAATTAAAAAGCACACTGGAGACAAAATTGGTAGAAAATCTCTACTTTGCCGGGCAGATTAATGGAACAACAGGGTATGAGGAAGCTGCGGCCCAAGGATTAATGGCAGGAATAAATGCACATTTAAAAATAAACCAGCAGCCCGAATTCGTACTAAAAAGGGTAGAAGCCTACATCGGTGTATTGATTGATGATTTGATTACAAAAGGAGTAGAGGAGCCCTATAGGATGTTCACTTCAAGAGCAGAATACAGAATACTCCTTAGGCAGGATAACGCTGATATTCGATTAACAGAAAAAGGCTATAAAATCGGGCTGGCAAAGAAAGAAAGAATGCGTCTACTTGAAACAAAAAAAGAAAAGACTGACAATCTTTTATTCTATCTTAAACAGACTAGCGCTATACCTGAAGAAGTCAACCCCTATCTAGTATCAGTAGAAACACCACCCATTGACCAAAAAACGCGAATATCCACTGTATTACTTCGTCCACAGGTTTATTTAAAGGACCTGATAAAAAGCATACCTTCGCTTTCATCATACTGTCAGGAGAATCAAACTACCGCAGACGACATCATAGAACAATCTGAAATTCTAATAAAGTATGAGGGATATATTCAACGAGAATATGAAACAGCTCAGAAATTAAATAAATTTGAAGATATCATTTTACATTCAGATTTTAATTATCAAAAACTAAACTCGCTTTCATTGGAAGCAAGAGAAAAATTATCAAAAATAAAACCAGGTACTATTGGGCAGGCTTCAAGAATATCAGGAGTATCCCCATCAGATATAAGCGCATTAATCGTCTATCTCGGTAGATAATGTTTCACGTGGAACAAACACAAAATGGAAGAACTAAAAAAATGCATTATTTGTGATAATCAGGAACTTACAACTGTATTTTCACTAAAAGATTACTTTTTCACGCAAGAAGAATTCACAATTCAGCAATGTAAGAAATGTGGGTTTCGTTTTACAAACCCACGCCCTGAAGAGAAGGATTTAGGGCCCTATTACAAGACTGAAAACTACCTCTCGCATTCGAACAGAAATAAAACGCTTTTCGACAAAGCATATCATGCTGTAAAGAACTACAATCTCAGAAAAAAAAGGAAATTAGTTGAAAAACATGTCTCTGAAGGAACTATTATCGACATTGGTACTGGTACCGGTGCATTTCTTGCACAGTTCAATGAAACCAAATGGAAAAGATTAGGTCTGGAACCGGATGAAACCGCTCGTAAAATTGCCAAAACTACTTTTGGCCTGGAACTTCAGGACACATCAATGTTAGCAAATAAAGAAATAAAAGATGTGACTGTAATTACGCTTTGGCATGTACTAGAACATGTATCAAAACTTAATGAGCAGCTAGCATTGATTCATGAAAAATTAGCTTCAAACGGAATTTTAGTAATTGCTGTTCCAATGAGCAATTCATATGACGCCAAACATTACGAAAAATATTGGGCAGCTTACGATGTGCCCCGACATCTATATCATTTTTCGCAAGACACGCTTCAGCTTCTTTTGAAAAAACATGGCTTTTCATTAATTGAAAAATATCCAATGAAATTTGATTCATTCTATATTTCACTTTTAAGTGAACAACACAAGAAAAATAGTCTGGCACATGTAAAAGCAGTAGTAAATGGTCTTTTTTCAAATATTATGGCTTCAAATAAAAAAGGAACCTATTCAAGCATGATTTTTGTTTTCAAAAAATAAAAAACTTTAAATTAGCCCGTATAACCGTTTGGAGCATATGTATAGTATGACATGATTAAAAAAATAAAATCGTTTGTTATACGGGCTAATTTTAAACCACTTTTATGGGTGATTTCTTGAAAAAAATAGAATTTAGCTTAAATATTAATCGAAAAATAATATTTTCGGGTTTGGCTTTGCCTATACTAATTTTAGCTGCTTACTTTTTTGCAATTAACACAACGACCAAGCCCGATCAAAAATTACTTACCTGCTCTTTTCAAAAAACATTACAAATACAAGAAACACTATTAGAAACAAAACTTTCGCTTTTTGTTTCCACCTTTTCTAAAGAAGAACCAAGTTTCAAAAATTTCAATGATAAAACGAAAGGACTTCAAGATAACTATACGGACTTTTTTATTTATAAAAAAGATTCACTTTTTAGATGGACAACAAATGAAGTTACGGTACCACCGAATTTAAATGATAAAATAAAAAGTCATACGATTTTATGGCTATCAAAAGGTTTTTATATTCTGAAAAGAGAAAAGAAAGGCGACTATACCTATTTAGCGGTTCAACTACTAAAATCAGACTATCCTTTTCATAATGATTATATCGTCTCTAAATATCATCCGGCATATGATATACCACAGGATAGTGAATTAACAGATATTAAAAATAGTAATAAAATAACTTCTAAAGATAGGTATGCTGTTTTATACATAGATTTTCCGGAAACAATAAACAATAATACTTATTTAAATCTTTCTCTACTATCGTTCATATTTCTTTTAGTTACGCTCTCTATCTTTATTTATAATTTAATTAAAATAAAAAGAAGGCGTTTTAAACTATTGGAATTTTCTATATATGCTTTATTAATTCTGGCTATACGAATACTAATCAGTTTTATTCCTATTTCACAATCCATATCAACGTCTGTATATTTAAGTCCATTCATTTATGCTTCGTCAGATTTACTACCCTCATTAGCACACTTAATTATCAATACAATTTTCATTCTTCAGATTGTTTTGGTTTTTAATAAAACAGAACTACCCGATTTAAATAGCAAAAAAAAGAACGACATTATAGCGATTTCACTCTTTTTCGCAATTAGTTTTAGCTTAATACTTGGTGCTTGTAACTTAGCGATACTAATTGACTCATTTGTTACAAACTCGAATATACCATTAAATCTATCAAATATCTATTCAATAAACTACATCAGTTTAATAATTCTAGTAATATTGTTTGCAATAGGTTTAAGTTATTATCTGCTCAGTAAAAAACTATATTATTTTTATACGACAAACTATGCAATAAAACGAAATGTATTGGTTTGCATTTTTTTACTTTCTTTTATCACCGTTCTACTTTTTAAATTTGAATATAGGTTTTGGTTTCCCTATGTTATAATTCTGCTGTTCCATATAATACTTTTAAAAAATACCTTTGCCCAATATTCAAATTCATCGTTCGTAACCCAGTTAACGCTACTCATTCTTTTTTCCGTATTTGCTTCCAGTATCTTGTACTCAAGTTCTAAAAATAAAGAAAAGGAATTAAGAAAATCATACGCTAATAAATTAACTGCCAAAAGAGATAAACTAGCAGAGTTTTTGTATCCAGCCATAGAAAAACAAATATTAAAAGATTCGTTAGTCATAAAATATTTAAAACAATCTTTAAAAAAACCTGAGGCTGAACATAAGTTATTAGATTATGTCAAAACAAAATTTGCAAATAATTATTGGAATAAATATGAAGTTCAGGCTTACATATGTCGTCCGGGAAGTAAGCTTCAAATACAACCAGCCAATGTACTGGTAGGATGTGAAAATTATTTCTCATCTATCATAACGAATATGGGATTTAAAACAATAAGTAACAATTTATATTATATTGATGAGTCGTACGACATCTATACTTATATTTCCAAAATAGATATTCCAGAATCTGAAGGGTTAAATCAAAAAATGAGTATCCATTTGGAGTTTTATTCCAAAATGACAACCAGCAGTTTAGGCTATCCTGAATTGCTAATTGACAATGAATTTTATCAACGAATAGACCTTTCAGAATATTCATATGCACTGTTTCATCAAGGAGATTTAGCAAAGAGTGTGGGTGATTATCAATATCAATTAAAAGCGCCAACTACAAATTCGACGCTTCAAAATTCATTTTACTTTTTTGATAAAAATAACTATAATCATCTTTATGTAAAAACATCGCCCTATACATCCATTTTAATCAGTAGAAAAAAACCATCGCTCATCAATACACTTTCGTATTTTTCTTATATCTTTATCATATCGGCACTTCTAATATTATTATTTAAATTACTAACCAGTAAAAATCCCAAACTTTTATTGTCGTCGACAATAAAACAACGACTGCAATTTTGGACAATCACAATCATTCTTTTATCTTCAATCACTATTGGGTGCGTTATGTTATTTTACCTTTTTGATCTTGATAAAAGAAAAAACCAAAATATATTAAGTGACAAGGCACATTCAGTACTTGTTGAATTAGAACAACGATTTAGTTATCTGGATGATATTCATAAAATAACACCACAGGTATTATCACAAAACTTATCGAACTACTCTAATATATTTTTCACGGATATCAACTTGTTTGATAAGAATGGAGATTTGATTGCGACTTCGCGGCCACAATTATATGAAGCAGAATTGATTTCAAAAAAGATGAATCCGCTCGCCTATTATTCATTAAATGAAAATCAACAAATCATTGAAATAAAAGATGAGAAAATAGGAGCCTATGTATTTCAATCTGCATATGTTCCATTACGTGATACAAAGAATAAAACATTGGGTTATATCAACTTACCTTATTTTGCACGTGAATCTGAATTCAGAGCAGATCTATCTACTTTATTAGTAGCCTTTATTAATATCTATGTTATTTTAACGGTAATTGCTGTATTAATAGCCTTAATTGTATCGAGTTACATTACCCGTCCTTTACAGATTATAAAAGACAAAATAAGCCAGATTAACTATTTCAAAAAACCTGAAAAGATATCGTGGCAAGGGGCAGATGAATTAGCCGATTTAATTAAACAATATAATAATATGGTAGATGATCTGGCTAATAGCGCTGAACTACTGGCCAGATCGGAAAGAGAGAGTGCGTGGCGTATCATGGCTCAACAGGTTGCCCATGAAATAAAAAATCCTTTAACCCCTATGAAGCTCAATGTCCAACATCTTCAACGTGCATGGCAGGACAATAAAGAAGATTGGAGTTTACGCTTAGATCGGTTTACACAAACCATGGTTACGCAAATTGATGCATTGTCGACAATAGCAGGTGAGTTTTCAGATTTTGCTAAAATGCCAAATAACAATCTGGAAATCATTGATTTAAATCAATGTGTAAAGGAATCGGGTTTACTATTTACAGATTCGTCAAACCTTACTATCAATATAAAATCAAAGCACGCTGAAAACTGGATAAAAGCTGATAAACAACAGGTGACACGAATTTTAAACAATCTATTTAGAAATTCAATACAGGCTATAAATACTGATATACAAGGTATTATCACAATTTCTATTTATGAAGACAATAAATTTAAAATTCTTGAGTTTACTGATAACGGAATTGGAATAAAAAAAGAGGATAACACTAAAATATTTACTCCATTCTTTACAACAAAAACAGCCGGAACCGGGCTTGGTTTAGCTATGGTAAAAAACATAACCGAATCATTTGGAGGAACCATAGATTTTGTATCATCCGAGGGAAATGGGACTACTTTTATTTTAAGTTTCCCATCGAGTGATGAACCAAAGAAGTAAAACAAAAAGCCCTTTATTCGTACCTTTGCACATAATTTTTGTAGCCCTTGAATCCATTAAAAAAATTAGCAGGACAAACAGCAATCTATGGATTGCCAACTATATTAGGTCGATTTTTAAGTTATTTACTGGTTTTTTTACAAGTACGCGTATTTAAAAAGCCTGATCAATTTTCTGTTGTTCCAGAGTTTTATGCTTATGTTTCGTTCTTATTTATCATTCTAACCTATGGTATGGAGACTGCCTATTTTAGGTTTTCATTAAAACAAAAAGAGAACCACTCAGTCTATCCAACTACCCTTATATCAATTCTGATATCAACAACTGTATTCATTTTTTTAGTTTTAACATTTAACCAATCAATAGCAACATCAATAGGTTATCCACTACATCCTGAATATGTTGTATGGTTTGGTTGGATACTGGCTTTAGATACGCTGGCAGCTATACCCTTTGCAAAACTCAGAATAGAAAATAAACCCGTTAGATTTGCATTCATAAAAAGCTTAAATATTTTTACTACCATATTATTACAAATAATCTTTCTCTTCACTATACCCTGGGTACTGGAACATCCACAATATAAATTGTTTTACACAATTTCTGATTTTGTATACAGTCCAAAAATAGGAGTAGGGTATATATTTATTTCGAATTTAATAGCTAGTGTACTTACCATCATTTTTCTTGCCCCGCAATACATTCTTAAGAATTATACTTTTGATAAAAAGCTTTGGAAAGAGATGTTCAACTATGCCTGGCCTTTACTGATACTGGGGCTGGCGGGTATTGTAAACGAAACATTTGATAGAGCATTAATGAAATGGATTATTCCTCCTTCAGAGAATCCACAACTCCAATTAGGTATCTATGGCGTTTGTTATAAGATATCTATCTTAATGACGCTATTCATCACAACCTTTAGGTTTGCAGCGGAACCGTTCTTCTTTTCGCACGCAAGTCAGTCAGACTCTAAACAAATCTATTCTAATGTAATGAATTGGTTTATGATTGTTTGTAGTTTCATTTTCTTAGGCGTAATGCTTAATATTGATATAATCAAGTACTTAATAACATCTTCATATTGGCCGGGATTAAAAATAGTTCCTATATTATTAATAGCCAATATGTTTTTAGGAATATTTTATAATTTATCAATCTGGTACAAATTAACCGACAAAACAAAACTAGGAGCAGTGGTATCTATCATCGGAGCAGCTATTACAATAATATTAAATTTTTTATTGGTTCCTATAATGGGGTATATGGGTGCAGCCTGGGCTACATTAGCCTGTTATTTTACGGTCATGGTAATATCCTATATTCTAGGACAAAAGTATTATCCCATCAATTATAATCTACGCAAGTTTTTTCTATATTTAGGTGTTGCACTTTTCTTATTTGCTTTAAATCATCTACTAAATCAACATAAAATACCTTTTCCAATTATTATTAATAATTTATTTCTAATACCTTTAATACTTCTAATTATTAAAGTGGAGAACATTAATATTAAAGCATTAATACAAAAGCTGAAATGAGTGAACTAGTTATAAAAATAATCAATAAATCGACTAACGACCTACCATCCTACGAAACAATACACTCAGCAGGAATGGATTTAAGGGCAAATTTAGAGACTGCTGTTGAAATTAAACCATTGGAACGTGTCATTATCCCAACGGGTCTGTTTATTGAATTACCCGAAGGTTATGAAGCACAAATAAGACCACGCAGTGGACTCGCAGCCAAAACAGGTATAACTGTATTAAATTCACCGGGAACAATTGATGCTGATTACAGAGGAGAAATAAAAATAATATTAGTAAATCTTTCAAATAATAACTTTACAATTCAACATAGTGAACGTATTGCACAAATGATTGTTTCTAAACATGAACGTGTCGACTGGAAAATTGCTGAACAACTGGGCGAAACGAAAAGAGGCGAAGGTGGCTTTGGCCATACCGGAATACACTAATATTAAAAACTTTTTAATGAACCGTAAACTCTTTATCATACTACTTTTTCTACTACCATCTATCATTGGTTTTTCACAAACCATTATAGATACTGCTGCCTATAACGCAAAACTGACCACTTTATTAATAGAGGCAAAAAAGGAAGCCCTCTTTGGTAATATGGAAAAAGGAATACAAAAGTTTAATGATTTAATTAAAAAGTATCCTTCATGTGATGCCGCCTATTATGAATTAGCTAAAATTAGCGATTCAAAAGGACTGATCTATCAATCAATAAGTCAACTATCTAAAGCTTATAAAATTGATTCATTAAATAAATGGTATGCTCAATCATTAGGACAATTATATCAAGCTACCGGAAAATATGACAGTACTACATTGATTTATAGTAATCTGATTAAACAATTTCCAAATAATCCTGATTACTATTACAATTTATCGAATACTTACATCTATGCGAATGATGTTAAAAGTTCTATAAATACCTATAACAAGGCTGAGAAGAAATTCGGTATAACGGAAGATATAGTTCTGGAGAAGTATAAATTATATTTATCTATTAATGATACCACTAATGCTATAAAAGAAATTGAAAAGCTTACAGTTAAGTTTCCAAAGGAATCAAAATATTACTCTTTACTCGCACGACTATATAATGAACAAGGTAATCATCAAAAAGCAGAATGGTGTTATAAGACCATTGAAAAAATAAACCCTTCGGATCCATACATTCACATTACCTTATCTGAATTTTATAAAGAGCGAAACAATCCTAAGAAAGCTTTTGAAGAACTAAAAAAAGGATTCTCATCTAAAAATTTAGAAAGTGATTTTAAATTAAAGGTATTCGAACAATATTTGAATGATACGATTAAACCCTTTTTACGTGAAAAGGATGCTGTTGAATTATCTGAAATAATTGTTGCTACGCATCCCAATGATCTCAAAGCAATGTTGGTAAGAGGAAACGCACTATTCATTCATAAAAAATATAAAGAGTCGAAAGACTACTTTTATAAAGCGTTAGCGATAGATAGTGTAAATGTTTATGCTTTAGATTATTTTATACGTTCAAGCTTAATTTTAAATGATACTTCACATCTAGAGCCATTCTTGAAAAAGGCTATACGTATTTTACCTAATAACACCTATTACTTTTATTTTCTAGGATCAATGTTATTCAGTAAAAAGGAGTATTCGAATGTTATTGATTTGTTGCAAAATGGATTACTAACTGCTACAAATAATCAACTAAAAGAAGAATTATATTTACAATTGGCCGAGGCTTATTATTATAATAAGCAAGATTCGTTATCGACTGAATATTATCGAAAAGCGATAATTTTTAATCCAAAAAATGCAATGGCCTTAAATAATTTCAGTTATCATCTGCTGCAAAGAAATAAAGATTTACAAGGAGCACTAGAACTTGCCGAACAAGCTGTTGGATTAGCTCCAAATAATTCAAATAATCTGGATACATATGCCTGGGCTCTTTATAAAAACAGTAAATTAAAAGAAGCAAAAAAAGAGATTAAAAAAGCTATTAAAAAAGGCGGTAAAAAAAGTGATACTGTTTTAGAACATTATGGAGATATACTCTATAAGTTGGGAGAAACAGAAAAAGCATTAAAGTATTGGAAAAGGGCAAGTAAATTTGGTACAGGTTCTGAATTACTTAAACAAAAAATTGAGCAACATAAATTAATAGAGTAACTGTATGAAAAATCATTTTTTTTACATTGCATTAGCCTTTTTGGTTATGCTTACATCGTGTGAAACGAAAAGAAGTATTATAAAAGCTCCAATAAAAGAAAAAGGAGAATCATATCTATTTGATAAACTTAAAGAAAATGAATTAAAATATAACTCGTTTTCGGCAAAGTTCAGTGCCGAATATGAGAAAAACAGAAAAAGAACTAATATATCAGGAACAATTAGAATTTCAAAAGATAGCTTGATTTGGGCAATGATTACTCCTGTATTAGGAATAGAAGCTGCTCGTATTTCTATATCACTAGATTCTGTAAAAGTAATTAACAAAATAGATGGAAACTACCTTATTAAAGATTTTTCATTTATAAATGAAATGTTAAATAGAAATCTTGATTACGATATGCTCCAATCATTAATTACCGGTAACGATTTTTCAGTTTATGATAATAGTTCTTTTAAAGCAGGTATGGATAATAAAGAATATAAATTAAGTACATACAATAGAAGAAAACTTAGAAAACTTTCGAAATTGGATGATTCGCTACGAAGTACTATACCACTTGAACAGATAAATCTGAATCCTGAAACTTTTAAAATATCAAAAGTAATTATAAAGGAGAGCGAAAATACTATGCGTACATTTACAGCAACTTATTCAAATCACACTATCATCAATAAACAATTGGTACCTCAGACAGTAACTTTTAATATTAATGATGGTGTAAATAAGATTAAAATTACCCTGAAATATTCAAAAATACAACTCAATCCTTCACAAAACTACCCTTTCAATATCAATCCAAAATATAATAGGGTGGATAATTTTCAAACTAACAACTAATAATGCTGTATAGAAAAGTTTTAATTACAATTATTTGTCTTTTTATTTCATTTCAATCGTTTTCTCAAAACGAGAAAAATGCTTTACGCTTAAAAAAAGAGCGATTAGAAAATGAAATTAAAAAGACAAGTAACCAGTTAAACCTAACAAAAAAAAATAAACAGGCTTATTTAAATCAGGTTATACTTTTAAACAAGCAAATTAGTATTAGAGAAAATATTATCTCAGCTATTAATCTTCAATTAAATTCTATTGATGAAGAGGCTGTAAAAACAAAAGATACAATTACAAATCTCTCTAAAAATCTTACACAACTAAAAATAGATTACTCTAAAATAATCTATCAGATTTATAAAACGAAGAATGAACAGAGTAAATTAATGTTCATTTTTTCATCCAAAAATTTTCATCAGGCATATTTACGTATGAAATATTTACAACAATATACTGATTACAGAAAAGAACAAGCTTCGAAAATAACAAATGTAACTAGAAAACTTGGAAATAAACTTCGTCTTTTAGAAACACAAAAAAAAGAAAAATTAGATCTTCTGAAGAACAAAGAAAATGAAAAATTAAGTTTATTTGGAGAAAAAGAGGAACAAAATAAAACTATTAACCAATTAACCCAGAAAGAAAAAACATTGCTCAAAACACTTCGAGAGCATGAAAAATCTGTACAACGATTACAAGATGCCATAGAAAAAATAATTGCGGAAGAGGTAAAAAGGGTTAATGAAATCAAAAGAAAAAATAGTACCAACACTAAAGGAAAGATAAATAAAGGAAAAGATGAAACACTTAAAACCGAGTATGTATATAGTTTAACAGCGGAAGATATTAAACTTTCTTCATCATTTCAAAAAAACAAAGGAAAATTACCATGGCCTGTTGATAAGGGTACTATTAGCGACTATTTTGGAGAACAACCTCATGCAGATTTAAAAGGAATAATGATTAAAAATAATGGAATAAATATTGAAACTATATCAGGATCACCGGCAAAATCAGTTTTTGAAGGAGTAGTTACCGGTATTATTTCTATTCCAAATTTCAATAATGTAGTTATTATTCGACATGGAGAGTTTTTAACAGTCTATTCTAACCTAAAATCAGTTTCTATTACAAAAGGAGAAAACGTAAAAACTTTACAACAAATAGGTATAATATACTCTGATCCAAATACTAATAAAACAAAAATACATTTTGAAATTTGGAAAGGTAAAGTCTTATTAAATCCGAATGGATGGATTAGAAAATAATTTTTCATTATCGTTTCTTTCAAATAGATTATCTCTATTTTTGTGGTAATAAATAAAATTGATTATGCTCAATACAGTATTAGCATTTCTCCCTGCAGGAGGAGAATGGATTGTAATTGCACTAGTTGCTCTCCTTATTTTTGGAGGAAAGAAAATTCCAGAATTAATGCACGGTGTAGGTAAAGGAATCCGTAGTTTCAAAGAAGGAATGAACGGAACTGACGAAAAAAAAGAGGACGATAAATTGAATCCATAAAAAAAAGGAGGATGTAGATCCTCCTTTTTTTTATTCTTTTAATTCAGGTTTTATTTTAATACCATCAAATTTCTTTTCTAATCCACCTTTATAAGAAATAGTTAAGAAGAGCGATCCGTCATAATTATACTTATTCCAATCACCTTCCTGATGCCCCATTACAAAAGCACCTTCATCTTTTTTATTTCCATTATCCCAATAATATATTTGTTTTCCATTAGGTAAATCGTCTATAAAACTTCCTTCAAAATAAAGTTGTCCTTTACCACCCTTTTCTTTATTCAGATAGAAATATTTCCAACTACCATTACGCTGCCCGGCTTTGTAGGTCCCTTCTTCTCTATGGTCGCCCATTTCAACAATCCAAAATCCAGTTTCGAGTCCTTCAATATATTCACCCTGTTTTATAACAGAACCATCCTGATCATACTCTGCAAATGAACCATCTAGCAATCCGTTTAAGTAAGATTCTTCACGTTTAACACTACCATCTGTATAAAACCATTTCCAAATTCCTTCATATTTTCCATTCTTTGCGTATTTACCCCTCTGTTCCACTTTTCCATCGGGATAGTAATAGATCCATTCCCCAACCTGTTTACCCTTGTTGTAGGCCCCTGTAGCGCGTAATTTACCACCATCATAATACTCCTTCCAATAACCATCTTTAACTCCATCTTCAGTTAAGATGCCTTCACCAACTATTGCCCCGCCTTTAAAAACAAAACCTTGTGTAATCTTTCCAGTTTCATCATATTCTCTTCTAATTCCTTCAGGAACATCTTTTTTATAGCTTGCAACAGTCTTTACCTGCCCATTTGAATAATAGTCAGTTTTAACGTTAAGTTTAACAACCTCAGAAGCTTGAACCTCTTCTATATCATTTACAAACTTCTTGATTGTTAACAAAACACCATTTTTATCATATTCTTTAAAAAAGCCATTCTTGAGGTCATCTTTATAAACACCTTCAAGTTTAACCATATCGTTATCAAAGAATAACTTCCATTTACCTTGTTTTTTTCCAGATTTATCTTTTCTATTTATATATTCTCTGTCTACTATAAAACCCTTTTTATATTCAGTAATCGAAATGATATTTTCGTCCTCATCAAATTCCTTTGATATGCCTGTTTCTAAACCATTCTCAAAATTAATTACTTTCCATATTTTTCCACTGGCATAGAAAAAAGTAGTGGCCCCTTGTTTAATATCATTTACAAAATTTTCAGTAACAAATTCTTTATCACGATATGTTTTTCTTAATCCATTCTTTTTACCAAGCTTATAATTAATTTCAAGAATCAATCTACCTTTTTCATCATAAAATTTCCAAAGGCTATCAATTTCAAATTTTTTTCTATTACCTTCCGATTTCAATATACCAGTTTCAAAATAAGTTTTCCAATATCCATCTGGTTTTCCATCACGCATATTACCCTCACTCGCTATTTTTCCATTGGCGTGTTTAAATACAGCGTATCCATTTGTAATACTATTATTCTGTGCAGAAACCTGTAAAGTCCACAATAGTAAGAGTAAAAGAATAATTTTTCGTTGCATAACATCTGTTTGAAAAGGCAATACAATATTAAACAATCATATCCGTCTTAACAAGACAAAAAATTAAATCAACTTTGCTTGTTTAGAAATTTCAAGCATCTTAATAATTGGAAATTTAGCTTTTTCAATAATTTCATCAGATAATAGAATCTCAGGTTTTTCAGTATCCAAACACCTATACAATTTATCCAATGTATTCATTTTCATATAAGGACAATCATTACATGAACAAGTTTCATCAGCAGGTACAATTAGAAACTCTTTATCAGGACAATCTTTTTTCATTTGATGCAAAACACCTGTTTCAGTTGCTACAATATATTTGGAAGCACTATCTTTCTTCACAAATTCAATTAACCCGGTTGTAGATCCAATATAGTCAGCAAGTACTAAGATTGGAGATTGGCACTCTGGATGAGCGATAACTTTAGCATCCGGATTCTGAAGTTTTAATTCTATTACCTTTTCAGCAGAAAGCTGATTATGAACGTGACAACTACCATTCCATAAAATCATATTTCTTCCTGTCAAATTATTTACATAATTTCCCAAATTTTTATCAGGAGCAAAGATAATTTTTTCATTTTCTGGAAATGACTCAACGATCTTCAATGCATTACTCGACGTACAAATAACATCAGAAAGTGCTTTAACTTCAGCTGAACAATTAATATAACTAATAACCTTATGATCAGGATATTTAGCTTTGAATAATTTAAAATCAGAAGCAGGACAAGAGTCGGCTAATGAACAACCGGCTGCTAAATCAGGAAGTAATACCTTTTTATGAGGATTCAAAATTTTAGCAGTTTCAGCCATAAAATGAACACCCGCAAAAACAATAATATCAGCATTCGTTTTTGCAGCATTTTCGGCCAATCCAAGACTATCTCCTACAAAATCGGCGATATCCTGAATTTCTGAAACCTGATAAAAGTGAGCCAGAATAACAGCATTCTTTTTTTCTTTTAACTCCTTTATCTTTTGAACGATATTTAACTCATTAATCATTATTATTATTTTTTAATTTATATATATCTTATGATGTTAATGGGGCGGTGATTTGGTTGAAAAGTAAAACAAGATAAATTTGGTTATTACTTTACCAACATTTTATCAACACATATTTTATTTTTTTGATCGGATAAGTTTATTAAAAAACAAGTATTTGCAAAGTTATTAACACTTTGTTGAAAAACATGTTTGTTTATAAAAAGATTAAGTTTTTACAGTATAAAAATGTTCATGAATTGTTCGTTTCTTTCCAAAACTTAATCTTTTTAGGGTATAAATGAGTCGATTGTTAATAACCTCTAAAAGTTATCACCATAAATAAGGATTCTTACCGGGTTATTAACATTGTTATTGTTAGTAATTTTAAATAACTGAATACATGCATTATAATAAATCATTAACAAATAATTGCAAATTATTAACACCTTAGAAATAAAGAGGCTAACTCGCTTACTCAAATTAATTGTTAATTTTGTACAAAATTAGTTATTAACAGATCATATAATGAAGAAAATTTTGGCACTGGGTTCGGATCATGCTGGGTTCGAACTAAAGGAGACTATTAAAAAGTACCTGATTGATAATGGGTTTGATGTTATCGATTTTGGTACAGGTGGTATAACAAGTGTTGATTATCCAGATTTTGCTCATCCTGTTGCAAGTGCTGTTAATAACAATGAATTTGAAAGAGGTATTTTAATTTGTGGAAGTGGTAATGGTGTTAGTATTGTGGCTAATAAGTATAAAAATGTACGAGCTGCTTTATGTTGGAATAGAGAGCTAGCTGAATTGGCTCGTCAACATAATAATGCTAATATTTTATCTTTACCTGCACGTTTTATTAGTACAGATGAAGCAATAAAAACTGTAGATTTGTTTTTAAACACTTCTTTTGAAGGGGGAAGGCACCAAACGAGAATTGATAAGATTAGTTTAAAAGAATGCTAATATGATTGAAATTTTTGACAAGTCTAAATTTAAGGAGCATAAGCAATTGTTAGAACCGGATGTAAGAAGAAAAATTACACAAAGTAATATTCGTTTTCTTAATGCTTTCGAAAATAGTAAATTGCAATACTCTGATTTAGATTTGGCTAAATCCAAAGCTTCTCGTATTAAGTACTCTGTTTTACATGAATTAGATAAGCATTTGATAGAGTTTGAGACTAACTTTGTTCAGCATGGGGGAAAGGTAGTATGGACCCAGAATGAAGAAGAGGCTATTCAGGAAATATTGGCAATTGTTGAAAGGAAAAAGGCTAAAAGTATCATCAAATCGAATGCGCTTATTCTGGATGAAATTCATTTAGATACCCATTTAAAAAATTATGAAGTAGAGGTTAAAGAGACGGATTTAGGTTATTATGCTCAAGCAAATACGAAGGGTAACAAATCTTTTCATCCTACTTTTTCAGGTTTGCATTTTTCTAAAGACGACTATACTAATCTCTTCCATGAAAAGTTTAAGACTTCTCTTAATAATACCCCAACTGAAATCTTAAAGAGTTTTAGAAAACAGGTTAGAGATGAAAATGCAAAAGCTGATATTGCAATAAGTAGTGCAAATTTTTTGATTGCAGATGTGGGTGCTATATCAATATCAGAGAATGAAGGTAATCAGTTGTTAGCGGCAGCTTTTTGTAAAACACAAATTATTGTTATCGGAATAGAGAAGATGCTGGGGTCATTAAAAGATCTCAATTTATTTATATCTTTATATGCTACACATAGTTACGGTCAAAAATTAACGGCTTATAATACAATCCTTTTTGGACCTAGTCTTGAAAACGAATTAGATGGACCCGAAGAAGTTATTGTTGTACTAGTTGATAACGGACGAACTAATTTATTGGGAAAAATTGAACAACGCAAGGCACTATCCTGTATAGATTGTGGTGCCTGTTATAATGTTTGTCCGGTTTACGAAACAATAGGTGGTTCATCCTATGGGTCAAGCTATGCCGGCCCCATAGGATCAATTATTTCGCCTTATCTCTCTGATTTTTCAGCGCATAATCATTTAAGCTACACTTCTTCTCTATGTGGTAGATGTACTGAAATCTGTCCGGTTAATATTAACATAAATAATCTGTTGCTATTTAATAGAAATGAAGCAATAATTAAGAAACAAACGTCCGTTTGGGAAAGATTATTAATGAAAGGTTGGAGTTACTCGATGAGTAATAGAGGATTCGTGGATAAATTTTCGGCTAAGTATAAAAATTGGATTATTAGAAGGCTTATTAAGAAAATTTGGGGTGAGTATAGTAGTATTCCTATTATTAAGGAAAAGAGTTTTAAACAACTTTGGGAAGAGAAAAATAGTCTTAAGTAATTTTAAAATTTTCGCAGAATTCTAGTTACTTCGTTCGCATATTGTTGACCGAACAATAAAACATGTACTAAAAGTGGGTATAGATTGCAAATATCTACTCTCTCCATCCATCCATTATCAAGAGGATAGGCTTCCGTATAAGCTTCATAAAACGTTTGATTAAAACCACCAAATAATCTACTCATCGCAATATCCATTTCACGATGTCCAAAATATACAGCGGGATCAATCAAAACAGGTTGTTCATCTGTATTAATCATAAAATTACCACTCCATAAATCTCCATGAACTAGTGATGCAGGTTCTTTTTGGAAGATCTCATCCAGTAATTGAAAAAGTTTATCAATAGATTTATGCAGATTTAAAGAAAGCAGCCCTTTATTTGTAGCTTGCTTAAAAAGGTATTCAATACGACAAATAGCAAAGAAATCTGTCCAGGTATTATATTGATCATTACATTGTTTAATGGATCCTATATAATTGGTTTTTTCCAATCCAAACAAGTTGGAAGATGTTTTATGTAAGGAGGCTAAACGCAATCCGAAATCAAACCAAAAGTCTGACGATTTAGTAACCTCTTTAATATATTCTAGGATAATAAATGCAGTATCTGTAGTCGTATTGAATGCAATTACATTGGGCGTTTTTATAATATTTTGAGACGAGAGTAAATTTAGACCCTCTGCTTCGAGCAAAAACATTTCAGGATACTGAATGCTATTATTGAGTTTTATAAAAAAATTACCCGTAGTGGTATGAAGCACATAGGCTTCATTAATAGAACCGCCACCACATGGTTCATAAGAAATTAACTCAGTATCTTGCTGAAGTGTAAACGATAATGTTTCAATAATAGACGCTTTAATCTGATTATTTAACATCCGGGCCGGCAAAAGTAAAGTGGAACAGCGAACGCATAAGCGATTTATTGAGTAAACTATCGAAGAATAACAATCCAACTCCTGCAGCCATTACAATAAAAAACAAAGAGTATTGTTTTAGTCCGGCAGTAAATGATGAAAAATATCCTGGCAAGTTACTTAAAAGATCGATAAAGTATTTAAAGCGTTCTGCAGTTATTTTTTTAGGGAAGAGATCAAAGACCGACCAATCCAAAAGGAAAAACAGTACAGGAATAACCACTGCAAGTGATACAATAAAGGTCCAAATCAATTTATTAATAGTTTGTTGATGTGCGGACATATCAACTTCGGGTTGTTCTAAAAGATCCATAACCCGGTCGGTAAACCCGAGAGATGGTGATTCTAAGGGTAATTTACTGAACAAGTTTTTCAGTAATTCATCGTTATGATATGATATATTTTTCATCGTATAACCTCCTTTAATAACGCTGGTTGAGGTTCATTTTCTTCCAGACTTTTCATTAATCTTTGCATTTCAGTGTAAAGCTTTTTCCTTATTCGATGGAGCTTTACTTTAACATTTGCAACTGTAAGTCCTGTAACCGAACTGATATCTTCAATTGAGCTATCGTTTTGATAGAACAAAGATACAATAACATTTTCGTCTTCAGGTAGACTTTTCAGTGCTTTTTGAAGTAGTTCAAACCTGTCAGGGTCATCAGAGAGTAGAAATTGGTTTTCGCTGGTATCATCTGAATAGTTATTAATAGTGGCATCATCGAGAGGTGAGAGTTCAACTTTTTTCCTTCTCACTTTTGATATAGCAGTATTATAAACAATTCGATAAAGCCATGTTGAAAATTTTGCTTCATTTTTGAAATTCGCTAGAGACTGGTAAGCCTTAACAAATACATCCTGCGCAATCTCTTCGGCATCTTCTCTGTTATGAAGAATTTTGAGAGCGATTGAAAAGACCATCTCTTTATGCTTCTCCACCAGGATTGCATAAGCCCGAACGTTGCCGGTCATGATCTGTTGCAAATAGAATGTATCTGTCTCGAATTTCATACGTCTCTTTGACGATAGACTCTTTATTTGGTTACACGATTATTACAAAATTAATACATAAAAAGTGGTATTTTACTTATTTTCAAAAAATTAACAAAATAATTAGAGCTTATAATTATACAATTCTAGCTGTTTTTTAAGTGAACAATTCTCGTTTTTGTCTCTTTTCCTAAGAATATAAAGTGATTTACTAATAATAGTTGTGCTTGTTATATTGTTTTAAAAGCATATTTCTGGTGTGTACTTATAGATTCGGTTAAACTTAAACTTTTGAAATATTTGTGATGTCTTCAAATCGTACTTAAAAGAATAAATACGTTCCGTTCTCCGTAAACTTATTAGCCATTAAAATATAATAGTATCTATGTAACCGTTTTTGAAGGTAAATATTAAATTATGATGTGAAAAATTAAAAAAATAAAATAGAGATCATTTATATGTAACCTTATTTTAAAATCAACGTCAAAAGAGCAAACAACAATAAAAAATAAAAGTCATGGAAGGAATATTAGTATCTCTGGGGTTTTTCGGAATGGTCTACGGAATCGTAAGATTAGGCATCCGAAAAAAAGAACGCCTGATGCTGATTCAGGCAGGGTTGGATCCGGCAACTTTTGATAAAAGTGAAAAGACATCTTTATCAACAGTAAAACTAGGAATGTTGCTTGTTGCAGTTGGTTTAGGCATATTAATAGCTAACATTATCGTGAAATTTGGTGTAATGGATCGTGATGCTACTGTATTTTCACTGGTATTTCTCTTTGGTGGTATTAGTTTACTTGTATCTTATTTCTTGGAGAAGAAACAGTTGAAAGAACAATTACCAGCAGAAAATGAAAAACCTGAACCTGAAAAGGTTGAGCAAGAGGAGATTTAATCTTTGGGGTGGGCGATGAATGATTCATCGGAAAAGGCAGATCTTTGTTTTCTACAGGGATCTGCTTTTTAGTTGAAACCGGTTTAGTGCAATATAAGTTGGCCCCTGTGGTTTTAAGATACTTTCGTATAATGTGAAAGAGGTAATGGATTGGCTCATGATCTCAACGTCTTTATAGGGACTAATGATTTTTTGAAAAAGCTTAAGATCTTTTAGTTGTTTGATTCTTGTAAGCGTTAGGTGAGGGACGAAGTTTTGTCTGTCGGGATAGAATCCAATTCGCGATAAATTTCTTTCTATAATTTTATGTAATAGGATTAACGGTTCATCTTTATCTATGCCCATCCAAAGTACTCTGGGATTATATGAACTTCCAAAAACACCTACTCTATTAATATTTAGAGAAAACGCATTTACTGTATATGTTACTTCAGATAGTATTCTATCAATTTCAACAATTTTTACTTCAGGCGTTTCGCCTAGAAAACGTAGTGTAAGATGTATTTTATCAATTTCGATGAATCGTAATGATTCATATTTTAAAGAGCTATTTAGGTGATTATAAATTTGTAAAAACCTTTCATCGGGTTCTATTTTAATAGCTATGAACAAACGCTTCATTTGAATATTTTAAGGATTATCAAGGCTTTTCGAAAAAAGATGAAGCAAAAATAGGATTATTCCGAAGAAAACTCCTATTTTTGCATTAATTAAAACTATCGGGGTGTTAGCTCAGTTGGCTAGAG
Source organism: Bacteroidota bacterium (assembly GCA_013390605.1). Classification (GTDB taxonomy): domain Bacteria; phylum Bacteroidota; class Bacteroidia; order Bacteroidales; family Cfx3-03; genus Cfx3-03. Next base: position 4,646,355 of record JACAUB010000001.1, on the reverse strand, counting down.
CGTTAGACTGGCAGTCTAAAGGTCAGGGGTTCGATTCCCCTACGCTCCACAAAATAGGTTAATTATTTGAAAAATTTACACGCAAGTTCACACCTTTAAAGGTTATTTGCGTGTTTTTTTATACCGTTATTTTTCGGATCAGACGGAAAAGTTGGGGAGAAATAATGAAAGCCTTGCTAAAACAAATTGATAGTATAGAATAATTCCGTCATTTCGCCTTCTTGGGAGAAATCTACTTAAAATATAGGTGTTTAGATTTAAAAAGAGATTCCGGTTCAGTAAAACCATCTTCTAAAACTGCCCTAATATTCTGCTAGGACTCTTCTTTTAAGAACATACAACAGCACATATGTACAAAATGAATTCACAATACGCTCGCCATCCCTTCGCCATCACTCCCCCTTATTAGTGGATTCATGGTGAAGGGATGCCGAACCCACGCTGGACTCACGCCGGACTCAATGGTCGTAATACCTCTGATATATAGCCATTTAACATAAGCTAAATAAGAACTGTCTACGATAATAAGATTTTATAATACTGATTATAAATACATTGAGGACTAAAACAATGTGAATTATAATCAAATTGGAATGGCAAAGCTCCCAACTTTTCCGACTGATCCCTTCTTTATTTGTTCCAAATAGTGTAGAAAAAGTCTACACTTTTTTTTTATAGGTTTAATATCATATAATCAATAAGATAGTTGTATATATATTATTAAATGAGGTGTATACTCTTCAAATTATTTAGACACATTCAATATTGTATAATCAAAATCAAAAGAATCAAAAAGCTTTTACTTATAGAAATATTCAGGGTACTTTTGCAAAACTAAATTTCAAATCATATGAATATTACACATATTGAACACATTGGTATCGCAGTAAAGAATCTGGAAGAAAGTATTGCGTATTACGAAAATGTTTTAGGTTTTAAATGTTATGCAGTTGAAGAGGTTAAAGAACAAAAAGTTAAGACTGCATTTTTTATGGTTGGCCAGACCAAATTAGAGTTACTAGAGTCAACAGATCCAGAAGGTCCTATTGGCAAATTCCTTGAAAAAAAGGGTGAAGGTGTTCACCACCTTGCTTTCGCTGCTCAGAATCTAGAAGGAGCTTTATTAGAAATGGATGAAAAAGGAGTTACATTGATTGATAAAACGCCTCGTAAGGGAGCAGAAGGTCTAAGTATTGCATTTCTCCATCCGAAATCAACTCACGGAGTCCTTACAGAGTTGTGTGAAGATAAAAACAAATAGCGCCATGGGGTTCGAAGATAAAATCAAGGAATTACTTGATAAAAGAGAACTAGCAAAACTTGGCGGAGGGAAGAAGCGTATAGATTCCCAACATGCTAAAGGAAAACTTACCGCTCGTGAGCGCATAGATTTACTGCTTGATGAGGGAAGCTTTGAAGAATTTGACATGTTTGTTACCCATCGTTGTAAAGATTTTGGTCTTGAAGATCAGGTTTATATGTCGGATGGAGTAGTTACAGGTCATGGGACTATTGATGGTAGAGTGGTTTATGTATTTTCGCAGGACTTTACTGTTTTTGGAGGCTCATTATCTGAAACCTATGCCAATAAGATCTGTAAAGTGATGGATCAGGCTATGAAAGTTGGTGCTCCTGTTATTGGTATTAACGATTCAGGTGGAGCTCGTATTCAGGAGGGTGTGACAAGTTTAGCGGGATATGCTGAAATTTTTGAACGGAATATTCTTGCCTCTGGTGTCATTCCTCAGATCTCAGCCATTTTCGGGCCTTGTGCCGGTGGAGCTGTTTACTCACCTGCCCTAACCGACTTTATTGTGATGAGCAAGAAAACCAGTTATATGTTTGTAACTGGCCCTAAGGTGGTTAAAACCGTCACTGGTGAGGTGGTTACAGATGAAGAGCTTGGCGGTGCTATGGTTCATGGTACCAAATCGGGTGTTGCTCATTTTGTTGCCGATGATGAAAAAGAAGGTATCTCTCTTATTCGTAAATTATTAAGTTTCCTTCCACAAAATAATTTGGAAGATCCTCCTATAACGCCCAATGCTGATCCTATTGATAGACTTGAAGATTCTCTAAATTATTTTATCCCTGAGAATCCGAATAAGCCTTACGATATGAAGGATGTTATCCATGCAATTGTAGATACAGCCGAGTTTCTAGAAATACAGCGTCATTATGCTCCAAATATCATAACCGGATTTGGTCGCTTCAATGGAATGCCCGTAGGTATTGTTGCAAATCAACCGAACTATCTGGCTGGTGTATTGGATATTAATGCTTCGAGAAAAGCAGCTCGTTTTGTTCGTTTTTGTGACGGATTTAATATTCCGCTTTTGACGTTGGTTGATGTTCCAGGCTTTTTACCGGGTACAACACAAGAGTATGGTGGAATCATTATTCATGGAGCTAAGTTGTTATTTGCTTATGGTGAAGCAACAGTTCCCAAAGTAACGGTCATTCTGCGTAAAGCGTATGGTGGTGCTTATGATGTGATGAGTTCGAAACATTTACGTGGCGATATCAATTATGCCTGGCCAACTGCCGAGATAGCTGTAATGGGTCCAAAGGGAGCCATCGAGGTATTGCATAGTAAGAAGATAGCTGAACTAACCGATCCGGATGAACGTACTGCGTTTATTAATAAAGCAGAGGCTGAATACAAGGATAAATTTGCAAATCCATATAACGCAGCTCGCTACGGATTTATTGATGATGTTATAGAACCTCGTAATACCCGATTCCGCATCATCAGAGCATTACAAGCCCTAGCAACCAAAAAAGACAGTAATCCCCCAAAGAAACATTCGAATATACCCTTATAAAAACCATTTTATGAAGTTAAAAATCAGACTATTCCTCATCACAATAATTTTGTTGATGGGGTTTGTCCCAAAGATGGTTATAGCTCAGAGTGGAGGTGATTTTTGCATCAATAAATACATGGTTATTAATGACTCTAGTTTTGTTGATGATTATGGATTACATTCTCCCTGGATTGAAATCTTTAATAAGTCGCATGCTCCCCTTGATATGGGAGGTATGTACTTAACTAATGATTTGAAGAATCCTAAAATGTTTCAGCTTCCTAACGGTGATTCAAAAACAATGATACCCGCAAACGGATATCTATTACTATGGGCTGAAAACAAACCGGAAAAAGGAGTATTGCACTTAAACTTTGATCTGAAAAAATCGAACTTTATTGCATTGTTTAGTGCTAATGGCAAAACATTAATAGATAGTGCTACCATAAGAGCTAATCAAAAAGCAAATATTTCGTTTGGACGTATAACCGATGGCAATGTCAAATGGGATTATCTTTATAAAACAACTGTCCGTACAAATAAAAACAATTTTGGTCCTTCGATGAAAGGCCTGCATACTGTAAAAGTTGATGCTTTTGGGATTTCGCTGGCATTAGTTTCTCTCCTTATCGTTTTTGTTGTTCTTACGTCTATGTTTTTAATCTTTAAGTATCTATCCAGATTATATAATAAGGATGTTCGTAAGAAATTCAATAAGAAAAAAGGTATTCCTGATTCGGACGAAGAATCTGAAGATGGTATCTCAGGAGAAGTAAGTGCAGTTCTTGCAATGACATTGTACTTGTATCGGAATGAATTACATGATATAGAGAATACGGTATTAACGATTAAAAAAGTATCGAGAACATATTCTCCATGGAGTTCAAAAATCTATGGTTTGCAAAAGATGCCTAAATAGTTTTTCTACTATAAAGAGAGCATTAAAAAAGCAAAAGTTGTCAGAATATTCAAAAAAACAACGAAAGTAAGCTTTTACTATAGAAACAGGATATCCATCTGATTATTAAAAATAAATTATTTGCAGATGAAAAAGTTTAAATTTACGATAAACGGTAATCAATACGAGTCAGAGATTATCAACATAGAAGATAATATTGCTGAGATTGAAATCAATGGCACCTCGTATACCGTTGAATTAAATAAAGCGATAGAGCCAGTCAACAAAACACCTAAGCTGGTTCGTGCAATATCAGTCCCATCAACTGATAGTCATCCTTCTGTAGCCAAGACAAGTAGTCCGGCAGAGCCTAAAGGTGGCGGTGTTATTAAAGCTCCATTGCCAGGCACCATTCTTGATATTTATGTTAAGGAGGGCGATATGGTTAAAATTGGACAACGTGTTTTATCGCTTGAAGCCATGAAGATGGAAAATAACATTGACTCTGATAAAGAAGGCAAGGTTATAAGCATCAAGAAACAAAAAGGCGCACCAGTAATGGAAGGCGATATTCTAATTGTGATAGGGGAATAAGCCATGACACAAAAAGAAACGTTAATTCAATTTCTTCATGGTCATCTGAGCCAATTTTTTTCGTCTACTGCCTTTTCAAATCTCACCATAGGCCATCTCATCATGATCGCGATAGGTCTATTCTTTATTTATCTTGCAATAAAAAAGGAGTATCAACCCTTATTACTTATTCCAATTGGGTTTGGTATTATTCTGGGAAATGTTCCGGTTATTCAAGGGTTACAAGTTGGTGTTTTTGAAAATGGGAGCGTCTTAAATTTAATGTTTTCAGGTGTAAGTAAAGGGCTATATCCCTCATTAATATTTTTAGGTATTGGAGCAATGACCGATTTTTCGTCGTTAATCTCAAATCCTAAATTAATTCTGATTGGTGCCGCAGCACAATTAGGAATCTTTGGAGCCTATGCTGCTGCTCTTTTACTTGGTTTTACCCCTTCTGCTTCTGGTGCTATTGGAATAATCGGTGCTGCTGATGGCCCAACAGCTATTTTCCTTTCTTCGCGACTGGCTCCTGAATATCTTGGTGCCATTGCAATTTCGGCCTATATTTATATGTCGTTGGTTCCATATATTCAACCTCCAATCATGCGGTTATTAACTACAAGCAAAGAACGGGTTATTAGAATGAAACCTTCGAGAGTTGTTTCTAAAGTTGAGAAGATACTATTTCCGATTATAGGACTACTACTTACCTGCTTTATCGTACCTGCCGGTATTCCATTACTTGGAATGTTGTTTTTCGGTAACATACTTAAAGAGAGTGGAGTAACAAAACGTTTAGCTGATTCTGCAAAAGGGCCGTTAATAGATTTGGTAACTATACTTATTGGTTTAACCATAGGAGCTTCAACGCAAGCAGATACCTTTCTGACTAATCAGACATTGCGTATTTTTGTTTTGGGTGCCTTTGCTTTTATCATTGCTACAATTGGGGGTATTGTCTTTGTGAAATTTATGAATCTCTTTTTGAAGGAAGGGAACAAGATCAATCCATTAATCGGAAATGCCGGTGTTGCTGCTATGCCTGATAGTGCAAGAGTTTCGCAAGTATTAGGACAGGAATATGATAAAACAAACCACCTTTTAATGCATGCGATGGGTCCTAATGTTGCCGGAGTTATTGGTTCTGCTGTTACTGCCGGTATTTTATTAAGCTTTTTATTTTAAAATAGTGTATTACTGAGTCTTTTTTCCGGAATCATTCTTATTTTTGAATACTGGGAAAAAGATTCAGTTTTTTATAATCTACATTTTCAAACATGCTGATAATTGGTATTGCCGGGGGATCCGGAAGCGGAAAGTCTACTGTTGTAAAAAAAATAACCTCGGCAATCTCAGGAGAGTCTGTAGCTGTGGTTCCTTTGGATAACTATTATAAAGATAAAGGTCATCTTAGTGCTGAAGAAAAATTAAAAATCAATTTTGACCATCCAACAGCATTTGAATACAACCTTTTGATTAAACATCTGGATATGTTAAAGGCTGGGCAGCCTATTGAGATGCCAATGTATTCTTATCTCACCTGTTCAAGAGCAAAAGAGACAATTACTGTTTTGCCTAAAGATGTTATTATTGTAGAAGGAATTCTTATTTTAAGTAGTCCTCGTCTACGTGATAGGATGGATATTAAGATCTTTGTAGATGCTGACGACGACGACCGGCTAATACGAATTATTAGAAGGGATATTGTTGAAAGGGGGAAGAATTACAATCAGGTTCTTGAACGATATGAGCAATTTGTAAAACCAATGCACATGCAGTTTATTGAACCGACTAAACGATATGCTGATATCATTGTACCACAAGGTGGTGAAAATCACATAGCTATTGATATCCTTTCTTCAAGAGTCAAAATGCATTTAAGGAAATAAATGGTTTATTATTTCTTTTTTAGTGTATAATTTAATTTTGAATCGAATTCGTTCACTTCATCATCTATAAGCTTTATCGTGTTGCTGTTAACAACCAAATAATTGATGACATCAGAATCTTCCGGGTCATCATTTTCAACAGCAAGTTGATATACAATAGCGTTTGGATCTAGTGGTGTTCCTTTAATAATGGTCCATTTTCCAGTGGTTTCAAAAGGCTTATTACTTTTCTGACCTAAGTAAACTTCCTTTAAGATGTAGGTTCGTTCATTTTTTTCATGGTTCTCTTTTAACGTAACAGTGGTTGTAATGCCTTCACAATCGGCACAAGGAAGAACACCTGTAAAAACACCTAAGGCACTATTTTGTGTAGAAACTGTTTTATTAGCTGTATCTATTTTGTTTCCGGTATTTCCATTGCAGGCTACTAAAACTAAAGAGAACAATATATAAACCAATTTTTTCATGGTACAATATTTTTATACGTAATCGAATATTAATAAGGTGCAAAGTTATAGCCAAATTCAATCTTAAAGATACGGTTTTCGTGAAAAAAGTTGTCTGTTTTTTTAAAATAAAAAGTATAATTTTTTCAAGATAACTGATCTTGGCAGTCTATCAACTTAATACAATATTGAATGTATGCAATCATTGATATAGAAACAACCGGTGGAAGTGCTGTTTATGATAAGATTACGGAGATCGCTGTTTATATTCATGATGGGAAGAAGCTTATTGGCGAATATTCCACATTATTGAATCCAGGTAAGCCTATTCCTTATTACATCACTAAACTTACGGGTATTAATGATCAAATGGTTGCAAACGCTCCCTCTTTTGATCAAATAGCTTCAATAATAGATGATTTAACGAAAGGATGTTTTTTTGTAGCACACAATGTATCGTTCGACTATAATTTTGTGAGGGAAGAGTATAGACGATTAGGTATTAAGTTTGAAAGGCCAACACTTTGTACGGTTCGCTTAAGCAGAAAATTAATTCCGGGAAAGAGATCGTACAGTCTTGGTAATCTTTGTAATGAGATAGGCATCCATATAAAAGACCGACACCGTGCATCGGGTGATGCATTAGCTACTGTGAAACTTTTCGAGCTTTTGTTGCAAGTTGAACCCAATCTCTCTTCTTCTAATATACCAAAACTTCCGAATGGAATGCCGCATAATCTACTTGATAAGATTCCTGAGACTACTGGCGTATACTATTTTTACAATGAGAATAATGATTTAATATACATTGGAAAAAGTATAAACATCAGAGAGCGGGTTATCTCTCACTTTAACAATAGAACTGGCAATAAAGCACAAGAGATGAAGAGTAGAACCCATCATATTGATAGTGAGGTGACTGGTTCTGAACTAATTGCTTTATTGATGGAATCGGATGAGATTAAGAAAAATAAACCTGTTTTTAATCGGGCCCAACGACATGTATCCGAACGTTTTGGGATTGCTTCTATCGTTGATGATAAGGGATATATAAGTTTGCAAGTAGTCAAAAACAGTACTGATATTGAACCTATTGTTTCTTTTAATTCTTTAATTTCTGCTAAAAAATCATTGGAGGAGCTCACTGAGAAATATTTCCTCTGTCAAAAAATAAATGGACTATATCAAACACATGGTGCATGTTTTCAATATGGACTTGGTATTTGTTTGGGAGCCTGTGTTGAAAAAGAGGATACTGAAAGCTACAATCGTCGGGTAAAAGAGGCGACGAAACAATTCGAATATGTTTGTAGCAATATGATTATTTTAGATAAAGGCAGATCAATGAATGAAAAATCAGTTGTACTGGTAGAAAATGGAAAGTATAAGGGATTTGGATATATCGATACAACCTGTTTTGGCGGAAGCATTGAAGAATTAAAAGAATGCATTAAACCCTATAGTGATAACCGCGATGTGCAACAGATTATCAATAGTTATCTTTCAAAGCATAAAGTTGAAAAGATGATAAAGTTCTAAATATTACCTGTTTATAACATATTATCTCCTTCTGCTTTTCCTTCTGGCGTAGTATGTTTCGACTCTGTTTGAAATTTAGTAAGCCCTTTTGTTACGAGTGCGGTTATGATGAAATAAACAAAAAGTAAAATAAATGAGACGATAACGGCAATAACTACATCGCCCCATGACAATGTCTTTTTCCAAAAAATAAAACCAACAACTCCACTTAGCAGGGCAGAGATCAGAATAACGAAATGAATTAACTTGAGTCGCATGAGGGTATAACTCTTTTCAAGCTTTCTTATGAGTGGTTGTATAACCAACCACTGAATAATAATCGATAAAAGAATAGCGACCGGAATGATTACATAATAAAAAAGAACATTGGTCATATCGGTAGTATTCATCGAAAAATTGAAGGTGGCCATATCCCTTATGAGTTCGTCTGTTTTAAAGATACCTAACACCACAAGTATTCCAGTTAAAACAGGTACAAGGAGTCTGAGTATTTTATACATGGGTTTAAAGTTTAGAATATCAGTAATATTACAAAAAACGCAGATACAAGAGAAATCATATTTAAAGTTAAAAAATTAGAAACTTTGAGATAATCTTAACCCAAACCGATCTAACTTTGCAAACAATAACTATATATAAACGTATACTCATGAAAAAGTATTTCTTAAAGGCAAATATTCTTTTTGCTATTGTTGGTTTCGTTGTAATTCAGGGCTGTTCCTCTCCTGGAATTCTAACTCAGGCTCCTAATGAAAACTATCTAAATATCGACTATAAGCCAAAACCATCCTTAATTTCTGTACCGGTTGATATTGATGTCAAGTCGATTGAAACACTTCTAAATAAAGAGTTAAACGGTGTTATTTACGAAGATAACAGCTTAACAAATAATAACAACGATAACCTGATGCTTAAGGTTACAAAACGTGATAACTTTAGAATTAATATGGAAGGCGATATGCTTTCGTACAGAATACCGCTAAAAATATGGGCAAAAGCAGGTTTTAAATTTCAGAAACTAGGTATTACTGTTTCTGACTATCGAGAATTTAATTGCGAAATAGCATTGAAATTTAGAACAAGAGTCACACTGAACAAAGATCTGTCGCTTACAACGAAGACGATTTCTGATGGATACGAATGGATTGCAGCACCAACCGTAAATATTGCCGGTTATAATATGCCGGTTACATTTGTAGCCGATGCTATTTTAAAATACAACCAAACCATGATTAGTAATGAGGTTGATAATGCAATTAAGTCGAATCTGGACATTAAGAAATTGATTGCAGGTCCATGGAAGATGATCCAGAAGCCTTACAAGATGTCTGATGAATATAAAATGTGGTTAAAAATAACACCATTAGAAGTCTATAGTCAACCGTTGTTAAGCAAGAGTAATAAAATTCACAATGTCATAAGTTTTAAAACACTAACAGAAACTTTTATTGGCAATGAACCCCCATATAAGATTTCACCAACTCCTGCTCAGATTAATATCCAGAACAATATTAGTGATGGTTTCGAAGTGAATGTATTAAGTGATATTCCTTTTACTGAAGCAACTGAAATGTCAAAGAAATATATATTGGGTAAAACCTTTGAAGGTGGCGGTAAGAAAGTGACCGTTAAGGGCATGAATCTTTATGGAAGTAATGGAAAGATTATTGTTGCAGCTGATGTTGAGGGTAGTGTAAAAGGAAAAATCTATTTTGCCGGTGTTCCTTATTACGATGCGACAGATTCTACTATCAAGGTAAAGGACTTCGACTTTGAATTGCACACGAAAGGGGTACTTTTAAAATCGGCAGCATGGTTGATGCATGGACCTATTGTCAAGATGGTTCAAAAGAGACTAGAGTTCTCAATGGCCAGTAATATAAAGGATTCGAAAACAATGCTTCAGAAGACATTGTCGAGTTATGAGATGGGTATGGGTACAACCCTGAAAGGTAAATTGGATGGTCTGGATATAGAAGGAGTTATGCTTACACATGAATCGATAAAGGCATCTATTGTATTTAAAGGAAAATTGAATGTGATGGTTAATCCGGGAGCTGCCTCGAAATAAATAATTTTTTACGACAGCATTAAATTTTTGGGCAGATTAGAGATTAATTTCTCTGGTCTGCCCAATTTTTTTGGGATTAATAGATTTCTACATTTGATCGGAATAATGATTATGCTTAAAAAAGTAGATATTTGTTTGCAAAAAAATGCAACTTTGTAGCTACTTCTATATCCAAATAATTTTTCGAGAATCCTTCATTTTTTAGCATGATTCGGAGAGCTGATCCCTCAAAAACCTTCTACCACCTTCCTTCAATATCAATTCTTCGTTTATGGGATTATTATGTTATAATTCTTCTTTCTGGCGTAATTATTCCTTATTTATACCGGGTCATTACCGTACATACCGTATTATATAATACGGAATAAATACGGTTCAGATACGGTATAGGGGTAAATTGTAGAATCATAATCGGGAAGAGATAAAATGAAATTGGGAAGTTTTAGGACTGATGTAAATTTAGTTTAACGCTTGATATTTATAAAAATACAATAATTTTTTATACTTGAAACTGCTATATTTAAAAACGATTTAACGAATAAAATTTTTTGGATTTAAAACCTAACGATAGTACCTTCATGGTCACAATTTAAACAGCTTATGGCTGATCATAATGATCTTGGAAGGAGAGGTGAGCAACTTGCATGTTCGTTTTTACAAGAGAAAGGATATTCTATTCTTCAAACAAACTGGCGAAGAGGACGATTAGAAATAGACATTATTGCCCTTGATGGTGATGAATTGGTGTTTGTAGAGGTTAAAACACGTGCTACTTCTCTTTTTGGCGAACCAGAGGATGCCGTAAATCCACAGAAGAGAAGGCATTTAGTTCAGGCAGCAAATGCTTATGTCATAAAATCAGGTTACGACAAAGGATCACGTTTTGATGTAATCTCAGTAATAATCGAAAAAGGTAAATACACCATTTATCATATTCCTGATGCATTTTATCCACTCTGATTTATTTAGTCGTTAAAAAGCAATACAGGAATGGTTGAATGTTTGATAATTTTGTTTGAGAGACTTGGTGTGAGCCATCTTGATATTATATTGCGTTTATGAGGAGTCATTGCAACCACCGCAATCTTATTTTCGCGGATATATGCTTCAAGGCTTTTCTCTATATCTTCACCCGTCATCATTTTGCAGATAATGTTTTTGGGATTTGGTAAGTGATTGTGTATTTCAGTTTTAAATTGATCAAAATGAGCTTTAATCATTGGGTCTGATTTACCGATGCAAATATGGACACAATGAATCTGAATATCCAACGATTTTAATAATTCTGCCAATCGGATAACAGATACAAATTCATGAGCTTCTAAATCGGTAGCATAAAGAACATGCTTAATCTCTGAGACCTGATCAGCCGGTTCACAAACAGGAACAACTAAAACAGGTGTAATGGTTTTATTGATGATTTTACAACCAATGTTATTTTTGAAATTATCGGGCAAATTACTGGCTTTTCGATTCCCAAGAATAATTAACCCTGGTTTATAGGTTGAATTGGTTTGTAAGATTGCCTCTACAGGTTCATCGTTTATTAGTGAGTATTTCAATGTAACATTAGCATTCAACGCAACTAGTTGTTTCTTTAAAGCTAACATTTTACGTTTTACTTCCGAAACCTTCAATGAGAACTGATTTAGTGGTTCATTAGAGTATGCAATAGGTTCAACATAAGGTGAAGTATTTATGGCCGGAGTGGCGTAAGCATGAATTAATTTAACCTCAGCATTGAGTTTTTGAGCAATCTTGATTGCAAATCTACAGGTAATCAAAGAATGTTCAGAAAAATCAACTGGAACTAGGATACGTTTTATTGGAGGCTGTATTTTTAAAGCCTTTGTTTTAGCATGTTCAAACGATTTTTCAAAATCACTTAGAATTTTAAGCGCTTTGGCTGTATCGTTTTCTTTGATTCGTAAATTGACCGTGGGCTTTAAACCTGAATAAATGTCTTTTTCATGTTCAGGGAAGCAGTCTATTCCTGCAGCTAAGAGTTCTGTTTTTAAAATTTGTGCGCTGGGAAAATCAAACGTGCCGATAGAAATAACTTGATTTTTCATGGCAATCTCCTTTCTTTAAATATTGCTTTAAGGTACAATAAAAGCGAGAGAAAATCAAGATTTTTTATTTCTATAATCAACTGTTATAAAATCATAAAGAGTTTCAGAAGAACCCAAATTTATCCTCGAACACATTCAAAAATTGTGTATCTTTGCCGGCTAATTATTTAATGATGAATAACAGAATGTTCGGTAACGGAAATAAGGGCAGATCAGCCCAAAACACCGGAAGTGACCACCAGAGAGGTAGTCGTTTTTCGGGAGGAAGGAAACCGTCCCCTGCCGGTGATGGCACGGGTTATGGAAAAAGTGGACGAAGCAGTGATAGTGGAAGAAGCTATTCACCACGTTCAACTGGATCTGGAAGCTCAAGAAGTGGCGAAGATCGTCCATTTAATAGATCGTATAACAAACCACTGGAGAGAGGAACTCGAACTTTCTTTAAGACAAATAGAACCTCTAGCGATTCTGCTGATAACAATTTCAACAAATCGGAGGGTTCAGCTGAGAACGAAGCACAACGTCCATATCGTAAAAGAATTGAAAGACAAGGTGGAGGTGACTCTTCATCGAGACCGTTTAATAGGACAGAGAGAAGTTCTGATGACAGACCTTTCCGTTCACGTCCAGAAAGAGGAGGCAGTGATGCTTCTCGTGGCGGCTTTAACCGTTCAGATCGATTTTCATCAAATTCAGACCGTAAACCTTTTGCATCACGTGGTGACAGACCTGAGAGAGAATCAGGTTCTGGCGAACGTTCAGAAAGGCCTTATGGCGACAGACCATCCCGCTCTCCTCGTCCTGATCGTTTTAGTAGCGATTCATCACGTGGAGGTTTTAAAAGACCAGACAGATCTTCAGGCGATTCAGATCGTAAATCATTTTCTTCGCGCAGTGATAGACCCGCAAGAGAATCGGGATCAGAAGAACGCTCAGACAGATCATATGGTGACAGACCTGCACGTTCTCCTCGTCCTGAGCGCTTTGGTAGCGATTCATCACGTGGAAGCTTTAAAAGACCAGACAGATCATCAGGCGATTCAGATCGTAAACCATTTTCTTCACGTGGTGACAGACCTGAGAGAGAACCTAGATCTGGCGACCGTCCAGATAGATCATCAATCGGAGATAGGCCTTATCAAAAAAGGGAAGAACGTTCAGGAGACAATAAATTTGATCGTTCATCAAGTCGTTCAGATCGTCCATATGCAAAACAATCAGGCGATAGACCGTTTAAAAGATCATCGGATAGGTCGTTTGATAGCAATCGTCAAAGATCGCATGACCGTCCAGGTCGTGGTGGCAGAGACAATGCATCAGCATTAGAGCCTATTGATGAAACAAAAGAAATCCGTTTAAATAAATATATCTCTAACTGTGGATATTGTTCACGTCGCGAAGCTGATACATTAATCGTTGCCGGTGCCGTAAAGGTTAATGGTGTGATTGTAATGGAGTTGGGTTCGAAGGTTCTACCTACAGATAAAGTGCAGATAGGCGATATGTCGTTAGCACGCGAGCCCTTTCGTTACGTTCTTTTAAATAAGCCAAAAGATTACATTACTACAAGTGACGATCCATTTGACCGTAAAACAGTAATGTCGTTGGTTGAAAATGCTTGCCGCGAAAGAATTTATCCTGTTGGTCGTCTTGACCGTAATACTTCAGGTCTTCTACTCTTCACGAATGATGGTGAGTTAGCAAAAAAATTAACTCATCCAAAATATGGTGTTCGTAAAGTTTATCATGTTGAATTGGATAAGGCACTGACCAAAAACGATCTGCTTAAGATAGGCGAAGGTATTTCACTTGATGAAGGAGTTATTGAAGTGGATGAAATAGCGTATGTTAATGATGAGAAAAAAGAGATTGGCCTTGAAATACATTCAGGGCAAAATCGTGTAGTTCGCAGAATATTTGAATCTTTAGGATACGAAGTTGTAAAGCTTGATCGTGTTATTTTTGCTAATCTTACCAAAAAAGATTTGCCAAGAGGTCGTTGGAGACATCTGGAACAGCATGAATTGAACACATTGAAGATTTCATTATAATCTTTTTGTTTTTAATAAATAGGGCTCTTTCGTTTTGAAGGAGCTCTATTTGTTTTTATAGATTTTTATTTCCCAACTTTCCTACTGCAGATAAAGAATGCAGATTTGTAATCTTCATCAATAGCGATTTTTATAGTTTTCTCTTTTTACTATAGAAGCTTTGCTATAATATTTCTAAAAGGATTATGACTAAAAAAAGCAATTGGCTTCCGGTGATCATTAATCAACCTCTTTTTTTAATATTTCAATTACTTGCATACAGTTAAGCTCTATCTTATCAATAATACGAGCAAGTATATCTGTTTCTTCTCCTTTTTTAGCAAGCTCTTCTATTTTCCGAATATCTGCTTTCATTTCATGTATTCCTATTAAATCGACCGATGGTTTAAGGCTATGAGCCATTCTATATACTTCGTCTATTTTATGATCGTAGTATGATTGTTTTATTAAGCTGATAGCGTTAGGAGTAAGATCAATAAAAAGAAGGATCATCCTATCTAAACTATTCTTATCATCCCCCATCATTTTCTTTAATCTGGAAAGGTCGTATGATATTGGCGAAGTGATGGGTTCATGATTTTCAATAGGCAGAATTGCGATACGTCTCTTTTGTAATTCATTAACTATTTTATTCTGAAGTTCTAACTGATGAAAGGGTTTGGATACAAACTCATTCATTCCGGTAGTTATGCATTTTTTTATTATACCCGGACAGATATTTGCGGTTAGGGCAATAATTGGGGTTTCCAGTTTTAGCTCTTCTCTGATTTTTTTAGTAATTGAAAACCCATCTAATCCGGGTAACTCTAAATCCATTAAAATAATATCGAATGTTTTTTCTTTAAGGAGAGTTAGTGCACTATTTCCATCAGCTATATCTACTACAATGGCGTTCCACTTTTCAAGTAATAGCTTAATAATAAAACGATTTAGATAAAAATCGTCGATTATTAAGACACTTGCTTTTTGTAAATCAATAGGAGGAGCAGCTAAAACAGGACTATCATAAACCGCATCATTAACATTTACTAATTCATTAACATTTTCCAGTAGTAACTCAAGTGATTTGTCGATATAATCAAGATAGGTTAATTGTTCAGTATTCAGTGTTGTTTCGCGGAGTAGTGACGAGAATCCAAAAGCTGTATTTAAGGGCGTTCTAACAATATGGCTGATCTTAGTAATTAATTTGCCTTCGCATGGCTCTATTGAATCTACCGTTAATTTTTGTTTATGGTTTGTCATCTTTCTTTAAATAAGGAGATTCAGATAAAATGCGTTATTTTTTTATTTCGGGATTACTTTTGAGTAATCTGTAAATAGTTGACTTACCTATCTTTAATGCGTTAGCGGCTAAAACAACATTTTGATCGTATTTGTTTAAATAGTGCTGAATAATTTTAAGGTTATAGTCGTCCATACTCAGGTCGTCCGAAAAGAAACTTGGGGCTGCTTTAGCCTCATCAAAAGTAATATCTGATGCAGTGATGACAGATTCGTTACTCATCGTTATAGCAAGCTCTATAATGGCCTTTAACTGCCTTACGTTTCCTGGCCATGTATATTCTAATAACTTTTTTTGTGCATCGATTGAAAAGGTGATAGGATTTCTATTGTTTTCTGTACAAAATGAGTCAGCGATGTATTTCGCTAATAATAAAATATCATTTCCACGATCTCTTAATGGCGGTAGTTTTATTGGAAGACCCAGTAAGCGATAATACAAATCCTCTCTAAAGTTTCCTAATCTGGTTTCTTCTGCTAAATTTTTATGCGTTGCTACAACTACTCTTGCATCAATTTTTACCGGTGTATTGCTTCCTATTCTGGTAATTTCTTTTTCCTGAAGCACACGAAGTAGTTTACTTTGTAAGTTAATATCCAGCTCACAAATTTCATCCAGAAAAATAGTGCCTTTATTTGCTTCTTCAAATTTTCCTATTCTACGCGTATTGGCCCCCGTAAATGATCCTTTCTCATGACCAAATAGTTCGCTCTCGATTAATTCTTTGGGTATGGCCCCAACATTAATGGCAACAAAAGGAAATTTTGAACGATGAGAATTGTAGTGAAGTGCACGGGCGACCAACTCCTTACCAGTTCCGGTTTCGCCAGTGATAGAAACAGAAATGTTTGAATGAGAAGCTTTTTCAATCAAATTAAATATCTGCCTAATGGCCGGACTGTTACCAATAATGACATTATTTACTTCATATTTTTTAACTAACTCTTCTTTTAATTGAAGGTTTTCCTTTTTCAATAACAGACTATCCCGAATATTCTTCATAATTCGCCAGAGTCGGTCTTTTGTCTCATCGTTCTTTACGATATAGTCATAAGCACCTTCTTTCAAAAGACTAATGGCGGTTGAAATATCTTCTTGCCCGGAAATCATTACAACAGGAAGATCGGGATTGGTTTCTTTGATTCGTTTTAATACATCTGCCCCCTTCATATCGGGTAAAGCATAATCTAAAGTAATGGCTGATGGCTTTTTATATAAATTTTTAATACATTCGGCTCCAGAGGTAAAGATTTCTACTTCATTCTCCGGGTTTAAGGATAAATGATAGTGAAGTAGTTCTCCGTACCACTTGTCGTCTTCAACAATAAATATTCTAAAAGGTATCATAGAAATTAAATTACTGCTTAAAGTTAAGCAATTTTTTCGGCTAATTTAAAATGTTATGAAAGCAAAAGACTTCTCGAAAAGGGGAAAACAAGAAGAGGAAATCCGATTGAATATTCAAAATCGTAGTTTGTGATAATCAAATGTTTGATTATCTCTAAAATGATTTATTTTGGCAACAAGGAAAAGAAAAACTTTCAGGTCGTTATCTTGAAACCATTTTATAGCCATTTCATCTTTATTGCAGGCATCAGCAAATGTGGCGTAAAAAGAGTATCCGTTTTTCATTAACCAATTATATGAATCTTGATTATGATCTATTGCAAGATCTAACGCGACAAAATGTGGATATCCGTTCTTCATTAACCAGTCGGCAGCTTCTCTACTTCCTCTTATGGAACTCGAAAGAGCTGCCAGCTCCTGAAAACCATTGTTCAGTAACCAATTCAATAGCTCTTCATTTCCACTAAAGGTTTCGCCAAAAGCAATTAAAACCTTTGCATCGTATTCGTCCACTATTCTTATCGAATTTTAGGTATAAACATCTGCTTTAATTCCAATTGTTCTTACTTGCTTTGCAATAGAATCGATTTCGCTTTTCGATAGCTTGATAAGGGTTTTGGTGGGCGTTTCTCTATCTAGTCCATAAAGCATAACGTATCGGGGATTGATCTTTTTTAGGTGTCCCAACCAAAGTTCAACCTCTTCTGCACTTGTGTTGTCAATAATCTGGCCTGCATACTCACCTTTGAAAAAGAGTGTTTGAATAATAAGGTTCCCATCAAACGAAATCAGCTCATTAAGAATTTCTTTAAAAATTGATTTTTTTACCGGTCGGTTTATCCGATTAAACATTTCCTCTGAACCGGCATCAAGTTTTAAGATACGGTTATCAAATTTATAGAGAGCTTCTTTTACATGTGGGCGTTTAATGAGGCTTGCATTTGAGAGAACAGTTAGCTTGGCATTTGGAAAATAGGTATCTCTTAACTTGATCGTATCTTCTGTTATTCCTAAAAACTCAGGGTGAATAGTAGGCTCTCCATTACCGGCAAAGGTTATGCTTTCAGGAATGATATTTTGTTCGAGAAGTTCAGGAAAACGTTTCTCCATCGCTTCTTTTATCTGCGTACGGGTAAATAGCTTAGCCTTTTTCTCTTGATTAGCATGGGTCCAACCACATTCGCAATAAACACAGTCGAACGTACAATATTTTGTTTCAATAGGAAGTACATTGATGCCCAATGAGGTACCAAGTCTTCTGCTTTTTATGGGTCCGAAAATTATTTCGTTAAATAACATGAATAGAATGCCTTTAATTTTAGTATAAAGGTACAACTTTTTATATTTGTGAATGTTTTCATTCATTGGAGATATTATTGTACCTCTGCAATCATTCATAATCAGTTTTTATGCTTAACCTAAATATTATAAAAGCGCCAATTGATCCTTATCTGGTCGAATTTGAGAAGAAGTTCAGATTATCTATGCAAAGCACTGTTCCCCTTCTCGATACGATAACAAAATATATCATTAAGCGTAAGGGTAAGCAAATGAGACCAATGTTTGTCTTTCTGACTGCTGGTATGTGCGGTCAAATTACGGATGCATCGTTTAGAGCAGCCTCTTTAATAGAGCTTTTGCATACAGCTACGCTTGTTCATGATGATGTTGTTGATGATTCGAACGAAAGAAGAGGCTTCTTTTCGATAAATGCTTTGTGGAAAAACAAAATAGCTGTCTTGGTTGGTGATTATCTTTTGTCGAAAGGTTTATTATTGGCAATCAACAATAACGATTTTGAGTTATTGCGAATCGTTTCGAATGCTACTCGCGAAATGAGTGAAGGCGAGTTATTGCAAATAGAAAAAGCACGACGAATGGATATTAGTGAAGATATCTATTTCGAGATTATTCGGAAAAAGACAGCTTCATTAATTGCTTCATGTTGTGCTACAGGAGCTGCCTCATCAGGATCACCCACTACTGTAATTAATGATATGCATCAGTTTGGAGAAAAAGTAGGGATTGCATTTCAAATCAGAGACGATTTATTCGATTATCAAAGTATTAATAACTCAGGTAAACCAAAGGGCTTGGATATTCAGGAACGAAAAATGACTTTGCCGCTTATTTATCTACTCTCGAAATCATCTTTTATTCAGAAAAGACATATCATTAATATTGTCCGTAACCATAGTACAGATTCAGTAAAGGTTGCCGAAATTATTTCAATGGTCGAAAGTAGTGGCGGTCTTGATTATGCTCATCAAAAAATGATGGAATATTGCGACAGTGCATGTACTATTGTTAATCAGTTTCCTGAAAGTGATTTTAAATCATCGTTATTGGATTTAGTTCAATATACGATTGAACGGAATAAGTGATGTGTAATTTTCTAAATTTTATGTATCGCAAAAAGAGATAGCAACACTTAAATTATCATACAATGGAGAATAGTATTAGAGGAACACAAACAGAAAAGAATCTGCTAAAAGCTTTTGCAGGAGAATCGCAAGCAGCTCGGCGGTATAGAATTTTTGCTAAAGTTGCCCGCAAAGAGGGGTATGAGCAGATAGCAGCTTTGTTTGAAGAGACAGCTATTCAGGAAGATTCTCATTCCAAAACATTCTTTAAATATTTGGAAGGGGGAATAGTTGAGATTACAGTCTCTTATCCTGCAGGTAAGATTGGTACAACTGAGGAGAATTTAGAAGCTTCGGTTGTCGGTGAAAATGAAGAGTATACCGAACTCTATCCTGAATTTGCCCGTATTGCTGAAGAGGAAGGATTTAAAAAGATATCTAATTCATTTAAAATGATAGCTTCGGTTGAGGCTCGTCATGAAAACCGATATCGAAAATTATTGAAGAACATAATAGATAATAAGGTTTTTGAGAAAGATGAAGAGGTTGAATGGGTTTGCCGTAAATGTGGATATGTACATAAAGGTAAGAAAGCACTTAAAAACTGCCCTTGCTGTGAACATCCTCAGGCATACTTTGAGCAAGTTGCAGAGAATTATTAGTCTATTCAATATCTATAAAACGAAAAAGGCTACCCATTAAACAAGGTAGCCTTTTTCTATTAACTTGAGATTATTAAGATGCTTTTAATTCTTTGATGGCTTTACGATTCGATTTCCATCTTTTAAGTCTGACCTTCATTTCGTAGGTCATTAAATACATGGCGGGAACAAAAATCAATGTCAGTAAGGTTGCAAAGCTTAATCCGAAAATGATCGTCCATGCTAATGGACCCCAGAATGCAACATTGTCACCACCAAAATAGATATGTGGGTTTAGTTCAGTAAAAATGGTTGCGAAATTGATATTCATACCAATGGCCAACGGAACCAAACCAAGCATAGTAGCCGTGGCAGTAAGCACAACTGGTGTGATACGTGTTAAACCTGCTTTCACAACAGCCTCGCGTGTTCTGACACCACTTGCTTTAAGAACATCTGTAAACTCAACAATAAGAATACCATTTCTAACAACAATACCACCAAGCGCAACAATTCCTAATCCTGTCATGATAATGGATATCGACATTCCAAACATCATTACCCCTAACAATACCCCAATGATACTAAAGATTACCTCACTTAATATAATTAAAGTTTTACTCATTGAGTTAAATTGCGATATCAAGATGAAGAAAATTAAACCAAGAGCGATAAGCATTGCTTTTCCAAGAAATCCTGCAGTATCTGCTTGTTCATCTTGTTCTCCTGTTAATTTAATCTGAACATCTTCATGTTTTGGGAATTTAGCAGCTAAGGATTTTATCTTTGCTACAATCTCATTGGCATTATATCCTGGAGCAACTTCCGAAGCAATTGTAATTACTCTCTTCTCATTGATACGTTTAATACCACCATATGTATTAGAGTATTCAACTTTAGCAACTGTTGAAAGCGGTATTGAACGAAGCTTTCCGGAATTCATGTCTCGATAAGTAATGCGAAGATCCATCAATGCATTGATATTCTTACGTTGAGTATCAGAATAGCGAAGTTGAATCGGATATTCATCTTCATCTTCTTTGTATTTGGAAACCTCTTTTCCGAATACAGCAGTTCTGATTTCCATTCCTATCTGACTCGTTGAGACACCTTCACGATTTGCTCTTTCGCGATCAATATCGATTAACAATTCAGGAGTGTTTTCTTCAAAGTTATTCTTTAACTCTTCAACTCCAGGAATCTGAAGCGAATCAAGATAGCTTTTAAATGCATTAGCATCAGAAACAAGGAAGGCTAGATTATCGCCACTTATTTCAATATTAATAGGTTTCCCTGTTGGAGGGCCACTTCTATTCTTTTCAGTGGAGATTTCAGCACCTGCAATTCCTTTTACGCCCTTACTAATTTTAGCAAGATAATCGGTAGTCGAAACGCCCTGACGAAATTTAGTCTCAACAAAGTTAATACTTACTTTCCCTTTGTTTGATGCAGCGGTTCTTTCAAAACTGTTGTCATCTCCTGCTCCTAAAGAAACATTTGAAATGATTGATTCAACAACTGGATTATTCTTTCCCAGAAGTTTGGTTACTCTGTTCTCAACCAATGTTGTTATTGAATCAGTTACTTTTTGATCGGTTCCTTCAGGTGTTTTAATGTATACATAAATGTTTGTTGGATCGTTATTGGGGAAGAAAACAATCGGTGGTTTTACGATACTTGTTAACATCATTGTAAATACAAATAGACCAACAACAACTGCAAGAATCCATCCCGGACGTCTTCCTTTTAGGAAATAACGCAGGCTGACCTCATAATAATGCATCATCTTAGGCCAAAATTTCTCCTGGAATGAATGAATCAATTTTATCAGTACGAATTGATGTAAAAGTACCAGGGCTACCATAATCAAGATAAAGTTGCCCAACCAGAATGCTTTTGATAGATAGGCTACCAATGCAATTATACTAAAAATGGAAAACCATATTTTCTGACGCTTTGATATGGCAGATTTCTCTACTGCATCGTACTCATGTCTCATAAAGGAGACCGCAAATACAGGATTGATTATGTAGGCAACAAACAATGAAGCAAACAACGTAATAATTAATGTTACCGGCATAAAGTACATGAACTTACCTACAATACCGGGCCAGAATGCCAGGGGAAAGAAAGGCGCAAGAGTTGTAAGCGTTCCTGATAAGATCGGTAAAAATACTTCTCCTGCAGCCATTTTTGCTGCTACTACAATATCAGGATGATTTCGATGTAATCGATGGGTATTTTCAATAACCACAATGGCATCATCAACTACAATCCCCAATGCAAAAATGAAAGCAAACATAACCATCATGTTCATCGTAAACCCAAATCCGGGCATGACGATAAAGGCTACAGCCATAGAAAGTGGAACTGATAACCCAACAAAGAAGGCATTTTTGAAGCCCATGAAAAACATCAGCACAACGGTTACCAATATAAATCCAATGATGATAGTGTTATTCAGTTCTTCCAGCGTATTTCGGGTATGGACTGACATATCATTAGTGATTGTCACCTTTAAATCTTTTGGAAATACTTTTCCTTTTAATTCAGTATTCAAAAGGTTTTTGATCTTATCAGATGCTTCAATTAGGTTCTGACCACTCTTTTTAACAACACTTAATGTAATTACATTTTGCCCGTTCAAACGGGAAAATGATTCCTGCTCTTTAAAACTATCTTTAACTTCAGCAATGTCTTTTAAAAACACCAGTGCTCCACTTGACGATTGTAAAACGATATCTCCAAGCTTGTTCGCATCTTTAAATTCACCAACAATACGTATTGCCCGTTTCATGCCATAGTTACTGATAGTTCCCGCTGATATGGTTCTGTTCTCTGATGCAACTGCCTGCTCGATATTGCTAAATGTCACTTTGGCGGCTTGCATTTTATTCATATCAACATTGATTTGAATCTCACGCTCTAGTGCACCAACAATGTCAACACGGGTAATCTCTTTAAAAGCCTCTATTCTGTCTTTTGCTTTGTCGGCAAATTTCTTTAGCCTCTCCAGATCATAATTTCCTGATATGTTAAGGTACATAATGGGGATTTCTGAAAAGTCAATCTCCATTACTGTTGGATCTTTAGGTAAATCGTTAGGAAGATCAGCACGTGCTTTGTCAAGTGCATCTCTTACTCGTTGTTTTGCCTCAGCTACTACTACATCTGTATTGAATTCAACTACGATAGATGAGAAGTCCTGTAAAGAATTACTGGTTGTCTTTTTTACTCCTGCTATCCCTTTAATCTGTTTTTCGATAGGTCTGGTTACCAGGTTTTCAATATCTGCAGGCGAAGCACCCGGATAAGCAGTGCTTACCATGATCGTTGGGATCACTAATTCCGGAAACTGTTCTTTTGGAATAGATACATAACTTGAGAAACCTAGCAACGATATAAAAACAACCAATACATAGATGCTTGTTTTATTATCTATTGCCCAGCTTGTCGCAAAAAATTCTTTAATCTTATTTTTTTTCATGATGGATCACCCTTTTATGTTATAATTTGATCAATTGACCATCTTTAAGATTTAAATATCCTGAAGTGATTAACTTGTCGCCAATCTTTAATCCATCAATAACTTCTGAAGCAGCATTATATGTATTTCCTGTTTTAATATCTCTTTTCATTGCAACTGTTTGATTTCCTTTTTGTACGGCTATCATTACGTAGTTGTTATTCATTGATTTTTGTATGAGATTGACAGGAATAATCATTGCTTTTTTATTGATATAGTCGCTAATCTTCAGGTTTGCAATCATGTTAGCACGAAGATCAGCTCTTGAATGTGCAAGTCTGGCTTCAACTCTGAAAGTTCTGTTTGTTTGGTCGATAACTTTACTTCCAAAAGTAACCCGAGCTGCTATTTGTTCGTCGATATCAGGGAAACTAACTAATACTTCGTTTCCGTTTCTTACTTTCGAACTGTATGCTTCGGCAACATCAGCAATAACTTTTACACCACTCATATTTACAACACGGATGGTTGAAGTTGGTAAGCCTGGAGAAATAACTTGTCCAATTTTGAAAGGGATACTTTCAACAGTTCCACTGATAGGTGATTTTACCTTATTCATTGCTAACTGTTCCTGCATAGAAGCAAGTTTTCTTTCGAGCGATTCTTTGTTTGTTTTTGCAGTTAAGTATTGAACCTCTGATCCAATCTTCTGATCCCACAGTGCTTTTTGCTTCTGGTAAAGTGTTGTTGCTAATGATAGTTGTGAATGAATTTCATCAATTCCACGCATGATTAACTTCGAATCAAGTTCAGCCAAAATCTGTCCCTTTACTACATGATCACCTTCTTTAACATTTACCTTAACCACTTGACCTGCTGATTGAGGACTTACTTCAATATTTTGATCACCTTCGATGTGACCCTGAATGTCAAGATAATGGCGAAACTCAGCAAATTCTACAGGCGTAACGGCAACATCTATTGGTTTTATAGCAGTAGTATCTTTTACACCTAACTCTTTTTCGAGGGTTTCGATTTTTGAAGTGAGCTCATTTTTCTGAACTTTAAGTTTTTCTAGTTCTGCTTTTTTATCACCAGGCTTGCAGGCTACTGCTACAAGAAGTAATGATGCTATTAAAATATTTTTATTCATGATTTTCAATGTTTTTCGTTATCCAAAATAATTATAAGTCGTTATTTACAATTTTATCCAACTTATTCTTTGCTGTCAAAAGATTATATGCAGCAGTAAAGAAGTTTGATTGTGCAGTAAGGTATTGATTATGAACCTGAGTTAAATCTAAACTAGATGAAATACCTTCACGAAATTTGATCATTGTCTTATCATAGATACGCTTAGTCAGCTCAATGTTTTTCTTTTCATTCAAGTATTTTTCAAATGTTGAGTTTAATTCATTTTTTGAATTGGTGTAGTCAAGTTTTACTCCTTCGATGGCTTTATTCTTAGAATTTGTAATCTTTTCTAAATCCAGTCTTCGTTGTTTTACCATCACATTACGTTGCCCACTTGAAAATAGAGGAACATTTACTGAAAGACCAAGAATGTCTTTGGGGGTAAAATCAAAGGCTGCCTGATTTAACTTCTCTGTGTGTTTGTAAAAAGCGGCTATACTTGGCAGAGAATTAGAGATCTCTTTACGTAAAGCAAGTTTCCCAAAAGCCTCCTGAGTATCCATTATTTTATAGGTAATATTGCTCTGAATATTAAATTGTTTACCTACTAATGTAGCTAAATCGACATTTGCAATTAACCCATCAAGACTATCAGTTAAAGTTATTTTTTTCTCTAAAGGTATTCCCATTTGGAATTTGAGCAGATCGTAAGAAGCTTCAATTTGACGAGTGATAGTATTTATCGCATTCGTAATATTTAAACTGGTTAATTCAATCTGATCAACATCAGTATCTTCATTAAGTCCTTGTTTATTGATCTGTCGCATTTCTGACAGCGTCTTTGTTATATTGTCTAATGAACGTTGTAAAACCGTACGATTGTTTTCTACAATTAGAATTAGAGAATAAGTATTAGCAATAGACTCTTTAATATCAATTTGCGACTTTTGATAATTCTGATCGGCTATCTGATAATAAACACGTGCAGCTTGAAGTCCAACAATATAACCGCCATTAAAAACAAGCTGGCTAACAGTAACATCCATTGTAGTGTTATCCATTAAACCAAGTTTGATGGGCTGCCCAGGATTGGTTCCTAATGTTAACGTATTACCAACCATATCAGAAGTCAATGGCGTTCCGGCAGGCACCGTAGGGTCAAGTTTTAAGAATGAAGATCCTCCAAAGTTCATTTCTGGAACTTTAAATTGATGTTGATAATTAACTGTTCCTGATATTTGTGGTAATCCAATTGCCGTTGTCTCCCAAATCTTCTTTTTTGCAATTTCGTTGTCGATTTTCGTATTCTTAACCTCTGCACTATTTTTAAGCGCATATTCCTGAGCTTCACGTAGAGAAAAATTTTGGACCTCTTGTCCAAAACCGTAGCATGAAACAAGTAAGAGGGCTGTCAGAACGATAATATTCCGTGCTTTCATTTATCCTTGTTATTTATAGTTGTTTTTTCACTTTTTTACTTTCAAAATAGGCTAAGCCCTTTTCATTTGATATTCCTCTGATGTGGTTGTCAAACATCACTTCAAAAACTCTTGAAAAAGAGAGTTGGTGTGTATTCAAAAAATCAACATCATGTGAATCGGTTAGCTTTTTAACATAGAGATGTGATACTAAATCAACATCTAAGTCTGTTCGATAAAGCCCCTCTTCAATGCCTTTCAACATGTTTCGTTTTAAATGATCAAATACTAATTCGTTTTTCTTTACAGAGAATCGTTTAAAAACATCAGGATAGTATTTTTGTAGATCAAATAGAATGGCAGGGGTCGACTCATTTGATTCCTCTTGTACTATCAAACTGAAACTGAGTAAATCATCAATAGCGTTAGCTTCATGATTTTTTTCAGACCTCATGCATAAGTTATTATTAGTAAACCACTCCAAAATCTTTTCTATCAATTCGGCTTTATTTGCCACATATTGATAGATGGTTTTTTTAGAAATCCCCAACTCTCTGCTGATATCATCCATCGATAAACTGCGAATTCCATACTTTCTAAAAAGGGCTGCCGATTCAATGATTATTTTTTCAAATTTCTCGTCCATTGTTGTTAGCTTGTTTACAAAAAAAGAAGGAAACATAAATATATAAAAACGTTTCCGTGGCTTAATAATGCAATTGTGTAAAACGTATTGCATAAAGAAACCTATTTTCTCATTTTTTGTTCAGCAAAAGTATTTATCATTTATGGTGAGAGAAAAAGCTATGTTCTGAATAGTTGAATTTAACGTCTGAATTGTAGAAAACCATAGACGAATTAAATAAAAAAGGCCTCCCCGTTATAGGAAAGCCTTTTTATAAAGAATATATTTCTAAAATATTATTTTTCAGGACTCATAGATACCTCAATAATATTATTTTGTGAGAATATTTTCTTAGCAAAGTTACGAATCTGAGTTGGTGTAACTGACTTAACTATTTTAGCATAATCAGTATTAACGTCTACACCATTAACTACTTGACTATAAATAACTCCCGACCAGTATCCATTCTCGTTTAGATTCTCTTGATAAGTTTTAAGCAGATTCTCTTTAACTTTATTCAGATTCACTTCATTCGGACCATCAGTGACAATCTTCTTGATTTCATCATATACAATTCCAGTCAGTTTTTCTCTTTTTGCTGGATCTGTATCGAAGTTAATCTGGAATCCAAAACGTTGTTTTGGAAATTTGTTTATACTACCCATAACACCAACGCCATAAGATCCACCCTCTTTCTCTCTGATGTTTTCTGTATAAACAATGTCGAGGATGCTTTTTACGTAATCTATCAGGATGTCATTTTCCAGAGTATATGGAATCTCTCCAGTATAAGCTATAAAGACAGTAGTCTTGGGGACTTCGAGTTTTTTATTGAAGTTATTTTTTACAACTCCTTTTGGAGGATAAATACCTCGGTCTTTAAAATTCTCTTTTCTATTTTTAGCAGGAAGACTTCCAAGATAAAGCTCAACAGAATTTTTGATGCTATCGGGTTCAACATTTCCTGTAAAGAAGAAAGTAAAGTCGCTTGCATCAGCAAACCGGTCTTTATAAATATCCATTACCTTATTATAATCTACTTTTTTAAGCATCTCTAAATTAAGCCGTTTTCCACGAGGATTTTTGTTTGTAATAACGGTTATAATAGAATCGACAAAGCTATTCATTGGATTTAATGATGCATTCTCCAATTGGTTTTTCTTACGTACCATCCATGAATTATATGCATCCTTATCCATTCTGGGCTGAGTAAAGTAGAGATAGGTTAATTGCATTAATGTTTCGAAGTCTTTTGGCGAGGCATTTCCATTAATACTTTCGTTTAACGCCCCCACTGAAGGACTTACAGATACTATTTTCCCAGTTAACATCTTTTCAAGTTCTACGGATGAGAATGGGCCAACTCCACCAAGCGTTGTAATTTCATTAATTACTGTTGAAGAAGGATAATCAGAATCATTAACTAATGAAGAACCACCCGGACTATACGAACTCATAATTACCTGATCTTTCTTATAGTCTGTTTTCTTTACTAAGACCTTGACACCGTTTGAAAGCGTCCATTGTTTATAGCCAAAAGGTTTCAGTTCTGTTTTTACAATCTTTCCCCCGGCAGGTTTTTTATCGATCAAGGGTTTATTCGAAACCTTATCAACATAAGCGGTGATATTTTCTTTTTTAACCTCTTTCCATGCATTCAGAATCTGTTCTTTCGTTGGTGTACTTATTCCTTCTTTTTTAGGACCAGTAAACGAAAAGACCATATTTGTATCTGAAACATACTGTTGAACCATTTTATTTATAGCTTCGAGTGGAAGTTTGGGTAGAACCTTGTTTACCAAGTCAAATTCATAGTCTATTCCCGGCATTGGCTCATTACTGATAAAATGTTGTACACACTCTCTTACGTATGCATCATTTTTCTGTTTATCCTTCTCATTAAATGCTGTTTCGTATGAACGCAACAGCTCTGTTTTAGCTCTGCTATACTCAGAAGCCGTAAAGCCAAATCGACGCATCCTTTCATTTTCACGTATAACAGCACGTAGGGCCAGATCAGTTTCATTATTGTTACGTGGCATCGTTGTTATACTCCAGGCATCTTTAGTAGGTGTCAGAAAGAATTCACCGTAGCCTCCACGAGCAAAAGCAAACGGGGGAGTGGGACTTTTTGAAAGCTCAAACAGTCTGGCATTAAACATCGTTGAAATTAAATTGTTAATTAAACTCATAAAATAGTAATTAACAGATGATTTCATCTCAACAGGTACGATATCGTGTTTACAGTAGATGGCTATCTGTGTTTGTTGAACTTCTGGATCTGTTTGAATAGAAACAATTGGTTCCGTATTATTTGGAACCTGGAAATGTGTGCGAACAGCAGGATTAACAGGAGCAGGGATATCTGAAAAGATCTGTTTTATTTTGGCTTCCACTTTATCGACATCAATATCTCCTACAACGATGATTCCTTGTAAATCTGGACGATACCATTTTTTGTAATAATCTTTTATTGCTTGATAAGCAAAATTGTTGATTACGTCAATACTACCAATAGGCATGCGGTTGGCATATTGAGTATTCGCAAACATCTCTTTGACACCCGATTCCAATACTCTATATCCTCCGGTATTGCGAGTACGCCATTCTTCACGAATAACACCACGTTCATCATCAATATCTTTACTTTCTAATGATACAAAACTAGACCAGTCGTGTAATACCAAAAGCGCGGAATCTAGAATTGTTTCTCTGGTTAAAGGTACATTTGATAAATTATATACCGTTTCATCTAGAGAGGTATAGGCGTTAACGTTCTCACCAAACTTTACACCAATTTTTTCAAGGTATTTAATTAACGAATTTCCCGGAAAGTTTTTTGTGCCATTAAAACACATGTGTTCTAAAAAGTGAGCTAAGCCTCTTTGGTTCTCCTCCTCAAGTATGGAACCAACTTTTTGAGCAATATAAAACTCACCTCTGTTTTTAGGTAGTTCATTCTTTCTGATGTAATAAGTTAAACCATTATCAAGCTTACCAATCCTTGTCTTTGGATCTAATGGTAATGTTTGAGCCTGTTGTGCAAGTCCGGAAAAGGATATACAAAACAACAATAGGAAACTCAGTAAACTAATTTTTTTCATAAAATGTTGAATTTGTTTAAGAGAAATAATACGTAGTAATATATAAAGTCAAACAAAAATAGTAAAAGGGTTCTCTTCTATTGTAGTTTGAATGTTAAAAGTATAAAAAATCAGAACAATAAAAATATCTTATATTAAAATATCCTTTAACAAACGATAGATACGATTATATTTGTAATATTGATGTTTCAAAAAAACAAGATATCATGGTAACCGGAAATATTCTCGTTATAGATCCTAAAAACACATCAACAAAGATTGCTGTTTTTGAGAACCTTAAAATGTCATTTTTAACTACTATTCGTCATAATCTACATGAATTAGCCGATAGTACCACCATACCCAATCAGCTTGATTTTCGTAAGAAAGCAATTTTAAAACTTCTGAAAGATAATGATTTTGATATCAGTCATTTTAAAATTGTAATAGCCAGAGGAGGATTAACCAAACCAGTCGCTTCAGGGATATATGAAATCAATGAAACTATGGCTCATGACTTGCGAATAGGCGTTATGGGTCAGCATGCTGTTAATCTTGGAGGTCTCCTTGCTGCTGAGATTGCACTATTGATACCTAATGCTAAAGCATTAACTGCGGATCCCGGTGTGATGGACGAGTTAGATGCTTTAGCCAGATTATCTGGTCATCCACTTTTTGAACGAAAATCAGTTTTTCACGCCCTAAATCAAAAAACAGTAAGTCGTAAATATGCTCAATCGATCAATAAAAAGTATGAAGAGTTGAAACTTATTGTTGTTCACGTTGGGGGAGGGGGTATTTCAGTTGGAGCTCATCGTAATGGTCGGGTGATAGATGTTAACCAATGTTATGATGGTGATGGGCCATTCTCATTAGAACGTACTGGAAGTCTGCCTATTGGTGATGTAGTTCGTTTGTGCTTTTCCGGACATTATACTCAAAATGAGATCGTTCAGATGATTACCTCACGAGGTGGCTTGATGGGATATCTGGGAACAACCAGTTTTGATGAAGTGGAACGAAAAATTGATGCTGGAGATGAATATGCCGAACTTATATTAACCGGTATGGCTTATCAGGTAGCCAAAGAAGTAGGTGCAATGGTTACTGTTTTTGAAGAACAACCTGATGCTATCATTCTCTCTGGCGATGTCTTTCATAGTCGACGATTTGGAAACTATCTGTTTAACAGAATTCAGCGTTTTGCCCCTGTTGCGGTATATCCTAACGAAGATGAAATAGATGCACTTGCAAGCAATGCTGTAATGGTACTAAAAGGAGAAGCAACCGTGTTGCAATATTCATAGTATATCGCGGTGGTTTTATTAGTTGGGTTTATATCTATACTATAAGTACCACCGCAACTTATTATTCAAGAGGGATATCTGAAAAAGTAAGAAGCGATTGTACGATAGCATTTTCAAATGCTTCGCTCACTAAGTTCGTTTTGATATTATTTATTCCACAAAATTCAAGCAAGTGTTGTGTATTTACAATTCCGACATGCTCTTTTTCGTTGCATGTAGCAGGGCACTCACCCATCCCGTGAATAACTCCATCAAAATGTCTACACCCATTCCGATAGGCTGCATCAATTTTCTCAAGCCAATTCTGACTACTTGTAAATAGATGAAGTCCAAATTCTATTGTTGGGAAAGAAAAACAGAGTAAAGAAAACAAACCAGCGATAGTGAATTGATTAGTCCCTCCATAAGTATCACAGAATACAATTTTCTTTATGCCCCAACTTTGATAAATTTGGATAAGACTAAGTACTTTCTCGGGAGCCCATTCTTCATTATATGGATTTCCAAAAGCCATGGTTAAATAAACAATTAACTCTTTGTCGTGTCGGTTTGTAATTTCAATAATCTTCAACAAATCAGTAAACGATTGTTCTTGCGAAACATGAAGCGATTTCATAAGGTAAACCTCTGATATAGAGGATGCATAGCCTACAGATCTGATAAGCGGCTGACTACAGGCTATAAAGGCAGATTCCGGATTATTAACCTGTACCATTAATCGGGTTTTATTTTCAATCGGTTCTATCAGGCTTAATACCTCATATAGATCTTTAAATTGAGGAAGCGGCTTGGGCGAAACCAAATATCCCATATCAATTCTCTCAAAACCAACGTTTAATAGAGCATTAATATAATCGGCCTTTTGTTGAGCCGGTACAATGTAATTCAACCCCTGCATTGCATCACGGACATTTTCTGTTATATAAATAGAATTCATATCGCCTCTTCCCTTCATTGTATTCATTACAATCCTAGATAACGTGATATTACTAACCGTTGTATTTCTGATGTTCCTTCGCCTATTTGTAATAAACGCTGGTCACGATAAAAACGTTCAACAGGATACTCTTTTATTAAGCCATAACCACCAAATATTTGTATAGCCTCGTCGGCAACCTCTTTTGCTATTTCTGAGCAATAAAGTTTTGCCATCGCAGCCTCTTTTCCAAAGGCTCTTCCTGCATCTTTTAGCCAGCAAGCTTTATAGAGTAGATTTCGTGCCAGTTCAATTTTTGTGGCCATGTCAGCAAGTTTAAAGCTAATGGCCTGAAATTTTCCAATAACCTGTCCAAACTGTTTCCGCTCTTTTGAGTAGGCAAGTGCAGCTTCGAAAGCTCCTTGTGCGCAACCTAAACCCATGGCTGCTATTGAAAGTCTTCCGTTGTCAAGGGTACTGAGCATGATATGTGATCCTTGTCCTTTTGCACCAAGAATATTTTCATAAGGAACAGTGCAGTTTTCAAAAAACATAGATGAGGTATCCGACGACCGCCACATCATCTTCCCTTTTAACGGTTTAGACTGGTAACCGGGGGTCCCCTTTTTTACCAAAATAACCGAGTATTCCTTTTTTCCATTGTTATCACCTGTAATGGCTTGAACCGTCACTCCTGCTGAAATGTCTGAAGCTCCGTTTGTGATAAAAATCTTCGAGCCATTAATTATCCATTGACCATCAATCTCTTTTGCTTCTGTTTTTGTCCCTCTCGAATCAGAACCGGCTTCAGGTTCTGTTAATCCAAAGGCCCAAAGCTTGTTCCCCGTACATAAATCCGGAAGATACGCTTGTTTTTGTTCTTCAGTTCCAAAATAAAAGATAGGACCAATGCCCAACGAATTATGAGCCGCTACTGTAGCGGCCTGTGAGCCATCAACACGTGCAAGTTCCTCAACTGCTATAATGTATGATAAAGTATCCAGTCCCTGCCCTCCATATTCCGATGGAAGTGTCATTCCAAAGAGTCCGAGTTCTCCAATTCTTTTTGTAAGGTCAATTGAGAATGTCTCTTTTTCGTCAAGCTCTAGCGCAACAGGTTTTATTTCGCGTTCTGCAAAATCTCTAACTGTTTCACGTATTAAATTATGCTCTTCACTTAGGTTGAAATCCATGATAGGCCAGTGGTTTAGTTTTTTTGTAGAAGATCAATGATTATTAAAGTGCTTTTCGATTCGATGGCATCATTTTCTTTTATAAAGATTTTCGAAATGGTGCCTTCTCCCGAAGCATATATGCTATTCTCCATCTTCATTGATTCCACAACCAGTAAAACAGTCTCTTTGTTCACGGCATCACCCTCTTTAACAAAGATCTTTGAAATCTTTCCTGGAACGGGCGATACAATAGTTCCGTCATTTTTATGAATCTGTGTATCCTTAAGAGAAAAGTCGCAAGGAATCGTCAGAAAGTCTTTACGTATACCAGAGAAATTGATCCCATTATGAAAAACTAAAAATTCACCCTTCTTATCAATTGCGTAATGAAAACAGAAAGTCTGGTCGTTGATTATTAAGAAAATTTTTTCATCTTCAAGCTTTTGGATTTTCACCGTATAGGGGATCTTATTGATTAGCCAATCAAAACGATTCATTATTCTCTTTTGTAATATAGCCTCGCCGGATTTTGATTCAAAGAGATAGGGTATAGCCCGATAGTTTCGCCAAAAATCTATATCCCACGGATCATCCGAATAATGGGTTTTACCTGTGACCATTGATAGTGAGAGGAAGGCAAGAAGTGCTCTACTTTTATCAACCAGACAAGCGCATTGTTTAAAACTGCATATTATCTTTTCAGAATGTTCCTCTGCAAAAGTAACCCAGATATTATTTTCTATATAATCAGGCAGGCTTAGCAAGCTATACAAGAATTCACGATTGGTTTTTATCCCAAGTAT
This sequence comes from Bacteroidota bacterium, assembly GCA_013390605.1. Lineage (GTDB taxonomy): Bacteria > Bacteroidota > Bacteroidia > Bacteroidales > Cfx3-03 > Cfx3-03. Next base: position 4,612,443 of record JACAUB010000001.1, on the reverse strand, counting down.
TACGGTGTCGTGCAACATCTTCTGCATCTTTTCAATCGCCTCCTCGCGTGTATTACCATGCACGATAAATTTTGCAATCAAAGGATCGAAAAAAGGTTCTATTACCCCTTTTCTCTCAATTCCAGAATCTAACCGATAATCCCTGCTTAAAAGAGGAACTGAAAACTGGAGTAAATCCCCGGGCGTAGGCATAAAATCATTTTTAGGATCTTCAGCATATAAACGACATTCGATAGCGTGCCCTTGTATGGTAAGTGCTTCCTGACTAAAAGATAGTGGAAGTCCTGATGCAATTTTAAGTTGTTCCTCAACAATATCAATTCCAGTAATAAACTCTGTAACTGGATGTTCAACCTGAATCCGGGTATTCATTTCCAGAAAATAAAAGTTTAAAGAGGCATCTACCAAAAATTCGATAGTTCCTGCACTTATATAACCTATTTTTTGAGCAATTTTAATGGCTGCCTTTGTTAGCTGGTTCCTTGTGTTCTGATCCAATGTAGGCGAGGGTGCCTCTTCAATTATCTTTTGATGCCGCCGTTGAATGGTACACTCTCTTTCAAAAAGATGAATTATATTTCCTTGCATATCTCCAAGGATCTGGACCTCAATATGACGAGGCTTTTCTATAAATTGTTCAACATATACCGTTTCATCATCAAAATAAGCTTTAGCCTCGCGTGAAGTTGCAATGAGTGCTTCTTTAAGTTCGCCCTTCTTTTTTACAATGCGCATTCCTTTACCACCACCACCACCGGCAGCTTTGACTAATAAAGGAAATCGTAAATCTGAACTGTTCTTTATGATCTCTTCATGGGTTCCCGAACTACCTGTAATTACAGAAATTCCAGCCGAGATAGCTAAATTTCGTGCTTCCAGTTTGTTTCCCATTATTTGTATTACCTCTTCAGAAGGACCAATAAAAACGATTCCGGCTAAACTACATTCAGCTGCTAATATTGGATTTTCAGACAGAAAGCCATATCCCGGATGTAAAGCATCACAACCGGTTTCAATAGCAACCTTTATTATTTTAGTGATGTTAAGATACGATTCACTTAGATTGTCATTTCCCAGAAAGACAGCCTCATCTGCAAGCCTTACTGCATAAGAATCTGTATCGCTTTCCGAATAAACAACTACCGAAAGAATACCATTTTTCTTTAGTGTTTTGATAATTCTAACAGCAATCTCACCTCTATTCGCAATCAGTACCTTTTTAAGCTTAATCATTTTTAATCCATTGAGGGTTTCGTTTTTCCAGAAAAGCCTCCATCCCCTCCTGGGCTTCGGCGGTCATTCTGGTTTCAGCAATCATTTGGGCCGTATATATTCGTGCCTCATCCAGACTAAGATGATTTACTACCTGATGAATCAGCATCTTTATAGTTCTTTGAGCCTGCATACCACCCGATTTCAGATGAGCAATCGTATGACTTAAATAATCTTCTAAACTGTCCATGTCAATAAATGATTTATTAACCAGGCCAATAGTCATTGCTTTTTTACCCGTTATTCTTTTCCCGGTCAGCATAATTTCTCTGGCTGCAAATTCGCCAACCCGTTTTAAAATATAAGGTGCAATACATGATGGAATCAAACCCAGTTTTACTTCGCTCAACGAAAATACTGTTGTGTCGAGCGTATATGCAATATCACAAGCTGATAATATCCCATTTGCTCCGCCCATTGAATAACCATGTACAATACTAATCACTGTTTTAGGGCAACTATAAATAGTGTAAAGACAATCCGACAGAAGTTGACTTTCTTCTAAATTCGCCTCAAAGTCTTTTACTTTGATATGCTTCATCCAGTTTAGATCAGCACCTGCACAAAAAGCAGTTCCCTTGCCTCTAATGATGATCACTCTAACAGCATCGTTTTGGCTTAAATGCGTAAAGCAATCTTTTATCTCATAGATCATCTGTTCATTGAAAGCATTCTTTACGGCCGGCCTGTTTAAATAGATGTTTGCAATGCTATCTTGAATTTCAAGCTCAATAGTTGTGTACATTTTTGTGCTTTGTTAGCATTATAAATTAATGATAGTGTGCTTTTAAATTACATTCTGAATACACCATATGTTGTATCAGCAGTAGGGGCGTTATACGACATGGCCAATCCCAGACCAATAATTCTTCTGGTGTCTAAGGGGTCAATAATGCCATCGTCCCACAGGCGAGCCGTGCTATAATATGGTGACCCCTCATCTTCGTACTTCTTTATAATTTCGTTTTGCATAGATTGTCGTTCCTCTTCCGATAGCAGCAAACCTTTCGATTTTAGTTGATCCTCTTTTACTGAAACTAAAACTCCGGCAGCTTGTTCTCCACCCATTACCGAGATTCTGGCATTAGGCCACATAAAAAGAAGATTTGGATCATAGGCTCTTCCGGCCATCGCATAATTACCGGCACCAAATGAGCCTCCAAATACTACCGTAAATTTAGGTACAGCAGCATTGGCCACCGCATGTACCATCTTAGCTCCATCACGAGCTATCCCTTTATGCTCATACTCTTTACCAACAATGAACCCTGTAATGTTTTGCAGAAAAAGCAAAGGGATATTTCGGGACGAACAGAGCTCGACAAAATGGGCTCCTTTTAATGCCGATTCACCAAACAATACCCCATTGTTTGCAATAATACCAACCGGATACCCATGAATATGTGCGAATCCTGTAACTAACGATGGAGCATATCTCGATTTAAACTCATGAAAACGACTACCATCAACAATGCGAGCAATGATTTCTTTCGCATCAACAGGTTTACGAAGATCCACAGGTGCAAGCCCGTATAGTTCTTCCTGATCATAAAAAGGCTCTTCAGGTGTTTTCCATTCTGCCGGTTTTGTTCTTTTCTGTGGAATTGTTTCAAAGATATTTCTACATATCTGTAAAGCATGTTCGTCATTTTCTGCAAAATGATCAGCGGTTCCCGATACACGAGTGTGGATGTCTGCCCCTCCCAGCTCTTCGGCAGTTACATCTTCTCCTGTAGCAGCTTTCACCAAAGGAGGACCACCAATGAAGATGGTTCCCTGTTCACGAACAATAATTGTTTCATCACACATGGCCGGTACATAGGCTCCACCTGCTGTACACGATCCCATAACAATTGCAATTTGTGGTATCTTCAATGCAGAAAGACGTGCCTGATTGTAAAAAAAACGTCCGAAGTGAAACCGGTCAGGAAAGACCTTTGCCTGATCAGGAAGAAAGACACCTCCCGAGTCGACCAGATACACACAAGGAAGATGATTTTGAAAGGCAATCTCTTGTGCCCGAATATGTTTTTTTATCGACTCCTCAATATAAGTACCTCCTTTAACCGTCGCATCATTTGCCACAATAACAGTTTCCCGACCTTGGATTCTTCCGATTCCAGTAATGATTCCGGCAGAGGGGAATTGATTTCCATGCATACCAAATGCAGCCATGGGCGATAGCTCAAGAAAAGCGGTGTTTGCATCAATCAACAGATTAATACGCTCGCGAGCAAGAAGTTTGTTTCGACTTCTATGCAGCTCTATCGTTTTTGCTGGTCCCCCGCATGAAACTAGTTCCAGCCGGTGTCTATAATCCTCCAATATTTGAAGAAACTTCTCTTTGTTTTCTATAAAGGAGGGTGATGAACTGTTTATCTGTGATTCAATTCTGTACAAAGTAAAGAGCGTTTGTGGTTCAGAATGAAAAACAAATGCCCTTTGTGCTTTGTTCGATCTGTATGATCAAACCTTGTTATTTTGAGAAAGTATAAATACGAGATTCATTTCTATTTATATACTTTTTTACCAGGCATATACGCCAAAATCTCTATCTTCCAAAATAGTATTTCCATAAAACTTCGAACGATTATTCTCATTTAATCTGCTTAGATTGATTAACGAACTCTTTGTACTCGTTTTCCTGATTAAGTTATAACCATACGAAGCTCCATCAGATGTAACAGAAAGAATGAATAATGTATTGCCATCTTTACTTATTTTTAAAGAACTGGAAGCCGCCCATAAAACTTCAGTCGAAATTAGTTCCGACTCTTTATGTTTACAGCATAACTCAGTGCTTGTCCAAAAATTAGTGTCCGATTTTTTTATATATTTAAATTTCTGACTACCTATTGAAACAAGGCCTCTATGATATGCATCAGCCCACATAGCAGAAAAAAAGGTTGGCCTGTAAGGACCAACCCGGTATAAATTTTATCAATATTTTCTTCTTACCAATTTAAGCTTATCTCATTATTTGTGAGTGGTAAAACGACACTTAGAACAGCATAATTTCCATAGTCGGAAGAGACCAAATGCAGATTCTCCGATGTTGTATTTATATCACCGATAGGCGACTTCACTTTTGACAAAAGACCAAAGCCATGGAATATAATTTTTACTTTATTATAACGACTGGAGAAAGAACCTTCTGTTTTACCTAACATCAAACTCTTTTTCCTTGCATCAAAACTCAATGTACGTTTTAAAAAGTTTCCCGTCTTGTTTTGATAAGTAGTTCCATCATCTTCATAATAGACAAACTTTCCACTTTTTTCATCATTAAATACATGTATTTCAAGTGTTTCATCAGGTTTTTCTGTTGTGTTTTGAACAACAGACTGAATAGGGATAATGCTTCCTCCTTTCACAAAGACCGGTAGATGAGTTAAATCACTCGGAACAACTGTTTCCTCTCCCCCTTCAAAAATCTTATCCGTATAGAGGTCATACCATTTATTTCCTGCAGGTAGATAAACTTTTAGAAAATCTTTCGAGCTTTCAACCGGTGCTACAAGGAATGAAGGGCCAAAGAGATATTGATTCTGATATGCTGCATAGAAAATCTTCTCATCATTTGTATAATTAATAGCTAAAGAACGTGCTACAGGAAGCCCTGTTTGAGAAGCTTCAAAAAATGAAGAATAAATATAGGGCAACATACGATATCTGAATTGAATATAGCGACGGTTAATTGCCTCAGCTGATTCACCAAAAGCCCAGGGTTCTGCACTTCTCGAGTCGTAAGTAGCATGTGCTCTAAAGAATGGACAGAACGTGCCGAGAGAAATCCATCGATTAAATAAGGCGGGTGATTTGTCTCCAACAAAACCTCCTACATCATAACCGGTAAAAGCTACACCAGATAATCCAAGACTATTTACCAGACGAACGCCGAGTAACATATTTTCTTCATTTGCACCATTATCACCGGTCCATATTGAAGTATAGCGTTGAAGTCCGGCATATCCTGAACGGGTAATCACCAAAGGTCGCCGGCCATTCATTAATTTTTTAGTTCCTTCAAAAGTACTACGGGCCATCTGCATTCCATACATATTTTTGATCTGCCTATAATTTGCCTTTTGTCCATCATAATTGAACTGAATATTTAAAGGCGTAGCTTGTCCCCATGAGGCAATTTCATTCATGTCATTCCAAAAGCCTTCTACACCAGCATCTGTGAGTACTTTGAAATTTTCGCCCCACCATTTTCTGGTATCAGGGTTCGAGAAGTCTGGAAAATGACACCATCCAGGCCAAACCTGTGCCGTATAGTTTGTATTATCAGGATATTTTATAAAAACATCTTTTTTCAAACCATCTTCATATGCATTATAACCCTTTTCAACTTTAACACCCGGATCTATAATGGTAGCCAAGTGAAAACCCATTCCATGCAGTTCATCCACCATCTCTTTTGGTTTAGAAAAGCGTTCAGGGTTAAAGGTAAACACTTTATAGGCGTCCATGTAATGAATATCCAGATAGATTACGTCACAAGGTATTTTTTTGTCTCTGAATGTCTTTGCAACATTCAATACCATTTTTTCAGGGAAATAGCTCCATCTACATTGTTGGTATCCTAAGCTCCAGAGCGGAGGCATTTCCATACGACCGGTAAGGTCTGTATACGATTTAATAATTCCCGCAACACTGGTGTTTCCTATAAAGTAATAGTTCATCTCACCAGCATCAGCTTCAAAAGAAGAGAATCGGTTGTTAGAGGCCCCAAAATTAAAACGCGACTTATAGCTATTATCAAAGAAGATTCCGTAAGTAAGTCCATGATGGATGCCCATGTAAAAAGGGATCGTTGCATAGAGCGGATCATCAACTGCTCTATAATCCGGAAAATCACGATTCCAGTTTTCATAGGCAGAACCGCGTCTGTCAAGATTTCCTGTTTTTTCACCTAGCCCAATAAACTTTTCACCATCCTGAAGCTTTTTATAAGTACTTATATTTTCACCAATCCATTGTGTCCCCATGGCTTGATCATCTTCATTCAGAACACGTCCATCATGTGTGGTAAAAGTAAAACGGACTGGTTTTCTTGATATTTTCAGTATTACTGAATCTGTAGATACCGTAATATCGTTATTGTTTTGCTTAACATCAACCTTACACTGCACAGGTGTTCCAACTACTGCATATGAGAAGTCTTTTGCAAAATCAGACTTCACAATACGGATACGAAAGACAGAAGGTGAATAAATGGTCACCTTTGCGTTACCATTTGTAGTAAAAAGATCAAGCGAAGCATCTTTTACCGAAACTTTTTTAAGATCACCCAGACTTACAGGTGATTGAGCTTGAACGAAATAGCCAAAAGAAATTGATAATAAAATCAAAGAGGCCAGAATTTTTTTCATAAAAAGTAGTGTTTATTCTAACGAAATAGCCAGAAATTATTATAATACTGCAATAAAGAAGTTTGATGGTTCTTTACTGAATATCCATGATTATTGCACGGTCACTATTGTTGTTCCTTTACGAATACCAGCTTCATTAAAGGCATCAATTGTAAAATAATAGTGACGATTACTGTTCAGACTTCGAATGGTTAGAGCCTCTTTATCCAAAACCTGATAATTGTGATACAATTTATTTTTAGCCTCTCCATATCTGATATTATAACCTACTGCGTCAGGATTTTTCTTCCATTCCAATTTTACTTCACGTTTATCCAGTTGATTCCGGGTAATCATAAAATCAGTAACCTTTTCAGGTATTACTCCAACCCCTTTCCCAAAAATGCGCAAATCTGAAACAGCAAAGGTTCCATCGGGTACATGATAATTTGTAACTCTTATATAACGTGCCAGTAGCGGCTTTTCAAGCTGAATATAGTCATGAGGGACATCCGTTTTATTTAATGTTTTGTCAACTAATAGCTTCCATGTTTTATTATCGTTCGAATATTCTAACAGATACTGATAGTACATACTTTCAGAACGACCCAGCAGTTTTGTGCTGTTTTCTGCAAAATTGATCTGGATAGCATTGATCATCGATTGTTTTTTCAGATCCATACTGATCCATTCGCCTTTATCTCCTGTTTTTGCACTCCAATAAGTTCTGATATCTTCATCTGTAGCGAAATTCTTTGGATACTCCATTAATTCCGATGAAACCTGAATAGGTTTCTGGTACGAAAGCAACATCCATCCTGGAAATAGCTCTTCAGGTCCAGATATTTTTTTCTGAGGTATGGAAAATGGGAAATCTCCAAAACCTGTATAAGTATATAGTTCTCCACTTTTATCAAAAAACATTGGGAACAACCCCAAACGACGCTCAAACATGTGTTTTACAGAAATTGTCATCGTTGAAATGTGCCAGTAGTTTCCAAACTTATCCTGAAAAGTACTACTGTGACCAGCTCCGGCGATAAAGCCCTCAGGTTTAGCTGAGCAAGGATTATTCATTGCCACTTTAAACGGACCTAATGGCTGATCTGCAACGTAAACTCCATCACAATAGCTTTTAAACTGAGTTCCGGGCGATGCATATTGCAGATAATATTTTCCATCATGTTTCGTCATCCACGAACCCTCAGTCCATGGGTTTTCAGTAGCATTGTTATAATCACCCGGTTGCTCCCAACCGAAGACAGCCTTGTTGTTATTGAAACATTCTACCGGTTTTCCAATTGGATTTAATGTTTTCAGGTCAAGTTCAACCCCGTATATCGGATTAACATTTGAGCAGCCATAATAAAAGTAGAGTCGCCCATTATCATCCAAAAACAGATCGGGATCGATCATGCCTATTGGGAAAGCGCTATTAGCTACTTCCCATTTTCCTGATTTGGGATCTGATGTTTTATAAATTTTAACCGGAGCACTCCCTGATGCCATGAAGTATAGATTGTCTTTGATAACTACAACTGCCGGAGCATAGTCTTCAAAAGGCAAATCTGCCGAAGTTATAAAATCCCAATGAATTAAATCAGAAGAGTGCCAATATCCTCCCGACTTTGAGGCAAACAGAAAGTACTCACCTTTAAACAAGATCATGCTAGGATCGGCAGCTTCGCGTCGTGAAGGATTATCCAGGCAAAAACGATAACTTAGATTAATTGGATTACAAATAGTCGTTTGTGTTGCATTCATTTTCTTTGCAACTTTAGTCTGACAAAATGCAATGGTTGTAAATGCAACAAATGCAATACACAAGAATAACTTCTTCATAATAATATCATTTCAAAAATTAGATTAAATATACAATGACCTGGAGAATAATAAATTAAATAACCACACAAAGCTTATATCACAGATATCATGTTACGGATTATTCTCCCGTAGGCACAAATGAAAGAAACTCATCTAGTGTAAATCGCAGATCAACCTCAAATCCACGAGCTCCTCTTTTGACGGTGATACATTCAGTTTCCACTTCATGTTCCATGAATATAGTTTGTTGTTGATCTACCACTTCGTTTAAGAAAAGCTCCTTTTCTTCTAAAGTGATTAATGGACGCGTGTCGTAGCTTGGAATGTAAGGAATATGGACAAGTCCGGAGAGAGGCACTAAGTCAGCAGCAAAAACCAAAGTGTTTCCCGAATAGTTAACATAAACAACAATCTGACCATCGGTATGACCATTAAAAAAACGAATAGAAACCCCTGGAAACAAATCGCCTTCTTCCGTCAATAATTTTAATTGACCAGATTCATGAAGCGGAATTAAATTTTCTGATAGAAAAGAAGCAGCCTCTTTTCTGTTGGGCTTCATTGCCCAGTTCCACTGTTTCTCACTGACATAATAGGTTGCATTCTTGAACGTCGTGGAGTACGACCCATCACTATCTCTTTTAACACTGCCTCCACAATGATCAAAATGAAGGTGTGTATGAATCACATCAGTAATATCATCAAATGAATATCCTGCTTTTGCTAGTGAACCCGCAAGCGTATCATTGCCATTTAAATAATAATGACGTAAAAACTTTTCATCTTGTTTTTCTCCAAGTCCGGTATCTATCAGAATACGATGTCCTCCTGTGACGATTAATAACGATCGCATCGAAAGATTGATCAGGTTGTTCTCATCTGCCGGATGATTTTTTTGCCAGATAGTCTTTGGAACTACACCAAACATAGCTCCCCCATCCAGTTTGAAATTTCCCGTTGGAATTGGAAATAGCTTCATATTGAAATAGCTTTACGTTAATAAAAGAAAACAACAACAAAAATAGTGGAGAAAGAGATAGCACCGAACCGTTTTGCTATAAGTTGGTAATTATTTCATTTTTCCAAGGCACCCACTTTGTTATCCTTTCTTCAACGTAAAACCAAATGTAGTGCCAATACCTGGCCAGCTTCTTACGCTGATGGTTTGTTCGTGAGCTTCAATAATATGTTTCACAATCGCTAAGCCAAGTCCTGTACCTCCTTGTTCACGACTACGTCCTTTGTCTGTTCTGTAAAAACGTTCGAAAATACGACCTAAATCTTGTTGGGCTATTCCAACACCGTTATCTGCTATCTCAACCAGAATATTTTCATCCATATCGAAGAAACTGATCTGAGTATTCGCATCACTCTGTCTGAAGTTATATTTTATCGAATTCTCTATCAAATTAATAAATACCTGTCTGATTCTCTCTTTATCGGCTCTTACAAAAATTGGTTTATCCAATATGCCGGCTATTGTAATTTCAATATTTTTTCTTTGCGATTTAATCTCTAAGAACTCAATAACGTCGCGTGCTAAACTAATAATATCAAACTTTGAATTATTCAATTTAAGTTCACCCGACTCTAATTGCGATATAGCTTCAAGATCTTCAACAATAGCAATCATGCGGTTGATACTTTTCTCAGTTCGCAAAAGATATTCCTTATTAATAGTAGGATCTTCTAATCCGCCATCAAGTAACGTCAAAACATATCCCTGCATATTAAAGATAGGAGTCTTTAATTCATGTGAAACATTTCCGATGTACTCTTTTCGATATTTTGCCAGATTCTGGAGTTCTTCAATTTCACGAGCTTTCGATTCGCCCCACTCCAAAACCTGTCGGTTTACCATTTCGAGCGTGTCGCTACTAATGACTAACTTGCTTTTATCTCCGTCTTTTGGACGTTTTAAGCTATGAATCGTCTTATAAATGATTTTTATCTTATCATAAATAAACGATTCCACCACTTTGTAGAGGAAGAAATAAGAGAAAAGAAATACAAGTACACCAATACCCAATATCTCAAAAAAGACATTATTAAGGTGTGTAAGAAGAAGTATCGACGATACAATAATAGAAAAAAGGCCAATTAATAAGGCACTTGTAAGCGCAAATGCCTTTGGGTCAGAAAACTTAAATCTCATGGTTCATATTTGTATCCAACACCTTTGATGGTTTTGATATTGTTGATTCCCAGCTTTTCTCTTATTTTTCTGATGTGAACATCAATAGTACGATCTCCAACAATCACATTATCACCCCAAACCTTTGAGAATATCTCGTCACGCGAAAATACTTTATTCGGTTTAGAGGCCAGTAATAACAATAATTCAAACTCTTTACGTGGTAGACTAATTTCTATACCGTCCAGAAAAATTACATAGCGTTCTTTATCAATGACCATCATTCCAAGATCCAGTTTTGCACCCGAATCTTCTTCTGTTCGGTATCTTCTGAGGAGTGCCTTTATGCGGCTAACCAGCAATCGTGGCTTAACAGGTTTTGTAACATAGTCATCGGCACCTGCATCAAATCCTGCAATCTGAGAATAGTCTTCACCTCTTGCCGTTAAAAATACGACAATTGTATTTTCGAGCTGTTGATTTTGTTTAATCTCTCTACATGTTTCAATGCCATCCATTTCGGGCATCATAACATCCAGAATAATGAGGTGTGGTTTTAGCTCAATTGCTTTCTGTAATCCCTTTACCCCATTATTGGCAGTGTGAACATCGTAGCCCTCTTTCCTAATATTGTAGCTCAGGAATTCGAGAACATCATCTTCATCATCTACCAAAAGAATTTTAATGTCTTGATTTTGCATAATTCCAATATTTATTGGTGGCTCAAAGTTAATAAATACCTTGATTACTGTAAGATGGACTGAATGAAGTAATTATGATTTAACGATAACTTAATATGAAGACAGCTTCATCATTATTGTTAACTTTGCAGTTCTTTAAATCATTGCATGCACGATACCGCTAAGTTACAAGAAAAAGTTGTCCTAATTGGATTAATTACAACAAATCAGGATGAAGTTAAATCAGCAGAATATCTTGACGAATTAGAGTTCCTGGTTGAGACGGCAGGAGGACTTTCCGTTAAACGATTTGTTCAGCGTCTAGATTTTCCAGATCCCAAGACTTTCGTTGGTTCTGGTAAGCTTGAAGAGATTGTAGATTATATCAAAGCTGAAGCTATAGATATTGCAGTATTTGATGATGAGCTTTCGGCAGCTCAGATTCGAAATCTGGAGAAGTCGATGGAGTGCAAGATTCTTGATCGTACAAACCTGATTCTCGATATCTTTGCTCGTCGTGCACGAACAGCCCATGCCCGCACGCAGGTAGAGCTGGCTCAATGTCAATATTTGCTTCCCCGGTTGACCGGTATGTGGGCTCACCTTACCAAACAGCGTGGAGGTATTGGGATGAGAGGTCCGGGAGAGAAGGAAATTGAAACCGACCGTCGTATCATCAGAGATAAAATAGCATTTTTAAAGGAGAAGCTTCGCGAGATAGATAAGCAGAAGATTACGCAACGCAAGAATCGCGAAAGTATGGTACGTGTTGCCCTTGTTGGTTATACCAATGTTGGCAAATCAACCATTATGAATATGTTGAGTAAAAGCGATGTTTTTGCTGAGAATAAACTATTTGCAACCCTCGACACGACAGTAAGGAAGGTAGTAATTGGCAACCTCCCTTTTTTACTTACTGATACCGTAGGGTTTATTCGCAAACTACCACATGGCTTGGTAGAATCATTTAAAAGTACACTTGATGAAGTTAGAGAGAGCGATCTTTTGATTCATGTTGTAGATATCTCGCACTCCTCCTTTGAAGAGCAGATTAATGTGGTGAAAGAGACACTACATGAGATTGGAACAGCAGATAAGCCTCTTTTCATGATCTTTAATAAAGTAGATGCCTATACCTATATTCAGAAAGATGAATTTGATCTGACTCCAGCAACCAAAGAGAATCTCAGTCTCGATGATTTAAAAGAGACCTGGATGGCAAAAGAAAACAATCCTACACTCTTTATTTCGGCAACCCAAAAGATCAATATTCAGGAATTCCGCGAGTTGGTTTACGAAGAAGTCAAGCGTATTCACATAAAAAGATATCCATATAACAACTTTTTATACTAATACAATACTCAAATCGTCATTTATCCTGCATCGGGAGATTATAATAGATTCTTTACTTACACATCTACATGGTTAAGATCAATGTATATAAAACACCAACTTCAATAACTTTATATGGAGTGGCAATTTAAAACTGGAAATATAAAGAGATTCATAAATTAAACATGTGAGTCTTCCGGAAAAATAGGGCTGAAAAACAAGTCGTCAAAATTCTTTAATCTTTGAATGATGATGTTGCATCTCTATGAACTGTATCAGGTGAGAAGGCGGGTTTACAAACAGCAATATAGGATGCCCCTTCTGGATAAGGTGTACTATATTGCACCCATTCTCCTTTTTCTACTAAAATTGCTTGCCCTTCACTAATATCGTACTCTTTTTCTTTTGTCTTGACTTTTAACGTTCCGCGCAAAACGACCGTGTATTCATTAAAATCCGGACATTGTCCAGGTTCCACCCATCCTTCCGGGCTCGTCATATGTGCAATACTCAACTCATTCGTATTACTGTTTACCTTTCCAAAAATCTCTGCTATAACTTTTACTTTGTTCCCGGCTGATTTGATTAGGCTGGGTGTTTTTATTTTTTTTGCCATGTATAAGTATGTTAGGAAGTGAAGAATAAAGGATGAAAAGCACTCAAAATTAGTGAATAAATTTCAAATCTCTTCATAATTATTATTTTAGCACAATAAATATCCCCAACTTTTCCTGTTGATCCCAAAATTCTTTCTTAATTTTGTTTTGCAGAGATCTACCTGAAAAAAATAGTCCTATAATCTGAATTCCAATGGGGAAATATGATTAGAACCGGATTTATTTGATTACCCCTATTCTTTTAAAATAAAACATGAAAAACTAAAGTCATGATACGACATACCGTTGTTTTTAAATTTAATGATCAAGTGAGTGCAATAAAGGAGAAAGATTTCTTTATGGCAATCAATAAATTATCATCTATTCCAGGCGTACAAAAATTTGAGTGTCTGAAACAAATTGGTACGAAGAATGATTTTGATTTTGGGGTTTCAATGGAGTTTGACGGCACTGATGAATATGAACATTACAACAATCATCCCATGCATGTTCATTTTGTCAAACAGTATTGGATGAAGGATGTGGCAGATTTCATGGAAATCGACTATCAGCCCTTATAGTCAATAATGATTGTGGTCGTAGAGGCTGTCACAGGAGCCTGAAACAGCCTCTTGTATTCGGAGAGTTAAGCTGATAAAGGATATAAATATTAATATATTAGAAGGATAAAAATTCTTTTGCGACAATTTCGTTTTCTATTTTGTATATTTTTTCCACAACTTTTGAGGTTGTCAAAAAAAACTTTAACATTTTTCAAAAACCGTGTAAGAAATAATATTAGTTTTGTACGCTAAAACTAAATCAGTCGAAATGTATTCTGTAAATAACTCTAAAGAAGAGCTTTTAAGAGATGAAATTATCAAAGCTGCTCAAAAACTATTTAAGCAGTACGGTCTTCATAAAACGACGATGGAAGATATTGCTAAGTCAATGGGGCGCGGTAAAAGCACTTTGTATTATTACTACAAAAGCAAAGATGAAATCATCGATGCTGTTATCCTGCAAGAAATAAACGAGCTTTTTGAAAAAACAAAAAATTCGGTTGAGAAAGTTACCACTGCCGAGGAGAAATTAAAAGCCTATTTTTTGGTTTCATTAAAGACCGTAAAGACAAAAGCAAATCTTTATAAAGTTGTTAAGGGCGAAATTGAAGACAAATTACCTCACGTAAGAAAGCTCATAAAAAAATTTAATACCAGAGAAATCCAAATCGTCAAAGAGATCTTACTTTTAGGTATCGATAATAAGGAATTTAATCAGTCGTTAAGAGAAGATGTCGACCTGCTAGCTTATTCTGCAGTAAGTGCGATACGAAGTTTGACTGTTGATCTGGCGATTGAAGATAAATTCCCTAATTGGGATGAGCGACTCAATGTTGTGATTAATATTTTACTAAAAGGAATAAAATAATAAATTTTTTTTGTCAATAATTGGACTAAAATACGAAAAACGTTTTGTAGATTAAATTAAATATTTGTATTATGAATAATAAATTGATTTTAAGAGGATTAATAATCATAATGATGTTATGGTTTACAGGGTGTAATGAGAAAAAAAATCCAACTTCAGCGTCAGAAGAGCGTGTAATTGTGAAAGTACAACAAATCAAGCCTTCAAACGACGAACAGCAAAACGATTATGTTGGTACTGTAGAAGAATCAATTTCGGTTCCGGTAAGTTTTCTCACAAGTGGGCAAGTCACGAGAGTATATGTAGCCGAAGGTCAAAGGGTAAAAAAAGGTCAGTTATTAGCTGAACTGAATAGCAGCAATTACCAGAGTATGTATCAAATATCCCGTTCTAAGGAAAAACAGGCAGAGGACGCATATACCCGACTTTCCGACCTATACAAAAAGGAGAGTTTGCCCGAAATCAAATATATCGAAGTTCAGACAGGTGTTGAGCAAGCTCGTTCGGCAACCCAAATTGCTTTAAAAAATCTACACGATTGTAAGCTTTATGCTCCGATGGATGGAATTATCGGAGCGCGTTCCATTGAAATAGGGATGAGCATTATGCCCACTGTTACTGTCTTTAAGCTGGTTAAGATTGATAAGGTAAATGTAAAAATATCAGTGCCCGAAAACGAAGTATCGAAAATTAAAACAGGGCAAAAAGCGCAAATCAGTGTCACGGCTTTAGATAATGAACAGTTTGAAGGGAAAATAGAAGAGAAAGGAGTGATGGCTAACCCATTATCACATACTTACGATATAAAGATAGCTTTATCTAATTCAAAGGAAAAGTTAATGCCGGGTATGGTTTGCAAGGTGGCAATTCATAATAATAACTCAACAAATCAAGTAGTTGTACCTTCCAACGTTATCCAAATCGACAAAGACGGACAACAATATCTGTTAATAGCTGATACCATTACAAAGAAAGTGATGAAACGAGTCGTTAAAGTGGGGGCACCTTACCAAAACGGAGTAATCATTACTACAGGACTACAGGCTGGCGATCAATTAATTATTGAAGGATACCAGAAAGTAAGTGAAAATAGCACCATTCAAATCGCAAAGTAAGATGAAAAAGAAACCGGATATTGTAGAATCTGCAATGAGGCACAGGCAGATTGTCTTTTTAATTGCGGCCTTACTGGTGTTGTTTGGAGCTTATGCACTTTTTAATATGCCCAAACAAGAGTTTCCTAAATTTACCATACGTCAGGGATTAGTCATTGGTGTATACCCCGGGGCGACCTCTTCAGAAGTAGAAGCGCAACTTACTACGGCTGTTGAAAGATATCTTTTCAGTTATAAAGAGATCAAGAAAGAAAAGACATATTCTCAATCGAAAGATGGGATGATGATTGTCTTTGTTGAGCTGAATGATGATGTTAAAAACACCGATGAGTTCTGGTCAAAGTTGAAACATGGATTGAGCAATTTCAAAGCTCAGCTGCCTACAGGTGTATTGGCACTTATAGCCGATAACGATTTTGGTGATACATCCGCATTATTAATCACGTTAGAGTCGAATAATAAAAGCTATCGTCAGCTAGAAACCTACCTGAATACACTGGAAGACAGCCTGCGCACGATAAAATCGGTATCGAACCTTCGTCACTATGGTCTGCAAAAAGAACAAATCAATATTTATCTGGAAAAGGAAAAGCTCACCAACTATGGTATCAGCTCCACTACCATTTTGTCGAACTTGTTTGCACAAGGATTTACATCCGTTAGTGGCTCTATAGATAACAGTCAACTGGTAGCCCCCATTCATATTGCAAAGTCATATTCAAACGAAAAGGATATTGCCGAACAGATCATCTATTCAGATCCGGCAGGAAACATAATCCGATTAAAAGATGTAGCGCGTATAGTAAGAGAATATCCCAGATCGGATAGCTACATCAATAATAATGGAAAGAAGTGCCTCCTGATCTCGATGGAAATGCAGCAGGGTAACAATATTGTACAATATGGCAAGGATGTAGACAAAGTACTTCATCGTTTCCAGAAAAAGCTACCACAAGGAGTTACTATTGAGCGAATTGCCGACCAGCCAAAAGTTGTTGGCGATTCGGTTAACACCTTTTTATTCGAACTTCTCTACGCTATTGTTGCAGTAATATTAGTAACCATGGCATTATTGCCTTTCAGGGTTGCTACGGTTGCCGCTTCTTCTATTCCTATAACTATTTTTATTTCTTTAGGAATAATGTATATGACAGGAATTGAGCTTAATACTGTTTCACTGGCAGCGTTGATTGTTGTACTTGGGATGATTGTTGACAACTCTATTGTGATTGTCGATAGTTATATGGAAAAGCTCGATCATGGAATGTCCAGATGGAATGCAAGCATTAGTAGCGCAAAGGGGTTCTTCAAAGCAATATTCTCAGCGACACTTGCCATCAGTATCACCTTCTTTCCTTTTCTGGCAACACTCAAAGGGCAGTTTAACGATTTTGTGCAACTATTTCCGTGGACAGTTTCTATCACCCTAGGCATTTCACTATTGGTTGCAATGCTCCTTATTCCTTTTATCCAATATGTGGTTATCAAAAAAGGTTTTCAACAATCAAAACGGATAAGACGAAACAATAGGCGAAACTTTTTGGACATTGTGCAAATCACTTACGAGAAATGGTTGGAGAGGGCATTCAGGTATCCTAAACTGACAATAACATTGGGTGTTTTGTCTGTTGTAATAGGAGGAGGCCTGTTTCTGATGGTTCCCCAACGATTGATGCCTATTGCCGAACGAAATCAATTTGCTGTCGAAATTTATTTACCGCAGGGAAATTCATTAGACCAGACCACAAAAGTTGCCGATAGTCTGGGGAAAATACTTAAGAAAGATGAACGGATTAAATCGATCACCTCTTTTATCGGGACAAGCTCTCCACGTTTTCACACCTCCTATGCGCCAAATATGCCGGCAAAAAATTATGCTCAGTTTATTGTAAACACAGTTTCCAACCGGGCAACCGAAGATTTACTGGACGAATATACAAATAAGTATGCGGAAGTATTTCCAAATGCGCATATCCGTTTCAAGCAATTAGATTATCAGCCGGTGTCGGCACCTATCGAAATAAGAGTGTCGGGTGATAGTATCGCTACACTAAAATTGGCTGCCGATTCATTGACAAATAGGATGCGAAAAGTAAAAGGTCTGGTATGGGTCAGAACCAATTTCGAAGAGATGCTTCCCGGAATGCGGGTAGATATTGATCCGGTGGAAGCCAACCGTTTGGGTATCAGCAAAACTACAGTTGCTACTAATCTGGCTATGCAATTTGATGGTCTTCCGTTGACCACCTTGTGGGAGCAGGATTATCCCCTAACCGTGAAGTTAAAAGCTGAACGAGCAGGCGATGTAAATTATAATGAAATTGAAAATGAGTATATCCACTCTTTTATTCCCGGAGTATCAGTGCCTTTACGTCAGATCGCGAAAGTAAATCCCGACTGGAATCAGGGGCAAATCGTTCGTCGAAATGGAGTCCGAACCCTCAGTATATATGCCGATGTAGTTCGTGGCGTAAATACAAATACCGCATTTGCGAAAGTGAAAAAAACAGCAGAACAATATCACCTGCCCAAAGGCACAAGTATTAGTTACGGAGGGGCTTATGAATCAGATGTTGAGACACTACCACAAATCATAGGTGGATTGGCAATGAGTATATTTATCATCTTTTTAATCCTACTTTTTCATTTTAAACGAATAAATCTTGCGTTGTTGGTCATGTCATCAGCAAGTTTGAGCATTTTGGGAGCCGTCATCGGTGTATTGCTCTTGCGACTTGAATTAGGGGTTACAGGTATTTTGGGTGTTGTCAGTCTGATCGGTATTCTGGTGCGAAACGGTATCATTATGCTCGATTATGCAGAGGAACTACGATTTAAATATAAAAAATCAATTTTGGAAGCCGCCAAGGAAGCCGGTAGGCGACGGATGCGTCCCATCTTCCTTACTTCGGCTGCAGCCTCAATGGGTGTAATCCCAATGATTATCAGCAAAAGTGCTCTCTGGGGACCTATGGGAACGGTTATCTGTTTTGGTACGTTAACTTCTATGGTATTATTGGTACTTATTCTTCCAGTAGCTTACTGGCTTATATTCAGGGGCGTGGATAAAAAAAGAAAACCGGTTGAACGCAAAACGCGTATGCATGATGTAAAGCTGAAACCGGTTATTATGATCACTGTTTTCATCCTTGGATTTAGCTCTATCGTTTCAGCACAAACCCGATATTCTCTGGAACAGTGCAAAACACTTGCCCTACAGAATAATGTAATGGTCAGAAACAGCAATCTTGAGATAGAAGCCTCAAAACAGGTTAAGAAATCAGCATTCACCAATTATTTTCCCAAGGTAAGTGCTACAGGGATGGTTTTCCGTTTTAATGATCCGTTGGTTAAGTTTAGTATGCCGGGGGGGAATCTTCCTGTCTATGATGGAAATATGGCGAATCTTGCAGCTGCAACCCAATTTGCCTATTTCCCCGGCATCTCTCTTTCAATGCTCGATAAGATGAACATGGGCTCAGTTACGGCCGTACAGCCTGTTTTTGCTGGTGGCCGAATTGTAACCGGTAATAAATTAGCTCAACTGGGAGTTGATGTAAATAATAGCCGGCTTGTGTTGTCGAAGAATGAAGTCGCACTAAACACAGAGGAGAAATATTGGCAAATTGTTTCACTCCACGAAAAGATGAAAACGCTTCATTCCGTTGAATTGTTGCTCGACACTCTATACAGGCAGGCAAACAATGCCTATCAGGCAGGGTTGATTAACCGGAACGATGTGATGAAAGTATCCATTAAGCAAAGCGAATTACAGATCAACCGGATCAAACTCGAAAATGGAATTAAGCTGGCAACCATAGCCTTTAGCCAATATGTTGGAATCCCCTATGATTCAACCACTGTTTTAAGTGACATGCTTACCATTGAAAAGCCCCCATATACCATTTATGTGGATGCTAATCAGGTTTTATCATCTCGAGAGGAGTATAAACTCTTGCAGCAAAGTGTAAAAGCCGAAGAGCTGCAAACACAACTGAAAATCGGTGAGTACATGCCTGAGGTAGGCATCGGGGCCGGTGCATTATACTACGATTACATGGATAAAGGTACAACCAATGCAATGGCCTTTGCCTCTGTAAAGATTCCAATCTCTGATTGGTGGGGAGCTTCGCACACTGTGAAGGAGCGGAAAGCGAAGGAGCAGATGGTTCGTAACACCAGTCGCAACAACTCAGAACTTTTGGTGATTCAGATTCAAAAAACATGGAACGATCTGGATGAGGCCTATAAACAGATCGAAGTCGCGAAGAAAACCATCAAGCAGGCTGAAGAGAACCTTCGGATCAATAGTAATAACTACAAAGGAGGGATCGTCAATATCTCCGATATGCTCGAAGCTCAGGCTATACTTCAACAGGCTAACGATCAGTTGACCGATGCCCGTGCCAATTACAAAGTAAAGTTTGTTACATATTTGCAGGTTACCGGGCGATACTAAAAAATGAGAAGAATGTTTTTGTATATCAGCAGTAAATAATTTATAAATAAAGATTTAATGGAGCGAGCATGTTAAATTTACACCAGTATTTGAGTTTGTAAAACATGCTCGTTTCATGGATCTAAATTTCTAAGGTTTCCTTTTCCGGGTTATTTTATATAACTGTTTTAAAACGAATGATAGTGAAGACAAAACTGATATTTTCTACAGAAGTCAAAGACACCGAATATTGGACAGACTTACCGTTCATTCCTCGAATAAATGAATGGCTTAATGTCATTGATATTCTTAAGAAGGAAGAGTTAGTAGCTATTTGGCAATCTGCACAAAATTGGTCAGGTATTCATGGCACAGTCCAGTCTGTCGAATATCGTCGTGACGATAAAGACTATTATGTTGAAATTTACGTTTGGTGCGAAGATTGATACTTCCATTACCCTAAAACAGATTTACAGGCAAGCAACCAAAGCCATAGTGCCATCCCCCTTTTTGAAGGAGATAGTACCGGGTGTTTCATTCGTACCTATTTCAATTCCCAGCGCAACCACAACAGTTGCATTTTCAACCGGGAGATACTCATCAGGGAAGGAAGCTGTCAATGAAAGATCAAAGATGCCAGCTAATCTGTCGATCCATTCACTTCTTACAACCACCCGGTGATGCTCTATATCTGGATATTGTTGATCATAAGTACGTTCACTTTCGTTCCAGATATAATCTGATATCTGACCAATTTGTAAAGAAAACCTGAAATAATGATATGGTTTAGGCCAGATTATTTCATTACAAGCTCTGAAGCCCGGAATATTTAGCGTAATAGTTTTTCTTTGACTATCTGTTATCACATCAGGAATACGGACAAGAACCTTATTAAAAGGATGTCGTATATTAAAGTTGATCGAAGTGAGCAACGGCTTGAACTTTGAAGTTTCAATAAGGCGATAGCCTTTCAAACTCTCTACATCCATCTTCTGAAGATTCTTGGCAAACTGATTCAGTCCCGCAGTATAGTCTCCAAAAGCCAGATGGATAATATCAGACATACTCATCCTGATCTGATGGCTCCATTTTCCAACGATTTTCCATTCGTCACTGTTTTCGAGCGAGCGTATAAGTTTGGGATTACTTTTTAACTGCTTTTTGTTAGCCCCCCCTTTACCGGCAACGATATATTGCCCTGTAGCAGTATTGACATAATGGCGAAAACCACCAAAGGTGCCAATAGGTTGATTCGTGTACTTTGTAGTTTGTTTCATAGTTGTTGATTGTTTAAAGTTTATAAAATCCGTTTTAAAAAGTTAATCTTAACGTACGGCTAAACAATCATCTAAAAACAACATTTACAGGTCGAGGGGCAGGGGTCATTCTATAGAGGGAAATGGCATCAGTGGTCTTCCTACAAATTGTGCACACAACTTGATCATTTTACCGAATAAAATACTAAATCACTCCAAAGTTAAAAATAAAAAGGTTCCAATCTGCAAGGGAGACATAGATTTTCTTCAAGTTATCTCCACCCCTTATTCACCCTCTAAAGGAGCGTTTGGGGTGGAGATACCCTGGATATGGGGTGCAGATAGGGTGGAGATACCCTTCGTTTTGGGAGCGAAATATCATAGTTTTATATTCATTGTAGAAGAAGGAAATAGATGGATTCATTCAAGGAAAATTTTATAATAGTATCCGGTAAAAATCACTCACAATGGGAGGGAAAGTCATGATGCTCTTTGGCCTGGTTGTCAGATTGAATCGGAGTAAAAAATGGAATAATGTTTATGCAAAAAAAGGCTAATTTTAATCATTAGATAAGACTTTATATCTTTACGGGACAGAAGTGATTTTTTATTCTTAACCATGTTCAAATATACAACTGTATCACGATTTAAACGTGCTCATTAAGCATGCTTAATGATTTTGAATCTATTCATTCTGCAAGATGGATATTACAATTTATTACAATATTTGTAATATACATCTTGCAATTTTAGTTATTTCACATGAATAATCTTTCTGATAGTAAATTAATTTGTTTTAATACTTCACAGATTGCAATGTTACGGGGCCCATCAATCCTGACTGTTGGTATTTGCTTTCAGGAGTATAGGTGTTAACGTTGCTCCATGTCTTGCGTTGCTCAGCAGGTAATTTACTATCACCGATCAACCTATTCACCCAGGTATTGACCACTTCTACTTCGAGTGTGTTAATTCCATCTTTAACGGCTGCTGTAGCATCCACTTTATAGGGTGCCGTCCACACGGTGCCAAGATCGATGCCATTTAATTTTACTTTGCCCATCACACTAACCATTCCAAGATCGAGATATATCTTTTCTCCTTTGCGAACTGTACTGGCCTTAAATGTTGTTTGGTAAATCGCGGTACCGGAATAGTTTTTAATCTGGTCGTTGCTGTTCAAACTCCAGTCGGATAGCTCGTTAAAAACAACGGGTTGAGCAGGCCCCCTTTTTGCAACATCAAAGCTAACTTTCCATGGTTTGTTTAGTTGTAATAAAATGGTAGCATCGGGGAAGTTACTATTATTGTCAGCCGTTGTTGTTTTGGCACTCTTTTCGAAGAGCACAAAACCACTTTGATAGGGCTCTAGTTTTAAAGGTACTGTGGTAGTTAGAGCAGATTGTGTAAAGACTGGAAGATAACGTGTATCACCGGTTACGGCATCCCACCATTCTGGCTGTTTCCCTGTTACCCTGAATGCTGGCGATAGACTTATGGTTCGATCGGTTTGGTTGGTAAGGAAATAGATTTCGCCATTTTTTGTTGTCCGGTGAGTATAGAGAACGTCTTTGTCTGTTAGAAGTACATCAGGAATGATATTGATGCTATTCAATGCTTCTTTCATTGTCATGCCTGTCAATACATTGCCTTTTCCAAACTTTGTAGTGGTTGCTGTTTTACTATCTACATTACCCCAGAGTTCGTGGGCTAGTTTATTTACTTCAATGTCTGCTTCCGGATAATTTTGCAAACTGGGCGAACGTCTTGGTGTAGGGCCTAAAATAGTAGCACCTTCAGTTACCAGTTGCTTGATCTTTCTTAATAACTCAGGTCGCATGGTTTCCAGTTTGGGTAATACCAACATGTGGTAGCTCATGCCATCGGGCAAAACAAGGTTGCCATCTTTCACCTTGACCCGCTCCATCAAAACCTCAGCATTGATATAATCATAAGAATAGCCTATGGGTAATTCCGGGTCGCGGAGACCTGTCATCTTTGGAGCGTCTTCACTGATAAAATAGGCTACATCATTTACCGGCTTGCCTTGCTGCAATAAGAAGTTGCATCTTCTGATGTAATCTATAAAAGCTTTACCCTGATAAAACCATGTGATGTTTCTGTTGAATTCTGTTCCAAACCAGGCGTTAATACCCGGCAAACTATCATAAGGCTGCTCGATAAACACATGCAACAAGGTGTTATTAATACCTTCGGTAAACGACCAGTCACCACGTTTTTTCAATAATCCCGGATATCGGGCATATGCTAACCCGCCTGCTGTAAATGATTCTGCTGCGACTCTTGTTTTTCCATAAATATGTGCGCATGAGGAGGCTGCCCGACACTCTATATTTCCAAGTTCGCCCTCGTTCCAAAACTCTCCGGAGACTTCATCTGCCTGACCTCCATATTTTAAGAATTCTGACGGATAACCCCAATGGCCATAATTTTCCAGCCACATTTTTAATCCGTGTTTGTTGCTCACTTCACGCAGTCCTCCTACATATTCATAAGCTACTCTATCGGCTACCAGCCTTCGGAGATCCCATAAAAAACGATCTGATTGATCGGCTGATCCTATAACTCTGCCTGACATGACTGGTAACCATGGCAATGGATCGTAACCATACTGTTTCTTAAAGATTTCTGTCATTCTATCGGTCCAGTTTTGTGAACCGGTTTCATAACTATCGGCCACCATCCATTTTAGGGAGGTACGATCGGCTACCGGAATACTATTTTGTATTTTACCAACGAAAGAGTCAAAGTGATGTTGCATGGCTGCCTTGTTGATTTTGTCAATTTCAAATCCCTGTCCTTCAGGAGTTGCCGGACTGTTGGTTACACCTGTTGGTAACATGCCGTAGCGGATCACAATCCAATCGCCTGATGGAACATCCCAATTTAATACACCATCGGCAGATAGGTTTTTCGTGATATTGATCACTTTGTCGGGATCAATCATCATAGATTTATCATTGGGCTCAGCCTGTTGTGACCATTGGTATTCTACCCATAAAGGGAAAGGGGTTTGCAGCATCTTGGCCAGTTGCTTTTCTTCAAATCTTTCGACCACGGGGGCTGTTGATAATTTGATTTCTGCAAAACCGGCTCCATTGTTCATGTTGCTCAATACCAACCTGTATTGTTTTGCACTGGTTGCTGTAAATGAGATAGCGACTGGGGCATAGGGTGTAAAGCCTACGTTTAATGCAGGATTTGTCCTGTCGAACACAAATTTTTTGATGCTACGATAATTGTCTCCTTCTTTTATTTGCAATTCAACATCGGCTCGTAACGATTTTTCTAAAGGATAGAGCACCAGGCTTCGGGCAGTGAACGGATCGGTTACTTCAACATCAATTGTAGCAATTGTTTTGTTAGTGACTGTTGATGTTGCCGATGCGCCTGTACTGATATTTCCATCAAACAGTTTTTGTATATCATCAAAGGTTATATCGGAAGTGATTTTTGGGGTATGATTTGAAATATCATCACCTTCACTAGCGGGTACGGGGAAAGCCAATACTGCTACATCCTGGAAATCTGGCTTTGTAGGAGGTAGTTTTTGAGAGAATTGCATAGGTCCCTTCAGCTGGATTTCATTACCTGCTATATAGCGCATGGATTGATTCGGTTTAATCCAGGGACCTCCACTCTGGCTCCAACCGGGACCATTAAACAGGCCAATATCAATACCATTCTTTGTGGCTGTGGTGATTGCTACTTTCGTGATTTTCCACCATTCGTCTGAAAACAGTTTTACTTTTCCATAGGGCATCTCTCCTTTGCCTAAACCGATATTGCCAATGAAGGCTCTCCCGATTCCGACTTTTGCCATAGCCTCAATATCTTTTTTTACCCCTTGCTGCGAAATATTATCACTTAGCCAATACCAGTAGACACTGGGTCTGACCGAATCGGGCGGAGTTTTAAAACTCCGTTTTAGAACTGCCGCGGTAATGCTTTTTGATAATGGTCTTTGGGCAGTTACTACAAAGGCCGGAAGCATCATTGTAACTATCAATGCTCCGTTTATAAAACACTTCTTTAAATTTTGATCATTCATGATATGAAATCTTGATCTGAGATTAGTTGCCGGATGTTTTAAAAAGATAATGTTAAATCCAGTTTCAAAGTTATCTGTTTTTAAGATACAAAGGGGTCACTTGTATAGACAGGTGAAACTATTCTTTTATACTCATTTTGTTTTATTTTCTTAACATCAATTCTAAAAACGAGTTTGTGGAATAATTTGTAAAGGCATCTGATAATATTGAATATTCTTTTCAAAAAATAGTCTCTTTGATATTTAAATTCTGTTGAGATTAATATTTCATATAACTTTGATAGAAAAAAAGAACCGATATTCTAAATGTATCTAGTTATAAATTGACTGGAAAGTTGGATGCTTTATAATCAGCGATATTAAAATCATGGGAGTGTGAATAAAGCCAAAATACTGGAAGTATCTTGTATGGTCTGAATACTGAGACATGTTGGATTATAAATTATTATAATCCAACATGTTTTTTTAGGTGCAGACATATTTCGTCCATAGCCAGTTTTGCTTCTTTAAAGAGGTTCGAAAAGGCAGGGTAACAGTGACACATTCCTTTGTCAACTCTCAACGTGACATCAACACCTGCAGCTCTTGCTTTCTGGGCAAATTGTATAGAATCGTCCAATAGTATTTCATTGCCTCCTGCACTGATATGGAGCGGAGGCAGGCCTTTCAAGTCGCCATATAAAGGTGAAACGAAGGGATTTCTTAAATCATTATTGGCTGCATAAAGGATGCTGGCATTTTCAGCACATCCGATTGGAGAAACACATTTTCTTTCATTGGTTTGATAGGACTTTCCTGTACGGGCTAAATCGGTCCATGGAGAGAGAACAGCGGCACATGACGGAAGTGCAATTCCTTTTGCTTTTATTGCAAGCAATGTGGCAAGACATAATCCGCCTCCTGCAGAATCACCTGCAAATACGATGTTTGAAGGATGGAACCCTTCATTTAAAAGGAGATCGTAAGCAGCTAAGGCATCATCAAGTGCTGCAGGAAATGGATGTTCTGGTGCGAGTCGATAGTTAAAGACAAGCGCATTGATACTACTTCCACTGACAAATTTAATTACATGCTGGCGATGCGATTCTGCTGATCCAATGAGGTACATGCCACCATGAAAATAAAGCATTGCTTTTTGCGAATTATTCGTTGGTAACTTAATCCATTCAGCATATTGTTCATTGATCGATAAAGGGACAATCATTGCATCTTTAGGAAGTTTTCCAAACATCTTTCCTCCTTTCTCGGTGCGATCTCTTAATGCATGTATTCCTTCTATCGAAGGATCAAAAGGCTTGTTTTGTAGTTGAAATCTAAATAAATGTCGATGGACAATCAGCCCTAATATTATTTTACTTTTTAAGCTTTGCATAGCTGGTTTACAATTACTTTAAAAACATATTTAGGAAAATATTATTATCAGGCATTTTGAACTTCTTACCGTAGACAGCCTTATTTAATGCCAGTCCGTTGATTGTTGTAAAAAAGAAGGTCGCCATTTCCCTTGCATCATGATCTTTCATAACTCCATCCCTTTGTCCCTCTTGAAATATGCGTGTGACGATTTCGTATTTGACATCGTTTTGAGATTTGATGATTTCTTTTGCTTCGAGGGGGATTGCATCTGATAGTGCAGCCAACGTAATGAGAAAATAATATTGAGATGTACTTTCGTTTTTTACAATTCCTTTGAGTAATTCTGTTGCTGCCAATATGATTTTTTCTTTAGCAGGGAGAGGAAGCTGTTCTAAGTTTCGTGCAGCTTCGTTCATTTTATCCATTGCACTTCTAATCAACCAAACGAAGATCTCTTCTTTTGAACTGAAATAATGATAAATAAGACCTTGTGAAATACCTGTCTTTGCTGAGATATCAGTAATTCTGGTTGCTGCGAGCCCTTTTGTTGCAAATAGCATTAGCGCTACAGAGAGTATTTGTTCTCTGCGTTCATCCTTAACCTTCTGATTTGATTCTTTATTTCTAGGCATTTTTGTTTATTTATTGGTTGAATATTTATTCAATACAAAGATATATACTTTTCTTTTTCGACCGACAAAATAATTTCATTATTTTTGTTTCTAATGTGATAAATCAGATTTTCAATGAGGTAGTAAAACTAAATTCGGATAACACTGAATCTGTTTTTTAGTCGGATGGTAGTAAAAACTACTAAAGAATCAAGTGAGAGGTCCTTAATTTCGAATAAATAAATGGGAGCATTTAACCATATAATAAAAATCAAATTATCAAAACGTAATGAAACAAATAATTAGTTTACTAATAATCTTTTGGTTTTGTTCTACATCTCTTATTGCCAGAGAGATAAAAAAGTGGTCGAGAACAGATGCATCGGTAATTTTTTCTTTGCCGAGTGGGACCTTAACTATTTATCCATTAACGAATAATACGGTGCGAGTTCGTTTTTCGAAAGAAGATAAACACATGAGTCAAAGTATTATTTTTTCTGAAAAGGTTAAAATACCAACGTTTACAGTTAAAGAATCAAAAAGCGAGATATCGATTGAGCTTAAGAAACTTACGGTAGTTGTTGATCGTAATACGAGTGTATTAAAGTTTAAAGATGCTTTCGGAAAGATTATTCTTTCAGAAAAAGAAGGTGGTCGAATTATTAATAATGCTACCGTTCAAGGAGAAAAGACTTATGCTGTAGAACAAAAGTTTGTATCACCTTCAGATGAATTTATATTTGGAACCGGACAATTTCAGGATGGGTTTTTAAATATCAAGGATTTGACGCGGAGGTTGACACAGGTAAATACTCAGATTGCAATACCATTCATTGTTTCTAATAAAGGCTATGGTTTGCTATGGCATAATTATGGACTGACAGATTATAATCCGGCTGATTCGAAAGTTGATATGTTGCCGGTTGGTGTATCGGGTGAGGCTATTACTGTTGAAGTAACTACATCTGAAGGTACAAAAAAAGAAAAACGTCAATATAGTGGTTTCTCGGGCTCTTTCAATGTTGAGAAGAAGGGTAAATATGCTGTTTTACTAGATGTTGGTCAGAAAATGGCACGCCAATATAATTTAGTGATTGATAATAAAGAAATCATTAACTTCAATAATTACTGGCTTCCACCTACAACCAGTTCCTTTGTAGAATTGGAAGCTGGCAAACATAGTGTATTGATAAACGGTGAGAAGAGTGATCAACCCAGATTATTCTATCGTTTGGTTAACGATGAAACAGTATTTCGTTCGCCGGCTGCCGATGCATTAGATTATGTTGTATTTGCCGGCAAAGCCGATGAGGTGATTGCCAGCTATCGTCAGTTATCGGGTGCAGCTCCAATGATGCCACTTTGGGCACTTGGTTATATCCATTGTCGCGAACGCTTTAAGACGCAAGACGAGATTTTACAGAACGCCACAGAATTCAGGAATCGAAAACTGCCCATGGATCTGATGGTTCAGGACTGGCAATATTGGGGCAAATATGGATGGAATGCAATGAAATTTGATGAAAAAGACTATCCGGATCCTGCAAAGATGGTAGAGGATCTTCACAAAATGAATTCCAGATTGATGGTTTCTGTTTGGTCGAAAATAGATGACAAGTCGGAAGTGGGAAAAGAATTTTCAGCCAGAAACTATTATATTCTCAATACTCAATGGGTAGATTTCTTTAATAAGGATGCTGCTGCTTTTTATTGGAAAAACTTTAGCGAGAAGTTATTGATTCCATATAAGATTGATGCCTGGTGGCAGGATGCTACCGAACCTGAAAACGATGATCTTGCAGGACGAAAAGTAGATAACGGGAGACTACCGGGCGAAGTGGTGCGCAATATTTATCCACTATTTGTAACCAAGACGGTTTATGAAGGTTCTCGTCGCGATGTGCCTGAAAAAAGAGTCTGTATCCTTACACGAAGTGCATTTTCAGGAGAGCAACGATATGCCTCTGCAACATGGTCGGGTGATGTTGGAAACGATTGGGAAACTTTGCGTCGACAAATTACAGGAGGTCTTAATTTAATGGTTACCGGATTGCCTTGGTGGACTTTTGATGCGGGTGGTTTCTTTCGTCCCGGAAGAGGGCAGTATACCGATTCTCTGTACCATGAACGTTTTTTACGTTGGTTTCAGGTTGCTACTTTCTGTCCGCTGCAACGTGTACATGGTTATCAGACTGATACCGAGTTCTGGCGATTTGGAGAAAAGATGGAAGGTGAAGCATTGAAATATCTGAATCTTCGTTATCGTATGCTGCCATACATATACGCACAAGCTGCTGCCGTTACTTTTAATGCTTCGACGATTATGCGTCCTTTAGTGATGGATTTTCCTACAGACCGAAAGGCACTGGAACAAAAATATGAGTATATGTTTGGTCCTTCGCTATTGGTTGCTCCTGTTCTGGCTCCGGATGTAAAAACATGGGATGTATACTTACCTGAAAACAAAGTAGGATGGTATGATTTCTGGACGGGTAAAAGGGCTGTTGGTGGACAGACATTGAAAGTGAATTCGCCCATTGATCAAATTCCGTTATTTGTCAGAGCGGGTTCTATTTTGCCATTAGGTCCCAAAAAGCAATTCACCTCAGAAAAGGTAGATGATGTGACAGAGCTTCGCATTTACCCCGGTGCCGATGCTTTGCTTAAATTGTATGAGGATGATGGTGTTTCATATGGTTATGAGAAGGGGCAATCTGCAATTATCCCAATAAAGTGGAATAATCGACACAGAGAACTTACTATTGATGCTCGAAAAGGATCTTATCAGGGTATGACGAAAGAAAAAGTATTTAAGATTGTTTTTGTGGAAGAAGGAAAGGGCGTTGGAATAGAGGCAGAATCACAAGTTATGACATTAAAGTATAAAGGAGATCGTTTAAATGTTGTTGTGTTACCAAAATAAGAAACAATTTTTTTAATAATTGAGGGATCTCAATAAAGTTGTGTAATAAACCCAGTAAGTTTGTAGGTACTTTTATTAAATTCTCGAATATCTTGTAATGAGTAACCTTCCTATCCTTGATCTTTCAATAATCGCGGTTTATCTGGCGGCGATGATATTGATTGGTTTTTACTTTTCAAGAAGTAATAAAAGTTCTGAACGATTTACAAAAGCTTCGGGAAGACTTCCGGGATGGGCTATCGGGCTTTCAATCTATGCGACGTTTTTAAGTAGTAACACTTTTTTAGGCGTTCCGGGAAAAGCTTTTGGCAGTAACTGGAATGCCTTCGTTTTTAGTATCTCCATGCCTTTAGCCGCTTGGATAGCCTCAAAATATTTTGTCCCTTTTTATAGAAATATGGGTGGTGTGTCAGCGTATACCCATTTAGAAAAACGCTTTGGAGCCTGGGCCCGCACGTATGCAGTTGTGTGCTTCTTATTGACTCAGTTGGCACGCATGGGTACTATCTTTTTTGGAATTGCATTGAGTCTTCAGGCATTGACCGGATATCATATGCAAACAATTATGCTGGTAGTGGGTGTGAGTATCATTGTATATACTGTGCTTGGTGGTATTGAGGCTGTTATATGGACTGAAGTTGTACAAGCTGTAATTAAAACATTGGGAGCCATTCTGATTATTTATCTGATTGTTAGTGATATGCCAGGAGGAATATCAAAGATTATCGAGATTGGACAACACGATCATAAATTTAGCTTAGGTAGTTTTTCTCCAAGTTTGACAGAATCTACTTTCTGGGTGGTTCTCTTTTATGGCTTCTTTATTAACCTGAATAATTTTGGTATGGACCAAAATTATGTACAGCGTTATCATACGGCGACTTCTGAAAAAGAGGCTTCTAAGTCAGTTTGGCTTTGTGTTTGGTTGTATGTTCCTGCCTCGTTTTTATTTTTTGTGATTGGAACATGTTTGTATGCTTACTATCAGGTACATCCTGAATTTATTGAAGTAATTAAGCAACAGGTTGCTGTTGAACGTTTAGGCAGTGGTAGTTCTGCAACTGCGGTACAAAGCATGGCTTCTACGCTTTTACCTTCTGACTATGGGGATAAGGTAATGCCTCATTTTATGGTGACAAAAATTCCCTATGGTTTGGTGGGGCTGATTATTTCCGCTATTTTATCTGCTGCAATGAGTACGATTAGTTCTGGGATGAATTCTTCGGCAACAGTGTTTTCAATAGATATTTATAAACGGTATTTTAAACCAGATATCACCGAGAAGCAAAATCTATTTGTACTTCATTTGGGGACTATTACTTTCGGATTGTTAGGCATGGGAACCGGTATCGCAATGATTGGCATCAAAAGTTTGTTGGATATGTGGTGGGAATTGTCGGGTATATTTGCGGGTGGTATGTTGGGCCTTTTCCTATTAGGTATGGTAAGTAGAACTACTAAAAACGCAGAGGCGTTAACAGCAACAATTATTGGGATCCTGGTGATTATCTGGATGACATTTTCGTCATTTTTCCCTGAGAAATATGCATTTTTACGCAGTCCTTTTCATAAAAGCATGATCATTGTGATAGGCACGATGACGATCTTCTGGGTGGGTTTATTAATTACTGCTTTCAAAAAAAGATTTATAATATAGGCAGGATCCAAAGAGAAAATGTAAAAGATTTTATTTTTTATGTGATTAAGGTTATAACAATTATGAAGAAAAAAATTTCAGGGTTAAGTATTAAGATGTTGATTTGTTTTTGTGTTTTTAATATTTCAGTAAATGCTCAGCATAATTTACTGCCCTATAAAAACCCAGGTCTATCTGTTGAAGAACGGGTAAACGATCTCTTAAAAAGGATGACTTTAGATGAGAAAATTGCTCAAATGACGATGACCAATCTTGCCGGGTATAAAAACATGGCGAATGGGGCCGGTGTTTGCGAAAGCCCGTTTGAGAGTATATATACGGTAGCACGAAATTCGGCCCGAAGTAAAAAGTATGCTCGTGAAAATACGCGTCTGGGTATCCCATTTATACAGATTGGAGAATGCCTTCATGGTCAGTTGGCTTATGGGGCTACAATCTTTCCCCAAGCAATTGCTCAGGGGAGTACCTGGAATGCTCCACTTATAGAAGAAATGGGCTCGGTCATTGCTTATGAGGCTTCGACCTCAGGAGTAGATCAGGCACTTTCTCCATTATTTGATATCATCCGTGATCCACGTTATGGCAGGACAGAAGAAAGTTATTCTGAAGATCCTTATATGGTGGGAAAAATAGGTTCTGCTTTTGTGATCGGTATGCAAGGGAAAGCTGTGGATACAAAGAAAAGAATTGAAAAAGATAAAGTTTTTTGTACCGCGAAGCATTTTGCTGGATATAGTGCTCCACAGGCAGGCATTAATCTTGCTCCTGCTTCTATAGGCGAAAGAGAAATGCGGTCGATGTATCTTTTTCCTTTTGAAAAGGTAGTAAAAGAAGCAAACATCTATTCTATTATGCCTTCGTATAGTGAAGTGGATGGTATTCCGGCCCATGCTAACAAATTTCTGCTTACCAAAGTATTAAGGAATGAGTGGAATTTTTCGGGTTATGTGTTTTCGGACTATGGTGGTGTAAGTATGATTATGAATTTCCATAATACTGCAAAGGACAAGCCTACTGCTGCTGTAATGGCTATCAATGCAGGTGTTGATTTAGAGGCTTCAAGCCCTGATATCTATGCGTCATCATTAAAAGAACTTGTGAAGAGTGGGAAAGTTTCAGAATCATTGATTGATACATCTGTTAAAAGAATTCTGAGCGTGAAGTTTAAAGCGGGGTTATTCGAGAAACCCTATGCGGATACTACTTTACTCAAGTCGAGGGTTCATACCCAAGCTCATATTGATTTGGCTCAACGAATTGCTGAAGAATCGATTATTCTATTAAAAAATGAGAATCAGTTGTTACCATTGGATATCTCTAAGTTAAAATCATTAGCTGTGATTGGTCCGAATGCTGATCAGGTTCAATATGGTGATTATACTTATACTCGTGATAATAAATCGGGAGTGACTGTTTTACAAGGAATTAAATCTATAGTTGGCGATAAAGTGAAAATCAATTATGCCAAAGGGTGTGGCTTGAGTAGTTTAAGCAAAGATGGTTTTGGTGATGCTATAAATGCTGCAAATAACAGTGATGCCGTTGTAATGGTGGTTGGGGAAACAAGTGTGATTCTTTCAGGATTGGGTTGGGGAAAAGGCCCCGGAATGTCAGAAAGTGAAGATCCTTTCACCACTGGTGAGGGATATGATGTTACCGATCTCAATCCAACCGGTGTACAACGCGATTTAATACAGGCGATTTATAAAACCGGTAAGCCAATTATTCTGGTCATGGTTCATGGAAGACCCTGGTCTATTTCGTGGGAAAAGAAAAATATTCCCGCTATTCTTGAAGCTTGGTTTCCCGGAGAACGAGGGGGAGCTGCAATCGCAAATATTCTATTTGGAAATGTTAATCCTTCGGGCAGATTGAATGTATCGGTTCCACAATCAGTTGGTCATATTCCTGTATCCTATAATTATAAACCATCGTCAAAAGGCATTAATCGTGAGCCTGGTACACCGGAAAAAGCAGGTCGTGACTATGTATTTTCATCTCCTGATCCATTGTTTACTTTTGGATTCGGACTCAGCTACACAACTTTTGAATACTCCAATCTGAAAGTCTCTAAAACTAAATTTAGCGCTAAAGATGAAATACTAGTTGATGTAGATGTCAAGAACACAGGAATGCGGGAAGGCAAAGAAGTTGTTCAATTATATATAAGAGATTTGGTGAGTTCTGTAGAAACTCCGGTGAAACAGTTAAAAGGATTTGAAAAAATTAATCTAAAATCAGGTGAACTGAAAACCGTTAGGTTTAAAATCGTTCCTCAAGATTTAAGTTTATGGAATGTGGATATGAAGTTCATTACCGAACCAGGTGTGTTTGACATTATGATTGGTCGTTCGGCAGATGATGTTGTTCTTTCAAAGAGCGTTGAGTTTGTGGAATAGATGAAAATTTGGACTGCACCCGACTTCTTAATTTTGACATGTACTAAATTATTTACTCGTAAATTAATATGATCATGGAAAAAAAGGAAACAAAAGACGTAAGTCGACGACAATTTTTGGGTTATGCTGCACTTGGTTTGGCCGGATTGACAATTCTTCCAAGCTGGAAAATGATTAATGGGGTTCGCACAGCCCCCAGTGACAGAGTAGTAATGGGATTTATTGGGTTGGGCCGGCAAGGTGTTTCCGACTTTAGTAGTTTCTCATCATGTCCCGGAGTACAGGTTGTTGCTTGTTGTGATGTTGACCAACTAAAACGCGAACGCTTTAAAAGAAAAGTTGAAGCCTGGCAGAAAGCGCAGAACATTGCACCAAGGTGTGATATGTATGAATTTTATGAAGAGCTGTTAAACCGTAAAGATATAGATGCGGTATCTATAGCGACTCCTGACCATTGGCATGCACTGACAGCTATCCATGCTTGTCGCTCCGGAAAAGATGTCTATCTCCAAAAACCGTTAGCTTTTACTATTCGTGAAGGATTAGAAATAGTAAAAGCTGTTCGTGGTAATAATCGCGTGTTACAGATGGGGAGCCAACAGCGTTCAAGTAAGGAGTTTCAACAAGCTATAAAGTTAGTACGTGGCGGAGCTATCGGTCATATTGAGACCATCTATGCAAAAGTTGGAGATCCTCCCACACCACTGAACTTGCCTGAGCAACCAATTCCTGCTTCGTTAAACTGGAACCAATGGCTAGGACCGTTGAATGATGTTAAGATTCATTATCATCCGGATTTGTGTCCTCCTATTTCATTGGATCCGATAGAAGATGAAAAACTATGGGGTGCATGGCGCTGGTATTGTGAAACCGGTAATGGATTTACAGCTGACTGGGGAGCACACATGTTTGATATTGCCCAGGCAGCTATCGGCATGGATGGATCAGGTCCTTGTGAGTTTATTCCCAAAGGATATAAAGAAACCCCATATCTTACTATGAAATATGAGAATGGGATTATATTGACGGAACAACCTTTTAGAGAAGAAGGTGGTCAGGGAATAAAATTCAATGGGACCAAAGGTTGGTTAAAAGTAGCCCGTGGATATATCGAATGTTCAGATCCTAAGTTGCTTCCAAAAGAAGAGAAGAAGATTGGAGCAGGTCAGTATGAGGTAAGCTCTCCTCATATGCAGAATTTTATTGATGCTGTTCGTTCGCGCAAGAACCCAATCGCTCCGGTTGAAGTAGGATGTAGTACCAACACACTTTGCTGTCTGGCCAATATCGCTACAGAACTAAAGCGTCCGGTTAAATGGGATCCTGCTACATTGAGTTTCGGTGATGATCTGGAAGCTGCTAGTCACAGATTATACCATTACAAATACAGGAATCCTTATACGCTTTAAGAAACTGTTTGAATTGTATTGATGGTTCCATTTTAGGCAGGATGCCGAAAAATAAAATTAGGTAATCATATTAAGGTTCATCTCTGTTTTGGATAAACAGATGAATCTTAATATGACTGTCTCAAAAGTCTGAAACAGCCTCTTTTTATTCGGAGGGCTTATCTGATGAAGAACACAAATATTAAAATTTCAGGGGGAATAAAATTCTTTTGGTATAGCCTCATTTATTTTAAAGATCTTTTTATCGATTGCTATAAGAATCAGCTATTTTAGATTTTACAGTTTTCAACGCGTCTATGGATCTGTGATTGATTTCTATATTCAGGAATAACATTATATTTGGATAATAAATCTATTGCCGAAGAACAGATTGCAAATCTGCACAAGCTGGTTTATTTTATTACCCATATTAATTAAAACAGAACTAAATAAATCTAAATAATGAAGAAGATCAATCTTTTACTTTTTTTTATTCTATTTCTCCTTCCTTCTGCCTTATGGGCTCAGACTTATCAGAAAACGGATTTAGGAGTACAGACAACAGTAAACACAGTTAGGATTGAAATACAATTCTTTAGCCCGAAGGTTGTGCGAATATTAAAATCTCCGGAAGGAGAACTAATCGAAAAGAATAGCCTTACGGTAATAAAGAAACCTGAGAAAACACCCCTAAGGATTAAACAGCAAGATGATGTATTATCAGTTAACAGTAGTTCGTTAGGACTACAGCTAAACCTTAAATCAGGACAAATTAATTTTTGTAGTCAGGATGGAAGTTTGCTGTTGAAAGAGAAGGCAGATGGAATAAAATTTACACCTATAAAAGATCTAAATAGAAACACTTTTTCGGTTAATCAAACATTTCAACTAGATGATATTGAGACAATATATGGGTTGGGTCAACATCAGGGAGGAACAATGAACCAACGTAATCAGAAGATTACGCTTAAACAGAATAACATGCAGATTTGTATTCCTTTTTTCCAATCAACAAAAGGGTATGCGCTGTTTTGGGATAATTATTCAACAACAGTTTTTGATGATAATGTCAAAGGAACGTCTTTTGAATCGCAAGTAGGTGATTGTGCAGACTACTATTTCATCAATGGTGGGAATGCTGATGGAGTCATCGCTGCGTATCGCGATCTTACAGGACAAGCACCCATGTTTCCACGCTGGACTTATGGTTACTGGCAGAGCCGGGAACGTTATAAAAGTCAGGATGAAACAGTTGGTGTTGTGGAAAAATACCGACAATTACATGTTCCGTTAGATGGTATTGTTCAGGATTGGCAGTATTGGGGCGTTGATAATGGGTTGTGGAACTCTACGGAATTTGGCAATCCCTTATTTCCAAAGCCTCAAGCCATGATAGATCGTGTTCATGCGCTCAATGCGCATATCATTATTTCGGTATGGCCTGGTTTTGGAAATAAGACCAGAATATTTGATGATATGAAGAAACACAACTTCCTTTTAGATTTTACAACCTGGCCAATTACTCCAGATGTACAAGTTTATGATCCATTTAATCAGGAGGCTCGTGATCTTTATTGGGGTTATATGAGGAAGAATATCTTTTCGTTGGGAATGGATGGGTGGTGGCTTGATTCCACTGAGCCTGATCACATGAATTCAAAGGAGATCGATGATGATAACAAAACTTATCTGGGTACATTCAGAAAGGTTCGTAATGCTTTCCCATTGGTTCACACAGGTGGTGTATATCAGCATCAACGGCAGACGACTTCAGATAAACGTGTATTTATATTAGCACGGTCTGCTTTTGCCGGGCAGCAACGTTATGGAACAACAACATGGTCAGGTGATGTTCAATCAAGATGGAGCGTACTTAAAAAACAAATTCCGGGAGGGCTAAATCTTTCGTTGACTGGAATTCCTTATTGGAATACAGATATTGGCGGGTTCTTCTCAGGTGGAGAATATCCAAAAGGTATTAAATCTCTGGCCTTTCAGGAATTGTATGTCCGATGGTTGCAGTTCAGTACATTCTGCCCCATGATGCGTTCGCATGGAACAGATACACCACGTGAGATTTATCAATTTGGAGAAAAAGGATACTGGACCTATGACGCGATTGAGAAGTTTATTAATCTACGTTATCGATTACTTCCTTACGTATATTCTAGCGCTTGGTCTGTAACATCTGAGTCGTCGACACTCATGCGCGCATTAGTAATGGACTTTGCGTCTGATCACAAGGTTCTGGACAACAACGATGAATACATGTTTGGAAGATCGATTTTAGTGTGTCCGGTTACTGATTCTTTGTATACAAGTAGAGCCAACGGAACTGATGCAGTGGATTTTAGTAGTGTAAAAACAAAGAAAGTTTATCTTCCAGATGGGACTAAATGGTTTGATTTCTGGACGGGAAAGAAGATAAATGGAGGTCAGGAAATAAAGAAAGATGTGCCGATCGATATTATACCCCTTTATATTAAAGCGGGTTCGATAATTCCCATGGGGCCATTTATTCAATACGCTACTGAAAAGATCGATCCAATTGAGATTCGTATTTACCCGGGTGCTGATGGCGAATTTAAACTCTATGAAGATGAATGCGATAATTACAATTATGAAAAAGGAATATATTCGCTTATAAGCTTTCACTGGAATGATTCTTTAAAAACGTTGACGATTCAAGATCGTAAAGGTCAATTTCCTGGAATGTTAGCTAAACGAAGATTTGAGATCGTGATAGTAAATGAGAAAACCGGTATTGGTTTGAATGTATCAAAGAATGTGACAAAATCTATTAACTATTCAGGGAAGAGGATCATTACTAAATTGTAATAAACTTCCACTGTTATCCGGTTGTTTTCCCTTTTGAGAAATAAGGTCATTGTATCTATAACAATGACCTTATTTTAGTTTTGATGATTAATTATTTAAATCTGATGAAATCTTGTGAAGAAGTAAATTAGTATATTTATATAAATGTCACAGACAGTGTGATGGTGACATCAATAATTATAATTGGAGTATTAAAAATGAATACATTTGGAGGCTAATTGTATTCTATACTAATTCATGGAACAAGAAAAGGTAGTAAATACAGATGAAATATTATTGGCTGCCAAAATCAAAAACGGCAACCAATTGGCGTTTGCTACCATTTATGATCGGTATAACAAACAGTTGTATCTATTGGCATACCGCTATCTAAAAAATCGTGAAATGGCTGAAGATGCAGTACAACAAGTTTTTGTTAACTTCTGGATCAAACGTATCAATATCAACGAGCACTTAAATATTCGTAGCTTTTTGTTTACATCATTGAAAAATCATACACTAAACATAATACGTGATGAAAATAGGGCAATAGCGAAAAACTATGAATACTTAATGGATTCGTTCCACGCTGGTTCAAATGAAAGCGAAATAGAAGAATCACTCGAAATGACGTCTATGATTGAAAAGGCTGTAGAAAACCTTTCTCCACAACGAAGACAGATATTCAATCTAAAGATTATGGAAGGCTACTCGAACCAACAGATCGCTGATAGGCTGAATATTTCGGTCAACACTGTAAAAAGCCAGTATTATCATATTCTGAAAGAGATCAGAGAATTTGTAAGTAAAAATATGCTTACTTCAATGGTACTTATTTATCATCTGTTTTGTTGATGATTAATAAGTTTAGAAGCATAATGTCATCTGAGAAAAAAATAGATTTACAAGGGTAAAAGAAATCATTTTTACATAATACTTTTAGTGTAGTTGTGTGTATTATTATAAAAAGGATACAATGCACACAACACCAGATGAGAAATTATTAGAAAAATTTCTAGATAATAAGTGCACACCAGAGGAAGCAAGAGATATTATTGAATGGATATCATCTCCTGATGGTCGATTAATTGCTGGAATTCAATTTGATAAAGATATCGTTTTGATGGAGAACGCTGATCAGGGCATAGATGATCAGCAGATTAGAACATCATATATATTCAAGCAGATAATGGAGAAGATCAATGCTGAAGAGTCAAATGAAGCTACTTCTCAGACTCATAAACTGATTCCAAATTGGTTAAAGATTGCTGCTGCCATATTGATTCCATTGTTTCTTACCAACGCTATCATTTGGTTTATATTCGAAAAACCAAATGGCAATATAGCATGGCAGGAAGTATCTGTCCCCAAGGGTGAAAAACAGCAGGTAATATTTCAGGATGGAACAAGGGTATGGCTTAATTCAGATACAAAACTGAAGTATCCCGTTGAATTTTCAGGAGATCAACGTGAAGTCAAATTAGAAGGCGAAGCATATTTTCAAGTAAAGAAGAATTCAAAGAAACCATTCTTTGTAAGAATGAGAAATCTTTCGGTAAAAGTGACTGGGACATCCTTCAATATAAAAGCTTATTGTGATGATAAATTAATTACAACAACACTGGATGAAGGGAAGGTGAGTCTGTTTACGTACCCAAATAACGAAAATATAGAATACATATTAAAGCCTGGACAGCAAGCTATTTACTCAAAGAGCACCTCTAAACTTGAAATACAAAAAACAGCAAAAGGACAGAATTCAAACTGGAAAGAAAAGAATCTTACGTTCAAGGATACTCCGCTTTTGGATGTTATCAAAGTTCTCGAACGTTGGTATAATGTGAGATTTATAATAATGGATCAAGGGCTTTCTACTTATACCTATACCATTACTTTTCATAATGAACCTTTGCAGAATGTACTGACCGGGTTGGAAAAGATTACTCCTATCAAGTATCAGATGAAAAATGGAACAGTTGAAATCAGAAAGAGATCAATAAAGAAAGTAATAATTAAAAAAGACAGCATTAATTGAAATCACCATAT
Source organism: Bacteroidota bacterium (assembly GCA_013390605.1). Taxonomy (GTDB): domain Bacteria; phylum Bacteroidota; class Bacteroidia; order Bacteroidales; family Cfx3-03; genus Cfx3-03. The sequence goes on along the minus strand of JACAUB010000001.1, from coordinate 4,571,739 downwards.
CCTTTCTGATTGCTTTTATCTCAATTAGCAATGTGGTAAAATAATTATTACAAGCCTTAATTAACAAGAATTATTAACCCTAAAATCATTAATATTATGAATACAACTTGACCCTATAAGTAGAAAAACCGGTTGATGCTACCAACATCTCCCGGTTCCAGATCAGAATTAACAAACAATTAAGTCTAATCCTAACACTACAAATGTATGAAAAAAATGCATGATAGGCATTTTATGCCTATCTCAAAAATAATATTGCGAACAATGAAACTAACAATAATTTTAGTAGCATTAAGTATCGTTAATTGTTTAGCTTCGGCATATTCACAAAAAGTTTCCCTCAATCTGAATAACGTTAAGTTCTCCGAGGCCATCAATGAGATATCCAAACAAACAAAGCTTGACTTTGCATATAGCAAAGAGATCGTGGATATGAATCGAAAAATTAGTATATCTGCTACAAACACCGATCTTAGGAATATTCTTGATCGATTACTTGAAGGCACAAAATTGATGCATGTTGAACTAAATGGTAAAATATATTTTGGCCTTAAAGATTATGAAGAAATAATCCAATCGACCTTCCTTCAACAACAAAAGAACATAACTGGAATTGTTACGGATTCCATTACCGGTGAAACACTGCCTGGAGTAACCGTTTTTGTTCAAGGGACAACAAAGGCCACAAAAACAGGCGTTGATGGTAAATATTCCTTAGAAGTTTCAAATCCAAATGCTGTATTATTGTTTTCATTTATTGGATACCAGACCGAGAGAGTTTCTATATCAGGGAGATCAATTATAAATATAAAATTGAAGACCGATATTAAGAAATTAGATGAGGTAGTGGTTATCGGGTACGGTACTGTTAAAAGAAGAGATGTTACGGGTTCAATCTCGTCCTTAAAATCTTCTGAAATTACATCAACGCCGGCAAGTAATGCACTAAATTCACTACAAGGTAAAATTTCCGGATTGGATCTTACACGTAGTGATGGCGAGGCAGGTGCGAAATTGAATTTCTCGGTGCGAGGTACTCGTTCTTTAACAGCATCTAATGAACCATTGATTCTTGTCGATGGGATCCCTTATGGTTCTACACTAGATATAAACGCTTCAGATATTGAATCGATGGAGGTATTGAAAGATGCCTCTTCAACTGCTATTTATGGATCTCGTGGTGCAAATGGTGTAATTTTAATTACCACAAAGAAAGGGAAGTCAGGAAAACCAGTCGTTTCATTTAATTCATACTACGGAGTGCAAAGTCCTGCCGGATTAGCTAAAATACAATCTGGAGATGAATATGTAAAGTTTAAAAGAGAAGCTTATCGTACACAAGGTATTACTGATGATGCACAAATATTTAATTCAGGTGAGTTAACAGCTATCCAGACCCATAATTATACTGATTGGATGAGAGATATCATTCAAAATGGATTAGTACAGAATAATGAGGTTGGTGTTACTGGTGGAAATGACAGAACAGTTTATAATCTTTCATTTGGCTCATATAATGAAGAAGGGTTATTTAAAAATGATAAATTGAAACGATACAATGGTACATTAGGATTAACGTTCAATCTAACCAATAATATAAAAATTGGAGCTAATGTATTCTTTACGTATAAAGAAAATAACAAAAGATACGACCCGCTTAATCAGGCTAATAAAATAATGCCATTTGGAAAACCTTATGACTCTGCCGGAAATGTCATCCTTTATCCTGTTCCAGGAAGTAGCTTTGCAATTAGTCCCCTTGCTGATGAGGTATCGGGATCTTATATTGACAATATCCAAACGAAACGAATGCTTACCTCTTCATTTCTGGAATGGAAATTTTTAAAAGGATTTACTTTTAAAAGTACTATCGGACTTGATTTTATTAACGAGAGAGAAGGGTTCTTTTATGGTCAATATACCATCAGACAAAATGGATCTGCTTCGAATTCTGGTATTAATACCAATAATACTTCAAATATGAACTGGGAAAATACGCTTAATTTTGAAAAGAATATAGGTGTTCACAATTTTATAGTATTACTTGGAAATAGTTTGATCACAAGCTCCATTGAAACACAAAAGGGTACAGGTGCCGGACAGGTAAGTGACCTCAATAGTTTTTATAATTTAGGATCCAATTCAAGTCAAATTGCCATCGGTAGTGGTTTAATTGAAACCAAGCTATTATCCTATTTTGGACGTGTAAATTATAAGCTGATGGATAAATACTTGCTTACAGCTTCTCTAAGAGCTGACGGTGCTTCTGAATTGGCTAAAAATCATAAATGGGGATATTTTCCTTCATTTGCTGCTGCCTGGATCATAACTGAAGAACCTTTTATGAAGGATGTAAAGTTGATTTCTAATTTGAAGCTTCGGTCAAGTTGGGGTGAATCAGGAAATAGTTCTGTATCTGCTTATTCCACACTTGGAGGTTTGGGAAGAAGTGTCTATTCTTTTAATGAAACTGCTGCATATGGTTATTATCCTTTATCTATTTCCAATCCTGATTTAAAATGGGAAAGAACAGCTGTAGTAAATTGTGCATTGGATTTTGCTCTTCTCAAAAATAGAGTAAGCGGAACAATCGAATATTATGTTAGTAAAACAAGAGACTTGTTAATGCAAACAACGCTTCCTGCAACATCCGGTTTTTCTTCTATTACTCAAAATGTTGGGAAGACACAAAATAAGGGTATTGAATTAGAAATAAGTACTAAGAATTTTCAAAGTACAGATTTAACCGGATTTAATTGGAATACAACTTTTTCATATTCTAGAAATAAAGAAGAGATTGTTGAACTTGCTGGTGGTGAGACTCGTGATATAGCAAACGGATGGTTTATAGGTCAGCCGATTAGTGTTTTTTACGACTATAAAAAGATCGGTATTTGGCAAACAAATGAAGCGGCACAAGCTGCCAAATATGGTCAATATCCTGGTGATATCAAGGTTCAGGATGTCGGTAATACAGGAACTATTACAGCAGATAAAGATCGTATGATTGTTGGTACGCCTCGTCCTAAATATTCTTTTGGGTTAAATAATAATTTCTCATATAAGAAATTCGACCTTAGTGTATTTCTCTATGCAAGAGTAGGCCAAACAATATCAAGCGAAGCAAGTGGAAACTATAAAATTAATGGGATGGGAAATGGGCCGGTAGTAGATTATTGGACTCCTGAGAATCCAACAAACGATCACCCTCGTCCGGATAAAAATAAGACATCCAACAGTGCTTATATGAGCACATTATATTATGTTGATGGTTCATTTCTCAAAATAAGGGATATCAATCTTGGCTATGATTTAACATCTATTCCGTTCCTTAAGAAGATTAACGTATCCAAACTCCGTATTTATACATCTCTGAAGAACTTCTTTACGTTTAGCCACATGGGTCCTTACGATCCCGAAGGGAATGGTAGTATCTCATTCCCAATGACCAAACAGATCATATTCGGATTGAATGTTAATTTTTAATGTACCCATTTAAATTGAAATTACAATTATGAAAAAAATTATCATATTGCTTATAGGCTTGTTAGCCTTGGCAAATAACTCCTGTAATAAAGATTTTCTAAACGAAAATAATAAAAGTGGAATTACTGCAGATCCATTTTATTCTACCACAACAGGTATAGAAGCACTTGTAAACAGCTGCTATACTCCCACTCGTTTCTGGTTTGGAAAGGAAGGGGGGGCATCGTTGACGGAACTGGGCACGGATCTATTTTTAAAAGGAGGTGATTGTCATCATCCACAATTAGCGACGTATGATCCAGTTAATTTTAATAGTAATAACGCATGCCTTCAATTATATTGGGAACGTTTTTATGCTGCTATTAACTATTGTAACACAGCGATTCATTATTTAGATGCTTCTCCCTTGTCTTCAGATGTTAAAAAATTGCGAATGGGTGAAGTACATTTCTTGAGAGCATTATATAATTGGCTGATAGTGGAAACATGGGGTGGTGTTCATTTGACTACTGAGCCTTCAACGGGTCCTATGTTAACCGCTAATAGAACGTCAGTTGATAAATTCTATGATCTGATATTTTCTGATCTTGACAATGCAATAACAAACCTTGAGGGTAGAAAAAGTGTAGAAGGTGGTAGGATTACAAAACCAGCTGCTGAAGCTTTTAAAGCCAGAATGTTGTTAACACGTGGAAAATATGCAGAGGCCGCAACATTGGCAAAAAAAGTAATTAGTGACTATAATTTTAAATTATTTGATAATTATAAAGCACTTTGGGATATATCTAATAGCGACGGGTCTTTAAATTCTGAGGTTGTATGGTATGTTAACTATACAATAGATGATTTATTAAACCAAGACATTTCATCAATAAATGGTTATACACAGGAAGAAGCAGCTTTTCTCTCGGAGGGTGGCCATCAGCTACATATGACATTTACCCCCCGTTATGATTTTCATGAAGGAGTAAATATCAATACGGCTGATGATATTGGTTTTCAGCGTTATTGTAGTTCAAAACACTTGTTGTCGCTGTTTAACGATCAAATAGACCAACGGTATGCCGGAACATTTAAGGAAGTTTGGTATTGTAATGGGGGTACTACAAAAAAATACACTCAAATGAAAGTTGGAGATACTGCAATTTTCTGGACTCATAAAGTTTTATCTAATCAATACAAACAGACGCACGCAACAAAATTCGAAGTGCAGGACTTGAATGATCTATTTAATGCCGATCAATCATTAAAAGATAATCGAAATTTTATTGAGATGCACAAGTTTGCCGATCCAACCCGTTCGGGCATGTTTGTTTGGAGAAGTAAACGCGATGCCTTTGTGATACGTATCTCTGAAATGTATCTTATTGTAGCGGAAGCTGATATGCTTAATAACAATTCCTCTGAAGCTGTTTCGTATATGAATATGTTAAGAACAAAGAGAGCAATTCCAGGACATGAAAATGAGATGAAAGTTACTTCAGGAGATTTGAATATCGATTTTATTCTTGATGAAAGAGCCCGAGAACTTGTTGGTGAACAACTTCGGTGGTTTGATTTGAAACGAACAAATAAACTCGTTGAATACGTTCAAAAATATAATACCGATGGTGCTGCGAATATCAAAGCTTACCATATGCTAAGACCGATACCTCAAACGCAATTGGATGCTGTAACTAATAAAACTGAGTTTAAACAAAATCCAGGATATAATTAGTTGTAAGAATATATAATGAGAAAACAGCGCTATCATTAGTTAGCGCTGTTCTTTTTATTTTTCTCCATACAAAACATCTATTCAATGATGTTTTATACAAACAGAGAGAGGTTGTAGTGATGTGAGGTTGTCATTCCAAATATCTCTAATGTCAGATAACTTTAATATGGAAAGTAATAATTAATTATTCAATGATGAAGTATTGTAAGAGGTTCTTAAAAAGGACTTTTGAAATTTTAATAATAGTGTTAATTTTAACATTATATAATCCCCGAGCTACTAATGCACAATCACATGATTCTAAAATAATTCCGCGCGACACTTCATTTACCCCCTATATGGCTTGGGTACAGATAAAAAATAGTTTCCCGGAGGCAAAGATTGTGAAACCAAATCTGCCAAAAGGTATAGTTTCCCAAAATAATGTAGTGTATACGATTCTTCAAAACACTCCTTATGGAAAGCGCTATTTACATCTTGATTTGTTTCGTCCTTCCGAGAGTCGTAAGGGCCCGCTTCCTGCTTTAATCCTGATTCATGGAGGAGGGTGGCGTTCAGGAAACAAATTGATGCAGGTTCCAATTGCGCAACAGATTGCTTTAAGAGGTTATGTAACTGCTAGTGTTGAATATCGTCTTTCGCCAGAAGCACTTTATCCTGCAGCAATATACGATATTAAAGCCGCTATTCGATTCTTGCGAGCAAACGCAAAAAGATATAATATCGATCCGAAAAGAATAGCGATAACAGGAAGTTCTGCAGGGGGGCAGTTAGCTGCATTGATAGGAATGACAAACGGATTGCAGAAGTTTGAAGGTGACGAAGGAAATAATTCAGTCTCATCAAAAATACAAGCTATTATTGATATGGATGGCATACTTGATTTTACTGATCCAAATGAGAGTGCAAAAGATGATGATCCACTCAAGCCTTCAGCAGGGGCATACTGGTTTGGAGCTTCATTTAAACAAGTACCTGAAAAATGGATCGAAGCTTCTCCTTTGATATATGCCGGAAAAAATACACCGCCTATTTTGTTTTTAAATAGTTCCCTTCCTCGTTTTCATGCAGGCCGTGATAGTGTGATAACGATTTTAAATAAATATGGAATTTATTCTGAGCTTCACACAATTCCGGGTACGCCGCATCCGTTCTGGTTATTTCACCCATGGTTTAGGCCAACTATAGAATATATGGTTACCTTTTTGGATAAAATTTTTAAATAGAAATGCAGAAATAAATCATATTATGAATTTTATGAAACCACTTTTAATCTTGTTTTCAATCTTAGTGCTTACCATATCTCAGTTATTCGCTCAAGATAAAATGAAAATCATAGTTGCACAAGATGGTTCAGGTGACTTTACCTCAATACAGGCCGCAATAGAATCATGTAAATGTTTTCCGGATGCACGAATAACTATTTCTGTAAGAAATGGTATTTATCATGAAAAAGTGAGAATCCCGAGCTGTAATACATGTTTGTCTATTATTGGTGAGAGTGTTGACAAAACCATTATTTCATTTGACGACTATTTCGATAAGATTAATCGTGGAAGAAATAGTACCTTTTATACATATACGATGATTGTTGAAGCAAATGATTTTTATGCAGAGAATCTAACTATCGAAAATACTGCTGGAGCTGTAGGTCAGGCAGTAGCTTTACATGTAGAAGGAGATCGATGTATATTCAAAAATTGTAGGATTCTAGGACATCAGGATACATTATATGCTGCTGGACAAAACAGTCGTCAATATTTTGTAGATTGTTATATAGAAGGAACTGTCGATTTTATTTTTGGAGCTGCAACAGTATTATTTGATAACTGTACGGTTTGCAGTAGAAGCAATTCATATATAACCGCGGCAAGTACACCCAAAGGAAAACCTTATGGCTTTGTATTTCGTAATTGTAAAATAACAGCAGTAAAGGGAATTGCTCATGCTTATCTTGGTCGTCCATGGCGCGATTATGCCAATGTGGTTTATCTGAATTGTGAATTGGGTGATCATATTTCGCCCGAAGGTTGGGCTAATTGGGCTAATACTTTACGAGATAAAACTGCATATTATGCAGAGTATGAAAATACTGGTCCTGGAGCAAATCCCAAAAAACGAGTTTCCTGGAGTCATCAACTTTCACGTGAAGAGGCTAAAATATATACTGCAAAAAAAATTCTTTCATCAGCTCTTCCTTCCGAAAGAGGTTTTGTTGAATGGACCAATATAAGATAGAAAATATTTCACAAATATTAGAACTAGTTACATAAAGGAGATTCTCAAAAGAGGGCTCCTTTTTATCTTTAATTTCTAATTAGAATCAGTTTATTAAGCTAGAATATCAACACTAAATTAATAGAAACGGAAAAAGGTAGATTTTTTGTCATCCTACTAGATTCCCAGTTGTCTCTTTAGCAACATAAATTAAATATAAACGAGCATATTAATCTACATTAAAATCATACCAAATCTCGTCGTAAAGTTTTAATTTTGGATGAAGGAGAGAACTTCACAAACTAAAATCATTCAAAATGAAAAATACAGTTCTTAAAATTGGTTTACTCTGTTGTTTTCCTATTATTTCTTGGGCACAAGAGTGGTCGCCTTCGAGCTGGCCAACACTTAAATCTTATGATAACCAACATCTTCTGCAGGTGGCTTTACCCCTGGGTGGTATTGGTACCGGGACCGTTTCTTTAGGAGGTAGAGGTGAATTGCGTGACTGGGAGATCATGAATATTCCCGGCAAACAATACAGTACTATTACAAAAGGAAATGATGCTCCCTTTTTTGCTGTTTATATCAAAGAGCAAAATAAAAAGCCTTTGACATTATCGCTTATGGGTCCCCTGTACCCTTCGGAATATATACATTATGAAGGACGTCCGGTTAATCATCACGGGCTTCCTCGCTTTGCCAATGCTTCATTTGATGCGGCTTATCCATTTGGACAAGTTAGTTTGTCTGACAAACAAGCTCCAATAACTGTTAAAATTAAAGGGTTTAATCCTTTGATTCCAGGTGACGAAGATGCAAGTGGTATTCCAATGGCTGTACTAAGCTATGAGGTTACTAACACAACCGATAACCCGATAGAAGTTGCGGTATGTGGCTCTATGCGTAACTTTGTAGGTAAAGATGGAAGTAAATATCGAATCGATTGGAAAGGTGATTATATTCCCTTGGGGGCGAAAAATAATATCAATGTTTATCAAAATGAAAACGGATTAAAAGGAATATATATGTCCTCAGACAGCGTTCCCAAAGATGATCCGGCATGGGGAACCATTGCACTAACCACCAATGCTTTACAAGGCGTTTCGTATCGAACCTCTTCAATACAAGACGATTGGAGTATAGCTATTCTCAATTTCTGGGATGATTTCAGTGCTGATGGTGAATTAAAAGAACGTCCTAGATTAGAGGATAACGACCCAATGGCTTCACTTTCTGTCAAAAAAACAATTGAACCCCACAGTACACAGACCTATTCATTTTTTATTACATGGCATTTCCCAAACAGAAAAGCATGGTCAAATTCTATTGTTGGGAATTATTATACAACAAAGTACAAGAATGCATGGGATGTAATGGCAAAAACGTTACCCCAATTACCTGACTTAGAAAAAAAGACACTCAGTTTTGTGAATGCCTTGTTAAGTAGTTCGTATCCTACCGTAATAAAAGAAGCAGCTTTATTTAATTTATCAACATTACGATCGCAAACAACTTTCCGTCTTCCAAGCGGACATCTTATGGGTTGGGAAGGAGTTATGGACAGATTTGGTTCATGCCAGGGTTCATGTACTCATGTTTGGAATTATGAGGTTGCAACTCCTTTTTTATTTGGAAATTTAGCCCGAACCATGCGGGATGTAGAATTCAATTATGCTACAAGAGATAATGGATTAATGAATTTCAGAGCCGATCTTCCTTTGTCGGAAGCAGCCAAAAGAAGTGATCCGGCAGCAGATGGACAACTTGGCTGTATTATGAAATTTTACCGTGATTGGCAACTGTCAGGAGATGATGACTTCCTGAAAAAGAATTGGGGACAAGTAAAAAAAGTATTGTCATATGCATGGATTGACAAGGGATGGGATGGTAATCAAGATGGAGTAATGGAAGGTTCGCAGCCCAATACCATGGATGTAAATTATTTTGGCCCGAATCCACAAATGCAGTTTTGGTATATGGGTGCATTGAGAGCAGCCAAAGAAATGGCAACTTACATGAAAGATAAACCCTTTGCCGAAAAATGTGATAAATTATTCAAACAAGGGAGTGTCTGGATGGATGCAAATCTCTTTAATGGTGAGTATTATGAACAGAAAATCACTGATCCAAAAACGTTTGAATATTTAGATCTGACTAATTCTAAAACAGAAGTACCAAGGTTTCAACTTGGAAAAGGTTGTCTGGTAGATCAGCTTGTAGGTCAATACATGGCGCATATCTGCGGACTAGGCTATTTAGCCAATAAAGACAACATTCAAACCACCCTGAAATCGATTATGAAATATAATTATCTGACCGATTTTAGTGCTCACTTTAACAATATGCGTTCATATGTATTAGGAAATGAGTCCGGTCTGCTGATGGCCTCGTGGCCTAAAGGTCGACTTGAAATTCCTTTCCCTTACTTTAATGAATCGATGACAGGGTTTGAATATTGTGCTGCTACCGGAATGATTTATGAAGGCTTGAATGAAGATGCACTCACTTGTATTAAGGCCATTCGTAATCGCTTTGATGGAGAAAAACGCAACCCTTTCGATGAACCGGAATGTGGGCATCACTATGCAAGGGCAATGGCAAGTTGGTCGGCAATTCTAGCACTAAGCGAATTTCAATATTCAGGAGTAACTAAATCAATGACGATTACGTCAAAACCAGGAACTTACTTTTGGAGCAATGGATATGCCTGGGGATTGTGCAGCGTTACTTCCAGCGGTGCAACTATCGAAGTACTAAAAGGTAATTTAGACCTGAAAAGCTTTACCCTGAAAGGAAAAGAAACGAAACAATTTAAAAATATGCATATTGTTGAAGGTGAGAAGAAAACACTTTAAATAACTTAATAAAATGATGAATAAGATATTTGTTTTTATACTGTTTACTTTAGTAAATGTCTATGCTTGTGCGCAGGATACGATAAGAATAAGTGATTTTGGATTAAAGCCTGATACGCATGAAAATGCTGTACAGATTGTTCAAAAAGCATTGGCTTTCGCCAAAATTAAACCGGGAGCCATTTTAGTTTTCCCTAAAGGACGATATGATTTCTGGCCGCAATATGCAACGGAGAAAATGTACTATGAATCGAATACTGATGTCATTCCACTTCGTCGATGTGCAATCCTTCTGGAAGATTTAAAGAATCTGACCATAGATTGTAAAGGATCTGATTTTGTATTTCATGATCGGATACAACCTTTTACAATTGATAAAAGTCAAAATATCTCAATTAAAAATGTAAATATTGATTGGGATATTCCTCTTACTGCTCAGGCAGAGATATTAGATGTCACCGATAAATATATCGATATAGCCATTAATGTGTTGGAATCTCCTTATACCATTGAGAACGGAAAACTCGTTTTTATAGGCGAGGGTTGGAAAAGCAGATGGCATGGTGAGATGGAGTTTGAAAGAGAAACTAAATTTATTGCTTCGCAGACTGGTGACTGGGGCTGCCTGGGTGATGGTTCTCAGAACTACAAAGCCGAGAATTTGAAGTATGGAGTTGTTAGACTAAACTATGCTTTTAAACGTAAGCCAGCCAAAGGAAATTATCTGGTTCTCCGACATAGTGCAAGAGATCATGCGGGAACGTTTATTGTCGATAGTAAAAATGTCACCATCGAAAACATGAATATGTATCATAATGGTGGTTTAGGAATATTGTCACAATATTCAGAAAATCTTACTTTTAAAAAAGTAAATTGCGTTCCGAATACTAATAAAAACAGAATTCTATCCGGTCATGACGACGGATTACATTATTCAAACTGCAAGGGACAGATTACAGTGGATAGTTGTCACTTCCTTGCCCTAATGGATGATCCGATTAATGTACACGGAACTTGTGTAAGGGTGATGAAGAAGAAAGATGACAGAACGCTATTGTGCAAGTTTATGCACGACCAAAGTATCGGTTTTATTTGGGCTCGTAGTGGTGAGAAGATCGGGTTTATTGAAAATGAGGCGATGAATACTTTTGGAACAGCAATCGTAGAATCGTTTAGATCGACCTCACCTGAGTTATTTGAGATCATATTTCAAGAACCTGTCCCGACAACATTGGTTGAAGGTAATGCGCTTGAAAATCTGACATGGACACCGGATGTAGAAATCAAAAACAGTTTCTTTGGAAGCAATCGGGCACGTGGAATATTAATGTCTACGCCCGGTAAAGTAGTGATAGAGAACAATGTTTTTGAAAGTAGCGGTTCTGCAATTCTGATAGCTGGTGATGCAAATGGGTGGTATGAATCAGGAGCTGTTACAGATGTTTTGATTCGGAATAATATTTTCAAAGATCCCTGTTTAACTTCCATGTATCAGTTTTGCGAAGGTATCATCAGCATTTATCCCGAAATCCCCAAAGCTGATGCTAAAAAACCTTTTCATAAAAATATCCGGATAGAGAATAATGAATTTCATCCTTTTGATTATCCGGTTCTGTATGCCAAATCGGTAGATGGTTTATCATTTACCGGGAATACGCTTATTCGTAGTTATCATTTTAAACCATATCATAGTCGAAAGGCTACGTTTACTTTTGATGCTTGTCTCAATATTGAGGTTGCAAATAACAAGTTTGACGGTGAGATCTTAGGAAAAAATATTAAGTTAATTAATACCTCGACTAAAAATCTGAAGATTGGTAAGTCGCAAGGACTGGTATTAGAGAAGTAAAAACGACTCACGGATTTAAGGTAAATGTAAAAGCCGGGATTCAAAGGGTTTTAACCAATGGATCCCGGCTGATTATTTTCTGAATTGAAGCTGATTATTTCTCGATTGGACTGATTACAAATCCATATTTATATGATTTGCCATAGAGTCTGTATGGTGCGTGTGGAGGTTGTCCCCAACTATTATCGCCACCCATTCCTCTTTGTACTAAGTCAACAGCAAGTGTTACATCAAAACGTTTGAATACATCTTTAGGATGTTGTTGTTTTTTCGTTAAACCCGGATCCATATCTTCAGGACGGTTGTTCAACGCACTAACACTTAAGGGTTGTAAACCTGTCACTTTTAGTCCGATTCCACTTTCATTCGTTAAAGTTAACCAGCGAACGTCTGTTCTGTTCCCAAATTCCTGAGGACGAACATAAGGTTGAACTTGTTCATTTACTTTCAAATTATAATCACCAACAAAGCTTGCAAAATGACGGTCGTTATAATTATCCAATGGTCCACGACCATAATAGTTAAACAGATTGAACTCTAATGGAAGAGTAAATAACATTCCAAAGCGAGGCATCTCAGGAAGTTCATTTGCTCCTGCAGTATAACTTGCTTCAAATTTTACCGACCCATCACCATTTATTGTGTAAGTAAGGGTGTAGTCTGAAGCTACATCTGTAAGAAAATAATTTGCTGTAAGTGTAACAACAGAACCTTCTTCTTTAACCTGGAAGTCTTTTAACTTCTTATTCTCACCGGCAGTTCTCCAGACGTTGCTTCTGATTTGCATACCATATCCAAAGTCATTATCGGTTGGAGATCTCCAGAAATTGATATCCGGACCACCTTCTAATAATTTTTTTCCTTTAAATGAATAATCGTTTAATGTACCCCATGCTTTGTTAAATGCAAGTTTAACATCACCGGCTTCAATACTTAACCAATTTCCATTTGTCGTAACTTTTGGCTTTGCTGCTGATGTAACAGCAGGTAGCGGAAACTTGTTTTGTGCATATTCAAACTGCTCGCGGGCAACTTCGAAGTTCACTGGAATAACATCTGTGCCTGTTTTGCTGTATGCATAAACATTTACAAAATATTCAGTTCCTTCACTAAATTGACGGGCAGGTATTGGTAGCGTAACATCTTTAGATGCAGTTGGAACGAGATCGAGATCGAATGTTCCTTCGGCTTCTTTCTTACCATTTTTAATCAATTCCCATTTAAAATTATAGTTGTTTAGATTAGTGAAATCAAACATATTCTTCACGGTGATGATTCCACTATTTAAATCTTTGGCTTTAAACTGGATGTATTGGTATACTTTTTTTACCTCAACTAATCCCGGATGAGGAGTTCTGTCGGGAGCAACTAATCCATTACAATTAAAGTTTTCATCATTATGATATCCTTCACTTCCCAGATCTCCACCATAAGCCCAATACTTTTTACCATTAGCATCAGTAGCCAAAAGGCCTTGATCAACCCAGTCCCAGATAAATCCGCCCTGCATGTATTTGCTGCCTTCAATGATATCCCAATACTCCTGGAAGTTTCCTGAACCGTTACCCATTGCATGTGCATATTCACACATGATAAACGGACGGGTTTCAGATTTAGAAGCATACGATTTCATGTAACTGATGTCAGGGTACATTGGGCAAACAATATCAGTGTTATTTCCTTGTCCTGCCTGTTCAAACTGAACCGGGCGAGATACATCACGTTGTTTGATCCATTTGTAGATCTCCTGGAAAACAGTTCCGTTACTACATTCGTTACCCATACTCCAGATGATAACAGAAGGATGGTTTTTATCACGTTCTACACAACGCACATTACGATCTTTGTGCGCTTCGAACCATTCTTCGTGAAATGCAGGATTCTCTTTTCCATATCCTGATCCATGCGATTCAAGGTTAGCTTCGTCAACAAGGTAGAGGCCATATTTATCACATAGTTTATACCAATCAACGCAATGAGGATAATGACTCATACGAACAGCATTTAAATTATGCTGTTTCATCAAAGAGATATCCTTCGTCATCAATTCAATTCCAACGTGTTGACCATCTATTTGGTCAAACTCATGAATGTTTGTTCCTTTAATCAGAATGTGTTTCCCATTCACTAGTAATTGACCATCTTTAATCTCTATTTTCCGGAAACCAATTTTACATGAGGTCGTCTCAATGACTTTACCACTTTCATTTTTCAACGTAACTAACAGCGTGTAGAGATTAGGAGTTTCTGCAGTCCACAACTTTGGAGCCGTTACTTTTTTGTTAATTACCGTGGTAGCAGTTTCGTTAGCAAGAATGCTTAATTTACTGTCTTGTGTAAATACTTTTTTATTAGCAGCATCTAATAATGAAAGCTCTACGATCTGATTTTTTAAAGCTGTAGCCGTAAAGTTCTTTAATGTAACATCTACTGAGAGCAATCCGTTTTTGTAGATTGCATCAAGATCGGGATGAGCAAAAAAATCGTTAATTCTAAGTTGGCCAGTACTATAGAGATAAACATCGCCGTCTATACCAGATAAACGCCAAAAGTCTTGATCTTCCAGGTATGATCCATCACTCCAACGATAAACCTCAACTGCCAGATTATTATTTCCTTTGTGAACATATTTTGTGATATCGAACTCGGCAGGGCTCTTTGTAACTTCACTATAACCAACCTTTTCTCCGTTAACCCAAATATACATTGCTGAAGTACCAGCTGTAAAATGGAGGAATACTCTGCGTCCATCCCAGTTATCAGGAAGATTGAAGCTTTTTTTGTATGATCCTACCGGATTATCATTGTGTGGAATATTTGGTGCATGATTTCCATGAGGATACGTAATGTTATGGTAGATGGGAATCCCATAACCTTCAAGTTCCCAATTTGAAGGAACTCTGATTTCTTTCCATTTACTAACATCGTACGACTCTTTGTAGAAATCTACAGGTCTGTCGTCAGGTTTTGGTACCCAATTAAATTTCCATTTTCCGCTTAACAGCATATAATATGGCGACTGATTGTAAACGTCGGCAGTAGCGGTAGCCTCATCGGCATAGGGTACAAATGTAGCTCGGGGAGCTTCTTTGTTAATTCCAAACACGCGTGGGTTTTCCCAATCGTTTGGTGTTGTCTGTGCCTTACTAGCATATCCTATAAAAAGGAAGCAAATGGCGACAACAAATTTTAGAAGATTTCGATTCATAAATTATTGTTTTGTAGCGTATTTTGTTTTAAGCAGATTTCAATCCTCAATAGTTGCTTTATTAATAATGATAGACAGCAATATTTATACACAGGGTGAAGAACCACAACTGAAAAATAATTGCCCCTTTATAATACAATGTATAGCCACATTTACCCTAGTGCAATACAGAGAAATAAAGAATCAACACCTCATTACTTCGAACGAAGTCATTATTTCAATAAAAACGTCATTTCGATCACTTGGGATAAATCTATAAGATAATATTCAGAAATTTCTCCAGGTAAACGAAATGACGATCATTATAACCTATGCCCTAATCGTAGAAAGCCTTTTTTACCGATGGAATCCCTGAGTTATATAATTCAAGGCATCAGGTAAACCGGTGCGCCAGTATTCCCAGGTATGCTGTCCATCTCTGATTCTGAATTCATGCGGAACATTTAGTTCTCGCATTAATCCGTGTAGTGCTGAATTCCCTCTGTACAAAAAGTCATCATCACCACAATCGATCCAGAACCGTACTGCGTGTTTTTGTGTTTCGGGCATGTTTTTCACAAGATACAGAATGCTATTTTTATTCCAGAAATCATTGATACGAGGTTCTCCATCTTTTGGAGGTCCAACTATTTTACCAAAATAGTTGAAAAAGTCTGTTTGCGACATTTTATTGATGTCTTCATCAAGAAAAACTGCAGCACTTAATGCAACACTTGTACTAAACAGATCAGGATGATGCAAAGCATTTAATAATGAACCAAAACCGCCCATTGAAAGACCGGCTATAGCTCTGAATTCTTTTTCTGTTTTGCAACGATAAGTCTTTTCTATGTACGGAATAAACTCCTTGATAAAGAAATCTTCAAATGGATATTTACCCAGTGCATCATTCATATACCACGTCTTTTCTCCATCGGGCATAACGATAATCATGGGAGTGATTTTCCCTTCACGAATTCCTTTATCAACAATAGATTGTACTTCGCCAAACTGAACCCACCCGGTTTGGTTATCACCATAACCATGTAATAAATAAACTACCGGATAATTTCTTTGCGAAGTTTCGTATCCAGCGGGAAGATAGATGGCAAACTTCTTGTCAACTTTTAGAATTGAACTTTTAATAGTAAGATTATCAAAGACCTTACTTTCCTGCGACCAACATAAAGCAGGGAGGAATAAAAAGAGCAACAGTGCAATTTTGCTTTTCATTGTATGGTATTTTTGGGTTGTTAAAACGTTGACTAAGCTATTCTTCCTATCTTTGCCGATAGTAGAATTGTATGGGTTTGAATTGCAGGTAAATGTAATAAATAAAGCGTTTAAGATTGAAAAGGAGATCATGTTTTCTGAATATAATCTTCATCTTTATTTAACTTTTATTTGGGTACAAATCTACCGTAATGGTTAACTTTGTTTTGAGGATCAATCGAATTTATTTTTACATACTGAACTAAATAACAAACAATGAAGAGGCTACAATTACTTTTACTTTCAGTCTTAACAGGGGTTTTATTAACTTTCGGCTGGCCTGCCAATGGATTTCCATTTCTTCTGTTTTTTGCTTTTATTCCATTACTATTCGTGGAAAATCATTTTGCAGAGAGTGAACGCAGGTCGGGAATCAAGATTGCTCCTTATGCACTTCTCGCTTTCATTATATGGAATCTACTGACTACATATTGGATAAAAAACTCTACCTACCTTGGTGCCGCTTTAGCTATTGTATTGAATGCTACGTTCATGACCGCAGTCTTTACTGTGTTCCATGTCACACATAAAAAATTACAGTCCCCGGTTGGTGGTTTTGTTGCACTTGTTGTCTATTGGGTTTCGTTTGAACATCTTCATCATAACTGGGCATTAAATTGGCCTTGGTTAAATTTAGGGAATGGATTTGCAAACTACACTACATGTGTTCAATGGTATGAATATACCGGAATGTTGGGTGGCTCAATCTGGATTCTGACTGTCAATATTCTATTATTTCTGGCAATTAAACATTGGATAAAAGGAAACCAACATCATAAAACCAGCTTTGTATACGGTAGCATAGCTGCATTAGTACTTTTTGTTCCATTGATCCTTTCTTTGGTTATTTATCAAAGTTACACTGAAAAATCGAATCCGGTTGATATTACGGTTGTACAGCCAAACGTAGATCCGTATGCTGAGCAATATGCATTACCACCTGTAAAGATTGTGGGTAAAATAATAGAGGAGAGTAAAGGACATGTTGATTCGAATACAGATCTGATTGTGACACCCGAGAGTGCAATTCAGGAATATGCTTTTGAAAGGGATATTAATTATAAGGAGAGTATCATCTTGCTGCGTCAATATCTAAAGAAATATCCTAGAGCAAAAATGGTTGTGGGTATGTCGACTGCAAAAGAGTATCAGGCTGGCGAAGTGATACCACCTACTGCAAGGAAGGGAGAGTTTGGATATTTTGATGCTTATAACACTGCCATCATGTTTGATACAACCCAGTATTTTCAGAAACGCCATAAATCGCGACTAACTCCTGGTGTCGAGATAATGCCTTTCTATAAATATCTGACGTTTTTGAATAAATATGCTATAAATCTGGGCGGAATTGTTGGAACCCTTGCTATCGATACCGTACAGCTTCCATTCACGGTAAACGAGAAGCTAAAAGTAGCATCGATAATTTGCTACGAGTCAGCTTATGGTGATTTTGTAAGCGATTTTGTAAAAAATGGAGCTAACATCATTCTTGTAATCACTAATGATGGATGGTGGGGGCGCACCCCTGGCTATAAGCAGCACTTCCTGTTCTCGCGACTCAGAGCTATAGAGACCCGAAGAAGTATTGCCAGATCAGCTAATACAGGTGTCTCGGGTTTTATCAATCAAAGGGGTGATGTCGTTCAACAATCTGAATATTGGGTGGGAACTTCTCTAAGGCAGAAACTTAATGCCAATGATACGCTTACTTTTTATGTAAAGCATGGCGAATATCTGGCTCATCTATCTGTTTTTGGAACCATTTTATTTCTTCTTTTGACACTGGCTTTGATAATTATAAAAAGAAGAAAATAAACGCACTTTAATTATTGAAATTTGTAAGAATAATCATTAAAAGTTTATTTTTGCAAACGATTGCCTTTGAGATAATCCATAAATTCAAACACATTTATTGGCATTTATTTATAAACCCCATCACCCATGAAAAACATTGTTACCAGAAAAATTAAAACGATTTTATTCTTTTCAGTTCTCATATCTCTATTTGCAACTATGGAGGTAAAGGCGCAGGTTAACGTTGGACTTGACCATTGGTTTAATAACGAAATCAGCCCAAAAACCGGACAGCCATTTCACTACCTATGGAGTGACACTACATTGAATGGATATTCAAGATTCGGAGCTATTTTTGAAAAGCAGGGTGCTACTATCAGCGAAATCAAGAAGCCTACCCCACAAGCGTTAGCAAAGTTAAACATCTACATTATTGTAGATCCTGATACTACATCAGAAAATCCTAAACCAAATTATATTGAAAAGGATGATGCCAATGCTATTGTTAAGTGGGTTAAAAAAGGCGGTGTGTTGATCTTTCTGGCAAACGATGCTCCTAACTGCGAATTTACACATCTTAACCAGTTAGCCGGAAACTTTGGTTTCTACTTTAACCATGTCACCATGCACCCTGTGACCGGTAAAAACTATGAAATGGGTGCTTTTACTAATCTACCCAATCATCCATTATTTAAAGGTGTTAATAAGATTTATCTAAAAGAGATCTCTACATTTAAACTCTGGGGAAATGCAAAACCAGTACTTGCCGAAAATGGAGTTGTATTTATGACCGAAGTTCAATTTGGAAAGGGCTATGTGCTTGCTATTGGTGATCCATGGATCTATAATGAATACATGGATCATGAAAGACTACCTGCTAGTTTTGAAAACAGAAAAGCAGCCGAAAATATTGTTAGCCTGTTGATGTCTAAGGTTCCTGCAAAGAAGAAATAAAGACAACACATTACGATTATTTTATTCTATTGAATAATTAGAACAAGATTAGGACAAGGGCGGATACAACTTTGATGCATTCGGAGGTAGTTTTGTTAACGATAAAACAAACTATTATGGATATTTCAAAACGTTTTACACAGAACCCGCTTCTTCGTCCGTCCGACTTACAACCCGGTATTGAAGGAATGGAATTAGTTTGCCTCCTCAATCCGGGTGTTTTTCGTTTTAAAGGAAAGATATGGCTTCTTCTTCGGGTAGCAGAAAGGCCTAAACAAATTGAGGGTAAAATCAGTTTCCCGGTTTATAATCATGAGGGCGAACTCGAAATACTCAGCTTCGATAAAAACGATCCAGATCTTGATGCTTCAGATCCACGGATCATTAATTACAAGAACAAAGATCATCTTACAACACTTTCATATCTGCGATTAGTCTGCAGCGATGACGGAATTCACTTCTGTGAGCCAGAGGGCTATCCACCTGTTTTTGGTAAGGGTGAACTCGAAAATTTTGGTATAGAAGATTGTCGGGTAACTACAATGGAAGATGGTTTTATCCTTACGTTTACCGAGGTGTCCAAATTCGGTGTTGGTGTTGGATTGATAAGAACTTCTGATTGGAAGATCTTTAACCGCGAAGGCATGATATTACCACCTCACAATAAAGACTGTGCTCTTATTGATGAAAAAATAAACGGTAAATATTATGCTTTGCACCGTCCTAGCAGTCCGGAACTAGGCGGAAACTATATTTGGTTGGCCGAGTCGCCCGACCTCATTCACTGGGGAAATCATAAGTGTATTGCTACCACTCGTCCGGGCATGTGGGATTCAGCGCGTGTAGGGGCAGGAGCAGCGCCTATCAGAACAGAAAAAGGATGGCTCGAAATTTATCACGGTGCCGATAAAAATCATCGATATTGTCTGGGTGTATTGTTGCTCGATCTCAATGATCCATCAAAGGTTCTGGCCAGAAGTACAGAACCGATCATGGAGCCAATAGCGATTTATGAACAAACCGGTTTTTTTGGAAATGTGATTTTTACCAATGGAAACTATGTAACGGGAGATGAGATTATCATGTATTATGGCGCAAGCGACGAAGTGATCTGCGCCGCTAAACTCTCCATCACCGAAATACTTTCTACACTCAATATTTAGTTGGTTAGCAAATATGTCTTACCGGCCTCTGTTTGGAAGTCGTACACGAAAGTATCCTTAACATTCACCGGATTCAGTTTTGCCTTTTCTGAAATAATAGGTTTAGGAACATCTTCAGTTTGGTAAAAAGGATTTGGGTTGTTGCCCTGGGCTTTAGCTAATTTAAATTTGGCTTTTAAAATATTAGGTATTCGAATCCGACAGTTACCACCAAGGTTAGATTTTATAACAGCTTTTACCAATTTACCATCTTTCCATTGCATATCCATAACTTCGAAGCCACCTCTGGCACGAAGTCCGCTAACAGATCCGGTTGCCCATGCATCAGGTAAAGCGGGCAACAGGTGTAAAGCTCCATCGTGACTTTGTAGCAACATCTCGGCGATACCGGCAGTGCAACCAAAGTTACCATCGATCTGAAATGGTGGATGTGCATCGAAAAGGTTAGCATAGGTACCACCACCTTCCATTGTTTTGCCACCGACTTTCATTGGAACCAGTTGATTTTGTATCATTTTATAAGCATGATTTCCATCTAAGAACCGGGCCCAGAAATTAACCTTCCAACCCATACTCCAACCTGTACCACCATCTCCACGATAAATTAATGAAGTACGGGCAGCATCGAACAACTCAGGCGTGCGATAAGCCGAAATTTGTTTGCCAGGGTGCAGTCCAAACAGGTGTGATACATGACGGTGTTTATCGTTTGGATTGTCTAAATCCTGCATCCACTCTTGTAGCTGACTGTACTGCCCAATCTGCATAGGGGGTAATCGTTTACGGGCCGTTTTTATTTTTTCAACCAACGCTTTGTCAGTATTCAGCGTTTCTGCAGCATGAATTGTATTCGAAAAGAGTTCGAAAAGAATTTGATTGTCCATCGTTACCCCGGCAGCAATAGATACACTTTTAGGAATATTGGGACTGTTTTCTGGCGACATAGATGGAGAAACCACTAACCATTTATGAGTGGGTTCTTCAATCAGAAAGTCAAGATAAAACTCTGCCGCACCTTTCAATGCTGGATATACTTTCTCCAGATATTTAGTGTTGCCACTAAACATATATTTTTCCCAAAGATGTTGACTTAACCATGCACCACCCATTGGCCACATGGCTGAGCCGATACCATCAACCGGTCCCGTTATTCGCCATATGTCAGTATTGTGGTGAGCAACCCATCCGTTCGAGCCATACATTACCTTGGCGGTTTCTCTTCCGGTCTTAGAAATATCATTGATCATCTCAATCAATGGCTCATGCATCTCGGTCAAGTTCGTCACCTCAGCAGGCCAGTAATTCATTTCAGTATTTATATTGATAGTATATTTACTATCCCATGATGGATTCATGTTTCCATTCCAGATCCCCTGGAGGTTGGCAGGCTGTCCACCAGGCTGTGAAGATGAAATAAGTAGGTAGCGTCCAAACTGGAAGTACAATGCGGCAAATTGTGGGTCGTAACTTTGTTTGAAATCGCGAAGCCTGATATCGGTGGATTTATTTACAACATCAGTTGCGCCCAGATTGAGTTTCACTCGGTTGAAATATTTCTGATAAGCTGCAATGTGCGAGCTTAACAACCGGCTATATGGTATTTGCAAAGGAACTTTTAAAAAATCGGAAGTCCGCTTAGCTTCATTGGCAGAGATGTCGTTGTAATTTACATAATTAGTGGCAATTGTAATGAAAATGGTTACCGCATTAGCCTTGGAAACACTAATGGTGTTATCGATAGTCGAACGGATACCCCCTTCGTTTTTTATCACCGCTACACTTTGAAATTTAATCATGCCCGGTACCGTTTCGTGCGTGTTGGTCGTACCTGCTAAGACAATCTGATCGGTTCCATTTACTGTAACATTTGAAGGGTTGTGTTGTGATGTTTGTGATGCCGTAAATGTGATACTGTTTGGTTTATCAGCAGTTAGTCGTACAACAATAACGTTGTTGGCAAACGATGCAAAAATTTCGCGTGTAAACTTAACGCCATTTACAGTGTATGAAGCATGCGTAGTAGCATTCTCGATATTCAGATCGCGATAGTAATTGCTAACATTGGCAGAATCGTGACCAGGGAAGTTCAGATTAAGATTTCCTACCGGCTCGAACTTCATCCCATGATTCTTCTTAGATTGTATATTTTGAGCAGCCAATTTACTGGCTTCAGCATTTTTTCCTTCAAAAATAAGTTTCCTGATTTCGGGTAAGGCTGCCAGTGCATCTGGATTGTCATTCCGATTAGGACTACCACTCCATACCGTAGTTTCGTTTAATTGCAATATTTCGTTATTTGTATTTCCATATACCATAGCAGCAATATGGCCATTTCCTATCGGCATTGCAGCTTCCCAGACTTTCCCTGCCGACTGTTTATACCAAAGCTTCAAGGTTGCATCTTGCGAAAAAGCTGAAATTGATATTGTAACTAATACCAGCAGAATAGTAATTTTTCTCATTTCGGTTGTTTATTGGTTGACGTTGTTTTTCAAAACCTTAATTCAGAAGTTTCTTAACAAACAACTGATCGAAAGTTTAAAAAAATAAAATTACAGCTTTATTTCTAAATGAAAATGAATGAATTCACCATAAGTTATAATTTTTATAGCAAAATTACGGAGAGATTAAAAGCAAACCGAGTCATCTGTATTCGGAATCTGAGACGATAACGATCTTTGTAAAGTGAAATATTCATTAACCAAATAGCTGATAGCATTATAGTTGAATATAAATAATTTTGGCTA
Source organism: Bacteroidota bacterium (assembly GCA_013390605.1). Taxonomy (GTDB): domain Bacteria; phylum Bacteroidota; class Bacteroidia; order Bacteroidales; family Cfx3-03; genus Cfx3-03. The sequence continues at coordinate 4,548,495 of JACAUB010000001.1, read as the reverse complement.
TGATTATTGTTTGATGACAGTAGTTAGGGATATAAATATATTTTGTAAATTTATAAGGATCAGACGTTAAGTTATTTCAACGGTAATTCAAAAACTCCCCGATTTTCAATCTATCTCTTCCTAATCATGATGATATGATTCTCCTATATAGCGTAAGTATTCCGTATTTATACCGAGTATTTACCGTATTATATAATACGGAGTAAATACTCGGTATAAATACGGTCTAGGGGTAAATTTTATCATGGTGATCCTATAATTTTAGGATCGAATTCGAAGGAATATGAATTGAATTTATTGGTTAGAGCCTCATTCTGGATGGAAGACGGATGATTTTAAAATGATATTTTGGGAATAGGAGGTGATACAAAATTACATTTTCTGAGGATGAGAAATCAAATGAGATTGTTTGGAGAAGAAATATTTATTTGGAGTTTGCAAAACATAATCATAACAGGTAAATATCTACTAATCAATAATTACATATTGTATTTGTAATATATAACTTCACATTTTCCCTATATGTTTATTAAGAATTTTCTGTTGTATAATTATCAATTTATGACACTATTCTTTGTAGGATCTCTACCTATACTCTTGACTTCTTAAGTGAAATGCTTTTGTATTAAGTTGTTTAATGATACGATATCTAATGGCTTAGAAATATAATCATTGCAACCTGCTACTATTGCTTTTTCTCTATCGTCGGATAACCCGTATGCTGTTTGCGCTATTATGATTATATCCTTGTTAAATTGCCTGATTTGTTGAGTAGCTTCATACCCGTTCATTTCGGGCATTCTAATATCCATTAAAATTAAATCGATATCTGGATTGTTCCGACAATATTCAACAGCTTCAGTGCCTGTTCTTACTTTTATGATTTCTTGAACAAAGTTTTTGATGACTATTGAAATTAACATTTCAGATGTTTTATCATCTTCCGCAATTAAAACTTTCAACTTTTTAAGAAGTGGTATTTTATTTTCATCTGAAACTACATGTAAATTGTTTTTAATATCCTCGGATTGTACAGTATAAGGGATTGTGAAGTAAAATATTGAACCTTTTCCTTCTTCGCTTTCTACCCAGATTTTACCATCAAGCATTTCTACATAAGCTTTGCTGATTGACAAACCGAGACCGGCCCCCTGAAATGCCAATTTATCCTCCATATCGGCTTGTATAAAACGTTCAAATATGGCTTCTTGCCTGTTCTTTGGAATTCCGATACCAGTATCTTTGACAAAAAACTCAATGAATTTACCCTCTTTTTTATACCCAAATTCTATAGAGCCTTTCTTTGTGTATTTTATGGAATTTTTTATGAGGTTAATAAGAACGGCACTGACTTTTTCATGATCTGTTTTAATAAAAGCTTCTCTTGCCGGCAAGGCGTTTTCATAACTAAGCTGAATCCCTTTCTTTTCAGCTTCAGGTTCAAAGAAAGTGAAAATGTATTCAATTTGCGTATTTATATTCGATTCAGAAGTATTGATATTCATTTGACCAGATTCAATCTTCGAAATATCGATAATCTCATTGATGATATTGAGCATGCGATGACCACTTTTTTCAATAATATTAATATATTCCTGCTGCTCTTCTCCATTCAGATTTGGCATCTTTAATAAATCAGCAAAACCCAGAATCCCATTCATTGGTGTGCGTATTTCATGACTCATGTTTGCAAGAAATGCAGATTTCAAACGGTCACTTTCTTCGGCTTTTTCCTTAGCCTTAGTTAGGTTCTTCTCTGTCAGTTTGAGAGCGGTAACATCATGGAATGTAGTAGCTACGGCATAAGGGGTTAACTCTCCGGGTGCTATCAATGGTTGAGTGTTTATAGAAATCCAGACAAAGGTATCTTTCGATTGGTGAATCCCCATGATTACATTTGATTGCGGTTCACCAGTACATAAGGTTACTATGGATGGATGGAGCTCTCTTGGGAATTCTGATCCATCTTCATGGATGATCTGGGCCTTCCGGGTATCATCATTTGATGTTTGCCTGGCCAATGCTTCATCAATAAGTTCAATTATTTTTTTAGCGACAGGGTTAATTGCTAGAATTTCTCCATTAACAGCCTGAAGACAAACACCTTCTGCCATTGCTGTAACAACTGAACGATATAATATTTCACTTCTTTGCAATGCTTCTTCTGCCCGTCTGCGCTCGGCTTCATTTTCCATTGCTTCGAGAGCAAATGAAATATTCATTACAGTTTCATGATGTAAGTTTATATCATCTTCATTAAAAAAATCGGTTTCATTAGAATAAATAAGGTATACACCAACTACATTACCGAATATTTTTAATGGAAAGGATGCTACCGATTTATAATCGTACTTAATTGCATCATCCCGCCAGGGTAACAAATCATCATCATTTATGATATTGTTCGATATTTTATATTTGCCTGTTTTGGCAGTAATTCCAGCAGGACCCTTACTTCGGATTTCATCATTTAAGTCGATATTTATTTTCTTAAGGTAATCTCCTGAAACTCCACATGAAGCAACAACGTCAACCTTTTTCGTTTGACTATTCACCAGGCCTATCCATGCCATCCGAAACTTTCCTTCTTCAATTGCTATCCGGCAAACTTCATTTAACAACTGTTGGCGGTCACGAGTCCTAACAATTAATTGATTTATATTGCTTAAAACGGCATAGACTCTGTTTAGTTTAAGTATCTGTTCCTCCGATTTTTTGCGGTTGGTTATATCGCGGGAAATTGTCATTACGCTCATAACACTACCTTTGTGGTCAAGCTCAGGAAAGGCATAAACATTATACCAGTGAATGATCTTGTCCTCTTGAGGCCATAAAACATCAACGGCTTCGGCAACACCACTATTGAGAACCTTGCGAAGCAGATTCTGGAGGCTCTCCGCACTGGCAGAAGGTAACGGTGAAAATTGTATTGGAGAGGCGGCAAGCAGTTTTTTCTGAGGAATCTTTGCTGTTTTGAGATATACAGGATTAACATAAGTACGCCGACAATCAAGATCATAACGCGCAATAATGTCTGGTGAATTTTCGATCAGGGTTCGAAACATCTGTTGTTTGTCGAATAGTTCTTCCTCCATATTCCTACTCGCCTCGGTGGCAAGCCTCATTTTCCAAATCGTATAAACTATTCCTATCAGAAATATCAGGCAGAGAAACTCAAGCAACAATAAACTATGCTCAAGAAATCCCATCCCATATCCTGTAAATTGTAATGAAACTCCTTTTTCAGGCAAAGTCAATGAAACTCGATGAATAAACTTTTCATCCGTTATTTCTGTTGTGGGGAATGCGAAAAGTGCTGTCCCTGAAGTATCTACCAGACTAACCTGATTATTTTTGAGTTGTTGGGGAGAAATCATCTCCCGCAAAACATTTTCGCATGAATAGACACCGGCAAATAATCCCAGAAAGTTATTGCCATGAAAGATAGGCACCCAAATTTCAAAGGTGGGTTTGCCTTGAATAGCTTCAAACGGCTGGGTATAAACTGGCTTTCGTTGCTTCATTGCCAAGTGCGAAGCGCGCCTGGGTTCAGGTAGTTCAAGTCGTAGACCCAATATTTGTTTGTTGGAAGCAAGAGGTGCTACATCTCGAATTACAAAATTTGTATCCACCCAGGTAATGTTAATCAGTTCAGGATGATTTGCCACATAACGCGAAGCTCGTTCTTGAAATAATTGGGTATTTAGGGATCCATTGCTACACTCTGATGCCAGTAAATGTAAATAATCCTTGCTGCCTTTCAATCGCAAACGCATACTCTCTGCTGTTGATTCGGCTTTACCAGCAAGCTGATTCAGTTTTGTAGTGTGGATATTTATCTGAATGAGCCAGATGATTGAGAAAAAAATGAAAAAAAATACGCTCACTAAAATGATAGGCATAAACCACAGGAAACGAGACTTGGACGATCGGGGATATCTCTCGATTGGTTTTTCCTCAATAGCAATATTTTTTTTCGCTCCGTCAGCAGGTCTCATAAATTTTCTTTTTATTCAATATAGTATCAAAAGAACAATGTCTTCCAAATCTTAAACATCCGACTTTCGTGTAGTTGGTTTCATAAGGAAATTAATTTGGATTAAAGTTACAACAAAATCTATATTATATACAAAATTTACTATGAAACTAGTACGGTAGAATGAAGTGTGATGCAAATTATTAGAAAATAAGAAGAGACTGTTTCAGACTTTTGAGACAGCCTTATACTACAAATTGATGTATTTTTATCCATTTTCAAATGGATAAAATTTCAATCTAAATGCAACAATCTGATTGCTTATAAACTTAATATCAGAAGGCCAAAGATTGCTGATCAACGGTAATGAAGGCCTTCTGAATGAAAAGTCAAATATTAGATTAATAACCAGGATTTTGATAAGCTTTCTTTTCATCGGCGGTCATTGCATATACAGCAGCAAAATCAGCAGTTAAAGGTATGACTCGTGCAATGGCAGTTGAGCTTTCACCATTTGGTGTGCGAGTTAATTGTATAGCTCCGGCTTTCATGGTGCTACTGACCTATCACCTGTTACGATGGCAGCTGCTTTACACTTTAACACAGCTATTCATAATTTTGGAATTCAGGAACACATGCCGCACGATCCATTGGTAGACGAGGTTTTTCCTCACGATTATCATTTCAAGGATGGATTTATGTATGTGGGCGACAAACCCGGACTTGGTGTAGATCTTGATATAGACCTTGCTTCCAAGTATCCTTATCAGCGAGCCTTTCTCCCGGTAAACCGTCGTGAAGATGGTACAATGTGGAACTGGTAAGAATGCTTTTTCTTTCTGACATTGAGGTAATGATTAATTGAAACTTAACCAGTCAATTTCAACATTATTATCATCCTGAAGTTGTACAACAATGTTGTGAATTCCCGGATAATATTTGAATAAAGTAGTGCTAACAATATTCCATTCTTTGCCTTTTGGAATCTCAATTTTAGCAATTAAGGGGCCATTGATATTGTCTAATCGTATCTGTATAGTGCCTCCTGTTTTCGAGAAGGCTTGAACATTAACTTTTTTCAGCTTATTTTTTCCGAAGTCAACGCTATTATATTGAATCCATGCATTTTTGGTATTAAATACGGTCTTCCATCCTCCAAAATTATTAAGGCTATCAAGAAAAGAAATCGATGCTCCTTTTTCGCTTATGAGGCTGTACCTATCGATCTGTATTTTGTTGGTCGCATTTGTTAAGCCAACACCCCGTAAAGTGGGGATAACTTTTCGAATCGTTCCATCATTGTTGAAGAACAGACTGTCAACCCTGATCGATCTGTTCTTATCGAATTTTGGTGACATATCGTTATGATGGTAAAACAAATACCACTGATTTTTAAAATTTACTACTGACTGATGATTTGTCCAGCAACCTGTTGGCGATTCATCCATAATTACCCCTGCGTACTTAAATGGGCCCGTGGGGCTATTACTAATGGCGTATTCAAGCCTTTCAGTTTTATTTTTCACATGGGGATAGGTCATATAGTAAATGCCATTCCTTTCAAATAGAAATGGCCCCTCTTTAAGTCCGGTCTCTGGAAATCCAACAGGCTCTTGTACCTCTGATGCAAGTTCAAGCATGTTTTCTTTCAATTTTGCCATAAAAAATTTCATGGACGACCAGTATAAATAGGCTTGCCCGTCTTTATCAATAAACACATTGGGATCAATGCCGTGAACTTTATCAATTGGTTCAGGCTGGGTGATAAACGGCCCGTAGGGTCTATCGGATACAGCTACTCCAATTGCAAAATCTTTGCCATATCTTGGATTATTAGGTTTAGTTGGAAAGTAGAAATAATATTTTCCATTTCTGAAAATACAATCCGGAGCCCACATACTATATGATGTGGAATCGACCCACTTAACTTTATTCTGGCTTACGATTACACCATGGTCTGTCCAGTCTGTAAGGTTTTCTGATGAGAAAACATGGTAATCTTCCATGCAAAACCATCCAATACGTCCTTTCTCTTTGCTACTTAGGATATCGTGAGAAGGATAAACATATAATCTGTTTCCAAATACTCTTGCGGTTGGATCGGCCGTGTATTGATTAAGAATAAAAGGATTTTGTGCCATTGTATTATTAATCGTAAACAATAATACAAATCCTGTCAGGAGTAGATGCCGTTTATATTTGTTCATAAGTAGGTCGTTTATTTCGTGTTTATTTCGCCATCAATCGTTTTAATCGTTCCATCTTCATTATATTCCAATTCTACCACTTTCACACTACGTAGGTAGGTTTTTCCTCCTGAAAGTTTACTATCGTGATGAAATAAGTACCACTTGCCTTTAAACTCTACGATTGAATGATGGCTTGTCCAACCCACAACCGGAGTCAGGATTACACCCTGATAGGTGAACGGTCCATAAGGATTATCGCCAGTGGCATAACAGATGTTGTGTGTATCGCCGGTCGAATAAGAGAAATAATATTTTCCTTTATACATGTGCATCCATGATGCCTCAAAGAAACGATGCGTATTATCGCCCTCTTTCAACGGTTGTCCATTTTTATCGAGGATAATAACATCTTTGGGTTCTTCAGCGAATTCAAGCATATTGTCAGTCAGTTTAACTACTTTTCCACAAAGTGCCGGTTCACTAGCCAAAGGCTGTACTCCGCATTCAATGGCTTTATTGTTGCGATAACGTTGTAGTTGACCGCCCCAGATTCCCCCAAAGTACATGTAAAACACTCCGTTTTTATCTTGAAAAACAGCAGGGTCGATGCTGTAGCTTCCTTTTATGGGGTTCGGTTCAGCCTTAAAAGGGCCTTCAGGTTTTTTACTTGTGGCAACTCCAATACGGAAGATGTCAGTTTTGTCTTTCAGTGGGAAGTAAAGATAATACGTGCCGTTTTTGAAAGCCGCATCGGGTGCCCACAACTGACGACCAGCCCACGGAATATCTTTTTTATCGAGAGCTACACCATGGTCAGTAACAGTGCCCCCAATTTTATCCATAGAAAAGATGTGGTAGTCGCGCATGTCAAAATGATCTCCGTTGTCATTTTCCTTGATCCCCGATTCTATATCGTGTGAAGGGTAAATATAAATTTTCCCGTTGAATACATGAGCAGACGGATCGGCAATGTAAATGTCTTTTGCGAGATAATAGTTGCCACTTTTTAATGCACTTGTTGCACTTCCTGAAAGCAAACTTTTAACAAAGCTTTTAGGTTGATAATTACGGTCGAAAAGAAGCGGATAATCTGTTCGTCCCGGCACCGGGAAATTGTTCTTCCATGATTGTCCATCCTGTACCCCCCACAAAGTCACTCGACTAATCTTGTCCTGATATTTCACAAACAAGTCAAAGAATTCTTTGTATCGTTTAGCATGGGCTTTTTCAACATTTTCGGGTAGTCCGTTAACGTAAGGATTCAGTTCAGCTTTATAACCGACTTGAGAATCAACATCAGCCCCCTGATTGTTTTTAGGACTTGGTAGGGCCGATATATCCATTTCAGTAATCATCACCTTAACACCCAAACCAGCAAATGCCAGCAGGCTTTTTTCGAATTCTTCAATCTTTGGAAAATCCATACTACAATGGCATTGCATGCCGATTCCATCGATGCGGATTCCCTCTTTTTGAAGATCCTTCACCATTTTTACAACGCCCTCGCGTCTTCCGGGAAGAGCCATTGAATAATCATTGTAATATAATTCAGCATCCGGATCGGCTTCGTGGGCAAACCGGAAAGCTAATTTCACGAAATCCGGACCAATGATTTTATATAATTTACTTTCACGCCACGAGCCATCATCCATGATTGCTTCGTTGACCACATCCCAGCCTTTTACTTTCCCTTTATATCGACCAACCACTGATTGAATATGCATCTTCAAACGATTAATCAACACTTCGCGTGAAACGTCGTTCCCTTTTTCATCAATAAAAAACCATCTTGGAGCCTGCGAATGCCACACCAGGTTGTGACCAACAATAAACATCTTATTTTGCATCCCGAAGTCAACAAACTGATCAGCCAGTGCAAAGTTAAACTTCCCCTCTTCAGGTTGAAGTGATCCGCATTTCATACAATTTTCGGCGGTTATGGTATTAAAATGCTGTTTAATAATCCGAATTGCAGCCGTATCTTTTCCGGTTATCTGTCGAGTATTAATAGCCGTACCGATGTAAAATTTTCCCTGGAAAATATCTTTCAGCCCTTTTTCGGGATTTGATGCAAAAGCTGACAGATTTATTATCAGGATCAGGGCAGTCGTCGAAACTTGTTGTATAAATTTGCTGTTCATGTTATTCTGTTTTACTTATCATTGATATTTTGTAGCGTTTCTTATTTTGATTTTATCACAATTGTCAGATTGAAGATTATGCTAAAGTCACTCAATAGGGTGATTTGATCTCTATTTGGGTAAAGTTGATTTGTAGAACCAACTTTCAGATACCTTTTTGAGACAACAGATCGAAAGTTTAAAGAAATAAAAATACAGCATTATTTGTAATTATAAAAGAATGAATAGATTAGGAGTTGTTCTTTTTAAAGTAAAAATACGGTGAGGTAGTAATTTAACCGTATTATTTGAGCCTGATACAAAGAAAGATGGCGATCATTTTAAGGCAAATATTCATTAGTTAAATAACTGATTTCGATATAATTGAATATAAATGATATTGACTAAAATTATTGTTTGGTGACAGTAGTTAGGGGTATAAATATATTTTGTAAATTTATAAGGATCAGACGTTAAGCTATTTCAACGGCAATTCAAAAACTCCCCGATTTTCGATCTATCTCTTCCCGATCATGAAGATATGATTCTCCAATATAGTGTAAATTTTACCATCTTGATCCTATGGTTTTAGAGCCGAATTTGGAGAAAGATGGATTGGAATTATTTTCTGATTAAAGTCTTATCCTAGATGGAAGATGAATGATTTTTTAATGAGATTTTGAAAATAGAAGGTGATGTGAATGAAGCAAGATAAACTATCAAGTAGATATTGAAGGGACAAATACAATTATTTAAGCTTTTTATTTCTGAAATAACACGATTTGTTTTTATAAAAGACAGCCTAGTTCTGAAATTATCTTTAAATCACGTTTTCATATAAGCCAACATTTTTGATTTGCTTTCGTTGAGCTAAAGGTAAAGAGTATAGTGTTGCTGTTTTGTTACTCATCAAATAAAAAACCCTTACAATCAATCAGATTATAAGGGTTTTTATAATAACTCCACAGTACCCGGAGCCGGGATCGAACCGGCACGACCTCACGATCATCGGTTTTTGAGACCGACGCGTCTACCAATTCCGCCATCTGGGCTTTTAAAGAACGAGCTTGCATTCCGAGTGCAAAAATAGGCATATTTTGTGAATTCACAAGAAAAAAATGATTTTTCATAAAAGTCTCTCATTCAATAGCTCGCCCTTCAAAATTTATTAGTAATTTTGCCAAACACTTTTCATGAACCCCGTAAATAAAGAATCAATGGCATCTGAAGTAAATATTTTTTCTGGTCGGAGTAGTCGATACCTGGCAGAGAAAATTGCCGAAAGCTATGGCACTAGGTTGGGAAATGTTGTGATTACCGATTTTGCTGATGGAGAATTCCAACCATCTTTTGAAGATAATATCCGCGGTAATACTGTTTTTATTGTACAGTCAACAATCCCTCCTGCTGAAAACCTGCTCGAGTTATTAATGATGATTGATGCAGCTCGTCGTGCCTCTGCCCGTTCAATTGTTGCTGTGATTCCATATTTTGGACTCGCACGTCAGGATCGTAAAGACAAGCCACGTGTATCTATTGGCGCCAAATTAGTAGCAAACCTACTTACTGCGGCTGGTGTTAACCGAATTATTACTATTGACTTGCATGCTGAACAGATTCAGGGCTTTTTTGATGTCCCCGTTGATCACCTGTTTGCATCGTCAATTTTTATTCCTTACATCGCAAAAATGAATCTCCCAAATCCTGTCATGGCTACGCCCGATACAGGTGGTACACGTAGAGCAGCTGCTTACGCCAAACGTTTGGAGATTCCCTTCGTTATTTGCTATAAGCAACGTGCAAAAGCAAATCAGGTTGAAACCATGGCCTTGATTGGTGATGTTAAAGGCAAAGATGTTATCCTTGTTGATGATATTATAGACACGGGCGGTACTATCGTAAAAGCTGCTCAACTAATGATGGATAACGGTGCTGCTAGTGTTCGTGCATTCTGCTCGCATGCTATTTTGTCGAGAGATGCTGCTGAAAGAATAGAAAATTCAGCTTTTACTGAAGTTATTGTTTCAGATACCATACCTTTGCACAAAGAATGGAGTAAAATAAAAGTATTGTCAACAGCTGATCTTTTTGGACAGGTTATCAAACGTATGGTTAATCATGAGTCAATTAGCTCACTTTTTAATTTGAATCTTTAATCAATCAATAAATACAAATCAATTATGAAAGCAGTTTCTATTAGCGGTTCTCTTCGCGAGAACGTAGGGAAGAAAGATGCAAAACGCAATCGTAGGGATGGTCGCATTCCTTGCGTGGTTTACGGTGGAAAAGAACAAATCCACTTTTCTGTAGATGAAAAAGCATTTGGCCCATTAATCTTCACTCCTCACACCTTCTCTGTTAACCTCGATATCGATGGAAGACAGTTGCAAGCTATTATTCAAGAGGTACAGTATCACAAAGTTAGTGACAGTGTTTTGCATGTCGATTTCTTCGAAATCAATCCTGCTAAACCTATTACCCTAGCTATTCCTGTATTCTTTGATGGTGTTTCTGCCGGTGTATTAAAGGGTGGAAAGTTAATCAAGAAGTATCGTAAGGTTAAAGTACGTGCTCTGATTGAAAATATGCCAGATGAAATCAGGGTTGACATTGCTCACCTTGACATTCTTGACAGCTCAAAGATCGGTGATTTGAAAATCGAAAACTTAGAGTTTCTTGATCCTAAGAATTCTGTTATGGCTTTTGTTAAACCAACACGTGCAACTGCTGAAGTTGCTGCTGCTCCTGCTAAGAAATAATCGGGGGTTTAATGAACCAATAAAAAATAGCGAGACCCATTTAATGGGTTTCGCTATTTTTGTAAAACGAATTAACATTGAAAAGTTGGATGACAACAGGGCTCTGAATTTGTTATTCCAATTTTAAAGAAAAAATGATTGATAAATGAAATATCTGATTTGTGGTTTGGGTAATATTGGAGATGAGTATGTAAATACGCGTCATAATATTGGGTTTACGATACTTGATGCTTTAGCTAAAGAATTTGGTGTGACGTTTACAACTGAACGATATGCGATGATGGCTGAAGCTAAATATAAAGGTCGCCAACTCATTTTGATTAAACCGACCACATATATGAATTTGAGCGGGAAGGCTTATCGTTATTGGCTAAAGCTGCATGATATTCCGATAGATCGTTCTTTGGTAGTATCTGACGATCTTGATTTAGATTTTGGTGTGTTCAGAATGAAGGGAAAGGGGAGCGGTGGCACACACAATGGTCTCAATAATATTATTGAGGTGATGGGGCGGAATGACTATCCCAGATTGAGGGTTGGTATTGGCAAGGACTTTAACCGTGGAATGCAGGTTGATTATGTGCTGGGAAAATGGAAAAAAGAGGAAGAGAGTGCATGGATTGAACGGATTCCGGTTGCCGTGGAGATGATAAAAAGTTTCACTACCATCGGTCCGGCACTTACCATGAATCAGTTTAATAATAAATAGACGGATCTATTCATTATCTTCTGCAAACCACTCAGCAAAAGAGGTTACAGTTTCGCGAAGGAACAGGCTGTGAAGTTTTACTGTATTTGGTAATTTCTGCTTTAGAACTTCTGCAAAATATATCAAAAGATTTTCGCTGGTAGGTTGATATTCTACGGTTACCAGTTTTCCGTAAAGCTCTCTTGACTCATCATTGATAAGTGCTGCACTATCTTTATGCAATACTAATGCATGATCATACAGGTCGATGATGTTTTCGCGAACAATACTTTTTAATAATTTGAAATCTATTACCATTCCGTTGTCGGAAGAACCGGGGTTATTAACCGGTTCTCCCTTAACAGTAACAAAAAGTTCATAAGAATGACCATGAATATTTCTACAGGGTCCTATATAGCCCTTTAGCGCATGGGCCATCTCAAATTTAAATTCCTTGGTTATTCTTATAATCGACATAATATGCTTTTGCTTAAACGTAAATCATTTCAACGATCTTTTCAAGATACAGTTGATCTGTTTCATCAAAGGTGTTTAGTGTTGAACTATCAATATCAAACACACCAACAATTTCTCCATTTTTATCACGTACGGGAACCACGATCTCGGATTGTGAACGTCCATCGCATGCAATATGACCTGGAAAGTCATGTACATTCCCGACAATGATGGTTTTCTTCTGATTAATTCCAGCCCAACAAACCCCGGTATCTTTCTTTAAAATCTGACAAGCTACCGGTCCTTGATATAATCGAACAGTTAGTTCGCCTTCATTAAGGAAATAAAAACCTGTCCAAAAGTAACCATCCATTTTATGGTGAAGTATGGCTACAATTGTAGCCATTCTGGAATTAACATCGTTGGTTTTGGTTAATAGTTCCTGCAGTTGAACGATGATTCGTTCATATCGTCCCGCCTTTTTCTTGTTATCCATTGATGATTTTTTAGCGTGCAAAGATAACCATAAAGTATTAGGCTCTTTCCATCTCTACCGTAAAGTGTCGCATGATGGGTGCCTCATAAGTAATTTTAAGTCCTCTGGTTATTGTATCTCTACGGTCCCAAACGTTTTTAAGTGCTACTGCTACCACATCCATGTGGTTATTGGAGTAGACCCTCCGGGGGATAGCCAAACGTACCATCTCGAGTTTAGGATAACGGTTTTCGCGTGTAATAGGGTCGCGATCGGCCATCATGGCTCCTATCTCAACACCACGGATACCTGCTTCAAGATATAGCTCTACACCAAGCGTTTGAGCGGTGAACTCTTCTCTTGGGATACGATGTAAAACCTTTGTAGCATCTACAAAAATTGCATGTCCGCCTGAAGGTTTCTGATAAGGAATTCCAAACTCATCCAGACGGTTTCCTAAATATGCAACTTGCTTTATTCTGGTATCGAGATAATCGAATTCTGTACCTTCATCCAATCCTGCAGCTAACGCATTCATATCGCGTCCACTCATTCCTCCATAGGTAACAAAACCTTCGAACATGATGTTGTAAACACTTGCCTGTTGAAAAAGTTCTTTGGAACGCATGGCAATGAAACCACCCATGTTGACGATAGCATCTTTTTTAGCACTCATCGTCATGGCATCGGCATTAGCAAACATCTCTTTCACAATGGATTTGATGCTTTTATCAGCATAACCCTTTTCGCGCATCTTGATAAAATAGGCATTCTCTGCAAAACGAGCTGAATCGAAAACGACCATCTTGCCATACTTGTTGGCTAATTGACGAACCTCGCGGAGGTTTTGAAGTGAGACAGGTTGTCCACCTGCAGTGTTATTTGTGATGGTGATGATGATAAAAGGAATGCGATCACCAAATTGCTTTAATGCTTTTTCTAGTTTCAGGGGATCTACGTTTCCTTTAAACGGATGTTCGTGTTGAGTATCGAAAGCCTCATCAATTGTGCAATCAAGTGCTGTTGCCTTACGAAATTCGATATGCCCCTTGGTGGTATCGAAATGCGAGTTTCCGGGAACTACATTCCCTTCTTTTACCAAAGTGGAGAATAACACATTTTCGGCTGCCCGACCCTGATGTGTGGGTAAGAAATGTTCGAAGCCGAGAAGCGAATAGATCATCTCTTTTAACTTGAAATATGAGGATGCTCCTGCGTAACTTTCGTCACCTAGCATCATAGCACTCCATTGACGATCACTCATAGCACCTGTTCCCGAATCGGTCAACAGGTCGATAAATACTTGATCACTTCTGAGGTTAAATAAATTGTATTTGGCTTCTTTAATCCATATCTCACGCTCTTCGCGTGTACTGCGACGGATAGGTTCCACCATTTTGGCTTTATATGATTCTGAAAAAGGGAGTTCCATGGTTATAAATTTTAATAATTTGAATAATTATGATAAGCATAAATAAATAGGATTTTATTTTATGCTATCATGATAAAAAATAAAATGGAGTGGCCTTATGGACAATTAAGAGTATTTGTCTGATGGAATTTAAGGGATGCAGCTACTAAGAAACACGCCTTAATTCCATCTGGCCTATTTAATTCAAACTATTAGCAGACGAAACTATCGCGTTTCTTTATATGCATGTACCGACAAATGCTTAGTGCAGAGATAAGACTGAGTAAAAACATGTTGTGCAAAATTTAATGCAAAAAAAGTGTTTCTATTTATGAAAAGCAAGCAGGTTACACTTTTTTTTAATTTGTGCAAAATTACGCAAAGGAATCAATTAACTCACTAAATTCGCTATTTGAATTCAATCTGTAAAAGACATGAAAAAGTTATTAACCATTGTATTGGTATTTACTGCCTTACATGCTTTCTCGATCAATTTTGATGAGTATTTTGAGACCCGAACACTTCGTATTGATTATTATCATGCTGGTAATTTCAATACTGAAGAGTATTTTATTGACGAAGTCAAAGCAGAACCCTATTGGGGAGGATCGCATGTTAACTTAATTGATACAATGGCCTATGGCAACTACTTCTTTAAGGTTTTTGATGTGGCCTCTAATAAATTGATCTATTCAAGAGGATACTGTACTTTGTTTGGCGAGTGGCAAACAACACCTGAAGCCAAGCAAACCAAAAAGAGTTTCAGTGAAACTGTGGTGATGCCTTATCCCAAGAAAAATGTCCGTGTTGAGTTCTATAGTAGAAGCAAGAAAGGTGTCTACGAAAAGAAATTTGATTATACCGTTAATGTAAAAAGTTATTTCATTAATCCTGAACGAAAACTTCAATATCCTGTATTTGATGCATATATTAGTGGGGATCCTCAAAATTGTGTAGATATTGTAGTGCTGCCCGAAGGTTATACTGCAGATGAGATGGACAAATTTAAGGAGGATTGTAAGAATTTTTCTAAATATCTATTTCAATTCGACCCTTATACAAAGAATAAAACAAAATTTAATATTCGTGCTGTAATGGCTCCGTCTCTTGAATCGGGAGTAGATATTCCGGGTCAGCATATCTGGAAGAAAACGATAATAAATTCTAATTTCTACACCTTCGATAGCGAAAGGTATTTAATGACCAGTGATAACAAGAGTTTACGTGATTTAGCTGGTAATGCTCCATATGATCAGATCTATATTATTGCAAACAGCAAAAAATATGGTGGAGGTGGTATCTTTAATCATTATTGTATGTCGGTCAACAGCAACTCTTTTGCTGCAAAGATATTTGTGCACGAATTTGGTCATGGCTTTGCCGGTCTAGCGGATGAGTATTTTGATTCATCTACTTCATATAATGACTTCTATCAACTTGACATTGAACCTTGGGAACCCAATCTAACCACGTTGATTAACTTCGACCGTAAATGGAAAAGTTTATTGCCAGCCGGAACAGCCGTTCCAACTCAGGCCGACGAAGAACATCCTTTACAATTAGGTGTTTATGAAGGGGGTGGGTATGTAGCAAAAGGGATGTATCGTCCCTCTACAGATTGTTTAATGCATACGTTTAAAGGAAATGAATTTTGTGGTGCCTGTAAGAAGGCAATACAAAAAATGATTGATTTTTATTGTCAGTAAAATAATTTGCTTTTTGTGTCGGGTACAGCGATTTACATTAAATCGTTCATTTATTATTACTAATTTTGCCGCCCTGAATAACAGGATACTTATGAAAACTAAAACTCTATATATCATCACCTTAATTTTTGGAGGACAAATAAATGTCAATAACAAAACTCGACCAAATAGTCGAGGCTGTAAAGTCTCGACCCCGCAAGCGTTTGATTGCGGCTTTTGCAAATGATGCACATACTATTGAAGCTGTAAGCAAAGCAATAGAATTAGGTATTGTTGAAGCTACGCTGGTAGGCGATACTGACCTGATTGAAAGAATCTGTAAAGAGGAGGGATTCGACGCAGGAAAATTTAATATTATTCACGAAACAGATGAGGCGAAAGCAGCAACGAAATCGGTAGCCCTGATCAATAATGGGGAAGGTAACCTTTTGATGAAGGGCCTTTTGAGTACCGATAAATATATGCGGGCTATCTTGAATAAAGAAACCGGATTAATGAACCCGGGAGCTACGTTGAGTCATGTAACGGTTATTGAAAACAAGGCCTATTCGAAACTCCTGATCTGTGGCGATGTTGCAATTATACCTCAGCCTGATCTGAAACAGAAAATTGCTATTGCTAATTACTTGATTGATACTGCGTATGCTTTAGGAATCACACTTCCTAAATTAGCATTGATTGCTGCTTCAGAACAGATGCTTGCGGTAATGCCAGCTTGTGTTGATGCTGCTATTATCTCCAAAATGGCCGATAGAGGTCAACTTAAAAAGGCGTTAGTTGATGGTCCCCTGGCTTTGGATACAGCTATAGATAAGGATTCGGCTGAAATTAAGAAACTTACGAGTGCTGTTGCCGGAGATGCAGATTGCCTGTTATTCCCAAATATTGAATCGGGAAATGTCTTTTATAAAGCATGCACAAAATTATGTGGGTCAGAATTGGGCGCATTTGTAGCAGGAGCAAGAGTTCCGGCTATTCTTTCATCTAGAGGCGATTCTTCGTTGACCAAGATGTATTCAATTGCACTCAGTGCGTTAGTATCCAAACAGTAAAAGAAAACAGATGGAAGATTTTCGTATTCTTGCCATTAACCCTGGTTCTACTTCTACAAAGATTGCGGTTTACTTTAATACAGCCCCTCTCTTTGTTAAAACAATTAGACACTCTACAGAAGAACTGGCCGGGTTTGATAAAATTACTGATCAGTACTCGTTTCGAAAAGAGATTATCTATCAGGAACTGAAAGATGCAGAGGTAAAACTTGACGACCTGAGAGCGATTGTTGGCCGTGGAGGGATTGTTAAACCGATACCTTCGGGAGTTTATGAGGTTAATGATGCTTTGATCAGAGATCTAAAACATAGTCAGTTAGGTGAGCATGCCAGCAATTTAGGCGGCTTAATTGCTTATGATATTGCCCGTGTACTTCCTAACGCAAGAGCCTTTATTGCCGATCCGGTTGTAGTTGACGAATTATGTGATTATGCCCGTGTAACCGGTCATCCTTTATTAAAAAAGGTCTCTATTTTTCATGCATTAAATCAAAAGGCCACTGCTCGCGAACATGCTAAAAGCATTATGCGAAACTACGAAGATATGAATCTGATTGTAGTTCATTTAGGGGGTGGTATTTCTGTGGGCGCACATTGCAAAGGTAAGGTTATTGATGTGAATAATGCGTTGGATGGTGATGGTCCTTTCTCTCCTGAACGAAGTGGTACATTACCTGCCGGTGAATTAACCAAACTCTGTTTTAGTGGTAAATACACACAGAAGGAGGTGATGAAGATGATTTTAGGTGGAGGTGGTTTAGCTGCCCATCTTGGAACGAATAGTGCTTACGATGTTGAACAGAAAGCAATAGAAGGAGATGCTAAATATAAGCTGATCTTTGAAGCAATGGCTTATCACGTGGCTAAACAGATTGGAAGTATGTCACCTGTGTTAAATGGTGATGTAGATGGAATTCTGATTACAGGAGGTATTGCCCATTCAAAGTTGTTTGTCAACCTTATTATTCAGCGTGTTTTTAAAATAGCTCCGGTTTATGTTTATCCTGGAGAAGATGAAATGCGTGCTCTTTCGATGAATGGATTGATGGCTCTTAGAGGCGAACTTGAGCTTAAAATTTATCAATAGTCAATTTGTTTTCGTTAAAAAATTGAGAGGCTTTCCTTTTCTGGAAGGCCTTTTTTTGATATAATGAAAATTTTATACTTAGTTTAATAGATGATTAATACTTTAGATAATAAGTGATAACTTTATGAAATATTATTTATGATGCCTTAAATTGAATGTGTTTTGAAGATTGATGAGCAAATAATTTATAGAATAAACATTCTTTTTTGTATCAACAAACCAGTATTTTAGAATAATATTGAATTAATTAATATTTTGTTAAGTAAAATTGAAGAGTATAAAATATATTTTAATCTTTATAAAATTCTTTTTATCTAACGTTTCATTCCATCTTTATAAATTGTAATTTAGCAAAAAATATTAGAAATGATCCCCCAATTTAAAGTTCAAAATGATCTTAATGAACTCATTAACATTTATGAAGTGTTAGATAATATTTCTGATGTTGTTTATATCATGGGACTGGATCATAAGATTATTTGGGCTAATAAAGTTTTATGTGATTTACTAGGAAAGGATCTCGAATCTCTTATTGGGAATTATTGTTTTAATGCAATTCAGAGTAATAGCCATAAGTGTAGCAAATGTCCGATAGATAAAATAATAGAAACAGGTGAGCCTCAAGAAGGTGAAATGGATCTTAGAGGGAATGAAATCTTTTATGTAAAAGGTATTCCTATAAAAGATAAAGATAACAAGATACTTGGAGTCGTTAACATATCAAAAGATATTACTATCCAGCGAAAAGCCGATGAGGCAATAGAGCGAGAACAATTATTGATGAATATCCTAATGGATAACATTACCGATAGAATATATTTTAAAGATCTGGAAAGTAGATTTATCCGCGTTAATAAGGCGATGGCAAAGAGACATGGCATTGAAGAGGTATCTCAAGCTATTGGCCTGACTGATTTTGATTTGTTTACAGATGAACATGCCCAAAGTGCTTTTAATGATGAACAACGTATTATTAGAACAGGAGTTCCCATCTTAAATATTGAAGAAAAAGAGACGTGGAATAATGGACCCATTTCATGGGCTTCTACTATAAAAATGCCGTTGATAGATGCTGAAGGAAAAATATTCGGCACCTTTGGAATCTCAAGAGATATAACAGAACGTAAAAAATCGGAAGAACAAATAACGGAATATGTTGACGAACTTAAAGATTTAAATGCGACGAAAGATAAGTTCTTCTCTATTATTGCGCATGACTTAAAAAATCCGTTTAATAATATAATTGGATTTAGTGAATTACTTGTAGAAGAGGTGCATGAAAATGATTTGGTTGCTATAGAGAAGTATGCAAATATGATATATACAGCATCTAATCAAACATTCAGGCTATTAGAAAATCTATTGGATTGGGCTAACTCACATAGAGGATATATGGTGTTTAGTCCGGAACCACTATCATTAAAAGAAGTAGCATTAGAGATAACAGAAAATCAGCTCGAATTTGCCATAAAAAAGAATATTGCACTAGTAAATAACGTTACAGATGATGAAATGATTCTGGCCGACAGAAATATGCTGATCAGCATATTAAGAAACCTTATTTCGAATGCTATAAAGTTTACACCCAGAAAAGGGGAGATAGTATTATCTGCGGTTAAAAAGGATGCTTTTTTAGAAGTCTCTGTTAAAGACAATGGAATGGGGATGTCTGAAAAAATAAGAAATGATCTTTTTCGAATTGATGTCAATCAATCTACCAAAGGTACTGAAGATGAAAAAGGTACAGGATTAGGTTTAATATTGTGTAAAGAATTTGTTCAAAAGCATGGTGGAAAGATATGGGTAGAGAGCAAATTAGGTAAAGGAAGCACCTTTAAATTTACAATACCTTTATAAAAAAATCACTCATTAGTAATTCATGATACCCGGCTAAGTTGTAATTTAGCTTCCATTACCTGTGGATACTGGTAAAATAGGATGTTTTTTGTTTAATTGTCTTTAGAAAAATATTGAACTGTGGAGATTCAACTCTTTGATATTCTAATAATAGGTGCTGGACCTTCAGGTGCTGCTTGTGCTTTACGACTATCGAAATCAGGATATAAGGTAGCCGTATTGGAAAAGGAGGTTTCTCCAAGAACCAAAATTTGTGGAGATGCTTTAGGTGTGGATGTTGTTAATCAACTCCCGATGTTGTCTGAAGGTTTGCTGACTGATTTTTTGGCATTTCCTTCAAAATTAGCATCTCATGGTGTTAAAATTGTTGCCCCCAATGGCGGGTCTCTTGCTATTCCATTTATCTATAAGGGAGCGAAGGGCAATGGATTTATATGCAAACGGATTGACTTTGATCATCTCTTGTATAAACACATGAACGTATCATCCAATATTCAGGTTATTCAAAATTGTAGGGTGATATCTGTTCAGCAGAAGAACGATGGAATTCTTGTTAATACCAGTAAAGGTGTTTTTAAAGGGAAAGTAATCGTTGGTGCTGATGGTGTCAGATCTATTGTTGCCCGGAATTTGGGAAAGATAAAATTGGAACGGAACCATTTTAGTGCAGGTTTAAGAGTCTATTATGAAGGAGTAACTAATTTTAATCCTGATAATTATATCGAACTATACTTTATTAAAGAGATATTACCGAGCTACCTATGGGTGTTTCCATTGCCCAATAATCAGGCAAATGTTGGATTAATGATGCTCGCTTCTAAGGTTGCAAAGAAAAAGATCAATCTTAAAGAGACACTAAATCATTTACTAGCTACACATCCAGAACTGAAAGAGCGGTTTAAAAATGCTACACCCTTAGAAACCATTAAAGGTCATGGTCTTCCTTTGGGGTCAAAGAAACGATTGATCTCAGGCGAACGGTTTTTGTTGGTAGGTGATGCTGCAGGCCTTATCGATCCTTTTTCAGGTGAGGGTGTTGGAAACGCACTTCGTAGTGGAAGGATTGCGGCCGAACATCTTATACAGTGTATTGAACAAAATGACTACTCTGCTTCCTTTAATAAAAAGTATGATGCAGAAATCTATCGTAGAATGTGGAAGGAGTTTAAGTTAAGCAGTCGCCTTCAAACAATGTGCAAGTACTCTTTTTTGTTGAACACAATTGTCCATAAAGCGAATAAAAACAAGAATTTTTTTAAATTCGTTATTGAGGTGATAAGTGATATTGAGACCAAAAAAGTGTTAACAAAACCATCATTCTACTATCAGCTCTTCTTTGGCAATAAAAAAATGGACTGATCTTACCTCTTGACTTTATATTGATAAGCTTCTTTTATAAACCTACGTACAATAGGCATAGAAAGTGGACTCAATGTATCCATCCTTTCAGGGTGCCATTGTACGGCAATCAAAAATGATTTTCCTTTAGGCTTTTTCCATTGAATCGATTCGATGATGCTATCATTAGCATAAGCTGCTACTTTAAAAGAAGGTGCCAGCCTTTTTACGGCTTGGTGATGATTAGAGGCTACCATACCATTATCAGCTTTGCTAATCTGCTTTAATAAAGAGCCCTGCGCCGTATTTATGTTATGAAAGCATTGAAGATAATCAGTCTGTTGATGGACTACCTTTTTACCGTAATCGCTTGGAATATCCACAATCAATGTTCCTCCCTGCGAAACATTTAAAATCTGTTGACCACGACAAATACCTACAATTGGAATTTTTAGTTCCAGTGCTTTTTTTATCAAAGCAAATTCCAGTGTGTCACGTGCCGGGTTTGTTGAACATCTTGAGAGTTCTTCTGCCTTGCCATAATAAGCAGGAAATACATCCTCACCTCCTGTCATGATTAATCCGTTACACGTCTCCAGAAGCTTCACAGCTTTGGCTACGGGCATTGATTTCATATCTATTGTTTCGGCAGTAGCATCTGCACGATGAACCCATTCTATATAATTGGATGAGGCTACCGACAAAGCAATTTTTAATGGAGCTGCCTTTTGTGCTGACGTCTCAAGCGTGAATAAGCTAAATAGTAGAACCGTTATTATTAAAATGGACCTTTTCATAATCCTTCTGTTTTTCTTGTTATAAAGGATGTAAAAGTAATGCAGAAATCGGAATGGAATTCAAAAATTAGTATAGTCTGACGCGTTGGATGAATTAAATTTTGACTGATAGATTATCAAATAGTTAACATGTATGATTTCTATGAGTTTGAAATCCTATTTCTCACAAATGGTTAAAACGATAATGTTATTTTAAAAGATTACTAGCAGGTAAAGATTACAAATCTACACCTGCGGGTTTAAAGCGATGGGATTTTCATTATTTTTACAATTCTAAAAAACAGTCAAGATGGCTTTGGTAAGATGTCCGGAATGTGGTATCAGGGTTTCAACAGAAGCCGAAATGTGTCCAAACTGTGCCTATCCCTTTACTAAAAGAAAGCCCTGGAAGAGAGATAAAACAATTATTATTCAAAAATCAGGTGATGGGTGTCTGGCACAAATCTTTAATGCAGGATGTTCGCTTGTTGTAATTATTTTACTCTTTATTTTTGGACTGATATTTCTCGTGACGACCTGTTTTCACTAATCCTTTTTCTCTGCCGGATTAATACGCGTATTAGTTCTCTCCATCTCTTTGAGGGTTTTATAAGCATTCTCTATAAATCCCCAGCCCATTGTTTTTAATGTAGTTTCGGTCGACATAATCATGATGACATCATGTTGCATTATTTGATCTTTGAGGTTTAGCTGACTTGCTTTTAACGGCCTTTCTGTGCAATCAGGATAAACATCTTTATTATAATACCAAAAATGATTCTTAGAAAACACCTTGGTGAATCCAAATGAGTACATTCCCCAATAGAAACTATCCGAAATCACCAATAATGAAGGTTTCGTTTTATCCGTTCCCTTCTCAAACTGCAAAAGTGGGTATGCAAGTTTTTCTCCTTTTAGTTTAAATAACAGATTCATCCCATCTCCAATATCATAATCACTCTCTTTTGCTTCAGCCATTTTAACATATTTCCAGGAGATGTTTGGCATATCGATTTTCCTGATCCGTTCTATATACTTTTCAATAGAATCGGCAGCTAAGCACGATCCATAATAACTCCAGTGGATGCCGTATTTAGGATAAAGAGGATATTGTGCAATATTCTTATGATTGATAAAGTATTGATTAAAATCTATGTGATTAATTCCTAGTGATTTGACCGTATTTAGAGTTTGTTGATAATTGGTGATTTTCTTTGCCGTCTTCATATTCTCCGGTATATATTCCGGATAGAATGATGCCTTTCCAGGAGCAAATACAATAAGCAGGGTTTTATTTAATTTTGATAGACGATCCTGTATGTACTTTAGCCGATCCATTCGATGTTTGATACTATCAACCCCCACAAAGTCAGAACCATAATAAGCATTGATATAGTGCTCTTCAAATAGATATCCGTTTTTTCCAATAACAACACCTTTCGCTTTTGCTTTCTTGAAAAGATTAAACATCAGCTGGTTATTAATTCTTACAAATAGACTTCTGAAGCCAAACGATTCATTAATGTACTTTTCTTCTTGTTCCTGAAAACTTCCTGAAAACCAATCTTTCAAAGTAAAGTCAACCTTCTCAGGTTTTGTTATAGCTCCTTTTAAGGGATCAAGTTTAACAAGTGCGAGAGAATACTGTATTGCCGGCAGTACAAGCAATACAAGGAGTACAATCAATAATGTTTTTCTGATTTTAAGAGAACGTTTTTCCATGACTAAAATCTAAAATAGATAAACGGATTAAAACCAAATGTTGTAATAGTACTGATAGAGATGACAAATAAAACAACCGTCATCAATGATAGCGCGAAATGGCGCTGTGTAGAGTAATCGTTTATAAAGACAGCATCCTGAATCTGTTGTCCTTTTTTAAACATCGTAAAGAAAGCAAAGAAGCCGGCTAAGGCAAAGAAGGTGTAGAACTCAATATCAAATGAAAGATCTGACTTAAAGTTAAATGCAAACATCTGTTTCAAAAAAATGAAGGCATCGCCAATCTTTTCCACCCTAAAGAATACCCAACCTATGGTGACAATCAGAAAGTTTATCATCATACTTGGCCATTTTCCTATTTTATTATAAACATCGCTTAAGAAGATTCTTTCAAGCACTAAGAACAGTCCATGATAAGCACCCCATAGCACAAAACTCCATGAGGCACCATGCCATAATCCCGATGCTAAAAAGACGAACCAGAGATTAAAGTATAGTCTCTTTTTTGATTTAACCCTGTTTCCACCGAGCGGGATGTAAAGATAATTACGCATCCAGCTACCCAATGATATATGCCAACGGCGCCAGAACTCAGAGATACTACGTGAGGTATAGGGATTATTAAAGTTCTCAGGAAACTTGAAGCCAATCATTTTTGCCAGTCCTATAGCCATGTCGGAATAGCCTGAGAAGTCGAAATAGATTTGGAAAGTGTAGGCCAGGATACCGATCCATGCAGTGAATGAGTCTAAACCCGTGTAGTTCATTGCGAAGATGGCATCAGCCTGTTGGCCCATGTGGTTAGCAATCAACACTTTTTTGGAAAGGCCAATGGTGAAACGGTAGAACCCGATCAGTCTATTGTCGACGGTCTCGTTTTCTGTACGATCGGTTATCTGGTCGGCTAAATCATGATATCTGATGATGGGACCGGCAATGAGTTTCGGAAAAAGGATGATATAGAGTTGATAATCCCAGAAGTTAGTGAGTGGCTTATGAACCTTTCTATAAACATCGACAACATAAGTTATTGTTTCGAAAGTATAGAAAGAGATTCCGAGGGGGAGCACCAGTTTTGTCCAGTGGATGTTTTTGTCACCGGCAATAGCCAGTATAGAATTCACATTCTCAATAAAGAAGTTCGAATATTTGAAGTAGAAGAGCAGGCCCAGATTCAGAATTACCGAAAGCGTAAGCATTATGCGACGGTATAGTCGGGTTTGGGTATTCGACATCCACTTCACCAGATAAAAATCGAGGAAAGTAACTCCCAGGATAACAAATATAAATTTGGGAGCACCCCAACCATAAAAGAAAATACTGAAAATAAGGATTACAATATTCTGGTACTTCTTGTCGGCCAAGTAATACAGTATTAAGAATGCAGGCAGAAAAAACAGAAGAAATGCAATGCTACTGAAAACCATTTAATCAATATTTTAAACAATAAAGGCTTTATCTGGCAAAGATATAATTTGAGAGAAAGCAAAATGAAATTAAGTATAAAATGAAGGCATACCGTTTAGGTGAATAAAATCTTATATCACTCCAAAACCAATGATATGATAGTCCGAATCTATAGGGGAGATACGGCTTTTCTTCAAGCTAGCTTCAGGGGTTATCCACCCTCTGGAGGTGCGTTAAGGGTGGAGATACCCTGGATATGGGGTGCAGATGGGGTGCAGATACCCATCGTTATGGAAGAGAATTCTCATAGTCGTATTCTCAGGGTTAAAGAAAAAAGTAAGTCGGAGTAGTTGGGGTAGAGCATCTCTTTTGTCAGTCTAACCGCAGTTGTTACTTCTCCCATTTGCAAGAAATCTCTCTGAATCGCTTACCCGTATAAGTAAATGTTTTCCAAATGGTCGAAATGACGATAGTATATTTGATGATCATCTTTTCTTCGCCTGATAAACATTTCCCAACTTTTCTACGCGAGCCGTTAACTGGTTTTTGTTTACCAAGGGTTATAATACAAAAGCCGCTCTTATAGCGGCTTTTGTATTTAGTGACCTTACTAGGAATCGAACCTAGATTTAAAGTTTAGGAAACTTCCGTTCTATCCGTTGAACTATAAGGCCGGTAGTTGTGCTAATCTGCAAGTATGCTGCTCCCAGATTAGCTATGCAAAATTAGCACAATTCCTTAAATATCAAAGTCGGATTCTTTACCGACTTGCCCGGAGTTATCGAATCTCGCTTCCGTTCTCGAATTTCTGAGTTGGCGTTACAAAACAAAGCTTCCCATCAGCATTCTCTGCCATCAGGATCATACCTTGACTTTCAATGCCTTTCAGATCGCGGGGAGCTAGATTCACAAGAATGCTAACCTGCTGTCCGATAATCTCTTCAGGTGTATAATGTTCTGCAATTCCTGAAACTACGGTTCTTTTATCAATACCGGTATCAATGGTCAACTTTAAAAGCTTCTTGGTTTTAGCTACCTTCTCCGCCGCCAGGATGGTTCCAACGCGGATATCCATTTTAGCAAAGTCATCGAACTCAATCGTAGGCTTGGAAGGGGTAACTTCTCTATTGGCAAGTTCGTTTGCTTTTTTGGTATCCAGCAGTTTCTGAACTTGTTGTTCCATTAAACTATCTTCAATCTTTTCGAAAAGTAGTTCAGGGGTATTCAGTAGATGTCCGGCATTCAGAATGGATGCTGTTCCGGCTGAAGCCCATTGTAGGGGCTCCATATTGAGCATCTTTAATAATTTAGTTGCACTGAAGGGAAGGAATGGCTCTGAAACAATTGAAAGGTTTGCACAAATCTGAAGAGAGATGTTCAACACTGTCTTTACACGTTCTTCGTCAGTCTTAAAGACTTTCCAGGGCTCATTTTCAGTGAGATATTTATTACCCAGACGGGCAAGATTCATCATCTCTGATAATGCTTCACGGAAACGGTAATTCTCAATGCTTGCTGCTATGCGGGCAGGGAAGAGTGCCATTTCAGCTAGTGTTGTTTCATCCTGTTCTGTAAGTCCGGTTACTTCAGGAACAACTCCACCAAAGTATTTGTGGGTAAGCACCAATGTACGGTTTACAAAATTACCGTAGATGGCTAATAATTCATTGTTATTGCGTGCCTGATAGTCTTTCCAGGTAAAGTCGTTGTCTTTTGTTTCAGGTGCATTTGCTGTCAATACATAACGAAGCACATCCTGCTTATTCGGTAGGTCTTCCAGATACTCGTGTAACCAGACTGCCCAGTTGCGCGAAGTAGAAATTTTATCGTTCTCCAGATTCAAAAACTCGTTAGCGGGTACGTTTTCAGGCAAGATAAAACTTCCTTCAGCCTTTAGCATGGCTGGGAAGATGATGCAATGAAATACAATATTATCTTTTCCGATGAAATGAATCAAGCGGGTATCTTCATTTTTCCAGTAAGGCTTCCAGTCTTTTCCAGTCTTTTGGCTCCACTCTTTTGTGGCAGAGATATATCCAATGGGTGCATCAAACCAAACATATAACACTTTCCCTTCGGCTTCGGCAAGGGGGACTTTTACGCCCCAATCCAGATCTCGTGTTACGGCACGTGGTTGTAATCCCTGATCGATCCACGACTTGCATTGGCCGTAAACATTTGTTTTCCAGTCTTCTTTGTGTCCTTCCAGAATCCATTTTCGTAACCAAGGCTCGTATTTATCAAGAGGCAGAAACCAATGTTTGGTCTCTTTCATGATAGGGACATTGCCGCTAAGTGCACTTTTGGGGTTGATAAGGTCAGTGGCATTTAAGGTCGTACCACAGCTTTCGCACTGGTCTCCATAAGCTTTTTCATATCCACAATGTGGGCAGGTTCCGGTGATATAACGATCGGCCAGATATTGATTGGCCTCTTCGTCGTAGTATTGTTCGGAAAACTTTTCAATAAAATCACCCTTATCATAAAGGGTTGTAAAGAATTCGGATGCGGTTTCGTGATGAATAGGCGACGAAGTACGACTATATACATCAAATGATATACCGAAGTCTTCGAACGACTTCTTGATGATATTATGATATTTATCTACTACTTGCTGAGGTGTAAGTCCTTCTTTTCTAGCACGTATTGTGATAGGAACTCCATGTTCGTCAGACCCCCCAATAAAAAGAACATCCTCGCCTTTCGAACGAAGAAACCGTACGTATATATCTGCCGGAACATAAACGCCAGCTAAATGACCAATATGAATAGGTCCGTTGGCATAAGGAAGTGCCGATGTAACTGTAGTCCGTTTAATTTTTTTGTCTTTAGTAGTAGATTGATTTTCCATTGATTAAGCAATTTTAGCAAAGCGAATGCAAAGGTAAGAAAAATCGAGATGAAGTTTTCACCCCTCAGTGATTTGCTTATTGTAAGATACAAAAAAAGGCTGTACCCTTGAGGGAACAACCTTTTTTATAAATGAAATATCTGATTATAATTTTACTGCAATCTTCTTTCTGATGATTTCAGAAACAGCATCAATATTAACACGTTCTTGTAACATGCTATCGCGTTCGCGGATAGTAACTGTGTTATCTTCCAGTGTTTGGTGGTCAACGGTGATACAGTATGGGGTTCCGATAGCATCCTGGCGACGGTAGCGACGACCAATTGCATCTTTTTCATCATATTGACACTGGTAGTCAAACTTCAATGAATCCATAATCTCTCTGGCCTTCTCGGGTAGACCATCTTTCTTTATCAATGGAAGGATAGCAGCTTTTATTGGAGCTAATACAGGAGGAATTCTCAAAACTACACGTTCTGAGCCGTCTTCCAGTTTCTCTTCAGTATAAGCGTTGCTCAGGATGGCAAGGAAGGTACGATCCAAACCAATCGAGGTCTCAATTACATAGGGAACATAACTTTCATTAAGTTCGGGATCAAAATACTGCAACTTCTTACCTGAATATTGTTGATGTGCACTTAGGTCGAAGTCAGTACGTGAGTGAATTCCTTCCAACTCTTTAAAGCCAAATGGGAACTTAAATTCGATATCACAAGCAGCATTGGCATAGTGAGCCAACTTATCATGTGGATGGAATCTGTAGTTTTCAGGACCCAGGCCTAATGAATGATGCCATGCCAAACGTTCAGCTTTCCATTTCTCAAACCAATCCAATTCAGTTCCGGGACGAACAAAGAACTGCATCTCCATCTGCTCGAATTCGCGCATACGGAAGATAAATTGGCGGGCTACAATTTCGTTTCTAAAGGCTTTTCCAATCTGAGCAATTCCAAAAGGAACTTTCATACGACCTGTTTTCAATACATTCAGGAAGTTTACAAAGATACCCTGAGCTGTTTCGGGACGAAGATAAATGGTGTTGGTATCTTCGCTCAATGAGCCCATCTGG
Organism: Bacteroidota bacterium; assembly: GCA_013390605.1. GTDB lineage: Bacteria > Bacteroidota > Bacteroidia > Bacteroidales > Cfx3-03 > Cfx3-03. Next base: position 4,519,556 of record JACAUB010000001.1, on the reverse strand, counting down.
GTGTTAAACATCAGATTGAATTGACGCACCTCTGTCCAGTTTTTTGTTCCTGATACAGGACAAACAATTTCCAGTTCTTCGATCAATTGTTTTACTGCAGCCAGATCGTTATCTGTAAGGTTTTTATTAAGACGAGCCAGTGCATCGGTAATCTTTGCCTGATATTCAACAACACGTTGATTGGTAGCGCGGAATTGTGCTTCATCAAAGCTCTCTCCAAAGCGTTTAGCTGCTTTTTCTACCTCTTTATTTATTTTGTCCTCAATCTTTGCAGCATAATCTTCTACCAATACATCTGCACGATATCGTTTTTTAGAGTCTTTATTATCAATCATTGGATCGCTGAATGCATCAACGTGCCCTGAAGCTTTCCAGATTGTAGGATGCATAAAGATGGCTGAATCAATACCTACAATGTTTTCGTGGTATTGTACCATAGCCCGCCACCAATAGTTTTTGATGTTGTTCTTTAATTCAACACCATACTGGCCGTAATCGTATACAGCGCTCAGTCCATCGTAAATCTCGCTCGATGGAAATACAAACCCATACTCCTTGGCATGGGAAATGATTTTCTTAAAAATATCCTCGTTATTAGCCATAGTGCAAAAATACAAAATATCTTTGCAGAATGATAGCAATTGATGATACGTTAATTAGTGATGATCTGGGTGAAGTTTTCTTCATCTGCGATCTGGCCCGATGTCATGGTGCATGCTGTGTTGAGGGTGATGCCGGTGCACCTTTGGACGAGGAGGAGATAGGGGAGATGGAGGATATTCTTGAAAAAGTACGTCCTTTTATGACTGAAGCCGGTAAACAAGTTGTGGACGAAACAGGTGTTTTCGATTATGATACGGATGGTAATTTTGTAACACCATTGGTCAATCATCGTGAATGTGCGTTTGTTTATTTTGAAGATGGTATTGTAAAATGTGCTATTGAAAAGGCATTTAATGAAGGAATCATCTCTTTTAAGAAACCGGTTTCTTGTCATTTATATCCGATCAGGATTGTAAAGTATAAAGATTTCGATGCTGTAAATTATCATAAATGGAGTATTTGCGATCGGGCGCTGGTAAAGGGGAAAAGAGAAGGAGTAAGAGTCTATGAGTTTCTAAAAGAACCATTGATTCGAAAATATGGCAAGGAGTGGTATCAAAAATTAGATGCCGCTTTTAAAGAGAAGAGAGGTAAATAACCCGGATTCTTGACCAGGCGATTCCAGATCTAGGGCATGTTAACATTGTAACAAACAAATTGTTGATTCCATATGCGGCGACTTATTTTAGTACTTGCGATGCTACTTCCTTTTATTGGATGGGCACAGTCTCTCAATCCGATGCATCCTTCATTTGATCAAATGATGGGTGTAAACATTACCTATAAGGCTCCGCTCGGACGTTTAGGGGTTGCCGGAACTATACGTGAGTTTCATGTATGGAGCTGGAACCAGCCTCAACCGGATGTAGAGGATTGGAATCCACAATCTCATATCGATTTTGAAAGGTTCTATGCTAATCTTACTGCACTGGGGCATCTCACGGTTCCTGTCATTCAAATGACACCCTCATGGATGTTTCGTCCTCTGATGAATGAGCAAAGTGTCCCTATAGATCCAGACGCGTTAAAAGCAACACCTGAAGGCTTTAAAACGCAATCTCATTTTATTAAACGTTTTGCCGAAGTCTATGGTTATTCCGGAATCCAATATATAGAGAACTGGAATGAACCTGATAAAGATTGGAGTGGTCAACTGGCAACTTTTCGATCTGATGAGTTTGCTGCTATGTGTAGTGCTGATTATAATCGTCTGCAACAACTCAAAGGAAATCTTTCAAGTCAGAGACCGGATGGATTTAAGCTTGTAATGGGTGGACTTGCTTATCCTTCTATCCCATACTTAAATGATATATTGCAATGGAGCAGGCAGAACCGTTCAGGTGGAGTGGTTCCATTCGATGTCATCAACTTGCACCATTATAGTAATAGCGCTGCGGAACACCAAAAACCAATAAAAGGGATAAGTCCTGAAGAAGATCATCTTCGAGAAAAGATGAACCGGTTTGTTCAATTCCGGAATGAACAGATGCCTGATAAACAGATATGGGTCAGTGAGTTTGGTTATGATACATGGGCTGGTTCTACACAAGGCATTCCCACTGTGGCAGGCCAATCAATAGAAGAGACTCAGGGACAATGGATTGTTCGTTCTTTTCTGGAGTTATCAGCCGCGGGTATTGATAGGGCTATTCTGTTCGCACTATCCGATTCAGGTGATCCTAAAGTACGTTATAACACTTCTGGCTTACTGAAAGATAGTGCCGGTATAACTGTTCCAAAACGGTCATGGTATTATGTATCTGCACTTCGAAATGTAATGCAGGATATGTATTTTCAGGGAGATGTCAAAACAGGTGATCCGGATCTACGAATATATCACTTTGCCGATGCCTCAAAACAGAATGATCTTTATGCTTTATGGTATGCAACCAGTCGGGGTAAGAAAGGCTCATTTACATTTAATATTAAAGGGCAGCCTACCGTTCGTGTCGTTTCATTGGCCAATGGATTTCCAATGGGTGTAGTGACAGATTATCCGGTAACTGAGAACGGTGTATCGCTAAACGTTTCAGAGCGCCCTGTTTTTATGGTCTCTACTACAAAGTCTTTTGTTCAAAGGCATTTAAAAAGGATGATATTAACGCCAGATATGATTGAGGGGCCCGATGAAGCACGTGCAATGATTGACGAACAGAATCAAGGTGATCCGTTTATGGGCAACTTTATTGAACATAAATCAGCTTCAGGATGGACGAATAATGTTACCTATCCTGTTAATGCATTTATCAGTTTTCATGGTCGCATTGCTTTGAAAGCAATTTATTTAAAGGATACCTATAATGTTGGCAAAGTAAAGATTTACTATTGGGATGAACGCGGAACATGGAAACAAATCATCGAAGATCCGATGTGTCGATACTTTGTCTGGGATCCATATATCTTTAAAACACCACTCAGTACAGATAGGTTGAAAGTCATTCTTGATGGAAAGACTAAAACGGAGACTTCGTGTTTAGGGGAAATTATGGTTTATACGGAGGAATAATATTTAGACTGAACGAAGAGACCGAGGTGTCTTTAGCTTTCTGGAATATGTTGTAGCGTAAGGTACTGCCATTTTATCTTCTTGGGGGTATCTGCTTTTTTTAATAACGAATATCTATAAGTAGATTCCGATCAAGAGATCTGAATGGAGGCTTATGTAGACTTATTTTACACTCATCAATTAATTATAAAAAAAACAGGGAGTTTCATATTTATGAAACTCCCTGTTCAATGAACAGTAGAATATTTATTTCTTTAACAACTCAGCTCCACCAATGATCTCGATGATTTCTGTTGTAATAGCTGATTGTCTTGCTTTGTTATAAGTAATCTTCAGATTCTTTAAGATCTCTCCAGCGTTTTCGGTTGCTTTATGCATTGCTGTCATACGGGCACCAAATTCCGAAGCATACGAGTCGAGTAACGACTTATACAGTTGTATGCGTAATGCTTGTGGAATAATAGCATCAAGAAGTTCTTCGCTATCAGGTTCAAAGATATAGTCATCATGAAATTGTGCATGAACAGCTTCTTTCTTCTCAACCTTTAACGGCAACATCTGTTCTACTGTTAGATTTTGCGTAGCAGCATTTTTAAATTGATTATAGATAATATCTACACGACTGTATGTCTTATCTTTAAACCAATCCATCACCAGATTAGCAATCTCTGAAGCACTTTGATAATTGAGGTTATCGTAAATACCGTTATAATTGGCAATTACCTTATAGTTACGGCGCGTAAAGAATTCAGTTCCTTTTCTGCCAATCGTAACAAGATGAACATTGCCCCTTTTATTCTGATCGTCAAAGTTCTCATGAATATGCTGTATGGTTGCCTTATTAACGTTAGCGTTAAATCCACCACACATACCTCTATTCGATGTAATGACAATTAAAAGCACCTTGTTTGGTTCTTCTTCGCGAGAAAAAATACTACTATCCGACATTGAACCATTGCTGCTCAGATGCTGCATAATAGTACTCAACTTATTAGCATAGGGGCGAAGCGCTACAATATTGTTCTGTGCTTTTCTAAGCTTAGAAGCAGCCACCATTTTCATAGCACTGGTAATCTGCTGCGTCGAAATAACCGAAGCAATACGTGTACGAACCTCCTTAAGTCCTGCCATAGTTCCTTTTTATATGAGATCAGATAAAAACCGGAGATCCGGTTTCTATCCAATCATAAGTGATTCAATGTTATGAATGATATTCGGGTTTATTTTTCGAAACCACGAGCTATTTCAGCAGCTACCTTTTCCAACGTGTTTGCAATGTCATCATTATACTGACCCTTACGGAGTGATGCTAATAAATCAGCATTATTCAGTTCAAGATGATGTAAAAAGGTCTCTTCAAATTCTTTCACCTTATTCAATGGTACTTTCTGTAACAAACCTTTGGTTCCACAGAACAAGATAGCAGTTTGTTTTTCTACCGTCATTGGAGAATACTGAGCTTGTTTCAATATTTCCACGTTACGGATACCTTTTGCAAGGGTTGCTTTTGTAGTCGCATCAAGGTCAGAACCAAATTTTGAGAAGGCTTCTAACTCGCGATACTGAGCCTGATCAAGTTTTAGCGTACCTGCAACTTTCTTCATTGACTTGATCTGTGCATTCCCCCCTACACGTGATACTGAAATACCTACGTTAATAGCTGGGCGGATACCTGCGTTGAAAAGTCCTGATTCAAGGAAGATCTGACCGTCTGTAATAGAGATTACATTGGTTGGAATGTATGCAGAAACGTCACCGGCCTGAGTTTCGATAATAGGTAGAGCGGTAAGTGAACCACCACCTTTAACCATACTTCTGATTGATTCAGGTAAATCGTTCATCTGTTTTGCAATCTCATCAGAGCCGATAATCTTAGCTGCACGCTCTAGTAAGCGAGAGTGGAGGTAGAATACGTCACCTGGATAAGCTTCGCGTCCGGGTGGACGACGGAGTAGCAAAGACACCTCACGATAAGCAACAGCCTGTTTCGAAAGGTCATCATAAATAACCAATGCAGGACGACCTGAATCACGGAAAAACTCTCCGATCGAAGCACCTGTAAATGGAGCATAAAACTGCATAGCTGCAGGATCTGAAGCGGTAGCTGCAACGATGGTTGTATAAGCCATTGCGCCATGCTCGTCAAGTGTTTTTAGGATATTAGCAACCGTTGATCCTTTTTGCCCAATAGCAACATAGATACAATAAACGGTTTCGCCTTTATCGTAAAATTCTTTTTGATTGATGATGGTATCAACTGCAATAGCAGTTTTACCAGTTTGTCTGTCACCAATAATTAACTCACGTTGACCACGTCCAATCGGAATCATAGCATCGATAGCCTTGATACCGGTTTGTAGTGGTTCCATAACTGGTTGACGGAAGATAACACCGGGAGCAACACGCTCAATTGGCATCTCATAAGTAGTGCCTTCAATCGGGCCTTTACCATCAATTGGCTGTCCAAGGGTGTTGATAACACGACCAATCAGTCCTTCTCCAGCTTGAATAGATGCAATACGACCAGTACGTTTTACAGTATCACCTTCTTTGATATGTGTTGATTCTCCGAGTAGTACGATACCAACATTATCCACTTCGAGGTTGAGCACAATGCCCATAATGCCATTTTCTGTAAATTCAACCAATTCACCCGACTGTGCATTGGTTAGTCCATAAGCACGGGCAATACCGTCACCTACAGATAGAACACTACCTACTTCCTGCAATTCGGCCTCAGTCTTTATGCCAGCCAGTTGCTGACGAAGGATGGCCGATACCTCGGCGGGTTTAATTCCTGCCATATTTGAAAGAGTTTAAAGTTCGCTGATATAACTATTGTTAGTAAATTCATTTCTTAGCTGATGCAGTGTGTTTTTAACAGATGCATCAATCAATTGTCCTTCCATAGAAAGCGTAAAACCACCCAATAATTCCGGGTCGATCTTTTCTATCAGTTCAACCTCACCACCAGTTTGTTCTTTTAAACGAACAAGTATCTTGTTGCGGGTCTCCTCATCGAGGGGTTGAGCTGATGTTAGGTAAGCAGTTTTAATTCCCTTGAAATCTTTTACAAGCTTGACATATTCTAATGCAATAGCCGGAAGGCTAACTTCACGATTCTGTGTCACTACCAGAGTTATAAACCGTTGTGACAAATCTGAAATGCTTTTAGCAAAGATTTCTGAAAGGATACTATTTTTTTTGGATTCCCGAATGAGCGGACTTGATAAGACACGTAAAAGTTCTTTGCTGTCGAGACAAGTCTCAGCAACAATTTCCATGTCGGCAAATACCCGGTCAAGCTGGTTCATCTCACCTGCCAGTTGGTATAATGCCAGGGCATAACGATGACTAATTCTTGAATCTTCCATTCTTGCTTTTACTGGTCATTAATTGAACCGAATGTTTTCGAGCTGCTGATCAATCATTAGACTTTGCTTCTTTTTATCAGTAAGCTCATCCTTAATTACTTTTTCAGCAATTTCAATCGAGAGACGTCCAATCTCATTTTTTAAATCAGAAACTACAGCTTTACGCTCATTTTGAATAAGCAGACGTGCATTTTCTATTATTCGATTAGCTTCTTCAGTAGCTTTCTTGCGAGCATCTTCAATAACGCTATCGCGCATCTCTCTAGCTTGACGAAGAATGCCATCGCGTTCTTCTCTTGCTAAAGCCAAAAGCTTTTCATTCTCATTTTGAAGGTTAGCCATTTGTGAGCGTGCTTCATCAGCAGAATTTAATGCCTGGGCGATATGATTCTCGCGATCTTTTAACGCTTGAAGAATTGGTCCATAAGCATACTTCCACAGAATCCATAGTACTGTTGAAAAAGCCAACAACGTCCAAAAAAGCAAACCCGGATTAGGTGTTATTAGTCCCATACGTTTGTTCTATTATTTTGATTCTCTTGTTTTTTCAAGTAAAGAAACAATTGCAACCAACCGTTGCAATTGTTTCAGGGTTTCTTTTTACAGGAAGATAACCAACAGACATACTACGATAGCGAAGAAAGCAACTCCTTCTACTAACGCTGCAGCTAAAATCATGTTTGAACGGATATCACCGATAGCTTCAGGCTGACGGGCAATGGCTTCCATTGCTCCACGGCCAATACCGCTAATTCCAATACCTCCACCGATAGCTGCAAGTCCTGCTCCAACTCCTGCACCAAGTTTTGCAAGGGGTGCGAAATCCATCGCAGCCTGCATCATAACTGATAACATTGACATATTTATTTGTTTTAAAAGAGTTTAAAAATTAGTGATGACTTTCTACTTTTGCCATTCCAAAATAGATGGCTGCTAATAAAGTAAATACGTATGCCTGTAAGAATGCTACTAAGAGTTCAAGCAGGTTCATAAATACCATAAAGGCATAAGAAAACGGACCTACAACTGTGTCGAGCCAGATATTCTTTTCTCCAAAAATAAAGATTAAGCAAACGAATCCTAAGATGATGATGTGGCCCCCTGTAATGTTGGCAAAGAGTCGTATCATCAATACTACTGGTTTAATGAAAACGCCGAAGATCTCAACGAATGGCATTAAAGGAACAGGTAGTTTCAACCAGATGGGAACTCCCGGCATATTAATCAAGTGCGACCAATAGGCTTTATTTGTACTGAATGTGGTTATGATAAATGTAATCACAGCTAAAACCATGGTTACTGCAATATTACCGGTCACATTAGCTCCACCTGGAAACAGTGGAATTAATCCCATGAGATTGTTGAAAAGAATAAAGAAAAATAACATGAGAAGAAATGGCATAAAGCGTGCATGACGTTCTTCTCCTATGGATGGTTTTGCAATATCATCGCGGACAAATAAGATGACAGGTTCAATCCAGGCTTGTAAGCCACGAGGTGGCTGATTTGGATGTTTTTTGTAAGTATTTGCTACGGAGATGAAGACAAAACACATCAGGATAAGGCTTAACAACATTGCAAAGACAGTCTTCGTAATACTGAAATCGAATGGTAGTTTTGCAGTCTTATCGGTGGTTTCGCCATCAGGTAATACCTTGACAATCTTACCATTGTTTGCTCCTTTCGCCTCTTCTATTTTATATCCAAGATAGCTTTTGTGGCCATGTTCGAATTTACTCGACATAAAGAACACAAATTTGCCCTGATCATATAAAAGGATAGGTAGGGGAACAACCACATGGACGTTTCCAAACTGTGTGACATGCCACTCATGTGCATCAACAACGTGCTCCATGATCATATCACCCGGATTAAATTTCTCTTTTTTGGGTCCTTCCGAAGTATTTTCTTCGGTTTTTACTGTAGGCGTACTAGCATTCTTACCATTCTCGTTTATAAACGCCGTACAAACTACGGTACTTATAATTGCGGTCAGAATTAGGAACCTTTTCAATTTCAGGCTCATGAATTAATTTTTTACTATCTTTATGAATAGAGTTAACAGACAACAATATTAGTAAAATTTGAAACTACTACACCACTTTTAGAAAAATATTCTTTTTCTTTGTTAAACATTTTTAAATCAGAACTGTTGTCCGACTTAATTTTAAACGACCAATATTTTATGCGCGAGGCCCTGAAAGAGGCCGATGAAGCTTATAAAAGTGGAGAAATACCCATAGGGGCTGTCGTAGTTTGTATGAATCGTGTCATAGCCCGAAGTCATAATCTGACAGAATTATTGAATGATGTTACGGCCCATGCCGAAATGCAGGTAATAACTGCTGCTGCCAACCATTTAGGAAGTAAGTATCTAACAAATTGCACATTATACGTTACAGTCGAACCCTGTGTAATGTGTGCGGGTGCCATTTTCTGGTCACAACTCGAAAGAGTGGTGTATGGCACTTCCGACGAAAAGAGGGGTTGCTCTAAAACTGGTGTTATGCTTTATCATCCAAAGACTAAAGTTATAGAAGGTGTGCTCGCTGATGAATGTGCCCAACGAATGAAATCTTTCTTTCTCAAGAAAAGAGGGTAATCGTTAAGCCCTTTTTTTAGACCTTTGCAAAAAAATAGAATCGACGTGAATACAACCGATTTAAAATTCGAGCTACTAGCTACCGGATACCACAGAATTTCTACTCACGAAGTAAACATTGGTGGTGTTGCTTTGGGTGGAACAAATCCTATCCGCATTCAGAGTATGACTAATACCGATACACTGAACACAAAAGCTACGATTGAACAGAGTATTCGAATGATTGAAGCCGGCTGCGAATATGTTCGTATTACTGCTCCTGGTGTTAAAGAAGCTGAAAATCTAAAAGCAATACATAACGGTTTGCGTAAGGCAGGCTATCAAACACCTTTAATTGCTGATATCCATTATAATCCAAAGGCTGCCGAAATAGCTGCCCAATATGTTGAAAAGGTTAGAATTAACCCGGGGAATTATACTGATCGGAAAACCGGTAAGCTTGATTTTACCGAAACTGAATATCAAAACGAAATAGAGAAGATTCGTGAACGGTTAAAGCCGTTGATTGAAATCTGCAAAAATAATGGTACAGCCATGCGTATTGGCAGTAACCATGGCTCATTAAGCGAACGAATTATGAGTCGTTATGGTGATACTCCGATGGGAATGGCCATTGCCGCCATGGAATTCATCAATATCTGCGAAGATCTGGGCTTTCACCAGTTGGTTGTTTCTATGAAGGCTAGTAATCCACGTGTGATGGTTGAAGCCACCCGACTAATTGTTGCTCTGATGAATGAAACAGACACCTGCTATCCTTTGCACCTAGGGGTTACTGAAGCCGGAGATGCTGCTGAAGGGCGAGTTAAATCGGCTGCTGGTATATGTTGTCTGCTCGAAGATGGGGTTGGCGATACCATCCGTGTTTCGTTGACAGAAGACCCCGAAAAGGAACTTCCTGTTGCAAAATATATTGTCGATCGATATAATAATCGTTTAAGTAGCGATCAGTCAGAAAAAGTAATTCTTTCACTTAATTCTTTCTCTTTTTCAAAACGCACAACCAGAAGTTCTGGAATTATTGGTGGTCCCAATCTTCCTGTAGTATTAGCATCTCAGCCTGAACCTGATAATGCTACATTTAAACCTGATCTGGTTATTAATCAATTTGATACAGAAAACAATAAGTCTCCTTATACATTCATTACCATTACACAACCAAAGCGTCCTTCAGCTGGTTTATTGACGCAGTTAATGACCAATTCCAACGCTATTTTGATTGCCGAAGGCAATGATAACCAGGCCCCATTATGGTACCGTAGTATTTTTAATGAGCTAATCAAGTTAAATATTGATGTGCCGGTTATCCTGAAAAAGGTATACGAAACAAATAATCCTGAAGCATTTCTGGTGCAAAGTGGTGCAGATATGGGTACACTATTTGCCGATGGATTGGGTGATGGTATCTGGTTAGAAAGTACGGATCTACAGATCAGAAAGCATCTGGTTGAAACCACCTTCTTTATTTTGCAAGCTACCCGAAGTCGAATCTCTCAAACTGAATTTATCTCTTGTCCTTCTTGTGGTCGTACTCTCTACAACATTCAGGATGCTCTTGCGAGAGTAAAAGCAGCAACACGACATTTAAAAGGATTAAAGGTCGCAGTGATGGGCTGTGTGGTGAATGGTCCTGGTGAAATGGCCGATGCTGATTATGGCTATGTAGGATCAGGAAAGGGCAAAGTAAATTTATATCGTGGAAAAGAACTTGTAATCCGAAACATAGAAGAAGCGTTTGCCGTTGAGCAACTTGTAGATCTTATCAAGGGTGATGGGAAATGGGTTGATAATAAATAGATGACAACTTCTTCACAATTTATTCCCCATATGATAATTATATGTTAGATAATTAATAATTTAGCGAATAAGTGTTTGTTAATTATTGGTTAATAAACACTTAAATAAAGATATTTATAGATAAACATTTATTTATTTTGGAAATGCGAAGAAAATAAATTTATATATTTACAGTCCTAAATTATTTCTTCTCTGTTTTTGAAAATAGTGTGACGTGGGGTTACATTAGATTCAAGTATAGTCTGTTATACCTTGTTACAACATTTTAAGTTGAATATTGATGAATCATTTATGACAAAGATTCTTGCTATTGATGATAAAAAAAGTAATCTGATCTCTTTACAAGGAATCATTGAGGATACTTTTCCTGATTCAATGATATTTACAGCATTGGATGGGGCTGAAGGAATTGCGCTTGCTATTAAAGAAGATCCTGATATCATTATTCTCGATATTTTAATGCCCGATATGGATGGGTATGAAGTTTGTCAGCGATTAAAGCAGGATGAACGTGTAAAAGATATTCCGGTTGTTTTTTTGACAGTAATTAGAGACGATAAAAATAGTCGAATTAAAGCCCTTGATATTGGCGCAGAGGCTTTTCTCTCTAAGCCGATAGATAAAGCCGAACTCATTGCCCAGATAAGAGCAATGGTAAAAGTAAAATACACAAACAGACAAAAGCAGAAGGAACAAGAACGACTTGAGCGTATTGTTGCTGAGCGCACCCGCGATCTAGAGCAAAACCAACTTAAGTTGCTCAAATTGATGAATGAGCTGAAGGAGGAAAATGAGCAACGCAAGAAAACGGAAGAAGCGTTGAGAGAGAGTGAAACACATTTCCGTACGCTGGCAGATTCAGGGCAAGCACTCATTTGGACTTCAGATATCGAAAAGAAATGTAATTACGTCAACAAACCCTGGCTTAATTTTACCGGTAGAACACTGGAACAGGAGTTGGGTAATGTATGGGCTGAAGGAGTTCATCCGGATGATAAACAACAATGTGTCAATATATTTAACGATGCATTTGATCATCATGAGAATTTTAGTATGGAGTACCGTATCCGAAATTCTCATGGTGAATATAGATGGATTCAGGAAAACGGTTCTCCTCGCTATAATAGTATAGGCGAATTCATCGGATATATAAGTCATTGTCTTGATATTTCAGAGCGTAAGAAGGATGAAGAAATTTTACGAATAGCCGAAGAAAAGTTTCGTGCAATTTTTGAAAATAATGTTATTCCGGTTGCAATCATTGAACCTGATACTACTATTTCCATAGTAAATGATGCATTTTGTAAAATTATAACCTACACAAGAGAAGAACTTATTGGTAAGAGTTGGACTCAATTAATTTCACCAGAAGATGTTGAGCGCTTAAAAGAGTATAACCGTCGTCGACTTATAAATCCGGATGATGCTCCTAATAAATATGAATTCTTATTCCTGAAAAAGGATGGTTCAACAGGAGTTGGAATGCTATCAATTTCCATGATCAGAAGTCTGAAAAAAATTATCATTTCTTTTGACGATATCACTGAACGTAAACAAATGGAAATTGAGCTTCAGCAGTCGATGGAAAAATTCTCAAAAGTTTTTTCCTTAAATCCATCAGCCATGACAATTATTGATATCAATAATCAATATTTTGTCATTGATTGCAACTATGCGTTTGAGCAAATGACCGGTTATCAAAGAGATCAAATTATTGGTGCTTCAGCTGATACAATAAATTTTTATCCCGATCTGAACGAAAAGGAGAAAATTAGAAATGAAATTGAAACAAAAGGTAAAATTCAAAATCTGGAATATCATTTCTATAAAAAAAATGGTGACATCGGTGTTGGGCTATTATCTGTAGAGGTTATACGGCTAGCAGGTAATGATTTTGCTATTGCTGCAACGCAGGATATTTCTCAACGTGTTAGTGCAGAAAAGTCATTACGCGAAAATGAAATACGATTTAGTCTTTTGTCAACACAAAGCCGAACTTTTGTTTGGGAGGTTGACTCGGATGGAATTTACACCTATTTGAGCTCAGATTGTGAATATATTATAGGTTATTCCTCTGAGGATCTTATAGGAAAAATGCACTTTTACGACCTGCATCCTGAGTTCGGACGCGAAGCATTTAAAACTGCTGCTTTTGAGATCTTTGCGCGTAAAGAGCCAATTCTTAATCTTAACAATCCTATTCAAACCAAAAATGGAGATATTCTATGGGTCTCCACTAACGGTATGCCATTACTAAATGATGATGGAACATTAAAGGGTTATTTAGGTTCGGATATGGATATTACCGAACGTAGAGAATTTATTACTGCTTTACAAGAGGCCAAAACAAAAGCTGAAATGAGCGACAATCTTAAGACTGCGTTCATGAATAATATTTCACATGAAGTTCGTACACCACTCAATGGAATTCTTGGTTTTGGAGAGCTGTTAGCTATGAATGAACTTACAGATGAAGAGAAAAAGGAGTCTCTTGAAATTCTGAAATATAGTTCGGATCGTTTACTACGTACCATTAATGATTACATGGATATCTCATTAATTATATCCGGAAATCAGGAGGTACATAAAGAGGCTGTTATTGTTGATGATTTGTTAAATGAACTTCTGAATACATTTCAGTCAAAATGTACTGCTAAGGGATTGTTATTATCTTTAATTTCACCTCCATTGACAGCTTCTGAAAGCATCTATACTGATTCAACTTTATTATTAAAAGTACTTGATCATCTACTTGATAATGCAATTAAGTTTACTAAAAAAGGAGAGATCAAATTGGGAGTTATTAAAAAAGGAGATTGTATTGAATTCTTTGTCAAAGACACAGGAGTAGGAATTGAAAAAGAGAATATTAATCTTATTTTCGAACACTTTAGGCAGGCTGACTTTTCGAATACAAGAGGTTATGAAGGAAATGGTCTTGGATTATCGATATCAAAGGGATATACACAACTACTCGGTGGCGAAATACGAGTAGAAACTATAAAAGATGTTGGCACTACTTTTTATATAGTGCTACCATTACAGTGAATTTAATTTGAATTCGTTGCAACTTTATGCGGTATATATGAAGAATTAATGCTTAAATCTGTATAATTAATCATATAAATTAAGGCACAACCACTGAAAGAGCATAAGGGAGAATCTGGATTTCAAATCTGGATGGGGATATAGATTCTCCATCAGCCTCCATTCCAAATAGCGGATCCGATTCAACTATCAAATGTTTGCAGGTAAAGGATTCAACCTCTTTCATTGCCAGAAATGAGCCATCGAAGAGTTTCTTAACATTCATAATAATTCTCGATTTGCTTACTTTACCAATAACCGTTACATCGAGAAGCCCATCATTAAACAAGGCATTGGGAAGTTGTTTCATGCCTCCACCATTATATTTACAAATACCTGCGGCCATTGTAAATATTTCTCGTTCGATTATTTTATCGTCAAGGGTTAATTTAACATTCGAAGTGGTGTGTTGTAAAAGAGTTGTAAAGATGTGGTAGAAATAACCCATTTCAGATGACCGACTCGATGGCTTCTGCAAGTTTACTTTCAAAGCAACTGCCGCATCAAATCCCATTCCTGCTATGTTAATAAAATAGCGTGTTTTTTCAATGCCTTCGTTTGTATACAAAACCTTTCCGGCATCATGTTTAACAATCTTTCCGGCTTTAATTACCTCAATTGCATTGGCATAGTCGGTAGGTATATTATGTGTGCGAACCCAGTCGTTTCCAGTTCCTACCGGAATCATGGCTAACTCAATTTCGTGAGAATAATATTTCCTTTGGGTGAGTATAGCATTTACCGCTTCATTTAGTGTCCCATCGCCTCCAACAACGATGATGCGACTAAACCCCATGTCAATATAACGGCGAACCAATTTTATGGCATGTCCCTGATGTTCAGTAACAATATTAGTATGTTGTAGTCCGGCATTATCGAGCAGGGCCGAAATTTGTTTCCAGTCTTTCTTTCCCTTACCGTTTCCTGCATTCGGATTTACAACAACAAACCATTCGCCTTTCATTCGAGAATATTTAGAGTTAATGATAATGTTTATTGTTTAAGATCGGGTATTTCTGTTTAATTCATGGAGCCTGATGTACTTCACAAACGCTGCCATAGCAGAGACGCTACAAGCAACAAAACCATAGTATCCATCCATGAATCCTTTCTTAAAAAGATATTCACTAATGAATTTGCTGATAGGGGCAAAAAGAACTTTAAAAAAGGTAACCTTTTCGCCTTTTTCAAGGCTCTGTTGTGCCTTGATGATACTGTATTTCCGACTTGTTGCAAAGTGTTTATCAATAGTAGGAAAAGAATAGTGCAATAAATCACCTTTTAATAGGCCAATTCTACTTTTAGATTTAAATATAAGTTCCTCATGAACAGGTGCTCCACTCCACTCAGCCTTCTCCTTTTGAAATAGTCTTACTTTTTTATCAGGATACCAAAGATGTTTAAGCCAATGTCCACAATAGTTTGTCATCCGATTGATATAATATGCATCAAACAAGGGATTTTTTTTAACTGTCAGAACTGATTGCTGTAACGTTTCACTTAATACCTCGTCGGCATCAATGGAGAGAATATATGGATAAACAGCCAATGAGTTTGCATAATTTTTTGTTGCCGAATAGCCCATCCAATCCGTTTCAACAAGATAAGCCCCTTTTTCTTTGCAGATAGAAGCTGTATTATCTGTTGATCGTGAATCAACTACAATAATTTCATCAACAATGCTTTTGAGCGAGTCAATACATCGTCCAATATTCTCTTCTTCATTGAAGGTGATAATTACGGCAGAAATTTTAGTCATAGATACTATATTCAGTCACAAAGATATTATAATATAGAAATTTATCAAATCTTCTTGGCCCGCCAATTACCAAACCGCAAATAGAGAATAGACAGGGTGCCCAGGCATACAAAATAAACAATCTCAGTAAACCAGACAATATGTATCGGTAACCGAAAATAAATGGCAAGCATATAAGCCGTGAAGAGATAAAATACCAGTGTGATGGCTTCGAAGGCCAATGCAATCTGGGTATTGGCTGTCCCCGATACACCATTAAAGATAACATTGGTTACAGCAAAAAACAGCATTACAACCATCAATACATAGAAGGAGGGAAGTGTATGTATCACTAAATCTGCGTTTGAGGTAAATACACTGATAATGGGTTTTGCCAAACAGATTGCAAGTACCACCATTCCCAATGTAGTGAAGAAAGAGATACGCGTAATTTTACGAATCAGGGGTATCACCAAATCTTTCCTCCCTGCTCCAATAGTGTTACTAACCAGTGAGTTGGTTGTGATACTGAAACCCATGGCCGGTATCATAAACATAAGGTAAGCACTTCGGATGATATTGGAGATAGCCAGTGGCCGTTCTCCTAATTTCTCAACAATCATGAAGAAGACAAACCAGGCCCCTAACGAGATAAAAAATTGGAGCATCACAAAAACAGAGATGCTCAGTGTTTTTCTGATGATGCTGAAACGGGGCTTCGGAAAAGCAAAAAGGTGATAAGGTTTTAAATCTTTTTGGGTAACCGTAATGATGATGAAAACCAGTGCAGCCACTCCTTCAGCGATAGTTGAAGCTAGTCCGGCTCCTGCAATTCCCATTGCCGGGAGTCCCACCTTCCCAAATATCAGCGCGTATGCCAGCACAACATTTACAAGTGCTGCAATGATAGCTGTTAGTGTGATCCAGCGGGTACGGGTGATGGCGACATAAAACGATCGGAAAATTACCATGAGAAAGGCAGGGATAAGTCCTACAATTCTGAAATGGAGAAATTCGATCGTCCTGGCATAAACTGCTGGTGACGAAATCATCGTACCCAGCAATGCAGGGGCAATAAACTCGATAATTAACAGGATAAATAACGCCATGCCGATTAGAAAATAGATACTATGATCCATGATTTCTCCAATTTCGCCATGCGCTTTTTCGCCATTGCGACGCGCCATCAGGATTTGTGCGCCCGAGCCAAACCCTACACCAAGCATTAAGATTACAACATAAAAAAGTCCGCCTATTGCTGAAGCGCCAAGTTCAACCTCACCCACACGTCCTAAAAAAGCAGTGTCGGTAACATTGATGACATTTGAGGCCAGCATAGCCAGTATAATGGGATACGATACATCCCAGATGTGTTTGTTCGAAGGTAGTTTTTCCACAAGAAGTTATAAAGTGATTTCGAAATGATCCCAATCAGGGCCAACCTGAAATTTGTTTCTGAAGTTTTCCAGATCGGTTCGCTTGATTTGAATAGTAGATAAGCCGGTATGTTGAACCGGCAAAGTAATAAGATGATTTCCCTTAAAATCAATAACAGTTGAATCGCCCTGATGTGCAATACCATTTCCATCTGTTCCAATCCGGTTTACACCGGCAACATAACAAAGGTTTTCAATGGCTCGGGCAACTAACAGGTTTTTATAGACTGCAGCTCTTGCTGCCGGCCAGTTTGCAACATAAATCAGCATGTCATATTCATAACCATCATTTGAATAGTGATTACGTGACCATACCGGAAAACGAAGATCGTAGCAAACTAACGGACAGATTCTCCACCCATGAAGCTCAACAATCAATCGTTTTTCGCCCTGCACAAAATGATGTTGTTCGTTGCCCATTCTAAAAAGATGCCGTTTGTTATAAAAGCTGTATGTCCCATCCGGACGCATCCAGATCAGTCGGTTATAATAGTTTTCATTTTCCAAAATAGCCAGAGATCCGGTAATTACTGCATTGATTTGGTTGGCTTTTTGACGCATCCATTCTATAGTATGCCCCTCCATTGTTTCTGCAATAGCTATAGGCGACATGGAGAAACCAGTGTTAAACATCTCGGGCAGAACCACCAAATCAGTTGCCGTTGGTAGCTGATCCAACATGGAATCGAACTGCGAAAGATTTTGTTTTACATCTTCCCAGTAGAGATTGCTTTGTATGATAGTGATATTCAGCTCATTTTTCATATAGTATATTACTATAATACAGGCTAAGAAATCAAAAGTTCAACTTTTGAAATGAAATTTTTTACTTCCGCTAAAAGTGATTCAACAGTATCTTGTTCAACATCAAACATATCTCCATAATCGCCTTTCTGACACCAATCCATTAAATCAGAATAAAGCTTTCCATTTTCTTTAGATAATATCCCGGTTTTTACAAAGTGTAAATTAAACTGAGCCCTTTAGCCAGAGTGTGTTTGTGTATTAATTTTATTTTGCAGCACCAATGCAGATACAATATAATAACATGCATAATATAAACGATTTATGCAAGCGTTCCAACTGCCATTTTTAGCTAAGATTTTTGCATCTCTTAGCGATTCTTTTGACTTAGTAATTCGGTATTGTATATAGTCTTCACTTGTGAGGCTCATAAATAAATCCCTTCTTTTTGGATACTCTGAAATAGAGGGGTGACAAACATTTTTGTTTTCCAATCCGAATCATTTCGGGCAGTACCAAGGGCTCTCGAACCATATAGAATGATTTGAGCATCCGCATCAGTCTCTTTTACGCCTTGCTTAATTTTTCGAACTATTTCGTTATCCGGTGCCATCGAAATTGTAAACTTTATGCAAAGATAACGAACAAAATAATGGATTGTTCTTTTATTACAAAATGGACCCCGCTTTCCGATCGGAATAAAAGCATAAACCAGTTCAAATACAATCCCAAAAGGGTTCCCCAATGTCCCATTTATACACCCCCGCTTCAGCGTAGATACAGGGGTAACTCACCCTCTAGAGGAGCGTTTGGGGTGGATATACCCTGGATATGGGGTGCAGATGGGATGGAGATACCTTTTATTATGGGAACGAATTCCCATAGTATTCTCATAGTTGTATAACTTGAGTAGAAGCGTACATTCCCTCGATATTTCTTTAGAAATTGTAAATAGAAATTTAATACTGTAGATGCTGCTGAAGAGTGTTTATTATCAAAATTATAGCCTCCGTATTTCATTTCAGTAATTTAAAAATAGGCTCATCATTTTATTGTTATTCGATTATCAATAGAATTATTTATCTTTGTACAGCATTAAAAATGACCAAATCCAAGCTTTATGAATACCATAGAAACGTATGATTTTAAAGGAAAACGCGCTTTAATCCGAGTGGATTTTAATGTGCCGTTGAATGAGGTGTTTACTATTACCGATACTACACGTATCGATGCAGCACTCCCAACTATCCGCAAAATAATTGCCGGTGGCGGATCTGCAATTGTAATGTCGCATCTTGGTCGTCCAAAGGGTGGCCCCGAAAACAAGTTCTCTCTGAGCCACTTGTTGCCTTACCTTAATGAAAAATTAGGACTTACAGTTAAGTTTGCTGACGACTGCATTGGCCAGTCGGCAATTGATCTTTCTGCAGGTTTAAAACCAGGTGAAGTTTTATTACTCGAAAACCTTCGCTTCTACAAAGAAGAAGAAAAAGGCGATCTCGAATTCAGTAAAAAAATTGCTGCTTTAGGTGACTGTTATGTTAACGACGCTTTCGGAACTGCACACCGTGCTCATGCTTCTACAGCTATCATTGCCCAGTTCTTCCCCAAAGATAAATTGTTTGGCTATTTAATGGATGGCGAAGTTGCCAGCCTCAAGAAAGTACTCGAAAGTGGCGAACGTCCTTTCACTGCTATCCTTGGTGGTGCCAAAGTATCAGGCAAAATACAAATTATCAATCACCTGATGGATAAATGTGATAACATCATTATTGGTGGTGGTATGATGTTTACTTTTATTAAGGCAATGGGTGGCGAAGTAGGTAGCTCATTGGTTGAAGACGATTTCATCGAAACAGCTAAGAAAGCAATGCTTGATGCCAAAGCTAAAGGTGTTAATTTATTGATCCCTACTGATACCATTATTGCTGATGCATTCAGCAATGAAGCCAACAGAAAAACTGTTAAAACCGACCAGATTCCTACAGGCTGGATGGGATTAGATATTGGTCCTGAAACACTCGCTACTTTCCAGAAGGTTATTATGGACTCTAAGATCGTTCTTTGGAATGGTCCGATGGGTGTTTTCGAAATGGAAAATTTTGCAAAAGGAACAGAAGAAGTTGCTTATACTTTAGTTAAAGCAACTGCAAATGGAACTTATACACTTGTTGGTGGTGGCGATTCAGTTGCTGCTATTAACAAATACAAACTGGCCGACAAAGTAAGTTATGTATCTACCGGTGGTGGTGCTATGCTTGAATATATCGAAGGTCGTGTACTTCCTGGCGTTGCTGCTATCGAAGCATAAGTCTGTAAACTACATATTAAAAGAGAGACAACCAGTATCGGTTGTCTCTCTTTTGCTTTATTGAAATAGATAATGAAATAAATTTACGGCAATATTAATTTATTATATTGCCATTTCAAGATTTTCGTTACATCATTGCGAACAATAAGATAAATCTGTATTTAAGCATTCTACTGCTTTTAGAAGATACGCTTCTACCTTCGAAATAACGGTGTAATTGAATACGAGATCTTTTCTTAAGGTTGGAATAATATTGAGGCTTTTAATGTCGTTGACTCTCCTTATTTTTTCTTGAACCTTTCGGCAATAATAGCAAGATCGCTGTCTTTTAGTGACGATGTCTTTTTGAGGATTGTTATAAAATAACCTACCTCTTTTTCACTGCTAGGGCAACCCATATTTTCTCCAATTTTACCTTCGCTATCTGTTGCGGGTCTGTTGGCGTCAGCTAACAACTTTCCCTTGGCATTAAAGATTAGCCAAAAAGGAATTCCACCACCACCTTTATACTTCTTCATCATCTCTAATGCTCCCGGATTCTCAAGGTTTTTCTTATTAGCAGATTCAAGCACTACAAGATGTGCAACGACATAGTTGTTATTGAAGAATGCCTTACAAGCAGGAGCATTCATGGCCGAATCCATTGCATGACACCATTTGCACCAGGAAGCATGAAAAATAATGAACACATTTTTCTTCTCTTTTGCGGCTTGCTTATAAGCATCGTTTAGAATCTGATCTGCCGTTTTAGGTGTCTCCTGAGCCATCATCCCGCTGGATAAAAAGAGGGCCAGTAATATGATTAATGTAGTTTTCATTGGTAAATGTTTTTTAGATTAAGGTCTAATGAAACTCGCATATTAAATTTACTACAGTGTTTGTGTTTGTAATACATGCTCATTTCATGCAGTTCTTTATTTGAATCGGTTAGATTGAATGACAAAAATAATCAAAAAACAGATGATTGTCATTCTGTTTTTTCTGTTACCACTGTAACTCAACCTTTATTCCATCAGGGCTATTTTCAAAACTGAGTAAGCAAGTTTTGCTGATTTTATCCCAAACAGATTGAATGTCGGTCAGCACCTGACCATTTGTATTGGTGATCGTAACTTTTTTTGGAGCATCGGGAAGCAGAACACGCATTACGTTTGTCGTGTTTAGCGGGCTTTTTGCAATGAAAGAATATTGTTTTTTGCCTGCGTTTTCGTCATAAATTCTTGCGGCTCCGGCAAGTACTTGCGGCCTTTTCGGATCTGGTACATGATTAACGTTGTAGAGATAGGCCTGCTCACCCGGTAAGACTGTCTTCTCGCTTAATACAGGGAGTTTTGGATCGAAAAGGTCGATGAAACAACCCTTTGCCGTATATGGTTTTTCATTAACACTTTCATCCATTACAGCTATCAGATCGAATGGTCCTCTTTCAAGATAAAAGAAATTTTTGAAGACCAGTGTTCCGGCTTTTTGCTCATAGAGCTGTTTTACAGTAGTAATAAACTGTTTGTCGTTATTCGACTGTAGCACAAATTCTTTCGGATCCACACGCAGAACGTATACTGTACCTTTTCCACAACTGTATTTTCCCTCCTTTGCTGTGCGATCGATGCCAAGTTGCTCAAACAGGTGCTCTGAAGGGGCTTTGTAGTGGTTATTGCCTGTATTCCACCACTCCTCAACTGTCTGGAACGGATCCTTATCGCGACCACAATAGATTAAGATACCTCCTTTTTTTACCCATTGAGCAAGATATTTATGTGCTTCGGAAGCAAGTGGTTTCATGTTCGAATACGACATGATCAACAGCTTTGTATCCTTCCATGTTTCAGGGTAAGCTACATTTTCGATATGAAGAGTTTTTACCGGTACGCCTCGTTTAAGCAGCGGCAATACTTGTCCATAGAAATTTGATAGTTGCGGATCTTCGTATCCCTTATGTGTCGGGAAACGCTGGAACATCATCGAATTGGACATTAACACGCTAATGCCTGAGGTACCATTAACACGATTACTTGATAATGGCATTTGATTTAACGAATTCACCATTACCTGCATTTGTGTGGAATAGAAACGGGGAATAGTCTCTTTCTCATTGCTATTCTGTTTTCGATAGAGACCTTGATAAATGCGGTCAGGCCAAGGCATTACCTCGTAATCTGCTATCATTGGATAAAGTAGCTGGGCAGTAAAAGTGGCTTGATAGTTCTTTTTGTAGTCGCCCCAATCACGTGAAAAATCTTCAATCGGGTCAGTGAGAAAGAACAGTTTTCGTTTAGTAGGAGCCGTCATCGATTCCATTGATCCGTATTCAAGGAAGGCATTCTCGAAGACACGCTCTTTTTTGATTCCGTTAAAATAGGTCGGCTCGCGCGAGGTACCTGTCCAGACTTGAGCAATATACCCATCTACACAAGGTAACGAGGCCAGACTGGCTTCCGGACTAACAATTTGCCATGCAGAGTAATTGACCAAAGAATGGGTGGGAACATAACAACGAACGTTCATTCCTTTGCTACGACCATATTCCTTTGCAAAAGTGAAGATCTCCTTCAGAGCGTTATAATATAACTGATACTTCAATTTGCTTGACAGATAGGTGTTTTCTGGCGATGCGTCTTGTGGGCGCCAGGGTGAGTTGTAATATTTCTGCCACTCTTTTTTAAAGGCTAAACTATAACCTGCCCGAGCCCAAAACTCAGGTTCTTCCAGATAAATAGCATCAATACCGGCATCAATTACTCGCTTGATATGCTTCTCCTTCATGTAGTTAATATACGATTCCGTTGGAACGATATATGGAATTAATCTTCCATGTCCGATAGAATCGCCTTTCACGTCCATCTGCCCTTCACTCAGGTGATTGATTCCATCCCATTTTCCGGTGAAATAATCCTGGTATTCGCCCCAGGCAACACCTGTCATAAAATGTGTTTTATATCCGTGGTCACGCCACGACTTTACCCGTTCTTCAAAGGTAATGTCCTTGTAATTATTTGCACCATATACAATTGCAACATCAGCCCGGACATCGGTGACCGGTTTCCATGCACCGGATGTCTGAAAAGCTGTTTTTTCTCCACCCTTCACTTTAGGTGGATCCGTTAATCCATCAGGCTTAGATACTGTAAGGGAGGCTGTTAATAGTAAATTGTAGATAAAGTAAGAACCCATTAGTTTTTAGATTTTATAAACTCTGACATAATCAAAATAGAATTTCTGCGGAAAGATGGTGTCGTCAACATCGCCTCCCCAGCTACCACCAACAGCGGTATTGAGAAGAAGATAGAGTGGGTTGACAAATGAGCCTGTATACGCTGTTGCTGGTGGTGTAAATGTCAGGTAATAATTGTTATCTACAAATAGTTTGATTTCGCTACCTCTTCTTTCAAGTCCGTAAACATGGTAGGCTGTACTCAGGTCGTAAAGCATCAGCGTACTTCCCTGGCTTTTGTGCATGTTTTGTTCGGTACTGTTCGAGTCCCACCAATGCATGGTACCCCATACTTTATTTGGGGTATGACCTACAAACTCCATAATATCGAGCTCGCTACACTTGGGCCAACCCACTGTAGTTCTGTTTATTCCCATCATCCATATAGCAGGCCAAATACCTTTGCCAAAAGGGAGCTTTGCACATACTTCAATACGGATATCACCCACAAAAGATTGTTTGCCAAGTGTATTCAGACTGGCAGATGTGTAGTGCGCAATATTATTGTATTCTTCTTTTAATGATGAAATAACAAGATTGCCATTCTCGACACTTGCATTTTCTAGTCGTGCTTTTGTATAATATTGTTTTTCGTTGTTACGCACAAATCCAACTTCATAATCCCATTTTGTTGGATCGGGTAGTCCGTTATAATTAAACTCATCAGCCCATACCAACTGTTTTGTTGGTGTCGGGTTCTCAAGCTTCTTTGTCTGTTTACATGAGATTGTTAACCCCATTAACAGAATGAAAATAAGTGAAATACGCATAGTGTAAGTGGTTGATTTATATAGACAAAGTTAAAGTTTATTTAGGTTATATAATAGTGGATTATTGGTTTTGTTTACATCAAAGGTTAGCATATGATGGCCATTATTCTCCATAGGGCTGTTCGATAAATTATGAAGCATCGTCTTTGTTTCACTATTATTTTCAAGTTAAACATTTTTTTACTTGAATAAAGTCATTGATATACAGGATGTAATAAAATAAATTAAAATAATTACGAAAATTTCGTAATTATATTTGACTTTATCTACGAAAAAGTCGTAATATTGCGAAATAATTTTAGAATATGAAAAAACTAACGGCACAAGAAGAAGAAGCGATGTTAATCATCTGGAAAATGGGAGAAGGATGTGTGAAAGATTTTCTCGATCAGTATCCAGAATCTCAACTTCCATATACCACACTGGCTTCGATTGTAAAAAACCTTGAAAAGAAAAAATTTGTCTCTTCCCGTAAAATAGGAAATGTTTATCTCTATCAACCTGCAGTGAAACAAGACGAATACCAGCAGACCATGATGTCGGGGGTAGTTAAAGATTATTTTCAGGATTCCTATAAGGAACTGGTCACTTTTTTTGCAAAGGAGCAGAAAATATCATCCGACGAATTAAAAGAGATTATCAACCTGATTGAAATGAATACTAATAACGCAAAATCATGAGTCCATTATTTGTCTATTTATTGAAAGCTTCGGCTACGGTATTTGTCTTATGGGTCTTCTACTTTCTATGTTTACGTCGGTTGACATTTCATAAGTTAAACCGCTATTTCTTCATTACCGGAATGATGGTTTCATTTCTATGGCCGGCCTTACCACTTGAAGATTGGTTTTTCAAGGCTCCGCAGATTTCGCAGGTTGTATATATTCCGGTATCGGCTTTTATGTTTCAATTTAAACCTGAAAAGCCAACCTTTGGGATAGAGCAGTTTCTGACGATTTGTTACTTGGGAGGTGTACTGTTTATGTTGATCAGACTGGGAATACAGATCTTCTCTTTGCGTAATATCTTTAAGCGTTCTGAAAGACAAGTTATCCAGAATGTGGATGTTAGGGTCGTAAAAGAAAAAATAAATCCATTCTCTTTCTTTGGGCAGATCTTTCTGAATCCTGCTAATCATAGTGCCACTGAACTAACCGCTATTATTGAACACGAAAAGGTGCACAACCATCGGGTTCATTCAATTGATATCATACTTTCAGAACTGGTCAAAATTGCACTCTGGTTCAATCCATTTTCCTGGCTATTCTGTAAAGTGGTTAAGGAGAATATTGAATTCGAAGTAGATCGGATTCTCCTTCATCAAGGTATTGATTGCAAAGCGTATCAATATAGTCTGCTAAAATTATCTACGATCAAAAATCAAAATCCAATAACTAATCATTTTAACTTGTCTAATTTAAAAATCAGAATCATCATGATGAATAAAAAACAATCGTCAAGGTACGGCCTTGCTAATTACGCACTTGTAATTCCCATTTTACTGTTTAGTATGGTAATCAGTGTTGCTTTTGCACAAAACAAACTGCCTGGGAAGAAAAGCAATTCAAAAGTTACTACCATCGT
The DNA here is from genome assembly GCA_013390605.1 of Bacteroidota bacterium. Taxonomy (GTDB): domain Bacteria; phylum Bacteroidota; class Bacteroidia; order Bacteroidales; family Cfx3-03; genus Cfx3-03. Next base: position 4,493,793 of record JACAUB010000001.1, on the reverse strand, counting down.
TTTGAAGGATAGTTTATCAGAAAAGCATCCATTAATCAAGTTAGATGGAGTTGTTATTGATAAACAGGATATGGATAAGATATCTACAGATAAGATAGAATCTATTAATATTCTGAGGGGGGTAAATGCTACAAAGGCATATGGTGAAAAAGGAAGAGATGGAGTAATTCTAATAACATCCAAAAAAGAAATAACTGTTGAGAAACCTGCAACTTCTACAGGTTTAAATAGACCTGATTCTATTAAAGGTAAGGAATTGTTAATAATTGATGGTGTTATTTCAGAAAAATCTGGCAAAGAATTTTTGATGAGCGAAGATGCTAATCAGTTTGAAAGTATTAATAGTCTAAAAGAAGACATTGCAACTAAATTATATGGGGATAAAGGAAAAAATGGCGTAATGATTATTCTTACAAAGAAAAATACTTTAAAGACAAATAGTCTATTTGAAGGATCGTCATCATCAACGAACACTCTTTTTAAAGAAAAATATATTTTGTTGGATGGTGTAGAGATTGATGAGGCTAAAGTGAAAGAGATAGACACTGAAACTATTCTTACAATGGATGTCTTGAAAGGTAAAAGCGCAACAGCTATTTATGGCGATAAAGGTAAAAATGGCGTCATACTGATTACCACTAAAAAAAAATAAAACGTTGATTGTATCTGTTCAATGATACCGTTAAAACGGGGTAGCTCACGCTTCCCCTTTTGCCGTTAGACAAGGTAAAATGAAAACAGGGTGGCTCAAATTATTGAACCACCCTGTTTATTTGTATAAATCAGTACGTTATCGCTTAATTGCTAATTCATCAATCAGATTTTTAGCTCCGGCATATTTGTCGATAATAAACAAAACATAACGGACATCGACTGCAATGGTACGTTGCATATCAGGCTCGAAGGCAATATCGCCACTCATAGCTTCCCAGTTACCATCAAAGGCTAACCCGACTAATTCTCCATTACCATTGATGACTGGACTACCTGAATTACCACCCGTAATATCAGTGTTGGCTAAAAATGCTACAGGAAGTTCGCCCTTGCTATTGGCATATTGACCATAGTCTTTGGCATTGTACAGGTCTTTTAACTTACCGGGTACAATAAACTCAAAGTTTTTAGGATCTTCTTTTTCCATAACACCCTTGAGGGTAGTATAGAAGTTGTAATGTACAGCATCAGCAGGATAATAATCGCGTACATTCCCAAAGGTTACACGCATCGTTGAGTTAGCATCAGGAGCAAAATTCTTATCAGGTGTCATGCTACGCAAGCCTGCCATAAACAATCTGCTCGAACGGGTTAATGCTTCGCTTCCGGCTGAAGCTTTTGTTCTGATGTCGTTACTGTATGCTGTTATAGCTATATACAACTTATACATCGGATCTTTCTCAATAACTTTCAGCGATGGCTTATCCAACATTGCTTTTACCTTTTCAGCATTTACAAAATTGGATTTCTTATAAACCTCTTCAGCATATTTGTTGAAGTCACCTTTATATTTTTTGTAGATCTCATCAAGATAAGCGAAGTGTTGATCAGCAGGAACATCTTTATAGAACATTTCGAGCATAGCACCCATCGTTTTTTGATCCAGCGGTTGATAATAGTTCTTAAAGAAGTTTTCTGTCATACGGGTCATCCCTTTTGTAAACTGTTCTATCTGAGCAGGCTTTGTATCCTTGTTTTTCAACAGGGTAGCCAACCTCTCGAAACCGCTGGTGAGATTACCAGCCTCGATGCCACGTAGCGCCTCTTGCGAATAGGTTTGCGCAATAACATATTGATCGATCAGTTTGTAGGCATTGGCAAAGTCAGTTAAAACATCACCATATTCTGCTTTGCGACTTGCATCCTGACTAACCCAGTTTGTAAAGTCTGCTTCTATCTTTTCTTTCTTCTCGGCAACCTTCATACGTTTCAGCGCACGGGTTTGTCCGATATAGTATTTCCAGTAGTTGGCGATACCGGCATATTTTGAAGCATATTGCAGACGTACGGTTTCATCTACATCCATGTATTCGCGCATGATGGATAATTTCTTATCGCGAATCTTAACAATAGCAGGGCCTGATTTCTCAATAGCCAATTTAACACCCCATGATGTCATATAACGGTTAGTACGTCCTGGATATCCCATAATCATGGTGAAATCTTCTTTTTCAACACCTTTTATAGAAACAGGTAAGAAATGTTTCGGTTTCATCGGAACATTGTTCTTTGAATACTCAGCAGGTTTACCATCAGCACCAGCGTAAACACGGAAGATGCTGAAGTCGCCAGTGTGACGAGGCCACATCCAGTTATCCGTATCAGCACCAAACTTACCAATTGCCTCAGGAGGAGTTCCGACTAAACGTACATCTTTAAAGATTTCGTAAACAAAGAGATAAAATTCGTTGCCGGCATAGAAAGAAGATACACGTGATTCATAATTCGTTCCGGCAACAGCTTTGTCCTGAATTTCATTGCTAACAGCTGCAATAGCTTCTGCACGCTCTTTCTCAGACATCTTGTTATTTAGCTTTGCTAAAACTGTTTTGGTTACATCTTCCATACGAACCAGGAATTTTACAGTCAATCCCGGACATGGCAGCTCTTCAGTTTTATTAAAAGCCCAAAATCCATGGGTCAGATAATCGTGCTGAACAGTACTTAATGATTGGATAGATCCATAACCGCAATGGTGATTCGTAAATACGAGTCCCTGATCAGATACGATTTCAGCCGTACAACCTCCACCAAATTGAACAATAGCATCTTTTAAGCTTGAATGATTTACACTGTAAATCTCTTCGGCAGTTAATTTTAAGCCTGCCTTTTGCATATCCACATAGTTGAGTCGGTGAACCAACATGGGAAGCCACATCCCTTCATCAGCGCGAACGACGTTGATAGATAGAAGGGTAATGATAACGAGGAGTAGTTTTTTCATTGTATGATTAGATTTAGGGTTGAAATTTATTTTAGATGTAGGCATCGCCTTTTAAAAGCTTCACATCTTCTACAATGTTGCGAATCTGTTGTTCATCTTCTTTTTTACAAATCAACAACATATTTGAGTCGTCAACTACAATAAAGTCGTCGAGTCCCTGGATGACAACTAATTTATCGTTGGGCATATTTACAATACAATTTGTTGTATCATAAACTTGTACACTCTTTCCTATAATTGCATTTCCATTCAGGTCTTTTGTACGTGTATCATATAGTGATCCCCAGGTTCCCAGATCAGACCAACCGAAATCGGCAGCCAGGACATATACATTAGAAGCTTTTTCCATCAGGCCATAATCGATAGAGATATTTCTAACTTCTGCATAGGCTTTTGCGATAAAGTCATTCTCCTTATCCGTGTAATAAAACTCTTTACCTTCAGCAAATATGTCGTTGATATCGGGTAGCTGTTGTTTCATAGCAAGCATTAAACTGGAGAGCGACCAGATAAAGATTCCGGAGTTCCACAAGAAGTCGCCTGAAGCTAAAAATTGTTGTGCCATTTCGAGTTGAGGCTTCTCAGTAAAGATCTTAACTTTCCCAATATTTTTATATCCTGTACCCTCTTCGTCTGAGGTCTGGATATATCCATAACCAGTATCGGGACGACTGGGCGTGATGCCAAGTGTAAGCAGCCAATTGTTTTTAGCTGTGGCTTCAAGTGCGGTTAATAGTACTTCGCTAAACTCTTCTTCTTTCAGAATGATATGGTCGGCAGGCGATACAATGATGTTTGCATTTGGATTCTCAACACCTATTTTATATGCAGCGTAAGCAATGCAAGGAGCCGTATTTCGACGTGAAGGTTCGCAGAGAATCTGTCGATCGGAAATTCCTTTTATTTGAACTTTTACCAGGTCACGATAGATTTCATTGGTTACTATAAAGATATTTTCGGGTAAACAAACTTTACTTAATCGTCTAAAAGTTTGTTGGATCAATGTTTCGCCGGTACCCAGCACATCAATAAATTGTTTAGGACGGTTTGTCCGGCTCATAGGCCAAAAACGTGACCCAATTCCTCCTGCCATCAGGATGCAATAATTATTGGGATTAACGGTTACATTATTCATTTGTCACTATATTTTTTTATTATAAAATTGAATAGAACAATCTCCATCATCATCAGATATTATCTACAAAATCAGGTGTCGTTTTATTCATTCATCATGTTTATGTGCAATGCACTAAGTATTAATAAATCAATATGTTTTAGTTCTCTCACTTTATGATATGTGGTGATAAATATACAGAAAGAAAAAAGCCAAAAGTAAATTATTGTAATAATTTTTAAGTTCATGCCATTGCTGAACGATGAATCACTTCTGCAACGGGCGATACCAGATAATATCTTTTATTATTTAAGCAATAGCATTTAAATCGAGTACGTTGCTTCAGCTCCTTGACAAAAACACGTCCATCAGGAAGCATAAATTGACTACCCATTGGAATTTCCTCGAGCAACGTAATCTCTTCAGCGTTTTTATCGTATTTTTTCAATGCTCTTGCCAGGTGAAGTGCTCCAGCACTTGAGGCGGGTGGCCGTTGAAAGAACAACGATAATTCTTCAAGCAAATCGTCAGGAAATACTGTTATGTTCATTAGTGGCAAGGAGAGTTGGGTGAACATTTGCTGCCACTCGATACCATGTGGTAAAACTTTATTACGGTACTTATTCCAAACTTCCAGATGAGCTAATTCGTGCAACAACACAATGAGAAAAGCGTATTGATTCAGCGTACCGTTTATAGAAATTCGATGCCCCAATTGTTGGTATGGAGCTCTATAGTCGCCCGACTTAGATTTTCGGGTGCGTGTTATTAACAACCGAACCTTATGCTCAGTTAGTTTTTGATCTATAAATGATAAGGCTGCATCAGGAATGCGACCCTTTAATGAAGCCGCTCTTACACTCATGCCACAAAATATGTTTTTGCCTTTTTTACCATTAACTCACATCCACAATCTTTTACTTTCTTCCTTTTATGATACACCCTTTTAACATGATTACCCGAACCGGAGTTAAAAAGAGTGGCGCATGAAGAGAAAAAAGCAACAGCAAATATCATTAATATTAGGTTTCTCAATAAGATACGCATCACTCAATTTTTTATTTTCTATGCCCAAAAGTATAAAACTTATTGCTTTATCTTACATTTAACAGCTGCTTCTTTCAAACCCTTTTAATCCTTTCAGATTCCATCAGATTATTGATTATTTTTACACAAATATTTTAAGTATGCAAATGTTACGTCACTTGGGTCAATATCTATTACTTATGATCCAGGTCTTCAAAAAACCAGAGAAAAAATCTATTTATCTGAAGCGGATAATTTTCGAAATGGATAAATTAGGACTAGACTCTATAGGTATAGTTGCCTTTATTTCTCTCTTTGTGGGAGCGGTATTAACTATTCAAATGGCCTTCAATATTGATAGTCCAATAGTGCCGATATATACCATTGGTTATGCTACAAGGAAATCTATTATTCTTGAATTTGCACCTACTATTATTAGTCTTATTCTGGCAGGTAAAGTAGGATCAAGAATTGCTAGTGAGATAGGAACCATGAGAGTTACAGAACAAATTGATGCACTGGAAATTATGGGTATTAATCCAGCAACCTATCTTATTTTCCCAAAGGTTGTAGCCTCTATGGTCTTTAATCCCCTACTGATATTGATGAGTATGGCGTTGGCAATGATTGGAGGATGGCTTTCGGGTCTGTTTTCAGGATTTGTTGGGACTTATGAATATGTGTATGGAATTCAATTTCAATTTCAGATGTACGATGTTACTTATGCAATGATAAAAACTGTGGTTTTTGCTTTTCTTATTACATCTATTTCGGGTTATTTTGGTTACTATACCAAGGGTGGGGCGCTTGAAGTAGGCGAATCGAGTACTCGTGCCGTTGTGGTAAGCAGTGTAAATATCATTATCTTTAATCTACTCTTAACTAATCTTTTACTGGCATGATCGAAGCAAAAAGTGTAACAAAGAATTTTGGTGACCATCAGGTACTTAAAAATGTTTCGGTTAAATTCGAGAAGGGGAAGAATAACCTGATCATTGGGCAGAGTGGTTCTGGTAAAACAGTTTTAATGAAATGTCTTGTAGGTCTTTACGAAGTAGATAAAGGCAAAATTCTCTTCGACAATCGTAATTTTACTAAAATGTCGTTTGCCGAAATGAAAGAGATCAGGCAGGAAATAGGTATGCTCTTTCAAGGAGGTGCTTTGTTTGATTCGATGACAGTTGAAGAAAATGTAATGTTTCCACTATCTATGTTTACTTCTCTGTCATTAGAGGAAAGAAGAGATCGTGCTAATTTTTGTCTTTCGAGAGTAAATATTATTAATTCAAACAAACTTTATCCTTCAGAATTAAGTGGGGGAATGAAGAAACGGGTTGCTATTGCAAGAGCAATCTCGAATCATCCCAAATACTTATTCTGTGACGAACCCAACTCAGGTCTGGATCCGAAAACAGCCAATGTTATCGACAAACTGATTAACGAGATTACTCAGGAATATAATATTACTACAGTTATCAATACCCACGATATGAATTCGGTTATCGAAATCGGTGATAAAATTTCGTATATTTACGAAGGACAACTTTGGTGGGAGGGTGATAAAACGACAATTTTACACACAGATAATAAAGAGTTGAACGACTTTGTATTTGCTACCGAATTAACCCGAAAGCTTCGTAAATAAAATTGCGTATGAATATTCTCGACATCGTCATTGGGATACCGCTAGCATTAGCAGTCATCTCCGGTTTCAAAAATGGATTCATTTATGAGATTGCCTCTCTGGCGGGTCTTATTTTAGGAATCTATATTGCGATTAATTTTTCTGGATATATGTCGGATTTTCTTGAGGATATGTTTCATTGGCATGGACGAACATTGTGGTTTCTTTCTCTGCTATTCACTTTTGTTTTGGTAGTAATCAGTATCCGACTTCTCGGTAAAGTGATGGAAAGTGTAGTCGAGTCATTAGCAATGGGACCGCTAAATCATCTGTTTGGAGGAGTTATTTCTGTTATCAAGACTGCATTTGTACTGAGCCTGATCATCTATCTACTGAATCTGGTCGACTCAAGTCATACACTCATCTCACAAACTACAAAGGAAAAGAGTTATCTGTGGAATCCTGTATCGGAGGTAGCTCCTTTTATTATGCCCCAATTAGATAAGAGAGCGCCAAATTTAAAAGACCCTAAGCCCGGCGAGGAGAAAGAAAAGAAAGAGGCATAATATATTTAGGGAATAGTTCATACTCACTGAAACCTGTTTCAGTTAATAAATGATGCACTCTAGCATTAGTTTTGTCGCCAGATAATTGGGCAGGATTTCAATATTTGAAGACTAGATAAATATCTAGTGTGAGAGTATTTCAAATATAGTTACATTCTTAAAAATAGATTTTGCTCTCCAGAATTTAATTTGGACTTTGTGTTTAAATAAGTCTTTGATTTTTTATCAGTAGATTCATCCAAATAATATGTTTGGACCCATGTTCCTTTTGTTAATCATATTTCAAATTACAAGAAAAACTGCGTAAAGAGGAAAATAAATGCATTACCAAGGAAACAATTACAAACTGAAGGTGTTTTTTTAGAAGTCCCAAATCTAACGTTACGAATACAGGATATTAAGAGTAAATAAAGGGAAAATAATCTGGCTATATAACCATCCCATTCAGGTAAAAATACACTTTTATTATTCATTGCCTCCGAATTAAAAAGCCAAGTATGTTTGTCGTCAACCTTGATACAGATGAATTAACCATTCAAGAAGCAAATAAAGAATGGTTAAAACTGATACTAAACACAAATAATGTCTTAAGTTAGATTTCAAATATGAGAAGAAAGATATCACTTTGGGTTGTTTTATTATTTGCCTGGATTTCAATAGTCTTAATGATCTTGTTTGGTTGGGCTGTTTGGCATACTGTTAGTGGTGGACAACGTTTGGGCGTTTTGGGTAAAGCAATTATTTCTATCGCTAAATTTCCTTCTACTGTAAACGAAGCCTTTACTCAATTACCTCATCCCAATCCATTATTTTTAGCGGATAAATATCCGAATGTAAAAAGTATTAGATCAAATAATTCTCTTGCTGACGATGGTTATATTCTTTTGTCATCATATGATAAAGAATATAAACAAACGGCTGTTAATTTAATAAGGTTATCGGATTTAAAAAATCTTCATACTTGGATTTTAAGTTTACAGAATCAAAAAAAAGGATATACATTCTTTGCAAAAGATGACAATAGAGATTTAAGGATGCTTCATCCTCTTCTATTGAAGGATGGATCTATAATCTTTCAATATTTTGTTTCATCATTAATTTCAATTGATCTACATTCAAATATTCAGTGGGTGTTAAAAGGTAGATTTCACCACTCAAAAGAATTAGATGTTGATGAAAATATTTGGGTGCCAATTAAAATAGATTCTTCTAAATCTAGAGCTCCAATCTTAAACTTTTTAGAAGATGATGCTCTTGGAAAAGTTTCAAAAACAGGTAAATTGTTATACCAGAAATCTGTTGCAGAGATTCTAATTGAAAATGGGTATAGAGGTCTTCTTTTTGGGACAGGTTCCATCAATGCTGATCCAATCCATCTTAATGATATCCAACCGGCTTTAACAACCACAAAATATTGGAATAGGGGAGATTTATTAGTAAGTATCAGGCATAGGAGTACTGTTTTTCTTTACCGACCAACAACAAACAAAATTATTTGGTTAAAAACAGGCCCATGGTTGAATCAACATGATGTCGATTTTATTGATTCAACAAGAATTGGAGTCTTTGGAAATGATCTGGTGGCATCACGTATTTCACATCATCCTGATTTTCTAATCAACGGTCATAATGAAGAGTATATTTATGATTTTGCAACTGATAAAATATCAACCCCGTATACAGAGTTTCTTTCAAGTTCAAAAGTAGGTACTCTTTCTGAAGGCCGCTCTGATGTGCTGGAGAATGGAGATCTTTTTGTTGAGGAGACAAACTTTGGGCGACTATTACGCGGAAATAAGAAACATGAGATTTGGTCTTTAGTCGATCGTATTGATAAAAAGACAATTAGCATGTTGAGTTGGTGTCGTTATATTTCAAAAGAGGAGTTTGAACAGAAGTATTCTAAAATTAATTTTAACTCAAAATAATATTTATGTTAATAGGTTATTTAATTCTGCTTTTTAAAACACTTGCTTATATTGGTCCGGGACTTGGTGGAGGGGTAATTGCTGCTGTATTAGGAGTTTTGGCCTCCTTCTTTTTAGCACTATTTGCCATTCTTTGGTACCCCTTTAAACGATTATATCAAAAAATCAGGAAAAAGAGTGATGACATTTAACATTCCTAATTTGTAAAGATGATCTATTTCGTGGTATTTCTAATTTTCTTCTTATCGGCTCTTTTCTTTGATAAATTACCTTTGATAAAATCTATTTTAGAGATTAATTCGATAGGGAAACGTACAATCTATGTTTTTCAATCAAAAACAGCTTCCGATTACAGGAAAGAGCGGTTAATGAAATGGTATTCGCTTCGGTTATTTATAGAATCCATCAAAATAGTATTTCTCATTTCGGTAGTCTCTTTCGTGGCTTACCTGTTATTATATTTCGCTGCTAAATTCATATTATCGGATGAAAGCAATGTTTTTGGTTTTCTAATTACTATACAAGGTGGCCTTATTTCCGTTTTAGCTTTCATCGTCTATTATCTTTTCAAAATGATTTATGCTAAATTCAAATTATAACTTTAGCGAAAGATTAGTTCACCAGTTTGCTCTTGGTTCGCGTTTTATTTCAAAAGCTTCTTTTGATTTCGAAGAGATACTTTGTGGTTCAGCTGTTGTTCCGACTGATGGAAAACATCTATTTATATCTGGATTAGCCAGATCAGGAACAACTGCTTTGATGAACTGTTTATATGATACAAAAAAATACAAGTCGTTATCATATCTTGATATGCCCTTTGTTTTAATGCCGAATGGTTGGAAAAAATTACATAGACAAGCTTCAGTGACTTTCGAAAAGAGTGAAAGGGCCCATGGAGATGGAATACTTGTGGGTAAAGATAGTCCTGAAGCTTTTGAAGAAGTGTTTTGGCGTGTTTTTAATGAGCATGATTATATTTTCAAGGATCATCTGGGTATTCATAAGGTAAATAATGAAACGCTTAGGTTGTTTAGGAAATTTGTAAACCATGTTTTACTGAGCAGAGATTCGACTGAACAAAATCGCTACCTTTCAAAGAATAACAATAATATTCTTAGAATCCCCTCCCTTTTGAAAGCCTTTCCTAATGCATATGTTTTAACAACTTTCCGTGATCCGCTGCAACATGCCATTTCGTTATATAATCAGCATAAAAAGTTCACTGTTATTCATGGGGCAGATAAATTTACGTTAAATTACATGAGTTGGCTTGGACATTTTGAATTTGGTCTAAACCATAAACCTTTTCAATTTGGCGATATAGAATCCTATAACGAACTAAAAAAATATTCAACTGCTGATATAAATTATTGGTTATTAATCTGGCGAAACTATTATAGATATTTGATTGATTACCAATTGTCTAATGTGTTACTTTTTTGTTTTGAGAACTATTGTGCAAATCCAAATAAAGTTTTAAAAGATCTTTTAGTAACATTGGATGTTGATCAAGCGTTTCAACCAGTATCTAGTTTTAAGCCTAAAATTATTGTCCCAAAAGATATTAATCAGGATATACTTAAAGAGTGCATGGCGATTTATCTGCAGCTTGCTGAATTAACTATTCATTAAGCTATTATCGGTTACCGTAGTATCAGAATAGCTTATTGTATTTTTTAAGGCATTAATTCTTTTGAGCGAGCAACAATACACAACCTCCCCGTTTAATATAACGAGCTATCCTTATTATTTGTATATATTTATGGTTGATCTCAGCCTGGAGCCTTCAGTCGTTTCAGAATTGAAAAGGCCTTATCAATAAACGCTTCGGCTACCACAATGGTAAATTCGTTCGTTGTCGATATAACCTCAACAATGTTGATCCCTTCCCAGGCTAACTGTTTGAAAATATGATAATATAACCCAATTACACGTGTGTTTTGCATGTGGAGTTTTAGGGTAATGGTTGAAAGATTCGTTTGTTTTGAGATTAATCTCTCTTTAGCGAAAACCTCTTCAACATTGATATCCATTTTCGAACTGATAATAACTGTTGTTTCGTTAACTCCCTTCGAGAAGCTGAATACAGCATCTTTGTGTTCGCTAATAATCTCCAGTAATTTAACCTGACAAGAGGTTAGTGAAGCTGAATTGCCAAAAGTGAAATCGGTTATATCCGATCGCACAGTCATCTCGCCCATGTTTGAAAGAAACTTTCGGAGGGTGTGATTAACCGGCAGATGCAAAGGCAAGGGCATGCGCTTTACTGCCATGATAATAGCACCTTCATTTACTGGGCGGTTGAGCTTTTTTTCAACCACTGGTTTTAACTTGCGGGCAAATGCCGATAAGTTAACCAGTTCTTCTGCGAGGGCTTCTTCCAAAAAGGGATACTTTTTGAGTTCCTCTTCTACTATTTTGCCGATTGTAAGCATGTTAAATTATTAACATGGTGTTAAGAATAGTGTAAAATTACAAAAAAATTCGTTTGTAAGTCAAGCAATATTAATTTTGCATTCCTTTTTATAAGGATTTAAACAAAACTAACCCAAAATTGGATGGAGATGCTTGAGTATTTCTATCTTTATCATCAAAAAACAGATCGAAATGATTGTATATAAATTCGGCGGTACATCAGTTGGCAATGCTGAACGAATGAAGCAGGTTGCGCGAATTATTGGCGATGAAAAGCAAAAGATTATCGTCTTATCAGCTGTTGGAGGTACAACCAATAAGCTGGTCAGACTGACCAGCTTTTTTTATGACCAAAAACACGAAGAGGCCATGGAGATTCTTGATCTTCTTCGAACCGAATATTCCGGAATTATTGATAACCTCTATTCATCCGAGACCTTTAAACAGAAAGCAACGCATTTTATTAGCGAAGTAATACTTCTTTTATCAGCGCAAGAAGGTCCGTCTTTTAATGCTGAAAATGAAAAAGTAATTTTAGCACAAGGTGAAATCATGTCGACTAACCTTTTTCATCTGTTCCTTTTAGAATCGGGTGCTAATACCAAACTCATTTCTGCACTTGATTATATGCGTATTGATGTCGATGGTGAACCCGATTTGCCTTTGATCAAAACACTTGTTCAGCCACTTCTTCAGGATGCCTCCGAAACACACCTTATCATCACACAAGGATATATCTGTCGAAATACGGAAAACAAGATTGATAACCTGAAGCGAGGAGGTAGTGACTATTCTGCTACATTGGTCGGACAAGCAATCAAGGCCGAGGAAGTCCAGATCTGGACTGACATTGATGGTATGCACAACAATGATCCACGCATTATTGATAACACTTTTCCTGTCCACTATCTTACGTTCGATGAAGCTGCCGAGCTTGCCTATTTTGGGGCAAAAATATTACATCCTGCAAGCGTGTTACCAGCACGTGAATCTGGCATCCCGGTTCGACTGAAGAATACTTTTGATCCTGATGCATTTGGCACCCTTATTTCGGCTACATCTGAACCTGAAAAAGTGAAGGCTATAGCCGCACGCGATGGAATTATTGCTATCAATATTATTTCAGGCCGAATGCTATTGGCTTTTGGTTTTCTTAGAAGAGTATTCGAGGTATTTGAAAAGTATAGAACATCTATTGATATGATCACAACATCTGAGGTGGCCGTTACTGTAACAATTGATAATACCCAACATCTCAAAGAAATAATCGATGAATTGAACTTATTGGGTACTGCAACGGTTGAAGATAATATGAGTATTGTGGCTGTTGTAGGGAACGGTGCTGGTGGCTCTTCTGAAGTTTTACAGCAGGTTACCTCTGCTTTGGCCGGGCATCCTGTTAGAATGGTGTCTTTTGGTGGAAGTCATAATAATATCTCATTGTTGGTGCCGACCAGCGAAAAGAATACTGTTTTACGATCTTTAAATGCACATATATTCTAAATAAAATGAATGGATTAGACTTCAAAAATCTTAAAAGAAAGAAAACACCTTTCTACTTTTACGATATTGATTTACTGCGCGAAACACTTTCAACGGTTAAAGCTGAGGCTGACCGTTACGGTTACATTGTACATTATGCACTAAAGGCCAATGCAAATGATAGAATTTTATCCGAGATATTAAAATATGGTTTTGGAGCAGATTGTGTTAGCGGTAATGAAGTTATCACTGCTGCTGCTGCCGGATTTAAAAGTTCCTCTATAGTTTTAGCCGGTGTAGGTAAAAGTGACGATGAAATTAAAGCGGCCCTCGAAAATAATGTATTCTGTTTTAATTGCGAATCTTTACAAGAGTTACATGTTATCAATGATATAGCTATCTCGATGGGTAAGAAAGCCAACATTGCTTTTCGGATAAACCCCAATGTAGATGCACATACCCATCATTATATTACTACTGGTATCAATATCAGCAAGTTTGGAATACTGGAAGAAGATCTTCCTGAGATGATCACAGCTGTACAAGCATTACCGGCACTTACTTTTATTGGAATTCATTTTCATATTGGATCACAGATTACCGATCTTGAAGTATTCAAAGAATTATGTTTGGCCGTTAATTACCTACAGGAAAAATATTTCACTAATACCGAACTTTTTCCAACATTTGTAAATGTAGGAGGTGGACTTGGCGTTGATTATAAAGATCCTTATACAGAGCCTGTTCCTCCTTTTGGGGCCTATTTTGCAATATTCAATCAATATCTGAAATTACAATCCAACCAACAAGTACACTTTGAATTAGGCAGATCATTGGTCGCCAATTGTGGTGCTTTAATCACGAAAGTTCTTTATACCAAGAAGAGTTCTCATAAGCACTTTCTCATTCTCGATGCCGGTATGACTGAGTTGATCCGGCCTGCTTTATATCAAGCCGAGCATCAGATACAGAACATTACTCGAATAAACGCTCTATCTGAGCAAGCATACGATGTTGTAGGACCGATCTGTGAATCATCAGATTGCTTTGGAACTGACATAAACTTGCCATTATCGAATAGGGGCGACCTGGTCGCTATTCATTCTGCCGGAGCATATGGAGAAGTAATGTCATCTCAATATAATTTACGTACAAAGGTAAAATCGTACTATTCTGATACCATGGGTGATAGAAACATCCCCATTTGCGCAGGTCAGGAACATACCAACTAACAAAAACTTGTACATGAATTGATTCAAATGTCATAAAATCAGATTGTTAGTGACCATAAAAAAATTCTTCAAATCACTTGCATTTATATGTCTGATCATTTATTTTTGTTCAATTAAAAAACAAAGCGCTCTTGGTTTCCGCATTCTTATTCGTTTTTTCGAAATTATAGCGAGGATGCCGACCCAAGAGCAATTGTTTTAACTACACACCAAAAATGTTAAGTACCATGAGTCTGCCGATTTCAGTTGCTGTCCTTATAGATGGTGGCTTTTTCCTGAAGAGATATTATAAAGTATTTCCGAACTCGAAAGACCACACAGCTACAGAGGTGGCCAAAAACCTTTACACGGTTGCCCTTAAACACGTTGGCAACGACAACTTCCTATTTAGAATTTTTTATTACGACTGTTATCCGATCTCCAAAAGAGTACACCATCCAATAACTGGTCAGGTAATTAATTTTGAAGCAACCGAGCAAGCGAAATTCCGTTTGGAACTGTTCGAAGAGTTGAAGAAAAAACGCAAAGTTGCTCTTCGTATGGGATCACTTCGCGATACAGGTAGCTGGCTTATTAAGCCCGCCGTTACAAAAGAGCTGCTTAACGGCAGAATGTCTATTAACGACGTTACCGAGAATGATGTCTTTTATGAACTTCACCAAAAAGGACTTGATATCAAGATTGGTCTTGATGTTGCTGCACTAGCCTTTAAAAAGCAAGTACAACAGGTAGTTCTTATTTCAGGTGATGCCGACTTTGTTTCAGCCTCTAAATTGGCTCGACGTGAAGGAATTGACTTCGTTCTTGATCCGATGTGGAACCCCATTGACGATCACCTGTTCGAACATATCGACGGTTTACGCTCAACCTGTCCAAAGCCTAACCAGCCTCCGTATGAGCCTGGCGTTAGTCCCACTGGAAATAGGTACTAAATCAAAAACATTATCTTTAAAAAAGCTGCTCTCTGGGTAGCTTTTTTTGTTTCTTACAGAATAATACTTACAATTAGAGGGGGATAAAATTAACATATTTCTCGTATTTGATATAACCTGAACATGTTGCGTTTGAAAATTGAAAAGACATTATCTTTGTAATATGTTAAATGAAATTGAAAAATAAATGATATTTCGATTTGTAAACAAGTTTACTGATGGGAGAGATAGTTGAGAACAAAAACTTAAAACGAGATATCATCCGTAAAGCAAAGCAACTGGGTGCCGAGATTATTGGTTTTGCTCCAACATCTCGATGGAAAGAATATAAGGATACGAAACCGGAATATTTTCCGCAAAATATATTCCCATTTACCAAAAGTGTCATTGTACTGGGTATTCCTATTTTTATCCCCATGCTCGAAACAACACCGTCTATTGTCTATTCTGAGTTGTATAATACTACCAATCGGTTACTCGACGAAATAGCCTATAAACTGGCGGTGGTTTTAAATGCCAAAGGTCATCAGTCTGTATTTTTTCCTCGTGATGCTTATGGAGACATCTCCATATTGGTAAAAAAACCAGAAGCTGCATTTTCACATGTAATTGCAGCAAAATATGCAGGACTTGGTACTATAGGGTATAATCACACCTTGCTTACGAAAGAGTTTGGTCCTAGGGTCAGATTGGTTTCTATACTAACTGATGTCGACATTGCTCCAGATAAGATGATAGAAAAGGATTTATGTATAAAATGTGAGATTTGTAAAAAGTGTTGCCCCACTTCGGCATTTACGACTACCGAATATTTAATTGCTGATATGGACAAGCAAAAATGTGCTGAATATCATAAACAACTAAAAGATGATTATCGATATCCATGCGGGGTTTGTATAAAAGTCTGCCCGATAGGTGCCGACCGAAAACTTTCTGGGGCAAATACAAAGAAATATCTCAATGAAAAAGAGATGTTGTCGCAAAATTCTGAGGATGAAGAATATTCAGGATGGCAGCACTGTCGAAGTTTTGGTTCAAAGTAAATAAATGAAAATTTCAGGAATAAACTTAAGAATAGCATTATGAATAAAAGTTTTGCATCAAGGCTCATTCATCTGGGCGAAAAGAATCCAGAATCGGTTTCAAATACTAAATCATTACCGATATCAATGAGTTCAGTTTTTGTTTTTGATGATGTTGAAACTCTCGATCGGGTATATGATGGTGAAGCCAAAGGATATATTTATACACGTAATGGAAATCCAGTGCATGACGCATTAGCCGAAATCATGTTCAATATTGAAGAAGGTGAAGATGCGCTCGTTTATTCTTCCGGGATGGCAGCTATTACATTAAGTATAATTTCGCAAGTAAAAACGGGTGATCATATTATCGCTGCAAATGTTCTCTATGGCGGAAGTTTTCAGTTCATAAAGACTGAATTGGCACGATTTAACATCGAAGTTTCATTTGTAGATCCAATCAACGAAGATATCAATCCATATTTCAAACCAAATACCAAAGTAGTTTACCTTGAAACCATCTCAAATCCATTGATGGAAGTTGTTAATTTGGCTAAGATTGCTGAGATATCACATCAACATGGGGCTAAACTAATTGTTGACAATACGTTTGCAACGCCTGTAATCTGTCAACCATTGCTCCTCGGAGCGGATATTGTGGCATATAGTGCAACAAAATATTTATGCGGGCATAGCGACGTTACGGCAGGAATTATAGTAGCCAATAAAGAAACTATAAAACAAATCTATCCAACCGGATTATTGTATGGTCCTACAATGAGTCCTTTTGATGCCTGGCTTGTTGTACGAAGTCTGCGAACCCTTGAGTTGAGGATTATTCAACATTCCAATAACGCTCTTAAACTGGCTCAGTATCTGGAAAGTAATCAAAAGATTAGTAATGTGTATTATCCGGGACTACCCTCATCACCAACATCCGATGTGGCTAAACGAATGTTCAACAATAACTTATTCGGAGGTATGCTCAGTATCGACCTTATTGGTGGCGAAAAAGCAGCCTACGATTTAATCAGAAATCTTGAGTCGATTAAATTTGTGCCTAGTTTGGCAGGTGTCTCAACATCAGTTTCTTATCCTGCAAAAACTTCACATCGTTCTTTAAACGAAGAAGAACTCAGAAAAGCTAATATCTCGAAAGGACTCATTCGTATTTCAACCGGACTCGAAAATGTTGATGATATTATTGCTGAATTTTCAAAAGCATTGGAAAAAATCTAATTGATATGTCTGAAATAACTTGCCCATTGGGAATAAATACTACTGTAATCCATGCAGGAGAAGCACCTGATCCTATTAGTGGAGCTTCGGCTCCCAACATCGTAATGTCTACAACTTTTGTAACGGATGCTAATGCCGGGTTTTCAGTCGAAGGGCTCGAAGAGGATGCTGCATGGATTTATACCCGTTGGGGTAACCCCACCATTCATCAGTTAGAAGAAAAGCTTGCAGCTGTGGAACATGGTGAGTCGGCAGTTGCTTTTGCAAGCGGAATGGCAGCTATTACTGCTTTATTATTGCATACGCTTCATTCAGGAGACCATGCTATAGTCAGTGATGTGGCTTACGCTGCATTGTCTGAAATGACAAACGAATTAATACCTGGTCTAAGTATTTCAATAACGAAAGTTAATACCTCTAATCTTAATGCTATTGAAAACGCTATCTTACCTAATACCCAGTTAATTTATATTGAAACTCCCTGTAATCCACTATTGCGTTTAACAGATATTCATGCAGTTGCAAAAATTGCTCATGACGTTGGGGCAAAGCTCGCGGTAGATTCTACTTTTGCAACACCAATGGCTACTCGTCCACTCGAATTAGGAGCAGACTTTGTTGTACACTCCCTGACTAAATATCTTGGAGGACATGGTGATGCATTAGGAGGGGTAATTATTGGCTCACGGGAAGAACTTGCTACATTACGCAAAACAACAGCAATACGGTTAGGTGGTGTAATCAGCCCCTTTAATGCATGGCTTATTATGCGTGGAATTGCCACTTTTCCGTTACGGATGAAAGCTCATGCTGAAAATGCTTTAGTGATAGCTCATTTTCTTGAAAACCATCCTAAAATAACACGCGTAATTTATCCAGGATTACCTAGTCATCCGCAACACGAGCTGGCTCAATGTCAAATGCATAATTTTTCCGGGATGCTTACCTTTCAGGTCAAAGATGGTCGAGAGGCAGCAAAGGCCTTTGCTCAACATTTACAGATTATTCATTACGCCGTTTCACTTGGTCATCACCGATCGCTTATTTTCTATTTGCCATCTGATGATTTGCTTAGAACCTCATTCAAATTATCAACTCCTGAACAATTAGATTCATGGAGATTGTTTGCAGGTGATGGTATATTTAGATTTTCGGTTGGACTCGAAGATGTTGAGGATATTATCCATGATTTGGAGCAAGCGTTAGAGAAGTTGTAACTCTTTATCGTGATATAAAAAATCCCGGTGATAGAGAATGTCCACACCGGGATTTTTTTGTCTAATAATCTATCAACCTGATTACTCAATCATTAAACCCATGCTTTAAATCATTTATCAGGTCTTTACTATCTTCAATACCAATAGAGATACGAATAAGGGTATCAGTTATTCCTATCTTTTCACGAGAGTCCTTTGATACTGAAGCATGCGTCATTAATGCCGGTAATTCTATCAGTGATTCTACACCACCTAAGCTTTCGGCAAGTGCAAAAAGAGTGAGTCGTTCGAGAAATCTTGTGGCATCATCGATCGTTCCGGCAATTTCAAACGAAATAATACCTCCTGAACCTGTTGTTTGCTGCTTAGCCAAGTGATGTTGCGGATGACTTTCTAAACCCGGATAAATTACTCTATTTACCTTCGGATGTTGTTCAAGAAATACAGCTATTAGTAAAGCATTTTGATGATGTCTTTGCATCCTTAGCTCTAACGTTTTGATACCACGCATAGTAAGATATGAATCAAAGGGTGCTAATACAGCACCTGTTGCATTTTGTTGATACTTTATTTTTTCATAGAGTGTTTCATCTGAAAGCATAATCGAACCACCTAGAACATCGCTGTGTCCGCCAATATACTTTGTCGAACTGTGTAAAACTACATCAGCACCTAAATCAAGTGGGTTTTGAAAATAGGGAGATAAGAAAGTATTGTCTACTACCAATATCAGATTATGTTTATGTGCAATCTCAGCTACTGCTTTTATATCACAAAGTTTTAACAATGGATTGGAGGGTGATTCTATCCAAACCAATCGTGTATTCGGCTGAATAGCTTTACTTACTTTATCAGTATTACTTGCATCGACATACGATATTTCGATCCCATAATTTATAATAATATGATTAAATAACCGCTTCGTTCCACCATATAAGTCATCGAAAGCAACAATGTGATCACCTTGTTGTAGCAAGGCTAATACTAAAGTCGTTTCAGCTGCGAGACCAGAACTAAATGCTAAACCAAAGTCGGCATTCTCTAGAGAAGCCAGTTTTGATTCCAATGCTTTGCGTGTAGGGTTAAGTGAACGAGTGTAATCATAGCCAGCCGTAGGTTCTGTCACTTTTTTACGGGCAAAAGTGGTCGACAGATGAATGGGTACAACCACATCACCCGTAGCACCATCACTAAAATTTGGCTCTTCACCTACATGAATTGCTTTAGTCGCAAATCCATATTTATTTTTTATTTTATTCATAATACAAATAATTAAGTTAATGGGTGTTGAAGTGTAACCTGTTTATGAAATCAATTCGGGTTATCAATCCATAGAAATAACCGTGTTTATCTTCAACGATAGCTACTAGTCCGGCATTAAGTGTCTCAGCTAATTCATCCTTTTTTGCTGAATAAAGAATAGTGGTCAGGGTTCTGGTCATTATTTCTTCTACCGGAGTATTAATGTTGTATTTGTTAGAATAAAGTGCCAATAACAAATCAGATTCATCGATGATACCTACAACCTTATTACCTTTTAATATTGGAATTTGTGAAATATCATAGAGCTTCAGCCTACCATATATAGTTTTCAACGTATCGGATGGTTCGGCTGTTATGATGGCACCATCTTCAAATCGACGTGATACAAAATCACGTATGTCTCCATAAACCTCCCGTTTTGTGAGTCCCTGATCAAACAACCAATAATCGTTGTACATTTTGGAGAGGTATTTGTTTCCACTGTCGCAAGCAAAAGTAACCACCCGTTTGGGCGTAGTTTGCTCCTGGCAATACTTTATGGCAGCACTGATCAACGTTCCCGATGATGAACCAGCTAAAATACCTTCGTTTTTTAATAAATCCCTTACCGTATCGAAACTCTCTTTATCGGTTATGGTGTATGCCTTTTTGGTCAATGAGAAATCGGCAATTGAAGGTACGAAATCTTCGCCGATACCCTCCACTAACCAAGAACCTGCATCTGTCCGGAGAACACCTTTGTTGATATAATCAGCCAATATCGAACCTTTCGGATCGGCTAACACAAACTCGATTTTATCAGATACTTTTTTGAAGAAATGAGTCAGTCCGGTTATTGTTCCAGATGAACCAACGCCCACAACTACTGCATCTACGTCATGTGCTAACTGCTTCCAGATCTCAGGGCCGGTAGTCGTTTCGTGTGCTAGTGGATTCGCAGGATTTTCAAACTGATTCACATAAAATGCTCCTGTTTCACGGGCTATGCGTTGTGCATAATCTTGATAATATTCAGGATGACCTTTGCCCACATCTGATCTGGTGAGTAGAATTTCTGCACCCAGTGCCCGTAAGTGATTAATTTTTTCCTGACTCATTTTATCGGGTATAACAAGAATAATCCTATAGCCTTTCAGTCGGGCAACCAGTGCAAGACCGATACCCGTATTACCGGCAGTAGCTTCGATGATTGTATCGCCGGGTTTCAGTTTCCCTTGTTGCTCAGCAACTGTTATCATGGATAATCCAACGCGATCTTTAATAGAACCACCTGGATTTTGATTTTCAAGTTTTAAGAATAACCGGCACTTACCGGTATCAAATTTCGTGATCTCAACAATAGGTGTGTTTCCTATTGTTTCTAATATATTATTTGATGTTTCTGTTCTCATAATTTTCCAAAATTTATTCAGCTCCATTATCATTTCTTAATGTGCTTTTTTTCTTCCCATATGAATAATAGATGATCAAGCCAATGGACAACCATACTATCAGACGGAGCCATGTGTCAAGAGGAAGCGAAAACATAATAACGACACAAGTTAAGATACCAAGTATCGGCACATATGGCACAAAAGGTGTCTTGAAGGCTCTTGGTGCATCCGGTTGTGTTTTTCGCAAAACCAAAACACCCAGACATACCATAACAAAGGCAAGCAAAGTACCGATACTGGTCATTTCGCCTACAACACTTATTGGTACAAAACCAGCAAATAGACTAATAAAAAGACATAATAGAATATTCGACTTATAAGGTGTTCGGAACTTTAAGTGTAACACAGAGAACAACTTTGGTAACAATCCATCGCGACTCATGGTAAAAAATACACGCGACTGACCCATCAAATCAACTAATATAACAGACACATACCCGATTAAAATAGCGAGAATAATTGCAGGACTTAGCCATGCATAGGGCGTCTTTTCAATAGCAATAGCAACCGGGGCCGCACTATTCTTAAATTCAGTGTAATTGGCTAATCCTGTCATTACATAACCAAAAAGGACGAATAGAACTGTACAAACAACCAATGACCCGATGATGCCAATAGGCATATTTCGTTGAGGATTCTTCGTCTCCTGTGCCATGGTAGCTACAATATCGAATCCGATAAAAACAAAAAAAATAACTCCTGCACCTCTAAAGATTCCACTGATACCAAATTCACCAAATGTTCCGGTATTTTTGGGAATATAAGGATGATAGTTTGCCTGATCAATATACTGCCAACCAAAAGCAATAAATACCAAAACGACGCTTACTTTTAAAACGACAATAATTGAGTTAAACAAAGCAGAAGCCTGTACACCTCTTATAATCACTAATGTAATTCCGACTACAATAAGAATTGCTGGTAGGTTTAGATAACCATGTACCACTGATCCATTCGATAGTGTTGTTGTTTCAAATGGTGAGAGCACCAATTGAACAGGAAGATGTATCCCATAATTGGCTAGAAATTTGATTAAATATTGCGACCAGCTGATGGCCACCGTGGCTGCCCCAATTGAGTATTCTAATATCAGGTCCCATCCAATAATCCAGGCAAATAACTCTCCGAAGGTAGCATACGAGTATGTATAAGCGCTTCCCGATACCGGAACAAGTGACGCAAACTCGGCATAACATAGCGCACTAAAGGCACAACCTATAGCAGCTAGTAGAAAGGATAATGTTACTGCCGGGCCTGTATTGTTTGCTGCCGCAATTCCTGTAAGTGAGAATATACCTGCCCCAATAATTACTCCAATACCAATTGCAATTAAATTGAACGCATTTAATTTCCGGCTTAATGTATTTGTACCTGTTTCAATAGCCTCTCTTTTCAGAAGACTCAGTGGTTTTTTAAGCATTATTGTTGGTTTATTTGGATCATAAAATGTGTAAAGCGCTGGATGATATCAGTATTTTGTCCCTCAATATCGTCCAGCGTTTTACCGAAATGATTTATTCTTCTTCTGCTTGTTGACGACCACTTCCTGTAAGCTGGTTTCCAAAGAATATTGAGTTGATTAATAACCTGTCTGTACCATGCCAGTAATGTCTATAAGTTGGATCCTCAGCAAACAATATCACAACACCTCTACCAGATGGCGATGCAAGTATCGATGCTGAATTATTGATTTTAGTAATATTTTGTTTTGATACATAGCCACTTATATACGATGATGGTAGATATTTTGCAATTGTGGCATATCTGTCTTTACTCGGTTGTAGAATAGTAGTACCCGTTTTTGTAAAGTAGATCTTCCGGTTATGTAGTCCGAATGCGATTGGGTTTGTGATATCAATGTCAGCTAGAAATATGCCACCATTGATACGTTTTGCTGTTTCAGTTTCATCTTTCAATTCAAAATCAAGTCGCTGTCCGCCCGATTTTTTTTCTGATGTGGAATCGACATATAGTTTCTCTTTAACAAGTTCTTCTTTGATAGCCCATTCTGTTGCTGTTCTAAAAGTAATCAAAACACCTCCTGTGGATACCCAGTTTTTTATTTTGGCAGTACCTTCTTTCCCTAACGAATTAAAATTGCCACTGGTTAAAATAATGGTATTATAATCATCAAGAGAAGCTCTTGCTAGTCCGTTGATATCCAATTTAGTTACTGGCAAGTTTAAATGATCATTTAATAAAAACCAAACCTGGCCTGCCTCTGAAGCACTGATACCGTTTCCAGTAAAAATGGCTACTTTAGGTTTCTTAATTCCTTTAATGCTATTACTACCAAGATCTACTCCATGAACATTAAAGCCAGTATTAGTTGATGTAAAATTTACCTTTGCTAACTTAGCCGTTTCCTTGATGATTTTATACAAACTATCGCCACTAATGGTTTGGATAGCTATGGGGATTACTAACGAGCCATAACCAAAATCCTTGATACCAGTGGAAGTATTAGCTGTAAAAATTTTCTGAGTAGCTTTAACAATTATACCCTTTTCAAGTAGATGATATAGAGCAGTCGATGCATTGTAATCAGACCAGTCGAGTAGATATGCATAGTTCGATGCTTTTCCATCAACTTCACCCTTAGTTTCAGGTAGTGTGTTGATCTGATCGCCCAATGAAAAACTGGATGTAATTACTTTAGCAAATTGAATACCATAGGCATGTGCAATAGACCATGAAGTGTTATCGTAATAAGTACTGTCTTTCAAAGGAGCTGTTTCTTCGAAAACAGAGTGAACGATTCGAAAGTTGGGCTGCGAAGCAGGAACTATATAGGCCTTTCCCTTTTCAAAATGTTTCCCTTCAATGGTAATATCGCTAGAAAGATTGTAAACTTTAATATGATGTCTCAATGCTAAATCAAGTAGATCCTGTGTAAGTGAGATGTCTTTGCTATCACCAAATACATACGCTTTTGCCGTATTAGTCTTTGCCTGATCTAATGCTGATTGAAAAAAGGCTTTTTGCAGTTTAAAGAGTTTTTCTTTTTCAGCAACAGCACCCCTTACAGTTGCTATTCCTGTAGTCAAATGGTTACGGACAGTAAATGAAAATTTTACCAGTCCTGTTTCACTCTCTTGCAAAAGTCCCCGTGAACTGCCCTGTTCGAAAGTTGCGGCTGCAGCACCATAAAATTTAGGATAGGTAGATCCGTAAATAGGAGATAGATTGTCAAAGGCTTCTTTGGTAAAGTAAAGTGAACCAATTTTATCCAGTGCTTGGGCATGATATTTAGCGAGTACTACATTCAAATCATATGTCGTTTTAGGGATAATCGGGCTCTGATTCTTTTCAGGAGAGGGTTCGAAATAGTAAGTGCTATTGGTCCCCATTTCATGAAAGTCAATTTGCACATTGGGATACCATTGGTGAAAGAATGCGATACGATTTTTCGTTTCTGGCTGCGATGCACTTAGCCAGTCGCGGTTCAAGTCGGTCAAGTAGTGGTTTACTCTACCTCCAGGCCATTCTTCGTTATGTTCTTTGTCAGATGGATCAGCAACTGAAGGAAAAGACTTATACCCGTTATGCCAGTTTGCGGCACGGTCACGACCATCAGGATTCAAAGCTGGATCAATAAAAATCACCCCCTCTTTTAACCAGTTGGTTGTTTCTTCTTTTTTGTTGGCAACCAAATAATAGGCAGTAAGTAAGCTCGCTTCGCCACTTGAGGTTTCAGCACCATGTACACTATAACCCAGCAACACTACAACAGGCGAATTACTTCCCAACACAGGTTTTGAAGGATCGACAGAAGTAATATGTTCCTGTCTGATCTGCTCCAGATTCTTGTAGTTTTCGGGAGAGGTTATGGTAGCGATAACTTGTGGACGCTCTTCAAAGGTCTTTCCGATTTGTTGGATATGGATTTTATCTGATAAGCGTGCCAACTCTTTGAGGTAAGCTACAATCTGATCGTGGCGCGTGTAATGCGATCCGATAGGATAACCTAAAAACTGTTCAGGTGTTGGAATGGAAGGATCAAAACTTCCTCCATCCGGAAAATAATAACTTGTTTGTGCTTGGGCAGATATTGCAAATAATATGAATAAAGCTGCGATTATATTTCGTATCGTTTTCATTTTTAAAGTCTTTTTATATGAATAGTGAATCATTAATAACCAGGATTTTGTATAACATCAGGATCAGATAGTACATCGGAGTAAGGGATAGGGAAGAGCCAGAAATTTGTATTGGTCACACCTAAAATATCTCCAACTCTTTTTGTACGGACCAAATCGAACCAGCGGTGTGACTCAAATGCGAACTCAATGCTGTTTTCATCTTCGATGGCCTGAATAACCTGAGTTTGTGTCGTTCCGGTAAAGGCTGGGACATTTGCTCTTGCTCTTATCACATTCAAATCACTGATAGCACCTGCTAAATCGGGGGTACTTTTCTTCGCTCTGGCTTCGGCTCTGATCAGATAGAGTTCTGCAATACGGATAACATAGGCAGGATCTGTACTTGCTGAAGTGGTATTGTATAAAACACCATATACCGAGGTACCTGTTCCGGCAATAAGGGTATTTCTGGTTCCACCGATTGTTGGATCATTCAATTTTGTTACCAATGCACTAGATGGTTTTAGCGTAAACTGACCACCAAAGGAACTAGGATACCAAAGATTCCAGAAGCTGTTTTTGTCATTTGCTGAAAAGGTTAATTCAAATACTGATTCAGATGACAAAAATGGAGCGGTGAAAAATGTTTTATAAGGTTTCACCAACGCATATTTGGTATTATTGATTACCTGTGTAGCATATGTCTCAGCATCTGCCCATTGTTCACGATAGAGGTGTAGTCTGGCTCGTAAAGCCCTTACCGCACTCTTTTGTGCCCGGTTACGTGTAGTCGCATCCTCAGGCAAAAACGTTTCAGCTTGAACCAAATCGGCGAGAACCTGATCATATGTTTGACTCAGTGTACTTCTTTTCACACCTTTTAGAGAGCTAAGATTTGTAGTAGGATTCAACTGTAGTTGGACACCTCCCCAACCCCTGGCCAGATCAAAATAACCAAGTGCTCGAATAAAATAAGCTTCTCCAAGTATCTTGTTTTTCTCAGCATCAGTAAGTAATGGATCTTTCACACTTGCAATACCTGCAATAACTGAATTTGCAGAATTAATAGCCTTGTAAATACCCTGATATGCAGGTACAGTGATTGCATTATCAGTAGGAATGGCGTTCTGATCCAATTGTAAATACTGACTCAGTGTTCCGTTAAAAACTACATTATCGGCCGTGATTGTTCCCAATGTTGGGTAATTGGAGGCATAATATCCCTGTACCGCATCGTAAGCGCCAATAATAGCAGCTCTTGCTGTTCCGGCATTCGTAATTGCTTTTTCTGTAGGGATAGCGTTTAAAGGTGATTCTGTTAGATACTTTTCGCACGAAGAGAAAAGCAGACCTATCAAAAAGAGCGTTATACCAGCTATATATTTAAATGAATGTTTCATTGCTCAATGTTTTTATGTAATTAAAATGTCGCGTTTAATCCAACCTGTATGGTGCGTGGTTGTGGAACAGTTGCCCAGTCATATCCAGCCGTATTTTGGTTTCCACCTTGGGAACTCACTTCTGGATCCAGCCCATCATATTTGGTGAAAGTGAAGAGGTTTGAAACAGAAATGTTTGCTCTTAACTTTGTGATGTGCAGCTTAGCAGTAATAGAAGCCGGAATAGTGTAACCCAATGAGATGTTTTTTACTCTGATAAATGAACCATCCTTCAGATATCGGGTACTAAGACTTGCAACATTTCCACCATAGTTATTAGCCGATCCTCCATTTACTGTTGGATCGCCACTATAAGTGGTCATTCTTGGAATATCTGTAATGTCGCCAACCTTCTGCCATCTATTCAACTGAAGTGGCAAGAATCCAATGTTGTTTTGTGTTCCACCATGTACCATGAAGAAATCGTTCATGTTCATGATTTTGTTTCCTTGTTGAAAGTAGACGAAGATATTTAGACTAAAGTTTTTATACTTTAATTCGTTGGTTAAGCCGCCCGTATATTTAGGCAATGCATTTCCCACAATCTGTCTGTCTGCCGAAGTAATCTTCCCATCTTTATTCACGTCTTCATAAACGGCATTCCCTGTATTCGGATCAACATAGAGCTGTTTATATAACTGGAATGAATTGATCGCATAGCCCTGTCTGAGTATGGATATATTTCGTCCCGATGCCCCCAGTGAGATATCCGATGCTAACTTTTCGATCCGGTTTGTATTGAAAGAGATGTTGAAATCGGTGGTCCAGGTAAAGTCGTTATTCTTGATGTTTATAGTCTGGATAGCGAATTCGAATCCTTTATTGCTCACTGCACCATAATTCTGCAGATAAGAGCTAAAGCCCGAGCGATAAGGTACCGGAACATTCAACAACAGGTTATAGGTGTATTTATCGTAGTAATCGAAATCAATATTTACGCGGTTGTTCAAAATCGAAAACTCAGTACCGAAGTCTATCTGGCGTGTAGTTTCCCAGGTCAGATCAGGATTTGCCAATTGCGAAGGAGCCGTACCGGCCGTCTCTAAGTAATTGTAACCGGCTGACCATAATCCCAATGCCGAATAAGCACCAATCCCATTTTGGTTACCCGAATAACCTGCACTTGCCCTGAGTTTCAGATCGTCGAAGATCCCCAGCTTCTTGATAAAATCCTCCTGACTTGCATGCCAGGTAATACCGGTTGATGGAAAATACCCCCAACGGTTGTTCTTTCCGAACTTCGATGAACCATCAGCTCTGATACTTCCGTCAATAGTATATTTATTATCGTAAGTATAACTGGCTTTTCCAAAGAACGAAACCAAATCGCTCTGTGCATACGATGAAGATCCTGATCGGGTAGCTGCTACCGAAATATCTTTCAAATCGTTAGTTGCAAATCCGGTTCCCGATGCACTTGTCAACTGTTCCTGCACCGTATTCAGGGTATTACCAATCAATGCATTGATACTGTGTTTTTTGTTTGCACCAAATGACTTGATATAAGTTAGTACCTGTTCGCTGGTATACGTAATATTCTTGGTGTCGTACGAATTTGCTGCCCCGTTAGTAGATACACCTGCACTGATTAGGGTATTCGCATAATTGTTTTCAAAAACATTGTTATTATCGATACTCCAGGTACTACGAAATTTTAACTCAGGCAGAATGGCGTATTCAGCATATACATTACCAATCGTTCTCCATCCATACGCATTGTTGTCAAGATTATTGATGAGTGCAATATGGTTATCGAAACTTCCGTATCGCGCATAACTTCCATCCGCATTATAAATCGGAAGATACGACCTTACGAATAGTGCCGAATTGATAACCCCCTGTGGGTTATTGTCATTACTACTTACATTACGATAAGTATGGGTAAAGTTTAAACTAGTTCCAATTTTCAACTTGTCCGTTAGATAGTTATCATAATTAACCCTCCCTGTGTAGCGTTCAAAACCTGAAGGCTTAACGATCGATTCCTGTTTTAGGTAACCAAACCCGACATAATAAGTGCTTTTTGCAGTACCTCCCTGAGCCGAAAGTTCATAATTTGAAGTTGCTGCCGTCCTGAATAAATCGCTGATGCGATCATACGTTGGCTGTGTTGATGGCGATGGGAAGGGCAAAACAACAGACGAAGGAGCTAATCCTTTGTCAATTGCCGTATTTAGCACAGCTTCGTTCGCCAACGTTGCTGTCTCCGGACCATTTGTAACCTTAAATTTGTTGATGGCCGTAGACCAACCATGCGAAATGTTCAGGTCTATTTTGGCCTTTGAATTCAGTTTTCCTCGTTTGGTGGTGATAATAATTACACCATTAGCACCAAGCGATCCATAAATAGCTGTTGCATTGGCATCTTTCAGGATAACCAGATTTTCAATATCAGATGGATTAATATCTGCCAGTGGATTAGAAGCCGCCTGATTGCCCAGTCCTGTGCGAATAGGATCGCTGCTGCTAACAAACACCCCATCCACAATATACAAAGGCTGTGTAGCTGCATTGATTGAGTTACTACCGCGAACCTGGAACGTGATGCCACCTCCCGGCACTCCTGAATTTGAAAGAACTTGTACCCCTGTCGTTTTTCCCTGAAGTAGTTGGTTAAAACTAGAAGAAGGAATGTCCTTCAAGGCTTCAGCCGCATTGAGCGTAACGATTGAACCACTGATGGCTTTTCTTTCCTGTGTGCTATATCCGGTAATAACAACCTCGTCAAGTCTTTTAGCATTTGCAGCCAGTGCTATATGCACGGGTTCTCCGCCAAAAGCATTGATTCGTTGACTTTCGTAACCAATAAAGCTGGCAATGAGTTTGGCAGGAAATTTTTTGATCTTCAACGAAAAAGCACCTTTTTCATTGGTAGCAACCCCATAGGTTGTACCTCTTTCAGCAACAACCGCACCTACAATAGGTTCCTTTGTTCGTGAGTCGATGATAGTTCCTGTAATTGTTCTGTCCTGTTGTGCAGATAAATAGCCTGATTGCAATAGAAACAAAGCAAGCAGGAAAAACAATTTATATATCTTTCTTAAAATATTATTCATTGATTATAGTTTTTCTTTTTAAAATAAATGATGCATGTCAGTAAAATACGACCACTGTTTTTTCAGGCAACAACAACATCGTTTCATAATTCTCGCGTTTTAAGGTTTATAAAAAATCAGAAGAGGATCTACAATAGCTTTGCTTTTACGAATTCCTCTAACTATTTCTGTGTAAGTGCATAATCTTTTACCACAGCGTTATTTAAAAATCCATACTGGTGGTTATATTCTTGTCCCAGTCCTTTTACCCAATTCACAAAATTTGCAACGGCCTGATTCGATCCCTTTTTGTCTGTCACAAAACTTATATTATCCGTCGGAACAGCTGCATTCTTTGTGTTTTCCAGGAATGTAATTACCTGATCCAGATTGCTATAAATTAGTTCTTCTTTGTCCAGGCGACCGTTGTTGTTTAGATCTATCGGTAATATTCTTATTCCACTTATCGGTGTGCGTTTATCCAAATCGTAGATTAGTCCCAGGTTGTTATATGAGATCCCGGTTGAATCGTCAAGGATAGAAGTGTTCAGATACAAGTCGTCACCCGAAACATAGATACCTTTTAAATCCTCCGATTGTTTTCCTAAATACGATGAGATTACCTTTGCTACACTCGATTGAGGCGATTTTGTATAAACCGTATATTCAGGTTCTTTAACCTTACTTTGTACAGAATCCAGTTTGTCCTGGTCGTTTGTAAAGATGGCTTTCAACCGCTCTTGCTTAACCCCTTTTTTAAATTCTTTCGCAAACAAGATGCTTTTCTCATTTGTGATGGGTAGAATTGCAACACGGGCAATCTTCACCAACGTTTTATTGTCACCAATTTCTCCTTTATCAGGTGTGTGTGCAATGATCTGCAAATCGCTCTGAGTACCTTTTTCCTGCTCATTAATCAGGCGAAACTTTAAGCCCGGGTTAATCTTTGAATACTCAGTAATCCAACGTTTTATTAAAGGAGAGGTGAATTCAGTTCCTGAGATAGAGATAACCTGTTCTGCTTTCTGTGCGTATGATTGAGTACCAACCACCAATAAAATTGACACCAATATATTTCTTGCCGATTTGGCTACGAGATTACTTTTTTGACCACTTTTTGAATTACTCGAATCACTTTTAAATGCTTTCATAATTTTATTACTTTAAATAATTTAGATACAAGAATTGAATTAGATAGATGATATAAAATGTATGATATAAAATGCATACAAATGAGTATTATTCAGCAACATCGTTTCATACGAATTGGATTTAAATTTAAAAAGGTTGGCGACTTATTTAAAAGTCAGTAATTGAATAATAATATATGCAGTTTGCTATAACAAACATGTCATACGTTATTTTCATATATTTGAATTACACGAAAGCATAATGCTTCTGTAATGCAAATCAGAATGAAATAAAAAATGAAGTAGAAAGGAAACTCTGTTAAGAGAGAATGCTATTCATGAATTAATTCATGTCTGTTAACAACAACAGCAACAACAGCATAGTGAATCGTTTTCGGGAGAAAAGCGATTGATAGAAATTGAAACAGGAAAACCGTAGATAGACCCTGAGCCTATGCTCGAATTGAATTGGGATGAAGCGGTTGTTTTCATAATTTCTCAGTAATTTATAATTTCCGCAACTTGCGGAGTTAGGTTTTAGCACCTTTCAGCAATGTGCCGGGGTTGCTAGAGTTTCATAGAGCCTAATCTCTCCACTCTTCTTTATAAATCAAAAATCCTTTTTGCTACGAAGGAAAATCAGATTTTTACTTCGACAAAAGTAGAGATAATATTTATTCGAAAACCAAATAAATTTATCATTTATTAAGAAATATTTTAAAATAGTTTATAAAATGATGAAGGTCAATATATTTCTGTCTTAGTAAAGACGCACAACCGTACGTCTCTACATCAAAAATCTACTTAACCACAATCATCTTTCCAAGCAATGTAGACGAGGGATTCGTATCCGGATTGATCAACACCGTAAAGTTATACTCAACACCCTTGTCGAATAAACTACTACATACCAACTTAACCGTTGTCTTTTCGAAAGGCTTCAGCTTCGAAACCTCACCGGTTCCCACTTGTAGCTCATTGCCATCTTTGGTATACCAGATCTGTATTTTGGCACGCTGCGAAGTAACCTGACCAAAGTTCTGCACTTCAACCTTCAGATCGAACCCATTGTCGTTCGGTGTTATAACAGGCATACGAGCCGAGAGAATAGGCTCCATATAATTTACCCAAGGCAAACGCGCATAACCAAAAAGCAACTTCCCAGCTGTTGTCTTACCAATCATTTTTCCGGCAAATTCATCTTCCGGAAAAGCTTTTCCATTTCCGCTGAATGTAACCACCAAATCTTTTCCGGCTTTTTCACTCTTCAGCACCTTGCATCCCTTGCCGTAATTCACATCTTCAGGAACGCCAAACTGTAACGAGTTCATGTCGATGTCTGTTTGAGGGTTAAATCCCTTCTCTGCAACTATCTTCAACTTGATGGTTTTCGTGTCGGCAGAAATCTGATCTTTATCGAGTAACGTAATCAACCGTCCAACCGTAAGCGGGATACTGATGTTCTTCGAACTATGGATATCGCTGCCCAGGTCGAATTTCTTCTCTACGTCGATAACCGCGAAGTTGGCTTGTTGTGCACGTCCTAATGCATCCTGAAATATCTTTAACCGTTCAAACTTAAACCAGCCTTCAACGCTTCCATCCTCATGTCGGGCAACACCCGGCATATACGCTTCGCCCGACTCAACCTTCCATTTCACACCATCTTTCGAGCGTAGATAGAAAGCCGTACGTCCCAGCCAGTCATTAACAATCAGGTTGTACTGAATATTGTCGCGCCAAAGTACAGGATCTTCAAATCTGCCTTTGATATTGGGATAAGCCCGTTTCTCAGTGACCTGGTTATAGGCGGTAAGACCGGTTTTACTAAACCACTGACCACCCCCACGACAAATCATCAGGTACGATCCATCTTCGCGTTGGGCAAAAGTTAAGTTCGATAGCCCTTCTATAATCTTCCGATCGCGATTCAGGAATTCGAACTTGCCATATGTCCATGGTCCGTTGCAACCATTCGAAATATAATAGCCATCAATCACGTACAACACGTATCGTCCATCCTTTAGCCTGAAGATCTCTGGATTATGTCCCTTGCCGATGGTGTCTTTTACCACAAACGGACCGAACGAATTATCAGAAACAGCATGAAAAACGATCGAATTTGGCCAGGTATTATGTCCCTTTGGAGAGCTTTCGAGCCAACCGCAAACATAGAAATGATATTTGCCATCCTCGCCCAACTTGATATTACCTCCCCAGTACGACCATTGCCTGTTTTCAATCCCATTATTGATATAACGGGGCAACACATTATCGGCTCCCCAGGTATCGCGGGTCAGCTCACCCATTTTAGGCATTGGCTGAAACAGATCCATAAATCGTCCGCCATAAACCAGGTTATTCCATTCAGTCGGTCGCGTCCGTGCTTCAGTTTGACCTTTTGCGCTATACGTTGCAGCAAATAAGGTGAGCAGTGAAAAAAAGAGTGTAGCTAATTTCATATCAATAATGATCATATAATTTGAAAAATAAATGTAAAATTCGGATGTTTAGTTTAGAAAAGCAAGCTAAACTGTGCTTATTTTATTGCATTTAGTTTATAACGTCACCAGTTAGCGTAGAAATCATATTAAAAAGAGCAGAACCCCATACCAATATAGATTTATCACTCAAAACAATAAAATATCAATGATATCACAAACATTTCGTGTATTTTTAGAAGATATTCAACCCAACAACAAATTATACGAAAAAAGATGAAACGTAACATTTTAGCAATCGTCATTATGTTATTCGCCTTTTCTGTTCAAACCGCATACGGACAGTCGAATACCGTTAAAAAAGCCAGGCTCGCTGTCAAAAACGAAGGGAAATGGATCCACCTGTTCAACGGCAAAAACTTAGATGGATGGATTCCAAAAGTAACCGGTTATAAAGCAGGCGAGAATCCACTCAATGGCATCCGTGTAGAGGACGGGATGATCCGTGTAGATTACAGCAAATTCGATCAATTTAATGGACGTTTCGGCCATCTGTTTTATAAACAGAAGCTCTCATCGTATATCCTTCATGTAGAATATCGGTTGGTTGGCGAGTTGATGGCTGATGCCCCGAGTTACTGTTTCCGCAATAGTGGCGTGATGATCCATTCGCAGTCGGCCGAAAGCATGGATATCCTTCAGAACTGGCCTGTTTCGCTCGAATGTCAGATCCTGGGCAGCACCACAAATGTAAAACAACACACCGCCTGTGTCTGTACCCCCGGCACCACGGTCTATTATAAGGATAAATTTACCACCGAACATTGCCTCACTTCCACCTCACAATATTATAACGATGGCGAGTGGGTTAACCTTGACATTATTGTTCACGGCAACGAAGCCGTTTATCATGTGGTCAATGGCGATACCGTACTGGCCTATACCAAGCCACAGATAGGTGGCATGCTGCTGCCCGAAGGTTATCCTGTCCCCGAAGGAACTTATCTGCACGACGGCTATATTGCGCTACAGGCCGAAGGACAACCCATCGATTTCAGAAAAGTAGACCTGAAGATCCTCCCCGAAAACTTTCGCGTTGCACCCTCCAAAAAGCAAATCAGAACCAAAGGCACCGCCTTTAAAATGATCGATAACTTCGAAAGTTATGCCAGTAACGAAGAGCTGAATACTAAATGGGTCCATCCTCATCATAGTGCTAAAATGACGATCAGTCTGGATGCAACCGTCAAGGGAGAAGGCAAGAAGAGTCTTAAATGCACGTATACGTTAGGGAGTAATGGCAACAAGAATCAATGTTCGATCTACAATCCGGGGGTATTAAATCTATCAGCCTGTAATGGATTGCAGTTCTGGATGAAGCCCGATGGGTCAGGTCGTGAAGTGACCATAGAACTGAATGTTGCAGATAAAGACGGTAACAATGTTCATGATTTTTGGAGTTATACCCTCAAGCCGGAGAAAGGTGTTATCGAACCACGGTGGGTTTCGATTCCATTCTTCAATCTGAAACACAATCAGAAGCACAATCAGCATCAGACCGATTCAGCCGAAGCGAAACCTGTTTTCAGATCAGAAGCCGTCATTGGAGTTGTCATTTCTATAGGTGGAAAGAATGATCAACCCGGTCAAGGTGTTTACTATTTTGATGAATTAGCAGGTGCTAAATTGCAATTTTAAGTATTGAAAGATTGTCTGGAGAGTAACTTCTTTATCACTTTTTTCCTTGGTCCTTAACATGTTATTAAGAATTGGCCATGGAATCAACTAATATTGGATGATAATTACCCCAATCTTCCTGAATAATTCTTCTTTTTTACACTAAAGAGATAAACATCTTAGTACGCTCCTAAAATTAGGGGGATCTGTACCCCTTCTGTACCCGTTCTGTATGGGTTCTTTACGGGTAATATACCCCCGGGGGTATATTACCCGTAAAGAACCCATACAATAAATGTATAGATATCCTGCTTCTGGGATAAGTTTTAGGACAGATTTATGTCCTTATCCGGTAAAACGACCAGTCTGGAAGAATTGTGAATAATCAGTATCCGTTGATAAATATTATCTCAAAATTTTTCTAATAGATCTTCTATATAGAAAGAGAGCCGACTACAATGGGTTGGCTCTCTTTCTATATAGAAGATCTGACGGCTTTTTATTCTACGGTTACTGATTTGGCCAGGTTGCGAGGTTGGTCTACGTTACAACCTCTTAAAACAGCGATATGGTAGGCCAACAGTTGCAATGGGATAGCCGAAATGAGCGGACTGAGCAGTTCGTCGGTTTCTGGAATAGGAATGGTGAAGTTAGCTAGTCCGTTAACACTGTGGTCGCCTTCATTTATTAATGCAATAACGATTCCTTTTCGGGCTTTTACTTCCTGTATGTTTGAAATCACCTTCTCTTTCAGTTCATTGTTGTTGGCCAGAAAGAATACGGGCATCTCTTCATCAATTAAGGCGATAGGTCCATGTTTCATCTCTGCTGCAGGATATCCTTCGGCATGGATGTATGAAATCTCTTTTAATTTTAAAGCACCTTCTAATGCTACAGGGAAATTAATTCCACGTCCAAGATATAAGAAGTGACGAGCGGTTACAAATAGTTCTGCAATTAACTTGATCTGATCATTTAATTGAAGTACTTGTTTTACTTTCTCAGGGATTTGTCCCAGATCGTGCAACAGCTGTGAGTATCTTTCGTCCGTTATAGTGCCACGTCGTTTTCCGATCATTAAGGCCATTAGCGTGAGTAGTGTGACCTGTGCAGTGAATGCTTTGGTTGAAGCCACTCCAATTTCGGGTCCGGCATGGGTATATGATCCGGCATGTGTTGCTCTGGATATAGAGGAGCCTACTACATTGCAAATGCCAATAATAGTTGCTCCGCTCTCTTTGGCCAACTCTATAGCGGCTAAGGTATCTGCGGTTTCGCCTGATTGCGAGATGGCAATGACTACATCATCTTTATAGATAAGCGGATTACGGTATCTAAATTCTGATGCATATTCTACTTCGACGGGAATGCGACAAAGTTCTTCTATCAAGTATTCACCTACCAAGCCTGCATGCCATGAAGTACCGCATGCTACAATGATGATTCGTTTTGCGTTAACCAGTTTATCTTGATGTTCGAGGATTCCTCCTAGTATAACTTTTTCTTCGGATGAGAGTAAACGTCCACGCATACTGTCGCCAATAGAACGGGGTTGTTCGTAGATCTCCTTTAACATGAAATGTGGAAACCCTCCTTTTTCGAGTGCATTTAAACTTAACTCAAGATGTTGTACATAAGGCGTTTTTTCTACATTGGTGATGCTGGTAATGCGAAGTCCATTCTTACGGTTTAGGACTGCGATTTCTTCATCGCCTAAATAAACGACTTCTTTTGTGTATTCTATGATAGGAGTTGCATCTGAGGCAACAAAGAATTCATCTTTTCCAATACCAATCAACAACGGGCTACTCTTACGGGCAGCAACAATAGTATCAGGATCGTCTTTTGAAACAATAGCAATGGCGTAAGCACCAACGACTGTTTGCAAGGTCATCTGAACTGCTGTAACCAAGTCTACCTTTTCGTTGACCATAATGTCTTCGATCAGGAATACCAAAACTTCAGTATCTGTATTGCTTTTAAAGAAATAACCTCGCTGCTTAAGCTCTTGTTTTATAGAGGCATAGTTTTCAATGATTCCATTATGAATTAGGGCTAGCTTTCCAGAGGGCGAGAGATGTGGATGTGCATTAATATCATTTGGCTCGCCATGTGTAGCCCATCGGGTATGGGCAATTCCTAATGTTCCTGAGATATCACTATCAACAACTAGATCTTCTAAGTTTTTAACCTTTCCTTTTGCTTTATAAAGTCTGACAGTACCATTTAATAAAGCTATCCCTGCACTATCATAACCTCTATACTCTAATCTTTTTAACCCATTTATCAGAATGGGGTATGCTGGTCTGAATCCAATGTAACCTACGATTCCACACATAAAATCAATAATTTAGACAATGTATAAATTGAAATAAAATAATAATATTTAAAATATAAAGCAAAAAAAAACTGCACTTATTTGAGCTTTTTTAGCTAAATAAGTGCAGCAAAGATATAAAAAATTAAAAAGATTATTTCGGTTTAGTATAAACTAATTCTAAACGTAGTCGTTTTTTACCTGATTTTGTCCCGGGAATGATCAATTCGGAAGGGGTTCTTCCAGGATTGGCTATACCCAACATCAGGTAATAATTTTGCTTCCCTGTTTTAAGAATATTTTGGATGTAATTTGTTACTGTAAAACGATATTGCATCTTTAGCGTGTCGTATTCGCCTGATATTGCAGCAGGTGTTGAAGATGTCAGATCCTCGAGTGCATATGCTTTTCCATCGGTATATATTTTATATAACGATAACTGTGTAGGTGGTTTCTTATTAGAGAGTTTATAAGGAGCATCAATCACTAGATAAGCTTCATTAAATCCGGTTTTCCCTTTCTGCAGGTAGTTTAGAATATGAGGGAAGGTGATTTTGATATCGCTTGAGCTTAACCCTGAAAGAAAAAGTTTCTGTTGTCCTTTGGTAGAGTCTTTGTCGACAAGCTGAGCTTTAAGTAATGGGTCAGCAAACTGGAAGTTGTTGAAATTGAAATTTCCAAAACGTTGGGAGTTTGAGCCATCGACGTATAGACTTATAACACCTGCAGTAGACACATCATCATGATAATATACTTTAAGAGCTGCATTGGTGCCCGTTAAATCAAACGTCACTATTGAACCATCTTTGGGGGTTGTTTTTGGCTTCATGGTGAAGTAGAGTCCATGGATAAGATTACGGAAATTGATCTGCGAAGTTAATTGCGATCCATTTTTAATAAGCTTATCACCAAAAGCATTACTTAGTCGCATCCGCAACAAAGGTTGATATTTGGTTCCGGCAATTGTGACACTATCTTTTACCTTAGGGACAAAAGTGAGGTCTGAAATCTGAGAATTAGGTAATATCGAAACGTGGGTATTGTTATAATACATGCTATCGCCACGTAATGGATTAAGGAGCTGATAGATTCTCAACGTTTGTGAAGAAGTTGAATCGCCATACAAACCTGCATAAGGTAGTTGTAAAATAACTGAGTCGGTTACAGGGTTGGCGTTAATGACAGGACTAGTGGTACTGAGCCAAAGCTGTGTTGCATAACTAGCTTCGATTTTACCAAAAGTAGAATCGTACATAGCACCTACCATCATAGTATTTAAAGTGCTTCCGGTATATCCTGGAAGTACACTTGTTCTAAGTGTATCTTTAGGAAAGTTAAAAGCATTTAATGTAGTAGTGTCTGTGAAAAGTACAGTTAGCTTATCACCCGAAGGAGTAAGGTTTAATCCTAAAAGATCGGGTTCTTTTGTACAGGCCGTAATAGCAAGTGCAGCAAGCAAAGCAAAGAGAGCCTTTTTTAGTGTAAGAAAATTGGGCTTGTTCAAAACAATTTAATTTTTTAAGGTTATAGATTATTGTTGGCTCCCTTTCGATGCAAGAATTTCATCATAAAATGAAGAATATGCATCCATATAAGTTTCTGTTGGATAAAAGCCTAGATTGGCTTTTCCTGATTCGGTAATATATTCGGCTACTTCCTGATTGATTTCAGAAGAACCTTGTATAACGCCATCAGAAAAATCAATAGCTGCTTTCATCATTGAGACAAAGGTTGGTTTTTTGTAGTGCTTCAAATCTTTTACCTGAATGCCGTCCATTTTGATTTTTTGTGCGAAGTCTTTGTTTAAAGGTTCGGTAAAATCATCATCATAGATAGAGCAGATCACTTTTGTGTCAGTAAACATTGGATTGTCTTTGTAAGCTGTTTTGATAAACAACGGAACCAAACTGGTCATCCAACCATGACAGTGGATGATGTCAGGAGGCCATCCAAGTTTTTTTACTGTTTCTAATACTCCTCTTGAGAAAAAGATAGCACGCTCGTCATTGTCTTTGAAAAACTTGTTGTTTTTATCTCTTGTGGTAAATTTTCGCTGAAAATAATCTTCATTATCAATGAAGTAAATTTGCATGCGTGCTGATTGTATCGAGGCAACTTTGATAATCAGGGGGTGGTCGGTATCATCAATAATGAGATTCATACCCGAGAGGCGAATAACTTCGTGCAGTTGGTTCCTGCGTTCGTTAATATTGCCAAATCTGGGCATAAAAGTCCTGATTTCTTTTCCTCTCTCCTGAATACCTTGCGGTAAATGGCGACCAATCAAGCCCATTGAATTCTCCTTAAGGTAAGGAGTGATTTCTTGAGCTACAAATAGAACCTTTGGTTTTTCCATAGATGATCTAAGGTGTTCCTTTTTTAGACATTGCAAAGGTACGTAAAATTTTCCAATAAAGATTTGCGAATATAGCTCTTTCTATTCAAAACGAAAGAATTACGGCTATAAAACAGACTTATTAAGTGGGTTTTACCCCATTTTTTAAC
The DNA here is from genome assembly GCA_013390605.1 of Bacteroidota bacterium. Classification (GTDB taxonomy): domain Bacteria; phylum Bacteroidota; class Bacteroidia; order Bacteroidales; family Cfx3-03; genus Cfx3-03. The sequence continues at coordinate 4,453,736 of JACAUB010000001.1, read as the reverse complement.
ACTTTTTATAGTTAGCGCAAGGGTAAAGTTTCTAAATGATGAAACTCGATAAATTGTTTTTCGCCTGATTTCACTTCTACTTCAATTATTTGTTGTTTTGAGTTTGATGAATCATTCATTGCTTGAAGTGTTAGCTTATGTTTTCCGGCTGGTAGTTTTAATCGTGCATAACTTATTGAGAAAGGAAGTGTTTGCCAGTTTCTGGTATCAGCAGATTCTGTAGCCATATTGATGATGCTCATGAGTGTCCCTGCATATTTATTCTGTTTTCGGGCTGCCTGTTCCATAGCTTGTTTTGAAGCCATCCTCAATAAGGAATTGCTCATCTCTCTGAGCATACGATCGTGAAGTGTTTTTAGGGCTATGGCGTTCACATCTTCTGCAAGCTCCAGATTGACTGAATCGGTTTCTGATTTTATGGTTGCATGGGTAAAGAGTGGAGGACGCACCAGATATTTTGGGAATGCAACGCTGGTAAAACTGAGGTCTCCAAAATCTGAGTTCCCATTGTTATCGCTGCCTGCATAAAATGGAAAAGAGATGCCCATATCTGTATTGGTAAAATTAATGAGTCCTCCTTCTCCTTTAATAATGGCGAAAGTAATACTGTTTTGCGCTTTTACAGGACCGAAACCATTTTGCCAGAGAAAGATTACCTCGCCATCTTCTGCATTCTCTTCAGGGGGAGAAAGTCCAAATTTAGTATGGTAGAAGTCGTATTGGTCAACGAAACTAAGTTTCTTTGCCATCCGGAGGATATCCATTTTAAGTTGGTAAGGTGGTGATATTCCAAACTCAGGGGCGTAAAGCTTTTCATAAACATCATATGCATTGCGATAAGCAATAAAGGCATTATTATTGTCACCCGAAGCTTCGTAGATTAATCCCATCATGAGATTGGCAAAAGCATCATTAGCGTATCTATTCTTGTTTTTAGGATACTTATCGTTTATTTCATTTAGTTTTATGTTTATTCTACGGCATTCAACTAACGCATCTTCCCAATTATGTAGTTTTATATAATTCAGCGCTTTATAATAGTTCACCATTACTTTTTCAAAATCTTCGGCTTTATAAGGTTTGACCATGGGGTTGGTCATTAGGGCCAATGCTTCTGTTCCTAAATTCTTGACTTGGTCTTCTATTAAGTTATCGGCTTTATTAAGATCAATATTGCTTTCATTGTAGTTGCCTGTAGCATGATTAATCCAACCGGCATTCATTAGAAAAAGCAGTTGATTCCGTTTTTGAGTGGCTGTTTTATCACTACTGAGAACCTTACGTGCTCCTTCAAGGTTCCCATTAAGAACACTTTCCTGAAAACGAATGCTGTTTTGATAATAGGTAGCACACGATGATAGCAGGAAGGGTAGAAAAACAATAAGCCAGAAATGGTTTTTGAGCCGCATTTAGTTTCTGATATATTTTTTTATCTCTTTATCGCCCATCCAAACCACTTCGTTTGTCTCTACGTTGGTTAGTTGAAGGGTTACTTTATAAAATAGTACTTTTTCTTTATTAAAACCATCAACTATTGAATTGACTGAACCTTGCAAGATAAAATCGGCACCTAGCTCTTGCCCCCATTTCTTTATGGTTTCTTTGGATGCGTAGTCTTGTTGACCAGCTCTTTCGGAACGAAGTTCTTCGCGTTTATCGCCAGCCTGTACTAAGCGCACTTTCCCGGTGCCAATAAATGTTTTCTCAAGATCACTAATGAAGATATCTGATTCAATATGTTCGTGGCTTTTATTTGATACCAGACCCACAACCAGAACTGGTTTGCGATTATTTCCTTTTTGGAAGTCTTCAAGCCATGATTGCATTAATATCTGGTTAATCATTGATTCAGCGGTAATTTTGGAGTCGGTACTGTTCCAGCGACCACTGATATCTATTTGTTGATCGGGAGAAACTCTTTGCACTTGGCGCGTTATACATGAAGAGAGAAGGAGAGAGAGCGTTAAGCCCATTAGTAGTGTGCCTAGCTTTTTATTATTCATTTTTTTGTGGCTTAATTTTAAAATTGGTGTTTTCATCTCTTATGATTTTATTTGTTTGTCGGTATTTATAATAAGCGAATATGAAATTTGAAAATTGTGATTTATTTCTGTTTTCAGTATGAATGTTGAACGGAAAATGGATGAAAAAGTTACAACATCTGTGCCAATCGTATTATTTTATAATACGGTTTTGCGTTCTAAATTATTGTACGGAATATGGTTTTTTAAGAAATATTAATACAATATTGAGTAACGTTGTAGGTTATAATAATGTAGTTAAAAAATGGAGATTCCAAATCTGCGTCATGGGGAGGTAGCGTTTTAAATCGGCATCAGATATTCTATGTCAGTGGGAGATGAAATATGATCTTCCGCAAAACTTCCTATGTCATTTCGATCTAAGTGAGAAGCTTTTATAATTATCAGACTCTTATCAACAAGTTCATCTCTTAATTGGAATTAGAAAATGTTTTCTATGGATTTCTTTCTAATGGTTGCAATAATGCAGAATGTTATTATTTATAATAAGTAATTTATAATGAGAGTAAATTAAAGGATAAAGGATTGATTATTAAATAATGAATCAATTTTATGTGCTAAACATGATGATCACATCGATATTTATTTAAAAAAAGTGATCGTTAGTGTTTGATAATAAAATTTAAAATCACATAAATTTGTCGTGTCGGTCATTTGGCTGAAAACAAAACAATTAACCCAATCAAACAATTTGATATTTCTCCGCTTAATTATGAACAAAATAGAACAACATCCCATTCTTGAAATTCCTCAGTCAAACACACATTCTTTCCATTTTAATGGAATTGAAGTGTCGGGCCAAGAGGGTTTTACTATTGCAGCAGCGCTCCATCAGGCTGGTTTCCCTGTACACAGTCACTCTTTGAAAAACAGAGAAAGGAGTCTGGAGTGCGGTATCGGAAAATGTGGTGCCTGCGAAATGCTCGTTGATGGTCAGATAAAAAGAATTTGCATTACTAAGGTTGATGGGATTAGTGAGGTACAAGAGATTCCTCACGACTTTCAGCCACCAGTTGCTGAATTTAAAACAAACGATCCGATTAATGTATTTAAAACAAATGTTGTAATTATTGGCGCCGGGCCTGCTGGATTAGCTGCTCGCGAGTTATTAAACCAATATAAAGTCTCCAACATTGTTATTGATAACAACGATAAGATTGGCGGTCAGTTTCTAATGCAGACACACCAGTTTTTCTTTTTCGAAAAGGAGAAGAAGTTTGGCGGAATGCGTGGATTTGATATTGCTAAAACACTGGCGGGGGATGATTATACAGGAATCTTTCTGAATTCGACTGTTTGGGATATTCTCGATGGTAAGCGTATTGCTGTGAAGAATGTTAAAACGGATGAGATCTATTATGTAGATACTGACTATATGATTGTTGCAGCTGGTGCAGTTCCGTTTATGCCGACTTTTGAAAATGACGATGTGCCGGGTGTCTATACAGCCGCAGTTGTTCAGAAGATGATGAATAGTGAGTTTACGCTACTCGGTAAAAATATTTTGACGGTAGGTGCTGGTAATATAGGATACCTTACTTCGTATCAACTGATGCAGGCTGGTGCTAATGTAAAAGCAATCATCGAAGCGCAACCTTTTGAAGGCGGTTTTCCGGTTCAGGCAAATCGTGTTCGTCGTCTGGCTATTCCTATCCTTACTTCGCATATCCTGTTGAAAGCTATTCCTAACGAAAACAGGGATGGTATTGTTGGTGCTGTGGTAGCACAGTGCAAAGACTTTAAAGCTGTCCCCGGTACAGAGAAGGTAATAGAAGGTATTGATGCTATTAATATTTGTACGGGACTAGTTCCAGATGATCAATTACTCATTAAAGGATATGAAATATTTGGTCGTCATTGTTTTGGTGCTGGTGATGCTATCAGAATAGGAGAGGGAACAAGTGCTGTTCTACGTGGAAAGCAGGTTGTTTATGAGATATTGCAGGAGATGGATGTCAGATATAAGTACGATGATTATCTTTCTATCTCAAAAGAATATATAGACTCTCAACAACACCCGATCAGGGTAATTCCTGAGCCCCATAAGGCAACGATTCAGCGGATGAATGAAAAGCCATTTGTTCAGATTGATTGCTTGTATGGTTTTGCTTGTAATCCATGTGAGTTTGCCTGTCCTCATGGCGCTATTACTAAAACTTCGACGAGCACTGTTCCATTTATCGATTTTGATAAATGTGTGGGCTGTATGGATTGTGTTTACCAGTGTCCAGGATTAGCTATTTTTGGTTATAATCTGAAGAAAGATTGGTTGTTCTTACCGATAGAATATGCTGCAAACGAAAATTCGGAAGTCTTTTTGGTAGATAATACCGGGAAAAAGATTGGTGAAGGAATAATTGAAAAGATTTTGAAGAAACCCAACAAGACCAATGTTGCCAGAGTTCGTTCTATTACACTTCATGGCGAAGAGTTGATAAAAGTTCGTGGGTTTATTATTAAAGAGAACTATCCAGAAGCCATAGAATTTACTCCAACACAAGATAGTCAGAAAACAGAGACATATGTTTGCCATTGCGATGATGTTAGCCTTTCTGAAATTATGAAAACTATTGGTGATCGGAAATTTATATCGGTTGATGAAATAAAGCATACTACCCGATTGGGGATGGGAGCTTGTCGTGGTAAGCGATGCATCAAGCGGTTAAAGGCAAATCTAGCGGGTTCGGGTATTCAGATTGTAGGTGATGCAACGCCTAGAGGCCCTCTGTCTAATCAAATTGAGATTGGTGAGCTGTATCCAAAGAATGTACGCGAAAATATTATTGTGGATGTAAATGGAGCAACGCTTCAAAAAAGAGAGGTAAATGTATTAATTGCCGGAGGAGGTATTGGAGGCAGTGCCCTATTTCGCTATATGGCTGAAGAGGGACTTAGTCCAATATTGATCAATCATGGACGGGGTGCTTCATGGCGAAATATTGCCGGAGGGCGTCCTGCATTTAGTTTGCCTGAGATTGCTGACATTGCCCTGCATAATCTGGAGATATTTAAGGATCTCCAAAAAAAGCACGATATAAACTTTAGACAAACAAAGTATGTTACGTTTGCCCATGATAAAAAAACATATAAAGCGCTTGATGAATCCAGAGCATGGTCAGATGCCTATCTGATAGAACCAAAAGATTTTGCAAAAGAGATCTCATCGCATATCAATCCTGAATTAGGTAAGACTTATAATGCAGCATTAATCACTAATAACTGTTGGCAGGCAACTCCGGGACGTGTAATTGATTTGATTCGGCGTATTGGAATTGAAAATGGTGGACAGCTACTCGAAGATTGTCAATTAGTGGATGTTCGAAAAGAAGGTGGCAAATACAAGGTATTGGTTCTTGATCATGAGCGAAAGTATATTGAATATTCCGCCAACCATTTTGTAAATGCCTTGGGGCCTGAAGCTGAAAAATTCACCAAGCAGTTGGGTCTAGAAACAGGGCTATTCCCTGTTAAACATCAAGCTTTTATTACTCGACGTCTTCCGATGATGGGAAAAGATGGTGGTCCTTTGGATATGATTATTGACCGCAGAAAGTATAAAGGATTTTCGGCTGTTTATGGTCAACAGTTAGCTGAAACAGGGCAGATTATAGGTTGTGCTTCACCAGCAAATGAATTTTTAGAAGCAGGCGGAAATCTGAAAGTAAACTCAAAAGAATTTTTAGAGATTGCGTCCGAGATATTTGTGAATTGGTTCCCAAGTCTCTCTTCTGTAGGATTTCAGGCTGTATGGGCCGGATACTATACGGAACCTCGTATGTTTGTTGATCCTGAGGCCGGTCTTTTAGTAGGATTAAGAGGTCATGGGTTTATGCTTGGTCAATATCTAGCTAAAATGTATGTGGATAAATATATGGGTAAACAAACTCCTACATATTTCGATCGTCTAAAGTTGAATGGTGATGGATTACTAGAACAATCATTTAAGTAAAATACAGAATATCAGAAGTAAGGATGTTATAAATATTCTTACTTCTGTTCATTAAATTATTAGTAATTTGAAAATATTCGAATGAAATTAGGATGATAAATCAAAACGAATATTGATAAATGGTTAAGAAAACGAATATTTCTTGTGTTTGATAATTAAAATGTATAATTTTGCCGGCCAAATCATAAATTGAAACACTGTGAGTTACTTAAAAGATTTCATCATCACATTTAGTAGTTTGAGCCTTGGAAATCATAGCTTTGACTTGGAATTTGATGACAAATTCTTTAGTCAATTCGAGTTTTCAGAAATTAAAAGAGGTAAAGGAACAATACAGGTAGAACTTGAGAAGAAAGAACGAATGCTGGTCTTCGATATCATGATTGATGGCTGGGTTGAAGTTACTTGTGATCGATGTTTGGAGCTTTTTGAGTATGATATTTATACAGAAGAGCGGTTATTCGTTAAATTCGGTGAAGCTTATGAAGAGCAAAGCGAAGATGTAATAATTATTCCTGAAGGGTCGTTTGAGTATGATTTATCACAATTTATTTATGAGTTAATAAATCTATCATTACCGATTAAGATTGTTCACCCTGATGATGAGGAAGGAAATAGTCTTTGTAACCCTGAGGTTTTGGCACGGTTAGAAAGCCTGAAACCAAAACACGATATTGATCCACGCTGGGATTCGCTGCTTGGGTTAATTGATAAATCTGAAGAAAATTAATCGAAAATAAAGTCTAATCGTTTTAAATATTTACTGATATGCCAAATCCAAAGTTTCGATGGTCTAAATCGAGAACAAGAAAAGCAAGAACTCATTACAAAGCAGAAGCTCCAACATTTGCAAGTTGCTCTAATTGCGGAAGTACAGTTTTGTATCACCGTGTTTGCCCAGAATGTGGTTACTACAAGGGACGCCTAGCCATTGAAAAGAGTGCTAAGGCTTAATAATTTTTATTTCTATTACAACATAATCTCAAGTATCTGATGAAAGTTGGGTTAGATGTTATGGGTGGTGATTTTGCACCAAAGGCGACTATCGCGGGTGCGGTATTAGCCCATAAGGAGCTTCCATCTTCCGCTAGGATTGTATTGATTGGTGATGAGCCAATTATTATTCAATCTTTGCAAGAGCTGAATGCAGATCCTGCTGATTTTGATATTGTTCATGCTTCCGAAGTAATTGAAATGGGTGAACATCCAACTAAAGCGTTGGTGAAAAAGCCTGATTCAAGTATTGCTGTCGGGTATAAGCTATTGCAGAACAAAGAGATCGATGCATTTTCAAGTGCAGGAAGTTCAGGTGCCATGATGGTAGGTTCAATATATAATGTTGGAACTATTGAAGGCATTTTGAGACCTTGTACTGCTGCTATTTTGCCCAACGAAAATGGGGGGCTGTCAATCCTTTTGGATGTAGGGGTTGTGGTTGATGTTAAACCTGAGATTCTTTACCAATTTGCCATACTAGGTTCTTTATACGCGCAATGCGTTTATAAAATTGATAATCCTAAAGTGGGGCTATTAAATATTGGATGTGAAGAGGGAAAAGGAAATTTGGTTTGTCAGGCAACATATCCTTTGATGAAAGAGACCAAAGATTTCAACTTTATTGGAAACGTTGAAAGTCGTGATTTACTTAAGAGTAAAGCTGATGTTATTGTTTGTGACGGATTTACCGGAAACATTCTTCTAAAGAACATGGAAGCAATGTTTAGAATCATCATGAAACGGGGCATTAACGATGAATATTTTGATCGTTTCAACTACGAAAACTTTGGTGGTATCCCTTTATTGGGGATCAATGGATCTGTTGTTATTGGACATGGCATCTCAAATGCTAAGGCCATAAAGAATATGGTGATTTTATCACATGAAATCTGCCATTCTCAACTATCAGCCAAAATAAAAGAAGCACTTTCTCTTATCTCTCAATAAAGATATAGCGAAGGTGCTAAGTTTTTTTCTAATTTAAAAGAAACTCAGCTGATGACAAAACTAAGAGCTGCTATAACTGGTGTTGGTGCTTATTTGCCCGACTACGTATTAAATAATGAAGAATTAAGCAGAATGGTTGATACTTCTGACGAGTGGATTATGACTCGTGTTGGTATCAAAGAGAGAAGAATATTAAAAACTCCGGGTGCTGGTTCTTCTGATCTTGGTGCTTCAGCTATTAAACAACTACTTGAAAAAACAGGAACAAATCCGGATGATATTGAACTCTTGATTTGTGCAACTGTAACTGCTGATCATCCTTTTCCTGCTAATTCTGCTATTATCTGTGATAAAGCTGGTTTGAAAAATGCATACGCTTTTGATTTAAATGCTGCTTGTTCAGGATTTTTATTTGCATTAAATACCGCCTCAAAGTTTATTGAAACAGGTAGCTGTAAAAAAATTATTGTTGTTGGTGCAGATAAAATGTCGGCTATTACTGATTATACTGACCGTACTACTTGTGCACTTTTCGGAGATGCCGCAGGTGCAGTTTTACTTGAACCTACTACCGAGGACGTTGGTGTAATGGATTCGATTCTACATACTGATGGAGCTGGTCGACAGTTTCTATATATGAAAGCTGGGGGGTCGGCCTATCCTGCCTCAAAAGAAACGGTTGAGAACAGAGAACATTTTATTCATCAGGAAGGTCAAGCTGTTTTCAAAGCAGCTGTATCCAGAATGGCTGACGTTTCTGTTGAGATGATGGAAAAACATAATCTGACTGCTGATGATCTTGCATGGTTAGTTCCACATCAAGCAAATTTGCGGATTATAGATGCTACAGCTAAACGCATGGGTTTGGATCCATCAAAAGTAATGATTAACATTGAACGTTATGGTAATACCACTGCTGCAACATTGCCTCTCTGTCTATGGGAGTGGGAATCAAGGTTAAAGAAGGGTGACAATATAATCCTGGCTACTTTTGGTGCCGGATTTACTTGGGGCTCCATTTATCTGAAGTGGGCTTATGATGGCGATAAGATATAGTAGAACCTTACGAAATACGGTTTTACAAAAAAAAACCGGTAGAAAATCTCTACCGGTTTTTTTTATCTGTTGATGATAAAGGCACAAAACCATGCATCTTTACAAGACAAAAATATTTATAGAATTAACATTGCATCACCATAGGTAAAGAAATTGTACTTTTCTTTTACTGCACTACGGTAAGCATCCATTAGAAAATCATAATCTGTAAATGCTGCTACTTGCATTAATGTAGACGACATTGGAAGATGGAAATTGGTAATCATGCAATTCGCGATGCTAAAATCGTAAGGTGGGAATATAAACTTATTGGTCCATCCTTTGTATGGTTTTAGAAACCCAGATATAGAGACTGAGGTTTCGATTGCTTTCATGGTAGTAGTTCCAATGGCGCAAACTTTCTTCTTTTCTTCCTTCGCTTTGTTTACAATTTCTGTAGTTTCTTCAGAAATGTACATCTCTTCTGAATCCATTTTATGCTTAGTCAGATCTTCAACATCAATAGTCCTGAAGTTTCCAAGCCCGGCATGAAGTGTAATTTCAGCAAAGTTAACACCTTTTAGCTCTAGCCTTTTCATTAACTCACGACTGAAGTGCAAACCGGCTGCTGGTGCAGCAACAGCTCCCTCCTCCTTAGCATAGATTGTTTGGTATCTTTCTTTATCTTCGGGCAGAATATCACGAAGGCGTTGAAGCTCTTCGGGCAAAGGAGTTTTTCCTAGTACCTCGATGGTATGCTTGAAATCTTCATAAGATCCATCGTAAAGAAAACGTAAAGTTCTGCCTCTCGATGTCGTATTATCTATTACTTCGGCAACTAAATCATCGTTGTCACCAAAATAAAGCTTATTACCGATACGTATTTTTCTGGCAGGATCAACCAATACATCCCACAAGCGAGATTCTGAGTTAAGTTCGCGAAGTAAGAAAACGGTTATTTTTGCACCGGTCTTCTCTTTTTCACCAGTCAATAATGCTGGAAAGACCTTCGTATTATTTAAGATCATCACATCGCCATCTGAAAAGTAATCCATAATATCAGTGAACTTGCGATGCTCGATTGTCTTGGTTTGACGATTTAAAACCATTAATCTCGATTCATCACGATTTTCACTAGGATGCTGAGCTATTAAATCTGATGGAAGATGAAACCTGAACTGCGATAATTTCATAATGTTATACCTTTATTGTAGCCTCTTGAAAAGGGCTGCAAAATTAATTTAAAATTAACCGAAAATCAAGTACTTTGACAATCAATTATTAAATTGTTAAATAAGGGTATAAGATAATGCTTTTTGAGAGCCAAAGTCAAGCAAAAAATCAAATTGTATCGTCGATTGGTAAAAAATCTTTTTGACTTTTTGCATATGCCGAAATTTCATCGATGATGCTTTCCATTGACATCGCATTTTCTACACGCAGATCACCATTTTGAGTACGACGTAATGCTGTGAGATGGGCCCCACAATTTAACTTTTCGCCCAAATCTCTCGCTAATGAGCGAATATAAGTTCCTTTGCTACAAACAACTCTGAAATCGACTTCGGGCAGATTAATCCGTGTTATCTCAAACTCGGATATCGTCACTTTTCTGGTTTGCAATTCTACCTCTATATTTTGTCTGGCAAATTCGTAAGCTCTTTTCCCATTTATTTTCTTAGCGGAGTAAATGGGTGGCATTTGATCAAAGTCACCTGTTAATGCTGTTGCAGCCTCAAATATGAGGGCATCTGTCAGATGTGACGTATCAAAAGTAAAATCAATTTCCTTTTCTAAGTCAAAAGAAGGTGTAGTGGCTCCTAAATGGAAGGTTCCGGTATATTCCTTAATTTCGTCCTGAAATTCATTTATACGCTTTGTCAGTCTGCCTGTACAGACAATCACTATTCCGGTGGCTAATGGATCAAGCGTGCCTGCATGACCCACTTTAAGCTTTTTTAAGCCAAGTTGAGAACGGATATGTGCTCTTATTTTACTAATAACATCAAAAGAGGTCCATTTATAGGGTTTATCTATTAACAGAACCTCTCCTTCAGTGAAATTAAATTTCCTCATGCGAATTTCAGGTCGTAGCCTAGCGCTAGCAATATTAAAATGGCAAGGCCTACTACGATACGGTAATATCCAAATAGTTTAAAACCGTGTTTTGTTAAGTAAGAAATGAAAAATTTGATAGCTAAAGCAGCAACTGCAAAAGCAATAATGTTTCCGATAACAAGTAAATGGATTTTATCAGGGGTAATTACCTTGTAGTTTTTATAGAGCTCAAGCAGCATAGCTCCAAACATTGTTGGTATAGCCAGAAAGAATGAAAACTCGGCAGCAGCAGTTCTGCTGAACTTTTGCGACATCCCTCCAACAATGGTAGCTGCTGATCTGGATACTCCGGGAATCATTGATATACACTGAATCAGACCTATTTTTAATGCGGCACCGTAAGTCATCTCCTGCTTATCATTCACTTTATTGAACCATTTGTCTACAAAGAGCAATACAATACCTCCTAAGAGCATGGTTGTTGCTACAACTGCAACATTTCCAAGCAACTGTTCAATGTATTTATGTAGTGTAAATCCAAGTATTGCTGCAGGTAAGAACGCTACAAATAGCTTATAATAAAAATCCATTGATTGAAAGAACCGTCTCCAATAGAGGACAATTACAGAAAGAATAGCACCAAATTGAATGCTAACAGTAAAAGCTTTGGTGAAATCGTCCATTGGAGTGCCAAGAACAGACTCAGCGATGATCATATGGCCCGTGGAAGATATTGGAAGAAATTCGGTAATTCCTTCTACAATAGCAATGATAATTGCATGTAAGGTCGTCATCGATTAATCTTGTTTAGGTTTTTTCATAATTGCAAAGATCTCGATAACAAAACCAGCTAATATCAGAACCGGAGCCAATGTTAATCTTTGAAAATTAAATAAAGCAAAATTGAATTTGTTAGGATCATCAGATCCACCACCAATCATCAATAAAAAGCCCAGAACAATTACAGCCAAACCTATTAAGAGAAGGCGATAATTCTCTTTCCCAAAAGCAAACATGGGTTTCTTTTCTGCAGTGTTCTTTTTTTCTGCTGCAACAGTTTTATCAGTTTTGATTGCCATTTTTCAATTCGGTTTTTTGTGTATCAATAAATAAAATAAGATTAGAAGTAATAAAGCTCATCAACATTCATCTTCAGATATTTTCTAACAGCCAGTAATGTAGAAACCGAAGCCAATAGAATACCTGCAATCAATATTCCTAAAGCAAGAATACCATAAGCCAGATAATCGTCTAAAGCTACAATATCGGGAAGCTGATTTCGTACCATAAAAAGGATTCCTACTAACAATACAATTGCTAATAATGATGCAATAATACCTTGTATTAATCCGGTTATAATAAAGGGCTTTCTAATGAACCTACTTGTTGCACCTACTAAAAGCATACTTCTTATAAGGAAACGTCGGGCGTAAACAGCAAGACGGATGGTATTATTGATGAGAGCAAAAGCAATGATGAGTAATAACGAGCTAAAGCCTAACAGAATAATACTGATTGTCGCAATATTTTTATTGATTTCCTGAACTAATGATTTCTGATAAACCACCTCTTTTACAATTTGATTCTTCAATAATCGGGATTGTAAAACAGAAAGGCTATCTGGATTTGCATATTTGGATACCAGTCTTACTTCTATTGAAGGCAATAAAGGGTTAGTACCTAAGAAAGAAACAAAGTCTTCACCCAGATATTCCTTCATTTGTTGAGCCGCTTGTTCTTTCGTAATATATTCTGAACTTTTAACATAATCAGCTACCTGAAGTTGTTTTTGCATCTGGATAATCATAGACTCATTAACATCAGGTTTCATGATTATAGAAAAACCAATATTCTCTTTTACATGAGTAGATATTTTGCCCGCATAAAGAACGATTAACCCTAAAAGTCCTAACATGAACAGCACTAATGTGATACTGACCACTGTTGTTGCGTAAGCTGTTCTTAATCTACGTCCGTTAGATCTTTCCTCTTGTCTTTTCATTCGGAATCATTTCTGCGACGAAGGTACAAAAAATCGTATAATCTTTGAATAGGGCTTGAAGTTGATTCCAAACGGTTATATATTATTTTGCTTTAACTTATTATGGAAAAGAATAGCCGAACTTTTGTTAATTTTGCACTTTATTTTAGAATACAGTTGTATTACAAAAGCGAAACCTGTATAAATTATGGACTATAATTTCAAAGAGATTGAATCATATTGGCGTAAGTATTGGGCTGATAACAAAACATTTAAAACGGAAATTGATCTTTCAAGACCAAAATTCTATGTACTCGATATGTTTCCGTATCCTTCAGGAGCCGGTCTGCATGTTGGACATCCCCTGGGTTATATCGCTTCTGACATATATGCTCGTTTCAAGCGGCTAAAGGGTTTTAATGTTTTACACCCAATGGGTTATGATGCTTATGGCTTACCTGCCGAGCAATATGCGATTCAAACAGGTCAGCACCCAGCTATCACTACCGAAGATAATATCACGCGTTATCGTGAACAACTTGATAAGATTGGTTTTTCCTTCGATTGGCACAGAGAAGTCAGAACGTGTGATCCATCATATTACAAATGGACACAATGGACCTTTATTCAACTATTTAATTCATGGTTTAATAATGATACCCAAAAAGCTGAACCTATTACTTCATTAGTTTCACTCTTTGAGAAAGAGGGAAATCAAAATATAAACGCAGCTTCAAATGGTTCAGATAATTTTTCATCTGAAGCCTGGAATCATTTTTCCGAAAAGGAACAGCAACAATTGTTAATGAATTATCGACTGGCTTATTTGGCTGATACATGGGTAAACTGGTGTCCACAGCTTGGTACCGTTTTGGCTAACGACGAAGTTAGCAATGGTCTTTCAGTTCGCGGAGGCTATCCTGTAGAAAGGAAGCTGATGAAGCAATGGATATTGCGTATTTCTGCTTATGCAGATCGATTAATTAGTGGCCTTGAAAATATTGACTGGAGCGATTCGATTAAAGAGATTCAAAAAAATTGGATTGGTCGTTCTGTTGGTGGAGCCATTCAATTTGGAATAAAAGATCATAAAGAGACGATGGAGGTTTTTACTACACGTCCCGATACTATTTTTGGTGCTACATTCATGGTTTTAGCTCCCGAACACGAACTGGTAAAACAGATTACTACACCTAATTGTCGCGAAAAGATAGAGGCTTACGTTACATGGGCCAAGAATAGGTCTGAACGCGAACGCATGAGCGAGGTTAAAAAAGTAAGTGGTGAGTTTACAGGGGCCTATGCAATCAATCCATTTAACGGAGCTGAAATCCAGATCTGGATCGCTGATTATGTTTTGATGGGATACGGAACCGGTGCTATTATGGCTGTTCCTGCACATGATAGTCGTGACTTTTCTTTTGCCCGTTTCTATAATCTACCCATCATTCAGGTAGTCAACAAGCCTGGCGAAACGCCAACAGATCCATCAACATGGGAAGAGTCATTCGATTCTAAAGATGGTGTATTAATTAATTCAGATTTTATATCAGGTTTAACAGTCAAAGAAGGAATCAAGGCTATTATTAAGAAGGCCGAAGAACTTGAGATTGGGCATGGCACTATCAACTACAGATTGCGCGATGCTACCTTTAGTCGTCAACGTTATTGGGGTGAACCTTTTCCGGTGTATTACAAAGATGGAATGCCTTATATGCTTAACGAAGATCAGCTTCCATTAGAATTGCCCGAAATTGATAAATACCTGCCTACTGAAACCGGTGAGCCTCCTTTGGCACGAGCTAAAAACTGGTCAACCAAGGATGGGTATGCACTCGAGACGAACACCATGCCTGGTTTTGCAGGGTCAAGTGGATACTATCTCAGATATATGGATCCTCGTAACGACAAAGAATATTTTTCTAAAGAAGCAGTTGGTTACTGGCAGAATGTTGATTTATATATTGGAGGCGCCGAACATGCTACCGGTCACCTCATTTATTCACGTTTCTGGAATAAATTCTTATTCGATCTGGGTTATTCAGTATGCGAAGAGCCCTTTAAGAAGCTGATTAATCAGGGAATGATTCAAGGGCGTTCTAACTTTGCCTATCGCATTACCGGTACCAATAAGTTCGTTTCTTTCGGACTTCGCAAAGATTATGACGTTCAGGAGATCCATGTCGATGTAAACATTGTTCACAACGATATTCTGGATGTAGAAGCATTTAAGAAGTGGCAACCTCAATTTGCTGATGCTGAGTTTATACTTGAACATGAAAAGTATGTCTGTGGTTGGGAAGTTGAAAAAATGTCGAAGTCGAAATACAATGTTCAGAATCCTGATGACCTGGTAGAGAAATATGGAGCAGATACATTGCGAATGTATGAAATGTTTTTAGGACCGCTGGAACAATCTAAACCTTGGGATACTAATGGTATTGAAGGTGTATTTAGATTTATTCGTAAATTCTGGAAGTTGTTTCACGATCAGAATAATGATTTTGTCGTTTCAGAAGAGGCTGCTACTCCTGCCGAATTGAAAGTGCTACACCGTACTATCAAAAAGATTCAGGATGATATTGAACGCTTTTCATTTAACACTGCAGTTAGTGCATTTATGATCTGTGTAAACGAATTAACCGATCTAAAATGTCATAAAAGGGCAATTCTTGAGCCAATGGCGATTCTGATTTCATCATATGCTCCTCACCTAGCCGAAGAGCTCTGGAAATTAATGGGACATGACGGAACCATTATGGAAGCTCATTTCCCTGAGTTCAATGAAGCCTTTCTTGTGGAAGATTCGGTTACTTATGCAATATCATTTAATGGTAAAATGAGATTTACCATTGACTTGCCTGTAAATCTTACAGTTGCCGAAATTGAAAAGACAGTGCTTGAGTCACCCGAGGCACAGAAATATTTGGAAAATAAGACACCTAAAAAAGTTATTGTGGTTCCTAAAAAAATTGTGAATATAGTATTGGGTTCATAAGCAACAGCTATTATACTTTACTCACCAGGGCTATTCAATATTTTTTGAGTAGCCCTGGTCGTTTGTTTGAATCCCAAACTCATTACAACTGTTACAATTGATCCAATCTTACAATGTTAATTAGCATTCACGTTTATTTTTAAGGCATAGTTTAATAAGCTAAAAAGATTCAGAATTAGAGTAGGAAATTTGAAGGTGATAATCGAATTATTTTATAATAATCTTTGACCATTTAAATGGAATAACCAAATATTTCTTTAAAGTTGGGGTCGCTTATTCGTAACCATATTTTAATTAATCAGATTTTCAGATAAATAAGATTTTTTTATTTTGTTTCAATAAACCCAATTGGGTTGACCAATTTTATTACTAATTAGAACTATATAAGTTTATAAAATTTTATTTTATTTAGAAAATTAACATTTGTATGCACTTTTATCCGAAAAAAAGAGTGAACTTTGTGAGTTAAATTATCAAAAAAAGTATTTTATGAAGTTTCATTCAGCGTTGCATTCTTTTCACATTCCGGTTTTAGGTACAGGATATACTGTCGATACACCCATAAAAGTCGCCCAATATGGTATCGATTCTGTCATTTCTCTTGCAGATGATACCTTGATTGAGAAGATGCGTGAGCTTTATAGTGAGAAGTTTGGATTGCCTTTTCAAGCTATTTCTGATGCCATTGACGATTTTAGGGCTAAACGTATTACAGCCTATCTAGATATGATAGATGAGATTGTTCAAGAAAAACTCGAAGAAATAAAAAGCTCAATCCATAAAAAAGGTAGCGAGCTTGAGAAATATTTTGAGCTTCTTCCTGATTTTTCTGCTTTAAAAATTGAATATCAAAAGAAATTAAGCGAATTTGGTCAAGGAAGTAAAATTCACCAATGGCTACACCAGAATCTAAAGGCTGGTTCTATTGATGTGAATATTATGACAAAGCTTGATAAAGAGAACTATAAAGGTAGCGAAAAACTCCCTGTTGAATACAATGATGCACATGCTGCTTTACGTGGTTTTGCAAATAGTAATCTTCAATCGTCTATTGTCTTATCAGCAGGTATGAATCCTCGATTGAGTAGTTATTTCGAAAACTTTGACGACTTTTATCCTGATGAGCAAGGAAAGCTAAAAAAAGAGATTATTCTAAAGGTATCTGATTATCGTTCAGCACTGATTCAAGGAAAATTCTTTGCAAAGAAAGGTTTGTGGGTTTCAGAATATCGGATTGAATCGGGTTTAAACTGTGGTGGTCATGCTTTTGCTACCGATGGATATCTGATGGGACCCATTCTTGAAGAGTTCAAGAATAACCGTGAAACATTAATTCAGGATATACATGCTTTGTGTGTAAAAGCACTTGCAGATAAAAATAAATTTGTTCCAGAACAACCTTTACCGGTTAAGTTTACAGCACAGGGTGGTGTTGGAACGGCAAATGAACATGAATTCTTACTTCAGTATTATAATCTGGATTCAATTGGTTGGGGAACACCTTTCTTATTGGTACCCGAAGCTTCGAATGTAGACGAAGATACCATCAAACTATTGAGTGATGCCAAGGAGGAGGAACTTTACTTAAGTGGAATTTCACCTTTAGGTGTTCCATTTAATAGCGTTCGGAATTCAACGAAAGACATCGAAAAAGAGAAACAGGTGAAAGAGGGTAAACCGGGTGCTATATGTACGAAGCGCTTTCTGGTTTCGAGTAAAGAATATTCTGAAAAAATGATGTGTACTGCTTCCAGAACTTATCAAAGCATTAAAATTGATGAGCTAAAAGCGAAAGAACTAGCACCTTCTGAATTTGAAAAGCAATATAACAAGATTGTTGAAAAGGCATGTCTATGCCTGGGGTTGGCATCTACTACTTTAATGGTTAACAACCTCCCTGCTGAAGGTAATTCGAGAGGCGTTTCAATTTGTCCTGGTCCTAATATGGCCTATTTCTCTGGTAAATTTTCTTTAAAGGAGATGGTTGATCATATCTATGGCAGAAAGAACATCATCGTACGTGATGACAGACCAAATCTGTTTGTTAAAGAGTTATCATCTTATTATGATTATCTCAAAAAGCAAATTGATGATGAGGTAAAACCTATTGCCGAATCTTCATCCAAGAAATTCCAGACGTTTAAGAAGAATCTGCTGGATGGTATCGAGTACTATAAAGAATTATTTTATAATGGATCAAATCATCCTGCTATTGCTTGTAAAAGCGACATACACAAATTAAACGGATTTGAGAATCAGATTAACTCTTTACCTATTCCAGTATCGAATAAATAAGTACTGTAGGTGAAGCTTATTCTATTAAGCATAATTTATAATATTACATACAAAAACAGGTTGGTCAAATATTTGAGCCAACCTGTTTTGTTATTCTGATCAACCTTATTGATTTTATGCGTACCTCGATAACCAACAAAAAGTAGTGTATCTGATTCTATTTCCATTTTACTTTTGTGAATACAATTTTAGAATAATTATCCTTTTCAAATAACACGCCAATCCTTTTTTTATTCAATTTCACCAAGTCTGAATAAGCTGCAAAATCAAATCTGTGTTTTGGTTCTGCTTGACTCTTATATACTGTAAAGCTTTTTGCCCATGTTTTGCCTTCATCAAAACTTATCCTTAGTGTAAGATTATCTCTTTTGTTTATACTGGCAGCATTACAAAAGGCCAGGATATTTTTTCCTTTCTTCTTCCCAATGTTAAGAATTGTTCCCTGACAAGCAGGATCAATTAAGGTATGATCAAAATAAGTGGTGTCCCAGCTTGCTCCTCCGTCACTACTGATTGAGACAATTCTTTCCCTTATATCTCCTTTTTGATTACGGCTATTCATCATTAACCTGTCATTTGAAAGTTCCACAGCTATTGATTCATTACTGCCAGGTAAATTTAAATTACTCCCTAGTTTAAATGTTTTCCCATGATCATCGGTATAATAACCATGTGCCACATAATGTCCTGATCCTTTTTGAGGATCTCCAAATGAATGATTGGCAGCAACAAAAATCCTTCCTTTATATTTTCCTGATTGAAACTGCATGGCATGTCCCGGGGTATTGGCATAATATCTCCAATCTTCGGCAAAATTAAATTTGGCATTTACAGCAGGTCGTTTAAGCCGATGCACTTGTTCTGTAATATCAACAGGAATCGACCATGTAGCACCCATATCTACTGATGTTTTATACAAGCAGTATTTAATTCCATTTCCTTTAAGTATTTCACCTTCATTATTATTCCCCGTATTATAGAAAAGAAAGATTACCCCTTGAGGATAATCGGGATCCGTCATATCCACAACCGGAGCAGGATTACCCGCTTGCAGGTCTCCATTTTCTGCAACAACTTGCAGGGGAGACCATGTTTTCCCTCCATTACTACTTCTTTTCATCACAATATCAATATTACCATAATCATTGATTCCTTGCACTCTACCCTCGCAGAAAGCAAGGAGATTTCCATTTGACAAACTAATAATCGTTGGAATGCGAAAACATTTATATCCTTCGGTTCCAGAGATAAATACTGGTATCTCTTTTTGTTGTGCATAGATATTCAAACAGCTAAGCAATACAATGATTACAATAATTATTTTTTTCATAGAATTTCTTTTTTGTGTCAATTATCTTTTGTCACCATGTTTTCTTTTTATATCTAAACAGTAATTCACCTTTGGATACAAAGGTAAAATTGGATAATAGGTAATACAATATAGCGTTTTTATTTTTCCATTATTCTTAATAATGTTGCAAAAAAAAAGCAAGCTTATAAAAGCCTGCTTTTTAATCATTCAGAATATTATTTATGATTCGACTGCAATCTTGATTTTCTGACCTGGTTTTACACCTTCATCGCCAATATTATTTAGCTTCTTCAGATCTTCAACTGTCGATCCTTTATGTTTGCTGGCAATTCTCCAGAGGTTATCTCCTTTTTGAACAGTGTAGGTAATGTATTTTGTCTTTCCCTGCTCTTTTTGAGGTTCAACTTTCTTTTCTTTCCCTTTGGTCTTAACAGGTTCCGCTTTAGGTTGCTCGCCAACGAGGGTTAGTTTTTGACCGGGTTTGAGATTATCACCAATTTTTTCATTCAAACCCTTTAGCTCGTTAACAGAAAGACCAACCTTTCGCGAAATAGTCGAATATGAATCTCCACCTTTCACCGTATACGTAGTCTCTTTTTTGGGAGCTACTTCTTTCTTTTTTGAGGCATGCTCTTTAACAACTGCTACTTCTTCTTTTTGTGGAGCACTATTTTCAGAAACAATCAACTTTTGTTTCGGGATAATCGTTCCTTTTTTATTCAAGTTGTTCCACTCGATTAACTGGGCTATAGAAACATTGTATTTATTAGCAATCTTCTGTAGTGATTCTCCCGATTTTACGACATAGAATTCTTGAGTTTCAGCTTTTTTTGTATTCTTAGATGAAACCTTTGTCACTACTTTTTCATCTGGAACAATATTCTTACTTTTCTTTGACTTCTCTTCAGCTAAAGCAGGCTCCTTCGCTTCAACATAAATTCTGAGCATCTTGCCTTTTGCAAGTGAATTTCGTTTTAGATGATTCCAGCTTTTTATATCAGAAACATTTACGCCATAGATATTTGCAATCTGCGCAATTGTTTGATTCTTCTTTACAAAATGATATTTTAAAATAGGAGCATCTTTAGAATCTTCTATAGGGGCTGCTTTATTTTTCATAGCCTGAGTAAGCGACTGCATCTCTACTTTTGCTACTGACTTTTGGCTATCCAAAACTTGTTGTAAAGGTTTTCCTATAGTTAGATTATTTTCAGGGCCAATCTTATCTCTGTTGATAATTAACCTTTGATTGGTACGCACTCCTTTTTTGCGTAAATTATTCCACATTCGGATATCGTTGGCTGATACACCAAATTTTTCAGCAATGGTATTAACAGTCTCTTTCCTTTTTACATAATAAAGAAAACTCTCCTGACTATGGTTCAGTTGACTTATGATATTCTCTTTATCTTGTTGCAGCTTCTGCCGATTATAAGCATATAGCGCTGTTTCATTATTTACAAAATCAGGAACGATTCTCTTGGGTAAACGAAGAAAATATGATTTATCTTTTGTTGAAGGGATGACACCTTTTCTGTAGGCGGGGTTTAAAAAGAGTAACTCCTCTTTCGAGACATTTAGTTTTTCAGAAAGAACATCAAAGGTTAAAAAGTCTTTTACCGTTACAGTATCAATCTCGTGATATTTGTAGACCGGCATAATAGGGAACAGGTTATGGTCGGCAGCATGGTGCATCACATAAGTTACCGCAATAAATGCGGGTACATATCCTCTGGTTTCTTTTGGTAAGTAAGGACTAATTTGCCAGAAGTCAGTTTTTCCACCCGAACGGCGGATAGCTTTAGCAACATTACCCGGGCCAGAGTTATAAGATGCCAAAACGAGTAGCCAATCTTTATGGATTTTATATAGATCTTTCAAATGTTTACAAGCGGCGATGGTAGATTTGTACGGATCACTTCTATCGTCAACATAAGAATTAACATCCAGATCATATTGTCTTCCGGTACCATACATAAACTGCCATAATCCACCTGCACCAACAGGAGAGCGAGCAATAGGATTTAGTGCAGATTCTACGATAGCCAGATATTTCATTTCAAGTGGAATTCCATAACGATCTAATAACTCTTCCATCATTGGAAAATAGAGTTGAGCCAAACCAAGCATACGCTGAGTCAGACCTCTTTTTCTAACAGCGTATAATTCAATCATATCTTTAACTTGTCTATTATAAACAAGAGGAATAGGAGAGGTTTTGCCAAGTTGAGAAATCCTATCCATATATATATCGTCCGAGTAGAAGGGCACAAAATCTTTGGCAAAGTTGTGGATGTTATTATAATTTACATCATAAAGATTATTCGATTTATCAAAAAACTGGAGGTTTGCCAAACTGTCAAGCATGGCTGCTACCGGATTATCCTGGAGTTTTTGGTAAAGAACAACAGTCGTGTCAATCTTCTCTTTACCCTGCTCAACTTGCGCTGTTGCGGTAAATCCGATTAGCGTAAATAATAACAAAAAATAGTAAGTGTAATGCTTCATGCCTTCTAGAAAACCTTTTGGGGTGTGTAATTCCATACTTCGTGTTAAAGATACCACAAAATTATATGTTTTATCCCGCTTTTAATAGTAAATTTAGAACTATTAACATTAAAAGACGGAGTATAAAACAGCATTAAAAATAAGTAAGTGGAATAGTAACAATAATAAATGCAATTATAATGAATATAATAACCCAAAAAACAAAAAGGCCCACTCATTGAGTAGGCCTTTCGAATTTATTCTTTCGTTATTTTCCACAATTACAGTTGCATCCGCAGCTATCATTGTTTTTTAATATGCCAAGTTCTCGACCAACCTTTGTAAAGGCTTCTATACAACGATCGAGATGTATCTTTTCATGAGCGGCCGAAAGCTGAACACGAATACGTGCCTGACCTTTTGGTACCACAGGATAATAGAAACCGGTAACATAGATTCCTTCTTCTAGTAAACGGGTTGCAAATTCCTGAGAGAGCTTAGCATCGTAAAGCATCACTGCACAAATAGCCGATTGGGTTGGTTTGATGTCAAATCCGGCCTCCACCATTTGCGATACAAAATATTTTGTATTGGCATGTAGTTTATCTTGTAATTCATTGGTTTCGCTCATCATGTCTACCATTCTGATTCCAGCTGCTGCTACAAGAGGGGGAATAGAATTACTGAAAAGATAAGGACGTGAACGTTGGCGTAAAAGTTCTATAACCTCCTTCTTCCCAGTCGTAAAACCACCAATTGCGCCACCAAAGGCTTTTCCAAGCGTTCCGGTAATAATCTCAGCCTGACCTTTGCAATTAAATAGTTCAGTGACACCTCTTCCGGTTTGTCCAACCACACCTGCTGAGTGCGATTCGTCAACCATTACCATTGCATCGTACTTTGTAGCTAGTTCAATGATTTTATCTAATGGAGGCACATTACCGTCCATAGAGAAAACACCATCAGTAACGATGAGGCGATAACGTTGAGCCTGGGCTAATTTTAACTGCTTTTCCAAATCAGTCATGTCAGCGTTTGAATAGCGATAACGAACTGCCTTACATAAACGAACCCCATCGATGATAGAAGCGTGATTAAGTGAATCGCTGATAATAGCATCTTGCTCATTTAATAAGGGTTCAAAAACACCTCCGTTTGCATCAAAGCAAGCAGCATATAAGATAGTGTCTTCGGTACCGAAAAAATCGGCAATTTTTGCTTCTAATTGTTTGTGAAGATCTGAAGTTCCACAAATAAAACGAACAGACGACATTCCATAACCATGTGTGTCGAGTGCTTCTTTTGCAGCAGCAATTAATTGTGGATTATTTGAGAGCCCTAAGTAGTTGTTAGCACAGAAGTTTAAAACCTCTTTTCCAGTATTTACTTTAATTTCGGCGCCTTGTGGTGAAACGATGATACGTTCATTTTTGTAAAGGCCGGCTTCTTTGATGTCGGCTAACTCTTTGGTAAGATGTTCCTTGAAGCTGGTATACATGACCAATTGTTTTTTTTTGGATGATTACTGTATTTGTAGGCAAAGATATGTAATTTCGAAGAGTTTTTTGGACGGAGAAAAGGTGTTAATTCTTAAAAAAAATAAATAACTTTTTATAAGTAACAAAAAACTTTAATTTTGTCACCTCAATAAATAACTGATTAATATCTATTAATCTATAATAATTTCTACTTTTATGAAAAACATACTCGTAATAGGGTCTTTTGGCCAGATTGGTTCAGAACTGACTCCCGAATTGCGTAAACGTTATGGACATTCAAATGTAGTTGCCGCTGATCTGTGTATTAAAAAAGACAATCCCTTTTTATCGGATGGTCCGGTTGAAAAACTAGACATTACCGATCCCCAGGCTATTGCCGACCTTGTAAAAAAATACAAGATTGATACCATCTTCAATATGGCTGCAATCTTATCAGCTGTGGGAGAAAAGAAACCACAGCTTGCTTGGAATGTTGGTGTTAATGGAATTTTTAATTGTCTGGAAGTTGCCCGCGAATTAAATTGTGCACTTTTCACCCCTAGTTCTATCGCCGCTTTTGGTGAAGGAACTCCTTTAAATCATACGCCACAGGATACTATTCAGCGTCCGGGTACCATGTATGGTGTTACAAAAGTTACTGGTGAGCTATTGAGCGATTATTATCACAAACGTTTTGGTGTAGATAGTCGCAGTGTTCGTTTTCCGGGTATTATCTCAAACGTTACAATGCCTGGTGGCGGAACTACCGACTATGCCGTCGAAATCTATTACGAGGCTATCAAAAAAGGTCATTACACCTGTTTCTTGAGCAGGCGTACTTTTCTTGACATGATGTACATGCCTGATGCACTGAATGCCTCAATTCAAATCATGAATGCTGATCCCTCCAGATTGGTACACCGAAATGCATTTAATATCGCTTCGATGAGTCTTGAACCGGAGATGCTTGCTACTGAAATTAGAAAACATATTCCTGATTTTACGATGGATTATGCTATTGATGAGGTTAAACAAGGGATTGCCGATAGTTGGCCTAATAGTATGGATGATAGTTGTGCCCGTAAGGAATGGGATTGGAAACCTGAATGGAACCTGACAAGTATGACGGAAGATATGTTAAAGGCTATTCGTCAAAAACAGGCTGATGGTTTAATTTAAAGAATTTGAATAGGAAATTGATTTCAACTTCCTATGATCGAAAAAACAGAAAAGAGGCTTCCTTATTAAAGGGTTAGCCTCTTTTCTGTTTTGAAGAGTTGTATGGTCGAACGTCTCTACATTAAAAAGATTACTTTAAAACGTCAATATATTTTTGAGCAATATATTCTACTGGTGCCAGTTTGTAATCTGCAACCCTTTACTGCTGATCTATTGCCCGCTTTAAAATCCAATAGTGCTTTAAGTTGGTTGAAAATGGAACGAATGTTTTGATTAATTTTGCACCCTCATTAATTGGAAGGAATTTAGAATGAAAATTGCTGCATTGGTATCGGGAGGGGTTGATAGTTCGGTGGTTGTACATCAGCTAAAAGAGCAGGGTTACGATCCAACGATCTTTTATATCAGAATTGGAATGGACGACGACTCATTTGACTGTCCGGCCGAGGAAGATATTGAAATCACCTCATGGGTAGCAAAAAAGTATGGTTGTAAAATGGAAATCGTTTCATTGCAACAGGAGTATTGGGATCAGGTAGTTGCATATACTATTGAGAGTGTAAAGCGCGGTCATACCCCAAATCCTGATGTGATGTGTAATAAACTGATCAAGTTTGGCAGCTTTGAAGAGAAATACGGAAAAGACTTTGATAAAATAGCAACCGGTCACTATGCAACCAATCATTTTATTGATGATCGTTGGTGGTTGGGTACAGCGTTAGATCCGATAAAAGATCAAACCGATTTTCTGGCTCAGATTAATTATCGGCAGATTAGTAAATTGATGTTTCCGATTGGGCACATGATGAAGAGCGAGGTGCGCCAAATAGCACAAGAGGTAGGATTGCCCAGTGCCGGACGTCGCGATAGTCAGGGCATCTGCTTTCTAGGCAAGATCAACTATAACGACTTCCTGCGTCGTTTTCTCGGCGAGAAAGAGGGCCCCATTATTGACCAGTCGACCGGTAAGGTGATCGGAACGCATAAAGGTTTCTGGTTTCATACCATCGGACAACGCAAGGGATTGGGTTTGAGCCAGGGGCCGTGGTTTGTGGTAGGAAAAGACATGGAGCAGAATATTGTTTATGCGGCTAACGGTTATGATCCCGAATCGCAATATGGCGATCAAGTCACGCTGCAAGGTGTTCAGTTTATCACCAAAGATCCGTGGGGTGATTTCAGTGGCAGCGAAGAGATCCGTTTTAAAATCAGGCATACCCCCGATTTTACGAAAGGCACCATCCGTAAAGAGGGCGATAAATATATTATCCAATCTGATATTCCCATTGCCGGTATTGCTCCCGGACAGTTTGGCGTGCTCTACGATAAAGAGGCCAAACTCTGTTTCGGTAGCGGTGTGATTGTTTAAGATAGAATAGTTACATAGCACCCCGCCAACACCCTTTTCAGAAAAATCCATGATTTGCATTTACTGATTCGGTTATCTGAACATCTCCTCAAGATGAATCTAATATTGTGAGATGATGTCTCTATAATGAGTCTATGATTTAGGGGATCCATACACGAAATGAACCCAAACTGTAGGGGATCTGTACGGGTACTATACCCCCTAGGGGTACATTACGGGTACAGAACGGGTACAGTACCCATACAGAACGGGTACAGATCCCCCTAATCGTAGGAGTATATTTATTTCATTATAACCGTAAATCTGAAGAGAGGTAATATAGATTTTAACACTGTTGTAGTGTTATCCAAAAGTCTATAAAACAGATCTTATTATTTTCCTGCCAGATTTTGAATTGTTCTGCAAGTGCCATTTCTATTAAAACTAATTATTTTCCTACTCAGCAACATGATTAGGCGACTCTGCATCTATAATTTTTTTGAGGTTAAACTTTAAGTTTATTTTGATCCGAAATGATTGTTTAACCTTAAAAAAAAGAAAAATGAAAAAGAGCTTTGTTCGTACTATTATTTTATTGGGAGTTTCGATAGTTTTGCCGGCTTTGAGTTATTGTCAAAGCACAACGAATGTTGAAAAGTATCTGGAAAACCTTCCCAATCAATTAAAACTTGATGAAAAAACACCACAAAAGTATTTGATGATTACTGATTATACCGATTATGATTTATTCGGGAATTTTATTAAAAAGATGCGAATAACGGGAGAATATACACGTGGATTCAAAGATGGTTATGTAAAATGGAATAATGTGAAAATTTCGCATTCCCAAAATTTGGAAAAGCCTTTCGCCGAGGGACAATTACAAAGTGTAATAGAAAATTTTACTTATGTCCCTTCTGCAGAAGTATTAAGTGAATCGTTCTTTCAAAAAATATCGGTAACTGATATCTATATGAAAAACCTTATTTGGGATATGATGATGTTTGAAGGATTTGCATGGTATAAATGGGATTCATTAAAATTAAATAACGAATTTTGTGCCAGACAGATAAATTCAAAAGTTAAACTGGCAGGATCAGGAACATTTGAAAACAAGGATATACGCCTTACATGGTTAGGAATAACAAAAACGAATGATAAAGTTTGTGCCATTATTAAATATATTACCATGAGCAATCCACTGGAGATAGATAATCAAAATATGACAATTAAAGGCAGAAGTCATTATTGGGGAAATATTTATGTGTCGTTATCAGACAAACAAATTGAATATGCTGAGCTATATGAAGATGTTTTGGTTGATGTAAAAATGAATGGACAGGAACCTACAATCAAAGGAAATACGGTCAGAAATATTACGCTTAAAAAAATCAGGTAGATAACTGAAATATAATGATATGAGAACACAAGGTATAAAAGATTTGTATTTGCCAAAGCGCATTGCAAAGCATGTAAAGATAATACTTGTTTGTGCCATATTTACTCCACTTTGGGGATTATTAATGAACATAGAACTTAATCAAATTTTCCTGATAGGTACATTCTCGATGGTGTTGGTCGATATTGAGATACTTGAATTTCTAGCCACTAAATTTTTCACATTTCGAGGTATTCATACCCGGAAAGAAATTACCAGGATTTATCTTATTCGTCTGATATCGTTTTTAATAACTGCATTAACAGTCTGCACTTTGACGTTCTGCATATTTTTAATCTTATTACATTGGATAAAAGATTGGGGATTTTCTGATTTGCAAGGATTTATTAATCAAATAAAAGGCGTATTGAAAGTTACTGCAATTGCTCTTTTATTCAGCACCCCTCTTTTCTTCTTTAGGAGCTGGCAAGAAGCCTTAAAAAGAGAATTTGAGCTAAGAGAACAGAATTTGATTTTTCAAAATGAGACATTGAAAAGTCAGGTTAACCCTCATTTTCTTTTTAATAGTTTAAACACGCTCTCATCATTGATAAATACGCAAACTGAAATTGCAGGGCAATTTATTGGCAAGTTATCTTTGATCTATCGTTACATTCTTGAGAATAGCTCAAAAGTTAAAGTTCCTCTGAAAGCCGAATTGACATTTATCGAGGATTATTTTTACCTGCATGAAATACGAAGTGAAGGGAAAATCCTTCTCAACATAGAAATAAGCAATGATTCTAATTATGAGATTTTGCCCGTATCTTTACAATTATTAATTGAAAATGCGATCAAACACAATATGGCAACGCTCGAAAAACCCCTTAAAATAACGATTTACATTGAGGGGCAGCATATCGTGGTGAGGAATAACATACAGAACATGGCGACTCAGGTGGTTTCTACAAAAATAGGGCTAAAAAATCTTAATGAGCGGGTAAGGTTGATCACCGGAGAAGAAATTATTATTGAAGAAACCGCAAGTGAATATTTAGTAAAAGTACCTCTACTATCATGAACGTGTTGATTGTTGAAAATGAAAAGCCTGCTATTGTTGGTCTTAGCAGGCTTTTAAAAAAAATAGACATTGATATTAACATTGTAGGAACAACGGAATCAGTGGAGTCAACAATAAACTGGTTTCAAAATAATCCTTCTCCCGAGCTAATATTTATGGATATTCAGCTTGATGATGGACTTTGTTTTGAACTATTTGAATCCATTGAGATCGACATTCCTGTTATATTTACAACAGCTTATGATGAATATACCCTGTCTGCATTTAAAGTTAACAGTGTAGATTACCTATTAAAACCTATTGACGAGTCTTCTTTGTCTAATGCTATCAATAAATTTAAATCAGTCCATTATAAAAAGCCGGTTAATGACGATATATTGAGGCAACTGTTAAAAGAATTAAACAAAGGATATAAAACCCGATTTCTTATAAAAGTTGGTGAACATTACAAGTCAATACTGGCCAGTGAAATATCCTGTTTTTATATTCTCGAACGTGCGACATTTATCAAGACATCTTTTGATAGAGATTATTCGGTTGACTATTCGCTCGATTATTTGCAAAAAACGATTGACCCTGATAAATTTTTCAGGATCAACCGAAATTATATTGTCAATATTAATGCGATTAGTGATATTTTAAGTTACTCGTCGAGCAGGTTGAAAATTAAATTAAATAACGACAAGTCTATTCATGATTTGATTGTAAGCAAAGAAAAAGTAAGTGATTTTAAGAAGTGGATAGATAAATGAAAATTTTTCCAAACGTCAGAACATCTATTATTTCATCCGTTTTCTGATGACAGGATAAAGCAATTCGGCATAACGCATAAACCCAAGGTCTGTAAAGTGAATACCATCTACTGTTGCTTCGCCATCGCTACCGATCATATTTTTTGAAGAGAGGAAATAGATGTTTTTTTCACCACGATTTTTCAACGAGAGAAAGAAGGCATTGATGGTTTCGTTCTTCTCCTTCACCTCTTTCGCAATTACTTTGTTGAAACGCGTGTGTGTGAAAATCGGATCTTCAATAAAGAGTATTGGCGTTTCCGGATGGCGACTACGGATAATGGTGTAGAACTGATCGGCCCGTTCTTTCATTTGCGCTACCGTTGCGTTGGGCACAAAATCGAGAATGTACATCGACGCATCTACAGCCGCTATTACTTTTGCGATTTCGAGATCTAACTGTCCATTGCCACTAAATCCCAGATTAATTGCCTCACGGTTCAACCAACGCGACAGGATGTTGGTATGTGCCATCCCCGGACGTGAAGCACATCCACCTTGCAGGATGCTGGTGCCATAAAATACCAGCGGCTTCTTTCGAACAGGTAGATCCACCTTTGGCTGGGAGATCTCGGATAAAGAATCGACGCCGATTGCCAGCGAGGTTACCCCGTCATAAAGCGGAAGATACAACAGATATTCCCGTTCTTGCGGTTCCATATTCGATATGATCGTTGCTGTATTTACTTTTCCCGAGGGACGTCCACTATTAACAAACACCCATTTCCCATCTTGCAGGCAATAAAGGTCGAGACCTTTTATCCCCGTTGGTGTCATGTGATTCATTTCGGAATTAAAAAGGACTTCCCATTTAGCTGCAATCGTAGTAGAGTTAGAACTGAAACGTACCGCCAGTCCGGCGCTGTTTTTCCCCAGATCCCAGAGTGGTTTCCGCGAGATATTTTTCAACGAATCGGGTAAACGTTCATATCGGGTTGCAGTATTTTGTGTTGCTTTGCCCAACAGAGGAAAGGCAGAAGCATCGTGATAAACGATTTGACTATTAACGACTAAGGATAGAAAAAGGAGCGCAATTAAAGTAATGTGTTTTTTCATACGTGTTATTATGATTCGTTAAGTTAGAGCAGCAAACTCAACATCAAAGGTATTTATAATGGAGAGGTTATGCAAAGGAAAGTGTTCTTGGTTTCTGGGGAATTTAGAGGAAAAAGTCTTCAATTGAAGGGAGATTTAAATGGGTAATTAATGTTTCTATCTTATAGAGGGACTAACTTTTCAAAGCTTTAAAAAAGGGATTTATTTTACGAATCAGTTTAAAAAAATTAAAAACTAAATTTCCCATGTAGATTTTTACTCATATTAAGTAGCCTCTTTATGGTAAGGTGCTCATGCACAAAAAGACAATGTTTCAGAGTAATAAAATCCTATGAATTGGAACTAACGATGCCACCACTGAAAATGCTTTCTTTGTTGAAGTCATCTTTTGGATGACCGTCATTAACAACTGAGCAATGAGTGTACACCAAACCTGAGTCCAGATAGCATTCTCATTTTCATCATAGAAGTAGTGCAATTAAAAATTCTGTTTCATTTTTTTGAACAAAATTTCGATATCCCAGCTCTTTTTATAAAGAAGAGCTCCTCTTCAGCTGTACTTTCCATGCTATTAGTGAGAAATTCATAGTACCGGTTTTGCTCATCCTGATAACAGACTTTCTTTAGCTTCAACGTTGCTTTTACTTTGGTTTGTCGCTTGCCATGTTCGTTTTCCGGGAAATACGTTAGCTCAATAATTTCTTCCCTTAGAACCATCGTCTTTCCTTTTATTTTTTTGTGTTCCTGCAGGATTTCAACAACAGTGTAAACAGCATTTTTCTTCAACATTGTTACAAAATACACCGATTTACTGGTTCACACTGCAAACTGATGGTAATAGTTGTAAGCTTTATCGAATACCACTATACTGTACGAGATAAGCTCCAATTCCCTGAGGAAGTTCTTATCATGCACCTTGGCTTCGGTAATTTTAATAAACCGTCCAATGGATTGTACTGCATCGATGAGCATATTGACTTTTAAACCACCTTTCTTCTTGCCATCGTTCTTAGGATTGCGACCTACACCTTTGAGAATATCACTGAATAACCGGATTGTGGTAGAATCTATCAGTAAAATCTCTTTAAAAGTCAGCCCAAAAGTTTGGCTATCCGACAAAAAGCTTTTGTAATGCTGAACCAAACCAAAATAAACATCTTCAAAGAACTTGTTGTCACGATTACGCATTTCCATCACAGGCTATGATTTTGGTCGGAGTTCTTTTTAAACCCAAATGATTTAGTTTACCTCCCAGGGCTCTTAGACCTTCACATATTTCAGTTATTGAATCGCAACGGTTTAATATGCCGAAAAAGACCATTAATACAAAGCATTTAAGACAAAAATGCTTTGTATTAATGGTCCGCGTTATGTTTCTTTACCAAACTGTTAATACTTATCGCATCGATAAGATTAATTTTTTGTTTGAAAATCGGCTATCGGACAAATTTTGTTTCTTTATTTTTGTCCATGTTATGTTTTTGTTGTCGTAAACCAAAACTACAACATGGGGGCGAAACTGCAAGGGAGTAACCCCTTATTTATTTTAGTCGTTCAGTAGTGATATTTTATTTAATATCTTCGAAAAGTGCTTGGATATTTGATTTTATTCCTTATAATAATTTATATTTGTAAGTTATATTAAAAGCAATCTTAATTTTTTAGATTAAACTACGTAAATTACTCCGCATTTATTTTTAAACATGATAGACAAAAGGCTGAAAAAGAGAGAATTAAAAGCAGTGGACTTCTTTTGTGGAGCAGGGGGAGTGAGCTGTGGTTTCAGTCAAATTGGAATTAAAGTGCTTGGAGGAATTGACATTGATCCCAAGTTTAAAAGAACTTACGAAGAAAATAATAAAGCAATCTTTATTAATGAAGATGTATCCAATTTGGAACCCAGAGAATTAGCTAACCTTTTGCCTTTAAAAAGAAAGGATGATGACTTAATATTTGTGGGGTGTAGCCCATGTCAATATTATTCGAACATTAAATCAGATAAGAAAAAATCAGAAGGTAGCCGTTTGTTATTAGAAGATTTCAAAGATTTTGTTGTTTATTACAAACCGGGTTTTGTATTCATAGAAAATGTTCCAGGTCTAGAAACAAAAGCTGGAAGTCCATTATCAAGGTTTAAGAAATCTTTAAAAGAGATGGGCTATTGTTTTACTCAGAATACATTAAATGCAAAGTACTTCGGTGTTCCACAAAATAGAAGAAGATTTATCCTTATAGCAACTCGTTTGCTAGACAACATAACTCTTCCTCCTCAAAAGCAAGATAAGAGCTCTATTATTACGGTTAAACAAGCTATAGGAGATTATGAAAAGTTTCCGCAGGTCGTAAATGGCTATAAAGATAATTCAATTTTACAACATTCAGTTGCAAGACTTTCTGACCTGAATTTAGAAAGAATGAGAAGCACACCTATAAATGGAGGTAATCGATTTTCGTGGAAAAATAATAAGAGACTTCAGTTAGAATGCTATAAGAATCATGATGGACACTCTGATGTTTATGGTCGTTTATACTGGGATCGACCTGCTCCAACTATAACAACGAGGTTTATTTATACTAGTACAGGCAGATATTCTCATCCTGAACAAAACAGAGGTCTATCACTAAGGGAAGGTGCTACACTTCAATCGTTTCCATTGGACTATCATTTCTACTCAACTAATCAAGGAGTTATAGCTACAATGATTGGTAACGCAGTCCCCCCAAAACTCGCGGAGGCGATTGGTTCAACACTTAAAAATCACTGGAAAAAATGGCTAAATTTATAGCAAGGGCTAGAGCTTTAGATATGCTTGGGAGACAACAAATTGCAGGTATACCAACTGCAATTACAGAGCTTTTCAAGAATGCTCATGATGCTTATGCAGATAATGTAATCGTTGATTATTTTAGAACCGATGGGCTTTTCGTATTAAGAGATGACGGTTTAGGTATGACTCGCAATGATTTTGAAAATAGATGGCTCACTTTAGGAACTGAGAGTAAATTGTTTAATAAGAAATCATCACTACCTCCAACTGATTTAAATAAAACTCCTCGCCCAATTATGGGAGAAAAGGGTATTGGACGTCTTGCTATTGCTTCAATTGGAAATCATGTTTTAGTTTTGACAAGAGCAAAACGAGAAGACGGACTTCACAATTTAGTCGTTGCATTTGTCTTCTGGAAACTCTTTGAGATTCCTGGTATTAATCTAAATCATGTCACCATTCCATTACGAGAATTTGGAAATGGGAGCCTTCCTACAAAATTAGATATTGACTCATTAATAGATGAAGTTCGTGAAAATATTTATAGTATCGAAGAAGAAGGCTATTTAGGTATTGAAGAGAAAAATGAACTTATTCAACATCTCAATAAATTTAAGTTTGACATTCAAGAGGTTTACGGCTATTTGGGATATCCTTCCTTAGAGGGAAATGGGTTTGGTACTCATTTCCTTATATGCCCTGCAGATGATATTCTTGCAAACTTAATTGATGGAAATAGAACTGCAGGAGATAAAGCCTCTCCTTTAATCAAAACATTAGTTGGATTTACTAATACGATGGTTCCGAATCATAAAGAACCAGCAATAAAGGCTAGTTTTAGAGATCATAAGACTGAAGAATATTTTGATGACCTGATCGCAGATAATGAATTTTGGACTCCAGCCGAATTTCTTAATGCTGATCACCATATTGCAGGTGCTTTTGATGATTATGGTCAATTTATAGGTGATATAACTGTTTATGGGGAAAAATTTGAAAATCACATTGTACCTTGGTCTGAAAATAAAGGTCTTCCTACACAATGTGGGCCTTTTCAAATTAATTTGGCCTATATTCAAGGTAATGCTTCTGATTCTATTTTAGAACTATCAGAATTTCAAAGAATTAGTAATAAGTTAGATAAAATATCGGGTTTGTATTTGTACAAAGATGGCATAAGAGTGTTGCCATATGGCGATAATAGTTACGACTTTCTTGATCTTGAATTAAGAAGGAATAAAGGAGCCGATTATTATTTCTTTTCTTATAGAAGAATGTATGGTGTAATCGAAATTTCTAAAGAAAAAAACCCAAATCTTATTGAAAAAGCAGGTAGAGAAGGCTTACGAGAAAATAAATCTTATAGAGAGTTTAAAAGTATTTTAGAAAATTTCTTTGTTCAAATAGCTTCTGATTTCTTTAGAAGTCAAAGAAAAGGTGGTGGAATTAAAGCTGAGTTTTTTGAAAGTACACGAGAAGAGATAAAAAGAAAATACAGAGCCAAAGAAGCTTATGAGAAAAAAGCTAAAGGGAAAAAAGAAAAATTCTCAAAAGATTTAAATGCGTTTTTCGATAATATTAAGTCTGGGTTAGCAAAGGAATTAACAGAGTCGTTGTATAATAGAACAAGTTCTCAACTACAAATTTGTAGTCAAATCAGAGATAATGATTCTGCAACAACCGAGTTTCTTAATATTGAGAATTGTTCAAAACAAGAACTAGACTCGATTAAAAATATTTTCAAGGTAACAAAACCTAAGGGGATTGCACTTGGTAAGAAGCAACTGGAAGATTATGATTTCTATTTAAATGAATACGATAAATTAAGTCAGAATATTTTTTATCATTTTGATATTAAATTGAATAGTCTGCTTAACGATTATTCAAACAACATGATTGTAAAAGTTTCTCGTCGGAGACGTCTTGAATCTTCAATTGAACAAACGATTAAAGAGTATCAAACAAAGACATCAAGAGAGGTTAAAGAAACACAGGCGACAGTAAATAAAATAAATCAAGATGTTGTTGATTTGGCTAAAACTATGTTTAAGGAATACGAGGATAAAATCCGATCTATTAAAGCTGAATTAGCAAGGATAGAACCGTATAAGCTAGATGATCATGGGTTAGTGGAAGAAAGAACTCGCTTGGAATCCATTTTAATTAATGAAGCTGATGCTTTAAAAGAAAAGCTTGAGGATCTGAGAAGTCAATTAAATAATATTTCTGTTTCAAAAGATTATACAAGTACTGATTTAACAGAAAGCATGGCAGAAGAATTAGAAACTTTAAGAGCAAAAGTCGATGCTGATTTAGAACTAAGCCAACTTGGTCTTGCTGTTAGTGCAATTCAACATGAGTTTAACCATACAACTCAAACAATTAAGACCCAAATTCGAAAACTTAAAGCATGGGCAGATGTTAATGAAGGTCTTGATGGGATTTTTAATATGCTCAGTACTAACTTTGAGCATCTTGATAATTATTTAACTTTATTTCAGCCACTAAGTCGTAGGCTTTATCGCAAAAAGGTAGAAATATATGGCTCAGATATTTTTGAATTTGTTAAAGAAGTTTTTTATGCTCGAATTGGCGAGCAAAGACACAATATCTCTTTTATAAAAACACTAGCTTTTTCAAAAAATATAATTATTGGATTTCCATCTACTTTCTATCCTGTATTTGTGAATATTGTGGATAATGCCATTTTTTGGCTAAAAGACCAACCGTTACCTCATAAAGTGATATTAGATGCTGATGAAAATGGTATTTATCTTTCCAATAATGGCCCTGATATTGATATTAGAGATTGGAAAAGAATTTTTGAACTTGGATTTACTCGAAAACCAATGGGGCGAGGTATGGGTTTATACATCTCCAAGGAAGTACTAAACAAAGTAGGATATGATATAGACTTGATTGAACCAAGGCTAGGTGAAGGAGTTACATTTAGGATTTTTAAAATGGAGGAGTAAGTCATGGAATTTAAAGAATATTCAGAAAATGTTGTTAAAAACTTTTTAGGCTCAGTTGCGTTTATTGATGATAAAATTTTCACTAAGGAACAAACTAAATCAAGTGACCCAACTACTGTTATAACTCCCTCTCGAGCAACATCTCCAAAACAAAATAAATTGCCTTCTACTACGAATACTTCTTCTATCGAAGCCATAACGAAAACAGCAGAACAAGATTTAGAAATTGACCCAAAAGAATTTATGGATGTTTTCACAAATGAAGGTATACATTGCTCTTTGTGTGAATATAACAAGGAAAGTACGCAAGCATATAAAAATATACTTCTAAAGTCTGATGTTGCTATCTTAGATTGGAATATGAATTCAGGAGAAAATGAAGGTACCGAGGCCTGTGAATTTATAGAATATATGATAAAGACAGATAAAGAGCTTTCTCTGAGACTAATAGTGATTTACACAAGTACCCCAAAACAACAATGGTCTGATAATATTATAGAAAATACGATTAAACCCTTATTTGGTAATGCGAAAACTATTATAACTGATAATTCAATTTCATCAGGTCACACAAAAATAGTATTTATTCACAAAGGTAATCCAAATACACTACCAGCTAGAATTATTGAAGAATTTGCAGAAATGACCTCCGGTCTAGTCTCAAACACTGCTTTAAATGCGGTTACAGTTATTAGAGAAAATACAAATAAATTGCTCGGAGTATTTCATAAGGATTTAGATCCTGCTTATCTTTCAAATAGAGCACTTCTTGCGAACAAAAAATCAGATGTATTGCCAGAGTCATCAGAAGATCTTTTAAAGGAAATG
This sequence comes from Bacteroidota bacterium, assembly GCA_013390605.1. Classification (GTDB taxonomy): domain Bacteria; phylum Bacteroidota; class Bacteroidia; order Bacteroidales; family Cfx3-03; genus Cfx3-03. The sequence goes on along the minus strand of JACAUB010000001.1, from coordinate 4,416,753 downwards.
ATAATGAGCTCTATTTTAAATCTAGTTCAAAGTTCTCATTTGTCTAAATCATGTGGTGAAGAATGTATTTCTAAGTGGATGGACTCTATACAAGATTTTAAGGGAAAAGATATTAAAGTTAATGGAAAGGTTTTGAAAATATCAAATTCTGATAGGAAAGAATGGTTAAAAGATGGTTCTGAGAAGATAACAGAAATTATTATTCAACGTAGTGGAGCTTCAGGACAATTAGGTAAAGCAGAAAAAAATATTATGTTAACTGATCCGATTAATTATTTTACGCCAGAGCATAATAATAGTAAAAATTTAAATGAAGAATTTGCTGTTTTGAGTCACCAAAATAAGAATTTTCTTGGTGATAAATTTATACCAATTTTATCATTGGGTTGCGTCCTGAAATATAAATCTGAAAGTCCTTCAAAAGATAATTACTTATTATGTATTCAGCAGCCTTGTGATAGTTCAAGACTCTCCTCAGATGAAGAAAGAAGCTTTATATTTCTTGAATTAGAAAACTCTAAGCCAAAGAAAACTAAGATAATTGTGAAAGCTGATGAAAATTCTTATATTAAATTAGAACCAAAACTAAATTCTCATTATTTGAGAACATATATATTTAAAGAAAATAAGGATGGGTTTGTACAAGCAAATAATCAAGAGTTCGTATCAAAATGTGGTACTAGATTTAAATGGTTCTGTGATCTAAAATCAAATCATGCGCAAAGAATTGTAAATGAATTCTCAGCTGCACTTGCTCGGGTTGGTCTTGATGAGTCTGAATTTCTGAGATTATCCTAATGACAAATTATGAATATCAACTTGAATAGTACGATAGAAGCAATTACAAAGATAAAATCAACCTCAAACTTTAAAAAGTATATTGATTTTATCCGATTTCCCTTTTATCGGAATTTGGAATTTGATTCGCTAATTAATTTTGATTTTCCTCTTACTGTATTTATTGGACAAAATGGGTGTGGAAAAAGTTCTTGTTTGCATGCCCTTTACGGTGCGCCAGAAAATTACACACCATTTACTTTCTGGTTTGATACAAAAGTGGATCCTATTGAATATTATGATGACCAAAAGAAACGACACTCATTTTGGTATTCGTTTATTGATGATAACGGAAAGGAAAGGCAAGTAATCAAAGCAAGAATAAAAAGAAAAGAAGACCCGAATTATTGGGAAACAAGTCGTCCATTAGTTTGGGCTGGAATGCAAAAAAGAGCAGGAAAAAATGATAGGGACAAGCCGATAGAAAAAAAGGTTATTTATATTGATTTTCGTTCAGAACTTAGTGCATTTGATAAGTATTATTATTATGGTGATACGGATAAGCTTAGTTCCAGAAACAAACAAGAGTTTATTAGAAGAAAGTCGACATCATTAAACAAAGTCCTTTCGCAAACAGTTAAAAGAATTGACAATAGAGCAGGTGCTGTGCATAAACCTCTTAGATTGCTATCTATTGAAGAGTTAAAGTGGATTTCATATATTCTTGGCAAGGAGTATCTCGAAGGAAAATATCTTGAACATAAATTTTATAGAAATGATGGATATTCTGTGTTTTTTAAAACAGTACATGCCAAATATTCTGAAGCCTTTGCTGGTAGTGGTGAAGTTGCTGTTGTTCGATTAGTTCTTCTTGTTCTCGATTCAGAAGATTATTCTTTAATACTTTTGGATGAACCTGAAGTTTCACTTCATCCAGGGGCTCAAAGTAGACTGAAGCATTTCCTGTTAGAACAAATTAAGCTAAGAAAACATCAAATCGTGATTTGTACTCACTCTCCATCTTTAGTTAAAGATTTACCTAAAGAATCCATTAAAGTGTTTATTCAGAATCCAAAAAATGGGCGTTTTATTATTAAAGAAAATCTTACACCCGAAGAAGCTTTTTATCATATTGAACTTCCCTTAGACAATAAGAAAAATATTATTGTTGAGGATATACTTGCTAAGGAAATAGTTCAAGCTGTTCTGAAACGAATGGGGGAAGAATCATTAAATTTATTCAATATTAAATTTAATCCTGGAGGAGAAAGTGTTTTAAAAAAAGAATTCATACCTGTTTATTGTCGAGATAACAATAGACATGATTTTGTCATTTTTGATGGAGATCAGAAAATTATAGACATCCATTATGATTGGCAAACATTTTCTGTTAATAATTTAAATATTAATTTCATTGCGTCAAAAATTAAAGAGCAAACAAATGAAGATATTAAGTTCTCGGTAGATGGAGGGCGAAATGGTGGAGATAAAGAACAACTTTTACAATTAATGAAGAACTATCTTGATTATTATTTACATAATGTATTTTATTTTCCGCGTAGAACTCCAGAAGAAATAATATGGGATGATACAAAAGCACAACAAATACTTTCTATTAGTAATGATTCTTCCGAATTTAATAGCATAAATGAAGCAACTTGTAACAAAGATAAATTTGCTTTACTTGCATTAAAGCTTTATGACGACAGTAATGCAGAATCAATTAATAATTTGCATAAGATGTTTATCAAGTATTGGGTCTCGACATCTAATCAAGACTATCAACAAATTGAGAATGTCTTAAAAAAAATTATATCTATATCATAAACTTTTTTAACTATTGCTTTATTGCAATAAAAAATGCTAGTAAGAATATACCTGTAATGAGTGTTAACCAATGGTAATGAAGTTATTTTTCTGTTTGTTATTTGTCATCATATATTTCAGACTTCCTGACCTCTAGTACAATAATTTGTCGTTAATTTATAAATCAGTTTAAGTTCTGTGCTTGGGTAGATGGTATCAGAATCGGTTAGCTGTACACATAGTTTTTCCATCGCGTGATTATTCCTTGAGGTTGATGTTACCAGAAAGCAAATATGCAGTGATTTTGGAAAATAGTAATACATCGAAAATGGGTTCTGTGTTAAACTTGGTGATGTTTAATCGGACGCTTGCATCCTTTTGTTTTTTTTCAACGCTATTATGAGTATTTCACTGCAAACGGGTTCTTCATCAATTTAGGTGATGTTTAACCGGCTTTAATTATTAATTCTATGTCAGATTATCAGATGTATACATTGCATTTTAGATTTCTTGTTTTTATCATTTTACGATCATACAAATTGATGTAGTTTCACTTTTCTTCTAAGGAGCGCAAAACCATACATATCACGCAATTGAAAGTTTATATTTCAAATTTTTCTTCACCTAAATTGACGAAGAACCTGTTTGTCTGAAATAATCACTATTATCCAGATCCGCAATTCTCGATACCTTTAATATCTTATCATAGGCTCTGGCAGAGAGGTCGAGTTTCTGCATGGCTGTCTTCAATAGCGATAAGCCATTGTCGTTAATTTTGCAAAATTCTCTGACTTGTTTACTGCTATTTATGCATTACAGAGCGTTCCTGAAAAAGCTTTAAATCGTTCTTCCTGAATATGACGAGTTGTTATGACACGGTTTCTGATCTCTTTGCTTTGCTCTCCATTCTTATTATTGGTGAGTTCACTAAATGGAACAAGAACAACTTCAACAGGTAGGTCAATCCGGTTGAATAGGGCCCCGGATATCTTATTCAGATACTTCTGCACTGATTCCAGATAGCATACACAGGGTGTATCCGGGGGGGTAATAACCGCAAGGGCAGGGTTTCATTGATGCCTACTGATTATTACGCTAACCAACACTACTCCCCATTATCTACATATAGCGACACAAGCAGCAATGCAAATAAACCTATAAATTTTTCTTCAAATAGATTATTATCACTAAGTTTGATAGGTCAAATGATGCTCTCTATCACATGATTTCTGTAATTTGTATAAAGAAAGCATGTATGTTTGAAATTATACTAGATAATTAGGCTTTTGTCGGGTTAATGTCGCCCAAAAGTCGGGATAAAGACATACTAAATACGTGTTTTGTTTTTCAGTGAATAAGTAATTTTGTTTGAAATCTCAATGAATTATGAATCAACCTGATCTAGGAAAAAAAATAGCTGAACTCAGAAAAGCCAAAGGCTTTACGCAAGAGGAGCTAGTGGAAAAATGCAATTTAAGTGTCAGGACACTTCAACGGATTGAATCGGGAGAAGTCACTCCAAGAAGCTACACTTTAAAAATCATTTTTGCCGCCCTGGATTACCAGATTCATGATACATCAGAAAGTACAGCTAGTTGGTTCCGTAAATCGACATCTGTTATTTCAAATTGGACCGGACAATTTTATCATTCTTTAGTTGACTTATTTAACTTAAAAACAAACACCATGAAAAAAGTATCTATTTTATCAGCAACAATTTTGGTTCTAAGTTTGGTATTGATTTCTATCTGTACTGAAAGTAAAGCACAAAAAACGACGGATGTTATGAAAACAATACACGCGTCGAATAAAAATTATATCCTTTGGTTTAATAATGGACAGATTGATTCATTATTAACTCAGTTTAGAGACGATGCCTGTGTAGTTGCAAAGGGATGTGGAAAAAAATTTATGCAGGATTTTTTCAAGTCGGAATCAGAACGGTACAAGTTTAAAGAGCTGAGCATTATTTCTATAAGCGTCAGCGATACCATTGCGGTTGAAAAGGGACGTTGGGTGATTAGCTTGAATGCAGGAGGTGGAGTATTCACAGGAGAGTATTTAACTGAATGGCATTATTCGGGTAAAAAATGGTTAATGGTTAACACAATATCAGATAGTAAATAAGAAATTGATATATCTTATTGAATGCTTTTGGAATATTGTAATTGGTAATCGACTCCTGTGAAAGTCATTTTTCACAGGAGATATTTAAGAATATTGAGTAATGATTTGAAAATGGTATACGCAGCTGTATTATCTTTCCGTTCCCCAGCTCTTATTTGGTAAAGCTCCCATTTCAAGTTCAAGTAATCCACCATTCATCAGGTCGGTATGTGAAAACAGCGTAGATTGCAGCGGTTTCCCATTCAGTTTTGCAGCCTGTATGTATTTGTTTTTTACAGAACAGTTTTTTGCAATCAAGGTAAATACTTTTCCATTTTCGAGGTGTATAGATACTTTAGAGAAAACAGGCGATCCAATGGTATAATATGGGGAACCTGGGGTAATGGGATAAAAGCCCATCGAAGAGAAGACAACAAAAGCCGACATTCCGCCCCCATCTTCATCACCGGGTATACCAAAGATATTGTCTTTGTACCATGTATCCAGTATCAACCTGATCTTCTTTTGGGTCTTCCATGGAGAATTAGTAAAGTTGTAAAGATAGGGGATGTGGAAACTAGGCTCGTTACCCATTGAGAATTGTCCTATTAAGCCTGAAGCATCGGGAAACTTTGCCCAGAGTTGATATTTACTCATTCCGATAGGCTCTCTGAATAATTGATCAAGTCGGTTTTCGAATTTATCCTTGCCACCCATTAAGCCAATCAGTCCCTTGATGTCGTGTTGAACTTGCCAGAGATAGGTCCAGCCGTTATTCTCATCATAATAGTCTCTACCACCCATTCCGCCATCCCATGCCGGGTTGATATCGATCCAGTTTCCATCTTTGTCTTTAGGCATGAAGAATCCTTTCTCCGGCCAGTAAAGGAGTTTGTAGTTTTGGGCCATCTTATTCAGTCTGGCAGTATCGTTCGTTTTACCCAACTCTTTAGCCATTTGTCCTACTGCCCAGCTATCGTATGCTGCTCCCAGTGAGACTGCTACCGATTGTCGTTTTTCCCATGCTGTTACCACAGGTTCGGTCTCTTTTTCTCCAGGGTGTAGTGCAGGAAAATATCCTTTTTGATAATAAAAAGAGTCTAAAGAACAAGCCGGTCCATTCTTCCAGGGAACCATGGTAGCCTGAAGTGTATTCTTGATCATCCCTTCATAAGCCTTACCCTGATTGAAATTGCGGATTCCTTTTCTCCAGCCATCTAACAAACTGATTGATGAGTGAAATCCATTCATACAAGGTGAATCGCCATATACTTGAGGAAATGTAGGGATCCATCCCGACTGTTCGTACATCTTTACATACGAGGCTAATATGTCGCCTTCGCGATCGGGATTAAGGATACAACGCAAAGGATGGTGAGCCAAATAGGTGTCCCACGACCAATCATCAGTATAGAAATCTTGTTGATCGGTATGAACGCGATTATCGTATCCACTATAGTATTTGCCTTCTTCAGAGATATTTACCATTCGTTCATAGCAACGATAAAGGGCAGTATAGAATGAACGCCGTTGTGCCTGTGTGCCCCCTTCAACTTGAATTTTACTCAGTTCTTTTACCCATGAAGCTTTGGCTTGTTGCTTCAATAGTTTGAAATCCCAATTGGGGATTTCACTGTTGAGGCTTCGTTCAGCCTGTTCGCTACTGATATATGAAATGGCATACTTAAATTCGATGGTATCTGCCTGCTGTGTATTCCATGATAACCATAACCCGTTATTCTTTATCGTTTGGATGGGTTGATTATTCTGTTTACTTTGGTGGATGTTTCTAAATTGACCCACAACCCATGCTTTTATTCCATTAAAGGTCTCCTCATTCTTAAAGATCATTGCGGCTGTTTGCTTCCAGCTGTTTTTTCCATGGTTACTGATAAAGATTAGCTTTTCTTTTTCTTTGGGAAAGATAAATCGAAAGAAACCAGCTTTCTTCCCAGGGACAAACTCAGTGGTAACATCGTAGTCTTCCAGCCATGTTGAATAGAAATAGGGGGTGGTTACTTCCAGCTCGTGATCCCAGGCGGAGATAGGCTTTCCGGTTGAAGGCATCATGCCGGTAGCCGCCATAATTCCAAAAAGATTTCCGTTTCTATGGGCTGCAACCGTGAGGGGAAATTCGCTGATTTGGTCATCCAGATCGTCATTGCGTTCAGGATACATCCTGATCAATTGATTGGGCTGCTGAACCGTTGGACGTGTGGGAACCAACATCCAGCCAACATTGCCAATTCTGGGATCTACATCTTGTAAGTTGTCAGATAGTTTTGTTATTGATGATTGTTTATTTAGATGGGTAGCAACCCCCTTTAATGGTTTCTTTTGTGTGGAATCTGAAATTTTATTAACCAATGCAGAATTTGCCAGTCTCCGATAATTATTGGCCGTAATTTCTTTAGTTGGTAATAGCGTAGATAGTAATAAGATGAGTAAAATGGTTTTCATTTTATATTGGTTTTGAATTTTAAGCGTCAACTATTTGAAGACTTGGACGTGAAAGATCGAAAACAGGGTAGTCGAAAAAGTAGGGGGAGAACGATCGTTTTTTTATTCCGATAGCAGCTGTCATCCCAAACTAACTAGTAACCGACTGATTCATTTTATTGGGAAGATTAGTAGATTCGATTTTCTGTTTTAAAGGAATTGTAAAGAAGAAAATAGTCCCTTTTCCTTCTTCAGATTCTACCCAGATTTCACCTTCCATAAGTTCAATTAATCCTTTTGAGATAGAGAGGCCTAGTCCGGTTCCTCCGAATTTATTACTTGAATAAGCATCAGTAGCTTGTCTGAAGCGTTCGAAAACAACTTCAAGTTTTTTTTGTGGAATGCCAATGCCTGTATCTTTTACATAAAACAAAAGTGTTTTAGCGTCTTTGGGTTTACATCCAATTTCAATGAGTCCTTCAGATGTAAACTTGAATGCATTGTCAACCAGATTCATTATTACTTGTTTAAGACGATTGAAATCGGTAATAATTTCATCTTGCTCAAGGGGTAAGGAGTTTCTTAAGTTAAAGATGATTGGTTTTTTTGAGATATTTTTATTTTTTGTGTTGTAATAAGCAATAAGTTCGTCTAGGATATAAGAAACTGACCCGGGTAGATTCTCAACTTTTAATGATCCCGATTCTAATCTGGAGAGATCGAGGATATCATTGATAATATTCAAAAGATCGGCTGAGCGGGTTTTGATTGTATGTGTAAACTGTTTTTTTGTTTCGTTATCAAAGCTATCATCATCAAGCAGATCGGAGAAACCAATAATTGCATTCATTGGCGTTCTGATTTCGTGCGAGACATTAGCCAGAAACGCTGATTTTAACCGGTCCGACTCTTCGGCTTTGTCTTTTGCAGCAATCAGATCGTGATACATTGCTACTATCTTATTATTTTTCTCTGAAAGCTCTTCATTAATAATAAGGTATTCTTTATTCGATTTTTTTAACTCTAATTCTCTTTCCAGAAGATATTTCTCAATTTGAATACGCTCAGCAATCTCTGTTTTTAATGAAGTTGCCAGTCTATTGAACTGTTCGTACAGAGAAGATATCTCGCCTATGCTTTTAGAAAAAATACGAACGTCGTAATTTCCCTTTGAAAAGGCATCCATAACATGGATTAATTTATTTAATCTGGCTATTATGATGTAATATAGAACAATACTTAAGCACATGGAACTTAAAAACATGACTATAAAATATAGATATCCTGTATTGCGATATTTTGCAATCATACTTTGTTCTGCTATCTTAAAGTTATAACATGAAATCATTGTTCCTTTTTCTTTTTTTGAAAGAGACACAGGAAGGAGAATCAATAATTTTTGATGGTCAGGGGAGAAAAAGGTGATATTTGTATTGTCGTTTGAAGATTTGTTAAGATTCGATAAAAGAAGGGTGTAAGTGGAATTTGAAAGTTTAAAATTCTTTGAAGAGATCGGTAATCGAATCCATGATTGTTGGGTTGAAACAAGAACCTTCTTTGATGAATCAAGAATGATGACACCAATAAGATCTTTGTTTGTATGCTGGTCGCCAAGAATGGATTGGGCAATTTCAGAATCTCCTCGTTTAAGCCATTCATATACAGATGATCTGATTAATATGCTTTCTGAAAGTTTATTATTACTAAACTGTATTGGTAAGGAAGATCGTTTTCCGCTCAGATCAACAGAATATAGGAGATATCCAACAGCTGTTGAGAAAACAAATAATATAATGGGCAATAGAATACTGAGCGATCGAAGCCGCTCAGATAATTTTTTTTTCATCTTATAGCTGTATAGAATAAAAATATTTTATAAATCAATTTTGAAAATACAGGCATCCCATGATAGTATTTAAATATAGTTTCAAAATTAGCTTTTTTCTATAAGAAGACCAAGGCTTTAAAAAAAAGGAGAAATAAAAATCAGTTTGTTGTGAAAAAGGGGATACAAAGTCTATCTAAGGACTTGTTATTTATTCAGGATTGAATAAAATAACAATGGATAATATGGGTATAGTCGGTATTGTCGAGCCCTGGAAGAATTTAAAGAGAATGTATTTACCTGTTGGATGAATTAATTTGGAACATAATCAAAATTAATTGATTAGGATTTCAAGCTCGTAGAAATCAAACATGTTAACTATTTGATAATCTATCAGTCAAAATTTAATTCATTCAATGCGTTGTATTTATATTCTTTTTTCAACTTTGCAACAGGATTTAAAAAATATAAGATTTTCTCTCTTTTTCGAAATGATGGCACTAGAAAGTTAATGAGAAATGTTGTTTTCAAAGTCAGATAGGTCAACTTTCACCATCTCAATTTCAGTGTGAAGAATTTCATTTTAAATGAATTGCTTTTCACTTGTGTTCAGAAACAAGTCCGGCACAGATCAACACTTAATTATAAAAAATATAAGTGGCTATCTCTTCAATTTTAATCAAACGTTCTTTCCAGAATTCTTTTAAAATGATTCTCAAGGTGTTTTCGCATTCCAATCCTAAAGTCATCAGGGTTGCCTTTTTCCAGGATTTGAACCAATCCCTTGTGTGAAATATATTTTTTCTTTGAAACGGGTCGGTGAATCAGTCCACTGGAATATACGTAATTGAAAACAGGTAGTAAGAGTGTTTGAAAGTTTTTAAGTGTTTCGTTTCCTGTTATATCATATAGTTTACCGTGAAACTTTATTTCGTGATCTATATCAAACAATATGTTATCCGATTCTTCAGGTTCATCGCCAACAATTTTAAAGAGCTCTTCAATATCTTCGGGAGTAATCCGATTATATAAGAGATCGGCCATTCCGATTTCCAATATAAGTCGTAGCTCAAAAATATCTTTTAGTGTGCTATGGTTTAATATGTTTGGAATCATGGATTTTTGCATGAGGGCAAAAAAGTCAGGACTTTTTATAACTGTACCTTTATGCTTTTTAGATTCAATGATTCCGGCAGTTTTCAGACGGGTAAGCGATTCTCTAATTACGGTTCTACTAACACCCATTCCTTCGGCAAGTTCAATTTCTTTTGGAATTGGATCTCCGGGCTTTAAGTCTTTACTAATGAAATATTCAATTAAGTTAGTTTCTACTTTATCTACCAAACTCCGGGTATCGATAACAGGCAGAATGAATTTATCATTATTCGTATCCATAGAAAAATATAATTTCAGTAATTGCTTCAACCTTTATGATTCATTTTAAAACAATCTGACCGTTAATAAATAGCTGATAACTAAACCAGTGAGAAAGATAATAGCTGCAATTGTTTTAGTTAACAAAAATAAAGTTGAAAACGATAAAAAAAAAGAACTGTCTCAAAAGTACGGATTTTTCTTCAGCAACACATACATCTATTTGCAGGTCTCAAATCCCTGAAATTTATGATCCGTGCTATATTGATAAGTAAAATGTACTTTAGAGACAGTTTCTTCTAACTATTTTTTAATATCCTGGAGTTTGTATTAGTAATTTGTTATTGGTAAGCGTGGTTTTGTCAATTGGCCATAATAATTGATAATCTTGTGTTACAGTAGTATATTTTACAACATAGTTTTTACCATATCTTAATAAATCGTACCATCTTTTTCCTTCGCCAAGGAATTCGAAGAAACGTTCTTTTAAAATAGCGTCGGCAACTATATTATCTCCGGTTTGATTTGGAAAGCCATATTTAGCTGCTGAATAGTTTGAACCATACGCACGTTGACGAACCAAATTTATTTCAGTTGTAGGATCTTCTCCAAGAATGTTTTTTGCTTCAGCCAGCATCAAAAGGAGATCGGCATATCTATAGATTGGATAATCATCAACAATTTTTCTGGAACCACCATCATTGACTCCTTGGTATTTATATAAATAGCAGCCAGCCAACACGTACTTCCCTCCAATAAGATTATAAGCGCCTTTCATTGTCCCTAATTTACGGGTGTCAGCATTTGAAAAACGCCAGAACGTATTAATTTTAACAGGAGCTCTTAATAAACCTGCCAGATTTTCGACAGATGTATTAATTTTTGTGGCAGCTATTGAATCATAGAAGTTGCCTAAATATGAACCCTGTGGTAAGAATGTACCAGCAAAGTTCCCGCCAAACAAATCATATTCATTTAACTGGTCTCTGACTGCAAATATGATCTCTTTATTTCCTTTCTGTGCATAAGCAAAAACATCTTTAAAGTTAGGCATCAGACTTAATGTGGGAATATTTGTCTGTACTTCTGTTAATGCGGCTTTTGCTATTGTCGCATCGGCTACTCCACCACCCATCTGTTTGCTGCTCCAGAGATAGGCCTCAGATTTTAACATTAGTGTTGCAGCTTTCGACCAAAGCGATTTGGTTTCCTTAAACGTATAGTCATTAGAAAAATGAACAGTCGAACTATCGATATCTTTTTTTACTAAAGCCATTACATCAGTAGTACTCGATGAGGCCTTCGCTAAGTTGTTGAGATCGAATGACTGACTTGGGACTGTTTGAATAATGACTTTTCCCCATGTTTTCATCATCTGAAAGTAGTAGAAAGCTCTTAACCCATAAGCTTGTCCCAGATAATAATTTTTGTCTGCAGATGTTAGGACAGAGGTCGACAGGGTTTTTGAGATGAAAAGATTGATTTGATTGATGTTCTGGTAGAACCCACCATAGTTACTAATACCTACATTTTCAGAATTAAGTGTATTAAACCAAAAACGTTCAACGCCCTGTGTCGCTTCTCCGCCAAAAGGGGAATCACCATAGATATCGCTTCGAAGTTCGCCCATGACAAAGAAATTATAAGCATGTGTTCTGAATCTACTGTGGATTCCGATAATGAAGGAGTTGAATTGTTCTGGAGATTTCCAGAAATTTCCATCAGTTATGCTGCTGTCGGGTGCTAAATCAAGCGTCATCTTGTTACATGCCCCCAGAAATATAAGGTTTGCAGCTATTATTAATAGGATGATTAATTTTTTCATGATACTCACTTTTAATTTTTTTGAATAGATCGTTAGAATGATACCTGTAATCCGAGGATAAAAGATTTGGGTAGTGGATAACGACCACTATCTACGCCACCTAATTCAGGAGATGATCCTTTGTATTTTGTGAAGTATGCAAGGTTTTGACCGGTTAGATTCACGCGTACTGATGACAATCGTATTTTAGAAACCCACAATTTAGGAAGTTGATAAGCAATTGTTAATTCTCTTAATGCCAGATAGTCTCCTTTTTGATAGAATAGAGAACTGTTTCCGTTTAAGTTTGCATTTGCATTATTTTCGCGTGTGATGTTTTTCTTAGCCAACTGATCGGCGTAATAGAATTTCGGATAATCGGTATTGGTATTTGTTGGGGTCCATGATTGTAATACTAAGTCCGTCATATTAAAAGTTCCCTGATACTGTCCGTATGTTCTGGCGAGAACATCGTTGTATATAAGCTGGCCAATAGAATAATCAAATCTGGCAAATAATGAGAATCCTTTATATGCTAGAGTTGATGAAAATCCACCTGTCCATTTTGGATTGATATTGCCAACTTTAACACGGTCGCGTGAGTCGATTGTGTCATTATGATCTAAATCTGCCCAAAGTACATCTCCCGGCTCAATTTGTTTCCTTCCTGTTTTCGAAACCGTTGGATCATTCCAGAGCGTAGGCCCTAATAGTTCTGCGATCTTATCATAACGTTTTCCCGCACTGTTATTGACATCGTTTTGGTCTTTTAGAATGCGTTCTTGTTGATAAGCATATACATCTCCAAGTGTGCCACCTTCTTGATATCCACCTACCCAAATGACTTGTTTAGACGATGGATCGTATACTTGCATTCCTCCCTGTCGATTATTTGCAACGCCATTATACGGCAGTTTTATGATCTTATTCTTAACTGTTGATGCATTGAAACTAACATCCCATGTTAAGCCATTCTTAAGCCTTAAAACATTTACATTTGCTTCAATTTCAAAACCTCTGTTTCTTAAGGATCCTAAATTGGTTCTGAATTGGTCAAATCCAGTATAACCGGGTAGAGCCAGATAGGTTAATAAATCACTCGTTGTACGATTAAAATAATCAACAACTAAGGTTACTTTATTTTTTAACAGACCTAAATCAAGACCAGCTTCAAATGAAGTACTTTTTTCCCATCTAAGATCATTGTTTACAAGTCCGGTGTTCAAAAATCCCAGTTTGCCATTATACAAGGTTTGCGTTCCATATCCACCTTGAACTTCGTAATCGCCTACGCCAGAGACGTTACCATTTACCCCGTAACTAATTCTTGGTTTTAAGGTATTAACATATTCGCTTATCGATGAGCTTTTGAAGAATTCTTCCTGATGTGCATTCCAGCCAAAAGAGACACCTGGGAAAAAGCCCCATTGATTTTTTGTAGCTAATTTTGAAATTCCATCATAGCGTGTAACGGCAGAAAAAAGGTACTTTCCGTCGAAGTCGTAGTTAAAACGGCCAAAACCTGAGACTATTTTTGATTCTGTTTTTGTTGAGGTTATGGAAAGCTTTTCTGTAATAGCATTTAGTGTTTGGATATCATCGGTAGGCGCTTTATCTCCTGATGCATAGAAGTCAAAAGAATAACTGTCGTAATACTCTCCACCAACTAAGAAGCTTAAGTTATGTTTGCCAAAACTTTTTTTATAATCTAGGGTAATGTTGTGCTGTTGTGTTAAGGTAGTGGCATATTCAGCATCAGCTACACGATCAGTAGTCGGATTTGCAGCTGTTTGTGCCTGGTATTGTTTATTGAAGTCTTCGGCAGTATAATCGTAATAATATACATTTGCGGTAGCTTTTAGGAACAATGAAGGTAATAATTCCCATTTTGCGCCTACATTATAGGTAGAGCGACGTGTATCATTCTTCTTGATGAGCTTACTTATCCAATAAAGTGGATTTCCATCAGAGGATCCGGCTCCCGCAGTAGGATTTCCATTAGCATCCCATGGATTATATGTTGGCCATAAACTCATTGTGCGATAAAATAAGTTCGCTTCCGAGGTCCATAATGGAGGTTGTTTTGAATCAGAAAAGTTTAATCCGCCAAATACCTCCAGATTCTTTTTTACCATGTAAGAGCCATTCAGCGTTCCTGTTATTCTTTGATATTTTGTTGAAACTACTAATCCGTCTTCTGTGTAATATCCTAAACTTGATGAGAATTTTCCTTTTTCATTTGCGCCTGTAAATGATAAGAAATGATCTTGCGTATAAACATTATTATTAAATGCAGCTGCTCCAACCTTGCCGCCGTGATCTTTGAACATCAAGGTATCTGTATTATTATATGAATCAATCATCCATTGATAGCCATTATTTAATAATGATTGAAACTGCGAACGATTTGAACTGGTTATTTTGGTTAAATCAAATATTTTTTGATTACTACCCGCAGTACCATACCCATTGGATTGGTCAGTTTGAAGAAGTGTTCTTCCTGTATATTTATTGCCTAAACGATTATAATAGAGATAATCTTTTGCGTTTAAGTAATTGTATTCTTCTCTTCTTTGATTCATTCCGGTCTTAACTGAATATGATATCTCGGATACACCGGCTTTTCCTTGATTTGTAGTAACTAAGATTACTCCATTGTTAGCACGTGCTCCATAAATAGCTGTTGATGCTGCATCCTTTAGAACCTGAATAGATTCAATATCGGATGGGTTGATATCTCCCAAAGAGCGAATAACACCATCTACTACAACAAGTGGTGATCCCGGACTATTGATAGATGCCCCTCCACGTAAAAGAATACTCGGTAAGGCTCCCGGTTGTCCGGTTGTGTTAATTACTCTGAGTCCAGATACAGTACCTTGGAGTGCTTGTCCTGGATTTGCCAAACTGACACTTTTGAGCGTTTTTGTATCTAATTTTGATACCGATGTTGTTAGTAAGGCACGCGATTGTTTCCCATATCCTACTACAACTACTTCGTCGAGGAGTTTATGATCTTCTTTTAGTGAAATGGAATATTCAGCACGGTTATCAATGAGAATCGTTTCTGAAACAAAGCCAATGCTGGTGAAAACAAGCGCAGATGCACTCTTTGGTAAATTAATAGTGAAAACACCATTAATATCAGTTACTGTAACCACGGTAGTTCCTTTTGCGGCAACGGTAACTCCGGGTAGTGATTGACCATCTGTTGCACTAGTTACTTTGCCACTTACCTTTCTTTGGGCAAAAGCACTGCTACTAATTGTGATAGCAAATAAAAGCAGCAACAAGATGCGGAAACATTTGTAAACCTTTTTCATGATCGAGATAAGAATTGATTATTGATTAAGAATATTACATGTATTATGTTATACATAATGTGATGACAAATATACAATCATTTTTATGGATTTTACATTATTTTTGGCGAAAGTGGAAGATATTTTTTCCGTAAAGCTCCTTTTGAGTCTAAAAATTTAGTTAAAAATCAGTAAAACAACACTATAATAAATTTAAAAAAAATAATGAGGGTTAAACAACTTGATAAAATATTTTATAGAGTATTTTGCTTTAAGTAAAATGACAAGAAGAAAAACTACACTAGAAATATTTTTTTTCAAGTAGATGCTGGAGGTGAAAAAATATATCTTATTTTTGGTCTCTGATATGTAATACATAATGCAATTAAGTTTTACAATATCTCCTGACGTGAAATCATTATTCTGACATATGCATGGGTAGAATAGTGAAATGGATAGAATCGTTTTAAAATCAATTCGTTTTTATTACTAAAGAAGCAATTAAAAGCTATGAAAAAGGTTAATCGTATAAATGTTTGGATAACTATAATTTTTGTAATCGTATTTTCCTCATGTAAGAAAGAAAATGCAATAGGTTCAACGCTAAGTGGACCTCAGAAAAAGCAAATTACAATAGAGGCTAAAAACATTCCCATATTTGTTAATAAGAGTGAGACTGAAATTGTGTCTGTTAAGATTATAATCCCTTCAACAGGGGATCCGTGTGCGATAAATAAAATCTCTTGTGTGTTTTCTTCAGAAAGCACTATTGATAATATTGCAGAGATTAAATTTTATTGTACACAGTTGATTAATGGGAGCCATAAAAGGAATTTGATAGGAAGCGTGGTTCAACCAAAATTATCCTCTTTATTAAAGATGAGTGCAAGTTTGGTTTCTGGAGAAAATCAAATACAAATTATAATAATTCCAAAGCCTAATGCCGATCTGATAGGAAAGCTACAATTTGAAAATTTAGCTTTTACCTTCTCTGATAATGTCTTGAATAAAATGGACATGAGTTCTTTACCTGTTTTCAGGTTTGCAAAGATTTTGTGTGCGGCAGGTCAGGATCAATGCGATACTTATCGTATTCCAGGGTTCGTTACAACAAATAAAGGGACACTAGTTGCCGTTTACGACAATAGATACTTAAATAGTGGAGATCTTCAGGGCGATATTAATATTGGAATGAGTAGAAGCCTGGATGGCGGAAAGACTTGGGATCTAATGAAGGTGATAATGGATATGGGTGAATGGGGAGGAAAACCAAATGCTGAGAATGGTATTGGTGATCCCTGTGTTTTGGTTGATAGAATAACAAATACGATATGGGTTGCTGCTCTTTGGTTTCATGGAAATCCTGGTAAAACTGCTTGGGGATATTCAAAACCAGGATTGAGTCCTGAACAGACAGGACAATTTGTATTGGTAAAAAGTGAAGATGATGGTCTAACCTGGTCAAAACCTATCAACATCACAGAAATGGTTAAAAATCCAGCATGGTATTTATTCTTTCAAGGCCCGGGAATGGGCATAACATTGGAAGATGGAACACTTGTTTTTCCGGCACAATATAAAGATGCAAATCAGGTTCCTTTTTCAACGTTGATCTACAGTAAAGATCATGGGGCTACCTGGACTTCTGGAATAGGTGCAAAGTCAAATACCACCGAGTCTCAGGTTGTACAGTTGAAGGATGGAAGCTTAATGCTTAACATGCGCGATGATAGAAACAGAACTGAAAAAGGGGATAAAAATGGGAGGGCTGTTGCAACAACAAAAGATTTGGGGCTCACCTGGACTACGCATTCATCATCAAATTCAGCATTACCTGAGAGTAATTGTATGGCAAGTTTAATCGGCACCACCATAGATATTGGCGGAGTTTCAAAACATGTTCTTTTCTTTTCTAATCCTAATAATAAAACGACACGATCGAATATGACAATTAAGGCCAGCCTTGATGAAGGGAATACCTGGCCTTTAGAATATCAGCTCGAATTGAATTCTGAAGAGGGATATGGCTATTCCTGTTTGACCATGATTGATGGTAATACATTGGGAATTCTCTATGAAGGAGTGAAGGATCTGTTCTTTCAAAAGGTTCCTGTTTCAGATGTGTTGAAAGGGTTGGATATTCAGAAAGCCTCCCCTAAAAGAAAATTTAACAATTGATTTTAAGCAATCTATATAATTTAACGGTTAGGGTATCAATAAGATGTTGATTTCTTAATTACAAGATAAAAATGAGAAAGCTATTTTACCATCTGCTCTTTATCTGTTGCTTTTTTTCTTCTTTAAATGGAAAAAGTGAAAAGATTCCTTCTTTGATTCCTTTGCCAAAAAAAGCAGAATGGAAAGCAAACCGATTTGAATTAAAGGGAGGTATTAATATAATTCTTGAAGGGAAAGGGCTATCGCAGAATCAAACTGTATTGCAGTTAATAAGACTTTTAACAGAGAATGGAGTTAAGTTATCTGATATAAAGGAGGTTCAATCGTATTCTGATATTAAAAAATTAAGTCTGCTTAATAACTCAAAGGAAATAGTAAAGAGTATAAGGCTACAGATTGTTCCATCAATTTCTGGTGTGCTTAATAATGTTGATGAAGGATATACACTAGACATTGAATCACAATCTATCTTAATAAAAGCAACTAGCTCAAAAGGCCTCTTTTATGCTATCCAAACCCTGAAACAGATCGCTTCTAAAGATAATCAGATAAACTTTTTTAGGGGTTGCACTATTACAGATTGGCCCGCGTTCTCAGTCAGAGGTTTTATGCAAGATGTAGGTCGTAATTACATGTCGCCTAAGTTCTTAAAAGAGCAGATTGATGTGATGTCCAATTATAAACTGAATCTCTTCCATTTCCATGTTACTGACAATCCAGGTTGGCGTTTGGAGAGCAAAAGATATCCACAACTACAATCTCCATCCGCGACTTCCAGAAAACCAGGTATGTTTTATTCGCAAACAGAATTTCTTGACTTGGTAAGATATTGTTCTGAACGGAAGATTGTATTGGTTCCTGAATTGGATATTCCGGGTCACACTTTGGCTTTCCGAAAAGCTTTTGGTATTGAAAGAATGAGCGAGCCTCGTGTTAAACAGATCTTTTTGAATTTGATTAATGAACTTTGCGATTTGGTTTCAGTAGAACAAATGCCGTATCTACATATTGGCACTGATGAAGTTGATGGGAATGAAAAACCTGCTGATGATCTGTTGCCAGCTGTAATAGCACAAGTTAAAGCGCGAGGTCGACAACCTATTCTATGGCGACCCGGATTCAATATTAAAGAAGATACTTATTCTATAACCCAGCTTTGGTCGACTGCTGGTAGACCATTATCTGGCCATCAATATTTGGATTCGAGGCTGAATTATTTAAACCATCTTGACCCGTTAAATGGAATGGGATTATTGTTTTTTGATCAGATTTGTCAAGCCCCAAAAGGTGATTCACTTCGTCTTGGAGGAATACTTTGTTGTTGGAACGACAATATGCTGCTTGACGAATGTAATGTTGTTAAGCAAAATCCAGTCTATCCCGGAATAGTAACCTATAGTGAATCAGCCTGGACCGGAAACTCATTAGAGAATGGACAGAAGTATCTTTCAACTTTTCCACAACCCGGAACCCAAGCGTATGTTCAGTTTCGGAATTTTGAGGAAAGGTTGATACAACACCGAAATCTTTATTTTAAGGATAAACCATTTCCCTATATTAAAAACACTCAGGTTGTTTGGAAAATCATTGGGCCATTTGATCATAAAGGTGACTTAACGTGTGTCTTTCCAATAGAGCAAGAAGGAATAAAGAGTTTATATAATATTGAAGGAAAAGAATATAGATGGCGGGATTCCTTGCTATATGGCGGTACTATAAATCTCAAACATCATTTTGGTTGGCCTTCACCTATCAAAGAAAAAGAGGGTACTGTTTACGCGCTTTCATATATATACTCTCCAATTAATCAATCAGTTGGATGTTGGATTGGCTTTCAGGGTTGGTCGCGTTCAGGTAGGCGTGGAGGACCACTTCCCCAACAGGGGCAATGGCACACTACACATCCTAAGGTTTGGGTGAACAAAGAAGAAATTGCTCCACCCATATGGAAGCATCCTGGCTTATCCGCTCAATCAGATGAAACTCCATTTTTTGATGAAGACTATTTTTATCGCGAACCTTCTACAATCCATCTTAAAAAAGGGGTGAATGAAATCCTTTTGAAAGTCCCACAAGGGGGATCCTCCTGGAAATGGATGTTTACATTTATTCCGGTAGAGGTAACCGGCTTAAATGTTCGGGAAGTAACCGGCCTTCAGTTTGGTGTTACACCCGACTTCAAACTAAAAGATTAATAATCTGAAATCATTAGACTATGTCTGATTTAAAACATAAACTACAAATTTTGAAAAAGGGATTAAGTTCTAATTCTTTATTTCTGCAGTCCATCATAAGGGAAAGACGAATAACCGTTACTGTTGTATTTCTTTTTCTCTCATTGATTGCCAATACACAGACTCAAAATCTATCATCAAATCCTGATCAGGACAAAATTAGAATTGCCTGTGTTGGAAACTCAGTAACTTATGGTTTTGGATTAAAAAATCCAGTTACTGAGTCGTATCCAGCACAACTTCAGAAATTATTAGGTGATAAATATATTGTTAGAAACTTTGGGCATAGTGGGACAACACTTTTAAAGAAGGGGCATCGACCTTATGTACTGACCGATACTTATAAAAATGCATTAGCCTTTAAAGCCAACATTGTTATCATTCATTTAGGACTAAATGATACTGATCCAAGAAATTGGCCCAATTATAAGGATGAATTTATATCTGATTATACTCAGTTGATAAACTCTTTTACTGACAATAGTGGAAAGAAACCGCACGTTTTTATCTGTCGGTTAACACCTATATTTAATCAACACCCACGATTTAAGTCAGGAACTCGCGAATGGTATTGGCAAATACAGAGAGCAATCGAAACTGTTGCCCAGCATAATGATGTTAAGTTGATTGACTTTCAAAAGCCACTCTATAACCGTCCTGATATCTTTGCAGATGCCCTGCATCCGAATGTTGAAGGAGCATCTATTTTGGCAAAAACAGTCTATTCTACTATTACGTCAGATTTTGGAGGCCTTAAAGTACCTCTGGTATTTAACGATCACATGGTTCTTCAGCGCAATTTAGAGGTTCCCGTATGGGGTGTAGCTAATGCAGGCGAAATGATAACTGTAAAAATGGGTACAGCAACCGGTCAGTGCAAGGTTAATGACGATGGCTCCTGGCGCGTATTATTACCCGGATTAAAAGCCGGAGGACCTTTTTCAATGGAAATAAGTACTAATAAAGGTGAGAGGAAAACGATCAAAGATATTTTAATTGGCGAAGTTTGGCTTTGTGCAGGTCAGTCAAATATGGAATTCCCATTTAATCGCTCGGCCTCTGCAAAAGCAGATCTTCCTATGGTTGAAAATTCCATGATTCGATTATTTAATTTAAAGGGTATAAAACGACCCGATGCAATAAAATGGGATTCGGCTTCACTTGAAAAAGTTAACAGACTAGAGTTCTTTAATGCTCACTGGGAAATATGTTCAGCTGAAACAGTGAAGGATTTTTCAGCCATAGGCTATTATTTTGGAAAGGATATATATCGTGTACTCAATGTTCCGATAGGTGTAATTCAAATTACAGTAGGAGGTGCACCTGCCGAAGCATTTATTGATAGAAAATCCCTTGAGTTTCATCCACAATTAGTTGAAATTCTATCTAATTGGCGCAAGAATGACATGATTCAAGATTGGTGTAGAGAGCGGGTTGATTTAAATACGGCGTTAAGTCATAATCCACAACAACGTCATCCATTTGAGCCTGCCTATATTTTTGAATCGGGTATTTCGATGATAGCTCCATTCCCTATTAGAGGGACTATTTGGTATCAGGGTGAGTCGAATGCTCATAATTTGGAACTACACGAATTGATTCTGCCTGCCCTTATTCAAAGTTGGCGTAATATCTGGAATAATCCACAACTTCCATTTCTATTTGCTCAGCTCTCCAGTTTAAGTCGACCCTCCTGGTCCTCATTTAGAGATAGTCAACGTAAATTATCTGAAAGTATTCCTTATTGTGGTATGATTGTGACCAGCGATTTAGGTGATTCTCTTGATGTCCATCCTACCCGGAAAAAGGAGATTGGGAAACGATTTAGTTTATTGGCACTACATAATGTTTATCACCAATCGGTAAATGCATCTGGTCCAACATTGCATAAAATTAAAACAAATGAAGATAAAATAATACTTACTTTTTCAAATGCCCGAAAGCTTGGAACTTCGGATGCCAAGAAATTAAGAGAGTTTGAACTGGCTGGTGCTGATCAGATTTTCCGGTCTGTAGATGCTAAGATAAAAGGGAATAAAATAATAATTTCAATCACAAATCAAAGATACTATTGGGTTCGATATGGCTGGAAACCTTTTTCAAGAGGCAATTTGATAAACGAAGATGGTTTACCCGCTTCAACCTTTTTATCTGCCATTCCATAGGTGATACATAATAATTAACTAATTAATACAATATAAAAATTCAATAAGATGAATAAGTTTGAAGGTTTAATTGCTGCTCCTTTTACACCAATGTTTCCAAATGGGGATGTGAATTTCGATATGGTAGAACCATATTATGCGTTTCTTGAACGAAATGGGATTGTTGGAGCCTTTATTAATGGCTCAACAGGTGAGGGAGTTTCTCTCTCACAGAAAGAAAGAATGAAACATACTGAACGTTGGGCAGCCTGTTACAAAGAGAGAAAGACCGTTAGGGTAATCAATCTTGTTGGGGGGACCTCATATACTGAATGTATTGAGAATGCGCTTTTTTCTGTTGAGATGGGTGTTTCTGCGATCGCCTTACTGGCACCTTTTTATTTTAAGCCGGACAGTGCAACCCAGCTTGCAGAATTTGTTGCCAGGGTTGGAGAAGCTGTTCCAGATATACCGGTTTATTTTTATCATATTCCTGTTCTCACCGGTGTAAATATTCCGATGATCGATTTTCTAAAAGAAGTGGCTCTAATGCTTCCCAACTTTGCCGGTATTAAGTACACCCATGAAGACTTTATGGACTTCTTAAGTTGTATGAATTATGATAATGGAAAATACGAAATGTTGTGGGGGAGAGACGAGACAATGCTTTCCGCTTTAGTGTTGGGCGCCAAGGGTGCTGTTGGAAGTACCTTTAATTATGCAGCCCCTATTTATTATAGGATGATTGATGCTTATAATAATGGAGATATCATTGAGGCACGTAAACTTCAACAACAGTCTATCAATATGATTAGGCTACTTGGAAAATATGGTGGCATTGCAACGGGTAAAGCCTTCATGAAATTTGTAGGAGTTGATTGTGGACAGTTTAGATTGCCGGTTAAGAATATGAGCAATGATCAATATTCTCTCTTCGTTCAGGATGTACAGTCTTTAAATATGAACCATTTGTTTTCAAAATAGGAGGATATAAATTGACAGCAAATCCATTTGTTTTTCTGTTATTATTTTTTCCATCGCTATCTCAAATTAAAGATTCTCAAGTGAAAGTACATTTGCATTGGGAACACTCCCAATTTATTCCTCCGGCACGAGGTAAGAATATTCAACCTGGATTGGCTGGAGCTATCATTGGTGTGACTTCAAACAATCTCATTATTGCCGGAGGATCTAACTTCGAAGATGCTCTGCCCTGGCGAGGAGGTAAGAAATTGTATCATGATGAAATATATATGTTGCATGAAAACGGCCAAGCAACATATTCATGGACAAGAACAAAAACAACGCTTCCTTTTTCTTTGGCATACTCAGGTAATGTTACAATTTCTAAAGGCATAGTTTGTGTTGGTGGTGAAAACGAAAGTGGACCTCTAGACCATGCCTTTTTGCTCTCATTAGAGGGTGAAACTCCCTCAATAAAAGTATTTCCGAATCTTCCATATGTGGTTTCCAGCCCGGGAACTACAGCCATTGAATCAACTGTATATGTAGTAGGGGGATTAGATAATGCTGGTGCAATTTCATCATTTTCAGCTATTAATCTTTCTCAACAAAATCCTAAATGGAAACGACTACCTGATCTCCCTGTTGCCCTTTCGCATGCTGTTGTTGTTGCCCAATGGAACAAAAATGAAGAGTGTATTTATGTGATAGGCGGAAGGGCTAAAAAGGGATCTATTACTGAGTTCCTTAGTTCTGTCTGGGAGTATACACCCTCGTTAAAGTGTTGGAAACTTGTTTCTCAAATTCAAACAAAAGAACATGAAGTTTTCAAATTATCTGCAGGTACAGGTGTTGCATTGGGGCATAATCAGATAATTGTTTTTGGAGGAGACAAGGGAATTATCTACAACCAAACAGAACAAATGATAGCAAAGATTGATTCATCTAAAACAGATAATGAAAAGCAGCAACTTCTTCAGGATAAGATTTCTCTTTTGGAAAATCATCCAGGATTTTATAACGAAGTTCTGATCTACCATACCGATACACAGTCTTTCAGTTCTGCGGGAATAATTCGCGGAGCTATTCAGGTTACTACCACTGCTGTTATTTGGAATAAGAAAGTGTTTATTCCAGGTGGAGAAATCAAGCCGGGTATTCGAACCCCCGAAGTAAAAGTCGTTTCGATTAACTAAACAAGACCTCTACCATCTTTTTTAATCTACAGAAAGATGGTAGGGATTTTTGTTATTATAGATTATTAAAACATTACAAACTACCCGTTGGATGAATTAATTTAGAATTTGATCAAAACTAATTGATTAGGATCTTAAACTCGTAGAAATTAAACATAATAACCATTTGATAATCGATAAGTCGAAATTTAATTCATCCAACGCGTTATAAACTACTAGTTATTAAACTAATAATCTATTTTATGAATCGCATTTTGGTTTAACCGCAAGCAATGTCCAGCTTGCAATTAAAATCCCTACTGCTGAGATTTGGAAAACGAGAGATAGACTGATATTGGCGTCTTTCAGAACGCCACCAATATAAATCATAATTCCACCAACAATTGTACTTAGAAAGTTTAAAAAGCCATAGCCGGTAGCTCTGAATCGCTTATCGACTACCTGACAAAGAATTGGCATTAGATTTGAATCGTGAAAGCCTCTCGACAAGCCAAATATTACCATTCCGGCAATTGCAAAGAGGAAAACATTGGTTGATGCCATTAAAAATAGAAACGGTCCTCCAAAAGTAAAACCAATTACCGGAATCAGAATCCTTCCTCTTTTGTTGGTTCGAGCCCATCTGTCGGCTAGAACTCCTCCGACCAATACTCCCACAAAAGAAGCAACTTGAATATATCCGGTTGCAGATATACCGGCCTCGCCAAGTTTTAAGCTGAAATGCTCCTTCAAAAAGGTAGGTAGCCATGCATTGATTAACCAAAACGACATTCCCAAAATACAGTTGTAGAAAATCAATATCCAGAAAGATCTGATACTGAATAAATTTTTGATAGACTCTATTAAAGTTACCTCTTGATGATTATCAACCTTTTTGTCAGATATATTTGATGCATAAGTTTCAGGGGTATCGGTAGGTGCATCTTTTAAAGTGTACATCAGAATAAGAGCATATATAATACCAAAGGCTCCAAAAACATGGAAGCCATATCTCCAGCCCCAGTATTCGGCAATGAAACCACCCACACCACCTAATGCCATACCGGCGTATAGTCCGCTGATATGTAATCCGGTTGCTAGTGATCGTGTTTTCCCTTTATGATAATCGGTTATCAACGCAAGGGCTGCCGGAATATAACAAGCCTCGCTAATTCCCATAATTGCACGAGCTATTAACATTTCGGTGAATGATGATACAGTTCCGGTCCAGAATGTAACTACCGACCATACCAAAACACTAAAGACAATCACCCATTTTCTGCTCCATCTATCGGCTACATAACCTCCAAATGGACTTAAAAAGCCATACACCCATAAAAACACAGAGGTAAGTAATCCAAACTGAGCTTCGGTCATTGCAATAGATTCTTTTATTGGATCGTGCATTGAAGCGATCAGTAACCGATCCAGATAATTGAGCATCGCTACTACCCATAGTAGTCCTACAACTATCCATGCATACCTTGGAATAGATTCTTGTTTGTTTTCCATTTACCAGATTATTGGATGCTTCTTAAATGTATAGATCTTTTGTTGTAGTATTTCCAAGATCTGTAAGAAATGAAGCAATCTTCTCAGTAGAAAGTCTAAAAATTTGTTCTCCTTTTTCTTTCGTCGATCGTTCCGGATTCCCTATTCCTGTATCTTGCGTTACCTGAGTCCATTTTCGCTCTGCCCATGCCCATCCTTCGCGAAGCGCATTAATAGTAAAAACTTTTGCTTTTCCCTCTC
The DNA here is from genome assembly GCA_013390605.1 of Bacteroidota bacterium. Taxonomy (GTDB): domain Bacteria; phylum Bacteroidota; class Bacteroidia; order Bacteroidales; family Cfx3-03; genus Cfx3-03. The sequence goes on along the minus strand of JACAUB010000001.1, from coordinate 4,390,874 downwards.
CCGCTTCTGATAATGGTCTTACTAATTCAGGAGTTAAATAGAGCATGACACTGGTTTCTGATTCTCCGGCATGTTCTCCAGATAGTTCAACGAAGTCATCAATACCAGTAATTTTAAAAGTATTACATTGACAAATAAACATCTCAGGAAAAAGCAGATTCAACTCTCTGATCATCTGTTTAAAATCATTACCTCCATGCGTATTCAAAATAACCAGTTTATGGATTCCCTGTCGGTTTAATACAGTTATTAGGTCACGAAGAATTGCAAATTGCGTACTCGGGTTGAGATTCATATCCAGCAATACATCGGATTGACCAGTGTTTACGCCAAAAGGAATGGTTGGAAGGACGATGACTTTTGCTCCTTTTAAATTAGCGATTCTTGCAGCCTCTTCACTCATCTTTTCAGCAATGATCACATCCGTTCCGTAAGGAAGGTGATAATTGTGGGCCTCTGTTGCCCCCCAAGGTAGAACAGCTACCTGATAATCGGTAGTATTAATTGCTTTCCAATTAGTAGTGGCAAGAATATGCGGTTTAACTTGTTCCTCCATTTCAATTTATTTTAATTTGATATTTTTTATGGTTAATACAATGAGTATCTCTCTTGTTGAAAAAGGAATGTTTCATAGTACTTATGAAGAATGAAAAGTACGTTTTTTTCTCTTTTTATTTACAATTTTCTACTTTATCGATTAAGGATTTCCTTCTCCAAAGTTAATAAAAAAATACTATATGTATGACATAATAAAAAATAATATTTAAATAAATTACTAAAGGGAATAGCTTTAAAAGTTAGAACATATTTATCGTCTAAAATATACTATTTTATAAAACTCTTTTATTTTGTGTACTTAGAGAGGGAATCCGTCTATTCATATTTGTAATTAAAAATAAATCCTTTCCCAGACGTTGGAATGACAGTTGGATGTAAATAATAAAATAGACTGATAAAATCTATCAAGAAACTATTTTGTATTAGCAGGATGATAAAAAATACACCCCTCTGGATAAAGACCAATCGGTTTGTAGGTATGATCTTTCAATAATTTAGGGAAGTTCAGATATTCAGGATTTGAATCTTCGTAGAACCATACCAGATAATAATCTTCTTGCTGTTCTTCTTTAAAGAATTTGTTTTCAATTTTATTTTCTTTATGAGGAATTAACTCAGCGGGCAGGCCGGTATGAAGATAAATAGCTTGATTTCCATCCGAGTATATTTTAGTTTCTTCGTTAAAGAGTTGTTTATTTTGTTTGATATAATTTATGAGCGGGGAGGTTCTCCATGCGTCTTCTGTATACCCCGGAATGCCTGCATCTTTGGCCATTTCCCATAGTTCGCTGTTCTCTTTATATTGTGAATAGCTGATGGAGCCAAAGAGCAAAATACAAATCACAATCGTTCCTTGTTTCTTCCACCCCGATTGTTTTGAAATAACCCAGGGAATAACAAATGCGAACGGTAATAAGCAAGGTAAATAGAGTGGGGATAGCAGCCGAAAGTTTATGGCCTCAAATCGAGAAAAGGTGGCCGACAGAATGATGAATAGCGTATATACGGTAAAAAAAGCTGCACAAATATTCCAGTAGTGATAATAACGAACTGGTTTATAGATGTGTTTGAGGTGCGAGAAAATATAAAAGATAGGGAACGCAACACCAATGAGAATAACTAAGAAGAGGGGAAAATAGTGGAAATAGAAGAAGTCGCCAAAGACATATGAGTATCTCTCAATATTTTTGAAGAATGAAGTCAGGCTTTTTTCCCGGTCCCCCATCATCATGTGCGTAACAAAGTAGTTCCTAAAAAGATTTGCTACCATGAATACAATACCCAGAAATCCAAAGATAAGAAGGTGTAGAATCTTTTTACCTATTTTTAGATCGCGATCAAATAAAATCATTAATCCACCTGCACCGACCAGTGTAACTCCTGCATAGCGAACAATACATGACAATCCGGCAATAATGCCAATGGCTATCAATGCGTTTATTGTTTTTAGCCTTCCATATCTATATAGCGCAACAAAGAAAAGCAGAATCATCACCAAAAAGAGTGTTTCAGACCAAAGCATAGTATAAATGCCTAATAGGGTAGGACTGAATGTGATAATCGCTAAAAGACTAATTTTTACCCATTTATTTGAAGTAAGATGGTTCATAATGGAGCCACTCAGATAAATGAGGATAAAAAACAATAACATATTGATGAACTGACCACTTTGCAAGAAGTCGATCCGTGTTATAAAAAGAAAAATGCTTAGAAAAGTAGGATAGCCTATCGGAAAATCAGTAATAGGATTTCCTGTAAACTCATGATATACTCCGTGATAGACTAAATTTCTGGCGGTACTTAAATAAACAATAGAATCTGGCGAAATACCAATGCCACCATGTCGTGCAAAGAAGAAAATCAAAAGTGCTCCTATAACGCCCGCAACTATTGAATCATAATTCTTTTTAATTGTAAATAAATGATCACTTGGCTTCATCGGAATAATTTATTCGTTAGCAATGGATTGAAAACAACAGTATGCTATTTTAAAAACTTTGCAAAGATAAGGTTTCCGTTAAAAGGAGCGGTTTCTAATTTGACTGTTTTTTTGAATCCTTATTTTAAATTGAATATCTTCAATGAAACTTTTACTCCAAACCGATCACTATTCAAATTTCTGAAGCTTCCAAAGACTCCAATATTGTATAATTCGTTTCCAATTCCATATCCCAATTCCATATAGTTTTTAAGAAAAGGAGTATAGAGGTAATTAACCATTAGCTTTTCAGTCCAGATACGATTTCTAATGATGGGTAGGCGTTTTAACAATAGATAAGGAGTTGAATAATTGAAATGACCTTCAATAAATCGATCATTTGTACTGTATTTATAATAGTCAAGTAGTTGAAATGTTGCGTAAAAATCTTTTACCCCAACGGTCAAAGGTTGTGTTGCAAAGTGGTTAAATTCGGAAAAATTTGTTGGTTTTTTATTTAAAAATAAGCCTGCTGAAACAATATAATTTATCTTTTCAGCGCCATAAATGTTGATATCCTGATGGACGGCAGCCTTCATAAACTGATAATTAGTTTCACCTCCCAGTAAATCAAGTACACCTTTTTTCCATTGTATAGAGAATGTTGGATAGTTGGATGGCGTAAAAACTTTATTGTTTTTAACCAGATAATAATTTTGTCCGGGTGTGTATTCCAATTCTAATGCAATCAATGTGTTGTGATGCGTTGACATCAAATAATTGGCATTATCCGGAATGTTTAGGCTGTAATTTCGTTTCTCTTTATAGAAAAATGAAAAGTCAGTGTGGTTTGTAAGCGGCAAGTTATTACTTATAGAAATAGAAGAGATTATTTTTAATCCTGTGGCCAGATACATTGAATACTGTCCCCAATAGTTTTGTTTTTCATAATATCGAATTAGGTTCTGATGAAAGAACAGCGTAGAGATTTCATTTTCGAGCGAAGAAGCTCCTCCATTGTTGAAATCGAGTGGCGATTGTTCAGCTCCCAATTGGAGAATATTCTGGCCTTGGTTATAATTATATTGTCCTTGCAAATTCCATAGAAACCCTTTTCGATCAAACGCATAACCAATCATCCCTTTTGCACTTATTGAATTGTAATTCTTTAATCGTGTGTAGACAGACGAACTAATAGAGTATTTCCAACCATCTACAGTATTAAATCCAATTCGGGTAGGACTAATAATGCCATCAAATCTCCAGTATTTAATTGTGTCTGCGAAAAATTCACCACCAAGGAGTATCGTTTTCGTCAATTTAAATTTCTTCGCCTTTGGAGTTGCATTTATTGAATCATTCTTTTTGTTTATTAAACGCGTTGAGTCGTAAGCTACAATACTTTTCACCTCATTTGCAGCTAATGGAATAGGACGGATTTTATTCCAATAGCTAGAATCCATTTTGACAGCATTACTATCTACCACAGTGGTTCTATTCGTGGGAGCTAAATGATTTTTCTTGATGGAGTCATTACCTTCCTGATCAACTTGTTTTTTTACCAGACGAGCCATTTTATAAGCCTCGTAGCTTGTTGGGTTTTCTTTTCCCATTAGCTGTTTTATCTTCTCATCTCGTTTCTTAGTTGCTTTTGTTTCCTTTTTAGGAATCACTATTTCATCACTTTTTACTGTATTGTTATTTTCTGAAGGGAGAAGTGATGTTATTGAGGGATTAATCTTAACATCTTTATATTTCCGGGTTAAATGAAAACTCATAGAGGCTTTATTCCCCATAACATCAAAATTATATAGAATGTGATCGCTAATAGGTAACCATGCTTCATTTTTAACGGGTGCAAATAATTGTTGTAACCTATAACTACTTACCCCCATGCCTTCTCCCAAAAGATCATAGCTATGAATACACCAGAGTTTATCTACAATGTAAAGATACCCGCTCATATATTGAATACCCTTTCCTTTTGGAATAATCTTGATTTTATTAATAATATGATCTCCTTCATTTTGGTAGCCCTCGTATCTAAACTGATAATAGTTAAAAGCTCCCAGGCCTATGGGCGACCTCACACCCTGTCCGAAGTAATTTGGATCATAAATACTACCGGATCCAATATTAAATGCGTTTTTCCTTTGATCTTTTGAATCAATAGGAATAGTACTGTGGAGTGACTTAACGACTTGTTTAATCGTGTTAGGATAAGTATAATATACTTCATTAACAGACTCTTCCAGATAGGTTTTACCTTCTTCTATTTTTGATTTCTTTAGTTCGTCTTTTGCAAGCCATTTGGTTAATTTAGAAAGTTTACTTACGACAAAACTACCGCGGAGGTAGATTTCGGTTAAGGAGAATTTTAATTGTCTATTGTAAACTGGGGCAAGACTGATTACTTTGCGCATCATAGCATATGCAGGATCTTCTTTTCCTCCCGAGACTACTACCTCTTTTAATGTATAAATTCGTTCCTTTAGTACGATCGTTATTGACTGATTAGCTGTAGCTACCTGAATTTTTTTTGTCTGCGAATCATACCCAAGACTCTGAAAAGAGAGCGTATAATCGCCTTGATTTAATTGAATTTCGAAACGTCCATTCTCATTTGAGGCGGTACCAAATTTAAGTTCTTTTACAAATACAGTTGCAAAGGGGATAGGATGCTTTTTGTCGTCAGTAATTGTGCCACTAATTGTTTGTGCTAAAAGAGCCTTTGATGAGATAATCAATAAAAGCAGAACGAAGTTTTTCATAATCTATTTTTGTGGTGTGAAAGGATGAGTCCGTATTTAAAAACAGAGCAATAGCGTTATAAAATTCAATAATCAAAGCTTTATCAGAAAGTAATACTTCAAAAATATGAATTATCTAATTTGATTGATTATCTCATTATGAATCGTTAACGATTATTGGCAGTTATTATGAAAACATAAGAGTAAATTAATGTTTCAAATTATTCCTGCCCCGCCTTAATCTTTTCCAGATGACAGAACAGCAATTCCAGTGTTTCGTTATCTCTTAGGTGTAATCCATTTCCTTTACAAAAACAATAACTCTTACAGCTTTTGCATTTCCCGGTTTTAGTCCACGATCGGTTGCGCATCACTTCGAAACGATTATTCCACACATCAATAAATTTATCCTTATAGATATTCCCCTGTATGAATTTACTACGTAGACTGGGACAGGCTGATATAGAACCATCGGCAAGAATAGATCCTATGCTAATTCCTGCTCTGCAATTAAAGAATCCGGTTCTAACCTCACCTTCATAATCTCCTAAGAAGCCTTCACAACCATAGCTGGCCGAAATCAGGCCTTCTCTTCTTGTTTCTTTGATGAACTCAAACAATTGTATAAACTGTTTGTCTGTGAGTGCTAGTTCCGGATTGCTTGCAGCTCTTCCAATAGGGAAGATTGTAACGAGTCGCCATCGTTTAACGTTTAATGAGATGAGCAACTTCTTAATATCCAAAAGTTCTTCAATGTTACGTTGATTAATACAAGTAACCACATCGTAAACCAATCTTTCAGATGTGGAAACCACTTTAATAGCATTGACAGTTTTCTGAAAGCCATTATTAATTCCCCTCAACCAGTTATGATTGGTTTCAAGTCCATCGAGGCTGATAGTTATAGTACGTAAGCCTGCATCGAGTAATTCGGTTAATCTTTTTTCAGTCAATAAATATCCATTGGTGACAAAACCCCATGGAAATCCTCGTTGATATAATTCTTTACCACACTCCTCCAAATCATTTCTAAGCAATGGTTCACCACCGGTTAAAACAATTGTTATTTTATTAGGATCTATATATGGAATTAATTCATCGATTGCATTAAGGAAATCTCTCAAGGGCATATCCTTAATCACATTGTCTTTTGTACACTCGCTACCACAATGAAGACAATTATGGTTGCACCTTAATGTACATTCCCAGAAAAGGTAGTTTAACGTGTGAATTCGCGCATCATTATTTTTTATCCTTTGGAACAGCGAAAGTGCAAGCCACTTTGTTAAACTAAGATGCTTCATTATTTTGATGTCAGTTTTATTTCAACCGACCGCTCTACTTTGCCACTATACCAACTCCCATCTCCATCCTTAAACGTATTGTCATTAAATACAATAAGGGTATCTTTATTCAAAAAACTGCCATTTGCAGTACCGTCTATATCGATAAGCTTAACATTAAATGCCTGATCAGTTGGAATCGTTCTGTTTTTAATAATAAATTTGCCCAAAGCGTCCGTATTAATAGAATCATAAAGTGCCACCACCTTGATATTTGGAATAGGTTGATTGGTTTTGTTTTTCACAACGCCATTTATGATAAAGTCGGCCGATGGTGTTCCATATAATGCAGGACTTTCTTTATCGCAAGCTGCTGAAAAGCCCAAAAGTCCAATCAATAAAAGCAAAAGACTATTGAACTGTAGTACTGTTTTCTTTGTAAATCTAATTTTCATAACGCTCAGGATTTTTAGTTAATTGAATAAAGAATACCCAAACTTACTCAAAAAAATGTTATGCCTTAAGTAGAGATGCGAACTACTTTAAAAAAGTTGCAGTATTAATATCACTTTTCCTATATTTTGAAATTGTGATGAATAGACTCAAAAATGATCATAAATCAACGATCGGAAACTGATTAGCTAGATGGGTAGTTGGTAAATAATCGTATCATATTTCATATTCAATAGTTGAACTAAGAAGGAAGTACATTAGGCTTATCTCTCAATAACATCGGGGAATGATAGTCTGTATAGGGTTTTTATATGGTTGATTTTGAATCTAAGTCATTTGTTTATTGATTTTTATTAAGATGCTATCTTTTCGTTGGCTGGTGTCACTTTTTTCCTGTAATTTGTACTTTACTATTTACAATCAGGAATATCCATCTGAACTATGAGCATCGCATGATTTTTAGAAAAATTTATCGGTTGCTACTATTCTCTATAGTAGCATTGCTCTATAATGGATGTCAGAAAACAATATCTATTGATACAGGAAAAATTAAACCTCGTCTGGTTTTAAATGCACTGATTGAGCCCGATAGTATCTTTAAAGTAGAACTTAGTAAAAGCAGGTCGTTAATGGATTCTTCGCAATTGGTCGAATTAATTAACAGTGCCTCTGTTAAAATATATGAAGATGGTGTGTTGAAAACGACACTGGGATTTGGGATAGAGGGTATTTATGTTGCACCATTTAAACCTAAACAGACCTCCAGTTATCGTATAGCGGTTGACGATGCTGAGTTTGGTCATATAGAAGCTACGACAAATATTCCTGATCAACCAGTCCTTGTTAGTGCAGTCCCAACTACAGAATTAACTCCCGCTTCATCTCCGCGATATTATAAATATAAACTGGTGATAAGAGATAGTGGTAAACATCGTGATTATTATTATCTCCGGGCTTTTTTAATCCAAAGAGGTTTTACTCCCGGTACTCCTGTCGGAAGTGTTATTGCTTATGACATCTATAGCGATGATAGGGTAGTAATTAATGATACTTATACTTTAAGAGGTATTCTCTTTGATGATAGTGCCTTTAATGGATACGAATATGAACTTATTATCTATTCTCCCTATCGGGTTACTTTTGCGAATCCTCTTTGGTTTGAGTTGTCTAGTATAAGCAAAGAATACTACAATTATCTTTCATCCATAATCACGCAAAATAATGCCGGTAATAATCCTTTTGCCGAACCAGTTATCATCAAATCAAATGTACAAAACGGGACGGGTGTTTTTGGGGCCCGTAACTCAGTATACCTCAAAGCTTCAATAAATTGAAAATGAACATTAATACATGGCCAATATAAGAGTTATCTTTTTTTCTATCTTGTTTTTGTTGATGGCAGTTGCTTCGATTGCTCAGAAGTATACCATTTCGGGCTATGTAGAAGATGATGCTACCGGTGAAAAGCTTTTTATGGCCAATATTTACAATGGAATTAAACCACAAGGGGCGACAAGCAATTCTTATGGATTTTATAGCCTTACATTACCAAAGGGAGCTGTTCGTCTGTACTGTTCATATGTTGGCTATAAACCCTTTGAAAAATCATTTATCCTTCAGCGCGACACGATTATATCTTTACATTTAACACCTAATTTGATTCTGCAGGAAGTAGTTATCAAAGCAAATCAAGGGAATAATAAACTGACATCGTCGCAAATGAGTATGGAAGAAATCTCATTAAAAACCGTTAAAGGACTTCCTGCACTTCTCGGTGAAATCGATCCTATCAAAACGATTCAGCTGTTGCCCGGTATACAGCGTGGAAATGAGGGTTCGAGTGGATTGTATGTTCGTGGGGGAGGCCCCGATCAGAATCTGATATTGCTTGATGGTGTTCCGGTATACAATGCCAATCACCTGTTTGGCTTTTTCTCTGTTTTTAATGCTGATGCATTGAATTCTATCACATTGATTAAGGGTGGTTTTCCGGCACGTTACGGTGGACGTTTATCTTCGGTTCTGGATATTCGAATGAAAGAAGGGAATATGAAAAAGATTACTGGTGAAGGATCTGTTGGAATGGTGGCTGCTCGTTTTACTTTGGAAGGACCACTGATTAAAGACAAATCTTCGTTTATTATAAGCGCTCGTCGCTCATTGCTTGATTTATGGGCGGCTCCGTTCATCAAAAGACTTGATATAAAAGATGGTATTCCCGGCTATTATTTTTATGATTTAAATGCAAAATTTAACTATAAATTTTCAGAAAAAGACAGAATGTATTTAAGTGTCTATTCGGGTGACGATTTGGGAACGTATAAAAAAAGTCAGAATGCAACAGGAGGGCTATCTTCCGAAGATGATTTCAAAATAAAATGGGGAAATATTACAACTGCATTAAGATGGAACCACCTTTTTAATCGAAAGCTTTTCAGTAATACTACACTAACTTATTCAAAATATAATTTCAGTACCGACATTCGTTATTATGACGAGGTAAAAGGTGTAGTCAGTGATTATAAATCAAACTACAGTTCTGGAATAGAGGATGTTGCTGCTCGTATTGATTTTGACTATGCTCCTGTCCCCGGACATGCTATCCGATTCGGGGTTTCTGATATTATGCATCAGTTTAATCCAGGGGTTGTTGCTTTTGATTTGAGTGCTTCAGGCAGTATACAAGGGACCAATGATCTTACTTATGGTGGTGGTAGAGTTAGTTCGCACGAGCATGATCTCTATATCGAAGACGATTTTCTGGCTTTCGCTCATCTAAAGATGAATCTGGGAATCCATCTTTCAGGGTTTGCTGTTCAGAATAAATGGTACCATTCGATAGAACCCCGGATGTCATTTAACTACATGGTAAACCCCAAACTTTCTTTAAAAGCAACCTTTACAGCGATGACCCAATATCTGCATCTATTATCGAATAGCAATGTTGGTTTGCCTACTGATCTATGGCTTCCTTCAACGGCACGTGTTGAGCCTATGGATTCAAAACAAACTGCCATCGGAGGAATCTATGCATTTTCTCATGATTTAGAATTGAGTATTGAAGGCTTCTATAAAACCATGGATAAGATGATCGAATATAAAGAGGGGGCGTTCTACTGGGGACAATATGATGACTGGCAGGATAAGATTGAAACCGGTAAAGGTTGGTCATATGGGGTAGAAGTATTATTGCGTAAAAAAGTGGGGTCTACAACCGGATGGATAGGATACACGCTTTCCTGGAATAATCGTAAGTTCGATAATATAAATGAAGGAAAGACCTTTCCGGCACGCTATGATGGACGGCATGATATAAGTGTAGTTGTTAATCATACTTTTAATCAACGTGTTGATTTGGGCGTAACATGGGTTTATTGCACTGGAACGGCTTTTACACTTAATTCTGAGGAGTTTCTCTTTAAGTCGCCCGATTTAACAAACGGAGAGAATTATGTTGTACAAAGTGCAGGATCGCGCAATGGATTTAGGATGCCAGCCTATCACCGATTAGACATTGGTGTAAACTTTCATAAAAAAAGAAAGTGGGGTGAACGGATTTGGAGTTTTGGTATATATAACATCTACAGTCGCCGTAATCCTTTCTTCGTATACGCCAGTAGCGATACATACCTGAACGCTTCAGGAGAAGTTGTGAATAGTGTGAAATTTAAACAGGTTAGTCTTTTCCCTGTTATTCCGTCAATTACCTATGGGTTTAAGTTTTAATAAGTTTCAGAATCTTTTTTTAGACATATTTGTTTTACTTTACCGTATTGAGATTTAGCTTTCTCAATAATGGTGATACTCCGGCAGTAATTCCAACCACAATTAAAGTCATCATCCCACCAAAGATGACCGAAGGAACTAACCCCATCAAACTAGCCGCCAATCCTGATTCAAAAGAACCTATTTCGTTTGATGAGCCGATAAAGATACTATTTACAGAAGCTACGCGTCCTCTCATTTCGTCAGGTGTCATTAATTGGATAATAGTTGAGCGAATAACTACGCTTATATTATCAAACATTCCGCTCAGAATCAGAAAAATAAGCGAGAGAATGAAGTTGGTAGAGAGTGCAAATAGAATCATACAAACACCAAAACCAGTAACGGCAAACACTAAACTTTTGCCAGCATGTTTTAATGGAGGATAGTAAGCAAGAAAAAGCGACATAACAACGGCACCCAATGCCGGAGCAGCTCGCAACACACCTAACCCTTCGGGGCCAACATGCAATATCTCATTAGCAAAGACAGGCAACATCGCCACAGCTCCTCCAAACAGTACGGCAAACATATCTAATGATAATGCCCCAAGCATAATTTGGTTTTTGAAGACGAAGCGTAATCCTGAAAAAAGACGTTCTTTTAGTGACTCTTCAATATCAGATTTGACAATAGGCTTCTTGTTAATAGGAATCAACATCAATAATGCAATAAGTGCAAAGAAAATTACACCTGTATAAGCAGCTTCCACACCTCTAAATCCATAGATTAAACCACCTATAGCTGGCCCTGTAACGGCTCCAATGTGCCATAACACACTGTTCCAAACTGATGAGTTGGCATATAGATTTCGAGGAACTATTTGGGCCATTAAAGCAATAGAGGAAGGATACATAAATCCACGTGCGAAACCGCTAATAGCTACTACAATAAAAATAGGCCAAACGCCAAAACGATGTAATAGTCCTAATTGTCCAATACTACAGGTAAATAATATGAACGATCCTGCCAGAAATGTTATAAGCGAAAGAAGGATGATCGTTTTGCGATTGTACTTATCTGCAAAATGACCTGCAAAAAGAGCAATTAAAATAGCCGGAATAGCCTCTGCCAATCCAATTAATCCCAAATCGAGTGGGTTGTGCGTTAGTTCGTACATTTGCCATCCCACAATGACACTCTGCATGAGGGTTGCTATAGTCACAAAGAATCTAAACGAAACGAAATAACTAAACTCGCGTACTTTTAGTGCCGCAAATGCATCTGTAGATTTATCAAAAAGCGCCATTCAACCTATTTTTTTGCAAAAGTACGCTGTTTATAAATAGGTTTGTATATTTTTACATTTGGTCGGGGTAAGGAACTGCCTTTCCTGTGTGTTTATTCATCGGCATTTGTGCATTTACCTTTCTCAAATATTCTCCAAGAACCTTCGATAGTTTCTTTACCATCGTCTGTTCTTTATCTGCAAGATTTTTCGTTTCACTTATATCATTGGTAATATTGAAAAGCTCAATTTTTTGGCTTGTATGATAATAAATTAGTTTCCAGTCGTTCAAACGAACACTGCTAAATGTACCAATACCTGGACCTGTTTCGCCCCAACGATTGGGGTAATGCCAAAAGAGAGGTCTGTTTTTTGAGGGGTCACTTTTGTCATTCAGGAAGGGTATAAAACTTATCCCATCAATAATTTGAACGGTATTAAACTTTTTTAATCCTGCCATTTGTAAAATAGATGGAAAAAAGTCTTCAATTATCAAATACTTATCACAAATGCTATTAGGTTTCGCTACATCCGGCCAGATTAACATCATGGGTTCACGGATACCTCCTTCATATGCTGATCCCTTGCCACTTGCCAAAGGTCTATTATGTGTATGAGGTTCTCCTCCTCGTGCAACAGCACTTAGTCCCCCGTTATCTGACATGAATAAGATAATTGTGTTCTTCTCAAGATTATTTCTTTCAAGGTAATCCATAATATCCCCCAGACTTTTATCCATACCTTCTATCATAGAAGCATATTTTGCCTCAGTTTTATCCAGACCACTGTTTTCATAATTCTTAATGAACTGATTATTGGCTTCAATAGGAGCATGTACGGCATAATGCGACATATAAAGAAAAAATGGATTCCCATTATTTCGCACACTATCTACTGCATGAAGTGCTTCAATGGTTAAAGCCTCGGTGAGGTTAATGTCTTTTCCATGATATTTTTTCAATCCTGGAATTGACCAAACGGAAGTAGGCTGTCCTAAGTCGTCATTTCCAAAATTCTTCAATCCTTGATATGTTGCAGGGCCACCAGCTGCATGCCCGGCTATGTTAATGTCGAATCCAAGATTTTTAGGTTCTTCTCCCGGTGTGTCTTTTGCCCCGAAGTGGGCCTTTCCACAGTGGATGGTTGTATATCCGGCTTTTTGTAGTAACATTGGGAGGGTCGTGGCATAAACTGCCCGTTCGACGGATGGTGTGGGTGTAATCCCATTCACATTCCAAATTGGGAAGATAAGATCAGGATCTTTTGCATCGGTTGAAGTGTTCTTTTCCAGCGTCCAGTTTGTTACCCGATGCCGGGCAGCATTCATTCCGGTTAATAAGCTAACCCGGGACGGCGAAGAAACAGGGCAGGCATAAGCTTGTGTAAATTTTACTCCCAGTTTTGCCATTCGCACCATATTTGGTGTGTGGTAGCGATCATTGAAGGGGGTACGTTGAGTCCAGAAGGGAACACTGGTATCTTGCCAACCCATATCGTCGACTAAAAAAAGAATGATATTAGGCTGTTGATGTTTAATTACTGATTTCCGTTGTGCCTGGGCTGGTAGTAAGCCAGCTAAAAGCCCGATTCCTGCTAATGAGATAAGATGATTCATAATAAACCATAGATTAAGAATCAAAGATAATTAAAAAAGTAGCAAAGATTTTTGAGTTTAATTACAAGTATTATTTAAAACATGTCGTTTTAAATAATCTCTTCAGACCACCATAAACCATGGCTAAAATGAAAGATCTCCTTGTAACCTGCCTGTAGAGCAGTCTTTCGTGCAATGTCAATTCCCAGCATTAATTCTTCAGGTGCATGTGTATCCGTACTTATCGTGATAGGAATGTTGAGTTTATGTAATTTTTTTAAAATAGATAAAGATGGAAATAGATCGGGACATCTTTTTTTATAAATACCTCTGGTGTTAATTTCAACAATGCAACCAGCTTCGGCTATTACGGCCAGTGCTTCATCAACCAGATCGATGTACCATTTTTCATCTTCCGTAAAATATCTATTTTGATTATGCATCTTTATTTTATCGAAATGGGCAATAATATCAGGATTCTGAGTGGTTACCATTTCGCAAATAGTATGGTAATAAGCTTTAACTCCTGTCTTGATGTTGTTATGAAATAGTTTTTGAAGTCCATCGTCATATGACTCTATTTTCGGCCCGTCAATAAACCATAACCCTTCATCTGTACCTTCTTTTTTGACCAAATGAACTCCTCCAATCGTATAGTCTAAATCCATCTCTTTTCTGAAAAATGAGAAGTCCTGGGTGATCTTGGGGATATAGTCTATTTCTAGCGCAAGACTAATTTCAATTTGATCTTCATATTTCTTTTGCAATTCTCGAATTCTATTCACATAATCATGACATTGATCATCATGAAGCGCAAAACTATTTTTGAAAGGCACAGGAGCATGACTAGAGAACCCCAACGAAGTAAAGCCGAGTTTTATAGCCTCTTTTATATAGACTTCCGGATCAGAAGTTCCATCACAGAAATTACTGTGAGTATGGTGGTTAAATAGTATCATTTGAGCGGGCATCTACAAATTTATATACTTTGTCGTTTCTCCTAACGGTCTCAGTAACCGGGATAGAACATAGTTCTCCCTTATTAGCTGCTTTAACAGTTTGTAGATCAACTCTTACCTCCTCAAGAATGTTTTCATAAACACCGGTAGTGGGGCCTACTATAACAATATTATCGCCAACATTTAAAGAATGTGTTTCTACTTTAATCTCGGCGACATCAATTTTGGTAAAGTAGTTGGTTACTTTTCCAACATAAATTTTTCTTCGGGTAGCTTGTGAACCATACTTATCGGCCCATTCACCCATCGTTTGTCCAAGATAGTATCCGTTCCAAAAACCTCGGTTGTATACCGTAGCTAATTTATGATTCCACTTATCAATATTTTCTGGTGTAAATTCACCATTAAAGTAAGCAACAGAAGCTTCTTTATATGTTTCTGTAACGGTTTTTACATACTCTGCTGAACGGCCGCGTCCTTCAATTTTTAGAACCCTTACGCCTGCTGCCAAAATCTGATCGAGAAAATCAATGGTTTTTAGATCCTTGGGCGACATGATGTACTTGTTGTCTACCTTTAGTTCTATTTCATCATCAACATCTTTTACCTCATATTCTCTTCGGCAGGGTTGTAAACAAGCGCCCCGGTTAGCTGATTGATTAAAGTTGTCAAGGCTGATATAACATTTTCCAGAAACAGCCATACATAAAGCTCCATGCGCAAATATCTCTATTTGAACAATTTCTCCTGATGGTCCAGTTATATTTTGTTCTCTAATGGCAGTAGTAATAGCACTTACTTGTGTTAAATTTAATTCACGAGCTGTTACCATAACATCACCATACCGCGAATAAAACTTAACAGCTTCAATATTGGTAATATTACATTGGGTAGAGATGTGAATTTCTAAACCGATGGATCGGGCATATTCAAGAACTGAAATATCGCTTGCAATAATGGCAGATACGCCATTTGCTTTAGCGGCATCAACAAGTTCGTGCATTTCTGCTATCTCGTGACCATATATTATGGTATTTAGAGTAAGATATGATCTGATTCCTGCTTCTTTACAAATAGCGGTAATCTTTTGTAAATCGTCAAGTGTAAAATTTGCTGCTGAACGCGAACGCATATTCAGCTGTCCTACACCGAAATAGACCGAACCAGCCCCTCCCTGAATAGCTCCCATTAAGGCTTCGTATGAGCCAACAGGTGCCATAATCTCTATTTTATTGGTCATTTTCATCCCTTTCACGTTGCAAATTTAATCAAAGAAGGAGCATAACAAACTATACAACCTTAATTGTTTAATGTTTCGAGATTCAAAATAATTAAGATGGAGATTATGAACAGTTTAAATTATTCAATAACAAGCCATTTAAATCCATTTGCCGCAATAGTAACTTTAACAATTCCTTGTGAATTATTATCCAGTTTGAGGGTGTAACCATTTTTGCCTTCTTCACTAACATGGGCTTTCGATGTTAATCCTGAATAGTATAATGGAAGGGTAATACTTCGTGTTATGGTTTCATTGGTTGGGTTAAATAACATCACCATTGCTTTTTGCTTTGAAGTTGGGTCTACATGCATAAACCCATCCCAGTCGCTGCCATCTGCTCTGCGAAGGTGAATGATGTCTGCATTCAATATCTTTCGATATTGTTTATACCAATCTACCCATTTTTTAACCATTGTTTTAGTCGTATCGGTATCATAAATACGGGGTCCGCGGTAGCATGCTTGAACACCTGCTCCAAAGTTCTGAACCAGGTGTGCTTGATAATCTGATATATGCTCTGATAATGGCTCAATGGTTGCTTGTGGACCACCACCTTGATATTCAGTTAACGGAACAAAAGTCCATCCCATTGAAGGAGTCTTTTCCCAGGTGCCATCAAAAAGATTCTGACGACCGATAATGATCTGTCGTTCACGAGGAAGCGACCAGTTTACTTCACGATACCCAATACCAGTTTTTGACGATCCCGCAGCAAAGTACCAATCGGGGACATTCAGATAGACTCCTTTCTCTCGGCACCATTTATAAAAGTCACGTATTTTGATCCACTGCTTCCACTGCGAATCTTCTAATCCGATATGACCGGGATGAGTTGTCGAGGCACAGACATCACCGGGATATGAACCATCATGCTCGAGTAAATCGAATCCGGTTTTTTCGATAAAGCTTTGAATATGATCAAAATAGTTCAATCCCCATTTACTCAGTAAACAAGGTGAATTACCAAATACAGCATGGCCTGGTTTGCCTGTTTTCGGGTCGATAACATCATCTGTATCACTAATTCTCCGACTTGCCAAAAGAGAGTATCCTCCTAATTCAATCCCTTTAGCATGTGCGTATTCAACTAAGTCTTTTATTTTTCGTATGTATGATTCATTGGTACTTTCCATATCGAGGCCGCTACCAAAACTTAAAATGATCATTTCGAAGCCCACCTCCTGACATTGATTTATGGCAGCCTTTATCTTGTCTGGATCAGAGAAAGTGAGGTGCATAAAGATGGGATTCTCAGTAACCCATGGAGCAATTGTGCGGTATAGTTTTCTGACAGATAAACCTTTACGTTCTCTATCATACGAATCGTAAATCAACTCGTATACTTTAAACGATTGAAATGTTTCATTAGGTTTGATTTCGCAATTAGGGCCAATGGGAGGTCTGCATTCTAATAAACAGGGTGTTAGTCGTTCGTAGTTTACCTGTGAGGTATACAGACTATCGGTTACCCAATTCGCTATTCTGTTTGCTGATTTTGACGACATACCCATGAAACTGTAGTCGCTTGCAATCATGATGTTTGGCATTTCCCATTGTCCGATATGATCAACGCTGTTTTCAGGTTCTATCACAGCAAGATTTTCACTGATAAATGTATTTAGTTGAATCGATTTCTGGCTACCATTTTTTATTTCAAACCATTTGTTCATGGCAGGAATTCCATCATAAAGTTCGTAATGAATGTCTATTGTGATTCCCTTAGGGCCATTGGCTGGTGACGTAAAATGAAGAACCAGGCTTTTCCCTTTTGCAGGCCATGCACTTGCAACACTCCAACGTTTAGGCGTATAGTCAAATGGTTTTAGCGGAAGTCCAGTTTCATAACCTGTGCAGACAAAGGCATTTTGGTCGGCAGTCATCTTTTCAATCCATTCTGGTTTAATATAAGCATGCTCAGGTTGGCCTTCTAATCCTCCAACCTTATAACGTTTGCCGTCAATGGTTAAAATAGCTTCTGGCCTTATAGAACGAATGATTGCAGCTCCTGTAACCAGGTTGCGATAATCTACCGTTGCTCCATTAGGTGCTAAACGAAAAGTACGGCTGATGAGGCCATTGGTAATTGTAATTGTTTTCTCGTTTACCTTATCAACATGTGTGGAATATTCGGTGGGGTTTATCAACCAATCTGTTTTCTGTCCTAATGCAGAAATAGCCCAAAAAGAAAGAAATAATAGAAGTAGGTTTTTCATCGTTAATTTTTTTGATTAAAAAAATAATTTCTCAGAATCAGATTATTATAATAATTAGGCTATTTCAGTATTGAAAAAGCGAATACCATACACTGGATTTCGAGAAAGAATGTTCGAACAAAATAAACGAATTAACCTGACAAAAACTATCTAAAACACTTAAAATAATTAGTTTATAAAGGTTGAGATAAAGAAATAGCTGGTTTTCTGTATCCAATTTTAATTTATTCCTATGTTGAATTTTATTTTAATGGATTCCATGCCCCAACTACCGGGATAGGTACAGATGAACGGGCAAAAATAAGTTCAGGGGTATAAATAAGCGCTTCAGCATCGGTTAATTGTTTTGACCAGACAACTCTAGATGAAATATTTGCTCCCGGTCCAATGTTTTTATACTCGGCATAATATGTTGTCTTCTCCTTTTCGGTACTTTTCCAGTTATCCCATCCTTCAGGACAAATATGATTGCCTAACTGGCATTCGATAAAAACTGTTTTAGCATAAGCCCTCCATGGTCGGCCCAGAAATACTTTTGTAGCTGTCGAATCTGCAGTTAAAATACATTTCTTAAAGACATAACCATACGGGTTTCCTTGTGGAGTTGACGCGGCAGTAATAAATGAATTTACCTTACTGTGAATTCTGCAATTTTCAAACAAGGCAACTGCTGAGCCAAAAATAAAATCGGTAGTACCTTCAATATAGCAATTGACAAAATAGATGCGTCCCACTCCATGGGCAAACAGCGTGTCTTGATTCCCTAAGAACCTGCAATTTCTAAATATTACTTTATCGGAGATAATTCGTACAGCAACAGCTTGTCCTACCCGACCTGCACTGTTTTCAAATGTTATATTTTCTGCAATAAAGCCTTCAGCATCAACTGCAAAACTATACGAGGTCCATGTTGTGATGGTATCTTTTCCATGAACTTTTGGATTATGATCGTCAAAAGTGATGATCGTCTTTTCGGAATCTTCGCCGATTATAGTAAGATTTGTTTTTGACGATGATACAGAAACCTTTTCTTTATAAATACCCTTTTTAATGAAGATGACTGTTCTTTCAGACTGGTTATCAGGAACTGCATTTATTGCTTGTTGAACGGACTTAAAAGTTCCTGTTCCATCGGCTGCGACAATAATGTTATATTTCCGGATAGGGTTTTGAGCGGATAGTATTGTGGAGATACTTATAAATAAAAATAAAATCCAGAATTTCTTTATTATGTTCATCTTATTCAAATATAAAACACTAAAAGACAAAAATAAAAAAAATAAACCACTTATAACAATCGATTGTTATTCAATTTAAAATAAGACGAAAAAGCATAAAATAAAAAGTAATTGTTATCGGTAATCAAGAAACCATTAATTTTATATTTCAAACTAAAGTAAACTAGAAATGAAAAAAATTATTTCTGTTTTTGTAATGCTTACCATCGGAATCATTGGATTTTATCATGCTTCTGCATTAACCCGAAACGATGTTTGTAATATAAAATTAAGAACTTCTGAAAATATAAATAAAACAGTGATGGGAGCACCTATTTTAGTAATTGAAAACGACCCTATTCAGAAAATGGTTGAAAATATTCAATGGTATGGTCAAGCATCAGTCCGAATTGAGGTAGCCGGTAAGTTTATTTATATTGATCCATACCTTGTGACCGACAAAGAACCTGCAGAACTCATTTTTATCACCCATTCGCATGGCGACCATTTCTCTATTGATGATATTAAAAAGATTGTCAATAATGGCACAAAAATATATGCCCCAAAAGATTGTTGCCAGAAGCTAATCAATGAGGGTATTGTGAATTGCAAGGAGGTTACTCCGGGTCAGACTCTAAATATCGATGGCATTAAAGTAAAAGTAGTTCCCGCTTATAATATTGTAAAGAACTTTCATGCTAAAGAAAAAAAGTTTGTGGGCTATCTATTGACTATGGACGGGGTTAAGATATATCATCCGGGTGATACAGAACGGATACCTGAAATGAAGGATATTAAATGTGATATTGCATTTATGCCTTTAGGTCAAACATATACTATGCAAAATGTGGAAGAGGCAGTTAATGCTGTGTTGGATACACAAGCCAAAGTGGCCATTCCTATTCATTATGGCATGTATGAAGGAGCCTCAACGGATGCACAATTATTTAAAGATTTACTTAAAGATAAAGTTACGGTTGTGATTAAAGAGTGCAAGAATCCGCTACAGCACTAATCGATGTTACTATTCACCTTTGAGATGGCTTTTAGATTTGCAAAACCATGTGTATAAAACCGGAAAGCCGACAGGAACAAGGGTATCCCCATTGTAACATCAACAATAGCGAGATACTCCGGGGCGATTACTCCAAATTTCTTTAGTAAGATTCCGGAGCTTATCATAATTGACATCAATACATAACTTCTTACATTAAAGAAAGAAAAGAAGCAGGGACGATCAATTTTTATATTCAGAATTCGTTTAATATGTTTATTTGATATTTTGGAGAATAAGAGCAGGTAGAAAAGCCCTCCGCCAAAAGCACTAATTGATATTTTTAATACAAGAAACTCTGGGTATTTAAAGAATAAGGAAATACCTTTTAAGAGAAGCATCCCACCGGCAAAAGTCCACACCAAGGCTGCCACTAAAAGAAGATAGCGTTTAGGGATAGATGGTTTTAAGGTTTGTAAAAGATCCATTTTCAAAAATACATTAATTTGGAATCCGACTGAAAGACTGTGAGAAATTTGCACGAATAACAGTTTATTGGCCGATCTAGATTCGTAATCCTTACAGGTTGTTGGCTTTATTAAATAAGAATACAAATCAGTTCAAAACCTATCATAAAACTAATCTAAAAAGTAGGAGATCTATGCCTTTATTGTACCCATTCTGTACGGGTACTCTACCCCCAAGGGGTACATTACCCGTACAGAACGGGTACAGAACGGGTAGAGAAGGGGTACAGATCCCCCTATTTTTATGAGCGTTGTCCCTTACTGAAATAGGTATACACATTTAAGTAGTATTACTAGAAAAAGTATACAGTAAAAAATCAATTCACTAAAATAAGTATACATTCCTAATAAATTAAAGTTAGTAATTTTATTTGAAACATTTTTTAAATAGTTTTACGTAAAATGGCATCATTTTTTAAACGCTATCAAATAATAATTCTTTCTCTTTTTGTTTTACTTTCGGTTTCCATTTCTTTTCCAGAACCCCTTTCATTTGATGAGCCTGCACCGGTGTAAGGTAATTACAGCTCATGTGGGGTCTTAGCTCATTGTAAGCCCTAATGCTCTTTTGAATAGCTTCAAGGGCTTGGGTAGTGTCTGCAAATTCACGGTTTAAGCTAAACTCGTACTTGAGTATTCCATTAACCCTTTCGGCAATGGCATTCTCGTAAGGGTCTCCGTTTTCAGTCATACTGATCCCTAATCCTGCAGTATGTAATAAATCCACATAGTCACCGCAACAATACTGGGCTCCCCTGTCAGAGTGATGGATATGGCTGATGTCGTATTTTATTTTCTGGCTCAAAGCCATTTTCAAGGCATTCATGCAGCCCTCAGCCTCCAAGGTTGGGTGAAGGCAAAACCCCATGATTTGTTTGGAATAAGCATCAGTGATCAACGATAAGAAGTTAAATGCTTCCCCTACCTGGATGTAGGTAATGTCTGAGACCCATACCTGTTCTGATTCATTGATAACAAGATCCTTTATCAGGTTGGGATATTTCTTCATCCAATGTCTGGAATCGGTTGTCACCACATATCGTTTCCCGGGTCTTATTGTCAGCCCATTTCCACAAAGAAGCCGGTGCAGGGAGTCTCTGCCCATTTTTATGTGATGATCCTGAAGCGTTTTTCTTAACATGTGATAGAGCTTGGGGGTACCTGTACAAGGCAATTCCCGTCTTATGATGGAGACCATTTCCAAGACGATTTGTTCTTCATTCAGCCATCTTTGCTGATTCTTTCCTTTCTTATAAAAGGCATAACGGGTTTTACCAAACAGCATACAAAGTGGCCCGAACCCTACTTGTGCATGGCTTTCTTTCATGGCTTTGACTGCTTGGTACCAGATTTTTTTCTGATATCGATTTTCAGCTGATCCTCTGCGATATCAATCATGGTCTCCAATGCTTCTACCTTAAGCTTAAGCTGTTCTATCTGTTTCTGTAATGCCTTTGTTTGCTCGGATGAACCTGATTGAGATTGTTCGTTCTTTGCCATAGTGTCCACCAGTTTAGGAATACAAGTATACAACTTTATCCAACTTTTTATGGTTCTTTGTTGCACCCTGTAACGTGTAGTGGCTTCCTCAATGCTCATGACTCCTGATTCTACCTTATACGCTATTTGCCTTCGATCGGAAACCGATAGGAGTACTCGCATGTAGTTCTCCCGATATTCTGATGAGTATCTTTTTAACCAGTTTAAAACTGTGGACGCATCCAGAACTTCGTATTTCTGCATGACTTCTTTTATAGAAAGTGATCCTTTTTCCAGTTCCTTCACTATCCTGATTCGATCCTCTTCTGGGTATACAAAATAGCGTTTACCCGATACATTTCTTTCAACTCTTTCTCTTTTCATTCCCATATACAGTGTTTTTTTAAACGTTTATACTGTATACCTTTTTCAGTAAAAGACACGTATTCGGATATTTATATTCTCGGTGTAAATAAGAATACTTAATTGGAAATGGCAGTGCCTTACACGCAATCCTTCTTCATTTTAAATGGAACACCTGATAAGCATTAAATTTAATGTAACAAATAGCATAGCATGTTCGTCTTAAAATATCTAACGAACGATTATTAATCACTAAAAATTAGTGCTATGAAAATGAAAAGTTTATCATTCTTATTATTGGCTTTTTTGTTTATCGGAAATCTCTCTTATGGACAAAGCAGTATATTAGGATTTGGATTTAAGACCATAAAAGGATCAGGCGATGTAAAAACCGAGATTCGGAACCTATCAGGTTTTACCAAAGTTGAGACAAATGGAAGCATTAATGTTTTTATCAAAAAAGCAGATGCTTTTGAAGTGAAGATTGAGGCTGATGACAATTTAATTCCCTATATTATTTCTGAAGTTAAAGGGAATACACTAGTTGTTCGAATGAGAGAAAATGTAAATATTCGAAATTCCAGAAAGATGACTGCATATGTTTCTATGCCAAAATTAACTGCGTTGGCTACAAGAGGATCGGGCAGTATCAATAGTGAAGGTAGATTTAATGGTGAAGAGCTGGTTGTCAACACACAAGGATCGGGTAGCATAAACTTTTCTTTTGATGGAAAGAATGCGGTAATCTCAACACACGGCTCTGGAGGAATTAAGTTTTCGGGATCAATCAATAAAGTTGAAGTAGGTACACATGGTTCGGGTGGAATTAAAGCTCAACTGGAATCAGAATCAGCTCATTTATCAGTTGGTGGTTCGGGAAGTGTAAACATTTCAGGATCTGCAAAAGATGTGGTAGCAGAGGTTCAAGGTTCAGGAAGTATTTATGGGTATAACTTCATGACTAAAAATGCTACTGCCTCTGTTCAGGGTTCAGGTAGTTGTAATCTAAGTGTATCCGAAGGTTTAAACGGTAGAATACATGGTAGTGGAGGTATTAATTATAGAGGAAATGCATCTGTTATTACTTCTGAAACAACCGGATCCGGAAAGATCAGAAAACAATAGATACTATTAAATATAACAATAAAGGGATGATCTTGAAATAGATCGCCCCTTTATTGTTATATAGTACATCCTTTTAAGGAAAGCCGAGGATTATTTTTATTTGTTCTTTTTAGCCAACTTTAAAGCACTTGTAGTGGTATAATATTTTGCAATCATATTCGGAACTTCCCATTCAGGTAGCTTCCCTGCTTTAAGATAGCTAAGGAATTGTTCGGTAACCTGTCCAAAATGAGCTTCATGCCCAACTCTGTATTTGTTAGGGATGTCCACTCTCCAGGTAGTTTCATTTATTTTTTCAAGTGTAAGGTCCGGATGAAGTTTGTTTTCACTGGCAATAGCTTGTTCAAGGTTTTTGGTGAAGCTTGCAATATTAGTTTCTTTATTTGCGGTGACATACAACATTGGGATGTAATTTTCTTCTTTCCCCTGACGAATTTCCAGTTTACATAATGAACCACATAGGGTGGAAAAATAAGTATCTCCTGTTCCTTCGGGTGCTTTGTATTTCCATTCAGCCACAACCTTAACATATACTCCTTTTAGTTTATAGACCATTTCTCCGTTAGAATAGGCTAACAATTTTCCGTCTTTTATATCTTTTTTCAGATAATCTGGAAATTCATTCAATTTAGTCACCTCCTGAAATTCATCTCTGGAGATAATTGTAGGCCATCGTTTTGCTGAAAGCATTTCTATATCAGACTTCTGGATAATCTTATTCGGGAAACAGCACCATTGAACTAAATCTACCAGGTGGGTCGTTACATCGATTATACCTTCTCCCTGTTGATTCACATCAAAAAACCATGCAGGGCGGACAAGTGGGTTTCCTGACACATTCTTATAGAAGAAATGAACACTTACTTTCTCAACGGCTGGATGTTCAGCAGAACCAGTCTGAAGTTTCCCAAATAGAGAAGGGATATGTGATAGTTCTTTTTGTAGAATAGTAGAGATTTCATGTCGCTCAGTCATAATATCATAGAGCAGAACACCGTTTTTTCTGGCTACTTTAAAAGCCTCTTCCAGTTCAGCGAATTTCTCAGGCGAAGTCACCATCGGTTTATCTGCCAGGACATTAAACCCAGCCTTTACCGATTTCATTATATAATCTGTTTTAATACGATTGTTTCCGGCCAGAACAACGACATTACCCTTTTTTTCAGTAAGCATCTTCTCAAGATAATCGTTGCCTGTATAGACTTTCTCTTTCCATGCAGTAGGATTTTCGGTTCTTGTATTATACCCTTCTATTTTCTTAAGATGTTCATCTAAGTCTGATCCTTTTAATGCGTAAACATATACTTCAGGGCTTACCTGGTCATACATGTTTTTTTGAACCAAGGCTGCATGGAAGTGCCCTGGATCTAATGTTATTAATTTGACTTCTCCTTTCGCACCAGAAAACGCATTAACTGGTTTTTTATCTTCTCTTTTTGTAGGGTTGGCTCCATTAGAGAAAGACGTAATTAATGTAATTGCTACCATTAATGATGTGTAAATTTTATTCATTAGTTGACATTTTTGTTTTTTAATATAGACAAATGATGAGATATATTTCAGTGTAGTGTTTAATAAGTAAACGATCTTTTCTTGATTTTATTGAGTGATCTTATTGATTCTTTAAGCGGTTGTAGATGTGTATTTTTGATGTAGTGAAAGAACAAGGAAATGTTAATATTTTTGACGCTAACTACATAATTTTTAGCTAACTTTACAATCCAATAAAGTTGCATTTGCGTCTTGAATTCACCAATGAATATTCAGCCATTTAATTCTGATAATGTTATCGATGAAAACCAATTATATACTTCGGTGTTTAGGTTTCATTTTGATACCTTATATAATTATGGAAAAAAAATAACCAATGATAATGAATTGGTTAAAGATTGTATTCAAGAACTATTTTTTCGAATATGGAAAAATAAAGTGGATCTTACTTCCATATCTTATATCAAATCATATTTACTGAAAGGATTACGTAGACAAATTCTTAATGTACTGGAGTTAAAATATAATCACGTAGATAAGATAGAACTCGAAGATAATTTTCTTATAGAGTTTTCACATGAAGATTATCTGATTCAAATGCAAAACGAAGATGGCTTAAGAACCCAAATCATTAGTGCACTCAATCAATTATCAAAAAAACAACGTGAAGCAATTTATCTCAGGTATTTTGAGGAATTAGAGTATAGTGAAATAGCTGAAGTTATGAACATTAATCTACAATCAGTTAAAAATAATGTTCATCGTGGACTTAATGCCCTTCGTGATATAATATCTGTTTCATTACTTTTCTGGATAATAGAAAAGTCGACCCTTTTGAAATAAGCAGATTTCTTTATTTAGCTGTTTATTTTAGAAAGATAATTTTAAAGGAAAGCATAAAACAGGGGTAATAATTTTAAAAAATAAAATATATAGATACGCAATAAAAGCAAAACTAAGTTATTCTTTTTTATAAAATAAGTAGTTGTTGGTGATGATTCTATATTGCCAGAATAAAAACTATATTTAAAAAACCAAACCATCTCCATCTTTCAATGAATCGATTTAGAGTATGGTAAATTCAAATCGGTTTTGTTGATCTGAGATCCATTAAGAATCAAATAATCAGAACTATTTTTCTTCAATTATTTAATTCTTAATGGATGATAGATCATTTGAAAGATCTAGTTATAGATTATATTCTAACGTGTGGTAAATTTATAAATACACGTCTGGGTATATCTGTCGCCTTTTTTCAAAACGGTAGTAGGAAAATCGGGGTGATTGGGTGAATCTGGAAATTTCTGAGTTTCTAGTGCAAACCCTGTTCTGAATTGATAGGATTTGTTTCCTTTACCGATATCTTTACCCGTTAAGAAATTACCACTATAAAATTGAAGACCAGGTTCTGTTGTATATACTTCCATTACACGTCCTGATTCAGGTTCAAAAACACTTGCTGCAAGATTGGTAATTGTATTATTGGTTCGAAGTACATAATTGTGGTCATAGCCCTTGCCTTTGGCTAATTGCTCATAAGTATCATTGATTCTTTTTCCAATAGCAATAGGTGTAGTGAAATCCATGACGGTTCCTTTAACGGGACGAATCTCTCCGAAAGGTATCAATGTACTATCTACTGGGGTAAAAGAATCTGCAGCGATCATCAGTTCATGATTCAGAATGTCTCCATTTCCAGCCCCGCGAAGGTTGAAAATTGAATGATTCGTAAGATTACATACGGTGTTTTTATCACTAGTCGCTTCATATTGAATCTTCAACGCGTTATCAGCTGTCCATGTATAAATTACAGCAACATCCATATTGCCTGGATAACCTTCTTCTCCGTCAGGACTGTGATATGTCAGTTTTAGTGAAGGATATCCGTCAGTTTTGATAACTTCTGCTTTCCAGAGTACACTGTGAAAGCCGAATGGGCCACCATGTAAGCTATTTGGCGCATTATTGATCGCAAGCGTGTGTTCAATGCTGTCTAGTGTGAAATGTCCTTTTGCAATACGGTTTGCATAACGGCCAACTGTTGATCCAAAGAATTTATCTCCAACCAGATACTGTTCAAATTTGTCATATCCCAGAACGACATCAGCAAGTTTACCGTTACGATCGGGTGCTTCAAGTGAAACTACTTTAGCTCCAAAATTAGTTACTCGTACTTTATAACCCTTTGCGTTGACAAGAGTAAAAATGGAGGCCTCTTTCCCGTCAGGCATTTTTCCGAAAGTCTCTTTTGTAATCTTTGGTCCTTTACTGCAACTGGCAAATAAGAGGATTGTAAATAAAAGAAGAGAAATATGAATAAGTGGTTTTTTCATTTTATGATTTGGTTTTATCTAATGTGTTGCAATATATTATATTACAACACATTAGATGGTAGATTACTATTTAAAAGAAGGTACCTTATTGAAGATCGCTTTAATTCTTTTCATGTCGAACTTTAACGAACGATTGTACAGATAGATTCCATTCTGTTCCTGTTCAACGTCAGTTAATTGGGTAAAGCAATAACCCCAAACATTTGGACGACTGAGAATTGCATCTACTTCACCTTCCAGACGGGAATAATATTCTTCAAGGGTTTTTGGCGCATCACCATATCCCCATGAACTTTCACTATTTTTATCTTTTGCCGTTGGAATCCAGCGAATACCGCCAAATTCATCAATCAGGTATGGTTGACCTGCATAAGGGGCAAATTTATAGTTATCATTCGAAAACATTTTACCATCAGCTTTAGGGGTAAGTATTTCAGCCAATTTTGTGGAGTCTCCTTCATAATTATGAACCGTCCACAAATCGGTTATTACATGGGTTCCACCACTAGCATCATTGATGGGACGGGTAGGATCTAATCCTTTTGTAGTTTTATACAGATCCTGAACAAAGCGAGGATATTGTTCCTGATCGGGTCCCCATGTTTCGTTATAAGGAGTCCATGTAACGATAGAAGGGTAGTTGCGATCGCGAAGAATTATTTCTGACCATTCGCTTATAAAATTACGATGAGCTTCAATGTCATTATAATCCGAATCCCAACTTGATGATTCACTCCATGTTAAGTAGCCTAATTTATCTGCCCAATAATGAAAACGCTCTTCAAATACTTTCTGATGTAAGCGCGCTCCATTAAAACCAGCTGCAATAGACATTTCGATATCTTTCTTAAGATCATTATCGGTAGGAGCTGTCCATATTCCATCAGGATAGAAGCCCTGATCAAGAACCAGTCGTTGATAATAAGGTTGATTATTGAGGAATACCCGATTACCTTCGATATGAATTTTACGAATTCCGACATAAGAATTGACAACATCTATTGTTTTGTTATCCTTGTCGACAACTTCGTAAACCAGATCGTAAAGGAATGGGTTTTCAGGTGACCATGTTTTTACATTTGCAACCGGAAGAATACAAACAGAACTATTATTGGCTTTAACGATTTTTTGAGCTACAATTTTACCATTGTCTTTCAATGTGACTTTTAGTGAAAGGTTGTTGTTCTCATTGAAAAAGATGGGATGTATTACTACTTGTTTCTGATCAAGATCTGTTATTACCTGCGTGGATTTCAGTCCAAAGTTAGAAGCTGCTTCCATCCATACGGTTTGCCAGATACCTGTTGTACGGGTGTATGAACAGCCCTCTGAAAAATAGTTAGTACATTGTTTTCCCCCCGTTTGTTTACCTGAACGGAGTTCGTCATTCACATAAATTACTAAATTATGATCTTTTCCTGCAGTGACAAATGAAGTAATATCAAATTCGAATGAGGATGTACCGCCTGTATGTCTTCCTACAAATTTTCCATCAATATATGCTTCTGCTTTATAATAGACAGCACCAAAATGAAGGATGATTTTTTTTCCGTTCCAATCGGCAGGTACTGAGATGGTTCGCTGATACCACATGTTATTGATGAAGTCTTTATGCTCTACACCCGAAAGTTTACTCTCAGGGCAATAAGGGACGATTATTTTTCCATCAAATCCCTTACTCTCATTAAGTCTTCTGTTCTTACCGGAATTACCGAAATCGAACGTATAAGTCCATGCACCATTAAGATTAATCCAGGCATTTCTTACGAATTGTGGTCTTGGATACTCTGAACGAGGAACTTCTTGTGCATTTACAAAATAGCCAATGCACAAAAGAATCAAAATACAAAGTTGTTTTTTCATAATATCAATTTTGTTGATTTATTATTTGGTCACCACTGGGAAAGCGGAAATTCTTAATCTGCAGGCACCCATTGGTAATAATTTAATTTCTTGGGTTGGTTCATTTGCAATAACGGGACTTTGAGGTAGAAGACCACACAGACCATATTGGTCTAATACCCAGTTTGTAATAATTTTACCTTTTGCCTTGATTACGAGTGGTGATGAATTGGTAGTAAAAGGGAAATTATCTTTTGGCCAGGGTTTATGCTCTATTGTAAATGAAAGTTCTGGATTCCCCTGGTTTAGCAACAGTCCATAATTCCAAGCCGACGTAGGATAGATTTCGAAAGATGGCCATTTATCCTGATCAACACCCTCTTGCCATTTAGAATCGCCAATAGCCGATTTCTTACTATCCATCTTCTCATATCTTTCATTAATAAGAAGGGAGAAAGTTAATGGTCCGTAATTAACACTAACGCTGTTTTTGTTCTTTTCCCAAGTCTTTACTGTAATATCCATTGGAAAGGTTAGTTCCATTTTGTCGCCTGTTTTCCATTTACGGGTAAGTCGGGCATAGGTTCCTGAAACTAAATCAGCGGCTACAGATTTACCATTTACTTTAATTTTAGCATTCTTACACCAAGCAGGAATTCTCAAATATAAAGGGAAGGAAACAGATTTTGATGTTTTTATTTCATATCTGATAGACTCTTCAAAAGGATAGTTGGTTGTTTCTTTAATTGTTACCAATGTACCATCGGCAACTTTAGCTTTAACCTCACAACTGTTGTATAAAACTGCAGCTATACCATTGTCGTTAGTCGCCATCCATAAGCTCTGAACATAATAAGGCCATCCTTGAGAATGATTATGCTGACAGCATCGGCTACTGAATGGATTCATCATCAGGAAAGGTCCATTATTCTGAATGCCCGGACTGTGATCTTTACTGTCGCTAATAACCTGATTTGGACATGTGATATAACGCAGTGCCCTAAAATCGGGCATAAAGGTTGCAGGATAAGAGTTAAACGCAATATTTTCACAATGATCGGCCCACATTGGATCACCGGTAAAACTAAGCAGCATTTCATCTGAAGCCATTTGTTCTACAAATCCACAGGTTTCAGTTCCTTGATGAGGATCTGTATAGCCGGGACGACTGTTTTCATCACTTCCAAACATTCCGCCAGGTACCTGACCATAAATATTTCTGATCAGATTAAAATCATTGTATGTTGCTTTGAGATGTGATGAGTCTCGTGAAAGCATATAATAAGTAGCCGGTTCTCTGAAACATTGTGCAACGTTTACATTATGCCAGTTTGGAAGATTATCTTTTTGGCACCAGTCGGCAGTATTCTTATGAATTTTATGGGCCAGATCAAGTAACCATTTTTCACCAGTGTGGTTATATAACCAGAAAACACTATAAAGATTATCACCACCACGACTATTCTCCCAATAGGATTGGAGCATCATGTTATCCGGTAAGGTCATTTCCCATTTGAAATAGTTCGTCATAAGTTTGATAACACGTTTGTCTCCAGAATAATCATAATAGTCTTGAAGTGTCCAAAGCATAATCATGTTCGCCCACAGATCCTGTGTTTTTTTATCGGTTAACTGGACTGGCCCAAAGAACCCATCAGCTTGTTGACTTGCAAAGACAGCGTCAAACCAGATTTTTGATTCCGCTTGTATTTTTTTGTCATCAAGTAGGTATCCCAGACAAGAATAGCCTTTTAGCCAATAAGGTACTTCTTCCCATCCCCAGTTGCCTTTCCCGTTCTTACTTAGCCATGCATTATCTTTTTTTTGTAGCCATGCGCTGATTTCTCCTAAATGACCGGTAAGACCATCACGCTGCAGTTCTAAAAACTTTTCTGCCCATCCTCCGGCTTTAATACTTCCAACCGGAAGTTTAATGAAGTTAAGCGGTTTTAAGGGAGCACGATTACTGGTATAAAAGCTGTTTATCCCGGCAACCGATGGAAGCTTTACACACTGAATAGATGTTTGACAAAACACACTGGATGCAAAGAGAATGAAACAGATTAGACTAAATGATTTTTTCATTTTAAGATGTGTAAAATATACGACATTCAATGATTTTGATATTCAAATAAAATTAGAGTTCTTTTATTTTCTCGTAACGGGAGTTGGTGTTTTTTGTGGCCTAATTGACGGAATGTCTGTTTCAATTACAGGCCTCCATCTTGATAAGAGATCTTGTCGATTAACATTAGGTGTTTAAAAGAAACCACTTTAGGATCGACTGCATGATAGGTTATCTAATCTTGCCCTGCTCCATCTGTTATCATAGAATTAAGCCCAGAAATCTTTATCTGCTCAATTTAGTTTTTGAGGCAAAGTGTCTCTTATGGGTCTTCAATTTATTAGATTAGACGATTTTAGCCACTTGGATATATTCCCAATACTTCATTCATGGTTCAATTGGTCGCGTATGCATAATAATAACCATCTCCACTTTTTATTACAATAGGATCTGCAAGTCTTGATTGAGTAATGGATTTGTAAATTTGAGTTTTAAAAGAGAAACTTGACGGAACCTTGGTACAAACTCCATTACCAATAGATAAAGGTAATTGTTGTAAATATCTTTGAAAAGCTTTTTAAATTACTCATTAGTAAATTTATACAATTAATAATTTTGATACACTTGCTTTAAAAAGAAAAAAGAGGACTTGTCAACCATTTTTGGTTTGACAAGTCCTTAGTAATTATTTCGAGTTTAGCGTTGCATCCCAAAGCCTAAAGAAGAATCCTCCAACGACAGAGCGTGCCTGAAAACCAACTTGTTTTCCGGTAGTGGTTTGGTGCCAGTCGCTTAAAGGAACACGGCTTGTTGTTTCATTGGCATATTTATACAATGGGTCGATAAGCTTATGGAAAGTTTCTTTATCCTCTGCCATTGTAGCTGTCCAAATAATCCAGTCACCTTTTGTATAAGTTTCACGTGAATCAAGAGGCAGTCCATAAGTGTTTTGTTTTGTCAGATAATAAGCCATTTCCTTTTGAGCGACTTCTTTTGGGAATATACCGAGGTTGAGTACTTTATCCCAAACTAGATTATATTTCTGACTCCAGGTTCCTTTCTTATCAAATGTCAAACTATAGTGATCATTATCGTCAGCCATAGTAATCCATTTTTGAGCCATCTCACGGGCTGCCGCAGTATATTTAGTTGCGATATCATCTTTTCCAAGCATCTTAGCAAGTTTACCATAACCTGCAATCCCTAAAATAGCTTTAATGGAAAGATTTGAATTATGAGCAAGATGGCCTGCGAAGTCGTCAGTACAAAGTTGATTTTCCGGATCGAGTCCCTTTTCCAGCAGATAATCGGCCCAGGTAGTTAGTACAGGCCAATGTTTTTCAGCATACTTTGCATTACCTTCAGCTACAGCAATAGCTGTAGCCAGAAGTAGCATATTTCCACTCTCTTCAACAGGCATTCCTTCGCCATATGTTTGACCATTCGCCAATGGATATGTTCCGATATCATGAGCAGCAAAGGGGTATTTCCATTTTCCGCTCTCGCTAAAATAGAATATGCCATTAAGCATTCCTTTGAGTAGATCAGGATTATAATAAAGGAACATTGGAGCGGAAGGATAGGTTACATCTACGGTATTAATGGAACCATTACTGAAATTTTCTTTTGATAAAAACAGGATATCTCCATTTTTATCTTTCAACAATTTATGAGCAGCGATGGCCTGACGATAAGCTAATGCACATAACTCAGCGTATTTCGTGCCACCAGCTTTCTCTGCATTGGTCATAAGTTTTTCATCAACCTTATTACACTTTTCAATTAAGTCGTTATATTCAAGATTGGCTTTTGCAAATTCGCTGATAATAGAATTATTTCCATCATTATTCCACCATGGACGAAGATTGTCTCCAAAATATTGGATGGAGTAGAGATCGTCGTATCCAATCATGATTATATTAGAAATTGTGTTAGCTCCAACTTTTCCTAGATCTTGAGATAAGGCTAAAGAAGTCATCTGCTTTTCCATTTCTGAAGATAGGTTTTTGTTCACAATCCCAGATAATTTTCCTTTTTCAGAAAACTCCTTTTTGGTCGTTTCGTAATCGTTAATAGAGAATGATGTTGATTTATCTTGTTTGCCCACTAAGTAAAAATAGCCCCAATCTATTCTAACATCATCGCCTTTACGACCCAATATCTTTTGGGCTTTTGTTCCAGCTTTAAGATATGTTAATCCATTGGTCCCTATTTTTTCGCTGGTTACTTCCTGACTGATCATATTTACAGCCCATTCAGGTGATGCTTCGAAATAAATCTGTACGGTGTGTGTCTTTTTATCTAGAGATGCCACATTATAAGTAATATAGCTGATAGGTCGTGATAATACTTTAAGATTGTCTGTAAGTAATGGAGACGTAAAAATGATTTTTAAATCTACAGGACCACACTCAAAGTCATATTTAGTTTGAGTTGCCTTGACATCTACAGATTTTTGTTCTGCAGTTTTTTCAAAGAATCTCTTTTTGGTTGCCTTTTTAAATAGCCCAAAATCTACATATCCTCCCCCTGTAGTATTGTGACAATGAGCTGCTATAATATTTTTGCCTTTAATAAGTGCTTTTTTTGCTTCAGCAGATAATGGAATACGAACGTTGTCTTTCCATTCATATCCCGTTTTTACAATCTGTACGCCATTGATGTACATTTCATAAACATCATCATGCGAATATTCAACATATAAATCTAAAGTAGAAGGGTCTTCTGTAATCATAACTTCGCGACGTACCCATATATCTTCTGTATTCCAAAGTGTTTTCAGAGCAGAAGTGCCTTCTGTTCCAAAAGCAGCTTTACCTTCTTTCCATTGTGAATCATTGAAATCAGGTTTTTCGAATCCGATTCCAGGTTGTGTAAAAGTGTACTTACCTATCCATGGTTTACTTTTAGCTGTAGGCGCAATAGGTACCAAAGCTAAATTCTCAGTTCCCATAAATCGATATATAGTACCATCTACGCGTATTGCTCCAATTAAAGAATTCTTAACGCCAGTCCAGTGTCTTATATCATCATTATAAAGTTTATCGTTGAACGACCACGCACTGGTATAAGGATCAATAGTCACCAACGGATATGCCGGAGCACGTAATTGATTAATCTTACTTGTTTGTTGTGAATTTGCTGTGATAACAAACAAGAACATTAAAAGAGTGAAATATAGTTTTTTCATTATCTTGATAATATAAATAGAGAAAACAAAAAAAACCACTCTGATTTTTACATCAGAGTGGCACAAAGTTAATTGTTATGGTAAACTAACAGTCTTTACCGAAGAGTATACTTCAGTGGAACCATTAATTCTAACACCAATTCTAACAAAGAATTGTTTCTGATTAGTAGCAATACCTAAACCGCTAATTTTGGCTAGGTTAGGAATTTTAGCTTTTAATATAACTTTCGTTGGATCAGTAATTGAACCACCAGAAATGTTTACAGAAGCTAAATTGTTTCCACCATCAACAATGGCTGTTCTGTTAATATACATATAAACAGAACCGATACTCTTTGCATTTGCTCCAGTAACAATCTGATCAACCTTTACGTTAGCTGTTACGGTGCTATCAGAGGCACTTAAAGTTGGTGCAAAATTCCGAACCAGATAATAAGGAGTTACAGGAATATTTATCGTTTTACTTCCATCAAGTTTAACAACTGTTGTATCGGTACTTGCGATAAACGGTCCATTACCTGCAGGTACTACTAATTTGTAAGTTGCAGGGAAAAGAATCGAGGAGAAGGTACCACCAGCATCAACTACAACACGAATAGGTGTTGAGTATGTTTTTTGCCAACCTGGTTCAAATAAATTGAAATAAACCGCAGCTTGATCAATATTATTACCAGAAGATTGTCGTACAAAAACAGTATCTACATTATTATAAATCAATGCACCTTTCAGATATACATTTGGTTTATCATAATTATCGTATTTGCAAGAGGTAATCAGTAATCCCATTACCCCAAATAGCATAATTGATATAATTATTTTTTTCATAATTCCTTCAATTTTCAGATTAAGTTATTATTGGTTAGGGTTTTTGGTAAGTTTTGGATTTCTAGCGATGATATCATCACCAATCTTACAATAATAATTACCCAGTTGGAAATTGTGTCCTGTACCCAGGTTTGGAGAAGAATGCTCAACAAAATAGAATTGTCCATTATCAGCTCCACCAGGATTAAAGATTTTATATGGCCACAAACCGAAGACTTTGTCATCTGGAGCATCATACTGAGCAGGTTTCAAATCAGTAACTGAAATGTTGCTACCATCAAATACTTTATGCGCAATCCTCCAACGTCTTAAATCCCAATATAAATGGTCTTCAAAAGCAAATTCAACTTTGTTCTCATGAACAATACGGCCTAATGTGATATCGGAAGCAGTTAATGGGATTTGGAAACCAGCTCTTGCTCTTACGGTGTTCATATAACCAGCAGCAGCGGTAGCATCGCCTAATTCGTAGGATGCTTCAGCAGCAATTAACAGAACTTCTGCATATCTGTAACGAATCCACCAAACATCGCTACGAACTCCACGTTGACCAGAGTGTGTAGTTGGATCAAGATATTTACGAACTAAGAAACCTGAAACGGCAGCATGCTCGTAGTTATCTTTAGGACCATCTTTACCGATTACTTGTACAAAATCAGTACCCGGATATTGTTTAAATGGATTAGCAGGATCATCACCCGAAGTAAGGAATTGGTGAGATGAAGAGCCTAGACCTGCCCAAATATCTACCATCGATCCTTTGAAAGTCGTACCTGGTAATAAAACAGTACCCCCTAAGCGACCATCACGACCGGCAAATAGATCAGTAGGGTTTGTATAATTAATAGGAACTCCAGCACTGGCAATTGGTAACTTGGTAAACGTATTATCTAATTTCTCATAAGAATAAACAAGATTCAGAGAAGGGCATAGTTCACCGCCATCTCCATTATCTTCAGATTGTGAGCGAGGTTGATTCCAGTTTGTCCAACCTTCTGTCTTGTACTTTAGAATATAATCTCTTGCCAAGATTACTTCAGAGCTGGTTTTATCTAAAAATGCATTGGCAAAATTATCCTCATAGTTTGGATTCTTCTTTGTATAAAGAGAATATTTTCCATCAGCAATAATTTCCTTTGCAGCAGCTAATGCTTTTTGATAATATTTTGTAGCATCAGCACCACTCATACCGACCTCACCATTATCTGGTAGAGCAGTAACCGTAGGAGTATTCAATTTATTATATTTTGTAATAGATGCAGCATAAATGGCAGCACGAGCTTGAAGTGCTAACGCAGCACCTTTAGTAGCTCTTGTTTTATTATTAGGATCATTAGATAACTGTGTTTTAGCAGTGTCCATTTGAGCAATAATAAAATCATAGACTGCAGATTCTTTTGCACGGGGAATTTGTAATGTTCCAACAGCAGTACCCGAAGAATAATTCTTTGAACTTGTAATTAAAGGTACTCCACCATAGCGTTTTACCAATTCAAAATAAGAATTAGCAAGTAAGAATCGAATTTCACCCATATAAGAGGCTTTTACATCAGCACTAAGTTGGGTAGTAGCCTGTAAACGTTCGCGGAAAAGGTTTATGTCCCTAATATAGTTGTAGGTATCATACCAGTTTAGATTTGCATTATCGTACGAATAGTTAACGAAATTTTGTCTCCAGTAATCGCCGTTTGAAACCATTGCTTCGTTATAATTTGCGAAGTCAGCAGCATTATCGATATACACGTAATTTGGCATTCTATCATAAAGATCTGCCAAAACAGATTTTACAACATTTGCATCTGAAAACACGATATCGGTCGTTAAGATATTGGTTGGTTTAACATCCATGTAATTCTTATCATTACAACTCCACATAAATGGAATGATAACCATGAAGAATATTTTTATATACTTTTTCATTTGATTCAAGTTTTAAGATTTAAAATGAAAGATTTACACCAAAGTTGACAATTCTGTTTTGTGGATATTGCAAACCATTATTGTCGTTAACTTCAGTTTCAATTCCATACTTCGACATGTTGTCAAAGCTAAACAGGTTGTATGTATTGATATAAACCCGAAGTTTTTGTATCTTCATTTTATTGATGATAGATTTAGGTATAGTATAACCAAGTTCAATGGTACGGGCTCTGAAATATTTAACCGGAGTAATCCAGAAGCTAGGAGTAGCGCCAGCACCGTTATAGTTATTTCCACCACCATTGTTGAAAGTGATTGCGGGGTATTTACCTGCAACCCATGCACTGTTTACATCATAAGGATCTACACGGTGCCAGCTATTATTCGCAAAGTCTTTCAACAGGTTTCCTCCGTTTTGGAAAGGAACTGCCATTTCCCAGTTACGTACAAAAGAATATCCACTACCACCCGAGAAATCTGCACGAAAGTCAAAGCCACTCCATGCTAAGGTAAAGTTAAGACCAAAATTTTGTATAGGCTGTGAACCATTTGAACCATAACCGATTGGACGTTGATCTAATTGGTTGATTACACCATCTCCGTTTTGATCTTTATAGATTAAGTCTCCAGGAAGTTGAGTCATATTTCCTTTTCCATCATTATTGATTTTGTAGCTGTTGATCTGTTGTTGTGTTTGGAACTGACCAACGACTTCGTATCCCCAGGAAATAGCATCCCAACGATTAATGGTTGAATTTCTATAATAATCCCATGAGTTACCAAATTGAGGATTAGAATTCAAGGTTAAGTCCTTCTTCCTTGAAAAGCCCCAGTTACCCCCAATTGTAATATCAACTTTTTCAATTTTAGTATTGTACTGAATATTTAAATCACCGCCCATTTGAGCATCGCTACCAACATTGGTTTTAGGAAGATTAAATCCTACTTCATAAGGAAGAATGACTGTATTATCAGTATTCGGTAATCCTGTACGCTTGCGATAGAAATAATCAACAGCTCCGGTTAAACTACCATTAAACATAGAAAAATCAGCTCCTATATCAGTTATTTTACTGATTGTCCAGGTAAGATTTGTAGCCTGAAGACCACGATCTCTTGCTCCAGGAACAAATTGACCGGCCAAAACAGCTCCACCTGTTGGATAAGTATAACCATTGATGTATGTAAAATCGGATGGACTAATTCCAATGTTTGTATCATCACCCAGACGACCATAAGAAGCTCTAACCTTTAAATCATTAAGAATAGGGGCTGAACCAAATAGATTCTTATAGAAATTTTCTGATGTGATTCTCCATCCACCAGAAACTGAGTAAAAATTACCCCATCTGTTATCAGGCGAAAACATAGAAGAAGCATCACGACGACCAGAGGCTTCGAAATAATACTTATTCGAATAGTTATAAGTAAAACGACCAACGTATCCAACGCGAGCCAATGTAGTGTTACTATTATTATAATCAGTAAGTGTAGAAACCTGCATGATATCAATTGGATTCAAAGGGGGAACGACGTGTACCCAAACTTCTGCATCAGAACGATTACTTCTTTCAGTTACAAATGTTGCGTTAATTGTGTGCTTGCCAAAAGTATTTGTATAGTTTAACTGACCCTGAATAACAGTTTCCAGAATCTTAGAAGTTTGTCTTTCCTGCCATGGATTCTGACTACCACCACTTACATTGTAAGTTTTCGTAACAGGATCATATTTATATGCATTATAAGTGTACTCGTGATTGTTCATTAACTGGTCAGCATAATAATATGACATCATACCCTTTGCTGTTAAACCTTTTATAGGGAACTTGTACTCAGCATTAAAGTTTGTCTGTAAAACATACCAATCAGACTGATATTTACCGGAAGTTGCATAATTCATCAATGCGAGATTTGTTGAATTATCACCTATATCATTCATGTATAAAGGATTGTCATTTGCAAATTCACGCATCATTGGAGTATTTCTCATAATCGCAAATCGAGGGACCCAATAATCATCACCACCCGGTACACCTGGATTTACACGTTCTTCAATACGACCGTTGATTGCAACTCCAATTTTTAAGTTTTTTGCTATTTTGGCATCCACATTACTTTGGAAGTTGGTGCGATTAAACTTATACTGTTTAATCACGGCATCTTGATCTAAACGGCTTAATGATACATAGTAATTGATATTGTCATTACCTCCACTGGCATTTAAATTGTAGTTCGATTGAGGCATGTTAGGTGTAACAACTGCGTTATACCAGTCAAAACTTCTGTAAGCAGGATCTGTTCCGGCTTTCCATTTTGCAAGTTCGGTCGGAGTGATTGCAGTGTGTCCGGTTTGATTTATATCAGCATAAACCTTGTTTAACTGCCATCCATAAGCATCAACTCCTTTTGGAAAACGGGTCCAATTCTGATAGCCATATAGAGCATTAAATTCGATAGTGTTCTTTGTATTTAACGAACCATGTTTAGTCGTTACCACAACAACACCATTTGCTGCTTTTACACCATAGATAGCTGCAGAAGCATCCTTTAAAACGGTAATGCTTTCGATATCATTTGGCGAAATATTATTAAATTGTCCTTCGTCCTTTTGTATACCATCGATTACATAAAGGGCTGGACCTAAATTTCTAATTTGAACAGCTGCACTTGCGCCTGGACGACCATCAGTCATACGAAAAGTAACACCTGCAATTTTGCCAGCGAGGCCTGAACTTACGGTAGAACCACCGTGTACAACACTAATATCCTTGGCTGTAACCCCAGATATAGAACCAGTTATTGATTCTTTTTTCTGAGTACCATAACCAACTACAACAACTTCACCAAGATTTTGAATATTGGCAGCCATTTTTACATTAACGACTGTTTGTCCATTTAAAGGAATTTCCTGTGTAATGTATCCAATATACGAGAATACGAGAACGGCATTTGGTTTTGTTGCATCAATTGAATATTTTCCATTGATGTCTGTTACAGCTCGTTTTGTAGTTCCCTGAACACTAATACCAACACCTATAAGCGGCTCATTGGTAACAGCATCTATAACTTTTCCAGAGACCATTTGTTGCGGGGCCATTGATGAAGGAGTAATTACAATTACTTTATCGATCAAATCAAAAGATAGATTTCTTTCTGATAAGACCTCTGAAAGTATAGATGAGACGGATTTGTGCGTTTCATTCAGTGTTAACCTTTTTGAGTCACTAACCAAATTTGTTTTATAAAAAATTCGGTATTCGGTTTTTTGTTCAATTGTTTTGAACAAATCAGTGATAGATCCATTTTTAATGTTAACAGATATCTGAGCATCCTGCGAGTAGACCTTTGCGTAGGTGTTCATTATCCCAATTATTATTAAGAGTAAAGTTATTTTCATAATTCTCCATAATTTAATCAATGATACCCCTTTACAAGGATCCTTTAATTGCATTTTTTTCATATTTTTGCATTTGAATGTTAATTGAATAGCTGATGACTTGCTTATTATTGCATCAGTTAATTTTTAATTCTCACTTTACTCGGGTAATGTGTCCGCATTACCCGTTTTTTTTGTTCTCATGTTTTTTATATCATCATAGGCAATTCTGTTATAAGATTATAAATTAGTTAATTATGTTTCTTTTTTGTTATTATAATCATCTTATTTTGTTTTGTATATTGAATTGGTTCTGAACGATTTATAATATCGAGTACTTGATAAACAGATTCTTGATTCATGAAATTACCTGTAAAGCGTTCCTTCTTTAGTTCTTCATCCTCTATTTTGAGCGGTATTCCAAACCAACGCTCCATTTTAGTAGAGATCTCTTCCAACGTTTCATTCTGAAAAACTAACGTATTATCTTTCCAAGCCGTTGTGATAGCTGATTCACTTAATGATTCTGTTTCTTTTACCTGTTCAACTTTATTAATTCTATCTGGATTTGTTGCTAAGCTTTTTGTATTAGTAACAGGAGTAGTATAAGGGACTATCTTTGAGATGGTCATCTTGCGAAAGGCTTTTTCATAAGTAACCATTTCTTTAGGTTCCAGCTTTATTTCATTGATGACTTGATCATTTTCGTCCTTCCTTAAGAAATGTACCATTCCTTTAATTAAAGTCGTTTCAACAATTTTATCTTCAGCATAACTTTTTACATTAAACTCTGTCCCAAAAACTTTCACAAATAAATTGTCTTTCAAGTGGACAATGAATGGCTGATTATTATGGGTAACATTGAAAAACGCTTCGCCTTCAAGATATACTTCACGTCCATGCTTTAGGAAGGAGGAGGGATATTTGAATATAGTACCCGAATTTAGCCATACTCTCGTGCCATCGGGTAATAATAATTGACTTCGTTGTCCTTTAGGTACAATTACTTCCAGATTTTGGCTGGTGAAGCTTGTTCTAATATTGCTATTATAGGTGAATAAAAAAGCGAGTCCAACTATTAATATTGCAGAAGCAGCATACCAAAAGTAGGAGATATGTTTTCTCTCAGGTTCTTGTAATGGTTTTTGTGTCTCAGCTTCGATTTGTAAAAGGAGTTTTTTATAAACCTCATCGCTGATAACTTTATTTTTGGGAAGAACTTTTCGTGTAACGATAAACGAAATAATATTTCGCGACTCCTCAAAAGATTCAACCGCATTGGGATGTTCACCTATCCATGATTCCCAATATTTTGTGTCTTCAGGGGTTTTATTGATTACAAATCGTTGGAATGATTCGTCAAGAATAAAATCAATGATTTCTGAGTTATCTGTTTCCATGAAATGATTCTTTAAGGTTTACTTGTATAGACAGGTGAAT
The DNA here is from genome assembly GCA_013390605.1 of Bacteroidota bacterium. Taxonomy (GTDB): domain Bacteria; phylum Bacteroidota; class Bacteroidia; order Bacteroidales; family Cfx3-03; genus Cfx3-03. The sequence goes on along the minus strand of JACAUB010000001.1, from coordinate 4,348,684 downwards.
TATCATTCCGTACTCATTATTTTTTATTTTTTTCTTTATGGCCTTAAATTAAGTATCGTGCCAATTGAAAGCCGTAATGGCGTTTGTATATTCCTATGTATGTCTTGGTGTAGTTGATACGGGTAATGTTTCAGTTAAATATATTGGTTTGTTTTATCTTACACTGTTGGGATGATGTATAATATATTGCCATAAAGATAGTTAGTTAAAAAAAACATAATCAAATGTCTCGGAGGTAGAATAATTATTAATATTTATAAACCGTATTTTAATACGTATTCCTGCAAACCCCTTCATGCTATTCATCAATTACATGTCCTTTAATCATCCATATTTCAATATTACCTGAAGAATACGAGTTTGTACTTGTTAAAGCAATGATGGTATTATCTGATAGTACCGCAAGGCTATTCCACAATCCCGACTTGTTTGCAGCAATAGCAAAAGGAACAGTTTTTTTGTAAAGTTTCGAGCTTGATTATCACCAATTACTACTCTCATTTCTGCAAAATCTATACTATTTGTTTGTCCTTCTGTCCCTTGATATGAAAGTATTGTTTGCCCAGTCTTTAGTTGTCTTAAAAATGGAGCACCTGCATAAATATTATCTGCAATGGGCTCTATTAGTGCATAATTTTTGTCCGGACTTGTAGCTTCAACAGTGCTTGCCCAATTATTTGCAACGGTACTTCTGATTATATAAGGCTTAAAATTGCTATAGCCATTATCTTCAATTGAAAATACAAGATCTATTCCGTTCTGTAATAATATCGGTGATGGCATTCCATCTCTGCTACCTGATCTAAAACTGACAATCTCTCTTTTTTTCGACCATGTCAACCCATTATCAGCAGATCTTAGCAATGAAATATTTTGTTCATCAGAACTAAGATAATCTCCTTCATTTGCAAAGAACAGTTGAATTTCTCCATTCGGTAACTGAATGGCAGAAGGTTCCCAGCATCCATTATGAAAAGAATAATCAGCTTCATATAAAAATCGCTCATCTATCCAGGTGGTTCCTTCGTCATAACTTTTTTGTTCTGATGCCAAACCTTATCCTGGTCCAGAAGCGGAAATCTTTTTAAAAGTAGAAGAATCCCAAACAATACGGATACCTCCTTCTTCACGGTCATTTTTAATTGGGGATGCAGTATTTCCTTTGCTGCATCCCAATGTGACGTGAAACAAAATAATTAGTATTAACAATCCTAATCTGTCATAATATTGCATTCTGTATCAACTTTATGGCTTTGAATTGTTACCAGAAATTACTTGCCGGTTAATTGTTTGATTATTTTAACTTCCTCTTCTTTATAAGGCGTTCCATCTATTCTGAAGATTTCATGAAACCAGAGTTTGGGTTCCGATCCATCAGGAGTGGGTTCGTCCCATGCATACTTTGTATTAGTTTTTCCTTCTACAAGTCCCCAGTTTATGGCAACAATATTTTCAACTTTCAGTAAAGGCATGATATTGTCAAATCGACTTTTGTGCTTACGAGCCATATACTCTGTACAAATCAATGGCCTGCCATATTTTTTGAGTGTATCAATAGCTGCTTTATGTTGTATTTCGTCATTATAGTTATGATAAGTAATGACATCAGAATTTTCAAGTTGGAATTTATTCAGATCTGTTAAATCTTTATTCCAGACTCCTGCAGATACTGGTTGTGATGGATTTACTTCTCTTGCCCACTGGAAAACATTCTTCAACAAAGGCATAGATTTATTTCCGTTAGAAGAGTTACCCGGTTCGTTGTAAAGATCCCAAAGCGCAATCCGTTTGTCTTTCGCGAAATGAGTAAGAATATCTTTTACGTAGCTATGGAGAAGTGGATATATTGTTGAATCTTTTCCCAAATCCCCCGGATCTCTTACCCAGCCTGAATTGTGAATACCTGGTTTGGGATCAGGTTGTTTACCCGCTTTGTAAGTTGGATTCCAGCAATCATCAAAAAACACAAATACCGTAGCGATATTATGTTTGTTTGCAATAGTAAGATATTGTCCCATTCTGGTTTTAAAACCCTTGGGATCTACCTCCCAGGCAAGATGGTGTAGAAAAACACGCATAACATTCAGGCCAATAGACTGTGCCCATCCTAGTTGGCGGTTTATTGTTGCAGTATCAAAAGATTCAGCTTGCCACATCTCCAATTGATTTATAGCTGTACTTGGAATAAAGTTACATCCACGAAGCCATCCTTTATGCGAATACCACTCATTCGCTTTTTCAGAAGTCCAGCGTAAAGCTGTCTTTGATTTGTTTTTCTGCTTAACAATTTGCGCATAGCTTGCTGCCCAAAATGAAGTACATAGAACAATGAAAATTAAACAGAGTAATTTTTTCATATCGATATTAAGGTTTTAGAGGTTAAGGGTGAAATATGATTTTTTAAAATGATAAATTAGTTTTTACTTATTATTCGGTATGGAATACCTGAAGGAAGCGGTTCCGGAGTTCTGGTTGGGCCAGCTACTGTTATTTTACTTCGGTTGAAATTTAATCGATCAATACATAAGTTTCTGTTACCACTCGGTGCTTCAAAGAAGGTATGTGTATGATAAACAATAAAGAACTCTTTATCGTCGGGCGAAGTTGTTATACAGCAATGGCCAGGTCCTGAAACTTTTAATGCAATGTCTTTCTTTAGAATCGGATTATCTGTACTCTTTGTCCAGTTTCCTAATGGCGAAGTAGCAGTAGCATACCCAACAGAATAATCTTGTGAGTTGTAAACATTTGCCGAGTAAAGAAGATAATACAGATTGTTGTTTTTTATCACATAGGGGCCTTCGTTCCATTGCCATTCTTGAGTAATGCCTTCCCATGTTTGGTCAGGCGAAAGAATCATTTGTGGCGTTCCAATTATCCCTTTTAAATCAGTGTCTAGTTGAGCCGCACAAATCTGGCTAATATGTTTTCCATTTAATATATTCGTTGAACAATCTTTAACGAAATACAAGTAAACTTTGTCGGTATCTATGAAAATATCAGAGTCGATATATGAGAAATCATCGGACTGGAAAAACGGCTCACACCAATTAATAAAAGGGCCAAGTGGACTATCACTTCTGGCAATCCGAATTTTCATTTTGCCATTCGGACTTACGGCACTATAACTCATGTAATATTTGTTGTTATAAAATTTCACTTCAGGAGCCCAGAAATTCCCATTTCCCCATTGATTAGATGCATCGTTTTTGTTTAATGCAAGTCCTTTTTCTGCCCAATCGATCAAGTTGGATGATTGCCAAACCTTAAAGCCCATATCAGAAGAGGTTGCATACATGTAATACATGTTGTTTGCCTTTAAAATATAGGGATCTCCAATATTTGTAATATTGCTTAAGGGATTTGTATACGTTCTAAGGGTATCGTTTGTAGAGACAGGTTGCTTACTCATGTCATTCTTTCCACTGCATGATAGGCTTATAAAAAAGGGAATTATTAAAAATATAGGTAGAAATATTTTTCTGAACAATTGTGTTTTATCCATGAAAGGAGGCTTTTTATTAAAGAATTTATTCGAAATGATACTGCTTATTAGTTAATGACAGGTGTAATCATCATTTCGTACTCATTTTTTAATATAAAAACAGATCAGCGTGAAAAGTTAGCATATCTTGATCGTCTAAGATAAGGATGCTATTTTACATAATAGTCCCAAACTACTTTTGCAATTTGTGCTATAATTCGTTCTCTATTTTCTTGATTTGCTTTTGAATTGGAAACAAAAACGACAATTGCAAGATGGTTTCCATCCGGTAGAGTAACTATTCCAACATCATGTGTAGCAGCAGTAATCCCAAGTGCATTAGTATCTGATAGTCCTGTTTTATGTGCTACTACTGTTCCTTTCGGTAATAGTCCTTTAATTCTTTTAGCTCCGATCGTAGTTTCAGTCATCAGTTTAAGCAGAAAATCATTGTTCGATTTTGAAAGTGCTTTTCCTGAATTCAGGATCTCCAGTAGATGGATCATGGCCATGGGTTCGCACCAATTAGTATATTGAACATCCCATTCTTTATGCATCTCTTCTTCAGTTGCAACAATCGCTATCTCTTTAACACCAAGACTATGAATGATTTTATCTACTTTTATGGGACCTCCCAATAATCTGAATAATAGGTCACAACCACTATTGTCGCTTTCAGAAACCGTAAACTTAAGCAACTCGCTAAGTGAAATATCTACATTTCCATTTGGATATTTTTCTCTTAAGGGACTCCAGAAATTAGGTTGTAGATCTTTTTTCTCAATATGAATCTTTTGATCTAATGAAAACTGCCCTTGATCAACTTGTTGAAATACAGCCATTGCAAGTGGAAATTTAAACACACTTTGCATTGGAAAATGGCTGTGTCCATTGATGGATAACGTATCTTTTTTTTCAATATTCATAACTGCTACTCCAACTTTCCCATCTATCGTGTTTATAATCTGATTTATAGATTGTCGGAGAGAAGCGTTTTGCGATTTGGCGGTATTAGCAAGAAGGGATATCACGACAAATAAGAAAAATAGTTGTCTACTTAAATAATTGATAAATTCCAATTTTAAAAAGTGCCTGATCATAGTGAAAGGGTTTATTGAAGGTTGTATTACTGTTTCTTTTTATCCGTCAAGTTCCTTTTTATCAGCCTTGGTTCCTGTAAATGCAATATCTACTGAAGTTAGATCATTCCAGATTCCTTCATGTAATACAGTTTCTTGTCGTGAGAAAAATTCATTCTCATCTGTAATTCTTACCATCTCTTTGTAAACTGATTCTGTATCGTTAAACAGATAGGCAAAAAAGCCCCAGTAGTCTTTCATACGAGAGAAGAGAAAGTGTGATGATCTGGATTCTTTTTTTAATTCATCCATAAGCACACTAATAAAATAAATGAAATGTGTTTGTTGTTCAGTAGAAGAAGGAAGTATTTGTCCGCTCAACATTTCCGCCAGAAAGGGATTTGCTAATACACCACGGCCAATCATGCAGCCTGCTATGGAAGGGAATCTTGTAGTGATTCGTTGATAATCAGATATATTAAAAATATCTCCATTGTAAAATACAGGATGCTTCAGTAGTGGTAAGACTGTAGCAAACCGATCTACATCGGCCTTTACATCATATAATTGAATTCCAATACGAGGGTGAACAGTAACCGATGCTAATGGATAACGATTCAGTATTTTGATGATTGGATAAATCTCATCAGGATGATTTCGTCCAAGTCGTAGCTTAACACTTAGTTGTTGAGGTATATTGGGAACAACTTCAGCCAGAATATTGTCAATAAAATCAGGATGGGGTAAAAGCCCCGATCCACGTTTCTTAGCTGCAATACTCTTTTTGGGACAACCCATATTCCAGTTTATTTGTGTATAGCCAAGATCGGCAAGTGCTTTTGCCATTGAAATAAAGAGGGGAGCATCATTACCAAGTATCTGTGGAATTATTGGAAGACGTATATTATTAACCGGAACCACATCATGTAGCCTTGCCGGATTAATCCGTTCGGCAGGCGATAATGCTATAAATGGGGCAATAGCTTCATCATACCCACTAAAACATTCAGCAAGTGCATTTCTAAATGCAGCTTCTGTATATCCGTGCAATGGAGCTAATATTATCTTAGATTGTTTTGGCATATTATTGCAAAGATAGAAAAAGGACTATCTCTCTCAGCGACGTAAATAATTACAATATCCCGTTGGTTGAATTAGAATTTGAAAATATTTAACAAATAAAATTTGTGCATATTTCTGAAATTTAATGGTGCAAAACAACAAAAAACGAAACATCATTTATGCACAACTTGAAAACAAACTTCGACAAAGTTCTTGAAATATTGAAACAATTTAGCAAAAATCTAGTCAATGAAAGAGGAAATACTATCCGTAGGGGTGTTATTCCTAAATTCTCATACCTAGATTATTTTCTTATCTCTAACTGCTGAAGCCTTAGGGATTGATAGTGAAAACTATCTCTTTCATAAACTTAGCAAAGAATATTCTGCTGATTTTCCAAATCTTTTATCTCGCAGACAATATAATCAAAGGCGGAAATTACTGTTTAACTTAACAGACGCCATCAGAACAAATATTGCAACAGCAATAGATGGCGGTGAGAGCTATTTCTATGTTGATTCTAAAGCTCTTCCGGTTTGTAAGTTTTCTCGATCCAGACGTTGTAAACTTGGGAAAGACAATTATGAACAGACTCCTTCCTCTGGTTATTGTGCAGCTCAGAAAACGCATTACTATGGATATAAACTACACAGTGTTTGTGGGTTAAGTGGTGTTATTCATTCTTTTAACTTGACCAAGGCTTCTGTTCATGACATACATTATTTACAAGAATTTAAATATGAACTGTTTAACTGCACATTGATTGGAGACAGAGGATATCTTAGCCCTCTATTCAATTTGATCTTTTTGAAACAGCCCGTATTGAGTTATCAATACCCTATCGCTCCAACCAGAAAATCACCACCCTGTATTTAGACCTTTTGCAAGGGCAAGAAAACGTATTGAAACAGTTTTCTCTCAATTGGATGATCAATTTATGTTGGTCAGGAATTATGCAAAACAACAAGCAGAGCTATTTGTCAGGGTGCTGGCTAAAATTAGTGCTATGACCGTCCTGCAATATTTCAATAAAATCAACAACGCTCCAATCGGTCGAGTCAAATATGCACTAATTTAATTCAACCAACGGGTTATCCTTTACAATAATAAACTGAACAAATTTCTGCCAAATAAATAAAATACACAACCATTTATAATAAGATTATCCATGTAATTAAGAAATCATCCATTTTTTCAGTATATTAGTTTTGCTATTTTTGAATAAAATATCACTATTGTCCAGTTAAAATAAACTAAGTGATAGTTGGTTAAAGTTAAGTTCATTGACATCTTTGTAATCTACATTTGCAAGAAGCTCATTTATAAGAGTTTTATTAAGAAGTTATATTCCAATCACAAGTAATATTTCGTAGGTAGACCTTGATATTTTCAACTCATTTCATATGATTGAAACCAAACAGTAGGTAATAAGCGCACAATATATCTGGATAAGAACAGCATTTTGAGAAGTTCCCCAAAAGGATTTTATTTTCAAGTGTTGTTTAATCCATTTGAAAAAGAGTTCTATCTGCTAACGATTTTTATAGAGTAAAGCTACCTGAGCGGACGTGATATCAAAATTATTGGTGAGGAAAATGAATGTTCGATTGGTTTGTTGATCGTGAAATTTAACCCGCCGAAGTTTGTCCGGATATCTTTTTGAGATATAAAAGCCCTTGAGTTTGCCAATTTGGTCACATAATACACCTGAACTCTTATCACTTTTTTGGGAATACATCCTGTTAAATTGGAGGTTTGATTTTGCACGGATAACGAAAAAAGCAGAATATTGAGTTATCTTGAAAAGTCGTGTGTAATCGACATAACCTCTGTCAAAGATGTAATATGCACTTTGCTCATAGTTGAGATAATCCATTGCGTTTACATCGTTCACTGTAGCTGGAGTAATATGCACGAAAGCAGGTATTTGGGTCGTTATATCAAAAAGAGTATGCAGTTTTATTCCTCCTTTTGCCTTACGAAACTTTGCCCACCAAAAGACACTCAAGCAGAGATCAATGGTTGATGAGTCAAAAGCATATATTGTTCCTTTGATCTCAAAATTATCATTAGCTCTGTTCCTTCTAGCAACATCGATAAGGTGATGAGCAAACTCTTCAAATATTTTGCTATTTCTCCTTTCATTGGCTTTAACCAGATTGCTCCGTGTAACGTTTTTCCCAAAACCCAAGTGATAGGATTTGTTGCTATGAGCATTCAATGCAACCATTAAGTCTCGAAGACTATCCCGATTTGTGAGTTGTCCAAAGAGCATGCAAAGCAATTGGTTCCAGCAAGTGTAATGCATGACATACTTATTGCCTTCATACTTTTCAACTATACGATCGAAAATCCGTTGAGGAAGAAATTCAACTATCTGTGCGAACACATATTTGCCTTGATTCATTGTTGGGTGTTAATTTTCCAACGAACATAATCAATTCAAATCGTCACGCCACAAAATAGCTTGCAAAATGTAGATCCTCAATGATTTCAAAGAACAAATTTTGTTTTTAATGGACACTAATGATTACTTATCTGAAAAATGAAGGTATGTTTTAATAAAAAGGGTAAGACGTTTAAAATTGAGAAAGTAAAAAGACACATATGAAAAAGATAATATTTCGAATCATCCTGATGTTTGGATTAACAATTTTTCCATTTACTTCTAAAGATCAAACTCCTGTAAAAACATCTCAAACCTATTTGTCGGATAAAAAACTTCTTACTATTGGAGACAGTCTGACAGCAAGCTGTGTGTGGCAGGAATTTTTAGTCAATTGGTTTGGATTTATCTGGAGCAAGGAAGAAACTTTACAAGGAAAAGATCATCATTCCCCGATGGCTATAGGGGGAACGAGAGTGAAGCCAACTGATGAGAAATCCATCTTCATGCGGGCGTTTGATGCCTCTTTTTATAAGCCTGATATCATCATGGTGTATGGGGGGCAAAACGACCGTGATCCCGGCATAAAGTCGGACAAAGATCCTTTCAACATGCCTGCTGACATCGTTGCATGGGAAAAGCCTTATAAGCTTCGAATTACCAACGATACCGTCTCATTTATATCGGCTTATAAAGGAATGATTGAGATGTTAATGGAAACCTGTCCAAAGGCAAAAATCTATTTAATAACACAAATACGGGTTCGCGCTGACGTAGGTATGGTTGGAAAAGAGAGCATGTACGGCAATAAATACAAAAACGTTGTAAGATTTCCAAGCTTTGCAGATGTGTTGAACTGGGAAAAAACAGAACGGTTGCCCAAAGTTGAATATATAAGGGCAATTGGCCGCTATTATGGGTTGCCTGTAATTGATTTGTGGAACAATTGTGGAATAACGAGTTACAATGCAAAAGCATTTTATGGAGAGCCAACTTATGATTGCACTCAGGTACATCCCAATGAAGAAGGATACAGACGAATGGCAGAATGTATGGCTACCTATTTCTGATAAAAGATGACCGATTTTACTGATGATTTTGATTGAAAAAACAATGAAAACAATAATTCTAACTATCCTAATTTCTATTCTTGTTGCCTGTTCCGCTTTTGGAACTATCAAACTTCCGGCAATCCTATCCGATAATATGGTGTTACAACAACAAAGCAATGTAAACCTATGGGGATGGGCTGAGCCAAACAGTAAAATAACAGTAAAGCCTTCATGGTCAAAGAAAAATAATTCCACAGTTGCCGATGCTAATGGCAAATGGGAACTTGCAGTAAAAACTCCAGTTGCTGGTGGACCTTATGATATCACTATTAGCGATGGGAAACCTGTAAAGCTATCAAATGTGTTAATTGGAGAGGTGTGGATCTGCTCGGGGCAATCAAACATGTATCAGCCGATGAAAGGATACCACAACGGCTGGTTTACCGATGAAACAACCGACGCCATCAATTTGGCCAAACCATCTACACCAATTCGTATTGCCAATGTTGAACTCACGTATAATCGTGAAATTCAGCAGGACTGTAAGGTGAAATGGGTAGTTAATTGTCCCGAAACTGTGGCTAATGCACCTTCCGTAGCTTACTTTTTTGCGCAATATATAAACAAGGCATTGGATGTGCCAGTTGGTATTATCCACACTTCTTGGGGAGGCTCTTCTATATCAGCGTGGATGAGCAAAGAGCTTCTGCAAAATCAGTTTCCTGAAGTTGACTTAAAAATTCTGGAAACAAATGGCGACATGGATTATCCACAAAATAAGCCCACGGTAGTTTATAATGCCATGCTTTCTCCTTTAAGGAATTTCACTGCTAAGGGATTTCTTTGGTATCAGGGCGAGGCTAATATAAGGACTCCCGAACAATATGAGAAAATGCAAATTGCCATGATGAATTCATGGAGAAGAGATTTCTCGAATCTGGAGATGCCTTTCTACTACGTTCAACTTGCCCCTTTTAAAAATGATAAAATTCCTGAATTTTCTTATGGTTACTTTTACGAGGCACAGGCGAACATTTTGGCAAAAACGAAATACTCAGGAATGGTTGTAACTGTTGATGTGGGTAATGAGAAGATCGTGCATCCACCGAAGAAAAAAATTGTAGGAGAACGGTTAGCTTATTGGGCGCTTGCTCAGACTTATGGCTTTAAAATTCAATACCGGAGCCCAAGTTTTAAAACAATGAGCATAACTGGAAACAAGGTTCAACTCGAATTTAATGAGGCGGATTTAGGACTGCATAGTTCTGAAAGTTCGGCAACAGGGTTTGAACTTGCCGGAGAGGATCACCAATTCTATCCTGCCGAAGCAATATTTAGTGGTAAATTGATTGAACTAAACTCTGCAAAGGTTGACAGGCCGGTTGCCGTGCGATACTGTTTCCGTAATGGGCAGATTGGGCATATTTATAATAATTACGGATTACCACTAATACCTTTTAGAACAGATAGTTGGGAAAAATTAAGGTAACATAAAAAAATAGAACTCAGGAAATGAAAAGAATTTCTATTGTCATTTTTTCAATTCTTATTGCTTGTTCTGCATTTGGAACTATCAAGCTTCCGGCAATCCTATCCGATAATATGGTATTGCAACAAAAAAGCAATACAAACTTATGGGGATGGGCAGAGCCAAATAGGAAAGTAACGGTAAAACCTTCATGGTCTAAGAAAAGTTATTCCACAGTTGCTAATGCTGAGGGTAAGTGGAAATTGGCTATAGAAACACCAGATGCTGGTGGTCCTTATGATATAATTATTAGCGACGGCAAACCTGTAAAACTTTCGAATGTGTTAATTGGAGAGGTCTGGATCTGCTCTGGGCAATCAAACATGCAACATGCCATGAGAGGGTATGGAGGCCAGCCTGTTATTGGTGCTGTTGATTTCATCAATAAGGCAAAACCATCGTGTCCAATCAGAATAGCAAATGTTTCCCGGGAATACAATCCAGTACCGCAAATGGATTGTAAAGTAATTTGGGAATTAAATACTCCAGAAGTTGTGGATATGGCACCGGCAGTTGGATATTTCTTTGCGCATTATGTGCATTCAGTTTTAGATGTTCCTATTGGTATCATCAATATTTCGTGGAGCAGTTCCAAAATCCAGGCTTGGATGAGTCAAGAGGTGCTTTCAGATTCTTTCCCTGAGATTGATCTTTCACGAAAGAAAAAAGAAGGTACTTTAGATTTGCCACAGTACAGGCCAACTCAACTCTATAATGCTATGTTTGCTCCCATTTGCAATTTCACTGTTCGGGGCACACTTTGGTACCAGGGTGAATCAAATATTAAAGAGCCGATGCAATATGAACGAATGCAAATAGCCCTGATCAATCAATGGAGAAAAGAACTTTCGAATCCTGAAATGCCTTTTTATTATGTTCAAATCGCCCCATATAAATATGACGGCATGACATCCAGTTCAATTGGTTATTTCTGCGAAGCACAAGCCGATGTTCAATACAGGGTGAAAAATACAGGGATGGTGGTTTCAAATGATATTGGGGAATTGGATAATATTCATCCGGCAAATAAAAAAGTGATTGGCGAACGTCTGGCTTACTTTGCATTGGCAGAGATCTACAGCGTTAAAATCTGTTGCAAAGGTCCAGCCTATCAATCAATGAGCATCAAAAATGATACAGTAACCATTGAATTCAAGGATTCAGAAACAGGATTACATGTTACGCCAGGAGAAAAGGTAGTTGGCTTTGAGTTAGCCGGTTTAGATCATATTTTCTATCCGGCAATGGTAAAGTTCGGTTCATTTGGCAAGAATGTAGAACTTAAGGCTACTGAGGTTAAAAATCCAATAGCTGTGCGATATTGTTTCCGTAACGGGCAGATTGGGAATATTTTTAATAACTACGGATTACCTCTAACCCCTTTCCGAACAGATAACTGGCGACCTTGATAAGTAAAAATATAATAAATAATGAAGAGAATAGTATTATTCACAGGCCTAATTGTAGCTTTATCAGTAAATCTGATTCAAGCCCAAAATAAGCTGCCTGACGGTTTAAATCATGCAGAGTCAGGCTTCATCAATGTAGTGGATTTTGGTTTTTCACCTGATGCCACAGGCATCAAAAACATGAATGCCTTGCAGAAGGCGGTCGACAAAACAGGTACTATTGTGATTAGTCATCCAGGCACATACAATATAGCTGGAACAGTTTATATTGGCAGTAATACTTCTCTGATTTTTGGAAACGGAGTATTTCTAAAAAAAGTGAATGAACAGGGCGAGTTTTCACACGTGATTGTTAACAAGGGGGCTGCAACCAGAACTTATGACGAACATATTGTCATTGAGGGATTAAACATCATTGTCAACGGCATGGATGTACGCAAATTTAAAGAAGCTTATGGTTTGCATGGACAGTTGGCATTTTTCTATGTCAAAGACTTAAAAATAGACCGGTTTCGTTGTCTGGATTTAGGAAAAGCACAATTTGGAATTCAAATCTGTACATTCGAGGATATACTGATAAACGATATAATCATAAAGGGCATGAAGGATGGAATACATCTGGGAAGGGGCAAACGATTTACCATCAGCAATGGAATTTTTGAAACCTTTGATGATGCCATTGCACTTAATGCACACGATTATTCAACAGGTAATCCAGAACTGGGTTGGATAGAAGATGGCGTAGTTCAAAACTGCCACGATCTGGATGCTGAGAAAACCACTGGCTTTTTCTGTCGGATTTTAGCAGGGGCATGGATCGACTGGAAACCTGGCATGGAAGTTCAGCAATCGGATGCAGTTGTTTCGAACGGAAAAACATACCGCGTACAAATGAAACCTGATGGAAAAATTTACAAATCACTGACCAAACCTACATTTGCAAGTGGAAGTATGATGCTTGACAGTATTAACTGGGGGGTGGTTCAAAGTGATATTACTTACACATGTGGGGTTCGAAATGTCACTTTCCGTGATATATACCTTGAAAAACCACGCATAGGATTCTCAGTTCATTTCGACAACGACAAATATAGTCGTTCATATTACCCTGGTGCACAGGTCCCAAAGCAGGAACAACTGATGTTCGATAACATTCGGGTAATTCATGACAAATCCGTTGACTTTCTTTCAGTAAATACACCAATGGATGTTGTAACAATTACAAATTCGAGCTTTCGTGCCGGTGGTATCAACTTTCACGGCAACAAAGCCATGCGTGATTACCTGAAAACTAAGATCAATATTTCGAATTGCGTTTTCAATCAGAAAGGTGAAATGACTTTGTTGAAAAACAGTGTGGACGGAAAAGAAATCATCCTAAAAACCTCTTCGAACATTGAACTGAATAATGACTTTTCTGTAAAAATTGTTATCGGAAACGGTAAAATCACAGTTGAGTCGGATTTAACCGGATTGAAGAAATAAACCAATAAATAATAAACATGAACAAAACCAGATTTCTGATGCTCATAGCAGTTCTAATTTTCATGCTTTGCGGCCGGGTTTATGCTCAGCAAAATCAAATTACAACAACATCGCCAGATAAAAACCTGATTATTTCCGTTCGGTTGAAAGACGTAGGTGAGAAGAAAGGCATGCTCGTCTATTCGGCTGAATATAAAGGCAAACCTGTTGTTTTGGAGTCGGAGCTTGGATTGACGGGCAGTTTAAATTGGACTGAAAATTTCACCATTAAAGACGTACTAACGAGTTCAAAAGATACCACTTGGCACGCGATATATGGTGAGCGGAGTATTTACCGTAACCATTATAATGAGTCGCTAATTGTCTTAAATCAACCCGGAAATGAAGGGATGCTGGAATTGGTTGTGCGGGCTTACAACGAAGGGATTGCCTTCCGTTATTTCTTTCCTGAAAAGCCAGCGGGTGGAACTTATCTCAGGATAACGAAGGAATCTACAGGATTCACTTTTTCTGAAGGTACAAAAGCGTGGGTTACAGGTACGGCCCAGGGAGCTTATAGCCTGCAGCCGCTTAAAGCATGGCCAACAGAATACGAAAGGCCACTCACCCTTGAACTAAAAGATGGGCTTTATGCATCACTGGCCGAGGCTGAAATGGTTGATTATTCGCGTACGAAATTCAGTTTGGATGCCAATAAGCCAAATACTGTTAAATGTGCCATGTACGAAAGTGTTGATCTTTTTACTCCATTTTCTACACCATGGCGCGTAATAATGGTTGCCGAAAGGCCCGGGCAGTTGGTTGAGAATAATTTTATCATGTTAAATCTCAATCCTCCTTGTAAAATTGATAAAACAGATTGGATTAAACCAGGGAAAATCATGCGCGAAATTACACTCTCAGCAAAAGGGTCGAAAGAACTGGTTGATTTTGCCGTAAAACGCAACTTGAAATACATACATTTTGATGCCGGGTGGTATGGAAATGAATATGTGGTTGGTTCCGATGCTACAAAAGTTTCAGTTGATCCACGGCGCAATCCCAACAGCGATCTCGATCTACAGGAAGTGATCAGGTATGCCAAAGAAAAAGGTATTGGTGTTTTTCTCTATGTCAACCAAAGGGCACTCTATAAACAGTTGGACGAAATACTTCCTTTGTACAAGCAATGGGGAGTTGCCGGAATCAAATTTGGTTTTGTAGAAGTAGGTTCACATCACTGGACAACCTGGCTCCACGAAGCTGTAAAGAAATGTGCAAAATATGGCCTGATGGTCGACATTCACGATGAATACCGACCGACTGGATTTAGCCGCACTTATCCGAATCTGCTCACCCAGGAAGGAATCCGTGGAAACGAAGAAATGCCACCGGCAACAAATAGCACCGTGCAGCCTTTTACCCGTTTTCTTGCAGGACCAGCTGATCATACTATTTGCTATTATCAACAACGGGGACTCAAACCGGGGCAAAACATTCCTGATTCCAGATACATCAATACCACTTCAGGACATCAGATGGCATTGGCGGTTGTTTTTTACAGTCCTTTGCAATTCCTCTATTGGTACGACAAACCATCTGATGTTCAGGATGAACCCGAATTGGAGTTTTTCGACCAGGTTCCGGTAGTGTGGGATGATACCAAAGTTCTTAATGGTAAAATTGGTGAATACATTTCGGTTGCCCGGCGTAGTGGTGAGGAGTGGTTTATTGGATCGGTTACCAATACCGATGCCCGGTCCATGAAGCTTTCTCTCGACTTCCTTCCTGCTGGTAAGAAGTTTGAAGCCAGCATTTACAGCGATGATGCCACTGTTAATACCCGCACCAAAGTAGGTATCAGACGAATCCCGGTAGATAGTAAAACCGTACTTGATCTAAAATTAAATGCTTCTGGAGGACAGGCCATTCATATTGTCTCCCTGTAAAAATAAGACTCACCTGAAGTAGATATCATTAAAAATCAGATCATGAATATTAAATTTTTTATAACGATTACCCTGTATCTCTTTTTATCAATACTGACTAAAGCCCAAAATATCAGCTTGAAGTTAACTGATAATAAACTGAGTTTAAATACCAGTGAAATTAATATCAGCGATGCTGGTTTCTCTGTCAGCATTTTAGAAAACGACAAACCTGTAGTGCTTATCCCTTCAGGAAATCCGGAAATTAAAAAGACTGATAGAAATACCCCTGCAGGAAAAGGAACTGAAACTCGTTATATCTGGAAAAACATACATGGGTATGAAATATCCTGGGGGGTAACTCAAATTGAAAGGAGTATTGTTGCAATCAGAGCAGAACTTATCAATCGAACATCGAACAAGATTTTTCTTCAAAACTTTAAACTACTTGACACACCTGAAGATCATTTTTTAGTGAAAGGAAATGCGAGTGACTGGATGCTGGCTACAACGGATGTGGAAAGCCGTCGTTGGGGAACTCTCAACAAGGATATTCCAACCGAAGTTGAACTGAGTAAGGAAGGAGCTTATTCCCGCAAATATTTTTCAAGCAGGGGTATTGACGATAAAAA
Source organism: Bacteroidota bacterium (assembly GCA_013390605.1). GTDB lineage: Bacteria > Bacteroidota > Bacteroidia > Bacteroidales > Cfx3-03 > Cfx3-03. The sequence goes on along the minus strand of JACAUB010000001.1, from coordinate 4,332,660 downwards.
GAATGACCGCAAATGGCGTTGCTATTACAACGATTTTACTCTCTATCGCAATCCTGGCATTTCAGGAATAAGCGTTGCAGCGGTCGATACCATTGCTGATGTATATTTTGATGTGAAAGTGAATGATGTTAGGATGAAGTTGGAGATTTTTACCGATATGAGCGAAGTAGAAGTTTTCCCAGGCGAAACCCGTGCCAGTGATGAGGTTTTGATTATAGATCAACCCTGGAAGATTGCTCAACAGATTCGTTGCAAATGGATTGCTGAAATAACGGGTGCCAAAATATCCAAAAAGCCTGTTTATGGATGGTGTAGTTGGTATCGTGCAGGCATGAAAGTTACATCGGATGATATGATTAAGATCTCAGAGTTTGCTAAAATCAACAAAAATAGAATGCCTTTTGATATCATTCAGCTTGATGAGGGTTGGCAGGTGAAGCGCGGTGAATGGACTGAAAACAACAAATTTACATGCGGCTTAGAGGTGGTTTCCGATTCCATAAAAAAAAGCGGTGCAACGGCAGGTATCTGGTTGTCGCCTGTTACTCCCCTTAATACTGAAAGACAATTTCCTGACGATTACTATGTAAATTTCAAAACAGGTAAACCATCGCACGACAGACTCGACCCTACTCATCCTTTGGCTCGGAAATTCATGTTCGATGCGCTGAAATACAGTTACAACAAAGGATACCGTTACTTTAAGCTAGATTTTGCACAGATGCCATATGGCGCAAGACGTTTTTACAATTCTAAATTTACCCGTATGCAGGCGCAAAGGGCTTTGTTCAGATTGTATCGTGAAGCAGTTGGATATGAATCTTATCTACTGGCATGTGGTATCAGTGATCAACGCTCTCTGGTTCCTTTTGTTGATGCCGATCGGATTGGGACTGATTGTGGGCCAACCGGAGGATTTGCTACGAAATTGGCCTCAGACAATCAACCGGCCGATATTCATGGGCTCTGGTATCCAACGGTTTCCATGGCAAACAAATGTTATGAGAATGGGATACTGTGCAATGGCGACCCCGATGTAACCTATACCGGACTTACCGGCTTATGCCGGCCTTTACAGTTAAGAACTTTTCATAGTTTTGTGGGAATCTATGGTGGTTTGGCTTTGACATCCGATAATTTTTATCAGAAAGGATTCGGTAATGACGACAACCTTCGTATGATGGAGATTTTGTATCCGGTCAGTACCGAAAAAGGACACAATTATGCCGGTGGTTGGGATATGTACGGGAAAGAGTTCGGCTACGAAGTGAAACGCGATTATGGAACATTTACCAATGTGATTATCTGGAATCCCGATCACAACAAGTCTCAGGATTTGAGTATTAAAAATGTGCCAACCGATAACCTTGGCAAAAAATTTCATGCCTGGTCATTCTGGGACGAATCGTATAAAGGTGTTATCTCGTCTGATTATGTTGCTAAAAACATCTCCATCTATGAGAATGAATTATTACGCCTTACTCCACTAAGTGACAAACCTGTTATTATCGGTTCAAACCTACACATCAGTATGGGTGCGACCGAAGTTAAATCGGTAAGCTATGCTAAAGATAATATGATGATTGAATTGAATCCCAATGCAGGAGCCCGCAACGGTAGAATTTATATTTATTCAGAGAAAAACCTTTGCAATGCCAGTTCAACCAATTCGGGAGTGACATTGGTGAAAAGGCCAGATAACATTTACCTATTGATTTTAAATAACAGGCTTAGGGAAAAGAAAGAAGTTATCCTTTTGAGTATTTCAGATGGAGAAATCAATAATCTTGAGAATGCAGAAAAGAACAAAGATTTTGAATTGAAATACAATCAATCATCGTTTTCGGCTGATTGGGTAAAATCATGGTAGAGTTATAACGAATTTGTATTTATGAAATATAGTTCCCTTTCGTTGTTATTTGTTTTGGTACTGCTTAAAAGTTTTCCAATCTCGGCACAACACTATGAGCACCTGATAATTTATGGTCAGAGTCTTTCAACAGGTCAGCAGTCCTGGCCTCCATTATCACTTTTACCAGTAAAAGGAAACTATATGATTGGAAGTCAGGTTTGGTCGAATTACAATAATCCAGATACCACACAACTCAACCCTTTGGTTTCAACCATTGCTGGCGATAGATTCAAGGATCACCCGAAGGCCCGGAACGGACAGCTATCGTGTGAATGTCCTATTGTTGGAGCAACCAATTACATTCAACAAAAAACAGGGGGCAAATACAATCTCATTGCCAGTTCTTGCGGTTTTGGAGGAAAAACCATTGAACAACTATCGAAAGAATATCCCGATCCGGTTCATTATTGCGATTTTTTGCATGTGCTTCAATTCGTATATTCAATAACCCATGATGTGCACTGCCCGGCAATCTTTTGGATGCAAGGTGAATATAACTTCGGCCAATCTTACACTTCAACTTCAGGCATGATAAAGGGCACTCCAGCAACCAGTGATAAGGAGCAGTATAAAAGGTATTTGCTGAAGCTGAAAAACAACATGCAGGCTGATGTAATGAAGCAATATGGTCAGGCTGATAAACCACTGTTTATTACTTATCAAGCGGGGAAACAATATATAATGAACCGAGACATGGGAGCTTCAATGGCTCAGGTAGAAGCTTCAAATGAGTATGATGATATCGTATGTGCAGGACCTGTTTATTATTTACCCGACCGCGGAGGACATCTCGATCCGAATGGGTATCGCTGGTATGGCGAAATGTTGGGGAAAGTGTATATTCAAACCCAGCTGTCAGGTGTAAAATTCCGACCTCTTCAACCCGTAAAGATCTCTCGTACTTCCAATCCGAATGAGATTGAAGTTGATTTTCTTGTGCCGTGTCTTCCTTTGGTTTTTGACAACAATCTTACCATAAAATGCAAAGATTACGGTTTTGAACTGTACCTTGATAACCAAAAAGTGAATATATCTGGTGTCAGTATTATAAAAAATACAGTAAAATTGACTTCTGATAAGGCGTTGAACGGAATTATTGAACTGGTTTATGCAGGGCCCGGTTCAAAAGGAAAAGGCAATCTTCGCGACAGTGATCTAAGACTGGCTACTTCAGTATATGAAAACCTTGATAGAAAGAAAGAAGATGGAAGTTATGTTTACTTGCGGGATAGTATCGAAACTTCTTTGCACCCATTTACACCGGAACCCAAAGATGAACGAGGGGAAATCCTATATAACAGGCCATATCTGTTGTATAATTTTTCGGTAGCATTTTACTATCAGGTTGACAAGGGAATTAAAACATACAATGTACCATCTTTGATTTTATAAAAATAACTCATCTATAAAACAAATATTTATGAAAAAAGAGCTTTTCATCGTCCTTCTTCCTTTTTTAGTTGGTTTTAGAATAGTGGCAATGGCACAATTGTCGTATAACCTTCCTCCAATTCCTGAAAAAGAATCACGTCATTTGGGATTTATCACAGACACTAAACAATTTGAAGAAGAAAAAATGGATTTTCCAATTGCATCGGGTAAATTTGGCCCATCTTGGGAGTCGATTAACGACAACTATCAGCGGACACCGGATTGGTGGCGCGAGGCCAAATTCGGAATATTTATCCATTGGGGCCCTCAGGCTTCTGGCATGAGTGGGGATTGGTATGCCCGCGAACTTTATAAAGAGGGAACACTGGCTTATAAAAATCATTTGATCAACTTTGGTCATCCATCTGAAGTAGGGTATAAGGATGTTCTAGATAAATGGAATCCTAAGGACTGGAATCCTGAAAAACTAGTTCAAGCCTATTATGATGCAGGATTCAGATATGCTTTGATTGTAGGCGTTCATCATGATAATTTTGATATGTGGAATTCAAAATATCAGCCATGGAATGCTGTAAATGTGGGACCGAAAAAAGATTTTCTAGGTCTTTGGAAAAAAGCACTTCAGGCCAAAGGGATGCATTTCGGAGTCTCGTTTCATCACGAATACACATGGTGGTGGTGGCAACGTTCTTTCGGCTCTGATGCGACCGGTTCAAAAGCTGGTATTCCCTATGATGCGAGGCTTACATTGGCTGATGGAAAAGGCAAATGGTGGGACGGCCTTGATCCGCAACGTCTCTATGGAATCCCCATGGATTATACCAACCTGATTTATGACGACAAACCATATGATCTGGAAAATATTCCCTTTGGCCGTAAGGGTATTTTCGGTAATAATCTCGATTATGCCAAATGGTATGCTACGCAATGGGCTATGCGGATCATTGATGTGATTGACAATTATGATCCCGATTTTATCTATACTGACGGTAACAGCACTCAACCATTTTCGGGCGACCACAGTGGTTCGGGATACAAATGCGATGCGGCAGCAAGAGTTGTTGCTCATTTTTACAATAAGTCATCTGCCAAGAACAATGGCATGGTGGATAAACTTGCCATCATAAAATTCAGTCCACCATACAAAGGAGTTGGAACGACCTTTGAAGGCTTCTTTCCGAAAGGAATCAAAACAGATCAGACATGGATGGCCGACAGAGCTGTTGGGGACTGGTTTTACCGTCCGGGTTTTGTATATGATGCCGGAGCAGTAGTCCATACACTTCTAGAAGATGTTTCTCGCGATGGAAACCTTACCTTGTGCGTAAGTCTTACTCCATCGGGAGCAATGGATGATGGTAGTGCCCGGATGTTGAAGGAGATTGGAGCTTGGATGAAAATTAATGGTGAAGGAATTTACGGGAGTAAAGCATGGAAAGTCTTTGAAGAAGGAGAGTTAGTGAAAGACCAGAATAATGCTGCTGCTCCTGAGAAGATAAAGGGAATGCCTGGCGGTAAACTGGATAAAATCCACGCTGAATTCCCCTTCAGTACCAAAGATTTCAGATTTACCGAAGGAAAGGACGGATCGGTTTATGCTTTCTGCATGACTGTTCCAAAGCCGGGAGAAACCATCTGGATAAAAAGTCTTGGAAGCCGTTCCGGGATTATAGATCAAAAAGTGCGTCAGGTTATATTATTGGGCAGTAATTCCAAACTTAACTGGTACCAGGAAGATTTCTGCCTGAAAATTATTTGTCCAAATAAAATGGATTTCCATTATGTTGTTTGTTTCAAAGTGGAATAAAAATATAAATTATTGTCATTTAATAACATTGTAATTAAGCGAATTTAAATTAATGTCATAGGAAACAGGATGATATGAAGAAATGGATAGTTGTATTTTTTATTCTTTTATTTGGCTCAACAACGAAGGGACAGAATTTGAATATTTACCATAACGGGTGGATTGACTTTAATAAAAACGGGATAAGAGATATTTTTGAAGACCCTTTACAACCTATTGATAAACGGGTCGATAATTTGTTACAACAAATGACAGTTGATGAAAAAGCCTGTCAATGTGCTACTTTATATGGTTTTCACCGTGTACTGAATGACGAATTACCAACACCCGAATGGAAAAATGAAGTATGGAAAGATGGAATTGCCAACATTGATGAGCACTTGAATGGTTTAAAAACAACACAATATTCGTTTCCTTACAGCAAACATGCTGAAGCCATCAATACTGTTCAACACTGGTTTGTAGAAAATACCCGTTTAGGAATACCTGTCGATTTCTCTAATGAAGGAATTCATGGACTGAATCATGATAGGGCAACACCATTGCCATCACCTATAGCGATAGGAAGCACATGGAACAGAGCGCTTGTCAGACAGGCAGGGGTTATTGCCGGTCGAGAAGCCAAGGCATTGGGATATACCAATGTCTATGCCCCGATACTTGATCTGGCACGTGATCCCAGATGGGGTCGGGTTGTAGAGTGTTATGGTGAAGATCCTTTCCTGGTTTCTGCTTTGGGGGAGGAGATGGTAAAGGGAATCCAGTCGCAAGGCGTTGCTTCAACACTGAAACACTATGCGGTATATAGTGTACCTAAAGGTGGAAGAGATGGATATGCCCGGACAGATCCGCATGTAGCCCCACGTGAAATGCATCAGCTTTATCTGTACCCGTATAGAAAAATCATCAAAGCAGCAAATCCTATGGGAGTTATGAGTAGTTATAATGACTGGGATGGCGTCCCGGTAAGTGCGAGTTATTATTTCCTGACGGAACTTCTCAGGCAACAATTTGGTTTTGATGGCTATGTTGTATCTGATAGTGAGGCTGTTGAATTTGTCTTCTCGAAACATCATGTGGCTGCTGATTATAAAGAAGCTGTCAGACAGGTAGTTGAAGCCGGTTTAAATGTACGGACTCAATTTACTCCACCAAAAAATTTTATTCTTCCTTTGCGTGAATTGGTGAATGAAGGGAAACTTTCAATGAAGATACTCGACCGAAACGTTGCTGATGTATTAAGGGTAAAATTTAAGCTGGGTCTTTTTGATCATCCATATATTACTGATCCAATGGCTGCCAATAAGATTGTTGCTTCTGCCGATACCAAAGATTTTGTATTGCAGATGGCGAAAGAGTCACTGGTCCTTTTAAAGAACGAAAACAATCTGTTACCATTAAATCTGAAGTCATTAAGAAATATCCTTGTCACCGGTCCACTTGCCATGGATAAGACCGCCTATATTAGTCGTTATGGTCCTCAAAATCTTGATGTGATCAATGTTCTGGAAGGTATTCAAAGATATGTAGGTTCTACAGCCCATGTTGAATATGAAAAAGGCTGCGAGGTTGTGGATGCCACATGGCCTGAAAGTGAGATTATCCCTACAATGCTGACTGATGAGGAACAAAAACAAATAAATAAAGCAGTAGCTAAGGCAAAGCATTCGGATGTAGTAATTGCGGTATTGGGAGAAGATGAAAAACGTTGCGGGGAAAGCAAATCTCGTACAGGATTAGGATTGCCTGGACGCCAATTACAATTAATACAAGCACTTAAAAAAACCGGGAAGCCAATAGTTCTGGTATTAATTAACGGGCAACCCCTTACTATCAACTGGGAAAACTGTTATATACCTTCAATTCTGGAGGCGTGGTTTCCAAATGTAATGGGAGGAAAGGCTATTGCAGAGACACTGTTTGGCGACTACAATCCAGGTGGGAAATTAACAGTTACATTTCCCAAATCTATTGGGCAGATAGAGTTGAACTTCCCATTTAAACCCGGTTCTCAGGCAGGGCAACCTGGCGACGGACCAAATGGATACGGCAATACAGCTGTTAATGGAACGCTTTATCCTTTTGGATATGGATTAAGTTATACTTGTTTTGAGTATAAAAATTTAGTGATAAGCCCTGTTCAACAATTTACACAGGGTGAAATCAACGTTTCAGTGGATGTCACAAATACCGGTAGTCGTAATGGCGATGAGGTGGTTCAACTCTATGTCAATGATGAAGTGAGCAGTGTTATAACCTATGATTCTCAACTCCGCGGTTTTGAAAGGGTGACACTCAATCCGGGAGAAACGAAAACTGTGAAATTTAAATTGAAACCAGAAGATTTGGAGCTTTTGGCCAAAGATATGCATTGGGTTGTGGAACCGGGAATGTTTGAAGTCCGCGTCGGAAGTAATTCGGAAGATATTAAACTGAAAAAAGAATTTGAACTTGTAAAGTGATTAAGTCTTCAATCAAAAGAAAGATCCTCAAGACTACTGCATATTTAGTCCTAACAGAATATTATAATTGTTGCAAAGCAGTTCTCCCCTTAAAAAAACCAAACAGGTTATAGGGTTGTTGATAAATGATTGATTCCATTTATCTCAAATATGGATTAACGTTTCATGGAAATGCACTGTTCACAATCTGCATAGATAAATTTTTAAAAATATTGTAATTAATTGATTATGATAAAATTGTAAATTATTAAACTAATCGCTCAGTTTTAACTTTGACAGGATAGTTTCAATTGACATAAAATATAAAAAAAGTAAAATGTTATCTAAAATCTTGATTCATAATTTACTAATGTGGATTTGGAATACGAATTAAAAGCTTTGTATGAGTAGCTCAAATGATTTCAGCATAATATCACTACAAGAAATATTTCCTCATTTATTCACTATATATGTTAAACCGTTGTTCTACAATCACAATAAAATTGTCAAATTTTGTTTTCAGTCTGTGAATAAATGATGTAGTCAATTATGATTAAATTGCTAAATAACTAAGATATCGTATAAAAATAAAATATTTTGAAATTAATTTATCCAATGGGTTAAAATAATAATGTGCAAATAAATCCTAAAGTTTTGTTGTGATTTACACTTATCAAAAAAGAAAGTGTAAATTTATTGTTCATTTATGAACCATTAATAATAAATGTGTTTGATACAATTAAAAATTTCGATTAATTTGCATTGATGAAACTAATTAGGGAAGAAGAGATAGAAATACAAAACAGATTGAATGCAGGCGATGGTACTGCACTGGAATTACTATTTCATCGATATTATAACGATTTATGTCGCTACCTGATTATATTTCTAAAGGATGAGAATGTTGCAAAGAATATAGTACAAGATTTATTTCTTTATCTCTGGGAAAACCATGTAAATATTGATTTTAAAAAGTCATTAGAATCTTATTTGTATCAAGCGTGTCGTTTTAATGCATTGTTATATATACGTAACGAAAACAGACACGAAAAAAGCCATGAGAAGATAAGAAATACGTCTACAGAAGAATCATCAGATGTCTCATCTGAACTTGAAGTTAAAGAGCTTAACAGAATTATAAATGAAGCAATAGATCTACTACCTGATCGGTGCCGTCAAATATTTAATCTTAGTCGTTCCAGAGGATTGTCGTATCATGAAATAGCAACACAGTTAGAAATATCAGTTAGTGCAGTTGATAATCAAGTCAATATTGCTATTAAGAGGATTAAACGGCATATAGGTTTCTATTATGCCAATGTTTTTATAGCATGTTTTCTTTTAGGAAAACTATAATCCAGATTCTTTATTTTAATTCTCAGCGCTTTTTAAAATCTCCTAATGATAGCTGAATTTAGCTTGAAAAAGAGGTCGGCCCTCAACTCTTCCACGGTAATCGGAATAATGATATTGGATTTTACTGATAGAATTTCATTTATTAAATTCTTAGATAAATAATAAGATGAGTGATCTATCGTAGAAGCTCACAACACCACTAAAAGATATTTCAAAAAATATGATTTTCTTTATGGGGGAGAGGCTCGAAAAGGAATCATTATATAAACTATTTACAAATGGAACGTCTACCTTGGGAGCTTCTTGATAAATATTTTAAAAAGCAGATTACTAATTCTGAGCAGGAGATTTTAGAAGAATGGATTGCCGAATCAGAAGAGCATATACTGCTGTTTAATGAGATAGACGCAGACATTAAAGCAGGCCGTCCTTTCCCCGGTCATTTTAATGAAGATACTATTCAGCAATGGAACGAATTCAAAGAAGACTTTGAATTTCCCCGATACTTTAGTATGCCGATCAAGAAACTGTATCGTATTGCTGCTGCAATCATGATTCCACTTCTACTTGCAGGATTATTAGGCGGTTATATTATTTCGAAAAGCGTTATTAAAGATGATAATTACGGGGCACTAACGACGATATATTCACCCGGAGGACAAAAAACAAAAGTTACACTACCTGATAACTCTATTGTTTGGTTGAATGCGAAAACCACGCTGAAATATGCTACTGTATTTAATCAGAAACAACGTATTGTATTTATTGATGGAGAAGCATTTTTCGATGTAACACATGATCAAACCAGACCTTTTATTGTAAGAACATCTACCATAAATATTAAAGTTTACGGAACAACCTTTAATGTAAAAGCGTACAAGGATGATGATGTTGCCGAAGCTACTCTGGTAAAAGGGAAAATAACAATTCTTGGTATCAATGCTCCCGGCAAAGGGAGTCAAGAAATTATTATTCACCCTAATGAAACTTTCAGATACTTGAAAGAGGGCGCAATTCTTAATAAAGCTGTACTAAGTGACACCAAAACAAAAGATAAGGCTATATCAAAAAGGGTAGAACCAATCGTACAGATTGCTCAAAAAGTTGACGTAGCCCCCATTGTTGCATGGAAAGATGGAAAACTCTGTTTTAAAAATGAAAGCTTTTCAACATTAGCTTATAAACTGGAACAGTGGTACGATGTTAAAATTCATTTTGAAGATGCAGAAGTGCAAGAGATTAAATATACCGGAAAATTCGAGAAGGAAAATATAAATCAGGTTTTAAGATACTTACAGATACTCACACCGTTTGAATACGACATGAAATTAAATGAAATTTCAATTCGATATAAAAAGCAAACCGACAATAAAAAAGGAGGCACAGAAGAGATTTTAGAAAAATAAAAATACGGGAGATTTACAAGGTAAACCTCCCGCGATCTGGTACTGTTAATATTTGCGGTATTTACAGCACACCGAAAAGATCACCATCAATCAATAATTTGCACAAGCAATGCATATCGTTAATGGTTTAACTTAACATCTACAAAGTTATGAAAAAAAAAGTACTCCTACTCTGGAGTGGGTTTAATTCTTCCCATTTTAAAAAAAGCCTGATCATTATGAAACTCACCGTAGTTTTTTTACTGCTTGGTATGTTCTCAGCCAACGCTTTAGTGTATTCTCAGGATTTAAAAATTGATTTCTCTCAAAAGAGTTTCACAGTTGGCGAAGTCTTAGCCACGATTGAAAAAAATTCTGAATACAGATTTCTTTACAGAAACGACCAGATCGATCTGAACAGGAGCATTAAACTTGATGCATCCAACAAAACAATCGACGGTATTTTAACTTCATTATTCAATAAAACAGGAGTTAATTTCAAAACCGTTGAAAATAATCTGGTTATTTTATCACCGATTGTTCAACAGAAAAAGAAAACCGTAACCGGTAAGGTAACTGATCAAAACGGTCAATCCTTAGTTGGAGTAACGGTATTGGTAAAAGGGACTGCTCGTGCAGTTGTAACCGATGCAAATGGCTCATATACTGTTCAACTCAACGAAAACGACAAGGGATTAATCTTTTCGTTTATTGGGTTAAAAAAGCAAGAAGTATCTATTGATGGACGTTCAACTATTAACGTTGTAATGGAGACAGAGTCCAGCACGCTAAACGAGGTTATTGTAATTGGTTACGGTACTGCAAAACGGAAAGATTTTACAGGTTCTGTTGCTTCAGTTAAAATGGAAAACTCTCCTATCGCATTGCAACCAAACCTTAATGCACTTGAAGCGCTAAAGGGAAATGTAACTGGTTTGAATATTGGTGCTACCAATTCAGCAGGAGGCGAGCCTACCTTCCAGATTCGTGGCCAGAATTCTATCAATGGCTCAAACACTCCTTTGATAGTATTAGACGGGGTTATCTATTTAGGTAGCATCAGTGATATTAATCCAAACGACATTGCTAGTTATGATGTTTTGAAAGATGCTGTTTCAGCAGCAGCTTATGGATCAAGATCTGCTAATGGTATTATTGCTATTACTACTAAGAAAGGTAAATCAGGTAAGCCGGTTATTACATTTAATACTTCTACCGGATTCCAGACATGGCAAAATAAACCGGTAATGATGAAGGCGACAGAGTGGTTATCTGTTGTAAATGCGCGTAATCAATACGCTGTTGGTGCTACTAATTGGTTGCAAGCCGGTGAGTTAGCCAATATGAATGCTGGTAAAGAAACCATTTGGTTGGATCAGGTAACACGTACTGGTGTAAATCAAGACTATCAGGTTGCCGTTTCGGGAGCTGCCGAAAATGTAAACTATTATCTATCTTCTTCATATAGCGATAATAAAGGTATCGTTGTTGGGGATAAATACAATCGTATTTCTGTTTTAGGAAAAGTAAATGCAAAAGTCACATCATGGTTAGAGCTTGGCGTTGATGCAAGTTACTCAAAAAGAGATTATTCTGGATTTGCTGCCAATATTGGTTCTGCCGAAACCATGTCTCCTTATGGTGTAGAATATCGCGACACACAGGGAAATCTGGAAAAATATCCTTATACTCAATCTTCAATAAACCCATTATGGGGTGTTAATGATGGAACTACTTCAAATACAGATATACGCCAAAACTTTCGTTTAAATACGTATGCTGTTGTTAGTATTCCTTGGGTTAAAGGATTGACGTTTCGTTCAAATCTTCTTTCTAATCTAGATAAAGATCAATATGGTAATTTTTATAAAGAAAATTATTATGTAGCTGAGGGAGCTGGTACTACCAGATATAGTCCTTCTGTTGTTCAGGGTTTTTTAACCAATGCCAATGGAAATATCGACAACCAGACTACCACAAGTTATGTGTTAGATAATATTCTTAATTACAAAAACACATTTGGTAAACATAGCATTGATCTTACAGCAGTAGCAACACGTGATGATCAAAAATGGAATGACATAAACGGAACGGGTTCTAATTTTGCAGCTAATGGTAACACTGCTTTGAACATGTGGGGGTTATCAAAAGCAACTATTCAGAAGGTGAATCTCGATGCTAACGAGAGATCTAATATTGGTTATCTTGGCCGTTTGAGTTATTCTTATAATGAAAAATATTTCTTAACCGGTTCATATCGTCACGATGGTGCTTCCGTATTCGGAGCCGATAAAAAGTGGGGAAATTTTGCAGCCATAGGTGGTGCATGGAAAATATCAAGCGAAGAGTTTCTTAAGAATTTCGAGCCTTTAAAAAACCTGAAACTTAAACTTGCATGGGGACAGAATGGTAATCAGGGTGTTGGTCCTTATGCTACACTGTCTACTATTTTAAATAGTGCAGCAGGTGATGCAAGGTATGAATATTCCAATACTGGAGCAACGATTAATTACGGATTGGTTCAAAGCACTTTGGGTAATTCTGGTCTTGGATGGGAAACTACAGAATCTTACAATACAGGTTTTGAATCGGCCTGGTTAAACAACCGTCTGTTTGTTGATATGGATCTTTATTTCTCTAAGACAACGAATCAGATTTTTAAACGTAATATTCCTGTTATGACAGGATTTACAACTATCTTAACATCTTTAGGTGAGATAGATAACCATGGTATTGAGTTAACTGTTCGATCTGTCAACTATCAATCGAAGGATTGGAAATGGAATACTTCAGTTACATTCTGGCAGAACAGAAATAAGGTAGCTCATCTTTACGGAAAAGATCCTATTACCGGAAAAGAACAGGATGATCTTGTAAATAATCTATTTATTGGCAAATCATTGGGTGCTATTTATGGATATGAACAGATTGGAATTGTTCAGGCTGCTGATGCTACATATATTGCAGCAACAAGCGCAAAACCAGGTGATCCTAAGTATAAAGATCAGGATGGCGATGGTAAGATTACAGCAGCCGACAGAAAGATTCTGGGGTATACTGTACCAAACTTCCGTTTAAATATGAGTAATAGCGTATCATACAAAAATTTCGAACTGTATGTAATGCTTACTGGTACATTTGGTGGAAATGGTTATTATAAGAGGAGTAATACCTCTGCTTATATGACTTCGGGGACAGGTCGTTTTAATGATAACATGATCTCCAAACCTTATTGGACTGCTACAAATATGAGTAATACCTATCCTTCAGCTACTTTTTCTGGTGATGGACGTTTTCTTGGACTTATGAGTCAACAATTTGTCAGAATTCAGGATTTATCCCTCTCTTACTCACTTGAACCAAAGTGGCTTAAATATGTAAATATAAAATCCATGAAGGTATTCTTTAGTGCTAAGAACCTTGGAACCTATACAAAATGGGTTGGCGGTGATCCTGAAACAGGTACTACCGTGGGAGCAAATACATATCCTGTTCCAACAACTTACTCATTTGGTGCAAACATAAGTTTCTAACCATTTAACAATAACAGAGATGAAAAAATTTATATATAAAAAATACATTTGGTTATTTGTTCTCTTATTTGGAGTAATTAGCTGCAAAGATGATAATTTCTTAAAAGAGACACCCACGACCTTTTATACGGTAAACAATGCTTTTTCTACTTCGGCACAGGTTGATCAGGCAATAGTTGCTATCTATTCTCAATTAAGAGATATGTGGGCTAACCCTACTGAACAAGCCTGGACTTTTGTTTTCCGTGGTAATGGTACCGATATGTTTGATGTTCCTAGTATCCGACGTGGTAATACCTTTAATAATTATGGTACGATCAACCCTGATAATGGAATATTTTACAGTATATATACTGCATGGTATCAAGTCATTGCTAAAGCAAATCTAGCAATCTATTCTGCAAATCTATCCACTATCACATGGGCCTCGGCAAGCGATAAGGCTTATGCAATTGCACAGGCTCGTTTTTTTAGAGCTTTTGCTTATCGCAACCTTGCTGAACTTTTTGGAGGTGTACCTATTGTAACCGATATTTCAAAAACTGCTCGTTTCGACTTTAAACGTGCAACACGTGCTGAAACCTATCAATTTGCGATTACTGAACTTTTAGCAATTGAAGGTGACCTTCCTGAAACAACAGTAGTTGGTGGACGTCTTGTAAAAGGTGCTTGTCAACATAATTTATGCGAACTTTACTTGGCTTTAGGCACACAGTTAGTTGCTGATGGTAAAGCTACCGATGCTCAGACTGCATTTACAAGTTCTATTGCTTATGGCAATAAGGTTATTGATGGTGGAACTTATGGTCTGATGAAAGCAAGATTCGGGGGAAGAAAGAGCGAAGCAACGATAGGTATTCCTCTTTATAATAATGGAGTCTTAAGTGCTGCCCAGTTATTTAATACACAAGTGCAAACGCCTAATTATTATTGGGATCTGTTTCAGGAAGGTAGTGTAAACTATCAGGATGGAAATAGAGAATGCATTTGGGCAATGCAGATTGATTATGCCGCATACAGAGCAGAGGATGCAAGAAGCAAATTACCTTATTCACGTACTTATGGGCCAGTTTTCAGAAATGGTGCACCTGCTCACATAACCGGAACACTTGCTGATGCGGGCGGACGTGGTATCTCTCAGATTATGCCAACAATGTACACTCGTGATAGCGTTTATTCTGGCAAATGGGGTACTGATATGAGAAACTCAGATGTTGTTTACCGTAGAACATTCTATGGCAATGTACCAAGCTCTCCATACTATAACAAACCTATTCCCTGGTCCGTTTTATATGATAATCAGGCTGATCAAAGTCTTGACTATCCTGTATCATGTAAAATTGCAGTTGATAAGTATACCGGCGTAGCTGATGGTGAAAATATGAGTAATCTGTTCCGTGATGACTACTTTATCCGTCTGCCTGAAACAATTTTACTACGTGCAGAAGCTAAACAACGTAGTGGTGACAAAGCAGGTGCCGCGGCCGATATTAATCTGTTGAGAAGTCGTGCACAGTGTACTTATATGGTTACAGCTGCTGATATGGATGATAACTTTAAAACGATCCTTGACGAGCGTGCTCGCGAACTTGTTTATGAAGAGTGTCGTTGGAATACCCTTCTTCGTATGGGCGGTACAATTGCTGTTGACCGTATTAAAAAGTATGCTTTCTGGCCTGAGGCTCAAACTTCTTTAACATTTAACTATAATCTATGGCCTATTCCTCAGACTGTTATAGATGCAAATAAAGATGTGAAGCTAGATCAGAACCCTGGTTGGACCGGCAGATAGTCTATATTTTATTGAAATTAATAATAAGTTATTTTAACAGGGACAGCTTTAAACAGTTGTCCCTGTTATCATATTCAATCGTTTGTGTATTTTTACATTTATATTTAAGTTGATATGTTAAAATTACTACTCACCTTCGTTATTTTGTCTGGCTACTTCATGGTTTCAGCTCAAAGCCAGAATTATTCATTGCTCACAACCCATGCAGTTGACTATAACTTGATGAATAAGGGTTTTGTAACGCCTCCCAATGATTCACGTCTACGTTGTTATTGGTGGTGGTTAAATAGCATGGCTACGAAAGAATCGATAACACGCGATCTGGAACAAATGAAAGCTAATGGATACGGAGGGGCTTCTATTGTAGATGCCGGTAGTTCTAACTACCAGGTCGCCATAAAGACAAAAGCAGGCCCTGTGTTTATGAGTCCTGAATGGATGGAACTATATAAGCATGCCGTAAAAGAAGCCCAACGATTAGGAATAGAGTTAAGCGTAAACGTTCAAAGTGGATGGAATCCCGGTGGTCCTACTATAACTCCTGAATTGGCATTAAAGAAAATCGTTTTTTCTGAAACTAAAGTTCAGGGAGGGAAAACAATACAAATAAGCCTTCCTCAACCTGAAACCAAATTATTATATAAAGATATTATTGTTCAGGCATTCAAACAACCTGAAACAAACTTCCCCCTTAAGGATAAGGCCATCAAATATTGGGGATTGAAATCTTTTAATGAAGATTTTGGAATGAAAGGCGTTTATCCACTGTATAAATTGCGTGATGAATATGCTGATGCCGAAAAGGTTAAAAGCATCAGGAAATCAGAAATAATTGATCTCACAGATAAATTCAATAATGGCATTTTATCATGGAATGCTCCCGAAGGTGAATGGACCATTATCAGATATGGTTGGACCTGTACCGGAGCTATGACTTCAACAAACAGTGATGGATGGGAAGGGCTTTCAGTAGATCATTTAAGTCCGGTTGCTTTTAAAAAATTTAGTGATGATGTAATACTTCCATTAATTACTACTGCTCAATCGGTAGGAACGAGTGTCCATTTTCTTCAGACAGATAGCTGGGAAATGGGTAATGTAGGTTGGACTAACAACTTTGCTAATGAGTTTAAAAAATTCAGAGGATATGATTTAACGCCCTATCTACCGGTTCTTGCTGGCAGGGTAGTTGAGAGTGTAGAACAGTCAGACCGATTTCTCCATGACTATCGCCAAACAATAGGCGATTGTATTGTTGCTTATCATTATCAACTATTTAGTGATCTGGCTCATCAACATGGCATGGGTATTCATCCTGAATCGGGAGGACCTCATTCAGCACCGGTTGATGCACTGAAGGTGATGGCTATTAGCGATTTTCCCCAAGGAGAGTTTTGGGCTACGGCCAATACACATAGAATAAAAGATGCTGAACGGCTGGCTGTAAAACAAAGTGCTTGCGTTGCACATACCAACGGAAAAAGATTTGTTGCCGCCGAAGGCCCCACTTCAATAGGTCCTCAGTGGGAACGCTCGCCCCGAGATCTAAAATCAAACATCGACCGTGTATTCTGTTCGGGTGTAAATAGAATTGTATGGCATACCTTCAGCTCTTCTCCAAAGGAATTTGGCCTTCCAGGAAATGAATACTTTGCCGGAACCCACATGAACCCTAACGTTACCTGGTGGAAACAAGCAGGCGACTTTATCAGCTATCTCGATAGATGTACCTATATGCTTTCGCAAGGACTCTTTGTAGCCGATGTGCTTTATTATTATGGCGATGATGTTCCTAATTTCGTCTTTCTGAAAGAAGATGTAAAAGATCTGGCTTTTGGTTATGATTGGGATAAATGCTCAAAAGACGCTATTGTAAATAGAATGTCTGTAAAAAATAATAAAGTGACATTCCCTGATGGAATGAGCTATCGACTATTGGTGCTTCCATCAGAAACAGCCATAGACTTAGAGGTTTTACGTAAAATAGAAACATTAGTAAAAGGTGGATTAACAATCATAGCTCCCCGTCCTTTAAAAGCTACGGGTCTTACCAACTTTCCAGAGAGTGACAAGGAGGTAAATGCTATTGCTTCGCGTATGTGGGGCTCAATTGATGGTATAAAGACTACCGAGAATAACTATGGTAAAGGAAAAGTGGTATGGGGTAAAGAGGTCAATGCTGTTCTGGCCGGGATGAAAGTAAAACCAGACCTTGAATTTACCAGTACACAAGCTAATACCGGTATCGATTATATTCATCGTACCAGTGATAAGATGGATATATATTTTGTTGTAAACCGTTTTGGACGAAAAGGAATCAACGATTTCGAATTCCGTTATTTAACCTCTTTACCCGATCGCTATGAACAGGTAGAGTGTAAATTCAGAGTTAGCGGCATGGTTCCTGAGTTATGGGATCCAATGACAGGAAAAACAAAAGAGATATTGACCTACAGAGAAGAAAACGGACAAACTATTGTTCCGCTTAACCTGGAACCCGAGGGGTCTCAATTCATTGTTTTCAGGAAGGCCTATAAAGCCACCCATATTACTAAAATTGAAAAGGATGGAAAGAAACTCTTTCCAGACAATCAGTTTAAGGGAGTTGATCAACAATACATAGAGGTTGTTAAAACAGGTAGTAAAGTTTCGTCTACCTTATTTGAGCCTGGCGATTATTTACTTACCTGGTCTGATGGAAAAGTCAAAAAGAGTAGCCTTAAGTCGGCAAATCCACTAATATCACTTTCAGATAAATGGGATCTCTATTTTGATCCCAAATGGGGTGGTCCGGATCATGTAAAAGTTGATGCGTTAAAGTCGTGGACACAATTTGAAGACAAAGGGATTAAGTATTATTCCGGAACGGCTGTATATAAAAAGAGCTTTGCAGTAAATGCTGACAATTTGCGAGGAACAAAAGCAGTACTCGATTTAGGAAATGTACTCGAAATGGCATCCATCACCATTAATGGAAATAAGATGGCTGTAAAGTGGAGCGCACCTTTCCAATTTGATATCACGCAGTTTGTAAAACCAGGTAATAATGAGTTAGAAGTTGAAGTTGTAAACTTGTGGCCTAATCGCTTGATTGGCGATAGTAAGTTGCCGATAGAACAACGACTCACTAAAACAAATGTCAAGAAGTATGAAACAGTAGATTCCGAAAAGTTATTGCGCGAATCAGGTTTAATCGGACCCGTGAAGGTTACTTTTATACATCAGGAAATAGCTGAAATTCAGAAATAAACAAATTTCGTATTTTCAGTGTTTTTGTAAATAATATTTTTTAACCTCTCTTTTTTGTTTGCATCTGGTGAATAAAAAAGAGAGGTTTTACTTTTTTATACACACAAATCGGCATCATTAAAAGTCATACTATCTTTGTGCTGATGCGTAGAAAATATTTTTGTCTGGTAAACAAATCAATCCTCCAACATCAATCGAATTTCATTTAAACACGTTCTGACAATCATGCTATAATTTACCCCAATACCGTATCTGAACCGTATTTACTCCGTATTATA
>JACAUB010000001.1:3956674-4313415 GCA_013390605.1 Bacteroidota bacterium | reverse complement strand
AAAATTACATCATAATTATCCGACCATATTTTTTTTGTGATCGATTCATTATGAAGGATGTTTCGAGTGAAATTTTTAATCCTGTCAGGATTGGATAGTGATAAGGATTCACTAAATAATTTCACGCTTCAACTGTCAAGTTTTACTATAAAGGTGCGTTTATTTTACTATATAATTATAAATACAATTTATATATAAGAAAAATTCAGATGAAAAATTGTAAACTATTTCCTAAAAAAGTAATTTTTATTTCTTTTACAAAATGATTAAACAGAGGCAATATATTTAATAAAAATTTAATAACAAGGATATGGGTTTTTGGCAAAGAAAATTTACCTTTGTCCATTATGATCAAGATTAATGAACAATGATTGATACAGATTTACAGGAGAGTAAGTGGGTTGTCGAGTTGAGAAATGACAGCCAAACTGCTTTTGCGGAACTGTTTAACCGATATAAAAAGAAATTATATTACTTTGCGTTGAGTTATCTTAATGATAGTGCTGAAGCTGAAGAGGTTGTTCAATCTGTTTTTGTTAGACTTTGGGAAAACCGTTCCACACTGGATGAAACAATGTCAATTAAAAATTTCATCTATAAATCAACAGTCAATGCTTGTTATAATTTCCTAAAAAAGAAGGCTGTTAGAAATCGCTATCTTGAAAATGAATTAGTAGCTTTTAATGAGGCAGAAAATAGATCGTACGACGAGATTTTTTATAAAGATTTAAAACGGCAGATTGATAATATTATTTCCTCTTTGCCTTCTCAACAGCAACAGATATTTCAACTAAGCCGTTTTGAAGGGTTATCTCATGCAGATATAGCTGATAAGCTAAACCTTTCGATACGTACAGTTGAAAACCAAATTTATCGTGCACTTAAAGTTATAAAAGATAATCTTAAGGTTGAGTATTTCTTTTGGTTCTGCTTTTTGTTCTTTTAGAAATTAAATCATTATTTTTCTTATAAAAAAAACTTTTCCTGTGAGTACTTCACGGGACTTAGGTGTATTATTATTTGTAACACATCAAAGAAGCATGGAATCTAACCCTATTACCGATTTAAAAATACTATTAATTAACTATCTTGAACGGAAATGTACCGTTGAGGAAAAACGTAGACTATATGATATACTGCTAATGCCTGAAAATGAGTTTTCGGTAAAAGAGATACTATTACAGCATTTACATGACTTTGATGAAGCATCTATTGAAAGCAACGTTGATTTCGATTCTATTTATCAACGCATTATTACAGAGATAGAGGAAAACGAGGAACAAGAAGATGAAAAATTAAAAACTGAACGAAAGGTTAGAATCATTCGGATATTCAAAAATATTGGAAAAGTTGCTGCCGTCTTTATTCCTGCATTTTTTATCGGTGTTATATATATGTCTCTCAATGGGAGAGGCATAAGTACTCTGGGGACTAAAAGTTTTTGTGAGATAAAAGCACCATTGGGTGCTAAAACTGAAATCACCTTACCTGACGGATCACATGTTTTGCTTAACGCGGGTAGTACCATAAAATACTTCTCCGATTTTAATATCAGCAACCGAAACCTCTCATTGGAAGGCGAAGCTTATTTCAAGGTAGCAAAGAACAAAAAAATTCCATTGATTGTAAACGCAGCGAATATTAATATACGTGCAGTGGGTACAGCGTTTAATGTGAAGGCATACAAGAACGAGGGGCTGATAGAAACTACACTTATTGAGGGAATTGTCGAGATTTCGAAGGGAGAGGATAAAGAGGATCAAAGTGAAAAGATAAGCTTGAAGCCTAACCAGAAGGCAATATATGTGAAGGAAAATAATAACCTGGCGGTATATAGTACAAATAGAAATGAAAAGGAAAAAACAGATACAAAAACTGCTACAAAAGAAATTTATGTTAAATCGATTGTTTCCGATAAAGTTGATGTAGCACCTATTGTTGCATGGACTCAGGATAAATTGATGTTTAGAGGGGAAACACTTGAAAACATCTGTGTTAAATTGAATCGTAAATATGATTGCACCTTTGAATTTGAAAATGAAGGAGTGAAGAATTTGCGTTTTACAGGAACGTTGGAAGACGAAACTCTTGAACAAGTATTGAATGTGATAAAATTAATTTCACCCATTGATTATTCGATCAATAAGAAAGCGGTAGTCATTAAAGAAAATACGAAACAAGCTTCTCGATATTTTAAATTTATGAAGAGTTCAAAAACGAATTCACTAAATCAAAAACGAAAATAATGCCTATGTAAAAAGGAGCAAACTATTTTAAAAAAGAAAGGGGAAACAACTGGTCCTTGCTCCCCCTAGGATGAAGTCAGTGATTCACAAATACTGATTGTGTTGCGACACAGCAATTCGAGTTTATGTTTAACTAACAACAAACAAATTTATGAAAAAAAATTCGTATTTTTCTTTAAACAGGAAAAAACTTCAACTACTCTTAATTATGAAAATAATCTTTACCATTATTATTCTTTCTATTAACCTAAGTTGGGCATCAAGTGGGTATTCTCAAAATGATCAGTTATCTGTTAATATAAAACAGAAGTCAGTTAGAGAGGTATTTGCAAAGCTAGAGAAGGCAAGTGGGTACCGATTTTTTTATAACGATGACTTTAATTATCTGGATAATTTGGTTACTGTTGATGCTGAAAGAAAAAGCATAAATCAGATTCTGGATGGTATTTTCAAACAGACAGATTTTGAATACAAAATTTTAGATAACAAGCTTGTAGTGGTTTCTATTAAAGAGGAACTTTTACAGAATAAAGAGAGAATATCAGGAAAAGTAACAGATCAGAATGGTGAGCCATTATTTGGAGTAACTGTTTCAATAAAAGGTACTCAAAAGGCTGTCCTTTCTGATGCGAATGGGAATTTCAGTATTGACATAATGGACAAAAGGTCGACATTAGTCTTTTCTTATATTGGTTTTCTATCGCAAGAACACAAACTTGCAGGAGAAAACACCCTCAACATAAAGCTATTACCTTCGATAAATTCGCTTGACGAAGTCGTTGTTGTGGGTTATGGTAAGCAAAAAAAGGTGAATTTATCGGGAGCTGTTGCTTCTGTCTCTTCTGATGCAATAGAAGACAGGCCTGTGCTAAATGTTGCACAAGCATTAGAAGGTGCTGTTGGAAATTTGAATATTACCATTGGAAATGGACAGGCAAATGCCTCTCCTATATATAACATTCGAGGTTATACTTCTATCAACGGAGGTAGTCCCCTTATCGTAATTGATGGTATTGTAGCTGATGGTGGACGTTTGAATGATATGAATCCCAATGATATTGAAACGGTAACTGTATTGAAAGATGCATCTGCATCTGCTATTTATGGTTCCAGAGCAGCGTATGGTGTGATTTTGGTGAGTACAAAAAATGCAAAAAAAGGAAAACAAACTTTTACTTATTCTAACAACGTCAGTTTTAGGGCTCCCGTAATACGTCCGCAATATTTATTAGATCCAAGCCAGGTTGCAAAAGACTTGAATACAATGGCTACATTATGTTGCACTGTATATGATAAAAATGCATTGGATTATGCTGCATCACGTTCGACAAATCCTTCACTGGCAAGTATCGTATTAGATCCAACAGGAAGCAGATGGATTGGTCTTGGTAACACTGACTGGTATTCACAAATATTTAAGAATTATGGAGCCTCAACACAACATAATCTTAGTATATCTGGTAATACAGAAAAGGCTACATATATGCTCTCAGGTGGTGTTGAAGATAATAATGGAATGCTAAAAGTAGCCAGTGATACTTATAAAAAATATAATTTTTTAGGTAAGGTGAGTCTCAATATTAAAGATTGGTGGTCTATTTCTAATAGTACTTCATACGTGAATAATGTATATGATCGCCCTTATGCCTTGTCAAGCGATTCATGGTACTTCTATCCCACTACTATGGGCACATTGGAGGTACCATATACGCCAGACGGACATTATACCAGTGCAGGTGTACAGACTATTGGTACTTTAATAGATGGTGGTAGAAGTAAGTCGGTCAATTCAAATTACCAGACTCAATTTGAAACCAACATCGATGTCATAAAAGATGTACTTTCAGTACAAGGCCATTTCTCCTATTATCGGATGAATAACTTATTAAGATCATACAATCTTCCTGTTAGTTATATGGTGGGACCTACTAATATCCAAAACTGGGGTTCAAACTCAACTGCATATATGTCTACTCAGGTATCTGATCAATATTACCAGGATGTATATGCAAACTTTCACAAAACATTTGCAAAACATTATCTTGGCGCAACACTTGGTGTAAACCAGGAAAGTTATCGGTCTGATTATCTTTATGTAAGTCGTGCAGGTCTTATTACACCAAGTTATCCAACAGTTCAATTAGCTACAGGAACGATTGCGGATCAGGAGACAATTTCAACCTGGGCTATGCGAAGTGCATTTGGACGATTGAATTACACGTACGACAATAAGTACATCTTTGAAACTAGCGGCAGATATGATGGAACATCACGTTTCCCTTCAAGCGGTAGATGGGCATTTAATCCTTCTGCTTCTGCAGCCTGGGTAGTTTCAAGTGAGAAGTTTTTCCAACCACTTTCCAAAGTAGTCAGTTTTCTAAAAGTTAGAGCATCATACGGTACATTGGGTAATCAAAACACAAGTAGTAATTACCCTTACCTACCCACTATGAGTAATTCATTAAGTAGTGTGATATTAGATGGTACCCGCCCTTATTATGTTTCTTCTCCAGGATTGGTTTCAGGAAGTTTAACATGGGAAAAGGTAACAACAGCAAACCTGGGTTTAGATGTTAACTTCTTAAATAATCGTTTGACAATGTCGGGTGATATCTATCAAAGGGATACAAAAGGTATGTTGGCTAAAGGAGGTGTTCTCCCTAATGTGTTAGGTGCATCACAGCCATTAGTTAATGCAGCCGATTTATCTACAAAAGGATGGGAACTGACTGTAGGTTGGAAAGATAATATTACAGTTGCTGGTAAGCCTTTTAATTATAATGCATCTTTTATTTTATCTGATAATAAAGCCAAGATTACAAAATATAATAACCCTACCGGTACTTTGAGTGATTATTATGTAGGACAGAATATTGGTGAAATCTGGGGCTTGACAACAGAAGGCTTCTTTACTTCGGCAGATGATATTGCTAAACATGCAAATCAGAATCCTGTTACTAATTACACTGGTGTAAATCCAATTTCAGTAGGTGACCTCAAGTTCTTAGATAAGAATAAAGACGGTGTGATTTCGAAAGGTCAATGGACAACAGCAGATCATGGTGATTATTCTGTAATTGGCAACACTACTCCGAGATATAATTTCGGAATAAATCTAGGCGCAAATTGGAATGGATTTGATGTATCTGTATTCTTCCAGGGTGTAGGTAAAAAAGATTTTTATCCTGCAGCAAGTGGAATGGCTACAGACTATACATTCTTTAGTCTATATGCAAGCCCATGGGCTGGCGAAACAGTTGGTTTTACAAATCATTGGACTCCAACTAATACCAATGCATATTTCCCTAGGATGAAGCCCCAAATTGCTGAGAGTAATAGTTATGAACTGGGTATTCCCCAAACCCGATATCTTCAAAATGCAGCGTATATAAGACTGAAAAATTTGACAATAGGATATTCTGTTCCGAAATTACTTTTGCAGAAATATCGCATCGATAAAATTAGAATATTCTTCAGTGGTGAAAACCTATGGACGAAATCTGGCTTGTCTAAAGAATATCCCGTAGATCCTGAACTAGTTGGCATTAGCGGTGGTGGTGGATTGGCTTATACGCTTCAAAAGTCGTATTCTTTTGGTTTGACTCTTTCGTTCTAAACAAAAAACATTTTAATTATGAAAAATAATAATAAAATAAAGAGCATATTTCTGATTCTGGTTTCTGTTTTAGCTATGGTAGGGTGTAACAAATCTTTCTTAGACAAATATCCAGAAACATCAATGAATCAGGGGTCATTTTTTGCAACACCAAATGACCTGAGTTTATATTTGAATGGATTATATGGTATAATTGGAGCTTCGATGACTGATGTTACTTCCGATAATATTCTATCTACAGCTGATCAATATGAATATAAACTGATGAGAGGAGAGGTTACTTCTGCAAATGTAGGTAGCTGGGGTTCTAATTGGACAACAATACGTAATATTAATTTCTTCTTAGATAATGCCAGAAAAGCCACAGGTAGCCAGGCCGATATAAACAATTATGTTGGTGTTGGACGGTTTTTTAGGGCATATCAGTATTATGAAATGGTGAAACAGTATTCAAACGTTCCTTGGTTTAGTCATGTGATAACGACAAGTGATTCACTTTCATTATACAAAACACAGGCTCCCAGAGCATTTGTTGTTGATTCTATTCTTTCTGATCTGAACTATGCCGTTGCTAATATACAAGATGGCACAAGCAAAACGAGAATCACTAAATGGACTGCTTTGGCAGGCTTGGCTCGTATTGCATTGCAAGAAGGTACGATGAGAAAATATCATCCGGAATTAGGACTTTCTGATGGCAACCGTTTCTTACAAATAGCTAGAGATGCAGCCTTACAAATAATCAACAGTGGTAAGTTCTCTATCTATAAAACAAATGGTTCTGCTTTACACACAAAGGCTTACGAATCGTTGTTTAACAGTGCAGACCTGTCAACCAATCCTGAAATGATCATGATTAAAGCGTATGATTTGAGTTTGAATGTCACTACGATCTTTAAAAATGTATTTAATAATACAAGTGGATTATCTCGCGATTTAATGGAAGATTATCTGGCTCTTAATGGAAATAGTGCTATTCCGTTCCAACAGGTTTCAGGTTATGATAAGCTTCCTTTTACAGGTGTTTTTGCCAATAGGGATCCCCGACTGGTTCAGACATTTATGCAGCCCGGTTATATAGCTCCAGGCACAACTACAGCAACTATTCCTAAATTGGAAATAGGTTATGTTCAGGAGAAATACTACCCACTTACATCTGATCAGATTCAATTAGGTGGAGGTACAGGTTTTGACGATATGCCTATCTATAGATTAGGTGAAACTTATTTGATTTATGCTGAGGCCAGAGCAGAACTAGGCGAATTGACTCAAGCGGACTTAGATAAGACTATCAACATACTCAGAGATAGGGTTCAAATGCCTCATGCAACATTGTCAGATTGGTTGGCAAATGTTGATCCAAGACAAGTAAGTCATTATCCAAATGTGACTGGAAATATGCAAGGGGCTATTTTAGAGATCCGTAGAGAACGTCGTGTTGAGTTAGCCTGCGAAGGATTCAGATGGCAGGATTTAATGAGATGGGGTGTAGGTAAGTTGGCCGCAAACAATCCACAGGGAATGTATGTGCCTGCTCTAGGCTATCTTGATGTAACTGGTGATGGTGTGCCAGATATGTATATCGGTGCCACACAAGCTGATTTAAGCAAGGTAACGAGTGGTAGTATTACAAAATATAGCTTGGATAATGCATTATTCTCTCTGTCAAACGGAACTTATGGCTACGTTCAATTGAAATCACAGTTGAATAAGTACAATTTTGTTGAGCCAAAATATTATTATAAACCAATTTACGATCAGGATATCTTGACCAACCCTCATTTGGCACAAAATTCATTCTGGAAATAATCAGTGTATTTTACATGAAATTCAGGGGCATTGAAAATTTTGAATAGCAATATTTAGTTTAAATGCCCCTGTTTTTTTAATTATCTGAATAAGGTAATTACTGAAACTATGTCTAATAATGAACAGTAAACCATTTTTTGTAAAGCTCATACAAATGAAAAGAGAAGTACTAATTATATCCTTATTGTTGATGACTTTTACTCTTCGGATGCATGGTCAGAATTCAAATATCTCTACACCCAAACTGGGGAAAGACAAGATAGAGGATGTTATAAAAGCCATGACACCAGAGGATAAAGTATATTTACTTGTGGGACTTGGTTATCCACCTCCTTCGGGTCCCTCTATTATTGCGCAGGGATTTGCCGGACGTACATGGGACATTAATCGTCTGGGTATTACTACATCAATATTATCAGATGGTCCTGCTGGCCTTCGTATAGATGCACATCCAAAAGGTACAGATAAGACATTTTTTTGTACTGCATTTCCTACTGCAACCGGATTATCTTCAACATGGAATACCAAACTGGTTGAAATGGTGGGTAAAGCCATGGGTAATGAAGTGTTGGAATATGGTTGTGATGTTTTGTTAGCCCCTGCTTTAAATATTCAGCGTGATCCGTTATGCGGACGCAATTTTGAGTATTATTCAGAAGATCCTTTAATTGCTGGTAAGATTGCAGCAGCCATGGTCCGGGGAATTCAGGTTAATGGGGTTGGAGCTTCAATAAAGCATTTTGCTGCCAATAACGAAGAGACATATAGGGGTTCCGAGAACGCTTTGATTAGTCAAAGGGCTTTGCGAGAGATATATTTACATGGATTTGAAATCGCTGTTAAAGAAGCAAATCCTTGGACTGTGATGTCATCGTATAATCGTTTGAATGGATTTTATACATCAGAAAACCGGGATCTTTTAACGACTGTCTTGCGGGATGAATGGGGGTTTCAAGGTATGGTTATGTCTGATTGGGGCGGTGGTAGTGATGTAATTGCTCAAATGAATGCAGGAAACGATTTAATAATGCCCGGTTCTGAACAAAGGAAAACGTTGTTGAATGCCCTGAAAAATAAAACGATTGATGAGAAAGTACTGGATAGAAATCTGACACATTTTCTCAATTTTATTTTAAAGACACCAAGATTTAATGCTTATCCATTTTCGGGCTCTCCTGATTTAAAAGCACACGACTTAGTAGCAAGAGATGCTGCAACCGAGAGTATGGTATTATTAAAGAACAGTGATAATTCTTTGCCTTTTAAGAAAATAAAAAAGGTAGCACTATTTGGCAAAACGTCATATCATTTTATTGTAGGTGGAACCGGAAGCGGAGAAGTGAATTTTGAACATGCGGTTTCGTTAAAAGAAGGATTGGCTAATGCCGGTTATTCTTTTGTTCAACCTTTAGAATCTATCTATTCTCACTATATCGATTCGGTGATAACGCATGCAGATGAAGCGATGATTAAAAAGGTTGCTGACTTCATGTCTGATGCTTCTGTCGCAAAAGAAAAAGTAGTGGATTTTATATCTGAAATGCCTCTTTCGAAAAAGGAGATTGAGCAACAAGTGTATAATTCTGATATTGCATTAATCACGATTGGACGAAATTCAGGCGAAGGAAGAGACAGAAAGCAAATAGATTTTTATTTATCCGATACAGAAAAGAATTTGATACGCGATGTTTCAAAGTCCTATCATGCAATTGGGAAGAAAGTGGTTGTGATTCTGAACATCGGAGGTGTTGTTGAAACAGAAAGTTGGCGCGACTATGCAGATGCAATTTTATTGGTCTGGCAGCCTGGTCAGGAAGGTGGTAATGCTGTTGCCGATATTTTGAAAGGGAAAATAAGTCCTTCGGGAAAACTACCAATGACTTTTCCTAAAGTGTATGATGATGTGCCCTCTTCGAAGACTTTTCATCCGGCAATGCCTATATGTAATCCACAGAACACTCTTTATGAGGAGGGAATTTATGTCGGCTATCGCTACTATGATACTTTTAAGGTGCCTACGTCTTACGAATTTGGATATGGAATTTCGTATGCACAATTTCTTTATTCTAATATAAAGATAAGTAACAATATTTTTAAAGATAGTATCAGTATCTCAATTGAAGTTAAAAACATCGGAAAGGCTGCAGGTAAAGAAGTCGTTGAACTATATGTGAGTGCTCCTTCTGTTGAGATTGAAAAGCCAATACAGGAATTGAAGGCATTTGTCAAGACAAGACTATTACAACCCGGCACCAGTGAAGTTGTATCCTTTAAACTGGATGCACGTATGCTGGCTTCTTTCTGGAGTGGTATTAATGCATGGGTTGCAGATCAAGGCCAATATGAGGTGAGAATTGGTTCTTCTTCGAAAGACATTCGACAAAAAGTTTCTTTTGCTTTACCCGAAAAGATTGAAGTCGAAAGATTGCATCATGTTCTTTATCCGAATATGCCTATTTATGAACTGAGCAGGTTGAATAAGGAGTAATAATGATGCTTTAATGTTTTTTAATACGGCTTTCTTATCTATATAGAAAAAGTCGTAGAATAATTTTTTTCATGTTTTGGAAGATATCTCATCGGTATAACAATTAAAGTTATCAAACTATGGACAGAAGAAAGTTTATGAAATCATTGGGATTAGGTGCAACAGGGATATTTTTAATGAACAGTTTTTCTGGAATAGCCAAGAACCCACTGATTACGAGTAATACAAAGATTAAACCTATTACAGGATCGTGGATAGAGTTTCAGCATAATACAGCAGATGAAGGCAAATATTGGAATCAAACTCTACAAACGTTTACTGCTAATGACTGGAGGGAGAAAATTAAGGAGATCAGAGAATTTGGTATCGAGTATCTTGTTTTGCTGGAGGTGGCTGATAATGGAAAAGTATTCTATCCCTCTAAACTCGCTCCTCAAATCAAATATAATTGTGATGATCCTCTGGAGGCAGTGATGACTGCTGCGGATGAATTTGGGATCAAGTTCTTTATTGGTAATGACTTTTGGGGTGATTGGAGAGATCAGAACAAATTATTTACCGATCCTGATATCTTCAAAATACGGGTGGACTCTATGGAGGAGGTTACAAAAAATTACGGACATCATAAGAGTTTTTACGGTTGGTATTTTCCTAATGAGTCTTATTTGTCTCCCTATTTTCAGGAGATATTCGTTACTTATTTGAATAAAATCTCTAAAGTAGCACGACAAATAACACCAGATTCTGTCAATATCATTGCTCCATATAATGTTAAGGGAGAGAAGGCCTCCGACGAGAAGTTTATTAAGCAATTGGATCGGATGGATATAGATATTATTGCCTATCAGGATGGTGTTGGTGTAAATGGTTGTAAAGCAGGCGAAGCCGGAAGATATTTTGAACATCTATACCGGGCTCATCAAAAGGTAGGGAAGTCGAAGATATGGGCAGATATGGAGGTTTTCTATTTTGAAGACAAGACAAAAGGCGCTTTATGTCCGGCTGATTTTCCACGTATCTTGAAGCAGATGGAAGACATTTCTCCTTTTGTAGAAAGAATATCTATTTATCAATATACTGGGATTATAAATAAACCAAATTCCAAAGCTTCTGTAGGTCATCCAGGTTCAACAAAGCTTTATACTGATTACAAAAATTGGTATGATAAATATATTTTATAAAACTACAATGTATAAAATATTTGCATTACTACTTATCATAACATATTCTATATCTGGTTTCTGCCAGCAAACAGAAGATGGGTGGTCTATAAAAGCGTTATCAAGAAAAGATTATAATGGTGTTACAATGGCAAATGGCAGAATAGGTCTGATAAGCAGCAAAGACTTATTCTGCATAAAAGACATCGTAACAAATGGGGTATATGATAAAGTGGATACAGGAGATGTAAGCCGGATTATAAGAACACAAGTGTTTGCCAATCTGTCATTAACAATTGATGGAGATAAGATTGATAGCAATAATATCTTAAACTGGCAACAAATCCTGGATATGAAAGAAGCTATTTTGAATACATCTGTTGATTATAAAAACAAAGTCCACATTGAATATAAAATATTGGCTTTGCGTAATCTGCCTTATGCAGGGATGATTGTGGTTGGCATTACTCCTAAAATGGATTGTAAACTTAATGTACGCAATCGTTTTAATTTTCCTCCAGAACTTAAAAATACCCAGACCCAATATTTAAGAGATGGAGGTGTCGGAACGCCTATGATTCTGGCAACTTCAAAAAGCAAGACCGGTATGCATGAAATTGCAGCCTGTGCTGGTTTTATATTTGATGATGAAAAGCCAGAATATATTGTGGTAGACGGTTCAAGAGAATCACTTCAATCGGGTTTTGATAAAAAACTCAGACAAGGGAAAACCTATCGTTTTGCATTAGTAGGAACAACTTGTACCACTGGTAATTTTAAAGATCCGCTTTTGGAATCACAAAGAATAGCCATATATGCATTGCACAATAAAATTGATGATCTGCTTTCTGCACACAAAACACTATGGGCCGATTTATGGCAAGGCGATATTGAAATAGAAGGTAATATTGAGGATCAAAGGGATATTCGATTGGCATTATATAGTCTGTATTCATTTTCAAGAGCAAATACGCGATTAAGCATACCTCCGTTGGGCTTATCTTCTTGGATTGGCTATAATGGTCATATATTTTGGGATTCTGAGCTATGGATGTATCCTGTTTTGCTTTTAATGAATAAAGATATTGCAAAAACACTAATGGACTATCGCTACGACAGGCTTAATATAGCCATGCAAAGAGCGGATAATTATGGTTATCGAGGAGCAATGTATCCATGGGAATCTGATGATACCGGTGAGGAGGCTACCCCAACATGGTATCTTACAGGTACATTTGAACACCACATTACAGCAGATGTGGGGATTGCAATGTGGAATTATTATAAAGTATACCAGGATAAGGAATGGCTTGAGAAAATTGGTTGGCCAGTAATCAAAAATATTAGTGATTTCTGGGTAAACCGTTGTACAAAAAATCTTGATGGAAGTTATTCAATAAATAATGTCGTTGGTGCAGATGAATCGAAACATAATATTAATGACAATGCCTTTACCAATGGGTCTGCGGCTACCATATTAAGGTATGCAAATGAGGCTGCAGAAGTTCTTCATATTCATGTTGATCCCATTTGGAAAGAAATTGCCGACAATATTAAATTTCATTATTCAAAGGATGGCGTTTTACTTGAGCACAGTACGTATAACGGAGAAACAATAAATCAAGCCGATGCAAATCTTCTGATTTATCCTCTTGGTATCATAACGGATAAAAGTAAGATATCAAAGGATATCAACTACTATGAATCCAAAATGCTTGTTGATGGCCCGGCAATGGGAAATTCCATACTTGCAATCATTCATGCACGGTTAGGAGATACCGAAAAAGCTTATGACTTATATAAAAAGAGTTATGTGTGGAATAAACGTCCTCCTTTTGGAGTCCTCTCTGAAACTAAATTTTCGAACAATCCATATTTCGCAACAGCAGCAGGAGGGATGCTTCAAGCTGTATTATTTGGATTAGGAGGATTGAGAATTACAGAGGAGGGAGTTATTCAGAATAATCCCGTTTTACCTAAGGCTTGGAAATCAATAACCATCAAGGGAATTGGGATGAGAAGAGAAACATTCTACGTGAAATAAATTAATTCTTGAAAATTAAAGTTGGGTAATAAAATGATGGATTTGTTTAAAAAAAATAACTTTTGGTGGAGCATTGCTTATTTGCTTCTGACTGTAGTTTATTTATCAAAAGATAGCTATTCAGGTTATGTTTTGCCTTCATATTTTATTGCTTTTCCGGTTTTCTTTGCTTCATTTATTCTGTTATCGAATAAAGGATTAAAAGAATATTTAATTATTTTGGCACTGATTTTTTCTGGAGCAGGTGATCTTTCCGGGGTTGCCGGTAGTTTGATTCTGCAGATGTGTTTCTTTGCAGTTGCCCATATCTTATATATTATAACATTTTTAAAAAAGGCCCGTTTCTCTATTGTTGGTATTGTTATTTCAATCCTTATTATAGGTTTTGTATTATTTTATATAATATTTATTACGATAAAAGTACCTGGTAATGAATTATATGCTCCTATAGCATATTCAATAGTTATCTCGGTAATGTGTGTATCTTCGTTTTTGTATAATTGGCAATACCGTACTTTATTTAGAACAGGGGCCGTCTTATTTATCATTTCCGATGGCATGATAGCTTGGCGTATGTATATGGATTCTTTCCCTTATATGTCACTTGCAATTATGGCGTCATATTATCTTGCCCAATATTTCTTTGTAAATGGAGCTCTTCGGCGTGATAACCAAAGCAGTAAAACGTTAATAACAGTTTGAGATATGAAATTGAAATATTTAAAAATTTGAAAAAATAATTATAAATGAAAAAAATATTTATTTGTCTGGTTCTATTGCCTCTGTTTGCTTTTCCAAAAGCAATTTGGCTCAGTGATTTAGATGTAAGTTACATGCTTCAGGACTGGGGCTCAGCGCAAGTCAATAAATCTGTTTTGGGTGCTGCTTTACAAGTGGCAGGTGTAAAATATCAAAGAGGCATAGGCACCCATTCGGTTAGTAGGTTCTTGGTAAATCTCGGTGGAAATGCAATATCGTTTTCAGGTCTGGTGGGTGCGGACGACACCAATGACTTTATCGGAAATATGGAATTTCGTTTGATAGCTGACAAAAAACTTATTTGGTCAAGTGGTATTCTGCATAAAGGAATGCCAGCCGTTCCATTCAAAGTAAATTTAAAAGGGGTACAAAAATTAGCATTGCTGGTAGTAGAAGGAGGCGATGGAATTATGTATGACCATGCGGATTGGCTTGAGGCTAAGTTTGAAACATCAGGTAAGGTGATTCCAGAACCTGTAGTGCCTCAACAAATAGAAGTGGGAAAGTATATTTTAACACCAAGCGTCGCTGATATACCAAAAATCAACGGGGCAAAAGTGTTGGGTATCCATCCTCAAAGTCCTGTTTTATTTACTATTCCCACAACCGGAAAGAGGCCTTTATCATTTTCTTCAATCCATTTGCCGAATGGATTGAGCTTGGATAAAGAGACGGGAATTATTAGCGGTACAGTGGCTAAGGAAGGCACCTATATTGTTATTTTAAAAGCGAAAAACGATTTGGGAAGTGATACACGTATACTTCGAATAGAGGTTGGTAATCGTATTAGCCTTACTCCTCCTATGGGCTGGAATAGTTGGAACTGTTGGGGACTAAAGGTAAACGAGCAAAAGGTAAAAGATGCTGCTGATTTTATGAATAAGAACCTCATCAATCATGGATGGTCATACATCAATATTGATGATGGCTGGGAAGCAAAAGAACGTACATCTGATGGACAATTACTGGGGAATGAAAAGTTTCCTGATTTCAAAGGATTATGTGATTATGTCCATTCGAAAGGATTAAAGTTTGGAATATATTCTTCTCCTGGACCACGGACTTGTGGAGGACATGAGGGGAGTTATAACCATGAAGAGACGGATGCAAAAACATGGGCCGATTGGGGGGTTGATTATTTAAAATATGATTATTGTTATTATTCACAAATTGTACCTATTCCGACTGAAAAATTAATCAAAGAGCCATATGTTGTGATGCGTAAGGCTTTGGATAAAGTACAACGCGACATTGTATATTGTGTTGGATTTGGGGCCCCAAATGTTTGGAACTGGGGACTGGAGGCCGGTGGTAATCAATGGCGGACGACGAGAGATATTACGGATGAATGGAATATTGTTTCTAGTATTGGATTCTTTCAGGATGTTTGCGCACCTGTGGTAAAACCGGGTAATTACAATGATCCTGATATGTTAGTTGTTGGAAAACTGGGATTGGGTTGGGGTAGCAAAGTACACGATTCATACCTGACTGCAGATGAACAATATGCTCATATCAGTTTATGGTGCCTACAGTCGGCTCCATTGTTAATTGGTTGCGACATGGCAAATATGGATGCATTTACGTTGAATTTACTGACAAATGATGAGGTGATTGCAGTTGATCAGGATCCATTGGCTTTTCCATCCAACAAGATATTAACAGATAATGGACAGATTTGGTACAAATATCTGGAAGATGGTTCTATCGCTGTTGGATTTTTTAATGCTGACCCTTATTACATTCTTTGGGATAAAAACGAAGGTGAAAAAGTACAGAGGGCTAAATACAAAATGTCTTTACTCTTTTCAGATCTGAACTTGAAAGGAAAATTCAAAGTTCGCGATTTATGGAGACAGAAGGATTTAGGGGTCTTCGAAAATGAATTTACAACAGAGGTGGCATATCATGGAGTGACATTTGTAAAAATCACACCAGAGAAGTAATGACATAAGACACCAACTTTCATAATTATTGCATAATAAAAAAATAAAAATGGATAGAAGAAATTTTCTGCAATTTGGAGGGCTAAGTGCCGCCGGTGTATTGATGACAGGGAATTTGCAGGCTCATATAATGAAAGCTGCAACCAGTAATCCTAAAATAAAACCCATAGCCGGTTCATGGTTTGAGTTTCAGCATTTACTTCCATCGGAGGGTCGATATTGGGATCCGGCATTAAAAATTTTCACTGAGGCTCAATGGAAAGAAAAGGTAAGAGAAATAAGTGAACTAGGATTTGAATACTTGGTTTTGCAAGAAATTGCCTTGGATGGTAAAGCAATTTATCCTTCTAAGCTGGCTCCACAATACAAGTTGGGCTGCGAAGATCCATTGGAAGCTGTGCTGGCTGCAGCAGATGAAGTGGGTATTAAATTTTTCATTGGTAATGATTTCTGGGATGATTGCCAAAAAGGAGAATTTCTGATGAAAGACCCGGAGATGCGCAAGTTTAGGGCAAAAGCAATGGAAGAAGTTGCGGAGAAATATAGTCATCATCCTAGCTTTTATGGATGGTATTTTCCTAACGAATCTTATCTGAATCCTTATTTTGATGAAGCTTTTATCGATTATATGAATGACTGCGCTCGGGTTGCTAAAACATTAACACCTGCCAGTGTCAATCTAATTGCACCGTATAATATAAAAAAAGAAAAGTGCGATGATAAATTCATTAAGCAGTTGGAAAAGATGAATATCGAGATCATCGCTTATCAGGATGGTATTGGTGTGAATTCCACACAACCAGGGGAGCCTGCTGTATATTTCGAGCATTTATATAATGCGCATCAGAAAGCATCCCGAGCAAGGATTTGGGCAGATATGGAACTTTTCTATTTCGAAGATCAAACCAAAGGCAACCTACTACCAGCTGATTTCAAAAGAATATTAAGGCAAATGGAAGATCTTTCTCCTTTTGTGGATAAAATTTTATGTTATCAGTATATCGGCCAAATGAATAAACCCGGCTCGATCGCTTATGCAGGTAATACTAATCAGGAATCGGTAAGACTTTATAAACAATACAAGCATTGGTTGGATTCACAAAAGGCTTGATT
The DNA here is from genome assembly GCA_013390605.1 of Bacteroidota bacterium. Lineage (GTDB taxonomy): Bacteria > Bacteroidota > Bacteroidia > Bacteroidales > Cfx3-03 > Cfx3-03. The sequence goes on along the minus strand of JACAUB010000001.1, from coordinate 4,296,234 downwards.
TTTTTAACTATTTATCTTTCGTCATTTGAAAAAGTTTTTGGTTCTCGTATTATTCCTGATTGTGGTTAAGGGTTATGGGCAATTACCCTTGCGTCTGCCTTCAGTGATTGGTGATCATGCGGTTTTGCAACAATCAGCGGATGTGAAGCTATGGGGTTGGGGCCCTGGTGCTTTTAAGCTGGCTATTGTTTGTAGCTGGAATTCTGCTGATACTGTTTTTATAGATATCGGACCGGATTGTATGTGGGAGACTTTTATAAAAACACCTAAAGCTGGTGGTCCCTATAAAATTCAATTTCTGTGTGGAAAACAGAAAATTGAGATAACCGATATTCTCATTGGAGAGGTATGGTTATGTTCAGGACAATCCAACATGGAATTTAACTTTAATTGGGGTGTTTCAGATGCAGGTGAATCATTAGAAACTTGCGACAACAACTCAATACGATTTTTTCAAATAGCTCAGTCATATGATAAATATCCACAAAGTGATTGTAAGGGTGAATGGAAGATTTGTAATACTGGTTCTGTGACTGGATTTAGTGCGATAGGCTATTTTTTTGGTCGAAGTATAAATGAGAAGCTGAAGGTTCCAGTTGGGTTGATTGGTTCCTATTGGGGGGGCACTGATATACAGGCGTGGATGTCAAAAGAGATTTTTGACAGGGATACTAGTTTACAACGAACAACGAATAATATCGAACCTTATGGCTGGGCGGCAAAGGGGGCATCACTTTTATATAATGCAATGATTCAACCAATAACTCCATATCGTTTGGCAGGTGTGATTTGGTATCAAGGAGAAGCGAATGTGGCAAGTGAGTCAACCATTTACAGTAAACTTTTTTCAGCAATGATCAAAAGTTGGCGTAAAGCCTTCGACAACGATCTCCCTTTTTATTATGTTCAAATTGCACCATGGAAAGGTTATCCGGGAATCAATGCTGCTTTGTTGAGGGAACAGCAGGATGCGGTATTGTCAGTTCCTCGAACTGGAATGATTTCCGTTGGTGATTTGATCAATGATATTGCAGACATTCACCCTAAGGCTAAGCGGGAAGTTGGCCATCGTCTGGCTAATCTTGCTTTGAAAGAACAATATGGATGTCAAAGCATACAACCATATTTTCCACGGCTTAAGGAATATGTTTTTGATCAGAATATAGCGCGAGTAAAGGTTTCTTCAGTTGGAAAATTAAGTGTAAAAGGGAAAGAAATAAAAAACTTCCAGATAGCAGGTTCAGATAAAATATTCTATCCGGCAACAGCAACTATTGAACAAGATGGGAGTATAAAGGTATCAGCGATACAGGTCAAACACCCAGTGGCAATTCGATATTGTTTCATCAACGATCAGATTCCCAATTTATTTGATGTTAATGGCTTACCGTTGTTTCCTTTCCGAACGGATGTGGGGGACTCTAAATAAGAAGAAACACTAAAACACTACTGAATGAGCTTGTTTACACGATAAAATTGTGAAACAGAGAATAAAACGAAAATTTATAACTAAAGAAAAACCACATGAAATATATCAAGTTATCACTCTTGTTATTGGTTGTACTCACTACCAATGCCTTGGCTCAAAAACCAGTATTAAAATTTAATAATGGGAAATTCAAAATAGTTCAATTTACCGATTTACATTGGATTGCAGATGCTAAACATGCGGTAGCTAATGACAGTACAATTCAATTGATGAAATATGTTATCACTACCGAGAAACCCGATTTGGTAATTTTCACAGGCGATGTTGTCGTTTCAGGTGGAGCTGCTAAAGCCTGGAAAGATGTTACAAAACCATTAGCAGAGTTAAAAGTTCCTTTTGCAGTAGCTTTCGGAAATCACGATACTGAAACAGATATAACAAAACAAAAAGCATTAGAAATCATTCAGACTAATCCATTTAATGTTACGTACAATGCCGACAAAGCTATTGAAGGCGTAGGTAATTGTGCACTGCCCATAAAGAGTTCAGAAGGGAAAGATAATAAATGGGTTGTATATATGTTTGATTCTCATGCTTATGCAAACCATCCTGATACTCTTGTAAAAGGATATGATTGGATTAAAAACAATCAAATTCAATGGTACAGAAACCAAAGCGCATTTTTTACTAAAAGTAATAATGAAAAGGCATTACCTTCTCTTGCATTCTTTCACATTCCGCTACCGGAGTATGAATACGTGAGACTTCTTAAGACAACTGTTGGAAATATTTCGGAATCAGTTTGTGCTCCTTATTTCAATAGTGGTTTATTTACCTCATTTGTAGAAATGAGAGATGTGTTGGGCATTTTCGTTGGTCACGACCATAATGACGATTTTGTTGGAACTGCAGCTAATATCTGTTTGGGTTATGGCAGAAAAACCGGATATAATGCTGCTTATGAAGAGATTTTAGAAAGGGGAGCAAGGGTGATTGAGTTGTATGAGAATGATAAAAAATTTGATACACATATCAGAACCTTATCGGGAAAATATTTTAATTATTGTTTTAAACGTCAATAAATTAGTATGAAAAAACATTCCTTATTTATAGCTTTTCTATTCTCCTTTCTGTGTTTAAGAACATTTGTTTTTGCTCAAGATAATAAATCATATCCCATAGCGGATGGAACTTTTATTCAGAACGAGCTGATTGCAAATTGGAGCGATGATAGATGGCAGCAAGAGCTTAAAGCATTAAAAGAAGTAGGTATGCATTATATTATAATTGCACCTACACTTCATACTAGTGAAAAAGGTGGCAACGAATCCATGTATCCCAGTTCTTTGCCTGAAGTGAAACAAAAATACAAATCCGACTTGGTTGATAATTGTTTGCGGAATGCTGCAAAAGCAGGCTTCAAAGTTTTCCTCGGTCTAAACTTGAGTGAAGAATGGTGGGATGCAAAGTTTACGTATGAATGGTTGAATCATCAAATGGAATTAGGCAATAATGTGGCAGACGAGTTGACTAGAAAATATAAGGCCAGGTATGGTGATGTAATGTATGGTTGGTACTGGGTGTGGGAAGTCGATAATGTCCATTGTGCTACACCATTATTACAGGATGCTTTGGCAAATATATTAAATGTAAATCTGGATCATTTGCATGCCATCACCCCGTCTATGCCATTAATGCTGTGTCCGTTTATGAATTATCGGCTGGGAACTGCTGACGCAAACAGGAGAATGTGGGAACGTGTTTTCGCTGGAGCACATTTTAATAAAGGTGATATTTTTGCACCCCAAGATTGTATAGGTGCCGGAGGATTGAAACTTGATACGTTAGATGTTTGGTTTAGAGAGATGAAAAAAGCAGTGGATACCAAGCCTGGATTATTATTTTGGTCAGATGCTGAAACTTTTGATCAACGGTTTTGGACAAGTGCGCCATTAAACCGGTTTATAAACCAAATGGAAATTGTAAAACCCTATGTGAGCAATATTATCTCATTTGCTTATAGTCATTACTATAGCCCATTTAAGGTTAATAAAAAATATCACGAAGCCTATTTGAAATATGTTTGTACAGGTATATTACCCAATGTATCATCATTAGGGCCTCCCATTGATCTTCAATGGAATAAAGATGTTGATAATAAGGTGTTGTTAACATGGAAAGTACCAGTCGACAGCAGTGAGATTGCTGGTTACTATATTTTCAGAAATGGAGAACTGGTGGCTAATATACAAAATGAGAAAAGAAGACGGAATATATCTCAAAATGCTTTTCTGGAGAAGAAACCTCTGGGAAAAGGTACATATCAATATGAGGTTTGCTCTTATTCATTTACTGGAACGTCTTCTGAAAAGAAATGTGTGAGGTGTGAAATAAATTGATCATTGTTAAATTGTTACAAACAAATAAATTGAAGAAAAAAATGAAAAAGATCATTACAGTTATTCTATACATGTTTTGTGCCGTTTCGCTTTATGCCCAAACTGGAACTTCCTTGTCTTGCCTGGACAATTATACCATACCTGTTAACATCAAAGGTGCCGTTATTGGTAAACTTATTAACACAGATTCGAATAATGTGGAGACAATTTTATTGGTAAAAGACACTTCAGGAATGTTTAGAATTGACAAAAAGGGTTTTATCGCATTGAAAGCAAATGTGAAGGTGTTACCGTCTTCCAATATATTCCGCTATGGTATTACTTTAAAAGTTAAAGGGAAGCAAATTGGGTTTGAGTTAGTAAAAGACGATTTTCTTCATAACAAAGTAGTTGCTCATCGTGGTGCATGGAAGAATCATCAACTTACTGAAAATACCGTTGGATCTTTGAAGAAGGCAATAGAGTTAGGTTGTGAAGGCTCTGAGTTTGATGTTTGGCTTTCGTCAGATAATATACCTGTAATTTGTCATGATGGATCTGTTAAAGGAAAGCAAATCGAAAAAACGACAGCTGAAGAGTTGCAAAAGGTTGATTTGGAAAACGGTGATGTGGTTCCTACACTGGAGCAATATTTACTTACCATAAAATCGCAAAACAAAACACGTCTTTTTCTGGAGATAAAATCTTCGGGAGTGAGCCAAGAAAGATCTTTGGCAGTTGCAGATTCTGTAGTACGACTGGTACATGCGTTAAAAGCACAGGCATGGGTGAAATATATTAGTTTTAATTACGGAGTGCTGCAACGTATACATCAATTAGATCTTACAGCTTCGACTGCTTATCTAAACGGAGATAAAAAGGTAAACGAACTTAATAACGATAAAGTATCAGGCCTAGATTATCCTTTCTATTCATTTCATTCTGATAAAACATTGACTACTGATGCACATCGTTTGGGGCTTAGCGTAAATGTCTGGACTGTTGATAATAAAGAGGAGATGAAGTTTTTATTAAAGGAAGGTGTTGATCAGATTACGACTAATGAACCTGAAATGTTACTGGAATTAATAAAGATGAATTATTAATCATCATCAAAAAATAAGTGATATGAAGTCATATGATCGTCGTGATTTTTTAATAAAGGCCTCTTTATCAGGAGTAACAGCATTAGCTATTCCCTCGTTAGGGCTTGGAAATATTCGTACTAAAGATGTAGGCAATATAGTTGAACCAGTGAGTATAGAACATCCTTCTGGTGGCTTAAATAATGAAGGATTATGTATTACCGGAACTTTTTTAGATGAGATATCAATGGATATACCTCATCAGAATTGGGGTGAGAAGGAGTGGGATAATGACTTTCGCAACATGAAAGCAATAGGAATCGATACTGTTATCATGATTCGTTCAGGTTATCGAAAGTTTATCACCTATCCTTCCAAATATCTCATACAGAAGGGTTGTTATAGACCTTCGATGGATTTGTTGGATTTGTTTTTGCGTTTAGCAGAGAAATATAACATGAAATTTTTCTTTGGCCTTTATGATTCCGGGAAATATTGGGATACAGGAGATTTAACATGGGAGATGGAAGATAATAAATGGGTCATCGATGAAGTGTGGAAGCAGTATGGTGAAAAATATAAGAGTTTTAAGGGGTGGTACATCAGTGCTGAAATAAGCAGGAAGACAAAAGGTGCGATTGGGGCTTTTCATGAATTAGGAAAGCAGTGCAAAGCAGTGTCGGGAGGGCTTCCAACATTCATTTCTCCATGGATAGATGGCAAAAAAGCGGTAGAAGCAGCTTCTGGTAATTTAACAAAAACAAATGCTATTTCGATTCAGGAACATGAGAAGGAGTGGGACGAAATTTTTGATGGAATTCATGATGTAGTGGATGCATGTGCTTTTCAGGACGGCCATATTGATTATGACGAGCTAGATGCATTCTTTACAGTGAATAAAAAACTAGCTGATAAATATGGCATGAAATGCTGGACAAATGCGGAGACTTTTGATCGTGATATGCCAATTCGATTTCTACCCATAAAATTTGACAAACTCAGGCTTAAACTGGAAGCAGCAAAACGGGCTGGGTATGATAAAGCTATAACCTTTGAATTTTCACATTTCATGAGTCCACAGTCAGCATATATGCAGGCCGGACATTTGTATAACAGGTATAAAGAGTACTTTAATCTATAATAGTATGAAAAAAAGTAATGAACAGAATATAGGGTATGTCATATTCCTTTCGATAGTTGCTGCCTTGGGTGGCTTTTTGTTCGGCTATGATGCTGCTGTAATATCCGGTACAATAGATCAAGTATCTATTCAGTTTCACCTCAATTCAATTCAATTAGGTTGGTATGTAGGATGTGCATTGGCGGGCTCTATTTTTGGCGTGTTGGTTGTTGGCGTGTTGAGTGATAAATTCGGACGCAAAAAAACAATGATGGCATCAGCTATCTTATTTCTAGCATCAGGAATCGGTTGTGCCATTTCCAGTAATTTTGATCAGCTAGTGATTTATCGTATTGTTGGAGGTATTGGTATTGGAATGGTTTCCATTATCTCGCCACTCTACATTTCTGAGGTAGCAATCACCCAATATCGTGGTCGTTTGGTATCACTTTATCAGTTAGCAATCACTATTGGTTTCCTAGGTGCCTATTTGGTAAACTATAAGCTTTTGCAGATAGCTGGGAGTGGAATTTCTTTCAGTAGTGATTTATTGTCTAAAATATTTGTCTCTGAAGTATGGAGAAGCATGTTAGGGATGGAATCAATGGCTGCATTTATCTTCTTCATTATTATTTTCTTTATACCGGAAAGTCCACGCTGGTTGATTACCAAACATAATAACAATAAAGCGATGTCTATCCTTTCCGATATATATAAAGACACTGTTGAAGCAGGAAAGCAGCTCAACGAAGTGAAGCAACAACTTACCAATGAACAGCAATCGAACTGGAGATTATTAATACATCCGCCTTTCTTTAAAGCGTTATTGATTGGTATGGCCATTGCCATATTAGGCCAGTTTATGGGGGTAAATGCAGTATTATATTATGGTCCCACGATCTTTAAGAACAGCGGAATGTCTAACGGCGATTCTTTGTTTTATCAGGTTTTAGTAGGGCTTGTTAATGCCCTAACCACAATACTTGCTCTTGTGATAATTGACAAAGTAGGACGTAAAAAACTTGTTTATTATGGTGTATCAGGTATGGTAGTATCGTTAGTACTTATTGGATTGTATTTTTTGAGAGGAACACAATGGGGCATTCCAAGTGTTGTATTACTTGTCTGTTTCTTATTCTATATTTTTTGTTGTGCAGTTTCTATATGTGCTGTTATTTGGGTATTGCTTTCCGAAATGTATCCAACATTGGTGAGGGGGGTAGCCATGTCAATTGCAGGATTTGCTTTGTGGATCGGAACTTTTCTCATTGGACAGTTTACTCCTTGGTTGTTAACCAATCTATCACCAGCAGGTACATTCTTTCTATTTGCGTTGATGTGTATCCCGTATATATTGATAATATGGAAGTTGGTTCCTGAAACGGCGGGTAAGTCTCTGGAAGAAATTGAACGTTGGTGGATAAGTTCTGCTAAAAACAGGACAACAAGTAAATGATGCAACTGAGTTGAGGGTATAACAGAGATGTTTTTAAGAAAAATTTGGATATGAAAAGTACAAGTTTGATCATATTAGGGATATTATTGGTCATGACAAGTGTTGCCTATTCCCAGAAACCAGATTTTCAGGGAGATCTTAAAGAGTTGTTTAAAGGACCTTCTGCTTCTTCAAGTTATGAAAACTGGCTGAGTATTATGAAGAAATGGAGGTCAGATGAAAGGAAGTCTTTAAACTATAACGATTCTGAATATCTGAAATATGAAGAACATAGGGTCAATAAATGTTTTATCTATGCTCAGATGATGATAGAAGACCGATATTTCTATGATCCCATTCTACAGAAATATACTGTAAATCGTTTTTTGGATGATGTCCAGAAACGTTATGGTGGTTTGGATGCAGTTCTTATTTGGCCAACCTATCCCAATATTGGTATTGATAATCGGAATCAGTTTGACTTATTATCAGATATGCCCGGTGGGGAAGTTGGTATAAAACAAATGGTACAGGATTTCAAGAATAGGGGAGTAAAGGTTTTCTTCCCTATTATGATCTGGGATAAGGGAACAAGAGATGTCGGTATGCCTATGCCACTTGCATTAGTTGAAGAGATGAAACGCATAGGAGCAGATGGACTAAATGGAGATACGATGTTTGGAGTGACAGAGGATTTTCGTATGGCTGCAAATAGTATTGGTTATCCTTTGATATTACAACCTGAGGTAGCTATTAACGATTTAAAGATGGTACAATGGAATCAAATGAGTTGGGGCTATTTTTGGAATTATGAATATGTGCCAGGTGTTAGTGTATGCAAATGGTTAGAACCCAAACATCAGGTGCAAATAACTAATCGGTGGAAGATCGATAAGACAGATGATTTACAATACGCTTTCTTTAATGGTATTGGATATAACGCATGGGAAAATATATGGGGTATATGGAACCAGGTTCCTGATCGTTATGCTGTCGCGATACAAAGAATTTCATCTATATATCGACAGTTTCCACAAATATGGAGTAGTGCTGGATGGGAACCCCATATTCCCACACTACAAAAAGGGATCTTCGCATCTGTTTTTCCTGAAGAGAGCCAACGGGTATATACGTTTGTTAACAGGGATAGCATAGATCGTTGTGGAGCCCAACTTAAACTCCCCTACGAAGAAGGGATGATCTACTTCGATATTTGGAATGGAAAAATACTCAATCCTAAACAAGAGAACGATCAGATCTTACTTGATTTTCCAATAGAGGGTTTGGGCTTTGGGGCAATTCTAGCTATTAAGAAGAAATCTGTGAATAATAGACTTTCAGCTTTTCTAGCTAAGATGAATGTATTCTCAAAGAAGCCTTTAAAGTCATATTCTACAGCATGGGCACCGTTGTCCCAACAGATAGTACCGATTCAAAGAACAACATTGTACCAGAATAAACCTGATGGAATGATTTTGATATCGGGGACTGCAAACTATACCTTTGAATCAAATGGCGTGATGGTTGAAGGTAATGATCTTCCTTCTGCTGTTGGCGTACAACATCCTTGGGAAGATCATCCAGCTCGTTCTCAAAAACATGTAATGAATATTTCTGCATTTTATATTGATCAGTATCCGGTGACCAATAAACAGTTCAAACAATTTATTGATAATACAACATATCATCCAAAAGATGATCATAATTTTCTCAAGGCTTGGCAAAATGGGATGTATCCTTCAGGATGGGATGAAAAGCCCGTTACCTGGGTCTCGTTAGAAGATGCCAGAGCTTATGCGAAATGGGCAGGAAAAAGATTGCCTCATGAATGGGAATGGCAGTATGCTGGTCAAGGTAGTGATGGCAGGCTTTACCCCTGGGGTAATAAAAAGGATAGTGCCCGAATGCCACAGCCTGATACATGTCGCAATATACATAGTCCGTCAGATGTTAATAGCTTTCCGAATGGAATGAGTCCTTTTGGTGTAATGGATATGATTGGTAATGTTTGGCAATGGACCGATGAATACACTGATTTGCATACACGTTCGGCTATTTTAAAAGGTGGTAGTTATTATCGCCCACAAACGTCTATGTGGTATTTCCCACAGGCATATGAGTTAAATAAATATGGCAAATATCTTTTGATGTCACCAGGAAAAGACAGATCAGGAACCGTTGGTTTTCGTTGTGTAGCAGATACTTCACCACAATAGTAATATTTTAGTGTTGTTCTTAAGGTCATCAGAATATAGGTTTTGTCCAATTTAAACGTTATATTTCTGGTGACTTTATTTTCGGAGAATCAAAATTAAGAATATAAGATGTTAATTATGAAGATGTCATTGATAACCATTGTTCTAAGTATGATAATGTTTTTTGGAAGCACTGCTCAAAATACATTAGGAGAGATTCCAAATTTTATATTGTTCAACCCTGACAATACTGTTTTCACAAATAGAAATCTTGCGGCTGACAGAGCATCACTTTTTGTGTTTTTTGATGTTACTTGCGATCATTGTCAGCATGCAGTTAGCATATTAAGTACACGTAGTAAAGAATGCGAAAAGTTAGACATTTACTTAATTTCGCTGGACAATATAGCCTCTGTAAATGATTTCATAAATAAATATGGGAAAGATTTAGTTAACAGAAAGAATGTTATAGTTCTGCAAGATTTAATGAATCAGTTTATTAAAAATTTTAAACCTAATAAATATCCATCTGTTTATCTGTATTCTCCTGAAAAAAAATTAATCCTTCATGATGAGGAGGATCTGGATCTCGAAAAGCTATTTACAATAATTAGTGCTTCTAAAAAATAGCTACAAATGTTAAATCTCTAAGTTATATTATTAGTTCCCATGTCTCAGAAATATTGATTAAGTAGTGAAGAATTTTGGATTAAGGGATTACTATTACAATAATCATGTATAGCATCACTCAAAAATAAAAATCTTAAGATTTAACCTAATACTAATCTTATTGTTGCTTTCTATTATCCTCTTTATGGCTTAGCTTTGCTATTATTAATAATAACTGTCGAAAAAGCTGAAACTTATTAATTTAAATGCGTTTTCGATAAAATCTAAAGTCTATGAGAATATTTACTTTTCTTTTTTTAATACTAATCAATTCTCTTTCATGTTATTCTCAATTCCTGAAAAAGCAAATCCCTGATAAGCTTATAGTCTTTACTTTCGATGATGCCACAGCAAGTCAATATTCTATTGTGGCTCCTCTTCTAAAGAAATATGGTTTTGGTGCTACCTTTTTTATTTGTGAATTTCCTCCAAACTTTAAGGATAGCACGAAGTATATGAATTGGCGGCAGATCAAAGAGCTTGATAAAATGGGATTTGAAGTGGCTAATCATACCAGAATCCACAAAGGTGTAAGCAAATTATCAAAAGAACAATTTATAGACGAACTTGATTATATTGAACATAAATGTGATTCATTGGATATTATGAAGCCAGTAACCTTTGCATATCCCGGCTATGATTTAAGTCGTTCCGCAATAGATGTTTTACGAGAAAAAGGGTATAAGTTAGCTCGCGCAGGAGGTGGGCGAGCTTATAATCCGTTAATTGATCACCCATTGCTTATCCCAAGTTGGGCAATGACTGCAGATAACAAACAACAAATAATAGAGGCTTTTAGTAGTGCCCGGAATGGTAAGATCGTAGTATTAACAATCCACGGTGTTCCTGATGTTGAGCATCCATGGGTAAATACCCCTCCTGAATTATTTAAAGAGTATCTACAATATCTTTCTGAGAATCACTATAGGGTTATTGCTCTCAGAGATTTGAATAAATATATTAATGTGAAAAAGGTGATGAAATCTATTGTCCCTAATTTAAATGAAAAGCTTAAAAATTAGTTTATGATATTGGAGAAAGGTCATTTTAATCTTTCTTTTATTCTCGTATTACAGTACTGTATTAAAAAAACTGTATCTTTATTGCTCCATATTGTAAAACCTGTGTTATCCTATTTTTTATTTTTCACAAAACAATTACTGCCCGAATTACGTTTTGCAATGAAGGTTTTTTGTTCTTTATATAAACTTAAGGTTTTTTATGCCTGAATATCAATAGCTGTTTACTTTTACAGCTTTGTGAATTTTAAATCTAATACCAATTATGATTCAAAAAGTACTAGTTGCCAATCGTGGAGAAATTGCTGTGCGAATTATGAGAACGTGTCGTGAGATGGGTATCAAAACAGTTGCAGTTTTTTCAGAAGCGGATCGTGCCTCTATGCATGTTCGGTATGCTGATGAGGCCTATCTTATTGGGCCGGCACCCTCCACTGAAAGCTACCTCAATATGGATAAGATTATTGATGTTGCTAAAAAAACGGGTGCTGATGCAATTCATCCCGGTTATGGATTTCTTAGCGAAAAGGCCTCGTTCTCTGAACGCTGCGCCAATGAGGGGATTATCTTTATAGGGCCTACAGCATATGCTATTGCAACCATGGGAGATAAGATTACTGCTCGTAGAACGATGATTGCAGCTGGAGTTCCTGTTGTTCCAGGAACTACTGATAAGGTGACAACAGAAAAAGATGCCATTGCCGCTATTAAAAACATTGGTTTGCCTGTTATGATTAAGGCTTCTGCCGGTGGTGGTGGAAAGGGGATGCGTCTGGTGAAAAAAGATAAAGATATTAAGAGTTCTCTCAGAGCAGCACGTTCTGAGGCTGCTGCTTCATTTGGTGATGATTCGGTCTATATAGAGAAGTATATAGAGTCGCCTCATCATATTGAATTTCAGATACTTGCTGATAAACATGGTAATACAGTTCACCTATTCGAAAGAGAGTGCTCGGTTCAACGTCGTCACCAGAAAGTAGTCGAAGAGGCCCCTTCTCCTATAATGACATCTGAAAAGCGAAAAGAAATGGGTGATGCAGCTGTAGCTGCCGCAAAAGCAGTTAATTATTCGGGAGCCGGGACTATTGAGTTTATTGTTGATGATAACCTTAACTATTATTTTCTGGAGATGAATACGCGTCTTCAGGTTGAACATCCTATTACTGAACGTGTAGTGGGAGTCGATCTGGTTAAGGAACAAATTAATATTGCGAATAATCAAGTCTTGCCTTTTAAGCAAGAAGATCTTCGCCAACATGGTCATGCCATTGAGTGTCGCGTATATGCTGAAGATGCTGAAAATAATTTTATGCCTAATCCTGGTTTGATCAGGCATCTTACTGAACCCTATGGCTTTGGTATTCGTTGCGATGGTTATGTTTACGAAGGTTATACTATTCCGATTTATTATGATTCGATGATTGCCAAACTCATTGTTTGGGGATCGACCAGAGAAGCTGCCATAGAAAGAATGAAACGAGCACTCTATGAGTATAAAATTACTGGTGTTAAAACATCCATTCGCTTTCTCTCACGGATTATGGATGCACCTGGCTTCAGAGACGGTAATTACACCACCCATTTTATTGAAAATAATCTTGAATTCTTACTTGCTGAGGGAGATTTCGGTGGTAACAGCCTTCAGCTATACGAAGATCTTGCTGTAATGGTTGCCTTCTTTGATTATCATTCTAAACTTGAAGAGAAGAATTCACGATGGGCTCCATTGATGAAATCAAGTATCTGGAAACGATTTGGTCGCAGAAAAGCAATCACTGAGATTTAATTATTCAAGATTTTCAATCAAAAACTTATATGGGAAAACATATGTCACTCGACTTTATCATAGATGGTCGTAAGGTTGATGTTAAACTTTTGGAATCGGATAGCACAGATGCAAGAATCTCTATCGATAATCGTATTTATGATGCAGATATTCTTCAGATGGGAGATGGTCTTTATTCTATTATCATTGGTGGACAGTCATTTGCTATTGAAATGATTGAGGGTGATACTCCCAAACACTACGTGATGAATACTTTCTACAAGAGCTTTAATGTGGAAATTATTGATGCTGAAAAGAAGTATCAGCGTAGTAGAATGAAAGGAACAGCAACATCAGGAGAAAATAATATTTCTTCACCAATGCCTGGAAAGGTTGTATCAATACTTGTAAAAGTAGGTCAATCTGTTGAAGCAGGTCAGCCTGTTATCACCATCTCTGCAATGAAGATGGAGAGCGAATTCAAGGCAAAAAATCCTGGAGTTATTAAAGAAATCCGTGTTAAAGAGGGCTCTATTGTTGATGCCCATCAGATTTTAATCATTATTGAATAATTAATCGAATTGCCATGTCTACATTGGATGAAAAATATAATAAGCTTGAAGCACTGAATCATCTTGCTGAACAAGGTGGTGGTTTAGATCGCATTAAGAAACAACATGCTTCTGGGCGAATGACTGCCCGCGAACGTATAGATCTTTTACTTGACCCTGGTACTTTTACTGAGTTGGATAAGTTTGTCGTTCATCGCTCGCACGATTTTGGCGCCGATAAGGAAAAGATTTTGGGTGATGGAATGGTTACCGGATATGGTAAAATAGATGGACGACTGGTTTATGTTCATGCACAGGATTTCACCGTCTTTGGTGGTTCCATGAGTCGTGCCAATGCTGACAAAGTAGTGAAAGTTATGGATCTTGCCATGAAAATGGGTGCTCCTATTATCGGATTGAACGATTCGGGTGGTGCACGTATTCAGGCCGGAGTTAGGAGCTTAGCAGGATATGCTGATATCTTCTATCGGAATGTTCGTAGTTCAGGAGTAATTCCTCAAATCAGTGCAATACTTGGCCCTTGTGCCGGCGGTGCTGTATATTCTCCGGCATTAACTGATTTTATCCTGATGACGAAGGAAAATAGTTACATGTTTGTAACGGGGCCTGATGTGGTGAAGACGGTTACTCATGAAGATGTTACAAAGGAAGAACTTGGTGGTGCAATGACACATAATGAGAAAAGTGGTGTTGCTCACTTTATGGCGGATGATGATGACCAGGCTATCATGATGATTCGTGAGTTGATGAGTTTTATTCCTAGTAACAATATGGAAGATCCTCCCCTCCATCCAAGTGATGATCCTATTGATAGGTCCGATGAGATGCTTCAAACATTAATTCCTAATGATCCGAACAAGCCTTACGACATGAAAGAGCTTATCTATTCTGTTATTGATAATCATAACTTCTTCGAAATTATGCCTTATTATGCTCAGAATATCATCATTGGATTTGCACGTTTTGATGGTCATCCAGTGGGTATTGTTGCGAATCAACCAGGTTATCTTGCAGGTGTTTTAGATAGCAATTCTTCTGTTAAAGCAGCCCGCTTTGTTCGTTTCTGCGATGCTTTTAATATTCCGTTGGTTACTTTTGAAGATGTTCCTGGCTTCCTTCCAGGCACCTCGCAAGAGTATGGTGGTATCATTCGTCATGGCGCCAAGCTCCTTTTTGCTTTTTGCGAAGCTACGGTTCCCAAAATTACTATTATTACCCGTAAGGCTTATGGTGGTGCTTACTGCGTGATGTCGAGCAAGCACATTGGTGCTGATGTAAACTATGCATTTCCAACTGCCGAAATTGCTGTTATGGGTCCTGATGGTGCTGTAAGTATTCTACACAAAAAGCTTAGTCCAGCAGATAAAGCAGAGAAGGTAGATGAGTATCGCGAAGCGTTTGCTAATCCATACAAAGCTGCCGAATTGGGTTATGTTGACGAGGTTATCTTTCCACGCGATACACGCTTAAAGGTAATCAATGCGCTTGAAATGACCAGAAACAAAAGTGTTACAAATCCTCCTCGGAAGCATGGTAATATTCCACTTTAAACTTTTTAACTCCCTGCTGTAACGTGGGGAGAGTTGTATTATTTCAACTACTTTTGTCCGATCATTTAATACGTATCGAATAAATTGCAAATGCATAAATTATTAACGCTATTGAGTAAAGGAATTATTTTCCTGGTAAAAGGGGTTAGTTTAGTTATTTCAGCCATTCTTATTATTGTTCTAGTGCTTTATTTAAGTGCCCCAATTTATAAGTTTACAGAACCGGCTCCCTTTAAAGGTGAGAAAATATGGAACCCTTATGCCTCAATGGATAGTTCCAACTGGCATAAGGCGAACTTTCACATGCATACACGTATGGCTGGTGGTCTCACAGATGGACGGAGTAACACTGGTGGAGCTATTGTAAAAACCTATACTGCACTTGGGTATGGTGTGTTTTCGATATCTGATTATATGCGGATCAATACTACGTTGATAACGAAGCCCTTTTATATCCCTGCTTATGAGCATGGCTATGGTATAAAAAAAAATCATCAGGTTTGTATTGGGGCCCAAAGTGTATCGTTTCTTGATTATCCTTTTGGACAAACATTACAACATAAACAACATATTATTAATGTTCTCAAAAAACATAATGATATAGTTGCAATTGCACATCCTGAGTTTCGAAAGGGATATTCTCCTGAAGATTTTAAATATTTGCGAAATTATGACCTACTTGAGGCGCTGAATCATTATCGGTTCTCGCTCAAGCAGTGGGACGCTGCACTCTCTTCGGGATATCCTGCCTATATTTTAGCATCCGATGATGCTCACGATGTCAATAAACCAGGAGAGGTGGCTCGTTGTATTACTTTTATTAATTCACCTTCAGTAGAAGCTACAATCATACTCTCAAATCTCAAGGCTGGAAATGCCTATGGTGTAAGTGTTGGAAAGTATGAAGGTCAAACAGTTGATAGTACGATCAAAAATATCCACAAGCTTCCGATTGTAAGTAATGTTACAGTAAAAAACGACTCTCTTTTTGTTTCAGTTACATCAAATGCTTTAGCCTTTCGCTTTATTGGGCAAAATGGAAAATTGAAAGGAAAAGTATTGAATAGATCGAAGGCTTCTATAGCCATCAATAAAAATGAACCTTATATTCGTACTGAAATTCTCTTTAAAGGTATTCACGGTGCTGATAGTGTAACCATCTATCTTAACCCAGTTTACCGTTTTACTGGAATTACCCCTGTAAGACCAGTAGGACCCATTGTTAATGTGGCTTCTACGTTGGTTTATCGTCTCATTGGATTTGGAATGCTATTTTCACTTGTAATAAGTATCTTTGTATTCAGAAGAAGGATATTTAAACGTTTCTAATTATTAATCTTTTTACTAGTAGGTTAGCTGCTTTTTGGTAAGTTTACGTTCACTCAATTAATGTGATAAATCTAATCTAAAGTCAACTTATTTTGTTCTAAAAGCTGGAAAGGTTTGTAATTATCGATCTTTAAAAGACAAATCTATTTTTTATGGGATTAGAAAATTATTCTGTTCGTAAGCTTGTATACTGGTTGATTGCTCTTGCTACAATAGGACGACTTTGTATTGCTGCTTTTATAGAGTTGGGAAATGATGAGGTCTATTATCTTACTTATGCATTTTTTCCTAGTTTAAGTCATTTTGATCATCCTCCAATGGTTGGGTGGGTTATACAACTATTCACCCTTAACTTTCTTTTTAATAGCGAGTTGTTCATTCGATTGGGTCCTGTAATCTTAAGTGCAGGAAGCACATGGATTATCTTTAAAATAGGGACTTTGCTTCGTGATGAGTTAACCGGACTCATAGCTGCTATAATATTTACTTCATCCATTTATGCTTCAGTTATCGCCGGTATTTTTATAATGCCAGATGCTCCGCAGCTCTTTTTCTGGTTAGCGGGTCTTTATTATGTCCTAAAAGTACTTCCCGATGTTTCGGATAAAGGTTCAAAAACAGACTTTTATTTAGCGGGATTGTTTATCGGTCTATCAATGCTCTCTAAATATACCAGCGTATTTCTTTGGATTGGAGCGGTTTCATATATTGTATTTTATAAGAAACAGTGGCTTAGAAAAAAAGAGTTATATCTAAGTATTCTTATTTCGTTTATCATCTTTCTTCCAGTATTGATATGGAATTTTCAAAATAGTTTTATTAGTTTTACTTATCATACAGAAAGGGTGGAGGTCTCTCATACAGGTTTACGTTTCGATTACTTCTTTACTGAATTTTTTGGAGAGGTATTATATAATAATCCGTTAGTATTTATTATGATTATCATGGCGTTGATTGCCATTATCCGTCATCGTCATTTTCTAAGTCGTGAACATAAAAAGATACTTCTTTTTACCGCACTACCAACCATACTTCTTTTTCTATGTATTGCACTAACGAGAAGAACCTTACCACATTGGACCGGTCCTGCTTATACTACTCTGATTCTTCTTGCTGCTTGTTGGCAACGAGAACGTATTGTGAACCATAAATATTCAAGAAAATCGCTTAGTCTATTGATTCCTGCGCTCGTTTTGATTGTGTTAGCACTTTCAATTGGTATAGGACAAGTCAATCATGGATGGTTTGATAGGAAAACTCAAAATGCAAATGTGAACGATTTGGGAAGTAATGATGTTACCCTTGATCTTTATGGATGGAGGCAGATTGAAAAACAATTTAAAAGTATTAAACAGGAGACTGAAGATAAAGGATTGATCAGTAAGAATGCGCCTATCATTAGTTGGCGATGGTTTCCGGCGGCTAATCTCGACTATTATGTTGCTTATCCTTTAAAAATGAAAGTACTTGCCTTGGGTAAATTTGAAGATATTCATAAATATGCATGGATAAATAAGTCGCGTGGAGGATTTGTAACCGGTATGGATGGTTGGTTCATTTGTACGAGTCGCGACTATAAAAACCCACACGAAGTGTATGGAAAATGCTTCAATAACATTCAATTGGTACAGATTATTCATATATACAGGGGTAGGAATCATGTAATGAATGCATTTGTATTTTATATGAATGGTCTAAAACCCAATGCTGATGCGCTATTCGGCCTTGATAAACTGATGTTAAATAATTATTAATTTTTTCTTTCGCAATACTTGCATTCTGTTTATTCTGCCATTATATTTGGGAAATAAGGATGACCGATAAAATCGACCACTATGAACAGAATAAGTATCGAAAAAGACGTCTATATTCCAATGCCCGTTACAATTGTAGGCGCCAACGTAGAAGGAAAAGCTAACTTCATGACTGCCGTTTGGGTAAGTCGCGTAAATTCAGATCCCCCCATGATTGCTGTATCTATAGGCAAAGAGCACTATACAAGCAAAGGGATTTTTGAAAACAAGACATTTAGTGTCAATATTCCGGCACAAGATCAGGTAATCGAAACAGATTATTGCGGGTTGGTCTCAGGTAGAGATCGTGACAAGTCTGAATTATTCGATTTCTGTTATGGTATAACCGGAACAGCACCAATGATTAGGGAATGTCCTATTAGTATGGAATGTAAATTAGTACAGACTGTTGAATTACCCGATAACTATCTATTCATCGGCGAAATTGCAAGAGTTGCTGCTTTTGATGTATTCCTTCGCGGTGGATGTCCTGATTATAAAAAGATTCATCCTTTAATACTTACCATGCCTGATAGTAATTATTGGAGTATGGGTTCGCATGCTGGTGATGCTCATAAGGTAGGTAAGTTTATGAAAGAAAAAGTTTAAATTCAATTTATAAAAAGCAATCAAACAGTAAATTACTACAAGAAGAAAGGCTGTCCCATTATTAGGACAGCCTTTCTTCTTCTGCAATAGTTATATTAGATCATTTTACGTGGATTTACCCACTCGGTAAACTGCTCATCGGTTAATAAA
Organism: Bacteroidota bacterium; assembly: GCA_013390605.1. GTDB lineage: Bacteria > Bacteroidota > Bacteroidia > Bacteroidales > Cfx3-03 > Cfx3-03. The sequence continues at coordinate 4,277,136 of JACAUB010000001.1, read as the reverse complement.
TCTAAAGCGATAGCCGCCTGACGAAGTGAAGTGCCTTCGTGGTGAGCTTTCTTTGCAATCTTTGCAGCATTTTCATATCCTATATGGGTATTGAGGGCTGTAACAAGCATCAGCGAATTTTCAAGATTCTTTTCAATATTACGTTCATTTGCTTTTATGCCGACTGCACAATTATTGTTGAATGAAACACAGGCGTCACCCAACAGACGAGCAGCCATCAGGAAGTTAAAGATAATAACAGGTTTAAAAACATTCAATTGAAAATGTCCATGTGTTCCAGCAACAGTAATCGCAGCGTCACAACCAATAACCTGAGCACAAACCATTGTTAATGCCTCATTTTGCGTAGGATTTACTTTACCGGGCATAATAGAAGAACCCGGTTCGTTTTCAGGAAGTGAAAGTTCACCAATACCACAACGTGGGCCTGATCCAAGTAAACGTGTGTCGTTCCCTATTTTCATAAGGCTTACTGCAAGTCTTTTTAACGCGCCTGACGATTCTACCAGTGCATCGTGGGCTGATAGTGCTTCAAATTTGTTTGGAGCCGTAACGAAGGGATATCCGCTTAATTCAGCAATCTTTTGTGCCACTAACTCAGAATATCCTTTTGGCGTATTGATTCCTGTGCCTACAGCTGTTCCTCCAAGGGCTAACTCTGCAAGATGAGGTAGCGTATTTCTTAATGCTACTAATCCATGATCGAGTTGAGATACATAGGCTGAAAACTCTTGTCCTAATGTCAGAGGAGTTGCGTCCATCAGGTGAGTACGACCAATCTTTACAATGTCTTTAAAAGCTTCTGATTTTGCTGCCAATGTTTTTCTTAACAACTCAACACCCGGAATCGTTACATCAATCAACATCTTATAGGCCGCAATATGCATTGCAGTGGGGAACGTGTCGTTAGATGATTGCGATTTGTTTGCATCATCATTTGGGTGCACAGGGCTTTTCCCTTCTCCCAATACGCCACCAGCTAATACATGCGCTCTATTCGAGATCACCTCATTTACATTCATGTTGCTTTGCGTACCCGATCCTGTTTGCCATACGACCAATGGAAACTGATCGTCGAGAGAACCTGATAGTATTTCGTCGCAAACCTGACCAATCAAATCAGATTTATCTTTAGATAAAACGCCAAGTTCAAGATTGGTAAGGGCTGCGGCTTTTTTTAGATAGGCAAATGCACGAATAATTTCGATAGGCATTTTCCCATCTCCAATTTTGAAGTTGTCTTTAGAACGCTGGGTTTGTGCCCCCCAATATACGTTTTCTGGAACTTCAACAGTTCCCATGGTATCTTTTTCAATACGGAATTTCATCAGTAAATAATTTTAAAAATGAGATCTGATGGAACTTGCATGTTAAATGTCCATCGATTTTTGTATTTAACGAACATGCTCGTTTTATGGCTTTAATTTTTATAGGTACTCGTTAAAGTATCTTGTCTGCTTCTTCAGCCGGATCAGCCCATACAGCCTTAAAATTATGGATAATAATAGGGCGTTTTAACAGTTTAGGATTCTCAATAATGATCTGAATCCATTCTTCGTCTGAAAATTTTTTGCCTCTCAGTTGTTGTTTAAAATAATCTTCCTGGGTCCGTACAAGTTCAATCGGTTTTACATTTAAACGTTGTAAAACCTGTTGTAACATCTCTTTGGTTAAACCTGTTTTTAGATATTCAATGATTTCGAAATCTAGTCCCTTGGCTTTTAAATGATCCAATCCGGCTCTCGACTTGCGACACTTTGGGTTGTGATAAATCTGTAACATTTTTCTTTTATATATTTATTCTCCACCAAATTCCATCAAATATGCTTTAATAAAGCCAGTGAGGTCACCATCGAGGACACCTTGTGTATTAGAAGTTTCAAAGCTAGTACGGGTATCTTTTATCAGTTTATAAGGATGTAGAACATAAGATCTGATTTGCGAACCCCATTCTATTTTCTTCTTGTTTCCCTCAATTACATCTTGTTTCTCACGGCGTTTACGTAATTCAATCTCATAGAGTTGAGATTTGAGCATTTGGATTGCCTTTTCTCTGTTCTGCAATTGCGAACGGGTTTCTTGACATTCAATAACAATTCCTGTAGGAGCATGGCGCAAACGGACAGCTGTTTCAACTTTGTTTACATTTTGTCCACCCGGACCACTTGATCGGAAAGTATCCCAGGTAATATCAGCATTGCTGATCTCGATTAAGATGTTGTCATCAACTACCGGGTATACATAAACAGAGGCAAAAGAGGTATGTCGGCGGGCATTAGAGTCGAAAGGGGAGATGCGGACCAAACGGTGTACACCATTTTCTCCTTTTAAATATCCAAATGAGTAGTCTCCCTCAAACTCAAGTGAACAGCTTTTGATACCAGCCGTTTCGCCATCTTGTAGGTCGAGTTCTTTAATTTTATAATTGTTTCGTTCACCGTAACGAATGTACATGCGCATTAACATAGCAGCCCAGTCTTGACTTTCAGTTCCACCAGCACCGGCATTAATATTGATGATGCATCCTAATTTATCCTCTTCGTTGCTTAGCATATTTCGAAACTCTAATGCTTCGATTAGCTCAAGAGCATGATTATAATTTTGCTCTACTTCAACCTCGGTGGCCTCTTCCGCCTGATAGAATTCATAGATTACATTCAGATCATCGCAGGCTGATGCTGCATTTGCAAAGTCTTCAGTCCACCGTTTCTCTTCCTGAATTGCTTTCATGGTCTGTTCTGCCTTTTTCGAGTCGTTCCAGAAGTCGGCTTCATGCGTTATCTCCTCTTTCTCGGAAATAAGTTTTAAGCGGTTGTCGATGTCAAAGATACCTCCTTAAGGCATCAATCCTTTTTCCTAATTCTTTAACAGAATCTAAAGTAACCATTATGCTTTAATTTTATTTATTTCATTATAAATCAGATGTTCTTCAAACCCTTTCGAAGCAAGAAAAGAATAGATCTTATGTTTCAATACATGAAGATCATCGATAGAGGAGAGCGAATTTCGTTTTGCTTCTACCAGTGATTCTATACAGTTAAGATACTCATCATCAGGTATTGTTTCCATCGCCATACAGATTAAAGAATCAGACAATCCTTTGCTCAATAGCTCTGATTTAATTTTTATTCTTCCCCATTGCAATTGGCTGAATTTCCCTCTAGCATAGGCAAGTGCAAATCGCTCTTCATTTAGAAAATCTTCTTCTTCAAGGTTATTAATAATCACGGCGGTCTGTTCTTCCGATAATCCGAATGAATGGAGATTATTAATAACCTCGTTTTTGCACCGTTCCTGATAAGCGCAAAACGACCGGGCTTTTGCAAGAGCAATGGCCGGGTCGTTTGCAGAAGGTGCAGATCTTTTAATTCCTGATCTGCGTATTGCCATTAAACAAAGGTTACAAGCTCAAAATCGAATACAAGAACAGAGTTGGCTGGAATAGATCCTGTTGCTGTACTTCCATAACCCAATGATGATGGAATAAACAACTTACCCTTTCCCCCTTTACCAAAAAGACGTAATCCTTCAGCAAATCCTTTTATTGTTCCAGATAGAAGAAAACTAGCGGGTTGTTCGGATGCTTCATACGATGAGTCGAACTGCGTTCCATCTAATAATGTTCCTACATATTTTACATAAACAGTTGAAGTAGTAAGTGCACGTGTAGCATCTCCAGGAGTTGTTACGATATAGTAGAGCCCCGAACCGGTATGTTGTGCAGAAGCTAATAGATTATTTTTCTGGAGATAATCAACAATCAATTGATGATCAATTCCATCTTGAGCGTTGTCTTTTTTGCACCCTGCAAATGAAATAAGTGCAACCACAAGGAGAAAGAGCAGTTTTTTCATATTTAAAAAGAAATTAAATTTGGATAGGAAGCAAAGTTACAAAAAAACTTCTATAATAGTAAACGTTTTACTAATATGGGAGTACCTATACCTGCCTTTTCTTCAATGATTTCCAAATTTTTAACATTAGGAAGTGATTTAGCATTTGGATCGATCAAATATTTCGGACTTTTGGTTGGAACATATGCGATAAGGCCTGCTGCCGGATAGACATTGAGTGACGTTCCGATTACAATGAAAATATCTGCATCTTGCGAAAGTAGTAAGGCCGGTTCTATCATCGGAACAGCCTCTCCAAACCAAACAATATGGGGGCGAAGTTGAGATCCCTTCTCACAGTAGTCACCTAATTTCAATTCCCATCCATCCAACTTATATACTAGATTTTCATCTATCGTAGAACGAACCTTATTTAGCTCTCCATGAAGATGAAGCACATTTTTTGATCCAGCACGTTCATGAAGATCATCCACGTTTTGTGTAATAATTTGAACATCATATTTAGATTCAAGCTCTACCAGTGCTTTATGGGCTGCATTGGGTTCTGCGTTAAGTAGTTGCTTTCGCCTTTCATTATAAAAGGTAAGTACCAGTTGAGGATTTCGTTGCCATCCTTCAAAGGTGGCAACATCTTCAATACGATGCTCTTCCCAAAGCCCCCCGCTATCGCGAAAAGTTTTTATTCCACTTTCGGCACTAATTCCAGCGCCGGTGAGAATTACAATTTTTTTCATTTGTCATCAAACAAATGCATATCATCTAAAGTCTTCATAACTTCTCTAACCGAATCGGCTGATTCATGAAGCATACGCATTTCGTCTTTGTTTAGGTTTAATTCAATAATTTCTTCAATACCATTTGCGCCTAATTTTACAGGAACACCCAGATATATATCTTTCAAACCATATTCACCGTTTAATAAAGTGCAAACAGGGAAAATACGATTCTGGTCATCAACAATGGCTTCTACCATTTGAGCCGCAGCAGCACCAGGGGCATACCAAGCCGAAGTACCCATAAGATTAACTAACTCGCCACCTCCATTACGGGTTCGTAGAACAATTCGTTCAATTTCTTCCGGATTCAGTAGTTCGGGCAATGGAATACCTGCAACTGATGTATATCGAGGAAGTGGAACCATTGTGTCACCATGACTGCCTAATAATAATGCGCTTACATCTTTTGGAGAGACATTAAGTGCATCGGCAACAAAGGCACGATAGCGACCAGTATCAAGAATTCCTGCCATACCAAATACTTTACGCGAATCCTTTCGGGCGGCAAGATAGGCGGTATAGGTCATTACATCCAATGGATTTGAAACAATGATAATTATTGCTTCAGGAGAGTATTTTATAACCTTTTCAACAACATCTTTTACAATAGAGGCATTCGTTCTGATCAAATCGTCGCGACTCATTCCAGGTTTTCTTGGAATACCTGAAGTAATTACAACCACCCCTGAGCCTTTTGTTCGAAGATAATCGTTAGTAACACCAATTACACGGGTATTAAAATGGTTAATAGACGAAGTTTGCCAAATATCCAATGCCTTGCCTTCCGCAACTCCTTCTTTAATATCGACAAGAATAATTTCACGTGCTAAATCTCTCTGTGCAATTACATTGGCAACGGTTGCCCCAACATTTCCTGCCCCTATAACGGTAATTTTTTTCATAAAAGGTTTTAAAATTTGAAGGTTTTACAAAATGTTAATTTGAAGATCAGTGTGTCACAATTCTAAAGTGTAGTAAATTGTATCTTGTTATTAACAAAATAGGTTCCACCTTTGTTCTGAAAACCAATCTTCAAATTAGCAAATTAATACATTATTTTTCTTCTTCAATACATTGTGAATCGAGAACCGCAATAGTTGACATATTTACTATTTCTGATACCGTACATCCCATCTGTAAAACATGAACCGCTTTGTTTAAGCCCATCAATACGGGGCCTATTGCCTCCGCAGCCCCCAACTCCTGTAAAAGCTTGTATGCAATGTTTGCTGAAGTCAGTTCTGGAAATATCAACGTATTTACCTGCTCTCCAACCAGTGTAGAAAAAGGAAAATTTTCTTCCAACATTATCTTATTCAATGCAAAATTTGCCTGAAGTTCTCCATCAACGATTAGTTCAGGATGATCTCGATGCAGTATTTCTACTGCCTTCTGGACCTTTGAAGGACCTGTACTAATAGATGAACCAAAATTAGAAAACGATAGCATGGCAATACGAGGTTTTATGTTAAACTCTTGTACCATTCGTGCAGCCTGTAATGTGATTTCTACCAGATCATCAACCGATGGATCAATATTTACAGTAGCATCTGCCATAAAAAGCGTTCCCTTTTTCGTATTCAGAATATACATTCCGGAGACCTTTTTTACGCCAGGATGAATGCCTATGATGTGTAATGCAGGACGTATAGTTTCAGGATAACTTGAAGTCAAACCCGAAATCATTGCATCAGCATATCCTTTTTCTACAAGCATGGCTCCAAAAAAGTTGTTCTGTCTTATTTTTTCACGAGCTGTTTTGAGGGTGATCCCTTTTCGTTGTCGTTTCTGATAATAAAATTCAGCAAAAGCATGCCTTGTTTCGGCCATATTCTCACTTCTATGATCAATAATCTGAACACCTTCGAGTGCCAGATCATATTCTTTGATCAATGATAGAATCTTTTCCTCATTTCCCAATAGAATAGGAATAGCAGTATGTTCGTCTAAAAGAATTTCAGCAGCTTTTAATATTTTATAATTTTCGGCTTCGCAGAAAAGTACCCGTTTCGGACATTTGCGAGCTCTCTCTTTAATTTGACGAATAAATGGATTGACTAATCCTAATCGTTTTACCAATTCCTGTTCATATGCAAACCAATCAGTAATGGGCATACGGGCAACGCCTGATTCCATTGCCGCCTTTGCTACGGCGGGTGCCACGTGTGTAATTAATCTAGGATCTGATGGTTTAGGAATGATATAGTCTTTCCCAAATTTAATATTTGTGGTTTGATAGGCAATATTGACTTCTTCCGGTACCGGAGCTTTTGCTAGCTCTGATAATGCATATACTGCAGCTAACTTCATCTCTTCATTAATTGCTTTGGCTCGAACATCGAGTGCCCCCCTGAAGATATAGGGGAATCCCAATACATTGTTGACCTGATTAGGGAAGTCAGATCGTCCGGTAGCCATAATAATATCGTTTCGGGTAGCTGTGGCAAGTTCATACGAAATCTCAGGGGTTGGGTTCGCTAATGCAAAAACGATAGCATGCGGCGCCATTGATAGAAGCATCTCAGGTGTTAGTGCACCTCCAACAGAAAGTCCTAAAAACATATCAGCACCTTTTATTGCCTCTTCTAATGTATGAACAGGGCGACTGGTTGCAAATAGTTTCTTCATGTCATTCAGGTCGGTACGATCTACATGAATAACCCCTTTACTGTCAACCATTACAATGTTTTCTACTTTGGCTCCTAATGCAACATACAGTTTTGTACACGATATAGCTGAGGCTCCGGCACCATTTACAACAATCTTAACTTCCGCAATCTTTTTATTTGAGATCTCAAGGGCATTTAAGAAACCAGCTGAAGTGATAATGGCCGTTCCATGCTGATCATCATGCATTACGGGAATATCTAACTCGTTTTTTAATCTTTCTTCTATGGCAAAACACTCTGGAGCTTTAATGTCTTCAAGATTAATACCACCAAAAGTAGGTGCAATAGCTTTAACAGTAGCTACAAACCGGTCTACATCTTTTTCGTTTACTTCAATATCAAACACATCAATATCTGAAAAAATTTTAAAGAGCAGTCCCTTACCTTCCATTACTGGTTTCCCGGCTTCAGGTCCTATATCGCCCAAACCTAAAACAGCTGTTCCATTAGAAATAACAGCTACCAGGTTTCCTTTGGCAGTATACTTATAAACATCATCAGGATTGGCTTTTATTTCGAGACAAGGTTCGGCAACGCCAGGGGAGTATGCAAGTGATAAATCACGCTGTGAGCTATGAGGTTTTGTTGGGATAACCTCAATTTTGCCCGGACGTCCCATTGAATGGTACTCAAGCGCATTTTTACGTAATAAATCTTTTTTCATTATTCAAAAAATTAAAGGATAAATATAATGGAGTTTAATAATTGTCAAAGTTTAAGGAGTCAGCATCTGGAATATTATAAGGAATTGTAAAGAAAAATGAAGCTCCTTTTCCCTCATCTGAAACCAACCACATCTTGCCACCGAGCAATTCCACTAACCCTTTTGAGATAGTAAGTCCCAATCCGGTTCCTCCAAACTGCCGAGTATAAGTCTCTTCTTCTTGTCTAAATCGCTCAAAAATAATCGTTTGTTTCTCTTTTGCTACTCCCTTTCCGGTATCCTGAACGAAAAAACAAAGTTTATCATTTTGTAACGAATAGCCAAACTTTATGAATCCCTCTTTCGTAAACTTTAAAGCATTTCCAAGTAAATTAAGTAATATCTGTCTTAGGCGAACGTCATCTGTTAATATCAAACTTTGAGAATCTTCAAATTCTTTCTCCAATATAAAGGAGATGTTTTTTTTATCCCTGATTATTTTTTCATTATCATAAGAAATCAATAACTCGTCGAGCAAATGGTTTAGGTAAAACCAGTCTTTGTTTATTGCAAGCTGATTACTATCTATTTTGGCAATATCAACAATGTCGTTTATGATAGAAAGCAGGTGTTTCCCATTCGTATTGATGATTTGGGTATATTGTTTACGTTCTTCACCGCTTAAGTAATCATCATCCAAGAGTTCGGAGAACCCAATAATACCATTCATCGGTGTTCTTATTTCGTGCGACATATTCGATAAAAAGGCAGTCTTCAACCGATCACTTTCTTCAGCTTTGGATAGTGCAATTCTAAGATTCTGGATATCCTGTTTGCGTTGAATCGAAATACTTATCTGATGTGAGATAAAGTCGAGCATTTCCAGATCATTTTCATTATATGCCAATGGATTATCGTAGCTTTGAACTACAAACGCGCCAATTACCTTTCCTTCTATATGTAGTGGAACGCCTAACCACACTTCACAGATTGTTCCAATAGCTATAATTTCGCCCCTGCTTTCTAAATCATTTATTTGTTGCTTTGAAAGCAACATAGGCCTATTTTGTTTTATTACATAACCTGTAATTGATTTTTCAAGTGGCCAGCTATCAATTCTATCTTTTTCATCCTCAAAATAAGGTGCAGATAGCATGCCCGAATCTTCATTGTAAAAGACAACCGCAAAATTAGTAGTATCGATCAACATGCTTAGCTGTTCTCTGATATAAAAAATCAATCCTTTGATATCTTTTGTTAAAATAACAGCATTAGAAATAGCAAACATCACTTTCTGTATCTCTTCGGCGCGTTTACGTTCTGTGATATCTACTACCGAAATAATGCCTGCCGGTCTACCTTTGTAAATGATAGAACTGCCTGTAAGAAAAACCCATTTTTGTGTTCCTTCTTTTGTTTTAATTTTGAATTCGTATGAATTATCAGCTTCTTTAGAGATCTCTCTGGCTTTTCCTTTTTGTTCAATGGTAGCTTTAAAGCTCTCATCTATAAATTCCCAGAACAGCATATTGTAGAGTTCTTGGGAAGTATACCCACAAATTTTTTCTGCGGCCTGATTCGCATAAACCCAATAGTCATTTTGATAGATCATGATCGCAAATGGAGCTGATTCTGCAAGTGTTCTAAATTTATCCTCACTCTCTTTTAATGCCTCTTCAGCTTGTTTCGTGGTTGTTATATCCTGGATAAAACCTTCGAGATAGAGTAATTCACGATCTTCGGAAAATATACCTTGTCCTTTTTCCCAAACCCATCGTGGTGTTCCATCTTTATGAATAATCTGATAGGATTCTTCAAAAGGCAATTTTGAGTTTAAAGTCTTTTGCCAACTTTCCCATAAACTTTCGCGATAGTCCGGATGTATAATGTCATTAAATGATTTTATTTTATTGGAGAGAAGTTCTTCAGATGTATATCCTGTTACAGCTATGCACCCATCACTTAGAAACTCCATGGTCCAATCATGATCATTTCGACATCGATAAACGAAACCGGGAAGATTAGAGATCAATGTTTCAAGTGTTTGTTCACTCTTCTTAAGTGCTAGTTCTGCGTTTTTTCTATCAGTAATATCTTGTATTGTTCCTAGAACGTAAAGTGAATTTCCGTCGTCATCTTTCACCACACGCGAAGATAAAAATACCCAGATTATCTGTCCATCTTTGCGAATATAACGTTTTTCCAGACTGTATTGATCAATTAACCCATTAGCAAGTTGATTCGCTAAATCTAAATTGATTTCCATGTCGTCAGGGTGAGTTATATCTGTATACCGTAATTGGGTAAGTTCTTCAGGTGAATAACCTGTAATTTTACATAAAACCTCATTCACACGTATGAACCTGCAATCTAACGAGGCTATAGCAGCACCGCTTGGCGCCTGATCAAAGGATATACGTAATAGTTTCTCACTTTCGCGTAATGCAGCTTCAGTACGCTTGTGTTCTGCAAGTTCTTTTTCTAAAGCTTTAGTACGTTCGTGTACAAGCTTCTCTAATTGTGCTTTCTCGTTTAGTTGGCGCTCCTCGGATTCCCTAATTCTTAACATCGCTCTTATCTGAGCCTTTAATTCTGATTCGTCAAGCGGTTTCGTCAAAAAGGCATCTGCGCCCACTTCTAATGCTTTTATCCGGCTCGCCTTATCAGTTCTTGAAGCCGTAACCATTATAACTGGTATATGTTTTAATATTTCATCGGCTTTAAGTCTTCTGCAGACTTCGTAACCATCCATTATTGGCATTACAATATCGAGTAAAACTACATCTGGTTTTTCAGCAATACATAATTCTATACCCTTTTTGCCTGATTGGGCAATTAATAGCTGTACGTCTGGGAAGGCCTCTTCTAACAGGGCATTCGATACAACCAGATTATCGTAAATGTCGTCTATCGTTAAAATTTTTATCATTGTAATGCTTTTTTGTTTTTACATAAAAACAAGTTTAAAGTATATGCTTTTTGAAACAGCTTAGATAATTTTTTAACTCGGTTTATAAAGAATTTCCGTATATACAAATCAGAATTTGAAAGAATTGTTTATTTATGTATGGATAAGTTGTAGATTCTTTCACTTAAAAATTCAGAATAACAAAAACGAATCTTATTAAAACAAAGATAAGGCATTACAGTATTGAAATACAAATGTAAACAAGAAAATTCATGAACGCTCAATTTTATATCTTACATTATATACGTCAATTAAACCGTTGGGACAAGCCTGTTTTTTTAATGCAAACAAATATGAAAGATTCAGATGTGTCCTCTATACGACTAAAAAAAACAAATAATTTATGAATGAAACGAGCATGTTTTACAAAAACGGGAGTAAATTTAATATGCGAGCTCCATCAGGCTTTAATCTGAAAATTATTTATTGATGAAATAATGTAAATAATTGTCTGTTTTCAGTCAGAAGTATTAAAGAAAAAATAGTAATTTCAATGCCAATAAAAAGACGATTATTTTGCTTATCAAAACTGTCTTATAAACCGTTTTCTCAAAGGACAGGTCATTAATTATGAAACATTAATTACACCGCAAATAAAAACAAAAAATGACAAATCAATTCATCACAAAAGTGGCCGGTATTGTTGCTTTATGCACTGTTTTACTGGTGATTAGCGCCTCTACACTTATGGCGCAGAAAAAAGTAATCGGACTACAGTTATACTCTGTACGCGATTCAATGCAAGTTAATCCACAGCGTACAATTGAAGCAGTTGCAAAAATGGGTTATGCATATGTGGAAGCTGCCGGATATAAAGACGGCTTGTTTTATGGAATGACCCCTGAGGCTTTTAAAGCACTGTTGAAAGCTAATAAATTGTATATGCCTAGTTCACATACTGGTCAACCTTTACCAGATGCAGCTAAATGGAACGAAACCATGGCTTGGTGGGATCAGTGTATTGACGCTCATATTGCAGTTGGTGCCAAATATATCATACAGCCCTTTATGGATAAAGTGGGTTTTGAAAGTATTGCAGGCAACAAACGTTATTGCGAATATTTCAATGCAATTGGTGATAAGTGTAAAGCTAAAGGACTCCTTTTTGGATATCATAACCATGATAAAGAGTTTGCCGATATTGATGGCACTACAATTTATGACAATATGCTAAAAAATACCGATCCATCAAAGGTTTGTTTCGAACTTGATCTATGGTGGATTCATGTTGGTGGAAAAAAAGCAGTAGACTATTTCAATAAATATCCGGGACGTTTCGTATTTTATCATGTAAAAGACGAAGAAGAAGTTGGTGCTAGTGGCAAAATCGATTTCAAACCCTATTTCGATAATGCAAAGAAAGCTGGAACTAAATACTTTATTGTGGAAGCTGAGAAATCAAGTGTTGGTAGCTCGCTCGAGAGTGCCAAGAAAAGCCTTGAATTCTTAATGAAAGCTAAATATGTGAAGTAATATTCTCTATTTCTTTTAGCGTTTAGGTAAAAATAAGAATTATTGAGATGCCAAACCAGCTTTTTATTTTATGAGAAGCTTGCGTTTGGCATCTTTTTTATATTTCTATAGAATGATTGCATCATCTTATGCAAGAGGAGCCTGAAATAGATTCACTCCTTAATCGAATTAGCTTAACTTTGTTGAGGCTAATATAGTTCAATATGAGGACGATCTCAGAAACCGATAATGATTTTGTTTGCGATATAAAATCACCATGTTTTCAGCTACTTACGCCAGACGAAGTAGAGATAGTACGGGCAAGTAAAACGCAGGTTCTTTTTCGAAAGGGAGAGAATCTAACCAAACAAGGTGCTTTTGCATCTTATGTGCTATTTGTAATGAGTGGTATATCCAAACAACATCTTGAGGGCGATGCCTCAAAGAGTTTAAATCTCAGGATTATTAAAACTGGTGAATTTGTTGGCCTCTCCTCTGTATTTGGTAAAAATGTCTTTAATTATTCGGTAGTCGCATTGACTGATACGTTGGTCTTTTTGATAGAGAAATCAGCTATAGCCAAAGTAGTTCAGCAAAATGGCATGTTTGCTTTTACTTTGATCAGACGTTATTGTGAACAAAACACAATATTGTATGATACATTACGTAATCACACCTATAAGCAGATGAATGGACGACTTGCAGATGCTCTGCTTTATATAGATAGCGTTAATCAGGATGCTGAAGATATATTTACACTCTTATCCCGGCGTGATATAGCCGAGTTTGCCGGACTCTCAACTGAAAGTACTGTTAAGCTCTTGAAGACTTTTGAAAAAGATGGATTGATTCGTCTTAATGAAAAAAGTGTTGTTATCTCTGATCACGATGCTCTTATTGAGATTAGTAAAAGAGGATAGCTTTTTAATCTATTACCTTTCACTAGTAAAGAAATATTTTTAATATAGCGAATAAATATTAAATTTGTTTTTGGGAAATTGAATGTCGGAGATGTCTTTCCGAAATCATAATAAAACTTCGTTTTAACAATTATTTAAATCACTTTTAGATGGACAATTCTGAAAAATGGAAAACCTTATCGAGTGAGTTTGAACGTATTCTTCTTTTGCTGGATAAAAAAAAGGCAGAAGAACTGTTGATTAATTTATCAAAGGAATATTCTTTTACTGAAGTTATTAATATTTTAGTAGTTAAGGCATTAGCAGAAATAGGACGAGGATGGGAAATGGGGAGATATTCTCTTTCACAAGTTTATATGAGTGGTCGTATTTGCGAGGAGCTAATTGATAAACTATTACCCGCTTTTCATTTTTTTCGTAAAAATCAACCGCTAACTGCTATTTGTGTATTGCACGATTACCACCAGCTTGGAAAACGTGTAATTTATTCATCGCTTCGCGCCAGCGGGTTTGAGCTAATGGATTTTGGATATGGCCTTTCTGTGGAGGAGGTCGTAGCGTTGGTAAAGAAACACAAAATTAAAGTATTGCTTGTCTCTACCTTAATGCTTCCATCTGCGCTGAAGATTAAAGATTTGAAGAAGCAACTAATCGATTTAGATGTAAAGATTATTGTTGGTGGTGCTCCCTTTTTCTTCGATAGTAATCTCTGGAAAGAAGTTGGTGCCGATGCTGTTGGCTTTAATGGTGCCGATGCCCTTAAAATCATCGATAGTTTTTCACTCAACACACAATAATCATGACATCATTAGAGCGGGTATTGACTACCCTTGGACATAAAGAGCCAGATCGGGTACCTCTTTTCTTATTACTCACTTTGCATGGAGCAAAAGAGCTTGGATTGTCTATCAAAGATTACTTTTCGAAGGCTAAATATGTTGTTGAAGGACAACTAACAATGCAAAAAAAATATCAGAACGACTGTTTTTATACCTTTTTTTATGCCCCGTTAGAGGTAGAAGCATGGGGAGGGGAGGTAATTTATGTGGAAGATGGTCCCCCTAACTCAGGCGAACCGGTCATACAATCTATTGAAAAGATTTTATCTCTTGACGCACCAATAGTAAAAAATAGCAAATGTTTGCATAAGGTACTTGAAGCTACTTCGCTGATTAAAGCAACCAATGAGCATGTTCCAATTATCGGTGTAGTCATGTCGCCTTTTTCCCTTCCAGTGATGCAACTTGGTTTTGATAAATATCTGGAATTGATTTACCATTACCCTATTCATTTTAACCGATTAATGCAATTAAATAAAGCGTTTTGCATTGAATGGGCAAATGCACAACTAGCAGCCGGAGCTACGGCTATCTGTTACTTTGATCCTCTATCCTCACCTACCATGATAGAACCTTCGCTGGTAAGAAAAACTGGGTTTACAATTGCCAATGAACTCTTTACTCAAATAAATGGCCCAACGGCTACCCATCTTGCATCGGGACACACATTGTCAGTGATGGACGATCTTGCAGGTTTAGGAACATCTACAGTTGGTGTGAGTTCACTTGAAGATTTAGCAGAATTAAAAAAAGTTGCTAATCATAGATTTACGTTACTTGGAAATTTGAACGGCATAGAGATGTGTCGTTGGAGTGTAAGTGAGGCTGAACAGAAGGTAAAAGAAGCCATTGGGAAAGCTGCAGTTGGTGGTGGTTTTATTCTTTCCGATAATCATGGGGAAATTCCTTATCAAGTAAAAGAAGAGGTTTTAATGGCAATATCTGAAGCTACTCGCGAATGGGGAAGCTACCCTATTGCACAATCACTTCGAAATGGATGAAAAGCTATGTATTTTTATTTGCGACTTTTTCCATGAAGAAGCCATAGAAATTCTTCATCGCGAAAAGATCTCAGATGTTGTAATAGAGCCTTTTGTTTCCAATTGTGGACACCCTCCTATTGGAGTGGATGAGATCTCTGCAATGATAGCTCTTTACAAAGATAAATACACTTCATTTCATTATATAGGATCCGCATGTATTGCCAGTGCTGTTGAAAGACTGGCTAATGATTCAATCCAACACCTCAAGGTAAAGCTGGTGGAACAGTGTTTTGAAATGGTCATCAGCAAAGAGTTACTTTTATTCTATATATCGCAAGGTTATTATTTGCTTACCCCAGGTTGGTTAAAAAACTTTGAATCAAGAATCCGTGAGTGGGGATTTGATCAATCCATGGCTCAACAGTTTTTTAAAGAGTGTTCATCTAAGCTATTACTTTTTGATACAGGAATTATGCCTGATGCTACAGAGAAGTTAAAAGCTCTTGGTCTTTTTTTGGATATGCCTACGAAGATACTTCCGGTTGGATTGGAACACTTTAGACTCTTTTTGAATCAGATCGTCATGGACTGGCGTTTTGAAAATGAAAAGAAATTTTTGAATAATCGCTTATCTCAGATTACTCGTCAGACCTCAGATTATGCTTTGATATTTGATCAGATTGGCGATTTGGTTAAAGTGGCAAATGAAAAAGCAATAGTGAAACAAGTATTTCATCTGATCAACATGCTCTTTTCTCCAAGCTCAATTATCTATACCCCTATGGTGGATAGCAAAATGGGAGAGCGAATCTATTCAAAAGAAAGTGAGGAGAAATTATTTCTCGATGACGATAAACGAAATGAGTTTACGCAAGATGATTGTTTAAAGGTAAACGTGATATTTCAAAATATCAAGTTAGGTTTATTTGAAGTTTACAATGTGATCTTCCCCGAATATATGCAATATTATCATGGATTGGCAGATGTGCTTGCCGGAGTTATTGGATTGGCTATTTCTAATGCCCGTAAGTATACCGAACTTGAATTGAGAGAAACTGAATTAGTTTATTACACTAAGCAATTGGAAGAGATAAATGCTTTAAAAGATCGCTTTTTTTCCATTGTTGCTCATGACTTAACCGGTCCACTGGGCTCGATCAATAGCCTTGTTGAAATGTTGCTAGATGAATATGATACATACGATGATGCTACACGAAAAACTTTTCTAAAACGTATTAATGAAGCTGGGATTACTACATTTAACTTTTTGAAGAATCTTTTACAATGGGCTCGAAATAGAACTGGAAGAATTCAATTTAATCCGGATCATATTTCTATAAGGAATGTAGTGATTGACGTGATAGAATTGCTAAAGGAAAAAGCGGTTGCTAAAAATATTTCATTGGATTATGAAATACCTGAAACTTTAATAGCTTACTCAGATCACGAAATGCTTCATACCATATTACGTAATCTAATATCAAATGCATTGAAGTTTTCATACCCTTTATCTGTTATTACTATTGGAGGGAAAAAGGTTGAAGGAGGAGTGTCATTATGGGTTCAGGATCAGGGAATGGGGATGACCGAAGGTGAAATAGCGAAACTCTTTCAATTAGAGGTGATCTATAAGCGAAATGGAACTGCTAATGAAGGGGGAACTGGACTAGGTCTATTATTATGCAAGGATTTTATTGAAAAACACAATGGAAATATAAGCATCACAAGTATTCTTGGTAAGGGTACAATATTTACAATATTTTTTCCAGATAAAATAAACCCTGAAAGTATATGTCCAGGCTAGAACCAACTAAAAATATATTTGAGCTAGTTTTAAAGACAAAATCACTTCAAAACAATTTTAAATTAAGAAAGAAGTTTTTCGTTTTTTAGAATCGACAATGCTTTATAAAACTCTAATATTATAAGGTGTTGTAAAATAAAACGTTGATCCTTTTCCCTCTTCACTCTCAACCCAAATTTTTCCTCCCAGCATCTCAACATATGCTTTTGCGATAGAAAGACCCAATCCTGAACCTTCAAATTGTCTGATTCTGGAAACAGTAGCTTGAGTAAATCGTTCAAAAATTATCTTTTGATTGCCTTTAGGTATACCTATTCCGGTGTCTTTAATAGAAAATATTACGCTATCAATATTCTTTTGAATACTAAATTCGATTGAACCTATTGCAGTAAATTTTATAGCATTCTTAATCAGACTATTGAGTACCTCATTTAGTTTTGGCCAATCAGTGTTTATAATACAATCAGTATTTGATAGTTTGTTATTTAGAATAAATTGTACTCCCTTTATTTCGACATCAGCCTTAAATTTATCGAAAAGTTCTTGTACTAATTTATTGATATCTGTTTCTTCTAAAGTCAGTTTTATCTGTCCCGCCTGGATTTGTGCAATTTCTACAATATCATTAATGGTATTCATGAGTCGATCAGCACTCTGATTGATGATATGGATATATTCAGATTTCTCATCTTCAGATAAATCCTTATCTTGTATTAATGAAAGGAATCCAAGTATGCCGTTGAAGGGTGTTCGTATTTCGTGCGAAATGTTATTTAGAAAAGCAGTTTTGAGTTTGTCGCTCTCTTCAGCATGTTCTTTCGCTTCAATTAATTCTTCAAACATCTTTTTCTTCTCAGTAATATCTTCCTTTATGGCAATAAAAAAAGTAATATCACCCTTCCTATTTATAAGAGGAGATATTACAGCACTTTCCCAATACGAATCGCCATTTTTCTTTTTATTTTGAAACTCTCCGGTCCAATCTTTGCCAGCCAATATTGTATTCCAAAGCGTTTCATAAAATTCTTTGGGCTGGTTGCCCGATTTCAAAATACGGGGATTCTTTCCTTTTATCTCTTCTATTGTATAACCTGTTATTGCTGTAAATTTAGGATTTGCATATTCAATATTACCATCTTTATTCGTTATTACAATGGTTACTGGACTTTGCTCGACTGCTCTGCTTAAAAGTCGTAGTTGATTTTCTGCTTCTTTCCGTTCGGTAATGTCCTGAATTGTTCCATGCATAAACATGAGGTTATTTTCTTTATCAAAAGATAACTCACCAAGCCCATGCACCCAAATCTCCTGTTTATCGTTATTCCGTATAACTTTATATTCAATATCGAATCTTTGATGTTTCTCAATAACTTCTTTTGTCAGATATTGGTTCATCTTTTCTTGCCAATCGGGATGAATAAGTTCTAGCCACCCTTTTATTGATTTCTGATACGTTGCATCAATACCAAAGATTGAATCCATAATTTCAGAGCTGGTCCATAAACCTGTTTTGAAATCTAGCACATAACTTCCTAACCCGGCAATCTTTTGCGATTCTTTTAATCCCCATTCACTATCTCTTAGTTTTTTTTCGGCTTCATACTTCTTCGTCACATCAGAAAAGACTAGCACTACACCGGTTATAACACCCTCTCTGTTTTTTATAGGAGCGGCACTGTCAGATATCTGATATTCAGTTCCATCTCTTGAAATTAATATAGTATGGTTTGCAAGGCTAATCACTTGTCCATTTTCTAACACCTTTAAAACGGGGTTATCGACTTTTACTTTGGTTTCTGAATTAATAATATAAAAAACTTCGGTTAAGGGTTTGTGAATAGCATCTGCCAATGTATAGCCACAAAGGGCTTCTGCTACTGGATTCATATTAACAATCAATCCGTTTTTATCAGTAGATATTACGCCATCGCCAATGGATTGAAGTGTAATCGCCAGCCATTCTTTACTCTCTTCTAATAACTTACGAGCCAGCTCTCGCTCAGCAATTTCTTTTTTAAGTTGTAAATTGTTATATGCTTTTTCAGAAAACTGGTTTGCAAATGCAAATAACATATTGGCTACTTTTTGAAACTGTACAACAGGCATAATGGGAATTTCGTTTAATGCCTCCATAAATTCTGTCCTATCGGTTTCTATTTCATCTGCATACGAAAGCATTTGTTGTTCATCCAATTCTTCATTTCGAATCTGTCCAACGAGCCAGTTGGCGATATGTTTTCCACCAACTGTAATGCTTGCGCCAGCATCCCATAAGCCTCCACTCAGACATTTTTGTACAATCGGCCCTAAAGGGCTATAACGACCAACTGCTGCATCAGATTGATAGCAATGGGCACACCCTTTTTCAGTTTTACGAATAATATTATTACACAACCGACTGAAATTACTGGGATTGGTAATCGGTGTACCATCAGGATCTGTAATAATAGAAGCAACACCAAAAGCATCAGAAAACAAATCTTGTAATGATTGAATCTCTTCAAGGTTAATGATATCAGCAAGCTGAAGGTCTTCTAATACTTCTGTATGAAGGTTTTCAATGGCTGGATTGGTATTCATTTTGCTGTTTATTACGGTATTATGTTGCCTTTTGTGCTTTCAACATGATGTATGAAAAATATTTTCTGGTGAATCTTTAAATTACAAAGATGAAAAGAGTATCCTTTTTCATCTTTGTAAGAATATCATTTGTTAACCTTTTAACGGAAATTTTTTCGTAAATATCACCAAACTTCAAATATAATAAATAATCGCTTGATCATCCTTATAATCTATATAGAAAGGTAATTTAAAGAATTTCGCGTTCAATGACGTTGTGTTATCGTCTCTATAGAAAGAAATGGCACAAAGGTTAACACGTAACCTGTTTCAATTTTAGGCGAATAATGTTAGTGTAATACCCAAAAAGTTGCAATAATACCGACTTCTTGCCTAAGTAAATCCTCAATGATGCTTCCATAATTGTCTTTCTTTCCTATGTTGTTATTACCGCTGGATAATAACATAAATCGCTCCAATGGAAAATATAAAATAAATCCCAAAGGTACCCTATCCATAGATCTTATTTAGGGTATATCCAGGTGTTATTCACCCTTTAAAGGAGCATAAGGGGTGGATATACCCTGGATATGGGGTGCAGATGGGGTGCAGATACCTATAGCTATGGAAGTGATTTCCCATGGTTGTATCCTATGGTTATCAACAGTATAAATAAAAATAACCAGCGGAAAAGGGTATATGAGTTTCTTTATGGAAGATTGTAAAACAGACATCAATAGTAGTTTCCTCCATTTATGAGTCATTTTTGAGTTTTAGTTATGTGTTTGATTCGGTCTATGAACCAAAGAAGAGCCTCAGTAACTACCTGAGATTGATTTAAAAAATAATTATGCTAGGATAATAGTCTAAACATAAGTGATTAAATGTTAAATGAGTTTGAAATTAGCATCCCATATAATTATCGATTCAGATTTGTCATATCTATTTGCCTATATGTTTTTTAGACTCAATAATTCTTCGGTAGTTTTGTTGTAAAATACAACTTTCCAATGATTGTTTTGAAAAGTTATTCTATTAATGCATCCGTTTTTGAGACGAGTTTTGAAACTACCGAATTCTCCACCAGAAAGTGTATATAAAATAGAATTGGTAAGTCCCCCGTGTGATACAACAATAATTTTCTTATTCTTAAACGTTTCAACAATTTTTGTTAAACCAATCATTGCTCGCTGACGTAATTGCTCAAAATCTTCCTGATCGGGGATGACGCCATCGGGGAAAAGAGTTCGGCGTTCTTCAGGTAATAGTCCGGAAGCAGAACCATAACTACGTTCTCGTATTTCTTCGACTACATGAATAGTGGGTATTGAAAGGTGAGAAGCAATAATTTGGGCTGTTTCATAAGCCCGTTTTAGTGGACTAGAAACCATAATATCCCAAGGTTCGGTTTCAAAATAACGAGCGGTTTGGGTGGCTTGCTCTCGTCCTGAATCATTAAGCTCTATATCTTCGGTTCCCTGAAGTTTGCCAAGCGAATTCCAATCGGTTTCGCCATGCCTGATAATACAGATGGTTGTTGTTGGTATTTCTTTATGCGCTAAGGAGCTTATATTTGTCATTCTTTTATATTTTCAAATTCACGATTAGTATACAGCTTTTTCTAGCGTAGATATGATCATGACTTAATTGGTGCAAAGGTAAATTTTATAACTTTATCAGTTCATTATTGCATAATCGGAATCATTTAGAAAAGTTACAGATCTTAACACTTCATATTATGAAATCTTCTGTAAATAAAAAAAGATAGCCGATCCAGATGGATCGGCTTCTTCTTTTTCCCACTGTTACCAGCCAGGGACAGCGAGAATTTGCTTTGAGAAAAAAAGTGCTTTTTAAAAACCTGTTTTGTACTGTTATAATTAAAGATTATTATGAGGAGAATTAAAACCCGAACTTAAAACCACCTTGATTTGAACCGGGACCATGATGCGCCCCTCCATGACAATTTTGGTCAAAATGTCCATTATCAGGAAATCTAAATGTAGATAAATCAATTGTTTCTGTTGTTCCGTTTGTTGTAACAGTTGCTACACTATCACATGTACCATCGCCATAATCAGTAACAATTGTATCAGTTCCTTTTGTTAAAACGATAGTACCACTTTTTATATAATCACAACTACTATCATATAGAAGTGGTTTCGTAATTGTGCGGTTAAACTTAATTGCATCGTTGACCGTTAGACTTCCCGAACCTGTTTTATAAAATACATCGTCCGATTTGTCAGCAGTGGTAAAGCCACTGACCCATTCTATCGAATCTGAATAGGTTTCAACTACAACATCACCATTTCGCCCCGTTGTCTTCTGTGTATAATTACTCGAGATTACCCAATTTCCATTGACGTTTTTACCAAGATTTTTAATCGTGCCTGTGTATTCAATCTTCATACTATCGACAGTAACATTCTGATAAGTAATTGTTTTGACAGATCCGGCTGTTATCAGTGTGTCAGACATCGTAATCAAAATTTTTCCGGTCATCTTAGGTCCTCTTCCATTATTACATCCACTACCATAATCAATAGTGATTGTTTTTGGGAAAGTTGATCCACTAACTGTGACGGTAGCACATGATGAAATGTGAGGTATATTAAATTTCATCATATTACCACTCATCCCTAGATAATCGGGGCCATGATGACGCTTAATGCTGTCAAAATTAGTTACTGACAGACTTTGAATATCTGCAGTACTTGCTTTGTTTAATTGAGTGGATGCTACAACTGCCACTGCTGCCGTAAGGTTTGATGAAAGATTTACGTCAGAGGTAAGTCCGCTTTTACTTGAATTGTTTTTTGTGCACGACTGAAAACTGAGAATGATAACAGTTATTAATCCCATTAAAATAATCCTGCTTTTCATAAATACGGTTTTAAATTATACATTGCTTTGATTACAACACATAATACAGGATACTATATTTATACCCTACCAATAAAATATTTTTTAACAGAAATTTTCAATAAGCGTTTGGTCTGTAAACTTACAGTTCGAAATGTAAGAACAGGTTAAAAGATAACTTTTGTGCCCGGATGATGTTTGTATCAGAAAACGAAGTGTTTTCGAAATCAAATTTTCGTGTGTTGATATCAAAATAGTTTAGCGTATTGAAGATATTGATAATTGTTGCCCCTACCTTAAATTTTGTTTTCAAAAACAGAAAGTTGTAATTTGCAGAAAGGTCGGTGCGGAAATAATTAGGCAATCGTTTATACACACGTGTTGTAGGAATTGGTTTATTATTGTTAGTGAAATCAATATAGGGTTTCCCTGTACTGAATAGGGTTGTTGTTCCGAAGTTCCATTTATTGACCGATACCATGTTGGCTAAACTCAACTGATGTCTTTGATCATTGGGTGCAGGAAATTCTTTGTTATTGAGTAAATCTGAAAATTGGTGCACACTCTTGCTTAAAGAGTAAGAGATCCAACTAGTGAAATTTCCATATTTATATCGAATTGAAAGATCAATGCCATACGATTTTCCTTTTCCATTAATATAATAACTAGGTTTAGGAGTAGGGTTTTGTCCTTGATTACCATTGTTATTTGGAGGAAAGTAATTATGGAAATCAGCGTTTTTAACGAATTGTGAAACATAAAGATATTCTTGCAAACCAGTATAATTCTTGTAATATGCTTCAGCATCGATTAAAACATTTCCTTTTTCATAGGTTGAGCCAACAATAAAGTGGTTTGATGTAACAACAGGGTGTGAGCGATTGTCAGCTAAAACCCAGAAATTTTTTGTGTATCCCATGTCTTGCTGAGCAACTACTTGATTAATAAATTGACAAAAATGGCCAGTTGCAAAACGAATAGAAAACATATCGGAGAATTTATAATCTGCCGCAAAACGTGGTTCGACATACCATTTTTTTGTTCCATCGTATAAGCTCAATCGCATCCCTGGTTTTATAGTTAGGCGATCAAATAACAGTATACGATCTTGAACATAGGCTGAATAAACCCATGATTTTTGATTAGTATTATCATAAACATAAACTTTATCGGCGTCCTTATGATAGTAAATACTATTTTGGCGAGTTAAAAATCCAAAATTTAATTGATTAGTGTTATTCAGATACCATGTATTACGAAGCGAAATGAAGAAGTCAGTTAATTTATTCTCATTGTTAGAATTGAAATAATTTACTTGGTTTGGCAAATAATTTTTATTGGGAATCAAGCGTATTGGATCTTCTAAAACCGTTGTACTGGTATATTTATTGATATAACCTGAAGTTCCTATTTGTAAATTTGAAAAAAAAGGACCATTCCATTGTTTTAGCCAGGCAGCGCTGATGCCATAGTTACTCCATGAATTGTTGTCATGGTTGATGGCTCTCAATGAATCTGAACTAACATTGTATTTATTATCATAATAATCTTTACCTCCATATATACTCAGTGAAAGATTTTCTTTATTGTTTATCCGATAGGTGAGTTTTGAATTATAATCATAAAAATAGAAAGTTGGTGTTGATTGAGATATAATACTTCTGGGGTCTTTTAAAACTGGATTTGTGTTTTTTCGAAATAGATTATTGGCAAACTCAGTGGAATAGATATCGGAGTATGAACGACGACCAGTTAGTACTACGGTGAGTTTTTTGTTCAGAGGAATCTCAGCAGCAATGTTTCCGCTCAAAAGATTTATATCTCCGTAAATTGTAGGTTTGAGTTGATTTCCCGTTTTGCTTGTAATATCAATAATGCCCGATACCCTTTCTCCGTAACGAGAATCATATCCACCTCGGTATACTTGAATATCTTTGATGATATTTGGATTTAAAGAAGAAAACATGCCATAATAATGACTTAAGTTATAGAGTGTTTGCCCATCATATAATACCAGATTCTGATCGCTGGAACCACCTCTGATACTTAATTCTGATGAATTTTCGGAATACGAGATTCCGGGTAAAAGTTGTAATGATTTAAATATATCTGTTTCTGTAAGTATCGGTAAATCACTCAACTTTGCTGGATTGATTGTAATTGCAAAATCAACATCATTCCGATATTCAATCATATCTATCTTAGGCCCTTTTACTATGACTGTATCAATAGCCTGAGATTTTTTGTTCAGCTTAAATACACAATCTTCTGTAGCTTTTTTGAAATTAATTATTGTATCAATCTGATAATAACCAATATAGCTAATGTTTAAATGAATTGACTTTGAAGCTTTGTTCTTTATGAAAAAAGACCCATTTGCAGATGCAGCAATATTGTAATTCTGATCAGGTATACTTACTGTTGCCATTGGCAACTGTTCTCCTGTCTCTTTGTCTGTAATGCTTCCGATGATTTGGTATTCCTCAGAAACAGCATTATCTGACTGCGGGTCTTTGCCCACAACCAGATAGGTGCCATGCTTATATTGAAAATCTAATCCAAAATCTGAGAGTAAGTTGTGTAGAAATTCATCTACGGTTCTCCCTTCAATTTGTTTGTGAACAATGATTGTCCCAAGCTTTTGTGCATCGAATGCTACCTTGATATTGAATTGTTTAGATGCTTTTATGAGTGCCTGCGATAAAGATTCATTGTTGTTAGTCAGTTTATATTCCTGAGCGTATGTGTTAATACAAAATAATATGAAAATCAGTGCAATAGATACTGTTTTAATGTTCTTTTTCTTTAATATGTATCTGATTATTGCCATCAATATTGTAAGTTAGGTTCATGGGTATACAGACGATATCCAGCGCATCTGCAAGGTTCTTATTAGTAAACTCTCCAGTAAAGAATTTATTATCCATTTCTGGCAATACAAAGTTAACATTGAATTGCCTTTCAATTTCTTTGAATACTAAATTTAACGAGGTATTCTCAAAATAAAACTTTCCTATAGACCAGTTTGCTACCAAGTCTATATTTTTATCTAGAAACTTAGACAGCTTGTCTTTTGCTATAACAGTGCTTTCTCCGGGTAAAATAATTATCGATTGTTTATCTGAATAAACAAGAACTTTTCCAGTGACACAACTTACTTTAAATGATTTTTCTCTGGCTAATACGTCAAATGATGTACCAAGTACTTTGATGTTTGCAAATTTTGTATGTACAACAAATGATTTTCCTTTTCTGACTTTAAAAAATGCTTCGCCTTCAAGCGACAAGTAACGATTATGTTTGAATTTTGATTTCTCGAATGTCATCTTACTATCAGCATTCATCGATACAAGTGAACTATCTGGAAGCTGATATTCGATTTGTTTTCCCTTTTCTGCTATCACATTAGTTACCTGGCTATGGTGCCAAAGTATCCATGAGCCGATAAACAATAATAGCATCGCAGCAACCGAACTAAACCAGTAAATATTTTTTAACATGGGTTTATGTATCGCCTCATTTTTCGTTGGCTGATCTGCAATTTTTGCTTTTAATTGTGACAAAGCTTCTTCTTTCGACAACAAAAAAGGAGCCTTGTATCCCGAAGAGTACTGAAGGATTTTATGCTGGGTATCTGATTTATGAAAATCCTCTTTATTGAAATTATCTTTGGTGAAATCGTTGTTCATTGTTTGGGAAATTTAAATATTCATGTCAATACGATCCCTTAAAAAATCCAAGGCTTTTGTCATTCTTTTTTCAATTGCTTTAACTGTAAGACCAAGATTATCTGCAATTTGTTTATATGTTAATTCGTCAATTCGGTTCATTAAAAATACAGTTCGTTTGTTCTCATCGAGATCGGCTAGGGCTTTTTGTAACTTTTCATTAAATTCCCTCATTTCTATTTCAAAGTCGGGTGAAGAAACATTACCGGGTTGTTGGTAAGTGTTGACAAATTTGAAGGATACTTTTTGATGATCCATCTTATTATTTAATATGTTAGTCGCAATAGTAAACAAAAATGCCTTTATTGTACTAGTATTAATGTCATCTTTCTTTTCCCATATTTTAAGAAATGTATCTTGAGCAATATCCTCAGCCAGATGTACATTGCCAGTTTTGTAGTAAATGAAGTTTCGAATGGGCTCATACCATTGATTAAATATTTGATCAAATCCGGCTTGATCAATACCTTTCGCTGTGAGACTCATGAAAAAAAATTAGGATCCATTTTTATTTTCAGATATAATACAACCAGTTATGAAATTACCCTACTTGTATTTGCAATTTTATTTGATGCGTATATTGGTTGATACTGACATTGGACAATCTTGCTTTTTAAATAAATATAGAAGCTAATACTCCTCCAATGATTACCCAAATAACATCTACTTTTAATAATAATGTAGCCAATGCTGCAAGAACTAGAATAATTGATGAAACACTCCAATGAATTTCTATCCCAAAATGATAAGTTACAATAAGCAATAAACCCACAAATGAACATAATACACCATTAACTATTTTGTTGAATTGTGGATAGGTTCTTAGCTTATCGAAAAAAGGAATTAATGCCATAAGAATAAGAAATGAAGGAGTGAAAACATAGAGCGTAGCTATTATCGCTCCGGGTAAACCAAATTTCAGGTATCCGACAAAGGTTGCTGTTATGATAATAGAACCTGGTGTTACCTGACCAAGTATGATTCCATCAAGAAATGTTTTTTTATCGAGCCAGTTATGAACATCAATGACCTCATGAAAAAAGACAGGGACAGAAGCGAAGCCTCCTCCAAAAGCAAAAACATCTATACGAAGCATTGTTAAAGCTAATGTGAAGAACTTTGGACTTGCAAGAAATAAGATTAAAAGACTCGTTGACAGCACTCCTGTTAAGATAAAGAAATATCTAAGGGTCCTTGTAATGCCTGTTTGTATAGGGGGCTCCATACTATTTTTTGATATGAAAAGTCCCAGAAAAGCTGAGATAATAATTACTAGCGCGGGGTGTAGTTTCGTGAGAAAAAGTGAAGCCGAAATCAATGCAATAACAACATCATTTATTGTATGAAAAAAACGTTTTCCAAAGGTTAAGGCAGCATGGAGTACGATAGCCGCTATTATGATACGAAGCGTTGCTAATACTGATTCTACAGCAGATATATCTTTGAATCTTACATAGAGTGCTGATAATATCAGCATAACAAGAAAAGCAGGAAAACCGAAACCTACAAAAGAAACCAATGCTCCTTTGAAACCTTTGATTTTAAGCCCACAATATGCTGATACCTGCATAATAATAGCTCCTGGGATAGTTTGACAAAGAGCAAGTCCATTATCGAATGTTTGAGCATCCAGCCAATGATGCTTTTCTACTATATTTTTTCGGATGTGGTTGGCCATAGCAGGGCCTCCAAAAGCTGTAAAACCAAGCTTTAAAAACATGAGGAACAAATTCTTATACGATGGTTTTTTTAACTCTTGCATGTTTAAAGTTGATTGGGGCAGAATGATAAATGGAATGGCTAATAAAGTTCTTTCAATAATAACTTGGATCGGTAGATAAAGCTCAAAAGAAGATCTTTAACAGAGATATTTTATTTTTTGGGAAATAGAACGGATATTGTAGTGCCAATGTTTAATGTCGAAGATATTTTAATTTGTGCCTTATGTATTTCTGCAATTCGTTGAACAATAGAAAGCCCAATGCCAGTACCATGTTTTCGTTGGACATTTTGGGCTCTGTATAACGGTTGAAAAATATACTCTATTTCTTCGTTCGGTATTCCGATTCCATTGTCAGCTACTTGAATGATTGTGTAGTTATTGTCGAAATCAATTCTTATTGTAGCCTTTTTGTTTTCAGAAAATTTGCAAGCATTGTCAATCAGGTTATTCATCATTATAAACAATAACCCCTGATTACCTAGAATTGTAATTTCGCTTTCCTTATCAGGTGTTTTTTCAAACTCAATATTGATAATGTACTCAGGCCTTCTTTTGACGATTTCGTCTTTAACTATAAATAAAAACTCATCGACCTGAATAGCTTGTAGGGATAAGTTTTTAAGATCGGTATTTGTTTCGGCTAGCTCAAGAAACCCATTAATAATGTTGGTCATATTTTCTACATCGTCTAATATAGAAGTCAATACGGCTATATAATTTTCTTCGTTTCGTTTTTTCATCAAGGCAACTTCCACCTGTCCTTTAATTGATGTTACAGGTGTACGGAGTTCATGTGAAGCATTGGAAACGAAAAAACGTTCTCGTTCAAAAGCTTTGTTGATTCGTTCAAGCATTTTATTAAAAGTATGTGCCAGTTCTGCAATCTCATCATTGTTTTTTGTTGTAAGCATGATGTTCAGGTTCGCTGCTTCAATTTCATCAACCTGTGCGATAATATCTTTTATGGGTTTTAAAGATTGTTTAGCGTTTAAAAATCCTGCTATAATAACCAAAGCCAAACTGGATATAAAAACCAGTAAAATGATAATTAATAACTGTTGCAATTCTGCCTCACCATATAAGTCGCCAGCCGATGCTAGCAAGTAAAACTTCTTGTTTTTAAAGGAATAAGGAAAGCTTACAAATATTTCTTTTTTAAATGTGAGATGACTATTTTTATCCCAATCCAATTTCTTAAATACGGGAATAGACTTGGAAATCTTATTAAGATCTTGATTAGTATACTCGATGTTTTTTAAGCTATCAAGTATAATTACGGTTAAGTCATCCATATTTGTTACTGAGCGATGATCTATTATCTTTAGTAATTTTTTATCAAATGGAGCCGTATTTAATAAGGTAACAGAGTTTATTGCTTTATTTCGTAATCGGATCAGAAAGTCCTCTTGTCTATGTTTTAGATAAAAAACATAAATACTGAAGGAAAAAATTAAAATAATCCCTACAACCAATAAGGAGAAATTGATGGTTAAACGGTATTTAATTTTCATATTCACAAGCTTTACAAATCCTTCAACACATACCCCATACCCACACGTGTATGAATCAGTTGTGGTGTAAAATTTTTATCCATTTTATTTCTTAAGAAGTTGATATACACATCTACTACATTTGAATTGATGTCGAAATTAGTACCCCATACATTTTCAATAAGCTCAGACCGGCTAATGACTTTTCCCTTTTTGGTAGCCATATACTCTAATAAAGTATATTCTTTTGATCTCAATTCTATTTCAATACCAGCTCTTGTAATGGTTTTGGCATCTAAATTTATTTCTAAATCTGCTATTCTTATAATTCCAGCCAATATTGGCTGGGTTCGACTTCTTTTTAACAATGCCTTTATTCTGGCAATTAATTCTTTAAACTCGAATGGTTTAGATAAATAATCATCAGCTCCATATTCAAATCCTTGCAATTTATCTTCCATTCTGCCCAATGCCGTTAACATTAAGATTGGTGTTTGTATATTCTTCTCTCGGATTATTTTGCAAAGCTGAAAACCATTAACATGCGGAAGATTAATATCCAAAACAATTAAATCATATTGAATAGACAGGGCCAATGATTTACCCATCATCCCATCATAGGCAATATCTGTATCATACCCACACTCCTCTAATCCCATTTTAATAAATGCAGCTACTCTGGATTCATCTTCTACAATAAGAATTTTGTAAGCCGACATGTTTTTTTAAATAAAAATATAAAGGTAAAATTAATCCATAAAGTCGAAATTCCTATTGCAAAATAAGGACTTAATGTCTAATAATTTCTTTAGGTTAAGTAATTATTAAGTCGAAATGAGTTGATGTAGAAATAAATATAAATCTTTAATCCGGTTTTAATCTCATTTTAATTGACGTTTAATTCAATGTTAATTCAAAATTAAATAGGTATTAATATTCTGTTGAAAACCAGATTCTACTTTTGGATCGTTAAAACAATCCGTATCACGTGAACTGATTGTTTTTAAAAAAAGGCATTATCCGGGCTGAATTCAAAAAAATCTGTCAAATATTCTATAGCATATTTAATTTGATAGTGAAAAGCAGAATACACCCTTTACTTCAAACCTAAAATAAAAAAGTGGAAATGAAAAAATTACAATTGGTTTTTATCGTCTTGGTATTAATGAGCTTGAATGCATTTAGTCAAAAACAGGACACTGCTCAAGCAAAGAAAGCATTTGTTCCATCGGGTAAACTCTGGGGATATGTATTTGGTGATTATATGTACAAAACGAACACCAATTCATTTAATATGAGTAATACCCAATATGGCGCAACAACTACAAGTGGGACATCTTCATTTGCGACTCCCAAAAATTATAATTCCTTCGAGTTTAGAAGAATCTATTTAGGGTATGATTATGACATTAGTGAGCATTTCAGTTCACAAGTTTTGTTGGCTTATGAAGGTGGTAATTTTAGTTCAGATGCCAGCCGTTCAGTGTTCATAAAAGCTGCTAACTTAAGATGGAAAAACATCTTTAAGAACGCTGATCTGGTAATGGGGCAACAGTCAACTTCAACATTTGCAACTGTAGCTGAACCAACATGGGCATACCGTTCATTAGAAAAGACCATCATGGATATGCGTAAAATTGGTAAATCGAATGATGTGGGCGTAAGCTTACAAGGAAAGTTTAATGATAAAGGTGATTTTGGATATAATCTGATGATTGGCAATGGAACGGCTCAAACCCAGGAAACAAATAAATTTAAAAAGATTTATGCTGACGTATGGGCTAAGTTAATGAATCAAAAGATTATTATAGATTTTGGCGGTGATAATGAAACAGCTCAACAAAGCCCTTATAACATGACCAAGACTACAATAAAAGGTTTTGCAGCTTATCAAACTAAAGATTTCACTTTAGGTATTGAAGCATTTAAACAAATTCAGGGAAATAATACAATCTATACTCAACAGACAGTAAAAGATACGGTCAATGCTATAGCACAAGGTGTTTCAATATTTACAAATGGTAAGATAACCAATAAATTGAGATTTGTACTCCGTTATGATAACTATAATCCGGATGCTAAGTTCAATTCAAACAATGTATATTCTGCTTCTTATAATGCCTCCTCCGTTTTCAAAGAAACTTTTGTTTTAGCAGCACTCGATTTTGCACCCATGAAAAATGTACATATTATGCCTAATATTTGGTATGATAAGTATGATAACAGAAATACGGCAGTTAATAAGCTTAGTTCGAGTAGTTCTGATGTGGCAGCGCGATTAACAGTTTACTACATATTTAAATAACTTAATTTTTAGATAATTTTCAAATAACATCCTTTTTATATTGTGCAATTATCTTTGAGATATTATTCATTTTAAAAAATAACTTCATGAAAACTTTCAGATTATTATCAATTCTTACAATGATCGCTTTTGTAGGAATCTTATCGAGCAGTTTTGCTACAGCTTCAAAGCCAGTAACAAAAAGTACAGGTAGCGATGTGGAATTATTGGGAGCAGGAGCAAGTTTTCCATACCCTCTATATTCCAAAATGTTTAGCGAGTATAACAAAAAAACAGGAGTTAAAATTAACTATCAATCTATTGGTTCGGGTGGTGGAATCAAACAGTTAATGAGTAAAACTGTAGACTTTGGTGCCTCGGATGCTTTTTTAAGCGATGAGGATCTTGCAAAAATGCCTGCAAATGTAGTACATGTTCCAACTTGTCTTGGCGCTGCTGTTATTACTTATAACATACCCGGCAATCCTACGCTTAAATTTACTCCAGATGTAGTGGCAGATATCTTTCTTGGAAAGATTACAAAATGGAGCGATACCCGTATTAAACAACTCAACCCAACATCTAAACTTCCAGATATGCCGATCTCTATTGTACACCGTGCAGATGGAAGCGGAACTACCTTCATTTTTACAGATTACTTGTCAAAAGTAAGTCCGGAATGGAATGCGAAAGTAGGTCATAAAACATCTGTAGATTGGCCCGTCGGCCTTGGTGCAAAAGGTAACGAAGGTGTTAGTGGAATGATAAAACAAACACCAGGGGCTATCGGCTATGTTGAGTTAATTTATGCAATGCAAAACAAAATGCCAGTTGGATTATTGAAAAATAAAAAGGGGAAATATGTTGAGGCATCTATTAAATCGGTAACTGCAGCAGCTAATGTTACTATCCCTTCACATGCACGTATTTCGATTACTAATACTGACGCTCCTGATGGATATCCAATAAGTAGCTTCACATGGATTCTGCTTTACAAGGAGCAAAATTATGATGGAAGATCGGCGAGCAAAGCAAAAGAGGTCGTTAAACTGGTATGGTGGATGACACATGAAGGACAAGAATTTACAACTCCTTTAATTTATGCTCCACTACCAAAACAAGCCAAGAAGGTAGTTGAAGCCAATTTGAAATCTATCGTATTTAATAAAAAATCATTATTGTAGCAGGTAAGAATTGTTTGTTTACACACTGAGCAACTCACTGATACATGTAAGGCAACTCCCAGCAAAGGGAGTGCCTTATTCTGTTTTGAAATTTAAGATTGCCGACTGTCAGTTAATGAAGAACTCATGAAATGAATTTAAGAGAATTACTGAATACTCGATTTTTAATAAAGAGCATAACTCAAAATAATAAAGAGAATTTAAAATTGGAAAAGCATAAAAACATTTTTCTATTCGAAAAAATATTCCAGAAGCTTTTAGGAACATCAGGTATTATTTTAATAGTCATCCTATTGTCAATTTTTGTCACGCTTACGATATCCTCGATGCCTTCTATAAGCCAACTTGGAAGTAAATTTATTTATGGAAAAGCATGGGATCCGGTGACCGATGAGTATGGTGCATTGCCTTTCCTGATAGGGACACTTTTGACTTCACTGCTAGCTCTGATCATTTCCATGCCATTTTCTATTGCAACCGCTTTATTTATAGGAGAATATTATCCTAAAGGTATTGTGTCGAATGTTTTCAAGAATATTATAGAACTTCTTGCGAGTATTCCCTCCGTAATTTATGGTTTCTGGGGGATATTTGTCTTGGTGCCAATAATAAGAGATATAGAATTAAAATTTGGTGTACTACCTTATGGTGTTGGTATATTAACATCGTCCGTTATTCTTGCCATAATGATCATGCCTTATTCTGTGTCGTTATCCCGTCAAGTTATTAGTATGGTGCCTCCTCACATAAAAGAAGGAGCTTATTCTCTTGGCGCAACACGTTTTGAAGTTATAAAGAAGATAATTATTCCGTATACCCGCTCAGGCTTATTCGCTGGGGTGCTTCTTGCGCTTGGAAGAGCATTAGGCGAAACTATGGCAGTGACCATGCTTATTGGAAATTCACATGATATACCTAAGAGTATCTTCAGCCCGGGAAATACCATGGCCAGTGTAATTGCTAACGAGTTTACCGAAGCTACCGGTACTATTTATCTTTCGGCTCTTATTGAGATGGGACTTATGCTATTCATTGTAACAACATTGATAAATGTGCTAGGTCGGCAAATTATTAAACGTTTTATGATCAACTAATATGGACAAGCTTACCAGATTTAGGTTTATTAAAGACAAGCTTTTTAAAAGTGGGGTGGTTTTGCTCACATTATTATCAACTGTGCCACTGTTGTTGATAATCTTTTATATTGCCAAACAAGGTGTTTCATCTATTAATTGGGAATTCTTTATCAACTTGCCCAAACCGGTTGGTGAAAAAGGAGGAGGGATTTTAAATGCTTTGATTGGAAGTATCATCATCATTATTGTTGCATCTATAATCGCAATTCCTTTTGGCACAATGGTCGGACTTTATTTGAGTGAATATCGGAAAGATAAACTTGCTTATTGGGTTGGTTTGTGTGTAGATGTTTTGCAAGGTATTCCTTCAATTGTACTAGGAATTATTATATATCTATGGGTTGTTAAACCTACCGGCCATTTTTCAGCTATTTCTGGAAGTATTGCTCTTGCAATTATGATGTTGCCTCCCATTATTAAGTCAACCGAAGAAACATTAAAGCTTATTCCTGATGCGATAAAAGAGGCTTCTCTTTCATTGGGTGTACCTTATTACAAAACAATTCTGCGCATTATGTTGCCGGCAAGTTTAAGTGGTATTTTAACCGGTAGTTTATTAAGCATTTCAAGGGTGGCTGGAGAGACGGCCCCTCTGCTATTTACTGCTTTTGGAAATCCATTTATCAATTCCAATATCTTAAAACCTATGAGCAGCTTGCCGCTATTGATTTTTAATTATGCAAGTAGTCCTTACGAAGAGTGGCATCAACTTGCCTGGGGGGCTTCATTTGTACTTATCATGATGATTTTAATTTTAAATATTTTCACAAAGATTTTAGAACGTAAATGGAAAATTCAATTTTAACAGTTAAGCATTTTAATGCGTTCTTTGGAGAAACCAAAGTTTTGAAGGATATAAATCTTGAAATACCCAAAAATGAAATTATTGCTTTGATGGGACCTTCAGGATGTGGTAAAACAACGTTCCTTCGCTGTATAAACCGTTTACATGAGTTAACCTCTGGCGCAAAAAGCGAAGGAAATATGTATTTTCATGATGAGGATATCTATTTGATGAATTTAATAATGCTACGAAGAAAAATAGGGATGGTTTTTCAACGGCCTAATCCTTTCCCTACTATGAGCATATTTGAGAATGTTATAGCAGGTTATAGCCTAAATGATATAAAACTCACTAAGGCACAAAAAGAAGAGATAGTAGAAGACTCTCTTATAAAAGCAGCACTTTGGAATGAAGTGCGTGATACGTTGCACAAGAAAGGAACATTCCTTTCGGGTGGACAACAACAACGACTTTGTATTGCTCGCTCACTTTCTATGAAGCCGGATATACTTTTACTTGACGAACCAACCTCTTCGCTTGATCCGATCTCTTCCAATAAAATAGAAGAGCTGTTACTTGAGCTAAAAAAAGATTATACCATCATCATTGTTACACATAACACACAGCAAGCCGGCAGAATAAGTGATAAAGCTGCATTTTTTTATCTGGGAGAACTGATAGAATATGATACGACTACAGATATTTTTACAAATCCCCAAAATAAAACTACACAAAATTATATCACCGGGAGGTTTGGTTGATACCTTCAATTTTTATTTTCACTTTATAATATAGTTGTTTTTAAGTCGCATCTTTCAGTAGAATTATTTTTAATGAAAGATATAAGAGAAAATTTCAATTTTCGTATGGATTCAAAAAGAACTTAACGATCTGATTAATGTTTATCAATTATATATCAACTGTCTCTTACTTATAAGTCTATGATTTTTCTCGAGTCTCTCTTTACATTTAAAGCAGCTGCTTTTATTAGCTCTTTTATAACGTTGTTGGCTTTGATCAATCCTATTCAAAAGATATTTGTAATAAATTCATTACAGGGGCAGCTGAATGATAAAGAATTGCGTTATATCTCTATCAAATCATCATTGACTGCATTTATTATTTTAATGATCTTTCTTTTTCTGGGGAATGTGATTTTTAGCTACATCTTTAGAATTCAACTTTACTCTTTCCGCGTCATGTGTGGATTTGTTCTCGTTTATAGTGGATGGGTCGCACTTCAAAAAGGGGTTTTGATAGATATTGGGAAAGATGTAAGAATTCAGGATATCGCTTCGGTTCCTATTGCTATTCCGATGATTGCAGGTCCTGGTACTATTACAGCAACGGTTACATTCCCTGTACAATATGGATCATTGGTTACGGTACTCGCTGTATTTGCAGCACTTAGTGTTAATCTGATTATTATGTTATATGCAAAAAATATTGGGAAAGTGTTAATAAAACTTAATGTAATGTCAGCCTTTGTCAGAATTATAGGTCTTATCATTGCTACCATCGGAATCCAGATGATATTCGATGGAGGAATAGAATTTCTTAAAATGCATGGATTAATAAAATTGCTGTAAATTTTTGTAACTTATAGTTCGAATACAGCCTAACTAAGATCCCTCTATTATTCCACAAATATTCAATGATAATGAGGGTATAATGATCTATGCATCCTTAATGAGTTTCCTGTATTTGCACCGTGCTTCCGCCATAGCTCCAATAATTAGTGGGAGTCATGGCGGAAGCACGCTGGATCCACGCCGGACTCATGCCGGACCCAATGACTGTAATACTACTGATAAAGAATTAGTTAACCTAAGTAAAATAAGCAGAATGAGAGAAATTTTGATCGTAAAATACTGATTATAAATATTTTACGATCCATGATAATGTAAATTATTTGAGTTTATTTATTTTATTTCTGGTTGTTGTTGCTTCTTTATCAATAACGGCTTTATCCGTTTTGGCTAATTAACAATAGTGACTTTTTATTGATGATCTCAACTTTCTTCCCTGTAATTTTGAGTATTCCATCTTTATGAAATTCAGTTAAAATGCGACTTACACTTTCTCTACTGGTATCAACAAGATTTCCGATCTCAGCTTGCGAAATAGGTAAGGTGAAACTGTCTGATTCATAAATAACATCAGCAAACTCTAAAATCACATCCGCAATATTTCCTCTGGTTTGTTTCTGTGTACGATTAGCACATCGACGAATAGATTCCAGTTCATTTTTACATAGCTCAAGTATGATCTCATATGAGAAATGCTCAGTCTCTCTCAATAGAAGTCGAAACGCGTTAATGTCAATAAAGCAAACCTCAACATCTTTAATTGCAGTAACAGAATACTGGTTTATTTTATCTCCAATCGTTGTGGGAAGACCCAGATAGCAAGGTGCTTTGATGATACGAACAATCTGTTCGTAATAAGGACCTGTGATATGAATTTTTGCCAAACCACTTCGCAGATAAACTACATTGGTAGAAAACATCCCCTGTTTGATGATAGAATCTCCTTTCTTGAATCGTACCATTGCGTTATTGCATGATAAATGTTCAAGATGATCTTCGCCAAGTGTTTCAGCCGCCTTTGACTTGAGAACACATATTTTACAATCATTATTCATTTGGTAAAGGTAATAAATGTGAGCTATGTCACAACTTTAAACGGTAACCTGCACAGGTAACTTCGAAAGTTGTGGAATGAATGCATCTAATTTTGCGGTTATCTAACATAAAAAAAATAAAGTCATGGCTGAAAATGAAAAAATAGTGATTATAAGCACTGTGGGTGATGAAAATCCGGAGAAAGCAACACTGCCATTTGTTCTTGCTACTGCAGCTCAAAGTATGGATGTTGAAGTGGTCGTTATTCTGCAAGCTTCGGCTGTTGTGATCGCCAAAAAAGGAGAAGCCGAAAAAATTACTGCGAAAGGATTGATGCCGCTTAAGCAGCTATTAGACACTTTTATTGAGCTTGGAGGTAAGCTTATGTTATATTCTCCCTGTTTGAAAGAACGAAACATATCAGCAGATGAGCTTGTATGCGGTTCTTTAATTATAGCGGCAGGAACTGTAGTCACTGAAGTACTGTCGGCTACATCGGTTGTTACATATTAAATAAAATACTAAAAGTATCTTATCACTAAGTTAGATGTTTGAGGGTTTATAAAAATTAAAAATAAAGAATAATAATATATTTCATGGAACAAGAATTTAAAGATCAGATTAATCAATTACAGGAACAAATTGAAGCATTAAAAGGAAAGGTTTCTTTTTTAGAGAACTCTCGAAAAGACCAATTATCTATTGCTATCGTATCAGGAGATTTTGACAAGATCTTAGCTGCAATGGTCATTTCATTAGCTGCGGCTGCAATGGATACGAAAGTGAAATTATTCTTTTCATTCTGGGCTTTATCAGCTTTAAGATCCAATCACAAAAAGGCAAAAGGTAAAGATTTTATTTCTAAGATGTTTGGCCTGATGCTACCCAAAGGGAAAGATAAATTAAGCCTTTCAAAAATGAATATGGCAGGTATGGGGCCGGTCATGATTAAACATCTGATGAAGAAACAAGGTGTTCTTTCTTTAGAACAGATGTTTAAAGAGGCTGGTGATCTGGAGATTGAAATAGTGGTTTGCGAAATGTCAATGAGCCTTATGGGCTTCAAGAAAGAAGAGATGTTTGATTATCCACATCTGACATATGCAGGTGCTGCCACTTTTGTTTGTGATGCTAATGAAAGTAGCATGCAGTTATTTATCTAATTATCAATAATTATAAATTCAATAAAAAATAAAGTTATGACAATCGAAGAGTTTAAGAATGTAGTAGTAGCAAAGTCTGTTGATGCCCGTGGAACTGCTTGTCCGGGTCCATTATTGGAAGCAAAAAAAGCTATTGGTTCCATTAAAGCCGGTGATATTATGGAAATCCTGTCGGCTGATGAAGGAACAAAAGTAGATATCCCAAAATGGTGTGGTAAGCAAGGTCACGAATATCTTGGATCTGTTGAAGAAAATGGATACTTCAAGGTATATATGAAGAAGAAATAACCAACCAATATGGCTGAAAGAATCAAGAAAAGTGCTAAAATATTAGTCTTTTCTACTGAGAAAATATCCGATCCCGCCATTGATATGGCGGGATTGCTTAAACTGCATTATCCACCTACTGTATATACAATTAAACTACCCTGTTCGAGTGGTATAAAATCGAGATGGATTTTACATGCGTATGAAAAAGGATTTGATGGAGTATTTATTGCTGCTGACGGAAGCGATTGTGTCTTTGGAGAATCGTGTACAGAAAAAACAGGTGAATTGGTACGTCGTACACATGAATTAATGAAGTTAAAAACGATTGAGCCTGCACGTTTACGAATGGCTGCCCTCTGCTCGGTGTGTAGCGAATCTTTTGTAAAGCAGATCAAAAGCTTTAATGAATATTTATTAAAAAATTCAAACTCGTAAGAATGAGTGGTCAATTAAAAGGGAGTTCGTTTGATGCACTTGTTGTTGGTGGCGGCATTGCAGGCGGCGAGGCGGCATTAAATTTAGCCAATAATGGTTTTAAAGTTTTACTGATCGAAAAAGAATTGTCTATCGGTGGTAAAATGATTTTGTTGAGTAAGGTTTTTCCAACATTGGATTGTGCAGCATGCATAACCACACCTAAGGTTTCGGAAATTTCGAGGCACGCAAATATCACCATTTTTACAAGTAGCGAAGTAGGTAAAATCAATAAGATCAGTGAGAATAATTTTGAGGCTACCATTATAAAGAAGCCTCGTTATGTTGTAGTTGAAGATTGTACGGCTTGTCAACTTTGCGAAAAAGCTTGTCCTGTTAATGTTCGCGACCAATATCAGTTTGATTTGGTTGGGCGAAAAGCTGTATTTATACCTTTTAGTATTGCTAGTCCTAAAGCGGCTGCCATAGACATTGAAAATTGTGTACTGTGTGGTGCCTGCGAGAAGGCTTGTCCTACTAATTGTATTGATTTCACACAGGAAACAGAAGAATTACAGATAAACATAAAGACGGTTATTCTGGCTACCGGGTTTAAATTGTTCGACCCACTTATGATTCCACGATATGGATATGGGCTCTATAAAAATGTGATTACCGCTATGCAAATGGAACGAGAATTGGCCCCGACACGTCCATTCAATACTGTTTTAAGACCGGGTGATGGAAAAGTGCCGGATAAGATTGCTTATGTGCTTTGTGCCGGATCGCGAGATGCTTCTGTCGGCAATCCAATCTGCTCGCAAATCTGCTGTATGTATTCTATTAAACAATCACAATTACTAATGGGTGCTCTCCCAATGGCAGATGTAACTATATATTATATAAATATTAGATCGTTTGGTAAAGGTTTTGAAGAGTTTTACCAACAGGCTAAGGGGATGGGCGTGAATTTTGTTAAAGGAAAAATTGGCAAGATTTCGGAAAAAGAGAATGGAAACCTCATGTTACGGTATGAGGATATTAATGAAGGTGTTGTCAAAGAAACAGAGCATGATATGGTCATCCTTTCAGTTGGGGTTCTCCCTAATCAGGATGCGGCTAAATTGTTTAAGGCTGATGAATTAAAACTCGATCCCTACAAGTTTATCTATCAGGCAGAATCTTTGGAGAGCCCATCCAGAACAAGTATTGACGGCGTTTTTGTTGCAGGAACAGCTTCGGGTCCGATGGATATTCCAGACTCAATTCTTTCGGCAGGATCAGCATCATCCGAAGCTATCAGTTATTTAATCCAGAACAAATGAAAAAGAAAATAGGTGTTTATGTTTGCCACTGTGGCGGAAACATTTCTGATTATGTTGATGTTGAAAAAGTAAGACAAGCTGTTGAAAATGAGGATGGTGTTTTGTTAGCTAAAACTACCATGTTTGCCTGTTCTGATTCGAATCAGAAAGACATGGTTGATGATATAAAAAACAATGATCTGGATGGTGTTGTTGTAGCTTCATGTTCTCCTAAACTTCATCTGACTACATTTAGAAATGTCTGTGAAAGAGCCTGTTTAAATAAATACAATTATGTTCATGCCAATATTCGCGAACAGGTATCGTGGGCTCACTCTGACGATAAGGTAGGAGCTACTGAAAAGGCAATACATATTGTTAAGGCTGCCATTGCTAAAGATCGTTTTGCCGAATCGCTTGAGCCTAATAAAATTGTTGCCCAAAAGGCTGTAGCTATCATTGGGGGAGGTGTTGCCGGTATGAAGGCTGCCATTGCATTATCAAACATGGATTGTCCTGTTCATATCATAGAGAGAGAACATTTTATTGGTGGAAGAGTTGCTCAGTGGGGCGAATTATTTACTACAAATGAAACTGGGAAAGAGTTGGTAACCAAACTCTATGACGACTTAATAAAACGTCAGAATGTAATGTTTTATACAGGATCTGAGGTCATTACCAATTCAGGTAGTATTGGGGATTTTAAATTGAAAATTAAGATAACGCCCCGATATTTTAGTGCAAATGTTGAGCCATCGGCTGTTCAGAGAGCAGTAGCTGTTTGTCCGGTAGAAGTTAATGATGATTTTAACTTTGGTACTACCGTTCGTAAAGCTATCTATCAAAATGATCCTGATGCTGTACCTCAATCACCCGTTATTGATATCAAAAATTGTACACATTGTGGAAACTGTGAAAAGGTATGCTCTGCTATTGATTTCTCACAAAAAGAAGAATTTGTAGAATTGAATGTTGGTTCAGTATTGATGGCCACAGGCTTTGATTCATATTTGCCTGTAGATGGTGAATTTGGGTATGGTGCGATTGAAAATGTAGTGACATTACCTCAATTCAAACGAATGATCGAACTAAGTGATCAGCAATTGATGTTTAAGGGGAAAGAGGTCAAAAATATTGCTTATATCTATTGCGTTGGAAGTCGACAAGAAGAGGGAGAAAATAAATATTGTTCTCGTTATTGTTGCACCTCAACCATCCATACTGCTGTAATGGTGAAGAAGAAGTTCAGCAATATTTATAACTATCATTTTACCCGTGGGATTAGAACTTATGGTAAACAAGAGGTTTTGTACGCAGAATCTTCTAAACAGGGTGATATCTACTTGCAATCTTATGAAGATGCTCCACCCAAAGTTGTTAAAGAAGGCAATAAAACGATTGTAAAGATCAATGATACTTTGACTGCCGGGAAAGAGATGGAGCTTGAAGCCGATTTAGTCGTGCTGGTAACAGGCATGGTTCCACGTGCGGATAATTCGGTGGGTACGCTCTTTAAATTACCAAAAGGTCGGGACAAGTTTTTTAATGAAATACACATGAAATTACGTCCTGTGGAAACCGTAATTGATGGTGTAACAATTTGTGGAACCTGTCAGGGACCCAAGAATATTATGGAATCTGTTAATTCAGCACTATCGGCAGCTACCAAATCTTTCTCTTATGTAAGTAAAGGCGTTTTGGAAACTGAGCCTATTGTTGCAGAGGTTGATTCGGATTTATGTATAGGATGTGATGCTTGCTCAAAAGCATGTCCGTTTGATGCAATCAGTATGTCAGACGAAGCTTCTAAACCAGTTGCATTGATTAATAACTCGGTGTGCAAAGGTTGTGGAATGTGTTTACCGGTATGTCCGACTGATGCTATTGATTTGATTGCTTTTTCAAACAGTGAGATAGAAAGCATGATTGATGCATTGGCTCACGATTAATGTAGTTTCTGAATAAAAAAAGGTAAAGATGGAAGTTGAAAAAGGTAAGACTGCAAAATATTTAAGAGAGAAACGAGAGGTTTCGCAGGTGGTAAAAGATAATTTGAAGGAATTTAACGGAATAAAGAAAGCGATCCTGGATGCTTTAAAGGAGAGCGATTTAACCATTGATCAACTGACACAAAAACTGAATATGTCAAAACCGGATGTCGTTTACTACTTGATGTCGTTGATAAAGTATGGTTTTGTTCAAACTGGAGAAGTCGATGATATGGATGAATACTTTACCTATAAACTGAAGAAATAATGGCAAGTATTGATCCAAAATTCGGAGAAGCATTAAAAGCATATGGTGCAATTGATTTTAATGCATGTTATAACTGTGGTACATGTACGGCTGTTTGTTCTTTATCCACGCCCGAAGATTCTTTCCCAAGAGAAATGGTGCGTTGTAGTGTGTTAGGGTTAGAAGATGATTTGAAGTCTTCATTGAAGCCCTGGTTATGTTACTACTGTGGCGAATGCTCTGCACACTGCCCACAGACAGCGAATCCCGGCGAACTAATGATGTCGCTCAGAAGGTGGCTTACCTCCAAATACGATTGGACGGGTTTATCAGGGCTATTGTATAAATCATTACCAATAAGTATTGTAGCTTTCTTACTTGCCGCCATTGGCGTAATAGTTTTTGCTTTTAATACGGCTTTCAATTTAGAGACCATAATGCATGCTGGCCATAATTTCGAAATGATTGCTATCGGTTCAGTCTTTACTTTGATTTTGTTGCCTAATATTATTCGCATGTGGTGGTTTGTAATTATCAAACCGGGTATTAAGGTTTCTTTTATCACATATTTGAAAAGTACTTGGGACCTATTGGTTCACATGTTTACACAAAAAAGATCGTTAGGTTGCGATAATAATCAATTTAGGTGGTTTGAGCATTTAATACTCGTACTTGGCTATCTCTTGTTGCTTTTTACAACTGTCTTTTTAGATTGGTTTTCTTCGCAAAACCTTTTTATTATTATACTTGGTTATGTTGAAAGTGCTATTATATTTGTGGTAACTTTCGACTTTGTAAGAAGTAGAATCAAAAAGAATAAGGAGATAAGTAAATTTTCTCAGCCTTCTGACTGGTTCTTTGTAATATGGCTTTTACTGATGGGATTAACGGCACTAATTGTTCGTGCATTTATCGATTTAGATTTATTGCAACACAATATCTGGATTTATTTATTGCACATGATTGTTTTAGTACAATGGGCTTTGATCATTGTCCCATTTGGTAAGTGGACACACTTTTTGTATCGTTCATTTGCTATGTATTTTGCTAAACTAATTGAGGCAGACCGATAATTTTATATGAGGGT
Organism: Bacteroidota bacterium; assembly: GCA_013390605.1. Taxonomy (GTDB): domain Bacteria; phylum Bacteroidota; class Bacteroidia; order Bacteroidales; family Cfx3-03; genus Cfx3-03. Next base: position 4,233,378 of record JACAUB010000001.1, on the reverse strand, counting down.
GTTTCAAAATTTTGAATCATCCTCTAACTTTAATCGTATATATTAATGAATAAACAAGAGACGATAGATAAAGCACTATCCTTATTTAACGAGGGATATGCTTGTTCGCAATCCATCCTACTCACTTTCGCCAATCAGTATAATCTTGATGAGAATACTGCCAAGCTTATTTCGTCAACTTTTGGAGGTGGAATGGGGCGGTTGCGTCAGAAGTGTGGTGCTGTTACCGGTGGATTTATGGTACTTGGATTGGCAAGTGGGAATACAGATCCGCAAGATATGGATACAAAACTTGCGGCCTACGAAAAAGTTCGGGAGTTAAACTATTTGTTTGAAGAAATTCATGGGACAAGCGTTTGTGCTGAATTGCTAGAGAGGCACGTCACTAAATCTGAGGTTGATGAAAGGATACATCATAAAATTATTTGTAATAAGATAGTTGAGGATGTAGCCGGCCTATTGTATGATGTAATTGAACGTCAGAAATAACAAGCAATATATACAAGCTAAATTTCGATCACTTAATTTACTCTATTATAAATCGAGTATGTGATATGCATTTAACCTTGTCATTAAAAAAAGATTTATAAGCATTATCTTTACAGAAACAATTGAATGTAAATAATGGCAAATCCGACATTAACTTGTTTAACTTAATACAACCTTTTTAGATGTCTAAAAATCAAATTATAGTTTTTGTTTTTGTTGCTTTTATAACCATGCTGGGTTGCAAGAAGGATCAAGGAACTCCAACATTGGAAAGTGGTAAAATTGTATTGAAGTTTGTTCACTATGTTGATGGACAGCCCATGGTGAAAGACACCATGAAATATGTTAATATAGCAGGAAATGTGTATTCAGTTTCTGATCTTAAATACTTTATTTCTGATGTCATCTTGCATAAGTCAGATGGCACAAATCTTCTCATTTATAAGGATAAAGATATTCAATATGTAGATGAGGCTGTGCCTCAAACTACTACCTGGAATGTATTAGATGATATTTATACAGGCGATTACGATTCCGTTAGTTTTACCTTTGGCATTAATAAAGAGAAGAATATAAATTTCAGGTTTGTCAATCCTCCTGAAGTAAATATGGCTTGGCCAGATATGATGGGTGGAGGATACCATTACATGATGTTAAACGGTTTCTGGAAAAATGGAAGTAATCAGAAATCACCTTTTAACTTTCATATGGGTATTGGACAAACTTATTCAGGTAGTAACAATACTGGTATGGTTACAGGTTTTGTACAGAACTTTTTTAATGTTAGTCTTAAAAACTCAGGGTTCTCTATTCATAAAGGCGAAACAAAAGAGATACAGATTGTAATGAATATAGATAGTTGGTTTAAAACGCCACATGTGTACGACTTTAATTATTGGGGTGGTCATATTATGCAAAATCAAGCGGCCATGCAAACCGCCAAGGAGAATGGCTTTGATGTCTTTTCGATAGGAGGGATTCATTAGCAATTCTTTGTCAATTTAGTTGATGTTCAATTGGATTCAATTATTGAATATCTAGATTTTTCTCTTATGGTTATCAGCTATTTGTCTTATTCATAAGTTTCTCAGTATTATGAGTGTATTTGAATTGATGTGGGAGTGATGTGTTTTTTTAATGGCAGAATGACCAAATTGGGTATTCAATTTGAGAGAAGACTGTAAAATGAACGCGGTTTATTTTAGATAATACTGGTAAAGGCAATTATACTAATGAGCAGCCAAAGTAAGATGCCTTGAATTAATGGCTTTCTGCCAACTGCTTTTATCATAATATAGTTTAATCCGGCTCCAATTAGAAACAATGTTACACTAAGTCCACTTTTGGCTCCTATTACAATCGATGCATATAATTTCTGAAAATCTGGTAGATAGGTACTAATGATCATTGCCAGAACAAAGAAGATGATAAAGTATGGTATTTGAACAGTGTTCTCTTTATTCTTAAAAATGAAAGCTGCGACGAATGATACGGGGATAATCCACAAAGTACGTTCAAGTTTTACTGTTGTCGCTATTTGTAGAGCCTCTTTGCCATATTTTGCCGAAGCTCCTACTACCGAACTGGTATCATGAATGGCTATTGCACTCCATAATCCAAACTGATGCTGGCTCATACTAAACCAATGTCCAATCACTGGAAATATAAATAAAGCCACCGAGTTGAGAATGAAAATAATACCAAGTGCAACGCTAATCTGTTTTTCATTCGATTTAATAATGGGTGAAATGGCAGCAATGGCGCTTCCACCGCATATTGCTGTTCCACACGAAATCAGAAATGCAGTTTTATGATCTACCTTTAACCATCGACCTAACAATAAGCCGACTATTAGTGTTAAACTTATTGAAAACAGTGTAAAGGTAAAACCTTCTTTTCCTGCCTGAATAGCATGATGAATATTCATACCAAAACCTAACCCTACTACAGATATCTTCAATAACCATTGTGTTGCTTTGTGGTTAAGATGAATGAAGGGATGCCCAATGGTTTGAGCTACGATAAGTCCAAGCAATAGAGCTACAGGAGGGGTTATAAATGGTGTAAGACATAATGCCAATATCACGATAAATAATACTTGTTGTGTAACTGGGGGCAATTTTGTTATCATTTCTTTGTGTTGTTAAATTAGAGCACAAAGATTGCCTGTTTTATGTTAATAGAATTATCACAAAAAGTGTGGTTAAATAACCTAAGGTTATTGGTTCAAAGAGGCAAATTGAATAAAAAGTTCAGCAAGAGGCAATGGCTGTCCTTGTTTATATGTGAACGATAGTATCCGGTTAATCTCTAAATCTTTGATATCGATCACTTGTAGTTTATCGGAGGATAGTTCAGTTCGAATACTATAAACGGATAAAAATGCAAAGGTATTTGAATGGAGCAGATAGTTTTTAATAGCCTCCGTACTCCCCAGTTGCATCTCAATCTTTAAGTTTGTTGGTTCAAAACCTGATTTTCTAAGGGTGTTTTTAATAATATCAAAGGTTCCCGACCCCTCTTCTCTCATTATTAGCGGCAACTTTTCCAGGTCCTTTAACGCGATTGTATCCATTTTAAGCCTTTTGTTTTTGACACTCGTTACAAGAACAATCTCATCTTTCATAAATGGAAGATATCGCAAGTCGGTATTCATATTTATTCCTTCAACGATTCCCAGATCTATACTTCCGGCAAAGAGTGAATGCTCAATATCCAGAGAGTTGGCATTATATAAATTGAGAGAAACTTCAGGAAATCGTTTATGGAAATCGGCTAACACAGGGGGAATGATATACTGAGCAATTGTGGTACTTGCGCCAATACGTAATGTTCCTGCAGTTTTATTTTTGAGCAGGTTTAATTCAAAATCAAGCTTTTGATACTGCTCAAAAATATTCTGCGCATATTGTCTGACGATTTCACCTTCTTTGGTGAGCGAAATATGTTTATGTTTCCGATCAAATAAGGTAATGCCAAAATGTTGTTCCAACTCACGGATATGTTTTGTAACAGCAGGCTGACTGATAAAGAGCTTTTCGGCTGCTTTATTAAAGTTTAGTGTTTGCGCTACTGTATAAAAGACCTTTAGCCTGAAGTCGGGCATAGAAAAATGAATTACAAGAAGGTATAATCAATAGAAAAAAGGCGATAGACTATTTTTCTATTGGTTTATTGCCTGAACTCCATCCCGAAAAGCCATCCATCATCTGATAAATGGTCTTAAATCCATGTTTATTCATATATGCTACAGCAATACCACTTCTATGATTTGAACGGCAATGAACGATGTACTTGGCATTTTTATTGAGTTTGTCAATTTTTTTGTTGGCATCATCTGAATTGATATCAATATTGATGGCATTTTTAATATGACCTTCTTTGAACTCATCGGGTGTACGTACATCCAGTACAATCCATGTTTTATCTTTCGCTAACAGGTTCGATACTTCGTTTGAAGTTACTGGTATTACTTTTTGAGCTTGTGCTAGAACCGTAAAAGAAAGCAGTAATAATAAGGTGATAAAATACTTTGTTGTCATAATAGTTTTTGAAATAAACGTTTACTGAAGTAAAAATTAAAGAGCCCGTAAATTTAATGAAAAATATGGGCTCCTTCATATTATGTGAAATGATGTTATTCTTCCTTTTTGCAGGTATTAATCCCAAATGGAAGATATAGAGGACAGAAACTAATAAAGCTTGTTAATAGGAAGATAGCTGCAAATACTAGAAGGATAATAGCCAAAGTGCCTGTTATAACCTTGGTAATGAATAAAATTGCAATTACGACTGCAATCAGTGTCCTGATTACTTTGTCGGCAGTACCCATGTTTTTTTTCATAACATCACGTTTTTAATGGTTAAAAATAAATTAACTGTTCTTTATTACTGCACGCATTGGACAATATCTTACACACTTGCCACATTCTGTACATTTAGATTCGTCAATGATTGGTAAACCATAGCCATTCTGAGATATAGCACCTACCGGACAAACACTAATAATAGGGCAACGGTGGTTTTGAGGACAATAGTTTGGGCTGATATATAAAGCCATAACGATTAGAGATTTTGATTGATTATATTTAACATTTGTGACTTGGAGTGAACACCAGGCTGCTTATATTTTTGAATTCCATTTTTAAATAGCATTAATGTAGGAACGCTCTGAATCTGATATCTTGAGGCGATCTCTGGATTCCGATCGACATCAATCTTAATTATTTTAGCCTTTTCACCTAATTCAGCTGCCAGTTCTTTTAGTATAGGTGCTTGCGATTTACAAGGTCCGCACCACTCGGCAGAAAAGTCGACGAGTATGGGTATTTCACTATTAATAAATGAATTAAAATTAGCTTTCATTTGATGTTGCAAATAAATTGTTCAAGAATTAAACAGTTTGAAAATCATTTAGTTTTGTCTATTGTGTAACAAGACTTATTGTACTTTCTGGATTTCTTTTAGTAAAAAGTCTTTCGTTTTTACTCCAACAAAACGATTTATTTCTTTACCATTTTTAAATAATATCAAAGTTGGGATGCTTCTTACACCATATTTTGCAGATGCAGCTTTATTCTTATCTACATCTAACTTCCCAACAGAGGCGTTTCCGGTAAGTACTTCTGAAAGATCATTTAAAATAGGGGCCATTATTTTACAAGGCATGCACCATGTAGCCCAGAAATCAACTAATGTTATTCCACTCTTTATCTGATGCTCAAAGTTTTGGTCTGTTAGTCTTTTTATCTTATCGCTATCTTCAACTACCGGTGTCTTTTTCATTTTACGATAATTTAAAATAAACGAAGCTACCAAAGCGATAAGGATGAATGCAATTATAAATGTAATTAATGAAGGGTTCATATTTTTAGTGTGTTAATACAGGTTTATTCGTTGTTTTCAATTGATGGATATAGTTTGATGTTGCCAGTGCTGCAATAGTACCATCGCCCACTGCTGTAGTTATCTGGCGGTAGCGTTTGGCTACAGAATCACCAGCTGCAAAAATACCAGCTACATTTGTTGCCATGTCACTGTTAACCACTATCTCTCCGGAGGTGTTCATTTCTACACTTCCCTTTAAAAATTCTGTATTAGGGATGTAGCCTATGAAAATGAAAACACCATCAGTTTTGAAGTTCGATATCTTACCTGTTTTAAGATCTTTGATATCAATACTTTCAATTTTATCATCACCATAATATTCCGTGAGCGTAGACTCCATAATGAAATTAATTTTGGGATGGTTGCGAGCTTCTTCCACCGCATGTTCAAAGGCCTGAAATTGATCAAATTGATGAACAATCGTAACTTTACTCGCATATTTAGTAAGCGAAACAGCTTCTTCGAGTGCTGAATTACCACCCCCTACAACAACAATCTCCTTATCAGTAAAAAAATCGCCATCGCAAGTTGCGCAATACGAAATACCGCGTCCCTTAAGCCTATTTTCACCCATTATATTTAACGTTCGTGATCGGCCTCCTGGTGTAAAGATAATAGCATCTGCAGTATAATTAACGCCATCATCCAATGTTATTTGCTTTAATTGAGTGTGAATTTCAAATGATGTGATAGAAGTATTTGACTTAATTACACAACCAAATTTTAAAGCCTGTTTTTTCATGATGTTGGAAAGCTGGTATCCACTAATGTTCTCAACACCTGGATAATTTGCAATCTCGTGCGTAAGAACCATCTGTCCCCCAACAGTACCTTCATTTACGATTAGTGTTTTCAGCTTTGAACGCGACAGGTAAATACCGGCGGTTAAACCGGCAGGACCTGCGCCCACTACTATGGCATCATAATGATTATCTACATTCATGATTTTATTTTTTTTGAACCTCTAAATGATATAAGGTTCTTATTTATTCTCTATAAATACTGAATTTAGGATATTGGTTATCTCAGATTTGTTTTGGATACTTGATGTCGCTTTTACTACTTTGCCATTTTTGTAATAAATAACAAACGGTATTCCCATAAACCCTCGAACTTCAGGTAGATTTCTGATTACATGAGACTCTGGATTATCAAATTCCATATCAAAAAACTTTACGTGAGAATAATCATTCTCGATCTCTTCCATAACCCCATATACGGGAATACACATCGGACCCATTCGACCACAACATACCATTACGTTTTCATTTTCGCTGATTACCTTATTATGGTGAGCAGCATTTTCAATGTGTTTTAGATTTGTGTACAACATGACTTTTGTTTATAGTTAATAACTTGTTTTTTCTTATTTCTTAGGCAACAAAGTTACGCTGCATAAACAGGCTATTTCTTAAATCATAAGGGGAGGGCATCATGTTGAAAACTAAAATAGCTCAACTTTTTTATTGATCTTAATCTATTATATTTTTCTTTCTTTTGTTGAAGAACCAAAATGCCTATAAATATGCATGATTCTTTTTGGGCATATTTATAGGCAGAAGATGATTCTTATAATTGATTGCTGATTAATGACTACACTGGTGTCCTTCTTCGTGGCTGTGGCAGCTTTCGCCTGAATCTGCAACCTTGCCTTTTAGAAATAATTCTGTTACAGTCGTTACATCTCCAGAACATCCTCTGTAAACAGTGATGCCATGATGTTGGAGTACATTTACTGCCCCCTCTCCCATATTACCTGCTAGTAATGTTTCAACACCCATTTGGCGTAGCACAGAGGCGATATTTGATTTGCAACCACAACCCTGAGGTGATGGGAGAAGTTCTGTCTTCTCGATCGCTTGTTTTTCGTTGATACTAAATATGGTGTAATATTCGCAATGTCCAAAATGTTCATCTACGTTAGTTCCCCTTGTTGGTACTGCAATTTTCATAGTAAAAGTTATTTATAGGTTTATCTTAATATTATTTTTTTACGAGTTTGATAATCTGTTCAAATGTTTGATCTTTACTAGATACAGCCATTTGAATATTGTTCTTTTTAAACAAATCAACTACTTTTACTCCAAATCTTCCGGCGATCACTAACTCAATATTTAGATTGAGAAGAAAATCTACAGACTTACATCCGGCTCCTTCATCCAAGTACCTGTTGGGATTTTCGAGATAACTGATCTCTTTGGATACAGAATCATAGATGCCGTACCAATCGCAACGCCCGAAATGCATATCAATGAATGCCCGGAGATGATTTTCAGTTAATGCTACTGCTATGATCATGTTATAATTTTTTTTCTTTGTTTACTGATTGTTCAACAAAACCACATAGAGGACATGTATTTGGTTTCCCTGGCGTTTCCAAAAATGAGATATTGCAATGTGAACATTTTAGCCAGACCGGATATAAGCTTGCAGAGCCCCCATCAAGTTGAATGGTACATACGTCAACAAATGCTTTTGCAATCTTGCGGCGGGCACTTTCATATATTCTCGAAAAGGTAGAGCGCGATATGTTCATCAATGTGGCTGCATCTTCATGCTTTAGCAAATCGTAGTCGCAAAGCTTTATTGCCTCATATTCTTCGAATGTTATGCATACTTCGACATCGGTTGTATTTTGTACTCCGAATGGCTTAAATCCAGTAAAATTTGGTGCCCGTTCTATGAGTCTTTGTTTTTTTGTCCGAGCCATATTTATAATTTTGGACAAAGATAATGAGCATTTGCTCATAATAAATATTTATTATGGGTATTTGCTCGAAATAAATTTATTATTGGTCAGGAGGAGGTTGACAATACAGATTCATCGGAAAAGTTGGGGTATATTTATCACTTTCTCACTTTGACCGAAGCAATCATTCTGATCACATGTGAGGATCTCATTTATCAATACGAGAATCTATCAGCAAATTTCTATCAATAGATTGAAATTAAGGAGACATTTTTTGAGATTAACTCATTTTGGGGTTATAAACGCTTCGAATATCCGGAGATAATTATGATAATTTTTTCCTATCACTCTCATAAGAGATATAATCACTGAAGGGCCGTTATGGGGTTGTTACAATCTTAGTCTATCTCTATAGAGGAATAGGCCATATTATAATATCTTATGGGATTAACGGACGATGAGCGTCATAATGTAATGATAGATAAGTCAAAGAAGAATGTTCTCATAGTAAGATCGCAAAATTTTAATCCAAGTCAGCCTGATACGTCATTCCCCAAGATGAACGAAGATTATCAAAGTGTTTATAGATTTCTAACGTTTCATCTAATGGACATAAATCACCTTCTTTTTTCCCATTCCGAATGTAATTCTCAACCCCCTCAATTTCATATTCAAATCCATTGCAAGGATGTTTGAGTGTGTGGATGGTTTCTTCTCCCTTATTGTTAGTGAGAATGAATGTTTCAGCCCGCCAGAAGAAAGGAATTGTGATTTGTCCCTTTGTTCCAATGATATGAAACTCCTTCGAACCTTCTTTGCTAATTGATGATTTCAAAACAGCAGTTATATCATGTGGAAAATCAATCGTATAGCTTGATGATTCATCAACTCCGGTTTGGCCAATCTCTGCATCTCCAATAACACGGTCTGGCTTTTCATTTAATAGATAGCAGGCTATAGAGATGGGGTAGATACCAACATCGAGTAGTGCCCCACCACCCAGTTTGTTGTTTAGATGTCGTCCCTCTAAACCTGTATTTGATTTAACCTCGAATGAACCTGTAAGATTTTGGATAACACCAATCTCTCCATTTAGGATAATTTCTCTTACTTTCTTCAAAACTGGAAGAAAGCGCGACCACATCCCTTCCATCAGAAATACATCTTTTTTCTGGGCCAGTTTGATTACCTCTTCGGCCTGTTTGGCATTGATCGCAAAAGGTTTTTCACAGAGTACTGCTCTATTGTTATTCAGACACAGTTTAATACTTTCGAAATGAAAATTATTGGTATTGGCAATATATATTATGTCTATTTCATGATCTTTAACCAACGCCTCGTAATTGTCGTACCATGTTTTAACATGATGGGTATCGGCAAATGTTTTTGCCCGTTCTGCTGAGGTAGAGGCTACAGCATGTAGTTTTGAGCCCTGACACGTCATGAGTGCTTTTACAAATTTGTTAGCAATGTAACCGCAACCCATGACACCCCAGGAAATCTCTTTTTTCATTTGATGGCTATTTAGAGGATTAATTTTTATGTAATAGTTTGTTGGAAATCGAAATTGATATTTTATAAAATTATCAATAATTTCAATCGCGTCAATATTTTATTTCAAAATAATTGTTCCTCTAAATAATTGAAAGTCTATGAAATAGACAAATAAAATTTCTTCAGATTATACCTCAAGTGTTTTCCACACCTGGTACATGCCTCTTGGAACATGAAAACATCCCTTCCACTTGCCACCTTTTAATGGAAGCAATACTTCGCCCCGACGATTAAGGTATCCGAACCACTCATCGTATTCAGGATCTTTGAAATGGGTCCAGGTATATTCGTGAATTGTTTCAAACCATGTTTTACAAGCTTCATTGCCAGTATATTTGTATGCTTTTGCTAATGAGATTAGTGTTTCAATATGAACCCACCAGAGTTTCTGGTCCCATTCCAGTTGTTGCGTAGGATGACCCAATACATCCATGAAATAAAGTATGCCACCAAACTCTTTGTCCCATCCATAGTTAAGCGTTTTTAACATGATGTCTACTGATTTGTTAATTAGTTGTTTATCATGAAAACGCGTTCCCAGATCCATGATAAACCACATGGCTTCTATTGCATGTCCAGGATTGAGTAATCTTCCTTCATGGCTATCAGAGAATGAACCATCTTCATACACACTTTCCAGAATTAATCCTCTATCGGGTTGGTAGAATACGTCCATTACCTCATGAATCACCTTTGGGGCAAACTCATTCACCCGATCGCTTCCAATGATGTGTTCGAGTTCAAGTGAAAGATTGCACAGGATCATTGGCAAGGAGAAGTTTTTTAAGGGACGGGTTCCTTGAACACCCTTAGACCATTTCCCTTTTGGATTGTCAGAGCGGACAATGATATTATTAAATGTATCTTCTGCAATTTTTGCATATTCAGCATTCCCGGTTGCTTTGCTCAATGCACCAAAGCCCATGGCCGCAAAGCAATCGGAGAAGATATTATAGGGTTGGATGAGTGGTAGTCCTTCGCGGGTTAACGAAAAATACCAGTTGCCTTGTGGGTCGCGACCATATTTACGCATAAACTCTGCGCCATGAATAGCCATGTCTAACCATTCCTTACGCTTTTCAACATTATTATAGAGCATAGAGAACAACCAAACTTCGCGTCCCTGTAGCCACATAAATTTATCAGTATCATACACTTTTCCATACCTGTCTAGACAGGTAAAGTAACCACCATGCTGTTCATCTTTTGAATGATTGAGCCAGAATGGAATAATTCGATCTAATAATTCGTTTTTATATAAAGACGAATAACCTGATAGTGCATTCATAATCAAATATTTATTTTAAGTTAGAAATGTATTCTTTGTAGCGGTTAAATAGATGCCCTGCTTGCAGATATGCAGATTGTGGACTCATAAAGTGTGAGAATTCGAATGTAATAGCTTTTTCGTAGCCTGCCGCTCGAGCTGCTTCCAGTTTGAGACGTAATTTTTCAAACTTGATGGGTAAAAACTTGATCGGCATGTCTCTATCGAATGATTCGGCATTGGTCCAACAGTGGAGTCCATGTTTGTCAGCAATCTTCTTATTTACCTCAAAAAAAGCCGGGAGTTCATGATAATCGATGTGGCCATCCTGAAAAGCAACTGCATCAACTGCTCCCTTTATCCCATCGAATATTTCGTTCCATTCAGTTTCGTGCTCTTTAATAGAAACTGCATCATCTTTAGTAATTTGATTTGAGGCAGCCATTACAGCCTTCTTACCATCAATCCATGGAGATATGAGGGTTGGTAATCCATTCGAAACCTCCTTGCACTGCATGCCGAGGCTCCGAAATGCATGGATTGCTCCTTTGGTTTTGCGGCTTATCTCGGTGGAGATATACCATCCTTTGAAGCTTGGATGGTGCCCATATTGGTTCCACACTTCATCAATCACATAGCGGTTGCTGTCAATCTCCAGTTGAAGATCTCCTGTAGCCCAGTAGTGTCCACTATCGTAGAGACCAAAATAAAATTGCATTTCATACTGATCGCTCAATTCCAAAAAGAGTTCAAGCAAATCAACGGGGGGCTCATAACAGCCCAAATTCTTGAGCAAGTATTTAGAGGGGTAGGTGATGAAACGTTTGTAACCACTTCTGATCATGATTACAGTATCAATACCTACCTCCTTCATATGCCTGAAGTCTTGATCCCACTCTTCTCTTCCCCAATTTTGATGAGGAATATCGTGAGAGATCTCGTCAATAAAAGTTCCAGTAATTTTCATTCTTTAATCTTCAATTTTGTCATACCATGAAAATTTAAGAATTACCATACAGATTAGTGCAACAGCAGCTGCAATTCCTGCATAGGTGAACTCTTTAATTACAAAGTAGATAGGCGTAATAACCATGCACATCTGCCAAATAATACCAATGATTACGTTAAAAGAGTCTCTTGATAATGATGCATTTGATCTAAAATCAGGATAAAGTTCTATCGTTTTCTGATGTACTGGTTTCCAAAATCCCCATGGACGAACCTTACGATAGAAGTTTACAAGTACACTCATATCAGTTGGTTTTGTCGCAAGACATCCAATTAAACTACCCGCAAATGAAAGAAAAAGGACAACAGGGAACAGGTAAATAGCCGGAATCTGAGGGATTCCGTTAACAACAGGAATTTTAAGAGCTTCGCCTAATGCATCGGCATAACCCATGTGTCCGATAAGCGATGGAACCAGTGAAGGTACAATTGTAGCAGCGATAAGTCCACCCAACATTCCCCAGAAATAGCCTTGGCCATTAAAGCGCCACCATATCCATTTTAAGACATTAGCTGCAGCATAACCACCATATAATGAGGATGTAATCCACAATGTCATACTGTTAATAGAGTCAGTCATAAATCCGGCAACAACTCCAACAAGTACAATAGCGAAAGAGGCGATGTAGCTATATTGAACAAGCTTTCTTTGTGATGCCCCGGGATTAATATATCGTTTGTAAAGGTCATTAACTAAATAAGCCGGTGCTGCATTTACAAAGGCAGAGAAGGTGGCCATAAAGGCAGAAAGCAATCCGGCTAGAATAACCCCTTTTAGACCAATGGGAATATGTTTAGCGACTACAACCGATAAGATTTTTTCGAAATCATAATGTCCGTTCACCAATAAATCATTTTTATTGATCAGAACTAAACCAAAAACAGTAAGTCCGGCTATCATTAAATAGCGTGGAATGTTTAATACAAAAATAGTAAAAGCACTCATTTTTGCAGCCTCCTTAGGACTCTTGCATGATAGTACACGTTGCATATCAAAGCTGGGTACTGGTCCTGCTAAGCTGGCAAAGACACCTTTGAAAATCATCATCATCACCAGACAACCTAACATGCCAAACCCGTCAGACCCTATCTTATTGTTGACTTCCGGAAAGATGTGGCTCCAGTCCATATTCAGACTCCATCCCGGCCAAAATCCTGTCCAGCCATTCGGAATTGCTGCATGTATCTGTGCAGAGGTAGTTTGACTCATAGCAAGAAAAGCTACAATAACGCTGGAAATAGAGAGAATGAGAAATTGTATTACCTCAGTTCCGACGACACTATACATACCTCCTTTTATGGTATAAAGTGTTGTAAGGGTTAACATGATAATGGCATATGAACTCTCAGAAGTTAGGTGGATGGAGCCAAGGGTAAATGATAGATCCCAAGGTAAAATGGCTGTCGCAAACTTACCGATACCTTGAAAGAAATATGCGATGAAGCCTATAACACTTACCAATGCAAATATCACAACAATGAGATGCGAGTTCTTTCCACCACGATCAGTTCCGAAACGGGTAGTTATCCATTCGGCACCTGTCATCACATTGGACCTACGGAGCCAAATTGCCAGAAAGACCATGATAAAGACCTGGTTCCATACAGGCCAAAGCCATGGTAACCAGGCGCTTTTTACGCCATAGATATATAAAATAGCTACCGTCCAGGCTGTTCCTGAAACATCATACATCCCCGATCCATTAGACAAGCCCAGAAAATACCACTTAATAGTGTTGCCCCCGAGAAAATATGATTGTAGACTGGCCGATGCTTTTTTTGAAAGCCAGAATCCAAAGAAGATAATAAAACTTAGATAGCCCAGAATAATCAGTGTGTCGATAATTGATAGATTCATTGGTTATTGTTTAGAAAGGATGAATAATTCATTGAAGTATACTCTGTTTTGATTTGTTATTTATAAAATTGCCTTTCAAATCTACTTTCTGTAAGTTGAATGGATCGGCATAATAATCAAGTAATACAGCTAATTCCAATCGGGTAATATACCTATCAGGATTAAAGTTTGTAAAACCCAATTTGTATTCCCAATCCTTTCGAACTACCGTCTTGAAGACCTTGCTATTAATGCTTTTCAACTTTTTACTTTTTAATATCTTTCCAATGTTATATGTTTGGTTGATAGCTTGTTCAATAGTCACTTTTTCTCCTTGAAGTTTAGGCTTTGAGTATTTATTAAATACGATCATTCCATCTGCAAACTCCTTCGTTTTAATAAGGCTATCTGTATAGAACCAGGTTTGATTTTCCCAACCCACATTTTTCCCAATTCCTTTTAATATTCCGGTACTTCCAATGCGCTGTAGTGATTTAAAATGTTTACTATTGATCGGTAAATCTAGAAATGGTTGCAGATATCCTTTAGCATCTAGTATTTGGTTTTGTACATCACGCACAGATACCTCTGATGGATTACAATGTTGGTAAATAGCTAATCCTGCTAATGCTCCGGCAGCCTGGCCAATTTGCATAACCACAGGTTGTAATCGGGTTGTCCCATTCACCAGATTAGAGACAGAGATTGACTTTTCTGCCACAATAAGTCCTTCTACTTTCTCAGGTATCATAACACCCAAAGGAAGTGAATAAGAGGGGACTGGATAAAAGTGAAGATCAGGGAGTATTTCTGTTCCCATATATCGACCATGATGATGGTCTACAGGATAGTCACCAACGGCTATTCCAGTACGATAGAGCATTTCTGATTGCTCATAAGGTTTTGCGAGATGGTTTACATTGAGTCGAACTTTGCCCCTGATACGTCTTGATTCGCGATAATAAGGGATGAAAGGAAGCCTGTCGGCAGTAGAAAACTCATCATCGGCTAATCCTAGCGTGTTGAAACCTAAAGCTGTTTGCAAATAATAGAGGTAACAAAGGGTGAAGTTTTTAGCTTTTTTCAATACCTCTGTTCGTTGATCTGGGGTCATCTCAATAATATTTAAATAATAATCATTACCTTCAATAGGCCAATTGATCATATATTTATTGTTTGGAAGTTTCCCATATTCCATCATCTGTTTGCAATCCCAAACTCTTTTTTTCTCTTTTGGAGATAAACATTCAGGTGTTTTACAAGTACAATAAAAAATGGATGGGTTATATCCATCTGGTTTCGCAATGGTTACATCGCGACCATAATCTTTTAATATCGCCACATAAGTTAAATCCTGAATAATGTTATTGGCTTTTTGAGGAGCGATATCTTCTCCGCTCACTGTGCGCGAATCCATTCCAATATCGTAAGCTACACCGCACAGTTTCGCCACATCACCTAATTCTGTACCATCGATTACTATTTTTGCATGAATAGTTTGTTGTTGGCCTTGTTTATTGACGATTACCTCCCATTCTGCATTAATTTTCTTGATAGACACCAGTGATGTTCTCAGCCAAATGTTGAGATTCTTCTCTTTATTAGCCATCTCCTTCCAGATTCCAGCTCCCACAGAGGGTTCGAAAAGCGTATTGCTTACCCATCCGGAGGCCAATGCCTTGTCGCTTCCATAATGAGCAACCAACTTGTTTCTGAATTCTCCCCAGAGTCCTCCTTGTAGTTTGAAGTTGCCATCAACAGCACTAACCCCCGCCGAAGTAAGCATACCACCTAGCCAATCAAACTCCTCAATTATTAAAGTATGTGCACCTTGTCGGGCTGCTTGTATACCTGCAGTGGTGCCACTTGCTCCTCCTCCTATAATTAGAACATCGACTTTCTCAATTGCGTATAAATTGAAGGTGATGACAGTAAAAAATATGATAAGAAGCTGTTTCATTGTTTGTTATAATTTTTTAAAAAAAGGCCTAAGCTAAACATTACACTGTAATTTGAAACATTTTGTTGATTTCTCATTACTCCCCACAGTATGCCCTTTATCAAGCTTCCCCCGCCATGATTCAGGGACATACCAGTGAGTTGAATAACGATTTTTGAATTTATTTGAATGCATTTTTATCTTCAGCCATCTTAAAACCATCTTCAACCTCTTTCCATAGGTTTTTATTGATGATGTGAACGATGTCGAAAACCATCAGTCCATCAGAAGCCTGAAGATTCATGGCGATGGTTCGTGAAAGTTGTGGACGGTTGTCATAAAACTGATCAACAAGTATGCCACCGAGAAACTTGTGGCCATTTAAAATTCCTTTAATATGGTCGCATGATCCTTCCACGCAATACCACGAGCCTATAGCACCTTTACTATCGGTTTCATTTATCACAATTTTATTATTGATCTGATACTCTTTTTTAGTGATATTGGTATAATAGTTTCCGGTGATATAGAGGTCAAGCATATCGGCATATCCAAAATTTTTATAGTTTTTTGTGGCCCAATCATACTCCTTGGATGGGTCGTATTGGTTACTGGCCCAATTTACACCTACTTCAAAATAAGATGGATACCATGCACCGGTATAGGTTCCAAACGAAATATTTGGGTTAATTGCCTTAATCTCTTTTTTTGCCAGCAGCATAAAATCGTAGATATTCTTTGTTCGCCACTCAATCCATTTTGTAAAGTATTTTCCCTTAGCATAATAGTCAGCTCCAGCTTTGTCTTTCTTCCATTCATAAATATCAACAGGATAATTTTCAATTTTATGACCAATATAACTTTCGAAAGTTGTTCTGGAAATGTCAGAGAAATCGGCAGTAATTCCATCATATCTAATTCTGTCGAGGATAAAACCATCTAGCTTAGGGTATTTTTGGGTAACTTCTTTTAAGACATTGATAATGTGGTTTTGGAAATCCTTATTAATAGGATTTATCATGGCAGAATATTTCTTTTTCTGTGTTATAATAGATACAATGCCTTTATCTGGAGTGTATACCATTGAAGCCCATTCTGGATGTGAGGTGTAAACTTGTCCACGATCGAAAAAGTTATGTCCTCCTACAAATACATTCAATGAAGCATGAACCCTTAATCCTAATTCGTGTGCTTTTTTGATAAAGTGAGCCAAATAATCAAAATCGGGTCGAACAAATCCATCCCAATCTTTCATCTGGGGAGCAAATTCGCTTTTATAAAATACCTCTCCCGTGATAGGACGAATATCAACAACAGCACCTGTAAATCCAATTTTCTTTATTTTTTCAAGATAAAAGTCGATGGAGTCGGGATTGCTAAAACGTTTGAAGTTAGCTTCTCCATCAAACCACATTAACTTGGCTTTTTCTTTGATAGGTGAGGCCGACTTTCCGTTTATAACGCCATAAAGTAAAATGAGTAAACAAATGGTCAGTTGTTTCATTTGAAAAGTCAGTTGTTTTGATTTTAATCTGATTGTCATGAATATAGGCTTATATGGCGATGGTTAAATCATTTCATTTCTTCCAAATACTAAACAAGCGGCACCTTGTGGTCCTGCTTGTTCTGTTAATTCCGAGCTTACAATTTTACAAACATTAGCTGCATTCATCAATGCAGTTTTCTTTAAACCCATTTTTACCGGATCAGTAAAAATATCTTTGACACGGGCAAATTTTCCACCTATTACAATGAGACTTGGGTTCAACAAATTAATAATGTTGCCTAGTGCCGAGCCTAACTTCTCTCCTTGATTTTGGATTAAGTTTATGGCAAGTGCGTCTCCATTTATTGCAGCGTTCAGTATGGCATCATATCTAATGGGTTCAATACTGTCATTTGAAAAATTGATAGATGTTTCTCCTTTGGCCAACGCGTTTTTCAAGTCTTCTTCGAGAGCGTATCCAGAAACTTCTGTCCCTAAACATCCCTGCTTTCCACACATACAATGTCTATTCTCCTGACCAAAATGCATGTGTCCAAACTCACCAGCAAACCCCATTTCGCCACGTACTATCTTTTTATCGAGCAAAATACTCATCCCGAGTCCGCGACTCATATTTATAATTAAAGTATTCTGTGTGTTTTTTCCTTTACCCAAAACATTTTCGGCAATTCCCTGCACTCTGGTATCATTGTCAATTACTGTAGGTAATAAAAGTTGTTCTTCTACATAATTAGCTAATGGTTTATCCAGAAAGTTAAAGTAGGTAATTGATTCTCCCGTATTCGTGTTTACACGTCCGGTAATGCCTATCCCAATACCCATAATCTGATCTTTTGATCTTCCGGACTTCGAAATAGCTCCTGCAATAAAAGCAATCACTTTGTCGAGGCACTCTTGTGTATTTTCCAAAACAAAAGTCTTATCCTGTTCGCTTATTATTACGTCAAAGCCTATCTTTAAAATGGTAACCTGGATACTTTTCAAAAGAATTTCCACTCCTACGGCACAAATCAATTCTTTGTTGAGTGTATATAATGTTGGACGGCGCCCCGATTCTGTTTCCTTCTTTCCTTCTTCAATAACCCATTTACTGTCGATTAGTTCGTTGGTTAACTTGATGGCTGTGGGTAAACTAATTCTAACAACATTAGCAATTTCGGGTATAGTTAAAGGCTCTTCAGACTTTGAAAGACACTTTACGATTCGGCTACGTTGCTTTTGTTGGCGACTCGCGTTATTGGAGGATATTGAGTCTGAAATGAGGCCTGTAAAGTTCATAGAGTTGTTTTTATTATAGTGCAATATTAGTATTATTTTTATCTAAAGTCAATTAGTTAATAAAAATATTTATTAAATAGATCGATATAAACAAAAGATAATACAAGAATGGCGAATTCTAAATGATCAAAATTAAAACTGAAAGTAAATTTTAAAAGTCATAAAATAATTTAAGCTAAAGGGTAAAAAAATGATTAACTTTAACGTCAAGACCGAAAAATATATTTTCATTATAAGGATTGAGATATCCAAAATGGGGAGGTGAAAATGGTTAATGTCAAGAGCATCAGGATGCCTGTTACGGGCTTAACATGTGTTAATTGCGCTTCTGCAATCGGAACTAATGTTCGTAAATTGCCGGGCGTTAAAGATGCTGATGTTGATTTCGCCAGTGAAAAGTTAACTGTTGTTTTTGACCCGGTACAACTCACCGAAACAGATATCATTGCATGTGTAAAACGGATTGGCTATAACGTTGCTACTGGTAAAATAGAATTCCCGGTTACTGGTTTGCAAGATCAGACGGATGCTTTGACATTAGAGAAAATATTAATCAGGCAAAATGGTGTACTTACTGCGAATGTAGCTTATGGAACCGAACGTATTTTATTAGAATATATTCCCGGGATGACAAGTGTTGCAGAACTTGCAGATATCATACGAAAAGCAGGATTCGATATTGTTCAGGTAGGAAATAATGAAGAAGTTGAAGATGTGGAAGCTCATATAAGGGCAGCCGAACTAAATAAACAAAAAAAATTACTAATAATTGGATTGTGTTTTACGCTGCCACTGATATTCTTCAGTATGGCACGCGACTTTCGTGTTGTTGGATTTAAATATGATCAATTTGCAATGCTGTTTGCTGCAACGATAGTTCAGTTTGTTGTTGGATGGCAATTTTACATTGGAGCTTTTAAAAGTCTTCGACTGGGTAGTGCGAATATGGATGTCTTAATTGTGCTAGGGTCTTCGGTTGCCTATTTTTCAAGTCTTTTTGTAACGATTGGCATTATTAATAGCCCTAATGTTTATTTCGAATCGGGAGCTGCTATTATTACACTCATCAGATTTGGTAAATATCTTGAAGCACGTGCAAAAGGCAAAACTTCGGAAGCATTAAAAGCATTAATGGGGTTGCGTGCTAAGACAGCTATTGTGGTGAGGAATGGGTTTGAGATAGTGACTAATATAGAACAGGTAGTTGTTGGAGACACTATTATCGTGCGTCCAGGTGAAAAAGTACCTGTAGATGGAATCATTAGTGAAGGTAGATCAGCATTTGATGAATCAATGATTACTGGTGAATCGATGCCTGTTAGTAAAGGTCTTGGTGATGAGGTAATTGGTGCTACTATAAACTGTGAAGGATTGATCAAATTTGAAGCTACCAAAGTAGGGAAAAATACTACGTTAGCACAGATTGTAAAACTTGTACAATTAGCGCAGGGAAGCAAGGCTCCAATACAAAAATTAACTGATGAAATTGGAAAGTATTTTGTTCCTATTATTATTGGCGTCGCTTTATTTACTTTTTTGGGTTGGTTGTTGGTGGCTAACATAGAATGGACTGGTGCAATGATAAATGCCATTGCAGTTCTAGTCATTGCTTGTCCATGTGCTATTGGGCTGGCAACACCTACTGCAATCATCGTTGGAACGTCAAAAGGTGCAGAAAACGGTATTCTCTTCAAGAATAGTGAGATAATGGAACGAGCTGGTCGCGTGAATATCGTGGTATTGGATAAAACGGGAACAATTACACGTGGAGAACCACAATTGACAGATATTATTGGGCTGGATAATCAACATATAGAAGAGATTCTCCGTCTGGCTGCTAGTGCAGAGCGTGGCTCTGAACATCCTTTAGGTTGTGCCATTGTAAAGGCTGCTCAAGAAAAAGGATTGGCGATCGAAGATCCCAAAAAATTTCGTGCCTTTGGTGGATTTGGTATTCGAGCCAATGTTGGAGATCAAACGATCATTATTGGGAATCTGCGCATGCTGCAAAACGAAGGTATTGTCGTAGAAGGGTTGCTGGCAGATATAATGAGATTGCAGACCGAAGGAAAGACGGCGATGATTATTGCTATTAATCCTGTTGATGACAATAAACCGGCAAGACCAATTGGAATAATAGCGGTTGCTGATATTGTGAAGCCTGGTGCAAAAGATGCTATTGCCGAATTACGTCAATTGGGTCTGGATATTGTGATGATTACAGGTGATAACCAGCGCACTGCTGATGCAGTTGCCAAACAGGTTGGAATTGATAGAGTTATAGCAGAAGTGTTGCCCAGTGATAAGGCTGATGCGATAAAGACATTACAGTCAGCACCAACATTAGGTAATTTTACTCGCCCATTGGTAGCAATGGTAGGTGATGGGATCAATGATGCTCCTGCACTGGCACAAGCTGATGTAGGTATTGCTATTGGTACCGGGACGGATATTGCAATCGCAGCTGCTGGAATCACATTGATTAGTGGTGAATTATCTGGTATCGGACGTTCTATTTCATTATCTCGCGGGACTCAACAAACCATCGTACAGAATCTGATATGGGCATTGTTTTATAATGTTGCATTGATTCCTATTGCTGCATATGGTCTGCTTAGTCCAATGTTTGCAGCTGGAGCCATGGCTTTCAGTTCAATTTTTGTGGTAACTAACAGTCTTCGTTTGCGCGCTTACAAAGTAGAGACTTTTACTCCGAAAAAAACACTGTTACGTCAGGCACTGGCACTTTTACCTCGTATTATTGTACCTGCCGTAGCATTAGCTGTACTTATCATTGCCCCAATGGTATTTATGCCTGGTAAAATGGAGATCAGGGGAGCAAATGCAGGTAATATGACGCCACTTTTAATGATGGTGATGGCTTTATCGAATGCCTTGATTGCTATTTCTTATGCCTCCATTCCCTTTTTCTTGATCGTTTTTGTTAGAAAGCGCAAGGATATGCCCTTTACGTGGGTGATTTTTCTTTTTGGATTATTTATTCTGGCGTGTGGTACAACGCACCTTGTCCATGTCATTGGGCTCTGGTGGCCGGTAAACTGGTGGCAGGCTACAGTAGATTCATTATGCGCTATTATTTCTTTGGCCACAGCAGTGGTCGTATGGCCAATATTGCCCAAACTCCTCTCAATACCCAGTCCGGAACAGCTGAGAATGGTTAACACGGAACTTCAAAAGGAGAAAGATAAACTTTTATATACTCAAGGAGAGCTGCAAAAAGCTTACGATGAGGTGGAACATCGAATAAAAGAAAGAACAGCCGACTTGTTGATCACTAACCAATTACTTCAGGAAGAAATTAGTGAACGTAAGAAAGCAGAAGAGGCTATGCGGATTAGCGAGGAATATTTCAGAAATATTTTTGAATATTCGACTGTGGGTATATCAATTACTGGTTTTGACGGAGGGCTGAAAACAAATAGAACTTTTTGTCAGATACTAGGTTATTCCGAAGAGGAGTTATCTGTAACAAAATGGCAAGAGATAACGCACCGGGATGATATTGAAATGAATCAAAGATTGTTAAATTTAGTTATAGAAGGGAAGCAATTATCGATTCGTTTTGAAAAGAGGTTTATACATAAGAACGGAGACATCGTTTGGGCTGATGTAAGCACGGTTCTTCAACGGGATAATGAAGGTAAGCCAATTTCATTTATTACTTCAATTCAGGATATTACTCAGCGCAAGCAATCTGATGAGAAGATATTGAAACTAGGACAGCACTATCAAGCGCTGATCGATAAGGCTCCCGATGGAATTGTATTATTGGATGCAGGTGGAAATTTTAAGTTTATTAGCCCATCGGCAAAAAAAATGTTCGGTTATAGTGTTTCAGAGGAGATTATTGGGAATCCTGCAGAATTTACTCATCCGGAAGATTTAAATCGGGTAATATCGGATTTGGCTAGACTTTTGGAAGATGCTTCATATGTTCCGACATTGCAATACCGTTTTATCACGAAGAAGGGGGAGTGGATCTGGGTTGAAAGTACATTTAGTAATTTACTTGCTGATCCAAGTGTGGAATCCATTGTAATAAATTTTCGTGAGATCACAGAACGTAAACTTGCAGAGATGGCATTACGTGACAGTGAGGAGAAATTTAGACGGCTTCTGAAAAGCACACCTTTGCCAATTGCGTATTCAAATAAAGAGGGAGTTATTACTTTCAGGAATGAACGGTTTATTAAGATTTTTGGGTATGATGAGATAGAAACGCCAACAATTTCTGAGTGGTGGCAAAAAGCCTATCCTGAAGAGGAATACCGGGAGTGGGCATTTGAAAATTGGAATTCAGCTATCATCCGTTCATTAGAAACTGGGTCTGATATCGAATCATACGAGTATCATGTTACATGTAAAGATGGAAGCACCCGAGACGTAATCGTTTCAGGTATTGTAATTAACGATAATATACTGATCACTTTTGTTGATATAACCGATCGGAAAAGAGCTGAAGCAGAAATTAGAAAACTTAATGAAACATTGGAACAACGCGTTGTTCAACGGACTGAACAACTTGAAGCTGCAAATAAAGAACTTGAAGCTTTCTCATACTCGGTATCTCATGATTTACGGGCACCTTTGCGACATATTAATGGGTTTATTAATCTTTTTCTCCAAAATAAATCAACACAATTGACTGCAGAGGAACAAGGCTATCTTGATGTTGTTTCGAATTCTTCGGAAGAGTTGGGAAAACTTATCGATGCACTTCTTACTTTCTCAAGACTTAATCGATCGGAACTTCGAAGATCGAGAATAGATACTTTACAAATGATTAATCAAGGATTACAACTCTTTGACCAGGAAATTCAGGATCGAAATATAGAGATAAAAATTGGTTCTCTTCCTGAAACTTTTGGTGACTATCAACTCATAGGCCAGGTATGGACTAATTTGATATCCAATGCAATTAAGTACACTGGTAAAAAAGAAAATCCTATCATTGAAATAGGGAGTTATACGGAAAACAATGAATCAATCTTCTTTATAAAAGACAACGGAGCTGGGTTCAATATGAAATATGTCGACAAATTGTTTGGCGTATTTCAGCGCCTTCACAAGTCACGCGATTATGAAGGCATTGGTATTGGGCTGGCTAATATTTACCGGATTATAACCCGTCATGGAGGTCGCTGCTGGGCAGAGGGTGAAGTGGATGGAGGTGCTGTTTTTTACTTTAGTATGCCAAATAATGAAAAGATTTGATGTTTAACTAGTCAATCAAAATGAAAAAGATAGCAATTATTATTTTATGTTTAGCTGAGATAACTCTTTTTTCAACAGTTTATGCTCAAGACACGCTTAATCATAAAACTGTGGATAAGCTATTTGAATTAAATCTCAATGAATTTTTAAATGTTGTAATTACTCCGTCAAAATTACGTCAGTCAATAAATAATATTACCCAAAAAGTTGATTTAATCAATGCAAAAGAGATTGAAACAACTGTTTCGGGTAACCGTAATCTTTGCGAGGCAATTGCAAAACTTCCTGGGGTATCGGTGAGTGTTCTTTCTCGTAACGATGCAAATTGGGGAACCTATGGCGGCATCGGTCCCAAATACAGCACATATATGTTACAGGGAGTACCTGTTGATGCGTTTATTGATCCTATGTCGCTCGATCTGAATGCAATTGATCACATTGAAGTTCAACGGGGTCCTGCTTCTGTCATTTATCCAAATTATCTATCGCAAGATTTCGCTGGCAGTCAATGTCCACTAGCTGGAACAGTAAACCTTATTCTTAAAGAGAAAGTAGAACAGCAAAAAACATCATTTCAATCATCTTATGGTTCATATAACACACTTAATAGTCAATTATTTCATCAAAACAGAGTTGATCGACTTAATTACTTTTTTGGATCAACATATGAAATGTCTGATTATACCAACTATGGTATTGATGGATCATGGTTGAACATGAAAAAAAAGCCAGAGTATCAAAAGACTAAAATTTATGGTGGATTAACACTGTTGTTGGATAAAGCAGAAAAGCAAAAACTTACTTTTTTCGGTCAGGAAACATGGCATAGTGGAGATGCAGGACGTATATATAAAGGATATGATAATAAATATGGAACTGTAAATGTTGGGTATGATATTGAATTTAATGATCAGTTTAGCATGCAGTCACATTTTGGTGTACGTTCATATGATCGATCACTACAAGAAAGTAACTTCGGTATAATTGATACATTAAAATCAAATAATAATGTAAATCAGTTGATCGTTCCTATTGATATATCTTTTTCATGGCATCATGGAAAATCAAGTATGCTTTGCTTTGGCGTTGATTATCAGTCTGCAAAATATTCTACATGGACAGATCCACTGGTAGGGTATCATATATTCGGAAATAAATCTTCTGCTATACAAAATGGTGCCTATTTTCAGGAAGAATGGCGTCCAATTTCTAAATTAACACTGCGGGGAGGACTCAGGTATGCATACATCAAAAATATTATTGATTTGGTCAATGGTGGCAATGCAGTTGACAATAACTTATCATGGGGCAGACTACTTTGGAGTGCTGGTGTTCGATACTCAATTAATGATCACATCGCTTTATATGCAAACGGTGGTAGTAGTTTCAGTGCTCCTGGACTTAAATCTATTGGTGGTACAATTTCTCTCAGCGATCGGGGAGTAGTAGGTCGCAATGGCCAATTACCCAACCCAGACTTAAAACCTGAGAATGGTATAGGATTAGATGGAGGAATTGATTTTAATCTTCCAGTAAATTTCAAGTTGGGTATTCGTGGATTTTATACTATTCTGCAAGATGGCATAGTGGATAATGTTGTGAATCAAAATCCTTCGCAATCACAGTCAATAAATACCGAATCAACATCTAAGGGTGTAGAAATTGAGTTAACCCAACGAATTAATTCAATCATTTCATGGTATGTTAACGGGACATACATGACCTCAAATATTAAGAACAAACTTAATGCAGACCTAAATAGTGTTGAAATCCCATTCTCTCCTAATCATATTGTAAATATTGGCGCAAGTGTTTCAACACTTTTAGGTCTTACAGTTACACCTTCACTCAATTATAATGGCGGTTTTTATGATGGAATATCTAAATCCAGCCGTATCTGGTACTCTCCAGGTACTGTAATAAATATCTATATTGCTCAACGTCTTGCGAAAAACGATTTATTTGTATTAGATTGCTTTGCACAACTCTATAACATAACTAATAACAACTACGACCTTCCTTGGCAGTTTAAAAATCCGGGATCATCAGGAATGTTTGGTCTTAAAGTAACCTTTTAAATAAACGCCATGGTCTAATAATTAATTTTTTATACAGGAGCGATGATCGTACAACATTTATATGCATCTATAATAAAGTTTCAGTTGAAGATTGCACTGAGTGTAGCAGTTGTTTTAGGTTGCGAAATGCAACTCTTTTCACAGTCTGCTGAATACACAATGAAAGCTGTAGCCTTTGAAAAATTATCACTTTTCATTTCATGGCAGGCTAATGTTATTAAGAATGATCCCTCACAAGAATTTGTTATTGCAGTATTGGGTCAGAATCCATTTGGTAATATACTTAAGGATGTTTATAAAGATAAAAAAATCAAAGATAAAAGGGTTAAGATTGTTTATTTCAAAAACATCAAACAATTGCCGGAGTGTCAAATTTTGTTTATATCTAAAATAGACCCTGTTGATTTACAGAAGGTTCTGAGTTATGTAAAAGGACGCCCTATTTTAACGATTTCTGATACGGAAGGATTTGCAGAAGCAGGATGCTTTATAAATTTTTATATATACGAAAATAAGCTTCGTTTTGAAATAAATCAAAAAGGCATGCAAGATGCCGGATTTACCATTGACTATCGATTACTTCGGGTCTCAAAAATATTAAATCCAACGTCCGAATGAAAACTTTCAACGATCAAACAATTAAGATGAAACTGGTAATGATAATAACATTTACCAGTATAATCGCAGTAGTTACCGGTTTGGGTACATATCTGGTTTTTGATATGGTTAACATTAAGCAGGAGATGAAAAAAAATGCTATTTTAAATGCTACGTTGGTTGCTCAATATTCAGTCGTTCCACTGCAATTTGGTTATACAGAGGAGGCAAATGATGTGCTTGCAAAGTTAAGTGCAATACCCACTTTATTAGATGCATGCATCTATAGTACGAATAATGTAATGTTTGCATCTTATCACAGATTACCTAATGATCCATATTCTTTTCAACAAATACAAAACCGAAAAAGTGGGTTTTCCGATGGCTACTTATTTATTTCTTACGTTATAACTTATGATGGAAAATTTTTTGGTACACTCTTTTTAAGAATATCGACTGATACACTAAAGGATAAATTCAAGGATAACCTTCTGGTTATGATCATTCTTATTTTGATTCTTTTGATATCAGTAGTGATTGTGGCTAACCAGATACAGAAAATAATTTCAGCACCCATTCTAAAGCTTGCCGAAGTATCAGCATCTATTTCTCAAAGTCAGGATTTTACTGTTCAACTTGAACCTCAGGGGCAAGATGAAGTTGGAATTCTATATCGACAGTTCAATAAGATGTTATCGCAACTATTGAAATGGAAAACTGAACGCGATATTGCAGAAAAGGAAATAACCTTTCTAGCTCATGTACTGAAGAATATCAACGAAAATGTTAGTATTACGGATGTAAACGATAAAATAATCTTTGTTAATCAGTCTTTATTGAGAACATATGGTTACACTGAAGAAGAGTTGTTAGGACAGCAAATTGATATTCTTCGTTCCCAAAATAATTCGCCAGAGGTGATGAATGAAATTCTGCCTTCTACACTTGCCGGTGGTTGGAATGGAGAACTGATGAATGTGAGAAAAGACGGTAGAGAATTTCCTATTTCGCTCATGACAACAATTATTTATGATAAAATGAACCAGCCTGTTTCTCTTGTCGGGGTGAGTAGAGATATAACCGAGCAAAAAAGAGAAGAAGACGAATTATTGCTTTATCGGGATCATTTGGAAGATCTTGTAAAACAACGTACGGCTGAACTTGAAAAAGAAAAAGAACATGCTCAATCGGCAGATAGGTTAAAGTCCGCTTTTCTTGCCACTATGTCGCATGAACTTCGGACACCACTTAATTCAATCATTGGATTTACAGGAATATTAATGCAAGAACGCCCGGGTTCATTAAATGCTGAACAGAAAAAACAACTTGGAATGGCCCAGCAAAGTGCCCGACATTTACTGACTTTGATAAATGATATTCTCGATATCTCAAAGATTGAAGCTGGACAACTTAAAACCAATCTTGAGCCCTTTAATCTTCCAGAGGTAATTTATAAAGTGATGGAAACAAATAAGCCATTTGCTGATAAGAAGGGTCTTCAGATGAATGTTTCCATAGCTGCCGATGTTAATGAAATTTTAAGTGATAAGCTTCGGATCCAACAGATTCTATTAAATCTGGTTAATAATGCAGTAAAATTTACTGAGGTTGGATCGGTGAATCTGGATTGTTTTAGAAAGGATGATATAGTTACTGTAAAGGTGATCGATAGTGGGATGGGTATTGAAAAAGATCAAATGAATATATTATTTAAACCTTTTATGCAAATCGATACCGGACTTACACGAAAGTACGAGGGTACAGGTTTAGGGTTATCCATATGTAAAAAGCTATTAGATCTGCTTAATGGTTCAGTTGAAGTTGAATCCGAAATTGGAAAGGGGAGTACATTTATTGTTAAGTTACCAATAAAATAAAATCTAATCATATGAATCAAAAGATATTAATAATTGAAGACAATCCACAAAATATGTATATGCTAACATATTTGCTCGAAAGCAATGATTATATTGTTCTTCAAGCGTTTAATGGACTAGATGGAATTGCTCTTGCAAAGGAAGCTAAACCCAATGCAATTCTTCTCGATATACAATTACCAGAAATGGATGGATATGCCATTGCACGCGAACTTAGAAAGATTGTGGAGCTAAAAGATATGCCAATTATTGCTGTTACATCTTATGCTATGACCGGGGATAAGGAAAAGGCGTTTGAAGCAGGGGCTACCGGTTATATTGAAAAGCCAATCGATCCGGATATATTTATATCGCAATTACAAGAATTCATTTAAATTAACGGAGGACTTAAGATGCTAAAAGTATTAATAGTTGATGATAAAGAAGAAAACATTTATCTCATGCAGGCATTGCTAGAATATAATGATTTCCAAACTATTCTGGCTATGAATGGCGATGAGGCATTAAAAGTTCTGCGGGGTGATATTCCAGATCTAATTATATCAGATATTTTAATGCCTGTTATGGATGGTTTCACTTTATGTCGTGAATGCAAAAAAGACGACAGATTAAAGCACATTCCTTTCTTTTTTTACACTGCAACTTATACAGATTCCAGAGATGAGGAGTATGCGCTTAATCTTGGTGCAGACCGCTTTATATTAAAACCACAAGAACCTGATGATTTCCTTCTAATTATCAACGACTATTTTGCGACAGCTAAGAAAAATGAAACCACATTAAAAGAAGTCACCCAAGTGTCTGAAGTCATTGTCTTGAAAGAATATAATGAGGTACTGGTTCGGAAGATAGAAGATAAAATGTTGCAAAGTGAAAAAGCAGAAAAGGAATTAAGAGTTTATGCAACACTACTGGAGAACGAAATCACGGAAAGGAAAAAAGCGGAAGAGGGTAATAAAAAATTAATTGCCGATTTAGAAAATCTCACTAACTCGGTTAAAGAATTATCTTCAGCCAGAGATTTAGATTCTATTCTTAAGATCGTTAGAATATCAATTCACGACTTGATAGGAGCAGATGGTTCAGCTTTTATTATGCGAGACGGTGATTTTTGTTTTTATGCTGATGGTGATATAATTGCAAATCAATGGATAGGAAAAAGAATACCTTTAAATAATAGTATTAGTGGTTGGACAATGTTAAATAAGCAACCGGCTATTATTGAAGATATCTATACAGACCCTAGAGTTAATAGCGGGCTTTATGAATTTACTACCGTAAAGAGTCTTGTGATGATTCCTCTTAATATGCAAGAACCAATAGGTGCAATTGGAAACTATTGGTCGGAAAAGCACATCCCATCGACAATAGAAATTCAACTTTTACAAACACTTGCCGATTCTACATTTAGGGCAATTGAGAATGTAAGGTTGTATCAGGAACTTGAGAAGAGAGTGGAAGCCCGTACGTTAGAGCTCGAAATGGCAAACAAAGAATTAGAAGCATTCAGTTATTCTGTTTCACACGATTTAAGGACCCCGTTGAGGCATATTAGTGGATTTATTAATATTTTCCTCGGACTAAAGGCATCACAACTAACCGACGAAGAACTTGAGTGTTTAAACAATGTAACAAATTCGGTTGACGATATGGGTAAACTCATCGAAGCATTGCTCTCTTTTTCAAGACTTACCAGAACCGAACTTCAAAAATCACAAATCGACACAATACAATTATTACAGTCAGGGTTACAACTCTTTGAGGAAGAAATTAGGACTCGTAGTATTGAAATAAAAATAGATCTGTTACAGAGTACTTTTGGTGATTTCCAATTAATGAGTCAGGTTTGGACCAATCTAATTTCGAATGCAATAAAATATACCGGTAAAAGCGGGAAGCCCCTTATTGAAATTGGAAGTTACACTGAAAGTGATGAAACGGTTTTCTTTATAAAAGACAATGGTGTAGGATTTAATATGAAATACGTTGACAAGTTATTCGGAGTATTTCAACGTCTTCACAAATTACGTGATTTTGAAGGTATTGGCATCGGATTAGCAAATGTTAATCGAATTATAACCCGTCACGGTGGTCGCTGTTGGGCAGAGGGCGAAGTGGATAATGGAGCTACTTTCTATTTTAGTTTACCCGAGAATAAACCTCAATAATAATTATAATGAGGGAAAAAATTGACTTTTATATGTTTTAAGCATTAAATAATTGTATTTTTAAAAAGTGCTTTCTAAATCTAAAATATAGTGAAAACAATTATCAAAAATATCCTTTTAGTTGACGATAGTGTCAATGATGTACAGCTGATTAAAGCAGCACTTAAAGATGTACATTTTGGTAATGAAATTATTGTAGCTGAAGATGGTGAAGAGGCCCTTGACTTTCTATACAAAAGAGGAAAGTTTACTGATTATTCAGGGGATGAACCAATCTTTATATTACTTGATATTAAAATGCCTTTAATGAATGGTATAGAAGTACTAAAAATCATTCGTGCAGATCCTGCATTTAACAAGGTTCCTGTAATCATGCTCACATCCTCACGTGATTCAAATGATCTTAAAGAATGTTATGATAACGGTGCTAATTCATTTGTAGTAAAGCCTGTAAATATCAGTGACTTCATGGGAGTGGTCAAAGAACTTGGACAATATTGGGTTGTGGTAAATGAGTTGCCGATTTAATAAGCATAATCTGAATTAAATACGAAGAACTAATGGAACGTAAAATTAAGATACTTCATCTCGAAGACAATCCAAAAGATTCTCAATTAGTGCAATCGGTACTAAAAAGAGCAAATGTTACGTTTGACTATTTCTTTGCTGATAATGAGCAAGATTTTATTTCTCTTATCAACAATCAAAATATAGATATTATTTTATCGGACTATCATTTACCTGATTATAGTGGCTCAGAAGCATTGTTATATGCTAAAAGTAACTTTCCAAATACTCCTTTTGTTTTTGTAAGTGGAACCATGGGAGAGGATGCAGCCATTGAGTCGTTGTTAAATGGAGCAACCGATTATGTGCTAAAAAACCGATTAGAACGTTTGACATCGGCTGTTTCTCGTGCTTTTAATGAAGCGCAAGAACAAAAAGCCAGACAAAAAGCTGAAAAAGAATTACGAAAACTTTCGCGCGCAGTTGAACAAAGCCCTAATTCAATTTTTATTACTGATCTTAATGGAATAATAGAATATGTTAATCCTACTACCATAAAATTAGCAGGTTACACTAATGAAGAGCTAATTGGTCAAAACCCAAGAATATTTGGTTCAGCCGAAAAATCTAGAGAAGAATATGCTTTTTTGTGGGAAACAATTAAAGCAGGGAAAGAATGGAAGGGCGAGTTTCACAATAAAAAGAAAAGTGGGGAACTATTTTGGACATCGACAACCATTTCTCCTATTCTAAATGATGATGATGAAATCACGCATTATGTGGCGATAAATGAAGATGTTACAGAAAGTAAAAAGCTTACTATAGAGCTTATTAAGGCCAAAGAAAAAGCAGAAGAAAGCGATAGGCTAAAAACGGCATTCCTACACAACATTTCTCACGAAATCAGGACACCAATGAATGCAATTGTTGGTTTCTCGGGGTTTCTTCACGATCCAAATTTAAATTTTGAAAAGCGTAAACAGTTCACCGATATAATTGTACAAAGTAGTAACCAATTACTTTCTATCATTTCTGATATTGTAAATATAGCCACTGTGGAAGCCGGGCAGGAAAGGATTCATGAAAGTGAAATAAGCCTAAATTCTATTCTCAGACTGCTATATGAACAATTCCTGATAAAGGCTCAAAAACAACATCTGGTCTTCAATTTGAAAACTTTTTTATCAGATTATAATGATAGAATAATTTCGGATGAAACAAAACTCGTTCAAATTCTTACCAACCTTATTGGCAATGCGTTAAAATTCACTCAACAAGGTCACGTAAATTTTGGCTATACCATAAAAAATAACGAACTCGAATTTTTTATAGAGGATACTGGCATTGGTGTTCATCCTGAAATGTATGATGAAATATTTAAACGTTTCCGTCAGGTTGAAAGCACAATGGAACGTAAATTTGGTGGTTCAGGTCTTGGGTTATCTATCTCGAAAGCTTATGTCGAATTGCTGGGTGGAAAAATATGGTTAATTTCCGAATTGGATAAAGGCACAACTTTTTTCTTTACTATTCCATTCAAAAGAACTAAACCAAATGCTTTATTTGAAAAGCAAACCAACATAGAACTTGGAAAAGAAATTAAGAAACATAATACATTATTAGTTGCAGAAGATGAAGATTCTAACTTTATGCTGATTGAAGAACAGCTATTAAATTTAGATTTCAACATAATCAGGGCTAAAAATGGAATCGAAGCTGTTGATATATGCAAACTGCAATATGTAGACATGGTATTAATGGATATAAAAATGCCATTATTGGATGGTTATGAGGCAACAAAACAAATCAGAGTCTTTAAGCCTAATTTGCCAATAATAGCACAAACAGCTTATTCAACTGATAACGATAAGAATAGAGCTTTTGAAAGTGGTTGTTCTGATTTCATTACTAAACCAATTAAGCAGGAGCTTCTTATTTCTAAAATAAAAGGATTACTTAGTTGATTATAAATACTTTGATAATTTAATATAAGGTTGTTTAATAACTGGACTTTACTAAAAGAACTAACAATAATAAATATGAATCCACTAGAAATTTTTCAAAAAGAGGCTCCAGAAGTTGCGAAGGCATTTGATGGATTGATTGAAGCATTAAAAGGAACAAATGGATTAGATCCAAAAACAAAGCAGTTGGTCTATATCGGAATAAAATCTGCAATGGGTGATACAACAGCAATATACTATCATGTTCAAATGGCTAAGAAGTTAGGCGCAACACGTGAAGAAATAAAAGATACAATTTTGGTTACTTTATCGGTATGTGGATTAAAAGGCGTTGCAAGTTGTTTACCTACGGCAATGGATATTTATGATCGAACAGAATAGATAGGATAGGGATGAAAAGTAATTTATTAAAGAGAATTAATATCGGTAAGGATACTGAGGGTAAATTAATTCAAGTGGGAATTGATTCTTTTGAAAAGTTAGCAGCTATAGGAAGTGAACAGGCTTTTCTTCGACTTCGGACTATTGATTCAGGAGCATGTTTGAGTTTGCTTTATGGATTGGAAGGCGCGATAGAAGGAACTAAATGGAACGAATTGTCTATTGAAAAGAAACACGCATTACAGCAATTTTATAAAATGGTAACGCCGAAATAAAGTTTCCTACAAATTCAGCAACAGAATATTCACAAGTTATCGAAGATTTGTCAATGAGTCTATTTGCTTGTAGAAAAGCGTTAATAGTAACCTGTTTTAACGGATAATGCAAAAAATTACGGGAAGGTTTGCGCCTTATAAAATAAGTTGAGCATAAAAAACTCCATTATATTTAGCTCTTGAGAGAAATCAGTTCATCGAAGTTTGTGATTATGAAGAGATTTCTTTCAAGAGGTAAATATGACGGTTGTAGTCGAAAAAGTAAAATACATATTCCTAAATGTTTCATCCCAAAACAGTTACACTGTTGCGATTAAATTAATGTAGCCAGCGTGGTATTTGCCAATTTGTTAAAGGTATATTCTCTTATATCTTTGAAAGTATGACGAATGGAACAAGTATGTTCATCTTTACAATGTTCGCATGATTGGTAATACTTTTCTGAGATGCATGGTAGCAGCGCAATAGCTCCTTCGAAAAGTCTGATTATTTCGAGCAGGCTTATTTCTTCAGGTTTTTTCATGAGATAGTAGCCCCCCTTTTTACCCAGATTGCTTCCCAAATATCCATTTTTCTTTAGCTCTAGTAAAATGGATTCGAGAAATCGTTTTGGGACTTTTTCACTTTCGGCAATTTCAATAATTGATAAAGTACCTTTTTCATATTCTTTGGCCAGTCTTGTCAAGGCAAGCATGGCATATCTTGTTTTTTGTGTCAACATATACTAACCGATTTTGCTTATTTGCTTAAGCTTTTCAATATTCGTAATCTCTAAATGTTTTCCTGTTATTTTAATTGTATTTTCATTTTGCCATTTCGACAAAGTCATAATGATATTTTCAGTCGAGCAGCATGCAAACTCTGCCAATTCCTTTCGTGTGAGCGAAAGATTAAAAGAGTTGCCGTGATATATATTTTCTGCTAAATACAAAATGATATCTGCAATTCTACCTTCCTTCTGCTTATTTGCCAGGGATATAAAATTGAAAATTGATTTCTTAAACATGTCAGAAGCAATCTGGTAAACAGCTACTGCAAACCTTCCATACGTTGTCAATAACGAAAGCAGAACATTCGAATCGAGTAAAACTACTTCACAATCTTCAACGGCGATGATAGAAAAAAGGTTATTGTCTTTATAAAACAAGTTAGCTCCCCCAAGAATTTTTGGGGCGGCAACTAAAGTGAGAATTGTATTTTTATTCGATTCACTTTCGAAGTTAAATTTCACAATTCCTCTTTCCAAAAATGCTACATGGGTAGGTTGATTACCCTGTTTTAATATCATCTCGCCTTTTTTGAATTTTAATTTTATCGATGTTTTATCAAGTCGTTCAAAATCTTTTTCAGAAATGAATTGTAGAGAAATTTTTTTTAACCAGTTGGTGAACTGGAGACTTTTTTCTATATCCATGAAATTAATTTTACATGATTAATCCTTCAAAAATCCAACCTATAACATTAAAAATTTAATACTTCGTTATTAAAACTTCAATTCAAATGTACACTAAATCAGTTGATATTATAGATAATTCTGTATAAATATTATTCAACAAACTATTAAAATGGATATCAATAAGATAACAATCATTGGAGGCATTGGAAAGGATGGGCATCCTGAGAAAGTTGAGCGGTTCGATTTAAAAATGGGAGATATTATTAGTATCGTTGGTCCTACTGGTTGTGGAAAAACAACCTTGATTAACGATATAGAGTTATTTGCCAATAAGAACACGCCTTCTGAGCGACAGATATTAATTAACGATGAGCCTATTCCCGACGATTTTTCATTCGACCCTTCAAAACATCCTATTGCGCTTATTTCTCAACATACCAATTTCTTATCTGATTTACCGGTAGGTGAGTTTCTGCAAATTCATGCAAAAATCAGAGGCTCTAAAAATACAGAAGAGATGATTAAAGAGACACTCGATTTTGCAAATCAGTTAACGGGTGAGGCAATTATTAGAGAGACTGCAATGACTGAGCTTTCGGGAGGGCAAACAAGGTCTTTATTAATTGCAGATGCTGTTATTATTGGGCACTCTCCAATTATTCTTCTCGATGAGATTGAGAATGCTGGGATTCATAGAACCAAAGCTCTTAAACTATTGAAAAAGTATGATAAGATATTTGTTTTTGTAACGCACGATCCCAGAATAGCTTTGCTATCCGACTTTCGGATTATCATGAAAAATGGAGCTATGCAAAAGATGATTATAACCAATATCGAAGAAAAGCGAGCAGCTATCGGACTGAAAAAAATTGATGATGTAATGCTTGAATTCAGAAAACGAATTAGGGCAGGAGAGGAGATAACAGATGCTGTTTTCGGTGATCAAATAAAGAGTTTAGCTACAAGTTACGATTATTATCTAAAAAGAACAGAAGCATGAAATTAATAATTTTTGCAGGACCGCCAACTTGCGGTAAAACAACAGTAATAAAGCAAGTAATTCGCAGGATCATTAAACTGAATCTAAAACCTGCTTTTTTGAAAATAGATGTTCTTTATGCTGACGAAGATGTGCAACTTAAAAAGGAATTTAATATCCCTACGAAGAAAATATATTCAGGCGAGCTTTGTCCAGATCATTGCAATGTAGTAGTTTTAGATGAAGTTGTTGAATGGGCAGAGCAGGAGGGTGCTGATTTTTTATTTGTTGAAACAGCCGGACTTTGCTTACGGTGTTCGCCTTATATTGAAAATTCTTTGGGTATTGTTGTTCTTGAGGCAACAAGTGGAATGAATTTGCCTAGAAAGATTGGACCGATGCTAACCTTGGCTGACATTAGCGTGATTACAAAAATTGATTTGATTTCACAGGCAGAGCGCGAAGTATTTAGATACAGAATTCTTGAAGCAGCTAAAGAAATTAAGGTTGTTGAAAGTAATGCACTATATGGGATAGGAATAGACCCTATTGTCCGCGATATCTTAAAATCAAATGATGTTGAACGCCCTATGTTCCTTAGAGGAAATCCCCCTGTCGGAACGTGTACCATTTGTGTAGGAAAGAAAGAAATCGGAGCAAAGAATCATTTTGGCGTTCTTCGTACAATGGAAAATGATTTGTTCTATGTTGGTGAATAATGTAAAATATAATTATGGATCTGATTAAAAAGTTCATGCAACATCCCAAAGAGGTAGATATGACCTATTTTCAGCATCTTAAGTTTGCATTAAACTTAGCTTTTAGGCTTTTTATCACTAGTTGTTGTTCGATAGTACATGCTTTTTTCCCTTTTTTATTTACAACGTTTTCAAGTTCAAATATTCGAGATTTAAACAACTTATTTAATCAAAGATATCATGGAGACAATAAATAAAGTTTATTTGGATAATGCTGCTACAACTCAATTAGATCGAAGGGTCTTAGATGCAATGCTACCTTATTTTACCGACTTTTTTGGCAATGCTTCAACATTATATGCTGAAGGTACACAGGCAAAAGAATCGTTGGAAAAGTTTCGTTCTAAACTTGCTGGTTTTATCAATGCTCAAAATGATGAAATAATATTCACCTCTGGAGGAACAGAGGCAAACAACCTCGCTTTAAAAGGGATTGCATTTGCAAACCGGAGTAAGGGAAATCATATCATTGTTTCTGCTATAGAGCACGATTGTATTTTGAATACATGTAAATGGCTTGAAACCCAGGGATTCTTTATTACGTATCTACCTGTTGATGAGAATGGTTTTGTTGATTTAGAAAAGTTAAGTCGTTTTATAAATCCCAAAACCATTCTTGTTTCTGTAATGCATGCCAATAATGAAATAGGCACCATACAACCCATCTCAAATATTGGAAAGTTATGTAAAGAACGAGATGTATATTTTCATACAGATGCCTGTCAAACGTTTGGTAAGATTCCTATTGATGTTGTATCTCAGGATATTTCATTGATGACAATGAATGCACATAAAATGTATGGTCCTAAAGGAGTTGGTGGTTTATATGTGAAAAAAGGAATAAATATTACGCCACTACTTCATGGTGGTGGTCAGGAATTCGGTTTACGTTCTACAACTGAAAACATTGCAGGGATAGCTGGATTTGTGAAAGCAGCCGAGTTGTGTATGAAAGAGATGGAGATAGAATCAAAACGACTCTCTACACTAACAAACAAACTTACCCAAATTCTGCAGCGGAGATTTGAAGGTTTTTATGTGAATGGTTCTCTCAACCATCGTCTGCCAAATAATCTGAATTTTGGTATTAGTGGTCTGGAGGGCGAAACTATTAAACTTTTGTTGTTTCTCGACGAAAAAGGAATTGCTGTTTCAACTGGATCGGCCTGCTCAAATAACGATACTACCAAAAGTGCATCACATGTTTTGCAGGCAATTGGTAAAGACCCCTTTGAAGCAAGAGGCGCAATACGACTTGGTCTTGGGCGATTCAATACAGAAAACGACATTGATTATTTCGCTGAAACGTTGACAACGATTATAAAACAATTAAAACCGATATTTTCATGATAATGAAAATATTAAAGAAATCAATCATTGTGATTTTCTCAGTGCTAACATTTTGAATCTCAAATAAAAATATTAAAAATGGAAACTAACACAGTAACACAAAGCAAATCATTTGAAATGCTTCCTAAATTAGATTGTGGCGCATGCGGATCTAAAAGTTGTAATGAATT
This sequence comes from Bacteroidota bacterium, assembly GCA_013390605.1. GTDB lineage: Bacteria > Bacteroidota > Bacteroidia > Bacteroidales > Cfx3-03 > Cfx3-03. The sequence goes on along the minus strand of JACAUB010000001.1, from coordinate 4,195,188 downwards.
TGCAAATAAGGTAGACAAAGGCGAAGAAGAATTAAAACATTGTATTCATATTGCCGATAAATTAGAGAATAATAAAAGTTCAAAAGAGTGTTTTATCTGCGCTAAGGAAGGTGTGGGTATGGGCGATAAGCTTGATTGGAAGGATAATTTAAAAAGAGATTTTGATTTTATTTTAGATTGTTTTCCAAACGAACCGGGACCCAAAGAGACCATTCTGCCCTATAATCCAACATTAGTAAAAGAACTGGGTGTTAAAAAAGGAGATGTAATGATTGGTCGCCCCATGGGAATGTCATGCGGTTGTCCGATTACCCATTGTGGTGTTGTATCAGGTGTTGATGCAAGAAATGGAGTGATATACTGGAATGTCACAGGTCCTTTGAAGCCCCGCTCTGAAGGATTTGTTGATATAGGATATTATGTCTCTCAAGCTTATGAAGGGATTATTAAAGAAACGAAAGAAAAAATTGAAATAGGAAAACGATACTGGTTTTTACCTCGTCGTTGCATGCTTCAATGGAGACATAGTGGTTTAGTAAATGCTGTGACTAAACTGAGTGACGGAAGTTATAAGGTTAGAATTGAGGGTTTATTAATCGGATAAACAATTTAAAATACTCAGCATAAATAGAAAGGTCGCTATCAATATCCCGATAGCGGCCTTTTCATTATGTGAATTTCAGAAATATGTTGAAAAATAATTACTTATAGAGCTTTTTAATTTCACGTGTTGGGGTGAGCGCCTTACTAACTTTTTTTACCGTAATCTCATTCTTAACCATAAATGTTCCGGTTTGGCGAATGTCTTTCGAAGAAGCACCAACTTTCACCATATATTTTCCGGCATCAGCTATCCATGAAGATGAAGCCTCATTAAATGATGCTAACTCTTTTGAGGTAAGTTCAAAGCTTAAAGTTTCAGTTTCCCCTGGTTTTAGAAGTTTCGTCTTTCCAAAGCCTTTTAACTCTTCAGCTGGTTTATTTAGTTTACCTGCAGGAGCTCCCAGATAGAGTTGAACAACTTCGCGACCTGCTACTTTACCAGTGTTTTTAACTTCTACGGATACCGTTAGTTTGTCTTTAAATTCGGTCGAACTGATTTTTAAGTTGCTATAAACAAATTGAGTATATGATAATCCATAACCAAACTCGTAAGCTGTGTTCACATTAAAGGTGTTGTAATAACGATAGCCTACATAAATATCCTCAGCATAAACAACCTCTGAAGGTTTTCCGATCATAAAAGATACTGGTGCTTTGACTTTATTTGTATCTGGTAACTCAATTCCCGGGAAGTTCTTTGCAGAAGGAACATCCGCATATTGGTTTGGGAATGTAGAGGTGAGTTTTCCTGAAGGATTAACTTTTCCGCTAATTACATCTGCAATAGAATTTCCGGCCTCTTGTCCTGGCTGCCAAGCCAATAAAATAGCATCGGGTAGTTTTCTCCAACTGGCTACTTCAATTACACCACCAACATTAAGGATAACGATCGCTTTTTTCCCTTTAGCCTGGAAAGCTTGCGATACTGTTTTAATTAAAGATTGCTCTTTGTCTGTTAAATTGAAATCGCCTTCTACCTTCCGGTCTGCACCTTCTCCTGCATTACGACCAATGGTGATCAATGCTATATCATTTTCAGCAGCCATCTTCTCAGCCATCTTTGCATCTACAACCATCTCAGAAATCCGTGGTTTTCCACCCATCATCAATTCTATTGGATTTTTTGGTTTAGGTGCTTTTTTGTATTCATCTTTAATGTATTTAAGATATGAGGTTGAAAGCGATTCGTCAATTGCATATCCTGCATTTTTAAAACCTTCTACAAGAGATACGCTGTATGCAACATTTACATCTCCACTTCCTGTTCCACCTTTAATGATTTCATAAGATGTTTTTCCAAAGGCTGCAATTTTTTTGATACTCTTAACAAATGGAAGCGCCTCTTTATCATTCTTTAACAACACCATTCCATCGGTGGCTGCCTGGCGGGTTACCAATGCATGAGCTTTCAGATCAGGTTTATTAGAATAGTTATACTTTTTGAAACGTGGTGACTCCTGGAGAACAGTTAGAATTCGTTCTACATTCTGATCCAGAATTTTCTGATCCAGTTTCCCCTCTTTTACCGCCTTGATAATAGCTTGTGTTTGATTAGGAGTGCCTGGTTGTAACATGTCGTTTCCGGCTTTCATTTGAGCGACGGCATCTTTGCCTCCAAACCAATCTGTCATAACAAATCCTTTGAAACCCCAGTCATCGCGCAATACTTTTGTTAATAGGTCATTACTTTCTGAAGTATAAGTACCATTGATTTTATTATATGATGACATAACCGTCCATGGCTGTGCCTCTTCAACAGCAATGCGGAAGCCTTCCAGGTAGATTTCACGTAAAGCTCTTTCGCTTACAATTGTGTTAACCGTGTTTCTGTTTGTCTCCTGATTGTTAGCAGCAAAATGTTTTAGTGAGGTACCAACGCCATTCGACTGAACACCTTTTATCATGGCAGCAGCGATTTTACCGGCTACCAAAGGATCTTCGGAATAGTATTCGAAATTACGACCGCACAAAGGATTTCGATGAATATTAATAGCTGGAGCTAATAATATATCAGCTCCATACTCATGAACTTCGTTGCCCATTGCCTGTCCTACTTTGTTAACCAGTTCGGTGTCCCAGGTGGAAGCCAGAACGGTAGCCACCGGAAATGCTGTGCAATAATAGGTAGCTTTATCATTTTTGCGCATTGGAGCTATTCGTAGTCCGGCAGGACCATCAGAGAGCACCATGGATGTAATGCCAAGTCGGGCTAATTCAAACGTAGTTCCAGCAGCTCCGGGAACGAGAACCTCGGTAGTTCCAACAACGGGTCCTGATTCCTTCTTTTTGTCTTCACCAGGCGTAAATGGATTTTTCCCACCTGGCATTTTCTTTAATATTGAGTCAGGAATATCAAACTTCATTCCCATTCCAACAACAAAGTTGGCTTTCTCTTCCAGTGTCATAGCAGCGACAACTTTTTTAATAGGACTATCACCTAATTTAGGGTTTGCATTGTTTTTACAAGCAATAATTGATACAATAGATATTCCAAACAGGAAAATCTTTGTAAAGCTGATAAATGATTTTTTCATGGTGTGTTCGATTTACTTAAATAGCGTATTTTAAAAACACAATTGATATGAGTAGGCTGTTAGATAATTTTAAAAAAGATAGAAATATGAAAACTAATTAAAATATTAACGTATTGCTAATAGAGAATATAGCAACAGAATATTTTATTACAGAGTATAGAGCCGCCACTCCAATGAAAAAAATGTAACTTTGATATGTTTTTTCGATCTGAAAATACACAATCACAAAATAACAACAAATTAAACGTTAATCAAAGTTTTTTACTGGTTAATTAATGCTCTTTAGATTTTGTACCCAATAAATTATTGATACTAAAAATTAGTAACTTAGTGTACTCTATAAGAATACAAACGGTAGTAAAAAAGTTCGAATGGGAGATGATATAATTGGATTTCTATTGTGAATTCGGTCTCTTCGATATTAAATAGAAAAGTCCCGGAATCAGATTCTACTATTATCATACATCTATGGTAACACCTATCATTGAAAGATAGACGTCAGGTATCTGATAGGTACTTACTCCGTTTACAGTATACCTATTAGATACGCTTCAGGTATACATAAACTATAAACATCATACATGACTGGGGGCAGATTTATCATAATAGTATGATCTGCATTGATTCTTATTTGAATAGATTTTGAACCATAGTTAAAATAAGCAGGATTATTGCTGTTTTGATGGACTAAAAACAAAAAAAGAGGCTATCACGAAATATCGGATAACCTCTTTTTGAAAAGATATAATATCAGAACTTTATTTTTTGTTTAATACCTTATCTATCCTATCGGCTAAATCTGCCCAATGCGCCTTGGTTCCACGGTCAACAGTAGTTGCAGAAGCTTGCTTGAGTTCACTCATTAACGATCTAAGATGGCTTTTGACAATTGAATAAACATCACTCTTTGAGCTGATTGCGTTTTGCATATTTCCTTGATCTCCAGGTTCTATCATGGATAATAGCTTTTCTACATAGACCTTCTGAAGGTTACGACGACAAAAATCGACAGATTTTCTTGTAGGTAACTCTGTCCAGATCCCTTTCTTAAGATCTTGCAACAACTCATCAACAGCGTAGTTTTGATTGTTTGCACCATAATTTATTGCCAGTGTATACAACTTTTGAGAAGATAAAACATTACTTAATACATTATCTTGAATAGGAGCAATGTATTCTAATCCCCCCGTATGTGAAATATAACTCATGATGTTTTTATCCTGCAGCCAAAGAGGAGTGTCGAAAACGTTTTTAATTAAGAACGCAACAGCTTCTTTCTGTGTAGTACGAGGGACAGCTTCAAATTGAGCACCTGGCATATCAAAGGTTTTCGGTGTTTCATAAACTCCTCCAACGTTCTTTGCTGCATGTCCCATATATCTTGAAAACTGTGCAATAAGTTCACCATACATCGTCGCGAGATTAGTATAGTTTTCGCCATCTTCTTTAGTCCATTCAATAAGATGAGGAAGAATTCTTTTTAGGTTTTTAATACCATATTCGCCTGCTTTCATAGCATTGTTGCCAATATCTTCGCTTTGGAATCTAGGGTCATAGGAACTCGACTCACTTCCAAATAGATACATAGGATCTGTTTCATGGGAGCGAACCCATTTATTAAGTACTAATTTCTCTGCTTTGGCATCTTTAACATCAAAAACTGGTTTATAACCCCATTCTATTGCCCATTTGTCATAGACAGCAATACGAGGGATGAGATCAGTTATTCCATCTTCAGGTTGAGCTACATAGTTGAAACGTGAATAGTCCATTATTGAGGCAGAATGTCCATACTTTTTCACAAATTCATTGTCTCTTAGTTTCTCAACCGGAATAGACCAACTGGCAGCAAAATTATGGCGAAGCCCTAAAGTATGGCCTACTTCATGACAGGCTACATAACGCATCAGTCGTCCCATCAACTCTTCATCGTATTCTTTATTCTTAGCGCGAGGATCAACAGCTGCAGTTTGGATGAGGTACCATTTGTAAAGTCGTTTTACAATATCATTATACCAGCCAACATGGCTTTCCAGAATTTCACCACTTCGGGGATCGTGAACGTTGGGGCCATATGCATTTTCGATATCAGCAGCAAAATAGCGGATAGCCGAATAGCGCGCATCTTCAAGGCTCATGGTAGAGTCATTTTCAGGCCATTCATAAGCCTTTACGGCATTTTTCCATCCCGCCTGTTCAAAGGCTACATTCCAGTCTTCGATGCCCTGGATAAGGTATTTCCTCCATTTTTTAGGTGTAGAAGGGTCGATATAATAGACAATGGGTTTTACTGGTTCAACCAATTCTCCACGTTTCATTTTTTCAACATCGGCAGGTTTAGGTTCCAGTCTCCATCTAACAGCAAAGACTTCTTTTTCTGAACCCTGTTTGTTTTCATCGAACGAAGTAAAACTGTTCGCAAAGAATCCAACGCGTGCATCAAAGGCTCTGCGGTGCATGGGCTCTTTAGGAAGTAATAGCATAGATATGTTGAATTCGAATGTTGCAGCACCTGCATCGGCAGCCGGAAGTGTTCTATCTAACCCTCTTCCTGGAGTTGGTACGGAAGGAGTGTTGTTGATGCTGAATGTCTTTAAAACTTTAACTTCGGTGTTGATAGGGTAACTATGCATACTTTCAATGAAAATACGATCGTTCATCGCCATTCCCAGTTTATATTGAGTTTTTGTACGGTTTTCCATACTAATAACCGCATTCTCACTTTTAAAGAAATCTGTTACTTCAATAACCACACCGGTTGAATCTTTACCAAGCGTTTTAATATCAAATACCGCAACAATAGGGTCGACGTTTGAATTTTTAACAGCTTGTGCTAAAGGTTGATTTGGATCGGCTGCTATGTTTACAACTAAAGAAGAACGGAGAAAGATTTTATTTTCGGGTCCTTTTTCGAAATAGAGCACCGATTGATTCGCCATTTCACCACCAAAGCCTGCTCCTGCTGTAGTTTTTGAAATACGTGTGATTGCCATAAATTCGCGATTCATTAATGAATCAGCAATCTCAAAATAAAATTTATCCTCAACTTTATGAACAGTAAAGAGTCCTTTACTTGTTTTTGCTTTGGCAGTAATGACTTCTTTGTAGGGCTTTTGTGTTTTTTGAGGAGTAGTTGGAGGAGTCTGTGGCGTTCCTAGTGTAGCAGGATTTTGTGCCTGAGGAGTAATGGGTTTATCAGTTTTCTTTTGTGCAGTAGCAGGGATTGCGGTAATGCTTAATGCTAAGAAAAGTGAAATAGCAATTCCAAGTTGTGTAAGGGGTTTCATGAAGAGTAAAAATGTTGTGTGAATAGAAAAAGTAATTGGGTGTAAATTTAAAGTTTCTGTTTATACAAATGAACAAAGAATATAAAAAAAACAGGTGCAAAGAAGGGTATGTTAATTCTTGTTTTTTCAGAGTCTTTTTGCTTTAAATAGTACACAATAGATATTGATATTCGTATATGCTGTGGAATAAAAATGTTATTTTTGTTGCCATCAGTAAAAAGATTTGAGGTATGTATGATTATTTTGAAGGCCGGTTTACAGAAATCAATCCAGCTTATATTGTGGTTGACTGTCACGGAGTAGGTTACTACCTCCATGTTTCTCTGAATACATTCACCAAGTTAAAAGATAAACCACAAGGGCGTATATTAGTCCATCATGTTGTAAGAGAAGATGCACAACTATTATATGGTTTTGCGGATGAAAATGAACGTCGTCTTTTTAGATTACTCATTACAGTATCAGGGGTTGGTTCAAATACAGCTCGTTTGATTTTATCTTCATTAAGTACGTATGAGATTAAACAAGCTATCACAAATCGTGATGCAGGTGTATTGCAAAAAGTGAAGGGGATAGGTCTTAAATCGGCACAACGAATAGTAATTGATCTTTTCGATAAAATCGATAAGGAGGGAATAATTGAGGATATTCCTTCGGTAGTTAACAATACAACACGCACTGAAGCGTTATCTGCTTTAGTAATGTTGGGTTTCCAGAAGAATTTGGTCGAAAAGACCCTCGACAAATTATTGAAAACAAGCGAGGGAATAATGAGTGTTGAAGATTTAATAAAACAGGCACTGAAAATTCTATAAACTCATAAAGTATTACATTAATCTTTGGGTATTGTTTTACCGTTTATATCGTTTTATTTTGCTTGTGTATTTAAGTTATTTGCTCTTCTTTATGATTGATGTGAATGATTCGTTCGTCCACATTCAGTCAGTAATTGGTTCAGTCCAATTTTTATATTCATCAAAAACATTGTCTTGGAGCGTCTGATAAAAAATATACTCGGATTTACTTTTGCTCTACTCGTGCTCTCTGTAGTCTGGGTATCAAATGCAGCTGAAAAGATGGTAAGACCATCTACCCGGCTGTTGACAAGTAATGACGATACTATAAAAAAAGATAGTATAAAGCTGCGCTTTCCATTTAAAGATCAAACCGACACATTAAGCGGGCGTAGATCAAAAAGTCCGTTATTTCTAAAAGACCCTGCAAATATTACCGAAGAACTCGAATACGATCCCATTGCCAAAGAGTACACAATTCGCAGAAAAATAGGTGATTATGAGTTCAGGCGTCCAGTGGTACTCGACTTTAAAGATTACCAGAAGTATGATACTGAAAGAGCGCTGCGCAACTATTGGTTTGAACGGTCTCAAACTGCTGGTCAGACTGATAACTTACGCACTGTTCCACAGATGACAATAGGAGGGGATGTATTTGAACGGGTTTTTGGAAGTAATGTTATCGACATCAGGCCACAGGGTGCAGCCGAACTAAGTTTTGGAATACTATCCAACCGCAATAATAATCCGGCACTCAGTATCCGTAATCGTCGGACAACCAACTTTGATTTCAAAGAAAAGATTCAGATGAGTGTGGCTGCAAAGATTGGCGACAAGATTGAATTCAATACCAACTATAATACAGAAAGCACTTTCGAATTTGAGAATAAACTTAAATTAAAATACGAAGGCAAAGAGGATGAGATTATTAAACTGATAGAGGCCGGAGATGTAAGCCTTCCTTTAAATGGAACACTTATAACCGGAAATCAAAGTCTCTTTGGCCTTAAGACCCAAATGCAGTTTGGCAAAACTACTGTCACTACAGTATTCTCTCAGCAAAAGAGTAAAACGTCAAATATTACGGTTCAGGGAGGGGCTCAAACAACTAAGTTTCGACTTGCAGCGCTCGATTATGAAGAGAACAGACACTTTTTCATCTCTCAATATTTCAGAGATCATTACGACGAGGCTCTTAAAACACTGCCTATCATCACTTCTAATGTAAACATTTCAAAGATTGAAGTCTGGGTTACTAACATTGGCCCTGCCGTAAACGAAAATAGAAACATTGTTGCTTTTGCCGACTTAGCGGAGCGTATTCCCTATAATAAAAATATTCATGGAAATAACCTGTATAACTATCCTGATAATAATGCAAATGATTTGGTTTCGGGACTTGATATAAATACGGTTCGAAATATTAATGGGGTATCTGATTATCTTACCGGAACGAAAAGAATGACGGGCGGGCTCGACTTTGAGAAGGTTGAACTTGCCCGAAAGCTAAATCCAACAGAATATAGTTTTAATAGCAAACTTGGTTTTATCTCTTTAAATACCACCCTGAGTTCTAATCAGGTTTTGGCTGTTGCTTTTCAATATACACAGTTAGGCGATAATAAAATCTATAAGGTAGGTGAGTTTTCTGACGAAAATATAGGATCCTCAAACTGTTTAGTAGTGAAATTACTAAAAAGTACGGCCCTCAATTCACATATTCCAATGTGGAACCTGATGATGAAGAATGTGTATAATATTGGTGCTTATAGAATTAATAAACAAGATTTTATATTCAACATTCTATATGCAGGCAACAATAATGGTGTTCCTACCTCATATCTTTCAGAAGGTTCGAGTTCGATTAAGGGAGTTCCACTATTAAAAGTATTAAATCTTGATAACCTTGATGTACAATATAATCCAAATCCTGATGGTCAGTTTGACTTTATAGATAGTGCCTATTATGCGGGTGGTACAATTCAAAGCAGCAATGGACGTATCTTTTTTACAGTGAAAGAGCCTTTTGGAAATTATCTGAGATCTAAACTGGCCGACCCTGTACTGGCCGACAAATTATGTTACGACTCGCTCTATACACTGCCTAAAAGTGGAGCCATGCAATATCCTGATAAAAATAAGTTTATTCTGGATGGACAATATAAATCAGCTACCGGGTCGGAAATCAACCTGAATGCTTACAACGTTCCGCAAGGTTCTGTAAAGGTGACTGCGGGAGGGATTCCGCTTGCTGAAAATATCGATTATACTGTAGATTATACCCTTGGGCGGGTTAGAATTATCAATGAGGGGATTCTAAATTCAGGAACCCCTATTAATATTTCTATGGAGAATAATGCCATGTTTAATGTGCAAACGCAAACGCTTCTGGGTGCTCGTATTGATCATCGGGTGAATAAAGATTTTAATATTGGGGCTACCATCATGAACTTGTCAGAGAAGCCACTGACTCCAAAAACCAACTTTGGAAACGAACCTATTTCTAATACTATCTGGGGAGCCGATTTTAACTATCAACATGAATCACGTTTTTTAACACGATTGGTTGATAAACTGCCCTTTATAAGTACGAAGGCTCCTTCCAAAATTACGATGAGTGGTGAGTTTGCACAATTCTTACCTGGTCATTCACGAACGGTTGGTAAGGCCGGTACTTCATATATTGACGATTTTGAGGGTAGTAAATCTACTGTCGATCTAAAAAATCCTGCTTCCTGGTTCTTAGCTTCTACTCCACAAGGTCAGGTGCAACCTGATATGTTCCCCGAGGCTGCTCCCGGAACGGGTTTACGTTATGGTTTTAATCGTGCTTTATTGTCATGGTATATTATTGATCCACTTTTTTATGATCGAAGGAGTAGTATTCGACCACGCAATATAGATCGCGATGAACTATCACGCAATAGTGTAAGAGCAGTTAGTGAGCAAGAGGTATTCCCCAATACAGATCCTCCTAATAATCAACCCGTAAACCTTCCGATTTTAAATATGGCTTATTATCCTTCAGAGCGTGGTCCTTACAATTTTGATGTAGAGGGCGTTGCCGGATTGTCGGCAGGTATTGGTTCTGATGGAAAATTACGTTATCCTGAAACCAGATGGGGCGGTATTATGCGTAAAGTTGAGACCTCTGATTTTGATGCTGCCAATGTAGAGTATATAGAATTCTGGATGATGGATCCTTTTTCGGAGAATCCAAATCATAAAGGGGGACAGATTTATCTTAATCTGGGTGATGTTTCAGAAGATCTTTTACGAGATGGAAGAAAAGGATTTGAGAATGGATTACCTGCAACGCAGGATGTTATAAATGTAGATACTACCATTTGGGGAAGAGTTCCAAAGATTCAGGCACTGGTTCAAACTTTTGATAATAATGTTACTGCCCGTAAATATCAGGATGTAGGATATGATGGCTTATCTGATACTGATGAACGTACATTTTTTAAAGGCACTTATCTGGATAAGATTTCACGGTTGTTTGGAACTACTTCAGAAGCTTATCTTTCTGCAGAAAAAGATCCTGCCAATGATGATTATCACTATTTCAGGGGATCTGATTATGATAATGATCCAAACTTTGGCACTATTTCAGCACGATACAAACGATATACCGGCGCCGAAGCTAACTCACCAGCTTCAGAGCAGTCGAATGAATTATATTCTACACAAGCTACCAACTATCCCAATACAGAAGATATAGATCATGATAATACGCTGAACGAAACTGAACGATATTTTCAATATAAAATAGATTTGCAACCAAACCACATGAATGTAGGGGAGAACTACATTGCTGATAAACGTGTAGCAAGTGGAATTCCTCTTGAAAATGGAAAGGTTGGCGAAGTGACCTGGTATCAGTTTAAAATACCTATTCACTCTCCGGATAAGGTAGTTGGTAATATACAAGATTTTCGTTCCATTCGATTTATTAGAATGTTTATGAAGAATTTCCACGAAGAGGTTGTTTGTCGATTTGCTACCTTTGAGTTAGTCCGAGGTGAATGGAGAGCGTATGATAAAAGCCTTTTAGTAAACAATGCTCCATTGCCAACCCCCGATCCAACCGGGTTTGAACTTTCTACTGTCAGTTTCGAAGAGAATGGAAACCGCCAACCCATTCCATATGTTATTCCACCGGGCATAGATAGAGAGATAAACTATGGAACTACGAATCTCCAAAGACTGAATGAGCAAGCAATGGTTATGCGTGTAAAAAACCTTGCCGATGGTGATGCTCGCGGTTCTTATAAAACCACAGACTTCGATTTTCGTCGATATAAAAAGTTGAAAATGTATGTCCATGGCGAAAAGATTCTTGCGAATAAAGAGCTTCAGAAAGGTGATCTTACACTGTTTATCAGAATGGGATCTGACTTTACCGGCAACTATTATGAATATGAAATGCCTATCACTTTTACACCGTGGAATGTCTCAAATTCAGACCCCTATGTTATCTGGCCTACTGCAAATAATATTGAAATAACCTTTGAAGATTTAGTCAATACTAAATTACTTCGAAACGATATGATTTCTCGAAGGACTCCGGGGGTTAGTATGATTAGTCCATTTACTGTAAGTAGTGGAGACAACAAAATAACCGTTGTAGGAACGCCCAGTGTTAGTGATGTAAAAGCTTTTATGATTGGTATTCGAAATCCACGCAAGATATTAGTTAACGATAAAGACGATGGAGATGTTAAGTCTGCTGAAATTTGGGTTAACGAATTACGACTAACTGATTTTAATGAGAAGCAAGCATGGGCAGCTACCGGTCGTATCAGTGCAAATCTGGCCGATTTGGGGGATGTAACTATCTCGGGCATGCATTCTACTCCTGGGTTTGGAAGTATAGAAAAAAAGGTAAATGAGCGACAGTTAGAGGCTGTAACTCAATTTGATTTTGCAACCAACGTAGAACTTGGGAAATTTTTACCGGAGAAATCAGGTATTCATGTTCCATTGCATTTCGACTATTCTGAATCAAAGAATACACCAGAGTTTAATCCGCTTGATCCGGATGTTGACTTTCAGAAACAACTCAGTCGATTAAATAAAAGTCAGCAAGACTCATTGAAAAATAAAACGGAAGATTTGACCATTCGTCGTAATTTTAATTTAATTAATGTACATAAAGAACGGTTAACAAATGCTAATCGTTCCACTAAGATTTATGACCCTGAGAATTTTGATTTTACATATGCTTATTCTGAAATTACACATCGGAATATTGATATTGATTACGACATTCAAAAGACATACAGAGGTGGGTTAGGATATAATTATACTGGAAATCCTAAGAATTTCAGACCATTTGAAAATCTGGGATTAATCTCTTCTGTAAAGGCTTTACAGGCAATAAAGGACTTTAATTTTTACCTTTTCCCCAGAGCTTTTTCTTTCCGTTCTGATATGAACCGAGAGTATGATGTTCGATTGATGCGTAATAAAAGTGATGCATTAGTAACGATAGATCCGGTTTATTACAAAAAGTGGAATTGGACTCGTACGTATGGTCTGTTTTGGGATTTATCACAATCTCTTAAGGTCGATTTCCAGGCTAATGCCGATGCCTATATCAACGAGCCGTTAGGTGAAATTAACCGGAATTCTGATGATTTTCAGCGTAAACGTGATAGTATCAAAGATGAGATCCTTCGTTTTGGAACACTCACCAACTATGTTCAAACTGCTAATGTAAACTATACGCTACCATTTAGTAAGATATGGATCCTCGATTGGATAAATAGTACGGCTCGTTATACAGGTCAGTTTAGATGGGAGGCATCGCCTAAGTCTCTACAGCCGCGTTTGGGAAATACAATAGACAATGCCGCCCAGAAACAATTAAATGCTACACTGCGATTCTCTACACTTTTCAATAAATGGGGCTTATTACGAAGAGTGTTAGCAGTAGAGCCTGGCTTTGGTGCAGACAATAAGCAAAGTAAACAACCGTCGAACACTAAGAGTGGACTGTCGTGGAACGACCTGAGTATTCCTGCTAAGACAGCTGTAATGTTAGCCAAAATGCTCTTTTCCTTTAAAGAGTTTTCATTTGCCTATTCTGATAATAACTCAATGCTGCTTCCGGGATTTACCCCTACACCCGATTTATTGGGTAACCGATGGAGTGACCGTGCTCCGGGTTTGGGCTTTATCTTTGGTGATCAAAGCGATATTCGGTCAAATGCAGTTGCCTATAATTGGTTAAGTAAAGACACTTTGTTGAATAATCCATATCAAACCCGACATAATAAAACATTAACGATGAAAGGGCGGCTAGAGCCTATTCGTAACTTCATTATTGATATTTCGGCTGATAGATCAGAATCATCTAATCATTCTGAGTTCTTTAAGGCAGGTAGTGATGGACTATTTCATACCTCTTCACCTCAGGATAATGGAAATTTTAGTACGACATTTTTGATGATCAAAACAGCTTTTAAGACTGAAGATAACAACCATATCTCTTCAACGTTTAATCAGTTTAAAAAATACAGACTTCAGGTGGCAGAAAGACTGGCTAAGGCTAATCCTAACTGGCCCGGGACATATGATCAATCAGGATTCCCTACAGGCTATGGAGCCACTTCGCAGGAGGTGCTAATTCCAGCATTTGTTGCGGCTTATTCAGGTAAGAATCCAGATAAAGTATCACTCAATGCTTTTCCATCCATCCCAATGCCGAACTGGCGTATAACTTACACAGGTCTTAGCGAAATGGATTTTATAAAAGATATCTTTCAATCAATCACACTATCGCATAGCTATCAATCATCATATAGCATTGGAAGTTATCTGAGTAATCTTAACTACCAGGAGACGAATGGCTTTCCGTCATTGATAGAGAATGGAAACTTTATTTCCGATAAAAGGATTGATGGTATTAACTTAATAGAACAGTTTTCTCCATTACTCAATATTGATATGACGTGGAAAAATAGTCTTACCTCGCATCTCGAATTCAAACGTATGCGTAATCTCACACTTAGTTTTGCAAACAACCAACTTACTGAGATTACCCTTAACGAGTTTCTGATTGGAATGGGGTATAAGTTGAAAAATATGCGATTTATCACTGTTTCTGAAACCGGTAGAAATGCAAAGGTTAAAAGTGATCTAAACATCAAAGTTGATCTCTCAATAAAAGATGATAAAACAGTATTAAGGCGTATAGATCAAGACATTAATCAGATATCAGCAGGAAAGAGACTAATTTCAATTAATATCTCTACTGATTATCAGTTAAGTCAACGAATGAATATGCGACTCTTTTTCGATAAGACCATTAACGAGCCTTATATCACAACATTAAGTTCTACTACCAGCGCAGGAGTAAGTCTTACTTATATGCTTAGCCAATAGCAATGAAGCGCTAACGCTTTTAAAAAATATTCTTATTTTTAATCAATAAAAATAGGAGAACATCTATTCTGCTAAATTGAGAATTAGTACTTTTGAACAAAATTTCATCGACTATTAAAAGGAAAGATCATTATGAACGTACTTGACAATTTAAAGTATACCGCAGAACACGAGTGGTTAAAAGTTGAAGGCGAGGAAGCTTATATCGGTGTAACCGACTTTGCTCAACATGAATTGGGCGACATTGTATTTATTGAAGTTGAAACAGTTGGCGAATCATTAGATAAAGGTGAAACCTTTGGAACTATTGAAGCCGTTAAAACTGTTTCTGATATGTACATGCCTGTTGGTGGCGAGATCATTGAATTCAATGATTTATTAGTAAGTAACCCCGAATTGGTAAACAAAGATCCATTTGGTGATGGTTGGATTATCAAAATCCGTGTTCAAGATGCTGCCCAAATGGAAGGGTTGTTATCAGCTGAAGCTTACAAACAATTAATTGGAGTTTAATGAATAAACCGGCACGGTTTATCATATTCCGTTATTTCTGGCCGGCATATCTGTGGGGAATACTTATATTAGTTCTTACAGGTATGCCAGGAAATGACATTCCGCATATCTCTCCTATTTGGGATGTTTTTAAACCCGATAAGATAGTCCATATGGGATTATTTGGAATGCTTGTTCTTTTACTTGCAGGTGGTAGCTTTTTCAAGGGTGGCAAAATGCCTGTAAAAAAGCAATGGATTACAATATATGCTATTATTGGTATTGCGTTTGGAGGGATTATAGAATTGCTTCAAAAATGGGTGTTTATAGGAAGAAGTTGTGAATTAAACGATTTTATAGCTGATACTGTAGGCGTTATATTAAGTATATTATTTTATTATATCATCTTTGAAAAGAAATGCAGTAGATGTTAACCTTTCCAAGGTAACTTATGAAGATTCGTCATTTCTATTACATGGCAAAACATCCTAACGACTAATTCTATTATCGTAAAAGTATCTCAACAGCTTCGAAATGATGGGAGAATTTAAGGATGATAATATTGAAATACGATACGGGCTTTTAATTTATCAACACAAGTCTCTAATTCTTGTAAAGTAGCCTCTTTTATTTTCTTCACTGATTTAAATTGCTTAAGCAATTTATCCGAAGTAGTACTTCCAATACCTTCTATATCTGTCAATCCTGTTTTTATTGTACCCTTTTCCCGTCGTTTCCGATGATGAGTAATACCGAATCTATGAGCTTCATCACGCATCTGTTGAATGATACGAAGTGTTTCAGATTTCTTGTCGAGATACATTGGAATTGAGTCATCCGGATAGTAAATCTCCTCCAGTCTTTTGGCAATACCGATAATACTAATCTTTCCACGAAGACCTAATCCTTCTAAACTTCTTAATGCTGAGCTTAACTGTCCTTTTCCTCCATCTACTACTATTAATTGTGGAAGTGGTTGGTTCTCATTGAGCAGTCGTGCATATCTACGGGTGATAATCTCTTCCATAGATGCAAAATCGTTTGGTCCCTCAACGGTTTTGATATTAAAGTGGCGGTAGTCTTTTTTACTTGGCTTGGCGTTTTTAAATACTACCATTGCCGCTACAGGATAAGCACCCTGGATATTCGAGTTGTCAAAACATTCGATATGTACGGGCTGTTCTTGCAAGCGAAGATCTGTCATCATTTGATTTAGCACTCTACGTTGATGTCGTTCAGGATCTACCAGATCTTTTTGTTTCTGCTTTTCCATTTGATAATAGTGCGCGTTACGCTCTGACAAATCGATAAGCTTTTTCTTATCACCCTTTTGCGGTACAGAGAATGTAACTCCCGGGAGTTCTATTTCTGGCAAAAAAGGTACAATGATTTCGCGGGCATTACTTTCATAACGACTGCGTACCTCTACAATTGCCAGCATCAATAATTCTTCAGCACTTTCATCAAGTCGCTTCTTCAGTTCCAGCGTATGCGATTGAATGACCGATCCATTCGAAATCTTTATGAAATTAATATAAGCAGATCCTTCATCTTCGACTAAAGAGAATACATCTACGTTATGAATCATCGGATTTACAACCAATGATTTACTCTGATAACGATCAAGCAAATCAATCTTTTCTTTGATGAGATGTGCTTTTTCAAAGGCTAGACTTGCAGCATACTCCATCATCATTCGAGAAAGCTCCTGTTTTGCACTATTGATATTGCCCTTTATGATATCTCTAATGGCCGAGATAGATATTCTGTAATCCTCCTCATCCTGATATCCTTCGCAAGGGCCTTTACAGTTACCAATATGATATTCGAGACAAACCTTATATTTCCCCTGATCGATAAGGTTTTTGGACAGATTTAAATTACAGGTACGCAGCGGATAAAGTCGTCTGATCAGATCAAGAAGGGTATTCATCATCTTAACTGAAGCATATGGACCATAATATTCTGATCCATCTTTTATACGGTTTCGCGTTGTTGTAACTCTAGGGAAACGTTCGTTACGAATACAGATCCATGGAAAAGTTTTATCGTCTTTGAGCAGGATATTATATCGGGGTTGATATTCCTTGATCAGATTATTTTCGAGTAGTAGTGCATCGAGTTCCGTATCTACAACCAGATACCGAAGGTCGGCTATCTTACGAACCATTACTCTTACCTTTCCACTAAGAGATGAGTCTTTCGTAAAATATGAGGTGACTCTTCTTTTTAAATTCTTAGCTTTGCCAACATAGATAATGGTACCCTCGGCATCAAAATATTGATAGATGCCGGGAGTATCGGGCAGAGACCTTACGATAGGTTCTAACTTTTCCCAATATCTATTTATAGTACTCAACTTTATTCTTCGTTGTTTCGATAATGATCCCAGCCCTGAGCCCGAATAGTAATCAAAGAACCCGAATTGCTCATCATGTTTACACCTGAGGCCTCTTCGGTAATATGACCAATAATAGAAATACCCGGTATAGCTGAAATCTTTTCGAAGTCGTTGATGTCGACTGTGAAGAGTAATTCATAATCTTCACCACCATTTAAGGCAGCAATAGCCGGTTCTATATGAAACTCTTCGGCTATTCCGGCTACAACAGCATCAACAGGAATCTTTTCTTCATAAATTACGGCACCCATCTTCGAGTCGTTACAGATATGAAGTATCTCAGAAGCAAGACCATCGCTTATATCAATCATCGCGGTAGGTAAAATGCCGGCTTCTCTAAGTTTAAGCACTACATCCATACGGGCTTCAGGTTTAAGCTGGCGTTCCAATGCATAATCATACCCTTCCAATTCGGGCTGCATATCAGGATTCGCTTCGTAGGTCTTCTTCTCTCTTTCAAGTAAAAGGAGTCCGGCATAAGCACCTCCAAGATCACCGGTAACACAAACCAGATTGTTTTCCTTAGCAGTGTTGCGATATACAACCTTATCAGGCTCTACTTCACCAATCGCAGTAACCGAAATGAAAAGACCTGAACGACTACTGGTCGTATCACCACCAACCAGATCAACCTTATAGCGTTCGCATGCAAGCATAATACCGGCATATATCTCATCAATTGCCTCAACCGAGAAACGGTTTGATACAGCAATGCCTACAACAAGTTGTTTTGGGATACCATTCATGGCAGCGATATCCGAGATATTAACAACCGCAGCTTTATATCCGAGGTGTTTTAATGGTGTATAAGTTAAGTCGAAGTGAACACCTTCAACCAATAGATCGCAAGTTACCAACATCTGTTTTCCAGTTGGTTCAATAACAGCTGCATCATCACCAATACCGCGAATGGTTTCAGGATGATTTATAAAAACATCTTTGGTAAGATGGTTGATTAATCCAAATTCTCCGAGCTCAGAAAGCTCAGTCCGTTTATTCGTTCGATCTTCAAACATTGATTGATGTAATTTTTTTACAAAGTTAAGCATTCTGATGAATATGAGGTATGGTCGCTATAGAGCAGACTTTTCGAATTCATTTTATATTTTCTTTCTTTTATAGCATGACCATCAATGATAACTACAAAAGAAAAATCAATCCTTTTTTGTTTTATAAAAAACAGTTATGTACGAACATTTTAATTGTATATTTGGGTCGTTATTTTTGGATTGTGACGAATGCCATGTATAATTAGCCAAAGATGTGTATGAAAATGATAAGAGGAGCGGATCAATATTCAAAATGGGTATTACAATCTTTTCAGCGATGGATTTTTTTTCCTGGTAACATTGTGCAAACGTTTGTAATAATGAGATATTAATAATTTTTAATTCAATAAAAATCTGTAAGCCATTTTTTTATAATATCCATATCAGGATTTTATCCTTTTAGTTTATCAAGGTAGGTAAAAAATACAGTGTATAATTATACTTCATATTTGATTGCAATTAAATAAAACAGCCAAAATCAGTTTATGGAACTTTGGAATAGGATAAAAGAAAATGATGTTAAAGCACTTGAAATGGCTTTTAATAAATTTTATGGTCCATTGTGTCTTTATGCTAATCAAGTAGTGAATAGCGATGAGATTGCACAAGAAATAGTTTCAGACCTGTTCTTGAAAATCTGGGAGAAAAGAGAATACATAGAGATAACACATTGTTTATGTAGCTATTTGTATCGAAGTGTGCAAAATGCCTCATTAGATTATCTTAAATCATCAAAATCTGTCGAAAGAAAAAGGTGGATTGAAATCAATGAACAGATTAATATGATCATTGGGGATGATGAAGAGTATATACTAAATAAATTAGCACTAGCTGATGTAGAAAATGATGTTTATGCAGCCATTAATCAGTTGCCTAAACAATGTAGAGAGATCTTTTGCTTGAGTCGGTTTGAGAGCTTAACCTATATAGAAATAGCAAATAGACTAAATATTTCGGTCAATACAGTTAAAACGCAAATATGCAGGGCATTAGATTTCTTAAGAAATCATCTCAAAGAATACATCAAATTCATCATCATTGCTTTTTCATTTTTACTTTATCGGTAAATAATTTTTTTTGTAAAAATTATAAATCTTGTCACCCTGTCCCAGTCAAAATATCGTCTTATAAACACCGCAAGTCAATGGATACAATTCAGAATATGGAAGATTATTATAAAATATTAACACATAGTTTTTTATCGAATAATATTTCTGATGAAGAAGTTAATATTTTAATAGAATGGCTTAAAAGTTCAGATGAAAATAAGAAACAATTCTTAGATTATAAACGAATTTATTTTTTAAGTCTGAATGCTGATGTTGTATCTAAGTTTGAAAAAGAAAAAATAGAGGCATGGGATCGACTATATTCCGAAATCAATTTGGAAGATTCTGCTGAAGAAGATACTGGCGCAAGAAGAACAGTTCTTTTTAAACAGATCATGAAAATTGCAGCCATGTTTATTTTGTTTTTTGGCATGGGATCCTTGTTTACCTATTTTATTTTTCCAAGTAAATTAAATGGAATCACAACACCAAAAATTGTTCATGAAGTAGTTATTCCCAAAGGGAGCAAAGGAGAGGTGATTCTTCCTGATGGTACTAAAGTGTGGTTAAATGCCAATTCAAAATTGAAATATGATGGAGAATATGGAATCACTAATCGGAATGTTTCTCTTCAGGGAGAGGGTTACTTTAAGGTTAAAAAGAATCCTAGTTTGATTTTTGCGGTGTTCGCTTCTGGCATGAAAGTAAAAGCATTAGGAACAACATTTAATGTGAAGAGTTATCCTGATGAGAAGTATTTCTCAACAACCTTAGTTGAAGGATCAGTAAAAATTGAAGGTAAGAATATTGATTGTAAACTAAAGCCTAACCAGATATTTACATGTAATAAAGTTTTAGATATTCAAACAGACGAATCGAATAAAATAATAGACCAGGCTGGTGAAAGTAAAGTTGATGAACCAATAAAAGTTGAAGCTGAAAATCCTAATATTCTCTCAGATATTAAGGTTGAAGTTTATACATCGTGGAAAGACGATCAGTGGATTATAAATTCTGAAAGTTTAAGTGATATAGTGGTATTATTAGAACGCAAGTTTAATGTTTCTGTTGACATAAAATCCAAAGAATTACTTAATTATAAATTTAGTGGAACTTTTAAGAAAGAAACATTAGAGCAAATTTTAAACGTTATTCGCTTAACTGCACCGATGAAATACGAAATCAAAGATGGTGTTGTTAAAATGGATTACGATTCAAAAAGAAATATTAATTATCAGGATGTTATAAAGTAAAGATATGGAAACTAAAAAGAATGCCTATGTAATATGAAGTATACTCTTTCCAAAAAAAAACCGGATAAAGTTTTAGAAACTTAACACCCGGTTTCTCCAATTATTAATTTTTAAAGATTCTTCCTGCCTGACGCTCCAACGTAAAGGAAAGTCTCTTATTGTCAAAAAATTAACATTACAAAACTATGAAAAAAAATTCATTTCAACCTCCTCCCCTTAAAAAAATATTGCTGTATATGAAAATCATAATGGTAATTTTGTATATCAGTGTTATTCAGGTTTTTGCTTCTCCAAGTAATGCACAAAATGTAAACCTGAATGTCTCAAATAAGTCGGTTAGAGAAATTCTGAAGACAATTGAAGGACAAGCACATTGCCGGTTTTTTTACAATGACTCATTCTCTGATTTAGATAATGTAGTTTCTATAGAATTAAACAATAAAACAGTTAAAGAATCATTAGATAAATTACTGAGTTCATCTAAGATATCTTATAAAGCATTGGAAAACAATCTATATGTTATTGCTCCAATGCGCGAGTTAATGCAATTAAAGGTTTCCGGACAAGTTATCTCAGCCAAAGATAACCTACCTGTACCCGGCGTAAAAATTATTGAAAAGGGCACAAAAAATATCACAGTTTCTGATTTTAATGGAAACTTTAGTTTAAAGGTTTCTAGTAGCGATGCTGTATTGGTGTTTTCTTCAATTGGTTATTCACCACAAGAAGTAAAAGTTGGAAGTCAACTTAACATGATTGTCAAAATGACGGATGACGTTCGTACACTTGAAGATGTTGTTGTAATTGGATATGGAACAGTTAAGAAACGCGATGTTTCCACATCTATTTCATCCGTTTCAGCTAAAGATCTGAAGGATGTTGTAGTATCTAATTTCTCACAAGCCATCTCAGGTAAAATGGCTGGTGTTAAAGTATCTACTACAAATGCTGCTCCTGGTGGTGGATCAACCATTAGTATTCGTGGAGTAGGATCTATTAATGCGAATACATCGCCACTTTTTGTAGTTGATGGGTTCCCAATGAAGGATGGTTTTGATAAGTTCCAAAGTCCGTTAAATTCAATTAATCCTGATGATATAGAATCAATTGAAGTACTTAAAGATGCTTCATCGAGTGCTATTTATGGTACACGTGCAGCCAATGGAGTAATCCTGATTTCAACCAAAAGGGGAAAGACAGGAAAACCCACCATCAATATTTCTATGAATACGGGTGTACAAGAGATGATCAATAAAGTTAATGTTTTAGATAGAACAGACTTTCTAAAGTATATGGATGATGCTAGAGCACAGTCATATATAAATGAAGATCCGAATTTGGGAACCAATAATCCAAATGCAGCACTTTGGAAATGGTCAGATTCTCCAGCAACCAGAATTGCAAATTGGACAAAATATTCTCAGTTTGCTTCAACAATGGCTATACCTGGTTCATTATATTATCGCTGGATTACTGTAAGTGATACTTGTAAAAATTCACCCTATAATACAAATTGGCAGAATGTAATTACACGTCCTGGCAAACTAACAGATGTTAATGTTTCAGCATCCGGTGGAACAGAAAACGTTAACTACATGATTTCTGGTGGCTACTTTAGTCAGGATGGAATCGTTCCAACGTCAAACTATAATCGGTTTTCATTTAGAGCAAACGTTGATGTTAAGATTAATGACAGAATTAAACTTGGTCTGAATTTAGCTCCATCTTTTGAGAATATTGGTGTACTTTCAAATACAGAAGGTGGTAATACTAGCAATCCTTTTTATAATGCACTAACCATGCCTCCAATCTGGGCTCCCACCGACAGTAATGGTCAGCCTATTTATTATGGAACGAATACAGGTGGTCCATGGGACTGGAACATGACAATGGGAGTTAATCCATTGAGTCAGTTTCAGAAACAGGACAAAAGGAGAACCGCCAAAAACATTACCAGTTTATTTGCAGATATCAAATTATTGAAAGACCTGACTTTTCGTTCAGAATTTAATAACCAATTCAGTTATTGGGAGCAAAATACATATATTCCCAGTACTGTTCCAACAGCCTCACTTACATATTCGCGAACACAAGGAACAAATAACTTGACCACAATGCTTTATTGGTCTTCACAGAACTTCCTTACCTATAAAAAAACGATTGGAAAACATGATATTACAGCAATGGCTGGTTATACTGTAGATAAGACTGAAAATCGTGGTGATTACATTAACAAATATGATTTTGCTTCTGATGCTATTACCACATTAAATCAAGCTACAACAATTTTAAATGCTCAAGGTGACGCCCAGACAAACCGTTCGAGCGAAACAATGATTGGGTCGTATGCCCGTATGATGTATAATTATGCCGGCAAATATTATGTAACCGCCAGTGTACGTAGAGATGGATCTTCAAAATTTGGAGAAGATAAAAAGTGGGGCGTGTTTCCTTCATTGTCATTGGCATGGCGTGTTTCTGACGAAAAGTTCTTTGCTCCACTTAAAAAGTATATAACCGATATGAAAATTCGTGGAGGTTGGGGTAAGATTGGAAACTCAGGGATTACTAATTATCTGGCTCAGAGTACACTTTCTGCTTCTACTTATGTTCTTGGTAATGCTTCAACGCTATCTCCTGCATATGACAATGGA
Source organism: Bacteroidota bacterium (assembly GCA_013390605.1). Taxonomy (GTDB): domain Bacteria; phylum Bacteroidota; class Bacteroidia; order Bacteroidales; family Cfx3-03; genus Cfx3-03. Next base: position 4,171,680 of record JACAUB010000001.1, on the reverse strand, counting down.
AAAATTGCGAATGCAAAATTAGGTTGGGAGACTACTACAGACTGGACAATAGGTTCTGATTTTCAATTTCTTGACAATCGTATCTCATTGGGTGTAGATTATTTCTATCGTAAAACTACCGATATGCTGTTCAACTTGCCTTTGCCAACCATAACAGGATTTAGTTCAACCTGGGCAAACATTGGCGCTATGCGTAACAGAGGTTTTGAATGGGAAATAACAACCCGCAACCTGACAGGTGCGTTTACCTGGACTACGGATGCTAATTTATATTACTACCGCAACCGGGTTCTCAATATTGGAACAGATAAACGTCCGTTAATAAACAACAATTGTTATACTTCAGAAGGAAGACCTTTGGCAGATCTTTATGGAATGGTAGATTTGGGAGCTTATAAGGATTGGCAGGATGTTAAGAATAATCCAATTTTTAATGCTTCGAATCCATTATGGAAAAACAGGTCTATTCCCGGATCTCCAAAAGCAGCTGATGTAAATGGTGATGGAATTCTAGATTCAAGTGATCAAACGGTTATAGGAAGTTCAATTCCTGACTATACATGGGGTATGACAAATACTTTTGCTTATAAAGGATTTGATTTATCTATTAAAGTCAGAGGTACAAAAGGAGGCGACATCTCTATGGCAGAATTTCAGAGTGTGTTTGGTAGAGGAGCTGGTTTAATCAACACAACATATGATTATTATAATAATTATTGGACACCTACCAGAACAGATGGTAAATACGCTGCACCTACCCGGAAATCTTATGAAGGTAGCGATTTGTCAGGAACCTTATTATACAAAGGAACCTTCGTAGATGTTGAGAATGTTGTTTTAGGATATGCTGTGCCATCTTTCATTGCTAAAAAGCTAAATGTCAAGAACATTCGCATCTATTTAAGCATTCAAAATGCACTTTTTATAACCAAATACCCTGGATTTAACCCCGAAACGAACTATCAGGGAGCATCTTCTTTATCACAAGGAATTGATCGTGGAGCCTATCCATTGGCAAGAACTACCAGTTTTGGTATAAATCTTACATTATAATTTGAAAAAGAACATAATTATGAAAAAATATTTTTTGCTGATAATAGTTGCAATTCTATTTATGAGTTGTACAAAAAGCTTTCTGGAAACAAAACCTGAAGATACACTTTCTCCCGATTCATATTTTGGTACTAAAACTGAAATACAGACGGGTATAACAGCATGTTATAAAAAATTGCAAAGTATCTATAACCAAGGTGATATGCCTCTTGTAATTGAGTTGATGTCTGATGATGGCAAGGATTTTAACTGGAGTAGTCCTTTTCATATTTTCACAAAAACCAATTCAAATTCACAAGATGGTATTTGGACGAATAACTATAAAATGATTGTTGATTGTAATAATATGCTTTCAATAATTGATAAATATGCACCTACTCACCTTACAGAAGCGACAGATCTCAATGCTTTTCGTGGAGAAGCTCGATTTCTCAGAGCATTAGCCTATTTTAATCTGGTAAGAATTTATGGTCCGGTTCCTAAAGTGACTGAACCATTATCAGATCCAACTAAAGCATTTGGCGTTGGACGTGCATCATTAGACACGATCTATCAAAAAGTGATTATTCCTGATTTGGTATTTGCTTCAACGAATTGTTACAATAAAGGCGATAATGCATTAAAAGGACAAGAGGCCCGTGCAACCAAAGGTGCCGCATTAACTATCTTAGGCAAAGTGTATCTGACTTTGAACGATGCGAATAATGCAGCTGCAACATTAAAAAAGCTAATTGTTGATAAGGCTGCCGGAACTAATTATTCTTTAATGCCATCATATAGTGCAATATTTCAGCCAGCAAATAAATTGACAAATACAGAATCAATTTTCGAGGTAAACTTTAATGTGGCAGCAGGACAAGCAAGTACATGGTTTAAATGGATGGGTGTAGATATCGGAAAAAATTTGTTGGCTAACTCGAGTAACCAAATGTTGGTTGAACACAACTTGATGCGTGATTTTACAACGAACAAAGATTTAACACGTTATGCTGCATCTGTAGACTCAGGTAATTGTTCTCCGGCAGTTCCTCCTATACAGGCTTGGGCCAAAAAATTATGTCCTCCTGCAGCTCAGATAAAAAATTACGCAAATACAGGCACCGATTATAATTATATCGTTACACGTTATGCTGATGCTTTATTGATGTATGCTGAGGCCTTAATGACACTTAACCAAAAAGATGCCGCCATTGTATATTTTAATCAGGTGAGAACCAGAGCAGGTATGCCAGCCATTACTGCTGCTCAGCTAAATATTGATATGATGCTACATGAGCGTAGAATGGAGTTAGCATTCGAAGGGCATCGCTATTTCGACCTTGTCCGAACCGGCAAAGCAATTGACATTATCACGAAAGATTTAATGACCAAGGTGGATTATGATGATAAAATTTATATCAATGCTCCAATCCCTGCTTACCAACTCTTCTTACCAATTCCTGTAAGTCAAATTCAAATTGACCCTACTTTACCTCAAAACTCAGGTTATTAATACATTGAAAATTTAATTAAAATGGAAACAATGAAAAAAATAATTTATACAGTGGCACTAGGATTATTTATTGCTTTTAGTATGTCGTCATGTCTGAAAGAAGATTCGACAAGTAATCCTACCATGAAATCACTGAAAATGTATATGGTAGATAAGTCTGGTAAAGATTCTTTAGTAACGCAAGTGAAAAGTGGAAAGTCAGTAAAATTTGTAGTTGAGACTACTGCTGATATCTGCAGTGTTTGGCCTGGTGGAATTAGAAATATCATGAAAATGAAAAATTCTACTGCCGATTCATTAGATATGTATAATCATCCGGTTCTTAACTCCAGCGATTGTTATGTTGACTATGGATTGGTTGGTGCTAAAGGGTATAAAACAACGCAGAATAGTACAGGGTGGTATGCCAGCTATACCTACAAAACGGCAGGCACCTTTGATGTTACCATTGTTTTAACAAATAATGGATACCAGAGTGCCAATTATAAGCAAGTTGTTATTCAATTTGGCAAAGTAACTGTTAACTAAAAATATCCCGGATTGATCTCTTAAATAATAAACACCCGTTATGGATTATCTGTAATGGGTGTTTTTATTAAAATCAGATATCCAATAGCCGATTCAGTGATAAAAGCATATAATATTCCGATGATTGATTTCAATGAAACGATGAAACCAGTTCCCGGTCATAAGGCGTTTTTTATCGATGGGTTCACTACAAGGCCGAACGTATAAATGTATTAGCCGGAAAAATGGCTGGAGAGATTAAATCCTATCTAATAGTTCATTGAAAAATCAGGATATGAAAATAATTAATTTTCTTTTGGGGGGAGCTTCCTTTTTTAGTGCCATTGTAAATAATGATTCGTGCGTGTTTGTTTAATGAGATTACAATCTTATTTAGGCAGTTTATTTTGGTATATTTGAGTCTTGAAAATTTTGAAGAGGCTGTTGAAATCTTCAAGTAATTATCAGGCATAACTTGAAGCCCAAAATTCAATGTTGTTTGTAGAGATAAATTTTGTGTTTCTCAGTACAATCAAAGTGAATCTTAACAAAATAGCAAAATAACTTTCTGTTTTTAATGGCCCTGTTTAAGGTTAAGTGTAATGGGGAAATGTTTCTAAATGCAATAATGCAAACGTTTGTCTTATCCAATAACTCAATTGATAATTTTGAAAATTCAATCCAAAAATAACAACCCAATGAAAAAAAATCTATTCATCATTTGTGCTTTATTGCTTCCGTTTTTTGTTTCGGCTCAGTTAAAGTACCTTCAAAACAGTAATGTTACTTCACCGCATCCCCGAATATTATTAACACAGGGCGAAGAAGCGTTAATAAAGAAAAATATTGCCTCTGACAAAACCTGGCTACAGGTACATCAAACCATTTTGAACGAAAGTGATCGAATGCTCACATTGCCTCCACTTCAAAGAATACAGATTGGTCGTCGGTTATTAGATAAGTCACGAGAATGTATTCATCGTATATTCTTTCTATCCTATGCCTATAGAATGACGCATGATGCAAAATATCTTAAAAAAGCAGAAGAAGAGCTTGTAACGATAGCGGCTTTTAGTGACTGGAATCCTTCACATTTTCTTGATGTAGCCGAAATGACATTAGGCGTTTCAATTGGTTACGACTGGCTTTACAACGATCTATCACAGTCTTCACGAAACCTTATAAAAGAAGCCATTCTCAAAAAAGGTATAGAGCCTTCACTTGATCCAAAATACAATAGCTGGTTGAGAGTTACGCATAACTGGAATCAGGTTTGCAATACAGGAATGACCTATGGCGCTTTGGCAATCTATGAAGATCAGCCTGAAGAGTCGAAGAAGATCATTGACCGGGCTATAGAATCTATTAAACTGCCTATGGGCGATTATAACCCGGATGGTATTTATCCCGAAGGTTATGGCTATTGGGGATATGGTACGAGCTTTAATGTCATGTTTTTAAGTGCAATTGAAAAAACATTTGGTACTGACTTTGGTCTTACCCAAAGCTCAGCATTATTTAAAACAGCCGGATTTCTTGAAAATATGACTGGAAATACTGGCAAGTGTTTTAATTATTCTGATTGTGGAAATGGTTCGGGTTTAAATCCTGCAATGTTTTGGTTAGCTAAGCAAGCTAAAGATGAATCATTACTCTTTGTTGAGAAGAAGCATTTGGGGACTGATAGAAAGATAAGTCAGGATCGTTTATTACCAGCTATTATGATTTGGGGAGCCGGAATAAATTTGGATAATATTCAAGCGCCTAAAAAGCTTTTGTGGGCTGGAAAAGGAAAGAATCCTATGGCATTAATGCGTTCATCATGGACTGATCCTAATGCAATTTATGTTGCAATAAAAGGTGGGTCACCATCTATAAACCATGCTCACATGGATATAGGTTCTTTTGTAATGGATGCTAATGGAGAGCGTTGGTCAATGGATTTTGGTTCACAGGAATACGAGTCACTCGAATCGAAAAAGGTCGATCTATGGAATATGAAACAAAATTCACAACGCTGGGAAGTACTTCGTTACAATAATTTTTATCATAGTACACTCGCCTTTGATAACCAACTTCAAAAAGTAGATGGTTATGCACCGATCTTAAGCTCATCAGGCAAACCATCATTTCTAAGTGCAACTTTCGATCTGTCAAAAGTGTATAGTGGAAATACAAATGATGTTAAACGAGGTATTGCAATAGTCGACCAGAAATATGTTATGGTTAGTGATGAGATTGAATCATCTGATAAAGCAACCACCATGCGCTGGACCATGCTTACACCTGCCGATGTAAAAATAAACGGAGATGGAACAGCCGTATTATCTAAAAATGGTAAAACTCTATTGCTTAAAGTTGTAGAACCTGCTAATACTATAATTACAACAAGGCCAACAACACCATTGCATGAGTATGATGCTCAGAATCCAGGAACCATATTGGTAGGATTTGATGTAGTTATTCCTGCAAATAGTAAATCAAAAGTAACTGTTTTACTCATTCCTGAAGGAGTGAATGAAAATAGCAATAATATTAAGCCACTAAAAAGTTGGTAATGAAATTTAACCACAAATTCAATCATAACTATCCAGTAATGAAGAAAACAATTTTATTCGTTCTTACAGTTTGTATGATCGGTTTCATCAACTGTAATGCTCAAAAAGTTAAAAGTGGTGCAAAAGTTGAACCGCTTAATAAAGTTATTGACCAATCATTAGCCTTCTCTGTCAAACAGTATAAGCTAATGAGCGAAGTGATGCTGCCAAAAACCGACTCTTTACCCCGAACAATTGATAAGACGGGTCATTTAACAACGTCTGATTCCCGTTGGTGGTGTAGTGGATTTTATCCTGGCTGTCTATGGTATCTTTACGAAGGAACTAAAGATCCGATGATGAAAAAGTATGCAAAAGTCATGACTGCTCGTGTTGAACGTGAGAAATTCACTACTTCAAATCACGATGTTGGCTTTATGATCAATTGCAGCTTTGGAAACGGACTACGGATTACAAATGAGAAAAGTTATAAAGATGTGTTATTAACAGCGGCCAAGTCGTTGTCTACCCGTTTTAATCCAAAAGTTGGTTTAATCCAATCATGGGGAGCCAATGCTAAATGGAAATATCCAGTTATCATTGATAACATGATGAATCTGGAATTGCTGATGAATGCTTTTAATATATCTCACGACTCCAGTTTCTACAAAATTGCCGTTAGTCATGCTGATCTAACTATGAAAAACCATTATCGTAGCGACTATAGCTGTTATCATGTTGTATCATATAATCCGGAAACCGGAGAGCCAATGATCAAGCAAACCCACCAAGGAGCATTTAATGAGTCTGCATGGGCCCGAGGTCAGTCATGGGGCTTATATGGGTACGTCATGATGTATCGCGAAACAAAGCTCGACCGCTATCTGCAACAGGCTAAACATATTGCAGCGTTTTTATTGAATCACCCCAATCTACCTAAAGATAAAATTCCCTATTGGGATTTTAATGCACCCAGTATTCCGGATGCTCAGCGTGATGCCTCTGCAGGTGCACTCATGGCTTCTGCTCTTATCGAGCTAAGTCAATACGTTGATAAACAATTAGCAAAAAAATATTTGAATGTAGCTGAGATTGAAATTCGTAGTCTCTCATCACCTGCATACCGGGCAGCGTTAGGAGAAAATGGTGATTTTATAATAAAACATAATGTTGGATCATTCCCTCATAATAGTGAAGTTGATGTTCCGTTGACTTATGCTGATTACTATTATCTTGAAGCAATGCTGCGCTATAAAAAGTTAAAAATTCACTAAGTCGAAAAAAAGTGTTTTAATTTTTAAAACTTAATATGTTTTGATTCTTTTCATTTAACTTTGAAAGTTGAAGGGCGTAATTTCAAGCGGAGTTACGCTCTTCATTATTTATGGTTTTTTTGTTCCCTGGAATTTAGAAAAAAAGAAAAATATGAAGCGCTCAAAGTCTTTAACGAAATTTACAACACTCTTTATCCTATTGTCTTTAGCTTTTTCACTCAGCGGGCAAACTAATTCTACCCCCTTTATTATTGCCAATGGTTGGCAATTACAAGATGCTTCTAAAATAAGCCAGTCGGGCAAAGAGATTACTAAAGCCGGTTTTCAAACAACCGGATGGTATAATGCAACAGTTCCCGGAACTATTTTGACCACATTAGTGAATAATGGGATATATCCTGAACCGCTTTGGGGCGAAAATAACCGTCCCGATAAAATCCCGGAAACACTTTGCCGCACCTCATATTGGTATAGAACTACTTTTTTGGTTCCTGCTGATTATAAAGGAAAAAAGATCTGGCTGAATTTTGATGGTATTAACTATTTTGCAATGGTCTTTGTAAACGGAAAGGAAGTTGGAAATATTAAAGGAGCATTTATACGTGGCCTTTTCGACATCTCCTCTCTTGTGACACCAGGTGAGCAAGCAGTATTGGCTGTTTTGATTTCACCACAACCCAATCCAGGTATCCCTCACGAACACACCATTGCACTCGGTATGGGGGGGAATGGAGGCATTACTGCCAGTGATGGCCCTACGTTTCTTTGTTCATTAGGTTGGGACTGGATTCCTGCCATCCGCGACCGTAACACTGGGATCTGGCAAAAAGTATTTCTATCAGCTTCAGGCGCTGTCTTGATCAAGTCTCCACTTATCACAACAGATCTGCCACTTCCCAAATTAAATACTGCAGATATTTCTGTTCAAACTACTTTGGAAAACGTTACCGATCAACCACAAAAAGGTATTCTGAAAGGAAGTTTTGGCAATGTATCGTTTCAGCAGTCTGTAGAAGTTCCTGCCCATACCTCAAAACTTATTTCGCTTACTTCCAAAAAGTTTCCTCAACTTCTTGTAAAGAATCCTAAGTTATGGTGGCCCAATGGTTATGGTCCCCAAAACCTATATACCTTAAGCCTCAGTTTTGATATAGCAAATCAGGTATCCGATAGTAAAAAAGTATCTTTCGGTATCCGTAAAATCACCTACAGTGTTCCCGAAACTGAAAACCTGACGATATCAGTGAATGGCGTTAAGGTTTTATGCAAAGGGGGAAACTGGGGAATGGACGAAGCCATGAAACGCATACCACGTGAGCGATTGGAAGCACAGATCAGGATGCATCAGATTGCAAACTACACTATGATTCGCAACTGGGTAGGACAGAGCACCAGTGAGGATTTCTATGATATGTGTGATAAATATGGCATCTTGCTTTGGGACGAGTTCTTTCAAGCCAATCCTGGAGATGGCCCCAACCCGAATGATCAAAAACTTTATCTGGCTAATGTTCGCGACAAAATACTTCGTTTTCGAAACCATCCTTCTATTGCAGTCTGGTGTGCACGTAATGAAGGATTTCCTCCTAAAGAGATCGATGATTCCTTAAAAGCGATGATGAGCAAGCTCGAACCGATGCGTCATTATCAATCAAGTTCTACCGAAGGGCGTGGTGTAAACTCAGGTGGCCCTTATTTCTGGCGAAAACCCAGTGATTACTATGTCTTTGGCGAATCGTTTAAAACTGAAATAGGAAGTATGTCTATTCCAACCCTGGAGTCGGTTCATGGAATGATGCCTGAAAAGGATTGGGAAATTATCAACGACGACTGGGCGGAGCATGATTTTGCCAGAGGAGCCCAGAGGGGTAACAAATATCCGGATGAATTAAACAGCCGTTATGGAAAAGCCGATAATCTGGCTGATTTTGTACGCAAGGGGCAAATGATGAATTATGAAGCATTCAGAGCGATGTATGAAGGTCGTAATGCTAAGTTATTTAACCCGTGTAGTGGTGTCATCACTTGGATGAGTAACCCGGCACAACCAAGTTTCGTATGGCAGATTTATCATCACGATTTAGAGCCTAATTCATCATTATTTGCAACAAAGAAAGCTTGCGAACTTGTCCATATCCAGCTAAATGAGCGCGAAGCAATCATTCAGGTCATAAATAATAAAGGAACCGATCTTCAGAATTTAAAAGCGCAACTCACCTTATATAACCTGGATGGAAAAGTTGCTTATCAACAAGCGTTTACAGTAAATGCTAAAGCCAGTTCAGCAACTGATCTGGATACTGTAAAATGGCCTTCAAACTTAACTTCTGTGTTTTTTGTAAAACTTGAACTGAAGGATGCAAAGGGTTTGTTGATTTCTGATAACTTCTATTGGAAGGCCTCACATGAACAACCTGATAACTTATCAGATCTGAACAAATTGCCTGTAGTGACGCTTGAATCGAAAGTTGTACGCCAAAATATTAATGGAAAGTGTTTGCTTGAAGTCACCTTGCATAATGCTAGTTCTCAAATTGCGCTAATGGCTCATTTACAACTTCGTCGCCAACATTCTAATGAACGGGTATTACCAGTTTATTATACTGATAATTATGTTTCCCTGATTCCGAATGAAGTAAAAACCATCATAATAGAGGCCTCTTTAGTCGATCTCCACAACGAAACGCCAATGATTGTTGTTGACGGTTGGAATATTTCAGTAAAATCATTCACTTCAAAAGATGTAGAACTGAAGCTAAATACAGAATCACAAGTAAGCCATTGGCCAATAACAGGTTTGCCAATGTATAAGCCTGCAAAATAAAATACGGATGATTAGCTTTTCTTAAAAGAATCGATTTTATGAAATTATAAAGTTCAGAGAATGTCAATGTATATTTAAAATGATCAGACCCTAATCTAAAAATTATTTACTGATGAACGCAATCAAATGTTTTTTACTCACAACATACTTGCTGATCGGCCTTTTCTCCATTTCAATAGGCCAAACCATCATCTTAAGGCAAACAAATGAAACTGGAATTTATAAAAAGGGAGAAAAGGTACGAGTTACCCTTTTGCTGAAAGACAAAAATACAGACTCTGTTCTAATTAAAATCAGAAAAGATTTCAGCAATCAACTCACACAAAAGATGTTAAAATATGAAGGCGATACACTTTTAGTTTTTAGTGAAACGTTTTCTGAACCTACTACCTATATTTTTCAGGCAAGTACAAAAACCGAATCAGCCAGTATCGGCTTAATCGTCGCCCCTGAAGAATTTAAACCTGGAACTAGCCGTCCCAAGGACTTTGATAAATTTTGGAAAGGAGAAAAAGCAGCATTGAGAGCACTCCCAATGGGTATGAAAATCATTCCAGTGAAGAATATAGCTTCAGGTTATCAGTGTTCTGATGTTGAAATTAATTGTTTAGGACCAAAACCAGTGCGGGGTTATTTTGCTAAACCAGTATTAGCTAAACCAAAGTCGTTACCCATTGTGATTAATTTTCATGCCGCAGGTGTTAGTGGCGATTGGTGTCGTTCTGAACCATACAATGCTATGCGTTATGCAAAAATGGGAAAAGGAGCACTTTGTTTTGATTTAAACGCACATGGCATGTTAAACGGACAACCTGATGCGTATTACACTAATCTTGAAAATGGTGAGTTAAAAAATTATGCACAGCAGGGTTTGGAAAGCCAGCATGATATTTATTTTAGAGGAATGTATTTACGTTTAATCAGAACACTCGATTTTCTGACAAGTCAGCCGGAATGGGATGGAAAACGTATTGTAGTTATTGGTGAAAGTCAGGGTGGTGGACAGTCTTTGGCTGCCGCTGGTTTAGATAAAAGAGTTAGTGCAGTGATTGTTACCGTACCTGCCATGTGTGATTGGGGTGGCTCTTTAGTTGGACGTAAAGGTAGTTGGCCTTATCCTTTTGAAACAACCTATGATAAAGAGAAAATGTTATCAACACTTCCCTATTATGATGTAGCCCATGTACTAAAAGATTCCAGGGCTACTATTGTTGTTGAAATAGGTTTGATCGATCTCACTTGTCCTTCATCAGCAGTTTATGCAGCTATTAACCAGGCAAAAGGTAAGAAAATTATCCTGACCGTTCCTTATCGTGCCCATCACATGGAGCAACCTGCTTACAAAGAAATATGGGAAAATACGATTAGTAAAACTAAAGAAGCGTTTCTTCAGGATTATTTAAAATAAAATCATAAATGAAAAATCATAAGATATTACTTGCAATTCTATTATTTACAGCGGTATCATTATATGGTAAAGCGCAACAGTGTAAGCCTCAGGGGCTGGTTTGCGAATACATGGTAAATCCTATCGGTATTGATGCGGCCAATCCTCGGTTGAAATGGCAAATAAATGACCAACGACCAGGAGCCCTGCAGCAGGCATATCAAATTTTTGTAGGTGCCGATTCCTTAGCCGTATTACACGGTGAGGGCAATATGATGAATTCGACATTGAAGGTAGGTAATGACATGCTGATTACCTATCAGGGTAAACCACTTGCACCCTTCACAAAATACTACTGGACCGTACAAGTATGGGATATGGATGGCAAAAAATGTAAGCCTGCCACCGTTGCAAGTTTTGAGACCGGTATGATGGAAATGAAGAACTGGAAAGGCTTTTGGATTTCAGATACCCAGGATATCAATTTAAAAGCAGCTCCCTATTTCAGAAAAGTATTTAGACCCACCTCAGTGATCAAATCTGCACGTGCATATATTGCTGTTGCTGGATTGTATGAGTTATATATTAATGGCAAACGTGTTGGCAATCATCGTCTAGATCCAATGTACACACGTTTTGATCGACGGAATCTGTATGCAACATACGATATCACCTCTATGCTGAACACTGATTCAGTTGCTGTTGGCGTAGTGCTTGGAAATGGTTGGTATAACCATCAGTCAACAGCTGTCTGGTATTTCGATAAAGCACCCTGGCGAGCCCGCCCTAAGTTTTGTATGGATATCAGAATAACCTATGAAAATGGTGCCGTAGAGACTATTACGACAGGCGAAGACTGGAAAACCTCATTAAGTCCGATAACATTAAACAGTATTTATACCGCCGAACACCAGGATGCACGATTGGCACAGAAAGGATGGAATAACACCCCATTCAATGACTCTAAATGGAAGAATAGCATCATTGTGGGTGCTCCTTCCAATAATATTGTTGCACAGGTGCTCCATCCTATTCGTGATATAGAAGAGATTCCGGCTAAAAGTATTCGTAAGATCAGTGCCCAGAAGTACATCTTCGACCTTGGACGAAATATTGCAGGTGTCAGTAAAATTCATGTTACGGGAGAACAGGGAACAGTACTACGATTGAAACATTCAGAACTTCTTGATAAAGATGGCAATGTTGACCAGTCGAATATCATCGTCCATTATCGCCCTACTGATGATACCGATCCTTTCCAAACTGATATTTATACGTTGTCGGGAGAGGGTGTCGAAACCTTTATGCCTCATTTCAACTATAAGGGTTTTCAATATGTGGAGGTTAGCAGTGATAAACCGATTGAATTGACAAAAGAGAGTCTGACAGGAATCTTCATGCATAGCGATGTTCCCGTAGCCGGTCAGATCCAGAGTTCAAACACTACGTTAAATAAAACATGGTCAGCAACAAATAACTCCTATTTATCAAACCTGTTTGGTTATCCAACAGACTGTCCGCAACGCGAAAAGAATGGTTGGACTGGCGATGCACATATAGCCAGCGAAACCGGACTCTATAATTTTGATGGTATTACCATTTATGAAAAATGGTTAGCCGACCATCGCGATGAACAACAACCCAATGGCGTTTTGCCTGCAATCGTTCCAAGTGATGGATGGGGTTATGCATGGGCAAACGGTCCTGATTGGACAAGTACCATTGCCATCATTCCCTGGAACATCTATCAATTTTATGGAGACAGTAAATTGTTGACCGATTGTTATGATAACATCAAAAGATATGTCGATCATATTACCGAAATAAGTCCTTCAGGACTTACCAACTGGGGCTTGGGCGACTGGGTGCCTGTAAAATCTGTTACCCCTAAAGAATTCACCTCGTCCATTTATTATTTTGTGGATGCATCAATTCTGGCGAAGACAGCCCTGATTTTGAAGAAACAAGCCGACTATGAGCGATACACCGCCTTATCAAACAGAATTGCAAATGCAATTAATGCAAAGTATCTGGATCAGGAAACCGGGGTCTATGGCGAAGGTCTGCAAACAGAGTTAAGTGCGCCTTTATTTTGGGGTGTCGTTCCTGAAAACCTAAAAGCAAAAGTCGCAGAGAAACTGGCCCAACGTGTCATTGCCGATAACAGACATATCGATGTTGGATTACTTGGAAGCAAAACCATACTGAATGCACTAAGCGAAAATGGATACGCCGATTTAGCTTATGAAGTAGCTTCACAAGAGACATTTCCTTCATGGGGCTGGTGGATTAAGAATGGTGCAACCACCCTCTTAGAGAACTGGCCGATTGATGCCAAGTCAGATATATCACAAAACCATATCATGTTTGGCGAAATAGGAGCATGGTATTATAAAGCGTTGGGAGGAATTAAACCGGACCCACAAAACCCCGGATTCAAAAACACGATACTACAGCCAAACTTTGTGAAGGGGCTCGAATCTTTCGAAGCAAAACATACCGGACCGTATGGTGAGATAAAATCCTCATGGAAACGAAAAGATAACAGTGTCATTTATTCTGCTGTGATTCCTGCAAATAGCACGGTAACGCTATACTTGAATGCGAAGAGCATCTTGAAAGATGGTAAAGTATTCTCGAATGAAGCAAGCGTTAAAAATGGAGATAAAGTAAAACAACTGTTTACGATAAAACTGAATTCGGGAAGCTATGTGTTTACAGTTATGAATTAAACACAAGAAACGCTTAACTATGATTGTAATTGAGCGCAATCATAGTTAAGCGTTTTTCTATCCTGATTGAAAATATGCTCATTTAGCAATTGATTGCAACAGAACCAAAGGCGAATAAAATCAATCTCTGTTATCCAATAAAGGAAGAATTAATCAATATGTTTGATCTTTGCTAAGCGGGCATAGATCTCAATCATTGCCGACTGATCAATCAGCGTTTTTGATTTCTTCTTACCCAGTAGCCCCTTTTCATCTTTTTCCTGTTGCCATATTCTGTTGGCATCAGCAATAAAGAACTTTAATCGATTCTCATTCTTTTCTATCTTGAAAAGTTCAATGTAGCCACGTAATAGTACCGCATTGAACCAATAGTTGTCGGGCAACTTGTTGTTCTTGTAGAAACAGTTCTCTGCCGCTGTTGCAAGCCGTTTGGCTTCGTCCAGATATTTTTGGCTCCCAGTTGTTTTAAATAATAACACATTCGACTGCAGCATGGTCCCTGTGTTATAAGTATAAACAGCCCGGTCAACTTTTAAGTCTTTCATTCTGAGTGCATCAAAATATACCCCCTCAGGAGAAAGCAGATATTTGTTTGTCCAATTGTACAATAACAGGGCAGTATCCAGATAGTTTTTCTGTTTTGTTACATTATAAAGTTGTAAGGCCAGCAATATCCCCGGTCCGTTTGAACAGGTGTTTTTCGAAGACTTATCGTTTTCTCTCCAGTAAATACCACTTCCTGAAACAGTATCATAACCATTCATCATGAAACGATAAATCGTTTTCGATATGTCAAGATATTGTTTCTTGTGGGTTCGGTTGTATGCATCCATGCAGGCAATACCGATCCATTGATTATCATCATAATATCGGGTATCGTTTTTTTCTTTCGTTACGCATGCCTGATATCCCGGTGAAGGAGGAGTCGAATTATAATATTGATTGATAGCCTTCATCACCGGTTTCATATACTCTCTTGAAGGCTCGAGGCTCTCCATTTCATTGGTCGCTTGTATCAAAGCGCATAGCGGCCATAAAAAAGAGTGTTTGTTTTCGTCAAGCGCATGATTGTTTGTTTCATAGAAAAGATCGGCTGCTTGATCATGAAAACTTTGATAAATGTTTTGATGGATTAATCCGATACGCCGTGCGTAATCTGACGTGGATTGTTGTGCCCAGGCATGAAAACATAACATTGCCATGGCAAGTGTAAAAGTTGATTTTTTCATTAAGTAGTGTGTAGGGTTGAATATTGTTACAAAAGTACAGTTTAATACGCTTTTTCCACAATTGTCCATTGCCGAAATTGATACACAATATTTTTCCAGTCGATTAGTTATATAAAATTTGGAATAAATAGTGAAAAAATAAATCCGTGTAAAAATATGATTATAAATATAATTTTAAATTGATGATTTATAATTATAAAAATATCTATATTTATAAAATAATATGATGAAATATAATTGCGGTTGTCTTGATAGGATATAAAAACAAGACAATTAATTCTACCTAATATTAGCAAGCAATTAAACCTTTTACACTAAACAACACTACAATTATGAAAAAGCTAATTTTAATATTCTCTTTTTTGACTTGTATCTCAGTAATTACATTCTCATGTAGAAAAGACAAAAAAACAGAAGAAGTAAGCAAAATAACATGGACAAAGTATACCACTGCTGATGGACTAGTAAACAATGATGCCCAAGCCATAGCAATTGATTCTGTGGGACATATTTGGGTTGGTACAGATGTAGGAGCATCTGAATTTGATGGCGTAAACTGGAAAAGTTATGCAGGGATTGGTCAACGAGTTCTTGCTATAGTGATAGATAAACAAGGCAATAAATGGTTTGGAACAGACAGTGGGGGTGTTATGAAACTAGAAGGCAACACCATGTCGTTTTTTAAACATGATGCAAATTCAACAAATAGTATTGTAAGTAACCATGTTAGTTCAATAGCTATAGATAAACAAGGCAATAAATGGTTTGGAACCGCTAGTGGTGTTGCTATATTTGATGATGTAAACTGGGTTACCTATAATGTGCAAGATGGGTTGGCTTCTAACAATGTATATTCGATATCCATAGACAAACAAGGTAATAAATGGTTTGGCACAGGTGGTGGCGTTTCAAAGTTTGATGGTACCAAGTGGACTAATTATAGTTATAAAAGCGACAAAACAAAAGGGATAGTTGGTAATTTTGTAATGGGAATATCTATTGATAATCAAGATCGTAAATGGTTTGCGACATGGAATGGCATATCAGAATTTAATGGTACACAATGGGTCGCCCATGATACGGAAACAGAATGGTTAGTAGCAGGCTCTCCTGTTTTATCAACTGCTAGTGATTCAAAAGGTAATAAATGGTTTGGCTCTAATGGTTGGGGAATCTCGGCTTATAACGGTTTAACCTGGACAACCTATACCACTGCAAATGGGTCTAAAATTGATCCGGTTTCAGCTATCGCCATAGATGCTAAAGGCAATAAATGGTTCGCTACCCGTTCCGGTCTGTTAAAATTGAATGATGGTAACTAGCACAGGATGTCTATCGTGCATTAACTTCCTATATGGTTTTTTTAAGCTTTTTAGTGCATAGATTTGATGCCTCATTTTAATGTCTTTGCGCCAAGCACCTGGTGTCTTTTAAACTCGTGTTATTTGGATACTGAGATTGATTTCTTCTTAACAAGCAAGCCAATGTAATCTCTATAAACTAAAATCAAACAAACATGAAAACAAGATTAATCTTATTCATCGCAGTTCAATTATTTATCATCAATAACCTTGGATCTCAAAATTTAAAAGAATCTCTTGGTGGTATCAAAACTAATCTTCAGATTTATTCTGATTCAGTTGATTTGAAAGCCAGCGACCAGTTTATCATATTACGAACAGAGAAAAAAACACATACAGATGAATTAGCTCGTTTTAGTTGGGCATATGCTTATCAATCATATCATCTTGAGTTTGTCACGAAACTAAATTTGAAGGTTGAACTTTTCAAAAAAGAAGCCGGTAAAGATAATGACAGCAAGCTCGAATTAACGTTTTATGATTCGAATAACAATGTGCTTACAACTACTACGCTTCCTTATGAATATGTGGATGTGTTTACTAACACAACAAGCAAGGGGAGCCCTAATTTCTACTCCATCGACTTAATTGATATACCCATTGTGCTTTTGGATAAAACAGCTAAAATAAGCATGATAAAATTGAATGCAAAAAGGTTATAAGTGATTATTAAACATGTCATTAGTCGTTATCTGCAGGCATGAAATCAATAAAATAAGTACTTACAATAAACTTTATCTTAAACTTAAAAATACAATCATGAAAAGACGAATATTAATGTTCGCTTTCTTGACTTGTATTGCTGTAGTTACATTCTTGCGTACTCCTTGACTGATTCAACAATGTAAGCAACCTTATTGGTGTAATTTGCATCATTTGGGAAAGAAGTGTCATGAAAGCAAAAATATTTATTTTATTCATTTTTGTATTACTGGGATGTAAAAAATGGAACATCACTACCGTAGATAACATTAAAGTCAGTTCATTTATCTTAACAAACTATCTGGTTGATGCAACACATCTGTATGTTCGAGAAATTAACAATGATGTAAATCATCCCAATTACAATATTGCGGTATTGGATTCTACTGAGATAAATAAAATATTATCTGCTTTTCAGGCCGTTTATAATCTGAAATCACAAGAAAGTGATACGGTATTTAACATACGTAATATACATGCTTTAAGATGTTTTAGCTTAAATTCAATTGGATTAAATGTAGATCCTAAGGCACCTGAAATTATCAAATTAGTTAATGGAACCCGACCAACAGGTGATCCAAAGCTTGACGGATTATTGAATACCTATCAATTTGATTCGATTAAAAAATCTTATAACTACCTGAAATTCCCATGGATTTCAATTTATACCAAAAAATCGCTGAATTTAGTTCCAATAATAAATTCTTTAAAACAATTACCATATGTTCCTATTGCTGAGAATAATGGTGGTTGTTTTGACGGTAATGATATTATATTGAAACGTGACGGAACTAAAATAATGATAGATTTTAGTATCGGAGAAGGAGATTGTCCAGCTGGCTGTACCTATAGAAGACACTGGATATTTAGTGTTGAGAATGGCATCGCAAAATTCAAAGGGAATAAATAAAAATTGAAACTACTCTGAAATTCTTTATATTACTATCTTAGTTGGTCGTTATGGTTATAATAGAACTTCTTAGACTATTGTTATACTAACTTTTATTGAATTACAGGCCATTAAGGAGGCGGCCATCGAATTTATGATGACCGCGAAACATCAAGATGGACAATTTTTTGAATATGTTGAACATAAGTAATGATTAGATAATGATCAATTTCTCTCTTTACTAAATTTCCTCTATAAATCTTCTTTGTTCTAAGTGGTCTCGATTTTTATTCGATGTGTGTATGAATAAAATTATGATGTAAGATTAAACAAGTTTTTTAGTGCATCAAATTTGAAGTGTCATTTTTAATATCTTTGAATCTGTTTTCTAAATAACCATTGCGAAATGGCCGAAAGCAATACTAGTTATTATTTCTCAATTTCTGATAATACGGGATGCGCTATTCAAAAGAATTTATAGGCGAGACATTGGGTACATTTTTACTCGTGTTATTTGGATGCGGATCGGTAGCCGTTTCTGTATTATTCAATGCATATCAGGGGATACTGCAGATAGCACTGGCTTGGGGGCTTGGTGTAACGCTCGCCATTTACCTTACCCGCCATTTATCATGTGCACATCTTAATCCGGCAGTAAGTATCGCCATGGTCATCGGTAAACGAATGTCGCCTCAAAAACTTCCGGTGTACCTAATTGCACAATTTACGGGAGCTTTTCTGGCAGGGCTAGCGGTATATCTTCTTTATGCACCATCAATTTCTGCTTACGAAAGCGCCCATCATATTATTCGGGGTACAACAGAATCCGTTCAGACCGCTAAGATGTTTGGCGAATATTATGCTGTTTCCGGCGGCGTAGCTGTTGTTTCTATGCCACTAGCCATCGGTGCAGAAGCTTTTGGGACCTTTCTGTTGCTCCTGATGATCTTTGCCCTCACAGAAGGATGTAACGTTGGTCGTCCTGACGATGCCATCGCTCCTTTGTTCATCGGACTGACTGTAAGCTCCATCATTTGTCTCATTGCACCACTTACCCAGGCGGGACTGAATCCTGCGCGCGATTTTGGTCCACGTATGATTGCCTGGATAGCCGGATGGGGAGCAGCAGCCTTTCCTGATCAAACCGGAGGGTTTTTCCTGGTCTATATCTTAGGGCCGATTGTGGGTGGTATACTCGCTTCACTATTTTTTGTTCAGGTGCTTCAACCGGCAATGAAACGTTCATCAGTTCAGTGCAACTGCGCTAATGAAAAATCCAATAAAAAAGGAAGTTAATAGTTACAAAACAATCACGACGTGTCCCGTTAATAATACCAGGTTGGGACTCATCAGAACGATAAATAGAGCCCATAAATCATCATTTTTGAGCTGTATTATCTAAAAAACAGCAACGAATATGTCAAAAGTTCAAAGAAGATCAGATATATGCCTTAACTGTGAAACCCCATTGAGGCCCGAAGATAACTATTGTCCGAACTGTGGGCAGAAAAATGATTCGCACAAAATTCCGGTAAAACATCTTTTCGTTGAATTTATAGAAGATCTGTTTCATTTCGATACTAAGCTATGGAACACCCTTAAAGCCTCATTCACCAAGCCGGGAAAAATCACATTAGATTATCTTGAAGGGAAGAGGGCACGATATGTTCCACCCGTAAAGTTTTACGTTTTTGTCAGTTTTATCTTCTTCCTGCTATTAGGAAAGTTGAGCGATCATGCTGTTGATAGCGGAAATAGGGTGTTCAAGAATGACCGTGGTTCGAATTCGAAAAGTGTAACAATCAATGAACTACAAGGAAATAAACGAAAATACCACAGTAAAAATCCGAACGATGTAGGGCAAGTTGAGTTTGAATATACCTCGAAAGACAGCCTCAAAAAAACACTTTCACATTTAAAAAGTGCATCGGATAAGGAACTAAATCAGATGCTTAGAGAAGAAGATCTTGATACCACCGCACAAAACAGAGAAGCACTGAAAAAGTATACTGCATATATTCCTGAAAACGTACTGGCGAATGCAGACAAACCCACGTACAACATCTATGGGAAGATAAAATTTTCCAACAAAGAGGAATACGATCAATTTAGAGAAAACATTCATCTCTATACCGACGAGCAGGTCGATTCACTGTTAAAAGCGAAAGGTGAGCGTGTAAACTGGTTTAACCGGCAGATGTTAAAGAAGCTGGGAAAATTTGACATGAAAAATAAAGATGATTTAAAGGAGGTAAGCCATGCCATTATTAAAAGTATTTCATTAACCATGTTCCTCATGATGCCACTAACGGCAATACTGCTCCTTTTTCTTTTTTATCGCAAAAAGTATTACTATGAGCATCTGATCTTCTCCATCCATACCCATACTATTTTCTTTCTCATATTTAGTTTTATACTTGCTATTCAGATTTTTATCAGTGACAAGGTAGGGCAGAAGCTATGGGGTTGGTCAATACTGGTTTGTTTTATTTATCTTATCACATCACTGAAGCATAACTATAAGCAATCATGGAGCAAAACAATCTTTAAGTTCCTTTTGATGTCGATTCCCTACTTTTTCATCAGCTTAATTCTTGTTTTAGTGGCAGTTGTATATGGGTTTCTGGCGTAGTTTGTTTTTTCAAAGTCTGTTCTGAAATAAGCCCTTTTCTATTTCGGTGGAGAGCCTTTTGAGCTGGAAACCCAACAAGGAAACAATTATGATCTGATACTGAATCAAAGCAGGGCTGACACAGAGGGTAGCTCTTCCCATTTCTAAGTATTTCAAGTGTATTTAACAGGTATCATATTGGTTCTATGATACCGAGAAAATACCTGACGAATACTTTCAAATGCCAAGAGAATGATCTTTTTCGCCAGCTGAACCGATTCAAGGTATTATCTCTATTGAATCATCATTGATTTGATGTTTAAAGGTTTGTAAAATCGCTTCAAATGTGGATAACATGCTTATTATTAAGGTTGTACACACAAATTTCATTGATTTCTCTCATTTTACTTAGGTTAAATTATTCTATATCAGCTCTATAACTACCGTTGGGTCCGGCATGAGTCCGGCGTGAGTCCGGTGTGCTTTCGCCATGCCTCGGGCATATTGCGGGAGGCATGGCGGAAACATGGAGGAACCAAGCGGTAAGCATTTCCGATTTGAGGATCATTGTATCCTCATTAGCGAGGAGTATTCGGAGAGTGATTGATAAATAACACAATCAAATTATTGTTGATTTAGATTCTTTGATAAATACTTCTCGCCATTACTTGTTGTTGTATGATGACCCCACATAATTAAGGTATGTAGTTCAGAGAAAAATAAATATGTTGTAAGCCTATTATTTTAAGAAGCATCTAAATTCAATCCCCATTTCCTCTATGAACTGAAAATCATTGATCCAATTGACTCCCATATTGTCGCACACATTAGGAATTTTTATTTTGTTCGAATTAATTGCGGTTACTTTTTCTTCTTTAGTTACAACCGTAGCTCCTTCATTAATTGCATGTGCAATCACCCAAGGGTCTGCTAGAGACCTTCCTTTTATATTATCAACAAGATATCTGTGAATAGGATTCTTTGAAAAGATACCTTGCAAACATTTTGTGACAGATTCATCAACTTTCCGGACTGGAATTTTACTTTTTTTAAGCCATTTAGACAAAGCATCATCTGTTCTGGTAATCTCCTCAAACACCATCTGCGAAAGAAAAATTTTGCCTTGAACCCCAAGCTCGTTTAGAACTGACCAATAGTCTGGACAATATTTAGGAGAATAATACTTTTGCCAAGCTTGAATAAGAACATTGGCATCTAAACAGTAAATTTTATCCATCGCACTTATTTATATAATTGTGCTTCTAACTTTGCAAACTTGTTTACTTGAACATTTAGTAGGCTACTAGCTTTAGTAGGCTCTATAAAGCCACCACGAAAAGCATCTAATACTGTTTGTGTAAATAGTCGGCTATTTTTATTCAGTTGTAATAAATAGGGATTGGGACCACCTTTATTTTCCTTAATTTTTTGTTTGGCTTTTCTCTCTTCTTCCTTTTTTAAGAATGCCTTAAATTCAATATCTGCCTCATGTTTCAGTTTTCTATATTTATCGAATGTAAGTAGATTAATATTTAATGCCCTGATTAAGAATGCGAATGAGCTGACACCTAAATGTTTTGAGGCAGAATAAATCTCTTTTGAAGAACTAAAAGTATGCGTTTCAAGGTTTGTGATTATATCATAAGGAATAAGTGCGTTGGCAGCCACCTCGTTACAAAACAATTCAACCGGATTGAATTTGTCTTTATCTGTTATTTCAGGATCAATTTCATTAGATATACCCGTTTCGGCTATCCATATATGGGCAAGCTCATGTACCAGCGTGAATAATTGTGGTGCGGGCCAGTCTTCAGTATTTATAAAAACAAATGGAGCATAGGGATCTGCAATAGCAAATCCTTGAATTTCATCGCTATCTAATTTTAAGCGCGTGTGGATAAAGCTTGATCTTGAAATAAAAATCCCATTAGATTCTGCCTTGTCTATCCATTCTTTTATGGGGTTTCCCAATTTATAATTTGCAGGATTAATACCAAGCGTTTCCAGAATATCTTTGGCAACAGCTTTCGGATTATCATTAATAGAGAACCTCCCCACAAAAGGGATCTTATTTTCTTTATCCTCTTCGTAGACTTCACTAATCCAAGCTTGTTTCTGTTGGATTTCACGAATGATAAAGATGGAAGCTGTCCCAAGTGGTTTCGAATCTTTTTTCCTAAAGTCCTGAAGCGGCTGAAAGTCGCGTGGAATCTCAGACAGGAAGAACAGTGCAAAAGGACGTTTGTAGGCTTTAGCCAGAATTTGAGCCTGATTAATAGTTGGTTGACTTATGCCATTTTCCCATGCTTTAAGCTTATCGATAGACACAGATACCTTGGCCGCAGCGACTTCATCAGTCATTCGTGCTGATTCTCTCGCCCATTTAAGGATTGATGGTGTTATGTAAGCTTTGTCTGCCATAGTATCAAAAGTAATAATAATTGGATTTTATTCTATAAAATGATTCTTTTTTGTTGAGTTTTCTTGGTTTTAAGGATTAGTTAATTACACCAATAGAATGAAAACTGTAATTAATAAGAGCTTAAAAAATATAATTTCATTTAATGATTTGGAATTGTGAAATCAATATAAATTTACTAAAATGAATCAGCCTATACCCACTATTATTGATCTTTAGAAGAAAGTTCAAAATTAAATAAATCTGTTAGCGGAACATTTAATGTACGAGCTAATCTGAAAACGGTACTTAACGTCGGATTTATTCTTGCGGTTTCAATTCGGGCAATTTGGCTTAAGGTTAATCCGGATTCAAATGCTAGTTGGCTTTGTGTAAAATTTTCTCTGATACGAATCCTTTTTAGCTGGATGGCAAATGCCTTAATCCCCTCATCATCAAATATTAACTTCCGATCACTTGGCTGCCTAGGTTTCATAGCAGCAATGTGAAAAGAATATCCAAAAATAATATAGCACATGTGCTATATTATTTTATTTTTGTAAAAAAAATATTACCTAAAAGAATCGACTAATGGTTACTCTTTCGATTCGTTATTGTAGAAAAATAAAGTAACGAAGCAATTATTCTGATTTTGCTAAGACTTTAAATTATAACTTTTAAAAGTGGTACTAGGATATAAATTAAAAAATGAAAGCATATTTAATAATTATATTTCAGTTGTGTTTTATAGGCCACCTTCTTGCACAAGCCAAACCTATTATTAAATGGGTAAATATTCCGGCAGGAACATTTACCATGGGAAGCCCTTTGAATGAAATAGATCGATGTAAGAATGAAACTCCACATCAGGTAACGTTGAGTGCTTTTAAGATGAGCAAATATGAGGTTACATTTAAGCAATACGACCTGTTTTGCGAAGCCACAGGACGGGCGAAGCCACGTGATGCAGGATGGGGGCGTGGTAATCGGCCTGTTATAAATGTATCATGGGATGAGGCCAATGCCTTTGCATCCTGGATGGGCTGTCGCTTACCTACTGAAGCAGAATGGGAATATGCTTGTCGGGCAGGAACCACTACCCCCTTCAATGCAGGAAGCAATTTTACAACTTTTCAGGCAAATTATAACAGTAATTATCCATATAATAAGAATAAAAAAGGTAAATACCGAGCAAAAACATTGCCAGTAGGCTGTTTCCCTCCAAATGCCTGGGGATTGTATGATATGCATGGAAATACCTGGGAGTACTGTAGTGATTTATATGGCGATTATCCTGGTGAATTACAAATTAACCCAAAAGGTCCTGAATCTGGTTCGTACCGAGTTTGTCGGGGCGGTAGTTGTGGTAATTATGCTCAGTTTTGTCGATCAGCATATCGTTATTTTTTTGATCCGGATTCTAGTAACTTACTTGGTATGGGTATTCGTCTTGTTCAATCAAACTAAGATAAATACAACTTTATATCTCTATGTAACGATTTGAATGAATTTTCTTTTATATATAAGTGGTTGAAAAATAAATATTATGAGAAAGATAATTACAACTGTTCTGACTTTTTTTGTGATCTTCACTGTTTCTGCACAACGTAGTGAGATCGGGCTATTTGGTGGAGCCTCATATTATTGTGGTGACTTAAATCCAATAATTCAGTTTCAGTTAGCTAAACCTGCTGTTGGTTTATTCTATCGTTATAATTTTGATGAGCGGTTAGCAATTAAACTAGGTTTTACAAAAGGAGGATTAGAGGGTAATGATGACAAAACCCATTTTCAACCAGATCGAAACTATTCCTTTAAATCTTCGGTAAGCGAATTATCTGCACAATTTGAGGTCAATTTTTGCAATTTTAGCATTGAAGGTAAAGAAAATAGTATTTCACCTTATATCTTCGGGGGAATCGGATTGGCATCAAATAATATAACTGAAATAAGTGGAGTAGGAGTAATATTACCTAACCCAAACCCCAGTCAGATAATATCATTCCCATTTGGAATAGGGGTCAAGATGTGTCCCTTACAAAATATGACAATTGGTTTGGAATGGGGTATGCGAAAAACAAATACAGATAACTTGGATGGTGATTTTGGTTCTATTAATGATAATAAAGTATCAACGGCAAATGATTGGTATTCCTTTGCAGGTTTTTCAATTTCATATCGACTGAACTTCTTTAACTCCAATCGCTGCTTTTAATATCGTTAGATATAATATTTGAAAATTTCTTAAAGCATAAAAAATGAATAAACATACAATAATATCATTTATCTTATTTGCAATCATATCTTTGAATGTAAATGCTCAACGCTGGGATGTTCCAAACTTGAGTGGGTATGATAATGATCCATTTCATTATGGATTTTTATTGGGGATTAATCAAATGGATTTTTCTATTCAAAAAATTGATCCAAATCCAGGAAAAATACTACCTTCCGGAAGTACAGGTTTTACGATAGGAATAGTTAGTAGTTTTAGACTTACAGATAATTTCCATTTAAGAATTATACCTTCATTATCATTTGGAAGTAAAAGAATTTTAGAATATTCATTTGCAAAAAAGGAAATAACGAGTACTTTTCTTGAAGTTCCACTCATTCTCAGATATAAGGGATGGCGAATTAATAATGCACAACCGTTTATCCAAACAGGCTTAAAATATGCATTTGACCTACATGGAGTTGAAGATAATACCACCTCCCCACTAAAACTTAAAAAGTCAGATATATACGGAGTACTAGGGGTTGGCTTTGATTTTTATTTTGATTGGTTTAAGATGGGTGTTGAAGGAACAATGAATTATGGTCTCAATGATATTTTAGACAGAACATCTCCAACCCAATACGTAGATGGGATAACAAGTTTGAGATCTAAGATTTTTCAAATTTCTGTAACCTTTGAATAAACCTTTTATTTAAAACTATTCACATGAAATATTTAATCTTATCATTTTTATTTGCTCCTTTTTTTGTACAAGCTCAATATCAATATTTAAAATTAGAAAATGCTCAGGTATCTTTTGAGAAAGTTTATTCTGTTGAGTCATTGACAAGCTCTGTAATTGAAAAACTTCTTTCGAATGAAGTTCCAAAACTCAAGGACTTGAAAGGTGTTCAAAAATCACAAGACACCATTATAGCAAAAATCGCAAATACTTTCATAGACTATAAAAAATATGGTGGAAGATGGAGAAATACGGATGTATTTATGAACTATCATTTTTCGGGTGATGTTTTAATTTCATGGAAAGATGGTAAATATAAAGTTAGGGTAAGCAACATGTATTTTAGCAAAAATGATTTGGATAAAATAAAATGTTCAGATATGTTCACAAAAAGTCACAGAACCCAGTTTGGCACCCGCAGGATTCAAATTAATTCCGGACAATATATTGAAAAGTATTTAGCTGACCTTTTTTTAATTAAGCAAGACAAAAAAGAATAGTCACTAAAAAACTTATAGCTGTAATCAAGATAAACAGAAGAATAGTTATACACAATTTTAGATATATCTTCAACCGATTAAAATGGCTTAATAAAGTTAATATCACTAAAAATGAAAAAGTTATATTTTTTAATCTTCGTCCTTCTGATTGTTAATGTAGTTTCAGCTCAAGACAAACTTTCTGGAGTTTTACCTTTAAAAGATGGGAAAGTAATATATTCTGGAATTATTCAATTACAAGGTGTTTCAAAAGATGAAATATATAAAAGAGTCAAAATTTGGTTTATAAACACTTACAATTCAGGTAAAGATGTAATTCAGTTCGATGATAAAGAGTCTGGAGAAATTATCGGAAAAGGATGCTTTAAGGAGATTTGGAATATCAACTTTTTTTCTTCAGAATACGTTAATGTTTGGAAGACTATTAAAATTAAGGTAAAAAATGATTGTTTAAAATATGAAATAACAGATATTAAAATTAGAAATTATTTTTTCCCCTCTCCCAATGCTTCTTTAACCGATCTAGGAACACCAATAGAAAATTGGAATAAACTTCGTGAATCAAACAATAAAAGATTCTTTCAAAAAATCGATGATCAATTAAACCAATTGATGAGATCATTAGAGAATGAAATGAAAAATAAGGTCGAGGATAGGTGGTAAAGAAAGTTTCTGGTTTAAAAAAATTAGATTATTATTGATGCGGTAGTATTGCAATATTTTTCCTAAAGCTAGTTGTTTCCTCTTAATCGCCTGTTTACATCAAAACCTTTTCCTCCTCTCGCTGTTTAAATCTCAGATTTTACTTTGAGTAAATGGCTAATTTACGTAGCTTTGCAAGATTGATTTAATTTAATCTTAATAAGTAGCTCAAAACTGCTTAAGATATGGAAAAAGAGCAAAATAACCTGTTAAACGAAATTACGCAGGGGGATTATAAATACGGTTTTTTTACCGATATTGAGATGGACATGGCTCCTATGGGGATCACCGAGGACACCATTCGTTACATTTCAAAGAAAAAAAATGAGCCTGATTTTATGCTTGAGTTTCGTCTCAAGGCATATCATCATTGGCTTACGATGAAAGAACCTGAATGGGCACATATAACACATCCCGTAATCAATTATCAGGATATCATCTATTATGCTGCACCTAAAGAGAAAAAACAATTTTCGAGTCTGGATCAGGTCGACCCTGAACTGATAGAGACGTTCAAAAAATTGGGAATCTCGCTGGATGAGCAAAAACGTTTAACAGGTGTGGCTGTGGATGCAGTGATTGATAGCGTGTCTGTGAAGACGACTTTCTCTGAAACGCTCTCCAAAAAAGGAATCATCTTCTGCTCGTTTAGCGAAGCGGTTCAAAACCATCCCGACCTGATTAAACAATACATGGGATCAGTAGTGCCTTACAATGATAATTTCTTTGCTGCCTTGAACTCTGCTGTATTTAGCGATGGTTCGTTTTGTTATATTCCCAAAGGTGTTCGCTGCCCCATTGAGCTCTCTACCTATTTTAGGATCAACGCTGCCAACACCGGTCAGTTTGAACGGACGTTAATTGTTGCCGACGAAGGTGCTTATGTTAGTTATATGGAGGGGTGTACCGCTCCGATGCGTGATGAAAATCAACTTCATGCTGCCATCGTAGAGATTGTTGCAATGAAGGATGCGGAGGTAAAATACTCTACGGTTCAAAACTGGTATCCGGGTAATAAACAAGGCGAAGGTGGTATCTACAACTTCGTTACCAAACGGGGAATCTGTAAAGGAAACAACTCCAAAATATCATGGACTCAGGTTGAAACGGGTTCGGCCATTACCTGGAAATATCCCAGTGTTGTCTTGATGGGCGATCACTCGGTAGGCGAGTTTTACTCTGTTGCGGTAACCAATAACTTTCAGCAAGCTGATACCGGAAGTAAAATGATTCACTTGGGTAAAAATACACGTAGTACCATTATATCGAAAGGAATTTCGGCTGGAAAAAGTAGCAACAGCTATCGTGGTTTGGTGAAGATAATCAAACGTGCCGAGAATGCGCGTAACTTTTCGCAGTGCGACTCATTATTGCTGGGTAGCAAGTGCGGCGCCCATACCTATCCCTATATCAAGTGTGAAAATAAAACCTCTATTGTTGAGCATGAGGCTACAACATCTAAGATTTCTGACGACCAGTTATTTTACTGTAACCAGCGCGGTATAAGTACCGAAGATGCCATTGGCCTTATTGTTAACGGTTATGCCAAAGAAGTGTTGAAACAACTTCCGATGGAGTTTGCCGTTGAAGCCCAAAAACTCCTTGCCATTAGCCTGGAGGGCAGTGTAGGTTAATTCAGATAAATGAAGTGAAAAGTTTAAAACGGTCAGATAATTAAGATCACCATGACAAGATCAAACAAGATGTTAAGTATTAAGAATTTAAAAGTTTCGATAAATAATAAAGAGATTCTAAAGGGTATAAACCTTGAAGTGGGTGCCGGAGAAGTGCATGCCATCATGGGGCCCAATGGAAATGGAAAAAGTACACTGGCCAATGTAATTGCAGGAAGCAGTGCTTATGAGGTTACTGAAGGTGAAATTACCTTTAATGGCAAGAATCTTTTCGACCTGAGTGTTGAGGAGCGTGCCGGCGAAGGTATCTTTTTGAGTTTTCAGTATCCTGTTGAGATTCCGGGTGTGAGTATGACCAACTTCATGAAGTCGGCGGTGAATGCACAACGCAAATATCATGGATTGGATCCGATGCCTGCACAAGAACTACTTCATAAGATTGAAGCGAAACGGAAGCTGGTAGAGATTACCGATAAAATGTCGGGTCGCTCTGTTAATGAAGGTTTTTCAGGTGGTGAAAAGAAGAAGAATGAGATCTTCCAGATGGCACTTCTAGAACCTTCTTTGGCTATTCTGGATGAGACTGATTCGGGTCTGGATATTGATGCCCTGAGGGTTGTTGCCAATGGGGTAAATAAACTACGTACCAAAGAGAACGCTTTTGTGGTGATTACGCACTATCAGCGTTTGCTCGATTATATTGTACCCGACTTTGTACATGTGTTGTATGAAGGACAGATTGTGAAATCAGGTGGTCGCGAACTGGCCCTTGAACTTGAAGAAAAAGGTTACGAGTGGATCAAGAATGAGCTTGCCCAATAATGCAGGCATCAATAGAACAGATTATGGAAACCATGACCGAAGTACCTACATTGAAAGAGAAGCTTTGCAGTGTTTATGAACAAAACAGTTCGTTGATCTCTGCCGGCGATCTTCCCTTTATAACTGAACTCAGAGAAAAAGCATTTACGCATTTTAAAGAGCTGGGATTTCCACACCAGGGCCTTGAGACATGGAAGGGGACTTCACTCGATAAAGTGCTCTCACATAATTTTGGTTTATCACTTACACCTTTGGCCGAAGAGGTTGATGCTGAAGAGATATTTAAATGCGAAATCCCAAATTTCGAAACACTGTTGGTTACCCAGCTTAATGGTTGGTTTGTACACAGCGGTCAACCTATCCGTCGCTTTCCAAATGGAATGATTATTGGCAGTCTTGCTAATGCAATGCAAAAGTTCCCTGAGATATTCGAAGCACATTATGGAAAATATGCCAAGATTGAAGATAATGGGCTTAATGCGCTCAATACTGCTT
Source organism: Bacteroidota bacterium (assembly GCA_013390605.1). Lineage (GTDB taxonomy): Bacteria > Bacteroidota > Bacteroidia > Bacteroidales > Cfx3-03 > Cfx3-03. The sequence goes on along the minus strand of JACAUB010000001.1, from coordinate 4,141,571 downwards.
TTGCAATTGATGGTTTCTTTATCTATGTGCCCGATAATGTGCATGTAGACGATGTGGTTCAGATGGTAAATGTGGTGAGCATACCACAAGACATCTTTATCCAGACCCGCAATCTGGTGGTGCTGGGTAAAAATAGCAGTCTGAAACTGGTTCAATGTGATGATACTATTGATCACCTGCATAGTTTCATCAATACGGTTTCTGAAGTGGTTATTGGTGAGAACTCTTCACTTGATCATTATAAGTTACAAAACAAAGACGACAAATCTACACTGGTCAATAATATCAGTTTCCACCTGTCGGATAATAGTAACCTTACCAGTAGCGCCATTACACTAAATGGTGGATTGGTAAGAAACAATATCAATGTGTTGATTGATGGTGAGTATTGTACCGCTAATATTAATGGTTTGTATCTGATGGATAAAAACCAACATATTGATAACCATGTTTTCGTTGATCATATCAAGCCTAACTCAACCAGTAATGAGCTGTTTAAGGGTATTTTAGATGATAGCTCAACAGGGGTATTCAATGGTCATGTGATGGTTCGCAAAGACTCGCAGCACACGTTGGCTTATCAGAAAAACCGAAATGTATTGCTTACTGATAAAGCTGCAATGGATTCGAGACCGTTTCTCGAAATCTATGCTGATGATGTAAAATGTTCGCATGGAGCCACCATTGGTCAGCTTGATGAGTCGGCCATCTTCTACATGCGCCAGCGGGGTATTCCTGCTGATGAAGCACGCGCACTTTTACTTTATGCCTTTGCCGGCGAGGTGATCAATCAGATTCGCATTCCTGTTCTGGCTGAGCGGATCAATGAAATGGTGCGTAAACGTCTGCGTGGAGAACTCTCAACCTGCGACGATTGTGCTTTACACTGTAAGTATCAAAACAATGCTCCTTGTGTGATCGATCTGTCGAACATTCAGCTGACATAATATTTTAAACATAAACATAACATTTCCGAACTATTAACGGTAATGAATACGAAACTTGATTTGAACGCCATCCGTAACGATTTCCCTATCCTGAACGAAAAGGTTCATGGTAAACCGTTGGTCTATTTTGATAATGCCGCCACCACACAGAAGCCACAACAGGTCATCGATGCATTGGTAGACTACTATGAAGGTTACAATGCAAATGTACACCGTGGCGTTCATCATCTAAGTCAGGTAGCTACTGAGGCCTATGAAAATGTTCGTAAAAAGATGGCCTCTTTTTTGAATGCTGCTGATTCCAGTGAATTGATTTTCACACGTGGAACCACTGAAGCCATCAACCTGGTGGCTTTCTCTTTTGGTGAAGCGTTTGTAAATGAAGGTGACGAAATCATTGTTTCTACGATTGAACATCATTCAAATATTGTTCCCTGGCAATTACTTTGTCAGCGTAAGAAAGCTATTCTAAAAGTCATTCCTGTCTTTGACAATGGGGTACTCGATTTTGAGGCCTATACGAATCTGATAACCAACCGGACAAAGCTTGTTGCTGTAGCGCATATCTCGAATGCCTTAGGGACCATCAATGCTATTGCTGATATGATAGAGGTAGCTCACGAAAAGGGTGTTGCTATATTAATTGACGGGGCTCAGGGTTTGCCACATGGTAAAGTTGATGTTCAGGCACTTGATTGCGATTTCTACTGTTTTTCAGGTCATAAAATGTATGCTCCTTTGGGAATTGGTGGATTGTATGGACACAAGTCTCTGCTTGACCAAATGCCTCCTTATCAGGGTGGTGGTGAGATGATCAAAGATGTCTCATTTAGTGGAACTACTTTTAATGAATTGCCTTATAAGTTTGAAGCCGGTACACCCAGCATCGCTGATGCTATTGGATTGGGTGCTGCAATCGACTATCTGGACAATATTGGTTGGGATGCTATTGAAGTACAGGAACATGCATTACTGTTATATGCTACTGAACAAATTGTGAAAGAAGGTGGTATCACCATCATAGGCAATGCACCTCAAAAAGCAAGTCTGATTTCATTTCTGATCGATGGGATTCATCCTTTTGATGCAGGAACCATACTGGACCAGCTGGGTATTGCTATTCGCACGGGACATCACTGTGCCCAACCCTTAATGGATCGTTTTGGCATTCCCGGTACCATGCGAGCCTCCTTTTCGTTTTACAATACCACCGAAGAGATCGATCAGTTAATAGCAGGTATCCGACGCGTTAAACAGATGTTTTTATAAATAAGCACCCAGTAGTACTAATCTCTTAAAAAAGAGCACTTTTTTCATTTGAATGATTAATTTTGCTGTTGATAAGAAAAATGATTTTTACTAACTGATTTTTGTTTTCATAATTATGACTATTGCAGATAAAGAAGCCATGATCGTTGATGAGTTCTCCAATTTTGACGATTGGATGGATAAGTACAACTACATTATCGAACTTGGTAAGTCTCTTCCGGTGATCGACGAAAAATATAAAACTGAAAATAACCTCATCAAAGGTTGTCAGTCGAGAGTCTGGTTAAGTGCTGATTTCGATGGAAAGGTCATTACCTTCTCAGGAGATAGCGATGCCGTCATCACAAAGGGTATTGCCAATTTGTTGATCAGGGTACTTTCCGGGCACACTCCTGATGAAATATTAGCTGCCGATCTGGGTTTTATTGATAATATCGGTTTGAAAGAGCATCTCTCACCAACTCGTTCAAACGGTTTACTCTCTATGATTAAACAAATTAAATTGTATGCCCTGGCATTCAAAACCAAGGCATCATTAACAAAATAACACTATGGCCGATAAAGCACTGTTGCTCGATTTGGGTAGTAAGGTAATCGATGTCTTAAAAGAGATATACGATCCGGAGATACCTGTAAATATATATGATCTGGGGTTAATCTATAAAATCGATATCAACGACGACTTTGAAGCAATTGTTGAGATGACGTTGACTGCTCCTAACTGTCCGGTTGCCGAATCGTTACCCATCGAAGTTCAGGATAGGATAAAAGAGATTGAAGGGATTAAAGATGCTGTTGTTCAGATTGTTTTTGAGCCTCCTTGGTCGAAAGACATGATCTCTGAAGCTGCCTTGCTTGAGTTGGGTTTGTTGTAATGCATTAACATCTTTTCTTAATTATACTTCTTAGAGATTAGCTGAAAAAATATAACTTTGTAGTTTGTAACGAAGACAATAACTATGGTTCCCAACCAAGGCGAGCTACTCTCCAAAATATATTCACCAGCCGATTTAAAGAAGCTGAAAGACACTGATCTACCTCGTTTATGTGAGGAGATACGGCAACTGATTATCGAAGTTACTTCAACCAATCCCGGACATCTGGGTGCCAGTTTAGGGGTGGTCGAGCTCTCTGTTGCCATTCATTATGTTTTCAATACACCTTATGATAAGCTGATATGGGATGTTGGCCATCAAGCCTATGCCCATAAAATATTAACAGGACGAAAAGATATTTTTCATCTGAACCGTATGCTTGAAGGTATTAGCGGTTTTCCTAAAATGACTGAAAGTGAATACGATGCATTTGGCGTTGGTCACTCATCAACCTCTATATCTGCGGCATTGGGTATGGCTATTGCATCTCAGTTGCTAAACGATAATAAACGTCAACATATAGCTGTAATTGGAGATGGTTCAATGACAAGCGGCCAGGCCTTCGAAGCTATTAATAATGCTGGTGTTTCTAAAGCTAATTTGTTGGTGATTCTTAACGATAATGGTATCGCCATTGATAAAAATGTTGGGGCTTTTAAAGAATACCTTACTGATATAACCACCTCACGGTTTTACAATCGTCTTAAAGATAAGGTTTGGAACCTGATGGGAGGTAATACACGTTATGGGAAAAACTCACGTGCTGTAGTTCGGCAAATAGGAAATGCCGTAAAGCATACCCTGTTGAAAAAAAGCAACCTCTTCGAAGCCTATAACTTTAGATATTTTGGTCCGGTTGATGGACATGATGTTGTTCATCTGACCAAGCTTCTTAGCGATATGAAAAATATAACTGGTCCTAAACTTCTACATGTTATTACAACAAAAGGAAAAGGATTCACAGTTGCTGAGAAGAATCAAACTAAATTTCATGCACCGGGAATCTTTAATCCTGATACCGGAGAAATTATTGAAGATAAGAAATGCAAAACGTTACCTCCTAAATATCAGATTGTATTTGGTAAAACTATTATTGAATTAGCCGAGCAGAACCCTAAAATAGTGGGGATCACGCCAGCTATGCTTTCAGGTTGTTCGCTTAATCTGATGATGGCAAAGATGCCAGCCAGAGTTTTCGATGTGGGTATTGCTGAACAACATTCTGTTACTTTCTCTGCCGGATTAGCTACCCGGGGGATGGTTCCTTTCTGTAATATATACTCATCATTTATGCAGCGTGCCTACGATCAGGTCATTCATGATGTGGCGTTGCAGAATCTGAATGTGATATTCTGTCTGGATCGTGGAGGTATTGTTGGCGAAGATGGCGCAACACATCATGGTGTTTATGATCTGGCTTATCTGCGTTGTGTTCCTAATTTAACGATAGCTTCTCCATTAAACGAAGTGGAGCTTCGCAACCTAATGTATACTGCTCAGCTTGAAAATATGGGGCCTTTTGCTATCCGTTATCCAAGAGGACGAGGAGTTAGTAGCGATTGGAAGAAACCTTTTGAAGAGATTAAGATTGGAACCGGACAAGTTATTCGCGAAGGAAATGATCTGGCCATCATTAGTATAGGGCATATTGGTAATTACGCTATTGAAGCCTGCAGGCAACTTGCTGATTTAGGAATTGATACAGCACATTATGATATGCGTTTTCTAAAACCAATCGACGCAAAACTGCTTCATACGATCTGTTCTAAATTTAAGAACGTGATTACTATTGAAGATGGAACTATTGTAGGTGGATTGGGAAGTGCTGTAGTTGAATTTATCAACGACAACAACTATAATACTACTGTAAAACGGTTAGGTGTTCCGGATAGTTTTATTGAACAAGGTACGGTAGCCGAGCTACATCGGATATGCGGTTGTGATGTTGAAGGAATTGTTGGTATAGCAAAAGAGATTCACACCCAGAAATAATGAAAGCCGCCCCTAATGGAGCGGCTTTTTAAAATACATTTTTACAAATATATTTTCATATCCCCATTAATTTTACATTTGTTGTTGTTGCACCCTTGCCGTTCTTATCGCTAGGGGTTTTAATTGTCACCACCTTTTTGTAAGTACCATCGCCATAATCAAGGGTAACGATCTTACCATTAGAGTTGGTCATGACCATCGTTCCTTTTGTGAAGGTTCCAAAGTTTGCAGGTTTTATAAGTGGATTGTCTTCCTTGATTTGACTTGAATAGCTAAATCCGGAACTGTTACTGCCTTTAGAAGTTCCTGTAACTTTAAAGACGATTTTATTAATGTCTTTAGTATCATTTCCTTTTATCATCTCTCGATTGCGATTAGATGACCACTCCTTCCAGGATCCATCTTTTGCAGGAATTCTCATGGTCGTCTTTTCAATCCAGTTACGGTGCTTACTCGCTCCAACCAATCCAAAAGAAGAAGAGATTGTACCTGCTTGAATCTCACCATTAACAATAAGATTGTCAATGGTTGATTCCTTTGACCATCCACCAGCTTTCATCCAGCTATACAAGTTGACAATACTTCCTTTTCGGGTCTTCCCATCTGAACAGATACAACCAAATGCCCCATAATCGATTGTTAGTTTAATCGTAGCACTATCATCAATAGTCATTTTTTCAATGATAATATTAACACAGCTGTCTTTCCGTTTAGTGCCAATAATTCGGGTTAGATTTTCTGCTCCCCCTACTTTAAACGTAGGAGCAACAAAAATATCAGCATATAATCTTTGGTAGTAAGTTATAATTCCTTTAATCTCTGCAACAGTATTTTCCATCTGAATTGCATCTCTGGCAGCCTGAATTTCAGGAGCGGAGGCCGACCAGCTCTTTTTTGTATTACAGAAAGTAAAAATACCAGCCCCAAGAATCAATGCAACGAACAGTATTTTTATTGTTTTCATCAGTAAATAATTTTAAGATTAATGTCTGATGGAACTCGCATATTAAATTTACTACAGTGTTGTGTTTGTAAAACATGCTCGTTTCAAAAGCTTTTTGGTTTTTGTTACAGGTATTTATAACTATATGACAATTTGAGAGATTAAAAGTTTAATACCTTTTATATTTTTAATTTAACTTCGCGAAAAATCTGTAAATATATTGTGAATTACCATAATCTGCTTCGAAAGAAATCTATTGAGGATATCCTCGCTCATGCTGCTTCTGTTGAGGGGCAAGATACTGAAATGAAGCGGACTCTTAAGGTCCGTGACTTAACTGCTATGGGAATTGCTGCTATCATTGGTGCTGGTATTTTTAGTACCATTGGAAATGCAGCTGCTGATGGAGGACCTGCTGTCTCTCTTCTCTTTGTCTTTACAGCTATAGCTTGTGGATTTTCTGCCATGTGTTATGCTCAATTTGCTTCGCTTATTCCGATTAGTGGAAGTGCTTATACATATGCGTATGCAAGTTTCGGAGAACTGATTGCATGGATTATCGGATGGGATTTGATTATGGAATATGCTGTTGGAAATATTGCTGTGGCAATCTCATGGTCAGAATATCTCACCTCCTGGCTTGACGGAATGGGATTACATGTGCCTGATTTTCTCGCTATGGATTACACTAGTGCTTTTCATGGTTATAAAGACGCAATGATTCAACTGGCATCAGGTGTTAAACTGGAGAGTCTTAATCGTCCTATTTATGAGGCATACATGGCCTGGACTACTGCACCAGATCTCTTCGGAATACGAATGATTGCAAATATTCCTGCTTTTGGGGTGGTGGTTCTTATTACCGCGCTAGTATATATCGGTATCAAGGAAACTAAGAATGCCGGAAACTTAATGGTATTGCTCAAACTCATTATTTTGCTTTTGGTCATTGCAGTAGGTGCTTTTTATGTTGAGCCTAAAAACTGGAGTCCTTTTGCTCCAAATGGACTATCGGGTGTGTTAAAAGGTGTATCCGGTGTATTCTTTGCCTATATAGGTTTCGATGCCATCTCGACTACTGCAGAGGAGTGTAAGAACCCACGTCGTGACCTGCCTCTCTCTATGATTCTTGCACTCATTATCACCACTGTTATTTATGTTATTGTGAGTTTAGTGCTTACCGGAATGGTACATTCGGCTGACTTAAGAGTTGCCGATCCACTGGCATTTGCATTTCAGAAACTTCATCTGAACTGGCTCTCAGGTTTCATTGCATTGAGCGCTGTGATTGCTATGGCTGGCGTAATTCTGGTCTTTCAGGTTGGACAACCTCGTATCTGGATGAGTATGAGTCGCGATGGATTACTGCCTCCAATCTTTGCAAAGCTCCATCCAAAGTTTAGGACGCCCTCTTTTTCAACCATCCTCACAGGCATTATTGTTGCTGTCCCTGCACTGTTTACTACCTTAACACAAATGACTGACTTAACCAGTATCGGGACGCTGTTTGCTTTTATCCTGGTTTCTGGAGGAGTTATCATTATGAGCGAAAAGGAAGATCCTGAGACGATGAAACGAGCCTTCAGAATCTATTTTATTAATTGTCGATATTGGCTGATCCCGATCTGGGTGGTTGTATTAATTATCCTGTTTTCTACAGGAGTACTTAAATTGAGTGCTATTGGCGACTGGATAAACGGATTTGGTCATGCACTGGCTGATTGGTCGATCTTTAAACATATGATACCTTATATCGTTTTTATTGTCATTGCCGTGTGGGTATCGGTAAAGGCCGTTATCAGGCAATGGTCATTGGTTCCTGTACTGGGTGTTTTGACAAATATGTACCTCATTTCAGAATTGGGGATTACCAACTGGATGGGTTTTAGCGTTTGGTTGGTCGTAGGTCTACTACTCTATTTTACTTATGGATCTCGTCACAGTAAACTGATCAAAAAGAAAGTTACGGCATAATCTATTAAAATGTATTATGATGAAACGAGCAGGGTTAGTTTCGAATTTCTTTATATTGTTAATCATTAGCTTTTCCGGGTTTGCCCAACAACCTACAGTTTCAAATAATAAAAGTTATGTAGTTGTATTACATGGAGGTGCCGGAAATATTTCTCCTGAAAACACGCCTCCTGAAAAGCAGGTTGCCCTGAAAGTCGCTTTATCAGAAGCACTTTCTGCGGCCAAACAAGTGCTCAGCACGGGAGGTACTTCACTTGATGCTGTCGTAGCAGCAATAAAAGTATTGGAAGATTCTCCACTCTTTAATGCTGGCAAAGGAGCTGTTCTGACTGCAGAAGGAAAGGCTGAACTCGATGCTGCCATCATGGATGGAAAGACATTAAAAGCCGGAGCTGTTGCTGGTGTTACCATTGTAAAGAATCCAATTACGGCAGCAAGGGCGGTGATGGATCAGTCTGTCCATGTAATGATGGTAGGGAAGGGGGCTGATCAGTTTGCCCGTGAACAGAAGCTTGAGATAGTCGATCCTTCCTATTTTATCACGCCCGAACGATGGAAGAGTTACCTGAAGATAAAAGAGCAGGATTCAATAAAACGGGTGAAGGAGAAATTCGGTACTGTTGGAGCTGTGGCGCTCGATATGGATGGCAACCTTGCTGCCGCTACTTCGACAGGTGGGATGATGATGAAGAAATTTGGAAGGGTTGGTGACTCTCCCATCATTGGAGCCGGCACCTATGCTAATAATGAGGCTTGTGCAGTATCAGCAACCGGTCATGGCGAATTCTTTATTCGCAACGTGGTAGCCTATGATATTGCTGCCCTTATGATGTATAAGGAGTGGAGTGTAGTTAAAGCTGCAGATTATATTATCAACCATAAGCTGAAAGAACAGGGAGGCGAAGGTGGGGTTATTTGCCTGGATCGCAAAGGGAATATTGCTACTCCTTTCAATACTCCCGGTATGTTTAGAGCCTGGCTTAAGTTTGATGGCAAAAGCGAAGAGATCAAAATTGCTTTCTTTAAGTGAGAAAGAAATGGTTGATCGATATGGAAAAAGAAGAACTATCTGATAAAGAACACAAATATTAAAATCTCAGAGGGATAAAAATTCTTTTGAGACAGCCTATCTTTCCTTACTGCTTATCGTATTTTAGAATCTCGTTGTTTACATAATCCAACTGTATGCCGGCGTCCTTAAACATCTCCTCCGATTCAAGACCAGCATGATAGCTGAACTCGCAGACTACCCGTTTAATTCCACAGTTGATGATGAGCATGGCGCACGTTCTACAGGGAGTCATGCGGCAATACAACGTAGCACCTTCCAATGCAATCCCCAGCTTGGCAGCTTGACAGATGGCATTCTGTTCTGCATGGACTGTTCTAACACAATGATTGGTTTCGTGCCCATCTTCATGTGTTACCTTTTTAAAGAGGTGCCCCACCTCGTCACAATGTGGCAGGCCCGTGGGGGAGCCGACGTACCCGGTAACCAGAATCTGACGATCGCGTGCTACAACACAGCCACTACGGCCTCTGTCGCAGGTGGCTCTTTTGGCGATGGTACGGGCAACTTCCATAAAGTATTCATCCCATGTTGGACGAATATAATTCACATTGTTATTTTCCATGGTTCTCAATTTCTTTAAGTACAATTTCAACCTGTAGAATTAAATCGGCTACACTCCCATCATTGTTAAATTGGTAGTCAGCTTGTTTGATACAAGCAAAAATATTTTGTTTGTTGGGATCGTCAGAACTCATCTCTCGTTGTTCATTCTGAATGAAAGTTTCATATGAGATCTTATCAGTAACTGAGTTGCGTACCACAATACGATCGTAACGGACTAATGGATCTGCATCTACCGCAAAGAGGATAAACTTCCCCTTTTTCTTTAATGAGTCAATCTCTCCGGGGGTTCTGATGCTTTCTATGATGCAGTTCCCTCCTGATTCCAAAGCCCGCTCAAATAGGCAATCCACATTATAGGATGGTGAATTCTTTGCTCTGAGTTCATTTCCTACAAGTGTCATTGTATCGCGGTTTACTTCTAATCCGCGACGTTCAATCTCTTCTATTAAAAATGATCGTACCGAAAAATGTTTAAACTGTTTTTCGTTGATCAGATAGTCCACTATAGTGCCTTTTCCAGCACCCAGCGTTCCTGTTATTCCAATAATTAGCATTTGTATTTTATTCGTATCAAAAAATAGATTCTTATAATTAGTTAATTCCCTTAATCAGTGCATTTTTTGGAATTTCTTATTGTTGCCTCATTTCTACATGGTGCTTCTTAATCCACTTATCCATGATTCATGATCCACCTCAATTGGATTGTAATCTTCCAACGCCTTTAGCAACATAAATTCATCTTCCTCTGCAATGAGATTGGAGCGATGTTCTGAACGAACAAACTGTTCTGTTACGGTATGGTCCAGAAAGCTGAGCAAAGTATTCCAGAACTGATCAGTATTAAGCAGCCCCATAGGTTTTTGCATTAAGCCCAGTTGGTTCCAACTCATCACTTCAAATATCTCATCAAGGGTTCCTACACCACCCGGCATTGCTATAAAAGCATCTGCCATTTGCATCATCACCTCCTTACGTTCGCTCATAGAATCTACTTTGATAAACTCGGTGAGTCCACTGTGGGCAACTTCTTTGTCAATGAGCGTAGTAGGCATCACGCCAATCACATGTCCACCATGCGCCATTGCCTCATCGGCTATTAGTGTCATCAAACCTAAATTACTGCCACCATAAATCAGGGTAATACCCTGTTGTGCTAACAATCTACCCAGATTTCGGGCTGCCTTTTTGTAACTTTCTCTGCTCCCGGCACTCGAACCGCAGAATACACAAACCGATTTGATCATTTATATGAGTTTAAAACCGAATACTTCAGCTATTTTTTCTTTCAGTAATATTCTGACCTCTTCCATGGGGACTTCTCTTCCTAACTCTTTTTGAAGAGAAGTTACCGACTTATCTGTAAATCCACATGGGTTAATCATATTGAAATAGTTAAGATCGGTATTGACATTAAAAGCAAAACCATGCATGCTGACCCAGTGGCTGGTTCTGACTCCTATAGCACAGATTTTTCGGGTTTTACCAGGTCTCTTCGTGTCGAGCCAAACGCCCGTAGCACCCTCAAGTCGTTCAGATTGAATGCCATAATCAGCCACTACCTGAATAATGGCCTCTTCCAGTTTTTCAATATATTCGCGGGCACCTTTTACAAAGTAACTCAAATTCAGGATGGGATAGCCCACAATCTGACCGGGACCGTGATAAGTGATGTCGCCACCACGGTTTGTACGAAAGAAGGTGGCATGCTTTGCCTGTAGTTGTAGGTAATCGACTAATAGATTTCCCTCTTCTCCGCTCTTCCCCAGTGTATAGACATGGGGATGTTCGCAGAAAAGCAGGAAGTTTGGTGTAATGAGTTGCTGATCTAATGGTAGATCATTATTTTGTTTTTTGATATCAATGACCTCATTAAATAGTTTTTCCTGATATTCCCAGGCCTCCTTATATTCGATGATGCCTAAATCCTGATATTTAACAGTGTACATATTTAGCTTCTTGTTTGAAAAGATAGTCTGAAGATAGTTGTTTTAATCTTAAAACCGTAAGTCTATGCATTTTTAAACATGCCTTTCTGCATGATAAGATGAACGTACTAACGGACCACTTTCTGCAACCCTGAATCCTTTTTTAAGTGCTACGCGACCATACTCAGTAAACTTTTCAGGTGTAACATAGTCGATAACTGGTAGATGTTTTGCTGTGGGCTGAAGATATTGTCCGATTGTAATTACAGAAACCCCTGAGGCTAATAAATCATCCATTGATTCAAACAGTTCCTCTTCAGTTTCTCCGAGCCCTAGCATAACACCCGACTTGGCCACTATGCCTGAATCTGCAATTTGTTTAAGTACCCGTAGACTTAAGTTGTAGCGTGCCTGACGACGTACTTGAGCAGTCAAACGGCGAACGGTTTCAAGGTTATGGGAAATGATGTCAGGTTTGGCTTCAATCACGCGATTGATATCGGCTTCTATACCATTAAAATCAGGAATCAGCACTTCGATGGTGGTATTGGGATTCACTTCACGGATTTTGTGGATGGTCTCAGCCCATATATATGATCCTCCATCCGGCAGATCATCACGATCTACGGAAGTAATGACACAATGTTTCAGATTCATTGACTTGATCGAATCGGCTACGCGTTGTGGCTCTTCTTTATCTACCGGCAAAGGAATGCCTGTTTTTGTATTACAAAACTTGCACGAGCGGGTACAGATATCTCCCAGGATCATAAAAGTAGCAGTTCCTGCCTCCCAACATTCACTGAGGTTAGGGCATTTACCACTCTCGCAAATGGTATGTAGTTTTTGTCCGTGCAATATCTCTTTTACCTTCAGGTAGCTTTCACCCTTTGGTAGTTTTATTTTGAGCCAGTCAGGTTTCCGACGATTGATTGGAATTTCCATGCAAACAATTATTTATACTATTTCTTAATAAAGTGCAAAATTATTGATTTTTTTCATTTTAGCAGGTTAAAAATCAACTTAAAGATTTTACTTGTTGTACAACAATAAATATAGACAATCCATTGATGAAACGAGAATGTTTTACATAGACAAACACTCTAGTAAATCTAATATGCGAGTTCCATCAGACATTAATCTTAAAATTATTTACTGATAAAATAGGTTTAAATATATTACCTTTGAAAGGATACATTGAAAATCGGGAATTGTTTTTCTAATCAACGACTATTTTATTCAAAATCTTTATCAGCCTCATCCATTCGGATGAATCGTTACGGTTACTATTTTCTATTCTGAATATTTAAACCCTATAAAAGATGAAGTCGTTATTTATTACAATTATGTTATTCGTTCTGGTAACAGGACTCAACGCTCAAACTCAACAAGGGCAAGCTTTATCAACAAAGTATGAAGAGCTGACAGCACCAAATTTCGTTAAAGCCGTTAAACAAGCCGAAGGGGTTTGTCTTCTCCCTTTTGGTATCATGGAAAAACATGGCCCACATTTGCCCTTGGGGACCGACCTCTACGAAGCGCGTCAGGTAGCTACCCTTGCATCAGAGAAGGAATATTGTGTAGTTTTTCCGCCCTATTATTTTGGTCAGATCAACGAGGCCAGAAACCAACCGGGGACCATTGCATACAGTCATGAAGTGATCTGGAAACTGTTACAGGAAACTTGTGATGAGTTATCCAGAAATGGATTTAAAAAGATTATCATAGTAAATGGACATGGTGGAAACAATGATTTACTGAATTATTTTTGCATGTCGCAACTGCATAGTCCAAAAGATTATGTACTGATGGTCTATAAACCAAATGAGGATTCGGTGATTATGCAGCAAATTGCCAGGCTCAAGAAAACCAATTATGATGGACATGCCGGTGAAGAAGAAACTTCAATGATCAGAGTAATCCGTCCTGATCTGGTAAAAGCCGATCAGGCTTCTACTCAATCGGGTATTGATCAGCATAGGCTTGCTGATATTCCATTCCAATATACCGGTATCTGGTGGTATGCACAATACCCCAATCATTATGCCGGTGATGGAAGTCAGAGTAGTGTTGAACTGGGCAACTTATTGATTAACGCCGAAGTGGATCAACTCTCAAAGTTGATAAAGATCGTGAAAAAATCTGATCAGATAGGAACTATTCAGAATGCGTTTTATGAGGATACAAAGAATCCATTAAAGACCAGGCAATAACATAACGTACCCATGTAAAGGGTTGTAAATATTACAATCCGGATGTACCAAAACCTGATCTCAAGTCTCGTCTTGACAAGATTTAGTATCTTTGTCAACGAATTTTAATTTTGAAATAAATAGTAAGATGAATAAGCTATATCCTTTAAAATTCAGACCTATCTATAAGGAGAAGATCTGGGGCGGACAGAAAATCAGAACAGTATTAGGCAGAGACGTTGGCCATTTACCAAATTGTGGTGAAGCCTGGTTATTATCAGGTGTCGAGGGCGATCAAACAATGGTCGCAAATGGTTTTCTTGCAGGAAACGAACTGAACGAACTCATCGAAATATACATGGATGAGCTGGTTGGAAATCACGTATATGATCGTTTCGGAGAAGAATTTCCTATCCTTGTAAAGGTGATTGACGCAAATGACTATTTATCTGTTCAGGTTCATCCCGATGATAAGATGGCCATGGAACGTCATCAGAGCCTTGGCAAAACAGAGATGTGGTATATCATGGATGCTGATGAAGGTTCGGAACTGATTTGTGGTTTCAATCGTAAGTTAGATAAAGGAGCTTATGTACGGGCTTTAAATGATAAAAAGATTCCCGAGATAATGAACCGGGAAGTGGTAAAGAAGGGCGATGTGTTCTTTATTCCTGCAGGACGTGTTCACGCATTAGGTCCCGGGATGTTGCTTGCAGAGATTCAGGAAACTTCAGACATTACCTATCGTATTTACGATTGGGATCGTATTGATGCATCCGGACAGTTTCGCGAGCTTCATACTGATCAGGCATTAGATGCTATTGATTTTGAACAACAGGATGAGTATAAAACCCATTATCCGGAAAAAGAAAATGTAACGGTTCCTGTGGTAGATTGCGAACACTTTACCACCAACATCATTCATTTAACTAAAGCTATCGAAAAGGATTATCTGGAGCTTGATTCTTTTGTTATTTACACTTGTACCGAGGGTGCTTTTCGTCTGGAGTGTGATGGTGAAAAACTTGAAGTTACTGCCGGTGAAGCAGTGTTATTACCTGCCTCTATTGAAACAGTAAATCTTTATCCGCATAAAGATACCCGTATTTTGGAAGTATATATGTTAGAGCAAGCTGTGACAGAATAATCATTCCTCTTTAAAATGTCAAAGGCTCCTTTTTTTAAAGGGAGCCTTTTGTTTTTATGGCAATTTACCTTTTCAAAGAGTAGCGACTAGAATCAAGATCAGTTGAATGCCAAAACAGACACTCTTTTCCCAGCATTTCTATATAATTCTAATTTTTTTAATGATATTTTTATTCAAATAGATAGTAGATTGTTTTTTTTATACCTTCACGTCTTAAATTAACCAGTAGCTTGAACCAGTTCATTTTAACCATTAAAAAATCATAACAAACACCATTAAAATAATTGAAATAGTATGAAATCTACACTAAGTAAAATGTTATTCATTGTAGGAGTTGTATTTCTAACTTCAACCTTTGTAATGAATAACGCTAAGGCAACTGTCATCTCTTACGCTAAAACGACAGAAGGTGTTACCTTTAAATTAGATAAAGGGGTGATGAAAATTAAGATTTTTAGCGCAAATATTATTGAAGTGAAGTACACTTTGATGGAATCAGTTCCCGAAAAACAATCGTTAGTCGTAAATAATGACTGGAAAACAACTGGAAATTTCAAGGTTTCTGAAGATTCAAAAGAGGTTGTAATCACTACCGATAAAATGAAAGTAAAGGTGAATAAAGCCACTAATGCAATCAAATATACGGATCTTCATAATGTGCTTATTCTGGCTGAAGATGAGTCGGCAGGCAAGAAAATAACTCCAGCTAAGATTGCAGGTATTGATACCTATAATTGTGAGACAAAGTTTAACTCCCCATCTGATGAGGCGTTATTTGGAATGGGTTGCCATCCTGAAGATACACTCTCTATCAACTACAAGGGGCGTGATCAGAGTATGGCCATTAAATACATGACCGGTGCTATTCCTGTTATGCTATCTAATAAAGGTTATGGTTTAATGTGGGATAATTATTCTGCCTCAAATTTTTATGGTGCTGAAGAGGGGAATACAAAATATAAGTATGTTTCTGAGAGTGGCACTATGGTTGATTATTATTTCTTCTATGGTCCCGAATTTGATCAGATCATTTCATCATATCGTCAGATTACAGGCACTGCCCCAATGTATGGGAAATGGGCTTTTGGATTGTTTCAATCACAAGATCGCTATCAGAGTCAGGCTGAGGTGTTATCTGTAAAAGATGGATACCGCAACAACAAACTCCCTGTCGATTGTATTGTACAGGACTGGTTCTATTGGGAACCCAATGTTATTGGATCACATGTTATGTATCCTACGCGGTATCCCAATCCTAAATTCATGGTCGACGAGTTGCACAAAGCCAATCTTCATGCTATGATTTCAATCTGGCCTGTACTGGCCAAAGGAACGCCTAACTATGATGAATTAGCAAAAGCGGGCCAGTTAACAGATATTACGTGGGATAATGTAATGACCCACACATTTGATAGTTATTATGATGCACATAGTGAAAAAGCTCGTTCAATATATTGGAGACAAGCCAAGGAACAACTGATAGCCCCTTACGGTTGGGATGCATGGTGGGTTGATCAGTGTGAGCCTGATAATGGAGCACTTCTTGATGCCCGCAGACAAAGTAACTTTGCATTAGGTAAAGGAATAGACTTTTTCAATACCTATTCGTTAATGCATTCTACGGGGTTATATACCAACTGGAGAAAAGATATTGCAGGAAAAAGAGTCTTCTTATTAATTCGTCAATCCTTTGCTGGTGAACAACGTAATGCCGCAACATTATGGTCATCAGATATAACTTGTACATTCAGAGCTTTTAAATCTCAGGTACCACAAGGTATCAACTCATGTGTTTCGGGAATTCCTTATTGGACTTCAGATATAGGTGGTTATCATCTCAAATGGAGTGCTCCTGATTGGTCGACCCCCGCAAATAGAGAACTCTTTACCCGTTGGTTTCAGTTTGGTACCTTTTCTCCGATTTTTCGTATCCATGGAAAAGGCGAACGTGCACTGTTTTCGAATAACTGGGATGCAAAAACAAAAGATATCCTGTTGAATTATGATAACCTACGTTATCGCTTGCTGCCTTATATTTATTCGTTATCATGGAAAGTGACCAGCGAAAACTATACGATCATGCGCTCGCTTGCTTTCGACTTCAGAAATGATGCAGCTGTTAATAGCATCCCCGATCAATATATGTTTGGGCCTGCTTTTTTGGTTAATCCTGTTACGGAACAACTCTATACCGGAAAAAATAATACTGCTTCAACGTTGAAAGTGAGAAACGTTTACTTACCTAAGTCTGTGAAATGGTACGACTTCTGGACCGGAAAGACGCTTAATGGTGGACAAACCATTGCTGCTGAGGCTCCTATTGAAACTATTCCACTTTATATCAAGGCTGGTTCAATTGTGCCAATGGGTCCTTTTGTTCAATATGCAACAGAGAAGCCTGCCGATCCTATTGAGCTCCGCATTTATCAGGGTGCAAACGGACAATTTACCATCTATGAGGACGAAAACGACAATTACAATTATGAAAAAGGCGCGCATGCAACCTTTACTCTTGTTTGGAATGATGCGGCCAAAACCCTTACCCTTAAGGCACAAGAAGGAAAGTTCCCTGGTATGATTCAGAAACGTACGATTAATGTTGTATTAGTGAAAGAGAATCATGGTGTGGGTGTAGCACTTGCTGACAAGATTGATAAAACGATTGTTTATAATGGCACATTGCAAGTAGTGAAGCTTTAAAGAATATTTCACACGTAATTAATTTGTTTTTATAAGTCGTATGGAACTAGCATATTAAATTTGCTACAGTTTTTGTCTATGTAAAACATGCTCGTTTCATCTTAACCTTTTACTGCCCCCGAAATGTATATTTACATTCGGGGGCAGTATTTTTTTAAGTTTTAAGTGTTTATATATCAGGTATAAATACTGAAAGCGTATATCCCGACCACCATCATTATTACTATCGTAGTGCGCGCGCGATCTATATTGAAATGCAATGTTGCTTTTAGAAGATTACTTCAGGTAACTGAAATGACAGTATTTTATTCTAACGATTTATTTTAGAATGATAAATCCGATCCAGCTTTTCTGCTTAATCCGGCGTTGTTAATTCTTCACGACTCTTTTAATAATGCTTTTATCTTTTGTCTTTAGTATCAACAAATAAACACCATTTTGCAAAGAACCTAATCCTGCATCAATCTGATAGGTAGCAGGCTGTTGTTGTGCCTCATAAACCAGCTGTTTCAAACAACGACCTGTTATATCGGACACCATCAGGCTTACGGGTGTAGCCGAACGAAGCGTATAGCTGATATTCAGCGTACCTGCAAACGGATTTGGTGAATAGGTAAGAAGAGGAACTAGTTTGTCTTCAGGCAATCCCAATGGAGGATAAAGAAACATATCAGAAAGGTCACTTTGGCATTTTGCATAGTCGATTACCCGCACATAATATTTTCCATTTTCAGTAGGTGTATAACTTGAATTAGTAGCCCCCTGAATAAGGGTTGTCTCTTTATACCATTGGTTACCTTGTAATGAACTGGAAACTAATGATTTTCCATCAGTAGAAATCGTAATAGCAGGTTTATCCGGTCGAGGTAATACGGTTATCGTTACTGTAGCCGAGCTACTTACGTTTCCATCATTAACCTCTACCGTGTAGGCTGTTGAGGCACTGGGAGTGGTAATAGGCGTAGCTGATAACGGATTATCAAGTCCTGTTGATGGTTTCCAACTGTAACTATAAACACCTGTTCCTCCGCTGGCTTTGACAGAGAGAACAGCACTTTCAGACTGACAGATCTTTACTGGATCTACCGCTGCTAATATAGCCAGAGGAACTGAAGGAGATACGGGTGGAAATTGAATGTTATCAATCCAAACAGCATCACTACCAGAGAGATTACTATAGTCTTTCTGATAACTCCATTTAAAAGTATGAATACCGGGACCTACGGCAAATGCTATTCTGCTCCAATCGGTTTCGCTTGACCAAGTTCCCTTTTCTTGATTGTCGATAAAGAATTTTAAATAATCAGCCTGTTTCTCGGTTGATGTCTTCAACCAAAAACGAATAGAATCATCCGAAACTACCTCGAGTGTAATCAACAGGTCTGAGTTTTGCAGATCGCCAATGGCTCCGGAGCGGGCTGAGAACTTTCCGGTCAGCGAGGTGGAGGTGTTTTCAATAATCCATGGCTTGTTGCCTCCACTCAACCAATTTAGTGTTGTGAAGTTCCCTTTTTCAAAATCTTCAACAAGTGGAGGATTTCCAATAATCCGGGTAAAACCTTTCTGTGCCGAACAGTTTCCAGCAGTTAATTTGTATTCAAAGTCTACGGCAGCACCTTTTGGTGCTGTGCTGGAAACCGTAGCATTAAACCGTGTAGCGTTGATGGTTCCTCTCACCATATCGCCCAGCGTTATATTCGATTGACTTAATGTGATGTAAGGACTATTACATGTAAGATTTAATGTTGTACCGGTTGATGGAGTCAGTCCGTTATTATCTACCGGTAACACCAATGTAACGTTCTCACCCGGATCAAGTTGTCCATTTTTATTGCCGGTGTCGTCATTAATGACCAATGCACCAAACCGGATTAGCGGTGCTGTATTCACTTGTGGGAAGACAATGTTATCGATCCATGCACAATCGCTTCCTACACTTGTAGCACCATCCTTTAAGTAGGTCCATCGAAAACTATGCTGACCAGCCACTACATCAAAGTTAACTTTTTCCCAATCTTGTTGTCCGGAGTATTCTGCTACTAGTCGATCATCAATATAAAAGAGTAAACGGTCGTATCCGGCTTCTGATGAAACCTTTCGGTAGAAAGAAATCTGTCCGTCGCGTAATATATTGAAGGTAATGCTCAGTGTTGAAGATTGAGCATGGGTAATTGCTCCCGACCGGGCACAAAAGGTTCCCTGCTGAGGATTAGCATTGGTAATAACCCATGGAAGTGCGCCACTCTGTTCCCAGGGCAGACGATCAAAATTGTTTGCTTCAAAGTCTTCACCAATCTTACCAATGGAGAGCACGTAATCTTTCGAAATGTTATATTTCCCTTTTGCTTTTAGCACCAGCGTTAACTTACCCATGGTCCCGATAGGGGCATTGGTTGCCGCATTAATACTAAACTCAGCATATTGTTGCGCTCCCGAAGCCATATAACCCAAAGTGATGGAGGAATTGCTAATAGTAAAATATTGATTATCTGAACTTATAGAGGCAATACACCCGGTAGCCCCACTCTGTCCGCTATTTATAATTGGGATGCGCAAGACAAAGGTTTCACCTGGATCTGGTAGTCCGTTGCCATTTCCCGGAGCGGCATCGTTCACTATCTCTGTTCCAGCTTCCAGATTTCTGGATCGGATGGGTAGGGTGAATCTTGATTTCCAGGTAGTAGTTCCATCTGTAACCTCCAATGTTAGATTGGCGATATATTTGTCTGTTACCAAAGAGTCAATGGCTAATGTAAAAGCATCATTAAGGGTTGCCAACGCCCCCGTTGCGATTGAACCCCAGTTTGCTTTCGGCTGTTTTACAACGATCATTGGATCATCTGAAGTTAGTTTCAAGGTTAACAAGCCGGATGCTACTTGTCCGAAGTTCTTAATCTTAATATTCAACATGGGTTCTTCGCCATAATCAGCAAAGCCATCATTGTTCCCTACGACATCATGAATAGTGTAGGAGTCGAGCAACAGATAAGCCCCTTGTGGTGAGTCTACCCGCAGTGTTCCTATTTTAGGTTGTCTGTTTTGCATGGTAACCACTACATCTGCATCGCCGGCCTCAGTAATGGGGTTTAATTTAACCACTGCCACACCATCTGCACCGGCTATGGCAGCACCATACAACTTTCCATTCATCGAGACTGCCGCGTAAGCATTGGGTTCTGTTTGAATCAGGAAACTGGTTGAACCAATAGGCAGTAAAGGTTGATATGATGCTTGTATCGTTTTAGGAATTCCATAATACATTGATAGAGAAGGGTCACCCATCAGGTTGTAAACCTCCCAATAGTAATCTTTAAGTGTTGAATTAGACTGTTCTACGGCTAGATTTCCTGCCATAGTTAGCTGTCCCATGGTTATAAACCATTTGTCAGTTCCTTCGTTATGGGTATGAAAGGCTCCGTCATAAACGCCGGGGTGAAGTGCATCGTATGAAGGGTTTCCGGTAATAGCCTTAAATCCGCAGCTCCACCAGAAGTCCTCATCCCAGTATGTATCATCAGATCCTCCAATATAACCGATGGCTCCTTTTCCTGCAAGTTTCATCACTGCCTTAGCGAGACAGTCCTGATCAAACTTTCCACTCTGACAGCAGTTCCCAATCATCAGCATATACTTATGATCGTTTTGAAGATTAGAGAGTTCGTTGGTATTCAGTCGTGGATCGGCCCACCCGGCAGCGCTACAGTGCGCGGTATAGTTGGCAAAGCCCACTCCCGAAGCAATGTACTGCATTGCTTTGGTTATATCGGTAGTCACAGAGGGTTGCAACACAACTGCCGCATCAATATTTTGCGATGCGTTAAAGTAATTCTCACTGGCATATCTTATCTGTCCATTGCTCCAGTTGAGCTGGTGGCTCTGATCGGCACCCGAAATCAGGGCCGCCTTTCCAAGATAGGAGGGATCAGGCATCGAATACTGCTCATATTCCAGCGTCTTATTGATCATGGTCTGCAGCTCCGTGACATTAGCTGCCGGAAAGCGACCATAGAAAAGTTCGGGAAGCTTATCACCGGTATATTCTGCAAAATAGAGATCGGTAACATGCTGTTGCAGATCTGAATGGAAAGGAGCAATTTGATCCACATCGCCTGCTATTAACAGAAAACTTGGCGCACTCATCCCCTGAGGCGGATTGAGATAGAGATTTTTGAGATAAGCTTTTATCGAAGCAGATGTATTGCCCACTGCCGGATTGTCTGTATAAGCCTCAATTACATTGAATCCTTTCTTTGTCTTCCAACGGACAAAGGGTTGTAGCGCATCTTTAAAGAGGGGAGGAGCTACTATAACGTATGTAACGGGTTGTGCCGTAATCAATGCCTTTTGCGAAGGTGCTGTGTGGTTGGCCGTGAGATTAAAAAGTGGCTCAAAGAAAGGGGAATAGAGATTACTAATTGATTCCGTCTTGGGGATGGAATAAGAAATTTCCGCTTCAAGCTGTGTACAGATCTTCAGTTTTTGTGTCACCGGGTTATATAAAACTGGTGTAATTTCCAGTCGCATAATACGAGATCCTCTAATAATGCCCGATTCGGATGTCTTGATTAACACAGTATCCCCATAACTATCTGTAGAATAAACTGTCTGGTTTTGCAGAAAAGGAATTGTATTAGGATCAGTATTATTTTTTGCAACAGGAAGTTGGGTTGGAATGATGGCATATCGTAAGCCTAGATCTTTTAAACTATATTCATGATAAACGGCCCGAATGATGGTTATACGAATTGTTGCATCCAGTGGTACCTCAATCATCTTATTTAAAACCGGTAGTGCAGGATTCCCAGCTTTGGGTGATGAGGCATATCCATCAGCTCCTACCACACTGAAAAATCCTTTTGCAGTGTTCTGTTCAAAGGCGGATAAAGCAGTAAGTGAACTTGTAAACCGAAAGCTTATAGCCGTGTTACGTGTAACCTTAAAGCCGGTCAGGCCTGATGTCAGCACTACTTTTTGACCTAGGTTTGTCTGTGCTCTCGCTGACTGTAGAAACACGAATTCACTACAAAGCAAGATGATAAAAATCCGCAATGTGAATAAGTAGATGAAACGTAGTTTAGCTTTCTGCATGCTGATAAGGAAGGCGATGATATTACCCCACAAATTTAATCCAAATAATGGTGAAAGGTAATACAGATTCCAGAAATTAGAAAATAGAGAAAGGATTGAGCTTAGCAAATCATTTGCTAAGCTCAATCCTTTCTCTAACTACTTTTTCAAAAATCTGATCCATATAGGCTGGTTATTTGAGAAGAAAGCTGGCGGGAGCATAAGCATGTAACTCAAATAAGAACTTTCCATTGACTAGCGGGATTGATTCTCCTTGTTTCTCGCCTCTGAGATTCACCGGTTGGGCTGTTGTAAACGTAGCACCCAAGGGTAATGTTACTTCGAGCTTCCCTGTTGTTCCAACTTGTTCCCATACCCGCAATATTGTTCCCTCGCCGTCAGGATTCGGGCCGAAGGCTGTTAGTGCTATGCCCTTACGTGAGAGTGATAGTCCCTGTTGCGTAACGGGTAGATTTCCGTTTTTTACTTTTGAACAGGCTACCTGCAACGGTACGCGCGTTTCAATGGCGGGAGTATAGAGTGCACTTTCCGTATCATAGTTGTCAAAAGCCCATATTCGAACTTTTGCACTCATGCGTTGTCCATTACCGATCCATGCCGGGAAGTTCGTGCGCCAGTGGTTATTATACAGATTCAGATAGATATAAGGCTTCTTCGGTTCATAGCGTTTGTCGAATTTATATTCACCAGGTTCTCCAAGACTCACCAGTGGGGCATCAGGAGAACAGATGCCAACACCTGCTCCTGTTTTTTCGTCATAAACTGAAACTCCGTTGTTAACCCACCATAGATGATAGTTTGCATTGTCAACAGTCATATCTTTGGTCGGATCGACATCTCCTCCAAGACGGCCAAGGCGGAACTTAGGATTGTTGCATTTAAAAGGAAGACAAATCCAGGCTGTTTCAGGCCATGAATCGGGTTGCTTTTGCCAGCTTACTTCAAGGTCGGCGGCAGGCGTATAGCCTGAAAGAGTTAGCACCATAGTAATCTTCTGAGGTTGGCCCGGGCCAGTGATTGTGCCGGTTAGCACAGCCTTGACATCGATAGCCGATTTTTCTATTGTGAGTTCCATCTGTTGTGGGAGTGCTGAACTATAAGGAACATCCTGAGGCATGTCATAAGCTACAAAAGCAAATTTGTGAGCCTGATATTGAGGATAGAGTGACTTATCAATCCAATCAGAAAGTTGTTTATAGCCGAATCGTTCGTAGAAGTATTGACCGAATCCTTGTGGGGCATTGACATCAACCAATTCTCTTCCTGTTTTTTTATCAATCATGCTGGCGATACGACCATTTTTAGCATCAATAATTACTTTAAAGAATGGGCTTTCAATAATACCTGATGCCGGATCGGCATGTAGCTCTGGGCTTACAACCTGTTCTTTGGATGCAATATAGGTTCGATAACCCATTGCAGGAATATCTTTCGCAACAAATCTGGACATTGGAGCCTTATCCTCAATGGCTGGATATTCATGTGTAACAGCAATCGCAGGGCCTCCATCAACCGGTTTTAGAGAAACAAAATTGTTGCCAAATATAAGTCGTGTATCAAGGTCTACTTCAGCATCACGCTTCCAGGGTAACGGGTTATAAACAACAATCCTGTTATCAGAAATCTTCACATTGTCGGCAAGCGATGCAATAGCATCACGATAGGGGTTTGTAATTAGTTTCTGTACATTGTTAATATAAGCGGCATGATCTCTCCACGATTCCTCCAGTAGTCTGTACTGTGGAGGTAATCCTTGCTCCCACAACGTTTGCCATTCTTTTCCATAAGGAACTTTAACATAATGTTGATTTGCAAGCCCCCAGGTGTGTTCACTATAAAGCAGGCTTTGCTCATATGCTTCAGATATTACCTTGCTCAGGTTGGGGCGATAAATACCCCAGATGGATTCCAGCGTCGATAACTCATCCAGTCCTCCTATAGATGGCCTGATATTTTGAGCCAGTTTGCTAGCTTCAGGCATACTCATAGAACCATGAATCCATGGATCTCCAATATCGGTACGGACAACTGGTAGTTTACTAAGGTCTTCCTTCATAACCATTTCGGCAAAATCATCCATCTTGCCAACCTTGGCATTTATACCCAGATTTTTGTAAAAGGCAAGATCTTTTGCAACAACTTCCGGACTAGGGGGGCCTTGGTTATCGCCGGTCATATTGACATAAACCCAAGTCTTATATGGCCAGTTAGCAGGTGGTAATGGATCACTACCATAGCCATTATTATATAAGGTGAGTAGGCGAGATCCATCAGGACCTTCCCACCAGAAGAAGGGAGGCAATCCCAGTTCCATGTTTACAACCGGACCACCCATGTGATAAAACTTAATACCGGCATGAGTGAAAAGGGTAGGGATAATCCATGATTGTCCCGGTACATCACTCATTTTTGCACTTGTAGAGAGAGGTAGCCCATATTTACGGGCAATGGTAGATGATATATTAAGTCCTCGCACCAGATCTTCTGCATCTGAGGTCTCAGCATGCATCGTAAAGGGGAAAGCGTGGACTGCAAGGTTGCCGTCGGCAATGGCCTGTTCAATTTTTTTCTTCCGTTCAGGTGCTTGTCCTTCCCAGAGTATCTGCTTCATTGGCCATCCTGAAATGGTCCAGACAAACTGTTTGTCTTTTGGTTGACTACTGTTTTTATCAATAGCCTCAAGTACCCGATCGGCCATAGAAGTGCGGTAATCATGTAAAACCTGTTGTACTAATTCAGAGTAACCTATATCGAAATGAGTTTTATAAACGATAATTACATTCTCAACACTTGACTTCTTTAGTAATTTCTTTTTTGCCTCTTGTTTTGTAATCGCTGATTTTACATCAGGCAGGGTTGATTTTGTATCGTAATTCTGAGCAAAGGATGACAAACCTAATATCCCCAGTAGAACAAGAAAGAAGATTGATTTGATCGTTCTTTTCATGGTGCCTTCTTTTAATGAGTTAGTTTTTCTTCTTTAAGACAATCAGATATCCCTTCTTTCCAGGGATGGTAATTTTATCTAAGGAAACAGGGGTCTGTCCGCTTTGATAAGCTTTGATTTCTGGGATCGAGATTTCCAATTGGTTTGAATCAAATCCTAGTTTAGCCCAGTTGATAGCAACCGAAGTCTCAACATCTTGATCTTTCCAGTTTGCTATAGCAATAATTATTTCATCATTGTTTTTGTATACAGATGCTTTGATGAACGAATTATCTACGGTTACGGGGACCTCTTTTTCCCAATACCCGATCATGATTTTATCTTTGATTTTGTGTTCATCCCAGAATTTCCATAATTCGGTAGGTGGGTTTGCAGTCCATCCGGCACGTGTAGATATGCCGTAAACCATACCCCGCCAAGGATTTCCACCACCTTCAAGCATCTGTCCCGGCAATCCAAATGGAATTCCTGATACTTCAATCAACCAATGATCGGGTAATCTGTCATAGTTTCGTCCTTCACCAATCCATACCATATCAAAATAGGGGAGTAGATCCATGTAAAGGTTTAAACAATTTGCATATCCGGCCCAGGCACAAAAGTGATTCCAGCTGTGCAAATCCATTCTCCCTTCCGGTCTATAATGATCAATTACTTTACGGGCTCGCATAAGTGTGAAACGATCAAGTGCAGCATCATCAATATAAACGCCGTCAATACCCATATTCTGAACCATCCAGTCTAGGCCGGCAATGTAAAAATTATTGAGGCGACTATCTGGAGTAGTAATAACTGATAGATCGGTTTCTCCTTTAAATCTTCCTTCTTTCACAAAGGCATACCAGGCCGGAATATATTTTTCTCTCATGTTTTTGATAAGCCACTCATTCGGACCTTTTGGATGTAATGCTTCTGTTCGGGTCGCATTTCCCGGTCCCGGGAAAATCACTTCCCCATTCAGACTGTTGAACGCCCAGAACTCTGGAAGGTTTTTAGTCAGCTCACGTGTGGTATAATAAAACTTCATCCGCATATTCTGCTTATGGGCATCAGAAACCAACTGTGTAAGATCTTTCACATTGGGGTCCAGGTATGGATAGTTGATAAAGGGATAAATATCTTCGGCATGGTGGATATTGATAATGTTTGCTCCTGCTTTTTTAGCATCGGCAATCTTTACGGATGTATTGGTTCCCCCCCCATGATAATAACGATCTTCAAACTTGTTTTGACGATTAATTGCTCTGAATGGCGTGATGAGTAGTTCGAAATCATAGTTCAACACCTCTTTGGGTTTCATCTCACGGCTGCCCGAATAGGCATTGATCACAACATCCTGTTGTGGGGAGGCTATATTAACGCCTCCTTTTCCTTCATTTCCCCATGATGGTGGTAGCTTTAACTTCCCAAATTCATAATAGATATTTACAAGCGGACGGACATAATTTTCAGCCTTCCATTTTAGGCGAAGACCGCCGTTAACTGCACCAACCCAAAGCATATCCTGATTCTTGGATAAATCCCATTTCCACTTCCATTCGGGTATTCGGAATCCCCCCTCTTGTCCAAGCCCCATCATGTACTCGGCTTTTCCTTTGACAACAGGTACCTCAAGCCGGATGTCTTTCACCTTTACAGAGGTCTTCGCCATCAATTTTAAATGATAATCTACAAAGCCATCAAACTCCATCTGACCGGTACAAGTAAGTTCAAATTCATCCGATTTGTTTATTACTGTCCAGACAGCCTTTGAAGGAGTGAGTTTTGAAAAGATCCGTTTACCCGGATTTAGTAGGACAGTCTCTCCATTCTCTTTTTCAATAATGAACCGGAATGGTTTGTTAACAATAGGCTCTCCCAATTTTGTAATAGATTGATTAGATGGGCCGAAATAACTAATGATGGAAGCAGGAAGACCATTCTCTGCGATAGTTAAGGTCCTCCCTAAAATATGAATGTTATCACCTTCGATTTTAACCGGAAGATATCCTTTGGTTATCTCTTCGTTAATACCTACCGTTGAGTTCAGCCAGTTGAGTCGGGCTAACCGCGATCCCTCGTTAAAGCCATGGTTTGGAACTGTCGCTCCTGACACTTTTAACTGCAAGGGAACGATCTGTTTTTCTCCATGAACAATGACTGCCACAGAACCTGTATAATCTCCTTTTACCACTCCTTCCAGATCAATACTGATCCAAAGTGCCTGTATTCGGCCTACAGGAATATCAATTCTTTTTGAGAAGGATATTCCTTTGAAGTCTTTACCTCCTTTATTAAAGCAAGTCATCTTTGAAGAAGCAATGTTCTTTCCATTGTTTCCTCTTAAATCAGAGAATTTAACTTGTACATCTTCTGCATCCTGTTTTAATGCTTTAACACCTAATTGATAAATGTAATATTCGCCGGGCTGGGCTCGCATTACAAATGCTTTCTGATGTAGCATTTCTTCTATTTTCTCTTCAGAAATGGTATCATACCATTTTATTGGCTTTTCACGAAACTCAGGAAAGGCAATGAAGGACTCGCTTCCTGGAATAAGATTCGGTTTCCCTGAAACCATCGTTGATGTTTTTCCTTTTACAGGATTACCAGCATAGACTGCTGTACAAAAGAGAAACAATGCGAGTAAACTAATTTTTATCTGTTTCATTGTTTACGTTAATTCTGATTAAGGATCTTAATTTTTCCATTCATATTAGTAATACGAAATAATTCGGCTTTCCCCCCTTTTACTTCAACTTTTGGCCAGTGTACAAAGGCTGTATAGCCTAAGGGCTTTTTAGCCTGTTTAGCACTTTCTGCCAATATAGATATCTGTGCATCGTAAGGCGTTTTGTTAGTAATTAAAAGTGTTACTGCTTTTGAATCCCTTTTCACAACTGTCACTTCCACATGGTCAAAAACATAGATTTCATCTTTATCAGTTTGCAGATAAATACCTGGAATCTCAAGTGCCATGAGCATTCCATTCGTCTCGGTCCATGAGTTTCTTGTATGAATGAAGTTGCCCGTACTTCCTCTTCCTTCTGCATCAGTTGGCTGAATTCGTTCCATAGATGTTCCAAAACCATAGTTTGTTGTTCGATGGTCTGGCATGTCTACTGCTTCAGTATGTGCATGCTGAATATCCCGAATTAGATCTGCATATAATTTATCACCTGTTGCCCGGTAAAGTTTAAAGATGTAATCGCCGGAGGCTGTGCAAATTCCAGGCGCAGCATGTTTGTTTTGAACACTTGCCCAAACTGCTCCGGCCATGTGTCCGTTAAGTTTGGCAATGTTACTATTGGGTGGAAATTCTTCATCATATGAAAGTGTAAACGTTGCACCAAGGTTTGCTAATGTTTTGCCCTTCTCCAACCATTTTGGATCATCTGTTAAGTAATAGATAGACATAATGGATTCTAAAAGTCCATAAGCAGAGTCTGCATCAGGATCCTGAGAGGTGTCTCCTGAATAACCACCTGAATATCCTTTGTTTACAATATCCCGTGTGTAATAATAATTTACAATATCAATAGCCTCTTTCAAGAAATCGGGTTCATTAAAATACTGTGATGCTAACGCCAATCCTGCCGGGGCTGCTGCCGATGCCGTTGAATTGAATATCATAATCTTGCCTGTCTCCGGATCTATATATTGACCTAGTTCTCCCTGTTTTTTCCATGTATTGATATATGCCAGAGCCAACCGTTTTGTTGCATTTTCCCATTTTGGTTTAATCAAATTACCATACCCTTGTTCTTTCAATAACATAAAATGCTTCATAAACCAGAGTAGTGCATCATTATTTTTCCTAACCAATACATTAATTGTATTTATTTCAGGATTGACTTTATCGGTTCTTAAAACACCGTTTTCGGTAATGCCACCATAAAAATATCCACTCTTGCCCTGCAATTTATCTACTACAAAATCAAGTTCAGTTAAAACCCGTTCTCTTTCTTTCTCATTATTCAATGCCAGCATGGGATAGGTATTCATCATGCCGCTTACCCAACCCAGCTGAAAGTCTTTGCTATTTTCGGGGGTGTAATAACTTCCGGCAGGTACTGTAATCCAGTTCCCGCTACATATCGTTGTTCCTAATTCAACAATCTTACTCATTGGAACCAAATTACGAGGTGCATTGGATCCGGTTAATGACTTACGTACTTGCATAAATTTATCCAGTAACGAAGGAATATTTTGAGCAGAAAATGAATACAAACGGAATCGTAGCGTGATACTATCCCCTTTATTCCAATTGGCTGCTTTATCTCCACTTGCAAAGAAGTCACCAAAACCTGCTGCTAATTCTCGCACGGCAGGGGCTGTTACCTTGAATGAGATACTATCTTGTGCAGCATTCTCCTCAATCATTAATCCGTTATTTCCAAACCTCGTTTTTTGTTCTGTCAACATAATAAATCCTCTTTTCTTTGAAGGAGAAAAGAAGCAGATGGCAGGTGTAGCAGCATTCCCTGTTTGCAATTCGATTTTTGAAGCTTTTCCTTTCTCTATCGATAACCGCGGGTTGTTAGACATCGTAATCGGTAAGTTGGAATTATAAAACATCTCTTTTGTATAGGTTGGATTGTATCCATTACCGACAATATGAAAACGGTTGCCATTGTATACAATGGCAGGTACCATTACATAATTTTCTCTGCTCCACTTACTGAAATCAAATGACACGGTTATACCTGTTGATGTTACTTCTCCTTCTGCTAATTTAAAAGTAGCAGCAAAATCAAGAGCTTCTGATTGATTCGGCACCTTAGAAACTTCAATGTGCGTTTTCCATTTTCCCTCTTCTGTTTTTACTTCTCCTTTTTGAGAGGTAAACGACGATATAATCTTTGTATTATTGTATTTATTTGCGATTAATTGAAGGGAGCCATTGAGCGGTGAAAGTATTTTTTCAAGTTCATTATTAGGTACATCAGTTTTATTGTTCATTACTTTTTTCGAAATTCTTTTTACCGTTATCCCTGTCTGAGACTGAGGGTCGTGTTTTGGTTGTGCGAAAGTAAACGATGTTGTGGTTAGCCAAAGAATGGCCAGGATTACGAATGTCTTCATGTTTTTTTGTCAAATTATAAAATCTTAGAGTTGATTGCATATTACTCAGTTGGCGGTGTATCAGTCTTGATAATTTCCCCATTGTTTAACATATGATTCATAATTAATAAAATCTTTGATGCCGCATTCTGTATAATCAATCATAGAATGTGGATTCTGACTTTAAAATTATTTTTACAATACACGTATGTAAAAATAATTAATACTCAAAAAAACAGAAGGATTTTAATTTTTTTAAAAAATAATCTGCTTTCAGTAAATAATAATGAAATACAACATAAATCAATCCAAATATGGTCATAAAATCGTTCTTAAATGCAGCTCATCTATACCTTTTATTTAGCCTATATTTAGGGGTAACGCACCTCATAAAGGTGCGAAAGGGGTGGAGATACCCTGAATATGGGGTGCAGATGGGGTGGAGATACCCATAGTTATGGAAGCGATTTTCCATGGTTATGGAAAAGGCACTATGAAAGATAAGCGTATTTGTATCGTAAGCATTGGGACAATATCTTGCAGAGGGGGATTACTCCCGAAGATATTACAAAGTCAAATTATTTCGACAAAACAATTGGTTTTGTTTACTGTTAAAGGCTTAATTATTAATATACCTTAGTGATGAAAGTACTAAGAACAGAATTGATTTTGCCAATCAGCATTCAACAGGCATGGGATTTTTTCTCTACCCCCAAAAATCTGAACGAGATATCTCCGGACGATGTTGTTTTTAAAATTATTTCAGCCGTCCCCGAAAAGATGTATGAAGGTTTGTTTATTACATATAAGGTCTCTCCATTATTGGGCATTCCGCTGAATTGGGTTACTGAAATCACCCATGTTAATGAACCTTATTACTTTGTGGATGAACAGCGCCAGGGACCTTATAGCATATGGCACCACGAGCATCATTTCAAAAAGGTGGCTGGTGGTGTGTTGATGACAGATATCCTGCACTACGATGTAGGACTAAGTTTTATTGGCTGGATAGTAGAGAAACTTTTTGTAGATAAGAAGGTGAATGAGATATTTGCGTATCGAACAGAAAAATTGAAACAGTTATTTCCAGCTAAACAAAACGATTAAACTTGTTTGCGCTTTAATCTCAAACTATTACTTACCACTGATACAGAACTCATGGCCATAGCGGCACCGGCAATCATGGGGTTAAGCATGAAGCCCCAGATTGGGAATAGTATACCGGCAGCGATTGGAATACCTATCAGGTTGTAAATGAAGGCCCAAAATAGATTTTGATGTATGGTATTTACAGTTAGCTTGGAAAGCTTAATGGCTTTTGCAATCAGTTGTAGGTTAGACGAAATGATGGTCATCTTGGCTACATCCATCGCGATATCTGATCCCTTGCCCATGGCAATGCTTACATCAGCTTGTGCTAATGCATGAGAGTCATTGATACCATCACCTACCATGGCAACAATTTTACCTTGTTTTTGTAATGATATGATAAAATCAGCCTTATCCGTTGGTAGCATTTCTGCTCTATAATTTTTAAGCCTTACCCTTGTCGCCACAGCCTTGGCTGTTTGCGTATTATCACCGGTAAGCATATAAACATCAATACCCTGACGTTGTAAGTCGTCAATGGCTTTAGCGGAGGTAGATTTTACCTGATCAGCTATGGCGATGATGGCAGCAACCCTATCGCCTGTAGCAAAGCAGACTACAGTTTTGGCTTCAATTTGCCATGCTTCTATCTGTTGGCGATCAGTTGATGAAATAGCAATCTGATAATCAATCATTAATTTAAGGTTACCTACAAGATAGTTGACGCCTTTATATAAAGCTTTTACACCTTTTCCGGTAATGCTTTCAAATTGATCCAGCTTGAGTTGTGAAACAGAACTTCCTTTTAATGCAGCAACTACAGCTTCGGCTAAAGGGTGTTCAGACTGCATCTCTATGGCATAGAGTATAGGTGTAATCTCTTTTTGTTCGGATAAAGACAGATTCCATTGTAGATCAGTAACAACAGGCTTTCCTTCTGTGATGGTACCCGTTTTATCAAGAATAATAGCATTTACTTTATGCGCCAGCTCAAGACTCTCGGCGTCTTTGATCAGAATACCCATCTCGGCTCCTTTACCAATTCCAACCATGATGGCGGTTGGGGTGGCCAGTCCTAATGCACAAGGGCAGGCAATCACCAAAACGGTTACCATTGCCAGCAAGGCATGGGTGAGGGCATTTTCACCTCCAATACTCATCCAGATAATAAAACTAAAAACTGAGATCGACATGACGATGGGAACAAAGATTCCGGCTATCTTATCGACGAGCTTCTGCACAGGGGGCTTGCTGCCTTGTGCCTGTTGTACCATCTTGATGATATGGGCAAGAATGGTTTCTCCTCCTATCTTTTGTGCTATAAACTGAAAACTGCCCTTCTGATTGATAGTACCAGCGAATACGTTGTCACCCTGAAGCTTTTCTACAGGAAGAGATTCGCCAGTAATGGTGCTTTCGTCAATAAATGAGCTGCCCGAAACAATCTCTCCATCTACCGGAATCTTATCACCAGGCTTGACCATGAGTCGATCTCCTTGTTTCACTTGTGAGATGGCTATTTCTATTTCCTGACCGCCTTCGTTAATGAGGAATACGGTTTTAGGTTGTAATCCCATGAGTTTCTTTATCGCTGATGACGTGTTTCCTTTGGCTCGCTCTTCTAATACTTTTCCTAATAAGATAAAGGCAATGACAACCGAAGAGGCTTCAAAATAAACTTGAGGATGAAGTCCGCGACTATGCCAGAACTCAGGAACGAGTGTGTTAAAGGTACTGAAGAGATAGGCTATCCCGGTACTCAGTGCTACCAGCGTGTCCATATTGGCTTGACCATGTTTAGCTTGATTAACGGCATTGATAAAGAAGCTGCGACCAAACCAAAACAAGACAGGGGTGGTCAGGACAAGCATAATATAGTTAGCATAAGGGATGTCCATCAAAAACATTCCGAGTACAACTACAGGCAATGCAAGGACAGATGCCCAAATTGTGTTACGCTTTAGGGTTTGGTATTGTGAATGTTGAATTTCTTCCTGTTGTTCGGTTTCATTATCTTCAATGAGCAGATCGTATCCAACGGATTGGATGGCACTCTTGAATTGTTCGGCAGAAATGATAGTTGGAGTGTATTCTACAAAGGCGGTTGAATTGGCATAATTAACCGAAGCGTTCATAATGCCCTTTTGTGCTTTTAATATACTTTCAACGCTAATGGCGCACGAGGCACAACTGAGCCCCGTGACCGGATAGCTTTTCTTAACAGTGGATTCCATTCGGTTATTTTTATGCAAAGATAACCAATGGATAGGTGCTTTTGTTGTCTTACTTTATCGAATTCAGCGGAACTAACTGAACAGGACCGATTAAACCTGATGGCATTGGTTTCCAACCGGAAGCATCAAAAGGTTTATAAAAAACGTTTACAAAGTTAATTTCGTAGAATATACGCCACTCTACCTTTCTACGATCATAATCGGCAATTCTATTAGCAGGGAGGTTTGTAACCTGAATTTCCAGATGATTTATACCCTTCTTTAAATATTTTCCTACCCGCGTTTCAAAGGGGAGACTCCAGAGTGTGGCTACTTTATGTCCGTTCATTATTACACGTGCACTTTCGCAAACCTTTCCAAGATCGAGCAACCACTCATCAGTTTTAATTTCAGGTAACGTGAAGTCAATAGTATAGATACCTGTACCAGCAAAGTTTTTCAAAGAGTCTGAAAGTGAAGTCCATGAGGTGAGTGCATCAAGTTTGTAATTTTCTTTAATGACCGGATTGCCTTCTGCAAAAACAAGATTCCATTTACCCTTGATCTCCTGAGCCTCACTACTGATGCCGTACTTAGGGAATGAATTCCCAGCCAACACTTTGTTGTTGTATGTTTTGGCAATAATACTCTGTCCGGGTTTTAGCTGAATGAAGAATTCTGTTTTGTTATTCTGTTTTCGGATTTTGGTGATACCCGATTCTCCGGTTAAGGGATCGAATAGTACGATAGAAGCTGCCGGAACACCAAGTGTTATCCATTGATTTACTGCTGTTGCTTGTAAGTTCGCGATGAAGTAATGGTATCCATCAGTATGTTTACGACGAATATATTTCAGTCCATTCACATTTAACGTCTCCTGATGGAGGTTGCAATAGGATAGGAGGGTGTCTATATCTTTGCCTGTAATCAACTTACCTTTGTTAATAGAATAAGCTTTATTATCTGCAAATGACTTAGCCGGAAGTGATGCAATGAGTTGTTTCAATTCGGTTCTGCGTTGATCTAATTTACCTAATCCTGGTACATCTTGTGGAAAATGATCCATAAAGATAACGCGTCCACCTGCCTTGATGAGCTTCATAATATTTTGCAACGTCTCTATCGGCATGTATTGACATGAAGGCACAATTAGTGTTTTATATCTGTTACCGGGTGTATTAATCTCTCCATTAACCACTTTCGACTCAGCAATGAAGTGGTCTGAAATGAAATCGAAGTCGTATCCCTTAGCCCGAAGTTGTTGAGTGAGTGCATAAAAAGGAGTAGGTTTCATCCATTGGGTGTAGTTGTGAATCTGAAAGGTAAAGAAGTTGTCTCCTTTATTGCTATTCCAAACATCATAAACCGGCCAATAGATGAGGATCTCGTTATCAGGTTCGCCATATTGTAGAAATGATTGACAGCGGGCGACATAACCCGTAAAGGCATCCATATCTTTCCAGATGGTATTGTAAGAAGAGAAGTCGACAGAAGCATAGAACTTCCAGCCTGGCCATGGAGCATCTTCTGGAGAGTAAGGCGATCCATGAAAGAAAATGTGGTTTACACCCGATGTAAAGAGTTGATCAAGTTCGGGCTTACATTGCGACAAAGCTGTTTTGAAATGTTCGGAGAGCCATGTAAAGGTTTCGGAGGAGGCAAACTTCTTACCGGTGATATGTGCTGCAGAGGTGGCAATCTTCTGTACCATAGGATCGGAGTCACTCTCTTTTATCTCTCCTGCATCGATACGCAGTCCGGGAATAGGGAAGCTGGTAGTTCCAAATGATTCACATTCAGGAATATCAACCGTTCCATAAAGGTCTATTAAATTACCAGGAGATCCATGGGCCTGGTTACGGGTGATGCTACCCATCTTATGCGCCCAGCTGGTCCAGTTATGGGTGAAGTTGTTGAGCAACAGGTTGGAAACGGTTTCTCTATAATCGCTTTTTACTCTGGCTATAACATCTGCATTGCCTTCGCCATTAAAGGCAGGGAGATAGTCTTGTAAACGATAGTCATGTTGGTTTTCGAAATTTTTAATAAGTGTAGCGGTCCAGTCCGCACCATAGACCTCATACGAGTCATTAAAAAAAGCATTTGGAATAGGTGCCTTACTTGTTTTAAAGGCTTTTTCAAAACGACTGAGGTAGTCGTCAGTGGCTGTAGCTGAGAAGTGGTCGAGTACCCATCCATCGCCTCCCGGTGCCGCTCTCTTCACTTTTTGAAATGATTTTCCATTAAAGAGTGCATAAATTTTCCAATTACCTTCAGGTGCAATCCAGTTTAATGTTCCATCAGATAGCTTGTTGGTAAGCTCTATCTTTTCTCCTTTATCAGAAAAGGCCATGATGGTTTCAAGAAGGGCAACTTCTTTCTGTCGCCCCTCTTTTATTATGATCTTCTCAGAAAGACTGTTTCCGGTAGTCAGGTTATAGGTTTGAATAATATATTTTGAGGCTGCATCAGCCGTAGTTACTTGTGGTCCTCCAAAAGGCCAACCTGTGCCTGTATTCATGTCAACGCCCATTTTTAAACGTTTCCCTTCAGTGATGGTATGTGCTAACATGTTCATCCATTCGGGAGAAAGAAAATCGATAAATTTATTCTCGAATCCTTTGGTGCCATAGATAGGGGTGATTTCAACGCCACCAATACCGGCTTTCGACATCTCTTCCATGCGGTAAGTGAGACCTTTTGCATCGACAGCACTGCCCAACCACCACCAACGAGTCCAGGGCTTAGCTTCTTTATTAATAGTAGGCCATGCCAACGCTTTGTTTGTTGTTTGACTGTTTGCCGTAAGCAGGGTGGAGAGAAGGATTAATGTTAAAAAAATAGGTTTCATGATGTTGCGTTGTTTGATCATTACTTAAGGTTCTTCTTCAATTCATCCGGACTGTCTTTTGTTCGGGCATCAAATGTTTTTACATTACTTTGTTGAAAGAGAGATTGGATATCTGCTTGTGATAATGGCTGTTGAGGATTAAATTTTGATGATTCCATATAGCGCGTCAGACTATAAAGTAATTGTTTTGCTACCGGACGATTTTCAAGATTGGTTTGGAGATCAGCACTACAGACCAGTAACTTTCCATTACCTACTTTAGCTTCAAAGATCATGGCCAGCTTTCTGTTTAGAAACCATGTATCAATAGGTTGCATGATGGGTCTAAACTGTTTTGAAAAACTATCGAGCTGCATAACATGTCCGTTTTGAACAATTTCCCACCATTGCAGATCGCTGTGATAGGCTGTAGGAAAATCAGCAAAAGCTGGATGCGCGGGATTGCAAAGAAATCCGGTAGTGTGGGGTGGCTTCATTTTAAACCATGAGGTGTTCCAGAATACAGGCGTAAAGTATTGTACCACCTCTTTGCCACTCTCCAGATTGCTGCCGGGTTGCAGAAATACTTTCCCTCCCTTATCAAGTATACTGATGGCTGTTGAGTCTAGCTGCTTACAAGTATATATTTGTGTTTGTGGTAAGTTGAGAACTGAAGGATAAACCCAAAAGTTCCAACTATTATGATAGTTGCCTACAGAGACTTGAAGTGAGAGTTTTGTGGCCGTGCTAAAACCTGCTAAAGATTGATGAATAGACCCCAATGCAAAGCAGTTGCCAACAGGAATCGAGGTATTTTTAAATGATCCTTTTGCGATTACTTTGTTCTGATTATTGGCAATCTTCCATTCAGAATTAACATTAGGTATAGTCTTCCCTGAGAAGTTAGCTATTTCAATATTGGTATTGAAAGCTTCGTTGTTCGTAAAAACAAACTTGGGAATTCTGGCAAGGGGCACGATGGTGTTGCAAAACTGCGTGAATTCGGGAGTTGTGACATATCCTTTTTCATCCCAAAATACATCAAGTAACCCTACTAAGGCAGTTCCCTGTCCGGAATAGTCATTTAGAGAGAGTAGTTGAAAACCTGCAAAACCCGGCGTACGGAGTGCGGCTTCAATTTCAGCTTTGTAGCATAAAACCTGTAGTTTGCCTGAAGCCATCATGAAGTCGTGGGCTTGATCTCCCATCCCCTGGTCGGTTAAGTCTTCCTGGAAAAGCTCAAAGTTGAGTGCTTTCAGCGGTCCGGTGTATTTTTTGATTTCGGCAAAGTTAGGAAACACGCAATATTGTCCTACTTCGTGAGAAAGATAGGGTACCTTTTGATTCTCAAGTTTATCAGCAAAATCGAAAAGAGTTTGAGGTTTGTTGTTCCACCCTAAGCCTCTTGGCTTAGCCCGGACCATATATTCACTGTTGGGAATGATACTCCAACTTCCTCCCGTAGAAGCACCGGTATATAGATGACGCGGATCTTTTGCTTTGAAGTAGACTACCCATTTATTCAGCCAATCTACGTATCGGCCTCTGGGTTCATTGCCATATGCCATCATACAAAAAGAAGGATGATTGCCATAGGCTTTCAGAATACGTTCCGTCTCTTCGTAAAGGTATTTGTCGATAGGTTTTCCATCACCTAATGAGGTGCCATGATTACACCAGCTGGGTCCTTCAATCTGCAAATAGATACCGGCTCTGTCGGCTGCAATGAAAGCAGCTTCAGGAGGACAATATGAATGGAAACGCATGTGATTCAATCCGTAAGTCTTACATATCTTGAATATTCTTGCCCATGAGGGCTCATCCATTGGCGCATAACCTGTAAGGGGAAAATCACAGTTTTCTACAGTTCCTCTCAGAAAAATCTCTTTTCCGTTAATTCCGAATCGGGTTCCATTGGCCTTGAAGTCTCGCATACCAAAGAGAATCGTCTTTTGGTCGGTTTCTCCTTTCTGGTTGGAGATCGTAACCTCCATATTATAACAAGTGGGATTAAACTCATCCCAAAAATCAACATGATCGCCCATTCTATAAGTGACTTCAAACAGGGTGTCTGAAACATTGAAACTAAATGGAATGGCAATTTGTTTGAAAGATGAACGGCTTTTATTATTAACAGGTTCTGCTCTGAGGAAGAGGGTGCCTGTGCCAATATTCTCTTCATTGTTTCTTATCCGGAGCTGTATTTTTACAGTTTTAGAGGTAATATCAGGATAAAGACGAACATCATCGATATGCGTTTGAGGTACTACTGTCAATTTGATTTGTCCTGCTATTCCATTCCAATTTCCTTGTGTTTGATCGGTTATACTATGCGAATCCTGTCCGGGATTGATCTCTTTTATTCTATTGTCGACACGGATTGTAATGATGTGTTTGCCAGCAGTTATTTCCACGGGAAGGAGATATTGATGCGCGGTACTCAAACTGTTTTGAAGGCCTATCTCTTTGTTGTCCAGATACACAATGGTTTCCCAATGTGGCCGCTCAAGATAAAGTTGGATGGTCTTTCCTTTCCAGCTTTGCGGAATATTTACCTCTTTCTGATACCATGCAGCACCTACATAAGTTTTGATAGGGGTTAAAAAGAAAGGGAACTTGGGTATTTTCTGATTGCGATACTTTGCCATCCGTGGATTAAAATACCAGGAACTATCATATAAACTACCTGTCCATTTTGTTTGGAGTGTCACATCATCTCCTTTTCCGCGTTCTGTCATGGATGCAGGTAGTTCAATCGTTTCGGGAAGTGAACGGTTATACCACTTTTCAACAATCCCCTTATCCTGAGGATCTATCTGGAATTTCCAGATGCCCTTTAACGAGATTTCCAATGGTTGTGCTTTTGGAAGATTCCTAGCTATGCCATTGAAGGAAATGGTGAGTGTAAAAAGTAAGAATAATATGTTAATCTGTTTTATCATTGATTTGTATTGATTTAACCACGAAGAGTTCAAAGGATACTTAAGGTTAAAATGAATACAATTGCTTTTACAATTGTTTTTTTTGTGTAGTTCTTTGTCTGTTTGTAATTATTTAGTTCATAATAAGTTTAAAAGAATAGTTTCCTGAGCCTATTTTATATTTTGCTTTGTTGTTTTCGGTACCCACATATTGAATATCCTTCAGTTGGTCAATGGGTTTATTTCCCTCGGTAATAGAAGCTCTGTTCGTGGTTGGAAGATAAACGGTTGCGGAGGTATTGAAAGGGACTTCAACATGGAGTAAAAGGCTTTTTTCATCACGTTTCCATTCGCTTTTAATAGTTCCATAGAGTGATTGATAGCTTGTTTTTGATTCGGTAAGGTCGCCAACAATCTCAGGACGAATGATCAGATCTTTAAAGGCTACAGTGTTCTCCTGCTGCTTGATACCTCCCAATCCGGTATAGAACCACTCCATCATATGTCCCAACATTAGATGATTATTAGAAACTTCTTCGAGAGCTGCCCATGACTCGGTGAGTGCTGTGGCACCTTTCTTCAACTGAAAACCATAACCCGGAACATCGTTGCGGAAGTTCATGTCATACAGTAATTGGGAACCACCCCCTTCTTCAAGTGCCTGAACCAGAAAGTGGAATCCGACATCGCCAGCAGTTAACCGCTTACCCGATTTAATAATAGAATCAGTCATGTTTTGAAAGACCATTTTACGATTATTATCATCAACCAAGCCAACGCACAAAGGCATTGACATAGCTGTCTGGCTGCCGGTAGAGTAAACCTTGGTTTGTTCATTAAAAAACTTTTGATTGAAAGAGGCTTTTACCTTTTCAGCTAATGCGGTCCATTTAAGCGCAGCTTCCTTGTCACTAAGTACAATCGCCATTTGTGCCAGTAACTTAATATCGTAATAATAGATGGCAGTGGCCGTAACCGCTTTGGGTGTTA
The DNA here is from genome assembly GCA_013390605.1 of Bacteroidota bacterium. GTDB lineage: Bacteria > Bacteroidota > Bacteroidia > Bacteroidales > Cfx3-03 > Cfx3-03. The sequence goes on along the minus strand of JACAUB010000001.1, from coordinate 4,100,850 downwards.
GCTGTGCTACGCCCGGAAATTTAGGTCCCAGATCATACCAGTCGCCCAACCCATGCGATAAAATATTATCTTTCGACATATTGTTCAGATAATCAACATAACGGGTCATCATCGGCCAGGCTGTTTTCAGAATTTCTTTATCACCATACCACTGATATAGCATCCAGGGAAGGATTACACCTGAGCTACCCCATTCGGGGGAATCTCTGAAGCCTCCACCAAATTCAACATACTCTGGGGCGATATCGGGGATCAATCCGTTGGAAGTCTGACTATCCATCATATCCTTTATTATTTGTTTGTATAAAGGATAGAGATCGTAATTATAATGCATGGAAGCGCCCATCAGGTAATCCTGTTCGAGCCAACCCAGTTTCTCTCTGTGCGGACAATCGGTAATCACACTCTGCATGTTGCTGCGGATAGCCCAATCGATAAGTGTATAGATTTGATTGAATAGTTGATTTGAACAGGTGAAGGCTCCGGTTGAGGGAGCTGAATTACTGGTATGTAAAGAGGTTAGCCCTGTTATTATTGGTAAATCTCCCGAAGCTTTTTCGGAAGCAGGAGTAGCACCTTCAACCATCACATATCTAAACCCATAATAAGTAAAGCGCGGTTTCCAGATCTCCTCTCCATCGCCTTTCAGTGTGTATGATAAGTAATAAGGACTGCCTGAAGCCTTTTGGTTGATCTCCTTATTCTTGGTAATAAGCTCACCTGGAGTCAGCTTAACAACCTGACCTTTTTTGCCTTTTACTTTTAATGCGATTATTCCTGATGCATTTTGTCCGAAGTCATATAAATACCTATTGGGGGCAAGGGTTTCTAGTTTCTTAACATTGAGGATTTTTCTAACCGTAAGTGGATAATCTGTTTCTGCAGTAAGTTCTCCTTTAGGAATTTCGGCTAACAAGACTCTTTTCCAGTTCTTGTCGTTGAACCCCGGTCTGTTCCATCCGGTCTGTTCCAGCTGAGCATCATAATCTTCTCCTCCATAAATACTGGTAAAGGTGATGGGCGAGGGAGAACATTTCCAATCTTTTCCTGAAACAATGGTTTGGGTGGTTCCATCGTAATATTCAATATGGAGTTTACAAATCATTTTGGGCATCCCGTATGCAATAACCAATTTGCGATACCTCTCACGATTGATATTATAGAATCCGTTCCCGACAATAACTCCCAGGGCATTGTCCCCGGTAGTAAGGTGGCGGGTAACGTCGTAACTGTTATATAATGTCGTTTTATCATATTTAGTCCAACCCGGTGCCAGAAAGTTTTCAGTAATATTTTTACCGTTGATACTGGCTTCGTAATGCCCCAATCCACTGATGAAAAGTGTGGCATTGCGGATACCCTTTCTAATGGTAAAGGCTTTTCTGAAAAGTGGGACTACCGGTTGTTTAATTCCTTTATTGCCTAATTCGTCTCCTGAACCGTGAATCCCTGGAACTACCTTTAACGAATCTTCCAGATTTTCATAGCAAATCCATGCAGCATCCTTCCAATCCGTAGAAGAGAGAAGTCCCATCTGCCAGGAGGCGATAATGCTCCACTTAGATGCAACACCTTGTTGATTCCATATTTGTACTTTCCAGTAGTAGTGTTTTGCGGACTCTAGTGTCTTGCCCGTATAAACTACCGATATGGACTCATTGGCTTTTACTTTTTTTGAATCCCAGATATTTCCATTATTTGTGTTTAGCTTTTCCTGACTATCGGCTACAAGAATACGGTAGGCCGACTGCGTTTGATTGCGTTTGTTTGATTGGATTTGCCAGCTCAAATGAGGCTGCTGGTTTTGTATCCCAATAGGATTGATTTTATGTTCGCACCTGAGATTGGAAATTGTTAGTCTGGTTTGTCCATATAGCTCTATCGAACAAAAACTTAAACTTAGTAATAGAAATGAAAGAAAATGAATAATGTTGCGCAGTGGTGTATAACTATTCATGGTTGCTGTTAATGTGTTGAAAATCAATATTTATTTTATATCTGTTTAATAGGAGGTTACCTTTTATCTGAGCTAATCTCAATATTCAAAAATATTGTGACTTTTGAATTTTATCAATACATCTTTTGACTAATCATTTATACAATCTGACATTTATAGCAAAAAGCTAAGGCTGTCAGTAAGTGTCATTTTGATTAGCATATTCTACTTTCTCTGTTTCGGCTAAATATCGATCAATGAATACAAAACCGTAAGATTATAATGCCTGTTAAGGTCAAAGAATATGAGGTTACAAACAATAATTAATGATAAAATACACCTTTCAGAAACAATGTCATTTTATGTAAATTATAATCCAAAATGTATATTGAATCACCCATCGAAGCATCCTATTTTTGAGAAATCATTATTTTGGATTTACCGCAAATTAACATACCTATTAATAAGATCGTGGAGCAAATAATTGTTTAACTTTAATCATACGCCATAAATTTAAAATCTTTACAATGAACTCATTACTTGGAATTATTCTTATTTCGATTGGGAGCATAGGAGCAGCAAGTTTCTACGTCCCGTTTAAACGTGTAAAAGAGTGGCCTTGGGAAAACTATTGGCTCAGTCAAGGTGTTGCTGCCTGGCTTATTGCTCCATGGGTATTTGCACTTTTTACAGTACCATCAGGATCATTGATGACCATTATCAATGAAACTCCTTTAGATGCAAAACTATGGACTATCTTTTTTGGTGCACTATGGGGTGTTGGAGGACTTACTTTTGGTTTAAGTATTCGCTATTTGGGTGTGGCTCTTGGACAGAGTATTGCTCTTGGTTTTTGCGCTGCATTTGGCACATTGATTCCACCTATTGTCGCCGGTACTAATCTTTTGGCATCAACCACCGGTATTCTTACGGTTGTTGGCGTTTCAGTATGTATAGCAGGTATTGCGTTGATCGGTTATGCGGGGGCATTGAAAACACAGAGCCTTTCTGAAGAAGAGCGTATGGCTGCTGTTAAAGAGTTTGCCTTGAAAAAAGGATTACTGATTGCTGTTATGGCAGGTGTGATGAGTGCTTGTTTTGCTTACGGTTTTGAGGCTGGAAAACCTATGGCTGCAATTGCAGCACAAAAGGGAACCAACTCTCTGTATGTAAACAATCCTGTACTGATCTTTATCCTTTTAGGTGGTTTCTTTACAAATGCAGTTTATTGTATATTCCTCAATATAAAGAACAAAACAGGAAAAGCTTATTTCAGTGTTTCAGGTGGCGTATTGGTTAATAATATCTTATTCACTTTCCTTGCAGGATTACTTTGGTTCCTCCAGTTCCATTTCTTTGGAATGGGAAAGAGCATGTTGCCAGCTAGTATGGGCGTGTTTGCCTGGAGTATTCTGATGGCCCTGAATATTGCTTTTGGTAATATCTGGGGGCTTTTCCTGAAAGAATGGAAAGGAGTGAGTACTAAAACAATGATTGTTTTGATTGCCGGTATTGCTATTTTAATTCTTTCCACCTTTGTTGTGAAGCTTGGATAAAGTTATCTGATTTATTCACAATAATATTGAGAAGTGTCTATGCCTTAATTTTAGGTATAGACACTTTTTTTTATTGGATTTGGTTGAATTTATAAGTGTATAGATTACTTTTATGAAAATTTTGTATGAATGGAAAAACATTTACGCTACTTCATTTTATTACTGAGCTTTCTTCCTATAAACCTTTTTGCGCAATCTCCGGCTAAGATCTTTTCAACTGCAGGGTTTTATTCTCTTGAAAATGCAGGTAGAAAGGTAGAAAGCTTTAATCCCGGATGGCGATTTTTTAAGGGAGACATCAAGGAGGCTGAACTGAACGACTTTTCTGATAACAGCTGGGAGGTTGTAAACCTACCTCATTCTGTTGAATTAGTCCCTTCTGAAGCCAGTGGCTGTAAAAACTATCAAGGTGTTGCATGGTATCGGAAACATTTTGTACTCTCTAATGAGATGGCTGATAAAAAAGTGACCCTTTACTTCGAAGCCATCATGGGAAAATGCAAGATCTTTCTGAACGGGAAACTGGTAAAAGAGAATTATGGAGGATATCTCCCCGTTATTCTTGATCTATCACGACTTGGAATCGTTCCCGGGGCAAAGAATGTGATTGCTGTTAGAGCTGATAATAGTGATGATTCAATCTATCCTCCGGGAAAGCCACAGGATGCGCTTGATTTTGCATACTTTGGAGGAATCTATCGTGATGTATGGATGGTTGCTACTGCTCCTGTTCATATTACTGATGCTATCCAGTCGGGCAAGACTGCAAGTGGTGGAGTGTTTGTACATTATGAGGAGATCTCTGATAATAAAGCAACTGTAGTTGTTGAGACTGAAGTCAGAAATGAGTCACCACAAAAACAACAACTTAAACTCGAAACAGCCCTCAAAAATGCAACGGGTATGGTAGTTGGAAAAGCCAGTAATAAGATTACACTGGCTGCTGGTGCTGAGCTTAAAATTAAGCAAAGCATTATCGTTATTAATCCAGATCTCTGGACTCCGGACAGCCCGTCATTATATAATCTGAACTCACTAATTACCGGTAAAGATGGGAAACCTGTTGATGGCTATTACAATAGAATTGGTATCCGCAAGATAGAGTTTAGGGGTAAAGATGGATTTTTTCTCAACAATAAACCCTTCAACGATAAACTTATAGGCGCAAATCGCCATCAGGATTTTGCATATATTGGAAATGCATTACCAAACTCAGGGCAATGGCGTGATGCAAAGAAGCTTCGTGATGCCGGAATGCGGATCATCCGTTCGGCTCATTATCCTCAGGACCCCTCTTTTATGGATGCTTGTGATGAGTTGGGTCTCTTTGTAATTGTCGCAACTCCTGGGTGGCAGTTCTGGAACGCAGATACCATCTTTGCCAGACGGATCTATACAAATATCAGTAATATGGTACGGCGCGATCGTAACCATGCTAGTGTTATTATGTGGGAACCCATCTTAAATGAAACCCGTTTTCCTGCCGATTTCTCTAAGAAAGCCTATGATCTGTTACATTCGGAATATCCATATCAAGGCTGTTTTGCTGCATGTGATGAAGAGAGTAAAGGAGCCGACTTTTATGATGTGCTTTATGCACATCCACTGGATAAAGCGGCATATAAAAACATTAAGCAGTCGGTCTTTACCCGTGAATGGGGAGATAATGTAGACGACTGGTCATCACATAACTCACCAAGCAGAGTGTCACGTGATTGGGGAGAGGTTCCGCAACTGGTTCAGGCTATTCATTATGCAAACCCATCCTATCCGTTTACCTGTTATCAAACTTTATATCAAACTCCCGCACAACATGTAGGTGGTTGTTTATGGCATCCTTTTGACCATCAGCGAGGTTATCATCCCGATCCATTCTGGGGTGGTATTATGGATGCTTTCAGACAGCCCAAGTACTCATATTACATGTTTGAGAGCCAGCGTGATCCTAAGATTAAACATCTAACAGCCGATTCCGGTCCTATGATCTATATAGCCAATGAGATGACACCATTTTCTCCGAATGATGTTACTGTCTTTACTAATTGTGATCAGGTAAAACTCACTTTCTTTGATAAGGAACCGAGAGTCAAGAAAGTTGAACATACTCAACCCGGAATGCCTTACCAGCCAGTTGTATTCAAGAATGTATACAATTTTATGGATATCAAAGAGCTACATAGGATGAGGAAAAGTAATAGTGTTAAATTGACAGCAGAGGGGCTGATTGATAATAAGGTTGTGGCCACAACTGTTAAGATGCCTGCAAATCGTCCTGAAAAAATTATGTTAAGTGTCGATAATGAGGGACTCTCTTTAATTGCTGACGGCTCCGACATCGTTACTGTAATAGCTTCTATTACAGATAGCGACGGCAACGTAAAACGGCTCAATAAAGAGAAGATCAGATTTACGATTGAAGGAGAGGGTGAGATTATTGGCGACGAACATATTGGAGCGAATCCACGTGCAGTTGAATGGGGAACGGCTCCTGTGCTAATCAGATCAACAACTCGCTCAGGAGTTATCAAAATTACAGCCTCTATTTTAGGTGGAGGTAGTATTAGTCCTCAGTCCGCAACGTTAGAAATAGTGAGTGTAAAATCATCATTAGCTCTCAACTTTCAAGAGGAACGTCAGGTGGTAAAAGGAGCTTCAAAAGCTGTTGAAAACAAATTATCAGATACTCTTGAAAGTCTCAAACTCCAATTGCAAAAGGCAAATGAAGAGCTAAACAAATACAAACTGAAAGAAGTAGAGCGTGATCAGGAATTCTTCGAAGGAAAGAAACCGGCGGCAAAGACTGTTACTAAGCCACTTTAATATAAGCGACTTAACGTATGAAAATGGTATTTCATCTAAAATTACGATAAACAGAAGATTATTAAATTTTAAATTAATACAAAATGAAATTGAAATGTTTACTTATTATAATATGCTTCTTTTCCTTATCTGTAAAGGCTCAGAATCAGACTTTTCTCTTCTCTTATTTTATTGATAATGGACAAGATGGATTGCATCTGGCCTATAGTACTGATGGACTGACCTGGAATGCATTAAACAACGGTAAATCATATTTAATACCGGCTATAGGAAAAGATAAGCTGATGCGTGATCCATTTATCCTTGAAGGTAAAGATGGCCTTTTTCATTTGGTATGGACCAGTGGTTGGTGGGATAAAGAGATTGGCTATGCTTCCTCAAAGGATCTGATCAACTGGTCTGAGCAAAAAGCTATCCCTGTGATGCAAAATGAACCCACCGCTAGAAATAGCTGGGCTCCTGAGATAGTCTACGATTTAAAGACTAAAGAATATACCATTTTTTGGGCAACCACAATCCCCGGTCGCCATGGTAATATCTCTACCTCCGAAAGCGAGAAAGGACTAAATCATAGGATATATAGCACCTCTACGAAAGACTTCAAGACCTTTAGTGAAACGAGACTTTTCTTTAATCCTGATTTCAGTGTTATTGATGCCACCATTTTACCAAAGGGTAAAAACTTTTATCTATTTGTGAAAAATGAGAATTCAAATCCTCCCGAAAAAAATATTCGCGTTACCCAGTCAATGCATGCCTCAGGACCATACCCAATAGAGGTATCGGCTCCTATCACTGGTAAATATTGGGCAGAAGGACCAACAGCACTTCAGGTTGGTGAGTATGTATACGTTTATTTCGATAAGTATACTCAACACAAATATGGAGCTGTCCGTTCAAAGAATATGATTGATTGGGAGGATGTGTCTGAAAACGTAAGTTTCCCAAAAGGCGTTCGGCATGGCACTGCCTTTAAAGTCTCTAATGCACTTATAGAGAAACTGAAAATAAATTTATAAACAAAAAAAAACAGAATATTACAGTATCAAATATTTAAAGGTCTTGAAATGCAAAAGCTGAGAGAATCATGTTATTCACAGGTTTCTAATATGCCATATCTCACTTCATTCAGATAAATGTGATTTTAAAATAATTGTATATTTGGACTGTTCTACCCTAACTATCCATCTTACTAGGATGTCGTATTTCGTAATTCAGAAGTGAATCGAAAATATTTTTTTATAAAGTTTAAGATTAAATGTTATTTTTACGTTTGTCATTTTTCTAAAATTACATAGTCATTTATGAACCGTGAATTAGAAAAAGCATATTGTTTGAAAATTATCAATGGAGACGAGGAGGCCTTTACTGGAATTTATTCGGCATATAGTGCTCGTTTAAAAAGGTTTATAATTTCGTATACCAATGATAATAATTTGGCGGATGATGTTATACAAGAGACATTTATTCTGCTGTGGGAGATTAGGGAAATCCTTAATCCTGAAAAATCATTATTGGCATTTTTATTGACCATTGCTAAGAATAAAGCTTTAAATATATTGAAGAAGCAGAAATCCAGCTTATCATCTCATACAAAGTATCAGGAAATTATGTTTCGGGAGATGGAATTAAATATTCAATCGTTAGAGTATCTCGACCCGCATGATCTGATTGTTAAGGATCTGGAATCTGTTATCAAAAAAGCATTATCTAAACTCCCATCTAAGACGCGCGATATTTTCGAAATGAGCAGATATTCAGGAATAAAGAATAGGGATATAGCTGAGAAATTAGACATTTCTATTAAAACAGTTGAATATCACCTTACTAAAGCATTAGGTGAACTGAAAGTTAGTGTAGTTCGAGATTAAAAAGAAAAATAATTATTTATAAAATTTCTTCACTTTTTGTTTAGGGTAAAGCTTTCTCAGAGTTGTATACTATACACTATGGAGAATCTTTTTATAAAATATTTTACACAAAGCCTTTCTGAGGAGGAGAAAATTATCTTATTTGATAGATTGGAAAATGATCCGGACTTAAAAGAAGAATTTTTTAAATCTCAAAAGGCTTGGGCTCTAGCTGGAACTATTGATGATAAACAACATATAAACAATAAATTTAAAAGAACTTCATCCTTTACTATTTTTAAAAGGGTTTATGCTGCCGCCTCTATATTATTACTTGTGGGATTAGTTGCTTTGATTTTCTTAAGTATACCTAGCAAGAAGATTCTTTTCAAGAATGAACTTGTGACAATTACTACCGGGAATGGAAAGCAATTAAAACAAATACTACCTGATGGATCTATCGTTTGGCTTAATGGAGGTACAAAAATTAGTTTTCCAAAAAAGTTTGGAAAAACAAGAGAGGTGAAGTTGGAAGGAGAAGCTTATTTCGAAGTAACAAAAGATAAAACTCATCCATTTTGTATTAATGCAGGGTTTGCAAAGGTTAAAGTTTTAGGAACTGGTTTTAATGTTGTTGCTTTTGCAGCCGATAAGCATATGGTAACAACACTGGTTCATGGAAAAATAATTCTTGAAACTAGTTCTAATAACAAAAATGAAGTTACAAAAATGGAAATGAGCCCTGGACAACAGATTGTCACTTTCAGTGATAAAGATGAGATTTTAAGAAAATGGGTCAATACAAGCCTGTATACTTCTTGGATGGATGGTGTTTATCGATTTCAGGAAGAATATTTTTGGCAAATTGCATTGCGGGTCGAAAGAGACTTTAATATCAGAATGCATACAAATGATGAAGCGCTTAAAAATAAACGTTATACCGGTGCTTTTAGAAAAACAGATGATGCTTTGAAGATTTTGAGATTTATAAATCTTTCTACACCAATTCGTTATAGCATGAAAGGAAATGATATATACATAAGTTTAAGAAACATTAACCATTAAAAATGAGAGCCTATGACGTAAGTTATGATCTTCAAAAAAAAACCGGGACAATTAAAAAACATATCCCGGATTAATTAACCAAATCTTTAACTCAGATGATTCTCGCTTGGCAACTAGAAATCATCTAATTAAATTAATTTAAAATCATTGCAAAGATATGAAAAAACAATTACAATTTGGGCCAGTTCTTTTTAGGGCTCTTCTAACCAGTTACATAGGAGTTGTACTATGTGCAATGTTTTTGGTTGGGGGGATTTCACGGGCTTCTGCGAGCACATATGCTGCAACTGCAAGATTGTCGCTCGATTTTAAAAATGCACCTCTACAACAAGTCTTTACAGCAATAGAAAGACAAAGTGAGTTCATTTTCTTTTTTAGTAACAATTCGATTGATAAAAACAAAGCAGTTACTATTAGAGTAAAGGGTCGTTTAATTACTGAAGTTTTAAATGATTTATTTAAAACAACAGATATTACTTATTCTATTTTAGATAGACGTATCGTCTTGTCTACTAAAGAGATGGCAGCCATGGGCAAAACTGAAGCTGCCCCTGAACCCGAACAAGCAAAAAGGATTACAGTTACTGGTAAAGTTGTAGATGCAACTGGCGTAGCTGTTACTGGCGTTATTGTTACAGTTCCCGGGACTACAAGAGGTGTTGCTACTGATGGAAATGGTATGTATTCTATTCAGGTTACCGCTAAAGATAAAATGTTATCTTTCTCATTTATTGGTATGAAGAAGCAAGAAGTAGAAATTGGTGACCGTACAGTTATCAATGTCACCCTTGAATCTCTTGCGACTAAATTGGATGAAGTAGTTGTAGTAGGATATGGTACACAAAAACGTACTACTATTACAGGTTCTGTAAGTAATGTAAAGGGTGAAAGTTTGGCAAAAGCTCCAGTAGTGAATGTTACCAACAGTTTGGTTGGTCGTTTACCTGGTCTTGTTGCTATTAACAAATCTGGCGAACCCGGAAATGATGGTTCAACACTTCGTATTCGCGGTATCAATACCCTGAATGATAATAGTCCTTTGATTGTTGTTGATGGAATTGCCGGTCGTTCAATGGAACGTATTAACTCTGCCGATATTGAAAGTATTACAATTCTGAAAGATGCTTCTGCTGCTATTTATGGTGCTCAGGCTGCTAATGGTGTAATCCTTATTACTACCAAACGTGGAACAACTGGAAAACCTACTGTAACGATGAATTACAATACAGGTTACAATAGTCCTACACGTGTTCCTGCTATGGCCGATGCTGCAACTTATGCAACGATGATGAATGAAGTAAATGCATATGCCGGAAAACTTCCTGCTTATACAGCTGCTGAAATTCAGAAATATAAAGATGGGAGCGATCCTTTACACTACCCAAACACAAATTGGTTTAAGGCAGTATTTAAAGATCAGGCACCTCAATCTTCAGCTAACGTAACCGTTAATGGCGGATCTGATAATTTGAAATATTTCCTTTCTTTGGGTTCGAAGAGTCAGGATGGTATTTATAAAAATAGTGCTACTAAATATAATCAGTACAATTTTAGAAGTAATATCGATGGTAAAATTTCAAAAGATATTACTGTATCATTTGACGTAGCAGGACGTGAAGAAATTAAGAATTATCCTACTCGTTCAGCTGGTGAAATCTTCCGTTTCTTAATGAGAGGAAAACCAAATATGATAGCTTCCTGGCCTAATGGAATGCCAGGACCAGATATTGAATATGGTGACAATCCCGTTGTAGTTGCAACCAGTGCAACAGGTTACGATAGAGATAAACTGTATGTACTTGAAAGTAATATGAAAGTGAATATTAATATTCCTTGGGTACCGGGTCTTTCATTGACGGTGAATGCATCGTTTGACAAGAATTTTGAAAACCATAAGGTATGGCAAACTCCCTGGACATTATATAGCTGGGATGGTACCACTCTGGATGCTAAAGGTCAGCCGGTTTTATCTGGTTCAAAGAGAGGTTTTAGTGCTCCACAGCTTGATCAAAAATTCTATGATAGAGAGAATATTACAGCTAATGCTTTGTTGAACTATGGTGTTAAGATTGCTCGCAACCATGATATTAAGGTGTTGGTTGCTAGTGAACGTTCTACTATGAATAATTATTATTCAGATGCTTTTAGGCAGTACTTTGTATCTTCTGCTATTGACCAGATTTTTGCCGGTGGATCAAAAGACATGAATAATGATGGAAATCAATATTATTCAGCTCGTTTGAATTATTTTGGTCGTGTTAACTATAGTTACAAAGAAAGATATCTGACAGAATTTGTTTGGCGTTATGATGGGTCATATATTTTTCCTGAAGGAGCAAAACAATTTGGTTTCTTCCCTGGCGTTTCATTGGGTTGGAGAATCTCAGAAGAAGATTTCTGGAAAAAGAATATCACCTTCTTAAATAGCTTCAAGTTACGTGCATCGTGGGGTCAAACTGGTAATGACCGTATTAACGAATATCAATATCTCGCAGCTTATGGATTTAATAGTAGCGGATATACCTATATCTTCAATAATAACGTAGAAAATAAGTTGTTATCTGAAACTCAAATTCCAAATCCAAATGTAACCTGGGAAGTAGCAAATGAATCAAATATTGGTTTTGAAGGATCTGCTCTTGGTGGAAAACTTACTTTCGAAGCTGATTATTTCAATAACATTCGTTCACAAATCTTAATCTATCGTAATGCTTCTGTACCTAATACTTCAGGTCTGACCCTACCTCGTGAAAACCTGGGTAAAGTTCAAAACCAAGGGGTTGAAGGTATTCTTGCTTATCACGATAATGTTGGTGATTTCAGATATGATGTTTCTATTAACGGTGGATATGCAAAGAATAAAGTTAAGTTCTGGGATGAAACTCCTGGCAAACCTGGCTATCAGCAAATCACTGGTCATCCTGTACCAACTGATGTTAGTAATCCTGATGGAAACCTTTATTATCAAGCAATCGGTATTTACAAAGATCAGGCACAGATCAACGCTACCCCACATTGGGCTGGTGCAGTACCTGGTGATATAATCTTTGCTGACGTTAATAAAGATGGAAAAATTGATGGTTTGGACCGTGTAAGAAATTATAAAACTGCTGTTCCAACTTTCACAGGTGGCCTTTCTTTAAGTGTTGGTTATAAACAATTCGATCTTACAATGTTGTTCCAGGGCGCTACAGGTGCTGTAAGATATATCAGTACAGAGTCCGGTGAAATTGGAAACTATTTACAAGATTTTGCTTCTCAACGTTGGACACCAACCAATACCAATGCATCATATCCTCGTGCATTCAATCGTAGTAATGAATATTGGGTTAATCAGGCAAATACTTTCTGGTTGAGAAGTACTGATTATGTACGTTTGAAAAACATTGAAATTGGTTATAATGCGCCAAAGAGTGTTAACAGATATTTAGGTATTCAAGGTTTAAGGGTTTATTTTAGCGGATCCAATCTATTTACACTTGACAAACTAAAAGTATTCGATCCAGAATCTGATAGCAACAGTGGACAGATTTATCCTTTGAATAAGGTTGTAAATGTAGGTGTATCATTAACATTTTAATTACATTCGAAATGAGAAAAGTTTTAAATATATTGATGGGGCTATTGACAGTATTTTCAATAGCGTCGTGTAACAAAGATTTTCTAAATACAGCGCCCAAGAGTCTTTATTCAGAAAATGTTGTTTGGTCAGATCCTGCCCTTATCCAGACATTCGTAAATAATATGTATAGGGGTATAGGTTATAGCACAGCTATCAACTTTATGTCTTCTTTTGTGGATGAAACAGATTTTACACCTGACTGGGGAACTGTCGACTTTAATAAAAGTTTATTGACAGCTGATAGAATTCCACAATGGAAAGATGGTAACATGCATGATAATATGTTAACCTGGGGAAATCTATATACCCAAATCAGAAGTTGTAATATCTTTTTTGCTAAGGTAGGTGAGGCTAAGTTTGATAATTCTCTTACGGATGGCAAAACAATGAAAGACAGACTAAAAGGTGAAGTTTTCTTCTGGAGAGCCAATTATTATTATTATTTAACTAGTTTGTTTGGTGGTGTACCTATCGTTACTAAAGTTTATGGGTTAACTGATAAGTTTAATGTTCCGCGTAACACTTACGAAGAATGTATTAAATTTATTGCTCAGGATTTAGATTCAGCCGCTTACTTTCTGCCTAATGTACAATTCCAATCAGGTGATAATAGAGGTCGTGTAACTAAAGGAGCTGCTTTGTCACTTAAATCAAGAGTTCTTTTATATGCTGCAAGTGATCTACATAATCCTTCAAAAAATACAGCCATTGCTGCCAGCCATCCTGAATTGCTAGGTTATACAGCTGAAGCTACTGCTGCTCGTTGGCAAGCCGCTAAAGACGCTGCTAAAGCTGTAATGGATCTTGGTATTTATTCATTATATAAGGGAACGCCTGATCCTGCAGGTAATAATTATGGTGATATCTTCTTGCTCAATAACACAAGTGAGGATATTTTCACAAGATTCTTTATCTCCAAGATAGGTGAAAACTGGGATGCTTACAGCCCCGGACAGTTTGTTGGACCAAACGGTTACCATTGCTGGGGAAATAACTGTCCTTTGCAGGAATTTGTTGACAGCTATGAAATGGCCGATGGTAGCAAATTCGACTGGAATAATGCTGCTCACAAGGCTAATCCATATGCTAACCGTGATCCTCGTTTCTATGCATCTGTTTTGTATGAAGGCGCAAGCTGGAGACAACGTCCTACAGATGTAGTTCAATATGACGCTGTTAACAAGATCCAAGTTGGTCAGATTGGTAATGTGGTTGGTGGAACTTTCACCATGATGAATATTGGTAGTAATCCTGCTTCAGGTTGCGATACCCGTCAGGGACAAATTGAAAACTGGAATGGTACTTACTCTGGTTATTATATGAAGAAGTTTATTGATCCTACGGTTGATGCATCTTTCTTCAAACAAGAATGCCCTTGGAGATACATCCGTTATACTGAGATTCTTCTTAATTATGCAGAGGCTTGTATTGAATTAGGTGGTGCTGCTAACGAACTCGAAGCTAAGAAATATATTAATATGATTCGTAGTAGAGTTGGAATGCCTGATATTACTGATACAGGCGCTGCTTTGAAAGCTCGTTATCGTAACGAACGTAAAATCGAATTAGCATTCGAAGAGCAACGTTTCTTTGATGTACGTCGTTGGTTAATCGGTGGAGAAGCCTATACTGGCGGTTACAAAGCTCAGGTTCATTATATTGTTCCTGCAGGTACTGTTCTTACCGGTTATCGTAAAGCTGACGGATCAACCTGGGGTAATCCTGAAATTGTAAAAGCTGGACTTACAGGTCATGAAAGAGTTTGGGATAACAAGTGTTATTTCTTCCCAATCATGAGAGACGAAATGAATAAGAATGATAAATTAATCCAGAATCCTGGTTATTAAAATAATTGTTTGTTAGTGCGGAAGAACCCCAGACTTGTTTTGGGGTTCTTCTGTTTTAATCTCTACCACATAATTTTAATCTCAGTGAAAAATCTCTATAAATCCCATTTGTTGAAACAAATTCATCGCTATAATCAGATTTCAGGATCTTTTATGGGAGGTTGTTCCAATTGGCTAGAATGGCATGGAGGGGTTTTAAAAGATTCTTTCTGTAACTCGAAATGACAATTTTTTCTGCGAATTCTTAATGTGACACCTGATCATCATTTATTTACTGATTTTGATAGATGTTAGATATTCGTAGATTAAAGGTTTAATACTAAAAAGATATTGTTCACATTATTTTTTGATACAATGAAAACGAAATGGACCACATTTTTTTTAACACTTTTTCTGCTTCCACAATTTGCTGCTTTTGCACAGCATAAATATGTCTTTGATGCTTCAAATGCTTTTGAGATCCCTCAATCAGGATATTTTAAAATGGGGAATCCCGGTCCTGAAAAATCTAAAATATTGATCAATAATCAATATCTGACGATTGGTAATAAACCCGTTTTACCGGTAATGGGGGAATTGCATTTTTCGCGAATAAAACCTGAACATTGGGAAGATTGTATTCTGAAAATGAAAGCCTGTGGCATCAATATTATCTCTACATACCTGTTTTGGAACACTCATGAAGAAATTGAAGGAGAGTTTAACTGGGAAGGTGAAAAAAATATACGGGCATTTGTTCAATTGTGCCAGAAATACAACATGTTTGTCTATGTCAGAATAGGTCCATGGGCACATGGAGAAGCTAGAAACGGAGGAACTCCGGATTGGATACTTAGAAAAAAAGAGATTAAGGATCGTTCAAACGATGTAGTTTATCAGAATTATGTATCACGCTATTTTGCTCAAATTACAAAACAACTTGAAGGGCTATATTATAAAGATGGTGGAAATATTATAGGATCACAACTAGAAAATGAATACTGGCATGCTAAAGAAGGCGAGGCTCATATTAAATGGTTAAAAGATACCGCTAAGAGTCTTGGGTTGGATGTTCCCATTTATACAGTAACCGGTTGGAGCAATGGTTCTGTGCCTCCTTTTGAGGTAATCCCACTATGGGGGGCTTATCCGGATGCACCATGGGCAGAACATCTCAACAAAGAATTACAACCCGGAAACTTCATGTTTGATGCTTTTCGTGACAATAAAAATATTGGCAATGATCCGAAAGAACTCAAAGATAAATATATGAGCTATGATAAGTATCCATATTTTACGTGTGAGATGGGTGTTGGAATACAAAACACATACCATCGACGCTTAGTGATTGATCCGATAGATGGTTTAGGTCTGATAACAGCCAAAATGGGCTCGGGTAGTAACTTGCTTGGGTATTATATGTTTACAGGAGGTACGCAGTTTCACGGGTTATTGCATGCCCAAAATGAAGAGCAGGAGGAAACCGGTTATTATACCCGGGTTCCTGTAAAGTCATACGACTTTCAGGCAGCCATTAAAGAATCAGGTGATATATCTGCAACCTATAAACAAGTAAAGAAGCTGCATTATTTTGTTAATGAATTTGGTGCAAAGCTTGCTCCTATGGGCACAGTTATTGGCATTAAGCAAAAAGAGGGGTTGCAAACAGCCGTCCGGTCAGATAATAAATCTGGTTTTCTTTTTGGCATCAACTATGTAAGATATCAATCTAATCCAAGTAGCCAGGATAGCCGGTTTAGCGTAAAATTTCAAAAAGAGAGTATAGAATTTCCAAGTAAAGGAGTGAATATTCCTGATAGTACCATCTTTATCTGGCCGCTCAATCTCGAAATAGGGAAGGCAACATTGAAATATGCAACGGCACAACTAATCAGTTCAGCCGGTCATTGTTATCTCTTCTTTCAAAACAAAAATATTCCGGTTGAAATGGCTTTCGATCAAAGCAATATCGACAAAGTTGTTTTATCTGACGAAGCTAAAGGAACGATACAGACTAATGGAAACCAGATTATTGTAACTGGTTTGCACCCTGGTAAAAAGTGTCTGGTTACCCTAAACCTAAAAAATGGCGGTAAAGAACAGCTCATTGTTCTCACACAAAAAGAGGCTGATAATTGTTGGATATTTAACCTCAAAGGAGAGAAAGAATGCTATATTACTGAAGCCAACATGATTGCAGATAATGAGAATCTTTATTTATATTCGATCAAGCATCAGATGAATTTCAGTTATCTTAAAGCCGGAAACGAAGGGAGGTTCATCGATTCAGTAGCTAATGCACCGTTACAGAAGCCTGCGTTAACCATAAAGCCTCATGCTGTTTTATCTGATGCCAAATGGCTCGAATTGGGCAATTTTAAGAATATTGCAGCCAACCAACAACGGTTTCATCGTTTCTTTTTCAAGGAGTTCAGCTTAGAAAATCCATCTAACTTCAGAAAGGCGACATTATATATCTATCCTGAAGCTGATACAAAATTAAATTTAAATGATGCATGGGTTCGACAAACGGTTGTAGCCAAACAACTGAATGTAATTGACTTGACCGGATATATCAAAAAAGGTGAGAACAGATTTTTTGTTGATTTTCCTTATATGGAAGGGTTGAATCGTTTTGCAGCCAGAATGATTGTAGAATATGCAAATTATGATAAGATGGAAATCGTTACAGATCAATCATGGGTGACTGCCGATGCCTATACTAATCCTTCACCTCTGAAATCTCCCGATCATCTTTTATCCCCAACCATTGTGAAATCACCGGATTACGCCAATGACATAACCCTGAATGCATTTAAAGAGTGGGATGTAACTGTTCCTTATAATACATTTACCGGATTGAACAATGTTTATCTTAACATCAAATATAAAGGCGACAGGGCCGAAATCTATAATGATCATCAACTATCAGCAGATAACTTTAACGACAATCTAAACTGGAATATAGGTCTGATGAGGCAGGAGCGTAATGTAAGTGGAAAAACCCTTCGAATGGTTATTTATGAACTTACGCCCGAAACTAAAATCTTTTTCGATGTATCACCTAAAGCCGATGGTTATAACCGATGCGAGATTGAGAAATTCGATGTGAACCCTGAATATAAGATTAAGATAAATTAATCTTTCTGGAATATTGGTACGAATACAAAAATTAAACTATCGTTCTTTCAACCATAGGGCGAGATCTTCCTTTAGAAGTTGCAATACTTTAATCGGATTTCTCCCTATGGTTTAAATGACGTCTTATTCTTTCGGGTGATTATGTGAAGTCAAAGCCATGTGGTGATTAAAAATACAAATTGAGCACTCTCCTCTTAGGATAATATGATAATAGAATCGTTTAGTTTACACGTAACTAGACAGTGTCTAAGAACTCTTTTTTTAATAAACTATAGATTGCGAGGTCGGTAAACCCGGTTAACAACAACTCACCAGCTCGTTCAGTTCCCTCAAATGTAAATCCCAGTCGTTTGGGTATTTGTTGACTTTTATAGTTAAGTGTAGCCGCTTTTATTTGAATTCGGTTTAACTTCAGTGCATCAAAAGCAAAATGAATAAGCCGTTTACAACTTTTTGTAACGATACCTTTACCCTGATACTTTACAGAAAGCCAATACCCAATTTCTGTTTTTTGATTTGTCCAGTCGGTGCCTTTCAAACTGATAAGACCGATGATCTTCCCTTTATCCTGAATGGTGAATACAAGATCGCGACGGTCAATAGGCCCTTCAGATAGTGAACGGATAAACGACATTGTGTCGCCGGAATGACGAGTATATACTACAAAAGGCAACCACTCTTTCAGGCTCTCACGTTCAGCATCAATGATATTAAAGATAGCATCAACATCACGAAGATGAATCTCTCTCAGTATCAATTCATCTTCTACCAAAAGATTAATGGGTCTGTTTAGCGATTGAGAAGCCATATCAGGTGAATTATAATGGATGATTAATCATCAAAGATAGCCCATTCTTCAATGATCTCAACGAATCGACACGATGTGAAATGATTTTAACAGCCTATGTCAACTTCAAATTTTCTCAAGCGAAAATTCTACGATCATGTTATGCTGATGATAATCTGAATCGATATTATAGGGGACAATGCAATTTTCTCGCGGTTTTCTTAGGGTTTAACTGGGGTTTATTTACGGTATATACCCTAAACAAACCACAAGAAAACCCTAAATAAACTATAATAAAATCGCTAGATACTTTTAATGATGTTTTCATTGAGAATAACTTACTTATTCCTGTCTATTTATTTTAAGACGACCTAAATTCATCATAAAATATGAATGCTGGAGATGATAAAGTTATTAAGTTTGTAATATCCTTTTTGCTTAATAATGCTAGTGAAGGATACTTGAAAGAGTACCCTTTAGATTATTCAAAACATACGATCTATTTCAAGTTGAGACCAATGAATAAATATCGATATCTGACTATGGAAGTGAAAAAAGCATTACTACATCAACTTTCCGTTGTCTTTTTTCTCGCGATGGCTTCTCAAAGCATTTATGCACAAACAGTAACCGGAGAAAAAGCTGGGATTCCACATGTTCCTTCAATTTATCAGACTGAACCGTGGGAAGATCCACAAGTGACCAGCATCAATCGAGATGTAACAAGAGCGACGGCTTACTCATTTGAAACAGTGGAAGATGCTCTTTCGAACGATCGTTCCCGCTCTTCAAGAGTCATGATTTTAAATGGTAAATGGGATTTCAAATTTGCATTTAAACCATCTGATGCCCCGACTAATTTTTTTGAGCGGAAAGTGCAGAACTGGGATAAAATTGAAGTTCCGTCGAACTGGGAGTTAAAAGGTTATGATATCCCGATCTATAAAAGTGCTGTTTATCCATTTCGTCCGGTTAATCCTCCTTACGTGCCGCGTGATTACAATGCAGTAGGTTCATACCAGCGTAGTTTTAGTATTCCCGAAAAGTGGGATGGAATGAATATCACTTTGCATTTTGGTGGGGTCAGTTCGGCTTTTAAAGTTTGGGTAAATGGTAAGTTTGTTGGTTATGGCGAGGATAGTTGTCTGCCTTCAGAATTCAATGTCACGCCTTATCTGCAAAAAGGCGAAAATATTTTATCTGTTCAGGTAATCCGATGGAGTGACGGTTCATACCTCGAAGATCAGGACCAATGGCGGATGAGTGGGATACAGCGAGAGGTGATGTTACTAGCTGAACCCAAATTACGTATTGCTGATTTTTTCTACCAAACGAAGCTCGATAAAAACTATCGTGATGCTCTTTTCAGTCTTCGTCCACGTATAGAGAACCTAACAGGAGATACTGTAAAAGGATATAAGCTAAAAGTACAGCTATATGATGCTCATCAACAACCTGTATTTCCGCAGGTTTTAATCAAACCGGTAGAAGAGATGATTAACGAATCGTATCCTCGACTCGATAATGTGAAATTTGGAATGTTTGAAACAAAAGTGAAAAATCCGGCAAAATGGAGTGATGAAGAACCAAATTTATATACATTGGTACTTTTGCTTGAAGATAATCTCGGGCATATTCAGGAAGTAAAATCGTGTAGGGTTGGTTTCAGAAGTATAGAGTTTTCGAAAACAGATAGTAAATTACTTATAAATGGAAAAGTAACCTATTTATACGGTGTCAACCGTCATGATCATGATCCGGTAAAAGGAAAGGCACTTTCACGAGAGGATATTCTGCGCGATATACAGCAAATCAAACAATTCAATTTCAATTGTATCCGAACCTGTCATTATCCGAACGATCCATTTTTATATGATCTGTGTGATAAATTTGGTATTTTGGTAATTGACGAAGCTAATTATGAAACGCATGGTATTGGTGGGATGCTTAGCAACGATACTCGCTGGACGCATGCAATGATGGAGCGAACCAGCCGCATGGTGTTGCGTGATAAGAATCATCCGTGTGTAATTATCTGGAGTCTGGGGAATGAAGCAGGTAGGGGGCCTAATAATGCAGCTATGGCTGGATGGATTCATGATTTTGACATTACCCGTCCTGTTCATTACGAACCGGCTCAAGGAAGTCCTGAACTTGAAGGTTACATTGCTCCAGGAGAACCTGGTTATCCCAAAGATCACTCACATCGTGTGCAAGTTCCTTTGGACCAGAGGTATGTGGATATTGTAAGCCGCATGTATCCTGCGCTATATACTTCTGATCTGTTGTTGAGTCAGAAGGGCGATCGGCGCCCTGTTTTTTATTGCGAATATGCACACTCGATGGGCAATTCTACCGGAAATGTCAAGGAGTTCTGGGATCAGTTCCGTTCGAAGGAACGAATTATTGGTGGCTGTATATGGGAGTTTAAAGATCAGGGGTTGTATAAAAGTGATTCTCTTGGAAAGCAATTTGTTGCCTATGGAGGCGACTTTGGCGAAAAATATTTCGATGATTTTACCATTAAAGGTCTTGTAAAGGCTGATGGAACACCTCATGCAGCTATTTATGAATGTAAGCGCGTATTTCAACCTGTCGAATGCCAACTGACCAATCTATCGAAAGGGTTCGTGAAAATTATCAATCGTCATGCTTTGAAATCATTGGCGAGCTATAATATAACACTTTCAGTGCTCGAAGATGGTAATGTGATTTCAACTAAAGAAATACCTCATCTCACATTAGATGCCGGAAAAGATACCATCGTCTGTATCTCTTCTTATTTGCCAAAAATGAAAACCGACCACGAATACCTGGCAAACATTCTTTTCTCATTATCCAAAGATGAAAGTTGGGCTTCCAAAGGTCATATGGTTGCCTCTAATCAGTTTGCCTTAACAGGATTGGTTCCTGCAAGGAAGGTTGAAATTACTTCCTCCGCATTAAAGATAACTACAAAAGACACTGTGTGTTTAGTTGCGGGTAAAAATTTCGAACTCCTTTTTAGTAAAAAAAATGGTGCTTTGTGTTCATATAAACTTAGTAATAAAGAACAGATATTTAGTCCATTAATACCTCATTTTACGCGTCCGTTTACTGATAACGATCGCAATGGCTGGAAAGCACAAAGTCTTCTAAATGTATGGTATGATTCAAAACCACAATTGGTAAGCTTCAAAGTGAATAACGAATCTTCAGGAATAGTGAAAGTCGAAAGTGCTTACCAATTGATAGATCATAAAGTAAATGTTCAGGTTAATTACTCGGTGAATGGCAAAGGAATCATCAAAGTGGATTATGCACTGAAGGTTCTTGATAGTCTTCCGAATATTCCTAAAGTGGGTATGACCTGTGGTATTGCTGATGATTATCGACGAATTTCATGGTATGGCCGTGGTTTGTATGAAAACTATATTGATCGTTGCTATGGATCTGATATTGGGATCTATTCGCTACCCATCGTCCAATTTATGGATTCGTATGTGAAACCTCAGGAAAATGGAAACCGCACGGACGTACGTTGGATGTTTCTTTCAAACAAGAAACAGCAAGGTCTTTTGGTAGTTGCAGACAGTCTGTTAAGTATGAGTGCATGGCCTTTTACCGAAAAAACTTTAAACACAACCAGGCATGCTAATGAATTAATAGAATCAGGCTTTGTAACGTTGAATATAGATTTGATACAAATGGGTGTTGGTGGAAATGATTCGTGGTCGGAAGTTGCACAACCCATTGAAAAATATCGTGTTAAAGCAAAAAATTATACCTATCGTTTCTACCTCTATCCAGTGAAAACGAAGAATGATAAGTTGCCCCTGCTCTTGAATAAATTAAGATTTTGAAAGGGAATAAAACGAAGAGGGTTGGTCAGTGTCGACTTGTCCTCTCGTTTATAATTTAAAGTTCTTTTTCGAAGAACAGCTGATAAAAGTTTAATCCGGTAGAAGGATCTACTCCCTTGGTTATCTTGTCGCGGTCACCATGAATATATACGTGGAAATTATGATCGAGTTTGATAACACTTTTGAAGTTCCGGCTCTGCTGCTTTACGGCTTGTCCGTTAATCTCGAACTCGTCGGGGAGTGTTACTTCACGTTCGGCTGTAAATTGGTTCTTGTAATCGTTAAACGACTGGATGACTTCGGGCTGCTGCATTACCTCTTCAGCAAAGTCGTCAAAAGTAAACGAATCGTTATCTTTAAAGAACTTCACTGACTTATTGAGCAGGTCGGCTTGATCGGCTTTCGATACCTCGTATTGCTGTGGTAGTTGTTCAAGAACAAAGCTGCGTGTCATATTCAAAGCATTTTTGGTGTGTTGAAACTCATCAGCTCTGGGCAAAACACATAGAAAATCATCTTTCCAATAAACGGCCTCGCTTCCTTTTCCTGCCGTATCAACTAATGCAACAAGATATCCTTCTTCGCGGTTGGTATTGAATATCATACAACCTTTATCGAGCTTATGAATATTAATACCTTGATCTTCATTAATTGCATAGTTATCGTTGGTCTGGCTTACTTTGAGAAATGTTTCTTTTGATTCTGATTTGAAGAGCCCTATTGCATTCATCTCTTCATTATCTACAATAACGCCACTAAAAAGTGCAACATATAGTTCTCCCGGTTTAACACGCGAATGGGTACTTTGCTCGTAAAGATGACGGGCATAGTTGACACTCTGGGCATAAAATGTATCAGCCTCGTCAAAGATATGCGAGGCAAAATTATAGGTTTCGTTCATCTCTAATCCTGCCTCGTGATGTAAATGATACCATTCTCCCGATTTAAAAGCTGACAGGAAATATTGCTGTAGCAAGGCGCGAATATTTTCGTCGGTGATATGCAATACATCGTTGGAGAGTCTGATTCCTTCGTCGTCAGCTTTATTGCCAACATAATGAACGGCCAGATTATCGAGATTTATTTTAAAAGTGCTGAACATGGTTGGTGTAGAATGGTTAAATCAATGAATTATTGAATGTAATATTTTCGACTTGCCCATAAAAACAGATCGAAATCAATGACAAAGGTAAAGATGTTTTTGAATGGCATTACAATCAATCTGGAGATGGATTCTGTTTCTTTGTACCTTTATTCCCGCTTTCAATTAAATGTAGATTATGAAAACCCAAGATAGAAGACTGTTTTTGCTTGATGCTATGGCACTTATTTATCGCGCCTATTATGCATTGAATAAAAATCCACGCGTAACTTCAAAAGGATTAAACACCTCAGCTATTCTGGGGTTTTCCAATACCCTTTTTGAGGTATTGAAAAATGAAAACCCTACTCATATTGCAGTTGCATTTGATAGTCATGCACCTACTTTGCGTCATGGTGATTTTAGTGCATACAAGGCTAATAGAGAAGCCATGCCCGAAGATATTTCGCGTGCTATTCCCTATATAAAAGCTTTGGTAAATGCTTTTAATATTCCGGTTGTTGAATTGGAGGGGTATGAGGCTGATGATATAATAGGTACGTTGGCTAAAAGGGCGGAGAAAGAGGGATTTCTGGTTTATATGATGACACCAGATAAGGACTTTGGTCAGTTGGTGAGTGAGAATGTGTTGATGTATAAGCCAGCTAAGCTTGGTGAGAAAGCTGAAATAGTAGGAGTAAAAGGGATTTGTGAGAAGTTTGGTATCAGCAGACCTGAACAGGTAATTGATATGTTGGGTCTGTGGGGTGATGCTTCTGATAATATACCAGGTATTCCGGGGGTTGGCGAGAAAACCGCGCGTGAGTTATTGAAGCAATTCGATAATATTGAAAACCTCATTGCCAATGCGGATAAGATTGCCAATCCACGTATGAGGGAAAAAGTACAAACATATGCAGAGCAGGCTTTAATGTCGAAGTCGCTGGCTACTATTATTCTGGATGTTCCCATTGATACCGATCCAGATATATTGGAACGCTCGGCTCCGAATAGAGAGGTATTGACTGCGCTTTTTGATGAGCTGGAGTTTAAAACATTTGCAAAAAGAATTTTTTCTGATATACCTCCGGTGAAAGCGGATGAAGGAGTGATGGCTGAAAAAGTAGTTGTTACTGCTGTATCGGCGAAGGCAGAACCAGAACCTTTTCCACAAAGTAGAGGAGGAGCTCCCGATCTCTTTAGTGAGTTGAGCAGTGATGAACTATACGAGAAAAAGAACAAACATAAAACGATTGACACGGTTGAATTTACTTATCATCTGGTCAATACAAAAGAGGAACGAGCAGCCCTGATAGAATTGTTGTTAAAGAGTAAGTCGGTTTGTTTTGATAGCGAGACAACTGGTTTGGATACGATGACAGCAGAACTGGTAGGTATGTCGTTTGCTATTATACCCGGAGAGGCCTGGTACGTTGTAATGCCGGCAGAACATGCTACTTGTCTGGCTGTACTTGAGGAGTTCAGACCTTTCTTTGAAAACGAAAAAATAGAAAAGACGGGTCAGAATCTGAAATATGATATCTCCATTCTCTATCAATATGGCATTATGGTAAATGGTAAGTTGTTTGATACCATGTTGGCGCACTATCTGATAGAACCAGATCAGCGACATAATATGGATTTCCTGGCCGAGTCATATCTTGACTATTCGCCTGTTTCTATTGAAGATCTGATTGGGCGTAAAGGAAAGAATCAAATTACGATGCGTCAGGCACAAAATCTTTTTCCTGAGAAAGTGAAAGATTATGCTGCTGAGGATGCTGATATCACCTTACAACTTAAACAGGTGTTTGAACCTATGCTTGCCGATACCGACACACGGTTACTCTTTGATGAGATAGAGACGCCGCTTATTCCAGTGCTGGCAGCCATGGAGGCAGAGGGGGTGCGCATTGATAAGCAGGCGCTCTATGAGTCGTCTGCTATGCTTGAAAAAGAAATTAAACAGATAGAATTAGATATCTATCAGCATGCAGGTGAACAATTTAATATTGCTTCGCCCATGCAATTGGGAAAGATTCTTTTCGATAAGTTGAAGATTAGCGAGAAGCCTAAGAAGACTGGTAAGACTGGTCAATATGCAACGGGTGAAGAGGAGCTGGTTAAACTGAGTCATAAACATCCTATTGTAAATTTGATTATGGATTTCAGGCAGTTGAGTAAGTTAAAGTCGACTTATGTAGATGCTCTACCAGCTTTAATCAATAAAAAGACCGGACGATTGCACACAACCTATAATCAAGCAGTAGCTTCAACAGGGCGTTTGAGTTCTAATAATCCAAATCTTCAGAACATTCCCATTCGTACTGAGCGGGGTCGTGAAATCAGAAAGGCTTTTGTGCCACGTAGTGAAGATTTTATATTGTTATCTGCTGATTATTCGCAGATAGAGTTGCGTATTATTGCTCAGTTGAGTGGTGATATTCATATGCTGGAGGCATTTAACTCAGGGCTTGATATTCACTCTGCTACAGCATCCAGGGTTTATGGTGTTCCGTTGGATGAGGTTACAAGAGATATGCGTCGGAATGCTAAGATGGTTAATTTCGGTATTATCTATGGTATTTCAGCCTTTGGATTAGCAGAGCGATTGGGTATTACGCGTAAAGAGGCAGCCGCCATTGTGGAACAATACTTTAAACAATATTCGGGCATCCGCACATATATGGATAAGGCAATAGTATTGGCCAGAGAAAACGGATATGTAGAAACCATTATGAAACGCAGACGCTACCTCAGAGAGATTAACTCTGGAAATGCTATTGTAAGAGGTTTTGCAGAGAGAAATGCTATCAATGCTCCAATACAGGGTTCATCGGCAGATATGATTAAGATTGCTATGATTAATATCCATAAGGCATTTAATGAATTACATTTACGCTCGAGAATGATCTTACAGGTACATGATGAGTTGGTGTTTGATGTTCATCGCGAAGAGGTCGATATTGTAAAGAAGATTGTAGAAGAAAAGATGCGGACAGCCATCCCTATGGTGGTGCCTATTGAGGTTGAAATGAATGTTGGTGAGAACTGGCTGGAGGCCCATTAAAAGGGTTTATAAACTATTTGCATTTTTAATTAATTTAGCAAATGTAAATATTTTGATGATAAAAGAATTAAACTATTGATTTGCAATGAGATATAATCATGACGACCGTATAGTAATGACACTGGATGCGGGTGGAACTAACTTCGTTTTTTGTGCCATGAGAGCAGAGGTTGAAATAATTGAACCTATTAGAATTGCTGCTGCTGCAGAAACGTTGGAAGAGGTATTGGCAAATATCGTTTCAGGATTCGAGCAGGTTAAAAGTCACCTCAACGAAAAACCGGTTGCTATAAGCTTTGCATTTCCTGGTCCGGCTGATTATAAAAATGGAATTATCGGAGACCTTCAAAACCTACCTACTTTTCGGGGTGGCGTGGCTTTAGGGCCAATGCTTGAAGAGACGTTTGGGATTCCTGTTTTTATCAATAATGATGGTGACCTCTTTGCATATGGAGAGGCTATTGCGGGATTACTCCCGGATATTAATAAAGAATTAGAAGAATTTGGCAATCCACGTCGATTTAAGAATCTTTTTGGAATTACGCTCGGTACAGGTTTTGGTGGTGG
Source organism: Bacteroidota bacterium (assembly GCA_013390605.1). Taxonomy (GTDB): domain Bacteria; phylum Bacteroidota; class Bacteroidia; order Bacteroidales; family Cfx3-03; genus Cfx3-03. Next base: position 4,073,687 of record JACAUB010000001.1, on the reverse strand, counting down.
TCTTGTTGTTGATAATCAGCTTGTATCAGGTGATAATGGCTCGGGGGCATCGATCTGGATTACCAGAAATAAAATTTATCCTGAGTGTTTTGCAGAAGAGGGTGTAGCTATCAGAGCTGTACGTAGAGTTTATGCTGATCAGGCTGGAATTCTTTTTGAGGAGGCTCCTGAACCCAAAGTAATTTGCGATATAGCGAATGGTAAAAGTGAAGGAAATATTAGGGCAGCTAAAGAGGCATGGCGTCAATTAGGTGAAGTTGCCGGTGAGTCGTTAGCGAATGCTGTTTCGTTGGTGGATTCTTTAGTAGTAATTGGAGGAGGATTGTCAGGCGCTCATAATTTATTTATGCCTTCATTGATTACAGAGATGAATACTCCCTTAAAAACGCTGAATGGTGTACCTCTTTGCAGAATGGAGGTTACAGCATTAAATCTGGAAGATATAGAACAGCGGTCTATTTTTTTAAAGGGTGAAACCAAAGTAATTAAAGTGCCTGGTTTTCATAGAACAATTATCTACGATCCTCTGAAGAGAACAGGTGTTGCTATTTCTCGTTTGGGTACTTCGAAAGCTATTGCTGTAGGAGCCTACACTTTTGCACTACATGAACTTGACAAAATAGACTAACTATGTTTGAACGTCATTTGAAACGGGATCGATATTTTGCTGAACAGGAATATACTACCCAGAAATATGTTATCCCGTTTATCAATCCTGTAAAACAGATTACCCAGGAAACAACTATACTGGAAATTGGCTGTGGCGAGGGTGGAAATCTGAAGCCTTTTTTGGATATGGGATGTAACGTTACGGGTGTTGATTATAGTATTCCTAAAATTGATCTGGCTAATGAGTTTTTTAAAGATCATCCCAATGCTTCACGCATCACTTTTATCCGCGATGATATTTATAATATGGCAGATCGGTTTAATCAGTGTTTTGACCTGATCTACCTGAGAGATGTGATTGAACATATCCATGATCAGGATCGGTTTATGTTGTTTGTTAAGCCTATGTTAAAACCAGGAGGAATGATATTTCTTGGTTTCCCGCCCTGGCAGAATCCATTTGGAGGACACCAACAGATATGTGAAAATAAGTTTGTGTCCATGCTTCCATTTATCCATCTGCTTCCTTTACCTTTTTATCGTGGTTTATTAAAGATGGCTGGAGAGCCTGAACGACGAATTAATAATTTGCTTGAGATACGTGAAACAGGAATTACATTAGAACGATTTGAAAGAATAGTAGAAAATAAGGGATATAATATTAGCAGAAAGGCTATGTTTTTGATTAATCCCAATTATGAGGTTAAGTTTGGCCTTAAACCTACATTAGTAGGTAATGTATTTACTTCATGGAGATGGTTCCGTAATTTTTATACCACTTCTGCTTATTATTTGATTGGGCCTCAGTAGCTAAATCGCTCTGATAGCTATGTCTATACAAGGTGGTATTTGTTTTAAAATATGTATCCTACCGATATATAGAATGCTGAATTTCCATCATTTCTGTTTAATGAAATACCATATTCCGGGGAAATGATAAAATTCTGATTCATAACAAAGTGTAAGCCTAATCCGATAGAATGATACACTCGATTTGCTGCTTTTTCATCGAAGTATTTCAATCTATCGGCTGTTGGCACAAGACTTAAATCAATTGCACTTTTTTTGGTTATATATCCTACATCATAGAATGTAGAGAGGCCAATATCAATATTCTGTTGAAGCCAGTAGGTTTGAAATGTCTTATAACGAAGCTCGATATTGCCTAATATCTTTCCATCAGCAACCACACGGTTTCTTAAAATGCCACGAATGGTATTTGAGCCTCCCAGTCCATCAACAAATGTGCTGAAAGGAATAGAGCTTATTTTGTAGGGCAAAAAATAAAAAGGATTTCTACCTGAAACTGTTTGTTGCCAATTTAAACGATAAGCCAGTGTTAAATAGTTGGGTAACAATGTGAAATATTGTCGGTGGGTTATAGCTATTTCTGTGAAGCCCTTCTCTGGATTAATAAATCCGGGTGCGATAGCTAAAATGGCTTCGCTCCAAATCCCGTGGTTGGGATTACCTTCATTATCTCGTGTGTCATAAATAGTTCCTAAAGAGAATAAACTTATTGTCCCACCATTTTTTTCTGTATTGTTAATCAACCCCCACTTTACATAATCATCATATAAACCATCAACCGCAGGAAGTTTCTTGGATTCTTTAAGATTTTTATTTAATTCATTAATATTAACAGAATTGATAATGATTTTGGTAATCTGAGCGGCACCGAGCCATCTTAGTCCAGTAATACCCATATTCCCCTGAAGGTCAAGTAATATTCGCGTGAATTTTCGTTCATAATTGTAAAATACTCTACTGATATAGGCAGAACTTCCATCATTAATAAAATCGGGATTATAACGTGATTGAGCGCCATTAAATCCATAGAAATTAAGAGCTTGTTCGGTTAGGTGTGATATGTCAGCAGTGAGACGTAGTCCTTTAATGATGTGTTCGGAATCGAAGAAAATTTGATTAATACCACTTCCTTTAGTGGTGCGCGATACTTCTATATAGAGGTTTTGATAATATTTCGGATATATCTTGCCATTGCCATAATTGAAGTTGTTAATTAATCCACCATATTGAAATCCCCTATCGGTTGAGAAACCGATATAGGGAATAGCACCAAAATTCCAACCTTTCTTCGGATGATATTTTAATGAGTCATTTTGTATTTTCTGCTCATTATTTTGAGCAGAAATCTGAAAAGATATCGTTAAAAAGAACAATATTATTATATGTATTTTTATCATTAGCTACTGGTTAGAAAGTGGAATGATACATTTTTGTAATCGCCAAATTCATAGATTATCAGGTTAAAAATGGTTTGAGAAAGGTTGTTTTAGCTGGTTGGTAAAAATATAAAAAAACAATAATAAACTACCCAGTCTTAAGAAAAATGAGTTATTTGATTTGGAATAATTAACTTTGTTTCCTCTGTCATTAATCGAAACGTGAATGAAGAAAGGTGATAAAAAAGTAATAAGGGGTTGGGTGATGTATGACTGGGCAAATTCAGTATATCAGCTCACTATTGCTTCGGCCATATTTCCTATATATTATAATCAGGTAACTAGAAATGGAAATAACGATCTGGTCTCTTTCTTTGGGTTTGAAATAAGGAATACAGTTTTATACTCATGGGCTATAGCGGCTGCATATCTAGTGGTGGCAGTCTTTTCGCCACTCTTCTCTTCGATTGCTGATTATACTGGGCGGAGAAAGTTGTTTATGCGCATCTTTACCTGGATCGGATCGCTTTCATGTGGAGCCTTGTTTTTCTTTACCGGCCGCAATACTATTGAGTTTGGGGTAATTGCTTTTTCTTTAGGTACCTTAGGTTATGGAGGGAGTATTGTTTTTTACAACTCTTTTTTACCGGTTATTGCTGACGAAAAGGATCAGGATAGAATAAGTGCACGTGGTTATGCTATGGGGTACCTGGGTGGGGTAGTACTATTGCTCTTTAATTTGCTGATGATCATGAAACCGGTGTTATTTGGTATCCATGATGGCTCACTCCCCGCCAGAATATCTTTTCTCTCTGTATTTGTATGGTGGATTGGGTTTTCGCAAATCACTTTCAAACGATTGCCAAAATATACATATGGAAGAACTAAAAACGAAGGTCATGCTCTCTGGTATGGTTATCAGGAATTGGTAGTGGTTTTTCGCCAAGTACGGAAATCACATCGGTTGACCATGTTTTTGGCTGGTTTTTTTTTCACGATGATGGGACTCCTAACTGTTATGTTTATGGCAGCTACTTTTGGTGAAAAAGAACTTCATTTAACTGAATCAGTCTTGATACCAACCATCTTGATTATCCAGCTAGTCGGAATGATGGGTTCGTGGTTATTTGCCCGTTTATCAGAACGTATTGGAAATATACAGGCTTTGCTTATTGCTGTTACAATATGGGTATTTATCTGTTTTGGTGCATATCTGATAACAAATGCGGCAGGATTTATTACAGCTGCTTTTTTTATTGGTATGGTGATGGGTGGCACGCAAAGTCTTGCACGCTCTACTTATTCTAAAATGATTCCTGAGACAAAAGATCATACTTCATTCTTTAGCTTTTATGATGTGATGGAGAAGCTGGCAACAGTAGCCGGAACTTTTAGTTTTGGATTTATTGAAATGATTACAGGGAGTATGCGTTACTCTATTTTGGCAATTAGTGTATTTTTTATTCTTGGAATGGTTTTTCTATTTATAATATATAATATTGAACGTGCACCTCTTCGTCCATCTTACCTAACTCGGAAAAAGTAATCGGTATGAAAATCAAATTATTACTATCATCTCTTCTTTTTTTGTTCTTTTTATATAATGGTCATGCTCAAGAGACAACAGCAATAAAGCAACTTATCAATCGGATAATTCCTGGACATTCTGATTCATTTGAATTGCAAATCATCACATCTTCGCAAAGTAAGAGTGTATTTAAGATCTATACACATGGTGGAAAGATTGTTTTGGCCGGGAATACTAATAATGAAATAGCTGTTGCATTTAATTGGTACTTAAAGTATAATTGTTATTGTTCCGTAAGTTCTTGCGGTAATCAATTGACGTTACCAGAACACCTTCCCCTTCCCAAAGATACGCTTACGATTGAATCTCCTTTTCAATATCGATTTTATCTGAACTATTGCACCTTTAGCTACAGTATGGCCTTCTGGGATTGGAAAAGATGGGAGCGAGAATTGGATTGGATGGCAATGAATGGTATTAATCTATCTTTTGCCCTCAATGGAGTAGAAAGTGTTTGGCAAAACACCCTTAAACGATTTGGTTATACAGAACAGGAAATATCTTCATTTCTATGTGGACCGGCTTTTGAGGCATGGTGGTTGATGGGTAATCTGGAATCTTGGGGTGGACCTGTTTCACAGAACTGGATAGATGGTCAGACAGAAGTGCAAAAAAAGATTCTCAGTAGAATGAATGAGCTGGGCATTAAGCCAGTTGTACAGGGTTTCTATGGCATGGTGCCTAATTCATTGATAAAGAAATTTCCAAATGCTAAAATATACGATACAGGAAAATGGTGTTCTTATATTCGTCCCGGTTTTTTGCTCCCAACCGATTCTTTGTTTACGAAAATGGCCTCAGCCTATTATGAGGAACTAGAGAAACTTTATGGACAACAGAACTATTTTGCGGGAGATCCTTTTCATGAAGGAGGAAAAACGGAGGGTGTTGATATTACCCTGGCTGGCTCAATTATACAACAACAGATGCAAAAGGCGAGACCTGGCTCTACGTGGGTGCTTACAGCATGGCAAAATAACCCCAGAGAGGCTCTCCTAAAGGGGGTTGCTGCTGAATATACACTTGTGGTTGATTTATGGGCAGAATGTCGTCCTCAGTGGGGAGGTAAGGAATCTGAGTGGCAACGTACAAAAGGGTTTCTCGATAAACCATGGATCTGGAGCATCATTCCAAGCTTTGGCGGTAACGAAGGATTGTATGGGAAGCTGGATCGTTATGCTAACGATATCCCCGAGGCGTTAACTAGTTCAAAGAAGAGAGCACTGTGTGGTATAGGGGCTGCACCAGAGGGGATGGGAACCATTCCTGTGGTATACGACCTACTTTACGAGATGGCCTGGCGTAAAAATATTCCTGATATTGAGAAATGGTTGGTTGATTATCAGACTCGTCGTTATGGAGTGCGAGATGTTAATGCCGCTGAAGCCTGGCGATTATTAGGGAGGACTGTTTATAATTGTAAAACCCCACAAGAAGGATGTAGCGAATCTATCTTTTGTGCCCGTCCCAGTTTAAATCCAGTAACAGCCTCAACCTGGGGAACCTCAAAACTTTATTATGATCCAGCTGTATTAGCCAAAGCCCTTGATCTACTACTAAAATCATCGGAGAAATTCTCTGTTTCGGATGCTTACAATTATGACGTAACAGATATTTTGCGTCAGGTACTAGCCAACTACGCTCAGGTTAAGATACAAAAGGTGCGACTGGCTTTTGAGAAGAGAGACCTGGCGAAGTTTAGAGTTGAAACGAATGGGTTTCTTGATCTAATGAGAGATCAGGATCTGTTGCTATCGACAAGAAAAGAGTTTATGCTGGGACCATGGATTGAATATGCCAGAAATAAAGGAACAAATAAGGAAGAGCGAAAACTGTATGAATGGAATGCACGTACTCAGATTACGGTTTGGGGCAATCGTGAAGGTTCAGAAGTAGGGGGATTACATGACTATGCAAATAAAGAGTGGTCCGGGTTAATCTCTGATTTTTATCTTCCCAGATGGGATATGTATTTTAGAGAATTAGCCCGAGAGATTATTGGGACACCAGAAGAAAAAATCGACTTTTTTACGTGGGAAGAACAATGGAGCAGGCTACAAAACAATTATCCAACTAAATCGAAGGGAAACAGTGTTGAAGTTGCTAATTTGTTATTTAAAAAGTATAAACAATTGGTGATTAGATAAAAAATAACAGATTGCTAAAACAGTAAATTATCTAATATTTCTGTGGCGTAAAATAGATTATAAGCGTAATATGCCATATAAATAAGCACTATAAGTTTCATTGAGCATTACCGTTGAAAAGTTTCTATTTTTGTATAATTATGAGAAAGGAACAACGTTATATTAGCGCTCTATTTGCTGGATTTAGATCAGCCACGAATAAAAGCCTCAGAAGCATTATTTTATTTCTGCTAGTTTTGCATGCTTCAAAGGTTTTTCCTCAAAATGACATAGACAGCCTGCAAAAGTTATTGAAAAATGCAACTTTATCAGAAAAACTTGATCTTACTTTGTCCCTTAGTAAAGCATACTGGAGCGTTGCACCAGCTACTGGATTAGATTTAGCTAATAAAGCATTTCGAATAGCAGAACAAGCAGACAACCAGTCTAAAAAGGCTAAAGCCTTGCTTTACGGTGGCGTGAATTATTGGGCAATGGGTGAATATGATAACGCTATTCACTACTATGATAAATGTCTTCGTATTGCTGAAAATATTGGAGATCAGAAGCTCGCTGCTTTTGCTTTGAATAATATCGGTATGATTTATCACGAAGAAGGCGACTATACAAAAGCGATGTCTTATTTCAATCAAGCGTTATCTATCATGAAAAAATTGAATGACAATATAGAATACGCTAAAATCATTAATAGTAAAGGTAAGCTTAACGCAGATCTTCATAAGTATGCTGAGGCTTTAAAGAACTACCAGTTGGTGGTATACCTGATTAGAAGTACGAACGAACGAAAACTTCTGCTCTGGGTGCTCAACGATATTGGTGAGGTTTATGAAAGGATGAACCAAACTGCCCAAGCCCTTAGTTACTTTAAGCAAGCATTACAAATTGCCAATAATCTTTCCGATCAGATTGGTAAATCCATGGTTTATAATAATATTGGTCGTGTTTATCTGCTACAACGAGATTTTATCACGTCCGAAGACAATTTTCATAGAGCTGCAAGTTTTGCTCGTTCTGCAAAAGCCAACGATCGGCTAATGACTGTCATGCAGAACTTGTCAGAGTTATATTCTCAGAAAGGAGACTATAAACAATCGCTAAAATACTTTAGGTTATATAAGAATATGAGTGATAGTATTTATAGTGAAAAGAAAATAAAAAACATTATCAATTTGCAAACTCGTTATGAAACAGAGGCAAAAGAGAAGAAGATAGAGTTATTGCGTAAAGATTCTGAACTCAATCATTTGCGGATTAGCCAGCAAGATTCGTTTAGAAACTTGCTCTTGGCACTGCTTCTGGTTATTATGATCCTTACAGTAATCATATACAATCGCTTGCAATTGAAGAAGAAAGCTAATAAGTTGCTTGCAGCAAAAAATGCTATGATTGAGAAGCAGAAGACTGAGCTTGCAGAAGTCATGCTCCATCTTCAACAAACAAATGCTAAACTTGAGGAACAAAAAAGAGAAATCCAAGAGCAAGTGGAGGTTACCAGAGAGGCTATCAACACTAAAGATCGCTTTTTCTCTATCATTGCCCACGACTTACGAAGTCCATTTAATAGTATTTTAGGCTTCGGTAGCTTATTGATAGAACATATTCAGGACAGAAACTATGAGGAAATTGAGGAATATGCTATTCATATGCAGCGCTCCTCGCAACGAGCCTTCGATTTACTTAAGAATCTGTTAGAATGGTCGCGCTCTCAAACAGGTAGAATGGAATTTAAACCAGAACTTCTTGACATCAAATCCATTATTAATGAGGTAGTAGAATTGATAAACGATTCTGCACAACAAAAATCAATAACTATCTTATGCGATTTACAACACACTACTATTTTGTTTGCTGATAGAGCTATGTTGAGTACTATTTTACGAAATCTGATTTCAAATGCAATAAAGTTCACAAGACAAGGTGGTAAAATCGATATTTCATCTGAATTCAAACAAAATCAATTAATGCTTTCTATCAGTGATGATGGAGTAGGAATAAATGAAGATGTTATTGAAAAGTTATTCCGGATTGAAGAAAGCTTTTCAACATTAGGTACACTAAATGAAAAGGGTACAGGGTTGGGCTTAATATTATGTAAAGAATTTGTAGAAAAGCATGGAGGTGAAATTTGGGTGGAAAGTGTAGTAGGCAAAGGAAGTAAGTTTCATTTTACACTTCCGATGAAATAAATTAACGAACCAATAGAAAAAGACCGACCTGTTATAATATCATTTAGATAACAGGTTATTGTGGGAAACGATCTGATTGTAATAATAAAGGATTCCAAAATTTCTGTACTTTTATTTTTTAGCTTTTTGAACTAACTTTGTTATAAACCGTATGTAATATGCCTATAGAGATTGAAAAAAAATTTTTAGTCAAAGACAAAACTTATAAGCAACTGGCTACTGGAGTTCATTACCGTCAGGGGTACCTTAATCGTGATAAAGAAAGAACAGTAAGAGTTAGGATTGCTGGGGACGATGCTTTTTTAACGATCAAAGGGATAACCCGTGGTATCGAAAGACTAGAGTTTGAGTATCCCATATCATTGGTCGAAGCTAATGATATGATTGATCTTATTTGTGAAAAACCTGTTATAGAAAAGTATCGTTATTCATTTTATATTAATGGTCATGAATGGGAAGTAGATGAATTCTTGGGCGATAACGAAGGATTGGTAATTGCCGAAGTAGAGCTTGATACTACTGACGAACTGGTAGATTTGCCTGACTGGATAGGAGAGGAGGTGACTGGCGATACCCGTTACTATAACTCTATGTTGAGTGTTGAACCATTCAGATTATGGACAGAGAATATAGGAATGGGATTATGATTGATCAATGACTATAAATCGTAAAATGTGTGAATCCTATAAATATAATAAAGAATATTGTAATAAATTAACGGAAATAACAACTTACCTTTACGTGTTAGCATGTTTACAGATATTCAATTTTTCAGAGAATTAGGAACCATGAAATTTTGATGATTTTTTAATTGGATTCCTGATTTTTTCATCAAAGATTATAAGACTGTTGTTAACTAAGAATTACTATCACTTTAAATGAAATAAGTCATGAGTAACGAAGAACAGGATTTTACCGATGCTCAATTGCTTCGCATGAAAGCAGAAGAAAAGTTGAAAGAAAAGCAAACAAAAAATAATACTCCCGATACTGAAATCGACGTGAAAAGACTCTTGCATGAACTACAGGTACATCAGGTGGAATTAGAAATGCAGAATGAAGAGTTGTCTAAGACATATCAAATAGCGGAGGAGGCATTGAAAAAATACACCATGTTGTATGATTTAGCACCTATGGGTTATTTTACACTCGATGGAGAGGGTATTATACGGGAGCTAAACTTTACAGGCGCCGAAATGCTTGGTGATAGACGATTTAGTTTGGTAAATAGCAATTTTAAATTATTTGTTTCAAATGATTCGCTACCTGTTTTTAATAATTTTTTAAACAATGTTTTTTTAAATAATTCTAAAGAATCGTGTGAAGTGATGCTTGGGTATAATCAAAATTCTCTATGTTATGTCTATATTGAGGGTGTTGTTACCGGTGATGATCGAAAATGTCTTTTATCAGTAGTTGATATTACTGGTTTTAAAAAGCTTTAATTACTAGAAAGATAAAAAGAGTATAATTAAAATTTTAACAGATATGAGAAATCTAAAAGAAAATTGGCGTTTTCGTATAAGTTCAAAACCAGGCATGATTGTGTTAATAATAATTGCGATCGGTCTGTTTTATAAATGTGGAACGGTAAAGCACGTTCCTGCTCCCCCTGTTGTTGCAAAAACAACTATTAATAACGATACACTTATGGCTGGCAAGACATTATATGTCAATAATTGTCAAAAATGTCATAAGCTGTATTCTCCTGATGCTTATAACGCAGCTGAATGGAAAGATAACTTAAACGCTATGCAGCGAAAAGCAAAAATAAGTGATGCTCAAAAAGAAACTATTTATAAATATTTAACTGCCAATATCAAAAAATAGCACTCCTATTTTCATGGTTTAAATAAAAAGGTCGGAAATCTTTTGTCAAAGTTTCCGACCTTTTTATGAGATTACATTCGACTACCGAATCGTCATTTCTTTAACTAAATGACCAGCTCCGGCGTATTTGTCAATGATAAATAGCACGTATCGGATATCAACATTGATGGTACGTTGCAGTTCTGGTTCAAATGCAACATCTCCGCTCATGGCTTCCCAGTTACCATCAAACGCAAGGCCAAGTAATTCACCATCTCCATTGATAATAGGACTTCCAGAATTACCACCTGTGATATCATTATTACTTAAAAAGCAGGTTACAAGTTTTCCGCTTTTATCAGCATAAGGTCCAAAGTCCTTTTTCTGCCATAGATCTTTTAGTTTTGTAGGAACAATAAACTCCTCGTTCTTCGGATCTTCTTTTTCCATTACCCCATCTAAGGTTGTTACGTAATCGTAGTGAATAGCATCGGCTGGGAAGTAATCAAGAACCTGACCATACGTAACACGCATCGTTGAGTTGGCATTAGGATAGAACTTTTTATCAGGATTCATCTCACGAAGTCCGGCAATGAATAGACGGTTAGCCTTGTTCTCAGCAGTTTTTAATGAGGAACTACTAACTTGTCCTTGCATTGCAACAGCCATAAATGCTTTAATCAGATCTAATCCCATATCCTTCTTCAATTTTTTTTCAGAGGGGTTATTTAAGAATTTACGGAAGTTTGCTTCTGAGGCAAACATCGATTTCTCAAAGAACTCTTTGGCGTATGCTTTGAAGTCACCTTTGTACTTAGCACTTATTGTTTTAATATACTCAGGCTGATTTGCCTCGGGAATGTCTTTGTTATACGAGGCTAACAACGAAGCTAGTAGATGTTCTTCTATCACCGGGTTATAATCTTTATAGGTTTCGGTTAAACCATCTTCAAGCTGTTTTATCGATTCTGCCTTTTTCTCTTTCTCCATTTTAACAATATTTTCAATCGACATATTCTTCATGGCGATTTTCAATGCACTCGAGGCATACAATGTTAAATTAAGATACCAATCCTGCTTCCCCTGTTGTTGTTCTGTTTTTAATTTAGCAATTCTTTCGAATTCGGGTATTGCTGAACCATACTTATGACGACGGGCAGTATCTGCAGTAACCCAACTCTGGAACTGCTCTTCGATATTTCTCTTCTTATCAAAAACATTAAGTCTCTTAAGTCCTCGTGATTCGCCAATTTTATTTTTCCAAAAGTTGGCTAGGTTTGCATATGTTGAAGCATACTGGATTTTAACTTTGGGATCAGCATCCATTCCTTCTTTCATAATATCTAGTGAGTTACCTAATAGTTTAATAATAGCAGGGTTGATTTCGTTGATGGTTTCGTTAACTCCATAACTGGTCATATAGCGATCTGTGCTACCAGGATATCCCCATATCATTGTGAAATCGTTTTTCTGAACGCCTTTAATTGAGATTGGAAGATGATATTTAGCATTTAAAGGAACATTGTCTTTTGAATATTTCGAAGGTGAACCATCCGGTTTTGCGTAAATACGAAACATACTGAAATCACCAGTATGACGAGGCCACATCCAGTTATCGGTATCGCCACCAAACTTACCAATGGCTGATGGTGGGGCACCTACTAAACGGATATCTTCATAAATCTGATAAACAAACATATAATATTCATTTCCGTTGTAGAAACCTTTTACATCTACAGTATATTTTCCTTTATCTGAAGCCTCTTTTTTTAGATCTGCAATAACTTTTCGAACCTCAGCTGAACGCTCATTCTCTGTCATTTCAGGCTTTACATTGGCAAGAACCTTTTTTGTTACATCATCCATCCTTACTAAGAATGAAGCATATAGCCCTTCATTTGGAAGCTCTTCATTGCGATTCATTGCCCAGAAGCCATCGGTTAAATAGTCATGATCTACCGAACTATGTTTTTGAATAGACTCAAATCCACAGTGGTGGTTTGTTAGGAGTAATCCCTCTTTAGACACAACCTCAGCCGTACAGAAACCGCCTAAGCTTACAATTGCATCTTTTAAGCTGGAATGGTTGATGCTGTATAATTCTTCGGCAGTGAGGCGTAGACCCTCTTTCTGCATGTCCACATAATTAAGACGATCAATAAACATGGGAAGCCACATCCCTTCATCAGGATGCCCTGCTATAGCTCTGGATGAGAGAGATAAAACAACTACCAAAGCAAAAAATAGTTTTTTCATAAAAGATGATTTAGTTGAAAATTGATAAATAAACGTATAGTGTAAGGATGATAAGTTTAAATAGTGTTTTAATTTTTTAATCCCAATGCGATGACACCTTGTTCAAAAACGATGTCTTTTGGAATGTTTGCTGATTTCAGTCGCTCAAGGTCACTTTTTAAAGATGGGCTAACTATACCATTGGCCTTCAAATAACTTTTAGCTCCTTCATAATCACCTTCGCCTTCAAATTTTAGTAGTATGGCGGCCCACTCATTAACAGCAGCAGGAATCTTTGTAAAGTCAACCTTATAGGTTCCATTGGTACTTCTTGTAAAGGCTTTCTTATCTTCAAAAAAGTTTAGACACATCATGTTTGCTTGACCATGAGCTTCTGCCGCCCCAAAACGAACTGATCGAATTAATCCGGCCATATAGGTAACGTAAGCATCCTCAGCACTGATGTCTTTTAACTCTCCTTTCTGAATTAATGTAGTCACCATCCAAAGTCCAAGAATATCGGCCTTGGCTTCTTCAATAGCAGAATAGAGTTCCTTAATCGCTATTCTGATATTTCCTTTTCCAGTAATGGTGTTCTTGATTCCCAAACCATGCGATACTTCATGGAACATAACGTTTGAGAAGAAAGCATCGAATTTAATGTTCTTACGTTGCGATGGATCGATCAGTTGATCTGCGATAGGGGAAAGAATTTTGTCAAATTTAGCCTTCATTGTATTTTTGAGCTGAAGACGTCTGCTTCCTTTTGCAAGCTGTACCTTTTCGTCATTTGGAAGGTTTATAGCTATGGTCTTTCCACCAACATTAGAGTGGCCAGCATAATAAACAATATCATAAGCATTGAGATCGCTGTTTGAGCCAGGAACCTCTTGCTTATATTTTGGATCGCAAGGAAGTGTTTTTTGTAACTCCGGTAACATTGCAGAGAAATGAGCCAATTTTTTACTCCAATCTTTGTCCTTGATTAATACAGCAGCCTCAAAAGCGGTTTTATAGCCGAATAGTTTATCTTCATAGTTTTCAATAGGTCCAACTACCATATCAATTGTATTGGTTTTCATATCCATCCAGGCCATATCGCTCTTGAAATAGTCTGATGTCAACAAAGCTTCAGCTCTTAAGTTTAGGTAGTCTTTCAGTCCGGAATCTTCAGCCAGTTCAGCAGCTTTCTTTAACAGATTTGCAGCTTTCTTTAGTTGTTCTTTGTAGGCTTCATGGTACCAGATGCTTTCGAGCGTTCCATCAGCTTTACGGCGAACAATGGTATATTGACTGGTTTTATTTTTATCAGTCCATTTCTCAAATTCAGCTTTTGACATATCCTTTGGATAGAAATTTGCACCTTCAGGCTTACTTCCCCATCCGGGCATAAAAGATTTTTCTTCATTTAACCTATCCCATGGGCCATAGTTAATCTATGCAAAACTTTTTGCCAATGGATTTTTGATAGTGTCAACAAACGAACTTCTAGGTCCAATGGTCTGTTCCCAATAAAGGTCGTCCATAATCTTTGCCACCTCAATCAGGATGGGAAGCATCTTGATTTCCTTTTGTGTTAAATTGTTTGTTGGAGCGGTAAGTTTCACTACCGCATATTCATTCACTTTTGTATTCATCAGCGAATCGCTCTTATTGAGTTGTCCAATCGTGTTTTTTTTGTTTCCACAAGCAGAAACCAGGGTGAATAATAGCACGATAGATAATAGTTTGATGGTTGTCTTAAGCATATTTTCAATATTTAAACGTTAACCTTAATCTGTAAGAAGAAAGGGCGAAAGTATAGAAATTTCTGATTCCTCTATTTACCAATTCTGATTTTATTCCGGTAATTTTCAGTCCAATCCTTTTTATGTTCTTCGACACTTCAGCACTATTTTTTTGTTTTGAAGAAACCCAGGTTCCATTCATCTATCCATGGAATTGTAATTTTATCTCCTTCAAAATGAATAGGTAGCCATAAATACCTTCCATCAATTGCATTATCAGGTTCCCAACGATCTGCAATAAAAATAAATGCATCTTTCATCCCCTGAACTGGTAATACATAAGTGCTTTGTCCCTTAAATGTAAGGTCAGCATCAGGTCCCTGACATGGATTGTCGATTACTTTCCATTCGCCCAATATGTTATCGGCTACTGCTATTGTAGCAGCATTAGGAGCCCAACCAGTACATGCTGAAGTGATCAGATAATATTTACCGTTGTGTTTAAAGATTGCAGGTGCTTCGCGACTTTTATCTTTGGAAATACGGATATATTTTCCAGACGGAGACATGTAGTCATCAGTAAGCTGCGAAATATGCATGGTGCGATTTTCTTCTGACGAAAAGATATGGTAGGCTTTCCCATCATCGTCAACAAAAAGGTTCATATCGCGAGCCATTTGACCAATGTTAAAGTCACGTGAAAAGAAGTTCTCTTTACTTTTAACTGTGTCCGAAGCAACAAGGTTAACGGGATAAGTATTTGCATTGATCCTTATACTTTTCACAAAAGTGTAGGGCCCGGTAATAATATCACTTATGGCGACTGCGCTTCTGGCTGTGGCATAACCTTTTCCTTTATGCTCCAGATGAAACCACATCACAAACTTTTTTGTCTTTACGTTATAGATAACTTTTGGACGTTCAAGTATACACCCCTTCGCGATTTCACTGGTATTATCGTCGCTAACTTTTAGCGCAATGCCTTCATCTTTCCAATTATAGAGATCGGCTGACGAATAACAGTGTACACCGACTTGTGCACTGTTGCCTTTTTTTCCTTCAATTTTGTGTTCACCAAACCAATAATATTTCTTATTGTAATAGATTAGCCCTCCGCCGTGTGCATTGATAAATATACCGTTGTTGTCAAGCCAAAGTTGACCTGGCTTAAATGAATTGTACTTTTCGACAGGCTTTTGTGCAAATAGTGTACACGAAATGAAAATAGCCGCTAACATTGACAGAAAGATAATCGTAGATATTTTTTTCATTTTCATTGGACTAATGAATAAAGGATTGAATTATTTATAATGTTAAAAGATGATGCTAAGTTAAAAAAAAAGAGGCTGATCATGACGATCAACCTCAGTATCTACCAATAGTTTGTTTAGAATTTATTTACAAAGCTATTTGGATATAGATTTTTGAGTAAGATGGTTAAAAGATATTTGCTTTCTGACCAAATTTAACGGTATATATAACGTCTTCAATAGGGTTGCGGGTACGTTCTGCTTTTTCTTGTTTCTTTAACGGATTACTTAGTGTTTCAGGATCTCCCGGATAACCAACTGCCAATGCGCATACAGCTCCGTATAAATCATGGATAGCAAAAACTTCAAAAGCTTTACGAGGGATTAAACCAGTAATCTGACGAACATTGATGCCGTCAACAGTTGCCTGAAAAGCCATATTTGCTGTAGCTTGTGCAAGATCGAATGAAAATAACTTATTTGGATCTCCTTTATGGTTGACTTTTTTACCAACAACTAAAATCAATACAGGTGCTTTATCTGCCCATTCTGCATTAGCTTCAGTTAGAACACTTATTATTTTATTATGCGTTTCGTCACCCTTAAATCCTATGATAAAACGCCATGGTTGAAGATTATTATTTGATGGTGCCCAACGAGCTGCTTCAAATAAACGATGAATTTTTTCAAGTTCCACTTGCTTTTCAGCAAAAGCCCTTGGACTCCAACGCTGTTTTAAAACAGGGTGGATGTCATAATTAGTTTTGGCTTCCTTATTCATGTTTAATTATAATAGATGGTTAATATTATATTTATCGGACCACTCAAATTTTGGAAAACGCGAAAATAGAGGCTGATGCCTTCTAATTAAGTGTAACGAAATACATGAGCTTAAAGTTACTTACTTAGCATTAAATAATCAAGTCACGGCTCAAAAATAATGCTATTTTTATTATGAATTATAAAAATAATGAAATTTTTATGATTTATTAAATATAATGTCTTAAAATTCACTTATATGCATGTATTCTGCATAATTGAAATAAAGCTTTTGCTAATAAAATTAGTAATCATTTAAACATCAGAAAGTATATAAATATAGAATTACTCTATATTTATACGATATTGGATGATTCTAAAATGCTATTATTGGGTAAATATAATTATTCATAATGTATTATTTATTTAAAATGACAGTGTGAAAGAAGTACTATGTCCTGGATTTGATTTTACATGTATAGTCCCTTTATGTAAATGCATTATCTGTCTTGAGAGACTCAAACCGATCCCAGATCCATTCCGTTTTGATGTAAAGAACGGCATAAATATTTTATCAAGAAGGTCGGGTTTTATCCCCGTTCCATTATCTCTTATTTCTACAGTTATCCTACTATTATTTGATGAAGCAGCCGATAGAATCACTTCAGGGTTCTCATTTTCTTTAACAGCATCACATGCGTTTAGAATCAGGTTTATTAATACCTGTTCGATAAGATCTGGATCAGCAGTAAGCATTAAATCTTCAGGATTTATGATCACATGAAATGAAATATGATCCTTTTCAAATCTGGAAAGCATGAGCTGCCGTACTCGGATTACTAAATCTTTTAAACTAAAATATCTGAAGTTTGGACGTGGTATTCGGGTTAGATTTCTATATAATTCAACAAAATTTAGTAATCCCTGACTTCTTCTTTGAATAGTATCAAGCGCATTGGCGATATTGTCTAAATCTTCTTGTTCTAATGGACGAAGTGCAGCCAGCTTTTCATTTTCTTCAAGCATAATTTCTCTTACCGTTTGAGCCAATGAAGAGATTGGAGTTATACTATTCATGATTTCATGGGTGAGAACACGAATAAGTTTCTGCCACGACTCTACTTCTTTTTCTTCAAGTACTGAACTGATATCCTGTAATGAAACAAGTATGAATTCCTCTCCATGCATTTTAAATACTGTTGAGTATATAGACAACTGGGAGATGTTATCATCAAGAAAAAGTTTGATTAACGTTTTATCTCCGCCAGTTAATTTGAGTAGCGTATCGGGGAGATCTTTGTTGATCTGTTCAAGTTCGTGAAGGTTTCGAAGTGATGAAATCTTCATAATTCGAAGAAAGGCATCGTTAGTCAGGTTCACTTTCCCATTGTGTGTGAAGACAATAATGCCGATACTGATATGTTGAACAATAGTTTGTAGATAATTAAAATGCTCTTCTTTCTCGGTACGACTTTTTCTGAATTCTGTCATTACATTATTAAATGAGAGATTCAGTTTTTTGAAAGAAGGGCCTAGGTTGTTATCGTTAAATGTTGTAGTGAAATCATTGTATTTGATGCTTTCCAGAAAGGATATTAACTTTTTATTCGTCCGTTCCACATAATTAATCAGATCAATAATCTGTCCGGATATCAAGGCAATTAATAGTGTACAAGTAAAAGGGAGATTGAAATTAATCAAAATGAAGATAAGTACCCCACCATTCATGAGCAGTAAGGTAATACGAAGAATGGTTGAAAATCTAAACCGATTAAAGCCCATGTTTTTCAATTCTACGATATAGTGATGCTCTGGTTAGTCCTAATTCTTTGGCAGCCTTACTAATATTTCCACCATGTTTGTCTATCACTTTCCTGATGAGCATCTTTTCGGTATCCTCTAAATTAAAGTTATTTAGGTTTACGTCGTTATTAGATTGATCTTCAGAAGGGTTAATGAAAAAGTCGTGAGGTTCGAGCAATATGTTATCACTCAATATCACAGCACGTTCAACGGCGTGTTGCAGCTCCCTAATATTTCCCGGCCAATGGTGTTTCTCCAATCGTTTCAGGGTTGGAAGCGAAATTCTTTTAAGCGGTAGCTTGTATTTATGGCAATAAACTTTTAAAAAATGATCTACAAAGAGGTGGATATCATCGGCCCTTTCACGTAATGGTGGAATATGAATTTCAACAGTATTAATACGATACAATAGATCCTGTCTGAATTTTCCTTCCGAAACCATTTGGTACAAAGGCATATTGGTAGCACAAATTACTCTAACATCAATGGGTATTTCACGATTAGTACCCAATCGAACGACCTTTCGACTCTGTAGGACGCTTAGTAACTTTGATTGAAGGCCAAAGGTAAGATTTCCAATCTCATCTAAAAAGATAGATCCTTTTGAGGCAGCTTCAAATCTACCCGCCCTATCTTCTTTTGCATCAGTAAAAGCGCCTTTCTTATAACCAAATAGTTCACTTTCAAAAAGAGTTTCACTGATAGCCCCCAGATCTACACTGATAAATACTTCATGCTGTCTGTTAGAAGCCTTATGAATTGCCCTGGCAATAAGCTCTTTGCCTGTCCCGTTTTCACCTAAAATCAAGACATTGGCGTCCGTACGAGCCACTTTTTCAACGGTAGCCATAACCTTTTGCATGAGCAGTGATTGTCCAATGATATTGCTAAAGGTTAACTCTTGATCAGCCATCAGTACCTGCTGTTTTGATCGTAATTCCTCAATTTCGACCTTTGAAACTCTAATACGAAGATTAGCAGCTATTGTCGCAAGCAATTTTTGATTATCCCATGGCTTTAGAATAAAGTTGGTAGCACCTTCTTTGATCCCCTGAACTGCCAATTCTATATCGCCATAACCTGTAATGAAAATAACAACGGCAGCAGGGTCTATTTCAAGAATTTTATTTAGCCAAAAGAATCCCTCCTTGCCACTTGTAGCGTCTCTTGAAAAGTTCATATCGAGCAAAATAATATCATAACTCACATTTTTCATTTGAGTTTGAATATTCTCAGGGTTCCTTTCGGTATGGACAATACTAAAATGTTGTCTTAAAAATAGCTTGGCTGCCAGCAATACATCCTGGTCATCATCAACAATTAGTATACTTGCTTCGTGTTTGCTCATTCTTATTATTCTGACTTAGCAAATATAAAGCGAAAAACCGCTGTTCTAGTAGAAGGAGAATGATTTTTTCTAATATTTTCTATTTAGTTGTCAGGCTAATACATAATTATGTTAGTTTTGGCAATATAGCGATTCATTTTTTAAGGTGTTGAGTTAAAATATAATAGATCTGGTATACAGATTTGATATTCTTTATCGATAGAAATATTAGTTAGAGTTTAAAGAAGATTTTGATTAATATCTATTCAAAAACGTCCATTGTTATAATCTAATTGAGTTAGATTGATATTAAATGGCTGTTCCGTGTCACTCAAATTTATATTATTATTTCTTATTTACTAATATCGTAATTGAACTAATTTGCAATACAGACTAAGCTGCTTGTCTTTAAGTAATTGATAATAAATAGTATATATTTATAAGTTATTTAGAGTATCTTATCCACTCAGTTTTTGACATTCATTTAATAGGTATACATCTTCTATTGTAACTAACTTAGATTAGAAATAGTATATTAAAATAAATCATCTAAATTTTAGGTATTTGAAAATGTAATGAATTATTAAATTAATTTTGCACACCATTTTTTAAATCCGATTAAGGCAATGAAGAACAAATACATTGATCTGATTGAGCAAACATTCGACTTTCCTCAAGATGAGTTTAAAGTAGTTGATGATGAATTATACTTTAATAACATTCCTTTAATGGATGTTATTAAGCAGTATGGAACACCATTAAAGATTACTTATTTGCCTAAAATATCGTCTCAAATACAAAGGGCAAAGCGCTTGTTCAATGTAGCTATGGCGAAGTCTGATTATAAAGGCGACTATAACTATTGCTATTGTACCAAGAGCTCACACTTCTCTTTTGTAATGGAGGAAGTATTGAAAAATGATGTTCACATTGAAACTTCATCGGCTTTCGATATTGCCATCATTGAAACATTACATGAACAAGGATTACTCAAAAAGGATAATTACATAATCTGCAACGGTTTTAAACGTCCGCAGTATATCGAAAATATTGCCAGCCTTATTAATAATGGCTTCGAAAATACCATTCCTATTTTAGACAATAAGAGTGAGTTGGAGCTTTATGATAAAAATATCACCAAAAAATGTAAAATCGGAATTCGGATTGCTGCTGAAGAAGAGCCAAAGTTCGATTTTTATACATCCCGATTAGGTATTCGTTATGCGGATATCGTGAAGTATTATGAAGAGAAAATCAAAGATAACCCAAAGTTTGAATTGAAGATGCTTCACTTTTTTATTAATACAGGTATAAAAGACTCTGCATATTACTGGAATGAGCTTTCGAAGTGCGTAAATGTTTATTGTGAATTAAAGTTGGTATGTCCCGAATTAACAGCTTTGAATATTGGAGGAGGATTTCCTATAAAGAATTCATTGTCTCATGATTACGACTATGAATACATGGCTGAAGAGATCATCGCCCAGATAAAAAGTATCTGCAAACGCTATAACGTAATGGAACCCGATATCTTTACAGAGTTTGGATCCTTTACCGTTGGCGAAAGTGGTGCAACACTTTTCTCTATTGTTGGTCAGAAACAGCAGAACGATCGTGAAATCTGGAATATGATTGATAGCTCTTTTATTACCACACTTCCAGATACCTGGGCGATTAATCAAAAATACATATTGCTTTCTATCAATCATTGGGAAAGTGAATATGAACGAATCTTTCTTGGAGGGTTGACTTGTGATAGTCAGGATTACTATAATGCTGAATCACACGCAAATGCTATCTTCCTTCCGAAAATAAAAGAAGGAGATCCACTTTATATCGGATTCTTCCATACCGGCGCATATCAAGAGTCGATAGGTGGTTTTGGTGGTATTCAACATTGTTTAATTCCTGCCCCGAAACATGTAATAATTGACATTGACGAAGATGGCGAATACTTCACAAAACTTTTTGCGAAAGAACAAAGCCATAAATCTATGTTCAAGGTGCTTGGTTATTAAGATTTATGCTTACTTTTAGCTCTTCTAAACAAGGAGGCCGATATGAATTTTGGTAATTTACCTGCCGAATACAGCACTTGCGAAAGTGCAAAGGTTGTAGTGATTCCTGTACAATATGGAGATCCTGCTAGCAATGAAGGTAAGAGTTCCTTAGGAGCAGAGGCTATTATAAAAGCATCTGCCGGCTTAAGGTTTTATGATGTTGAAACCGATAATGTTGTAAGCGAGGTTGGAATCCATACTACCGAGACAATAATTGAGGATGATAGTGTAAAAGCTGTCGAAACTGTTCATAAAACTGTATTGCAATTTCTCAAAAAAAAGAAATTCTGTCTCACCTTAGGTGGTGATCATCTTGTTAGTCTTGGTGCGATACGTGCTCATTTCAACAAATTCAAAGATCTTACAGTTGTTCATTTTGATGCATATCCTGATATGCGTCCTGCTCGTTCACGCGAGGTTACTGATCATGGATGTTTGATGACACGGGTTCGAGAAATGGGGCCATTTATCCAGATTGGAATTAGAAGTATGAATCCTGACGAAAGCCAGGAGAGTATTCAAGATCGTGTGTTTTATGCAAGCCGTATTTACGATAATAAGAGTTGGTCATACGAGATGTTGAATAAATTATCGCCAAATGTTTATTTGTCCATTGACCTTCATGCCTTTGATCCTTCTATTATGCCGTCTGTAAATATACCACAGCCAGGTGGATTGCAATGGTATCAGTTTATGGATATTTTGAAACTTATAGCTGAAAAAGCCACTATTGTTGGTTGTGATATTAGTGAACTGGCACCTATTCCTGGTTTTGATGCTCCAAATTATACAGCAGCACGCGTTGCTTATGAGGTTATTACAGCTAAGTTCTTTAGAGAGTAAGCTTTGGATACTCCATTAAATAGAAAGTCGGTAAGAATATTGTTTTAATATTCTTACCGACTTTCTATTTAATGGAGTTTTTATTTTTTTGGTGGTTAAGGTTTAGGTAAGCTTTGTCATATCGACGAAAGGGAGAGATCTCCTAGTAGTCGTTATAATTTGCGATTCCTTCTAGGGTCGGGATGCTGCTGCTGATTAAATGATAAAAGAGAAAATAGCTTCAACATTTTTATCTGGTCCACTGTTTAGTGGTTTAATAAAATGTCTCTAAATGCCGAATATTCTGTTGATATCTCAATATTTTTCTTTTCTCCTTTTAAAAAAGACTGCAAACGTTCAGGGATGACAATCTCTTCTCCGATAATTTCCTCAACACTCTCTTTAAACTTTGCAGGATGGGCCGTTCCAATGAAATACCCCTGATCATTTGTTCCTCTTAATGCTCTTTTTAGGGCGGTATAGGCAACTGCGCCATGTGGGTCAAGTAGATATCCAAGACGATGATAGACTTCTGCAATCGTCGCGCTAATCGTTTTGTCCGAATAGGTCGCTCCACTTATGTCTTTTGTAATTGCAAAGTGTGATGTGTTATATAGATCAAGAATACGTGCAAAATTACTTGGATCTCCAACATCCATGGCGTTGGCAATAGTTTGCACAGATGGACGGGGTTCATAAACTGCCGTCTTCAGATATTGAGGAACAACATCATTAATATTGGTAGCTGCAATAAAATGTTGTATAGGCAAGCCCATTCTCTTTGCAATCAAGGCAGAAGTGATATTTCCAAAGTTTCCGCTCGGAACACATAAAATTGGATTTCTGGTTTTATCTTTTAATTGTGCATAACCCCAGAAATGATAAAACGCTTGTGGTAATAGTCGGGCAAGATTAATAGAATTCGCTGATGTAAGATTTACCTGTTGACGGAGTTTGTCATCTGTAAAGGCTTGTTTTACCATTCGTTGACAATCATCAAAAGTTCCATCTACCTCAAAAGCAGTTATATTCTTTCCAAGTGTAGTGAATTGTTTTTCCTGAATGGCGCTTACCTTATTTTTTGGGTAGAGGATTCCCACCTTTATGCCCGGGACTCCCAAAAAACCGTTAGCAACAGCACTTCCTGTATCACCAGAGGTCGCTGCAAGCACAATGATCTCTTCATTTTGATCTTTAGTAAAGTAAGCCAATACCCTTGCCATAAACCTTGCACCGATATCCTTAAATGCCAGTGTCGGGCCGTGGAATAACTCCAGAATATGAATATTGGTGTCGAGTTGTACTAATGGAATCGGAAAATTGAGTGATTCATAGACAATCTTTTTTAATGCATCGTGTTCGATATCTTCCCCAAAAAAAGCTTTTGCTACCTCAAATGACATTTCCTGAAGGGAAAAGTTTTCTATATTGGTATAAAAAGATGCTGGCAAAGTTGCTATATGTTCGGGCATAAACAGACCTTTATCATCAGCAATGCCTTTGATAATGGCCTCTTTTAAAGATACTCTGAGGTTTCGGTTGTTGGTGCTGTAATAACGCATGGCATTATATTATTTTGTGATGAACTGTGTGGTGCTGATTAGATGATTTTTTGTCCCTGTCTGTTAATGGTAGAGGTGAAAATATCCACCTCAATATCCATCCCGTTAAAGATTTTCTTCATAGTTTGTTCGACAATTTGTGCTACTCCTTCCGAATTACTTAAGGCGAAAATGGATGGGCCGGATCCTGAGATACTACATCCTAATGCTCCTGCTTCGAGCACGGTTTTTTTAATCTTATCAAATCCGGGAATCAGCAGCGCTCTGATGGGCTCAATAATCACATCCTGCAATGATCTTCCAATTAATTCAAAATCATTAGTATATAGACCGCTTACCAGTCCAGCTACATTGCCCCATTGAATTACAGCATCTTTTAACAAAATTTCCTTAGTTAAGATACGTCGGCTATCTTCTGTCCTGACAATAATGTCGGGATGTGCAATCGTACAGAGTAGATTCTTGGGACTTGGCAACTGAATAACATCGAGCGGATTGTAGCTTCTGATCAATGTAAATCCACCCAGAAGAGCAGGAGCTACATTATCCGCATGAGCTACGCCGCTGGCAGCCTTCTCTCCTTGCATGGCAAAACGAACCAGTTCTTTAAGAGTATATGGATTATCGAGTAGTTCGTTTATGGCAAACACACTCCCGGCAGAACTGGCCGCACTCGATCCTATTCCACTACCCGGACTAATCTTTTGATGAAATGTAATATCAAAACCCTGTCCAGTTTTTAAATCGGTTAGCATGGACTGGACAGCTACCCCTGCAACATTTTTTAATGGATTTAGTGGAAGATCAGTTCCCGATTGATTAAAAATACGAATACATTTTTCATTATTCATTTTTGCCTCAATAATATCGCCTCGATTATTCAAGGCAAAACCCAGAATATCGAAACCGCTACCTACATTGGCTACCGTTGCCGGTGAAAATACCTTTATCGAATCTTTCATACTGTTTGCTAATTATCACTTATACATTTACTACACGAATAATGTCGGCAAATACGCCTGCTGCCGTAACATCCGCACCTGCACCATACCCTTTAATAATCATTGGTGCATTATAATAGCGTTCGGTTGTAATCAGGAAGATATTGTTACTTCCTTCTAAATCATAAAATGGGTGTTTATGATCTACTGCAACCAGTTTTATAGAAGCCACCCCTTCGATGAGTGATGCTGCATAACGCCATTTCTTATCCTTTCCACAGGCTTGTAGTCGTAGTTTCTCAAATTCCTCATCGTAGTTACTTACAGTAGCCATAAATTCGGCAGGTGAGGAGGTTGCAAAATAGCTTTCGGGTACAATCTTCTCAATATCTACATCTTGTTTTTCGAGTTTTAATCCAATTTCTCGAGCAAGTATTAATACCTTCCGCATCACATCTATACCGCTTAAGTCTATGCGGGGATCGGGTTCTGCATACCCTTTTTCAACTGACTGCCTGATAGCCTCACTCAAAGGAAGTGTTTCGCTTACGGTGTTGAGTATAAAGTTTAATGTCCCCGATAACACACCTTCCAGGCGTACAATCTGGTCGCCACTCTTAATTAAGTCAGACAGCGTGTTTAAAACAGGAAGTCCTGCTCCGACATTGGTCTCATAGAAAAATTTAACACCCTTATTTAGTGCTGTTTGTTTAATTTTGAAGTAGTTATTATATTCAGACGAACAGGCTGTTTTATTAGCTGTAACAACCGATGTGGTTGATTTAAAGATATCAATATATCGGTCGGTAACATTTGCACTTGCCGTACAATCTACAAATACACTGTTGAGCAAATTGAAAGAGGTAATTTCCTCTATCATCACATCAAGATCTGCCTTAACGCCATTTTCTTCAAGTTGTGATTTGTAATTTGAAAGCTCCAATCCGTTCGCATTGATCAGCATTTTTCTTGAATTCATGATACCGCAAACATTCAGTTTCAGACGATGATGCTGCAATAGTCTGCTTTGTTGTGCCATGATCTGATCAATCAGCTTGCTGCCAACGGCTCCAATACCTGCCAGAAAAACATTTACTTGCTGATAATCGGATAGGAAAAATGATTCATGGATCGTGTTGAGCGCCTTCTTCAGATCTTTGATGCTGATAACACACGAAATATTTAGCTCCGATGCTCCTTGTGCAATAGCCCGAACGTTGATTCCATTTCGTCCAAGAGTGTGAAATAGCTTGCCGGCTATACCGGGACTCCTTTTCATGTTCTCACCGACAATGGCTACAATGGCAAGATCTTTCTCAATAGAGATCTGGTGGATGTTACCACGGTCAATCTCATCCTGAAACTCCTGTTCAATGGCTTCGCGTGCTGCCACACTATCGCGTTCACGAATGGCAAAGGTGATAGAATACTCTGACGAAGCTTGAGATATCAAAACTACATTTACTTTTCTGGCTGCCAAAGCACCAAAGAGACGGTTTGATATTCCGGTAACGCCTACTATCCCTGATCCCTGAATGGTTACCATATTAATATTCTCTATCGAAGATATCCCTTTTATGGCCTTTGTCGAGTTATTGGCTCCTTCGGTAGTAATGAGCGTTCCTGCATTTGCAAGATTGAAGGTACTTCTGATTCTGATAGGAATATTTTTCTTATATACCGGTACAAATGTTGGTGGGTATATAACTCTGGTGCCAAAATGAGAGAGTTCCATTGCTTCCGAATAACTTAGACAATCAAGACAATAAGCTTTCTCAACTTTTTTCTGGTCAGCAGTTAAAATACCTTCTACATCAGTCCAGATTTCCAAAATCTCTGCATTAATAGCTGCTGCTATAATTGCTCCGGTATAATCTGAGCCTCTTCGCCCCAGCGTGGTGGTTTCGTTTTTATGCGAACTGGCGATAAAGCCTGTGATCACAGGAACACCCTCAATGAGACCCAGTTTTTCGAGTATAAGATTTGTCGATGCTTCAAAATCAACGGTTGCTTTTCCAAAACGACTATCGGTCTTAATCAACTCGCGTGCATCTACATAAATGCCTTCAGGAATCACCGAGCTAACAATCATGGCTGATAAACGTTCACCAAAGCTAAGCAAGTAATCGTAGGTGCGAGGTGTAAGTTCACGAAGAATAAATACACCGTTTAAGGCTGATGAAAGTTCGTTAAAAACGAATTTTACTCTGGCAATCACACTACTGCGTTCACGGGCAGGAATGAGTTTTTCAATAATCTTAAGATGCTGCTTTTCAATAGCAAGTAAGCCTACTTTATACGATTCGTTACCTTCTGAAGCTAACCCGCTTAATTCAGCCAACTCGTCGGTTGTTGTACCCATGGCAGCGACAACAACAATTTTCTTTTCGCGACAAGCTGTCACGATATCTATGACTTTTAAGATACTTTCGGCTGAGGCTACTGAAGTGCCTCCAAACTTCATGACTTTCATAGGGCAGCGTATTAAATTTTTGAGATCAAATGAAACTGCATCCTGAAAATTATCAGTTTACCATAAAAATGGTTTTGCATGTTCACAAGAAATAAATGATAACTAATTCAGAGAAAATAAAGCGAGATAATTGGAAATGATTTTCCGGAAAATAAACTATTGTACCCCCCAAGGGGTGGATGTGGAGGTGGTATTATTTTTGATAGGGCTTACCCCAGATATGTAATATAAACTTTTCATAATCGTAATTGATGATGCAATATTACAAAAAAAATCTCCTCACTTATTAATTTTCTGATAGGGTGGTTAAAAAATTAACAAAAACACAATGAAATATTGGGTTTTACACTTTTTTTCTACACACTGCTTTAAAATAACAGTCACAAACTCTCGATACCAGAATAATTACATAATCAAATTAATTGATATGTTTGAACAAAAATGAATCTATTACCAATGAATACGCTAAAAGGATAGAAAGTCTAAAGTGCCACTGAATAAGATGATTTTGGATAGCGTTATTTTCAAAATAACCCTATTTTTGTGTTGATTTTTAAATCTAGTCATCCAATGAAAGCCACTGCACTCAGATTTCTTATTTTCTTTTTTTTGCTACCTGTTCTTTTGGCGGCTCAAACTAAATACCCTTTCCAGAATACCACATTGTCTGATGTTGCGCGTGTCGAGAATCTTCTTTCGTTGATGACGATTGATGAAAAAATTGATGCCTTATCAACCAATCTTGGTGTTCCACGTTTGGGTATTCGAAATACAGGTCACTCCGAAGGTTTACATGGTATGGCTTTGGGTGGCCCCGGTAATTGGGGTGGCAGGATCAAAGATGTTCCCCAAACCTATCCTACTACCACTTTTCCACAAGCATACGGTCTGGGTGAGACATGGGATTCGGAACTAATTCAACAAGTGGCAGATATTGAAGCAACCGAAGTTCGTTATTATACACAGAACCCGAAATATCTAAAAGGTGGTATGGTAATGCGTGCTCCCAATGCAGATCTGGCTCGCGATCCACGTTGGGGACGTACTGAAGAGAGTTATGGGGAAGATGCTTTTTTGGGATCCCGTTTAACAGTGGCTTTTGTTAAAGGATTGCAAGGTAAAGATCCACACTATTGGAAATCGGCTTCACTCATGAAACATTTTCTGGCAAACAGTAATGAAGATGGCCGTGACTCCACTTCTTCCAATTTTGATGAACAGCTTTTTCGCGAATATTACTCGTTCCCATTCTACAAAGGCATTACTGAGGGCGGATCCAGAGCCTTTATGGCATCGTATAATGCCTGGAATGGTATTCCTATGACGATAAATCCAATACTTCAAAGTATTACCCGTAACGAATGGGGTAATAATGGGATTATTTGTACCGATGGTGGTGCACTGAAGTTATTGGTTCATTCGCACAAAGCTTTTCCTACGCTCACCGAAGGAGCCGCTATGATTGTTAAAGCTTCGGTAGGACAATTTCTCGATAGCTTTAAACCCTTTATTCTTGAGGCCTTACAAAAAGGATTGTTAAATGAGAAAGATATTGATAACGCCATTCGTGGAAATTTTTATGTGGCTTTGCGTCTTGGACTGTTAGATGAAGATCAATCTAAAGTCCCTTATGCCGGAATTGGTATTACAGATACTATTGCCCCCTGGACAAACTCAGCGACACAAGCTTTTGTCCGTAAGGTAACTGCTAAATCAGTAGTATTACTAAAAAATGCAAAGTATACATTGCCATTAGATAAAACAAAGTTGAAATCAATTGCCGTAATCGGTCCTCGTGCAAATGAGGTTTTGCTTGATTGGTATAGTGGCACACCGCCCTATTCAATAACTATTTTACAAGGAATTAGAAATGCATTAGGCAAAGACGTGGAGGTGCTTTTTGCCCCATCCGATGAGATGGACAAAGCAACGATAGCTGCTCACAAAGCCGATGTAGCCATTGTCTGTGTTGGTAATCATCCTTATGGTACAGATGCCAGGTGGAAGGTCTCTCCCGTGCCGAGTGATGGTAGAGAAGCAGTAGACCGAAAAGCATTAACACTTGAACAGGAAGATCTGGTAAAAGTGGTGACACAAGCGAATCCCAATACCGTTATGGTGTTGGTAAGCAACTTCCCTTATGCCATCAACTGGTCGCAAGAAAACGTGCCGGCTATTCTTCAAGTAACAAATAACAGTCAGGAACTGGGTAGTGGATTGGCCGATGTTATCTTTGGGACGGTAAATCCAGCAGGACGCACCACCCAAACATGGGTAAAAAGCATTACCGACCTGCCACCTATGATGGATTATAATATCAGGAATGGCAGAACGTATCAATACTTCAAAGGTCAACCGCTTTATCCATTCGGTTACGGATTAAGTTATACAACGTTTGCTTATTCCGGATTGAAAACATCGACAGCAACACTTTCAGATTCATTGATTGTTTCGATAAACGTCAAGAACACCGGTAAACGTGATGGTGATGAAGTGGTACAATTATACGTGTCGTATTCTGACTCTAAAATAGAACGTCCTCTCAAACAGCTAAAAGGATTCAAGCGGGTATTCATTAAGACCGGAGAAACCAGAACAATTGATATTCGGTTAAAAGCTGAAGATCTGGCTTATTGGAATGTGGCGAAGCATGCTTTTATTGTTGAACCCGGTGTCATAAAACTAATGATAGGAAGCTCTTCATCCGATATACGGGCAGTCACAATGATAAAGGTAAAATAGCATTTTAAAAGGTATAATGGCTGGCTTTTGTTAATAGAATGTTTGTAACTACTTAATTTAGTTGCAAATCGCTCTTTTAATTCTCAAATAAAATGCGTTATTTTGCCGCCGTAAAATCAATTAATTCTCTTTATGAAAAAAATTCTATTTGCGATCGCTTTGATGGTTGCAGCCCAATTTGGCTTTGCCCAAAACCTGCAGTTACATTATGATTTCCTAAAGGATGCTCGCGACCCTCACGCTGCCGGTCGTGGATATGTTACCAGCACAGTCGAAATGTTTAGACCCGATAAGATGGGTTCTACATTCTTCTTTATCGACATGGACTATAACAGTCCTCGTGGAGGTGTTTCTTTAGCTTATTGGGAAATATCACGCGATCAGAAAATTGGTGATTGTCCTATCTTGGCTCACGTAGAGTACAATGGTGGATTCAACCAGTTTACCTCTTTTGATAATGCATGGTTATTTGGAGCATCTTATCCATTTAAGATAAAGGATGTAAGTATGACTGTTATGGGGGCTTATAAAGCTATCTCAAAGCAAAAAGTGAATGCCCAGTTTACAACAACATGGTTTACAATGTTGGCAAAAGGAAAAGTTACTATTGATGGTTTTCTCGATTTGTGGTCGGAAGATAAAACCGGTTCAAGTGGAAAGAAATTCATTCTCTTAACAGAACCCCAATTCTGGTATAATTTCAGTCCTAAATTCTCTGCAGGTAGCGAAATTGAAGTTAGCAACAACTTTGTTTTCAACTCTGATAAAGTTGAGATCTTCCCTACAGTAGCTGTTAAATGGACCTTTTAATAATTTATTAATCAATAGTTATGATCGAAAAGTTGTTTAAACTAAAGGCGAACCACACAACGGTTCGAACAGAAATACTTGCTGGTGTGACTACATTCATGACCATGGCGTATATTCTGTTTCTTAATCCAAATATCCTTTCTGCTACAGGGATGGATAAGAATGCAGTGTTTTTTGCAACTGCCGTTGCTGCCGGAGTCGTAACGATTGCAATGGGATTATATGCTAATTTCCCAATTGCCTTAGCTCCTGGTATGGGATTGAATGCATTCTTTGCGACTGTGGCACTTCAGGGTGTCGGTATGCCCTGGCAAGCTGCTTTGGGTGCCGTATTTATTTCGGGTGTCATCTTCATTATCTTAACGTTAACCAGAGTTCGTCAACTATTGGTAATTGCTGTACCTGATTCTCTTAAACGTGCTATCACAGTCGGTATCGGACTGTTTATTACCATCATTGGTATTAAATTATCAGAGATCATGGTTGTAGGAACCAACATTATTCCTCCTACCATGGATGCTTTAAAGAGTGGTCATGGAATGACAACCCTTAAGTTTTTTGAGTGGAATATCATGTTAGGTAGTTTCCACAATTCAAGCATGTTACTCTGTTTGATTGGCTTGGCTATTACTGCAATATTAATGGCAAACCGCGTAAAAGGTGCACTGTTAATCGGTATTGTTGCTGCAACCATTATCGGTATTCCAATGGGAGTGACAGTGATTCCTGAACATTTCTCTCTGTTAGCACTTCCTAAATTTAGCCATCTGGCTGTTGGTGCACTTGATATTAAGGCTGCATTAAACATGGGCATCTGGACCGTTGTATTTACTTTCACTTTTGTTGAACTCTTTGATACTTTCGGAACATTAGTAGGTACTGCCAATAAAGCAGGATTGATAGATAAGGATGGAAAATCTCCTTTAATCGGAAAGGCTATGCTTGTTGATGCATTTGGTGTTTCGTTTGGTGCCCTGATGGGAACCAGTACAGTAACAGCTTATGTTGAAAGTGCTGCTGGTATTGGCGAAGGTGGACGTACTGGATTAACTGCTGTTACAACCGGTCTTCTCTTCTTATTAGCATTGGTGCTGGCTCCGTTAGCAAGTTTAATTCCAAGTGCTGCAACTGCTCCTGCTCTGATTATTGTAGGTGTATTGATGTTTTCGTCTATTCGCGAAATCAACTTCGATGATTTCACAGAAGGTTTTCCTGCATTTATCACTTTTGCATTAATGCCATTTACATACAGCATTGCCAATGGTATTGCTGCCGGTATTCTATTCTATGTAATCTTAAAAGTATTTTCGGGTCGTTATAAAGAAATACATTGGTTGATGTATATTCTCTTTGCATTAGTAGTAGCTCGTTACCTCTTCTTGGCCGAAGCGGCATAACGATCTGACTTTAAATAAAAAGGCCTTGCATCTCTGATGCAGGGCCTTTTCTGTATATGCTTATTCTATTTTGTTTATTGCGCACCCACTAATGATATGGAAGAGATGGTATCACCCATTCCAACCAACGTAAGCGGCTTATCAATAATTATGGTAGGAACGGCAATAATTTCAACTTCACCATTTGTGAAAATACCATCTTCAACCAGGTTATTTTCTCCATAGAGACTGGTTATTAAATTCGCCAGATTTTGTAATTCGGTGAGGCCTCTTTCTGATACTTCACGATCCTTAGCCCACAACAATACATCCGACGAGTTTATCGATCCGGTTCCTGCTTTAGCCGCAGCAATAACTGCCGCTAACTGCATTCCATTTCTGTTTTGTAAAGCTGAAATCTGAAATCCACTTTTCTGAAGTGTGACATACAATCCGAACATGTGTAACTGCATGCGCGAACAGTTGAGATAACTGAATATTCTTAGCATTCCTTTAAAAAGGTTTACACTATTGGTCTTCTCATCGCACTGTTTGGCAAGATCGTGCGCATCAATTACTTCGAGTATATCGATGAGTTCACGTTCGTTAAAGCCAACACTATCAATGTTTTTTGCAATGTTATCGAGCAGGTATTTTCGAATTGTTTTATCTTGTGTTGAAGCAACTTCAAGGTGTAAAACTGGCTTTCTACCCGAGTTGCACCATTTTTCAAGAATCTTTTTAGATGCATCCACACGCGAGGTTCCCGGAGTACCATCTTCGAGTGTGTTTGCCAGAATCTGATATCCTGATAGAATGATATAGTCGTTGTCGATTTCGTTCAATGCCATTTTCTGAGCAAAGACATCGTCAATATGTAATTGAAAGTTTAGCGGATCGTAAGTTGCAATAAAACGGTTGGCTTTAGGACAAGTGAATATTTTTCCATCAATCGTCAAAGTGTCTCCGGCATTAAACTCAATAATCCAATGGATTAAAGGAAGATCAGCTTTGCGTTCTATCTTGGAAGCCTGTTCTAAATTACCCTTTTCATCCACAGTCACCAGATTGGGAAGTTCGAGAAACAGTTTAGCCTGATCTTTTGGGAGGGAGGCACAATGTACATAAACCTTTTCAACGCCACAAACAGCCATTGCATTAGCAACGATACCACCTTGTCCACCCATTTGCATTTTATCGTAGCCAATATTTTCATTGAGCCAAAAGAACATCTCCTTGTTTGGAATCAACCACTCTTCGGCAATACCATTTGTAAAGCAATGAACGATTCCCCTGATGGCATCCTCTTTCGAGTTGATACTTTTTTTCCCATCTTCAAGAATCAGTTTCTGATCCAATGAATAATCTGTAATGATTTTCTCAATCGTTTTTCCGGTAATCTTTATAACGGCATCGATGTTAACGTTGAAAGCGCTAATTACACCTTTTACCTCAGCCATCTTTTTTAACTGCTCAGGAGCTGTTTTGTAATTAGCTAACCATTTGATTTTTAGTTCATCTATTGTCATGTTCACGCTTTTAATATTAGCAAAAAAATTATGTAAGGAAAGTAAGGATTCTGTTTTGATTTGGAACACAAAGAAAATGAATAAATTCAAACTACACTAATTTTTTGAGTCTATTTTCTTTAGAAATGACGACTATAGCCGGTGAGGTAAACCGATTTTTCTCCTCAACTTTATAAACTGATTTGAAATATGTCAGTATTATAGTACAAAAAGAGGTTCTTTCCATTATCAGAAAGAACCTCTTTAGAATATAGAATCGGAGAGAAATATATTTAAATTATTCTTTTGTTGGATCCATGATCCTGCCGGTAAACAAGATAGCACCGGTACTTTTTTCTGAAATCACAAATAAAAATGGCTTGTTGATATTGATAATCTGGGTCTGGGGAAATGAATTCAAAACTATTGCAACGGAGGTTACGGCCGCCGCAACCGTACCTTCTTCATTTACTTCAACCATTGTTTTATGTTTCACTTCGCTGATAGACAATCCTCCACCTGCATTGATTCTTGTGAAATCAGCAACAGCCGGATTGAATGCATCGGCCATTCCCATCGTACTTAGCAGACTATTTAATTTGTTTTCATAGTTTATTTTAAAGCGCGGCAGATAAACCTGTATTTTATTAGAAACCATTCCATCATTCCATTTCTTCCAGTTAGCGGCATTGAACGCAGCTGTCAGGTCAGATGTCGTTTTCCCGGTTTGTGGAAGCAATACGGTCATTACAAAATTGCCTTGCCCATAAGGCATCTCAATGGCACTTACTAAGTCATTGGAAAGACAACGATAAGTACTTTCCTGACTCATCATTTTGCATTTTACGACCGACAGATCTTCTTTATAGAAACTCTGATCGCTTGTCTTTGTCCCATCAAACTTATTTCGCCACGAACCTTTGAAATAAAGTGCATTGATCAGAAACATCACATTATCCGGTGAAATGGATTCAATGATTTTAGGAATCGCACTATTTGTTTTAGTATTTACCCAATTATTGATGGTATTGACAGCTGAGAGTGAGGCGAAATCGAGTGATGTCACTTCTGCCTGATAGTAATTTTGATTTGTAGAAATAAAGGAAGGAATTACTGTGAAGTTATTTCTATACCAGATTGAATTCGCAACATTAAAAGTCACTTTTTCATCAATTCCCTGCAATTGTGTTGATAAAAGTTTATTGTAATCATTAATTGATGCAGCTTGTTTTCCTTCAAATCCCAATGTCTTTTCCATCCCGGTTTTTGTTGTACCGGCTGCACCATTGAGGGTCATTGATAATGCCATGCTGACACTGAATGGAGAGATAATCAGATTTTCTTTGGTCTCCTGATTTGCAGAATTGCTAAATAATGAAAATGAGAATTGATTATTTGCCTGAACTAAAGCTTGTTGCTCAGTATTCAGTGTTATCGGCTTAAGCTGATTGTTGTTGATTTGTGTAGCCTTTTCTTTCGCACATGAGATTATTAACAAAGGCAAAAGAAGCATCAAATACATTGTTTTCATCAGTTAATTGTTTTTAGATTTAGGTCTGATGGAACTCGCATATTAAATTTGCATCAGTGTTTAAGTTTGTAAAACATGCTCGTTTCATCTCTTTAAAAATTAGTTGATCAGGAATAAACTGTAGTGAAAATTGCTAAATAGGTTTGTTATTTATTAATGATGGATCAATAGATTCTAAAGTTGCATCAACTCACTTGTATTTTTTGTCATGTGTTAAGAACATAATATTAAATTTGTTTTTCAAATAATAGTTGCTCCAATTTGGCTTCCAAGATACCGTCTTGAAAAACCTTCCCGATCATCATTCAAATCTCCCCATAAGCAGATGGTAAATCGTTTCTATAACACCCCTATAAAGAAGATTTTGTCCATAGTATCTCCATACTTTGTCAATAGTTCCTCCATACTTAGTCCATACTCATAAGGTATGGACTAAGTATGGACAAACCTTCGACAAACGCTCGACAAAATTTTGACAAACCCATTTGTTTAGGGTAGACGTATCACTCTTTTATCATCATCATGGATTCAGAATATGGAAATGGTAATTGAAATTTTGCTTGCGGGTTGGCCTAATCCCCTGAGTAATTATAAATGAAAAGGCTGTCTGAAAGAACGTTTCTCTTTTCAGACAGCCTTGAATATTGATGTTTCGGTTGCGTTATGCTAACCAGCTTTTAACATCGTCGATTGTTGGCATAGGAACATCGAGTTTCAACTTCTTCCTTAAGCCGCCCAGATCGTTGTAGAACTTATTAGGGTTGGCCTCTTTTAATGCCTCTATGGTTTTGTAACTGGTTTTTCTGATGGCTGGAATCCAACCTTCCGGAACACCAATTGCTCTTAAATCATCATCGGTAAGTTCGGCAGCTTTCTTTTCAGGGCGCATCTGTGGGAAGAATAACACATCCTGAATAGAAGTTTGATTGGTCATGATCATAGCCAGTCGGTCTATGCCGATACCCAAACCGGCTGTTGGAGGCATTCCATATTCGAGGGCTCTCAAGAAGTCTTCGTCGAGTACCATCGACTCATCATCTCCACGTTTACCTAGCTCGAGTTGCGATTCAAAACGTTGGCGCTGATCGATAGGGTCGTTTAATTCGGAGAACGAGTTGCACAACTCTTTACCATTGCAGATGGCTTCAAAACGCTCAACAAGTCCTGCTTTGGTGCGGTGCTTCTTGGCTAATGGCGACATTTCTACAGGGTAGTCTGTGATAAAGGTTGGTTGTATAATATTGGGTTCGGCAACGGTACCAAAGATCTCATCAATCAATTTACCCTTACCCATGGTTTCGTCAATTTCGGCACCAACTTTAGTGGCTACTTCACGAATCTGTGTTTCATCCATCTCGGAGATATCAATTCCGGTGAAGTGCTGGATGCCTTCGTACATGGTAAAGCGTTTCCAGGGACGTTTAAAGTCGATCAGGTTTTCGCCAACCTGTACCTTGGTGGTTCCATGAAGATTCATTGCGATGCGTTCAACCATCTCTTCAACGGTATCCATCATCCAGTTGTAATCTTTGTAAGCTACATAAAGCTCCATCTGTGTAAACTCAGGGTTATGGAAACGATCCATTCCTTCGTTACGGAAGTCTTTTGAGAACTCGTAAACGCCATCAAAACCACCTACAATCAGTCTTTTTAGATAAAGCTCATTTGCAATACGCAAATAGAGCGTCATGTCTAATGAGTTGTGATGCGATTTAAAAGGACGTGCTGCTGCACCACCATATAACGGTTGCAGGATTGGCGTTTCAACTTCAAGATATCCCTTTTCATTAAGGTAGTTACGCATGGTGTTGACCATAACGGTGCGTTTTACAAATACATCTTTGATTTGGTTGTTTACAATCAAATCTACGTAACGCATTCTATAACGTTGTTCAGGATCTGAGAATGAATCAAACAGTTCACCGTCCTTTTCCTTTACTACAGGGAGGGGTTTCAACGATTTACTTAATAACTTGAGCTCTTTAACGTGAATGGTTATCTCACCCATCTGAGTGATGAAAACAAAACCGGTGATACCAATAATATCACCTATATCGAAAAGACGCTTAAACACTATATTATAGAACGACTTATCTTCAGTAGGGCAAAGATCGTCTCTCTTGATGTAGATCTGAATACGTCCAGTAGCATCTTGCAGCTCTATAAACGAAGCAGCGCCCATGATACGACGACCCATAATACGGCCAGCCAGACTAACTTCCTGATAGATGGTGTTATCGGTTGGATATTTCTCAAGGATTTCTTTTACGGTAACATTCACATCAAATGCTTCGGCAGGATAGGGATTTATGCCCATTTTCAGCAATTCGTCCATTGAATTGCGCCTTATGATTTCCTGTTCGCTCAGTTCCAAACTCATAATTAATCGTTATTTTTTGCAAAGATACGAAATTGTGTTTAAGCACTGTGTTTTGGAATGCAGATTTCGATGCTGAACCTTTAATAGATAGTTGCCTAGCTGAATATCTCGTGCAAAACCTGTAGCGAGTTGATATCTTTCATCCCTGATATGTGAAACCGGTAAAAATCGACTAACCGAGGAAGCAGGTCTTGTCGAATAGGGGAGGGGATTTGTAATAAAGGTAGTTCTGTTAGTCTGGTTTCAGCTAAATCGGCCAGATAGCTGCACAAGGGGTTGTCCAGATAGTCGGCATGCTCGGGCAACATGGGTTGATAACATCCTTCGCGCAGATTGAAAATATGGTTCGTGGCGGAATAGTTATCATGAGGTGTGAAGCCAAGATACCGGCTAAAGTGAACCATAAACCAGAGGTGAAAGTTGGTATAGTTATTTTGAACCAAATCGAACCAACGAATGCTATTCTCAAGAAAGGTGAAAAGGGGAGGGTTGGGTTCTTCTTCGCGAACCGCGCGGTTGATCACTTCGTTGATGAAAAGCGAGATACTACTTTTAACAATATCGAACGGAATAGAAGAGAAGGGGTGGGTTATTCTCATCTCGCGGATGTACTGCAAATGTGAACTCTCTTTATGATAAACATCCATCTCCAGCAACGTTAGCGGAGACAAATGATTCATCTTATTTTTTGATTTTGCACCACGGGCTCCTTTCAGAATATAAGATTGGATTCCAAAAAGTTCGGTATAGACCCTTACAATTACGCTGGTTTCGCCGTACTTTATGGTGTGTAATACAATGCCGTTGGTTTTGTTTAGCATGGCGTGGGGCGTTATCTTATAATGAGAATTTTTGTGACGGCAGTACTGGTTCCATCGTTGTTGCTGACGAAGACAAGATAAACACCCGGAGCTATCCTGCGTCCTTTTAAATCTTTTCCATCCCATGTCGCCTGTCCGCCATCGGCTTTCATCTGCGAAACCAAATGTCCGGATACATCGGTAATGCGCACATCTGCATTGAAAGTCAGTCCCTTTATGGAAATGACACCTGTGTAGCTTGGCCTGACGGGATTTGGGAACGCAAAGACACCCTTGTTGTTTTCGGTAGGTTCTGAAGCGGTGCTTCGATAAGAGATGAGTCCTTTATCTGTTCCTATAAATACTTCGCCATCTGTATTTACACCAATGCATGAAATGGTATTGGAGAGAAGTGGACTGTTGTCTGCCGTAAGATGTAGCAGCTCTTTTGTTCCATCAGCCGAGATTAAAAAAAGTCCGGAGTTGGCTGTTCCCATCCATTTCCGGTTGGCCCCGTCAATCGCAATAGCAGTAACCGATTCGTTTTCGAGTAGTGGTATGAGCTGTCCATTATTTTCTATCCTCACAATCTGCGCATCATAATGGCTTCCGGTAAAAACATTACCGGGATTATAGATAACACTTACCCCTTTATCAGAACCTATCCATATTGCGCCATCCTTGTCGGCGACAATGGTGTATATTTTAGTCCCTGGCAGATTCCCATTCCCTGTAACTTCAGTTAGTTTTGTGAGTTTATCATCTGTGGTGTTGTCGATGGTATTGTTGTCGTTGAATACGATGATGCTATGTTCTCTGAGAATAATCCATTTCTGATCGTTCTGGTCAACAATAATTTTTTCGACATCTATTGAATTATAGGGTGATAGATCGAACGACCGCCATGTTCCATCCGTTTTTTTTACAGAGAGCAGATTTGGAGTGATGGAGTTGGTAGCCCAAAGATTTCCTTTGCTGTCGAAGGCCAGTCCTCCAATCCGGATAGACTGGTCTACAGAAAATGGTGTTGATCTAAGTGATGAGTTTGTGGCTGTATATTGTGTTTTAAGTGTTCCATCCAGATATTCAGAAATACCCCAACCCCATGATCCGATATACAGATGCTTTGCATTTTTTGGATCAATAGCAATTGCATCATAATCACGGGCATCGCCTAGAAGTGATTGGTTCTCATTATTGTAGGCGTTCCAGTTCCCGTTTATAAAAGAAAAGGCATTTGCCATCAGATAATTGTTCCCATATGAGTTGTTAAAACCAC
Organism: Bacteroidota bacterium; assembly: GCA_013390605.1. Taxonomy (GTDB): domain Bacteria; phylum Bacteroidota; class Bacteroidia; order Bacteroidales; family Cfx3-03; genus Cfx3-03. The sequence continues at coordinate 4,033,777 of JACAUB010000001.1, read as the reverse complement.
CGGCTACAGCCCAAACATCTTTTCCGGTGGTGGCAATGGCAAAGGTAGAAGCCTGCGAAGGACCGTTGGTCTCGATCTTTGTGATTGAGCCCTGAGGCGAAACTTTGATCAGAGCAGATGATGCGTCAGCAATCCATGCTGTACCATCAGGATCGAGTATCATGTCAAGCGCCTGCATGGCAGTGGGTTTGTAATTCAATATCTGCGAATATACTGATCCATCCACATTCATGATGTTGGCTGCAAAATTCATGTTAACCGCAATCCGTCCATTATTGGCATCAAGACTGAAGCGAGGAAGGTAGACATCTTTCATAAAGACACTCCATCTATTATTGTCGAAGAGATATAATGTATCCTGATTATATTGTGCCCCTTTCCGATTCGTCAGAATTTTGTCGTTTACCGTTACAACAAGATTAAAGACAGTGCTGTTATTGGAGATAGGGGCAACCTGAGTCCATGATGAGAAAAGCGTTGGATTTGCACTTACCAAAGCCTTTCGTAGTCCGGTTTCTGTAGCCGCATAGATGGTTTGTCCGTTTGCGTCGAATGTGAGATCATAAACTTTGGTAGCACTCCCGTTGTTGCCGATGTACCAGGTATCGGAGACCTCCTGTTTTACCAGATCAATTACTACAACGCCAAATCCACAACAGAGATAGGCAAAGCGATCGCGAAAACAGATATTGTAGATGGTCTTATCGCCGGATATGTTCTTATTCTTAATATCGGGCATGTTGATGATCTTACCTCCTGTTACAATATCCAGATTGGCATTCTGGTAGGCAATGAGTAAGAGGTCGTTGATAGTACTATATGAGATTTTGCTAATCCCGATATCAGTGAGGCCATTTATTTTTGTGAGTTTACTAATGCTATTATCTTCTGTATCATAGACAAAGATACCATAGTAGGAAGCTGCATAGACCTTATCCGCACTACGGGCTAAGGAGATTAAATGGCTGAAGGGAAGATGATCTCTCCATTGTTGTACAGCAATACCCTGACCTATAAGCTTATCGGGCGATAGGAATAGAAGTGTACAGGCTATGAGGAGAAACCATTTTGAATTCATTGATTTACTATTTGCGGTTGATAAGCATATCTCGTCATTTCGTACAGTCCCACTCTGTCATTTCGACCGTAGGGAAAAAACTCCCATTAGTTGTTGTACTGCTTTTAGAGATTTCTTTCTGCAGTCAAAATGGCGACTTTATGATCTTATTTCAAAAGTTGCTTTAACTTTTCTGCAAGCTGCTTAGGTTTTATGTTTCTCGCCATGATGATGCCGCTCTTATCAATCAGTACATTGGAGGGGATTTTAACCACCCCGTATTGTTTCAGCGCAACATTATTCAATCCTTTTAAATCGGAAATCTGTGACCATGTTAACTTATCCAGTTTCACTGCGTCTCTCCAAAGCGTCATATCTTCGTCAATAGAAACGCTAAGTATGTCGAAGTTTTTGTCTTTATACTTCTGATATATCGATATTAAATCGGGATGTTCCTCTCTGCATGGTTTACACCATGAAGCCCAGAAATCGACCAGGATAATCTTTCCTTTGAAATCGGATAATCGTACAGGATGATTATTTATATCGTTTAATGTAAAACTGGGTGCAGGTTGACCGATACTGACCCGGTTTAATGCTTTAACCTGATTAGAAAGTAACCTCAGATATTTTGAATCTTTTAGTTTGTAAGGGAACGCGTCACTAATCTGTTTCAGGTCATCTGCCTCCATTGAATAGATCAATTGTGTTGCCGCAATAAAGATAGCCACATTGCTCTCTCGGTTTTGTTTTACAAAATCACGGGTAAATATAATCCGCTCCTTATCAACCTCTGAATTTGCTTCATAAAACTTATTCATGAGTGAAGTATCGCTATTACTTTTAGCCTGCATATAACGATCTAAAATGTTACGACTCTGTTCATCGTAGCGGTGCATCTCTTCATGGAATTTCTGATAGAGGTCGTTACTCTCAGAACCACTGATGTTGGCGCCATTCAGACTATCAGCACTGGCTTTAAAACGAATTTTTCCTGCTTCTAAAAAGAAGGGGATACCAGCTCTATTGCCATCAATTTTTAACAGAACCATCTCTGGTAGTGTTATTTTCCCTTTAAAAGAGAACTTCCCATTATCGATTTTTGACGAATCGATCAGTCGGGGGCCCGTTTCTTCTAGGTTATATAAAAGCGCATTGCCTTGATTGATTCCTTTTATCTCACCTACTATAGTGAAAGTATCTTTGTCCTGATTTACACAGGATTGCAGGCAAAAGCATGAAATCAGAAATAACGGAATGAATAGTTTATACCGTATAGCGGTCATTATTTTCGAAGTTGAAAGTACAGATCGTACAAATATAGATAAGTTACTTCTTCTTATGATAAAAAATATACTGTGCAAGAATGATAATTAGAATTGTAAACAGTGCATTATTGAAACTATGACCAAGAGTCCTAAAGAACCCCGAAAATCTGAAAGCCTCAATTAGAAACAGGAAGAAATGGTGTAGAAACGTAATGATGAAGGTGTATGTAATAAACCATTGAAAACCAAGGTCAGCGATGGAGGGCTCTACACCTGGCTCATACTCTTTGCGGGAGGTGATCAGACTGATAACACCAGGTCTAAAGTAGGCAGCAAAAACAGAGGCTGCTGCATGCATACCCAGCGAATTAGAAAAAAGATCGACCGAAAGGCCCAGGGCAAAAGCAGTAATCAATAATACCCATTTTGGGGTTTCAAAAGGCATCGTAAGGATAAAGAGCAGGTAGACATAAGGATTAAGATATCCCAAAAAATGAACATTACTCAGTATCAAAACTTGAACTAAGATTAATACGACGAACCGTAAGGATATTCTGATAAATGTATTACTCATTTTTGTTGGTCTCTTGCAGTTTCATTTGCTCTTCGCGAAGAAGATTCTTAACAACATAAACATGCCCAAGGCTGTTAAAATCGGTCGCAAGCCTTAGTTGGATCGTATAAAAATGCTCTCCGGGTTTTATGGTTACTTCGCTGATGGTTCCCACCATCTCTCCTTTTGGGAAGATGTGTGAATAACCACTCGTAAATATTGTGTCGCCTTTTATAACCGATACATGTGTGGGAATATCTTTTAATGAAGCATAAAGATAACTTCCTCCTTCCCATGCAAGTGTTCCAATTTGCGCATTCTTTTTGATACGAACACTGATGCGCGACTCTTTGTTGAGTAGCGACATGACCCATGCAAAATTATTTGAGACATTAACGACAGTCCCAACAATTCCCTTTGGACTGATAACTGCCATATCTTTTCCGATACCCTGCAGCCGTCCCTTGTCGAGTTGAATGTAATTGGCTGCCGTGTTCGTAGAATTACTGATGACTTCTGCTGAGACATATTGATACTGCTGACGATAGAGTGTGTCGTTCTTGTAATGGACCAACGAATCAGTAATTAGAAAAGCAGATGGAAGCATCTTTCGATATCTTGCATTCTCTTCGGCCAGATTAGAATTGACCTTTTTGAGATTAAAATATTCCCAAAGATTATTATAAGCACGATGAACTGATCCTGATAATTCATCAAACTGTCCAAAGGCAACAGATTTCTGATAGCCGTTATATTTAACAACTAACAGGATAGAGAGTGCTTCCAGAATGATGAAGAGGAAAAACATGGAGTGTCTCCACAAGAAAGTAAACAGGTTTCGCATGCTGTTATATTTGGAGGCACCTCAGTATATTTTACCATTATTGAAGATTATAATGGTAAAATATGCTGATGCGTTATTGTTTATTTAATGAGGAAAGTAAATTTATCAAAGTTCTTTAAAGCAATGCCTGTTCCACGAGCTACAGCACGCAATGGATCGTCGGCAACATGAACGGGAAGTTTGGTTTTCATATGTAACCGTTTATCTAGCCCACGGAGCAATGCACCACCACCAGCCAGATAGATTCCGGTGCGATAGATGTCGGCTGCTAATTCGGGTGGAGTCATTTCGAGTGCATTCAAAACAGCTGCTTCAATCTTCGAGAGAGTTTTGTCTAATGCATGCGCTATCTCAGCATAGTTTACATAAATCTCTTTCGGAATACCGGTAAGCATATCTCTTCCATGTACTGCATAATCTGCAGGAGGATTATCGATATCAACCATAGCTGCACCTACTTCGATTTTGATACGTTCAGAGGTTCTTTCACCTATGTTAATGTTGTGTTGTTTACGCATATACTCTTCGATATCATAGTTCAAATCGTCACCCGCTACACGGATCGATTTGTTATTTACAATACCTCCAAGTGCAATAACAGCAATCTCACTGGTACCACCACCTATGTCGATAATCATATTACCGGTAGGTTCCATTACATCGATACCGATACCAATGGCTGCTGCCATAGGTTCGTGAATCAACTTAACTTCTTTTGCACCTGCCTGTTCGGCTGAGTCTTTTACGGCTCTTTCTTCTACTTCGGTTATTCCACTCGGAATACAAATTACCATCTTCAATGCAGGAGGAAATAGCGTTTTGCGAGGAGTTACCATCTTGATAAATTCCTTAAGCATATGCTCCGCACTCTGGAAATCAGCAATAACACCATCACGTAAAGGACGGATCGTCTTGATGTTTTCATGTGTCTTACCATGCATCATCATGGCTTTTTTACCTACGGCAATAACCCTTCCTGTATTGCGCTCAATGGCTACAATAGAAGGCTCATCTACAACAACTTTATCGTTGTAGATAATGATTGTATTCGCTGTCCCGAGGTCTATAGCAATTTCTTTGGTTAAAAAAGAAAAGAGTCCCATCTTATATTACTGTAATTTTTCTGCAAATGTACTATTCGATAACAAGCAAATGCTGATAATTATTAAAAAAAATAATTATCAGCTTGTTTTTAGTGTTTAAAATGTCTGAATCCGGTCATAATCATCGGTAGGTCATTTTTATTACAATAGTCAATTGAATCCTGATCACGAACAGAACCACCTGGTTGAATAAATGCAATTATACCTGCCTTATGTGCTATTTCAACACTATCAGGAAAGGGAAAATATGCGTCAGAAGCCAGGACAGATCCTTTCAAATCGAATCCAAATTCATGTGCCTTTTCAATAGCATGGTTCGTAGAGTCAACACGAGAAGTTTGTCCAACACCGCTGCCAAGCAATTGTTTATTTTTCACAACGACAATAGCGTTTGATTTAGTATGTTTAACGACAATATTAGCGAAAAGAAGATCACCTGTAAGCGAACTATCAGGTTGCGTATTGGTGACAACTTTCAGATCTTCGATGGTTTCTACTTTTAAATCTTTATCCTGTACCAAAACACCGTTCAATACGGATCGGAATTGAATAGGGCTATATGTGGCTGATCTCTTTTGAAGGATAATTCTATTTTTCTTTGTTTTCAATATTTCGAGTGCATCATCATTATATCCTTCGGCGAAAATAATCTCGAAGAATAGCTTGTTGATTTCTTGTGCAGTTTCCAGGTCAATAACGCAATTGGTTACAATAACGCCACCATAAGCTGAAATAGGGTCGCCTGCCAAGGCAGCCTTCCAGGCATCAACAGCATTATCTCTACTTGCAATACCACAGGCATTGGTGTGTTTAATGATGGCAAAGGTGGTCTCTGTAAATTCGTTTACCAAATTGAGTGCTGACTCTAAATCGATAAGGTTGTTATATGAAATGGCTTTACCATGTAGTTGTTCGAAAACCTTATCAAGATCACCATAGAAAGCCCCTTTCTGATGTGGGTTTTCGCCATACCGCATCTCTTGCTTACCCTGAACACTGAATTTGAAAGCATCGACAACTGTTTTAGTTTGGAAATATCCGAAGATAGCCGAGTCGTAATGTGATGATACATTGAATGCCTGAGCAGCGAGATAGAGCCTGTCTTCTAATGTTGTGTGTCCTTTCTTCTCTTTTAGCAGATTGATAAGGAAGTCGTATTGCTCTTTTGAAGGAATGATCGCTACATCGTTATAATTCTTAGCGGCAGCTCGGATTAATGAGATGCCACCTATATCAATTTTCTCAATGATTTCGGCTTGATTGGTTGTTTGAGCGACCGTCTCTTCAAAAGGATAAAGATCAACAATCACTAAATCAATTTCAGGAATTCCGTATTCTGCCATCTGGCTAAGATCGGTTTCATTCTCTCTTCGAGCAAGAATACCACCAAACACCTTTGGATGAAGTGTTTTTACTCTTCCACCTAAGATTGAAGGGTATTGAGTTAATGATTCAACCGTAAAGGTTTCGATTCCCATTTTTTTTATGAAATCGTAGGTTCCTCCTGTAGAGTAGATTTTGATGTTATTGTCAACAAGAAGTGTTACAATTTCATCTAAGCGGTCTTTGTGGTATACAGAGACCAATGCACTATTGATTTTTTTCATGTTCTCCATTATTATCTTGCTTAAAAAGGAGACTTCAAACGCCAGAATATAATTAAAAGTAATTATGCACTAGGGTGATTTTCAATTTTAAAGCAAGCGATGGGGTTGATTTTTAAAAGTTTGCAAGTTTACTGAAAATCATAACAATTAACAAGTTTTTTAACGGAAATTGTGTATTTTTACAGAGTAACAACTACTGATGTCCAAATGCTATTCTTGAAATTAAACTAATTATTAGCTATGCGAAGATTAATATTTTTACGTGTAATTCGCGAAAGTTTCATTTTTGCGATTGATGCCCTGAGAGTCAATAAGGTTAGAACCATGCTGTCTCTTTTGGGAATCACTATCGGAATATTTTGCGTTATCTCTGTATTTACGGTCTTCGATTCAATCGAACGAAACTTTAAAAAGAGCCTCTCCGAAATTGGAAGTAATGTGCTATTTATTCAGAAATGGCCTTGGCAAATGGGGGGGGACTATGCATGGTGGAAATATATGAAGCGTCCACAACCCCGTCCTTATGAATTGACAGAGGTGATGAACAGATCGAATGCTGCTGTGCTGGGAGCTTATTATATCGGCGTGAATAAAAACGTAAAATATTTAAACAATAGCGTAGAAGGGGCTACTGTACTTGCTGTATCGTATGACTATGATAAGGTTACTGTTTTTGAAATTGAACATGGCCGTTACTTTTCAATGCAAGAAGCTGCTGCTGGTCGAAATGTTGCCATCATAGGATATGAAATTGCACAAACACTCTTTGAAAATGCTGACCCTATTGGTAAATTTATAAAGATAGCCGGACTAAAACTTGAGATTATTGGCGTGTTTAAAAAGGTAGGTAATAATCCTTTTGGAAATTCTACTGATAATCAGGTTTTGCTTCCTGTTCTATACGGACGAAATTTTATCAACTTTGATGGTGATGTGGAGGCTTCATTAATGATTAAGGCTAAACCAGGAGTCTCTAACGAAGAGCTTACTGATGAGCTTCGTGGTATTATGCGTTCTATCCGTAAACTGAAACCTACACAGGAAGATGACTTTGCAATTAATGAAACTAGTATTATTTCGAAGGGGTTTGACTCATTATTCGCTGTAATCTCTACTATTGGATGGGTTATAGGCGGTTTTTCACTACTGGTAGGTGGTTTTGGTATTGCTAATATCATGTTTGTCTCGGTTAAAGAACGAACAAGTATTATCGGGATCAAGAAATCAATGGGGGCTAAACGAGCCTATATACTGTTAGAGTTTTTAATTGAATCGATTTTCCTTTCATTAATTGGCGGATTGGTTGGGCTCTTTATCATTTATATAGGAACACTTATTGTCACCTATGGATTTGATATGCCTGTTCAGTTATCAAGAGGAAATATTACACTTGGTGTCTCTATATCAACAATTATTGGTCTTGTTTCAGGGTTCATTCCTGCATGGAGTGCTTCGCGTCTCGATCCAGTTGAGGCAATGAGATCATCATTCTAACAATTGTAAGTAGATAAAGTGCTTAGCAATATGCTTTCAGCACTTTATCTCTATTTTGAAGAAGTTATGTCAATATCGTTTTGCTCATAAGGCTTTCTTCTTATCTTTACCAATCTAAAAAAAGAAAATGGAGAAACGCTGGGTACTAAAAGAAAAGGGTGATCCCGAGATCGTTGACCAACTGTGTAACCAACTGGGGATAGACGAGAACCTGGTACAGTTGTTAGTGCAACGGGGTATTACTAACTTTGAGGAGGCCCGTGATTTTTTCAGACCCTCTTTAGATAATCTGCACGATCCATTTTTGATGAAGGATATGGATAAAGCCGTGCAACGGATAGAAGAAGCATTTAAAAACAACGAAAAAATTTTAGTATATGGCGATTACGATGTTGATGGAACAACAGCTGTCGCCTTGGTCTATTCTTTCCTGAAACAGCATCATTCAAAGGTGGAATTCTACATCCCAGATCGTTACAAAGAAGGGTATGGAATATCTATTACTGGTATAGATTATGCTGCAGAGAACAGCTTTTCGCTTGTTATAGCCCTTGATTGTGGTATTAAAGCTGTTGAAAAGATTACATACGCATTAGAAAAGGGTGTCGATTTTATTATTTGTGACCATCACCGGCCAGGAGATACATTGCCTCCGGCAGTTGCTGTGCTTGATCCGAAGAGAGCGGATTGTGCATATCCCTTTAACGAGCTATCAGGTTGTGGGGTGGGCTTTAAATTGATTCAAGCCTTTGCGCGAAAGAATAATATCCCCTTCGAAACACTGATTACGTATCTTGATTTAGTAGTGGTAAGTATCGCATCAGATATTGTACCTATTATTGGAGAGAACCGAATATTGGCTCACTATGGTTTAAAGCTTCTTAATTCTAATCCTCGTCCGGGGCTGGAAGCCATTTTGACTTTTTGCCGAATTCTAAAAAAGACAGCCTGCTCCACTGGCAGTACTCTTGAATTTGCTTTTAATAAGGAGCTGAATATTAATGATATTGTTTTTCTGATAGGCCCTCGCATCAATGCTGCAGGACGAATTGAAAGTGGAAGCAATTCGGTGAAGTTGTTGATTGCTTCTTCTCTTGAAGAAGCCAAAGAATCGGCCGAAACTGTTAACGCGAATAATACAGAGCGTAGGGATAAAGATATAAAGACCACAATTGAGGCTTTAGAATCTATAGAGGCTGATCCATTAAGCCCCTCCAAAAAATCTACTGTTATTTATAATGCTGATTGGCACAAAGGTGTTATCGGTATAGTGGCTTCGCGTTTAACAGAAACTCATTATAGACCGACTATTGTGCTTACAGTTTCAAATGGATTGATTACTGGCTCTGCCCGTTCAGTAAAGGACTTTGATGTTTATGATGCTATTGATGCATGTAGTGATCTGTTAGAACATTTTGGTGGACACAAATATGCAGCAGGACTATCTTTAAAACCCGAAAATTTAGATGCTTTTATTAAAAGGTTTGAAGAGATTGTCAGCAATACTATTCTTGATGAACAACTTATTCCTGAGGTAGAGATAGATCTGGATATGAAACTGAGCGAAATCAACTCTAAATTTATCAGGATATTGAAACAGTTTGCACCATTTGGTCCGGGGAATATGTCGCCTGTGTTTAGAACCAGCGAAGTTGTCGATACGGGCAATGCAAAGATGGTAGGTAAGAATCACTTAAAGTTAAATGTAATTCATACCGATATTGCTAGTTTTCCTTTTCCTGCCATTGCGTTTCATCAGGGGCATTTAATCGATTCTGTTTTACAGGGACAGTCTTTAAGTATTTGTTACAATATTGAAGAGAACGACTATAATGGGAGCAAGACCATCCAGCTTAATGTAAAAGACATCAAGTTAGATCCGGCAGAATAAAGAATTCGTTCTTTTATCCTTTTTATTATGCTTTAAGAATTCTTAATATATTTGTATTCATATTGATTACTTTTACGAAAAGCGATTTCATGGCGAAGGGTTATATAACGTTGTTTTTTTTCTGTTTGCTTCACATTTCGTTTGGGGCACTCGCTTCTCATCGAAAGGCAGACAATGATCCGGTTCGTCATCTACCCTATTCTTTGGATAATAAAATGGAGAGTAATCAGCAGTCTTTAAAACTGGCTACTATTAATGATGATCCTGTAAAACAACTTGAAGCTCTTTTGAATACCGCCGAGATGTATAGCAATCGCAATAGCTATGCTGAGGCTTTTAAATATTATCAGATAGCTCTTGAGCTGGCTACTGACTTAAAAGACCGGAAGAAGGAGGCCTATATTAGCAATGCATTGGGGAAATTGTATAAAACGCAAGGTGTATACCGTAAAGCGATAGACTATTTTGCCAATGCTATTAATCATGCGCTGGCCTCTAAAGATTCCGTTGAATTGGCCCAAGCCTACAATCTTATTGGCGGCGTTTATTTTGATCAGAATGATGGCTCGCACGCACTGGATTATTATAAGAAAGCTTTTGAGATCCGGAAACTGATAGGTGATAAGGCCCTGATTGCCGCTTCTAATAACAATATAGGCGAGTGTTATCGAATTATGAGCCAGCATACTGAAGCACTCAACTATTATCAAAAGGCACTAAGCCTTGCCAACGAAATAAAGAATGGAGCTATTGCTTCTATCATATTAAATAATTTTGCCGTAAACTATCAACAACAAGGACTCACGGAAAAGGCTTTGTCTCTCTTTCAGCAGAGTTTGTCATTGTGCTTGGTCACCGGCAATAAAGAGCAGCTTACAACAGTGTTTAATAGTTTGGGGAAGTATTATCTTGATGTTAAGAAGTATGATTCTGCTGCTATCAACTATAAAAGAGCTTTCACCATCGCATCCGAACTGAAATCGTTCATGGAGCTTAGAAATGCCGCAAAAGGACTGAGCGAACTGTATGCTCATAAACAAAATTTTAAAGAGGCTTATAATTACGACTTGCTCTATAATCGCTTAAATGATAGTCTTCATCAGGCTGATTTATCGAGTAGGGTAGTACAAATGGAGTTGCAAAGCGATTTCGATCTGAGACAACAACGGTCGAGTATTCAACAACAGCGTAAAGCATTTTTCTTTTATTTCTCCGGAGCATTTCTGCTTTTTCTTCTTATTATTAGCTTGCTATTTTATAGTCGGTTACGAAGTAGAAATCGTGAAGTTACATTGATTCAACAGAACTTGGCGTTGGAACAAATTAATCTGAAAGAAGAACTAGAATATAGAAATAAGGAGATTACTACCAATGTAATGTATCTGGTTCAGAAAAATGAACTGATCAGTAGTATTGTTGAACGATTACAGAAGGTTGTCCTTTCATTAAAGGGTGAAAATCAACAGATACTTCAGGAGGTTATACGCGAGCTTCGGACAGGAGACGATCAGGATCTTTGGGAAGAGTTTGAAGTACGATTTACACAGGTTCATACCAATTTCTATCAGAAATTAAACGAACAATATCCTGAACTTACAGCAAATGAACGGCGCCTATGTGCTTTTCTCCGGTTAAATATGACAACCAAAGATATTGCTTCGCTCACCAAACAGAGTGCAAATAGTATAGAAGTAGCACGTACCCGTTTACGTAAAAAATTGAATCTCTCTAATAGTGAAACTAGTTTGGTTACTTTTTTGGCACAGTTTTAAAAGTTGGATATTTTTCTGTTTAAAACGGACTGCCTAACTCTAATTTCAGGAATCATCTCAATAGTTTGATGTTTAGCACTTTTGTCTTTAACTGCATTCAGGAAAAGCTGTGCAGCAGCCTCTCCCATCTTATAAGGAAACTGTTCAATTGATGATAGCGGTGGGTCTATCAACTTGGTAAATGGCTCATTCGCAAATCCAAAAATAGATATATCCTCAGGTATTCTTAGTCCATTTTCTTTACAATATACAAGTGCACCAAGGGCAGAATAATCGCTTGATCCAAATATAGCATCGGGTCTTTTTTCTAATGACAATAATTGTGCTGCACCTTCTACACCTTTTTCTTGCGTCAAGCAATTCTCAATAATATATGCAGGGTCTACTGGGAATTTATAATCCTCAAGGGCTGTTTTATAACCACGAAAACGCTCTGAATAAATTTGAAGATGTTGTGGACCAGCAAGAAATGCAATTTTTCTATTCCCATTATTGATAAGGTATTCAGTGGCCTGATAGGCTCCCTGATAGTCGTTCAGCATTACCTTACTTGCCTCAAAATCTCTGGGTATACGGTCGAAGAAAATCAACGGAATTTTTTTATTCTGAGCTGCTATAAGATGAGATAGATCTTTGGTTTCCCAACTGATGGAGATGATAATACCATCCACACGTGAGCTAATCAACGAGCTGATGCATTCTTTTTCTTTCTCTGCATTTTCATTGCTTTGAGTAATTATAAGATGATATCCGGCTTTATTTAAAATTGCTTCAATTCCTTCGATTGCACTGGCAAAGAAATTTCTATTGACGCGGGGAAGAACTAATCCAACAGTATGGGCAGAGCCTTTTCGCAGTGATGATGCCAACGCATTGGGTTGGTAGTTCATCTCTGAGGCTAGCTTTTGCACCATTTTTTTTGTTTCAGCACTAATCTTGGGATGATCGTTTAAAGCTCTGGATACCGTAGAAGCATTCAGATTTAGGATTTTGGCAAGGTCGTGAATGGTAATGTGTTGTTTACCCATCAGTAGAAAACTTAGATTACTTTATATTTTTATATAATATGGCGTCAAAGGTATAATAAACTTTTTAGTTACAGCTATTTTCACTTTAAATCTTAAGAATGAAATATTTTAATCGATATTATAAGTTATAGATAATCAATTATTAATGTTTGAATGTATTGGATTTGTAAGTAATAAAAAGTGTGTATGTAGTGGTTTTGTAACGATTCTTTTCTTTTCTATCTGAAAAAAGAAGTGAAAATTTGCACATTAAATCAATCTCAAAAACTATTTAAGTATACATTCACATTTTAAATATGTTTAAACTTTGATGTTTTAAATGAATCTAAAATCAACAGTACAAAGTAATTCTTATACAAATGAAGTTTAATAAAAAAGTTCTAGGTATTCTCGTCTTGTTGTTATCCTTCTTTTCATTGAAGGCACAAGTTCAAAATCCTGTTAGCTGGACCTTTAGTCAGAAATCACTAACCGGCAATGAATTTGAATTAACATTTATTGCAACCGTTGAACCGGGATGGCATATGTATTCTCAGTTTATAGGAGATGGTGGTCCGATAGCTACCTCATTTAAATTCGAGAAGAATCCTGCAGTTCAGATGGAGGGAAAAGTATCAGAGCCTAAACCCACCGAAGAATACGATAAAAACTTTGCCATGACGCTCAAGTATTTTTCTGGCAGGATTGTATTTAAACAAAAGATAAAGGTGAATGCCGCTAGCACTATTCTAAAAGGTACGGTAGAATATATGAGTTGCGACGATCATCAATGTACGCCTCCACAAGAGACTGACTACTCTTTTAGTTTGAAAGGAATAGCAGGGATAACTACAGCTGTTGCACCTACCACAATAGCTGGCAAAGACAAGGTCGTTGCAGCGAATGAGCAGAAGCCACCTACTACATCTACTTCTTTGGATAGTGTAAAGAAAATCACTTCCTCTGATACAGTGACAAAAGCAACGAATGCAGCCATCTTAAAATCTACGAATGCAACCTCCGGTAGTGATGATTCAACTTCCATGTGGGGATGGTTTATCAAAGCATTCCTGGCTGGATTAGTAGCGATCCTTACTCCATGTGTTTTCCCAATGATTCCCATGACAGTTTCATTCTTTATGAATGATGCAAAGAGTAAAGCCAAGGCCAAAATGGAAGCATTGGTTTATGGATTCTCCATTATTTTGATTTATACCGTTATCGGAACCATTGTTGCATTAACATTGGGTGCTAACTTTGCTAACTTCCTCAGTACGCATTGGATACCAAATGTATTTTTCTTTCTCATATTTTTGTTCTTCGCAGCCTCTTTCTTCGGCCTTTTCGAGATAACCCTTCCTAGTTGGATGGTTACTAAAGCTGACCAAAGTGCGGATAAAGGGGGATTAGCAGGTGCATTCTTTATGGCCTTTACATTGGTATTAGTTTCATTCTCTTGTACCGGACCTATTGTAGGCTCAATACTTGTTGCTTCAGCGGGAGGTAAAGTACTCATGCCAATCATTGGTATGTTGGGCTTTTCCCTCGCTTTTGCATTGCCTTTTATGCTTTTTGCCTTCTTCCCGTCGCTCTTATCTAATCTTCCAAAATCGGGTGGCTGGTTAAATGCAGTTAAAGTAGTGCTGGGCTTTTTAGAACTTGCTTTAGGCCTGAAGTTTTTAAGTATTGCTGATCAAACGTATCATTGGCATATTCTCGATCGAGAGGTTTATTTAGCGCTTTGGATTGTCATCTTTACCTTGATGGGTATCTATTTGTTAGGTAAAATTAAGTTTGCACATGATAGCGAAGTAAAGTATGTGTCGGTAGGTAGGCTGTTTTTGTCGATCATTACCTTTTCGTTCGTCATTTACATGATTCCCGGTATGTTTGGGGCTCCATTGAAAGCACTATCGGGATATCTCCCTCCGGAATCAAGTCTCGACTTCGATTTAAATCGTATCATAGCTGAGAATGGTGGTGGCAATAGCAATACTTCAGAGAACAAAGAGCTTTGTGAAACACCGAAATATGCTGATTTTTTACATCTTCCTCATAACCTGAAAGGATATTTCGACTATGAGCAGGCTTTGCGTTGTGCTAAACAACAAAACAAACCATTGTTTGTGGATTTTACAGGCCACGGTTGTGTTAATTGTAGAGAAATGGAAGCCAATGTATGGAGCGATCCACAGGTGTTAAAGAAGTTGAAGGAGCAGTTTGTGGTAGTCGCGCTCTATGTAGATGACCGCAAGGAAATTCCCGAAAACGAATGGGTTACCTCTACAGTTGATGGTAAGGTAAAAAAGACTATTGGGAAGAAGTTTGCTGATTTCCAGATTACCCGATTTAAAACAAATTCGCAACCTTATTATGTATTATTAGACAACAACGGAGAACTTTTGCGTAAACCAACAGCTTATGATCTTAAAATTGAGAACTTTATTAAGTTTTTGGACGAAGGCTTAGCTGAATACAAAAAACGTTCTGCAAAATAATACACCACACAATATATCATCACTCCCGGGTATCTTAAGAGATGTCCGGGAGTTTTCTTTTTAGATTGATTTAAATTTATAGTGTCAAAGACTATTCTTAATTTTAGTCTGAAACAGTTGTTTTTGGGATTTCAGAAACGTGTTTTAACACTGCACATTGAGGCGAAGAATGGCTGATAATATTTCAAAACCAAATAGAATATAATCTTGAATAAAGTGACATTTCTATTTCTTCTTTTAAAAATCTTGGTTGGCATTTCACGTATACTTTTTTGAATTTTAAATGATAATTGTCGAACTAACATAATCTATTTTATATTTATATATCTATATATTCTTTTATGATTTTGAAATTTACTAATTTAGATGAATTGTATAAGGTTTATAAATGAACAGTAGTATTATAGATCAATGATTATTTGTTACCTTTTTGTCTCGTTTTCTATTTCTGATTAGCATTCATTTATGTATATATTTAATGACGGTTTATCAATGCACACAATATCTATTGATAAAAAAAACTATTTTTATAAGCAGAGCTTTTGAACATGTCTGAAATAATTAAATAAATATTAAGATTTGAATTTTATGGAAAGAATTTACACACGAAACCAAGTAGTTGTACTACGTGAGGAGTTTGATGACTGGGCAGTATTGTACAATCCTGATAATGCAGAAGCAGTAGGAACGAATCCAATTGGAGTTGAAATCTGGAAAAATCTGGATGGAAAAAAGAACTTGGGTGAGATAGTTGCCGGAATAAAGCAGGAATACAATAATGTATCTGAAAATGTAGATGCTGAAGTTTTGGAATTCATTCAAAAACTCCTTCAGCGCGGATTAATTGGGATCAGTTCAACACTTTAGAAAATGACAAATAAAAGAGTTATGCGGATACCCCGCGAAATCGATATTGAACTTACTGCTAAATGTAATCTGCGGTGTAAATATTGTTATTTCTTTGAAAATCCGGATAATGAATACATAGATCTTTCCACTCTTGAATGGACTCGCTTTTTTGAGGAATTAGGTTCGATTGGTATTATGGAGGTCACCTTGGCTGGTGGAGAACCCTTCTTTCGTAGCGACTTAAAAGAAATAATCGATTCAATAGTGAAAAATAGGATGCGGTTCTCTTTATTGTCGAATGGGGGATTGATTACGGATGATGTTGCTGCTTATATTAAAAACACAGGTCGTTGTAATAAGGTTCAAATATCGTTAGATGGTTCATGCGCTGAAATAAATGATAAAGGACGGGGACATGGCGCTTTTGTCGGGGCAATTAGGGGATTGGAAATTTTGAGAAAACATGGTATAAATACGCCCGTGAGGTATACTATTCATCATTTCAATGTGGATGATCTGGAAAATGCCGCTAAATTATTACTTGAAGATTTTGGATTACCCTCATTTGGTACTAATTCTGCAAGTTATTTTGGAACTTGTCGTAAAAATGCGGATGAAATAATGCTTACTCATTCTGATCGTATTAAGGCAATGGAAATATTGGTCGAACTAAATAAAAAATATGACGGAAGAATTGTAGCTGCTGCAGGCCCACTTGCTGATGTAAAGCATTTTAATAAAATGCAAAAAGCCTTCGATGAAAATGCTCCGGCTTTTGCTAAAGGAGGGCGTTTAACAGCCTGTGGGTGTTACAGTCATAAACTTTCGATTCGTTGCGATGGTGGAATTTCTCCCTGCACGATGCTCCCCAATATTACTTTAGGGTATATTAATAAGGATAAAATAATCGATGTCTGGCAAAATAGCGTTGCTCTAAACGAACTTCGCCAGCGTGAGAAAATTGAACTTTCGAGTCTTGAGTATTGTAAAGGTTGTGATTTTACAAATTATTGTACGGGTAATTGTCCCGGTTTGGCATATAATTATACTAAAATAGTTAATCATCCAAGCCCGGATGCTTGTTATAGGAACTTTTTACAACAAACAACTTCTCTATGATTGGTAAGTATATTTGGTATCTTCGGCTCAGGGACGGCTTAAGTTTAGAAGCTGTTTCGGAGAAATCAGGTATAAATACCCTGATCATAAAAGAATTTGAAGGTTCAAATATTACACATATTCCGAATGCTGATTTGGCTGCTATAGCGAAAGCATTTACTTTTAAAAATGCAATTGACTATTTTCGCTTTCTTAATCTTAATGGAGTTGAACGTCAGTTTAGATTATATGCTCTCGGTTTAACAAAAACAGGTACCGTTTCAATCGATGGACTATTTGGAAAGTATCGTTCATGTCACGAGTTCTGGCAATGGGATACCAATCAAAAGTATATTCTCTTTAAAGAACATTCTATTAGTCGGGAAGAATTCCGTGATTTTATCTTATTAAGGGATGCTGCAGCTTGCTTGGAGATGGATTCGGCATATTTTAATCGGTATTATATCGATATTTTATCTGAAGAATTTACCGATGCCAAATTTATATGTTTGTTTCGTGATCCCATATCATGGGTTAAATCGCAAGTAAACTATTATATGGATGCTGATAGAGAAGCGTTACAATCAACCCAAATTGATAATGGGTTTCCATTCGATATGCCTCGTGGTGAACAGGTTCCAAGAAACAAATTTCTTCAAAATATCGATGAATATGTCGAAATTACTTTTAAAAGCTGGGCCATTGCTTATCGATTGATTTTAAATCAAATCCGAAAGTTGCCAGATGAAAGCTATCGTTTTATTTCTACAAATCAGATCTCTCAAAAGCTCGATCTTCTAGCGAATTTTGCAGGTGTTTCGCAAAAAAATCTTGTTGTTGGAAATGCGCACTCCAATAAATCTGTTTATCAGGTTGATATATTGAAAATTGTAAAGTCTGAGTTGATCGTTCAATATTTTAACAAGCATTGTAAGGATATAATGGATGAAATATTAGAGAAAATATGACACAAACGACTCTTCATAAGATATCATTTCAATTGAAAAATGATGTTGAGGTTCTGTTTCAGGGCGACGATCGTGTATTGCATGTTTTAAATGACTACAAGGATATTTTCTCTCTGAACAAGTTGCCGGCAATATCACCTGCTGACAGATTTACGATTACCTTAATTGATCAATCTAATTATGATAAGGATTATAATTTAACAGACTATCATTTCAGGTTAATGCGTCATAAAGCTATTGAGATTATCTATGATTTCAGCAATCAAAATTCAGATGACTATGCCTGTATGTTAATGATGTTTTCTATGCTTTTAGGCACTGTTGCTCAATATTCGGGTGGTGGATTAATGCATGCTGCATTAGGCGAATTAAATGGTAAAGGTTTTCTGATGGCCGCACCGGGTGGTACTGGAAAGAGCACTGCCAGCAGTAGGTTACTAGCACCATTCATTTCACATTGCGATGATACAACGTTGGTAGTGAAAGATAAAGAAGGTAAATTTTGGGCCCATCCATTTCCTACATGGAGTCGTTTTTATTGGGGTGGCTCGGGTGGAAACTGGAATTTTGATCATGTTGTACCGCTTAATTCGATCTTTTATTTGTCACAATCAGAAACAGATTCCCTTACTACACTTAATACGGCTGAAAAAGTGGCCTGTTGCGTTGCCGCTTTTGAACAAGCTTCGCGCATGCTGGCACGTAAAGTAATTAATAAGGATAAGATAAATTCGAAAAAGTCCGAAAGTGATAAACCCAAAAGAAACCCCAAGGACTGGTTTGCAATTGGTAATGATCCGGATCAGGAAGCCTGTAGAGAAATCAGGAAGCAATGGTTTGAAAATACATTAATTATGAGTAGGCAATTGCAGGCTGATAAGTTAAATTTATCTCTTACAGGAAATTTCTGGGAATTAATTGAAAAAAGTTTATGAGAATACTTTTTTTATAAATCTCTTCTATTTGTTTCACACTAAAAAATTAAATATGGAAAATAACAACGTAATGAATGCTGACAAAACTGTCAGAGAGGAGTATCAGACTCCTGAGTTGGTTGATCTGAATAACGTTATTGATACTCAAGCTTATACTAATTGTAGTTCTGGGTCAGGTAATGGAAATTCATGTGTTTCAGGGGCGAGTGGCCCTCCGGTTTAAAAATGAGAGGATACGGAGAAATTATATTAATGTTGCATCTATCAAAATCCATAAATATGAAAAATGAAAATGTAATGAATACTGACAAAACAGTTGGTAAAGAATATCAGATTCCAGAATTGGTTGATTTGAATAATATTAACGAGGTTCTGGCAAGCACTTATTGTTCTTCAGGTTCATCGCCATTAAGTGCTTGTGCGACTGGTGGACTTTATGTTTAACGATATTTTCCATTAGAGGTGGGAAATGGGTTTTTAATGGTATTGGAAAATGATTAAAAAATGTTTATTACCTAATAAAGTTTATTGATATTAAAATTTAAAACATGGAAAATAACAACGTAAAAATTACTGACAAAACTGTTAGTGACGAGTATCAGATTCCAGAATTGGTTGATCTGAATAATATAAGTGAGACTCAGGCCACTAATCCCCATTGTACCAATGGATCAAGTAATGGATTTTCTTGTAGTTCAGGAACTTCTGGCCCAATTTAGAAATAAAAAAGGCACGGAGAAATTGTATTGATTACATCTGTTAAAATCTTTAAATATGAAAAATGAAAATGTAATGAATGCTGACAAAACAGTTGGCAAAGAATATCAGGCTCCAGAATTGATTGATCTGAATAATCTTAGTGAGGCTCAGGCTATTCCTACCCAGTGTTCCAATGGATCAGGTAATGGAATTTCATGTAACTCAGGAACATCTGGCCCAACTTAAAAGTACAGAACTCATAGAAATTACATCAATTGTAATGATTGCGTCTGTCAAAATCTTTAAATATGAAAAAGGGAAATACAAAAATTGCTGATAAAACAGTTGGCAAAGAATATCAAGTTCCTGAGCTGATTGATCTGAATAATATAAGTGGGGCTCAGGCTACGCCAGGTTTCACTTGTAGTAACGGATCTGCTGCTGGATCTAGTTGCAGTACAGGGGTTGGTGTTACTCCGGGTTAACGATCAGCGTGCTGGACAGATCGTATTTGTTGATTTCTAATCATAATTATTGCCGTCTAGATAAATAAATTAATTCTGAAGACTGTATATTAAATCGTATATAAGGTCTTGAGACGTGTGATTTATGCTTATTGAAACGCTTTAAAATGAAGGAGAATTATTATTCATGAAGTGGGTCTCAAAATTGATCAGATTTTTTAATTGAAAGAGTCTTTGGGTATTTGTAGCATGGCTGCTCTGGTGAGGAATATGTGGCTGGTGCAGCCAGCCTTTTTTGTATCATAAGTTGCTTATGAGGAACTGCTATATTGCATAAAGTATCAGATCTTATTCTACTCCATTTTTTGTGTTGTATGAAAAAGAAGTATACAAAATCACCTAGGCTTAATCTATCTTAACGCCATTAAAATAGAGTGTTATATGCTTTCGGATGGATGTCTGTTTCAATGAAAAAATACTTTTTATTATCGTTTAAAATTATTCTGAATGGTTCAATTATCTCAGTTATATTTATATTTAACCGAAGGGTGTAATTTAGCTTGCCGCCATTGCTGGCTGGCTCCAAAATATGATGCCAGAGGTACTAAATATCCGGTGCTTGATATTGCATTAATACAAAAGGTTTTCAAAGAAGCACGTCCTTTGGGGTTAGAAGCTGTGAAGCTAACAGGTGGCGAACCTTTGATGCATCCTGAAATTATAACAATTTTGGAGATCATTAAGAAAGAAAAACTTCGTCTGACTATTGAAACAAACGGATTGGTTTGTACAAAAGAACTGGTTGCCAAAATTGCTGAAAATAAAAAAGCATTTGTGTCGGTAAGTTTGGACGGCGCTTCTGCCGATACACACGAATGGGTTCGTGGAGTCAAAGGATCTTTCGCTGCTGCCTGTAATGCTATTGGGTATCTGTCCAAAGCGGGATTACGTCCACAAATTATTTTCTCTGTAATGCGTCACAATGCAGTTGAAATATCAGAAATTGTTAGCCTTGGGGAGAAGCTTGGTGCAACATCAATAAAATTTAACATTATACAACCTACTGCAAGGGGAGAAAACCTGCACGAACAGGATGAAACATTGGGCATTTCTGAATTATTGGAACTTGGAAAGAAAGTTGAATTTGAGCTTCAGCCTACTACCAGGATACATTTAAATTACGATTATCCTGTTGCTTTCCAGCCATTGAGTCGACTCAGTAATAAATGGAGTCGTTGTGGTATTATGAATATTCTGGGCGTTTTGGCTACTGGTAAATATGCGCTTTGTGGTATTGGTGAACAGATTCCTGAATTAATTTTTGGAAAAGTAGGAGAAGATTCACTCGCGACAATATGGAGTGAAAATCCTGTTTTATTGAAAATAAGAGAGGAGATTCCATCGCAATTGAAAGGTGTTTGTAGCCGATGTTTGCTTAAATCGAAATGCCTTGGATCGTGTGTAGCTCAAAACTATTATAGAAGTAAAGATTTAACATCTCCTTTCTGGTTTTGCGAACTGGCAGAAGAAGCAGGAGTGTTTCCGGAATCAAGATTAATATAAAATGACATCAGAGAGAATATATTCTATGGTGGGTAATAGTATGAATCCAACTTTATTGGAGCCAATGATATTGGAAACAATCAGGGTTGATCGTTATTACCTTGGAGATGTAATTGTTTTTAAAAACAAGAGTGAGAAGGCTGTTGTTCATCGAATTATAAAACTTACTCAAACAGGATTTATTACCAGGGGGGATAATAATCTGATAGATGACGAACCTATTATTTATGATGATATTGTGGGTAAAGTCGTAGCTGCTTTTAGAGGGGAAAAGCGATATAAAGTGCATTGTTATAAATATGGTTATTTATTGCATCATTATCTACAGATCAGAAAGATATTATTACAATATTTTTTATTTCTTTTCACGTTTGGGTATCGTCTTTTATCAAGATTAGGAATTTTTATTAAGTTATTACCGAATAAATATAAACCTCGAATCATTCAATATAAAAGAGAACAAGCTCATTTGTATATCGGCAAGATTTTGGTTGGTCGATACGATGTTCGCTGTCATCGTTGGATCATTTATCGACCATGGCGAATTTTTATTGATGAAAAGTTATTGCCAATTCCCAATGCTTGATCAATCATGTTACTAGAGATGTTTATAAAATAGAGTATTTTTCTGCCACTAAAAATAAAAGCTATGGGACTCTCTGGAAAAGAGAAGTTACGCAACATCTGCCAAATATTTGGAAATGATAACTTATCCATTCCTGTTCTTAGTGAACAGGAATGGATTGATCTGTTTGAATTTACTCAAAAGCAAGGTGTTTTATGTTATTTATATTATTCTCTTAGTCAAAAGAAATCAGAAAATATTATTCCTGAAGATTGGCTGCGTAGAATAAAGTTGCAATTAATGCATTTTTCTGTAGGCAATATTAAGCATTTACAAAATCTGGAAGAGATAAGTCTTATCTTTAAAAAAGCTCAGATTCCAGTTCTTCTTTTAAAAGGATCTCATCTGGCTTTTCATGTTTATCCATCCCCAGCGTTGAGGCCAATGGGAGATATTGACCTATTTGTCAGGGAAGAATATGTATTGAAAGGGGTAGATGCATTAGTGGCATCAGGATATCAGAGTAATTATTTTGTATTCGAAAATTTAAAGAAGTACAACCGACATCTTCCTCCATTTACGAAAGCTGGAAGGAGAAGCATAGAATTTCATTGGACGTTGATTCAACCTAAATTCCAAACTCCAGATACAGAAAGAGTCACGAACTGGCTGATTGATGAAATTGAAGAAAAGCAATTTGGGAATGGCAGTGCATTGGTGTTTAAACCAAGTGCAATTGTTTTTCAAATAATGCTTCATATTGGACTGAATGACGAACTTAGATCATCATTGAAAAACTTATTGGATATTACCGTAATCATTCAGAAATATCAAAATGATATTGATTGGGATCTTGTATCAGATAAGATAATCGAAACTAGTTATAGACGCCGGTTTGCACTAGTTGGTTGGTTAGCAAAAAATATAGTTAGTGCAGACATTCCAGATCATTTCTTTCAAGTATTAAATGTTGACCTCAGCAAAGAGATAAAAGAAGCAGCACTTAACAGAATTATCTATTTCAGCGACATCGATTCTGAGAATGTTATTCCAATCTTATACCATGCAAATTTGCTACAAAAGATTGTTATTATATTGAAGTACGTATTTATGTCTCCTTCGAAAATGAGGTTTAAGCACAACTTAAAAAATAATTGGGAAGTTTTTAAATACTATCCTAAGCGATTATTTAATTTAACCAAAACCTACAAATCAGATATTTTGAAAACGCTAAGAGCTAATGAAGAATTAATGGACAAGACGAAAGAAGAGATTCTTCTAAGAGATTGGTTGGGAAATTGAATAAAGACAAGAAATATATGATGAGTAATTTACTCCCATTGAGGCTACATTACTATAAAATGAAAGCAAAATATTATTGTGAATCTTAAAGAGCATCATTCGTATAGGTTCGTCACAAATTTTATTCATGACAAGAAAAGAAAATGGTACTCCAATAAAAGATTTTGTAAGAATAATCGTACAGATATGGAATGCAGGACCTTTAATATCAGTAGTTAATCTGATATTGAAAATTCTATTGTCCGTTATTCCTATTATGATATTATTCAAGACCAAAGAACTTGTCGACCTGATCACTCATGTAAAGGCGATAAACCAGAATGCTATTCTCTGGACAATTAGTTGGTTATTGATCATTCAATTGGTGAATGCAGCTATAATGCATTTGTCTAATTATATTTCCGGAATTCAGCAACTGTTAGTAACTGATTATTTCTCACAGTCAGTTATCAAAAAAGCAATAGATGTTGAATTAGCGTATTATGAAAATCCAGAGTATCATAATACATTGCATCTAGCTCAATACCAGGCGATATATAAAGCTCCGGCAGTTGTAAATACGATAAGCCAGTTGGTCGAATCGAGTTTTTCAATCCTTGTTCTTTCTGCTCTTTTCTTTACTTTGGGTTGGACCTATGCTGTTTCATTGGTTATCATTGCTATCCCAATTATTGCTATTCGATGGTATAATGGTAAATCGACCTACTCCCTAGAAAAGAAGAGTGCTGAACTGGAGAGAAAATCAGGATATCTGAATTTAATACTTACTTCTGAAGTAAATGCGAAGGAAGTGCGGGCATTCGGATTTGGATCTTCGTTCTTAAAACGGTTTATTGAGATTAGAAAATTGTTGTTCCGTGAAAAAACATCACTGAACAAGAAACAGTCAATTGCGGGTTTTAGTGCTCAATTGGTGGAAATTGTTGTGATCTGCATAATGTACCTTCGACTTGCTTTACAAACGCTGGCGGGCGTTATTTCAATCGGGGGATTTATTTTATATTTTCAAGCTTTTCAGCGATTACAAAGTGCGTTAAAAACATGGTTGCAGACGGTAGTTCAGCTTTATCAGTCTCAACTTTTTCTCGGCGACATATTTGCTTTTCTTGATTTAAGCTTAACAACTAAAGGAAATAAAATTTCTCATGATATCTCAAATATAAAATGGGATAAACTCAGTGTGGCCAATTTGAGTTTTACTTATCCTAATGCTAAGAAAAGAGTTCTCCATGATGTTAGTCTCTCATGTAATCCAGGTGAAATCATTGCCATTGTAGGTGAAAATGGTTCAGGAAAGTCAACGTTAGTAAAGCTTCTATGTCGACTTTATGATGTTAAAGAGGGCGAAATAAAAGTTGGGATAAAAAACATGAAAGAAATCTCTGAAAATGAGTTACGAAAGAATATTT
The DNA here is from genome assembly GCA_013390605.1 of Bacteroidota bacterium. Taxonomy (GTDB): domain Bacteria; phylum Bacteroidota; class Bacteroidia; order Bacteroidales; family Cfx3-03; genus Cfx3-03. Next base: position 4,008,831 of record JACAUB010000001.1, on the reverse strand, counting down.
CGGTTGTTTTTCAGGATTTTGGAAAGTATTACATTAGTATTAAAGAAAATATTCAGTTAGGGTTTGGAAATGAAATAGATACAGATAGAATGATTCAAAGTGCTATTAGTGCAGGTGCACATGATTTTATACAATCATTACAATTCGGATATGATACAATACTTGGGCGATCGTTTATCAATAGTGAAGAATTAAGTGGGGGGCAATGGCAAAAGTTAGCTTTAGCCCGGGCTTTTTATAGATCATCGAATATTTTAATTCTGGATGAGCCTACAAGCCATATTGATCCGGTTGCTGAATATGAATTAATAAAGGAGTTCAAATCAAGATTTAATAATAAGATGGTGGTTCTTATCACTCATCGCCTTCATAATTTAAAAATTGCAGATCATATTTATGTAATGAAAGAGGGAGAAATTGTAGAACATGGCACTTTTAGCGAGCTAACAGCGATAAATGGTGCTTTTAAAGAAATGTATCAAAAACAACAAATATGATATATAAACCCTTTTATTTGTGAGTAAGAATAATTAATTGATACAGATATTCGAATGTCGATTATGTTATTTAGTCGACAGTTTTATTCATTATTCCGCATTCGAAAGTAGGAGAGGAAATTGAGTTAAAATCATATAAAATAAAAACAGGGACCTGCTAGAAACCTGTCCCTGTTAAACCATTTAATATTCTATGTCTGTTAGTCGTTGTTGGTATAAACGGTGACTACGGTATTTGAGTTACCGAGGTCGATTCCTACATAAGCTACGTTGTCTTTAATTTCCAGAATATTATTTGTTCGAGCTAATGATATCGAATTTAAGCAATATCCTTCGCTTGCAGTGAGATAGGGTTCTGGATAGACAATAATCTCCAGGATATCTTGAAACTCTTCTTTAAATAGGTTTACTAACTCCTGATACATGGCACCTCCACCAGCAAGATATAACTTGGTAGTTTTCGAGAAGTCTTCGTTGGTAAACTTCTTACGCATGGCTGGTGAGATAACTTCATTGTAGTAACTCGTTAAAGCACGTTTTCGTATTTCGGTGATATCTACCTTACGACGGTTAATAACAAAGAACCCACGTTGGAAGGCACGTTCTATTTGTTGTTCGGTGAGTAAATTGAGGTAATAGTGCTTCTGTATTTCGTTTTCGAGAATATTAACAGCATAGTTAATCCCTTTTTCGCTATGAGCAGTACGATGAATGATACCTGCTGGTGTGGATAGTGCTAATTCGAAAGTTCCAAATCCAAGGCTTCCAATAAAGAAGTTCTGTTTTTCAGCAAATTGACCTTCTCGAATAGCTTTTATACAGCCATCTATTTCGGTAATTACTTCTACTGTATCTACATTTACGCTAATATTTTCTACACCAGGTCCGCCAAAGGTTCTGGTATCAAAACTAACCTGATGTTTACCTAAATAGAAGTCAACTGCTCCTTTTTTAAAAATAGGATGGGTAATGAATGGAAAACCGGTGGTAATAATTAATTTATTGCTTGTTCCTTGTGTGGCAATGATTAAACTGGTTAATGCCAGCAACTGATAGTCGAGCTCTTGTGCTGAACTATTCAGTAATTTGTGGGGTGAAGTACCTTCACTTAAAGCCATATTACCAATTAGATAGTCATGTTGATTGAAGTTGACAATTTTCATTCCTTCAATAAAATTCTCTGCTACCTTTGGGTAATCAACTAAGGTCTCTTCGAAAACACTTGGAAATACATACGATCGTTTCATAAATTATTTTTTGATGAGTTATGTTATGTTTATTGTTTAATCGAAACAATATGAATGATTTATGTTTACTGATACAGTGATGAAAAGTCATCGAAAGGGAGTTGCTTAATTGCATTGGTTAGAAAAGACTGAGTGTTATTTAATTTATTTTCATTCTTTTCAACTGATTTTACAACCGCCTTTTTAGTACGACTGAAAAGGTGATTCAACTCTTCACGGTTAAAGATTGTATGTCCTTTGCTCTTACTCTCTGATGTTACTGTTGAACTATTATGTTCGGATTTATTCCCATTTATAATGATAGGTTCTTCTTTTATAGATTGCCCCAATAATGATGCAAAAAGAACAGAATTAGTAATTGTTTCTGATGTTGCTTCGTTATAGTTTGTTTGATGAACAATAGCATTCTGTTCGTTTTCGACTGTAAATGGTAGTATATCAACGATTGGCTTAGCTATATTTTCTTGCTCTTCAATAATATTGATATTTTCATCCAACAGAGAAGTTTTGATGGTGGATTGCTCCAATTCTACCTGTCTTCCATCAGATAGTTCAGATGTATTTTCTTGTTCTTCAATAATATTGATATTTTCATTCAACAGAGAAGTTTTGATGGTGGATTGCTCCAATTCTACTTGTCTTCCATCAGATAGTTCGGATATCTTTTCCTGTTCTGTATTGATATTTTCATCCAACAGAGAAGTTTTGATGGTGGATTGCTCCAATTCTACCTGTCTTCCATCAGATAGTTCAGATATATTTTCCTGTTCTTGAACTTTATTGATAATTTCATTCAATAAAGATACTATGATAGTAGATTTTTCCACATCTATCTGCGTCTCATCAGACGGGGCTAATATTTCTGAATGAATTAACTCGTTTGGTGACATGGGTAATGATTTGTCCTCTAGATGTGTAGAGAGGATTTCGTCGAGGTGTAGGTTTGGTTCCCGTAAAAATTCTGTATCCACTTCTCTAAGCTGACTCGATTGTTCTTTTTCGGGTTCATGTCTGAAAAGATCGTAAAAGGGTCCGTACCTAAGCTCTTTTTTTATTTCTTCAATAGGCTCATCAGTATGGAGTTTCTCTGTTTTAGGAGATTCTTCTATTACGCTATTTATGATTTGTTCAGGAATTAGTTCTTCTACTCCTGAATTACTTAATAAATCAATTTCTGAATCACTTTCAAAAATCTCTACATTTTCATCAAAGGGGATCTGTGTTTTTGAATATATTGGGATATTTATCCGGTTTGATTGTTTGGAGAACATTTCTTCAGCGAGGTGTAACTGAGCCTCGTCGAATGCTTTTAGCTTTTCATATGTAATGACACGAGCAGTAATGACAGCCCCCTCTTTTACTTCTATTACCTTCGTATATAAGTTCCCAAAAATGGAAGAACCTGGATGAAGGACTGTGGTTCCAGAAACAATTACATTTCCTTCAATTCTACCAAAACTTACAAGATTATTGACCCGCAGAAATCCCTTTATATATCCTGATGTACCGATGATGATATTTCTATCTGATTCTACTTTTCCGAATACCTTACCATCAACCCGGGTGTCTGTAGTGAGAATAAGTTCCCCATTCATTTTTGAACATGCATTAATAACCATGGGAACTTCCATATTGTGATCAATAGTTTGTACTTTATATTGTGGTTGTGATAACATTTTTCATTTTTTTAGTTAAATTAGTTGATCTTTATTTGTGAATTTCATGGTAAAAGATCGGGCTATATTGGTGAGCTATCACCTCACCCTTTTTATTTTTGGAATCTTTCAATTCTTGGATATTCAAATTAGATATCCGTATTAATTGAAAGGGAAAGTTTTTTCAGTTCCTTTGAATTGCTAATATAATATAAAATTATGATTATTATATTTCTGTCACAAAAAAATAATTAAAAATTGATTTCCTTACTAATCTGATCATAAAATAGATTTTTTTTAAAATGACATGTTCTTAATTATGTATTAATTGGATACAAACAAAAATATATATTGATTTGTTTTATTCCAAGATCATAGAGGTGATAAAAAGGGTACAATATTTATAATTAAACTTTCAAGGATTAATGATTAGGGATAAGAAGTTGTTAAATCGGGGAAGATTATGATGGTATTTACGTTTTATGCTTTTCGATAGCCGTTCTTTCGACGGATATTATGCTTGTTCGGCAAGTTTTATTTTCTTATTTTTGTCCATAGAGTGGGAACTGGAAATCGATTAGTCTATTTGCGAATTATTATTATATTGTTGGAATGAAATTTCTTTGTAAATTTTCGTAAATACGCTTCTTGAGAATGTAGATTGCAAGAATGTAAAAGAACTAAATTGTACAAAGCAGTATCTCTGATTATTAAGGGATAATGATGTTGGTATGATAGCATAATATATGGGAAAAGATTGTATTATAATGAATTATCGTATTCTTTTGGTGACCGCAGAAGATATGAATTCGGATTCGTCACAAGATATTCTTCTTAAACTTGGATTTCAATTATTTACCGCTAATGGTGACAATGAGGCAATGGATTTGACTTTACTGTTAAAGCCCGATTTATTATTAATTGATTGGTCGATGTCTAGCCCTGAAGGGTTTCCTATTATCAAGAGGTTAAAAGAGAATCATACTACAGCAGACATCCCGGTAATAGTTATTTCTAGTCATAAACCCTCAACTAAAGATATTCAAGTAGCATTTAATGCAGGTGCCATTGACATTATTCGCAAGTCTTATGATTTGGTAGAATTACGGACCCGTATTAAATCAATAACTAGTCAGTCTGGACATTCCCAAAAAAATGATGATCAGCTTCCTATTATAAAAGATGACTATGAGTTATTAGTTCAAAAGAATAAAATTCTAGAGTTAGAGTTAGAACAATGCCGCGATAAACTATTAACTTATTCTTTACAAATTGTTAAATACAATGAAATGAATAAACTAATGGTGGCTGATGTTTTGTTACTCTTAGACAAACTGGGAAGTGACGGATGTACTGCTATTTGTAACATCATCAATAAATATACACTTGGTGCAAATAAGATTCATTGGAATGAATTTGAAAAATTATTTGATATAGTGAATAATCGTTTCTTCTCTTATCTGTCGGGTGACTTTCCTACACTTACAACAAACGAAAAAAAACTCTGTGCTTATTATAGGATGAATCTATCGACAAAAGAGATTGCTACTTTAACATATTCATCGCATGGAGCTGTTCGGAAAGCCAGAAACCGACTTCGCAAAAAAATTGAGATACCTTCAAATGTTTCTTTGAGCGCCTTTCTCCAGATGTATTAGTTGTTTATTCTTTTCTTAATTCCGATGATAAAGGAATTAGGTGGTAATAGGCCTTTTAAATTTTCAACGTTTTGTGACCAGTAATTAACGACACCATCTTTTTTTGTAATTATATTAATTGCCTAAATCTTTTCTGATAGATTTATAAATGACTAATTTTGTATTGTTGAATTGAAAATGGTTGTTGAAACGCATATTGCAGTCACTTTAAATAAAGTTGCTTTGAAATACTTCAATCATTATGAAATAAAGATCCAACAGAAATACCGAATGATAAAAATGACTAATGAAGAAAACTAATCTCAAATCAGATTCTCTACTTCTACTAACTGCAATGATTTGGGGTTTAGCTTTTGTTGCACAGCGGATGGGAATGGATCATGTTGGGCCATTTACGTATAGCGGTGTTCGGTTTTTGTTAGGTGCTTTTTCATTACTTCCTCTTTTGTATTTTTTTCCTAAAACTACTCCGCATACTAAAGGTAAGCCTCTTCCTCTATTCTGGAAACGATGGGGTGGACTACTGGCAGGTCTATTACTTTTTGCAGGTATTTCTCTTCAGCAGGTTGGACTGCAATACACCACTGCAGGTAAGGCAGGTTTCATCACCGGATTATATGTTGTGTTGGTGCCCATCTTTGGACTGTTCATTAAACATAAAACGGGTTTAGGTACATGGATTGGTGCAATATTGGCTGTTGCGGGAATGTATTTGCTTAGTGTAAAAGGAAACTTTCAGATTGGACAGGGCGACTTATTGATCTTTATCAGCACGGGCTTTTGGGCTTGCCATGTACTGGTTATCGGTTGGCTCTCACCCTATTTACATGCTATAAAGTTATCTATTTATCAGTTTATCACCACCGGAATCATTAGTCTTATTATTGCATTCCTCATCGAACCGATATCTTTCAATGGTATTTACTTGGCGGCCCTTCCTATTTTATATGGTGGATTGTTGTCAGTCGGAGTGGCCTATACTTTACAGGTGATTGTGCAGAAGACCGCTCATCCTGCTCATGCAGCTATCATTCTGAGTCTCGAAACAGTTTTTGCCGCCCTAGGAGGATGGTTGTTTCTTGATGAAAGATTGGGATTTAGGGCATTGGTGGGTTGTGGCTTTATGTTAGGTGGGATGATATTGGCTCAGTTAAACGATCGCATCTTCGTTAAAGAACCTAAGATAGATTAAATCTAAATTGAGTAGAGCGCTTGATATAACAAACACAATGCTATAATTTTACACTTTCTTAAGAATCTAAATTCATGCAACCTAGTCGCTACATTTGTTTATATCATAAGTATGGTCGCGGCCTCTATGAGTGCTGGATGTGTTAGTGTAACCCCTCTTTATATATTCTTTTTCTTTCTTTAATCCGTTTTTTCTTTTTATTTGTTTAAAATGAAGGGTTTACTATTTGATATTCGACATTATGCTGTACATGACGGTCCCGGAATACGTACAACTGTATTTCTTAAGGGATGTCCTTTGGCTTGTAGCTGGTGTCATAATCCCGAAAGTCAACTTCCTGTAAGCGAGTCTATGATTATAAATAGACGGGTTGGCGAAATATTACATGAGACTACCGAGACGGTTGGCTATTATTCAGCCCCTTTAGAAGTACTGCAAGAAATAGAAAAATCGCGGTTGTTCTTTGATGAGTCGGGTGGAGGTGTTACTTTTTCAGGAGGTGAGCCCATGATGCAACCAGAATTTCTGGATGAGGTTTTAACCTTGTGTAAGAACAGAGAGCTGCATACTGCCGTAGACACGTGCGGATATGTCTCTGTTGAAACACTTCGGACGATAGCTACCCATACTGACTTGTTTCTGTTTGATCTTAAGGTGATGGATTTAGCAAAACATATCGAATATACAGGTGTATCCAATCATCTTATTCTTAGTAATCTTGAATTATTGGTTGCTATGCAAAAAAAAATATGGTTAAGGATGCCAGTTATTCCGGGTGTTAATGATGTACCCGACGAAGTAGACGCCTTTTCGGAACTGCTTTCAGGGCTCTATCCTATGGTTGATCATCTTTTTCTGCTACCTTACCATGCTGGAGCTAAGAGTAAATATAAACGCTTAGGATTAGAAACGGACAGATATACTTTTACTCAACCCGATACCGAACATCTCAATTTATTAAAGAGTACCTATGAAAAGATTGGTTTTAAGGTTAGGATTGGAGGATAAAAAATCACAAAACCAGATAAAAAACGCATTATAAATAATTGAAACGTATGAATGATCGTATTAAAAAACTTCGTGAGACAAGTTTAAATGCAGAGTGTAAAATCTCTGCTGAAAGAGGACTTCTGGTTACCGAATTCTATAGTCAGAATAATCTGATGCCCGAGCCTATTGCTGTTCAAAGGGCTAATTGCTTAAAATATATTCTTGAAAATAAAGATATTTATATTGGAACGGACGAGTTGATTGTTGGCGAACGTGGTCCTGCCCCAAAGGCTACACCGACCTATCCAGAGATCAACCTGCATACTATGGCTGATCTTGATATTTTGAATACCCGTAATAAGGTATGGTTTATTGTCGATGCAGAAACGAAAGAGGCCTACCGTGATATTATCATCCCGTTCTGGAAAGGCAAAACAAACCGTGAACGTATCTTTGCAAGTCTGTTTCCTGAATGGAAAGAAGCTTATGCAGCCGGTGTATTCACTGAATTTCAGGAACAGCGCGCTCCAGGACATACTGTACTAGGCGATAGAATGTTTCGTACAGGGATGCTCGATATTCAGACAGAGATAGCCGCTGCCATTGCTTCGCTTGATTTCGTTAATGATCCAAAAGCTTACGAGAGAAAAGCCGAATTAACGGCTATGAATATTGCTGCAAAAGCTATCGTACGCTATGCAGAACGCCATGCTGATAAGCTGGAACTACTTGCAAAGAACAGTAAAGATCCTCAGCGGAAAGAAGAATTGTTATCCATGGCTAGTGTTTGTCGCCGGGTGCCTGCTCATGCGCCAGAGACCATTCATGAAGCTTTACAACACTATTGGTTTATCCATCTAGGTGTAATTACTGAGTTAAACCCCTGGGATTCATATAATCCAGGCCGGTTGGATCGGAGCCTTTATCCTATTTACAAAAAGCAACTGGCCGAGGGGACCATTACCGAAGAGAGTGCAAAGGAGCTCCTTCAGGCTTTTTGGATTAAGTTCAACAATCATCCTTCTCCTCCAAAAGTGGGAATCACTGCCGAAGAGAGCAATACCTATACTGATTTTTCACTCATTAATGTAGGTGGTGTTAATGCCGATGGCTCTGATGCTGTTAACGATTTGTCATATATTATTCTTGATGTGATCGAAGAGATGCGTCTCTTACAGCCTAGCTCAATGGTACAGCTGAGCAAGAAGAATCCTGATCGTTTTATTCATCGTGCTCTTCGTATTGTGAAAACCGGATTTGGACAACCCTCAATTTTCAATACAGATGCTATTGTACAAGAGTTGATGCGTCAGGGAAAAAGTGTTGTTGATGCACGTAATGGTGGTTGTAGTGGCTGTGTGGAAACTGGCGCATTTGGTACGGAGGCTTATATCTTAAGTGGATATTTTAATATTCCTAAAATGCTTGAACTGGCATTGAACAATGGTGTTGATGCACTTACCGGCAAACAACTAGGCCCTCAGACCGGTGACGCAGAAAGTTTTAATTCGTTTCAGGAGCTTTTCGAGGCTTTCAAAAAACAACTTAATCACTTCATTGATATAAAAATTAAAGGGAATAATATTATTCACAGTGTGTTTGCTTATCATATGCCTGTACCCTTTTTATCACTACTTACTGAAGATTGTATTAAGAATGGTCGCGATTATAATGCTGGTGGTGCTCGTTATAATTCTACTTATATTCAGGGTGTGGGTTTGGGAAGTATTACAGACTGTTTATCAGCCCTTAAATATCATGTATTTGATAATGCCTCAATTAAGCTGACCGATTTTATTCAGATATTAAAGAATAATTTTGAAGGTGCTGATGAATTTAGAAACAAGTTGATTTATAAAACGCCAAAGTTTGGTAATGACGATAACTATGCAGATGATTTAGCCCTTGATGTCTTTGAAGTTTACTATAATGCAATCAATGGTCGTCCTACTTCTATTGGTGGCACACATCGTATCAATTTATTACCCACTACCTGTCATGTCTATTTCGGAAAGATGATTGGTGCCCTGCCTGATGGACGTAAAGCTAAACAACCACTTTCTGAAGGAATATCACCTGTACAGGGTGCGGATACCAAAGGTCCTACAGCAGTCATTCGTTCTGCTGCTAAACTCGACCATATTCGTACCGGTGGTACACTACTTAACCAGAAATTTTCACCTTCGTTCTTCGATGACGAAGATAGCATTGCAAAACTGGGAAGTTTAGTACGTAGCTACTTTAGGATGGACGGTCATCATATCCAGTTTAATGTAGTGTCTGCAGACACACTACTGGACGCACAAAAACATCCCGAAAAGTATCGCGATCTGATTGTTAGAGTGGCAGGGTATAGCGACTATTTTAATGATCTGGGTGAAGATCTTCAGAATGAAATCATTCACCGTACGGCGCATGAATGTGCATAAACGTTATTTTAGATGAATAGGCGAAAAACAACTTCGCCTATTTTTTTATTACCCCAGATATTTGTTTATTTGGGCAATTCTTTATTATATTTGAGTGTTAAAACAAAACTGTTTTAACTTATGACAAAAAAACTTACGCTATGAACACGATAAAGAACCTGGATAAACTCCGTCGCCTGATGGCTGGGTCTGACTTTGATGCTTATATTATCCCCAGCACCGATCCCCACATGGGCGAATATGTTCCAAAATATTGGGAAGCAAGAACATGGCTTTCAGGCTTCACTGGATCTGCTGGTACATTGGTCGTTACCAAAGATTTTGCTGGTCTTTGGACTGATTCCCGTTATTTTTTACAAGCCGAAACTGAGCTTAAAGATTCAGGTATTGAACTAGTTAAATTAGTTGTACCCCATACGCCTGAGCATGTCGATTGGCTGTTAAAGAAACTTCCTAAAGGTAGTGTCGTAGCGCTTGATGGTGCTGTAGTATCAATAGATTCAGTTAACTACATTAAGGCACTTTTAGCTCCAAAGCAGATAGATGTTGTTACCAATGAAGACCTGATTAGTCAAATCTGGGTAGATAGGCCAGAGTTACCAACCGACCTGGTGATCGATCATGACGTAACCTTTTCAGGAAGCTCACGAACTGATAAAATAGCGGCTGTCCGCGTAGAGATGGAGCGGTTAAAAGTAGACCATCACCTCATTGCTAGCCTCGATGATATTGCATGGCTGCTCAATCTAAGAGGAACCGATATCCTATACAATCCATTGTTTGTTAGTTATGTATTGATTTCAATGGATAGGGTAACTCTTTTCATTAATCCTGTAAAAGTGAGCTCTTCGTTGAGAGCTACTTTAGAAGCTGAGGGTATTACGCTTTCTAATTATACCGATATTAGCAATGCATTATCGGGTATGGAGAAAGGTAATAAACTGCTAATTGCCACTGCTAAAGTAAATCAGGCTATCGCTGATGCCATTCCTGTCGGTGTTAAAATAGTTGAAGGTACAAATATCACCACAGCCTTAAAGTCTATTAAAAATGAAAAGGAGATTGCCCATCTTCGTAAGACCATGGAATATGATGGTGTGGCGTTGGTGAAATTCTTTCATTGGCTTGAAAATACAATTGGTAAAGAAACTATTACCGAGCTTTCAGCTGCTGAAAAGATTCGAGAATATAGAAGTGAACAGCCTAACTTTATGGGGTTGAGTTTTGGATCTATTGCTGGATACGCTAGCCATGGTGCTATCGTACATTACAACCCCTCACCTGAGACTGATGTTGAACTAAAACCAGAAGGTCTTTTCCTTCTTGATTCAGGTGGACAATATTTAAGCGGAACCACAGATGTTACCAGAACAGTTGCGCTTAGTGTGCCTAATGAAGAGGAGAAGCGTGATTTCACCTTGGCTCTTAAAGGAACCATCGACCTATCCGATGCTGTTTTTCCTGTTGGCACTCGTGGTTATCAACTCGATGCCTTAGCTAGAATTGCACTGTGGAAACAGGGTATCAACTATGGGCATGGTACCGGACATGGCGTAGGTTTTTTTCTCAACGTACATGAAGGACCACAGAGTATTAACCCGAATGCTGGTGGGCCCGCTGTCAATGTCATAGAAGTAGGCATGGTTACTTCTGTTGAGCCTGCTATGTACAGGGAAGGTAAACATGGTATCCGTACTGAAAATCTGGTGCTTTGTGTTGCAGGCGACCAAACAGCTTATGGAAGCTTCCTGAAGTTCGAATCACTTACTTTGTGTCCGATAGATCATACTCTAATTAATGTTCAGATGCTTACCGCTGACGAGCTGAAATGGTTGAATGATTATCATGCCATGGTGTATGCTCGGTTGTCACCATATCTAAATGGTGCCGAATTGGAATGGCTTAAACAAAAAACAAAATCACTACAGGTCTAATCAACACCACTATTTATTCTATTTAACCCATCGATGCTTAAATTTCGTATCCTATTTATTGCAGTTGCTGTTCTACTTATTCAAACAGCAACTGCCCAAACCGATTCGCTTTTAATTCGGCTGAAGAACCTACCTAACGTTGTAGAAGTAAATCAGATAAAGGCTAACAAGCTCTTTAAGGCTGCTTATGTTATCATGATTGACCAACCTGTCGATCATAATAACCCCGTATCCTTGCATTTTAAACAACGTATTGTGTTGTCACACATTGATTTTACAAAGCCTTTAGTCTTTGTGACCGAAGGATATCAGGCTGATTATGCTCTTAGTTTTTATTATTCTGAAGAGCTTTCTCGTTATCTAAATGCAAATCAAATTGTAGTGGAGCATCGTTATTTCGGCAAAAGCGTTCCTTCTCCACTTGATTGGAAATATATGAATGTTGCACAGGCTGCTGCCGATCACCATGCTATTCTCTCGATTTTCAAGGCATTGTATCCCGGTAAATGGATAAGTACCGGCATCAGTAAGGGCGGACAGACATCCATTTACTTTCGGTATTTTTACCCCAATGATGTGGATGCCACAGTCGCTTATGTAGCCCCCATAAACTTTGCGCTGGAAGACCCACGTGAAGAAGTATTCCTTAATAAAGTAGGTGATCAGACTACACGTGATAAGATTTTCGATTTCCAAAAACGGCTTTTTGAAAATAAAAAGGTGTTGTTGACTGCGTTTGAAAAGAGAGCCACACAAAATAATGAAACTTTTAACCGGTTAGGAATTGAAGCGGCATTTGATCAGATGATTCTGGAGTATCCTTTCTCTTTTTGGCAATGGGGTCATGGAGAATCGGAGATTGCTGAAGCAAATGATGATAGTATTTCCATGTTAAATGCTTTATACCGTGTAGTGCCTGCAAATACTTTTTGCGATCAGGAGATTGAAAAATTTGAACCCTTCTTTGCACAAGCCAATAATGAACTTGGTTATTATGGATATGATGTAAAACCTTTTCAGAAATGGGTAAAACAAAAACGATATCCGAATACTATTTTAGGACCTGTCGGGTTGCCTGTAAACTACAGTCCTGTTATGATGAAGAAGGTTGATCAGTGGCTACAAAGTCAGGCAGCCAGGCTTATCTGCGTATATGGGCAGTACGATCCTTGGTTTGCTTCAGCTGCACAAATAGATCATAACCCCAATACCTTAAAGATGGTTGTGGCTAAAGGAAGTCATGCCTCGCGTATAGCTACCCTAAATCCTGAACAAAAAACAATTGTTTTTGAGAAGTTAAGTGATTGGTTAGGTTTTAAGATTAAATAGTAAAAGAGGAAGGATCTACAATATTCAATGCAAGTTATTTCTTTTTAAAGCACTTATAGAGCTCTTCAAAACCTGTGCAAACTATTTCTTTAAATTAAAAATCATGTTAAAGTAGTATTTGGTTATAATAGGATTAATGATAGTATATTGATAAGCATTGATAATCACATATGTTACTTTAATATAGATTTTATACGTTTATGATTTAGACCAAGTTGAAGTGATTTATTTATTTATTTCATTACTTTGTAACTATTATTAAAATGTATTTGCATTATTAAACAAATAGTCGCTATCTTTACGCCATAAATTAACCTAATTGTTTTAAAGGAAGGGAAAGCCAATGAATGTTGATCCAATCTTCAGTCGTGCTGATATGATGGAGGAGAATTCCAGTATACGACTAAAAAAGTTTTTATTAAAGAAACGTATTGTTCAGTTATTATATTTGGAAGGTAATAAATCTATTCCAGACATAGGCCGTGCTACAGGGATGAGCATTCCTACTATTACACGTACAATTAACGAACTTATCGATGAAGGATTAGTACTTGATAATGGAATTGGTGCTTCTATTGGTGGTCGCCGTCCCAACCTCTATCTTTTAAATCCTGAAGCCCGTTATGTGTTGGGCATCGACATGGGTCGTTTTTCGACTCGTATCTCTATTCTGAATCTTAGTCGCCAGATTATTTCATCGGATGGCATTATTGTTTCAGAACTTGAGAACGACGAGAGTATTGTAGAAAAGATCTTTCAAAAGGCAAAAGAACTAATAGCAAATACCGGCATTGATTATCGTAAACTTATTGGTGTAGGTGTTGCATTTCCAGGTTTGATTGATGCCAAGAGTGGTATGAGTCAAACATATAAAAACTTTAGTGATCGTCCGTTATCAAAATTCTTTGAAGATAAATTTGATCTGCCTGTATTCGTTGAAAATGATGCAAGAGTAATGGCACTAGGTGAATCGTATTTCGGCTTAGCTCAAGGCAAAGAAAACGTATTGTGTTTAAATATTGGTGCAGGTATTGGCTTGGGAATGATTTTAAACGGAAAACTCTATCGTGGAAACTCAGGTTTTGCTGGTGAGTTTGGCCACTTTGAAGTAGAGCCAGAGGGAAAACTCTGTATCTGTGGAAAACGTGGATGTTTAGAAACAGTTGCATCGGGTAGTGCTATTGCAAAGCGTGCACAGATTGACATGGCCAATGGAATGATTTCTATTTTAGGTCGCTTAACAGATGAAACGCCTGATCGTATTGATGCCGAAACCGTTGTCAAAGCTGCACAGTTAGAAGACCAATATGCTATTGGCTTATTGTCTGAAATGGGTGAGCAGTTGGGCAAAGGTATTGCTGTATTAATCAATATTTTCAATCCTGAAATGATTATACTAGGTGGAAAAATTGGTATGGCCGAAAACTATATCATTGATCCATTACAACTTTCATTAAACAAGTATGCTATCTCTCGTATCAAGCGTGATTGTCAGATCGTTACTTCTAAACTTCGTGAAAAATCAGCTCTATTAGGTGCCTTTGCACTTGTTATTGATAAGATTTTTGAAGATCTGAAAGAGTATCCCAATAATAAATTCTAATCGCTTTGGTGCGATAAGAATTTTGGATTACAAGAACTCCGTTTGATGGGTAACCCTATTAAACGGAGTTTTTTGTTATGATAAGGTTTGGGCAGCTAGCGTAAAGGTAAGCCATACAACATGTTTGGAATTTAAATGCGTGCTGACAATAATAATTTCTAATCAACCCTCAGTAAGTGTTCTTTAATATTAGCTTAAATAATTATAATAACCTACAATACTGATTAGCCATGTCACATCATCGACTTACCTATATAGCACTAGCCGCCAGTATCTTTTATGTACCCAAGGTTTTCGCTCAGCATGTAAAACAATCATCCCAAAAGAAGAAACCCAATATCATTTTTATTCTTACCGATGACCTTGGCTTTGGTGATCTGGGTGTGTTCTTACAGAAGCAACGTGAAAAAAATAATAATAGAAGCGAGCCTTGCACCTTTACTCCCAACTTGGATCGGATGGCGGCAAATGGAGCTACCATGCCGCAACATTATTGTGCTGCTCCGGTAAGTGCTCCGTCGCGTGCTTCGTTATTGCTTGGGGTTAGTCAGGGCCATGCCAATGTTAGAGATAATCAGTTTGATAAAGCGTTAGAAGATAACT
This sequence comes from Bacteroidota bacterium, assembly GCA_013390605.1. Taxonomy (GTDB): domain Bacteria; phylum Bacteroidota; class Bacteroidia; order Bacteroidales; family Cfx3-03; genus Cfx3-03. Next base: position 3,993,694 of record JACAUB010000001.1, on the reverse strand, counting down.
ATACCGTTGGAAATGTATTGCAAAAAGCCGGATATACAACTGCAGCCATTGGTAAATGGGGATTGCAAGGATTAGGTACAGATACTAACTGGCCAGCTCATCCACTTAATCGAGGATTCGACTATTACTATGGCTATATGCGTCACATGGATGGACATGAACATTATCCTAAGGAGGGCGTCTATTGTGGAAAAACCGAAGTTTGGGAAAACCGTTTGGAAGTTAGCAAAGACCTTGATAAATGTTATACCGGTGACTTATGGACAGCTGTTGCCAAACGATGGATTGTTGAACATGAAAAAGGTAAAGATGCAGATAAGCCCTTCTTTATGTTTTTAGCTTATGATACACCACACGCTGTTTTGGAATTACCCACTCAAGCCTATCCCGAAGGTGGTGGTTTAAAAGGAGGAGTACAATGGTTGGGTGCTCCAGGTCACATGATCAATACTGCTTCAGGCAAAGTCGATTCATGGGTTCACCCAGACTATACTAATGCAACCTGGGATGACGATCATAATCCTGTCACTCCTGAAGTGCCCTGGCCCGATACCTATAAACGACAAGCAACTATTGTTCGCCGAATTGATAGTGAAGTAGGCGACCTGATTCAATTGTTTAAAGATCTAAAGATAGATTCGAATACACTGATCGTCTTTACCTCTGATAATGGCCCGTCCAACGAATCATATCTTCCGAAGAGTTTTGTTCCAAATAATCCTGATTTCTTTAATAGCTTCGGGCCATTCGATGGCATTAAACGCGATTGTTGGGAAGGAGGACTCAGGGTACCTACTATTGCCTTATGGCCTAAACATATTCCTGCTAATAGCGTAATTAGCACGCCCAGTATTTCTTATGATTGGTTATCAACCTTTGCTGATGTGGCCGGAACAGTTGCTCCGGCTCGTACCGATGGTGTATCACTCCTTCCCTCGCTAACCGGCAAAGGAAAGCAAAGAAAGAGTTCAATTTATGTTGAGTATTATGAAGAGGGCGTCACGCCAAATTATAAGAAATTTGATTCTACCCATCGCTTGCGCCGACGTAATCAGATGCAGATGATTCGTTTGGATAATATGGTAGGTGTCCGCTATAATATTAAATCAGCGGATGATAATTTTGAAATTTATGATGTGGTTGCCGATCCAAAGGAGGCAAAGAATCTGGCAGGTGATGCCAATCTTTCTATGTTGCAGCAGCAAATGAAAGACAAAGTGTTACAAAACCGGAGGCTTGATAAAGAAGCTCCTCGCACTTATGATAATGCTCTGGTTCCAGCTATTACAAAAAATAACGTAGTTAATGGTATAGAATGGACTGCATTTAAATGTTCCATTCCATGGTTACCTGATGTGAAAAGTTTACGTCATGTTGCAAAAGGAACAACAAATTTGCTAGTTGTAAATAAAACGAATCAAAGAAAAGCAAATGTTTATGCGTTTGATGGTTATATTAGAGTACCTGTAGACGGAAAATACACGTTTTATTTAACGTCAGGTGGGAAAGCCTTTATGCGAATTCATGAAGCGGCTATCATTGATGCCGATTACAACTATGTACCCGGAACTGAAAAGAAAGGTGAAATTAAACTGAAAGCCGGATTGCATCCTTTCCGTATCGTTTGTTCAACCCCTGCAGAGTTGAAAACTGTTTTGTTGAAATTGCAATGGAAAGGGCCTTCGATTGTAAAATCAGATATCCCCATTGGTGCTTTTTGTCGTGATATATGATGTAAAGATCGTGTGAGTTTGTACAAACAGCACGTAAAAATTTGAATTTTAAACTGACAATCATCTCGTCCAGACAATTATTTATTCCAGAAAAGGTGGGGTAGTGGCGTATAATTCGAAAGTGAAGAATTATGACCTTTCTATGCACAGGATAAAATGATGGAAATTTGCCTCCATAACGATGGGTATCTCCACCCCATCTGCACCCTATCTCCAGGGTATCTCCACCCTTTTCGCTCCTCTAAGGGGTGAATAACCCCTGCATATACCTTAAATAAGATCTATAGATAGGGTACTTTTAAGATTGGTTTTATGGTTGTTTTTGAAGTTATTTAGATATTTATACTTCCACTGATACGTTCTATTTCAATAAAGAAATTTCAACAATTCATCAAAGAAATTTTTATTAAAATACAAAAGTGAAGGGGTTTCAAAAAAAGCTAATAAATGCGCTTTGGTACTTCACCCTTCATGATTCGAAGGTTGTCTATTAGTCGTGTTAAAGTTTTCTGACAGATTTTATTTTTCTTAAGAAAGATAATAACACAAAATAAACGAAGTGTTTAATGAAAAGAAAATGAAGCCTATGAAGTAAAACAAATCTTGATTTAAGCTGAAAGAGCGGAAAATTACGAGTTTCCCGCCCTTATGTTCAGCAAGACTGATTTAAACGATTTTAAGAACCTTTTTGTCTAACCAAACATTGGTAAAGTTATGAAGTTATTTTACATTAAAAGGCATATTAACACAAATAAATGCCTTAACAAATCATTACGAATAACCAAAATCATTTCCTGCTTTTTAGTATGCTCCACATTGTCGGTTTTTGCTGCAAATAATGCTTCCGCAGCTTCAAAATCAGACCTGAGTGTAAAAGCAACGATTGGTTTTTCGGTAAATGATAAAACAAGTAATACGTTGTCTGTAGAACAGCAACAAACAATCAAAATAAGTGGAGTTGTAGTTGACTCAAAGGGTCAAAGTGTTCCGGGTGCTACAGTAAGAATTAAAGGGGCAAATACAGGAACCACTACTGACGCTAACGGTAAATTTTCTATTACTGTTCCATCAGAGCAAGCCAGATTACAATTTTCATTCGTAGGTTATGTTTCTCAAGACGTTGTTGTTGGGAAACAACGTTCATTGAACATTATTTTGAAAGATGATCTTACAACACTTGATGAAGTTGTAGTGGTTGGTTTCGGTACACAGAAAAAGGTAAATTTAACCGGATCTGTTTCAACGGTGAATGCCAAAACATTAGAGGCACGCCCCGTAACAAACGTTGGACAAGCACTACAAGGTGTTGTACCGGGTTTAAATATTACTCAGAGCGGTCAGTTAGGTGGTAGTTTGGAGAATAGACCTTCTATCAACATCCGTGGTGTTACCACTATTGGTGGAGCTACATCAGGTGGCCCACTTATTTTAATTGATGGAATGGAAGGTGATATCAATGCTGTAAATCCTGACGACATTGAGAATATCTCTGTCTTGAAAGATGCAGCAGCATCATCAATTTATGGTTCACGTGCACCCTTTGGTGTTATTTTAGTGACAACTAAAAAGGGTAAAGCCGGAAAAACACAGGTTAATTACACAAGCAGTCTTCGTTCGAGCAGTCCTATCGGACTCCCTCATTTAATGGACTCATATACATTTGCTCAATTCTTTAATGATGCAAATAAAAATAGTGGTAACGGAGATTTCTTTAGTCCTGCCCGGATGCAACGTATTAAAGATTTCCAAAGCGGAAAGATCACAACAAGTATTATTCCAAATTCAGGAAATCCACAATACTGGGCTGACGGTTATGGTGAAGGGAACGATAATGTAGATTGGTTTAAGGCTGTTTATAAAAGTTCGGCTCCTTCACAAGAACATGGATTAAGTGTAAATGGGGGTAACGAAAATATTACCTACTATCTGTCGGGTAATTATTTAAACCAGGAAGGTTTAATGAAACTGACCAGCGATAACTACGAACGTTATACGACTACTGCAAAGATAAATGCAAAGATTTCGGAGTGGGCATCACTTTCATATACCGGACGTTTTACCCGGGAAGACTATGTTAGACCATCTGCACTTACGAATAGTTTAAATTCAGACTTAGCTCGTCAGGGATGGCCTATGCTGCCATTATACGATCCAAACGGTTATTTATATTCTGCACCATCGCCGGCATTAGCACTAAGAGATGGTGGACGTGATAAAAGACAAGATGACTGGACCTATCAACAGCTAAAACTAACCCTAGAACCCATAAAGGGATGGAAAATATTTGCAGACTTAAACTATAAAGTTGAAGACTATTTTCGTCATTGGGATACTGAAAAAACGTATAACCATGATGTGAATGGTGTTGCTTATCTTTATGGAACCAGTTCTTCAGTTCATGAAGAAGCTTCGCGAACTAATTACTTTAGTCCGAATATCTATAGCGAATATGCAAAATCATTAGGTGATCATAATCTGAAATTAATGGTAGGTTACCAGTCCGAACTAAATAAATATCGTTCACTATATGGCGAACGTCAAGGTGTGATTGTTCCTTCATCACCCGTATTGGATATCACTTCAGGTACTGATAACTCCGGTAAGATTGTTTCTCCTGGTGTAGGTGGTCAATATAAAGATTGGTCAACATCGGGGTACTTTGGTCGTTTAAACTACGATTATAAGGGCCGCTATATGGTTGAAGCTAATCTTCGTTATGATGGAACCTCACGTTTCCGTTCGACCAAACAATGGAAATATTTTCCATCAGCTTCTTTGGGTTGGAATGTTGCACAAGAAGAGTTTTGGAAACCAATTGAAAGTATTGTAAATCAATTTAAGCTCAGAGCTTCTTATGGTCAACTAGGCAACCAGAATACATTAGATGCTTCAGGAAATCCTTGGTATTATCCAACTTATGTAACTATGCCTTTCGGTACTGCTAACAGTTCATGGCTTGTTGGTGGAATCAAGACAAATACTTCATCAGCACCAGGTCTTATCTCTTCCTCTCAAAAATGGGAGACCATTTCGACATACAATTTTGGTACTGATATGGGCTTCTTGAAAAACAGATTAACTACGACCTTCGATTATTTTATTCGTTATACCAATGATATGATTGGACCTGCTCCGGAGCTTCCAGCCATTTTAGGTACAGCGGTTCCAACGACTAATAATACTGACTTAAAAACCTATGGTTTTGAGTTAGCTATTACTTGGCAAGATCGTTTAAAAAATGGTTTAGGTTATAGTGCAAAGTTGATGCTTTCTGATTCTCAAACTAAAATTACCAACTACCCAAACCCAGCTGGCAATCTTAGTACGTATTATTCAGGAGAACAATACGGCGAAATTTGGGGATATACCACCATTGGAATAGCTAAAACCCAGGCTGAGATGGATAAACATTTGGCAACACTGGCTAACGGCGGACAAAATGCACTGGGGAGTAACTGGAAGGCAGGTGACCTTATGTTTAAAGATTTAAATGGCGATGGAAAAATTGATGGAGGATCAAATACTACCGGAAATCATGGCGATTTAAGTGTTATTGGAAACAGTACACCACGTTACTCATTTGCTTTGGATTTAAGTGCTGATTGGAAAGGTTTTGATATCCGTGCATTTTTTCAGGGTATATTAAAAAGAGATTATTTTCAAAATAGTTACTACTTTTGGGGTGCTTCCGGATCGGGTATCTGGTGGTCAACAGGTTTAAAAGAGCAAACTGATTATTTCCGTGACGATCCCACTCATCCGCTAGGACTTAATCTGGATTCATATTACCCACGTCCATTGTTTAATGGTAAAAACCAGCAAACTCAAACCAGATATATTCAAAATGCTGCTTATATCAGATTGAAGAATTTACAGATTGGCTATACTATTCCATCGAATATTACAAAGAAAATCAGAGTTAATAAATTCAGAGTGTATATCTCGGGTGAAAATATCTGGACAAAAACTAAGCTGTCAACAATCTTCGATCCTGAAACGATCGATGGAGGATGGGGTGGAAATGTTTACCCATTATCTAAAGTCTATTCTGTTGGTGTAAGTGTAAACTTTTAAATGTTTAAAAAGATGAAAGTAAAAAATATATCATTGTTGATATGTGCTATTACCCTGCTAATTCTCTCTTCTTGTAAGAAGGACTTTTTAGACAGACAGCCCTTATCAAATATAACTCCCGACAATTATTTGAATGAAGAGTCGCAGTTAGCTTCTTATGCAATCAATCAATATAGTGTATTTCCAACTCATGGAAACTGGAGCTTTGGAACCTTTGGAATTGATGGAAATACCGATAACCAAATTAATCCGAACTATGATAACCGTTTCGTTCCGGGTCAATGGAAAACAGGCCAGACAGGCGGTGATTGGTCATTTACCAGTATTTATCAATGTAACTACTTTTTACAGACCGTATTGCCTCGATTAAAAGCAGGTACTATTTCTGGTAGCACTGATAATATCAAGCATTACATTGGTGAAATGTATCTGATTAGAGCCTTTGTTTATTTCACTAAACTACAGGCTCTGGGAGATTTCCCTATCATAAAGAAAACTTTCCCTGATCAAAAAGAGCCTTTGATTGCTGCCAGTAAACGTGCTCCTCAAAATGAAGTGGCTCGTTTTATTATCTCGGATCTTGACTCAGCTACTCTTCTTCTGAAATCAACAGCTCCTGATGGTAAGAAAAACAGATTATCAAAGGCTTGTGCTCAGTTACTGAAATCACGTGTAGCGCTTTATGAAGGAACCTGGTTAAAGTATTTTAAAGGAACTGCATTTGTTCCAAACGGACCAAATTGGCCAGGCGCAACCAAAGACTACAATGCCAGTTACAAATTCCCAAGTGGAACAATTGATACTGAAATTGATTACTTCCTTACACAAGCGATGGATGCAGGAAAGGCTGTTGCTGATGCTACACCACTTGTTACAAATAATCAGGTTCTCCAACAAACAACCGGGGATGCTGTAAACCCATATTTCAGTATGTTTAGTGATGTCGATATGTCGAAATATAGCGAAGTGCTGTTATGGAGACAATATGACAAGGGGCTTGGGATTGTTCATAATGTGCCCGTTTATGCACAACTAGGTAATGATGCAGTGGGTCTTACCAGAGGTATGGTTGATGGATTTGTTATGGCAAATGGATTGCCTATCTATGCTGCAGGTTCCGGTTATGCAGGTGATGATTCACTGACATTGGTTCGTAAAAACAGAGATGGACGTCTATGGCTATTCTTAAAAGAACCTAAACAAATAAATGTTCTTTATCCTTCTATCTTAGGTGATCATGCTACTGCTGTTGAACCAATTCCTGATATTCTTAATTCCTCATGGGAACAAAAATATTCTACGGGTTACACCATAAGAAAGGGACTGAATTATGATGCTGCACAATGTGGTAATGGCGCAGGCTATACAGGATCTATAGTATTTAGAGCCGTTGAAGCTTATCTAAACTACATGGAAGCCTGTTATGAGAAAAATGGAAATCTGGATGCTACTGCTCAAGTATACTGGCGTGCTATCAGAACAAGAGCTGGTGTTGATCCTAACTATCAGAAAACCATAGATGCTACCGATCTTTCAAAAGAAGCAGCTAATGACTGGGGGGTATACTCAGCCGGAACTATGGTTGATAAAGTATTATATAATATCCGTCGGGAACGTCGTTGTGAATTGATGGCAGAAGGTCTTCGTCAAATGGATCTTCGTAGATGGAGAGCTATGGATCAACTTATTTCAACTCCTTACCACATAGAAGGATTTAAACTTTGGGGCCCAATGCAAAAATGGTATAAGGCCTCTGCTTTAACTTATGGTATTGGAGATAAGAGTACTGTGTCAGCTCCAACATTGAGTTTGTATCTCCGTCCTTTTGAAAAAACCACTACTTCATTAGCCTACAATGGCTTAAAATGGACAATGGCTCATTATCTGAATCCAATAGCCATTCAGCATTTTATGTTAACAACGGATGGAACTGATTTAAGTAAATCACCTATTTATCAGAATCCGGGTTGGCCTTTAACACCTAATGCCGCGCCAATTGGTTTCTAGATTATACTAAAATAGGTTTAATCTATTATCATTTTTTTTGGAAATAATAAATTAGAAACAGTAATAAAACGAGGCAGTCTCAATTGAGGCTGCCTCGTTTTGTCATGTAGCGATCATACTGTAAGCAATATGTAATGGCTTATCGTTGAAGATTATTTTAGTTTATATGCGAATAGTCGTATAGGGTTTGCAGACCGGTTCAATGAAAAAGGTATATTTGTTACGTAAAATAAAGGATGAAACAGTTGATAGAAAATCAGACAAATATTGAGGATGGAATCAGAAAAGGAAGTCTGATTACATTTGAACAATTATTTAATGACTACTACAATTATTTGTGTTATGTAGCAATCGAATTTGTTAAGGAAAAGCAAGTTGCAGAGGAGATTGTTAGTGATGTTTTTTTCGCCTTATGGGAAAAACGAGAGTCGATCATAATCAATACCTCTTTATCGGCCTATCTTATTCGTGCAGTAAAAAACAGATGTATTAATTATGATCTACATTCTAAAGCCGAACAACGTTTTAAGCAGAAGATAGCAGAAAGAATGATTCAAAACTCATTGGTTGAAGAATATCCAATGGGTGGATTACTAACCAACGAACTCACCTCGTTAATTAAAAAATCTATTGATAGTTTACCTGAACAATGTCGACAGGTATTCTTGTTGAGTAGAGATGAAGAGTTGAAATATGATGAAATTGCCGAACGGCTTAATGTTTCAGTTAATACTGTAAAGACACATATGAAGATTGCTTTATCAAAATTGAGGGTAAGTTTAAAGGACTATCTGGTGTTTATCATTAGTTTTTTTATGTTTTTTAAATAAGGTTTCACCCTAACGATTGTTTTTATTGTCTATAAATAGTGAGTATATTGAGAATGGAGATTGAAAGAGAAAAATATAATGAGCTAATAGCTGGATATCTTTCAGGAAATCTGAATGAAGAAGAGTATGCAAGACTCAATAGTTGGCTTGAAGAAGATGATCGGAATGTGACTTATTTAAACGAATATAGTCAGGTTTGGTTATCATCGATGGCCATATCAAACCCAAAAGCGTTTGATGCGAGAGGGGCATTCAATAGATTTGAACAAAAGGTTAATGACCTAAATAATAAACAAGACGAAGATGAACCTGTAAAACTTAATCGGTTTAAAATTAGCTACAGTTTCTTGCGTATCGCCGCAATTATTATCGTTTCTTTTGGATTAGGGTTTATTGCTAACTACATCTATTCAAATAGGAGCGCCTCTTCATTAGCTGCATTTCAAGAAATTGCAGCACCACTGGGTTCAAGGACTCAGGTATTACTTCCCGACCGATCAATTGTTATGTTAAATGCGGGTAGTAAAATAAGATACTATTCTAACTTTGGTGTAAAAAATCGTGAAGTCTGGTTAGAAGGAGAGGGCTACTTTACCGTTTCTAAAAATAAAGAAAAGAGCTTTGTTGTCAGGGCCGGATCATTAGCAATAAAAGCATTAGGTACACAATTTAATGTAAAGGCTTACCCAATGGAAGGCGTTATAGAGACTGCTCTGGTTGAAGGGAAAGTTAAAATTGAACAAATTCATACTGATAAACGTGATCTTAAGAAGATTGCCAATATCGGTTTTCTGAATCCTAAAGAGCGGTTGATCTACAAAGAGGATAACATTGAAAAACTTATAAAAGAACCTCTAGGTGAGGATACCCCATATGATGCTTTAATTCGGGAAGCCGATCTTGATGTATCACACTCTGCAAATATCTCTTTTGAGAAAAATGTTGATTTACGTCCGTTCATTTCATGGAAGGGAAAGCGATGGATTATAAAGGGCGAAGAGTTAGGAACATTAGCTATTAAGCTTGAACGTAAATATGATATTAAAATTAATTTCGAAAACGAACGGCTTAGGCATTTTCGTTTTTCGGGTACCCTTGAAGATGAATCCATTGAGCAAGTATTTAAAGCTGTAAGTCTTTCTTCTCCTATATTATTCTCAATAGAAGGGAAGACTGCAAACCTGAAATTTAACAAACAATTTATGACCATGTATGGTCGTGTTTACAATGAATAATTAATTTAAGTTTAATCAGAACAACGCCAATGCGAAATATTTTTACCTATTCCAATAATACCTTTTTATTAATTTTGCGTTTCTAGCTTTCTCGCTTCTGATCTAAGCTTTTCGGTTTGCATTCTTTTCTAAACCATTAATCTAATGATCTGTTTATCAATAGTCTTATTCATGAACGAGATGGTGTAATGAAAACACTTTTAAAATTAGTTGTTATTTGTATATTTCAGTTCGTTACATTAAGCGGGTATGGGCAATCTGCCAAGATAAACCTAAACCTTCATGATGTGGCTTTACGCGAAGCATTCGGTACTATCGAAAGTATTAGCGAATATCGTTTCTTTTTTAGTGACGATTTCTCCAGTTTGAAGAAGAAAGTTAATATTATAACTGTCAATGCTTCTATTGAAGAGGTGATGTCAAAGCTGTTGGCTAATAGCCAGCTTAATTACAAAATAGCAGAAAAGAATCTGATTATTATTGTCCCGGACCGGATTAAAAAAAAGAGGGTGATGGGGAGGGTAACCGAAAGTAATGGGCAAGCCCTTGTTGATGTTAATGTTGCATTGAAAGGGACACAACAAGTTACCAGAACTGATGAGAAAGGAATGTATACTATTGATATACCTGGGCCTAATAATGTTTTGCAATTTTCGTACATGGGGTACGAACCCGCTGAGGTTTCTGTTCATGAGAAGAGTATCATTAATGTCACCTTAGCTGAAAAATTTCAATCATTGCAACAAATTGTTATTGTGGGATTTGGAATGCAAATGCGAGGTAATGTTACCGGGTCCATTTCCACGGTAAGTGGCAGAACATTGGAGGCAAGACCGGTAGTCAATATAGGACAAGCACTAGAGGGAATGGTTCCCGGATTGAATATAACACAAAGTGGTCAGTTAGGGGGAAGTTTAGAAAACAGACCCTCAATGAATATTAGAGGTATTGCAACAATCGGACAAGGATCTACAGGTGGCCCACTCATCTTGATAGATGGAATGGAAGGAGATATAAATACCATCAATCCTCAGGATATTGATAATATTTCTGTACTGAAAGATGCAGCGGCGTCATCAATCTATGGTTCACGAGCTCCTTTTGGGGTTATTCTGGTTACCACAAAAAAAGGGCAGACGGGCAGAGCCAGAGTGACCTATAATAACAATTTCCGTTGGTGTAAGGCGACATTATTACCGAAAATGATGGACTCATACACTTTTGCACTTTTCTTTAATGACGCCAATAAAAATAGTGGAAATGGCGACTTTTTTAGTCCTGAAAGAGTACAACGTATTCTTGATTTTCAGTCAGGAAAACTAGGAAACAAAACTACGATTCCGAACCCTTCAAACCCTCAGTATTGGGCAGATGGTTACATATACGGAAACGACAATGTAGATTGGTTTAAGGCAGTGTATAAAAACGCAGCACCCTCACAAGAACATGCTATAAATATAAATGGAGGTACGGATGATATCACATATTATTTATCGGGTGACTATCTGAACCAGGAAGGATTGATGAAGCTAAGTAGCGATAATTATCAGCGATATACGACAACTGCTAAAATTAATACTCAGATTACAAATTGGGCTTCTGTTTTATATAGCGTACGGTTCACCAGAGAAGATTATGTTCGTCCTGCCGCTTTGAGCAATAATTTTAATTCTGAATTAGCCCGTCAGGGTTGGCCGATACTACCACTTTATGATCCTAATGGGTATCTGTATTCTTCTCCTTCCCAGGCTCTGGCTCTCAGGGATGGTGGACGAGATAGAATGCAAGATGACTGGATCTACCAACAACTTAAAATAACTGTTGAGCCCATAAAAGGGTGGAAGATATTTACCAACTTTAACTATAAGACAGAAGATTATTTCCGACATTGGGATGTGGAGAAGACATATAATCATGATGTAAATGGAAGCCCTGTTATCTTTAATGCCTCCTCATCTGTCCATGAGGAAGCTTTGCGAACGAATTATTTCAACCCAAATTTTTATAGTGAATATACCGGTGCGGTAGAGAAAAATCATTATAAAATAATGATTGGTTATCAATCTGAATTGAATAAGTATCGATCACTTTATGCTGAACGGAATGGAGTGATGGTTGCGTCAACTCCCGTCATTGATGTCACCTCAGGCACTGATAATGACGGAAAGGTAGTTAGCCCCAGAGTAGGAGGTCAATATCAAAATTGGGCAACTGCCGGATTTTTCAGTCGACTAAATTATGATTATGAAGGACGTTATCTGATTGAGACAAATCTCCGTTATGATGGTACTTCAAGGTATCGATCAGGTCAACGTTGGAACCTTTTTCCTTCGGTATCGTTGGGTTGGACTCTGTCGAAAGAACCTCTTTGGAATCGGCTAAAACAAGTAGTAAATAATGTAAAGATACGCTATTCGTATGGTCAGTTGGGTAATCAGAATACCAGAAATTGGTATCCTACTTATAATACAATGCAGATTGGAAATGGAAATTCAAGTTGGTTAGTAAATGGAATACAACTCAATACGTCAGTTGCTCCCGGAATTATCAGCTCTTCTTTAACATGGGAGCGAGTGAAAACAAATGATCTGGGAATTGATTTGGGCTTTTTGAAAAACCAACTCACTTCAACGTTTGACTATTTTGTACGGAATACCAATGATATGATTGGTAATGCTCCCGAGTTACCTGCTATATTGGGTACACCTGTTCCCACTACCAATAATACTGACTTGAAGACCTATGGCTTTGAATTAACGATAGCCTGGCAAGATCGACTAAAAAACGGGTTGGGATATAGCGCAAAGTTGATGTTTTCTGACTCCCAAACCGAAATTACGAACTATCCAAATCCTGCGGGTAATCTGAGCACCTATTATGCTGGACAAAAAATCGGTGAGATATGGGGATATACCACAATTGGCATAGCAAAAACACAAGCTGAAATGGATGCTCATTTAGCCAGTTTGCCTAATGGAGGACAAACGGCTTTGGGTAGCAGCTGGAAGGCTGGTGATATCATGTTTAAAGACCTCAATGGTGATGGCAAAATTGATGCAGGATCGTCAACTACCGGAAATCATGGCGACTTAAGTATTATTGGAAACAGCACTCCCCGTTACTCTTTTGGAATTGATTTGAGAGCTGATTGGAAAGGGTTTGATTTCAGGATATTTCTGCAGGGAGTTTTAAAGAGAGATTATTTTCAAAACAGTTATTATTTTTGGGGAGCATCTGGGCAGGGTGTTTATTGGTCTACTGGTTTGAAAGAACAAACCGATTACTTCAGAGACGATCCTAATCATCCATTAGGACTTAATTTGAATTCATATTATCCTCGTCCTTTATTTAATGGTAAAAATCAACAAATTCAAACAAGATATCTTCAAAATGCAGCTTATATTCGCTTTAAAAATCTGCAGTTAGGATATACATTGCCACAAGTCGTTTCCAAAAAGATAGGTCTAAAGAAATGCAGAATTTATGTTTCGGGCGAAAATATCTGGACATGGACAAGACTTTCGACAATATTTGATCCTGAAACAATTGATGGAGGTTGGGGCGGGAATGTTTATCCATTGTCTAAAGTTTTATCTGTAGGATTAAGTGTAAACCTTTAACGTATTATCATGAAGACCTTGTGCTATTTGCTTTTACATTCTTTAATATTGACTCTTTTCATCGGCACGTTACATGCTCAGAAAAATTATTATGTAGATGTGGTTAAGGGTGATGATCAGAATACAGGAACAACAACTACTACAGCTTGGAAAACACTTTCAAAAATAAATCAACAAACGTTGATTGCTGGTGATCATCTTCTGTTCCATGCCGGACAGGTTTGGGAAGGTCAGTTGATGCTTATTGCAAAAGGAACGCCAAATGCACCAATTGTAATTGACCGATATGGAAAAGGTACAAGTCCTCATATTCAAGGGAATGGTGTTCGTCAGGCAGCAGTGTCTATCAACAATAGTGAGTATATAACGATTCAAAATTTAGAAATTTCCAATACGGCTCCTGAAAGTATCAGAGGATTATCGGGTATTCTGGTTAGCATTAATGATTTTGGTGTGGCACATGATATTAAATTGTTGAATCTGTTTATTCATGATGTAAATGGAAGCCTTGTTAAAGAACAGGGCGGGGGATCGGGCATTCTGATTAAGAACAGTGGACGAAATACACCTTCTACTTTTGATAGGCTGTTGATCGAAAACTGTAAGATCCAACGGTGCCAACGTAATGGAATTATCTTTAATGGTTATTCTGCTCGTTCCAATTGGCATCCAAATCTGAACGTTGTTATCAGAAAGAATATTCTCGATCAGGTGCCGGGCGATGGTATTGTTCCAATTGGTTGTGATGGTGTATTGATTGAATATAATGTGATGCGTAATTGTTCACGATTATTACCTGATACGGAGGCTGCTGCAGGTATCTGGCCATGGAGTTGTGATAACACGATCATTCAATACAATGAAGTAAGTGATCATAAAGCCCCTTGGGATGGACAAGGTTTTGATTCGGACTGGAACTGTAAGAATACCATCATACAATACAATTATAGTCATGATAACGAAGGTGGATTTTTGTTAATCTGTAACGATGGGAAATCAAAATTACCCTTTAGTGTTGGAAATGTTGGAACCATCGTTCGATATAACGTCAGTGTGAACGATGGCCTTCGAACAAACCTAACCCGTTCGGGTATATTTTCTCCAATTATACATGTTGCCGGGACTGCTTTCAACAGCAAGATCTATAACAATATCGTCTACATGCCTAAGAAACCCTCTAACATCATTGATACTACCATTATCCAAATGACCAGCTGGAATGGTTTTCCTGACAGTACCTATTTTGCCAATAATATTTTTTATTCTGAAGGGCCAGCAGTCTTTAAGTTTGAGGAGAGTTCCCGAAACTTTTTTGAGAATAATCTCTATTTTGGTGTTCAACACAACAGACCTGTAGATCCTGCAGCAATTCTTGATGATCCTCAGTTTAAGTCATTGCCTGATCATCAAGGTGAAGGGTTTGATCGGTTAAAGTGTTTTATGCTTCAAAGAACATCTCCTGCTGTTGGTTCCGGCAAGTTAATGCCCAATAATGCAGAAAAAGATTTCTATGGAAATACGATAGATCAAAAAGTTAAAAGATTGAATATAGGCATACAACAATAATAGAGAACTTGAACCATAAAATTTTGCACTCATGAAACAGCCCTTAAACCTGGTCCTTTCTAAAAGTTTATTGTTTACTCTTCTTCTTTTTTGTCCCCAGTTGATATTTGCCCAGCAACTTAACACTGTTGGAATGAAAATGATTCGGATTGAACCAGGTCGGTTTCAGATGGGATGCACAGATGGCGATTATGATGAAAAGCCTGTCCATTCAGTTATTATCTCTAATCCTTTTTATCTTTCATCAACAGAAGTAACCAATCTTCAGTATGAACGGTTTCGTCCGGAACATCGCATGATGCGTGGAATGCAACACACTTCATATTCAGATAATGATCCTGTAGTATTTGTTAGCTGGGATGATGCTATGGCTTATTGTGAATGGCTTTCAAAACAAGAAGGGAAACTTTATCGTTTACCAACCGAGGCCGAATGGGAGTATGCATGCAGGGCAGGAACTATAACCTATTACTCTACTGGTAATGAACTCCCTAATATTTACCGCAAGGGGAACGCCAATGGAGATGCCGGAGGTTTCTGGCCGGGTGTCCCCGATCCTTTAAAGACTACCCCTAATCTTACAGTAGCACAAACACCAGCCAATCCATGGGGGCTTTATGATATGCATGGTAATGTAGAGGAATGGTGCTACGACTGGTATGGTCCTTATCAACCAACCGAACAAACAGATCCTGCCGGATGCACTGATGGCGACTTTAAGGTGAGCAGGGGAGGTAGTCATACTACAGAATTTGGAACCACTCTATCTGATGTCAACCCACAAAAAAAGATGGACTTACGTTTTTTAAGCTCCTCAAACCGTATGGGTTCTTTAAGGGATGACCGTAACTGGTTAATAGGATTCAGAGTAGCACAAGGCGATCCTATCAATACATCAAATGCCATCATTAATAAGTATAAACCGCTCAATCAGAAAAATGTAAGACAGAATAAACCAAATCTTACATTATTACCCAAAGATTATAAGAAAGGTGCTCCCTGGTTTCAGGGTCCTATTCCTTTTGTAATTCCGCCCAAGGCTCCTGCTGATACTACAATACCTTTCTACTATCACAACCATGTTCCCTCTATCACTGAAATGCCCAATGGCGATTTGATGGTTATATGGTATAATACCCTTCGCGAGTCGGGGCGTGAATTAAAATATCTTGCTTCGCGGAAGCGTTATGGAACCTCGGTATGGGAACCAGCTTCCCTCTTTTTTGATGCTCCTGATCGCAACGATCATGGCGGTCTTATCTGGTGGAATGGAAATGATACTATCTTTCATTTCAATGGCTTATCGGCTGGTAATACATGGTATTATCTGGCATTGGTCATGCGCTATTCAACAGATAATGGAGCAAGTTGGTCGAAGCCTGTCTTTATCGATCCTCAACATCGTTTTCAAAATATGCCTATTGCATCAATGTTGAGAGATAAGAAAGGACGATTGATTTTTACCTGTGATGCCGTTCCCGGAGGAGAGGGAGGAAGTGTGGTCTGGTTCTCTGCTGACGGAGGCAAAACATGGCATAAACCAGCTGAAGGTAAAGCAGCTCCCATCTTTAAGGAAGGAGCTTCCGGAGCCTGGATTGCCGGAATACATGCTCCTATTGTTGAGTGCGTGGATGGGTCGTTACTCTCATTTGGGCGTGGTGATAATATCAATGGTATGCAACCCAAAAGCGTTTCTGTTGATGGTGGTGAAACATGGACGTATAGTCAGAGCGATTTTCCTTCTATTGGTAGTTTTCAGCGTTGTACCTTACAACGTCTTCTATCCGGTAATATCTTTTTTGCATCATTTGATCCGGCTTTAAAAATTAAGAACTCCAAGGGAGAGGAAAAGGTTGTTTCCGGACTCTATGCCGCCTTATCTGTGGATGGAGGAAAGAGTTTCCCTTTCCGTCGATTGCTTACCAATGAAGAGAAACCGGGTATCTATAATGGTTGGGGCTGGCAACACGAATTTGAAATGTCGTCGGTAAAGGCTGAGCCCAAAGGATATTTATCGTCTACCATAACCAGAAACGGACTCATACATCTTATTTCGAGCGGAAACGAGTATATATTTAATGAAGAGTGGATTAAGACACCTCAGAAGTAATACTGGATTTTCCTGATATTTTAGTCTGAAGCTCGGTTTTATTATAGTACTTTTGGTTTTTAGCTTTTGTATTGATGCTATAATACCATTAGTAGAATGAAAATTCTCCATACCTCTGATTGGCACCTTGGTAAACGACTTGAGGGCTTTTCCCGGTTAACGGAACAAGAAGCTGTGTTGCAAGAAATTTGTGATATTGCCGATCGCGAAAAAGCAGAAGTAGTCATTATTGCCGGTGATCTCTTTGATACGTTCAACCCCTCAACCGAGGCCGTTGAACTCTTCTATCACTTTACAAAGAAATTGACAAATAACGGAGCCCGTCCGGTGATTGCCATTGCGGGCAACCATGACTCTCCGGAGCGTATTGAGGCTCCCCATCCGTTGGCACGCGAATGTGGTATTCTCTTCTCCGGATTTCCTCATACCGTCATTCCCTCTTTTGAGTTATCATCCGGACTAAAAGTTCTGAAAAGTCTTCCGGGTTTTGTTGAACTACAATTGCCTCAGTCGCAATACCCCTTACGGTTGATTTTAACGCCTTATGCTAATGAGATCAGACTAAAGTCGTACTTGGGTGACTTTGATGCTGAAACCGAATTAAGATCCGTTCTTAAGGATCATTGGACTGAGCTGGCCACAAACCATTGTGATGCACAGGGTGTAAATATGATGATTACACACCTGCTCTTTATGAATGTTGACGGGGAGCAACCCGAAGAGCCCGAAGAGGAACGCTCCATTCTGCATATTGGTGGTGCTCAGGCCATCTTTACAGAGAGTATTCCTAAACAGGTGCAATATGTTGCCCTTGGACATCTTCATCGCAAGCAGACTATCACAACAGCTCCTACGCCGGTGATATACAGTGGCAGTCCAATCGCTTATAGTTTTGGTGAAGCCGATCAGGATAAATATGTGATGATGATCGATGTAGAACCCGGTCAAGCCGCTCTGACAACACCCATTTTGCTCCATGCGGGTAAACGACTAATCAGGAAACGGTTCGACGCTACTGATCTGGCTGTAGAATGGCTTACCGAAAACCAGAATGTTTTTGTAGAACTCACCATCGTATCAGATACTTACTTGTCTGTTACCGAGCGAAAGCAACTACTCGATATCCACGAAGGAATTGTTACCATTATCCCAGAGATGCGAAATCTCAAAGGTGTTGCTGGCAAAGCAGGTAAGTCTATAGATCTTACCAAGAATATTGAAGAGCTCTTTATCGACTTTTACCAATCAAAGAAGGGTGGACAAGCACCCAATGAAAGAATCTTACAAGTTTTTAAAGAGACATTATCAGAGGAGGGCGAGGCATGATACCCGTTAAATTAATCCTACAAGGCCTCTATTCTTATAGGGAAAAACAGGAAATAGATTTTACAAGACTTACTCAGGCTGGACTATTTGGTATTTTTGGTAGTGTGGGTAGTGGCAAATCTTCAATACTGGAGGCCATTTCATTTGCACTCTATGGCGAATCAGAGCGACTCAATAGTCGTGATAACCGAAACTATAATATGATGAATCTGAAATCGAACGAGTTACTCATCGACTTTGAATTCAAAACCCATGATAGCACTGGTTATCGTTTTGTTGTGAAAGGAAAGCGTAATAGTCGACAGTTTGATGATGTAAAGGCTTTCACGACAACTGCGTATCGTTTTGATGATTCGGAATGGATCCCTATCGATCCTAAAAGCATAGAGCAGATTACCGGATTGAATTATAAGAACTTCAGACGCACTATTATCATTCCTCAGGGAAAGTTTCAGGAGTTTCTACAGTTAAATCCTACAGAGCGAACTACCATGCTTAAGGAACTGTTTAATCTCGACAAGTACGAACTTTCAGATAAAGTAATACGTCTGGAAAGTGCAAATAATAAATTAAAAGAAAATATTGATGGTCAGCTCAAGGGGATAGGAGAAATTGATCCGGCTCGTCTTGAATATCTTAAAAACGAGATAGTAAGACTTAATGTGGAGATAGCCACTCAAAAGCAAGATCTGGATGTTCATCGTAAACAGGAGCAGGAGCTTTCTGCGTTAAAAATATTGGTGCAGAAATTCAACAAGCAGGATTTTGAACATAAGACACTACTCAACAAAAATGAATACTTTGCAACACTGGAGAGCGAAATAAAGCAATTTGAAAGTCTTTCACTATTGTTTCATTCAGATCTGGAACAGCTAAAGCTGACCAGAAATAATCTTCAGATGAACAAATTAGAGTTGGAACAAAATATTAACCTACAAAAAGTAATTAAACAGCAGGTTAGTGAGTGGAAAATAAAAATTGATCAACTCAAACCACAGTATGAAGTTAGGGAGCAACTATTACAAACAAGTGAAGAATTAAAAAAAATTCTCACTATGCGTGAATATGAAGCAGAAATCGAAGCTCTTAACGTTCGTTTGCAAAAAGGAAATCAAGTTCTTATAAGCAATGATATGGAACTTGAAAGAAAGCTTTTAAAGATTAGTGAGATGGAAGGGTTATTAGAAGAAAAGAAAAAAAAACTTCCTAATCTCAGAAATCTTACTGAATTTAAGCAAGGGTATCTGGAACATAAAAAAATGCAAGAATCCATTAAGGATATTGTCAAAACGCAACAAGTAATTTTAATAACAAATGCAGAACTATTTAGAAGGGGGGAGGATATTTTAAAGGGTGCTCCCGATTTGTCCCAACTTATTGAATATAAGACCGAGATACCTGAATCGTTTTCTTTAGAACAAATCGTAGCATCGAAGTTTTATGAGTCAATGGACCAAATGGAAGAATATATTGAGATTCTCGAAGTCGACTTAAAAGAGAAGGAAAAGGAGATTATTACATTTGAGGTTCAATTAAAGTTAGAACAATATGCTTCACAACTGCATGATGGAAAACCGTGCCCCTTATGTGGTTCACTCAGTCATCCTTATATCTTCTACCGGGAAGACATTACACAACAATTAAATAAACTAAAATCAGAAAAACAAGAAACCACGGATAAACTAAATCAATTAAAGGAGATACTGTTTTCGCTTAAAGATAATTTTGACCAGTTGATTTCAAACACATCCAAGCTCGAATTACTATATGACGAAGCAGAAAAAGTCTCAGAAAAACTTGTTCAAATAAATGAATCTACTACATTTTTACATATGACTTCTCAGCAGTTGGATGCAGAATTCGTAAGATATGATGAGGAAAGTAAGAAAATTCAATTAATTGAAAAGGAGATTAAAAAATTAAATGATGAGTTGAAGACAGTAAACGAAAATAAGGTTCGCTTTACAAAAGCTATTCATGATATAGAGAAGGATTTTGTTAGTAGGAAGTCAACAATTGATTTATTAATCCAGCAGATAAACCTTGTTAAACTATCGAATTTTGAAGATTGTAAAGCTGTTGATATAAACCAACATATAGAGTATTATCAAACAACCTATCAGAAAATTACTACCCAGTATCAATTAGCCGAAAAAGAGTATGCCACTTTCACGTCAACCCATAGTACATTGAATGGAAAGATAGAGGCGGGACAACAAAGCGATCTGATTTTTACTAAACAACTTACAGATATAGAAGATCGGATTACTCAGAAACTCATAGTTGCAGGAAATCTTGAACTGTCCTCTGTTGAAGCCATATTGCAAAAACAACTTGATTGTGAAGGTGAAAAACAACGGATTAACGAATACAAACAGCAGTTAGAAGCTTGTCGTAAGGCGTTGGAAGACTTAGAAGTCGAAATCAATCATCGTATCTATAACGAAGATGATCATCAACAACTAATTCTACAAATTGCTACATTAGATACCGCGTTATCTGAAATGAACCGCTCAAAAGGTGAAAACGAAAAAGAGCTAAGGCAATTGAATAAAGATGCTGAACGCTATGCTCTTCTTAAGAAAGAATACGATCGGTTGGCACTACGCGGACAAGACATTACAGAGCTTAAAAATCTCTTCAGAAGCAGTGGTTTTGTCAATTATGTATCGACTGTCTATTTGCAAAACCTCTGTGCAGCTGCGAACGACAGATTTTATCAGCTATCCCGACAGAAACTGGGTCTGGAATTGGCTGACGATAATAGTTTTCAGGTACGTGACTATATGAATGAAGGTAAGCTCCGAAGTGTAAAGACACTCTCAGGCGGGCAAACCTTTCAGGCTTCATTATCGTTAGCGCTTTCGTTGGCTGATAGTATTCATAAGATAGCCGGTTCGTCGGAGAATTTCTTTTTCCTTGATGAGGGTTTTGGAACACTTGATAAAGAATCGTTGGAAGTAGTGTTCGAATCATTGAAAGCCCTCCGACGCGAGAACCGTATTGTTGGTGTTATTTCACATGTTGAAGATATGCAACAAGAGATCGAAACGTTCCTAAAGGTGGTGAATCACAACGAGCAGGGGAGTATTGTACAATCAAGTTGGGAACTATTGTAAATAGACAATAGTTAAATCGGACATCTTAATATCTGATTATTACTCTTTCTCAGATTTGGCTTTTTAAGAGAACAGAATCAATATAAATTCTGAATACATTATTTCTCAATACTGAATCGACGCTAAATCGGAATGGATGGTGACACCCACCGTTTCCAAGTGGTTCAAGGGTAGTTAACAGGTATCTTATTCGTTCTACGAAATCAATAAGATACCAGACAATTACCTATAGGCGATTTGAGAAGGAATTTTGCGGCCATCCTTGTTGATTCCGCATCGAATAAAGATCGGAATATGGTGTTTTCACTACCAATTGATATCAAAATAAAATGATGTTGACAAAAAAAACTGCTACAAAATGACAAAGAGAGAAAGAATTAAACCGTTATTCAAACCATTGTTTTTATTAACTTTACACAACATTTCATTTTGTGTTAAATGAAAAAAAACTATCTGTTATCCATTTTATTTGTTTGTTTTTTGATTCACTTTGGGTCCTCGCAAGTCTCAAAGGTGAGAAAATATAGAATTGGGTTTTCACAATGCACAAATGCCGATACATGGCGTAAAACCATGTTGATGGAAATGCAAAATGAGTTGACTTATTATCCTAGTCTGGAGCTTATAACTACGAATGCAAATAATAATAGCGCAAAACAGATAAAAGATATACATGAGCTCTTAGCAGAAAATATAGATTTATTGATTGTTTCGCCTAATGAATCGGAACCGCTTACTCCGATAGTAAAGGAGGTCTATAAAAAGGGGATTCCCGTTATTTTGATCGATCGAAAAATTGAGTCTGGAGATTATACGGCATTTATCGGGGCTAACAATTATCAAATTGGCAAGGAGGCTGGTAAATATGCTGTTAAATTATTAAAAGGTAGAGGCCGGATACTTGAGATTATGGGGCTCGTCGGGTCTTCCCCTGCTCGCGAACGGCATAATGGTTTTATTGATGAAATCTCTAAATTTTCGGAAATAAAGATAGTAAAGTCAGAATCGGGTGAATGGGAGAATCCCGGTGGCTGGAAAATAATGGATGAGGCACTATTGCAAAATCTTCAATTTAACTTGGTTTATGCTCACAATGACCGTATGGCTATGGGGGCATATAATGCATTTATTAAACAGAAGAAGAAAAAAGATTTTTTTATTATTGGTATTGATGGATTACCTGGCTCTGATGGAGGTATCCAGGCTATTATCGACAAAAAGTTTGATGCAACCTTACTGTATCCAACGGGTGGAAGAATGGCTATTTCTTTGGCCGGTGATATATTAAATAAAAAACCATTTTATAAGGAGAACGATCTTAATACAATGGTTATTGATTCGGCTAATGTACAGGCTGTAAAAGCTCAGTCCGAAGAGATTATTACCTTGCATAAGAATATTGAATTCTCAAAGCAAAACCTTGATATACAGGTGCAACGATTTTATAGTCAGCAGTTTTGGCTTATTGTTTCATTATGTTCACTTGCAATGGTTATTATTCTGGTTTCGTTATTATTCAGAGCTTACCGTAACAAGCAGTTGGCAAATCAAAAACTAGAACATCAAACGCAGGAAATTATTCGTCAGAATGAAGAATTGAAAAATATCAGTCTTCAATTAGAAGAGGCAACACAAGCAAAACTGCGTTTTTTTACGAATATATCACACGAATTCAGAACACCACTCACGCTCATTCTGGGCCCACTTGATAATATCATTAGTTCTGCTCGATTAACTCCGGAGTTATTGAAACGACTTCAGATGATGCATCGTAATGCAAACCGATTACTCAGGCTGATTAACCAGTTGATGGATTTGCAAAAGATGGATAATACTAAAATGAAGTTAAATGCCGGGAACTATGATATTATACAATTTGTCAGGGGAATAAAAGAATCATTTGATGAATTGTCAGAGAAAAAACATATGGAATATCTTTTTACGACTGCGCTTTCCAAACAAGAGTTATTCTTTGATAAAGACAAAGTTGATAAGATATTATTTAATTTGCTTTCGAATGCTTTTAAATTTACTTCTGAGAATGGTAGAATTGAAATAATCATTCAAAACACCAAACATCACTTTGTCGATGAGGTATGTGATGCGGTAGAAATTATTGTAAAAGATAATGGTATCGGTATATCGGAAAAACATTTAGCCCGAATATTCGAACTCTTTTACCGTGGAGATTATCAGACAGATATAATTTTTCAAGGGACAGGTATCGGTCTTGCATTGTCGAAAGGATTTATCGATTTACATAAAGGCGATCTTACTGTTGAAAGTAAGAAAGGTGAAGGTACCTCTTTCTTTGTTTATTTTCGTCAAGGTAGTGCCCATATTAATACAGATGAAATTGTTTTAATCGATAAAGAGTATGATCGGGTTGAACGACAAATAGAATCTGTTACCGAAACCGTTGGAAATGTTGATGCCTTCTCAAAAGCAAATTCGAAATTAAGTAACGGTTTCGATCAACAATTAACTATTTTAATTGTAGAAGATAATCCTGATGTTCGGGGGTTCATTAGAGATTGTTTATTAGATATATACAAAGTGATGGAAGCTTCTAATGGAAAAGAGGCTTTTGATATAATTGATCAGGAAGAGCCTGATTTGATTATTTGCGATGTAATGATGCCTGTGATGGATGGTTTAGCGTTCACAGAGAAGTTAAAATCGGATCTCCGTATTTGTCATATTCCGGTTATTTTACTTACTGCCCGGTCAACCCATGAACAAAAAATAGAAGGTTTGGAAACCGGAGCCGATTCATACATGCCTAAACCTTTCAATAGCAAACATCTGTTGGTTAGGGTTCGGAAATTGATTGAGATACGGCAAAAAATAAGAAAACATTATCAGGAAAACTTGCTTTTACCGAATACTGGCGAAAACAAAATTTCGCAACTGGATAGTTCTTTCTTAAAAAAGTGTAATAAGATTATTGAAAAGAATATTCAGAATACGGAATATGGTGTAGAAGAATTGAGTAATGATGTGGGACTTTCACGTGTTCATGTTTATCGGAAAATAAAACATCTTACCGGATTATCGGTCAGTGAATTTATCAGAAATACGAAGCTCAACAAGGCTGCTGTACTATTAAGAGAGAGTGGAAAGTCGATAGCCGAAATAGCCTATGAAACTGGGTTTTCAAGTCCTTCTTATTTTTCGAAAAGCTTTAAAGATTACTATAAAATATCACCCAGCGAATTCAATCAGAATAGTGCTAGTGATAATGGCTAATCTGTAATCTGGGTTATGTATACTGCCTTTTTTTTACAAGTCAAAATAATGCGATAATGAAAAGAATATTAATTATTAATGGCCATCCTGATAAAAAGAGCTTTTGTACTGAGTTGGCAAATGGTTATAAAAAAGGTGCTGATTTAACAGGTGCTGAATGTAAATTAATCCATCTGATTGATTTAAACTTTGACCCTATTCTGAGATATGGTTATAGACAGAGAACAGAACTGGAACCAGATCTATTAGCCGTTCAACAAGATATTTTAGATTCGGATCATCTGGTTTTTGTATATCCAACATGGTGGGGAACCTATCCTGCATTATTAAAAGGATTTATTGACAGGGTGTTCTTGCCTAAATTTGCATTTAAGTATCGCGAGGATTCATTACTGTGGGATAAATTATTAAAAGGTAAATCAGCACGATTGATTGTGACTATGGATACGCCAAAATGGTATTATTCATTGATATATCATAGTCCTGGCCATAATTCGATGAAGAAAGGGATATTGGGATTTTGTGGCGTTACTCCGGTGAAGGTTACTACATTCGGCCCGATTAAGTCGTCAAGTTTAAAAACGCGTAATAAGTGGCTTCAAAAAATTGAGGAGATAGGAAAACAGAATTAAAATGAATGCAGATAAAATTAAACATAGTATTGATTCAATCGTTTCATTGAGCATCGAAGAGTGGTTACAACTATCTGCGTTTATTGAAGTAATAACACTTAAGAAAAATAGTTTTTTTTTAACGGAAGGTCAGATTTGCAAGTCTATTGCTTTTGTCAATAATGGGTTATTAATCTATTTTAAATCATTGAGAAGCGGGGATGATATAACAACAGACTTTGCCTTTGAAGGAGATTGGGTTACTGATAACTATAGTCGATTAAATCAAACGCCATCCTTTATGAACATAAAGGCGATAGAAGATTCTGAATTATTGATTATCAATAATTCAGATCTTTCAGCGTTATTTATAAACTTGCCCAAATTGGAGAGAATTGGAAGGGTGTTGATGGAACAGGCATTTATGAAAATTACACAACACAGCATAGATTTACAGTCGTTTTCAGCTAAAGAACGATATATTAGGATGCTTCAGAATTATCCGGAAGTATTTCAAAAGGTGCCCCTTTATCATATAGCAAATTATCTGGGCATTGCGCCTAAATCGTTAAGTCGGATTCGTAATGAGATTTTTAATAAAAGTTGATTTGGTAACAAATGTGGAGTAATTGCTTTAGATAGTATGCTGAATTTTGCAGAAAATTAATTGTCAAAATTCAGGAGATATGAAAAAGTATGTTGCATTATTCATTTTATTTGTTGTCTTAAATCTTATCGTAACAAAACTATTTGCACAAATAGAAAAATCAGATAGTATATGGAGGCAATCAAAGCCTCGAAGTTATGAAGTGGCACAAGCAATAGAAGTTGAGAGCCTTGTGCCAATGTTTTTTACCGGAGGTTATCATTATGCTATTTGTTATCGGTATCATAAGTTTAGGATAAGGGCAAGTGTTATCAATGGTGGTCATTATGATGCAGAACCAGCTGGATTGAAAAATTCTTCATCTGATTTTAAAAGGTATTATAAAACTTCTCCTGGTTTCTTTCTGGGCTATAATGTTTGGAAGAACCTTGAACTGTATACCTATCTTGAAATGCATACCTTTGGTATTGAGCAAAAAAGAACGGATATTCAAAAGGACATTCATAGCACCGATGTTGGGGCTGGTATAAGCTATCAGTTCTTTATCGGTCGTTATTTTTATATACAACCTGGTATGCATCTGTATCTGCGAAGTAATCACAGTGTAGATTTTAGTGGGGTAAAATATAATATCCCTAATGCTGATGTTGCACCAGTTATACGTTTAGGTGCTCGACTTTGGAGAAAATATTGATAGATATAAAAGGTGTTGTCTGAATCTTTGTCATGCGTAATTTGATGGCTGAAATAGCTTAATAAACTAATGCCAGCAATTCAGGCTTTAAGCCGTTATGACTGGCATTAGTCTATGCGAGTAAAGAACTAATTGACTCTTCTCGCATTGGGATATGAATGTTTTAAATTTTACTTCTTGTTTTGATCATATTCTAAAATAAATCCATAGCTATATGACTTGTTCCCATCATTTGTATATTTCTTCATGGTTGGTGCTCCCCAGGTATCGTCACCTCCAACTCCATGAATATTCAAATCAATATTCAGGTTGACAAAATCTTTTTGTTTTAAGTCAAAAGGATGATTGGCTTTCTCCAGATCATCTTCTGAATATGGCCAGGCCCGGAAGCAAATAGGTTGCAACCCAGTGATCCTGATAGCGTTATTATTTTGGTCAGCAATAGAGACCCATCTTACATCACAGCGATTGCCATTGTCTTGGGGTACAGGATAGTTCGTTATGAAATTTTCTAGTCTTGAGTCATATAAGCCAATGAGAGCCGCTGTTTTTCTATCGGGGTAATTTTCAAAAGGACCTCGGCCATACCATTTAATAATATTAAATTTATCCTGAATCTGCATTCGCATTCCAAATTTTGGAATGAGTGGAATAGAGTCCTTGTAAGGCTGATAATTTGCTTCTACTTGTATTTGCCCCAGACTATTCACTGAGTATTTTAACGTGTAACCTGCCCCAATTTCCGGAAGTTTCATCCTGAAAATAACCATGACTTCCCCTTTCAGCTTTTGGATATCAACATTTTCAACAATACGATTTGAAGCAGCATCTCTCCAAATCCCTAAACTTTTAAGATATCCACTCTGTTTCTGATTATCGTTTGCCGGTTTCCAGAAATAGGGTTCCAAGAACCCATGAAGCAATTCTGATTCTTTATGCTTCCAACTAATCAGTGCCCCGGTTTTCTTGCTGAAAACGACCAGTGTTGAATCACCTTGGACCGAAACTTCAGTTGGGGTTTCTTTTACATTTAATTCTTTATCTGATAATTCAATCTTCTTAAACTGATCCGCTTTTAGAATAAATTGTTCGCGAGCGACACAGAATCCTTCTTCAGCCCAAAGATTTGGCTTTTTAAGTTTAGCATAAAGGTTAAGGCAGATTTCATTTGAAGAAGTTTCAAAGACTTTTGGTAATGGAATTTGAATATTCTCCGATTTTCCTGGAAGTAAAGAATTGGTAGCTAACTTTCCAGTCAGAATTGGTTTCCCATTTGAGGTAAATTCATACAACAAGTCAAAATGGTCAAGAGAAAGAAAGTCATAGCGGTTGATCACTTTTATATTTAATGGTTGAAGGCTCTCTAGTTTAAAATCAATCGATTGGTAAACCTTTTGCACCTCGAAGTAATGTGGATGAGGAATCCGGTCTGAACGAACTAATCCTTTAATACAAAAAACGCCATCATTTGGCTGATCTCCAAAATCTCCACCATATGCCCAGAACTCATTATCTTTTAGCTTTAAATTAGCAGGGTGTTCATCATATTTTAAAGGTGATCCATCCATTTTCTTTGCTAATCCCTGATCTACCCATTCCCAGATTGCGCCACCAACGATACTAGGGTCAGCATAGATGACATCCCAGTATTCTTGAAGGTTACCACCCGAATTCCCCATGACATGAGCATATTCACGCATAAAAACCGGCCGGTCTTTTATCTTCTCGCCCAACTTTTTTAAGTCGTCGGGATGTAAATATCCATCATCATATATGGCTGAGACATCTCTGTCTGAATCTGAATAAACCAAACGTGTAGTGTCAAGTCGTTTAACAGTATCTGCCATGGCTTTAAAATTCCGACCCTTGCCTCCTTCGTTTCCTAACGACCAAAAAATTACACAAGCATGATTTTTATCACGTTGTACCAATGAAACAGCTCTGTCTACATGTGCTTTTTTCCAAAGAGGATTATCACCAATTTCAGTATTTCCAATTCCGAATCCGTGTGATTCCTGGTTGTTTTCGTCCATTACGTAAAATCCATATTCATCGCAGAGCTCATAAAACAATGGTTCATTGGGGTAATGGCAAGTACGAATCATGTTAATATTCGCTTGCTTCATTAATTCCATATCGCGAATCATCGTTTGCCGGTCTACATGTTTGCCTGTGCGTGGGTGTTGTTCGTGTCGGTTTACACCTTTCAGTTTTACAGCCTTTCCGTTTATCGTAAATATTTCACCTTTAACTTCAATTTTCCGGATGCCAAAACGCCAGTGAATAGTTTCAATAACTTCATCTTTATCATTTTTTAAATCCAAAAGAAGATCATATAGATAAGGGGTTTCGGCAGACCAAATAAGTGGTTGAACTAAATTGGTTTCAAAACTCAGTTGATTATCAGATAATTCAGCTAACGAGTTTATTTTTTTCGATAACTTAATATTGATATTTTTACCCGAAGTGGTTTTACCAGTGATCTTTGCTTCAAGTGATAGATTATTAACTTTTTTAGTAGAGCGATTTTCAATATTTGCTTTGATATTTATAAGTGCATTTGTATAACTTTTATCAGGATTAGCACTAACAGAAAAGTCTTGTATAAATGATTTTGGGCGAACAAGCAGATCCACATCTCTGAAAATCCCACTTAGTCGCCACATATCTTGATCTTCAAGGTAGCTTCCATCGCACCAGTGGTATACCTCAACTGCCAGCTTGTTCTCGCCTTGATGGATAAAGGATGTTATATCAAACTCAGCTGGCGACATTGAATTTTCACTATATCCGACCTTATGTCCGTTTACCCAAACATACATGGCTGACTGTACACCTCCAAAATTTAGGAATATCAGCTTATCTTTCCAGTTTTCGGTTGCCTGAAAAGTTGTACAATAACTACCTACCGGGTTACGGTGAGAATAACTATAGAAATTCTTTGGCGGTTCGCTTGTGACCCTTGGTGGATCTTTCTGAAAAGGATATCCGATATTTGTGTAAATAGGTATTCCAAAACCCTGCATTTCCCAGTTTCCTGGCACCTGAATATTATCCCATCCCGATACAACATAGTCGGTGGCATAGAATCCTAACGGTCTTGAATCGGGATCTGGTGACCATTTAAATTTCCAAATGCCATTTAGTGAGACAATCTGTGGATTGTTCCACTTTTCACTAGGAAGAGATAGTGTAGCATGCGTTTTTTCTTTATTTATTCCCACTACATCAGGATTTTCCCAATCATTGGGTTTATTGGCTTCCTGAGCATAATTGTCAGTTGCCGAAAACGATAAAACGCATACTGTTAATAACCTTAGAAACAATTGATAAAAATGCATTCTTTTTAAATTTTGTAGATTAAAAATGTATTGATATGATTTATAGGATCTTTTATCATAATAGTAATTACATGTTAGAAAAAGTTTTTATTTATGATATCTCAACTTTTGATCTGTTCTTGTTTAATAACTCCAAAGATAACAAAAAGGGTTGATCATAATTGACCAACCCTTTTTGAAATGTTTAACTGACAAGTTTATTTCCAGATATTATTCAGCTTATAAATTGTAATTCCCTTACATTGAATTGTTCCAGTTTTAGTATAAACGTTTAGATTGTTGAAACGTTCATTCGGAAAGAAGATCTCCGTCATTGCAACTTCTCCTGATTGCCCAAATAACTCAACAGAAGCCGCATCTATGATTAAGTGCATAAATATGACTGACTTTGTTCTAATCTCCCCTGAGAAATGTATTCCCTTAAAGTCTTTTGAGAAATCATTCTTCCCGGCATTCTGACGGTTGATAATGAATTTCTTCAATACATCACTATAACCGATTAAGATATTCTCACCCTTCGTGTTATAAAGTTCGAAACCAAACTCTTTGGCAGCTCCTGTCCTGGGTAATGAAAATTCAGCAATTATTTCTACTGGTGACAAGGTAAAAGGGATATCTTTAGTGAGTTGTGTTTTCTCTTTTGTGACAAATGGCTTTATGGTTATCTTTCTTTCATGCAGGCGTTCAATTTCATTCACTGGATTTGAAGTAACATAATATTCATCTTTTCCTTTTACTAAATTTAACTGACGCGGGAAAGCCATCGCACTTCGCCATGGAGATGTAGGAACACTTGTTGCATATTGCCAGTTACTCATCCATCCAAGGAATATACATCTGCCATCTTTTTCGGGAATACCTGAAAAAGTAACCCCTGCATAATTATCTTTTCCATTATCAATCCAACGGATTTGAGCATTATCACAAACGAACTGATGACCATCGAAATTACCTGTAAAGTATTGTGTTGCCGATCCTCCATTAGGTCCGCCCGGATTTATACTAACTAACAATACCCATTTTGATTCTCCCTTTACATTTTTAACCGGCATTTTAATAAGATCGGGACATTCCCAAACACCACCATGGGCCCCTTTATCTTTTCCGAATTCACTTTCCAACGTCCAGCTTTTTAAGTTGGGTGATGAATAAAATCGAACACAATTTCCGGCTGCGAGGGTCATAATCCATTTAGCAGTTTGGGTATTCCAGGATACCTTGGGATCACGAAAATCTCTTATCCCCGGATTCGGTACAATAGGATTGTGGGCATATTTTGTCCAGGTGCGCCCTTTATCCAAGCTATAAGCCATGCCTTGCGTTTCAACAGTATTCTTTCCCTCTTTTTCAAGAATAGGCGAGTGATAACAAAAGATAGCGATCATGGCAGGCTTTCCGGGTTTGCCTAGTCCGGAAGTGTTGTTGACGTCGACCACAGCACTTCCGGAAAAAATATAGCCGATACTATCGGGATAGAGTGCAATAGGAAGATGTTGCCAATGTACCAAATCAGTACTCACTGCATGTCCCCAATGCATGGGGCCCCAAACCATGGCTTCAGGATAATATTGGTAAAAAAGATGATACTCTCCCTCAAAATATACAAGTCCATTTGGATCGTTCATCCAATTTGCTTGAGGTGAGAAATGAACGAGTGGGCGATACTGCTCTTTATATTTTGTTAACGAGTCTTTTGTTTTCCCATCCGCACCTTGGCATGTAGGAAGAAGAAATAACCCGGAAATAAAAATCAGAAAGAATATGCTAAAGTTTTTCATTTATATAACAATTTTAAGTGTTTTAGTTTCCAGCGTTTTGAATATTCAAAAAGTAAATGCCACTGATGGTTGCTGCGAAATGAATTATAAAATATTAATAGATGTTTGAGAATAATTTTGTGGTGTTATTAAAATAGAAATGGATTTGTCTTAAAACCTGAATTTATTTGTGATTCAAATCCCATAGTTTTAAGCTTCTTATTACTGCTTTTCCATTAGAAAATGCTGAAAGACCAGTGGCATCGGTATCAGGATAGATCATAGTTGAAATTACTTTTTCACCATCATTTCCAAATACTTCCAGTGAAGATTTATCAAGTAATATCTGGATCTTTACTATACCGTTAACTGACTTCATGGGAGCCGTTTGAACTAAGTTTTGAGGAGATTTATTTCCGCCTTCAGAACTTGTACAATCCACATAAAGTTCTTGCTTAACAGCGTCATAGCCAACAATCACTTTTTTAGAAGATTCTTTCTTCTCTGCTAGATTAAAGCCTACTTGTTTGGATTCATTAATTCGAAATTCAGCATCTATCCAATTTGCATTACCATCAAAATGTCCGGCTTTTGAAAATTCTATACTTTCGTTATTAATGATGATATCCTTTTTTGAAAGAATACCACCTTTTGCATATTTTGGCAACGAGCTACGAATGATAGAAGATGGAGATTGCATAAGAATTAAACCATCAGGTGTAGTTTTTAATGACAGATCATGTGGAATTGCCATCTGGCCTTTCCATGGCCAGGTTTCAGGTCTTCCGTTTTGTAACCATCCTAAAAGGATCTTCTTATGATCAGGAGCATCGCGCCAGGCTATGGCGGCATAAAATGCATCACCATAATCAACGGTTAACACCTTGTTTTCAGGGTTGCTGTTTTTAAAACTTATCCCATCAAAATCACCCACATAGTATTGCATTAATGGTCCATGATCGCCACCTGATGATACAAAAAGCACCCATTTAATATTTGTTGGGTCATTATCAACTGACAAGGGCAATAAAGAAGGGCACTCCCAACCACTTTTTGTGTATCCGGCAGGACCAAAGTCACTTAGTTTTATCCATTCCTTTAAGTTTTTCGAACCATAAATTCTTACCATATGCTCTTCAACCATGGCAACCGTCATAATCCATTCTTTTGTGGGCTCGTACCAAAAAACATTAGGGTCACGAAAATCTCTCTTATTCAGATCGATGACTGGATTATGTGCATATAATTTATACGTTAAACCATTATCATTGCTATAAGCAATGAACTGTGATTCCTTTTTTTGTTTTGGCTGATCTGCAGTAAATATAGCGACCAATGGTGTTTTGCCATTTATTCCAAAACCACTGGTATTATTTTTGTCCAAAACCGCTGAACCTGAATAGATCCAAGTGGTTGTATCCGTAGTAATTACTTCAGGAATAGCGACTGGTAAGTTTTTCCAGTTTATTAGATCTTTACTTGTAGCATGTCCCCAGCTCATGTGCCCCCATTTATTTTCAAAGGGATTATGCTGGTAATATAAATTAAACTCTCCATCTAAAAACACCAGTCCATTGGGATCATTTGTCCAGTTAGTAGGAGGCGAAAAATGGTACAATGGTCTCCATTGAGGAGTTGCTTTCTCGATGTTTTGGGCCATCGATTTTATTGAGAGTACAATAAAAAGCAAAATAATTAATTGATTTTTAGGCATTTTTAAATTTTTAATTTGTTATGATCATCCGAACTATTTGACTTTTTCCAAGTATAGCGAGAAAGAAATCTGTTTTTTAATCTATTCATTAACCAGATTGTTTGAAGATAAAGTGTCTCTGGTAATCAGAATAAATAGGTTGAAGAAATTGGTTTCAATACACTATAAATTTAGCAATGGCATTCCTTTCGGATTAAATATTACAACCTTACGTGTTGGATGAATTAAATTTGTGTGGATAGATTATCAAATAGTTAATATGTTTTATTCCTATGAGCTTGAAATTCTAATCAATTAGTTTTGATT
This sequence comes from Bacteroidota bacterium, assembly GCA_013390605.1. Taxonomy (GTDB): domain Bacteria; phylum Bacteroidota; class Bacteroidia; order Bacteroidales; family Cfx3-03; genus Cfx3-03. The sequence goes on along the minus strand of JACAUB010000001.1, from coordinate 3,959,795 downwards.
AGATTTCAAATTAATTCATCCGATGGGTAATCTTGTTATTATTTTTTAGAAGCATTAATTATTTTTAAAAACTTTCCCAGTGTTTGATCGTCGTCGTCATACAGAAGTAATCTTTTTTCAGGTGAATAGAGGAAAACAGATGGATACTTTCTTGGTCCGAATTGTTTAATAAACTGATTTCTTAAATCTTGTAAAACAGTTACATTCTTTTCACCTGGTAAATTTTTTCCGTATTTATTAAAGAAATCATTGACTAAAGATTTATCATCCAGGGTAATCAGATATATTGATATTTTCTTGCACTCTTTGATATGTGTGCTTAACGCCTTGATTGTATGTTGGCAGTGATCACAAGTTACATCAAAAAACACAAAGAGAGTTTCTTTTCCAACAGTTAAATCTCTATTTGTAAAAGGGGTATTATCAAGGTTGTAGAAAATGAAATTTGGAATAGTTTCTGCAGGTTTCTGAGCTGGACTTTCAAAAGACATTAGCGTACACAAAAACAATATTATCAAAGATGTTCTCATGATTTGACGATGCTTACTTATTGTTCCTAATAAATTTTGATTTCAAAGATAATGAAACAATTAGGCTTACCAAAGGGGAAGCCTAATTGTTGGTCATTTATTCATATCAAATTATTATACATTAATAACCAGGATTTTGAACATATAACCCTTTGGTAAAGTTTATTTCTCTTTGAGGTATTGGATAATACTCATCTCTACCCTTTGTAAATACTGCAAAAGTTAAAAAATCTCTTTTTTGCTTTTCTACTTTGAGATATGCATTCAATGTTTCAGCCGCAATACCCCATCTTACTAAATCGAAGAAACGAGATCCCTCCATTCCGAACTCCAATCTTCTTTCAAATTGAAGTGCTTTTCGGGCATTCGCTTGCGTCCAATTAATATTAACTCCTTTTGCATATAAACCAACCAGGTAATTAGATGGAGATGAACCGTTAGCTGTTTTTAATCTACCTGTACTTGCTTTTGCTCTGGCTCTCACCTGGTTAATTAAAGGTAAAGCTTCATCTTGTCTTCCCAGTTCTATAAGTGCTTCAGCACGCATCAGTAATACATCGGAATAACGAATGAAATCCAGATTTTTTGAAGTACCCATAAAAGGTCCCATCTTGAAATAACATGCACAATCAGGGGCTTGTTGCTCTTTCATATTTCCAAAAAAACCATAAGTTCCCACATCTCTTGCCCAACCTGCCTGATAGATCATATCTGTACGATATTTGAATGGGTGCCCTGGAATCCCTACAGTATGATCTAATCTTGGATCAACGGTATTCGTAGTAAAATCCGAACTTTGTATCATGTCTGAGTTGTTAAAAGTATCAAACATGGGTAGCCCATTTGCATCAGTTTTAAAGGCGTTAACCATGTTCTGACTAGCTACGTGAAAACCGCAACAGCCATAAAGTGGAGTGCCAGAAGGCGAATTCAATCCAAATACCCAACTTGCTCTCCCTGCAGTAGTACCATCTGCTAAAGAAAACTGAGCAGCAAAAATAGATTCAACACCATTATCATAGCCATCGAGAAAATTGTTTGCATAATCAGGTTCCAGACTATATTTTCCGATAACACTAGCTGTTAAATCAACAACTTGTTGCAGGCGTGTAGCATTAATGTTTGTGACATTGTGTTTGGCATCCTGCTCATAGGCTTGATAAAGTCTTACTTTGGCTAAATAAGCTATTGCAGCATTTTTGTTAGCTCTTCCTTTTTGTGTTTGTGTTTCAGGTAAGTTTGTTAATGCAAATTGAAAGTCATCACCAATTTTATTCCACATTGCCTCATTTGTCAAGTTGTTTGAGGTTTTAAGGATTTGGTCTTTAGACATTGTTTCGTCAATATAAGGGACGTTATTAAATATTCTCTTTAACATGAAATAACAATGTGCCCTTAAGAAACGTAGTTCAGCCTGACTCTCAACTTTATTAGCGTATTTAGCAACATCAAAACTATTGATGGCAGCTAAAGCAAAATTAATTCTGGAAATTGCTTTATAGTAATCTGTCCAGGTGCGAGGCAACATCCAGTCTGATCCCATATCTGGAACCGTTAAATTAAATTGTTCGATTTTATTTATTTCACTTACATCGCCTGTTCCACCACCACCTTTGTAGGCATCGTCAGCACGTACACTACCATAAACCCACATACTGGTGATTGGCCCAATCATTTCATCATTGGCTATTCCGGCGTAAGCTGCGATGACCAAAGCATCGGCATTTGCTGGTGTTGATACATCAGCTGATGTTAGAGATCCCTGAGGCTGATAATTAAGAAAATCTTTTTTACATGAGGCAATGATTACCACAGCCATTAAAAAGATTAGATTTATCGAAATGTATTTCATGATTTTAAGTTTTTTAATATTAGTGATATACTAAAATTAGAAGTTAACACTTACGCCAAATGAATAGGTAGTAGGGACAGGAATTTGACTCGTATTTGTTCTTTCAGGATCAGAACCTATATATCCTTTTGGAGTAAACCAGAATAAATTTTCACCCTGGAAATAAATTCTTAGTTGACTCATGCTCCATTTTTTTATTATTTGCGAAGGAAGACTATAGCCAAACTGTAGATTCCTGATTTTGAAATAAGAATTATTTCTATACAAATAGTTAGAAACTCTAAATTCGTTATTATTATTTGACAGGGTAACAGCAGGAATAGAAGAACTTGTATTTGTTGGTGTCCATGCGTTTAATGTTCCGGGACCTGCATTATCTCTACTTTGTACAAATAAATCATCTGTAATATAAGGATCTTGACCAATTCTGCCAGATACTCCTGAACCAAAAATAGCTAAATCGAAATTTTTATAAGCTAAATTTATTCTTACTCCATATTCAAGTTTAGGCAATGTTGTTCCAAAGAATTCCTGATCTTTTGAATCAATAACACCATCTTTATTGAGGTCTTTGTATATTAATCTTCCTACACCTGCTCCAACCTGTTTAGGAGCTGCGTCCACTTGTGCTTGATTTTGGAATATTCCATCAACAATATATCCAAATATGGCATATTGAGAATGACCTAGTATTGACTGCTCTGCATTTCCAGCATAAGCTGATCTCACTTCTTCAGGT
>JACAUB010000001.1:3851179-3956574 GCA_013390605.1 Bacteroidota bacterium | reverse complement strand
TCCAGCATAAGCTGATCTCACTTCTTCAGGTAACTTAGTGATTTTATCTTTCGATGCACCAAAATTTGTGGAGATTCCATAGGATAGACCGTTTTCTAATTTGTCAGAATAGGCTAAAGAAAATTCCCATCCTCTGTTATCTTTTGTCGCGCCATTTACCCATTGTAACTGGCCTTCTCCTACAGCTGAGGCGACTGGTGGTTGAATTAAGATATTATCAGTCGTTCTTGTAAAATAATCAAAAGAACCGATAAGTTTATTATTCAGGAATCCAAAATCTATTCCCAAATTAGTTTCTTTGGTAGTTTCCCATTTAAGTGATGCATTTGCGGCCTGGATAGATACGAATCCGGAAGGAAGTGTTCCTGTATTCGCACCGTTTATGTCGTAAGCTGTTCCAATGTTATAGTATTGCCCAAAAAAGTCCGGGATATAAGTATTTGATGATGGACCATATCGAGATTGGAAAAGACCATAATGTGCAACATCACCAATAGACTGATTCCCCACTTCGCCATAACCTACTCTTAGTTTAAGATTGGATATTTCTGAAATGTCTTTCATAAAAGATTCATTATTAATTTTCCAACCTAAAGTTGCTGCTGGAAAAATACCATATTGATTGTTTGTTCCAAAACGAGATGAGCCATCTCGTCTTACTGTAACAGAGGCTAAATACTTATCATTAAAATTATAGCCAATTTTGCCGAATTGAGATAACAGACTACTTCCTGTAGCAGATCCATCTGTGGTTCTTTGGCCAGAAGCGGCACCTAATACGAAATATGCTTCTGTTTCAACAGAAAAGCCATGGGCCGTAGATATCACACTATTACTGGTAGTGTTAATGGCTTCAGTACCGGCAAGAATTTCAAATTTACTTTTTCCTAGTTTGAAATTGTAGCTAAGAGTATTCGTAAAAGTTAAGCTTGAATAATTTGTGGTACTTAAGGTTAAACTATTATCGGTTCTATTAACTGATCCGTTTGATATGGTTGGCTCAATATTTTTTTGATTATAGGCATTATAATCAAGACCAACACTTGACCTGAATATTAAATTATCTATAATCTTAAATTCAGCATAAGCGTTTCCAAAAATGCCAGTATTTGCTGTATTATCCCATCTATTGGCATATTGCATTAATACAGGGTTATTTCTATCCGAATATCCACCACCTTCGGGTCCGCCATAAATTCCATTTAACCCATATAATGGAATTGTTGGGGCTAATGAAATCGCCAGCCCCGGAGTCCATGCGCTTCCAATATCCTGACAGGCATTGGTCTCATTAGAGTTGGAAAATTGAGAATTTACACCCAGTTTTAATCTTCCATTAAATAATTTAAAATTAGCATTTAGCTTTCCACTATATCTGTCATAATTGGTATATTTTAGGATTCCCGTATTCTTAATATATCCAAAGTTTGCAAGAACAAATGCATCATCTGATCCCCCCGAAACTGTAAAATCATTATTAGTAACATAGCCTGTTTTGTAAGTGGCTGCTTGCCAATCGGTGTTGCCTGCAGGCATGTTTTTATCACCACCTACATAAGGATTTACCGTCACACTGGAAAGGATTGGATTATTATAATCGTGATTCCAGTTAAAAGTATAAATGTCACCATAGCCAGCAGTAGGATCAGTATGATCATTCACACTTGCCTGCCATAATACTTTTCCTCTTTCAAGAGAACTTAGCATTTTGTAACGCTCAGCTTTTTCTGATAAAATGGAAATATTTGTATTATAAGTGATATTAAATTTTGCACCTCCTTTAGTACTGGTTTTTGTTGTGACAATGATTACACCATTAGCAGCTCTTGATCCATATATTGAAGAAGCAGAAGCATCTTTCAATACCTGAATGGATTCTATTGTGCTTGGATTTAAACTTGCAAAAACTTCAGGTCTTGTAGTCGGAACACCATCAATGATATACAATGGATGTGTGTCGCCTAAAGTATTTACACCTCTGATTAGAACTGAAGCGCTGGCACCGGATGGATTTCCGGATTTCTCAATATATAAACCAGGAATATTTCCTTGTAATGCTTGCATTACATTTCCAGAGCTTAGACTTTGGGTCGCAATTTTTTTCATCTCAACAACAGATATTGCACCTGTAACGTCAACCTTCTTTTGTGATGAGTAACCAACAACAATTACCTCGTTAAGTGATTGCGCTTTTTCCTGAAGCATTATTGTAAGGTTTGTTCTGCCATTTATCTGAACTTCCTGGCTGGCATATCCTACATAAGAAAATGAGATTGTTGCACTCTTCAAAACAGAGATTGTAAATTTTCCAAGATTATCTGTAAGAACACCATTTGTGGTTCCTTTTTCCATAACCGTAACACCGGGCATTGATATTCCTGCCTTTTCATCTTTCACTGTTCCTGTAACAGAAATTTTTTGAGCTGATACTCCTGAGGTCAATATGCCTAATACCAAAAGCAATATTAACTTTCGATAGGCTGCCCATAATTTAAAATTGTAACAAGTTTTCATAAATAAATGATTCGTTTAAAATTCAGTTTAAATTTTACTTTAGACATTGTTAATAAGATAGTTTCACTAAATTGCAAGAGGAAAATGTAGGTCTGGTTTTTTCTTCTACAAGAAAGTTTCGTTTTGAATAACATCTTTCGTATACAATGGTGTGGCTCCCGCCTGTGAAGTGACATAAGCTCCAATAGCACAAGCCTCTTTTAGTGCCTGAGGTACACTCTTTTTGTCGAATAATGCTGCAAGAAAACCAGCAAGAAAAGCGTCTCCGGCACCTACTGTGTCAACTGTGGCTACTTTAAATCCTTTGTGGTAGTAGAATTCATTTTCATGGATAACAGATGCGCCGTCTTTCCCCATGGTCATGATAAGGGTCTTCAAATTCAATAAAATGTACAATGATTTCATCCGCTCTTCAAGCGTTCCCGACAAGTTGTACCAATCAGTGATTGCTATCAATTCATCATCGTTCAGCTTTACTATATCAGATTTCATTAGAAGGGTTTTAACAATCTCTTCAGTATTGTATGGTGGTCTAAGATTTACATCCATAATCTTCAGTAGATCGTTTTCCAGAAGCTTCATCAACGTATTCCGGGTTATTGGGTTACGCGAAGCCAACGAGCCAAAAACAATTGCTTTTGATGCTAATACTTCTTTATAAAGCTCCTGATTCAGTGATATTTCATCCCAGGCAACCGGTTCGCAGATCTCATACGTTGCACTATTATGTTCGTCCAGATGAACCAATACTTCGCTGGTGGGTAAAGATTTATGATGCTGGATCAGGTCGGTTCTTAACCCTGATGCTTCAAGAAATGCAATCAGGTCTATTCCTTTTTTGTCGTTTCCAATACTACTTGATACTGTGGCATTGATATCAAACCTGGTTAAATGAAGTGCTACATTCATCGGTGCTCCACCCGGACGAGCTCCTGATGGAAGGTTGTCCCATAAAATCTCACCGAAACATAAAACGTTGTCGTTATTTTTCATGTCTGTTACTTATTGTCGTTTTTATTTCTTCTATCTGCCAAGTCGATTTGAATTTGCTCAAGTGATTTCCCTTTTGTTTCAGGAATAACTTTCCATGCAAAAATGAAATGAAGAACCATCATAAAAGCGAAAAAAGCAAAGATGGCACCACCACCAATAGCGGGTGAGTTTGTAACAATAGGAAAGGTCCAGCTTACTACAGCTGCCATAACCCAATGTGTAAAACTACCGAGTGCTTGTCCCTTCGAACGAACTTTGTTTGGAAATATCTCAGAGATAAATACCCATAAAACAGCTCCTTGCGATACTGCAAAAAATGCAATAAAACCAATGAGATAGAACATAACCGAGTAGCCATTAAAAGAGGCCTGATAAAATGCCTTGGAAATTAATCCCAAGAAAATGATCATTCCGATCGACCCAACCATTAGCAATGTTCTACGTCCAACTTTATCAATCAGAAATAAAGCCAATAATGTAAATAAGAGATTTGTTCCACCAATAGCAATAGACTGAAGTAGTGCTGTGTTTGCAGTTAAACCCGTCATTTCGAAAATACGTGGTGCATAATAAATAATGGCATTAATACCCGCCAACTGATTAAACATGGCTATTAAAATTGTACAGATTACGGGGAACGCGTTCTCTTTACTAAATAGATTTGCACTTGATTTGGTTTTATCTTCATTCATCGAATCCACAATCTGCGACACCTCGTTTTGTGGGTCTTCAAATCCGAGGTGAACGAAAACATCAGTTGCATCATCGATCTTGTTTTTCATTACCAACCAACGAGGACTGGCGGGAACTTTGAACAACAGAAGAAAGAAAATAAAAGCTGGAATAGCCTCTACGGCAATCATTGTGCGCCATGCATCGGGTGCAATCAGCTTAGCGATAAAATAGTTCGATAAATAAGCAACAAGAATCGCTGTTACAACATTAAACTGATTAAAGGCAACAAGTTTCCCTCGTATTTTAGCAGGCGAAATTTCTGCAATATACATAGGAACAACTACTGAGATTCCTCCAACAATTAATCCCTGGATAAAACGGAAGAATAAAAGCATGGTCCAATTTATTGAAGAAGCACTTCCGATAGCGGCTAATGTAAAGATGAGGGCCAATGCCTGTAGTGTCTTACGGCGACCAAATCTGTCACTTGGTTTCCCAATAATTGTTGTGCCAATAATCGTACCTATTAATGCGATTGCGACAGTAAAACCTAATTCAAATTTTGATAATTGAAATAAGGACTCAAGGGCTGATGTGGTTCCGGATATAACAGCAATATCGAATCCAAATAAAAATCCCCCAAGGGCAATTACAATTGCATTTAGGGATGCTTTGTTGTGTTTGTTCATTATTGTTTCGTTTGAGATATTTTTCTTATTTTGATTTCACAAATCTATTCTGTCACTGAAAAAAAGCCATACACTGATGTTACCAATGCTTGTACAATTGATACATTTGCATTTTATAACCGTTATTCTATCAATGATGTTACATATTGTAATCCTTGTTACATCATTGGATGGGAATAAAGTAGCTTAAAGGTTTTGCAAATCATAAAATGACAAATTTCAATCATGATAAAAGAGGTTAGAATGATACATCCTAATTTTTACAAGGTTATAATCCTTATTGCAATCGGTTTCATTAGTATAACCGGTTATAGCCAAAAAGCAGTAAATGCAGATAAGTCAATTTTTCCACAAAAGGTTTGGCCTACAAAACAGAAGTTAACTCCTGCTGATTGGGTAGTGCCACAAAGTGGAACAGCTCTCTGTCGTTGGTTCTTTTTTAACTCGGCTTGTCGTCCGTTTGGAATGGTGAATCTAAGTCCCGATACACGCACTGGTGGCGACTGGGAGAATGGCTATTTATATAATGATAACAAAATAAGATGTTTTAGTCATATTCATGGCTGGCAGTTATATGGTGTGGCAGTAATGCCCTTTACCGGTTTACCAAAAGGTCATCTGGGCATGAATGCTTATCAGTCTGATTTCAGTCATGCTGATGAAGAGGTACATCCAGGATATCATAAAGTGAAATTACAGACTTACAATACTACAGCTGAACTCACCTCAACTATGAGGGTTGGAATGCATCGTTATACTTTTCCTGACGATTCTATTCCCGGTATCTATTTTGATTTAGGTGCTACATTAATGGATAGTATCTCTTTTAGTTCGGTGAAAAAAAATAATGCAACTGAAGTTGAAGGTTATGTGGTGATGGCTCCGACCAGCCGTCGTCCTAAACCTTTTACAGTATATTTTGTAGCACAGTTTAACCGTCCTATTACTCAATTTAGTGGTTGGATAAAAGGAAAAATTAAAGAAGGGTCTTTCAATGAGATAACTGGTAAAGATGCCGGAGCCTGGGTTCGGTTCCCAAAAGATAAGAATCCGCTATTGATGAAAGTGTCTATTTCGTATACTAGTGTTGAAGGTGCCCGTAACAATCTAAAGGGCGAATTGGCTCATTGGGACTTCAATCGTATTGTAAATGAATCGCGTAACGAGTGGAACCAATGGCTTAACAATATTACTGTTGAAACGACTAATAATAAAGTTAAAACTCGCTTCTATACGGATTTGTGGCATTCCTTATTAGGTCGTCGTGTTATTAGCGATCTGGATGGGGCTTATCCTGACAATACCGGAACTACAACTTTAATTAAGAGCGTTCGATTGGATGGTAGCGGAAAGCCACTATTTAACCACCACAACTTTGATGCACTCTGGGGCGCCCATTGGTCAGTCAATCTTTTATGGTCTATAGCCTATCCCAAGGTAATGGACGAATTCTGTAACACCATGGTTGATATGTATCGCGATGGAGGACTCATTCCTCGTGGTCCTTCCGGGGGTAACTATACTTATGTGATGATTGGTGATCCTGCGGTCTCTTTCTTCGCTGCTGCTTATAACAAAGGAATTCGCAATTGGGATGCCGAAAAAGCCTGGGAAGGATTGCGTAAGAATGCTTTTCCAGGAGGTATTCGCGATCATGCCGGATATGAACACAGCAAGAATGCTTTAGGGGGAGGAATAAAATATTATATAGAAAGGGGATATGTGCCTGAAGGCATTGAAGGCAAGGGAATGCATAAAGATGGTGCTTCAATGACACTGGAGTATGCTTATCAGGATTGGTGTTTAGCTGAGTTGGCTGCATCGCTGAACAAGAATGATGACGCAAAACTCTTTCATCAACGTGCACTCAATTATAAGAATATCTGGGATAGTGTCAATCGCTACATGCACCCTCGGAATCTTGATGGTTCATGGACTGCCGAATTTCAGCCAGTAGTTAGTAAGCAAAAAACTTTCTCGGCCATTGGTTTTTGTGAGGCTACCGGGGCAATTTATACCCATTATGTTCCTCAGGATCCTAATGGTCTGATTGAGCTATTTGGTGGTAAAACAAAATATATCGAAGCATTGAATAGTCAGTTCGAGAAAGCACAAAAGAATAGATTTGTAGCACCAATCGGAAACCATGCCATGGCTTGGGTCGATTATGGCAATCAGCCCTCTACAGGGATGGCACAAATGTTTAATTATGCCGGAGCTCCATGGTTAACCCAGAAGTGGACCCGACTGGTTCGCGATTCTGTATTCAGCGATATCACACCTGCCCATGGCTATCATGGCGATGAAGATCAAGGTATGATGGGGTCGGTAGCAGCATTGATGGCCATAGGTTTAACCGATGAGCAGGGTGGAGCTGCCCAAAGACCAACCTATCAGATCACCACGCCCCTTTTTGACAAAGTAATCATTAAGTTGGATCAGGCATATTATCCTGGCAAAACTTTTACTATAATTACACATAATGCCGGACCAAAAAACATCTATATTCAATCCGCTAAATTAAATGGTAAACCGCTAAATACTTTTTGGTTCTATCATTCAGAATTTGCTAAAGGAGGAATGCTTGAACTTGTTTTAGGACCTGAACCCAACAAGCATTGGGGATTATAGAAATAGGCTTGGTAAATACTGAAGACATAATTTTTCTCTTTAGCATAAAATAGAACAGGGGCAAGTTTAAGCTTGTCCCTGTTCTATTTTATGCTAAAAAATTTCCAATTTTTATTGTATAATAAAAAAGTTCAATAGATATTTTGGATATTATATCTATAAACACTAATATTGATATCTGGAATGGACCTAAGCTATCCAATTTTTTTAACAATTTAGCCTGATAAAAAGCTATTGGAATAATAATGTCTGATGCAATAAATATGAGGTAAAGCTAAAAAATCATGTAGTAATAAAGTATCACTTTAATAACTAGGGAGATGAATACTGAAGCAGCCATTAATAATTCCATTTCTGATTTTGCAAACAATATTCAGTTTACTGATATTATTAATCTTGAAGAAATTCAATATTTGCAAGACCTTTTTTCTGAAACATTTGGAGTTGCCTCTATGATTTCGCACCCTGATGGTAAGCCAATTACAAAGCCCAGCAATTTTTGTCGATTGTGTAAAGATATTATTCGAACCACTGAGATTGGAGCTTTCAGATGTTGTAAATCAGATTCTGAACTTTGTAATTATAATGCTGCTGGTAGAGTTATAAAGCCCTGTACTTGTATTGGTTTATTGGATGCCGGAGCAAAAATAGTTGTTGATGGTAAATATATAGCTAACTGGATAATTGGGCAAGTCAGAAGTGGCGAGATAGATTCTGAACGAGTGATACAATTTGCAGATGAAATAGGTGCAAACAGAGAAGAGTTCATTGCTGCTATTAATGAGGTCCCTATCATGTCGCTCGATCGATTTAATAAAATATCTGAAATGCTCTTCGTTTTCGCTAATGAATTGTCCAAAAGAGCCTATAATAATCTAACACTAAAGACGCAAATTGCTGAAAGTGAGATAGCAAATAAGCTATTGTACGAAAGCAAAGAAAAATTGAAAAAGAGTGAAGAACAGTTTCACAACCTTTATAACAATATGATTGAAGGTGCGGTTCTGCATGACCTCACCTATAATCATCAAGGCATTCCTGATGATTATATCATCAGAGAAACCAATCCTGCCTTTGAATTGCAACTGGGCATTTCAAGAGAATCTGTGATTGGTAAGACAAGCAGGGAGGCATATGGAGTGATCGATCCCCCCTATCTTGAGATCTATAAACAGGTAGCACTGACCGGAGAGCCAATCATTTTCGAATCATTTTTTGTCCCATTAAAAAAATATTTTTCCATTAAGGCATACTGTCCGAGCAAAGGTTCTTTCGCTACAATATTTGAAGACATCACCGAGCGTAAAAATGCAGATGAAGCATTGAAAAAAAGTGAAGAACATTACCGTTTATTGGTTGAAAATAGTTATGATATTATCTATACCCTTAATACTGATGGAATATTAACTTTTATTTCTCCTGCATGGACTACACTTTTGGGGCACCCAATAAGTCAGGTTGTTGGGAAATCATTTCAGATATTTGTTCATCCGGATGATATTGTAGTATGCATGTTATTTATTCAAAATCTTTTTAGTACAGGCTTGCGACAAGAAGGCGTTGAATATCGTATACAGCACTCCGATGGAACATGGCATTGGCATACATCAAGTGGTGTTCCTTTTAAAGACGAGACAGGAACAATCGTTGGATTTTATGGTATTGCCAAAGATATAACCGAACGTAAAATTGCAGAGATTGAACTGCGTGAAAGAGAAATGCAATATCATAATCTGGCTGACTCAGGATTGGCGCTTATTTGGACCGCTGGTACTGATAAATTATGCAATTATTTTAATGAACCATGGTTTAAGTTTACCGGACGAACACTGGAACAGGAAATAGGAAATGGCTGGGCTGAAGGTGTTCATCCATTGGATTTCGACCAGTGTCTTCAAACATATGTAACTGCTTTTGATAGGCGTGAATCTTTTGCAATGGAATACAGGTTGCGCCATGTAAGTGGTGAATATAGATGGTTATTGGATAAAGGCACGCCCAATTATAATGTTAACGGGGAGTTTGTTGGATATATAGGTCATTGTTTCGACATCAATGAACTGAAACAGGCAGCTGCAGAAATCAAACTTAAAAATGAAGAACTTCACGAACTCGTGGCGGAGAAAGACAAATTCTTTTCCATTCTTGCCCACGATTTACGCAGTCCGTTCAATAGCTTTTTGGGATTAACGCAAATAATGGCAGAAGAGTTACCTGATTTGACAATGGCGGAGATACAAAAGATTGCAGTAAACATGAGGAGTTCAGCTACTAATCTTTTCCGTCTGCTCGAAAATCTTTTGCATTGGTCTCGAATAAGACAAGGATCAATAGCGTACAGTCCTGAGGTTTTACAACTTCTTCCGAATGTTAATGAAAGTATTGAAATGGTACTTGAATCTGCCAGAAACAAAGAGATCGAAATTACTTACAATATTCCTTTTGGGTTAACGGTATTTGCTGATAGTAACATACTTCAAACTGTAATACGAAACCTTGTTTCGAATGCTGTGAAGTTTACGCCAAAAGAAGGAACAATATTTATCTCAGCAAAAAACACCGATGATAATAGCGTTGAAATTTCTATCAAAGATTCAGGTATTGGGATGAGTAAATCCATGATTGACAATCTATTTATCATCAATGAACAGACCAATAGAAAAGGTACTGATGGTGAACCCAGTACAGGACTTGGTTTATTACTTTGCAAAGAATTTGTTAGTAAACATGGTGGAAATATTTGGGTAGAAAGTGAGGAAGGAAAAGGTTCAACTTTTTATTTCACGATTCCGAATGATCATGATTCACAATGATAGCGTATTTGTAATCTGTTTCTACTCACGTTTTCTTATCTAATTTCACTTGTTTTATATTTGATTTTACACCTTAAATATTATTTTAAATCTTTGAATTTGAAAGCACTTCTTTTATACGTATCTTTACGTATAAACTATTTGATTTTATACTAAGATTATTTAATTCATATTCATGAATGCAAAATCAAAGAAGCCCGAAAAAGAAAATACATCCTCACAAGCCGATGTAAATCAATTTCCAATCGTTGGTATTGGTGCTTCTGCAGGTGGGCTTGAAGCATTGGAGCAGTTTTTTAAAAATATGCCTGAAGGCAATGGGATGGCTTTTGTCGTGATTCAACATCTCGATCCTACCCATGTCGGTATTATGCCCGAACTATTGCAACGAATTACCCCAATGAAAGTATTACAAGCAAGTGATGGTCTAAAGGTCAGGGCAAACTTTGTATATGTGATACCACCCAACAAAAGCATGTCAATACTAAATGGCGCGTTGCATTTATTCGATCCTTATGAAATACGTGGTCTTCGTTTACCCATTGATGTTTTTTTTCGTTCGTTAGCCGATGATAGAAGGGCAAAAAGTATTGGCATCATTCTTTCAGGAATGGGTTCTGATGGAAGCATTGGATTAAAAGCGATAAAAGACAAATCAGGAATAGCGCTAGTGCAAGAACCTTCCTCTGCCAAGTTTGATAGTATGCCTCGTAGTGCAATAGATGCCGTGACTGCTGATATTGTCGCACCGGCTGATGAGTTACCCGTCAAGTTGATTGCTTTCCTCAAAATTACTCCAAAAGCAAACAATTATTTCGATATAGAGGGCAAGGATACAAGCAGTATCGATAAAATAATTATTTTACTCCGCGAAAATTCGGGTCACGACTTTTCTTTATATAAAAAAAACACCCTGTTTCGTCGCATAGATAGGCGTAAGAGTGTTCATCATATAGAAAGTATACAGAGCTATGTCCGTTTTTTGCAGGAAAATCCTAAAGAAGTCGAGATACTGTTTAAAGAGTTGTTAATAGGCGTTACTAACTTTTTTCGTGATACTGGGGTTTGGGAGAAGTTGAAAGAAACAGTTCTTCCTGACCTATTAAGAGAATTGCCCGATGGATATGTTTTGCGGGCATGGGTTACGGCTTGCTCAACGGGCGAAGAGGCCTATTCATTAGCCATCGTTTTTAAAGAAGCATTTGAGAAAATTGAAAATCACAAGAAGCTAACATTATTGATCTTTGCCACCGATCTAGATCATGATGCCATTGATAAAGCTCGAAAAGGTGTTTTCTCTAAAAAAATTGCCGAAGATGTATCACCTGAACGCCTAAGTCGCTTTTTTACTGCGGAAACTAATGGCTACCGTGTGAATAATTCCATACGCGAAATGGTCGTATTTGCACCTCACAATGTAATTAAAGATCCCCCTTTTACAAGACTTGATATCTTATCGTGCCGTAATATGCTGATATATATGGAGCCTGAATTACAGAAAAAGTTAATGGGATTATTTAGTTACAGCCTTAATCTCGGTGGAATTATGTTGCTTGGGACTGCCGAAACCCTGGGGACTTATAACGAGGGGTTTAGTGATATTGATGCTAAATTAAAAATTTACAAACGTTCTACAACACTTCAATCTTCTGAACTTCTTGATTTTCCAAGTTCCTTTTTTCAACATAAAACAATGATACCCGAAAAAAAATCAGCTCCCAAAATAGTAGAAAACATACAGACTCTTGCAGATCAGATTCTACTTCAGCGTTTTGCTCCTGCAAGCGTACTGGTAAACGAAAAAGGAGATATTATTTACATTACCGGACGTACCGGTAAATACCTTGAACCGGTAGCAGGCAAAGCAAACTGGAATATTTATGCAATGGCACGTGAAGGCCTAAGTCATGAACTTCCGGGTGCTTTTCGTAAAGCTTCGCAAAGTTTTGATGCAGTAGTTATACGTAATATTAAGATAGGGACAAATGGTGGAACTCAATTTGTAGATCTTACCGTACAACGCATTGAAAGCCCAGAGGCGATAAAAGGTATGTTTATGGTTGTATTTAATGATGTACCGGCTATTATTGAACATGACGTAACAAGTCAGAAATCGGGTAAGAAAAGTTCAATCGGACGGCAGAAGGAGTTGGAGATTGAACTGAATCGAAGTCACGAAGAGATTCAAAGCATCCGCGAAGAGATGCAAACATCACAGGAAGAGCTGAAATCGACCAATGAAGAGCTGCAATCGACCAACGAGGAGTTGCAATCAACCAATGAAGAACTAACTACCTCGAAGGAAGAGATGCAGAGTATGAACGAAGAGTTGCAAACTGTTAATGCTGAATTGCAGAGTAAAGTAAGTGATTTTGTCAGGTCAAACGATGATATGAAGAACCTGCTAAATAGTACAGAGATTGCTACACTATTTCTTGATAAAGATCTGAATATTCGAAGATTTACTGATCATGTAAGTAAAATATTTAAACTTCGGGGGGTTGATATTGGTCGACCATTTACTGAGTTGGTTTCCGATTTACAATATCCTGAAATAGAAAGTCATGCACTTCAGGTAATCAAAACACTCATAACTATCGAAACCGCCATCGAAACTAATGATAAAAGATGGTTTAATATTCGGATTATGCCTTATCGTACACTTGATGACCGGATTGATGGTTTAGTAATTACATTTAATGATATTACTAAACCTAAAAATTTAGAGACTGAGCTAAATTCAACAATTGAAATTCTCAAAAAACATAACCTAGTGAAATAGTTTTAAAATAATAAAAATAAGCGTTAGACTATTTTTAATTTAAAAGTGATTGTCATGAATAATTCTGACAAGAAAATCAATGCTAAATTTCTTCGCCAAAAAGCGGAAATAATTCTGGAAAAGAAAAAATCAGAAATCAGTTCGCCTATTTCTGAAGCTGAAACAATGAAACTCATTCATGAATTTTCTGTACATCAGATTGAATTGGAGCTGATTAACGAAGAGCTTATGTCAGAAAAAAAGCAATCAGCAGAAGCAGCCCGGAAATATACTGAATTATATGATTTTGCACCTTCCGGCTATTTTACACTTTCGAAAGAAGGTAAAATTATTGAATTAAATCTTTGTGGGGCATTAATGTTTAACAAGAGTCGTTTACGATTAAGAGGTGGTCAGTTCGGTTTTTTTGTTTCAGATGATACAAAATCAATTTTTAATCTTTTTCTTGAGCGTGTTTTTAGAAGCAACGTTAAAGAAACGTGCGAAGTGTATTTGTTGCCTTTAGGTAAGAAGCCAATGTCAGCTCATATTACGGGTATCATTAATGAAAATGGAGAACAATGTTTTGTTACGGTGGCTGACATTACTGATTCTAAAATGGCTGAAGAATTGCGCATTGCCAATAATGAACTCATTTTTCGAAACGAAGAGAAAGAAAACCATGTAACCGAGTTAATTATTGCTAAAGAACATGCTGAGCAAAGCGATCATCTAAAATCAGCTTTTCTGGCTAATATGAGCCATGAAATCAGAACGCCCATGAATGGTATTCTTGGCTTTGCCGATCTATTGAAACAACCTGATCTTTCAGGTGAACAACAGCAAGCGTATATTAACATCATTGAAAAAAGCGGTGCCCGGATGCTTAATATCTTAAATGATATCATAAGTATCTCAAAAATAGAATCAGGGCAAATGGAAATATCTATTTCCGATTCGAATATAAATGAACAAATCGAATATGTTTATACCTTTTTCAAGCCTGAAGTTGAAAAAAAAGGAATGCAACTCTTCTGTCAAAAAAATCTGCCGACAAACCAGGCGGTCATTAAAACAGACCGCGAAAAGATCTATGCTATTTTAACCAACCTCGTTAAAAATGCTATAAAATATAGTAACAATGGTACTATTGGAATGGGTTATCAATTAAGGAACCAATATATTGAGTTTTTTGTAAAAGATACCGGTATTGGTATATCATCCGATAAGCAAAAAGCTATTTTCGATCGGTTTGTACAAGTCGATATTACTGATAAAAGAGCGTCTGAGGGGGCCGGATTGGGATTAACGATAGCGAAGGCTTATGTAGAAATGTTAGGTGGTAAGATTTGGGTTGAAAGTGAACAGGGAGTAGGCTCAACTTTTTATTTTATGCTTCCATATAACTGCAAACCTGAAGAGACTAAAGAAAACCAACAAATTGCCTCAGAAAAAATAGATGATAATATAATTGCGAATTTGAAAATTTTAATTGTTGAAGATGAAGAAATATCAACAATGCTTTTGAATAAAATATTTGACAAGGTTTCGAATAAAGTTTTTCATGCGAGTACCGGAATAGAAGCAATCGCGACTTTTCAAAATCATCCGGACATTGATTTGATACTGATGGATATTAGAATGCCGGAGATGGATGGATATGAAGCCACTAGAAGAATTCGGCAATTCAACAAAGAAGTAGTCATTATTGCCCAGACAGCTTTTGGACTTTCAGATGATAAGGAAAAGGCAATAGCGGCAGGGTGTACTGATTATATTTCAAAACCGATCAATAGATTCTTATTGAACCAGTTGATTAAAAAACATATTCAAAAATAGACATTGATCAAAATGTAGATTTGCTTTATCTTTGTGATAATAAATCAAGAAGTTCATTTTGTAGCGTTATAACTTATCATTTATTTCCATTATACCACAACCAGAAACATATCCTATAAATGTCTGGTAATGAATCGATGCAGATGCGGTAATCCTAATCTGACCCTAATCATATTCTAATCTAATCCTATTCAACTTCTAATGCTACATTAGGCATTGATTAGAATCAAAATTGTAGATAAAAAGGATGATTTGAAAAATGGATGAAAAATATACCATCTACTTTAGACATTGATTGAGGAAGAATAGGTCTGGTTTTCATTGAGTAGAATTTATCCGAAAGTATGCCTTCTCTTTTTACTATATTTGTAACTCTTCTAATTACTCGTAAATGAAAAAAAGATTATTATTAGCGCTGTTTATTTTAGTAACCTGTCAGTTTTCTCAAGCCCAGAAAGAGTGGGGATTAGGCACTTTTAAAAAAACAAAAGAAAATCCAATAGTAAAAGCCGACTCATCATTAATATTCTTTTGTCCGGTGAAAAAAGATTCCGTACGTTGGCAGAAGGCCGATGTTTTTAATCCTGCAGCCATTGTTAAAGATGGGAAGGTATATCTTTTTACACGGTGCGAAGATAATCCAAAAGCAATATTGGGAGGGCGAACCTCTCGTATAGGATTGGCTGTAAGCGATGATGGTATTCATTTTAAGAATTTCAAGAGCCCTGTTTTATTTCCCGATAATGATAACTTTACAAAATATGATTATCCGGGGGGATGCGAAGACCCTCGTGTCGTAGAATCAGCAGAGGGGTTATATGTGATAGCATATACAAGCTGGAATTACAAGATACCTCGTCTTTCTATCGCTATATCTAAAGATCTGTTTCATTGGCAGAAAAAAGGTCCGGCTTTTACGATGGCATATAATGGTAAGTTCTTAAACATGGCTACTAAGTCGGCTTCAATTGTCACTAAAATGGTAAACAACAGACCTATCGTTACAAAAATAAAAGGTAAGTATTGGATGTATTGGGGTGAGCAATTTGTAAACCTTGCATGGTCGACAAATCTTTGGGACTGGTATCCACTATTAGATGAAAAGGGAGAATTGAAAAAAATAATGACAACTCGTCCCGGTAAGTTTGATAGCGATCTGACAGAATGTGGTCCGCCAGCTTTGATGACCGATAAGGGGATTTTGCTGCTTTACAACGGAAAGAATGCTACGAATGAAAATGCAGTAAGTAACCTACCCAAAGGTACCTATTCAGTTGGAGCGGTGTTGTTCGATTTGAACAATCCTGAGAAGATTATTCAAAGAACAGATGATTATATACTTAAGCCAACCTTGCCGCATGAAATGACCGGACAATATGCTGCCGGAACCACTTTTTCAGAAGGATTGGTGTTTTTTCATAAAAAATGGTTCTTATATTATGGTACAGCAGATTCTTTTGTAGGACTAGCTGTGGCTGAAAATAATTAATTGATTATATAATGCTTCTCCATTTCAAACTAAGTGAGAAATCTGTTTAAATGTTGTTAATATTTCAAAAACAGATTTCTCACTTAGTTTGAAAAGACGACAATGGTTGGAGTGATAAAACGAACTTTCTTTTCAACTTTTTCAATTAATTCAAATTGCTGCTTATTATTCATTAGTGTTTTCAGTGGCAATCTTTTCATTTATAGTTTTCTGCCCCAGTAAGTATCCAAGCACAAGTCCATATAAAAAATTAGAAATTCCCACTTCAAATAAGTGGCCGATTCTAACATAACCAGGCATATATTCGTTGGGTTGGATTAAGGGAGCGATACCTCCGAATATTGAAAATGTAAGGCCAATGAGAACAGCTTTTTTAGTCAATGATGAATTCATTGTTCTGAGAATTAATAATGCAATACCAATAAAAATAAATCCTCTGAAAAATTGAGTGTTTATAATCAAAGAAAATGGGGGTACTTTATCTTTATAAAATGTCATGAATTCAGGATATACTTTTTGTAATATCATTCCAGCTGTAATATAGAAGATCAGATATAGAATATCGCAAAGTATGATTCTCCAGATCCAGCTAAAAATAGATCTACTTTTGAATTTTAAATTAATAGTTTCTGAAACACGATTATTTAGTAAGTAAATAAATAATGGGATAACTATTAATACAATAAAAAAACCTTTTAATAAGATATTAATCGTTTCATTTCTGTTTGTCACATTAAAGATCAGCGCTTCATTTAGAATATTAAAGTATCCAATTCCATATAAAATGGCAAATGAAGCCAGAGAAAGCTTCATTCCATTTAACGTTGAATGGGTAATATAATAGCCAAGTGTAGTCAAAACCAATATATTTGGTAATAATCCCCAGCCATAATGTGTTATATTTATTGTCGAACCTGCAATTAGTGAGTATAACAAATCTAACAAAATCCAGATAACTGCTGTTAATACAGATTTTAGAATAAGTTTTGTATTCATACTTTCAGTGCTTTATTTTTTTTATTGATGACTCAATGAATTGTGATATTATGTATTTAACTGAATTTTTATTAAACTGAATCTTATTTTATGAATACAGGATTTCTAGCTCAACAAATTTAGTGTATTATTCAGATGAAGTCAATTTTTTATTACCTTAGTATCCTATGAACGAACCATTTCTAATTTATAAACTGAATGTTGATGATGCTATAAAAATATTGGCATCTCCTGAAGAACCCCACATTCACGATTATGAAGAATTAATTGTAGGTATGGAGGGAAGGTTAGAGCATTTTATTGATTTCAAATCAGCGATATTAAACTCTCCGTATGTGAGTTTTGTTACAAAAAGTAAAATTCATCGGGTTAAACCAATCATTGCAGAAGGAAAATTTACTATTTGGGTAATGCGTTTTCGGACTGATTTTATTCCTGAAACGGCCTATAGACTATATTCATATTATCATGATCAGGCAAATATTATGATTAATGAGGATTCTTGTTTTGCCCGAATGGATACATTGTGCGAAATGATGTATGGTGAAATGCAACAAAGTAAACCAAAACTGGCAGTTGTACACGATCTTCTGATTACGCTATTCACAATGATTGAGGGGGAGAGAGAAAAGAATGCAGATAGAAATCAGGATATACCCAAAACTCAAAATACTACATTTAAAAACTTTTTGATAATTCTGGAAGAGAATTTTCATAGACCCGAAGGTGTAGATTTTTATGCTAAGAAACTTTTTATGTCGGTTAGAAATCTGAACTTTATTTGTCAGAATGTTTTACAGAAAAGTGTTTCTGAGATAATTGAAACACGCAAACTAATCGAAGCAAAAAACTTGTTGATTACTACCGACAAACCAATATCAGAGATTGGTTTTGAATTGGGCTATAATGAAAAAGCCTATTTTACAAGTGTATTTAAGAAGAAAACAGGCCAAACACCTTCTGAATTCCGCGAACAGATTAGCAAATTTCTTTCCTGAATTCACTACACTTTTTCCGATTATTGTTACCCTATAACATGCAGTTGTGTTGATCTTTGTGTCATGATTTAAATTAAGTATAAATTAAAATTAAACGATCAAAGAACATGAAAACAACATCAGTTAATATCAAAGGATTTGTAGTACTGGTTATGGTTGTAGCAGTAGTCGGTATCACAAGTTGTACAAACAGAAGTACAAATGGCACTGTGAGCAAAACAGAAATCGATTCGCTCAGAAATCAAATAAAACAATTGACAGCTGATAATGAAATGGTTGCCAAAAATCTCATCACTTTTGACACGCTTGACTTCACCGTTTTTTCAAATCAGCAATGGGTAAGATTGCACGAAAGTCATTCAAAAGACATTAAGGTTTACTGGCCTGACGGACATATGTCGCAAGGTCTTGATGTACATATTGCAGATTTGAAGAAGATGTTTGTATATGCACCCGACACAAGAATTAAACAACACCCCATTCGCTTTGGTTCAGGGAAATATACTGCTGTTACAGGTGTTTTTGAAGGTACATTTACTAAACCTATGCCAATTGGGAATGGTAAATTTATTCAACCTACCGGCAAAGCTTTCAAAATGCCTATGTGTACCGTTGGTATATGGGAAAATGGTATAATGGTTGAAGAACACCTGTTTTGGGATAACCAAACATATATGAATCAGATTGGTTTAGGTAAATAATAGAGGAGAACAAACAATGAGAACAAAGAAAATTGCAGTTATCATAGGAAGTCTTAGAAAAGATTCCGTGAACAGAAAAGTAGCAAAAGCATTGATAGCACTTGCTCCTAAGTCGTTAGAACTTGAAATCGTTGAGATTGGTGGACTTCAGATGTTCAATCAGGACCTAGAAGAAACTCCACCTACAGAGTGGACCGCTTTTCGTGAAAATGTAAAAGGTGTTGATGGTGTTCTTTTCGTTACTCCGGAGTATAATCGCTCAGTGCCTGCTGCGTTGAAAAATGCGCTCGATGTAGGTTCAAGACCTTATGGAGCTAGTGTGTGGAATGGAAAACCAGGAGCAGTGGTAAGTGCCTCTCCGGGTGCTTTAGCTGGGTTTGGAGCCAATCATCACTTAAGACAATCGTTGGTCTTTCTGAATGTTCCTGTAATGGCTCAACCAGAGGCATATATTGGGAATGCCTATTCTCTTTTCGACAATAATGGTCAGCTTATTAATGAGTCTGTAAGTGATTTTCTGCAGAATTTCATGATTGCTTATTCAGAATGGGTTGGTAAATTTACGGCTGAATAAAACCAGATGATAATTTAATGAGGCTATTATGGCTATGAAAATAAATGAAATCAATAATATGACATCTCCTTTTAGCAGCACAGAAAAAATGCCTGTGCTGTTTTTAGGACATGGCAGTCCAATGAATGCCATAGAAGAAAATGAATTTGTTACAGGATTTAGGAACATTGGTAAAGAGATTCCAAGGCCTAATGCCATCCTATGTATTTCTGCACATTGGGAAACAAAAGGAACATACGTTACTGCAATGGAATCGCCCAGAACCATTCACGACTTTGGGGGCTTCCCAAAAGCGTTATTCGATGTGCAATATCCGGCACCGGGCAGTCCTGAACTGGCTAAAGAGACTCAACAGATCATACAAAAAACAGCGGTTGGGTTGGACCAGAAATGGGGACTTGATCACGGTTGTTGGAGTGTGGTTAAGCATCTTTATCCAACAGCCAATGTTCCAATTATCGAAATGAGTCTGGATTATTCATTAACACCACAATCTCATTATGAATTGGCACAGGAATTGGCATCACTACGTAATAGAGGTGTTTTGATTGTTGGAAGTGGTAATATTATTCATAATCTCAGATTGGTTGCATGGGACAAGCTAAGTTCAATATATGGTTATGATTGGGCGAAAGAAGCCAATGAACGAATGAACGGATATATACTGAATGGCGATTATCAATCGTTAATTAATTTCCAATCTCAAGGGAAAGCCTTTGATTTGGCAATTCCATCTCCTGATCATTTTCTGCCCTTACTTTATACTTTGGCCTTAAAAGAAGGTGATGAAAAGATGAGTTTGTTTAATGATAAAATAGTTGCAGGATCGCTTTCAATGACCTCCTTGAAGATCGGCTAAACTCGGATTATGATCTTGATCTTTATTTGTAAATGATAAAATGGAGGAAAAGAGGTTTTGCTTTTTAGGTAAAGTAAAACCTCTTTTTTTATTGAAGATAAGTGTGCTTTTTTAATGTATTTGAACGGTGATATATGTCTATTTCTGTTGCCTGAAAATGGTAGGTGTAAAAGAGGTATATTTTTTAAACATCCTTGAAAAATAAGAGAGACTTTTAAAATTGGTCTTTTCAATTATTTGTTCTTGCGACATATTGGTTGTTAATAGAAGAAACTGTGCTTTCTCAATTCGTTTTCTAATGATGAATTCGCAGGGTGGTATTCCTACCAACGACTTAAACAAACGGGTAAAGTGATCTTTTGAGAGACATGCCATACCGGATAGTTCATTCATAGAAATATCGTTTTGTAAATTATCCTGAATATGCAATAAAACCGCCTGCATGTTATGTTGTAATAAATTAGTGGCATTGATGCTTTGCTCCGGCTCGAGAAATGAAGAAAAGATGAGGCGGATGATACCGATAGATTCCAGATGTTGATTAATTGTTTTATAATGTACTTTTTGATTTATCCATGGTTTTGTTTGGTATACTTTGGGATCGTGATGGGGAAGCTGCAAATCTGGATTGATGTATAAGAGTCGCTCAAATAGCTTTTGGATGATATCCGAAGCGATGATTTTGTTTTTTACTTTATAGAGGTTGAATATATTCAACCCGTTTTGCATAATCTCATTTACATGGATATAATAATGACATAGTCCTTGTTCAAAAATATAAGAACACAAAGTAAAACCTGGTATCAAATAAATATACCCGGGTTTAAGTTCTATCTGTTCATGGCCTATAGTTATAGTGCCATGTCCTTCTGTAATTAAATAGATCCTTGAAAAAGGGCTGACTATATTTGTATATTCTCTTCGATAGTCAAAACGTAAATATGCAAGATTTTTTAATCTAAATATGATCGATTCTCCAATTTCTTCAGTATACACTAGCTTTTAATTTAGATTATTATGATGATTTAACTTTCAAATATAGGGATATTTTATTTAAACAGATGTCGTTTTTGTATAATAATTTGCAATGATAGTACAAAGGATTATAACATAGAGTTTCTATATTTGACGACTGCTAAAAGAGCAGTTGCACTAAAATGTTATTTCATATTAAAAATCAAATTTGCACTTATGATAACGAACCTATTGTTGGGTCTATCACTGATTGCCCTCGGTGCTTTTTCTTCCGGAAGTTTTGCTGTTCCCTTTGGAAAAATAAAAGGGTGGACTTGGGAGTCGCAATGGCTCATCTATGGTGTGGGAGCTTATGTTCTCTTTCCTTTGATTGCGTGTTTGATTTTTACTCCCAATTTCATAACGATATACAAACTCACTTCAACCACAACATTAGTCACAGTGTTTTTATTAGGTGCTGTTTATGGTGTTGGAAATCTTTCGTTTGGATTGGCGCTTCGTTATCTGGGTTTATCATTAGGTTATGCTTTTGCATTGGGGTTGATGCTTGTAATAGGTACTCTCATTCCTCCCATGATTGATGGAAAGCTCTGGATGATGATGGCAACATCGGGCGGTCATCTGTTAATCATTGGTGTTGCTGTAGCAGCAGTTGGTATTTTCTTCTCGGCATGGTCGGGTATATTGAAAGATAAAACAATTTCTCAAGAGAAACAACAAGAGAGTGTTAGCGAATTTAATCTGTTTAAGGGTTTTATGGCTGCTATCCTTGTTGGGATCACAGGATCAGCAATGGCTTTAGGTTTTGAGCAGGGATTGCCTATTTCTAATGTTGCTCAACAGCAAGGTATTGATCCGTTGTTTTCTATGATGCCGTTACTGGTCATCCTTTTCTCAGGTACTTTTATCACCACCTTAATCTGGTGTCTGTTTCTTGGCTATAAAAGCAAATCTATCTCAAATTATTTTAAGGCTGAATCCACCAAAACTTTAACATTCAATTATCTGTTTGCGCTTTTAGCCGGCTTTCTTTGGTTTAGTCAGTTTATTGTTTATGGAATGGGAAAGAGTAAAATGGGACCTTACACTTTTACCTCATGGGGTATTCTAATGGCATTGACTATTGCGTTTGCTACTATCTGGGGACTTATACGCAAAGAGTGGAAGGGTGCTTCACGCAAAGTATACATCATTATGGTGATTTCACTCATTGTTATTATTGCATCATCGTTTATCATTGGTATAAGCGGTTCTATATAATCTAACGGATATATAAACAGAATATTATGAAAAGATTTGGACAGATTATTGGGGTTAAGCCTGAACATCTTGAACGTTATAAAGCGTATCATGCAGCAGTATGGCCTGAGATTTTAAGTATGATTACTGCTTGTAACATAACCAATTACTCTATTTTTCATAAAGATGGATTGTTGTTTGCCTATTTTGAATATATAGGTGATGACTTCTCTGGTGATATGGCTAAGATGGCAGCCGATCCAAAGACCAGAGAGTGGTGGGATATTATGGAACCTATGCAGGAACCGGTTGCAAACCGTGCTGCAGGTGAGTGGTGGTCCAATCTGGATGAGGTCTTTCATCTGGATTAATAAGAGAATGAACGATTAGTTAAAATAACTTTATTTGTAAAATAATGACCTCACGCGAAAGAGTTTTAGCCGCCATAAATCATCAACAATCTGATATAGTTCCTGTAGATTTAGGAGCTACACCGAGTTCGGGAATATCGGCAATTGCCTATACTAAATTGAATCAATATCTGGGATTCACCAATAGCAAGACGAGGATCTACGATGTAGTGCAAGAGTTGGCGCAAATTGAAGATCCGATCATTGATAAGTTTGGAATTGACGTATTGGATATTGGACGGACTTTTAATACGAATGATAGCGATTGGTCTGATGTTATCTTAAGTGATGGAAGTACTGCGCAATATCCGGCTTGGTTTAAGCCAAAATTGAACAATCAAAATCTGGAAGTCTTTGATGCGGATGGTGATAAGATTGCTGTAAAACCTAATGGAGCAACCTTCTTCGATCAAACCTGTTTTCCATATATCGATGGCTATCCAGTCGATTATAAGGATCTTCCTAAAGCAATGAACAAGATTCTCTGGCAGGCATTGGCTCATAGTCCATGGGATAATGCAGGTGATCCTGAGTTCTGGACAAAACTTCGTGCCCGTGCTATTCATCTTCGCGAAACTTCAGATAAGGCATTGATGATGATGGCAGGTTGTAATCTGTTTGAATGGGGCACATTTTTAAGACGAATAGATAATTTCTTAATGGACTTATATCTTGATCCTGAAAATGTTGAACGTCTTTTAGATGCACTGATGGAAGTTCATCTGGCAGGGCTTGAAAAGATTTGTAATGCGGTTGGTGATGTGGTTGACATTATTCGTTTAGGTGACGACCTGGGTGCAAATAATGGCCCTTTTATGGATCCGACAACTTATCAGACACTCTTCAAACCACGTCATACTATTTTGAACCAATATATCAAATCACATAGTAAAGCCCACACTTTTTTACATTCATGTGGAGCCATCTATCCATTGATTCCTGATTTGATAGAGGCTGGTTTCGAAATCATCAATCCTGTACAAACCAATGCAGCCGATATGGATGCTGCTACACTGAAACGTGAGTTTGGAAAAGACATCACCTTTTGGGGTGGTGGTGCGGATACTCGGTTTGTGTTGAATAATGCAACACCCGAATTGGTAAAACGACATGTAACTGAACGTCTCGAAATATTTTCTCCCGGAGGTGGGTTTGTATTTAATCCTATCCATAATATTTTACCGGATGTTCCATCGCAAAATATTATTGCTATGTTTGACGCTGTCAACGAATTTAATTCAAAATAACAGATTGCATTGGGTTATAATGGGCTTCTTGAATTCATTTTAAAATCTTATAATTAGAAAAAAATCTACTAAATGAAAAATATTACATTAATTCTTTTATTGTTACTCTCGCAAGTTATAAGTGCTCAGACATTTAAAACGAAGGAGGAGAGAATGGAGTGGTGGAAACAATCACGATTTGGTATGTTTATTCACTGGGGTCCCGTTTCGCTTAAAGGGACTGAAATTGGTTGGTCCAGAGGATCTCAGATTCCTATTGAGGAGTATGATAATCTATACAAACAATTTAATCCTCAAAATTTTGATGCCGATTTATGGGTTAGTATCGCTAAGGCAGCAGGAATGAAATATATTGTTCTTACTACTAAACATCATGATGGATTTTGTCTGTGGAATACAAAACAAACAGATCATAACATTATGAATTCACCTTTTAAGCGTGATGTTGTAGACGAACTTTCCAAAGCATGTAAAAAACAAGGGATTGCATTTGGAGCATATTATTCAACGTGCGATTGGTATAATCCGGATTTCCCATTAACCAGTCCCGGAGGAAGTGTAGTAAGAGAAAAAAGTGATCTGGAAGCTTATACGAAGTATCTAAAACGTGAGGTTGCTGAGCTATTACTAAACTACAGCCCATTAGCAACCTTATGGTTTGATGTTCCTCAACGGTTTGATTCCATTCGTGGGCAGGGCATTATTGATTTTGTTCATATCTTACAACCCGACATTATCATAAATAGCCGTACCGGAGCAAAAGGAGATTATGATACACCGGAACAGCGTGTTGGAAAGCTTCAAATGGATCGCCCCTGGGAGACCTGTATGACCATTTGTAACCAATGGGCATGGAAACCAAATGATCAATTAAAAACGCTGAAAGAATGTCTTCACACACTAATATTGAGTGCTGCCGGAGATGGGAACTTGCTGTTTAATGTTGGACCTACTCCTGATGGTGTAATAGAAGAACGTCAGGTTGTTCGTTTAAAACAAATGGGTGATTGGTTAAAAACAAATGGTGAATCTATTTATGGTACACGTGGAGGTCCTTTCCTGCCAGGTCGTTCAATGGCTAGCACCCGTAAGGATAATATGATCTATCTGCATGTATTTAAGCTGAAAAACAATGAAATAACATTACCGGCTCTTCCTGTAAAAATTATATCAGCTGAACTAATGTCAGGTACCAAAGTGAATTTAAAACAATCCACAGATAAATTCACTTTGACAGTGCCAGTTGCGTTACAAGATAGTATTTCAACAATCATAAAACTTGTTATAGATAAACCAGCTATTGACATTCCCATCATTGATCCTTTAGATGATTATCTGGCAACTGCCTCTAACAGCAAACCATGGAATTCGCCAAGCATGCTTGTTGATAAAAGTACAGATCATTTATCAGCTTGGAGAACTAATGATGACATAAGACAGGCTTGGGTAGAAATTGATCTTAGAAAGTTAAGAAAATTTGATCAGGTTATCATAAACGAGATAAATGGGGAGCAGATAAAGAAATTTACGGTAGAGTATAAAAAAGATAATCAATGGATTCAAATCTATAAAGGTGATAAAATTGGGTCTAAATTGATTTGTAAATTTAAAGCTATCAAATCTCAGTATATCCGTCTCAATATTTTGGACTCATCAAAAGCACCTGCTCTTTCAGAGATCGATATTCATGAGTTGTAATTAAATATTCTATTTTTGAATATCATATTATTTAGGCGTTGGGATCTTATTTCTTTTTAATATTAATTTAAATAAATACGATGAACGAATTATTACAACAGTTATCAGTCGCTGTAGAATCAGGAAAGATAAATAAGGCATCACCATTTCCCCCTTCTATGAAAGGGATGGATGGTGCAGATGAATTATGTCAACAAGCACTTGAAGTAGGTATTAAAGCCGAAACAATACTAAACGACGCTTTAATAACGGGCATGGCACGAATTGGGCAAAAGTTTTCGGAAGGGAAGGCTTATGTACCAGAGATGCTCATTGCAGCCAAAGCAATGACTGCAGCCATGAAACACATAAAGCCATACTTCACATCTGGTGAAATTAAACGCAAAGGCACCATTGTAATAGGGACAGTTCATGGCGATCTTCATGATATTGGGAAAAATATAGTAGCTATGACAATAGAAGGCGCCGGTTGGGAAGTGATTGATCTTGGCGTGGATGTAAATTCTGAGAAATTCATTAACGCTATTGAAAAATATCCCGATTGTGTGATAGGTATGTCGGCGCTCTTAACTACCACGATGGCCAATATGGAGAGTACGGTTAAAGAACTCAAAAGCAAATATCCAAACAACAAAGTGATTGTTGGGGGAGCTCCTCTGTCAATGGATTTTTGTCAGAAAATTGGTGCCGATTTCTATTCTCCATCGCCACAAGGTGCTGCAGAATATCTAAAAACGATTGTGTGTTAATATTGACACACAACCAGAAAAAATATTAAGGAGACAATGATCGATGAGAAATAATACTGAGTGGATTGCAAAATTGCTTTCCTCAAGGAGGCGGTATGCAATTCCTATCATGACGCATCCCGGAATAGACTTGATTGGAAAAACAGTAAAAGAAGCAGTTACAGATGGCGAAATACATTATCAGGCTATCGATGCGTTATATAAAAAATATCCTTCTGATGCGGCTACGATCATTATGGATCTTACTGTAGAGGCCGAAGCTTTTGGATCTGAAATCAAAATGCCTAATGATGAAGTCCCCACTGTTTTGGAACGTATTGTTTATGATGCCGACTCAGTAAACGCACTCACGGTGCCTGATTTAAATGCAGGCCGTATTCAGGAATATCTGAAGGCAGCTCACCTTGCTGCTCAACACATCCATGATAAGCCTGTTTTCGCCGGTTGCATAGGTCCAATCTCATTAGCAGGCAGATTATTTGATATGTCTGAATTGATGATGTCACTATATACTGAACCTGATGTAATTCAAAATCTTTTACAAAAGTGTACAGCATTCATCATTAAGTATGTAGGTGCCTTCAAAGATGTAGGCGTAAATGGTATTGTAATTGCCGAGCCGGCTGCAGGGTTATTATCTGAAGAAATGTGTGATGCCTACTCCTCGAAATATGTTCGCCAAATTATAGAGCAGGTGCAGGATGAAAACTTTTTGGTAATCCTACATAACTGTGGTAATAAAGGGCATCTCACTCAATCAATGATCTCAACAGGAGCTAAAGGATTACATTTTGGAAATGCAATTAATATGGTTGAGGCGCTTGCTGAAATCCCTTCTGATATTATCGCCATGGGCAACCTCGATCCTGTCAATGTATTCAAGATGAAAACTCCGGTAGAAGTATATTTTTCTACAATCGAGCTCTTGGAAAAGACCAGGACATATACTAATTTCGTTATCTCATCGGGTTGTGATACACCACCTAATGTGCAACCTGGAAATATTGATGCATTTTATCAGGCTGTAACAGATTTTAATCAATCCTAAACTTTGCAAACAACGATACAAACAATTCCGTTTAACAAGTTAAAGCTAACCAGTG
This sequence comes from Bacteroidota bacterium, assembly GCA_013390605.1. Classification (GTDB taxonomy): domain Bacteria; phylum Bacteroidota; class Bacteroidia; order Bacteroidales; family Cfx3-03; genus Cfx3-03. Next base: position 3,928,621 of record JACAUB010000001.1, on the reverse strand, counting down.
AAGCCATTATGCCGTTGTTAGGTGGCTCATCAGATTATGCTTTCATGATGCATGAATACCTTGATAGTCTTTTTGAACAGGGTGATCAAATATTTCATATCCAGGGCGGATATCTGTTATTTGATGAAGTCTCTTTTCATCAGGCTACACATGAAGTATACGTTGAGCAGGTTTCATTTGATGTAAAAAAGGTCGTCTTCAATATGCTCAAACGGAGTAGTAAAGTAGCTATTTTTGTTTGTACATGTGGCGAGGCAATACATGATCTTTCCCGGCAATATATGCAGGAGGGTGATTTACTCAAGGGATATGTTTATGATATGTTCGGCTCATTGGTGGTTGAGAGTGGCATGGATCTGATCCAGGTATCTCTTCAAGCAGAAATGATGAACGAAGGTTTAAAGATAACCAATCGGTATAGTCCAGGTTATTGTGGCTGGGATGTGGCCCAGCAAAAAAAACTATTTAGCCTTTTTCCTGAGCAATTTAATTTTGTACAGTTAACAGAAAGTTGTCTGATGCAGCCTATTAAATCTGTTAGTGGCATTATTGGTATTGGTAACGATGTGAAATATAATGAATATACCTGCAATATTTGTGATTCAAAAAACTGCTTGTATAAGAACCTAAAAAGGAATAATTGAAACGAGAAAATTAATTATACGATAATGAAATTTAAGGTTTTGTTTTTGGTTCTGATTTTTGGTCAATTGAGTGGCTACACTCAAACTGTTCGTCCGGTTGGTTATCCTGATCGTAGTTCCTCAATGGATGTGTTGCCAGGGTTTAAAACTCCACCGAAAGGTTATGGTGATGTTCCATTTTATTGGTGGCAGGGCGATACACTTACCCGCGAACGTATAGAATGGCAGCTCAATCAGTTGCAGAATAAGGGCATTTCAAGTTTGCAAATAAATTATAGTCATCAAGATCATGGTGGAATTTCGTATGGACTTTCTAATCCAAGTAAACCTGCTCTCTTTTCTGATGCATGGTGGGATCTGTTTAAGTGGTTTGCAGTAGAAGCACATAAAAGGGGAATGACAGTCAGTCTCAGTGATTATACATTGGGTGTTGGTCAAGGTTTTGCGATGGATGAGGCGTTGAAGGCTCACCCTGATATGAATGGCGCAGTACTGAGAAATTCAACCAAATTATTAAAGGGTAAGGGCAGTTGGAAACTGCCAGCTGGATTCTTAAATGTAACCGCATATAAAATCAATCCCGATAGCTCTTTACGGATAGAAACCCGTAAAGACCTGTTGCCCTTAGTTAAAGAGGGTACATTAAATTATGAATTTGGTAATGAGACATGGAAGGTTACTTGTGTAAATGAAGATCGAATCATCCCTTCTTACGATCCTATGCATCCTCAAAGTGGAAAAGCTTATAACCATTACTTTTTCGACAAGTTCGAAAAGGCACTTCCAGCAAACTCCCATATGTTGGATTTCTTTTTCTCTGACGAGCTCAATTTTAGAGTGAATGGAAACCTATGGGATCAATATTTCCGAGCTGAATTTAAAAAACGGAAGGGATATGATGTTGTTCCTTTTCTGGATGCGTTATACAATAATATTGGCAATATAACAGCCAAAATCAGACTTGATTATAATGATGTGTTAGTGGGTCTGAGCGAAGAAAATTTCTTCAAGCCTGTTTATGAATGGCATCAAAGCAGAGGGTTGATCTTTGGTTGCGATCATGGTGGTAGAGGTAGAGATCTTGCTGAATTTGGAGACTATTTTCGTACGCAACGATGGAATCAGGGGCCGGGATCAGACCAACCTGGTCTTGCAAAAGACATCGTTAAAGCAAAAGTGGCTTCTTCAATTTCTCACCTTTATAACCGCCCGCGTGTTTGGCTCGAAGGCTTTTATGGTAGTGGCTGGGGAACTACCTCATCGGGTATAACTGATGCTATCTTTGGAAACTTTGTAGCAGGATATAACCTCTTGTCATTTCATGGATTATATTATTCAACACAAGGTGGTTGGTGGGAGTGGGCACCTCCTTGCAACCATTTCCGGATGCCATATTGGCAACAGATAGATCCATTGATGCAGTGCGTTCAACGATTGGCTTACACATTATCACAAGGGAATCATGTATGTGATGTTGCTGTTATCTATCCGACTGAACCTGTTGTAGCAAATATGGATGGAGACAAATCAGTTAAAGTCGCTTTTGAAGCAGGAACACAACTATATGATAAAGGTGTAGATTTTGATTTTATCGATTTTGAATCAATTGCACGTGCCGAAACGAAGAATGGAGAGCTAAAGGTCTCGGGTGAAAAGTATAGAGTGTTGGTTGTGCCATCAATGAAAGTTATTCGTTATTCAACGCTTAAAAAGCTTGAAGCATTTAAGAAGGCGGGTGGGATTATTGTAAATATTGGAGAGCTTCCTGAAACTACGGAGAAGAATGGAGCCAACGATACGGAGGTTTCAAAATTAATAACATCTATATTTTCAGAGAGCAAGAATGTAGTAAAATGCAATGATCAAAGTGAAGTATATACTGCAATTGCTCACTTATACACTCCTGATTTCAAGATCCTTTCCGAAGTAAAAGATCGGCCATATGTGATGCATCGGGCAATTGGTAAACGCGAAGTCTATGCATTGTATAATCTGCCCGAAGGCACTAAATGCTTCTTTAAATCAAAAGGAACTGTTCAACTCTGGAACCCATGGAATGGAGAGATCAAATCTCTTTCTAATTATACAAAGCAAACAGCAGATGGAACGGAAATCACTTTGCCATTAACAAATAAAGAAATACAGCTTATTGTTTTCAATCCGGAAGCATCACTGCCTGAAGCAGCTATTAAAGAGGTTACTATTTTGAAAGATCCTCAACGGGTTGCCATTGATAATATCTGGGAGTTCGAACTAAAACCTTCATTGGATAATCAATGGGGTGATTTTCAGCTTCCGGCATCCAAAGAGATGATGGGGGCACAAGTTCGTCAGTTATATTTTAAGGAAAACGTGGATTATGACGGTGAGGAGTTCATTATTGATAAAGAACAGAAAAAAATAACATGTGAATATGGATTACAGTTTCTTAAGCTGGGTCCTTTAGAAAAGCTTCCTGATGAGGCTGACTTACTGAAAATGATTCCCCGGAGTAAAGATGACATAGTCAAAATTGCAGATAAAAAATATAATTGGGAAGATTATAGCTTTTCGTGGCGGCATGGTGTGGAAGGAGATTATGGTCATCAGGGATATCATGGGTTAAAGGGGCAGATGTATGATAACTTTATCCGTTTGGGGGCGCTAAGTGAAGAAAGACATTCGTTAAAAAGAGTTCCCGAAAAAGAAGGTGACTTTTACATGCTTTATACAACCGTTTTGGCTCCGTCGGACGGTTCATTCGAACTCCTCTCCGGAGATAAAAAACCGCTGCTACTATTTGTGAATGGCTCCAAAATAGACAGTAACAATAAAACCGTTCTGCTTAATAAAGGAAGAAACGCACTTTTAGTAGTTTACGATAAAGCCTGCGAAACATATCTTGCCTTTAGGATGCCTGGTGTGCCCCGCCCCGCCCCACAACAGGTTTCAATGCATTGGTATGGAGATGAGGGCTTGTTGCCCTTCGATTGTAGCCCTGTAACACATGCCAGGTCTGGGGTGTATGCTTTTGAATCAGCTCCTGGTTTACGATCATTTACCTTTTCGGCTTATGGATCTGTAATGACCTGGATTAATGGCAACGAAACAGAACCTGTTGCGGTACATCAGAATCGTGATGGATTGACTTCATATAAAGTTACCATAAATGATCCAAAGATGGAAAGTTCGCAGGTGATTATGAAAATAGATTATCTATCAGGTTATGTGGGAGGTGCAGCTATTCCGCAATACATTAATCAAGAATGTGGAAAGGGAAACATCACGTTAGGCGACTGGTCTAAGATTGATGGATTAAGAGCCTATTCAGGTGGAGCATGGTATCGGAAAATGATCAAGATTGAGGCAAGTGATTTACAGCATAAACTGGAAATCGATTTGGGTGAAGTTGTCTCTTCTGCTGAGCTGATTGTAAATGGTAAAAGTGCGGGTATTAAATTATCGCCTCCCTTCAAATTCGATATTACAACATTGGCTAAAGCCGGAGAGAACAGTATTGAGGTGTTGGTGTATAATACAGCATCAAACAACTACACAACCATTCCTACGCGTTATAGGGGAGAGATAAAATCCGGGTTGATAGGTCCGGTCACAATTTTAAAAGCAAAGTAATTGACAGATTAGTTCTTGCTCTTTTGTCCTTGCATTGCGACTATCAAATTGATTATAGTCTTCATTTAGGCTAGCAGGCAAAATCTCCTTATTGATGATATTAAGGTGGAGATTTTGCCTGATGGCCTAAATGATAGATTTTTAGGTTGTAAACTTATTCCAGAATGTTAAATACTTTCCTCCGTTTCTATTGACCCATATTTACTTTTTAGATGTTTATGTCATAATTTCAATAATAATATGGAAATAAAACTAGAAAAAGCCGTTACTCTTCTGCCTTTCGCTTTTTTGCTTCATAACATAGAAGAAGGTTATGGTATGGAAGAATGGGGAAAGCCAATTCCATCACCAATACATACCACAGTAACAACTCAACAGTTTATTATTGCAGTAACGCTCTTTACAGTCTTAGGGTTTATTGTCATATTTGTAAAAAGCTTCTATAAATCCGACAAACAGTTTAACTATGTTGCAACTGGTTTTGCAGGAATGCTTTTTCTGAATGTTTTCTTTCCTCACCTCATAGGTACAATATCATTTAGTCGATATGTCCCTGGCGTAATTACAGCACTTTTTATTAATCTACCATTGACCGCATACATTCTCTTTAAGACTTTTACAATAAATAAACTCAATTTGAAAGAGATCGTAATATCTTCAGTCATTGGTGCACTTATTGGAATTATGCTTGTTTTTATATTTTTAGAAGCAGGGAGTATTATCTCGAATATATGAATAAATGCTTCTTGTTCTTATGTTTTTCACTACTTTTGGCTTAATAATTGATAATTTATATTGTAAAATAGAAATCAAATTTGAAACATTAAACCACCATGAAGAAACAAGTATTAACATCAATTGCTATTCTCATAGCAGCTATATGCTTTGGGCAATCAGACACTATTTTTTCAAATAATCAAAAAATCGCTTGTTCTGTTAAAGAGCTAACTCCTGATGCTGTTAAATACACATATCCTGGAGAAGATCTGATTAACTCAATCTACAAGAATTCTGTTCAGAAGATCGTTTTCAAAAATGGAAGGGTACAAACTTTTGCCGAGGCAACTTCGTATAAAACAGTAGCAAGTGTTAATGATTATGAAAATGTTACAATTACACAGGTAGAGGGCGAAGTAAAAGGATTATTTAAAATTGGTGATGTAAGTTCAAAAGCAAAAGGTACAACGACTCTTTCTAATCAAGAAAGGGTAAAAGAGAGAGCCTATAAAAAGCTTAAGATTCAGGCTGCGATGATGGGCGCAAATATCATTTATTTGACCAACCAACGGACAGAAGGAAATAAAATGGGCGGCTACTTTCAATCAGGGTCAACAGCAGAGACAAATTTGACAGGAATTGCATATACAAATCAACTTCCCGATATTGAAGACTTTAAAAAAATAATAGCAGATAAAAGAGACTTTCAAGCTGTTTTCGAAACAAAGTTATGGAGTAGCGCAAGTGATATGTCTCTGGCAGCATTAGAAAATAAATTTACAATTAGCGAGATTACGAATGAAAATGGACTGATTATGATAAAAGGTCAATTGGAAGGCGTTTCATCGTATTCAAAGTTCAGAGTAGTATCTTTTACGAAAGAATTTTTTAATATATTCTACGAGGATAAGAGTACCGTATACAACATTAGAATACAACTATAACTCTGCATAACAAGCTTTCTCTTATTAATCAAACAAAAAGGACTGACAAAGATTTGCCAGTCCTTTTTGTTTGATTTAGAAAAATGTTATGCTTGCGAGATAGCAACAGCAACAGCAACAGATGCACCAACCATTGGGTTGTTACCCATACCGATTAAGCCCATCATTTCAACGTGTGCCGGAACAGATGAAGAACCTGCAAACTGAGCATCAGAGTGCATGCGTCCCATTGTATCAGTCATACCATAAGAGGCAGGACCAGCACCCATGTTGTCAGGATGTAACGTACGGCCTGTACCGCCACCCGAAGCAACTGAGAAATATTTCTTGCCTTGTTCTATACACTCTTTTTTATAAGTACCAGCAACAGGGTGTTGGAAACGTGTTGGGTTAGTAGAGTTTCCGGTAATAGAAACATCAACACCTTCACTATGTAGAATAGCTACACCTTCACGAACATCGTCAGCACCATAGCAGTTTACTTTTCCTTTTTCGCCAGTTGAATAAGCGATACGAGCTACTTCATGTAATTCGCCGGTAGCATAATCAAACTTGGTTTGAACATAAGTAAATCCATTGATACGTGCAATGATTTTAGCAGCATCTTTACCCAATCCGTTTAAGATAACGCGTAAAGGCTCTTTGCGGACGCGGTTAGCTGATCTGGCTAAACCAATAGCGCCTTCAGCAGCAGCAAATGATTCATGACCTGCAAGGAAAGCAAAACACTTCGTTTCTTCGCGAAGCAACATTGCAGCCAAATTTCCATGACCAATACCAACCTTACGGTCGTCGGCAACAGAACCCGGGATACAAAAAGCTTGTAAACCTTCGCCTAAAGTAGCTGCGATATCAGCTGCCTGAGTTTGTCCTTTTTTAATAGCAATAGCACCACCAACGATGTAAGCCCACATGGCATTTTCGAAGGCAATAGGTTGAATATCTTTTACAATTTTGTAAACATCAACTCCTTTATCGTCGCAGATTTTCTTAGCTTCTTCAATAGAAGAAATACCGTACGAATTAAGCACTTTGTTAATCTGGTTAATTCGTCTTTCGTAACTTTCAAATAATGGCATATCTTGTTTCTCCTATTCTTTACGTGGGTCAATAACTATCACTGCTTCATCAATACGGCCATATTTGCCTGAAGCTTTTTTCAATGCTTCGTTAGCATCGGTACCGGCTTTAATCATGTCCATCATACGACCAAGGCTTACAAATTCGTAACCAATGATTTCGTTTCCGGCATCCAAACCGATCTTAGTAATATAACCTTCAGCCATTTCAAGGTAACGAGGACCTTTGGCTACGGTACCATATAAAGTTCCGGTAACACCACGAAGACCTTTACCTAAGTCTTCAAGACCAGCACCAATAGGTAGACCACCTTCAGAGAAAGCAGTTTGTGTACGACCATATACAATTTGAAGAAATAGTTCGCGCATAGCAGTGTTGATTGCATCGCAAACAAGGTCGGTATTTAATGCTTCAAGAATAGTTTTGCCTGGAAGAATCTCAGAAGCCATAGCTGCTGAGTGGGTCATACCTGTACAACCAATGGTTTCAACCAATGCTTCCTGAATAATGCCTTCTTTAACATTAAGGGTAAGCTTGCATGCTCCCTGCTGTGGGGCGCACCAACCAATACCATGGGTTAAACCCGAAATGTCTTTAACTTCTTTTGCCTTTACCCATTTACCTTCCTCTGGTATGGGGGCAGAGCCATGATTCGCGCCTTGAGCGACACAGATCATACCTTCAACTTCGTGTGTAAAACTCATCTTTAAATAATTGAAATTTGAAATATGTTGAGAACGATTATAGTCATTGCCTTTTGGAAAAAAAATCATGTAAAATGAATAATCTTCAATTTCATAGCTCTTTCTCTGGATTTATTACAAGCCTAATAGAATCTATGACCAACTCAAGTTTGTCGATGATTCTAGTGTAAACAATATCAGTATTAATAACGACTCAAACTAATTCTGGATTACAGTTTTTTGAGTATGCAAATTTACTAATAAAATTTCAGTAGAATTTTATAATTCTAAATTTTCTTAAATCACATTTTATATTCGTTTTACATATTGAATCTAAATAACGAATAATATGTGTTTGTAATAGTGTGAACGGAATATGCCCATGATACGATTCTATACTTTTGATTTAATATAGGATCTTTATTTTTCTGAATCAGTCGTGTTTCTTGATAAAGTATGGAGTTTATTTGCTATTTTAATATTGTAACTTTATCTTTACAACTCAACAATCAGGGGAAAGGATTTCTAGTCATAACCAGTTTATAACAAGAACAACCATGTCAATAAGTAGAAAAAGTTTTTTAAAAACAGCTTGCCTATCGGGTGTTTGCTTATGTGGTTTTAGTGCTATTGCTTTATCAACTAAAAATATCGAGCGTTCAAAACCATTATTATCAGTACCTGAAGACAATCAGGTACTCATTCAAGATTGGGTATCCATGTTGATTTCGAATTTAAATAGTGGGTTGGATCAGGAAGCGGTTCGAAAAGTCTTGCGTAAATCTGCTATTGTTCATTATAATAATTTGAAAATGGACGATGTCTTATCTGGTTATATTGGCCATCTGGATAAGTTTATCGGCTTTTTACAGGAGAAATGGAACTGGGAAATAGATTACAATAAATCTAATAAAACACTGATCGCCAACGAAAATAAAAATTATTGTGTTTGTCCGATCATTAAACATAAGAAGGAACAGGATACATCTGCAATCTGTTATTGCTCGGAAGGCTTCACTGAAAAGATGTTCTCAACCGTTGCAGGTGTTGCTGCTACGGCAACAGTAATCTCATCTGTCCGAAGAGGAGATGAACGATGTAAATACAAAATTGTTTTTGCTTGATTTTACGAAAAGAATATCTAATAATTTCTTAATAACTACATACGACTATTAAACATGACAGATTTGGGAAAAATAAACTGGAGTGATGAATATTCAATTGGAAATATGGTGGATTCACCACATATTGGAAATTGATATCCAATATGAGCAATATAAAGCCAGGATTAATTCCTCTGTAGAGTATTAGCATCCTGCATAAATTAGAATAATAAAATTATTACGAACAAACACTATATATGGAGATATGCGTGTAATAAAACATTTAATTTTGTCACTGACTTTTTTATGTTCAACCTTAATGTTTGTGTCTGCACAACCAAAACAGATAAAAGATCCTATGAACAAAGCACTAATCATTATTGACATTCAAAACGATTATTTTGATAAAGGAACCATGACACTGGTCGGTTCTGAGCTGGCAAGCCAAAATGCCCGGCTGGTTCTGGATAGATTTAGAGCAGAAGGATTACCTGTCATACATATACAGCATATAGCCAGAAGTCTTGCAGCTACATTTTTCTTGCCGAATACAGTGGGTGCCGAGATCCATAAAAATGTTACGCCATTATTGCAAGAAAAGGTTATCGTCAAACACTACCCGAATAGTTTTAAAGAGACGGAGTTATTAGACTATCTGAAGGCTAATAATATCACAAATCTAGTGATATGTGGCATGATGACGCATATGTGTATTGATGCCACGACCCGGGCTGCAAAAGACTTTGGATTTAATTGTGTATTGATTGGCGATGCTTGTGCCACCCGCAATCTTGAGGTGAATGGTCAGAAAGTGCAAGCCTCTGAAGTTCAGAAAAGCTTTCTGGCTGCATTGAATTCTTATTATGCAGAAGTTATAACGACCAGGCAATATTTAGAGAAGAACTAAGATAACAGATCATTACTCGTCAGTCTCATTCCGGTCGTCATTTCAACTACTTGGAAAAAAACTATTTTTAATTGCATGTGTCAATAAATAGATTTTTCTCAAGTGGTGGAAATGACAATGAGACTTTATTGAAATATCTCACTGTCGCATGATAGACTGCCTCCCACATTTACGCTTTATTAAAATACTGTGTGATTTTGGTTTCAGAAATTAAAATTACATTCAACATCAAAAGTTCATCTTTGCTTTATCGGCAACCTTGTTTCCCTCTTTCAGTCTCTCCCTTTTCGATTAGCAACTATTCTTCTACTCATTCCGTAAACAGATGAGAAATCACTTTGGTGGTCATTTTATAATTACGAGAATTTGCTTCCACAACTATGAGAATTCGTTTCTACAACTTCGGGTATCTCCACCCCATATGCACCCTATATCCAGGGTATATCCATCCCTTTCGCACCTCTATAGGGTGAATAACCCCTGAAGATGGGGTAAATATAATCTATAGTAATGGAGTGATTGGGGACTGTTATGGAAGTTTCAACCCATAGTTTTAGAAGTTGCATAGATTCAAGAATGAAAATTTTTGATTTTGATGTTTGTTGAAGGTTTGTCTATTGCCTTTGGCCCGGCTTATGGTTTCTTTGGAAGACCGGAATTCAGTTTATCAGCATTTTAGTAGGTTGTCAAATATTTGATAATGAGCCAATAAATTAGTTGGGTGTTACAAAACTAGTAAAATATGTCCGGTATTTAAAAAATTATCAAATAAATATTGCTTTTCGTTTATTTATATTCTACATTTGTAGAATTAGATAACAAAACGTAGAATCATGAAACTTTCGAAGACTGAAGAACAACTAATGGAGATGATCTGGAAACAAGAAAAAGTGTTTCTAAAAGACCTTGTCGATAGCTTCCCTCATCCGAAACCGGCCACAACAACCATAGCCACTCTCCTGAAAAGAATGCAGGATAAAGGATTTGTGGGATATACGCTATTTGGTAATTCGCGAGAGTATTATCCACTTGTTAATAAGGATGATTATTTTTCAAAACATGTGAAAGGAATCATCAAAAACTATTTTGGAAACTCTACCTTACAGTTTGCCTCGTTCTTTACAACGAATAGTAATATGACGGCTTCAGAACTTGAAGATTTAAAAAAGATTATAGACCAGGAAATTAAAAGAAAAGAAAAATGATTACCTATATCGTTAAGACGCTACTTTGTGCTACAGTGCTTCTTCTGATTTACATTCTCTTTTTGGAAAGGGAAAAGATGCACCGCTTTAACAGATTCTATCTGTTGTTCAGCATTGTTTTTTCATTTACGGTTTCTTTCATTACCATCAAAAGTCAGGCTCCAATGGCTTCGGTTAGCGAAATGATGATTCCGATCAATCTTTCAAATACGGCTACTCCAACTACCGTTTTACAACAGGCTTCGGCTGAAACTCAAACTACGACAAGCGATCTTCTGCCAAATCTACTATTTCTGGTTTATGGAATTGTTACGGCATTTCTTTTATTCCGGTTTGTCCGCAATCTTTCGTTGCTCCTATCTAAAGTGTTCAAAAATAAATCAGTTCAATATGAGGGTGCAACGCTTGTGTTAACCAATGATAATGCTATACCTCATAGTTTCCTAAAATATATTTTCATTGACAAAGAAAAATTTGAGCAAGGAACCATAGAAAAGGAGATTTTGCAACATGAATTGACACATGTAAATCAAAAACACTCCATTGATATTCTGATGGTTGAACTCTTGATGACGTTTGCCTGGGTTAACCCGTTGTTGTATTTATACCGCAAAGCGATTCTGCTTAATCATGAATATTTAGCAGACGAGGCTGTCGTAAATACATTTAATGAACCTGAAATCTATCAGCTGTTATTATTCGAAAAAGTAAGCCAAACTAATAATCTAGTACTATCCAGTCCATTTAATTATCTAACCACTAAAAAACGACTCATCATGATGACCCGGAAAACATCACAGAAGGTAGCAATTTTAAAACAAATTGCATTAATTCCACTCATTGCAGCGATCGGATTTCTATTTAGTACCAAAGTGATCGCTCAGGACTCTCATAAACAGTCTGCAAAACAACAACAGGTTGAAGCCAGTAAAACCGATGCTCCACAAAGTGTTCTTGATGAGTATCATGCTATACTGACGAAGTATAAAATCGACACGCTTAAAATAAATAAAGAGTTTCCAGATCAAAAATTACATACCGAAGCTAATGTGTATGATTGGATAAAATCTATGAAATTAGATACGTTGACTAAAATGGATAAATCTGATAGGACCCGACTTGAACTCTTGTATTTCAAAATGAGCAAAAAACAGAGAGATCATCAACTTGTAGTTTTTAGTCCTAGGCCTGTGATACCCGAAAAAATTAACCCAACTAAAGCACAACTAATGTTATGGAAAAATCCAAAAATGTATGGAATATGGATTAATGGAAAAAGAGTAAAAAATTCTGTTCTTAGTAACCATTCTGCCAAAGATTTTGATCATTTTGAACTTCGTGAGTTATCTGAAAAAGAGGCTAATGGCATGAAATACAAGGTAGAAGTTGCATTGTTGACGAAAGAACAATTTGAGAAAACTCGAGTCAATATAGCTTCCATGTGGAGCAGAAATCAGTACAAAAACGATATGATTCTTCGATGGAACATTAATAAGCGTTTAACGTGCATTGTTTTATAACTAAAAAATAATACCTGTATATATTCAAAAAGGGGGCTGATAGACTTTGGGGACTGTCACCCCCTTTTGAATATAACATGGCTTTTTTCAAAAGCCATAATCATTTATCTGCCAATTTCTTCGACTGTCAGCATTCTATTATAAACCTTTAGGTCGTCTATAAAGAGCGATTCTTTGTTTTGTAATGAACCCATCGCCTTTAGTGGGAAAACAAGGGTTTGGATGCAGGCAGTTTTACTCTTTGTCCCAATAAACTCGCGCTTCTTTCCCTCAAGTCGCTCTGCAAGTTTTGTGTTTACATAAAGGGATGTTCCTTTATTGTCGCCCTCAATGGCAATAGTGGTCCATTCGTTGAGAGGAATGGTGTAATTAAAAGTGTAAGTATATCCGTCGCGAGAGAAACCGAGTTGCCCTGTTTTTTTATCACTGAGCCAGAGGATAGCATTGGGCGATTGAAAGAGAGTGGTTCCGTTTGTCGCTTTCTCTCGCTTTAGTTTCATGATTACAGTATAGTTATATCCGACTTCGGTAATAGGCAACTGGATGGTGGTGCCTTCGGGCAGCGATAGTGCACGACCATCAGGTGAAGCAACACGTTTCAATTTTTTAAAAGTAGTGGCGTTATACTTATTGGCTGACTGATCTTCGATTTTACGGTTGTTGAAATTATAATGCAATACTAAATCATCTTTCGTTTTTACTCTTCCTTCTACATTTACTCCGGGTGCTTCGTTTAGCTGTTTTGCTTTGACAATAAAGGCATCGAAAGTAATATCTTTATTATTACCCATCCACATCTTTTGCGACATCACCTTCATCGAGTTTAAAACACGGTGGTGAACATCTTTTTCTGAGATCCCATTCCCAACGTGATCGTTCCATACCGCAAATTTGCCACCCAATATTTGAGGATGTCCGTAAGGAAAGATTGCATCGCCAATCTGAACCGGTTCCCAGTTTTCATAAAGCCATTTATCATTCAGATAATCGTAGTAATAACCGGCAGCCGGAACAATGTAAATCAGTCCGTCAGGCACGCTCATCAAATCATAACCCAGCTTTATCATGTCGGCAGGTTCAGCATATCCGTTGTACCAGTCATCCATGATTACATTTTCAGATTTGACTGGAGTAGTTCCTTTGGCATGTGTTAAGGCACCCCAAACGCGGGCTCTTTTTCCGAACGACTCTACGTAACGAATGTAGCGATCTGTAAAGGCACGAAACTTTTCAGCAGCTTTATTTGAATATTCGTCGGTGCCGATATGAACTTCTTTCCCACGGAATACAGGGTTTGGACCTTCAAGATATTCCTTGAAAAGAGCATCAAGAAATTGGTATGTGTGCGGATTATCGAGGTCAAGATGGTCACTTCCAAATTCTTTGCTTCCCAAAGTGTGATCGAATTGGTAGAAGGCCAGTGTATGGGCTGGAGCATCAATTTCGGGGACAATATTGACGCCATATTGTTTGGCTAACTCTTGTAGATCAATAAACTCTTTTTTTGTATAATGGCCATCTTTGGCTGTCAGGGCGGGAAACGTAGTGCTTTCCAGGCGAAAGGCAGAATAGGTGCTATCCCAATTGTTGTTGAAGAACTGCTTAAAGCCGTTGTCGTTGAGATGGATCTGGAATTCGTTCATCTTATAGTACGACATGAATTTTACATAATCTCTCAGGAAATCAATCGTGAAGAATTTCCGTCCACAATCAAGCATAAAACCTCTGCGTTGATATTTGGGATAGTCGCGTGCTATACCGCGGGGGATACTGGTAGATTGTTCGAGCAGTTGTAGAACAGTACGTGTTCCCCAGAAGCAACCAGTACTTTTGTTGGCTTTGATGGTGAGTATATTGCCGACCTCCATCATATAACCCTCATCTCCCAGCGTTTTTTCATCATTATTAAGGGTGATAAAAATGTTTCCATTTTGAGGTTTTCCGTAGCGGATTGTTATTTTCCTGCCTAATAATTTGGCATAATCGCTTACAAATGTTTCGGCGAGATCTTTCAATTCTGTCTGATAAGTTGGATCTATAGCAAGTGTGATCTTGCTTGAGGCAATGAAATTACCTTCTTTGCCCAGCCACTCACGAAGAGCCGGAACTACAAATGGCTTGGAATTCGAGTTTGCTTGATTATTATAGCGACCCGGCACTTCAATCTGTAGCGAAGGTACATCAACTTTATTACCTAGATTGTCGCTCAAAGTATAATAAAGATGCACTGGTAAATCAACCAAAGGAGAATGAATGTTCCCATCGCGAGAGATGACAGGAAGACAATCTGAACTTATAAATGTGAGATGATACGCGGCAGGGACAGTAGGGGTGGTGATTGTTTTATCACTAATGGTAGGCGAGTTGTATTTAATGGTTGACGCTATTTCTTTTAAACGGAAGATAGCTAATGAATCAATAGTTGATTGAGCAGTTGCTTTCGTGTTTATAAATAAGAGTGTAATGCAAAAAGTGAAAAGAAACAGGTACTTCATCATGGTGTGATTTTTTAACGTAACGGAAGATATATTGTGAGCAAATATAAGAATTCAGCTGTGTTAAATAAAATAAATAATAAAGTACAGAATTTTTAGTGTTAATTATTTGAAAGTATTTATAAAATTCGGAAACTGATAACTGCTATTAAGAGAAAAGATGAAACCTAATCAAAATTAATAATGAAATACAAATCACTTTGAGTTTTTAAACGAACTCAACCTTTTATTAATTCAATAATCTCCATTGGGTTATAGATCAGCTTTTTGGCACCATTGATTTCAAGTTCTTCAGTACTTCTGAAACCCCATGTCGCACCCAGGGCATACAGACCAGCTGCATTAGCAGTCTGCATATCTACGCCTGAATCGCCCAGATATAGATAAGATGAAGATTCGATGTTTGAGCCTTTAACGATTTCCAGAGCAGCTGTGGGATCGGGTTTATTAGGAACACCGTCTCTGGCACCTACTACAAAATCAAAACGATCTAATCCGAAGAAATAATCAATCATGATGCTTGTGAATTGGTCTGCTTTGTTTGAAAGTACTGACATTCGGATTCCTAATGATTCAAGATTATCGAGTAGCATATTGATTTCGGGGTAGGGTTTGGTATCATTGTGCCAGCACTCATTATATTTCGTTTTAAATTCAGCCAGAATAGTGGCAACTGTCTTTTCATCATGATGATCTGTTGGTAATACACGACGGACCAGCTTTTCCATGCCATTTCCAACAAAGGTTTTATATTTCTCAACGGGATGCACGGGTAAACCATGTTGGTTTAATATAAAGTTCAGAGAATTTGCCAGATCGTCAATCGTATTGAGAAGGGTTCCATCCAGATCGAAGAGTATTGCAGTATAACGCATAGTCAGTCATTTATTTACAAAAAGAAGCTGAACGAATCCTGTTTTTGTAGATCGTTTCAGCTTTCAAAATTAGGTAAAATCTTACAGGTGGAGCGGTTATCCTTTTTGAAAATTTAAGCGTATTTGCAATTATCAGTTATTTAAAGAATCTATGGGCCCAATGCATTTTCGATGGGGTGTACGGCGCATACTTAAAAGAGGGATCGAGAAAAGTTGCCGTTGCCAGGATGCTTTTGGCATGCGACATCACTTCAAAACTACGTTTGCCATGATAACTTCCCATTCCACTGTTTCCTACACCACCGAATGGTAGGTTGGGGTTGGCAAGATGAAGCAAGGCATTATTGATTGCTCCACCTCCAAATTCGATATGGTCGATAATAAACTGACTGAACTTATTGTCGGAACTAAATATATAACACGCTAGTGGATAGCGGTTGTGTCTTACAATTTCAATGACTTCTTCTTTTTTGCTGTAAGTTAGGATTGGTAAGATAGGCCCAAATATCTCTTCTTGCATTATAGAGTCGCTTAGTGAAACACCATCAATGAGTGTGGGCTCGATAAAACGTTTCTCTTTGTTGAAGCTTCCTCCATGCAAAATATTTCCCTGAGTAAGATAACTCATCAGTTTATCGAAACGTTTATTATTAACAATGTGTGTGAGGTTTGGGTTATCTTCCTGGCAGGTTCCATAAAATTCGATGATGTTTTTCTTCATCTCCAGAATAAAATCATCTTTCACCGCTTGATGGATCAAAAGATAGTCGGGAGCGACGCAAGTTTGTCCGGCATTGAAAAACTTCGACCATATTAATCTTTTGGCTGCTACCTTTAGGTCGACATGCTGATCTACGATTGCGGGACTTTTACCTCCAAGCTCTAACGTGACTGGTGTAAGGTGTTGAGCGGCCATCGTCATAATCTGTTTGCCAACACCAGGACTACCTGTGAAGAAAATGTGGTCGAACTTATATTTTTCAATAAGCATAGGCCCTACCATTGCCCCCGGTCCAGTAATAACACTGATATATTTAGACTCAAAAGTTTCATTTATGAGCTTTTCAATTATTGCCGCAGTATGTTTTGTATTATCGCTGGGCTTAAGAATAGCAGTATTTCCTGCTGCAATTGCTCCAACAAGTGGTGCAAACAGAAGTTGGAATGGATAATTCCACGGACCTATAATCAGAACAATGCCCAAAGGCTCAAAAATAATTTTTGAAGAAGAGGGGTGGAGTACCAGTGGCGTGTGAACATACGTATTCTTCATCCACTTTTTGAGATGCTTAATGGTATGATTGATCTCTTCATACATCACACCCACTTCGCTGGTGAAAGCCTCAAATGCAGGCTTGTGCATATCCTGATTCAGCGCATTCAGGATCTTTTGCTCATAGCTTGCTATTGCCTTTTTTAGTTTTCTAAGCTGAACAATTCTAAATTCATATGATCGGGTAGCAGCACTATCAAAATAACTTCGCTGACTTTGAAATACCTTTTCGATTACAGATTCTGTTGCCGTCATGATCTATTGTGTTATTTATTTCTTTAAACTTTTTTCAACCTGCCTCCCGGGTAATTGTGAGGATCGACTTACAGATGATAAACAATCCATAAGGAGAAGTGTCAATGCATTATTCTCAACCAGATGAAATTGTTTAATATGATGAATCGGTTGCTAACCGTAAAACTTTCTTTATTACTAATTCAGGATCCGGTGCTGTTTCAATCAATTTTAAAATATTATGCTCAATAGCCCGGGGATAAATTTAATATTTCTTTTGTTATATACAGCTAATTCGGGCAATCTAATTTTGCGATTAAGGAAGACTACTTTAAAAAATCTTTAAGAAAGAAGCTTTTATTTGCACTAAACTAAATACTTTTTTTAATTTTAACTGTTTATTATTCGCATAATATTTCCCCTGGTAATTAAATTTGTGTTATTATTAATCTTTTTTTTCATACTTAATGTAAAATATTAAAAAGATAATGTAACTTTGGAACTTCAATTAAAGGGGGAGATAAATAAGAGATTATTTTTGTCGAACTAAGTAAATGACAGACAAATGAACAAAGGGGAATTGAAAGACATGCGGTCAAATCAACAAAACAGCTCGCTGTCGCAGCTAGGTAATCATCCGGATGAATATGTACGTCGTTTCGAAAGAATACGTACACATATTTTTGCTACTGCAGATGAAGGTACAAAAGCAATTGCAGATAGGGTTGAGTCGTTAATAACAGAGAAGGCAGTTAAAGGCGAAATGTGCGTTTTGGGATTGCCAACCGGATCAACTCCAAAAGGGTTGTATGCCGAACTTGTTAGAAGGCATAGAGAAGAGGGATTAAGCTTTAAAAATGTAATCACCTTCAATCTGGATGAATATTATCCTATACAACCTGATCATGTTCAGAGTTATAACTATTTTATGTGGGATAACCTCTTTCAACATATAGATATTATTCCAGAAAATGTAAATATTCCAAAGGGAGACTATCCTCGTGAACAGGTTTCAAATCTGGGTCAGGAATATGAGCGTAAAATAAAAGAGGTGGGTGGCATCGATCTTCAGATATTAGGTATCGGTCGTACCGGTCATATTGGTTTTAACGAACCGGGATCACCTCCTAATTCTACTACCCGTCTGGTTGCATTAGATAGTTTAACACGCCATGATGCTGCAGGTGATTTCTCTGGTGAAGAAAATGTTCCTCGTTACGGTATTACCATGGGCGTTGGCTCTATCCTTGCTGCTCGTGAAATTTTCTTAATGGCTTGGGGCGAAGGAAAAGCAGAAATTTTAAAACGTGCTATTGAGGGTCCGGTAAGCGATATCGTTCCTACTTCTTTCTTGCAGAATCATTCGAATACAACAATAGTAGTAGATAAATCAGCATCAGCTGAGCTTACTCGTGTAAAGACTCCATGGTTGGTTGGTCCTTGTGAATGGAATGACCGTTTTATCCGTAAGGCAGTAGTCTGGTTGTGTCAACAACTTGAAAAGCCGATCCTGAAACTGACTGACCGTGATTATAATGATAATGGCATGAGTTTTCTGATTACTGAACATGGACCGGCTAATAAGATTAACATCAAGGTCTTCAATGATCTGCAACATACTATTACAGGATGGCCTGGTGGAAAACCTAATGTGGATGATACAACCCGTCCGGAACGTGCTAATCCATATCCTAAAAAAGTAGTTTTATTCAGCCCTCACCCTGATGATGATGTAATTTCTATGGGTGGAACTTTCGCTCGTTTGGTTGAGCAAGGACACAATGTTCATATTGCCTATCAGACTTCTGGAAGCATTGCTGTTTCTGATGATGATGCTGTTCGTTATCTTGACTTTGTAAATGAATTCAAGAATATCTACAAGTTAGACTTTGATGCGAACAAGCCTTATACCGATGCTGTAGAATTTTATAAAACTAAAAATAAATCTACTATTGAGCTTCGTACACTACTTGATGTAAAAGCTGCTATCCGTAGAGGTGAAGCCAAAGCTGCATGTGGCTTTATTGGTGTACCTGATGAG
Source organism: Bacteroidota bacterium (assembly GCA_013390605.1). GTDB lineage: Bacteria > Bacteroidota > Bacteroidia > Bacteroidales > Cfx3-03 > Cfx3-03. Next base: position 3,909,288 of record JACAUB010000001.1, on the reverse strand, counting down.
AATATTCACTTTATGAACCTGCCTTTTTATGAGACAGGTACTGTGAAAAAGAATCCGCCTACAGAGGTTGATATTGAGCAGACTATGGCATTTTTGAGGGATATACAACCTCATCAGATTTATGCTGCAGGCGATCTAAGTGACCCTCATGGAACACATCGTGTATGTATCGATATTATATTGGAAGCGATACACCGCATGAAAGAAGAATCATGGATGCAGGATTGTAGAATCTGGTTATACAGAGGTGCCTGGCAAGAGTGGGATCTGGACATGGTTGACATGGCAGTGCCCCTGAGCCCGGAAGAAGTTGAAATTAAGCGATTGGCTATCTTTAAACACCAATCTCAAAAAGATGGTGCCATGTTTATGGGTGCTGATAAGCGCGAATTTTGGCAACGTGCTGAAGATAGGAATAAAGCTACTGCCGAACTTTATGATAAGTTAGGTATGGCCGAATATGAAGCAATTGAAGTTTTTGTAAGATATCACTTGGTTTAGAAATAGATACCGGTTCGTGATAAAAAGTATCCGAACCGGTTTTTTTATATCTGAAGAATTTGTGTACGGAAGTGAAATAAATTCAACAAGTTATGAAAAATTTATAACTTTGTGCATATCATAAATGATGATGTTTATGCTTGTGTCTTTTCTATAAATGGATTAAAGCACTCATCATCAAATGTCTTAATCATTGAATATAAGGTTAGCTGAAAAGAAGAAAAGCCAATCAGGTATATCCGGGAAGTAAAAAAAATCAACTTGATATCATAAATTCAAAGTAATTAATATGACACAATCTGCAACTCAAAATGGATCAAACAACAAGGATTATGTTTTTTCCATTACCATTATTGGAATCTTGTTTTTCATCTTTGGATTCGTTACCTGGTTAAACGGTACGCTTATCCCATTTCTGAAGATTTCGTGTGAGCTGAATAACTTTCAGGCTTACTTTGTGACCTTTGCTTTCTACATTGCTTATTTTGTAATGGCTGCACCATCATCTATCGTATTACACAAAGTAGGTTTCAAAAATGGTATGGCTCTTGGGTTGTTTGTAATGGCTTTGGGTTCTTTGCTGTTTATTCCTGCTGCTCTAACCCGTACATTCTATTTGTTCTTAGCCGGTTTGTTTATTCAAGGTACTGGATTGGCCATTCTTCAAACAGCTTCTAATCCATATGTTGTAATCTTAGGCCCTCGCGAAAGTGCAGCCAAGCGTATTGCTATTATGGGAATCTGTAATAAAATTGCAGGTGCTGTAAGTCCGCTTATTCTGGGTGCAATTGTATTAAATCAACATACGAAAGATGTTGTTGAGCAACTCAAAGTAGCTGTAGGCTCGGTTAGATTGGATCTGCTTGCTTCGTTAGCGCATAAGGTAATTCTTCCTTATATTATTATTGCAGTTGTTTTGGTATTGCTTTCAATTACTCTTCGGTTGATTCATCTTCCTGAAGTTGATACGGATGATGAAGCAGATAGTATTTCTAGTGATGGAACTAAGAAAACAGCATGGTATCAGTTTCCACATTTAGTATTGGGCTTTATAACGTTGTTTCTATATGTTGGTGTTGAGGTTATGGCTGGTGATACCATTATTCTATATGGTTTGTCTCAACACTTCACGCTTGATGTTGCCCGAACCTTTACTACTTTCACACTGATTTCAATGATTGTAGGTTACATTATTGGAATTATTTGTATCCCTAAATATATTACGCAAGATAAAGCGCTTGCTGTTTCTGCTGTTTTGGGTGTGTTATTTGCAATAGCAGCAATTCTTACCTCAGGATATGTTAGCGTTGCATTTATTGCTCTTTTGGGTTTAGCCAATGCATTAATGTGGCCTGCTATCTGGCCTTTGGCACTGGCAGATTTAGGTAAATTTACAAAAGCCGGTTCTGCTTTACTCATCATGGGTATTGCAGGTGGAGCCTTAATTCCATTGGGCTACGGACGACTGGTTGACGTTATAGGTAACCAAAGTGCTTACTGGATTATGGTTCCGATCTATCTGTTTATTTTCTACTATGCAGTAGCCGGATCTAAAATCAGAAGATAATTTTGGGTTCTTATTTTTCTGGATACATCAAATATAAATTACTATAATTACGATTTTATTTCGTCGGTTTTTAAGATGAATACTTCAATGAAAGCCGACGAAGTAAAAACTATTTATCCCGTAATCGTAGAATAAATGAAAGAATTCTTTCATAATTATGGGTTAATTAAAAAATAATTCTTCAGGTTAACAGGTAGATTGAAAAATCTACTCTAAGTTTGCCATTGATTTGTAAATAGAAGAAGAATTATTAAACGAAAATTATAACATTATGAAACCTACGTTATTAATACTTGCAGCAGGTCTTGGAAGTAGATATGGTGGCTTAAAACAATTGGACAAATTAGGTCCAAATGGAGAAACTATTATAGATTATTCAATCTATGATGCTATCAGAGCTGGTTTTGGGAAGGTGATATTTGTCATTCGTAGAGATATTGAGGCCGATTTTAAAGAGGTTATTATTTCTAAATTATCGGGTAAAATTGAAGTTGACTATTGCCTGCAAGAATTAGAGTTTCTGCCTGAAGGTTTTGAATTACCTGAAGAACGTAAAAAACCTTGGGGTACTGCACATGCTGTGTTAATGGCAGCAGATAAGATTAATGAGCCTTTTGGGGTGATAAATGCAGATGATTTCTACGGCGCAGATGCGTTTAAAGTGTTGAGCAATTTCTTTTCAAGCCTTGACAGTGTTGATCAGAATCTCTATTCAATGGTTGGATATCATGTTTGTAATACCTTGTCTGATTTTGGCACTGTTTCGAGAGGAGTGTGTGCTGAAAATGAGAATCATTATCTGGTGTCTGTTACAGAACGTACTGCAATTGAGCGTGACGAAAAAGGTATCGCTTATAAAGAAAATGGTGAATTAGTTTATATTCCGGAAGAAACTATTGTATCAATGAATTTCTGGGGCTTTACCCCGATTATATTTAAAAAATTAAAAGATGGCTTTATTGCCTTCTTAAAAGAAAACATTAACAATCCAAAGTCGGAGTTTTTCATTCCTTCTGTAGTCAACAGGTTAATCGAAACAAAAGAGACTGATGTAAAAGTGTTGCGTTCAAGCGCACGTTGGTTTGGCGTTACCTATCGCGAAGATAGAGAACTGGCTGTTTCGAAGATTAGAGAGTTGGTTGAAGAAGGGGTATATCCTGCTGACCTTTGGAAGTAATTATTACAGTACAATGCAAGATCAAATAGCAACTATTTTTGCACAATTTAAGACTGGAACACAACTTAAATCGTTTAAAGCATTTGGGTCAGGTCATATAAATGACACACTTTTAATAGAGTCAGTTGGTGATACTAATCCTGATTTCGTTATTCAACGGGTTAATCACCATATTTTTAAAGATGTCCCTGGCTTAATGAGGAACATAGAGCTGGTAACGAACTTTATTCGGAGTTACCTGGAAACTGTTCCAGGATCTGATCCAAATAAAGAGGTTTTAACACTTATCTATACTCAAAGTGGCAAGACCTATTATCAGGATGTTGATGGTAATTACTGGCGGTGTTATCTGTTTATCCCTGATACTAATAGCTTTGATAAAGTGGATAGCAGGGAGATGGCGTTAGAAGGTGGACGTAGTTTTGGTAAGTTTCAGTCGATGTTGGCAGGATTAGATCCTAAGTTATTAACGGAAACAATTCCCTTTTTTCATGATCTGGAAAAACGAATGGAGACTTTTCGTGATACTGTTAAAAGAGACCCTGTCCAAAGAGTTGCTAAGGCAAGCAATGAAATTCAGTTCGTTGAAGAGCGAGCCGAAGAGTTATTACAAATTACACGAAAGATTAATAACGGATTGATTCCTTTACGCATCACACATAACGATACAAAGTTTAACAACATTCTGTTTGATGCAAATAATCACGCGCAATGTATTGTCGATCTGGACACTGTTATGCCAGGCTCTGTTTTACACGATTTTGGTGATGCCATCCGAACTGGTACTAATACCGGTGCTGAAGATGAAGCAGATCTTTCGAAAGTAGCTATGGATATTGATCTGTTCAAGGCTTATGCAGAGGGCTATTTGAGCGAAGCGCATACTTTTCTTTCTCCAATAGAAATTGAGAATCTGGCACTATCGGCAAAGTTTATGGTGTTTATCATCGGACTACGATTTCTGACTGATTATATTGATGGCGATAACTATTTTAAGGTTCATCATCCTGAACATAACTTGCAACGCAACAGGGCTCAGTTTCAGCTTTTGAAAAGTATGGAGCTGCAATTTGATGACATGAAGTTAGCCATTAAAGAAAATCTATCACGTTTTGCTGCGAAGTGCCCAGTATAATATTAAACTTTTTTAAATAGGAAAAGCCGGATCAACATAGTCCGGCTTTTTTTATGTTCTGTTGATTTTGATACACGTAGCCTTTCTGCAGGATAGAATGCTATAGTACTTCGAATTTACAATAAGTTAACATTGTGGTAATGTATAGTTTAACCCCTTGAAGTATTTTCGTATCCAAGCTTTTTATCTGAAAATGGAACAATTACATCCAGTTATATTATTAGTTGACGACGAGGAGGATATCATTGAGTTTATGCGTTATAATCTTGAAAGAGAGGGTTATAAAGTATATGCAGCTAAAGATGGTTTGGAGGCAATTGTTACAGCTCAGAAAGTTTATCCCGACATTATTGTTTTAGATATTATGATGCCTGAGATGGGTGGGGTAGAAGCTTGCCGGGAGTTGAGAAGTATGAGCCCGTTTCAGAATACAATTATTGCCATGTTAACAGCTCATGGAAATGATCAGTTACAATTCACTGCATTTGATGCAGGAGCAGATGATTTTATAGCAAAACCAATTCGGCCAAGGCTCTTTCTGAGTCGTATTAATGCCTTATTACGGAGAAAACAGCCTTCTTCTCCTAAAAGAAATGTCATTACATTAAAGAATCTTGTGATTGATAGAGAAGCATATATGGTAATTAAGAACCATCAAAACATTAGTCTTTCTAAAAAGGAACTCGATTTGTTATTGTTGTTGATTTCAAAGCCTGGTAAAGTATTTTACCGTAGTGAGATTATGATGCAGGTATGGGGGCATGATGAAGTTATAGGTGATAGAACCATTGATGTGCATGTAAAAAAGTTACGTGATAAAATAGGAGCCATCCATATTAAAACGATTAAGGGTATAGGATACGTTTTCTCAGTTTAAGTACTCCCTTTTTAAGCGAAATTAATATCTACATTTAGACCATTCTCAATAATCGATAGTAGAAATCGTATATGTATTAGATATTCATTGGATTTTAATGTATTTACAATAGGAATAATCCTTAAAATTGTAAGAACAAATATTACGCTATCAGTCGTTTCTAAATGAGAGTTGCAAATATTTATTCACCACATAAATAATTAAACGTGAAACAGTTATTTACTTTCTTGCTTTTGGTTTTATTTATTAGTACTACAATTGCTCAAAACTCAAGACCTAAACAATCATCGAAAGATCCTTTAATTGTAGATCTATTACAACCAGCTACTTCTGCTCAGATGGTAGGTTTTGTAGCTGACAGATTAGATGCATCATATCAAAATAGGATATTAGCACAGGATGTGAATCGTTTAGTCTCACCATTTCAGGATCGAACTGAAACCCGTTGCTGGCAAAGTGAATTCTGGGGGAAATGGTTTACGTCGGCGGTATTGGCTTACCGTTATCGTCCCGAACCAAAGCTGAAAGATGTTCTGGATAAGGCTGTGAATGGGTTGTTAACTACACAGACACCCGATGGCTATATTGGTAATTATGCAGAAGCCAGTCATCTGGAAAGTTGGGATATCTGGGGTCGAAAATATTGCATGTTAGGATTATTGGCTTATTACGATATTACAAAAGATAAAAAAGTTTTGCAGGCTACCAGTAAATTAGCGGATCATCTGATAAAGGAGTTAGCTGATGAAAATGTACTGATCGTTAAAAAGGGAAACCATCGTGGGATGGCCGCTTCTTCTGTTTTGGAACCTATCTGCTTACTATATACCAGAACAGGCGACAAACGATATTTAGATTTTGCAGAAGAAATTGTTCGACAATGGGAAACTCCTGATGGACCTCAACTTATATCAAAAGCTAATGTGGATGTTTCAAAACGTTTTCCGAGAGCTAAAGTCTGGTTTGGATGGGAGCAAGGGCAGAAAGCGTATGAAATGATGTCGTGTTATGAAGGTTTGTTGGAACTGTATCGGTTGACCGGAAAGGCTGTATACAAAGAAGCGGTTGAGAAAACATGGATTAATATTCAGAATACCGAAATCAATATTGTGGGTTCAGGATCTGCTATGGAATGTTGGTTTGGGGGAAAAGAATTACAGACATTGTCGATTAGCAATTATCAGGAAACCTGTGTTACTGCAACATGGATAAAGCTTAATCAACAGTTACTTAGATTGACAGGTGAAGCAAAATATGCGGATGCTATTGAACAGACATACTATAATGCTTTATTGGGTGCAATGAAACCTGATGGGTCGGACTGGGCTAAATATACCCCACTATCCGGTCAACGGATGGATGGCGACGAGCAATGTGGTATGGGGTTGAATTGTTGTGTTGCAAGCGGTCCCAGAGGATTGTTTACTTTTCCACTTACTACAGTGATGAATAGGGTGGATGGCCTTCAGGTAAACTTCTTTGGACAAGGTACTTATACCACGCAGACGCCAGGTAAACAAAAGATAGAAATTGTTCAGGAAACAGATTATCCGGTTAATGGCACGATCAATATAAAAGTAGTATTGCCGAAACCTGAAGAAATGGCACTACATATTCGGATTCCGGAGTGGAGCAAACAATCTACCTTAAGTGTAAATAGTGAAATCGTTAAAGGAATAACTCCCGGTCAATATGCAGTAATTCAGCGGAAATGGAATTCTGGAGATATAATAACTCTAAATCTGGATATGCGTGGAAGAGTTATCAAATTAGGTAAACTACCTGAAAATATAGCTATTGTTCGCGGCCCTATTGTTCTTGCACGTGATGCAAGGCTTCCTGGTCCGGTAATAGATGCAGTGATGAGTCCGGCAGCAGATAGTGATGGTTATATCAATCTGGAGTTAGCAGGACAGAATCAGAAGGGAATATGGATGCAGTTTAAAGCAACGTTTAAGCCAGAATCATACAAGGAAGAAGGGAGTCATCCAATATCGTTGATATTGTGCGATTATGCTTCTGCAGGAAATACTTGCGATGAACAGTCTCGTTTTCGTGTTTGGTTCCCTCAGCTCCTTGATCCAAGCAAAATGGATAAATAGGAATAAGAATTAGCCACTATAAACTTTCTATATGGAATGATTTTTAATTCAGGTATGTAAAAAAGACATATTTTTACGGGCTAATGAATTTTAGATAGAATGAACCTTTCCGGGGATGATAAATTGACTTTTAAAAAAATTAAGAGCGGAGATATTTCTGCTTTTGAGATGCTATTTAAGGAAAATTACCGGAATCTTTGTTATTACGCTGAAGATATTGTCAGAGAAAAAGCAGCCGCAGAAGAGATGGTTAGTGATTTCTTCTTGAAATTCTGGGAAGAGCGAGAGAACATAGAAATTCGAATTTCGTTAACTGCCTACATGTATACATGTGTAAGAAATAATTGTTTAAAATATCTGGAACATCTTAAAGTATTACAGAAATATAAGGCGTACGCTACATATTCCATTCAAAATAGCGACCTCCTTTTTCCAACTTCTGCATTTCCGATTAACCGTCTTATATCAAAGGAGATTGTGTCGGATATCGAAAGCGCAATAGAACTTTTGCCAGAACAATGTAGAATTATCTTTAATAAAAGTCGTTTTGAGGAGCTAACGTATGAGGAGATTTCCAAGGAGTTAAATATTTCTATTAATACGGTACGAACGCAAATGAGCAGGGCATTGGTTAAACTTAGAGAAAGCCTGAAAGAATATCTACCAACAGTGATATGCTTCTTTTTTGCAATTTTTTGCAATTTTAATCGTTTATAAAAGGAACCGATTTTAATACATGACAGCGAATAATCAACATATTAACGATATTGATGAATTAATCATCAGGGTTCTTCAGGCATCTGCCTCTCCGGAAGATGTTGAAAGCCTTAGATGGTGGATTTCTCTTGATCCTGAAAACGAAAGTTATTTTGATCAATCGCGTAATATGTGGATGGCAGCAAAACACGACCAATCTGAGGATAGTTATGATGCAGATAAAGCCTGGACGCGTTTATCTACTGAATTAGAATTTCAATCTGATGCTGAGAATAATAATCGCAAAGAGAAGAAGCACCTTTATCTCTCGTTCTGGCATGTAGCAGCTGTTATTCTTGTTGCTTTTGGTTTCGGAATAGCTACAATGTTGATGATGTGGAGAAATAGTATCACAAAATCACAAGCCGTATATACGCAACATATAGTTCCTTATGGCTCTAAGTCGCAGATTATCTTGCCTGATGGATCTAAAGTATGGTTGAATGCAGGGAGTAGTATAAAGTATTCGCAAGACTTTAATCATCACACTCGAGAGGTTATTCTGGATGGCGAAGGTTATTTTGATGTTGCATCAAATGAAAAATTACCATTTTGGGTAAAGACTTATGGAGTTAACATAAAGGTTGTTGGTACTGCTTTTAATGTAAAAGCCTATCGGGAAGAGAAAAATATTGTAACAACTGTTGAAAGAGGTCAGATTAGAATCTATGACGTCAATAGAAAAGAATTAGAAGAGAAAGAAATTGTGATAGAAAAAAAGCAGCAAGGAACGTTTTTAATTAACAATAACAAATTACCTAAAACAGAAACTACAATAGCTGAAGCAAAAACAGAAGTATCTGATGTAAAAGTTATCTATAATGTTCCAACAGAATTGTTTACATCGTGGAAAGATAAGCGATGGATTATAGAACGCGAAGAGCTTGGAAGCCTTGCCGTAAAGATTGAACGTCGGTATGATGTTTCGATTACTTTTTCTTCTGAAGCACTGAAACATTACATTTTTAGTGGAATTATTGAAGATGAGTCTCTAATGCAGGTATTAAAAATCATTTCGTTGACAGCTCCGATAACGTACAAATTAGATAAAAAGAAATTAATTCTGAATGAAAATAAATCATTACTGGAATACCCTTCAAAGTAAATCTGGTTTGGATTCTTACAGTGTCTCATCCTGCCCGATCATACCCTCGTAGTCGGGGAATTTTTTTGCAAATATATATCAAGAGTAAAGTTTTTTATATGATATATATGGTTTATTATCAAATAATTAGTTTAAAATTAGAAAATATACAGGAATAATTTAAAATCTTGTCACATTATTTTCCTTTCTTCCGGTCTTTATTGTATAACAACAAACCCAGAAGAGGAATTGGAAAACTTAGAGAACCATATAATCAACTATGAGGAGCTTATTCATCGATTTCTTTTTCATGAAGCTTCGGCTGATGAAATAAGAATATTGCGTGAATGGATAAGAAATGACGCTGAAAACCAAAAGGATTTTGAACAATATAGAAGCATTCGACAGTTAGTTCAAAGAGCCTGTCGGAATAATGAATATGATGAACAAACAGCCTGGGATAAGCTGAAAAGATCCATTTTATTCTCTGATGATGTTATACTTCCCCGACGTTTTTATTTACAGCAACTGAGTAAGATCGCTGCTATTTTTGTTTTAGCATTCTTTTCAGGTATTCTTACTTTATATTTCATCAATAGACCTGCTAAACAATACCAGGAGATGACTTATAGTGAACACAAAGTTTCATATGGTTCCAAATCACAGTTAGTACTTCCTGATGGTTCAAAGGTATGGCTGAACGCAGGGAGCAAACTAAGATATTCTCTTCAGTTTAATCAAACGATTCGTGAGGTTTATCTGGAAGGAGAGGGTTTTTTTGATGTAAGTAAAAATAAAGACAAACCATTTCTGGTAAGAACAACAGGTGTTACTATAAAAGTATTGGGTACAGCGTTCAATGTAAAGGCTTACCCTGACGAAAAGACAATTGAAACGTCAGTAGAAAGAGGATTAGTTCAGGTTATTAGTAATTCGCCTTCAGTTACAGGGACTCAGAAGATATTTCTTCATGCCAATCAGAAGGCAATCTTCGAGAAGTTTGATCATAAAAAGCTGAATAACTCAAGTACGGGCACAAGCCCAGTGATGATAATGAAGAATGATACTATAGGAATGATAAAACCAATGGCTATAGCTGATGCGGTTAATGTGACTGCTATTTCATCATGGAAAGAAAGACGGTGGATTATTGAAAGAGAGCGACTTGAAGATTTGGCAGTAAAAATTGAGAGAAGGTATGATGTGAAAATCTTGTTTGGTGATGATCGGTTAAGGAGCTATATATTTAGTGGCGTATTAGAAGATGAATCATTAGAACAGATACTAAATATAATAAGATTAAGTGCTCCTATAAATTATGAAATAAACCAGAAGGTGGTTAAACTGTATGGGAATAAGAAATTTAACACCAGTAAATAAAAACAAAAAACAACGTGCCTATGATATAAAACAGGATAAAAAAAACTGTGGAATGCGATCAACATTCCACAGAAAAAAGTTCAATTAATTTTCAGGGTCATACTTGTTCAGGGGACGGCCCAACAGTCAAACTTTTAATAATACAAATTTATGAAAAAAAAGCCTTTACTTTATTTCTTAAAAGCAGGAAATGAATTAACTAAAATCTTACGTATTATGCGACTTATTACCATTTTGATGATAATTGGAATCTTCCAGGTTAATGCATCAGTTTATTCGCAAAACGAAGTTTTTTCATTCAAAGAGAGTGGACTTACAATGCGAAGTGTATTTAAGACCATAGAAAAAACTAGTAAATTCAAGTTCTTCTTTAACGACGATCTTACAAATGTGGATAAGCGTGTTGAAGTTGCAAACAATTTAAAAATTAACCAAGTATTGGATGAGGTTTTAGCAGGAACAGATCTATCCTACAAAATATTAGAAAATAATCTGGTTATCATTTCCCCATCAGTACTTCTACAGCAGAAGAAAATAACCGGGGTAATTACTGATGCAACTACTGGCCAACCACTTATTGGTGTAAGTGTTAAAATTCAAGGAACGACAAAAGGAGCAGTTACAGATATCAATGGTAAATATACACTTGATGTGCCTGGTCCGAAAGCAGTGCTTGTATATACTTATATGGGTTACTTATCAGAAACAATGACAGTTTCAAGTATGACCAGTTTTGACATACAATTAAAAGCGGATGTTAAGAAGCTGGATGAAGTTGTGGTAATTGGTTATGGTAGTGTGAAAAAGAAAAATATTACAGGTGCCATTTCAAATATAAAGGCGGATGCTTTGGAGAACCGTGCAATCGCTTCTGTTGGTGAAGCATTAGCAGGCCAATTAGCAGGTGTGCAGGCTCAACAGATAAGTGGTAAGCCAGGACAGGAATTAACCATAAAGATTAGAGGTACAAATACAATCAGCGCTTCGATTAATCCACTTTATATTGTCGATGGAATACCTGTTAGCGATATGAAAGATTTGAATCAGAACGATATTGCTTCAATCGAGGTATTAAAAGATGCTTCATCCGCTTCCATTTATGGTGCTCGTGGTGCTGAGGGTGTTGTAATTATTACAACAAAACAGGGTAAGGCTGGAAAAACAGTTTTTGATTTTAGTATGAACTATGGGATTCAACAGGTAGATAAGATAGTTGATGTGATGAATACTAAGCAACAGGCTGCATATACTATTTGGAACAGAAATGAAGGTTATTTGCTTACTGGCGGAAAAATGACAACAGCTAATTCAGCTCGTCCATCTACCTATCAATATCCTGCATCTTTGCTTGATCCTAGTACATTACCTGATAATAACTGGCAAAAAATCATTTTTAGGGATGCTCCTATGAAGAGTTATCAATTTACTGCCTCTGGAGGAAGTAATTTGGGCACATATCTCGTTTCGGGATCTTATTTGCAACAAGACGGTATCGTTCGTTATACAGGATATAACCGCGTGAATTTAAGATTAAATACAACATTAAACGCTGGTAAATTTGTTAAGTTTGGAATGAACATTGCCCCATCTTTCTCTGAGGAACATAATCCAGATGACGAAAGTAAGGAAAGCGCATTGCATCATGCTACTGCTTTACAACCATGGGTCGCAATTAATTCAAATACTCAGAATTGGGGATATACGGCAGGTGCTTTTGGATATCCTAATCCACTTGAACGTCTTGCAGAAGTTCATGATCAGACCAACACAAACAAAATACTGACCAATGTTTTTGCAGAATTTACACCACTAAAAGAATTGACGTTTAGAAGTCAATATGGGTATAATGTCAGACAGTCACGTTGGGCTTATTTTAAACCCATTAATGTAAATCAAGGAAACGCATCTAATGGTAGTTCAAATGTTCAGGACTGGTATGACTGGTCGTTTCAGAATACATTGACTTTTCAAAAAGTGTTCTTTAAAGATTTTGATTTGAATTTGTTAGCAGGCCAGAGTATTGAAGGGTCGCATTATAATAATATCAGCACAGCAGCTACGGGGTATCCTAACGATCTGATATATACTTTGAATGTAGCATCAAAACCAACTCAGTCTTATACGGCAGAATCAGCAACTTCATTAGCCTCATTTTTTGGGCGTATGCAGTTGAATGCGTTTGATAAATATCTTTTTACTGCAAGTTTAAGAAGAGATGGTTCGTCTAAGTTCGGTCCTAATACAAAATGGGGTATGTTTCCATCAGGTTCAATTGGATGGAAGGTGAGTAGTGAAAATTTTTTAAAAGATGCTAAATGGTTATCATTATTGAAGGTTAGGGCTGCTTATGGTAAAACCGGTAATAACAGTATTGGTGATTATGCAAGTGTTCCTTTGCTTGGAATTGCTAATTATAATCTAAACGGTGCAATCGTAAGTGGATTGGCACCTTCATCTAATGGAAATCCAAACTTGAGTTGGGAAACGACCTTAACAAAAGACTTAGGTGTTGATTTCTCTGCATTCAATAATAGGGTACAAGCTAATATCGATTATTATGATAATACAACAAAAGATTTGTTGTTAAACGTTCCGGTTCCTTATATGTCAGGTTTTTCTTCAGAACTTAGAAATATTGGGAAAGTCGAAAATAAAGGATGGGAGTTTGAATTAACTACCAAAAACCTGGATAAGGTTATTGAATGGACAACTTCATTTAATATTTCGACTAATAGAAATAAGGTGCTACAATTAGGACCAGGTAATGCCCCAATGATTATGGGTACGTGGGGGCCTGATGCTTATATCACAGAAGTAGGACAACCTGTAGGAAGTTTTTATATGTACAAAACCGATGGCTTATTATTAGATAAAGATTTTGATGCAACAGGAAAGGCAATTGTTCCAATAATGGCGGGTCAGTTAAAAGGTAACTTCAAAATAGTTGATGTAAATAAGGATGGAGTTATTAATGCCAAAGATGAATGTTTACAAGGAAGTGCATTCCCTGATTTCACATGGGGGATTACAAATACCTTTAAATATAAAGGTTTTGATTTTAGTATTATGATTCAGGGAAGTCAGGGTGGAAAAATATTCTATTTAGGTAAACGGCAACTTGATAATGGTACAGCATTAACAAATCAGTTAACCAGATGGGTACATTGTTGGAAACCTGATTATACTAGTGTTTCAGCAGATAAAAACCCAATGCCGGCTACTACTGTAGATATGTCGTGGGATGGTGTCACACCTTACCCTTATGGTGTTAATCCTTCTTATAACTCAACATGGTTATATGATGCCTCATTCGTACGTATTAAAAATATAACGTTGGGTTATGATTTTCCACAGAGTATGCTGAAACGTTTTTATTTCTCTAAATTAAGAATTTTTATTACAGCTGATAATGTAAAGACCTGGAACCATTATCCAGGTTCTTCTCCTGAGGCCGACACTTATGGAAATAATACTACCACTCCTGGAACGGATTATAGTACATATCCTATCTCAAAGAAAATCAGTTTCGGTATTAATTTAACTTTCTAAATTGGAACCTATGAAATCTAAAAATATTTTTAAGTTTTTTGTCGTTGGGCTTGCCATTTTTACAATGTCAGCATGTAGTAAATATATTGAACTAAACCCAATCTCAAGTTATAACAGCGGATCCTTTTATAAAACGGAAGCTGATTTTGGCTTGGCTGTAAATGGTATTTATAGCCAGTTGCGAAGTATGACTAATGTTACACTTCCAGCAAATCTTGAAGAACGTTCTGATAATCTGGCAAAAGACCCAACTGATAGTTATGATGAATCTCTTGTGGGTAAGTTTGTTGAAAATGCTTCTACTGGGTCTGTAGCTTCAATATGGTCAGGATATTACAATTTAATAACACGTTGTAATAGCGTACTGGGAACTATTGATGCGGGCACATTTACGACAGAAGCAAATAGAGCGTATTATAAAGGTGAAGCTCAGTTTATCAGAGGCTATGCCTATTTTCAATTGGGTTGGATATATGGTGGGGTACCTTTACTTGATCATGTAATGACTTCTGAAGCGATAAAAGCTGTAAAGCGGAGCACTCAAGATGAAACTTTTGCTTTTGCAGCGAAAGATTTAATTGCTGCTAGTTCAAATTTACCTGTCGCATGGGCTGGTACTAATATTGGGAAAGCAACGAAATATGCTGCTGAAGGTATTCTTGCAAGAATGTATATGTTCCAGAAAAAATTTAGTGATGCAAAACCTTTATTGCTTGACATCATTAATTCAGGTAAATATACAATGGCTGCAACTTACGCCAACTGTTTCCTTGATACTTATGATAATAGTCCTGAACATGTTTTCCAGATTCAGTTTACTTCAGGTGGTTTAGGTCAGGGCAACTCCTTTGTCATGTCGTGCGTCCCTGAATTAATTAGAAGTGCATTATTTCCAATAGGGGGGCAATCTACTGCTTATCTGGTTTCATATGATTTATATAATTCTTATGAATCAGGCGATCTTCGTCGTGATTTTACGATCATGAAGGGATGGACAAATGCAGGAGGTGTAACTGATACCTATTCATTATATTATATTAAGTTTGCACATGGGACTATGCCTTCTGACAAATCTGATTATGCTGTAAATGGACCAATCTTACGCTATACTGACGTTAAATTGATGTATGCAGAGGTGTTGAATGAAGAGGGATACAATGCTTCGGGTGAGGCTTTTAATATTATTAATGCTGTTAGAGCACGTGCCGGAATAACTCCATTAACTGCAACAACTGTACCTACACAACAAGCATTTAGGGATGCATTATTGAAGGAGAGAAGAGTTGAGTTTGCTTGTGAGATGCTTCGTTGGTTCGATTTAGTTCGTACAGGGAAGGCACTTACTACAATACAGACATTTTTAGCACTAAAAGAAAATGGAAGCGGAACTTATAAGATGGATGCTTATCGAATTTTATTCCCAATTCCACAAGTAGAGCTAAATGTAAATACTAATACTGCTGTTCTTTGGCAGAATCCAGGATATTAAGTAGCTGTTTAAATTTTATTTGTGAATTCGATTAAGTATTAACTTTTTTCATAGCAAGTAGAATCTTGAAATTTCTAGTTAACAAGTAATTCAACCTGAATGTGATTAAACGCAATTAAGAATATTTAAAAAACTGTTATAATGAAGATTAAAAAGGTTAAATTTTTCCTGATTGCTTTAGGACTTTTCACACTTACTGCAAAATCTCAAACTGTTGATTCTTTCGAACAATTCTGGGCTGATGCACAGAAAGCAAACTGGGCGGATAAATCCGAAGCATCACAATTCCGGATTAAATGGTGGCAGGATGCGCGTTTCGGAATGTTCATCCACTGGGATCCATCAAGCGTAGTGGTAAGCGAAATTAGCTGGAGTAAACAATTCTATGATGATAATGGTGAAAATTTGATTGATAATCCACGTCCTAGCCCCGATCTATTTAATATTAAGGAACATAAGTTTTGGTTTAACTGGTTCAAACCAGCAGTTCCCAGAGATGTATATGATAATCTTTATAAATCTTTTTATCCCGGTATGTTCAATGCTGACAAAATTGTTGAAACCGCTAAGCAAGCAGGAATGAAATACATAATCGAGGTTACCAAACATCACAACGGATTTTGCATGTGGGACTCAGAATTTACGGATTTTGATATCATGTCCACTCCATTTAAGCGCGATATTATTGACGAAATGGCCAAAGCTTGTGAACGTGCTGGTATGAAGTTCGGTATTTATTATTCGCAACGCGACTGGCATCATCCAGATTATGGCCCAGAGCGAATGGATAAATACAATGAATACATGTACAATCAAATCCGGGAGTTGCTTACTAAACATCCTAATATCTCAATTATATTCTTCGATAGTGAGCAATATTATCCATGGAAGATGTGGAACGGACGTGAATTGTTCAAAATGATCCATCAACTCCGCCCAGATATTATTATTAACGACAGATGTGGCGTTCCGGCGGATTATACAACACCAGAACAAAAAATAGGGCAGTTTAATAAAAAAAGAAATTGGGAATCTTGTATGACTTTTACCGGATTTTGGTCATGGCATGGATTTCAGACAAAAGTAATTTCTTATGAGGAATGCCTAGAAAATCTTATTCGTTGTGCAGGCGGAAATGGCAATCTTCTCATGAATATAGATCCATTGCCAACGGGGCAAATAGATCCAAGAGAAGAAACTCGGTTAAAGCAGATAGGGGAATGGCTTAAAAGTTATGGGGAAAGTATTTATGAAACCCAAGGAGGTCCATTTTTGCCTGATTCCAGCAAAGTTAGTACCTATAAAGGAAATAAGATATTTGTCCATTTTTTTAAAATGAAAGGAGGAAAAATTGTTCTTCAAGGTATTTCAGAAACTATTTTAAAAGCGGAAATCATGTCGGGACCACAAATAACTTTCACACAAACTAAAGAACAAATATCTTTATGCTTACCTGCAGATTATGAGAATAATTTTGTAACTGTTGTTAAACTAACTCTTGATAAGGATATTCATTAATAAAATTTAAACAGTTTCTAAGTTTAATGATACGTGGATGAATTAACTAAGCGGGGGGGGGATATTCCCTCCGCTTAGTTAAATAAATGGTTTGTCTTATTAAAACAACTTTCTGTTAAAAACATGAAACAATTTATACTCGTAATTTTTTGTTGTTCTTTTTTAAGCACAATAGCACAAACACAAAAGAGTCAGTTTATCTCTTATGAACGCGTGAAACTAACTGAAATAGAAAAACAGAGCCTGATTAGCACGATTCAGGAATATAATGCAAAATATGATGAGTGCCAAAAAATGGTTACAAAAAAACTGACTGGATATAATTATCATACAGATGCAGATGCAGGTATTTATCATGAAGTACGAGCATCATTTTCCTATGCTGTTGCTCTGTTGGATCTTGGAGATGAACATTATACAAAAAGAGCTTTTGATATTATTGAGAAGGTCATTTCATTACAGGATACAAATAGAATGTCTCCAACTAATGGAATCTGGCCTTATTTCTTAGAGGAGCCATTAGCCACTAAAAAGTCACCTCCCGATTTTAACTGGGCCGATTTTAATGGGGTTAGTCTTCTTGATGTTTTAATGGATCATGAAGAGAAAATACCAAAAGCATTAAAACCTAAAATCGAGCGTTCGCTCATCTTGGCTGCCCGTTCTATCCAAAAAAGAAATATGGGTCCAGGATATACTAATATTGCAATCATGGGAACTTACGTAACCTATTTGACAGCATATTTACTTAATATTGATGATTTGAAGGAGTATGCTCAGAAACGGTTAATCACTTTTTACAATTACACATTAGAAAAGGGCGGTTTTTCAGAATATAATAGTCCTACCTATACTCTTCTTGCGCTTGATGAATTGGAACGGATGAAAAATCACATTATAAATCCGGCGTCAAAACCTATGATCGACTCTTTGTATACAATTGGCTGGAGTATCATTGCACACCATTATCATAAACCTTCCGGTCAATGGGCAGGTCCACATAGTCGGTCATATAGTTCAATAGTTAAACCAGCATTTTATGGAATATTGAATCAAGCTTCAAATGGAAAAATTGATTTAGGTGTTGAATCAAAACCACTTGATCCGAAGGTGAAACATTCTATTCCATCTTTTTTATTACCCTATTTCTTAACCCCACAATATCCACGTACTGAAACGGATCTGTTTGAAAACGTTGAACCAGTAATAAAGGGAACTACTTATCTGGCAAAAGATTATACGTTGGCTTCTGCCAATAGATCAAGCTTATGGAATCAACGTCGTCCTTTTATTGCCTATTGGGGAACCCTCCAGAACCCTAAATCTCTTCAGGTTCGCTTTTTACACGATTTCTATGATTTTAGTTCGGCAAGTTTTTATAGTCAACAAAAAGAGAATAGCCTACTCGCTGGAATCAATTTCATCCTGAATGGTGGTGATAAACACATCAGTATCGACAGAATAAAAGATGGTAAATTTAAAGCCAAAGACCTTCGATTAAGATTTGAATTTGGAAATTATCTTGATTTTCAAAATTTTAGTATTCCAAATAATAACTTTGACCCCATAAAGATTATAATTGATAATCTTCAGTTTAATTTTCAACTTTATTATGCGTTTTTCGAAAAGTTAAAAGGTCATTGGGAAAAAGGAAGTGACGATAATTGTTCATGGATTGATTATGTAGTATATTCGGGAAAAGAGTCAGAATTTGACTTAAATATTATTCAATCAGCAGCATTTGGCTTTACATTCAGTATGGGAACTTCAAAAGACAAATTACCAAATGTCAAACCAGAAGTTACGGTTAAAGAGAATCTGATGAATGTAAATTGGAATGGAATTGATTTGATGTTATCTATAAAGCCTTCCTTTCTATCAAAGAATCTTTAACGGATTAATAGCAATTTTATTAAAACGAAATGTAAATTAATAAAGTGAATGATAAGTTATGAGTATTAGCAAGCAATCTATATTTTCGATAATAATCTACATTTTTTTAATAAGCTTAATGATTTTTCGGGTTAATGCACAGATTATTAAACCTTCAAAACCTCCTGAAAGAGGATTTGTCAGTATAAAGGCAGCTGAAAAATGGGATCAAGCATTAGTAAGTGGAAATGGGAAGTATGGAGCTTTGGTTTTTGGGCAACCATTGGATGAAACCATTGTTTTAAACCATGCACGATTATTTATGCCGTTATATGAGCCAATTCCTCCAGTGAATACAGCGCCTTACTTGACAGCGATTCGCCAGATGCTTTCGAAGGGTGAATATCAACAGGCAGCAGACTTTGTGGTTGAACTTTCCAAAAAAGAGGGATATAAGGAGAAACGTTGGACAGATCCGTTTATTCCAGCCTTTAATATAAAGGTAATTATGGATGCAAATGGAGTTGTGAGTAATTATTCGCGCTCAGTAGATTTTTCTACCGGGGTAACTTTAGTGAAATGGAGTGATGCAAATGGTTCATTTCAGAGACGACTCTTTGTTTCCAGAGCCGATAGTGTGGTAGTACTCTCCATTCAAGGACAAAAAAAAGAGAAGGTGAGTTGCTTATTAAAACTTGCCCAACAGTCATCTAAAGATGCTGGTGGTTGGGGGCCAGAAAAGATGTTTAGCGAAGGGATTAAAGATTATAAGAACTTAGCAGTGCAAGGATGGTTAACTTATCGTAGTAGCTTTAAAAAAAGTTGGCCCGGAATTTTGCAGGGATACGAAGGTGTCTCCAGAGTAGTCGTTCGGGGCGGTAGTTCTGTCGTAACTGGTGATGAAATCCATATTACCGGAGCAGATGAGGTATTAGTCCTTACAAAAATTGAGTTGCTAAAGGATTATCAACATTCTAAAATTGAAGATCTTAAGAGGTCGTTAACTGGAATAACCTCCGATTTCAATATCCTGCTTAAACGTCATACCAAGTTACATGGTGAAATATTCAATCGTTCACGACTTTTACTTAATAAGGGTGTTGATAATAATTTCACTTCCGAAGAGTTGCTGGCAAGTTCAAAATTTGGTAAATTAAATCCTGCATTACTTGAGAAAGAATATGATGCTGCGCGTTATAATATAATTTCAAGTAGCGATGATCTTTTCCCTAATTTGCAAGGTCTTTGGAGTGGTACATATGGGCCTCCATGGTCAGGTGATTTTACAATGAATGGGAATGTTCAGTGTGCTATTTCTGCTGACCTATCATCTAATATGGCAGAATGCCTGAAGCCTTATTTTCGATTTTTAGAAGATCACATGGATGAGTTTAGACTAAATGCTAATCGTCTTTATGGGTGTAGAGGAATTTATGTTCCTACAAAAGCAACCAACCATGGATTAAACAATCATTTTGATGAGACTTGGTGTATGACTTTTTGGACTGCAGGTGCTGGATGGGCTTCTCAGTTTTTTTATGATTATTATCTTTATACTGGGAATCTTGACTTTCTAAAAAATCATGCACTACCTTTTATGCGTGAGGCCGCTTTGTTTTATGAGGATTTCCTGAAAGAAGGTCCGGATGGAAAACTACTTTTTACTCCAAGTTATTCTCCTGAAAACAATCCGGGCAATAGTAAGTCGCAAGCATGTGTTAATGCAGCCATGGACATTGGTGTTGCAACAGAGCTTTTGAATAATTGTATAGCAGCTAGTGAGAGGCTGGGAGTTGGTAAAGAGGATATCATTCGTTGGAAAGCAATGTTGACAAAAATGCCCGAATATTTGATAAATGACAAAGGAGCGGTAAAAGAGTGGTCAACTCCACTTCTTGATGATAATGAGTCGCACCGACACTGTTCGCATCTCTATGCCTTGTATAATGGACTGCCAAAAGAGATTGCTGAAAATGTGTCATTAAAAAAAGCTTTTGAAATAGCACTAGAGAACAGACTTAATTTGAGACGACGGGAATTTAAAGGAGAGAGTGTAAATGGGCGACCTCCCGGAGAGATGGCTTTTGGTCTCGTATTACAAGGTTTTGTTGCAGCCAGTTTGCATAAGGGAGATGACTGTGGTGAAATACTCGACTGGTTGGCTAATAACTACTGGAACTCAAATTTTGTCACAACACATAATCCTAAAAATATCTTCAATACCGACCTCAGTGGTGGATTGCCGGCATTGGTAATACGAATGTTGGTAGATTCGCAACCTGGATGGATTGAATTATTACCAGCATGGTCAAGTGATATGCCCTCTGGAAAAATAGAAGGAATTGCGTTAAGAGGTCAAATTATCGTAAAAGAGTTTTCATGGAATAGGAAAAACATTTCTTTAATTTTACGCTCAGCTATTTCCCAAAAAATACAACTCAAGATACCTGGAGAAATTCTGTCGATCTCAGGTAGTAAAAGATTAAATATCACTTCTAATAAAAATCAATATTATTTATCTCTTCCAAAGAAGGAATATGTCTCAATACAACTGGTTTTAAAATAACGATTAAAAACACATGAATATGCGAAGAAGATTTTTGATGCTTGCCTTATTTTCAGTCGTAATAACACTTACATCATTAGGACAAAAAATGATTAAGGTTCATCAATTCAATATGATGTTTGGTGATACCTCACGTATTGGTATCCCTTTTGCAAAAGATCCGTATGTTATCAACTTTCAGGGAAGATACTTGATGTATTACTCAATTCCACCTTATAAAGATCAATCTAATCCTATTCAAGGCTGGGGTATTGGCATTGCTGAAAGCAAAGATCTCAATAACTGGAAAAAGATTGGTGAAATCACACCTGAAGGCGATTATGAAAAGAAAGGTTTAGCAGCTCCATGTGCATTGGTTATTAACGGTGAGGTCAATCTTTTTTATCAAACCTATGGTAATGGAACAAAGGATGCTATTTGCAATGCAGTTTCTAAAGATGGAGTTCATTTTCAGCGGAATCCGACCAACCCTATTTTTCATCCTACAGGAACATGGAATTGCGGTCGTGCCATTGATGCTGAAGTATACAGATTTAAAGACAAATACCTGCTTTTCTTTGCAACGCGTGATCCGGAATATAAAGTTCAGATTCAGGGTGTTGCTTCTGCTCCTCTTAACACTAACTTTAATCGTGATCAATGGACACAGCTTACAGATAGCCCCATCCTGAAACCTGAATACCCATGGGAAGGAGCTTGTATCGAAGCTGCTGCAATCGTTCAACAGGGTGATTTGCTTTATATGTTCTATGCCGGAGCATACAATAATAATCCCCAACAGATTGGAGTCGCTAAAAGCAGTGATGGCGTCAAATGGGAAAAACTCTCAAATAAACCGTTTCTGACAAATGGTGATCCTGGTGAGTGGAATTCCAGCGAATCAGGACATCCACATCTGTTTAAAGACAGAGATGGACGGACTTATCTTTTTTATCAGGGAAATAACGACAATGGAAAGACTTGGTTTATTTCCAAAATTGAAGTGCAATGGAATAAAAAAGGTCCCTATTTGAAAAAATAAAAGAGAACGCAGAAAAGTTAAACTAAAAATGCAATAATTAAATAAACAATGAAGACTAAATATGTTGGATTTGCCGGAATCATACTTTTTTTAAGCTTTTTTATATATGGCTTTAAAGATTTTAATGATACTCCAGTTGGGAAGAAATGGTTAAAAGTAGGACTTGTTCAACATGCAATTCCTATTTCTGATGTAACTTCTATAGGCGGTTTTATGGGAGAACGAATTCGTAAGAACAGGGAAAACTATTTGAAAACGTTTCCAATAGATCAGTATATGGACTTTGTAATTGAGCGTACTCATAAAGATTGGACTTGGGTGAAGGCCGAGCAGCATGGTAAATGGCTTGAATCAGCTATTTTATCATCTGCTCAAAGTAAAGACAACACACTCGCAAATATAGCAATCAAAGAATTCAATCGATTGATAGCATCACAGGAACCGGAAGGATACCTTGGTGCGACATCTCGTGAGATAAGAACACCTGAAAAGCCATTGCGAGGGATGGATGCTTATGAGCTTTATTTTGTACAGCATGCTTTGCTTACAGCATACGAACAGTGGAATGATCAACGGGGTTTGGTTGCTGCAAAAAAATTAGGTGATTATTTTCTTAGATATATTGGTCCTGGGAAAGCCGAATTCTGGCCCAGTGATTTGCGCTTTCCTGAAAATATAAACAAAAAACTTGCCGGCCATTCTGCTATTGCCGGCCATAGTGTCCATTATAGTTGGGAGGGCACTTTGTTAATAGATCCAATGCTTAGGCTTTATCAGTTGAGTGGCGATCTACGATACCTGAATTGGTGTAAATGGGTTATCTCAAATATTGACAAATGGAGTGGCTGGAATTCTTTTTCTAAGTTGGATTTGGTTGCAGCCGATAAAATGGGAATTAATGAAGTTCAACCGTATGTTCATGCTCATACTTTCCAGATGAATTTTTTGGGATTTTTAAGAATGTATCAAATAACTGGTGACACCTCTTACCTCTATAAAGTTAAAGGCGTCTGGAATGATGTGGCCAAACGACAGATGTATATTACTGGAGGCGTGAGTGTTGGTGAACATTATGAGCAGGGATATGTAAAACCATTGACAGGCAGGGTGGTTGAGACTTGTGCGACCATGTCTTGGATGCAGGTAACACAGTCTTTGCTTGAACTTACAAGTGATCCAAAGTACGCAGATGCAATGGAAAAACTATTATGGAATCATGTATTTGCAGCACAGACAATTGATGGTGATTGCAATCGCTATCACACGGCTCCCAATGGCTATAAACCTGAAGGTTACTTTCGTAATCCAGATTGTTGTACCGCAAGTGGTCATCGCATTATTTCACTTTTGCCCACGTTCATCTATTCAACAAGCAAAAATGCGATTTATGTCAATCAATATGTACAATCGTCAGCTAAATTTAATAAATCAATGGGCTTTCCTTTGACATTAATGCAGAATACAAGTTACCCTGAAAAGGGAGATGTGGAAATTCTTGTAAATACTGAAAGGGAGAAGACATTCACAATAAATCTTCGTATTCCTGCTTGGTGTAAAACACCTTCAGTAAAAGTCAACGGAAAATTGATTGATAATATAAAGCCCGGTTCATATGCAATGCTTACTCGAAATTGGCAGAATAATGACAAGATACAAATTCAATTTCCTATGATTGTACAATGGGTGAAACATGAGCATTATAGTAAAAATATTATCAAAAGGCTGCCTGGGGGTGAGGAAATGTATCAAGAGAACGAGGGCAACAATCCTCCATATGCACTCATGCATGGACCAGTAGTTTATGTATTAGATAATATCTGGTGGAATGAAAAGGATCCTGATTGTCCCAAGGATGTCATGAATGATGTGAAATTTATAGTAAATGATAATCCAAATTTTAAAGAGGTGGACATCCATCGGTCAGATATTTTGGGCCCTGTATTCGAAATACCAGTTAAACTTAAAAGCAATAAAATTAAATCCGCAATTATGTTGCCATTTGCTAATATTGGAAATTGGTATAAAGATCCGAATAACAAGCCTGAAAAAGATTCCAAAACCTATTCTTATGCAATTTGGTGTGATAGGGCTGTTGAATAATCCGAAATCTTGTAAATAAAATACATCTCAAAAAGATAATAATGTTCAGTTTAGGGAATAGTGACTGAACTATAAAGAATCTCTACTGGAACCTGTTTACACAATGGAGTTTCTTCTTTAGATTCGTATGTAAGCGTTAGTGTATACCAATTTTAAAAAGGAAAACTCTCAAATAAACCGTTTCTGTCAAATGGGGATCATGGTGAGTTGAATTCCAGCAATCAGGACATCAACATCTGTTTAAAGACACAGATGACCGAACTTATCTTTTTTATCAGGGGAATAAAGACAATGGGAAGACCTGGTTCATTTTGAAAACAGAAGTAAAGTGGACTGAAAAAGGACCTTACTTATATAAATTTAAAAAAAGTTGAAAATCAGGCCAGTGATCAGGATAATAAATGATTTCATATATCTTATTTTAGCCGCATCAAATATTTTGAATCAAACTAAAGCAGAATAACCCTATCATGTTATGCTGTGAATGCAAGTTAAAATTGACAAGAAACCACAAAACAGATGAAAAAACATTTAATTCTTATTTCAGCAGTATTACTGATTCTATTTCAGTTAACGACTAGCGTATCTGCTCAAAAAAGCAAAGCAGACGATCCAAAGATGAATTGGTGGAAAGAAGCCAAATTCGGTATGTTTATCCACTGGGGGTTGTACAGTGTCCCCGCCGGTGATTGGAAAGACCAGAAAACGAAAGTTGGAGATGGTGCAGAATGGATAGAGTGTTTGTTAAAAATACCGGTGGCTGATTATAAACCGCTAGCGACTAAATTTAATCCTACTAAGTTTAATGCTGATGAATTTGTGTTGTTGGCAAAAGAAGCCGGAATGAAATACATGGTGTTAACAGCTAAACATCATGAGGGTTTTGCAATGTTTAAATCAGCTGATCCGTTTAATATTGTAGATGCTACGCCCTATAAAAAGGATGTTGTAAAAGCATTGGCTGATGCATGCAAGAAGTACGGGATGCACTTTGGGCTATACTACTCGCAAGCTCAGGATTGGAATCATAAGGGGGGGAGCGAGTGTAGCGGAAAATGGGATACTGCACAGAATGGAAGCTTCGACAAATACCTGGACGATGTTGCCGTGCCTCAGGTAAAAGAGATTCTTTCTGCTTATAATCCAGAGATTATCTGGTGGGATACGCCTTGTGACATGACACCAGAAGGGGCTGCTAAATTTGCACCAATACTTGCCAAATACCCTAAGCTAATTACCAACAACCGTCTTGGTGGTGGTGTTGATGGGGATCTGGAAACCCCGGAGCAACACATTCCTGCAACCGGTATCCCTGGAAAAAATTGGGAGTCGTGTATGACGATGAATGGAACCTGGGGCTATAGTGTGAATGATCATAACTGGAAAAGCACTTCAACGTTGATCAGAAACTTGATTGATATAGCATCGAAAGGTGGAAACTATCTGCTTAACGTTGGGCCAACTTCTGAAGGCTTAATTCCGGAACCTTCTATAGAAAGACTAAAGGAAGTTGGTGCATGGATGAAAGTGAATGGCGAATCTATTTACGGAACCTCGGCCAGTCCTTTTAGTGAAATTACATGGGGACGCGTAACACAGAAGAAATCTGGAAATACTACTAAATTATACCTACATGTTTTTGACTGGCCATCTGATGGAAAGCTTGTAGTTACAGGACTGGATAATAAGATTATGAAGGCATATTCACTTGCAACACCAAAAACCATTCTGAAAACTGAATCTAAGGATGCAGATAAGATTATTGATGTTAGTGGTGTAAATCAAACTGATGTAGCTACAGTAATAGTGATCGAAGTGAATGGGAAACCGATCGTAAATATTCGACCTGAAATAAAATCGGAAAGTACCGTTTTTATTGATAAATTAACGATTGAAATAGCCACTAATACACAGAATGGGGTTGTTTATTTTACCACTGATGGCACTGAACCTACCATCAATTCCCAGCTGGCAAAAGGGAAAATATTATTGAATAGTAAAGTGGATTTAGCAATTAAAGCACGGACTTATGTTAATGGGAAACCGGTAAGTGCTGTCGCTTTCAGCGAATTTAAACACCAAGATCCGATGCCGGCGGTGTTTGAGTCGAAACCAGGCCTTAAGTATAAATATTATGAAGGAAGTTGGAACATGATTCCTGACTTCTCAAAACTTGTCCCTGTGAAAACGGGCATTATTGAAAATGTAGCACTTACTGAAAAATTAAAGCCTTCGGAGTATGGGTTTGTTTTTGATGGGTATATCAATATCCCTGAAAACAATGTCTATTCTTTCTTCATTACTTCGGATGATGGAAGCAGATTGATTATTGATGATACAAAGACATTAGACAACGATGGACAGCATGGTATGGAAGAAAAAAGTATAGATTTAGCTTTATCTGCTGGTCTGCATAAAATTTCTATTCAGTTCTTCCAGGGTAATGGTGGGGATGGCTTATCGCTTGAATGGAAACCTGCCGGTAAGACTCGTTCGGTCATTGATAAATCATTATTGTTACATTAAAAAATGAAAAGATTCATTTTTGTATCATTCCTCATTTTTGCTATGTCGAGTGTTGTCGGTCAGCAAATTGATACTGCTAGATCAAAGAAGCTTATTGATCCGGCTTTGTATCATGAAATGCGAGCTGGTATAACAAATAGTTATATTCAGTTTACCACAAAGAAGTTTGGACGTGTTGCATTTATGGGTGGTTCGATCACAGAGATGGTAGGATGGCGCGAAAAGGTTTGTAAGTATCTGGAACAAAGATTTCCTGAAACGAAGTTCGAATTTATTGCTGCCGGTATTAGCTCTACTGGCAGTAAACCAGGTGCATTTCGTCTAGAAAATGATGTACTGAGTAAAGGAAATATTGATCTCTTTTTTGAAGAGGCCTCAGTGAACGACCGTGTGAATGATCCTGATAACCTCTCTGTTTATATTCGTGGTATGGAAGGTATTATTCGGCATGCCCGAAAAGCCAACCCTTATATAGATATTGTGATGATGTATTTTGTTGATCCGGAAAAGATGACCGATTACAACAATGGTAAGATTCCTGACGAAATAGTGAATCATAATAAAATTGCCGAAGTTTATCAGGTTCCATCTATCAACCTTGCGAAGGAGGTTACAGATCGCATCAATGCCCATGAGTTTAATTGGAGAGACGATTTTAAAAATCTGCATCCCTCTCCGTTTGGACAGGATATCTACTTTCGTTCCATAAAGTCTTTACTTGAAAGAGGTTGGAATAATGTTGATGCGAAAGCAAAACCAGAAAAGCATGCTCTCCCTACTCAAATTGATAAATATAGTTATACAAATGGATTATATGTTGACATTTCGAAAGCTATAATTATTAAAAACTGGAAAGTTGTGGATTGCTGGAAACCAACAGATAGTGCAGGTACACGCAAACAATACGTCAATTGTCCTGCACTAATTGCTGAGCAAACGGGGGCTGAACTCACCTTCTCATTCAAAGGTAAGGCTGTCGGAATATGTGTTGCAGCCGGACCCGATGCCGGGGTGATCGAATACACAGTTGATGAAAGTACTGTTAAGAAGCTTGATCTTTTTACAAAGTGGAGTAGTGGACTACATATTCCATGGTATTATGTTCTGGCCGATGAATTACCAAACAGAAAACACATCTTGCGAATAAAAATATCACAGGATAGAAACGATAAGAGTAAGGGGAATGCTTGTCGGATTATTCATTTTCTAATAAATCGACCCTAAAATACATGATGCTGAAGTTTTTATTGATATTCCTGATCAAGGCAACTTTAAAATTGATATCAACTTAAGTCATTCATGCTGTAATAAAACACAATAAAATAAGTCGCTTTTAATATTATGAACAATCGATTTCATACAATCTTAGCCCTGTTTTCCATTTTTCTTTTTTGTAGGAGCCTTCAAGCTCAATCTCTGGATTATATCATGAATATGGTGCATAATAATCCGGGAGAGAAGCCTTTCGACACAAAATATATAAATCCAACTTATCTTAAATCGCAAGGGTTTAAAGCCACAGTGATATTTTGTCATATTAACACTGGGATTACTTATGATAATTTTGAAAAGAATGTGATTCCTAAGGGTAGTGATGAACGAAAATGGATAGAGAAAAAAGCTGAAGATAATCTCATTAAGATACATGGTTTTAAAGAGGTTGGATTAGATGTATATGCTTTTACCGATTTCCTGGTCTTTCCAAAAACAATTTGGGATAAATATGGAAAACTAATTGAGGCAAAAGATGCAAAAGAGGATAATCCTGGAGGTATATCCGAAAGATCAAGAAAGCCGGATATTCAACGCGAGATGACTCAGAAGCTTCTTAGAGCTCAAATTGATGGAATCTTTAGTCGATTTCCTGAACTGGATGGTATTGTACTTCGTTTTGGCGAGACCTATCTTCAGGATACACCTTTTCACAGAGGCGCAAGCCCTATTAGTAATAACGACGAGCAAAGCATTAAAGACCATATCCTGCTAATCAATATTCTTAGAGATGAGATCTGTGTGAAACGCAATAAGAAACTGTTTTACAGAACTTGGGACTTTGGAAACCGTTTTCATGTGAATCCAAGCTATTATCTTGCTGTTACCAATGCTATTGAAACTCATCCCAATCTGTTCTTCTCCATAAAATATCAGCAGGGCGATTTTCAACGAATGACTCCTTTTAATCCTTGTATCGGAATCGGAAAGCACCGTCAGATTATTGAGTCGCAATCTCAGATGGAAGCATATGGCAAAGGATCGCATCCATACTATACCGGTTCTGGTGTGATCAATGGATGGCCTGAAACGAAGTATGAACTTAATTGCTTTTCCAATGGGTTTACAGGAAAGCTGAACGCTCCTGATGCTCCCCGCGGTGTAAAGGACATCCTCAAAAATGGATTATTGGCTGGTATGTGGACTTGGTCGAATGGTGGTGGTTGGCAAGGTCCTTATCTTAAAAATGAGATTTGGAATGACCTGAATAATTATGTTGTATCGCATTGGGCGATGGATGTTAGTAAGTCGGAAGAGACATTGTTTAATGAGTTTTCTATTCGGTTAGGTTTATCGGGACACAATGCTGATATCTTCAGACAAATTGCTTTGCTTAGTATTGAGGGTGTTCGAAAAGGACAATTGAATAGTTTTACCGACAATTCAGTGTGGTGGGCTAGAGATCAATTTTTCTCTGCGGAGAGCAATACCAAAATTGTAAAAAGTATCATTGATAAAAATATCAGTAAAAAGGTTCTTGCGGAAAAGACTGAAGCTGTTGCTATTTGGCAACAGATAGAGGCCCTCTCTATCCAACTGGAGATGAAAGACTCCATAACGCTGGAAGCTATCCGTGTATCGAGTATTTATGGTAGAATTAAGTTTGCACTAATAGAGCAGATGTGGATTTTAATGATTGAAGATGGAAACTTTAGATTAAAAGGAACAATGAATAACAGAATAGTAATCAATGCAATACAGAAATATGATGCCTTATGGGATGAGTGGCGTGCTTTAAATAAATCGAGTGCACAATGTGCTTCAATCTATACAGATAAAGCTTTTATGAATCAAACGAAAGGAAGTATTGGTGAACTAGTTGAAGTACTGCGTGAAAGGGTGAAATAAAAAATGAGAATACCTCAAAAGAATCGTCCCCTCTGCGATTTTGAGATTTGAGTTCCTTATTAAATAGCTGTAGCTTCCTAAATAAAAGAAGATGTCTCAAAAGTTTGAGACATCTTCTTTTATTATTGGCTAATCACAGGACTGCGTTTTAGTTTGATTCGTTTGATCCGTTTAAAGAAAACCAGAAAGATAATATAGAGTATCAAAAGAGCAGGGACAGCAACAACAACCCATGCTAACGCACCATAGAGCAAAATAATCCCCAATTCATTAATGCCATGCAATATCCCAACCTTAAAAGCCAGAACAACCTGACTTAGTGTTAGGGCAATGTGATTGCTGGCAAGAACTGAATTCCCAATTCTAAGTAGTGGTAATAGTAATACGATTTGGAGTGGATAGACCAGATAGTTGGTCACCTGAACAATGACGAGGTTTTGTTTGAATAGGATTGTTAAGGCTAAACAAACTAGTGAAGCTAAGCCTATAATGGGAAATGTACCTCCAATAATACCGAGAGAAACCGATAGTGCCAGCTTCTCTGAAGAGAAACCCTCCTTGCGTATTTGCGCTAAGGGAATCGATACATTCTTTTTATACTGCCCGGAAATATAATTTATTATCCTTTTCATGAAAATTACATTAACCTGAAGGGGTAATCTTTTAGCTAAACCATTCGGCTTAACGTAAAAGATGAATATCTTTTTTTCAGGGTGCTAAATTACTAAAATTCAAAATAGTAAATCCAATTTAATGATTAATTAATATGGATTAATTTAATGCAAAAGAACATCATTGTTTTTCTTTGTGTCGATAGTGCATACTTTATATTCTTCATGATTAAAAAAAGATTTTACCATAAAGAGTAATTGCAAAGTTCACAAATTCCTTTTTCATCGTATCCGTTAGTGGCAAAATTTTTCTGTTAAATCTTAACCTTAAAAATATCAAGCAGCTTGATACTTCAAAAAATAATTCTATAAGTGGCCGAAATAATGTAAAAGCATTTCTTAATTCAGAGAATTTCTTAATATCTTTGAAGTATTACATTGTCTTTTACAGTTATTGATATTGTACAATGATTTGATTTTTTTAATATAATTTGCTTAATCATTCCTATTGGAAATTATTTAACAAACTACTAATTATGAAAAACATACATTACTTTTTATTTGCAGTTGTTCTTTTGTTTGGATTGTCAGCCACCTCTTTCGGGCAGAATAAACTTTCAGTAGCCCAGAAACAACAAGGATATAAACTCCTTTTTGATGGTAAGAGTCTGAATGGGTGGAAGAATTACAACGCACCCGGTATTTCCGGTTGGACTGTCGAAGATGGGTGCCTTGCTGCAAGTGGAACCGGAGGCGATCTGAATGGTTATATCATGACCGAAAAACAGTATGATAATTTTGATTTAACTTTTGAATGGAGAATAGCTGCTCAAGGGAATAGTGGCGTGTTATATCATGTTATTGAAGGTACTAAATTTAAAACTCCATACCTTACCGGTCCCGAATATCAACTTCTCGATGATGTAGGTTTTCCTGAACCCGTTAAAGACTGGCAACTCACAGGCGCCGACTATGCTATGCATCCCGCCGATGTTGCAAATAAGAAGCTGAATCCTGTTGGACAATGGAACTCTTCTCGTTAGTGTTTGATAATGGTCATGTTCAGCATTGGTTGAATGGAAAAAAGATTGTTGAGTTTGATGCATGGACCAAAGATTGGTTTTCCTTAAAGAATAGTGGAAAATGGACAATGGCTCCTGAATATGGTTTGTCTGAAACAGGTTATATCTCACTTCAGGATCATGGTAGTAAGGTATGGTTTAGAAATATGATTATAAAGGAGTTGCCTAATAAAAAGAAAAGCCAGAAAGTACAATTGTTTAATGGAAAAGATCTTAGTAATTGGATAAATTATGGTAAAGAACTATGGTATGTAGATAACGGAACTATTGTTTGTGAGAATGGTCCTGAAAAGGGATATGGTTATTTAGGTACTCGCGACTACTATAAGAATTTCGATCTTTCTCTTAAATTCATGCAGGAGACTGATGGAAACAGTGGTGTATTTTTCCGTTCTACCTGTGAAGGTACAACCATTTCCGGATGGCAATGCGAAGTAGCTCCTATGGGAAATCACACAGGTAGTATCTATGAATCGTATGGTCGTGGATGGCTCATCCAAAATACTCCAGATAAAGAAAAGATGTTAAAGAAAGTTGGCGAATGGAATGATATGCGTATAAAGGTTGTTGGCAACGAAGTAACTACATGGTTAAACGGAGTTCAGATGATTCATTTAATAGATGATAAAATAGGACAGGCTAATGGACGTATTTGTTTACAGATACATGATAATGGCGGTATCAAAGTACGGTATAAAGATTTGGTATTGACAAGATTGTAGATCAGTATAATAAGCAGTGATATCACTGTTAAATATATAATGTATTAGAACCATGAAGTATCATATTAACAGCGTGTTCCTCATGTGACTTTTCAAAAATAAATTTATTGCCATGAAAAAGATAACATTATTTATTGCCGTATCTCTTTTAATGTTTTGTATGACTCCAAAAATTTATGCTCAGCAGAGTAGGACCGAACGGTCAGGCTGGCTCTTAGGTGCCCAATCGTATACCTTCCATAAGTTTACTTTTATCGAAACAGTCGATAAAATGGAGAAGTTAGGTCTTAAATATGTCGAAGTATATTTCGGACAAAAACTAGGTGAAGGTTTCGAAGGGAATATGGATTTCAATATGAATACTGAAACCCGGACTAGAATACTTGATTTGGTTAAATCAAAGGGTATTACTATTATGGCTTGTGGGGTAGTCATTTGTAATAATGAATCTGAGTGGCGAAGATTATTTGATTTTGCAAAGTCTATGGGAATTAAGGTAATTACTTCCGAACCAGCTGCTACAGATCTGGATCTGGTAGAGAAGTTGGCCGACCAATATAATATTGATATTGCATTTCATAATCATCCACAGCCTTCACCCTATTGGAATCCTGATTTATTGTTGACTGCATTAAAAGGAAGAAGCCAACATATGGGATCATGTGCCGATGTGGGGCATTGGAAACGGATGGGGATAGATCCTGTTGAAGCATTGAAGAAACTGGAAGGGCGTATCCGCATTCTGCACTTTAAAGATGTTGGCGAAGGCGGGGCTACTGCCCATGATGTCATTTGGGGACAAGGGGTTTGCAATGTAGAAGGGATGCTAAAAGAATTAAAGCGTCAGCATTTTAACGGAATGTTTTCTATAGAGTATGAGTACAACGAAGAGAACCCTACTCCCGATATGGCACAATGTATTACCAATTTTCAGAAAATAACCAATAAATTATTTTAAACGGTTTGGTGATAGCTTAAAAAAACAAGCTATCTATGAACATGAAATAATATTTCCTTAATATTAAATTAATCACCTCCATAGAAGTAGGGTGTATCTTGTTATTCAATAATAATGTACACCCTACATGGATATCTCAAGCCAAAACAATCTGATTAACCGTCAGTTGTCATTTCATGATGTCTTAAAAGATGAATTAGAATCTTTTATCCGATCAAACCAAAATACCCATCCACAAGCCGATCTCTTAACGTTAGATTTACATTGCCATGATCATAATAGCGATGTTCCAGATGAGCTATTAGGTAGAATATTAAATCTACCAGAGACTTGGTTGCCTACTGAAAACTTGCTTCGTACTTTGAAGAAGCATGGTTGCGATACTTTTACTGTGACCAATCATAATAATGCTCGTTCATGTTTTGAGCTTCTCGATAAAGGCGAAGATATACTTGTCGGAGCCGAATTTAGCTGTATGGTTCCTGAGTTTGAAACCGGAATTCATGTTTTAACGTATGGTTTTACACCTCATCAGGAAGAACGGCTAAAAAAACTTCGTAAAAACATATATGCCTTTCAGGAGTATGCAATAGAGCATAATATTCCTACTATTTGGGCTCATCCATTGTATCATTATAAAAGTAATGGAACCCCGCCACTTGAATTTTTTGATAAGATGGCACTCATCTTTGAGCGTTTCGAAGTTTTGAATGGACAAAGAGATGCCTGGCAAAACCTATTGGTTAAGAGGTGGGTAGATACGTTAACTGAAGAAAAAATATACGAAATATCCAAACAAACAAATATCAACCCTGCGCAATATTGCAGAACTCCATATAAAAAGTTTCTATCCGGTGGATCGGATAGTCATATGGGTATATTTAGCGGGCTGACAGGCACAAAATTATATGTGCCTGATCTGGCGACTAAACGTTTGACTTATTCTACTGCTGATTTGGCTCTCGACGCCATTTGGGAAGGACGAATGTCTCCTTATGGTGCATATCACAATAGTGAGAAGATGTCGGTAACCTTGCTAGACTATGCTTGCCAGATTGCGTTGTATGGTAAAGATCCCGGACTGATGCGGATACTTCTGCACAAGGGAGAAGTAAACGATAAAATCATTGCACTTGGAGTTGCGAATGGCTTTACAGAACTTCGTCGCCACAAAGTCACCATGAATTTTATCAAATTATTTCATGATTGCTTTACCGGAGTCACCCCCCACTTTACAAAACGATGGTTTATCCCTCGCGTCTATAAGCCCGTATTTGATAAAGCGTTAGCAATGTCAGAATCGAACAAGGGCAATCCCGATCAACTTGTTGCAGCCTATAAAGATTCTATTTATTCTATCTATGGCATGATGGGAGATATTCTTGCAAAACGTTTGGGTAAGAAACTTGAAAAGCTAGGTAGCGATAAAAAAATAAGTAACCTTACCTTTAATGATATTGTTAAGCAAATAGAGATCCCGGCAAGTATACGTTCCATCATTAATGAGCAACAGGAAAAGAGCGAAGAAAAAAAGAAAAAGAAAAAAGATCAGCCAACTTTTATTGAGTTTATGGATGGACTTTCATTTCCTTTTCTGGCGTCAACCGTTATCCTCAGCTCATGTTTTGCCAGTGCTAAGGCTTTATATAATGCACGTCCTTTATTGAATGACTTTGCTAAAAAGCTTGGTTATCTGGAACATCCACAACGAATGCTTTGGTTAACTGATACTTTTGAAGAAACAAATGGCGTTTCTACCGTTTTGCGATCCTGGCTTAAACAGATACAGCTTCGCAATCTACCCATCGATATATTGATTTGTAGTGAAAACATTGTATCCGAAGATCATTTAATTGTGATAAAACCACAGATGGATTTTGCCATCCCTTTTTATAATAAACAAAGAATAAGGATTCCAAATATTCTTGAAGTTTTCGAGCTATTCAATAAAGGAGCATATGATCGGATTATCTGTTCTACCGAAGGTCCCATGGGAATGATCTCATTATTCTTAAAACATGCTTACACTATCCCTGCTTATTTTTACGTACATACCGACTGGATGATGTTTGTAAAGAAAGTGCTTAATTTCGACAATAGTAGTTTAAACCAGTTTCGACGACTCTTGCGACTATTTTATAGTGGATTCGATAAGTTATATGTACTCAATAGTTCACATCAAAAATGGTTCTCTGGAAATAAAATGGCTTTCCAATCATCCTCTGTCATGCTTACCGCACACTGGGTTGAAGATAATTTCAATAAACGCAAATCTGACAAATACAATCTCTTTGGATTATCCGAAGATACTCCGGTTGTTCTATTCTCAGGACGGGTAAGCTATGAAAAAGGAGTGTTGGAGTTACCTTATATCATGCACATTATAAAACTATCTATTCCAAATGTACGAATAGTAATAGCCGGAAGCGGACCTGCAGAGCAAGAGTTGCGTGAGGCGCTTCCCGAAGCAATATTTTTAGGATGGTTAGCTCATGAACAACTCCCTGCAATATACTCTTCTGCTGATTTACTTCTTCTTCCTTCTCGTTTCGATACATTTGGGTGTGTTGTACTTGAGGCTATGCGTTGTGCATTACCTGTAATTGCTTACAATACCAAAGGGCCTAAAGATCTGATTATTGATGGCGAAAATGGTTATCTGGTTGTAAACTCAGGCGAAATGGCTGCAGTGGCTGTAAAGTACCTCTCAAATCCTGTCGATAATGATAAGATCAAGGATGCTGCGCTGATGCAATCCAATAGATATAATGCTAATGTAATTATTGATGAGCTATTGCAAAATGCAGGTTTTGAAATTAGGAAAGGAGTATTTAGAAATGAAAATAGTTAAGTTAACAATGGCAATTTGTTGAATAATAGTATAATGAGCTTTTACTGATACTGATTTATTATGAAGAATTATTTATGCTTAACATTAACTTAATACAAGGATAGCCAAAGTTAACGATTGCTTAACCAAGAGGTCATAATCAAGTAAACTATAAGCTATTACTTTGCTTCGTAAACAAACAATAAAAATTTACAATGAAAAAGATTTTCAAACTGATTGCAATTATCCTTTTGGCAATAACTATTAAGCCTGCTATTGCTCAGGAAGTAGAAGGAACTCCTACAGACACGCTCGCAAGTGCTGTCAACAAATTACAAAGTGCTGTTGAATTACTTCAACGCTTTAAAGTAACCGGATATCTACAGGTACAATCTCAATTTGCTGATTCAGCAGGTATCAAATCTTTTGCTGGTGGTGATTTTGGTAGCGGTATTGACAAACGTTTTGGCGTTCGTCGTGGTCGTTTAAAATTTGCTTATAACACGCTACTTACCCAGTTTGTTGCTCAGTTCGATATTACAGAAAAAGGGTTTGCTACTAAAGATATCTATATGGTAGTAAGAGATCCCTGGAATCAAACATTGAGTGTAACCGGTGGTGTATTCAACCGCCCTTTTGGTTACGAAATTGCTTACTCTTCAAGCTCTCGTGAAAGTCCAGAACGTGCTCGTTTTACACAGAGTCTTTTCCCAGGTGAACGTGATCTCGGTTTCATGTTGACCATTCAGGCTCCTAAAACCAGCCAATGGAATATCTTAAAAATTCAGGGAGGTTTCTTTGCAGGAAACGGAATAAACCCAGAAACAGATAAAAAGAAAGACTTTATTGGTCAGATTTCTTTGAACAAGGCATTTTTCCATGAAACTTTAAAAGTAGGTATTGGTGCTTCATATTATGATGGAGGTGTACAACAAGTCGCAAATGTTTATAAAATGAGCGGTACTGATTTTGCAAAAGATGCTACCATCACTAAAAACGATTTTGCAAAACGTCAATATGTTGGACTTGATGGTCAACTCTCTATGGAAAGTGGTTTAGGTTTAACTACACTACGTGGCGAGTATGTTTCAGGAAAACAACCATCTACATCAACTAATCCTGCAAGTTTTACAGCATTACCAGGTGGCGATCTTTACCTTCGTGATGTTAAGGGTTCATATTTCTACTTTATCCAGGGTATCAAAGGTTCAAAGCATAGCTTCGTAGTAAAATATGATATGTTCGACCCTAATACAAAAGTTTCAGGTGACCAGATTGGTAAAGTAGTTACTACTGGAAATTTAGCAACAAATGCAGGAGACTTAAAATATACTACAACAGGTCTCGGTTGGATTTACGCATATGATGCTACATTGAAACTGATGTGCTACTATGATATCGTAAAGAACGAAACTTCAAATAATCTTAAAGGTTATTCAAAAGATCTAAAAGACAACGTCTTTACAATCAGACTACAATACAAATTCTAAATAATACAAACAAAGTATAAAAATATTAAACAGGTAGTAGTGTTGATATTTGATAATCAGCACGCTACTTGTTGATAAAGAAAGTAAAAATAATAAAACCATGAAAAAGACAATTGTTTTAGTAATGTCACTGCTTGTATTAGCAGGTGGTGCTTTTGCACAAAAAATTAAGGGTAGCGATACCATGTTACCACTTTCACAGAAGGAAGCAGAATCTTTCATGAAAGAAGGAAAAGGAAGAGTTACTGTAACCGGTGGTGGTTCAGGTGTTGGTTTTACTGCATTGATTGATGGTACTACTGAGATAGCTCAAGCTTCTCGTAAAATCAAAATGGACGAAAAGCTTAAATTAACTGAAGCAGGTATTCCTTATAAGGAAGTTATTGCTGCTTATGATGCACTTGCAGTTGTTGTTAATCCTTCAAATGGTGTTTCAGAACTTAATCGCGAACAACTGGAAGGTATTTTCACTGGAAAAATTAAAAACTGGAAACAAGTAGGTGGTGCTGATCTTCAAATTGTTGTTTATTCACGCGAAACAAGCTCTGGTACCTATGAATTCTTTAGAGAGCATGTGT
Source organism: Bacteroidota bacterium (assembly GCA_013390605.1). Lineage (GTDB taxonomy): Bacteria > Bacteroidota > Bacteroidia > Bacteroidales > Cfx3-03 > Cfx3-03. Next base: position 3,870,677 of record JACAUB010000001.1, on the reverse strand, counting down.
TGAAGAACAAAAACTTTGCTAGTAGTGTATTAAGTATGCCTGCAACTGGAGCTATCGTTCAAAGTGTTAGCCAAACTAAAGGAGCTATTGGATATGTTGGTTTAGCTTACGTAAACCATGAAGTAAAAGCGTTGAAAGTTTCTTTCGATAAGAAGAACTATGTTGCTCCTAGTGTAGAAGCTGCAATGGATAAAACATATCCTATCACACGTCCACTTTACTACTACTATGCTACTAAATATGAAGCTAAGGTTAAAGCTTATATCAATTATGTCCTTTCACCTGAAGGTCAGAAAATTGTATTGAAAGTTGGGTATGTTCCTCTTTCAAAGTAATACTGCAAAAATATAATTCATCTAAAACCTCGGGCAGTATATTGCATCGGGGTTTTGGTGAATAATTTAGCGACTTGTTCCTGTTAGTATTAATCGATTTTTGTATTGTACAATTTATCAAAAGTGCGAATAGGAAAAATGAATTAGGAATACTTTAAGATTCAGATTAGGGTAGAAAACTAAAACAGAATGAATAAAAAATTTATTAAAAATGTCGGGGAGAAGCTGATTCATTGGCTATTAACCCTTTCTGGGAGTATTACGAGCATCATTGTTTTGCTTATCGTTATATTCCTTTTTAAGGAAGGAGCCGGTTTATTTAACCGCAGTACGCTAGGTGATGATATGGTATTAGCAGTAAATAAATCGAATCCCCTAAACAAAATTAAAGCAGCTAAGGTAAAAGCCATTTTTGACCAGGAGGTTACCAATTGGAAACAAGTAGGTGGCAAGAACGATAGCATCATAATTGTTAGATTGGAAGACCTTTCTACCTATTATACCGAAGAGCAACTTGGTGCTAATTTGGAAAATGTTGGCGCTTGTGTTTCTAAACTTACCGATAGTCTTAGTGGTGCCATTGTTTATGTGCAGAAAAAATTTATAGATAAGGGATTTAAAGGCAAGATTTTACCTGAAGAACATCTTAGTTTGATAGAATTTTTCTTAGGCAAAGAGTGGTTCCCTACAGCAGTACCCTCTGCTCAATTTGGAATTCTTCCTTTAATACTTGGTACACTTTGGGTAAGTTTTGGCGCTATTCTTATTGCGCTTCCTCTTGGTTTAGGTGTTGCAATTTATTTAGCAGAAATTGCGGATCCTCGTCTTAGAGGTGTCTTAAAACCTGTTATTGAATTGCTTTCAGGTATTCCATCCGTAATTTATGGTTTTTTTGGGTTGGTAGTTATTGTGCCACTTATTCAGCAAACTTTTAATCTTCCGGTTGGTGAAACTGCCTTGGCAGGTAGTATTGTTTTGGGTATTATGGCATTGCCAACAATTATCACTGTTGCCGAAGATGCCATGCGCACAACACCCCGTGCTATGAAAGAGGCTAGTTTAGCTTTAGGAGCCACCCGTTGGCAAACTATCTATCGCATCATTATTCCCTACTCAATTTCAGGTATTACTGCTGGTGCCATTTTAGGAATCGGACGTGCTATTGGTGAAACGATGGCGGTATTAATGGTCACCGGAAATGCTGGTGTTATTCCACATACTTATCTACAACCTGTTCGAACTATCCCTGCGACGATTGCTGCCGAATTAGGCGAATCGGCACAAGGTGGTATTCATTATCAGGCACTATTTACATTAGGATGTGTGTTGTTTGTCATTACCCTACTTGTCAACCTGGGTGTTGAATACGTTTCATCTAAACGAAAATTCTAGATTATTATGAGCTTAAATGTTAATGAAAAGATTGCTCGGAGTAAACGCAGAAGCGAAATGTTTGCCTTTGGGATATTTCGGGCGTTAAGTTTTTTGGTTGTCGCTATTCTATTTGTGATTCTTGGGTTCATTGTAATCAAAGGTGGATCGGCTATTAGCTGGAAATTCCTTACAACCATGCCTACAAATGGAATGACGGGAGGAGGTATATTGCCAGCGATAATCGGCACCTTCTGTTTAGTGGGAGGTAGTATTCTATTTAGTTTTCCAATAGGCGTTTTGGCCGGTATTTATATGAATGAGTATGCTAAGAATGGCCCGCTTGTTCGTTTTATCCGGATGATGACGAACAACCTTGCCGGAATTCCAAGTATTGTTTTTGGTCTGTTTGGTGTTTCATTTTTTGTAATTACCTGTGGAATGGGCGACTCCATTATAGCGGGTTCTTTGACACTGGGAATTCTTACACTTCCTGTCGTTATTCGTACTACCGAAGAAGCGCTGAAGTCGGTTGATAACTCATTCCGTCACGGAAGTTATGCACTCGGTGCTACAAAAATTCAAACCATACACAGAGTTGTGCTTCCCATATCCTATCCAAATATTATCACAGGGTTGATCCTTTCAATTGGCCGTGTATCCGGTGAGGTTGCACCTATCCTCTTTATTGTAGCCTATTTCACTACCAAGCTTCCAACCAGTGTGAAAGATCAGGTTATGGCTTTACCCTACCACCTTTATGTGTTGGCCACAAGCGGTACGGATATCGATAAAACACGACCTATTGCCTATGGAACGGCATTGGTGTTAATTGCAATTGTATTAATCATGAATTTATTAGCCAATGCGTTACGACGCTATTTCGGCAAAAAAGTAAAAATGAATTAAAATGGCTAAAATAGAAACGAAAGACGTTAACCTGTTTTATGGCGATTTCCATGCGCTAAAAGGGATTGATATGCAAATGGAAGAGAATACCGTTACAGCCCTCATCGGTCCTTCGGGTTGTGGTAAATCTACTTATCTGAGGTTATTAAACCGAATGAACGATTTGATTGATAATATTAAAATTACAGGTCAAATCATGATAGATGGAGAAGATATCTATCGTAAAGGCATTAATGTTGATGAGTTAAGAATAAAGGTAGGGATGGTTTTTCAAAAGCCTAATCCTTTTCCAAAGAGTGTTTTCGAAAATGTAGCTTATGGATTACGTGTGAATGGAATTAACGATAAGCATATTGTTGAAGAGACTGTTGTTCGTTCATTAAAGCACGCTGCCTTATGGGACGAGGTGCAAGATAAACTGCATAAATCAGCTTTCGAACTCTCTGGTGGACAGCAACAGCGTCTTTGTATCGCCCGTGCTTTGGCTATCTCTCCTTCAGTTGTTTTGATGGATGAGCCTGCCTCTGCACTCGATCCTATCTCTACCGCAAAAATCGAAGAATTGATTCACGAATTGAAGAAAGATTATACTATCGTTATTGTTACACACAATATGCAGCAGGCAGGTCGTGTAAGCGATTTTACCGGATTCTTTTATTTGGGTGAATTGGTTGAATATGGAGGAACGGCTGATATCTTTACCAGTCCTAAGAAACACCAAACCGAAAATTATATCACCGGTCGTTTTGGTTGAGATTGGATTCTTCAATTTAAATTCACCTATTTTACAGTTTACATTCATTTTATTTTTCAAATAAATAAACAAAATGACACATCTGGAAACCGAGTTAAACAATCTAAAAATAGAGCTCAATGAAATGTGGGCTTTGGTACTTTCTCAGGTTAAGGCATCGTCTGAGGCATTAATCAGCTTTGATAAAGATGCAGCTTCAGAGATTCTCTTCAGAGAAAAAATGGTAGATGTTTATGAGTTAAAACTCGATCGCGATTGCGAAAATATTATCGCTTTATATAATCCGGTGGCTTCTGATTTACGACTGACGTTGGCGATTATTCGTATTGTTACAAACCTGGAGCGTATTGCCGATTTTGCTAAAGGTATTGCAAAGTTTGTGGTTAAATCAAATCATACTACCATTAACCCTGAGTTGATCAAAGCATCTAAAGTTGAAGAATTATTGGCAAATGCTTACGCCATGTTGAATGATGCCAAGACCGCACTTGAGAACGAGAACTCTAGAATGGCCATGTCTATTTTTTCAAAGGATACACTTCTTGATGAGATTACCAAGGAATCGAATGATATAATTGGTGATTATATTTTGAAGCATACTGAAGAGATTGACGAAGCATTAAGTATTCATAGTATCATCCGCAAAATAGAACGTATGGGTGATCATAGCAATAACATAGCCGAAGAGATTGTTTTTTATATTGATGCTAAGGTATTGAAACACAATAAAGCTGCAAAGAAATAATCTAATCTAAAAGCAAAAAGGCAAGTCTTGACTTGCTTTTTTGCTTTTAGATTAATCTACCTGTATTCCGTTGAACTTTCCGCTACCACTTTTTTCTTTATCTCATTATACATCTCAAGTACCAATCCATCGGCTAGTCCTAACTTAGGTGCGATAACCTTATCAATACCTGCCCAATCCATGATATAGAGAAATATCTTTGCTGCAGGAACAATAACATCAGCACGGTCCGGACGTAATCCTAACTGCGTAATGCGTTCATCTATTGTAAGTTTATCCATTTGTTTATAAGCTTTCTGGAGATCTTTAAAGCTTATAAAATCTTTTTTATAGCTTCCAAAGAGCTTGGTTATTTTATTGATATTGCCTCCTGATCCCATGCAAATCATACCAGTTCGAGTCGACTTGACTGATAATAGCCAGCTTTTTAAACGATTCCATTCATTATTATCAATCTTATCGCAAAGTAAACGGATAGTGCCAATTTTAAACGACCCGGAAGCCAGCATTTTATGATTTTCTAATACTGAAATTTCAGTTGATCCACCACCTACGTCAACAAATAACGATCTATCACCTTCAGGAAGCATCAGCATACTGTTATACTGACTGATGATGCGGGCTTCGGTTAACCCATCAATAATCTTTATATTAAGATTCGTCTCTTCTTTAATCAGCTTTGCAATATCTTTGCCATTTTCAGCTTCGCGCATTGCCGCAGTAGCACACATTTTTACTGCAGCTGGTTGATATACATCGAGTAGATTGCCAAATGCACTCATCGTCTTGAGCAAAAGCCCAATACGTTCGTCCGAGATACGACCTGAATTGAATACATCCATCCCCAGACGGATTGGAACACGAATAAGGCTAGCTTTATCGGCTACAGAATGTCCATCTTTTTCATAAACGTTGGCCAGCAGTAATCTTACTGCATTGGAGCCGATATCGACTGATGATAAAAGCATAATTAGCTATTAGGTTCTGTTAACTTGTTTTTCAGGTAATTATAGATCTCGACCTGTGACCTTATTTTATGTTGTGCATCGTTGCGGCGATATTGATTAGGGAGAGAATAACTAATCAACCGGGCTTTTGTATTGTCGCTCCATTGTATTTCGAGCATATCGCGCAACTCTCTTTTAAGTGTTGGATCCAAAATGGGCACAGCCACCTCAATCCGGTGTTCAAAGTTGCGACTCATCCAATCGGCTGACGAGATATAATATTTTTCTTTTTTGTCGTTGCAGAATATGAAAACACGGCTATGTTCCAGAAAACGATCTACAATACTGATAAGTTTAATGTTTTTAGAAACGCCAGGTTGGTCGGGAGCAATAACACAACTTCCTCTTACTATCAATCGAATCTGAACACCAGCATCTCCAGCTTCCAGTATCTTTTTAACGATGGTTTCTTCTGTTAAATTATTTAACTTAAAAAAAGCCCATGCATCTTTCCCCGACTTTGCATTCTTTATTTCCGTATTCAGCAGTTTTATAAATACATTTTTCATGTCGAAAGGAGCCACAACCAGCGTATTGAACTTGGGGATCTTGAAGTTGGCGCTAAAGAGTTCGAATATCTTCAATACTTCAATTGTAATTGCCGGGTTTGAAGTTAGCAAACTATCATCGGTATATACGCGAGCAGTATCTTCATTAAAGTTTCCGGTCGCTACATTGGCATAATACTCCATTCGCTTATTTTCAAAGCGACCAATAAGTAATAGTTTTGAATGAACCTTGAACCCCGGTATGCTATGTACAATTTTAACCCCCTGTTCTTGTAAACGTGTGGTCCAGTAGATATTCGTTTCTTCGTCAAAACGTGCCTGCAGCTCCATAAATACCGTAACGTCTTTGCCATTGCGAGCAGCGTTGATCAGGGCATTCATAACACTTGAATTACGTGCTACTCTATAGATGGTAGTATAGATCGACTTTACCTTTGGATCTATCGAAGCTTCACGAAGCAGGTCAATAATATATTGAAACGACTGATAGGGATAATGTAACAAAACATCACGCTGTTTAATCACCGTGAAAAGACTGGTATTTCCGGGAAGATGGGGATGTGGCAATGGCGGCAGTGGTTCGTATTCAAGTTCTTTGCCTCCAATATTAGGAAAGCGCATAAAGTCTTTAAAGTTATGATAACGACCTCCTAATGTAACCGTATCGGCCTTTGATATTTTAAGTTTCCGCTTAATCTTAGCCAAAGCTGATGATGGCATCGTATTGTCATAAATAAAACGAACCGGTAACCCAGCCTTCCGCTGTTTTAAACTTTGCGAAATAATCTCTAGGAAGCTCTTTGATACATCATTATCGAGTTCGAGCTCAGCGTCTCTTGTGAACTTAATGGTGTAGGCATTAAATGTATCGTACCCAAAGATGGAAAAGACATCAACCAGACAATACCGTATCACATCATCAACGAGTATAATATATTTTTTGTCGTCTGATGGTGGTAATATCAGAAAACGAGGAACGTTTTGGGTAGGTACTCTTATTAGTGCAAGATGTTCTTTGGTCTTTCCGGTGCTATCTTCCAAAACAACAGTAAGATAGATGCTGTCGTCCTGAAGTGTATTGGGATCTTTTAATGCATCGAGCATCATCGGAAAAATGACCGGACGAATGTGCTCTCTGAAATAGTTTCTTACAAAACCACCCTGAGTGGGGGTGAGGCTCTTTTCATTGACGATAAAAATATTCTGTTCAGCTAATGTATTAACAATATTTACATAGCAGGCCGCAAACTGTTTCTCCTGTTTGGCATCAATTTCAGCAATACGTTTTAAGAGTTTTGGTGGACTATAACTCATGATGCTTTCGCTTTTCTTTAGTGCTACCATTCTATTAATGGTAGCCACGCGAACGCGGAAAAATTCATCTAGATTATTAGAATAGATACCTAAAAACTTCATACGCTCTATTAGCGGATTTGTTTCGTCTTCTGCTTCCTGAAGTACTCTCTCGTTAAAGAATAACCAACTGATTTCTCGATTAATATGTTGAACAAGTGGTTTTAGTTTCTTCTTTACCATGAATAGATTACGTTTATTTTATTTGTTTTGCTACCGGTGAGATTTATTCCTCAATGTGGTTTTTAAGCATTTTAGGGGTCACCAAAAATTTAATGGTATGTTTTGCAGTCAAAATATGATCCCAACTATCTGTATCCAGCTCAATACATACTACTCCAGAGGTAGGAAGATAATCAATAGGTTGTGTTAAAAACATATTTGCAAAATTGGTGATCGCTGGATTATGCCCCACTACCATCAGATAATTAATAGATGGTGAAATATCGTAAAACTGATCTCCAATTTTATCAGCATCACCAAAATAAATAGCTCGTTCTTGTTTAATCTCTTCAATTGGGTAGTTAAGTGCATAAGCCAAAACCTTAGCCGTCTCTAAAGCTCTTATCGCGGGACTACTAATGATCAAATCTACTGAAGTCATTTTTGAATGCAGAAAATCAATGATACGTTTGGTCCTTTTCAACCCTTTTTCAAGCAGAGGTCTTTCCATATCCGAATTATTCGGATTACCCAATGCAGCTTTTGCATGCCTTACTAAATAAATTGTTTTCATGGCCTAATTTGTATCAAAATTAACAATCTGGTTTCAATATTTAGATCATTCACAAAAACATAACAATTATTTAAACTCTAAGTTTTAAAAGTTTACATAGCTATACTACAAATATAATAAAAAAAGAACCGTAACACAAGGCTACGGTTCTTTCTAATAGGCTGGAATGATGAATTACCATGCGAATAATGGAAATTCAGACATTAAATCGTTGACCTTGAGTTTTACTGCTTCAATCACAGCTTCATCGTTGATATTAGAAATAACTTCGTCAATCAGATCAACAATAATTGGCATATGTTTCTTTTTCAGTCCACGCGTGGTAATAGCAGAAGTGCCTACACGAAAACCTGAAGTGGTAAACGGAGAGCGGCTATCGAACGGAACCATATTTTTATTGATCGTTATATCAGCTTTTACCAATGTGTTTTCTACTTGTTTCCCTGTAATATCAGGAAATTTAGTTCGAAGATCGATCAACATCAGGTGGTTATCTGTACCATCAGAGATAATTTTGTAACCCTTCTTCATGAATGCTTCTGCCATTGCGGTAGCATTTTTCTTAACTTGAAGTACATATTCCATGTACTCATCAGATAGAGCTTCTCCAAAAGCTACTGCCTTTGCAGCAATAACATGCTCAAGCGGACCACCCTGGATACCTGGGAATACAGCAGAGTCGATCAGTTGCGACATCATCTTTACTTCACCCTTTGGTGTCTTTAGACCCCATGGGTTTTCAAAGTCTTTTCCAATCAGAATCATACCACCTCTGGGTCCACGTAATGTTTTATGGGTAGTTGTGGTAACAAAATGACAATGAGGAATTGGGTCGTTTAGTAAGCCACGAGCAATTAAGCCTGCTGGATGTGCAATATCAGCCATCAGTAATGCGCCAATTTTATCAGCAATCTCCCGCATGCGTTTGTAATCCCAGTCGCGTGAATAAGCTGAAGCACCGGCAATGATAAGCTTTGGATGTTCACGAAGTGCAACTTCTTCCATGATATCATAGTTAATCAAACCAGTAGCCTCTTCAACAGTATATGCTACCGGATGGTAGAGGATACCCGAAGAGTTAACAGGAGAACCGTGAGAAAGGTGACCACCATGCGCCAGATCGAGGCCCATAAAAGTATCACCGGGTTTCAAAACAGTCATCAAAACAGCCATGTTTGCCTGAGCACCTGAGTGAGGCTGAACGTTGGCATACTCAGCATTGTATAATGCTTTTGCACGGTCAATGGCAATTTGTTCTGTCTGATCTACAATCTGGCAGCCACCATAATAACGGCGGCCAGGATATCCTTCAGCATATTTGTTGGTTAAAACGGAGCCCATGGCTTTCATCACCTGGTCGCTCACAAAGTTTTCAGAGGCAATGAGTTCGATGCCTGTCATCTGCCGTTCTTCTTCTTCTTTTATAAGAGAGAAGATAATTTTATCTTTTTTCATCGAATGAAAGTTTACTCGCGTTGATCGATATTAAAAATCCATCTGTTGGATAATGCAAAGGTAAACATAATTTTAAAAGCAATTTACCAAAGTAAAAGTATGGTTTTTGGAGCTTATTCTCATTGAGAATATAGAAAGGGGAAGAATTCGACAATTCTTCCCCTTTCTGATAAGATCATTTTATTTATTCCCGGAAAAAAACTAATCTGACTTTAATTCTTCAGAAAGCGATAATATTTATTTTTTGAACTGATACCTACTACTTGTTTGGTAAACCGTATTACCATTTTTATCAATAAAACGCACCTGAAATCTATCGGCATATAGAGATATAATGGAGAAACCTGGAACAGATTTACTGAAAAGAGACATGCTATTTGTGCCGTTAGGTCGTATTTCGCTACCTGCACCAACTACAAAATAATCTACTTTATCTTTTCCTTCTTTTAAATGTTGCAAATCATGGTCATGACCACAAAAATAAGCATTTACATTATATTTCTCGAAGAGGGGTTTTAACTTTTGAATAAGATCCTTTGTGTCACCATGTTTTGAACTTGCAGAATAGACTGGATGATGACCAAAGACCAGCTTACATTGTTCTTTTGAGTTTGCTAAAACATTTTTTAGCCATTCCATTTGTTTAGCAGAATCTTGTTTTATAATATCAGGATAGCCCTCCTTATTATAATATTCGGAAACTAAAGGTGGTGTGTCAAGAAAAATGAAACGTGCGGAAATGGAATCATTAAGCTTTTTTACAAAAGTATAGTAATGTGATTCCATTCTCCAACGTCGACTTATCTTTGAATAATCAATCTCAGCTTGAGTATTTCCTTTATAATCATGGTTCCCAAAAACAGGATACCAATCTACATGCAGAGAAGGGTGTTTATATATATTCTCAAAGCTACTCATCCATAAAGGATCCTGTGTTGAGTTTACACCATTAACCTGAAAATTGTCGCCACATGAGATAATAAATTTTGGTTCGATATTTTCGGCACTCTTTACCATTTGGTCTGCTACATCTTGTTGGTTGATAAAACCATTTCTACCCCAGTCGCTTACGATAAAAAAATCTAAAGATTTTTCATGTGTGCTTACTGGTTTTATACCAATGTTTTTTGAAACTAAAGACTGCCCATTTGTGAGGGGACATATATGTAGTAAAACAATAAATAATGTTCCGCTCAGATAATTTTTGAATTTTCTCATGTCTTTTTTTGCTCTTTGTAAAACCAGATAGGTAAATATTTTTCACCTATTTACTTATCTGGTACCATTTCTATTAATTTATTTATTTTGCTCCAAAAGCGCCATAGAATGCTGACGCAGCAGGTGCCGTATATGTTATGCCGCCAATTGTTAAGCCACTAGGAAAGTTTCTGATAACGTCTGTTTTTGCCCCCGTTAAAGCTGGAGAACCAGCTTGAAGGTGAAAATCCCAACTATTATCAAAGGCATAATTCATTCCATCATTAGAAAGTGGATAGTTTACAAACTTGGGATCATTAGCACCTGCGGTTGTGCCGGCAATATCATGTGTACCTCTTACAACTTCAGCCCAGGTTGTATTTGGGGTGAATTGGTTTACACATTGCTGAGTATAGCCATAGTAATAAGTATAATCATATATTGTCTTAGTATCAGCCTTAGAAAACTTAACACCCCAACGGCAATTGGCTAAAATATTATTATATAATTCAGCAAATACTAGTTTTTCCATCCATACAGAACCACCCTTTATATCCGGTCTTCTCCATCCGCAATTTACCAGTGTATTATTATAGCAAACGGCATGGGTTTGCGGAATTTTATCTCCTGAATTCGAAAGTTTAAACCCATCAGAGTTAGAACTAAAGATTAGATTGTAAGCGCAATCAGCTGTACATCCTGATTTTAAGTTGATTACTCCACCGTTTTCTAAGCCCGAAGAAGCGAAAACATTATTAGCGAAAATAATTTTACCCCCTTCCATGTAAAAAACATCCTCTTTGATATTCTGGATTTTACAATTCATGACAACAACTTTACCATCTACATTGCTTGCATACAATGCCGGTGTCTTTTCACCTGCAGCTGCTTTATATAATCCGTTTATTACGGAAAGAGAATTACTCGTAGTAACAGCTCCTGCGTATTCTATTGTCGTATAAAGGAATAAAATTTCCTGACATGTTGGTGATGCAACTATTCCGCCCCAAAGTCCCTGCATTGCGTTTGCCGATGTTTTGTATTGGTCGGGAACAGTGAATTTAACAGGGTTTGAGGCTGTTCCTTTTGAGTAAATATTTCCTTTTACAATTATTTCACTTCTTTTCGAAGTATCTGCAAATAATACAGTTACTCCTTCTTCGATGGTTAATGACGAATCTTTTGGGATTATCAAACTACCATTTATCGTGTAAGTTCCCCCTTTTTTCCATATACCGGAAGCAGTACCACTATTAAGTGTAACATTGACAGGAATAGGTGCGTTGTCTTTTTTACAAGCTACAAAAATAGTAGAGACCGCCAGGAATGCAATAAATAAAGTCTTAATTTTCATTGTTGTTATTTTTAATTAATTATTTATGTGTTGTTATTTAAGTTTATATCGAACTCCTAATAGAAATGATTGCATATAATAATCTTTTCTTACGGGTGTAGTATTGCCATAATCATTCTGATTTATTTTACTGGCATTTATAGGATTTTTCTTTTTTATAAATACTTCGAGAGGAGAGTTGAAGAGATTATTTGCCTTTACAAAGAAACTAAGTCCATTTTTTGTATTTTTTTCAATCGAAGCATCAGCTTGTACCGATCCTTTTTGCCATTGATCGTCATCTAGAAAACGAGAGATATAAAATATTCTCTCCCCTGTGTATGAACCAGATAACTGGGCATCCCAACCTGATTTCGTGTCTTTAAACAGAATAGTCAAATTTGCTACGTGTGCTGATTGACCAAATAGGGGACGAGTTTGTTGTAAACTGTCAAGTTGCCAACCATTCTCTTTTTGTACCCTGTATTTTTTCCACGAAGTTATCTTCGAGTTTGTATAGGTATAATTGGCTTTTATACCAAATAATCTGATGTATTTTATAAAATCAACCTCAAGTCCATAATTTTTTGCTACGCCTAAATTCAAGGGGGTTGTATATATTATCCCTTTACTTCCGTCTGTTACAAAACCATATTCAATAGGATCCTGAATATGTTTGTAAAACAGACCTACCATAAATTGATCTAAAGGTTTTGGATAAAGCTCATATCTGAGATCATAATTATCTGCGACAGTGTGTTTAATATCTCTGTTTCCTTTTTCTTTATAGTCTTCACCTGCTTCATTTTTATAAGGAACTATTTCAAGAAACCCGGGACGATTTATTGAACGATAATAAGAAGCACGGATATTGTTTTTTTCAAATGGTGTGAATTTTAAATGCAAACTAGGTAATAAATCTATATATGTTTGATTACCAATTGGAGGAACATCACCTTTTGTATATTTAAGTGTATATCCCTGATCTGTATTTTCAATTCTCATACCACCTACAATTTGCAGCTTATGTAATTGAATTTTAAACTGACCATAACCTGCCAAAATATCTTCAGAGGCTGTAAAATTAAGTGCATGTGTATTGTCGAGATCAACACTATTTTTCCACATTATATCCGAAAAATTATTCCAATCACGACCCTGAATAGATTTATAGTCCGTATTAAGAACTGCGAAAAAAGTATACACATTATAAAAACTAGTTCTTCGTTTATCTCGATATAAACCACCAGTAGATAACTCAAAAGGAAAACTTGTATTTTTTGAGTGATAAGTCAGATTAACATATCCTGCAAAATCTTCGTCCGTATTATGTTCCCAGGTACGTGTTGATCCTCCATTCGAGACTGTAAGTGGTAATTTTTGATTATTCTGTATTTCATTAAAAAGAGAGAGGTTAACTTGGTCAGGTGTTTTATTTTGGGCTAGTCCAAAAACTCCCGACCATTGAAATAAAAGATTATTTGTTAAAATGTGTTCTCCCTGTAAAACAGAACTGATCAGTTGCTGATTATTTAGCCTGTAACGTAACGAATAACTGGATAAAGCACTAGCACTATTATCAAAACTAGCACTTTCTGATTCACGAGTTTGTGCTGTAGTGAAATTCATGAATGCATTGTATAGTACAATCTTATGTCTTTTATTAAATTGGTAATCTATTTTGTTATGTATACCAAGTTGAGTTGTTTTTTCTGAAATTGTACGTTTACTTTTGCCTGTAATTTCTGGTAAATTAGTAATATCATTATCTGTACCATAGAGATCACTTGTGCTGCCTTTATATTTATTGGTAAAACTTGCAGCCAGAATAACGCCAAGCTTTTTATGAAAAAAACGGTTTCCAACCGATATATCCGTTGTAATATTTGGCAATGGCGAATATTTTTTTAGATTCAGGTTCTCTTTTGAAAAGTCTTTAGGTGTAGCCACATAATTTTCACCCTTTAGTTCATAGGGTGATTTGTAATTTATAGCATGGGCATTAAAGCCCATAAAATCATGTTCAAAGAAAATAGAATTGTATCCAGTAGCTATATTAAAATTAATAAGCCATTTGTCGGGTGCTTGTTTCATCAACATATTAACAACACCACCCACTGCATCACCTTCCATATTTGGTGTTAGCGCTTTTGTTACTTCGATACGTTCAACAAGTGATGAGGGAAATATATCTAAAGGAACATATCGATATTTTGCGTTTGTACTTGGTATTTTAATTCCGTTCACTGAAGTATAATTATACCTTTTATCCATTCCTCTTAATATCGCATACTGACCATCACCACTGTTGCTTCGTTCGATTGTTATACCTGACATACGCTGCAAGACATTTGCAACATTTAAATCGGGTGAAAGCTCTATTGCTTTTGAGCTGACAACATTGATGATGTTATTTGATGTCTTTTCAGAATTACGGGCGCTTATTTCACTACTCAGATCTTTATGCGCCGAAATTGTTACTTCGTTTAGTAAAATAGAATTTGATTTTAATCCGAAGTCCAATGTATATTGATCTTTTTCTGCCTGGATATTTATTCTTTTTTCTTCCTGAATGCATCCCAGATACTTGCAAATAAACGTATATGTTCCTGTTGGTAAATTTGCGATGACAAATGTTCCATCTAATCCTGAAACGAAACCTTTTTTGATTTCACTAACATATACAGTTGCGCCAACAAGCTCTTCGCCGGTATTAGCATTGGTTATTTTCCCATGTATTGTTGCAGAATAACAACTAATTGTTGCCAGTAATAATAAAATTGTAACAAATCTCTTATACATAAAATTTCTCCTTTTATCGATGTCAAAAGTATTCATGTAAAAATGACCCTACAATAGTTAAAAAGAGCAAAACTCGTATAGTAATTGTTACTATATGATTGTATTTATCACAAAATGAGTTCTTTGAAATTGTATTAATATTCAAACGACATTGAATTAATGAAAACATAACACTGGGAGGTGGATAGCTCTGGTTGTTTGTTTTTTTATTAACAATAATCTAATGATGTCTTAATTGTAGATCAATTAAATTCGTATGTTGAAAATTATGCCCTATGGAAAAGGAAGTTTGTCGGATAATCATCGCCGATGATCATGCAGTAGTACGTACAGGATTACAACTTATTCTTGATGAAACCCCTGATTTATCAATTGTCGATGAGGCCAGAAATGGGCAGGAGTTACTCGAAAAGTTATGTATAAATAATTATGATTTAGTGCTCCTTGATATTTCTATGCCCGGTAAAGATGCCATTGATGTGTTGAAAGAAATCAAAGTAGCATATAAAGAGCTACCTGTTGTTATTTTCTCAATGAATCCTGATGATATTTATGCCGTGCGTATGATTGCCAATGGAGCATCTGCATATATAAATAAAGAAACAAAACCGAATAAAATAATAGAAGTACTTAGAACTGTAATAGCAGGTCGAAAGTATTTCTTTCCAAATCAGGCTGAGATGATGGCTGATATAATTATAAATCCGGAAAAAAATAATTCAGTATTACACAACTCTCTTACCGATAGGGAATTTCAAATATTTACCATGTTGGCTGCAGGAGTTCGAAAGTCAGAGATAGCAGAAAAGTTTGCAATTACTAAAAGTACGGTTAGTAATCATCGAAATAATATTTTGAAAAAAATGAATATGTCAACAAATTCAGAATTAACACGCTATGCTGTTCAGAATGGTATTATTCAATAAGTTTAAACTAATATGGATTCTTATACTTTTATCTTTATTCGTAATAATAGCGTTTATAGGACATCACTTTGTAACCCAAAAACGGGAAAGAGGAACCACGCAACTACATTATGTTGAAAAGAAAAAAGTAGATCTGCTATTAAATAAAGCAGACTCGACAATAGGCATAGCTCCTGATGTTGCAGAACAATTGGCTAGTGAAGCTTTCAGAATATCACAAATGAACTGCCAAGTTGAAAATATCATTAAATCATGGATTAAGCTGGGGGAAATTCAAAAGATTAGGGGGGATAATAAAAAGGCACTTAATTATTTCTCTAAAGCACGTATTTTGTCAAAAGAGGGAGCTTTACTTGAAGAATATTGTGAATCAATCATTAATATTGGAGAACTAATATATGATAGTGGTAAATACGATATTTCATTGAAATACTTTCAGGAAGCTGTTTCTCTGTCAAATCGAAAAAATTACGATCGGTTATTAGCCCATTCTCTTTATTATATTGGAAAATATCATCACACAAAGGGGCATTTTCAACAGTCGAAAGACTATTATAATCTGGCACTCAAAACTTGTAAGGATCATAATAATCTAAAAGAGCAGGCGCTTATTTATCCTAGTATAGGGAAGTATTATATTAATGAAGGGAAGCTTAATCTAGCCCTTGAATATTACTTAAAAGCATATTATATCAGTGAACAGTTAAATGATAATTTTATCAAAGCCGATGTTTGTAATCATTTAGGAGGGCTATACCTTCAAATGGATCAGTATCAAAAAGCCTTAAAATATCATAGACAAGCACTCGAATATAGAAAACGTTTGAATAACCCGGATGGATTGGCTAAATCATATAATAATATAGGTGAAGTATTTTATGAATTGAAACAACTTGATAGTGCTAATTTGTATTTTACCCAATCTCTTCAGCTTTGCAAATTAATAGGTTATAAAAAGGGATTTGTAAAAGCCAAAATAAATCTCGGAAAGGTCTATAATATGCAGAATAAGCCTGAAAAGGCTTATGGTGTATTGAAGAATGCATTAACAACTTCATATCAGAGCGGTTATGATGCCGGAATTGCTGAATCAAGTCTGGCTTTGGGTTGTTATTATCAGAAAAAGTCTGGATTAGATTCTGCAATTTACTATTATCAGATTTGCTTAAGTAAATTATGCAAGACTGGTTATGATGAAATCTTACGAAACACATACCGTGGCTTATATAGCTGTTATTTATTAAAAGCTGATTATAAAAAGGCTTTGGAATATCATCAATCATTACTTGAAACAGAAAAGGAACTCTTAAACGTAGAGAATAATCGTCAACTAGCAATCTTAAATATTACATTTAATAACGAGATTAAGGAAAAAGACAATCAGGTATTACGTAAAGATAATGAACTAAAAAATTTACAAATTAAACGGAAGACAATCATTATGTGGCTGGTTATTTTGTTGTTATGTATCACAATCCTCTTATGTTTAAATTTATATAATCGATTCTATCTAAAGAAGAAATCGAGCAAATTGTTAGAGGAGTTGAATATAACGGTCACAAAACAAAACTCAGCGTTAAAAAATTTGAATAATGACCTGAAGAAAGCAAACCAGGAAAAGGATAAGCTCTTTTCAATTATTGCTCATGAACTTAGAAATCCTTTATATTGGTTTCAAAATCTGGCAGAAACATTATCTAAAAATTACGAAAAAATGCCTCCCGATAAAGTCAGGAAAACAATATCTGCTTTAGATGAATCAGCAAAGAATGCTTTTCACCTCATGGATAATCTGCTGCATTGGTCGCGATCAAAGTTAAATCGTATAGTTCCTAAAAAAGCAGCATATCATTTACATACTTTAGTACTGGATGCGGCTCAGATGTACGAAACAATTATTCAGCATAAAGAGATAGTTTTTATTGTTACAATTCCTGAAGATGTAGAAATATTTGTCGATCCTGACCTGTTTAACTGTGTAATTAGAAATTTAGTTTCTAATGCTATTAAATATACTCCTGTTGGAGGAACAATTCGTATAGAATCAAGTTGTTTAAATAATTCGGCTACAGTTATTGTTAGTGATTCAGGTAGTGGTATTCCTGATGCAAATGTCAGTGAATTATTTAAAATAGAAAATCCCATTTCAATGCCGGGGCTGATGCAAGAAAAGGGTTCAGGTCTTGGGCTTAAACTTTGCAAAGATTTTGTGGAGATGAATGCAGGGAAAATATGGGTAATAAGTAAAGAGCATGTGGGTACACAATTCATTTTTACTATACCTCTTTATCGATCATCCTTGTTTATAAATAGTGATGGGGAAATGACTGGAAAAATGAATTAAATAGGTTGTTATTAAATAGATATATATAAAAAAGGCAGAGACAGCATTATGTCTCTGCCTTTTTTATATTGAATAAACAAATTCATAAAACAGCATCAACCTGTTTTATACCGCTCCCAGAAAGACAATACTTCCTCTATCCCTTTTTAATGGTTCAACCTTCGAAGTCATTTGGCCAAACACGATACCAAACGAACGTAAAACCGTTTCACTATCTGTAAGCTCATGTGTTTCGGGTAGCGAAACAGAAAACGTTAGATCATCCATAATACCTCCATTTATCGGTATCCATTCAGAACAGGTTTCTTTTACAAACCATTGATTCAGTCCGGTGTATGTTTCATAGCGATGATACTCCTCGTTTAAAATACAATCTTTTACACACCCAATACTCAGATAGAACTTAAAATGCGAAGCTTTAACAGGTGCCTTGATATGCATTAGCGGATATAACCCTTTTATTACCAGCTTAACCGTATTCCTTTCATCGGTCTCCACTACCGTAAATGGACAGCGCAGAATCTCCGCTAGCGGTTTGTAGTAATAATACGATTCGATTTGATAGAGCATCTCTTTGTAACGCGACAGATAGATATTGCGGCGCCCAAATTTTAAGGGATCGTCCATCTCCGCAATATTATGCATAACTTTTACCATTTTAGGGTGGAGATGGCGATTAACGATAAGTTTAGACCAGTCGCCTAAAGCTTCTCTGATTTCTTTTGCCAGCTTACTTTTACTCGTAAATTCAAAACGACCTTTTCTCGATCCTTCAAAAACAGGACTCTTGTCAAGTATTGTTTTTGGAACGACACCTTTAGTTGCAGCAACGACTCCTTCAGTTCCCTCCATGGTGTAGTGACGAATACCACCTAGTGTGCCGATGTACTTAATATTTCCGTATTCTTTAGCCATTTTGTTTTTAGTTAAGTGAATGTTTAATATCTAGATTATAAAATTACTTGTAATTATTTAATTTGTGAAATATATTGTGTATAATATTTGATATATTTATAATAATATTTATGAATCTATAAATATTAATAAATGTGAATTATAAATACAAAATAGAAATCATTATTTTACCCTACGTACCCTACGCTCTAAATTTATTTCTGATCCGGTTTTCGTTCTAATTGGATAAAACGGATTTCTGAATCTCCTTATAAAAACAGCTCAACAAACTTCTATTACATTTCAATAAATGTTCTATGCAGATGGGAAATCACTTCTATGCTATACCTAAACAGATGGGTTTGTCCATAGTATCTCCATACTTTGTCCATAGTTCCTCCATACTTAGTCCATACCTATAAGATATGGAGGAACTATGGACAAACCTTTGAGGTACTTTCGGGAAAGTTTTGAGAAACCCATCAACATGGATAAATCATAGGGGTGATTTTCCATCTGCATAGAGGTTGGGCCTAATATTTATCGAAATCTGAATGAAGGGTGTTGCCTATTGAGTGCGTTTATTCTTTTGAACAATTTAGGTATCGATGATTTTAGAAAGCGACTAACTTAGTTATATAAATCTGCTTCATTTCTAAAATAATTGCCTCGTCTTCTAATCAAAATTAAAGAATAGGAATACCATAATTTGTATAGAAATATACCAGATTTGGGATTGAATTTTGAGATCTTTTTTCTTGAAAATAAAATTATGGGGAGGTGCTTTTTTTGTATAGAATGCATTGTTATATAAATTGTCTATTTAAT
>JACAUB010000001.1:3763896-3851079 GCA_013390605.1 Bacteroidota bacterium | reverse complement strand
TTAATAAAATATTATAAAATTAAAAATTTTACTAATTAATAAATATTATACAATTAATTAATATTAGATTGTGTAATTAGTTATAATTAATTAATGTGATTAGTGTATTTAGATAATATTAAAGTAATATTGAAAGGATACATTTGCGAAATTAAAGAATTGATCCTGTTCCGAAAAGTTTAAAAATTCTAAATCCTCTGATGTGTTTTTTTAAGTCTGTATGCTTTTCTAATCATTACACTTGTTGGGGAGCAAGGGTAAGAAATAGAAAATCAATTAACACTGGCTTTTCGAATTGTGCTCAACAAGCAAATCTGTCATTATTATATTGTTTAAAGAAAGCTTAAACCATTATGAAATCAATTACTTTATTTATGCTGCTTCTGTGCAGCGCTATTATGGTCTATGGCCAACAAGCCGGACGCCTCACGGGTGTTGTAAAAGTCAGTGAAAAAGAAACCCTGGTCGGCGCCAGTATTCTTTTGATTCCTGGAAACACGGGCACCATCTCAGATGAAGAAGGTCGTTTCCGTATTAACAACATTCGCAGTGGCAATTACACAGTGAAAGTCAGTTTCCTTGGGTATAAAACGTTTACTACCCAAATTAGTATTGCCGCCAATGAAAACAAAAAACTAGAAGTTACGCTCGAAGCAGAAAGCATTTCGCTAACCGGTCTAACCGTAACTGCTCAAAAACGCAGCGAAAGTCAAAAAGAGGTCCCCATTGCCTTAACCAGCATCTCTTCAAAATTTATCGAAACCAATGCTACTGAAACCATGGCCGGTATGTCGGCTTATGTCCCTGGGGTTCAGGTACAGGAGCAAACGGCGCTTTTCCCCAGTTATGTAATCCGTGGTCTCACTTCCGATAATCTCTCGTTGAGCCAAGACAACCGTGTCTCTGTATTTCAGGATGGAATATCTACCAGCAAGGCAATTGGAGCTCATGCAGAATTCTTCGATATTGACCGTGTGGAGGTATTGAAAGGCCCTCAAGGTACATTGTTCGGACGTAGTGCTCAGATAGGTGCTATAGATATGATCACCAATCACGCTAAAAATGAGACTTCAGCTAATTTTACTATCGGTACTGGAAATTATAACCAACAACGTGTAAATGGTTACGTTAATGTGCCACTGGTTAAAAATAAACTCTTCGCTCGTATAGCCGGAATCTATAACAAGCGTGATGGCTATATCGAAAATCTTTCCGGTGGAACCCTCATGGGTAAAAATACCATCGCAACCAGAGCGTCTCTAAAATACCTCCCTGGCAAAAACAGCTCTTTCGATGTTATTATGAACTATGAGAAAGATAACAATCCTGGTCAGGATTTTAAAAGCGGGACCTATGCTCCCAAAGGCGGTACTACAGATCCTTTTACTTTTGCAGACCTCGGAACGGGAAAAGACTTGAAAGACAAGCGTGAATTATTAGGTCTCACTGGTATATACAAACAATATTTCAATAATGGATTTAGTTTAACAACGATTACCGGCTATCGTACCATCACCTCTTCTTCTATGTCGGATAGTGATGGTACAAAAGCACAGGCTCTTGATATCAATGTCGATCTCTCTTATAATCAGTTTAGTCAGGAACTTCGTCTCAATTATGATGGGCCACGTTTTTCAGGTTTTATAGGAGCTAATTATTTTCGCGAAATTGGAAACGAGGTTTTTGTAGTTAATCAGGATGAGCGTAGTGTTTTTGCTATGCTATCTCCGTTAATTGCTAAAAAAGTACCAGGGTTTAAAGTCATTCCAATGATCGTCAATGGGGAACCCAATTTGTCAGTAACCATCAATCCTCTAACACGAAAGCCATTACTAACTTCACATACTGAAGGGGTTAATGATGATGGCGCAAATAATAATGCAACCGATCTTTTCGCTGATGGAACCTTCAAAGTAACTCCTAAGTTTAAAATTACAGCTGGTGGTCGTCTGATATTTGAAGACCAGACAACCTTCTACCGTGTTAATCCTTCACCAGGCACATTGGGTTCTTTATTAGGTAAGGGAGTCAACAATATTTTCAAACCTACGGCCGGACGTATTGAAAAAAGTAAGAACTATGCTGATTGGGTAGGTCGCTTTGTAATGCAATACGAGTTTTCTAAAGAAGTAAGTGCATATGCATCATGGTCAAAAGGCCGTCGTCCTAGCGTAATACAAATTGATGCCGACACTACACGATATATTCATGCTGAGATCGTTTACAATTACGAAATCGGAATAAAGAATCTATTCCTGAATAACCGTCTCCAAATCAATATTAGCGGTTTTATTTATGATTATCGTAACTTCCAGACAAGTGCAGCTAATTTAACGGGTGGTGGACTTTATACTATCACCGATTCAGGTAAAGCAACCGGTAAAGGTGTTGAAACGGAAGTGAATTTTGCTGCCACAAAAAGCCTTACGCTATTTGCTAACTATGCCTTTCTGGATGCCAGATTCGATGACAAAAACTCTGATGGGAAACCACAACTACTCGCTGGTCATACTTTCCGTTTAACTCCTAAACACTCAGGATCTGCCGGCGCATCTTATAAATTTGATCTAGGAAAAGCTGGTTTTCTTGCGCTCAACTTAAACGCTACCTATAAATCAAGTCACTACTTCGATGATGAAAATACCTCTGGTTTACATCAAGGCGATTACACACTGTTAAACACAGGGCTTCAGTATACAAGTAAAAAAGGCAAGTATGGTATGCGTCTTAACATGAGTAATATCACCAACACACACTTCCTCATTGATGCTGGTAATACTGGCCAGACATTTGGTATCCCAACCTTTGTGCCAGGAGCACCCCGTTTCTATGGTATACAATTGTTTGTTAACTTATAAACTTATTGAAGTATTAACTGCCACTTTGTTAAGTCTAACATTGATTTCACTGGCTTAGCAAAGTGGTTTAACCCTCATTCTCATGCGAAAGTTTTTTTCTTTGATTCTATTGATCCTGATCGTCAATATCACCTTTGGACAGGAAAAACCGCAGGTGCCCGATATTCCATCTAATAACAAACCCTGGAGCAACCTCAACTTCAATAACAATTCCCGCAATTTTCATTTTGTGGTGATGCCCGATCATACCGGAGCTCACCGTCCTGGAATATTGAAAAAAGGGATAGATCGTATCAATCTCATGCAGCCTGAGTTTGTGGTAAACATTGGCGATATGATTGAAGGTTATACTCAGGATTTAAAAGAACTCAACACCGAGTGGGGCGAGTTCAACAATGAAATCAGTCAACTCAAAATGCCTTTTTTTTATGTTGCCGGTAATCATGATTACTCCAATCCAGTGATGGCCTCTTTTTGGCAACAGCATTTTGGTGCTGACTACTATTATTTTATTTACAAAAATGTGCTTTTTCTCTGTTTAAATACTGAAGATGGAACTACCTCTTTTGCTAAAGCCGACTTTAGCGACAAACAGTTCGCTTTCATAGAAAAAGTACTTTCAGAAAATCCCAATGTAGACTGGACAATGGTGTTTATGCACCAGCCGTTGTGGCTCTCACCATCTGCGAAAAACTGGCAGAAAACAGAAAAGTTATTGGCTGGTCGCAAACATTCGGTATTCACAGGCCACCTACACCAATACGCACTACATACCCGTAATAACAGCGATTATTTTGTACTCTCAACGATGGGTGGGGTTAATACATTACGTGGTAAGCGGTACGGCGAATTCGACCATTTTCTTTGGGTAACTATGACAACTGAAGGGCCTTCATATGCCAATGTGATGTTGGATGGGGTGGAAGATAAATCTGTTCAAACTGCAGAAAACCTTGCCCGTGTCGAATCATTTAAGGCTAATCCACCCGTTCGCATTGAACCTTATTTCTACAGTGGTAAACCCAACAAAACAACTTCTCTGAAAGTGACGTTTAACAATACAACAAAAGAAGATCATCAATACATTGTCGAACTGTTACCAGGTAAAGGCCTCAAGCCCGGGCAAACCACGATATGCAAAAAAGTTGTTGCAGGTGCAAAAGAAGAGATGGTGCTACCTATCCAAATTAATGAGAAAGGGGGATGGTCACCTATTGTTGCCGATGTAACTTTAAAAGCTGAGAAATACGAATGGAACACCAAAGTACATGTACAACCCAACGAAAAGTATTTCATCGATGAAGTTACAAAACCAATCACAACAGATGGTGATTTAAGCGAATGGGGCAAGTTACGCTTTTCTAAACACGACTCAATCAGTAAAGCTAGTTTTCGCTTCGATGTACGGTCAGACGATAAGTTTCTCCACCTTGCATTAGACGTTACCGACAGCGATATACAGGCCGAAAATACGTATGCAAATATGAATCAGGATGCAGCTTTTGTCGTCTTTGATGCCCGCCCCGTTCCGGTTAGTAGCTTTAACCAACGTAACGCAGAAGGTGTATTTCGCGGAGAGTGGCTCTATCTACTGGCAAGTCCTACTGCCAATGAGTTTGACCTAGCCTTTAAAGATAAAATGCCGGCTGGTTTAACTGCAAAAGGCAGAAAGACGGTAAAAGGTTATTCGGTAGAATATGCCATTCCGCTTGCGCTGTTAAAACGCCAACAGGGTGGAGATTGGAAAAACATCCGTCTTAACTTTTCCATTGCAGACAAAAACAAAGGCGATACAGGAGAGCCCCGACGGATCAACTGGTTGCCTGACTGGGAGGATAATTATCCGGGTTCAGGAATGTTTTTCAGAAAGTAAAGACAGGTGCATTCAAGATTTCTTCCGTCTTTTGATTTGTAGTGTGCTTTTTAATCTTCATTAAAGTGAATTAGCACTGTCAAAATAAGGCGTAAATAACTTTAATAATTTCAAAGCGGGTTTGTTCATAAATATATATGAGCTACCCGTTTTTCTTTATGTGAATAAAAAAGAATAAGTTTGCCGACAATTATTTGCCAATTTAAGTTCATCAATTAACGTTCTATGAATTCAATACTAATGTTAGGATCTGGCGTTGTTACGCTTGCACTTATTTTCTACTCCATTGCAGTTATTACGGAACAAAAGAGACGTATCATTACTCCTGTAATCCTGATCTTTATCTCATTGGGTCTCTTTTCTGATATTCTTTCTACCCTATTAATGATTATTGGCTCAAACTATAAGTTTATCTCTTTTCACGGGGTTCTCGGATATTCTGCTCTTGCAGGGATGCTGATTGATACAGTTATGATTTGGAAGTTGAGATTGAAAAAACAGTCAGCCGTCTCCTCTAAACTACACTTATATACTCGTATAGTCTATATTTGGTGGGTTCTTGCGTATATTTCAGGAAGTGTAATCGGGATGATGCATTTATACTAAGAAGATGAGATTTTTAGTTCTCAGTTTGATGTTTTTACTTGTTTCAATTTTATTGGGAAGGGGGGAGCTGGATGTCTGAATTATTTAACGGGAAATCCAACACAAAAGTAGTTTCATTTTAAAACTATAAGAAGATTTGGGTTGAAGCTATAGCCTGTATATTAAATAAACAATAACGTCCAGCTCAGGCACTCATCAATACTAAATAATATCTCATAAGTTATTGTACATAAAAACATTAATAGAGTATTTCCGAAGAAAATTCTTGATATCGGAAAGAATAAATAGCAAGTGCATTTCATCACTTATCAGTGGTCTGAAAATATCCTGAAAAATTGGATAAAATGAACGATCAATCGCTTTTTAACTATATTTACAAACTGAATAAAGTTGCACATTTCTTTGCATTTCGTCTTTCAGTATTCAAAAATTATTGGATAAAAAGTTATTTGTATGCATAAAAAAGAATACAAAAACGATACTGACGCTTTATTGAATATGGCTGAAGGAGATATCAACGCCTATCGTTTTTTATTTGATCATCACTTTTCTGATTTATGTAATTTTCTGTTGATTTATTTGCATTCAAGGGAACTCTCCGAAGAAATTGCGCTTGAAATTTATACTTACATATGGGAAAAACGCGAAACTCTTCATGTTAACACAACATTTAAATCATTTTTATTTTCTTCAGCTAAAAATAAAGCAATCAGTCTTTATCGTAAAGAGCAAAAGAACAAATTCACCTCTTTAGAAACTGAAGAATCAGAAATATATCAAATTTCGAGTGCTCAACATGTTATGGAAAATAAAGAGCTCCGACAAATCATTGAAGCAGCGATAAGTAAACTCCCTGAGAAAAGCAGACAAGTTTATCAAATGGCCTGGGAGGATAATTTATCGCACAAAGAAATTGCAATGCAACTTGGGATGAGTCCTAAGACTGTTGAAAACCATGTTGGAATTGCATTACGTAGACTTCGTGAGTTGCTAAAGCCTTATTACGAACAAATATTTCTTATTTGGCTATTGTATTTTTTTATCGATTGATTTTTCAAACCAATCTTCTGATTTTTTTGATCCCCATCTTCTCAGTAACTATAAATATTTTTTATAAAAAAACTGATTATTGATTGAGGGATTTTTTCGTTTTATGCGACTTATTAATGAAAGCAAATATTATGGAATTACAAAACATACCTTGGGATGCAATTTCGGCAAGGTTAAAGGATGAAGCAGATTTAGATCAAAATAGGGAAATTGAAGAATGGTTGGAAGAGTCATCTGAGAATCAATCGATTTTAGCGGAGATCATAAATACATGGTCTATCACTAAAAACAAATCTGAATTTTATCAGCCTGACATGGCTATAAATTGGATAAAGCTCATGGATCGGATCCATTATCAACCAAAAATAAGCATATTTCATAATCTTTATTTTCGTTGGGCAGCTGCTGCGGCAATCATTATTGTTGTATTTCTAACCGGATTGGAAATTGGTGATAGAACTCCTAACGTAAATTCTGACATATCGTATACTAAAATCATTTCGCCGAAAGGGAATAAAACACAAATTATACTACCTGATAGTAGTCGCGTCTGGTTGAACTCAGGATCAGAACTTCGTTACTCTTCAGCCTATTCATCTAAAAATAGGGAAGTATACATGAAAGGTGAATGTTTCTTTGAAATTGTTAAAGATGCATCTCATCCCTTCAAGGTTCATGGAACAAAGTTACAGGTTAGAGTTTTTGGTACTCGTTTTAATGTAAACGAGGATGAAAGAACAGATAAAACAGATGTCATACTGGTTTCAGGGAAAGTAACTGTATTTAATCTTCAAGAGGAGAAAGTATCTGAATTGATTCCAGGTCAACAACTGGTATACAGTAATGGGATTTATAAAGTTCAAAAAGCTGAGAATATTAATGCATTAACTGCCTGGATGAATAATATGCTGATATTCGATAATCAACCATTCGAAGAGGTGATTCATTACTTGGAAAAATGGTATGGGGTCAAAATACAACTCGATCCCAATCTATATCATAACCATTACTATACATTTAAGGTGAAAACAGAAAGCTTGCGTGAGGTATTGCAGCTTATCTCGGTTATTACCCCCATTGATTATAAAATTGAAGGAGAAAAAGTAACCATTAAAAATAAAAAAAGATGACATAACGAAAACGAAAAACACAGGAGGTAATGTAACATGAAAAAACAGGAAGTGGTCGAGACTCCCTGTTTCTAAGTTAGTTTATTGTAAACCCGAATTTTAATGCAAAGAATTTCAAGGAAAAGGCCTGCATATAAAATTCAAAAAACTAAATCATTCAAATTTATGAAAAAAAAATTACCAGGAAGGGGATTATTATCTCCATTCACCAAAAAAATTCTGTTAGTGATGCGATTAACGCTATTATTTGTCGTAATGAGTTTTTTTAGTGCATACTCAATCAGCTATGCGCAGAAGGCTAAATTGAACATAAAAGTTCATAACACTCAGGTTAAAGAGGTGCTGAATAAGATTGAAAAGCAAAGCGAGTTCTTTTTCATGTACGACAACAAGCAGGTCGATGTTGAACGAAAGGTCAATTTAGAGGTTAATTCTGAGAACATTGATCAGGTATTAAAAAAACTATTTGAAGGTGCTGATATCAATTTTAAAGTTATCAACAGGCAAATATTACTTTTCCCAAACAGCCTGACGAGTGACTTTGTACTACTAAATAAAAAGATAACCGGTACGGTTACTGATGAAACTTCTGGCTTAACACTGCCTGGTGTAAGTATTTTGTTGCAGGGAACAACAAAAGGAACCAAGACAGGAAATGACGGGAAGTATTCTCTTGAAATACCAGATGGAAACTCCGTGTTGATTTTTTCATTTATCGGTTACGAAACACAGAAAATTTCTACTTTGGGAAAATCAGTTATTGATGTAAAATTAAAAACAGATGTTAAAACACTGAATGAGATTGTTGTAGTTGGTTATGGTACTCAGAAGAAAGGAAACCTTACTGGTTCAGTAAGTAATTTAAAAGGTGGAGAATTAGCACAAAATGCATCAGCTTCTGTTTCCAATTCATTAGCAGGTCACACTCCTGGATTAATTATAAATAATCGTTCAGGTGAGCCTGGTAACGATGGTGCAACCATGTTAATCAGAGGTTTCAATTCATTTGGCGGAGGCACTAGCCCATTAATAGTAGTTGATGGTATACCGGATAGAGATTTAAACAGACTTAACCCGGAAGACATTGAAAGCGTTACGGTTTTAAAAGATGCTTCTGCTGCAATATATGGTGTGAGGTCAGCAAATGGAGTAATCTTAATTACTACAAAAAGAGGAAAAGCTGGAAAACCATCTATTCATTATGACGGTTCGTTATCTATTCAACAATTAACAAGAATGGATCAACGTGTTAATGCTTGGAAATATATGACTTATTATAATGAGTTGAATTTAAATCAGGGAAACTCTGCTCCATATTTGCAATCCGAAATTGATAAATATAAAGCAGGAAATGACCCTAATTATACAAGTACGAACTGGATTGATGCTGTATTTAGAAAGAATGCACCTCAAAGTAACCATTCTATTTCTGTTAATGGTGGTAATGATCAAGTAAAATATTACTTTTCCGGTCAATACTTAAAACAAGAAAGCAATCTTAGAAACAGCGATGAAGCGTTTAAAGAATTTAATATCAGATCAAATATTGACGCGACAATTACAAAAAATCTAAAAGTAAATCTGGATATCGCTGCACGTAAAGAAGATAGAACGGGACCCGTTATTTCTATTGCAAACATTTTGCATGAAACGGTAAGCATGTACCCTTTCCTACCTGTTTATTGGACAAATGGATTACCCGATGCCTGTATTTCAAACGGAAGAAATCCGGTAATAATGACTTCGTCTTTGCCTGGTTACAATAACGTTACAAATCTTATTGTAAATCCTAAGCTAGGGTTTGAATTACAAATGCCCTTTATAACAAAAGGTTTATCCATGAATGGATATGCTGCATTCGATTTTAACAACCGTAGCGCAAAAACATTTCAACAGCCTTGGGATGCTTATACTTATGATAAGACCTCCAAAACTTACAATAATCAACGAACCAGCACAAGTATTCTCAGTCTGGCTCAAGATGAGCAATTAACCAATGAGAATACCTATTTCATGAAAGTGGCTTACGATCGTCAATTTGGTGAGCATTCATTTAATGCATTTGTTGGATTCGAACAAACTGCAACAAATTGGAAGGATACCTATGCTTATCGCAGAGATTTGTTGAGTAACCAACTGGATCAGTTATTTACAGGAAGTGCTGTTAATCAGAATGCAATAGGTTCTGCTTCTCAAGATGGACGGGAAAGTTATTTAGGTCGACTGGCATACAGTTATAGTAATAAGTATCTGGCAGATGTTACTTTCCGCTATAATGGGTCATTTAATTTCCCTTCAGATAAGCGTTGGGGATTGTTTCCTGCCGTTTCTTTGGGATGGCGGATTTCTGAAGAGAAATTTTTTAAGGATAATATTAAAGTTATTAATCAGTTAAAACTGAGAGCTTCATGGGGATTGATGGGAAGTGATGCAGTGGCTCAATACCTTTATGTGACAAGATATCAATTGTCTACAACTCCTGAAAATTATACTTATTTTGGTGATAACTATACTGAAGCTAAGAACTTATATCTTTCAGCAACTCCTAATCCTGATATCACTTGGGAGAAGCAGGATACAAGAAATATCGGATTTGATGCCACGTTGTTTTCAAACAAATTAAATATCAGTTTTGATGCTTTCAGGTTCTTACGAAAAGATATTTTGGCACAACGCAATGCTTCGGTTCCTTTATATACCGGATTATCGCTTCCTGCAGAAAATATAGGTAAATCTCTTAATAGAGGAGTTGACTTTTCAATAGATTTTAATGAAAGAAAAACAGTCGTAAAATATCATGTGGGCGCTAATTTTACTTACGCAAAAAGTAAGATAATATTCCGTGATGAATCACCCAATATTCCTGCCTGGCAAAAATCAACTGGTTATGCTATTGATTCATGGTTAGTTTATCAGACAAAGGGTATTTATCACACACAAAGTGAAGTAGATAATTCACCTCACTTAGCTGGAGCAAAGCCAGGAGATCTTTGGATCAAAGATGTAAGTGGAGATGGCAATATTACAAGCGATGACATGGTGAGAATTGCCGAATCTGCTACACCAAAAATCATGTACGGAATCCTGATGGGAGCTGAATACAAAGGTATTTCTCTTGATTTAGTGTGGTCAGGACAAGGAATGGCTAAACAAATGGTACTTCCACAAATGCAAGGTTCTGTTGTAGCTCCTCCTACATGGTTGTATGATGGCAGATGGACTGCAGATAATCCAAATGCAACATATCCAAGGGCATTCAATTCCAATGACACAAGAAACTCTGTCTATGCTGATTTTTGGTTGAGAGATGCTTCATTTCTTCGATTGAAATCAATGCAGCTTTCCTATACACTACCATCTAACATGTTTACAAAATATGGAATTGCTGGTGTAAAAGTATATGTTGGCGGTACGAACCTATTTTCATTCGATAGTATGAAAAAATACAACAGAGACCCTGAAAACAATAATGTTACAGGTGTCAATTATCCACAATCTCGCATCTTTAGGCTCGGTTTGAATATTGATCTATAAAATTGAAAAAAATGAAAAACAAAATATTTATCTGTTGTTATATCCTCTGTATTCTAATGGCTTCCTGCAATAAGGACGCATTAGATAAAACTCCACTTGATTCATATACAGATCAATCAGTATGGAGTGATCTGAAACTTGCAGAGGCTTTTACCAATAATCTGTATACCGTATTACCAAGTACGGAACATAACTGGGATAATACCACAAATCGTAGCTGGGCTTTATCATCTGCTTGCGATGAGGCATATAATAAATTTGATGATTACAATGCTTCTATTATGAATTCAGGGTCTCTCACTCCAGACAATATTGGAATATTTGATATCTGGAGCCCAACTTTTTCAATCATTCAAAATTGTAATATCTTTTTATCAAAGATAGACAATGTGCCTGGGGATCAATCATGGCGAGATAGATTAAAAGGAGAAGTGACATATCTGAGAGCATATTCATATTTTAAACTTATTATCGATTATGGCGGAGTTCCTATAATTACAAAACCATTTGATTTGAATAGTAAATTTGATGTACCTCGCAATACCTACGATGAGTGTGCTAACTTTATTTCAAATGAATTGGATAAAGCTGCAGCGATATTGCCTTTGCAACAGAGTTCTGCAAACTATGGAAGAGCTACTAAAGCCGCTGCATTAGCTTTGAAATCCAGGATTTTGCTCTATGATGCCAGCCCACAATGGAATCCTACGAATGATCGTGCAAAATGGCAAAAGGCTTCAGATGCTGCAAAAGCTGTTATCGATTTGAATGCATTTCAATTACATACAGGTAATTATGCTGATTTAACTACATCAAAGAATGCTGAGTTAATCATGGTGCGGGTAACAAATAAGCAATATATGTGGAATGCATTTCAGGGGGTAGAGATGTTTTTATCTCCCAGTGGCTTTCATGGATGGGCTTCGTTTGCTCCAAGTCAGAATCTAGTGGATGCATTTGGAACAGCCGATGGAAAGGACATTTCTGATCCAACGTCGGGATATGATCCGCAACATCCTTACATCAATAGAGATCCACGCTTCACAGCAGATATTGTTTTTGATGGAAGACCTTATG
Source organism: Bacteroidota bacterium (assembly GCA_013390605.1). GTDB lineage: Bacteria > Bacteroidota > Bacteroidia > Bacteroidales > Cfx3-03 > Cfx3-03. Next base: position 3,838,951 of record JACAUB010000001.1, on the reverse strand, counting down.
GCCAACCTGCATTTTGCCAGGACAGATATGCTGTTGGAAGCACCAATGCTGCTGAGTTTTATGAAGGAGGATTAGATTCTCCCCAAGGTTGGGATACCTGGAATAATAGTGTCACTCGCTATACTTTCAGAAAATATTGCGATACTACCTGCAACTTCAATGTAGACACACAGACGAATAAATTCTGGATTATCAGTCGTCTGGGAGAGATTTATCTGAATTATGCTGAGGCTCAATTCTATCTTGGAAACAATACAACAGCGATTCAATATTTAAATTTAATTAGACAAAGAGCAGGAATTAGCAAGCCTTTGCCTAATACATTATCTGGTACTGCATTGGAAAATAAAATCCGTAATGAAAGACAGGTTGAGTTATGTCTTGAAGGACATCGTTATTATGATGTTCGTCGATGGAAGATCGCAGATGTGACTGAGAACAAGCCATTAATGGGTGTTGTAATTACCAAAAATGCAAATGGTACCAAGACATACAAGTATTCTCAGGTTCAGACCAGGACCTTTAAGCCACAACATTACTTATTGCCTATTCCAAAAGCAGAAATTAACCGAACAAAACTTGTTCAAAATCCTGGATATAATTAATCTATTTCACTTAAAAATTCTGTATAAAATCAGCAATATCTGATAAAGGGGGCAAAACGGTTTGCCCCCTTCTATTATCGTTTATTGATCTTTTGTATGCTGTTGTTTTTTCATTATTAGTATAATGGATCTGTTGAAAAATATAACTTATAAAATCATCAGATGGGTAGCATTTCATTTTCAAACTAATTCTTAAGAATTGATTGTTTGAAACTAATACGTTATTACGAAGTTGGAAAAGTTATTTAATCATAGCTTAGAACTTCTGATATTGATTCATATTCCTGTAATTCAATATTTTATTATAATGAAAAAATACTTTCTTTCACTTTTGGGAATCTGCTTTTATCTATTTACAATTGGGCAGACAATGGTCAGTTTTCAGTCTTCAGATTCTGCCTTGGAAAATGCTTTTAATTGGGCAAAAAAAACAGCCTTAAAATATAAAGGTGATTCGTTGGATCCAGTAGGTCCCTGGTATGAAGCTGCGCTCCCTTCCCGATATGCTTTTTGTATTCGCGATGTATCTCACCAATGCATTGGTGCTGAAATATTGGGGATGAATCGGGAGAATAAAAACATGTTAAGTAAATTTTTGGCGAATATCTCAAAATCACGAAACTGGTGTAGTTTCTGGGAAATCAATAAATGGAATAAGCCAGCCCTGGCTGATTATAAAAATGATCGTGAATTCTGGTATAATCTGAATGCAAATTTTGAATTAATTTATGCTTGTCGGAGATTATATGAATGGACAGGAGATAAAACATATATTACCGATCCGTTATTCATTAACTTCTGTGAGAGATCGCTGAATGAATATGTTAAAGATTGGGTACTTGATGTCGATTCCCTATTAACAAGACCCTCGTTACCCAACACTCCTTTGTCTTTTGATAAAAATGATATGTTTCTTAAGAGTCGCGGCTTACCTTCTTATGTAGAGAATGTTCCTGATTTAAAAATGAGTGCAGATTTGATAGCTGCAATTTATGAAGGCTTTGTATCTTATTCTTACATTTTGAGGGAAAATGATAATATCACCCAAAGCAATTATTATGCTCAAAAGGCTGGTCAATATCAAAAACATTTAGAATCTAAATGGTGGAATATTGCTAATCAGCACTATAATACATTATACAAGAATAATGGAGCATTTGATAATGGAGATGGATCTGTATTTCTGTTATGGTTTAATATAATAAACGATCCATCAAGAAAGAATACAATCATTCATGATCTTATTTCTGCTGACTTAAATGTTGAAACAATGTCGTATCTGCCTTACCTTCTATACCTGAATGGAAGTGGAGAACAAGCGTATCGTTATATATTGCATTTAAGTGATCCCGCCACAAAACGTAGGGAGTATCCAGAAGTATCTTTTGGTGTAATTGAAGGGATAATCCAAGGTTTGATGGGAATCGAGCCAGATGTGCATTCGAATACCATCAGCACTTTATTCAGGGGAAAAGACGAGGTGGAATTAAAAGTTGATAATCTGTTTGTGCTAAACTCATTTATAAGCGTTCAGCATTATAGTACACACAAGACATTGGTAACAAATAAAGGTGATAAATCCATTAATTGGAAAGCCGGATTTGCAGGAAAATATTCCACAATTTATGTAGATGGGAAACCTGTTAATGCAAGTTTGGTAAATAACATTGATGGAAGTATATTCTCTGTTGTAAATGTTATGGTCCAATCAGGACAACAACTAGAAGCTTCTGTTAAATAATCAGGGTCTTTAAAACTTTATTAATTAAATACAATTATTTATGAGAAAGTTATCTCTTTTTTTACTGCTAATTACCTTCTATATTCAAGCATTTTCGCAACAACAAAGATGGAGTTTATCAGGAGAGAATGAAATAATCTGGAAGATTAAAAATGAAAATATTCCGCATTCGGATCATATAGAAATGAGTGGGGAAGGTATCTCCGCATGGCTACAGTATGGCATTGATACTACCGGGAAACTGCAGATTGCCCGCACATTGGTATTCCCTGCATTTCGTACTGTACCAAATGATACACATGGTAGTCTCATGTATACCTTTTCAGATAATGATTTACCTCGATTTTTTATAAACCAGAGTCCTTGGAAAGCTTCTACTTTTAATGGCAGACGGACATCGGATCAGCTTGAGCAAATCAATAAAATTTTACTTAACGGATCTTTGGAAATTGAAAGTCGTACTGCACCTGACAGACGAAAGATGAATTCAGCATTACACGATAAGGTTTCAGGTTCTAATGAGCAGATCATGTACACAGTGGACGTTAAACGAAAATTATTTCCCTCTCCAGACAAGCCTCTTTTTGTAGAGAAATTTGTTTTTAGAAACATCTCCGAGCAACCTGTTCGGATAACAATGGAAGCATTGCACCGTGAAATCATGTTGGATACTGCCATCACTGTGAATGGTCCTCATAGAATAATAGAATCGACAATTAATGATGGAACCGTAAGTCTGAAACCTAAAGATTCAGTTGTTTTTGCAGTTGTATATTATGCATTACATGCCGCACAGAATATTCCTGAAATTAATATTTCTACAGAAGAGAACGCACGTAGATTAAGGATTTCTGATATCTTGTCGCACTTGCAATTGATGACACCTGATACAGTTCTGAATACTGCTTTCAATTTTGCCAAAATCAGGACCACGGAAAGCATTTATGCCACCAAAAACGGGCTTATGCATGGTCCAGGTGGACTATCGTATTATGCCGCTATTTGGGCTAACGATCAGGCAGAATATGCCAACCCGTTTTTTGCTTTTCTGGGAGATGATGTCGCTAACAATGCCGTCATGAATTCCTTTCGCTTATTTGCAAAGTATATGAATCCTGCTTTTAAGCCAATTCCTAGTTCCATTGTTGCTGAAGGAACAGATTTTTGGAATGGAGCAGGAGATCGTGGAGATCAGGCTATGATAGCATATGGTGCATCAAGGTTCGCCCTGGCAAATGGCAATATTGATTCTGCTAAGATTCTATGGCCTTTGATAGAGTGGTGTTTAGCTTATTCTAAACGTCATCTCAATACAGAAGGAGTTGTGTCGTCGGATTGTGATGAACTGGAGGGACGTTTTCCGGCAGGTTCTGCTAACCTTTGTACATCATCTTTATACTACGATGCTTTAATTTCGGCTAGCATGTTGGGGAAAGTAATAGGGTTACCAAAAACTCAAACCGAAGCTTATAATAAGGATGCCAAAAAGTTGAGGATAGCTATTGAAAAGTATTTTGGCGGTAATGTAGAGGGGTTTGAAACCTATCGATACTTCAAAGAGAACACCATCTTACGTTCGTGGATCTGTGTACCGCTTACTGTCGGAATTTTTGAAAGAAAAGAAGCTACAATCAATGCTTTGTTTTCACCACGGTTGTGGACTGAAGATGGATTGGCTACTCAAGCGGGTGATAAAACCTTTTGGGATCGTTCCACTTTATATGCTTTAAGGGGTGTTTTTTCAGCAGGAGAAACCGAGAAAGCATTGCAATATCTTAAAGCATATTCATCCAGACGTTTATTAGGCAATCATGTCCCTTATCCTGTAGAGGCATATCCTGAAGGAAATCAACGACATCTTGCGGCAGAAAGTGCACTCTATTGTCGTATTTATATAGAAGGTTTGTTTGGATTAAGGCCAACCAGTTTCCGGACATTTTCATGTACTCCAAGGTTGCCATTAGCCTGGCCAAAAATGGAGTTAAAACATATTAGAGCATTTCAAAATGATTTTGACGTTACAGTCGAACGGGTAAAAGGAAAGTTAAAAATATTCATTACCAGTAACAAAAAAATAGTTCGTGAAATGTTGATAAATGAGGGTGATACTATTTCAATACAGTTATAAAACATAAAATTAAGTCATTATGAAGAATTTATTTTTAATCTTATTTACATTATTGGTAACACAAATTCAAGCTCAAAAATTCGAAGGGCTTGCATTAACTCCTCCAATGGGATGGAATAGTTGGAATACGTTTCAGACAAATATCAATGAGGAATTGGTGAAGCAAACAGCAGACCTTATGGTATCATCAGGGATGAAAGATGCCGGATATAATTATATTGTTTTAGATGATGGCTGGATGGCTATGGAAAGAGACAGTTTAACAGGTGACCTTGTAGCCGATCCGAAGAAATTTCCACATGGGATGAAAGCGGTTGCTGATTATGTGCATTCGAAAGGATTGAAGTTTGGGCTATACAATTGTGCAGGAACTAAAACTTGTCAAAATTACCCGGGTACTCGAGGATATGAATATCAGGATGCCCGTTTATATGCTTCTTTTGATATTGATTATTTAAAATTCGATTGGTGTAATACAAAAGGTATCAATGCAAAAGAGGCATACACAACCATGAGTATGGCCTTGAAAAAAGCCGGACGTCCTATGATATTCAGTGTGTGCGAATGGGGCGTAAACAAACCATGGGAGTGGGCTCCTCAGGTCGGTCAATTATGGCGCACAACCGATGATATTTATCAGGTTTTTGACGCAATGCATAATTATGGAACATGGTCAGCATTTGGTGTCATGAAAATTCTTGACCTGCAAGATGGGTTAAGAAAATATGCTGGTCCAGGACATTGGAATGATCCGGATATGCTTGAAGTGGGTAATGGTATGCGTATTAGTGAAGACCGTGCACATTTTTCTATGTGGTGTATGTTGGCTGCACCATTAATGGCAGGAAATGATTTTAGAAAAATGTCGAAAGAAACATTGGATATTATGACTAATAAAGAGGCAATCAGCATTAATCAGGATGGTTTAGGTATCCAAGGTTTTAAATATTCAAGTAAAGATAGCTTAGAAGTCTGGATGAAACCATTGCAAAATGGAAATTGGGCTGTTTGTTTTCTTAACCGCGCTACAAATTCAAAAGAGGTTAAATTCAGTTGGAAAGATGAAATTGTTTCGGATAGTTTATCAAATATGCAATTGAATGCCAAGACGAATATCTATAAAATTCGTGATGTATGGACAAAAACAAACTTAGCTACAACAGAAAAAGATTTTAAAGCTATGATTCCTTCACATGATGTACTAATGCTTCGTTTAAGCAAATAATTACTGTGGGTTTATTATAACAGACTGATTTGTAATGACCCAAAAAGGTTAATGAATCATAATATTCTAAAATACAAATAAACAAATGATACTGTTTAATCTATCAAAAAGTAACTGCAAATTAAAGCTTTCAATGTTACTGATAATAATGGTCCTTTTGGATTTTAAGGTGCAAGCACAGTACAAACGGGATAATTATGTAAATATACTTGATTTACGTTCTTCATTATTACAAACGAATGTGATCAGTTCTTCGACAACCCTGTTTTCTGATATGGGGGCCTGGCATGCTTATTCGCTTCCAGAGAGACAAGAAGATTATGGCGGTTTTAATGGCCCTGTCCTTTTTAACCGGAAAGGCGATGTCGTTTCGGAATCAGTCGCTAAGATTGCGTTACAGATTAACAATACTCCATTTGTTTTTAATCAGCCAATTGCTTCATTTTTGCCCGGAATGGCTATGATGAAATATACTAACGATGAAATCACACTGGAACAGTCGCTTATCTTCTCTGATAAGCGATCTGCTCTGGTTAGAAATACTATTAAAAATAATTCTTCTGTTCCAGTGAGTGTTAAAGTTTCATGGAGTGGTAAGGTTAAGGTCGAATCGAGACTTGCACATGAGAACGAGCAAATTAAAATCTCTTTTCCCAAGGGTATATATCTAATGGATTTTCCCTGGAAAAATAGGTTGGATGTTGTGATCAATAAAAATAGCTATCAGGTAGTTTGTAAAGATGAGATAACGATTCATCCACATTCATCAATTACTTTCTATATTCAGCATTCAAATTTTATCAATGAGAACGACTATACCGTTAATTATCATCATGAAGAAAAAGCTGAACAGAAGTTTATTGATAATCAAGTCAGGTGGAATGGATATATTTCTAAGGCGTTGGCGAATGGTGGAAGATGGCCAAACGATCCTCTCATCCGAAATCTGAAAGTAAAATCAATGATTACTTTGATGACTAATTGGCGAAGTGCTGCAGGAGATTTAAAACACGATGGTATTTTTCCCTCATACAGTACATTTGATGGCTTTTGGGCCTGGGATAGTTGGAAGCATGCTGCTGCGTGTGCTTTATTTTTCCCAGAGCTTGGAAAAAATAATATTCGTGCGATGTTCGATTATCAGGATAAAGATGGCATGATTGCTGATTGTGTATTTCTTAATTCAAAGGATAATAATTACCGGGATAGTAAGCCTCCATTAGCTGCCTGGGCTGTATGGGAGGTCTATAAGAAGACAGGTGACTTGCTGTTTTTAAAAGAAATGTTTCCTAAATTGGTAAGATATCACCATTGGTGGTATAAAAACCGGGATCATGATCAAAATGGATTGTGTGAATTTGGCTCAACTGATGGAAGCCGTGAGGCTGCTGCATGGGAAAGTGGGATGGATAATGCAGTTCGCTATGACGATGCCTTAATGTTAAAAAATAATAACAAAGCATGGTCTCTAAATCAAGAATCAGTAGATCTTAACAGTTTTCTATATCTCGAAAAGCTTTTACTTGCTAAAATGTCTGCATTACTTAGTATTCAAGGAAGTGAAGATTACTTTAAGGATGCAAGGCGATTAAAGAAAATGGTTAATACATTAATGTATGATAAGGTTACCGGTTATTATTATGATATCAAGGTTGCAGGGAAGAGCAAGATTTTGCTTGAAGGAACAGAAGGGTGGCACCCATTATGGACGAGAATAGCAAGTCTTGATCAGGCCAGTGCGGTTGCAAAAGTCATGGCAGATACTACTCGTTTCAATACCTATGTTCCATTTCCAACATTCCCAGCTAATCAATCTAAGTTTGATCCAGCGCATGGATATTGGCGTGGACCTGTTTGGCTAGATCAAGTAATGTTTGGTATTGAGGGGCTACGCAATTATCATCAGGATAAATTGGCAGATCAGCTTTTGATGAAATTTATTAACCATGCCGAAGGAATGAGAGATAATAAGCCTATTCATGAAAATTACAACCCATTGACTGGTGACTCATTAGGTGCCATGAACTTTAGCTGGTCTGCAGCTGCTTTGTTAAGATTGTTGTGTGAATAGAGGAGGTTAGCTTTAATGTTTTTTTTAAAAAAACTAACCACGACTGTTAAATTCTTTCAGCGCATCAATCATGGCCACAATGTTTTCAACCGGTACATGTGCTTGTATATTATGTACAGTATTAAAAACAAAACCTCCATCTTTAGCAAAGATATCACAGTGGCGCAGTACTTCTTCTCTAACCTGATCGGTTGTGCCATAGGGAAGGGTTTTCTGTGTGTTTATTCCTCCACCCCAAAAGGTCAACTGTTTACCATAGGCCTCTTTAAGGTGCTTAGGATTCATCCCTTTGGCACTCACCTGAACGGGATTGATAATGTCGAACCCGGCATCTATAAATCGATCCATGAAGTTTTCTACTGCTCCGCATGAGTGTTTGAAGGTTTTCCAGTTGGTATTTGTATGTATCCATTCATTTATCCGCTGGTAATAAGGAAGCCATAAATCATCGAACTGTTCAGGTGAACAGAAAGTAGAATCCTGTGTGCCAAAATCAGTACCACAGAGAAATACGACATCAATATTATGGCCAACGACTTGATAAATCTTATTCAGATTTTCAATTGCAAGCATACTTTGCATGTCAAATATCTCCTTGATGTAATCATTGCGCATAATTGTGCTCATATACCATTCCGCAATACCTCGTATTCCTTTTGGCTGTTTTAGTTGCATCCCGGGCACCAGTGCGATATCACCTAATGCGGTGCCGCCAAATCCTGCAACTACTCCTTTCCCGGTAGCACTTGCTTTAGTTGTTTCAACTTTCCAATAATTTAATAGCTTATCCGTTATGGGAGTAAATTCCTCAAGATTATCTTCTACTTTAAGATTATCTTCATCAATAATTTGCTGCCTTTCAATGGCATCAAAGAAATAACCACTCACAGGCATCTTTGCTGATGCAGGTAAAGTTGAGTCGCCTTCGGGAAATGAAAGTAAATCTCCATTTGAGTCTGTTTGGGTACTAAACTTTTCAGGAACCAGTATCTCTTGGTTCCAAAAAGTTTTAAATAATTTCAAAGGAGGTTGATTGCTATAACCAAACATATTATCGTGTCCCCATGCTCCAACTACATCTATTCCAATGGCATCTATTAAATCAGCTTCAACTAATCCAAGCATCTGATATGGCTCAATCACTCTAACCGGATGTTTTTCAAGCCCATAATAATTACGTAAATTTTCTAATGCCAGAACATGAATACCTGTGACCGCATTAGATCCCATATCAAAAACAATACGTTCGGGTTCTTTGTGATTTAATGTCTGCTGAAGTAAGTCTTTTGATGTCATTGTCTTTATCTCTAATATTTTACCATCACTTTTCTCATTACCCATTTATTGATGATCTTTACTCTTTCATGAAAACCTTTTCTCTGGGAACACTTTATATACAACACACGCCTGAAAAGGAGTATTTGTAAATAGAATAGCACATACACAGTCTTATATTGTACTATAATTACAAATATAATGATTAAACTCATCTTTGAATCGAATTATAAAATTTAGAATCCATCTAGATTAATGCTAGTAGTCAGGAGAATACTCTTTATTATAAAGTGAAATTATGGAAAATAAGAAGATCATATACAGGTATGCTTATCAATACAATCTTGATTCGGAAGTTTAAATTAAAAGCTAGTCAATAGTCACTCCTAAGCGCCATAGCTATCTCTGGATTGTATATATTTGGTGGGTTGTTACTTATATTTCAGGAAGAGTAATCGGGATGATGCATTTAATATTTAAAATGAGATACTCAATAGCATCATAAATAAAAAAGGGTACTCAATATTTCAATTGTCTATTGGGATTTAAAATAAAAAACATATAAATGGAAAGAAGAGAATTTTGTAAAAAATCTTTATTAAGTAGTGCTGCATTAATGGCAGCTCCCTTAATATCAAAGGCAAATTTGTTAGATCCCTTTGCTATTAAAGATTCAATCCCATTGATGGGAAATCGCTTTGTTACTTTATGCATTATGATTCGTACAACACCCTGGGAGGTGTCGAGGGATGTTAAATTACTGAACAGGGATGAAAGCTTTGCTCATACCTTAAAAGTTGTCAGGGATTTGCGGGAAACTTTCTCTAAAAACAATCCTGAAGGCAGGTTGACATGGGGTTTTACTTTGAATGCACTTGAAGATAAACGTCCTAATTATAGTGATATCCGCAAGTATGTAGCTGAATGTCAACGATTGTTCGGTGACGAAGTGTCTTACTTCCCCGGATACTTCCCTGCTATGTATTTACCAAGGGAGCGGATAAATCGCGAAATGAGTGAAGCAATTCAGATTATTTCAGATATTGTTGGCGGAGGATATAGACCCAAAGCCATTATGGGAGGTTTCCTCTCTGCAAATAACCTCGCTTATCTGGCAGAAAAGGAGAATATACATGTAGCCCATGGGGTAATCTGGAGTCAACATGAAATAGATGGAGGCGGAGCAGATGGCTCACCATCGTACCCATACTATCCGTCTAAAGAGCATTTTTGTAAGCCGGCTCAAGGCAAAAATGATTTTATTGACTGCGTTAATCTTGATGGTTGGAGCGTTGATTTTCTTAATGCACGGGTTAGTGGTGGAATTCGGGGTACTACTCCTTTTAATGGGGCCGCAAGTCGTCGCGGTGTTGGGCCAATTGAGACATATGGAGACTGGGGATTGGAAATTGGTCATGAGTCAGTAATGCATACTCAGTCTATTCATTTCGACCGAGGATTCGAATTGAATGGATTTGGGTGGATCCCAAATATCTGGGAGGCAGCATTGGTGAAAATTCCGGAACGGAATAATTGGGACGAGACATTTGCTTTGCGCGCACTCGAGAAATGGGTAGGATCAACTGTGAAAAGGTGGCCCGAGGTCAAATTTGTCACTTTTGGGGAGTATGGTGAAATATGGCGAAAGCACTATCGGGATAATAATGAATGGAATTACCGTTTTGAAGAAAAAGGTCTGGGGATAGGAAACTCATGGGGCAATGAAGAGATACGGTGGTTCATGAATAAGAATTTCCGTTTGGCTACAGTGCGGGACTGGCATAAAAATACTCTTGAAAAAGTAATTGATTTTACGCGGTATGATCTTCCGGCAAAAGAACCAAAAGACCCTTCACCGGAAAGACCAATTAAGGACTGGAGTTTAATGAACAGGATTAATCAAAAAGAATTGCGTTCACAAGATAAACCCATCTTATTAAATGAGCTGAACATTGAAGAAAAGGAATTAATTGCAAAATATTATCCTGAACTATTTTCATAAGATTTCTTAATGAATTTCAAATTTTAAGTAATGTGAACAAAACAATGTCATATTTTCTATGATTGTTATTTTGACAAGCTCAATGACTATTATATTAAGCGGACGCAGAGCATATCGAAGTATTCTACGTCAACATTTGTTTCTCATTACTTAAATAGCGAAACGAAAATGAAAAATAATGTGTAATGGACAAATCCAAATACTAAATTTGTAACAGGGCAATACTATTAAACCGGTTTCCTAATAATTAATTTACCAAGATGAAAGTTTTAATAAAAGGGATTATTGTTGTGCTTTTTTCTGTTGCTTTAGTGACAGGATGTACTACCAAAAAATTAACAGATCAACCCATCAATACTTTTGCTAAAGGGGCTGATATTAGCTGGCTGCCACAGATGGAGGCTACGGGTTATAAATTTTACAACGACAATGGCATTGAGGAGGATTGTTTTAAAATTTTAAAAGATCATGGAATCAATACAATACGACTTAGAACCTGGGTAAATCCTTCAAACGACAAAGCAAGTGGCCACTGTAGTAAGGACGAGACTGTGGCAATGGCACTACGTGCTCAAAAGTGGGGAATGAGGATTATGATTGATTTTCACTATAGTGATAGTTGGGCTGATCCTGGAAAACAAAAGAAGCCTGCTGCATGGGAAGGACATGACTTCACACAGTTGTTGAAAGATGTTTATAGTTATACGTTTGATGTAATGGCAGCACTCAAAATGAGTGGTGTTTCTCCTGATTGGGTACAAGTTGGAAACGAGACAGCGAGTGGTATGATTTATCCGGAAGGAAGTACCTCTAATTGGAATCAATTGGCGCAGTTAATTAATCAGGGTTATGATGCCATTAAAGCGGTGAGCCCTCATTCAAAAGTTATTCTCCATGTAGATCAGGGGAATAACAATGAACGTTTTAGGACTTGGTTTGATAAAGCCAAGGCTAATGGCGCAAAATATGATGTGATAGGGTTATCATATTATCCATATTGGCTTACCGGAAATCCTGATTATACGCTTTCTATAAATGATCTGGGAAATAATTTGTTAGATATGGCTTTGCGATATGGTAAGGAAGTGATGGTAGTTGAAGTGGGTGGCGAAGACTATAAGGTGCAAAATACATATGATATGCTGGTTGCAGTTCAGAAAAAGGTTAAGGCAGTGCCCAATAGTAAAGGACTTGGGGTTTTATACTGGGAACCTGAAGGAGCTAAAAGCTGGAGTCACTATGGATTAAGTGCATGGGGTGATGATGGCAAACCAACGAAAGCGTTGGATGCTTTTTTGATTGATTTATAATTTGCATATTTTAGAGACGCACGACTGTGCGTCTCTACTTACAAAGGTTACTTATTCTCTTTTTTCTTTTCCCGATCTTCTAAACGATTTTTATCTTGTTCTTTACTCTCTCTGATCATATCGGATGGATTATCAATCTGAGGAGCATTCTTTACACGTTCCCAGTTGAACTTTTCGTTTAGAGGGGTTAAGGCTTTCTGTGGATCAAAGAAACGAAGATCGGAAGGTAATGCGTTGTATGGTGTGAAATCTGGTTGATCTGTAAACATATCAGCCATATCGGTTGCTCCGGCATCATATTGATTGAGATAAGGAAGTCCCAGAACATTCCAAAAGGTCTTGAAAATGCTTCCGAAGCTATAGTGGTAATGACTTACATAATTCTTTTTTGCATAAGGTGATATACACATCAGCACACTTCGGTGTGCATCAATATGATCCACCCCATTTTGAGCATCGTCTTCGGTGATAACAATGGCCATGTTTTTCCAGTAGGGGGTATGCGAAAGAAATTCTACAATACGTCCAACAGCAAGATCGTTATCAGCTTCATAGCTTTCGCGGAAAGGGTATCCGTTCTCAACGGTTTCGCCTGCTCCATGGTCGTTGGGGATGATTACAGTAATAATTTGTGGTAGTGGATCTTTACCATCCTTCCATTTCTCGTTATACTCTTTAATAAACATGTCGATCCGATATTGATCGGGGATGGCCATATTAAAGGTTGGGTAGTTTCTGGAGGTACGATCAAAAAGTGTTGCAGGCAATGGGAAGTTGGCTAATTGCTTTATTCCGGTTTGTTTGTACTTCTCATTATAGTCGCCAGGTTCGAACATGACGCTGAATCCGAAATTATAATAGTTTACGTTATGACGTGCAAAATGGTCCCACATAGATCCTGCTTCATTATAGTCTTCAGGATAGATGGCACCTGCCGCGCCATTAAACCCCAGGTTGCCTGGGGCATTCGACTTCTCGCGATAGTCGCGATTGCCTCCATAGTTAGCAGGTACTGTAGCTTCTACCCACTCATTGGGGTAGGTGTTTGTCAACCAGCGATGTCCATCAGCTGACACATCAGAGTCGACATAAAAGTTGTCTGAAATTGCAAACCGGTTTGCCAGATCGAGATGGTTGGGCATTACAGTGGCATTGCTTACAGCCATTGTCTTCTTATGGTTAGTAAACGATACATTTCGACCATAGCGGGCTAATGTTGAGTCACCATCTCCTTTTGAAACTTGCCCAAATATCTCATCATAGGTTCTGTTCTCTTTTGAGATAAAGACAATATGTTTGATGGGAGATATGGAGGCCTTGGGATAAAGCGGTATGGGGTTGTTCTGGCGCCATGCAAAAGAATCATTGTCAGGATTAGTGAACTTGAAACTGTTAGCAATAACCTTTTGCGTTGTTTCTTTCAATTGATCCCCTGTAGGAATATCCAACACCTCTACTGTCCCTTTCATCAGACTGCCAATGTAGCTTCCTTCTGCAGCAATCTTAAAAGCTTCGCCTCCATTGGGTCCGCTACCATATCCTTTGGCATTGGCAACAATCAATTGTCTCCCATTTGGACTCACCTTTAACTTGGCAGGGAACCATCCGGCCGGAATATGTCCCAAAACTTCCAATGTGGAGGTGTTGATAATTCCAACAGCATTCAAGCCTGCTTCTGCAACATAGAGATATCTTCCATCAGGAGAAATAGCTAATCCGAAAGGGATAATTCCACGATATTGTTTTATTCTGGGATCTGGAGAGAGGGTTATCTGTTTGACAATTTTGTTTCTTTTGGGATCGAGTACTGTGATATTATCATTATTGCCATTGCTGATAAAAATGTACTGGTTGTTGCTAACTAGCGAATTAGGACTGGAACCACCTACTGCCGGAAAGTCTTCGACCATCTGTCCGACTAAACTGCCTGTTTTAATTTTAGCAGTTACATGTGGTTTAGCTAGATTGGTAAGATTGATAGCCCATACAGAAAATGATTCTGAGGAATTGACTGGTCCTAATCCAGGAATCTTTAGAGAATCGTTTTCTATGCCTTCTTCTGATTCTTTCGATTGATAAGAGAACGCGGGAAAGTCAATAACATCGTCTTTCCATACATCCTTCTTTTTCCGTTGGATCTTCTTGTAGGCATACATGCCTACATTTGCTACATAGACTTGCTTCTCATCAGAAGATAGGGTGATGCCAAATGGATAACGGCCTACAGGGACGCTGATTAAGAGTTTCCTACTGCGGATATCGAGAATGATCATCCGGAAGTTGATTTGATCAACGGCATATAAAAGGGTGCCTGCTTTGTTGATAGTCATATCGCCAATATATCCATGGGTATAATCGGTTTTCTGATCCTTGAATGAGCAATCGATAAAACCCTCTTTCTTTCCGTTGGCACTATTAAAGATGAAAACTTTATTCTCTTGTCCTCCGGCAACATAAATGTATTGATTGTCTGGCGATATAGCTAGTCCCATAAATACAGATGCCAGCACTCCCTGGTCAGTAGTGGCTCCGGGTGGCACTTGTTGTATCTCTGGATTAGTAGATAGGACATTACGTAAAATTGTGATCGCCAATGGCGCAGTCCCCGAATTGGCAGTAACCGCAATAGATCCATCATTGCTTAGTGCCAGTCCGTAAGGGTGGGGGGCTACAGAAAACGACCTACCCAATGGGGTGATAATACGACCATTCGGAATAGTAGTTGCACCATTCTTGTTGATTTTTGTTAAGGCTTCACCTGCTGGAGAAGAGATGATATAATCAGGTCGTTGTGCCTTCGTTCCTGAACATAATATCAGGAGGAAAGCAATTATTTGAAGGATAGTTTTTTTCATACTAACTGTTATTAATTCATATAGTTAAGCGTTTAGCTGGTTAAAGATAAGCGAAATAACATTAAAAAAGTCCTAACTTTGCTCATTGAAAAAACTTTTATGGTTCTGAAGCTGTTTGTTTCGGTATACTACTTAAATTAGTAAATAATTATTTATGGTAAACTTTGAAAGGTTCACGCTTGAAAATGGTTTGCGGGTAATCGTCCATACCGACATAACCACTCCATTGGTGTCGATGAACATTTTATATAATGTTGGTTCGCGCGATGAAGATCCTGAAAAAACAGGATTTGCTCATCTGTTCGAACACTTGATGTTTGGTGGATCTGTTAATATTAAAAAATATGATGAGCCCCTTGAAAGGGTTGGTGGTGAAAATAATGCTTTTACCAATAATGATGTAACTGACTATTATCTAACGGTTCCGAAACAGAATCTGGAATCGGCTTTCTGGCTGGAATCGGATAGAATGTTAAATCTTGCTTTCTCTAAAAAGAGTCTGGAAGTACAACGTAGCGTGGTAATTGAAGAGTTTAGGCAAAACTATCTGAACCAGCCATTTGGTGATGTTTGGTTGTTGTTGCGCCCTATGGCCTATACAACACATCCTTATCGGTGGTCAACCATTGGCAAAGAGATTAAGCATATACAAGATGCTTCAATGGAAGATGTCCGCGACTTCTATAGTCGTTTCTATAACCCAAATAATGCTATCTTAGTATTGGCTGGTAATACAACAGTTGAAGAGGTTAAGCAACTATCTGAGAAATGGTTTACCCCTATTCCAGCCGGTCCTGTGTTTGAAAGGAATATTCCCAGAGAACCAGTTCAGATCGCATCAAGAAGCCTTACAGTCCAGAAGGATGTGCCGATCGATTCTATTTATAAGGTTTATCACATGTGTGGCAGAATGGATAGTGCTTATCCTGCGACCGATTTATTGAGCGATGTATTATCAAATGGGGATTCATCTCGTCTGTATCAGTCTCTGCTTAAGGAACAACAACTTTTTAGCGAGATTAATGCTTTTCTTACGGGGGACGAAGAGGGAGGACTATTTGTGGTAACCGGTAAACTGATTAAGGGTGTGGAGATGGAGCATGCAGAAGATGCTATATTGGAGCAGCTGGACTTAATTAAACAGAATTTAATAACTGATGTTGAGCTTCAAAAGGTGAAGAATAAGGCGGAGTCGTTAATGACGTTTAGCGAAATGCGTATTCAGGAGCGGGCACTTAATCTGGCTTATGCTGAACATCTTGGCGATGTGGATATGGTGAATAACGATATTCTAAAGTATAATGCTATTACACCTGAACAGATCAGGACCGTTGCTAACGAAATACTGCAACCACAAAACTGCTCTACCCTTTATTATTACTCAAAAGAGGTTAATTAACAGAATGCCCAAACCATGATAAACAGAAAGAAACAACCGAAAATATTTGATATAGCTCCCGATAGAGGTGTGGTGGAGTTGATAGCGCCTAAAACCTATCTGCTCGACAACGGTATTAAAGTGTTTACCATTAATGCCGGCACACAGGATTTATGCCGTTTAGAATTTATATTTGATGCCGGTACATGGTATCAGAAGGGTGCCTTTGTGGCTATGTCGGCCAATGATTTAATGAAGGAGGGATCTTTTAATATGACGGCTCGGCAGATTGCAGATGAACTTGATTTTTATGGCGCTTACCATGAGGCCTCAACTGAGAAAGATTCGGCCTATCAGGCACTCTATTCACTGAATAAACATCTTCCGGCCACATTAAAGGTGATGGAAGAGATTATCAAAAAACCAAAATACGACCAGCAGGAAGTTGATATCTATCTCAAAAAGAAACATCAGGGCTTGTTAGTGAACATGGAAAAGGTAAATTATCTGGCCCGTATTCATTTTGGAGAGCTTTTATATGGATCCACACATCCCTACGGCAGATGGGCTTCACCTGCTGATGTACAAGGTGTATCACGTGATGAAATTATAGCCTTTCATAAAACTTATTACCGTTCATCAAACTGTTATATCATTGCTTCGGGTATGATTGGTGATGAGGTAATCGATTTGTTGAATCAATATTTTGGAGGAGATGATTGGAGTGGTCCGGCTATAATTAACAACACAAAATTTGAAGAGAAGGCAGTTACAGAACTGATCCGGACGGTTGAAAAGCCTGATGCATTACAGACTGCCTTGCGTGTAGGTAAGGTCTTATTTAATAGAACGCATAACGACTTTGCTGGGATGCATGTGTTAAATACGATACTCGGAGGATATTTCGGATCGCGTCTAATGACCAATATTAGAGAGGATAAAGGTTATACTTATGGTATTGGTTCAGGATTAATTTCGTTAAAGCACTCGGGCTTCTTCTATATTTCAAGTGAGGTGGGTAATGCGTTTGCCGACAGAGCAATGGATGAGATATTCAATGAAATTAACTTACTTAGAAACGAACCGGTTAGTAATGAAGAATTGAGTCTGGTGCGCAACTATCTTGGCGGTACGTTCTTGCGATCTGTAGATGGTGCATTCTCATTAGCTGAACGTTTTAAAGAGATGCACGAACATGACTTAACGATCGACTATTATTTTAATCTGTTGGATAAAATACAAACAATTACTTCAGATGAAATAATGGAGCTTGCTAATCGTTATCTATCTGTTGATTCACTTTATCAATTAAAGGTAGGTAAATAATTGGAATGAATAAAAACGAGGTGTTCAATACCGTTTTTTCTTAACTTTGCAGCTTATTATTCAGGAGATCATATGTCGGATTATTCAGAAAAATTCCTTGGTGAAGGCCTTACTTATGACGACGTTCTACTCGTTCCAGCTTATTCTGAAGTGCTTCCTCGTCAGGTAGACACTACAACAATGTTTTCAAAAAATATCAAGTTAAATATTCCTATTGTCTCTGCGGCAATGGATACTGTCACTGATGCTGTTATGGCTATTGCCATGGCGCAAGAGGGTGGAATTGGTGTTTTACATAAAAACATGTCTATCGAAGAGCAGGCAAACGAAGTAAGAAAGGTAAAAAGAGCCGAAAATGGCATGATTCTAGATCCGGTTACCCTTAATGAGGATGCAACGGTTGAAGATGCATTACTCATTATGAAAGAGTATAAAATCGGAGGAATTCCTGTAGTAAACGCAAACCGAGAACTGGTTGGTATTGTTACTAATCGCGATTTACGTTTTGAGCGTTCTATGCAAAAACCAGTAGCAGAGGTGATGACTAGTCAAAATTTGATAACCGTTGCCGAGTTTACTTCTTTTGACGAAGCTGAAGGGATCTTACAAAGATATAAAATTGAAAAACTTCCAGTTGTTGATAAAAACAATAAACTGATAGGGTTGATTACCTATAAGGATATTATAAAAATTAAAGCTCGTCCGAATGCATGCAAAGATAGTTTCGGCAGATTACGTGTTGCTGCAGCTGTTGGTGTAACCAGTGATACACTTGAAAGAGTTGCTGCATTGGTGGCTGCCGGGGTTGATGCTATTAGTATCGATACTGCTCATGGTCATTCGATTTATGTGATTGAGAAAGCGAAAGAGATTAAAGCAATGTATCCTAATGTCGATTTGATTGTAGGAAACATTGCTACATCAGAAGCTGCACTTGCATTAAAAGATGCGGGTGTCGATGCTGTAAAAGTAGGAATCGGACCTGGATCAATCTGTACAACACGTGTAATTGCTGGTGTTGGAGTTCCCCAGCTTACGGCTGTTAATAACGTTGCGCAAGCACTTAAGAATACAGGAATTCCTGTTATTGCTGACGGTGGTGTTCGTTATACCGGAGATATTGTAAAAGCACTGGCTGCTGGCGCTTATTCTGTGATGCTGGGATCTTTATTTGCAGGTGTTGATGAGTCACCAGGAGAGGCTATTATATTTGAAGGTCGTAAGTTTAAGACTTATCGCGGTATGGGCTCTTTGGAAGCGATGCAGAAAGGATCAAAAGATAGATATTTTCAGGATACTGAAGATGATATCAAGAAGTTAGTTCCTGAGGGTATTGTAGGTAGGGTTCCTTATAAAGGTTCACTTTCTGAAGTTGTTCATCAACTGGTGGGTGGACTAAAAGCAGGGATGGGCTACACCGGATCGTTAAACATCAATCAATTACAACAGGCTAAGTTTATAAAAATCACCAATGCTGGAATCATGGAAAGTCATCCCCATGACGTTACAATTACTAGTGAAGCTCCGAACTATAGCAGATAATATTCTGTAACTAATGCATCTTAATGATATGAGTAATTCGGCCTTAAAAAAAGAAACCTCTTTTGTCCATTTGGGACTTTTGATTATAGGATTTGTTGTATTATCTCTCTCTTCTTTTGGGCAGCAGAAAAGCGAACCTGTATTATTGAATATTGGAGGCGAAAATATTACTACTTCTGAAGTAATGACACTCTACCGCAAAAATAATCTACGAGGAGCTGTTCTGGATAAAAAATCATTTGAGGAATATTTAGAGCTCTTTATCAATTATAAGTTAAAGATAAAACTGGCTCTTGATGCTAAAATGGATACCATTACTTCTTTTAAAAACGAACTTCGCTACTATCGTAGTCAACTTGCTCAACCTTACATGATGGATGAAGAGATGAGTAATATGTTGGTTAAAGAGGCTTATCAACGAAAACTTAAAGACATCAGAGCCAGTCATATTTTGGTTTCCGTTGACATCAATGCTAATCCTGAAGATACATTGAAGGCTTGGAATAAGGTAATGGAAATCAGGAAACGGATTGAAAATGGAGAAGACTTTGGAAAAGTTGCAGCCGAAGTATCTGATGATTTAAGTGCTCGTGATCAGTCGGATGGCATTAAGAAAATATCAGGCAATAAAGGTGATCTGGGTTACTTCTCTGTGTTTGATATGGTTTATCCGTTCGAAACGACAGCATATAATACAACAGTTGGTAATGTATCAATGCCTGTCCGGTCTGATTTTGGTTATCACCTTGTTAAAGTAAATGCTGTTCAACCTGCACTTGGAGAGGTATTAGCGGCGCATATTCTGTTTCGTTTTCCTGACCTTGCAACGCATGCTGATTCTGTAGCATTAAAGGTGAGGGTTGATTCAGTTTTTGCCAAAGTGAAAAGTGGAGACGATTTTTCAGTATTGGCTCGTAATTTCTCTGATGACAGGACTACTGCCGTAAAGGGTGGCTTATTGCCTTGGTTTGGTTCTAATCGAATGATTCCGGAGATTGTAATAGCTGTAGATGGCTTGAAACCAGGAGAATACAGTAAGCCGTTTCTTTCATCGTATGGATGGCATATCATAAAGATAATAGAGCGTAAACCGGTAGGGGCATTTGAGGATATTAAAGACGATTTGCGTCAGAAAGTAACGCGTGGTGATAGGTTATCCGCATTGAATGATTCGTTTATATCTAAACTGAAAAAACGGTATGGATTTGCATACGATCAAAAAGTACTTGATAAATTTACTGATGAGATTACTGATGAGGTATTTACAGGCAAGTGGAAGATACTTGATGCTAAGAAACTTGCTAAGAAACTAATGTGGTTTGAAGATTTTGAATTTAAACTTCAAGACTTTGCTGAATACATTGTTGAGAAACAACACGTAGAAAAGAAGATTCCAAAGAAGATATACGTAGCTAATAGGTTTAGTGATTTTACTAATAAGCAGTTGCTTGATTATGAAGATGAACATCTGGAGATAAAATATCCTGAATTTAGTTCGCTTTTGAAAGAGTATCATGATGGATTATTGGTATATGCATTAACAGATATGAATGTATGGTCGAAGGCAGAGGTGGACAGCATAGGATTGCGTAAGTTTTATGAAACTAACAAATCAAACTACATGTGGGATACCCGTGTTGAAGCATCGGTCTATTCCGTTTTGGATGCAGCGACCGCTCAAAAGATACGTTCTATGGTCATAAAGGGCATTTCTGACGAAGAAATCTTAAAAAGTTATAAATCTGATACAAACAAAGTAGTAACTATAGAACATCACGTGTATCTTCGTGGAGAAAGTCCGGTGGTCGATTTAATTGACTGGAAAGAGGGTCTTAGTAGAAACATTGATACCGATGGAACTACTACATTTGTGTTTGTTCATAAAGTAATTGAGCCACAACCTAAAAGTCTTAGTCAGATCAAGGGGATTGTTACAGCTGATTATCAAAATTACTTAGAGAAAACATGGATGAACGAATTGAGGAAACGGTATCCGTATACAATTAATAAGGTTGTTTTTGATCAAATTGAAAAAAACTTACAGTGAAAAAATATTTAATTATACTCTTCATATTTATGTTACTGGCTGGATGTCGCTATTTTAAAAAAGCAGCACCAACCGGGCAGGTTGTGGCGAGAGTTTATGATAAATACCTTTATTCATCTGATTTAAAAGGTGTAGTAGCTGCAGGTACAACTTCACAAGATAGTATTGAAATTGTCAAAAATTATATAAACAATTGGATTCGACAGGAATTACTTGTACATCATGCGGAAGATAATCTGTCGGGCGATCAGCAAGACTTCTCGAATGAAATAGAAGCTTATCGTAAATCTTTAGTAATATATAGATTTGAAACCGAATATATTAAGCAGAAATTTGATACGGTTATTCCAGAAAAAGAGATTGTTGCTTTTTATAATGAGAATAAAGAGAACTTTAAGTTACACGAAAATATCTGTAAGGCAGTTTGGGGGCAATTTCCGAAGACAACTTCGAACGCAAACCTTGCTAAGATCAGACAGCTCTTTAAACAAGATAAAGGACAGAAGCTCGAGCAGGTATGCTCTACACTGGCTATCAATGCTGATGTTTCTGATACTACATGGGTTTTCTTTAATGATCTTGTAAAAAGGATTCCAATTAAAACGGATAATCCTGATGAGTATCTTAAAAAGAATAACTTTGCTGAAATAAGAAGTGAACAGTATATCTATTTTATTAGGTTTACTGATGTTCAAAACCGTGAGTCTATTTCTCCATTAAGTTTTGAACGTGATAATATCAGAACGCTCATTCTAAATAAACGAAGAGTAGGTGTATTGGATAAATTGGAATTGGATTTGTATAATAAGGCCTCTAAAAATAAGGATTTTGAAATATTAACTCCTTTAAAAATAAAGAAGATTAAGTAATTGATTTAATAAAAACGTTAAACTCCGAATGAAGAAACTGTTCATAACCCTAATTGGCTTATTGCTGCTCGCTCCGGCCGCCATTGCTCAGAATCAGCCAGCGCAAAAGGGAAAGAAATTAATTGACCAAATTGTTGCTGTGGTTGCTACCCGGCCCATTCTGGAGTCAGATCTGGTCGATCCTGAAAATCCTGAAGCTAACAAGAATATATCAAAGAAAACCAAGTGCCAACTATTGGAGATGATCGTACTTCAGAAAATGTTGGTTAACAAAGCGGAATTGGACACACTACCTGTTCAGGAGTCTGAAATTGATCAGCAAATTGATCAGAAAGTGGGCTATTTCCTACGCCAATTGGGTTCTCAGGAGAAGCTTGAACAGTATTACAGAAAGTCGTTAGCCGATTTTAAAGCAGATATGCGATTGCCTATTAAAGAGCAATTAATGGCTGATGAGGCTAAAAAGAAGGTTGTAGAAGATGTTAAGATCACACCTTCTGAAGTGAAGGAGTTTTATAATAACATTCCAAAAGATAGTATTCCTAAGATTGGTACTACCTGGGAAATTGCTCATATCGTAATCGAACCTGCTGTTAATCCTGATGAGTTGACGGAAGCTCGAAATAAGATAAAACAACTTAGAGATCGCGTGCTGAAGGGTGAGAACTTCTCTGTGCTGGCACGTATTTATTCTGAGGATCCAGGTTCAGCTCCAAAGGGTGGTGAATTGGGATTCTTTAATCGTGGTTCTATGCAACCAGAGTTTGAGGCAGCGGCTTTTTCTTTAAAGAAAAAGGGCGATATTAGTGAGATTATCAAGACTTCGTATGGTTATCATGTTATACAGCTTATTGAGAAGAAAGGGGAGTTTGTAAATGCCCGCCATATCTTGATCATGCCAAAAGTCTCGCCAGTAGATTTGGATAAGGCTGCTCGTCGATTAGACAGCGTTTCAAATTTAATCCGTAAAGATTCTCTCAAGTTTGCTGATGCTGCTAGAAAATTCTCTACTGATAAGACCTTTGTCAATGGTGGCACTATGATCAATCCTCAATCGCTCAATACTAAATTTACCGCGAATGATCTAGACCCAACGATGGTTGAGATTTTGAACAAACTTAAACCGGGAGAGATTTCACAACCTATTCCTATGGATACAGATGAAAGAAGAAAGGCCTTTCATGTTATTACTGTAAAATCCAAAAGTCCACCTCATGTTGCTACATTAAATACTGATTATGATGCATTTCAGAATATGGGGTTAGTAAAGAAGAAAAATGATGCGTTGGATAAATGGGCTCGTGAAAAAGTAAAGATCACCTATATCAAGGTGGCTGATGAGTATAAAGATTGCGATTTCTACAAACGCTGGATTCAATAAGACTGAAAGTGCTAAAATAAAATAGAAATGATACCGTTTTAGATTCTTATCTAAAACGGTATTTTTTTTTGAAATTTCGCAACATATTCATACTATTTTATGTTTATAGGCTATTAAATGTAATTTCAATTATCTTAAAAAATAAAAAGACATGGCTGTATTAGTTGGAAAAAAAGCCCCATCATTTAGCACTGATGCTGTTGTAAACGGTAGTGAATTTGTTGAAAATTTCTCACTCGACCAGTATCTTGGAAAAAAAGAGGTTATATTCTTCTTCTATCCACTTGATTTCACTTTTGTTTGCCCAACCGAAATCATTGCGTTTCAGGACAAGATTGCCGAATTTGAAAAAAGAAATGTTGCAGTAGTAGGTTGTTCAGTCGACTCAAAGTTCTCTCATTGGGCATGGTTAAATACTGAACAAAAGAGTGGTGGAATAAAAGGTGTTAAATTTCCTCTTGTATCTGACTTAGGTGGTACTATCTCTGAGAACTATGATGTTCTTGCCGGACATTCGGAATATGATGATGAAGGAAATGTTGAATTTGTAGGTGCACCAGTTGCCTATCGTGGACTCTTTTTGATTGATAAGAATGGTGTTGTTCGTCATCAGGTTGTGAATGATCTTCCTTTAGGCCGTAGTATTGACGAAGCATTAAGAATGGTTGATGCGCTACAGTTCTTTGAAGAAAATGGTGAAGTTTGTCCTGCAAACTGGCACAAAGGAGAGAAGGCAATGCAAGCAACTCATGAAGGTGTTTCCGAATATTTGGCCAATAAGAGTCATTAATCGATAATGTAAATGCTTAATCTTTGGTTTTTAGACTAGATTGCACTCATAAAAAAGAGGCTGTTCCGAAAGGAACAGCCTCTTTTTTTATCCACTGGATGTGTTTTCTTAAAATTATGCAGGATGGATAGCCTCAATAGGACATACATCAGCACATGAACCGCAATCAGTACAAACGTCTGCATCAATTTTATAGATGTCACCTTCCGAAATTGCTTCAACTGGACACTCATCGATGCAAGTACCGCAAGCTGTGCAATCTTCTGAAATTAAATAAGCCATGGTTTCAGATTTTTATTGTTAATAATTTTTGTTTAATCTTTTGCAAATATAACCCAATCCAAGTTGTAAACTGAACATGTAGAGTTAATTTTTTTAAATTCTAAATAAGCTATTTTGGTTCATGTATATCCTTTCAAATTTAGCTTCTTTTTAAAATATTATGATAAGTTATAGCTGTTTTTCGTTCTTATTTTCCATTTGGTTTTGTCGTCTTAAATATGGAGAAAAAAAATCTGCTTAAATTTCAGGTATATAGATGTATATGGTAACAAAATTAGAATCTGTCTAAAGTAATTTGGACTGTATATAAAAGGGCGGATTCAGATGTTGCTTTCGAGAAAACATATACCTTTGCAGTACCAATTTAATAAAAATATCTATGGTAAGTAAGAATAAGAATATAATCGAAAGGGATGACGTTGTCGTGAAGTTTGTAGGTGATTCCGGTGACGGAATGCAACTTACAGGCACTCTCTTCTCCGATACAGCTGCTCTTGCCGGTAACGATCTGGCAACTTATCCCGATTACCCTGCCGAAATACGTGCTCCTCACAACACTGTTGCCGGTGTATCGGGCTACCAGGTTCATATTGGACACAATAAAATTCATACCTCCGGTGATTTATGCGATGTCCTCGTTGCGATGAACCCTGCTTCTTTAAAGGCTAATTTGAAATGGGCTAAAACTGGAGCTACTATTATTGTTGATGCTGATTCGTTTGACGATGAAACCATCTCCAAGGCAGGTTACAGTACTAATCCATTGCATGATACTACACTCTCGGCATTTAATGTTGTTAGAGCTCCAATAACCAGTATGACCAAGGAGGCGTTGGTTAAGCTTAATCTTGATGCCAAGACTGCTGAAAAAAGCAGAAATATGTTTGCGCTGGGCATTATCTGTCATCTCTTTAATTGGAATGTGGCTACTACCGAGGAGATTTTGGCACAAAGATTTAAATCTAAACCACAAAGTATAGCTGGAAATAAAATTGTTATTGAGGCTGGTTACAGCTACGCCGATACTATTGAGGCGCTACCCACCTATCGAGTTCAGCCTACAAAAGAGATTGAAAAAGGAAGGTACCGCAATATTACTGGTAATATTGCCACTGCATGGGGTTTCTTAGCTGCATCAGAGCGTTCCGGACGCCCACTTTTCCTTGGATCATATCCCATAACCCCTGCAACAGATATTCTGCAGGAGTTAGCTAAACATAAATCACTCGGTGCAAAAGTATTCCAGGCCGAAGATGAAATTGCTGGTATCTGTTCAGCTATCGGTGCAAGCTATACCGGTTCACTGGCAATCACTACGACCTCAGGTCCTGGATTCTCTTTAAAAAGCGAAGCTATTGGTCTGGCAGTAATGATTGAATTACCCTTGGTTATTGTAAATGTTCAACGTGGCGGTCCTTCTACCGGACTACCAACTAAAAGCGAACAAAGTGACCTTCTGCAAGCATTATATGGTCGAAATGGTGAATGTCCTGCCGTTGTAATGGCTTCAAGTTCTCCAGTCGATTGTTTCTATTCAGCATATGAAGCTTCGAAGATTGCAATGGAACATATGACTCCGGTTATCCTTCTTACTGATGGACAGCAAGGAAATGGTTCAGAGTTATTTCGTATTCCCAGAGTATACGACCTTTCTGCTATTAACCCACCTATTGCAGAACCCAACGATCCTGAATATAAGCCGTATAAACGCGATTCTGAAACCCTTGTTCGTCAGTGGGCTCTCCCCGGAACAGATGGCCTTCGTCATCGTGTAGGAGGACTCGAAAAAGAGAATATCACCGGCAATATCACTACCGACCCTGCAAACCATCAGTTGATGATAAGTTTACGACAAGGTAAGGTTGATAAGGTAGCTAATTTCGTTCCTGAACAAGAAGTAGAGGGAGATGTTGATGCTGATCTATTGGTTGTAAGTTGGGGTGGTACCAAAGGTACTGTTCATACCGCAATTAGAGAGATCCAAGCTGAAGGCAAAAAGATTGCCCATGCTCACTTCAAATACATCATGCCTTTGCCACGCAATACAAGCGAAGTACTGAGTCGCTATAAAAAAATTGTAGTTTGCGAACTAAATATGGGTCAGTTTGTTGGATATCTCCGGATGACACATCCTGATTTCAAGTATACGCAGTTTAACAAAGTACAAGGTTTGCCATTCATGGTTTCAGAACTTACCAATAAGTTTAACCAATTGCTGGAGGAGAAGTAAGATGATACAAAACACGATAGAACGCACATCGGTTGAGCTTACCAAAGAAGATTTCGTAAGCGACCAAATGGTTAAATGGTGTCCCGGTTGTGGGGCGCATGCCATTCTAAGCTCCATAGAAAAAGTATTCCCAAAGATAGGATACCGTAAAGAGAACTTCATGCTTGTTTCAGGTATTGGTTGCTCTTCGCGCTTTCCATATTACGTTAACACCTATGGTATTCATGGTATTCACGGACGTGCTGCTGCCATTGCCTCAGGTGTTAAAATAGCTAATCCCCGTTTAAGTGTATGGATGGCAACTGGTGATGGCGACTCAATGGCTATTGGAGGTAATCACTTTATTCACATCATTCGTCGTAATATCGACGTCAACATCCTTTTGTTTAACAATCAGATTTATGGTTTAACAAAAGGACAGTACTCTCCAACCACACCAATGGGAAGCATTACCAAGACATCGCCTCAGGGTACTATTGAGCATCCTTTTAATCCCGGTGAGTTGGTGCTGGGAGCACAAGGCACATTCTTTGCCCGTGCAGTCGATAATAACCCAAAGTTGATGGTTGATGTTATGTTTGAAGCTGCAAAACATGATGGCACTTCTATTATAGAAATACTTGAAAACTGCGTCATATTTGCAGATAAAACACATGCTGCAATCACATCTAAAGATCTTCGCGACGATTTTCAGGTACATCTTAAACATGGCGAACCTGTTATCTTTGGAACAAAAAAAGATAAAGGTATTCGCTTAAATGGAACTTTATTAGAGGTCGTAAAGATTGGCGAGAATGGAATTACTGAAAAGGACATTCTTGTACACGATCAATATAGTCATGATCCTGGTATTCATTTAATGCTTGCCAAGATGGCGCCTCCTCATTTCCCTGTTGCAATGGGTGTTATCCGTTCAGCAATGTATCCTACGTATGATGATATGGTTGAGGACCAAATTACCATGGGAAAAAATAATACAAAAATCAGGTGTGTTGATGACTTGTTGAACAGTGGTGAAACCTGGGAAATCAAATAATACTTCTTTTGATAAACGGCGCCTCTAAACGGTGCCGTTTTCATTATCTTTGTATCATGTTTGAAAGATTTCGTCATTTTGTAAATAGTCATAAATTGATGACGCCACGCAATCGTATTCTTGTTGCTGTAAGTGGTGGCATTGATTCTGTAGTGTTATGCCATCTGTTTAGTCGCACACGTGTTCATTTTGCACTTGCTCATTGTAATTTTAATCTGCGGGGAGCAGAATCTGATGGTGATGAACTCTTTGTTAAAAACCTGGCTCAGGAATTAGACGTTCCCTTTTTCGTAAAGCATTTTGATACCCTTGAAGTAGTGGATCGTGAGGGTATCTCTGTTCAGATGGCGGCCCGCGATATTCGTTATGAGTGGTTTAGACAGCTGGCTCACGAAGAGGGATATGATAAAATTGCTATAGCTCATAACCTGAACGACCAGATGGAGACCTTTTTTATTAATCTCTTTAGGGGGACAGGAATCTCAGGGTTAAGAGCAATGCTACCTGAAACCGATGGAATTATTCGTCCATTATTATCGTTCTCGAGAGACGATATAGAGGAATATGCTAAAGAAAATGGGTTGGCTCATCGCGAAGACTCCAGCAATGCTTCTGATAAGTATTTACGCAATCGTATTCGTCACCATCTCATCCCTTTGTTGAAAGAGCTTCAGCCTTCGTTTAATCCTATCTTTCATGAGAATCTGAGTCGTATTACTGATGTAGAGACTATCTATCATAAACAAATTGAGCGGCAGAGAGATCTGTTAGTTAAAAAATATGATAATTGCGATCTGATTCATATTCATGAATTGATGAATCTTGAAGCACACAATACCTATCTATATGAATTTCTGAAACCATATGGATTCAATGAGTCTACGTCGGGACAGATTACTTCGGTGCTGAATGATATTCCGGGAAAGGTCTTTTATTCACCCACCCACCGGCTAATCAAAGATAGAGATGTGTTGATTATTGAGCCCCTTTCTAATGTTCCATCAACCATTCCTGAAGAGATCTTTCTCGATCCCGATGTTGTTAATTTGACAACACCAATCTCACTTACGTTTACTAAAATAGAACGGAAGGAATTGCCAATTATTGACCCATCGTCACATATTGCCTGGCTTGATCAAAAACTGCTAAAGTTTCCATTATGTCTGCGAAGATATAAAATAGGTGATCGGTTTCGTCCGTTAGGGATGACAGGAACACGTAAGTTGAGCGATTTTCTGACCAATCTAAAGCTCTCTATCCCTGATAAGGAGAAAGTATGGGTGCTTACCTCTAATGATGAAATAGTATGGGTTGTTGGTTATCGTATAGACGATCGGTTTAAGGTAACTCCACAAACACAGGAGATACTGAAGATCTTGCGATACTAAGAAAGGTACTTTTAACCGATTGCTTTTTTTTGAACGATACTCCTCGTTATTCAGAAAGAAGGAAGGAATCTTTTTTAAAGCGAATATTTATTAGGTGATTCTTCACTTCATTCAAAATACCGGCGAGGAGACTTTTCTCTCCGAATAAAAAGAGACTGTTTCAGACTTTTGAGACAGTCTCTTTTTATTCGGAGAGCTATCTGATGAAGAACACAAATATTAAAATCTCAGCGGGATAAAAATTCCTTTGAAACAACCTCTTTTGACAGCACTTTAAATCTTAGTTATTTTTTCTTTTTCTGATTAACTCCAACACCCCATTGATAAAAGTAAGCGGATGAACAGGATTACCTGGTACATATAAATCAATATTATACTTATCCAAAAAGCTCCTGTTTAGGGCAGGACTATCTGCAAAAATTCCTCCGCTGATTGCATCAACGCCTGCCAGAATAACTATTTTGGGATCTGGAGTAGCGTCATAGCAAATTTGTACTGCTTCAGCCATATTCTCAGAAATAGGGCCGGTTATAACAATCCCATCAGCATGACGTGGTGAAGCTACAAACTCTATCCCAAAACGACCCATGTCAAAGTTTACATTGCTACATGCATTTAGTTCTAGTTCACAGCTATTATCACCTCCTGCAGATATCTGCCGTAGTTTTAATGAGCGACTAAACAATTGCGAAATCTCTTTTCGAATAACATCAGCATTTAGCGAAATAGTTTTGGTGGCTCCCTCTTTAATAATCAATCCTTCACGTTGATTCGATGATAGTTTATAATCTTTCGTAAAACTAACTTTCTCAGGAAAAGCAAAAGCACACTCTCCACAGAAATTGCATTTGCCTAAATCAATAGAAACAGGCGAACCGGTAATGGCTTGCAAAGGGCAAAGATTGATTAGCATCTCTTCATCAACTTTTGCTGCTGTAATTATCGGTCTCCCTCTAAATATTCCGGGGACATCGACCTTTGTTACATCGGGTATGTATTGTTTTCCCTGATGGAAAAGTATCTTTAAGTTGTTAAACATAATTCAGTGATTAAGAATTATAAATCGTGACCGCAATATGAGAAGTCAAAGCTTTTGTTAGAGATTGGAAAGTCAGATATTTCATTATTTCTAACCGCCAATCCAAGTGCCAACCAGTTATGAAACGAAGGATCTTTCACCTTGTAATGTTGCAGCGCTCCCTGTTCATCAGTAATGGCGCAATGACAAATCTCTCCTCTCCATCCTTCTACCAACGAAAGTGCAAATGTATTAGCTGTTGGTGAGGATAGTGGCGCCGTTGCTGGTTTATAATCAGGTATATTCTTTAATAACTCCCGAATATTTGCAATAGACTGTATGATCTCCTCTTTTCTGATTTGAGCTCTGGAATAGACATCACCATGGTGCTTTATAATCGGTTCATGCTGTATTTCCCTATATAAATTGTAAGGGTGCGAAGCCCTGATGTCTCTGTTTATTCCACTCATACGGGCAGCCATACCCACTGTACCTAATTTCTTGGCATCATCCTGAGTTATAACCCCTGTTTTTTCAAAACGTGAAAGGGCACTTGGCAATCTGAACAGCTCTTTACACATCTCTAAAAAATCTGGTTCGTAGGCATCTAGTATCTTGACGAGTGTTTGGGCAAGCTCTTCAGTATAGAAAAAATTTGTCTTTCCTGCTCTGATGAGGCTTTTAGCCAGTCGATTACCACACCATTGTTGGAAATAATTGATAATAGGTGTGCGTAGGCGACCAAATACAGAACTTCCCAGCTGGTAGGCAATATCAGTACACATAGCACTCAGGTCACCAGTGTGAACCGCCACACGTTCAAGTTCTAACGCCAGCGTTCTCGAAAACTGAAGATGTCGGTCGGCTTCGAATCCACAAAGTGTTTCCCATAGATTTACAAAAGCTGTAGTATGTCCAACAACAGTATCGCCTGCAATAGATTCAGCCAGAATTGTTCGTTGTAGCAGATTCTCTTTCTTCAGAAAAAGTTGTTCAACACCACGGTGCTGGTACCCTAGTTGTATCTCCAGATGTAAAATTTGTTCTCCGTTACAAATAAAACGAAAGTGGCCAGGCTCAATAATACCCGCATGGATAGGGCCAACTCCAACCTCATGCAGTTCCTCGCTGGCGATGGAATAGAAAGGGTAGTTGGCAATGGTTTCATCCTGATTGGCTCTGTTCTTTGCATAACGGACAGGTTTTAGCCAGGGATGATTATTATATTGAACACCAAAATTTTCATGGATCTCGCGTTCGAACTTCTCAAAAGCGAGGATGTGTGATGAGAATGAGGGATAATGTGTATATGCATTTACAACACTCGACGAAACGTATATGTTATGGGCTTCATCATTGGCAATGCAACAAATGAGTTTTATTTTACCTTCATATGGAAATCCAAAGTAGTTTACACAATGATTGTGTTCTTCACTCATTAGTGAAAGGACATTTAACTCCCAAAATAGTTCGTACTCCAGCACTGGAATAGCAGATAGCTGAATACGTTCGTTATTTTTTACAGTTGTATAGTTCATATCACTGAGGTAAATTTTTAATAGCTTCATGAATAAGGGCTACAAATTCAGCCGGAGGATTTAGCCCCAGGTAAATAGAGAGTCCTAATAGTATAAACTGCGATAAAGATTGAACAGGATTGATTTTCACTACATGTGAGTCATCAAAATCTTCAACAGGTGTAAATAATATTTTGAATATTGTTTTACCAAAAGCCCAGATAATCATGGTGAGTAGTATCATCACCAGAATCAGAATAACCAGTTGATGAGCCTGGAAAAGTGAACTAAAGATCATAAACTCACTGATAAACAGTCCTGACGGTGGCATTGCCGTCGCACAAATAAACCCAAATAACAAAACCAATGCGCCGGTCTTGTTATATTTAAAGTAGTTCCCTACATCGTAAATACTTTTGCTTTGGTAGATTCTGTAAATCTGATTAAACTGAAAGAAGAGACTCGATTTTACGAAGGCATGCAAAATAATATGCAATATAGCTGCATAATAGCCAATACCTCCAGCTGCCAGTCCTAACATCACAAGTCCCATGTGTTCAATACCCGAATAGGCCAGCATACGTTTAATATTTTTTACCTTCACCATATAAACCGTGGCCACAAATACAGAGAGAAATGCAGCGATCATGATGACTGTATTGGCCCATTGATGAATAGGGGTATGGGCAATGACGATATAAATTCTAAAGATCCCCACGAATCCCATGTTCATTAAAACAGTAGCAAAAAGCGCACCCGCCGGAGCAGGGGCTTTATCCTTCGCATCAATTCCGGCAGTATACATCGGCACCAACCCCAGTTTAGCTGTGAATCCTGTAAAAATAAACAGAAACGATAGTCGCAGCCAGAATAGGTTCAAAACAGGTGCTTTATTGAGGAGTGTGTCGAAAGTAAGATCAGTTGATCCCGCCTGACGCATAGCCATGCTTAAGAAGAGAATCCCAATGAAAATAAAGGTAACACTGATAGCACAAATAAAAACATATTTCCATGTTCCTTCGAGCGAGCGTTCATTCCGGTGATGATAGATGAGTGCAGATGCGCTAAGAGTTGTTATTTCTACAAAGATCCAGGTCACGGCAATGTGGTTTGAAAGATAAGCTGCACCAATGGCTGCGATTAACATCACCATCGCTGAATAATAGATGCCTCTTGATCTTGGCTTCTCGTGATGGACCTCAATATATACATAGCTGTGATAGAAGGCAGGAATAGCAACGATACTCAATGTAGCAAGCAACAAAATTCCTAATGCATCCGGTCTGAAATACTGAAGTTCGATAATGTTCAGGTGATTATATTCATAAACCGTAAAGACAATTTGTAATGCCAGAAAAGCAATTAACAGCGCGTTATTGAGAATGGTGTTTCGGTTAAAAAACAACGTTCCACTAATTAAAAACGCTATAAATAAATATATTCCAATCATAATTCTTACGTGTAAATGATTAATCTTTCAAATTCCTTAGCTGATCTACATCAACATTCTTTAAAACATCACCAATCTTATTGATAAAGATGCCTAAAATCAGTACGCTGGCAAAAATATCGAGCATAATACCTAGGTTTACTAACAGCGGCATTTCGTTTCCGACAGCCATTGATAGAATAAATACCCCATTCTCAATTACCAGATATCCCATAACGTGTGTGATTACCTTTTTACGGGTACCGATGATAAATAATCCGGTAAAGAGCGTTGAAAGAGCCACGATAAAAGAAATTTTTTCGAGCCGGACATCCGTGATCGCATTAGAAAGTAGAATGGTGATAACGATAATAACGGTGACAATGATCAATGACACAAAATTGGGTAGAAAGGGTTCTGTTTCGCGCGTTATCTTATTTCGTTTGATAATATAATTAATGAATACCGGAACAGCTATGGCTTTAAAGATGATGGTTTCTAATAATACCAATACAAGATTGAGTGTGGTTAATTCACTCAATTCAATAAAGGCCACACCAAAAAGAATGACGCCTTGAAACGACAGAATCTTTATGTAGGTAAGTAAACGATTTGCAATACTAAGATATAGTAAAGAAATCATGAACATGATTAATAAAACATTGATCATTTTAAGGTTTTATAAATGGTTTTACAATTAAGTAAGTTTCTCTAAAACAAGTAGTACACCAAAGAAAATCAGTAGTGCTACTGATGAGAGTGTAAAAATGTACTGTGGGTTATGACTCATTCTGAATCGGGCCATAAACGATTCTAAAACACCAACCACTACAGCAAACAGCATCTGAATAGCAAAGAACAGTGGAATGGCAAGTACAAAAGAAAGGTCATCAATAAAGAAATTCGCAATTAACGCTCCATACATCGCAAACTTTAAATAGGATGCCGATAAGATGAGCCCTAAATCAAATCCACTGTTGTCCAAAATCATCACCTCGTGCACCATTGTTAACTCAAGATGGGTTTTAGGATCGTCGATAGGCATCCGACTATTTTCAATCATTGCGATCAAGACTAGAACAAAGGTAGCCAAAGCAGCCAGCATGTATGAGATATATGAGTCGAAGTGTAAGGTATTAAATATATCATAGAACGAAGTGTGTCCTGTTAATAATGCAAATGAACCCATCAAAATAAAGAAAGCCGGTTCTGCAAACATAGAGTATAATGCTTCGCGACTGGCTCCCATTCCCTCAAAGCTGCTTCCTGTATCGAGTGCAGCGATAATGCTTAAAAATTTACCTAAAGCAAGTACATACGCAAAGAAAACAAAATCGCCATTAAATGAGATAATGCCCTTGGTATTTCCAAAAGGAATGACCAGAATGGCCATTATAACCGATGCAAAATAAATACTCGGTGCTATCTGAAAGATAAAAGTCGTGGTTTCACTATAGACTGCTCCTTTCTTGAATAACCTGATTACATCAGAGATAGGCTGAAAGATGCCAGGTCCCTTTCGACCTGAGGCCAGACTTTTGGTTCGAATAATGATGCCAGTGAAAAACAGACTGGCTAATAGTATTAAGAGTAAGCTTATCATCCTACAATTGATTTAAAAAATGAATCAACGCGATAATTTTATCGTAAATAAGTGGTGTCACCAGAATCAGCGTTACAAACGCCACTCCATATAAAATATAGATCTGTAAAATACCGTTCTGTAAAAAGGAGAAACGGTTAAACAGATTCGTAAGGACCTTTATTGGATAGTCGACAAACCATTTTTCAGCTTTGTCGTAAGGATGTGTTTCATGTTCACCTCCTGAAGGGAAGATTCCGTGTATATCCTTTTTCTTTTTTTCGATACTCAACAGTGGTTCTGCAAGTTTACGATAACTTCTTACAAATGAACTTGCTGTGTATTGCATTTTATCAGTGTCCCCCGTATAAGCACAACCCCATGTGGCTCCATTTGTTTTCGACTTTGTATCAGTCACCCGTTTGCGAATCAACAATATTAAAGCTGCCAATCCAATCACCCCAAATGCACAGATGCTAATCATATTTAAAGTGTGAATCGAAAATGCTTCGTTGGTTGGGGCGAATATTGTAATCTTGTTAAGATACAGACTGACGGGTTGTGAGAGAATGTTAAGAAAGTAAGCTGGAAACAAGCCGATAAACAGAATGAGTAACGTGCCTGCATACATAGGTATTAATGATCCCCAGGCAGCTTCCCCAGGCGCTTTTTGAAATAAGACTCTCTGAAAGCCAAGAAAAACGGTACCGAAAGCTTTTGTGAAACATAATAGTGCTAATCCTCCAATAAGCGCCAGTCCGAAAATGCAAAATATCAACGTCCAAAGAAAGCCGATGGCAGCACCTTTCAATCCAACCAGCATTCCGCTATAGATTAAGAATTCAGAAATGAAGCCATTGAAAGGCGGTAATCCGCAAATTGCCAATGCTGAAATTAAAAACAATAAAGCTGTATGAGGCATTCGCTTAGCTAATCCACCCAACTTCTCAATATTCATGGTATGCGTGGACTGATATATATTACCAGCCGAATAGAAGAGTATCGATTTAAATAACGAATGGTTTAAGGTATGAAGCAATGCCCCTGCAAAGCCAAGTAGTGTTAACAAGTGGTTTCCAATACCCAGTCCGATGCAACCTAAGCCGATACCAATGCCAATAATGCCAATGTTTTCAATACTATGATAGGCCAGTAACTTCTTTAGATTGTGTTGTAATATGGCCAACATAACACCATAAATGCCTGATATAATGGAAAAAAATAAAATCACATAACCTATTGTAATGTAGTCACTTCTTATGAGCAGCAACATCCGTAGGATGCCATAGATACCAATCTTGATGATAACGCCCGACATAACCCCCGATACATGGGCAGGAGCAGCTGGGTGAGCATACGGTAACCATGTGTGGAAAGGTACGAAGCCTGCCTTGATGGCAAATCCAGCAAAGAATGTGAGAAAAAGTCCCAAGTCTGTAAGCAAAGGATTCTGAATCGAATAAGCTGTGATTGCTGCAAAGTCGAAAGAGTTCATTTTGATGGCCACACCAATAAACCCAAGCATCAAAAATAGAATGCAGATATGTGATTGTATCAGGAAGTTGATCCCTGCCTTCAACGTTTCCTGCTTATTATGTTCAAAAATAACCAGGAAGAAGGAAGATAATGCCATAATCTCCCATGCGATTAAAAAAGCAACACTGTTTTGAAGCGAACAAATGGACAACAATGAGGCATGCGCCATAACATAAGCAATCCAATGTATCGAAAGATTAGCCGTTTGTTCTTTGTAAGCCTTCATATAATGATGGCCATATATCGATCCGGTTAAAAAGGTGAAACTTATCAACAATATAAACCATCCGGAAAGTGCATCTATACGAACAGGAATAGGACCGGTTACAAACGACCCGGCAAATACCTGAAGGGTTTCAGTTCCATTCAAAGCTTTAATTGCAGGAATTGCCGATACAACAGTGTTTATACAAATAGTCATAATGGTTATCAACCCTTTCCACTTTGTATTCGCAAAAGGAATGAGTACGATGGCTACTATGACCGTGAGTATAAATACCGAAGTGTAGATCATTATATTAGTTTAAAAAGTGTGCCTAAAAATATCAGCAAGATAAAGAACAAACCATATAAAACATAAGCTTGTGTTTTGCCATTCTGCACAAACTGAAAATAGTTCATCGAATATACTAATTTCTTCATCAGCCCATTTATTATCTTGTTTTCAAAGAAATCAATATAATGTGATGAATGCCTTCGTCCTAACGGGAAAATTTCTTCAGGTTCTATCTCCTCATATTTCTTCTGCTCAATAGTGACGAAACTGAAAAGTTTACCCAGGGTTTTAGAAAATGATTTACCAGTATATTGAATACGGGGCGTTGGAGCAGTATAACCACATCCCCAGGTCGCTTTTATAGAAACTGGTCGGTTACGGGTAATGGCTCTTCTTATTAAATAAACCAGCAGAACTACACCCAAAAATATCAACGAGTTTCTTCCGATAGAAGAGACAATATCTATCATTGGGCTAAAAGTAGTGATGGTTGGTAGAGAGCCAACAGGCAGAAAAGGAAGAATCGTTTTTAGAACGGTAATAAAATAAATTTGAGGAAAGAGGCCGATTGAGATCATCACTGTAAGGATCAGATATTTCGGAATCAGCATAACTGTCGAAACTTCTTTTGGCTGATGGTCTAAATGAGTCCGGGCACTTCCCAAAAAGATAGTTCCAAAACTTTTGCTAAAGGTCAAGATGGAGATGCCTCCAATGAGAGCCAGACTGGCCAAAGAAAATATCATCAAGACACTATTGGCAATATCAAGTGATTTTATTCCTTCCAGATAACCAATATAGAGGATGAATTCTGAAACAAAACCGTTAAAAGGAGGTAATCCACCAATTGCAAGGGCTCCCAGCAAAAAAAGGATTCCGGTTTGGGGCATCCGCTTTAGTAATCCACCCAGCTTTTCCATATCACGAGTATGGGTTTGCTGATAGACGGAGCCGGCACAAAAGAACAGCAATGATTTAAATAACGAATGATTCAATGTATGTAATAATGCCCCGGCAAAACCGAAAACAATTAAGAATGTGTTCCCAGTTGCCATTCCAATTAAACCCATTCCAATTCCTGTGCCGATGATCCCAATATTTTCGATAGTACAGTAGGCTAGCATTCGCTTAAAGTCGCGGTGTACAGCTGCATTCAGAATTCCATATAACCCGCTAAGGACTGAGAGCGTTAAGATAGCTTCACCAATAATCAGGAAGTCTTGTTTTAAGAAGGTGATCATTCTGAAAATGCCATAGATACCTAGCTTTACAATTACACCAGACATTACACCTGAAATATGTGAAGGGGCGGCCGGATGAGCATGTGGAAGCCAGGAGTGGAAGGGGATGAAACCTGCTTTTATACCAAATCCTATAAAAAAAAGCAGAAATAACCAGATATTTGGGTTTAAACTAAAAAAGCGGCTAATGGCAATAAAATCGAAAGAGCCAGTCGCGCTATATGCCCAGATAAAGGCCGCAGTGAGGAAGGCTACACTGATATGCATCTGAACCAGATAGTTTATACCGGCTTTGAGTGTCTTTTTATTATCGTGTTCAAAAATCACCAGTAGAAAAGAGCTAACTGACATAATCTCCCAGGCAATCAGAAATCCCACACTATGCTGTAGTACACAAACCCACAGCATGGAAGACTGAAACATCAGGAAGAGTATCCAATGTAATGAAAGATTCGACTTCTGTTCACTGTAGCTCTTCATGTAGCCTATGCCATAGATTACTCCATTTATACAAGTAAGATTAATAATCAGGATAAACCAGGCTGATAAGGCATCAATTCTGACCGGAATATCGCCAAAGAACCAAAAATTATAGAGTGTAAATTCTAATGGCTGATTTAGAATAACATGAATTGCCGGGATAGACGTAAGAAGTGAAGTAATAACAACAAAAAATAGATTAGTCGCAGCTTTTATCGCCGAAGGCACAAAGCCAATAGCGAATAGGCCAATCACTGTAACAGCAATGGATGTTATAAATAAATAAGTGTCTATCATAATAGGTGTAAACCGATTAAATAAATGTTATTTAATTAGTTGATTGATTTTTGTTAAAGCGTTATAGTAGCTTTAGTATTAGTTATTAGTAGTTTTCAATTATAAAACAGATCGATCGTTTCATTTTTAATGGAAATCAAGTGCAAAGTTAATAAAAATCAGCCCTCTTGGCCTCTCTATATCCTATTTTTATCCATGCATGAAAAAACCGCTTAGTTAATGGATGGTTTAATTTATTGTAATTTAGATGTTTATAAAGATTTATGATTTTTATAAACAGACTATCACAAAGTGAGATATAAACGCATTAACTAAGCGGCAAACAATTTTTAATAGTTCTCTTCTCTAAGCTGCATGTATGATTTTGGGTGTAGACAAGCCGGGCAGTTTTCTAATGCTTTTTCCGATTCGTAAACATAACCGCAATTTCTACATTGCCACCAAACTTTTCCTTCACTCATAAACACTTTGTCTTCTGAGATATTCTGTAATAGCTTCAGATAACGACGTTCGTGTTCAGCTTCAACTTTCGCAATCATCTTAAAAGCTGTAGCAATTTCCATGAAACCCTCTTCTTTGGCAATTGCCGAGAATGTAGGATACAGGTCTGTCCATTCTTCGTTTTCACCTTCAGCAGCAGCCTTCAGGTTCTCACTGGTCGTTCCGATAACACCAGCTGGATACGATGCTGTAATTTCAACCATTCCTCCTTCTAAAAACTTAAAGAAGCGCTTAGCGTGCTCTTTTTCTTGATTTGCAGTTTCCTGGAAGAAGGCAGCAATTTGCTCATAACCCTCTTTTTGTGCAGCTTTTGCAAAAAACTCATACCGGTTGCGGGCTTGTGATTCACCGGCAAATGCCTTCAACAGATTTTGTTCTGTCTTAGTGCCTTTCAATGATTTTGTCATGATAAATGTTTCTTATGTGGTTATATTTCAATAAAATCCTCTTTTTCCGATCCACAGATGGGGCAGACCCAGCTATCTGGCAGATCGGCAAACTTGACTTTTTCTACAGCATCGTCATAAATATATCCGCAGGCTGTACACTTATATTTTTTTGCTGTAGTTTTAACTTCTTTGGGTTCAAGCTTCGACTTGTCGATATAGGTAGGTGCATTTTTAGGTGCAAATCCTTTTTTTACTTCCCGGTAATACAAATAGGTTAAAGCCTCTTTGATATCATCTAACAGTTCAGATTGAATTAATTCGCCAATAAACATCCAATGTGTTCCCACATCAATGGTTTGAACCACCTTACATTCCAGAACCGCAATCGTGTCATTGAGTACAATTGGCACACCGGTTTCACCATACTTTACCTGCATACCTTCCATCTTGTTGAAGTCGCTACCACTTTTGTAGCCAAAGCGACCAATGATATCAGCTGAAGTCTCCTGATGGATCACGGAAACCGAGAAAGCTCCCGTTTTCTGAATCAGCTGGGCTGTGTGATTGTCTTTGTTACAGCATGATGCGAACTTTGGAGGTTCGGAAGTTACCTGGAAAAAAGTATTCGAAATGAATCCACCGCCCAGGTTCTTATCGCCCGAACTAACGATGTATAATCCATAAGAAAGCTTGAATAATGCCTCGAAATTAATCATGTCAAATTAGTTTAGTTGATAAGTCTTTAGATATAAACTGTTTCCTTGTTAGAAAGGAATCATTCTCTTATATAGAGAATTGAAGGTTAAAGATAATCAAATAATTTCAATTCTCCATTTTAAAAGCGTTTCAGTCTCGTCATATTTTCTAAATCCATTTTTCTCAAGAACTTTAACTGAGGCGCCATTATTCTTTTCTGTACCGGCAATAACAGTTCGAACATTGGGTTGTGTTTTAGCCCATTCAATCATCATATTGACAGCCTCAGTCATATAGCCTTTGTTTTGGAATCCGTCATACGTTCCGTAACCAATTTCAATTTCTCCTGCCTGATTGGGCTCACCGTAGAAACAAAGATCACCAACCATTTTATTCTCTGCCTTTAGGATTAGCGTCCACAATGTTGAGTATAAATAGTTTTTTTGAGTATTGCCCACGTTGGGCAATATCGTACTTTCCAACGCATCTTCAAGATCAGGCGAAATCGTTCGGGGCAGTTCTTCTAATCCGAGTGCTCTTTCCAGAGAGTTATCCGCCCGGATATATAGGACGAGCTGATCATACGTTAATGGAATTAAATGAAGTCGTTCAGTTTCTATCATATTATGAGAAATGGATTAGTTGTGATAGCGAGTTGGTTTTTGACGAAGTGATAATCGATTAATTCTGAACGCTAAATTACAACTTTTCTCTGCATGAAATTTTGAGATTTATAATTCAATCCTTCTCATAACCAGATTCAATTACATTTCTTTAAAGTTTCTAAACAGATGAGAAATCACTCCTACATCATCCCTACGCAGATGGGTTTGTCCATAGTATCTCCATACTTTCTCCATAGTTCCTCCATACTTAGTCCATACCTATAAAGTATGGAGATACTATGGACAAACCATGAAGAAACTATTCACAAAGGCTGGAGGAACCCATTGATTTAGGAGAATGATACCATAGATTTATCATCTCCATAGAATCATCATCGAGGAGAAAACTTTTGAATTTAAAGATTGGGATCTTTGAAGATAAAATAAACTAGACGTTTATTCCTCTTCTTTATACCAAGATGCATATTTAGGATAGGCATCAGCGATACGGAGGACTTGTCCTTCAATCAGTGCAAGGTCAAGATCTTTGATCTTTCGGGCAGGAACACCGGCATATAACGATCCGGATTCAATCACAGTTCCTTCGAGCACCACTGAACCGGCAGCAACCATTGAATTGCTGTGAATAACCACGCCATCCATCACAATAGCACCCATACCAATAAGTACATTGTCATGAATAGTACATCCATGAATGATGACATTATGCGCTATCGATACATTGCTTCCGATGTTTACAGGCCATTTTTGATAAGTACAGTGAATGATAGCTCCATCCTGAACGTTAACCTTATTGCCCATGCGGATGTAATGTACATCACCCCGAACAACTGCATTGAACCAGATACTACATTGATCGCCCATCACTACATCGCCAATGACGGTTGCAGTGTCGGCCAGAAAACAGTCGTTCCCGAATTGAGGAGTTTGTTTATTAACGGTTTTAATAAGTGCCATAATCTTAGACTATAATAATATATTTACTATTTGATATTCCCTATTGCTCGAGGATAATCGAGTGAAAAATGAAGTCCTATGCTTTCTTTACGCTCGATGGCATTCAGAATAATGAGATAAGAAACGAGTATTAAGTTACGTAACTCACAAATCTTAACTGTAAGGATGCTTCGATCATAAAGGGCTTCGGTTTCCCGATAGATAATCTCTGAACGGTCGAACGCTCTTTGCAGACGGAGATTGGAACGAACAATACCTACATAGTTAGACATAATCGCCTGCAACTCTTTAAGACTTTGTGTAATTAGCACCATCTCTTCATTTAAAACCATGCCTTCTGCATCCCAATCCGGAATCTCTTCGCAGAAATCGATATCTTTAATCTTTGCAGCGGCATGTTGTGAAGCACGGTTAGAGAATACCAATGCCTCAAGTAACGAATTTGAAGCCAGACGGTTTGCTCCATGGAGCCCTGTTGAAGCACATTCACCGGTAGCATAGAGGTTTTGAATTGAGCTTTGTGCAAACTCATCTACTTTGATTCCTCCACACGTATAATGTGCTGCCGGAACTACGGGGATCATGTCTTTACGGATGTCTATTCCGATACTCAAACACTTGGCATAGATGGTTGGGAAGTGGTTAAGTAGATCTTCTTTGTCGAGATGACGACAATCGAGATATAGAAAATCATCACCACTCATTTTTAGTTCGTTGTCCATGGCACGGGCAACTATATCACGGGGTGCAAGCGAGAGACGCGTGTCGTATTTTTGCATAAACTCTTCGCCCTTCTGTGTCTTAAGGATACCTCCAAATCCACGAACAGCTTCTGAGATAAGGAAAGAAGGATGCTCAGAGGGGTTATAAAGCGAAGTAGGGTGAAATTGCATAAACTCCATTCCGGTAATCTGGCCTTTAGCCCTATAAACCATTGCAATACCGTCACCGGTAGAAATAGCCGGACTGGTGGTCGTAGAATAAACATTTCCGGCTCCACCAGTAGCAATAAGCGTTGTCTTTGCTAAAATGGTATGGATCTCCTGGGTAACAGTATTTAATACATAGGCACCGTAACAACAAATATCTTTGGTCCTACGGTTTACTTCAATGCCGAGATGATGTTGGGTAATAATATCTATGGCAAAATGATTTTCGAGGACTTCAATATTCGGATGCTTTCGAATCTGTTTAACCAACGTTCTTTCAATCTCCAGACCGGTTTGATCTTTATGGTGTAGTACACGAAATTCAGAGTGGCCTCCTTCTTTGCCCAGGTCGTATTTTCCTGATTCGGTTTTGTCGAAGTCGACTCCCCATTGAATTAACTCCTTTACTCTGTCGGTAGATTCTGTAATTGTGATACGGACAATTTTTTCATCACATAAACCATCTCCTGCAATAAGGGTATCATTAATGTGTTTTTCATACGTATCGGGTGTATACATTACGGTAGCTATTCCACCTTGAGCATATTTTGTTGCAGTATTCTCGATTTTATCCTTACTAACAATGCAAACCTTTCCATAAGG
The DNA here is from genome assembly GCA_013390605.1 of Bacteroidota bacterium. Taxonomy (GTDB): domain Bacteria; phylum Bacteroidota; class Bacteroidia; order Bacteroidales; family Cfx3-03; genus Cfx3-03. The sequence goes on along the minus strand of JACAUB010000001.1, from coordinate 3,795,173 downwards.
TGCTACTTTCAAGGCATAGCTTAATCCGGCAATTCCAGAGCCAATGACAAGAAAATCATATCTATCGCGCATGATTCAAAAATTTTGGTGCAAAGGTACATCAAAATCGATGTAAATGTTCTCGTTTTGATGCTCCATTATCAACCGATTGCAATGAAGAGTGTTCAATGGACAATAGAAAAATAGTATGTTATATTATGAGGGAAAGTGTCTTTAATTCTGGTTGTCTGTGTTTTATTGCTTTTATTATAACAGATTTCTGATATAAGGTTTTTTATCATGAATCTTATAAGATTAACATAATTTATAAAATAGTGAAATAATGGCACCATGCTTTTCGATTTATTAGGATTAAGCGAGAGAATTAATGGATGTAATTTGTAACCTTATTAATGAGAGGTAGTCAAAACTGGTATAAAATACCCACCATGAAGAATATTGTACTCTCTTTGTTTATCATCTTTGTGATTGTGACCAATATTAATGCGCAGTCATCCGTCGTCTCAAATGATAATTTATTTGTGCTTCTAAAACCGATAGGTACAAAAGGAAAGCTCACAGTATGTACACCCTTTGATAAAAAAACAGCCGAATATAAAATAGCGAAACGACTATTCGACTCAACCTATCTTCATCAAACGCTCAGATTATACCAATTTGTAAATCAATATCAGTTGAATAGGGGTAAGACAAAACAAATGGAACCTGCCTATCTTCTTCTTTCGGGAAATGAAGGCGGTTATGCACGTACCGGATTTATATTAAAGGAAGGGCGTAAAGAGATAGTGAAAGAGAAAACTCCTTTTGTTGATTTGGCGCGACTTCCTAGAGATGATGAAGATAATGGGCATTTTACACAGATCTTTCCTCATGAGTCGGGGCATGTTTTTCAGCGATTGCTTACAGCAACTCCTGAGCCATTATTAACAGCCAGTATTGATATGCACTATTTTTGTCTGACTACTGATTATTTTACAGCTTTCTCTGAAGGATTTGCAGAACATTTCGAGCCCTCTTCTTATCAAAATGAAACACATAAAGTTACCCGTCAATCTATTGAAAAGGAAATAGCACATTCTCGTTCGTCTTTTTCTCTTAAGCAGGAAGCTTTTGTGCGCGACTATAGTTGGCCTTTTCGTATTTCATTTTATCGGTTGAGTATGTTGTTCTGGTTTCAGCCAATAGAGAACCTTAGGCGGTATGATCTGGCAATAAATGGTGATGTGAAATATGCCAATAAGTCTGGATATTTTAATGATCTTGAACAAAATATATTATTTCGAAATACTGGAGTTCTTCGCGAAAAGATGTTGAGGAATGAAGCAAATGCCAACGCTACTGAAGGCGTGATCTCCTCTTTCTTCCTTCGATTGGTAAATAGCCCGCTTAAGGCACGTTACGGTGTCGATTCTGTTTATGCTCCTTTCTTTTTTGAAACTAAACTGCCGGCACATTTCCAGGCTGCACATTATTTTACGCCACTTGAAAATGAGTATCTGAAGATCTTTACAGTGATTGCAAAATATGTAAATCCACAGCAATCAAAAGGCTCTCTTCTTGGTGATTTCATCGCAGGGTATTGTGTGGAATTTCCGGCTGAAGGAGAGAAAATAAGGAGCATTTATCAGGAAACTACTGGTTATAAGTTCACGGGGAAGATTGTCCCTGAGATTTGGCTTAACGCGTATGACATTGATCATCATTATTGGGTGATGGGACAGTTTGGGTCTACGCTTCCCTTTCATCGATTCAATATCAATACTTGTGATGCTGTTGATATAATGGCCCTTAAGGGTGTAGATAGCAAACAGGCTAATGCCATAATTGCTTATCGGAATAAGATAGGTGGGTTTGGTACTATTCATGATTTGGCAGCTACGCCCGGACTCGATGTTACAACTCTAAAGCTCTTTCAACATGCGGTCTCTGATGGAAAAGAGTTGGAGTCTACCATTCAAGGACTCAAACTGAGCTTTACAAAAGTATTAGTTGACACATTGAAACCACTTTTCTTAAGAAGTCTGCTTGGTTTTGGTCTCTTCCTATCTTTGTTTATTTTGCTCTTTAGAAAACATTATCATGGGTTTAAAGCCTGGTTTTGGTTAATAGTCCGTAAGCTAGGTAAATGGTTGCTCTTATTGATTTTGTCAACGGTATGTGTAATAATGATTCCTGTACCACTCTATCTTTTTACATTATTCGTTGCTATTTTAGTCGGTATAGCTTTTTTAACTTGTCGTCGGAAACCACTTAGACGCACAGAATCAATCATTACTACGTTATTGATGTTTGTTATTTTGGGATATTCTTTATTTTAAAGTGTAATAATTAGTTGATATGGTTTAATGTGCTGATAGAAATGATATTTATTTTATTCGGGATTCTCAACTCATTAAAGTTAATAGGTTAAAGCTTAACAATAAATCTTAAAAAGTTAGGCGATCAAATAAAAATCTTGTAAATTTGATGCATGAAAATCTTTTCTATTCTCATGAGCATCTATATTTTATTCATGGTTTCGTTACCATGCGTAGATGATATTCAGGGTTGTGCAAAGATTGATCATAAAATTGAGGTTGGACAAACTACTCATCATCATAATAGTCATGGTGATTCGTGTTCTCCATTCTGTGTTTGTTCCTGTTGTAGTGTTACGGTTGATATGGCATATTATGTGTTTGAAGCCAATCCACTTAAGACGATAGAATTTAAGGTAATACCCTTTTATCAGGAACGATTTTCAACCTACTTCAATCATATCTGGCAGCCGCCCAAGCTGGCTTAATCCTTTTTCTTTTTTGTAACCAGTAAATCTGTTTCTTATGTAATATCGGATTTGTATCTTTAAATGGATATGATCCTTTGTACTGGAAAATGGTTCAGCTTAACTGTGTAGCAGAAAATATAGCCTCAAAAGATGTTATCAGACATTGAGGTTTTTGAATTGGTGTACTTGTTTTATTTACAATAAGTTACTATAAGGATGATTGATAAAATAATAGCATTATCATTAAAAAATAAAGTAGTTGTCGGGCTGTTTATTGTGGCCCTGATGGCTGTAGGTGTATATTCACTTACCAAACTTCCGGTTGATGCCGTGCCAGATATTACGAATAATCAGGTGCAGGTTATTTCCATTTCGCCAACACTGGCAGTGCAGGAGGTTGAACGATTTATTACCACGCCCATCGAAGTATCGGTGGCAAATATCCCTGATGTAATAGAGCTACGTTCTATTTCGCGATTGGGATTATCGGTGGTGACCATTGTGTTTAAAGACAATGTGGATATCTATAAAGCTCGTCAACTGGTTGGCGAGCGGCTAAAAGAGGCCGAAGACCAGATTCCCGAGGGACTGGGCAAGCCGGAACTTGCGCCTGTTTCATCAGGTCTGGGAGAGATTTATCAGTATACGCTTCACAAAGCTCCTGGTTTTGAGAAAAAATATACTGCTATGGATTTGCGTACTATACAAGATTGGATAGTGCGTAGAGAAATGCTTGGGACAGAAGGTGTCGCTGATGTAAACAGCTATGGTGGTTTTCTAAAACAATATGAGGTTGCAATTAATCCTGAGAAGATCAGGAGTTTGAATATCTCTATAACCGAGATCATTGAAGCATTGCAAAAGAATAACGAAAATACGGGAGGGGCTTATATCGATAAAAAACCCAATGCCTATTTTATTCGGGGAATTGGATTAGCCGCCAGTATTGATGATATCAACAAGATTGTGGTAAAGAACACTCGTGAAGGGTTGCCACTGTTAATCAGAGATGTGGCTACTGTTCGCAATGGGAATGCGCCCCGCTATGGAGCTTTTGTTGCAGACACCACTGGTGAAGCTGTTGGTGGTGTTGTGATGATGCTGAAGGGTGCTAATGCTTCGCAAGTTATTAAGAATGTAAAAAATCGAATCGAGGTTATTCAAAAGGGATTACCTGAAGGGATAACCATAAAACCCTATCTGGATCGTACGGATCTTGTTGGTCGTGCTATTCATACTGTTTCTGAGAATCTGATTGTTGGAGGATTGATTGTTATATTTGTTCTGGTCTTGCTTTTGGGAAACCTAAGGGCCGGTTTAATTGTAGCATCTGTTATTCCGCTCTCTATGCTTTTCGCCCTCTCATTGATGAACCTTTTCGGCGTTTCTGGAAATCTGATGAGTCTCGGTGCTATCGACTTCGGACTGATTGTAGATGGAGCTGTGATTATTGTAGAGAGTGTGGTCCATCGAATAACGATGAGTAAAACCCACCATGCAGGTGTTAAGCGACTTACTGCCCAACAGATGGATGGTGAGGTGTTCAGCTCTGCCCGACGAATGATGGGATCGGCTACTTTTGGGCAGATCATTATTTTAATTGTTTATCTACCTATTTTATCATTGGTAGGTATTGAAGGAAAGATGTTCAGGCCTATGGCAGAGGTGGTAAGTTTCGCAATTCTCGGGGCTATCATACTTTCACTTACCTGGGTGCCAGTGGCCTCGTCGCTGTTTCTCAGCAAGAGCACTGCCCACAAGGTTACCTTCTCAGATCGCATCATGACAAGGATACAACGAGGCTTTCATCCAATTCTTGACTTCTCTTTACGAAGGAAAGGATTGATCGTTGGGCTTTCTATATTGTTATTAATATCTTCAGTATTAGTATTTATGAGATTAGGCGGCGAATTCATTCCTGATCTGGAAGAAGGTGATCTGGCTGCCGGAATCATAACGCTGCAGGGAAGCTCGCTATCCAATACCATTGAAACGGTTGAGAAAGCCAATAAAATATTGGTTGATAACTTCCCGGAGGTGAAGCAGGTTATCTGTAAAATTGGTGCCGGAGAGATTCCTACTGATCCAACCCCCATGGAAACTGGTGACTATATCATCACCATGAAACCTAAAAGTGAATGGACCTCTGCAAAGACACGCGAAGAGATGATGGTGAAAATGGAAGAGAAGCTCTCTGTGCTCGCTGGTGTTAAATTTGAATTTCAACAACCGATACAGATGCGTTTTAATGAGCTGATGACAGGTTCTAAACAAGATGTTGCCGTTAAGATTTTTGGTGACAATCTGGAGCTGTTGGCTTCGAATGCAGATAAGGTGGAGAAGGTGATTAAGCAAATTAAAGGCATTGAAGATATCAATGTAGAAAAGGTTACAGGTTTGCCACAGATTCAGATAACTTACAATCGCGATCGGATTGCACAATACGGCTTAAATATCTCAGAGATCAATCGGGTACTTCGAACAGCATTTGCAGGTACTACAGCAGGGGTGATCTTTGAAGAAGAGAAGCGTTTTGATCTGGTTGTACGACTGGAGGATGAGTTTCGAAAGAACCTTGATAATGTAAAGAATATCTTTATCCCATTACCTTCGGGTGGTCAGATTAGTTTGGATCAGTTGGCATCTATTGAGATTAAAGAGGGACCTGCTCAGATATCGCGTGAAGATACCAAACGCCGCATCACTATTGGATTTAATGTTCGTGGACGGGATGTACAGTCGGTTGTAGATGAGGTGCAAAAAAAGATTGAGAAGTCACTTAAACTACCTGCGGGCTATTATATAACTTATGGAGGGCAGTTCGAAAATCTGGTAGCAGCAAAGGAACGTTTGGCTGTGGCAGTACCGGTTGCACTGTTGCTCATCTTTGTGCTGTTATTTTTTACCTTTCATTCAGTTCGACAGTCACTATTGATCTATTCTGCTGTGCCATTGGCAGCTGTTGGAGGGGTGTTTGCACTATGGATACGGGGTATGCATTTTAGTATTTCTGCAGGTGTTGGTTTTATTGCTCTCTTTGGAGTAGCAGTGTTAAATGGTATTGTGCTCATTGCAGAATTTAACCGACTAGAGAAGGAAGAAAAGATAAAAGACCCCGAGGAAAGGGTCCGAAAAGGGTTGCACACGCGACTTCGTCCGGTTATAATTACGGCTGCTGTTGCATCGTTGGGTTTCCTTCCGATGGCGCTTTCAAGTTCTGCAGGTGCTGAAGTACAGAAGCCTTTGGCAACAGTTGTAATAGGCGGTCTCCTCACTTCAACACTGCTAACATTGGTTGTGCTTCCTGTTCTGTACATTCTCTTTTCAAGAAGAAGAGATGAAGAAGAATCGGATGATAATTCTGTTCTTCCTTCAGAAAGTCAATCAGAACAAAGAAAAGGAGGTCTAGTCCCTCCCATCTTATCGATTGTATTGTTGGTTGGGTTAATTGGAGGCCTGTTCAGTGAAGATGCTTTGGCACAACAACGATTCAATGGGTCTAGTGATCATCCGCGCATACTTACTTTACAGCAAGCCATACAGCAAGTAAATGATAGCAGCAATTTGATTAAATCGGCTGCTTACCAGGTTGAAATACAACGTGTATTGAAGCATGCCGCATGGAATATCGAAAAAACTGCTGTTGACTTTGAATTCGGTCAACTAAACTCTTCTCAGAAGGATAATAATATTTCGATTTCTCAATCATTTTCATTTCCAACTGTCTATGCAAATCAATCAAAACTAGCTCAAGCTGCTATCAAAACCAGTGAATTGGGCTTGGCTGTTACAAAGAATGAAGTTATTAATGCTGTGAAGATGACTTATAATCAGCTTGTTTATTTGCATTCACGACATCGGTTGCTTTGTTATCAGGATAGTATTCTCACTGCTTTTACTTCTGCTGCTACTAAAAGAGAAGCTGCGGGTGAGACTAATCTACTTGAGAAGATTACAGCTGAATCTCAACGTGATGAGATAAGAAATGCTGTCAGACAGAATCTTGCGGATATTGAGACAACCACAATCGTGCTTCAACATATCTTGAATAGTACACAGCCTATTGTAATTGCAGATACCGTATTAATACGTATCCGTTTTAGTCAGTTGGATATTGATTATCGACTTAAGAACGCTGCTTTCTACGGTGTCAATAATGATAAGGCATGGTTCGAGGCAACTAGAAAAAATACTGTTAATCATACAATATCCATCCAAACAGCTTTGTTAAATAATCCGTCACTGGCATTAGAACAGCAAAAAGTGGAGGTAGCTGCTATAGAAACCAAGTTGGAGAAATCGAAGTTGATGCCGGATATAAAAATTGGTTATTTTAATCAGTCGATAAAAGGTGAACAGAATGAAAACGGGATCGCTAGAACTTATACGGCTAGTGATCGATTTACAGGGATTCAGGCCGGTATTGCCATTCCTGTTTGGTTTGGTCCACAGGCTGCGCGGATTAAAGCTGCTGGTCTCAATAAGCTGAAGACACAAACTGACGCAGCTGCTACCAGGCAGGAGTTGATCAATCAGTTGGAGCGAGCTAAGGGTGAATATCTGAAAGATGAAAGTAGTTTGAATTATTATGAGCAGTCTGCCAATCCACAGGCTTTGCTTATTATCAATCAAGCCACTGCTAGTTATAAATCAGGAGCGTTAGATTACAGCGATTATATCCAGAGTCTGAATAGAGCTATCCAGATTAAAGCAAATTATCTGGAAGTGTTGCATCATTATAATCAGTCAATTATTGCCATCGAAACCATCCTTGGAAAAAACAATTAATATCAAAGAAATCATGAACCGAAACTATTCATCATCTAATAAAATACTTTCAGGCTTGGGACAGCATTTTGTATCATCCCTCTATTTTTTAGCCCGTTACTTAAGATTGAAATTGGCAATACTGCTTTTTGGAAGCATGCTGGTATGTTCTTTTATATTGAGTTCGTGCGGTAACCGAACTGACAGTGAAACGGCAAAGGAGGAGAAAGAGGTACTTGCCAATGATGTTGCTGAACTTACTGCCGATCAGGCCAAAATGGCTGGAATAGTGATGGGCAGTGTAGAGATGCGTACACTTAGCAACCTGATCAAAATTAACGGGATGATCTCTACACCACCCCAGAATATTGCGACGATTAGTGCTCCGTTAGGTGGGTTTATCAAAAGTACCAGTCTGCTGCAGGGAAGTGCTGTGAAGAAAAATCAGGTACTGGCAATGATTGAAAATCCTGAATTTATTGAGTTACAGCAGAGTTTTCTTGAAAGTCGTAGTCAACTTGAATATATTGAGGCTGATTATAATCGACAGAAAGATCTAAATAAAGAGAAGATTTCGTCGGTGAAAAATTTTCAACAGATTACTTCGGAGTATAAACAGTTGAAGACTAAAGTAAGTGCATTGACACAGAAATTAGCTATCATTGGAATTGATCCGAAGAGCATCTCAGAGAATAAGATTCTACGTGCCATTCCGATTTTCTCGCCTATTGATGGTTATGTCAAACAGGTAAATATAAATATTGGGAAGTATGTATCCCCAACCGATGTACTTTTTGAAATTATGAATACCTCACATCTGACGGTTGAACTGACTGTTTTTGAGAAAGATATTCATGAAATATCTATTGGGCAACAGTTGCGGTTTGGATTGTCTGATGAAGGAAAAGATCAATACATGGCTAAAATATATCAGGTAGGAAAAATCCTTAATACTGATAAAACGGTAAAAGTATATGGTCATATTAGTAATCCATCTACCCGATTGATTCCAGGAATCTACGTCACTGCCAATGTCGAGACATCAGATAATATGGTCACGGCCTTACCTTCGGAAGCTATTGTTCAATATGATGGGAAAGACTATATCTTTATTTATGATCGGGTTAAGACAGAAAAAGGCAAGAAGGTTACTGAATACAAGATGCTTCAGGTAAAACGTGGTGTAACTGACAATGGATATTCTGAAGTTGTTCTGCCTGTTAATTTTGATAAGACAAAAAGCAAAGTGGTTATAAAAGGAGCTTATACTATTTTAACCGGCAAGAAAAATGCAGGCGATATGAGTTGTTAGTAGATTGATATAATTACGACCTTTGGTTTTTATATCACACTTCTTTTTTGATCATTCACATAATGAAACGAGCATGTTTTGCAAACTCAAATATTGATACAATTTTAATGTGCGAGTTTCATCATGCCTTAATCTGAAAATTAATTACGGATGAAATAAAACACGAAAGAGACTAATCTGTTACTATGATTGGTCTCTTTTTAACTTCAACTTTTAAAAGAATGAATCATCACCATCACCACCACCATCATCATGATCATCATCACGAAAATGATCTTGGCAGAGCCTTTAAGATTGGTATTATTATTAATATTGGTTTTATTATTACAGAGGTTATTTATGGCTATTTGTCTAATTCATTAGCGCTTCTTGCTGATGCAGGACATAATTTTGGTGATGTAATCGCCCTGATATTTTCTTGGATAGCTATTTATTTGGCTAAGAAGAAGCCAACCTACAAATTCACATATGGACTAAAGCGGTCGACCATTTTGATCGCACTCTTTAATACGTTGATTATCTTGTTGGCTGCTGTATTAATTGCTTGGGAGGCTATCAACAGGGTGAAAGCATCGGTTAACATTTATAGCAGTAACGTAATTATTGTTGCTACTATTGGAATTCTTATTAACGGATTTACTGCCTGGTTATTTGTGAAAGATAAGGGGCACGACATTAATATTAAGAGCACCTTCCTTCATTTTGTGGCCGATGCTTTAGTTTCGGCAGGAGTTGTTTTAGCTGGTATTATTATACTTTATACCAACTACTATTGGGTGGATTCTGTGGCAAGTATTCTGATTGTGATTGTTATTAGCTATAGCTCTTTTAATTTGCTGATAGAAGCTGTAAACCTAGCCCTTGATGGTGTTCCTAAACAAATATCACTTGATAAGGTACATGCTTTCCTGTTAGGACAACCGGGTGTAGAATCTATTCACGACTTGCATGTGTGGGGGCTTAGTACGACAGAGGTAGCCCTTACTGCTCATCTCGTTGTAGCTGATTCTGCAGGTGATGAATTATTAAATCAGGTAATCAATGGATTACACGATCGGTTTGGTATAGAACATAGCACGATTCAAATGGATAAATCGGGTAGTGATAAATGTGTTGGGGCTTGTAATTGAATCTTTTCTTTCAGGTTAACCAAACTGAAATATATATTATATTTGGTGAAAGAGAATACCTGTCGATATCAGTTGCTTATTTAAAATCATTTAGCTATGAGCGAGAATCAGATCACTGAAAATGAGATGCTGAAGAAGTTAAATATGCTTCTTGAAAAGCAAACTATTATTGAGCAGGAGACATCTGAACTACGTGTAGAGATAGAGAATATTAAACAGTTAGTATCTATACCGGTTAAGGAACTTACGCAGGTATATGAAGCTGTTACTGTTGAAAAAGCAGAGCCCCTGGTTGAAGAATCTCTTCCGGTAACCCCTAAAATGCATCAGGTTAATACCCCAGACAATAAAAGCATTAAACCTGATCCTGCCTATCTATCTTTTTCTGAAAAGCAACAAGCTTATTATGCTGCATTGAATAAAGAAAAAGCACATCGATCATCTGAAATAGAGAAGTTCATTGGTGAGAACCTTATCAATAAGATTGGGATACTCATTACAATTATTGGTGTTGCCATTGGTGCTAAATATGCGATAGACCATCAATTAATCAGTCCGTTAACTCGTATTTTATTAAGTTATCTGGTAGGCTTTGTTTTACTTGGCTTCGCTATCAGGTTGACAAAGGAGTATCAGAACTTCAGTGCTGTATTGATGAGCGGGGCAATGGCGATATTCTATTTTATTACTTATGCAGCCTACAGTTTTTATGCGCTAATGCCGCAGTATGTAGCTTTCACCCTAATGGTTCTGATAACTGTTTTTACTGTTTATGCTGCCATAAAATACGATCGGCAAGTAATAGCTCATATAGGTATGGTAGGGGCTTACGGGGTGCCGTTTTTATTGAGTGATGGATCCGGAAGAATCGTGATATTGTTTTCGTATATGTCTATTATCAATCTGGGCATAATGGTACTGGCTTTTAAGAAGTATTGGAAACCCATTTATTACTTCTCGTTTGTTTTATCTTGGATCATTTATTTAGCATGGTATGCAACATCGTATAAGGATCTCGACCATTTTTATCAGGCCTTTTTGTTTTTGACTGTCTTCTATCTTATTTTTTACGTCACCTATTTATCGTATAATCTGATACGAAAAGAAAAGTTCATCCTGTGGGATATATTGCTCATAATGGCGAATTCTTTCATGTTTTATGGAATAGGTTATGCATTATTGAATCAGCATCCACAGGGTGAACAGTATCTTGGGCTATTTACAGTGGTTACGGCTCTGATTCACACATTAGTTTGTGGGTTAATTTATAAGATGAAACTTGCCGAGTGGCATCTGTTTTATTTTATTTCAGCATTGGCAGTCACTTTTTTCACCATAGCTGTTCCTGTTCAATTGAGTGGTAGCTGGATTACACTACTCTGGGTAGGTGAAGCTGGTATACTTTTCTGGATTGGACAAATAAAGCAAATATCTATTTATGAGCAACTTAGTCTGGGTCTGATGGTGTTGGCAATGTTCAGTATTTTGGGGGTTTGGGATAAAGGGTATTCTGATATTCATATCCTTAAGATGCATCTGTATATTACTCCAATTGCAAATATCTATTTCATAACATCTCTCCTTTTTGTTATGGTATTTGCCTTTATTAATCTTGTGAATCGAAAAGCAGGTTGTCCCTCAACAATAAAAACAAAGGGATTGCTTTATAAAACGTTACAGCTGTTGATTCCGGGATTTTTGTTGATAGTGCTTTACTTTATGTTTTGGTTCGAAATCAAAGCCTATTGTAATCAGTTAATCGCAGAGATAGGTGGTGTATATAGAGGAACTGTAGAAAATGAATTAAATTTGAAGCATTACCTTGACTTGACACAATTTAAAATCGTTTGGCTTATTAATTACAGTCTCTTTTTCTTTGTTGTGTTATCAATGGTGAATATTAAATTTTTGAAGAACAGGTTATTGGGATATGTAAATTTGGAAGCTAATCTAATAGTGTTGGTATTGTTTTTAACGCAAGGACTTTTTTCTTTGAGTGAACTCCGGGATAGTTTTTTAAATCAGCTAGCAACAGATATTTATCATCCAGGTGCCTTTAATTTTAACTTTAGGTACGTCTCTTATCTATTTGTTTTGCCCATGTTGATCTTCAGTCATCAGTATGTTCGCCAGGATTTTATTGATATCAAACTAGATAAAGCCTATAGTCTTATTATGCACACTGTTGCGCTATGGATTTTGAGTAGTGAATTGATCACATGGATCGACTTCGCTAAGGGTGATCAATCGTATAAACTGGGGCTGAGTTTGCTTTGGGGCGGTTATGCACTCATGCTTATTATACTAGGCATCTGGAAGAAACAGCAGCAACTTAGAATTGGTGCTATCATTTTATTTAGTGCCACGTTATTAAAACTATTCTTTTACGATTTACGGGATATGGGGACTATTGCCAGGACGATTGTCTTTGTTACCCTCGGCATTCTTTTGTTAGTCATTTCATTTCTGTATAATAAATACAAACAGGTTATTTGGGATGATGCTAATGAATAACAGCAACATCCCAATAAAATATGTCAGAACGACTAATGATTGTAGTGAATAAAAGCTCTTTTAAAAAAACAGAAAGAAGCCATCAAAGAAGTAAACAATACCTGCTGCTCCAACAAAGAGACTAATTATCCAAATGTATTTGCGTTTCGTTAAGGCAGAGATAGATGAAAGCAGAATAGAGACCTGAAGAAAGATAACAGCAATCCCAAAGGCACTGGAATGCACTTTGCAATCATCTCTCACTTTTTCAAAGTTTTCTGCCTTCTTTTTAATCTCCTTTTTCTCGTCGTTATATTTGGTAATCTTTTTATTGAGTAAATCAATTTGGCCTTGATACTGGTTCTGAACTATTTTTCCTTTTCCGGATTGGTCTAAGATGCTTTTTTGAAAGGTTATATTATCTAGCTGTGCTTCAAAAACATAGCTCTTGATTCCTTTTGATTGGTAGTAGGCCCATTGATCGGATGCCAGCGATTGATTCATCAATGATTTTGTGCTATACCCTCCACCCTTAAATGTTGATAAAGTTGCACATACTGCAATTAATACCGTTGTGATGGCAAGGTAATTTGTCCATTTTTCTTTTTTGTCATCAGCCATAGTTCAAAAATGTTTTTAAGTTGTGATTAATATAAAGATAACGGCATTTTACTTCGAAAGTTTTATTACCCTATATTAAATTTTTTGAATCTTCATTTTCAGTATTCTGCTTAGATTGCGAATCTCATATAAAATGCACCAGATACAAATCTGCACAAGCTGTTGCAATTAAGAAGCTCTCGTTTATTATCTGCACTATTTTTAAACATGATTATAATTTATTTGCTGAAAGTATATCTCAGAAAATGAATTTTTCTTTTCTAAAATAGAGTCAATTAAAGTAGAATTTCGTAACAGTAGAGGCTTTTTACAAATACTGAATTATCAGTTCATCCTGAAAAAGGGGGGGATTCGTCCTGAAAAGAGGGGGGTTCATACAATAAGTATGATTTTGCTTGATTTTAGTATTTTTCAGTTGTATTATTGTGTAAACAAAAGCCCTAGGATTATTAGAATTTCAGAATACTAAAGGAATTTATTTTAGTTGAGGTTAAGTTTTTTTAATAGAATTACTACTATATGATGAGTTATCTGGAAGATCAGAAGCGAAGGGCAATTGCCCTCAGAGATAATTATTTTAAGGATCCGGGAGGCGGAATTTATGATAATGCCCCACATGAATATGTTTTAATAGATCAGATATTAAATATTTGGTCAGGTATCCGAGAAGATGTAATAGATTATTTTACTCAAAACTCAATTGCTTTTTGGGATAGCGTTAATAAGCCATCCGGAAACCTATTGTCATCACAGATTGCCTGTTTAAACCATCTTTTCTTTATTCGTCAGCGAGAAGATATAGCTACTGTTGTTTTACAGAATTTGGATACAAATGTTGTTCGGGCCATTCGGGTTACTAAAAATGAAAATGAAGCAGGTTTTGTGGTTTTTGAAGAGAATGGTAGCGCAAATTATCTAAATGAACGCAGTAGAATCAGAGGTGGTCATGCCACATCACTTAATGCAGTTATGTTGGGCGAATTAAAGGATAGTTCTCTCAAGCTATTTGTACTTGAATGGAAATATGCTGAATATTTTAATGGCTCTTCGAAAGTAAATGATGAGAGAGGTGGATTGCGATTAGATACTTACAAGCCTTTTTTGGACGATCCTTCATCACCTTTGAAGCCTTGTAATCTGGCAGGGATATTTACAGATCCCTTTTATCATTTAATGCGTCATACCTTATTAATGGATCAGATGGTGAAAGCAAATGAATATGGAGCTACTGATTATTTGCATATTCATGTTATTCCTTCTTTAAATACGGAGTTATTACGATCTAATCCTGCTTTTCCACAGTTGCCTGGCCTTACTTTAAATGAAACATGGTGCAAGCTATTAAAAACTCCTGGAAGGTACCTCTCTATTGATCCCAAAGATTTATTAGAACCGGCTCAGTATTGTCTGGATACTGGTTCAATCATATCGTATCTTCAGATGAGGTACTGGAATTAATGGATGAAATTACTTTAAGTATGAGGTCCTAAATTCCTTAATTTTTAAAGTACTTTGTGGAGCTACGTAGAATCCAAGTTTTGTTCCGAAGAATGGTTGATAAGGACCGGTGTAGAAGAGTTTCATGTTGATAAAACAAAACATTGTGCCAGCTACTTTTCGTACAGTTAGTAAGTTATATTCCTTCTTATTCAACATAAAGTGCTTCTCCCAGTCCTGAAGTATTGTCCAGGTGGGATTGTTTTTAGCGACTACTAAAAAACCACTTTGGTTGAACCCAAAGAAGTAAAATCTGGAAGCCTCTTTTCCCCAGATAAGACCACTTCCTGCTTCATTAGGGTCGCCCTTTTCTAACTTGATCATCGCCTCAATTTCAAAATCGCGTTGTTGATCAATAGCGTCAGTATTCGCATAAAGTATAGTAGGTTGATTTGTTGTTTGTTCAATAATATACTCACCATCTTTTATGTTGCAATTCGTTTCTCCTTGTCCGATATACCATCTGTCAGCATCGACCGTATTAAACTCATCATACGCAATATCTTGTTTGCTCAAAACAGGGATGTCAAAGTAATTTTGCCCCTTAATGGCCGACTGATCAGCAGTTGATTTGTTATCTTGTACTGTTTCGGGTTTGGTGGCAGAAGCTGCTACTTCTGATGCACCAGTCGAAACAGGTGATGGCTTTACTTTATCGACGGCCTTATTGACCAACTGAAGGTAGCTAATCTTGAATTCTTTTACCATCAGGATAGCGCCTGGAGCCGACTGAATACCAAATTGATTCCCAAATAATGTTTCAAAAGGCCCTGAAAAAACCAATGATTCATTTATAAAGTAATAAAGTGTATTCGCTACTTTGCGTATGGTAAGTTTGTTATATTGTTTGTGTTTGATCAATGTTGACGGAGTCCATTCTTTTGCGGCTACCCAATTAGGGTTGGTTTGTGCAACGACATATTTATCATTTTCGTTTAGGCCATATAAGAAATAGTTCCATGCATCGGCTTGCTTTCCCCAAATTATCCCATTGAAGTAACCCTTGGGCTCTCCTTTTTCTAAACAAATGGATGCTTCTATTTCAAAGTCGCGTTTAACATCAAATGTTGAAGCCGTTATCCATGATACTGAAGGCTCATTACCCTCTCGTTGGATACGATAAATGCCATTAACAATCTTGCCATCTCCTTTGTCAAACGCATCCCATTTAGCGGCTTTACCATCTGAAAATGTTTCAGTAAATAGTGCTTGCTTGTTTGCCGGAGCATAATCATTATAAGCCTTCTGCCCATTAACGGAGCTAATCACTAGTGTCAGTGCAGTAAAACAATAAAAGATTCTATTTTTCATCCGTCAATAATTTGTAATAAAGAGGTCGTATGCGACATATTATTTTGTAATTCTTTCTTATTATTTTGTTCTTTCCCGGAAGCGAACCTGTTTTTATAGATATGAAATGTGCATTGTGCTGATTATGAGAATAATAAAAAATATGATGTTTTTAATATCAATCACTTTAACACAGTTGAACGCGATTCTTTATTTAATTATTAAAATAATCATCAAATATAACGTATTGTTTACTTATCTGTATTAAAATCTGTATAAAAATGAAGTAACGAATAGAGAGGAAGTAAACGGCATAAAAAATGGAATTCATCTAAAGCTGCCTAAAGAAAGCCACATATTTAGGTGAATTCCATGGAGAAATTTATATTGAGTGTGGGCCTCATAAGCCCGGATTTTAAGAAATCTCAATAGGATAGATATCTTGTCCTTCGTTATTTGTCTCCAGCGTTTTAATAATATGAAAAGGGACAGTTTTGGGCTCAATAATAGATAGTTCATATTGTGATCCGGACTTTCCAGACATAAAACAGTAAAGTTTATATTTTTGTCCTTCCAACAACATAATTTTTGCAATTCCCTGCGTGTTGAATTTTAACTCCTCCTTCTCTACATATGCCTTAAAGTTTTCGGCATTTGTCTCTCTCTGAAATAAAACATTCGTGAACATGGGATAAGGTATTAATAGTGGATAAATCACATTTATTTAAAGATATGAATTTTTTTTCTTTTTAGTTACTTAATCCCCCTTTCTCATCTCAAATATACAATTATCAATGCGCAAAAGCAATGATAAAAATGATCCGTTAACAAAACTTAACTTATTAAAATTAGCCAGTTTAAAAACTGAATGAATATTTTCAGGTACAGTTTTATCTTTTTTTAGTGAACTGCCATAAATCTGATACCTTCACTTTTTTTCTTTCGGTTTTTTTAATTTTTTCGACGAATTGACAAACCTTTTTCTAAGAAAAGAATAGCTTTGCACCATCATTTAAAAATAAAACATAATGTTCATTAGAAAAACTATCGGTTACACTTTTTCCTTGCTTGGCTTCTTGGTTCTTTTTAGTTCCACTGTAAGTTGTCAGACTAATACGAATAAACAGGTTGTAATCCATGGAGTAAATGTATCTCCCGATAATTCATTACTTCAGTATTCCGGACGGATAAATTTCTCAAATCCTAAGGCTCCTATATTCTATTGGGCAGGAACGGCTGTTCGTACTAAATTCTCAGGAACTTTCTTAGGCGTTAGTTTATATGATGACAGAGGTGATAATTATTACAATATTCTGATTGACGGAAAACATTATGTACTAAAATGTGGAAAAGGCGATTCATTGTATACGGTAGCCACTCATCTTAAAAAAGGAATCCATACATTGGAGGTCATTCGCAGGACTGATCCTTCCAGTTCATTTAATCAATTTAAGGGACTTGCTCTTGATCAGGGAGCTTCTGTTAGTTTACCTGCTCCGGCTCCTAAGTTAAAGTTTGAGATATATGGAAACTCTATTACCTCGGGACACGGTATTTTGGATGAAAGCAGAAACAACAACGGTGACTTTTCTACCTGGGATAATTATAATGCCTATGGTGCAGTTACTGCCCGTAACCTGAATGCAGATTATCACTGCACTTCGAAAAGTGGTATCGGTTTCATCATCAGTTGGTTCCCAACCATCATGCCTGAAATGTATAATCGACTGGATCCATGGGATCCAAAGAGTACATGGGATTTCTCAAAATGGGTACCCGATATTGTTGTTATTAATCTGGGTCAAAACGATTGTTGGTTGATAAAGAAGCTTTCACCTGTTCCGGGACCAGAAGAGATTGTTAACCGGTATGTTGATTTTGTTAATCTGATCAGAGCGAAATATCCAAAAGCTGCTATCTTTTGTGTGTTAGGAAATATGGATGCTACTCAGGAAGGCTCTCCTTGGCCCGGATATATTCAAAAGGCCGTAAAGAAGCTAAATGTTGAAAAAAATGATCATAATATATATTCCCTTATTTTTCCATACAAGAATACGCCGGGTCATCCCACTGTCAGCGAACATAAAATGATGGCCGATAAGCTTACCGCTTTTATTAAGAAAACTCTCAATCTAAAATAACGTTTTTCTAACGTGATAAAAAGGCCATGCCCATAAAGGGTGTGGCCTTTCCATATAGCTTCTTATCATTTAAGTTTCGTGTCCTTCCAATTCCACCATTTCAATCGTTCTGTATCGCGTTGGTCCTCTTTTGTTTCGGCAAAATAAACGGCACATCGAAACACATATAGAAGACAACGATCCTGAACGACACCAACTTTTTGGTTAGAGAGCATAAAAAGTTGTTCAGGATCTTTCCCTATCAGGTCGTCAACTTTTCGTATCCCAATATCCCATAGATCGTTTGCAATAGATTTTCCAACTCCCGGAATAATTGTTAATTGCTTTGTCTCCTGTTCTTTTGTCATCATCTCAATTCCTTTAAGGCAAGTTTAAGTGAAAATAACGTTTATTTATAACGAACATTTTCGCCATTCATTTTGTAAGTGTAGATGTTTTTATAAGGTCTGAAACCAAGTTTTGTATAGACAGGTTCTCCGGCCGGAGATGCCTGAAGTGAGCAGAAGTGTATATCTTCTTTTAAACATTCGTTTAAGAGCCTTATTGTTATGTTTCGGCCTAATCCGAGGCCTCTGTATTGCGGCAATGTTGCAATCATATACAGTCCTGCATTCCCTATGCTATCATAAAACGACATTCCACAACAGGCATAGGTATTGTCGTATTTTCCGATAAATTGTTTTACCCTGGATGGATTTTTTCGCAAGACCTCGATGATATCCGGATCAACGTTGTATTGAAAACCCTTTGAGGCAATCTCTGCATATACAATTGCCTCCTCTTTTGACTCGACCCGCTTTATTTGTTGCAGGTTATTGTTGGGTTCGGGTAATGGATCGTTCAGGGTGATTGTCATTCCTCTTTGTGTTAATGATTGAAACAATCCAACATCTTCAAGACATTTCTGGAGTTCACTGTTTTCAGGAATAGTTAATAAATTGGGTAATTCATTGCGTTCTATTTTCTGCAATAGTTCAAGAATTACCGGCAGATTGATTTCCCTTTTATCCAGATGATATATTCTGTTTGGCCAATCAGAACCAAATAGATTTATGGCATTATAACCTTCGGCCTCAACTAATTTTTGAGTCTGCTGTCCGATAAAAGTGAAAAACTCGAATAGATTGCTGATGATTTTATTGTCAATTGTCATGTTGAAATTTTAATGATACTTACCACTTATCACATAAAAGGGAACACTCATTCTGAAGAAGCCATCCTTTGATGATTGTTGGTTCATTTTCTCCTCAACAATCTTAAAGATAGTGCTTTGTTTATCAGTCGGAATAATGTTTTTCCACCCTCCGATAAAAGCTAATCTGATAAAATAGTGGTTCAACATACTGGTTCCGTCGGCAAATTTGTACTCGAAATATTCTTCGTCGACAGACGCTATGCTGAAACCATGATTGATAAGCTCTTCTTTGAACTCACTCAGCGGTTTTCTCTTCGTGTAGATCTGCTCATTCATTTTATCTAAGGCGTCGGTTAGTTGCTCTTCTTTCAGTGTTTCGGCCAGCAAATCATAGAATTCGTGAAAAGTGGTATTGGCGTTAAATGTAAATACCAATTGGGCTTCAGGTTTCGAAATCCTTGCACATTCAGTCAATACCTTGTCTAAATCACTTACATTATTTAATCCGTTATTGCTGATAATCAGATCAACTGATTTATCTTCCAGCGGAATACTTTCAGCCACACCATCAATAAGTTCTACATTTTGAATGCCATATAAGGCTAGCTTTTTACGTGTTCTGTCTGATGCGCTTTTCCATGGGTCAATTCCATACACCTTGCTTGACGATCCCATTCGCATGGCTAGTTCGGTCAATGGAAACCCTGCTCCAAATCCGATATCCAGTGCCGTTATCTTTTTGTGGTAGTTGACGCGGTCGAGCAGCTTTATACCAAAAGGGGCTGCCCAAAAAGGCAATTCATCAAAGACATCAACTAATTCGGTAGCATTCAGATCAAAGTTTGAATTCAGATAGGAGGTCATAATGGTTGTAGCGTTAAATTAAACCCGGAACGAAACCGCAATCTCTTTCCGGGTTAATATATATACAGTTATAGATTATGCTAAAATCTTTTCAATGGCCTCAAGCTCGTCGTTTGAAAAGCTCAGGTTATTTAATATTTGTAGATTATCGTTAAGCTGTTCAACACGACTGGCTCCAACGAGTACCGAGGTAATACGCGGATCTTTCAATAGCCAGGCCAACGACATCTGAGCCAGCGATTGGTTTCTACCTTGGGCAATCTCATTGAGTTTTTTTAACTTTTCTACCAAGGCTTCAGTAATCGCGCTCTCCTTAAGAAATCCATGTGACTTATGTGCCCTTGAATCTTCCGGAATGCCGTTGAGGTATCGGTTCGTTAAAAGTCCTTGTGCTAAAGGAGAGAACACAATGCAGCCCACACCATTATCATCCAATACATCAAGCAGTCCGTTTTCAATCCAACGGTCGAGCAAAGAGTAGTTGGGTTGATGAATTAAGCAGGGAACCCCCATCTGCTTTAATATTTTGACGGCTCTATCCGACATCTCTGCCGGGTAACTTGATATGCCGACATACAGCGCCTTTCCTTGCTGCACGGCTGTTGCCAAAGCACCCATCGTTTCTTCGAGAGGCGTTTCAAAATCAGGCCGATGCGAATAGAAGATGTCCACATAATCTAACTGCATTCGTTTCAGACTTTGATCGAGACTAGCCAACAGATATTTTCTGGAACCGAATTCGCCATAAGGCCCGGGCCACATATCCCATCCCGCTTTTGTTGAAATCAGTAACTCGTCGCGATAACCTTTAAAGTCCTTTTTGAGTATTTGTCCGAAGTTCTTCTCTGCTGAACCATAAGGAGGACCATAGTTATTTGCCAGATCGAAATGGGTAATTCCGGCATCAAAGGCGCTCCAGATGATCTTGCGAAAGTTCTCAAAGACATCAACATCACCAAAGTTGTGCCATAAGCCGAGCGAAATAATAGGCAACTTGATCCCACTGTTTCCGCAACGTTTATAAACCATTTGCTCGTATCGATTCTGTGAAGGGTTGTATTCCATAATATGATAAATAGGGTTGTTGCTAACGAATTTAAAAATGCTTTCCTTGCTTATTTCTGTAGTAAAATTAAGACTAAATGTTATAAAATTCAATTTAAAATTGAATCGAGGGGTTTATCAAATCTGCCTTTATGATAAAATAATGATAATGAGATGATAAAATGATAAGATATTAAAAGGGATCTTACGATTTTCTCACGGTTTTCTTAGGGTTTAACTGGGGTTTATTTGCGGTATAATACCGTAAACAAACCACAAGTAAACCCTAAGAAAATTACCTGAAAATTGTCAATTAGGATATTTTACATCGTCTGCTTCTCATCTATTTCTCATTTTCTTTGATTCAGGATAAATAATTTGTAGCGTTTTCGTGCTTCCAAGATCCTCTTAGTGGGTAGTTTTGCAGCTGGATTGTGTAGTAAATTTTTTTGAAAAGTTTATATGTATATATATGCTAATCATTTAATAAATATTCATACCTTTCGTCGTATAAATTCACCATTTAACAAAACCTCAGTCTTTGCCCTGGCAACCCTCATTATTATGAAACAGTTTTTTTTAACTACAGTTCTTTTTAGTCTTGTATTGCTTTCGTTTACAGGATTTTCACAAAACAATAAGGTCGTAAAGAATATTATTGAAATTGGGAAAACTGATAATCAAACCATGAACCATCTGGATGTGTTGTGTAATCGGTTTGGTGGTCGTTTGATCGGTTCTGATGCCTATGCAAATGCAGCAGAATGGTGTGCTTACCAGTTTAAGAAGTGGGGTATGAAGGTTGAAATGGAAGAATCGGGTACATTACCGGTTGGTTTTAATCGGGGTGCCTGGTTTGGTCGTATGTTAAGCGATAATGGAATGATTCTGCATTTTGCAACGCCATCTTATACTTCAGGGACAAAAGGCATCCAAAAAGGCCATGTGGTACTTGAACCAAAAACGCAAGCTCAGTTTGATCGAATGAAGGGAAAACTTAAAGGAGCCTGGGTATTGATTACCGGAGAAAATACAGGATGGCCTGTTGACCTTTCGAAAGCTGCTGATAAAAGACGAGCATCAATGATTGCTGAAAATCTGATCATCGAAAAGCAAAATGATTCTATCAGAGTGCTCAATTTCAAGAATGGAGATAAAGTTGAACCGATAAAATTACTTCCGCTAAAAGACGAACCTGCATTGTTTTATAAACAGATGAAAGAAGCGGGTATATTAGGAACGATCCAGTCGGCAGCTAATCCAATCAGGGTTTTATACGATCGTAAAAATATAGATAGTCTTACATTTGAAACACTTCCAACTACACCTGATATAAAGCTCGATGAGCATCAGTATAAGATTATTGAACAGATGGCCAAAGAGCGTCAACGTTTTGAGTTGGAATTTGATATTCGTAACTATTTCAAGATGGGTCCGGTGAAGTATCATAATGTAATTGGTATTATTCCCGGTACTGAATTTCCGGATGAATATGTAATTGTTAGTGGACACCTGGATGCATTTGATGTGGCTGCTGGCGGTGTTGATGATGGTTCCGGAGCTTCGCCTACGCTGGAGGCTGCTCGTTTAATCATAAAAGCGGGAGGGAAACCAAAACGGACCATGCTTTTCTGTTTGTTTGCTGGTGAAGAGTTCGGGTTATATGGATCACAAAGCTGGATCAAAAAAAATGAGGGGAAACTCGATAAGATTTCAAATATGTTCAATCGTGATGGTGGACCGTTGGTGCCTAATAATCTGAGTGTTCCTGAAGCAATGATGGACGATATGAAGAAGATTTGTGAGCCATTGAATGGTATTAATCCTGATTTTCCATTTACACTAACCAAACATGAGCCCTTCAGAAAACCTAAATCATTGGGCGGAACAGATGCAAGTCCTTTTGCAATGAGAGGAGTGCCAACCTTGACTTTTGGATTGGTTGACTCAAAAGGATATGATTTTAACTATGGCGAGATTTGGCATACTGAAAGAGACACCTATAACAAGAGTATTCCTGAATATCAGGAACATGCTTCCATTGTTACCGCTATTGTTGCCTACGGTGTGGCTAATCTGGATCACCTTTTATCACGTAAAGGATATTATCTACCTGAAGATAAATAAGTAACCAACGTTGTGGAAAGAAACATAAAAAAACCTTAATAAGATGGAGCTAAAATCGGGCACAATAAAATTTATCAACTTTCCACTAACGAAAATTATCGTCGGAGTGGCCGTTCTCATTATTGCAATGTTAACGGTTCAGAAGTTTAGTCAAGACGTTATTAAACATTTTGGGTTAAGTAATGAATTGAAGAGCTTGATTGCTGCTTTGCTGGCATCAGCTGTTGCTTTGGGTTCTTATTATTATCTGTTTAAATTTTATGAAAACCGAAAGATAAGAGAGCTCTCGTTTAATCGGGTTGGATATAATGCTATGTTGGGTCTCTCTGTTGGGTTTGGTATTTTGTCGATGGTTATTCTGATCATGTATTTTGGCAAAGCCTACTCCATCATTGATTTTCATCCGGTCTCTTTTTTGATTCCAGCATTGGCGATGGCGATTTCATCAGCTATATTCGAGGAGGTATTGTTTCGGGGAATTATCTTCCGGATTACCGAAGAGAAACTAGGCTCTGTTTTTGCCCTTATCATTTCATCATCTATCTTTGGTTTTGGACATCTTGCAAATCAAAATAGCACTATATTTTCGGCGATTGCAATTACTATGGAAGCGGGGGTATTACTTGGCGCTGCTTATATCTATTCAAGAAATTTATGGCTACCTATATTTATTCATTTTGCCTGGAACTTTTCGGAAGGCGGAATATATGGTACAATCATTTCGGGCAATGGATTAAACAAGAGTTTGGTGACCAGTAAGATTAGTGGTCCTGAATTATTAACAGGTGGTGCTTTCGGTCCTGAAAACTCATTGCAGGCACTTCTCCTGGGGTTGGTAGTTGGTCTGCTGTTTTTGTGGATGGCCAAAAAGCAAGGTAAGATTATAGCTCCTTTCTGGAAACATCGATGAAAAACGAACACATAAAAAAGGCCTCCATATTTGAGGCCTTTTTTATAAATAGATATTTTTAGTTAAGTTCGCATATTTGTCTTCAGCTAACGCTTCCCACTCTTATTAAACAGTTGTTCCTTTTAATAAATCTTCTGAACGAAGGATAAGATCGATATATTGAGCCCGTTTGTAAACAAAAGGATCTTTTGTGTTTACACGTGCAAGTTTGCCTCTGAATTCATTAACAGATGCATAATTATTTTTTTCCATCCAACTTGAAATATCGTTGAGCATCTTCGTAATCTGAACAGGTTTGTGCTTATAGATTGTGCTTACTACCTGAACAGTATCAGCTCCGGCTAATAATAGCTTAATTACATCAGCACCCTCATAGATGCCTGAGTTAGCGCAAAGACTGGCATTAATATTATCGTAAAGCATTCCAATATAACGCAATGACATTTTATAATCACCTTCTGCACTCAGCTCTAATTTCGCAACGTGTGATTGAGTAGTAATGTCTATTTCGGGTTCGAAAAGGCGATTAAATAAAACAAAAGCATCAGCACCGGCTTCAGATAGTTTACCAACCATGTTCAGTGGATTTGTGTAAAAAGAGCTTAATTTTACACTAACCGGAATTTGAACTATTTTTTTAATCTCTTTAAGAATAGAAGCTCTCTTGTCTTCTATGGTAGCCGAATCCGTTTGAAGGTCTTTGGGGGTTGCAAAGAAGTTTAATTCCAGGCCATCCACTCCTGTTTTAGCTAGCTCTACTGCATATTCAAGCCATGTTTCCTGATAAACGCAATTCAAACTTGCAATAAGAGGAATTTCTAAAGCCTCTTTAGCCTTTGTGATATTAAAAAGATGTTCGGCAGGACCTGCATGCTCTAAATGAGGATGGATATTTACCATTTCTGCACCTCTTTCATCATATTCGGTCAGCTCAGACTGTAACTTGATGCTTTCAAGGTGAATCTGTTCTTCGAATAATGTCTTATAAACCACAGCGGCAGCACCGGCATCTTCAAATTTCTTTAAGTTATCTAGCTTCGTAACCATTGGGTTAGCGCCAACTATAATGGGGTTCTTTAAGCTAAGCCCCATATAAGTAGATTTTAAATCGGTCATGGTGAACTCCTTTTGTTAAGATTAATTTTTTAGGTTTTGCTTATATAACAAATAAAGCGGTGCTTTTGCTCAATAAATTTTGAATTATTTTTTTAAATTGTTATATTTTTTTCTCAACAACTAAACCGATAAGCAGGATTGGATTTATACCAAATTTTTTAGGATTCATTAGAACGCTTAACAACAAAAGCCATTATTTTGACCGATAGAAGAAATCCACATATTAGCAGATTTCTCCTTCGGTCGAAATAATGGCTTCGTTTAAAAAGATTATGACTTTCTAGTATCTTATACTCCAGAAGGGTGGCTCTTCAGCCTTTCGTTTTTCTTCAAAGTGTTTTCTTAAGATGGCAAAATAGGTAGCCTCTTTGATCTTCTTTCCTTTGATCTTTCTGGGAAGATCAAGTTCGGTAGTGAGTTTTTTTTGCTCAATCTTATCGGCAGTGATCACTAAGGCGCCATTATTAATGTCAACTTCCAGAATCAATCCGGGTAGTCCAATAAAACGTTCCGGGCCTCCACTATTTGGAATGTCCAATGCGAACCATCCAATGACTTTTTGTTTTTTGAGGGTATCGTTCCAAAACGCATTCATACAGATGTGTCCCGAAATCTCTTTCATCTCATTTAGAATCTTCCACTTGGGAGCACGAAGCGAATCTTCAATAATATAGGTTTTCCCTAGCATATCAATGACATCGCGGATAGTATTCTTTTCGAAGTTTCGGGTAATAGTGTATTCATCTTTAAGCCAGGAGTATCCGGCATCGTTTTGTCCGGTAACACTCTCTTCCGAATCTTCATATTTTGTCTGGGTAGCGTTGAGATAGAGTCTCGAATAGTTCTTGTATTCAGCTCTGTTTCCCGACATATAAGTCAGTCGTTCAGTAGCCTGCTTGCTTAGATAGTCAACTGCAGCCATTTGCTTGGCCCAGTTATGGACCATCAGATAACGAACAGACCCTTCTATCTTCTGTGCAAAACTAATCAGCGGCATGACAAAGAATAGCATAATTATCAGGATTTTTATTAACCTGATCCGTTGTATTGTTTTGCAGTTGTTCAATATCATATTACTAACATTATGTTGCATTTTGAATATTTTTAAGATATAAGACATTGAAGATTATTACATAATTACCATCATACCGGGGCGCTTGTTTTTCGTTTCGAACCCTTTGATATTATAACTTACGCTGAGCATAAAATAGCGAGCCAGGGTGTTAGCCTGACTACGAAGAATGTAGTTCATTGCTCCTGTTTGCGAAATGCTCTTGTTACGGTCGAAGATGTCGAATGCGGCCAATCTCATTTCTATTTTATTGGCTTTTCCCAGAATCTGACGGACCGATGCATTCCACAAAGGAATATATTGGTTGAACCCGAAACTCTGGTTCTTGTAAACTGAATAATCGAAGTTGGTTTCAAAATACGACTTGGTTGCGAATTGCCATTTAGCAGTTGAGCTTGCTGTATAGTTTCTGATCTTCTGATTTTGTTCGGATCTGAAAGAGTAAGTGATATTATTGAAGTTTATTCTTCCATTGACTCCGAGCGTTAATTTGGGCGTTGGGGTTAAATTAAATGAAGTACCCAGTGAGTAAGCTTTGTTCTTTGTGATGTTTTCAACGTCGTTGATAAAGGTTGGAGAGCTACTGAAATTAATGTTCCCATTAATCATCATGGTGAGTTTGGTTTTGATGATAGGGAAATTGGTAAAGGAGTAAACCGAAAAAGTTTCACCACCATTAACATTACCTGCTTTTGAAACAGTTTGGATACCTACTTTGTCAACCATGGTAATAGTTTGGTTATAGACAATTTGGTTTTCATAATTCTGATAATTGGCACCAAGATTCCAACCTGTCATTGAGCCCAGATTAAAATAGAAAGCATTAAAATTAATATTATGACTACGCTGTGGTTTCAAATCAGGATTCCCCTGAACGATG
This sequence comes from Bacteroidota bacterium, assembly GCA_013390605.1. Lineage (GTDB taxonomy): Bacteria > Bacteroidota > Bacteroidia > Bacteroidales > Cfx3-03 > Cfx3-03. Next base: position 3,768,007 of record JACAUB010000001.1, on the reverse strand, counting down.
TAGGCCAGATTATTGGTATTTGCAGCTGGCATTAACTGACTAACAGTCGGTTCGCGTACATCAAAACTATAGTTGGTACTTAAGAATGTCGTTTTCGTAATTTGATAATTGACACTTAAGTTAGGGATAAAGTTTGAATACGTTTTGTCAATAGGATCATGCAGATTTGGCATGTCTTTGCGGATTGAATATTTTCCTTTAAGTTGGAGTTGCTGATTCGCTACGCCAATAGCGGCGTTGAGTCCTTTATTAGAGTATCTCAGATTTGTTCCAAGTCGATTGTATAAAACGTCATTGGTGTAATAAGCTGACAAACTGTCGATCCGGATATTCTGTAAGGCTGCATTTTCTGATAATTTATCTTGTATATTCTGTGTAGTTGAAAAGTTATAGAAGGCTTCCCAGAAGAATTTCTTCGATAAAGGTTCAGTAAGTAACATGCTCGATTTGAATTGTGTCGACGTGTTGTTGTTGTCGTTATTAATCATTTGTACCTGTTCTGAGTATGTATTTGCCTGAAAAAATCTATTCAACGAAACAGGTTTTTCTAATCCATCAGATTTACTGGCGTTAAAACCACCACTCCATGCAAAACTGGCTCCTTTGTGTTTTTTAAACTTGTGACGAAAGATCGCTGCACTAGTAATGTTGTATGCATCTAGTTTAGTGTCATCTATTGTTTTTAGACTTCGGGTAGGAATATCATTAATGTCACTGTATTGCGATAACAAAGAACTGTTATTTGTTGAATTACTAAAACTGATATTCGCTTTTGCAATCAAAAGATCATTTGAATCCACTTTCTGCTCTAAACGAACAGCAATGCTATGATTTCCTTTGAAATCTTTACCATGGGTTGTATCCGCATTCTTAAAACTGCTATTTTGAAGAAAAGTCTCTTTCTTTGAAGTCTGGTCAAGGGTACGTGCCGTTTCATTATAGAAGTAGCTTGAGCTGAATTTGGTTTTCTTCTTGTCGTAGTTATAATTTACACCAGCACCATAATTCTTGGTAAATCCACGGCCATCATAATTGTTTCCCAACATGTTATCTCCAATGCTGAAAGTCATAAAGCCTCCACCACTGCCAAATCCAAAGTCACCGTTATCGTAGTTATTGAAGGCATTCTGACCTTTAAACTCACCATAGTCTTCCCAGTTTACACCGGTTTGGTTGATGTTGTTTCCATAACCGATAAAGGAGAGTTGTTGTGTTTTATTAAAACGATTATAATTTCCTCGCATGGCCCATCGATCCTGATCTCCACCGGCAATAGTAAGTTTCCCAAAAGCACCTTGTTTATAAGCATCTTTCAACGCAAGGTTCATCGCTTTATCTTTTACACCATCATTAATACCGGTGAGTTTTGCTTGCTCAGACTTCTCATCAAATACCTGAACTTTAGAGATTGCTTCAGCACCCAGGTTTTTGGTAACGCTTTTAGGGTCGTCACCAAAGAACGATTTACCCTCAACATAGATGCGTTTTACATCTTTACCCTGTGTTTTAATATTTCCATCTGCATCAACATCTAAACCGGGGAGTCTTCGCAAAAGGTCTTCAACGGTCGATCCGGGTGGAACCTTGAACGAAGAAGCATCATATTCTATCGTGTCGCCCCTAAATTTGAGCGGTGCTTTTGCTGCTTTAATAACAACCTCCATCAGTTGTTTCGATATTAGTTTAAGCTTGATTCTGCCTAAATCGTTTACATCAGTAGCAGCAACAAGAAGGCTTTTCTGATAGGGTAGGTAACTCATGTGTGATACCTTTAGCAGGTATCCACTGTTTTTGAGACCTCTAAATTCGAATGCTCCTTTCTCGTCAGCCTGAGTAAAGTTGACAAGGGTGGAGTCTTTCGTACTTAGCAACATCACCATGGCAGAGGGGATACTAATACCTGCGGTATCGCAGATAACTCCTTTAATGGTAGCTCGTGAAGGTGATTGGGCAAAAAGATTGTTAGAACACAACAATAGTAAGCCAAAAAAGTAGAGAACTTTTCTCATTTCATGTAGATTGGTTGGGGTGATTTAGTAAATTATAATTATTTTTTGTCAAATACAGTGCCATATTTTAATTATGCGTATTTCTGTCGTGAAATTAGATGGGATTCAAATTGTGGTTACTATTTCGATGGGTCTCTCGCTACAATTCTTAAATATCTATCTGGCTGAAATAGTAATTTTTAGTTTAGATAATCTCCAAAAAATAAAAGGTTATCTTTATTTGTGGTAATACTAAGTTTTGGTGTTGTCCATAAGCAAAACTAGTTTAATCGTTTGGTATTAAATAATTTTGTAATATTACAGATAATAGATATTATAAAAGTTAATGAAATCATAAAATATGTTTTAGGTTTGTTAAAAAATCAAAAATGCAATTATCAGTTTTCCCTTTTTAATGAATGATTAGAACGATTGAAACCCCATTCCATTTGTGCAAAAAATAGATTTTATTAAAGCTTGACTATTATATTTATAGAAAATCGATAGCAAAGGATTTTATTTTACTAAAGGAATTAAAGTATTTATGAAAAATATTGACATTCAGCATTATTGATTGTAATTTTAAAGCGGGAATGATAGTTTTTTTAGGGAATGGAGAAATATGTGTTCCTCCAGCTCTGATTAGGAGGTTCAGGTTAAATAAGTTTTTAACTCAAGGGCCGTTTGATCAATGCATACAGTGTTTGAAGCCGGATTATCCGGTGTTTGATTTTCTCTATAAGCCCTTAGTGGGCATTTGATTAGTGATCTTCTATTCCTTTAAGGAACATATCTTTTTATTTACGCTATCCTTCTGTCGGAGACAATATTTTTAATACAATATGCATATAACTAATTCATAAACAGTTGAAAGTATGATGAGCAGTCCTTTACTCGATGTTGCTATTTCATTGATTTTTATTTATCTACTGGTAGCATTAATGGTGACTGGGGTCACTGAATTTATTTTTACATTTCGTAAAACGAAATCAAAATTATTAAAAAGTGCAATTCAGAACCTTTTCTATGATGATCATTGGCAGAATATGTCAACAAAAATCATAGATTCACCCTTTATCCAAGTGCTGAAGAAAAAGTCAGATAGTTTTCCTTCCTTTATTCCTCCTAAAGTATTTGTAAATGCCTTGTTAGATTTAGTTACAGATGGAAAACCAACAATTGACGCCATAAACGCATATTTGGCAAAAGACAAAGATAGTGCATTCCCACGTTGGCTAAAAATGGAGCTGGCCCAGTGTAACCAAAGTGTGGAAACATTAAAAAAGAATCTGGAACTTCTTTTCGACAATGCAATGGATAGAGTAACCAGCTGGTATACCCGTAATGCTAAGTTGTGGTCGTTGAGTATCGCGCTGGTAATCTGTGCCGGAATGAATATTGACAGTGTTGACATTGTTAGATATTTCTTTGATCATCCGGATAAGGCAACCGAGATGGCAGATTCCGGTGCTCAATTTGTGAGAGATAATAGATTAGATACACTCAATATTGTATCGGGTGATAATATAATCGTCTCATATAAGTTGACTTCAATATCAAAAGACACCTTGAAGCCGGTGCAAAAAGATAAAAAACAGTCAGTTTTGACCACAAGTAAGCAATCTGCCTTAAAGAGTGTAAAGTTGTCAGATTCAGTTAAACAAGCGTTCAATGCTGGTGCTGAACCTTTGAGAGTTGCCACCATTAAGTTACAACAACAGCCAATTCCTCTGGGGTGGAAACAATTTATTGTGAAATTCAATAAAGCCTGTTTTTGTAATGATACAACAAGTATCCATAGCGTAAATGCTTCGAGTAGTCAGGTTTCAAATGTAAAGAATCTAAGTCAAAAAAAATGTTGGAGTAATATTTTAGGCTTACTGCTTTTGAAAGTAATAGGCATTTTAGCCTCTGCTGCTGCTGCATCGGTAGGTGCTCCTTTCTGGTTTGATCTTTTAGGAAAACTGACACCATTAAGAAAGAAACAAACTGCACCTTCAACACCAATAGTACAATCATGAAAAAGGACTTTTTATATTAAGCAAGGGGAGTCCATACTGTATTTACACCCTTTTCAATTTTTGTGATAAATGACATGGATAATCATGTAATACATTATTAAT
>JACAUB010000001.1:3663785-3763796 GCA_013390605.1 Bacteroidota bacterium | reverse complement strand
CAATGTGTTTAATACGCTTGTAAAGTATAAAATTTGATAAGATGAAACGAGCTTATTTTACAAACACTGTAGTGAATTTAATGCTCGAGTTTATCGACACTAATCTTAAACCTTTTACTGATGAAAAACCTAATAAAACTATTCATTATTATTTTATTGACCTCATGTAGTTCAACAAAGATTATTGAACTTAGTGCTAAAGTCTCTGCAGAAGGTATTGAAGTATCTCAAAAAGGATTAGATGTTTACGCAACATTATCGAAACAAGCTGACATTGATAAGTATCAACAAGATAAAATTAAGGTATTAACGCATCCTAGTCCTGCAATAATGGCATTGCCAAACACGGCAGTTCAAGACTTTTCAAAACAACTTGAACCACGGATCAAGGCATATCAAAGTTTGCTTAGTACTTATCAGGCATTTAATCTTTTAACGGATAGTAAATATGGCGATAAAACGAAAGAGGCTGTCAATACATTAGCAAATAGTTATAATTCCATTGAGAAACTACCAGACTTACCGACTTCCGTATCTTCTAAATTGCCGGAGATATCAAAAATATTGACGCAGGCAATTCAAGCAAAGAAAATAAAGATACACAATGAGGTTTTATATAGATTGACTGAATTGTATCTTCTTTTGTGGAATAATGATCTGAAGACATGGAATGAATATCTTGATGCAATTTACAATACCTATGCCCTGGGATTAAATTCAGTAGATTCAAAGAAGTTTGATGTTAAAAAAATATCGCAAGACCTCAAAGAGCCCTATAGTGATGATGCTGTGATCATTTTAATATATAGGTTAAATAATCGCAACGAAATAATTAGACAAAGGGATGTAATTAAAAAACAACTAAGTGACTTTGGAAAAGCACTTTCAGCGATTAATAAAGCTCATTCTGAGATTGCTAAAGAAAAGACAGATATCTCTGATGTTGTTTCCAGTTTAAATACAATTGAAAACCTTTTAAAGCTAAAATAAAATGGATGAACAATTGAAAATAACATTAGGACAAGTAATTGCAGAATTTAGTAATAATAGAGCTAAAATTTTGCAATCAGCTTTTAATAATGGTGGTGAAGCTGAAGTTGACAAATTAGAGCAAGAATATGATGTACTAAGAGATGCATACTTTGAAATTCTTAAACGGCAACTTGATAAAAATAATCATCTTTATGAACAACTAACATCTTCTGCCATTGCTGAAACTGATCGACTAAAAGACAGTGTTCAACAAATGAATAACATTAATGAAATTATTAGTTTAACAACTTCGGTAATTAATTTAGTTGGACGTGTAATTCTAGTTTTAGGGGTATAATGCAATTAATCAGCTGTTTGGTTTTGTGGAAATGATATAATATAGTGAAGATGATATAACACCCTGTAAATATATCTCTTCTCTGGAAGTAACGAGTATTTTATTCATTTTGACTATAATAGAAAATCGCTCTTTCTGTTTATATTTGCACTACCCATCATAGGGTAGTGCTTTTTTATAAATAACTTATTGAGTATGCGCAGACAAATAACTTTTCTTGCTATTGGTTTCTTTTGCCTTCCTATCCTTCTACGAGGTCAGGCTATTACAAGTGTTTCATCATGGATCTCCTCTTCTCCTGAAAAGACATGGGAGAAACGTTCTAATGTTAAACTTACAACAGTAAACACGAAGGATATTGTCGATTTTGAAGTCTTTCCGGCTTCCTTAGAACAAAAGATAGATGGATTTGGCGGCTGTTTTAATGAGTTAGGATGGGATGCCTTAAATGCAATAAAACCCGAACAACGCGTACAAGTATTAAAAGATCTTTTCGATCAGGCCACTGGTTGCAAGTTCTCTATCTGTCGCATGCCAATTGGGGCTAACGACTATTCTGTTGATTGGTATAGCCTGAATGAAACCAAGGGCGATTTTGAGATGAAGAATTTTAGCATTAGTCGTGATAAACAACGATTGATTCCATATATCAAAGCTGCTCAGAAATACCGTCCTGATTTAAAGGTATGGGCATCGCCATGGTGTCCTCCATCATGGTTAAAAGTCAATAACCATTATGCTTGTACCTCTGATGCAAAGTTTAATGATCTGCCAAAAGAGAGTCAGGGGATTGAGATGACAACCCAGTTTAGAATGGAACCCGAATATCTGAAAGCATACGCTTTATACTTCAGGAAATTTATAGAGGCTTACCGCATGGAGGGTATTCCAATTTTTGCAGTTCATGTTCAGAATGAGATGAACTCTTGTCAGGTGTTCCCAAGTTGCGTTTGGCGTCCTGAAGATCTGAATACTTTTATTGGTAAGTATTTAGGTCCTGAGTTGAAAAAGACCAATGCCGAGCTTTGGCTGGGAACAGTAGAGCGTCCTCAATTCGAAAGAGTGAACATCATGTTGTCTGATCCCATATCTTCAAAATATATCAAAGGCGTTGGTTTTCAATGGGCGGGTAAAGGTGCTATTGCTGCAATACATCAGGCCTATCCTTCATTAAAACTGATGCAGAGCGAAACGGAATGTGGTAATGGTTCGAACGACTGGACTGCTGCAGAATATACATTTGGCTTGATGAAACACTATCTGAACAATGGTGCCAATGCTTATATGTATTGGAATATGGTGCTCGACGAAACGGGAAAGAGTCAGTGGGGGTGGAAGCAAAACTCGATGATTTCAATTACTAAATCAACGGGTGTTGTTGTATACAACCCTGAATTCTATCTGATGAAACAATTAAGCCGATCGGTATTGCCTTTGTCACATAAGATAAAAAGCAGTGGAAGCTATGAACGCAATATCTGTTTTCTCTCTCCTGATCGAAAGAAGTTGATCGTATTGATCAATAACATCGAAAACACAAATAAAGATATCCACGTCAAGATAGCAGATCAACTTCTTGTTGCAACGCTTAAACCACACTCTATTAATACTTTTGAAGTGGGGCTGAAATAATCCCCCTGTCTGCCTGATCTTTTTTTTCGGGTTTCGATAAATCTCTTCGTCACTTTTATTGGCGGGGTTATGATTTCTTGCTATTTTTACAAAAAAAGAGCTCATCATGCAAGTTAAGAAAGCAGTCATCACCGCAGCAGCAAGAGGCGAGCGTCTCTATCCCGTTGCCGATACCGTTCAAAAAGCCATGTTACCCATCATCGATATCGATGGCATCAATAAACCCATCATTCAGATTATCGCCGAAGAGGCATTGATGAGTGGGATTGATGAGATCTGTGTAATTTGTGCTCCGGGTGATGCTGAAAGATATGTAGAAAGTTTTCAGGTGCTTCAAAATACGCTGTTAAAAGCCTATAAGAATAGCGACTGGGCGCAGAAGCAGGCTGCTAATATCAAGAATCTGCTCGATCGATTAAGCTTTGTAGTTCAGGAAGAGCCTCTTGGATTCGGTCATGCTGTTTATCAGGCAAAGCAGTTTGCAAATAATGAACCTATTTTATTGCTATCGGGCGACTATCTGTATGTGTCTGACATTGTTGGTAAACATTGTGCCCAACAACTAATTGAATTAGCCATAAAAGAAGATTGTTCAGTTTCTGCTGTTAATCCTACCATTGAACATCTTATTGGTAAATATGGAACCCTGACCGGTAAAACCATGTTGAATTACAAAGGGGTCTACGAAATAGAAAAGATCATAGAAAAACCCTCAGTAAGTGCAGCAGAACTCGAGTTGCAGACTCCGGGGCTCCGGGCAGGATACTATCTCTGCTTCTTTGGGATGCATGTTTTCAAACCTGCTCTTTTTGATTTATTGGAAGAATATATGGCAAACCTGAAGGAAAATATCCAGTTAACTCCTGTCCTTCAGGAACTATCTAACCGTGATAAATATCTTGCCTTCGAAATGAAGGGAACCCGTTATGATACCAGCAAAAAGTTGGGTCTGTTTGAGGCACAGATAGCATTAGGTCAGTCAGGCATCATTAAAGAGGAGATGTTAACCTCTATCATTCATATCATGGCAGATGCCGGAAAGCGTAAATCATAGTTAAACACTAAACGGCATGAATCCTTTTATCAAAACGATAACCTCAAGTGATCCTGAGATTAGAAACAGGTCGTTTTCAAGCCTGTGCATTAAGCTGACTGTTACTGAGCTGATCAAATATTTTAAAGAACTTGACGATTTTAGAAAAACCACCCCCAATCTATATGAGCGGGTTAGAGCAAGTATCTTTCTGTATGCGGGTTACAGATTCTTTCTAATGGAGAATCCGGATGTGCCTGTCGTGGGCAAGATCCCGGTAGAGGGTTATGAAAACTTGTTGAAACGTAACTTTGAAAAGTCGATCAGTATCTTTCAGGAACAACTCTATACCAAGGGAGCTGATTCAAATCTTTTTAGTTGTCTGGCTGAAAGTTATCATCATCTCACTTTTCAAATTCTGGCCGACCAGGTTCGTAAGAGCGTGCGTTCCAGTAAAGGTAACCAGTGGATGTTCAGGGTAGGTCATTATGATGAACACCCTTTAAAGATTCATCCGAGGCTATTGCAGCGTCAAAAAGATGAGGTGTTGTTTCCATTGCTGCAGGAGAAAACTCCTGTGCGTATGGATTTAACCCATAGCGGCTGGTCTGATATATTCTTCCTCGGAATGGACTATCCTGAGGGTGCCCGAGTCATCAATGTATCCATCGATCTTGGGGTCTATAGTCGCGATAACGAGATAAAGCCTCCATTGGAATCCTATTTGCGAGTCATTACCGAACCTGTCATTCGAATCACCTCCCTCGATTTAAAAGATAGCAAAGATATCACCGAGCTCTCCGACCTGTTTAACTTTGGAAACGACTATCTCAGTCTTTTAAAGGCTGCTATCATCGCCTCCGGATTTATACCACCCTCTTTTGAAGGAACCAATCATACCATTAAAGATATTTTAGAGCGGATACTTTCACCCGGATTAGGCATTGAGCTGGTAACCAAGGTGAATGATATCCCCAAAGGATCAAGGCTTGCAGTATCAACCAACCTGTTGGCTTCTATGATCAGTGCCCTGATGCGGGCGACACGTCAAACTACGTCGCTCGAAGGAATGCTCACCGAATCCGAGCGTCGGTTAATAGCTTCTCGTGCTATCCTGGGCGAATGGATTGGAGGCTCAGGTGGTGGCTGGCAAGACTCAGGTGGTGTCTGGACCGATATCAAACGTATAGAAGGAACGCTGGCTGTTATAGGCGATCCGGAATGGAATGTGAGCAGAGGTTGCTTGCTTCCAAAGCATACCGTATTAACCGGCAGTGCCATTCATCCTGATTTTGAGAAGAAGTTAACCTCTTCGTTAGTGCTGATGCATGGAGGAATGGCTTCGAATGTAGGACCTATCCTTGAGATGGTTACCGAAAAATATTTATTACGTTCAGAAAAAGAGTGGATAGGCCGACAGAAGGCCAATAAAATATATGATGATGTATTAGAGGTGTTGAAAAAGAGTGATATCCAAAAACTGGCTTCGTATACCTCCGAAAACTTTGATGAACCCATCAAAACAATTATTCCCTGGGCCACTACACACTTTACCGAGACGATTATCGCGAAAGCAAAGAAACTTTTTGGTAGTGATTATTGGGGCTTCCTCATGCTGGGTGGTATGTCGGGTGGCGGTATGGGGATGTTTGTAAACCCCTCCATTCATGCAGAAGCCAAAGAGACAATACTAAAGATGCTCTGCGAAACAAAGGATGAGATGTGCGATTACATGCCTTTTGCTATGACGCCGGTGGTTTATAATTTCAATCTTAACCATAAAGGATCAGCTGCAACATTGTTAACAGGTTTAGATGCTTTAATGCCCGGGGCCTATTATGCACTTCATATTCCTCGTCTGGTCAGGCAGAATCCAGAGTTACTACCCGATATCAGAAAAGCTGAAATCGACATAGTTTCTGCAAAGAGTTCGCAGAACGATGAAGCATATCCTATGCTGCGATCAATTGTAGGAAACCTGTTCAAGTTTTCATCTAATGTCGAATCTGTTGAACGACAGCAGCAAGATGCAGAAGTAGATCGTATAAAACGTGAGAATGGATTTGATTTTATTCAACACGAACAAATCAGACAAGATCTGTTTAAGGGTAGAATCGGCCTTTCACGAAACCGACTGCCTTCAGAAACCGTTATAGAGGATGTTTCACCAGAAGAGGTTTTCGAGCTAAATGGCACAGATGTAGCAATGAAACAAATTGGTGAAGAGGCTATCTCTGCCGGTAAGGTTGCCGTACTTTGTCTGGCAGGAGGTGTTGGAAGCCGTTGGACAAAAGGCGCAGGTGTCATCAAAGCCATCAATCCTTTTATTGAGATGAGTGGTCAACATCGTTCTTTCCTTGAAATTCATCTGGCGAAGAATCAAAAGACGGCATTTAAATATAGTGGTTCCATCCCATTTATAGTGGCAACCAGCTATCTTACGCACCAACCTATTGAAAAGGTATTAAACCAAACTAAGAATTTTGGATATCGCGATAATGTGTACCTCTCACCCGGTAAGTCTATCGGTCAACGCTTTATTCCAATGGAACGCGACCTTCGTTTTCTATGGGAGGAGATGCCGCAAGAACAACTGGATGAAAACAAACAGAAGGTTCGCGATGCAGTGAGGGCTACTATGATTAATTGGGCCCGCGAAAAAGGAGAGAGTAGCGACTATATAGAAAATATTTCACAACAAAGGTTGAGTCCGTTGGGCCACTGGTACGAAGTATCCAATATGCTCAGAAACGGTGCATTGGCCACCTTACTTAACGAGAACCCCAATGTAGATCACATCATGTTGCACAATATTGACACATTGGGTGCCGATGTGTCTCCTGAAGCTATAGGTCGTCATATTACACATAGTAATGCACTTACATTTGAAGTTGTGCCTCGCCGGATGGAAGATAGGGGAGGTGGACTCGCCCGGATCAATGGAAAGGTGCGACTGCTCGAAGGATTAGCACAACCTCACGAAGAGGATGAACTCTCTTTGAGTTATTACAGCACCATGACGACCTGGATTAATATTGACAAACTCCTTACGCTATTCGGATTAACCCGCAAAGAATTGTTTACTGCCAATGATGAAATGTTGGCAGAAGCTGTGCGTAAAATAGCACGTCGGATGCCTACTTACGTTACGATTAAAGATGTAAAATATCGTTGGGGACATGGCCAGGAAGATATTTACCCTGTAGCTCAGATTGAGAAACTATGGGGCGATATGAGTGCCCTTTCTGATATGCAGTGCGGTTATCTGGTGGTGCCAAGGTTAAGGGGACAACAGATGAAGGACCCTGCTCAACTGGATGGTTGGGTTACCGATGGCAGCAAGGATTACATCGCTTCGCTTTGCGAGTTTATGTAGAATCTTTGTTATATTTTTTGCACCTTTACAGACGTTTATCAGTAAAAACTGAAGAGAATGATGCAGTTGGATATTTATCTTTTTAATAAAATGAAAGAAGGCGATCAACATGCCTTTAACTTCATTTTCACAAAGCACTATTCCGATCTGGTAAACTTTGCAATGGTTTATTTAAAGGAGGTATCTGAGGCCGAAGAGATTGTTCAGAATGTTTTTTTAAAGCTTTGGGAGGAACGTGAAGAGATCGATATTCACTCTTCTCTAAAAGCGTATCTGATGAATTGCATAAAGAATAGATGTCTCGATTATTTTAAGCACCAGCGAATTATCGAAAGGTATAATGACAGAATATCAAAAAGTCAAGAGCAGTATATAGAGGAAGCCGATAAATACTTAATGTTATCTGAATTAGAGAAGCAAATTAATTCAACGATTAATCTTTTGCCCTCTACTTGTAAAAATATATTTAATATGAGTAGAATTGAAGGAAAGAAAAACCGTGAAATTGCTGAGGAACTTAATATCTCCATCAAAACCGTTGAAGCAAATATAGGGAGAGCACTGAAAGTTTTAAGGGCCAATCTAGTTGATTATCTCGTTCTTTTAGTGCTTGGAATGGTTTTTTTATGGAATTCTTTTAATGGATAGGGTAAAACGGTTTTTAATCGTCTTATTAAATTAAGAAAGGTTATGTTTTATGCGAATTGATCAGGAAAATATAGAAATTACAATATGGAATTATCTGAATGATGAGTTGTCTGAAGATGATAACTTACTGGTTTTAGATTGGATACAACTGTCTGATCAGAATAAAAAGGAATTTGATCAAATAAAGTCAATCTATGATTCATCGAAGATAAAGAAATATACGGTTGATGTAGAGAAGGCATTATATGAAGTTAGACAGAATTTTAAGACCCCTGAGCAAAAGAGCCATCTATTCGATTATCTACAGAAGATTGCTGCCATTCTTTTCTTGCCTTTATTGGTGTCCGGGATCCTATACTTTATGTTTCATCAGAAGTTAGAAGTGACTGACCAAATTACTTATAATGAAGTAAGTGGCACCCCAGGGACACATTCTATAATTACGTTGAGTGATGGAACCAAAGTTTGGCTTAATTCAACAAGTACGATCAAATATCCGGTTAAGTTTCAAAAGAATAGAGATATTTTTCTTGAAGGAGAAGCTTTCTTTCAAGTTAAGTCCGATAAGAATAACCCATTTATTGTTCATACAACACGTTTTGATGTAAAAGCAACCGGGACAAAATTTAATGTAACAGCTTTTAAGAACGATGCTTCACAAGCAGTAACACTGGAAGACGGAGTTGTTGATGTGAACCGGTTAAATAGTACCGGAAAAGCAATCGCATCAGCCCGACTATTACCGAATCAACAGGCATTGATCTCTCAGGAAACGAAATCACTTTCTGTTACAGATGTTGATATAGACAGGTATATCTCATGGAAAGAAGGGAAGCTTATCTTTAAAAATGATCAGATGGCAGTTGTTATTAATACGATAAATAGATTTTATAATGTAGATATACAGATAAAAGACCCTGTAGTGCGGGGATACATGTATCGTGCTACTTTTGATAATGAATCGCTTAACGATATATTGAATCTGATAAAAATGACCTCTCCGGTTGTGATCACCGAGTCTAAACGGGTTAAGAATCCTGATGGTACATTTTCAAAACGGCAGATTGTTATTACTTCAAAAAAGTAATTGTGTTCAGGCACGAATTTAGCCTACATACCTGGGTATTAGCATACATAAGATTTGCTGGGCATACCAACGAATCAAAAAATCATTTGGATGGTTGATGTTATTTCCTGTCATGTCTTGATAAGCTTTATATTTAAGAAGTTCTGAATGTACGGATGTCATATCTGCCAATAAAATTCCTCGTCCGGTCAATTCAGCTAATACTTTTTTGAAGGATGATTGTGTTCCTACAAAATTAGATTCAGGATTAGGCAACATCGGTGCTACTAAAATAAATTCTACGGCAGGATTATTTTGCCTAACTTTATTTATCATCATCTGGATATTAGCTTTGAACATTTTTGGATCCATATTAATTGTTCCATCATTCATCCCAAAAGCGAGGATAACAAGATCTGGGTTGTGATCAACAACGCTAACTTGTATATTTGAAAGTCCCCACTGAGAGGTTTTTCCTGCAACTGCCGAATTAGTAAACATAATATTCCCTTTATAATATCTTCTTAATCCAGCTGCAACCAGATTCCCCCAACTTGGTAAATATGGAGGCGTGTTATTTTCTCCGCTTGCATTGTAACCTGCGGCAATACTATCCCCAAATAACAATATATTTAATGATGTCCGTCTTTTCAGCTTATACATTATTTCGGGCAGATCATTTCCCATAAAGCGCGGTATTGATCCTTTCCATGCATGAGCAGCATGGGTATAAGTAACGGCCAACTGCTGATTATGAAAAAAAGATCCTTCTTTGAACAGTATTAATCCACCACCTTTTTTGGGGAAAGCATTCTTGGATGTGTCAGGATATAGTTGATTATCCGTCATATAAATAGCTCTAGAGCCTTTCATTAGCCTTAATTGTCCTTCTGTATATTCCCAATCTATTCCCTCTTTATATTCGATGTTTAAGGCGGCATTCTTTACAGAAAGTATTTTATCTGGTGTAAACAGTAGATTTGCTACAGGTAATCCCCCATTTTTAGAAATCATCAAAACTGATTCGTTATACATAGTTTTGGTTTTCCAGAATGGAATCAATGCAGTATCGATATTGTCTATTTCCTGTGCCATTAAGCTTATAAATGGAAATAATAAGATACAGCCTATTAAAATTTTGATGTGAGAAATAGTATTACATTTCATGTTATTATTGTTTTGAACGTTATTATTTAATCTCGTTTAGGTTAAATTCCTCGAAGCTTTGCTTCGAAAGGAAAACATGTTTTAGATAATACCTCGTCAGCTCTGCTGCGAGGTAGTTTATTTAAATAATAAATAGTATATCAATTACGTGTATTTTGATCAATATAATTATTCGAAATATAAAGCATATTGCAAATATATGAGAACCAATGAATTTTTTAGAAATGATATTCCTGACTTTTCCGAAATGAACAGACATATGGTTGTATAAATTAAATTGAGAAAACTTCTACTGATATTTCAGTTAAGTAACCAACTACTTTTAAACGCTATTTTTTGAATTGCAGTTAAAGGTTTAATTTATAATTCCCGAACAATCTCCTGATACATTTTTAACAGAAATCCATCTTTGATTACTAGTAACGCCTTTTTTTCGGATATATTTTTTCAATAGAATCATGTTATTCATGATCAGAGTAGGCTTATGAGATAATATTGGGAAATGAATTTCAGCTCGGATTCCTTTTGGAATAGAGAAATGAAAGGCTAAAGATTTTCCATTTTTGGATTTTTTCCATGAAATGGGTATCACGCCAAATTCTGTTACCACCTTTCCTTGAGCAAATGTTAAATTACCCAATCGGGGTTCAATCAAAACTCTTTTCTTCCATACCGGGCCATCCAATCGAACGCCCAGAATGAAAGAGCTGAGAAAATAAGCCGGAAGCGCTCCATAGTTATGGCAAGCTTCAGACGATCCTTCACCTTTATCATTCATAAAAGACTCGCCGAGCGTTCCAATATTGCACAGATATTTTACCATTGGAGTCCACCTTCTTTTGATTTCCTGAATTACCTCTTGATCCATTTGATCAGTATTCATTCTGTACAACTCTTGGAAAACCCAATAGTATACGACAGGCATATTAATTCCACACTTTTGTTTAATCATCATTTTAAAATCCGGATTATTACAACAGTGTTTCATTCCCTGGTTTTTATAATTTTCCAGAAACCATTTTCGTACAGCATCTTTACGATTTTCAGGCACTAAATCACGATCCAATGCAATTAGCTGAGCATGAACCGTTGGGGCATAAAGTGTATCCCCAATATAAGCCGAGTTGTAAGCTTCTTCCGTATTATTCCAAAGCTGTTTGTTAAATGCAACTTTTAATTCTTTAGCTAGCTGAGTAAAAAGAGAAGCTTTTTCACTCTCACCCAATACCACTCCCAAATAGTTGGCATCATTTAGCGACTGATGGAAAAAGGCATTTATTGTAGCACCTTCGCAGGTAATGTAAGCAAGGGGATTGTCGAAGGAAGTATATTCGCGTGCCAGAAGTAAACCACGAGGAGAGCGATGAGCCAAGAACCAGTTTATCTGAGCGACTAAAGTGGGCCACATCTCTTTAACGAACGCCTTATCACCAGTGGCATCATAATATATTTTCAGTGCTTCAATCCACTGACAGGAATAATCATCAATCACATAATGGCAATCTTCCGGTCCCCGATCTGTGGGGAATGTTGCCAATATTTGTCCATTAGGTAGTTGAGATAGCGCCGCATGGCGAATGATATTTTTGAGTAATCGTGGATCAGAAAATACTCTCATTCCTGTATTTCCGGGTCCGACCAATGCCACCCGTGTAGTGATGAAATTGGGTTCTGCCGGATCTTGTAACCATTCGTTACGTTCACGTGCATCCGACCCATATCCGTCATCGGTTGTGACTTCAATGGTGTTAACAGCCATATTCCAGAGATTATTTAATGTCTCATCATTGCATTTAAAGTTTCCTAGTCTCTGGAACGGATACCGACGATCAATCATGCTTAGCCCGAGTATCTTTATTTTCCCAGAAATGCATTTCAGAAGCATGTAATGACAGCCCCATTGATCAGAAGTCATAAATCGCTGAATTCCTGCGCGAGCTAAATAAGTATTACCAACCCCATACATTTCAGTAGGTTTTCCGTTCTCATATCGAAGAGCATACTTCATCGATAATTCACTTCCTTGGTCAGCATCAAGTTCCATCATTGTATATGCCATTGCCATACATCCCAGATCTATAAGAACTTCCTTGCCCGCAGAAAGCTCAATGGGTAATGCAGCGTTTAGTGTTTGTCGGGAAGGAAGTAACTTAAGTCCTTTCAGTTCTGTTTCTTTCAGTAAGGGTATTTCACGGGGATACATTTTCCCCCATTGCATTCCATCAATTAACTTAGCAAAAGGCCATTCAGAATCATCAAATTTAGCAGATAACCATTCTTCCTTATCTATTCTTGCATCAATCACATCAGGAATAGTAGTCCATGATTTAGGAGAAGGTAAGTATCTGGTTTTATCATTGTATCGCCATGATGAGTCGCTTCGAAGAATCTCTTTACCTGACATTTCTAAAACTGCAGTTAGCCCGGGTGTATGTTGCATAATTCGGCCATTAATTGCATTAGCATAATGATGAACTAAAACGGCAATAACATTCTTACCTTTTTTAAGAAATGGATGGAGATTAATGATATCGTATTCAGGTCTTTTTGGATTAAATCGACAAGGGCCTCTTAAAACATACAGACCATTGATCCATAGTATATATCGTGAATCAGCGAATAATTTTAAAGATGCATTATTGGATACAGTAGAAAGATTGAAAGACTTACGAAAAGCAATATATACCTGTTTTCCACCCGGATTGGAAGGTGACCATATCATTGAAGACTGTAATACAGAAGCCTTGTTCGTATTCGATAACTGTCCCTGACATAAGGGTGTCAATAAGAACAGATTAATAATCAAGAGTGCTACATATTTCATTGTAGAATATTTTTTAGACTTTGAATATGGCAGTATATTTGCAAATGCGGTTATCTAGTAGTTACCATCGATCTTCAGACCATAAGCGAATTTACAAGGTTGCTTGGTAGGTAGAATGATTTCCAAACCGGCATTATTTTGTTTCCATTTTATTTTTTCCTTGCAGCCAAGCATTTTTACAGAACTAATTTTTCCGGAATTTGCTGATAACGAATGAATAACTACTTTATTGTTAGCTGGCCAATCCATCAGCCATGCGTATAGGCTTTTATTGTTAACGGTAAACCGGATATCTTGTGCGGTATAGGGTGTGGCGGCTTGTTTAGGACCTAGATTTCCCGAAGGCATCACCACACTTCCTTCGCCCCAAACCTTCCATGCCGAAGAGCTATAGATCCCTTCACCATTGATATCCATCCAATCTCCCATATCTTTCAACGTTTGTTCGCCTCCAGAATCAAGTTCTCCAGAAGGCGTAAGTGGAATGTTGATCACATAATTGCCGTCGCGCGAAATGGCTTCCAGCATTTCATGGATCACCATGCCACTTTCATAAAACGTTCCCTTGAAATAAAACCATTCTCCTAAACCATTCTCGGTTTGCCAAGGTTGATCTTTCTTTATTCCATTTGGTACCCTTGATTCTACATTGACTGCTATGGCTCGGGGATCTTCATTCCCTTTTGTGAATGCTAAGGCTTCTAACTTGCCACTATTTTTTTGTATGTTTTTATTGTATAAATGAGCGATCACTCGAGGTGTTGCATCTGAACGAAATCCTCTACCTGTGAACCAGCCACAAAATGGATAACTGTCGCCTCCATCAAAATAGATAAAGTCGGGCGAAAACTGATCAATGGCATCAATCACTCGATTTGTCCATTTAGTACAATACCAACGGGCAAAATCAATATTTTTTTTAAGGTTGCCATTTGGTATGCCATGAGATAGCGGGTCTTTCATCCTGAAAGCAACAGAATCCCCATCAAAATCTTTAGGATAAACGACATCTTCTTTTAGATCAATGCCATAAAGATCTTTTAAGTTGAGTCCCATCTTTTTCCACCAGGTATTTTTTCCTTCGTAGTTTTGAGCACCATCATAGGCTACTCCTTTTAGCGGACCCTCTAGGTCGCTTAAGAAGGCAGGTTGATACCAAAAGAGCGAGTAATCCCCATGAAAAGCAATTCCAAATTTTAGTCCTTCTTTGTCAGCTGCTTTTTTCCAATCACCCACAATGTCTCGTTTAGGACCAATACGTACCGAATTCCATGGTTGGAATTTCGAATCCCATAGGTCAAAATTATCATGATGCATCCCTTGAGCAATTACATAACGCGCTCCGGCCCGTTTATACAAAGCCATAAGTTTTTCAGGGTTCCAGTTTTCAGCTTTCCATAATGGAAGCATATCCTTATATCCATATTGACTCGGATGACCAACTTTTTCTAGATGATGTGGATAAACTCGCGTGTAATCACCCCATGCAAACTTAGGCATATAGATCCATTTGGCATACCAATCACCATCTTCACCAATAGATTGAGGTCCCCAATGAAGCCACATTCCAATCTTTGCATCACGAAACCATTTAGGCGATTTAAAGTTATCACCTAATGATTGCCATGTAGGTTTACAAGGTCCTTCTGCAATTTTAACAGGAACTTTTTCCATGGGTATAGATTCCTCTGGATGTTTAGTAACCTGAGATAATGCAACTGTATTGAAAGTCAAGAAGACAAATAGAAAGATTAAGATCTTTTTCATTAAGAATAAAAATTAATTAGGGCTTTCTGTAAAAGATGAAAATAGAATTTTAACCGGACCAATCAACCCTGAGTTTATTCTTCCGATATACATTGAAGGAGTATTAAGATAATGGTTTCCCATTGTATTGTAGATTAGTATTTCGATTCGATTTTCACCGACTTTTAATTTTCCTGATAGGTTAAATGTCCAAGGTGCAGATAATTTCATGCCGATAGGTTTTCCATTGATAAAGACCTCAGCAGAAGATACCACGCTACCCAGATCAAGAGTGATAGACTTTTTAATTGATTGTTTATTAGTTATATTCAGCGTTTTTCGATACCACATTGCTCCTGAATAGGTTTTCAACGACTCATTGTCTTTTAGATCACCAAGTATGATTTCTCCCTTGGTACATTCAAACAATACAGGTTCTGGGATAGTTGCTCCACCATAATAACCTGATTGTTGTTCAATTTTCATAGCTACTAGGGATGAGGTTTTTATGGTTTCAGGAAAAACAATTTTCCATAAAGGGATTGCAGTATTAATGAATCTTTCAGAATCAGGTTTTGTTGTCTGGCATGAAAACTCAATCCCTCCAATCCAAACCTTGGGTTTTGTAACTGATTGAACAAACATGGAACTTGCTCCCGGAGGTGTCATAAAACGATACCAACCGAACTTTTTATCCAATTGTGGATAACAGTCGAACGATAGAATATTTGGATTTAAATACCATTGAGTAGCCAAAGAATTAGTTTGTTGCCATATTGAATCGATGTGGCTTTTTTCAAAAATAAAATACCCCCGTCCAACATTATTGTATTTTAGTAACACACTATTACTACCTGAATTCAAATCAACTACTTGTGTGTTGGCATCAACCAACCTATTATTCAGAAAAAATTTTGTAGGTAATAAACCTGCTTTATTAATCTTTGATTGCATCTGTTGAGATAAAGAAATATTGGTCCATAGATAATATACGGAACCCTCAGTTTCAACTTTAAGTGGAAACACAGGCATGTGCTTATTTGTCTTATCAATCTTTCCAAAAGAAATCAGCTCATTATTTACATGTCCTTTCAGACCATGGTATCCCTGATGTCCGGCATCATCTTTCAAACCCCATCTCCATGAGAATTCATAAGGCTTCCAAAAGTATTGAATTCCATTTATTTCAACAGGCTGCATCAAGTCAATCTGTTTGAGTGCTGATAATTTTGTCTCGAGTGCTGTTGAATCCATATTAACAGGAAGTGGCCCGAGTTTTAGAAACTGAGGTCCATATGAAACAGATGCTGTACCCCAACTACTGTCATCTAGATTAGGGTTTTGCCAATTCTGATCAGTGGTGGCTGCATCTGCATACTTCATTTTCCAGACTTCAGCACCTATCTTACCGTTGAATGCAGGCAACCGATAGTCACCAAACTTATTATCTAGGGTTGGCTTTAATTCAAATTCCCAGTTATTGTCAATCTTTATTGTATCTCTTTTTTGTAATGACTCAGTACTCAAATTTTCAATTTCAGGTATCCCTTGCGAAAATACAATTAATTGAGGTTCCTCTTTCTCAAGAGGAAGATGAATTTTGGTACCGATTTTAGAAACAGAAGAAACTTTTAGTGGTTCTAAAGTTCCATTCCAAGGGTTCCATAGTTCAACCTTTCCATTACTTCTGAAGAAACATTCCGTGCCTTTTGGAACACCATAAACAAAATACACATCACGGGTACCTATTTTTCGATGAAGAATATTAGAGGTGCTATTTTCTGATAGGACTTTGAAATCTGGTTGAATTAAATTGTCAATTACCTTCTTAACTTCAAGTGGATTATGGATGTACATACCTAATCCGCCGGCACTGTTTTTTTGAGAATAATTCTTGGTAATGTCATCTTTTTCTGCGTAGGTTATGCCAAACATCTCTTTTATCATCGAT
The DNA here is from genome assembly GCA_013390605.1 of Bacteroidota bacterium. GTDB lineage: Bacteria > Bacteroidota > Bacteroidia > Bacteroidales > Cfx3-03 > Cfx3-03. The sequence continues at coordinate 3,747,023 of JACAUB010000001.1, read as the reverse complement.
TGTAGTTTCACATCATTTCCTCCAACCCGATCACTTACCTCTGGAAGAGATCCAACTGCAAGCACAATGCCGCCCGATTTGTAGAAAGCCAGGGCTTTCTCTATGGTAGAATAACGTACAGCTGAGAGTGCCGGTAATATTAGTACCTTATACTTTTCACCACTGACCTTGAGTTCCTTATTTATCATCTGACAACGATTTAGCGATTCAAAATCCATAAAATCAAAATCAATTCCTGCAGGATAAAGGTCATTAGCGATAGCAAAAGCAGTTTCAATAGATTCTTTGCCTTTCAGATTTGCTTCAACAGGAGCCACCGGATAGATCATTGCCACATCGCAACGGTGATATCCTTGCGATAAAATATAGCTTAGTCGTTCAACACATTTGAGAAAGTCACCCATATTAGACCAATAGGGCTGACGGAAATGATTGTCTGGTGCGGCCCATTCCCACCAGCTACCATGCGTTGAATAGTACAGTGCATGTAAACTAAGTAGATTGTGTCCCATTGCAAAATCAGTAAAAGTAGCATCTGCCACTTCTGCACTACTGGTGCCCCATCCACTGCCATAATATCCTTCTAACCATGTTCTCGGTCGTTCATACATATGTGTAATTGAACTGGCAACCTTTGCTTTCACAATGTCTTTCCCCAGATTGGGCTGATCACAACCCGGACCTGAAAGCCATCTTTGTGTCCGGAAATAATCTCCGAACTCAGTTACATCTTTCCCTCTTCCGCCATGGTCGCAGCCAAAAAGCATACCCCTGCTGTTATGCCAGTTATATACGGGCTTAAAGAACCCATCTTCGGTAAGTGACACCATCACATCGTTATAATCAAGTCTTATTTTATATGATCGTGGTCCCAGATCCGTAAAAAGAGAGGGCAGTTCGGGTGTTATATCATATCCTTTCCGTTTTTTGAAAGCAGCAGCAAAAGCATCATTCCACAGAAACCCGCGAATCCCAAACTGTAATTCGTCTGAGAAAAAGTAATTTAATCCTTTTCCACTCTCACCGGGGCAATGATCTTCGAATCGTTGATAGAACTTTTCTGCTATTTTCTTTCCACTTAATGGGTTCATCGGATCGAATGATGTTTTGATCGTTTTTTTATTTACTAACACGACTTTCCAGTTTCCCGAAGGTGCTTTCCAGTTTAGCATTGTGTTTTTGATAAAGGGTTTCAGATTTATGGCTGTGGACGGCAGCAATTTTCCATTATCATTTTGATAAGCAGTAGCTGTAATGATATTGTCTGAAATAGTTGTTTTTAAATCCTGATTTCCTGGTATATCCAGGTATTTTGCTTCCAGTTTCGAACCGTTTAGTTGTGGATTCTCTTTTAACACTTCATCAACATACCATCCTTGACCAGCTGCCCCAAGTGTATAATCACTTAAACTTATGGACATACCCCTTTTTTTAGCCTCTTTCAAAAACCATTGTACTAACTCCCACCATTTGTCACTAAACAGGGCAGGTTGGCTTGGATAGGTCAATCCATAAGTAGCTCCACCCTTATCTGTATGACAATAATTGATTTGCAAACCGGTAATATTTTTCTCTTTCAATTGATCTAATTCCCAAAGAAGTCGCTCTTTGGTTAATGTATCACCAACCCACCAGTAAAAAGCCACCTCCCCATAACCCTTAGGTGGATTCTTAAAACCAGGCAAAACATTCATCTTCGGAGATCGATCAGGATAACCCGGTAGAAGGGTTTTCGTATTTTGTCCGACAACGGACATTGACATTATCGTAGTAATCAGTAGTAATAAGAATTTACATTTCATGGGGCATTGGTTTTTAAAAATGATAATAAGTTAAGTGATGATAATTTTTTACTTTAAACTTCCAGTGTATTTTCCAGATTGAAGTTCAAATACAATTTCATTTCCTTTTCTGACAAACATTATCTCTTTTCTGTTCAGATTGAGTAGATCGTGTATTTTTTTTCCAGGTAAATAAACTTTTGCTTTAATACCCTTTGGAATATTTATCGAAAATAAAAGATTTTCATCTCTTTTTTCCCAACTAACATCTATTACACCGTGTTCAGTAACTACTGAACCTTTCGCATTCGTAAGATCTCCTAATTGCGGTTTAATTTGTATCTGATTGTCTTTTAAAGGAAGCAGTGTTGTTACGCCTAATACCTTTGTCGATAAGTAATAAGCAGGTACAGACCCAAAGTTGTGGCACAAATCACCTCCGCCAAATCCTTCTGTAAGGGTTTTGGTTTGTTCGTTCTTCATGGTTATGGCCCATTTAGTACGAATATAATTAAGGGCTAAACTATCACGACCTGCATTATACAAATCTTCTAATAACCAAAATGCTGTATAAGGCATATTTACCCCTCCGGTCCGAGTATTAATATCAAAAGCTGAATCCAATAGCTTGTATTTTTTCATTCCTACCTGTTTATCAACTGCTTTTATTGATTTCTCTGTATTGTTATAATTGGCTAACATAAATGCTTCTACTTTCTCTTTTCTATCCTTAGGTACTATGCCCATATATAAAGCCAGAAGAGCAGTATGAGCAGTAGGAACTATCTTTCTGCCGCCTGATAATCCTGCCGCATAAGTTTGTTTTTCTTCTATCCAGAGGTAGTTATTATATGCTGTGTAAAGTTCGTCCGCTGCAACAGAATAGATGTTTAATGATTCCTTGTCGCCAATTTCTTTGGCAAGATATGAGGCATCAACAAGTGCTTTATAAAAGAATGCGTTGAGGGTAGCGCCTTCACACTCAACGTAGGCAAGTGGATTATCAAAGATTACAAATTCGCGTGCTTTTAAGAGGTTGTTGGAAGAACGATGATTTAGAAACCACTGCATTTGTCGTTTTAGAGGCCCCCATACCTCTTTTACAAATGCTATATCACCAGTGTTATCATAAACCTTCCGGAGCGATTGCACCCAAAGGCAGGAATAATCTTCTATATATCCGTGAATATCCCATCTATCGGAAGGATGATGCGCTTTTAATGTACCACTATCTGTTTGACTTAACGCTATGTGTCGAATCATATTCTTCATGAGTCCTGCATCGCTATGAATAATTTTACCATCGGATGCATATCCAAGAACCACCCTGCTTACAGGATACTCGACTACAGCGGCGTCTCCCATCCATTCTGTCTTTTCACGAAGGGCACAATCCATAAAACCATCTTCAGCATTCATTCGGATTGTATTGGCAGCACGACTCCAGAGTTCATTTAAAAATTTATCGTTACATGAAAACCGACCTGCATCAATATAAGGGTAACGTCGATCAGTTGCTTTTACATTTATAAGTTTGACAGGTTGATTTAATGCTGTAATCTTTATATATCTGAAACCGTACGAATCAGTAGTTATATATTTTTGGAGACCTTTTTTTGCGATATATAAATTAGTTGTACCATATTTATTTGTTATATTGGTTGAATCCGAAGTATAACCAACTTCAAACTCAATATTGTTACTTTCTGAGGTCTCAAAATCAAATGAGGCATAACCCTGGATCATTCTATTTAATTCAATAATTACAGGTTTGTCTACTTCTATATTATAAGGAAATTTTTGTCCATTTAGTATTTTCAATGGTACATCCCATTCACCAAGTAATGGTATTTGTCGGGGACTTAATTTTCCCCATTTGTTTCCGTCAATCCTTTTGGCCTTTTGCCATTGAGTATCATTGTAGTCAGCCAATGTCCAATCACCATCATCAAGACGGGCATCGATTTGGTCACAAATAAACCCCCATGACTGCCTTGTTGGCAAATAACGGGTTTGGTTATTCCAAACCCAAGTTTCGTCAGTATTTATCTCTGTGGTTTTATTCCTCAATTTTGTTTTTAGTAACAATGTCAGCCCCGGTTCATGATCCATCATTTTCCCATTTGAACCATGCGCCATTACGAGTACTGTAATAATATTTTTTCCTGATTTTAAGTATGAGGCTACATCTGTGAAATCATATTGAGCTCCTTTAGGATCAAACCTACAAGGCCCTCTTAACACTTCCTTTCCGTTTATCCATAAAATATAGCGAACATCTGCAAAAATATTGAGAACAGCGGTTTCTGGTTTCTCGGTTTCAAATGTTTTTCTGAAAACAGTGAATGCACCTTTTGCATCTGTATACCCACTCCAGATAAAGTTATGTTGAAGTTTTTTCGAGATATCTTGGCATGAAGCATTAAGACCTGCAAAAACAAAAATGAGTAAGAACAACTTTTTCATAAATAAAAGCTTATTAATTAGTGCACGTAAAGAAGTTTCAGAAGCCAATAATATACTGAACATTTTATCTTTTGGATGATTAAATAAGGGGGTAGATTCAATTGAATTGAACCCACCCCGCCCCCTTATTAGATTCCTATTGATAATGTAGTTCTATGGATTGAACACAATAATTATAAAGGATAAGAACAATTAGTAACCAGGATTTTGTTTTAAATTAGGGTTTATATCCATTTCACTTTGTGGGAATGGAAAAAGGTAATGTTTAGCAGGATCAAATTTTCTTTTGATTCCACCCGGATCTACAACTGTTGGAATAATTGTTTCAGCAGTTTTCCATCTTTTCAAATCCCAGTATCTCAAACCTTCCATACCTAATTCTACGATTCTTTCATGTCTGATTCTATCTCTCATAGCAGACTGATTCAGGCCGGCAGGTAATGGAGGCATATTTACGCCAGGTCTTGCTCTAACAAGATTAATTGCATTATATACACTCTGATCCGGTCCACTTGCTTCATTTTTACATTCTGCATACATTAATAAAACCTGAGCATAACGGAAAACAATATAATCCTGATCACTTAATGTAGCCCACGAATAGGGCGCATTAGCCCAATTAACAGCTTTTTCACAGCTAAATGGGGTCAACCAACTTTCTCCGGTTTCTCCTATTGGTTGAGCTTTTGCATTAAACGTTGGGAAGTCGATGATCGTATATTTCATACGGGGGTCTCTGTTTTTGAACTGATTGGTTGGATCGTATAATGGAGATTGGGTTATTGGCAATCCATCAGTACATTCAAAAGCATCAGCAAATTGTTGCGTTGGGGTTAGCGTATGCGCATGAGCTCCTATGAGATCTGCATTCTGATCATTGGTCGTAGGCATACTTGCTGTCGGGTTCAAATATTTCACGGAGAAGATTATTTCCGGGTTATTATTTTGACCTGACTTTAAAAACATCTTCTGATAATCATTGTACAGGCTGAATTTTCCGGAAGCAATAATCAGATTTGCAGTACTAGCTGCATCTGCCCATTTCTGATTGTGCATCAATACCTGAGTCTTTAAAGCTAATGCTGATGCTTTAACTGCATGTCCTGTATATACATTATCAGGCAAAGCGGTAATAGCCTGTTCAAGATCAGCTAGAATCTGATTAACAACCACATCCTTTGTGCTTTGTGCAATTTTTGAACTCTCTATAGTAGGTGGTTTGAGATATACGGGAACTCCTCCATAAAATTCGGTTAAAACAAAGTAAAAGTAAGCCCTTAAAAATAATACTTCACCTTTGGCAACTGTTCTATTAGCCTCATTCATGGTTGCGTTATCCACATTTGCAAGAAAGATATTGCATCTTGAAATTCCGGCATAACAATCTGTATAAATATTACTGATGATATTACCCGAAGTGGTTTCAATAATTCCTTGTCCAATATTTGGAAATTGTTTGCTATATGCAATTTCAGATAAGCCATCCCATAGCCTTCTTCCATGATCGAAAGTAGCACGGTTACTCATCGTGTTATAGACTCCGGTCAATCCCATTTGTACATCGGTTTCTGTTTTCCAGAATGTAGGACCTGATATCTGATCTGTAGGATTCTTATCCAGATAATTTTTCTGACAGGATATAAGAAACAAAAAGAGGAGCCCTATATAACTGATTAATATTTTCTTTTTCATAATGTTACGTGATAATTAAAATTTAACATTGAGGCCAATTGTATAAGTTTTCATCTGTGGATAAGTCTGGAAATTTCCACTTCCAGTTCTTTCTGGATCTGCCCCGGGATATTTGGTAATGGTTAAAAGATTATCACCACTCAAATAAATTCGTAATCCTTTCATCCAAATTTTCTTACAGAACTGATTGGGTACATTATATCCAATCATAAGATTTTTTAATCTGAAATAGGATCCGTCTTGTAGAAAATAGGTTGATCTGGTTCCTGTAACAGGACCATAGCCATTCGTATACATTGCAGGATAATGAATATTGTTAGTCGGATTTGTTGGTGTCCAGCAATTCTTTGCGAAATCTACTGTTGGAGCACAACCCTGAATAAATGGAGTTATACCCCATCCGTCAATAATAAATTTCTGACCTTTAACACCTTGGAAGAAAGCACTTAAATCGAAGTTTTTCCAGGAAAGATTCATGCTACTTCCATAATAGAAATCAGGATATGCTCCTCCTACTACTACCCTGTCTTTAGCATCTATCACACCGTCAGCATTTTGATCTTTAAACTTCAAATCACCAGGTTTAGGATTGTATTGCTGTTTGGGTGACGCATCAATCTCCGCTTGATTCTGGAAGATACCGATTGCCTGGGTTAGATAGTAAGCGTTCCAGGGAAGCCCATTTTGAATGATGGTTTGCGAACCTAAAGTTGGAGCATTAACTCTGAGTACTTTATTACTAAAGCTTGAGATATTAAAATTGATGCTATACTTAAAATCTCCGATTGTATTGGCATGTCCAATTACAAATTCAAAACCTTTATTCTGCATTTTACCATAATTTACAGTAGGAGATGATAAGCCTATACTAGCAGGGACACTAATATTATATAGGATATCATCCGTTACTTTATCAAAATAATCAGCAGTAGCTGAAATTAGTCCATTTTTAATGCTAAAGTCAACGCCCAAATCTTTTACTGTAGTTGTTTCCCATTTTAATGCTTTGTCAGTTAATCTGGTAACAGCTGCTCCCTGACTTACACTTGAAAAAGCATATGAGTTAACAGATAAAATATCTTGATATGGATAAAGTCCAATATTCTGGTTTCCGAGTTTACCCCATGATGCTCTCAGTTTTAAATTGTCGAGCCATGAAACCTGCTTCATGAATTTTTCTTCAGATAAACGCCATCCGGCAGAAATAGAAGGGAATAAACCCCATCTATGATCGGACGCAATACGAGAAGTCCCATCATAACGGAAATTACTTTCTATGAGATATTTTCCTTTATAATTGTAATTTAAGCGTCCGAATACTGATTGAAGTCCCCAGTCATTTGATGATCCAGCTACTGACTGAACGGCAGTAGAACCGGCATTAAGTTCCCCTATGCCATCTGTCGGAAATATTTGCTTATATCCTTGCAAGTAGTTATAATGATTTGCTTCCTGACTGTAACCAAGTAAAACATTAATATCATGATTACCAATACTCTTCGTGTAATTTAATGTAGAATATAAAGTTGCTAAGATATTTTGAGCAAAGTTATCTTGTACACCAGGGTTATAACCTGTAACAGTTGCTGCTAACGTATTGTCCGAATAAAAATAGGATGCTACTGGATGTTCATGACTTTTATCGAAATTAACATCATAATTAACAGCTCCTTTAACCTCAAAAACAAGATCTTTTAAGAGATTAACATCTACATAAGTTTGAGCGGTCAGCGAGTAGATATAATGTTTCTTATCACCATAAGATAGTGCTTGCTCTGGATTTCTATTGTGCCAGGCTGGACTATTGTATCTCCATGTCCATCTTCCACTGCCGTCTGATAGTTTTGGCAAATAGTTTGGTCCGGCAGTGTATGTCAACAACATAAACTCACTGCTACCCATTACTGGCTCAACTCGGTCTGAGTAAGTTAAAGCGATATTAGATCCAAACGAAATAATTTTATTTAATTTAGAGTTTATATTAAACCGCATATTTGCTCTTGAATATTTGAAAGCAGAATTTATACCTGTCTGATCCAAATATCCCATTGAAACGTTGAACTTTGTCTTCTCGTTTCCTCCGCTCATTGAAAGATTATGATTCTGTTCTGCTCCATTCGAAATCATGTGATCTATCCAGTTGAAGTTTGGATATTTAATCGGGTCAGTACCTGTCTTAAATGCATCGATTGTTGCCTGATCAAAATAATTAGGGAGACCTGCTCTTTGGTTAGCATAATTCCAGTCGGTCATAAATGTTGCTGAGTTCGTAACGAACTTTGGCATACTTGTAGGTTGTTGAATCTGATAATTAGTACTATATTCTATATTCAATCCATCAGATTTTCCTTGTTTAGTGGTAACCAAAATAACTCCATTGGCAGCTCTGGCTCCATAAATTGATGCAGAAGCTGCATCTTTTAAAACTGAGATTGTCTCAATATCATTAGAATTAAGATTCGATAAACTTCCTGAAATCCCATCAACTAAGACTAAAGGATCACTACCTGCACTGCTAAAAGTTCCAATACCACGAATTCTTAGTACCGGATTGTCATTACCTGGTTCCCCAGAGCTTTGTGTAACCTGTAATCCTGCAACTTTTCCCTGTAATAAATTAGCTACATTCGTCGATGTACGCTTTGTTATTTCAGTTGAAGAAACGCTCGAAACAGAACCTGTAAGATTTACTTTCTTTTGCGTTCCATAACCAACAACAACAACCTCATCAAGTTTTTTTATATCATCTTGAAGGATGATACTAATTTGTTGTTGAGCTCCAACAAGTATATCTTGAGCGACATAGCCGATACAAGAAACTGTCAGAATTGCTTTTTCATTTGGAACTGATAAATTAAATCTTCCTTTACTATCTGTTGTTACACCATTAGAAGTGCCTTTAACTTTAACCGTTACTCCCGGGATGGTAATCCCTTTAACATCAACAACTACTCCTGAAATCTTTATTTGTTTCTGCGTAGCTTCTGTACTTACGGGATAGATAAATTTACCTGGGGCTAAAAGAATTTGTTTGTCTAATACTCTATAATTAACATCTACGCCTGCAAATAGATCATCTAAAACCTCTTTGATATCTTTGTGTTTTGCTGAAAGATTTACAATACGTGTAACATCTACAAGCTTTTGATTAAAGACAAAGTATAAATCACTTTGTCTTTCGATCTCATCTAAAGCTTTTTCAAGCTTTACATTCTTGAGATTAAGCGATACCTGTTTTTGGCAGAAACCAACGTTGGAAAAACATTGGCTAAATGCAAAAAGTAATAATGCGATTGTAATTTTCATAGTTCGTAAGAATAAAATTAAATCCCACCCAGATTTAAATTTTAAATAAAAACAGTACTTTTTTTTCATAAATTTACGTGATTTAAATGGTTAATAATTGTGTTATTAGTTTGTTCCGTCCAGAACAAGATTTTATCCTTTTAAATCAGGGAAGACCCTGCACGGTTTTCCCTTTTTTTTGGTTCTTTCTTTATTACAATTGACGATTAAATTTACGCTTACCCTACTTACCAACGAAGAAACTTTTTAAATTTTATTTTTGAATCCGATTAAGCATTAATTTTATTATCGCAAGTTGAATCATAGCTCCATTGTTGCCAGCGTTGAGTTCGACATCTTTACTGAGTCTTCTATAGGTTTCAAATCAAGCAAAAGTTCTTTCAATAATCCAACGTTTGGATATAATGACAAACTTTTTGGAATCGTTTTACGCAGCATAACTTCATGAATCCACCCTAAAGTGTTTTTTGTGTTTCCAATGTGTACACCTCTATAACCACTATCGGCTATAATCTTGAAGAGCCTATAAAATGATCTTTAAATGAGGTGATTACGTTGAAATTATCTTTGCTGTCATGCACATTTGCAGGATGACAAATACCGGTAAATGGTAAAGCCCATGATATCAGCTATAATATAATGGTTACGTCCTACAAAGGGTGGGTTCAACAAATTACGAATATTGGAGGAGTGGTATTTCTTCAGGAAAAACAACAATACGGATAACGCTAAACAAGAAAAATAAATGTATCCAAATCTTGTAAAACAAATCAGACGATACGTCAAATTGGATGAACACGAAGTTCAGATACTTTATAAATATGTCAAACTATCATCTTTAAATAAGAAAGAATATTTATTAAAGGAGGGCCAGATTTGTAGAGCATTTTATTTTGTTGAAAAAGGCTGTTTGAGGATGTTCTTTATTAATAGTAAAATGGCAGAGCAGATTACCCAATTTGCGCTAGACGGGTGGTGGATTGCTGACTATTTCAGTTATATTGATAATAAACCTTCAGAATACTACATTCAAACTATCGAGAAATCAGAGATATTGTCTATTGACGTTCTTTCACTCGATGATTTAATTAAAGAGTTACCCCAAATAGAACGTTATTTTAGGCTCATCATGCAGAAAGCATTAGCAGCCTCTCAACTGCGAACTAAATATATGTCTGAAATGACAAAAGAAGAATTCTATTTACATTTTAGTTCCTCTTTCCCTGATTTTGTCCAACGTGTTCCACAATATATGATTGCTTCATATTTAGGTCTTACGCCCGAATATGTCAGTGAATTAAGAAAAAAGAAACCCTGAAACCGATTTCTTAAACCAGCTTAATTTTTAAACAAATTGTAATAAATAGTTTTGCCGAAAATAATTTTCTATTTATTAATACGGTTAACAAAATTAAGCGTCATGGAAGCAAAAGAGATTGTATTAGAAGCAATGAAAAAGGCAGGCGTACCTTTAAACGCCGGTAAAGTGGTCGAATTAACAGGACTGGAACGTAAGGTAGTTGACAAAGCTATGAATACGTTAAAAGCTGAAGAAGCAATAATATCTCCTGTAAGGTGTTACTGGCAACCCAAATAAGTTTACTTATTACAAACTGATATCCATGAATATATAACATGGTTTATAGTCATGGATTCAAGAACCATTACCTGTTGGATGAATTAATCTGGAATTTGATAAAAACTAATTGATTTGGATTTCAAACTCGTAGAAATTTCAAATGATAACTATTTGATAATCTACAAGTCGAAATCTAATTTATCCAACGCGTGAATCATTATAAATTACAAGCAAATTAAACTGATAATAAAGATGGAAGATACCCGGATACTAACAGATAAATTTTTTGAAATAATTAATCATGAAGGTGTAGTTTCAATTGTTTCATGGGGAGTGGATGAACCCCATGTAATCAATACGTGGAATTCATATCTGGTCATTACAGATGACGAGCGAATTTTAATTCCTGCTGCCGGAATGCGAAAGACACAACGAAATGTTGAAGCAAACAATAAAGTAAAGCTCACCTTGGGCAGCAAAGAAGTTCTGGGTTATAAAAACTATCAGGGTTCAGGATTTCTGATTGAAGGCACTGCAAAATACTTAACATCTGGTCCTGAATATGATTTAATGAAGGAGAAGTTCTCTTTTCTTTCCAGAGTATTAGAAATAACCGTTGTTTCTGCAAAACAAACAATTTAAGCCCGGGAAACTGTTTTGGTTCTACATCAGATTCCGGTTAAGTAATCATTTACTTATCGCAGATTGAATCATCGCTTATGGATGTCAGTATTGGATTCGAAGCCTATACTGACTTTTTTATTGCTTTCAACCCATGCAAAAGTAGGTGATCGTTCTGATATACTGGTTCTATTTCGAATTACTGTTTTTGTGTTTTAGGTACCAACATCCTAAAACATTACACAAAACACTCCGCAATCTTCATCGTACCCGACCCTGAGGTATTCAGATAAGCCGGGTTTGTGGGCTGGGTCAGTAGTTCAATTCCAATCGCGACCACAACGGTGGTTCCTGGTTGTTGCAGGGCTGGTTCGGCAAACGAAGCAGAGAGGTTGATTTCGATGGGGTCGGTGCTGTCCTGCAGCCACTCGGTTGTCGAACAGACCGATCGTTGTGATAGTCCCGGAACAACGGGTTGATATTCATCACTCTCCTTGTTAAAGTCGTAATCAGCAATCTGTGCCATAACCAATGCGATGCGATATACACTGATGCGGTTGGGCCATTTCAGGTGAGCGTGCGAGATAAAGCCATGCATCGATAACGTTGCCGTAGTTTTATCGTCCGAGAAAGCAATCGTATACCGATTCGAAAGTACCTGGTCAAAGGGATGGTAGCTATTAAAGTTGAGACCTTCAATCAGTTTTGCAACCCTGCTTAATTTGATAGAACGCTGTCCCTTAATGTGATCCGTATCATGCTTTTGAATAGCCTTACCGGTCGAAACCAGCATCGGGAAATAGGTTCCCTGAAACAGATGAATCAATGAGGCGAGCGACTTTCTGAGTTGTGCGGCCCATTTTGAGCAGCCAGCAAATTCGCTCATGTTTTCGCGGGTTCGTTTAAACGCGGCACTGTTGAGTATATGCTCTTTTTTAGCACCTCCCTTTGTCGAAAGAATGTACCGTTTCAGCCTCTTGTCGTAATAACAACGAATGCCGCCAATGCTTCCCGTGAATTGGAGCGGACCATTTAATTGTGCCATTTTCCTGATGATTAATAGCACAAAGTTATAGGTTTGCCCTACAAAGAGTCAATGATTATATAGTGGACAAAACACGACAGAACACGACAATTCAGGACACACCCTGCACTTTTATCGCTTCGCCTTATCTCGTTCAGATTCTATTGTCCTATAATCCTTATCGCACCCGTATCAACAATATCCTTTCTCTATACCTACACCGTACCTGATATAATCTCTATATGGCTGTCAGGTACCTGTTAGCTACAAATATGCCATATAACTGAACTATTTCAGAGGAGCATTATCGATAAATATTCATCCTGTAATGTCATAATATTTAAACGGGTAGAAGCTAAAAGCCCCATAAATATTGACTATTTTATGCATAAATATGTATAATGACCGAATAAAGTTGCGGATAAGATAAAAATTTCATACTAATAGAATATAGATCAGAAAAATTGAATATACATAAAAAAATTATGAACCAAAAAATAATTTAAATAGATATTAAATTATAATTTTGACAAATCAATCAATTATTTATTTAATTTATTTTAAGATGAGTTTAGAAATACTAAAAAAAAAGTTATGTCCTACAAATGGACAGAACCCCCAAGAAAAGAAGTATAAAGATTTATTTGATAATATCCCTTCTGCCAAACGATGTTATACCTGTTTTGGTAATTTGCAGTATCTTTTCTCCCATATATCTACTGATTTCATGAAATTTAGTGATGACGAACAAACGGAAATAGTAGAAGGAATGATATTGGATTTTGAAGTTCTTTCCAGTATCCATCAGCAAGATAACATTCTATTTTTGGAGAAGTTACTTGATGCATTAAAAAAGAAAAAGGAGTTGAAAGAGAATCATACTGAAGACGATCCATTATCTAAAAAGGCAGACACTCAAAAGAATGACGGAGAACCGAAGCATCAGCTAATCATCGAAGGATCGAATAAAGATCTGGGAGAAGATTTTGGTAATTTTATTATGAATGCTACAGATAATAAAGGCCATCTCATTTATGACGGGTCGGCTTCTGAAGTTACTAAATGGTTTTGTAAAATGTTTAAACATAAAGATGGTAGTCCGTTTAGTTGGAAGACCATGAAAAAACATATTAGCGATGGTAAAAATTTAGGTGAAAAACATAAAATTCAACACACTCCGGCTTTAGGGATTATGATTTTGGGGTATATCGCCTCTGACTACCTCCAAATACTAAGTGGAGGCCTTGATTTTATTGGGATGTAGAGGGTCAGAACTCTTTTTTCTGATTCACTTGAATACTATAAACAACAGTGGTATAATTGCAGTCTTATTTCAATGCAATGCAGGATATATTATTCTCGCGGAAACAATATCAGGCAGTTGTAACGCGGCTTGATGAGATGAAAGACGATGTAACTTCAATCAAGTTAAAGTCGAATAAAGAAAAAGAGTATCTCGATAATTTCGATTTAATGCAACTATTACATGTTTCGTATCGCACTGTACAGCGGTGGCGACGGAGCGGCAATCTGCCTTATCGTAAAATTGGTAAAAAATTTTATTATAAGGCAGATTTTGTAATGGATCTATGCAAGCTGGGGCCAGAACCCTGGGTAGAAATAGAACAACCACCCCCAACAGATACAGCAATCGAAAATGGCGATCAGGAAATAACCTGTAAACGGTGTCCACTCTTTTTGATGCTGAATTTGTAGTGGGCCGGTAATAGCGCTGATAAAGCAGATGCAGTTTCAAACAGCCCATTCTCAAGCCATATAACGGCAACCTAACCTGATTACAGAATACTCAAAAAACGCCCTAAACCGGGTGCTAAAAATGCATTGTCTTTTCCAAACAACAACACAACTATGTAAGTTGCAATAATTCAAACTGATAGATTCAAAATAAAATGTATACAGTCACCATATTTAAAAACTTCACCAAGTTTGTCGAAAACACCTCAATCTTAGAAGTCTTTCAACGTATTCAGCTCGGCATCTACGGTTATCAAATAAAAAACCTTCGTCGGCTTTATAAAGAGGGCAAACTCGAATCCTACAACCGTTCTAAAGCCATGTTGCTGGCATTCACAAGCACCGGTAAATTCAGTGGTGGTCGTAGTCACGGGCATAATACCGGCTACACCCATATCCTGGTGTTAGATTTTGATAAGCTGACGGATGAAGAACTGGCTGCTATCAGAGCCATTGTTATCAATTGCGAATATACCTTCGGTTGTTTTCTCAGCCCTTCCGGAGCAGGTCTAAAAGTGTTTGTGATGGTCAGTACCGAAGCCGATCAACATCTGCAGGCCTTTCTGAGCGTCCAACGCTATTATGAAGCACTTACCGGTGCAAAGATCGACCCAAGCGGAAAAGATATAGCACGTCTCTGCTTTATCTCAGCCGACGAAAACCTCTATTGCAATCAGTCGGCTACCATCTTTGTTCCCACCCTCGAACCCGATAAGCCAAAAAGCAGACCAAAATATACAATATCAGCTGCACCCACCGATGCTTATGCCGATTGTATCGCAAAAGCTTCGCAGAAATACAGCTTTATAGAGGGCAGTCGTCACAACTTTGTCTTCGAATTGGCGCTACAACTGCGAAGTGCCGGTTTCGACGAAAGAACCAGTCTCATACTATTAAAGAACGATTACAACTATGATGAAAATGATGTCTGCAATGCCGTAAAGAGTGTATATGGTTATTATTGGGCCGATTCAGAGAAGCGCAGCCGTGCTGCCATACCAAATGCCGCCCTCCCTGACGAAAACCGGCAACCCAATCTAAACAACTATACCGAACCCGATCCCGGTAGTCAGGATCCCCCGACAGAGCCTCAAACGCCTAAGAAAAAAGGGACGAGAGAGAAATTCGATATGACGAATGTTGAGAAGCTACTGAAAACGTGGTACGAAACAAGGTATAACGAGGTGACCGGCACCGTGGAATGGCGCCATGCTAAGACCAAAGGACCCTTTAACAGACTGATCGACTATGACGAGAATACGATGTTCAGGCAGTTGTATCATGCCGGCGAGCATATCCCGGTTCATGTGCTACATGCGCTGATCAACAGTAACTTCAGCAAAGCCTTCAATCCATTCCTTACCTATTTCAAACAGCTTCCGAAATGGGATGGCGTTACCGATTATATTGGACAGCTATGCGATACGGTGAAGACCGAAGACGATGCGTATTGGGCCTTCTGCTTCCGGAAATGGTTTGTGGCTTACGCGGCCAGTCTAGTCAACGACGAAACCATCAACCACACCGTAATCGTGCTTGTCGGATCACAAGGCTCTGGAAAGACCACCTGGATGAAACGACTGTTGCCTGCCGGACTAAGCAAATACCTTGGCACAGCAGCTTTGCAACCCGACAATAAGGATACTACCATTCAGTTAACCGAATGCGGATTGATTATCCTCGACGAAATGGAGAGCCTCAACCGGAATAATCTCTCATCATTCAAAGAGATGATTACACGACCCGAGATCAGAATCCGCAGACCGTATGGCCGGAATTCAGAGAACCTGCCCCGGCGCGCCTCCTTTGTCGCTTCTGTAAATCACGAACAGATCCTGACCGATACCTCCGGCTCCCGTCGGTATCTATGTTCAAAGGTAATATCTATCGACTACCAACACACTGTTGATATCGACAAAGCGCTGGCACAGGCTATTGCGCTATACAAAAGCGGCTTCAGGTTCTGGTTTGATAAAGAGGAGATAAAAACGCTCAACAAGAGCAATGAATCCTTTATCGCCAAGTCGGTAGAGGAGGAGTTGATCGAAACCCTGACCCAACCCGTTTCTATGGAAGAGTGGAAAACCCGGCATCAATTTGTAAACGGGCAGACCATTCAATTGCTCACCGCCACCCAGATCGCGAATAAGCTATCTGAAAAGACCAGACTTGTTCTTAACGATCAAACCGTAGTCAAGGTGGGCAAGGCATTGAATAAAAACGGTTATAACCGACTCCGGAGCGGAAATAGTTATAAATACCTGATTCGATTTATTGAAAACGATGCAGTGGAAAAGATGTCACGTACGTACGACGATCCTGAAAACCCATCCGTAGACGACCTTACTGCTATTTCGATGCTCGAAAAAAAAGATAATGATCAGAATCACAATCTAAATGACGATTTACAGAACCTCAATCACGATGGCGATCTCCCGTTCTAAGTCACCTGCCAGTGCGTAGGGGCGTAGGGCTCGTAAGGCTACCTCCCGGAACTATATAAACTTTATTTTGCATATATGTTTCTAAAAATACCTTACACAGCCCTACGCCCTACGCACTGCCAACATCAAACAAAACAACAAACCATTATAAAAACAAATATTATGAAACCAAAACTTATTCAAATTAACATGGACGAAATTGATGAATTCTACGATAAAGCAACAGCGGCATCGAAGTTGATCGATAGTGGAATCGAGAAAGACAATAAAGGCGATTACGAAGGCGCCATAGCCGACTTCACCAAGGCCATAGAGATAGAGCCCGACTATATCTTCAGCTATCAGTGTAGAGCGATGACCCGGCATTATCAAAAAGATCATTTGGGAGCTATCGCCGATTTTACAAAGCTCATAGAGCTCGACCCACAGTCAAGCGAGGTCTACGAGTTCAGAGGTATCGAGCGATCGGCTATTGGCGATTCTAAAGGAGCCCTTGCCGATTTCGATGCCTCTATTGCACTTGATCCGGAAGCAGTCAACAACTATTATCAGCGGGCAACCGAAAGATACCTGATGGGCGATAAGCAGGGAGCCTATGCAGATATTGAAAAGATGATAGCGCTTGCACCCGATTGGGCTGATGGATATTTTCACCGAGGAGGGCTGAAAGAGGAACTGGATGATCATCTGGGAGCCATTCTCGACTTTGACAAAGCGATAGCGTTGAATCCGAAGAACGGCAAGGCCTATTATTCGCGGGCAAATGCGAAAGTCTTTCTGGATGACTTCACGGGTGCTATTGGCGATTATGACCAATCAATCCTGATCAATCCCTACCAGGTAGAGGCATTCAAGAACCGGGCCGTAGCAAAATGTTGGTCGGATGATGAAAATGGTGCCATCGACGATCTGAAAAGAGCCCGTCAGTTCGACCCGGCCTCAATGAGAACCTATGTTAAGGAGCAATTGAAAACATTTCAGAATGATACCAACCATGTTAAATGGTATCAAACGATGAAAAGGATGTGGAGGATATTGGAGGCGAACTAAGGGGAAGGTAGGGAGAATCCCAAAAGAGATTGATTGGGGGGCTTTTTGGGGATTCTCTTTTCTCCTTTGGATGATAAATATCAACATTACCAAATATGGAGATCAAAAGTAATGTAGGTGATTTGTTTAGCTTGGTGTTCGCACACCACCCATTTGCTCGAAGGTGGAATCGATATACGTTACATACAGCAATTATTGGGGCACAGCAGTATAAATATCACAATAATTACACGCACATAACCCAAAAAATAACGAAGACCATTGTTAGCCCGCTCAACCATTTGTTACAAATCAACTTGGCTCATAAATTAATAAAAAATAAATAATTATTACTTTGATTGATAAACATATCTGCTTATATTTAAGGCTTTAAAAACAAAACAAAATAGATAGCGAAGCTTTCGAGAAAGTAATATAAACCTTTAAAATAATATTGCAATGGCATCATTTTACATCGATAGACATTCAAGCGAAAGTGTAAATTCGCAGTGGATTAAGCATTTACAAACAAATGCTTACATTAGAGACATTGATAACATTATTTCTCAAAATCGAAATGAGTTACAATCAACGATCCAAAACGCATTTTCTGAACAAACAAAAGCCATTTACCAAGTTTGTGGTGCTCTTAACGATGGATTTGCAGAAGTCAGTAGTCATCTTAAAAATATTAATTCAAATATTTCAGAACTCCGGGGAGAGATTAGTGAGATGGCAGCAATGCTGGATTGGAGACTCTCAATGCTGATTGAAGAACAACGATTAACCAATCAGTTATTGGGCCATATTGCTCAAATATTGCGAATACCAGACAGTCAAAAACAAAGAGTTTACTATATAGAACAAGGATTAAAGTATCTGAAGAATGCTTATCTTGAAGGAATCAGCAGCCCTTTTTTTATTGATGCTATGGAAGGTTTTATAGAAGCTGAGAAGATTGAAAAAAAGGATTATATCACTCTTAATAGAATCGGTCAAATTTACCTTTACTCTCAAAAATACTTGAACATACCTTTAGCACAAGAGTATTTTTTAAAGTCTGCAAGAGAGGCTATGGTAGAAGCAAATATAAGAGGAACAACCGTTTCTAATCATTTTACGCCTTCTGGAAACCTGCCATTAATTTATTCTCAAAATCCATTTACAGCAGCACAAGCAGAAGCTTATTTATATGCTAGTCGCACATGTTATCTTCAACAAAAGTATTCTGAAGCCATTGAACTTGCTGGTAAAGCATACCGATTGATTCCAGAATTTGTTGAAGCCGGTTTTGAACAAGCCAAATATTTAGCGGCTAATAATCAAGAAAGCGAGGCAGCCCAAGTCTTAGAAACTGTAATTAATAAAGATAGGTTGTTTTCAATCAAAACTCTTAATGATAAAGACCTCGTAAGTAAATCTCAAATCTTAAAACTTTTGGAAAGATTACAACAGTCTGTAAATTCAATTGCAAATAAGAAATTACAGGAATGTACTAATTCCATGTGTTCAAACTCTAAGGCTTCAAGTATTATAAATGAAATACAAAATAATATTTCGAAAAATAGCTTCCTTGCTGGTATGAAAGCTCTTGATTTATTAAATGCAAATTACTCACTTTCTTATTTGTTATATTCAAAGGGAGAATATAAAGGAATTAATCAAAGAGTAATTTCAAACCCACAAAAACTTCTTGATTTTGTTAAAGCCGAAACATATAGCCCACGTCAGTTAGAGAATTTAAGGCAAGAAATAATACAAGAAAAATCCACAGAAAATGCGTATATAGGAATTTTAATGGGTGGTATTGGAGGAATCATTATTGGATTTTTTAGAGGTTGTACTGTTAATGATTTTTCTATGGACTGGGGAACTTTATTTCTAGCAGCAGTTGTTTGTGCTGGTCTTGGTGCATTAATTGGTTATATAAGTGGACAAATTACTGATACATCAATAAAATAATACTAAGATTACCCGTTGGCTGAATTAAATTAGTGCGTATTTAACTTTGCCAATAGGAGCATTGTTAATTTTATTGAAATATTGCAGGACGGTCATAGCACTAATTTTAGCCAGCACCCTGACAAATAGCTCTGCTTGTTGTTTTGCATAATTCCTGACCAACATAAATTGATCATCCAATTGAGAGAAAACTGTTTCAATACGTTTTCTTGCCCTTGCAAAAGGTCTAAATACAGGGTGGTGATTTTCTGGTTGGAGCGATAGGGTATTGATAACTCAATACGGGCTGTTTCAAAAAGATCAAATTGAATAGAGGCGCTAAGATATCCTCTGTCTCCAATCAATGTGCAGTTAAACAGTTCATATTTAAATTCTTGTAAATAATGTATGTCATGAACAGAAGCCTTGGTCAAGTTAAAAGAATGAATAACACCACTTAACCCACAAACACTGTGTAGTTTATATCCATAGTAATGCGTTTTCTGAGCTGCACAATAACCAGAGGAAGGAGTCTGTTCATAATTGTCTTTCCCAAGTTTACAACGTCTGGATCGAGAAAACTTACAAACCGGAAGAGCTTTAGAATCAACATAGAAATAGCTCTCACCGCCATCTATTGCTGTTGCAATATTTGTTCTGATGGCGTCTGTTAAGTTAAACAGTAATTTCCGCCTTTGATTATATTGTCTGCGAGATAAAAGATTTGGAAAATCAGCAGAATATTCTTTGCTAAGTTTATGAAAGAGATAGTTTTCACTATCAATCCCTAAGGCTTCAGCAGTTAGAGATAAGAAAATAATCTAGGTATGAGAATTTAGGAATAACACCCCTACGGATAGTATTTCCTCTTTCATTGACTAGATTTTTGCTAAATTGTTTCAATATTTCAAGAACTTTGTCGAAGTTTGTTTTCAAGTTGTGCATAAATGATGTTTCGTTTTTTGTTGTTTTGCACCATTAAATTTCAGAAATATGCACAAATTTTATTTGTTAAATGTTTTCAAATTCTAATTCAACCAACGGGTCAAAATTATAACAATCTTTTTATTATTAATGGTTAATATAAATCTCTTGTGGTCACAGCCATCCTATATTCTACTGCTTTTGCATTGAATAGTCCAAAGTGTTTTAAACCGCATTCAATTTTCATTTTTTCAACTTCCCGCAATAGTTGTTTATTAAGTGTACCCTTAGTTTCGGCAACAAAATAAACTTTGCTGTCATTTTCCAAAATCAATGCCCAATCAGGTATATAGTTACCTATAGGCGTTGGCACTTTAAACCCTCTTGGTAACTTAAAAAAGAATTTGATATTTTCATCTGCTTCACAATCGCGGGCAAATGCACTTTCAATATCACTATCTACAGGTACATAATTAAAAACAGTCTTGTCTTTATTCTCAACCTCAAATAAGTTTGAAAGATAAGTTTCAATTTCTTCGAACTTAAACAAAGTCATTTCATATTTTTTCCCGTTAATCTCTTCATAACGGACACCCTCTACAAGTAAGTTATTTTGTGTTTTTTTAATACACCCAACAACATTATCTAGAAACATTTGGGGATTGATTTCTAACTCATCATATCTGTCTGATCGAATTAAGATTTCATAAATTGTATTTTTGATTATATCAACTTTATTTTGAATATAGCCATAAACATCGGGAATTTGGTAATGTACTTCTTTTGCACGTTTAACGGAAATATCAGATAATATCCCTTCCACTCCAGAATCTGTATAAGTAATTTTACCTGTTTTACTTTCCAGCAGAGGTCGTTTAGTACTAGGCATAATTTTTATTTCTTCAACAGAACGACTGATTAAATCTTCAGTCTTATAATGAACTGAATAACGTGTTTTTTGGCTTATTCTTTCCCATATATCATACAATTGAGGGAAGTTTTCTAATGTCAGCTCTTTATTACTTTGTATAGTTGCTTTTTTTCTTGCATCTTTAATTCGGTCTTTAAATTCAACACTTGTTTCCTCTTGCATTTCGTTTTGAAGCGCTTTCGAAAAATCTTCATAAGTTTCATTAGCTATAACAGTTAATACATTTATACGCTTATCTTGAACTCTTATACCCTCTGAATTTACTGGTAAACGTAACCCACGTCCAATTTCTTGACGTTTTTTTAGGTCGGATTTACTTTCATTTAATGTACAGATTTGAAAAACATTGGGATTATCCCAACCTTCCCGTAAAGCACTATGTGAAAAAATGAATTGTAAAGGCTCTTCAATACTTAAAAGCCTTTCTTTTTCTTTCATTATTAAAGAATAAGTATCATCGTCTTTTTGAGTATTTTTCTCTTTACTATCTATCCAAACATCCTTTTTATCTTTTCCTTTGCCAGTTTTATCACTAGAAAAATAACCATTATGGACATCATCGGCATTGAATGGTATTAAATCGGGATTTTGCTTTTTCAATTCACTAAAAGCTTCTTCAAACCAGATAGCAAATTTACCTTTGCCTGGATTTCCATCTTCATCATATTCACGATAGTTGGCTACTCTATCAATAAAAAACAATGATAAAACCTTTATCCCCTTGTCTTTTAGCTTTTTAACTTTTGCAAAGTGCCACTTCACTGTACGTTCAATTTGAAATTTCATTACTTCATCATTCAATCCCCCTTGAGTTTCACCCTCTTTTACTATTGTTCTGTTTGAAAATTCAAGTGTACCTTCAGATGCATTAATACTATTTAAAATATAACCATCTTTGTAAATCTCTCTTTTATTTGATAATTCGTATAAATCATCACCTAAATCAACGGTAAAATCCTTTAGTTTTACGCTACCATTCTCGTTAACATATATAGTTAATTTTGCCTTTAACGATTTTTTGGCTACTTGAACTCCTTTGTAATGGATAAATGCAGCGTTATAATTGCTATCACTTGTAATACCATCTACTTCAATTTGTTTGACCAAACCTAAATCGTATGCTTGAACCGGATTAAGTGAATAAATAAGATTATAAAAATTCCTGTGTGTGGCGCTATAGCGCAAGGTACAAAGTGGTTTAAGGTTTGCAATTGCTTGACGGCGAATATCGGTCTCAAAGTTTTGTGGTTCATCAATAATAACAATAGGATTAGTATATTGAATGTACTGAATAGGACGAATACCTGTTTCTCGCATGGTATTGATAACATTGTTATCTTTCGTAAAACTATCAACATTGATAACAAGTATTTGAATAGCGTTTGATATTGCAAAATTGCGTAACGCAGATAGATTACTGCGATCGTACATTACAAAGTTGATTGGTGGATTGCCATAAAGCGATTGAAAGTGGTCATGAGTGATTTGTAGGTTTTTAATTGTCCCTTCCCGAATAGCAACACTAGGCACAACGATAACAAACTTTTTAAAACCATAGACCTTATTCAACTCGTAAATAGTACGTAAATAAGTATATGTTTTGCCTGTACCAGTTTCCATTTCAACCGTGAAATTGAAAGGACAATAAACTGTTTTTTTATCCTCAGAAAAGGAAATGACCAATTCGTCAGACTTGGCAATATTATTTGAAGTCTGAACGCTTTGAACATTAGTAAGAAGTTGTTCATTGCTTATTACTAATTTATTGGCAACACCTGTTTCTGAAAAGGAAATGCTCGCACCTTCCATAGTGAATGATACTTCAAAATCATTCTTAGCTAAGGGTTGTCCATCAAATATTGACACAACTGACCGCATGGCTATTGTTTGGTAGTCTTGGCTACTATCAAATTGTAATTTCATCATTTTTCGTTATAAACCAGATCATATATTTGACGGGTATCAAGAGCTCTGCTAAATGGAATTACCCTATAACTGGTTTTTTCCATTTGTAAATCTATTTCATCATCGGGCACAAAACTTTTTTCAATAGAAATTTTATTATCAATCATCATGTTCCATGTTCCTCCACCAGTTAAAAAGGCCTCAAAACCGTTCTTCTTTATTTTATCAATAAATTTTTCGTTATTTTTCTGAATTTCCCCTGGTTTATATCCATTTGAATACATTCCTATAATATCAAATTCATATCTCGGACTGCAAATCGCAAAATCAATTCCATTACGAGGAAATGAAGATCTAACTTCTATTTTCTTTTTGTTTGATATTATTTGCAAATCAATTTGTGCACTAACATCTGTGCATTCTGTTTCGCAAACTTTTTCATTTACTGAATTAAGGTATTTTCGCCAAAGATATTCAGACAAGACACCTGCAATACAATTGTTAAGTATTCTATCATAACTTCTTTGTAAATATGCATTGTTAGCAGCACCGGGGTTTACTTTATTGGCTAAAGTCGTTGCATCAGCAATGATCTGGTCGATCAAAGACTTATCTTGTTCGACTGTTTCATAATTAAAAGTATAAACACCAACTCTAAAAGGTAATGTCCTGTTGGTATCAGGGTAAATCCCCCTGCAATTTATAATTCTTTCTTCAAATTTCATATCAATTCTAGTTTAATATTATTTTCTTTTAATTCTAATTGACAGTTGGTTAGTTCATCATCTTCAGTAAAACACGAATTAAGAAATATAACTTTTTTAGGTTGAAAAGTTAATATTTCTAGAAATATTTGTTTAGAAAAGCGTTCGATGCAAATCCATAGATGTGGTATTTTATAGAAATTATTCTCATACTTAAAAGGGACATTCAATCCCACACCTGCCTTTAATAATAACTCTATTACCATTCTTTCATCTTTATTTGTTTCAATTTCTGAATTTTTGAAAACAGATAATTGAGAAAGGATTTCATCTTTACCTGAAATTAAAGGTAGCCAAATTTTAAAATTGCTTTTTGATAATCGAAAAGAAGAGATAGATAATATTTGTTCTGATGAAGAAAACATTTTCTCTGTCCTTGCCTTGGCCATTTTTTTTATTACTCTCAGAATGCGTAATTTGGTTATGTCTGCAATTGTCTTATAGCCAGCAATAAATGCCTTGCTATTTTCTTCTAACAATTCAGGTATTTGCACACAGATAAATCTATGTTTCAGGTTGTTTTCTTCATTTAGTTCCAAAACAGCTTGAGCGGTTGTCCCACTACCTGCAAAAAAATCTAAGATAAGATCTTCTTCATCACAGCTACCTATGATTAAATTTTTAATTATATCAACATTTTTTGGGAAATCAAAATAGCTATCGATTATTTTATCACTTTTTGAAGCGAACAAATCTGACCAGTTTGTATTTCGAAGAGCCCCATTTGCAGGTGCAATCCAGTGTTCAACCCCTTTATTCTTTCCTTGACCACTTGGGTTACGTCTAATAAAAAACAATTTTTTATCTGTTTTTTCCCAATATTCTTCTAATGTCATATCTTGAGAATACTTTTCAGAATATTCAATGTAATTTTTGACACCCTCAATAGCCTTATCTTTTCCCCACTTCCATTGTCCTTCTTCTGGTGTATATCCTAGCACTTCGTAGCGCATTGTAGGCCTATTCGCATCATTCCAAAATCCCTTCCAATAACCATTTGACATTCTTTCTTCAGAGCTTTCTTTTAAAATGGGGTTGAAAGAAAAATTATCACTTTTTGCATAACATAAAATATATTCATATCCTACATTAAAGGTTTTTAGACCTTTTTCGATAAATTGACGATTAAGATTTTTGTCATAACGACGAACTACAAAAGTATTTCGAAAGTTTTCGCTACCAAATATTTCATCGCACAAATTTTTTAAATTAGAAAACTCTTCCTCTCCAATTGAAATGAATATTGCACCATCTTCGCGCATTAAATTACGGGCAAGGTAAAGTCGTGGATACATCATAGAAAGCCAAGCAGAATGGAATTGACCGTTTTCTGTTGTGTTCTTTTTCCAAAGGTCTTGTTTGTTGAGGAAACCTTCAATGTCAGTAATACCGGTTCGTTTTTTGTATTCTTCTTGACGTTCAGAATAATCATCAGGATAAATAAAACTGTCATTGCCTGTATTGTAGGGCGGGTCAATATAAATCATTTTCACTTTACCAAAATATGATTTTTGCAACACCCGCAGTACTTCAAGATTCTCACCTTCAATAAAGATGTTTTGCGCTTTGTCGAATTCAATACTTTTATCTCTTTCCGGGACTAATGTTGCGGTTGTTTGTTTTTGTACCTCTTTTCGAGCATCACTTTTACCAGCCCAACTAAGTTCGTAATGTTCATCTTTGACAAATAAATCTTCACCTATTGACTGCTTTAATCTTTGCAGATCAATACTACCCTCTGAAAAAATTTCAGGAAAGATTTCTCGTAATTGTGATATTTTTAGTTCATTGATATTAAGGCTATTTCCATCCATAGTATATGTTTTATATTTTTTGTAAAAATTCAAAATAAATTCAAATAAATTCAAATAAATTCAAATAAATTCAAATAAATTCAAATAAAT
This sequence comes from Bacteroidota bacterium, assembly GCA_013390605.1. GTDB lineage: Bacteria > Bacteroidota > Bacteroidia > Bacteroidales > Cfx3-03 > Cfx3-03. The sequence goes on along the minus strand of JACAUB010000001.1, from coordinate 3,720,957 downwards.
TCAAATAAATTCAAATAAATTTTTCTTTAATAGTTTACAAAATAGTTATTTGCAATTATTGAAATGTTTTAGATGTAAGTAGATTAAAAAAATCACTACTGTCCGGTAAAAAACAAAAGATATAAAGGAAGCCGAACCGAGGTCCGGCCCCTTTAATTTGTAGATTTGTTTTGCGAACATAAAATTACAATGAGCAAAACTACATTTTTTTTTGGCCAATCCGTTTTCGGACAGCTGATATCTTTAATTGATTCGGCAATATTTTCAAAAGCATCCAAATGTTGTAATTCTGACCGGTATGTGAAGAAGTTTAAAACAAAAGACCACATGATAAGTATGGTATTTTGTGCATTTGCAAAATGCACCTCTTTGCGTGAGGTGACAGGTGCAATGTTGGGGTTATCAGGCAAGACCAAGCATTTCCAGCTGGACCACATTCCAAAGAAAAGCACGCTGAGCGATGCTAATCAAAGACGAAATGCTGATGTATTTGGCTTTATTTATAATCAGCTTATGCTCAAATTTGGACACTTTATTTCGGACAGCCGGATTAAAAATGTGATAAAGAAGCAAATTGAAATCTTTGACAGCACAACCATAAACCTTCTGAGTGATATTATGAGGTGTGTTGGACGAAAACAAAATAACGGAAAGCGAAAAGGGGGTATAAAAGTGCATACCGTTATAAATGTTGATGAAACCGTTCCCAAGTTCGTTTGGTTTACACCTGCTGCTACACACGACCATGTTTTACTGAATAAACAAACGATGGATTCAAACACTATTTACGTTTTTGACAAGGGGTACAATGATTATAAAGCCTTTCAAAAATTTAGCGATAATGAAACCGGATTTGTTACCCGGATCAAAGATAATGCTGTGTATGAGCCTATTTGCAAGATTGAAATCGAAAAAAACATCCACTCTGGTGTTCTGGAGGATGAAACAATAGAGGTTACAGTCAACGATGGTGTTATAAAGAGCAAACTAAAACTCAGGAAAATACGGTTTCATGAGAGAGAATTAAAACGAGAGTTTGAATTTTTAACCAACTTATTTGAGATGCGTCCAGATTTGGTAGCTGCTATTTATGAATTACGTTGGCAAATTGAGCTACTTTTTAAACAGCTCAAACAGAATTTTCCGCTCAAATACTTTCTGGGGGATAATGAAAATGCATTCAAAATTCAAATTTATTGTGCATTGATAACCAATTTGCTAATGACGGTCATTCAAAAACAGCTCAAAAGAAGTTGGGCGTTCTCAAATCTTGTCAGTTTTTGCAAAATCCATCTGTTCAAATACATTCATTTGATAAACTTTCTTGAAAATCCAGACCGAGACTGGCAGAAAACAATAAGAATTGAAGATCAATTGCTGCTGTTATAAAGTGGCTTATTATTTGAAAAATGAGAAATCAAAAAAATACATATTCTAATTCAGATAGTTACGAATAGAAAAATGGTTTTTGTTTTTTTACCGGACAACAATGATTTTAATTTGAATAAAAAACGTATATAGTAAAATGAAAAAGACCTTCACGATTCTCTGCCTGTTACTATCAGTCACTATCTCTTTATTTGGACAGGCAAAACCAAAAACATTACCTTTTATTATAAAAGGGCAAATAACGAACTGTCCGGAAAATAATTTGCGGATGCACTATGACGATTTGTACGGTGATGGTGCTACTGATACGCTCAAGCTTGATCAGTTTGGTAATTTCTATTTAAAGACTTTTAATGTTAAAACACCTCAAATTATAGATATTCAAGGAAACAAGTTTCAAATCAGAGATATATGTGTTGCTCCGGGTTACAACTTGACTCTTACTGCAAATTGGAAAGATGATTATTCATTGCATAAAACAAAAAAGATAACCGGGGTTGGTGCTGAGAGTAACAAATATGAACTTATGCTGGATTCAATCAGGAATGTGAGGATGGATACTACAAATGACTTTTTATTAAGTGAGAATGATTTTATAAAGCGTTTCAAAAAAAGTCAAAATTTTTATGACTCCCTGATTTATGTTGCTTTTGACAGAAAACCAATTCATGATAACTATCTTAAGTACATGGGTGTGTTAACTCGTCTCGATAGAAAATTTATTATGCTGGGCTGGCTAATAGAGTATCCATCATATCACCACAATAATTATAAAAAAACGGTTGACTTTGTGCGAAACAATTTTGACAATAATGTTTTAAACAACATCTTTCAGGATGATTATTTAAAATCTAAAGAATACAAAAGGTTCATCGGTATATATTATCCGTATTATTTAGTGGGTCTTGATCAGAAAAAGGATTCAACGATACATGTTGATTTGGTTCATAGACTGGATAAGGTAAACAAGGTTTACACAGGAAAGGCAAAGGAATATGCTTTAAATTATCTGATGAGTGACGAGATTGAATCATGTAGGTCGCTCGAGAATATCAATGGTTTAAAAAAGCAATTCAGTCCTTACATTTCAAATCTAAAAGACCTGCACTATAAAAGATATCTTAACGCTAGATTTTCTGAAAGAGTTGCAGGATTTATGAGGACTCAAGTAGGTAAACCTGCTCCTGATTTTGTATTGGAAAACAACTTAGGAAAAACTTATCGTCTTGTAGACTTTAAGGGAAAAGTGGTCTATCTGGATTTATGGGCGAGTTGGTGTGGTCCTTGCAGAGCGGAAACGCCACATTTCAAAGTCTTGTATGACAAATTCAGAAATAATGATCAAATAGCTTTTATAAGCATCGCCGTAAGTGATGGGAATAGCGCATGGAAAAAAGCGCTGGAAGAAGACAAACCCGATTGGATTCAACTCATTGACAAGGACAATACTGTGGCGAATTCTTATGTGTTAGGCAATATCCCTAAATTTATTCTGATTGATAAAAAAGGAAATATCGTAAACTTCAATACACCAAGGCCGAGTAGCGGTGAGGAAATTGTGAAGCTTTTAAACCAGGAAATTGCAAAGTAGGTTATTTTATGAAATTGTAAAGCGAGTCTTTTACCAAGGCCTGATTTGTGATTCTAAATCAGTATTATTGTCACTTTCGTGTTTTCCACATTGCCATTGGATGATCTTTGATTCGGTCTAAAAGCTCTTTATCCTCAAATAATAATTCAGGGGAGTATTCTTTCTGGTTAAATTTCTCTATGAAGAGTTTCTCATCTCCTGTTAAGACTAAGAGGTTGGAAAGAAACTCTTTTACCTCAATTTTTGCTTTCTCAAATTCAAAATGTTCCGTTTTTCGCAATACTGGAAGTAAAGAAGAACGGATTTGAGCAAACTTGAGGTTATTAATAGCATCAAACTTGAATCCTATTTCAGATGCTATTTGCTCTAAATCTTTCTTGCTATACAATTTCGTTACCTCCCTGTTCTAAATATGAAAGAATATTTTCTGGCGCACAGAGATTCCAGTCCTTAAAGAAAGTTGGAGATTCTTCTCGGGTTGTCAAATACCGTACACTTTTCCCGGTATTGTTTTTGCAATGCTGAATAAAGTTATCGCTAATTTTTATTTGTTGTTGAAAATAAGATAGAATAAAACCAATTTTCTGATAAAGGAAGGTTTTGGCATACTTGTTCATATATAGCTTGAGTTTCTCCTCACTCAAAAATGTTATCAGCGAAATACTGTGTATGAGTTCTTCCAAACCTCCCGCACGGTCTATGTGATCAATACAATCAACAACTGTTCGTTCAATATCTGTTACTTTAACCAGAGAATCCAGGTTTGGGGTATATATACCTGGCGTTATTTTGGATTCGCAATATTGATAGTTGATCCCGTCAAACTCAAAGTTGTTAAAACGGCTTTCTGATGAGACATGTAAGCCATAGAATATTTGATGAGCTATACCGTGATATTCCAATGCTGTATGATATGAAATATATGAGGACGGGGTGATGTTACTACCGATTTCAAATTTTGTAGCAACACATTTCTTTGTTGCCAAATCTGTGGCAGCATATAAATTACGGCGAATCGGACAAATTAGCTTCTGTTTCTTGTAGTTATACAGAAGATCTTTTGCCGTATTCTCATTCCCAATCAGAGCCACGATCTCCTCAAGGTGAAAGAGTTTTCGGTTATGGAATTCTTCAATATAGTATTTCATCCGTAAATAATTTGTTTTTATAGGTCTGTTGGAACGCACATGTTGAATTTACATCGGTGTTTGAGGTTGTAAAATATGCTCGTTTCATTTAATGAATGCTTTATTAATTACACAAAGATACGGTAAAAACAGTATGTATGCGTAAAATATAAAGTAATATCTTCTAATGATAGTAAAATAATGAAATTCGCGGACAGAAAATAATGATTACAAATTCTTGTGTAGCTTATCAACTGCGTTTCTTTGTCACTATAATCAATGTGTAAAACAACTCGAATTTAAGCAAACCTTATGTATGTTTTTTTTATAAATAATGTAGTCTTTAGATGATTTAGGAACTAAATGATTTTAAAAAATCTTATTTTTACAAAGGAATAGGGATCACCTTAAAGTGTTATAAAGTGCACAATACAAATCAAATTAGGTGTAGTTGTGCATCTCTTATTTCTTGGTTTGAAAGGTGAATATATAAACAGTGTGCTAATATTAAAATGAGATACCCGTGAAGACAAAACATTACATACAAATAAATCTTTTTTCAGAATGACTAAAAAGGTTCTCTTGTTTTTAGCTCAGGGATTTGAAGCTTATGAAGCCAGTGTGTTTACCGATGTCTTTGGTTGGAGTAGAGATTCGGGTATTGAATCTGTAGATTTGGTTACCACTGGCTTGCGACCAACGCTTAAATGTTGTTGGAATCTGATTGTCCAACCGGAACTACCTTTCGACCAGATAGATGTTAATGATTTTGATGCCTTGGCTATTCCCGGCGGTGTAGGAGATGCTGGCTTCTATGAGGATGCTTATGACGAACGTTTTCTTAATTTGATACGTGAATTTGATAATAAGGGTAAGTTGATTGCCTCTATTTGTGTGGCGGCTCTGCCCATTGGTAAATCGGCGGTATTGAAAAACCGTAAAGCGACTACATGGGATTTAAATGAAGGTGCCAGACGTAAACAATTAGCTGATTTCGGTGCAAATGTTCAGGATAAACAATTGGTAATTGACAAGAACATTATTACGTCAACGGGTCCGGCAACAAGTCTTGATGTTGCCTTTAAGTTACTTGAGATGTTAACGGATATTCAAAATGTTAATGAGATCAAAAGGAATATGCGTTTTATATTAGATTGATGCTATGATCGGTTTTTGAAATTGACATAATATTGAATTATAAAATCATGAAACGAGCATGTTTTACAAGCACTGTAGTGAATTTAATATGCGAGTTCCATCTAAACCTTTAAAAAACAACTTATTTACAGATGAAAACAAGTTATGTGGTTAAGCACTTTATCGGCACGTTTTTGTTTTTTGCTATCATTTTTATTAGTGCTGGTCGGATAGATTATTGGCAAGGGCTGATCTATGTGATAATTGGCTTTATTATGGGTGTATTAAATTACACTGTTTTTAAAATTGATCCTGAACTTTTAAAAGAACGTTCAAAACCGGGAGAGGGTACGAAGAAGTGGGATAAGATAATATTGGGATTATCTTTACTTGTTACGATTGCTATGTATATTATTGCCGGTCTTGATTCTGGTCGTTATCATTGGTCTCCTGATTTTCATTGGAGCCTATGTGCCCTGGGTATTATACTTACAATTAAAGGTCAACTCTTATTTCTTATTGCTCAAAAGCAAAATAAGTTTTTCTCAAGTACTGTCCGGATTCAAACTGATAGAGAACATGTTGTTTGTGAAACCGGATTATATAAAATTGTTAGACATCCTGCCTATCTGGGTTCAATTATTCAATCATTGGGATTCCCGTTACTCTTTGGTTCACTCTGGAGTATAATGCCAATAGGTTTGTCGATTATTCTATTGATAACAAGGACAAATCTGGAGGATAAAACTTTAAAAAATGAATTGAAGGGTTATCTTGAATATTCTAATAAAACCCGATATCGGATTATTCCGTACGTTTGGTGATTCTCTTGAACCATTAGGCTGCTCTGGTTGTGCTTATTTTATTGAATGATATGATTAAAATAGGCAAATGTCAAAAGAAGCTTAGTTTAAAAATCTGTAACTTTGATCCCGGCATTAAAGTATATTTATATTAATGCTATAGGTAAAATTATGAAAAAATCTGTCCCACCTTATACTCGCCACTCTTTAATTCTTTACTAAAATGAAAGGTAAGATTGAAAAAACAAGGTCTTTCTTGTGTATGAAATCGGTTTTCACTATTTTTTTTACTGCACTTTTTGTTTTAAATATTGACAATGTAAGTCAGGCACAAAAAGGCATAAAATATATTGGAGAAAATATTTTAGGTAAGGATACATTATTAAGTTCGTTTGAAGCACCACCAAATTATGCGAAACCACGAGTTTATTGGTGGTGGCTTTTCAATAGAGTGAATAAAGAAGGAATTACACGCGATTTAGAGCAGTTTAAGGCTAAAGGTATTAGTGGTGTTAATCTGATTTGTACCGGGGGATATGCAGGGAAGGCACCCCTCCCTGGTGTAACGTTTCTTGGTGAGGAGTGGCGTGAACTTTTTCGTCATGCAGTCAGAGAAGCTAAAAGGTTAAATATAGAAATAGGATTTAATCTGGCTGGCGGATGGACACTGATGGGGCCTTCGGTAACCAAGGATAATGCAATGAAGAAGGTTGTCTCGGCTGAATTGAGTGTTGTGGGACCGACTAAATTCTCAGGAATATTACCTCAACCTGAAATGGTTGAGGGCTATTATCATGATATCCTGGTGCAAGCATTTCGGGTTCTGGACAGTACTAAAAGAATAGACCCTAAAACTGTAATTGACTTAACAAGTAAATTGGAGGCTAACGGCCATTTTAATTGGGATGTGCCGAAGGGGAAATGGGTGATTTTGCGAACCGGATATACATTGACTGGACATCCATGGAGCAAATGGCATGCATATCCTGAAGGAGATACATTTCAGGGCGGGGAGGGTTATGAGATAGACTATTTGAACCGTGCCTCATTAGACGATTATTTCGGCCATTTGGGCAAGCTTGTAATAGAGGAAGCAGAGAAGGCGGGAGGTCATTTGGATTATTTATGGTCTGACAGTTGGGAATGTGGTAAGCTTACCTGGACTCAGGACTTCCCTAATCAATTCAGTAGATTCCGCGGTTATAACCTGAAAGCTTATTTGCCTGTTTTAGCTGGATATACGGTTGATAATGCTGAGGTATCAGCACGATTTCGGGATGATTTTGATCGTACGATTCAAGATTGTATTGCTGAGAATTTTTATGGACATTTTGCGGATTTATGTCATCAGTATGGGATGAAGGTTGGCAACGAGGCCGGAGGCCCCAATGACATTCCCCCTCAGGATGTATTGAAGAACTTTGGGCATTGTGATATCCTGGCAGGGGAGTTTTGGGTTAATGGTCATTATAATTCACCAGACGGATATAATAAAAACAGGTTTGAACGACTCAATCTAAAACAAACTGCTACTGCGGCGCATGTTTATGGCAAGTCGCAAGCACAGGCTGAGGCGTTCACTCAGCAAGAACAGGATCGGACGCACTGGTCTCTTGGTCCAGCCGAGTTAAAACCATATGCTAATGATGCATTTTGTGAGGGAATCAACCGCCTTTTGCTTCATCAGGCCACCTGTCAACCACCATCAGACGGTAAGCCGGGATATGAATTTTGTGCAGGACAGCATTTTACACCGAACATAACCTGGTGGGAGCAGTCGTCAGCGTTTTTTACTTATCTTTCACGTTGCCAGTATATGTTGCAACAGGGGAAATTCGTAGGCGACGTTTGTTTCTATCTGGGAGAAAGACCACCGGCTTTAGCACCACCTAAATATGTTATTCCTTCGCTCGGCCCGGGTTACGATTGTGATTATGCTAATGCTGAGGTACTACTTACCAGGATGTCAGTCAAGAACGGGCGGATTGTTTTGCCTGATGGCATGAGTTACAGACTTTTGGTGTTGCAGAATTGTACTTCTACATCTCCAGAGATCTGTAATGAGGTGGGCTCTTATCAGAGACTATCTGTTTCTTCTATCCCGTCTCAGGCGATGTCGCTAAAGGTGATTAAGAAGATCCGGGAGTTGATTAATCTTGGGGCCACAGTTGTCGGCTCACCTCCGGATATATCCGCTGAGTTGAAAAACTATCCAGCATGTGATGAACAGGTGCGAAAGATAGCTGCAGATATATGGGGCGATCTGGATGGTAAAATTCGTACCGAACGCCGTTTGGGAAAGGGACGTGTAATCTGGGGTAAAACACCGAGAGAGATTCTCCTTGCTGATGGAGTTGCTCCCGACTTTACTTTCTCCGGGCAGGCTGAGAATGCTGATCAATTTGATTATATTCATCGTACAAGCGGTGGAACGGAGATCTATTTTGTGATAAATAGAACTAATCGACATGAAATACGTGATTTTACTTTTCGGGTTGCAGGAAAACAGCCTGAGATATGGAATGCGGTAACGGGTAAAACTTCTATGGCAAAAGCCTATCATCAAGCAAAAGCCTGCACTACTTTATCGTTAGAACTAGATGCGTTCGGTTCTTATTTTATTGTGTTTCGTAAACCTATTGCCGTTGATGCTAAGGGGCCGGCAGAAAGGGATTTCCCTAAGCTATTGGAAGTATGCAAATTGGATGGCCCATGGAATGCTATATTTGATCCAGAATGGGGTGGCCCAGGTACAGCGGAGTTTCATGAGCTTATAAGTTGGACTAAACGACCGGAAGAAGGGATTAAGTATTATTCGGGTAAGGCCACATATTTGAAAAACTTTGATTTGAGTAAGGATGCTGATGGTAATAAGAACGAAATGTATAAAGCGGGCAGACTATTTCTAGACCTTGGGGAGGTTAAGAATGTTGCAGAAGTGCGTCTGAACGGGAAAAAACTGGGCATTCTTTGGTGTGCTCCCTGGCATGTTGATATTACGGATGCTGTAAAACTAACAGACAATGTATTGGAGGTAGATGTCATCAATTTATGGGCTAATCGTGTCATTGGTGACCTGAATCAACCTAAAGAAAAAAGGTTTACCAAAACACATGATGCTTTCCGTTTTGATATGCTCAGAGGTAGTACTCCATTACTTGAGTCAGGATTACTCGGACCTGTGAAGGTGTATCGGGCTACTGAATAGTGTATTAAAAGGGGATAATAATAAAATAACACTGTTAAATTAGAAATAACGTTAAGAATTTAAAAACAATAGCGTATAAATTAAAAAGAAAATCAGTTTGTAACTATCTTTGAACAACGATTTAAACGATAATTCAGTTATTCATTGATACAAATTATTTCACATCCTTTAAAAACTATTTATGTAGTTACTGAATGTTGTGTGAACTATTTAAAAGACGTTATACTAAATAGATGTAATTCATTAAATATTAATTAGGAATATGAAACGAGCATATTTACAAACACTTTAATGAATTTAATATGCGAGTTCCATCCTACCTATAAAAAACAAATTATATACAGATGAAACTGATAATATTTTTGAGTTTTATAATGATTTTTTGTTGTGATTTGCAAGTAGATGCATCTTTTCAACCTGGCACGATTAATCAAAAGGGGAGAACCGTTCATGCTGACGTCGCATTGCAGTTTATGGATAGTTATGCTAAGCTTTATGATAACCAGCAAAAGGATGTGGATAGCTGGATTAAAGACAATACATTGTTAACGGCTAGATTTAAATCGACTTATAGAAAAATTATGGATGATGCTTATAAAGCTGATCCTGAATTAGGATTAGACTTTGATCCGATTTTTGATGCTCAGGACTATCCGGATAAAGGATTTAAAGTTCTAAAATATAATAGGGCATCCGGATATGTGACTCTCTGTGGAAAAGATTGGGAGGCATTTACTGTAATAGTCAAAGTGGTTTTTCAGAATAATAGATGGTTAGTTGATGGTGCAGGGATTATTAATATTCCTAAAGATAAACAACGTGATTCGCAGAATAATAAAGACCATGCTATTAATGATATAGGTAGTTTTTCTTTTAAACTTTCAGGAATAGGTGAGCAACCTGCAGACTAATTTACTGAAAATTGAAAAATAGATAATGCTTTTAGAATACAATTATTTATCAAGATTGATATTCTCAGATAGTGTTCCGTTACCTTGATGAATTGCTAAGTCGCTCTTTATAAAGTCAACTTTTGAAAAGGTAAAATAGGATAGATCTTTTTTTGTTTGATTGGAATAAGGTGAATACATCCTTGCTGAAATGGTGCCTGACTTTGTGTCAATTTCAAGCAGTCTGATAAATCCACCTCCCAGATTGTCTTCTTGGTAATCCTGAAGTAATTGGTAGATATGATTACCTTTTATACCAATATCATCACGCCATGATGAGGAATCGACATGCCCACTCACAACCAGACGTACATTTGGATGAATCCTGACCAGCTGATCGTAAACTGCTTTGGGACTTAAATCTCCATAACCTGCATTGTTTTCGGATATTAAACCCTTAGAAGTAAGGTGATAATGGGTGACAATGATGACATTGTAATCAGGGTAGTCGGAAATGACTTTATTTGCCCAATCGACAGCTCCTTGCCTTGGACAGAATTCCAGCGCCAGGACCATCCAATTAAGGTCACCTGCTTTGAAGATATACCACGCATTGTCACTTTTCCCGTTTTCATATCTTCCTCTTTGAGCAATGAATCTTTTCACTGGGAAAACTTCATTAAACTGTCGGGTGTCTCTTATTTCGCAATGGGCATCTCCCAACCCTTTGCCTAAACCTAATATTTCAGCAATGTACATTGCTATTCTCCTGAATGTCAACAATACTCCTGGTAATGGGCCTTGACCAACTTTAACCAATGCACAATCATGATTGCCTGGCGTTATTACATAAGGGATTTTAGCTTTATCTAATATTTTGAATCCATTACTGGCCGTTTTCCACATGCTCTTATCTGGGGTCTCCCACTTGATGATGTCACCTACATGTATTACAATTGGAATATTCAGGATCGTTTTATTGTCTGCGATCCATTTCATCTGGCTGTTGTACATCTCTGGATTATGCCATACTTCGTTTTGCGTATCGGGGAGGATGGGAATAACGAACTTCTGTGCATGAGAAAATTGAATAGAGAAGACCAGAGAAATTATTACTAGAAATAATCCTGCTTTCAGTGAAATCATTGATACATTCATTAAGTTAATATTTGAGCGTTTGGAAGGTCTTTTTTTAATCAGGCCGAATCCATACAGCATTTCTCTTTTCTCCTATACATGTATCAAGCCCTTAAAAACCAAAGGAATGATTCCCAATAAGAAAGTTTTTAAAAGTAGTATGTGAATGTTTTTTGAGAGTTAACAGGGAAAGAACTTTCCATTAATGTTTTAGGTCGTAATGTTGTTATGTGTTAAGTCCGGGTGAACTTATTCTTGTCTACGTTTATCTGGTCTAAATGGCAGAATAAGAGTTCTAATGAATCAGTTCGGCAGCTAGCGTAATTTGGTGTCCGCTTTGCAACCTGTAACCTATGTAAAACTTTATGCTTATACTGTAACAGATTGTAAATCTATTATAACTAGGGAATTTGATTAACTAAACTGAAGATTTGATAAAGTTAATTTTATTTAAGTCCACTCAAAATATAGTTGTAAATTGAATTATTTTGTTCAGTTGTTGGTTTAAGCAGGCTTTTTGTGATATATTTTGGTGGTGAAATCATCTCCCGCCCAATCATTTCCTCAATTATATTGTAGAATTGTAAAGACGTTTTTCCGACCAGCAATGGGATCAGATCATTTTGTTCCTCCCAAAACCTGAGAACTTGAACAAACCCGCTTAAATACAAATAATCTTTTGTAAATCCACCTCCACGGAAGACCCGGGTAACAATATTAAAAGCTGCGTTCTGTTCGACAGAATACTCATTTTTCAACAAATTGAAGCATTCGATAAAGTCTGCACCACTACACATTTGATCGACAACAATGACACGGAAAGCAATTTTCTTTAATCTGTGTAAAGTAAGATTTCCACTTAAGTATTCAGCCAGGATTGCCATACCTTCTTGAGTCAAAGTGTTAACAGGTAATCCGATATTGAATATTTTTAATTGCTGAAAAGTAGAATTAATAGTAGTCAGCATGTGAATTCCAATTTCATGTTCCAATAAAGCAAGCAGTTCCTTCCGGTTAAAAGTTGCCTGTGGGTGAATAAGAATGCTCCTTTTTGAATTCAACACCATGACCTGAGAAATAACCAGGTTGCTTAATTCGATCTTTGCCTCCAGCCCATAATCATCAAGTTCTTCTTTAAATCTGGACATGGCAGTTTTTGCATCAAAAACAGGCTGTTTCTTTGCCTCTTCAGGAATGTCGGGTAAAAGCAATATATAAGAAGCATTTTGTAAATCCTTTTTTGAGGGCCTTCCAAAATAACGTAGCGAATTGTATAAGAATTTATCAGTGTTTAATGAGCTAATCATGTCTATCTTGTCGAAATAGCTATTGATTACTGACTTATATAAATTCCGGATTGAGACATCCTGTATATCCTGAAGGGGGATACTCAGAAGTTGTTGTTTTAAATTAAAAGAATTGATTCTGATAGGATTGTATTTAAAGTTAGGGATCTCTGAAAACTTGTTTTTGAAAAACTTATTTTTCTCAATACCCGTGTTTATTGGATTCACCACTGCCAGTACCTCTATGTTTTTCAGCAGATTGTAAATATCATGGTCAATCTTTAGCAGATTCTTATTCACTTTTTTGTCTAACAAACTATTATTAGAATGATGGTGCCATTTTTCAAGCTTTCGGCAAAAAGTGTTGGTATTATTGAGGATTGCTATTTTTAAAGATTGCTGGAGTTTCCGGATTATTTTTGGAAAGGGATCTCCGGTCAGTTCATCACAATAAACTTTTTTAATTTCAGTAGCAAGAACAAGCGTTTTTCTGAAGTGATTATTAATGTATTCGAGATTATATCCTTTGCCATGAAAGACATCATTGGTAACAGCACTGGTTGAAACATCGGGTATGACAATTTCCTTTAGCTCATTGAGCCAGTTTTGTACCGTCTCGTCATATAACTTTAAATCTATTTTTTCGGTGCCAATATTGAAAAGGGGTACTTCCCGATCCCATCTCTTATAATTATAAGAATGAATATCATAGACCACACAACCGCCAAAAAGCTCTTCAAGTTTTGAAATAAGTGCATGTACCACTTTGAAATAGGCAGCATGTTTTTGTTTGCTTAAATTTATTTCCTGTATTGTTAATTTTTTCTTCCAGACCGTTTTCCCCCATGCTTCGTCGTAGACACAATCATTGGGATTTCGATTTAAATCATATTCAAAACGTGAATCATTTCCAACTATTGTAATGGGCATTGATTTGATAAAATCTTCAGTATATGGATCTTCTTCATACCATCGCTGATATTCATTCAACGCAATTTTTTTGTGTAATTCTTGTCTCAGATTACTCCCATTGTGAACAGCGGTACAACAAAAGGGAACATATCTGGCTATTTTTATTTTAAAACCGCCATCAGCTGAAGCAAATTCAAATAACTTCTCCTGTTCAATGTTTTTAATGATCTCGCCGATCTCTACTTTCCTAATTTTCATAAATATCCTTTGAAATGAAATTTCCTTTCTTTATTTCATTTTCAGCCACAACTTTCTCCAGAAAATCAATGATATCTACTTGAAGTTTAACATTATTTAGTTTATTGATATCTACTATCGTTCCAGGACTAAGTACATTTATTTCGATCAATTTGCCACTGATAATATCTAATCCGGCAAAATATATTCCATCTTTTACAAGTTTTTTCCCAATTGTATCACATAGAACCCGGTCTTTCTTCGTAAGTTTATATTGTTCTACACTCCCGCCTGCAGAGATATTGGATCGGATATCGCCTTTGGCAGGTTTTCTTCGTAATGCTCCTATCGGTTTCCCGTTTAACATTAATACCCGCACATCCCCATTTTCAGCACCTTCTACATATTCCTGTAGAATAACATAATTTGATTCTCCTTTAGATTTGTTAATATAGAATTCTAATAAGGATCTGATGTTGTCCTTTGCCGACTTTTCAATGACAATTACACCTCGACCACCATAACCATCCAATGGCTTCATAATCATTTTATCCTGATCTGATTGTTGAATGATACGCAACAGATAATCTATATTTTTGGAGACATGCGTGATAGGTATAATTTCCTTTTCAGGATCATAATATGCAGCGGTGTAAATTTTATTGTTTGCTTCTCTTAATCCGTTGACAGCATTTACAATAAATGCTTCGTCCTTTACCGAATCCAGGAAGTTTAGTACAAATGGGTCTAAAGGGGGATTATCGCGCATAAAGATGACATCAAAACCTTTTAACTCCCGCATTCCGTTTTCAAATTTTACAGATTGATAAAATTTCGTTATGCTTTTCGAAATCTTCTGATGAGTAATAATTGTCCGACAATCACTAAGTGTTATGCTATCTCTTATCGTAAGATTCTGAGGTGTAGTGATTGCAACATCATGCCCCCTTCTGGCACATTCATGTACTAGTCTAATAGTAGAATCCTGCTTGGCTTTAATACCTTCCCATGGATACATTATGAAACAGATTTTCATATAGACCTGATTTTTTGGAGAAAGATACGATCAGAATATAAATTGAGTATTAATTAATTGTAATAAAATTAATTTACACATTAGTTGTAAAGAGGAAAACAAATCTAAATTTGATTAAATGATTGTCCGTTTTCCGATACTGTCTTGTTTATTTGTCTAGAGCTTGAATTAGAAATAACTTCCATCTTTACAAAACGCAGAGCTGATGATTTCTTACGCTTTTTAGGCCTTCTCGGTTTACAGCCCTGATCTTATGCATATACCATATCGGCTCATATCGTTTATGTCCAGGTTGTCGTTGAACTTCAAGTGCTGAAAACACTTTTCTTGAACATTACTATTAAATACATGGTATAAAACCAGTAAAATTGAGTTAACCACAATGTGTGCATACTATACCACGGCTTTCTTTCAATTCCCGAAAGTATTTTATGCAACTGTCTTCATCAAGAAAAGCTTGTGTATTCATTAAATTTCATAATTTTGAAGTTTCATTCTCTCTTTAAATAATCAAAGTAATAAAACAGACAATCATTTAAAAGTATATCAATTCAATGCAATTATGACTCAATTAACTGAAGAATTTACTAAGGAATTATCTAAACCCTTTAGTAAAAGCGAAAATGCTGCAATAGAACTTGGAAAAAGCTTTAAGAACATTTACGACGCTAATTTAAAAATCAAAATACATAATTTAAATTCAAAAAGTGCTGACTATCAATTCAAAATTGTTCGCTCTTCTTTTCTAAAACGTTGGTATTGGCGTTTAAAATTAAGGAAAGCACAGAAAAGGTTAGCGAAGTGCGAAAGATTATTTGAACAAGGTCTGGTTTAAAAAGGATTCAAGCGATTTCTGAATGGTTCTCCATACTTTTCATGTCACGAGAACTGCTGTTTTCTATTCTTCCTGCAGTTACGGATGGAAGCATATAACATTATGTCTTTTTTATTGAAATGCCGGTATTGTCATTTTTGAAATAAAAGCATTGTATTTGAACGTGGTATGGTTTAATCATATCACTAATTAATATTAAATTTATTGCCATGAAATGGACTTGTATACTTTGCTGCCTGATGTTTGTCTTTGCCGGGTCACCATTGTTCTCAGAAACTAATAATGTTATTAAAAGTACTCTGAACGAATCTGTTACCGATTCCGGTAAGGTCAATTCAGTTTATCCTGGTGATGTTAAATTCATAAATAAACAGGATAATAGATTTCGGGGTATTTGGTATCACATTGGTAACACCAATGATGAAACCTGTTTTAGTTCAATAGGGGGTTGAATTAGCTGGTCGCTCCGTAAGGTTGAAGTATGTGTTACATACTGTTATCACATAATTGGGGCTTAAATATTTTTGGAGATACTCCGATATATTTTTTAAACTGTGTACTAAAATATTGGGGTGAGGAGAAGTTTAGGCTATATGCTATATCGGTAACCGATTTTCCTGGATTTTGATTCCATATTTCAATAGACTTATTGATCTTTTGTCGTTGAATATATTCCATTGCAGGCATTCCGAATTGTTGTTTAAACCATGATTTAAAACGGGATTCGGATAAGTGCACTACATTAGCTAAACAATTGATGCATAATTGATTCTTTAGGTTGTCCTGAATAAAGGATGATATTACAGATACTTTATCATCTTTTTGTTCTAACGTGCTCAGAGAAGAGGTATCAATAAGTATGATAATTAATTGCAAAAGTAACTGCTTGATCCGTATCTGTTTTTCGACATCAGAATACAAATCGTTTGCGATAAACATCTCTTCAAA
Organism: Bacteroidota bacterium; assembly: GCA_013390605.1. Taxonomy (GTDB): domain Bacteria; phylum Bacteroidota; class Bacteroidia; order Bacteroidales; family Cfx3-03; genus Cfx3-03. Next base: position 3,704,421 of record JACAUB010000001.1, on the reverse strand, counting down.
AATTTTATAAATTTTTGTATCTGCTTTAAAATGTCTTTGACTGATACTGAGTAATTTATTTATTAGAAAGACACTCTCCTCTTTAGAAAGCCAAAGTAGTTTATTATTATCGGGATGTATATAAATCTGTAACCAATATAAAATTCCTTTTTCTTCGGGCTTTTGATTCGTGCTGTGCAGCTCATTTGGAAAAGTAATAAATATCTCTCCACCTTTTATCCTATATATCTGGTTATCTACCTCGTAAAGTTGTGTTCCGCAATGACAATAGACTATTTCCATCATATCTTGATGAAAATGCGGTGTTAAGCAGTTTCCAGCTTTCTCGTAATGATATTTTCCCAAAAGGTATAAATCATTTACCCCAAAATCAGTTAGAACTTTCCGCTCATACATAATTTGTACTAAAGTATTTTGATACAAATATATACTAATAATATGTGGGCTTCAAATAACTTTGTCTGTCTCATTAATTCAATTTCTATGTCAAATTTCATAAAGTTTGCTTTCATCACCATATTTACAATCGGGAGTATAAATATGGTTGCCCAAAATAATTATAGACCTGCAACAGCTAAGAGTAATCAACATTCTTATTTTAAGGGCGGCAAAATCAATATTATCAATTCAAGCCATCAGGATATTGCATGGATGGATTCGATTGGTGCTTGCGAAAAATGGCGTGATGAAAATATGATTACACCTGTTTTAAATATACTGGCAAATAACCTGCAATTCTGTTTTACAGTAGAAGATGCCTTATGTTTAAAAGAATATCTAAAAAGACATCCTGAAAAATATGCCGATATTTTAAAATTCACAAAGGAAGGACGGCTGGAATGGGGTGCTACATACTGTGAGCCCTATGAATCTATGTATGATGGCGAGGCGCTGATACGTCAAACATATCTTGGTATAAAATGGTTGAAAAAAGCACTTCCGGGATGTGATTTTCTTTGCGCATATAATGAAGATGTGCCAGGTAGGGCACTACAAATGCCTCAGATATTACTAAAATCGGGTATAAAATATTTGCATTTTTCTCGACACGAACCCGGTATTTATCGTTGGTTTAGTCCCGATGGAAGTAATGTATTAGCCTATACTCCCGGACAATATTATGAAGCCAGCTTGCCGGTAGAACAGGCTAAAACAGATGGAGAGACAAGGAGCGCTTTTATTAACTATCTCAACAGTTGGAATAGCTATTATAAATACAATAAAATAATCCCCAATCTTCCGTTTTATTATTCTTTAGATTGGTCGAAGCCTAACGAATTTAAGTCAATATTTAAAACATGGAATGAAAATTCAAAAATAGAGAAGCTTCCTACTTTAAATTTTTCAACAGGATCGCAGGCCCTTATGGCAATAGATAATAATGCTAAGTTTGAAAAATTAAATGGTGAAAGGCCCAATGTATGGCTTTACATACACGGACCTACGCATGAAAAAGCATTGACTGCTTCAAGAAAAGCAAACCGGATGTTGATTGCTGCTGAAAAGTTTGCTTCTGTAAACTCGATACTTAACGGTGATTTTTCAGTTTATCCACAAAATGAATTTACAAAGTCATGGGAGAATGCTATTTATCCTGATCATGGCTGGGGTGGTAAACATGGAGATCTTACTGATTTGACTTTTAGAAATAGTTTTGAAACGGCATTGAATATTTCAAATAATGTTTTTCAAAATAGTATAAATGGCATTGCACAAGCAATAGATTTCAAAAAAGATGGCCAGGCAGTTGTTGTTTTCAATCCACTGTCATGGGAAAGAACAGATAAAGCAGAGATTAGCATCAATACCTATGGAAAAGAAAACCAGTCGTTCAAAATTATTGATGCTATTTCGGGGGTTGAGGTTCCTTGTCAACAAATAAGATCTGTTGCGACTAAAGAGACTGACGAAGTGGTTACATTGATTTTTGTTGCCGAGAAAGTTCCGTCTATGGGTTACAAAACCTATTATCTGCAACCCTTCATGGAAGCATCTTCAACAGAAGATGCCGGTGCCAGAGGCGGGTATACCAATCAGATACCACAGCAGCCAACCAATCCTTCAACCATTGAGGCCTTGGCTAATTCAGATTCCTTTGAGAATCAATTTTACAAAATAACTTTTGGTAATGGTGGTTTGAAAAGCATATATGACAAACAACTTCAAAAGGAATTATTAAATACGGACAAATTTCAGGGAGGAGAAGTTTTTCAATTAGAATCAGTTGGTAACGGCGCAGGTGAATTTGCTGATGTACAACCAACTTCTATGAATGGATTTGAGCAAGTGGGACAATATAAGTCTCACTGGAGTTGCAGCGAATATGGTCCTGTAAAGAAATCGTGGGAGTTTACACAACAAACAAAATTTGCATCTATTCATCAAAAGATATCTTTATTTGAGAATTTGAAACAAATAGAATTTGATGTTGATATTCTGGGATTCTCTGGTGAACACTACCGCGAATATCGAATGGCATTTCCATTGAACCAGACATCATCAAAAATAGCGTATGAAGTGCCAATGGGAGTTGTAGAGGTTGGTAAAGATGAAATAAAAGGCGCTGCAGGCTTTTCAAAAAGCAGCCAAATTTATTCCACAGAATGCACAAAAGTACACCCTCGCGAAGTACAGGATTGGTTCAATGCCAGCAGTAATAATACTTCGGTAAATATCAGCAGTTCGGTTGCTGTCTTCGATTGGATAGACCCAACAAATATGTCTAATGCTTATCCTGTTCTCCAGCCAGTATTATTAGCTAGTCGAAGAAGCTGTCATGGTGAAGGCAATTTTTATTTACAACCTGGTAATCACTCATACACTTTCACTTTTACATCAGGTACAGGGGATTGGAAAAACAGCATCCAAAGTGGAAAGCAACCTAATATGCCGCTACAAACAATTCTTGTGAAAGCACAAAATAGAAAAGGCGGTCTCCCGGAAAGTCAAAGTTTTGTTAAAGTGGATAAAAATAATGTGATTGTCAGTACGATGAAGAAAACTGATGATGAAGATAATTACATTATTCGGTTATATGAGGTGGCAGGCGAAGATACCGATGTTACGGTAACGTTACCCTTCACTATTGAGAAACTTTGTAAGACCGACATGATTGAGGAAAATGGAAAAGAAATTCAAATGAATGGCAATTCTTTTACTACAAAAATCGGTCATAATGCAATTGAAACATTTAAGTTGCAATTGAAAAAATAGGCTCTTTTTAGTTTTGAAACGAACAAAATAACAGTGATAAAATTAAAAAAATGAACACTGAATTATTAAAATACAGAAAGCAATTTGAAATGGAATTGCTAGAAGACATTTTTCCTTATTGGATCAAATATGGCGTTGACAATAATGGTGATGGATTTTATGGTGCTATTGATTTGGATAATAAACCTGTAGCAGGGATTAACAAATCATGTGTATTAAACGCACGTATTTTATGGACTTTCTCGGAAGCGGATTTGATGTATCCAAATCCTAAATACAAAGAAATGGCTGATAGGGCCTATAATGTATTAATAAACCATTTTTATGATGAGGCTTTTGGTGGGTTCTTTATGGAAATTGCACCCGACAACAGTATGGCAAATTCTATAAAACATACTTACGCCCAGGCCTTTGCCATTTATGCCCTTTGTAAATATTACGAGCAGTCGAAATCGGAAAATGTATTACAGCTTATTCAGAAAACATTTGAGGTATTAGAGGATAAAACAAAAGACAAAAACAATCTGGGCTACTTTGAGGCTTTTACAAGAGAGTGGCAACTGATTGAAGAAAATCGTATGGCTGACAATAATGAGCCAAAATCGATGAACACTCATCTACATGTATTGGAGGCTTATGCTGCTTTGTATAAAGTGTGGAAAAATGATTTGGTCGAGAATCGACTTCGGGAGTTGTTGATGATTTTTCTGGATAAGATTATTCGCCCATCAGGTCATCTCGGAATCTTTTTCGATATCGATTTTAATGAGGTGGAACATACGAAGGGAACCAATTCTTTTGGTCATGATATTGAAGCCTCATGGCTTTTATTGGAGGCAGCAGAGATTTTAGGCGATGAAAATCTAATTGAAAAATATAAGATTGTAGCCGTTAAAATGGCCGATGCTGTAGAACGTGTGGCCGTTGACAAAGACGGTGGCCTTTTTCTTGAGTCTACCCGTTTTGGAAGTCATATCCGCACCAATAAACATTGGTGGCCTCAAGCTGAAACGTTGGTCGGGTTTATGAATGCTTTTCAGATTTCGGGAAATAGAAAACACTGGGAGACAATGATACTTTCGTGGGATTTTATTAATAAACACGTAATAGATCATGAACGAGGTGAATGGTTTACAAAGGTAAACCGGTTGGGGGTTCCTTTTCTTGAAGAACCAGAAAATGATCCATCGCCCTATTACCGGAATGATTGGAAAATTGATCCATGGAAATGCCCCTATCATAATGGCAGGGCTATGATGGAACTTGTTAAAAGAATTGATTTAATTAATAATAAGCAGCATGAATAAGATTCTTTTGAGATGTACAATAGCTGCGGCCTTGGGTGGCTTGCTATTTGGCTACGATACTGTTATTATTAATGGTGCAATGCTTGACTTGGTAAAGTATTTTCAGCTTAGTCCTGCAATACAGGGATGGACAGTGAGTTCAGCGTTGGTCGGTTGTATCTTGGGTACACTTTTTATCAGTAAACCATGTGATAAATATGGAGCGAAACTGATGCTTCAGTTATTGGCTATCATGTTTTTTGCTTCTTCCGTTGGATGCGCATTAGCCATGACTATAAGCGTGTTTATTGCTTTTCGATTTATTGGTGGTCTTGCTATTGGAAGTGCATCAGTACTCTGTCCGGTTTATATTTCAGAAATCTCGCCTCCAAAACATAGAGGTGTATTGGCTGCTACTTTTCAATTAGCTATTGTGGTTGGGATTTTGTTGTCATTATTATCAAATTATTTTTTACTCAATATTGGTAATCATAATTGGCGATGGATGCTTTTTAGCGGTGCTGTTCCTGCTATCGCATTCTTCCTTATGCTTATGGTTATTAGAAAGAGTCCCCGATGGCTGGTTAAAAAAGGCCTACTTGAGGAAGCAAAGAAAAATATTGAAGAACTATCATCACATGAGATAGATACCGAACAAACGATTATCGAAATACAGGAATCTATCCATACAGAAAGAGCTGGGAAAAGAATAAATGTATTCAAAAAGCCATATCGGAAAATAATTTTCATAGGAATATTTGTAGGTATTTTTAATCAGCTGACGGGAATCGGAGTTGTGTTTTATTATTCATCTCAAATATTCAGCATCGCTGGCTTTTCGAATAGTTCTTCGATGGCTCAAAGTGTAATATTAGGTGCTACAAATTTGATATTCACACTTATCGCAATGGCGATTATAGACAAGGTTGGCAGAAAAAAAATACTACTTTTTGGACAAATGGGAATGGTTGTCGTTCTTGGTTTGTTTGGCTACGGACTGCTAACTGGGAATATTGCAGGTTATTGGTTGGTAGCATTATTGGTTGCCTATATCGCATTCTTTGCGTCATCGCAAGGGGTTGTAGTTTGGGTTTTGTTATCTGAAATGTTCCCGAACATAATCCGGGCAAGAGGTGCATCAATTGGCTCTTTTGCAAATTGGGTAGTTAGTGCGTCGCTCAATTTTTTCTTTCCAATCGTAATAGCACTTTTGGGTACTACTCAGGCGGCACAACAGTTAGGAATGAGCTATGCTTTTATCTTTTTAGCAGCAGTTACCCTCATCGGATTTATTTATCTGAAAAAATATATTATTGAAACGAAAGGTAAGACGCTTGAACAGATTGAGAAAGAAGTACTTTTTTAATAGTTAGTGCCATGAAATTTATAAAACATACCTGCCAGAAATTATTAACAATAAAGGATTAAATCAGTAACCATTATGAACGGATATGAAAGAATAAGCGCTGCATTAAAAGGTTTGCATTCAGACAAAACCCCAATAATGCTACATAATTTTATGATGGCAGCCAGGGAACGTGGTGTTACAATGGAACAATACCGTAATAGCCCTAAAGTTATTGCAGAATGTTTTATTGCAGCAATCGAAAAATATCAATATGATGGCATATTGGTAGATGTAGATACTGCAACATTAGCCGGAGCAGTGGGTGTTCATGTAGATTTTCCGGTGAATGATGCTGCCCGGACACATTTTGGCAATGTGGAAAATTTAGAGGATGTTATTCATTTAAAACCGGCCAAAGTAGAAGATTACAAGTATATCCAAATCTGGTTGGAAGCGGTCCATTTATTAAAGGATTACTTTAAAAATGAGATTTATATTCGTGGAAACTGCGACCAGGCACCATTTTCATTAGCAAGCATGATGAGGGGCGCACAAAATTGGATGATGGATTTTATGATGATGGAAACGGATGAATTAGTGATAAATCTACTGGAATATTGCACTGATGCAACTACACAATTTGTAAAACTAATGGCTCAAACAGGTTGTGATATGGTTTCTAATGGCGATAGCCCGGCAGGTCCCGAAATGATATCTCCTGAGATGTATTCGAAATACGCTATGCCTTATGAAAAGAAAATTGTAGAAGTGGCTCATCATAAAGGAATAGCATACGCTTTACACGTTTGTGGAAATACGGATGTAATTCTGGATCAAATGATGTTAACCGGAGCTGATGCTTTGGAATTGGATTACAAAACAGATACTATTAAAATTTATGAGGCCCTCCATGATACAACAGCGCTCATAGGAACCATTGACCCCAGTGGCGTTTTAGCATTAGGTACCATAAATGATGTACAGAAAAAAACGTTGGAATTATTGGAAATCTATAAAAATTCAAATCGTTTTATCCTAAATGCAGGTTGTGCCATTCCACCCAATACGCCTTCTGAAAACCTGAAAATGATGATAGATACGGCAAGAAATTTCAGATAAAAAATCAATCAAGAAACGTAAAAAATATAAAGGTTCGGTATTATTAAATCTATTCTTTGCCGGATTTATCGGATGATATATTTGTATACAACCAAACCGCATTGTTCATTCATATTTGTTCCCGGATTTATATACAAGAAATTGAAATTTGCGGGGGACATAAAAGAGGTGTCCTAAATTGTCGTATAATGTCGTGTTTTGTCCGGTATATAATCATTGTTATAGGGATAGTGGTGTGGTAATTTTGGTTTGTTGATCAACGAGAATGTAAACAAACTGAATTACGAACCAGGTCACTTTTTGTGACCTTTAAACTTAAAACAATGGCTATTCAAACTGGTGCTATTAAGTACCGCGGAAGCTTTAAAAGCATCCGAAACTATGTCAACCTCCATGATGGAAACACCTACGCCGGTGAAAAAGGAGGTGCCAACCGTGATTTAATCATGACCAACCCTGCCTTTGCACGTACCAGAGAAAATATGGTAGAATTTGGTGGTTGTGGCGTGGCTGTGAAAGCACTCCGGCTCGGATTCCTTAACCTCTTACCCGATCAAACAGATAAGAACTTTACCGGTAGGCTTATGCGTATCGTGAAGGAGGTGAACCGTAGAGATATCGAAGGGGTGAAAGGAAAAAGAGGAATCTACTTTAGTGAGGCCCGTCCTACCCTCGCTACGATGGTCTTTAATGTATTGGAGAGTGTGACTGAGAGTCTGAAGCTCTTCTTCCTCTGTAGTCATCCCGTGGGTAAGGTGGATGCCACCCTCAAAGTGACAGATCTTGTGATTAAACCTATATTGATCCCTAAAGGGGCTACACACTTCCGTGTGCAGAACCATCTGAGTGTAATCAGTGATTATGCCTACTCTGAAATGAGTCATCGGTATGAGGCTTCCAATGAGCTTAACGGGCAGAGTGTGTTTAAATACTCTGAGTATACGCCTATCGGTACGGCTCTCACGGCTGAGATCAAGGCGGCCTTCCCGGAAGGTACGGTGGTGGGTGATGACTGTAGTATCATCCAGTGTGTGGGGGTTGAGTTTTATGTCAGCACCGATGGTGCGCATTACCTCCCGCTCAAAGGTAGTAGCATGATGGTGGCTGATATCTATTAATCCCATTGTCATGAAAAAGAGTAATATAACCCGTTCTGATTTAACGTTCTTAGAAAGGATTACAGCTCCTACGCCTTCGTTCTTTAAGAAGGTGCGGACCATTGGGTTGGTGATGGGGGTGATCGGGGCTGCTTTATTGGCTTCGCCTGTGGCGCTACCTGCTGTGGTGGGCACTATTGGTGGCTATCTGGTGCTGGGTGGTAGTATCATTACTTCTGTGGCACAGACTGCGGTGAAGGATGAGTGATGTGAAGACACAGAACCATGTGTCTTTACTCGTCCGGAAATAAAAAGAGCCGATCCATATGGGTCGGCTCTTTTTGGTTTGTTATTTTTTGAGGTTTAGTTTCTTTATGGCGGCTACGATTAGTTGGGTGGCGCCTTTCATGGAATTGACGTAGGTGAGGCATTGTTGGGATGCTTCGTGGTAGACCTGTTCATTTGAAAGCAACTGAGAAGTTTGTTTGATAAGCTCTTCTGCATTATGAATGCAGAAAGCGCCTCCGTTTGCAATCAGGTCCTTGGCTTCTTTAAACTTTTCATAATTAGGTCCAAAGATGACCGGTTTGCCAAAGGTTGCTGCTTCGAGAATGTTGTGAAGTCCTTTGCCAAAGGCGCCTCCGATATAGGCGATATAGGCATATTGATATAGATGGGATAGGATGCCTATGCTGTCGATTATCAGAACTTCGGCTTGCGAAATATTGGCAGTATTTGCTTGTGAATAACGCAAGGTGGCTCCAGAAAATTGTTTTTCGATGGCTTTTATATGTTCTTCGTGGACTTCGTGTGGGGCGATGATGTATTTGAGGTTCAGCTTCTCCTGATAGAGTGTGTTGATCAAAACTTCATCAGCAGGCCAACTACTGCCAGCCAGAAAGATTTTATGATCGCCTTTAAACTGCTCGATTAACGGGAAGGATTTACACTGCGCTGCTATGGCGGCTACTCTGTCGAACCGGGTGTCGCCACTAATGGTCACCTGGTTGATGTCGATCGACTGTAATAGTGTGGCTGACTCTTCGGTCTGCACATAGAAGTGGTTGATCTTGGCCAGTCCTTTTCTAAACCACCCGCCATAGCTTTTAAAGAAGTGTTGGGTTGGTCGGAAGATAGCTGAAACGATGATGATGGGGATGTCCCTTTTGCTTAATTGCTGGATATAGTTAAACCAGAATTCGTATTTGACAAAGATTACTGCCTTGGGATTTACGATCTTGATAAATCGTTTGGCATTGCCGATGGTGTCGGCAGGGAGGTAAAAGATATAATCGGCTTCGGCATAATTCTTTCTCACCTCGTATCCGGATGGTGAAAAGAAGGTTAACAGAATGCGTGTTTCGGGTAACTGCTCTTTTAACGACTCTATGATAGGACGGCCTTGTTCGAATTCGCCCAATGAGGCACAATGTAACCAGATGAGTGGATGGGTGTTGCCCGCTAGTTTTTGTTCGAGCTTTTCAAAGATATCTTTTCGACCCGAGATCCACAGTTTGGCTTTGGGATTGAAGATTGCGGCAATCCGAATGATGAGGGTGTAAATCTGTATGGATAGTTGATAAAGGATATTCATTAATGTTGTTGTTAACAAGCGTAAACCAATTTACGTTTTGAAACAACAAAAGTAAAATGAATTGTTGGATATTCCATTCCAATTCGTTGTGAATGTTTTTCAATAGATACAGGGGTGGTTTGTAACGATGTGCCCTTAAGCTGATGCTTTTTTATGGTTTCTCTTGTGAATAGAATAACAAAACTGGCTTCAAATCATGATTTAATTCTATCTTTGCAAAAAAATAAAAATAACTCACCTTTCTAAACATTCTCTCCATGAGAAAAATAAACATGGTTGACTTAAAGAGTCAATACGAAAAAATAAAGGGAGAAATCGATACTGCTATTCATGAAGTTATAGATTCAACCGCATTTATTAATGGTCCTGCAGTTCAACAATTTCAAAAAGATTTAGAGTCGTATCTGGGCGTTAAACACGTTATTCCTTGCGGAAACGGTACGGATGCACTACAGGTATGTATGATGGCGCTTGGTCTTCAGCCAGGTGATGAGGTGATTACGACCTCGTTTACTTTTATTGCTACTGCCGAGGTGATTGCCTTGTTAGGTTTAACGCCTATTGTTGTGGACGTTGACCCTGATACTTTCAACATTGATCCTGCTGCTATCGAACGTGCTATTACGTCTAAAACGAAAGCAGTTGTTCCGGTACATCTGTTTGGACAGTGTGCGGATATGGATGCTATTATGGCTTTGGCCGAAAAGCATAATCTATTCGTAATTGAAGATGCTTGTCAGGCTATTGGTGCTGATTATATTTTTAAAGATGGTTCGAAAAAGAAGGCTGGTACGATTGCCCACATGGGATGTACATCGTTTTTCCCTTCAAAGAATCTGGGTTGTTATGGTGATGGCGGTGCTATCTTTACCAATGATGATGAATTGGCTAAACAGCTTCGCGTGGTTGTAAATCATGGTATGACGGTTCGTTACTATCATGATTATGTAGGTGTAAATAGTCGTCTGGATAGTATTCAGGCTGCTATCTTGAAGGTAAAACTTCCACACCTTGATCAGTATTGTGCTGCACGTAGTTATGCTGCTTCATATTATAGTAAGGCTTTTGCTAATAATCCTAAGATTAAGACGCCTGCTCATTTTAAGAACTCAACTCATGTATTCCATCAATATACATTGGTTTTGGATGGCGTTGATCGTGCCGGATTGATAGAACATCTTGGTTCGAAAGGCATTCCTGCAATGATTTATTACCCTGTTCCTTTGCACATGCAAAAAGCGTATCTGGATCCTCGCTATAAAGAAGGTGACTTCCCTGTGACAGAACATCTTTGCAAACATGTGGTTTCTTTGCCTATGCATACTGAATTGGATGAAGAGCAATTAGCACTGATTACCACTTCGGTTCTTGAATATGTAAACCGATAATATGGAAGGGGACCTCGGTCCCCTTTTTTTATATCTGCTTTTTGAGTATTTTTGACGAAAGAATAAATTATGGATAAAGATTTTTTTGTTCATGAAACAGCTATCATAGACGAGGGCTGTACGATTTGTAAAGGTGCTAAGATCTGGCACTTCTCTCATATCATGAACGATTGTGTGATAGGTGAAAATTGTAATATCGGACAGAATGTTGTGGTATCACCAGGTGTGGTTTTAGGAAAAAATGTGAAGGTTCAGAACAATGTTTCGATCTATACGGGCGTTATCTGCGAGGATGATGTCTTTTTGGGTCCCTCAATGGTTTTTACTAATGTGATTAATCCACGAAGTGCGATAAACCGTCGCGGCCAATATGCCAGGACAATTGTGAAACGGGGTGCCTCTATTGGTGCCAATGCTACGATAGTATGTGGTCATGATATTGGCGAGTTTGCTTTCATCGGTGCTGGAGCCGTTGTAACAAAAACAATTCCAAACTTTGCCCTGGTAGTGGGAAATCCTGCTCGCCAGATAGGCTGGGTTGGCGAATATGGACATAGGCTTTCTTTTGATAAAGAGGGTGTTGCAGTTTGTCCGGAGAGTAACCAGCACTATCTGTTGAAGGAGGGTGTGGTTACACGAATTGATTAACTGTAAAAAAGATAATAAAAAATATTAATAAGTTTATTCTGTTTATGAATTTATTAAATTTGCACTTGATAACAATAGGATCAATAATATAAATCATAAATCCAAATGAAGAAAATTCTTGTAACAGGTGGTACCGGATATATTGGTTCGCACACCGTAGTAGAGCTTCAACAACAGGGCTTTGAGGTATTAGTAGTTGACAACCTTTCGAATTCGAATATTGAGGTGTTGGATAATATTGAAAAGATTAGCGGTATAAGACCGTACTTTGAAAACTTTGATCTGGCGGCTGAAGTTGCTACTGCTGATTTCTTTGCACGCCATTCAGATATTGACGGTATCATTCATTTTGCTGCCTATAAAGCTGTTGGCGAATCGATGACAAAGCCGCTTGCCTATTACAGAAACAATGTTCAGTCGCTGATTAATATTATGGAGGCGATGCGCATTCACAATATTCAGAATCTTGTTTTCTCATCATCGTGTACGGTTTATGGCCAACCAGATGAGTTGCCTGTAAAAGAAACTGCTCCGATTAAAAAAGCATGGTCGCCTTATGGAAATACAAAGCAGATGTGCGAAGAGATTATTGAATTTACAACGGCGGCTACAGATATTAAAACCATTGCTCTACGTTATTTCAATCCAATTGGGGCACATGAGTCTGCATTAATAGGGGAGTTGCCTTTAGGGGTTCCAAATAACCTTATTCCTTTTATTACTCAAACTGCTATTGGTAAACGCGAATGTTTAAGTGTTTATGGTAGTGATTATTCTACTCCTGATGGTACTGCAGTTCGTGATTATCTGCATGTTGTGGACCTTGCTAAAGCACATGTTGTTGCTGTTAATCGATTGATTAATGGGAAGAATAAAAAGAACATGGAGGTGTTTAACCTTGGAACAGGTAATGGGTTTTCAGTACTTGAGGTTATTGAGGCTTTTGAACGCATTAATAATGTTAAACTGAACTACAAAATTGTTGCTCGCCGTGCGGGTGATGTTGAAAAGGTTTGGGCTGACACTTCGTTTGCGAATGAAGAATTGGGCTGGAAAGCTGAGATTGGTCTGGATGAAATGATGCGTACATCGTGGAACTGGGAAAAAAGAATAGCTGAAAGGGCATAACTTTTTCTGCAGTAACAGAGATTTAATAATTTCTAAACGCTCGTAAACAAATGCGGGCGTTTGTTTTTATATCTTTACCTTTTAAAACAAAGATAGCAATGAGCAATTTTGAGAAACACATTTTAATTACCGGGGGTGCAGGATTCATTGGTTCGCATCTTGTACGTTTATTTGTAAATAAATATCCTCAGTATAAGATTATTAATCTTGATAAATTGACCTATGCCGGTAACCTGGCAAACCTTCGTGATATAGAGAATGCTCCTAATTATGCTTTTGTAAAAGCAGATATTGTTGATGCTGCTGCAATGGATAAACTGTTTGAAACGTATCCGATTGATGGAGTTATCCATCTTGCGGCTGAGAGTCATGTAGACAGATCGATTTCAAATCCCATGGAGTTTATCTTCACGAATATCATTGGGACGGTTAATCTGTTGAATGCTGCCCGTAAAAGCTGGAATGGCAATTTCGAAGGGAAGCGTTTTCAACATATATCTACGGATGAGGTCTATGGCTCGTTGGGCGAAACAGGTATGTTTACGGAAGAAACTGCTTACGATCCAAGAAGTCCGTATTCGGCTTCGAAAGCAAGCTCTGATCATATTGTACTGGCTTATTATCATACCTATGGTATGCCGGTTGTTGTTTCGAACTGCTCGAATAACTATGGATCTTTCCACTTCCCTGAAAAGTTGATTCCGTTGTGCATTAATAATATTCGCCATAATAAGCCTTTGCCAATCTATGGAAAGGGTGAGAACATAAGAGATTGGCTTTATGTTGTTGATCATGCCCGTGCTTTAGATATGATTTTCCACAAGGGACGTTGTGGTGAAAAATATAACATTGGTGGAAATAATGAATGGACAAACATTGATCTGGTTAAAAAATTATGCGAGATTATGGATCGTAAACTGGATCGTATACCGGGCACTTCTGCTCAATTGATTACCTATGTGAAGGACAGGGCTGGTCATGATTTGCGTTATGCCATCGATGCTACTAAGATACGTGAAGAGCTTGGTTGGGAGCCTTCGATTAAGTTTGACGAGGGTTTTGAACTTACAATAGATTGGTATCTTGAAAACCAAAAGTGGCTTGAAGATGTTACTTCGGGTAGCTACCAGACGTATTATGAAAAACAATATGTTGCACGTTAATCTATAGATATGTCATTGTTCTCCGGGATGTTTGGTGGGAAGTCTCATCAATTGAAGAATGCTCTTTCGCTTAGGGATATTGAGGTGGATATGCATTCTCATTTTATTCCTGGATTAGATGACGGTAGTAAGTCGATTGAAGAGTCGGTTGAAATAATTAAGCAACTGGCGGTATTAGGTTATCGAAAGCTAATTACAACGCCCCATATTCAGGTTGATTACTATAGAAATTCAGCTGAGAATATACTGCCTGGACTGGATACGTTGCGGTTGGCCGTAAAAGATGTGGGAATACATATTGGGATTGAAGCTGCTGCTGAATATCTGATGGACGATGGGTTTGAGGATAAGATCAAGACAGATGACTTTTTGACTTTTGGGTCGAAACATATTTTGGTCGAATTCTCTTATTTTAGCATCCATCCGGCTTATAAGGAGTATTTTTTTGAACTACAGGTCAATGGATATAAGATTATTCTGGCACACCCCGAACGTTATAGCTTCTGGCATAACGATATAGGAAAGTTTGAGGATCTGAAAAACAGGGGGATCTTCTTTCAAATGAATGTGGGTTCTATCACTGGATACTATTCTCCAGAAGTGAAAAAGTTTGCGGAGAAGCTGATTGATGCGGATATGATTGATTTTATCGGCTCGGATATTCACAATCAGAAGTTGATGGATGAGCTGGTTAAGTCCAGATATGACCGCTTGATGGAAAAGCTTTTGAATAAAGGAAAGTTACTTAATAATACGCTATAAAGAGCAAAGGGCGAGATTCAATGTTGAATTTCGCCCTTTGCTCTTTATGCTGCTGCTCTTTATGCACTCATTGTTTCGGCAGTAGGTGCTATTTTTTTGACAAGACCTTGAAGTACATTACCAGGGCCAACTTCTATGAATTGTGTGCCACCATCGGCTACCATATTCTGAACGATCTGTGTCCAGCGTACAGGTGCTGTTAGTTGGGCGATAAGGTTTGTTTTAATCTCTTCTGCTGAGGTAACAGCCTTTGCGTTTACATTCTGATATATTGGGCAAATGGGGCTGTTAAAAGGAGTGCTATTAATTGCTGCGGCTAGTTCGATACGTGCAGGCTCCATAAGGGGACTGTGAAATGCGCCACCAACTTTTAAAGGAAGAGCACGTTTTGCTCCGGCAGCTTTTAACTTCTCGCATGCGATTTCTATACCTTCCATCGATCCGGAAATAACAAGTTGTCCGGGGCAATTATAGTTTGCAGGTACAACTACTTCACTAATGGCTGCAAGTGTTTCTTCTACTACATTGTCAGCTAATCCGATGATAGCAGCCATGGTAGAAGGCTCGGCTTCGCAGGCTTTCTGCATGGCCATTGCACGGGCGTAAACTAACTTTAGTCCATCTTCAAAAGCTAATGCTTTTGAGGCTACTAATGCGGAGAACTCGCCAAGTGAGTGACCGGCAACCATATCGGGTGTGAATTCGGTACCTTTGGTGGCTGCAAGAATTACTGAATGAAGAAAAATTGCTGGTTGTGTTACACGGGTTTGACGAAGATCTTCATCTGTGCCAGCAAACATTAGGTCGGTGATTCTGAAACCTAAGATATCATTGGCTTTTTCAAACATTTCCTTTGCTAGGGGTGAGTTGTCGTAGAGGTCTTTGCCCATTCCTACAAACTGTGCTCCCTGTCCGGGAAATACGTATGCCTTTTTCATGTTTTCCGTTTTATTGTTGAAAAAAGTTGATGATTAATGATGAGCAAAGGTACAAATATTTATTTATTGCTCTTCCTTTTCGGGGAGCTAATGTGTATTTAGCAGAGTGGAACTGCTGTGTATATTCTTAAATTGTATGCAGATGGTCATCTATATCTAGTAATATAAGGATATAAAAAAAGCCTTCTTTGAGGAAGGCTTTTCTGATATCTTTCGAATGAGATTTACTTGCGGTCGCCTAAAAATCGAAGCAAGAACATGAAGAGGTTGATAAAGTCGAGATAAAGTGTAAGTGCTCCCATGATGGTAAGCTTACGTGTCATCTCTCCTGTTTGTGAGGTCTCACCGATACGTTTTATCTTCTGAACATCCCATGCGGTTAATCCTGTAAAGATGATAACGCCAAGAATACTAATGATGAGATCCATGGTAGAGCTGCCAAGAAATGCATTTACTATAGAGGCGATAACGATACCAATTAATCCCATAAACAGTAAAGAGCCCATCTTGGTCAGGTCTGTTTTTGTAGTATAACCTGCAATGGCCATTACACCAAACATAGCTGATGTTGAGACAAATGTTAGCGCAATAGAAGATCCGGTGAATGCAAGCAGAATGAAACTCAGACTCATTCCCATCACTACTGCATATAGAATAAACAGAAGTGTAAGCGTTGGAACAGAAAAACGGTTGAAACCTGCTGAGAGTGCAAAGACGAATCCAAGTGGAGCCAACATGACAATCCAACCCAGAATATTCAGTTTACCCTGAGAGAATAGTGATGTTACCATTCCTGATTCAGCAAATCCCCATGCAGTTAGTGCAGTAATTGCCAGTGCAACGAACATCCAGGAGAATACATTAGCTACGAAGGTACGAGCAAAGTCTACTGATTGTACATCGACCTGCGAATTTGATTTCATATCAAAATTACGATAGTCCATTGTTTAATTTATTTTGTTGTTTGGTTTTACAAATGTAGTAAGAATTGTAAGATTGCTTTTAAGTATAACGTAAAATGAATAAAGGTTATTGTTTTATAAACGAGAACCCCGACTCATACTGTTATGTTATATTCAAAAAGTATACCAATTGCTTAGAACGGTAAGGATGGCAGTTTTAAGGAGCTTTTAATGTAGATTCTGTCCCAAGAGATGAATAAACTCTGCTCTGGTAGATTCTCTTAAGAATGCACCTGTGAAATCGCTGGTGGTAGTCACCGAATTTTGCTTCTGAATGCCACGCATAGACATGCACATGTGTTGGGCTTCGATGACAACAGCTACGCCAAGTGGTTTTAATGTATGCTGGATGCAATCTTTTATTTGTGTGGTTAAGCGTTCTTGTACCTGAAGCCGACGTGCAAACGCATCAACAATTCTTGGTAATTTGCTTAAACCAACAATATGTCCGTTAGGGATATAGGCCACATGGGCTTTACCAAAGAAAGGAATCATGTGGTGTTCGCACATCGAATAGATCTCGATATTCTTTACTAACACCATCTGTTTGTAGTCTTCTTTAAACATGGCCGATAACAAAATCTGTTCAGGGTCGAGATCATATCCGTGGGTGAGAAATTGCATGGCTTTTGCCACTCTTTCGGGTGTCTTTTGTAAACCCTCTCTATTTACGTCTTCTCCGATGAGTGTTAATATCTCTTTATAATGAAAAGATAACTTTTCAATTGATTCAAGGTTATAACGATCAACCTTTTGGTAACCACTTTGTGGATCATAGTCGTCCATCATATTTTCGAGGAGCATTTCTTTGCTTATATCACTTGCCATTTTTGTATTGTTTATGTAGTCATTGTTTATAATTCACCAAAATATTCTGCAAAGTTATTTTCTGTTTCGTAGAGTTTTACACAAAAAAGATGTGCACCTAGTTTTTTTATTTCGTCTTCAAGTTCATTCCAGATGGCGACAGTTAGTACTTCTGTCGAGGCCATTTTCCCCTTCATGAAGTCGACTTCAAGATTGATGTTTTTATGATCTATTTTTTCAGTAATCTTTTCGCGGATGATAATACTCAGATCTTTAAGATTAATGACAAAACCTGTTGCCGGATTGATGTCACCTGCTACTGTAACATAAAGTGTGTAATTATGTCCATGCCAGTTTGGATTTGAACACTTTCCGAATACTGCCAGATTCTGGGCATCATCATAATCTTCGCGAAATAGCCTGTGTGCTGCATTAAAATGTTCTTTTCGGGTAATATGTAACATTTTATCTTTCGGTTTACAGTTATTGTTTAATGGTTAGTTGTTATATCTTAAACAAAATGAGTTGGATCTTGTTCAGCTAAAAGAAAAAAACCGGACGACAGGCCCGGTTCAGATAGTAATAAGGCCCTTAAAGATTAAAGTTTCTTTGATATTTTAAAAGTAAAAATAGTTTCGATAACTGTGTAAATAAGGAAAAAGAAGCCATACCATATGATTAATGGAATGGCTTGTTTTCTATTTATGAATGCTAAAATTAACATGATAAAAAGATGAATTATCATTTTTCCAAAAGCAAAAATCATATAATATCCTGCAAACTTTTTGGGTGCCTGATCAATGAGTTTCTGAAAGATACGGAATCCAAAATAAGAGAGTGAAAATACTAAAAGAAGTGCAAATGGAAGAAGGGTAGGTGTATATACTGGTGGTAAAAATAGTTTAGCCGAGCCAATGAGTATTGCCAGAATAATGGTTGCAACTGTAAGTGAGGTGTTGAAATTTTTTTGCATTTATTTTTTTCCTATTTCGTCTTTTATTGAAATATAAATAGCGATAGCTACTCCGGCTAACGATAAAATAATAGTAAATAATGGTATTGTGTGAATCCACTTATCAAATTGGTAACCTCCAAACGTAAAGATGCCAATAATAGCTCCCATTTGGAATGCCATATTTGAATAGCGGGCATATGAATTAAGCGGTTGCTTCTTGTTCTTTAAGGATTTCATCAGGTAGCTCTATAACATCACTAATGTTTTGTGGTCCATTCATGTTACAGGCTCCTGTAAAACGAGCACCCGGTTCTATGGCCAGCTTGTTGCTCGTAATATCTCCGTTAATTTCGGCTGTTGCCTTCAAAGAAAGTAACTCAGCTACTATAACATTGCCTTTTATTTTGCCTTCGAGATCTGCATTCTGCGAAATAATATCTCCTTCAATACGACCGGTAGGCCCAAGAATCATCTTCCCTAGACACTTTAATGTACCCTTTAACACTCCGTCAATTCTGATGTTTCCTCCCGAAAAAATATCGCCGGTGATGTACGTGTCTGCTTGTATGAGATTCGCCGAAGGGGTCTCACTAATAGGAATCTTCGCCATTGTTTTTTTAAAATAAAAGGTGTTTACAAATGTATGCTGAATTCGTTAATGGGCAAAAATAAATAATGAATAATTTAAAAATGTTAAAAAAATTATCGTTTGTACTTCGCTTTAAAGAAATTAAGGTATTCTTCAATGCTCAGGCTTTTGTTTAGTATTTCGAAGTTTGGTTCTGTTATGATAAACTGATAAGTCTTGACATCTTTAATGATAACTTGAATATATGCTTCAACAGCTACCGAATCATAGAAGAGCATAGCTTTTGCGCTATCGGTAAAACCACTGATTGAAAATAGTGTCATGTTCTTAAATGGAGCGGTTTGTATAAAAAGATTTCCGGATGGATATTTTTTCAGAATGAGATCGTTCATTCTGGCTTGTAACGCTGCAATATTTAATTTGTCGGTCTCTGCAATTATTACAAAACGATGCGATAGTTGAGGATTATATCGGAAGAGATCTGTTTGAATAACTGCTTTTTCAATGGATACATCGGTAGATAGTTCGTCCATGCTTTTTAATACATCAAGTGCCAGATTTGCTACAGGATGATTTGGATACTTTGTAGTGAGTAGCTGTAATGCTACTCTGGCTGAATCAGTTCCTGCTGTTTTAACAAGTGATAAGGCATAGGCATATTCAAAACGTGGTCTTAAAGGATCTTCTTGAGGTAGATTGAGTAAGGCCTCTTTACAATAAATCTGAACCAGATTGTAGTGCCCTTTTTTTAATGCATCGAGTGTTTCACCATACATTGTTAAGGCTTTTTCGCGAGCAATGTTTAATGTTTTTAAGAATTCAGGATCGGATACAAGGTATGCATATTGTGTATTGGGGTAGCGTTCAAGAAGAAGCTTCTTATAATTTTCGGCTTGACTATTATTTTGTAAATCGCTGTAAATTCGATAAAGTTGGTAGTAAGGAACTGCTCCAAAAGGTTGATTGATAAATCGCTGGATGAGTTGCTCGAATGCCGTGGCCGCTTGTTGGTTATCGTTAAGTCCTTCTCTATAAAGTAGTCCTATATTGTATAATGCTTTAACTATTTTTTCGTTAGAAAGCTTCATTTTTTCTTCAGTGAGCGGAAGATCATTTAAATAGCTTTCTTTTTTATGTAAGTCGAATTTTTGAGATGCCACAGTTTCTGCCAGTACGGGTGCTTTGACGGTATCTTTTGGAAGTGCATTCGGAAAGTCAGTAACCATTCGTTTGGTACTTAAACGCCAATTGTCTTCAAGCTGGCGGCGCCCCCAACGTTTAATGAATTCTGTGTACCCATAACTTAAAGCGGATGGGTTATAAAAATACCACTCTCCACTAAAACTGGTTGTACTTTGTCGGCTTTGTGTTAAATTACTTGTTGTTTGACCGGATAATTGAATCTTTGCTTCGAGCTGACGTTGTTTTTCTTCTTTTATGATTGCTTTTTCGATCAGGTTGCCAATATATTCATTTCTTTGTTGTAGTGGCATGCGAGCTATTAATTGAAGACTATCTTCTTTTTTTACTGTAGCCATTTCGGCAGATAGCTTACTGAGGGTGGTTGCACGTTGTGAAGCCAACTTAAAATCGGGATGATCTTCAGAAAGATATTGTACGGCCGTGTCGTAGTAAATTTGTGAGCCAATATATTGCTGTTTGTTAAAAAGAAACTCACCTAATTTTAAGGCTGTGTAAGCCTTTTGTAATTTGTTGGCCTTTGCTTCGGAAACTGAACGTTTATAACGGGATACGGCTAATGTGTCATTCTTTTCCTTTTGAGCCAATGATCCCAGTGCAAAATATATCTGACTAGCATACTCTTTGTTTTTAGCTTCGCGCAACATTTTTAGCAATGTCTTTTCTAATCTTTTGTTGCTTCCGGATGATGGATCGAAAGAACGTGCTAATAGAATCTGTGCCTGAAAACCCATCTCAAATGTGGGGTTGTTTTGTAGTGCTTTCTGAAATGCAAATGTTGCTTTTTTAAAGTCTTCGCTTTTGAGATAATATTGTCCTAATACAAAAAGCAGACGCACTTTTGTGCTTTTTTCATGATTTACTTTGATTGCATCATTTAGATATTTTATAACCAAACCATCGTTGCCATCTCTTTGATAAAGCCATGCATAGGTTTGTGGAATCTCTCGGATAACAGTTTTAGGTAAGCTTTGTCGTGAAGCAATATTTTGTAATTGGGCTAAGATAGATCCGGCTCTTTCGTTTTCATCAGATTGAATCGCACATTTAGCTTGCCAAAGCATTGCTTCGTAAGAAGAGGGTTCATCTTTAAATCTAAAAACGACATAATCGAAATTGCGTCGGGCATTTGCATAATCCTGCTTATAATAAAACGCACGTCCCATCAATAGGTAGCAGTCATCTATCCAACGATTATATTCTTTAAAATCATATAACAAAGAGTGTTTTGCAATGGCTTTATTTGCCTTCTCAATAGCCCGATCCATCTGAAGTGTAATCCCCTGCACGTTTTCGGGCCGCGCTGTTTGATAAATAGGAAGTGTTTGATTATAGTCGTCTTTTAGTGTAGAACTAAGTTGTGTATATCCATTTTTAAATGCTTCCTCTCCATTCCAATATATGTTGTAATGGGTCGTAACGTTGTGATACGTCCTGCTAAAAAAAGTGTTCTGTTGGGTAGAGCATCCTGCACAAAGAAGCAGAATGATCCCCAAAAAGATAGAAAGGTGCGTAATTGGAGCTCGTTTTACCACTAAGCTTATTGTATTATGTTATTCAATGTTGTATTCTTTGATCTTGCGATAGAGTGTCCGTTCAGATATTCCTAATTCATTTGCAGCCTGTTTTCTTTTTCCTTTATGTTTATCAAGTGCTCTTTTAATAAGATCCATCTGCTTTTTCTCTAATGAAAGCTCTTCCTCAATAATCTCTGAGTGATGAAACGTTATTTCGCCAGGCTTTGTCATTGGTGTGTGAATATTATTAAGTTCTTCATCTAAGTCTTGATTATGAATGATCTCTTTATATTCAGGATATAATGTACTTAGATTTTGAGTAGCTTCGGGTTTTATTGAAGGTGTAGGCATCTCGGTATGATCCATAATATCGACCACGAGTTTTTTTAGGTCATTGATATCGCGTTTCATATCGAAGAGTACTTTGTAGAGCAACTCACGTTCGGAAGGACCAGAGAATGCATCCTCTTTTTTGTACAACATGGGAAGCTCTCTTCTTTGTGAATCGGGGAGATATTTTGCAAGTACAGCACCGGAGACAACCCTAAACTCTTCAATGATTGATATCTGTTCGGTTATATTCTTTAACTGACGGATATTTCCTTGCCAACGATAGTTCATAAGCAAACGCCTGGCATCTTCTTCTAATTCTAAAGAGGGCATTCTGTACTTCTCGGCAAAGTCAACTGCAAATTTTCTAAACAGCAAAGGAATATCTTCTTTTCGCTCTCTCAGGGGAGGTACATTGATAGGAACAGTATTTAGACGATAGTATAAATCTTGTCTG
This sequence comes from Bacteroidota bacterium, assembly GCA_013390605.1. Lineage (GTDB taxonomy): Bacteria > Bacteroidota > Bacteroidia > Bacteroidales > Cfx3-03 > Cfx3-03. Next base: position 3,681,920 of record JACAUB010000001.1, on the reverse strand, counting down.
AATTTTCCCTGATCTATAGCTTCCGGAATATCTACATTGGTTGCAGCTACTACGCGAACATTTGATTTAATAACTTTTGAGGATCCAACTCTCATAAATTCGCCGGTTTCTAGTACACGAAGTAATCTGACCTGTGTAGATAAAGGAAGCTCGGCTACTTCATCTAAGAAGATCGTTCCACCATTAGCTACTTCGAAGTATCCCTTTCGGGCTTCGTGTGCTCCGGTGAATGATCCCTTTTCATGTCCAAAAAGCTCAGAATCTATGGTGCCTTCAGGAATTGCACCACAGTTTACGGCAATATAAGGACCATGTTTCCGGGCACTTAACTGATGTATGATTTGAGGAAAGTTTTCTTTTCCTACGCCGCTTTCTCCTGTTACTAAAACTGTTATATCGGTTGGTGATACTTGTCGGGCAATATCTATTGCTCTTTCCAGTGCATTCGAATTTCCAATAATACCAAATCGTTGTTTGATGGCTTGAATATCCATACTTTCTTTATGTTTAACTATATTATTACAAAATTAATTCATTTCAACTCAAAATGATATTAAAATCTGTTAAATTAACATGAATATTGACAATATGGCATGATGTTTCGTTAGTTGTTGAATATCAAAAATATATACTATAAAAAACAAAAGACCGTCTCAATAATTGAAACGGCCTTGAGGATTGGGTTTATACCGGTTTATTTTCGGATGATGGCGCCAAGATCTTTCTCAAATGCTATCATTAAACGGTTCATAAATGAGTCGATTTCTTTTTCTGCCAACGTTTTATCTTCGTCTTGAAGGATGAAGCTAACAGCATACGATTTTTTCCCCTGTTCAATCTTATCGCCTTCATAAACATCGAAGAGATTTACTTTACGTAACATTTTCTTTCCATATTGACCGGCAATGCGCTGTATATCAGCAAAAGTAATTTCTTTGTCTAATACTAATGCCAGGTCACGACGTACTTCAGGGTATTTTGATATTTCGGAGAAGGTTATTTTATGATTACCACAAATCTTTAGTAGATCTTCCCACTGAATAACTGCATAGTAAACAGTGTGTTTTAGATCAAATTGTTTCAACAGCTTTTCTGAAAGAATTCCAAATTCGGCCACAGCTTTTTGGCGAACCTTTAAACGTAGGCCTTGTGAAATACTTTTACCGGATAATGCTTCAGCAACAATGTCTTTTTCTACAACACCCAAGCGTGAAAGGATCGTAAGTATAATTCTCTTCAGATCAAAGAAATCTACCTGATGATCATTATTTTTCCAGTTTTCATTCTCTTTTCTACCTGTGATATAAATGGCAAGTTGTTGGCGTTCTGTATATCGTTTTGTTACGCTTGTTTCATCAGCTTTGTCAGGATTGATGTTATAAACGTTTCCAAACTCAAAAAAACGAAGGTCGGATGCTCTACGATTTACATTATATGCAACGCTTTCCAGACCACCATATAGGAGCGTTTGACGCATTACTCCCAGATCACGGCTTAGAGGATTTAAGATCTTTACGCTTTTTTCAATTGGAAACTCTTCATTTGCTTGATAATAATCAATCTTGGTTAAGGAGTTGGTCATTATTTCGCTATATCCATTTGACGCTAATAAATCTGCAATGGTATTTCTTAACTTTTCAGTATCTGGTTTTGGACGATAGGAGAGGGTTGCATTTAGCCGATCACTTATTTCGATATTGTTGTAACCATAAATGCGTAGAATCTCTTCTATAACATCTGCTTCGCGAGTAACATCTACTTTGAAGGTAGGTATTGAAAGCAACATCCCTTCATTGTGTTGGCTCAATACTTTTATTTCAAGTGATTCAAGAATAGATTTGATAATATCAGGCGCAATCTCTTTTCCGATTACTTTGGCAACGCGTTCAAAGTTGATCTCAACTTCGCGATTATTAATGAATGTTGGATAAACATCAACGATATCAGAAGAGATTTGGCCACCTGCTACTTCTTTTATGAGAAGCGCTGCGCGTTTTAATGCATAAATGGTAGCATTAGGATCTGTTCCACGTTCAAATCTAAACGAAGCATCGGTTTTCAAACCATGTGCTTTTGCTGTTTTACGAATATGTGTTGGATCGAAATAAGCACTTTCAATAAAGAGGTTTACAGTATTATCGGAGACGCCTGCATGAAGTCCACCAAATACACCACCTATGCACATGCCCTCTTCAGCATTACAGATCATTAAATCATCGGCAACCAGTTCACGTTCAACTTCATCGAGTGTGATAAACTTGGTTCCTTTTGCCAATTTCTTTACAACAACCTTATCTCCTTTTATTTGATCGGCATCAAAAGCATGAAGCGGTTGACCCAGCTCCATCAAAACAAAATTGGTAACATCTACCACGTTATTAATAGGACGCAACCCGATTGCTTTTAAATAATTTTGCAACCATTGAGGTGATGGAGCTATTTTTACTCCCTTGATGGTTACGCCAGAGTAACGTGGACATGCTTCAGGGGATTCTACAACAACTTCTATCTGTAGATCGTGATTGTCTGTTTTAAATGCACTTACATCAGGAAGCTTCAGTGAAACACCACCTTTTTCTTCTTTACGATTATTTAATGCTGCAGCTAGATCGCGTGCAACACCAAAATGTGAAGTAGCATCACTACGGTTAGGCGTGAGGCCTATTTCGTAAACGGCATCTTCATATAGTCCAAAGAACTCTTTTGCGGATGTTCCAACCTTTGATGCAGGATCGAGAACCATGATACCTTCATGTGATGTCCCAATTCCTAGTTCATCTTCTGCACAGATCATCCCTTCAGAAAGTTCACCTCTTATTTTAGACTTTTTGATTTCAAAGGGTTCATTTCCATTGTAAAGAATGGTTCCAATGGTAGCTACCGGCACTTTTTGTCCAGCTGCAACATTTTGAGCTCCACATACAATGTGTAAATACTCCGGCCTGCCTACATCAACAGTAGTTACACTAAGATGATCAGAGTTTGGATGCTTCTCGCAGGTAATGACTTCACCAATGAAAACGCCCTGAAGGCCTCCTTTTAGTGATTCATATTGTTCGATGCCTTCAACTTCTAGTCCACAATCAGTTAAGATACGCGATACCTTTTCGGGATGCAATTCCAGCGTAAGGTAATTTTTTAGCCAATTATTTGAAATCTTCATGGTTCTCTTTTTATCAGAAAAAACAAGACAGCTTATTCTCTGCTCTTTCTTTGTGCAAAGGTAGGCTGAATCGGGCAAAAGAACAAATCTTTACGAAATCATTCCCCAGTTTAATGGTTCATGTCTACGTTGATAGCGTAGATAATTTGTTAACCGTTTATGTTCGGGCTTTTCAAGCATCGGGTCATCTTCGAGTAATTCCATAACTATGCTGCGAGCAACTTTTAAAAGATGCTCATCTCTGATGATATCAGCTAAACGTAAATCGGCTATTCCACTTTGACGGGTACCTTGCATATCGCCGGCTCCTCTTAAACGAAGATCGGCTTCGGCAATTTCAAAACCATCATTGCTCCGTACCATGGTCTCAATTCTCTTTTTCCCATCTGATGATAATTTAGGACCGGTTACCAAAACGCAATGTGATTGATCGGCACCACGACCAACACGCCCACGCAGCTGATGTAGTTGCGATAGGCCAAATCGTTCAGCATTTTCGATGACCATCATGGTTGCATTCGGAACATCTACGCCAACTTCGATGACAGTGGTTGCTACCATTATATTGGTTTCTCCTTTTACAAAACGGTGCATCTCAAAATCTTTATCTGCTGGCTTCATCTTTCCGTGCAACATGCTCACCGCATATTTTGGAAGCGGAAAGGCTTTAGAGATTGCTTCATATCCATTCATTAAATCTACTAAATCAGACTTTTCAGACTCCTGTATGAGTGGATATACAACGTAAACCTGTCGTCCCAGAGTTATCTGCTCTTTCATAAACCCAAACAAACGAAGGCGTTTGCTATCCGTAATATGATATGTTTGAATAGGTTTTCTCCCTGGAGGTAATTCGTCAATGACGCTTAAATCAAGATCACCGTAAAGTGTCATGGCTAGTGTTCTGGGGATAGGGGTTGCTGTCATAACCAGTATATGCGGAGGGGTACTATTCTTTGTCCACATCCTTGCCCGTTGTGCTACACCAAAGCGATGTTGTTCATCTATAATAACTAATCCCAGATTATTGAAAACGACACGGTCTTCAAAAAGAGCGTGGGTTCCTATCAAAATCTTTAACGATCCTTCTCTTAATGCTACATCAATCTTGCGTCGTTTAACAACTCTTGTTGACCCGGTTAATAATTCAACCTCAATATCTAACCCTTCGACCATACGGGTAATTGATTTTAAATGTTGTGCGGCTAATATTTCAGTAGGTGCCATGAGACATGCCTGATAACCATTATCTAAAGCAATGAGCATACACATCAAAGCCACTAATGTTTTTCCACTTCCTACATCGCCTTGAAGTAATCTATTCATCTGTTTCCCTGAGCCTAAATCAAGCCGAATCTCTTTAATTACTTTCTTTTGAGCACCTGTTAATGCAAAGGGAAGCTTCTCGTGGTAAAAACGATTAAAATAGTCGCCTACTGTTTTAAACTCCATTCCCTTAATTTGACGTGTACGGATGCTCTTTTGTCGAAGCAGTCTTAATTGTACAAAGAAGAGTTCTTCAAAACGTAAGCGAGCCTGGGCTTTTGATAATATCTCGGGGCTTTGGGGAAAGTGAATATTTATTAATGCAGCTTCATGCGATATGAGCTTAAATCGTTGAATTAAGTTGGGTGGAAGAATTTCAGGAATACTAGATTGAGCCATTGTTACCAGTGTTCGCATTATTTTGCGAAACCCTGTGCTGTTAAATCCTTTTGATTTAAGTGTCTCTGACGAATTATATTGTGGTTGTAATGTCTCAGTGATTCCGGTTAATAGCTCAGCAGTAGTCTCTAATTCTGGATGAGCCATGTTGTATTGACCATTAAAATAACTGGGTTTGCCAAATACAACATATTCTACCCCTGGCACTATTTTCTCTTTGGCCCATTTTATTCCTTGAAACCAAACTAATTCGAGTTCTCCCTGATCATCTTTTAGGATAGCTGTCATTCTTTTACTACGACCTTCACCTGCAAATTGTAGATTTAAAATCCTGCCTTTCAGTTGTACGTAAGCACTGTCACTATTGATTTCTGTTGTTTTATAGAATTTACTTCTGTCAATATACCGAAAGGGATAACACTCAAGTAGATCGCCAAATGTGTGAACATTTAACTCTTTCTTAAGTACATCAGCTCGTTTAGGTCCGACGCCCTTTAAATATTCAACCGGGGTAATGAGAAAGTCGTTCATTATTCATTGTCACTATCACACAAAAATAGGTTCCTCTATTAAACAAAACAAGCCTCCCGTTATCGAAAGGCTTGTTTTAAGCAATAAATATAATTTAATATTGCCAGAGTTCTTCTTCAAAATCAATTAGCTCACGTTTGATACGATCGGATTCCAAAATGGCATCAATACCCTGGGAATATTCTGTAATTTTTCGGTCGAACACATTTTCTTCTTTATATACATAACTAGCAAAAAGTCGTTTCAGAAATATATCATCATACGACCGCCTTTCTGCACCATTCTTGAGGTTAAATACTTCAGCTTTGGCAAGAATTGGTCTTGCTTCGGGGTAATAAATCCAGAAAAGCGGATCGTTTCCGCGGATATTTCCTTTATCGTCAATATTATCACGAACAGGGCAGATTCCAATGATACGAACTTCCATAACAGAGCGCTGTTTATCAAAAAACCAGTCCTCCTTGATCCTAAAACGCTTAACATCACTTGGATTAAAAGTTTTTGTGATCAGCGTATCATAATATTCATAAGGAGGTTTGGAACGTTGAAGATGCATAGAGTCTTTCCGTTGTAATCTCTTCATTAGATCGTTGTATGATAAAGGGACGATAAACTCATCGGTAGGACTTGAAGCGTCATAAGCAGTGATCTTTCCCTCTTGTACTGCATCAAGTAATACTGTTGCCAGATTCTTCCAGTTATTATGAGCTACTTCAGGAAAATAGAATGGTTGATTCATTTTTTCTCGTGTGTCTATTACACGCCAAACCCTTCTTGACCATGCGATATCAGATTCACGTACCCAAGCATACGACAGTGGTTTTTTCTCTGAAATTGCAGTTCTATTTGCAATTCCGTCGATTACTGGAACTGTTGGTGTGTTTTGAGCTGTAACACCTAAGCTAATGCTTAGTAACAAACTCAAAAACGATAGTACGGTTGCTATAGTCTTCATACGCAAATATTTTATTCTTAAATGTTCGAAAAAAAGAACCGTTTCATTTTTTTATTATCATTGCGACAATTGAATCCGTTCAGTTTATTCGTCAGTTTCTTTTTGTTATCAGCTTCTTTTGAAGAAAATTATTTTACAAATTATATCAATGGTTATTTTTTATTGTACAATCAATGATATATTATTCAGTTTCCGAGTTCCATCAGGTCCACGTGCAATAATGTTTTCAAACCAAACTCTTTCACCACGTTTCATTGAGCTGATAATACTTTTTACATCCTGAGGTAAAATATTTCCTCTTATGTCGCGTGTTGAAATATCACCACTTCTGCTTACCAGAAAAGTATAAGATAAAATCTCAAAATTGAGGTTGAATTCAAAATCTTCGGGCATATTTGGGATGATAGCGCCGGCAGCAAGTAGTAGGCTTTTGTTGATGACTCCACCATCGGTATTTCCAATCTTAGCGATAGGACTTGGAACCCTTTTAATACGAAATTCCATTCCTCCAAGGCTTTTTATTTTACCATCAACCTTTGCAGAAATTGATATCTTGGCAGTTTTAGCACCTCCTGAAACACGAACCACCCAACCTTTTCCTCCTGCTGCTCGCGAAATAGATGCCGGTGCTGTAATCGTAGGTATCAGTTGTGCATCAGAGAGTCCACCTGCTGAAATTGATACAGGGTTATCTACACCAATGTAGAATACATTCATTTTTGTGGGTGATACCGTTAGGGTAGGAGGGGCAACCAGGTATTCATTTTTAAATGGATAGCTTATTGTAGCTCCTGTAGCATCTTTTGCTCTGATGAATCCAGAATATGTTTTTAAACCTTCGGATGAAGCATTAGCCATATAATGCCCCATTCCTGCCGTAGATTTTATAGCACTCCCGTTCACAATGACTTCTGGATTTTGGCTATCGTCAGAAGCGGCAACAAAGATGTCAGCTTCATACGTGTCGCCCAGAAATACATAATTGCTTTTTGGAATTACTTTTGCCTCAATACGGTTAAATTTAAAGTCCTCTTCTGATATAGATGAATAGAGATGATTTAGTACATCAAACTCATATCCTCTTACATCAGAGATTAATTTGTTCAGAATTGTGACATCGGCAGCTAAAATAGTATAATAGAAGTGGTGCATTTCCCAATTCTGACGAACGCCAGAAGCATCATGAAATGGCCCTTTCAGATTGATAGTTCCTTTTATTGTTCCGCGCGCTTTAGGATCTACAAATTGTGACATCTTATTATTAAACTCTTCAATCTTAACCTTTAACTCTTTTGATCTACCTGCTGAGCCGTCCTGAGAGTTTCCAATGAAGAAGTTGGTCGATTTGTCATAATTATCTTTACTTTTCAGATCACGGAGTGGCGTAATTCTTGCTTGATCATATGTAATACCTTCAGAATACGCAATTGCTTCGTACTTTGTTTTTTCAAGATAACTGATCATATCGTTACTAAGCTTGTGTGCTGCTTTTGCTTGTACAAAGAATGGAGCTACCTTTTTTGGATTTAAACTATATTGTTGTTCAAATTTATTGTAGGCACCTGTAACTTTTCTGTTCAAGTTTTCGTTGGTTGTCTCCATGCCTTCATTAACGACAATGAATGCTTCGAGAATCTCAACCGAAACATTTAACGCTAGCAATGCTGTAAGTACAAGGTACATCATTGCAATCATTTTCTGCCTCGGCGTTTCTTTATATCCAGCCATAATTTGTAATTATCAGAGTTGTAGTTAGTTGATTCGACTCAAATTAGCTCTTCATGGCATTGATCATATTGCCATAGATATTGTTCAGCTTCTTAACATTGGCATTTAAAGTATCAACCTCTTTCTTGTAACTTTCCATTTCGATGTTACTTGAGTTGATTGTTCCAATAAAATTAGTTACACTTGCTTTGAGTTGCTCTGCATTTGAGACTTGATCATGAACACTCTTTAGTTGGATTTCATATACGGCATTTAAAGCTTGCATGTTTTGAGCAATCTTTTTTACTTGCTCTGTATATTCATGGGTATTAGCGGAAGAGGTGCTTAAATCATTTACTGATTTTGCTATGAATTGTGCAGTTTGGGTATAATGTTCGCTCAAAGCTACAGCTGAACTTGCAGCATTCTTTATAGCTGAAGTTAGTTGTTCTGTTGCTGATAGATCGTTTTGTACTGTCGCCGCTGTTTCATTATAAATATTAGTTAAGGTAGCAATGCTCTGTGAGGCTGTTTTAAGATTCTGCAGATATTCTTGTTTCGCGTCAGCATCCAGGTTTAATGAATCAGCACTACGACGATAACCCTCGCTGAGGTTTTTTACATTTTGAGTTGCTGCCTGAATATTTTGTGTGAATTCTCCGGTGGCAACAGCCGCTGAACTGACTTGCGAAAGCTTAGATGCATTTTCGCTGAGGTTGTGCATTCCACTGCTTAAACTTTCTATTAGTTTTTGATCGATACCACCTTTTGATAAAAGGTTATCAAGTTCGGCTACCGTATCCGTTTTTGCATGTTTGATAGGAGGTGCTGATTTTTCTCCAGGGTGATAAAGATGTGCCATCTGAGGATGGACTAAACTCCAATCAGGATCTACAAAGGGCTGTTCAAATGCTGAGAAGAAGAAAATTATAGCTTCTGTAATAAGTCCTATGCTTAAGAAGAGGTTAGCACCTTCCCAATGGGTGATTTTAAATAGCGCTCCGATAATTACAATTGATGCCCCAATACCATAAAGCATTGACATGAACTTTTTGTATTTAGGAGATTTAGATAAGGTTGTTAGTCCCATGATTGTTTTAGTATTTTGTTGGTTGACAATATTTTGTTAAAAATCTTAATAAACTCTTGAAGAACGACGGCCACTTGATTTTTTTTGACTTCCCATAAATTGTTGTACACATCGGAATCCGATGTAACATTTGGCAGAATCCTGATATTCGTAAGAACGCGTACTGGTTTGGATGTAATGAGCTACATCTTTCCATGAACCACCACGAATAACTTTGCGTTTCATTGCAGGAGGATCAGTTTCTTTCGTATTGTAGAAATATGCTGGATTCATGTCCCAAGTCATATTGTAACTCGACTCGTCAAAGGCGTCAAGTGTCCATTCTGCAACGTTTCCAGCCATATCATACAGCCCGAAGTCATTTGCTGGAAAATGGGCTACAACCATTGTAGTAGCGCCTCCATCAACGGCATAGTCACCTCGCATAGGTTTAAAGTTAGCTAAAAAACAACCTTTTGCGGTACGTGTGTAAGGTCCGCCCCATGGGTAAGGACTTAATGTATTTCCTCCACGTGCTGCCCATTCCCATTCAGCTTCAGTAGGAAGACGGAAATCGTTTAATACTACATTTTTGTTTTTCCCCGCATGACTTTCCATCATTTGAGTTCTCCAGATGCAAAACGCGCGGGCTTGATTCCAGTTTACTCCAACAACAGGATAATTATCGAAAGCAGGATGCCAGAAATATTTTGCAGTCATTGGGTCGTTATAAGAATAAGAGTAATCGTGTATCCATGTAAGGGTATCTGGATAGACATTTATTTTTTCATGGCGAACATAGACTGAACGATCTTTATAACCCTGTGCACGATTAGCCCAGGTTCCATTCACGGCACCATTTGAAGCGGCTTCTTTAGCAGCGGCAGCTTTCATATCGATCCAGAAATATTCATAAAAAAGTTTACGAGGGTCTATCTGCTTTTTTCTAAAATAACGTTCGTTGATCGGCAGGTACATCTGTTCCAACTCCTGAAGTTCTGTTTTCCCATTCCATTTGATTTTAGCCTTAGAATTGAGATAAGGAGGATCGTATACTTCACCAGTTTTTTTGTTTCTTGGAATGAGATAGGTGTTTGGTCTTGATTTTGCTAAAATGGTGCGGGCTATACTATCGCGAATCCAGTAAACAAATTGACGGTATTCATTATTTGTGATTTCTGTTTGATCCATATAGAAAGCAGAAACAGTGATAGTTTTAGGTTCGCTTATCTGAGCAGATGTCATGTCTTCATCTCCTACGCCCATTGTATAACTTCCGGCGGGAATATATACCATACCATAAGGATCCGGTTGATAAAATCTGGGTCTATTTCTAACCCCTGTAAGTTCACCATTTCCCGAATTGCTACATCCGGCCAAGATAAACAGCAGTAATGAATACAAGATCAGTTTTCTCATCTGAACACCAAAATTAATATGCTTATAACGGCTATTAAATAGCTTTAGTATGTTATTTCTCATGTAGTTTATAAAAAACGCGTATTACGATAACTCATTCGTGGTTTTTTCTTTTCAGGCATTCTTAAGTTATATCGGATCATGATTTCATGGCTTCCAAGATTCCCTAATTTATCAGTAGGAACGTCGTAGCCATATCCAACCTGAAAGTTATTAAGAATAACGCCAAACATTGCTGCAGGCTCACCTTTTAAACGATATGTAATACCACCAAAGAACTTATTATTGTATCGGAATCCTCCTGTTAAATCACATTGCATTCCCGCCACATCTGTTTTGACAAGGAAGGAAGGTATTATGATCAGATTTTTTTCCGTTGTAACAGCAAGTTCATAACCTGCTGTTGCAAAGTAATTTCTTTTTAGTTTATATTCTACTGGTTGAGCACCATTTCCTAGCGATTTTGTGTTTTCCAGAACATTAATTGAAGAGAAACCTGCATACCATTTATTTGGAACTCTGTAATACAGACCTACACCTATATCAGTAAAAAATGAGCTTTCTGTATTCTTATCAGCTAGTCGGGGGTCAGTGGGATCAACTCCATACAACATTGATAAATCGATAGTTTTATTCATCAAGATCCCCTGTACTCCAATTCCCAATTGTCCTTCTCCCAAAGATATCTGATATCCATAAGATAATCGTAGTGAGAAGTTTTTCTCAAACCCAATTTTGTCCTGCATGATAGTAAGCCCAATACCTCCTTTTAGCAGTTTTACCGGGCTTTCTACAGAGATTAAATAAGTTTCAGGAGCAACTCTGTTCCCGTTTTCATCCTTCAAGTCAATCCACTGTTGTCGTACGAGCGCTGTTGCAGTAAAATCAGGTAAACTACCAGCTGCTCCGGGATTTACCGAAGTGGTATTAAACATGTAGTGCGTAAACTGAGGCTCTTGTTGACCGAAGACAACGTGACCACTAAAAAGCACTATCATGCTAAAAATTAGCTGTACACCTTTAATCGGCTTCATTCATAATTCTTCTTAAGCCTTACGGCTGTAAAGTAACAACTTTTTTTTCTTTAAACCAACTGCAATAACTGATCATAAATGATGAAATTTTAATCCCTTTTGAGTTGCGTCAAAGTTATGTATTATCAGATATCTTTCTTGCTCTTATGAATTCATTTTTACAAGATTTCTTTTGTTGATAGGTCTTCTTTGAACGCGAGAATATAATTATAGACAGAGGGTAATTTATATGACTGTATTCAAGTATTGTTCGCTAATAATTGTTTGTTAAATATCCAAAAATGAATTAAAGAAAGCTGAAATCTCTTTCAAAAAACAAATAACAAAATACTTGTTAAGACAGTTTTTCTATTATTTAAAAGTGGTTTACTTGGGGTTTGTTTGTGGTACTATACCGTAAATAAACCCCAAGTAAACCCTAATAAAACCGTAAGAAAATTGGAAGATACCTTATTTTATATTCATTTGATTCTTATGCATTATTATAAGTGTAATTTCATTTTAGCGTTTGTGTTTGGATATGTTTGTTCTGCTGTGCTTTTTATGTAACTATTTTTAACAATTTATAAGAAAGAAATTTTAATAAACATAGTGATTTTAAATCTCATAATATCAACTATATAGCATAGAAATAAGTGCTTATGAGTGATAGTGGATTATGCTTTTATGCATAATTGCATAAATTTTCATTTTTGGTATGTTGCTTCCTTCGTTTAGGTAGAAAATGTTTATACCTTTGCACCGTTTTTCGGGAGGCAAATTAAATGACTTCACAATGGTACAAAAAATAAGTGGTGAAAAAATATTTTCGCGTAAGTGGTTTATATCCTATGGCTTAATTGTTTTAGGATCGTTCATCCTTGCTGCCGGATTTGTGTTTTTTATTAACCCTTATAATATCGTTCCAGGGGGAGTTTACGGTATCGGTATTGTCGTTCACCATTTAACATTAGGGATGTTATCCAAGTCGTTTAGCCCCGATGGTGGTTTCCCGATTGGAACATTTGGTTTGATACTTAATATTCCATTAACGATCATCGGAATTAAAGTACTGGGTCCTCGGTTTGGAATAAAGACTGTTGTAGGTTTTGTGCTTACCTCTGTCTTTATGGATATGCTGACTTTATTTGTTGGGAATAACGATCCCTTGGGCTTGAAGGATGAAGTTTTCATGGGATGTGTATTTGGCGGTGTTGTGATTGGCTTTGGATTGGGATTGATTTTTAAAGCAAGAGCTACTTCGGGCGGATCGGATATTATTGCTATGATCCTTGCTAAATATACACGATTGCCTTTGGGAACGTTGATGATTTATGTCGATTCTACCATTGTATTGTTAGGGTTGGTTGTTTTTCAGGATTGGCGTATTCCATTGTATTCATGGATTGTGATTTTTGTTACTGGCAAGGTAATTGATCTGGTTTTAGATGGTGTTACTTATGATAAAACCATGTTGATTATTTCTGATCATTATGAAGAGATACGACAGAAGATAATTGTGGATATGGAACGAGGTGGTACGTATATTCCTGGCAAGGGAATGTATAGCGGACTCGATAAAACGATCATTTTTACTGTAGTAAGCCGACGTGAAGTCTCTATACTACAAGAATTTATACTTAAAGTTGATCCGAGAGCATTTGTAACGGTTATGAGTGCGCATGAAATTCTGGGAGAGGGGTTCAAATCTCTTGGCGAAAAGGTTGCTGAATTTTCTGAAATAACAACTGAGAATAATAATGAATAATCAAATTAGCTTATCTAACCTGTTTTCTAAAAGGTTGCTAAAAGCATATGCTTTGATACTTGGTGGAACATTTAGTATGGCTGTTGCATACGTTTATTTTATTTCTCCTTTTAAGATTGTCCCAGGAGGGGTTTATGGTATTGCCATTGTACTTCATCACCTGATGGGTTTTAATACGGGTACAGTTGCTTTTTTATTTAGTATTCCTTTGGTTGGAATAGGGATGTATTTCTTTGGTTGGCGATTTTTCTTACGTACATTTTGGGGTGTTGTATTAACTTCTTTCTTTACATGGTTGCTTACCAATATTAATGGTGACACCCAGATTGTTAAAAATGCTTTATTATCCACCATTTATGGTGGCGTTTTGTTGGGATTGGGCGTTGGTATGGTGTTTAAAACCAAGTCGACGGTTGGAGGTTCTGATGTACTTGCTCAGTTACTGAGTAAATACGGTCGTATTCCGCTATCAAGAGCACAGGTCTTTGTTGATGGTGTAATTGTGTTAATAGGTTTTGCGGCATTTGGAAATCTTGAAATCCCTCTTTATTCCTGGCTCGTTATTTTTATCATGGGAAAGGTGATTGATGTAGTTCTTACCGGATTTTCTGACGATAAAACTATTTTTATCATCTCTGATAAACATGAAGCTATCCGCGAATGCTTGTTGAAAGAGATAGGTCGCGGTGGAACATATCTTCACGGAAGTGGGATGTATAACGGGGCAGATAAAAAAGTCATCTTTACGGTAGTAAGCAGACGTGAATTAATTCAATTGATGGAGATTGTTCATCATGTGGATGGAGAAGCGTTTATGACAGTACTTGATGCCAGTGAAATACTTGGCAAGGGGTTTAAGTCGCTTGACGAAAAGGTGTCTAATGATTGAGTCACTTCTCAACTGTTTGATATAGTTAGTTGTGTTTGTGTTTGCGTAATAAGGCCGGGGGGCGCCCCGGCCTTTGGTTTTTTATCAAATAATAATTTTTTATTAGTACCTTCAGCAAAAAATTATACACTCTTATAACTTGACCAATGAATGATCAAAATTTGAATGAATTATTTCCATCCTTGATGAGTAGTTCTAAAATGCCGGTATTTTTTATTGGACATGGTAGCCCAATGAATGCGATTCAAGATAATCCATTTACGCAGAGTATAAAAGCAATGCGACAAACTATAACAGAAATTCCACAAGCTATTTTAGTGGTATCTGCTCATTGGAATACACGCGGATCTTATGTGAATAATTCGCCCATGCCTAAGATGGTTTATGATTTTAGTGGTTTTCCAGATGAATTATATGATGTTCAATATCCTGCAATGGGAGCTCCTGAGTTAGCTCAGGAGATAAGTGATGCTATTCCTGAGATAAGAACAGATCAACGATGGGGGCTTGATCATGGTGCATGGTCTATCCTTGTACATATGTTTCCCGATGCTGAAATTCCAGTGCTTCAGTTAAGTGTTGATGTAAATATGCCAGCCCAAAGTCACTTTAAATTAGCAGCAGAACTAAAGGCATTACGTAATAAAGGCGTATTAGTTATTGCAAGTGGAAATATTGTTCATAACTTGAAATACTGGTCGCCCAATGAAGATGAAGCCCCATATGAATGGGCTGTGGAATTTGATGAATGGGTAAAAGAAAAAATAACTGAACGTGCGTTTGAGGATCTGTTTAATTATAATCTGACTGAAAAAGCAGCCAACTTATCGGTTCCGACTCCAGAACATTATTATCCTATGCTCTATGCTTTAGGGCTAATGGATGAAGAAGATGAAATTAAGTTTACCTATGAAAAGGTATTCTCATCAATAAGTATGCGTAGTTTTAGAATTGGTTAGCCTAATTCATAACTGGTAACTCCGTAAACGCCATTAATATTGAAATCGGGTGTTTTTTGCGAGTACATTCTTACTGTTGAAAAGCCTGTGGGTATGGCTAGTTCGTTAGCTAGTTTTACTGCATCAGCATTAACCTCGGGGACATCTATAAATAACGATGTTCCTTCGGGGAGTGTTGCGATAGCTTTACATAATAGTGTTCTGGCACTTTTTTGTGTGAGTGCAAAAAGCGGACCTACTTTATATCCTTCAAAGCATTTTCTGATATAAATAAACCCATCTATTTTATCATCTTTGGTAAGCACAACAAAGCCTATTCCTTCTGGTTGATGTATCCAGTTGTACAAAAAGACATCTCTTCGTGTTGGGAAGTGAAGATGATCAAAAGCTGATAATTGATTGAATGTAGTATTTTTAAGGGGTTGAGTGGTGTCATCAAAAGCGATGGGATGAGCAATCACTTTATACCGATTGTTTTGGTATGCTAACTTAAATCCAAAGTTTGCATATTTGTCTTTCATAGCAATAAGACCGTCTATTCCTATGTTGCCATTTCCCAGATAACTAATGGCTGCTTCACATAGCTTTTTGCCATAGCCCAGTCCTCTATATTCAGGTTTAACAATATAGAAGCCCATAAAACCAAAGTCTTCATCGTAGGCAACGGCTGAGATACATCCTGCAAGTTTTCCTTTTACATAATAGCCGATAAATCCGTCCGGATCGGTATTGTAAAAACTATCAGCATCATGAATGCCGGGATTCCAGTCTTCTAGGTGGGCTAGCTCTAATAAATTTTCAAATTCATTTCTGTTAATGGTTCGTAAAAAATCGCAATCAGATTTCATCTTGGCGGTTTGTTGAGTAAGCGCTAAAGATATAAAAAGCCGGCTTATTGGTTAATAACAAGCCGGCTTTTTTTTAACTTTTTTTTAACAATTTTAAACTTAGTGTTTAAAGAGTCTGAAAATATCGTTTCCGTTCGCAAAAACCAATAAAGCAAGTAATAAAACCATTCCTACTATTTGAGCATATTCCATAAATTTCTCACTTGGTTTGCGACCTGTAATCATTTCGTAAAGCAAAAACATTACATGTCCACCATCCAGAGCAGGTATGGGGAGAACATTTAAAATAGCCAGCATAATCGACAAGAAAGCAGTGAGACTCCAGAAAGATTGCCAGTCCCAGGCAGATGGGAAAATATTTCCGATGCTAATAAACCCACCAACTGATTCATAAGCCTTGGTTTCCTTCGAGAATAATAATTTAAGCTGTTTTAGATAATTGTCTATTCCTTTAATGGTCCTTCCAAACCCTGCCGGAATGGCCTGAAAGAACGAATAATCATGTTTTGAAAAAGTGAAATATTTAATGGGTGCATAGTTTGCAACTCCAATTGTTCCTTCAGTTGTCACCTTTGTGTTACAGTAAACTGTATCGGATCCTCTTAGTACACCAATTTTCACAGACTTCCCCGCAAATGTTTTAATGTTTGCTCTAAACTGATCGAAGTAAGGTGTTTTTATCGTATCCAGACTAATGATACGGTCGTCTTTATGCATTCCTGCTATTTTTGAGGCAGAATTTTTTGAAAACTCCCCTACATAAAACGGCATACGGGGCATTAGAAATGCTGAATTCTTTTGTTTAATAATCTTTCCAATCAAACCACTGGGAACGGGTAAATCAACCTTTTTATTATCTCTTTCTACTGAGATAGTTTTAACTTGATTTAAAATGATTTGACTTGGAATTTTTAAGAAATCTTCAACAGCGTTCCCATCAAGGGAAAGGATTTTATCACCACCCTTAAGTCCCATTTGCATTCCAACAGAATCAACTGCAATACCATATTTAGCCTGACTGTTTGGGAGATATTCTTCGCCCCAGGCCCAAAGCATTCCGATGTAAATGATAAATGCCAGTATAACATTTAAAGTGACACCACCAAGCATGATAATGAGACGTTGCCATGTTTTCTTTGACCTGAATTCCCATGGTTCAGCCGGTTTGGCGAGTTGCTCTTTATCCATCGACTCATCCATCATTCCTGATATTTTAACATACCCACCCAGCGGCAACCAGCCGATGCCATATTCAGTCTCACCCTTTTTGAACTTAAATAAAGAAAACCAGGGATCGAAGAAGAGGTAAAACTTTTCTACCCGCGTGCCAAACATTTTTGCTGTAATGAAATGGCCAAACTCGTGTACAATAACCAATATTGAAAGGCTAAGTAGCAATTGTGCTGCTTTAATCAGTATTTCCATTTTTATTTGCGTTTCTGTTTAATTAATCGATCGTTTATTCTACGTTAACCCGCCAATTCGTGTGTTAACTTTCTTGTTTCATGGTCGGTCTTCACATAATCGTCATAAGTAGGGTTCGGAATAAAAGATATTTTTTGCATCATTTTTTCAATAATATCAGGAATTTCAGTAAACCGAATGCGATCTTTTAAGAACGAATGTACAACAATTTCGTTTGCGGCATTCAAAATACAAGGCATGTTTCCACCCACCTTCAACGCCTCGTATGCTAATGCTAAACTTCTAAATGTTTCCAGATCGGGTTCTTCAAAAGTAAGTTTAGTATAATCTGCAAAGTTAAAACGAGGCAGATCAGACTTAAATCGATTTGGATAGGTTAATGCATATTGTATCGGTAATCGCATATCAGGTAATCCCATTTGTGCTTTCATCGAACCATCTTCAAATTGAACCAATGAGTGGATAATTGATTCGGGGTGAATAACGACCTTAATCTGTTCAGGTTTTAAACCAAACAACCATTTTGCTTCAATTACTTCCAATCCTTTATTCATCATACTGGCCGAATCGATGGTAACCTTACAGCCCATAGACCAGTTTGGATGTTTTAAGGCTTGTTCTTTAGTTACTGAAGCCAAAAATGTTTTGTCTTTTCCTCTGAATGGCCCCCCTGAGGCAGTGAGGTAAATTAACTCTACCGGGTTATGAAATTCACCGGCTAAAC
>JACAUB010000001.1:3643777-3663685 GCA_013390605.1 Bacteroidota bacterium | reverse complement strand
ATCGTACTATTAAAACGGTTCTTTCAAATATTAATTTACATCATTTAAAGAGTCACGAAACAAATGAAGATTCTATTCTTTATAGTGATGTTAAATCAAAGGATGTACATGGTGGGGGTGTTGTCCCCTCAGATACGAGTCAATCTGATAAAGCAGTTTCTAAATCAGATGTTAAGATTGCAGATTATTTTGAGAGCGAACCGCCATTATCGCCATTGCATAAAAAGCAACCTGAAGGGAGCGCAGTTGAGATAACGAAAAAAGATACAAAATCTAAAACGAACAAGTCTTTAGTTTCAGATCAAAAGAAAGAAGATGGAGGCAACATTGATTCGTCAGGGAATAGTGAAGCACCGTCTCCTGCTGAATTGATTGATAAGTTCTTGAAAAATGCACCCAGAATATCCCGACCAAAGAAAGAGTTTTATAATCCAATAAATCTTGCAGCACTTGCTTCGTCGGAGAATGAGGATTTTTATACCGAGACTTATGCTAAAATTTGTTATCAACAGGGCGATACAAATAAAGCCATAAAAATTTATAACAAATTAAGTTTGAATTTCCCGGAAAAAAGTAGTTACTTTGCAGCCCTGATTGAAGAAATTAAAAAAGAGCATAATATTTAATTTAAAAAGATTTAAAAAATGTACGTTTTAGTATCCATCCTCATTCTTGTAGTATGTGTTCTGCTAGCACTGGTTGTGTTAGTTCAGAATTCTAAAGGCGGCGGTTTAGCCTCTAACTTTGCCGGTTCAAGTCAAATCATGAGTGTGAGGAAGACTGCTGACTTTTTAGAAAAGGCTACCTGGACTCTTGCAATTGCCTTACTTGTATTGAGTTTATTCTCTGTATTTGTAATTCCACGTTATACCGGTGTTAACAGACAACAGACACAACAAACCCAACAAGCTCCTATGCAGCCAATGCATAACAACTAAACAGAGATAAGATTTTTTATGAAAAGTGTCAGAATGTCATTTACATTCTGACACTTTTTGTTTTTATTCTACGCTATTTGACACCCTGTTTTTTGAATACTATTGTGAGCTATGCCAAAAATGGCAGGTTTTAGTATTATATCTAGTTTGGCACAAAATGTGAAGGAGTGGGAGCAACAAGTGAAAAATTGAATTTTTAATGTCTAATTCAAATATTAATAGCAAAATGGCAAAAGTTAACATCAAACCATTAGCAGACAGAGTACTGGTAGAACCAGCTGCCGCCGAGCTAAAAACTGCCGGTGGAATTATTATTCCTGACACAGCAAAAGAAAAACCTCAGAGAGGAATTGTAGTTGCCGTTGGTAACGGTAAAAAAGACGAGCCTATCACTGTTCAGGTGGGCGATACAGTTCTTTATGGAAAATATTCAGGAACTGAGATTAACGTTGAAGGTAAGGATTATCTTATCATGCGTGAATCAGACATTTTGGCAATTATTTAATTGATAATTAATTAGGTTTAACAGTAAAAAGAAATAGCAAAATGGCTAAAAATATTATTTTCGACCTAGCAGCTCGCGAAGCGTTGAAGAAAGGTGTTGATGCTTTGGCAGATGCCGTAAAGGTTACACTTGGTCCTAAAGGACGTAACGTTATTATTGATAAGAAATTTGGTGCTCCTCATGTTACTAAAGATGGTGTTACAGTTGCAAAAGAAATTGAACTGAAGGATGCCGTTGAGAATATGGGTGCTCAAATGGTTAAAGAAGTTGCTTCAAAAACCTCTGATGTTGCCGGTGATGGTACAACTACTGCTACTGTTTTGGCTCAGGCTATCGTTACAGCAGGTTTAAAGAATGTTATTGCCGGTGCAAATCCAATGGATTTGAAACGTGGTATTGAGAAAGCTGTTGTTGCTGTTGTTTCTTCATTAAAGACGATGTCTCGTGAAGTTGGTGATAGTAATGAAAAAATTGAACAAATTGCTTCAATTTCTGCTAATAACGATAACGTTATAGGAAAGACTATTGCTGAAGCAATGGCTAAAGTTAAAAAAGAAGGTGTAATCACAATCGAAGAAGCTAAGGGTACTGAAACAATTGTTAAGGTAGTTGAAGGTATGCAGTTCGATCGTGGATATATTTCTCCATATTTTGTAACTGACACAGAAAAGATGGAAGTTGTTTATGACGATCCATATATTCTGATCTATGATAAGAAGATTTCAGGAATGAAAGATCTTCTACCAATTCTGGAAAAAGTTGTTCAAACTGGTAAAGCTTTAGTTATCGTATCTGAAGATGTTGATGGCGAAGCTTTAGCTACCTTGGTTGTAAATAAACTTCGTGGTTCATTAAAGATCGTTGCTGTTAAAGCTCCGGGATTTGGTGATCGTCGTAAGGCTATGCTCGAAGATATCGCTGTTTTAACCGGTGGTACTGTTATAAGCGAGGAAACTGGTTATAAACTGGAAGATGCTGATATTAGCTATCTTGGTCGTGCAGAGAAAGTTTCTGTAGACAAAGACAATACAACAATTGTTAGTGGTAAAGGAACAAAAGAATTGATCGAAGCACGTATTAATCAAATGAAGTCGCAGATTGAATCTACTACTTCTGATTATGATCGTGAAAAACTTCAGGAACGTCTTGCTAAATTAGCTGGTGGTGTTGCCGTAATTCAGGTAGGTGCTGCAAGCGAAGTTGAGATGAAAGAGAAGAAAGATCGTTTTGACGATGCTTTACATGCTACCCGTGCTGCAATTGAAGAAGGTATCATCCCTGGTGGTGGTGTTGCATTCATTCGTGCACTTGAAAGTATTGATAGCTTAACTGGCGATAATGAAGACGAAACTACTGGTATTGCAATCATCAGACGTGCTCTTGAAGAACCACTTCGTCAAATCGTTGAAAATTGTGGTCTTGAGGGTTCTGTAATTGTTCAAAAGGTTAAAGAAGGTACCGGTGATTATGGTTTTAATGCCCGTACAGAGATTTATGAAAATCTTTATGAAGCAGGTGTTATCGATCCAACAAAGGTTGCTCGTGTTGCACTTGAAAACGCTGCATCTATTGCAGGTATGTTATTAACTACAGAATGTGTTATTTCTGATATTAAAGAAGATAATCCAGCTCCAATGCCAAACCCAGGTATGGGTGGCATGGGTGGTATGTATTAATCTTCTGCTAAGTCCCATAAAAAAGCCGTCCTTTCAGGATGGCTTTTTTTTATGGATTAAATTAATCAAAAAGTGTGTTATTATTGTTAATAGTAAAGAAAATTAATTTACTTTGGAGACTTCTATGGAAAGATGGAAAGCTTAATTCTTGTAATTAGAATGTTATAAGTGTTTTGTAAAATTAAAGTTTTACTTTAAGCTTGTGTTATGACAAATAAAAGTATGGTTATAGGGTTTTCAAAGCTTACTCGCGAACAAAAGCGCGACTTTGTAGCTTCACTTTTTGAAGATCATAAGAGTGCTGCAGCTCAACTTGACTGTTTTTTGCATTCCGATAAGTCTTTACAAAAACGATTTGAGGAGTTTAGCGAAAATACCATCTCAAACTATTTTCTTCCCTATGGTATTGTTCCTAATATTGTAATCAATGATGAAATTTTTCATCTACCAATGGTCATTGAGGAGAGCTCCGTTGTTGCTGCTGCATCAAATAGTGCAAAATTTTGGGCTTCTCGTGGCGGTTTTCATGCACAAGTTTTAGGAATGACAAAATTAGGTCATGTCCATTTTCTTTGGAATGAAGACCCGGCTATTCTTTTTAATGCCTTTGATGATATAAAAAACAAGCTTTTTTTTGAGGCAAAGTACTTAACTTCTAATATGGAGAAAAGGGGAGGTGGTATCATGGATATTGAACTGGTTGATATGACGCATGAAATAGCAGATTATTATCAACTGAAGGTTTCTTTTGATACTTGTGATTCGATGGGCGCTAACTTTATTAATTCATGTCTGGAGTCATTTGCGAATACATTGGATGGGTTTGGCAAAGCGTTGAGTTCTGATAAAAATTCGTTACAAGTTATTATGTCAATTCTATCGAACTATACTCCGGAATGTAAGGTGAAAGTTTGGGTAGAATGTTTGATTGAAGAATTAGATGGACTAGGTGAAGGAATGAGTGGTTTAGAATTTGCCAGAAAGTTTGAATTAGCGGTTAAAATTGCTCAGATAGATCCATACAGAGCAACTACTCATAATAAAGGAATATATAATGGTATTGATGCTATAGTTATTGCTACCGGCAACGACTTTAGGGCTATTGAGGCATCTGGCCATGCATGGGCAGCACATACTGGTCGCTATTCAGGATTGACCAAAGTAGATATTTCAAATGGAAGATTTTGTTATACCCTTGAGGTTCCCTTATCGATAGGTACAGTAGGTGGATTAACCAGTCTACATCCATTGGCTCGTTTTTCATTGGAACTACTTGGAGAGCCTTCAGCAGAAAAACTCATGAAGATTGCCGCTGTTGCAGGTCTGGCGAATAATTTTGGTGCTATAAGGTCGCTTATTACCAAAGGAATTCAATCGGGGCACATGAAGATGCATCTTCATAATATGCTTAATTTTATGGGGGCTACAGATGCAGAAAAAATAAGAGCCGAAGAATGGTTTAAAGATAAAGTGGTTTCTTATAAAGCCGTTAAAGATTATCTTCAGAAATTGTGAAACAAAAGATTGTTTTTTTTAAACAATAAATCGGTTTGTTCATTTATATGGTATAATAATGCATTAAGAGATGAAGCTGGCTAAAGAAAAGTATTATGCACATGGTAAACTTCTAATATCAGGAGAGTATGCCGTATTAAATGGTGCACTGGCTTTTGCGCTGCCTACGCGACAAGGGCAATGGATTATTGTTGAAAGAGAATATAATCAGGGCGAATTATTTTGGACAGCCTCTGATATTAATGGCCGGTGGTTTTCATGTGTAATGCTTCTTCCTTCGTTAGAGGTTCACATCACATCAGATAATGTCAGATCTGAAAGACTGAAAAGATTATTGGTTGCGGCAAAAGAACTTAACCCACTGTTTTTATCAACAGATGAGGGTATCAGAGTTGATTCATACCTTGAATTTTATCATCTTTGGGGGTTGGGCAGTAGTTCTTCATTAATCGCAACCATTGCTGCCTGGGCTAAAGTAGATTCTTTTAAATTGTTTCGTAAAGTATCATTAGGTTCGGGGTATGATCTGGCCTGTTCTATTCATGGAAAACCACTTCTATACCAAATCAATAAAGATCAGCCAAAATCAGAAGCAGTCACATTTTTGCCAACCTATCATAAGAATATTCATTTTATATATCTGGGTTTAAAGCAAGACACTGATCAGAATCTGATAGAATTAAAAGAACGTATTTCCCTTTTAGAAGGAATGAATGATACCTTTTCGAATCTGTCCTATAAATTCTTACATGCAAATAGTTTACATCAGTTCAGTACATATATGGATGATCATGAGCGATTAATAGCTGAAAGTATGAATTTACTTCCAGTAAAGGAACGACTGTTTCCTGATTTCAAAGGTCATATTAAATCGCTGGGTGCCTGGGGTGGTGATTTTATTATGGCAACTTCGAAGGAATCTGGCGAAATTGTTCGTAATTATTTTCATAAGAAAGGGTTTAATATCATTTTTTCTTTTAACGATATTATTTTAACCTCATCAGAAGAACATACATCTAAATGAATTTAATAGAAGAGTTTTTTCCAACTCGCCATGCAGCATTTAAACCGGTAGTAAAACAAGGTTCGGTGGGCTGGCGTTGTCCCTCAAACATAGCGCTTATAAAATATTGGGGAAAGTATCCAGGACAGTTGCCCTGTAATCCATCTATCAGCTTAACGCTTAACAGTGCTTACACAGAAACCCAGGTTTCATATGAATGGACAACGCAAGGGCGTGTCGTATTCTTATTTGATGGTGAAGTAAATGATCCTTTTGGAAAACGTGTTGAACGATTTATTGAGAAGTTGAGCCAATATTTTCCTTTCCTTTCTCATTTGAATTTAGAAATAAGTAGCACAAACTCTTTTCCACATTCTGCAGGAATTGCCTCTTCGGCTTCTGCTATGGGGGCGCTTTCATTGTGCATTTGTTCTATTGAGGAACAACTATCCGGGCAGAAAATATTTGAGGAGGCTTTCTTTCGAAAGGCTGCATTCATAGCACGTTTAGGTTCAGGTAGTGCGACTCGTTCTATATATGGTGGATTGGTACTATGGGGAAAACTTCATGAAGTTCATAGTTCATCAGATTTTTGTGGAATAGAACTTATTGGCTATCCTTTTGTTGCTTCGTTATGTGATGCCATATTATTTGTTAACTCATCAGAAAAAGCGATATCTAGTACAACTGGACATGCTCTTATGAATGATAATCCTTATGCTACTATTCGTTTTGAACAAGGACGACGACATTGTGTTGATTTACTGAAATTATTAAAGGATGAAGATCTAATGGGCTTTTGTGATTTGATTGAAAGTGAGGCATTGACATTACATGGAATGATGATGACCTCCAATCCGGGATATATGTTATTAATGCCTGAAACGATTGAAATAATCACAAAAGTTCGTTCCTTTAGAGCTGAATCGAATGTTCCTGTATGCTTTACACTTGATGCAGGCCCAAATGTTCATCTTTTGTATCCTGAGGCTTACAAGGAACAGGTTGTCAGATTTATTCATAGTGACTTACTGAAATATTGCGAAGATGGAAAGTGGCTTGACGATAAAGTTGGTATAGGTCCTGTGTTATTGAACGAAACTAATGATAATGAATAAAAAATCTCGTATTTTCTATGCCAAAGTTTTGCTTTTTGGCGAGTATTCAATTCTTTTTGATTCTATGGGTTTGTCTATTCCCTATACTCACTTTAGAGGTGAATTGAGTTTTATAAATGAAGATAAATATACTGACTATAATTTTGCGATAACTTCAAATAAACTTTTGGCGGATTATGTTAGGTGGCTTCGTCAATTAGAAACCAAAAACGAATTACCCTGTAATATTAATCTAAATGCTTTTGAAAGGGATGTAGCACATTCTCTTTATTTTGAATCTACTATTCCTCAAGGATATGGAATTGGAAGTTCAGGCGCTTTGGTTGCTGCTGTATATGACAAATATGCCGAAGAAAAAATTCAACCTGGCAGAGGCTTAACTGCTGATGAAATAAATAGGCTTAAATTAATTTTCTCTGTGTTGGAATCATATTTTCATGGTACCAGTTCGGGTATTGACCCTCTAAATTGTTATATAAAGCATCCGTTGTTGATTCATAATAAAAAAAATATCAGTATTACAGGAATACCACGCAATAAGTCGAATAAAAATAGTGCTATTTTTTTAATCGATACAGGAGTTCAAGGTAAAACAGGCCCTCTGGTACAGCAGTTCATAGAGAAAAGCAAAGATAACGACTTTCTAAAGCTGATATTTGATGAGTTGATTCCTGCGAACAACTTATGTATCTCCGATCTGATCTCTGGTAACACTACAGGATTTATGCTGAGCTTAAAAAAACTATCTTATTTTTTGTTAAAACACCTTACTCCTATGATACCGGCTCCTTTTATGCCGATATGGAAAGAAGGACTTGAAACAGGATATTATTTTTTGAAGCTATGTGGATCAGGCGGCGGTGGATTCTTGTTAGGGTTTACAAGCGATTTTGACCAGGCTTCAATTTCTTTGGCAAAACATGGAATAGAGCCAGTCCCTATATATCGTGCCAGTTAGTAATTTTTTTTCGTGTTTATGTTATAAAAGATAGTTTTTGGGTTCTAATGAAAAGATTAAGAACACAAATAAGCTTTATTATTTTATTAATTACTTTTGAACTATAAATTATCCTTTTCAAAATGAACTATACACACTCTTTTTCTGTTTCGGGAACTATTGTTGATGTAGTCAATAATCGACTATACAATGGTGTGATGACTATTAGCAACAATAGGCTTATCGCAATCACTGAAACTGATCAGGTCGATAAACAGTTTATCATACCAGGATTTATTGATTCGCATGTACATATAGAGAGTTCAATGCTAATGCCGTCTGAGTTTGCTCGACTGGCTTCAGTACATGGTACTGTGGCAACTGTTTCAGATCCTCATGAAATTGCCAATGTTCTCGGTGTTGATGGTGTTAAGTTTATGATCTCTAATGGTCGAAAAGTTCCTTTTAAGTTTTTCTTTGGAGCTCCATCATGTGTGCCAGCTACGCCTTTTGAGACATCCGGTTCTATTATATCTGTAGAACAGGTTGAAGAACTGCTTGCCATGGACGAGATCTATTATCTTTCAGAGATGATGAATTTTCCAGGCGTTTTAAATGGTGATAAAGATGTTTATGCAAAACTTGCCTCTGCTGTCAAATATAATAAACCAACCGATGGGCATGCTCCAGGGGTGAAAGGTGACGATGCAAAGCAATATGCTGCTGCTGGTATTACCACTGATCACGAATGTTTTACAATTAGTGAGGCGGTAGATAAAATTAAATTCGGGATGCAGATTTTGATTAGAGAAGGTAGTGCAGCTCGTAACTTTGATGATCTGATAGGACTACTTGAAAATCATGCTGATTCAGTAATGTTTTGTTCGGATGATAAACATCCGGATGACTTAGTTAAAGGTCATATTAATCTATTGGTAAAGAGGGCCGTCGCTTTAGGTTACGATCCTTTGGTTGTACTTAAGTGCTGTTCTTTTAATCCTGTTCAACACTATAAATTGCCTGTTGGACTACTTCAGGTTGGCGATTATGCAGACTTTGCTATTGTTAATGATTTAACCAATTTTGATGTTCTTGAAACATATATCAATGGCGTTAAGGTTGCTGAAAATAGTAGTACTAATATCAGTTCAGTTAAAGAAGAGCCGCTGAATATTTTTGAGGCAAAAAAAATTGTAGAGCTTGATATTGCCGTTCCTGCTAAAAGCGACCAAATTAAGGTTATTAAAGCTTATGATGGACAATTGATAACTGACATAATGCTTGCAGATGCACCCGTTTGTAAAGATGCACTTTATAGCGATCCTAAGCGTGATATATTGAAGATTGTAGTTCTGAATCGTTATGCTCCCTCAAAGCCTGCTGTAGCTTTTATTAATGGGTTTGGCTTTCAGCGTGGGGCTATTGCATCAACCGTTGCTCACGATAGCCATAATATAATAGCTGTTGGTGTTTGTGATGATGAAATAGTCAGGGCTATTAATTTTTTAATTGATTCGGGTGGTGGTATTTCATTAGTTGATGGTAATGAAATAAAATTATTACCACTATCTGTTGCGGGTCTTATGTCTAATTCGGATGGGTATCAGGTTGCCAGTATGTATGAACTTATAAACCAGGCAGCACATACTTTAGGCTCAAAACTAAATTCTCCATATATGACACTTTCATTTATGGCTCTCTTAGTTATTCCTTCTTTAAAGCTGAGTGATAAGGGTTTATTTGATGGTAATAACTTCTCGTTTACATCTGTTTATAATAACTCAGAAATGTAATTTATATATGCATCGTAATCAATTTTATTGTATATTTGCAAAAAACTTAAAACTATGCCTAATATCGAGATTGACATTATTAAATTAGAAGCTGCTGCTAGTAAGCTTAGGGCTATATCTCATCCAATGCGTATAGCTATTATTGAATTGCTAAACGAAGAGAAAAAACTTAGTGTAACTGAGATTTTTGAGCGTCTAAACATCGAACAGGCTTCTGCATCACACCATTTGAATATACTGAAGAATAAAGGTGTTCTTTCGTCAAAGAGAGAAGGCAAGCAAATTCACTATTCATTGAAGGTTAAAACTCTTTCTGAAATTATCGTTTGTATTAACAAATGTAGTGGTGTTGAATAATTAAGCCTTTAGGGTATACATAAAAAGCGGGCTATCTCTTAAGGATAGCCCGCTTTTTATGTATATAAACTCGTGCATTTATTGATCAGCCTTTAATTCTATCTTTTCTTCTTGATCCCAATTTGCACGTATTGTAATAAGGCCATTAAAACGTATAACTTTTTCTGGTTGCCTGTTTTTTAGATACTTTCCAGTATCCCAAATACCATTATTATTCTCATCGTATATCATCTTGAGCATATACTTTCCAGGTGCTAAAAGTGAAAATATTATTTTGCCACTCTTTGCAGCAGTTTGCTCCCGTAGTAGAACATCTTTTTCTGTCATTAACTGGAAAAGCCATTGTCCTTTCGTGGTTTGGATATTTGCATCAATTTTAAATGTACCATAATCTCTCTCTTCCCAGGTCGTAATCATCAAATTTACAGAATCATTTATTGCTCCATATTTATCGGTTAGCATTCCTCCAGGAATTAATAGTGTATATGCTGATTTTTCTTTCCATTTTTGATTAATAATAAATCGACGACCTGAAAGCGTATCGGCAAGTGTAGCATCGACAAGTATTGTGTCTTTCAGATGCGAGAGTCGAAGTCCTTTTAGCGTTTTTTCATTTACAGGATTCTCGGTTTCAAAAATAAGAGGTTTATCATATGGTTGCGTTGAACCATGTGTTGATATGATTTTTATAGCTACTTTATCTTTCGCTTTGAGCTGTTCTTTCCCAGCTTTTGTTTTTTTGTTATTGGCTTTTTCGGCCTTTAGAATAAACTGAAGTGTATCAGGCTTCATGTTATCAGCTATAACTCTAAACTGGAGCGTGTCGGGCATTACAGGTGCTAACCAACAATCCAATGAGTCTCTTTTTGGGTTCCATTCAAAGGTTTTCCAATTGTCTTTTTTGAAATTGAGAGGATTGAGAAGAAGCGTTTTTACGGGATACTTGAAAGCAAATGAGATCTTCTTACGTTGGGTAACAACGGTTTTTTGAATACGCTGCACCGAGTCTTGCTCTTGAAAGAGTGCTAACTGATGATAGATGCCAGTATTTATTCTTTTTATACTATCGCATGAGTCAGGCAAAGGTGCTTCTGGTTTGACAGGTTTTGGGTCAAATGCAATAGCCTCCGACGGTAGGTCAAACATTAAATCTGAGTTTGCATCTTTTAATGCAAATAGTTTATATGGCTTATTAGCAAGATATTTTAACGTGAAATCACCTCCGACATTTGTTTTGCTGATATAGAAAGGGCGTTCTTTATAAGGAATAGAGTCTTTCATCTCGGTGTATAACGCTACAATAACATCCTTTTCCGGTAATCCGGTTTGTGCATTGCACACCCTCCCCCTTAGTTCCATCGTGTCGAGATGTGGGCCTGTAGAGAAGGTGAAGTAGTAGTTTTTCTTTGCATTACCTTCGTTTAAATCCTGTATTGCATCACCAAAATATATACTATAGGTACTATTAGGCTTAAGATCTTCGCTGAAACGTAAAATTACAGATCTTCCTTTCAGCTTTATATCTGGTTGTTTAGCGGGAGGAGGTGATACCACTACTTGTGTGACCGCATCTTTAAGTTGAAGAAATTCATCAAAAGTTAAGATAACTTCTTTCCCTTTGAAGTTGGTTGACTTCAATTTTGGGGTAGAACGAACAAGTTCTGGTGGGGTGACATCTTTAGGACCACCTGTTGGAGGAACAATTTTAGCACATGCAGTTAATATTACTACAATCACTAAAGTGCTGAATATTCTGTTTTTATTAAAATGTAGCATCAAGGTAAATATCCGTTGATTTATTTATGCAAAGATGCAAAAAATATGCCTAGCATTGAAGGGAATCAATGAATACTTGACTAGCTGTTTTGATGAAGTTTTTTGGGTATCGTAAAACTTGATTAGATAAAATGGCTGCTGCAGGAAAAGAATGCAAAGGGTGTGCTAATTTTATTCAGCCTCTTGGGGGGAAGCACCCTTTACATTCTTGAGTCCGGCAACAGCCATTTTAGTTGAGTTATTCTGATTTGTAAATTTTAGAACAGTTTGTTATTAATCTGGATTTTGAGAAAGGATTATTAACATACTTTGTTCGTACAATATCATGAGGCAAATATACAACAGCAATTTTCGATCTCGTCATATTGAGATGCGCTGAAAGGTAGTAAAAATCTTAACAAAACCTTAGTATAAATGGGTAAAGTGCAGATAATCAATAAAAAGTAAATTAACGGCTTTTAACGATTATTGTGCATAATTGAGTAGGGTGGAAAATAATATTAAAATTGATTTTTAAACCGTAATTAGCAATTCCAATTTATTTTGGCGATTGTAGTTCTGCCAGAAAACGTACCAAATTTGAATCTCTGGTCAGCCCTAATTTCTTTCTTAGACGAGATCGTGAAACATCTATGCTTGCAGCTTCACGATTGGTGATCGATGAGATCTCTTTGGTTGAAAGGTTTAGATAAAGCAATGCACAAAGTTTTCGCTCGCCTGATGACAGATCAGGAAAGCGTTGTTCTAGTTTTTGATAAAAATCAGGATGTACATGTTCAAAACGTAATTGAAACTCTTCCCAGCTTTCAACCGTAACGTTATGTCTTAAGGTGCTAATCATTGCGCCCAAATGCTTATCCAGATTTGTTTTATCATTTCTTATTTGTTGCAGTTCTTCAATGATATCGGTGACTCGTTCATTGTTTTGGGCAATAGCCATTGATTTTACGACAAGTTCTCTGTTTCTGTTATCCAGTTCAGATCCTAATCGTGCGGTCTCCTCCTGGCTTTGTTTCAGTTGTAGTTCTGTAATGGCTTTTTGTTGTTGAATGATGATAGCTTGTTGTTTTCGGGTGGTAATCATTTGTGAAATGATAAACCATGAGATTACAATTAAAAGAAGAAGCGTTATAATCACAATGTTTCTCTCTTTTCGGCGCTGGTTTGTCTCTTTTTGCAGTGCCTCTTTCTCTTTCTCTTCCTTATATGTTGAAACAGCAACTTTTAGTTTGTTGAAGTGGTCATTGTTTAGTTGTTGTAAAAGTGTATCTTTTATGAGAGATAGTTGTTGAAGATAATATATAACTTCAGATGTATTATTTTGCGCAGTTGCTATCTTAGATAACAGTTGTAAAGATTGTTCCTGATCAACAAGCGTTTGATTTTCTTTTGCTATGCTAAGGGCTTTATAGCAACTAATTTTAGCATCATTTAACTGATTACTTCGTAATTGAATATCTGCCATCTGATTTAGAATCTCCGGGTGATAAACATGTATATTCCTTAACTCGTATAATTCGAGCGCCTTTTTGCAGTTAAGTAATGCCAAAGGATAGTTTCTCCGTTCAATATATATCTTTGCAATTAACTGCATATTAGAGGCAACATTTTGCGGCTCTTTTCTCGTGAGATATAATTTATTTGAGATCTCTAAATACTTTAAGGCCATCTTAAATTGCCGCATTACAATATATGTTGAACCTAACAACATATTTGAATGGGCAATTAATTCTACATCTCCAAGTTTTTCTCTCTCTCTTAATCCTTCATTTAAAAGTTTGATGGCTTTCTTGAAATCTTTTTGTTGCATAAACACCAATGCCTGATTATTTAAAGCAACAGAAAGTCCACGGGCCAGGCCCGTACGTCTAAATATCTCAGCTGCTTTTTTATAATATCCAAACGAAATGGAAAAAACATTTTGGGCATAATACGTATTTCCGATATCGCTATATGAATAAGCAATTGAATTTGAGTCTTTTTGAGTTTCAGCTGCTTTAAGCTTATTAAAATATGCCTCCAGTGCCAGTGAGTAAATTTTATTGGTTTGATAAACATTGCCAATGTAACTATAGATGTTTACAAGACTGTCGGGGAAATTACGGCGTTGGCTAATATCAAGTGCTTTCTGCATTAGTGCTATCGCCTCATAAGGCTTATGAAGACGAATAGCGGCGTATTGTTTACATAGTTGTGTGATCTCTTTGGCGGGATCTGTTTCAGCTTTTATAAGAGGATAGCCAAAAAAAGTAACCATAAAGAGTAGTAATATTCTCCTGTTTTTCAATAAGGTTATTTTCATTGGACGATTTGGATTAGTTATTAAATGCATTGAACGTGAAGACAGTATTTGATTCTTGAGCAAGTTTTCTTTTCTGAGAGTAAAAATAATATTATTAGGGATTCAAAACGTATCGGGTAATGTGCAAAATGTATATCCTTTTTCGATAAGTATTTTTAAAAAGATCGGCAGGGCATATTGCATTCGCGGGGCAGCCTTTATGCTATCGTGAAAAACAATTATATCTCCAGCTATTGTTCGTTTTGTTACGATGGAAAGGCATTTCTGTGGAGATATAGATTGATCAAAGTCGTAAGCCAAGGTACTCCATAAAACAATCGTATAATCCTTTCGCAACTGTTTGATTAATGCAGGCGTTATTTGTCCGTGTGGCGGACGGAATAGGTTACTTTGAATGATATGATTTGCTTTTTCTATATCATTAATATACTGATCTCGTGGTGTAGACCACGCCTTTAGGTGGTGAAAGGAGTGATTTCCTACCTTATGCCCTAAAGCAATCGTCTGTTCAAAAATAGACGGATACTTTCTGACATTGTCACCCACACAGAAAAATGTTGCTTTGACATTAAACTCATTCAACACTTTATGGACCCATGGTGTTATTTCAGGGATTGGGCCGTCATCAAAGGTAAGGTAGATTTTTTTATCAGAAACAGGACCCTTCCAATTGACAAATGGAGCTGTGAGTGCTTTTAAAAGAAAAGGAGGTTTTGAAATAATCATTACATTCGATAATTAAAGAGAACAGGGCTAAGGTTTGCGCCCCAGCCCTGTAAATATAGTAACAAATTTATTGTTTTGGATTAATTTTCACCGACTTGAGCCTGGTTGGTCTGGTAAAACCGGGAATAGTATTCTTCAAATAACTTTCCTGCTTTTTGTTCGATAGCCGATTGATTGGTTTTTTTAGCATCTTGTGCTATTTTCTGAAGGTAGAGCAAGTTTTGTTGGGTTTCACTTTCCATTCCACCACTCTTAGCTGCAGGTATTCTGGAACAATAATTAAGGCTCTCCTTGCAATTATTAATCATTTTATTCCAGATAGCAGTTGCTTTTTTAACTTCACCTGCTCTTGAATAAGCATGGGCAATTTGTAGTGTGAAATAGTCGTATGGCATTTGGTATTCAGGTAATATCTCCATACAACGATCTAAAACTTCAATTGCTTTCTTAGGCTGATTTTCATCTACAAAGGCATGTGCCAAACGACCAAAAGCATTACGATAATTCATAGCTAACCTGCGAGCTGTTTCGTCCAAATATACGTTAGGCTTGTTCAGGTTTTTCCATAAGAATTTCTTAGTCATGTTATCGTACATCGATTTGGTGTTTACACCACCAGGTTGTCCTTCCTGAGGAACCCTTATACGGGCAGGCACCAATTTATATGCCAATCCCTCTTGTACTACGTAATCAGAAAGTCCTTGTAGTGTTTCACTGGCTATTGCTGAAGAGAAATATACAGGACGTTTCCAATTATTATGCGCAAGAATATCCAGAACAATAAGGTCGCTACGTGTAATAGCCTCCTGATTTACTTTGAATGTTACAGCAGGAACAATGCTATCTCTATAGCGTTCGGGTACCATCCCGCTTTTACGAGCCAGTACTGTATCAACTTTCAAGCTAAAATTCTTTGTTGGAAAGTAATTGATCTTATCACCCTCATTCATGAATTGCAGTTGCTCTTCATGGGTCGACATAATATCAAAGAGATCCTTTAGATCGACATTTTCCTTTACATTAGGTTGTTCAATCAGGTAAACAACTTCACGATTTGTGGCTCTGTATTGCTCTGGTCGCAACGAAATAGGCAATGGATCAGATTCGTAAACCTTATTTCGCATTTGGTTGATATACCAATCGCCTGATAAAAGACTAAGGCAAGAAACTCTAACATCGCGACGAATTCCTTCCACTTCCTGAGCATACCAGAGAGGGAATGTGTCGTTATCACCCACGGTAAAGAGAATAGCATTGGGCTCGCATGATTCAAGGAAGTTAACTGCTGAAGCAAGGCAGGCGTAACGGCCTGAGCGATCATGATCATTCCATTCCTCTTTTGCCATAACTCCCGGAACAAGCAACGTACAAAGGCCAGTTGCAATGATCGCCGATTTCTTTGCATCCAGTTTCTTTTGCATCCAATCAATAATAGCTAAAACGCCAATACCAATCCAAAATGCAAATGCATAGAATGAGGCAGCGAAAGCATAATCACGTTCGCGGGGCTGTGTAGAATATTGGTTTAGATAGACGACAATGGCAATACCGGTCATGATGAAAAGTAAGCCAACAATAACGCCATCTTTATAGCGGCGTTTAAATTGATAGACTAATCCAAGAATTCCTAAAATGAAAGGAAGGAAATAGAGTTTGTTCGTGCCTTTATTTATCTTACTTGTCGGAAAATTATCTTGGGGTCCAAGTCGCATTTCGTCGATGAACTTAATACCACTTATCCAGTTGCCATCAACATTATTTCCAAGTCCCTGGATATCATTTTGCTTACCAGCAAAATTCCACATAAAATACCTCCAGTACATATGGATAACCTGATAGCGCCAAAAGAAAGTAAGATTTTCAGCAAATGTTGGTTTGTTGAGGGTTTTGGGTTTCCCTTCCTGATCTGTTACTTCAACAGGTGTTCCTTTAATATCGGCCCAACGTTGATACTCCTTAATATGGCTTTGTTCAGAATTGCTCCACATACGTGGAAAGAATGTAGTAAAACGAGGATCATAAACGGGAACTCTTCCCTTGCGTTCGTCTACTACAACATATTTGCCGGATTTGTCATCGCGGGCATAGAGTGGTGGTGCATCTTTACGTCCGGTAACAGGTGCATTATAATATGGACCCGATATCAATGGCCAGTCGCCATACTGATCGCGATTCAGATATGAAAGAAGACCGATTGCATTGGTAGGGCTATTTTCGTTGATAGGCGTATTGGCATTTGATCTGATTACAAGCATCATAAAAGATGAGTATCCAATGAGGATAAAAGTAAAACAGAGTAATGCAGTGTTTAGAATTACTTTACCATTTTTATGCGAATACTGGATACCCCATACTAATAATCCTATAACAAAAAGGGCATAGATGATAGTTCCGGTATTAAATGGAAGTCCAAAGGTATTAATGAAGAACTGTTCGAATGAACCAGCTAAACTTACTATTCCCGGAATAATCATAAACATTATGATAGCCAGCAAAATAATGGAGATGATAAAGGCAAGGATACTGCCGCCAATGGTTGTTTTATACTTCTTGTAATAAATTACCATTACAATGGAAGGTAAAGCTAAAAGGTTCAAAAGGTGAACACCAATTGATAAGCCAACCATAAATGCAATCAGAATAATCCATCGTAAACCTTCCGGACTATCATATACATCTTCCCATTTCAAGATCGCCCAAAATACAAAAGCAGTAAAGAACGACGACATAGCATAAACTTCACCTTCTACTGCTGAAAACCAGAACGAATCAGAAAAAGTATAAGCTAAAGCACCTACAATACCACTACCAATAATGGCATATATTTTTGCTGATGGAATTTCTTCAGATCCCTTAGTTAAAACTAATTTCTTGGCTAAACGGGTAATTGACCAGAATAGAAATAAGATAGTGAATCCACTGGCTAGTGCCGACATGGTGTTAACCATTCTGGCGACTAATGCATTATCTCCAAAGGCAAAGAGAGAAAAAAAGCGACCAATTAATTGGAAAAGTGGTGCTCCCGGGGGATGTCCGGTTTGTAGTTTAAAGGCGGTTGAAATGTATTCGCCACAATCCCAGTAGCTTGCAGTAGGTTCGGAAGTGATGATGTAGACTGCCGATGCTATCGCGAACAGGACCCATCCGGTAATGTTGTTGATCTTTTGATAAAGCTTCATTCGGGTTATGATTATTAGATAATTTATTGAACTCCTGTAAATAGTCTGTTTTGCAAAGTTATTAAAAAATGTTTTGCTTCTTCGTTTTCAATGACGTCGCTCAAAAAATGACATTTTGCTGTGAGCTATATGATTAAATGATTCCTTGCTTAATAAAAAATCTTAATTTTGTAAATAGATAAAATAATAGTGTTAGATGTTCGTTTCTATATTGAAACGACTGTCTCGAAGGTTATTGTAATATAAGGTTTCGGAACAACGATTTTTGTTAAGTAGGTTTGACGGGAACTTGAATAATGAAATGTAAATTCTAATACATAAATCCTATTGGTACTTCTGACAATATCTATTGATCAACATAAAAACAAATAATTATTACCTATGAAAAAGTTAGTTCTACTTCGTCACGGAGAAAGTGTTTGGAACAAAGAGAATCGTTTTACTGGCTGGACAGATGTAGATTTGTCAGAAAAAGGTGTTCAAGAAGGAAAAGAAGCAGGTATTGAAATGAAAAAAGCCGGTATTGTATTCGATATGGCTTTTACTTCTGTTTTAACCCGCGCTATTAAAACCATGAATTTTGCATTAGCTGAAATGGATCAACTTTGGATTCCTGTTGTTAAGTCATGGCGTTTAAATGAAAAACATTATGGGAACCTTCAGGGTTTAAATAAAGCTGAAACTGCTCAGAAATATGGTGATGACCAAGTAAAGATCTGGCGCCGTAGTTTTGATATTCCTCCTGTAGCTTTAGAAAATGATGATCCTCGTAACCCACGTTTTGAACGTCGTTACAAAGATCTTACAGCAGCCGAACTTCCTCTTACCGAATCATTAAAAGATACTATTAATCGTTTAATTCCATATTGGGAAGGTGAAATCAAACCCGCACTTGCTAAAATGGATACAGTATTAGTTGCAGCTCACGGTAATAGTCTTCGTGGAATCGTTAAATATCTTAAGAATATTAGTGATGCTGATATTATTGAGTTAAATCTACCAACGGGTATTCCTTATGTTTTTGAGTTTGACGATGAACTGAATTTACAAAAAGACTATTTCTTAGCTGATCCTGAAAAGGTAAAAGCCTTAATGGATGCAGTAGCAAACCAGGGTAAAGCTAAATAATAATTATTTTGAGTTTAGTTTAATAAACTATTTATGGCATAGAGAGTCCAAATACATTAGGTTTTCTCTGTGCCTTTTTTATGCACCTCATTCTTTAGTCTTTTTAATATTTAAGAACTATTTAATGTCTTTAATGTGATTTAATCGGAAAAAATTTAATTAACATAAACATTATTAATAGCTTACAAATGAAACTTATTCGTTATTATTGGAATAGTTATCCCTTATATCTTATTATGGGATTAGCGATATTTGTTAGATTGCTTGCTGTTTTCTTTGCTAAAGGGTTTGGAATGCATGACGACCATTTTTTAGTTGTAGAGATTCAACAATCATGGGTTGACGGACTCAATATTGATAATTGGCTCCCTTCAGGAAAGCCTACGGATCAAGCTTCAGGACATAGTTTCTTTTATCCCAGTTTTCAATTTGCCTTTTTTTATTTAATGAAGATTCTTCATATTGGTGATCCACAAATGAAGATGTATATTCTACGTTTCCTACATGGGGCCTTTTCATTGATTACAGTTTTTTATGGATTTAAAATCGCTGAGAAAATTAGTAATACGGAGTCTGCAAAAATAGTTGGGCTGTTACTAGCTGCTTTTTGGCTGATGCCTTGGGCCAGTGTTCATAATTTAGTGGAGATTGTTTGTATTCCTTTTATGATTTATAGTCTTTGGATAATCATAAATAAGTATGATCATCCAAAACATCTGGGCTGGTTTTTTCTTTCTGGATTATTACTTGGTATTGCTTTTTCAATTCGATTCCAAACGCTTGTTTTTACAGGTGGTGTTGGAATTGCATTATTAGTTGATAAGCGTTGGAAGGAGATGTTTGTTGTTGCATTTGGATATCTGATTTCTGTTGTGCTAACACAATGTATCCCTGATATGATTCTTTGGGGTTATCCTTTTGCAGAGCTCAGAGGCTATTATATTTATAACATGGA
>JACAUB010000001.1:3553360-3643677 GCA_013390605.1 Bacteroidota bacterium | reverse complement strand
TTTATAACATGGATAATGCTTATAATTATATCAATGGAACATTCTTTAAGTATACTGCATTTTTGTTGGGTATCTTTATTTTCCCAGCTGGCTTTGCATGGTTTTTTGGGTTCTTTAGAAATTGGCGTAAACAGTTAATCCTTTTTTTACCGACCTTTCTCTTTTTGCTTTTCCATTCCATTTTCCCTAATCAACAAGAGCGTTTTATATACCCGATCATCCCTTTTTTAATTATTCTCGGTGAGATTGGCTGGCTTGAATTTCAAGAGGGGTCTAAATATTGGAACAATCATAAAAAACTTTTAAAAAGGGCACATGCTTTTTTCTGGATCGCTAATACAATCATGTTGATTTTATTTACTATCAATTACTCTAAACGTGCTCGGGTTGAATCAATGACTTATCTTTCTTCATATCCTAATGTACGAAATATTCTTTTAGAAGATGTTTTTCATAAAGATGCGACAATGGCACCACGGTTTTATATGGGACAATGGCCAACAGTGAGGGTATATGCCAATAATCCGGCGAAATCTCCCATTGCTAAAGTATATAAGGGCGTTGACCCAAAAGATTATCCACAATTTGTGCTATTCTTTAACGATAAGAATATTCTGCAACGAGTAGATAGCGTAAAGAAGATTGTCCCAAATCTGGTTTATGAAACAACTATTCATCCCAGTTTTTTGGATGAAATTCTATATAAGATGAATAAATATAATGAAAATCAGACAGTTATTATATATCGAAATGCTAATTTAGTTCCTCAGAAGAAAAAACAATAACCGGTATTTCATTCGTAAATAATTTATTTTTATAGGTCAGATGGAACTCGCATATTAAATTTACTACAATGTTTGTGTTTGTAAAACATGCTCATTTCATAAGGGCTGTTTTTTCCCAGCAGAAAAGATAACTCTTATGAAAGCCTGTTTTTATAATCCTCATATCCAAACTCGCGCAAGAGTTTAAATCCGTCATGCTCGTTCCAGATGCCGATCGAAGGGTGTTTAACGCCGTTAAAGGTACATGTTTTGACCATAGTGTAATGAATCATATCATTAAAAATAATCCGATCACCTACTTCTAACGGTTTCATAAACGACCAATTCCCCATATAGTCGCCAGCTAAACAGCTATTTCCACCCATTCTGTACGTTGGAACTCCTTCAGTTTCTTCAATCGCTCCAAGAATAACCGGTTTATAAGGCATTTCCAGGCAATCGGGCATATGAGCAGTAAACGAAACATTTAGAATAGCTGTTTTTATACTATTATTTTCAACTATGTCTTCAATGGTAGATACCAGATAGCCGGTATCCCATGCAAAAGCACTTCCGGGTTCGAGTATCACTTCTAAGTTGGGATAACGACTCTTAAAGCTGCGAATAATTGAAATGAGTAATTCAATATTATAGCCTTTACGAGTCATCAAATGACCACCACCAAAGTTAACCCACTTAAGGCTTGGTAAATATTTGGCAAAGCGTTCTTCAAAAGAGAATAATACTTTTTGTAATTCTTCCGGGTTCGATTCACACAATGCATGGAAATGCAATCCTTCAATTTCGGCAGGTAAGTTGTCACTAAGCTGTGAAGCCAGTATTCCTAATCGCGAGCCTGTGGCACAAGGATTATATAAGTCGGTAGTCACTTCAGAATATTCGGGATTAACCCTTAATCCAAGTGAAACCTTTTTATCTATTGCTTTTATAGCTGGAAGAAAACGGTTGTATTGCGTCAACGAGTTAAACGTAATATGGCTGCTTAACTTGATAATGTCATCAATATCATCATTCGTATAGACGGGTGCATAGGTGTGAGCAGGTGACCCCATCTCTTCAACGGCCAGGCGGGCTTCTGCCAGCGAACTGGCAGTAGCTTCTGTAAACCCATATTCATTCAATATCGGAAAGGCTCCCCACATGGCAAACCCCTTGAATGCAAGAATAATCTTCGCACCACTTCGTTCTTTTACATCGCGTATTAATTCCAGATTATTACGCAGACGTTGTTCTTCTAAAACATAGCATGGGGAAGGAATCTTTGAAAAGTCGATAGCCATTGGGTATTCTTTGATTATAGATTATTGATTTCTTGAGAGGCAGTAACATCTTCACTAAAAATCTGATGATGCGTAACTTGGTATTTTGGAATAACAATACAGTCGATTAACAGATCGTGCAATGTTTGATTCTTCTCTGTAAATAAAGCCATCAGGTAGCCGGTTAAAAATGGAATAATAGAGAGGAGGCGAGCAAATGCATGGCCCGAAGCTTTCTTGAATGACAGAAAAGCACAATTTTCGTCAGTAACGCGGATATTAAGGATATATTTTCCAACAGTAGCTCCTAATCGCGATTCCATTAATGCGTAATAGAGCCAGAAGGCAGTGATTTTTAAAACTATAAAAGTTAGAATACTCCAGTTAAAGAATCCCTGAAAAACCAATTCCCCATCATCAGATGTGAAATTTTCAAGACCTAAATTGAGGGGAAGAAAAAGCCCGAACAAAAGATTAATCAGCTTGAAGAGAATACCTAAAATGATCATATCTATCAGTAAGGCAGCTGCTCTAACCCAGAAGTTAGTATAATTATATTCCGGTTTCTCATTAATAATTGTTTGCATGGTCATATTCGATTTATTATAAATGATGATTCAGTCTGCTCGTTTATCAAAAGCCATAAACAAATCAGTTCAACAACTCGTATGCAAATTTACGTTCATTTACCCAATCCTTGCAAAGATGAAGGAGTTT
The DNA here is from genome assembly GCA_013390605.1 of Bacteroidota bacterium. Taxonomy (GTDB): domain Bacteria; phylum Bacteroidota; class Bacteroidia; order Bacteroidales; family Cfx3-03; genus Cfx3-03. The sequence goes on along the minus strand of JACAUB010000001.1, from coordinate 3,640,916 downwards.
AACTGGTTTAAAAGTGTTAAAAATTGTAAAAGAAGGTGATTAAGAAGCAATAATGAATAAAAAAAGGTGATTGTCTTTCAATGCAGACAACCACCTTTTTTTATTTTTGATCCTGATTTTTATTCAAAATCAACGAATTTATCGATGCTGTCAAGAAATCTGACAGAGATAGAAGCCGTTTCTTTTAGTTGCGGATTTTTTGCTACGATTAATTCTGCGCATCCGTGTTTACATTTTTCATCTTTACTAACCTGATCTACATAAGGACGATCAATCAAAATAATACTATCAGCAGTTTCTCTAATAACAGCCGGTACATCTTCGAGTGTTAAGTGAAGCTTCCCGGTTGAAATAGTACCGGTTTTTTCAACTTTCGAGAAGAGAATAACAGGAACATTTAATTCAATAGCGAGCTGTTGCATTGCTTCAGTAACTCTGTCTAACATAATTTTGCGTTCATCAGACTCAAAAATATGTTTGAGGAATGATTCGAGATAATCCACCATGATAATCTCAACTTTTTGCTCGTTTACCATAGCACGGCAACGTTCGATGACATCATAAACAGATAAATCCTGACTGTCGTCAAATAAAATACCTGCATTAGCAATACTACCGATCAGCGCGTGTAAATGTTCTTTATCACTGTCTTTTAATTTTGCCTGTCGCAGTTTTTCGAGTGACATACCGGTTTCACTTTCGATTAAGCGTTGGACTAGCTTTTTGGAAGATCTTTCGGAACTGAAGACTGCTGTTTTTGTTTTGCCAGTAACGGCGATATTAAAAAGGAGGGAAAGTAAAAAGGCTGTTTTGCCCATACTCGGACGAACTCCCACTAGGGTAAATTCTGCGGGATGAAATCCTCCCGTTAAATGATCAAGCTTTTTAAATCCGCTTGAAATGCCTGACAGGTTCTCGGCAATTGTATTCTCGAAAATAGAATTATGCAGTGTTTGGTTTACCACATCTCGGATGCTGGTAAACACAAACACCCCTGAAGGCTCTGTTAGTTCCAATGTCTCTTTTTCCATACAACACAGATTTTAGGGGGTTATGGTAAACTCAAAAATACAAAAATTAATATGCCTTAATGCGATTAATTAATATTTTTTTAAAATTAAATTCACAATTAAGTAAACTGTCTGATTTACTGCCTGAAAAGAGTTTAAAATAAAATTTATGAATAATGAATATAAATTACAGAAAAACGCTCATGGCATTTTTAAAAGTATAATTTTGTAGCACTGATCTGACTAAAATTTGAATACAAAAATCGATTGACATGACTGAACTGATCACATCCGAAGTTGCCATAGAACTCGAAGAGCAATATGGAGCTCATAACTATCACCCATTGCCCGTGGTACTATCACGCGGTAAGGGTCCGTTTCTCTGGGATGTAGATGGAAAGCAGTATTATGATTTTCTGTCTGCATATTCTGCTGTAAATCAAGGCCATTGTCATCCTAAAATCGTAAACGCACTCATAGAACAAGCTCAGGTGCTCACTCTCACCTCGCGTGCTTTCTATAACGATAGTCTCGGTGTTTACGAAAAGTATATTACAGAATACTTTGGGTATGACAAAGTTTTACCAATGAATAGTGGTGCCGAAGCCGATGAAACTGCCTTGAAGCTTTGTCGTAAGTGGGCATATCTGAAAAAGGGAATTCCCGAAAATCAGGCCAAAATTATTGTCTGCGAAGGTAATTTCCATGGCCGTACCATTACGATTATCTCAATGTCGAGCGATCCAGATTCCTATAGTGGATTTGGCCCGTTTACACCAGGGTTTATTTCTATACCCTATAACAATACCGCTGCCCTCGAAGAGGCTCTTGAAGATCCGAATGTAGCCGGATTTATCGTAGAACCTATTCAGGGGGAGGCAGGTGTTTACGTTCCGGATGATGGTTATCTGGCAAAAGCTGCCGAATTGTGTAAAGCCAAAAAAGTATTATTTATTGCCGACGAAGTTCAGACTGGAATAGGTCGTACCGGAAGGTTATTGGCTTGCGACCACGAGAATGTCCGTCCTGATATTTTAATTCTTGGTAAAGCACTTTCAGGTGGCGTGATGCCGGTTTCGGCTGTGCTTGCCGATGATGAAATTATGCTTACCATTAAACCTGGCGAACATGGATCTACTTTTGGAGGAAACCCTGTTGCTTGTCGTGTTGCTATTGCTGCGCTTCAGGTTGTAAAAGAAGAAGGCCTTGCAGAGAGAGCCGAAACTTTAGGCGAGATTTTCCGCAAAGAAATTCGGAAAATTAAATCACCCATGATTGAACTCGTTAGAGGAAAAGGACTCTTAAATGCAATCGTAATACACCCAACCAATGGAAAAGAGGCTTGGGATGTATGTTTGAAGATGAAAGAGAATGGAGTTCTCGCTAAACCAACGCATCAACATATCATTCGTTTTGCTCCTCCTTTAGTTATTACAGAATTACAATTAAGGGATGCTATTAAACGGATTGAGACTTCTATTCTTTCGTTTTAAGTATAGTTTTATAGGTAGAAGAGCAGGCTGGATCTTTTCCGGCCTGCCTTTTTTATAATCAGTTATTTTGAATGAAAATTTTTGAATTCCTGTTCCAAAAATGGCGCAGATAGCTTCTCGTAGACCAGTTGTTTTGATGTTATACAATATGCGCCGCTCAATGCCCCATATTTCATGCAGTTTTCAATAGGTTCATTTTTAAGATACGCATATAGGAAACCTGCAAAGAAATTATCTCCGGCTCCATTGGTGTCGGTAATTGCAAAACCCGATAGAGCAGGTTCCTCAATCCATTTACCTTGTTTCGTCAATGCTGTGGCTCCCCTTTTTCCATGTGTACAGACCACCAATTCCTTTCCCTGAAATATAAAATCTTGCATCACTTGTTTGTAATCACTAAGATTATCTGAGCTTAGAAATATATAATCAGACGCTTCGATAAAGGGTTGATGGTAAACATTTCCTTCAGTGTAATCGTGCAGATCAGTCCAAATCGGTTTATTATATTGGGATAAAATCGGAATAAACTGTTTGCAATACGAAATGATATTCAATACAATAATATCACTTTCCAGAATCACATCTTCAATCATTTGTAGATCAATATCAGGAAATTCGGAAGATTGAGTAATGAAAATAGAGATGCGACCACCTTGTGCATCCATGATATTGAAATGACGTTCGGTGCCTTTAGGGTCGAAGTCGTAAATGAAATCTACTTTTTCTTTTTCAAGGTGTTCAATAATTTTCTGTCCGTAAAAATCGTTTCCCAAAACAGCGTAAAGCGTGTTCGGTATACCTAGTTTTGTTAGACACAATGCTTTGCCCGATCCAGTAGAACCTGTCGCTTCATGAAATGGAGCCTGATGAATAGTTTGAGGTACGGGTTCAGGAAAATCTGGCAACGAAACGATATGATCGAATGTGGTGCCTCCTATGATAAAGATTCGTTTCATCAGTAAATGATTTTCGATTTTGAACTGCTTAAAAGAAGAGCCTGATTATCGGTGAATCAACTCAATTTCAGGCTAAAATACTGATAATCTTGTCATGGATATAAAAAAAGAAAAGAAAGTTTTTAGTATTAATTTAACCATGTATAAATTGCTTTCAACTTCTGGAAATAGTAGTTTTGTTATTCATTCCTTTTGGGAAAGATGATGATTTATATTCAGCAGAAATGAAGTTGCGGCTATGTACAGTGTTATCTGATTATTTTGAAAATATTAATTATAATTTAGATGAAAATTGATCTTAATATATTTATAATCAGGTTTATATAATCAAATTTATTCTTTTTCTCTCATTTAACTTAGGTTAAGTATCTACTTATCAGTAGTATTACAGTCCTTGGGTCCGGCATGAGTCCGGCGTGACTCCGCTATCCTTCCGCCATGCCTCCCACTAATTAGTGGAGGCATGGCGGAAGGATAGCGCAAGCAAATCAAACGCATCTGGAATTCATGAACCATTATATACTTATTGTCACTGAATATTTGAGTAGTGATAGGTCTACTTTATCAAGCGGTATTCAAAATAGTGTCAGCAGAAATTATCTCCCTTTTTTACTAATAATGACAAGTATATCAGGAAAATGAAAAATATTATTTTAGTAAATAAGGTTGTATAGCCTTTTGCCAGATGGCGTATCCTTTGGCATTCATGTGCAAACTATCCGACGTAAAGATTTCACCATTGATATTTCGCTCTTTTAATAGCATTGAATGATATACATCTATAAATGCTGTTTTAGCTTTTGTCTTCAGAAATTTATGGATCAACTCATTGGCTTGTTCAGCTTTTATCTGGTTCTTTTTTCTGATGGGACTTGGTTTTATTGAAACATAAGCGATATGAATATTCCCCGATTTGTTTCTGATGATCTCAAATAATTGTTTGAACCGATTTAGAACGATAGTTGGTGTAATTGTATCTGAAGAGGCTAGATCGTTTTCACCACAATAGATGATAACCTGCTTAGGATGGTATGGAAAAATAATCTCGTTGGCGTATCCAATAACTTCCGGAAGCGTTGATCCTCCAAAAGCACGATTGATGATGGTGTAGCCTGGAAAATAAGTCTGTACATCTGTCCACTTGGTAAAAGAAGAACTTCCAATAAACAGAATAGCATTCTTTTGGGGCATCTTTATGCTGTCCTGTTTTTTGAATTTCTGAATATCATTATAATAGCGGGGTTGTTGAGCTTTTAAATTGCCACATAGTGCAAGTATAATGAAAAGTATAAATATTTTAAGTGTAATCTGCTTCATGGTTTCGGCTATGGCTAATATCAGTTCTGTTAACGCAAAGGTATTAATGATTTTTACGTTCCACAACTTCTTTTGCAATTATGCGATTGATGTTTGTCTTTGCACCTTTTAATAGATAAATGGTCGTTCCTAATTCCCTTGCATACGGATTTTCAATTTTTCCAACGATAGAGGTAGAATCGAACAATGGTTTCTCTTTTTGTCTTAACGGGTCACGATCATACACGTCTTTGATGAGAATTACATTCTTGATGGGCTTATCCAGTGGGATCCAATTAATATAGTCTGCGTTGTATGATATGGCATGGATGTTTTTGAAAGTTGAATAATAATTTATAGCTCCAGCTTGTCCATAATTATCACAATAGACCAACGTATTTTCTTTGTCGGTTATCTTACGGTAAGTGTCGTCAACCTTTTTTGCTAATTCACTCCACCCAAGCATATCGGCAAAATCCTGTGGCATATTATGATCTTTCCCATCTTCCCAACGCAAAAGGCCAATACTTTTATATCGGGGCAAGCTTTTTTGTATCTGCTCAGGACCCTGGATGGGCATAGCAAATAAGAAAATTGGTATAGATTGAATAAGAATAAGCACAATGGATATTGGACGTAAATATTTTTTCCAGCCGGACTTGAATATTTCTTCCAGATAGACTGCGCCAAAAGCAATTAAGATAGGGTATAAACCAATGGCATAATAGCTCTTTGCTTTAAAAAAAATGAATAGTATGATTGTAAAGATATAGCTCCAAAGAAATAGTTGGTATTTTCTAAAGGGCTTATAGAAGATAAGGGCAATAAAAGCTGCAAGGATGACGAAGAGTGAACTTATAAAAAACAAGAGTTGATCCTTCAAAAAGTCGAAACGATTGACATGTACAAGTTGGGTATCGGCTAATTCCTGCAATTGTCGGATAGTTGGAAAATGATTTTCTACCTGCCATAACAGATTGGGAAGAATGATGAAAAAAGTAATTAGTGCACTGAAATACAAATTTTTATTAAAAAAAGTCGTTCTGTGCTTCGTTAATAATATAGCGGGAAGTAGACCCAATATCAGAAACGCAATATTATATTTACTTAAGAATCCAAAAGCAACAGCTATTCCGGTTGCATATAGCCATCGTGATTTTTCTGAATTGATGTATTTAATGATAAAATAGTATACTAACGTCCAGAAGAATATGTCGAATGAATTAGGTTGATATAAAATATTTATTCTTAAAAGTACCGAAAGCAATAACGCTGTAGCAGCCAATACAAGTGCAAATGTTTTCCCTTTTAATTCCTCAATTGTTTTCCATACTACAACGATTGTCATGGCACCGAAAAGTGCAGGGAAAAACTTAACCCAAAAAACATCGTTCCCGAGCAGCTTAATGATATATGAAATCCAGGAAGTGACAGGAGGAACAGAGATATAGCCCCAGGCAGGGTGATTTGCCTGATCGAGATGAAGATATTCATCTCTTTGCAGATCATATGCCGGACTGATCAACAGATATTGTAGAATGAATTTAACGAATACAAAACCTGCCAGTATCAGATTATTTCTTTTTAATAAAATGGATTTCATTAATATTATCGTTTAAATACAACAACGTATCGGTATTTTCTATTTTATTCTTTATGTCCATTTGACGTAGTCGCATTTGAAAAGTTACAATTATTGAGTTTTTAACTAACTGTTCGGATCATTTAGAATCGTTATGGAAGATCTAACGTCCTAAAATATAGGGGACCTATAAATCTTTTTCATTATTTCGACCTCTTAGAAGAGATCGGCTTATCAATGTTTGTATTAGATATGAGATTCTTCTCAAGTAGTTGGAATGGAGGTGGTCATCAGTGTAATAAAATGGACTCGTTTTCCGATTTTTTCGACTGACCCAAACATTCCGTCTCTGTGCCTGTTTGTTAAGTAGTTCCTAGGACGAGAGAATTTAATTAGAGCAAAACAAACATGAAAAACATTGCGATTACTTTAGTTGCCCTCTTTCTACTTGTAGGAAGTGTTGTATATGCACAAGTTAAAAATAGAAAAATGAAAATTTTAATTGTATTGACTTCCCATGACAAATTGGGAGACACTGGCCATAAAACTGGCTTTTGGATTGAAGAATTTGCAAATCCTTATTATCTGCTACTCGATAGTGGTGCAGAAATTACATTAGCATCACCAAAAGGTGGTCTTCCTCCGATAGATCCAAAAAGCGATCTTCCTGAAAATAATACACCAGCAACAGCGCGTTTCAAAAAGGATGATGTTGCACAACAAAAAATGAGCAAGACTCTTATTCTGGCTGATTTAAAAGAGGCTGATTATGATGCTGTATTTTATCCAGGCGGCCACGGTCCACTTTGGGATTTAGCAGAGGATAAAACTTCAGCTGCACTTATCCAATCTTTTAATAACCATCATAAACCTATTGCTTTTGTTTGTCATGCACCTGGTGTATTACGTCATGTAAAAGATGCCACCGGGAAGTATTTGGTAAAAGACAAAAAAGTTACCGGATTCACGAATAGTGAAGAAGCCGCTGTTCAACTTACTAAAGTTGTTCCTTTCCTGGTGGAAGATATGCTAAAAGCAAATGGTGGAATCTATAGTAAAGCTGGCGACTGGCAACCCTATGCTGTGGAAGATGGTAATTTAATTACAGGTCAAAATCCTGCTTCTTCGGAATTGGTTGCTGAAATGCTGCTGAAGAAGCTTAAAAAGAAATAAATTTTGTTGATTTTAAATTGGGAAAGGGGATTGTTGGAAACGGCAATCCCTTTTGTATTCTTTCAAAGAAAGGCCAATAGAGCAATCTAAATACAACCGATGGTATATGAAATCTGAGATAAGACTATAAAAAAAGCCTTAATTCACGTAACGTGAATTAAGGCCTAACCCAAACAGTTATAATAGTTTTTATTTCAACGCAATTTTGTAGAATTTAGCAACTGCTTGCCAGTTTACTACATTCCAAAAGGCAGTAACATAGTCGGCACGTTTATTTTGATATTTTAGGTAATATGCATGTTCCCAAACATCAAGGGTTAAAATAGGAATTCCTTTAACTTCTGCATTACTCATTAATGGATTGTCCTGATTTGCAGTTGAAGTTATTGCTAAACTCTTGTCTTCTTTAACGATGAGCCATGCCCAGCCGCTTCCAAAGCGACCTTTCGCTGCATCATCAAAGGCTTTTTTAAAGTTGTCAAAGCTTCCAAATGATTTGTTGATGGCTTGGGCAACTTCACCGGTTGGCAATCCTCCACTGTTTGGTCCCATCACTTCCCAGAAAAGGTCGTGATTATAAAAACCACCAGCATTGTTTTTAACAACTACAGGAACTTCCGTAATATTTGCAAAGATCTGATTAATTGTTTTCTCGGCTAATGGTGTGCCTGAAACAGCTTTCATCAGATTGTCGTAATAAGCTTTAAAATGTTTTGAATAGTGTATGCTCATGGTGAGCGAGTCTATCGATGGTTCTAATGCATTATAAGCATAAGGAAGAGGTGGAAATAGTGATTTTCCTGAAGGAGTTTGTAAAATGCTTAGGCTGGTTTGAGCTTGTGTTGTGAAAGCTGTAAGAATAAATGTGATGATTAATAGGATGTTGCGTTTCATGGATTGACTTAAATTAAAATAGGGGCACCCAAGAGTTGGATACCCCATATTACCTTTCAAAAATTATTGTGTTGCTTTTTCGAAACGTTCTGTAACTGCATTCCAGTTTACAACATTCCAGAAAGCACTTACATATTCCGGACGGCGATTCTGATACTTCAGATAATAAGCATGTTCCCAAACATCGAGTGCTAAAATTGGGAAACCTTTTACTTCGGCAATATCCATTAATGGATTGTCTTGATTCGCTGTAGAAGTTACGGCCAATGAACCGTCTTCTTTAACGATGAGCCATGCCCAGCCACTTCCAAAACGATTAGCAGCAGCTTCGTTAAATAGTGTTTTGAATTTTTCGAATGAACCAAATGATTTAGTAATAGCTTCAGCTAAAGCTCCTTGTGGCTCGCCTCCTCCGTTTGGACCCATTACTTTCCAAAATAGTTTATGGTTAAAGAAACCGCCTCCATTGTTACGAACGGCAAGTGGAAGGGTACTCACCATACTGAAAATGTGTTTCATGCAAAGGCTTTCGAGTTCTGTGCCTTGTATAGCAGCATAGAATTTGTCAAAATATGCACGATGATGCTTGGTGTGATGAATTTCCATCGTCTGAGCATCGATATAAGGCTCTAAAGCATTGTAAGCATAAGGTAATGCGGGAAATTCCCAAGATGTTCTTTCACACTGACTCATAATATTCGTTTTGTTTTTAAATTACATGTTAGAATTAATCTAAATAACGAATCAGAATGGAGAATGTTTGTTGAATTAGTGTTTTTTTTGAAATGGAAATAGTTGCCGATTGATTATAATGAATAAAATGAGCGGTTAAGGAAAGTGTTGATTAGTGTAATATGATCTGATTATCTAGGTTTTATTCGTTATTTCCTGTGCGGTTGAAACGATGAAGGTAAAGATGAAATAATGAAGCAATTTTAGAACTTTGCAATCAGGCGGAGGTTTAGTTGCCGGGGTGTCAGATAATTCGGTACTGCATATTTTCGATTGGTTACGTCGCTGATCCAGAGATAAGAAACGGTATTACTAATCTGAAAGAGGTTGAATACTTCGGCCGAAATCCAGAGTGATTTAATATGACGGAATCTGTTTTTTGGTTTATAAGTTGCCTCTTCTCCAATGATTTGTTTTGAGAAACCGATATCTACTCTGCGATAGGGGGGGATGCGTAAGGTCTGAAGATATTTGGGTGAGTCAGGAGGCCCGAATGGTAGGGCACTTCCGTATAGAAGATTGAGGTGGACTTTAACTGTTGGATTATTTGGTAAATGGTCTTGAAAAAAGAGACTGAATGTTACGCGTTGATCGGTAGGCCTTGGAATATAACCGGGATTTACTTTTACGCTATCAACTGCAACTGCATCTGAAGTGTAACCGGGTACAATAGTTTCACCTTGTTTATTTAAATAACGATAATAGTAATCGCCCACGATATCTTCTTCGGTCTTCATGAATGAAAGGCTTGCCCATGATTCAAGGCCCGGAACAAATTCTCCATTAATCTTGAAATCAATTCCGGTGGCATATCCTTTTGCCTTTTCTCCGCTCAGATAACGGATTCTGACATTATCTATCTCATAAGGAATCAGATTGTTCAGAAATTTATAATAAGCCTCTGCCGTTAGCTTGAACGGACGCCCCCAGGACTTGAAAATCCAATCGGCTCCTGTTAACAGATGGATAGATTGTTGAGCAGGTGTATTGAGGTGGAGGTTTCCATCAAGATCGCGTAGTTCTCTATAGAATGGGGGCTGTTGATATAGACCACTTGAAATCCGGAAAGTGATGTTGTTTTGCCAATTGGGTTTATATCCCAGAATAACGCGAGGGCTCAGTAGCCATTCATGATTAACGTCCCAATAAGCGCTTCTAAGACCGGTATTCAGCCAGATCTTTACACTGTCGGATCGAAGATAGATGGTGTTTTGTACGAAGCCGATATAGCGCCATGAGGCGAGATTGTGTTCTGTCTTGACTGCCGATGATAGCTTAAAGTCGCTGTTTTGTGGAATCTCTCCGGGTGTCTGTGGTGGATAGGGGAGTGAGTAACCTACCGAGTCAATCATGGTCCACTCATTGAGCCTATCGTTAATCTGTTCATGTTGTGCTTTTATGCCCCACTGAAATTGATTATTTCGGTGGGTTATAGCGCCACGTTGTTCTATGTTAAATACATCTGCCGTCAGGTAATTTCTTGAATGGTCGAGATAGCTCCCTACACCTTTGGTCTCCAACACATCGCCAAAGTTTGGTTTGCTGAGATCGGTCTCTAGAAGTCCGATCCAGTATTGTCCCATAATATCAAATGATTCACGTTCATAGGAGTGAAAATAGGAGCCAGTAAGTTTTAAGTTGAGTGCTTGGGATGGATGCCAGTTGAGGTTTAAGGCAGCGGTGCCATTGTCGAAACGATCGGCTTCCTCTCCCTCAAAATAGACTTTTAGCCGCAAAGCTTCATTTAGTGTTCCAAATGAAGTTTCTCTGTCTTCGGGTACTAACCGATATGTATTCTTTGCATAGTTTCCTAGTAGAGAAACCTCAAGCTTCGGGGAGATGGTATAAGTGAGCAGCCCCTGACAGTCTGTAAAGGAGGGATGGTACGCTCCTTTTGTATCCATTGAATTCAGCAGATATTGATTTGACTTTTGGCGTAATCCGGTGATCCATGTAAACTTTTTATTTTTACTGGCTCCTTCCAGATGGACAGAGGCTCCAAGTAAACTTAGCATAACTGTTCCGGCAAACTCAGTTGGGTTACGGTAGTGGATATCCAGTACCGATGACATTTTATCTCCATATTTTGCTTCAAACCCACCGGCTGAGAAAGCAATGGATGAAACAAGGTCGCTGTTTATAAAACTGAGACCCTCTTGTTGTCCAGAGCGGATTAGAAAAGGTTTAAATATTTCAATGTCGTTTACATAGACAAGATTCTCATCATAATTTCCACCACGCACATTGTATTGTGCACTCAATTCATTATTTGAAGAGACGCCGGGTTGCGATTTAATCAATGATTCTACGCTTCCTCCGACAGTAGGGATTACAGCGGCCGACTTTGGATCTATCCGTGTAAAGTTAAATGACTTGTCGGGAAACCGTTCGTTGATAATAACGGTTTGTAATTGATTGGTCAGAATTGACAGTTTAATATCAAGTTTAATCTTTTGATCTTCAGTTGGATTAACTTGTCTGATTTGTCGGATATAACCTAAAAGGGAATAAATTATAGAAATCTGTTTTCCGGTTGGAACGCTAATTTCATAGCTTCCATCTTCTTTACTGATGCTACCGGTTTCTTTTATTTGAACCGAAACCATATTCAGTGGTCTGTTCTGCTCGTCGGTAATCTTTCCATAAACGGTTGTTCTGCTCTGCTTTTGAGCGATAGCATCGATAGTGATGAACAACAGAATGGCGAGGAGTAGAAAAAGTGAATACCGCATAGGGGTTAAACTGCTTCGGTGGTTAGAATATTTGTCGAAGCTAAATTAACAAAAAAAAGGTCGTCTATGGATTTCCATAAACGACCTTTAAATTTTGTTTATATCAGACTATTTTAGAAAACCTTTAATTCTGGCTTCTTTAAGACACGCATAGATGCCATTCTTATTGATAGTTCTTAAAGCAGAAGTTGAAACTTTTAGTTCAATCCATGCATCTTCTTCGGGTACGAAGAATTTCTTGGTCTGCAAGTTAGGGTAAAATTTCCTTCTTGTCTTGATATTTGAGTGTGAAACATTGTTTCCCACCATCAATTTCTTTCCTGTAATCTGGCAAATTCGTGACATGGCAATAATATTTTTTTCTAAATCCGACTCATTCTCAAACGGGAGCGCAAAATTCGGAATAATTTTTTTAGAATCCAATCATTTTTAAAACTTTTTACTGATTTCTTTTCTCAGCAGGTTTAAAGCATTGATAGCTGTCATATGAATGGTGCGTTGACGGTTGCTTCCGAGGTTCAGTAATCTGGTTTTAGTTCCTGATGCAGAGGCTAAAGCAATCCAAACAGTTCCGACTGGCTTTTCAGGTGTTCCTCCATCGGGTCCGGCAATGCCTGACGTGGCTAATGCATAATCTGTTCCCATAATTTTACGTACACCCTCTGCCATAGCCGTAACTACCTGTTCGCTTACAGCTCCATATGCTTGTAGATCACTCTCTTTTACATCCAATAACGCAGTTTTTATACTGTTGGCATAAGAAATTACAGATCCTTTATAATATTCAGAACTTCCCGGAATAGAGGTGATGAGGTGCGCCAGATATCCGCCTGTACAGCTTTCTGCAGTTGCCAACGTGGCATCTTGTGATAGTAGCAGCTGACCAACAACGCTTTCCATCTTGTCGTCATTATAACCATAAATGAGTTCACCAATTAAAGGTATTAGCTTTTCCGCTTCAGTATTGACCAATGCTTTGATACGCTCATAGTCTGTATCAATACCTGTGAGCCGTAGACGAACCATGCCTGGTTGCGGAAGGTATGCCAGTTTAATAGATGAGGGGAGTGCATTTTCCCAATCTTCAATACGGGCAGCCACCATCGATTCACCCATGCCCTGGGTTAAAACGGTTTTATGATAAATGGCTTGAGTTGTAAATCGGTCTTTTAGTCGGGGCAGGATATAATCGCTCATTATTCCTTTCATTTCAAAAGGAACTCCCGGCATTGAAACATAAATGGTGCCCTCTTTTTCGAACCACATGCCTGGGGCTGTGCCATTATGATTGGGCATTACAGTAGCACATTCGGGTACTTCAGCCTGCTTACGATTAACATCAGTTACCACAAATCCTCTCGATGTAAAAATACGTTCAATCTCCTTGAATACTTCAGGTTTGAAAACCAACTTACTATTGAAATATTCGCACAGGGTGGGTTTGGTGATGTCGTCACTGGTTGGACCTAATCCACCGGTAATTAGAACCACTTTAGCTCTGGTAGAAGCCAATTCGAGGGCTTTTAAAATGTCTTCACGTTTGTCGGATACGCTGGTGATTTGTTTTACACTAAGTCCTATCAGATTAAGCTGTTCGCCCATCCAGGCTGAATTAGTATCGACTATTTGACCAATGAGTATTTCGTCCCCAATGGTGATGATTTCAACTTGCATCATTATGTTTTTTCTATTAACTGAAAAGGCTATCTTTGTGATAAACCTTAACTAAATTGGAAAGTTTATGAAATAGTTGACTTGATTACGACTTATTCAATGAACACTACAAAGTTACTTTTATAAAACCTATTGACCAATGAAAAAAATAGCAACTTCAGAACTAATATTAAATGCTGACGGCAGCGTTTACCATCTTCATCTTTTACCTGAACAACTTGCAGATACTGTTTTAGTTGTAGGAGATCCGGGACGTGTTGAAAAAGTATCGAAACACTTCGATTCTATTGAGCTACGCGTCCAAAACCGTGAAATTATTACCCATACAGGATGGATAGGAAAAAAAAGAATCACTGTTTTGTCATCAGGAATGGGTACCGATAATATGGATATTGTACTGAATGAGTTGGATGCTTTGGTGAATGTTGATCTGAAGGAGCGTACACCAAAACAACAATTAAAGCAACTTACTATTATTAGAATGGGTACATCCGGAGGCTTTCAGGCAGATTTACCATCTGATAGTTTGGTTGCCTCATCTCATGGGATAGGCATGGATGGATTGCTTTATTTCTATGAAAGATATCCGGAAATTATTGATAAGGGATTGACTGATGCTTTTATTGCTCATACAAATTGGCCCGATACTTTGCCAAAACCTTATGCAGTAGCTGCTGATCCGGATCTATTAGCATTAATAGGTAAAGATATTAATATTGCGGCTACCTGTACTGCTTCGGGTTTTTATGCTCCTCAGGGGCGTCAAATCAGAATGGTTCCATCATTGGCAGGTATTAATGAAAAGTTAACCTCGTTTAGATATGGTGATTTAAGGATCGGAAATCTAGAAATGGAAACCTCCGCTTTGTATGGTTTGGGTGGTTTATTAGGACATAAAACCTTAACTGTTTGTGCAATCGTTGCAAACCGTTATCTAAAGACTTTTACAACAAATTACCCAACAACAATGGAGCGGCTTATTCTTCATGTGCTTGGACGGATATCTTAAGACCCTTTGGTGGACGAGTGTTTTCGAGATTGATTAATAACATCAGTGGGTTTTATTATATAAATATTATTCATTCTTTATAGATAAGAATAAATTAATAAATTGCTGCTGCTATATTAAGTATTTGTTTCTTAATCTATTAGGTTGTTGATGAATTGTTCGTAAGTTTTATTCTTTTCCTTTCTTTTTAGATTATTTTTATGATTCAAAGTCATCAATGTTATGTTTAAGAAAAAGGAAGTAGAAAAGATAAAGGCCCTTTTTATGTTATTAGATGAACCTAATGAAATGGTTTATGAGGGAATTTGTGAATCTATTTCTTTTTATGGCACTGAAGTAAATCCACTACTTCAGGATTTCTTAGACAACACTTTCGATCCAATGGTGCAAGATCGAATAAAAATACTTATCCATCGAATTCATCTGGATTCTCTTTACTCCGAATTAAATAACTGGGTTACACTAGACGCTAAAAATATATTTAACGGATATATTATTTTGACGAAGTTTATATACCCGGATCTTGATGCAGATAAGATTTTTAGTGATTTAAGAAGAATAGAAAAAGAGATTTGGCTTGAGTTGAATAGCAATTTGACGGCTCTTGAGGAGATTAAGGTGATCAATAAAATCCTATTTGAAACATATAATTTTTCGTCAACTACAGTTAGTCATGTTCATCCTGATAAAATTGCGTTAAATAATTTATTAGAATTGCGGAAGGGAAGTCAAAAGGCAATATCAGTCTTTTATGCAGGTATTACTCAACGGTTAGGATTGCCCCTCTACATGGCAAATCTTCCAAATGTAATGGTATTGGCTTATGTGGATACTGTGGATGAAAAGAAAATATTAAAAGATCGTCCAGTGCTGTTTTATATAAATCCGGCAACGAAAGGTTCCGTTTTTACCCATAGGGATATTAAGTATTATTTTAAGGAAAATAACATTGAGGATAAAGTTGAAAATTATCAGCCTTGTGATAATATATATCTGTTACAATCTATAGGAGAAGAGATTGCTTCTTCATATAATTATATTAAGGATTACAAGAAAGAAGCTGAATTTAGAAGCCTGTTGAAGCTATTATATGAATAATTTGAGATAAAGCTCAAATTAAAAGAAATAATACTTTTGGGTTTCTTTTATGTTACAATACGGTTTGAAATAATTTTAATGTGCATTAGAATATTTTATTCGTTATTCTTTTACAGAATCATTAAGTAATGACTCAATTATCTATGTCGGGATATTGGCGGTACAGAATAAATCACATAAATGTCTGTATTAAAGATTTTGAGGCTCTAAAATGAAAACTAATTAACAAATATTTCTATGATAAGAAAAGTGTCTTTTGCCTTTCTGATTTCTTTTTTACTGATAAATATTAGTCTTTACGCGGAGAAAATCCCCCATAAAAAACAATTTATGAGGGTAGAGCGTGGCGTTTTTAAAGATAGTTTGGATCGACAGGTCATACTGCACGGGATGAATTGGGTGAATAAAGATAGAGCATCAAATCTTAAGTTCCCTCAAACATTAGAAGACTTCAAGCTTATGCGAAATTGGGGAGTGAATTGCATTCGATTGGGTATCACATGGAGTGCACTTGAACCTCAACCTGGGCAATATGACATGCCCTATCTTCAGCGATTGCTTAAATGTGTTCGTTGGGCAAAGGAAAATGGAATCTATATTTTATTAGATATGCATCAGGACCTCTATGGTGAAAAATTCGGTAACGGGGCACCTCTTTGGGCTACATTAGATAATGGATTACCACATCAAGCAACAGAAGTTTGGGATGATGCCTATTATACTAGTCCAGCGATTAAAACCTCATTTGATAATTTTTGGAAAAATCTTCCGGCCACTGATGGAGTGGGCATTCAACAACATCTGGTAAATGCATGGCAATTTGTAGGTAAGTATTTTGCAGACCAGACCAATGTAGTTGGATTCGATATTATGAATGAACCATTTATCGGAGGAGCTGTTGACACGGTTCAAGAGACATTTCTTACGGAATTAGTTAAACTTTATCAACAAGATGGTAAAGCAATTTCGCCAGAAGAGCTATTTAGTAAATGGACAAGCACAACTGGTCGTGAAGAGATTATGAATAGACTAAATGATACCATCGCTTTTAAGAATGTAATCAATGCAACTGAACCATTCTATGCCCGATTTGAACAAGAAGAACTAATGCCCTTTTATCAAAGGGTATATGATGCAATAAGGCAAGTTAATACAAATCATATGTTTTTTACAGAACCAAGTGTTTCGGCTAACATTGGTATATACAGCCACATCTCGTTGTTTAAGGCAAATATTAAAAATATTCAACAGGTTTATGCACCACATGCTTATGACCTGGTGACTGATACTAAATTTGTTGATAATGCTAGTTTTACACGTTTGGAATTAATATATAAACAAGAACAGAAAAAGGCTAATGAAATGAACTTGCCTCTTATGATTGGAGAGTGGGGCGCTTTTTATGGGGCAAGTAAAGAAGTTGTATCAGTCGCTGCGTTCTCTGCTAAAATACAGGAACAGCTTTTATGTAGCGATCTTTATTGGAGTTATTCATCTGATTTACAAAATCGTCTCTTTTTCCCTTCTATCAATAGAGCTTATCCAATGGCAACAGTTGGAAAACTTATTTTTTATCGTTATGATGTGGAAAAACACATGTTGACGATCAAGTGGAAAGAGGTGGCTAATGCAAAAGCCGGAACACTTATTTTTATTCCTTCAACAACGTTTTCCGTTCAATTGCAACGTAGAGAATCATTGCCTATCTATAAAATAGATAAAATGGATAAAAATGCATTATTGTTGCAGATTAAGCCATTGGGCAAAAGTGTAGAACGTAGTCTATGTATTAAAATAGGAGAATAGATACTGATAAAAAAAGAGGCTCTCTCATAACCGAGAGAGCCTCTTTTTTTATTTTACCTGTAATAAGCCTCTAAAAATTTTTCAATATTCTTTTGAACACGGGTCAAAACATTTGAGGCATCGGCTTTAACAAATGGTTCACCCGCAATCTGTTCGTATAATTCGATATAACGATCTGAGACTGAGTTAACATATTCTTCAGTCATCAGAGGAACGGTTTGTCCATCTTTTCCCTGAAATCCATTTGCCATTAACCATTCACGGACAAACTCTTTCGATAATTGTTTTTGCGACTCACCTTTTGCCTGACGGTCTTGATATCCTTCTTTGTAAAAGTAACGTGAAGAGTCGGGCGTATGGATTTCATCAATTAAATAGATGTCACCATCAGCCATTCCAAATTCATATTTAGTATCAACTAAAATCAAACCCATACTGGCAGCAATTTCAGTTCCACGCTCAAAGAGTTTATTGGTGTACTCTTCAAGTTTCGTATAATCTTCTTCAGAAACCAGTCCAAGCTTTATGATGTCTTCGCGCGAAATATCTTCGTCGTGTCCAACCGCTGCTTTTGTAGTAGGCGTAATCATTGGGACAGGAAATTTGTCATTTTCTTTTAATCCTTCGGGCATAGCAACGCCACAAATAGAACGTTTTCCATCTTTATATTCGCGCCATGCATGACCTGAAAGATAACCACGAATCACCATCTCCACCTTAAACGGTTCGCAAAGACGGCCAATAGTAACCATTGGATCGGGAACTGCAATTTTCCAGTTAGGGACGATATCCTCAGTGCTATCCAGAAACTTTGCAGCTATCTGATTCAGTACTTGTCCTTTGTATGGGATTCCTTCAGGAAGGATAACATCAAAGGCAGAGATACGATCACTTGCAACCATTACAAGCAACTCGTCTTTTATATTATATACATCTCTCACCTTTCCTTTGTACACACTTTTCTGATCTTTAAACTGGAAGTCAGTCTTTACGATGGCATTTTTCATACAGGATATATTTTGATTTAGTCGTTATTCAATTTTGTTTTTTCGAAATTATTAATTTCAGCATCACGATCATATGCATTTATGATAAGGGCAACCAGTTTGTGTCGAACCACATCAGATGCATCAAGCATGACGAAAGCAATACCTTTAATATTTTTTAGGATGTGACTTGAGTGGACAAGACCTGATTTTTGATTTCGAGGTAAGTCAATCTGGGTTACATCGCCAGTGACCATAAACTTTGATGTTTTTCCCATACGGGTTAAAAACATCTTAAGCTGATTGGCTGTGGTATTTTGGGCTTCGTCGAGAATTACAAAAGCATTATCGAGTGTTCGTCCACGCATAAAAGCCAATGGGGCAATTTCTATGGTTCCATCTTCAAGATAGGTGAGTAGCTTTTGTGGAGGTAGCATGTCGCGTAACGCATCATACAATGGTTGAAGATAAGGATCGAGTTTGTCTTTCAAATCACCTGGGAGGAAACCAAGATTCTCGCCAGCTTCTACAGCAGGACGGGTTAATACAATTCGACGAACCTCTTTGTTTTTCAATGCTCTCACAGCTAGTGCCACTGCTGTATAGGTTTTGCCGGTACCAGCAGGACCAACTGCAAAAACAATGTCGTTTTCCTTAAAGGCATCTACTATTTTTTGTTGATTTACAGTCTTGGCCCTAATCACAATTCCACTTCTGCCATGAACCAGTACGTCATTTTCTAATATTAGTACTGGAGCTTCTTCGGCTTCGGAATGCATAATCTGATTGATATTATCGGACGAAATCTTTCCGAAGTGATCAAATTGAGCAAGAAGCAGATGAAAACGTTTTTCGAAGGTCTCAACCAAGGTTTCTTCACCCGATATTTTTAGCATCTCGCCACGGGCAGTAATCTTTAACTGGGGAAAACAATCTTTAATTTCATTGAGATGACAGTCATTGACTCCAAAAAGTTCAATGACGCTGTAGGTTTCAAGGTTGATGATCTTTTCAAACATTCAGTTCTGATAATTAGAGAATTAGTTGTGGATTTAGACCCTTACATCAAATACTCTCGTAATACAAATTTTCAAATCATACAACCATTCTTTTTAGGAAATGTTTGAATGAAATTCTTTACTTTTGACGGCGCAAAGTTAGTTTAAAAACACATAAATTTATAGTTACAAAAGGTTGAAAATATAATATGTCTATCATCACACTTACAAGCGATTGGGGATATCGCGATTCCTATCTGGGAGCGGTAAAGGGCGCTATTCTTAAACAGATCCCTGGTGCTGTTATTGTTGATGTTACACATGAAGTTACAAAATACAATTTCAGACAGGCGGCTTTTATCATTCGTAATTTCTATAATGACTTTCCGGAAGGTACAATTCATCTGATTGGGGTAATGACCGAAGAGAGTGATGAATATCCACATATTGTGGCTCGTTATAAGAATCAATATTTTATTGGAGCCGATACTGGCGTATTCGCGCTCATTTTTGATGAAGCTCCTGAAGAGATTATTCTTTTAGATATCCATCTCGATACAAATTATCTTACCTTTTCAACTCGTGATCGGTTTGTAAAGGCTGCTGCTCATATTGCGGCCGGTAAGCCATTGAGCGGATTAGGTTATCCAAGGGAAGCACTTACTCATAGGATGACATTACAACCCACGGTAGATGGTAATAGTATACGTGGGAATGTGATTTATGTTGATTCATATGGTAATGCTATTACTAATATAAATGAATCGCTATTTAGAGAGATTGGACAAAAGCGCAAGTTTTTATTGAGCTTTAGAGGGCACCGTCCTGAGCTTATTAGAGAATCGCGCTCATATGGCGATATGCCGGAAGGAGAGATTGTAGTGCTTTTTGGTACGCATGGATTTCTTGAAGTAGCGGTTAATCTTGGTAAAGCGAAAGATTTATTAGGGCTCGATCTTGACGCCATTGTGGTTATTACCTTTAATGACTAATCTTTCAAAGTAAAAACCAAATCTATGTTTGCTCTTTTCAAAAAAGAATTCGGTTCATTCCTAAATACGTTTATAGGAGCTATCGTCTTAGGAAGCTTTGTTTTAGTGAATGGACTTTTTCTATGGGTCTTT
The DNA here is from genome assembly GCA_013390605.1 of Bacteroidota bacterium. GTDB lineage: Bacteria > Bacteroidota > Bacteroidia > Bacteroidales > Cfx3-03 > Cfx3-03. Next base: position 3,620,353 of record JACAUB010000001.1, on the reverse strand, counting down.
TCTGCCGGTTATAATATTCTTGATAATGGTTATGCCACAATCGATGGATTATTTTCTATTGCACCTATTACCTTTCTTTTTCTCATACCTGCTATCACAATGCGTTTCTTTGCTGAAGAGAAGAAAAGCGGTACGATAGAATTGTTGCTTACGAAGCCACTTACAGAGCTTCAAGTGGTGTTAGGAAAATATCTAGCAGCTTTTGCCTTGGTATTTGTTGCACTCATACCAACATTCATTTGGGTTGTTTCAGTTTACTTCTGGGGATTTCCGAAGGGCAATATTGATCTTGGGGGAACATGGGGTTCGTATATCGGACTTTTATTTATTGGTGGAGCCTTTGCCGCTATTGGTGTCTGGGCTTCGACACTTACAGATAACCAGGCCGCTGCATTTCTGATCGCTACATCGTTATGTGCCTTTTTCTACCTTGGTTTTGAGACTATTGCTCCTTTCTTTGGAAAGGCTGAGTTATTCGTTCAACTATTAGGTGCAAACGCTCATTATCTCTCGTTAAGTCGAGGGGTGATTGATAGTAGAGATGTGGTATTCTTTTTAAGTGCAATAACACTCTTTATTGCCCTTTCCAGACTATCACTTGAACGTAGAAAATGGTAATATTGGTTTAACAAGTTATGGCTTTTAACTTTTAACTAAGCATATTATAAAAATTATTATCTATGGTTTCTGATCGAAAAAAAAAGAATCTCTATACGCTTACTGCTATCTTGCTTGTCATTATTGCAATCAATTTTCTGGCGACACTTCTTTTTTTTAGAATCGATTTAACAGCGGAGAAACGGCATACCTTGTCGCCTACAACAAAAGCACTCATAGCCGATATAGATGCTCCAATGCATGTGACCGTTTTTTTAAAAGGAGACTTCCCTCCAGGGTTTATCCGATTGAGTAATTCTACCCGCGAGTTTTTAGATGTTTTGTGTGCTTATAATCATAATATCAGTTATGAATTTGTCAACCCCAATGCAGTATCCAATGATGCTCAACGCGATACACTCATTGCCCAACTCATTAAAAAGGGTCTTACTCCAACATCTTTGAATGTAAATAAAGATGGAAAAACAGAACAACAACTTATTTTTCCTTCTGCTATGATCACTTACAAAGACAGAGCGATTCCTCTTGATTTGTTGAAGTCGCAGATAGGTGTAGCGCCAGAGGAGGTGTTAAATAATTCTGTTCAATCGCTAGAGTTTAATCTGGCTGTAGCTTTTCGAAAATTAACAATGGATAAACGGGCGGCAGTGGCTTTCCTATCAGGTCATCGTGAAGCCGGTTTAATAAAAGTAGCTGACGCTGCTCATTCATTGCGCGACTTCTATGCGGTATATAAGGTGAAACTTGATGGGGATCCACAGTCACTGTTTTTTATGAAGCAAGATCCGAAGAGTGGTAAGCTGATGATTGAACCCCGTTTTAAAGCTTTAATTATTGCTAAACCCGATTCTCTTTTTAGTGAAGCAGATAAGTTTTTGATTGACCAATATATAATGTATGGCGGAAAAGTGTTGTGGTATATTGATCCGGTATCAGCCTCTATGGATAGTATCAGAAGCAAAGGACGGACTATTGCATTTTCTCGTGATCTTAATCTTGAAGACCAGCTATTTAGATATGGTGTTCGATTGAATAATAATCTTGTCATGGACTTGAATGCTGCTGTTATTCCGGTAGTGACGGGACAAATGGGTGGACAGCCTCAACAAAGTTTATTGCCTTGGTATTTTTATCCTGTTTTGACACCTCTACAAGCTCATCCTATTGTTAAAAATCTGAATGCAATTAAAACCGAATTTGTGAGTAGTATAGATACGGTAAAAGCTACGGGAGTTGAGAAGACGGTTCTTTTAACAACTTCAAAATATTCAAGAACAGCCAATGTCCCTATCGCTATTTCATTAGATATGTTACGTGAACAGCCTGGAAATGCATTCTTTAATATGCCTCCACAGTCGGTTGCTGTTTTACTCGAAGGACAATTTACCTCATTATATCATCACAGGATTCCTCCAATACTCAAAAATGGAGCACCATTTACTGTGATGAACCAAAGTCGTTTAACAGGGATGCTTGTGGTTTCTGATGGTGATGCCATCTTGAACCAGGTGCAGACTTCTGATGGACAGACTTTTCCTTTGCCTTTGGGTTATGATCGTTATTCAGATCAAACCTTTGGTAATCGCGATCTGTTACTTAACACCATAAACTATCTTTGTGATGATGCAGGATTGGTTTTATTGCGTACACGTGAAGTGAAACTACGTTTACTTGATAAAGAGAAGGTTAAAGAGGAGCAGTTCTTTATTCAAACCGTTAATATCCTTGTTCCTATTTTACTGATTATTGTTCTGGTAATCATTCTATCTGTAACTCGTAAAAGGAGATATTCACACAAGTAATTGTAAAAAGAATTACGTTTTTTAGACTCTTAGTAGTTGTTAAAAGTCTATTTTTTATAGGCACCCAAATTTTTAAGTTCTGAATTCGCGAGGCGGCAATTATTATTGCCTTAACTATTTTGCATTGTAGAATATTCTCATGTAACTATATATTTTGACGAATGCATCATTAGTTATTAATAAAAGTACTAATATTGTGCATTGATAATAATATTAATAAAAAAGGTATTCTTTAACTAGGCAAATAATCGGAAAATGAAAAAGTCTACACCCTCACATCTGATAATATTTACGTTTTTATCTCTATTCTCTTTTTGTATAACTAATTCGCTCGAAGCACAGCGTGTTAAGCCAGATGTATTGCACTCTTTTCAAAAAGGTAGCTCTCTTGCCAGAGAAAAAATTAATTTTAATCATGGTTGGTCATTCTTTAGAATAGATAGTAGCAACATAAAGTCAGGCAAGGAGAGTAGTGTGAAAACAATGTATGATACTAGCCGGAAGGACTTCTCATCGCAGTTCCTAAATGAATATATATCTTCAGGAGGAAATGCTTCTCAACAAATTCATCAGGAAGTTGAAAAAGCCATTTCAGATTTTAACAGGGAGTATCCGGCAATTGTTAAACAGAAGTGGCAATCAATTAGCTTGCCCCATACCGCTAAGATAGAACCTTTGGAAAGTGGAATAAACCAATGGGAGGGCGTGTGTTATTATCGAAAAACGTTTTCCATCCCTTCAAAATATAAAGGAAAGAAAATTTCAATAGCGTTTGAAGGAGCTATGCAACAAAGTGATATCTGGATAAATGGCAAATTGGTATCACAACATAAAGGCGGATATACTCCTTTTTCAGTTGATCTTTCTGAGTTAACTTTCGATAATAAATTAAATGAAGTTATTGTACGACTTGATAATAGAGCGGGCAAAGACTTTCCTGTAGGGAAGAGTCTTAAGAAAAACGGGTTTAATTACTGGAGCGGAATATATAGAAGTGTTTTTTTGCAGGTAACAAATCCGGTTCATATAACTGATGCGGTTAAAATGAATAAGGTTTCGGGTGGAGGTGTCTTCTTTAGAACACCCGTTGTGACAAAGGATAGCGCGGTTATTTTGATTAAGACAAATGTTATTAATGAACGTGCTAATGATATTAAGATAATTGTAATGCAAGAGCTTAAAGATAAAACAGGAAAAGTGATAGCTGTAAATCTTGCAAAAGATAAGGTAATCGGTATGGGTAAAGATATTGATGTATCGCAAGAATTTACGGTGTTAAAACCTATTCTATGGTTTCCTGATTCTCCCTCGCTTTACACATTGGAAACAACAATCTTTGATAACGGGAAAGTGGTAGATGTTTTGAAACAGAGAGTGGGGATCAGAAAACTAACCTTTAGTAAGAGCGAAGGATTTAAAATAAATGATACATCTCTATATTTGACAGGAACAAATTGCCATCAAGACTATCCATATATTGGTAATGCTTTATCAAAAGATGCGCAATATAGAGATATGAAAAAGATTAAAGAGGCTGGGTTTAATTGTGTTCGTCTGGCACATTATCCTCATGATCCTTCAGTTTATGAGGCAGCAGATGAACTGGGCTTAATGTTATTGAATTCTATCCCGGGTTGGCAGTTTTTTAATAATAACGATCTGTTTAAACAACGGGTTTATAGAGATATTCGTGACATGATTCATCGTGATCGTAACCATCCCAGTGTTATTTTGTGGGAGGTGAATTTAAATGAAAGTTATCCCCCCGATGCTTTTAGAATAAAAAGTCATGACATTGCGCACGAAGAACTTCCTTCAGGAGAATATTTTACGACTGGCGAAACATATGGTGCAAAAGAGACTCATTGGGATGTCGCTATGAATAATTGGTATGATGGTAAAGATTCTATTTTTAGAAATACTACTGAACGGGTTCAGGATGTGCAACCTAACAATCCTGGAATCATAAAGGAGTATGCTGATTGGGAGTATGGTGGATTGCAAAGTACAACTCGTTGTACAAGGGCAAATGGAGAGAAGGCAATGTTGTCAGCTTTATGGAATACTCAGTGGGAGCATAATTCGGATATTGGTAATTATGGACCGCGTACAGTAGGAGATTGTACCTGGGCGATGTTTGATAATAATTGTGGCGGAGAAAAGAATATGCAAGAATGGGGTATTGCCGATATTTTCCGACTTTCAAAATTTACGCATTTCTTGTTTCGAAGTCAGTTAACGCCTTTTAAAACCATTGCAGGTGTTGAAAATTATAATCCTGTTGTATTTATTGCCAACTGGTGGACAGATAAAAAAGAAAATGAGAAGGAGAAAGTGATTGTTTATAGTAATTGTGAAAAGATTGTATTAACACTAAACGGTAAAAAGATTGGAGAACAATTACCAGATAGTGGACCTGATACACAATATGGTGTGTTTGACAAGGGAGGCGATCATCCTTTTGATGGAGGTAATTGTACTCATTTAATACATCCCCCTTTTACATTTAATGATATTCCCTTTCAAAAAGGAGAACTCAAAGCAGTAGGGTATATTCATAATCAAAAAGTTGCCGAACAGATTGTATTTACACCTCAAACACCTATTTCAATAAAGTTGGAAGCTGACTTTAGTGGGCGACCATTTAAAGCTGATAAAGCTGATGCTGTTTTTGTTTATGCTTCGTTGATAGATAAAAATGGAACCGTTGCTTGTTTGGATAATAGCACTGACCTTGAATTTTCAGTTACTGGTGGTGCTAAAATAATTGGACCATCAAATGTAAAAGTGCGAGCAGGGATCGCGACTATATTACTGCAGTCAGATACATTAAAACCTTGTGAGGTTACGATTGTTGTAAAATCAAAAGCATTAACCAATTTGGTGAAAATAAAAATGGTCAAATAAATAATGAATACTTCATTTTTAATCTCATTGGGTTAATTCCCGGTAGCTATGTTGCGTGAGTACAAAATTTTCCATTAACACCCCATCAGTTTTGTTGTGAGGTGGTTTATTATAATATTGAAATGACTCAGCATTACTTTCTGCTTCAGGATGTATTCTTCTTAATGTCTTTAATAAAATAAGATGTTGTTTAGAAAATATCGTAGGTGGTTTATTTGCGGGTAATTTCTATATTTGAAGTTTATAATAAATAAGGTTTGAAATCATCTGTCACTGCTTCAGATTTATTTTTATTTGATCGCCTTAAGAAGGGGGATGAAACTGTCTTTGATTTTATTTTTAAATATTATTATTCGGGTCTGGTAGTTTATGCTTCTCAATTTGTATTAGACCAAATGTGTGCAGAAGATATTGTTCAGGATGTCTTTGTGAAGTTTTGGGAAAAGAGCAAGACATTAGATATCTCAACTAATCTGAAAGGTTATTTTTTTCTTTCCGTAAAAAATGGATGTCTTGATTATCTCAAACATCAAAAAGTATCTGATAAATATCGTTTACAAGTTCTGAGTGAAGGCGATATTCCCAATGTAATAGATGTGGATTATTTTGTAGAATCAGAATTAAAGAATAAAATAGATCAGGCAATTTCTAAACTTCCCGATCGGTGTAGAGAAATTTTTATTCTTAACCGTGTTGAACATAAGACACCAAAAGAGATCGCTTTAATGCTGGGGATATCAAATCGCACAGTTGAAACTCAGATTGGTAAGGCCCTCAGGTTATTAAGAGCCGATCTGAAGGATTATCTATCTATGGGGACTCTCGCCTTCTTGTTATTTAATAAATAATTTTTAATAGTTCCCTTTTCGTAATTACCAATTGTTACAATAATCAATAAATAGCCTTTTAAATATTGTAATAATTAGTAATTACAGAAAAGATTAAAAAAAATATTATAATCAGTACGTATTTAGGGCGCTCTTGTCGTCTTTAGATATAGAAGATTATAATTATGGAACTAAACGAGGACTTTAATGATGAGTTGTTAGCTCGATTCTTTCTTGATACTACTTCAGCGGAAGATAAGATAGCATTGGAAGAATGGATAAACTTTTCTCCGGAAAATGCTTTATTATATGAGGATATTGAAAAAATAAAAAAGGACTTACAGCTTTTAGAGAAAATCGAAGAAGTTGATTCAGTCGCCGGGTTAAAAAGGATAAAGCAATTGATCAGGAAGAGAAATAGACCTAGAAACGTATTTAAAATTTTACGCAATATTGCTGCTACTCTGTTTTTTCCATTATTGATATATAGCGCATTCCATTCTTTTTCGTCTCCAAAGAAGATCGATTTTTCAGCGCTCACAGAAGTAGTTGTTCCAAATGGTGTTCGTTCAAAGATCACATTACCTGATGGATCTACTGTTTGGTTGAATAGTGGTAGTAAACTACAATATCCTGTTAATTTCGATGAAAAGACTCGGAATGTTAAGCTTATAGGCGAAGCCTTCTTTGAAGTTAAGAAAAATCCCTCATGGCCTTTTAAAGTAGAAATGGGAAAGATTGGTGTAGTGGTTAAAGGAACCTCGTTTTCTTGCATGGCATATCCTGAAGAGAAAATAATTGAAACTACGGTACTAACAGGCAGGGTCGGTATGACTGCAAAAGGAAAAACTGAAAAAGAATTTGAAATTCTAATGCCCAATTCCCAAGTTACCTATAACAAAGATAATAATACATATGTCAAAAAGGTAGTTGACGCATCACGATATATTGCCTGGAGAAATGGGAAGTTAGTGTTTAATGATGAGCCATTTGCACAAGTTGTTAGAAAAATTAACTATTGGTTTAATGTTAAGATTGAAATTCAGGATAAAGAACTTCTTGATTATAAATATAAAGCAACCTTTGAGAATGAATCTTTATATCAGATTCTGGAGTTATTAAAAATGACGGCTCCTATTCAATATCGGTTCATCAAAGCAAAAGTCAATAAAGATGGTGAAGTTAATCATGATACAATAATAATTTTCAAACGAAAGAAAGGAGCTGCATGAATAAATCAGGACAATAAGTGACTATAAAAAAGTAGCGGGAAAGTGCTCGAACACCTCCCCGCTGGTAAACTTTACAAACTCTTACGTTTATAAACATTTAATCCCATTCAAAATTATGAAAAAAAGTCGGTTTAATCAAGAGACCGGTGGAATAAAATCCCAGTTTCAATTAATACTTATCTTCATGAAAGTAACGGTTTTCCTTACACTGTTTTGTGTGTTTCAAGCGTTTGCTGGGAATTCTTATTCTCAAAACACGAGACTATCAATGAACTTGAGCAATGTTTCGGTTAAGAATGCGCTCGAAAATATTGAGAAAGAAAGTGAATTTTACTTTCTGTATAACAGTAAGCTGATAAATGTGGACAGGCCAGTTAACCTTTCTGCAAATCATAAATTAATCAAAGATATTTTACATGAGCTATTTGATGGTACTGATGTAAAGTATACCATTATTGATCGCCAAATTGTATTAACTCCGGTTAAATTTTCTAAAGAAGAAATCAACACGATTCAGCAGCAGAAAAAGAATACAATTTCGGTTTCAGGAGTTGTGAAAGATAAGAATGGTAATCCTATGTACGGGGTAAATATTTTTCTTTCAAAAACACAAAATGTTACTTCAACAGATGCTAATGGGAAATATGTATTAAACAACATTCCTCCCAATGGTATATTAGTATATCGTTTTGTCGGTTATAAAGAGGTGAGCGTTCCTGTTAATAATCGTACAACCATTGATTTAACGTTGGAAAGTGAGATAACAGACCTTCAAGAAGTTGTTGTTGTTGGTTATGGCACCCAGAAGAAGGTGAATCTAACCGGTGCTGTGGCTCAGGTCTCCGGTTCTATTCTGAAAAGTCGCCCTGTTAGTAATGTTTCGTCTGCACTTCAAGGTGTTTTGCCAGGTGTAGTTGTAATCCAAAATAGCGGACAACCAGGAAGCGATGTTGGAACAATTCGTATCAGAGGAATTGGTTCGTTTGGTGCCGGCAAAAACCCGTTGATACTTGTTGATGGAGTGAAGGCTTCAATGAACGATGTAGATCAAAATGATGTCGAGAGTATTTCAGTTCTAAAAGATGGTGCTTCAGCTGCAATTTATGGCTCAGAGGCTGCCAATGGTGTTATTCTGATTACTACAAAAAAAGGAAAAAATAAGCCGTTACAACTCTCTTATGCAGGTAATATGGGATGGCAAAGTCCAACCTGTTTGCCTAATTATCTGTCGTCTGCCCAATATGCTGAATTATGGAATGAAGCCTTAACTTACGAAAAGAAAGCGCCTAAATATACTGCTGCTGAGATTCAGAAATTCAGAGATGGTTCAGATCCTGATCATTACGCAAATACAGATTGGTTAGGTCTGTTTTATAAAGGTAGCGGACTTCAATCAAATCATCACTTCGATGTTTCAGGTGGTTCAGAGAATACATCCTATATGTTTTCAGCAGGCTATTTTAATCAGGATGGTACTGTTAAAGGTGCAAGCAATACACGATATACAATGAGATCTAATGTAGATACTAAAATCGGAAAGCGTTTTACTGCCGGTTTAAATATTTCGTATAGCTTAACTGATTTTGCTGAACCCACAAATCCATATACTGAAAATTTCTCTCAATTCTTCAGACAGATTAATCGTATCTCGCCAATGGTTCCATACAAATATAGCGATGGGTCGTATGGTTCAATAGGTGATGGTAATCCAATGGCCTGGCTTGAATCAGGTTCTGAATCTAAAATGAAAACCAATCAATTTTTGGGAATTTTAAATGGTGAATTCGAGATTTTAAAAGGATTAAAAATCAAAGAAATTGTCAGTTATAGATTTAGCAATGCATTGGGAAATAAATTTATTAATGATATTCAATTTTATAATTTTCCAAGTCATACTGCTAAACTTTATCAAGGTCCCAATAGACTGTATTCATCATCAGCTAACGCATCAAATATTACTTCGCAATCTCTTCTCACTTACGATCTCTCTTTGGGCCAACATACAATTCATGCTATGGCAGGTCACCAGGCTGAGTTGACCCGGAACGATTACTTACAAGGATTCAGAAAGAACTTTTTAAGTGATAATCTGGAACAATTAAATGTTGGATCGACAGATGGACAGACGAATAGTGGAACTGCAAGCGAGCTTGCACTTGAGTCATATTTTGGAAGAATAAATTATGATTTTGCCGGAAAATACCTTTTTGAGGTTAATGCACGTTATGACGGTTCCTCTCGATTTATGGCCAGTAACCGATGGAGCCTCTTCCCATCTGCTTCTGCTGGTTGGCGTATTACACAAGAAAAATTCATGAAGCAATTCTCCTTTATCAATAATCTTAAATTACGTATTGGTTGGGGTATGCTTGGTAATCAGAATGTTTCAAGTGGATCATATTATCCAACCTCTTCAACTTTTGATGCTGGACAAAGTTATACATTCGGTGATTTGATTGCTTCAGGAGTAGCAATTACCTCTGCTGCAAATCCAATTCTGAAATGGGAAGCAACCCGTGATGCCAATATTGGAATAGATGCAGGTCTGTTTAATGATAAACTAACCTTTTCTATTGATTATTTTGATCGTAAATCTTCTAATCTGCTTCTTCAACTTCCAATTGCTGCAACTTATGGATATGATAAATTACCTGATCAAAATGCAGGTGATATGATCAATAGAGGTTTGGAAATCGTTCTTGGAACACATGGGAAAATGGGTCAGGTTAGTTATGATTTAAACTTTAATACTACATTTATTCATAATGAAGTTACGAACCTAAAAGGAACTGGTCCATGGATTAGTGGAAATACAATCGTTGAAGAAGGTTCTCCTTATTATTCGTTTTATGGATATCAGTGTGAAGGAATCTTTAATACCGATGCGGAGGTTGCTGCACATGCAAAACAACTTGGTGGAAGTACAGCTGTTCCCATTGGTCCCGGCGATTTAAAATATAAAGATCAAAACAATGATGGTGTAATCGATGATAAAGACCGCGTTAATCTGGGTAGCTATTTTCCTGGTGTTGTCTTTGGTTTGAATGCCACGTTGAAGTATAAAGACTTTGACTTGAATCTCTTATTCCAGGGTGCAACCAATGTGAAAGGATATATTACAATGGAGGCTATTGGATATGTTGATGGAACTGCTAAACCAAGTTCTTTATGGCTTGACCGTTGGACGGCAACTAATCATTCTACTACTTTCCCACGCGCACTTGTTAAATGGGGACGTAATGATGGAAGTACCTATCCTAGTTCATTTTGGGTGAAAGATGCCTCTTATTTACGATTGAAAAACATTCAGCTTGGTTATACAGTTAGTCCAAGATGGCTGAAAGTTATTAAAGTGTCTAGTTTGAGGTTGTATTATAGTGGACAAAACCTGCTTACGCTTACTAAATTTTACAAGGGATTCGATCCTGAAGCTCCGGCCGGTACACGTGGAGATTACTATCCTCAGCAAGTTGTACACAGTTTTGGTTTAAATGTTAACTTCTAATTCCTGACGTATTATGAAAAAAGTATTTATATTTTTCCTTTTAGCAATTACGTTTGCTTCTTGTAATAAGGATTTTCTTGACAGGTCACCACTTGATCAATTGTCGAGTTCAACCTTCTGGACTTCTGAAAAAGAGGTTACTGCTGCACTGAATGGCCTATATAATGGATGGGAAATTGGTGACAATATTGTGTATATGGATTGCGCATCAGACAATGCTTATGGTCCTTTCCCATGGGAGGGTTTTCAGGTACTAGGAAACGGGCTACTTACTGCTGCAGACCCTGGTACAAGCAGATGGAGTTTTTCAACTGTTCGTAAATGTAATTATTTCATTGCAAATGTTGACAAAGCACCTATCAGTGCTGATAAGATAAAATTATCAAAAGGGCAGGCTCGATTTATTCGTGCTTATCAGTATTTTATAATGGAACAAGTTTATGGTGATGTTCCTTTGTTTACTAAAGAGCTGACTATTGAAGAAGCAAATAAAGTAACCAGAACACCAAAGGCTGATGTTGTGAAATTTGTTCTTGATGAACTTGCTGCAGTTGCTGCAGATTTGCCTGCTAAATATGATAATGCTGCAGATCAAGGCCGTATCACTAAAGGTGCTGCACTTGCTTTAAAGGCACGAATCGAACTTTATGAGAAGAAGTATACAGAATGTGTAAGCACCTGTAATGCTATTTCTGCATTAGGGCAGTACGATCTTTTCCCTTCATATACTGATCTCTTTCGTATTCAGAATGAAAATAATCAAGAAGTTATCCTTGATGTACAATATAAGGAAAATGATTACAGTAATTGGGTTCTTGGTGTAATGGTTCCTGCTTCACAAGGTGGTTGGAGCTCTATTGATCCGTTACAGAGTTTAGTCGATGCTTTTGAAATGAAAAATGGAAAGACTATCACCGAAGCCGGTTCAGGTTACAATGCTTTAAAACCATATTCAAATCGTGATCCTCGTTTTTATACTACTATCTGGTATCCGGGTGCTGCTCTGTATGATGGTTCGAACATGAATCCGCTAGATAAAAATTCTGCTGATTTTTATGATCAATATGGCGGAGCCAGAACAGGTTACAATGTCAGAAAGTATATCTGGAACCTTAGTGATTATAGTGATGTATGGAATACAGGGATGAACATAATTGTGATTCGTTATGCCGAAGTTCTGTTATCGTATGCTGAGGCTAAAATTGAGCTTGGGCAAATTGATAACTCAGTTTATACTGCTATTGATAAAGTTCGTCTGCGTGCCGGAATGCCAGCTGTTGATCGTAGTGTTTACAATGATCAGACAACATTGCGTAATCTCATTCGTAGAGAACGTCGTGTTGAATTTGGAATGGAAGGATTGCGTTGGTTTGATATTCAACGTTGGAAAATTGGTGAACAGGTAATGAAAGGAGAGGCTCTAGGCTCTTTAAATGCAGGTTCTATTGATCAGGCTACCGGCCAAATGATTTTTTCCCCAACTGCAACTCCAATTATTGTTGAAACGCGTGATTTTAAAGCCAATAATTATCTTTGGCCTATTCCTCAAAAACAGATTGATATAAATAGTAATCTTAAACAAAATCCCGGTTACTAAAAAATCAATCAGCCCAATAAACTATTGGTGATTGTTTATTGAAAATAAAAGAGGGTGTCTCAATATTTTGAAACACCCTCTTTTTATTCAAATAATTATCTGGCGATGATTATTAGTATTAAGATCATGGTTAATAATTTACCTTTGATCAAATGCTCTTATCATTAAATCAATAAAGATTCTGAAATCAAAAATATATCAGACACACGAAATCAAAAATATATGAAAAGGGTCAGCTGTTTTGTTTTTTTACTTCTTTCCTGCATCGGGTTATTCGCCCAACACAATATTAAACAAGATAATACCAGGGTCTGGACACCTGATAATGGCAATGGAACCTTTACAAATCCTCTCATGTGGGGTGACTGGCCAGATCCTGATGTCATTCGGGTAGGCGATGAATTCTATTTCATCTCGACCAGTATGCACTATGTTCCAGGATGTCCTATAGCCAAGTCAAAAGATTTAGTCAACTGGACGATGGCCGGCTATGCTATTCAGCGTTATAATGAAGATCCCCGCTATGATATGAAGGGCGGAACGTTATATTTAAATGGCTCTTGGGCAGCTACAATGCGTTATCATAACGGCTTGTTTTATGTTGGCTTCTGTACACCATACGGGTTAGGGATTCCTAAAGGCCATTTCACTATGTGTACGGCCAAAGATGTGAAAGGTCCCTGGACCCGGACGATCTTTCCGGAATATCTTTATGATCCGGGACTCCTTTTTGATGATGATGGTAAGATTTATGTGGTACATGGTCAATCAACACTTTATGTAACAGAACTTAATGCTGATGCGCTTTCAGTCAAGGGACCGAGTGTGAAAATCATTGAGAAAACACATCAGGAAGGTTCACACTTCTATAAAATAAACGGTAAGTATTACATTCTAGGTGCAGCCGGTGGTACGCAAGGTCGACAGGTTTGTTTACGATCAAACAATATTTATGGTCCGTATGAATCAAAAGTCGTTATCAATGATGATAGCTCTTACCCCGGCAATGGCTTGCATCAAGGGGGCATGGTACAACTAAAAAATGGCGACTGGTGGTTTATCATCATGCAGGATCGTGGTCCGATTGGTCGTGTGCCACATCTTGAACCGGTTTCGTGGGTTGATGGATGGCCTATGCTTGGAAAAGATGGAAAAGGTGTAGTCACCTTTCAGAAGCCTAATGTTGGGAATACATATCCTATCGAAGTGCCGGCTACATCTGATGAATTTAGTGCTGCGAACCTTGGTTTACAATGGCAATGGAATCATAACCCGGATTCCGAAAAATGGTCACTCACAGAACATTCCGGTTATATGAGATTAAAAGCCAGTAAGGCAAGTGATTTGATGAACGCGCGTAACACGTTAACTCAGCGTGTGCAGGGTCCTGCTTCAGAAGGTACTGTTGAAATAGATGTTCGTGGCTTAAAAGATGGAAACATTGCTGGATTTGGTGTCTTTCAGTCACCCTATGCATATGTTGCTGTTATACAAGAGGGTAAGATCAGGAAAATAGTAATGGTTAATAACAATAAGATAATTGACACTATTGAGAAAGAACTCAAAAGTAATAAGATCTGGTTTAAGGCAACATGTAATCATATTGGATTTAAAGCATTGTTTTCATATAGTACGGATGGCAAACAGTTCAAGCTAATCGGTAATGAACTAAAGATGGATTTAGGTTTAGACTGGACAGCCAATCGATTCGCCCTTTTTAATTACAGTACGAAAGATACAGGTGTCGATGGATATGTTGACTTCAATTGGTTTCACTTAAATACAGATTCTCAAAAGCTGAATCCCTGATGAATAATTTACTCAATCAAAACGTAACTATTTCATCATTTTCTTATTTATCGTTTCTAAATAAAGTATAAACGGATGATATGATTCGGGTAAATTTACTCTTTTGTCAAAGCTTCTTCCATGTTTTGTAGATAGTTTCTCCATAGTATCTCCATACTCTATAAGTATGGACTAAGTATGGAGGAACTATGGACAAAGTATGGAGATACTATGGAGAAACCCATAGGTATCGGCAAATTGTATGGGTGACATTGAAACGATTTATCTTGAATATTCGGTTTTCAAAGTAATGCGAAACAATCTGTTATGTGCCATAGCAGAAATTGTTTTTTTGTTTAAATGTTTTTTTATCTTTTATTTTCTTTAAGTTTGTCGCTGTAATAATTGTGGGAAATGGATACCTTTTCATTTGAAAGAATTCTAGTTGAAAAATTAAAGGGGGGTGATAAAAGCGCTTTTAGTTCTCTGTTTACTGCATATTATTCTGATTTAGTGATGTTTGCAACTACTTTTCTTAAAGATTTAGATTCATCAGAAGAAATTGTCCAGGATGTTTTTTTGAAGTTATGGGAAGATCGTGAAATTATAACCGTTACTACAACGTTAAAGTCATTTTTATTAAAGTTAATCCAAAATAGATGTCTGGATTGGCTACGGCATGCAAAAGTTATACATTCTCATCACGATTCCGTGCTAAATAGTTCACCTTTGCTGGAATGTGATACTGAAAATTATATTCTGCGATCAGAAATAGAGAAAATTGTAAAAAAGGCACTTGATAAAATACCTGACGAGATTGCAGAACCTTTCAAATTGAATCGGTATGATGGTTTGAAATATAGAGAGATCGCTGAAAAAATGCAGGTTTCTAATCGTACAGTAGAGGTACGTATAGGAAAAGTATTGCAAATCTTAAGAGACGAATTGAAAGATTATTTGATCACTTTTTTGATGCTTTTATCACATTTATTGTGGTGAATAAATATTCTGTTTTTGATAGAACGCATCCTATGTTTCATCTCATATCAGCCCACTTCATCCCAAACATTAGCGAGAAATCTCCTTAAATAAACGGAAGTATTATAAAAAGCCTCTCTTTTATACTCGGAATAACGCATTAGACCCTTTTGACGATTTCTTGTGATCGATAAAAAGATCTGATTCTGATTGGAATAGCGGAATACTTTATGTCAATTTCGCAAGATATAAGGAGAACTACTTGTTAATAAATATTTTTTTTAATTTTTTGAATGTGGTATTTAATTTCTAAAACGTTGTTGTCATGAAAAATGATATTATGAATAATCTCGAACAAGAAGAGGCGCTTCGTTTAATTGCAAAATATCTTGGAGATAATGCAACTGCAGAAGAAATAGCTGAGCTTGAAGCATGGATAAAAGATTCATCTTCAAACTGGGATTATTTTATGAAGGTGAAGAATATATGGCATTCAATGGACAAAAGTATCGATCCTTCAGATATCTCTACCACTGATGCTTTAGATGATGTGATGAATCAGATTTCTAGAAAATCTACAATGATTCGTTTTTGGAGATATTTTCAAACAGCTGCTGCCATTTTGATTATTCCTTTGATATTGGGTGGCCTGTTTTGGCAAAAATTTAATAGTACTGCGAAAGAAAAAGAGCATATAGCTTATAAAGAGGTCTTTACATCTAATGGTACACGACTGGCATTCAACCTGGAAGATGGAACAAAAGTTTGGCTAAATGCAGGTAGTAGCTTAAAGTATCCTGAAAAATTTACCAGTAATCAACGTTCGGTTTTACTAAAAGGTGAGGCTTATTTTGAGGTTGAATCTGATAAGTCTAAACCTTTTGTTGTCTATACTAAATCACTAGCAGTAAAAGCTACCGGTACAAAATTTAATGTTAGAGCTTTTCTGGATCAAAAACAGACGGAAGTGTCTCTATTATCGGGTAAAGTTGCTGTTTCAAAAGCAGGAACAACTGATAATACAATTATTTCAAATTTGAAACCTTATCAACATCTGGATTATGACATTACAACACAACAGAGTGAAATTGTGGAGGGCGATCTGTATAAATATATTGCATGGCGTGATGGGAAATTGCTTTTCAGAAATGATCCTTTAAGTGATGTTTTAAATCGGATTGGAGAGTTTCATAATATTCATTTTCAGTGTACCGATAAGAAGTTGCTGGAATATCGCTATCATATTACTTTTCAGAATGAATCGCTTAGCGAGATTCTTGAAATTTTAAAAGCATCGTCTCCAATGGACTTTAAAATGATGAAGAGAAATGCTGATTTGCCGGATGGAACTATACCAAGACAAGAGATTCTCATTTTTCCAAAACGAAAATAAAAAAAGAATATTAATCTAAAAATGTAAATGCCTATGCAGGAAGGAAGTACAATTTAAAAATCAAGAGACAGAAAAAAAAGAGGAAATGTGCGCTAACACATTTCCCTCTCAGATTACTAGTCAACAAAGCTTGTAACAAATTTTTCGGAAATTCAATTATTTATTCATTGACTAATGCAACAAATTTATGAAAAAAAATTCCAAGAATGCTTGGTTTGATAAACATTGTTTTTACAAAATACTATTCATTATGAAATTAACCTCGTTCTTCATGATACTAGGGATAATGAATATATTCGCGCTCAACTCATACTCTCAAACAGGCAAAGTTTCTCTTAATTTAAAAAACGCTAAAGTAGAGGACGTACTCAATCAAATTGAAAAGAGTAGCGAGTATTATTTCGCCTATAATCAAAAGTTAATTAATGTAAATCGTAAAGTTGATATTTTAGCGCATAACAAGGCTATCAAGGATGTACTTCACGATATTTTTAAAAATACCAATACCGATTATGTTGTCATTAATCGGCAAATTGTGCTATCTCCAAAGCAGATTAGTGATGAGGATCTATCAGGTATCCAGCAACAAAAAAAAGGAATTGTTGTTACAGGATCTGTAACAGATGCAAAGACAGGAGAATCTCTTCCGGGAGTTAGTGTTTTAATTAAAGGAACATCCAGAGGTGCCATTACAGATGGACAGGGAAAGTTTAGTATTACTGTTAACGATCCCAATGCAATCGTTAGTTTTACTTTTATGGGTTATGATCGTCAGGATATTAATCTTTCAGGTAAAACATCGATGGCCGTTACAATGATTTCAAATATCAAAAGTCTTGATGAAGTAATCGTAGTTGGATATGGTACACAAAAGAAAGTAAATCTTACAGGTTCTGTTTCTTCAGTCTCTTTTGCTGATCAGGCGTTATCTCGTCCCGTGACAAATGTTTCATCTGCATTAACCGGATTAAGTTCAGGAGTTACTATCCGCCAGGGTGTTGGTAAACCGGGTGACGATGGAGCTTCAATATTAATTCATGGACAGGGAACATTAAATAACAGCAGTCCTTTGGTGATTGTTGATGGGATGGAGGCTCCTTTAGACGCTATAAACCCTAACGATATTGAATCAGTATCAATTTTGAAAGATGCTGCTTCTGCATCTATTTATGGTTCGAGAGCTGCAAATGGGGTAATATTAGTTACAACAAAAAAGGGAAATAAAGAACGAATTAAAGTTACATATAATGGTCACTTATCTGTTGCTCAACCAAGTAATTTGTTGTCGACCGTAAATGACTATACTCGTTTTATGAAGTTGATCAATGAAAGTGCACGTAATATTGCTACTGCTGAAGTATTTTCGCCGGCAACAATAGATGCATGGACAAAGGCAAGTCTCGATCCAAATGGCTTAACAGCCAGTGGTGTTCCAAATTGGGTGGCTTATCCAAACACAAACTGGCAAAAGGAGATGTATCAGAATAACCTGGTTCAGGATCATACCGTTACAGTTGATGGGGGTACGAAAAATACAACCTTTTTATTATCGGCAGGTATGCTTGATGATCCGGGATTGGTTGAAAATACAGGTGCCAGACGGTATACATTGAGGGCAAACGTAGAAGCAAATGTAAATAGTTGGTTAACTTTAGGTACACGTACATTTGGTTGGATGCAAACAAAAGAAATGGGTAACTATGGTAACATGTTAAACTATTTTTCACAAACTACACCAGGTTTAATCGGAAGATACAAAGGTGTACTTGGTGCTCCTGAAGCTCCTGAAGAGAGTGCAACTGCAAATAATCTTTATGGTATGTTAAACCAGAATTATGGTTCTGATATGTCGTCAAGGTTCAATACTACTGTGTATTCGAAAATTACCTTTATGAAAGGCCTTTCATGGGATTTTAATTTCAACTATAATAAGCTTATTAACGAGAATAATACTTATACAAATGCTAGTGATGCATATAGGGTTAAGTTTAGTAACGGTGCAGTTATCTCTCCTGCTACAGATCCTTCATTAATGACTACTTATTATAATACATATATCAATAGTAGTTACACACTGGAGAACTTATTGCACTATGATACCAAAATAGGGAAAAATCATACCATTAGTGTGCTGCTTGGATATAATGAGTATTACTATAGCGACTACAATCATGACTCAAGCCAGAAGGGATTAATTGATGGAAGTATTTTTACACCTAATACTGCTACTACAATGTTGTCTGTTACTGGTACTGCTACCGACCGAGCGTTGCAATCTTTGTTTGGTCGTGTAAACTATGCCTTTAAAGATCGTTATTTGTTTGAAGCCAACTTACGTTATGATGGTTCTTCTCGTTTTAGTCCCGATAGTCGTTGGGGTGTTTTCCCATCATTCTCTGCTGGATGGAGGCTTTCGGAAGAGGATTTTGTTAAATCATTGGGCATTGTTCAGAATCTGAAGCTTAGAGCATCATGGGGACAGCTTGGAAATAATGCATCGGGTGATTATGATTATCAATCGACATATGGAAAAGTAAATGTTTCATTTAATGGATTGCAAATGGCTGGTCTTGCTCAAACAAAAATAGCTAACAGCCTTTTACAATGGGAATCGACTGATGTAACAAACTTCGGTCTAGATGCATCATTCCTAAATAGCAGATTAAGTACAGAAATTGATGTATATAATAAAGTGACCAATGGTATCTTAACTACTCCTCCTGTTTATTTAACCTTAGGACTAAAAACAGCTCCAACACAAAATACTGCTGAAGTAACGAATAAAGGTGTTGATGTTACTGTAAGATGGAAAGATAAAGTAGGCGATCTGAACTACTCTGTAGCAGTTAACGTAGGGTATAACAACAATGAAGTTACAAAGTATAAGGGTACATTAGTGCAGGAATGGCGTAAGGATGCAACAGGTGCTCCGGTTTATTACTCAAATATAGGAAATGTTTCAAGTGGCGGAGCAACTCGAGTAATAGAAGGACATGCAATTAATGAATACTTTTTATTAAGTCGTTACAAGGGCGATGCAACCTATTTTAAAGCAGATGGTACTGTTAACATTAATGGTGGACCTAAAGATGGTATGATTCGTACTCCTGACGATATGAAGTGGCTACAGGCTATGACAACTGCCGGTTATAAGTTTATGCCTAATCAGGGAATTGGTCAGAATAAAATCTGGTATGGCGACTTTATCTATGCGGATGTAAATAATGATGGCATCTATGGTAGTTCATATGATAATCAATTTCAGAATTCTTCATCCAATCCTAAATATAGTTTTGGCTCTCAAATCAATGTTAGTTGGAAAAACTTTGATTTAGGAATGGTATGGGCTGGTAATGCCGGGTTTAAACTCTATTGGGCTGAATCAGGGTATGATATGACGAATATGCGAACCGGTTGGGCTATTGGCTCATTGGTAGCTGATGATCATTATTATTATAATGCAGGTAATACTTTGTCAAATACAAGTACACCTGATAACCTTACAGCAAAATATCCCCGATTAAAACTAAATCAGGGTGATGGACAAAATACACAATCCAGCACTTTCTATCTATATGATGCATCGTATATAAAATTGAAGAATCTTTCTCTAGGATATACGCTTCCAAAAAATATTGCAAGAAAAATCTTTACAGAAAGAGTACGTGTCTATTTATCAGTTGAGAATTTGTTAACGATTACCAAATTTCCGGGATTAGATCCTGAAGCTGGGGCAAATTCAAATTATCCAACATTGCGTCAGATATCTATCGGAACAAATATCACTTTCTAATTTTAATTGAGATGAAAATTTTTAAGAAAACATTTATATTGCTCATTGCAATTTCACTATTAAGTGGTTGTCAAAAGAATTTGCTGGATACAAGCCCCAAAACTCAAATAGGATCTAGTAGTATGTGGACTACAGAAAATCTGGCAGATATGGGGGTCAATGGTGTTTACAATGCACTGCGTTATGGTACTGTCGGCCTTGAAATGTATTACTTTGATGATTATGGTTTTACAGGGCAAAGCAGAGATAATCTTGCATTAACAGCAGGTACAATAACCGCAGGTGATGGATTGTTCAGTAGCTACTGGCAACAGCATTATGAAGGTATCAGTCGTGCCAACGATGCGATTAAGAATTTACCGAATGCACCATTAACTCCTGAGAAAAAAGCCAGGTTAATTGCTGAAAGCAAATTTTTAAGGGCTTATTTCTATTATAAACTAAATCAGGTTTTTAAAGGCGTGCCTGTTTATCTGGAACCTGTTGATGTTTCAAAGGCTAATAAAGCTCGCGAAACTGAAGCTAAAGTTTGGGAAACCATTGTCAGTGATCTGACAGATTGTATTAATGAACCTAATCTTCCCGGACGTTATATAAAAGGGAATGCATTGTATGGACGTGCCACAAAAGCTGCTGCTTATACACTTCGTGCAAAGGTCTATATGTGGACCAAAGATTATGCTAAAGCTGAAGCCGATTTACGTCAGGTAGGTGCATTAGGGCATACACTCTTTCAAGGCCCATACAAAATGTTGTTCAAAGAGGTCAATGAACAGTGTCCGGAGATGATATTTTCTGTTCAAAATATCGGAGTTGATGGTTTTGGAGGGGATACTCAATTTTATCTGGGTTCACGTGACTCATTTGGCTCGTGCTGGAATTCGCACTTCCCAAGTCCTGATCATGTGGAATCTTTTGAAAATGCTGATGGTTCTACATTTAACTGGAATACGTATATTCCGGGTTATAATGCAATGACACCACAACAGCGTGTTGTTTTCTTCTTACGTGATGGGTTAACTGCAGCTGAGATTGCAACATTTACTGCTCGTGGTGCTGATATGTCTAAATATCTGCCAGTTGGTAATGAGGCAAGAATTAGAAAAGCTTATGAAAGTCGTGATCCTCGTTTAACTGCAACTGTTATCACTCCGTATTCCGGGTACTTAGGTGCTGCTGGAATTGTCGAAAATACGTATACTTTGCGTTGGCCATACAGAGGTTTTGATACATCAGCTCCTTTCGATTTAAAAACAGATACCAATACCAAGTATTACTACTTGTATCGTAAATTTGTTGCTGAAGGAGCATCAGAAACACCAGCTCGTAACTATTGTCCTTGGGATATGCCACTCCTTCGATATGCTGATGTTGTGTTGTTATTAGCTGAGGCTATAAACGAGCAGCAGTTTAAACAAGAGGCTATTGATCTTGTGAATAGTGTACGAAGTAGAGCAGGACAACCAATTTTACAAACTACAAATGCTTCTTTGCCTACTTATGTTAGTGGTCAGGACAATTTGAGAACTCGTATTCGCAATGAACGTCATTGGGAACTTACCCTTGAAGGTGTTAATTTGTTTGATGAAATGCGTTGGGGAACATGGAAAGATAAAAAATTCCATGGCGGTGATGGTAACGGAATGAAGCAAATTTGGGGAGAAATTGATTTACCTTATTCATGGAAAGGTGATTACATGTACAAATGGGCTATTCCAAGTACCGAATGTCAAATGAACAGTAATCTTGTTCAGAACGATGGTTGGATCAATTAATTTGATGTAATCTTTATCACAGAAATATCATTTAAAAGGCTGATTCTTTATCATAAGGAATCAGCCTTTTATCTAAAATGTAAGCATAAATTGAAAATAACACAAATGATTTTTATTACATATTTTATGTACAAGCGAATTTTTGCCTTTTTGCTTTTTATAATAGCTGCCGGTTTCTGTTCAACACAAGTTGTTAGTGCTCAAATAGATAATAAAAATTTGGTAAATGTTGATACAACCCATAAAATTGTTCCTATCCGGGCTACCGTGATGAAAAGCGCTAACGAACAACTGCTATATTTTACTTCAACTTCTTTGCTTAGCGATGATCGCCATCTCATTTTTTTAAGTGATCGTTCGGGCTATCCAAATATTTGTATGCGCGATTTAAAGACAGGGAATGAACGGCAATTATCTTATAATACCGAGGGCTTTCTGAAATCATATGTTTATTTTGATGGCACACCATACAAAGGATTTGGGAAAGCTAGTGTGAGTGTTGATCCGGCTAAAGGATTGGTCTATTATATTCAGGGACGCAAGATTATGGTGGTTGATACTGCCGGGCATCAACGCGTTTTGGCTCAATATCCAATCGGTCAAATGACTGCTTTTACACATGTGTCGGCTGATGGTTCGCGTCTTTGTGTTCCTACTACTGATGCCCGTGCCCTGGACGGCGACAATCTTTTATCTGGTAAGCCCACTTATGATATCGATCAACGGGTTCGCGAAGAAAAGCTTTCATCTTATCTGAGAGTATATGATACGAAAACAGGTAAGGAGATATTGAGTGAGCGGGTTCCTGAAGCATGGATCACCCATGTTCAATTCTCACCAATTAATAAAGATTTGATACTTTATAATAATGAATGGCCTTCTGATTGCGGTATACGTCGGATATGGCTTTGGGATGGCAAAACACATCATCGAATGCGGGATGAAGGTGATGGGAGGAATCGTGGTGATTGGACCTGTCATGAGATGTGGGAACGCGATGGTAAAGCGATTATCTACCATGGGGAGTATAAAAACGGACCTGCTTATATTGGTCGTGTTCTACCTGATGGAAGCGGGCGCGTTGAGATTCCACTACCAACTGGTTGGAAACGATATGGCCATTTTACAGAAGGAGCCTCAAGTCTGATTATTACAGACGGATATTATACGCAACCTGATGATAAGCTGATACCAAATGCACCCGGAAGTGGTCTATGGATATGTTTGTTAAAAACCGATTGGGAACATAAAATGATTCATTGGATTCCATTGTGCCGTAATGGTTCGTCGTGGCACTCTCAGGATGAACATCCTCATCCTATTTTTAATCACGCGTCAACATCAGTCTTCTTTACCTCTGATATTGATGGTAAACGTGCAGTTTATCAGGTTACTGTACCTGCCTTTAACTAATTTTAAAACTGATATTTTTAGTTTCGAATATTAATTTTTCTGAACAAGTAAAAAGCGAATGATCATGATCAAAAATATATTATTTCTTGTTTTTCTTGTCGGCTTATCGTTTTCAACGAAAGCCTACGATGTAAAAGATCTACTTCAAAAAGAAGCAGATCTGACTAAAATTAAGTCGTGTTTGATATTGAACCAAAAATGGGTTAAATATCCAGCTTACACTGACCGAAAAGGTTGGGATGCTCTTTTCTCGAATTATAAAGAAGAGATTATTCGAAAAGGTGAAAAGGCATTAAATTATGAATGGAAGGTTGTTAAAGCTACCGACTATTTAGAGTTTGACAGAAGTGGCTCACGGGTTATTATGGAAGTTCCCTTTAATGCCAACAATTCGGCATTGGGTGATTTGGTGATGGCTGAACTGGCCGAAGGGAAGGGACGTTTTTTAGATCAGATTGCGAATGGTATATGGCATTCTTGCGAAATGACTTCGTGGGCGCTTTCTGCACATACAGAAAGAGAACAGGTTGAAAAAACAGCTTTGCCAACCTACAAGCAATTTATCATTGATCTTACCTCGGCAGATATGGGAGCATTCTTTGCCTGGACTTATTATTTTCTGAAAGACGAATTAGTTAAGGTGAATCCAATGGTACCTGAACGTTTACGAAAGAATCTTCAGGACAGAATTCTTGATCCATATATGAACCGTAGTTTCTGGTGGATGGCTACAAACTATAAACCGGGTGGTATGGTTAATAACTGGAACCCATGGTGTAATTCAGATGTGCTTGAATGTTTTATGTTGCTTGAGAACGATCCTGATAAATTAGCCGAAGGGGTTTATCGCACTATGGTTTCTGTCGATAAGTTTATTAATTATAATCATCTTGACGGAGCTTGTGAAGAGGGTCCATCCTATTGGGGACATGCACATGGAAAGATGTACGATTATTTGCAATTATTAAGTAATCTAACAGGAGGGAAGGTCAATATTTTCAGTCAACCCATGATTAAAAATATGGGTGAATACATTGCAAAATCTTATGTTGGTAATGGATGGGTTGTGAATTTTGCGGATGCCTCAGCTAAGGGAGGCGGAGAAAAAGGGATGATATTTCGCTTTGGTAAGGCAGTAAATAGTCAGGTTATGAAGCAATTTGCTGCTTATCTATATGAACGTGATAATAAAGTGGATGACATTAATGCAGGAAGGGATGTTTTTCGAACATTAGAAAATCTAACATCACATAATGAATTAATAAATACAACACCTTCAACTGACAAAAGCGCTTATTCATGGTATCCACAAACTGAATTTTGTTATATGCGGAATTCAACCGGATTCTTTTTTGCCGGAAAGGGTGGTTACAATGCAGAAAGTCATAATCATAACGACGTTGGAACTTTTTGTCTATATCTTGATGAAACACCAATATTTATTGATGCAGGGGTTGGTACTTATACCCGACAGACTTTTAGTAGCGAACGCTATTCTATCTGGACAATGCAGAGTAACTACCACAACCTGCCCATGATTAATGGGGTACCACAATCTGATGGACCACAATACAAGGCTAAAAATACTACCTTTAATTCAGTGTCTTCAACTTTTAGTGTTGATATCGCAAATGCATATAAACCTGAAGCCGCTGTTTCGAAATGGGTGAGAACTTATAAACTTGAACCTAAGGGAGGGCTGATCATTGAGGATAATTTTAATTTGTCAGTATTAAAGAATCCAAACCAGATTAATTTTCTTACTTGGGGTAATCCTAATATTTCAACAAAAGGAGTTGTGGATTTTGAAGTTAATGGAAAAAAACTTCAACTTTCATATGAC
Source organism: Bacteroidota bacterium (assembly GCA_013390605.1). Taxonomy (GTDB): domain Bacteria; phylum Bacteroidota; class Bacteroidia; order Bacteroidales; family Cfx3-03; genus Cfx3-03. The sequence goes on along the minus strand of JACAUB010000001.1, from coordinate 3,594,882 downwards.
TCAAAGCAGTTTGAACCTGTTGTTGAAACAATAGTTCTTACAGATGAAAGATTATCAAGCGTTTGGGGTAAACAAGTTTATCGTCTTTCGCTAAATGCAAAGCAAAAGCAAATTGCCGGAAAATATCGATTTACGATATTGAAGTAATAAGTTGTTCATGCGTTCTGAATTCTTCAGCTATCTCTTGATTCTGCTTATATTTTGTCCCTGCGGTACTGTCCGTTAAGGGGCAAAATATTAGTGGAAGGGCAATTGAAAAATGACATCAAATCTTTTGGAAGAAGCATCAATTTTGTCCGGACTATAAAGTAAAAAACATACAAGATGAAAATAACGTTTTTGTTGGTGATATTACTAATAGGTATCACCCTTATTAAGCCTTTGATGGCTCAGGATAATAAGAAAATGGAAATGTGGAATGAAGATAAATTTGGCTTATTCCTTCATTGGGGTGTTTATTCTAAAATTGCTGGTGAATGGAAGGGGCGAACAGATTATTCTGAATTCGTAATGCTAACAGCAAAGATTCCAATCAAAGAATATGAGGCTATTGCTTCGACATTTAATCCTGAAAAGTTTGATGCTGAAAAATGGGTATTGGCAGCTAAAAGTGCAGGAATGAAGTATGTTGTATATACATCTAAACACCATGAAGGTTTTGCAATGTATCATTCGAATTCAAGCCCATATAATATTTTCAATTTTACACCTTTTAAGAGAGATCCTTTGAAAGAATTAGCAGAAGCGTGTAGGAAACATCATATCAAATTAGGCATTTACTATTCTTTGGGTCGGGATTGGCATGACCCGGATGTTCCAACAGTTTGGCCATATAAAGGAGGCCGTAGCAACACCTGGGACTTTCCCAATGAAGATGCAAAGGATATTTCAAAATACTATGAAAGAAAAGTAAAGCCTCAGGTTAAAGAGCTGATGATGCAATATAAACCTGCGATCATGTGGTTTGATACACCTGAAATGATCAAACCAGAGCAAAGTAAGGAGTTAAGAGCAATTATTTTAAAAATTAATCCTAATTGCATTATCGATGATAGAATTGGGAACTCAATGGGCGACTTTGCAACCATAGAACAAAAGGGAAGTAATAAAATCATCAAACCCTTTTGGGAATCATGCATTACAATGTCAAAAAACTGGGGGTATATGCATGCCGATTCAGTTTTTAAGTCACCGGAAAAATTAATCGGCCTTTTGGTTGATATTGCAAGTAAAGGGGGAAACTTATTGCTAAATGTAGGACCCACTCCTGAAGGTGAAATTCGTCTGGAAAATTTAGAACGATTGAAGACTATCGGAAAATGGATGTCGGTAAATGGCGAGGCTATTTATGGGACTACCTCATGGAAAATATATGGAGAGGATGCCGACAGCATGGCTTATAAAACATCAGAACAGGGTTATAAAGCTGAAGAAAAGGATGCTCTCTTTGATGGTACAGCAAAAAATCTGGTTCAGGATATCAGATTTACTAAAAGGGGAAAGATAGTGTACATTATTGCACGTAGCTGGAGAGTTTCCAATGTGTTTATTAAAGCCCTAAATTCCAGCAATCAGAAAGTAGTATCGTTATCGATGCTCGGATATCAAGCGAAATTGAAATGGATACAGATGGATAAAGGGTTATTGATTACAATTCCAGAAAAAGCAAAAAGGGAAGTGCCAATGTATGTTTTTAAAGTCAAATTCAAAGACTAATTTATAATATATTTTTTTACCAATTTAAAATGAAAAAGCTATTTTGTATATCAGTTCTTTTTTTAATTGGATATTTGTCATATGGACAGTCCCGAGAACAACATCTTTTAAATAACAATTGGAATTTTTCCTTTGGATATGAAACCAAACCTGATCTATGGACGCGTGTAGAGATTCCTCATACCTGGAATAAGGAAGATGCTCTCAATGGGAAGGTTGATTATTATCGTGGGCAGGCTACTTATGAGAAGGTACTCTTTGTTGATAAAGCATGGGAGGGGAAACGCCTTTTTCTGAAATTCGATGGTGTGAATACTGTTTGTAATGTTTTTATAAATGACAAACACATTGGCGAACATAGAGGAGGGTATACTGCTTTTATTTTTGAAATAACAGATAAAGTTAATTTTGGTGCTGACAATAAAATCAGAGTTAGGGTAAGTAATGCGCTTCAGCTTGATGTAATGCCATTAGTTGGTGACTTTAATTTCTATGGTGGTATATATCGTGATGTACACTTGATTGTTACTGATAAATCATGTATCTCACCACTCGATTTTGCATCATCTGGTGTTTATTTGACGCAATCGTCTATATCAAAAGAGAAAGCAGTGGTTGATGCTAAGGTGTTGATCTCTAATGGTACTATTAAAACCAATAATTATGTAGTTCAAATTGACGTTAAAGACGGCAGTAAAACTGTTTGTACACAAACAGCTCAGGTGAAGGCTGAGCCAGAAAAGCAAACTGAAATATCACTTCCTATAAAGTTTTCAAATCCACATTTATGGAATGGTATAAAAGATCCATTTATTTATACTGCTGTGGTATCACTAAAACAGGGTGATAAAGTGATAGACGTTGTAGAGCAACCACTTGGATTGAGATATTACACGATTGACCCTGACAAAGGATTCTTCTTAAATGGAGAACATCTTCAACTCCGTGGCGTGTGTCGGCACCAGGATCGTAGTGAAGTGGGCAATGCTTTATACCCGGAAAACCAAGAGGAAGATATTGCCTTGATGCTCGAAATGGGTGTGAATGCGATCAGACTATCTCATTATCCCAATGCACCATACTTCTATGACATATTGGATAAGAGTGGAATAGTGACATGGTCTGAAATTCCATTTGTTGGTCCGGGTGGTTATCGGGACCAGGGGTTTGTTGACCAGCCATCATTCAGAGAAAATGGAAAAAATCAGTTACTTGAAATGATTCGTCAGAATTATAATCATCCTGGTGTTTGTTTTTGGGGACTCTTTAATGAGCTGAAGGTAAATGGTGATAATCCGGTGGAGTATCTAAAGGAACTAAATGCAATAGCACATAGGGAAGACCCTTCAAGAAGGACAACAGCAGCTACTTTTATTGATGGAGAGATCACAGGAATCACAGATCTGATCTGTTGGAATAAGTATTATGGCTGGTATGGCGGTGATGCAAAAGAGATTGGTAAGTGGGCAGATGAAACACATCAGAAATCACCAACCATGCGAATAGGTATCAGTGAGTATGGAGCCGGTGCAAGTATATATCACCATGAACAGGATCTGAAAAGACCAAACCCTTCTGGTTATTGGCATCCCGAGGCCTGGCAGGCTTATTATCACGAAGAAAACTGGAAGCAGATAAATGAACGACCTTATTTATGGGGAACTTTTATCTGGAATATGTTTGATTTTGGTGCTGCTCATAGAACAGAAGGTGACCGCCCGGGCCGGAATGATAAGGGACTTGTTACTATCGACAGGAAGGTGAAAAAAGATGCCTTCTGGTTTTATAAGGCAAACTGGAATAAAAACGAACCGGTACTTTATATTGCAAATAAGAGGTTTGTTAATCGCATACGAGAAACTACAAATATTAAAGTTTATTCAAACTTTCCAGAGGTTGAGCTTTTTGTTAATGGATTCTCGCAAGGTAAGCGGAAAGGAGATTATGCTATTTTTAATTGGGATACAATCTCTTTAATAAAAGGAAAGAATAAAATTGAGGTTAAAGCAAATAATGGGAATAAGGTTGAAACTGATTATTGTATTTGGAATGTTGAATAAATTTTAATGAAAGTTGGGCTTTTTTGAAATCATTTTGAACGTTTCTCCTTTTTTTGTATCCTTATATGTATTTTTGAATCCAAATCATATGAAAGATTTGGATTCAAAATATATAAACTATGTTTAGAGAAATAAGAAAGGCTGAACGAAAGCTTTCTATTGAAAGAATTAACGAGATACTCAGGAATGGTGAATATGGTGTGTTATCGACCACAGGAGAGAATGGGTATGCATACGGTATCCCACTGAGCTATGTTTCTGATAATGGAAGTCTTTATTTTCATTGTGCACAGGTTGGACACAAAATCGATAACATTGTGACTAACCCGTTAGTTAGTTTTTGTATTGTTGGTAAGACAAAAGTTTTAGCTGCTAGTTTTACTACAGGTTATGAAAGTGTAATTCTTTTTGGCCGCATGCATACCGAGATATCAGATGAAGAGAAACGGAAATGTTTAAGATTATTGGTTGAAAAGTACTCTCCAGATTTCAAACCAGAAGGAGATGCTTATATAGAAAATGGATCGGTGCCAGGCATAAATTAAAATGATATTACCGTTTGGTAAAACCGTATGTCTTAGTTAATGAGACTGTTTTTACACTTATCTATGATTTCCCCTTATGATTTCACAAAATATTATGTGAAAACTTAAGGGGAAATTTTTTTAAATAATAAAAATTTGTTGAGAAGAGTACCTGTTTTGTTATTCCAACTGTATTCATTATTTGAGGCAGAGAAAAAAAACGCTAATAAAGAATATCTATAATCAGATTTCTTCTTCAGGTCGAAGTGACACGGAGCTAAGATATTGGTTCCAATTTATCAGCCTGATCTACAATTTAGACTTTCTTTTTAATTCCTCTTTTAATAATACAGAAAATTGATCGAAGCAGAAGTAGAATAACATAAAGACCTACAGCTAAAAGTACAACTATATGGATATGCGTGTATAATTCTTTCCATTGTGTTTTGTAGTGTAAAATAGCATAGATATTTAAGCAAAAAGCAAAAATAAATACACCAAAAAATACCCACAACTCTTGCTTTATGGTTTTTGCTTTGATGATAATATCTTTTATCATTGGATTATTTGTTTTTTGATGGGTTGATAAAACTCGTTCTTCTGATTAAGTTACTGATGAATAGAGCTATTGATAACTAAATAATGTAAGATGCGGGTAATGTTACAACTCGTTTCTCATCAATAGCCTGTTGTCCTAATAGTGTCCAGAGACCAGAGTAGTATCCTTGTTCCATTAATTGAGGAACGGGTTTATTTTGGCGAATTGCATTTACCAATCCTATTAGTTGAAGCTTCCCTTCATCGATTTTATCATCTAAACAAATCATTTCGCCTTTATATTTTGAAGCGGTTTCGGGGACCCATGAAGCTCCGGCCACAGTAATCGAATCAAAAATGCCATGTTCAATATCATTGACCAATTGTAGTATCCCCGCAGGTTGAGGAGGCGTTTCGCTGTACATCTTATTGGTCTCTAGTTCCATTGTCCCTTTATCTCCCATGATTTGTTGCTCTAATCCATAGAATTTATTACTGGTCATAGAATCGTATACGAACTGAGTGCCATCAGCATACGTGTAAATCACTGCAACATTATCTTCAACTTCGCGACCATCTTTCCAGTAGTTAATGCTACCGGTTCCCATTACAGAGACCGGGGTCTTTCCAAGAACCCAATTTGCAACTTGTATATGATGTGATGCCAATTCAGTCATCAATCCACATGAATATTCGCGATAGAGTCGCCAATTAATTTGCCGTTCCAGTTCAGGAGAGGGGAGTGGGCGGCGCCAGTCATTATTACGATGCCAATAAGCTCGGATCTGTGTAACCTTACCTAATTTTCCTGATCGGATATATTCTATGGCTTTAATGTAAGTAGGCTTAAATAATCGTTGATGTCCAATCTGAAGAATTTTTCCTTTCTCCTTTGCTGTGTCAACCATCTGTTTGCATTCTTCTATGGTTTTAGCCATTGCTTTTTCGCAGAAAACATGCTTACCTGCTTTTAACGCATCAATAGTAATCTGGGCATGCATGTGTAAGGGCGTTGCAATTACTACTCCATCGAGATCTTTTACCTCGAGTAATTTGCGGTAATCCAGATATCCTTTTGCCGTACCCTTGGTGATTTTGATAGCATCATCCAGATGCGGTTGATAATTGTCACAAACGCCAATAACTTCAATATTATCGGTTTGCTCCATCTCTTTTAAATAGTTCAGGTGATAGCTTCCTCGTGAACCTACTCCGATAATAGCGATTCGTACTTTGTCGGATGCTGCTTTTGAGTTATTATCGCCAAGGGCTTTCATCCAAGGTGATGAAAGGGCAACTAGCCCCAATCCACCAACTCCTGCCGCCTTAATAAAATCTCTTCTTGAATTGTCTTGATCTTGCATTTTTATGGGTTGACTTTTGTGTTGTATTTTATGATGGTGTGATTGTTACATGGGTCGTAATTAACTTGAATAACTTCATCAAAAGAAAATTGGTCAAATATTTTGTTTCGTTCGTCTTCGTTAGCAATAAATAAAGCTGTTGATAATACCTCAGCTTCAATAGCAGATTGACATACAATGGAAATAGATTTCGCAGCATTTTCAAACTCTCCGGTTTTTGAATTGAAAATGTGTCCATTTTCTCCAAACTTAACTTTGTTATTTGAACTGTTTCCTGATGTTGACATGCTGTTATCATTCAGTTTGCAGGTATAAATTGCAGGGCTGGGAGTAAAAGCATGTTGGATTCCAATTGGCCAATAATTTCCATGGGGGTGATTCCCAAAGGTTGTTATTGAACTCTCTCCAAAACTAATCAAAGCATTGGTAATTTGAAATTGTTGACAAATATTTTTTATCTTTTCAAGAGCATATCCTTTCCCAATTCCGCCCAAATCAATGGATAGAAAAGGATTCGAGAATCGAATGGACGCTAAGGATGCATTGGTAATAATTTTATCTGTCCCTAATAGTGAACTATCAAAATAAGATGTAGTATTTAAATGTGTTGAACTATTGATTGGTAGAAGTGGAAAGACAATCTCAGTTTTTTTACCTACTGTAATATCAAAAAGGGAACTTGTTTTTCGATAATATGTTTTACAGAGGTTGATTAATGCAAAAGTTTCTTCGTCTGTTATCACTTCTTCGTTGAAAGCAAGATAGTTTATTCGGGATATTTCACTATAAGGTGAAAACCTACTGAATTTTAATTCTATTCTTTCCAGTTCTTGTTTAATTTGTTGCTGGAGTGTATTGAAGAGTTCTTCATCAATCCCGTATGTAAGAAAGTCAAAGCGAGTTCCCATGGAACTATAGTGAAAGTATTGAATAGCAATCATAGATTGTGCTTTCATTCACAGAGGCTTTATTTTATCTTTTCATACGGGATTGAATAGAATAGAGGGTTTATTTAATCACTCTGATCTTTATATTTTTGTATGAAACTTCATTGCCGTGATCCTGAAGAAGAATATGTCCTTTTGCCGCCTCACCAAAACCTTCAAAGGTTTTGAATTTGCTATATGCAACTAAAGCTTCAAACATCTGTCCCTTTCGTTCGTATTCAACAACCTTAATGCCATTTAACCAATGTTCAACATGATTTCCTTTTACAATAATACGTGCCTGATTCCATTCTCCAATTGGATTAACCTTCTTAGTTGATATTGCAGGAATTAAATCGTATAATGAACCAATTGTTCTATTTCCCTTAACACCTAGTTTAGCATCAGGATGATTTGCGTCATCAAGAACCTGGAATTCAGGACCTATTGCTGAACCACCTGTTTTGTATGCTTCGGTAACAAAATATTTAATACCACTGTTTGCACCTTTTGTGATTTTGAAATCAGCGACTAATTCAAAGTTGCTATACTCGTCCATTGTAACAATATCACCACCATTTCCTGCTTCGGTACCACTTGCAGCTTCAACCGTTAATACTCCATTTTCTATTTTCCATCCTTTAGCCGGAAAAACTGTCTTGCCTGCACCTCTCCATCCGTTTGTTGTTTTTCCATCCCAAAGTAGTTTCCATCCTTTGGCTATCTCACTTTTTGTTAGTGTATTCGGAACAGCATTGGATTCTGAAGTTGCTGTTTTGTTCTGTGCTCCGGCAACGAGTGTTGTTGCTAGAAAAATAATACTGAGTAGAATTGTTTTCATGGGATTTACTGAAATTATTTATTAATGTATGAAATATGAGTTATTCTCAAGTGTATTGCTATATATAGACACTCAGCAATACAAAGGCATGATTTTATCATTGGTAGTGGATATTGGTACTGCATATTATGTGTTTTTGCTGAAAGCAGAAGATTAATATTTTAGTGTATTATTTTATGGTGCAACCGATTGTAATCTGTCGCAAATCTATTGCTTTTTGTCATTACTTAGAGAAAAAGCAATAGATTTTTTTATAAATATTAATGAATGAAAGAAATGGATTTAACTATTTATTTAATAGTGGTTTAATGATATCAACCCATAATAAGTAGCCATTTCCTAACAAGTGAAGTCCATCATTTGAGTAGATGGGATTCATTTTGTCATTATCTGGACTTTTAAAATGAGAAAAAAGGTCAACATAGGTAAAGTTTTGATCCTTACAAAATGCTGCTAATTTCATATTTACCCATTTAATCTCTTCCGTTTTATTGGTGTGGTTTACAAACATCTTATAACAGTCGTTAACCGGTAAAATACTCTGAATGTAAACATGTGTCTTTGGAGACGCTGTGCGAATAGTTGTGGCAATCTGGCAGATGTTTCTATAAACCGAGTCTTTAGAAACATTGCGAGAAAGATCGTTAATGCCAATTAAAAGGAAAACTTTAGCAGGCTTTGAACGGGTAATCTGATCAAGTCTGTTGAGGACTCCCGCGGTAACATCTCCACTAATACCACGGTTCTTTACATTTGGATTACTAAATAACTCTGACCATTCGGCAAAATTAGTAATACTGTTTCCAAGAAAGATGATCTCGTTTTTTGTATCAGGAAGAATTTCGAACAACGACTTACGTTGATCATAAAAGGTTCCGAATTTGCTGTTTTGAGCAAAAGAGAAACAGGTAAGAAACAGTAGAACAGGTAAAATAATTTTTTTCATTCTTCTTTGTTTTGAGGAGCATAAATATATAAAAAAACAACGCCTCACATTGGATATGTGGCGTTGTTTTTGAAACTTGATAATTAGATGCTTTTTAGAGCATAAAGATCTATTATAAACTTTTTACTTCTGCAACCAACTTCTGTAATGTTGCTTTGGCATCACCAAAGAGCATACGGGTTTTTGGATTATAGAAAAGATGATTTTCAATAGCCGCATAACCTTTGCCCATACCTCGTTTCATAACAATAATATTCTTTGATTCGTGAGCTTTAATGATAGGCATACCATAAATCGGACTACCTGGATCATCTTCAGCGGCTGGGTTTACAACGTCGTTAGCTCCAATGATGATCACAACATCCGTATTTTGCATATCGGGATTGATTTCATCCATCTCAATCAGTTTTTCATAAGGCACATCAGCTTCTGCTAATAATACGTTCATGTGACCTGGCATACGACCAGCAACAGGATGTATCGCATATTTTACTTCAACACCTTTATCTTCGAGTAGTTTATCTAAGTCGTGACATAGATGCTGAGCTTGAGCTACGGCTAGACCATATCCCGGAACAATTACAACTTTATGAGAATAGCTTAATAAAACAGCTGCATCGGTTAGCGAGATTTCTTTAATATCTCCACCCTCTTTTTGACTTGATGCACTGGAGCCTCCAAAGGCTCCGATAATCACATTCATCAAAGATCGGTTCATCGCTTTACACATTAAAACGGTGAGTATAGTTCCGGCAGAGCCAACCAAAATACCTCCAGTCAGCATAGCCTGATTGCCATAAAGGAAACCTCCCATAGCTGCAGCAACACCGGTAAATGAGTTGAGTAGAGATATTACAACTGGCATATCTGCTCCTCCGATTGGCATTACAAAGAATACACCATATACCAATGCTATAGCCAAAATCAGATAGACCAATGGTTGAGTCGACTCAGTTGATGTGCCTGTCGCCATTATAAATGCAATGAGCCCAAGCAGAATAACCAATAGCCCCATATTAACATAGCGAATCCATGATGCTCGGATGTCTCCAATTCTACCATCGAGTTTGCCAAAGGCGACCATACTTCCGGCAAAAGAAACACTACCAATAAAAAGCCCAAGTAAAATGGCTAACACATGACCGTTGGCCATTCCATAAGCATCTATTAATTCAGGTTTTATGTGTGGAAACTCCATCAATGAGATCAGTGCAGCAGCAGCTCCCCCCATTCCATTAAATAGTGATACCAATTGGGGCATAGCTGTCATCTTAACCTTAATGGCAACCATCCAGCCAATAATAGAACCAATAACAATTGCCAATAAGATAAGTGGAATATTACCAATAGGTTGCCCATCTTTGTGATGGAATAGAATGGTTGCTATTATAGCCAATCCCATACCTATGGCAGCAATGATATTACCACGACGAGCTTTATCAGGATGACTTAACATCTTTAGACCAAAAATGAAACAGAGCGAAGCTATGAGGTAGCATATTTCCAAAATGGAATCGCCTAGACTAAAGAAAATATCTTGTGTTGTATGAATTACTTCGTTCATCGTTGTTTACTTTTTCGGTTTCTTTTTAAACATGTGTAACATTCGGTCGGTAACAACAAAACCTCCGACAACATTAAGGGTTCCCAACAATACCGCGAGAAAGCCAAGAATCATGGCCCCTGCTGTTTCGGCATGGCCCATAACAATGATTGCACCAATAATCACTACTCCATGAATAGCATTTGCACCCGACATTAGTGGGGTGTGCAAAATCGCCGGCACATTAGAGATAACCTCTATTCCAAGCAAGATGGATAGCGCAACAATAAAGATTGCTTCGCGATGCAGATATATAAATTGCAAAAGTTCTTCCATAATTTTATTTATTGAATGATAGATTTAACACGGTCGCTCATAATTTCTCCTGAATGACAAACACAGGTTCCTTTTACGATATCATCGTTGAAGTCGAGTTTTAATGTTCCATCTTTTTCAATCAGAAGCTTCATAAAATTGATGGCATTTTTGCCAAACATCTTGCTGGAATCGGAAGGTAGATCAGATGGATAATCAGATTTTCCAATCACCTTAACGCCATGGTGAATAATAGTTTGAGCGTTTTTGGTTACTTCGCAGTTGCCTCCGGTAGAAGCAGCAAGGTCGATCACTATCGACCCTAACCGCATATTTTCTACTGTGTCTTTTAGTAAAAGTAACGGTGCTTTCCTTCCCGGGATCTGAGCGGTACAGATTACAACATCAGATTTGATTGCATGGTCGTGAATTAATTGCCGTTGTTTTTGTTTGAATTCTTCGGTTTGTTCAACAGCATAACCGCCAGCAGCAGCATCTTCGCGTGCACCCTCTACCTCAATAAATTTCCCCCCCAAGCTCTTAACCTCTTCTCTAACGGCAGAGCGAACGTCGAACACTTCGACTACTGCACCAAGCTTACGCGAAGTAGCAATAGCTTGTAATCCGGCAACACCTGCGCCCAGAATTAAGATTTTAGCTGGTTTAATAGTCCCAGCAGCACTCATAAACATGGGGAAGAAGTGAGGTAGTTGCATTGCTGCATCCAGTACAGCCTTATATCCTGAAACAGTTGCCATGGACGAAAGGATATCCATCGCTTGGGCACGTGTGGTTCGTGGAATAATGTCAAGACTAAATACTGTTTTCCTTTCTTCCTGGAGTTGTTTCACCAGTGTAGATTCGGCAAGTGGATTGATAACAGAAATCAATACCTGTTGGGTTTTGATCTTTTCTATATCAGGTTGAGAAACATGAATAACGAGAACTACTTCTGCTCGTTCGAAAATTTCAGAACGCGAAACAACTTCAGCGCCAGCCGATTTGTATTCTTCATCAGAAGCATAAGCACGCTGGCCTGCTCCTTGCTCTAACAGTGACTGCACATTGAGCCTGCTTAACTCTGCAACCCCTTCGGGAAGTAAAGCAACACGGTTCTCAAAATCAGGCTCCTTGAGGATTCCTAAAATCATAGGTGTTTTATGTTTATGTTTGAAAAAGTAGAACTTAAATGGAAACGAAAATACAAATATATTGTTTTCATTAACAGGTTGCGTATTCAAATATTTATCGATTCGGTTTTTAACTAACTTTTCATAACTTTGCTGTGGGTTTAAAAGCTAGACTGAGAGTGAAAATCAATACAATATGTCAGTTCTGTTCAGCAGGTTGTGCTATAGAGCTTAATGTAAATGAAGATGTTAGTTGCTCTGCGTTGTCTGCATCGGGAGTAATCAATCCTGATGGCTTTATTTGTAATCGTGCAATAACAGGATACCAAAATATATATAACACTGAGAGAATTACTAACCCATTGTTGAAAACATCAATGGGTTTTAAGTCTATATCTTTTGATGAAGCTTTTCTGTTAATTGAAGAGCATCTACAAGAAGAAGAATCTTGTGCGAATGCCTTTTTCGCCGGAGCCCGATTAAGTAATGAAGAACTTTATCTGATACAGAAAATTGCTCGTGCAGGTGTTGTTACTAATAACCTTAACTCTTTCCATTATCTGGGTAGGGGCACGGGCTATCTTCAAAACACAAAAGCAAACATCCCGATAAATGAAATTCTAGATACCCGTGTAGTCTATATGATTGGTGATACACTGCCAACTACGTCTCCTTACGCATGGCATATTATACAAAAGGCAAAAAGAGAAGCGGGAGTAAAAGTGGTATGGGTTTCACCATCAGGAGTTGGTACTATTTCTGAGATAGCCGATGAGATTGTTAGTGTTCATTCGATTTATTCGTTTCTGAAATTGGTAAATCATTATTTAATCGAGAGGGGGAAGGCTGACTCCTTTTTTACTGATGAAATCTGTTTAGACTTTTCGACATATAAAATAAAACTCTTGTCTGAAGACATGGGGGGGCATTTAAGGCAAGCTGATGTTTTAAATTTGGATATTAAGCTATTTTTAGATAGCTTTTTAGCAGCAGGGAAAGTGGTAGTTGTATATACAGAGGAAGAGCTTTCTGGAAATACTTGTCGTGAAGTCCATAATCTGGCAATGTTAACCGGTAAGATGGGGAAGTATGCCGATGGTATTGTTGCTATAAAAGAAGCTGTTAATTCGCAGGGATTGATTGACATGGGGATTCATCCTCAATATGGACAAGGTGCTGTTGATGTTGAAGATCACGATTTTTTGACTAAAGCTCAGGAGACGTGGGGAATAGAAAAGCTGCCAGAAAAGGGTTGTTCCGATTTTGAAGCAGTTTTAAATAATGTCCCTAAAAATCTTTTTATCTTTGGTGAAGATCCCATTGGTGATGCAGTTATTCATAAAGCGTTGATTAATAAATATATTGCAAATACTGAATTTAAGGTGGTACAAGATTTTTACATGACGTCTACTGCGCAGATGGCTGATCTGGTCATGCCTTCTGCCTACTTGTTTGAAACCGGCGGTACCTATACTAATACTCAGAAAATTATACAACAGGTTAGTCAGCAACTTCCATCTAATATGGGAAAGACCAGTTTTGACCAGCTGTCCACTATTGCTCAGCGATTAGGTCTTTCTGAAATGAAGAGTCCTATTGAAGCAATGTTCGAATCAATAGCGATGTTTCCTGCTGGATGTACTCAAAAACGGCCCCGTTTTGTTTATACTGATGTCGATGATGATAATCGTATATTCAGACATGGAGCAGATGGGTTAAAAGTATTTCTTTAAATTTGAAAATATTTGTGTTTCCATGAATATTTTTCTTTACGTCTAGGCTAATCAAGAACATAAAAATAGCGGACTCATATTTAATAATCATCCGCCATTTAGCTACAATCAATCATTAGAAGTCAAAGAGATCTCCTAAAAATCCTTTTTTCTTGTGTCTAGGATATCCTTGTCGGTTATGTTCTGGATACGCATCATTACTTCTATGATAATCATGATCATCATCATGGTGTTTATTCCCAAAGAGGTTCATTGGTTGTGGCATTCCTATATTGGGGTTTATGGAGCGTTCGATAATTTTATCAAGCTCACCACGATCTAACCATATGCCTCTACATTTTGGACAATAATCAATTTCCACATCTTGTCGGTTCGCAAGCAAGAGGGTTTCGTTACATACTGGACAGTTCATAATTGTAAATTTAAGGGTTAATAGGATTTTGTTTTATGAAAACATGTAATCAGGGAGTTCAGTCGGTTCAATGTGAATGTAAATTTCTGAATTTGGAAAAGCAGATTTTATCTTTATTTCAATCTCATCTGCTAAAGCATGAGCCTTGCCAATGGATAAATTTGGATCAACTTTTATTGTGAAATTGGCAAATAATGTAGCACCTGCTTCTCTCACTTTTAGATTCTTATAGTCAATAATAAAGTTTTGACTAGCAAGTATTTGTTCGATTTGAGGTGTGATTTTATCTGGAGCTCTGTCTATCAAAACATTGATAGACTTAATGCCAAGTCGGATGAAACTGTAATTACAATCATAGCAACACCTAATGCAGCAATGGAATCAGCATAGAGATACCCGAAGTTTGAACAAAGCAATCCAAGCAGAACAACTAGCGAACTCCAAATATCAGTTGAAAAATGAAGTGCATCGGCCTCTAGAGCCTGTGAATTATATTTCTTTGCTACCTTTGAAAGTGATCTGGATCGCCAGAAATCAATGATGATCGAGCCAATGATAACCAAATAACTCCATATGGTTACTTCAATATTCAAATTGCCAGTTATTAATCGGTGGATCGCCTCATAAATAATCCAGATGCAGGTAATAAGCAATAAGCCAGTCTCAATTAAAGCAGAGAGGTTTTTCCACTTTCCCATGACCATAATGATGATGTTTGTCTTCAGGTTTATCTGATATTCTGATAGCAAAATAGGTGATAAAAGCAGCAACCATATCGAGGGCTGAATGTAATGCTTCGGATAAAATTCCGAGACCTGTAATGAGTCCTATGGCTAGTTTGCTGCTGGTTAGAAATATAGCTGCACCAACAGAAATGAGAGCCACTCTCTTTTTTTCGAAGTTCATAAAAAAATAGTAGAAATAATAAAATGGAATATTTGACCTACAATTTAGTAGGACTAACGATGGGAAATAAATTTATGGCTTACTTAGGTGGTTCCCAGTGTTTTAAAAGAGAGGGAGTCAAGAATATACTTGACGAGACCATTGGAAGTGCAATGATTTTACTAATTTCCTTTAATGAAAATAATGCAGGACTAGTAATTTGATCTTCACCTGAAGAATGAACATCGTTTGAAAGTTGATGCTCTAAATCTCCTTGATTGGTTGATTGATTTTGTAAGGTATACTGATTCGTTTGCTCAAAGAGCAAAAAGGACTGTTCAGCTGTGTGAAATAGAAATATGCCGAAAATAAGAAAAATGAAAATATTTGTATGGCGAATCATAACATTACAAATGTAATCAGAAACTTATTAATTAATGTAGTTATATAACCTTGTGTGGTGAAAATAAATATTATGTTTGCTATAAGTTAATTTTTAAGATTACTTATAAAAGGCTGTACTAAATATTATTGCTACAGCTTTTTATGAGTAATTTAGGTTCTTATTTATGCTAATGAACGCAAAACAGAAATGGTTTTTTGCATCATGTCATCTGTAAAGTCAAGGTGTGTTACAAAACGAATAGTTTGCGGACTAAATATCATCCCATGAATATCATGTTCAGCCAGTTTCCGGATCAGAAGACTGTCGTTCATTTTATTGTTAAGTTTGAAAACCAAAATATTTGTTTGTGTTGGATAAACTTCATCTACATAAGGTAGCTTTGAAAGTTCTGCCCCTATTGTTCGGGCACGTTGATGGTCTTCTTTTAGTCGTTCAATATGGTTATCGAGCGCATAGATACCAGCAGCAGCCAAAATACCTGACTGACGCATTCCGCCCCCCATCACTTTACGCATGCGGCTTGCTTGTTTGATGAAGGCTTTTGATCCTAGTAGCAAGGAGCCAACAGGTGCACCTAATCCCTTTGAAAGACAGATAGAGATAGAATCGAACAGCTCTCCGTATTGAAGGGGTGTTTCGTTTGTTTCTACCAATGCATTAAATAGACGAGCTCCATCGAGATGATAACCTAGTCCGTTTGACTTGCAAATAGCTCCGATTTTTTGAAGTTCGTTGAAATCGTATATAGCACCACCACCTTTATTCATCGTGTTTTCGACACTTACCAGTCGTGTTACAGGTCGATGGATGTCGTCGGGATTGATATGTGCTTCAACATCATCGGCTGTAATTCTGCCATGATCACCTTCGAGTAAACACACCGACGCTCCAGAATTAAAAGCAATGCCTCCTCCTTCGTAGTAATATACGTGGGAGAGTTTATGGCAAATAACTTCATCCCCAGGACGGGTGTGAACTTTTATAGAAACCTGATTCGTCATAGTCCCTGAAGGACAGAAAATAGCAGCTTCCATTCCGAACAGTGCAGCGGCCTTATCCTCTAATGCATTTACAGTAGGGTCGTCTTTAAAAACGTCGTCACCAACCGGTGCCGAAAACATAGCCTGCATCATTGCAGGAGTAGGTCGGGTTACTGTGTCACTACGTAAATCAATCATGATATTTAATGTTTTTGATATAGGTAAGGGTTGTTTTTATTGTTCTCGAATAGCCTTTTCAAGACGGGTAAGCCCATCAAGTAGCATGGCTCTGGGACAGCCTACATTTAAACGCATAAACCCAGTTCCTTCCACGCCAAAGGCAGTCCCATCATTAAGTCCTAGCATGGCTTTGTTGGTGATGAGGTCTACAAGTTGAGATTGTGAAAGTCCGAGTGCTCTAAAGTCAAGCCAAAGTAAATAGGTTGCCTCATGTGTATTGAGCTTGATCTGGGGTAAACGGTCTGCAAGAAAAGTTCGGACCAGTGTCACATTCTCTGCTAGATATTCAATGAGTTTGGCATGCCACTCATCGCCATGATTGTAAGCAGCCTCTGAAGCAATAGCCCCAAAGAAAGTACCAGCATCAACATGAACACTTTGAATGACTGAATCTAATTTGGCTCGGATTTCTGGATTAGAGATAACCACTGACGAAGTTGATAGACCAGCAGTATTAAATGTTTTGCTTGATGCAAGACAGGTGATGGTATTTGCAGCAATTTCGGGACTGATATTCGCTGTACAGATGTGTTTATAACCGGGTAGAACCAGATCGCAATGGATTTCGTCGGAGATGAGGATTACTTTATGTTTGATACATAGGTCTCCAATCCTTTTCAACTCCATTTCGGTCCACACTCTTCCTATCGGATTGTGAGGGTTGGAGAGAATCATCAGCTTTGTGCCCGGAAGCTTTTTATCGAGATCATCAAAATCGATGACAAAACGATCTCCTACCTGCATCAATGGATTATAAACCAATTGCCGATTATTGTTGACTACCGATTCGTGAAATGGTGGATAAACCGGAGGTTGTATCAAAATCTTATCACCGGGTTCTGTAAACGCCAGAGTAGCCATGTAAAGAACCGGAACGACACCGGGACTGAATAAAATTGATTTGCGTTCAATTTCCCATCCATGATGTCTTTTCATCCAGTTAATGATTGAGTTGTAATAACCTTCAGTGCGATAGGTGTATCCGTAAACTGCGTGAGAGGCCCGTTTTATAATAGCTTCTGTGATGAAAGAAGGTGTTCTGAAATCCATATCAGCAACCCACATGGGTAAAACATCGGCGTTGCCGAATACTTGTTTACGTAAATCCCATTTTACACAGGCAGTGCCTTCGCGGTCAATGATTTCGTCAAAAGAATAGTTCATTATTGTATAAATATTTTTTACTGCTCTATTTCTATTATCAAAATTGAGGTCTGGTAAATAGGCAGTTGGTAGTTATAACTTAGTTTCTGTAGAATTATTATTAATACATGTCTCTTTTTTATCGTTTTCTCTTCTTCTGTTTATTGTTGTATTACAATAATATAAAGAAGATTTGATAATAGAGAAATAAGATGACATTCTTCCATGCAAAGATTACTAAAAAATTGTCATCTTTGAGGAGAAATTTGATAATCAATTTTGATTGGATTATTCTAAACAAGATTTCCTTTTTTTGCTAAAATATAAACGGTTTCCAACACTTCATGATAAGAACTAGGTTCCTTTTATGAATAGCATATAAACTGGAAATACGGATAAAAATACTAATGAATTTAATCAAAGCAGATTCTTTATGATCAGTAAGCCATTTTCGATATTATCACGAATGTTTTATTTTAGTGATTCTGACTTTACAAAACTTATGCGTAGACGTATTTATCGTGTATTGCTTATTGCAAGCGATTACGATTCTTTTATGCTACAAATGGATGGTCGGATTGATGAACTAATATTTAATGAATATGTTTCGTTAAACCTTCGTTATCCGCCGCAATTTATTCATGTATCGACTGAAGAAGACGCTTTTAAAACATTGAGCGATGGTGAAATAGATCTGATTATCACCATGTTTAATCCTGGTGAGTACGACGTGTTTGAACAGGCTAAACGAATAAAGGTTGCTTACTCAGATATCCCGATTGTCGTACTTACGCCTTTATCCAGAGAGGTGAGTCAACATGTGTTTCAGGGCGACTTAAGTGCTGTAGATTATGTCTTTAGTTGGTTGGGTAATAGCGACATTCTTTTAGCTATTATTAAGTTGATTGAAGATAGAATGAACGCTGAAAATGATGTTAATGAAGTAGGTGTACAGGTTATCTTGTTAGTTGAAGACTCGATTCGATTCTACTCCAGCTATCTGCCCAATATTTATAAAATTATTTTCAATCAGTCGAAAGCTTTTCAGGGTGAGGGTTTAAATGAGCATCAGCAGATGCTTAGGATGAGAGGTCGACCAAAGATTCTTCTAGCTACTAATTATGAAGAGGCAGTTATCCTTTATGAGAAATATAAAAATAATCTGTTAGGAATTATTTCTGACATCAGTTATAAACGTGGCGGCATACAGGATAAGCTGGCAGGTGTTAAGCTTGTTGAACGTGTAAAAGCAGAAGATGAATTTATGCCTATTCTACTACAATCATCAGCTAAAGAACATGAATCTGTGGGACTTGAACTGAAAGTGGGTTTTATCCATAAGCATTCAAAATCATTGTTGATAGAACTTCGTAATTTTATTATGGAGTATTTTGCTTTTGGTGATTTCGTTTTTATTGATCCAGAATCAAAACGCGAAATTATGCGGGCTGCCGATTTAAAGACACTTCAGGATAGATTGTTTGAAGTGCCTGATGCATCATTAGAATATCATGTTTATCGGAATCATCTTTCTAAGTGGTTAAGGGCTCGTGCATTATTTCCTTTAGCTGAATTGTTGAAGGATTTACGACCTTATGATTTTAAGAATCTTGATGAGATAAGACATTTTGTGGTCGATGCTATTGCTATGTTTAGGATGAATAAGTCGAGAGGCGTGATTGCTCAATTTAATAAAGATTCGTTTGATGAGTATCTTGGTTTTGCTCGAATCGGAAATGGTTCGGTCGGAGGGAAGGCTCGGGGATTGGCTTTTTTGGATTCATTGGTAAAGCGGAATAGAATTCTTGATCGTTGGTCTAATGTTTTGGTTACAATTCCCAGAACAGTGGTTCTCTCTACCGATATCTTCGACCAGTTTATGGAAGAGAACGATCTGTATAAGATTGGATTATCAGATCTAAGCGATCAGGAAATATTTCATCATTTTATACAGGCTCGTCTTCCTGTAAATCTGTTGGAAGATCTACATGCATTTATACGAGTAGTAAAGACTCCTATTGCAGTTCGATCATCGAGCTTGCTAGAAGATTCACATTATCAGCCTTTCGCTGGTATTTACTCAACCTTTATGGTCCCATATGTTGAAAAAGAACGAGTGATGATGGAAATGTTGGGAAACTCCATAAAAAGTGTTTATGCTTCAGTATACTATAAAGCAAGTAAAGCATATATGGCTGCAACCATGAATGTTATTGACGAAGAGAAAATGGCGGTAGTGTTGCAGGAGGTTTGTGGAACACAATATGGAACACGTTTCTATCCTACCTTTTCAGGAGTAGCCCGTTCAATAAATTTCTATCCAATTGATCCTGAAAAAGCTGATGAAGGTATTGCTGTTGTGGCTTCAGGCTTAGGTAAATACATTGTTGATGGTGGACGCGGGTTACGTTTTTCGCCCAAATACCCAAAAAAGGTATTGCAATTAAGTTCACCAGATATGGCCTTACGTGAAACTCAAAAGACATTCTATTCATTAGATTTAGATCCTGAGGCATATCATCCTTCAACTGACGATAGTGTGAATTTAATTAAATTGCCTATTGAAGAAGCAGGAAAAGACGGTTCTCTATTACATATTGCTTCAACCTATGATTTTGAAAATAATGTAATTATGGATGGTTTTGGATTAAAAGGCAAGAAGGTGATTACCTTTTCGAATGTGCTGAATCATAATATATTTCCACTGGCTGATATCTTACAGGTTTGTCTTGAAACAGGTCAACGTGAGATGAAAAAACCAATTGAGATTGAATTTGCAGTTAATTTAGATCGTCCGAAAGGGTTCCCAATGCTGTTTAATTTACTTCAGATACGGCCAATTATGGACAACCGTGAAATAGTTGATGTTAAACTGGATGTGTCTAATTATGACAATTCTATTATCTATTCAAATTCAGCATTGGGGAATGGCATTATTAGGGATGTTTGTGATTTTATTTATGTAAAACCTGAAAGTTTTAATGCCGCGCGAAATAAAGAGACTGCTTTATTAATAGGTCGGTTGAATGATAAAATGCTACAGGAAAAGCGAAATTATGTTTTAGTAGGTCCGGGTCGTTGGGGCTCTTCAGATCCATGGTTGGGAATACCTGTTAAGTGGCCACAGATATCGGCTGCCCGCGTGATTGTTGAGTCAGGATTGGAAAATTACAGAATAGAACCAAGTCAAGGAACACACTTTTTTCAAAATCTTACGTCTTTTCGAGTTGGCTATTTTACTGTAAATCCATTTATAAATGATGGCTTTTATGATTTGAAGTATTTAAAGTCGATGCCATCTGTATATGAGGATGATACAATTAGACATGTGCGGTTTGATCAGCCACTTATTATAAAAATTGATGGAAAAAATAATCGTGGTGTAATATATAAAATGGAAACAGAATAATTTTATTGTATCTTTGCAAACGAAAATAGGTCAACAGTATTGACCGGACAACTGTTTTCAGTAAGGCTTCTGATCGATTTTATTTTTGCAGATGCTTGATGTTCTTTGAATCTTAAAAGGATTTTTATTTGAAATAAACAATATAGGTATAGCGTTGTTTTAGTAATATCAAAGCGTTTATACTTAAAAATATTCCGGTAGAAAGTAAGTACTTGTGGCATTAAAAGGAAAATTGTGGTTGGTGTAAGGGTTGACAATTTTAATCACTATTTTCCCGATCGATTGCGGTGATGTTGGTTGGGTTCACAAGCTTCTTCTACCGGTTTTTTTATTTCCGGTAGAAGTTTTTTTTCTTATTCATCTGATTCTGTTCCCATGATTTCTTTAAAGATATTCCACATCCTTTCATTGGGAGGTATCGCTTTTATGCTAAAAAGTGTTTGCTTAACCGGATGGATAAATTCGATTTGACGGGCATGTAGATTAATAGAACCATCAGGATTAGATCTGGAATAGCCATATTTTAAATCGCCCCTGATTGTGCATCCAATGGCTGAAAGTTGAACTCTGATTTGATGGTGACGACCTGTGAGGAGATTTACTTCAAGCAAAGAATAATCTTTACTTCTAGCCAGTATTTTATACTTTAATTCTGCACGTAAAGCTCCTTTTTTGTCTTCAGTAACAATATACGACTTGTTTTGTGATTCGTTCTTCCAGAGATAGTTTATAAGATGTCCTTCAGGTTTTGGCGGACTTCCCTTAACAATTGCCCAATAGGTTTTTTTTACCTCTCTTTCACTGATTAAGGTATTCATTCGAGCTAAAGCCTTGCTCGTTCTCGCAAATACGACTAACCCGCTTACTGGGCGATCTAGTCTGTGGACTACCCCTAGAAACACCTCTCCTGGTTTATCATAGTGATCTTTTATGTATTCCTTAAGCATCTCACTTAAAGGCTTATCACCTGTTTTATCACCTTGTACAATTTCGCCAGACGCCTTATTAACAATAATGAGGTGGTTATCTTCGTATATGACTTTCATCCGTAAATAATTTTTTTTTAAAAGATCGGATGGGACTCGCATATTAGAATTCATCCATGTTTATATTTAACGAACATGCTCGTAATTAATACTGTTCACGTTCATTAGGAAAATCAGCTGATTTTACATCTGAAATGTATGATTTTACAGAGCCCATAATCTCTTCGCTTAAATTGTGATAGCGACGAAGGAAGCGTGGTGAAAACTCTGTAGTTATTCCAAGCATATCATGAAGCACCAATACCTGACCATCTACGTCACTACCTGCTCCAATGCCAATGATTGGGATCCTTAATCCTGAAGATACTTCTGATGCTAGTTTTGCAGGAATCTTTTCGAGTACAATACCAAAACAGCCTGCATTTTGAAGCAGATGAGCATCTTCAATGAGCTTTGACGCTTCTTGTGGATCCGTTGCGCGGACTACATAGGTTCCAAATTTATTGATAGACTGAGGTGTTAAACCTAAATGACCCATTACAGGAATGCCGGCTGATAAAATTCTATCGACTGATTCCAGAATTTCTCTTCCTCCTTCCATTTTAACTGCATCAGCACCTGACTCTTTCATGATACGAATCGATGATTGAAGTGCTATTTTGGAATTGCCTTGATAGGTTCCAAACGGAAGATCTACAATCACTAGAGCGCGTTGAACCCCTCTTACAACACCAGATGCATGATAGATCATTTCATTGAGTGTAATGGGTAGTGTGGAGGTGTATCCGGCCATGACATTTGACGCTGAATCGCCAACCAAAATGACATCAATGCCAGCTCTATCAAGTAATCGCGCCATTGAAAAATCATAGGCTGTAAGCATGGCAATTTTTTCTCCCTTGAACTTCATCTCCTGAAGCTTGTGAGTCGTTACTTTTGGAATTCGTTGGGGACTAACTGTGCTCATAACTAAAAGTAAATAAACAACTTTTTAATTTTTTGTCTTCCGGTAATACCCCGGCTTGATTAATTTACAAAGCTATAACAAAAATTAACTGAAAGTATTCTTTTATATGGATACTGATTGTCATGTTTTTAAATCACACTATTTCTGATTAAATATATTCTGTCGTTTTGTCATTTTTTAGTAAACTAATTGATGTGATGTTTGAAAAAGGATTAAATAGATTTATTATTTATAATATTCTGATAAATAGTGGTTTATAATAATTTGGTTGAACCTTAACAGGCTGTTTAAACTGACACTTTTTAATTGAAAATGTCAGAAGTATTTGTCTGGCACAATCATTGACTATTGGAGGTACAATCATTACGAAAATTTATTAAAGATTTAAATATTTATAACAATGGGAAAAATCATTGGAATCGACTTGGGTACCACCAATTCATGTGTGGCAGTAATGGAAGGAAATGAACCTGTAGTAATTCCTAACAGCGAAGGGCATCGTACTACTCCTTCAATTGTTGCTTTTACTGAAAATGGAGAGCGTAAGGTTGGTGAGCCAGCTAAACGTCAGGCAATTACCAATCCCCATAAGACCATTTCGTCGATAAAGAGATTTATGGGAGAAACCTATGACAGGGTAACAAAGGAGATTGCTCGTGTTCCTTATGAGGTGCAAAGAGGAGAGAATAATACGCCACGTGTAAAAATTGATGATCGTTTATATACTCCACAAGAAATTTCAGCCATTACACTTCAGAAAATGAAGAAAACGGCTGAAGATTATTTGGGTCAGACTGTTACAGAGGCAGTTATTACGGTTCCTGCTTATTTTAGTGATTCACAACGTCAGGCTACCAAAGAAGCCGGTGAAATAGCTGGCTTAATTGTTCGTCGTGTTATTAATGAACCTACAGCAGCTGCGCTTGCTTATGGTTTGGATAAAATGCATAAGGATATTAAAATTGCTGTTTACGACCTCGGTGGCGGTACTTTTGATATCTCTATTCTTGAATTGGGTGATGGTGTATTTGAAGTTAAATCTACAAATGGTGATACTCACCTTGGTGGCGATGATTTTGACCAATGTGTTATTGACTGGCTTGCAGATGAATTCTTAAAAGAAGAAGGTATAGATCTTCGTAAAGATCCAATGGCTTTACAGCGCCTAAAAGAAGCTGCTGAGAAAGCTAAGGTTGAATTGTCGAGTTCTAATTCTACCGAAATAAATCTTCCTTACATTATGCCAGTAAATGGTATTCCAAAGCACCTCGTAAAGAATCTGTCGCGTGCTAAATTTGAACAATTGACTGATTCTTTAATTAAGGCTACTGTAGAACCTTGTCGCAAGGCTCTGGCTGATGCTAACCTTACTATTAGTGATATTGATGAGGTTATTCTTGTAGGTGGTTCAACCCGTATCCCAGCTATCCAGAAAATTGTTGAGGACTTTTTTGGTAAAGTTCCTTCGAAGGGTGTAAATCCTGATGAGGTTGTTGCTGTTGGAGCTGCTATTCAGGGTGGTGTGTTAACCGGAGAAGTGAAGGATGTTCTTTTACTTGACGTAACTCCTTTATCACTAGGTATCGAAACTTTAGGAGGTGTAATGACTCGTTTGATCGAATCTAATACAACTATTCCTACTCGTAAATCTGAAGTATTCTCTACTGCGTCTGATAATCAGACTTCTGTTGAGATTCACATTCTTCAGGGCGAACGTCCGATGGCAAAAGATAACAAGAGTATTGGTCGCTTCCATCTTGATGGTATTCCGGCTGCACAGCGTGGTATTCCTCAGGTTGAAGTTACTTTCGATATTGATGCTAACGGAATTCTACATGTTTCCGCAAAAGATAAGGCCACTAATAAAATGCAGCAAATCAGAATTGAAGCTTCTTCAGGTTTGAATGATGCAGAAATTAAAAGAATGAAAGATGAGGCTGCTGCTAATGCTGAATCAGACCGTAAGGCGAAAGAAGAAATTGAAAAGTTGAATACAGCTGATAGTATGATCTTTACCACTGAAAAGCAATTAGTTGAGTATGGTGATAAAATTCCTGCAGATAAGAAAGCTCCTATTACTGCGGCTCTTGAACAACTTAAAGAGGCACATAAGGTTAAAAATCTCGAAGGAATCGAAGCTTCTATCGCTGCATTAAATACTGCATGGCAAGCTGCAAGTCAGGAAATGTATGCTGCTTCTGGTACACCAGGTGAAGGTAATCCTAATCCTGGCGCTAATCCTGGCCCTAATCAAGGTGCAAATCCTGGCGCAAGTTCTAAAGGAGGAGCCAATGATCAGGAGATTACGGATGTTGACTTTGAAGAAGTGAAATAATTTTTGGTTGTTACTTATAGAAAGAGGAGATGCCTTTATAGAGGTAATCTCCTCTTTTTTATTTAATATCCATTTTTAGGATTGTTTGATTTTGTTTCATAATAGGAGTAAGTTCGTTTCTATATTTTTAATTTTGTTCTAATTGTTTGATGTTTAGATAGATGTGTTTATTATTTATGTTTTAAAATAAAATAAACAAAAAAATTGACTTTCTCTTCCAATTGTTGTAAATTTACAATAGAAGAACCAGTGTCCTTATTTGAATAGGTACCGGTTTGGCTAACAGGCGTTTGTAAATGTATTGCCTATGAAGAATATCTTCACACTTGTATTACTTTTTGCTGTTGCATCAATTACAATGGCTTTTGGACAGAGAATAGAACAGTTTTCTGGTTTTCCGGAAAGAAATTCCACCTTTAATACCGGATATTTTAATGGGGAAAATGGAATTATTTGGTATTATACACTCTGTAAAAATGACAATAATAGTGATGGACTCGAAAAGGCTAAGCCTGTATTAAAGAATGATCTCTCTTCCGAAATGGTCTCATCTTTAATTCAGGGTGGGGTAGCTTTATTGAAAATTAAATACACTACATTTTCTTCAACGCCTGTAAAATTTGATGTTTTTATTAATAAAAATAAAGTGGCAACCTTAACGGTTCCATCTTCCTCTAAAGGACAATCTTTGTCGTCTGGGAATATAGTTGTCAATTATGATAAGCCTTTTTATATTCGGATTAAGCAAGCTGATGTTACTTCCGGATCAGTTATGTTAAATGAAATATCATGGACAAAATTCTCATTGGTTGAAGGGG
The DNA here is from genome assembly GCA_013390605.1 of Bacteroidota bacterium. Lineage (GTDB taxonomy): Bacteria > Bacteroidota > Bacteroidia > Bacteroidales > Cfx3-03 > Cfx3-03. Next base: position 3,568,666 of record JACAUB010000001.1, on the reverse strand, counting down.
TACAAAGTGATAACCAGTCTTTTCCAAGGCTGAGCGACAATGGAGTTGATGGTTTTAGCTCATTTAATAAAGATCATATCTCAAATAGTTATCGCGTTTATCCAAATCCTGCTAAAGATTATGTTTATATTGAGATGTCAGAAAATAGAGATGTTATATTTAGGCTCTTTACACTAGCCGGTCAGATGGTATTACAAAATGCAGTATCGGGATCGGGACAAAAGATTAATATAAATAATCTTAAAGAGGGTTTGTACATCTATAAAATCTTAGAAGATAAGTCAGGCAAGCTTGTCTCTGGTAAGATGATTGTTAGATAGTTTATTAATTCTTTATGATTCAAATAGTGATTTCTTTATATCAGTCCTAGAAGGTTGATTATGAGCTTTTTTTATTTGAGCTTAAAATTGCTGTAGCACTCAATATTTCATCCAACTTATTTAATACAAAATATTACCGGACGAACCACTTTTGCACTTATTTTTGTAAAAAGATCAGGAAAAATGAGATATCTTCATGTTATTACACTTTTGTTTTTACTACTTCCTTTCTCAGAGGGATTTGCGCAGTATAATAAACCATTGAGAGTTGAAATTGAAGTGAAATCGGGTGAAGAGCCTTTTCGATTAGTAACATGTGGTGAAAATGGATTAGTCTTATTTGCACAAACAAATAAGGTCGAGAACAAGGATAATGTATTATGGACCTTCAATTTTGTTGATAAAAACCTTAAGAATCAAGGACAGGTTTTATATCCGGTTCCTCGTTCTTATGATTTTTATGATTATGAGGTTTCGGAGAATAGACTCTTTATGGTATTTAATAGTAGCAGAACAAGTTTAAGCGATGAGGGTATGTTGCTTTTTATTGATCCTGCAAAATATATTATAGCCTCAATACCATTTAAAGTCCCTTCCAAAACAACGATTAGTGCCATTAAAATTACAGGAAATATGGCTTATGTGGCATTGGTCTCGAAAAGTAATCGGTTCTATGTTGTTAAAGTCAACATGGGTGAAGGTAAATTCTCTACGATAATAGATGAAAAGGCTGATAACCCTAATGTAATGAGTATGTTATTAGAGTCTGGAAAAAACTCATTATCACTATTTGTTCAAAAAGAGGTAAAAAGAAATAAATTTGAGAATTCTATTTATACTTATGATCTTACTGGTGCAAAGGCTGGTGAGATAAATTATACAGGATTTAATAAGGAATTTTATTTAGTTAATGCAGAATTATTTAGAAATAAGTCTAATCAGTTATTGGTTCTTGGAAGTTATAATGAAGAGCCTTCACGTCGTTTTTCTGAATATTTTTCAAATGGAACTGAAACTACAGGCTTTTTTTCCGGACTACTCATTAATAATGATGCAGGTATAATTTATAAACGATTTTCAGAGTTAACCAATTTTCATGGATTCTTTGATGATCATTCATCTATTTTTAATCATGTGACTAAAAAAAATAAACGAATCTCTGATATAAATTATCCAGCTGTTACACAAAATATTCAGAAAATAGATAGTGCGTATTATTTTATTATGGAGACTTATGTGCCTGAATACCATCGTAACTATCGTCAGTCATATAATCTCTATTATTCAATGCCAGGTTATTCTGATTATCCGATTCTTGATGGATATCGGTTTATTAATGCTATCACTGTTTCGTATAACGAGCAGGCAGGCGTTAACTGGAGCAGTGCAATGGAGATACGCGATGTGTTTTCAAAATATATCTATCCAAGAATGAATATAGTTGTAGATGGGGAGAACGCCATTTTATCATATTCTACAAAAGGGAAAATACTTTCTAAAGTGATTGACGGTCCTGATGCTAAAACTGGTTATGAACAGATGTCTATTATGCCAAATATGGCAAAAGACGAGATTGTGGACGATTATAATAATGGATTAGTATATTGGTATGGTAATAATTTTATCGCATACGGATATCAACTTATTCGCAATAACTTTACTTCAAAGAATAAACGAACTGTATTTTATATCAATAAGCTCGCTTTTCGTTAATAACTGTTCCTTTGTAAATATGGGAGAAAGGTATGTTCTCTGTAAGATCTTTAATAGAATAATGTAGTTGTTCTCTATTCCGTTTTAAGGAACGGAATAGTCGATAGTTTAGAATAAAAAGGATTACGTATACAGAGTAAGACATTCCATTCCGAACAAAAGTTATTATTCCACCTGTAAAAAAATAATCTATAGATAACCAATATATTAAAGTAATTTCTTCTTTTGCTTTAAATACACTCTTTTATAATTTTGCTTTTGTTGATAAAGGAACGATTTTTATTGTTGTGGACAATTTTGCTATTTAGAGAGGTTATTGTAATCTTTCTGTGTAAGCTTTACGTACTTTTCTTTATGCCTTTTCTTCCATAGCTCTCCTTTTAGTGTAGCTCTATTTCAGAACAATTTGTCCATAAAAAAAGAGGCTGTCTCATTATTTGAGACAGCCTCTTTTAAGTTATTGTTTATATTACTTTACGATAGCCTGGAATTCAGGAACATTGAAGTAACGAATAAATTCGCGGTCATCAGCAGCTTTTGCTTTGTAACTGCTATCCATTTTGATTGACTTCATTAAGCTTTCGTATAATAAAGCTGTATCATTTGTGCGAGCACCAGCAATAGCAAGAACATAATAAGTATCGGCAGCAGCAGGAGCACATTTTAATGTGGCAATAGCAGCAGCTGAATTACCTGCAAGTAATTGAGCCAAACCTAAGTTGTGGTTACATTTCTTAACGTTAAGCGCTGTAACAGCATCATTATATTTTGCTTTGGTGATCTGAGGAATACCAGCGTTATATCCTTCGTTGGAACCAAGACCTTGTGCTTTTTTGAATAGATCAATAGCCGCTTTTACATTTCCTTTTTTAGCTTCAACAGCACCAAGATTATTCAGAACGATAACATTATTTGGTGACAAGCTGTTAGCGGTATTCAAATAAGAGGCAGCCTGACTTATGTTACCATTTTTAAGCTCAATCTCGCCAGCATTGTTAAATGCTCTCCAATCACCTTCGTTTTGTTTTAAGGTAGCCTTGTAAATAGCTAGTTGTGTATTAGCATCTTTTGTTAAAGTTGCTGAATAAAGTAACTCTTCAAGGTTAAGTGTTTCAGGGTTATTGGTAGCAGCGCTAAGGAATTGTTCGTCAGTTTTAACTGGCTGATAACTATTAACAGTGATGTTTACACGACGGAGTGCTGGGAGAATGTCAGCTTTTAATGTTTTGAAAACACGTGTCATATTACGAATTTCCTGCTCACGTTTGTTAACATCTGATTGTGAGTTGACAATGTTTACAATTGCATTCTTATCTTTCAGGTTAGAAGCTTGAACTGATTGCATAAAGCCATCCCAATCTTCTCCTTTAGAAGCCGTGTTTATCATTACACCACCTAAATTCTTTTGGAATTCAGTAGCATTCTTATCAGCAGCCCATTTTTTGAACAGATTAACTACGTAATCTTTACCAGTAACAGCACGTTTTGCAGATAATCCCTGGTTGAATGATTCTTCACCTTCAGGAGATGCCAGCTTTTGCTTTGTAACTGCTATCCATTTTGATTGACTTCATTAAGCTTTCGTATAATAAAGCTGTATCATTTGTGCGAGCACCAGCAATAGCAAGAACATAATAAGTATCGGCAGCAGCAGGAGCACATTTTAATGTGGCAATAGCAGCAGCTGAATTACCTGCAAGTAATTGAGCCAAACCTAAGTTGTGGTTACATTTCTTAACGTTAAGCGCTGTAACAGCATCATTATATTTTGCTTTGGTGATCTGAGGAATACCAGCGTTATATCCTTCGTTGGCACCAAGACCTTGTGCTTTTTTGAATAGATCAATAGCCGCTTTTACATTTCCTTTTTTAGCTTCAACAGCACCAAGATTATTCAGAACGATAACATTATTTGGTGACAAGCTGTTAGCGGTATTCAAATAAGAGGCAGCCTGACTTATGTTACCATTTTTAAGCTCAATCTCGCCAGCATTGTTAAATGCTCTCCAATCACCTTCGTTTTGTTTTAAGGTAGCCTTGTAAATAGCTAGTTGTGTATTAGCATCTTTTGTTAAAGTTGCTGAATAAAGTAACTCTTCAAGGTTAAGTGTTTCAGGGTTATTGGTAGCAGCGCTAAGGAATTGTTCGTCAGTTTTAACTGGCTGATAACTATTAACAGTGATGTTTACACGACGGAGTGCTGGGAGAATGTCAGCTTTTAATGTTTTGAAAACACGTGTCATATTACGAATTTCCTGCTCACGTTTGTTAACATCTGATTGTGAGTTGACAATGTTTACAATTGCATTCTTATCTTTCAGGTTAGAAGCTTGAACTGATTGCATAAAGCCATCCCAATCTTCTCCTTTAGAAGCCGTGTTTATCATTACACCACCTAAATTCTTTTGGAATTCAGTAGCATTCTTATCAGCAGCCCATTTTTTGAACAGATTAACTACGTAATCTTTACCAGTAACAGCACGTTTTGCAGATAATCCCTGGTTGAATGATTCTTCACCTTCAGGAGATGCATAACCATCAACTTCGATATTCTTAATTTGCCATCCTTGATTGATAAAGGTATTCAAATCAGCAAGTACAGCCTGGTTTTGTTTATTCTTGTTTAGAGGAAGTTTCCAATCCAGTTTGTCTTTATTTACAAGGAAGTAAATAGTAGCATCTTTTGAAGCAAATTTTTCTTTAACTAGTTTATCAGCAGCAGTTAACAGATCTTCATCATGTTTAATTAATAATGGAGTAGCGATAACACCATCAGCAATCTTATGAGAAGGAACATCAATAAATTTGTTGTTAGCGTGAATCTGTTGAGCTGTAGCTTTTGAGTCAACGGCACCTGTAGCAGGCTTGTAAATGATTGGGTTAGCTACTAAATCAGATGCTGACATACCAGGCATGTAAGGAATAGTTTGTTTAACAGTAAAAGTACCACCTGTTTTGTAAGGGATAGCTATCCCATCGCCAGCTACATCTTCGCCCTTAAGGGTAATCGGATTAAGTGGGTAAGTACCACCGTTATATTTTAGTTCAGGAGCGATTTGTATAGCTGCTTTCTTAGCCATATATTTTTCAGGAACCGTACCTTTGATGGTAACAACAACCGAATCACCATGCATTTCAAGTGGATTAGGTGTTACCTCATACTTGATTTGACCATAGTTTGCAGCCATCTTTTTCAGATTGGTAACATCTGTGATATCATAGTTAATACCTATTGATGTGTTGTTTAACCAATCTCTATCTGTACCAATAACTTTTCCATCTATTTTGTCACCAGCTGTCTTATTAAATGCATAATAGCTAGCATTTTCAAGCGTTACACCCCAGTTTTCATCAAATTTATATTTGGCACCAATACCATAAGGTAAGGTGGTTGCGGTAGCACGGCCACCATCTTTATATAATGTAGTTTCAACACCGGTAATATTGTTTGTCACATCATCATAAAAATTACCAACACCTAATCCAGTAAATGCATAAACGAAGAACTTTCTGTCAGCATTATAATGAATCAGATTGGTTATATCTAATGTTGGCTCTATAAAATATCCAAAATAATGAGTCTTAGTTTGGAATTTATAAGTTGGCTCATCAATACGACTGTTTGCTGTACCTCCGGTAATAACACCTCTAAGTCCAAATAAGGGTGAGAACTGGTGACCTGCCATAAAACCAGTCCAGAATCCGGTTTGTGTACCTAGTTTACCTAGGTCTAACGGAAATGACGATAAATCTCCTTTAACAAGACTTCGTCCGACATTTAAATTTAGATACCAATAGGGATCAAATCCTTTATTGGTATTACTACTTTGGCCTTTGTCTTGAGCAAATGTTGCTAGTCCTATGAATAAGGCCAAGAGGGCTAAAAGAAAAGATTTTTTCATACTTGTAGGTTTTAAGCGGTTTTCCAATACGAATATACGAAGTTTATTTATTTTTCGTATATGTTTTATTCTAATTTGTTGGTTAAATATTTGTTTAGTTTTAGATAATGAATTTACGTGTATTATACTTGGAAATCAAGTTTTTTATGTAGAACTGGAATAGTTTCTAATTAGGTGTAAAGTATTACCCTGATAATGCAAAAGTAATATATTATTTGCCAAAATAGTTGATTTTAGTGTTATTTTTATTAGTAATAATTGCCATATTGCATCAAAAACTATGCAATTTTTTTATTTTTTTGAAAAAAAAGAGCCTTGAGATATAATTTGCCATATAACGATTCCCATCGAAACCGTTATATTGAGTGAATGCTTAGTCCCAAATTGAGGAATTTCTATGCATGAATCTGATATGTCCATAATTGATTGATCAACTCCATCTACTTCATTACCAAATATTAATGCTATTTTCTCGGTGTTTGTTGCTTTGAAATTCTGAAGTAAAGTACTATTCTCTGCTTGTTCAACGGCAATTATTTTATAACCCTGTTCTTTTAGCTGAATAACTGCCTCCATAGTACTTTCAAAATACTGCCAATTAAGCGTATTTTCTGCACCTAAGGCAGTTTTATGTATTTCACGATGAGGAGGTGTTGCTGTTATCCCACATAAATAGATCGATTCCAGTCGAAATGCATCACTGGTTCTAAAGGCTGATCCAATATTGTTTTGGCTTCTTATATTGTCAAGTACAATTATTATTGGCGATTTTTTTGCACCCTTAAACTCTTCAACAGTTAATCGGTCTAGTTCGGAATTTTTTAATTTTCGCATAATATTTTTTTATCTTATTAATTTGCAAAGTTAAAAAGGAAGGAATTCGAAGGAGTATTCCTGCAAATAAATTAAATTTGCCAAATAAAAAGATAAAAATTGGCAAAGTCAAAAGAAATTGCAGAAACCCCTTTGATGAAACAATATAACACCATCAAGGCAAAATATCCTGATGCACTATTATTGTTTCGTGTTGGCGACTTTTATGAGACATTTGGTGAGGATGCTATTAAGGCTTCGTCTATTCTTGGAATTGTATTAACCCGAAGAGCTAATGGCTCGGCGTCATATATTGAATTAGCCGGATTTCCCCATCATTCTTTAGATACATATTTACCAAAGCTAGTCAAAGCTGGCTATCGTGTTGCAATTTGTGATCAGTTAGAAGATCCTAAATTAACAAAAACAATTGTGAAACGAGGTGTAACTGAATTGGTTACACCAGGAGTATCATATAACGATAAGATACTGGACCATAAAGAGAACAATTTTCTGGCAAGTATTCATCTTGATTCAAAAAATTCAGGGATATCTTTTCTCGATATTTCTACTGGCGAATTCTATATTACCCAAGGTTCGAATGACCAAATTGATAAACTCCTTCAAACCTATCGTCCAAATGAAGTGGTAGTTCAACGATCGAAACGAAGAGAGTTTACTGAATTATTTGGCGAGAAGTTCTACTTAAGTACTTTTGATGACTGGGTTTTTACGTATGATTTTGCATTTGAGTTACTTACTAAGCATTTCTCTACTACATCGTTAAAAGGATTTGGTATCGAAGAATTGAATCAAGGAATTATTGCAGGGGGAGCAGCCCTTCATTATTTAGCCGAAACCCAGCATGATAAAGTTCAACATATCTGTTCGGTTACCCGAATAGAAGAAGAAAATTATGTATGGCTTGATCGTTTCACCATTCGTAATCTGGAATTGGTTTATTCAAACAACGAAAGGGCCAGAACATTAATTGATGTAATAGATCAAACTATTTCTCCAATGGGAGCACGTTTAATGAAAATGTGGGTACTACTTCCATTAAAGGATCGAAAAAAGATTGATGAGCGATTAGATGTAGTTACCTATTTCTATCAACATCCTGATGTCGTCGATAAGATGGGTCAACAAATTCGTCAGATCGGAGATATGGAACGATTGATAACCAAAGCATCAACCGGACGAATTAATCCACGCGAAGTGCTTCAGTTAGCACGATCACTTCGGGCCACGGAACCTATTAAAGAGATTTGCGCGGTCTCTGGAAATTCTGCCCTAAAGTTATTGGCTGGACAGATAAATCCCTGTCCTGTAATGTGCGAACTTATTGAATCATATATTCATAACGAGCCACCAGTACAAGTAAATAAAGGGCATGTTATAGCAAAGGGAATTTCTGCCGAGCTAGACGAATTGCGAGAGCTAGCCTATTCCGGAAAAGATTATTTACATAGGATGCTCCAGCGCGAAATTGAACAAACAGGAATTACCTCCCTTAAAATTAGCTATAACAATGTTTTTGGATATTATCTTGAAGTTACCAATTCGCATAAAGACAAGGTTCCTGAAACCTGGATCCGGAAACAGACGTTGGTAAATGCGGAAAGATACATTACGGATGAACTAAAAAGTTATGAAGAGAAAATATTAGGAGCCGAAGAAAAGATAATAAGTTTGGAAAGTCAGTTGTTTAATGAATTGGTTTTTAAAATCGCAGGTTATGTTGAGCCCATTCAATTAAATGCTTCCTTAATTGCTCGATTAGATTGCCTGTTATCATTTGCAACAATATCTATCAGCAATCACTATGTTCGTCCTCAAATAAATGATAGTTATCATTTGAACATTAAAAATGGCCGGCATCCAGTTATTGAACAACACATGCCGCCTGGTGAAAAGTATATTGGTAATGATGTCTCTCTCGACGATAAAGATCAACAGATCATCATGATTACCGGACCCAATATGTCAGGTAAATCCGCATTATTACGTCAAACTGCTTTGATTGTCTTAATGGCACAGATGGGGTGTTATGTCCCAGCCGATGAAGCCATTTTTGGAATTGTCGATAAAGTATTTACACGAGTTGGGGCTTCAGATAACATCTCTTCAGGTGAATCCACTTTTATGGTAGAGATGAATGAAACCGCAAGTATATTGAATAACATCTCAAATAGAAGTCTTATTCTACTAGATGAAATAGGAAGAGGGACCAGTACATATGATGGAATTTCTATTGCATGGGCTATTGCAGAATATCTGCACAACCATCCACTATTCCATTCTAAAGTTTTATTTGCAACCCATTATCATGAATTAAATGAGATGGCAGCATCCTTGGCACGAATTAAAAATTTCCATGTGTCGGTTAAGGAGGTAGGAAATAAGGTGATATTCTTGCGGAAATTGCTTCCGGGTGGAAGTGAACACAGCTTTGGTATTCATGTTGCAAAAATGGCCGGTATGCCACAAAGTGTAATAGACAGAGCCAATCAGGTACTAAAACAGCTTGAACAAAGTCATAGCAATGAAGAAATATATGGAAAAGCTAAAAAAGCTACCCGAAAAACCTCGGTAGAGAACGACGCATTCCAATTAAGTTTTATTCAATTGAATGATCCTTTGCTTGAGCAAATTAAGGATGAAATATTGAAAACAGATATTGATACGCTTACGCCAGTTGAGGCCTTAATGAAATTGAACGGAATAAAAAATTTACTCAAAAAGTGATTTTTTTTTCAGAAACGCTTGCAAAAATGAAATAATTCTTATCTTTGCAGAGTCAAACGACAACAACGAAGCAAACAATGCGGAAGTAGCTCAGTTGGTAGAGCATAACCTTGCCAAGGTTAGGGTCGCGAGTTCGAGTCTCGTTTTCCGCTCTAAGGTTGAGAACCTCGCAGCAATAAGCGGGGTTTTTTACTTCAGATGGATTTGCCCGGGTGGTGGAATCGGTAGACACGAAGGACTTAAAATCCTTTGATCATTGCGATCGTGCGGGTTCAAGTCCCGCCCCGGGTACCAAAAAGTAAAAGCCTTACAATCAAATGATTGTAAGGCTTTTTTGTTTAGATTATATAATCTAGAGATTTGCTTTTATCTTTTCTATCATTTCTTTGTATGCTGCCTCTGTTAAATATGTTGTTTTAGGATTCATTTCAAACGTACTTCCGAAAGTAAGCCCGTTCTCATATTTTGGAACCAGATGGAAATGCAGATGTGCTAATTTATCTGAATAAGCACCGTAATTTATTTTAACAGGGGCGAAAGTCTTTTTCATCGTTTTAGCCACATGTGCTACGTCTTCCATGAGAAGGTTTCTCTCATTGTCGCTGATCTCGAATAACTCGTTTACGTGGTCTTTAAAGGCGACTACGCAGCGCCCAGGGTAGCTCTGTTCCTTGAACAAGAAAAGAGTTGATGCTTTCAAATCACAAATTTCAATCATTAGCTCTTTCTGTAATTCATTGCGCATGCAATAAAGACAGTTTTCATCATGTTTCATTGGTTTTGTTTTATGTTAGTTTCTTAAATTTAGTAGTTTACAGAAAATTATTTCGTTTAAATTGTAATTACTGCAATCGATTGATAAGACAAAAGTAATAAATCCTTCCATTTATAAATATTTATCTGAGAAAGGTTTTCTGAAAAATAAGTAGGTGATAGCAGTACTATAAAACATTAGAATTTTCAAAACTTTAATGAGTCGATTAGGTTTTCTATGATATGTAGTTAATAAACACTATTTTTAATAAATAAATTGAATATTAAAAAAATTAGAGTGATGAATATAAAAGATTTTATTGTAAAGGATGGAGCTAAATCAAAATTTAAGCTCTCAAGAATAAAGACCGATGATACCAACTCTTTTAAGTCGAAAGACGACTCTCTTATTCGATTAGAAAAAAATATAGAGAAACTTAGTAACCTTCAGGATAAACTATACGCTCAGGGTAAACATGGTATTGTTCTCATATTTCAGGCAATGGATACTGCAGGAAAGGACGGTGCTATCAAACATGTAATGTCGGGACTAAATCCTCAAGGAACTTCTGTGTATAGTTTCAAACAACCCTCAGTTGAAGACCTGAAACATGATTATTTATGGCGAGCCAATAAACACCTGCCTGAACGTGGTCAAATAGGAATTTTTAATCGCTCTTATTATGAGGAATTATTGGTTGTGCGTGTTCACGATTTGTTGAAGACTCAAAATATTCCTGAAGAGCTTATAACTGATCATATCTGGAAAGACCGTTATCAACAGATTAATAATTATGAACAATATCTTGCTGAAAATGGATTTTTGACCATAAAACTCTTTCTTCATATTTCGAAAGAGGAACAAAAAGAGCGTTTATTATCACGAATTGATGATAAATCTAAAAATTGGAAATTCTCAGAAGCCGATCTTAAAGAACGTGGATATTGGCAGCAATATCAGGATTGTTATGAAGAGCTTTTACAAAACACATCAACAGAACGTAATCCATGGTTTATCATTCCTTCTGATAAGAAATGGTTTGCCCGATTACTTATTTCAGAAATTATTGTGCAGCATCTCGAAGATCTAAATCTGGCGTATCCAAATTTAGACCCAAAACAAGAGGTTGCTCTGGAAGAGTGCAAAAAGCAGCTGTTGAATGAGTAACAACTTTCAACCTTGATGTTGTTTTTCACTTCAGGCCTATTTCTTTTTTTATAAAAAGTGATCTTTAGGCCTGAAATTTTTTTGTATTTTGAGGTGTTATAAATTAAAATTTATTTTTTTTAAGCCTTTTGATTATTCTTTTTTATTTACGATTAAAAAGATTATTGAGCCATCTCTTTAACTGATAAAAGGTTCATTGATTAATGCTTTAAAATTGATTAGATACATCATTTGTTTTGATTGAAAGTCACCCATTTAACCTTCTTTTTTCTGTTTGTATAATGTCTTTTATAATATATCTTTGCTTCAGGATGATTAAAACATTACATCAATGAAAGAAGATCAAAACAATAACAGTCGTCGTGATTTTTTAAAAATGGCGGCTTTGGGTGGTGCCGCTTTAGGGCTAACCTCCATTCCCGGAGTTGCTGCTGCAAAAACGTTAGTGGGAGAAACTTCAACCGATATCAAAAAGACCGGTATTCTTCACCCTTCTAAAGGGAAATCAGTCATGGGGCTTGCATGTGCTCCGCTAAAAACTGTTCGCATAGGCTTAATTGGTCTTGGAATGCGCGGAAGTGGAGCTGTAGATCGCTTAATGCAAATAGAAGGCGTTGAATTGAAAGCCTTTTGTGATGTGGTTCCCAATAATGTAAAGAGTGGAAACAAGCAGCTTAGCAAAGCAGGAATTGCTGAGGCGCTTGAATTTACCGGCGAAGATGATTGGAAGCGACTTTGCGAACGTGATGATATTGATTTAATCTACACTTGCACCCCTTGGTATTTGCATACTCCAATTGCGGTTTATGCCATGAAACATGGAAAACATGTGGCAACCGAAGTGCCGGCAGCAATGAGTTTGGCCGAATGCTGGCAATTGGTTGATACAGCTGAAGAGACACAACGACATTGTATGATGCTCGAAAATTGTTGTTACGACTTCTTTGAACTGGCAACACTTAACATGGCTCGTAATGGCGTTTTTGGTGATATCTATTATGCTGAAGGTGCTTATGACCACGACTTAAGATCACTCAAATTTGATAAGAATGGATATTATCATATGTGGCGTCTGGAGTATAGTAAGAAACACAATGGTAATTTGTACCCCACACATGGCCTAGGCCCAATTGCTCAGATTATGGGTATTAATCGGGGTGATCGGTTTGACTACTTAACCTCAATGTCAACCAATCAGTATGGATTAAGCCTTTATGCTAAAAACAATTATGGTGCTGATTCTGCTGAAGCCCGTCAGACATATAAACTTGGAGATATGAATAGTACTGTTATACGGACCATAAATGGAAAAACTATTCTTATTCAACATGATACCACAAGTCCGCGTCCATATAGCCGAATTCATATGGTAAGTGGAACAAAGGGAATGGCAGTCAAATATCCTGATATGCGTATTGCTTTAGCACCCGAATCGCATGAATTTCTACCGAAAGATAAATATGATGCTTTGATGAAACAATATGAACATCCATTGGCTCGTCAAATAGGAGAGAAGGCTAAAAAAGTTGGTGGCCATGGTGGAATGGACTTTATCATGGATTATCGTTTGATCTACTGTTTACGTAATGGACTTCCATTAGATCAGGATGTTTATGATGCAGCTACATGGTCGAGTATCGTTGAATTGAGCGAACTTTCTGTTACAAACAGGAGTACTTCTGTTGATGTTCCCGACTTTACTCGTGGAGCCTTTAAAAATGCAAAGCCCTGGCCTATTGTTACTGTTGACTAATAAAATGAAAAAATAATTCTACTGAAGCGTATCAATTTGATACGCTTTTTTTATTAAGCCCATTTCGATATTCATTAACCCATTTTTAGTTAAATTAATTACTTTTGTATAGATTCGGGTTGTCTAGACTGGAATTCTTTTCGGATTATGGCTTGAAACGGTTTCTACATCCACTCTATAACATTTCGAAAAGCATAGGATTACTCTTCTATGACTACCATAAAATTCTAAAATCGCCTCTTTATTATTCAATTTTAAATCTAATATACACCTAATGCAGTATTAGAATATGAATAGGGTTAGATTAGAATATGATTAGGATCAGATTAGGATTAGACCTTTGTCACGTCCTAAATAAAGTTGACTATTTTCTTTTTATAATCCTGATAAAAGTTTACTAATGTAACTTTAGTCGGGTAGTGAAGAGCCTGAAGATAAGTTCTACTAATACAAAAATAAGCATTTTCATGGTTGTTTTGCAATATGTCCCGGCGATATTTTCCTGTGTGATTTCCAGCATCGATTTAACTCCCCGCTCATCAGATGCGCTTGTGAAGGTGTTAACATTTCAATACTGGAATGTGGACGTTCGTTATTATAGATACCTACAATAGACTGGATAGCCTTTTTAGTATCGACATAGCCTTTCAAGCTCATCTCGTAGAGCCATTCTGTTTTGAGAATACCATTCACTCTTTCTGCAATAGCGTTTTCATAAGGATCTCCGTTTTCCGTCATACTGATATTGATATAGTGCTTTTTAAGGCACTTCACATATTTTAAACTGCAATATTGTATTCCGCGATCAGAGTGATGAATGAGCTCTCCATGATCATCAGCAAGTTGGCTAATGGCCATGTTTAAGGCCAAGACGGCATTGTGAGCCTCTATTGTATCAGAAAGTTGCCAACCTATGATTTTACGTGAATAGGCATCGGTAATTAAAAAAAGATATAGAAACTTTTTTTCTACTCTGATGTAAGTAATATCGCTTACCCATAACTGGTTAGGTCTTAATGGGATAAATTCTTTAGTCAGGTTTGGATATTTGTGCAGCCAGTGATGCGAATCAGTCGTATACGCTCGTGTTTTTCGCTTGTGTACTAGTAATGCCTGATCTCGCAACAAATCAAAAAAAGCATCACGTCCAATCTGTTGATTGGTAGGGATTTGTTGTGAAACTATGTGCCATAGTTTGCGCCCTCCCAAACGTTTTTGTTTCTCCCGTATGCTTTTAACAATAGTGAGAATCAGATCTTTATTGACCTGCTGTTTAAAATCCTCTTTATCTTTTTTATAATATGCCTGACGGGTTTTGCCAAACAGTGAGCAGAGTGCACCTACTGGGTGATGAGACTCTGTGGCTTTTATATCTTCTACTGTTTGGCTCCAGGTTTTTTTCTTATTGGAATCTTAAACTGTTTCTCAGCAATATCAATCATCACATTCAGTGCACGATTACGCAGTTGTTCCATGTCCAGATCCTTGCGTAGTCTGTGATTCTCTGCTTCAAGTTCCTGCAGACTTTTAACTGGTTCTGTATTCCCTGTTTTGGCTTTCATTGTACGCTGGCTTAAATAACCATATTTCTGAATCCATCCGTTAATTGAAGCATGACCCTTGATCCCATATTTGAGCTCCGCTTCTTTTTTACCAATCTTTCCATCCTCTACTTTTTGTACTAGAGATCGTTTAAATTTGTCTGAATAACGATTATACGTTCTCATTGCTTGCCTGATTTAGATTAACAATTAATTCTAACTTTTGTCAACCTATATTAGGATAAGACACTTATAGATAGATTAATTATCAGGTATGTGTATAAGTAATTTCCTGTATTATTTCGATCCTGTTAACGATAAGTCCAACGTGCTTTGTTAAAAATCTGGACAGGTGACTTTTTATAGAGCATATGAGAAAATATAATTCAACATCCTTTTTTTAATTCTATTGAGAAAATAGTAGTTGATTTGTTTTTATTAAAGTATAGCAAAATTACTGTTTTGAAAACCGATATTCAATCTTTTACTGAAAAAGATTAACCAGAGTCGTTGCAATAAAAATGAGCGTTGTTATAGATTAATTAAATTCCTTGTAAATTCTAAAGCTCCTTTTGTCGTAATTTTAGAACCTGTA
>JACAUB010000001.1:3490787-3553260 GCA_013390605.1 Bacteroidota bacterium | reverse complement strand
TAATTTTAGAACCTGTAAATTTTTATAGTTTTTCTAAAAGGGTTATCAAAAATCAACAAAATGGAGATAAAAGAGGCGCAGCAACAGGTAGACGATTGGATTAAAACAATTGGTGTTCGGTATTTTAATGAATTAACCAATATGGTGTTACTGACAGAAGAAGTGGGCGAACTTGCCAGAATTATTGCACGACGATATGGCGAGCAGAGCTTTAAAGAGAGCGATTTAAACAGGGATATGGGCGATGAGATGGCCGATGTCTTATTCGTATTAATCTGTTTGGCAAACCAAACCGGAGTGGATTTAACTACAGCACTGAAGCGCAATCTCGAAAAGAAAACTCTTCGCGATCATTCGCGTCATAGAGATAATCCTAAACTGTCTGATGAAATTTGATGTTAACTTATTTTTTACAAGTTTGTAGGCCTTTGGTATATTGTTCTCTCTCTTCTTATCGGAAGCTTAAAGTGAAACAATTTCTCTGTTAAAAACTTGTTTTAATAAAGGTTTTATCTCCTTTAACATTAAGGCTCTGTTGTTTCTGATCTTTAGTGCTAATAATGCATAATGTAAAGAGATGGCTTCTTCGTTGGGTGCAGTGTCGAAGAAATTATATAATAAGGTTTGCGCAACTACCAGATCGTGCCAACTCCCTAGTTTAGATTCTATTTCCTGAAGTTCGGTTCGTTCAAAAGGAAAAATGTTTCTATCTGATTCTTTGCTCTGCCACAGTTTAAGCATGTAACTAAATTGCTTAAGCTTTATTCTGACAGTATGCATCCGTTTTGTAGTTAGCTTTCCTTTAATTAGTTTTTTAAGTTCTTCGTGTTTTTTTAGAAAACAGCTTTCTCCAATTTTTAAAAAATCATCTTCACTTTGCTTATCTAGAACTTTGTTTATTTTCTCTTTCAGATGGCTGTAATCCTGCTCAGGGTCGTATATGCTTTTTTTATTTCCAAAAGTCTTTATTGCCTTTTTTTCTTTTTTATTAAGATAGTTGATGTAATCTATAAATGCAGAATCCAACTCCTTTTCAAATTGAAGTGCAATTACTTTCTGCATTTGAATATCTCTGATCGCCCCTGCTTTCTTGTAGAGTTTTTTAAAATTCAGAAGTAAAGTTTTTGCTGAAATTGAATTGGGTTCTATCGTTTCAATGAAGAGCAGAAAGGCTTTTATCTTTTTCATACAGAGTCGCATATCATGTACTACCTCAATGTCATAATTCTCCTGACATTCCTTGTATAAATTTGCGAAACGAAGATATTGTTTGTTGAAATATTGCTTTAGATGATCTGTCATAGAGTGGATGAAGCGAATAGTTAAATGTTAATATAAAGTTACAAATAAAAGTAATATCCAAATACATAGATTTAAGTATTACTTTAGTCCATAAATAGTGCTTTTTATTACAAACTCGGCTCTCTCCTTTATTAGAAAAAAGGATATTTTTGATCCAGATATTTTTTGCATGAATAGAATAATACTATTTCTGGTTTTTAACCTGTTGTGTGGACTGATACTCCCTCTGGATTTAATTGCAAATACGGGTCCAATAAACGGTATTGTAAAGGATAAAGAGAGTGGTGCTCCATTGCCGTTTGTAATGGTTTCAATGAATGATTCTCATTTAGGTGTCTTGACTGATGTTAATGGTGCGTTTTCGTTCAAAGATACACTCGGTATTAAGAAGCTTCGTTTTTTTTGCTCGGGATATAAACTTGCGTCTGTTGAAGTAGCCGATAATGAAAAGTTTATTCAGATACTTCTTCAACCCGATAAAAACAAAGCAAGGAATAAGAGTGATCTATCTTCGAATATTGTGGAAAATATTATCATGAAACAAGTCATTCTTTTGCATGATAAACATAATCCATTGAATCTTAAAGAGTATGCCTATATCTCACACGACTTTGTTGTTATGGCTCCCTACGGCGATAGTATTCTTTGGCATGATAATAATAAAATTAATTCTTCCGATAGTCGAATACTAAAACTGGTGAAGGAGCGGTCGTTTTTTATGAAAGAATCAATTAGTCTTAAAAGGCACCTATCTATTCACGGAAACCAAGACACACTAATCTCTTCTAGGGAGATCGGTGTTAAAGATCCAATGTTTCTCTTTCTGATCTCACAATTTCAATCAATCTCTTTTTTTAATAGCGAAGTGACTATTGGAAATAAAGCTTTTTTAAATCCTGTTTCGGCGGCTGGTTTAATTAAGTACAAGTTTATTTTGAGGGATACATTGTTTGCTCCGGATAGGCATGATATCTCTTTTTTGATAGATTTTTATCCTAAAAATGATTCTATTACAAATGGCTTGAAAGGTTCAATGTCTATTAGCATGACTGATTGGGCTATAAAGAGTTTAAAGGTAGAACCGGTAGATCAGAATGGCTTTTTCGATGTTGTACTTTATCAACTTTCTGAAAAGAGGGAGAATGTATGGTTTCCGACTCAGTTTAGAAGTGATTTATTCTTTAGAGATAATAAAACAGAAGGAGTTATCGTAAAACAGTCGTTAGTTGGGTCTAATAGACTATTTATAAATGATATACATCTAAAAGGTGAGCCTTCAGTAACGGGTCAATTTCTTACAGCTTTAACAGAACCAATATCTGCACCTGAAAATGGTATTGAATTCAAACCAGAAAACAGGTCTATTCCACTGACTAATAGCAGTCTTTCTGATCTATCATCACTTAACAGCAATGTAAATAATTTTAATTTGCAGCTACTAAGCGGTCAGATTAAAACAGGTTGGTTTTCTTTTGAGATAAATAGATTTTTGCGATATAATAAATTTGAGGGTTTAAATCTGGGGCTAGGTGGTCATACCAACGCTGACTTTTCAGACCAATTTACAATTGGTGGTTATACTGGCTATGGATTTAAAGATACCAAGGCAAAATATAGCGCGGATGCTACATTTTGGATTGATAAGATACATCAGTCAGGACTAACTTTCTTATATAGTTACGATACACGCGAAAGTGCCGGAAGCAGGTTTCTTGATGAGTCATATGGGCCATTAAACAGCGCCGGGTTTCGTTCCTTCTATGTGAAACGGATGGATTATGAGCGTAAAATGATGCTTTCATTAAAAACCAGAATAGGCTTTTCTACATTCTTTGTTGGTGCACAACAACGAATGATAGAGAAGGGCTATGATATCAATAATGGAACTAAAATTTTATTACCCGATACTTATAATTGTTCAGGCTTTATAACCGGTATTCGATTTGCACCTGGAGAAGAACTTATAAATAGTAATAATCAAATCAATTTAACAAATTCTCGCTATCCAATTATTTGGTTTCAGTATACCAAGGGTGTTGCGGATTTAATGAAGGGGGGCTTTAGTTATAATCGGCTTGAAAGTAAAATTTCGTATGATTTTGTAATTCCTCGTTTGGGATTAAGTTCTATTTTGTTGATAGGCGATAAGGTAGATGGTTCGATACCCTACTTTGAATATTTTAATGGGCGAGGCACTTTTGGCTCTTGGGGATTGTTTGCCTCGGGTAGTTTTGTAACCATGCATCCTGATGAGTTTTTAAATGATCAGCTTTTTTGTCTTTTTTATACCCATCGTTTCGGAAGAGTATTTGGCGAACAATCTATTTTTAAGATAGAGCCGGCATTTGCTTTTAACTATGGTTGGGGTGAACTCAAAAATAAACCATTGGGCTATTTTTTGCCTGCTACAGATTGTAGTAAAGGATATTTAGAGGCAGGACTTCAGATTAATAATCTGATTGATTTAAAGATTTATAACATTGGCCTGGGAACTTATTACCGAATGGGTTATTACAGCAATCCGGTTTTTAAAGATAATCTGGTTTTCAAAATAGTAATCAACTTTGATAAGCACTAAAATATATTTCTCCCCACCGTGTTATTTCGAACGAAGAGAGAAATCTATATAAGTCATGGGTTTATTATCAATAATTGCATCTCAATATTCGAATTCGAATAGCTTTATGAAGGTTTCTTCCAAATGGTTGAAATGAAGCAACCTGATTTTAATAACATCCTTCTTAGTATAATAACGTGGATATTTTTAGCGAGTTCCTTCTTCAGTTTAGTTATTACAAAAAATTATAATCCTGCATTAGTTTTAAATAGTTTAATAGCGATTGCCAGTAGTATAATTCCAAATATCTTACGTAAAATAGTTAGTCCATTGCGTCCGAGCCACTTTTCAATATATTCTGTTCTTTTCAAAACGATATAAACGAAAACCAGATTTATCACAATTCCGGCAATAATGTTTTCAACCTTATATTCAGCTCTGATGGCTAATAACGTAGTGAATACACCGGGGCCAGCCAGTAATGGAAATGCGAGAGGGACTATGGAGGCTGTTTCGGGCTCAACATCTTTCATAATCTGAACGCCTAATATCATTTCGAAGGCCATAATGAATATAATGATAGAACCTGCAATAGCAAATGAAGCTAAATCAATACCAATCAATTTTAATAATGCACCTCCCAAAAATAGGAATCCCAACATAATAATAAAGGCAACAAGGGTTGCTTTCTCTGATTGTATATGCCCAACTTTATTTCGAAGTGAAATCACAATCGGTATATTTCCCGTTATATCTATGATAGAGAATAAGATAAGTGTTGTGTTTACAATTTCTTTAATGTTGAAGTTCATCGTTCAATTTTTTTGCAAAGGTAGATTTTATTATTATGCATCATGCATAATAATGAGGTCGTGCCAATATTGGATGTCATTTTGTAAACATTTCTTATTGTTTGTAGTTTATAATTTGTCTAGATAATTGATTGCTATTTCAACTTTAATATATTTAAGTATGATGGAAGTTGCTTTGAGTACACAGATAACCATTGTATAGCAATTTAAAATTAGCTGATTGTTACGTATAAAAATCAATAAACTAAAATGGAGAAAACAACTGTAGAACAGGTATCAAAAGTTATCGATATACGTTTACTTACAAATTCAACCTTTGTGCTACGCTTTGAAAAGAATGATATAACCTTTAGAGCTGGGCAATATTTAATTCTGGGAACAAAAAATAATCCTGAACGACGCGAGTATTCTATTTATAGTCCTGAAGATGCTGATTATCTTGAAGTCTTGGTGAAACTTGTTGAGCTGGGTTCGGTGTCGAGACGTCTTTTTGAATTAAAGAATGGTGATCCTTTATATATTCAAGGGCCATTAGGTTTCTTTAGTTTGGATCAATCTGAGCCAGATGCAAAACATATTTTTATTGCAAGCGGAAGTGGAATCTCTCCTTTTCATAGTATGGCATTGAGCTATCCAACCATAGATTATACTATTCTTCATGGCGTGCGAAAGCTGAAAGAGGGCTACGAGAGGAATCATTTTATAAAAGGAAGATATTTGCAATGTACTTCTGGCGAGAAGGGTAGTGAGTTCTTTGGACGGGTTACCGACTATTTGAAAAAGCACAGGCCAGATCCTTCAGCCCATTATTACCTCTGTGGAAATAGTGGCATGATTGATGAAGTATGGAATATTCTGGAAGAGAATGATGTTTCGGTGAAAAACATTCATGCCGAAGTCTATTTTTAACAATTATCTGGTTATTGAATCAATATTTGTTGATTCAATAACCAAGTATTGTGTATCATTGCTTTAGGCTTCTGTAGTTTACTGTTTCTTTTATCTACTGATATTTGTATTTATGCAAATTATCACTTAATACTTCACCATTTAGATTATGTGTTATTGTCCCCTCAATAAATGTATTTTCTTCTAAAATTGTAGGAAGAATCAAACGGATAAACCCAATAATATTTTTGTCATAGATTTTCGTTTTATCAACCCAAGCCAAATTACCTTCATCGCAATCTATTAGATTCCCACTAAAAGTGTCGGTTACATATAAAAAAAGAATCCATGATGAATCATAGCCTTGTAAAAGTGTTTTGATAACTCCTTTTAACTTTATGTTGGAGACATCTAACCCCGTTTCTTCTTTAACTTCTCTAATGCAAGATAGGTTTATATCTTCAGTAAAATCAGTTTTACCTCCGACACCCGTATACTTATTACTCATTGGTTCTTTTGCTCTTTCTAATAACAGAACTGTATTCTGTTCTTTGTTTTGAATAAAACAAACATTACCAACAACGATTTTCATTACATTATTTTTTGAGTAGAGTTATGATTACTTATTCAGTTGTGAAATCAAAAGAGGTTTAGTAGGTGCTGGTTTTTGTTATCTTTTCAGCTAGTTTTACTGCATTATAAGCATTTACTACACCACCGTATACCGAAAGTTCATTAAAGCGGATTTTTGTTTTCTTTTTTGATCCTTCTTCAGGAAGATATACTTTCTTTGAATACTTTTCGACCGAGTTACATATACACTCTTTTACTTGTGCTGCAGTTAATTGTGGAAAATATGATCGCAGCATTGCTGCAACACCTGTAACCATTGGAGAGGCCATGCTCGTGCCATCATTCTCTTTATATTGATTACCAGGCTTTAGGTTATAGATACTAACTCCCGGAGCAAATACATCGACCTCTTTCTTCCCATAATTAGAAAAAGAAGCTGGTAAGTTCTTATTCTCTTCTTCTGATGAGGCACCTACAGTGATCCAGTTTGAAGTGATCTTTGTTTTATCAAGTAATGTATTTGAAGGATAATTTTCTGCTGTATCAATATCTTTGCCATCATTTCCGGCAGCATGAACAATTAATACATCTTTCGCTGCCGCAAACTTAACCGCATCATCTACAAACTTCTTTTGTGGCGAGAACTCTTTGCCAAAACTCATATTAATGACTTTGGCACCCATTTTTACTGCATAACGAATAGCTAGTGCAATGTCTTTGTCGCGTTCATCTCCATCTGGAACTACTCTCAGAGCCATGATTTGAACATTGTCAGCTACTCCTTTAACTCCTATTCCATTATTCCTGTCAGCGGCAACAATTCCAGCCACATGTGTTCCATGGTCAGGACGCGAGCCGATCACATCGTTATTTCCATAAATAGAGTCGTTAATGTCTTCAGGATTATCGCCTACCAATTCGCGTGGGTTGAAAGTTAAATTGTAGTGACAATAGTGTTTAGCAAATACTTGTTGCAAGTATTCTTTGAAGTCATTTTTATTAAATCCTTTTTGCTTGTATAGAAAGAGCAAAAGATCTTTTGAGAATTTCAACGTCTTTACAGTGTCAGGATTTAGAGCGTTAAGTTCTTCAAGTGTGAATTCATTTTTTTTAAGATATGAACAGACGATACTGTCTGCATATTGATAATTTGCAGCGAAAGTAGCAAGCTTATCCGCTTCTTTCTTCGCCTTTTCAGACTCTTCGTCAAAGCGAGCTTTTACTTTCTGAAAATAATGAAATTCAGCAGTGTCTTCTGCTTTAACTTGGGTAGGCGTTATATCTTTATATTTTGGGTTTAACTTTTTATATAGACGACAGATTTCCGAGTTTTCATAAAGGATATTTTCTCCTTTTTTGTTGCCTATAAAATTCCATCCATGTATGTCATCCACATAACCATTGTGGTCGTCATCAATGCCATTATCGGGTATTTCAGCTGTGTTAGTCCATATCTTGCCTTGTAGATCTTCATGCATGATGTCAACTCCACTGTCAATAATTGCAACAATGATAGGTTTAGATTTTTTATCTTTTAGTAATTCGTTATAAGCCTTGTCGACACTCATCCCAAACTTTTTATCTGAACTTGGATCGAGGTTATACCAGTTTTCATAATTGCTTGTCGATTTAGTATTCGCAGATGTCTGGGCAACGGCGACATTAGAAAAATGTATGGCTGTGATAAACAGCCATACAATAATGAGTTTAAAATTCATGTTTGGGTTGGGTTGAAGAAAGATAAATTGTTACTTTTTGATTCGGGTTTCAATCATGCCCTTAAATTTGTGGTCGAATTTACTGTTGGCAAAATTACTAATGAATGCTCTTTGACTTTTTGGTATTATTGGTAACGATTTAACACCTAGTTTGACTAATGCTTGATTGAGGAAAGGCTCGTCAACTTGTCCATAAGTTTTCGAAAAATCTTCATACTGAACGGAAACTGTTGGTGTCATTCCATTATAATAATCGCCATAATTTTGTGAATTGACTGATTTCATACTTATTACATACATATCGACGCCACCAACAGTTATAGGGAAGAATCCAAATGGTTTACCATCAGTTGTCTGACCAATAGTAGAAACAGTCATATGTGGTGTTAAGTTATTAATTAATAGCTCGCTTGCCGATGCCGTAGATGCCGTAACAAGGAATATTACATTTTGAATGTCAAGATTTCCTTTTTTTGTAAAGTAGGTTGAACTATAATTCTTTGGGAAGTAGTTGAAAAGATCGGCATAGGTAGGCATGTCAGAATATGGTGTTTTTGTTTTTGTTGTAAAAGCACTATAATTACCTGTAGTCATGTTTGTGTTATATAGGTACTTATACATCAATGTTGTTCCGGTTCCTACATTCTTTGGCGCAATTTTATTTGCAAAATATTCTGAAGTTTCTACCGAACCACCTCCATTGTAGCGTAAGTCAACCACAAGATCTGTGATATTCTTACTCTCAAATTTACTGAATGTAGCATCAATTTGGGTTTGTATTTTGGCTAAATCTATAAATGTACCAAATACCATATAGCCTATTTTTCTGGACCCAAAAGTATACACCGAGTCTAAAGTGATTGGATTGATTGTATAGGGCGCCCGGGTAATTGTAACCGTAGCACTTGTGCCATCAGGTTTTTGAAAAACAAACTTAGAAGAATTACTATAATACACAGCGTTTAGAATACGGTTTAAATTAGTAGATGGTCCACTTACCTGACTCCCATCATAAGTGACCGTTGTGTTGTCGTTAATTGAAGTAATTTGCCAACCTCTTTTTATCCCGAATAATAGATCAGCTGGCGATCCTTTAATAACATCTACAACTCGAAGATCGGATAAACTATTCCACCAAACATCAATACCAAAATCGCCTTGAGATAAACCTTGTCCAATTACACTAGCAACGGAACCTGTTGGGTCACGATAACTATAATGATCAAGAGGGCTTGTTTGATACCTCTTCATTTTGTTAAACAATGAGTCAAGATTCGCAGAAGCTCGAGGATTTACAATATCATAAGCTGGAATATTTTGTGTGTAAAAATATTCGTCTTTAAAAAGATAATACATTGTGTCTTTAGAAAGATCAGCATTTGTAACTGTAGGTTGTTCTGTAGCAGGTTGATTTACTTTATCTTTTTTACATCCCGAAAGGAATGCTACTATAAAAAGTGTAAAAAGTAAAAATAGACGAGCAAATGAATTTCGACTCATAATAATTGACATTTATATTTTATCATAAACGTGGCGAAAATACAAAAGTTGTGCATCTTAACAATTTTTTCTTTAATATATTAATAAGTATTTTCGTGCTTTTGCTGCTACCTTTGCATGCAACGTTAATTTATCAACCTTATGTCTATCAAAATCGAAAACTTAACCAAACTTTATGGTACTCAAAAAGCACTCGATCAAATATCTCTTTCAATAAATCCCGGTCAGATTACTGGTTTATTAGGCCCGAATGGGGCTGGTAAATCAACACTTATGAAAATAATAGCTTGTTTTCTCCCTCCGAGTGAGGGTTCTATAAATGTATATGGCTATGATGTTATCCAATCCTCTTTAGCAGTAAGAAAGATAATAGGGTATCTTCCTGAAAATAATCCTTTATACCCTGAAATGTATGTGAAGGAGTTTCTTCAATTTGTTGCAGGTTTATATAATATGGGAAAATCATCTTCAGAGAGAATAGAACATCTCATTAAACTTACCGGTTTATCAAAAGAGGCCCATAAAAAGATAGGACAATTATCTAAAGGATATAAACAACGTGTTGGTTTAGCACAGGCACTCATGCACGATCCACAGGTATTGATACTCGATGAACCAACCTCCGGACTCGACCCCAATCAGATCATTGAAATACGCAATCTAATTCAAGAGATTGGTCAGACTAAAACGGTAATACTTTCAACGCATATCATGCAAGAGGTTGAAGCACTTTGTAAAAGAGTGATCATTATCAACCAGGGTAAAATTGTAGCTGATGAAGACACTGCAATCTTATCCTCACGCGTAAAAGACAAAGTCTATATTACGCTTGAATTTGAATTACCGATTGACGAATCTTTACTATCTACAATTCCTGGTGTTATTAAGGTAATCCATTTAGATGATTTGCATTTTAAGCTTATTGCAAATACCGAAACTGATATTAGAGGTGAAATATTTCGGTTTTCTGTTGAACATAACTGGACGGTATTGTCAATGCAACGTGAAAATCAGAATCTTGAAGAAATATTTCGGAGTCTAACTTTTTAAAAATTTAGATTGAATTTTAACAAGTGTGAAACAAAAAAATGTGTAATTTTGCATCGTTGTGGAAAGATTTCATTGATTGCAACCACGGAAAAAAATGCTAAAACAATTCATTTTTCCTATCGTACAATCGCATTTTCCCTTCTAATTTTATTTTTAACCTTATAATATCTTTTTAAAGATGGGATATTTATTTACTTCTGAGTCAGTATCAGAAGGACATCCAGACAAAGTAGCCGATCAGATTTCAGATGCATTACTTGATGAATTTCTTCGTTGGGATTCTGAATCAAAAGTAGCTTGCGAAACACTTGTTACAACAGGTTTAGCCGTTTGTAGTGGTGAAGTAAAAACCAATGGTTATGTTGATATTCAAAAAATAGTTCGTGCAACGATCCAAAAGATTGGCTATACTAAAGCAGAATATCAATTCGATTATAGTTCATGTGGTGTAATTACTACTATTCATGAACAATCCAGCGATATAAACCAGGGGGTAGAACGGGCAATAGAAGAAGAACAAGGTGCAGGAGACCAGGGAATGATGTTTGGTTATGCAACAAATGAAACCGATAACTATATGCCTCTGCCTATCGAGTTAGCTCATCTGCTGCTTGAAGAGCTTGCTGTTATTCGTAGAGAAGGAAAAAAAATGACTTACTTGCGACCAGATGCAAAGTCGCAGGTTACGATTGAGTATGCTGATAATGGTAAACCTATTCGTATTGATACGATTGTTGTTTCTACACAACATGATGATTTTATCAAACCTACCGATGATTCTTATGAGGCTAGTAAGGTTGCTGAAAAACTGATGCAAGATAAAATTGCAAAAGATATTGCAGATATCCTGATTCCAAGAATAAAGAAGGATTTACCTGTTCGTATAAAGAAACTTTTCAGTGATGATTATCGTTTGTTTGTAAATCCAACTGGTAAGTTTGTTATTGGTGGCCCTCATGGCGATACTGGTCTAACCGGACGTAAGATTATTGTTGATACGTATGGTGGAAAAGGTGCTCATGGTGGTGGTGCGTTCTCGGGTAAGGACTCATCAAAAGTTGATCGCTCGGCTGCTTATGCTGCTCGTCATATCGCCAAGAATTTGGTTGCTGCTGGTGTTGCTTCCGAAATTCTGGTACAGGTTGCTTATGCTATTGGTGTTGCTCAGCCTGTTGGTCTGTATGTAAATACTTACAAAACTGCCAAAGTTAAAAATGCTGAAGGTAAAATAATGAGTGATGGTGAAATCTCTCAAATTGTAGGAAAAATCTTCGATCTTAGACCTTATGCTATTGTTAAGCGTTATGGTTTAAAAGATCCAATCTTTTCTCCTACGGCTGCGTATGGTCACTTTGGTAGGACTCCTGAAGAAAAAGAGGTAGAAGTATATTATTCTAATGATAAAACAGTTTCTCGTCAAGAGAATGGCCGTACAGTAAATTATAAAAAAGTTAAATTCTTCTCATGGGAAGAGTTGGATGCGGTTGAAGATATCAAGAAAGCATTCGCACTTTAATAATAAAATGTATTGAACATAGGGAGAGCTGTTGTGGGTATATTTTTTCCTGCAATAGCTCTCTTTTTTGTATTGTATAGTTCCTCTTTTCTTAATCTGTTGGTTGATTTTCTCTATTTCATTATTAACTTTGATTGAAAATAAATTTCATGGGAAAGATAACAAAATATATTATTGGCGGTTTAGTGGCTTGCGGAGTGGCTTTTGTAATGTGGTATTTTGCAAATTTGGTTATCTATACTCTCATTGCAGTAGTCATCTCTATAATAGGGAAGCCCATTGTTCAATTCTTAGATGGAATACGGTTTAAAAAATTCAGAATTCCTCATTCATGGAGCACTGCAATTGCACTTCTTGTTATTATTGGATCTATTATAGGTCTAGCTGCTATATTTGTTCCTTTGATACTTCAACAGGCTCATATTGTAGCTGCTATTGATGTAAATGTTATTGGGCATGATTTTCGACAACGATTTGATGGGTTACAGCGTCTTTTACATAATTATGGTATATTGGGCCAAAGAGAAAATCTTGATGCAATATTAATTAGTAAAGCGAAAGAAATTGTTAGCTTTTCTTCTGTTACTGATGTATTAGGGAGTATCGTAAATTTTGCTTCCAATATGATCATTGGGCTTTTTTCGGTTGTTTTTATCTCTTTCTTTTTTCTAAAAGAAGACCAGCTTTTTACAAATATCATTTTATTATTTGTGCCACAACGGCATGATGAGAGCATCTCAAAAATTCTTCAAGAATCAAAAGTTTTGTTGTCACGTTACTTTTCCGGTATTTGTATTCAGTTACTCACAATGATGTCTTTAGAGGTAATCGGTTTATCAATCTTTAAAGTTCCTAATGCATTATTGATAGGCTGTTTTGGTGGGTTAATGAATATTATACCGTATGTTGGTCCTTTAATTGGTGCTACTGTAGGTGCTTTAATAGGTGTTTCATCTGTTATTTCTATGGGAAATTACAACGATATTGTACCCATGGTCATAACCATTGTATGTGTATTCTCGGCTTCTAATATGGTTGATAATTTTGTAATACAGCCTTTTGTTTTTTCGAATAGGGTCAAAGCCCATCCATTGGAAATCTTTTTTGTAATACTTATGGCTGGAAGCATCGCCGGAGTTCCGGGAATGGTTCTAGCGATACCTACTTATACAGTTATACGGGTAATTGCTAAACAGTTCTTTGTTAAATTTAGGGTGGTCCAGAAACTAACGCAAAATCTATAATTTAATGCTCAACTATTATTCCTTTGTCAAAGATGGATTTCGCTTTCTGTCGTGTGTGAAACCACGTAAAGTATATAATATTGGATTACTCTCGATTTCGTATCTTATTTCTAAAATACTGAAAAGGCCTATGATTAAAGGACTTCCCTTTTCAATGTCGATAGAGGTGACAACCTTCTGTAATCTTCGTTGTACTGAATGTCCTTCAGGATTAAGGAAATTTACACGTCCAACAGGTAGAATAAATCCGGATTTTTTTAAAAATATAATTGATCAGGTTAAAGATCATTTGGTTTATCTGATACTCTATTTTCAAGGAGAACCCTATTTGCATTCGCAATTTCTTGAGATGGTGGCTTATGCAAATCAGAATGGCATTTATACTGCTACATCCACAAATGGACATTATTTAACAGTAGAAAAGGCTCGCCAGACTATAAAATCTGGTCTCAGTCGTTTGATTGTTTCTCTGGATGGAATGGATCAGGATACTTATGGGAAATATCGTATATCGGGTAATGTTGAAACGGTAAAAGAGGGACTTCATAACTTAATCTCTGCAAAAAGGGAGGCCGGTGCTTCAACACCATATGTTATACTTCAATTTATTGCTTTTGCACATAACAAGCATCAGATAGATGAGATAAAAGCTTTTGGTAAAGCAGTAGGTGTTGACGAAGTACAAATTAAGAGTGCTCAGATATACGATTTTGAAAAGGGTAGTGAATTGATAGTTGATGATCCTAAATATTCGCGTTATGAACAGTCTCCTGATGGTAGTTGGCAGATACGATCAGCCTTACCCAATCGATGCTGGAGAATGTGGAGTGGATGTGTTGTTACCTGGGATGGAATGGTTGTTCCTTGTTGCTTTGATAAAGATGCAGATCATCGGTTAGGAAGTCTTGATAGTCTTAGCTTAAAAGAAATTTGGAATAGTTCATTATATAGAGCATTCAGAAATGCCCTGTATAGCAATCGGAAACAAATAGATATTTGTAAAAACTGTACAGAGGGTTTATCAAAAAAAAGAAAGGCCCTTCACGAAGAAAGGCCTTAAAGCGTATTATGCTATGCATTATTAAACATGCAGAATGTCTTTTTCTTTAGCATCAAATATCTTATCAGCTTTAACAATATACTGATCAGTAAGAATTTGTATTTCTTTTTCTAGTTCTTTAATTTCATCTTCAGCAATGCCTTCTTTCTCTAGCTTTTTGGCTGACTCATTGGCATTTCTTCTGATATTGCGAATGGCTACTTTGGCAGCTTCTGTTTCGGCTTTGGCTTTTTTAACCATTTCTCTTCTCCGCTCTTCTGTAAGTGGGGGAAGGTTGATTCTGAGTACATCACCGGTATTACTGGGGGTGAAGCCAAGGTTTGCATTAATGATGGCTTTTTCGATAGAATGAAGTGTGCTTCTATCCCATGGTTGAATAACAATTTGCCGGGCATCAGGTGTACTGATATTAGACATCTGGTCAATAGGAGTATGTGCTCCATAATATTCCACCTTTACTCCTTCGAGCATTTGTGGGGAGGCTTTTCCGGCCTTGATTTTATGAAGTTCAAATTCAAAATGATGGATAGCGCTATCCATACTTTCTGTTGTTTCTTCAATCACAAAATTGGATTCTTCGGTCATATTATTCGTGCTTTGCTGTTCTGTTACAAATATAATCGGATTTTAGAAAAGTGCAAAAAAAATGGAAATGAAATAATGCTAAACGCGAACCAGCGTCCCAACTTTTTCACCATTAACAACTTTGAGTAAATTACCGGCTTTATTCATGTCGAAAACGATTAACGGCATTGCATTTTCTTTGCATAATGTAAATGCAGTTAAATCCATTACATTTAAACCTTTAGAATAAGCTTCATCAAAAGTAATTTCATCAAACTTTGTTGCGTTTGGATCTTTTTCCGGGTCGGCAGTATAAACTCCATCTACGCGGGTACCTTTTAAAATTACATCTGCCTCTATTTCTATGGCACGTAATGCACCGGCTGTATCCGTTGTGAAGAAAGGGTTTCCGGTACCGGCAGCTATAATAATGACTTTTCCTTCAGAAAGATATTGTTTTGCACGACCTCTACTCATTGTTTCGGCAATTGGATCGATGGCTATACCCGAAAGTAATTTTGTGGCAATTCCTACATTATTTAAAGCACTTTGAAGCGCCATGCTGTTGATCACTGTTGCCAGCATACCCATGTAATCGCCTTGAACCCGATCGAAGCCTTGAGTAGCCCCCTTTAGCCCCCTAAAGATGTTCCCACCTCCAATAACGATAGACACCTGGACTTTTTGGTCAACAATAGATTTTATCTCTGTTGCATATTCATTTAGACGAGCGGAGTCAATGCCATATTGTTGGTTTCCCATTAGGGCTTCTCCACTTAGTTTGAGTAAAACTCTTTTATATTGCATACGTTAAGAAAGTTTATAATGACGCGTATGGATTAGAAATCGACAATTAGTACTTAATACTAAAAGTAGCGTAGCTTTGATTCTGTTTGATAAATTGTAAATAGATATTTGCACCATCAGGAGCTGAAATATTTTTAACAAATAATCCATAAGGGATACTTCCCTGAAGGCCAACTGTTGTTTGTGATGTAAATTGAAAAAGATCAGTTTTATCAGTTCTATTAAACCACACTTGTAAAGGGGCGCTTGGTATTTGTGAAATAGACCAGACTGCATCAGTTTTGAATTGAATTTTTGCTGGTATTTGGTTACCAAACGATATTGAATTATAATAGATCAGAAATGTGTCTGGGGGATTTATGATATCAGCGTAAGGAGTGTAAACAGTCCCTTTAGATTGAACATCTTTTTGACATCCAAAAGAAATGACGGAAAACAAAATAAGTAAGCTTATAAAATAGATTAGTTTTTTCATGTCTCTTATATTTTGTTTCCCGTCGTTTATAAAAGTTATTCTCCTTTACCGTGACAATTTTTATATTTTTTTCCACTACCACAAGGGCATAGGTCATTTCGCCCAACCCTTTTTTCTACGTGAATAGGTGCAGTAATTTCAGGTTGCGAAGTAGGACCAACTTGTGAAAGCGGATCTTGTCGACCTTCTTTTACTTTAGAGCGATCATTATTTTTAGGCGCATGAGGAGCCTCTTTAACCTGTTCAGGATCAGTCATAGGCAGATTTCCTTTTAAAAGGAACGAGCTTATTTCGCGATTGACTTTTAGAATTAGTTGTTTAAATAGATTGAACGACTCAAATTTATAAATTAATAATGGATCTTTTTGCTCATACGATGCATTTTGTACACTTTGTTTCAAATCATCTAATTCACGAAGGTGTTCTTTCCATGCATCATCAATACTAGCCAAACAGATTCCTTTCTCAAATGAAAGGATAACCTCGCGACCACGATCAGTGTAAGCTTTCTT
Source organism: Bacteroidota bacterium (assembly GCA_013390605.1). Lineage (GTDB taxonomy): Bacteria > Bacteroidota > Bacteroidia > Bacteroidales > Cfx3-03 > Cfx3-03. Next base: position 3,536,682 of record JACAUB010000001.1, on the reverse strand, counting down.
TAAATTAGCAACCACCTGCATGGTTTTTCGTCCATCGGTAAATGGTATTGCGATATTTTCGTAATGAGGATGATTTTCGTAAACGTCTCTAATAACAGGAGTCGCTCTTTCAGCAATTAGTTTTGTTTTTGCCTTATAACTTGCATATAAGTCGAGATAAATCTTATTGGTTAACTCATCTTTATTTCCCTTCTCAAATTCAAGTTGGCTCACTTTGGGGTCAATTGCCAGATTTTTTAAAGTACTTGTAATAAATCCATCATAGTCACCCGCATCCTGATGATCAGAAACGATCTGTTCGCAAACGTCATACATCATGTTGGCAATGTCAACGGCAAGACGTTCTCCAAATAGAGCGTGACGACGTTTCTTATAGATTACCTCACGTTGTTGGTTCATTACGTCGTCATATTCAAGCAAACGTTTACGTATACCAAAGTTATTCTCTTCAACTTTCTTTTGGGCACGTTCTATAGACTTGGTAATCATTGAATGTTGAATTACCTCGCCTTCTTTCAAACCGAGGCTATCCATTACCTTTGCAATACGGGCTGAGCCAAACATGCGCATCAGGTCGTCCTCAAGCGAAACAAAGAACTGAGATGAACCAGGATCTCCTTGACGTCCGGCACGTCCTCTTAACTGACGGTCAACGCGACGTGATTCATGGCGTTCTGTACCTATAATAGCGAGTCCACCGGCTTCTTTTACACCAGGTCCTAACTTGATATCGGTACCACGACCAGCCATGTTAGTAGCGATAGTAACCGTCCCTGTTTTACCAGCTTCCTGAACAATTTCAGCTTCACGTTGATGGAACTTTGCATTTAATACATTGTGCTTAATACTACGCAAACTCAACATTCGGCTTAACAGCTCAGATGTTTCAACAGAGGTGGTACCAACCAAAACAGGTCGCCCTGCTTTAACAAGTACTTCAACCTCGTCAATAACTGCATTAAATTTAGCTCTTTTCGATTTATAAATTAAATCTTCACGGTCGTTTCTTACAATTGGTTTGTTCGTTGGAATCTCAACCACATCCAGTTTATAAATATCCCAAAACTCACCAGCTTCCGTAATAGCAGTACCTGTCATACCTGCCAGCTTCTTATACATTCTGAAGTAATTCTGGAGCGTGATCGTTGCATACGTTTGGGTTGCTGCTTCAATCTGGACGTTTTCCTTGGCTTCAATAGCCTGATGTAGTCCATCCGAATAACGACGGCCTTCAAGAATACGACCAGTACCCTCATCAACAATTTTAACCTTATTATCCATGACTACATATTGAACATCGATTTCAAATAATGCGTAGGCACGTAATAATTGGTTTACGGTATGAACACGTTCAGATTTTATGGAATAATCACTTAACAATTCACTCTTCTTTTCAACTTTCTCTGCATCGGATAATCCCAGATGTTCTATCTCTGCTATTTCTAGCCCTACATCAGGTAAAAGGAAGAAATTGTTATCACTATATGATTGACTTAAAAGATCAATACCTTTATCAGTTAGCTCTATCTGATTGTTTTTTTCATCAATAACAAAGAAGAGAGGCTCATCAATGATATGCATGTTCCGATTTTGCTCCTGCATATAATAATTCTCAGTACTTTGTAGTAAGGATTTGATACCTGGTTCGCTTAAGAACTTGATGAGTGGCTTGTGTTTTGGAAGTCCTCTGTAGGCCCTTAGTAAATAATCAGCACCTTTTTTCTTATCTTCATTGCTTTTATCTTCGTTCAGCAACCTTTTCGCATCGGCCAAAAGACTTGTTACATAAGTACGCTGAGCATTATAAAGCTTTGTTACCTGTGGCTTTAATTCGTCAAATTCCTGGTGATCTCCACGAGGGGTAGGACCAGAGATAATAAGTGGAGTACGGGCATCATCGATTAAAACAGAGTCAACCTCATCCACAATTGCAAAGTTGTGTTCGCGCTGAACCATCTCATCCGGATCGTGAGTCATATTGTCACGAAGATAGTCGAATCCAAATTCATTATTTGTACCGTAGGTGATGTCAGCTAAATAAGCATTTCTTCTCTCGATAGAATTGGGAGCATGTCGATCAATACAATCTACTTTAAGACCATGGAATTCATAAAGCATCCCCATCCATTCCGAGTCACGTTTTGCCAGATAGTCATTAACGGTAACAAGGTGAACCCCTTTGCCCGGAAGTGCATTAAGATAAATGGGCAACGTTGCAACCAATGTTTTTCCTTCACCGGTAGCCATTTCAGATATTTTCCCCTGGTGTAAAACAATACCACCGATCAGCTGTACATCATAATGCGCCATATCCCAGGTGATGAGGTTTCCCCCAGCCATCCATTTATTTTGATAAAAGGCTTTATCACCTTCAATCTGGATGTTCGCCCTTTTCGTAGCAAGGTCGCGATCAAAATCAGTAGCCGTAACTTCAATGACTTCATTTTCCTTAAAACGCTTGGCGGTTTCTGTCATTACAGAAAACGCTTCGGGTAATATCTCATTGAGAATTACTTGTGTTTTACTATAACAGTCTTTTTCAAGCTTTTCTATGGTTTGATAGAGGGTTTCTTTCTCTTCAACATCCATTTCGTAGTCTGAATCAATACGTTCCCTTATAGAGGCTATTTCATCCTCCTCGGTCTTAATTCTTGCCTTTATTGCAGCTTTAAACTCAATGGTTTTAGCTCTTAATTCATCGTTAGATAATTTTGCAATTTCAGGATATACCTTGAGGGCAGTATTCAGAATAGGGTTTAGTTCTTTTAAGTCTTTTTCAGCTTTAGTTCCGAAAAGTTTTGAGAGAAAGTTTACCATGGTGTTTTTTATTTTTTTATTAGCACAGGCCTTTTGTAAAACAAAACTAGTGCCAACGACAAATTGTCAGTTTTATCAGACTGAATTACTGTTTTCGATTTTTGATAGGGAAAAAGTTCCTGAAGCAAAGTTACTTGATTTTTCTTTAAAAAGTAACAGTTGTTTTATTGAAAAACAAAAGGCATCCATTTTTAGGATGCCTTTTGTAGACTTAATATTCGTCTTCGTGGAAAAAAAAGTCTTCCTTCGTTGGATATTCAGGCCAAAGATCATCAATACTTTCGTAGATCTCACCCTCGTCCTCTATTTCCTGCAAGTTCTCGATAACTTCCATAGGGGCTCCAGAGCGAATGGCATAGTCGAGCAACTCCTCTTTGGTAGCAGGCCATGGAGCGTCTTCGAGTTTTGATGCTAATTCTAACGTCCAATACATATATATGAAGATTTTGGGGGTTGTTTCATTTTGCAAAAGTAATTTTTTCTATTAAGAAAACAAGCTCTTTTTTATTTCTTTATAAAAAAATTAAATAAAAATTAAATTATTGGTATCCAGGGCTTTTCTTCTGCATTTAAATCTTTACTTAGTTTCCGTGCTAATACAAAGAGATAATCAGATAACCTGTTAAGATACTTTTGGCAAATAGGATCTACCGGGTTATCTGGAAAAAGCTTTAGAACTGCTCGTTCAGCTCTCCTGCAAATAGTTCGGGCCACATGGCAATAAGATACAACAACGTTACCACCAGGCAAAATAAAGGTAGTGAGTGTGTTTAGATTTGTATTCATCTCATCAATAGCTACTTCTAATGCTGTTATATCGCTTTCAAATAGGCTGGGAAGCTTTTGTTTTTCAACATTTGGATCAGCAGCAAGTAATGCTTCAAGTACAAATAGGTTCTCCTGTATTTTAATTAAGAAAGATCGTGTTTGAGCATCAATATCATGATCTCTAATTACACCAATGAAGGCACATAGCTCATCAACAGTGCCATAAGCTTCAATTTTATCATGATATTTAGGTACTCGTCTACCACCGATTAATGAGGTGTGTCCCAAATCGCCAGTACGAGTATATATTTTCCATTCTTTTTCCATGTTCAGCAGTTTACAGGAAAGGCTAACCAAAATGATAGAACAGTGTTCAATCGTTAGTTAATTTTCGTTTCCGTAAAATGAAACAGTCCTTATATCATCATTCATTTCATCCGACGATATTTCACCGTCTTTTAAACGAACAATTCTGTGAGCATGTTTAGCAATATCTTCTTCATGAGTTACTAAGATAATTGTATTTCCAGATTTGTGGATATGCTCAATTAATCCCATTATTTCATGCGAAGTTTTTGAATCAAGGTTTCCTGTAGGCTCATCAGCAAGTATAATGGAAGGCTTATTTACAAGTGCACGTGCAACAGCTACACGTTGACGCTGTCCTCCTGAAAGCTCATTTGGTTTATGATCCATTCTATCTTCTAATTTTACATCTAAAAGCACCTCTTTAGCTCGTTCAATACGAGCCTGTTTAGGTATTCCTGCATAAATTTGGGGAAGCATTACGTTTTCAAGTGCTGAAGAACGGGGAAGAAGATTAAATGTTTGAAAAACAAAACCTATTTCACGGTTTCTTATTTCCGCTAAAGAATTATCATCTAATTTACTTACATCATGGCTATTAAGCCAATATTCTCCGCTGGTAGGTGTGTCTAGGCACCCCAAGATGTTCATTAATGTTGATTTTCCTGAACCCGATGGTCCCATTAGTGCTACAAATTCTCCCTGGTAGATATTCAATGAAACTTTTCGTAAGGCTCGTACTGTTTCTGTACCAACTCGGTAATTTCTAACAATATCTTTTAATGTAATGACCTCTTTTTTCATAGACTTAATAATTAGTGCTTACGATAGAATGAGTAAATGTAGTGAAGATTTCCCAAACTTTATGGTTCAGGCTTTCTGTATCAAAAATAGTCATTTTTATTCCATCCTCAGAAAAAAATAAAATAATTTGAACTTTCTAATATTTGATGATGAAATTTTCCTTGCTGAGCTCTTTTTTGAAGAAAACAATTCCAAATTGAAACAGGTCAAGCGAAAGAGTTACTGATTCATGTTGAGAAATGAAGTTCCATGCTTCATTCATATCTGGCGACCAGTGAATATCGTCGAATATAAGCACAGTGTCATTATGTGATTTTTTTAGGCAATGCATAAAATATCGAATAGTTGGATCCTTACGATGATTCCCATCGATAAATGCAAAATCGATTTGAGGAAGTTTTTCCAGAATAGGTTCTAATAAAGTGTCAAAATTTCCAATTTCAATTTTAATATTATTCAATTTTAATAACTGAAAATTTTCATTTGCCTTTTGGGCAATTCCAGAACATCCTTCAGCCGTGGTGAAAGCAGCTTTTGGAGCAGCGAGTGCTTGATAGGCTGTACTTATTCCAAATGAAGTGCCTAGTTCTAATATATAGTGTGGTTGAAAATGGTCGACAAGCCGATATAAAAGTTCTCCATATTTTGGACGTATGCTATTGTTTTTAAAAACGGATGAAATAGTTTTTAGCTTTTCTGTATATTTATGATCACCCGCACCTGCTCCAAAATCATGAACTTCAATTATCGATAAGTTATTCTGAAGCTTTTTTCGTATTTTATTAATTTGTATATATGCTAGATATTGTGATTTGTTATAAATCACATTTTTTGTTAAGTTAAATGCAAAAGGCGAATGCAAATGGTGCAAATCCTTTCCCTTAAGTTTATAAGCAAGATAGCTCTTGAGTTGAAATGTAAGATTCCCCATATGACAATTATTCTAACACTGCATTGAACTACAGTTAATTAAGTTTGTTTTAAATAAGTTGAATAGGACTTCAGATGTCACCTCTCAATAATCATACAAAAGTATATGAAAATCTGTTGCATCAGCAATTGTTTTGTCGATTTATCATATAATTCATAAGAAACGTTTATGGTTGATCTTTGTTTATTCTCTGGCCAGTTTCTTAGATGAGAACTTGTAAGCCAGGCATGCTAAAACAAAATAGACTACCATCTGAATCAAGATAAAGGTGTATTCGTAAGCAACAGAGCTCAAAGGGGCCCCCATTATTCTAACTCGCAGATAAGCAGGAATCATTAAGGTACTGGGAAAAATATGCGCAATCTTGTATAGTAGTGGGGGCAGAGCTGCTGATGGCCATGAAAGCCCACTAAAGAAAAGAATGATATTTGAAAGAAAAACCATAAATAGCAAAGCATGTGCCCTTTTTTTAAATAATACGCTGATCGTGATTCCAAGAAATGAAATAGATAGAATATATGGAATAGTAAGAAATAAGGTAGTTAAAAATCCACTCTTGTCAGGAAATGAAAACCATTTTGGAATAACCACCATAATGAAAATCACATTAAACATGTAGATAACCAAATAAGCTAAACTTTTGCCGAGAACTGCAGTTATAGAACCTCCCCTGGTTAAGGGTTGAACAATAAGGTTTCTATTCTTTATTTTTTCACGAGTTGTAGCACCAAGTAGCCCAATTCCAATCAGCAAGGTTTGTTGAAGAATAATTAATAGTACCCCTGGCATAATAAAACTTCCATATCCAGCCGATGGATTATATAAACTGATAATATTTGTTTTTAACGGATCTCTTTGATCTAAAGCCTGATTTAGATCTCTTCCTTGTGCTAAGAGTTTTTTTATCTCAACTCCCGCACTCAGTGTCCCGGTTGAATATGCTGCTCCGGCATAAACCTGCTTGTAAATTAAAAAATAACTGGCGTCACAATAAACAGTGACATTTGACTGTATTCCCTGAAGAATGTTCTTTTCAAAATCATCAGGAATTAAAACGATGCCCTTTATATTTCCTTCATAGAAAAGACTCTCAGCCTCTTTCAGGCTTCCCGGCTTACATACTACATGGATCTGCTCTGTAGCATCCAACATCCTGCTATATTGACGACTTAGGCTTGAATGATTTAGGTCAACTACAGCTACTGGGAGATCTTTTATAACTTCTCCTGAATAGCCTATAGAGTAAACAACAGGGTAGATAACCATAGCAACGATGAAGAGCAAAACAGCACCGGCATCAGCCATGATGAGCCTCATCTCTTCGCTATAATATTCAGCGGTTTTCCTTAAACCCTTATTTATATTGTTAATTAGATACATAGATTTTAAATTTTGCCCCAAAATTTTTCATGTTGGAGCACATATTTTAATCTTGGAACAAATAAAAGGCCCAAAATAATAAATGCAAAAAAAGCATATAATGGTAATACAGCATTTATTGCCGGTTCTCCTCTTAACGATTGACTTATGAAAATCTTAAGCCAATAGGTAAAAGGAAAAATATGTGCAAATGCTTGAGCTACTGCAGGCATTCCAAATAAGGGGAATGTTAATCCCGAAAAAGTTAAGGCCATCATGGTATAAGCTGCCCCTAATGAAAGACTTAATCGAAGATTTGAAGAGAGTCCCACCATAAATATCGCCAAAGCCTGGTAGCTCACAATCATCAGAAATTCGCTTGTGAGAATAATTGTCAAATCTCCTTTTAAAGGCAATCCCAATCTGTTAAATAAGATCATATTCATAAACATAGCCATTACAGAATACAGAATGGTATAAGGGAGTAATTTGCCTGCAAGCGCCGTTAATATATTGTCGTTGGCGAGATGAAGCCATACATCACAAGTTTTATACTGAAGCTCCGTTCCTATCGCATAGATGCTTCCCATTAGTGTAAAAACAATTAACATGACCGGCAAGAAACCAAAAGTAAGATAGTATGAATAACTCGTATAGGGATTGAAAAGAATAATGGGTCGCAAAGAAACTGGTATAGCCTGTGCAATTGCTTGTCGTTGAGTGGCTCCTTTCAACATTAGCGATTGAATCTTTATCCCTGCTGAAAGTGTTGCCAGCGCTTTTTGAATTCCACTCCCAAGTAGCCCACTTTTAACAACATTAACATTATTGACATATACGGTAACTTCAGAGCTTTCTCCTTTAATAATATGTTTTGCTAAATCCTTTGGTATGTATACAATTGCGTCAACTTCTCCTTTATCAAGCGATTCTTTAGCTTCTTCTATACTTACGAAATCAGTATTGATTTTTGCAATAGGCGTAGCATCAACCATTCTACAAACTTGTCGGGAAAGACTTGAATGGTCAAGATCAATTACTGCGACAGGCAAATTACGTGGGACATTGGCTGAGAAAAGCCACATGACCAGGAAAAATCCAGCTAAAGGTCCTACAATGGTCATGAATAGATAGGGCCATTTTCCCCATATACTTTTCCATTCCCGTTGCATTACCCATAAAAATGGATATTTTCTTTTATATTCCATGGTCTTATTTCTGTTTTACTAAAGATTTTAGTTTGCGATTTATTTATTGATCAGCTTTAACTTTTCCCAATTAACAAGAGCACTCATTCCCGGTCTAAGTCCATCTACTTTTTCAACCGGAACGGCATGAACTTCAAAAGTCTTCATGTCGAAATCTCCCGTTGTTTTTGTTGCATTCCATGTTGCAAAGCTGCCTAGAGGATGGATGTAGGTAACTTTTAACATAATCTCTTTGTTTTTAAGTGCTGGAAACTTTGCCATAAATACACTTCCCAGTTGGATCGATGCAAGTAAATCTTCACGTAAATTAAAAGTAACCCAACTATCTTTAAGATTTACAAGTGTAACAACAGGATAACCTGCTGAAACCAGTTCACCTGATTCAGCAATAATATCAGCTACCTCTCCATTAATGGGCGAGTAGATGCTGGTTTCATTAAGGTAGCTCTCAACTTCATTTATTACACCTTCTGCGCGGGTAACAAGTGATCTGGCTGCATCTTTATCTTCAATCCGGGTGCCATTTTTTGCTTTATTCCAGATTGCCTTTGCAGCATTGGCTGTTTCTAAAGCAGCTTTATAATTCGTTTCGGCTTCATCTTTCTTTTGTGCCGGAAGTACTCCCTCTTTGTAAAGATTATTAACACGGTCAAATGTTACTTTGGCAAGTTCGTTTGCAGCCTGTGCTTTTAAATAGGTATTGTATGCGGCTTCAATGTCTTCTGACTGAGCACCGTTTATTGCTTTTCTATTTTGAGCTTTAGCGCCTAATAATGCAGCATGAGCCTGTGCTAGTTTCGCTTCTATTTCCGGACTTTTGAAGGTAAACAGAAGTTGTCCTTTTTTTACCACATCTCCTTTGTGGATGGGCAGGCTGTCAATTCTACCTACTAACTTTGAAGCCACTTTAATTTGAGTTGCCTCAACTTCGCCCTGAACTTCTAAAGGGGCTTTATGACCGATTATCCATGTAGAGTAAATCAAAAAAATAATCAATCCTGCAATTCCAATGGCCGCAAAAAGGTTTCCTTTCTTATTCATGGTTATAATGTATTTCTTTTTATAATTTCTTACTTCGTTAGTTTATATTTCTCAGTTTTTACACCAACCCTTTTTTGATAGGCAGGGAATTCATTAGGGATACCTGCATATTGTAGAATTCGGGCTAAAGTGACATCAAATCCATACATGGCTTGTAAACGTTCAATCTTCACCTGAGCAAGTGCCAAACGGGCATCGACTACTTCTGTAGAATTTGACATTTCTTCATGAAATGCTTTTTCTCTTACCCTTAAATACTCTTCTGCAAAGACATTGGCTGACTCAAGTTCAGTAAGTTGTTCTTTATACATGTTCAACTCGTGATATAACTTTTCAATCATTGTCTCGACATCCGATTGTGCCTTATTACCAATTTCGTTGACCTCTTCCTTTTTTAAGGCTGCGGCTTTTGTTTTTCTGTAGCGGGTTGATCCATCAAAAAGCGTCCATCTTAAGCCTACACCAACAGTCCAATCCGGAAGGTATGTTGATAGATCTTTATTTGCCAGATCATACATCCCCTGGAATGCAATAACTGGAAAATATTCAGCCCTTTCAGCTTTATAACCTTGATCAGCAAGTTGTTTTTTTGAATTGACCTGCATCAATAACGGGTTATTTTGTCGTGCAAGTATTTTAAAATGATTGACTGATTCAATACTATCTAGGTAAAAGAGATCAGTTTCAGGTTCTAGCATTGTCTCATCCGGTAATGCTAATGTATTTTGTAGTGCTGTGTTTAAAACATCAGCTGTTCTTTTAGCCTTACTTAATTCTCTTTGTGCTTGAGCCTCAGAAACTTTTGCATGGAGCATTTCTGCGCGGGCGATAAGACCTGCTTTCTCCATCTTTACAGCATCATTAAGATGGTTTTCAACCCCATTGAAAACATCAGTTCTAACTAGTACCGCTTGTTGTGCTAAACATAGCCCAAAATATCGTTCGGCCAGCTCGCTCATTAATTCACCTTCTTTCTGACGAGTTACCTCATCTGCTTCATGTTTATTAATCTCAGCAACTTTGTTAGCTAATCTGATTCTTCCACCAGCATAAATAGGCCATTGAAAATCAGCTAACACACTCCCGAAATTTTTCTTTTGGATCATTTGATCCCAATTAGTCGCTTCAATAGTTTGTAAGCCGCCTAATAGTTGACTTCGAACAGCCTTAGTGGATAAATTATCAGGTAAAATGGGTAAAACCTGTTTTGTGTTTGGGTCAGGGTTTGGTACACCTGAAAAGTTCCCAAAGTTTCCTAATGCCTGATATAAGGGAGTGATTGAATTCTTTATTGGATTCAGATCGAGATGTAAATTATCAGACATTGCCATATAACTAGCCGTAATACCAACCTTTGGCAAATAAAGATTCTTAGCAGCCTTAACTTCCTGCTCTTTTTCTTTTTGAGAAAAATTAACCTGCTTAATAATATGGCTGTTATTACGTGTAAGTTCAAGGGCCTGATCAAAGTTTAATCGCTTATTGGTTATGGCAGGCTGCTGTGCGTTTACGCACAAAATTGAAAATGTTAATGTGATAATTGCCAGCGATGCAAGGCGAGTTTTAAACTTCATTTTTTCTGCTTTTAATAGTATTGTCAAAATTAAAAAAAATAACCGATAACACAATTCAATGATGAAATTCAGCTCGTTATACGAGCATTTATTTTTTCTTTCAATTTTATTCTAAAGTATTGTCCTTTTTAACTTTAACAATCCCGAATAATATGATATTTAAAATTCCATAGAGTTTTTCAATACTTTTTTCAATATTTGAAAATTGGTTCAATTCTTTTTCCATACTCTGAAGTGTCGACGAAATTGCAAGAGCCCCGATTGTGATGTCTTCAATTTGAAAAAGCCCGTTTTCAACTCCCGATTGTAATATATCTTCCAGGTATTCAGTTTCTCTTTCCGTAAATTCTTGAACTATTTGGTGGTTTAAAAATTTTCTTGAAAGAGATTTATTGGTTATTACTAATACTAAGTTTTTTGATTTTTGTAACCCGATCGTTCGTGCTACAATGTAAGCACAAATACTGTTAAACGGATTCGTATTCTTTTCAATTACTCTTTGAATAAGATTTTTAAATTGTTCAATTTCATCATCAAGCACAGCCCTGAATACTACATCTTTGTTTTTGAATTGATAACAAAATGTGCTTAATGCAATATTCATCTTAGTTGATAAAATTTCAAGTGACGTTTTATCGTAACCATATTTTGCAAAGCATTCACTTGCAATGTTTAATTTCGATTGTTTTATCTTCATTTTAATTGGTCTTGGAAAAATTGACCAAAAACATAATATGTTCCAAAAGTACAAAAATATTTCCTATGCCTAATGTTTTTATTCAGGGCACTTTTTATTTTTGAAACAGGTAATTGGAGCGCTGCCTTATTGAATCGATCTTTTATATGGACAAACATTGGAGATAAATTAAACGCTGATAACGTTTTTGTGTCAAGCTACTAATACTAATTATGAATAGAAATCGTTACAAATAAAATGATTTAATTTTTAAATAGAGATTATTATTCCATTTTTTTAAATAACTATTATGTTAATTCTTGATACGCTATTTACTTTTAAAACAGCATTCTTTCTGAGCTCGTTTGTTACCTTGCTAGCGTTAATAAACCCGATCCAGAAGATTTTTGTTATTAATTCATTGCAAGAGCAGATGAACGACAGTGAGTTGCGATATCTCTCAATAAAATCATCTATAACGGCTTTTATTATTCTGGTCATTTTTCTGGTTTTTGGGAATATTATTTTTGGATATATCTTCCGGATTCAATTGTACTCATTTAGAGTAATGTGTGGATTTGTTCTTGTTTACAGTGGTTGGATTGCATTACATAAAGGTGTATTGATCAATATCGGAAAAGATGTTAGTGTAAAAGATATTTCGTCAGTCCCTATTGCCATACCGATGATCGCGGGTCCCGGTACAATAACGGCCACTGTTACTTTCCCAGCACAATATGGATCGCTGGTTACTATACTCGCTATCTTTGGAGCTCTGGGTGTTAATCTGATAATCATGCTTTACGCCAAAAATATCGGCAGGCTATTGATTAAATTGAATGTAATGTCAGCACTTGTCCGAATCATTGGTTTAATCATTGCCACCATTGGAATCCAGATGATCTTTGATGGAGGAATAGAATTTCTAAAGATGCATGGGCTGATTAAATTAATGTAGCTTTTTAAAAATATCATATAATTTCAAAAGTTTGTTAAAATCATTGTTTATTTCAACCCTGAGATTTTAAATTTAGCAACTGAATGTGTTATTTTTTTTATAATTTTAAATCCGCAACTGTTCGGAATTGGCATTTTTAAATTTCGTCATAAAGCCGATACGTAACATTGTATTCACATAGTTTCTCAACACTTAAATTCGCTGCAATGTTATACTTACTTTGGGCTATCTTAAACGTTGGATTATTTCTTTTTTTTATTGCAATATGTTTTAAAGCAACAAAAATTATCAGGGAGAAACTTAGCCTTTTTGCCTCAATAATTTTTGTGTTTGGACTTCTTTCATTTGTTAGCAGTTCTGAGAACAATGATAGGAGTATTATAAATCGGCGGAACCAGGTGGAAAAATGGAAATTATCTTCGGGAAAAGAAATCAGTCCTTCTTCATCAAATTACACGGATATTTCGATTGATAAAACTTTACTGTCAACCATTAATTTAGGTGTTTTGTTTGGTAAAGAAAAAACTTCAAACAAGAATATTGCAATTGAAGCGAATTCTATAATGACAGGGCTTGTGTGCGGTCAAGAATGGAAACCACTCAGTATTTCTGTTGATCCAGCAGCGATAAATGGAAAATTTAAGTATATTGTAATTGGAACATTGAAATGGAAATTACTCGGAACAACATTTTATTCTCAGACTAAAATATATTCAGGATTTATCACGATGAAGCCCAAAGGTCTGCAACTTATGAATCTGATCCTAAGTAATAAGAATAATATAATGTCGCATTATTTTGTTTAAGTGAAATAATTATTGCATATATATTTCTCTATGAGATATATAACATTGAAAATAGAAGAGATTGTAGAATTAGAGCTGAAGTATAAAACAGCATCAATAATACGATTAGAAAATGCTGTCAATGTCTTCTTTTAAGCCATCAAAGACGAACGATATCAATTAGTTTTGATCAAATTCCAAATTAATTTATCCAACGGGTATATATTAATATAATTGTTTGAAAATCTCTAAAAATAACATTTATAACGCTAAAAATAGTTATATTTGGTATCCTGTGATCTTGAACTAACGTATTTCCATTAAAATAAGCGTGTATGATAATGTTGATTATAAATACCCTACAATGGTAGAACTTGAACAATACATAAAATCTTACTTTGGAGTAGTTCAATCAGACGAGTTGAAAACGATAGTCTCGTTTTTCAGATTGACCACGATAGAAAAAGGCGACTATTTTCTAAAAGCAAACATGTTCTGTGACAAATTGAGTTTTATACAATCTGGTCTTTTACGGATTTTTGTTATGACTGATGACAAAGAAGTAACACAATGGATTTCGACTAAAGGATATTTTGTAACTGATCTTTCAAGTTTCGTCTTTGGAACTCCTGCACGTTGGACGATTCACGCATTAACAGATGCTAAACTATATACAATAAGCAGAGACGACTATAGAAGAATTGGAAATCTGGTTCCAAAATGGCACGAGCTTGAAAAATTATTTATCATTAAGTGCTTTACGATATTAGAAGATAGAATATTTAGTCACCTTTCGATGACAGCAGAAGAAAGGTATAATTTCTTTTTTGAGAAGAACAGAGAACTTTTCAATCAGGTTCCATTACAATATATTGCTTCAATGCTTGGAATGACACCAGAAACTTTTAGCAGAATTAGAAAAAAACAAATTTCTTGATTTATATCAAGCGTAAAGGATTTGGTTATATTGACCTTTGCCTCATTAATTAAAGCAAAGTAAAATATTTTATTTTAATCATTTTCTTAAACGCAGAAGCAATGGCAAAAGAAATAAAAACAGAAATTTTGATAAAGGCAACACCTGCAGAAGTTTGGAAAGTTTTTACAAACTTTGACAATTACCCCAATTGGAATCCTTTTATGACATCACTTAAGGGAAAAGTTTTAGTTGGAAATAGAATTGTTGTACGACTAGAGCCTCCTGGAGCCAAAGGTATGACATTCAGCCCAAGAGTTCTTGCTTTCAAACCAAATAGAGAACTTCGTTGGCTTGGACATTTATTGTTTCCGGGACTTTTTGATGGGGAGCATAAATTTGAACTAATTGACAATGGCGATAGTACAACAACTTTTAACCAGAGTGAAAAATTTAAAGGGATACTTGTTCCTTTATTTAAGAAAATGCTGGATGAAAACACAATGAACGGTTTTAATCTGATGAATCAAAAAGTGAAAGAATTAGCTGAGCAGAAATAAACACTATCGCTAATTTTTGGAATATTGTACATTTGTAATTCCCAACTATCCTTCCTTTTAAGGAGCTCTAAACCTGGAAAAAATGAGAAGACTAACGTTAATAATTATTGCAATATGTATATGTTTTGCTGTAAAGGCTCAATATAATAAAGGTATTATCATTGAACCGATTTTAAAAACAGATACAACTTCGATAGGTCAGAAACTCATTTATCCTAACTTTCAAAATTCTGAAGTCACAATATCGAAAATCACACTTCAACCCGGACAGTCGACAGGTTGGCACAAACATACATTTCCTGTATTTGCTTATGTTTTAAAAGGAAATCTAACAGTAGAGTTAGAAAATCATAAAACGTTGCAGTTTTCTGAAAACTCCTCTTTCTCAGAAGTAATAGAAACTTTTCACAATGGCATTAACAAAGGGAAAGAAGATGTGGTATTAATTGCATTTTTCATGGGAGAGAAAGGAAAACCCTTATCGGTTCATCAATAAGGGATATGAAGAGATGATTATTAAAAACGTGAATATGAAGGAAAAAAGAAAAAAGGTTTAAATTTTATTAGTGAGATTACAGTCATCAATGTTTTTGGTAGCAAGGGGATATTCTTTTGCCAGACTTATTGCCCCTTCCTTCATAAGGCTTGCCAAATCTGTTATTTCATATTCGATCCTGATATTTGCGATGTACGCTGCCGCTAAAGACAAGAAAATAGAAATAATCATGAATAAATTTCCTTTATTACACACAGATCGACTTGACCTTATTGAAATTAAACAACACCATTTGGGAGACCTCTATAAATTATATAGTGATGAAAAGGTAACAAGATTTTATAATCTACTTCCATTAAAAAGCGAGCAAGAAGGGCAGAAAGTTATCGATTGGTATCAAACCCGCTTTATAGATCAATTAGGCATTCGATGGGGAATTGCATTGAAAGGAAAACCGAATATAATCGGAACAATTGGATTTAATAATTTCGCCAAACGGCATAGAGCAAATATTGGTTACGACTTACAAGCCGAATATTGGAATTGTGGCTATATAACAGAAGCCTTAAGGGCAGTTATAGATTTTGGATTTAAGCAGCTGGAAATAAATCGAATTGAGGCAGAAGTTATGCAGGGAAATGTAATTTCAGAACGCGTGCTTGATAAACTTAACTTTCGGAACGAAGGTGTTTTGAGACAATGGATGTTTTGGAATGAAAAGCATTACGACATGACGATGTTTTCTTTGTTGAAAACAGAGTGGGCCGAAAAATAAATATACTGTATGGATAAAATAATATCCACTATTTAACTCGCATTAGTTTGCAAAACATTATTCTTTCTCCTTATATTTGTGAGACAGCGATGAATAAGACGCTATGCATTGTGATGAATGCAAAATGTAAAGCCAGGGGGGGGTCAGCGCAAATTATAAACTAAGAGACATGGGATCAAGAGAAAGATTTTTAGATACAATAAATGGAAGAAAACCAGACCGAACACCATTTTATGCATCCTTAACGCCACAGGTTGCTCAAATGCTTTCGTCACATTTTAACTTGCCTTATGAGACCCCGATAGACTCCTTGTTGTCGACGCGCATATCGCACATGGATCTTTTAACGAGTATGGGGGTTGATGCAATCGGGGTTGCTGCAACAGCACCTGATGATAGTCCAACTGTTACAACTCCAGATGGGTTGATTATTAACGAATGGGGAATGGTTTTCAAAGATGCCGGACTCTACAACGAATTTTATTCTTTTCCTTTGGCTCATGCAGAAACGGTAGCCGACATTGAGGCATATCCATTTCCCGATCCATTTGCTAAAGGTCGCTTTGAAATGGCGAAGGCTGCAATTCAGAAATATGGTAAGAATTATGGTGTCATCGCCGATCTTGAATGCTCAATCTTTGAAACTTCATGGTATTTAGTAGGGCTGGAAAAATTTCTTGTCGACTTATTGATAGAAGCACCCTATGTTGATGCCTTGCTAGATAAAGTCGCCTATATAAATACAGAAACAGGAAAAGAATTGATCCGTTGTGGTGTTGATGTTATTTGGTGCGGCGATGATTTTGGAAGTCAGCAGTCATGTATGATGGACATGGATACCTGGCGTAAATATTTCAAGCCCAGAATGAAAAAGATGTTTGATGCGTTTAGGAGTATAAACCCTGAAATTAAAATTGCATGGCATACCTGTGGTGCCGTAGTTGATCTTATTCCCGATTTTATAGAAATAGGACTGGATATTTTAAATCCGATTCAGCCTATGGCGAAAGGAATGAATCCTGAATTTTTAAAAGAGAATTTCGGAAAGGAGTTAATGTTTTTTGGAGGTATTTGTGTTCAGGATTTATTGCCAAATGGCACACCTGATAGTATTAAGGCCGAAGTACAACGCAGGGCAGAAATATTAGGACATGATGGGGGTTATATTATTGCACCGGCACATAATATTCAGCCTGATACCCCGATTGAAAATATAATCGCCTTGTTTGATGCTGTTAAGAATTTGAAGTACAACTGAAACAAATCAGCTAAAAAAAGATCAGTCGGAAATATTGCTACTTGACTTCCTAAGCCGAACTATAGAATTGGACAAATCTTCATATTAAGCGGCACCGAACAAATAACAACAATAAGTAAAAACTAACGGATCTCATAATATTGAATAGAAAAATCAACGGAATAATCTAAACCGATAAAAGGATTACAAGATGATACTAAAATATAAGACCGGCAACCTTCCACCCAATTTTATTTATTTGGGAATAATGTTGTTTGGCATCAGTATCTGGAGAATGGTAGTTTTAGACTGGAAAGGGCTATTGATTTTCGTAATCTCATTACTTTGCCTTTTTATTAAATCAGGAATACTAATTGATACTGAAAAGCGGAGATTAAAAAGATATGTAGGATTCTGTACAATCCGAAAAGGTGAATGGGAAAATATAAATGCCTTGCTTCATCTTCAAATAATTAAAACACGCGAAACGCAAGTTATGAGCGTTCTATCTATAAGCAGAACCGAAACCGATGACGTATATAAACTGATTATGGTTTTACCGCATAAGAACATTGAGCTCCTATCAGGCGAAAATGATTTCATTATCAAAGCCGCAAATGAAATCTCATCTGAACTACAGACATCAGTATCAAATATGACGATCAATTAAAATCTTGACAATTAGAAAAATGAAAAAAGTATTCATCATTATTGGAACCGTTTTGTTAAATTTATTAATATTAACAAGTTGTGGCGGAGGTAATAGCAAAGAAATAACTTCTAATGCTTTGAAGAGTGAATCAATTCAAATCAATAATTCTATTAAATCCGGGAAAATAATTGCAGCTTCTAATCCAAAGAAGAGAATTGCTCAAAAATCAACGTTGCAATTATTGCAAGGTAAATGGCAAAGCACAGATGATAAAACGAACTTCTTGATTTTCGAAAATAATCATCGCAAAGAAGCAAATATTATCAATGGCAAAGGCGAGTGGGATGATGAAGTGTTTGTCATCTCAAATAAGTGTATGAACACAACCGACAAGAATGAAGAATTAGATGAGGAAAAAGATAAATATATGTCATGTTTGAAAAGTGACCTCTGTTGGTATATTGTAGAATTAGATTCTGCAACTTTATCGCTTTCATACATGGGAAGAGGTAATACCTTAACGTATAAAAAAGTGAAGTAAATCCAACCTATAACAGCATTCCTGTTCATTACGGTTTTCGGGTTAATATCAGAAAGGCTTTAGCGTACTCAGCTTTGATACGCTAAAGAAAGTGTATATTTGAGCGATAAAATCAAAAAACTAACTTATATACAATGAGGCTTGAACCTTGATGTGTCTATTATGAATTATTAAGAACGATATAGAGAAAAATGAAAAGAATAGCCAATTTTATTTCAATTACAGGTCATCCATTATTGACTATTCCTATTTTTATAATAATTGTCATGTTTGGGTCTGAAATTACGACCAAATCATCTCTGATCTCTTTTTTAATTATTGGATGCGTTTTTGTTCCTATAATATTGTGGATGTATATAAAATCAAAGAATGGGACGTATACAAACTTTGATGTCTCGAACCAGACGCAAAGGAGATCCTTATTTTGGTTTGCCGTTCCATTATTACTGATTGTTACGGTTATATTATTTGTGACTCATCAATCAAAAAATCTTTGTATCAGCGTGTTGTTTGCATTGATATTATTGATTGTTTCTCAGATCACGAACCTTTTTGTTAAAAGTTCACTACATGTTTCCTTGAACATTTATCTTTCTGCATTGGTCTTTACACAGAATTATAAGATTGGTATTGTTGTTTTATTGTATACCGGATTGATAAGTTGGTCGAGGGTGAAGCTTGACCGACATACAAAAAAAGAAGTTTTAGTTGGGTCATTTATCGGGATACTAATCAGTATTGTAATGTTGAAATTTGAAGGATATATTTAATTATAAAAATGCCAATCGCTGGCAATGAACATAGATCATTAGTTTAAGGGAAATTACAATATTTACTTCATGCGCCAGCTTTTTGTTGCGAGAATATACACACAGTTCCGAAATCCACAATCTTTCTGAATATTACTTTTCATTTAAGCCGAGCATTTGAATATCAGAATGAGCTCATAAAACTAGGGGGATCTGTACCCGTTCTGTATCCGTTCTATACCCGTTCTGTATGGGTATAGTGAAGGCATTGATATCGTATATCTCAGGCTAGTTGTAGGATTATAGTCGAATCATTATATCCTATTTTTGGCATATCATTTTTCCATCGTAATCGCTACCATATGGCAAGGAAAGATTTGGGTTATAAGTATAAGGTG
Source organism: Bacteroidota bacterium (assembly GCA_013390605.1). GTDB lineage: Bacteria > Bacteroidota > Bacteroidia > Bacteroidales > Cfx3-03 > Cfx3-03. The sequence continues at coordinate 3,517,131 of JACAUB010000001.1, read as the reverse complement.
AACTCCTGCATTTTCGGACTTGTTGAATGATATCCTTTTCTGAATCCAACAGCGATATTGATAATCGGCATTTTTTTATTCCGGAATGTTTGTGTTGTGTTGTCAAAAGAATTAAAGGATTGCGAAGTACCCTTTAAGTTTTTTAAAGTAGCACCCTAAACATCCATCATTAGCAGTGTGATGTTTTGATGATGATGATTTTGTTCTATTATTCTTTCTCTTTTTTTGAAAATGTATTGCTTGACATTAAGCTGCTAGAAACTATTCCGATGAAAAAAAGCAGCAGTAAAGTTTTGTTGTTTGAAGCAATGTTGCTTACAATGAATAGAAAATAACCAACCAATATATTAAAACATGCCCATAATGTATTCGTGATTGGCGAAGAAAGACCCCTGCCGTGAGGTTTTGAAAAGGGTGTAGGAAATTTATTTCCCGAAATTCCATGTATAAAATGTGGAACGGCATTTGCGAAGAAGCCTCCTGCAAAAAATGCAGCGAGATAATTATACCATCGTATTGTTTCCATATTGTCTGATCTTGCTTAAAATGGGTTTGCTTTAAAGAAATGTTAAGGTCATTTTTTTATGATGCGCGAAATCAGTAGAGAAATAATTATCCAATTCTGTTCTGATAAATGATTTCTCTTTCTGATTTTATTATTAATTTGTTTCAATTATTTGATCTTCCAGTTCTATCAGTTTTAGTTTGTCTTTTTCTTTCAAGCTGTCTTTCCGTAGATAGGGTAGAAATATTAAGCCAATTAAAATAGCTGCAATTCCTTCAGCTAAGATAGTATTTGGCGCACCAATGTATTGTGATATTGTTCCAATCAATAAACCTCCTAACGGTTGCATCCCAAATAGTGCCATTGCAAAAAAACTGATAACCCTTCCTCTCATTTCGACAGATGAATTAGTTTGAATAATAGTGTTGCCAATTGTTGTTTGCGACATCATTGCAAAACCCGCCAACATAGCAAAGAGCAAGGCAATTGGGAAATTGGTCATGTGCGAAAACAGAACCAGTGCTATTCCGAATATCAAAAGGTTAATAACTAGAATTTTAATTAAGTTGGCATCCGATCTTAAAGTTACCAGAAAGATGGCACCTAAGAGCGCTCCCAGCCCTATAAAGCTATTCAGGTAACCGAAAGTAGAAGCAGTTCCTTTGAAGATAACCTTTGCATAAAATGGAAGTAAGGTATTATAGGGTAGCACAAATAAACTGATACAAGCAAGCATTAAAATTAGCAGACCAATAGAGGGTGTATTTTTTAGATAAATAAATCCCTCTTTAAATTCATTTATTACTTTTTTTGAATGAGCATGTGGGATGAATGCAGGAAAATTCATGCATAATAGCGAAGTTATAACGGCCATATAACTGAAAGCATTGATCAAAAAACAAGTTCCGGCGCCAAGTTTTTCTAACACGATGCCTGAAACCGCAGGCCCTATCAACCATGCTAATTTTGCCATCGACGAATTGAGCGCAATCGCATTGGACAGATCTTCTCTTTTATCAACCAACTCATTCACCATCGACTGTCGGGCTGGTAAGTCAAAAGCATTGATGATACCTAGCACAATGCTGAGTGCAAATATCTCCCAAACAGTGTATTGTGTAAAAATGACTAATGCGGCAAGCAGCGAAGCCTGAATCATAGAGGCGATTTGTGTGATAAGAGTAACCCGATAGCGACTATATCTGTCTGATATTACCCCTCCCCAGGGCGAAAACAGAAACGAAGGGAATTGCGTAGCGAATACAGCCAAGCCCAGCATAAAAGTTGAATGGGTTTGCACAAACACCAGCCAATATACCGCTGTACGTTGCATCCAAGTCCCAATTAGCGATATGGATTGTCCTGCAAAATATAAGCTGTAATTGCGACTGTGGAATGCTCTAAATATGTTTGTATCCATCTGTTTTAGTCAACAAATCGTGTCAGTATTGTAATTGCCTGCATGATTATTTCCTTTTCAGCCTCGGTGGTCTTTTCTGAAATTATTTTGGCCAACCATTCCTGGCTTTTAGTCCTTTTAAGTTCTATATATTCCTTGCCTTTTGACGTAATCGTTATAATAACTTTTCTTTTGTCTGCTATAGAAGGCGTTTTGTTTATGTAGCTATTATGTGAAAGTTTATTGATGATTTGCGACATAGATTGACTGGTTACCTTCTCTATAGCTGCTAATTCAGATGGGAGGATTTCAGAATGTTGATATATCATAGACAAAGTAGAACGTTCTGTTAAAGAAAGGGTTTCGTCATGTTTTACTTCACTTCTGACAACTTTTAGTAAACGCGATGCCGTCATTCGTAATTTTGCAGCAAGTTCATTATCATTAATATTTGGCATATAATAATTATTAAAATAAATTACTAAGTTTACTTTGCAAAGTTACTTTAGTATTATTTATTATGCAAATAAGAATGGTGTTTTTTTTGTGGATTTGCAAATGCACAAGCAGTATAGAAAAAATCGCAACTTGATAAAAAAATAAACTCTAATATGTTTATTTAGAATAGGTTAAATGGATGACTAATAAAATATTTGAATTTGCTGAGTCCATTGATGGAAAGGTTTCTTTATCACTAATTTGTTCTTTTTAATAATAGACTTGCAAATAGAATGTGGGATAATTTATTGTTAATCATTCTTATATAGTAGGACGCTAGAGAACTTATTCAGATATTTATGTACGGATATTAGATTGCATACGTTGATGTTTCAGTAGGGTAGAAATAGTTGCAAATACATATCTTTTTATATTATATTAAAAGTAAGAAAATAAACCAGAATATATTATTTCCAAGTTATCAATTTTTAAAAATAGATGCTTACTTTGCAAGTATAAAAAACTTTAATATTCTGCATGGTATCACACAAAATAGGATATGCTGTAGAAAGAATTATTTATACAAATAAGAGAGTTTGTGGCAATGGTATTAAATGACATGAGGCATTATGAATAAAGAACATGATGGATATGTAGTTTATTATAAGGAAAACGACAAAGAATTACCATTCGGAGTTGTTTCAGATGACTATGAATGCAAAGCAAACACAGACTATATTCCTTCGAGACTTAAAGAATATTTAGTTCAAATAGAAGATAGGCGTTTTTTTGGTCATTGTGGAATTGATGTGAGGGGAATAGCAAGGGCTGCATTTTCGAATATAAAAGCGGGCAAAATAGTACAGGGAGGCAGCACTATAACACAACAACTTGCAAGAAATATCATTAAAGACAATCGGAGATCTATATCAAGAAAATTGAAGGAAGCTATTAAGGCTCTTGAGCTTGAATCAAGCTATTCAAAAGATGAAATTTTAAATCTATACTTCAATAATGTTTATTTTGGAAAAAATTTAAGAGGAATAAGGACCGCAGGGTTGCACTATTTTGGGAAGGAAGTTGACAACCTAACTCATACTGAGTTATTATATTTGCTAACCATTTTACGAGGTCCAAATTATTATATCAATCGACCTGAAAAAAGCATTAGTAGATTTTTAAATTTGAGTAAAATGTTGTGTGATGCTAAAATAATATCTCAAAATAGGCATATAAAAGACAAACGGACAAAGTTCGTTTTACAGGATAACCTATTTCAAACAATAAAAAGACAAACAATTCCTTTTATAATTCAACTAGAAAATAGTAAACATAAAAGAATATTATCTACTATAGATATTAAAATTCAGAATTTTGCAAAACAATTTGTTGACGAATCAAAGTACCCTGTTTCAATTGTCGCTATACAAAACAGAAAAGTTGTCGCTTTTGCCAGTAGCTATGGAACAGATTATCCATTTATTTCTAAATCAAATGTTGGATCGACATTAAAGCCTTTCTTATATTGTTATTTAAGAGAAAGTGGAATTTTACTTACAGAAAAATTTAGTGCCTTCAAAAATGATTTAAATTGGAATGTAAGAGAAGTAACATATTACAACTCATTTTTGAATATTTCAGAGGCATTATTTTGTTCAAATAATAATGTCTTTTTAAATGCTTCTAGTAAAGTAGGTATAGACGGTTCATTACAATATCTAGCTGATGTTCTTAATCTTAACTCGAATGATTTCTATCTCTCAAGTATTCTGGGTGCAACTAAAAAAGGCATATCGTTATATGAGTTAGCATATGCATACTCGATTTTTTTTGATATAAAGAACCTTACTGAAACCAAAAGAGAATGTTTATCAATTCTTAATAGGATTTTTAAAAACAAGTTAGGATTTACTATCGAGAATGTATTCCTTAAAACAGGAACGACTAACGATAATAAAGAAAGATATGCTGTATTAGGCAACTCTGATATTACATTTGCAGTACTAAGAAATGAAAACACAATTAATGATGAATCAAAAGAAGGTAGTTTTATGAAGTATATAGCTAGACAATTTTTATCGTATCTTAACCCAAAAAACGACTACAAATGGATTTAGAATCTTTATATGCAAGTGCCAATCCTAATATTGTTATTTTTCTTTTTACATCTTTCGTGGCATTTCTATCTTGGCTTGTAAAAAGCCTAGTTGAAAAGCCAATTTTAGAATCAAAAAATACGTTTAATAATTTTTTTGAAAAGCGAATAGAAATTCTTGTAGAGGTTAATACAAGACTAAATTTTATTGCTTATTTTCCAAAAGGAAAAGAAAGTGAAGATTTCAAAAAGCAGCTTCAAGAAATTATTCTTAGAGATGGGAAAACCGGGTATTTGAACAAAAATACATTTGATTCTATTTTAAAGATTTCAATAGATTCTGTAACCGATGAGAATTTGTTATTAAATACTATAAAAGAAATTAACGAAGATTTGAATTTGCAGATCTCGAAAATACAGGACGAAATAAAATTTTATAGAAGATTTTCAAATTTTAATCCATTCAGACGTTTTGTTGGTTTTGCCTTACTTTCTTTGCAATATGTTTTTTCCCTTATAATAGTACTTTCAGTTTTGGGTTTACTAATATATGGTCTAATAGTAACTAATTGGTATTGGAAGGTTGTAATAATTTTACTTTTAATTGTTGGATTATATCTTATTAATAAATGGATGGAAAAATGAGCGTGTTAATAGTTTCGTGTAAACAGACAATTCATTTTGTCAAGATCCCCAAGTATCCCGATCCAGACTCCTGTAGTTGATAGCTTCTGCTATATGTTCTGTTTTTATTACAACGCTATTATCCAGATCAGCAATGGTTCGTGATACTTTTAAGATCTTATCATAAGCTCGAGCCGAGAGGTTGAGTTTTTGCATAGCTGTCTTCAGAAGCGATAAACCACTGTCGTTAATTTTACAAAATTCTCTGACTTGTTTACTGCTCATTTGCGCATTACAGTGCGTCCCTGAAAAAGCTTTAAATCGTTCTTCCTGTATATGGCGAGCTGCAATGACACGTGTTCTTATCTCCTTGCTTTGCTCCCCATTCTTGTTATTGGTTAATTCACTAAACGGAACGGGAACAACTTCAACGTGTAAGTCGATTCGATCGAGTAGGGGACCAGAAATCTTATTCAAGTACTTTTGCACTGATCCTGGATCGCATACACAAGGTGTATCCGGATGGTTGTAATATCCACAGGGGCAAGGGTTCATCGCGGCTACAAGAAAAAAACTTGCCGGATACTCAACTGTACCTTTTGCTCTACTAATAGTAATAATTCGATCTTCAAGGGGCTGTCGTAACACCTCTAAGACATCACGCTTGAATTCTGGTAATTCGTCAAGAAATAAAACTCCATTATGAGCTAATGAAATTTCTCCGGGCTGGGGATTTCCACCCCCACCGACTAAAGCAATATTAGATATTGTATGGTGAGGCGATCGAAAAGGTCTAACTGATACTAACGTATCATGTCGTTTCATCTTCCCTGCAACAGAGTGTATCTTTGTCGTTTCGAGTGCTTCCTGAAGACTTAGAGGAGGAAGGATAGAGGGTAGTCGTTTCGCTAGCATCGATTTTCCAGATCCCGGAGGCCCAATCAAAATGATATTATGTCCTCCGGCTGCTGCTATTTCGAGTGCTCTTTTAATGTTTCCCTGACCTTTTACCTCGCTAAAATCATATTCATATTCATTAACAGTGTTAAAGAATTCAGCTCTAGTATCAACTTTCGTAGTCTCCAAGATAACCTTGTCATTAAAGAAATCAATGACTTGTTTTATATTTGATACTCCATAGACTTCCAGATTACTGACTATTGCTGCTTCGTGGGCATTCTGCTCAGGTAGGATAAAGCCTTTGAAGCCTTTCCTTCGAGCTTCAATAGCAATTGGTAGCGCTCCTTTGATGGGTTGCAGACTTCCATCTAATGAAAGTTCGCCCATGATGATGTATTGTCCAACTTGCTCGAATTTTATTTGTTCGCTTGCTGCCAGAATACCGATTGCGATGGTTAAATCATACGATGATCCCTCCTTCCGTAAATCGGCAGGAGCCATGTTGATGGTAATCTTTTTCTGCGGAATCTTGAACCCATTATTTCGTAATGCAGCCTCTATTCGCTGATGACTTTCTTTTACTGCATTATCCGGAAGTCCTACCAGAAAAAATGCGATGCCAATATCTATATTTACTTCAATGGTAATGGTTATTGCATTTATTCCAACGATGGTGCTACCATATGTTTTTACTAACATGGCCGTTGTTTGTATATCGTTTGCAAGGTAAGTATTTTCTTTGTGCTTTATGTGTTAAAATATGAATATCTAATTGAAAAAACTGCCCTCTTCGTAAAGAACACTATAGCAAATTCAGTTTGCTATTTTTAATCTACTTAAAATATATGATTAAAAGTTGAATCAAAATTGTTACCGTGGTTCCACCTGCCGATAAAAAAAAGAATACCTGCTATTATGAGAAGTAAAGAAAATATGATTGATATTTTGCGTTTTAAATGTATATCTTCTATAAAGTAGGTTATCTGAGTCACACCCATAAACATTATTACTACAGACATTAAATTATTGCTCCACAATGCAGCTAGTAAAAATGAGAATATTGTCCAAAGAAGGTGACCGTTTGTGCTTTTCATGATTTTTAAATCTGTTAATTTGTGATTTTAATTAGTTCAATGATTTCAGACAAATAACAATTGGGTAGTTGAGTTCTGAAAGGAATAGCCAAATAGAGATTTATCTATTATCGACTACTTTAATGGGCTATCGATTTTTTTAGAAATATTTAATATTTAAAAAATATAACTCTCAAAATATATGATTGAGGGCCCCGTCGAAATGTGATCCATGGTTCCAGTAACCAATTATTGCTAATAAAATTATTATCATTCCTGGGATTAATCCAAGAAAGATTAAAACAATTCGGTTGAAAAACTTATCCTCGATTAAGTTACTAAACATTGTTATGCCTACACTCATCATTAAGGGCTGCATTAACTGCTTGCAATCCAATAGTACATATAGGAAACAACCTACTGTTACGGTAAGTTGGTATATTTTCATTGATCTATTTTTAATATTCATGTTTGTTGTTTTAGTAACTCGTTAGTGCTAGTAGGTATTGTTTACTGATATTTCTATATGATAATAGGGAAATAGTATAATTTTAAATTATTATATTTTTCTTCATAAAGTTATAAATATATTTTGGTATTTATCCAAATTAAATCAATAAGTAATCCCTGAAATCTAAAATAATATTGAGTTATAGTGAGCATAAAAAAGACATCTAATATTCAATATAATATAAATCACTGAATGTTAGATGTCTTTTTATAATCAGCTTTTTTAAGCCTGTAGTGATACTCTATTTGGCTTTTAAATTTTTAGCTTGCTCATATAATGCTATATCTTCTTCGGTTTCGGGTTTAATCTCGATGTTATGTGCAGCAGGCTTTGTTTCGTTATTTACATAAATAAAAGTGATAAAGCCTTCTACAAAGGGATCAACAACACCATCTTTAGTCACTTGTACATACGAAACCAAGCTACTTCTTCCGGTCCAAATTACTTTTGATGTGAAATTTAATATCTGACCGGGACGGGCGGGTCTGGTAAAATACATTCCATGAATTTTTAAGCAAACAATTCCCTGAGGGTTTACCAATTTAGCGGCTGCAATAAAGCCAGCTTCTACAAACCATTCTGCAGTTCTTCCGGCAAATAATGTTCCATGATGATTTAAATCTTCACTCTTTACAAGTCTTGTAGTGTAAACAGGCCTTGGTGCTATGATTGTCTTTTCCATTAAAATATTTGTTGTGGTTTTTATTCAGCAAAATTAGTTGTTCTAGAATTTTTATTGGTTTTGGACGAGAGATAAATTAAGTAATTGGTGATATTTTACCCACTTTTATTTTGCAGTATTTATAGCGTAAAACTGTCAGTCAGGTTATAATCATGCCCGATTATAATATCCATATTTCTGCTTATTTAACATACGGAGAGTGGAAAAATAAATGCTGTCGATGATTTTATAATTCAAACTGAAATAACTTTACCCGTTGGAAGAGTTAATTTGGAATATGTTAAAAACTAATCGATTAGACTTTCAGGCTCGTAGAAGTCAAATATGTCAACTATCTGATCATCTATCTGTCGAAATTTAATTCATCCCAAGGGGAACTTTATATTCTCTAAGGATTTGGCTAATGTTTTTTTACTAATAAAATTGTTGTTTGTAGGTTTTCTTCAGGAGAACCATTTTTCTGTTTACTTTTGGATGTGAAAACCTATATATGTTTGTAATATTATGAAGAATATTTTTTTACTATTAGCGGTTTCATTTACGTTTATCTCCCTCCAGGGATGCGAAAACGAAGATGTGACAAAAGAGGTTAAGAAGGATGGTTCAATAGAATCGTCATTAACAGTATTACATCTTAATGATAAACAAGATGTTCTGACCACCACACATAAAGTATGGACTGCTGGAAAAATTAGTAAACTGATTGTCCATAAAGACACGATTCCTTCTCTTGGTCTGGTGAAAACCGAGGTAGAGAATAATGATGGTGATAAATTAACCGTCCCGGTTAAAAAAGATTACGAATTCTATATTACAGTTAAATAGCAATGAAGAAATCTAAATATATTCAGCTGGTTATACTGACAGCCGCTATTTCTGCTTGTACTCAAAAAGAGGAACAGGGTAAGCAGGTTTTTATGCGCTCTGATTCTACAGCTAACTATTCGCATGTACATTCTTTAGGGTCGGGGATGGGCTATTTTGCTGCTTTCCATGCTTATGGAATGTATAGAAATGGTGTTTACCGAAGAGCTGGTTTCTATTCGGGCAGTATTCCGGAAAGAGCAAACATTGGCACGAATGGTTATAAGGGCACAATTTCGCGTGGCGGATTTGGTAGTAGCTCATTTCATGTCTCTTCCTGATTCCTTAAATATTATTTGTAGATCATGCAGCGTTATACGATAAAGCCCAGAGATAACTGGCAACAGAAAGTAGAAGAGATAGGATTTGAATTTCATACGTTAGAAGAAACTTATTGGGATGAGAGTGCATATTATTCTTTCCCTATGCGTGAAATTGAGTTAATAGAAAAAGCGACGTCAGAACTTTGGGATCGTTGTTTGGAAGCTGTTCAATATGTGATTGATCAGAAACTATATGCCCAGTTTCATATTCCACAATGGTTTATCCCTCATATTGAGAAGAGCTGGAATGATGATGCTCCTGCAATATATGGTCGTTTCGATTTTAGTTTTGATGGTAACTCGCTCAAGCTTTTAGAGTTCAATGCAGATACGCCAACCTCTCTTTTTGAAGGGAGTATTGTGCAATGGTATTGGTTGCAAGATGTTTATCCGAAAGCTGATCAGTTTAATTCAATCCATGAAAAGTTAGTTGATACCTGGAAATATCTGGCTGATTATCTTCATCCTGCTCCATTATATCTTTCGTGTGTCCGCGACTCTCTGGAAGATTATACTACAACGCAGTATATGCGCGATTGTGCTATCCAGGCAGGATTGGATGCCCGGTTTATTTACATGGACGAGATTGGTTGGGATGATGGAAGAAGGGAGTTTGTTGATCTGGACGAAGATGTTATGCTAAATATCTTTAAACTGTATCCTTATGAGTGGTTGGTTAATGAGACTTTTGGCCCACACCTAAAAGAGGCTGAAAGCTTTTGGATAGAACCATCATGGAAAATGATTTTATCAAACAAAGCCATTTTGCCAATATTGTGGAAACTTTTTCCCGACTGCCCTTATCTGTTACCGGCTTTCTTTGAGCAGAATGGATTAACAAGTTATGTAAAGAAACCGATCCTGTCACGCGAAGGTGCGAATATTGAACTGGTCCGCGATTTTTATACAGTGGAACATACCGGTGGTGAATATGGTGAAGAGGGGTTCATTTATCAACAGTTGTGCGAATTGCCTAATTTCAATGGGAACTATCCTGTAATTGGAAGTTGGGTTATAGGACAGGAACCGGCTGGTATTGGAATTCGAGAGTCCAATAATTTGATAACGGATAATAAAAGTCGGTTCGTCCCTCATCTGATTCTTTAATTAACCAGATAAAAGAAGTTCCTGCCCAAATCATAATATAAACGTTGAGTGGAGATTGAAAATCTACAAAAGAAGGTTGTCTCGATCTAGAAAAATGGATTCGTTTAAATTGTTTTGGAGCGTTCGATTTATCTTTATAACATAATTGTCACTTCAACTACTTGAATAGAATCTCCTCGTAATCATTGATATCTATAAGCAGGTTTCTTTTAAGTGGACGAAGTGACAATAATTTTCTACGGATTACTATTGTAGACAATAATTCTTCTCTGACATTTTTGATTAATTCATGGAAATGTAATTGAACAATCTGCTTAAATCAAGGGTTTAGACAGTAATTTATTAGATAATTAAACCATGATTGATATTGAAAGCCCTTGCACAGGAAGATGCGGATTAACAAGTGATGGAACCTGCGGAGGTTGTTTGCGAACTGTCCGTGAGATTATTTCCTGGCCTCGTTTAACGAATGATCAGAAAAGCGAAATCGTTAATGATTTGGAGATTAGAAGATCTAAGCTGGAAAATAAAAAATAGCTATTTAATTGTTCATTCTTCTGGTTTGTATCCTGATTTCTCTAGTATTGTCTGACTATCGGTCATCTTAAATAGTTGTTCTATGGATACAGAACTGTTTTTATTCATGAACTCACGAATAATTTGCCATCCGGTCCAGGCTCCAAACCGAGGAGCTGATTCTCTTCCAAATGAAGTTGTAAATGGACTATCTTGAATGAATTTCTTCGTTAGCTCAGGATTTGATGCATAGAGTAGTTTGTTCTCAATAAAATATTTCCAGATATTACTAGCGTTTTTATTACACCATGTTAATTGGTTTGAAGTATATCCTATTTTTATACTATCGGGTGTCTCAGGTATTACTGCATCCAGAAAAAGGAGGACTTTTCCCTCATATATCATTTTGTCGAGTAATGTATTTCCGGGTTTTATATCAGATAGAATTAATTTCGCCACCTCTGTCATACAATCTGGCAGTAATCGCTCTGGTGTCATGTTTCTGATCTTATAATTAGGCAGTTGTACTTTTTTATATTGGAGATAATCTTTTCCTAAATAAAGGTCGATGCTGATGGCCATATTGTCGCCATCATATCTTATCGGATATAGATAGTCTAACCCGGAAATATAGGTATAAATCTGTGGGGCTGTATATCCTTTGAAAAAGAAAGCTGTACGCTTAAATGCATCGGTTAATTGATTCTCTATAGGCGAAATATTTGAATACTTCTTCTGTACATCATTAGAAAGCTTTCGTATTGAGGTATCGACTGCAAATCGTTTTAAATCGTTGATGATAGATGTGTCGTTCAGATTGATTTTTAAAAATAGTGGATAGCTTGGTGCTATTGCAATGAGCCCTTCTTTGAAATGAGAAGGGTTTACAGCAAAAAATGCCTTATCGTACCTTTTAATTTTTATCGGTTGGAGGTCAATTTTTGAAGTATCTGCCTTGAATTTAGGCTGGTCCGTTTGATGACAACCAACAATAAGTGCTATAAATGGAATAAAAAAAAGCTTTAAAAGTCTTTGGTTATTCATGGATGTTGAAATTATAGATGCAGTTTAAAAGCTGTTTTGCTATTCTAAAATTGAGATATGCTTCATTCAAAAAAGTAGGTAATGAACTTCTTCAAACCGAGTCACAAAAATACAGTTAATCGATAAATGTTTTTTAAATTTAATTTTATAATAAAAGCAAAGGCTGTCTCATTTATCGAGACAGCCTTTGCTTTTATCGTTAAGTTTTGAATTAGAATAGTTTCCATCCTAATGTTACATTGACAGAGTTTTTCTCCCAATTAAATTCTTTTGCTTGCTGTTCCATCGAGTTGTTTAGATCATATGAATAACGTACATCCAATGAAAACATCAGAATGTCTAATCCTGCACCAAATTGAGCTTTCCAGTTTGCATTCTTTATAGAAACTTCTTTCGTGGCAGTAACTGCTCCATTATAATCAACTTGTTTATCTACTATAAATGAAGCAACTGGTCCGGCCATCAATCGTAAATTGGCTACCTTCAGATTGATAACTCTTGTGCCAAGCATCAAAGGAACATCAATAGATTTTACATTGATATTAGTTGGAGAGCCAATTGGAACATTTGAAAGCTTTACACCACCTGTGCTATATAGAAATTCAGGTTGAAGATAAACTTTGGATCCGACACGGACAAAAGCTCCGATTTGAAGTCCGGTCTTCATTTGGTCATTGATGGTATTGAGGTTAGTTGTTACCTGCGAAAGGTTAACTCCTATTTTGGGTCCGAAACTAAATTGAGCATTAGCAGCCCCTGTTATTAAAAGTGCAGCTAAAACGAAAAGCAACTTTTTCATGATAGAGATTTTAGTTTTAAAATGTTTTAATAATTCAAACGCTGATGTTTTGTATTTAAAAGTTTATGAACGCGTTAATTATTGCCAATCTTAATAATAATGTGTTTTGTCAGCAGTTGGTTTATACACAAATATAAACAAAGATCATGCTAAATTTTCAAAAACCATAAATTAGAGCAAAGTGTTTTGTAATTTTGCTCTTTATCATTAAGAATGTACAAACGTTTAAAAGTTCGGCCTATTTTTTGTTAGTCTATTTGGAAAATAAATTTGCTATGAAACGAGCATATTTTATAGACACTAACATTGGTGTGAATTTGATATACACGTTTCATCAGCCTTAAATTTAAAAAATTATTTACTGATGAAAACCACTAATGTATTGATTGCTTTATTGATTTTATTTTCAACGACTGTCTATGGACAGGAAAGTGTGAAACCCTTTTATTTCTCATTCAGAATGGGGCCTAACATAAGTTGGTTAAAGTCTAATTCTGATAATGTACATTCTGATGGAGCCATTCTTGGTTTTTCGTGGGGTGCGCTTTGTGATGTTCCTATTCAGGATAATCTTTATGGTGTAAGCGGATTTAATATTCACTTTGCAGGTGGTAAAACGAGTTATTTAGGAACATACAATAGTAATCCTGCTAATTTTAAGGAGACCTATACAATAAAATATCTTGAATTACCCGTTATGTTAAAGATCCGTACCAGAGAGGTGGACAAGCTTTCCTTTTATGGACAGATGGGGTTGGGAACAGCATTTCGTTTAAATGCACGTGTCGATCGAACGATTATACCTACTGCACCTTCCCAAAGTTCTATTGGAGTACTCTCTGAAAATATTAATAGTGATAATATTACAGCATTTATTCGTGAGAGTTTATTGATTGGCGTTGGTGCTGAATATTCCTTACGTGATAATTTAAAAGTATTTGGTGGTCTTAATTTTAATAATGGGTTTACTGATATTATTAAAAAAAGCCCATACAATACCAGCGATCCTAAAATGATTTCGAATATTCTCGAATTTAATGTCGGAATCTATTTTTGATATTTTTTACACCTGATCTGAAATTATGAAGATTGCGCTTGCCCAGGTTAATTACCTGATTGGAGATTTTGAAGGAAATACCCGCAAAATACTTAATCATATTGAAAAAGCAAAAAGTCAGCAAGCTGATTTAGTTGTCTTTGCAGAACTCTCAATTTGTGGATATCCCCCAAGAGATTTTCTTGAATTTGATGATTTTATCCATCGTTGTTATGATCAGATTGAACTCATAGCAGCACAATGTAAAGATATCGCCGTCATCGTAGGGGCCCCTTCCATTAATCCAAATCCTAAAGGAAAGCCATTATATAATACTGCTTTCTTTTTAGCCAATGGAAAAATTGAGGCGGAGGTTCATAAAACATTACTGCCTACTTACGATATCTTTGATGAATATCGTTATTTCGAACCTAATAGATCATTCTCCATTATTCCTTTTAAAGGGAAGAATATTGCCTTAACCATTTGCGAAGACTTATGGAATATTAGTGATAATCCACTCTATATTCAATCTCCAATGGATGAACTGGCGCTACTCAGTCCTGATGTGATGATTAATATTGCGGCTTCACCTTTTCATTCGGAGCAAGCACATGATAGGTTGGATATTATGGTTCGGAATACTGCAAAATATCAGATTCCGCTAGTATATGTTAATCATGTTGGTGCTCAAACCGAACTATTATTTGATGGTGGTTCCATGGTTGTTGATAAACATGGCGTTGTTCAGTGTATGACTAAATTTTTTGAAGAGGATTTCTGCGTGACTGATATTGATGCACTAGAGACAGGAATTCGTATAACTCAAAATGAAACACCGGATAAGATTGCGCTGATCCATGATGCTCTTGTAATGGGTATTCGTGATTATTTTAAAAAGTTGAATTTTGGAAAAGCCATATTAGGTCTTTCGGGAGGTATTGATTCTGCTGTTACGCTGGCATTAGCTGCCGAGGCATTGGGAGCAGAAAATGTGAGAGCTGTTCTACTCCCTTCGCGATACTCTTCTGAACACTCCATTGATGATGCTGTGGGGTTGGCGAAAAATCTGGGTTGTCAGTATGATCTGATTCCAATTGATGATGCCTTCTCCGCATTTGAGAAATCATTAGAACCAGTGTTTAATGGGATTCCTTTTGGTTTGGCTGAAGAAAATATACAGGCTCGAACGCGTGCTGTTCTTTTAATGGGTATGGCCAATAAATTAGGGTATATTTTATTGAATACCTCGAATAAGAGCGAGGCTGCTGTTGGTTACGGAACACTTTATGGCGATATGTGTGGTGGAATTTCGGTATTAGGCGATGTATACAAAACCGATGTCTTTAAGTTAGCATGGTATATCAATCGTAATCAGGAGATCATCCCTGAAAATAGTATCACCAAACCTCCTTCTGCTGAACTACGACCTGATCAGAAAGATTCTGATTCATTACCAGAATATGATTTACTTGATCAGATATTATATCTCTATATTGAAAAACGTCAAGGTCCCACTGAAATTATTGCTGCCGGATATGAGGCTGCTATAGTGAATAGAGTTTTAAAAATGGTAAATAGTAATGAATGGAAGCGTCAGCAAACGCCTCCAATTCTGCGTGTATCCTATAAGGCATTTGGTTCAGGACGAAGAATGCCAATCGTTGCAAGATATTTATTGTAAAATTAAGGTGATTATGATGAAGAATTATTCGGCCAATGCAGGTCGTTACAAACAGATGCCTTATAGAAGATGTGGTAAGAGCGGTATTCTTTTGCCCGCTATCTCTTTAGGGTTATGGCACAACTTTGGCGATGTTGATATTTACAACAACTCTCGTCAAATGTTGTTGACGGCTTTTGATAATGGCATATGCAATATTGACCTTGCCAATAATTATGGTCCACCTCCAGGATCAGCCGAAGAAACCTTTGGACGTATTTTTAAAGATGATCTTCGCAGCTATCGTGATGAACTATTTGTATCCACGAAAGCTTGTCATGAAATGTGGCCTGGCCCTTATGGTGAGTGGGGATCACGTAAACATATGTTAGCTAGTCTGGATCAGAGTTTAAAACGAATGAACCTGGATTATGTGGATGTCTTCTATTCTCATCGTTATGATCCGAATACTCCGCTTGAAGAAACTGTTAGTGCACTTGTTCAAGCTGTAAAATCAGGGAAGGCACTTTATGTGGCTATTTCAAAATATCCGGTTGCTGCAGCTGAAAAAATTATTATCCTGCTTCGTGAAGCTGGTGTTCCCTGTCTTATTGATCAGCTTCGTTATTCAATGTTGGTTCGCGATGCTGAAAAAGACCTTTTTGAACTTCATCGTAAAGAAGGTGTTGGGTGTATTTCGTTCTCTCCCCTTGCACAGGGTGTGCTGACTGAAAAATATCTGAATGGGATTCCTGAAGATTCAAGGGCTGCCAAGGAAAGTGGCTTTTTAAAAGTAAATCAGGTGTTGCCACTTATCGAAAAGGTGAAAAGTTTACATAATATAGCACTTGAAAGAGGTCAAACTCTTGCTCAGATGGCTATTGCATGGCAGCTAACTGACGAAAGAGTGACTTCTGTTTTAATTGGCACAAGTTCACCCGCACAGATTCTTGAAAACTTAAAGGCTTTAAATAATTTGCAATTTACTCAGGAGGAATTGGATAAAATAGACCAGATTGTTAATACGCCTCCTTTCTGGAATTTCTCAGCTTAAATATTTCTCTTTTTTAAAAAGGAAAGGGGTACTGACGAATGTTCGGTACCCCTTTCCTTTCTTTTTAAGCCGGTGTTTTATGGTTCAAGTCTGTTCCAATCTGGTGTTTCACAGCCCAGAAGATTTTTTACAAAGAAATCTCTTCTTCTGCGTTCTCCATACTTTCCTCCTGCTGTGTGGTTTAGTCCAGGTAATACTAACAGATCAAACTCTTTGTTGGCTTTGATAAGTGCATTGACTACCTGCATAGTAGTTGCAGGATCTACATTGTCATCAACCTCTCCAACCATCAGCAATAACTTTCCTTTTAGTCTGAATGCATTATTTACATTTGAACATGAATCGTATTGTGGGCCAATAGGATAACTCATCCATGCCTCGTTCCACCATATTTTATCCATTCGGTTATCGTGACATCCACACGATGAAACTGATACTTTATAAAACTCAGGATGAAACAGCACAGCCCCCATTGCATTTTGCCCACCGGCAGAAGTGCCATGAATTCCTACTCTCGTAATATCCATGTAAGGGTATTTCTGCGCAGCAGCTTTCATCCATAGTATCCGGTCAGGAAAACCTGCATCTTTCAAGTTCTTCCAGCATACATCATGAAAAGCTTTTGAACGTAAAGATGTTCCCATTCCATCAATCTGAACAACAATAAATCCAAGTTCTGCTAGAGGAGACATTGATCCATTATATGCAAAAAATGATTTTGGAACAAAGGCACTGTGAGGACCAGCATAGATATACTCAATGATTGGATATTTCTTCGAAGGGTCGAAATTGGAAGGCCGAACGATAATTCCCCATATATCTGTTTTACCATCTCTTCCTTTTGTATTAAAGACTTCAGGCATCTTCCATCCGGTCTTTAATAGTTCATCGATATTAGCTTTTTCTAATTCCCTGACTATTTTCCCATCTGTTGATTGACGGAGTACATGTACCGGAGGAAGGTCAACGCGTGAATAGCTATCAACAAAATACTTCCAATCCGAAGAGAAGGTTGCTGTATGGTTTGCATCTTCGGGTGTTAGGTCTACAAGGTTGGTCCCATCAAAGTTAATCCGATAGTAATGTACGAGGTAGGGATCTTTTCCTGCATCTTTTCCTGCACCTTTGAAAATAATCTGTCGGGCTAAAGTATCAACATTTACAACTTCTCTTACAACCCAATCTCCTTTAGTAATTTGATTTTTAACTACTCCGGTTTTACCGTCAAAAAGATATAAGTGATTCCAGCCATCTCGCTCTGATGCCCAAATCATCTCTTTTCCATCCAGAACATCAAACCTGAATTTCTTTCCACTATAGTCAAAGAAGGTTTTACACTGTTCATCTATAATAACCTTGGTTTCTCCTGTTTCAGCATTTACAGATACAATCTGATATGCCTGATGTCCCCTCTGATTGAACTCAAAGGTGAAGGCTTTGCTATCTTTTCTCCAGTCTGTTAAGTCTAATGAATATTGATTTTCAAATGCTGCTGAATTGATGGTGATCTGTTTCTTCTCTTCAATATTGAAAAGTGCAGGTCTTTTTATAGGGAGGGCATCACCGGGTTTTAAATAGTCTCTCGATTCCAGTTTAGGTTGTAGCTGGTCTGTTGGAGATGATCGAATAAAGTTGATAATGTGCTTGGTGTTGGCTCTTACCTTACATGTAGCCAGTTTCTTTGAATCGGGCGACCAGATTAACCATGTTGAGTAATAATCACCTTCTGATCCATCATAACTGAGTTGAGTCTCTTTTTTTGTTTTGATCTCTCTGATATAGACATTGAAATTCTTTATAAACGCTTCAAGTGTCTTATCCGGTGAGATAATAGGCTTTCCTTTTCTGTCGTCGACTCCTTCTTCATCTCCCCAGTAAGCATCCTTATTAGATTTGTCTTTGATTCTTTCAACCTTTTTTAATGAGTTTTCAGAGATAGTATATTTCCATTTTACAGTATCTATGACAAATTCCACACTCTTTTGATCTTTTGAAAAGGTGACAAAAGAGATTGGGAGCTTGTAGGGTAACTCCTTTTTTCCGGTTACTTCTGATATTTTTTTTGCTAACTTTTCATGGTCGAAGGCAACTGTCTTTGTGTTTTTATCCGTATTAACCATTAAAAACTCTTTCCCTTTACCGGTGAAGTTAACATACCAGAAATTGTGCGATTCAGGAAGCCATGTTGGCTGAATGTTAATAGAATAAACCCGTTCATTATTTTTAAATAATGAATCAGCCCTTTTATAATCGGTAAGGGTAGTTTGTGCATTTAATGCAGTAGCTGATAATACCAAGCCAAGCAAAAAATGAGAAGTCTTGATTATTAAGCTTTTTTTCATTGTTGAGACTCGTTTTTAGAAGAGCGTTTTTATGTGTTTTAATATTTAATAAATAGTGGAGTCTATTTTAAAATATGGAACCAATTTTGCGAGGTGTGAGATACAAAAAAAGAACCCGTACTTCTTTTTTTGATAAGAGAAGCAGTCAGGTTCTTTTTTGTTTATTTGATCAGCTTAAATTATACGCCTAATTGTTTTAATGTTTCGGCAACAACATTAGCAGCAGTAAATCCAAATTTATCGTCCAATAATTCAGCAGGTGCTGAGTATCCAAAATGATCTAAACCTAATATATTACCTTCAGTTCCAATTACACTTAATAATGTAGAAGGCAACCCAGCAGTTAATCCAAGGCGAGGTATGCCGGCAGGAAGAATTGCTATGCGTTCTGCAAGTGGTAGATCTAGGAATAAGCCCGATGAAGGAACAGAAACCACTCTTGCATTAATCTTGTGTTCTTGTTCCAATAACTGAGCGGCAGCAACTAACGTTGCTACTTCAGAGCCATTGGCGACAAAGATAATGTTGGGTATGCCAGCAGTTTCTTTCACAACATAACCACCCTTGGCGCTCTGAAGTGCATCTGCATATCTGTTTCCGGTCGTAGTAGGAAGGTCAGCAATATTCTGACGCGAAAGAATCAAAGCGGTAGGAGTGCTTTTGTTTTCCATTGCCAGTTTCCATGCAACTGAGGTTTCAGCTGCATCACCAGGACGGAGAACTAATAAACTGTTTTTACCTGAATGATTCTTTAACTGTTCCATTAATCGAAGCTGTGCTTCATGTTCAACAGGTTGATGGGTTGGTCCATCTTCACCTACGCGGAATGAGTCATGTGTCCAAACATACTTAACAGGAAGTTCCATTAAAGCAGCAATACGTACTGCCGGTTTCATATAGTCGCTGAAAACAAAGAAAGTAGCACACACCGGAATGATACCGCCATGTAGTGCTAATCCATTGGCAATAGCTGCCATTGTCAATTCAGAAACACCTGCATGTAAGAAGGATCCTGAAAAATCTTTATGGGTAAATGGAGTTGTTTTCTTTAAGAAATACTCTGTCATGTCGCTATTAGCAAGGTCCGCAGAGATTACAATCATATTTGGAATCTGCTTTGCAAATACAGCTAATACATCTCCTGAGGCTACACGTGAAGAACAATTCTTTTTGTGCTCTATAGCTGAGAAGTCAACATGATTTGTATTGCCTGACAAAAATGCTTCTAGTGTAGCAGCCAGATCAGGGTGCTGATTAGCCCAATATGCTTGTGCTTTTTTATGTTTTTCAACTTCAGCTGTTTTATGTTTAGCAGCTTTTGTGTATAATTCTTCAACATCAGTAAAGATTGTGAAAGGATTTTCAACATCTCCACCCAAATTCTTAACGGTTTCAGGGAATGATGCTCCTGCCTTGCCTAAAGGCTGACCATGTGTTGAAACCATGCACTCGAATGATTTTCCATCGGCAGTAACAGCACCTTTTCCCATGATGGTTTTACCAATGATCAGGGTAGGTTTCTCTAGTTCCGCATTTGCAGATGTCAGTGCTTCACGAATCTGAGCAACATCCTGTCCATCAATCGTAATAACGTTCCAGCCCCATGCCGTATATTTCATTGCGGTATCTTCAACTGTAACCGCTTTGGTTTCAGTTGAGAGCTGAATATCATTTGAATCATAAAACATGATCAGATTATTCAATCCAAGATATCCTGCTAATCTTCCTGCACCTTGCGAAATTTCTTCCTGAATACCGCCATCCGAGATGTAGGTATATGTTTTGTGTGCAGTCCATTCTCCAAAACGGTTAGCCAGAAAACGTTCGGCTATTGCTGCACCCAGTGCCATAACATGACCCTGACCAAGTGGACCCGAAGTGTTTTCAACACCCCTGCATACATCGAGTTCAGGATGACCTGGAGTAGGGCTACCCCATTGTCTGAATTTTGACAGCTCTTCCATCGAATACTTTCCAAACATGGAAAGTGTTGAGTACAATAATGGCGACATATGACCCGGATCAAGGAAAAAACGATCGCGGAAAGCCCATTTCATATCAGTAGGATCAAAGCGAAGAAACTCTGAGAAGAGTACATGCATAAAATCGGCTCCACCCATGGCGCCACCGGGATGTCCCGAATTTGCTTTTTCAACCATTGCAGCCGAAAGAATACGGATATTATCTGCTGCTTTTAAATCAATGTTTTTGTGTAGTGTCGTCATTATTATTCAATATTTATTTTCAAATTTTCAACCTGTCGGTTTATTTTATTTTAATGTTTTAATATTCAAAACATGATAAAGAGAAAAATATCTCCTATTCTGGAATTATGTCTTTGAAATTTCACCCCAGAACCCTGTAAAATGAATGATTTCAAGAGAAACTCCTGATAAATATTCCTGTGTGTAAATTTATGAATTATTCCTGAATTAGCAGCGTTAATTGTTAATTATACGCTAATTAGCATTAATTCTGTGCTGGGTTAATGCTGATGGTAATGGTTTTAGTTTGCTTTAATTGTAAAGTTTTTTTGATCCATTTTAGCAAATTGGAGGTAAACAATAGGGTCGAGTTTCCCTGATTTTGTTTTATCAATGTTTTTATGCTGCAACTTATTCGAAACTAAAATGTTATTGCTATTGATATAATTAATAAATCATTAAAAACTACAAGACGATGCCATTACAAAAAGGAAAGAGCAAAAAAGTGATCAGCTCCAATATAAAGGAGTTGCTTCATAAGTTCAAACAGGATGGTACAATTGGAACGAGCCACCCAAAGTCGATGGAGAAAGCACAACAACAAGCAGTTGCGATAGCGTATTCTGTTGCAAGAAAAAGGTAAACAATAGCAGAAAGGAAACAAAAATTGTTATGGCTATAAAAAAACTATATTTTTGCTAAATGTTTTACAGAAGGAAAATTATACTAGCTTTATTGCAGCTGTTTGATTACGAGTTAGAGAAAATTCGGTTACAAAAGCTGCTATTCCTTTTTACGCAAAGGCAGCAAATAGGGGTGTATGATTTTGTCCCATTTAAATACGGTTGTTACTCATTTTCTGCAAATGCTGATTTAACAGCAATGGCCAATAAAGGAATTCTGATAGAAAGCGCAAGTCATTTTAAAAGCAATGAGAAAACAGATTATTTTGCCGTATTAAAAGATCCCGATAAAAAAATATTGCAGGAAATTAAAATGCTTTATGGGAGGATGAATACTGATACGCTGATGAAGCATACTTATATTAACTTTCCAT
This sequence comes from Bacteroidota bacterium, assembly GCA_013390605.1. GTDB lineage: Bacteria > Bacteroidota > Bacteroidia > Bacteroidales > Cfx3-03 > Cfx3-03. Next base: position 3,494,895 of record JACAUB010000001.1, on the reverse strand, counting down.
ATTGGGCAACCAAAAGCATAAAAGCCGAAAGTATTTTAACAGCTGAAGAGCTAAAGAAAATAAATGAAAGTAAGCCAAAAGGCACAAAAACCATTTTATTTACCATTGGGTACGAGGGTATTTCGCTCGAAGAATACTTAAATCGATTGCTGAAAAACGATGTGAAGGTATTAGTCGATGTTCGCAACAATCCGTTAAGTATGAAATACGGATTTAGCAAAAGCCTTTTAAAACGTAATTGTGAAAGTTTAGGTATTCAATATATGCACTTTCCTGAAGTTGGAATACAATCAGAACACCGGCAAGAACTGAATACCCAATCAGATTATGACAAGTTGTTTGAGCACTATCGTTCGGATATCTTAAGTAAAATGCTGACAACACAGAATACGATATTAGATATACTTAAACAGCATAAACGCATTGCATTAACATGCTTTGAAGCCAATATTTATCAATGTCATCGCAAGCATTTAGCTGAAGCACTTAAATCTTTACCCGGTTTTGAGTATGAAGTAAAACATATATAAAAATGGCTTTGACAAAGGTTTTAGTCACTGTAAAAACTTATCCTACTATTTCAGCTAAATATGATGAGTTGGTATGTACAGCAGGCTTTCGTGAAGATGGTTCATGGATTAGAATATATCCTTTTCCATTCAGGAAGAAATCTTATGATGAACAATACAAAAAATATGATTGGATTGAACTGGATTTAGTAAAAAATGCCAAAGACTTCAGACCTGAAAGTTATCGTCCGGTTTCACATGATAGTGAATTGAAGATTGTCGAACATCTAGATACTAAGAACAATTGGGCTGAGCGAAAGCAGTATGTTTTAGGAAAAGTTTATTCTAATCTTTCAGCTCTTATTGGCGAAGCAAAATCCCCAACTATTTGTACTTCATTAGCTGTTTTTAAACCCTCAAAGATTTTAGATCTTGAAGTGAAAGCAGTAGCTCGTGAATGGGATAAAGACAAGCTTGCCAAGCTACAGCAGTTGAAGCTTTTTGATACCACTACCGAAGAAGGGAAATTCAAAGTAGTGAAAAAACTGCCTTACAAATTCTCATATAAGCTTCTTGATGATGAGGGAAAAGAAAGCAGTATGATGATTGAAGATTGGGAAATCGGTCAGTTATTTTGGAATTGCCTTGTAAAACACTCAGGAGATGAGGCAAGTGCTATAAATGATGTTAGAGCAAAATATTTTACTGATTTTACTAAAAACAGAGATCTGCATTTATTTCTGGGAACAACCCAAACATATCATTATGGTTCTCATAATCCATTTATAATTATTGGAACTTTTCATCCTAAAATAGATACTCAATTTAGTTTGTTTTAGTTGTAGCAAATAGATTCTAGACACTTTAAAGTCAAATGATTTATGCTGAAGAAAAATCAGTTAAGACACACCGTAGTAGATATTTTATTGGAGTATACAATTTTTACAAGAAAAATAAATTTGACAAAAAAGTATTCTATATTTGTTAAAATGACAACTGGATGTCGAATTGAAACTGAAAAACATATAAAGGAGTATCTTTTTAATATAAATGAAAGAGGATGCCTTTTTAGACACCCTCGCTTTATAATCTCATCAACAACTTAAAATTAGAAACACCCCAATATCGCAGTAGTCCCACGATCTTTTACCACATAAGGACAACCATATTCAATAGCAGAAGCAAATTCAATTCCCATCGTTGCAATTACAATACTCTTTTCTTTGGGTTTGAAGTCGAACGGAAATTTAGCAATTACGCTGATATCAACAGGTTCTGTGTTGATCGACATCCACTCACTCACCTTTGTTGTTCCCATTGGGTTAAAAGGAGTATACACAGTTTCATATATTCCTCTGTTTTCGTCCCATATCACATCAGGCACTACTGAGATATTCAGATAGATGCGATAGTTCCCAATGTGTTCGGGCCATGAAAACTTGTTTTTAGAGATGAAGTTATTTAACGCAAGCGTTACTTCACTTCTGTCGTCTGTTATCGACAGCTCAGGTTCACCAAAGAAAACATTGTTAAAAGGATGTTTTCTGCTAAAGCTAAACCCAATCAAGGGATAGTTAAATTTAGACGACTCAATTCTTCTATTTCCTCTCTCGTCTTCATGATTCATCACCTGAATCTTTTCTGCGATCATTAACAGATAACAGTTATTTCGGCCTTGTTTCAGCTGACTTAACCCATCGGTTCCTTTTCGTATTATTTTTGCCCAGATAGAATTTCCTTTCCACTCTTCGTTCAATTCGCGGGTTCGCGCAAATGCAGGACTGTTTTTAATTAATTCTTTATTGGCTCCACCTTTTGTAGCATAGATCCATTTTTTTAAATCACTGTCGTAATACGACCGGATATCTCCCAGACTTCCATTGAAGCGAATGGGCCCTTTTGATTGTGCCATTGTTTTTAGTTTTTGTAGTCGCGGATAGCTTCTCGTTTTTGTTTTTAGCACAGGGCGACCTGATTAATAATTTGATTAATTGGTAGTATTGTTGATCAACTAAGCAAAATTACAAATCGGGTATTCGTCTTGTCAAGGATTCCATGGGAGACATTCATGGACATTCATGGACATTGCCGGACAATTCTAATTGATTTTTGAAAATAATGGAGCAGGCATGTTTTACAAACTCAAACACTGATGCAAATTTGATATGCGGGTTTCCTCAGGCTTTTATCTAAAAATTGTTTACGAATGAAACGAATGGTCTTTTTGACCTCCTTTGGCGTAAATTTGTAATAAGCAAAATGGAGGTTATTTTTAGCAAATGCTTTTGTACGGAAATGATAAATTCCCTTCTCTAAAACGATCAGTTCATACCCTAAAATCAATTCCACGATTCTCCTACATCCATGATCGGATTTTAAAATCACCCTTTCATTTTTCAATTTTGATTCTAACCAAAGCCTAATATAGCATTAGGAGTTGATTTGGGTTAGATTAGAATATGATTAGGGTCAGATTAGGATTACCTCATTGTCACGTCCTAAATAAAGTTGACTATTTTCTTTTTATAATCCTGATAAAAGTTTACTAATGTAACTTTAGTCGGGTAGTGAAGAGCCTGAAGATAAGTTCTACTAATACAAAAATAAGCATTTTCATGGTTGTTTTGCAATATGTCCCGGCGATATTTTCCTGTGTGATTTCCAGCATCGATTTAACTCCCCGCTCATCAGATGCGCTTGTGAAGGTGTTAACATTTCAATACTGGAATGTGGACGTTCGTTATTATAGATACCTACAATAGACTGGATAGCCTTTTTAGTATCGACATAGCCTTTCAAGCTCATCTCGTAGAGCCATTCTGTTTTGAGAATACCATTCACTCTTTCTGCAATAGCGTTTTCATAAGGATCTCCGTTTTCCGTCATACTGATATTGATATAGTGCTTTTTAAGGCACTTCACATATTTTAAACTGCAATATTGTATTCCGCGATCAGAGTGATGAATGAGCTCTCCATGATCATCAGCAAGTTGGCTAATGGCCATGTTTAAGGCCAAGACGGCATTGTGAGCCTCTATTGTATCAGAAAGTTGCCAACCTATGATTTTACGTGAATAGGCATCGGTAATTAAAAAAAGATATAGAAACTTTTTTTCTACTCTGATGTAAGTAATATCGCTTACCCATAACTGGTTAGGTCTTAATGGGATAAATTCTTTAGTCAGGTTTGGATATTTGTGCAGCCAGTGATGCGAATCAGTCGTATACGCTCGTGTTTTTCGCTTGTGTACTAGTAATGCCTGATCTCGCAACAAATCAAAAAAAGCATCACGTCCAATCTGTTGATTGGTAGGGATTTGTTGTGAAACTATGTGCCATAGTTTGCGCCCTCCCAAACGTTTTTGTTTCTCCCGTATGCTTTTAACAATAGTGAGAATCAGATCTTTATTGACCTGCTGTTTAAAATCCTCTTTATCTTTTTTATAATATGCCTGACGGGTTTTGCCAAACAGTGAGCAGAGTGCACCTACTGGGTGATGAGACTCTGTGGCTTTTATATCTTCTACTGTTTGGCTCCAGGTTTTTTTCTTATTGGAATCTTAAACTGTTTCTCAGCAATATCAATCATCACATTCAG
>JACAUB010000001.1:3466574-3490687 GCA_013390605.1 Bacteroidota bacterium | reverse complement strand
ACTGTTTCTCAGCAATATCAATCATCACATTCAGTGCACGATTACGCAGTTGTTCCATGTCCAGATCCTTGCGTAGTCTGTGATTCTCTGCTTCAAGTTCCTGCAGACTTTTAACTGGTTCTGTATTCCCTGTTTTGGCTTTCATTGTACGCTGGCTTAAATAACCATATTTCTGAATCCATCCGTTAATTGAAGCATGACCCTTGATCCCATATTTGAGCTCCGCTTCTTTTTTACCAATCTTTCCATCCTCTACTTTTTGTACTAGAGATCGTTTAAATTTGTCTGAATAACGATTATACGTTCTCATTGCTTGCCTGATTTAGATTAACAATTAATTCTAACTTTTGTCAACCTATATTAGGATAAGACACATCAGTATAGATTGATAATCAATTTAATATCGGGTATATTTATCCTTGAAAAGTGACACAAATATAAACGAAACTGCTTAGGATTTTTGTCAACTTCTATTTAATCACAAAATTACTTTTTTAATGTACAATACTTGACCTATTCATGAAATATTTCAAGGATAGATTTGTTGACAAACGAAAAGCATGGTATATTTACATTGTTCTTAAATTACAAAGAATGAACATATTCAAATCCATCTTTCATGTTAGTAACAGTTTTATAAATCTAAACGAACCCTTTTGAAACAAATTTAAATACAGTTGAATCATGAAAAAATTGTTTAGTCTTTTACTCTTTTGTTTTCTCTTGTCGACTTTCGTGTTGGCACAAACCGGAAAGGTTTTTGATAACCTTTCTATGAAAAGCAAGATCCTTAAAATGGATAGAAAATACGCTGTCTATCTTCCTGCCGATTATGAAACATCTAATCGCAGCTATCCTATTCTTTATTTATTACATGGGGCTGGTGACGATCAAACGGGTTGGGTTCAGTTTGGCGAAGTGCAACAGATTGCTGACAGGGCCATTGTAAACGGCACTGCAACAGCCATGATTATTGTAATGCCAGATGCCAATACCAAACAACGTGGTTATTTTAATGATCTGAAAGGCGAGTGGAACTATGAAGATTTCTTTTTTCAGGAATTTGTGCCTTTTATAGAGAAAGAGTATCGCGTGAAGAGTGATAAAAGGTATCGTGCAATTTCAGGGTTATCAATGGGTGGCGGCGGAACTTTTGTTTACGCGGTGCACCATCCCGAGATGTTTTCTGCAGCTTGTCCATTAAGCGCAAGTTGTGGCCCGTTAACACTTGATGATGCGAAAAAATATTTGGTCAGAATGGGAAATCAGAATCCGACTGATGATGAAGTTGCTGCCTATTATAATAAATACAGTGTTCCGGTATTGATGAATGATATGCCCGAAGAGCAGAAAAAAGCAGTAAGATGGTATATTGATTGTGGCGATGACGACTTTCTGTATGAAGGAAACTCACTGGTTCATATCGCGATGCGCAAAAAAGATATCCCTCATGAGTATAGAACCCGTGATGGTGGACACACCTGGACTTACTGGCGTAGTGCATTACCTAGTGTAATGGAGTTTGTATCTATGGGCTTTCATCAGTTCTGATAACATGTCTTATTTGATGCGAACCGCAAATCTGCATCATTAGGTGATTTAGAATGAAGAAGAAACACCCCTAACAAGCCATGAGGTTTTTTAGGGGTGTTTCTTCTTTTAGTAAAATAGGTTTATAGATTTAAAGCATTTTTGCCCTGATTACATTAAAGGATAAGGCTTTTAGTGTAATTCTGAGGCTTTTGCCTTTCAAAATAATCTCTTGTTGTTTCGGACTGATGGTATTTGGGTTATCTAATGTGTTAACCTGATCATTATTTTCACCGGAGAGTACAATTAGTGTTCCTTTTGATTGTAGCTTTTTTACGCCTTCAATCACAAAGCTAGCATCTTGTGGCTTGTCTGATGTATTGACAAATTTCAGGATTAGTTCATTTGTTTTTTTGTCAATACAAGCTGCTCCGAAAATACCGTCTTGACCAGTTACTTTTTGATTATTCGCCAGCAACGAAACTTCATTAGTGCCTTTGTTTAATGAAAACAACTGCTGTACATAATAATTGGGTGTGCCAAACGAACGAAGATTATCGACCCAGATAAGATCGGGTGTCCATTGCCAACCATCAACATGCGCAAATAATGGGGCATATGATGCCATATTTACTACATCAGCATTTCGTTCTAGTCCAGTCATAAATGCGGCTTCGGCAAGGGCTGTCTGTAAGTTATTTTTATTATCCGGAGTTGCAGTGTTGGCACTCTGGGCCGCATATTCACCTGCAAAAATCTTAGATTCATTGCGTGGATAGTTATCGTAACGGGTTACATTTTGTGTGAACCATTCAGGTTTACGGTAATAATGCTCGTCGATGAAATCAGCCTTTAATGTTCTTAGTTCACCGTTCAGATAATCAAAGCGATCTCCAGAAGGATCTGTTCCGCTACTATAAACTAACTTGAAATCAGGATATTTCTCCTTAATTGCTTTTCTAAAGATCTTTAATCGCTCAACATATTGTGGTCCCCAGTTTTCATTTCCAACACCCATCATCTTGAGATTGAATGGTTCTGGATGTCCCATCTCTGCACGAATCTTTCCCCATTTACTGGTAGCATCGCCATTGGCAAATTCAATCAGATCGAGTGCATCCTGAACATAAGGATCAATTTCTGATAGTGCTGCTGCTTCTGCGGTGTTGAATTGGCAAGCCATTCCGCAATTGAGAATAGGTAGGGGAGACGCACCGATGTCTTCGGCTAATTGGAAATATTCGAAGAATCCAAGTCCAAATGTCTGAAAATAATCGGGGGTAGGGCGATGAGCAAACTCAACATTCCAACGGTTCATGATGAGCTGGCGCTCTTCAATAGGACCAATGGTTTTTTTCCACTGATAGCGATTTGTAAGTTCACGACCTTCTACAATACAACCTCCGGGGAAACGGATGAAGCCAGGTTTCATATCTGCCAGCATCTGTATCATGTCGGCACGGAATCCACCGGGACGGTCTTTCCATGTGTCGCCAGGAAAGAGTGAAATCATATCAAGATCAATAATGCCGGTTCCTTCAAACCAGATATTTAGCTTTGCTTTAGGTTCGGTTTCAGAAGCATTGAAACTAACAGATTGTTTTTGCCAGCTATCGCCTTCTTTAGCAGGTATCAATAAACCTTCTCCAATGTTTTCGCCTTTGTTGTTGATCAGCTCAATATGCAGTTTTATACCAGGAGATTTGATGCGATACATTACTGAAAAGTCGTAACGCAATCCTTTTTTTATCCCCATTCCTCTGAATCCTTCGTTGGTCAGACTTAAACTACCTCTTTCGGCGTTTGTAGTTGTAATCTGAATATAGCGGGGATTAGCAGGATTGGTTTCTTTTCTATTCAGTACCAGGATTTCTCCTTCGGTAAATTTCTTTCGGGTTATCTTCCAGCCCATAAGTGGATTAGTAAATTCAAATGAGCGGTTCTTTACCAATTCTGCATATATGCCACCGTCGGCACCCATGTTAATGTCTTCAAAGAAGATGCCCCACATGGTGGGTTGAATTTCTGCTTTGAGTTCATTCGCCTTAACGGTATATACTTTTCCTGTTTGGGCTACGATATTAGCAGTTGCAAATAAGAAAACGATTAAAAAGCTGATTGATATTTTTTTCATTGTTGAGTCGGTAATGAATAAAAAAAAAGCATCCGCCTTTTTGATAAAGTCTTCAAAATAAATTACATGATGAAAACTCAATCTTTCTAAACGAATGCTCTTTTTATTGTTTATGTTTTATTTCGTCGTAAACTTATAAATGGTAGTTTGCGTGTAGTTATCACCTTTTTTCAAAACACATGTTGGGAATGCTGGATGGTTTGGTGAATCAGGAAATTTTTGAGCTTCAAAGCAAAGCCCATTTCTGAAGTTGTAAGGTTTGCCGGCTTTTCCAGTCTGATCTCCCTTGAGGAAGTTACCTGTATAGAACTGAATACCAGGTTCTGTAGTGTACACTTCTACCATACGACCTGATGCAGGTTCGTAAGCTGAGGCTGCTAACACTGAAACAGAATTCTTAGTGTTCAATACAAAGTTATGATCGTAGCCATTACCGGTTAATAGTTGGTCATATTTTTCACCAATACGTTTTCCAACAGCTGTAGCCGTTAAGAAATCGAACGGTGTTCCTTTAACGGGTCTTAGTTCGCCAGTTGGGATTAAGGTAGTATCAACAGGGGTAAATGCATCGGCATTGATCATTACCTGATGATCTAAAATGTCGCCATTGCCTTCGCCTTTTAGGTTAAAGTATACGTGGTTTGTAAGATTGCAAACGGTATTTTTATCGCTTGTTGCTTCATAATCAATCTTCAATGCATTGTCAGCTGTCCATGTATATGTAACAGTAACATCCATATTCCCTGGATAACCTTCGTGCATATCTGCACTGTGATAGGTTAATTTGAGTGATGGATAGTTGTCTTTGGTAACTATTTCAGCATTCCAGAGTTGACTATGGAATCCTGTTGGTCCGCCATGTAGACTGTTAGAACCGTTATTTATTGCAAGTTTATATTCTACACTGTCGAGGGTGAACTTACCTTTAGCTATTCTGTTGGCATAACGACCAACAATAGATCCGAAATAATGATCGCCTGCTTCAAAAGCTTCTGCGCTTTTGTAACCCAGGGTGACGTCGGCTAACTTCCCATTACGATCGGGAACCTCAATAGAAACGATCTTGGCACCATAGTTTGTGATGCGTGCCTTCAACCCTTTTGCATTGACTAAAGTGAAAATCGAAACCTCTTTTCCATCTTTCAGTTTGCCAAAACTTTCTTTGGTGATTTTTGGACCTTTGCTACATCCGGTAAAAAGGATGACACCTAATAATAGAAATGATGCTAGTTTTATTAAATTTCTCATCTTGATTGGGTTTATGTGGTTTGTTTAAAGTCGTGTTCAAATATAGCGAAATTTATTTGACGGTCCATTCATAAATGCCACTTGCATTTTCTTTTGGAAGTTGTACTTCCATTCGTAGTGCACTGGTTTGAACAGTTTCAAATGTTACTTCATTGAATTTGTCTTTATCAAGAGTGTAGGCGGTGGTTGCTTTAACGGGTATCCAGCTTCCGTTTACGTCTTTGTATAAAAGTTTCCATGATTCAGGAACACGACAACCTCCCCACGGACTGTCATCATACCAGTAGACCTTTGATGATGAGATGGTCTCAGCTTTTTGAAAAGTATACTCAATCCATTCTAACGATCCTTTTTTAGGCCACCAATGGTAGTAGTTTACGTTATGATCGTTCGAGTTCTCCGGTTCAATCTGATCATTTAAAGCAGAAAGGGCTTTTGATTTAGTGGAAGCTTCGATTTTGCTTGAAGAGGCAATAGTCTTTGATGGTAATGGTTTTGCACCTTGTGCTTTATTAGGAAACCATACAATCATTTCGCCAGCTCCTCGGTTTGCCCATGCATAATAGGGAATAGCTGTCAAAACTTCTTTCGACTCACTGATTTTCCCATCATCCATTCGTTGTGCACTCTTTGCCTCAGTCTTAACAACCGTTACACCATTTAACAGTTCAGGCTTAAACTCTGTAGTGAAGTGTGCATCTTTGCCGACTGCCAGATTCAACACATGTCCGCTTTTATTATCAGGCCACTCGGCGCAATAGATAAATGGTCCACGTTGAATGGCAACTCTTCCTGCATCAGCCTTAATCTTTTCGTGAGCAACAACTTCGCGAACAGGCATTGGTAGATCGAGTGTGATTTTATCACCCTTTTTCCAATTTCCCGAGACAATAGCATACCCATCTTTTAGCGTGTAGGCAAATGATTTTCCTTTTACTAGAATCTTGACAATACTTTTATCGGTAGAAGCAAACTTATAAAGATCGGTTGAAATAGGCTCATTTCTAGCCCATCCCGGTATTCTTATCATCAGATTGAAAGTGCCTGCCTTTTCAGGGTTCAGAACAAAATCAACTTTTCCATTCCATGGATAGTCAGTCTTTTGGTCAATCTCAATTTTTTTACCGTTCAGATTAATTGTTGCTGAGCTATTCATAAAGAGATTTACATAGAGATCATTTTCTTTCTGCGCATAGACATATCCGGGAATTGACGGGATGAATCGACAGATGTTGCTTGGGCAACAAGCACACCCAAACCATGCACTACGTGAATGTTGTCCTTGTGACTCGAGTGGATTTGGATAGAAGAAATGATCGGCACTTAACGAAATACCCGATAACAATGCATTATAGAGTGTGCGCTCTAATACATCGTAGAATTTAGAATTACCTTCCAATAAAAACATTCGATAGTTCCACATCACATTACTAATTGAAGCACATGTTTCGCAATAGGCTGACATGTTTGGAAGTGAATAAGGAGCGCCAAAACCTTCGCTGGTTTCGCCTGATCCAATACCGCCGGTAACATATAATTTTGTCTCTGCAAGATCGGCCCAGATTTTATCGATAGCGTTTTGATAAGCCACTTCTCCGGTTAGTGCGGATACATCAGCCATACCAGCATACATATACGTAGCACGAACTGCATGGCCTACAATTTTATCCTGTTCTATCACAGGTTTATGTGCCTGATTATATTCATCTCCTCCATGTCTGCAATCGAGGAAAAACTTGGCTAGTTTTAAATAACGAACTTCAGTGGTGATACGATAGAGTTTAGAAAGACCCATTTCGATGACCTGATGACCGGGATAGTAAGCTAGTTTGCCGAGACCAAAATCATGATCTACCAGATTTGCGCTTTTGATAGCGATGTCCAGTAGTGTGCGTTTTCCAGTTGCCAGATAGTGCGCATAAGCTGCTTCGTAAAGATGCCCCAGATTGTAAAGTTCGTGACTCAATTCAGGGTCTTTTTCCCAACGTTTTTTTCCCGCCCACGGATGCATGTGTAGCGAATCAATGGTTCTATTGGTGTATAGATATCCATCAGGCTCCTGCGCAAGACTAATAAAATAGATGAGCGAATCTATTCTTCTTTCAAGCAGGGGGTCGGGATGTGTTTGTAAAGAATAACTAGCTCCTTCGATGATTTTATAAATATCAGAATCGTCAAAAGGATATTCCGATTGGAATTTTCCCTTGGTGAGTTTCCCTGCTATTTTAAAATTCTCAACGCGTCCGGTCTTATAACATTGCTGTAACGCGATCGGAATGGTGACTTCTTGATTCAACTGCATTCTTGGAGCCCAGAATTTATCCGTTACTTTAACCTGTGTGAAATTTACAGGTTGAATGGGATAATCTTTTGCCAGCCCTTTTTGTGAATAAGCAGACTGGCAGTTGATAAGGAGTACCAACGCTAAAACGAATAATGAGATGTTGTTTTTTGTGAACATCATGGGTTGATTTATGAACGGTTAGTTTTAACTGTTGCGTTGTTGGATAGCTTGTTTACGAATCTTTTTCAGCCTTTTCATGACTGGATTTGCTCCCCGTCCAAAGTAGTCATGCAAAATAGCATACTCTTGATAGAGTTCGTTGTATATTGCGGCAGCTTCAGGATTTGGATAATAGGTTGTCTTTTCTTTTTGCACCATCTCTTTAACAGCAGCCTCGATGGTATCATATCCACCATTTGATTTTCCTGCAGCAAGTGCAGCAAAGATGGCAGAACCCAAAGCAGGTGTTTGTGAAGAGGCGGATATTTTTATCGGCATGTTGGTCACGTCAGAATAGATCTGCATAATCATGGCATTCTTTTCAGCAATACCACCGGCAGCATAAAACTCGTCGACTGCAACGCCATTATTTCTGAAAGTCTCAATAATCATGCGCGTTCCATAAGCTGTGGCTTCTATCAATGCACGGTAAATCTCTTCAGGACGGGTTTGAAGTGTAGCTCCAATGAGTAGTCCCGTTAAGTCAACATCGACTAATACAGAGCGATTTCCATTCCACCAATCCAATGCAATCAAACCACTCTCGCCAACTAATAAAGCTTCGGCTTTTTCGGTTAATAGTTGATGGATGCTGATGTTTTTATTTCTGGCCTCTTGTTCGTATGCTTCAGGAACGCAGTTTTCAACAAACCATTGGAAATGATCACCAACACATGATTGTCCGGCTTCATAACCATAGAAACCTTCGAGTATGCCATCTTCAACAACGCCACACATACCCGGAACGATATGTTCTTCGGTACCAAGCATCATGTGGCATGACGAGGTGCCCATTATGGCCAGCATCTTTCCGGCTGACGTAATTCCGACTGCGGGAACCGATACGTGTGCGTCGACATTGGCAACAGCAACAGCGGTACCTACAACTAAGCCGGTTAGTTTAGCTGCTTCGGGTGTGATTTCTCCTGCTTTATGGCCGGCAGCATAATGACGATCAGAAAGCTTCTCTTCAACTACATTTTCAAGTCCCGGGTGAAGTGCTTTTATAAATTCCTTTGAAGGATATCCATCTTTTTTATGCCAGATCGCTTTGTATCCCGCAGTACAGGCATTGCGCATCTCTTTTCCGGTAAGTTGCCAGATGACCCAGTCGGCTGACTCCATGAAACGATCCGCGGCAGCATAAATTTCGGGAGCTTCGTCGATAACCTGCCAAATTTTAGGTAACATCCATTCTGATGATATCTTTCCGCCATAACGATTTGGGAATGTCTCTCCACGTTCAGTGGCAATCCGGTTCAGTTCTTCGGCTTTATCCTGTGCAGCATGATGCTTCCATAACTTGATCCATGCATTTGGATTTTGTTTGTACTCATCCATAAAACATAAAGGAGTCCCATCTGCCTTAGTTGCAATCATAGTGCAAGCTGTAAAGTCGATAGCCACACCAATAACATCAGCAGGGTTGATGCCTGACTTTGAAAGAACTGAAGGAATTGTTGTCGAAAGTACTTCAAGATAATCTTGCGGATGTTGTAAGGCCCAATCCATTCCAAGGGCTGTTTTGCCATCAGGGAGGAAACGATCCATTACTGCATGGGTGTAATCTTTTACTGCACTTGCCACTTCTTGACCATTGGCCACATCAATTAAAACAGCGCGACCTGATAGGGTTCCAAAATCTACCCCGATAGTATATTTTTTTGTACTCATGTTGTTAGTTTAATTCAATAGCTACAATAGATTTTGCAGGCATTGTGATTTTTAATTGATTATTTTTTATTGTTGCACCTTTAAATGGTTGAATCTTTACCTCTTCTGCCTTATCGAAGTTGTTATAGGCACTCATTGATTTGGCGGTTAAGATTTCACCCTTTACTTGCGTGAGTACTGCATTTCCCAAATCACAGGTTATTTCCTGATCTTTATTCGGATTGAAGTTGGCCAATGTAATATGGATTTTTCCGGCTTCGTCTTTTGAAGCAGATGCACTTATAGATGGAATGCTTTCTTTATCAAATGAGTAGCTTTCACAATTTAGTTGTAGCGGAACAAGTTTAGCATTTTGGTGTACCTTGAACATTTTGAAGACATAATAAGTTGGCGTTAAAACCATCTTCTCGCCTTTAGTCAAAATAAGTGACTGTAATACATTGATGGCCTGTGCTAGGTTGGCCATTTTGATACGATCGGCATGGTTGTTGAAAATATTCAGGTTCAACGCGGCTACCATTGCATCGCGAAGGGTATTTTGCTGAAATAAAAATCCTGGATTTGTACCGGGTTCTACATCGAACCAGTTGCCCCATTCGTCAACCACCAAACCTACTCTTTTTTCAGGATCATAGCGATCCATGATATCGGAATGACCCTTGATAATCTTTTCAATCTGTAAAGATTTTTTTAGCGTGGTAAACCACTCTTTTTCGTCGAATTGTGTAGCTGATCCTTTATGTTGCCAATTGTCCATGATGGTATAATAATGCAACGAAATGCCCTGCATCATTCCTCTTGTCTTTGGGTTTTTTATCATGGTTTCTGTCCAGTCATAGTCAGTATCACTTGCGCCGGAAGCAATTTTTTGGAGTTGGTTTCCACTGAAGTTTCCAAGGAATGTAGAATATTGACGGAAGAGGTTTCCATAATAATCAGGTGTCATATTTCCTCCACATCCCCAGGTTTCATTCCCCACTGCCCAGTATTTGACTTTCCATGGCTTATCTCTGCCGTTTTCTTTGCGGAGGCGGGTCATTGGACTTTCGTTATCAGAAGTAAGATATTCAACCCATTGCGACATCTCCTGAACTGTACCACTACCCATATTGCCGTTGATGTATGCATCACAGCCTAACAATTCAGTCAGACGCATAAATTCGTGTGTTCCAAATGAGTTGTCTTCGGTAACACCACCCCAGTTTGTATTGATGATAGAAGGTCTCTTTTCACGTGGACCAATACCATCTCTCCAATGGTAGGTGTCGGCAAAGCAACCACCGGGCCAACGAAGGTTTGGAATACTAACATCACGAAAGGCTGCAATAACGTCATTACGAAGTCCTTCGGTATTTGGGATAGACGATTTCTCACCCACCCAGAATCCACCATAGATACAATGTCCAAGATGTTCTGCAAAATGTCCGTAGATATCTTTGCTGATAGTTGTTGTGGCCTGATCAGGAAATAATGAAATTTTTCCTTTTATTGGGGTTGATGAATTTTGCGCAGCTAAACTTAATGGCAAGATTCCAATAGCCGCAATGATTATTGTACGCCAGCATTTTGAATAAATATTTTTCATGGGTTGGAAAGTGTTATTGACCGTAATATGCGTTTTTACCGTGTTTTCTGAGGTAATGTTTATCGAGTAAAAATTGATCGATAGGTTTTTGATTTCCTAGCGCAAAGGTGTGAAGTGCCATTTGGGCAACTTCTTCTAAAACTGCTGCATTGTATACTGCTTTCATGGCAGTGGAACCCCATGAGAATGGTCCGTGTCCAGCTACCAAAACACCGGGAATACTTTCGGGATCTATATTCTTAAAAGTCTCCACAATCACATTGCCGGTTTCTACTTCATAGTTTTCCTGAATCTCTTTTTGGTTAAGTAGCCGTGTACAGGGTACCGCTCCATAGAAATGGTCAGCATGTGTAGTGCCTAATGCCGGAATGGCTTTTCCACTTTGAGCCCATGATGTGGCAAAGGTACTATGGGTGTGGACAATGGCATTTATGCCTTGGAATTGCCTGTATAAAACAAGGTGAGTAGGGGTGTCGGATGATGGTTTCAGATTGCCTTCAATAACTTTTCCATCTGTTATACTGACAACCACCATGTCGTCTACCTTCATTTCATCATAATTCACTCCACTGGGTTTTATAACGATGAGGCCTTTTTCTCTATCTATTGCACTTACATTTCCCCAAGTGAAAATTACCAATCCATGTTTTACAAGCGCCAGATTGGCTTCGAATACTTCTTGTTTTAATTGTTCCAACATACGATTTGTGTGCTATGTAAGAAGGTTTTTGATTTATTAAATGGATGCAAGCCAGTAGTTTGTACTACAGGCTTGCATTATTCAAAATGATATTTTTAGTGGAGTGATTACATGAACTTAAGTCCGTTGGCTTGATGATAATATACATCATTCCATCTTAGCTCATTTTTGAAGGATTTAATACAAGTTTTGTCATTGATACTCAGATATTCAAGTCCTGCGATTTCAGCAAAGTCGTATAAGTGTTCATTGGTAAGTGCCATACTGAACGCTGTATGATGAGCACCACCAGCATAGATCCATGCAGCGGCAGCTGTTTGAAGATCGGGTAATGGTTTCCATACTGCACGTGCAACAGGTAGATTTGGTAAATCCTGTTCAGGTTTAACTACTTCAACTTCATTTACAATCAGTCGTAAGCGATTACCCATATCAACCATTGATGCATTTAAACCTTTACCGGCAGGGACATTAAATACCAAACGAGCAGGATCATCTTTTCCCCCAATACCTAATGGGTGAACTTCGAGTGTTGGTTTACTTTCGGCTATAGACTCACAAACTTCTAACATATGAGCTCCCAAAACACGCATTCCGGCAGGATTAAAATGATAAGTGTAGTCTTCCATGAAAGAGGTTCCACCAGGTAATCCTTGTGCCATTACCTTCAGTGCTCTGAGTAATGCAGCAGTTTTCCAGTCGCCTTCAGCACCAAAACCATAGCCTTGTGCCATTAAACGTTGAACAGCTAAACCGGGTAGTTGAGAAAGACCTTCCAGGTCTTCGAATGTCGTTGTGAAGGCTTTGAAGTTACCGTTATCCAAAAAAGCTTTTATACCTAATTCGTAACGAGCTTGAACAGCAAGAAAATCTCTTTTTGATCCACCTTTTTGTGCTTCAGGAGCAACTGTGTATTCAGTATCGTAAACGGCTAATAATTTTTCAACGTCGGCATCACTAACCTGATCGATCCACTTTACTAGATCTCCCATCCCATAACCATTCACTGAATAGCCTAATGCTATTTCAGCAGCTACTTTATCACCTTCGGTTACAGCAACATTACGCATATTATCACCAAAACGGGCAACCTTTAGGTTTTGCATTTCGTTCCAGCCGGCAGCTGCACGTACCCAAGTACCAATTTTATATTGTATAGCGGTATCAGCCCAATGGCCAACGACTACCTTACGGTTCATACGCAAACGGGTCATGATAAAACCATATTCACGGTCGCCATGGGCAGCCTGATTAAGGTTCATGAAATCCATGTCGATGGTTGCCCATGGAAGGTCACGGTTAAACTGAGTATGGAAATGTAAAATAGGACGTTGCAATGCTTTTAATCCTGAAATCCACATTTTAGCAGGAGAAAACGTATGCATCCATGTGATCAATCCTATGCAATTTGGTGCTGTATTGGCTTCTATACATAATGATTTGATGGCATCAGCAGTAGTCAAAACAGGTTTAAATACAATATTTACCGGGATATCTGACGATTCATCTAATGCTTTTGCAATAGCCTGAGAATTCTCAGCTACCTGTAATAATGTTTCAGGGCCATATAGATGCTGACTTCCTGTAACAAACCATACTTCTAAATTCTTGAATGCTTTCATTTTTTGTACTTTATTATTTTAAATGTCTGTTAAATAGCAATGTTAAAGTAAAAGCCTCTTGCCGTTAATTCCTTATATTTTTCTTCATTAAAGCGATAATAAAAGGCTCCTTTTTTTGAGTTTTCCTTCTCTTTCTCGTCCAGCTTTTCGAGCATACCCATTGAAAGAATATTCTTTCTGAAATTACGTTTATCGAGTGTTTTAGAATAGATAGCCTCATAAAGCGATTGTAGTTGAGGAAGCGTAAACTTAGAGGGTAATAACTCAAAGCCTACAGGTTTAATTTTAGCTTCTTTTCTTAATTGTTCCAACGCCAGATCAACCAACAGTCTATGGTCAAAAATGAGTGGAGGTATTTTTGAGATAGGTCTCCAGTGTGCATCGTTTTCCTTTACTAACTCCTCGTCATGATTTTGGATATTGATCAAAGCAAAATAGGAGATAGAGATAACTCTTGCTCCAGGATCGCGATTTACTTCACCATGCGAATGAAGTTGGCTCATATAGATGTCTTTTAATCCGGTCAGATTATATAATATGCGATATCCGGCTTCGTCCAGGCTTTCATTTTCATCCAGAAAACCACCCATCAATGACCATTGACCTTTGGCAGGTTCAAAGTTTCTTTTGATGAGTAAGAGTTTTAATTCACCTTCATCGAAACCGAAGATGATACAATCAATAGCAATAAAGTGTTTGTGATGCTTTTTATAAAGTTCTACATGTGATTTCCGTGGAGTCATCTTTTTAATTTTAATGTTTTCAGAATAGTCAACTATAGGTAGATTAATAATTTGAAATTTAGCTGTTTAAGATTACTTAATTGTAAATTTAACACTTAAATGAAGGCATGAATTTACTAAATTTTTCATTATTAATAAACGATGCTGAAAATATTTTATTATTGGAAAGATTGTTTTCCAACGAAAAGAGTTATTTGAAACTTAGTAAATCGGGAAGGTGGCTTTAAAATTCACCCTCCCGATTAGAAGAGAGGTATTCCTACCAGAAGTATATATAAAATAAAACACAAACTGCAACAACAACTGCCGAAGTAACGATGTCCCAATAACTCCAACTAGCCTTTGTTTCTGCAATTTGATCAGGCGATTGCGAGAAATAGGTAATGCCTTGTAGTTGTTCTTCACCAGCTCTGGGTGTAAAGAAGCTGATCACAACCATCAATGCCATGGTGAAGAAGAAGAGGAACAGACAGAAAAATAGCCAGTTAATAGCTAACATCTGGCCCATTAAGCTATCAGGTGGAATGCTACTTCTGAAGATCATAGAGGTAAGACGAAACATCCCGACAAGGAATCCAATTAATAGTCCCCATTCTCCAGCTTTAGGTGTGATTTTGCGATTGAAAACACCCAACAGGAATACTGCAGCAATAGCAGGAGCGATAAGTGATTGAACATTTTGTAGATATTCATATAAAACACTTCCCAATCCTTTCATGATTGGAATCCATATTAAGCCCAGAAATACAACGGTAATGGTTGCAATTCTTCCAACCCATACTAATCGATGTTCAGTTGCTTTGGGGTGATGAGGTTTATAAAAGTCGATTGTAAATAGTGTAGCTGAAGAATTGAAGTGAGCGGCCAATGATGTCATCAATGCAGCAATAAACCCAACAATAACCACTCCTTTTACCCCCATCGGTAGTAACGAAGTAACCAGGCTACCATAAGCCTGATCGTTAGTATCAAACATTAATTGTCCTTTTGCTTTCAAAGCAGCAGCAATCATACCTGGAATTAAGAACATAAATACAGGTAATATTTTTAAAAAACCAGCTAGAATTGTTCCTTTACGGGCGTTATTTAAGTCTTTTGCTGATAATGCACGTTGTACGATATGTTGGTCTGTGCACCAATACCAGAAACCAATGATAGCGGCTCCAAAGATTACACCAATTCCAGGGAATTTAGCATACAATGGATCGGAAGGATTCGCATGAATGAGGTGTCTGTTTTCGCCAATATGCAACAGAACTGCATTCCAGCCATCTAGAAGACCACCGCCACCTACTTTCAATAATCCTAAAATCAAAATGGTCAGTGCACCGATAATTAAGATAGGTGTTTGAATAACAGAGACAAGCATTATCCCTTTCATTCCACCCAAAACAGTAAAAATACCGGTTAATAAAACCAATCCAATGGCACCATACCAGAAGTTAATTCCTAAAACCGTTTGTAAAAAGATACCACCAGTAAATGCTGTAACCGAAACTTTGGTTAGCACATAACTAATAAGCGTGATGATCGAAAGCGTTGAGCTTGTGTTTTTGTTGAAACGCTTGTACAAAAATTCAGGCATTGTAAATACCTTACTGTGTGCATAGAAGGGCACGAAGACCCATCCTAGTACCAGAATCATCCATCCTTGCATTTCCCAATGTGCCATAGCCATCCCGCTTTCAGCGCCCGCTCCGGCTAGTCCAACAAGGTGTTCAGATCCAATGTTTGCTGCAAAAATAGCTGTACCAACGGCCAACCATGTTTCGCTGCGACCAGAGAGAAAATAGTCACTGGTGTTGTCTTTCTTGTGCTTTAGTACGTACAGAGCTACGCCCACTAGTCCTAAAAAGAAAAGTAAAAGAATAATCCAATCGAGTGTTGCCATTTGTTTTAATTGTTTTTTTTACACTTATCTAAATGCAAACATAAAGTAAAAAATATAAACTCCTAGAAAAATAGTGTTTTATTTCTAACGAAAATATAATTTATACTTAATCTAAGGAATAATAATTTTTTATAAAGTTAAATAGTTGTAGCGGAGCGTCTTTTGTATCTATCGCTTTTATTGGCTAATATACTTATTATGAGTTTTATATTGTGTTTATATTCATCTATAAATGCTGTTATTTATGCCAATAGGAGAACTCTCTTATATTACATTTTTATGAAGATTTCTCCATTAGGGCAAAAAGATGAAGTAGTCCGGATGATTAATAAGGTGGGATGATCTAAAATGGCTTTCTATAGATTATCTTCTATAAGTTCGGATTGTTTTTAAATAAAAAAAGCTGACCTGTTATGGTCAGCTTTTTTTATTTAAAACGTTGTTGGCTTACATGTTGATGGCTTCTACCGAAACAATTTCAGGTAATGCGCGCTTAACAGCTTCCTCAACGCCATTTTTTAATGTCATGCGGCTAAAAGGACACGATCCACAGGCTCCTTGCAGCTCAACATTTAAAATGTTTTCCTCTGTCAACTCAACAAAACGAATGTCACCACCATCAGCCTGTAAATAAGGTCTGATCTGTTCGATTGCATTTTGTGCCTTGGTAATTAGTTCGATATTTGTGCTGCTTGCCATAATAAGTTGATTAAAAAGTGATGAATGAATTTATTATAAGGGTGAATTATTTTTTCTACGCATTTGTTAAAGCGATCTGTTGCGCAATATTTTGAGCTAACTCAAGAAAAGCCTTTGATGTAGGCGATTCCGGATCAAGTGAAATCGGACTTCCCTTATCTCCTGATTCACAGATGGCTTGAACAATAGGAATCTGACCTAGTAACGGAATTTTGTTTTGCTCTGCCAAGCGTTTTCCCCCATCTTTACCAAAAATATAATATTTATTGGATGGTAGTTCTGCAGGTGTGAAATATGACATGTTCTCAATCAAGCCTAAAATAGGTAGTTTGATATTGTCGGTATTGAACATACTGATTGCTTTACGGGCATCTGCTAATGCTACCTCTTGAGGTGTTGTAACCACGGCCACTCCGGTGACAGGTACTTGTTGCGAAATTGTTAGATGGATATCGCCCGTTCCTGGAGGCATATCAATAACAACATAATCCAGCTCTCCCCAATTGGCATCACTGAAGAGCTGTAATAGTGCATTCGATGCCATTGGTCCTCTCCAAACCAAGGCTTTGGTAGGGTCAACGAAGAAACCGATTGAGAGAAGTTTTATTCCATATTTCTCCAATGGAATAATGATGGAGCGTCCATCTTTTTCGATCACCTGAGGCTTTGAGTCCATCACATCGAACATCAATGGAACTGAAGGACCATAGATATCTGCATCGATTAGCCCTACACTGGCGCCGAGCTTAGCCAATGATACAGCCAGATTGGCTGCTACGGTGGACTTCCCAACACCACCTTTCCCTGATGCTACGGCTATAATATTTTTTACACCGGGCATTATTTGATTGGGTTGAGCTCTGCGGGTGGTTACATTTGAGGTCATTTCTATTTCTACTTCTGCTTCTTCTGAAACATACTTGTGGATGGCTTCAATACATCCATCACGCATCATGTTTTTCATAGGACAGGCGGGAGTCGTTAAAACAAGCTTGAAAGAGATTTTCTTTCCATCTATTTGCAGGTTATCAATCATGTTTAAACTTACCAGATCTTTCTTTAAATCCGGATCATTAACATGGCGCAATGCACCGATTACCTGCTCTTTAGTTATTGACATCTGAATGAGTTGTTATTTTAAATTAGAATGTGTAAAGATAGGAACAATTTTTTATCTAAAAGGATGTTTTAAACTTCAATTTTTCTATGATTTTAAAATTTAGATCTGGTTTAAGTTTTCGCTAAATGAGTTACTAGAATTCGCTTAGCTCCTTAACCGGATCCCAAAACAGTTCATCAAAACGGATGATTTGATCGTTTATTATTTCGATTCCTTCGTTTTCCAATAGCTTCTGCATTAATCCGAGATCACCAAAATGAACTTTTCCGGTTAGCAAACCCTTACTGTTTACCACTCTATGTGCCGGTATCTGGTTTGGACTATGATGAGAACCATTCATTGCCCATCCCACCATTCTGGCAGCTCCACGACTACCCAGATAATTAGCAATGGCGCCATAAGAGGTTACACGACCATAAGGAATAAGCTCAACGACCTGATAAACCTTGCTGAAAAAATTATCATTGTTCATAATAGTAAGGCTGTTTTTAAGAACACATGCAAAAATAGTAATGGTTACGATTATTCGATTGTTTTTATGAATAATTTTAAAAATGGAACAAAATTTATTTTGTCACCTCTGTTTTTTAGCGTTACTTTATATTGTAAAAACAACCTATCACACATTAACAAAAACAACCATGCAGAAACTGATTTTTACTTGTCTGGCAATATTACTTTTTGCAAGTAATGCTAATACACAAACGGTAACGCAATGGCGCGGTGCAGACCGTCGTGGTGTATATAACGAATCAAATCTACTCAAAAGCTGGCCTGCTGAAGGTCCGCAATTACTCTGGTCTACTGATCAGGTTGGAAATGGTTATGGCTCACCTGCAGTAACAACTGATAGATTATATATAACAGGCGAAAAAGATTCACTGGCTTATCTCTTTGCTTATGATCTGAAGGGCGCATTATTATGGAAAACCGATTTTGGAAAGGAGTGGACTAAAACATATGGTGGGTCTCGTTCCACACCGACAATTGTCGATAACTTAATCTATGTTTGTTCCGGAATGGGTAATCTTGCTTGTCTAGATGCCAAAACAGGTGCAAAGAAATGGTCAGTTAATTTCAAAAACGATCTTCACGGCAAACTTCCCATGTTTGGCTTTTCAGAATCGCCACTCATTGAAGGAGAAAAGGTGTTTTTAACACCTGGTGGAAAAGATACCAGCGTTGTAGCTATTAATCGCTTCAATGGAAAAATGATATGGGTTTGTAAAGGGAACGGCGAGGCTCCTGCATATAATTCTCCAATCATGATTAAATTGCCGGCTCGTCAGGTATTGATTACATTCACAGCTTATGCTATGTTAGGCGTAGATGCAAAAACAGGTGAACTACTTTGGTCGCACGAACAGGTAAACACCCCGCTTGATAAACGTGAACCAGGTAATGGCGACACCCACAGTAACTCTGCATGGTACGAAAATGGATTCATCTATTACATTGCCGGTGATGGAAACTGTGCTGTTAAACTCGAATTATCTAAAGATGGGAAACAGGTAAAACAGTTATGGCGTAATCCGCTTATCGATAACTTTATGGGTGGCTTTATAAAAATAGATAATAGAATCTACACCTGCACTAATAATAGAAGAGATCTTAAATGCCTGGATGCTAATACCGGGCAATGTATTGATTCATTAAAATTAGGTATAGGTACAATTATTATGGCTGACAAAAAGTTGTACTATTATAATCAAAAGGGCGATATTAGTTTGGTTGCGCCTGATGCCGACAAGATGAAGCTAATCAGTACGTTTAAAATTACGAAAGGTTCTGCCGAACATTTTTCACATCCGGTAATTGCTAATGGGGTTTACTATCTTCGTCATGGCAAAGCATTAATGGCTTACAAAATAAAATAGAGGAATAAAAAAAAGCACTCATTTATGAGTGCTTTTTTTTATTCAGGTAACATTATTGGCAACCGCAACCAAGCCATTCCAATATCTCTATTCATATGGCTTTTGTTTCCTTGCGGTAATAACGGTGATCGGTTTCCATCATAAAATAAGACAAGCTTTGTGTCAACCTGAACTACAGATGGTAGTCCGATAATCTGTTTCGACCACTTGCAGTTCTTTGAATCAAGCACTATAGCCTTGTGTTTTGCATCCCACTTATTCAAATCCTTGGTCCAATAAAGCCAAATAGCATCCGTGTATTCAAGTCCATCTTTCTCGCCAACATGGTTTGTGAAAAGAAACCATGTTTTGTTGGTAGGCTCATAATAGATTGATGTATTTTCTATTTGCTCATCTATGGGGACGATAGGAGTGGGGGCTATTTCCCATGTACCATTAAGGTCGTGTGTACGGGCAATACCGATTGTACGTTTAATAGGCTTGTCGGTCGAAGCTGAGAAGAACATCAGATAATCATTACCTTGTTTGATGATTTGACCAGGGCTTGCTGTAGCAGAGTAATAAGTGTTTTCTTTTGGTTTAAATGGAGTTATATTATATTGTTTCTCCCATGGTCCTGTGGACGAATTGCTCTCCGCTTTCATGGTGAGATAGGGGAATGCAGGAATTAAATCGGGCGCTGGTGATGTGTGCGGGGTTCCTAAATAAAACATATGCCACCTGCCTTTATCAAAGAAGGTGGTTCCATAAGATGCCGATGCACAATCATTGGATCCTTTTTCTCCTAGATCCATTACCTTACCCATCGGTTTCCAGTTTTGTAAATCTTCGCTTTTGGCAAGGCATGTAACCCATCCTTTAGGACCGGCGCCATCATAGTGCATATAAAATGTACGCTCATGTTCCCAAACCCAAACATCACGTGCTCCGTAAATATCACAGTTTTCAGGACCATTACCATGTTTGAAAACAATGCCCACATCAACCGGATTAATATAATAAGTAGCATGTGGACGACCATCAGGATAGGGTATTTGTTTGTGTACCCGCTTTATTTTCGATCCTTCCGGTTCTGGTTCATCCGTTTTTTTCTTTTGGCTAACTACATTTTGTATGCATAGCAGAAGCGACAGCGATGCTAACAACAGGGCTTTTCTTTTTAAGCAAAACATTTTTTATTCAGTTATTTATATGGATTATCCTAAACCTGATCTTTCAAGAAATTGTTAAAGTACAATGATAATAGCAGCTTTAAAATCTTGATAAAAAAAGTTATTTTTTGATTTTTAAAAATAGTGAAAATACCAATCTCCTTTTAAGGCAAACCACATTTTTCTCAATTTGTTTTTGTATGTTTACATAATAATTGAGCATCTTGTTTGAGTAAACCATCGATACTACATACTACGTTTTACTTTCCTTGATTTTATTCACATTTTGGTATTCAATTATGGTAATGGTTACTAAAATTTTATTCAATTGAACACATTCGATCTTATTGCTACTACCCAATTCGGGCTTGAAGAGATCCTTGCTGCTGAACTAAAGGCGCTGGGGGCTGAAAATACAGAAATCCTAAATAGAGCAGTGAAATTTACCGGAACACTGGAACTATTATATAAAAGCAATTATTTATTGCGGACTTGCCTGAAAATATTAAAACCCATTGCTACATTTGAGGCTTATAATGAAACACAACTCTATGAGAACATAAAGAAGATCGACTGGAGTCAGTATCTTACTTTGCAGCAAACTTTTGCTATTGATGGAACCACCAGTGGCGAAGTATTTACCCATTCTAAATTTGTTGCCCTTAAATCGAAAGATGCGATTGTTGATCAGTTTCGTGAGAACTGTGGTGTGCGCCCTTCGGTAGATCCTGAGGATCCCGATATCCGTATCAATATTCATATATCAGATATCAATTGTTCAGTTTCAATTGATAGTACCGGGGTGCCATTAAATAAAAGGGGATATCGCCTGGAGCAAACTTTTGCACCTATCAGCGAAGTGTTGGCTGCAGGAATTATCCTTTTGTCAGGCTGGGACCGCAAGACCGATTTCTATGATCCGATGTGTGGATCTGGTACTTTTTCAATAGAAGCTGCATTGCTTGCTCAAAACATTCCAAACGGACAACTTCGTAAATTTTTGTTTGAGAAGTGGTCCAACTTCGATGCTATATTATGGCAGACAATTAAAGATGAAGCCGAAAAGGCCATTATTCCTTTTGAAGGGAATATTTATGCTACCGATTTAGATAAAAATGCTATCGAGATATCTCTTCAGAATGCACGAAGGGCAGGTGTTGCTGCTAATATTGAATTTGCTGAAGCCGACTTTCTTCAATCGAAAGTTAAAGGCGAAGGTGGATTGATTGTTATGAACCCACCTTATAATGAGCGCTTAAAGAACGATGATATCGTTGAATTCTATAGCGAATTAGGTACTCATCTTAAACATTTCTATAATGGATGCGATGCATGGATTATCAGTGGAAATCTTGAAGCACTAAAATTTATTGGCCTTCGTCCATCTCGAAAGATTAAACTCTACAATGGACAACTTGAATGTCGATTACAGAAATACGAACTATATAGAGGTAGTAAAAGAGGTGGAAATGACCCTCTCCAGATTATAAGCCCTA
Organism: Bacteroidota bacterium; assembly: GCA_013390605.1. Lineage (GTDB taxonomy): Bacteria > Bacteroidota > Bacteroidia > Bacteroidales > Cfx3-03 > Cfx3-03. The sequence continues at coordinate 3,468,714 of JACAUB010000001.1, read as the reverse complement.
CATCAAGAAGGTAGTTTTTTAAACAAAAAGGAGAAGTTGAGACTTCTCCTTTTTGTTTAAAAAACTACCTTACTTACCAAATTGTAACCCGCATCTCTTCAGGTATCCACATTTTGTTTTCTTTCTTCAATCCAAACGCTTTGTAAAATTCAGACGTATTAGAAAGTGGTCCCAATACCCTATATCGTGCAGGACTATGGCTATTGGATTTTATACTAAGTGCAATGATCTCTGGCCTTTCATTAATCATCCATGCATAAGCCCATCCCAGAAAGAAACGTTTTTCTGCTGATAATCCCTCTATAACCTCATTTGTTATAAACTGATGTGTTTTCTTGAAAGCTTCATATCCCATTCTTAAACCTCCAAGATCAGCTATATTCTCTCCCAGAGTTAAGGATCCATTTAAATGAAGTGTGTCAACTGCAATATATCTATTGTATTGATCGGCAAGCGTTTTTGTTTTTTTATGGAAATAGGCACTGTCATTGTCTGTCCACCAGTTGTGCATGTTCCCATATTCATCATATTTTCGTCCTTGATCATCAAAGGCATGGGTTATTTCATGACCGAAAGTTGAACCACCAATGATAGAATAGAGTAACGCATCATCTGCCATCGTTTTTTCAAAACCCGGGATAATGATGTTGCATCCAGGAACACAAACTTCATTATTCGATTGGTCATAGTATGCGCTATATGTTTGGGGTGTCATATTCCATTCTGTATTGTCAATAGGTTTTCCGTATTTCGAAATCATATATTCATGTGCCCATCTATTGGCATTCATCACATTCTGTGCATACGATGACCTATTAATTTTCATTGTACTAAGATCTTTCCATTTGTCAGGAGCCCCAACCTTGAAACGCATCGTCGATAATTTTTTTAGAGCTACCATTTTAGCTCCCGGACTCATCCAATCGAGATTTTTGATGCGTTCAATAAATACCTCCTTTATTGAAGTGCCAATTTCTGTCAGTTTTTCCTTCGATCCTTTAGGTAAATATTCGTCAACATAAACCTGTCCGACTAACTCACCTAGCGACTTATTAGTCTTCTCTACTACTCTTTCCCATCTTGGTTTAGGCGTTTCAACACCTCTTAATGTTGTGTAATAAAAAGAGAAAAAATCGTTATACAGTTTATCATCAAGATAAGCTGTTAAACTATTTACCAACCTAAACTTGAAATAATCTTTCCATACCTTCAGTGATACTGATCTCAATAGTTTATCTAATCCCTTGAAAAATTCAGGTTGTCCCACAATAACAGTGTCAACCTGATGCAAATTCAGAGATTGCATAAAGACTGTCCAGTTCATATTGGGCGTTAATTCCTGAAGTTGGTTGAGTGATAACTTGGTGAAGTTCTTCTCTGTATTGCGTAACTGCTCTTTGGTTCTGGAGATACGTGCAAGATCAGTTTCTAGTTTCATCAATTGCGCGCCGGCCTTTTCTGCCGCTGTTTTTTGATAGCCCATGTTTTGGTATAATCCGGTAGCATAGGCTATAAATCTTTGTCTGATAGCAGTAGTTTTACTATCAGTATCAAAATAGTAATTACTACTGGGGAGGCTTATCCCTCCTTGTCTGATGAAGAGCGCATATTTGCTGCTAATCCTAAAGTCCTGGCCCAGAAAGAAGTTAAATAGATTTGAGCCGACCGATTTATCGACCATTCCTTCAATTACCATCAGATCATTTAGATCTTTCATTGATTCAATCTGATAGATCTCCTTCTTCAATACAGATAATCCTTTTCTATTAATGGAAAGACTATCCATACCTGAAAAGTAGAAATCACCAATCTTTTGTCGGTTAGGGCCTTTTGCAACCTGTGTCATTGTAGCTGACGACTCACAGATCTTTCTAATCTGATCATTTATGGTTGCTTGAATCATTTCCCATAATCCACATGACTTTTCATTTGGTGGAATGGGATTTTTTTTAAACCATTTTCCATTTGCATACATGAAAAAATCATCACCAGGATTTATACTGGAATCAATGTGTGCGGCTAGAGGGTCTGAACTAATAGTAGGTGTCTTCTGTGCAAAAACAGGGAATGAAATAGAAAGGATAATAATGGAAATAAAGAAAAAATAATATCTTGTTTTTTTCATCTATAGTAACTTAAG
>JACAUB010000001.1:3442950-3466474 GCA_013390605.1 Bacteroidota bacterium | reverse complement strand
TCTATAGTAACTTAAGTCAATAGAGATCTCATGTTGTAGGTTCTTTTTAAACATAAGATGCTTAAAAGCCAAACCCTATAGCCATACCTATCCGTAAACCAAATCCATCAATTCCCATTCCAGGTTCGTTTGTTGTGCCATTGCCCGATGTATATTTTGTTCTGCCCGAATTATACGAAGGACCTGCAAACATATCCAATATAAAGCCACTCTTGTAAATCAATTGACGACCAAATAATACACCACCTCCAAAAGATGTATAGGTTCCTTTATCGTTATCAGATGTAACTGCATAGTTCTGGTATCTGAGATAGGGTCCAACATAAAATCCTGAAAGAGATCTCTTCTTGACATAGATTCTATATTCTGGTGTGATAGCCAACCCTGAAAAATGGGTGTTGTCGATTCTTAGCCCCATATAAGCAAATCCTATTTGCCATGAATGCTGGTCGTCAATTTTTTGTTCATAGAAAAGAGATCCGGTGCCTATTAGCGCACTCAGTGGATTTACCTTAAGGATGCTTCTTTCTTCTGACTGTGCCCATATGTTTCCAATCATGAAGCAAAAGATGGCAAATAGTACAGCTTTTTTCATAATTCTGATTGTTAAAAGGAAAAGGATGTTTTTGAAAAGGTGCTATTTAATACAAAATTAATGAAAAAGTTGATGTTTTATTCTTATTTTTATGGCAGCATAAATAGTTTACCGATTCAATTATTTTTTATTAAAATTAGCGTTTAACTATTTCACGTAATAAGTAATTTAAAACAGGAGCAACATTTCATTTTACAAAACAACAGGCGAAGAAAAAAATTAAGGATAATAAAATCATTTCATTTTAAATTCTTTTCTGCATCAACATTTCATTATATTTGTATTGCCGTATTTGATTAAAACATCTAAAATTATTTATAAACTCAAAAGCAATTTTCAATCATGGTCGCAAACTTTAACAAAATCGTACTGGTTCCAACAGACTTTTCAGAAGTATGTAACAATGCTGCTAGTCAGGCGGTAGATACTGCTAAACTTCTGAACTATAAAGTGGTATTGCTTCATGTCGTCGATAATGACACAAAGGCATATCTAAAAGACGAAAAATTACCAGCCGAAGCCATTGATAAAATGTTAAGTGATTTGGCAAACGAACTTCATGTACAAGGCGGTGTTACCGTTGAATATCTATCTAGAGAAGGTAGTATTTTTACTACAATTAGTGAAGTTGCAAATGAAATTGGAGCCAATCTTGTATATTTAGGCACACATGGTAAAACAGGGATCCAACGTTTTACCGGAAGTTTTGCACTGAAAGTGGTTGTTAGCTCGGAGGTTCCTGTTGTAGTTGTTCAAAAACGTCCTTACACAACCCAATACAAGGATATCGTTCTTCCTATCAGTACTGATCTTAGTACAGAAGAAAAAGCAAAATGGGCGACTTTTATTGCTAAACAGTTTGATGCTACAATCCATATCCTTGTTATTGGTGATGCAGGTGATCTTACTTATGAGTCAGCACATGAAATCGCACGTTTATTAGGTAAGAATGATGTTAAGTACACCTTTACAGAGGCAGAAAAGCATTCACAATTCGGTCGTCAGACTATTGACTATGCTACATCTAATAATGCTGATCTTATCATGATTATTACTAGTCCTGAAAAGAACAGAGTGTCTTATCTATTGGGTAGTTATGATGAGGAAATTATCTTTAACACTACTCAGCTCCCAGTTTTATGTGTTAATCCAAATGATATCGAATTCGATTTCAAAGGATAACCTTTAGCTGAGCATATTTTAAGCAAAATTTTCCAAAAAAATGAGGCTTAACCAAAACGAGATTCGTTGAGGTTAGGCCTTTTTTTACCTCAGAATGTTATAAAATAAATTAGTTAGAATAAACCTTTACAGCTGATACAAATCTGTAATCTATCATTGAATTTGAGACTCGTTCAGATTTTCAGTTTGCTATCATTATTGAGATTGTAAATCGCCTGCTCTACTGGTGCAGATTACCAAGTTCAAGCCAGTACTCTTTTGAGGCAACTGTAGCTGATACATTGAATCCACATCTTAAGGTCATTTTATCAAATAGCCCCTAAATCAGTTCAAGATCACTCCTATAATGAATCCCAAAAGTAGGATGTCTATACCGCGAATGTATTTATCACTTCAATTGATACTCAAGATATTTTATTTTACACCCCTGTGCTAACCACATCTTCTCATAAAAGGTCTGTACGGCTATCACATCCTGGATTTTTGGATCGTCAAGGTTCTGATAAAGATCATTATTTGAATACAATAGCTCATGTTGGTACTCATTGATTACAGAAAGTGTGTAATCGTAAAAAAGATCACTGTCCGATTTTAAATGGATGATTCCATCTGGCTTTAATAATTGTTTAAACCGTTCTGCAAATTGCGGAGAAGTAAACCGCTTCTTTGCTTTAGCATTTCTGGGTTGTGGTTCTGGAAATGTAATCCAGATTTCAGCGACCTCATCTGGTCCAAAGATATGTCCTATCTGTTCAATTTGAGTCCGGATAAAGGCAACATTCCTCATTCCATTTTCCTTGCTGGTCTTGCCCCCTCGCCAGATACGGGCACCTTTCTTGTCTATGCCAATAAAATTTTTATCCGGATATCGTTCAGCCAAACTTACCGTATATTCTCCTTTGCCACATCCCAGCTCAATAATGATAGGATTATAATTGCCAAAAAAATCAGTGTGCCATTTGCCTTTTAACGGAAAGCCTTTTATCAGTTCCTCAAACGAGGGCTGAAAAAAATGCTCAAACGTTTTGTTTTCAGCAAAGCGCATTAGTTTATTCTTTCCCAATGTATATTTAATTTTTAATTAATTTGGATAGGTATTATTTCTTCAGAATCCATGCAGATTGGATCCCTTTGGCTTTAAGTTCGCGTAACTTATCAATGGCTGCGAGATTGTTACCACATGTAGATGTACAAACCAGATAAAGGCCATTGCCATTCTGTCCTGATATTGTAGCATCAATTTCCATTTCATGAAGCTCTTTTATCCGCTTCTCCGCATTTTCTTTATGACTGAAAGCTCCTTCTATGATCAGAAAGCGTGATGCTGTATGCATCCCTAACTGATATGTATGTGGTAATTCTATGGATCCTTTTCTGGTACTGATGAATTCGCGACTATTGGTTACACTCTCTGCATGTTCAAATGGAATCTTAAATCCTTCAGCAATTCCAATTGCCATTTCAATTTCTGGATCTACTCCTGCAAAACGCAAAGATGTAGGCGTGATATCAAATACTGATGGTTGATTGGTTACCACATGGCTAGACATTATTGTCGATGTATGTTTTTCAGTAGATTGTTGGGTGGGTATAATCAAATGAAATGAAGGGATAATGCTACTTAAATTTTTGTCTACACTATAATGAAGATTCCAGTTAAAAAGCACCCATAAACCTATTGCTAGAAGTGGCAATAATACCGCTGCAATTTTAATAATTTTTAAAGGTTGTTTTAAATGGTTTTTAGTAAGATCTTTTAACTTTTTCTCGTTTCGTTTAATAATGGGTGATGAGAAAGTAGGTAAACCAAAAGATTCATCAAGATAGTTTTCTTTATTATTAGGCGTAAATAAAATGTTTTTCTCTTTATTTAAACGCAATGTTCCTGTATTTTCTAAGATTACAACTTTCCCTGTTTCTAGTTCCAGTCGCAAAGCTTGTACTTCGTGTTCAATACGAATGATTGCCTGAGCATAGGTAATCTTTTCTTCGTATGCAATATGATTAGCCAATAAGCCATCATTATGCTGCAGGCTTGAATTGAAAATAATCTCTTTAGAGGGAGGCGCAAAATTGTTTTTGTAAGGTGTAATATGCGAAGGGGTATAGTTGGCAATAAAGCCACCCATGCCCGGAATAACCACGCAATCATGTTGATAAAGAAGAGTGCTTATGTAAAAACAAATCTTCATGAAGCCATATTTTTATTTTTACAAAGATAATATCACAAATGAGATTTACCAAGTACTATTAGTGAGTTTCGCAAGATCATCAGGTGTGTCAATAGAAATGCTCTCTTTGTCGGTTAATTCAACCGATATACGGTATCCGTTTTCCAACCATCTCAACTGTTCAAGACTCTCCAAAATCTCCAGGTTGCCAGATGTCAACTGTGCAATGGCTTTTAGAACAGGTGTCCGATATGCATAAAGTCCGAGATGTTTTAAGAAATTCCCTTTTGCTAGCCAGTCATGCTGTTCTGTTCCTCGTATAAAAGGGATCGTGCTACGACTGAAATAGAGTGCCTGGTTTTGTAAACCTCTTACCACCTTTACTGCATTCGGATTGAAAAGCTCTTCGGTTGTATCGATAGGTCTTGCCAATGTTGCAATGTCAACGTGTTCGTCTTTGAAACAAGCAGTCACTGCATCAATTTGTGCCGGATCAATAAAGGGTTCGTCGCCTTGGATATTAACCACAACATCATACTGTTGTTCAGGATATAGCGACAAGAGATGGTTAAGAGCTTCATTACAACGGTCAGTTCCACTTCGGTGATCGGTAGATGTCATGATCACTTTGCCATTGAAAGAACGGACATGTTCAGCAATTTCTTCGTTATCGGTGGCTACTACTACGATATTTAACGAAGCGCTTTTTAAACATTGTTCGTAAACCCGCCTGATCATTGAGGTACCATTAATGAGTGCTAATGGCTTTCCTGGAAAGCGAGTCGAAGCATAACGGGCTGGAATAATTCCGGCACATTTCATAGAAATAGATTTTTAAATTTGGCTTGAATTAGAACAATCCGTTTAGCTCTGCATTTACACGTTCAATAATCGATCCAAGGTCTTCTGCATTCTCCGTAAAGTTCATGTTATCAACATTAACAACAAGTAACTTTCCTATTTTATAAGTATCGATCCAGCTGTCATAACGATCGCTCAGGCTTTTTAAATAGTCGAGACGAATTGATGCTTCATATTCGCGCCCTCTCTTCTGTATTTGTCGTACTAAAGTAGGAACGCTGGCTTTGAGATAGATCAAAAGATCGGGTGGCTGGATGAAGCTGCTCATCAGTTCAAATAGTGATTGATAATTTTCGAAGTCGCGCTTCGACATGAGGTTCATTTCATGCAGATTAGGTGCAAAAATAAATGCATCCTCATAGATGGTTCTATCCTGGATAACGGTTTTGCCACTGTTTCTGATATCAACAACTTGTCTGAAGCGACTATTTAAAAAATAGATCTGAAGATTAAACGACCATCGCTTCATGTCTTCATAAAAACTTGCCAGATAAGGATTCGTGTCGACATCTTCAAAATGAGGTGTCCATCCAAAGTTTTTGGCAAGTAGATCGGTCAGGGTAGTTTTTCCTGAACCTATATTTCCGGCAATTGCAATATGCATAGATTTATTCATCGCGATGAAGGTAAGAATGTTTTGGTTTTTTGTCAAGCTGTTTTTATCATGGTGAGTATTTCATCTACATACTCACGGTTATTCGAAAGACGTGGAACCTTATATTGTCCACCTAATCTTCCCTTCAATTTCATCCAGTTATAAAATGTGCCTATGGCAACTGAATGGATAATCGGACTTTTCAGAATCATATCATGATAACGCTTGGCCTCATAGTCAGAGTTTAATGACTTTAAGGCATTATCAAAAATCTCTGTGAAGTACTCCTGATTTTCGGGTCTTGTTTCAAATTCAATAATCCATTCATGTGCAGCATATGAGCTGTCACCAAAATAGATAGGTGCTGCAGTATATTCAGAAATAATGGATTTTGTTTTCTCACACGCAATATTTAATGCTCGTTCAGCATTATCAATAATTAACTCTTCTCCAAAGGCATTAATGAAATTACGGGTACGACCAGTAACTCTGATACGGAAGGGATGCAGCGATGTAAATGCGATGGTATCACCAATTAAATAACGCCATAAGCCTGCGTTTGTCGAAATGATGATAGCATAATTCTTCCCAATTTCAACCTGATCAAGTGTGAGGGTGTTCGGAAATTGTTTTCCTAACTCTTCCAAAGGCATGAACTCATAATAGATACCATAATCAAGCATCAACAGCATATCCTCTTCTTCCAATCTATCCTGGATTCCGAAAAAACCCTCTGAAGCATTATAGGTCTGCAAAAAATGAAGACCGGGTGAGGTTATCTTTTTGAAGTTCTCTTTATAAGGAGAAAAGTTTACGCCTCCATGAATATATAACTCAAAATTTGGCCATACCTCCTCCAGATTACTTTTCCCGGTAATATCTAAAATGCGACGTAATAACAAGAGAGTCCATGAAGGTACGCCCGAAATACTACTCACATTCTCGTCCATTGTTTGACGTGCCATTTGCTCGATTTTCTCTTCCCATCCTGTCATTAATGCGATCGAGCGGTCAGGTGTTCGAATTAACTCAACCAGAAAGGGGAGATTTTTCATAAGGATTGCTGATACATCACCATGATAGGTCCCTGCATCTTCATCATCAACCACAAAGCTTCCGGTCATTCCAATCGACTTCCCTTCAAATAGTTTTGTTTCGGGATTATTATTACAGTAGAGTGCTAAAAGATCTTTGCCTCCTTTAAAGTGGCATTCATCAAGGGCTTCTTGACTAACAGGTATGAACTTGCTTTTATTGCTGGTGGTTCCCGATGATTTTGCAAACCATTTTATATCTGATGGCCAAAGTAAATTCTGTTCACCCTTTCTCAATCTGTCGATATAGGGTTGCATTTCTTCATAAGAGCTTACAGGGACCCGTTCTTTGAAATTTTCAACAGTGCGAATCGACTTATAATCATACATCTTACCCCATTCGGTATCTTTTGCGGTACTGACTAACTTCGTAAACCACTCCGATTGCACCTCCTCAGGGTATTTCATGAATAGTTCTATCTGGTGGACTCTCTTCTTTAATAGCCATGAAATGACTGAATTAAAAAATGGCATCGCAAAAGGCATAAGCTTTCTATTTTACAGCAAAGTTAATTTTTTTGTTTAAAGAGGCTACAACGTTTACTAATCTTTCTGGTATCATTCCATGTGGTTACTTATCTTTGTGCCACAAAAACAACAACATGATTGCCTTTCCAAACTGTAAAATAAATATTGGACTCAATATAGTAGCTAAGCGTAGTGACGGATTTCACGATATAGAAACAATCTTTTATCCTCTTTCATTATGTGATGCGCTTGAAGTTTTACCATCTACAAAACAAGACGGTGAAGATGAATTTATACTAGAAGGGATGCTCCTTGATGGAGACCCTCACCAGAATCTTTGTATGAAAGCACTTAGGCTGATGCGTAGTGTTGTGAATATAGATCCGGTTAAGATGGTGCTGCTGAAGAAGATTCCCTCAGGAGCCGGGCTTGGAGGGGGGTCTGCTGATGCTGCTTTTGCCTTGAAGATGCTGAATGCTTATTGTAATGCCGGTCTCTCAGATGATCAATTAAAAGGGTTAGCTGCTCAACTGGGTAGTGATTGTTCGTTCTTTATTACAGATATCCCTGCTTATGCACATGGGAAAGGAGATTTGCTTGAAAAAGCGATTGTAAACCTTCAGGGTTATACATTGGTGTTAGTGAAACCTCCCGTCTTTGTCAGTACCGCAGACGCATACAGTGGTGTTACTCCTGCACTCTCTACATTGTCATTGAAAACATTGATTCAGCAACCCATTTCAACATGGCAACATACTATTAAAAACGACTTCGAGAAAAATATATTCCTTCATTATCCGATAATAGCTACTATTAAAGAAAAAATGTATAATATGGGAGCACTATATGCCTCCATGAGTGGCAGTGGCTCATCTGTCTTTGGAATTTTTGACCATCCCGTAAATGGCGCACATCTTTTTTTAGATTGCTTTTATCACGAAGAATTGTTTAAATAAAACAAGTGTTCTATTTCGGAGCTTTTGCCAATAGATATAATGCAATAATCGAAAATAGTACGTTGGGCGTCCATACGGCTAATAGAGGAGGGACATCGCCAAACCTGGCAAACACTGTTGTGACTTGTAAAAAGAGGATATAAGAAAAACAAATTGTCATTCCAATACCCAAATGTAATCCAATTCCTCCACGAACTTTTCGACTCGATAATGCAACCCCGATAAGGGTTAGTATTAATGCTGCAAAAGGGAAGGCAAAACGCTGATGCATCTCAACCTGATATGTAGAGATTTGAGATGAACCCTTAATTCGTTGTTGTTTGATAAAGTTTCTTAGCTCAAAGAAATTCATATACTTTACATTGTCAGCATCAATGTTAAATTCTTCCGGCCTCATATTTAATGTTGTGTCTATCTTAAGTCCTTTTCTGATTCTTTCATGCCCATCAGCTAAGATTTTCCGTTCATAATAGTTATTGATAGACCATCTATGTTTTATTGTGTCCCATTTAACCGCATCAGAGGTTAACTTATAGATTAATCCATCCTTGGGTTTAACCTTTTCAATGGAAAAATTATATCCTTCGTTTACAGCAGTAGAAAAAGATCTTACATAAACATATGTACCAGGTTCTAGCTGCATGTGGATATTTTCAAAGCTTTTAGACTGAGTACTCTTTACATATTTCTTTTCAAAATCAACCATCTTATGGATGGTACGGGGGATCACAAAGTTGGTTAGCATGAATGAAAAAATAGCTAGCACGCTGGCCGAAACCAGATAAGGTCTTAGTAATCGTTTAAAACTAACTCCGCTGTTTAAGATCGCAATGATTTCGGTGTTGCCCGCCATCTTAGAAGTAAAGAATATTACAGCGATGAAAGTGAAAAGTGCACTAAACTGATTGATAAAAAAAGGCAGGAAGTTAAAATAGTAATCAAAAATGATCGCCTTCAAGGGAGCATGTCGTTCAATAAAGTTGTCTATTTTTTCAGATATATCAAAAATAATGATCACTACCGCTAAAAGAAGGATAGCATATATAAAGGTGCCCAGAAACTTTTTAATGATATAACGGTCAATAATACGCAGATTTGACATCAAACCATCAACAACTCTTTTTAGCGGATTCCTTATCATTGTTATTTTTGTCAGCTTTGAATTTAATTTACAGTCGCACTTGCAACTGTTTTACCATTTTGTTTTTCCACTCAACGAAGTCACCCTGCAATATGTGATTGCGAGCCTCACTTACCAACCATAGGTAGAATGCCAGATTGTGGCTACTGGCAATCATTGGACCCAAAATTTCCTTCGCTACAAACAGATGACGAAGGTAGGCTTTTGAATAATTACTATCTACAAAAGATATGCCTTCTTCATCAATCGGGCTAAAATCATTTTTCCACTTTTCATTCTTTATGTTGATAATGCCCTGACTAGTAAAGAGCATTCCATTTCTTCCATTCCGTGTAGGCATTACACAGTCAAACATATCTACCCCAAGGGCTATAGACTCCAGTATATTGGCGGGTGTACCCACTCCCATTAAATAACGTGGGCGATCTTTAGGTAAGATAGAACAAACTAACTCGGTCATTTCATACATTAGTTCTGCAGGTTCTCCAACGGCTACACCCCCTATGGCATTTCCTTCGGCTCCTTTAGCTGCAATATATTCTGCTGATTGAATACGGAGATCACGATAAGTACTTCCTTGTACAATTGGAAATAATGCTTGTTGATATCCATATTTTGGTTCAGTGGTGTTGAACCGATCAATACAGCGATCGAGCCAACGATGTGTTAGATGCATTGAGCTTTTTGCATACTCATATTCGCTGGGATAAGGTGGACATTCATCAAAAGCCATCATGATATCAGCCCCGATACATCGTTCAATATCCATTACCCTTTCAGGGGTGAATAGATGCTTTGAACCATCTATATGACTCTGGAAAGTAACGCCCTCTTCTTTGAGTTTACGGCGTTCTGTGAGCGAATAAACTTGATATCCGCCGCTGTCGGTTAGTATTGGACGCTTCCATCCATTAAATTTATGAAGCCCTCCTGCTTGTTCCAATACGTCCAGTCCTGGGCGTAGATATAAATGATATGTGTTGCCCAGAATAATTTGTGCACGAACATCATCGGCTACATCACGAATGTGAAGTGCTTTTACTGATCCTGCTGTACCTACAGGCATGAATATTGGTGTGAGAATATCGCCATGATCAGTGCTAATCACCCCGGCTCTGGCGTTCGAATGTTGGTCTGTTTGCAGTAGTGTGAAATTCATTCAGTCGGATTTGTAAAACATTTAAGACTTTTTTAGCCTAAAATTTTGCAAAGATAAGCTTTCTTGTCGGAGAAAAGGTAAATTTGCATTTCCAAATTGTATGTAGATGTTTCAAACCTATTTTTCTGAATTACTGCTTTACATCATCTTGATTGTGTTCTTAACAGCAACAGCAGTTCAGTTGATTTATTTCTGGTTCTTTTATAGTCGTCTTGCATTTAGTCGTTTGCCAAGTCCTAAAGATCAACAATTGCCCGTTTCAGTTGTTGTTTGTGCCCGAAATGAATATGAGAATCTGGTTATTTTCCTTCCTCTTATTCTCGAACAGAACTATCCTGACTTTGAAGTAGTTGTTGTGAATGATGCCTCAGATGACGAGTCGATCTATCTATTGCGCGACTTTGCCGAGAAGTATCCTAATCTTAAAATAGTCGATCTTCCACAGAGCCTTAACTTTTTTAAAGGAAAGAAATTTCCACTTTCAATTGGAATAAAGTCGGCAAAAAATGAGATTATTTTGTTGACTGATGCTGACTGCCGACCTGCATCTAAAGATTGGATCAACGTTATGCAGTTGCGTTATGATGATCCTGATACAGAAATTGTATTAGGTTATGGTGGTTATGAACGTTCGGGTGGAATATTAAATAGGCTCATTCGTTTTGATACCCTCCGTGTAGCCATGAGCTATCTTTCATTTGCACTGGCTGGTTTACCCTATATGGGCGTCGGTCGCAATCTATCCTATCGTAAATCTCTTTTTTATCGTAACAATGGATTTATCAGTCATTATCAGATTCCTTCAGGTGATGATGACCTGTTTATTAATCAGGTAGCAAAAAGTGCTAATACGCATATCCAAATTGCAAAAGAAGCGCATACGATCTCAATTCCAAAGAAGAGTTGGACCACATGGGTACGGCAAAAACGCCGTCATCTCTCTACTTCTAATCAATATAAATGGTATCATAAACTTCTGTTGGCTATCTATCCATTAACAGAAGGGCTTTTTTTTGCGGGATTTTTATTTCTGGCTATCACCTTCTATCTTCCACTATGCGTGTTTCCGGCTTTTGCACTACGTTTAATCAGTAGCCTTATTGTCTATAAAGGAGTGATGAAACGATTGAACGAAAAGAATTTTCTTTTTATAACGCCATTTTTAGAAATATTCTTTCTTATATTTAATATCTTTACTTATTTAACACGGAAAATGAATCCCAGTAAGAACTGGAAATAATGAAAAAGAAGTCGATAGCTGGTTCTTTAAACAGTTCCACTATTTGTAAACTATTTATCAGAAACCAGAAATGGTTGCACGAAACTTTATTGCTGGTTGCCATACTTTTGTTTTTAGGGTTAATATATCGTATTAAACATACAGGGCTTTTTTCATGGCTTCCTGTTGGATGGTTTGCCGATCGTCTCATACTCATGATTCGTGATAGTTCCTGGTTTATTGGAAAGTATATTTTTCAGTTAAATGTTGTTTGTAGAAAAACATTCATTCTCTATTTCCCTGATCCGGATTCATCTATCCTGATTTATCAAGGCTGTTCAGGTTTTAGTGAGTTGGTTAAGACTGCTATGTTTTTTTCTATCTATCCAGGGGCCTTAAAACAAAAACTTTGGTTTATTCCTGTGGCATTACTTTTTGTATTTGCGATTGCTGTATTGCGAATGGTTTGTCTCTCAATCGCAGTAGCCTATTATCCCAATTTATGGGACTTCGTTCATACTCGATTGATGACGTTTATGTTTTACGGGGCACTCTTTGCTCTTTGGGTGGTTTATGTTGAATACGTTAAGTCTGTTTGAAAAAAATGCCATATTTGGGGATAGTTTCCCCATAACCGCTGCTAATAAGCCCCATTATATTATGTGCATTATTTATTAATGGGTTGTAAAATGTACATCACATTATTGATAGTCTGGTTTTTGACGTATATTTGTAAATTAGTTTATTTTTTGGCATGCTTTTTAATGCACCCACAACAAACGAAATAAAACCAAACTAAAAATGAAAAAGTACTTTTTATTATTAATTATTCCATTTTTCTTTGCTTGCGAACAGAAACCAAAGACCAATCCTGAGGTTGAAGCGCTAAAGGTAGAGAACCAAAAACTGATGTCACAGTCTGTACAAAAAGACTCTGCTTACAATCAACTATTCGAATCTCTCAATCAGATTGAACAAAACTTGTCTCTTATTCGTAACAAGCAGAAAATGATTCAGGAAAGCTCTCGTGCTGGTGTTGAAATGAAGGTAGATGTACGTGAAAAGATTGCCGACAATATTAAGGCAATCAATGATTTGATGGCTCGTAATAAGTCGATGATAAAATCGTTAAACGATAAAATGAAGGATCTTGATATCCAAATTGAAGGTTTCAAGAAAACCGTTGAGAGCTTGAACGAAACTGTAGCGCAGAAAGAGACAGAAATAGCTGATCTTAAATCGAAATTGCAGTCGATGAATTTCACTGTTGAAACACTCAATGCACGTATTGATACCCTGAAGTCGGTTAATCAAGTTAAGGAACAGAAGATTGCCAGTCAGGTAGAAGCCATGAATACAGCATTCTATGTGTTAGGTAATAAAAAAGAATTGACAGCCCAAGGAATTATTACTAAAGAAGGTGGTTTACTGGGGATTGGTAAAATAACGAAGGTGGCGAGCGACTTTAATAAGGACTATTTTACTAAGATTGATATTACTAAAACTACAGAATTCGTTATTGGAGCAAAAACTGCAAAATTATTGACAGTACATCCAAGCGATTCATATCATTTCGAAGGGACCAAAAATAGAGTTGAAAAACTAATTATTACAAATCCTGAGAAATTCTGGAAAGCATCTAAATATCTTGTTGTGATCATTGGCTAAATGATCTGGATTTTGAGAAGGGAAGAGCCCGGTCATCATTGACCGGGTTTTTTTATTCCCATAACTGTTCTATTGTTAATGTTTCTATTGTTTTAGGAATCTCCTTCTCCTTTGCAACACATAATGCTATGATGAAATTATCCCCATAATGATAGTGCTGAATGGTCCATACTCCTGTAGTTTCATCATTTACTTGCCATCTATCGTTCACTTTTTCAGGAATAAAATGACTGATCGAAGCAAATATCCCGGTTCCAATTGCCTTTGCAAAGCTTTCTCGTGCTGTCCATAACTCAAAAAAGAGAAAATCGCGGTCTTCATTTTCGCTATTCTTAAGCATTTCAAATTCCGACTTGCTAAAAAAACGTTTTGCAATAGCCATCCGGGCAGTTGATATTGCTTCAATATCCACACCCATTGTATGATTACCCACCGCTACGACTACCATGTTGTGGGTATGTGAAATATTATAATGAAGATTGGGAAAATCGGGTAGAAAAGGCTTGCCATTTAGATATCGGTGCATACTAATACCTCGCATAGGTAAGCCACTAATTCCACTAACGATATGTGCAACGAGAAGACTGCCGATCCCTGAGCGCTGAGCCTGTACAATATTGCTGATTTCCCTTACTCGTTTTACTTCGTCTTGGTGAAGATGCATCTCCAGTTTTGATAAAAACAGATTATGAGGCATCTCTGGAATAATAGTGGCTACCAGCTGCATATTAATGACTTTAAAAATGGATATTATTTTCTTGCAATTTGTTCAACCTTATCCAAAACTCGCATAAGATTTCCACTCCATATCTTCTGGATATCTTTTTCACTATATCCACGCTTAACCAATTCAAGTGTAATGTTGCCCATCTGGCTCACATCTCTACAATCGGCTACACCACCACCACCATCAAAATCAGTTCCAATACCAACATAATCAATTCCTATAACTTTGACGATATGGTCTATGTGGTCAACAACATCCTTTACAGTTGCCAATTGGCGTGGATAATGTAGTGTCGCCTCGTCCCACTCCTTGTGCCCTGCATTAGTTTGCTCATCCGTTAATCCTTCAAAATTATTATACTTTGCTCTAATTGCTTTAAAAACTGAATCTCTAACAGTATTAGGTAAAGGTTTCTTAACGTAATCACTCAGAATACACATTTGTATAACACCACCATTGGCTTTTAAGGACACGAGCAGATCATCATTAAGATTACGTGGATTGTTGCAGATTGCTTTGGCACATGAGTGCGAAGCAATAACGGGTGCTTTCGAATATTTGAGTACATCTAGGACCGAACGGTCGGAAATATGAGATATATCAATCATCATTCCCAAGCGGTTCATCTCTTTTATAACATCGCGACCAAAATCAGTTACTCCACCTGCACGTAAGGTGTCTGTTGACGAGTCGCAGATCTGATTATTCTTGGTATGGCAGAGGGTAATATAACGGGCGCCCAAATCATAGAATTCTTTCACTCTAGTTATATCGCTTCCAATAGGATAACCATTTTCTACACCCATAAAGATAGCCCGTTTTCCTTGTGCTGCTAACTGTTCAAATTGTTTTCTGTTGACTGCTATACCGGCAACAATTGAATTATGGTTAACCGATTGATGAATTGCCTTAAATATATTGAGTGCTTGTTCGTGTACCTTGGTATATGCATCTTCCGTACACTTGCCCTGGCCGATGAAAACAGCAAAGAAGCTACCGTCAAGTCCACCCTCTTTCATGCGAGGATAGTCAACACAGCTTCCGGTAGTCAAAACATCATGTCGTTCACCTGCATCAAAACCATTTCTATCCAATCGCAATGGTGTATCGCAGTGCGAGTCAACAGTTAGTGCATGTTTATGAATTCGGGCGGCTTTTTCATTCAAATTTTCAGGAGCCCTTTTTGCTGATAATGGCTGCACACCAAAACATACCAATGCAGCCAGTCCTGTTAACGTAATTTTTAAATTCATTGTAAATGGGTTGTTTAGAGGTGTAAGGATTGTTACCTTACAAAGGTAAGTAAAATAACCTGTTTCAGGCTCCAGCTAACTCACAAATCATAGCCCATGCTTTATCAACATGCTCTTGTGTTACATTGGTTTGGGCAATCACCATCCTGAGCGTGTATCTGCTTTTTAGTCGGGTATGTGTTAAATAGACTTTCCCCGACTGATTTAGCTTATTCAATAGTACTTCGTTTAAGTTATTTAACTCATCTGGATTAATCACTCCCTGTGGCTTATATCTAAAGCAGATATTAGTGAAAGGCACCGGGGCTAGTAACTCAAAGTCTGGATGATCATTGACTAATCCTGCGAAATATTGTCCTAAATTTAAATGTAACCGTATTTTCTCTTGTAGTCCTTCTACTCCAAAGTTGCGAATTACAAACCACAGTTTCAGCGCTCTGAACCTTCTTCCAAGCTGAACACCCCAATCACGATAGTCGTTCACTTTGCCACGAGTTGCAGTCTTCAAATATTCAGGTAATATCTCAAAGGTGCGCAGTAATGCCTCCCTGTCTTTGACAAAAAAGGCGGAACAGTCGAAGTTTGTAAACATCCATTTGTGTGGATTAAACACAAAGCTGTCGGCTAGCTCGATTCCCCTAATCATATATCGAAATTCGGGTAAGAGTAAAGCTGTTCCACCATAGGCTGCATCAATATGAAGCCATATATGGTAATGAGAACAAATGGCGGCAATCTTTTCAATTGGATCAATAGCTGTTGAACTTGTTGTTCCTAATGAAGCCACAACACAGATAGGAGTGAAGTCATTCGAGAGATCATTTACTATCTGTTGCTCTAGTGCTTCTGGATTCATGGCATAAGCATTATCTACACCAATCTTTCGGAGGTTTCCTCTTCCGAGACCTGCAATCTTAACGGCCTTGTCTACTGAGGAATGTGTTTCTGTCGAACAATAAATTCTGAATTTCTCCTTCCCTGTATACCCTTGGTCGTTAAGGGTGTATCCAGAAGCTTTTTCACGGGCTGAGAGAATAGCAGCAAGTGTGGATGAGGAGGCTGAATCCTGTATCACACCCTCCCAGTTCGAAGGTAGGCCAATCATCTCCTTTAGCCAGTTCATTACCCGTTCCTCCAATTCTGTGGCTGCTGGTGAGGTTTCCCAGATCATACACTGTGCTCCCAACGCTGCTGTTAACATTTCTCCCAATATTGAAGGATAGCTCGAGTTGGCTGGGAAATATGCAAAGAAATTAGGACTCTGCCAATGAGTGATACCTGGAAGAATGATTTTCTGAAAATCTGCAAATATATTCTCCATCGACTCTCCTGATTTTGGGGGGGATGGAGGCAGTTGATCATAGATTTGTCTGGGTTCCACATTGGCCTTAACTGGATAATTTTCAATGTTTTCAAGGTAGTCAGCCATCCAGTCAACTATCAAGTGGGCATGTTTGCGAAATTCATTAGTATCCATGCGATGATTTTTTTATAAAGATAGAGAAAACCTTTATTTTTGTTCAATATTAACCCATCATATTTTCCATACTATCATGTCAACAACCAATAATTTTCAACAAACTATACTCTGCGGTATACCTGCCAAATTGCCGGAACCCCAACCTATCGATTTAAGTGTTAACCACGCACCCATCCGTAAGGATATTCTCTCTACTAAAGAAAAACAATTAGCACTTCGTAATGCGCTACGATACTTTGATCCTATTCATCACCCCATTCTGGCTCCTGAGTTTGCGGATGAGTTAGCCCATTATGGTCGTATTTATATGTACCGTTTTCGGCCAACCTATCCCATGTTTGCTCGTTCTATTGATGCTTATCCTGCACAGTGTCAACAGGCTGCTGCCATAATGCTGATGATTCAGAATAATCTTGACCCCGTTGTAGCACAGCATCCACATGAACTTATTACTTATGGCGGTAATGGAGCCGTATTCCAGAATTGGGCGCAATACCTGCTTACGATGCAGTATCTTGCGAATATGACTGAAGAGCAGACACTGGTGATGTATTCGGGTCACCCTATGGGGCTTTTCCCCTCGCATAAGGAAGCACCACGCGTGGTTGTGACCAATGGGATGGTTATTCCCAATTATAGCCAGCCTGACGATTGGGAGCGTTTCAATGCACTGGGTGTGTCCCAATATGGGCAAATGACTGCTGGATCCTATATGTATATTGGTCCTCAAGGAATTGTCCATGGAACAACCATTACGCTTATGAATGCTGGGCGTAAGATTTGTAAGTCCGGAGAAGACTTGGCCGGTAAAATATTTGTTACTTCGGGATTGGGAGGGATGTCGGGAGCCCAGCCAAAAGCGGCTGTCATCGCTGGGGCAATTGGTGTTGTTGCCGAAATTAACCCCAAAGCTGTAGAAGTACGCTACAATCAGGGTTGGGTAGATGAAGTGTATCCCGATTTGGATCAACTACTGGCCCGAATACGGACAGCTCGTCAAAACAAAGAGGCTGTATCGCTTGCTTACCTTGGAAATGTAGTCGATCTATGGGAAAGATTAGCTATTACCAATGATCTCTCTGTCGAACTGGGCTCAGATCAAACCTCACTCCATAACCCATGGGCAGGGGGATATTATCCGGTTGATGTGTCCTTTGATGAGGCCAAAGAAATGATGGCTTATCAGCCTGATTTGTTTCGCCAAAAAGTACAAGTCTCTCTCCGTCGACAGGTAGCTGCTATTAATACACTTACGGCCAAAGGAATGTATTTCTTCGATTATGGTAATGCTTTTTTACTCGAATCGAGTAGGGCAGGAGCCGATGTTATGAAGAATGAGGGTGGTTTCAGATACCCATCTTATGTGCAGGATATTATGGGGCCTCTCTGTTTTGATTATGGATTTGGCCCTTTTCGTTGGGTTTGTGCTAGTGGAGATCCGGCTGATCTTGATGTTACTGATCAGATTGCTATGGACATTCTTGAAGAAATGGCTCAAACTGCTCCTAAAGAAACAAACCAACAATTGTTTGATAATTTACGTTGGATTCGTGAAGCCAAGCAAAATAAGCTGGTGGTAGGTTCACAGGCTCGTATTTTATATGCTGATTGTGAAGGACGTACCAAAATTGCCATTGCATTCAATCAAGCTATCCACGATAGGCGGATTGGCCCCGTTGTGTTAGGGCGAGATCATCATGATGTATCGGGAACAGACTCACCTTATCGGGAAACTTCTAATATATATGATGGCTCAAGCTTTACAGCTGACATGGCAATACAGAACGTTATTGGTGATTCTTTTCGTGGAGCCACTTGGGTCAGTATTCACAATGGCGGGGGAGTTGGTTGGGGGGAAGTCATCAATGGCGGATTTGGTATGTTACTTGATGGTAGTACTGATGCGGACCGACGTATTCGTAATATGTTGCATTGGGATGTTAATAATGGTATCGCACGTCGTTCTTGGGCTCGAAATGATGAGGCTCTTTTTGCCATTCGCCGTGCGATGAAGGCAGAACCATTATTGAAAATTACGCTTCCTAATAAGGCTGATGATAGTCTCATTAATAATTTCTTTTGATAATAATTACCACTGATGTGAATTTTACCAACTGGTGTGGATTTCTATTCTCCACTAGTTGGTAATAACGATGAGATGATTATTCTTTTTTTAAATTAAACTTCTTCCAAAATTATCTGTCTAATTCTTAAATATCGCTCTTTTTTTGGTGCTTATATTAAGAGAACGTTAAGTTTTTAACTTTTTGCCCCTTTTAAGAGATCTTAACACCAAAAAAATTGTTGAAAATCTAAGAAATGAATACTTTTGCACGGAATTTGTATAAATAGTTGGAAAGAGGGAGAGATGTATGAAAAAAAGTGTACTATTAATAATTACCCTGATAACCGGATTTGCACTACTTGTGAGTAGTTTTGCAGCAGTTTCGGCCCCATCAGTTACTGTACCGATTGATACATTAAAAAACAAGATAAAAGAACTTGCTGTACAGAAGGTAGAAGAACCCATTGCAAATAGAATTGCTCCTAAGGCAATTTGGAATATGACTAATTTTGATAATGGTGCCGATTTATCAAAAAGCATTGAGTTTTCGAATCCATTTCCTAATCCTGCAAATCAGCAAACTAGAATAAATTTTCAGCTACCATCTGAAAATGCAGAAGCCCGAGTTATGTTACGAAATTTGTTGGGTTCTGTAGTAAAAGATTTCAAGGTCCGTGGTAATGAAACTCGTTTGTCTATCAATACTGCCGATCTAAATAGCGGATTGTATTTTTATTCGGTGATGTTTGAAAATCGAATATTATTTACTAAAAAACTCATCGTAAAGCATTAAATAAAATAATATGCAATAAATAAAAAAGGGGCTATTGCCCCTTTTTTATTGTTACCTGCCAGCAGGCAGTATAGAGATATTTAAATATCAATCTTAGCGTATTTCGCATTCTTCTCAATAAACTCCCTACGTGGTGGTACCTCGTCGCCCATTAGCATCGCAAAGATACGATCAGCTTCAGCTCCATTTTCAATTGTCACCTGGCGTAAAGTGCGAAACTCTGGATTCATGGTTGTCATCCATAACTGCTCCGCGTTCATTTCTCCCAAACCTTTGTAACGCTGAATGTGGACACCACTCTCTGTTCCGTCTTTAGAATACTTGGAAACGATACCGATCCGCTCCTCTTCCGTCCAACAATACTCTTCTTGATTACCCTTTTTGATCAGATAAAGTGGTGGTGTGGCAATGTAAACATATCCCTTTTCAATCATATCCTTCATGTAGCGGAAGAAGAAGGTTAGAATCAATGTGGCAATGTGACTTCCGTCCACGTCAGCATCAGTCATGATGATGATCTTGTGATAACGAAGCTTGTCAAGGTTTAATTCTTTGGTGTCTTCGTTAGTGCCGATACTTACACCGAAGGCGGTAAAGATATTCTTAATCTCCTCGCTTTCAAAGATACGATGTTGCATCGCCTTCTCTACATTCAGAATTTTACCTCTAAGTGGAAGAATAGCCTGAAACTTACGGTCGCGACCTTGTTTGGCTGTACCCCCTGCTGAGTCTCCCTCTACAAGATATATTTCACATAGGGCAGGATCTTTTTCAGAGCAGTCGGCCAGCTTACCAGGCAATCCCGATCCCGACAGTACATTCTTTCGCTGAACCAATTCGCGTGCCTTACGAGCAGCATGACGGGCTGTAGCAGCCAGAATCACCTTGTTCACAATAGTGCGGGCTTCTCTTGGGTTTTCTTCAAGAAAATTAGAGAGCATCTCTGCCACACAGACATCAACAGCACCCATCACCTCGTTATTTCCCAGTTTGGTTTTTGTCTGTCCCTCAAACTGGGGCTCCTGTACTTTTACGGAGATTACCGCAGTCAATCCCTCACGAAAGTCATCCCCGTTAATATCGAATTTTAGCTTTGCAAGCATCCCCGACTTCTCGGCATATGCTTTCAATGTTCTGGTCAAACCACGACGGAATCCAGCAAGGTGTGTTCCGCCTTCATGGGTGTTGATATTATTGACATAGGCATGCAAATTCTCAGAAAAAGAAGTATTGTATTGCATGGCAATCTCTATAGGGATACCATTCTTTTCGCCTTCAACACAGATAGGCTCTGGCATCAGCTTTTCACGGTTTTCATCAAGATAGAGAATGAAGTCGTGCAAGCCATTGTCTGAATGATAAATATCGTGTAATGCTTTTCCATTTTCATCTATTTCACGCTCGTCTGTAATCGTAAGTGTAGTCCCCTTATTCAGATAAGCCAGCTCACGGATACGCGAAGTCAAAATCGAATAGTCGTAAACGTTTGTGTAAAAGATCGAGTCATCTGGAATAAAATGAATTTGTGTACCCGTTCTGTCACTCTCTCCGATGATTTCTACCGAGTAGAGCGGGTCCCCACAAGCATACTCCTGACGGAAAATTTTCCCTTCACGATATATTGTTGCTGTGAGATGTTTTGATAGTGCATTTACACAGGATACACCCACACCATGCAGACCTCCTGAAACCTTGTATGATCCTTTATCAAACTTACCACCGGCATGAAGCACAGTCATAACGACTTCAAGAGCCGATTTTTGTTCTTTATCGTGAAATCCAGTAGGGATACCACGACCATTATCCAACACTGTGATAGAGTTATCAGCGTGGATGGTGACGTCAATAGTGGTACAGTAACCTGCAAGTGCCTCATCGATGGAGTTATCTATTACTTCATACACCAAATGATGTAGCCCTCTTGATCCAATATCGCCAATATACATGGCAGGACGCTTACGGACGGCCTCCAAACCTTCCAATACCTGAATGTTGTCGGCATTATATGATCCGTTTTCAATAAAGTCCTTATTTAATTCGCTCATAATCAATTTAATCGGGATAAAACCCTTTAAAAGCAAAGTTACAAAAAATTACCTTATCAATCTAAGAAAAAAAGCATCCGAAATAACCTTCCGGATGCTTTTTTTAATATATATTGTTTTGGAAGAATATCATCACTTTGGGATTCTTTATGCTAGTTCCTTCAAAAATCGATG
Organism: Bacteroidota bacterium; assembly: GCA_013390605.1. Lineage (GTDB taxonomy): Bacteria > Bacteroidota > Bacteroidia > Bacteroidales > Cfx3-03 > Cfx3-03. Next base: position 3,444,828 of record JACAUB010000001.1, on the reverse strand, counting down.
AACACCAACAGCAGCATCTCGGCCGCTCTTGATTGCATGAACAACTAAACTAGCGCCACGTGTAGCATCGCCTGCCACAAACACTTTCGCCAGGCTCGTTTGGTTGTTTTCAGAAGCCTTCACATTACCACGTTGGTCATATTCAAGCTCTAATGCATCCAGTAGCCCATCGTGAAGAGGCGAAACAAATCCCATTGAAAGTAGAACCAGATCGGCTTTTATCACTTCAAGTGATCCTTCAACTTCCTTCATCTGCATTCTTCCGTTGGCGTCTTTCACCCATTCTACCGAAACCACCTCTGCAGCTGTAACGTTGCCTTCAGCATCGCCAATCAGTTGCTTCGTTACCAGACTCCACTTCCGGGCACATCCCTCCTCGTGTGAGCTTGATGTTCGGATGGTATTGGGCCAGTAAGGCCATGGATTGTTATCCGTACGTTCGACAGGTGGTTGAGGCAGAATCTCGATCTGTGTAATACTAAATGCCTTCTGGCGGATCGAGGTTCCAACACAGTCGGATCCGGTATCGCCACCTCCAATCACCAATACATGCTTGTCGCGTGCCAGTAATCGTTCCGTTTCCGAAAACTCATCTCCTCTGATCACCTTATTTTGTTGTTTTAAAAACTCCATCGCAAAATGAACCCCTTTCAACTCTCTCCCTTTCACTTCTAAGTCGCGAGCTTTCATAGCACCTACAGCAAGCAGTACAGCATCAAACTCGGTAAGCAATGTCTTCTCAGAAATATCTTTTCCAACCGTACAGTTGGTTTTAAATAATACTCCTTCGGCTTCCATTAACGTTAGCCTACGGTCAATTACCCCCTTGTTTAGTTTGAAGTCGGGAATGCCATAACGCAATAGTCCGCCAATGGCATCGTCTTGCTCAAATACTGTAACAGTATGACCCGCCTTATTGAGTAGATCGGCAGCAGATAATCCTGAAGGCCCCGATCCAATCACAGCAACCTTTTTACCTGTTCTCTTTTTGGGTGGTTTTGGATTAACAATGCCGCCATCAAAAGCCTTCTCTACCACAGAACATTCATTTTCGCGGATGGTCACTGCCTCTTTGTGGATCGCTAGTACGCACGATTTTTCGCAAGGTGCAGGACAAATTCTTCCGGTGATCTCTGGCATGAAATTAGTCGAGGTTAGAATTTCGTATGCTTCGCCCCAGTTGCCTTTGTATACTGCATCCTGCCATTCGGGTATCTTACTACCTACCGGACAACCCCAGTGACAGAAAGCCACCCCACAGTCCATACAGCGTGAAGCCTGCTCCCGACGATCTTGTTCGTCGAGGGTCTGTTCGACCTCGCCGAAGTCCCCTGTCCGTTCTTTAACCGGACGGTATCCTCCGTCCTTACGTTTTATAGTGATAAAAGCCTTAGGATTTCCCATAATATTTCAAAAAATTATACTGTTCAACTTTCATAAAGTGTCATTCAATTTTAGTTCGAATAAACACTTCATATCCTAATAATGATGTGCTGGATTGTCTTCGGTCTGCTGTAATTTTAGTTCCAACGCTCTCAGCTTCTGTTCCTCAAGTACTTTTTTATATTCAAAAGGAATCACTTTGACAAACTTTGGTAGATATTCATCCCAATTCGTCAGAATAGTCGACGCTAATAAACTTTGTGTATGCGCCAGATGCTGGCTGATCATTTCCTGGAGATCACGAATATCAGTCTTGTCCTCGACTGCCGATAATTCAACCAACCCTTTGTTACAGAAATAGTCGAAGTTGCCGTCTGTGTCAAGCACATAAGCAATACCACCACTCATCCCTGCGGCAAAGTTACGGCCAGTCTTACCCAGTATTACTACACGTCCACCTGTCATATATTCACAGCAATGGTCACCTGTACCCTC
>JACAUB010000001.1:3432575-3442850 GCA_013390605.1 Bacteroidota bacterium | reverse complement strand
GAGGGTACAGGTGACCATTGCTGTGAATATATGACAGGTGGACGTGTAGTAATACTGGGTAAGACTGGCCGTAACTTTGCCGCAGGGATGAGTGGTGGTATTGCTTATGTGCTTGACACAGACGGCAACTTCGACTATTTCTGTAACAAAGGGTTGGTTGAATTATCGGCAGTCGAGGACAAGACTGATATTCGTGATCTCCAGGAAATGATCAGCCAGCATCTGGCGCATACACAAAGTTTATTAGCGTCGACTATTCTGACGAATTGGGATGAATATCTACCAAAGTTTGTCAAAGTGATTCCTTTTGAATATAAAAAAGTACTTGAGGAACAGAAGCTGAGAGCGTTGGAACTAAAATTACAGCAGACCGAAGACAATCCAGCACATCATTATTAGGATATGAAGTGTTTATTCGAACTAAAATTGAATGACACTTTATGAAAGTTGAACAGTATAATTTTTTGAAATATTATGGGAAATCCTAAGGCTTTTATCACTATAAAACGTAAGGACGGAGGATACCGTCCGGTTAAAGAACGGACAGGGGACTTCGGCGAGGTCGAACAGACCCTCGACGAACAAGATCGTCGGGAGCAGGCTTCACGCTGTATGGACTGTGGGGTGGCTTTCTGTCACTGGGGTTGTCCGGTAGGTAGTAAGATACCCGAATGGCAGGATGCAGTATACAAAGGCAACTGGGGCGAAGCATACGAAATTCTAACCTCGACTAATTTCATGCCAGAGATCACCGGAAGAATTTGTCCTGCACCTTGCGAAAAATCGTGCGTACTAGCGATCCACAAAGAGGCAGTGACCATCCGCGAAAATGAATGTTCTGTGGTAGAGAAGGCTTTTGATGGCGGCATTGTTAATCCAAAACCACCCAAAAAGAGAACAGGTAAAAAGGTTGCTGTGATTGGATCGGGGCCTTCAGGATTATCTGCTGCCGATCTACTCAATAAGGCGGGTCATACTGTTACAGTATTTGAGCAAGACGATGCCATTGGCGGACTATTGCGTTATGGCATTCCCGACTTCAAACTAAACAAGGGGGTAATTGACCGTAGGCTAACGTTAATGGAAGCCGAAGGAGTATTATTTAAAACCAACTGTACGGTTGGAAAAGATATTTCTGAGAAGACATTGCTTACCGAGTTTGATGCTGTACTGCTTGCTGTAGGTGCTATGAAAGCTCGCGACTTAGAAGTGAAAGGGAGAGAGTTGAAAGGGGTTCATTTTGCGATGGAGTTTTTAAAACAACAAAATAAGGTGATCAGAGGAGATGAGTTTTCGGAAACGGAACGATTACTGGCACGCGACAAGCATGTATTGGTGATTGGAGGTGGCGATACCGGATCCGACTGTGTTGGAACCTCGATCCGCCAGAAGGCATTTAGTATTACACAGATCGAGATTCTGCCTCAACCACCTGTCGAACGTACGGATAACAATCCATGGCCTTACTGGCCCAATACCATCCGAACATCAAGCTCACACGAGGAGGGATGTGCCCGGAAGTGGAGTCTGGTAACGAAGCAACTGATTGGCGATGCTGAAGGCAACGTTACAGCTGCAGAGGTGGTTTCGGTAGAATGGGTGAAAGACGCCAACGGAAGAATGCAGATGAAGGAAGTTGAAGGATCACTTGAAGTGATAAAAGCCGATCTGGTTCTACTTTCAATGGGATTTGTTTCGCCTCTTCACGATGGGCTACTGGATGCATTAGAGCTTGAATATGACCAACGTGGTAATGTGAAGGCTTCTGAAAACAACCAAACGAGCCTGGCGAAAGTGTTTGTGGCAGGCGATGCTACACGTGGCGCTAGTTTAGTTGTTCATGCAATCAAGAGCGGCCGAGATGCTGCTGTTGGTGTTCATCGATTTTTGAAGGAACTAGCATAAAGAATCCCAAAGTGATGATATTCTTCCAAAACAATATATATTAAAAAAAGCATCCGGAAGGTTATTTCGGATGCTTTTTTTCTTAGATTGATAAGGTAATTTTTTGTAACTTTGCTTTTAAAGGGTTTTATCCCGATTAAATTGATTATGAGCGAATTAAATAAGGACTTTATTGAAAACGGATCATATAATGCCGACAACATTCAGGTATTGGAAGGTTTGGAGGCCGTCCGTAAGCGTCCTGCCATGTATATTGGCGATATTGGATCAAGAGGGCTACATCATTTGGTGTATGAAGTAATAGATAACTCCATCGATGAGGCACTTGCAGGTTACTGTACCACTATTGACGTCACCATCCACGCTGATAACTCTATCACAGTGTTGGATAATGGTCGTGGTATCCCTACTGGATTTCACGATAAAGAACAAAAATCGGCTCTTGAAGTCGTTATGACTGTGCTTCATGCCGGTGGTAAGTTTGATAAAGGATCATACAAGGTTTCAGGAGGTCTGCATGGTGTGGGTGTATCCTGTGTAAATGCACTATCAAAACATCTCACAGCAACAATATATCGTGAAGGGAAAATTTTCCGTCAGGAGTATGCTTGTGGGGACCCGCTCTACTCGGTAGAAATCATCGGAGAGAGTGACAGAACGGGTACACAAATTCATTTTATTCCAGATGACTCGATCTTTTACACAAACGTTTACGACTATTCGATTTTGACTTCGCGTATCCGTGAGCTGGCTTATCTGAATAAGGGGACTACACTTACGATTACAGACGAGCGTGAAATAGATGAAAATGGAAAAGCATTACACGATATTTATCATTCAGACAATGGCTTGCACGACTTCATTCTCTATCTTGATGAAAACCGTGAAAAGCTGATGCCAGAGCCTATCTGTGTTGAAGGCGAAAAGAATGGTATCCCTATAGAGATTGCCATGCAATACAATACTTCTTTTTCTGAGAATTTGCATGCCTATGTCAATAATATCAACACCCATGAAGGCGGAACACACCTTGCTGGATTCCGTCGTGGTTTGACCAGAACATTGAAAGCATATGCCGAGAAGTCGGGGATGCTTGCAAAGCTAAAATTCGATATTAACGGGGATGACTTTCGTGAGGGATTGACTGCGGTAATCTCCGTAAAAGTACAGGAGCCCCAGTTTGAGGGACAGACAAAAACCAAACTGGGAAATAACGAGGTGATGGGTGCTGTTGATGTCTGTGTGGCAGAGATGCTCTCTAATTTTCTTGAAGAAAACCCAAGAGAAGCCCGCACTATTGTGAACAAGGTGATTCTGGCTGCTACAGCCCGTCATGCTGCTCGTAAGGCACGCGAATTGGTTCAGCGAAAGAATGTACTGTCGGGATCGGGATTGCCTGGTAAGCTGGCCGACTGCTCTGAAAAAGATCCTGCCCTATGTGAAATATATCTTGTAGAGGGAGACTCAGCAGGGGGTACAGCCAAACAAGGTCGCGACCGTAAGTTTCAGGCTATTCTTCCACTTAGAGGTAAAATTCTGAATGTAGAGAAGGCGATGCAACATCGTATCTTTGAAAGCGAGGAGATTAAGAATATCTTTACCGCCTTCGGTGTAAGTATCGGCACTAACGAAGACACCAAAGAATTAAACCTTGACAAGCTTCGTTATCACAAGATCATCATCATGACTGATGCTGACGTGGACGGAAGTCACATTGCCACATTGATTCTAACCTTCTTCTTCCGCTACATGAAGGATATGATTGAAAAGGGATATGTTTACATTGCCACACCACCACTTTATCTGATCAAAAAGGGTAATCAAGAAGAGTATTGTTGGACGGAAGAGGAGCGGATCGGTATCGTTTCCAAGTATTCTAAAGACGGAACAGAGAGTGGTGTCCACATTCAGCGTTACAAAGGTTTGGGAGAAATGAACGCGGAGCAGTTATGGATGACAACCATGAATCCAGAGTTTCGCACTTTACGCCAGGTGACAATTGAAAATGGAGCTGAAGCTGATCGTATCTTTGCGATGCTAATGGGCGACGAGGTACCACCACGTAGGGAGTTTATTGAGAAGAATGCGAAATACGCTAAGATTGATATTTAAATATCTCTATACTGCCTGCTGGCAGGTAACAATAAAAAAGGGGCAATAGCCCCTTTTTTATTTATTGCATATTATTTTATTTAATGCTTTACGATGAGTTTTTTAGTAAATAATATTCGATTTTCAAACATCACCGAATAAAAATACAATCCGCTATTTAGATCGGCAGTATTGATAGACAAACGAGTTTCATTACCACGGACCTTGAAATCTTTTACTACAGAACCCAACAAATTTCGTAACATAACTCGGGCTTCTGCATTTTCAGATGGTAGCTGAAAATTTATTCTAGTTTGCTGATTTGCAGGATTAGGAAATGGATTCGAAAACTCAATGCTTTTTGATAAATCGGCACCATTATCAAAATTAGTCATATTCCAAATTGCCTTAGGAGCAATTCTATTTGCAATGGGTTCTTCTACCTTCTGTACAGCAAGTTCTTTTATCTTGTTTTTTAATGTATCAATCGGTACAGTAACTGATGGGGCCGAAACTGCTGCAAAACTACTCACAAGTAGTGCAAATCCGGTTATCAGGGTAATTATTAATAGTACACTTTTTTTCATACATCTCTCCCTCTTTCCAACTATTTATACAAATTCCGTGCAAAAGTATTCATTTCTTAGATTTTCAACAATTTTTTTGGTGTTAAGATCTCTTAAAAGGGGCAAAAAGTTAAAAACTTAACGTTCTCTTAATATAAGCACCAAAAAAAGAGCGATATTTAAGAATTAGACAGATAATTTTGGAAGAAGTTTAATTTAAAAAAAGAATAATCATCTCATCGTTATTACCAACTAGTGGAGAATAGAAATCCACACCAGTTGGTAAAATTCACATCAGTGGTAATTATTATCAAAAGAAATTATTAATGAGACTATCATCAGCCTTATTAGGAAGCGTAATTTTCAATAATGGTTCTGCCTTCATCGCACGGCGAATGGCAAAAAGAGCCTCATCATTTCGAGCCCAAGAACGACGTGCGATACCATTATTAACATCCCAATGCAACATATTACGAATACGTCGGTCCGCATCAGTACTACCATCAAGTAACATACCAAATCCGCCATTGATGACTTCCCCCCAACCAACTCCCCCGCCATTGTGAATACTGACCCAAGTGGCTCCACGAAAAGAATCACCAATAACGTTCTGTATTGCCATGTCAGCTGTAAAGCTTGAGCCATCATATATATTAGAAGTTTCCCGATAAGGTGAGTCTGTTCCCGATACATCATGATGATCTCGCCCTAACACAACGGGGCCAATCCGCCTATCGTGGATAGCTTGATTGAATGCAATGGCAATTTTGGTACGTCCTTCACAATCAGCATATAAAATACGAGCCTGTGAACCTACCACCAGCTTATTTTGCTTGGCTTCACGAATCCAACGTAAATTATCAAACAATTGTTGGTTTGTTTCTTTAGGAGCAGTTTGAGCCATTTCTTCAAGAATGTCCATAGCAATCTGATCAGTAACATCAAGATCAGCCGGATCTCCACTAGCACAAACCCAACGAAAAGGGCCAAATCCATAATCAAAACAGAGAGGCCCCATAATATCCTGCACATAAGATGGGTATCTGAAACCACCCTCATTCTTCATAACATCGGCTCCTGCCCTACTCGATTCGAGTAAAAAAGCATTACCATAATCGAAGAAATACATTCCTTTGGCCGTAAGTGTATTAATAGCAGCTACCTGTCGACGGAGAGAGACTTGTACTTTTTGGCGAAACAAATCAGGCTGATAAGCCATCATTTCTTTGGCCTCATCAAAGGACACATCAACCGGATAATATCCCCCTGCCCATGGGTTATGGAGTGAGGTTTGATCTGAGCCCAGTTCGACAGAGAGATCATTGGTAATAGCTAATCTTTCCCATAGATCGACTACATTTCCAAGGTAAGCAAGCGATACAGCCTCTTTGTTTTGACGAGCTGTCCGTATTCGGGCCAGTAGTTGATCCAAATCGGGATACACTTCATCTACCCAACCCTGATTGTAGCGTACTTCTACAGCTTTGGGGTTAATTTCGGCAACAACACCAATTGCCCCAGCGATGACAGCCGCTTTTGGCTGGGCTCCCGACATCCCTCCCAATCCCGAAGTAACAAATATTTTACCGGCCAAGTCTTCTCCGGACTTACAAATCTTACGCCCAGCATTCATAAGCGTAATGGTTGTTCCATGGACAATTCCTTGAGGACCAATATACATATAGGATCCAGCAGTCATTTGCCCATATTGGGACACACCCAGTGCATTGAAACGCTCCCAATCGTCAGGCTGGCTATAATTGGGAATAACCATCCCATTGGTCACAACCACGCGTGGTGCTTCCTTATGCGAGGGGAAAAGCCCCATAGGGTGACCCGAATACATCACCAGTGTCTGCTCTTCAGTCATATTCGCAAGATACTGCATCGTAAGCAGGTATTGCGCCCAATTCTGGAATACGGCTCCATTACCGCCATAAGTAATAAGTTCATGTGGATGCTGTGCTACAACGGGGTCAAGATTATTCTGAATCATCAGCATTATGGCAGCAGCCTGTTGACACTGTGCAGGATAAGCATCAATAGAACGAGCAAACATGGGATAGGTTGGCCGAAAACGGTACATATAAATACGACCATAATGGGCTAACTCATCCGCAAACTCAGGAGCCAGAATGGGGTGATGAATAGGATCAAAGTATCGTAGCGCATTACGAAGTGCTAATTGTTTTTCTTTAGTAGAGAGAATATCCTTACGGATGGGTGCGTGGTTAACACTTAAATCGATAGGTTGGGGTTCCGGCAATTTGGCAGGTATACCGCAGAGTATAGTTTGTTGAAAATTATTGGTTGTTGACATGATAGTATGGAAAATATGATGGGTTAATATTGAACAAAAATAAAGGTTTTCTCTATCTTTATAAAAAAATCATCGCATGGATACTAATGAATTTCGCAAACATGCCCACTTGATAGTTGACTGGATGGCTGACTACCTTGAAAACATTGAAAATTATCCAGTTAAGGCCAATGTGGAACCCAGACAAATCTATGATCAACTGCCTCCATCCCCCCCAAAATCAGGAGAGTCGATGGAGAATATATTTGCAGATTTTCAGAAAATCATTCTTCCAGGTATCACTCATTGGCAGAGTCCTAATTTCTTTGCATATTTCCCAGCCAACTCGAGCTATCCTTCAATATTGGGAGAAATGTTAACAGCAGCGTTGGGAGCACAGTGTATGATCTGGGAAACCTCACCAGCAGCCACAGAATTGGAGGAACGGGTAATGAACTGGCTAAAGGAGATGATTGGCCTACCTTCGAACTGGGAGGGTGTGATACAGGATTCAGCCTCCTCATCCACACTTGCTGCTATTCTCTCAGCCCGTGAAAAAGCTTCTGGATACACCCTTAACGACCAAGGGTATACAGGGAAGGAGAAATTCAGAATTTATTGTTCGACAGAAACACATTCCTCAGTAGACAAGGCCGTTAAGATTGCAGGTCTCGGAAGAGGAAACCTCCGAAAGATTGGTGTAGATAATGCTTATGCCATGAATCCAGAAGCACTAGAGCAACAGATAGTAAATGATCTCTCGAATGACTTCACTCCTATCTGTGTTGTGGCTTCATTAGGAACAACAAGTTCAACAGCTATTGATCCAATTGAAAAGATTGCCGCCATTTGTTCTCATTACCATATATGGCTTCATATTGATGCAGCCTATGGTGGAACAGCTTTACTCTTACCCGAATTTCGATATATGATTAGGGGAATCGAGCTAGCCGACAGCTTTGTGTTTAATCCACACAAATGGATGTTTACAAACTTCGACTGTTCCGCCTTTTTTGTCAAAGACAGGGAGGCATTACTGCGCACCTTTGAGATATTACCTGAATATTTGAAGACTGCAACTCGTGGCAAAGTGAACGACTATCGTGATTGGGGTGTTCAGCTTGGAAGAAGGTTCAGAGCGCTGAAACTGTGGTTTGTAATTCGCAACTTTGGAGTAGAAGGACTACAAGAGAAAATACGGTTACATTTAAATTTAGGACAATATTTCGCAGGATTAGTCAATGATCATCCAGACTTTGAGTTACTAGCCCCGGTGCCTTTCACTAATATCTGCTTTAGATATAAGCCACAGGGAGTGATTAATCCAGATGAGTTAAATAACTTAAACGAAGTACTATTGAATAAGCTAAATCAGTCGGGGAAAGTCTATTTAACACATACCCGACTAAAAAGCAGATACACGCTCAGGATGGTGATTGCCCAAACCAATGTAACACAAGAGCATGTTGATAAAGCATGGGCTATGATTTGTGAGTTAGCTGGAGCCTGAAACAGGTTATTTTACTTACCTTTGTAAGGTAACAATCCTTACACCTCTAAACAACCCATTTACAATGAATTTAAAAATTACGTTAACAGGACTGGCTGCATTGGTATGTTTTGGTGTGCAGCCATTATCAGCAAAAAGGGCTCCTGAAAATTTGAATGAAAAAGCCGCCCGAATTCATAAACATGCACTAACTGTTGACTCGCACTGCGATACACCATTGCGATTGGATAGAAATGGTTTTGATGCAGGTGAACGACATGATGTTTTGACTACCGGAAGCTGTGTTGACTATCCTCGCATGAAAGAGGGTGGACTTGACGGTAGCTTCTTTGCTGTTTTCATCGGCCAGGGCAAGTGTACGGAAGATGCATATACCAAGGTACACGAACAAGCACTCAATATATTTAAGGCAATTCATCAATCGGTTAACCATAATTCAATTGTTGCCGGTATAGCAGTCAACAGAAAACAATTTGAACAGTTAGCAGCACAAGGAAAACGGGCTATCTTTATGGGTGTAGAAAATGGTTATCCTATTGGAAGCGATATAACTAGAGTGAAAGAATTCTATGATTTGGGCGCCCGTTATATTACCCTCTGCCATACCAAGAATAATCAGATCTGCGACTCGTCAACAGACACCTTACGTGCAGGTGGAGTAACTGATTTTGGTCGCGATGTTATAAAAGAGATGAACCGCTTGGGAATGATGATTGATATATCTCATATTTCCGACCGTTCGGTCCTAGATGTACTCAAATATTCGAAAGCACCCGTTATTGCTTCGCACTCATGTGCCAAAGCAATCTGCAACAATCCACGTAATCTTAATGATGATCTGCTCGTGTCCTTAAAAGCCAATGGTGGTGTTATACAAATGTGTATTCTGAGTGATTACGTTAAGAAACCTTTACCTAATACTGTTAGAGATTCAGTTTTTAAAGCAATTAGAGCAAAGTATAATAATTTTGAAGGATTAACGGATGAGCAAACTAATGCAGGGCACAAGGAGTGGGACGAGGCGACACTACATTATCCACGCCAATTGGCAACTGTAAAGGATGTTGTTGACCACATAGACCATATCGTCAAAGTTATAGGAATTGATTATGTTGGTATTGGAACTGATTTTGATGGTGGTGGTGGTGTAGCCGATTGTAGAGATGTGAGCCAGATGGGCAACATTACACTTGAATTGGTTAAGCGTGGATATAGTGAAAAAGATATCCAGAAGATATGGAGTGGAAATCTTATGCGAGTTTTGGATAAGGTTGAACAAATTGCAAGAAAATAATATCCATTTTTAAAGTCATTAATATGCAGCTGGTAGCCACTATTATTCCAGAGATGCCTCATAATCTGTTTTTATCAAAACTGGAGATGCATCTTCACCAAGACGAAGTAAAACGAGTAAGGGAAATCAGCAATATTGTACAGGCTCAGCGCTCAGGGATCGGCAGTCTTCTCGTTGCACATATCGTTAGTGGAATTAGTGGCTTACCTATGCGAGGTATTAGTATGCACCGATATCTAAATGGCAAGCCTTTTCTACCCGATTTTCCCAATCTTCATTATAATATTTCACATACCCACAACATGGTAGTCGTAGCGGTGGGTAATCATACAATGGGTGTGGATATTGAAGCAATATCAACTGCCCGGATGGCTATTGCAAAACGTTTTTTTAGCAAGTCGGAATTTGAAATGCTTAAGAATAGCGAAAATGAAGACCGCGATTTTCTCTTTTTTGAGTTATGGACAGCACGAGAAAGCTTTGCAAAGGCAATTGGAACCGGGATATTTGCTTCGATCAGTCATTTTATTCCTGAAAAAGTGAACGATAGATGGCAAGTAAATGATGAAACTACAGGAGTATGGACCATTCAGCACTATCATTATGGGGA
>JACAUB010000001.1:3417654-3432475 GCA_013390605.1 Bacteroidota bacterium | reverse complement strand
TCCCCATAATGATAGTGCTGAATGGTCCATACTCCTGTAGTTTCATCATTTACTTGCCATCTATCGTTCACTTTTTCAGGAATAAAATGACTGATCGAAGCAAATATCCCGGTTCCAATTGCCTTTGCAAAGCTTTCTCGTGCTGTCCATAACTCAAAAAAGAGAAAATCGCGGTCTTCATTTTCGCTATTCTTAAGCATTTCAAATTCCGACTTGCTAAAAAAACGTTTTGCAATAGCCATCCGGGCAGTTGATATTGCTTCAATATCCACACCCATTGTATGATTACCCACCGCTACGACTACCATGTTGTGGGTATGTGAAATATTATAATGAAGATTGGGAAAATCGGGTAGAAAAGGCTTGCCATTTAGATATCGGTGCATACTAATACCTCGCATAGGTAAGCCACTAATTCCACTAACGATATGTGCAACGAGAAGACTGCCGATCCCTGAGCGCTGAGCCTGTACAATATTGCTGATTTCCCTTACTCGTTTTACTTCGTCTTGGTGAAGATGCATCTCCAGTTTTGATAAAAACAGATTATGAGGCATCTCTGGAATAATAGTGGCTACCAGCTGCATATTAATGACTTTAAAAATGGATATTATTTTCTTGCAATTTGTTCAACCTTATCCAAAACTCGCATAAGATTTCCACTCCATATCTTCTGGATATCTTTTTCACTATATCCACGCTTAACCAATTCAAGTGTAATGTTGCCCATCTGGCTCACATCTCTACAATCGGCTACACCACCACCACCATCAAAATCAGTTCCAATACCAACATAATCAATTCCTATAACTTTGACGATATGGTCTATGTGGTCAACAACATCCTTTACAGTTGCCAATTGGCGTGGATAATGTAGTGTCGCCTCGTCCCACTCCTTGTGCCCTGCATTAGTTTGCTCATCCGTTAATCCTTCAAAATTATTATACTTTGCTCTAATTGCTTTAAAAACTGAATCTCTAACAGTATTAGGTAAAGGTTTCTTAACGTAATCACTCAGAATACACATTTGTATAACACCACCATTGGCTTTTAAGGACACGAGCAGATCATCATTAAGATTACGTGGATTGTTGCAGATTGCTTTGGCACATGAGTGCGAAGCAATAACGGGTGCTTTCGAATATTTGAGTACATCTAGGACCGAACGGTCGGAAATATGAGATATATCAATCATCATTCCCAAGCGGTTCATCTCTTTTATAACATCGCGACCAAAATCAGTTACTCCACCTGCACGTAAGGTGTCTGTTGACGAGTCGCAGATCTGATTATTCTTGGTATGGCAGAGGGTAATATAACGGGCGCCCAAATCATAGAATTCTTTCACTCTAGTTATATCGCTTCCAATAGGATAACCATTTTCTACACCCATAAAGATAGCCCGTTTTCCTTGTGCTGCTAACTGTTCAAATTGTTTTCTGTTGACTGCTATACCGGCAACAATTGAATTATGGTTAACCGATTGATGAATTGCCTTAAATATATTGAGTGCTTGTTCGTGTACCTTGGTATATGCATCTTCCGTACACTTGCCCTGGCCGATGAAAACAGCAAAGAAGCTACCGTCAAGTCCACCCTCTTTCATGCGAGGATAGTCAACACAGCTTCCGGTAGTCAAAACATCATGTCGTTCACCTGCATCAAAACCATTTCTATCCAATCGCAATGGTGTATCGCAGTGCGAGTCAACAGTTAGTGCATGTTTATGAATTCGGGCGGCTTTTTCATTCAAATTTTCAGGAGCCCTTTTTGCTGATAATGGCTGCACACCAAAACATACCAATGCAGCCAGTCCTGTTAACGTAATTTTTAAATTCATTGTAAATGGGTTGTTTAGAGGTGTAAGGATTGTTACCTTACAAAGGTAAGTAAAATAACCTGTTTCAGGCTCCAGCTAACTCACAAATCATAGCCCATGCTTTATCAACATGCTCTTGTGTTACATTGGTTTGGGCAATCACCATCCTGAGCGTGTATCTGCTTTTTAGTCGGGTATGTGTTAAATAGACTTTCCCCGACTGATTTAGCTTATTCAATAGTACTTCGTTTAAGTTATTTAACTCATCTGGATTAATCACTCCCTGTGGCTTATATCTAAAGCAGATATTAGTGAAAGGCACCGGGGCTAGTAACTCAAAGTCTGGATGATCATTGACTAATCCTGCGAAATATTGTCCTAAATTTAAATGTAACCGTATTTTCTCTTGTAGTCCTTCTACTCCAAAGTTGCGAATTACAAACCACAGTTTCAGCGCTCTGAACCTTCTTCCAAGCTGAACACCCCAATCACGATAGTCGTTCACTTTGCCACGAGTTGCAGTCTTCAAATATTCAGGTAATATCTCAAAGGTGCGCAGTAATGCCTCCCTGTCTTTGACAAAAAAGGCGGAACAGTCGAAGTTTGTAAACATCCATTTGTGTGGATTAAACACAAAGCTGTCGGCTAGCTCGATTCCCCTAATCATATATCGAAATTCGGGTAAGAGTAAAGCTGTTCCACCATAGGCTGCATCAATATGAAGCCATATATGGTAATGAGAACAAATGGCGGCAATCTTTTCAATTGGATCAATAGCTGTTGAACTTGTTGTTCCTAATGAAGCCACAACACAGATAGGAGTGAAGTCATTCGAGAGATCATTTACTATCTGTTGCTCTAGTGCTTCTGGATTCATGGCATAAGCATTATCTACACCAATCTTTCGGAGGTTTCCTCTTCCGAGACCTGCAATCTTAACGGCCTTGTCTACTGAGGAATGTGTTTCTGTCGAACAATAAATTCTGAATTTCTCCTTCCCTGTATACCCTTGGTCGTTAAGGGTGTATCCAGAAGCTTTTTCACGGGCTGAGAGAATAGCAGCAAGTGTGGATGAGGAGGCTGAATCCTGTATCACACCCTCCCAGTTCGAAGGTAGGCCAATCATCTCCTTTAGCCAGTTCATTACCCGTTCCTCCAATTCTGTGGCTGCTGGTGAGGTTTCCCAGATCATACACTGTGCTCCCAACGCTGCTGTTAACATTTCTCCCAATATTGAAGGATAGCTCGAGTTGGCTGGGAAATATGCAAAGAAATTAGGACTCTGCCAATGAGTGATACCTGGAAGAATGATTTTCTGAAAATCTGCAAATATATTCTCCATCGACTCTCCTGATTTTGGGGGGGATGGAGGCAGTTGATCATAGATTTGTCTGGGTTCCACATTGGCCTTAACTGGATAATTTTCAATGTTTTCAAGGTAGTCAGCCATCCAGTCAACTATCAAGTGGGCATGTTTGCGAAATTCATTAGTATCCATGCGATGATTTTTTTATAAAGATAGAGAAAACCTTTATTTTTGTTCAATATTAACCCATCATATTTTCCATACTATCATGTCAACAACCAATAATTTTCAACAAACTATACTCTGCGGTATACCTGCCAAATTGCCGGAACCCCAACCTATCGATTTAAGTGTTAACCACGCACCCATCCGTAAGGATATTCTCTCTACTAAAGAAAAACAATTAGCACTTCGTAATGCGCTACGATACTTTGATCCTATTCATCACCCCATTCTGGCTCCTGAGTTTGCGGATGAGTTAGCCCATTATGGTCGTATTTATATGTACCGTTTTCGGCCAACCTATCCCATGTTTGCTCGTTCTATTGATGCTTATCCTGCACAGTGTCAACAGGCTGCTGCCATAATGCTGATGATTCAGAATAATCTTGACCCCGTTGTAGCACAGCATCCACATGAACTTATTACTTATGGCGGTAATGGAGCCGTATTCCAGAATTGGGCGCAATACCTGCTTACGATGCAGTATCTTGCGAATATGACTGAAGAGCAGACACTGGTGATGTATTCGGGTCACCCTATGGGGCTTTTCCCCTCGCATAAGGAAGCACCACGCGTGGTTGTGACCAATGGGATGGTTATTCCCAATTATAGCCAGCCTGACGATTGGGAGCGTTTCAATGCACTGGGTGTGTCCCAATATGGGCAAATGACTGCTGGATCCTATATGTATATTGGTCCTCAAGGAATTGTCCATGGAACAACCATTACGCTTATGAATGCTGGGCGTAAGATTTGTAAGTCCGGAGAAGACTTGGCCGGTAAAATATTTGTTACTTCGGGATTGGGAGGGATGTCGGGAGCCCAGCCAAAAGCGGCTGTCATCGCTGGGGCAATTGGTGTTGTTGCCGAAATTAACCCCAAAGCTGTAGAAGTACGCTACAATCAGGGTTGGGTAGATGAAGTGTATCCCGATTTGGATCAACTACTGGCCCGAATACGGACAGCTCGTCAAAACAAAGAGGCTGTATCGCTTGCTTACCTTGGAAATGTAGTCGATCTATGGGAAAGATTAGCTATTACCAATGATCTCTCTGTCGAACTGGGCTCAGATCAAACCTCACTCCATAACCCATGGGCAGGGGGATATTATCCGGTTGATGTGTCCTTTGATGAGGCCAAAGAAATGATGGCTTATCAGCCTGATTTGTTTCGCCAAAAAGTACAAGTCTCTCTCCGTCGACAGGTAGCTGCTATTAATACACTTACGGCCAAAGGAATGTATTTCTTCGATTATGGTAATGCTTTTTTACTCGAATCGAGTAGGGCAGGAGCCGATGTTATGAAGAATGAGGGTGGTTTCAGATACCCATCTTATGTGCAGGATATTATGGGGCCTCTCTGTTTTGATTATGGATTTGGCCCTTTTCGTTGGGTTTGTGCTAGTGGAGATCCGGCTGATCTTGATGTTACTGATCAGATTGCTATGGACATTCTTGAAGAAATGGCTCAAACTGCTCCTAAAGAAACAAACCAACAATTGTTTGATAATTTACGTTGGATTCGTGAAGCCAAGCAAAATAAGCTGGTGGTAGGTTCACAGGCTCGTATTTTATATGCTGATTGTGAAGGACGTACCAAAATTGCCATTGCATTCAATCAAGCTATCCACGATAGGCGGATTGGCCCCGTTGTGTTAGGGCGAGATCATCATGATGTATCGGGAACAGACTCACCTTATCGGGAAACTTCTAATATATATGATGGCTCAAGCTTTACAGCTGACATGGCAATACAGAACGTTATTGGTGATTCTTTTCGTGGAGCCACTTGGGTCAGTATTCACAATGGCGGGGGAGTTGGTTGGGGGGAAGTCATCAATGGCGGATTTGGTATGTTACTTGATGGTAGTACTGATGCGGACCGACGTATTCGTAATATGTTGCATTGGGATGTTAATAATGGTATCGCACGTCGTTCTTGGGCTCGAAATGATGAGGCTCTTTTTGCCATTCGCCGTGCGATGAAGGCAGAACCATTATTGAAAATTACGCTTCCTAATAAGGCTGATGATAGTCTCATTAATAATTTCTTTTGATAATAATTACCACTGATGTGAATTTTACCAACTGGTGTGGATTTCTATTCTCCACTAGTTGGTAATAACGATGAGATGATTATTCTTTTTTTAAATTAAACTTCTTCCAAAATTATCTGTCTAATTCTTAAATATCGCTCTTTTTTTGGTGCTTATATTAAGAGAACGTTAAGTTTTTAACTTTTTGCCCCTTTTAAGAGATCTTAACACCAAAAAAATTGTTGAAAATCTAAGAAATGAATACTTTTGCACGGAATTTGTATAAATAGTTGGAAAGAGGGAGAGATGTATGAAAAAAAGTGTACTATTAATAATTACCCTGATAACCGGATTTGCACTACTTGTGAGTAGTTTTGCAGCAGTTTCGGCCCCATCAGTTACTGTACCGATTGATACATTAAAAAACAAGATAAAAGAACTTGCTGTACAGAAGGTAGAAGAACCCATTGCAAATAGAATTGCTCCTAAGGCAATTTGGAATATGACTAATTTTGATAATGGTGCCGATTTATCAAAAAGCATTGAGTTTTCGAATCCATTTCCTAATCCTGCAAATCAGCAAACTAGAATAAATTTTCAGCTACCATCTGAAAATGCAGAAGCCCGAGTTATGTTACGAAATTTGTTGGGTTCTGTAGTAAAAGATTTCAAGGTCCGTGGTAATGAAACTCGTTTGTCTATCAATACTGCCGATCTAAATAGCGGATTGTATTTTTATTCGGTGATGTTTGAAAATCGAATATTATTTACTAAAAAACTCATCGTAAAGCATTAAATAAAATAATATGCAATAAATAAAAAAGGGGCTATTGCCCCTTTTTTATTGTTACCTGCCAGCAGGCAGTATAGAGATATTTAAATATCAATCTTAGCGTATTTCGCATTCTTCTCAATAAACTCCCTACGTGGTGGTACCTCGTCGCCCATTAGCATCGCAAAGATACGATCAGCTTCAGCTCCATTTTCAATTGTCACCTGGCGTAAAGTGCGAAACTCTGGATTCATGGTTGTCATCCATAACTGCTCCGCGTTCATTTCTCCCAAACCTTTGTAACGCTGAATGTGGACACCACTCTCTGTTCCGTCTTTAGAATACTTGGAAACGATACCGATCCGCTCCTCTTCCGTCCAACAATACTCTTCTTGATTACCCTTTTTGATCAGATAAAGTGGTGGTGTGGCAATGTAAACATATCCCTTTTCAATCATATCCTTCATGTAGCGGAAGAAGAAGGTTAGAATCAATGTGGCAATGTGACTTCCGTCCACGTCAGCATCAGTCATGATGATGATCTTGTGATAACGAAGCTTGTCAAGGTTTAATTCTTTGGTGTCTTCGTTAGTGCCGATACTTACACCGAAGGCGGTAAAGATATTCTTAATCTCCTCGCTTTCAAAGATACGATGTTGCATCGCCTTCTCTACATTCAGAATTTTACCTCTAAGTGGAAGAATAGCCTGAAACTTACGGTCGCGACCTTGTTTGGCTGTACCCCCTGCTGAGTCTCCCTCTACAAGATATATTTCACATAGGGCAGGATCTTTTTCAGAGCAGTCGGCCAGCTTACCAGGCAATCCCGATCCCGACAGTACATTCTTTCGCTGAACCAATTCGCGTGCCTTACGAGCAGCATGACGGGCTGTAGCAGCCAGAATCACCTTGTTCACAATAGTGCGGGCTTCTCTTGGGTTTTCTTCAAGAAAATTAGAGAGCATCTCTGCCACACAGACATCAACAGCACCCATCACCTCGTTATTTCCCAGTTTGGTTTTTGTCTGTCCCTCAAACTGGGGCTCCTGTACTTTTACGGAGATTACCGCAGTCAATCCCTCACGAAAGTCATCCCCGTTAATATCGAATTTTAGCTTTGCAAGCATCCCCGACTTCTCGGCATATGCTTTCAATGTTCTGGTCAAACCACGACGGAATCCAGCAAGGTGTGTTCCGCCTTCATGGGTGTTGATATTATTGACATAGGCATGCAAATTCTCAGAAAAAGAAGTATTGTATTGCATGGCAATCTCTATAGGGATACCATTCTTTTCGCCTTCAACACAGATAGGCTCTGGCATCAGCTTTTCACGGTTTTCATCAAGATAGAGAATGAAGTCGTGCAAGCCATTGTCTGAATGATAAATATCGTGTAATGCTTTTCCATTTTCATCTATTTCACGCTCGTCTGTAATCGTAAGTGTAGTCCCCTTATTCAGATAAGCCAGCTCACGGATACGCGAAGTCAAAATCGAATAGTCGTAAACGTTTGTGTAAAAGATCGAGTCATCTGGAATAAAATGAATTTGTGTACCCGTTCTGTCACTCTCTCCGATGATTTCTACCGAGTAGAGCGGGTCCCCACAAGCATACTCCTGACGGAAAATTTTCCCTTCACGATATATTGTTGCTGTGAGATGTTTTGATAGTGCATTTACACAGGATACACCCACACCATGCAGACCTCCTGAAACCTTGTATGATCCTTTATCAAACTTACCACCGGCATGAAGCACAGTCATAACGACTTCAAGAGCCGATTTTTGTTCTTTATCGTGAAATCCAGTAGGGATACCACGACCATTATCCAACACTGTGATAGAGTTATCAGCGTGGATGGTGACGTCAATAGTGGTACAGTAACCTGCAAGTGCCTCATCGATGGAGTTATCTATTACTTCATACACCAAATGATGTAGCCCTCTTGATCCAATATCGCCAATATACATGGCAGGACGCTTACGGACGGCCTCCAAACCTTCCAATACCTGAATGTTGTCGGCATTATATGATCCGTTTTCAATAAAGTCCTTATTTAATTCGCTCATAATCAATTTAATCGGGATAAAACCCTTTAAAAGCAAAGTTACAAAAAATTACCTTATCAATCTAAGAAAAAAAGCATCCGAAATAACCTTCCGGATGCTTTTTTTAATATATATTGTTTTGGAAGAATATCATCACTTTGGGATTCTTTATGCTAGTTCCTTCAAAAATCGATGAACACCAACAGCAGCATCTCGGCCGCTCTTGATTGCATGAACAACTAAACTAGCGCCACGTGTAGCATCGCCTGCCACAAACACTTTCGCCAGGCTCGTTTGGTTGTTTTCAGAAGCCTTCACATTACCACGTTGGTCATATTCAAGCTCTAATGCATCCAGTAGCCCATCGTGAAGAGGCGAAACAAATCCCATTGAAAGTAGAACCAGATCGGCTTTTATCACTTCAAGTGATCCTTCAACTTCCTTCATCTGCATTCTTCCGTTGGCGTCTTTCACCCATTCTACCGAAACCACCTCTGCAGCTGTAACGTTGCCTTCAGCATCGCCAATCAGTTGCTTCGTTACCAGACTCCACTTCCGGGCACATCCCTCCTCGTGTGAGCTTGATGTTCGGATGGTATTGGGCCAGTAAGGCCATGGATTGTTATCCGTACGTTCGACAGGTGGTTGAGGCAGAATCTCGATCTGTGTAATACTAAATGCCTTCTGGCGGATCGAGGTTCCAACACAGTCGGATCCGGTATCGCCACCTCCAATCACCAATACATGCTTGTCGCGTGCCAGTAATCGTTCCGTTTCCGAAAACTCATCTCCTCTGATCACCTTATTTTGTTGTTTTAAAAACTCCATCGCAAAATGAACCCCTTTCAACTCTCTCCCTTTCACTTCTAAGTCGCGAGCTTTCATAGCACCTACAGCAAGCAGTACAGCATCAAACTCGGTAAGCAATGTCTTCTCAGAAATATCTTTTCCAACCGTACAGTTGGTTTTAAATAATACTCCTTCGGCTTCCATTAACGTTAGCCTACGGTCAATTACCCCCTTGTTTAGTTTGAAGTCGGGAATGCCATAACGCAATAGTCCGCCAATGGCATCGTCTTGCTCAAATACTGTAACAGTATGACCCGCCTTATTGAGTAGATCGGCAGCAGATAATCCTGAAGGCCCCGATCCAATCACAGCAACCTTTTTACCTGTTCTCTTTTTGGGTGGTTTTGGATTAACAATGCCGCCATCAAAAGCCTTCTCTACCACAGAACATTCATTTTCGCGGATGGTCACTGCCTCTTTGTGGATCGCTAGTACGCACGATTTTTCGCAAGGTGCAGGACAAATTCTTCCGGTGATCTCTGGCATGAAATTAGTCGAGGTTAGAATTTCGTATGCTTCGCCCCAGTTGCCTTTGTATACTGCATCCTGCCATTCGGGTATCTTACTACCTACCGGACAACCCCAGTGACAGAAAGCCACCCCACAGTCCATACAGCGTGAAGCCTGCTCCCGACGATCTTGTTCGTCGAGGGTCTGTTCGACCTCGCCGAAGTCCCCTGTCCGTTCTTTAACCGGACGGTATCCTCCGTCCTTACGTTTTATAGTGATAAAAGCCTTAGGATTTCCCATAATATTTCAAAAAATTATACTGTTCAACTTTCATAAAGTGTCATTCAATTTTAGTTCGAATAAACACTTCATATCCTAATAATGATGTGCTGGATTGTCTTCGGTCTGCTGTAATTTTAGTTCCAACGCTCTCAGCTTCTGTTCCTCAAGTACTTTTTTATATTCAAAAGGAATCACTTTGACAAACTTTGGTAGATATTCATCCCAATTCGTCAGAATAGTCGACGCTAATAAACTTTGTGTATGCGCCAGATGCTGGCTGATCATTTCCTGGAGATCACGAATATCAGTCTTGTCCTCGACTGCCGATAATTCAACCAACCCTTTGTTACAGAAATAGTCGAAGTTGCCGTCTGTGTCAAGCACATAAGCAATACCACCACTCATCCCTGCGGCAAAGTTACGGCCAGTCTTACCCAGTATTACTACACGTCCACCTGTCATATATTCACAGCAATGGTCACCTGTACCCTCAATAACCGCAATAGCACCTGAGTTACGTACGCAGAATCGTTCACCGGCAATGCCACGGATGTAAACTTTTCCACTAGTAGCACCGTAGAGTGTAGTATTTCCAATGATGATGTTTTCTTCTGGAACAAACGTAGTTCCTGCAGGTGGTACAACCGAAATTGTTCCACCCGACAGCCCCTTTCCAAGGTAGTCATTCGAGTCTCCTTCCAAACGGAAGTTTACCCCGCGTACAAGAAAGGCACCAAAGCTCTGTCCGGCCGAACCATAGAACGTACAGTTAATAGTATCTTCTGGTAATCCCTCTTCACTGTAACGTTTAGATATTTCGCCTGAAAGCATGGCACCGATTGTACGATCTACATTACGGATGCTATGTGCCATCCACACTTTCTCTTTACTCTTAATTGCCTTGTTGGCTTCACGGATCAGTTGATGATCCATTACATCCTTCACTCTGTCGATATTCGATCCCATATAGTGTAATGCATTCTTACGTGCAGTTTCAGGGAAGTATATTACATTTTTTAAATCCAGATTTTTTGTTTTACCCGTTAGGGCTGCTGGATCTTGTTCCAGTAGGTCGGAACGGCCAATGATATCATCAAAACGGGTAAAGCCCATCTCTGCCAGATACTCGCGGGTCTCACGTGCTACGAAGCGTAAAAAGTTAATCACATCATCAGGACGACCCTTAAAGCGCTTCCTCAATGTCTCGTCCTGTGTTGCAATGCCTGCAGGACATGTATTCAGATGACACTTACGCATCATCACACAGCCTAAGGTAATAAGAGCTGATGTGGCAAAGCCAAATTCTTCGGCTCCCATTAAACCCATAATAATTACATCACGACCCGTTTTTAGCTGTCCGTCTGTTTGTAGGCGAACCCTTCCACGGAGGTTATTTAGCACCAATGTCTGATGAGCTTCCGAAATACCCAGCTCTGCAGGTAGACCGGCATAGCGTATAGAACTCGTAGGACTAGCCCCTGTTCCACCTTCACAGCCGCTAATCACGATCAGGTCGGCATAAGCTTTTGCTACACCAGCTGCAATTGTACCGACTCCTTGTTCTGCAACTAGTTTTACCGAAATCTTCGCGGCAGGGTTGGTACATCTGAGGTCAAAGATCAGCTGAGCTAAATCTTCAATAGAATAAATATCATGATGGGGTGGGGGGGAAATCAAAGTAATCCCGGGTGTCGAATTACGTGTCTTGGCAATAATTCGATCCACTTTATAGCCAGGTAGCTGTCCGCCTTCACCCGGCTTTGCACCCTGTGCAATTTTAATCTGTAATTCATCAGCATTAACAAGATAGTTGTTTGTTACCCCGAACCGTCCTGATGCCACCTGTTTAATGGCACTACGCGTGTTACGTTTAAAGCGTTCTGGGTCTTCTCCACCTTCTCCTGTATTGCTACGACCGCCAATAGTGTTCATTGCAATCGCCAACGCCTCATGGGCGTCCTTACTGATAGAACCATATGACATAGCCCCAGTCACAAACCGACGCATAATTTCCTCTTCGCGTTCTACCTGATCTAACGCAATTGGGTTCTTTTTCCAATGGAGCGCACCACGGATGAAGACCGGTCTTTTGTTCTCCTTGTCTACCAGAGTGCTAAACTCCTTGAATTTACTATAGTCGTTGTTGCGAGTAGCCCATTGCAGAAGTGCAATTGTCTCAGGGTTCCATGCATGATGTTCTCCATCTTTACGATAGGTAAAAGTCCCCTCGGTGCTAAATGAAAACTCCTCAGGATCCATTTCGTAGGCTTCTTCATGAAACTGAAGCGCTTCTTTGCGGATCTCCTCAAATGAAATACCGCCAATACGTGAAGGTGTACCTGTAAAGTACAAATCGATAATTTCTTTGCTTACACCCAGTGCCTCAAATTGTTGAGATCCATGGTAGCTTCGAAGGGTCGAGATACCCATTTTGGATAATATCTTTAAAAGCCCTTTATCAATAGCTTTGATATAATTTTTACGAGCAGTTTTGTAGTCAAGGTTTACCTCACCATTTTTGATCAGGTCGGCAATAGCGGCAAAAGCCAGATAGGGATTTACCATACTTGCCCCAAAGCCCAGGAGTAGTGCAAAATGCATCACTTCGCGAGCCTCCCCTGTCTCTACAATCAACCCCACCTGCATCCGTTTACGGTTACGGATCAGATGATGATGAACCGCTGATACTGCCAGTAATGAAGGTATCGGAGCCTGATCCTGACTCACCATACGGTCGGTCAGGATGATAAAGTTTTTCTTGTCGTCAACCGCCTTTTCAGCCTGTTCCAGCATCCGATTGATGGCTTTTTTAAAGCCCTCAACACCCTCCTTTACTGGAAATACCATAGGTATCATGCTGTGCGTAAACTGCTCGTGCTTCATGTCCTTGATCTTGCCAAGATCCGTGTTGGTCAGCAACGGACTGTCAATTTTAATTAATCGACATTGGTCAGGACTTTCCTCCAGTATATTTGATTTGGATGCCCCGATATAGTTCGTCAAACTCATCACCAAGCCCTCACGAATAGGATCGATGGGTGGGTTTGTTACCTGTGCAAATATCTGACGAAAATAATTGTAGAAACGCTGTGGCTTCTCAGAAAAGATTGCAATCGGCATATCGCTACCCATCGAGCCTGTAGGCTCGTTGGCATCAATTGACATAGGGCGAATCACGTCTTTCAAATCCTCTTTGGAATAGCCGAATACCTTGGCATAGACAGGAAACTCACTTCCCATCGATGATGGTACCCGTTGCTTCACTACAATATCTTTGATTTCGATACGGTTGTCGCGCAACCAGTTGCTATATGGATATCTACGGGTCAGTTCAGCCTTTACCTCTTCATCTGGAATGATGATACCCAGTTGTGTATCTACCAATAACAATTTACCGGGGCGAAGACGTCCCTTTGATTTAATCTCTGCTGGAGCAAAGGTCTGAACCCCAACTTCAGAACCCATCACGATCAAATCGTTGTGAGTAATCACATAACGTGACGGACGTAGCCCATTCCGGTCGAGTGTACCTCCAATGTAACGACCATCAGAGAAGACAATAGAGGCAGGACCATCCCATGGTTCCATCAGTGTCGATTGAAACTCATAAAACGCTTTCAGACTATCAGGTATTGGATTTTTGTCGTTAAACGACTCTGGAATCAACATACAGAGTGCATGTGGAATCGTACGACCATTCATCAACAGAAACTCTAGCACATTATCCAACGAAGCTGAATCACTTTTTCCCGGTTCAATTACTGGGAGTAGCTTTTTGATATCCTCGCCGAACACTTCCGATTTAAGCAGTGACTCACGGGCATGCATCCACAAGCGATTTCCAGTCACAGTGTTGATTTCACCGTTGTGAGCCACCATACGAAAAGGCTGTGCAAGATCCCATGTGGGAAATGTATTTGTACTAAAACGTGAGTGGATCAATGCTGTGGCACTTTTCATTGATGGATCCTTGAAATCAAGGAAGTAAGTGTTCAGCTGATCAGGTGTTAGCATTCCTTTATATATCAAGATTTTTGATGAAAGGCTTGGAATGTAGAAGTTATCCTTCTCTTTCAGAGATGACTCTCGAATCTCTTTTTCAGTTAACTTTCTTACTAGATAAAGCTTACGTTCTAGTGCATCCTGTTCAAGATTGGCTTTCACAAATACTTGTTTTATCACAGGCTCTGTTCCGCGGGCAATCTCGCCTACTACAGAACTATCAACAGGTACCTCGCGGTAGCCAATCAGTTCCAGCCCTTCATTTTTTACATGGCGTTCTAAAACTGTCTGGCAAAGTGAGGCCTCTTCTGTGTCAATGGGTAAAAATAATAGCCCTGTTCCATATTTTCCTGGGCTAGGCACAGTGATGCCTAACTTCACAATAAAGTCATGAGGAACCTGAATCAGAATTCCTGCCCCGTCGCCCGAAGTATTATCCGCATTGGTAGCGCCTCTATGGTCCATGTTTTTAAGCACTTCGAGACCGCGTCGAATAATTTCGTGAGATTTGACCCCTTTGATATGGGCTACAAAGCCAATACCGCAGCTGTCGCGTTCGTTCAAAGGGTCGTACAACCCTTGTTGTCCTGGAAATCTGTTCTTCGTCATACTTTTCAATTCTTTATGATACTAAGCTTACAAAGATAAGCAACAAACAAATTACTAATAGGTTTGAAAAGGGGCGTTTAACAAGAGTGTTGATTTTATAACAAAATATAACATTCTTTTCATCTAGCCCCTTTATCTTGTATGGATATGGTGGAAACTTAAGATAAAGTTCATTGTCTCATTCTGATTGCACTAATTAGTTGGGAAGAGTATTTGTTTTCAACGCCAACCGAAGTCGTCGTTCTGTCCACTTGCGAGAAATCTTATTTTTATTGTGAATAGTTATAAGCAAATTTCGCTCAAGAGATCAAAGGGATGAAGATGTTTTATACGAACAACTTGTTTTCGGTTGATTACTGTTCCACAACTTTTCTACAAGAACCCCTATTTCTCAGCCGATACAGATTATAAATCTGTATCGGCTGAG
>JACAUB010000001.1:3409820-3417554 GCA_013390605.1 Bacteroidota bacterium | reverse complement strand
ATGAACCTGATTGAGATTGTTCGTTCTTTGCCATAGTGTCCACCAGTTTAGGAATACAAGTATACAACTTTATCCAACTTTTTATGGTTCTTTGTTGCACCCTGTAACGTGTAGAGGCTTCCTCAATGCTCATGACTCCTGATTCTACCTTATACGCTATTTGCCTTCGATCGGAAACCGATAGGAGCACTCGCATGTAGTTCTCCCGATATTCTGATGAGTATCTTTTTAACCAGTTTAAAACTGTGGACGCATCCAGAACTTCGTATTTCTGCATGACTTCTTTTATAGAAAGTGATCCTTTTTCCAGTTCCTTCACTATCCTGATTCGATCCTCTTCTGGGTATACAAAATAGCGTTTACCCGATACATTTCTTTCAACTCTTTCTCTTTTCATTCCCATATACAGTGTTTTTTTAAACGTTTATACTGTATACCTTTTTCAGTAAAAGACATGAGCGTAAAAGGGAAGAATCCTTCGGTAAGTTCAGAGGATTTATCGATCATAATAAGATGATCACATAAAATTCCATCATTTTGACCATTTGAAGAAATTATGCTTAAAATGTTCACGTTTAAATAGAAGTTCTTTCCACGTGGCAGGTACGACGGCTTCAGTAGAAATGAGAAAGGGGATTATTCCCCAAATTTGTTGGATAGATCCCAACTTTTCCGACTGATCCCGGATCCTGATCCATCCTTATGGATCCAAGGCATTTGTAAAATAAAAAAAAAGACTGTCCTTTTGAGACAGTCTTTTTTCTGTGGGAACTATAGGGCTCGAACCTATGACCCTCTGCTTGTAAGGCAGATGCTCTGAACCAACTGAGCTAAGCTCCCTTGTTTATCAACCGTGATTGATGATGCAAAGTTAAGGCTATTTTTTTAATCTCCAAATATTTTTTTCTTTTTTCTATGAATTTTACTTCAAAGACTAATTAGAATGCATGATGAGTGAAATTTCTTCTTCCCAGTTATTTCAGTTATATAGAAACCTACTAATTTCCTTTTCGATTAAAGAAAATAATCCCAACTCCAATAAAAGCTCCGACAAAAACTAACCCAATAATAATAATAATCGATTTAGGCTTACTTTTTAATGTTGGCACTATCGCTGGCTCAATCACCGTAAATACCGGTGTCTGATCCTGAACCTTTAGTTTAGCCTGTTCCAATACTTGAGCTAATGAATTATAGACATTCATTGCTAGTTGATTTTCTGTTTGTAACCGCTCTTTGCTTGTATTTACTGATGCCAGAATTACATTTAAATTTCGGTCATTATGGTTAGCCAAGGCTTGCTGAGTAGCATAATATTTATCTCGCGCCTCGATATAACGTGCCTTGATAAAATCCAGATCCTTCTTTGCCTTACCCGTATTATAATCTACAATATATAACTTCAGGTTGCTCACTACCAGATTCGCCAGTTGTGCCGATACTTCAGGATCCTGTACTTCAATGCTTACTGTGATAGTTTTACTTCCTCCACCCGTCAAACTACCGGAAGTCGCACTCACTACATTTAATTTGATAATATCTGCTAGTCCATTTGCTAGATCTGTTTGTCTGTTTGTCAGTTTTAGTAATGTCTCAGGAGTATACTTTACTATCGATAAGGGAACAGGTTTATCCATAAATAAACCCATAAAACGAGCAAGAGGCGTTTTATTATATCTCTCTAAATATTCTGCAACTGTTATTGTTTTATTTTTATGTGATTCGGTTACTTTTTGGCTTAGTACCTCAAGTAGAAAAGGTGTGCTTTTCACTATATCGGGATAGAGATCAGGTGTAAGTGCATCACTACTCGCAGAACCACCCAGATTTAATCCTGAAAGTCCTCCGAGGTTCAATCCGCCAGCTAGTCCACCAAGTTGTCCAAGCAAACCACTGGCTCCATTTTTTGAGCTTGACTCAGCTAGTAATGAAATCTGAGTCTTATATTGTTTAGGTGTAATTAAGACAATTCCTATAGCAATTATAAACGACACAGCCATACAAACAAAGATCGTTTTCTGACCTTTTTTGATCTGTTTGAATACCTCAACTAGGTCTATACTCTCATTCAATTTACTAACCTTTACTTCATTCATCTTTCGTTTTTCTTTACTGCATCTTTATTTCACTGCATTGACAATCGTGATAACAATCAACGCTAACGAACTCAATGCTGTACTAATCGCCATAGTCTCTGCTAAACTCAACCTATTCTTTTGAGCGGCTTTTTCTGGAACCATGATTTCAGCTCCTGGTTCCAATCGTGGATGGTGTCTGAATATAAAATATCGTGTAGATTTCTTCACCGATCCATTCGCATATACGACATATACATTCGAACGGACGGCATCGTTAGTATATCCCCCTGCGTTTGAAATGTAACGGTTTAATCGCATTCCATCAATAAATGGAATCACATTTGGATTATATACCGCTCCTGTTACCTGAACTGTCTGTGACTGTTTTAAAATTCTCAACGAATCCCCCTGTTGCAAAAACAAGTCATTCGGTGATCCAGGATTATTTAAAATCTTCTCTAAATCAATCCCAATCGTATTGTATAATGTACGATGCAAGACACCGATTTTTGTCGAGTCATTCATATTTGCAACCGTCTCCAATGCTTTTTCTCGCAATTTCTGACCTGAAGATAATTGTCTCACTAAACTAGCACCCTTCAGATAAGCCTCTGGTGTAATATTACCAGCCCGCTTAATCAAATCTGAAATTCGTTCCGTGCGGCTTGTAATACTATACCGCCCGGGGAACGTAACTTCTCCCTCAATACTTACCAATAGCTGTGGCATATATGATGGTGATCGTCGGATAAATACTTGATCAAAAGGCTGCAATACAAACATTGAAGCTGAGTCAGACAACTTCAAATCTTTACTAATGGTAAATTGAAAAATCTGAGCCAACTGGTTACTCGTGGTAACTGATTTATCATCCTTTATTCGACGGGCAATCTCTAGATGCGCCATAGAAGCTGTTTCCAGTAAGCCTCCTGATTGGATTACCAAATCTTCCACTCGTGAGTTCTCTGCAAAAGGATATGTACCCGGCTTTTCTACTTCACCCTCAATCGTTACTGTGAAACGTTCTCGCAAATCCGATATCGAAGGAATATTTACTGAGTCTTCACGTTGCAAGGTGAAGTCAAGATTCGAATTCATTAATTGTACTAGGTCAATAGGAATGATTTCTCGTGTAAAATCACTTTGCAAGCGAAATACTGACACTCTGGTTTTGAAGACATCTTCACGTAAGCCATCAGCTTTTTTTATCAACTGCTTCAATGTACTTACACTATCAATGGCATAAACCCCTGGACGCATCACTGCACCTTTGATGGTCACCCTGTTTTCATAACGGTTCAGTATAGAATCAATATGTATTGAATCACCATTTTGTAGTTTGGTAATTGCTTGTTGATTAAAAGAAATGTCAAGTAATCGATTCTCTTTACCTGTTTTTCGAAATATTTTTATCTGTTGTGTATAGGCTTTGCTTGTAAAGCCACCAGCAAAATAGAGCAAATCTTTCAAAGTCTCGTTAGGTTTCACATCGAATAGCTTGTTACGTTTCATCTGACCTGTAACTTCTACTCTGTTGATATAGGGAGCCACATAGATAACATCCTGATCTTGTAGTCTCATATTGTTCGACTGTTCACCCTTTAATAGAAAGTCATAGAAGTCCAAGTCGGCTACAGGTTTGTTTCCTCTGATAATCTTAATACTGCGCAATGATCCATTAGATGATGGCCCACCTGCAGCATACATTGCATTGAATACAGATGCCAACGAAGAGAGGTTATATGTACCAGGCAAAGTCACTTCCCCAACAATATTTATCTTAATACTCCTGATTGTACCCAAACTCACTTTGACAAAAGTATTTCCCTGTGCTAATCCAGAATAAATTTTGCTCAACTCTCGTTTTATCTTGCGGGTAGCTTCTTCAATTGTAAGCCCATTCAGGAAGATAGGTCCTACGTTAGGAATAATGATATTACCATCTCCAGTGATCGTTTGTTCATAATTTGCTTGTGAAGCGCCCCATATGTCGATATTAAGACCATCGTCAGGACCCAATTGATAGTTTTTTGGGGTAGCTATATTCGTGCTAGGCTCAAAGGTAAGGTCGTTGTTTGTAAATAGAGAGAATCCAAAGTTCCTTTCATCTATAGTTGGTGTACCGTTTTTGCTTCGACTCTCAAAATAGTCAGGATAATCTATCGTTTTGTAGTTAAATCCAGATTTACTTGTCGATTGTGTTGTTCCATTATTTTTTAAATCAGAACCAGAATTCGGACCATATAGCTTCTCCATCCGAGCCTTCAGCTTTTGAATCTCATTAGAGGACATTCCTCTGGATCGTGCCATTGCTTCAATTTCTGCCGGGGTCATTCCTGCCTCTAATGCTTTTTGAATACCTTTTTTGAGCTGTTCATCTGTTAATTGTTCTGATTTTATTGCTCCTATATTAGTAGAGTTACTAACCTGAGATTTGCCAACAACAGTCACTAAAACAAATAGCCCGATCATCATTGTTCGGACTATATTCAATTTTAAAAAATTACACATGTTTTTAATATCAGTGTTCATTATTTAAATAGCATGTATTCAGTCATTTTATTTCTTAAAGCCTAGAGTATTGAAGATTTGTGAAAACACAATTAAGCTAATAAATCTCTGGTCTCTTTGGTAAATCTTTAAATACTTTATAGATCAACGCACTTTCAGGAAAAATAATCACCCAAGCCGTTAAGAAAATTAACATAAAGTCAGTGTAGAATGAAAGATGCGTCTGATACCACAACTCTAACTCTCCTTTATAAGCAGAAATATATTTTTCATAGAATTCTTCCGGAGATAGGCTTGTTTCCGAAAATAATCTTTCTTCATCTCTAAATATAATAGACCCGATACCTGTTAAACCAGGTTTAATATTGTAAATGGTTTTTTTAACATGATCAGGATATGGATCAAAAGTCTTTTCTACTAATGGTCTTGGGCCCACAAGGCTCATATCTCCTCTTAATATATTGATGATTTGTGGGAGTTCATTTATTTTTGTTTTACGTAGAAAATATCCCATGGGCAAAACTCTGGGGTCTTGTCTCATTGTAAGTATCCCCGTTCCCATATTCGGACTATCTTTTAGCATTGTTGCAAACTTCCAAATATAGAAAGGTTTGTTTTTAAATCCAATTCTTTGCTGAAAGTAAAATACATTATGTTCACCTGTGAATAATAATCCTATAATAATAGGAATCATAAATGGTAAAATAATCAACAGGCTAACTAATGCAACCACAAAATCTATGATATATTTGAAAAAGTACTTATACATAATGGTTTCATTTTTTTGATCAAGAAAGTCCTCTGTCTCGTTAAACTTTTAAAAGAATATACATTAAAGTAAATGATATGCTTTTATCAGCACTTTGACTATTCTTTTCAATTGTTCTTCAGTTAAACCATTATAAACTGGCAATGTAATTTCATTTTGATATAATTCAAATGTTTTAGGATAATCTTCTATTTTGTATCCTCTGTTTTTGAATAGTGTGAGCATTGGCATAGGAGTATAATGAACATTAACTCCTACTTCAGCTTTACTGATGCTATCAATCATCTTATCTCTTTGATTTTCAGTAATCCCTTTGATCCTTAATAAATATAGATGATATGATGAAATTGAAGAGTTTATTTCATAAGAAGGAATAATAGCCCATTCATATTGTTTTAGATGATCGGTATAATAATCAAAAATTCGTCTTCTATCAGGTAAAAAAATATTTTTATATTTTCTTATCTGAGCTAATCCTACAGAAGCGCAAAGATCTGGCATATTGGCTTTCATTCCCTGATCTATAATGTCGTATTTCCACCCTCCGATCTGATCCTTTTCATATGCACTTTTATTTTGTCCATTCAATGAAAAAGCCCTTAAAAACGTAAGTTCTTCGTGGTTATTAAAAGATTTTGGTAGGTTAATGCAAATTCCGCCTCCTTCTCCTGTAGTAACATTCTTAACAGAATGAAATGAAAAGATTGAGATATCTGCATTAATTCCTGTTTTTTTCCCTTCATAGTAAGCACCCAATGAATGAGCAGCATCAGCTAAAATTAAAATACGGTTTAATTTCTTTTGTCGTTCAGTTGTGGGGGTAAATTGTAATAAGAATTCAGGGTCATTTATAATCGAATATATTCTGTTATAATCGCAAGGCCATCCTCCTAAATCAACTGGAATTATTGCTTTTGTTCTGGGAGTAATAGCCTTTTTTATTTTCTCAGGATCAATTGTAAAGTCATCTTTTACGTCTACCATTACCACGGTCGCACCTATATTCATAACACATAAGGCAGTTGCGCTATATGTGTATGCAGGAATAATAACTTCATCACCTGGACCTACTCCAAACCAACGCAGAATTAGCATTGCTCCAGATGTCCATGAATTTACACAAAGTGTTTCTTTTGCTCCAGTGAATTTTTTTATTTCATCTTCTAAAGCTCTTGTTTTTGGTCCAGTAGTTAACCAACCAGTATTGGTTAAGGTATCCATCATCTCATTGATTACATCTGTATCAATAACAGGAAGGGAAAATGGTATTTTCATATTAGCGTTTTATCTTTAAAACAGTTGGATCATAATATTTTGACTCATCAATGATATCCAGAAAATATTTTTTATCTCTTTCTCTGGTATCACCAATTATTTGAATTGGATTTCCGCTTGCAATTGAATAATCAGGGATATTACCTCTTATCACCGAACCTGCGCCAATTATGCATCCTCTACCAATATTGGAACCAGGTAAAACTATACTACTTGTTCCAATAAAGGTATAGTCTCCAATTGTGACAGATTTTAGTTTATAACCTATTCTCTTTTTTGTATCCTCCATTATATAATTATCTCCGAGTAAACGGATTGCATCTTGACTGCTATGTGAATAAATAACAGTATGTGATGAGATATGAACACCTTTTCCGATTGTTACCCCACCAATTCCATCAATCAAAGAATAGTGTCCTATCCAGATATTATCAGAAAGATCAATAGATCGTTTGTTTATTAGTTTTACAGTAGATCCAATTCTAATCTTTTTTAAATATTTTTTATTCTTTTGATTGTAAAATCCATACACCATAAATGGCTTGTGTACCATAGCTAACAATCGTAAAACTATAGAAATAAGAATACCAAATGGTGAAAAATATATTTTTTTAAGCATCTACTATCTTTTTATAGAATAGTTCTGCATTTTTTGGTGTGAAATTAAGTGCTGCATATCGGGCATTCTGTTGAAATTTAATTAATTTTTGCTTATTTAGCATACAGTCCAATATGAAATTTCCAATGCTCTTTCTTTCACCAGGCTCAAAAATCTCGCCAAAGTTAAACTTTTTTGTCAATATACCCAATTCTGAATTTTCTAGAGCAACAGAAAGTATTCCACAACCAGCTGCTAACATATAATAAAGTTTACTCGGAACAGAAGCCCTTTCTGCACCATGGTCAAGTGTAATATAGGCT
Source organism: Bacteroidota bacterium (assembly GCA_013390605.1). Taxonomy (GTDB): domain Bacteria; phylum Bacteroidota; class Bacteroidia; order Bacteroidales; family Cfx3-03; genus Cfx3-03. Next base: position 3,410,000 of record JACAUB010000001.1, on the reverse strand, counting down.
AAATCGCCAGAACTTAATGAGAAAGGTAGCATTTCAGAGGGTTGGAGTGGTAATAGCTTTACATTTTTTAATGCCGATACAGCTACTAACTTTTCTATTTTTTGTTTTTTTACCCCTTCTCCAATAATTAGAAAAAGAATATTTTCAAACTTTTGTAAATCAATTGCTACAGTAATTAAC
>JACAUB010000001.1:3303710-3409720 GCA_013390605.1 Bacteroidota bacterium | reverse complement strand
GTAAATCAATTGCTACAGTAATTAACGTTTCCAGATCATGTGTAGCTCCCATATTTCCTGAATAAAGTACCACAAATTTGTCTTCAAGACAGTGTTCTTTAATAAATATATTTTGCGATTTTTCTATAGGTTTTATATATGAAGCATCTACCCAATTAGAGACGGTAATTAATTTTTCGCTACTACAACCCTGTTCTTTTAACCGTTCAGCCATATAATTGCTAATGGTAAAGACTTTTGTAGCCCTTTTATATAAACTGACATTTAATCTATCCCAATATTGAACTAGCCAAGATTTTTTCTTAACAATTCCAAAGTTAATAAAGACATCTGGATACAGATCATAAACAATTAGATCAAAAGGAACTCTGAATAATTTATTAAAAAAAATTCCAATAAATGGTAAAAACGGAGGAGTTGTTACTAGTATTACTCGGATATTGTGTTTTTTTCGAAACAGCAACTTGAAAAAAACCTGTGAAGTAAAAAGTAAAAATGTTAATAATCTTTTAAAGGGGGTAGAATTATCATACCGTGTAAAGATGTGTTTAATAATTGTGTCATTTACCTTTTCACCACCTTCACGAATTTCTCCAGCATAGAGTTCTACCTTACAACCATTATTTGCAAAGCAATTAATAATGTCAATAAATAGATACCTTGTAGCTTGATTAACAAATATGTAGGTCATTTAAGGCAGACCTTTCGTTTGATATATCTTGAGAATAAATAAATGAGCATCACTACTCGGTACTCAATTTTATAAAATAATGTATTATCTGTCAACTCATGATCTGCTTTGTGAATGGCAGCTGTAAAGTTATTTTTGTGTCGTCTATACAGAAATAGTGGTTTTTGAATAAAATAGGGTTTCCCAATTAGCTCTACAACCATTCCAATCCAGATATCATGCATCGCTATTTTCTTTGGAAATGGCAAGATGTAATTTAATATTTTTCGATTAAAAGCAAGAGAACAACCTAGATATGAATTCTTTTTTAAGTTCTTGATAAATCCTGCACCTGACCCCTTCCACTTAAAATAAGATTCATGAATAATGTTTTCATTTTCATCAACGATATGGCCATTACATACTATAATGTCATAAATAGTAAGCTTTTCCAATGTAGTATTAACCTTATCAGGTAACCAGATATCATCCTGATCAGCTAAAAAAATGAAATCGCCTTTTGCTTCTTTGAGTGCATTCTCTAGATTGAAAATTGGATTTTTAAAAGTACAACCCTCAATCAGTTTTATTCTGTTATCAGAATAATCTTTTATAATATCAATTGTGCTATCTTCTGATGAGTCATCAGAGATAATTACCTCATCATCATTTGCCAATTGAGTCATAATGGAATTGAGCTGCTTTTGAATATACTTTTCACCATTGTATGTCGGAATACAAACTGAAATCATATAGCAACTGGTAGAGCTGTTTCGGCTTTATGTCCGTAAAATAGAACATTCATTGAAATCATAGATATTACGATAATGGAAAGCCCTAACGGATTATTAATAAAAGGATTAGTTAGAGAAATAATATAAACAGAAAGCACGGCTAGAAAAAAACGTTTATCTAATATTTTGGTGTTGTCTTTACTTATTTTTTTAAAACAATAAACCAGTGGAGCAAACCATATGAGCAATCCAATTAACCCTTGTTTATGTAAGATCTCATAATAACTTATTTCTATATGTTCTCTTGTTAAACCTTCAAATACGCCAAACCCATGTCCAAATATTAGACTGAAGGGGGTAATTGCTTCATTCACCTGACTTATAAACAATAATCTAACAGAATCAGATGCTGACTTATCACCAACAACGTTCATGAAAGAGGGTAGAAGAAGGATGAAAAGAATAAAAATTGTGCCAACCAAAAATAATTGCTTGATCGATATTTTAAAATCAAAACTAAGGTGAATAAGCCCCATTATAATAAAAGATCCTATAATTCCTAATAAGAGCCCCCTTGTTAAGGTTAAAAATATAGCAATGCTGAGCAATAGAAGTACAATACGTTCTAATAGCGTTTTCTTATTTATAAAAAAAATAGCTATCATTATAAAAAAGAAACCTTTGTAAAAAAAGTAAGGACCATTGCCTCTTATGAAGATCTCGCCACTGTCTTGAAAAGGAGCTAATACAAATATTATTATTGGATTGAATAAATAGACTAGCAAATAAAGGAAATAGAGCAAAGTTAGAATGATAGCACTAACTCTTACTACTTTTATGATCAGTTTTATATCTTTTTCCGTCTTTATAAGGAATGAAAAAGGAATAAGGTAGATGAAAAAAAGTAATGGCTTTACATCATTAAAGACGGAAGCAATAGTAGCCCCATTCAAGAAACCAATTATACTAGAAAAAATAAGAGAACAGATATAAATATATACCATTATTAAATAGGTTCTATTTATTATCTCTTTTTTAAAAAGAACCAAACAGAAAATATTTAGTAAAACAAAATTAACCATTCTCAGTGTTAAAGAATGGAATTTAATAATCTGCCCACTTCCTAGAATAAACAACTCTAGCAAAATAAAAATGAAATAAACCGATATAAGTTTTTCTGTTTTATTTCTGCTAATTTGAATGGAGGAGAAGTGTTCCATTACCTTATTATTCTTTGTAAAGCCCTTAATGGTTTTAATAAAAAGCGCCCAAGTTTATATTCTTTTGAATTATACAGTAAATGGTACTCGAATGATTCAGAAGGATCTAGAAAATTATTTGAATAAATATTTTGATGATTTAAATAAATCTGTTTTCGTAATCTTTTATGTTCTTCCGAAGAAACAGATTGATTTCGAGACGTTTTTTTAATTCGATAAAAAATGTAAGGTTTCTTTATTTGATACACTTCACCACCGTTTTCAAGTAGTGAGAGCCATAAATCCCAATCTTCATAAGTTCCTATCATATTTGGGTTATATCCTTTGGTTTTATCAAAATCTTCTCGTCTATATATTGAAGCACATTCCATTAAATTTCTTCCAAGCAGCTTTTCCAGAGTGTAAGTAGCAAATTTAACATATCCGTCTTTCAAACCAAAAATCTTTAAATCGCAACTTACTATTTTTATGCCAGGATTATTTTCCAATACCGCAATTGCTTCTGTCACAAATGAAGTGGCAATTTTATTGTCCGCATCCAAGGGTAATATGTATTTCCCTTGCGAATTCAGTATTCCTAGGTTTCTAGCTTTTGCCGGTCCTTGATTGGTCGTTTGTAAAACCTTGACTTTGGGGTGGACGATTGTGCTAACTATCTGATTTGTTATTTTATCTTTACTCCCATCGTTTATTATTATAACTTCATAAGTTTTGTAGTCTTGTTCGTGTATACTATTGAGACATTCAAGAATAAATTTACCATCGTTATAACAAGGAACTATAAAGGATATCAGAGGATCTTTATTCATTTTAAATTACTAATTTTTCTTTAAAAACGGTAGGTTATGCCAAGTTGTCCTTGTATGTTATAAACATCATGTGTAGAGTTCCAAAATAATTGTGGATAACTTAAATTAGGGGCATATTGCCATTTATAATTCTTAGACCGAATGACTGCAATTTTCGAATTTAGAAGTATGTTTTTGTATTGCCAATTACAGACAAGGGCTTCACTTAAATCTACCCAATTTGATCTAATATCTTTTATGTATTTTTGAAAGAAATCATTGTCATGTACATATCTGTCAAATTGCAATCCTATCATTACTAATTTTCTGTTCCAACTAATATTAATTGTTTGTAAATTGCTACCGGGCCCAATTCCAGCTCCAAGCACTTGTCCGCGATTTGTATATCCATGTAGTATAGGGTAATGAACATACCAGCTTCCTCCTATTCTATTCAACGTAATATTATCCATCTCTAATTGTGTTACTTCCATATTAACCTGTATATATTCATTTTTTAGCTTATTCAGTAATATAGCCTTTCTTAACCCAAGAATATATGCTGCGGAAGAGGTAGGTTCTGTTATAAGGTCTCTTAAATTCCAAGCATGATCCTCTCTGCCATATTCAAAATAGATTTCACCTTTTTCTTTTGTCCATAACCAGCGCATGAAAAAAGAAGCCACTTGGTCTTGCGATTTTCCTGCATCTTGAGAATTACCACCACTCGCTTGTTTAGTAATTGCATTTAGAACAGGTAGATAATCAGTTATACCATTTCCCATGTCCTTATGATATACTTGATATGTTCGAGTAACTCCTAAAAAAAGACCAGGTACCCAACGAGGTTGGTAAGTTATGATTGTACCATTAAGATATCGCCAGTCATCAGGTTTCGATGGTGAAAAACCTGATCCGTCTAATCTTCCGCCAATCAATTGTCCCTCAAATGATCCAATAGGTGTTCGTATAGGAGTTACTGTATTTATAGTAAAATGTTCAAAACCAGGAGCATTGTTTGTCATTAAAAGAGAATTATATATTCCTGGCCCCCACCAGAGGTTTTCATTGGATAGACCAAAGGAAATGGGGCCAAACGTTAAACGGATACTACTTTGCCCCCATGATATCTTATGATAGGAACTATTTCCAAATCGTTCAGGAAGATCTATTCCTGCTCTATAATCAGCATACAATATATCAATATTAGAATTGTAAGGGATATCTTTGTATGTTTTGTATTCAAATGCTTTATTTTCTGCATAAACTACTTCAGGTTCTAGTTGAATACTTAAAGGTCCAAACTTTGCAAAGATGCCAGCGCTAAATAGTGTTTGATAACCTCTGGCAGGGATCATAATACCATCATTCATTCCTGCTGGATGATCTGAATTATATTGTTGAAACCAAGTTATCGGCAAAAGTTGAACAATTCCTTTATTATTTATGAACCGTAATAATGTATCACTAGTTGGTAAATAATTTTTAAGCAATCTGTTCTGTTCTAAGTTCTTTCCGGTTGGAGTTATGGTCTTAGGATAAAACGGACGAGATGTAAATGATATTGATGAATCAATTTGTCCAAGCAATTGTGCTCTCCGATAGGCATCCTCAAGAACCGGTGTTCCTACAGGCAAAGATTGAGCGTGTAATTGTAAAGAACCTAAGAAAACATATAGCATCATTGCTTTTAAAACCCAAAATAATCTATTCATAAAAGATTGTTTTTAAAACCTGTACATTAAACCTAATTGTCCATGAAAATTAAAGTCGTCTTCTCCTGTTGTCCAGAAATCTGGTAATGGGGGGGGGTAATATAACCACTCATAATTCATTGCATCCACTAAGCCTATTTTAGCTGTAAAGATTAAGTTTTTGTAATTCCATTCACCATGTAGCGTTGCACTTAAATCAACCCAATGATTTCTGATATCTTTAATATAAGTATATTGAAAATCATTATTATGCACTTTACGTTCAAATTGTATGCCTAACTGCTTAATGCCTTTCACCCAACTTACATTGAGCATTTGAACATTACTCCCGGGCCCAATACCCGATCCTAGTAGTTGACCTTGATTTGTATATCCTGCCCTTACCTGGTCATTTAGATACCAACTTTGACCTTTTCTATTACTGGTTGCTGGATTCATTGCTAACTGAGTAAGCTCCATATTCACTTGTATGTATTCATCCTTTCGTCTTGTTAATGGGATTAGTTTCCTAAATCCTAAGATATAAGCTCCAGAGAATGAAGGCTCTACTTGTAAATCTTGGTTATCCCAAAAATAACTTTGACGGCCATACTCTGCATATACCTCTCCATGTCCTTCCAACCAAACCCAACGCATAAATAGCGACATGTGCTGGTCTCTTTTCCTTGCATTCAAAACCGCTTCTTTATCCGTTTTTTGGGAAAGAGATGTGAAAATGGGTAAAATATCACTTATGTTAAAAGCGCCCAAACTACTACCCATATCTTTTTCATAGATTTGAAAACTTCTTGTCGCGCCAATAAAAAAACCTGGAACCCATTTGGGCTGATAACTGATTATTAAACCATTTATGTATCTCCAATCATCTATTTTGGGTTCATATAAATGTGGCCCACCATTATAAGTTCGGGATGTATCTGGTGGAAAGAACCCTGAATTATTTAGTCGTCCTGCGATGATTTGACCTTCAAATGATCCAATAGGGGTTCTTATTGGTTTAACTGTGTTAATTGTAAAGTGGCTAAATCCAGGAGCCGTGTTTGACAGTACAAGCGAGTTCTGAAGACCTGGCCCCCACCAAAGGTTTTCTGTAGAAAGCCCAAATGAAATAGCGCCATATGTTAAACGGATACTACTTTGGCCCCAAAATATCCTTTTATAGTTTGTTTCTCCAAACCGTTCAGGAAGATCAATTTTATTGAAGTTATAATTATACATCTCGTACCATAACTGATCTGTCCAAACTTTGTCTACACGTTTTTCTGGAAACCCTTGATACGATTTATTCTGAGCGAAAACTATTTCGGGCTTTAGTTGAATACTGAGTGGACCAAATTGAGCATATAAACCAGCGCTAAAAATTGTTTGATATCCTCTTGCTGGTATCATTGCTCCATCATTTACACTTTCAGGATGGTGGGAGTCATATTGCTGTAACCATGTAATCGGTAATAGCTTCACAAACCCTTTTTTCTCATTAATATTTATTAGAACATCCTTTGCCTTCCAGTTAGAATCAAATTTCTCTTTTTCCTTAAATGATGTTGAAGGAAAAAGTGGGAAGGATGTAAATGAAATCGATGAGTCAATTCGCCCTAGAAGTTGCGCTCTTCGATAAGCATCATCCAATGCTAGAGTTCCTACGGGAAGTGATTGTGCATTTATGTGAAGTGAAAACGCAACTAAAAAAAGCAGGTTGAAGATAAAAATACCAATTGACTTTCTCATAATTAACGAAGATAATGAAAGATGAAGGTTTTAAAAAAAATACTTTTCTTTGTTCTATAAACTAATCTGGTTGCTCTTAAAAGGACCACCATAAAGTATGTAAATCGGTCAATAGTGGAGCTCTTTTTAATTTTTTTAGCCCCGTCACAATAAAAAATAAATCGGTTATTTAGTTTTGAAGTATTTGTTTCTGAATTAGAAAAATTATGTAAACATTCTACATTAATTATATAACAATAAGTATTTATTTTTTTAAATCTTTCTATAAATTGAAAATCACTGAAATCTAATTTTATTAATTCATTATATCCTCCGGAAAGGAAAAAAGTGGTTAAATAAATTAATATTCCGCTATTTAAGGGTGAAATATTTTGCAAGCTAGTTATTCCTGTTGTAACTCTTTTTAAAGGAAAACCTCTTTTGAAAATATATCTACATGGAGAAATAATTGCTCCGGTTGAATCTTTTAATATAGGGGCAAATAACTTTATTTCTGGATTTTGTTTTATTGATAAGATATAATTGTCAATAGCATCTACTGGAAAATCAGTGTCTTGATCTAACAATAGAAGCCAATTTTTTTTTAGATTATTGGCATAGTTTGCTGCAAAATTATAAGCTTTACTTACCCCTGGATTTGTAGGATCATGAAAATAGTGGATTTTTAATTGTCCGTGTAAGAATATTGTGCCGTTTTTTATTTCGGAATAGTTATTATTATCATAAACTATTATATCAATTTTTTTTTTTATTATTTCTAAGTTTCTATTAATAGAAGTGAGTGTTATTGACTCTTCAATAGTATTATTGTATAATACTACTACTCCTATCAAGTCTTCAATAATATCGGTCATTTTGAAAATTCTAGTTGCGATCTATTAATTAGTTGTAACCTACATTTATCATATATACTTATCAAGGTCATAAAAAATTTAAAAATGGAATAGTTGAAAAAAATATAATAAGCAGCTAAATATTTAAATCGAGTAATATTCTTTTCTTTATTTGAAGAGCTTAGTAATTGCTTTATATTTAATTGCTTATATATTTTGTAAAACATTAATCTTATCATTGTGTGGTCATTTTGCGATAACTTATTTCTATATATACAACTATATCTATAGTTGTAAAATAGTGAATAAATTACTGTAATAAAAGCAAAGTTTAATGTTGATTCATCAAATTTATTATTTTCAAGAAATTTATAGATTCTAAAATTTGTCACTAAAGAGTAGTAATTTTTTATACCAAAAGTTTTTGTAATTGCCTGTTTATTATCTTGTCGATAATAAAATATACCTTTGCAAAAAGCTATTTTATTGCAAAGAAAAAAGGATTCTCTTATAAAGAGTTCATCACTATTAAATATATCTTCTTTGAATTTTCTATATTTAAGAATTTCAGCTCTCCATAAACCAAATCCATGAATATCCCAATTTAAGCTTAAGGTTACAGCCTCTCTATTGGTTATAATTTTATTTCGGTCGCCATTAATACCCTTAATAATCTTATTATTTGTTTTCTCTTCATAATACCATACCATATCTGGGAGAATACAATCAGCTCCTGTCTCTTCTTGCCGATTGTATAATGCTTGTAAATTGTCTGTTGACATAAAGTCATCCTGAGACATATAAGTTATACTTTTCCCTTTTAAATAAGGCATTATAAAATTCCAAGCTATTGGAACACTGCCTCCGTTTTGTTTTTGAAAAACCTTAACTCTAGTGTCTTTTGATGCATAATCTTTTAATATTTCATAACTCTTATCAGTTGATGAATCATCTACACAAACTAATTCAAAATTTTTAAAAGTCTGATTTAATACTGATTCTATTGATTGCTTTAAATATTTATCACCATTATAAACTGGCATAAATATTGAAATATCACAATCTAGGTTCGTATTATGCATTTTTAAAATTTTAAAATTTTTAATGATTTTAAGTATATCTCACGAATTTGTATCTCTTTAAATATGATAAGCTGAATTGTGAAATAGATAAAAGCACAGCTAATAATAGCTACGATTAACCGAATAGGTGTATCTGAAATGGAATATTTAAGAAATATTTCTATTGGAATGAATACAAGACTAGATAAAAATGCATTTGATACTAAGTACCAATTAAAGTTGAGTCGCATCTTCTTCCGTACAAAATAGTAAGCCGTAATGGATACTATAAATTCTCCAAGAACAGTTGCTATTGCAGCACCTTTATCTCTAAAAATTCTAATTAAAATTAGATTTAGAATGACACTAGTAATCATTCCAAAAACAGTGGAAATAAAATAACTTTTTTCATTTCCACTTGGAATCAATAGTTGAGGACCAAAAATAGAACCTAACCCAATTAGGAAAACTAGCGGAGCTGCAAGTTGTAATGTTGGAATTGCTTCAATGAACTGCGTCCCTGAAAATACAATTATAATTTCTGGTGCAAAAAGAAATAAACCAAATGAAGTGGGGATAGCTAAAAGACAGATGAAAGAGAAAGAATGTTTTGTTAATCTTTGAAGTAAATCATCATCTTTGGAAACAATACTTTGTGTTATTTTTGGTATTAAAACTGTCCCTAAAGAAACAATTAAGGGAATTGCGATTTTTGTTATTTTAATTGCAGCTGAATAATATCCTACAGCTCTGTTATCAGTCTGGAAACCTAAAAACAGAATGTCAACCATAGTATAGATACTGATGGTGATTGAGGTGCTAAAAAGAGTAAAAAGTACTGGTAAATGCTTCTTTAATTCTAATTTTTTAATTTGAATGGATACTAATCCATTCAAATTAAAAAGATTCCAAAAGTTACTTCCAAGTATAGAAAAAATCGTAATTAGAAAATATACTAGAAGATCCTTTGGCGTTTTAATGAATAAAAAAAGAGAAATTATAGCAACCCCCTTTATTATGAGGGATCTGATCGATAGAAAATGGAATTGTTCTATGCCAATAAAAAACCAATCAATTACGGAAAACCCTGATAAAACGATTATCCCTCCAAGGATAAAAAAGAAGATATCCTGATGAAACCACTTAAAAAAGTAGATAATAACAGCATAGATAATTAACGATACTAAGCTTGTAATAATATTAATAGTAATAAGCTCAGAAAATAATTTATTAAGTTTGTTTTTATCTCCTCGTATTTTTGCAATTTCTCGCACTCCATATGCAGGTATTCCTAATGCAGCAACTAATACAAAATATTGGGCAAAAGAGACTGCAAATTGAACCTTCCCAATTCCTTCCGGCCCGAGTATTCTTGAAGTATAAGAAAAAGTAATTATAGGAAATAATATATTACTTAAAATAAAAAGTATATTATGCAGAAAATTTCTTTTTATTGACATAAGCTATAATAACACTTTTTTAGTTTGTTAATGAGTTTCAAACGACATTAACAAACTAAAAAAGCTCTAAAGGTATATGTGATTTTATTCTTTAAAACAATAATTTTATTAAAAATAAAGTTAGCAATAGAATATTCAAAGTTGTTTAAAGAATATAAAATTGATAATACCTAGCTCGCAAATAATTCTTTTATCATCCCCTTATATCGCCAACTAGCTAAAAGAAATCCTATAGCTAGAAATGCACCAACGAAACCTCCTATTATTAAAGCTTGTAGTTTTTTAGCTTTTTCTATTTGTAGAGGAAATACAGGTGGGTCTATCACTTGTATTAAAGGAGTTTCTTTTTGTAAAGTGAATTTTGCTATTTCAAGATTTCTGATTACTTCACTATACGCAGTAGTTCCAACTTGAATATCGATTTGTTTTCTTTTAATGTCAACACCTGCAACCTGTTTTGCCGTATTGAGGTTTTGGTCAGATATAACGGCACTTCTATCTAGTGAGTTTGTTAAAACCTTGTATATAGAATCAGCTCGGGTTTGTAGGATTTCTACATTTTGTCTTGCCCGTTTTGTTTTTGTTGCAACATAGAACATGGTTACTTGATTTGCAAGCGTCTCTAAAAGTGCCTTTGAGAAAATTTCATTAGTCGAACTACAGCTTGCTTCTCTGAATGTGCTTTTTTTATTTGATTTCCCAATACTAATAACTTTTGCAACCAGATAAGAGTGTATATTATTAAGTACGCTATCCTGTTCTCTGGTTAATGATTTTGGATCCAAATTCAGAGGAAACTTTAACTTAGCGAACTTAGGATTTTTAGCCCAATTATCATTGATATGATTAAAAGAAAGATAATATTCCATAAGCGTCATTTTCTTTTTATTTATAATGATCGGAGAAAGCAAAGAATTAATTACAATCTTTCTTGAACTCATCATAGACATAATGTTGTCAGGGCTAAAAATGTTGCCACCGCCACCACCGATATCTAAACCAGCAACAGAAGCAAGTCCTGAGTAGTTTCCAAGAGGATTATTACTTTCATTTTCAAGAGCAAAAGTGCATTTTGCAATATAGCGGGTTGGAATGAACCATACTTGATATAATCCTATACATGCACCTATAGAACTCGTAATTATTATTATGAACCATTTTCTTAATAAAAACCTCCATATCTCTTTGCCTTTAATTATAATCTCTTTTAACGCAATCTCACTGTTGTTTATATTTTGTTTAATACCTTCCATTTTATTTTATTTTATAGGTAATAATAGTGAATGTTTCTAAAACAATTAATAGTTAAAAGCTATTTAAATGTCTGATAAAGTAAAATTCCAACTGTCGACAACGTTGATAAAATACTGATATACATTCCAACTTTAGCAGATTCGCTCATCTTTTCCTTCTTTTCTTTTTCAGGTACAAATATTTTTGAACCTGATAAAACATGCGGATAGAAGTTAAAACCTAAAATATGGCTTGTACTTTTAATACTCCCATTTGCATAAATTAAATAAATGCCTCTTCTTAAAGCTTTTTCATTTAATCCACCAGCTCCCGATAAATAATATCTTACAGATTTGTTAGGTCTAAATTGACTTTGGCTTGGATTAAATACTTGACCTTCAATAGTTACAGTTTGTATTTCTTTTGGTATTTTAATTGAATCATTGGGAACCAATATAATATCCCAGCTTGAACCTGGATAACGTAATGCTTTTTCTAAATCAATACCAACTTTTCCTGGTATTGTGTCTTTTTTACTTTTCATTCTATAGATCATTGCACCCATAATAAATGAATTTGCAGTTAATCCCCCACTTCTTTTAATAACCGAAGACAGTCTCTCATTATAACTTTCCAATGCATAATTACCTGGATTTGCAACTTCACCTGCGATGATTACATGAGATTGGGTCAAATAACGAGGGTCATTTTTGACAAATATTACGTCAAATGGTTGTAAGACTAGTGTATCAATTGATGTGTTAAATGGGTAGTTAATGATCTCTGTTGTAATACTATTCTTTTTAAATACATCTACATTTTTTTTCCTTCTAGCTATCTCAACAGTTTTTCCAGCAGTCTCTTTTAACCCTCCTGCCATATAAATAACATCTTTTACATGCATGTTTTCAGAGAAAGGAAATTCACCTGGTTTTATTACTTCGCCGTTTATAGAAACCGTATACACTTCGCGAATTTTAAACTTAGAATAGACAAACAATGAGTCTTCTTTCTTTAATAAGATATCCTCATTCCCTTGTAAAACATTATGTAAATCAACTGTTAGAATAGAAGGAGTTAGGTCCTCATTTTTGCGAAAGAGGGTTGCTTTTGGCAAATATGCATCCTCCAGTAGCCCATCAGCTTTTTTAATCAAACCAGATACAGTGAGTCCTTCGCTTAACGCATATTGTCCTTCTCGAAAAACTGATCCCATTATTAGAACACGATTAGAAAAACGATTAAGTACCTTTCCAATCTTTATTGTATCACCATTGGCAGGTTTTATGAGATTAAATTCATCTGTTTTTACATCAAGAATCTCTTTCTCTTGACTATTAACTCTAATAATATTTAGCGAATTTCGATATGCGATATCAGAAAATCCACCACAATAATCTAACATATTTTTTATATAATCAGCATCTGTTGCCTCAAATATAGCAGGATGTTTTATTTCTCCAAGTATTGTAACTCTCTTTTTATAAGGGTTTACTCTGATAATATCTTGATCTTTTAAAACTAAATCATTTGATTTATCTCCTTTCATTAAAAAATCATAAATGTCAACTGTCGATATTATTTTATTATCACGAATTAATTGAATGTCACGAAATGAACCATTTTTATTAGGCCCACCCGACGCATAAAGTGCGGTATAGACCGTTGCTAATGAAGGAAATGTGTACGTTCCAGGAGCTGTAATTTCACCAATCATCGTTACCTTTATACTTCTGATTTCCCCTAATGTTATTTGTACTGAAGTTCCTCCACTTTTTAGTCGGGAGAATCCATTTTTTTCTAAATAATTTGTAATTCTAATTTTAGCTTGCTCTAAAGTTAAACCGTTTAAAAAAATGGGGCCAACAAGTGGAATTCGAATGTAACCATCTGGTGATATCTTTAGTCTATGGGTCGCTTCTGAAAACCCATAGATATCTATAATTAATTGATCATTTGTTGAAAGGATGTAATTTTTGGGAGTTGGCATGTTCAAATTTGGGCTAAAAGATATCTGCTGATTGTTAAATATCTCCGACCCAAAAACAGTTATACTATCTTTTTTTATTTCCTTTTTTTTCTTCTTTTTTATGTCCAAACTATCAGTTTGATATCTTGAATCAAGATTGTCTTGGTATAGATTATTTTTTGTATTTAGATTACTGGAAACTTTTAACTTATTCATTCTATCGATCAACTTTTTCACTTCCGCAGGTTGTGCTCCTGCTGCAATAGCTTGCTTTTCAAAGTCTGCCATTGAAACACCATCAGCAGTCAACTTTGCTTTCATCTGGGCAATCTGATCATCGCTTAGATCATCGACTTTCATGGTTTTCAGCATAGCGGGATCAATGGATTTTAATTGTGATTGTGATTGTGATGATTGCGATTGTGTTTGTGTGTTTTGCCCCTTGAGCTGTAGGGATATCATGCAAATAACCAATAAAAAGAATAGAGGTTTTAAATTATTCATATAAGTTAAAGTTTAAATGATGCAATTCTAAATTTAGTGATTTAATTAAACGAATTATTAATTTTCATAGCTCTGCCCTATCAGTCACAGAAAATTAATTAGTGTCCTGATTATGATAGATATATTCTGATAAGTTTAATCTTTATTTGAGTAACAAAACTACTCGTTTAATTAGAATAATTCAAATTAATTTGTTAAAATTATTAAAAAGCTCCATATTTATTAAAAATGCTAGTTCGCAACCCCAAAGTTATTTCCTGATCCCTCTGAGTCCATTGTTCATTCTTCTCTTTTCGATATAGTATTCCTAATACTGCTTCTAAATGTGTTAAACGATTTAGAATATAGCGACATTCAATATTGGAATATGTAAGTGTTGTTCTTAGTCCTTGACCAGTAATGTTATTATAATATTGAACATAACTGTCATTTGATTTAAAAATATCTTTTCCATAGTTTTTATTATTTATATCCAAACCATAGAGCGCAGAAATAAATGTTAAGTCACCAATCCACCTTCCTTGTTGATAGCGGATATGTACAAGCCCTTCTTTAAAATTAGCCCCCAATGGATGAGCCAGTGGTTGATTATAATTTCCCCAGTTACTTAAGATATCAAAATGCGAGTAGGTATAAGGTCTTGCCTTATTATATTCAGTCTGTACGAATAATCCATTAATATTGAATGGTTCTAAACTTTTAATTCCTATTTGAAAAGCTTGTTTGTTTGCCCACATCCCGTTTCCCTTTAAAACGTCGCTTAACCTAAACTCATCCAACATCACTTGCCCGTAGATAGTAGTTCGATTGAGGCGATAACTGCCCATAAAGCCCATAAGTTCATTGTCTGGTGACCCCAATCCAAATTCTACAGGTCTGTATAAAATGATAGGATCTAGATAACTTACTTCAAATCCACGTCGGGCAAGGCTATCTTTTCCACTCCACACTATCGATTCAAAAAACGTAAAATTGAAATTCTTTGTAACATCCCAACTTAATATGTGCATTGTAGAGAACTTCTTCCTGAAGTAATTCGTGTCTACTTGATACTTGCTTAGATCCTGAAATTGAGTATAAAGATTAGTATATTTTATATGCCAGAATGTAGAGGTAATACGAAGATAGGGGTAAGCAAAAGATTCATCTGAAAGAAATAATGAGCGATATCCCTCTCCTATAAAGTTTTTTCCATTGCCAAGCTGAAAGTTAAAATGCTTATTGGGTGTATAATCTATATAGCCGGTAGACATGGAATAGTCAAATACTTTCCCCCCAGTATAGCCATGAAGACGTCCTGAGCCAGGTATAATATGATAGCGATGGGCGAATATGTCGAGATAAGGTGGAAGTGAAGCTTGGTTTTCCTGGAGAGTTGATTCAAAACTTACATGTTCACCAATTTTCCCTCTTAAAATAAACCCTCGAGTATTAATATAGGTTGTTTTATTTGCAACACTTTCGATTCCTCCTTGAAAGTTGACCAACGGATCTAAGGTTAATCTAATATCATCTTCGTTAACACTGATCAAATGCTCTCTCAAAATCTTGCGTTTCAACCAGCTACTATTCGTCTTCACAATACTATCAGGTACCTGTAATATCCATGGTTGGATGGCTGTGGTTGATAAAGGTAGCTGTTCCTTTAATTGCAATTGATATGCTATTTCCAAATCACGACTTAACGGAATATTCTGCGCTAAAACGAAATTTGGCAAAAGCAATACTAAAAATAAAGTGAACTGTTTCATTTGATCCGAATATAATGTGCAACAATGTTTTATTGGCAATGCAAACTAAACTTTCTGAGGCTTTTAGAAAAGAATTAAAATAAAATAATTCACCAAACATTTTAGATATGGTGAAATTAGTGAATAACTCTTTAAAAATCCATTTATACCTATAGTTTTTTTGCTTTTACATTTTTTGATCAAGATACTTCCCTGTTTCTATGTGAGCAAAGTTAGGCAGATATTCCTTTAGCACTTCTACCAATTCACTTTTTGATAGGGTATCCTTATCAAAAAGTGAATGAAGTCTATTTAATACATTGTCAATTTCGCTTATTTTCAATATTTTAGAATTTTTAATAACTCCCAAATTAATAAAACTATCTAAATCCAATACTTCACTATCAGTGTAAAATTCTTCAAATGATTTTTCACCCGAGGTATCCGATCCAAAGAAATAGACGGGATAACTTTTTGAACTTTCATTTAGATGTAAAGCCCTCTCTCTGGCTTCCTCTTCTGTTTTACAATAGTCTATTTCGAAGCCTAACATTTCTAATAGATCTTTTACAATTTTGTCGAATGGGATCATATCTTTTTCTTCATCCAACTTAGGAAAAAAGATATCGCCTGTTTCACCCATAATAGATGCAATTAAGCACAATTCGCCAGATTCTTGTGGGGAAACGAAGAATCTTCGAATACCTAATGGACACGATAACGGTTGTTTTTTATTTAGTCGTTCAATAAACCCTAGTGGCAGGCTTCCATTAGAAAAAGCGACATTGGCAAAGCGAGCAGTTTTTATGGGGATTTTACTTGAATATGCCATAATTAACTCTTCCATTAATTTTTTACTTGCCCCCATAATATTAACAGGATTAGCAGCCTTATCTGTAGAAACACAGAAAAAGTGTTCAGGAGGAGATTGTAAAAGTAAGTCCAATAATTTACGAGCACGAAGGACATTGTTCTCAATCATAGCTTCTATAGAGAAAATATCTTTTTCGCTTCTTACATGTTTATGAGCCGCAAAATTGGCGACAATTTCAAATGGACCAGAATGTCTAAAAATTTTTTCGAATATAATATCTCCAAAGTTTACAGGATATGTAATAAAATCATCGGGAACAAAATACTCTTTTGAACTTCGTAAATCACGTACTAACTCAGTTAACCCATTTTCATTTATATCAACTACAACTAATTTCTTTATTTTGAAATGTAGGATAGCTTTGATATATGATGACCCAATGCTTCCTGCACCACCGATGACCAATACTGATTTACCTGTGATACGTTCTTCCATTTGAGTATTATATTTTTGGAAATCAGCCTTTAGTAAGCTTGTATTTCTACAGGTAACTTTTTTGTTGATGAAAGTATTTAAATTAAATTGAAGTTGCATAGTTTTGAAATTTTAAAATGAAGTAAACGTTTTTTTCATTCCTTCAATTGCGGTGTATGGCATTTTTTTAATTCCTAAGGCTTCTTTGATCTTCAAATTAGAAACAATATATGATTCTGTAAGCTTTTTCAGTCTTTCGCTATTTAAAGGAAGCGCAAGTCTATCTCCAATATTTGCCATTAGTTTAATCACAATGGGTGGAATATTCCAGATATAAGCTCTTTTATTTAATGAATCTGCCATCAATTGAATAAGACAATTAGTCGATATTGATTCATCATCAGCAATTTGGTATATGCCGGGTTTAATATCTTTTACAATCAATTCTTGAATAATAAATAATAAGTTTTGAATGGCTGTAAATGAACGATAATTTTCAAAAGCTCCTAACGGCCAAGGCAATCCTTTATGAGCTAACTTATATAATAGATTAAGATTACCTTTATTTCCAGGCCCATGTATCATACATGGGCGCAAAATATAAATTCTTTTATGGGGAGGCAACGTTTGTTGCAATATATATTGTTCTGCCTCAAGTTTTGATTTACCATAAGGCGTTTGAGGATTGGGTCGCGTTTCTTCAGTAAGAAATGCACTTGTAACGCTATCTGCAACAGCCTTAACTGAACTAAAAAAAATAAACTTTGTAGCTGTAGATTCTAAAAAAAGATCAAAGATATCCTTTGTCAATCCAACATTTATATCGAAATATTCTTGTGCGGAAGAGCTTTTTTTTGTATCATGTGCTTTTCCTGATAAATGTATTATACAGTCGATGTCTTTTATTTTGTTTAGATCAGCCCATATAAAATGTTCATTAACCGAATTACCTTTATAAAGGTCAACACCTATTAAATTATTTCCTTTTAAAGCTTTTGTAATATTCGAGCCAATAAATCCATTATAGCCTGTTATAAGAATGTTATACATAGTTAATAAACATTGAATTCAATTAGGTATTCAGAATAATAGTCTCCATCCTCTCTTGGAATTCTTTTAGAATAATTTTTTCATCATATTTTTCTTCAACTAATAATCGAGCTTTCTCACCCATACTCTTGTATTGATTAAGATTATCTTTTTTAAGATTATTGAGAAAATCGATTAGATTTTTTTTATCAGTCATATCAATTGACCAGCCAACGTTTTCTTCTGTTACAAGGCACGAAATCTCAGATCTTAAATCCCCCAAAAAAAGAATAGGCTTTCCTGCAGAAAGTATATGATATGATTTTGATGGAACACCAAGCCCATACATTCCACTTGATAGTGAAACAATAGCGATGTCGCAACTATTTAGAATCTCATTTTGCTCTTTTCTTGAATAACTCCCAAATAATGATACGTTAGTCATTTTATTTACTTTGATATAATCTCTTATATATGGAACCAACGCCCCTGAACCGTAGATTAATAAATGTAAATCCTTGTTTCCACTTACTTTAAATGCTTCAATTATTGAAACAAGACCTTGAACTCTCCCTATATTACCCGCATATTGTAGCACAATTTTGTGTTCTAAACCCCATTTTTTCAAAAAAGAAATTGCTCTTTCTTGAGGAATTATTTGTGAGGTATCGGCCCAATTGGGGACAATTGAAATTGGAATCTTATTATTGTAGCGATTAACTTTAGTAGATATAACATTTTTCATGTCCCTACCTAAGACTATTAGGTGATCGGCTTTTGAGTAGGCTTTGTCAAAAATTATTTTAATAAATCTATAAAGAAGACTTTTTTTGCTTTTAAAGATTCCCGCAGGAATCGTATTCTCTGGAAAAACATCATGAACAAGTATATGAAGCTGGAATTGTTTAAACTTCTTTAATAGGCCCATGAGCAATAATAATGGGGCTGGATTGGTCGCTAATAAAACAATGTCATCTTTTGATGCTTTTTTTCTAAACGAATTAGCTAACTGAAAACTTAAATAAATAATGTTAATAGAACGCTGAAATAAATTGTTCTTATTAAGATTAAGTGATTCATTTCTGTAAATAGTTATTTTTTCTGAAATTTTTTTTATATCTGTAAAATCTTTTTTTTCATTATCGTAAAAAAATGGACCACAAATAACACTTACATCATAACTTTCAGAAAGATAATCAGCTATTCTTGTGAAAATATATGCTACGGCAGTTTCTTCTGGATGAAACAATTCTGATATAATCCAAATTTTTCTTTTTCTCATATAAATTAAATCTCACTCCAAACGACCCGATTAACATAATCAGTATACGATAAGATAATACGAACAACTTTATCAGACACATTGGGCATACTGTAATCAGCAACTTGTAAAATGTTTCTATCCTCAATATTTTGATATTGTAATTGAGTTAGACCTTGCATCACACGCTCAGGATTGAGCCCAACCATTATCACCGAGGCCTCTTCCATCGCTTCAGGTCGTTCATGGGCTTCACGTATATTTAACGCTTTAAAATTTAAAATAGACGATTCTTCACTGATAGTTCCACTATCAGAGAGTACTGTTTTAGCATTCATCTGAAGGTTGATGTAATCACTTAACCCAAAAGGTTTCATTAGTTTCACAAGCGGATTAAATTGAATATTGTGTTTCACTATCATCTTTCGT
The DNA here is from genome assembly GCA_013390605.1 of Bacteroidota bacterium. Taxonomy (GTDB): domain Bacteria; phylum Bacteroidota; class Bacteroidia; order Bacteroidales; family Cfx3-03; genus Cfx3-03. The sequence continues at coordinate 3,390,068 of JACAUB010000001.1, read as the reverse complement.
GTTCGCGGATGAGTGGTTACAATAATTGGAAGATCATAGGTTTCGGCAAGCTTATTAAGAATTTCGATCAGGTTGAAGAAATTCTTTTCAGAAGCTATATTCTCTTCTCGATGAGCAGACACTACAAAATACTCGTTCTTGATTAAGCCAAGATCTTTTACAATAGTCGATTTTTTAATCTTGGGTAGATAAGTATTTAGCACTTCAAACATTGGACTACCCGTTTTTATAATTCTATCAGCAGGTATTCCTTCTTTTAAAAGGTATTCTCGGGCAATAGAACTATACGTGAGGTTTATATCACTAATATGATCAACTATTTTTCGATTTGTTTCTTCTGGCACCCTTTGATCGAAACAACGATTCCCCGCTTCCATATGAAAGATTGGGATATGCCGTTTTTTTGCAGCTATAGCGCAGAGGCAACTATTCGTATCACCTAATACTAAAAAAGCATCTGGTTGTACCTTTTCCAGTATCGGATCAATCTTTATTATGATGTTCCCAGCAGTAGTAGTCGCATTATCTCCAGCTGCATTGAGAAAGTAGTCTGGTTTTTTTAGCCCAAGATCTTCAAAAAAGAGTTCATTTAACTCGTAATCATAATTTTGACCCGAGTGAACCAATATATGCTCGATTGCTTGACTTTCATCCAGCTTTTGTAATACACACGATAACCGTATTATTTCTGGTCTGGTGCCTACTACCGTGAGTACTTTTAACTTCTTCATTGTTTATAACTTATACTTTTTCAAAAAATGTATCTGGATCGTTTTGATCAAAAAATTCATTAATCCAGAAGATCGTATAGAGTTCATCGGAACCAATGTTTTTTATATTATGTGTAAACCAAATCGGCATATCTACAAACGAAGGATGTTCGCCAGTCAATTCAAAAGATAGTATTTCATCTGTACCTACCTTTCTGAGTTCAATCAATGCTTTTCCCTTTATTACAGCAAAACGTTCAGCTTTCCGCGTATGGAAATGATTACCACGGGTTATGCCTGCTACAGTAGTAGAGAATGATACTTGTCCACCACTATTGAGCTTGATTGTTTCAACGAATGAACCCCGTTGATCTGTATTCATTTTTAGCTTAAAAGGAAAGAACGTAGCGTGGTTAATATAGCAAAGGAATGTATTAAATAAGTTCCTTTCAAAGGAAGTGTTGATGGCTGGCATTACACCATTCTCAAAATAAAGATTTTTATATTCTTGTAATATTCGGAGCAGATTGCTGACCTTAAGTTCAGCAGTCGGTTGCAATGGAACCTGTTCTATTAGAACTTCATTGCAATAGTTCTTTTGAATTAAAAGAATATGATCAATTATTTGATGAACTAGTTCTCCTATATAAATTAATTTCAGATCGCCATCAACTTCAATCTTTGGTATTTGATTATGCGTGAGTTGATGACAAAAGGTAGCAACAACTGAATTGTAATAAGGATTTCCAAACGGTCCAAATACGTTAGGAATTATTAAACCAGTAAACTGTGTATTATTTTTTGTAGCCCATTCTGTTAAAAGTCTTCTGCCTTCTTTCTTTGATTTTCCATAAAGGTTATCATTTGCTTCTTGAGTAGATGAGGAAAACAATACATGCGGTGTGGTATTCGTGTTTTCTAATGCAGCAATTAACTGTTTTACCAACGAAATATTCGTGTTATAAATAACATCAGGGTCGTTATGTCTGTTAAGAGCGGCTAAATGAATAATTACATCACATTTTGAAACCCATTCTTCTAGCAGGATAGTTTCTGAAAAGAATCGATCATCAAATAATATAGTTTCAAAATTCTCTTTATCAAGATTTAGCGTATTATAAAGATGGGTACCTATAAATCCGGTTTGTCCTGTTATTCCTACTTTAATCATATCTTTTATTCTATACTAATCCCAGATCCTGTCGGATCATCTCTAATTTTAATAAGAGTTCTTTGGTCCCTGCAACATCTAAACGATGGGTATTATGAGAATGATAGTCCTCTATTACTGAAACTTTTTTCTCACCTTCACTAAAATATCGTTCATAGTTTAGATCTCTGGTATCAGCTGGTACACGATAGTAATCACCCATATCAATGGCTTTAGCCATCTCTTCTCTATTGACTAATGTTTCATAGAGTTTCTCTCCGTGACGGGTACCAATAATGCGAATTTTAGAATCGGATTTATACAATTCTATTAAGGCTTTTGCAAGATCAGTTATCGTTGAAGCAGGTGATTTCTGAATAAACATATCTCCATTCTTTCCATGCTGAAAAGCATATATAACCAAATCAACCGCATCATCTAATGTCATCATAAAACGGGTCATATTTGGATCAGTGACAGTAAGATCTTTACCCGCCTTTAATTGTTCAATAAAAAGGGGGATAACGGATCCTCTGGAGGCCATTACGTTGCCATAACGTGTACCACAGAAAACGGTTTCAGATTCATCGTCTTGAGCTCGGGCTTTGGCAATCATAACCTTTTCCATCATCGCCTTTGATATTCCCATTGCATTGATAGGATAAACAGCTTTGTCTGTGCTAAGGACTACTACACGCTTAACACCAAATTGTAAAGCTGAATCAAGTACATTCTGCGCACCAAGAATATTTGTATTAACAGCTTCAATAGGGAAGAACTCACAAGAAGGGACCTGCTTTAATGCCGCAGCATGAAAAACATAATCAACGCCACGCATCGCATAATCAATGCTGCGTTTATCACGTACGTTTCCTAAATAAAATTTAACTTTAGGATTATTCAATCTATGGCGCATATCATCCTGCTTCTTCTCATCACGCGAGAAGATCCTAATTTCTTTAATGTTCGTACCTAAAAAACGGTTAAGTACAGCATTACCAAAAGATCCTGTCCCTCCCGTTATTAGAAGAATTTTGTTTTTAAACATTGATTTTTCTTTTAAAGGTCTTTTATTTGTTCATCATTGATTTATAAAGATTAATGTAGTCTGATATTCTATCATTTTTGTTATATAATTTTAAAGCTCTTTCTCTACAGGCAAATGCAAAATGCTCTCTGCCTGCCCTTCGAACTATATTGATTGATTCTAAAAGACTAATTATATTACCTTTCTCAACGATAAATCCAGTCTCTGGAGAGACAAGTTCAGGGCAAGCAGTTGCATTATAAACAATTATAGGGGTTCCACAAGCTAATGCTTCTGCTGTTGTTTTCCCAAATGTTTCTTCAATTGAAAGATTGAGGTAGATATCTGCAGCCGAATATAAATCTACAAGTTCTTGTACACTTTCTGTCCGAGGTATGCCTATTATGTTTTTGGGAAGATTTTTCAACTGTGTTGAACTTAGTCCCACTAAAATAATAACGCTGCTATTGTCAAGAGATTTACTTAGCTCTATGAAATCTGAAAGTCTTTTTCGAGGTTCCCACGTATTAGAAACTCCAAGAATAATGAGCTTATCTATAACATTATATTTCTCTCGTATCTTTTGAGTTTTATTTTGCACAAAAATATTGCAATCAACTCCATTATTAATTACTTGTATTGGGTAACAATTTAAAAAAGATTTTTTTATAATATTTCCAAGCCAATTAGATACTGGAACGATTGTTAATCTTTTAATAGATGTAAATTTATTTTTCTTAAATAGATGATTTTTTGAAGATCTATCTATTAAAAAACTAGCAGGATAACTATTTTTTAAAGGGCAATTAAAACAATGTGTTTTCCATCTTTCACAATTGATACTATCGAAATGAACACAATGACCTGTAATTGGCCAACAATCGTGCAATGTCCAAACAATAGGGATATCTGCTTTTGATAGGAAATCGAATAGAATTTTTATATTTATATAGTATCCATGAAGATTATGTAGATGTATTATATCTGGATTTATCTTTTCAATTTGATTAATGAGCTTCTGTGTTGCTCTATGAGAACCAAAACCATGTCTGTCAAAAAGACGTGTTTGCAATACATGTAGATTAATATCAAGATCTGATCCAATCTTGATTAACTTGGATTTACTAGGTCTTTCTTTTCTGCCAAACGCTATATAACTTTCCCATCCTTCTTCAATTGCATGCCGACCTATTTCCTCAGCAATGATTCCAGTAGAACCATAATTTACAACAATATTTATTTGAAGGATTTTTTTCATTAATGTACGTTAGCTTTACAAAATTTATCTACTCTTTTCGTTTTATTTAGTATGGAATAAGTCTAAAAAATCGTGCGTATGATTTGGATTGCAGATGAAAATCATAAAAAAAACTTTTTCTGTGATCTTATATTTATAAGTAGCATTCTACTTGCAAATTAGCAATTTCATTAAAATCCATTTCACAGATATTTCTGCACATATTATTATATAATGATGAATCAGTTATCATTAAGATCGCATTTTTTAGACTATCTGTTTCTGTCAAATTAAAGATTAATCCGTTTTTATTTATTTCAATAATTTCTGATGAACATCCTACCATGTTACTTACAATCACAGGAAGTCCATTGTTAAAAGCCTCCTCAATAACTAAACCCCAAGGTTCTGATAATGATGGTAAGATTAACACATCATTTAACCGATAAAATGTTGGAAGTTTAATGTTATCTATTGCTCCATGAAATACTATATTCCGTTTAGCAATAGATTTTAATTCTTTTTCCTCGGGACCAAAGCCTATAATATTTAATTGTAAATATGGTAATTCATTAAATGTGGATATTAAATACTTTAGATTTTTTTCTTTTGATAATCGGCCAACATAAATAAAGTTTTTAATCTCATTTTTTTCTTTAAATTTTGGGGGATCAGTAATATTAAATATCCCAACACCTTTGGTTATTTTAATAATACCCTTAAATCCAAGTGCTAATGCTAGGTCTTTTTGAGCTTTTCCTGATACATAGGCAGTCGTTATACGTTTTAAAAATATGCGTTTAATATAGCCTTTTAATCCTAATGTGGTACTTTCAAAAATACTTGATTCGATTACAATGCAATTTTTTCTTTTTGGATTTAAAAATGCTGCGGCCCATAATTCTTTAGAATCAAAACCAGCAAGAATAAGTTTATTGTAACTATTAATTAGTAGAATAAAAAGTAATTTTATTGTTTTAAAAATTCCGACATAATTACCAATAGATATATAGTCAAAATTACGTTCACCTGTATAAAAATCAGAATTTCTTTCTATGCTGGTCTGTTCAGTGAAAATTACCAATATCTTTTTATGTTCTGCTATTCTATTAAAAAGATTAAGTTTATAGAACGAAGGGATATTAGTAAGATAAATAAAATGATACATACGTTTACATCTTAAATAAATTGTCAATTTTTGTTTTCAATACATCTTCTGAAAAATGACTTATTACAAAATCTTGTGCATTTTTTGCTATAAATTCTCTCTCTTTTAAAGAAATATTTAAAATATTTGTAAAGCACTCGTTAAGTCCTTTTAATGTAAACTCTGTTTTTAAATAAATTTCATCAATTAATTCTGGATAGTTTAATGTCGAAATTACGATATTTCCATAAGACATATATTCGACAATTTTTGAAGGAAAATTATATTGATGTTCAATGTCTTTTGGATTGCGAAGGCTTAGGCTAAATTCACTTGATGTTAAAACATCTATATATTTTTTGTAATCTAATACTCCTAAGTAACTTATGTTGTCGCTTTTATATTTTTCTAAAATACTTTCGAATTCAGAACTTGACATTAAATATGGCACACCAGTAATAAAGAGCTTGAACTTTGTTTGATTATGAAAATAATCAAGAGCTAATAGAAGTCCATTCGTTATTCCCAGTGAGCCACTTAATAAAACAGTATTTGGTGTTTTATTTTTTTTAGTAGTAGATATGTTTTTTGAAACAATACCAGGCATTACTTCAATTCGCGATTGAGATTTTCGTAATTCAGGAATTTCTCTTAATGTGAGGAGTCCGTATGAGTATAAAAGCGCTTTACTTAATATTTGGCTACTAATCTTTTTTTCTACAAGAAATCCTGCATCGGCTAATAAAACAACAATTCTAGCTTTTTTTATGAACTTATAATAAATGAAATAGAAAAGATTATAAATATTGAGATTATAAAAAAGCACATTCTTATTTTTTTTATCTTTTCTTGCTAGCTTTGATATATGTTTTATAATTAAAAGAGTATTAGAAAAATGCTTCTTTTGATTAAGAACAATATACGTTATGTCAGTTTCTGAATCATAAGTCTTATTATTCAGTCCATAAATAAGGCTAATAGAGTGATCAATGTTTAATATTGATCTAACTTTTATTTGATAGTAATTTCCGGCAAATGAAATTCCAACAGGTAATTTTTTAGTATTGCTTTCAAAAAAATTACCTATCAATAAATCAATATTTTTCATTTAAATATATACAATGTGAATTTAAGATCTTTCCCTTTTATATTCTAGTTCAAAGGATTTCTGGTGAATTTTTTTCAGTTACAATTTCTTTCTGGAGTGAATTGGGTTTGTAAGAATCACTATCCATATTCTCCGATGAAACATGATAGAATTGTCCGACTAATAACCAGAACAACGAACCAACACCATCATAAATAAGACTCTGCCCTGTTAATCCAAAAATTAAAAAAACTGAGAGGAAGCAGAAAAACAAAATCATATCATTTTTTGAATTTAGATATCTACCTGCTTTATTAAGCATGATTAATAATATTGTAGTAAGAGAAATCATGGAAAATAATCCAACCTGTCTACCAATTTCTAAAAATATATTATGAGAGCCCGCTGTCCAGTCGACCCATTTTTGAGTAAAATCAAAATATACATCTAATGAGCTTCCTGCTGGTTTTACGAAGAATGAAGAAGTTCGAATATTATCCCAAGTAGCATCCCATATAGGTTTTCTATCACCCAATAATTTGAATTTTACAAATCCGTCAAAAGTCGTTAAATCATAATCTCCAGTTTGATTGAGGCTTAATGTGAAAATAGTAATAATAATTGGTATAATAATTATTAATGAAATAATATGTCTACTAGTTATGAAATTTCTCATCTTGTCCCCAATATTTATGAATAAGTAAAAAATAAATGAGATAAGTAAGGTTGCTATAATAGTTATTGTATTACTTAAATTATATAAAATATTAAAGGAAATAAAGAGTGGAAGTAATGCTAAAAATTTCGGTTTAATTCTATATACAAAATAGGGAACGAAGCCAAAAACAACAAAAAACCAATGGTTATTTAAAACATCTAAAATGAGTAAAATAAATGAAACTAAAATTATTTTATCTAAGCCCTCAATAAATGTTTTTTTGTCTATAATTGATTTACTTAGCAATACTGTACCAAGCGAAAGAGTTATTCGAAATCCAACGGTTAATCCAGATGGGTTAGATTCACCAGATAATAATGAAAAGAGTAATCCACATATAGCAAGAAATATATTAATAAATATGATTATGGTTAGAAATTTAAATTTAGTTTTCCCAAAATCAATTAATAATCTGATTGGTATTGCTAGTGCCATTGTGAAATTTGATGATAACGCTAACGGGCCGAGCAACCAAACATTGTTGAAATTATCAAAAATTGACAGACTTTCACCTATACCTAAATCGTTTTCTACAGAAAAGCAAATTGTAGGGAGGATCAATAGGAAAATTAAATAGATATCCCATCGCCGAACAAAAACAATATAATAAAAAACCCAAATGGAGGTAATTAAAATGGATAGATTGGTAATCATTCCTCCTATAAAGTGTAATAATATTAAAAAGTAAACTACATAATAGCTTGGTTTTTTATTTTTAATTAAATCTGTAAACTTCACAACAGGGTTGATTTAAATTTTATAAATAATGCAATTATTTTATTATATAATTATTGAAATACCGGAATTCAATATTTAAGCTAAGATTATTAGAACTGATTGAGCAAATGTAGTTTAAATTTTTAAATCGATGAAGCGTGGTAAATAGGATAGTAAATACTAAATAATTATTGATCAGTTTAATACTTATTTAGTGATTTAATGATAGAGTTGATTCTCATTTAAACATGCACTATACAATTCAATATACTTTTTAGCACAATTATCGATAGAAAATAATTCAATGGCCCTTTCTCTTATCCTATCACTATTTAATTTACTAGTTAAACAAAAATTGATACCTATAGCCAAATCAGTAATAGATCCCATTTCAGCTAAATATCCCGTTGTTTTATGTTCTATAATATCTTTGGGCCCTAAAGTATCAAATGCTATTACGGGGGTACCGCAACATTGAGCCTCAGCTACCGTCATTCCAAATGCTTCAGCAACAGATGTTGCTAAAAATAGGTCTGCAGCAGAATATAAACTAGCCAATTTTTGGTGATCGCTAATATACCCCATGTGAATAACAGTTTGGCTTAACTGTTCTTTAGGGATTTGTCCATTCCCAAATGTTACGATAATGTATTCGCTATCTATTAATCTTAAAGCATCAAGACTAAATTGGATTCCTTTGAAAGGCGATAATAAATTATCTGCTCCTAATAGGATAATTCTCTTATTAAGAGGTAACATTAAATCTTTACGGGCTGAATCTTTATTTTTAGGGGCGAAAATTTTTGAATCAATACCACTATAAATAATATTAATTGTTGCATCCTTTAATAAATTGCTTTTTGATGCTAAATCAGCCATCCATGAACTAATTGCAATCCACTTAATTCTGTCTACAGGAATTTTTTTTTGTTTATTCCGTAAAACCCAATATGAAAGATCATGTTTTGTAGTTGATTTCAGTATAGGGCATTTTCCACATGATGTTTTATATTTTTCACAAAACATAGCATAATGACAACCACCAGTAAAAGCCCACATATCATGCATAGTCCAAAATATAGGCTTGTTTAGTTTTCTTAGCTCATTAATATTAACAAACCCATGGTTCACCCAATGAAACTGTATAATGTCTGCCCAAATAAACATTGGATGTGAAAGTAAACTTAATCCAAAAATCCCAGGCGAGAATATTTGTTCACTTCTTTTTCTGTAAAACCAAGTTGGTAGTCTATCTAATGTAGTATAAACAAAACGTAAACATCTTTTAAAAATATTATCAACAAATGAAAATACTTCTTTGGATTCATTACAAGGATCTTTTAAAAAGAGTAGCCGTGAATCGATATCATTTCTTAATAAAGATAAATGCAGTTTTAGTGCGGCTCCACCAGCTCCAGTGTATGGATCTGCAGCAGATATATGTAATACTTTAATTTTTCGCATGACAATAAGTGTCTATCTTTTTATTAATAGGAATTATAATCTTGTGATACTAATTATTAAGTAATTTCATAATTCTTCGTATTTTCTTAATCAAGGGAACCGTTGAATACTAAGTATCATTTATAGAATCTTTAAGGAATCAATTAGTTTTAAAGCGTTTTCCATAGATTCTTCTCCAAATTTCGATTTTATCAGCTTTGTTGCGTGTATTTATTTAATAATGACCTAGGTGAAAATTGGAGCCTTCTTTGTAGATATTTTCGTAAACGGAAAAAGAAAATTTCAATTGAAGTGAAATATTGAATCTCAATTTTTTTAGTTTCAGCTACAAATAATTCAATATTCTTAGATGAGAATCCAACTGGATCACATAAGCATATATCAAGGTTTATATAAGAAAAGTGATTCTTGGCTAAGTATATACGCATTATCCATTCTTTATCTGAAACAATAAAGTAATTTAAATCAAATTTACCATAATGACAAAATAATTCACGTCTAGCAAAAAGACTTTGATGACAAATTGTAGCAAAGAGAAAATAACTTTTTGATAAAGGAAAGGGGTGTTCAATTTTATTCGAACCTTTAAATAAGGCATTCCCATATATAATCTTTGTAGTCAAGTTAATATCTCTTGTAAATACTTTTTTTAATACTTCATTATTTATAAAAATATCACCACTGTTCATGAAAATTATCCATTCCCCTTTTGCTTTGGCAATACCTTTGTTCATTGCATGATAAATCCCTTTATCCGGTTCACTTATCCAATAAGCTATTTGGTTACTAAATTTATTTATTATTTCTATACTTCCATCAATACTACCACCATCAATTATAATATACTCATAATCGACAAAATTTTGGGTTACCACACTCTCAATAGTTTCAAGCAAGCCCACCTTATTATTTAAATTTACAGTGATAACAGAAAGAACCATATTTTAATTAAAGTAAAGAGCGTACATTTAAAATGTATTCCGTGAAGCATTATGATTAATCGGTTAAGACAAATTTCATTGTGTAACGATCAAATGTTATTTTTGATGGTTTTGATAAATACTTTGAACTATAATATTGAATTAGCCAATCAGTTCGAATTATTTTAAATCTTCTACAAAAAGATTCTATTCTTTTCAAGATTTTATACTTTAACAATTTATTTTTTTCCTCTTCATTTATTTTAATTCTAGCAATAGTCAGATCTGCTTCTTGCAGATATTCTTCAAAATAATCCAAACTAAGTTGATTTGATTTTCTTACTCTAAAACCACCTATTAGTGCAGATGTAATAAAAAGCCTGTCATGTTGAAAGAACCTTAGCCAAAGATCAAAATCTCCTGCATACTTGAGCTTAACATTTAAATATGCTCCTGCTTTTTCCCAAAGCGATCTACGCCAAAATACCGATTCTTGTTGAATAAACATAAAATCATGGTTATAGAAATCGAATTTTGTGAATAATCTGCTTTGGCTACAAAATATAGTTCTACCCAATTCATCATAAATTGTACACGGACCAGAAATCCAATTAACTTGTTGGAATGAGTTGAAAATCTCTGCTATTGTAGAAAAAGCATTTTTGTGATACATGTCATCTGAGTTTATCCAAGCCATTATTTCACCTGTACTTTTTTCAAATCCTTTTTGCAACGCATAATACATCCCATTATCTGGTTCACTAATCCAATATGTAAGTTGATCTTCGTATTTTTTTATGATTTCCAAACTGCAATCCGAACTACCTCCATCAACAATAATGTACTCAAGATTAGGATAGTTTTGTCCTAATACTGACAAAATTGTTTCTTCAAGGTATTCGGAACCATTAAAATTAGGAGTAATTATGGAGATTTTAGGAGATGAAGAATCTTTCATTTGAATTTCTTAGTTGATACTAGAGTTTTGATTCTGCTTTTTTATGTGCTATGCAGTAAATTATCAGATTTATTATCAAGTATTTATAGACTTATTCTGAAACTGGGTTATTTAGAATAAATAACCCAGTTCTTCTTATTTATAAATAGAATGTTGTATTAGCACCAGGTCTGTCTAATTGTTGTTAGTTCTAAAAAATATTTATCCAATAATGCCATATTTGTATGAATAGTTGGTGTTAAATGAGGCGTATGCTTTATTTCACTGGTAATGAGGTTTTCAATGGCATCTTTTATATCTTCAATATCTAAAGGATTAAAATATATCGCATTATCCCCCATTTGTTCATGGTGACCTGGTAGGTCAGATGCAGCAACAGGGCAACCAAGCGCTAGCGCTTCTAATGGAGGCATATTTGTAGGTCCCAATAAAGTAGGCATAACTAATCCTTTGGAGTTTAAGTATAGCCATTTAAGTTCTTCAATTGTTACAAAACCTAGATCAATAACAGTACCCTCTAAGTTGAAGTCTTTTATAGCATTAAGAATATATGATTTATTTCCTTGATCACTTCCAGTTAATAATAGTTTAAGCAATGGGTATTTATATGCAATTAAGCTAAATGCACTTATTAAATTATAGTGGTTTTTATGAGCCCAAAATTGCGCCGGATAGTGTATGAAAAAGCAATCATTGTTTATTATCTGTGGTTTAGAAGGAATGATTTTTTCGGAAATAATACCAGATGGAAAAAGAGGCAGAACTTTTAATCTATCCTCATTCAATCTTAGATAATTAATCGCATCTGTTTTCCCCGTTTGAGATTCACAAAGGATCATTAATGCCTTAAATAAAATTTTATCGTGATGATCTTTCCTTGATTCAAATATGTCTTCGTTGCTTACTTCAGGAAATGCATAGCTACTAAAATGGCCTAAATCCCACAATGTATAAATAAAAGGGAAATTTGGGTATTGGCACATAGGGTAAGGATAATAAATAATATCGCATATATTCTTTAACTCAGAATAAAGAGATTCATTTTGTTTTTTTATTAAACTCTCGTAATGTTTTTTGATGAACTTAATTCGAAAAATATTTGGACCAATTAGATCAACAAATCTCAAAAATATTCTAAATTTTGGTAATCGCCATTTGATGGGATGATATTTATAAAGACCAATATTCTCTAGGGTTGAAGATTCTAATCCTAAAAAACAAATATCTGCATTTGAAAATTTTGTTTTCGAAATGCAGTCTATTAGTTCAGCATAATAAGTAAATCCACCTCCTATAGTTGAAGCATAGTTTTCTCGCTTCCAGACTCCAATTGTTAACCTCCGCATACAATTAACTCATTAATAATTATGTCGATCTCTTTAGCATCTAGGCCTAAACCACTTGGTATATAAAAACCACAGTGAGCTAATCTTTCTGCATTTGGGTAACGTTCATTAGAAAACAAATTCATTTTGAGAAATACTGGTTGTTCATGCATGCACCAGAAAAAAGGTCTGGTGCCAATTCCCTTTTCATTAAGATGTTTTACAGTTTTTAGTGCTAATTCTTCGGAATTCGCAATCAATCCATATACCCAATAAATATTTTGAGCATAAGATGTATGAGGTAACGGTAACTGAAAACCTTTTATCCCTTTTAATCCTTTATCGTAAGCTAAACCGATTTCCCGTTTCTTAACTATATGCTCTTCAATTTTTTCAAGTTGAGCCAATCCAAGGGCTGCTTGCATATTTGTCATACGGTAGTTCCAACCCAATTCATGGTGAATAAAACGACGTCCCTTAGATTCAATAGCTAAATTTCGAAGCATTCTGCATCGTTCAGCAAGGGTTGCATCATCAACCATAATCATGCCACCTTCACCTGTAGTAATGTGCTTATTAGGATAAAAACTGAATGTACTTATGTCTCCAAAAGTACCACATTTTTTTTCCTTATACGTTTGACCGTGCATCTCAGCAGCATCTTCAATAAGATATAATCCATATCTCTTGCATAATTCTAATACAGGGTCCATCTCAACGGGGAGTCCATAAATATGGACTACTATAATCGCTTTTGTTTTTGAGGTGATTTTTGCTTCTATCTGCGATACATCCATATTCCAGGTTCCTAGATCACTTTCCACTAGAACAGGTGTTGCTCCTGCTCTAACAACGGATTGGGCAGGCGAAATAATGGTGAAAGCCGGCATAATAACTTCATCACCTGGACCAATTTTAAGGGCCTGTACGGCAACATCAAGTGCACCTGATCCATTTGACACAGCAATTCCTTCGGCGCGCCCAATATAAGCTGCAAATTTTTCTTCAAATTGCTTGATAAAAGGACCTTCTGATGAAATCCATCCAGTACGTATACATTCTATCAGATATTTTTCCTCATTGCCATTAAGTAATGGTGTATTTACAGGTATAAACTGGTTATTCATTTCTTTCTTAATATAAAGTTAACTCCCCAAGTGTTTATAGAAGGATTTCTCTTGGTTAAAAACTCTTCCGCTTTTAGTAATTCAAAACCAGTAAAGGAAGCAAGTAAACTGATTTCAGGGATTGAAAAGTGTCGCATAGAATGCGTTTCATGGAATTCCGTCCATTTTTCTATCCTTTTATCTTTGACCATGATGGAATAGTTTACATCAACTACATTACTGTTTATGTGATTTTCTGGTTCTGCCATGCGTATTACAATAATTTCTTCATTCTCAACTTTCTTAATACGCGTTTCAGGTTTTTGATGATAAACTGCGGGTGAATACCAGATATCGAAAATAAATAGTCCACCAATATCTAAGTTTTTTGAGGCATTCCGAAAAACTTTTTCTAATGATGGATTATCATTTATATAGCTAATAACGTGGAATAAAGAAATTACAACATCAAATTTTGCTGTTAATTCAAAATTAGTGATATCTGCTTGTTCACAAGGAAAACCATGAAGCAATGCTTCCTCAACCATTTGTTTACTTCGTTCCAGTCCATAGATATCATATCCTGATTTTTTCAAGATAAGTCCATGTCCACCAGTTCCAGAACCAAATTCCAGAATTTTTTTTGCATATGGTGAATAGCTTTTGATACAACTATCAATGTAATTGGCTTCTGCAATATAATCTTTATTTCTATACAGTAAATCATAATATTTGCTGTATAGATTAAAATTATTACTCATCTTTCAAATCCTTTATATGTATTTTGCTTTCTGATAGAAATCGTGTTTTATCTTTCTCACCGGCATATGGTCCTTGTTTTACTTCAATCATTTCTGTCTCTTCTAATATCTCGAATCCATGCCCTCCTTCTGATAGTAAAATCACATCACCAGTTTCAAGAATATAACTATCAATGTAGGTTTGTTCATTTGTATAAAAGTCTACTCTGATCTTGCCTTTTCTTATAAACAAAGTTTCCTTAGTGAAATGCACCTCGCGTTGGACAGGGTTATGAACATGCGGTTGAATGATTTTCCCTACAGGATGTTTCATAAACGCTAACTGCTGTGAAAAATCATCTGGTGTGAAAAAGTGAATTCCAGGTTCAGAATATTTATTTGAAATAATGATCGCAAGGAGCTGGTTATTGTAAATTATTTCTTGTGGCATTTTTGTTTATGTTTGATTGGATATCAGATAAAGTGTTTTTGATTTAGAGTGGATTTTTTTATGAATCTCTAATTGTACAAATATATGTTAGATGATTGAATGTTTTTTAATAAGTTAGTGTGCGATTTTTTTTAAACAGATCATTTAGAATGAATCCAATCTTTTTTCAGTAAAGATTGTCTGAATCTCCGACTAAAAATAATTTTTAATGAATATGGTGTTTGGCAAAAATAGAAATGATAATTAAAATAATGTTCAAGCGATTTATCTTGCTTCTTTTGAATGGAATAAAGTATAGCTTTCATTAACTCTTTTACTGATCTATTGAGTGATTGAAAACAGTTTTTTAAAAGGTCGGAATATCTCATTCCTTCAATTGCATATAACCTATAAGGGACAATTCTCCCATTATTAATATATCTTCTGGCGATATCTTTTATAGTGGCATGCTTTTTTACAAATTGGAGATGTTCCATAACCCCGAAAGGAGTCCACCCTATTAGATAATCTTTTTTATGTAATTTAATACATAATCCAGCTTCACTATCACCTATTATCCAATCACCAAGTTGCCCCGGGTTAAACCCACCTACAGAATTAAGCGTTTCTTTTTTTATAGAAAAACTTCCTCCATTTATATAAATATTTTTTTCGTATATTATTTCGTTTCCATAATCGAGTTTGCCAAGTAATGGTTCGTATTTCAAAACCCAATCTGGTGGTATTGAGTCCCATCGTATTAATATTTTGGTTCCAACAGCGACAACTTTTGAATTTGATTCATAAACTTCTGCTATTGCACGAAGCCAGTTCTGAGAGAGCGAAGCATCATCATCAGTATATACTAGTGTTTCAAATTTTGCTGCCTTTGCACCGGTATGTCGAGCAAAAACTAATCCTTGGCGTTTCTCAATTATAAGCTGTATGGCAAATGATTGATTATTTTGAATAAACTTATTAACTACTTCTTTTGTATTGTCATTTGAATTATTATCTACTATAATGATTTCGAAACAATCTTTTGGATAGTCTTGATTTATAAGCGAATTTAAACATATAGGCAAGATATGAGCTCGATTATAGGCTGGAACAATTATAGAAAAGTACATATGTCAGAATTAATCAGTTTTTATTTGTTGTTTCAAATACTTCGTTAACCCTTTTGATCTTTGGATCATCATGCTTTTTTATTGTGTTAACAATCTTTTTTGTATTTTTTTGGATATTTTATACTTGAGTATTGGTTAAATATAGGCCTAATTATTGATAAATGTTGAAAATATAAAGTTAATATTGCATCGTAATTTGTAAAGCTTATTGGAGTCAGAAGTCACAGTTAGAGTAATCATCTTGTTATTTTTATAATTAAATCTGTCATTCATAATGATTTAATTATATTTGATTCACATTGCTTTTTATGTTTGATTTCTTTGTGATAAATATTAGCTATGAGAAGTTGCATTTCTGTTAAAACTCTTGATTTTTATATACATATTGTTAACTCGATGTTTTATTTTTTTTAGATTAGAGCTTTTTCTTTTCTTTTCTTTTCTTATTAAATCATGAAATTTTTTTGGTAAAAATGTTTCTATTTTATCTAGATATTCATAATGACTTAATTGCCAATTTGAAGTTTGTGTATATGAATTTGCATGAACCCTATATAAAGCTAATGGTGCATCATAGTAATATATAGGTCTACGATTAACGAGTAAGGTAAATAAGAAATGATCTTCCTTTTGATAAAATAGATCTTCATGAAATCGTAATTCACCTAGAACTTCTCTATCTATCATTACAGTTAGACAAGGCATATATAAAACATTTTTTAACATTAGTTCTACATTGGCTTTGTTATTTTCACTTAATCCAGGTTGACCACTATATAATGAAGAAGGGAAGTTATAAATATTGTTATCTGGTAAAAAACGATTATTACTGTCAATACAAAGGGCTTTACTATAAACTAAACCTACTCCATAATTATTCTTAAATTGTTCAACTTGAATTTCAGTTTTATAGGATAGCCAAAGATCATCACTATCCAATAGTGAAAGATATTTACCTTTAGCATTTTCGATAGCTAAATTTCTTGAAGCACTTACGCCCCGATTACTATTGTCTGGATGAACAAATAATTTAATCCTTTGGTCAATCTGACTATATCGAATAACTATATCTTTGGTATCATCAGTAGAACCATCATCAACAATTAACATTTCCCAATTTGCATAAGTCTGTGCAAGAACAGACTTTATTGTCTGTTCTATAAAGTTAGATGAATTGTAAGCAGGCGTTATAATTGACACCAAAGGTTCCGCTAGATTACTCATAATTGATAAACACACTTAATGCTAATTAATTAACTTTTTAATACGGTTTGTTACTCTCTCTCTCAACGGGAGTTTATAAGTCCCTAACTGCTCTTCCAGATTAATTCCTTCATAGAAGCCAGACTTATAATCTATGGGGGTGTAATGCTCGTATTTAACTCCAAAAGTTTTCATAAAGTACCCAAATTTCAACGCATCATTTATGATTGGAATATCAATAGTTGTTTGAGTGAGAAGATTAATAAGTTCATTATGGTCTTTTGGAACGATAACTCCTTTTAAATTAAAATAGTATGCTTTCCCAAGCAGAATTGACGGTTTCCCCCAATAAACTGCTTCAATACCTAGAGTTGAGCCAAATGTTATTATTTTGTTTGATTTTTTCAGAAGAGCATAACTCGACACTGATGAATCATAATTAATTAGTGTTGTACTTTTGTTACCGGAAAATGATGAAAGTAATAATTTATAATTATCAGACATGTTTTTTGTATTCGGATGTACTCTGATATATAAATGAGTATTTGGTGAAGTTGAAATATAATCCGAAATAAACTTAATTCCTTCTAATTGGCTTTTGAACAGTGAAAGACTCCATTCATCACTTACACTTGCAAACTCATCTTCCGAAGATGAAAACAAAGTAATATTTTGAATTTTATCATTCCAATTTGAAGGCAGTAAATTCTTATCTTGATTATCTAAAAAAGAGGACCATGATCCAATAATATTATTTTCTCTGTCCTTGAAAAATTGAGATCCAATGTTATTTTTTATATCTTCATCTTTCTCGATTTCCCATGCTTCTTTGATTCTTTCAGTTATCTTTTCTAAATTATGAATAGTATGATTCTGGAATAGTGAATATTTGGTAAAATCAGATCCTCTTTCATGAACATAGTAATCAATATTCATTGTTTTAGCAGCAGACAGAATTGCTCTGGTGTAAGATAAACGTCCACTAAAAAGATAAATTTTCTCTAAATTATTTTCTTTTATATATTGTTTGGTGCTATAGTATATTCTACAACAATCTTGATATAAAGTAGATACTTCTTTTTTGTGGTCCTTTGGGCTTATAAATGGATTACGATACATACTAATTAGTGAGCTCATAAGCGACCAACCAATTTCGTAATTATTGTCGATTACAAGCTTCTTTAATGTATCTGCACTTTCAAGTTCTTTGTCTGCAATTATGTATTTCTTTTTATTTTGTTTATTAAACAAAATAGATTGTAAAACAAATTGTCCTTTTATTAGAGAGTATCCACGTTGTTGTTTTTCCTGACATTGAAAGCATGTAGCATTTTTTATTTGATCAATAGTAACATTTTGTTCTACAGCCAAATTCCAAATGAGTTCACAATTTTTTATGCATTTATTGCAATTATAGAAAAATACCTTATTCTTTGAATCGAGGTTCTGTTGTAATAATTCAAGATCTGTTTCAAAATGTGATGGCCATAAGTAATGAGTTGCAAAAATTCCAATGTTCATACTGTTTACTGTTTATTTAATAATTACAAATTATAATATACTCGTTGGATCAATTAATTTGAAAAATGATTATACTAATTGATTAAAATTACAAGCTCGTAGTAACCAAATATGTTATTTATTTCATTACTATCAGTCGAAATTTAATTCATCCAACACGGTATAATAAATATAAAAATGTAATTATAATGAGATTTTTTAGTTCAATTTTAAATTATTTTTTAATAAGCGTTATCGTAAAGAAACCATTTAAGATTTAATAAATAATTAAATCAAATTACTTATTTCTTCTTTCATTAAATATTCTATCATTTCACGAAAAGCGCCCTCTCCACCCTTCTTTTTCGTCACATATTGAACTAAATTCTTAATATAGTCAGGAGCACTTGAAGGTGCTGCACTAAACCCAACTAATTTAAGTAGTTCAATATCATTAATATCGTCACCAATATAAGCAACATCAGCTAATGTTATTCCTAAATCATGACATAAATCTTTTGCTTTTTCCACTTTATCTTGAATGCCTTGAAATACAAAATCAATTTTTAATTTAGCTGCACGTCGCTTTACTATTTGTGTTGTTTCTCCAGTTATAATACCAACTGGAATATTTAGCTTATGGCAAAAAAAAACTCCAGCACTATCATATGTGTGAAATTTCTTCCACTCATTTCCGGTTTGGTCGTAATACATCCCTCCGTCTGTCCATACACCATCTATATCAGTAAGAACCAATTTGGGTGTTATCATTTTAAGAAATCTTTATAGATTATTTCGTTTATTGGGATCGTTTGGTTTACTGTTCGTCCAATCAATTCATTTCTCTGGCTCCATTTATACCCATCACCGGGACTTAACAACTGCAAATCTTCTTCTGTGATAATTTCGCCAGTTTTTAATTCTTTTTTTGTTGCTATCGAACGCTCTAACTTTATCTTTGCTTCTAATACACAATTATCGATATAAATATCTTCAACTCCCATCCATCTTTCAGCAATTCTTATATCTCGTATCATGCGGCCCACTCCATCTGGCCCTAATGAGCCGATCTGATCTGTTCCTTTCATCCAACGATCAATTGTAACATGCTTTTCAATTATTTTGGCCCCCATTGCTACTGCTATTGGAGGCGCAGCTATACCAATAGTATGATCAGAAAATCCTATTTTGTATTGTTCATAATTCTTCAAGAGGTAAGTCAGTGTTTTTAAATTCAAATTGTCGGGATGCG
Organism: Bacteroidota bacterium; assembly: GCA_013390605.1. GTDB lineage: Bacteria > Bacteroidota > Bacteroidia > Bacteroidales > Cfx3-03 > Cfx3-03. The sequence continues at coordinate 3,370,247 of JACAUB010000001.1, read as the reverse complement.
TTGGGTATTGTGAAACACAATGTAATATTGAAATATTTGAATGGTGTTTTGTTATAATGTCTAAAGCTTCATCAAGCTCCCTCTTTCCACCCATTCCTGTCGATAAAATAATTGGGATTTTAGTTTCCGCCATTAATTCTATTAAGGGAAGGTTGGTTAAATCACGACTTGCAACCTTTAAAAAGTTTGGAGTAAATAATTTCAATAGTGATAAGCATCCTTTAGAACAAAGCGTCTCTACAAATTCAACACCTCGTTCTTTTGCGAATTTGTATATCTCAAAATGTTCCTCATCCGTCAGTTCAAGAAATGCTCGATGTTCTCCATAGGTACGACCAAATGAATTTGGGTTATCGTATGGTCGATTCATCTGAGACTCGGTCAGTTCTTCACTCAAGTCTCTTTTTTGCATTTTTACTGCATTTATGGGTTTAAGATTAAGACCAAAAACCTCTTCTTTGACAGGGCGAGAAACTAATTCGATAATTAGCTTTGCTATATCGACAGATCCATTATGGTTCTGCCCAATTTCACCAATTATATAAGTTGACGTCATTTTGTGTTTTTAATTATTTCAAATTTCATTTGTTTTAATAACAATGGATATTTATCTAAAATACTAACAACTTCATCTAATGTGGGATTACTATATATTTCATAAACTATTTTATATAAATTACTCACATTTTCGAAATCCGTCTTGGTATCAATAGTTAACCGAATATCCTCTCTTTTTTCTAATGATTGTGTACTATTAATCCACGAATTTTTAAATAATTCAGGATGTTCATATACATAGTTTGTAACATGTTCCCGATAGAGTGGGGCCCCAGTTTTAGAGGCAACCTTTTTTAGAGCATCTAAAGTAACATACTCTCCCCAAAAGCCAAAATGAGTTTTAATAGATGGTTTTCCGTTTATTCGGAAAGAAATATAATCGGCTGAACTCTGCGATGCAAATAAAACCAATTCATTCATTGCAAGAGCGTTTAAAAATGGATTATCAGCACAAACACGTATTATTCTTTTTGCACCTGCATATTCAGCAGCTGATACAAATCTATTTAATACATCATTTTCCGCTCCCCTATAAAAATCAACTTTTAAACTTTTAGCTAATTCTTCCAACGCATCGTCTGCTTTGTTCTGTGTTGTGGCTATAATTATTGGTAAATCAACAAATAATTTTAATCTCTCAACAATGATTTCCAAAATCGTTTTTCCATTTGCAAATGGAATCAGCATTTTATTGGGTAATCGCGTTGAACCCGTTCTTGCTTGAATAATAATTAGGATATCTTGATTATTTATCATTGTTGTCTAGGAAATATTAAATTACTATTTTCAATGTATTATAAAACTAGCAATTCATCATAATTGACATGTTTTTTGTTTTACTTCAAATAGAATACACTGGAATCTATTACGAAATGTTCGTTTCAATATTGATCATTTCTAATTCACATTTAAAATTGAGATATCCTCCAGGTTGATCACTTTTGTATCCCAGCTCTTTACTTGATTTATCACTGTTTAAATTTAAATAATATACGGAGTCTACAACATCATATGGATAATTCTCTTCTGCTAGTTCTGACTTTTTACCTAACCATAGATATAGTGGAAAAAGGCCAGTTCTGAAAGTATTCGGCAAGATTGAAATTTCAAATTCAATATTTGAACCTGCTTTTACCTCATTGTTTGATATACACACCATGCCTGTGTTGACAATTGGATCATCATTTATAGGTCCCCTTAGCATTAAGCTAAAATAAATTTGATCAACATCATTGTTTACTATTCCCTTTAATTTAATTCTTATCTCTTCAGAGGGATCAATAAAAGACTTATTATTATTTATTGATATCTGAGTAAAACGGACTTCTCCATTTCCTCTTCTATGTTTCTTATCGTTTAGAAGGTCATTTTGTGTAGTTATTCTAACAGGATTAGACAAATATTCTCGTACTACATCTTTTGCACTACCGGAATATGTAAGTTGTCCATTTTTTAACATAAAAGCTGTATTGCATAATTCTTTTACCGCACCCAGATTATGACTGACAAATATGACAGTCCGTCCTTCGCCTCTGCTTACTTCTCCCATTTTTCCTAAACATTTCTTTTGAAATTCAGCATCACCAACAGCTAAAACTTCATCAATAATAAGTATTTCGCTTTCCAAATGAGCTGCCACAGCAAAGGCAAGACGAACATACATTCCACTACTGTAACGTTTTACAGGTGTGTCAATGTATCGCTCTACGCCACTGAAATCAATTATTTCATCCAGTTTTCGAGTTATCTCTTTTTTGCGCATTCCTAGAATTGCTCCGTTTAGATAGATGTTTTCGCGTCCTGTAAGTTCAGGGTGAAAACCGGTTCCTACTTCTAATAGGCTGGCTACTCTTCCTTTAATTTTTATTTTTCCTGTTGTTGGACTAGTAACTCGAGAGATAATTTTTAATAAAGTACTTTTTCCTGCCCCATTTTTGCCAATAATACCAAGTGCTTCGCCTTGTTGTACTTCAAAATTAATATCTCTTAGACTATACACTAAATCGCTCAAACCTTTTGTGCTCCTGTCGTTGGTTTCGCCTATTTTAAAATAAGGATCTTCTTGTTTCCTTATTTTCATTTTGTACCAACGTTCAAGGTCGCTACTGATTGTCCCGGTACTGATTTCACCGAGCCGATAAATCTTTGAAATATTTGAAATTTGGAGAACTGGGGGCATAAAAAGGATAAATATTAAGAGATTTTATTCGGTTTTTTATTTAAACTAGAATAACTATAAGGAATCTTTTTTTCTTTTTTATAAATCAAAATAATTATATCGTATCAACGAAAGATTTTTCTGTTTTATTAAAAATTATGATTCCCAAAGCTAGAACTACCAGTGTAGTTATGACGGAGTAGCCAACGCTCCATGAGCTAAATTCACCTTTTCCTAAAAAGAAATAGCGAAAAGCTTCGATATAACCGGTCATAGGATTGAGTTCAATGAGGTGTTTGAATTTTGCCGGAGCAGCACTTAGAGGATAGATTACAGTTGTGGTGTACATCATTAGTTGTACTCCAAAAGTAACGAGATATGCCAGATCACGATATTTGGTAGTCAGGGCAGTAATTATAAGACCTAATCCTAATCCCAATAATGCCATCATTAAAACTAATCCAGGAAACATTAATAATGCCCAACTAGGTGTTAAAGTCGTGCCTTGAAAGTAATAATACGCAAGCATTGTAAAAAACAATAACATCTGGACTCCAAAGCGAAATAGATTACTTACAACAATACTCAACGGTAAAATGAGCCTAGGGAAATATACCTTCCCAAAAATGTGCGAATTATCTTTAAATACAGTGCTTGTTTTTGTAAGGCAGTCTGCAAAATAACTCCATGCAGTAATACCTGCAAGGTAAAACAGCGGTTGGGGTAGCCCATCAGTACTAATAGAGGCAAGATTCCCAAAAACAAAAGTGTAAATAATTGTAGTAAAAAGAGGTTGTATAAAAAACCATAGCGGTCCTAAAATAGTTTGTTTGTAAAAACTCACAATGTCCCGTTTTACAAACATTGCTAATAAATCTCGATACCGCCATATATCTTTTAATTTAAGGTCAAAAAGAGAACTGGCTCCTTCAATAATAAGATCCCATTCCTCTTCAGCTTTTTCGTGGTTCATTTGCAGGTACTATTTGTTTTAATAATGAATCATTATACAGTGCGCATAGAAAGAGCATTGTATATTTAAGAGTTATTGTTGCTTTTTGATTCCCAAAGAAGGAAAATATCTGTAGCTTTTATTTTCTTTTTAAAATCAGCAAATGTGTCGGGAGTAAAAAGGTTAAGCTTAATCGTACGGCTAATAAGACTAGAAGCCTTGTCATTAAGCTTTTTAAGGTATTCTTGATCAATAGCAATACCTACTAGAAGAAGTTCTATAGAACTAGAGTCGTTCCCTTTTGCAAATTCTCCACTAAGCCAAACCTGTTCAACTCGCCCAAGCTTCTTTGTTACTTCCTCGATAATATGGTCTATCCCCAGATGTTTACGTAAGATGTTGTGAATGTCTGGGTACAATGGATGATTTGTATTCGCAGTATAAACTTTGCGATTACCTTCCATTGCTGAGTTAAGTAAGCCGGCATGTTCGAAGCGGTTTAGCTCTATCCTCACGGCATTACTTGACTCTCCAAAGGTCTCCTCTAATCCGCGCAGGTAAGCTTTAGCCTGTGGATTAAGAAAAAACTTTGTTAAGAGCTTTATTCTGGTTTTTGAAGTGATAAGTGTATCGAGCATCGTTGGGTATAGCTTCGCCTTTTCAGTCACAACTTGTGTTATGCCGAAGAAAATATATTTGATTATTGAGTAACAAAATTACTCATTTTAAAAAGAACAATCAAATGTTTTTTCAAAAGTAATGTTAAACATTAGCTATTTGTATCTAGCTTATTTTTTATAAAAGCTCTGATGTAGTTTCCTTTTATTTCTTTATCTTTTTTGTAATTGTAGATGCTTCTAATGGAAATATGCTTGAATAGCGTTAATATTTTGTGATATTATCTCATTATTATACCTTCTTCAATCAGTTTATTTAAGACAGGAATCAAATCATTTATAGAAATTTTACTTTTTTCAGAAATATTTATTAAGTCATTTGTTCCGTCAGATAAATTTAGAATCCACATCATTGTAGAAACAAATGCTGTATTACTCTTTTTGGAACTGAATGTTGGGTAAAGGCCTCTCTTTCCTAATTGTGGCTCACAAAAGGGCATTGTATTTTTGAAGTGAAAATTATTTTCAAATACATTAATTATTTCTAGATATTTTAATATTGTTTTTTCTATTGCTTCAAATGAAATAAAGTCTTTATTATCTCTGGATGTGTGATATTCAGGATATTCCCAATATTGTGTGCGCATTAAAGAACCTACTGGCAGATTAAATCCAGGGGAACAATATTGACGTTCGTCAGAACCCATAGGGCAAAAGTCTTTAATAATGTAATTGTCCTCAGTTTGTTTTAGTACAATTTCTACAGATCTATCTGGTAACGAATTGCCTTGTCTGCTCTTCTTATAAGTGTAATTTCCCGCGTCTCCAACACAAGTAATAATAAGGCCGGCATCTAATTTTTGTTTCAACTCCTCTCCGTGACTAGATAAATAATAAATACTACCGATTGTCTCAGGAATAAATACAAATCGATAGGTGTAGAATCGGTTTGGCATTTTTTTTAGTTGATTATAAATAAATGCAGATACTAAGGGACCTGATAATTCATTACTTGCCATTGAAGGATGACAAATATAAGTTGAAAGTAGTATTTCTCTTTCAGAACTGCCCTTTAATACAACATCAGCCACAGTCATTGATCCTTTGGGATTTAATGAAGAATCAATAAACACTTCATATTCATCCTGCTCCAACTTTAAAAACTGATTGTGAGCCATACAAAATCCCCATTTTTCTTTGTAATAAGATGTGGCGTAAGGAATATAATCTGGCTGATCGGGTAACGTATAAATGTTTTCTTTCAATTCCGAAAGTCCCATCTTTCTATAGATTGGTATGGAATAGCCAAGTAAATGAAGATTATTATTGGAAAAATCTATAACTTTATTTCCTTTACTGTCTTTTATCCATGCTTCTTTAACATTCCATTCAGGAGGAACATTCCAATCGAAACATTTTGTGCCTGAAGGAACTTCGATTATATTTAAATCTACTAATTCGGATAGAATTTTAAGAGTTTCTCTATTTCCATCCCCCGTAAGGCTTCGATTTATAGGCCAAAGCCTATCAAAGTATTTTTCGAGTTCCTTTCTCATAGTTCTTTTTGCTTCTCGAAGTCAGTTAATATAAATGGTCTTCCTACTTTATCTAAAAATGGTTCTATCCATATTTTACTCTGATTATCTAAGAAATATAAAGAATCTTGTTCCATTTTACTTTTCCAGAAATTAGTTAGATCTGTGACTTTGGCTATTAAAATCCTTGTTTGTCCTTCCTTGAATAAGGATAAAACACCGTTTTCTAACAGGTCTTTTTCGATTTTATTAATATCATATTCTAAATGTTCTCCTAGCGGCCTTACATGATAATTGAATTTTACATCAATTTCTTTGTCGTTACTAATTGATATTTTCCCATGAAATAATTTATCATATCTATAGCTTAATCGATTTGATATTCTTTCTACATAATGTAATATAGTCGATGAATTTAATGTCGATCCATAGTGCATTAAAATTGAATCATTTATATAAAGATGATGGAACGCAGATTTCAATCCAAATGGATCGATAGTTTCTGAGATGTCTAAGATTGGTTGCTCACCTATTCCTGCAAATGAAAATACGGGTATTGGGGTTCTCCATTCAGCTTCAGTTTTTCTAAAATGTTCTGTGAGTACACCGACCTTTGAGGGTGTCTTTTCTATATTAAAAACAGCACCTTTTAAAAAATCATAATTAAATGCCGGCATCCAAATACTTGCTTCCTTTTTTAGAGACATTAATTCTGCTATATGCGAAATAAGAAAGCTCTTGTTTCTACTAAAGGGAATATTAAAACCACACATAAGATCTGAATGAATTAATATGGTATTACTCCCTAATTCGATAAGTTTGTGCTGTATTTGTTCTTTTATTGTCATAAATTATAGTAATTCGTATTTTATTTGCATCCTTTATTGATCAATGTATATGCTATGCAAAATCATGAAATCTAATTATTTAGAATTTCATCGTTAATTATTTTACAAAACTTTTTAGCTCCATTTGAATTCAAATGGTCATCATTTTTAAAATCGTAAATATTAAATCTTTTGTCATGCGAATAATCAAAATATTTTATACCAAATTCAGTTACTATTTCATGCGTAAAACTAGCAACTTCCTTTTTTGCATCAGCTGGGATTTGATTTAAGTATGTGGCATAAAGGGGAGGGGTAATTAGTATAACTTTGATGCCTTTATGTAGGCATCGTATTACCGAATTTCGTAAAAATAATTTATTAGAATTTAATAGCGATTTATCTGTGAAGCGATGCCCCATCACAAATGTTTTATTAATCTTAGCAGTATCGTATTTAAGCGAAGAGAATCTACCGTCAATATCAATTTTTGTAAATCCAAATTTATTAATTATAGGAACTGAATTATATTTATATGTTTTGCAATAGGAATTGAATATTGAAGAAAAATATTCGTAATCAGAAAGAACTAATGAGTAGTTTTTATAAGATACTGCTTCAGTATTGTAACTTATGTTGTAGAGAATAGAATAAATATGACCATTATAAGCAGATGGAATAAGGTCCCTATAAAAGCTATGAGGTGATAATTCTAAAAATACAGTGTTTAGATGGGGCATTTTATCTATATATTTATCTAATAAATAATAATCTATTGAAAGTGGTTGCCCTCCAAATGCAAGATTGGATGTTTTCTTACTTAGAAATTCAGGATTTATTGCGTTTTGATTATGTGAACTACCTAATATTAAAACCTCAATTGAATTTAAATTGGTATCCAAAAAATGTTTTTTTATACCAAATGATGTTTGTGTGCGACAAACAAGTTCTATTGAAATAAGCCAGATAACAATAGGAATAATCAAGTATGATAACTTTCTACAAAGTTTTTTCATTAGCTAAAACTGAAAATAAATAAATTGACGATTTTGAAATACCCCTAAATATATAATTGTAATTATCAATCCATAATATACAGCCCAACGAATATAAGTTGGTTTTTGTAATAAGATTTCTGAAATACTCTTTTTGCTTTGTATATAATGAACCGTTTCCAAAAACAATATTAATAATACCGACATAACCAGATCTTTCTTTTCGAAATATTCAAAAATAGATTGATGATTTAGAAACTTCTTTATTAAATCTGGAATACCGATAAAAATATTCTTTATGATATTTATGGCCGAATGAACATTATTGGCTCTGAAGAATATCCATGCAAATGCAACCAAAACAAATGTTGTTAAGGATGACAATAATGGTATCTTATCGAATAAGAATAGCTTATTTATTTTTTCACGATGTTTTTTGGTAATGATGGCAAAAACTAAGTAAAAGCCATGCAGTGCTCCCCAAATAACAAATGTCCAGTTTGCTCCATGCCATAAACCACTTACCAGAAATACAATAAATAGATTTAAATACCAACGGGGAACAGTAACCCGATTGCCACCGAGTGTTATATATAAGTAATCTTTAAACCATGAGGATAGCGAAATGTGCCAACGTTTCCAAAATTCATGAATACTCTTTGATTGGTATGGTTTGTCGAAGTTGGTCATTAGCTTAAATCCCATAATCCGTGCTGCGCCAATAGCCATATCTGAATATCCTGAAAAATCACAAAATATTTGAAAGGCGAAAAACACAGTTCCAATGATAAGGCTTAAACTATTATAAGTTAAATGTTCTGGATTATCATAAATAGCATCGACTATAATTGCCAATCGATCTGCAATTACTACTTTTTTAAATAAACCCCATGCCATTAACCTTAATCCACTTGTTACTCTGTCATAATCAAAAACATGCTTCTCTCTAAATTGATGTAACAGGTTCTGTGGTCGCTCTATTGGACCTGCAACAAGCTGAGGATAAAACATTACATACAACGAATAAATCCCGAAGTGCCGTTCTGCACTTTGGTGTCCACGATAAACTTCTATCGTGTAGCTCATTGCCTGAAATGTATGAAATGAAAGGCCAATAGGTAATAGAATCGACAAATAGGGGATTGGATTTTGTAAACCAAAACCATGAAGTAAAAATGAAAAGTTCTGATTCAGAAAATTGTAATATTTGAATACAGCAAGAACGCCAATATTAGCAATTAAACTAAAGATCAAGAATAGTTTTCTTCTACTCCCTTCTGCGTTTTCAATATAAATACCGGCAAAATAATCTATTACAATTGTAAATCCTAAAATAAGGATATAAATCGGAACAAAAGCCATGTAGAAATAGCAACTGCTACTCAATAATAATATCCATCTATATTTATGGGGAAGGATGAAGTATAAAGTGGTTACTACCACAAAAAAGAAAGCGAAATGAATAGAGTTAAAAAGCATTTTTTTATTTTTATTTAATGTTACCTTTGTTTCACTTTTAATAAAATAGAAAGAAGAAGATAAAAAGTACGTTTATTTGGTTCTGGTTCTAATAGTATGATGGAGAAGCGAGTGTAGCATTTTTTTTCTAACGATTATGTGATGGAAAGTATTTCTATCTATCTCATACAATATCAGGATAATTACCTTATAAGAGTGGGCTAATTCTAATCTAATCCTAATCATATCCCAATCTAACTCTAAATCATATCCGAATGGATATGAGAAGTAGAATAGAGTTCTGATTGGATAAGAAAAGGATTGTTTTTTTGTTTAATGAGAACTAAAGAAGTATTATAGGATAATATTTAAGGTGTATACGGGCTGAATTTTTTTAAGAATAAGTAGTTAGCTTATTTGTTTTGTCGTTCTTAAGTTATTTGATATTCAGACACCTAAAAATATCATGCTCAAAAAAAACAGTTACAAAACTACGTTTTTGAGAATCGTAATGCAACTGTTTAATTTTGAATTTGTGATAAATTATTCTGCTAAATTTTATTAGCAAAGCTGAAATCTAACTTTGTCTTGTTTCATAAAAATTTAATTTAAGTTTTCTATAATAGAAATTTTATGGATTATCAACTACTGTAAAAGTAACCGATCCTTCATTTTTAAGATCATAAAGCATCATGGGTACTTCTAAATTCCCATAGTAGAAAAATATCAGTAGGCTTTATTTCGTTTTTCATTTTGGCAAAAATTTCTGGAGTAAAAAGCGTTAACTGAATGGTCCGGCTAATCAAACGGGAGGCTTTTTCTTTTAATTGTTTTAGATAATCGCAATCAATAGCAGAGCCTACTAAAATAAGTTCTATTGAAGTGCAGTCGTTACCTTTCGCAAACTCTCCACTTAGCCATACTTGTTCTATTTTTCCGAGTTTCGTAGTTACTTCATTTATGATTTGGTCAATACCCAGATGTTTACAAAGGATGTTATGGATATCAGGATATAACGGGTGATTTGTATTTGCCGTGTAAACCTTTCGGTTTCCTTCAGTAGAGGCATTCAATAAACCAGCGTGTTCAAAGCGGTTTAGTTCTATTCTTACCGCGTTACTCGATTTGCCAAAAGTTCCCTCTAGTCCACGAAGATAGGCTTTAGCTTGGGGGTTGAGAAAAAACTTTGTTAAAAGCTTTATTCGAGTTTTTGAAGTGATGAGTGTATCAAGCATTGTCTGATATGGCTTTCACATTTCTAGTCGAAAGGTATGCTCTGACTTAGAAATGGTATAAGATTATAATGATCAACGTGATTTTATGATTTCAGAATAATATTCTATATCCAGAAAAACATTCGAAAATATATTAAAAGTTTACTTGCACTATTTCTGATTTTTTATTTACGAGATATAAATGGCTAAATCCTAGTTTTTTAGCCTCAGAAACTACTTCTTCTTGTGAATTTGGAAATTTTATTTTAGCATAACTACTAAAATTATAGTTTAATTGTGCGGCACTATCGGGTATTGAATATAATTGCGGTAATCCTGCAATAGCAGGTATAGCAAAATATATACCTAATGGACGATACTTTTGCATATTATAATATGCTGTATCATTTTTTGGAATGTAAAATGCACTATTCTTTTTGTAGGGATATGAGTCGAGCTTTTTGAAAAATACATAATTTTTATTGACTAAGGCTTCAGAAATTATGCTATTCTTTTCAGCGGCTAGTTGAAAGTATTTTTGGTAAAGTTGCTCAATAGGAAACAAGGAATAAAAAACAAGCGAAGAAAAAATAAAAATCTTAACTGGAATCGATTTTAAACTTAATATTCTTTCAGGAAACAAATTGAAAAAATAGGGTATGACGATTACTGTTCCTAAAAAAAACTGATATGATACAAAATAATAAATATCGATTTTACTTAAGGTTCGCAAAATAAATGAGGGTAAGGCACCAGCTATGCTTACAACTAAAAGTAATTCTAAAAAAATAGTCTCTTTTGATTTTATTTTTTCTTTTATTTTTTGATATCCCTTTTTATTCAAAGAAATACCATTTGTTATGAAAAATATAATTATTAAAAAATAGGGCCAGAAATAATATTTTATAGTAGCTAAATTATAAATTAATATAGTTTTAATTGATAGAACAGTACTATTACTTTCTCCCATTAACTTGTAAAAGGCATAAATAAAAAGTAAATTTAAAATAAGATATACCCAAAATTTCCAATTAGTCAATAAAAATTCTCTAAATAGAAGATAAGAAATTAGCGTGAAAAACAATAAACCTATTGAAACTTTCAGAAAGAGTAATGCAACAACTGCAAAGGAATAGTATAATAGTAATAAGACATATCTTGAGGGATTCTTTTTTATATCATCAAGAAATTGAAAAACATCGGTTAAAAAAAGTAAACTGAATCCTATAGCAATATTATATGATTCACTTCCAAAAGGGATTCCTCCAGGTAGCGTATTAAATATTAGTGGTGAAAGTATGATCGTAACTCCAAAAACAGAAAGAAATAAAAATGTAATCGAAGTGTTATTCTTTAAATGATTTTGTAATTTAAGAATAGCGATAAATGAAGCTTTAAAGAAAAAAGGAATAAATACAATAGGGTATGCTAAATTATAGAAAATAATAGGTTTTAAATTGATTAATTTGGCTAAACAGGCCATAATTATATGGCTTCCATAGTGATAATGGATATATTGCAAACCATGCAATCCTGTTGATGGAATATTGTAATTTGAGAAAAGATAACAAATTGCTGTATGGAAAAGTGTATCAATGTGAGCTTGGCCAATAGCCAACTTTTCCATAAAAAGTGGATGATGATAGTTCTGTCCATAAAAAGTAATGACTAGACTCCATCCTACAATGAATGAAAGGATTACTGCAAAGGAAAAATAATAAACTTTGGAATCTAAATGCTGGTAAATTGTAATAAAACGTACTATCTGATGAAAAAGTAAGATAATTGCAATTAAAATTATTAAAAATGAACTAGGAGTAAATATAAATCCGATGATCGAGAAGAATAGCATTACTAATATTGTTGCCATCCCATAATATTTACTTCGTGTATAGTAACAAATAATATCTGGTAAATTCAACAATATTGAAGACAATGCAATAGCCTTAACTATTTGGTATAGTACTGTTTGGTCTATTGATTTTCTAAACCAATAGTAATATGCACCAAAGACTAATGAAACTACCAATAGAAAAAAATTGATAGAAAGAAGCTTTTTGTAAAAATAATACGATGTATTATTAATAGATAGATCTTTAATCATGATGAATGTTCTTCTGATAAATTATTTAATAAATCTTGTATTGCTAACTCATAATATAAAGGTAATCTCACAAGGCATTCTTCGAATCGATCGCTATTCGGGAGTTCCCTTCCGTCATGTCTGGTCTGATAATATGGGCTTTTGTGCAGACTGAGATAATGAAAAACTGAAAGAATTCCCTTCCCTTTTAGTTTACTTATAAACCGGGTACGCTCTTCTAATGATGGGAATACTAAATAATACATATGCGCATTGTTAGTTGCAAATTTGGGTATCACTGGTTTCGTAAAAGAAAATTCGGGAAAGAGTGTTTCTATATTCTCATTATACCAATTCCATATTTCCGATCTACGACGTTGAATATCTTCAATGGATTCAATCTGTGCCCAGAGAAATGCCGCAATTACCTCTGAAGGGAGAAATGAGCTGCCAATATCAACCCATGAGTATTTGTTTACTTCTCCTCTGAAAAATTCTGCACGATTGGTCCCTTTTTCCCAGATTATTTCAGCACGAGGTACAAATTGATCATCATTAATAGCCAACATTCCACCTTCACCTGATATGATGTTCTTTGTTTCGTGAAACGAAAAGGCTGCCAATTGCCCAATGGAACCTAGAGCACGTTTTACACCTGTCTTTGGTGATATATAGTAAGAGTCGATTGCTTGTGCTGCATCTTCTACAACAAGTAGATTATACTTTTCGGATAATTCCATTATTTTATCCATATCACAAGCTATACCCGCATAGTGTACAGGTACAATTACTTTTGTCTTTTTTGTAATTAGTCCTTCTATTTTATCAGCATCAATATTGGGGTTATTGGCATAACTATCCGCAAACACTATTGTTGCTCCTTGTCGAATAAATGCTAAGGCAGTTGAAACGAAAGTAAAAGAGGGTATTATTACCTCATCGCCTGGTCCAACATTACTTAGTATAGCACACATCTCTAAAGCATCTGTACAGCTGGTGGTCAGTAAGCATTTCTTAAAACCATAATTTTGTTCAAAAAATTGTTGACATTTTTTTGTGTAAAAACCGTTTCCGGATAGTTTTCCATTCGTCACAGCTTGATACATATAGTGCGCCTCTTTTCCAGTGAGGTAAGGTTTATTAAAGGGTATCTGCATAATTTCTTTTTTTGTTGAAATTGAGCATGCAATTTCTATAGCTTAATTTTCTTGATTCTTTAATTCTATATAATTTTTTGTCACTTATAAAAAATATCTGTTTATTGTTTTTTATAAGTCATGTCAGACCACAAAAGTTGATTATTAAAAACGTCCTTTTTAGGTAATATCATTTTGTAGAAGATTACTGAGTAAACAGATTGCCCAAGGGGATTTAAATGATATGCTTCTACGAATAGATTATAATTACCTAACTTATCAAGCTGGTTGAATTTTCCAAAAATGTTAAGGGTGAAATTTGTTTTGATTAGATTATCTGTGAACTCTTTATGTATTGATTTACATTTTAATTTATAGATATCCGTAAAATCAGATCGTTTTGGAGGTAAAAAAGGAATAAATTCGATGTTTTTTGTTTTACAGAATGAAATAATTTTTTGTAAATAAATAAATTGAAGTTGGGACCAACCATATCTATCCGTTTCAAACCAATTATCTACAGACTCTTTAAAGTTTTTGGGTTTCCCTTTAAGCTTAAAAGATCCATAGTCCGTTGGGATTTCACGAATTAGATCATTACTTTTCCCCCTTGTGGAGAATACAAAATCAAAAAAGGCAATGTATCTTTTCAAAAAGGTAGTTTTATCGTGTTCTATGCTGTATTTAATTGATGATAGAAAGCTCATATCTAAATAGAGGTACGGATTTCTGTACTTGTAGTATCTTTTAGTATAAATCCATGGATCCAAACCAAAATAGGCTGCTTTTACACCTGTTAAGTTAATTTGTTTTAATATAAAATATGTTTCAATCGGATCTCTTGCATCCGTTGCTAAATTTATAAATGAAAGACTGTCATGTGATAACTGGTTTAAAATAGAACAACTTAAACCATATCTAACGCTAGAACTACCAAGTAATAATATTTTTTTATTGTGGTTAATTTTATTAATCCAATAATATTTATTTCCAACAGTTGAGAAAATATTTTGTAATTGTTTTTCCTTAAAGACTATATCTTTTAAAAGAAAGATAGATATTTCTATTAAGATAACTGGTATTAAGAAATTTGATAATTTAAAGAAGAATTTTTTCATATTTAAAACCAGGGATTGATTAATAGCTAATTTTAAAAATACCAAAAACGATATTAGATGTGAAAAAATAGTAAAAAAAGACCTGAAGTTGTAGTTTTGTATTGGTATAAATCTGTATAAAATATTTGTTTAGTATGTTTTGCTTGTCTAATTGTTGTATGATTAAAATCCTATTAAAATGGATTGTCTATTTTAAATTATTTTGAAATACAATATTTTACATGAAAGATATAGTATTGAAATATTTTAAGAATTATTTATTATTCTGAAACCGGCTTTTTAAGAGTTTTTATTTGTTAAGAAAACTTTAAAATAGTTCCTCCCCAAGAGTACCCAACTCCAAACCCAGCTAATAGAACTAAGTCATCTTTACCGATAGTATTCTCTTTCATCGCTTCACAAAGCGCAATAGGAATGGTTGAAGAAACTGTATTTCCAACCTGGTCCATATAATAGTAAAATTTTTCTTCTGGAATTTGAATCTTTTTTCGGAGAAAACTCAACATATATTTATTTGCCTGATGAAATACAAATGTATTAATCTGACTTTGACTCAGATTATTGAGTAATAACGTGTCTTCGACTAACTTAGGAACCATCTCAAGTGTGAAATTGAAAATACCTGTTCCATCCATGAAAAGATTGTCTGAAGATATTGGATTACCTGATTCATCAATAATGAAATCATTAAACTTATCTCTAGATCTTAGACCTCCACTTTTTACAATTAGTTGATCAGCACCACTTCCATCTGTCCCTAAGCTGAATTCCATAATCTCAGCAAATCCTTCATTCGAAATTAAAGTAGCAGATGCAGCGTCTCCAAATATAGTTCGGTTAGCTTTGTCTTTAGGATGAAGAAATTTTGAGTAAGTTTCTGCCGTGAGAAGTAATATGTTTTTGGCTACACCACTAACAATTAATCCTTTCGCTAGTGCAAGGCCATAAACAAATCCACTACAACCCAGGTTAAAATCAATCGCGCCTGATTTCGTAGGGATGTTTAAACGATTCTGTAATATACAAGCTGATGTAGGTAAAAAATAATCTGGACTTTGTGTGCATAACATCACAAAATCAATTGACTCAGGATTTATAGCATGATCTGAAAATAATTGATTAGCAGCATGATATGCCATATCGGCTGCAGTCTCATTTTCTCCTGCAATGTGACGAACTGAAATACCTATTTTTTTTGCAACTTTTTCTGCGGTCCATTCTGGAAATTCAGCGACAAGAATATCGTTAGTGAGTTGTTTCTCTGGAAGGTAGTAAGTTATTGCTTTAATGTAAGCCTTTTTCATTTTATTGAATCTCTTTTAGGTTAAAGTGAATCCACCATCTAATAAAATATTTGTGCCAGTTACCCAAGAGCTT
Organism: Bacteroidota bacterium; assembly: GCA_013390605.1. GTDB lineage: Bacteria > Bacteroidota > Bacteroidia > Bacteroidales > Cfx3-03 > Cfx3-03. The sequence goes on along the minus strand of JACAUB010000001.1, from coordinate 3,354,219 downwards.
GCATTTGAAAGTAAATAAATAATTGCATAAGCAACATCTTGAGTTTGTCCATAACGTCCTAGAGGATAACGTTTTCTATCTTCTTCGAGTTCATCATTGCTTATACTACTGCCAGCCAGTATTGGCGTTTCAATCATGCCTGGCATTACTGTATTTACACGAATTTGTTTAGGCGCTAATTCTAGTGCTAAAGCTTTTGAAAGTCCATTTAAGGCACTTTTTGAAGCACCATATACGCTGCTACCCAAAGAGGTAATTGTATTTCCAGCAATGGAGGATACAAAAACAATAGAAGAATTTCTTTCAATTTTTTTTTGTTTGAGAATTCTACGTAGTAAATCAAAGGGTGAAAAGAAATTTATTTTAAATACCTGTTCTGCTTCTTCAATACTTGTAAATGAGTAGAGTTTAGGATTGAAAATTCCCGCATTACAAACCAACCCTGACAATTGTGGAAGTCCAATTAGTAATGCATCAATATCTTTATTGTTTGTTAAATCTGCCTGTAGTAATAAATGCCCATTGCCTTCAAGAATATTATAAGTCTCTCGGAGACGCGTAAGGTCTCGGCCCGTTATTACAACTTGAGCTCCAAGCTTTGCGCATTCAATAGCTGTTGTTTTTCCAATTCCCGATGATGCACCAGTAATTAATATCGTTTTACCACTTAAACTATATGGATTAAACATTTTCTATATATTTATAATTTCAGGGATACATAAATTTTCAGTATTGAAATATACTGAGCCCCACGAAAGCCCTACTCCAAAACCACATGCAAGGAGATTTAATTGATTCGTCTGTGCAACTTCTTTTAGTGAATTAATTAAGGTAATAGGAATAGACGCGCTACTGGTATTTCCATAGTTTCTCAAACTATAAGGAACTTTCAGTTCACTAATTTTTAGTTTTTTTCTGATTTTTTCATTCATGTAGCGATTTGCTTGATGAAACAGATAGTAGTCAACTTCTTCATCGGTTAAACCATAATACTCCATCAATGCTCTAACAGATTCTGGAGCTTTGTTGATTCCAAATGAAAAAACATTCATCCCATCAAGAATCAGATTCGTTCGGTTTCTGGATATGCCGGATTCGATTTTCTCAGTAATAAAAGAATCAGGTGAAGTGACCGATCGAAAGCCTCCATCTGGTATTATAATAGCTTGGTATCCATCTCCATCACTTCCGAAATGAAATTTTAAGCCAGAACTCTTGTTGTCGAACTCAAGTGCTGTAGCTGTACCGGCATCTCCAAATAATGGTTGTGTACTTTTGTCCAGGTCTGAGCAAATTTTTGAAATAGTATCTCCTGTAAGCAATAGACCTTTTCGAAAATTACCAGAAGAAAGTAAAGACGATATAACACTAAGTCCGTAGACCCAACCAGAGCAACCTGACGAGATGTCTAATGCAAAAGTATTTTGACTTAATCCCAGTCTGAATTGTAGAAGATTAGATGTTGCGGGAAGAATATAATCAGGTGTTTGCGTTACAAATATTAGGCAATCAATATCTGTAGGGTCCCAATGGAGTTCCCCGATTAATTTTTCAGCTGCATAAAAGCACAAATCGGCCGTTGTGGTGTTGATATTTGACACATGTCTCTCTGCCACACCCGTCGACTCTATGAATTTATGAGCCTCCTCACCGGTAAAAATAGAAAGTGATTCATTCAGATCTGTAGTACTAGGTACACAGCCTGAAACACCTTTTATAGATACGTTTTTAATTTCAAGAAACGACATTAGATTTTTAATTTAACACAATTGTAAACATCTTCAATAGTTTTTGAAGATCTTATATCATCGCCTGTAAGTTTTACATGGTATTCTTCATCTACCATTGCAATTATACTAAGTGCAGTTAGTGAAGACCATTCAGTAATATCTCTAAATATTGTTTCAGGTAAAAAAGAATCAATATCTGTTTCGTCAAACTGAGAAGCAAAGTTTTTTACAAATTGATTGATGTCCATGATTTTTAATTTTTAGTATAGGTACAAATTAACAGTTTTTTTTATTGTAATGCTATTATAAGCGACTTTCTAAATAATCAGGATGAAAATAAATTTATCTTAATTCCTGAAGATCTGCCACATAGTGTCGGTAATTAACCCATATGTTTTATAGTAGCGAATATCCACCATCTACAACGAGATTAGCGCCTGTAGTCCAGCTACTTGCGTCAGATAAAAAATAGATAATTGCTTTTGCAATCTCGGCTGGTTGTCCATATCGTTTCAATGGATACAGTTTCATGTCTGTGTTAAGTTGTTCAACAGTAATATTATCAGAATAAATTAAGGATGTTTCAGTCATTCCCGGTAAGACACAATTTACTCTTATTCTTTTACTGGCTAAATCAACTGCCATATTCTTTGCCATAGCCGTTACTGCCCCCTTTGATGCAGCATACATAGAGTTTCCAATGTGAGCAGTGATTGGTCCATCTATTGCAGAAACAAATACGATTGATGCATCTTTTCTGAATTTCTTTTTCTTAACTAATTGTTGACATAAATATATTGGAGCAAAGAAATTTACTGTAAAGATTGTATTTAAAACTTCAGGTTTTATAAATGCGAATGGAACAGTATGCATCATTCCTGCGTTATTTACTATACCATCTAATGAAGGTAAGTTATTTATCAAATCATCAATTTCAGATTGGATTGTAAGATCTGCCGGAAATAGTAAATGCCCATTGCCATCAAGTAAAGCCATCGTTTCATTTAGCTTTTCTACATTTCTGCCACTGATGATAATTTTGGCACCAAGTCGCGAACATTCTATGGCAGTAGCTCTTCCTATACCAGATGAAGAACCCGTAATTAATATTGTTTTACCCTCAAGTGTGAAAGGATTATAGTCCATGTCGTTAATTAATTCGTAATGCTGCTTATATCACAACCAATCAATAATAATGTAGATTGTGGCCATAACGCTAATCTTGTGGATTTAGCTTATGAACATGTAATTAATAAATTGAATGAAAATACTAAAGTGAAAAATTGTCAATCAATCTAGGTTCTTATAAATAGAAAACAAATATTCCTGTAAATATAATTCCTGTTGCTAACATTTTCTTTTTAGTTAGTTTCTCTTGTAGAAATAGATACGATAATAATGGTACAAAGAAATAACTTAAAGATTCTACTATTGGCATATCCTTTACTCGGACCCCATATTTCAGTGCGATTAAATTTAGAAAAACAGATATAACCAGTAACGTATATCCAATAAAAACCCGATAATTCAAATATTCTTTAAGAAATGAAGTATGACTAATCATGCTACTTTTCTTTAAAAAAATCTGTGATATCGATGCTATTAATACACTGAAAACAACAATAAGGATAAATATACTCATTCTACTTTAAACATTAATGAAATGCCTGCACCTATAATAATACAACCCATGATATTAAAGATAGTTACAGTCTCGTTGAAAATAAAAAAAGAAATTAGTAAGATGAAAATAATACTACTCCCTTTAAACATAAAAGCAGTTGATAAAGGAACTCTTTTTAATACCTGCTGCCAAAAAAGTGCGTAAACAAACAGCATTGCAATAACAACTCCATAGCCAACAATAAACCGGAAACTTCCAATTTCATATTTTGATGTTGTTTTTGTTGCTATAGAAATTAGTGAATAATATAGATTAATCACAATAAGATAAAGAAATATTTTTATTCTTTTCCCCATAATTTAGAAAAGCGTTGTTTAGTCATTTCATCTTTCATATCTAGTAAATAAGCCATATAGTCGAATTTAGGGATATAGTTTAGTTCCTTCATCGTTTTTGATATATCAAAAATATATTGAGGGGAATCAGGTTTATCTTTTTTATAGATGATATCAGAACGCTTATCTTCAGTAAAAACTTCGACAATCCCTTTTATTTGTTCTTCTAATGAAACCTCTATTCCTGTTCCAGCATTATACATCCCACCATCAACATTTGCCGTAAGCGATTTAAGGACAATTTGCGTGAAATCTTTTATATAAATGATATCTCTTTTGCAGGTAGGATCGCCCCATATTTCTATTGTTTCACCTTTGCGAGCTTTTTCTATTAACAACCGATATGATTGCCATTTCTTTATCCCATCGACATAATAAAAAGGATTTGGGTGATATAAGTAGATATTAGGAAGTCTGAGGATAAATCTTTTTATTCCATATTTATGATAATAGTGTTCTATAAAATTTACAGCAGTGTTTTTACAAATGGAATATACGGAATGATCATCGTTTAAAGGAAATTTACTTATTATGTCTGAAGGAATTGGGTTGGTAGTGCCACAAGCATAAGCAACATCAGATATCGATTGCGAAAAAATAATCCTATCAGCAGATACCGATTGCGTATAGTCTAATATATTTAGAGTTCCTGAAACTATTGTGTCAATATACTCTTGGGGATTATAAGTTTCCATTCTTGCTGGCATACTTCCAGCAAAATGTATAACAGCAAAAATATTATGCTCAGGTAATTTTTTAAAATCTTCTTTTTTTGTAATGTCTACTGAATAGTAGACGGCTCCCATTTCTTTAAAAAATCCATTATCAGATTTTCGATGACCAACTGCGATCACATTATAACCAGCGGCAATTAGTTCTAAGGCTGTATACCCCCCCACAGTTCCTGTTGCTCCAAAAAGGATTATTGTTTTTGTTTTCATACGATTTTGTCATTTATGTTTATGAGTTCCTCAATAATGAATATTGGACGACCCTTTACCTGATCGAAAATTCTGCTTACGTAAAGTCCAACGACACCTAATATGAAGATATTCAGACCACCTACTAGCCAAATAGAAATTATGGTGTTAGTAAATCCCGGAACATTAACATGTCCTGTTAAATATAAAATTAAATTGTAGAATGCAAAAAATATTGACATTGTCGACATAAAAATACCTAATTTAACCGTAAGAATTAAGGGTTTGTTTGTATTAGATAAAATGATGTCGAAAGATAATTTTAATAGTTTAGAAAAAGTGTATGAAGATTTGCCTTCGAATCTTTCAGAGTGAGGTACGTCAATTAAACATTTTCTAAAACCAAGCGAATTCATGATTGTAAAAAAAGATCGATAATAATCGCCTACTTTGTTAAATTCATTAATAACAATACGATTGTATATTCCAAAATTTGCTAAATTTTTATCTGATTTACTTCCACTTAGGTAGGAGAAAACATTATGAAATAATGTTGACGATAATTTTTTAAAAAAGCTATCTTGTCTTTTTTGTCTACGTGTATAAACTATGTGGTATCCTTCTTGAGCTTTTTTATACAAATTAGGTATTTCGTCAGGCCTATCTTGTAAGTCACAATCCATAAGAATAATCCATTTACCATTCGCATATTTAAAACCGGCTGAGATTGCATAATGTTGGCCGAAATTGCGACTTAATTTTATTCCTTTTACTCTTGGGTCCTTGATACATGCCTCTTGTATTTTTTCCCAGGAGTTATCTGGTGAGTCATCATTTATCAATATTATCTCAAAATCTTCAGTTATTTTTGAAACGTTCTGAATAATCTCTTTTACGAGTTCTTCTACAATATTCTCAGCTTTGTATACCGGCGATACAATGGATAAATGAACTTTCTTCATATTTCAAATCGTTTTTCTCCTTGATAAAGAAAATAGCCACTTCTATCGGCACTACACTGAATTGTACGCAAGTTTAGATCAGTAATCTTAGCTGAAACTATTTCTTTGTAATTGCTGCTATTTTGTATAATTGGAAGTAGTCGTTTTGTTTCTTCACATAAAAAGTACACTCCAGAATATTTTTTTTCTTTAAACACCGGCTCTTCAAAATAACCCAAAGAACATTCAATAACTCCTTTTAAAAAATCATATCCTGTAGAAAGTTGTACTAAATCAGAGCCTATAAAATCACCTCCCATTCGAGCTCCTACTTCAATTATGAAAATCTCACCTTCTGGGGTTATCTTGAATTCGGCATGGCTTGCTCCATAATTTATATTTAAAGCCGATAGTGCTTTTGATGTTTCTGATTTAACCTTTTCAAGTATATATTTACTTTTTTTACTTGGTTGATGATGTTCCAATTCGACAAAATAAGGCTTTTCAGTAGTAACCTTATCTGTAATTGCTAAAATAAAATGTCTCCCTTGCCAAGAAATTGTTTCAACACTTACTTCCGAGCCCGTGATATATTCTTCGATTATCGCTTGTTTTGAAAAGGATTCTTTTTTTGCGCGGGTTACAGCTTCGTTTAATTCATTTTCGTTATCTATTTTCATAACACCAAGGCTTCCAGATCGATCTGTTGGCTTTATTATAAGAGGATAACGAAATTGATCTGTTGCAATATTTTCTTCTGCTATTCTAAATAATGGTGAATTGACTTTGTGTTCCTCAAAGCATTTCCTCATGAGATACTTGTTGGTTACTACCAACGCATCCTTATAATTATTTGAAGATAATCCCATTTCTTGAGCAACATAACAAATTGTACTAACTGCTGCATCTGAAGCAATTGATGTAATACCATTAATATTTATTTTTTTACACTCTTTAAGAATAAGTTCTTTATCAATAATTGATATTGGATAAAAAAAATCAGCAACATCTTTACAAACAGCTCCTTTTTCCCATGCAAAACAGTGTGTTTCAATCCCCATCTCTTTTGCTTTTTTTACAAGTGGTAGTTGTAAATAGCTCGCTCCAATAATTGCAATCTTTTTCATATGGAAATTTGAAATTACAATAATTCTAAGTTAATAAATAATATGCTAATAGCTTATGACGTTATTACTAGTAATAACGTGTAATGAGTTAGACTAAATTTTATAGTATTATTTGTGAGAATTAAAGAGTATTTTGTATATAAATAGAATGTCTCGATAATAACTAAGTAGAAATAATGTTTTGGCAGATTTTAGAAGATGCAGTAGTGGTTTATTAGAGGACATTGGAATCTATTTAATTTTAGCTCACCAACTTTTTTGAAAATATAAATTAGATAAACGCCTTGGGTGAATTAAATTTCGACTGATAGATTATCAAATACTTAACATGTTTGATTCCTACGGCTTGAAATCCTAATCAATTAGTTTTGATCATATTTCAAATTAATTCATTCAACGGGTATTCGATAAAAGAAATTTTGCATTAACCAATTGCAAAATTTTTAGTAGAAATATTTGTTTCTACTTTTAAGCTTTTTGAAAATTCTATGCGATATAGAATATCTAACTCAGAATATTATAGATTAATTTTATCGCTGATAAGGTACGAGGGACGTTTTTTTGTTTCATCAAATATTTTCCCTATATACAATCCTAATAGACCAAGATTTGCAAAGAGCAACCCTGAAACAAAAAACAGACTTACCATTGTGCTTGTCCAGCCCTCAACAGTGATTAGAAAAAATATATGTTCAATTATAAAATAAATTCCTATCAAAAATGAAGTAGTTGCCATAATGAAACCTAGCTTAATTGACATTAACAATGGTCTGTTTGATTGCGATACAATACTATTGATTGCATGCGAAACCGATTTGCTAAAATTGTATGAAGATTTACCTACAGGCCTTTTACAATGTTCAATGTCTACATTTTCTATTTCATACCCCAACCAGCGGATTATGAGATCATATGTTTTATACTGTTCTTCTATTGCCTTATACGATTGAAGAACCTTATTGCTAATAATGCTGAAGTTAGCACTTTTGGTATCTGTTAGTTTAAAGTCAACAAAAAGATTATAGACTTTTAAAAATATTAGGGATCCAAGTTTCTTTATGAATGTATCTTTTCTTTCATGTCTCATCCCAAAAACTATTTCATGTCCTTCTAAAGCCTTTTTGTAAAGCTTTTCAATCTCCTCAGGTTGATCTTGCAAATCACAATCCATTACCACACACCAATCACCTGTAGCATGATTTAGTCCTGCCGCAATTGCATAATGTTGTCCAAAATTGCGGGTAAAGTTAATACCTTTTACTCTTTTATCCTTTTCTCCTAGTTCTAAAATCGTTTTCCATGCGCCATCCGGACTTGCATCATTTACCAGTATTATTTCAAAATCATCGGTTATTCTTTCTAATGTTTGTTTTAACCTAAGATATAATTCTATCAATGTTGTTCCACAGCCATATACCGGTGTTACAACGCTTATGTGTATTGACATTCTCTTTTAGATTTTAACAATTATTCTAAAGAACTGATTAATCTTTAATTTAATCAGTATTTATGTTTTTTTTATTTTTCAAACATATTTTGTCTGATTTTAGATGAAATACGTTTGAAATTTTCTTACAAATAGCTCTGTTTCCAATATAAACAGAGCTATTTAACTTTAATTTTTTTAGTTTTAATAAATTGTAGTTGAAGATGGTAGAAATCAATAACTACAATTTTTTATATTGATATTAAAATATTACATAAATAAAGGGAATTGAAATTTATTGCTTTGATTTTCTGAGTAGACATTAGTATTTCAATGAATACTGACAAGCTCAAGTAACCAGTCAAATAGTTGATTTGGATAATTACAAATTATAGTCTACCATCCACAATATCTTTTGGTAACAATCCTTTGATATCAAAGAGGACACCATGTTTGTTGCATAGTGCTTTAATATTCATTGTTTTGAACTGCTCATGTGATACCGCTAATACGATAGCATCATAACTTTCAGCTAAAATAGGAGTGAGGGTTATATCATATTCAGCTTTTACTTCTTCTGGACTAGCCCAAGGATCGTAAACTTCTACCTTGCAGCCAAAGTCAGTGAGCTCTGTCACTACGTCAATAGCTCTTGAGTTCCGAATATCAGGGCAGTTTTCTTTAAAGGTGATACCGAGCATGAGTACACGGGCCCCAGCTATCTGTTGTCCTTTTTGGATCATGAGCTTAATGATCTGCTTTGCTACATAAAAGCCCATATTGTCGTTTAGCCTTCTTCCAGCCAGAATGATTTCTGGGTGGTAGCCTAGCTCTTGAGCTTTGTGGGTAAGATAGTAGGGGTCAATACCGATGCAGTGACCTCCGACTAGCCCTGGACGGAAATTCAGGAAGTTCCATTTGCTGCAGGCTGCATCAAGTACCTCATTTGTATCAATGCCCATGCGCTCAAAGATGAGTGCTAACTCGTTCACGAAAGCGATATTGATATCGCGTTGCGAATTTTCGATTACTTTAGCAGCTTCAGCAACTCTGATGGATGATGCTTTGAAAGTGCCGTTCTTTAAGATTCGGTTGTAAAGTTGATCTATAAATTCAGCTACATCTGGAGTAGAGCCTGATGTGATCTTACGAATGGTGGTGAGTGTATGTACTTTATCTCCGGGGTTAATTCTCTCTGGCGAAAACCCACAGAAAAAATCTTTATTAAAGGTAAGTCCACTCTGTTCCTCGAGGACGGGTACACAATCTTCCTCAGTAGCTCCTGGATAGACCGTAGATTCGTAAATAACGATGTCGCCTTCTTTTATTACTTTGCCTACGGTTTCAGAGGCTTTTATTAAGGGCGTTAGGTCAGGCCGTTTGTGTTTGTCTACAGGAGTAGGTACTGATACTATATAGACATTGCAGGGTCTTAAATCGTCTAGATTCGTAGTATAACTTAGTTGTGTCGCTGCGCAGATGTCTTCTTTTGTTGTTTCCAGCGTATGGTCGTTGCCACCTTTGAGTTCTGCTATTCGGGCAGCATTGACATCAAAGCCAACTGTTGGAAGTATTTTCCCAAATTCTACGGCTAATGGAAGACCTACATAGCCTAGGCCGATAATACCGATCTTTGTTTCTTTCATTGTCTTTTTTATATACACAAATGTTATTTGTCGTGGTATTCTTTAAATGAAGATATAAGTTGGATTATTATTTTCCCAAAGTTTTTTTATTGATCAAAGAATTAGGCATTGAACTAAGAAATTAAATAACAGTTTCTTGGGACTATTGTGCACTAATCTAGATTTGTGAAATTTTATTAAACAGTAATCCGTAAATGGTAAAACTTGTGAGAGTCTTGTTTGTTAATAAGTTAAGAGTAAGTATAGCTTCGCCTTTTCAGTCACAAAAATAATTGTAACTGATGTTTATTTTTTGTATATTGAGTAACAAAACTACTCGATTTGTTTTATGAATGCAAATTTTTTTTAAAAATTATAATGTGATTAATGAAAGTAAAAAGAACTTCTTATTTCATTAGTTTTTTTACATATTGGGTAATGAGGGAGTACTTGTAAGAAAGTCTATCATTGTTTAATGAAGGCGATTATCGAAAAAAGAAACTCCTTATTGCAAAAAACATATATTAATTAGGGACGCAAAATTATAGATATCTGATGTCTCTTTATCATATTCGTTCTTTGAAACAATAGTTCATTTTGAATGGATTCAAGTACCTCATATCTATTAAATTTTGATTTGCTTCCAATTGCCTTTTGGGAATATTGTCTAGGAATAGTTTCTTTTTTAAAATTAAGTATTTAGTTTTGCAAAGAAATCTTAATTGTATAAGACTACTTACGATAAGTAGGCTAGCTAATTAATGTAACAGTGCAACTGGTTGCTTTTTTATTGCAGTTGCAAGAATATAATAAAAAGTGATGAATATGTATATAAAAAGGTTGTCAATTATCATCCCAGCTTATAATGAAAGTAAGACTATTCAATTCATTCTTGACAAAGTGAAAGAAGTGGATTTAATTAGCAATATTTCAAAAGAAGTTATTATTGTCAATGATAGCTCTACTGATGATACTGAGTATGTTATAGAAAATTATATAGCAAATAATCCATCCCTTGAAATTCGTTATTTCAAACATCAGATAAATAGAGGAAAAGGTGCAGCATTGCATACTGGTATAAGTAAAGCTACTGGTGACTATTTGATTATTCAGGACGCAGACTTAGAGTATGATCCACATGAGTACAACATCCTATTAAAACCAGTTGTAAATGGTTTTGCTGATGTGGTTTACGGTTCACGATTTATGGGAGGGAACCCTCATAGAATATTATTCTTTTGGCATACAATTGGTAACAAATTTCTTACAACTTTTTCTAATCTGTTCACCAACTTAAATTTAACAGATATGGAAACATGTTATAAGTTATTCCGAACAGATATTATTCAGAATATAAAATTAAAAGAAAATCGTTTTGGATTTGAGCCTGAGGTAACAGCAAAAATTTCTAAAGTTTCTAAAATTCGTATTTATGAAGTAGGTATTTCATATTATGGAAGAACTTATGACGAAGGCAAGAAAATTGGTTGGCGAGATGCCTTCCGTGCTTTTTATTGTATCATTAAATATGGATTTCTAAAATAAAATTATGAGTATTGTCATATTATTGATTTGTTTCTTTTCGATATTTCTTAATATTGGCATTATCTCAAACGGCAAGATTAATGTTAAAGAGGTATTGCTTAGGAGTGTACTTGTTTTTTCAGTAATACTGGTCTCTATTACAGAGTTTATCAGTTTTTTTCATATACTGAATTTTTGGTTCATCTTGATGACCTGGATTGGGATCTTCTTAATGAATTTCTTTTTTTTGTATTTCAAAAGAGATGAACTAAGTAGTTTTATTGCGATTCATATACACAACATAAGGAAAGCCTTCCTTGGATTAAACAAATTTGAGAAATCTTTATTCTTTTCAGTCATTGCTCTTTTGATATTTACTTTTATTCAAGGCCTTATATATCCTCCGAATAATTGGGATTCAATGAGCTATCATATGGCAAGAATTACAAACTGGATTAGTCATCAATCAATTGAACATTACCCAACGCCTATAGCCAGACAACTTTATCAACCCCCATTTTCGGAGTTTGTAATTATGCACTTTAATATTTTGAATGGAGGCGATTATTTTTCTAATTCAGTGCAGCTCTTCTTTTTAGGTTTTTCATTAATTGCAATTGTCTCAATAGTTGAACTTTTGGGATTAAGTCGTCAATATAAACTCATAGCTGTTGTTTTAACAGTTACTATTCCGGAAGCTATTTTACAGGCATCCAGTACTCAAAATGATATCGTTGTTTCATTTTTTATCTTAACTGCAATTTATTTTGCTGTAAAATCAATTAAGGAGGTACTTTTTCAAAACTACTTTTTCTTAGGCATATCAATAGGGCTTGGAGCTTTAACAAAAGGAACTGCATATATATATATAGCTCCTATTCTTTTTATTTTTGCTATTGAAGTTTTTATTAAGTTATATAAGACAAAAAATTATACTTATATAGGTTATTCATTAGTTACAGCTCTTGTTTTTATATGCATAAACTCAGGATATTATATTCGTAATTACCATCTTAATAAAAATATTTTAGGTGTAGATAAAACGGAATCAAAATGTTATTCGAATGAAAAGATGACACCCTTATTGTTTTTATCGAATATAACAAGAAACGCAGGACTTCAGATCGGCCCCTTTCCAATTAACATCGTTTCAAATAAGGTGATTTACATGTTACATTCAGTTGCAGGTGTTGATGTTAATAATCCTGCTACAACGTTTTTAGATACAAAGTATTCTGGTTCGCCAAGTATCCCTAATCACGAAGATAATGCATCTAATCCAATTCACTTTTATTTTATAATTTTATCTTTTATTTTAATAAGTATAGCCGTATTTAAAAACAAAACTGGTTTTAGCAAAATAGTACTGTATTTAATAATGGTATCGCTACAAGCAATGATTTTTTGCTTATATCTGAGGTGGCAACCCTGGCATTCAAGACTTCATACGCCATTATTTATGTTATCGATACCTATTGTTTGTTATGCAATAAGTGTTAATGGTAAGTTCTATAAAATTCTCTATAAAATACTTCCCTTTATTATTCTATATGCATGCCTTGTTATATCATTCAACTGGTCACGACCTTTTTTATCAAATAAATATACAGCCAGAATTTCTGTTTCAGATATAAGATATAAAAAATATTTTGTTAACAGACCCGAGCTATTTGGCGAATATAATGTAATTATGGAGCGTGTATTAAAAATGAACTATAAAAATATAGGCATTTTATTGCGAGATGATGATTGGGAATATCCTTTGTTTAGTCAATTTTATGGAAAAGGAATTAATCCAATTCATATCAATGTATTAAATGGTACAAAAAATATACCTGTGGCAATGGATAATATTAATTGTATTGTTTCAACAAAAATTAAGGATGCTGTAATAGATTTTAAGGGTAAACGATTCTATAATCAGGACGTTAAAAATAAAAATATTTGGTTTTATATGCCAAATAAATAAATTGTATTTATTTCAGTCTTCTTGAAGATATTTAAGCAGGCTTGAATTATTTTTTTTGAATAGCCCTTATCTGATTATTCAAGTTCAATGTGCGAAATAGGATTAGTGTGAAATATTAGTATGTGTATTCAGATCGTAGATGCCATATTACTTTTTTGCGTGCCAAATAATTTTCTTTCAGATGTGATTAAAGCCGAAGAAAAAGTTTCTTTAATAAGTGGATAGTGATGGTAAAAAGGTGGTATATTCGTTTTAAACAAATGGGATTGTCGAAATTTTGTCCATCCTACCTCTAAGGTTTGTCCATAGTTCCTCCATATCTTATAAGTATGGACTAAGTATGGAGGAACTATGGACAAAGTATGGAGATACTATGGAGAAACCCATCTGCATAGGTAGAGCATTGATATGTCATAGAAGAGAGGTGTCAAGAATTTATGAAAGAAATTGAATGGTGATTCGATGAAATTTCCAGATCTATTTCTAATAGGACTGTTTTAGAAAGGATCGCTTTTTTTAAAGCACAAAATCATAGTCATGATTTTTAACAGGTAACTGTAAAGATATACTATAAAATAAAACCAGCTATTTTTTTATAAAATAGCTGGTCAATTTATCTCTGAATATTATTAAAATATTCTTATCTACTTATCCCAATTAGTTGGAATAAGTAAAAAGGGAGCTATAAAAGAAATTAGTTCTTTAACTTGATTCCATTTTTCTTTGCCTCTTCTGTAATGGCATGTGTTTTATCTTCTAGTTTAAACACCACTTTAGGTGATTTTCGCTCATAATAGCTTGTGAAATATATGGGAATTAGGCTTTTACATAATCCAGCTACAATTAAAATAGAAGCTAATAGATGGATTTCCAGATCCTGCAACATAAAGATCAACATGATAAATAATCCGTTTATCAAGATTAATATAATAGTTGTCTGTATATGCGTAAATCCTAACTGAAGTAGCTTATGATGAATGTGAGTCCTATCAGGAGTAAAGGGCGATTTCCCTTTAATCATTCTACTTCCCATAACCCTTAAAGTATCAAAAAGTGGAATGAAAAGGATAGCAAAGGAGATAATAGGGGCATTGTTTACATGCCAAGGTGAATTCTTAAGAACATTACTTTCGGTAAAGACGATCACAAAGAATGTCATAAGATAGCCCAATAATAGTGAACCAGTATCTCCCATGAAAATTTTATTATGATGTCCAAAAACGTTAAATCCAATAAATGCCATTAAAGACCCAGCTAATACCGCACAAACTACAACCATTTCATATTGGCTATCCATGTAAAACCAAAAGCCGAAGCAGGACGTTGCCATGACTGATAATCCAGATGCGAGACCGTCAATTCCATCAATTAGATTCATCGAATTCACAATGCCAATCATAACAAATAGAGTAAGCAGAATGCTCCAGTAATAATTAATCTCATGAATACCAAAAAAACCATACAAATTTGTAAAACGATAATCGCCCAACACAATTAAGAAAAGTGCAGCTAAAAACTCTCCCCCAACCTTTTTCTTCCAAGTAATATCGACCAAGTCATCATTCAATCCGGTAAAGAATATGATAACACTCCCAGCAATAACATATTGAAAACTAGTTATAATATTGATGTTAATGAAAATCATAGAGGTAATAACCAGAGAGGCAAAGAGAGCTGCTCCCCCCAAGGTCGGTGTAGGCCTTTTGTGGGACGTACGCCCATTGGGCAAATCAAACAGGTTTTTTGAACGCGATATATGGACGATATTAGGAATGGCATACCATGTGATTGCAAATGAACACATGAAAGCAAATATATGCTTTACGTCGATGCTAATAACTTGTTCGAGTATGTTTTGTGTCATGGGTGTTTTCTGGTCTGCAAAAGTAGTGAAAAACTATTTTAAAAACCAAGTTTAACTTCTTGTTATCTGAAACCCTCGGGAAGATATTCCCCACTCTACAAATCGTGCTCTTTTATTCGGTGGCGCTATTGTCAATTGATGTCGGATACGTGCAGCTGCTTCTGGATTTTTTGCAAAGAGTAACATGTATCCTCCACCTCCAGCACCCAATAACTTGCAACCAGCTAAATAATCATTGATAGAGTGTAATAATGCTTCAATTTCAGGGGGATTGGTTCCTACATCTAAACGTTGATTCAGGTGCCATGAATAGTTGATGGCTGCAGCCAATTGTTCCCAGTTACCCTGCTGTACTGCATCATAAGTGGTGAGAGCATGATGTTTGATCTCTTTTATGATCGATAGATGCGACGAGGAGTTTAAAAACATTCCTCGTACAATCTCTGCCAATATATTCTTTGCGATACGGGTAATACCGGTATAATATAATAAAATCGAACTACTGTATTCAGGTTGTGTAAAAAGATGCTCAGGCGTCCAACGAATGATCGGTTTCTGTATTAATCCCGCTTCAGTTTCTAAAAGTTTGATTCCGTTAAAGACGCCACCATATTGATCTTGCCAACCACCACCTGTAGTTAGGAGTTGTTCTAGTACAAGCGTTCTAAAACAAATTTCGTGCTTATCCCAGCCCAACGAGCAAAAATCAGACAATGCACCCAACACTGTTGATGCCAATATAGAACTGGTGCCAAGTCCTGATCCTTTAGGAATAGCTGCGAGCAATGATATTTCAATACCTGAGCCAAAAGCCTTTAGTTGCTCTGTTAATGAGTTATATTTTCCGGTACAGAACTCTGGGTGAAATCCTGCCAGGCACAGTGCAGTTTTTGAGATAGAGAAAGCTGACCCTACTGTATTGTAGTCGCTTAATTCTTCAAATGAATTTACATCTTCGCGTACGCCAAGATCAATAGAACGGAGCGTTATAGTAAACGATTCGCTGGGCTTAATAAAGACCTGTAGAGGAGGCTGGCCGTTTAATTCTACCGCCATATTGATGACTTTTCCACCATGTAATAGGCAGTAGGGTGGGGTATCTGACCATCCACCGGCTAGATCTAAACGTATAGGACTTCTTCCCCAAACAATCTGATCTGTCATTACGTTAAGCTCGGGGTGTACTTTGGCCGATCTTGCCTCGGCTACAATACTCTCACTTAATAATGAAAAGGCTACCGCTTCATGTTTAGTGCCATCTAGCCCTTCTAATCCGGCAACCTTAGCACGAAACATGGAGTCGTGCATTCTTGTAATAAGTGGTGCATCGATAGGAAGTACCGGGGGTAATTCAAGTGCTGCTTTTGCAAAGTGCTGGGCAGTGTCATTTAAATCGAGCTGATAAAAGATGGACTGCTTATAGTTTCTTGAAATCGTTATTAGATTTTTATTACAGAACAAATCACGTTGAGCATAAAGACGTCCAAAATTAACTTGCTCCTGAATCTCAGCAGCGGAAAGTCTGGTTGATGGGTGATATAATGTTTCAAATTCAGATGCATCACAGCGCAACAAAGATTCAATAATATCGGCTTTCTCAAGATCGATTTGATCTACAACAGGAAATATCGGTGCAAACTGAATATCAGTAGTTTCGTTTAAATGATTCGATGCAAGTAATTCTTTGATATATTCATTTTCTTTAATGGGCTTTCCCATCCAAAATGTTTTCTGATCGCCTATCTCACCATTGAAGGTGTCATAAAATCCATAAGGCCGAATACACCATGCGGTATTGCCTATCGGAATCATATCTAAACAGATACCAGCGGGCAGATTTAGAGTCCAGTTATTTTTAGGGATGCCGGTTAATATATGATGGTGGTTGATAGTCCAACCTTTTCCAATGCAACTATTCTCAATCCACACTGAATAGTTTTCTGCGCTGAAGCTTATGTCAGTCAACGCGTTCTGTGTAAAGATATCAGGATGAGGTTTTACCTTACGGTGCCATATTTCGCGTTGGTCAGTCACCAGATTTTGTAGTCGTGATGATGATTCTAATAGGTCACTATTCTTCCCGAAATGGTAGAACGAACCCTTCGGCATAGGAATTATAGCCACAGTCAGCTTATTAGTTTCTTCATCTATCTCGGTAGGTTTAATTCCCAACGCTGGTCCAAATTCACTGTATAAATCATAATAGGTCACCTTCCCATTTTTAAATTGTTGTGAAGTATCATCCCATCCACTCTTTGCGCAGAGAAGCTTTACAGCCTTTTCAGAAAGTAACCAGATACCGATATCTAATAGGAAAAGATAATCTGATGCTAAATGTTGTATCCGTTCAGGTGAAGGCTTCTGCAACATAAACTCCAATTGTTGTGGGTTAGATCGTTTACAAAAGAAGACCCCATGATGTTGTGCTTGTTCTGGATGTAACCATTGACCAAAGCAGATAACATCGGCTGTAGGTAGCGTTGGAATCTGTTCACCTGCCCTTATCAGCACATCTCCACTGGCAATGAGTGTATTTGATCCAACGGGAGATTTCGAAAGGATCTCTTCGAAAAGGGGAGTTTGCAGATCGAATAAAGTCTGATCTATTTTTTGTCCTCGCTCCCATTTAAATACCGGAATGGGAGTCAATACCTTTCCCACAGAAGCGTATGCAGGTAATCGTCGACTCTGTCCTCCAGCGTGGATGATTACACGTTTTTCTTTATTCAGCCACAACCCAAAGTCAGAATTATTACTTTTCTCAACATCGTTTCTGAAGCAGTTTACCAACAGATTCGCTGTACCACCTCCTGAGCCAACTTTTCCTTCAATAGGATCGGAACTGGCATAAAAAAGATTCTGTGGAAAAAGGTTATTGAAAAAAGATATTAATGTATGTGGAATGGTTAATAAAGTTTTCATTTAGATTTAGTATAATTTGTTTATATTGTATATTCTACTGATTCGTTGATCCTTAATAATTAAACTCATGCAAAATATTGATTCATGTAGGGCATGGATGTTAAAACCAAGGAATTTGATAAAATAAGAAAGCAACTCTTTTTTTGTTTTTTATTCTTTTGAAATTTAATGAATTAACTGTCATAAAGTATTGATTTGATCTTCTTGAATATTTCTTAATGGTTTTAATATTCGATAACAAGTTTGATAGAGGGTTTGCTTCTATGTTTTTTAATATCTGAAATATAGATTGTTTTAATGAAATATTGCGGTATATTCAAAACATGGAAAGTTATAGTGCTCAATAAAGAAACTCTGATATTTAAAATTAATAATATCCATTTAATATTGAACTTATCTAGCTGAATAACCTCCATCAACAATCATATTGATACCTGTAATCCATTTTGAAGCATCAGAGAGCAAAAATACACATGCATTTGCAATATCTTCCGGTTTTCCTAGTCCTAATGGATGATAATTTATAATTTTCTTCAATGATTCTTCATTCTTGCTGTAGACAGCTTTATTTGACATGGGCGAGCTAACTACGCCAGGTGAAATACAATTCACACGTATTTTCTTTTCGGCAAGCTCAATTGCCAGTGATTTAGAACCAGATAACAAAGCACCTTTTGTCATACTATACAGCGATTTTCCAGATTCACCTAATGATCCCATCACACTTGAAATGAAAATAACACTTCCACCTTCATCTGTCATAAATCCTTTTTTAGTTACAATACGCGTAAGGTTCATTCCTCCAATCACATTAACACGAAAAAAATCTTCCATTTTACTGGGTAATCCCATTTTGAAAGACAATGTTGTCGATATACCAGCGCAATTTATTACCCCGTAAATTTTTCCTACAGAGGCGACAATCTCAATAATAATTGATTTTACCTTATCATACTCGTTAAGATCTAACGCATAGACCAAATGTAGTTCAGGACGATGCATTAGTTCGAGCGAAGCAGCCAGTCTGGTTTTATCTCTACCCATCAACACAACCTGTGCCCCTGCCTCACTGCAAGCAATTGCGCATTGTCTTCCTATACCAGAAGATGCTCCCGTGACAATAATGATTTTACCAGCAAGAGTGAATGGATTTTTAATGATCGACATAGATTGATTAATTTACAATTATACTTCTATAATAGGACTGATAAAACAATCATCTAAGTTTAGTATGGCAGTAGCCCAGGTCATACCTACGCCAAAACCGCTAAACATTAATTTTTTACTGGTTCTTAGTTTATCTTTTAATTCAGAAACAATTGTTAATGGAATAGAGACTGAAGAGGTGTTTCCGAATTTTTCTATGCTTGATGGTACTTTTTCTAAATCTAATTTGAGCTTTTTCGCTAAATATCCATTAATATAAGTATTTGCTTGGTGAAAGATAAAATAGTCAATTGAGGTTAAATCAGTATTAGAATATTCTAATAAGTTTCTGAAGTCTCTTGGTATCTCTTTGATAACAAAATTGAATACATCGCCTCCATTCATATAACCTTGTTCTTCGCTACGAATATTTCCATGTTCGTCCACTACTTTTTCTTTTATTGTTTCTACAGAACTTGGTGTCCGATAACCACCTGCATTTATTTTGATTAATGATTCACGTGACCCATCCGAATTAAGTGAGAAAAAACTTTTATCAAATTTTACATTCTTTTCAATCAGTGCAGCTACCCCTGCATCGCCAAAAAGGAAGGCCGTTTTTCTGTCTTTTGGTGAATATACCTTAGAACGTGTTTCTCCATCTAACAATAATGCTTTTCGAAAGCTACTTTGTTGTATTAAGGCATAAATAACAGATAATCCATATATAAAACCTGAACAGCCCAACGTGATGTCGAATGCAACCGTTGTATGTGGTAATCCTAATCGGTGCTGTAAGATAATTGAAGTTGCCGGCATTCGATAGTCAGGTGTTTGTGATACAAAGATGAGTAAATCAATTTCGTTTCTATCAACGTTCATATCAGAAAGTAATTTTTCTGCTGCAGCAAAACACAAATCAGAAGAGCAAGTATTTTCATCAGCAAATCTCCGTTCTTTTACTCCTATTTTATCAACGAGCACCTTCACATCGTCTGCGGAAAAATAAGTAGTATACTCATAATTATTGATTATCGTATGCGGTACAGCAGCAGCCAGACCAGTAATGCCAATATTATTAAATTCTAAATATGCCATTTCACTTTACTTTGTCTTTCTTTTTGACTTCATCAAGAACATCTTGAACGGTAATTAATTTGTTAAAATTAGTCATTTCAATAATAACTTCAAATTCTTCGTAGAGCATCTCAATGATATTAAATAGTACGGTGGATACTACTCCTTGTATTCTCGGAATTTATTGTTATCTATCGATTTCGAGAACTTCTTTAAATTTATTTGTAAATCTTATTTCTATTATCAGCATAATCAGATTGATCTTATATTTCAAATAACTATAAGTTATTTGAAATATATTGCATGTCGGTTTTAATTTAGGTAGTAAATAGTTTGGCGTTTTCCGGACTAAATAATTTAGAAGTGCCTAATGATTTTAATTTCAATGATTTGTGATATTCAAGATCTATCATGTTTTTTTTAATGAATTTAATCATTTCCTCTTTTTGATCCACAGTAAGGCTTACCCCTATCTGATATTCTTTGATCAATACCGCCAACTCGGATTCTTTTTCTGCTATTGCTAAGATAGGTACACCGACAGACATAAAGTTAAAAGTTTTGCTGGGAACACTCAAGAGCGATGACTCTTTACTTAAGGAAACTATTGCCACATCAGCAGAAGCGAGCGAAAATGGAAGTGTTTCTGTAAGCTGCCAAGGCAATAGTTTTATGTTTTTTAGATGTAAATCCTTTATTTTCTCAGATATTATTTTAGATTTATCACCACTACCAATAATCAGAAATGTAATATTATCTTCTTCTAACTGACTAGCCAATTCCAAAACTACTTCTAAATCATGGGAACGACCAAGATTGCCTGAATACATTACTATAAACTTATCTGCTAATCCATGCTCTAGTGAAAATGGATTGTCCTCATGAGGAATTGGTTTCAAAAAATTATTATCTGTCCAAACAGGTATAACGGTTATTTTATGTCCATCAATATAACCAGTTAATAGTCGCTTCATCCCATTGCTTATGGTGAATACTTTATCGGCTTTAGCATATAGCTTTCTGTTTGCTTTTTTCCACCACTTATTTATCCAAGAATATGATTTTATTATTTTATGCTCAACTAATGCATCTGGGTAAACATCATAAATAAGTAAAGTAAACTGATTGTTGCAAAATAAAGGAAGTAATGGCGCAAAAGGAGGATTTGATACTAAAAACAAATGAGCGTTTCTGTATTTGAATTTAATCAAAAATAAAGTTTGTAAAAAACCTATCGACCAAGTGAGTATTCGTTTAAAGCTTGATGTTCTATTGTATGCAATAATTTTCCTGACAAGAACCTTTTTGTCTAACGAGTTATTTCTCGCGTTTAGTAAACCTGTCAGAAGTATTCTTTCAGCGTATTTATCTTCAAAGGCATTAATGATATCAATCATTAAATACCCACTACTCTGATTTACGAAAAGAATTGAATTATGAAATTTGTCTTTCATTACTGGACAAGCATTTTTTTATATAATTCAATATAATTATTAGAGCTATCTTCTTTGTTAAAGAACTTCTTGACTCTTTCTATACACGGTAAGCGATAAAATTCTTTCCCTTTTGAAAGGATAAATTCTATTGCATTTTTTAATTCTGTTATATTCCCTTTCTCAACTACAATGCCAGTATTCTCATTAATCGCTTCTGGGCTACCACCGGTGTTATACATTATTACCGGTGTTCCGCAGGCTAATGCTTCAAGATTAGTCGTTGGGAAATTGTCAACATAAGTTGGGTTGACAAATGCACCGGCACCAGCATATAAGGCAGCCAACTCAAAGATATTTTCAGTCCTTTCAATTCCGATTATATTGTGATGTAGACTCTTTATCTGTTTATTTGATAATCCAACTAAAACGATTTGATAAGAATCATCATTTAGATGGACTAATGCTTCGAAATCTTTCAATCCTTTGCGTAAATCCCATGTATTAGCAACACCTAAGATGTAAGGTGTATTTCTAATCTGATATTTGGATTTAATAGAGTTGGATTCTGCAGAAGGAGAAAACGTCTTTATATCAACTCCATTAGGGATGCATTGTATTTGATAATTTCGCAAAAAAGAGCTCTTAACATGATTGGCTAGCCATTCAGATGGTGTAATGATAGTGCAGTTTTCCAACCCATTAAAGATCTTACTTTTCTCATTATAATTTTTTCGCGAGTTATCAAAACCAAGACTTTTAGGATAACCCTTTAAATTAGGACAATGATGACAGGCTGTTTGCCATTTATAACAGTTCACACGGTCAAAAAATGAACAATGACCTGTAAATGGCCAGCAATCATGAAAGGTCCATACTACAGGTGTTTGTACTTGTTTCAGATAATCAAAAAGTACACCTATATGTAGGTAATAACCATGGATATTATGAAGATGGATAATGTCAGGTTGGATTCTGATTATCTCTTTGATAAATTGAAAAGTAGCGTTCTCTGATCCAAAACCATGTCTGTCAAACAGTCTGGTTTTTAATCCATGCATTCTTTTATCCCACTTATCTCCAATCTCAATGACTTGTGATGAACTTGGTCTAGTGGTATTCCCCGCTGCAATATAACTCTCATGTCCAGTGTTTAATAATAACTTGCCAATATCCTCTGTAATTCGTCCAGTGCTCCCAGTATTTATTGACGTATTAATTTGAATAATTTTCATGTTAAAGACTATCAGAATTGCTAGTTATAATAATGCACTTTGAATGGATCTGATATTATATTCGTAGGAATATGATTTTGATGTTTCTAGAGCCTTATCGCCTAATTGGTAGATTATCCATCTATTATTAGCTAAATATGACAAAATACTAGCTAGTTCGTGAAAATCATTTTTTGAATAGATAAAACCATTAATTTCATTTATGATCCTACTCATAGATGAAACTACTCCATCTGAACTTATAACTAATTTACCACAAAACATGGCATCCATTGGCGGAATCCCAAAAGGTTCATCAAGGGATGCATGCAAAAAGATGTCACATTCGGTTAAGCATCTTAAATAGGTATCATATTCAACCCAACCTAGAAAGTCTATATTTGTAATATTATTTAATAATTCATTTTTGTATTTGTCAAATTTGAGACCAGTCCCTAGAACTGTAATTTGGAATTCATTTATTATTTCTTTTGGCAGGATGGAAAATGCATTAATAATAGTATTATAACCTTTTCTTTCGATGAAACGATTCGATATTAATAGCTTTATTTTAGAACCATACAAAAGATCATTCTTTCTTTTCTCATTAATCTCGCGTACTTTAATACTATCAAAATCTGCACATAGATATGGGAAATCTTTCATTTTATTTACAGCAATACCATATTGCTTATTTAGTTGCTTAATACCATATTCACCGGTTACAAATAACAATGGTGATAATCTTAATAGTGTAATATTTCTCAATTTCTTAAATGAGTTGATAGGTTCGTTGGACGCATCTAGCCAAAGCGCATATCTTTTACCGAACAATTTGGATAAAAACATTAAAACAACATGAAATCTGGTGTGCCATCCGGTTATTATAACCAAGTCAGATTGAAATAGACTTGTGATAACCTTCTTAATATGATCAAAGCTATTGTTAAATACATTATATTTGAGTGGTGCATTAAATTTTTTCCAAGGATAGATATTTGTTAGGTCTTTATAATACCAAAAGTCTATTATATAACCTGCGTCAACTAGTTTTTGGTGTAGTAAAATAGAGTGGGGCATGGGGACAGCATTAAAAAAAAGGATTTTTTTGTTTTCCATAAAGATGTTTCTATTGACCAATAAATTAATTTAGATTCTCTAATAGAAATCGAAAATATCTATCAGCAATTATATCTATGCGAAATTGTTCTCGTACTTTAATTGAATTATTCATTAATTTTTCACGTAGTTTTTCATCTTCCATTAATAGTGACATTTTTTCAGCTAAGGAAATTACATCTTTTGTTTTAACAAGAATCCCGTTTTCCATATTACAAATTATCTCTGAAGGACCAGCATCACAATCAAAACTAATACAGGGTAGTGGAGTTGCCATCGCTTCAAGCAGAGCATTAGGGAACCCTTCAGAAATTGAAGAAAATACAAAAATCTCGCTTTGCTTTAGGTAAAAATCAACATTATTCTTTTCACCGATAAATTCTACGTGATTTGAAATTCCCAATTGTTCAGCATATTCCATTAAGCTTTTACGTAAAATCCCGTCACCCACTAAGATAAGTTTCCAATCTTTTTTATGAATAAGCGAAAACGCTTCTAATAAATATTTATGACCTTTTTCTTTTGTAAAACGACTAACGTTAATAATATGTTTTTTCTTTATAACCTCACTATCTTCTATAAATCTCAAGTAATTAGGAATAACTACAATATTTGAATGATTTGTCATTTTTTTTAATTGAGTTGCAGCAAACTCAGTTTGAGCAATAATCCCTGAAGCCCTGCGAAATACAAGACGTTTTATAAAGAGTGGAGATGGGTCTATTAATTTGTGATTTAATGGATTACACCGTATAGAGATAATAATCGGGTAAAATATTCCTATGGTAGATAATAAAAAAAAAGTGGGTAATGCAACACTATAAATAACATCTGGTTTTAATTTTTTAATAGCAGTTCTTATAAAGACTAAGGTTTTACAACCCAAGATAAACTTACTTCCAATTAATTTTTTTTTATTATAATGCATTGGTTCAATTACCTGAACTTTGTTATTTATGTAAAAAAAATGCTCTTTTTGACTCAAACTAATAACAGCAACATTTTGATTCAGGCTGACTAAATAATTTGCCAACTCAACAATGGATCTTTCTGCTCCTCCCATTCCCAAACTTCCAACAACCAGACAGATATTATAAGATTTATTTTGCATTATAAAAAGCTAATATGTTTTAGATGAAAAACAGTAAATTTTATTTTCTAAGAATACAAATTAAAGTTGTTAACTGTTTTTTTTATCGGTCAGTAAAAACTTCCTCAACCATCCATCCATAAGGATCAAATTCTCCTGCATGCCAATTTAAATCTTTATCCCAAAAACCAGGACAAGGACCATAACCAACAGGCGAAAAGCCATAACTTATTTCAACAACCATAGGTGTTTCGGCCTGATAAACAAAATCAAAAGCTACGCATTGCATTCTCAGCTTTTCAGCCATTTCAAATGATAATTTCAAGGTCTTATCATCAAATAATTCTTTTTCATAAAGAATATCCCCACTGCCTGATGCTCTGAAATCATTTTTGCGTACCATACGTTTAATGGCAAAAGCTTTTTCATTAATCACAATTACTCGTATATCATGATCATTATCAGCGATAAAGTCTTGAAAATAGATATAGCCCCTTTCTTTACCATGTATTTTGGAAAATAAAGTTGGCTTTACAGGTCGTAATAATCCCTTAAATACAGAAAATAGAGTCGCTTTTCCTACAAGGAATTTATTAAACAAATCTAATGCAGGAACCAAACTGTCATGTTTAAAACCTTTTCCAAAAGCTCTCTTGATAAGTTTTATTGCATGAGTTCTGTTTTTAACAAGCTTTACGTTAACAGAACCTGCTCCTCCTCTTAGTTTAAAAACCTTAGGAAATCTGGCATTTGCGGCCCATTCCAATGCTTCATCTTTATTGAAGAATACGTACGATGGTACTAAAGGTGCTTGAATTGACTCTAATAAATATTTTTGCCCAACTTTATCATCAAAGTGCCATGATGTGTTAAAGTTGGGGAATGTCACTTTTCCTGATGAACTAACTGCATAGAGTAATTGCTTTGCCATTAAATAGTCCTGAGCTTTTGCATGATAAAAATGCCACATTAATACATCACAATCAATTAATTGCTCAATAATATTATTTTGATAGCAATTAACTATTTTATAAGGAATTTCATTAGCCTGACAATATTTAATCCAGTAGTCACTAAATGAACCTTGGACTGGATGAATAGCAATCTTCATATTAGGTTTTGATATGTTTAATTATGTTGCTAATGTTTATTTCTTTAATTTTTTTTGCAGGAACTCCACCTATTAATATGTTTTCTTCTTCGAATGAACTATTAATTGCAGCGTTAGCAGTAATTGCAATATTGTTTGCCAATTTTATATTACCATATATTTTTACTCCAGGAGCTATATAGACGTTATCACCAATTTGAGGAGCCAGGGATGACCCACCAGATGCGCCGATACAGGTTGAAGGGTGAATTCTGCAATTTGCTCCAACTTTAGCATTTGCATTTACTACAATAGTGCCATAATGCACGATTGCCAGTCCAGGGCCAAAAACATTCGGTGGAATTGAAAAACCAAGCTTTAATGATAATTTTCTGAATCGAAATTGTAACCAAATGTATTTAAGTTTCAAAAAGAAAGTTGGTCTGCTGTTTTTTGCAAATTCAACTTTCCTTAAAAGCTTTTGAAACTTCCAGATATAATCAGGAAAAACAAGTTCTTTTATATATGTTTTCGCAGATAGTTTTTTACGACCTAGTGCTTTCTTATCAGAAGCAAGGTGATATTTGTAATCTGACTTCGATAAAATCATTATATATCTATACTATTTAATTATTAATAAATAAAATTTTCTTGACTACGTGAAGCAATTTTAGTATAGTTTTTTAATGCATTCTAGCATTATTTCTTGTTACAGTGAATGATTCACATTCGTTGTATTGTGTTTTTAGTTTGATGTATCCCAATTTTCATAATTCAAATCTAAATAAACAGATGCCCATATCTCGAAGGTAATGGCAATCCATAATGATTCTATTTCTTGATATCGCAGTGTTGGAATATTCACCACCCATTTATCTATTAGTGCATGATTCATAATCCCTCTTTGCTTGATACCTGGCAAAAGTTTATCATAAAGGTATTGTTTGAATTGTGCATTACCGAAATATTCCTTTAATGGTATTCCGAATCCCATCTTGTTGCGAAAAGCAAAGTCGTTGTCGAACAATTTAGCAGCCATTTTTTTTAGCAGATATTTTTCGGTATTACACCCTTCTTGCCTTTTACGCATAAGAAGATATTTCTGAGGTATAGTAAATGAATTAGCAACAACCTCGTTATCGAGAAAAGGTACACGATTTTCGATGGAATGGGCCATCGACATTTTGTCCTGTCGCACCAGCAGGTCAGGTAAATAGGTTTGCATTTCATATTTTACCTGCTTGTCGAATGTTGAACCCGAAAGGCTATTATAAAGTGATATTCTGCTTTCTACAGCCTTTAATGTGTTGAATCCAGATCTTAACTTGCTTGCAATTGAAGGATGCATATATGCGGTGGACATGACGGCACGTTTTGTCGCATTGAGATATGAAAACAAATTACGGGGGTGTGTCAGATTGTTTTTTATTTCAGAAAGTAATCGAGTATTCCAATAAGGGAAACATACATCATAATATCTGCGATAACCTCCGAATACTTCGTCGGCACCTTCACCACTTAACAGCACAGTGACATAATCTTTTGCATGTTGTGATAACAGATAAATACCTATGGTGTTGGGATGATTTATGGGGGCTTCGAAATGCCAGGTTGCTTTCTCTATGTTTTGTAGATAGTATGTTGAGTTTAAAAGGAATTTATGTGTCTTGATATTTAGTTGTTCGGTAACCCTGTTAATATATTTTTCTTCAGAGAAATGTGGATTGTTAAAAACAATGGAAATACTCTCAAACTGGTTCTTTTGACTATTACGGTTGGCAAAGTATGTAACCAACGATGAATCAACCCCGCCTGATAATTGGCAACCTAATTTTACATCGCTCATCAATTCGCTTTGAACACTCTTATCAAGCCATGATTCCAGTCTTTTCTCATATGACTGTATTTCGTAATTATGATTTTTAGTTCTGGAATAATCATTAATATCAAAATATCTAATCTTCTTCAGCCCATCATTGTGTGTGTAAGTTAGATAATAGCCAGGCTCGAGTGAGTATATATCTTTAAAGAGTGTGCCAAGTAGATTATTTCGGAATAGAAGGTGTTCGTCTAATTGCTTTTCATCCAAACGATAACTAAAACCATGCAGATATTTAAAGCTTTTTAATTCCGAAGAGAAAGCCAATACGTTTCCGTTTGAAATATAATACATAGGCTTGATTCCAAATCTGTCACGCGCAATGAGGAGCATTCCTTTCCTTAAATCAGTAATTACAATGGCAAACATACCGTTTAAGCGGCTAATCATTTCTTCAAACCCATATTTAAGGTACAATGCCAACACAATTTCGGTGTCGGTAGTACTCTTGAAATGATAGCCCCAGTCTGTCAGCTCTTTTTTATAATCAAAAGCATTATATATCTCTCCATTGAAAGCAAGTAAAACTTTTTGATCATTACTGGCCATGGGTTGGTGACCATTAACGGAAAGATCGAGGATGCTAAGTCTATTAAAGCCTAAAAAACCGTCAAAATCTGTGTCAATGGGTTGAGGGTCTCTTGCAGACAATTCAATTGTATTCCCCGTTTTCAGACTAAACGTGTGTATTCCTGAATCATCTGGTCCACGGTGTTTCTGAACTTGGAGCATTTTGATGATTGTGCTGCTATCCTCTAAGGGTTGAGTTTTTATATTTATATATCCGGTTATTCCGCACATAGATTTTAGTAAATATTTATTCGTATTTCTTGAGTAAATTGAGTAATACATCCCGATGGGAGGCACAACGTATTATATTCAGTAATAAGAGTCTTTTACGTTTACTCATTAATTTAGGAAATAATCCCCTTTTTCGTATAGCTGTCAGTACTTTTCCGAAGTAGGGTTCAATGAAAGCATCATACATCGGATAAACACTTTCACAATATTTCTGAAATTCTTGTTCAAGTTTAAAATCAGTGGCGATGATAGAATTTAATGACTCAAGTTTCTTATGGAAGGTCTTTTTTTCTTGCTCGTTCAAATGAAAAACGCCGGTGATATCATTACCTTGTTTCAATGGAATGATATCAAAATCAATATTTTTAGTTATATTTAGCCGAACCACAAAGCCAATATTCCAATCACTATTTATTCTTTTAGGCCAGTCATATATAAAATTACCTAATCCATAAAAGATAGGTTTCCCATTATATACTTCATAACCACTAAAACGGTGTGTATGATGAGAGATAATTGCATCAGCACCAATATCCACATAATATCTGTACAATTCTTTTATTCGGGGCGAAGGCAGATTATAAAATTCATTTCCCCCATGTATAATCACAATTACTCGGTCATTATCAAGTCTAGCTTTCTGTATATCGTAAAAGTTATGAATTTCATTAATCGGATTTGCTTGTATAATTCCATGAGGTGCTGTCAAAAATTCATTATCAGCAAAATTTAAAATAGCTATCTTTTGCCCTTTTTTATGTAGAATAAAAGGTCTTCTAGCGTCTTTTTCATTAGTTCCAATACCTACAGTAGCTATTCCTGTAAATTTACAGTTTTCAAGTGTTTGACTCGCCCCCGCTTCTCCATAATCCATAATATGATTATTAGACATTGCTGCTAATCCTATTCCTGCATATTGTAAAAGTCTAATACTATTAGGATTTGCTTTCTGGAGAGGCCCTATTTTGGATCTGCCAATAGTTAGATCGGTTAACGGGCATTCCAGGTCTGTAACATTAAGGTCGTTACCTGCAAACACATCCATAAAGTCGTTGAAAACGGCGCTAAAATTACCTATACAAGATAAATTTTCAATGCGGTTATGTGGACAGAAGTCGCCAGTAAACAATATTCTTATTTTATCCATAACTTATTCATTCTCCTACAATCAAGTCACCCAGTTCATCACTCGTCATAAACTCCACATCAGGCCATTTATTTATAATAGATCGCAGCACGTCGTCTAACAAATTGAGATTTTTAATTCTGTTTTGCTCATTAAGGAAGCCGATAAAATTAATACGATGAGTGCTGATAATTGCTGGCTTATGCCATCTGAAAGCTGTTTCTACAGCCCAAAGCATATATTCTGGCCAATTTGTCCTATATGTTAGACTCGGTTCAAAAAAACAGTTTCTTACTAAATAGCGTTGTCCATGTTTATTTTTTTCACCTAAATAATGATATTTTCGTTTGTACTTATTGAATTTTCCCTGCGGTAAATTTTGAAAGATACTCCCTTGTAGATAATGTATGCCATTCTTAAATAAGATTTTCTCAACTTCTGGAGACCATGTATAACAAGATGCTATAAACGATTTTGAACAATAGCCAAATGTTTTCTGAAATATTTTCAACCCATCTTCTAACAATTTATTATGATCATGAATTTCCTCAGGTTTATCCCAATCCAATGCTTCCATGAAATTGTAATCTTCTTGTCCTGAAAAGGTGGTTTCATGATCAAAAGTAAATCTTATATCATCTCTGCCATTTTGTAATGCTTTCATCCATCTATTTACATTTAAATGTTCCCGTCCATGAAACTGTGGATGGAATAACCTTTCGGTATTTCCTTCTTTATATAATTGCATTACTTTATCATGTGTGGGATAGCGATCTAACGTTTGACTGAAGTGCTCATAGTGATATTCCATGAATCCGCTTGATTTGATCTTTTCAAAGTTTGGATTAGCAACTATTATATTGGCAGTTATCACAGGTGTTTTATGGTTAGCATCTCGATGCTTATTCAGCGTTTCATACAAATGTATTAGATCATCATTGCTTTCCAATGAATCTAGTTTGTTATAATCACTTTTGTTTACGTCATAGCCTTTCTTAAGAAAAACTTCATAAACATCTGTTGAAGGCATCCTAATACTTCCCCAATCATCACTTTCGATGACAACAATTTTGCGTGTTGTTTTCCAACCGGGTATATTTAGCAGATTACGAGTTAGCTGTTGTTTTAAATTGGGGATCATCTCTTTGATTTTGCAATTAATTCACCTAATTGATCAGACGTCATAAACTCAACGGTAGGCCACTTTTTCAAAATAGTCTGAAGTAATAGTTTTAGATAATAAAGCCCATTTTCTCTGTTCTTAGGATTAAGCGAACCAATATAATTTACCCGGTGAGAACTGATAACCGCGGGCTTTTGCCAACGAAATGCAATTTGAATATCAGCTAAACAACTATCTACCCAGTTTTTGCCTTCTTGGTTGGGTTCAAAAAAACAGTTTCGTGTAATGTAAAGTTGATCGAATTTGTTTTTTTGTCCTAAATAGTGAAATTTCTTTCTGTATTTACCATTTCCATGGGGTTCATGATGAATTTTGGATGTGGACAAATATTTAATACCACTTTCTGCCGCCGTTTTCTCTAGGGTCTCATTAAATGGGCCATTGGGTGGAACAAAGTAAGAGGCTTTGTAACCAAATATTTCATTAAATAGTTTTAATCCACCCGTTATTATTTCTTTATGGTCTTCAAGGTCAGCTGGCTTATCCAGATCAAATGCTGCCTGATAAGTGATATTATTAGGATGTTTGTTGTTAAATCCCCAGCATCTATAATCAAAAGCTAGATGAGTATCGGAATCGTTTTTCTGAAGTGCGTTTATCCACACTTTGACATTAAGATGTTCTCTTCCATGAAACTGGGGTACAAATAGTTTATTTCTGATACCTTCTTTCCAAAGGGAAAAGGAATTTTCGCAACCTGGGTATCTATTTAATGTTTCAGTGAAGGGCTCATAATAGTATTCCTGAAAATTGTTTGCTTTTATCTTTTCAAAATCAGGATTAGTAACAAGACTTATGGGTGTAAATATTGCGGAATTTCCATTAGAATCTTTAAAACTAGTTAATGTCTCGAATAGCGAGGAAAGGTCATCTGAAGATGCCAGTGTATCATTCAAGTTATACCGTAGTGAATCACCAGAAGTTAAATCAATACTTTTTTTTTGAAGAATATCGAAAACTGCTTTAGAAGGCATACGTACACTTCCCCAGTCATCACTTTCAATCACAACGATTTTTTTCTTAATAAATAAACCAGGGAGGTTACTTAGGTTCTTGGCTAAAGGATGGTAAAAGGACATGCTAGATTTTAATTATAGGTCTTTTTTGCAAATTTGATTATAAGAATATCTTTATCTATTCATTAAAAAGCAATTATATCATACATTGTCAAATAGCCAAAACAATCTAATATATAATATAGTAAAGCCCTTAGATAAAAACTATGCACAGTAAATTGAAATGTTTTACGCGTTGGATGAATTAAATTTCGACTTATAGATTATCAAATAGTTATTATGTTTAATTTTCTAATTAATTAGTTTTGATCAAATTCTAAATTAATTCATCCAACGGGTAATGTTTTATAAACCAGAAGAGGGCTACAAATAAAAATGTAGCATATCAATATTATAATTACTTGTTGTAAAAAATCTAAGTAAAACTAAACTGCGTATAAGTTTTGACTTTTCATCTGTTGTGAATTAATGAAGATTTTGATACAGCTGTTCAATAATTTGCAATATTTATCAAATGAATTAATCTAAACAATCTTGATAGTATGATCTGTAATCTTTTCTTACAATGAAAGGTGAAGCAAACATACTAAAGAATAAAATACTTTACGTAGCTAATTTTTATTGTGATTAATTTCTTTGAGATATTTCAATTACTCATTCATTAATTTCAAAAATTGTTTCGCAACGTTGATAATGTTATATTGTTCTAAATTATCAATTTCAAGCTTGCTTGTATAATCGCCATTTAAAAAACTTTCTATTTGATGGATATTCAAATTCTTCTTAATATTTAAAATTGGACGATTTACAAGAACATAGTCAATTAACTTACTTGGTTGCTGAACTGACGTGTTATTGTCGAAATTTATCAAGAAGTCCATTTTTTCTAGTTCCTTTAAAAGCTCTTCACGAGGGATGTAATCTCTGATTTCTAACTTCTCCTTTAATATTTCTTTATAGGGGATTAGTAACTCATTCTGCATAGTATAAACTACAAATTTGAATTGACCTGAAATAGTTATAAGATAATTTAGAAACGTACGCGGATCTCGGATATTTTGTATAAAGCTACCGGCATAAGCAAAAGTTGATACTGGATTATGCATCGGTTTATCGACCTTCTTTATCTCAGCAAACCTGAAACCTTGTGGTATGACCTTGATTTTATCATGAAAATCAGGATAATATGCATTTTTTGCATTCTCAATTGGAATGGTAATAAAGTCGGCTTTTCGACTCCACCATTTTTCAATAAAACTGAAATAAAAAAGTTTTTTGAAAGTATCAGTAGAACAACCCATGAAAGGATCTCCACAATCTGCGATCCAAGTTTGAGCAATTCTGTGTCCATCTTTTCTAATCCAGGCTGTACCCCAATGAACAGGGTGAGGTACAGCACTAGTAATAAGAAGATCATAGCCATCTTCCTTACGAAGTGCATTCCTTACCCTAAACATGATTTCAATACCCGGATATTCAAATAAAATCAGTAATAGTCTGTTAATAATTCTCTTTAAAGTCCGGAGGTGTCTAATTCTAGAGGATTGTAGTGTTGGCCACCGTAAAGATGCTAATTGTTCAATATCTAACTTCCACTCTACCGATAATCTACTATAGTCAAACCCACGGTTTCTTGTAATCACTTTTACCAAATGCCCTTGTCTGGAAAATTCTCTTGCCAATTCTGTAGCACGATGCGAACGAGGAGAGTTCTCTGGATAAAAACCATCTGATACAATGAGTATTTTTGTGTGGCTCATTAAAATTTGTAATATTTTTAAACTATGAGAGAATATTCAAGAGATGATCGACTATACGTGTTGCTGCTTTCCCATCCCAAAGAATAGGAATTGTGCCTTTTTTCCATTTGCCTGAGAATAGAATATCCATTGCTGGTTTGATTGATTCAGGTCTGGTCCCAATTAACTCGTTTGTTCCAATAGTTATGGTTTCGGGCCTTTCTGTGTTATCACGCAAAGTAATACAAGGAATACCCATAAATGTGGTTTCCTCAGTGATCCCTCCCGAATCCGTAATAATCGCTTTGGCATTCTTTACCAAAAAATTAAATTCAAGATATCCCATCGGTTCGGTAAGGATAAGATTTTGATTTTCAAAAAGCGGATTAGCTAATTTCTTTAACCGTTCTTTATCGAATAACTTGTCAATTATCTTTTTAGTACGAGGATGTACAGGAAATATGACAGGTATTCCTCTAGAGGACTCTATTATTGCTTCAAGAAAACCTTTCAATTTTACTTCGTTATCTACATTCGCTGGACGGTGTAGTGTCATAACCAGATAATTATCTTTCTTG
This sequence comes from Bacteroidota bacterium, assembly GCA_013390605.1. Taxonomy (GTDB): domain Bacteria; phylum Bacteroidota; class Bacteroidia; order Bacteroidales; family Cfx3-03; genus Cfx3-03. The sequence continues at coordinate 3,319,661 of JACAUB010000001.1, read as the reverse complement.
AGATTGTAATTGTCCCATGCTTTCGGCTTTATAAACCTCGCTTGATTTGATAGTAACGTGTCAATCATTACGTTACCCACAAAGAATATCTTTTCTTTAGGCACACCTACATTCCGTAAATTATGTCCTGCAAGTTCTGTAGTAGTGAAAAAATAATCTGTTAGCGTATCCGTGACCAAGCGGTTTATTTCTTCTGGCATGGTTAAGTCAAATGAACGTATTCCAGCTTCTACATGAGCCACTTTGGTATTTAGCTTTTTTGCAACAATACTACAAGCCATAGTTCCAGTTACATCACCAACAACAATAACAAGATCCGTAGGATTTGACAGAAGTTCCTTTTCAAAAGCGATCATGATTGAAGCTGTTTGCTCAGCTTGTGTACCTCCTCCACTTTCCAGATTTACATCTGGTTTCGGTATATTGAGATCGTTGAAAAAGGATTCGCTCATCCTTTTATCATAATGTTGACCAGTATGGACAAGCCTATAATTTATAACTTTTCCTTCTTTTTGATGCTTTTGGATAACGTGTATAATGGGGGCTATTTTTATGAAATTTGGACGAGCACCCGCAATTAATGTTATTTTCATTTTCAATGTAAATTCTTAGTGTTTTAGCAGAATTATCCTCTTTATGAAACGCTTCCCAAATTCAAAGAATACAGTTAAAATGCGCATGAATAAGCTTGATGCATTTGCCTTTTAAGTTTTAAATCAGGGGGGGCTTGATGCTAATGCGAGCAGTTTTTTATTTCTTTTAAGGTTTAGAATCTTGATTAATAATGAATTAAATATAAAAAAACTAAATTTCACTCTTTGCTCTTGAATACTTCTTTTCTAAGTGTATAAAGGGCGGATAAGGAATTGATGTTCATTTGGAAAGGTAAACGGTTAAGGTATGGACGAAAGTAAATATGATAGTTTTTATTAAACAGTTCGATAGGCCCTATTAATTCTTTAATTGTTTTAGCTCTTAAAGCAAAGGCATTATTTAATCCTTCAGCCTGAATAGATTTTCTTCGCAAAATTATGTTTATACGTGATTTTAACCATAAGGGCAAAATATTACTGATTTGTTGCACAAGTGTAGTTTCTTTTTTGTATTTATCCACAAATGGAATTTCGGAAAGGATATCTATAAGAAGTAATTCTTTATCGGCCTCAAACAATATAGTCCTATTAATTCTTTTTTGAAAATCAATTCCCTGCCAGAAATCTACAACATCTTTCTCCCAAAATGGCAATCGCCAACTCAAACCGAAAAATTCGTAAGCCCTAACGCTATTATTGATGAACTTAGCCTGTCGTTCCTGCCAATTATAAAACTCAGGAAAGGAGGAAGAAGAAATCTGAGAATTTTGTTTCTGAGTTCTCAAAGTCTCAATAATTTTGTTCTTTACTGTTTTATGTTTAAAGAAGTTATAATACTTGTTGTAAATGTAAAACAATGAATTATCTTCCGTTAAAATGTCTTTAAGTTCGATATGTGTAGCTTCTGTTATCCCTGTATGACCAGGAACAACTACATCGTTATTGCCAATTATATTATTTTTAATCAGTTGATATAATGCTAGAAGATCCTGTATGTGTGGCAAACAGCAGCCGTTAAAAGAAAAATTGATGTACTTGTCGAATAACCCACTGTCATGAAGTTCCGACCAAGCCATATCTGTATATTCAATAAAATACCACTTATAGCCCAATGCATTCGCAACTTTCTTGCTTATTATTGCTTGCTCGGAATTAGCTGTACCATATGTAAAACAAATAACGTTTTTGCAGCCAAGTCTATATAAATAGTTTACAATAAGTCTTGAATCGTGTCCACCGCTTAATGGAATAATCCAATTATGAACATTAGGACAGCTTTTGATCATTCGCTTAAAAACAGTTAAAAACAATTTATCCATTTCCTGGTGAATGTTCTTATTAAGTCGCTTGTCTATTAAATTGATATCATAATCAAACTTGAAATATCTTTTTGATGTAATGTTACTATTATTTATCGTTAAGATCTCAGCTGCTTGCATAGCCTTAACATTATGAAAAATTGTTTTATCTCCTATAACTAATCCCGAAAGAATAAACTGATCAATTGAGTCATAATTCAATTGAGTTGTGAAGTCTACCATTCCTAGTTTATCAGTTATTGTAAATTTATCTTTTTCTTCGATAACAAATAATGGATAGTTTCTAGCAATGTCAGTCACTAATAAGAAACTTCCTTTATTATTTATTAAGAAAGCAAAATTACCATTAGCTGACCTTAATAAGCTGTCTAAAGTCTGATGAAATAACTTTGCATCTGAATCAATTAAATTAAGTAGTTTTATAAAATCACAGGCATTGAGAACCAGTTTGCCATTAAACTCTAGATACCCAATAAAATCAACTTCATATGGGGGCTCTAAATAAGAAGTCCATATTTTTTGAAATAATCTTTTACTCAGCATTTCTTTCTTGGAATTCAGGGATGTGAAGGTGTTTTGATAGCTTTTTAATCATTGATGCTAAGGATTTTATCGCACTATATTTAATCTTGTGCAACAACCAGACAACGAAAAATAATGTGATAGATAAATTGAAATACTTACCAAATTTTTCATAAAAGGGGCTGCAACTCTCAAGTACAAGTGGTTGTGATTTTTCTTTTTTTAATCTTTTTCTGATTTCCCAGTATTGTTCAAGTTTATGCCGATCTGAACAAGAAATCAATGGGAGAAGTGTGAATTTAACGATCGACTGATTCATAAATGCTTTTTGTTCATTTAACGTAAGTACATCTTCTCTAAATGCCTTTAGATTTTTCGCTGCTTTAAAAAATCCATTTATAGCTTTGTCACTATTAAATAACCGGCTATTTGTGGCTGATCCAATACGTGTAGTTCTGTTATAAAAGCACAGTCCATTGAAACTTGCTCTTTCGGCCAAACAAAAAACTCGTGCCATTAATTCACCATCTTCTAAATACGGTATATTAGCAATATATGAAAGATTATACTTTTTTATAAAAGACCTCTTAAATAGAATCGCCCAAGACCTATCAGGATCTTGAATTGCTTTTCCTCTATAAACCTCATCAAATAACGTAATACCACTGATTACTCTGGTTTTATCAAATACAGGCTGAAAGTTATATATATTATTACCATTCACATCGAATATTTTATACCCGAATATTGCTAGGTCAAGATCCGCATCTTCTGTATATTGTATAACTTCAGCCAAAACTTGTTGATTTATATAATCATCGGGGTCAACAAAAAGCAGATATTTACCTATCGCTCTATTTATACCATTATTTCGTGCTTGCGAAACACCTTGATTTTCTTGATTGAGGAGTATAATATTCGGAAATTCCTGTTGCAATTTTCCGACAATCTCTTTGCAATTATCTTGAGAACCATCGTTTATACAAATAATTTCATAGTCTTCTTTAAGAATGTTCTGCGTTTCAAGACTACGAATGCATTTTTCAACGTAGGGAGCTACATTATATAGGGGGAGTATAATACTTAATTTTATCAATGTAATAGGGTTTGGTTGAGTTTAGAGACTCAATAATGGTTGGGTCGTGCTTCCGTTACAGTATAATTTAATGTTTTTTAGTTTATTTAGTGGAATAGTGGAAGGTGTTTTGAAATAAAGGTAATTCCCATGTTCAGTTTCAAGAACATAACACGGTTTTTTCTCATTTACGATTAGCGGAGGTGTTCTCCCATAAATATATTTAATAGCTTTTTGGCGGATATCCAGATTTACTATAGAAATAGAGTCAGTAGGCTCATAACAAACAAACGCTCCTCTTTCAATTAGTGTGGATAGTTTTATATTTAAGGGTAATACTAAAAAGTCACTGATGGGTGATCGGTAAAGATTAGAAGGAGATGAATCAATATCAAAGGATTTTCGTTTTAAAATATTCTTTTTATCAATCAGTTTATTTGAAAGAAATAGATTCTTGTATAAATCAGAAGGTAAAAATATCATGTACTCTTTACCATAATACCAGCTCATAACAATATTTGACCAGAAATATTGATCATATCCACCAAGGCCGTTACTGACAAATCGATTTAATTTTTTTTCACGAAATGCAAATACCTTATTGGGCGAATTTACCCAAGTAATCTCATCTTTATCGAATATGGTTTTATTTTCTTTTAAAGTTTGGGTAACAAGACTAAACTCAACAATCATACCTATTGTGACTAGATAGATCAATATCAAAGCCCACGTTTTGTCAAAAAATGACTTATGTCTCCAAATAAATGACAGTAATATAACGATTGAGAAGACAGATACACCGAAAAAAGCCCTTGGTTGATAAGCTCCGACAATAAGTATAAATCCAAGAGAGATGAATATGGAAAGTAATAATATAATATTTTTTTGTACTAGTTCTTTTAAGCTCTCTCTATTATACATAAACAGAATTACCATAACAATAAGTAAAATAATGACACTTATCATTGAAGGTGTGGATAATACAAATCCCCACATCCTTTTTGCTATTGTTAATAAGATTGTGGCTTCACCTTCACTACCCGCATTAATTCGAACAATATTTCCTGGGGCAAGTACTATAAATGTTGTGCCAATTAAAAACCCAATAACTAATGTAGCAATCCCTTGCCTGAATTTTTCCCAGTTGAAAAGATAAAAGAGAAATAGCGCGCCTGAAACACCAATAGAGATTACTTCGTGTGTTTCTGCGGCCAAAAATCCTATAAGGAAGAAAATTGGATACCAATAAACAGAAACAGAAATTTTATTTAATACTATTTTTTCATGCAGAAGTAAAAAAGTTAACACAAGAACCACCGCCCATAGATAATTCAAGCTTCCGTCAAGCCATAGGAGCGTGTGGTTAGCTCCAGGCAATAAGAACCATAACAGGGTTAAGGATAAGAGATATATAGTAATTGTAATTTCTTTTCTCTTTATCCCGATAATGAGAAATATCAAAACCTGTAACATTCCAAACATCAAAGTGTTGGCAATGTTGAACCATTGCTTATTTTCCGTTATTAAGAAAACCTGAGCAAGTCCATTCGCCAGCAGTCTTCCATTTGTAATAAAATAGTGATTATACTGTGATTTAATAAGGTCAGAAAAAGTGTGTATTCTATGACCAGCTTCAATAGGGTTATTTGAAATAATGTATTTATAAGCATAATCATCGATTGCTATGCCTGTGAAAAAATTAAGCACGAAAAAGCCCATCAATGAAATCACAAATAGGAGTGGTAAAATGAGTTGCTTTTTCATGTCGGATTATTTTTATTTAATGCTTTTTTCCCTAATAATATAAGCAGGTCTCCTCTTTGATTCAATGAAAAGCTTGCCTAAATATTCTCCTAAAATACCAATCATGAGTAGTTGAATCCCTCCTATAAAAGATACAACGATTAACAATGACGTCCAACCAGGAATTGTTTGGGTCGTGAAAAGTTTCATAAAAATAGCATAAATGCCGTAAAGGAATGATACAAGAGCAATGATTGAACCTAGAATCGTAGACATATGTAAAGGTTGTATACTGAAGCTAGTAATTCCCGTTAACGCAAACTTTAGCATTCTTTTGAAAGAGTATTTTGTTTCTCCCCACGTTCTTTTTTCAGGGATATATGCTAGTGCATATTGACGAAATCCTAGCCACCGAATTAATCCTCTATAAAAGATAGGATTTTCTTGAAATCTGCTCAGAACATTTAATACACTTCGATCTATGAGTCTAAAATCAGCACTCCCTTGTTCTATTTCAATATCAGAAAGACGATTCATAAGTGTATAAAATAATTGAGATGTTTTGCGTTTGATGAAACTAATTTTTACATCATCCCTTCTTAATGTATAGACGATTTCGTAACCCTCTTGCCATTTTTCTATCATTTCAGGAATCAATTCAGGTGGATGTTGCAAATCTCCATCTAATGAGATAACACAATCGCCTTCTGCGAAATCCATACCTGCTCTCAACGCGTTCTGATGTCCAAAATTCCTAGAAAAAGACAGATATTTAATTCTACTATCAGATTTATGAAATTGTTTTAGTACTTCTAGTGTATTGTCAATACTACCATCATCCACAAAAATAATTTCAAATTCTTGTTTTCTATCCAATACCTTTTTGAGACGTTCGATTAATTTGGAAATATTATCTTCTTCGTTCTGAATGGGAACAATAATAGAAATAGTATATTCTCCAATAGCCTTCATAAACTAGGTTTATAATTTATCTGATTTTGAAATGTTACGTTCAAATAAAAAAAAGAATTGACAATTATAAATTTACGTATGGATGCAATTTATTTTGCCAAACTTAATAAATCCAGCAACAATATCGGTAATATATAATTCCTACTATGGTTAGACCTAAAACCATTTTACCACTTGACTTAATTTGAAAAATAAAATAGTTTGATAAGAGTAATCAGTAATAAATCTTGAAGTATTACCTATGATAAGCTAAAATAATTTTAAATTTGTAAATAAAGATCTGAATTATAATGTAGCAGTGTGTCAATAAAATTGATAATACAAAATGAATAAATTTTGGCTTCTTTCCTTACGAAACACTTGTTAATGGTAAGGGGATATATATCATTTATATTATAACAGGAATAAAGCCTTTTGTCATTCTCATTAGGAGTAGAATTCTTTGTTCTTTAGATTTTTTACAATCTTTTTTTTAAAATAGATGTAGTATTTAAATGGATTTATCCACAAGGTAAGTAATGCTAGAAGCATTCTATTTAGTTTTCTGTTTCTGTTTAGCCAATTACATCTGAATACTTGCGAACCATGCCATCGAACCTGCTCATTTCTTCGAATATCCCAAGGTAAGTTTGGATAAATAAATTCTTTGCGAAAACCCTCTGTTCTGAAATAGTTGGGTTTAATGAGATAGTCTATTGTCATATTGTTAATTGCATTTTCATGTCGCCGATATTTTACAGTTTCTTTTTTCATGAAATGTAATTTATGACCGGCTTTTGTAAGACTAAGCCACATCGGGTAATCTTCTTGCATCTTCATGCGTTCATTAAAACCGCTAACTTGTAATAGTGTTTGTCTGTTAATGAAAAATGAAGGCGTGAAGGTGATACGATCTGAAACTAACAATAATTTATATTGGCTTTCAGCAGTAATATTATCTGCAATAATATTCTTTGGAAATTGTGATGGAACCAAACGGATAAAATTCTTTTCTTCAAATGAATTATTGTACATGCGGGTGAACGAAAACAAGATTCTGATATCAGGATGGTTTACAACATATTGCATGTTATCTTTAATGCAATTAGGCAGTAAAGCATCGTCGCCAGCACAGTATTTAATCCAATTTCCTTTTGCAATTTTCAAGCCTCGATTGCAATTGGCAGAAATCCCAGTGTTTTGTTTAATAGTGACGATTTCACTTCGTACAAATCTTTTACCATTCTGATTTAACCATTCTTTACACAGCTCAATCGTGTTATCAATTGAGTAATCATCGGTTATGATTAGTTCTAATTCATTCCATGTTTGAGCTGCAACACTATCAAGCGTTTCAATAACAAATTGGGATGAATTGTACGTAACGATAATTACGGACACTAGCTGTGAATTCACAAATTAGATATTAATAATTTAACTTTTATTTATAATTCTTTGCCAATAAATCTCTTTATCTTCGCTTTAAATCGATTGATTTTTTTCTTCCGCTCTAATAATGCAACTTGTAATTGCAATATGTCAGTATGATATCTATTAAAACCATAAATAGCTTTTCGTTTAGCAACAGGAAGTGCTTGGTTGAAAATGTTAGTGAAGAAATTTAATAATTTTTCTTCCCAATGCTCCATTGTTACTCCATTATTAGTCCAAGGCTTCCTTAGCATTTCTAAATAAGCATCATTATCCTTATCAAGATTAATAATTTTCTCAATTGCACGATCAAAATCTGTAATATTTTTAACTAAAATTAATGATTCAATATTAAAATCCCTGTCAACCAATGGATTCCCATAATAGATCGGTATCGAATTCATTATCATCGGGTCTAAAAGTTTTTCGGTTGTATAACCTGGTACAGAGCTATTCTCAAAGGCAATGGTAAATTTGTAGTTCTTAATAAAAGCGAGCTTATCCGTTACTGAACTACCAATATTATTCAAGTATTTTCCTCCTGAATCAATTTTTTTATATTTTGACAATTCTCTAAAGAATTTTTCGCGTAAAGGATCTGAATTAGAAGAATTAGAATATACGAAATTGCAGAAACTCCTCTCGATTAATTCTTTATTTGAACAGTTCCGGAATGTATTTCCCAAGACTGCTTTATTATAATTTGATGAATACAAAACATATAAAGGAAATCTCATATAGCGGTCACTGAAATCGATGAAATGAAATCCAAGTGCGTAGTCAAACAAGTTAAAATCAGGAACCAGATTTTCGCCAGTATATAGTATTTTTATGCAGTCTTTGAACTTTAGATGATTATAGCTGTAGACAGAGCAAAACAAGTAATCGGGTTGAGCGGAGATAACAACATCAAAATGTTTCTGCAGGAATTTCAAAAAGAAGTTGTCTTTTTCAAAACCAGGCCAGAAATCGGTAAAATTGATTTTAAATGACATCGCATCTATTATATTAGTATTATCTTTTTAAAATTATTGATTTGCAAGAACCATTCAATGAAGGAATAGAATGTATAATATAAATTTCTGATAATCCAAATTCAATTTAATCAATATTAAAAAAATTAATCATCTCAACAATTTTTTCAACTTCTAAATCATTTATTATCGGACTTATCGGTAAGCTCAATACTTCTTCATGTATTTGTTCTGCTATCGGGAACGATAGATTATTACATTCTTTATATGCACCTTGTTTATGTGGAGGTATCGGATAATGAATTAATGTTTGGATTTCATTATCCGATAAATATTTTTGTAACAAATAGCGATTAGGGTGACGAATGACGAAAAGATGCCAGACATGAGATATTGTATCTGTAATTACTGATGTCTGATTAATAACTGGAAGCGTAATAGCCGGGTTGGTGATATTATCACAATAGTATTGTGCGATTTCACGACGTTTTTGATTGTCGATATCTAGTCGTTTGAGTTTAATGCTCAATACTGCAGCTTGAATTTCATCTAAGCGAGAGTTTAATCCCTGAAAATCATTTATGTATTTTTTTGTACTTCCATAATTCGCTAATGAGCGAATTATGGAAGCAATTTCGTCATCGTTAGTTGTTACGGCACCGGCATCACCCAGTGCTCCAAGGTTTTTTCCGGGATAAAAACTATGACCAGCTGCATGACCAAGCGATCCTGTCCTTTTATCTCTGAAGAAACATCCTTGAGCCTGTGCATTATCTTCAATAAGTTTAAGATCGTATTTATCAACTAATCGTTGAATTTCAGGATGCATGGCATTCTGTCCATACAAATGAACGATCATGATACCTTTGGTTCGTTCGGTGATCTTGTTTTCAATCAGATAGGGATCTATATTGTAAGTATTAATATCCGGTTCGATGAGAATTGGTTTTAGTTTATTTTCAGAGATTGCAAGGATAGATGCAATATAAGTATTGGCAGGGACTATAATTTCATCACCCTTGTGCATTACTCCCAATTCGATGTATGCTTTCAAAATAAGCCGTAAAGCATCTAACCCATTAGCAACTCCAATGCAGTGTTTAGTGCCAATATAAGTTGCATATTCTTTTTCAAAGCTATTTACTTCATCGCCAAGTAAATACCAACCGGAACTAACCACTCTTTGAACAGCTTGGCTGAGATCAGGTTCAAAAGAAGTATTTATGGCTGTTAGATCGAGAAATTTAATCATTAAAAAATTATTACTTAACGTTTTTGAAAATTCACTAAACAAATAGTATACTGTAAGTTCAAATGTTAGATTTTTTAATAAAAATCCTAAAACTTAAATGTTGTTTTAAGAATTTCATAATCTGCCATATTGATATTAAAGAATGAAACCACATTCTTTTTTGATATCTCCCAATTATCAGATTTAATAAGGTAATAATTGTTTAAGTGATCTTCGAAATATTGCAAAGGTGATTTTAATGAATGATAGTGTATAACCTTTTTATTGTCTTTTCGTATATCGAAAAGTAAAATGTTCTTATGAAGTCCATAAAACCCTAAATCTGCCATTATGAGATCCACCATTATCGGTAGATTTTTATTATCACAAGTATCAAATATCCAACTTCCAATAGTAAAAGAGACTTTATTAATCTTATATAAGCGATACAACCCCTTTTTAAAACCATTTTCCAATATTGTAAAATAGAACTCTTCTTTGTTTTTCTCTTTTAGTTTATATTCTTTAATCCATTTAATTTGGTCCTCTACTTTTGAAGAAGTGAAATTTAAATGTCGATTTAATTTGGGATTATTTCTTAACGTGATTATGAAATCAGCATCTTCCTCTTCAATTAATCTTATCAGATATTTCATTATTATCATTATTACAGAATAACCTCTATCAATTATAACTCAGAATCAGTTATTCTTATAGCCTTTTGTTTTGATTTTAATGTCAGAAAGTCATTATATCCCCTAATATAATCATTCTTGTCATACTTATGTGAGGCCAGAACTAAACAGATAGCACCGGATGAAAATTCAATCAGTTCGCGCCAAATTCCAGGGATGATCATTAAGCCATAATCAGGGCGATTTAATGTTACTACTTTCTTATTTTGCCCATCATCAAGTAATACATCAAAAGAACCACTGGCAGCAACTATTAATTGATAAAGTTCTTTGTGAGCATGGCCGCCTCTGGCTTCACCACCTGGAATATCATATAGATAATAGATTCGCTTAATAGAAAAGGGAATATTGGTCTCGCTTTCAATAATTGTAATATTACCCGCTCTATTATGGATTTTACTTAAAGGCAAAATTACACAATCATAAATGCTACTTTTCATAATTCAGTCTGTGATTCAAATAATCAGTAAAATCATAAATATAATCACTTAAATCATAGTGAGTAGAGCTGAGTACAAGTGCTAATGAATTAGTAGAGAAATTTTGCATTTGTCTCCATAAACAAGCAGGAATATAAAGCCCGTAATATGATCTGTTGAGAGAGAAAGTTTGTTTTATTACACCATCATCTACAACCACATCAAAACTACCTGAAAGAGCAATGATTAGTTCTTGTTGTGTCTTAAAGGCATGTCCTCCTCTGACTTGTCCTCCAGGTACATCATAGATCCAATATGTACGTTCAATTTTAAAGGGGATATGTTTTTCCTCTTCTATAAATGAAAGATTACCTCGCAGATCTTCAATTTTCGGTAGGTTGATTATTTCAGCTTTCATTATAATTACTATAAGTTAACGCAATATTATTTTACAAGTATTTCAATTTTAATGTTTAATATATAGATATTCAATGCATCATATACTAATGGCTATTAGATATTCTTTGAAGCCATGCTTTTAATCAAATGGTAGCAGTTTCTTCATTATTCAATTGTTAAGTAGTTGCTTGTGAAATATGCCGAGCATATTAGTTTTTTGCCAACTACTTGGATTATAATATGTCTTTTGAGTCCTTTCTTTTCGATAAAGGAGTTAAGAATTAGATAGGATAAGAATCTGTAATTTCAACAGCGCAAGTAAATAATACAGTCCTTTTCTCTCCCCTATAATTAGAAATGCTGTGCATTTGTAATTGTTGATTATCCACCACTTACCTGAAAATACGCTTTCTGAACGGGATATTCTGCCTGTTTTATGTTTCTCAAAGAATTCTTTTATTGTTGTGCTGTGATTCCATATAAATATGGTCCGTTTAACAAAGGTATATGGCTCTAGATAAAATATTTAATCTAAGCCTTTAATTATTTTGTATAGTTTTATTAGTGATCTCAATATTTTTGTAGCTAGATTGTTTAAACCAGTTGTTTTCTCTAGAAACGGAATAAACTTCAAAAGAGAAGAATCTTTGACCTGAAATATTAATTCATAATCTTTTAGTATTCTTGGAGGTAATAATTCTTTAAATATTCGAGTGCGCTCTTCAATGGTTTGAGCCCAGTTAGAAGGATTACTGCTTACTCCATCTGAGTTGAAATTTGTAATAATATAAGGTATGTATTCAACCGAACAATTTTGTATAATTATCCGATCGATAAAAAAATTAATATCAGCTATAATTTTATAGGACTCATCATATAATCCTCTTTCAAATAAAGTCTTATGGATAAAAGAAGCTGGATGTGAAATTGTTGAACGAGTGTTCGTGTTAAAGTTAGCTAATGTTAACATCTCACCAATTAATGGCGTTTGCAATTTTGATTCTCCATTTTTCATTATGACGTTTAAATTTCCATAAATAATTTCTGCGGATTTGGGTAATTCAAATATCCGAGATAAAATTGTATTATTGAATAACCAGTCTCCTGAATTCAAGAAAAGCAAATATTATCCATTTGCTTGTAAGATCCCCTTATTCATTGCATTGTATATTCCATTATCGGTTTCGCTTACCCAGTAAGTTATTCTATTTGTATATTCTTTTATTACTTCTCTACTTCCATCTGTACTACCACCATCAATAATTATATATTCGTAATTAGTATATGTTTGATTTATAACACTTTTTATGGTGTTTCGTAATCCCGAAGCGTTATTAAGGTTTACTGTTATAATGGAGAGCACCATATTGAATTGATTGAAAGAGATAAGATATGACTGGAAATGTAAATTATTCAACTAATCGAATGATCCAAAGTAATCTTGTTCCAAATAAATTAATTGAAGAATTTTAAACTTACTTAATGATAAAGCGTTTCCAAAACTCAAAATTGTATATATGCCATCCATGGCACCCGAATGGCAAATTGCCTTTATTTAGTTCATATAATTTTTCAGGCTGACATTCAAATGCAAATGGGACTGCTTCATAATGGTGCGCTACTTTGAAGTCTGGAAAATATTTAGGTATGATGTTTGCTAAAAGTATATCTTCGTTTGAACTATAAATATTTGTATGGAAATATTTGAAAGTATTTCTATAGCCTAGAGATTTAACCAAATTTAGTGGTATTCGTAAACAAAATATAAGAAATGTATGATTCTTAAAATCATGTAAAAATAATTCTTTGGGCAATTTATATAATCTATGTGAATTAAATATTTCAATTATGCTTTTAACTTTACGTAAAGAGAAACCACCATTCCCTGCAAATTCTTGAATTTTCGTGCCTTCTAAGGAATAGTTTTCAAACCATGGAGCTCCAATATAGTCAAATTCTTTTTGGCACCAATGATCTAATTCATCTCTAAATACCCATGCATCGAGTTGGTAAATGAGAATATATTTGAAATCTTCAAAGCGTTTGTAGAATTTTGAAGATAGCATCAATTTATTGTATCCGGCTATATTCTCAAAATAGGTTTCATTAAAATATTCTATTTTATAAACTATTTTTCCTTCTTTTAGGCGATTAGTGTAATAAGAAATGTCTAGTTCTTTGTACGTAATTATACACATCGGATGCTTAAATAAGACATTTAAACATTGATTAAATGAAATCATCTCATTCCAACTCGGTAAGGATTTGTAAATGGGTAGAATAATAATATTTAATTTTGCCATGTGATTTTGATCTTCTGTTTTAGTCTACTTAAAATAAAATATAATCGTTCGTTAAAGAGCCTCAGTGTCAGTATCCAATTCATTTTGGTTATTGGAGGATTACAACTTAAATAATAAACCCAAGTTTTAATGATGTAAAGTAAACCCAATTTATTTAATCGTATTTGTTCAATTAACTCTTGTGCATTCAAAAAATGTGCCCAACTTTTTTTTGATTTAGATAACTTAATAGTACAAATTGGGAGCTCTTTTTCCCACTTATTATACAGGCAAAAAATATTATTCAGCCAAGTAACATCTCTTTTCCCTACTGAAAAGTGCTCAATATTTAAATCAAATATAACGTGAACCTCATAGTTTAACTTTTTTATCTGTAGACATATATCTGAATCATAACAATGAAACCCGGAAAATGTAACATCATCAAAACGAATTTTTTCTATGACTCTTTTAGAAATACATAACCATAATCCATCTAATATTACTGCTTGATCTGAAGATCCTTTATTATCGAGATATCTTGAAAATAAAGGTTGAGTTTTCCCATTAATCGTATGAGTTATATTTCCTGATGATATTTGTGTGCTCCAATGAGAACCTGGTAATTTGGGTAAGTAATGAGAACCTACTACGCCAATAATCCCAATTTTTGGATTTTTGAAATGAGCAATTACCTTTTCTCCCCAATTATTGGAGTGAAAAATTATATCTTCATGCGCAAAGCATATTAAATCATATTTACTTTGTTTAATCCCCTGATTATAGGCTTGGAAGATGTTGTATCTATTAGTTGTGTTATCAATGATAACTAGTTCATATGGAATACCTATCGTATTTGAGACACTTTGCTCAAATTGTTTAAGAAATGTTGGATTTCGATGGCAAACAACGATTGATATCATAATTTCTTGTACGTTTATATATCAATTTGATTAAGAACTTTAGATATTATATTTTCAAACTGATCGATAATATAATTTTCATTTTGATGTGTAGAACAAAGAAATGCTTTTGCTTTTTTCCCTGTTTCAAATCTTCTTCTTTCTTCAACAGAATAATTAATTATATTCTCTGCTGCTTCGTTTAGGTCTAAATAGTTAACAGTCAGTCCTCCACCGCTTTCTTCAATGAATTCTTGCGCACCACCAGCATTTTTAAAACAAATTGTTGGCACAGAATAATCAGCTGCTTCTAAAACTGCTAAAGGATAAGGATCTTCACGTGAGGACAAAAATAAAACATCAATTGATTCGTAAAAATCTTTGACATTTTCCGAAGATGGCAGTAATATTATTTCCCCAGTAAGTCCTGCTTTATTAATATCATATAGTAATTTTTCACGTTCAGACCCCGTATTTAAGACTCCCTTCCAAACGAATCTGATATTCGCATTTGGTGATTTTTTTAATATAATTAAAGCAACTTGAATAAATAAATCTGTTCCTTTCCTCCATTCCGCAGTGCCTATACATCCTACAGTAAATTCTGATTTACTTCCTTTTTCAATAGGATAATCTTTGCAAGATTGGGCCGGAATATAATATTGTAAAATATCGATTTTTTCATTCTCAATACTTAAATTCTCAATTAAATGTTTCTTAACAACTTTAGAGGGAACCAAAAACCAATTTGAAGTTTTTATTAATTGGTTCAGAAAATAAGGTTCTGTCGCATAATAGGTTGACATTTCTAATTCATGGATATAACTTATAATGGGTCCATTATATTTCAATCTTATTTGAGGTAATATGTCCCCATTTGTTATCGTATTTGAAAGAATGTAATCGTATGTATGCCATGGTAAATTTTCAATTTTATATTTTGATCTTCTGATTGAGGAAGGTTTATTTATTATCCTTTGAAATAAAGTTGGCCCATTAGCTGATTTTACTATATATGTTTGCCCCTTTAACTTAAAATCTTTTTCAAGAGGACCGCCAGTTTTTAATAGAAATTCAACAGTTATACGATTCTTAATTAATATTTCTGCAAGATTTAGTAAAAGGATGGGTGCACCGCTACGACTAGCATCATGTGATATAAAGAGAATTTTTTTATTTTTCATTATAATCTTGTGCTGTTCTGTTTTGATAAAATAATATTCAAAGTAATTTCTGGAATTTCATTGATAATTTGCATAAATATCTAAGAAGGTCATTTTTTTCCAAATATGTTAATCTGCGAATCCATTCCTAAATAGGTATTATTCATTTCGAAAGGTCTTTTTAAATTTGAAGTGATGTTTTGAAGATTTAATCTAAATCCACTATCTCTTAATATTTTAAGTAATTCTGGT
>JACAUB010000001.1:3288127-3303610 GCA_013390605.1 Bacteroidota bacterium | reverse complement strand
TTCTCCGATTTTAAGAAACGGATCTTCCTTCCCTTGTACTCTGGCCCACCATCGGTTTAGGTCATGACTGAGTGTGCCGGTACCTACATTGCCAAGTCGATATTGCTTTGAAAGGTTTTCTATTTTAATAATTGGATCCATAGTTGAATACTTTGTGCGATAACTTGATCTATACCGTGTCCATAAAGCTCTTCTCTACTTTATTGAAGATGATTACACCCAATAGTAGCGTTATCAACATAAAGCTAACACTATAGGCTAAATAGTACCCGTTGAAATCACCCGAACCCAGAAATGAGTATTTGAAGGTTTCTATAATGGCACTCATGGGGTTGGCCAGTATGAATAGTTTATATTTCTCCGGGATGGAACTTAGTGGATAGATTACCGGTGAGGCATACATCGCCAGTTGAATGGCAAATTGAATAAGAAACCTAAAATCACGGTACTTGGTGGTGAGAGAGGTGATAATCAATCCCAGTCCAAGTCCCAATCCGGCGGAGGTGATGATAAGGATTGGAAGTAAGAGCAAGGTTGCATTTGGGTGTAAGATTGTACCTGAAAAATAGTAGTAAAAAAAGAAGGCTAAAAACAGCACAAACTGTACGCCAAAAGAGATGAGTTTTGAAATCACAACGGAAAGGGGCATGATAATCCGGGGAAAATATACTTTCCCAAAGATTCCTGCATTGGTAATAAAAGTATCGGATGTGGTTGTGATACAGGCAGAGAAATAGTTCCATGTAACAATACCTGCCATATAAAAGAGAGATTGTGGCATTCCATCTGTACTTATTTTCGCTATTCCCCCAAAGATGACCATAAACATCAGGGTGGTTAAGATGGGTTGGATGATAAACCACAAGGGGCCTAATATCGTTTGTTTGTAGACTGAAACAAAATCTCGTCGGACTAAGAGCATGAGCAGATCTCGATATTGCCAGATCTCTTTAAAGTTGATATGCAGTAGCTTGTCCTTGGGGTAGATCTCTAAAACCCATTTAGGTGAAGGGTTGGGCATAAATTTATAATTAGAATTGTAAATGAGGGTTTTATGATATCTTTATTATCTCATAAAATGATGAGATACAATGATAAATGGTTCATCTCTTCTTGTTAAAAATAAAGTATCTTTTAGAGAAAACGAAAGATTTTTTTTCCCGACATTCAAATTTTATGATATTAATTATTCGACGTTTCTCTGTTACTTCCAAGTGACGTTTTATGTTATTTTAAATTTACCCAATACCATTTTACCGCTTCTTTTAAACCTTGTTCTAGAGTATACAAAGGCTTATATCCTAATAGTTCCTGTGCTTTTTTAATAGAAGCCAAAGAGTGAGGAATATCTCCTCTTCGATTAGGACCATGCTCAATCTTAATATTGGCAATCTCTGGATCATATTCACTAAGAAATTGTTTGAGAAACTCCACCAGCATATTAAGGTCGTTTCTTTCGCCTACAGCTGTATTAAACGCTTGTCCAATAACTTCTTTTTGTTCAGATAAAAGAGCTAGATGGTTCATCTGGACAACGTTTTCTATATAAGTGAAGTCGCGAGAGTTTGACCCGTCGCCATTGATAATAGGTGATTGATGATTCATCAATAATTTAGTGAAAAGTGGAATAACTGCTGCATAAGCTCCATCGGGGGCTTGTTTTGGACCGAAAACATTAAAATAGCGTAACCCAATAACTTCTAATCCATAAAGCTCAAAAAAATTGTTGGCATACAATTCATTGACATACTTAGTAATGGCATAAGGGGAGAGTGGCTTTCCGATGTGGTCCTCTACTTTTGGCATTTCAGTTGAGTCGCCATAGGTTGAAGAACTAGCAGCATAAACAAAACGTTTTACTTTTGTATCTCTTGCAGCTATTAACATATTGAGAAAGCCATCAATGTTTACCTGATTGGTAGTAATAGGGTCGTTGATAGAACGAGGTACAGAGCCTAAGGCTGCTTCGTGGAGAATATAATCAATGCCTTCAGTTGCTTTTTTACAATCATCCAAGTTGCGGATATCACCGACTATTAACTTGAAATGTGGGTTAGTAAAGAATTCTTGGATGTTTTCTGGTTTACCTGTTGCAAAATTATCTAAACATATTACTTCATTATTGTTTTGAAGTAGGGATTTGCAGAGATTTGAGCCTATAAAACCGGCTCCGCCTGTTATCAGGATTCTTTTGTTGGTTACTTTCGGATAGGACATGTTTTTTGTAATAGAGTAAGAACATTACTAATTCAGATAAGTGGTTGGAATAGCCTCCACAACAGAATGTTAAGGTTGATATGAATGATGATATTTCTGAACTTATAGATAATAAGTCATATTAGTGGTGTAAAATACAGATACCCGCTTCTGACAAATTTCATATTGTCTGAGGCAGGTTTGTTCGCTTAACAGAGAATATAGCGGTTTGCCGATTTTTATACTACAGTTATATGATGGTAATATTCACCAGTATTGTTTTTAGGCTATTTTAGCACTGGTCTATAATTAAACTGTTGCTTTTATGCACCAAAATAATGTAGATGTTATAATGATAGTGGCTTTAACTTAGTCTCGTCTTGACAAAGCTTCGCCCTTTAAGTCACCGATAAACTTTATAAACATCTATTAGTTAAGTCTTTTGGTTATCTTGCTATGTTGTAAAATAATACGATTGAGTAACAAAACTACTCAAAACAAATACTGATTCAAAACTTTTTTGGTTTTTTTTAAAAATCTTATTTTCTGTCACTCCGCATCTTTTGGATCAAACTCTTTCTTTACTTTTTCGGAGTTGTTTTTAGCGATGGTATTGGTTGCTAATTTTAATTTTACGTATTCGTTTTAAGTGATTTATTCATAGACTATTAGTTATTTATAAAAAGATATTTTGATTGTGCCAAAAGTACAAAATAAGCTGTGAAATGAAATGTGATGTCGATTATTCTATTTTGACATACTTTTTGTTCTTCTGATAATCTTAATACATCCTCCTTTTATAACAATCCAAAAATCAGGGCTATTATGATATAGTTTTTCTTTAAACCGAGCTTATACCCTATCTTTTTCGAGTTTATACCGTACTTATACCGTATTCTATAATACGGACTAAATACGGTTCAGATACGGTATACATACGGTTTAGATACGGTATTGTGGTAAATTATACCATCATTATCGACACGTGGTTAAGTTGAGATCGAATGATTTTGAGAGAAAAATCGAATGGTGTACACTATAAAATACAGTAAGATAGAAACTGTATAATTTTGAAATTAAGGGTCCACCTTTTTTATAATTCGTATATTTGAGGGACATAAATATAACTAGACCATGAAAATAGCAGTCATTGGTAATTACCTTCCCCGTCAATGTGGAATTGCTACGTTTACTTACAACTTTGTAGAGTCGCTATTAGCTGCTAACTCATCCACGGAGATGAAAGCAGAGATCGTTGTGGTGGCGATGAACGACCCCGGAAAAGAATATGACTATCCCGATAGGGTGATTTATTCTATTCAGCAGGATGAGCCGGAAGATTATATAGCGGCTGCCAAAATGTTAAATATTAGTGGCGTGGATATCTGTGTGCTACAACATGAATATGGAATTTACGGGGGCGAAAGTGGCGTTCTGATACTGCAACTGATCCATCAACTAGATAGTCCACTGGTGGTAATTGTTCATACGGTGTTGCAACATCCTACTTTTCATGAGCGAGCAATATTAAAAGATATTGGAAAACAAGCCGACATGGTGGTGGTAATGAATAGTCTGGCAATCCGTTACCTGACAACTATCTTTGATATATCGGTTGAAAAAATTGCAACAATTCATCATGGAGTTCCCGACTTTAGTAAGGTTCCAGTTATTTCGACAAACACTAAAACGGATGCGGCAGATAAAAAAAAACCTACTCTACTCTGCACTTTTGGTCTGATTGGTCGTAGCAAAGGTATCGAAACGGTCATCAATGCATTACCCGCGGTGGTGACAAATCATCCCAATATTCGCTATATGGTATTAGGAAAGACGCACCCCAATATTATACGCGGTTGTGGAGAAGAGTATCGTAATTATTTGAAGGAATTGGTAGCACAATATGAACTAGAGAAAGTGGTAGAGTTTAGAGATGAATTTTTGCCGGAAGAAAAGTTGCGAGATATATTAAGGGAGGTGGATATCTACATCACCCCCTATCTGAATGAAGCACAAATTACGAGTGGCACACTCTCATATGCTGTGGGAGCAGGGACTTGCGTGGTATCTACTCCATACTGGCATGCTGATGAGATGTTAGCTGATGGAAGAGGTTGCTTCTTTGATTTTGGTAATTCGGATGAACTTGCTAAGGTGCTGAATGACTTGCTAGATCACCCTAAGAAGATGGCTTCGATTAGGGAAAAAGCTTTTCTCTTTGGTCAAAGTATGTACTGGCAAGAGATTGGCCACGATTATCTGGTACTTTGTAGAAAGATCCTCCGTTCAAAAAGAAGTGTAATTTCGGTGGATTATGACCCTTATTTTTTGCCGAATTATACACTTGATTATGTTAAGAGTTTAACTGATCGGACTGGGATTTTGGAACATGCAGTGTTTCATATTGCAGATCTGAAAGAGGGCTATTGTCTGGACGATAATGCACGGGCATTGTTGTTAATGTTGAAAGACTATACGCTGAATGGAGATGATGATTCGCTTAAATTTGCTGATACCTATCTCCGGTTTATTCGATTGATGCAGAAGTCGGATGGAAGTTATCATAATGAGTTGAGCTATGCACGTGAGTTTACAGATGTTAAAATGTCTGAAGATGCTTTTGGTCGGACGATGTGGGCGTTGGGTTTTCTGATACAACATGCCATAACCGATAGTGCTTTTCAATTTGCGAAGGATGCTTATTTCAAGGCATTTCCTCATTTTGAAGGATTGTTATCGAATAGGGGCATTGCTAATACTATCATTGGAATATGTCATGTTCAACAACGTTATCCTGATCATGGACCGATGATGCAGATGTTGATTACACTGACAGAAAAGATTAAGCAACGGTATATAGAGGAGAGTGACGGGGAGTGGCATTGGTTTGAGAAGGTATTGTCGTATGATAATGCTATCTTACCGTTAGCGTTGTGGAAGTCATATGAGATTACCAGAAGCAAGGATACGCTGCGTATTGCAGGTGAGGCTACACGTTTTCTGGAACAGCATGCTTTTGTAAACGATCGGTTATCACTGAATGGAAATAATCCTTGGTTTTATAAGGGGGAGGAGAGAAGTAGCTACGGTCAGCAACCAATTGATGCTATGGCGATGGTCATGATGTTTAGTCATGCTTATAAGATGACGAATGATGAGCATTATTTTTTACGAATGCAGACAGCTTTTACTTGGTTTATGGGAAATAATGATCTTTTCATTCCGCTCATTGATGAGGAAACGGGAGCTTGTAATGATGGGCTAGAAAAGTTTGGAGTCAATAGAAATCAGGGCGCTGAGAGCAACATATCATACAACTTGGCATGCCTTACGGTATTAGAGACTTATCGGTTTCGGGGTGCATTTTAAAAGGTGCCATGATTTTACCCAAAAGCATTTATGTCCCAATCTTACTCTGCAAATAACTTCTTCAACCTCAATAACATCATCTCACCATCAATGGGCTTCTTGAAATATTCAACAGCACCTAACTTTAACCCATGCATTTCAGACTCGCGGTTAGTGTGAGTGGTAAGGAATACTACAGGAATTTCGTAATTGCGTTCGTTTAAAAACTCAAGTAACTGAAATCCTGTTAAATTTGGCATCTCTACATCGGAGATTATCAAATCAAAAGGTTGCTTGCTAATTTCCATAAGAGCATCAAGACCGTCTTTTGCTATCACTACATGGTATCCGGCCGATTTGAGAATATGTGTAGCTAATCGTTGAGTAATCTTGTCGTCATCGACCAATAAAATATTGTTTATATGCTTCTTCTTTTTACCGTTCTTTAGATAGGCTCCCTTTCCTGGTAACATCTTCTCAAATAACTCCTTGAGCGAAACGCTGGCAAATCCGGAACAATAATCAGACATAGCATAAGGGATGATTAGCTCGTCATTGTTGATGATTGAACCACAGGAATATACTACATTAGGGACGTATCCTTCACGTTCCTGTTCGTTGGGTATGAGTAGGGGTTCGGACAAATGACCGATGACCTTGCGGGGATCATCAAGGTCGAGCAGGATAGCACCCAATACATAACGTCGCATAGTGCCTACTCCGTGTGTTACAACCAACCAGCCGTAATCGGTTTCGATGGGTGACCCGGAGTTGCCCAATTGGATGAACTCCCATGGGTAGTGTGGGTCTTGTACTTTGACTGCTACGTCTTCCCAATAATTGACATTATCGGAAAACATGATATAGTTGTTTTCTCCATCATGGCGAGAAAGCATAGCAAACTTACCATTTATTTTTCGGGGAAAGAGCGCCATGCCTTTGTTTTGAGCAGACTGTCCGTTTATGGGCATGATCTTGAAACGGTAAAAGTCGTTGGTCACAATCAGTTTTGGAAGGATGGAATATCCGTTATATGCGGTGTAGGTAGCATAATATTTAATGGTGCCATCGTCATCAGTAAATCGGACAAACCGAGCGTCTTCAATGCCATTGCTTTCAGTGGAAGCAATGGGGAATATTACGCGGTCAGAGATCGCGGTATCCATAGAGAAAGTGATTTCATAATGCGAACTGGCAAGCCAATTGATTGTTTCGAAGACCTTATCTTTGGTGAAAGTAGGATCGATCTCCTGACGGGCTGCAGTTATGGCACCTTGTAGTTCCCCATAGATAAAGGAGTCTCCCAGTTTGTCCATTACTAGTTTGATGACTTCTGGCTTATGCACGTCCATCTCCGTGAGCTTCTTGATAAAATCTTCTTTGTGATAGACATGGCGTTGGATGGTCTCGGCTTCATCCACCAGCCGTCCAGGTGTCTTGAATTCGAGGTGGTTGTTTTTATCGATGATGCCTCCTCTAAATGCAATGGAAGATACATGTCCTTCTCCTGTAGCACGGAAACTAACGATGACGCGCTTTTGTCCCTCTTCAAGATTGGCCTGATCAGGATCTTCTACCATTGAAGGGTTGAAAAAAGCAGCCGATTCGATGCTGTATTCGTGGGTAAAATAGGCACCAATGAGGAGACGACGTTCTTGAGTCAGTGTTTCAGGATCTGTACCGACTTCGTGTATCAGAGATTCTACGCAATGGAAATGACGGGTGAAGATACGCGAAATATTGCGGTGACGTTCTGAAAAGTCGCGCAGCGTTTGATTAAGGGTTTGTAGTGTATCATCTTCGGATAAAGAGAGTATACGTGAAATAACTTTCTTTGAACGTTCTGGACCTAGGCTAAAAAAACGGGCTATAACTCTTTTAGGATCGGGTTTGAAAAGTAAGGTTCTCCGGTTAATCGTAACTGCCATAATTGTTCAATTTGAAAATGTACTGTTAACTAAACATACAGAATAGAGAAGGGTTTGATGAAACGGTAAAAATAAGAGATTATGAGGTGTCATGAGAATTTATTTTTGTGGAACAAAAATAAAATGAAAAAAAAGAGCCAACAAAAATTATTTCTGTTGACTCTTTCTATTGTTATTTTGCTTTTATGATAATGATGCAATTTGTGCTTCCAATATAGCAATTCGTGCTTCTGCATCGGCTTGTTTCTTGCGCTCGGTGTCGACTACATTAACTGGGGCACTGTTCACAAACCGCTCGTTACTGAGTTTTTTTAACACGGAAGTGAGAAATCCCTGAGTATAAGTGAGCTCATTATTGAGCTTCTCCAGCTCAGCTTCTATATCAACAACGCCCTTGAGTGGTACATAGAATTCGGTTGACTTTACCACAAAAGATACAGCTCCCTCAATCTTATCGGTCGTGTACTCAATCTGATTGATGTTTAGTAACTTAGCGATAACACAATCGAACATCGTATCAGCTACTTCTTCGTTATTTTTCTTTATAAAGAGACTGATATGCTCTTTAATCGGAATGTTTTTATCCTTGCGGATGGCACGAAGGGCGATGATGACTTGCATTGCATTGTCGAAACGCTCTAATAACGACTCATCAATGGTTCTGGACTTTGGCATCTCTGCATTCATGATGCTGATACCTTCCTTATCATCGGTGAGCAGATGCCAGATTTCTTCGGTGATGAATGGCATGAAAGGATGCATTATTTTCATCAGTTTGTCGAAGTACTCAAGGGTGGCTGCGTAGGTTATCGTGTCGATGGGTTGCTGATACGCTGGTTTGATCATCTCGAGGTACCAAGAGCAGAAGTCGTCCCACACCAATTTATAGGCGCGCATGAGGGCGTCGGAAAGACGATATTTAATGAAATGATCTTCGATCTCCGAAAGTGCTTGATTGAGTTTGGCATCGAACCATTCAATCGAGACTTTGGACGATTTGGGTTGTGCAATGGCTTGATCGACACTCCATCCCTTCACTAGCCGAAGGGCATTCCATATTTTATTACTAAAGTTTCTGCCCTGTTCGCAAAGACTGTCATCAAATGGAAGATCATTGCCGGCAGGAGAGGTGAGGAGCATACCTACACGTACGCCATCTGCTCCAAACTTTTCGATAAGTTCAATAGGATCTGGAGAGTTACCTAGCGATTTGCTCATCTTGCGACCGAGCTTATCGCGCACGATACCAGTGAGGTATACGTTGGTAAAGGGCACTTCGTTGCGGTATTCTAGTCCGGCGATAATCATACGAGCTACCCAGAAGAATAGAATCTCAGGGGCAGTGATGAGGTCGTTGGTTGGATAGTAGTATTTGATGTCATTGTTTTCAGGATTCTGTAAACCGTCGAAAACAGAGATGGGCCAGAGCCAGCTGGAGAACCATGTGTCAAGTACATCTTCGTCCTGAGTGATCTGATCTATGGTATAGGTCGCACTGTATTTCTCCTGTGCAATTTGGAATGCCTCTTCGATAGAGTGGGCTACAATCTGATGATAGTCAGGAGTGTAGTAAACGGGAATACGGTGACCCCACCAGAGCTGACGCGAGATGCACCAGTCCTTTACATTCTCCATCCAATGACGATAGGTGTTAACAAACTTCTCGGGATGAAAATGAATGGTTCCATTTTCGACCACTTCGAGGGCGGGTCTTGCCAAATCTTCCATCTTGAGGAACCATTGCATGGATAGTTTGGGTTCAATCACTACATCGGTACGTTCGGAGAAACCTACCTTATTAGTGTAGTTCTCCTCCTTTACCATATATCCCTTCTTGTTAAGTTCTTTGGCAATCTCTTTGCGAACTTCGAAACGGTCCTGATTAACGTAAAGTTCGGCTTTTTCGTTGAGTGTTCCGTTATCGTTGAAGATATCGATGGTTTGCAGATGGTGCTTGATGCCAAGATTGTAGTCATTGATATCGTGTGCAGGCGTAATTTTGAGACAGCCGGTACCGAATTCGCGATCTACGTATTCGTCAACAATTACCGGGATAGAACGGTTGAGTAGTGGAACTAACACACGTTTTCCATGGAGGTGTTTGAACCGTTCGTCTTCGGGATGCACACATACTGCGGTATCACCAAGGATGGTCTCGGGGCGGGTAGTGGCAATGGTAACCCATTGGTCGGTGGTGCTCTCTACCTGATAACGGATATAATATAGCTTGGATTGAACTTCCTTGTGGATCACCTCTTCGTCGCTGAGTGCGGTCAGTGCTTTAGGATCCCAGTTGACCATGCGGACGCCACGATAGATGAGACCTTTATTGTGAAGGTCTATAAAGGTATCGATGACTGACTCGTAATAGGTTGGGTCCATTGTGAAACGGGTACGGTCCCAGTCGCATGAGGCACCAAGTTTCTTGAGTTGCTCAAGGATAATTCCGCCGTGTTTGTGGGTCCAGTCCCATGCATGAATCATGAACTCCTCGCGTGATAGATCGGTTTTTTTTATACCTTGCTCACGGAGCTTGCCAACGACCTTGGCTTCTGTAGCGATGGAGGCGTGGTCGGTTCCGGGAACCCAAAGTGCGTTTTTGCCTTGCATGCGGGCACGACGGACCAATACATCCTGAATGGTGTTATTGAGCATGTGCCCCATGTGGAGCACCCCCGTGACATTTGGAGGGGGAATAACCACAACGAATGGCTCTCGGTTATCGGGTTCGGAATGAAAATATTTTTGCTGAAGCCATTCAGCATACCATTTGTCTTCGATCTGCGTCGGATCATACTTAGGCGCAATGTCCATTGTCGTACTTTTACAAAATTTGCTATAAATTCTCGAAACTGCAAAATTAGAAAAATTACGGTTCTGTTTGTTAGGAAAGGTGGTATTGATTTTTTTCTGAACTTTGTAAACGAATTTTAAAATGTTGATAAGGTTTAAAAGTATATATTTATTATCATGGAAAACAGACGAATTACAATCATAGGTGGAGGAAATTTAGGTTCAGCTATTGCAGAGGGATTGATCAGAACAGCGTTGGTGAAGAATGAAAACATCACTATTACCCGACGTAAAGTCTATTTGCTGAATGCACTGAAAGAGAAAGGTGTGAATGTATTAGTTGATAATGTGGCTGCTGTGCAAGATGCCGATATTGTGTTGTTAGTGGTAAAACCGTATCAAGTGGTTGATATCCTGAATGAGATTAAGCCGGTGCTTAACAGTCGCATGATTGTTATTTCTATGGTGGCTGGTACGAGTCTGGCTGAATTACAAACCGTGATTGGTGATCGTATTCCGCTCTTCAGAGCCATGCCAAATACTGCTATTGCTCTCTGTGAGTCTATGACTTGTCTTTCTTTCGATTCGAAGTGGAAAGAACAAAAAGATGTGGTTATGAATTTATTTGATTTGCTGGGAAGTACTGCTGTGATAAATGAGGAGCTGATGGCTGCGGCTACTGTCTTGGGGTCGTGTGGCATTGCCTTTGCACTTCGCTTTATGCGTGCAGCTATGCAGGGAGGCATAGAAATAGGATTTAGTGCCGAGATGGCTCAGTTTATTACTGCACAAACGATGAAGGGTGCCAGTGAATTAATTCTGAAATCGAATCATCATCCAGAACGGGAGATCGACAAGGTGACGACGCCGCGCGGTATCACCATCTCGGGTTTAAATGAGATGGAACATCAGGGCTTTAGCTCTTCGCTGATCCATGGTTTGATTACATCATTTGAAAAAATAGGTGCTGGAAAGAAATAATTCGTACCTTTGCTGCATCGAAATCCCGCTGTTGGGATCGTGTACTTGGTAACCACGTAAAAAACAAGATGTATGAAAACAACTGTTTCAACTAACTTCATGTTTGCAGGTATATTATTTGCTGCCTGCCTTTTAATTTCCAATATCCTTGCCGTAAAAATCATAATGATAGGTCCTTGGGCCGCTCCTGCAGGTGTATTGATTTTCCCCGTTTCGTATATCATCAATGACGTGATTGCGGAGGTATGGGGTTACAAAAAAGTCCGCCTAATCATATGGGCAGGATTTGCGGTAAATATTATGGCGATTCTCTTCTACTCATTGAGTATCGCAATGCCAGCAGCTTCTTTCTGGGGAAATCAAAGCGCTTATTCTACAATCCTTTCGAACACACCGCGTATTGCTGTTGCCAGTTTGGTTGCTTATTTGGTAGGGTCGTTCATGAATGCATGGGTGATGAGTCGAGTGAAAGTGCTTACTAATGGTAAGAACTTTTCGTTTCGTGCTGTTCTTTCTACTATTGCCGGAGAGGGTATGGATTCGACGTTATTTATCTCAATTGCTTTTGCAGGATTATTTCCATCAAATGTATTGCTAACGATGATTCTGACACAGGCTTTTATTAAGGTCGCTTTCGAAATGATTGCTTTACCACTGACCATTATGGTGGTGAAATGGATCAAACGTGACGAGGGTATCGATACTTTCGATACAGAAATATCGTATAATCCATTTAAATTGAGTGAAATATAAAAATGTTACAATCAGATAAACAGAAAGAATGCGGTGAACTCTCGCTGTTGGGGAATCAGCAGGTGAAGTATACATTCGACTATGATCCCACCCTGTTAGAGTCGTTTGTGAATAAACATCCTGATAACGATTATTGGGTGAAGTTTAATTGTCCCGAGTTTACCAGTCTCTGTCCAATTACTGGTCAGCCCGACTTTGCAACACTTTATATTTCATATATCCCTGGTGAACGAATGGTGGAAAGTAAGAGTTTAAAGCTCTATCTTTTCTCGTTCAGAAACCATGGTGATTTTCATGAAGATTGTGTGAATATCATCATGAAGGATTTGATTAAGCTGATGAGTCCAAAATATATTGAAGTGTGGGGTAAGTTTACACCACGTGGTGGTATCAGCATCGATCCATGGTGTAACTATGGAAAACCGGATAGCCGCTTTGTGGAAGTGGCTGATTTTAGGTTGATGCATCATGATCTGAATCCAGAAAAGGTGGACAATAGATAGAATTAACAGATTTTGGATATTTACTGATGTGTATCCACTGATTGATAGTTACCTTTGTAGCTTCGATGAGTGGATACACTTTTTTGTTTAAGGAATAATAGTATGGAAAATTATCATAAGAATAGGATAGAATGTAATTTTCTATTCGTATTACTGTTGCTGCCAGTCATCCTCTTTGGACAACAGGATTATGTTACGATAAAATTTAAAGGTATTCGTCCAGATGATCAGATGGGGCTCGTTCCTTTTCGTAATCCGGGACGCGGACTACGGATTGATGTAGCATTGGATTTAAAGACAAAAGCGGATCCCTATCATCATATAAAAGGTGTTTCGACGATTTTCTCTTCAGAGTTGAATAAATATAGTGCTGATAGTATCAGTGTTGTTCAGGCTTGTATCTATCTTTCGGGCTATGAAGGGGTGATGTTATCTGATTCAGCATTGATTACCCTTCAATCATTTTTTGATGAAGTACGTTTGAAAGGGATGAAAACACTGATCCGGTTTGCATATGAGACGGGAAACATTAGTTCAAAAGGGGCTTCATTTGCTGATATCTCAACCCATCTGGGGCAAATGCAATATATTATGGAGCGGAATAAGGATGTCATTATTGCGATTCAGGCTGGGATGATAGGTGTGGATGGCGATTGGCTTAATATAAAAGGTATGTTGGGTACGGATAAAGAGCTGCGATTGGCAATTTTAAAGAAACTACTGGCAACCATTCCGGTAAATTGTATGTTGCAGGTAAGGCAGCCCGAGATCAAGAACCTAATCTCTATTGAGGATCCGGATTATAAAAGAATAGGGTATTATGATAACATGATATTATCGAAACCCAATAAACTTGATGGTGGCATCCGTGAAGGGACTTTGGCTTATGAAGAAATAGCCAGAGAAGCAGCTACTATTTCAGTGGATGGCGCATTACCATGGGGAAGTTGGAGTATCAGCAAGGAGGGTTCGTTGGTAGATGGGATGAAGACGGCCCTTCGACTACGGCTGCACCATTATTCAACATTGAGCATTACACGTAATAATAAGGAGGATGGTGCGGATACAAACTACTCAATAAGTCATTGGAAAGATCTACCCCTCACACCGGAGAAGCTGATAATGCTTAAATTACCAGTGGGCAACGACTATTTTATGGCCTCATCTGGAAATATTGTACAACGTTCGGCTTATGAATATATTCGCGATCATATTGGGTATCGTATCGAGTTACAGAGTTTAACGTTACCGGCAAAGCGACCGAATAATTCTCCGATCAAACTAAAACTTGAGCTGATAAATAAGGGGTTTGCGAACATTAAACAGCTTTGTTCTGTTGCTTTTGTCTTGGTTGATCCAACAGGAAAGGTGTATGAGTTAGCCGTAGATGCCATTCCTGAGAACTGGCAGCCTTTTGCTTTTGGAGACCCTGAATTTAAACCGTTGATACATGAGATAAATTATCAAGGTCCGTTACCCAAAAAGTTGATTCCGGGAAAATATATGCTGGGTGTATGGATCGCTGATGGAAACCAGCGACTACATTATGATGCTCGCTATGCAATCCGTTGTGCCAACAGAGGTGTAAAATGGTGGGTGAGTAATGACGGACGATACGGAATTAATGTTTTGACTACATTAACTATTAGTAAATAAAATTAAATATGCAACTTTTTTATGCCCCTGATCTGGATCAACAGACACATTATCAGTTGAATGAAGAGGAAAGTATGCACTGTATTAAGGTATTACGCATGAAGATGGGTGATACCCTGACTCTGATGAATGGTCTTGGTGCTTTTTTTACGGGAAAGATTATCGGAGATCATCAGAAGCACACTACGTTGGAGATTGTTGAAAGAAGGGTTGTTCAGGCACCACGCGATTATCGGTTGCATTTGGCTGTAGCTCCGACTAAGAATATCGCTCGGTTTGAGTGGTTTTTAGAAAAGGCTACTGAATTGGGTATCGACAGGATTACTCCATTGATATGCCATCATTCAGAACGGGTACATTTGCGCTATGAACGACTTGAGCGGATTGTGATTGCTGCTGCAAAGCAATCGCTCTCTGCTTATATGCCGCTGTTGGATGAGCCAATGAGCTTTAAAACACTGCTTTCGTCATGCACAGCTTCGCAGCAATTCATTGCTTATGTGGATGAAAACCACCAAAAGGAATTGAAACATGCGATTATACCCGGTGAAGATGTATTAATCTTAATTGGTCCGGAAGGCGATTTTTCTATGGACGAGATTGCGGAGGCATTGAGCAAAGGTTATGAGGCAGTGGGTATGGGGAAAAGTAGGTTGCGTACCGAGACGGCCGGCCTTGCTGCTTGCATTACGGTGTCTGTTGTGAATGGATGATTTTTTATGATATTGAGTTCGTCGAAGTCAATCCGTTATTCATGAAAATATTTTGTTTTCTAATGCATTGAATAATAACTAAACAAGTAATTTGTTGAAATATTTTGAATATATTTTCCAAAAATACTTGGTGTTTGTGAAAAAGGTGGTACCTTTGCCCCCCCTAACGGAACGGTTATACAAACACTGAGTGGGTAGGGATTAGTTCATTAAAATGTTGACGGAGAATAGGATAAAGAAAGGAGTAATTTTTTTCATAAAAATCCTTGGAAGTATAGAAAAAGTTTCTACCTTTGCACTCCCCAAATGACTGGATCGAAAGAGAAGGGAAAAGAAGGAGGATAAGTTCTTTAAGGAAGTGATATCAAGCGAGTTAGTTATGATAAAAAAAATATTAAAATTAACTTGGAAGTAAGAAAAAAGTTCTTACCTTTGCACTCCCCAAACGAATGACGCAAGTCAGGAAGGATAGGGGGTTGAAGAGGGCTGAATACTTTGATAGTTGATCGAGAGAAAAACTTAAAAAAAACTTTCAAAAAGCTTGCACGGATGAAAAAGATTCGTACTTTTGCACTCCCAAACATAAAACAAGAGAATAAGAAATTACGATAA
>JACAUB010000001.1:3269688-3288027 GCA_013390605.1 Bacteroidota bacterium | reverse complement strand
AACGGTATTCATTTGATCTTACTGTTGCCATAATAGCATTATAGAATTTTATTTTTTGATAAAAGGATGATAGTCGCCTATTGCTCCTACTGCTTTTTGTTTACGAATGTCGTATACTATTTGATTACTTGCACGGGTTTCTTCAATACGGAAGCCGTTTCCTGCCAAGATATCTTCATAGACTCTAGTATGGAGATCGGTAAATCCATCGCTAAATTCGATACTCTCTCCGTTCATAGTTAAAGAACGGTAGGTACGTTTACCAGTAGCTTTTATTTCTTCAGGAATGGAGTTATAGTCGATACTAAGAAACCAGCGAACACGTGCTTTTTCCAGTTCAAGAAAACCAGCTGCTTTATCTTTTTCATAAAGATGAACAATATTGGATTGAACATCGCCAAATATCCATGAAAGCATATCATAAAAATGAACACCAATATTGGTAGCAATTCCTCCTGATTTTTGTTCTTCACCTTTCCACGAACTAAAATACCATTTACCACGACTCGTAATATAAGTAAGGTCGACATCGAACTTCTTATCTTTTGGGGAATTATCAATCCGCTTTTTCAGATCAACGATGGCAGGGTGCAATCTTAATTGAAGAATATTATAGATATTTTTACCCGTTTCGTTTTCAATGATCTTCAATGCATCAATATTCCATGGATTTAATACAAGGGGTTTTTCGCAGATAGCGTGAGCATTATTGCGAAGAGCTAACCTGATATGAGCATCGTGTAGATAATTAGGTGAGCAGATACTTACATAATCAATTTTCTTATCTGGTCCCAGTCGACGAAGCTTATCCAAATGTCGATCAAAACGTTCAGGTTCAAGAAAGTAATCGGCGTTAGGAAAATAACTATCGATAATACCTGCACTATCGTTTCTGTCAAGAACTGCAACAAGATTATTTCCAGTATCTTTAATCGCCTTCATGTGTCGTGGGGCGATATACCCTGCTGCACCGATGAGTGCAAAATTCTGAACTTTTTTTGTAGTATTCATTATGTGATAAATTATGATGATAAGTTAAATCATCCAAATTTTTAATTTTAAATCAAATAAATCCCGCTAATTTTTTGTCAAGCAGTTAGCCTCAAAAATTAGCAATCGACAAAATTACTTTTTTTCCTGATACATGGGGCTATAACAGAACATTTCAGGATGCTTAGCCTGTTTGGTCAGGTAGAGCTCTTTGATCGGTTGAAAGTCTTTTTCGTAATCGCCGGTAGGTTTAAAAACAAAAGCAATACCTCCCTCTTTCTTGCCATAATCGATAAATGACACGATTATGGGGACTTTCGCCAGTTCAGCTATGTAATAAAATCCTTTTTTCCAGTTCTTTGTTAACTTTCGCGTACCCTCAGGTGTAATGATTACCACCAATTCTTTATTTTCTCTAAAGAGGTGTGCGACATCATTGACAACATTATTGCTGTTTTTTCTGTCTATAGGGATGCCGCCCAATTTTTTTAGTATAAATCCGAATGGGCCGACGAAAGATTCTTTTTTAATAAGAAATCTTGATTTTATTCCAAGTACCATAAAAAAGAGTCGTCCTATCACAAAATCCCAGTTGCTGGTATGCGGGGCTACAATAAGTACTCCTTTCCGAATGCCATCAGGCATATCAGCAACAATTTTCCAACCCATTATTTTAAGTATGATCAGGGCAAATATCTTTTTCATGCTTTCTGTTTTTTTGGCAAAGGTACAAAAATGGTAAAATGAGCGTGATACTACTCGAAGCGATGTTTATACCCAACAGGTTTACCTGCGTGCAATATAGTTTTCAGTTCTTAAACAGACTTCACTGGCCAGCGCGATGCCCTGTTGCGCCATTGTCAGAATATCGGATGTGGTGAAAGGTTTTCTTATTGATTGCGAAAGCACAGCATGAATGATGCCTGCATTAAAGTTATCACCAGCTCCGACTGTGCTGACTGGCTCCAGACACGGAATTGACAAATGTTTTAATTCTCCATTAAAAACTACATCGACACCATTTTTTCCACTAGTGACAAAAAATAATTTTTTCATCTGTTTCAGCTTTTCAAGTACTTCAGTATGGTTTGAAGTGCGGAAGATATAGGCGAAGTCCTCGTCGGATGCTTTCACTATATCTGCTTGCTCAATTAATTCCATAATCTGATTTCTCGTTTCCTGTGTATCTTTAAATTTGGAAGGCCTGATATTTGGATCATATAAAACCAATGCCCCATCTGCCTTTGCTTGTTTCAGCAGATTTAATATATTGTTATTGTTCCTGGGATTGATTGCATAGAAAGAACCAAAAAGCAAGATGTCGTTTTGAGTGAAAGCCGGAAGTTTGACTCTAGGGGCTTCAGTAGGAAGATCCTGATAAAAGCTATATGAGGCATTACCCGATTCATTTAGCCATGCCAGAGCAAGTGTCGACTTTCTTTCTTTATGACGTACACTGAAGTTACTGTTTACACCATTTTCGTTTAGAAAAGCCTCTATTTTATCACCTGCCTTATCGTTCCCATATTCTGTTAAGAAGTGAACGTTATGTCCTAGTCGGCCTAACGAAATACATGTATTTAAAGTAGATCCGCCTGGTTTTGCTGTGACTGTATCGTCTAATTTAAAGATTACATCAAGTAAAGATTCTCCGATGGCATAGATATTTGATGAGCTCTTCTGATTTGTATTGTTCATTATTATGTTTTTTTAAAACACTATATAAATGTGGATAAAACAAAGGAATAGTGATCGTTTCGGTTGGTTAATAAGGAATTTCAAGATCTAACTTTTCACGAAACTTATACAACAGTGGATTTTTTTCGGCCATTTTTTCAAATTTGTCTTTATCCGTAAATGCCTTACGTTCAACTGGTCCTTCCTGTGTTAACTCTGTTATCAATTCAATTTGATGGTTGTCGAGCTCCTTTTTTAGGAAGTTCACGATGTCGTAGCGATTTTGCAAAATCTCATTCTCTTCCAGTTGACTACTGATAGGGTAGATGATCTTAAAATCCTCTATGAGTTTTGGTTTACGAATGGATAATGAAAATAGCGTGTCAAACTTTAACTGTAGTTTCTCCCAGGCCCTTTCCAGTTCCGTTTGAGTAAACGATTTGCTCGTTTGATTAAATTCTATAATGGGTTCGTTAAATTCACCTTCCGGCTCTTCCTCCGTTTCTGGTTCTTCTTTTGGCATGGGGGCTGCCTGCGAGGCAGTTGGTTTAATAGATATCCCTGAACTTGGAATGACCATATTATTACCGTTTTTTAATCCGGTTGTAGCTGATGTTCCTCCGTTTATTTTAATAGAAGTAGTTTGTGGAATTGCTCCCGACCTATTAGCTTGCGGATTGTTTGTTACTGGGGATGATTGCGCAGGTTGTTGAATGTTAATGTTAGAAGTTGAAGCAGATGATGAAGGTATTGTTGATTGTGGCTGTTGTGATTGTGGTGGTATTACCGGACGGTTTTGTGTAGTCGGTTGCTGAGGCTGTGCAGGATTATTGCCACCTGTTGGTTGTTGTTGTGGCGAAGGGCCAGGTAGGGTTTGGTTATTACCTTGTCCGTTTAAACGCGTCATCTGCAGTAAGGCAATCTCAATGTGAAGGCGCTTATTACTGCTGGTACGATAACTTAAATCGCACTTATTGGCAATATCTAGTGCTTGAGCGATGAACATAATGGAACAAAGGCCGCACTGTTCTAAAAAGCGATTTCGTAAGGTTTGGCTTACTTCGAGTAGTTTGATCGTAGCCGCGTCTTTGCATACCAGAATATTTCTGAGATGTGATGAAAGTCCGGTTAAAAAATGTTGTCCGTCGAATCCATTTTCTAGCACCTCATTCAGAATCAGAAAAGCGGTAGATACATCACCTTTAACTAATGCATCAGTTATCTTGAAGTAGAATTCGAAATCGAGTACATTCAGGTTTTCGATCACCTTTTTATAGGTCAGCTCATGTCCGGTTGAGTTGACCAACTGATCGAACATAGAGAGCGCATCGCGTAATCCTCCATCAGCCTTCTGCGCAATGACATGCAATGCCTCTGGTTCAAATGATATATGCTCACTATTGGCAACATAAGCCAAGTGGTCCGCAATATCGTCGAGATTTATTCTTCTGAAGTCATAAATCTGGCAACGCGATAAGATGGTCGGAAGTATCTTGTGTTTTTCAGTGGTTGCTAATATGAATTTAGCATAAGCAGGGGGCTCTTCGAGTGTCTTTAAAAATGCATTAAAAGCAGCGCTCGAGAGCATATGAACCTCATCAATGATATATACCTTGTAGCGCGCCGACTGTGGCGGAATCCTTACCTGTTCAACCAGACTGCGGATATCTTCAACCGAGTTATTAGAAGCTGCATCTAATTCATGGACATTAAAAGAGGTCGATTCATTAAATGATTTGCACGATGGACATTCATTACAGGCTTCAAAGCTTTCCGTCAGATTTTCGCAATTGATAGTTTTTGCAAGGATTCGGGCACATGTAGTTTTTCCGACTCCACGCGGCCCGCAAAAGAGAAATGCCTGTGCTATTTGCTTGGTTCTGATTGCATTCTTCAGTGTAGTTGTAATAGAGCGCTGCCCAACAACCGACTCAAATGTAGCGGGTCGATATTTGCGAGCAGATACAATAAAATTATCCATCAGCTAGTTATTAAAACGAAGTTCTTTTTTCAAAGATACGAAAAAATGATCTAAACACTCTTTTTTTGTCAAATGCAGCATAGTTATTTGTACTTTAGAGAAAAGATTTTCGGTCTATGTTATTTGTCTTTACACCCCATATTACCAGTAGAATCACCTATATATTCAAACATATATTTGAACGGATGTTGGGCGTAAATTATACGTTGACCTCTAAAAAGGATGAGTGGATAGAATATGATGGACCCAAAATGTCATACGGTAAGTTACCCATCGGTGATGAGCTTTTTATTCAACAATCCTCTTTGTTATTGGCTACCGGGATAAAGAAAGTGCATCTCGAAACCGTCTCTTTTGATGGATGTACAGCTTTCTTTCCTGTTTCGCATCAGCAATCAACTTTCCCATTCGATCCCTTTGCCGCCTCTTTTTATATGTTGAGCCGTTATGAGGAGTATCTGCCTTTTATCAGTGATGTTCATGGTCGATTTCCAGCTACAGAGAGTCTGGCTTATCGGTTTGAGATACTCCAGAAACCAGTTGTAAATTGTTGGGTAAAGCAGATAGGTGTGTTGTTACAACAGCATTTTCCTATGCTGAAAATCCGGAAGCGGAGATTTTCTATGATCCCCACCATTGATATCGACTCGGCTTATTCCATTCGAAACAAAGGGTTGGTAAGAATTTTAGCCGGTCTGGTAAATAGCTTATATAATATGAACAGCGATGAGTTTAAGAAGCGATTAAATGTGCTTTTTAGACTTGAAGAAGATCCATTCGACTCATTTGAATATCAATTAGCCATACAAAAGAAGTATAATTTTCGACCGCTATACTTTATCCTGATGGCTGATTATGGCCCTTATGATAAGAATATACCTTATCAAAACAGATCTTTTCGCGATTTAATTAAGCTGTTGTCAGATTATGCCGATGTAGGTATTCATGCCTCGTATGCTTCAAACGACACCCCTGACTTATTAAAGAAGGAGGTTAATAGATTGTCGGATGTGCTAAACAGAGAGATAACACGTTCGCGACAACATTTTCTTCGTCTTGAAATTCCAAATACCTATCATACGTTACTCAGTTTGGATATCTATAACGATTATTCCATGGGGTTTGCTTCGCAACCCGGCTTTAGAGCTGGTACATGTGATCCTTTTCCTTTCTACGATTTGGAGATGGAGGCTGAAACACCATTGATGATTCATCCTTTTGTGGTAATGGATGGAACCCTGGTCGATTATCTTCGACTATCACCCGAAGATGGACTCAATTATATCTATCGTTTAATCGATGAGGTCAAGGCTGTTGATGGAACTTTTATCAGTCTATGGCATAATGAATCATTGGGAGGGCAGGGGAGATGGGCGGGTTGGCCTGATGTATATGAAAAGATGATCACGTATGGCCTCTCCGAATGACATTGTGCTGATCGACCATCAGTCCATTGATCGACAAAAATGGGACAACTGTATCGATCGATCACCCAATGGCTCCATCTGTATCTATTCATGGTTTTTAGACATTCTTTCTCCAAAATGGCAAGCTCTTGTCTTGGGCGATTATTTGTTGATTATGCCCCTACCCATCCAGTCAAAGCTTGGCTTTCCTGCGCTATTACAACCCCTGTTTATTCAACAGTTGGGCGTTTTTGGTACTGAATCCATTTCGCCAGTTATCACCCAACAGTTTATTGATCACATTCCCCATACGATTCAACTGGTCGATTATCACTTCAACCGTTTAAATTCATTTTCTGAAACCCGATTTGTTCAACAGCTACCCAATCTTGTTTTGCCGCTTAATAAGCCATATACCGATTTGTATGGCGCTTATTCACTCAATCTGAAACGAAAGCTTAAGAAGATAAATGAAGCTAATTTCATTTTAAGTAAGGATGGTGATGCGCTAGAGGTTGTCAATCTATTTAAGCGATTTAATAGAAAGATAACGGGTGCTATTTCTGAAAAGTGGTACAATAAGTTATACCGTGTAATTGAATCATGTAGTGCAAGAGGAATGGCTGAAGTGTGGATTGTAAAAGATGCGGATGATGTATTAGTTGCCGGCATCGTGTTGCTTCAGTCAGTAAAACATAAACGAATAATTCTGAATTTAATCGCCATGTCTGATGTCGGTCGTGAGGCAAATGCCGGTGCATGGTTGATTGATCAGTTTATTCAGGCCAGGGCAGAGGATGACTTTGTCTTCGATTTTGAGGGCTCCAAACACAAGGGTGTCGCTCGATTTTATCAAAGCTTTGGTGCCATATCAGAGACCTATCCTCGATATCACAAAAATTGGAAGATATTCCGTTTTTTAACTTTAGTCAAAGCCATCTTTTGAGCCTTTTTGGCGACATCTCTTATTTAAATGCAGACGTTCGTAAACAGATTCCTTCCCATAGGGTGAGATGATGGAGCTTTATATGATCACCTCATATTTGACAATAAATACTCCAAACTTCCCGATTAATTTTTCTCTTTTACACTGAGGGTATGAATATTTTAATCCACTCATAAAATTAGGGGGATCTGTACCCGTTCTATACCCGTTCTATACCCGTTCTGTATGGGTTCTGTACCCCTAGGGGTACAGAACCCATACAGAACCCCTACAATAGAGCCATAGAACCCCTGCTTTTTGGATTAATTTTAGGACTGATTTATGTTCTGATTGAGAATGTAAAATAAACTCTGTCGGCAATATGATCAGGCAATACTTATTACGAATCTATATCAGTCGAGAAAGAGGGTGTCTTGTGAAAAAGTTAAGGCATAATAGTTACCCGGAAATAAGCTGTTCGCATAAAACATCTCCCTCATTTAAACCTCTTGGGTGAAATCTGTTTACCTATATTCACAATGGAGAATGAGATTTCCCCTAAAAGGTTAAAGAAACAGCTTCGATTAGCGTTAGAAAATAAACGCACATCCCAACCTTTTCGATGGATGCTTCGAATATGGCTTTTAAACCAAAAAAAGTTGAAGAGATGAAATGATTATGGTGATTAATTAATTTTAACCATATCAACTAAAGAATATAATTTCATAATCTTCTAAAACAGAATCTTTCAAAATAAATAAAAACGAAATAATTGATGCTTCGATTCTTAGTAGGGATTATTTATTATCAGTACATTTGCCTTCAAAGAAAAATTAAGTCAAATCATCAAATTTAGGGGAATGGTTAATATACTTGGATCACATAACTCAGTGTTAAATGTGTTTCTGGCTGAGATGCGCGATGTGGAAATCCAAAAAGACAGGATGCGCTTTCGTAGAAATATGGAACGTATGGGCGAAATTTTTGCCTACGAAATTAGTAAGACGCTTCCATATCAGGAGAAAGAGGTCGTGACTACATTGGGGTCTGCTCAAGTAATGCTGCCAACAATCTGTCCTGTTTTAGCGACTATTTTACGTGCAGGTCTGCCTTTGCATCAGGGATTACTTAATTTTTTTGACCATTCAGATAACGCATTCGTATCGGCTTTTCGTAAGCCGAATAAAAATGGTACTTTTAAAATAGAGCTAGAATACGTTTCTAGTCCTGAAATTGAAGATCGTATATTAATTCTGTGCGATCCAATGCTTGCAACTGGTGCTTCTATATTGTTGGCCTATAAGTCGTTGCTGGCTAAGGGAAAGCCAAAACATACTCATATTGTTTCCGTATTGGCAAGTCAGGAGGGTGTTGAGTTCTTGAAAAGTCATTTATCTCAAGATGATGTTACGATTTGGGTTGGTGCCATCGATGATGAGCTCACAGCTCAGGCCTATATTGTGCCAGGGTTAGGTGATGCCGGTGATTTGTCTTTTGGAAGTAAGTATGATCGATTACTATAACCAAAACCATTCTGATTTCAGGTTTTTCATTAGATAAATCGTATTTTGTATAAAAGCGCTAAGACCTAAAAGATCTTAGCGCTTTTTTGTATATTTATTCTTTTTGTGATTCCGTACGAAAAAATGGATATTAGTTGTGTTTTGGTCTTTTTTATATTGAATCTCTTAACAGATTGAGGTTTCCGTGTTATATTATCATTAATATCGCAGAGTTTGTCTGCTATTATTTGTTTTAAAGCAGGTTTGTTTGTAATTTTGGACTTCTTGTTATTCGGTGTATTTAAATTATTATGTAAAATAATGTATAAATATACAATTGTCGTTTTGCTCTTTGCTTTCATTAGTAAAAGCAATATTCTTCTTAAATCTCTTAAACAAAGCAATAAATACTACAATTATAAATACACAAAATAATAGATCGCAATAATATTTTCGAATAGTACGTGATCATATTGTAATGAACCAATAAATAATAAAAAAAATGAACAAGTCAGGCATCCCTTCTATTGTAAATCATCTCTCAGCGTCAAGTGTTTCGGCCTCTAAAATAGAGCCTCAACTC
Source organism: Bacteroidota bacterium (assembly GCA_013390605.1). GTDB lineage: Bacteria > Bacteroidota > Bacteroidia > Bacteroidales > Cfx3-03 > Cfx3-03. Next base: position 3,278,963 of record JACAUB010000001.1, on the reverse strand, counting down.
TTCGAACAGTATAGTGTGAAACGCGGACTACGCAATGCTGACCATACGGGAGTTCTCGTTGGACTTACTAATATTGCAGATGTAGTTGGCTATCAAAAGGAAGGAGATGTTTTAGTCCCTATCGACGGAAAGTTAATCTATCGTGGAATTGATGTTGAATCTCTTGTAAAGGGGGCTATTGATCAACGGCGTCATGGCTTTGACGAGGTTATTTATTTGTTACTTTCGGGCAAACTTCCTAATCAAACAGAACTTTCGGAATTTATGGAATATATGGGTTCGTTGCGCGAACTCCCGGATGACTTCACAAATAGTATGATTCTGGCAAATAAAGGCCAGAATATTATGAACATGTTAACCCGATCGGTTTTAGGTTTGTATACGTTGGATAAGAATGCTGAAGACACTTCGCCTGAAAATCTTGTAAACCAATCATTAAATCTGATTGCAAAATTTCCAACAATCATTGCTTATTCGTATCATTCGATGCGGCACTTTTATCAGCATAAAACATTGTCTATCCGCCACCCTAATCCAGCTTTGAGTACCGCTGAAAACTTTCTGCTAATGATGAAAGGTGAGGGTAAATATACACAGCTCGAAGCTGATATTCTCGATCTTGCATTGATTTTACATGCCGATCATGGTGGTGGAAATAACTCAACATTTACAATACGGGTAACCAGTTCAACCGGAACAGATACCTATTCCGCAGTAGCATCGGCTATTGCTTCTCTCAAAGGTCCACTCCATGGAGGTGCAAATCATGAGGTATTGTGCATGATGGACAATATCAAGGAAAACGTACAACATTGGGATAGTAAACAAGAAGTTACGGATTATCTATTAAAGATGCTCAATAAAAAGGCGTATGATGGTTCGGGTAAAATCTATGGTATTGGGCATGCCGTTTACACTATTTCAGATCCACGTGCTATTTTATTGAAGAAGCAGGCTCGCGAATTAGCTAAAGAAAAAGACAGGTTGGAAGAATTTGAACTCTACGAAATGATTGAGAACCTGGCACCTCAGATATTTTATGATTTCAAAGGGGATAAGGTCGCAAAGCGTGTTTGTGCTAATGTCGATTTTTATTCAGGTTTCGTATATAATTGTATTGGTATTAAAGAACCGGTTTATACCCCACTGTTTGCTATGTCGCGTATTGCAGGCTGGTGTTCGCATCGTTTAGAAGAGCTAACATTTGGTGCACGTCGAATTATCCGTCCAGCCTATAAGAATGTCTTTCCACAACAGCCTTATGTGCAGTTGAAAGATAGAGTGTAAGCAATTATTGATCTGTTTTTCGTTTAACTAAACTCACTGTGCAAATAGTGCATAGAGGATATCGACGTGCTTTTTCGCTTAAATTTTTACGCTTTCCAATAGAAAAAATTGAAATTCAGGTTTAATCACTAATTTTGCGATAAACTTAGTGTTTTATCAATTAATCTTTATTTAAGGGTTATGGTTGTTTTATTCAGTGAAATGAGTTTCACGATGAGATAAGCATGTTCTGCAGATAAAGGCACTAATGAGATTTTACCATGCAGGTTTCATCCGATCAATAAAAATAAGTTATTTACGGATGAAGTGCTTTTTTTATATTTGTTGGTAGGCTTTGATTATGGATAAAGTAATAAATATTAGACATATAGCAGATATAACAGCACTGTCGATTACAACAGTTTCGCGTGTTTTGAATGGTTATAGTAAGCAATTCAGGATTAGCGAAGCAACTACACAGCGAGTACTTGAAGTGGCAAAAGAGTTAAACTATACCCCTAACCAGATTGCTCAGAGCCTTCGATTAAAAAGGACAAATACCATCGGTTTGATGGTCCCCGATATTGGAAATCCTTTTTTTGCGAATATGGCTAAAATAATAACTGCCGAGTCGGCTAATAGAGGATATTCCGTAATTCTTACTGCATCAAATGATAATTATAAAATTGAAAAAGAGTTACTCTCTTTGTTGATCAGTCGGAATGTTGATGCCCTGATCATGATTCCTTGTGGTAAAGAGAAAAAACATATCGAAGCTGTTTCTAAGCGAGGTATTCCAATTCTGTTTCTGGATCGTTACTTAGAGAATAGTACTATTCCTTTTATCACAACCGATAATTATGAGGGAGCTTATGATATTACACGATATTTAATCAGTAATGGGCATCGTAAAATTGCATGTGTACAGGGGGCTCCAGACACAGTCCCTAATAACCGACGCGTAAAAGGCTTTATAGATGCATTTATTGCAAATAAGATAAGATGTGATTATTCCATTACCGGAAAAGATTTTAGCATTGAAAATGGATATATAGAGACGAAACTATTGCTGAGTAGGCAAAAAGAAGAAAGACCCACTGCCATTTTTGCGTTGAGTACGATGACTCTTTTAGGTGTTCTAAAGGCTATAAATGAAAGCAGACTCACTATCCCTGACGATATTTCCGTAGTATCCTTTGATAACCAGCCTTTTCTTGAATATTTAAATCCTTCCATCACCTGTGTAGCTCAACCGGTTGAAGAAATTAGTAAACTGGCTATTGAAAAGTTGATTGATGGACTTGATCAGAAACAATCAGTACTAGCAAATTTATTTATTAAGCCCACTATTATTTTTCGGGATTCTGTAAAAATGCAACTACCATCTCGGTCAGGGGATGAAATCTCTTTGTAATAGATGTTAGTAATTCGCAATTCAAGTTATAACTAATAACTAATATCTAATCTTTACTTTTGAGGACGGATATCTCAGATTCCTAAATATTATTGCAGATTGGATGTTGGTACGGATTGTTGGTTCACATTCGATGAGGACAGATTTCAAATTTGTACTAACTCGGTTTATAATTATAAGATGCTAATTCGAGCAATGATCATAAAAAGTTTTTTTTTCAACATAATTCATAAGCGAATATATTTTTTATAATTTAGCACAAACGTTTGTGCTAAATTATAAAGCGAATTTTAAATGAGTTGTACAGATTTAATTACATGGATTTTTGATTTTTTTACTCTTGTAATTGTCTTATTTTTAATTAATTGAATATGGTCGTGATTTTTTAATTTAATATGATAATAAACATGGTGAAAAAAGTTAGTTTAATTACATGTTTTTGCATTATTGCAACCATGTTGACAGCTCAAAAGCTTCCATTAGATGGAAAATGGAAATATACACTTAACGATAGCATTGAATATGCAGAGGCAACATATAATGATGCGGGTTGGACAAGTGTTGATGCAAAGAATTTATATCTGGGAGACAAAGTTCCCGAAGGCAAAAACAATACCCGTTGGTATCGGAAAGCAATTGTTATTCCATCATCCTTGAAAAGTGTGGCTGAAAAAACAGGACTTCTTGTTGTTTATTTACCCAATGTGGATGGTGAAGATTTGACCTTTTTTAATGGTAAACTCATCGGAAAGACAAGTGATACCAATTTGGGCAGAGCTTATCTATTTAAAGCAAGCGATATATTATGGGATAAAGAGAACACAATAGTCATCAAAGTTGTACAATGGCTTGGGCTGGGAAGCCTGATAGGGATTCCTTATATTGATGCGTCAACCCCAGAGCTATTAGTGGAACATAAGTTAGATAGTCACTTAGACAGTAAGATGGATCCCCTAAATAAAAGCACAAACTATGCATTGCATCTCGAAAATAAATCACCTAAACCATTACAAGCAATTGTCAAGGCTTCTTTTTATGATATCCACAATGTAGAATTATATACTTCTAAGAAAGAAGTAACACTTTTGCCTACAGATAATCAAATAGATTTCAATTACAACTCTGTGTCACCATTTTTAAAGGTGATATATACTCTTGAGTTACCTCAATTCTCTTATATTTATCCTGGTTTCAATGCTATTTTTGGCTGCGAAAATGTAAAATATCAAAGTGTTAAGCCCATTGTAGTCAATAAAATATCAGAACATTTTCAGCCGGCAGCTTTCAATGAGCAAATCATAAAAGGTTGGTTAGGTACTCGGATTGCTGCTAATAAAGAACAACGGTTATATAATGTAGATGAAAAGGGATTATTAGCCGGATATATTAATCGGCCGGGTGTTCAAGACTGGATAGGCGAGCATGTAGGCAAGTTTTTAGATGCGGCCAGCAATACTTATGCAAATAAGGCTGATGCTAAACTGAAAATCCAGATGGACCGTATGGCCCAACAGTTAATAGCCACCCAATTGAACGATGGTTATTTGGGTACCTACACAAAAGAGAGACATTGGGTCAGTTGGGACGTATGGAACCATAAATATAATTTAGTTGGATTACTCAGTTACTATTCTGTCTCAGGTTATAAACCAGCACTCGTCGCTGCAGAAAAGGTGGGTAATTTACTTTGCCAGACTTTCGGTACAAACAATGGGCAGTTAGATATCATCAAAGCAGGCGAACATATCGGCATGGCTGCGACAAGTATTTTAGATCCTATGACCGATTTATACCGGTTTACCGGAAATGCAAAATATCTTGATTTCTGTAACTATATCATTAAAAGCTATGAACAACCCAACGGATCTAAAATCATCTCATCACTAAATACAATCGGTCAGGTCGATAAAACTGCCAATGCAAAAGCTTATGAAATGCTTTCAAACCTGGTCGGAATGATTAAATTGTATAAAATCACCGGTGATCAACAACTTCTGCAGCCAGTGCTTAATGCATGGACGGATATTGTAGCTAAGCGATTATATATTTCTGGTGCTACGAGTTCTTTTGAGCATTTTAAAGGCGATCACCTATTACCTGCAGGAGAAAAAGATAACGTGGGTGAGGGGTGCGTGTCAACTACATGGATTCAACTGAATTATCAACTGTTTAGTCTGTATGGAACTACAGCTTATCTGGATGAATTGGAACGGACCGTCTATAATCAACTCACTGCAGCTGAGAATCCTCAAACGGGTTGTGTAAGCTATTTTACCCCTTTAATGGGCGTAAAATCATATGGCTGTAATATCACTTGTTGTTTATCAAGTGTGCCACGGGGAATTTCAATGATCCCTCAATTTGTAAATGGTACAATAGATGGCAACCCATCTTTTCTCTTTTATCAACCGGGCATTTATACTACACGAATTAGCAATAAAGACAAGACATTGGTCTCTTTTATCACAACCACTGATTTTTTAAAAGATAGTGCTATCGAGATAGAAGTTAATCCCACCGTTAAAAGTAAATTTTCAATCGCGTTCCGTAAGCCCTATTGGGTTGGAAATTTTAAGCTATTTGTCAATAATGTAAAACAAGAAACGGTCAATAGTGATATCGTGTTGGTTCATCGGGTCTGGAATGTACATGATAAGATAACGATCAAGATGTCATTGCCCATAAAAGTGTTAGATGGTGGTATTAGTTATCCAAATGCAGTTGCGCTGCAAAGAGGACCACAGATATTAACATTCGATCAGAGCTTACATTCGGTTGAACTACAAAAGATTGTTGTCTCTCCAATAAATATTAAACTTACAGATGTTAAAAACAAACTTCCAAACGGCTGGATAGGGACGCAATGTTATCAGCTACCTGTTTCTATTGATGGAAAGGCAACATCTATTATGTTGGTACCGTTTGCTGATGCCAGTCAAACGGGTGGTAAAATTGAAACATGGTTTAAAAAGTAAAGTAGATAAATGATGAAACAGAAAATAGTTGTAGTTGGAAGCTCGAATACAGATATGGTTGTGAAGGCACACCATTTTCCACAGCCGGGCGAAACAATTTTAGGAGGCGATTTTTATATTTTCCAAGGAGGAAAAGGCGCAAATCAGGCTGTTGCTTCAGCACGATTAGGTGGTGAGATCGTATTCATTTGTAGAGTAGGTAATGATGCCTTTGGAAACAGTGCAATACAACATTATCAACAAGAGGGTATAGATGTTAGCGCTGTGGCTGTCGATCATATAGCGCCAACGGGCGTTGCACTGATCACGTTAAATGCTGAGGGTGAAAACACTATAGTTGTTGCTTCGGGTGCTAATGCCATACTGTCAAAAGAAGATATCGAAAATGCCGGATCCGCTTTTAACGAAGCAGGTTACATTATCACACAATTAGAAACGCCCATTCCGGCTATCGAATACCTGGCAATGAAAGTAAAAGCAGAAGGCAAAAAGTTGATATTAAATCCCGCTCCTGCGGCATCTATTCCTGCGATCATTTTAGATGGTTTGTTTTTAATTACACCTAATGAATCAGAAACAGCAATGTTGACCGGTATTCATGTAAAAGATGGAAAAACAGCTAAAGAAGCAGTCAATATATTCAAGACTAAAGGTGTACAAAATGTTATTATAACCTTGGGGAGTAAAGGTGCTTACGTTGCTTGTAGCGACTTTGAAGGTTTTATTCCAGCTTATAAAGTCAAGGCTGTTGATACAACTGCAGCTGGTGATGTGTTTAATGGAGCTTTAGTAGTCGCTCTGGCAGAGGGTCGATCATGGAAGGATGCCGTTGAGTTTGCGTCAAAAGCTGCAGCTATCTCTGTGACCAAATTGGGTGCACAAACATCAGCTCCTTATCTAAACGAAATAATCACATTTAACTAAAACCCATACATCATGTTTATCATTCAATCTTATTCATCAGCAATTATCTTTTGTATTATTACTATGATCTGTTGGGGATCGTGGGCCAATACACAAAAACTGGCAGCAAAGACCTGGCGTTTTGAACTGTTCTATTGGGATTATGTTATCGGGATACTTCTGTTCTCAACAATCTCTGCTTTTACATTGGGTAGTATAGGACAAGAAGGACGAAATTTTCTGCTTGATATAAAGCAGGCCGATATCAATAATGTAATGAGTGCCCTTCTGGGTGGCGTAATATTCAATGCTGCTAATATCCTTTTTTCAGCAGCTATTGCTATTGCCGGTATGGCCGTTGCATTTCCTGTGGGAATTGGTATAGCCTTGGTATTAGGTGTATTGTTAAATTATTTTGCTGTACAACAAGGCAATCCGCTGTTCTTGTTTGCAGGGGTTGGTCTGGTCATTGTAGCCATTTTGCTTAATGCAATTGCATATAAAAAAACTAATCAGGCAACAAACAAAGTATCCTCTAAGGGTATTGTATTGAGTATTGTAGCTGGAGTGTTGATGTCGTTTTTCTATCGCTTCATTGCCGGATCTATGGATCTTGAGAATTTTGAGCATCCGGCTATTGGCAAGATGACACCCTATACAGCTGTCTTTATCTTTTCTATCGGTATTTTTATCAGTAACTTTTTATTCAATACTATTCTAATGCGTAAGCCTTTTTCAGGAAAACCGGTTAGTTATGGTGATTACTTTAAAGGAAATCTACCAACCCATTTGGTTGGTGTATTAGGCGGATTAATTTGGGGGTTAGGTAATTCTTTGAATCTTGTTGCCGCCGGCAAAGCCGGTCCCGCCATCTCATATGGTTTAGGACAAGGAGCCACATTGATAGCAGCACTGTGGGGTATATTGATATGGAAAGAATTTAAGCAATCGCCCAAAGGCACGAATACTATATTAGGATTGATGCTGTTAGCCTATTTAATTGGTTTAGCATTAATTGTAATGGCCAAATAGGGAATTAGCTTTATATGAAATCTTAAGAGCTATTATCGGCTGGCGTAGATTTGCAATCTACACCAGCCGATGCTGTTTGTATCTCAGAATTATTGGAAGAATACGATTTCAAAAGGATTATTATAAGAATTATTTTTATAGATTTGCGAAAACGATTGCATATTCTGTTTCAAAAGAAATTATAAATCATTAATGTTATAATGATTTGAAATATAGGTATTGACGCAGGCTAGTGATCCCTTTTTTAAATAGCGTATTAATAAAACAATTTCAGATCATGCGAATTCTTTACTTGTTACTGCTAACAGTCTTTGTTCAATTATCTTTTGCTCAATCGGTCTATAAAGATAAAAAGGCTCCTATCGAAAACCGAATTAAAGATTTGGTTAGTAAAATGACATTAGAAGAGAAAATTCTACAACTAAATCAATATAATGCGGGTAGAAATACCAATGTAAATAACATTGGGGCTGAAATAAAAGAGATTCCATCCGGCATTGGTTCATTGATCTTTTTTAGTGCGGATCCTGTATTGCGTAATCAGATTCAGAAGAAAGCAATGGAAGAATCAAGACTTGGGATTCCTATTCTGTTTGGTTTCGACGTTATTCATGGCTTCCGGACTGTATATCCCATCTCTCTGGCTCAGGCTTGTTCCTGGAATACTGATTTGGTGACGCAGGTAAGTAGCGTGGCCGCAAAAGAGGCTTGTCTTTCAGGTATCGACTGGACATTCTCTCCAATGATTGATGTGGCCCGTGATCCACGATGGGGTAGGGTGTCTGAAGGCTATGGCGAAGACCCTTATACCAATGCTATGTTTGGAGTGGCTACCGTTAAAGGTTATCAGGGCAAAGATCTCTCTAATCCATATTCTATTGCAGCTTGCTTGAAACATTATGTGGGTTATGGTATGTCGGAAGGTGGACGTGATTACCACTTCAGCGATGTCTCTCCACAATCACTTTGGGAAACTTATCTTGTTCCTTATCAGGCTTGTGTAAAAGCAGGGGCAGCAACACTAATGAGTGCGTTTAACGATATCAGTGGTGTACCGGCTTCAGCGAATCACTATACATTGACAGAGATTTTGAAAAAACGTTGGGGGCATGATGGATTTGTAGTGTCAGACTGGAATTCAGTAGAACAGTTGATTGCACAAGGTGTCGCTAAGGATCGTAAAGAGGCTGGGCTAAAGGCTTTCATGGCTGGTGTTGAAATGGATATGATGGATAAAGTTTATCTTGAAAATTTTCAACAATTGATCAAAGAGAATAAAATTCCAATGAGTAGAATTGACGATGCCGTAGCACGAATTCTTCGTGTCAAGTTTCGTTTAGGTTTATTTGATGAACCATATACTACAGTAGTTGATGAAAAAGACCGATATCTTCAGCCTGAAAGTAGAACGTTAGCTTCAAAACTTGCCGAAGAATCGATGGTATTGCTCAAGAATAAAAACGGTATATTGCCACTTTCCTCAGAAGTCAAAAAAATTGCAGTGATAGGACCGATGGCTAAAGATAAAAGCAATCTTCTGGGTTCTTGGTCTTACAATGGAAGGGAAAAAGATGTTGAATCTATCTATGAAGGATTAGAGAAAGAGTTCGGTACTAAAGTCCAGTTAAGTTATGCTAAAGGTTGTGCCTTTGATGGCACAGACGAAACAGAATTAGATGAAGCGG
>JACAUB010000001.1:3249709-3269588 GCA_013390605.1 Bacteroidota bacterium | reverse complement strand
ACAGACGAAACAGAATTAGATGAAGCGGTTTCGGTTGCGAATCAGTCGGATGTAATATTGGTTTGTCTTGGCGAACAGAAGACATGGAGCGGAGAAAATGCTTCACGTTCAACCATTGCATTGCCATCTATTCAGGAGAAGTTGGTGGCAAGCCTGAAGAAAACCGGTAAGCCAATTATACTGGTACTATCAAATGGTCGCCCACTAGAGTTGGTTCGGATAGAGCCTATGGTAAATGCTATTCTCGAAATATGGCAGCCGGGAGTAGCCGGAGGAAGCCCAATGGCAGGTATTCTATCAGGACGTGTCAATCCTTCAGGAAAACTATCCATTACTTTTCCGCTTACTACTGGCCAAATACCTACCTATTATGATATGCGTCAAAGCTCCCGTCCAACTTCCGGAAGATATCAGGATATTACAACCGAACCGTTGTACTGGTTTGGACATGGATTAAGCTATACCACTTTTTCTTATGATGCGGCAAAACTTTCAGCAACCAAAATAAGCAAAAGCCAGAAACTTACGGTTGAGGTAACGGTGACTAATACCGGTAAAGTAAAAGGAAAAGAAACCGTGTTATGGTATATTTCTGATCCGGCTTGTTCTATTTCGCGCCCGATGAAAGAGTTGAAGTTTTTTGAAAAGAAAGAGATTAGTGTAGGTGAGAAGACTGTCTTTAGCTTTGAGATTGATCCAATGAGAGATCTTAGCTTTACTGATGCTGATGGAAAAAGAATACTCGAAGAAGGTGATTACTATATTCATGTTAATAATCAAAAACTGAAAATAGAACTTGTAAAATAAAAGCTATTTAAAATCTTCTGTAAGTAAAAGATATCGGTAGAAATCAAGGTTGAATCTCTTCTTTGGTTTTGTCGCAAACGAGGCAAAATTCAATAATTGAACCTTAAATTCTATCGATATTTGCTTTCTGCCGTAGTTAATAAATAAAATTTAAACTGTTTCTGATTTGATTAGTTATTCCTAATCGGATTAATGTATAATTTTATGGATAATTGATTTTAATCGCGAATGATGAACAATAATATTGTTTTTAAGAGGGCATTGCAAGATCATGGGCCGGCAATACATCAACTAATTGCAGAAGTATTAGGGGGGTATGGTATCTATCATGTTCGTCCTGAATATGTTGATCAGGATATAGATGATCTGGATACAAACTTTTTTAATAATAATGGTTATTTCTGGGTCGTAGAAAATGGCGTAGGGACTCTTATCGCCTCTGTTGCAATTTATAGAATAGACGACCATACCTGCGAATTACGGAAGATGTATTTGAAAGTGAATGAGCAGGGTAAAGGAATTGGCAGAATGTTGTTTCAAACGGCAATTGCAAAAGCCAATGAGTTGGGATATACTAAAATGGGGTTGAAAACAAATTCAAAATTGCAGACGGCAATCGCGATGTACAAAAAGTATGGATTCGAATTTGATGCTATTTCAGAATGTGACAAGAAGGCGGATTGTGATGTGTCGATGTTTAAAATGTTATAAAACTAAATATTACATTTTAAACCAATTAATGGAAAGAAAGAAATATAAAATGAAAATTGAAAAGATTCAGTTAAGAACAAGAATAACATCATCTATTTTGGTGATGTTTTTTTTGATAGGAATGACAAAAGTTGAAGCTCAGATATGGCAGGCCGATAATGGTGATGGAACGTATAAAAACCCCATTATTTATGCTGATTATTCTGATCCCGATGTTGTCAGGGTTGGTGATGACTATTATATGGTCGCCTCCAGTTTTACTTGTCAGCCGGGTATTCCAGTATTGCATTCACATGATCTGGTTAATTGGACAATCATTAATTATGTATATCATTCTTTGCCTTTTGAACGGTTTAAAAAGCCACAACATGGACATGGTTCATGGGCTCCTTCTATTCGCTTTCATAATGGCAGGTTCTATGTCTACTTCTGTACGCCGGATGAAGGCTTGTTTATGGCCTCAACAACTGATCCGGCCAAACCCTGGACGCTCACGCATGTTCTGAATGTTGCACAATGGGAGGACCCTTGTCCTTTTTGGGATGAAGACGGAAAGGCCTATTTAATTCACAGTAAATTGTGTGGCGGACCTGCTATTATGCACAGAATGTCAGCTGATGGAACAAAGCTACTCGACAACGGAAAAGTGGTTTATGATAATCAAACTGAAAATCCAGTATTAGAAGGGTTGAAGATGATGAAAAAGGATGGCTACTACTATATTTTTGCTCCAGCGGGAGGCGTTCCTACAGGTTGGCAGTCGGTGCTTCGTTCTGAAAATATTTATGGACCCTATGAGTCAAAGAAAGTTTTGCAAGCGGGGAATGGTATTAATGGACCCCATCAGGGTGGATTTGTCGATACGCAAACGGGTGAGTGGTGGTTTATTCACTTTCAGGATAAAGGAGTATTTGGTCGGGTTGTGTTGCTTCAGCCTGGTGGATGGAAAGAGGGTTGGCCAGTAATGGGTGTAGATATAAATGACGATGGTGTGGGAGAGCCCGTATTATCTTACAAAAAGCCCAATGTTGGAAAAATATATCCCAAAGCTGAGATACAGACAAACGATGATTTTAGCTCACCTAATTTGGGTTTGCAATGGCAATGGCAAGCAATGCCTAACCCATTATGGTATTCACTAACGGCCAACAAAGGAAATATTCGGTTGTATGCTTGTCAATCTCCAACCGAATATGGGAACTTATATTATGTGCCGAATCTGTTATTGCAAAAAATAATGGCACCTGCTTTTACAGCTATCACCAAGCTGACATTTGCAGGCTCATTGCCAGGAGAAAGAGCCGGTTTAACAGTGATGGGAAATAAGCATTCGTTTATTTGTCTACAGAAAACCGAAAAAGGGAATAGGGTGTCTCTTTATGAAAGTGGTTTTGAAAACTGTGGTTTCATTCCGGTTGAGATAGTTGGTGTAGATACCGATAGCAATATGGTATGGCTTAAAGTAACGGTTATCAGTAATGGAACCTGCACTTATGCCTACAGCTTTGATGGTGTTAATTATTTACCAATTGAGCACGTGTCCAAACTTGAGAAAGGAGGTTGGATTGGTGCTAAAGTCGGCGTATTTTGTTTGAATCCAAATGTCGTGCAAGGACAAGGGTATGCTGATTTCGATTTTTTTAACTTGCAGAATTAAAATTACTGGTGTAATCATCATTGTCAAAAATGATCAGCATAGAATCAGTTTTAAGTGAAATAAATTACGATAATAATAATGAAGAAGATAAACCTTAGTTTTTGCAAAGTATTATGGGTGGTACTATCAATGTTCTTATTTCAGCTTAATGTTGTTGCACAGGAAAAGAAAAAATCATTGGCTGATTATGTTGATCCTTTTATTGGCGTACTTGATCCGGAAAGTAATTGTGTGATCGGACCTCAGCTACCGAATGGTTCTATCAATCCGAGCCCACAAACGCCAAAGGGTTCTCATGATGGTTATTCACCGAAAGAAGAGATTCGGGGATTCGGACAATTGCATGTGAGTGGAACAGGTTGGGGTAAATATGGTCAGGTCTTTGTTTCACCTCAGATAGGACTAGCGATAGGCGAAACCGATCACGATTCACCAAAAGAAGAAGAAAAGGCTACAGCATATGCATATACCGTTAAATTAAGTCGTTATAATATCCGGACAGAGGTGACGCCTTCATTCCATTCTGCTATCTATCGGTTTACTTTTCCTAAAAGTGATAGGGCAACTGTTATTTTCGATTTATCGCATCATATTGCAAAAGACATTGCTCCTGAACTGGGAGGCAATATATGGGACGGCTCGCTTAGTTTTACCAGGTCGTCAAACGATGAAATCAAGGGCTATGGCAACTATTCCGGAGGATTTGGCGGAGCGAAATACAGAGTCTATTTCTGCGCAAGGGTGAGCAAAGCTCCAACTGCAACCGGAACATGGCTGAATGGCGTAATCAATTCTGGTAAAACATCAGAGAAATTGCGAAAAGAAAATGACAGGATAGGAGCTTATTTTCAGTTTAATACAAGTGCCGACGAAGAGATTTGTATGAAAGTTGCAGTATCGTTTAGAAGTATTGAACAGGCTACTACATGGCTTGATGCGGAGATTCCTGATTTCAATTATGATAAGGTTTGTGATATTGCCAAACAACAATGGAATGAACAGTTAAATAAGATCGTAGTGGAAGGGGGGACAGAAAGGGATAAAAAGATTTTCTATACAGCTTTTTATCATGCATCTATTATGCCACGCGACAGAACTAATGATTCAGAGCATTTTGAATCTGGTGTTTCGGTATGGGATGATCATTTTGCAGTATGGGATACATGGCGAACATTATACCCTTTGCAGGTTTTGATTAATCCTAAAATGGTGAGTAGTACGGTGAATTCTTTTATCGCCAGATTAAAAATTAACCATATGGTGAAAGATGCTTACGTAGCCGGCACTGAGATGATTGAAGAACAAGGAGGAAACAATATCGATAATATTATTGCTGATGCATATGTAAAAGGGATACAGGGTGTCGATTGGAAAGAGGCTTATAAAGTATTGAAGTTTAATGCAGATAACGAACGCCAAGGGAGTTATGGATGGGATAAAAAAGATAGTACTAATACCTATAAAACGTTAGGTTGGATTCCATCGGGCCGAATGAGTAACTCCATGACACTTGAGTATGCTTATAATGATTTCTGCGCAGCACAAGTTGCTAAAGACTTAGGTACGAAAGAAGATTATAAAAAGTATCTGGATAGAAGCGGCCAGTGGGTTAAATTGTGGGACGCCAATGCTGAGAGTGATGGTTTTAAGGGTTTTATTATGCCCAGAAAAATGGATGGCAGTTTTGTAAAGATTGATGCTAAAAGATATCCGGGTTCATGGAACGATCATTTCTATGAAGGTAGTTCATGGACATATTCTTACTTCATGCCACACCAATTTGAGAAGTTGGTTCAGCTTTCAGGTGGTAAGCGTCTGTTTGCAGAGAAGTTACAACATGGCTTTGAAAACAAGTTGATTGATTATGGTAATGAGCCGGCATTCTTAGCGGTTCAAGCCTTTCATTATGCAGATCGATCTGATCTTGCCAGTTACTATGTTCGTAAACTGATGAAAGAAAGATTTAATGAAGAGGGCTATTCAGGCAACGACGACAGTGGCGCGATGAGTTCATGGTTTATGTTCTCGGCAATGGGATTCTTTCCGAATGCAGGCCAGAATATTTATTATCTGACGGGTTCCTCTTTTACCAAAGTCACCTTGACATTGGGTAATCAAAAAACAGTTACAATTTCTGCCCCAGAAGCATCTCCAACGAATATCTATGTTAAATCAGTTACCATCAATGGAAAGAAATGGAACAAGCCATGGTTCTCTCATAAAGATATCCAGAATGGAGCGAAAATAGTTTTTGAGATGAGCGACAAACCCCTCATTTCATTGAATTAAATTGTGCTCAGTGATTAGAGACATAGGTGATATCAAAAAATAAAAATTGGAGAATAGAAAAATGAAAATCGTTGTTCTTGATGGATATACTTTAAATCCTGGTGATCTAAGTTGGGATAGTTTGAACGAAATTGGTGAATTGACTGTTTACGACCGCACTATTAAAGAAGCTGATGCCATCATTAAGGCCATTGCTGATGCTGAAATTGTATTCACAAATAAAACACCCATCACCAAAGATATACTCGAAAAAGTGCCCTCAGTAAAATACATAGGAGTACTTGCCACAGGTTACAATGTCGTGGATGTTGTTGCAGCAACAGCATCAGGGATAACTGTAACTAATATTCCGGCATATAGCACACCATCTGTTGCGCAGATGACTTTTGCACTGCTACTTGAAATGTGCAATCAGGTTGGCAAACATAATGATACCGTTTGGACGGGTCAATGGAGTAATTCTCCTGATTTCTGTTTTTGGAATACTCCTTTGATTGAACTCGCTGGCAAGACATTAGGAATTATAGGGTTTGGCCGAATCGGAAAGGCTACTGCTAAAATTGCTCAGGCATTTGGTATGAAGGTATTAGTTTATACCCGAAACAGAACGGCCGAATTAAAGAATACAACTTGTCAATATGCAGATTTTGAAGATTTATTAGCACATTCTGATGTGATAAGTCTTCATTGTCCGTTGACAGAAGCTACGAGAGGCATTATCAATCGAGATACGATTTCAAGAATGAAAGATGGTGTGCTGATCGTCAATACTGCAAGAGGCCCATTAATTGTGGAGGTAGATTTAGTTGCTGCACTGAATAGTGGTAAGGTTGCCGGTGCGGCACTCGACGTGGTATCTGTCGAGCCGATAGAAAAAACTAATGAATTATTCAATGCCAAGAATTGTATCATCACTCCACATATTGCATGGGCTCCAAAAGAATCGAGAGAAAGGTTGATGAATATAACAGTTGAGAATCTAAAAGCGTTTATAGATGGGAGACCGGTGAATGTTGTTTATGAATAATCTTTTGAGAAGGAGGCTTAATTAAATTAATAATTTTACCGGGTTACTAAACGTTTGAAAAGCAAAGAGATAATATAGGTGCTAATTTTATTTATAATAATCCTTCCTAAATCTTCCGTTACAAGCGATATCATTAAGTGATAATTTTAGGATTTGATAATTTTGAAAAAACATCTCTGAGAGAAAGATTTTTACGTCTATCACCAAATTTTTGTTAAATCGTTTCGTAGTCTCAAGTATTTTGTCGAAGTTTGTTTTTTGGATTGTGCATACATATCATTGGATCGTTTTTTTTGAATTGTGCTTTTAAAATATTGCCTGACAATGATATGTGTGATTATTTTTTCAAATCTTTTGAAAAAACATCAGTCAACGGGTAATTATTACATAATTCTTCTCTTTCGTTAATTAATTTTTATTGCTACACGTATGAAAAGTTTTCTACTCATTCTCTGTTTAACGATGTGCTTTAATGTATTCGCACAAAGTAGCTTTAATAAACATGTCATAACTCATAATAGAATAACGATCAATACTAATTCAAAAGTTGGCGAGAAGTTATTTAAAAAATGGGGTGTCTTTCCTGATCATAATTTTCCAATTCGAAAAGTGATTATGCATGTCACATTAGGATACCCTGATTCAATTCCTATTGCTCATTGGGATTATTGTGATAATATTACCGTTCGTCGCCAGGGTGGCGTTAATGGTGCATATCAGGATTATGAAATTGGCAGAATGCTTACTCCTTATGGAAGTAGTTTTACAAAAGGATGGCATTTTGAATGGGAAGTAGATGTTACCGACTTTTCAAAGATTTTACGTGATAGTGTTGAAATAGAATATCGGCATAGTGGATACGAACCTGAATCGGTAGGTTGGGCATTAACCATTGATTTTGAAATAATTTCCGGGCCGCCGATTGTTACGCCCCTTGCTATTACGAAATTGTGGCAAGGTTCTTTTAAATATGGTGATCCAAAAGATGATATTAAAAATAAACTTACTCCTATTTCGTTTTCGACTTTACAGGGGGCGGCAATTGGAAGAATTAGAATACAGCAAACAGGACATGGAATGGATATTCCAAAGGGCTGTAGTGAGTTTTGTTCAAGATGGAGAGATGTCAATTTTGATGGAAAAAATATTGATCATAGAAACTTATGGAAAAATTGCGGAAAGAATCCGCTTTATCCTCAAGGAGGAACGTGGGTTTATGATAGAGGTTATTGGTGTCCGGGAGATTTGCAGGAACCTGATATTTTAGACATTCCACTTAATCAAGGGAAACATATTATTGATATGATAATGGAGCCTTATGTTGCTACTCAAAACATTCAGGCAAATGAAAATATATCTGCTTATTTATTTCAGTATTCAGCACCTTTAAAGGCTAATGATGTATCGCTTGATGATATTGTTGCTCCTTCTGATAAACAAATATACGATCGATTAAATCCGATTTGTTTTAATTCAACGATCAAAATTAGAAATCTTGGACGCAATAACCTTAAATCTGTTTTAATCACTTATGGAACAGATGGATTTCCTAAAAAAACGTTTAAGTGGACAGGAAATCTGACTTTTAATCAGGGAGCAGTTATTTTATTACCTGGCGAAATTAACAGTAATAGTGGAATCAATAAATTTACGGTAACCCTATCAAATCCAAATGGAAGAAAAGATGGATGGGATGGAGATAATACAAAACAAACCGTTTTTGTTTCCTCGGAAAAGTTGCCAAATAAGATGGTATTGCTGTTTAAAACTAATAATAAGCCATTAGACAATGAGTTATATATTGTAAATGCTAATTCTGATACACTCTTCAGTAAAAAACCAAATGCATTAAAGCCTAATACATTATACACTGATACGCTGAACTTAGCCACAGGAAAGTATCATTTTATGCTTACCGACAAAAGTGGGGATGGATTAGAATTTTGGGCTGAGCCTGAATCAGGTAATGGATATTTAAGAATTCTTGACTTAAATGGACGGATTTTACATGATTTTGAGAGTGATTGTGGTAATGGACAATTTCTCGCATTTGAAACCAGTCCATCATTTGTAGCTGATACACTTACACCTCAGTATACCTTCTCGGTATATCCCCGCCGCACTAAAGATAAAACAGTACTCGATTTCTATTCGACGAAATCATGCAAAATGCAAGTTCGTATTACTGCTGATGGTGTTTTAGTTGAACAACATGATTATGTGAGTGTTAAAAGCGGGCAATTTACTTATGACTTAAGTTATCTCTCAAAGGGTCGTTATGCCCTTGAAGTTTTTATTGATGGAATAAGCCGTTATAAAAGTCGCTTAAACAAAGATTAACTATTTCCATTGGCTGAATAATGTAAGGTATATTTAACTCGCCCAATGGGATGTTGTTTATTTTATTGAAACGAACATGTTCTAAAAATACAAACACAGATATAAATTTAACATACGAATTCCATCAGCCCTTAATATACAGACTTTGAACTCACTTACTCAACGATTTATTTGTAATTATCAGTTAGATCTTTTTCAGAATTGCTGCAGTAAATGGTTTCAAAGTGATGTTCTTTCCGTTTATTTTTGAATTATCGAGTAGATTAACATACTTTCCTGTTTCTGGAAGGGTTAGGTTTTGAGCTTCTGTTTCAAGATTAAAGAGCACGATGATCTGGCTTTTGTTATCATCTCTTTTGTAAATCAGGGTCTTTCCTTCTGCTTTGATGAACTCTAGCTTGCCCAGGGCTAATACGGGATTGGTTTTACGGATCTGAATAATCTTCTTGTAAAAGTCGTAATGCGTCTGGTTGAAACCAACATAGTCGTATTGCTTTTTTCCCTTTTGAAAGTTGGTCCGGGTTTCAGGAGTAAACTTAAATTCTTTCCACCATAAGGGTTTTCTACAGTCGGGATCATCTGATCCCCACATTCCCATTTCATCGCCATTCCAGATATTGGGAGAGCCTATACTGGTAAATTGATGGATTAGGTAAAGTTTCACCCGTTTGTATGTTTCATCGGATGGCTTTCCAGTGATGTAGTTCGGATCGTCGCCAGGCTTTGCATGGTATTTGTACTTGCCGGGGTTTTCGAAGCAGGAGAGCAGTCGTGGTGAGTCATGTGTGGCATTTACATTCATTTCTGAATAGCGGAAAGGTTCTTGCAGCCGGTTCCATTGAAATTCCAGACTATCTTTAAACTGTTTGGCGTCTATTTCAGCATTGTTTTTTGCAAAGAAGCTTCGGGCAGGACGATAAGCCTGATAGAACATGACGGCATCGAAGACATCGCCACTCAGATAGGGAACTGGATTCATTAACTTATCAGGCCATTGTTCCCACCAGATCTCACCTACTAAGTAAGCATCCGATTTTATCGATCTGATATATTTACGATAGTCTCGCCAAAATCCCATGGGAATCTGATCGGCTACATCTAGTCTGTAACCATCAACGCCATCACTTATTTTGCCATCAGGAGCAAGCCATCTCTTTGATACGGCAAAAATATGTGCTGTGGCTCCTTTCGACATATTGCCTTCGTAAGGTAATCCGGCTACTCTTTTAGTCGTAATGTCGATCTTCTTAATTTCAGGAAGGCTCTGGATGTTTAACCAGCCGGCATATTTGAATTCTTTTTCTGACGTGTTTGGATTGTCAAATGCAAGGATATTATACCAATCTTTATATTTTGATTTTTCCTGATTCTTTACGACATCCTGAAATGCCCAGAACTCAACGCCTGTGTGGTTCCATGAATAATCAAGCACCACTTTCATCCCTCGTTTGTGCGCTTCTTTGATTAATTTCAGAAATAGTTTATCAGCAGATGTCCATTTCCATGTTGAAGGATTGCCTGGGTTTTCAGCAGCAATGATTTTATTATCACCACTTGGATCGGGACCAAAGTTTACATCCACATGATGATAGTTTCGGGCATCGTATTTATGTAGCGATGGTGCATCATTTATGGGGTTGATATAAAGTGCAGTGATCCCCAGTTCTTTTAAATAGTCTAGTTTATTCAGTACACCTTGTAGATCGCCACCATATCGGCGGTGTTGAAGCATCTCCTCGAATGACTTACCTGTTTCTTTTGCCCAGGATTCTTGTGCATACCAGTCCCATGTCCAGGGTGTTATCGTCCAATCTTTTGGGGTGGGATCAGAACTGGTACTTTTCATATTGAGTGGGGTAGGGTCGTTCTTTTTATCTCCATTGTTGAATCGCTCAACAAAAATCTGATACCAGATTACATTTTTCGACCATGCAGGAGGCTCATTAAATGGGGTGGATTGTTGTGCCTCTGTTTTGAATATGGCACAGAAGAGTATAAGAATAGAAAATAGAATACTTTTTTTCATCTGTTTCATTTTATTGAGTTCTGTATGCTTTGTTATTGTCATTCTGTTATCTGATAACAAGACGTTGACTCATTGTTTTGACTCCTTGTCGAATCTTTACGAGATATACGCCGGGATTAGGACTTGACAACCCAATATTCTTCAGGTTTGTTGTTGTAGCGGTATTTGCTTGTAATGTAAGCATGGATGATGCTACTTTCTGTCCGGTCATCGCATAAATTTCTACTGATGTATTTCCTCCTTTAGTACTTGATAGTTCAATTGAGGTATCACCATTAGAAGGATTGGGATAGATTGAGAGATTAAAAGCATTGGCAGGTGCTGTTGGGTTATCCTCTATACCCGTTGTTGTAAAGTTGGTATATAGACGATATTCTCCAGGTTGCAGATTGAATGTCTGCGAGGTAGATGTTACGTTCAGTGTTTGCTGTTTGAAATATTCATAATACGTTCCGGTTGAAGGGAATGTAACGGTATAGTTTGCACTAACAACATCGACATTGCCAAGTGCAACAGCATAACTGGCATCTTTTCGTAAAACAATGCTCTTTTGGGCTCCTGTCAGATCTGTTGTAAAGTCTGTTGCTGAAAATACCGGATAGCTTTGTTTTAATTTAATAAGTTGACTATATGTATTATAGAGTGCCAACCTGTTAGGATCTGTGAAATAGTCCCATTTTAAAGGTTTGGCATCGGTTCTGCAATTATTGTTAATCGTTAAGTCGGCACAGGTATTGATAGAATAGTCGTACCCAAGCTCTCCAAATTGCCAGATCATTTTAGGTCCCGGTATTGTAAAGAATAAGTTAGCACATAATGCAGCACGGTTCAATGCTGTACCCAACGTTTTGGTACTGTACGAACCTTGTGCGTTTCCATAAGTGATATCTTTATAAACTTGTCGCTCTTCGTCGTGACTTTCCATATAGGAAACCAGTGTTGGGTTGTTCCATGCACGGGCTTTATAGCTGCCCCATGAAAGATCGCTTGTCGAAGTATAGCCCATTGAAGCTTCGCAATAGTTATTATTGATGTTTCCCCAGATCATCATCCCGAAATTGCTTAATTCGGTCTCTTCGGTATTTGCACAGAAATGCTCAAGAATGACATACGCATTTGATTTTCTCTTCCAGATTTCTGTGCTCATTCTTTTTAAAATGGCAATACGTGAGGCATCATAGGGAGTGCCTTCCCCGGGGGTATTGGTAAAACCTTTGGTGAAGTCAAAACGATAACCATCAACATGATATTCTTTCATCCAGTATGAACAGACACTATCTACTAATGCTTTCGTATCAGCGCTTTCGTGATTAAAGTCATTGCCATAACTATAACTGGTGTTGGGCGAAGTAACGTTATACCAAGGGTTATTAGTTGCTGGTCTAGAATTGGCAGTATCCCAGTATAACTGTGCGAAAGGCGAATTATTATAAGAATGGTTCAACACTTCATCTAAAATAACGGCAATGCCTTGTTTATGACATTCATCAATTAATAATTTTAGATCATTTTTGGGTCCATAGTATTTATCGGGTGCAAAGTAGAGTGCAGGATTATAACCCCAACTAAGGTTTCCATCAAATTCATTGATAGGCATCAGTTCGAGTGCATTTATTCCAAGATTTTTAAGATAAGAAAGTTTGCTTATTACGCCCTGATAGTTATGGGTATCAGTGAAATCACGAATCAACAGTTCGTAGATAACCAGATTATTATTGGTAGGAGGGGTAAAGTTGGTGACTTGCCAGCTATAAGGCGTTTGGCCTGTTTGCAATATTGAAACCAATCCTGTTGTTTTGCCAGTAGGATAGACTTTTAAATTAGGGTAGGTTGCAGCAGGTATAGATGAATCATTCCAAGGATCGAGGACCTTCTCTGTATAAGGATCAGGGATTTTTATCGTGCCATCGACCAGATACTGAAATCCATATTCAGTACCTTTTGTCAGATTATTTATATTTAGCCAATATGTTTTTCCATCGGGGGTGACGTTCATCTGGTAATTGACATCGGGAAGCCAATTATTGAAATCGCCCAAAACGTAGGCATTTTGTTTCAGTGGTGCATATAGAACTAAACAAACTGAATTATCACCGGTATAATTAATTCCAGGACGCATACCAGCAGGTAGTGCCGCAGTTGTAGGTGTTTGTGCTACTAAAAAAGTAGTCGAGTCTTTTGCTGTTGCGCCACCTATAGCTGTAGCTATTGCTTTCAGTGTATGATTTCCTTGTGCAAGACCCGCGATTGTCTCGGTGTATGTTGTCCCGCTGTTGCTTGTTCTGAGTGTGTTATCTAAATAGATGTCTAATTTATTGGCATTTGATACATTTACCTGGGCCGCAATAGGTGCACCGCTGTTAAAGATGGTTCCATTAACTGGTGAAGCAACCGATACAGTAAGACCAGCATCATAGACTGTTTGAAATATATCTGCACCACCTGTCGCACGACCGGTTTTGGTTGCACCACTATTTCTAAATACAAATGCAAGTTTTAATATTTTTTCACCTGCCGGTACTCCATAGAAAGCACGTATGTTGGGTGAAATGCTTAATTGCCATTTGTCTCCACCTAAAGATGTTAGTTTGGCTTTTGGAATATCAGTACCCCATGGTGAAATAACATAAGCCCATTGTCCAGCACTTTTATCTGTTACAACGCCTGTATGGGCATAAACGTCGGTCCCGGTGTATCCCATAAGTCCTTTGTCCCCCTGTGTTGCATCAAAAGTAACCGTTACCACATCACTTTCTGTAGGTAGGGCGGGAACCGTTGTGACTTGAGAAAAAGCGGTATAGACCAAAAAAATAGAAAAGATAATGAGTAAGGTTTTCTTCATTTGTATTTGAGTAAGTAATACTTAGGTTTAAAAAGGGAAGGTAGATAAAAAAAAGAGATAGTGGAAAGTTGCCCTTCCACTATCTCAATAAGTAGGTTGATTAATTTTTAACTAATTTATATCTGTAAATTGGAGGTACACTAAAATCAAGTGTGATTGTATAATTTCCAGCAACAGTTACAGGGATGTTTGGACCACCTGCTGATAGCTTTCCAGCTGAAGCTCCGATGCCATAATTTAAGTCCCATCCAGCATTTGCTCTGAACTTTATTTCGCCAACGATAAGGTCGGTTGTAACAGTCCATACTTTAGTTGTTGGGTTGTAGGTCATGTTCTGATCGCCATTCCAGCCATTAGCTGTTGCGCTACCAATAACGCCCCATGTAGTTTTTGTAAGCGAAATGGTTGATTCGTTGGTGTTAACATTAACTTTGTAATATCCTGCAGCAGCCATTACAAGGTTTCCACCTGTAGCACTTAATGTGCCTGCAGCGGCGCCACCACCCCAGTTTGTGCCATTCCAATCAGCTTGAGATGTTATTTTGTATTCGCCTGTTGTAGCAAAGTTTACATATCCTTCATATTTGCCGTCGCCACTTAATGATGCAAGAAATGGAGCCTTGTCAGGGGACCAGTCACTAGTGTAACCACTTGCACTTTGGTATCCACCCGGGACATATACCTTAGCATAAATGATAGGAATAAAGTAAGGAGTGTAAGTGGCACTGATAACAGGAGAATATGCAGTTTTAACACTGTCGTTAATCCATGCTTTTACTCTGAATTCAACTGCAGTAGGCTGTGGATTTTCAGGATCAGCTTGTAGCGTAAGCAGTTTGTTATTAAGGTCGTTCGTTACCATTGCAAGCGTGTAGGTGCTGTTTAAAATTGTACTTGCAGGAGAACCCAGACTGACAGCTGAAGCAAAATTATTGCCTTTTTTGTCCATCTGTAACGTATAAGTAACAGATGCTTTGAAGCCATAAGTTGCAGCATTCCAAGTGACATTGATTGCAGCATCTTTGTTGGCTTTATCGAGCACAACAGTAGCTCCATTAGAGAGACCGGCAGTAATAGCCGGAGCTGTGGGACTGGTGCTAAGAAACGCTTTTACTTCATCCTTTTTGCAAGAAGTTATAAACGCTACACCAAGTATCGTGATTAAAAATATAGCAATTTTTTTCATATCCGTAAATATTAATTGTAACCAGGATTTTGTTTTAGTGTAGGGTTAGCTCCGAGGTCGGCAGAAGGAATTGGGAAAAGATTGAGGTAAGCTTGTGTTGCTGCACCGGCTGCAATATTTCCTTTCCATGGCCATAGATAAGTGCCTGTACTGAATTTGTCGAATCGGATAAGGTCGGTCCTTCTGTAACCTTCCCAATAGAGTTCACGACCACGTTCATCTAACATGAAATCAAGTGTTAGATTTGCACTTGTGATATTGCCAGTAGTTCCACCATAAGCTCTGGTTCTGATTGCATTTACATAACCGAGCGCTGTGTTGGCATCACCACCTGTACCACCTCTTAATACTGCTTCTGCATACATTAAATATACATCAGCAAAACGGAATAATGGGTAATCGGTATCAACAAAGTCAGGATCTGCATGAGGAGCAGCTGCACCCGTTGATGTGAGATTTCTGAACTTAGTGATAGCCCAGCCATCTGTAAATTGTCCAATATCATTGATTTCTAGTGATTGTCCATCAGACCAGAATAATACACGACTGTCTTTTGTTGTTGGTTTAACAGTTGCGCTTGCTTTTAAAGCATCTGTATTGGCTACGTCAGCATTTTTGGTGAAGATTTTAACAAAAGCACTAGTTGTTCTGATACCACCCCAACCACTACCAACACCTATCATTGAAGGAGGAATACTTCCGCCAAGAGCAGCATGAACTAAATAGGTCATTCCGCCATACGTTTTTGTATGTTGTCCATCACTGGTAATTGGGAAGATCATTTCCGGACTAGTATTGTTGTCGGCCAGGAAGTTGTTCAGATATTTAGGGCTTAAGCTATATTTGCCACTTGAGATAACTTTATTACAATACGTAATACAATCAGTTGATCTATCTGTTCCAACATAAACTTTTGCATTCAGATACAACTTAGCAAGTAGTGTCCATGCAGCACCTTTATCAGCTCTTGCATATTCAAATTTAGGATCACCAAGCGTGGTTTCAATAGCTTTTAATTCACTTTCAACATATGTAAATAAAGCAGCTCTGGTGGTCTGTTTTGGATAAAATGCAGCTGGTTTGTCAGCTTCAGTAACAAAAGGAGGATTGCCAAACATATCAATAGCATGATAGTAAGCTAATGCTCTCAAGAAACGTGCTTCAGCATTGTATTTTATAATATCAGCATCGGTATTCCCAGTAGTCGCTCTTATATATTCATTACAGAGTGTAACGGTATACATGATACGAGAATAGATAGCTGCAATAAATGTGTCTGATGCCGTCCATGTTTGCCAGTGAAAATTTTTAATGGTTGCATCATTCCAGGCCATAACAGCTTCGTCGGTTGTTAATTCCTGACAGTTCCAGAATTGGCGAAGGTAATTTCCAAAACCTTCATCGATACCTGCAATATCCGGTTGTCCGGAAGCACCTTGTTGTCCGCTGATTGCTAAGGTTGCATAAAGCTTTGCTAAACCTTCTTTATATGCTGCGGGTGAGTTATAGACAGTTGCCGATGTCGTAACATTTTTGTCAAGCGGAGTAACATTCAGGTCTTTCATACAAGAAGTTACCATCAAGGCCGAAAGGACAAAGGCTATTGATAATACTTTATATTTTTTCATTTTTCTTCCTCGTTAAAATTAAAAAGTAAGATTTACGCCAAGTAAAAAGACTCTTGGGCGAGGATAAACATTATTGTCAATCCCTCCGTCAACTTCAGGATCCAATCCTTTGTAATTGGTAATAACAAAAACATTCTGTACAGTAAAGCTTAAACGAGCTTTCATTTTCTGACCCAAAATCGTTCCGAAATTATATCCTGCGCTAATATTATCCATACGGAAGAAAGAAGCGTTTTCAACATAATAATCAGAGAAATACTGAGGGTTAATAAAATTTGTACCTGTTATTTGTTTTGGAAGGTTATTGAAGAATCCAGATTGGTTATAGAAACTGCTGTAGTTAGCTTGTGATGAAGCATAGTTATTGTATACATAGTTTCCAATGTTTGCTCTACCAGAGAAAGAGAAATCAAACTTTTTGTACATAAATCTTGAAGAAATACCAATGGTTTGATCTGGAGCAGGTTTTTTGTAATGATATTTATTTAGTTCATTACCTGAAACTGTTCCACCTGTACCTGATCTGTCTACATATAATCCTTCAATAGGCATTCCGTTTGATCCATAAACTTGTTGGAATACATAGAATGAGTTATTTGGGAAGCCAACACGTACATTTTGAATATAGTTACCTACACCACCATTGATTGTTCCAAACGCAACACCTGCATAATTTGGATCATCTGTTTTCGTCAGCTTGGTAACTTTGTTTTCGTTGTAAGCAAAATTAGCTCCGATTGTCCAGAAGATATCCTTCTTAGAGATAACCTGAACATTAAGGGTTGCTTCAATTCCTTTGTTTTCGAGGTTCCCAACATTGGTAGTCAAGAAATTTGAGAAGTTACTTCCGGCAGCAATAGGAATATTGTTGATCAAGTCGTTCGTCTTTCTAATATATGCATCAACAGAACCGGTGATACGATCTTTTAAGAAACCGAAATCAAGACCAATATTCTGAGTTACAGTAGACTCCCATTTTATATTTGCATCGTATGCATTTGGACGAAGTGTGCTGTAGAATGTGTTTCCAAACTGATACTGAGCAGTAGTTTCACTTAATTTGTAAACAGGTAGAGCCGGGTAGTCGTTACCAATATTTTCCTGACCAGTAAGACCATAACCCAAGCGAAGTTTTAATTCAGAAAGTGCAGATACATCTTTCAAAAATGACTCTTCTTTTAGTTTCCATGCCAGAGCAGCTGATGGAAAGATACCTTCTCTGTGTCCACTGGCAAAACGAGATGAGTTGTCATCACGAACAGTAACAGTTAAAAGATATTTATCCATTAATGTATAGTTTACTCTTCCTAAGAAAGAAATGAGGAAGTGTTCGGTAGGAGTAGTGATTGGATCAGTTGTGGAAGTTGAAGTTCTGAACCAGTTATAATTTTCTTGCCAGAATTTAGAATATTCATAACCGGCCAATACATCAAGTTTACTCTTAATTTCTTTAAGATCTTTAACATATTGAAGGTTGAAGTTTAATAACTGAGTTTTTCCTTTTCCGGTGTAATCAGTGTATGCACCTGTACCTCCTCTGACTGTCCAAGGAGCATTTACTGGTTGATTGTTATGTCCTTTACTATCATAATAGTCGTAGCCAAGATTCAATTTGGCACTCAAATCAGGTAAGAAATGGAACTTGTAATCTAAATTCAAGTTGCCAATACTTCTGTAAACCGTTGATGTGTTATCCGTTTGATTAAGTAAAGCAACAGGATTGGATGGTCCAATTCCGTTTGGATGTCCATCAGGATTCATTTGACCATTAGCCAAATTATCTGTAAGATCTACCCATGTGAAATATCCACCCCATTTGGTGTTACCATTTGTAACAGGTTGGGTAGGGTCAAATGAAGTAGCAGCACCGATGGCTCCGGTATTTCCGAAATTTTCTTTAGAATATACACCTTTTAAATTTAAGTCTACTTTAAGGTGTTTATCAAAGAATGTAGGACTCAATGAGATCGCCATGGTGTTTCTTTTCAGATTGGTTGTCTTTAAGATACCATTGTTATCTGTATAACCTAATGAAACACGGTAAGGAGTGTTATTGAAAGTTCCGGATGCGCTTACATTATGATCTTGACCAATAGCTGATCTGTAGATTTCTTTTTGCCAGTCGGTATTAGCAGTACCTAAACGTTTTAGGGCTGTTGCTGATAAACCGGAAAGTTTTGAAGTAAGCAGCTGTTGAGCTAATGCACGATATTCGTCACCAGTATAAACATCCATAAATTTAGGAGCCTCACCAATTGAAACATTTCCATTATAGGTCAGTTCCATTGCACCACTCTTTCCTTTCTTCGTGGTAATAATGATGACCCCGTTAGAAGCTCTTGAACCGTAAATAGCGGTTGAAGAAGCATCTTTCAATACGGTAAATGACTCAATGTCGTTTGGATTAATAGTAGAAAGTGGATTGCTCATCCCTGAAACGCCTTTACTATCGATGGCAACACCATCAATAACGATCAAAGGATCATTACTGGCACCCATTGACGAACCACCACGGATTCTGATTGTCGCTCCTCCACCAGGAGCACCACCATTCGATGTGATAACAACACCGGAGCTCTTACCTACAAGTAGTTCCTGTGGTGAAGTGATAGCACCTTTGTTAAAATCTTTTGATCCTACGGCAGATATAGAGCCTGTGGCATCAGTTTTTCTTACTGTACCATAACCAACAACTACTACTTCAGAAAGCATTTCTGCGGTAGCAGCTAATTGTACATTTAAAACATTTTTTCCTGCAACAGCTACTTCTTGTTTGGTGTAACCCATATAAGAAAATACAAGTGTACTTGTACTGGCTGCTTTACGTGATACTGCAATGCTATAAGTTCCATCATAATTAGTGATAGTAGCTTGCTGGGTTCCTTTTACAGAAACGGTCACGCCTACGAGAGGTGTGCCATCTTTAGCGTCGGTTACCTTTCCCGAAACTTTATTTGACTCCTGTGCTATCAGGCTTCCTGTGCAAAACAGAAAGAAAAACACAAGGAGCGGTAACCTTTTGAGTAAATGGTATTGCTTCTTCATTTTTTTTGGTTTGTTTGTTAGTACTTAGCTGGTGTTCTAAGGCTGATTTCTTTTTCAAATATAAAACAAAAAAATGCAAAAAAAACATTTAATGTGCTGAAAATCATCGTAAACGACACCGCAAACGTTTGCGGTACTTTAAAACATTCTTAAATATGCCCCTTTTTTACATTCTTTAATGTGTTTTTGAAAAAAAAACTATTTTTTTTGTCTCAAAAAGGGTATAGAATGATAAAAAATCCTCTTTTTTTTACGCTAAGTCTAAAAAACACTTTAACGAAAATTAATATGGTGTAAAATATTTGTTAATAATAAGTTAAG
>JACAUB010000001.1:3144715-3249609 GCA_013390605.1 Bacteroidota bacterium | reverse complement strand
ATGGTGTAAAATATTTGTTAATAATAAGTTAAGCAGTGAATAAATATCGTAACTGAATATTTTATCCAAAAAAACATTTAGTTATCTTTTTTTAATAGTTTTATTTTTTATTATTTAATACAAAAAAATGGGATTTCGTTTTGTTCAAAATTTGATTGATTTCAAGAATTATTCGTATATTTAACCACCCAGTTACTTAATATATCTCAATCTGTTTTTTCTATGAAAAATCATCCAGCTACAATAAAGGATATTGCACGCGAACTAGGAATTTCACCTTCAACTGTTTCGCGTGCACTAAAAGATCATCCAGATATTAGTCCTGATACTAAACGGTTGGTAAATGAGCTGGCTATCAAATTAAGATATAAACCTAATGCGATAGCACTTAGCTTGAAAAATAGGCGAAGTAATGTAGTTGGAGTGATCATACCAGAAATCGTTCATTTTTTCTTTTCTTCTGTTATTAGTGGTATACAGGATGTAGCAAGTAAAAATGGATATAATATTATGGTAAGCCAAACAAATGAGCAGTACGATAATGAGGTAGCTGCAGTTAATGCATTTATGGATGGTCGTATAGATGGCTTGTTGGTATCAGTAGCAAAAGAAACTTCAGATTACGATCATTTTAGAAAATTGGAAGAAGAGGGTATTCCAATTGTGTTTTTTGATCGGACCATTGAGGATTATGAGTCTGACTATGTTGTGATTGATGATTTTGGGGGCGCCTATTCTGCAGTTGAGCATCTGATTAAGACGGGAAAACGTAAAATTGTACACTTTTCAGGTCCCCAGAATCGACTGATTGGAAAAAATAGGTTCAATGGATACAAACAGGCTTTGGAGGATTATGGTATAGAGTTGGATGATGAGTTGATTATTCATGCAGATAACTTCTATAAGGGAATTCATGGTGTTAACCAGTTAGTTGATCAAGGGACTGTTTTTGATGCTATCTTTACAGTTAACGACTTTACTGCTATTGGCGTTATAAAAACACTTAAAGCACGCGGATTTAGTGTTCCCGAACAAGTTGCGGTTGTTGGTTTTGGCGATGAAGATATAGCTCATATGTTCGATCCGATGTTGACTACTGTTTCTCAACCGGGTGATGTGATGGGACGGCGGTCAATGGAATTATTGATGCGAAAATTAAAGACTGATAATTGGATTGATCATGAAACGATAGTTCTGAGCACAAATCTGGTCATTCGGAATTCAACGGTGCCGATTTACTGAAAATATATACGTATATATAGGGTGTGAAAAACTCAACAGAAGTGGATTGTATCCAAATTCTGTTGAGTTTTTTGCTTTTACAAATCTATGAATGCCAATAGATGATTTTTTGATAATTGTGAGAATCATGATCGATAACTCTCATTACACCCGTATATACAGTACCCTTTCTCTATAGATGACAGGTATCTACTCCGTTCGCTATATGCCTGACAGATACCTGTTAGGTACCAATAAGCTACAAAACCAGTGCGGGACAAAGGGGAGGTATCGGGGAGTCATTAAAGAGTATTTCGATAGTTATAAAATCTTTTCAATATTTTGATTCGTTTATGTTGTTTTCTAATAAAATTAAATTGTACTTTTATAACTGACTTTCGAAAGATATGACACTGAGTTAGTCGTTTCTTTTGAGAATTTATGAAGAAATTAATTTTTAGAATCCACTTCTGTTATCACAAATTCTAAATCAATGCGTGAAATCTGTTATTAGCTTTTATATTGCTTTTTTACGGTAAGCAATGGAATGTCTCATAAATTTGGAAACCTATACTGACTCACCCGTATACAAAAGGATAAAAATGTGGTAATAAGAAGCGGTTAATCAAATTAAGAATGCTATGAAAAACAGATATATTATACTTTTTGCATTTTGCATATGTTTGTTTGTTATACACTTTGTTCAGGCACAGAATAGCATCAGTTATTATGTTAGTGTTAAGGGTAAGGATACAAATCCAGGTACTAAAGCAAAGCCATTTAAAACAATTGAGAAAATAAACGGTATTCATTTGAAACCGGGATCATTTGTTTTTCTGGAAGGGGGGGCATCATTTTCGGGTACTTTAATTTTAAATTCAGATGAAAGCGGAACCAAAGAAAATCCAATTTTAATTTCCAGTTATGGTAAAGGAATTGCGCAGATAAACGGAAATTTAAAAGAGGCAATACTTATTAAGAGTAACTATTTAACAATAAAGAATATAAATGTAAAGGGCGCCGGTAGAAAAGATGGAAACACAACGAATGGGATTTTTGTTGAATCTGCTAACGGTGTCATTATCGAAAAGGTAATTACTGAGGGATTTCAGAAGTCAGGGATCGAATTAAATAATTGTAGGAACTCTCAGATATTGAAAGTATATGCAAAGGATAATGGATTCTGCGGTATTTGCGTTTCAGGCACTAGAGCTAAATCAAGAAATATTTTAATTAAAGACTGTAAGGCTGACAATAATGCCGGAGATCCTACAAATCTTACCAACCACAGTGGAAATGGTATTCTAGTCGGCTGTTCTGATAGTGTATTAATAGATCATTGTACTGCAACAAATAATGGATGGGATATGCCTCGTAAAGGAAATGGACCTGTAGGTATTTGGGCCTATGAGTCTGATCATGTCATCATTCAATACTGTATTGCTTATGGTAATAAAACACAGGAGGGCGCTTCTGATGGTGGAGGATTTGATCTTGACGGTGGTATGACCAACTCAATGATTCAATATTGTTTATCTTATGATAATCAGGGATCGGGTTATGGCTTATTTCAATATTGGGGAGCCTCAAAATGGGTGAATAATGCTGTGCGCTATTGCATTAGTGTGAATGATGGGCAGAAGACTTCGGGGGCAGCCGGATTCTTGATTTGGAATTCATCTACTGATAGTACAGATCTAAGCAAAGGCCAGGTTTATAATAATTTTGTTTATAACGATGTTGTCCCGGCAGTAAGGTTTGATGCCCAAAGTAAGAATAGTAAGTTCATTTTTTCTAATAATATCTTTATAGGAAAGGATGAAGTTGTCAGCGGTCCTACATCTGGTGAAACGTTTTTAGGTAATATCTGGTGGAATGTAAAAGGTAATACCATAAAGTTCAGAGGCTACGATAATCTTGCTGACTGGGCAAATGCAACGGGTCAGGAAAAATTAGAAGGGAAAATACGAGGAGCACAAATCGATCCACTATTGAAAGGACCTTTTATTACTCATATTATTGATCCATATCAGCTTAATTCGCTAGCAGGTTTTAAGTTGCAAAATGATTCTCCCGTAATAGACCTTGGTATAGATATTAAAGCATTGTATAACATTGTTAATGCTCCTAACGATTTTTATGGTAATCCGTCTCTCATTGGTAGCGCAACTGAGCCGGGGATTCATGAGTTGAAATAATTTATTTAATAATTAAAGGTTCTCGTGTAAAATGAAAAAACTATTACTTCTATGTGTCGGTATACTAGGCTTCATTAGCATAATGGCGCAAAACATTGAAACCGGCATCAATCATTTTGATTCGGATTGGCGATTTCATCGGGGAGGGGCACAAAGTGCTGAAAATCCTGGCTTCGATGATTCTCAATGGCGTGTTGTTGATCTTCCACACGACTGGAGTATTGAAAATTTACCAGGAACGGATTCTCCTTTCAATCGGGATGCAATAAGTCAGGCAAATGGAGGGTTTACAACGGGAGGTACAGGTTGGTATCGAAAGTCATTTGTAATACCTGAAAATGTACAGACAAAACGTATTGTAGTTCAATTTGATGGCATCTATATGAATCCTGAAATATGGATCAACGGTATTTCATTGGGAAGTCACCCATATGGATACTCTTCGTTTTGGTTTGATATTACCAGGAACGTGAAGTTTGGAAAGAAAAATGTTTTAGTGGTTAAGGTTCGAAATGAGGGAGAAAATAGCCGTTGGTACTCTGGTTCAGGTATCTATCGACATGTTTGGTTAAAAGTACTTGATCCGGTTCATGTTGCGCAATGGGGAACTAGTATTACTTCGTCTAATGTAAATACAGGTTCGGCGAGTGTTCATATCAATACGAAAGTTAATAATCTATCAGATAATACGCTAAAGGTTAGATTGGTGACACGCATTCTAAATGCTAAGGGCACGGAAACAAATAAAACAGAATCAGAACAGACGATAGAAAAGGAAGGCCTTTCAGAATTTATGCAAGATGTTTTGGTTAAGAATCCTGAGTTATGGTCGCCTGAAACGCCGATTCTCTATACGGCTATCAATGAGGTGTATGCAGGAACTCTGTTAGTTGATCGTGTAGTAACTAAATTTGGAATTCGTACACTTCAATTTGATGTAGTTAATGGCTTTCAATTGAATGGAAAGATTTTAAAACTTAAAGGAGGTTGTTATCATAATGATAATGGGCCTCTGGGTTCTAAATCTTATGATAGAGCTGAAGAACGTCGTGTTGAGTTGCTGAAATCCAGTGGGTTTAATGCTATCCGATGTTCGCATAATCCTCCTGCACCAGCCTTTCTCGATGCCTGCGATCGATTGGGTATGATGGTTATTGATGAAGCTTTTGATATGTGGATGGAAGGAAAAAATCCAAATGACTATCATAATTATTTTGAGAAAAATTGGCAAAGTGACATAGAAAGTATGATACACCGAGATGTAAATCATCCTTCAATCATTTTATGGAGTATTGGTAATGAAATTCCATGGATGACTGCCCCCGAAGTTGTAAAGACTGCACATATATTAGCTGATTTTGTTCGGAAAACTGATCCATCACGAAATGTAACAGCCGCTGTAAATAGTTTGAGTCCTGATAAAGACCCATTCTTTTCAGCTTTAAATATTGCTGGATATAATTATGGGTCAGGAGGTGATCATAATAAGGATGATATATTTAATATTGACCATGCCCGTATTCCAACTCGTATTATGGTACAAACGGAATCGTATCCCCTCGAGGCTTTTAAAAGCTGGATGGATGTCAAGGATCATCCTTGGTTGATTGGCGATTTTGTATGGACGGCTTTCGATTATATTGGCGAAGCCAGTATTGGATGGCGAGGATATTTTCAGGAACAGAATTTCTACCCATGGAATCTTGCGTTTTGTGGCGATATTGATATTTGTGGATGGAAACGTGCACAGTCATTTTACCGTGATGCTTTGTGGAAAAGCAATCAACTCTCGTTGTTTGTTAAGCCTCCTAAACCCTCTTTCGAAGAAAATATAAACCGACAACCATGGAGTAAATGGCATTGGCTAGATGCTGTTGCTGATTGGAATTGGGGCGGTTATGAAAATAATCCATTAGAAGTGAGCGTCTATTCTTCATGTGAGGAGGTTGAATTGTTTTTAAATAATAAGTCACTAGGGAAAAAGAAAACTGATCGTTCAACAGAATTCAAAGCTATTTGGAATGTTCCTTATCAGGCCGGTGAACTTAAAGCAATAGGTTATAGTGTAAATAAACCTGTGAATACAGTTGTTCTTCAAAGCGCATCGACACCATCGCAAATTAAAATGGTTGCTGATAGAGGTGAAATCAAGGCAGATGGGCAGGATTTGAGTTATATCACTGTTGAGCTTTTAGACGAAAAAGGAGTGAGAAATCCTAAAGCAGAAAATCAGGTGAGATTTGAAATTGAAGGTCCGGGTACTATTGTAGGCGTAGGAAATGCTAATCCTATAAGTACAGAAAGTTATCAGTCATCAGAACGAAAAGCATGGATGGGACGTTGTTTGGTGGTCGTAAAGTCAGCTCAAAATGAAGGTAAGATAATTCTAAAAGCTTCATCAGGTGATTTGAAACCGGCAAATATAGTGATTAACACTACCAGTGTTTCTTCTGGCGATGTTATAGGTTCAAAACAATCGCTTATGAAGCTTCCAAATGTAAGTTATACATTGTCTGGAGTAGAACTTGTTGCACTTGCTGAAAAGATACTGTATAAAAAATGTCCACAAGAAGATATGTATCTATATCTCCTTCGTCCTGAAGGAAGTAGTAAAAAGCCGCTTCCCGCCATTGTCTATTTTACAGGAGGAGGTTGGGTAAATGGGAGCGTGGATTCACAAATACCTAATGCTGCATGGTTTCGTGATCATGGAATTATTGGCATAACAGCAGATTATCGTGTTAAATCACGACATGGAACTAGTCCTATCGAATGTATTCGTGATGCAAAGTCTGCAGTAAGGTATGTTCGGGCTCATGCAAAAGCATTAGGCGTTAATCCTAATAAAATTATTGTAGCTGGTGGATCTGCTGGTGGACATATTGCAGCTTGTACAGCCATTGATGGGGGTGATGAGCCAGAAGAGAATTTGAAGATAAGTTCGAAAGCTAATGCTTTGGTCTTACATAATCCGGTATTGGGTGAAGGTTTTGGGACTGCTTTTTTTACAGAGCATCCTGAGTTTGCACCAATTCTTAAAATCCATAAAGGAATGCCACCTACTATCTTATCTTGTGGCACAAAGGATGGTACTACTCCTTTTGCGGTTGCAGAAAAGTTTACACGTTTAATGAAGGAAGTTGGAAATACCTGTGAGTTAATACCTGTAGAAGGTGCCGACCATTCATGTGACTGGCCGGTTAGTAATCCACACTTTCTTCCTACGCTTAATCGGATGACTCAGTTTCTGCTAGAGCAAAAGTTTATTCCGAAACAAAAGTAGAAACAAGTGGTATATGAAAAGAGCGGTGTTCAACAATATGAACACCGCTCTTTTTTATAATAATAAACGCTTATATCGTATTGAATTATGCTTTTTTAAGACTGAAAGCAAGTAATAGCAGATAAGCTAGTAAACCAACCAATACTATTAAAGAAGCTCCTTGATTAAATTTATCAGATACAACACCCATGAGGAATGGGAAGATCGCTCCTCCTGATACACCCATAATCATTAAACCGGAAATTTCGTTTGCACGTTCTGGTTTCTTCTGTAATGCAGCAGAGAATATAATTGAGAATACATTCGCTACTGTAAACCCAACAATGAAAATCATTGCTAAAACAGCCCACTGACTTCCAAGTAAAAGCATTGCTGCCATAGCCGCAATTGCAATCACCATGCTTACAATAAAGAATTGGCGAGCAGCCATTTTAGCCAGAAGAATTGCTCCTATAAATGCTCCAAGTGTACGGGCAATAAAATACAAACTAATTCCTAACCCAGCTTGTTCAAGAGGCATACCACAACGTTCTATCAAAAACTTTGGAATAGTAGTGTTCAAACCTACGTCAACACCTACCACAAAAAGAATACCGATAAAAAACATTAAGATCGTTTTATCTTTCAACAGACTGATGCATTCAATGAAAGAAGATGTCTTTCCTGTTGTAGGTTCTTCGTCAATCTGAGTGAAATAGAGCCAGAATGTAGATAATAAAGTTACAGCTGCAAAAATAGGGAAGAGTAATTTCCAGTTTCCTAAGCTACCTGCTGCAAATCCTGCAATGATGGGGCCCAGAAAAGAGGCAATGGCTTTTATAAATTGTCCCCATGTTAAACTACTGGTCAGTTTATCACCACGAACAACATTTGTTAAAAGTGGGTTAAGAGAAACCTGCAAAATGGTGTTTCCGATACCAAGTAATGCAAAGGCTACAAGGATTACCTCGAATTTGTAAACCAAAAGTGGAATCAGCATGGCCAGAAAGGTAATAGCCATACTTAGAACTACGGTTTTCTTGCGGCCAATTTTATTCATCAATAACCCAGTCGGGATAGAGAATACGGCAAACCACAGAAATACCATCATTGGTAGAAGATTAGCCACAGTGTCGGTCAGGTCGAAGTCGCGTTTTACATAGTTGGTAGCAATACCAACCACATCAACAAAGCCCATGATAAAGAAACCGAATAATACCGGTAGCGCTTTTGATAATGATGATTCTTGTTTCATTTGTAATTAGTTGGTTAAAATGAATCGTTTGAGTAATACCCACACAACTCCACGAGTAGTGTGAGTGGGATTTAGATAATTGTCCGAAATATTTTTACATTTTAGCAAGCATAGGCTTGATTCGTTCCCAGAAAGTTGGATCGAACATACGTGCACTTCCTAAAATCGCAGCATCTTCCATGTGGTCTGAGATATGGATTTGAATGTTTACATGCTGTTTTTTTAGTGCGTCTTCAAGATATGGGCCAAAGAGATTGTATGCACCTGTTACGTTTCCGCCCATTACTAATGCTTGGGTGCCAAACTTAAGAAGCCATGGTGCAAGGAATTCGCCCATGTTTTGTCCATATTCTTTGAATACTTCTTTTGCGTGAACGTCAATATCAATACGATCGGCAATCTCTTTTACACCTGCAGTTTGATGGTTTGATAAATCGAAATATCTTTTAATGAACCACCTGGTTGAGAATGAATCATCTGCAATTCCATCTTTAAAAGGAAGATGCCAAACACAGCCAAATTCAGGTACATCATCTCTTTCGACAACAACAACACCTTTATCCACAAAAGCAGAACCAAAGCCGGTTCCTAGTGTTAAACAAACAGTTCTATCTACATTAGAAGCTTTTCCAACCCAAGCTTCGCCAGTAGCAAAAGCAGATGCATCATTCATAAACCGAATACCCACTCCTTCGTCTAGAGCAAGGATATCTGCTATGCGATGTGCTACGTTGATGCCGTATAGACTTTCATATTTGGCTACTCTTTCAAATAAAGCCACTCCAATTTCATAATCAAACGGGCCAGGCATAGCAAAGCCAATCCCTGCTAACTGCTCAGTATCAATATTCATCAAGGACGTGCCTAGAGCAATTGTCCAATTTTTAAGAATATCATCAGCTGAAGCTTGATTATCCACTTTCTGGGTAGAATAGGTTTCTTTTAGTATCGTCTTTTTTTCCAAGTCGATCACCGCACAACTAATATGACTTCCACCGATATCAGCTCCGATTGCGAATTTTTTCATTTGTTATTAATAGAGGTTTAAAATGTTAATAGAGGTTTTCTACCCGATTTAATTAATATGTTTTATGTTTTTTTGCGCGCTTAAAATGATATTAAGATTCATGAAAAGAAGGAATAAAGTGCAATATAAATGATGATTTGTAAGTACATTCCTCATGGATAAAAGTACAAATTTCTTGAATAAATCAAATTGTAATTATAAATTTCTTGAAAAAGAAAAAAACCTGTCAATTTTTGTCGACAGGTTTTTATATCACTGAATAATTGATCTTAGAAGAGGGGGGCTATTTTATCTTTAACTTCTTGAAAAGTAGGATTAAAATCAAAAATAACGGCAGGTTTCAATTCAAATAATGGGTATTCTCTCTTAAATCGTTTTTCACCACATCCTGTAATATTGAGCATGATGATAGCATCTTTATTTATTTTATTTTCTTTAACAGTATTAATAAGAGAGGCTACTGCTACTGCAGATGCAGGATGAATGTCGTTTCCTTCACACTTCTCAAATAGCTGGGCAGCTCTATAGGCCTCTTCATTTGTCGCCAGGAAAATCTCCCCATCTGTGTCGGTAAGTGCATCAAAAAGTCCTCCAATGATAGAATAAGGAGGCTTGCGGTTTGAAAGAACTTTAGCAGTAATTTCTTCAACTTGTAAACGGGCTTTATCATCATCTAAGGGTAAAAGGGGTCTGGAATTTTGTTTCCATGCATCATACATAGGCTGAAAGGGCTCGTTTTGCGAAAGCATCAACTTGGTTTTTTTATTGCCAAATCGACCATCTTCAATCAATCGAAGGTTAGCTTCCCATGCAGCAATTGCTCCTGTACCACTTCCAACAGCTTGAAAATAATAATCGGGTATTTGTTGAATAAAAGTTGTTGCCGATAGCATGGTGGTAGCCATTCCATCTCTTCGGGCTACATTTTTTGCTCCGCCTTCTGGTATAAAGCCTTCGAGCTGTGCTACAAGGTTCGATAGATTGATGGCATCAAAATAATCACTTCCTGTTTTGGTGGCAGCTAACTTAACACAATCGTTCAAAGGGGCATCAAACCAAAGTGCATCCAGGCAGTCTTCCGGAACGCACAATAGCAAAGGAATCTGATTATCTGAACATACTCTGGCAAAGGCTCTTGCGGTGTTTCCGGCAGAGGCAACAACTAATATTTTGTCATTATCGGGCTTTAGTCGAGCACAAACCGTATAAGCCTCGGTCTCCTTAAAAGAACAGGTCATATTCATGGCTCCCTTTTCCGGCCAATAACCACTTATTGTTATATAGAGATTTGATAGACCTAACTCATTGGCTAGTCCTTCACTTTTAAAAGTAACCGGGGTTGATGATCCTTTTAAGGTACGATAAATAGGCAACCAATCTGCAAAGGTATAAATACCATGTTCGGGTCCTTTTAATGTTAATTGTTTGACAGGATAAATAGCCCTGATTAAACAAGGTGTCGTTTCATTGGGTGCATCAAGAACCCAACCCGAATCATCGAAAATGGTTCCAGTAGCGAGTGATTGTAATTTATACATGATTTCTTTCTGCATTTAGTTTGGTTGAGGGCAGATTATAAGGCAAAAGTAAGAAATCCCTGCTTTTAGAAGTTGCCATCTCTATAAATAATATCATTAGTATTTTATCCTTAATGGGTTTTTAATAAAGTAAAACAACCGGAGGATTTACTTTCTCTCCGGTTGTTTTTAAACATCATCATCCGATTTTGAAACCGAACTGAATCATTTATATAAACCTATTTTATCTTAAAGGTATAAGAGAATGAAGTGGGTTCAGCATATACAAGATATTGATCCAGCGGTTTTGGTCCGCAGCCTGCTGAACCAGCACCCAATGTCTTATGACTGATACATAAAACAGTAGCACTGCTTTGAGGAAGATCAATCTTATATTCAGGTTTTTCCAGTTCTTCGTCTGTATATGGAAGTGCTGTAATCTGCATCAAATCTTTGTCACTGGTTACATGAATACCAGTTCCGTTTTTCTGAAAAATGGAAACCCATCTTACATCTTCATGATTTCCACAATCCATCGGTTTTTCATAAGGAGTCTGTTGTTCAGCAATAGAACTGCTATAAACACCTACATCAAAGCCTCTTTTGCGATCACTGTAATTTTCCATAGGTCCTCTTCCAAAGTATGAGATTTGATCAAATTGTTTGTTCAGTATAATCCGAACACCTATTCTTCCAACCACTAACTTTGGATTAGTAGAGTTGATCTTATTTGAAACCTCTATTTTACCATCACCCGTTATTGTATAAACTGCTAGATGTGATACTTCAAAGTTATTTTTTCCTACACCTTTTAGATTTACTGAAATCTGAACGGTACTTGGGGTAACCTGATTTGCATTAGCTTCTATAACGCTCCATTTTAGCTCTTTTAGACCATTTTTAACCCAATCGCGATCAGCCCACATGTCATCATTCTTGTGAGGGGCGCGCCATAAATGTAAACGAGGTCCACCTTCATTAGTTAGAATCTCCTGACCACCTTTTTGGATACTGCTAAAAGTACCAAGGTTTTTATCAAATACAACAGTGAAATCAGTGCCTTTAACTGTTACCTGTTTGTCGTTTTGTGTTAAAGTAACAGCTGAAGTGGATGTGATTTTGGCGCTTTCAGCAACAGAACCAGATACTTTATATTGTTCTGAAGCTACTTCGAATCCTTTCTTTGCCCACAGTTCATCGTTGTTCTGTACAAAAGAGATACGGACAAAATATTCGGCATCAGGTTTTAAATTAGTTATTTGATAAGGTACCTTTACTGTTGCTTCACTACCAGGTGCCATTTTTGGAAGAACAAGTTTCCCTGTTGAAATAATTTTACCGTTTTCTGAAAGGCTCCATAAAGCGGTAAAACCATCAAGATTAATAAACTGAAAACGATTTTTTATTTTGATAGTTTTTTTATCCGCGTTATCAACTGAAATGCCAATCCATTGGTAGGCTTTTTTCATCTCAGGATAATGTGGTTTTGGCGACCGATCTGAGAATACAGTGCCTTTATGGATGAAATAATGATCGTTAGGGAATTCACCAAATCCTCCACCATAAGCAAGAATAGGATGCTTAGGATCTCTTCTGTTCCATAATCCCTGATCCTGATATTCCCATATAGCACCACCTAAAAGTGTAGGATATTTATCGAAAAGATCATTATATTCGCCAATAGCACCCATAGAGTTAAACATAGCATGGGCATATTCACAGAGATAGAAAGGTTTGGTATAACTGGTGTCCTTAGCAATTCTTTCAACATCTTTAGGACTTGTGTACATCCTTGAATCAATATCGGCTGGGTTGTTTTTATCGATACCAAATCGTTCATAATGAACAAAACGGGTTGGATCTATTGCTTTGATAGCATTTTCTGCTGCTACGAAATTAGATCCAATACCTCCGCATTCATTTCCTAATGACCAGATAATAACAGATGGGTGGTTTTTAAAGTTTTCAGCATTAGTTACGTTACGGTCAACAATAGCTGCTTTCATTGTAGGCTCTTCATCAAAACGATGGTCGTACCCATGACATTCGCAATTTGCTTCGGCAACTAACCAAATCCCGTATTCATCGCATAGCTCGTACCAGCGTGGGTCATCAGAGTAATGACAGGTTCTTACGTGGTTGCAGTTTCCTTGTTTAATTACTTCAAGGTCACGAATCATTTGAGCTTCAGTGATAGCATGTCCTACTTCCGGCCAATGTTCGTGACGGTTTACGCCTTTTAATTTAATTGGTATTCCATTGACCATGAAGATACGACCCTTGATTTCAATTTTTCGAATACCGGTTTTTGAAGATAATATTTCTGTAGGTGTAACCCCATCATTCAGTGTAATTACTGTAGTATAAAGTTTTGGCGTTTCCGCACTCCATTTAATTGGATTTGTTACCGGAAACTTTACCGTGACTATTTTTTCCTCTCCTGGATTTAACGCAGGCACAGAGACTTCAGCTTTAGCACCAGGAACCTGTTTAGTTCCATTAAAAAGTGTTGCAACCAGTTTTTTTGCAACTCCTTTGGTGGATCCATAATTTTTAATTTTGGCCGTTACATCAACAGTGGCATTTTTATATTTTGAATCGAGATCAGTCTTGATAAAGTAATCGCGAATATGTGTGTTTGGAGTGCTCCAAATCGTTACATTTCTGAAAATACCACTCAATCTCCACATATCCTGATCTTCTAAGAAGCTTCCGGCACAGAAACGATAAACTTCAACGGCTAAGATATTTTTACCGGGTTTAACATATTTGGTTACATCAAATTCTGCAGCATTGCGGCTATTTACACTATAACCAACTTTCTCTCCATTAATCCAAAGGAAAAAGCCTGCATCTACACCGTCGAATGTAAGGAACAGACGGCGACCATTCCAATTTTGAGGAACTTCAAACTCTCTGCGATAACTTCCTACCGGATTACGTTCTTCAAAAGCAGTGAAATTCTTAGGTGGCTCACTCATTACATGTGGAAAGTCTTTTTTGAAAATATAACCTGCATTACGATAATAAGGTGTACCATATCCCAGAACCTGCCAGTTTGAAGGAACAGTAATCTCTTTCCAGTTCGATACATCAAACGAGGGTTTGTAGAAATCTACCGGACGAAATTCTGGTCTGTTAACATAATTAAATTTCCATTGCCCATTAAGGCTTTTGCAGAATGATGAAGCGTGACGATTTGCTTTAATAGCTTCCGCTAAATTTCCATAAACCATTAAAGTTGCATGTGCAGCTTCTTTGTTGATGCCTAGTAGTTCAGGATTTTCAATTTCAGGAGGAATAGGGGCTCCAATAATTGAATCATGGTTAGTTCTCATAGCGTTTTGATTGATCGAAATGTTTTGATTAATCATTTGCTTCTGCTTTTTAGCCAAAGACTCTGCCTGACCGCAAAATCCTTTCGCAGCGAAAAGAGTCATTAAAACAAGACCAATAGTAATGATTTTTTTCATTAGTGTGTGTGTTTGTTATTTATATTTCGAGTTGCGATATTTTAATTGATAATGAATTAGTCATTTAAACTGCTTTTGCGAAGTTAAGAAATGAATTTGATATAAATTAGTGTAAATCCAACATTTTTTATAGGTTGAAAACCATCATCTAAATGTGAGAAATTAATTTTGGTTTAACTATAATGGAGCCTAATATTTTATTTAAAACTGTAATTTATTTTTTCGAAAATAGTGTACATTTAGCTTTTATTTTTAATATTTAAACAGCGTTGATAAAAGTCTGAGCTTCTCATTTTTTTATCATACAAATAAAAAAAATCGCCATGAAACCACATCGAATACTATTAATAATATTTATACTGCTGGGCGAGCTAACGGCAACGGGGCAAACAGACAGAGGCTCGAAGATGGAAACCTACATCAACTCGTTGATGTCAAAGATGACCCTGGAAGAGAAGATCGGTCAGTTAAATCTACCCTCCGTAGGCTTTGATATCACCGGACCCATCCTGAGTAAAGATGTAGAGCAAAAGATATCCAAAGGATTAGTAGGTGGTCTGTTTAACACCTACACCCCGGATGCCATACGCAAATTGCAGGACAAAGCCATAAAAGAGACACGATTAAAAATACCGTTACTGTTTGGCTACGACGTCATCCATGGACATAAGACCATCTTTCCAATCCCGTTAGGGATGGCCTCGACCTGGGATCTTCCCTTAATAGAACAGGCCGCCCGCGCCGCAGCAGCAGAAGCCAGTGCCGATGGATTGAATTGGGTCTTTTCACCCATGGTAGATATCGCAAGAGATCCAAGATGGGGCCGCGTATCCGAAGGCGCCGGAGAAGACACCTGGTTAGGATCACAAGTAGCCAAAGCCATGGTACGCGGATACCAGAATCAAGATCTATCTAACCCCAGTAGCGTAATGGCCTGTGTAAAACATTTTGCCCTGTATGGCGCAGCAGAAGCCGGTCGGGATTATAATATAGTAGACATGAGCGAGCGTAAGATGCAGGAATATTATCTGCCCCCGTATAAGGCAGCCATAGATGCAGGCGCAGGAAGCGTAATGAGCTCATTCAACGAAATAAACGG
This sequence comes from Bacteroidota bacterium, assembly GCA_013390605.1. GTDB lineage: Bacteria > Bacteroidota > Bacteroidia > Bacteroidales > Cfx3-03 > Cfx3-03. The sequence goes on along the minus strand of JACAUB010000001.1, from coordinate 3,234,557 downwards.
CGTACCGGCCGCCGCCAATAAATGGCTGCTGACAGACCTGCTTCGCAAGAAATGGGGCTTCACCGGCATGGTCGCCACCGATTATACCGCCATCATGGAGCTGATGAATCATGGGCTAGGAGATGAATCAAAAGTTGCAGAACTCGCCATAAAAGCAGGCGATGACATGGACATGGTAAGCGAGTTCTATCTCAACCAGCTAAAGAAACTCGTTGAAACTAAAAGCCTCGATGTGTCATATATAAACCAGGCCTGCAAACGCGTGCTGGAAGCAAAATATAAATTAGGCCTGTTCGACGATCCCTATAGAGGCGTTAGTAACGAACGTGCAGCAAAAGAGATCATGAGTGCCGATAAGTTAGCCCTGTCAAAAGAAGCAGCATTGAAAAGCATGGTCCTGCTTAAAAACGATCATCATATACTACCCTTACAAAGCACATCAAAGATAGCCTTTATCGGTCCGATGGTGAAAGACCAACGCGATCTGATCGGAAACTGGAGTGGGGCAGGCGACTGGAGAAAAGCCATCAGCCTATGGGACGCCTTACAGCGCCAATATCCAGGAAACAACTTTGCGTATGCCAAAGGCGCAAGCATAACAGATGACACCATACTGCTTAATAAGCTAAATCGATTTGGCGCAGAAATCTTACCCGATGCTCAGTCACCCGCCCGGTTGATAGAAGAAGCCGTCAGAACAGCCGGCAAGGCCGATCTCATCGTAGCCTTTTTAGGCGAGTCGTGTACAATGACCGGCGAAGCATCCAGTAGGAGTGAAATCTCGATTCCAGAGAGCCAGAAAGCATTGCTGAAAGCACTGAAGACAACCGGCAAGCCCATCATCTTATTACTGATGAACGGTCGTCCACTCACCCTTGGCTGGGAAGACGAAACCGTAGATGCAATCATAGAGACCTGGTTTGGAGGTACCCGTTCAGGCGAAGCCATAGCAGACGTGATATTTGGGAAATACAATCCATCGGGGAAATTAACCATGACCTTTCCAAGGACTGTAGGCCAGATCCCGATCTACTATAATGCCAAGAACACCGGTAGACCCTTTAATGAAAATGAGAAGTTTACCTCAAAATATCTGGATATATCGAATACCCCACTTTATCCGTTTGGTTATGGGCTAAGTTATACCACCTTTGATTATAGCCCCATCAGCTTAAACAAAACGACAATTAATGCTTCTGATAAGTTAGAAGCTACGATTACGATAACCAATAACGGAAAGATCGATGGTGAAGAGACCGCCCAGCTCTATGTCCGTGATATGGTAGGCACAGTAACAAGGCCAGTAAAAGAGTTAAAAGGGTTTAAGAAAGTGTATCTGAAAGCGGGTGAATCAAAAAGGCTCACCTTTACCCTTACTGCAGAAGACCTTAAGTTTTATGATATCAGGATGAAATATACGAATGAGCCGGGAGCCTTCAAACTATTCATCGGTACTAATTCTAATGATGTGAAGGAAGCTGAGTTTAATTTGGCGCTTTAGTCTTGAATCTCGGAGTAGATAATAAGTTACTCATAACTAGAACTAAATAAGAGCCTTATTAGCATTCCATGTGTTATCAGGGCTCTTATTTAATTATTTGATCTTGAACGCAAATTCCAAATTATATTGAATGTTATTCGGGAATACACTCTGGTTGGATAAAAATAGACAAATATTACGCCTTCTTGTTGTTGAATTAGTTTATATGTATATATGACTTAATTAAATTTCCTGCTTTTTTGAGATCCATCTTAAAAGTTAGAGCTAGTCTGTTTTATCTTTCTGTTTATAGTGACGAGACCAATAGCGAGGAATTATTCCTACAACTAATTTATTGATATAAGAAATAAACGTTGCCTCATTTTTTATTGCCCGTATTTATATTTGACTTTTTCAATCATATCTGAGGATTTATTCTTTCTTTTGACGATCTTTTCTACAACAGTGTGGGTGGATAATAAACCTCTCTACTTACAAAATATGTAACGTCTTTTTATCATCTTCATCGATTCTTTAAAGAATTCTTTCGAATTGAAATTTGCTTTCGAAAGCAGTCCTCCTGCTCGGCAATAAAGTAATTAAAATCTATTGATATATGCACAACCTCTTATCAAGATTGAAATTGTAAAATTCCAAAAAAATGGATTATCTCTAAAACTTGTTTTATTAGTGACAACAAATTCGTATCAACCTTTATTATCCAAGCCAATATTGATTTTTAAGTTATTGTTATTTTAAATAGAATATATTATTTGTCTATTTGCTAGTAATATTTGTAAAGAGTTGGTTCGTAGATACTGTTGTAAAGCAATTAGGTTTGCCTTTTTAAAAAATATAATAAATACAGACAAAGAACTTAATATTAATTTTATTGTGGTGTCGAAACTTAATTTTACTTTTATCCGCTTTTATAAATGTTGGGTGAACTTTTATGTAAAAAAATAGGGCGGCCGAAATGCTAAAGTTGTTTTAAAAATAGTATTCTGCTAAACTGAAATGATAAACAATGAAAACGGAAAGAGAGATTGTCGAAGATGTTAAAATGGGCAAAGCTTATGCATTTGATAAATTGTATGAAATCTATTGTACTAAACTCTATTATTTCGCTTTTTCCATTTTAAAGTCGAGTGAAGATGCGGAAGAGGTAGTTCAAACTACCTTCTTGAAAATCTGGGAAAAGCGTCAAAGTATTGATAGTAAATATGCTTTCAAGTCATTTGTTTTTACGGTTGCTCACAATGTGATTGTCGATATCCTCAGAGAAAGGCTCAAAGAACAAAAATATCGGGAAATTATATTAAATAAAGCAACAGCAAATTATAATATGGAGGAGTCTATTGAATATGGAGACCTGCTAGATTGTGTTCAACAGATTGTACAGGAATTACCTCCCCGGAAAAAAGAGATCTTTCAATTAAGCAGAGAGAAACATCTATCATATAGTGAGATTGCCGAGAAATTAGATATCTCGGTTAAAACCGTTGAAAATAGTATTAACTATTCATTGAAATTTATAAAAAGCCGTTTGGGTAGTGACTCGTTGGTTATAATGCTTTATATAGCACTCTTCCTTTAGATTCGTATTATTTATTTTTTAGGGAGAGACAGGGGGGAGGACCATGCTTTTGCGTATTATATAGGTATCAACATTCAAAAATGTTTGTCGCTTATGTTATTTCAAGAAATTAAATAAACACAATGCTTAAATCAGAAAAAGTAAATTCTGAATTTTCAGCTCTCTTCGTGAAATATATGAAGGGAACCTGCTCCTTTGAAGAAGCACAACACGTTATTGGCGTTTTAGAGAATCCACATAATGATGAACAGATTCTTGATGAAATAAGCGGACAGTGGGATAAGTGGCAGGCAGTTGAAAATAATGAGGAATTGAAGTTTGCTCATAAGGTGACGATGGATCGTATATTGGATCGTCTGCATCACAAAATAAGATTACAAGAGGATGAAGATCTAAGAGATAATTCTAAAAGGAAGACAATCGTTTCTGTATTTATAAAGTTCGCTGCTATACTAATCATTCCATTATTTATTTATTCCGCTTATCTGACAGCTACTGTTTTTAAAGCAAAATCTGAAAAAAGTTCGCAGACTATTTGGCAAACAATAAAAACACCGGCTGGAATACAAACCGACTTTGTACTTCCTGACGGTTCGCATGTTTGGTTAAATTCCGGATCTGTTTTCAAATATCCTGTTTCTTTTGCAGAAGATAAACGTCAGGTAGAGTTGAACGGAGAGGCTTATTTTGATGTTGCAAAAGATGCTTCTCATCCTTTTCTGGTAAAGGCTGGAAAAATGAATATAGAGGTTAAAGGAACACGTTTTGATGTTATAAGTTATCCGGATGAAGTGTTAACTGAGCTAATTCTAGTGTCGGGAAGTGTTCGTTTGTTCTCAGGGAAATATGAAGATAATAAAACTATTACAAATATAAAACCGGGAGAATGTGCAGCGCTGAATGCAGCTAAAAATAAGCTGATTATAAGCAAAGTCGATATTGCTAAATATACTGCATGGAAAGAGGGATTGTTGATTTTTAGAGATGATCCAATGAATGAGGTTGTTCGGAAATTAAACAGGTGGTTTAATGTGGAAATTATTCTCCAGAGCCCAGAACTTAAAGAGTACGTATATACAGCTACTTACAAAGATGAAACGCTGCCTCAAATACTTGAACTGCTAAAGATTTCTGCTCCGGTCAAATACAACATTACTGAACGTAAACGATTGGGTGATAACTCATATTCAAAACGAAAAATAATAATAACCAAACGAAGATAAAACTGCCTATGGAGAAATTGAAAAACTAATCAAATGTAAAAAAATCAAAGGGATGTTGGCACATCCCCTTGACTAGTAAAATTCTTTTCAACTCTGACACTGAAAAGTTAACAGTTCATTTAAATATTAAATAAACCATTACAAATGTATGAAAATTAAATTATATACCAATTGGCCTATAATGAAGTATTGGGTCAACAAAACATTTATGGTTATGCGGATGACAATAATCATTATGCTTTTAAGCGTAACACAATTATTAGCAGTAGAATCCTACTCACAAAACACCAGGATCAGCCTAAATGTCGACAATCAATCTGTTAAAGAGGTTTTGGATAAAATCCAGAATCAATCAGATTTTTTCTTTATGTTTAATAGTAAGATTGTTGATGTTGAACGAAAAGTGAATATTAAAGCAGGAAATGAAAAAATCAGCTTCGTACTGGGAAAACTTTTCGCCGGGACTGATATTGCTTATACTGTGATTGACAAGCAGATTGTTCTTTTTTCAACCCATTCAATTCAACAACAACAGCAAAAGAAAAAACTCACAGGACGAGTTACTGATGACAAGGGTATACCACTTCCTGGTGCTTCTGTTGTTATTCAAGGGAGTACGGAAGGGGTAATTACAACTGTTGATGGAACTTTTACTATAAATGTTCCCGAGAACGCGAAAACATTGTCCGTTTCTTTCATTGGGATGAAAAAACAAAATGTGGATATTGGAGACAGAGTCTCCTTTGAAATTGTTTTGGAGCCATTAATTGTTGGGTTAAATGATGTTGTAGTCATCGGCTATGGCACACAGAAAAAAGCAAATCTAACAGGTGCTGTTGGTGGAATTGATCCGAACGTGATTAAAAATCGCCCCGTGTCAAATATTGGTCTTGCTTTACAAGGAGAGATTCCCGGGTTGACTGTTTCCATCTCGAGTGGACGTTCAACCGCGACTCCCACTCTTAATATTCGAGGTTTTACCTCTCTTAATGGCGGTTCACCATTAATAATTATCGATGGCATCCCCTCCGATGCAGATGCTTTTGCACGTTTAAGTGTAAACGATGTTGAATCTATTTCTACACTGATGGATGCAGCGTCGGCAGCGATATATGGCGCTCGTGCAGCTTATGGGGTTATATTGGTTACTACAAAGAAAGGTGAGGGAACTGGTATAAAGGTTACATATAATGCCCATTTTGATTTTCGCCGTCCAAACAATATCCCTAAATTCATGACGGATCAAGATACTGCTTTGATGCTACGCGTTCAAGGTACGGGTACATGGTATTCGTTAGCAGATATCTATGGTTCGAATGATCTGGATTATCTGCATAAAGTAACCAAAGGCCTGGCGCCAATGGTTCGCTTAAATCCGGATAATAATAAATATTGGCAATATGCCGGACGTACAAACTGGTTTGAAGAAGCTTGCAATAATTATGGAATATCTCAACGTCACGATGTTGCAGTCTCCGGTACGTCAGGTAAAGCAAGTTATTATTTTTCTGCCGGATATTATGATCAGGATGGAATCTTCAAATACGGGAACGATGTTCTTGGAAGATATTCGTTACGTGGTAAGGTAGATATTCAGGCAGCAGATTGGTTGACATTTTCAAATAACACCTCTTACAGTCTTGATAATTACAACCAACCTTCGCAGGGGATAAATATGAATTCTTTATTCTCAACATCAACGCTGGATGTACCCAAAAACCCTGACGGAACGTGGACGAGTTCAGGTGCATCTGTCTTGGGTAGCTTGCAGGAAGGTGGTAGATCAATATCAAATACAGGTGCATTCAATACTATATTTACAATGAAAGGCGAGTTCTTTAAGAAACTCTTAACTGTGACAGGAAGAGCTTCTTTCTCGCGTACAAGTTATGACTACAGAACATATTCGGTGCCAATTTATTATGAGACTGGCCCCAATTTGCCTTTAGGTGTATTGAATCCGACAACATCGGCCGAACATGACGCTTCTTCAACAAATCAAAATGTTTATGATGTTTTTGCAGATGTTGATAAATCGTTTAATAAACATCATTTTCATTATTTGTTAGGCTATAATCAGGACTATTGGTATTCAGATTCTTTTTCAGCATACCGTCAGAACCTAATCAGTACCAGTGTTCCCTCTATCCAATTGGGAACAGGCGTCCCTACAGTAGGTGAAGATATTAAGGATTATGCAACAAGGAGCGTTTTTACGCGCTTTTCTTACGACTATGATCAAAAATACTTGTTTGAAATGAACGGTCGCGATGATGGTACATCTCGTTTTCCTAAAAATGATCGTTACGGTTTCTTTCCTTCAGTTTCTTTAGGATGGAATATTGCCAGAGAAAAGTTCTTTACTCCTTTTACTCAATATCTGAATGTGTTGAAACCTAGATTTTCGTATGGTAATCTTGGAAATCAGGATGTTGGGTATTATTCATATCTTTCTACAATGGGTAATGGAAAAACATCTTCATTGCTTAATGGGCCGACATATGATCAGCAGCTGTCGATTTATGCCCCAGGTTTAGTATCTGGAAGTCTGACATGGGAGAAAGTTCGCACAACTAACTATGGTTTGGATCTTGCAGCTTTAAATAACCGTTTAAGCGCAACTTTTGAATACTATCAACGGGCAACTACCGATATCCTTACGAAATCAAAAACGTTACCTTCTGTACTCGGAACCACCGAACCTCAGGCAAATGCAGCGGCATCTATAACTAAAGGCTGGGAATTAACACTGACCTGGCACGACAAATTCAAGTTGTCGAATAGCGATTTTAAGTATAATGTTCGTTTTGCTATTTCTGACAGTCGCGCCTGGATTACCAGTTACGACAACCCGGATGGAAAACTGAGCGACTATTTTAAAGGTTATGAAATCGGAACAATTTATGGTTTTGTCAGTAAGGGGTTGTTTCAGACACCTGCAGAATTAGCTAATCATGCTAACCAAAGTTCATTCTGGTCGTATCCCGGTTATACTGTTCCCGGTCCTGGTGATATAAAATTTGAGGATCTGAATGGCGATGGCGTTATCAAAGCCGGTACTACCATAAAAGATATGGAGGATACGAAAATAATTGGTAACAGCCGGATCCGGTATCCTGCAAGTGTTCGTGTGGATCTTGAATGGAAAGGTTTTGATTTAAGTGCTTTTTTCCAGGGAGTACTAAAAAGAGATTACTATCCTACGGATAACTACTTCTGGAATATATATCAATCACCATGGACCAATATTCAACAATATGTTTTTGACAACATGTGGACTCCAACCAATACAGGTGCATATATGCCAAAAATTAAAGGATATGCTGCTTCATATTGGAGTGGTGCTGAAATGTTGCAATACAATACACGTTACCTCCAGAATGCATCTTATGTCCGTCTGAAAAACCTTACAATGGGATATACCTTGCCCAACAGCCTGACGAAAAGATTGAAAATTCAAACCGTGAGAGTCTATTTTAGTGGTGAAAACCTGTTGACATGGACTGGAATCAAAAATCCTAACCTTGACCCTGAAACATTAGGTGCGGATTATCCTATGCAACGGACTTATGTTGTTGGACTGAATATTAATTTTTAATCCTAAATGAGACAAGTTATGAAAAAAATATTGTTTATATCTTTATCTTTCATTCTGGTATTAATGGCTGCTTGTAAAGATGATTTTCTGGATCGTTCTCCTCAAACAAGTATTACCACACAGAATTTTTTTACCAGTGTTTCGGACTTACAAACATACACATGGCAATTTTATGATTTTTGGGGTCCTACATACTGGGATATTCCTTCCGATAATACAACCTTTGAAAAGGGTTCAATCAAAAGTCTCCTTCTTGGTTCTGTTACACCTGATAATATTGGTGGGTGGGACTGGAAGCAACTTCGAACCATTAATTATTTCCTTAATAACTACCATAGAGCAACCGGTGATCCATTATCAATAAATCATTATGGAGCGATGGGTCGGTTTGCACGTGCAAAGTTTTATATCGGAATGGTTAAAACCTATAGTGATGTACCTTGGTATTCAAAAGATTTGTCGACTACTGCTAAAGATTTGTATAAGGGTCGCGACACACGCGAAATGGTTGTTGATTCTATCATAAGTGATCTTGAATTTGCTTCGAAAAATCTTTTTGATATTTCACATAAAACGCTTCTTTCGAAGTGGGTTGCTTATGCTGAACTAAGTCGTTTTTGTCTTTATGAAGGATCTTATCGCAAATATCATACAGGAGAAAAAGATCTTCATGTAACCAAAACTTCTGACTATTTTTTCAATAAAGCAATAACTGCATCTGAAGCGATTATGGGATCTGGAAAATTCAGCATATCAAATACAGGTAAGCCTGCTGAAGACTATGCAAATTTGTTTAATGGAGGTACAGACTTAAATGCCAATAGCGAAATCATGATGTTTACGCATTACGAAAAAGGTAAACGGACAAATGGTACAGAACTGGTTCTACAGTTTCAAAATGGGATAAGTCGCACAATGGCTGATACATACCTTTATGCCGATGGTACATTTGTGCCTAAAAGCGTAACAGATACTTTACGGTATGAACAGTTTTTTACGAATCGTGATATTCGTTTGAAACAATCAATTGAGTTTCCCGGCTATATACAACCCAATGAGGCTCCTACTGCACACAAACTACCAATATCAAAAACGGCAGGATATGGACAGATTAAATTTATGCCAAAGGTTAAAGGTAGTAACTGGGATGGTTATATGACGTGTACAACTGATTTGCCGTTGTATAGATATGCCGAGGTATTGTTGAATGAAGCAGAAGCAAAAGCAGAACTGGGAACGCTGACTCAAACTGATTTAAACAATACGATCAATAAATTACGTGCAAGGGCTGCTATGCCAAACCTTCAAATGGCACCTCCTGTTGATCCTGTTTTAGCAGCTTTATACTTTAATGTTTCCTCTTCTCAAAAAGCTGAAATACTTGAAATTCGTCGTGAACGTAATGTTGAATTGTTTGCTGAAGGTTTCAGATATGATGATTTGATGCGGTGGAAATTAGGGAAAATTTTTGAACTACCTCAACAGGGTATTTATGTTCCGGCTTCCGGTTTCGTCGATTATAACAATGATGGAATTCCTGATTACTTCATTACAAATGATGCTTCGAAGGTTCCGGCTAATATCACCACTACATATCCGGGTATTACTGTCGATAATACATCTAACTCAGGGCTAAGTTATTATCTTGAATTTGGCGACCATGGACATGTTATGTTTAAAGGTGAGAAAAATGGATTAGGTACATTTATTGAACCCAAATATTACTACCGGCCAATCCCAACATCTCAGATTATCTTAAATTCTAACCTTAAGCAAATATTTGATTGGGGTCTTTAATAAATATATTTAAAACAAACAATATGAAATATTTAGCATTATTTTCTGTTTGTCTCTTCTTCGTTTTTGCAAGCTGCATGAAAGAAGAATCAACTAATATCACCGTTGTTCCTAATAAACCTTTTATTAAATCGGTTACTTTAGCTAAAATGTCGACAACAGGTTTAATACAGGGAAGCATAAGCCAAACAAATCAGAATGACACAACATCATTTACAAATACAGTTATTGTAAACGATAAAACAATTGATCTGACAAATATTTGGGCAAGTGCAAACCTTGAAACAGGTTGTACAATTGAACCTTTGGAAGGTGCTACAGAATTTGGAAAATATGGAAATTTTTCGAAATCAAATAAATATAAGGTAACTGCTCCGTCCGGAAGAAGTGCTACCTGGACAGTTATCGCAAAATTTGTAAATTAGTGATAAATTCTGTTTGTTAACTTTTTAATCCCCTTCACCAATCTTATGGTGTAGGGGATTATTAATATGTCGGGGATAGTGCTTTAGTTGGCTGGAACTGGAAACGCTTAGTGTTTCTGAATGATTCAAGAACAATCAGATGGTATCTAAAATAAATAAATAAAGTCAAAACGTCAATTACTAAGAATATCATGATTAAAAATCGAAAATCGTTTATTGGTATATTTACCACAATATTTCTTTTACTGGTACTCCTGTATATTAATGGATACGCTACGGACTACAAAGGGCATGTCTACATTAGTCTGAATGGGGGCGAAAATAGAAAAGGCCTTGGAAACGTTGCTGTCTCTGATGGGTTTGATGTAGTGTTAACCAATGCAAAAGGTGAGTTTGAGCTATCAGGAAATCCGAGAACTAGATTTATTTTTATAACTATTCCGGCTGGATATAAGGCATCTGGAAGACATTATTTACCAGTTAATAATAACACTATTTCATATGATTTCGTGTTGCTGCCTTTCTCAGCATCTGGAAAAAAGAATACTCGTTTTATCCAAATTGCCGACACTGAAACATTTGAAGATAATGGATGGATTGACCCTATCAGGAATTTTGCCAGAAATGAAGAGGCTAGTTTTATTATTCATACAGGAGATATCTGTTACGAAAAAGGATTAAATTTTCATGGACGTTTTCTGACTTCAGAAACAATGGGAGTACCTGTTTTTTATTGTATTGGCAATCATGATCTGGTAAAAGGGGATTATGGGGAACAATTATTTGAGACGAATTTTGGTCCGGTATATTATTCATTTGAGGCAGGAAATACACATTATATTGTAACGCCAATGTTAAACGGTGATTACAAACCATCTTATACGAAGGAAGATGTGTATCGTTGGATGAAAAACGATTTGAAATATGTTGATAAAACCAAAAGCATCGTAATATTTAATCATGATCTTTTGACCATAGGAGATCAATTTATTTATGGGATTAGTGAAAAGGAAAAGATTAACTTGAATGAATACAATCTGAAAGCCTGGATTTATGGACATTTCCATGTTAATTATTTTAGAAAACATGGGAATACCGGTATTATTTCTGTTTGTGCTTCCCCTCCTGAAATGGGCGGAATAGACCATTCTGCATCTAATTTTATAGTTTATGAAGTGAATGAAAAAGGTCAATTCAGAATACATCCTCGTTATAACTACATTGATAAAAAACTAACTATTACTACTCCTAATGGTGAAAACTGCGTGGTAGATGATCATAACCAAATGACAATTTCAGTAAATGTGTATGCTACTTCTTCACTTGCTAAAAAGGTTGAATATCAAATATGCTCTTCCACAAAAGCAACAGCATGGGGTAATCTTGCACAACAAACAGATTGGAATTGGACTACAACTTGTTCTGTTGGTGGTTTCAAGGCTGGCGAATCTTTGACAATCAAAGTAAGGGCTTGTTTTGAAAATGGTGATTTGACATCTTCTGCTCGGGAATTTGTTATTCCAGAAACAACAGTCCAGCCAAAGCCAAAGGAGAATTGGACAAATTTAGTAGGTAATGCACAACATAATGTTATTGTAGATACTCAAGAAAAATACAATAAACTGCAACTAGTATGGACGAAAAATACCGGAGCTAATATCTGGATGGCAAGTCCTATATATGCTGAAGGTAACGTCTTTATTGCCGCCATGGATGAATTTTCAGATAAAAACTATATTATGGCATATGATGCAAAGACTGGCCTATTACGCTGGAAATACCAAACTAAAAATGCTGTTAAAAATAACTTTTGCTATGAAAAAGGAATTGTAATGGCAATGGACAAAGAGGCAATAAGTTATGGCATTGATGCTAAAACAGGAAAGTTAAAATGGGAAACGGATTTAAAAATGAATCATTTAGGTCCATTTGTGTCTGGTAGTGTAACCGATAATGGTGTGTTTTATACAGGTAGCTGGGACTATTTATCTGCATTGAATTGTAATGATGGTAAGATAATCTGGAAGTATGGTAAATATGAAGGGGGTGAAGGTGGCCCTTCCACACTAACAGTAGCGAACAATACATTGATAGCTAATTCGAACTGGGTAAGTTTGTACGGCCATGATCTTCAAAGTGGAAGAAAGCTTTGGAGTACTGGAGAGGATGGTTTGCGATATAGAAGTTCTACTTCCTGTTTCCGGGATGATACTCTGTTTATCGCTAGTACCAATTATTTGCTCAAAATGAATCCCATAACAGGGATTTATAAAAAATTCGAAGTCCCATATAAGTTGCAGGTAGCTGCTGTTCCATTGGTTACTCGGAACCGTATTGTTTTAAGTACTGTCAATGAAGGAGTAGTCGCATTTGCCAGAGCCTCGATGAAAGAAATTTGGAAAGTCAAAACAGGAGCTGCCTTGATCTACACTGCTGGGTATTCTGGTCCTCCTTCGGCAACAGTGGAAGCATCACCAGTTCAAGTAGGAAATCTTATAGTTTTTGGTGCTTCTGATGGATATCTTTATGTTGTTGATAAAAATACAGGGTCGTTAATGCAAAAAATTGAAATAGGATCACCATTACTAAGCACAGTTTGTATTACAGGAAATTTATTGTTCGTAACTGATTTTGGCGGAAATGTATGTTGTTTTATAATGAGTAACAGTTAGAAATGAAGTATTGAACGTGTAGTCTGTTTGTATTGTCTTTTCTTAAAGCCAAAAGGAGTCCATACTCTTTTTGGCTTTTTTATTATGTTATTTTGTAGTCATGATTGAATGTCCTGTTTTGTCTTAAGTTTATTCATTGATACCTTACTTAGCGTAGAAATGAATAAAAAACGAATGTATTGATCACTAAAATGATTTTTTTTTAAAAAAAAGTAAATATTTTTTTTATCATCGCAAACGTTTGAAATAAGGGTTTAGGCTCTATATCCCTTTATTGTTAAGGGTTCTGGCAAATTGGCCATGTAAATTTCTTTATAAAATGTTATATATTTGACCACAGAAAGAATGAAACAAATCTTTAAACCGCCACTTTCAAACATGCAACGCAAACCACACTTATCTTTTTGGCAAATCTGGAACATGAGTTTTGGATTTCTGGGTGTTCAGATAGGGTACTCCCTTCAGAATGGTAATACCAGTCGTATTTTATCCGCATTGGGAGCCGATGTTCATCAGTTAAGTTATTTCTGGCTCGCTGCTCCGTTGGCCGGTTTAATTATTCAACCAATAGTAGGCCTTTCGAGTGATAAAACATGGACTCGTTTAGGACGACGTATTCCGTTTATTTTAGGTGGCGCAATTGTTTCGGCTATAGCCATGTTTTTTATGCCTAACTCTGAATTCTTTGCATATCTGCTTCCTGCGATGTTTTTTGGTGGATTCATGCTCTTGTTTATGGATGCATCCTTTAATGTGACGATGCAGCCTTTTAGAGCGCTTGTGGGGGATATGGTAGGCGAAGATCAACGGAACAAAGGATATTCGATACAAAGCTTCCTTATTAATACAGGAGCGGTTGTCGGATCATTGCTTCCATTTGTCTTGACGTGGCTGGGGGTTTCTAATGAACCGTCACCTGGCGAAAAAGTAGCACCTACTGTTATCTGGGCTTTTTATTTTGGAGGTGCTGCGTTATTAATTACCGTATTATGGACTACTTTTTCAACCAAAGAGTATCCACCTAAAGAGTATGAACAATACAATGATATTACGGCCGAAGAGAAAACACATACCTCGTTCATCTCTTTGCTAAAAGATATTCCTGTTACCATGTGGCGTTTGGCAATTGTACAATTCTTCTCATGGTTTGCACTTTTTATGATGTGGGTTTATACTACATCAGGTGTTTCTCAAAATGTCTGGCATACGCTGGCAAACGATTCTAAATCATTAGCCTTTAATGAAGCCGGAAACTGGGTAGGTGTTTTATTTGCTTGTTATAGTCTTTTTGCTGCACTCTTTTCGCTGGTAATGGGAAATATAGCAACACGATTTGGGCGGAAAATAACCTATATGGCAGCACTAATAATGGGTGGAGCAGGACTGCTTTCAATGTTATTTATCCACAACCAATACGGATTAATTTTTTCAATGGTAGGTATAGGAATTGCTTGGGCAGCCATATTGGCAATGCCTTATGCTATACTATCTGCCGCTCTACCTGCAAGTAAGATGGGCGTATATATGGGGATCTTTAATGCAACCATTACCGTGCCTCAAATTGCAGCTGGAGTATTAGGAGGGGGCATTCTCTCTTTGGTAGGCGGAAACGCAATTATGATGCTTGGCGTTGCTGGTGCATCAATGTTGATTGCAAGTTTAGCCGTTGTTTTTGTGAAAGAATACAAACAAAAAGAAGTATAAAGATCGTAAGGGCTGATTTCATGGAGAAATGAACGACGACTGAAGTGGTGTTCCGGCGTTTAGTAAATCTCCTAATTAATCAAATTACTGAATTCAAGGTTAATGAAAATTAAAGCATGCATTTTTGACCTGGACGGGGTCATTGTGGATACTGCAAAGTATCACTATTTAGCGTGGAATCGTCTTGCAAAAGATTTGGGTTTCGAGTTTTTACCCGAACACAACGAACGCTTAAAAGGGGTTAGTAGAATACGCTCTCTTGAAATACTGCTAGAAGTTGGAGGTTTAACCTTCTCTGAAGCAGAAAAAGAGCGGATGGCTACCCGGAAAAATGAGTGGTATTTAGAGTTTATTCACAAAATGACCCCTGATGAAATTTTACCGGGTGTACTTACATTTCTTTCTGAATTGAGGAACGCAGGGGTAAAGATTGCATTAGGTTCAGCCAGTAAAAATGCGCCGCTTATTCTACAGCAGGTAAAGATTACTCAATTCTTTGATGCTGTTATCGACGGGAATAAAGTTAGCAAGGCCAAACCTGATCCGGAGGTGTTTTTAAAAGCAGCTGCAGAGCTAGGAGTAGATCCTTCTCTCTGTGTAGTTTTTGAAGATGCTGAAGCAGGGGTTGAAGCAGCTCTGAATGGCAACATGCGTTGTATTGGAGTTGGGTCGCCTGAGGTATTAAACAGAGCAAATCTGGTAATTCCTGGCTTTGAAAACTTCTCCCTTGTTTCCTTGGACGCGGTTTGTTAATACCAAAACTACAAACCCTTATGAATGAATATCTAAAGCACGACGAATGGAAGATTGTTGAAGAGGGATTTCACTCTGAGAAGACTCGTGCATCTGAAAGTATCTTCAGCCTCGGTAATGGAATGATGGGTCAACGGGCAAATTTTGAAGAGACTTACTCAGGCGAAACACTACAGGGTACCTATGTGGCCGGAATCTATTATCCTGATAAAACCAGGGTAGGATGGTGGAAGAATGGTTATCCCGAATATTTTGCTAAAGTACTCAATTCAGCTTTTTGGATCGGAATCAACGTTTCTGTTGATGGTGAAGTACTTGATCTTGCTACTTGTAGTGTTCGCGATTTTCGTCGCGAATTAAACATGAAAAAGGGGCTTTTACTGCGTCAATTTATCGCAACACTTCCTAACGGGGTAGAACTTAAGGTTAGCGCTAAACGCTTTTTAAGTATCGTAAGCCCTGAAATTGGCGCTATACAATATAGTATCACTTCTCTGAACAGAGATGTTAAGGTGGAGATGAATTCATATATTGATGGCGATGTAATTAATGAAGATTCTAACTACAACGAGAAGTTCTGGGACGAAGTGCAGAAAGAAAGCAATCCATTTGAAGGATTTCTGCAGATGAAGACTAAGAAACTCGACTTTCAGGTAGGCTGGCGCATGTTTTGCAGCCTGAAATCTGGAGGTGACAACATCCAAACAGATTCTGTAGAGACAACTGAAGACGAAAAATATTTCGGTACAGTCGTTTCATTTAGTCTGGCGAAAGGAGTTGAAGCCTCTTTTTATAAGTATGTAGCAGTGGTTTCTAATATGAACCATGTATCTACAGCTTTAAAAAATGCCTCAAAAACTGTTCTTTCCACAGCAGTAGCAAAAGGATTTGATCAACTTTTAGCAGATCATGTTGCCGCTTGGGCTAGAAAATGGGAACACGGCGATATCATTATTGAAGGAGATGTTGCAGCTCAGCAGGCTATTCGTTTCAATATTTTTCAATTACATCAAACCTATTCGGGTGAAGATGATAGATTGAATATCGGACCGAAAGGGTTTACTGGTGAGAAGTATGGTGGTTGTACTTACTGGGATACTGAAGCTTACTGTATACCATTTTATATGGTAACTGCCGGTAGTGAAGTTGCCCGTAAATTATTGCTCTATCGCTATAAACAACTTGATAAAGCAATTGAAAACGGGGTAAAGCTAGGTTTCACCAATGGTGCTGCTTTGTATCCAATGGTTACTATGAATGGTGAAGAGTGCCATAACGAATGGGAAATCACTTTTGAAGAGATTCATCGAAATGGGGCTATCGCTTATGCCATTTATAACTATGCACGCTATACTGGCGACTATACGTATATTAATGAGTATGGCTTGGACGTTCTTTTAGGTATTGCGCGTTTCTGGGCTCAGCGCGTTTCGTTTTCAGAAACACGTCAACAGTATGTTATGCTGGGAGTTACCGGGCCGAATGAATATGAGAATAATGCCAATAACAACTGGTATACTAGTTATATCGCCCGTTGGTGCATGCAATATACGATGGAGCAGGTGGCTAGAGTAAAAGATGAGTTTCCTGAAAAGTATACTTCATTTGTAGCCCGTACACATTTGAACGAAGGACTTGAGTTTACGTTGTGGAGCGATATCTGTAATCGGATCTTCCTTCCTGAAGATAAGAAAAAAGGAGTGTTCTTACAACAAGAGGGATATCTTGACAAAGAACAGATTCTTGTAAAAGATCTTACCTCTAATCAGCGTCCTCTAAATCAAAAATGGTCCTGGGATCGCATTCTACGTTCTTGTTTTATTAAACAAGCTGATGTACTGCAAGGGATTTACTTCTTTGAAGATGATTTTGATCTGAATACAATCAAACGAAACTTCGAATTTTATGAAGCCCGGACAGTTCATGAATCATCACTTTCTCCTTGTGTTCATTCTATCCTCGCTGCTAAAATTGGCGATATTGATCAGGCCTATAATATGTATCTCCGTACTGCCCGTTTAGATCTGGATGATTATAATAGGGAAGTTAAAGAGGGTTTGCATATTACAAGTATGGCCGGTACATGGTTGTCTATTGTTGAAGGTTTTGGAGGAATGCGTATCAAGAAAGATATGTTGAGCTTCAACCCACTGATACCCAATACATGGAATGCATATTCATTTAAGATCTGCTTTCGCGATAGGGTAATTCTGATTCGTGTAGAAAAAGATAAAGTGATCATTACCATTGAAGAGGGCGAAACACTTGATATCCTTCTGGTAGGAAAAAAGTATCATCTGAAGAAAAGTCCGTTGGTAGTAAAACTTTAATCTTAAATTACAACTCAATGGTTTGTCCATTATGAATCTTCTGATAACGCGTTGCGTTATTCTATTCCTACAATTATTGTCTTATTTGAATATTCAAAAAGGGAGGCGGAATTAAAGCCGCCTCCCTTTTGATTTTAAAATCCGTAAAATATGAAAAGATTTACGTTGCTTTTTCTTTTAATTTTATTTGTTATGAATGTTAGTATGGGGCAAACCCCTTCTACGATAGAAAGAATTGAACCAGCCTTTTGGTGGGTTGGAATGAAAAATCCTGAAGTACAGTTAATGGTACACGGGAAAGATATTGCTGCTTTTGTGCCTTCAATCAAAGTAAATGGTGTTGTGATATCAAAGATAGAAAAGGTTGATAACCCAAATTATCTTTTCATCACATTAAATATTTCAGCTAAAGCATCCACTGGTAAGTTTAATATATCCTTTAAAAAGGGTAATGATATTTTGGTTTATGTCTATGAACTAAAAGAGCGTAGAAAAAATTCTGCTCTGCGAAAAAGTTTCACTGCGCAAGATGTTATCTATCTGTTGATGCCAGATCGTTTTTCTAATGGAAATCCTGCTAACGACAATATTGCCTCATTGGGTGATTCTGTAAACCGGAATAAACCTAATTCCAGACATGGTGGAGACATTGCAGGAATTGAAAATCATCTCGATTACTTTACGGATTTAGGTGTTACTGCTTTATGGATTAATCCGTTACTCGAAAATAAGATGAAGGTATTATCGTATCACGGATATGCTATTACTGATTTTTATAATGTAGATGCCCGCTTCGGAAATAATGACGATTATGTACGTCTATCTGCAAAAGCGCATGCTAAAGGGTTGAAGATGATCATGGATATGATCTTTAACCATTGTGGTACCGGTCATTTCTGGATGAATGATATGCCTGAAAAAAATTGGTTCCATCAGTGGCCTGAGTTTACCCGTTCTAATTTTAGATCTACTATTTTAAATGATCCTTATGCAACTAAAGCCGATGCCGACCAGATGACTGATGGTTGGTTTGATACCGTTATGCCCGATTTCAATCAACAAAACCCACGTGTTGCAAACTATCTGATTCAAAATAGTATCTGGTGGATTGAAGTTGCTGACCTTGATGGAATCAGAATGGATACCTATCCATACAGCAATAAAGATTTTTTAGCTCGTTGGTGTAAAGATGTGCTTTATGAGTATCCTAATTTCAATATGGTTGGCGAAACATGGACTTCAACAGCTCCTAATATCTCTTACTGGCAAGCCAATAGTAAATTAGGAAATGGATATAATTCTCACCTTCCATCGGTAATGGATTTTCCATTGATGTATGCTATTAATCAGGCTTTTGATGAAGCAGAAGGATGGGATACCGGATTAAATAAGATTTATGGCGTATTGACACAAGATTTTGTCTATCCGGATCCTATGAATCTACTAATCTTTGCTGATAATCATGACCTAAGTCGTTTTTACAAAGCAAAAGGCGATTCTCTTGATCGTTATAAATTAGCCATGACCTTTTTGTTAACAACCAGAGGAATTCCACAAATCTATTATGGTACTGAAATTCTAATGTCTGGAGATAAGTCGCAAGGAGATGGACGTTTACGTAATGACTTTCCTGGTGGTTGGGCCGGAGATAAAGTCAACGCTTTTACAGCAGAAGGACGGACAAAGGCCCAAAATGAGGCCTTTACCTATACAAGCAATTTGCTTAAATGGCGTCAACACTCAGAAGCGGTCGGTAGAGGAAAACTGATTCACTACGTGCCTGAAGATGGTGTTTATGTTTATGCTCGTTATACTGATAAAGAACGTGTTATCGTTGTTTTAAATAACAGCACTCTTCCTAAGAATATTAAATTGGATCGTTATAAAGAGGTCTTTAGCGATGCAAAATCATTTTACGATGTTTTGAATAATAGCGATATAACACTCTACAAACAGCTAAAGATAGCATCACGTTCTGCAGTTGTATTGGTGGTAAAACCATAATTCGTTTTCAACATTCACAATAAATAGTAATTGTTTATGAAACTAATTCTTCTGTTGCCAATTTTACTGCTCATCATGCTGATGGCGTGTAATAATGAAAATCTTACGATCAAGATACCCGAAAAATCGAATATAAGTGGATTGGCCTCTGTTATTACTATTGGTGTAAAGGGTGATGTAATAGATATGGCTGATTACTTTAATGAGCCTAAGCTGATTGATTCGATTTCGGATGTGCCTGGTTTAAAGTTTAACTATGATGCTAAAACCGGAATGCTCAACACAACTACTACAGGAAAAACTATTCCCAGATTATTTGAGATAAAAGTTTGGTCGAAAGGTTTTACCTATTCATTGTTGGGAAAGAAGAGTGTAAAGCAGGAAGTTGAAATTTCATTCGATCCTAATGGTAAAAATTACAAGTCGGTTGCTGTTAAAGGACAAATGAATGAATGGAATGTAAAAAAAGGCGTTATGGCCTTGGATAAAGGTGTCTGGAAAATTAAACTTGAAGTGGTTCCCGGGTTGTATCAGTATGTATTTGTAGTCGATGGTAAAGAGATGCCCGATCCTGCAAATACAGCAAAGGTTGATAATAATATGGGAGGCTTTAATTCACTTTTATCCATAAAAGGCGACAACCCGCTAAAGCTACCATCATTAATAACCTTGAAAGCTAAAAGCAGAAGAGCTGAAATAGCCATTACAAATACGCCTAAAGAAGTCTTTGTGTTTTGGCAGAATAATAGATTGGATCACCTTTTTGTAAGGCACGATGGTGAAAAGCTAAAAATATTGATTCCCGAAAATGCAATCAATATGGATCGTTCTTATATCAGAGTCTGGGCTTATAATGAGTTTGGGATATCTAACGACCTGCTTATTCCCATCGAAAAAGGGAAAGTGATGGTCGATGCTGCGGATATTAAACGCACAGATAAGGAAGCACAGATACTTTACTTCATGATGATTGACCGTTTTAATAATGGCGATACAAAGAATGACCATAAGGTAAACGACTCGGCTATTCTACCCAAGGCTAATTATTATGGAGGTGATGTTGTCGGAATCACACAGAAAATCAAAGATGGTTTCTTTAAGGATCTGGGTGTAAATACTATTTGGTTATCTCCGATTACGCAAAATCCATTGGGAGCCTGGGGACAGTATAACGATCCCAAAACCAAGTTCTCTGGCTATCATGGCTATTGGCCTTTAACTACGACTACTGTCGACTTTCGATATGGGACTTCTGCCGAAGTTAAAACACTTTTGGCTGAAGCGCACAAACAAAATATGAATGTGTTGCTTGATTATGTTGGCCACCATATTCATAAAGACAATGCCTTATATAAGCTGCATCCTGATTGGTTTACCTCTTTGTATCTGCCAGATGGGACTATGAATACCGAACGTTGGGACGATCAACGATTAACTACCTGGTTTGATACTTTCTTGCCTACGCTGGATAATTCCAAACCCGAGGTGGTAAACCCAATGACCGACTCTGCACTGTTCTGGGTAAAGAACTATTCATTTGATGGTTTCCGCCATGATGCTACAAAACATATTCCCGAACTTTTCTGGCGTACATTGACACGTAAAATCAAGAAAGAGATTCCAGACAGAAGTATCTATCAGATTGGTGAAACATATGGTAGTCCTGAACTAATCAGTCGCTATGTAAGTAGTGGAATGTTGGATGGTCAGTTCGATTTTAATGTATATGATGCTGCCACTGGTGCCATTGGAAAGAGTGATGGCGATTTCATTAACCTGAATAATACATTAAATCAGAGTTTAGCATGGTATGGCGATCATAATCTGATGGGGTATATTACAGGTAATCAAGATCGTCCCCGATTTATCTCTCTTGCTGGAGGTTCTCTCCGTTGGGATGAGGATGCAAAAAAAACAGGATGGAATAGAGATATTACTGTAGGTAATCCAACATCGTATGATAAGTTGAAGCTTTTACAGGGATTTATATTTACCATACCCGGTATCCCGACTGTTTATTATGGTGATGAAATTGGAATGCCAGGGGGCAATGACCCTGATAACCGTAGAATGATGAAGTTTTCAGGACTCACTTCAAACGAGCTTTCGGTTAAAGCAAACGTGAAAAAGCTTGTCGAACTAAGACGCACTTATCTTCCATTGATTTATGGTGACTACCTGCCGTTGTTTAATGATAAAAAATCATTAGCATTTTGCAGAACCTATTTCGGTAAGATTGCTGTTGTTGCATTTAATGGTTCAGATCAGGAAAAGAAGATTACTATAAAAATGCCTAAATATTATGATTCTGTTTCATTGAAAGCTAATTTTAATTCATCCTTTACAATGGGAAAAGATGGAGAAGTAACAATTACATTGAAACCAAGATGCTTTGATGTCTTGACGAATTAAAAAGAATAATAAGGTTACATTGACTGAACGATCAGGACCGGAGGGAAACTTTCGGTCTTTTTTATTTTATGAAAGTAAAAATGTTATCAAACATAGCAAAAACTAATTTGTAGTAATGATAGAATTGTCATAGCCAATGATTATTTCCGTTCGGTTTTAGATAGAATGCTAGATTTGTTTACTTGATTAAATACAATGTTATTAATCATTTTAAATAATTAATAATTTATTTAATATTGTGACTTATTATTTGAAAAGCTAGATTGTTTTTTATTTTATTTTCAAAAAAAACTAAAAAAGAGTATTACTTTTTTTGAGAATTTGGATTAAATATAGATGATAATAAAATTTTTGAGAGAAAAAATTGCACTTCGCTTTTCCTTAGAATACTAGCGAGTTATTAAGAAAAGATTTAATAAAAAGATTGTCAACTTCAACATTATTATTAATGTCAACTAAATTAAGCTCTAAATTAAACTAATGCATGAAAAATATATTGTTTAATATAATAGTAATTCTTTTTATTTCGGCAGTTTACGCGCAAAAAGAGGAATTAAGCATTGATAGGATAATAAATGAGTACTCTTTTCAATCGCCCCAAATTACAAGATGAGTTGACTAGATTAATGCCAACAATTTGTAAAATTAAGCAAAGAGGATATTTAGGAGGAATAATGGCAGATCCTCTTATACTTATTGACCCGAATTCTCAACCCATAGATGGAGGTGGGGAGGCTATACATTAGATGAGGCTCAGGAAATGATTAATAGTGGTACGTGGCATGGTTGATGGAGTATATATGACTCAGGAACTACTATTTTTGGAGGATCTGGTTATTATGCAACATTATCGGAAAAGTATGGAACATAATTAGGTCTAATATTATCGCAGGGTTACTACAGATGTTATAATTGGGCCATGGGCTGTTGTAATGGGTCTTGACAAGGCGGTTTGGCAATAACAAATGATCAGTTGCGAACAGATCTTGAAAATGTAGGATACAATGGAAAATAGTCAACTATTTTTTAATACATCTCCAATGAATTATGATAGAGAAGTTCGATACAAAATCTATGACGTAAATACAGGCGAAAAAGTAATAGATAAAACATGTAAATATTTATAATTTAGTTAACTAAGATAAAGTTACACGAAATATTTTCGATTATGAAAATCAGCTGTCATGCTTATTTATTGGGGTTGTGTTTCTTGATATATGTACAGTATTCTAAAGGTCAGAATCATTCATATACAGATAAATACAATCTTGATTTTGATTTACAAAATAGTAAGAATATTTTCTGGAAGATTGATCAACCCAATTATTTTGTTATACAAGTAGATAGCTTACAAAAAAATAATGGAAAAAATCCTTTGTGTATTGCTCAATTTAAATTGAGAGGAAATGCTGCGAGATTGATTGGGGGAACAATACAGCAAAAAATATTGTTGCCCAGAATAAAATCTGACAGTGTAACTGTATCCCTTAACTGTAAGAGTCTGAATCTTCAGCAGGCACAGTTGATAATTACCGGAATATCTGATCGGGAATGTATTCTATATTCAGATACCCTATCTATTCTTGGGTCTGATGAATGGAAAACATTTTCCCGATCAGTTTCTTTGCACAATGTTAGATTTCTTCATCTCAACATTAAAGCTGAAGGAACAAAAGAAGTTTCAGAACAGTGCTTGTGGCTGGACAGAATTGATTTAAAAATTGATGGAAAAGATATCAATGACTTTCCATTACCGGAAATTTCTGTTATACCAGTTATAAAAAGGAATGATCTTATTTCTTTACCACTTTCGGATAGCAACTCTTTCAGCAAGATATCGGATTTAGAAAGAAGAAAAATTATTGCAATAGGCGAAACAATTCACGGGAGTGAAACAATAACAGAATTAGCTGTTAAATTAATAAAACATCAGGTTGAGTATAATCATTGCAAGTTGATTCTTCTAGAATTGCCAACCGAGGTAACCTTTGGCTGGAACCGGTTTATCCAGGGAGATTCGCTATTTAAAATCAAAGATATTACTCAAGATCTTAAGTCTATTCATTTTGCGCCCCTAATAATGATTGATTTTTGTCAGTGGTTGAAACGATACAATGAAAGGGTTAAAGATAAAGTCTGGCTTATAGGTATGGATATTAATACTATAAGTTACAGCACTCCTGCATTTTTATATGACTACATTTATACATTAAATAGACACCTCCACCATGTTCTGTTGGATTCATTATGTTCAGAAGTATATAAATATGAGTCATTTCCAAAGGCTTTAAAACTGATTGAGAAAAATAAGGAAATTGAAAACTTATTGGGAAAGAATGAATTTTCGATATTACACCATTGTTTAGATATGTCGATAGCTTGCGGTGAAAATACAAATAGACGTTTTGCGATTAGGGATAGTTTGATGTATTTAAATGCCAAGTTTTTATTAAATCTTTTATGTCCTGACGATGAGACCGTGAGTATATATGCGCATTTTGGACATGTGAATCATAAGACAACATATTCCTCTTTCCCTTTTCATCGATCGTTTGGTTCATATATGAAGGATAAATTTGGGAGTGATTATTATAACATTGCTGTTTTGACCGGGAAAGGAAATCTGAGAACATCATATAAAGATTCACTTAATTTAAATAGAATGCTTGAAATTCCTCCGATGAACAGCTTGGAGGATTTATTTATGCAAACCAATGAGGAACTTTGTTTTATCACGATTTCAACACTTCCAACTCAGTTAATGTATATTCGTTTTATTGGAGCATTCTATGAAGAAAATCAATTTATCGTTATCGCTCCTGCAAGCAGAATGGATGCGGCTATTTTCGTCAGAAGGAGTAAATCATATGATCTCCTTCCGGGAACGCCAACTAGTAATATGGAGGTTATTGATTTTGAGTCAAAAAGAAGGATAGAGAGGTTTAAGCAATATAAGCAAGTGAAAGTTAATTTAAAATAAATCTATTCAGCTTTTTTTAAATCATTAGAATATGTAGGATATAACATATAATTCAATATTCCTGCGCATTAATACGTAATTTTAATTAGATTCTAACATCAAAGGATTTTTCTATGAAAAGTAATTATCAAAATTGCTTATTGATTTTATGTCTAACTCTATACTCGCTTTGTGTTTTTGGACAAAATCATTCCTTTACAGATAAATACAATCTTGATTTTAATTTGAAGAATAAGATAAGAACTCCATGGAAGAGTCCCTACATGTATCCTATTGTATTGCGACAGGATTCTACACAAACTTTTCATGGAAAAAATCCTTTGAGTTTAGCTCAAGTTAAATGGGGGAGTTCTTACATTAGATTATATGGACAAATAGAACAGACACTATTGTTGCCGGGAATAAAAGTCGATAGTGCCATTGTATATCTGGATTGCAAAAGTCAAAATTTGCAGCAGGCACAACTAATTATTTCAGGAATTGATAAGTACGAACATGTTTTATATTCGGATACACTGACTCTGCTTGGCACAGAGAATTGGGGCACCTTTGTCAAGTCTGTGAATATTCATGATGTCACATTCCTTCATTTCAAAATTCAGGTCAAAGGGATAGATAGTAAAGCAAAACAATCCCTGTATCTGGATAGATTAGATATCAAATTGGCAGGTAAAGATATTAACAGCTTTCCGTTACCAACAATTCCTATAATTCCTGATATAAGAAAGAGTGATCTTATTTCCTTGTCCTTTTCTAATGATAATGCATTAAATCAAATATCAGATTTAAGTAATAAGAAAATTGTTGCTATCGGCGAAACTATTCATGGAAGTGAACCTATCACTGAAGCAGCTGTGCAGTTAATAAAGTATCAGGTTGCACACAATAACTGTAAACTCGTTTTGCTTGAAGTTCCAACTGAACAGACCCTACTATGGAATCGGTTTATACAGGGTGACAGTTTAATTAAAAGTGAAAATCTTATCCCAGAACTTTCTCGCTTTCTTACTTCCCCACATGCTATGCTTGATTTGTTAAATTGGTTAAAACTATACAATAGAAAAGCTAAAGAAAAGGTTTGGCTTTTTGGTATTGATCTTGAAATCGCAAGCTCCCAATCCGCAATATATTTTTATGACTTCATTTATAGAGTAAAAGAAAAGAAGCAACGTGTTTTATTAGATTCATTGTGCTCAAAATTATATGATTATAAATCGTTTCCTCAGGCTTTGCAGATATTAGATGAAAATGCGGAAATCGAAAAACTGTTAGGTGAAAATGAATATCAAATATTGCGACATTGCTTAAGTTTATCGATTGTCGCTGGAAACGAATCAATAAAACGTTTCTCGATTCGGGATAATCACATGTTTTTGAATATTTCTTTTTTATTAAATTTGTTATGTTCTGGTGATGAGAAAGCAGTAATATATGGACATTTTATACATACAAATTATATAAATGGTGACCCATCATTCCCTTTTCTTAAATCATTTGGTTCAGATATGAAAACTAAATTCGGAGATAATTATTATTCAATTGCGGTGTTGGCAGGTGAAGGAAATTTTAGGACAAGTAATAAAGATACGATTTTGCTAGAAAAGTCACTTCAAACTCCACCCAAAAATAGTTTAGAGAATTTATTTATGCGTACGAATGAGTCATTTTGCTTTTTACCAGTTTCAGTGCTTCCACCTCAATTAACATATTTCCGTTTAGTAGGGAATTCATATCTAGAAGATCAATTTGCCGTTTTTGCTCCCACAAACAGGATGGATGCTATTATTTTTGTTCGAAATAGTAAGGCTTTTGATATTTGCAAAGGGGATCTGTCTAATAAACAAGATTATAATAGATATTTAATGAAACAATTACTAATTAATAATGAACGATATCAACAGAAGAAAGTTTTTAGTAAATAGTTTTATAATGAGCTTATTACACGATATAAGGAAAGGAAAACCCATTTTTACCTACTCGTAAATAGTTCTAAATCAGTGGTATTATGACTCTTGGGTCCGGCATGAGTCCGGCGTGCTTCCGCTGTCCTTTCGCCATGCCTCCCAATATTATTGGGAGGCACAGGGGAGTGATGCCGGAGGCATATAGAATTCATTTCTGAGTTAAGGATCATTATCCCATCGTGATATCTCTCTATCTGGAGCTTTATAGGGGATACTTTTGTGAGGTTTTCGTAATGATGTCTTGAGAATTGATCTCAGGTTTTTATCAGGTAACCTGTCTGAACAAATTTAATGATTTTGATGATGTTTTTTAAACATTATAATGCTGTTTCTTTCATTATTTCTTGCTTTTAGAATTCAAGAAGAAGTCTGAAGTAATGACATAATTGGAACTGTACGAATTAAATTATTTTACTAAATTTACTTTTCCAAAAATCACAAACCCAACTTCATTACTCTTGTTATTTACATCTATGAAAAAAATCATTTTTGCGTTCGCATTTTCATTCCTTTCGCTGTATTTCGTTATTTTCCCGAAAACCATTATGGCACAAGATCATCAATGGACTCACTTCAGAGGAAATAACCTTAGCGGGATTTCTACGGATAATCAGGTGCCAATTACCTGGAACGACTCTACAAACATAATCTGGAAAACCAAGATGAAAGGAATGGGTTGGTCTTCACCGGTTATTTATGGTGATCAGGTGTGGGTTACTACGGCGACTCCAGATGGAAAAGAGATGTCGGGTATTTGTGTTGATTTTAAAACAGGCCATGTTTTGTATGATTTACTGCTTTTTAAAACAGATACTCCAAGTCGGAAGCATGATATTAACTCATATGCAACCCCAACCTCGTGTATTGAGAATGGGTTTGTTTATATGAGTTTTGGAAGTGCTGGGACGGCTTGCGTTAATACAGCTGATGGTAAAATTGTTTGGAAACGGGATGATTTTAAATGCGAGCATGCACAGGGACCCGGTGCTTCGCTGTTTCTTTATAAGGATCTTTTAATTATTAATTTTGAAGGAACGGAGAGTCAGTATATTGTGGCTCTGAATAAGAAGACAGGCGAGCAGGTATGGAGAGCTGACCGACCAAAAGAGTGTTATGAGCATCTTCAACCAATTGGTAAAAAGGCATATATCACCCCCATCGTGATGAATGTAGGCGGAAGGGATCTGCTCATCTCTAATGGATCAGCCGTTTGTAATGCTTTTGATATTCTGACTGGAAAAGAGGTTTGGCGCGTGATAGAAGGAGAAGACTCTTCGGTTTCTATGCCATTTACTGAAAATGGAATTGTCTATTTTTACACTGGTTTTTGGACTACTTCTGATGGTGAAAAATTTACGGATCTTTTTGCTGTAGATCCAACGGGATCGGGAGATGTAACACATTCAAAGGTGTTATGGAAACTTAAGTCACCTCCTTTTCAGTTACTTACCCCTGTGATTAAAGATGGATTGATTTATACCGTGGATGGCCTTAATACATTGAAAGTGATTGATGCAAAAACAGGAACGGCATTATATTCAAAACGATTAAAAACCAAATATAACTCTTCGCCGGTTTACGCTGGTGGAAGGGTTTATTTTACATCAGACAGAGGGGAGACACTTGTCATAAAAGCGGGTAAAGTACTTGAGGTAGTTGCTGAGAATAAGTTAACAGGAAAGGTCTTTGCAACGCCGGCTATTTGTGAGCATTCTATTGTTATGCGAACGGATAAGTACTTGTATCGGATTGGCAATAAGTAGAAAAAAATAAACATGTGATAAAACAAAAAAAGAAGAGTGTTTAACTCTTCTTTTTTTGTGTATAGTAGAATAAATATACTACTTCTTTGTGGCGGTAAATATTTTATATTCCCAAGGATTAAGTGTGTATTCTGCTTTATCAATCTTTACAGATGCATTATCAGGGAATGCGTTATAGGTACCTTG
Organism: Bacteroidota bacterium; assembly: GCA_013390605.1. Taxonomy (GTDB): domain Bacteria; phylum Bacteroidota; class Bacteroidia; order Bacteroidales; family Cfx3-03; genus Cfx3-03. The sequence continues at coordinate 3,205,669 of JACAUB010000001.1, read as the reverse complement.
CAAATCTTTTCCTTCAAGGGTTACCTTTTGCGCTTTAGGTGATAGATTGAATATAGCGAAAACTTTGTTGGTTTCATTTTGACGGATAAAGGCATAAACTTCAGGGACTGATGATTTAATGTGAACTACTTTTGCTCCCTTTTCTCCACTCCATAATGCTGAATTGTTTTTTCTTAAAGTTACCAGATTTGTGTATAATGGAGCATACTCATTGGCTGGAAATTTAATGGTGTCTCTTTCGAAGAACTTAATTCTTTTGTTGAAACCAGCCTCTTGTCCTGAATAGATCAAAGGCATACCCGGCATGGTGAATGTAAAGGCAGCAAATGTTTTAGCAGCATCTTTCAGCCTTTCAAACTCTGTTCCATTCCATGAATTTTCATCGTGGTTTGATGTAAATAACATTCTGTAATCACCCTGTTTGAACAGGCTATCTTGTTTCTTTAGATATTTGTCGATATCGGTTGCTGTTTTCTTCCCTTGAGCAATCTCATTCATTAACTTATGAAATTCCCAGGCATAAGTCATGTCGAATGCATTTTTCTGGAGTTCAGGTTTTTCAGCTTCTGCCAACATAAATAGATCTGGTCTTATGCTTTTTAGTTGAGCATAAGCATTGTCCCAAAAATCAGTAGGAACCTCTCCGGCCACATCGCAACGAAATCCATCTATATTGGCTTCTTTTAACCAATATTCCATTGCCTCAATCATTGCTGCCCGCATTGGTTTGCTCTTGTAATCCAGTTTAGCTACATCGGTCCAATCATATTGGGTTGCAATTTTACCGGTAGAATCTTTTAGATACCATTCAGGGTGTTCCGCTATCCAATTGTTATCTCTTGAAGAGTGATTGGCCACCCAGTCTATAATTACCTTAAAGCCAAGTTCATGAGCTTTTTTTACTAATTGTTTGAAATCGTCAAGGTTTCCATACTCAGGGTTGATCGCCTTGTAGTCTTTTACTGAGTAATAACTTCCAAGTTTCCCTTTGCGTTCGACTACTCCAATTGGATTAATAGGCATGATCCAAAGAATTTTCACACCCAGTTTCTGAAGACGGGGTAATTGTGTTTCGAAGGCTTTAAACGTTCCTTCAGGTGTATATTGACGAACGTTTACTTCGTAAATAGTAGCGTCGTACGACCAATCAGGATGTTGTATAGGAATAACTGCTGTGGTTTTTGTTGCATTTTTGCATGCAATTAAGGCAAAAGTTGCAGTGGCTGTAATGAAAATAACACTGCTGATTCGTCCTCGCAAACGTTTGAAATAAGGGTTCATGGTTGTTGGTTTTAATTTGAAATGCTTTATGGTTCAGTTTGTTAAAGATATGATAAAATATTTGTAATTCAAAATATTATCTATAGTTGTCAAGATGTTTATCGTTTTTTTATTTTCTAAAATATTCTAATGTGGCATGAAGAAAAGTATTAATTTTATAATGTTGTACAACAATCTCGTTAACTTAATCAATAGCGTCTTTTATAATTGGTTACATGATAACGTCGATATGGAAGTTTAAATGAAATAATTTATTTATAAATACCAAAGCATGAATCTTTTTTCAAAATTATTATTGGGCCTCTCTTTATTGATTTCTCTTAATGGATTTAGTCAATCTTCAACAAAGCATGGGCTTCATTTCTCTTCTCTTTCGTCTTCATGGGATGAGGCTATTCCTTTGGGAAATGGCATGGTTGGAGCATTGGTCTGGCAAAAAGGTGATCATTTAAGGTTTTCATTGGATAGAGCAGATCTTTGGGATATGCGCCCAATGAAAGGTATTCATCGGAAAGAGTTTAGTTTTAAGTGGGTACAAGAGCAGGTTGCAAAGAAAGATTATGGCATTGTTCAGCAATATTTTGATGCTCCTTATGAAAGTGAGCCGGCTCCGTCTAAAATTCCAGGTGGAGCATTAGAATTTAATACAGGAAACTGGGGACAGGTAGAATCAGTAGATCTTACAGTTTCGAATGCTATTTGTTTGGTTAAATGGACAAATGGTGCAATGTTGAGGACCTTTGTTCATGCTACAAGACCTACCGGATGGTTCAAATTCGAAAATATTGATGCCGATCATTTTATACCTTCTTTAATTGTTCCTAAATATGAAGGTGTACTTGATAACAATGCAGGTGGCTCGGTAAGCGGTGACGATTTAACCCGATTAGGATATAAGCAGGGTATTGTAAAACGAGTGGGTAATACCATCGTCTATGATCAGAATGGTTGGGGTGGCTTTGATTATCAGATAGCTGTTTCATGGAAAAAAGTTGGCAAGAACAGTATTGAAGGGAGCTGGAGTATCTCATCAAAATATCCATCGATTCAACCGATGGAGTCAGCTGATAATATCGTTAAAGCGAGTATTAAAAGTACTTTTGCTACTCAATATGCATCACATCTGAAATGGTGGAATAACTATTGGAACAAGTCATCGGTTACAATTCCCGATACTCTTTTGGCACATCAGTATTACATGGAGATGTATAAGTTTGGTTCTGCTGCCCGTAGAGGCGCTCCTCCCATTTCATTACAAGCTGTCTGGACTGCTGATAATGGCCGCTTACCACCATGGAAAGGCGATTTTCATCACGATCTGAACACTCAATTGAGCTATTGGCCTTCTTATACTGGCAACCATCTGGAAGAGGCTATGGGATATCTGGACCATTTTGATCAGAATAAAAAGAACTATCAACGATATACGAAACAATATTTTGATAATGATGGACTTAATGTGCCTGGGGTAACAACATTGGATGGCACAGAGATGGGTGGCTGGATTCAATATTCGCTATCTCCTACTGTAGGATCGTGGATTGCTCAACACTACTATTTACAATGGAGGTATAGTATGGATCGTGCATTCTTGAAGGATCGTGCTTATCCCTGGATCAAAGAGGTGGCACATCATTTAGAAAGTGTTACAGTTATTGATGAAAATGGAAAACGAAAACTTCCAATAAGTGCGAGTCCGGAAATTAATGATAATAGTCTTCGGGCATGGTTTCCGCAGACCACCAATTATGATTTAGCATTGATGAAATATACCTTTAAGATTGCAGCCGAGTTGGCTGGTGAACTAAAGATGAATAAAGAGGCTGAGCATTGGACTAAGATACTCAATGAGTTTCCTGGTTTTTCTCTGTCTGAGAACAGCGAATTGATGTTTGCTCCATCTATGGCTTATAATCAATCGCATCGACATTTTTCTCATCAAATGGCAATTCATCCATTGGGATTGATCCGATGGGAAGATGGGCCGGAGTCTCAGAAAATCATAAAGAATACAATACAATTGTTAGATAAGATTGGACCTTCGCAATGGTGTGGCTATTCGTATTCGTGGTTGGGTAATATTAAAGCAAGAGCAAAAGATGGAGAAGGTGCCGCCAAAGATCTGCAGATCTTTGCGAAAGCGTTTTGTTTGAAAAACAGTTTTCATGTTAATGGTGATCAAACAAAATCAGGGTTCTCTTCTATGACTTATCGACCATTTACGTTGGAAGGTAACTTTGCATTTGCCTCTGGAATACAGGAGATGCTCATACAGAGTTACTCAGGAAATATTGAGCTGTTTCCAGCGGTTCCTGCATCCTGGCAAAACATTCAGTTTACAACCTTACGTACAGAAGGTGCTTTTCTCGTTAGCGCTACGATGAATGATAAGCACGTAACAACAGTTACTGTTCAGAGTGAGCAAGGAGGGATAGCACGGGTTTTGAATCCTTTTGATGGAAAGGATTTTAAGATTACCTATTTCTCTTCTTTAGGTAAAAAGATTAATGAGGCAATTGGGCAGGTTTCTAAAGCTAATACGATTATTCTTGATCTGAAAAAAGGAGAAAAAGCTTATTTACAAATACAATAAACCTTTAAAATGTAGTAAAAATAGTATCTATGAAAAGAGGCGATCTCAGACTTTTGAGATCGCCTCTTTTTTATTCGGCGAGTAACTTAGATATTGAAATCTCAGAGAACTAAAAATTCTTTTGAGACAGCCTGCTTTTCTTTAGTATCTCTTTTCAAGGTTAAATTGAATCCCGACTTTAAATTCAAATCCCTGAATATTCTTAATATCAATGAATTTATTAGCATTTGTAGAATAGAAATAATCTAATCCTGTAATCAGATTGGTTTTATTATTTTTCGAGATACTGATAACAGTGCCTATCTCTGGTCTGGCAATGAATCCCCATGCAGTTTGTCTATCCTGATAAATACTATAATATTCTGCAAATTCAGTATTCTGAGCCCCAAGAGCGAGTCCTACAAAGGGTTGAAACCGATCGCTTTGTTTAAAATGATATCGGCCAAATAGCGTATATGCCATATTGTAAACTGAATTATACATATCAGTGGTGATATCACCTGCTTCATATTGAAGTGCATAGGTCTTTGTAGGAATATATTTTAGTAACGTATTCCAGCTAACGTTAAGACCTACCGAATATGTTTTGTCAATGTAATATTCGGCCTCAACATGTCCTCCATAAAGACCTGTTTTATCTGTAAATGTATTATTTAAGGGCTGGGTTATATTATAGCCTACTCCAAAAAAGAGCTTATTTTCCTGTTGAGCCAGAACTGACGAAGAAGAACCCAGTAGAAGAAGCAGAGATACTGCTACCGACAGTTTAAACAATGATATATTTTTCATGGTAGTTTGTCAGGTTGAGTGATTTAATTCGTTTTTAAATAGGACGATTGTTTAAACGAGGTATCGACCGCTCGTAATATCATTGCCAGATTTTCTGCCGTAGATTTATCGAAGGCTCCTGTGATGGTTGAATTCCAGATTACTTTTAATTTCTGGTTAGCCTGTGCATTTTTTAAATCAATAATTTCAATCAGCAAGGCAGTATTTTTATATTCGGATACCGAGAAACCACCGTAGGAATATGGGTAGGAGTATCCCCAATACATGCTCCCATAATATAAATTATCATACCAAAAAGGATCATAAGAAATACTTTGTTGAACATTCTTAATGAATGTGAGATTCACTGCCAGATCGGGTTTATTTACTTTCTTGATAAGTGTATAATGGCTATTCGCCATGTTTGTTTTGACCTGGCTTATTATAGTAGTTGACTGATTGTCTGCCCAATAGTTTTGGGTAGTTAAATTAGATACAAAGTTGATGGTGTCAGAAATAGCATACGTTTTATAGGTGTTAAAAGTAGCAGTTGTGTCGTATCCCGTTTGAACCAAAAGATTGTTATCTAATTTATTGAAATCGGGATCCTTTTTACACGAAAATAGAAGCAAAACACCCACCAGGAGTAGAAAGAACTGTTTCATATAGTTGTTTATTTTTTTGTAAAGATATCAACAATCATTCCAATAAGCAGTAGATAAATCAAAAAATGTTTGTTCTTATTGAAACAAAAAAGCCGGTCCTTATTAGGAACCGGCTTTTTTACAAACAGATAATTTGTTAGGCCATTGGTAAAGGACCACCACCAAAGTTCATCGGAATGTTTCCATTTCCTGTATCTTCAATTGTCCCGTGCATGGCTTCAAATTTATTCACGTTTTCTTTTAATGCCCGAAGCAATCTTTTGGCATGAGTTGGAGTCAGTATAATACGTGACTTTACTTTTGCTTTTGGAACGCCTGGTAACATCTTGATAAAATCAATAACAAACTCTGAATCGGAGTGAGTGATAACCGCAAGGTTAGAATAAGTTCCTTCGGCTACTTCTTCAGACAACTCAATGTTCAGTTGGTCTTCAAGTGTTGATTCATTAGACATACGTGGTTATTTTTTTAGTCGTTTTTAGATGCCATCAAACTTGCATAAGCTTCAGCCGAACCAACGATAATGTTTTCGTATTCTCTTAAACCTGTACCTGCAGGAATTAAGTGACCAACGATTACATTTTCTTTTAATCCAACTAAATCATCACTCTTCGCATTAATAGCCGCAACAGTAAGCACCTTGGTTGTTTCCTGGAAGGAAGCAGCCGACATGAAGCTTCTGGTTTGCAGAGAAGCACGTGTAATACCTTGTAGCACCTGTTTAGATGTTGCAGGTTTAGCATCACGCGATTCTACTAACTTCTTATCACGACGTTTCAGCATTGAGTTTTCATCACGTAATTTACGTGCAGTTATGATTTGTCCTGGCCTTAGATTAGGTGAATCACCTGGATCTACAACAACTTTTTTACCAAAGATTCCATCATTTTCATCCTGGAAGTCGGATTTATTAGCTAACTCACCTTCGAGGAACTTTGTATCACCTGGATCTTCAATTTCAACTTTACGCATCATTTGGCGAACAATTACCTCATAATGTTTATCATTGATTTTTACACCCTGTAGACGGTAAACTTCCTGAATTTCATTAACAATATATTCCTGAACTTTCATAGGACCCTTGATAGCAAGAATATCGCTAGGAGTAGTTGCACCTTCCGAAAGAGGAGTACCTGCCTTGATATAGTCGTTTTCTTGAGCCAGAATTTGTTTTGAGGTAGCGATGAGATAACTCTTTTCTTCACCGGTTTTGGTTGTGATAATAACCTCACGATGACCTCTCTTCAATTTCTTACCAAATGAAACAACACCATCAATTTCAGCTACAACAGCAGGATCGGATGGGTTACGTGCTTCGAATAATTCGGTTACACGTGGCAAACCTCCCGTGATATCGCCAGATTTACCAACAGCACGCGGGATTTTAACAAGTACATCTCCAGCCTTGATGGTATCACCATTGTTAACTGCAATGTGCGAACCTACAGGTATGTCGTAGTTCTTGATTTCGTCGCCTGTAATTGATAATATTTTGATAGCAGGGTTCTTGGTTTTCTGACGGCTTTCAATGATTACCTTATCATGGTAACCAGTTTGATCATCTGATTCAACTTTATAAGTTAAACCTTCAACGATGTTATCAAAGCTTACAGTACCTTGTACTTCTGATATAATTACTGCATTATATGGATCCCATTCTGAAATTAATTGTCCTTTCTTTACGTCGCTTCCATTTCTGAAATAGAGGTTTGCTCCATAAGGAATGTTGGCAGATGAAAGAACAATCTTTGTGTTTTTATCTACAATTCTCATTTCAGCAGAACGACCAATAACAATTTGGTAGATCGTATTTTCAGGAGTTGTAAAATCAACAGAACGTAATTCATCAATTTCGAGTACACCGTCATATCTGGCTTCAATCTTAGATTGAGATGCAATATTTCCACCGGCCACACCACCGACGTGGAATGTACGAAGAGTAAGCTGTGTACCAGGTTCACCAATTGACTGAGCGGCAATAACACCTACAGCTTCACCTCTGCCAACCATACGGCCATTTGCAAGGTTACGCCCATAACATTTTGCACACACACCTTGTTTCGATTCGCAGGTTAGTACTGAACGAATTTCAACACCTTCAATTGGTGATTCAGCAATTTTTTGACTGATATCTTCAGTTAATTCAGTACCGCCTAATGCAATTAACTCACCGGTTTGAGGATGGAAAATATCATGAAGTGTTACACGTCCAAGAATACGATCGTATAACGATTCAACGATTTCTTCGTTTTTCTTCAATGCAGTAATCGTAAGACCACGGAGTGTTCCACAGTCCTCTTCAGAAATAACCACATCTTGAGCAACGTCAACCAAACGACGAGTTAAGTAACCAGCATCAGCTGTTTTTAGAGCAGTATCCGCTAAACCTTTACGAGCACCGTGTGTAGAGATAAAGTACTCAAGTACAGATAGTCCCTCTTTAAAGTTTGAAAGGATGGGGTTTTCAATGATCTCTTGAGCACTCGCACCTGACTTCTGGGGCTTAGCCATCAAACCACGCATACCACAGAGCTGACGAATCTGCTCTTTAGATCCACGAGCACCTGAGTCGAGCATCATGTAAACAGAGTTGAAACCTTGACGGTCTTTCGCTAAGTTATTCATGAGAACGTGGGTAAGCTGTGAATTGGTATGTGTCCAAATATCAATAATCTGATTGTAACGTTCGTTGTTGGTAATGAAACCCATTTGATAGTTGCTCATTACTTCATCAACTTCTGCGTTAGCATCAGCAATAAGTTTTGTCTTTATGTCAGGAACAATAACATCAGATAGGTTAAACGACAGACCACCACGGAAAGCCATAATAAACCCTAACTCCTTAATATCATCAAGGAACTTAGCTGTTTTGGCTGTGCCGGTCTTCTTTAAAACATCACCAATGATATCGCGCAACGATTTTTTAGTTAAAAGCTGGTTGATATAACCAAACTCTTTAGGAACCACCTGATTAAAGAGAACGCGACCAACAGTAGTGTCTACCATCTTATTGATCAGCATACCGTTTTCTTCTACCTGAAGGCGAACCTTAATATAAGCATGAAGATCAACAGCTTTCTCGTTATATGCAATGATTACCTCTTCAGGAGAATAGAATTTAAAACCTTCTCCCTTAACTTTATTCTCGCCTTCGCTTTTCTTTCCCTTAGTTGTATAGTATAGTCCAAGTACCATGTCCTGTGAAGGAACGGTAACAGGAGCACCATTTGCAGGGTTTAAGATATTGTGTGAAGCAAGCATTAATATCTGAGCTTCCAGAATTGCTGCATTTCCAAGTGGAACGTGAACAGCCATCTGGTCACCATCGAAGTCGGCGTTAAACGCAGTACATACGAGTGGGTGAAGTTGGATTGCTTTACCTTCAATCAGCTTAGGTTGGAATGCCTGGATACCCAACCTGTGAAGGGTAGGGGCACGGTTAAGCATTACAGGATGTCCCTTCAAAATATTTTCGAGGATATCCCAAACCACAGGATCTTTACGGTCAACTATCTTCTTTGCGCTCTTAACGGTCTTTACAATACCCCGTTCAAGCATCTTGCGGATGATGAATGGTTTGAAAAGCTCGCTAGCCATGTCTTTAGGTAAACCACATTCACTTAGTTTTAGTTCTGGACCTACAACGATTACAGAACGGCCTGAGTAGTCAACACGTTTACCAAGTAAGTTCTGACGGAAACGTCCTTGCTTACCTTTTAAACTGTCTGAAAGTGATTTTAGTGCACGGTTAGATTCTGTTTTAACAGAATTAGATTTTCTTGAATTATCGAACAATGAATCAACCGCCTCTTGAAGCATACGTTTTTCATTACGCATGATAACATCAGGGGCTTTGATTTCAATGAGTCGTTTCAGACGATTGTTACGAATGATTACACGACGATAAAGGTCGTTTAAATCTGATGTTGCAAAACGTCCACCATCCAAAGGAACGAGAGGGCGAAGTTCTGGAGGAATCACCGGAACAACTTTTACAATCATCCATTCTTGTCTGTTTTCAATTCTACGATTAGCTTCACGGAAAGCTTCGAAAACCTGAAGGCGTTTTAATGCATCAGCTTTACGTTGTTGCGAAGTTTCGTTATTGGCCTTGTGTCGTAAATCATACGACATCTGGTCAAGATCCAAGCGCTGTAACAGATCAAAAAGGGCATCTGCACCCATTTTGGCCATGAACTTGTTAGGATCGCTATCGTCAAGATTTTGATTATCTTTTGGCAAGCTTTCCAGAATATCCAAATATTCTTCCTCTGTGAGGAAGTCCATTTTGTTTATTCCATCAGCCTCTTTGATACCTGGCTGAATAACTACATAGCGCTCGTAATAGATGATTGCATCGAGCTTCTTGGTAGGCAAGCCTAAAAGAGCACCGATTTTGTTAGGCAACGAACGGAAATACCAGATATGAGCAACAGGAACCACTAATTGGATGTGTCCCATTCTCTCTCTACGTACCTTTTTTTCTGTAACCTCAACACCGCATCTATCGCATACAATACCCTTGTAGCGAATTCGTTTGTATTTTCCGCAATGACATTCCCAATCTTTTACCGGACCAAAAATTCTCTCACAAAACAAACCATCACGTTCAGGTTTGTATGTACGATAGTTAATGGTTTCAGGCTTCAGCACCTCACCACTGGATCTTTCGAGGATCATTTCGGGTGAAGCAAGACTGATGGTAATCTTGGAGAAGTTGCTGTTTACGTTATTATCTTTTCTGAATGCCATGTTACCTTGAAAATTATATCTGATAACTAATGCCGCACAACCGGCAGGTTTATCCTGGCCGGTTGTACTACATTATAATTGTCTGTTACTATTCAAAAGTGATGTTCAGGCCTAAACCTCGAAGCTCGTGAACGAGTACGTTGAATGATTCAGGTACTCCCGGTATTGGCATGTTATCGCCCTTAACAATAGCTTCATAAGCTTTTGCACGACCCACAACATCGTCCGATTTAACGGTGAGTATTTCCTGAAGGATATTTGCAGCTCCGAATGCTTCAAGAGCCCAAACTTCCATTTCACCAAAACGTTGTCCACCAAACTGAGCTTTACCACCAAGAGGCTGTTGAGTGATTAGAGAGTATGGTCCGATTGAACGGGTATGCATCTTATCATCAACCATGTGGTGAAGTTTAATCATGTAAATGTAGCCAACGGTTACAGGCTGATCAAAACGTTGACCGGTGCCTCCATCATAAAGATGAACACGTCCGTTTTCAGGTAACCCGGCTTCTCTCATATAGCCATTGATTTGATCGTGAGTAGCACCATCGAAGATTGGGGTTTCAAAACGATGTCCCAATTTCTTTCCTGCCCAACCAAGTACAGTTTCGTAAATCTGTCCAAGGTTCATACGAGAAGGTACACCAAGCGGATTCAATACAATGTCTACAGAAGTTCCATCTTCAAGGAAAGGCATGTCTTCTTCACGCACAATCTTTGCAACGATACCCTTGTTACCATGTCGACCGGCCATCTTATCACCTACAGTGATCTTGCGTTTTTTAGCAACGTAAACTTTAGCCATTTGAATAATACCATTCGGTAGTTCATCCCCAACTGTAGCTACGAATTTCTCGCGATTAAATTTACCAAGGATCTCCTTGTATTTAATATTATAGTTGTTGATGATGTCATGAACGATATCACTCTTGTCCTTATCAGTAGTCCATTTATTTGGATTCACAGAAGTGTAGTCGATTGCCATCAATAGCTTGTGGCTAAATTTGGATTTCTTCGCAACGATTTCTTCTTTGAAGTTATTGAAAACTCCAATAGAAGTCTTGCCGTTTAACACTTCCATTAATTTGTCAACAAGCAACGCTTTTAATTCAAAAGTAGCACGTTGAAAATCTTCTTCAATAGATTTCAGATAGTCTTTCTCTTTGGTTTTGGTCTTACGATCCTTCAACACTCTTGAGAAAAGTTTCTTGTCTACAACCACACCCTTCATTGAAGGAGGTGCTTTCATCGAAGCATCTTTTACATCGCCTGCTTTATCACCAAAGATTGCACGAAGCAATTTTTCTTCCGGAGTGGGATCACTTTCTCCCTTAGGTGTGATTTTACCAATCAGGATATCACCTTCTTTTACTTCAGCACCAATACGAATAAGACCATTTTCGTCCAAATCTTTAGTAGCTTCTGTACTTACATTGGGAATATCATTTGTAAGTTCTTCAATACCACGTTTGGTATCGCGAACTTCCATGGTAAATTCTTCTATATGAAGAGATGTGAAAACATCATTCTTTAGAACACGCTCAGAAATTACGATAGCATCCTCAAAGTTGTAACCTTTCCAAGGCATGAACGCAACCATAAGGTTACGACCTAATGCCAATTCTCCGTTTTGAGTTCCATAACCTTCACACAAAACATCACCTGCTTTAACTCTTTGACCTTTCTTTACGATAGGACGAAGGTTCATACAGGTATTCTGGTTTGTACGCATCCATTTTGTAAGACTGTATCGTTTGATATCATCGTCAAAACTGATAAGTTGTTTTAGCTCATCACGATCGTAACGGACTACAATTTCTGTTCCATCAACCCATTCTACAACACCATCACCTTCAGCAATGTGTAATGTACGTGAGTCACGAGCAACAGGTCCTTCAATACCTGTACCTACAATAGGAGCTTCCGGATTCAGAAGCGGTACAGCCTGACGCATCATGTTCGATCCCATCAATGCACGGTTGGCATCATCATGTTCGAGGAACGGAATAAGAGAAGCAGCAATCGAAGCAATTTGATTTGGTGCTATATCGATCATTTGAATATCCTCTTTTGCAACGATAGGGTAGTCGGCCAACTGACGTACTTTAATTTTACGTTCAGTCAACACACCATCGGTGTTCATATCGGTATTCGCTTGAGCAATAATTTTATTTTCTTCTTCTTCAGCACTCATGTATACCGGCTGTTCCTTAAAATCTATTTTCCCTTCAGTAACATGTTTGTAGGGGGTTTCAATGAAACCTAGATTATTAATCTTTGCATAAACACAAAGAGAGGAGATCAAACCGATATTCGGACCTTCAGGAGTTTCAATCGTACACAACCTACCATAGTGAGTGTAGTGTACGTCACGAACCTCAAAACCGGCACGTTCACGCGAAAGACCTCCTGGTCCTAAAGCAGAAACACGACGTTTATGTGTTAGCTCAGAAAGTGGATTCGTTTGATCCATAAACTGAGATAACTGATTCGTACCGAAGAATGAATTAATAACTGAAGAAAGCGTCTTAGCATTTATAAGATCAGCGGGTGTAAACACTTCATTATCGCGAACGTTCATACGTTCACGAATAGTACGTGCCATACGGGCTAAGCCCACACCAAACTGGTTATATAACTGTTCGCCCACAGTACGGATACGTCGGTTGCTTAAGTGGTCGATATCATCCACATCTGCCTTGCTGTTAATCATGGCGATGAGGTATTTAATGATAGAAATAATATCTTCCTTGGTTAGCACCTTTGTATTCAAAGGGGTATCCAGTTTCAATTTTTTATTGATTCTATAACGGCCTACGTCTCCCAAATCATAACGCTTATCGCTGAAGAAGAGCTTGTCAATGATACCGCGAGCGGTTTCTTCATCAGGTGGTTCAGCATTACGAAGTTGGCGGTAGATATATTCTACAGCCTCTTTTTCTGAGTTAGCAGTATCTTTCTGAAGTGTGTTAAAGATAATGGAGAAATCCATTCCATTATTTTCTTCACGGTGAAGAAGGATAGTTTTAGAACCTGATTCAACAATCAGATCAATATGATGTGATTCAAGAACCGTTTCACGGTCAATAATAACCTCGGTACGCTCAATAGAAACAACTTCTCCGGTATCTTCATCGACGAAGTCTTCAATCCATGTTTTGAGTACACGGGCAGCCAAACGATGGCCAATATATTTTTTCAATCCTGCCTTGCTTACTTTTATCTCTTCTGCAAGGTCAAAGATCTCAAGTATATCCTTGTCACTTTCAAATCCGATTGCCCTTAAAAGGGTTGTAACCGGAAGTTTTTTCTTACGGTCGATGTACGCATACATCACGTTGTTAATGTCGGTAGTAAATTCCATCCAAGAACCCTTGAAAGGAATGATACGAGCCGAGAATAACTGTTGACCATTAGCATGGAAGCTTGTTCCGAAAAATACACCGGGTGAGCGATGTAATTGCGAAACCACAATACGTTCAGCACCGTTTACAACGAAGCTACCTTTAGGAGTCATATAAGGGATCATACCTAAATAGACATCCTGAATGATGGTTTCGAAATCCTCATGTTCTGGATCCGTACAATATAGCTTTAATTTGGCTTTTAAGGGCACGCTATACGTAAGTCCACGCTCAATACACTCGTCAATCGAGTAACGCGGTGGATCAATATAATAATCGAGGAATTCTAAAACAAAGTTGTTTCTCGCATCCGTTATCGGGAAATTTTCGGCAAATACTTTAAACAGACCCTCATTCATTCGATCTTCCGGATTTGTTTCCAATTGGAAAAAATCCTGAAAAGATTTTACCTGAATCTCAAGAAAATCTGGATAGTCTGCCTTGATTTTTGTGGATGAGAAGCTAATTCTTCCGGAATTAAATGAAGCCAAGGTTTTAATGTATTAAGTTAAATAATAAGAGCAGAACAACCAAAACCGATAAAACCGACAAAGCCGGCAGAAACCGGAAAAAACAGACGATCACACCCCTGCTTGAGCGAGAGTATGTCGTCTGCTTTATTATGTTTTAATTGTAACTTATTGTCATTAACTTACTTGATCTCAACTTCTGCTCCAACTTCTTCAAGCTGTTTTTTCAAAGCTTCAGCTTCATCTTTGCTTATACCTTCTTTTAAAGGCTTAGGTGCTGAATCAACAAGTTCTTTTGCTTCTTTCAGACCAAGGCTAGTAAGTTCTTTAACAAGTTTTACAACCTGTAATTTAGCAGCGCCAGCGCTCTTCAGAATAACATCGAATTCTGTTTTTTCTTCGGCAGCAGCAGCACCTGAGTCGGCTGGACCTGCAACCATTACGGGAGCTGCAGCAGCAGGCTCGATACCGTATTCATCCTTCAGGATTTTAGCTAACTCATTTACTTCCTTAACGGTTAAATTAACTAACTGTTCTGCAAAAGCTTTCAAATCTGCCATTGTATTATGTTTTTTAAATTGTTTTACGAAAAGATGATAATATTTTTTTTTATATTTTTAAAACCTTATTCAGGTTTTTCGGATAACGTTGTAAGTACACCCGATAAAACTTGTCCACCTGATTGTAACGCTGAAATAACGTTCTTGGCAGGAGACTGAAGCATTGCGATAACGTCTCCAATGAGCTCGTTTTTGGTCTTGAGCGAGCAAAGCGCTTCAAGTTCAACATCGCCAATATAAACCGATTCCTCTACGTATGCTCCTTTAAGGATGGGCCTTTCACTGGTTTTACGAAATTCCTTAATCAGTTTAGCCGGTGTGCTGGCCTGATCGGCAAACATAATAGATGTATGTCCGATTAAAACGTCATAAAGATTATCGAATTTTTTACCAGAGCGCTCCATCGCTTTCGCTAACAGTGCATTTTTAACAACAACTAGCTTAACACCTCTCTTAAAGCAAAGCCTTCTGAGTTTTCCGGTGCTTTCTACATTCATATCTGCGATATCAGTAATGTAGAGATAGCTATTGTTACTTATCTGCTCTGTGAGGTTATCGATAAGTTGATTTTTCTCTTTTTTGTTCATAGTTTCAATCGATCAAATTTACCAGAAACCTTAATTGCGTTAATTAGTAGCAGATTTTTGTTCTACTCTCACGCCAGGACTCATGGTGCTTGAGATGAATATGCTCTTGATATAGGTTCCTTTGGCTGCTGAAGGCTTTAGTTTTACAATGGTATGGATTAATTCCTTTGCATTGTCTATTAGCTGTTCAGGCTCAAACGAAACTTTACCTACAGAAGCATGGATGATACCGAACTTATCAACTTTAAAGTCAATTTTACCTGCTTTAACTTCTTGAACGGCTTTTCCAACTTCCATTGTAACAGTTCCTGTTTTTGGGTTAGGCATTAAGCCACGAGGGCCTAAAATCCTACCTAGAGCACCAACCTTAGGCATAACGCTGGGCATTGTGATTACGACATCGACATCTGTCCATCCCTCTTTTATCTTAGTGATGAAGTCGTCTAGTCCCACGTAATCAGCACCTGCAGCTCTGGCTTCTTCCTCCTTGTCAGGAGTACAAAGTACGAGAACGCGAACTACCTTACCTGTTCCGTGAGGAAGGGTAACGATACCTCTTACCATCTGATTAGCTTTACGTGGATCTACTCCTAAACGAACGTCAACATCAACAGATGCATCGAACTTCGTTGTAGTAATATCTTTAACCACTTTAACAGCTTCTTCTAATGCGTAAAAAGCGTCCTTATCGTATTTTGATAAAATCTCTTTTCTTTTCTTTGTAATTTTAGCCATTGACCTTTAAATGTTAATGTTAATGATCCTTTTTTCGATTACTGCAAATGAATGATTAATTTGCAGCAAAAGGTGATGGACCTGAAACGGTGATTCCCATACTACGGGCCGTTCCTGCAACCATACGCATAGCTGATTCCACTTCGAAGCAGTTTAAATCGCTCATTTTGCCTTCTGCAATTGTTCTTACCTGTTCCCAGGTAACTGAACCAACCTTATTACGGTTAGGTTCTGCAGAACCACTTTTGAGTTTAGTTGCTTCAAGAAGCTGAATAGCTACCGGAGGAGTTTTAACGATAAAATCAAACGATTTATCTTTATACACAGTTATGATCACCGGAAGTAATTTTCCCGCTTGATCTTGTGTACGTGCGTTAAACTGTTTGCAAAACTCCATGATGTTAACCCCTTTCGAACCAAGTGCTGGTCCTACAGGAGGCGAAGGATTGGCTGCCCCTCCTTTGATCTGAAGTTTAACTAATCCAGTTACTTCTTTTGCCATTGTAGTCTTAAACTTAAGTGTTAAGAAATGTGAGAATTGATGTTAATTAATAGAGCTTATTCTTTTTCTACCTGCATAAAGCTTAATTCCACTGGAGTTTTACGGCCAAATATTTTAACCATAACCTTGAGCTTCTTTTTCTCTTCATTGATTTCCTCGATGACTCCACTAAAACTGTTAAACGGTCCATCAATAACGGTAACCGTTTCACCAATCATAAATGGGATCGTCATCTCTTCACCTTGTTCTGCCAGTTCGTCAACTTTTCCGAGGATACGGTTAACTTCTGTTTGACGCAAAGGAACAGGTTCTCCCTGTGATCCAAGAAAGCCCAGTACTCCGGGAATATTCTTTATAACGTGAGGTACCTCACCAGTGAGGATAGCTTCGATTAGCACATATCCAGGAAAGTAATTCCGTTCTTTGCTAATCTTTTTACCTTTTCTGATTTGGTAAACCTTTTCGGTAGGAATGAGTACTTGTGAAACATAATCCGTCATTCCCAAACGATTAATTTCACTCTCGATATATTGCTTCACTTTTTTCTCGTTACCACTAACGGCGCGAATAACATACCATTTTTTATTAAAATCGCTCATGATGCTGACTGACAGTTTAGAAGTACTACCCGATCAAATAACACAATATTAGATCTGTTTGTTAATGTTGGACGCAGTTGTTAACGTAACGTATAAAAAATATTCAACACCTGCTGAAATGACATATCCATCAAATAAACCACGAATGCGATTATGAGGGAAGCAATGGATACAACAATAGCGCTAGATTGAAGTTCGCCCCAACTTGGCCATGAAGTTTTCTTTAACAGCTCTTCTGAGCTTTCAAGGATGTATTCTTTGATCTTGTTAGCCATATTGACCTAATATTTAGCACGGGAGGAAGGGATCGAACCCTCAACCAATGGTTTTGGAGACCACTACTCTACCAATTGAGCTACTCCCGTGTATCGAAGGTAAAGGCATCTTTCGATGCCTCCACCTTGTTGTATTTTTTAATAAAAATTAATCTAAGATTTCAGTTACCTGACCAGCACCTACTGTACGACCACCTTCACGGATAGCAAAACGTAAGTTCTTGTTCATTGCGATTGCTTGGATTAGGGTAACATCGATTGTTAAGTTATCACCTGGCATTACCATTTCAACTCCGTCTGGAAGCATAATCTCTCCAGTTACATCAGTTGTACGGAAGTAGAACTGAGGACGATATTTGTTATGGAATGGAGTGTGACGTCCACCTTCTTCTTTCTTAAGGATATAAACCTCAGCTTTGAATCTAGCGTGTGGAGTTACAGAACCTGGTTTTGCAATAACCATACCACGACGGATTTGCTCTTTGTCAATACCGCGTAATAATAGACCTGCATTATCACCAGCTTCACCTTCGTCAAGAATCTTACGGAACATTTCTACTCCAGTAACCACTGACTTCAGCTTTTCAGCTCCCATACCAATGATATCAACTGCATCACCTGTGTGGATAATACCAGTTTCAATACGACCGGTAGCAACAGTACCACGACCAGTAATTGAGAATACGTCTTCAACAGGCATTAAGAAAGCTTTTTCTCTCTCTCTAACTGGTTCAGGAATGTATTCGTCAACAGCAGCCATTAGTTCAATGATCTTATCAACCCAAACTGGCTCTTTATTTAATCCACCAAGAGCTGAACCTTGGATGATAGGAGTGTTGTCACCATCAAAACCATAGAATGATAAAAGATCGCGGATCTCCATTTCAACAAGTTCTAACAGCTCTGGATCATCAACAAGGTCAACCTTGTTCATGAAAACAACTAAACGTGGAACACCAACCTGACGAGCAAGAAGAATGTGTTCACGAGTTTGAGGCATAGGACCATCAGTAGCAGCTACTACCAAGATAGCACCGTCCATCTGGGCAGCACCAGTTACCATGTTCTTAACGTAGTCAGCGTGACCTGGACAATCTACGTGAGCATAGTGACGATTGGCTGTTTGATATTCGATATGCGCGGTATTAATGGTAATACCTCTTTCTTTTTCTTCTGGTGCATTGTCGATCGAATCAAATGATCTGAATTCTGACCAACCTTTTTCAGCGAGACACAATGTAATGGCGGCAGTTAACGTGGTCTTACCGTGGTCAACGTGACCGATTGTACCTACGTTAACGTGCGGTTTCGTACGTGCAAATTTTTCTTTTGCCATATCAGATAAAGTGTTAAGATGTTTACTTCGTTGTAACAAAAAATATTCGAGCCATTGACGAGAGTTGAACTCGTGACCCCTTCCTTACCAAGGAAGTGCTCTACCACTGAGCTACAACGGCTTTTTGATAGTGAGCGGAAGACGGGTCTCGAACCCGCCACCTATAGCTTGGAAGGCTATCGCTCTACCAAATGAGCTACTTCCGCAATAATGATCGTTAATATTTAATATGTGGGGGGAGGAGGATTCGAACCTCCGAAGGCGAAGCCAGCAGATTTACAGTCTGCCCCATTTGACCGCTCTGGTATCCCCCCAGAATTCACTTATTTATTTTACTGGAGCCGGTGGAGGGATTCGAACCCCCGACCAGCTGATTACAAATCAGCTGCTCTGGCCAACTGAGCTACACCGGCGCTGCTGTTTTGTGCTGCAAAGGTAGAAAAAAGTTTTAAACTACCAAATGCTGCTATTAATTTTTTTTGGATTTTGTCAGATTTTTCAACGAACGCACTGCTTTTAAACAAAACAGTCCCTCTTGTTAAAGGGACTGCAAATGTAGGAATCATTTTTGGATTTCCAAATAACTAAATGATTTTTTTTGATGAATTTTATTTAAAGTTATACTTTTAATTTTTCCTTATACTTAACAAGCTGTTTACGTAGCGCTTCGACTGCCGTATCTGTAGCTTCTTCGAATGTTTTACATTGTTTTTTTGCAAATAAATCGTTGCCGCGTATTTCTAATCTGATTTCGGCAATTTTGTTGTCCGGAGAATCGGTATTTTCCACTTTAAGTATTACTTCACTACCTACTATACCATCATATAACGATGATAACTTCTCTACTTTTTCAGTAATGAAATCTTCTAACTTTCTGTCGGTTTTGAAATGAACCGAATTGATGTTGATTCTCATTGAAACCTCCTTTTTTAGGCCTTTGGATGGGCCTGTTTGTAAATTTGTTTTAGTCGTTCAATCGAATTGTGTGTATATATCTGTGTAGCGGCTAAACTGGAATGTCCTAAAATTTCTTTTATCGCATTCAAATCTGCTCCGTTATCAAGCATATGTGTCGCAAAAGTATGTCTGAGAACATGAGGACTGCGTTTTTTTCTACTCGAAACCATACCCAGATATTTTTTCACTATCCGATAAACCAGGAGAGGATAAAATTGATCCCCTTCCTTAGTAACAAATATAAAGCTGTTTTTGTTAGAACCAACCAACTGTGGTCTTATTTCTTCAATATATAATGTTAAAATTTGTAAAAGATGTGCTCCTATCGGAATATATCTTTCTTTGTTTCTTTTCCCTTTGACCTTTAGTGTCATACGATCAGTATCCAAACTATCTATTGTAAGATTTATCAGTTCGGCTTGTCGAATACCTGTTGCATAGAAAAGCTCTAAAATTGTTCTATCACGTTGTCCTTCAAGTGAATCATCGAATTTTACTTCTGTGAAAAGGAAAAGTGTTTTTGATTGATCTAAGAATTCCGGGAGTCTTTTAGATATCTTTGGATTGATAATTTTAGATAAGGGATTTGATTTTACAATGCCATCTCTGATTAGATATTTGTAAAATGATTTAAGCGAAGATAGCTTTCTATTGATGCTTCGGTTCGATATGTTATCTCCTTTGAGCTGCACAATCCAACTTCGAATCATTTGATAATCTGCATCAACTAATGTATCTAATTCGTAGATATTTAAAATAAAGTTGGCAAATTGATTTAAGTCAGTCTCGTAAGCCAAGACTGTATGAGCTGAATATCTTTTTACTATCCTAAGATAATCTATAAATTGTTGTATCATAAAAAAAGAGAAAATTTTACCGCGCCATTTTGGTTTAAAGATAAGAAGAATCCATCTTTAAAGTGGTAAAATTTTCTCTTTTAAACGCAGATAAAGTTTCCTTTACCTGATTATTTCTCCTGATCCAGCTGAAGCGCTTGAATGTAAACGGCCTTTAAATAAGCTTCGCGGTTTTTAACCGATGGTTTAGTGAACTTTTGACGTTCTCTCAATTCCTTAACTACACCAGTCTTTTCAAACTTACGTTTTAATTTCTTCAAAGATCTGTCAATGCTTTCGCCTTCTTTTACAGGAACAATAATCATAAAAATACGCTCTCTTTCTGTTAATGGTTAATAAATTTATTTGGCGTGCAAAATTAATTAAATTAATTGATTATTTTTGTTAATTATGTAGATCTTTTTTGAAGTGTGATTATATTTTTGATTCTTTAAGTTAATTATTCATTTTTTCTGAAAAATAGAGCAATAATTAGTCAATGTCATTAATATTAAATCATCTCTCATTACTAAAAGGGAAAGACGTCCGCAATAAGGGCTTCTACTTCGGAAATATAACAATAAATATCTTTTCAACACTTGAGATTGTATTATGAGGTAGATTTTTAAATCTAAAATGTTTGTTATTGTTTTATGATTTAACCTGTTTTTTGTTTTTATAAAGTGATGTCATATTCTACTGAAAAAACAAAATAGCTATAATTATTCTTTTATCGCTATTTCGTTCTTCAAAAATAAAATTTACTTTCAAATTAAATAAAACATGCCAACGCAACAATACACCGGAGAACAAATCCAGCCAATGCAAGGTTTTTACATAGCTATAGTAACAAAGATTAGTGAAGATCCAGAATCATTGTTTAGTGTACAAATAGAGATTCAATCGGATACACCAACAAAAAATATTTTATGGGCGCGGATGTCAAACTTTTATGCGACCTCAGGTGCCGGTTCTTGCTTCTTACCGGAGATAGGTGATGAAGTAATCGTTGCTTTTATTTATGGCGATTCAGTATATCCGATTATACTTGGGTCTTTATATAATAAGCATAATAAATCGCCCAATCCATTAACAGATAACAACAATGATGTAAAATCAATAACTACGAAAAGTGGGATGCTGCTATCGTTTGATGACAATGACAAGACTGTAAACATTAAAACACCTGGCGGTAATACCATTACAATAAGCGATAAGGATAGAGGCATCACCATTGCGGATCAAAATAGTAATTCGGTAGAATTATCCTCCAGTGGAATTTTATTGAACAGTAGTAACAACATTATATTAAAAGCTTCTGGAAACATTACATTACAAGCCGTTGGCACAATTAGTGTTTCTTCACAACAAGACGTTTCCTTATCGGGCCTAAATGTTATCAACACAGCACAGATGGGTTTTACGGCCAAAGGGAATGCTACAGCTGAACTATCTGCATCAGGCGAGACAACGGTGAAGGGTGGAATCGTAATGATTAATTAAATCAAAAAAATATAATATGGCACAGATGGCCGCAAGATTAACCGATCTACATGTTTGCCCTACGGTAACATCAGGTCTCCCACCAATACCACATGTGGGAGGTCCCATAATTGGACCTGGAGTTCCAACCGTTTTAATAGGAAAATTGCCCGCAGCTGTAATGGGCGATATGTGTGTATGTGTTGGGCCACCTGATGCGATTGTAAAAGGTTCGGCTACAGTATTTATTGGTGGAAAACCTGCTGCACGAATGGGTGATACAACTCAACATGGAGGCACCATTGTTTTAGGTTGTCCAACTGTTTTAATAGGTGGGTAATATAAATAACTAAGAACAGATTTTATGGCTAATATTATATTTAGTTCATCGAGAAATGATTATTTAAAGACCATTTCTCGATGAACTAAAGTATTATAAGTTATCTTTTAAAAAGTTCGTCATTCTGGTATATAGATGAATGGTCGTATTGCCTCCTGTTATATTATGGTTGCGATTGGTATAAAGTTGCATTTCAAACTGCTTATTTGCCTGAACCAACTGCTCCACAAACTCAAACGTATTTTGTGTATGAACATTGTCATCGGCAGTGCCATGACAAATCAAAAACTTTCCTTGTAAATTAGAGGCAAACCATAGAGGAGAATTATCATCGTATCCTTTTGGGTTTTCTGCGGGCGTACGCATATATCGTTCAGTATAGATATTGTCATAAAAACGCCAGTTCGTTACCGGAGCCACAGCAATACCGGCTTTAAAAAGACCATCACCTTTAACCATACATGAGCATGATATAAAACCGCCATAACTCCATCCCCATATTCCAACACGACTTTTATCAATGTATGGCAAGGTCCCCAGATATTTAGCTCCTTCAATTTGGTCTTGCGTTTCATATTTCCCCAGTTGCAAATAGGTCATTTTCCTGAACTCTTCTCCTCGGGCACCTGTACCTCTTGGATCTATACATGCAACAACAATGCCTTGTTGAGCCAAATAATCATCCCACCCTATGCTCCAACGATCTACTACTTGCTGCGAATTAGGCCCCGAGTATTGGGTCATCAAAACAGGGTATTTTTTGTTTGGATCCAGATTAGCCGGTTTGAGTATCCATCCATTTAGCGTAACTCCTTGAGGTGTAGTGAACGTAAAAAACTCTTTTTCACTATATTTATAATCGTTTAGCTTACCAATGAGGATTTTATTGTCTTCAAGAACTCGGATCAGTTTTCCATTGGCATCGTTTAGTGTAACTTGTTGTGGTGTTGAAACACTTGAGAAGTTGGATATGAAATATTTGTAGTTTGTTGAAAATGTTGCTTTATAGGTCCCCTCATTTTGTGTGAGGCGTTCTTTTTTCTTTCCGTCCAATGATATGCTGTAAACGTTTCGTCGCAGTGGTGAGGTTTCTGCTGAGATATAAAAAAATCGCTTTGTTAGTAGATCATATCCCAGAAAATCGGTTACATCCCATTTTCCTGAAGTAATCTGTCTGACCAACTTACCATCCATATCATACAAATAGATGTGATTCCAACCATCTCTTTCGCTAGTGATACAAAAATGTTTTTGATCTGATAGAAACTGAAAATCATCAAACTGTTGTTCAGGGATGTAGTATTTATTTTCTTCAGTATAGATCGTTTTCGATTGTCCGGTTGCTGGGTTTGCAAAGAGTATCTCTAACTTGTTTTGGTGACGATTTAATCGAAGTATCGCAAGTTTAGAAGGGTCGTTAGAAAAGCGAATGCGAGGAATGTAAATATTAGTTTCATTTCCAATATCTATTTTTCGGGTTGTCGCAGAAGCCAATTCAAAGGTATGGACTGAAATAATAGAGTTCGATTCACCGGCTTTTGGATATTTGAACGAATAGTTAGAAGGATATACTTTGTTTTCGGGATGGGTTGGTGCCGCTCCGGCATACATTGGCATATTATATACAGAAACATTGGATTCGTCGAAGCGAATGAAGGCAATATATTTGCTGTCGGGTGACCATTCAAAAGCTTTAGAGAGGCTAAACTCTTCTTCGTAAACCCAATCAGGTGCCCCGTTGATGATCGCGTTAAACTTTCCGTCTAGTGTTACTTGTATCTCACTTCCTACGACTAAATCTTTGATGTAAATATTGTTTTTACGGACAAAGGCAATTTTTTCTCCATCTGGTGAAAAGGTAGCAAGCTGCTGTTTCCCATTTTCACTGAGTGGATTAACTGTTTTTTTTATCAGATCTACCACATAATATTCAGAAGTTGATGATCTACGGTAAATCTTTTCCGAATTAGTAGTCAAAAGCAGTTTTGTTTCGTCGTTGCTGAATTGATATTCGCCAATGGCTTTTATGTTCGACAAGTTATAAGCCCTGAGATTAAAGATTGTGTCGACAATATTGCCGGTCGAATAGTCGTGCTTAACAATCTTTAATCCATTGGTTTCTATTGTAGTATAATGAATACCATCATTCATACTTTGAATACCATTTACGCCGAGTTGTCTAAAGGTAGACTTGCCGAAGATGTCGGATAAAGTAATAGTCTTTGTTCCGTTTTGAGCTGAGGTTGTTTCGAAAAGCGAAAACAGAAAAACGGTAAGAAAAAGTAATGTGAATTTTTTCATTGATTTAGGTTGATTGATGAATGCAAATTTAGTTGGAATTTTTATTACATTTGCCACACGAAAGAAGGGATGTTAGCTCAGTTGGTTTAGAGCACCGCCTTGACAGGGCGGGGGTCACTGGTTCGAGTCCAGTACCTCTCACTTATTTGCATTTAACAATGATGTAAATGTTTTACAATATTCATGTTTTAAGTGCTTTATAGATTTTAAAACGCTGCGCTAATTAACAAGTGCAGCTTTCCCATTTATCTCTCAATATCATTCGATCACAACTCAACCACGTGGCGATAATGATGATAATAGTTTACCCCAATGTCTCTCCTAAAAAGATGGGTTTGTCAAAACTTTGTCGACCCTTTCTCGAAGGTTCCTCCATACTTCCTCCATACCTTTTAAGTATGGACTAACTATGGAGGAAGTATGGACAAAGTATGGAGGTACTATGGACAAACCCATCTGTTTAAGAAAGTCATATGAGGGATTTATGATGAAAGAAGGAGACGTAATCAAGAAATATAAATATTTTCTGGGATAATTACCTGCTATCATATATCTTTATCTGGATTTTAAAGGATGGTAAAAAATGAACAATTTGTTTACTGTATTAGTTGTTGAAGATTTTGCGTTTAACCAATTTATGATTGAAAAGGTTGTGAAAAGTTTAGGTTGTGAGGTTGAGGTTGCAAATAATGGGAAAGAAGCATTGGGAATATTGGGTGTAAAACATATAGACTTGGTTTTGCTCGACCTAGAGATGCCCGAACTAAATGGAATAGATACTTTAAAGCGTATTCGGGCAGGTGAGATTCCTGAAATTTCAGAAATTCCAGTCATTGCCCTGACTGCAAAAGTCTTTACGCTATCTGAAAAACAAATCCTGTTATCAAATGGCTTTAATGGAGTGCTTTCTAAACCTTTTGATATCCAGGATTTAAAAAATAGTTTAATTTTGAATTTAGTTGGATTTGAAAATAATGAAACTTCGCAAATACAGCGTATATGAAGAAGGAAGAAATTAAAAAATATGATCTTTCCATTCCGATGGAAGCTTCTGATGATCCGGAGTATTTGAAGGAAATATCGAATTATTTCGTTACTAATTCATCAGAAATGCTCGATAAATTAGGTGCTGCTATTGAAACCAAAGATTGGGATCAGGCTCAATATCTTTCGCATAAACTTTCGTCTAACTTTTATATGTTCGGTTTGAAAGAAGGAGGGGATGCTCTTTTGCAGATCGAACATTCTATTATGTTGAATGATGGTTCTGACTTGTATCCAGGCCTTTACGTAATAGCAAAGGAACAAGGTGATGAAGCAATAAGGCAGCTGAAAATTGATTTCGGTTTATAAGAATAGAATCAATTTCGGATTCATGGCATTCTGTTTTTAAGCCTAAACCTTTTTTTGAGCTAGATTGAATGATCTATAACAGAATTGATTTATTTTTGATTTTTTTTCTTGTGTGTTAATTAGTTTGTAATCTTTTGTTGAATCAAAAAAAGATACATGCGTAAGCATTTACTTTATTTTTTGTCTTTTGTATTCTTTCTATGTCTGATTTTTCAATCAGTAGAAGTGAATGCAGACTGTTTTTATAAGGGTGATCCTCAGCTTCAAATAAATCCAGGGAAGGCTGATGTCTCTATACAGGAGCCTGAACATGATTTAATACAACAGAAAGACAAGGATGTGTTTTATCGTATTCAGTTTAAGGCTGAACCTGTAAAAGAATCTGATTTAAAGGTACTTGAAAAGCAAAGTCATCAATCAATCTTGGTTATTGAAAAACATAAAGGTCTTTTCAAATATCTGTCTGAACCGATTTCTAGCCATTACGAAGCAATTCGACAACTGAAATTGGTACGCACTTATCGCGGGTTTGAAAATTCATTTATTGTGATTTATCGAAATGGCTTTCGAATAAATGCAGATGGCAGTCAATCGGTTGTTCAATACTTGGGAAAGGAGAACGCAATTGATTTAAAAAAGGTTTCGGTCAACAAGCTTCCTAATTCTAAATTAGTTTCCGAAAATAAACCAGTAAGAAAAATACGCGGTATTCAATATGGTGCAATAACCTCAACTATTAAAGAAAAAGTAATGCGTGTGGCGAAAATGCCATTTATTAATTACAATCGATGTACAATATTGCTCATCTTTTCCATGTTGGTGCTAAACTTTGCATTCATTGCAATGCTACTTTTAATTCATCATATTTATATTAAAAGAAAAGAACGGAATCATCAAGAGTTAAAAAAACTATATGCCGAAGCCCTGACTGATTTTATCATTGATCGGTCAATAGACCCAGCTATTCCAGTACCATTGTTGAAAGTAAATACTTATTTTAAAAAGAATTTACTTATTCAGGAGATGATAAATGCTATTCATAATAGTAACGATGATACAGAAGAGAAAGTAAAAGCCCTTTATTATAAACTTGAATTGCAACATCATTCTATTCGTAAATTAAATAGTCGTAAATTGATATTACAAGTATCAGCCATGCGAGAACTTTCAGTCTTTAATGTGAGCGAAGCAAATGATAGGGTAGAGGCGTTTCTTAATCACAAAAATCAAATACTACGACAAGAGGCCTTGCTCTGTTTACTTCGGTTGAAACCGGATAATTCATTTGAACAGCTTTTGAACCATCCAGACGAAACTATTCGCGAAAGTATTATTTGCGCAATAGGTGAAATGCATCTTACAAATTATTGTGAACAGTTAATCGTTTCATATAAGAAGGAGAATAAAAAAAATCAATTAAGCATTCTAGATACCATGTGTAAATTGGGTGATCCGAAATTACTTGATTTTTTAAGCGATATCGTATTGAAGGATGCCGATATGGAGATAAGGCTGCAAGCTGCAAAAGCTTTGGTAAATATAGATTCTTTAGGGTTGATGCGAATGCAGGTATTACTTTTAACCCAAGATAAAGATATTGAAATAATTTATAAGCAAGTAATGGTAAACCCTATTTAATCAGGATAGATTTTCTTAGAATATATCCTTTAGAGGTCGTATTAATCCTCTCATTAAATATTAGGTATTTGTAACCCAAGATTTAGATAGGATGCCAGCTTTTTTTATTAGCTTTGCCTCCAGAAAACAATCCAAAGCTATATGACAGAAAAAATTCACAAGTTACTCAGCGAATCTAAAGCCGCACGCTGGTCAGCACTTGCTGTGGTTTCCTTCACCATGATGTGTGGGTATTATCTTACCGATGTAATGGCTCCTCTTAAGGGGATGCTGGAAGCTCAACTAGGATGGAATAGTACCGATTTTGGTATTTTTACAAGTGCCTATGGTTGGTTTAATGTATTGCTATTGATGCTTATTTTTGGGGGAATCATCCTTGATAAGATGGGCGTTCGTTTTACAGGGGTGATGTCGGCTTCCGTAATGGTTGCAGGTGCAGCTATTAAGTTCTGGGCTGTTTCTACACATGCTCTTGATAATCAGGTGTGGAGTTTCTATTTCTTCGATATGAAAGCTCAGGTTTGTGTAGCTGCCATAGGGTTCGCTATCTTTGGGGTAGGTGTAGAAGTTGCAGGTATTACTGTTTCTAAAGTCATTGTTAAATGGTTTAGAGGTAAAGAGATGGCATTGGCTATGGGTTTGCAAATGGCAACTGCACGTTTGGGTACAGCTGCTGCACTTGCTACTACTGTTCCACTTGCAAAATATTTCGGAACGGTTTCTGCTCCAATCTTGTTATGTCTTATCATGCTCTGTATCGGACTGATCGCTTTTATTGTCTATACATTTATGGATAAGAAATTAGACGAATCACAGGCCGCTCATCATTTGGCAAACAATACGGTTGCTGCTGAAGAGGACTTTCGTGTTTCTGATATTGGAATGATTCTTAAGAACAAAGCATGGTGGTATATTGCTATTCTTTGTGTCCTTTTCTATTCAGCTGTTTTTCCATTCTTAAAATATGCTTCCGATTTAATGGTTCAGAAATTCGGTGTTCCTGATAATCTTGCCGGAAGTATTCCTGCATTGTTGCCTTTTGGAACTATTCTTTTGACACCCTTCTTTGGGGGACTGTATGATAAAAAAGGTAAAGGAGCCACTATTATGATTATTGGTGCTATTCTTTTGATCTTTGTACATACCTTATTTGCTGTTCCTTTCTTGAATAACTATATCGTTGCCATTGCTCTTACCATTATTTTGGGAATCGGTTTCTCATTAGTTCCTTCAGCAATGTGGCCTTCTGTTCCAAAGATTATTCCTGAAAAACAATTAGGTACAGCTTATGCATTGATCTTTTATATTCAAAACATCGGTTTATCCGGTGTTCCTGCAATCATCGGGTGGGTGCTTTCTAAATATTGTATAACAAGTCAGCCAGGTGCTCATGTTACTACATATAACTATACAATACCCATGATGATTTTTACTAGTTTAGGTGTATTGGCTCTTATTTTTGCATTTTTACTTAAAGCCGAGGATAAGAAAAAAGGTTATGGTTTGGAGCTTCCAAATATGAAATAATTTTTTGAAAAAAACATATTTTACAACGGGCTGCCCTAGGGTGGCCCGTTTGTATTTAGTGTATATTTGTTTTTTTATCTCTCTGTTGTTTTTAAGTGTTTACGGAATGAAAAAAATATTCTTTGCAATTATAATCCTGATTTTTATAATTACGCCTTGTCATAAAATCAATGCACAGATTAGTTATGGAGGTAAACCCTTTGCTGAGGTTGAAAAACTATCACAACCTCCTGTTATAGATTTCCCAGCTCCGGATTTAGTGCAATTAAATAGTGAAGATTTATTAAACAGTACAAAACAAAATCCTTATCGTGTTGCAGTGGCAATACCCTCCATCTTTAATATTATGGAAAAGGCTCAACCTTTTAATGTTACAAATGGTAAAATATGGCGTTTGCAATTAAGAGCTAAAGGAGCTAAGGCCCTTTCTGTTAGTTTTCAAAAGTTCTATATTCCCGGAAATGGTAAATTATTCATGTATGATACCTTCTTAAAGAAAAAAATAGGTGCTTTTACGGCTGCAAATAATAGAGAGGATGGAACGATGTCTTTTGAACTATTACTTGGCGAATCCATTATATTAGAATATTTCCAGCCCAAGAACGAAGTAGAATTACCTCAATTGATTACCAGTGAGTTGGCTTATGTGTATCGTTCTCCCGGATATGATCCTGCTGTTACGTTAAAAGATTTTGGTGATGCAGGTTCTTGTGAGATTAATGTTAATTGTACGGAAGGGAAACCATATAATGATCAGAAGAAGGGTGTTGTTAGAATATTAATTAAGAGTAATCGGAATTATTTTTGGTGCACCGGATCAGTGATGATGAATACTAACCGTGATTTTAAACCCTATATTTTAACGGCTGCTCACTGTCGTGAAAATGCTCCGCTAACAGATTTTAATCAATGGATTTTTTACTTTAATTACGAATCGGCTGATTGCAATAATCCATTAACAGAACCTGTAAGTAAAACAATGACGGGTGCTTCGTTGGTTGGAATAAGTGGTTCAACTATCGACCAGTCCGATTTTATGTTGGTTCAACTGAATCAGGATATCCCAATTGATTATAATGCATACTATTTTGGATGGAGCAAGGCGTTGACTGGCAGTACGGGAGATGTTGGTATTCACCATCCTGAAGGTGATATAAAAAAGATTTCATTTGTTAAAGATGCTCCGGTTTCTGTGACAACATATGCTGGTTCACCGGATAATAATGGAAAGTATTGGGAAGTATTATGGCGTTCGTCTACTTCGGGTTATGGTGTAACAGAACCGGGTTCTTCAGGTTCTCCGTTGATCAATAGCGATAGGCAAGTTATAGGTACATTGGCTGGTGGTGGATCTGATTGTAATAATCTGACAGAAAAGGATTACTATGGCAAAGTATCGGCACATTGGACTTCTAATGGCTCGACTCCGGCAACTCAGCTTGGTCCATGGCTTGATCCGAGAAGTACAGGCGTTTCAGGCTATTTGGGTGGGTATAATGATAATAAAGTCGTAGCAGCATTTAACGGTGACGTAATTGTTATACCTCCGGGATATATGGTGAACTTTACTGATCTTTCTTTAGGTAAACCAATCAGTTGGGCGTGGACTTTTACAGGTGGAGTTCCAAATAAGTCGACAGATGCCAATCCACAATCAATATATTATGCTAAAACAGGCATTTATGATGTTCAGCTTATTGTGAAAAATGCTATTAATACCGACTCCTTGACAGTGAAAGGATATATTCAGGTAAAAGCTCAGGTGTATCCTAATCCTACACAAGGAACCTGTACGCTCTTTCTTTCAAAAGAACCCATTTCTTCGTTTAGTGTCTTTATTCGGAATTTGGCAGGCGTTTGCTTGCATCACTTTACGGCAACAAATACAAATCAGGTCGATCTCGACTTCTCTTCTCAACCCAATGGAATCTATTTTGTAACGGTAATATCTTCAGGTAGTGCGCAAACATACAGGGTTGCGGTTTTGCGATAAAAAATCCCTTTCATGGTTCGGCAAACCTTTATTGTCTTTCTCCTGATTTCAATCATCCCTGTTTTGGTACTTGCACAGGAGACGCAGAGAGGTTTTGTTCGGTTTAATCCTGACGCACGAAATGGAAAAGGGGTGCGGATCGTCTTTTACAATACTGAAAATCTATTTGATTCGCAAAAAGACACGTTAAAGCGAGACAATGAATTTCAGCCTGATGGTTTATATCGTTGGACTCCAGGTAAATTTTTTCGTAAAGCTCAATCTATCGCCAAGGTTTTATTAAGTACAGGTGGATGGGACCCTCCTGAAATCATTGGATTAGCTGAGATCGAAAACAGATCGGTATTGAATGCTTTGGTTTATAGGTTGCCATTGGCTCCCTTTGATTATAAAATAGTCCATTATGAATCGAATGATATCCGTGGAATTGATGTCGCCCTTCTTTACCGACCCGATAAATTTAAGGTCTTGTTTTCTGCTCCTTTGATTGTTAAAATACAAAACGATACTATTTTTCGAACACGTGATATTCTTTATGTAAAAGGATTAATCAATGGTACGATTCCTATTCATTTATTTGTAAATCATTGGCCGTCTAAATTGGGGGGCGAAGCTATTTCTCGTCCTCATCGTTTGGCAGCTGCACATCGATTATTGGAAACGGTAGATTCATTATTAAAGACTGAACCTACTTCACGGATCGTGATTATGGGCGATCTCAATGATACGCCAGCATCTGATGTCGTTCGATTTCTAGAAAAAGAACGACCATTAATTAATTTGATGGATATCTCTGATTTGAAGAAAAGTGATAAGGGTAGTTATAAGTTTAATGGAAAATGGTCAGTAATCGATCAATTTATTGTTTCTGAATCATTATTGAAGCAGAATGAATTGCATGTTAATGTTGGTGCTTGTATATTTGCACCTTCGTATTTATTGATACCTGATAAAACTTATGGGGGATTAAAACCATTTCGTTCGTTTATAGGTCCTCAATATACGGGTGGGTACAGTGATCATCTTCCTGTTTTTATTGATCTTGTTAATCCCAATTGAGACGTCGTTATCAATTGTAAGTTCAAAAATAAAATCAAATAAATGAAAAAAAGAATTCTCTCTTATTTAATGAATTGGGTAAAAAAACCAATCTTTATAAGGCTGAAGAATGTTTCTTTAGGCCTGATCGTAATTTCATCGCTATCATTGGCTACCTGTAAACCACATCAAGCCGCAACGCAAACTGAGCAGAGTGATGTTACAACAGACGTACCTTTTAAGAAAGAGGGTAATCTGAGTTTTGTTGATGGTAAGAGTAGTAAAGTAATCAGTAAACTGGATATCGAAGTAGCTCAAACAGCAGAAGAGACCCAACAAGGATTGATGTATAGGCGGTCAATGCTTGATAGTTGTGGAATGATATTTATTTTTAACGATGAGGAAGAACAGTCATTCTGGATGAAAAATACCTATATTCCGTTGGATATAATTTATGTTAGTGCTAAGAAAG
Organism: Bacteroidota bacterium; assembly: GCA_013390605.1. Taxonomy (GTDB): domain Bacteria; phylum Bacteroidota; class Bacteroidia; order Bacteroidales; family Cfx3-03; genus Cfx3-03. Next base: position 3,173,205 of record JACAUB010000001.1, on the reverse strand, counting down.
AAATTGTTTCTATTGCTGCCGATTGTCGTCCGTTATCCGAAGAATCGGTTCCATCTAAAGGAAAAGCCAAATATGTGGTTGAAGTAAACGGAGGCTATGCTGCAAAGATGGGCTTGAAACCGGGTGATAAAATAGATTTTACGGTTGATAAATAAGTGTTAATTATTTTGTATTAAAGATAAATGCACCATCAGAGGCTGTGTAATGACAAGGAATTTTATAGTCATTACACAGCCTTTTCCATTTAATGACATTATAAGAATTGTTGGTAGCATCCAGAATGACCTGCTTGCAATTATATCTGCTTAAAAGTGCTTCAATATCCGGATAGGGATTTCGGGTTAATAATAGCATGTCTGTTACTATGGGAGAATTAATATAAACCTGTTTATTCCAATTCCCATTTTGTACAATCAGTCGTTTTTCTTTAAAAAGATAACATGAGTTGGATTTCCAGAATCCAATGGAAACGTCTTTCATTGTTCCTGTAACTAATGATTCTTTTATGATTTGTTTTATACCATGTGCAATTCTGTTTCCACTAATTTGATATAAGATATTTTGATTTTCTACTAATGGGAAAAAGGATTGAAACGAAATGCATGTTTTTCCGTTGAAATAGTCGATTACAGTATTGCTTTTGATGGAATATATCGTAATCATTTGTTGTTGTTTGCTTTTCTGGTTATCGATAATAAAACTTACTCCAATGATGATAAAACAACATAAAGCCCCAAACATCGATAACTTTTGTTTCTCTTTTATCGTCCGATAAAGTAAAAAAATAAAAAGATAAATGAGTATTGTTTCGAACGATGTAAGTTGAATGTTTTTTATGGATGCATAAGGTAGATGACTGAAAAACTGAATACTATAATTTAAAAGCGCAACCGAACCAAAAAACAGTTGTGCCAATTGATGAGATAACCAGATAAAAGGTGTGGTTATTAATGTTAACATTCCTGCATATATGGCAATACTCGACAAGGGAATGGCAATATAGTTGGTAAAAATAAAATAGTTTGGAAATTGATGGAAGTAATAGAGCGATAAAGGACTGGAAGCTACCTGCGCTGCAATAGAGACAGTAGTTAATCCCCAGATTAATTGTACGATTCGGAATTTGGGGCTCCAGATACTTCGCACGAGTGGTTCTATCAAAACAATACCGGCTACCGCCAGATAGGAAAGTTGAAATCCGATGTTTGTTATTTGAAAGGGATCGATAATCAATAGGATAAAAGCAGAGGCTGCTAGTGTGTTAATGTTACTTTGTTCTCTTTCTCCGCACTCTCCCACAATGATGAAGCTTAACATGACAGCAGATCTGAGTACTGCTGGTGAAAGCCCTGTTATTAATGCATAAAACCAAACAACTGTCAGCAAAATAACACCTCTTATTATTCGGGTAAGTGTTTTTCTTTTTAAAGAGATGAGCAGGGCTGATAAAACCAGATAGATCACACCTACATGCATCCCTGAAACACTTAAAATATGTAATGCCCCGGTAGTTGTATATGCATTTCTAAGCTCGGGTTCAATATTATTATCATACCCTAACACTAATGCAGATGCTACTGTCAGCTCATTTGGATTGGGATGATGATTTTTAAATAAATTAATAAATTTTTCCTGTAACGAAGTGCCGATACGGTATAAATTGAATCCCTGCGCTCGTTTAGTCAAAATCCATTTTGAAGATGGAAGATAGGTGCGATGATAGATGCCCTGATTACTTAAATACTTCTTGTAATCAACGCTGTTTGGATTCATTATGGACTCTACAGGATTTAATTGTAGCTGTGCAATTAGCTGATCTCCATATCTAAGCTTGTTTGCATTTTTGTCAGGTTGAAAATAGACCATCACCTTGCCATCGCATTTCAATTCTTTTTTATGACTAATGCTGGATAGTATCCTGACACAGAATCTGATTGAGTTTGTTTTATAGGCAGGGACATCTTCTATCTTTAATCTATATACGCCTGATAAACCAGTTTGGTTTTCAAAATGAAGAATATCTGTCTGATGATTATGCAGACCTGTAATACCAATTCCCAGGCCTATAGATAAAATGGTGACGAATACACCTTGAACATGCCGCATACTGAACGGTAGTGTTCGCAACTGAAAATAATGAAAGACAAATAAGAAGGGAATTGATAAAGTGAATATCCACAAACCAGAATAAAACGATATGTTTGAATAGATTCCAGCAACAATACCTCCCACGAATGGAATTAATAAACGTACGAACGGATATCGTTGCCAGTTTTTCATACTAAACAACTCAAAGATACTACTTATCTGGTTCTATTAATTTAAAATGGAATGGGTTTTTATAGGTCATATTTTCTCCATCGTCCATGAAGACACTTAAATTCGGTTGATTTAGTGTCCTTATAATTTTATCAGTGGTTGTCTTTGATGAAACATATTCAATCGTGAGAATTGGCTTGCCTCCCAAACAATAAGCCTTAAAATTAATCACTCCTTTCTCTCCCGAGAGGTGACTCATTAAGTGCGATATCCATTTAAAGTTATCGCCTATGATAGATTGTTGAAAGTCGAGCGACAGGGTTTTGATCATCTCCTTTTTATAGGAGTCCTTATTATTTAAGGCTATATCTAGCGAAGGAAATTGTGAATTGATCAACTGAATGGCACTGATCTCTTCCTTTTTGCTATTGTTGGTAGTTTTAAACCTGGTTTGTTGCGGCGAATCATTTAGTAAATGCTTAAACGTATAATTCTGATTATTAATAAGTGCTACTATTTGATCTGCCCGAATTAGATTATGATTGAAGTAGATCGTCGTCAATACCGGTTCTCCAAAGCTTGTAGAAAAGGCATAGATTCCATCGTTATCGGCAAATCTTTCTGCTAAATGATCGGCATCACCCGGATCAAAGAAATGATCAATTCCAAGCATTATAATGTCCACGTTTTGATTTAACTCTTGAGGAAAGGAGATGATTCTGTTTGAGGGTTCAAAGATTTGTTCTTTAATCTGGTGTGATGTGGTTATTTTGGGATCAAAAAAGATACGGGCTGTGTGTTTGTCGGCAAAACATGATACGCCAACAACACCGTTCATCTCCTGCATTCGGGTTGCAAAACTACTGGCACTACCAAAACAACTAATAGCTGAGAGATTTTCTTGCATAAAAGATTGAACCCGTTGCATCTGTTCAGGTTTCCCCCATTGTTGGTTGATCGTAGGAATCTCATTATAGGCCGAAATAATAAAACCCATAGAAATTAATATTACGATTAAGAATGGAGGAATCCAACGAATCTTTCTTTTATTGAACAAAAGGGTATCTTTTTTTGGACAATTGGTGATGCATTCACCACAAAGATGACAGTCAATATGGTGAATAGTCGTTGCAGTTGATATATTAATGTTCATCGGACATTTTTTATCACATAACTTGCAGTCAATACATGTTGAAGTGTTTCGAACTACATGAAATCCAATAATAGAATATGATCTGGTTTTCCAAACTTCAATGACCATTGCTGAAAAGATGATAAATCCTAAAACCAGGATCCAACTCGTTGAGAAAACCGCAAAATAATTCAGACTCGTAATTATGATGATAGCAGGGAGCCAGATAGGAAGTAGTTTGAAAATGTTCGAAATTGCTCCAAGTGGACATATATATTTGCACCAGAAGTTGGTGATAAATAGTGGTAGAATGAAGACAAACAAGAGCGAAATAGATGAAGTGATCCAGAAAATATCATTGCTATGGCTATTCATCATGGCAAAGTAAGGGTCAAACTTCTTGCAAAAAAGCTCACTGGAAGATATGGTGAAATAAAGTGTAGTAAAAAGTAGTGCGTATTTTATGATTCGAAGCGTTTTGTCTAGCCAAAAGGGAGGAATCCAATTAATCTTTTTTACTTTTCCAAATCGTCCCATCCATTCTGAAAGAGTTCCAATAGGACAAATGTGACTGCAAAAAAGTTTGCCGGCCAGGATTACACCAATGATTAGCATACCGCCTAATGAGATTTGGCGGGTAGTCATTGAGCAGGCCAACGAGTTCGAAACTAAGTAGCCCAGTGATGCCTGAAGCCCTCCAAAAGGACAAAAGGCTTCAACGTCCGGATTGACTGTAGTAGAAAAGAAAGGTATGATTAATGCATATAGGGCTATAGCCAAAATAATTAATTGAAAAGGAAGGCGGTATAGGTTTGTTTTGCGATACATGGTCTTCTAGGTTGGGTGGATTTGATGACAAAGTTTATTGTTATTTTTTTTATTGCCTAATGTTGTGAACCCATTAACAATAAATTAGCAATTGAGAAATTTTACAATCCATCATGGAACCGCTTTTTTAGATGCAGATTACAAGTTCGTATCTGAAAGTTGTGTGCAAACTGGTTTTGAATTACTATCTGTACATCCTGATTGTAAATCTGCACGAAACCAAATAATATAACAAATTGAAACTATAAAAACAAACCGGCTGATGTGGATTCGTAATCCCATCAGCCGGTTTATAAGTCTATATCAACTGAATTTTACAACGATATAGAACAGAATTACTGAACTTTAATCATTCAATCGTTAGACTGAATCTTGAAGTGTATAAAACTCATCGGGATCAATTTCCCTATTCGAAATATAACGTTCCCACTTATCAATAACCTGTTGCATATCAGGTGCAAGTTCTGAATCGAAGAACATATATTCTCCTGTAATGGGATGGGTGAAGCCTAATGATTTTGCATGAAGAGCCTGTCGAGGCATAATTTCAAAGCAGTTTTTGATATATTGCTTGTATTTGGTAAAGGTGGTTCCTCTAAGTAATTGATCTCCACCATAGCGTTCATCATTAAATAGTGGATGTCCCAGAAAACGCATATGTGCCCTGATCTGGTGCGTTCTACCGGTCTCCAGTACACATTCAACAAGCGTGACATAACCAAATCGTTGTAAAACTTTATAGTGTGTAATAGCTTGCTTGCCAATACTACCATCAACATAAACCATCATCTGGCGACGGTCTTTTGCACTGCGACCAATATGTCCAATAATGGTTCCTTCTTCTTGTGCAATGTCCCCCCATACCAATGCTCTGTATTTTCTGTCAATAGTGTGATTGAAAAATTCTCTCGCCATTCGTGTTTGTGCTAACTCTGTTTTGGCAACCAGAATAATACCGGAAGTGTCTTTATCAATTCGATGAACAAGATACGGTTTTACATCAGGCTGATTTCTAAAATGCCATGCAAGGGCATTAACCAGTGTACCTGTGTAATTGCCATATCCGGGATGGACTACCATTCCGGCCCTTTTGTTGATGACAATGATATCGTCATCTTCATAAGGTATTTCAAGCGGGATATCCTGCGCGATGATTTCAATCTCGCGAGGAGGGTGGGGGAGCACTATCGAAATCAGGTCGAGCGGTTTAACTTTATAGTTTGGTTTTACCGCTTTTTCATTGACCAGAATGTTTCCGGCCTTGGCCGCATTCTGAATCTTATTTCTGGATGCATTTTCGATTCGGGCCATTAAAAACTTATCGATACGGAGTAATCCCTGTCCTTTATCAACCGTTAGTTTAAAATGTTCAAATAATTCACCCTCTTCATTATTGTCAGAAGCTTCTCCTATCTCAGGATCAAAGTCTTCCATTTCATCCGATTCATTATAATTGGTCATAGAGTTGTTTTCGATAAAGTCAGTTTATATTATTTCTTGAGCGTTTCTTCGAGCAACATGCTGAATAATTTGCTGATAGGAATTCCTTTTGCTGCCGCTTGTTTTGGAACCAGACTGGCCTCAGAGAGACCGGGTACTGTGTTGACCTCTAAAAACCAAAATTTATTCTGACTTAAGAAGTAATCGAAACGTACAACGCCTTTACAGTTAAACTTGTTATAAAGAAACTCAGTTAGTTGTTGACATTCTTTGGTTTGATCGGCTGTAAGTGGGGCTGGAGTAATCTCATCCGCTAATCCGGATGTGTATTTTGCCTCATAATCAAAGAACTCTTTCTTACTGACGATTTCAGTAATAGGTAAAACAATAACTTCATTCTGGTATCTAAAAACGCCACATGCCAATTCGCGACCCTCAATAAACTGTTGAATTAAAACTTCATCATCTTCTTTAAATGCGTTGTTAATAGCCTGTTCTAGTTCATCAACACTTTTCACCTTTGAAACACCACATGAAGAACCTGACTTATTAGGTTTCACAAAACAAGGTAGTTCTGTTTCTGCCAAAATGGCTTCTGGTTTAATCGCGTCATATCTTCTTAAAAGAACAGTGGCGGGTACATTCATCCCATATTGGATGGCAAGGTCGTTACAAAAATATTTATTAAATGTTAAGGCCGATACCGTTAGATCACACGAGGTGTAAGGAATTCGCATTAAATCAAAATAGCCCTGAAGCTTTCCATCTTCGCCGGGAGTACCATGTATAGCAATAAATACTGCATCAAAAACTACTTTCTTCTCTGGAATCTGAAGCGAGAAATCGTTCTTATTAATATGGAAAACAAGTCCTTGATCAGTTGTATAGGTCCAGTTTCTACCTCGGATTAAAATGGGATAAACTACATATTTAGCAGGATCTATGTTTTTACGGATCATGACCGCACTCTGCATAGATACCTCATATTCGCCTGAATCTCCGCCCATGACAAGGGCAATCGTCTTTTGCATATAAAAAAGCTTTTTCGATAAATCTTTTGCAAAAATACTTTAAATGAATGAATTGATACCATTGTTTATTAAAATAGAGTAAAATCAACATACAAGGTCATTGTAGATAATTCATATATTTGCAGTCGATAGAAGATTCAGATTAAGCAAAAAATATTATTGGCTATTCTGAAATAATTTCGATTCAGGTTTCGTTATTAATATTTAAGCTCATGAGTGTTGGAGAATTTGTAAAATCGCGCCTCTTCATCAGGCATTTTTTAATATCTGTAGTCCTTACAGCCATCATTCTATTTGGCATATTTAAAATTTTGGCTGCCTATACCTTTCATGGACGTGAAGTAGTGGTGCCTGATTGTACCGGGTTTACTCTTAGTGAGATAAAAACCTCTCCAACTTTTAATGACTTTGATTTTGTAGTTGTTGATTCTGTTTACGATCCACAAAAAGAGAAAGGAACAATCGTTACACAAGACCCTTTGCCAAAATCGAAGGTAAAGGAGCATCGTAAAATTTACTTAACTGTTATTGCCAGTGTACCTGAGAAGGTTTCTATGCCAGATTTAAAGGACTTAACGCTTCGTCAGGCTATCGCAACCTTACAAACCTTTGGACTTATTATTGGAAAGATGGAGTATGTTCCAGATATTGGGACCAATGCAGTATTACGACAGTTATATCAAGGCAAAGAGGTGCGCCCTGGAACCATGCTACAAAAAGGTGCTGTTATTGATCTGGTTTTAGGTATGGGGATAGGCGGAAGCAGAATTCAAATGCCGTTCCTGATAGGGATGAGCCGTTCCGAAGCATTACGCGTATTAGCTGCTGATTCATTATACGTTGGTGCTGAGATTTACACTGATCATAAAGATACAGTCAGTGCAAGGGTTTACAAGCAAAGCCCTGATTATTCATCAGGTTTATTATTGAATGTAGGACAAAGTATCGATCTTTATTATAAAAGTGATGCCGGATTTGATTGGGGAACTTATTTGAAAACATTTGATACTACCAGAAAATCTACCCCTGTGGCTCCAAGACCCGCTCAGAAGTCAACAGCAACAAAGGATGAGTTTTAATTATTCATTGTGATAAGGCTCATTCTTTAAAATTGTAAACGCACGATAGAGTTGTTCTGTAAAAAGAAGACGAATCATTTGGTGAGAGAATGTCATTGCCGACAGTGAAAGTTTTGATGTTGACTTTGCGTAAACGCTTGCAGAAAAGCCAAATGGTCCGCCTACAACAAAAGCCAGGTGTTTTATGCCACTATTCATGTGTTGTTGTATGTTTGCAGCAAACTCTGTAGAACGTAAAACTTTTCCTTTCTCGTCGAGTAGTACAATCTGTTCGCATCCCTCAACAGCTTGAAGAATCAAGTCACCCTCTTTCTCTTTTTGTTGTGCCGGAGATAGACTTTTAGTGTTTTTTAAAGCGGGAATTACTTTAATGGAGAAATTAATGTAATGAATAATTCGTTGTTCATACACCATTATTCCACGTTGGAGATAATCCTCTTCTGTTTTTCCAACTACTATAAGGCTGATTTTCATGCTGAAGAATCTTTCGATGGTTAAAGTTATATTTCTCTTCTTTTTTAGAAAAAAATAAATGCAAATTAAGCTATTTTTGTAATAGCGTTTCAAAATTGTAACGTTAGAGAATTTTTATGACTCCTTTGGGTGTCATAAATTAAAGAATGTTTCATTTGGTTCGGTTTTTGATGAAGATTAATAAATAAATTGTCATGAAAAAAATCATAATCATTCTGCTAACAGTTTTTTCTGTTTTTCAAGTACAGGCGCAGAGTGAGGAGCAGTCGAAAGTAATATTTGAGAACGTTGGAAAGGCTTTTCGTGATGGTGATGCCTCTCAACTGGGCCTTTATTTTGCTTCTTCGCTCGATGTGATCCTTCCTGGAAATGAAGGAACTTATAGTAAACAACAAGCTGAGATGATTTTGAAAGATTTTTTTAGTAAAAATCGTCCTAAAAGTTTTGTGATTAACCACTTGGGAACATCTAATGATGGATCTCGTTATGCAATTGGTACCTGTCGTACTGCTAATCAGAATTATCGTGCTTATATCCTCATAAAAAATGGTGGAGGTAAATTCGTAATTCGTCAACTACAATTAGAAAAGGATTAATCTCTAATCATATACATGACTATCGATCAAATTATTGAAGCCGCATTACAAGAAGATATTGGTACTGGTGATCACACCTCTCTTTCTGCTATCCCCAAAACAGCCCTTGGTAAATCACGTCTTATCATTAAAGAGGATGGTATTTTGTGTGGTGTTGATATTGCTATTAAGGTATTCGAGAAAGTTGATCCCACACTTGTCGTTACCAAATATTTAAGTGATGGTATCGCCGTAAAATATGGTGATATTGCTTTTATCGTAGAAGGATCTTCAATTTCTATCCTTACTGCCGAAAGGTTGGTGTTGAATTTTATGCAACGAATGAGTGGTATCGCTACTGTTACTCAGACCTATGTGAAACGACTTGAAGGTACGAATACAAAACTACTTGATACTCGAAAGACTACTCCTTTAATGCGTGTTTTTGAGAAATATGCTGTTAAGACAGGTGGTGGTGAAAACCATCGATTTGGTTTGTTTGATATGATTATGATTAAAGATAACCATATTGACTTTGCAGGAGGAATTGCACAGGCTATTGCAGCCGTGAAAACATATCTCATCGAAAACAGACTGGATCTGAAAATTGAAATTGAAGCAAGAAGTCTTAGCGATGTTAAAGAGATACTCCGAATCGGAGGAGTTGATCGGATTATGTTAGATAATTTCAATCCTGAATTAATGAAGGAGGCCATCAAAATAATTGGCGGTAGCTTAGAAACTGAAGCCTCAGGTGGTATTACGATTGAAAATTTGCGTGAATATGCTTTAACCGGTGTTGATTATATTTCTGTTGGGGCTTTAACTCATCATATCAAAAGCTTGGATATGAGTTTGAAAGCCATATCGTAATAAGGCATGACTACTTTTAAAGAAAGGGCAATTACAAGAGTACGCGAAAATCGGTTTGTTTTGAAGTCCATTAATCGTTCAAGATTACTAGTACTTCCCGGTTTCGATGGTATTCCATTGTATGATGTCACTGTTTTCTTTTGGTCTGCATTAAAGAAAGGTTCAATTTCTGCAAGAGCTTCTGCTTTTTCATTTAATTTCTTTCTTTCAATGTTTCCGGCTATCATCTTCTTTTTTACTATTATTCCCTATATTCCAATTCCTCATTTTCAGGATACCTTACTTGATCTGATGCGCGATATTATTCCTGAAGGCGTGTTTAAATCTGTTGAATCTACGTTATTCGATATTATTAAACGTCCTCGGGGTGGGTTACTCTCTCTTGGTTTTGTGTTAGCACTCTACTTCTCTACAAATGGTATTAACAGTTTGATTGTCGCATTTAATCAAAGCATTCATCAAATTGAGACACGTCCACCTTATGTTCAAAGAGCAATATCTGTTTTGTTGGTAATTATCATTTCGTTTATCGTCATTATTGCTATTAGTTTAATAACATTAGGCCCTCCTGTTCTGCGATTATTGGTCAGTTATGGTGTGTTACATAATAACTTTACTATTTATATTATCTCAAGTCTTCGATGGCTTGTTATTTTAGGCATGTTTCTTTTTGCCTTCTCCTTTCTTTATTATCTGGCACCCGCTGGTAAAAATAAGTTTCGTTTTATCTCTGCTGGATCAATGCTCTCTACTATTTTGACTATAGCAGCTTCAATCGGATTTAATTATTACGTGAATAATTTCTCTAAGTACAATACTCTTTATGGTTCTATTGGCACCTTGATGATTGTAATGATCTGGATTAACTTTAATGCATTGGTTGTACTTATTGGTTTTGAGCTAAATGCCAGTATTAAAGGGGCCAAACTTAGTCGATTACACTCATGAAAAAATAAATTTATAAAGGAATAGTTTTGTATAGGTTGTGTTTATTAAAATATTTTTTACATTTGCGCAATCGATTTCATTTGAGTTGTTAGTTCTTGAAGAAATTGATAGCGAAAGGCTTTTTTTGTCATTATCTAAAAAGGTTTTGTCGAAGGAGCTCGATCTTTTATGGTTTTGGGGAATAGGTCTCATATTGAAGATGTATTTTTTAAGATGAAGATTAATGTTTCGTTTTGCAGGCATATTGTAAGTATTTTTGATTCCAGTAATAATAAAAATTTATGAGCAACAAAGTAGTAACTTTCGGAGAAATTATGTTGAGACTGGCTACGCCAGGCTTCGAACGCTTTAGTCAATCACGCCAGTTAAATGCTACCTTCGGTGGAGGAGAAGCAAATGTGGCTGTATCATTGGCTAATTATGGTATTAAGGCAGATTTTGTTACGCGTTTGCCTAAAAACGACATTGCCCAGTCGTGCATTATGGACCTTCGTAAATATAATGTCGGTACAGACCATATACTTTTTGGTGGTGATAGAATTGGAATCTATTTTCTTGAAACAGGTGCTGTAGCTCGTTCAAGTAAAGTCGTTTACGATCGTGCTAACTCAGCAATTGCGGAGATTAAACCGGGCATGATTGATTGGGATGTTGTATTTGAAGGTGTTAACTGGTTCCATTGGACAGGTATTACCCCTGCTATTTCAGAAGGTGCGACATTAGCTTGTAAAGAGGCGATCGAAATAGCAAACCGTAAAGGAATAACAGTTTCTACAGATTTAAACTTCCGTAAGAACCTTTGGAAATGGGGTAAAAAAGCGGAAGAAGTAATGCCTGATCTGGTTGCAGGTTGCGATGTTATTTTAGGAAATGAAGAAGATGCTGAAAAGGTATTTGGGATTCATCCAAAAGGTGTCGATGTCACAAGTGGTCATGTTGATGCTGCAGCTTACGAATCAGTTTGTACGCAGTTGATGGAGCGTTTTCCAAGAGCGAAGAAGGTCATTATTACCCTTCGTGGATCCATAAGCGCGAACCACAATACATGGTCGGGTGTTTTGTATGATGGAAAAACTTTATTCCAGGCTCCAACTTATGATATTACACATATTGTTGACCGCGTTGGTGGTGGCGACAGCTTCATGGGAGGATTGATTTATGGTTTGATTACCTATCCTGGTAATGATCAGAAGGCATTAAATTTTGCGGTTGCAGCTTCATGTTTAAAACATACCATTTATGGCGATTATAATTTGGCTACTGTTAGCGAGATTGAAAATCTGATGAGTGGTGATGGCTCTGGTCGTGTCTCCAGATAATATTTAAAAACGTATTACATAAATAAACAAAACTAAAAAATACATACAAAAGAATATGGCTAGGTTTACAAGAATACAGGTTGCAACTAAAATGGCTGAGACCGGGATGGTTCCAGTCTTTTTTCACAAAGATGTTGATACATGTAAAGAGGTGGTTGGTGCTTGCTATCGTGCAGGTGTTCGCGTCTTTGAATTTACTAACAGAGGTGATTTTGCGCACGAAACTTTTGCCGCACTAAAAAAGTGGGCAGCTATTGAGTGTCCAGACCTTATTCTTGGTGCCGGTTCTATTCTTGATGCACCAACTGCAGCTTTGTATATTCAATTAGGTACAGATTTTATTGTTTCCCCCTTATTGAATGAGGATATTGCTCCGGTTGTTAATAGAAGAAAAATATTATGGTCTCCTGGTTGTGGATCTGTTACCGAAATTTCGAGAGCAGAGTCGTTAGGTGTTGAGATAGTGAAGATTTTTCCAGGATCTCAGGTTGGAGGACCAAAGTTTGTTGCAGCAGTAAAAGGTCCTATGCCATGGACCAGTATTATGCCTACCGGCGGTGTTGAGCCTACTGAAGCAAATCTAACAGAATGGTTTAAAGCCGGTGTTACTTGTGTTGGTATGGGGTCACAGCTGATCTCTTCAGATATCATCAAAAAAGGTGATTATGCCAAACTGGAAGAAGATGTGCGTAATGCAATGGCTATTGTTCTAAAACTTCGTCAAACATATCCTGTAAAAGTATAACTTCACAACCTAATCTGAATTTAATATGGAAAACGTCAACCAGAAGATTGGCAAATACCGCTGGACCATTGTCGCCCTGCTATTCTTCGCCACCACTATTAATTATATGGATCGTCAGGTAATTGGTTACCTGAAGCCATTATTTTCACTTCCTGTTTCAGATGGAGGTCTCGGATGGTCAAATACTGATTTTGCCCTGGTAACCTCTTGCTTCACTGCTTTTTATGCTCTTATTACATTCTTTGCCGGTTTTATCATAGATAAAATAGGAACCAAATTAGGTTTGGCTTTATCACTGATCATTTGGTCTCTTTTCGGAATACTAAATGCTTTTGCAGGAAGTCTTTCTGCTGTTCATGCTGCAATCCGTTCTTTATTTGGAATTGGTGAAGCTGGAAACTTCCCCGCCTCCATTAAAACTATTGCTGAATGGTTCCCTAAAAAGGAACGAGCTTTAGCAACCGGAATTTTTAATTCAGGTTCGAATGTCGGAGCTATGATTGCTTCTATTGTTGTGCCATTGATCGCTTACAAAGTATGGTTTGATGGAGCTATAGCCGGATGGCAGATGGCTTATATTATCACGGGTGCTGTAGGTCTTTTATGGCTTATCTTCTGGTTCTGGCTGTATGAGTCGCCAGCAAAACAAAAGCGTCTTAAAAAGTCCGAATTCGATTATATCCATAGTGATAATTATGCTGCCAATGGCGACGCAATTGAAGTTAATACTACAAAAGTTAAATGGCATAAACTATTAACCTATCGTCAAACCTGGTCATTTGTTATTGGAAAGTTTCTTACAGATGGAATCTGGTGGTTCCTTTTGTTCTGGTTGCCCGACTTTATGAAACAGCAGTTTAATATGGTTGGCCATGCTATTATGATTCCTTTGTTTACCGTTTATGGCATTGCCATTATTGGAAGCATATCGGGTGGCGGTTTCCCTATGTTCTTTATGAATAGAGGAATGGAAGCTTATAAAGCACGTTTGACCGCTATGTTGATTATTGCTATTCTTCCTTTGTCGTTATTGTTGACTCCATATTTTGGTAATGTATCACATTTTGGTAAAAACGCCTATATCCTTGCCTTGATTGTAATCTGTATCGGTGCTGCTGCACATCAGGCCTGGTCGGCCAATCTGTTTACTACTGTTTCAGATATGTTTCCTAAAAAGACAGTAGGTTCCGTTACCGGAATTGGTGGTTTAGCAGGTGGCGTTGGTGGGGTATTGGTACAGGTTTTTGCAGGTCGTTTAACTGATCATTTTAAAGCGATTGGTGAAGCATCAGCTGCTGCCAAAAATCTTGTAGGAGATGCAGCCATGATGGTCGTTCAGAGTTCTGTTCAGGAGGCCTATGCAATTATCTTTGGTTTCTGTGGTTTTGCATATTTAATAGCTTGGGTTATAATAAAAGTGTTGGTTCCTAAACACAAACCAATCACTGATTTATAATTCAATAAAACTGAATTAACTTAAAAGAATAAGTTGGATTATATTTGATAAAATTTCCTTTAATTACATGTAGCTTTAGCCGTAGGGTCTTTCTCCCTACGGCTAATTTTTTTATATTATATCAAGAATAATTAAAGAAACAAATCAATTTATATGTATTTTTATATTCAATAAAAACAGGTTTTAAATAAATTCTGTAACCTTTAAATTTATAAAGAAATGACACCGTCATTCATTACAACTTTAGTCTTTGCCTTTCTGGCAATAATTATTATCTCTTCATCCGTAAAGGTGGTTCCGCAACAGACTGCACTCATTTTAGAGCGTTTTGGAAGATTCCATTCAGTGTTGAAACCGGGTATCAATTTTATCATCCCTTTCTTCGATCGGATTGCCTATAAAATGAGTTTAAAAGAACAGGCTTATGATATTCCTGAACAGGTCTGTATCACAAATGATAACGTACAGGTTCAGGTTGATGGGGTTGTATTTCTTCAGGTTATCGATCCTCAAAAAGCTGTTTATGGTATCAATAACTATGTGTTTGCTGTTAACCAATTGGCTCAGACTACTATGCGTAGCGAGATAGGTAAAATTGAACTCGATCGTACTTTTGAAGAACGTATGACCATAAATCATGCAGTCGTCCAGTCTATTGATGAAGCAGCCATTCATTGGGGGGTTAAAGTACTTCGTTATGAAATAAAGAATATCAATCCTCCCCAAAGCGTTTTGCATGCAATGGAAAAACAGATGCAAGCTGAACGTGAAAAACGTGCCCGTATTTTACAGTCAGAGGGTGAAAAGCAGAGTGCTATCAATATTGCTGAAGGATTTAAACAAAAGGTTGTACTCGAATCCGAGGGTGTTAAGTTACGTCAGATCAATGAAGCTAACGGTCAGGCAGAGGCTATTAAAGCCGTTGCTGTTGCTACCGCCGAAGGACTTCGGGTTGTTGCTGAAGCAATCAATCAAAAAGGAGGCTTTGATGCAGTACAGTTACGTGTAGCCGAAAAATATGTAGAGCAGTTCGGTAATATCGCTAAACAGACCAATACACTTATTTTGCCTGCAAACTTTGGTGAAATGGGTTCGATGATCTCGGCAGCCTTAACCGTCATTAAACAACAAAAATAACCGATTCATTTTCTATACGAACCGTTTCTGTAAATGTTTAATATTTGTTGTTGAATTAACTATGTTTAATACAAACACATTATGCTAAAGTTTTTAAGCGATCCTCAACTCTGGTTGGCATTGGGATTTATATTACTGATTCTGGAGGTTACCAGTTTTTCTTTCTTTTTCCTTTTTATCGGTGCGGCAGCATTATTAACATCACTGGCTACATGGTTGGGACTATTACCTTCAATGGCATGGCAGTTGGTCTTCTTTGGTGTTTCGTCTCTCATCCTATTAGTCACCTTACGGAAATGGTTAAAAAATAAATTTAACCATAAAGCAGAAGAGCGAAAGGGTTATGTTGAATTTATTGGTAATCCTGTTGAAATTATCAAAGATGTTCCTGCTGAAGGTGAGGGGCGGATTAATTATCGTGGATCAGAGTGGATTGCTATAAGCATTGATGGGGTTCCCATCGAAAAGGGAACACCAGCTTTTATTCATCATATGGATGGGATAAAAGTTTATGTGACCACCGCGAAGCAATAAGTCGTTACTTCGACTACTTTAGAAGGAATCTGTTTATATATATTCGTATTAAGGAGTGATTTCTTCCTGGTGGTCAAAATGATAGTAGTGTATGGGATGATCTGATAGAATTTTTCTACCTATCCAACAAAAGAGGCCCTGTAGTAACTGCAGGGCCTCTTTTATTTAAACACTTATCAGGTCGTTTTATTTATAAATTGAACAACCTTTTTAAATGGCGGTCGAAGAGGTTTTCTTCAACACAATTACCTGTCAACGCATGGTGTTGTTTCAGCAGGTTGGTATATTCTTCACCTTGTTCAGCTGCAATTTTATATCCCACATGAATTAACTGACGCAGACTTGGGTTATAATCAGCCTGACCAGGAATATGGCGTAACGTATTAGCAAATTTTTCACTGCTCCAGCTATCTACTTCTTCTGCTGAAGGCAAAAGATCTTGCTTGATGTCTATCACATCAGCATATGGCGCACAAAGTTCTTCCTGACGAGTCAAACCTTCTTTGTAGATTTTCTTAGCCATTTCAAGGCCTTTTCCACCAGCTAAAGCCAATCCGATCACCTCTTCGAGCCATGTTGTGCCAGCTGTCTTAACATGGATTCCTTTATCGTATTTCTTGATGATACGTGCAATCTCTGGATAGATAGAAAATTTGTCTGAACCGGAGTGAATACTGAGTTTTAGGTTGGAAGGCAGGCCGAATTCTTTAATAGCATAATCAATAACCAATACATCTTCTTCAAACTCACGGGTAAATTGGTTAACATCACCAACATAATCAACACCCTTGTTAAATCGTCCTGTGAATTTAGGAGCGATTGTCTGAGCAGGAATGTTTTGTGCGGCTATCATTTTCAAGATAAAAAACATCTCAACAGGGGTCTGTGGTGATTCCACTTCATCCATTGAAACTTCAGTTACGAAATTGTCGGCACCTTTCTTTTCCTTGATAAAATTGTAAATATTACCGGCTTCATGGATTGCAGCCAGAAATTTTCCTGCAATTTTCTTAAGTAAAGTTTCATCTACTTCAAAAGGATGGGTTATACCAGGAATGGTTAAAGTACCTGAATATTTCTTACACGAAGCTACGAATGCATTAATATCTGCATCTGATGAGGGTGTCCCAATCTTATTAGCAACATCCAGTGTGAAAAAATCAGAACTGGTCAGAAATCCTTGAACATTTCCAAGGTTAATGTGATCAGCATCCACAAAGAACTGCCCTTTGTATGCCAATGCTTTTACAGCTGCATCAGCTTCAATACGGGTGTCTTCAGGTTTAGAATGAATATACGAATGTTCTCTGTTCGACTTGTTCCATACAGGTACAATCTCAACACCTGCTGCAGCAGCATTCAGGATTGCCTGAAGTTGAGCCTTCCCCTGATGACCGAACCGATCACCAATACCTAAACTGTATTTACCTATTTCCATTTGTGAATTATTTAATTAGTTTGTGATGAAATGAAATTAAATGTTATTCGGTGTTATCGTAGAACTTTATAAAATGAAATCGAATTATAGCGTTTTGTTGATTTAGTTAATCCAGTTGCTCTTAATTTAATGGATAAGTTCTGAACGTTTAATTATTAAAAACTTACAGTAATATTTTCTTTCAAATATAAATAAAAATATTTTAACGTGTTCGTACACGATGAAATATTTTTATTTATATTTGTTCTGATTCGCAAACCGAAAAATCAAGACTGAAGTGAAAAAAAACATCAGGATAATTGATATTGCAAAAGAAGCCGGAGTCTCTATAGGGACCGTGGATCGTGTTCTGCATGAGCGGAGCGAGGTATCATCAGAGACTAAAGAACGGATCCTTAAAATCATAAAAGACTTCGATTATCATCCTAATATTATAGCAAGAAGCCTTGCATCAAAAAAAATCATCACATTTGCTTCATTAACACCCTGGTTCTCGGATAAAGATTCATATTGGGCAAAACCACAGGAAGGCATTGAAAAGGCTATCGATCAGGTTAAGCAATTTGGCGTCAGGTTAAAACAGTTCTATTTTAAGATGGACGACTCTGATACTTTTACTACTGCAGCCGAAAAAATTCTTGAACTATCACCCGATGGTGTATTGTTGGCTCCGTGGGCAAAAAGAGAAGCGCTGAAATTTACACAGGCTTTGCTTGAAAAAGGGATTCCTTTTATCTTTATAGATTCAACCCTTAAAGAGGCAACCCCCATTAGTTTTATTGTTCAAAACTCATCGCAGAGTGGGTATCTTGCTGCAAAATTGCTCGATTACGGAATTAAAGAACAAAGTCTTATTCTGTTGGTACATGTTACCCGTGAAATTGATAATGTGACCCATCTGCTTCAACGTGAGAAAGGCTTTCTCGACTATTTTGAAACCAGAAAAGGCAGAAAGCATAGAATCATTAAGATTGAGATTTCAGAGAATGAAAATGAGTTGGATGCAAAACTTCAGGAAATGGGACTTGCATTGAATGACATTGATGCTGTTTTTGTTACAAATTCGAAGGTTCATCAGGTTGTTAGTTGCTTCAAAGATCTGATTCAAGGTCCCAAAATCATTGGATACGACCTTATTTCCCGGAATATTGAGCTTCTTAATTTGGGTAAGATTGACTTCTTGATTTGTCAGAAGCCCGAAAAACAAGGGTTTATTGCCATCAACCTGCTCTTCGATTATATTGTGAAAAAGGAAAAGGTACAGTCAGAAAATTATACGCCCATCGACATTATTACGAAGGAAAATATTGACTATTATTCCTCTGTCTAATATGAATTGAAATCAATCATCAGATTATCATAAGAACCCAAACAACTAATAAAATGAAAAAAATATCATTCGACGACCTTAAAGATAAGGTCTGTGTAATTACCGGCGGTGCCGGAGTCATTGGAAGTTCTATCGTAAAAGCACTCGCTTCTGTTGGAACAAAAGTTGCCATTGTCGATTTGAACGAAGATTTGGCAAAGCAAGTTGCTACTGAAATTTCTGCAGAATTTGGAGCAAAGATTATTGGTGTTAAAGGTAATGTATTAGATAAAGCGTCTTTAGAAGCCGCCAAAGCTGAGATTAACGAAAAACTTGGACCTATCGACCTATTGATCAATGGCGCAGGAGGCAATTCTCCTCAGGCAACTACGCAAGTAGAGCAGATAGAAGAATCAGATATCGATCATCTGGAAAAAACCTTTTATGGTCTTGAGATGGAAGGATTCGATAAGGTTTTCGCACTCAACTTCAAAGGTACAATCATTCCTACGATGGTGTTTACCCGCGATATGTTGACCAAGAGATCAGGTGCTGTATTGAATATATCTTCTATGAATTCATATCATCCATTGACCAAAATTCCGGCTTACTCAGCAGCAAAGGCTTCTGTAAATAACTTTACTGAATGGGCTGCCGTACATTTAGCTAAAGTAGGTATCCGAATGAATGCTGTTGCACCTGGTTTCTTCATTACCAACCAAAATCGTTTTTTAGTGTTAGACGAAAAGACAGGTGGTTATTCAGCACGTGGAAATAAAATCGTTACCAATACTCCAATGGGTAAGTTCGGCGATCCTGATGATCTCCAGGGCGCTTCACTCTATCTGCTTTCCGACCTTTCTTCTTTTGTTACCGGTATCGTTATTCCGGTTGATGGAGGCTTCAATGCTTATAGCGGAGTCTAAATTGAGTAATCAGGAAAATTAATTAAACGTAAAAAGATTTTACCGATCAATATTTTAATGATATGAGCTTACAACTTAAAAAAGATTTTGCTTATTCATTGCTGGTACCAACCAGTATGGGTGTACGAATTACTCCTGTAAACGGTCAGCCCGTTCATAGTAGTGATACCTTTAAAATGCAGGCTACTAGTGCCGAGACCAATGTTGCCAGTATTGCATCTTATCTCGGACTTCCGGTTAAAGTATTAACCACATTCGTAAAAGATAGTCCCATTGCTCAAATTATCAAGAGCAATCTTTTAAGCCGTCATATGGTTTATGAAGGACCAGAGGTGGCACAAGGTGATCCATGGGGGTATCGTCATCAGTTCAATATTGCCGATAGTGGTTATGGAACACGTGGACCACGTGTATTAAATGATCGTGCAGGTGAAGTAGGTCGTACTTTGAATGTGAAAGATTTTGATCTGGAACGTATCTTTGGAAAAGAGGGCGTTCAGATTGTACATCTCTCAGGTTTAATTGGTGCCTTGTCACCCGAGACCAGCAATTTTTGTCTGGAAATAGCTCGTTTTGCTAAGAAATATGGTACCCGTATTTCGTTCGATTTAAACTATCGTGCTTCATTCTGGAAAGGTCGCGAAACCGAATTACGTGAGATCTTTACCGAAATAGCCTCTGTATCTGATATCCTTATTGGAAATGAAGAAGATTTTCAACTCTGTTTAGGAATAGAAGGACCCGAAGCTGGCGGAAAAGGAATCGAAGCTGAAATTGAAGGATTCAAAGGAATGATTAATCGTGTAAAAACAGCATTCCCGAATGCATCAGTATTTGCAACTACACTCCGTCAGGTTATCAGCTCAAATGAACACCTGTGGGGTGCTATTATGCTTGAAGGAAACGACTGGCAGGTAATCGAACCCAGAAAAATTCCTGTTCTCGACCGTATCGGTGGAGGAGATGGTTTTGTAGGTGGATTGCTTTATGGTATACTAAAAGGATGGGAACCCGTTAAATGGCCACAGTTTGGATGGGCTACCGGTGCGTTGGCTACAACGTTTTTAACGGATTATGCTCAACCTGCTGACGAAGAAATGGTTTGGAGTATCTGGAATGGAAATGCCAGAGTAAGAAGATAAAACCTATGATGTACTACGAAATCGGTTCAGTCGGTCACGAATTAAGTGCTGACGACCTGAAAAAAGGATTATTTGAGGCGTTGGATAAAATGGGTCAGCGGAACAAAGTTTTGGCGATACCTCCGGATTATACCCGACTGCCTAGTCGGGCCGGAGAACTGACCGAGTTTACGTGGCAGTATTATGGCGAACGCCTTACAGATATACTTCCCGCGCTGGGTACACATTCACCCATGACCGACCATCAGATTGCACATATGTTTGGGAAAACACCATCCACCTTGATTCGCGAACACGACTGGCGTAATGATGTAGTTACCGTTGGCGAGGTTCCTGCAGCATTTGTAAAAGAGGTTTCTGGTGGTGCTGTTGAATTTCCTTGGCCGGCACAAGTAAATAAACTATTGGTCAATGGAAACTTCGACCTCATCCTTTCTATCGGACAGGTTGTTCCTCACGAAGTGGTTGGAATGGCTAATTACAACAAGAATATCTTTGTTGGAACCGGTGGTGTTGAGGGAATCAATAAAAGTCATTTCATTGGTGCAGCCTATGGCATGGAACGAATGATGGGGCATGCAGATACACCTGTTCGCAGAGTATTCAACTATGCTTCTGAGAATTTCACCAAACACCTGCCCATCGTTTATGTACAAACGGTAGTAGGGCTCGATAAAACCGATGGAAAGATTAAAACCCGCGGACTTTTTATTGGTGACGATTTTGAGGTTTTCGACAAGGCCGCTAAACTAGCATTGTTGGTTAACTTCGAAATGCTCGATACACCTTTGAAGAAAGTTGTTGTGTATCTTGACCCCACTGAATTTAAAAGTACCTGGTTAGGTAATAAATCGATCTACAGAACCCGTATGGCTATTGATGATGAGGGCGAGTTAATCGTATTGGCACCTGCTTTGAAAGAGTTTGGAGAAGATAAAGAAATAGACCGGCTCATTAGAAAGTATGGCTATTTCGGAACTCCTGCAACCTTAAAAGCATGCGACGAAAACGTAGAGCTGCGCAACAATTTAAGTGCAGCTGCCCATCTCATCCATGGTTCGTCAGAAGGTCGTTTTAGTATAACTTATTGTCCAGGTGGTGGTGCCGAAAATTTAACGCAACAAGAAATTGAGCGTGTTGGATTTAAGTATGCCAATTTGGAAAAGATGACACTAAAATACGATCCAAAGGTTTTGAAAGATGGCTATAATACCCTGCCCGACGGAGAAGAGATCTATTACATCTCAAATCCTGCATTGGGTTTGTGGGCATTTAAGGACCGATTCAACTATTAAGAATGAAGATCATTATCGACGATAAAATCCCTTACATAAAGGGCGCACTTGAATCTGTAGCCGAAGTAATTTATCTTCCGGGGAGTAAAACAACCCCGGAAGTAGTAAAAGATGCCGATGCTATTATTACACGTACGCGAACCCATTGTAACGAAAAGCTTTTAGCCGGATCGTCTGTGCGATTTATTGCTACCGCCACTATTGGTTTTGATCATATCGATACCGCATATTGTGATAAAGCAGGTATTGTCTGGACCAATGCTCCCGGTTGTAATTCAAAGTCAGTCGAGCAATATGTTGCATCCGTATTAATGGTTATGGCACTGAAAAATGGAATTACATTATCCGGTAAAACCATTGGTATTGTCGGTGTTGGGAACGTTGGCTCTAAAGTAGCACATATCTGTGAAATCTTTGGGATGAAGGTTCTATTGAACGACCCTCCACGTGCCCGGAAGGAAGGCATACAAGGGTTTGTTGAATTAGATGAGATACTCGAAAAAGCCGATGTCATCACCTTACATGTGCCATTGAATATGGATGGGGTTGATCAAACCTATCATCTTGCAGATGAAGCATTTTTTGCAAAAGCCAAAAAGAAACCTATCTTCATTAATTCATGTCGCGGTGAGGTAGTTGAAAACGAAGCATTGAAAAAAGCAATTCTTTCAAAACAAGTAGTAGGAGCTACCATCGATTGTTGGGAAAACGAACCCGATATCGACACAAAGCTTCTTGATCTGATCGATTTGGGAACCCCGCATATTGCAGGATATTCTAAAGATGGCAAAGCCAATGGAACAAGTATGAGTGTTCAGGCTGTCAGCAAGTTCTTTGGATTAGGCCTCGATAGTTGGGAGTGCTTAAATGTTGAATTACCTGCATCGACGCTCATCAAAATTGATGGAAAAGATAAAACAGAACAACAAATCTTTAGCGAAGCTATTCTGACCACCTATGATATCCGTAACGATGATCAGGCATTAAGAAATTCTGTCGTGTCATTCGAAAAGCTACGTGGTGATTACCCTGTACGCAGAGAATTTCCGGTGTTTGAAATCAAAGCTACTCATCTCAATTCGTCAATGATTGAGAAACTTCGTGCAATTGGTTTCAAAGTGAGTGTAGCTTAAAGATGTTGGAAAAGTATAAATGTGTGGTTAATTATTTAAAGAAACGATTTTAACAATTGTAAGTAAATGAAAAAAGCAGACATTGGCCTGATAGGCCTTGCAGTAATGGGCGAAAACCTCGTCCTCAATATGGAAAGTAAAGGATTCACGGTTGCAGTATACAACCGTACAGTAGACAAAGTTGACAAATTCATAGCAGGACGTGGTGCAGGTAAAAATTTCATTGGCTGTCACTCAATTGCTGATCTTTGTGCTAACCTCGAACGCCCCCGCAAAGTGATGATGCTTGTAAAAGCAGGTAGTCCGGTCGACGATTTTATTGAACAAATTATTCCTCACCTTGAAGAAGGTGATATCATTATTGATGGTGGAAATTCACACTTCCCTGATACCATTCGTCGTGCAAAATATGTAGAAAGTAAAGGATTGCTCTATATCGGTACCGGTGTTTCTGGTGGTGAAGAAGGTGCTTTACTCGGTCCTTCAATGATGCCCGGTGGCTCACCAGCAGCATGGCCGGCAGTAAAAAATATTTTCCAGGCTGTTGCCGCTAAAGTGGATGGCGAACCATGTTGCGATTGGGTTGGCGAAAACGGTGCAGGCCATTTTGTAAAGATGGTGCACAACGGTATTGAATATGGCGATATGCAGATTATATGCGAAGCCTATCAGTTAATGAAAGACCTCCTTGGAATGAATGCCGATGAGATGCACGAAGTTTTTGCTGACTGGAATAAAGGCGAACTCGATAGTTATTTAATCGAGATCACCCGCGATATTTTGGGTTACAAAGATGAAAATGGTGAAGCATTGGTAGAAAAGATTCTGGATACAGCCGGACAAAAAGGAACCGGAAAGTGGACAGGCGTTGCCGCACTCGATTTGGGTATTCCACTCACCTTGATTGGCGAATCTGTATTTGCACGTTGTCTATCAGCTCAGAAAGATCTTCGTGTTAAGGCATCTAAATTCTTAGAAGGTCCCGATAAACTATTCAAGGGTGACAAAGCTCAGTTCATCAGCGATTTAAAAGATGCACTGTATGGTGCTAAAATCATTTCGTATGCACAAGGTTACGATCTGATGGGCGAAGCTGCAAAAGAGTTTAAATGGAACCTCAATAATGGCGGTATTGCATTGATGTGGCGTGGCGGTTGTATTATCCGTTCCGTTTTCTTAGGTAAGATTAAGGAAGCTTATGATAAAAATCCTAATCTCGAACATTTGCTACTTGACGAGTTCTTCAAGACCACCATCGAGAAAGCACAGGCAGGATGGCGTCGGGTAGTAGCTACAGCAATTACAAATGGCGTTCCAGCTCCATGTTTGGCTACATCGTTAACTTATTTTGATGGTTTCCGTAGCGAAAGACTTCCGGCTAACCTGCTTCAGGCTCAGCGTGATTACTTTGGCGCGCACACTTACGAAAGAGTTGATAGTCCACGTGGTAAGTTCTTCCATACCAACTGGACAGGACGTGGTGGTGATACTGCTTCATCCACATACACCGTTTAAGTCAGGTGTTAATCGAATAAAAAAAAGTGCTACAACCCTGGGTTGTGGCACTTTTTTTTATTTCAAATTGTAAATGTTTTTCAGAATTCTGTTGGAAGATTTAAAATGTGTTTTTGTTTTATTATTCCAACTACCTATGGTCGTTATTTCAGGAAGTTAATGGTCTCTGATCTTTTCAACAGATCCTTCTTTATTTCGAAAGATTAATCGAAAACCCGGCCATCATAACCCTGCCTGGCATAGGGTAACCCTTCATCATTTCGTACTTCTCATCAAATAAATTATTACCTGTCACTTTTAGCTGAAACCTATGCGCTAATGGGTAGACCAACGCTAAATCAACAACACTATAATTTGCCAACGTCTTGGCCGGATAGTCGGTGTACATTCCACTGATAGTTTGATACTCCAAATTAACAAGTAATTTTTTTACAGCTGATTGCATCTGAACCGAAAGTTTATGTTTCGGAGAATAGGGGAGTGGCGTATCATTCTGTTGCAAGTACATATAGTTGATAGAAAGCATCGCCGCATTAAAGACTCCGGAACCAGCAGTTTCTAAATCATGATGATTGTTGCTGTTTTCTGAAGTTTCAATATTGCTTGATTTTTGACTTCTCGCACCTATTGCAAGATGGGTTGATAATTCAATCCCCGAATTCGAAACCTTTTTAGCATTCAGATTCTTAACCGGAGGTACACTCCCGGCAGGAGCAGGTATGGTGAAAATCAAATCGGTAGCCTTTGTCGAGAATAGCGTTAAATCTATAGATAAACGGTCCTTTAATAGCTTTGAATTCAGTCCCATTTCAATATTGGTAGCCTTTTCAGGTTTCAATGTTGCGTTAGCCGGAGGAAAATAGAATAATTCGCCAATCGTTGGATTTCTGAAACCCTGCGAAAACAATCCACGAATTGACGTATTGTCACAAACAGCAAGCGTGGCTCCGGCAGAAGGAGTGGTTGTTGTACCAAACATACTATGATGTGTAGTTCTTAAACCTGCATTAAATGCAAGTATCTCACCGGCCTTTTGTTGCATTGTTACAAATCCACTGAGTTCATTCTGTTTGATCCATACATTATTCAACGTTGAAGTTGGAAAACCTACCGGCGAACCCTTTCCACCATACCATTTAGCTTCCATTCCGGCCAATATTGTATTCCCTTTGAAAAGAGAGAACTGTTCTTCCAATCTGCCACCACCCATATAATCCGTAGAGTTCCATCCATCAGAAAAACGGTTAATGCCCTCTTGGTAATAAACTGTGAGGCCACCCTTCAATCCTTGATAATTGTTGGTCAGTTTATAAACTGCCATGGTTCGTTGCACATGCGTAACCGTGAGAAATGGAACATCCGTTGTACCGGGATCATTTGTTGTTGAATTCGATCGATTGATAGAGAACGATTGTTGGATGTATTTTGAAAGGTTCATTCCGGTACGAAAGAAATAATCATCATTCGTAAAGTCCGAATTGGCTCTATATCCATTCGTCGCATTATGCGAATAGCCGGCCTGAACGAAATAATTCTCTTTTCCGATAGACGCAGAGAACGATCTGTTTACCGTTCCGTATGATCCCCACTGCATCGAAGCTGCGATGTTTTGTGTATTCGGAACCGGATTTGACGGAATAATATTGATGGCACCAGCCAGAGCACTACCGCCATATTGCATGGACGAAGATCCTCTGAGAACCTCAATCCGTTCGATATTCGATTGTTCTATGGCGTCAGGTAGTGGGTGTCCAAAGAGCCCCATCATCATGGGTACTCCATCAATGAGGATTTGTGTTGAGGAGTTGGATGAGCTGATTAACCCACGCATAGAGATCTTTCCTGAAGATAACGGTCCTGCACCTGCTCCCATAATACCTTTGCCGGTGATAAATAGTCCCGGAGTAGCCAGTTCAGCCTCTTTCAGTAAATCCAGTTTCGGTGAGATTTGTAGCGTACTCTTGTCGATAATGGTGAGCGAAGCGGGAATCAGCTTTCGACTATCATTGACAAGTGGTGATTGAATAACTACTTCGTGAAGCTTGATTATCGTGGAGTCTTTTTTTAACTGGGCTTTCAGCGTTGATGGTAAAGTACCAAAAAAAGTTAAAATGACTGCAAGCAAGATATATTGAACCCTAGTAAATAAGGTGCGATTTCTTTGTGTCATAAATAGAGGAAATGGTTAATAAAAAGGATTTGATTTCTTAACTCCAAAGAGCTTGTTTCTTCATCCTACGTTCTTTCGTTCTCAATTTCGAAAGAATGAATTAGTTATAGCAACATGAATTATTCTCGAGTTTTGGAACCCCGAAGTGGTGACATTGTTCTTATTGCTAACAGTAAGAATAGAAAACTAAATTCTCCATGGAACCCTGAAACATGACTCATTATAAAGACAATAATCAGCATCGCCATTTACAGCAAATGTTTTGATGACAGCCGCTTTTGCAAGCAACTCCTTTGCATAGACAATGGTTGTCCCGGTCTTGATCCGGTCGTCAACCAAAAGAATATTTTTTCCCTCAAAATCAAACTTTATCGGCTCTAATAACTTCGGCTTGTCGTAAAGTTTATTCTGTTGTGCATCGCGGAGGTTAAGCTTCAATAGCTGAATATCATATCCAAAACGCTGATTTAATAGTGCCGCAGGAATAATACCCCCATTTGCAATGGCAACGATAAAATCGAACTGTTCATTAAAATGAATCGTACGTATTCTTTCGGCTATGTCGTCCCAACTCTTATTTTCCATGTTTGTCGAGCCATTTCAGTAGAAAGAATCCACCGATTATTTGAAGCAGAATACCGGGAAGTCCCAGTCTTACATCTTGTGTGGCAGCGAAGAAGCTGTTTTGAGTAATTCCTTCAATCAGCATACCCGGAACCTGATAAGCCAACACAACCAACGCGAGTGTTGCGATAGAAAGTTTTCCCGAACGTTGTGCAATAATAGCTGCAGCAACAGCAAGCAAAATTGATTTAGCCAGTATGATAGGCAACATAGCTGCCGGAGGCATACCAAACAACAAAAAGTTAACGGTTGGCGATAGAATAGCCGTCATCAAACCAGTTGTCAGTCCATACTTGTAAGCTGCAATTAGTGTAAAGAAGAAAATAGGCAGGAAGATAAATCCGCCATTCGGTATGAGATGACAAATTTGCGGCAAAACAAGATTGCCTACAATAAAAATGCCACTGAAAAGATATGTATCTATATTGGCTAGTCCCTGTTTTTTCTGCGAAAATTGAATAGCTGCGTTCATCTTGATTTTGTTTAAAATTTGATAAGCACTGATTTGATAAAAAAAGCTTAGAAAACGATTGCATCAAAGATATATAAAAAACCAATAAACGTTGATAAATCTTTGTGAAAAGCAGTGAAAAAGTACGGTTAAAAACAGCTGATTTAAAAACCTTAGAAAAGGTAAGAATACTTTGAAAAATGACCTTAACGTAATAAGAAGAAGCCGGACCTTTTACTTTTAAAACAAATAGACTGATAGTAGAAATATAAAGGAGTAATTTTGTGATTAAATAGAAGTTGACAAAAATCCTAAGCAGTTTCGTTTATATTTGTGTCACTTTTCAAGGATAAATATACCCGATATTAAATTGATTATCAATCTATACTGATGAGGTAATCCTAATCTGACCCTAATCATATCCTAATCTAACCCTAATCAACTCCTAATGCTGTATTAGGCTTTGGTTAGTGTCCCTTACTGAAATAGGTATACACATTTAAGTAGTATTACTAGAAAAAGTATACAGTAAAAAATCAATTCACTAAAATAAGTATACATTCCTAATAAATTAAAGTTAGTAATTTTATTTGAAACATTTTTTAAATAGTTTTACGTAAAATGGCATCATTTTTTAAACGCTATCAAATAATAATT
>JACAUB010000001.1:3007808-3144615 GCA_013390605.1 Bacteroidota bacterium | reverse complement strand
CATTTTTTAAACGCTATCAAATAATAATTCTTTCTCTTTTTGTTTTACTTTCGGTTTCCATTTCTTTTCCAGAACCCCTTTCATTTGATGAGCCTGCACCGGTGTAAGGTAATTACAGCTCATGTGGGGTCTTAGCTCATTGTAAGCCCTAATGCTCTTTTGAATAGCTTCAAGGGCTTGGGTAGTGTCTGCAAATTCACGGTTTAAGCTAAACTCGTACTTGAGTATTCCATTAACCCTTTCGGCAATGGCATTCTCGTAAGGGTCTCCGTTTTCAGTCATACTGATCCCTAATCCTGCAGTATGTAATAAATCCACATAGTCACCGCAACAATACTGGGCTCCCCTGTCAGAGTGATGGATATGGCTGATGTCGTATTTTGTTTTCTGGCTCAAAGCCATTTTCAAGGCATTCATGCAGCCCTCAGCCTCCAAGGTTGGGTGAAGGCAAAACCCCATGATTTGTTTGGAATAAGCATCAGTGATCAACGATAAGAAGTTAAATGCTTCCCCTACCTGGATGTAGGTAATGTCTGAGACCCATACCTGTTCTGATTCATTGATAACAAGATCCTTTATCAGGTTGGGATATTTCTTCATCCAATGTCTGGAATCGGTTGTCACCACATATCGTTTCCCGGGTCTTATTGTCAGCCCATTTCCACAAAGAAGCCGGTGCAGGGAGTCTCTGCCCATTTTTATGTGATGATCCTGAAGCGTTTTTCTTAACATGTGATAGAGCTTGGGGGTACCTGTACAAGGCAATTCCCGTCTTATGATGGAGACCATTTCCAAGACGATTTGTTCTTCATTCAGCCATCTTTGTTGATTCTTTCCTTTCTTATAAAAGGCATAACGGGTTTTACCAAACAGCATACAAAGTGGCCCGAACCCTACTTGTGCATGGCTTTCTTTCATGGCTTTGACTGCTTGGTACCAGATTTTTTTCTGATATCGATTTTCAGCTGATCCTCTGCGATATCAATCATGGTCTCCAATGCTTCTACCTTAAGCTTAAGCTGTTCTATCTGTTTCTGTAATGCCTTTGTTTGCTCGGATGAACCTGATTGAGATTGTTCGTTCTTTGCCATAGTGTCCACCAGTTTAGGAATACAAGTATACAACTTTATCCAACTTTTTATGGTTCTTTGTTGCACCCTGTAACGTGTAGTGGCTTCCTCAATGCTCATGACTCCTGATTCTACCTTATACGCTATTTGCCTTCGATCGGAAACCGATAGGAGTACTCGCATGTAGTTCTCCCGATATTCTGATGAGTATCTTTTTAACCAGTTTAAAACTGTGGACGCATCCAGAACTTCGTATTTCTGCATGACTTCTTTTATAGAAAGTGATCCTTTTTCCAGTTCCTTCACTATCTTGATTCGATCCTCTTCTGGGTATACAAAATAGCGTTTACCCGATACATTTCTTTCAACTCTTTCTCTTTTCATTCCCATATACAGTGTTTTTTTAAACGTTTATACTGTATACCTTTTTCAGTAAAAGACATAGAATCAAAATTGAAAAATGAAAGGGCGATTTTAAAATCCGATCATGGATATAGGAGAATCGTGGAATTGATTTCAGAGTATGAACTGATCGTTTTAGAGATGAGAATTTATCATCTCCACACAAAAGCATTTGTTAAAAATGACCTCCATTTTTCTCATCACAAATTTACGCCAAAGGAGCTCAAAAAGACGATTATTCATCTCTTTTTTCTAAAGTGACAAGAACTTGTCGTCATTTGTCGCGATTTGTCGTTGTTTGTCGTCATTTGTCCACTATACAATCCTTGACAAGACGAATACCCGATTTGTAATTTTACTTAGTTGATCAACAATACTGCCAATTAATCAAATTATTAATCAGGTCGCCCTGTGCTAAAAACAAAAACGAGAAGCTATCCGCGACTACAAAAACTAAAAACAATGGCACAATCAAAAGGGCCCATTCGCTTCAAAGGAAGCCTGGGAGATATCAGGTCGTATTACGACAGTGATTTAAAAAAATGGATCTATTCTACAAAAGGTGGAGCCAATAAAGAATTAATTAAAAACAGTCCTGCATTTGCCCGAACCCGCGAATTGAACGAAGAGTGGAAAGGAAATTCTATCTGGGCAAAAATAATACGAAAAGGAACCGATGGGTTAAGTCAGCTGAAACAAGGCCGAAATAACTGTTATCTGTTAATGATCGCAGAAAAGATTCAGGTGATGAATCATGAAGACGAGAGAGGAAATAGAAGAATTGAGTCGTCTAAATTTAACTATCCCTTGATTGGGTTTAGCTTTAGCAAAAAGCATCCTTTTAACAATGTTTTCTTTGGTGAACCTGAGCTGTCGATAACAGACGACCGCAGTGAAGTAACGCTTGCGTTAAATAACTTCATCTCTAAAAACAAGTTTTCATGGCCCGAACACATTGGAAACTATCGCATCTATCTGAATATTTCAGTAGTGCCCGATGTGATATGGAACGAAAACAGAGGAATATATGAAACCGTGTATACTCCTTTTAACCCAATGGGAACAACAAAGGTGAGTGAGTGGATGTCGATCAACACAGAACCTGTTGATATCAGCGTAATTGCCAAATTTCCATTCGACTTCAAACCCAAAGAAAAGAGTATTGTAATTGCAACGATGGGAATTGAATTTGCTTCTGCTATTGAATATGGTTGTCCCTATGTTGTAAAAGATCGTGGGACTACTGCGATATTGGGGTGTTTCTAATTTTAAGTTGTTGATTGAAAATTTCAAGCCTCGGATGGTGGTTGTTTTCGGGGCTTGATTTTTATTATTTTACTTTTAACGTGTCTTATGGATAAAAAATAATCTAAATAAATAGCAACTATTAGGATCTTTTTACAGCTATAATATAGTGGTTTATAGAAGGCGGGAGGTGAAATAAGTTATTGTATATTTATCTTGGTTTATAGATCATAAAAAGTTATTTCAATACCAGCTTAATGTTCTGCTCCATGTAGACTTGTATAGCTAACATTACGGCAATAATTCTTCAATCATTTTCCGCATTTTGTCTGTGCTCGGATAACTGGTGAATTTATGTTTTAATATTCCGTTCTTATCATAAATCAAATAGGAGGGTATGCTTTCAAAACCAAAACTGTTCATCACATATTCCCATTCATCTGCTTTAAAGTAGTATTGTTCACCACCAATAGCCTTGATTTTTCCTTCCCATAAAGGTTTTGGAGATGAGCTGTTGCTTAAATAAACAAAAACCACGCCTTTGTCTTTGAGTTCGGCTTTTAATGGCTTCATGTTTTCCATCGTTTTCACGCACGGGCCGCACCATGTAGCCCAAAAATCAACCAATACAACACGGCCCTTGTATTTAGCAATAATGGTATCTATCAGTTTTTCTTTTGCTACTGCCGGGGTTGCATTGACTTTAAGATCATTATTGCTCTCTACTATTTTTATTATCTCTTCATTCTTCTTTAATAGAATTTTTGCAATTTCTTCATTCCTGTTTTTGTAATATTTTTTAATATTTTCCACTTGTTTATTCGTCAAGGGATTTCTTTCATCATTAAACTGACGTGCATAGGCACTTGCTGCAAGCATATCATAGAATAGGCCCGAATTAAAACCAACCATATCTTGTACCGTAGCTTTTACTCCCCTGAGCCATTCGTCTATGGGCTGATTTTTGATTTCCGGTATTTTGAATGCTGCAATAGACAAAAATCTTCGCATAAATTTCGCATAAAAGTAACAGTATAAATATTGAGGATTATTCAGATTAAATTGCCTGAGAAAAGAATAATACGACTTATCGGGTTCTATAGCTGTATAAGCGGTAGATTGCAAATTTTCTTTTTTGCGGTTCTTAAAACTTCGTTCTGCCATTTCTTTATAAGAGAAAAGTGGTCCACTTAAATATTCTAAGTTGAATTCATTGGTCAGGTGTTTTTTGCTTTTTTTAGCTAAGATCAATGAATCTATTGTAGAGTTAATCCTCTTTTTAAGATTGATAGTAAGTTCATATTCTGCAAATTCTTTAGGGGTCATTTTATGAAAATCTCCCCAATTATAAAGATCTTCAAATCGTTCCCTTGCCTTCAATAAATTCATCATATCATTGAAGGTAAGATTGAGGCCTTCTTTAACATCAATTTTAATATCGCCCTTATCATCAAAAACAATATTCATCTGTAACTTTTTGTCTTGCTCCAAACCAATAATGCAAGCACCATAAGAATTTGTTTCTGTCACAACAGTAAAACCGCAAATAGCAGTGCTACATTCAAGAGGGATATTAATTGAAAACTGGTTATTTTTATTCAAATTTGTTTCATATTTGCTTTCTTCAGCAGTAACCGGATTGCTCACCCATACTGCGATTATAACCTTCTTTTCCTCTTTAGAAAGTTTCAAATTGCTAATGCTACCTGATATTTTTGCTATTCCCGCTTTAATCTTAGGATCAGGGAACTGATCTTTGTTATTCTGCCCATTAACGCAGAAAAAGAATACTGTGAAAAAAGCAATTAACAGCGTTTGCTTCGTAAATGAAATAACATTGTTCATAATATTTTTTAGGTTTAACTTTTTCATTAACATTAATAATCAAAGATATGTACAGATCCCGGTTTTAATCAACGTCAGTAGATAATCTAGTATTTGTTCTTTGTTGTCAAAAGGCATGATTGTAAAGTTTGTTCAGGGTGAGTAAATTGAATCAAATGCATGTTTATTGATATATTAATATTGATAGCTTGGTTAAATAGCAGTATTAAAATACAAGTTCTTGTTCTAAATTATTTCAATTTTTACGTTTCTAACTAAACGATGAATACATTATTATAGACTGACTAAGTATTGTATTCCAATTTGCTATTGGGTAATGTGTGCTTATTACGCTGATATTAAATACCTTCAGGTGATAGTAATGCTTTTCGGATCATCATCATTTCATTATAACGCAGTGGATCCTTTATCTTATCTATTTGTTTCAATTCTTCCATTACGTTTGCCAGACATTCTTTTTCATAAGCTGTTGCTTTCAGCGTTGAGCCTTCTTTGCAAATGAAAGTTTTCTGAATAAATAATTTGTCATCTTCAATGAATTCACCCATTACATATCCTTCTTTGACAGTTCCATAGAACTTTCGTCTTCCATCAACTTCAGGAAATAAATAATAAAGGATAGAATAATTGTGTTCTACATAATGCTTTACTACGTCCAGAAGATTGGGAATATCCAATTTCATCCGCTCTCTATAACGTTCATATAAATGGGCATTCATGACTGCTACATCGTTTCTTCGTGTACGGTATAAGATCCGAAGTCCTTTATCTGTATAGTATATGGTATAGGGCATTAAGGCTACATCTCTGGCGTATTGATATTTTCCGTGCAATGTATTCCTCTCCATCATGATAATCCATCTGTTCTTTGAGTTGGATTTGATTTCGTAAAATTTAACGTATAAATCCGTTTTACTGATTTTATTTCTTAACCTTTCCTGATAATAAGTATCAGCTAATCTGTAAACTGTAGAGGATGAGTAAATGATATCCGTATCACTCAGAACTTCTTTCACAAGTTCTTTATTAGTCATCGTAGGGAGTAGCATAACCAATATGTTTTAGTTCGTTATAACGTTTAATCTATTATGATTTTTGTTGTATATATTGCTTGCGTTTATGGTTATCTGATAAATTTAATTGATCAAATAATTCACTATAAAGTTCTGAAATCGTTTTATAAATGACAAGTAAAAGATTGGATTTATTTATGAACAGATGTCTTTGGAACTTCTTTTTATGGGACCCGTGAAACTGAATATGGGTTTATAGTTTCTTGCTCCAATTCCATAGATTACACCCTTTTCTTTTGCACCGTTAAGGTAACTGGTAAATCCCCTAAATTCTTCCAGTGTTCTTTCCATTGCACGCTTGTTGCTGTCAGCAGCAGTTACAATAAAATAAAAATTCTTATTATTGATTTCAGAATATCGGGAACAGGTTCTGTCGATCAGTGTTTTCATCTGCGCACACATGGTATAAAAGTAAACGGGTGTTACCATTACAATTACTTCGGGGGCTATTATTTTTCTCTACATGATGACCTGCATCTTGTGCGCCCGATGTAAACTGGTGAACCTAAGATTTTGCTTTTATATCATATGCCATTAATGCATTGTTGTGTCTGATATAAAGAACTCCGTTGTGGATTACAGGATGTGTCCAGAATGGCGCTGAAGAGCCTTGGGTAATCTTAAATTAATCATGCTGTTATAGGGTAAAGGCTTGGTACTACTACCAACAAAAGGATCTAATTTGAAAACGTTGAAATGCCCGATTTCATTATGGATATTATCGGGCATCCAATCGAATTTCCTTTGGTAAAAAGCTTCTTCAGTTTCAACCTTATTCATGTTGTAAATTTGTAGATTGCACTTGGGTTAAAGCATTACTCATGAAAATTATCCGTTCAATAAGGTTGAAAAAGTTTTTTATTTTTTCACAAACTTATTTTCACGGGCACTATAACGTGGTCCGATATTCGGATATTTAGTTACAATAGCTTGAAAAGCTTCCAGATCTTCTGCTGATAACGTTATATCGACTGCACCTGCATTTTCTTCCAGATATTTTCTGCGTTTTGTTCCCGGAATCGGAATAATATTATTGCTCTGTTCAATTACCCATGCGATGGCTAACTGGGATGGTGAACAGTTTTTACTTTCAGCGAACGCTGCAAATGCTGCTGACAGTTTCTGATTATTGTCTAAGTATTCTCCCTGGTATCTTGGTAAATTAGCTCGGAAGTCGTTAGCAGCAAGGGCACTTACATCCAGTTTATTGGTAATCAACCCTCGACTTAATGGGGCAAATGGAACTAAAGTGATTCCTAATTCCTGAGTTAAGGGTAGAATTTCTTTTTCGACATCACGGGTGAGCAGTGAATATTCGCTTTGCACTGCTGTAATCGGATGTACTGCATTTGCTTTCTTTAAATCTACTGCTGTACATTCGCTCAAGCCTAAATAACGCACCTTGCCTTCTTTTACTAATTCTGCCATGGCTCCAACAGTCTCTTCAACCGGAACATTTGGATCTACACGATGTGCATAGTAAAGATCAATAGTGTTGATCTTGAGACTTTTGAGACTTGCTTCTACTGCCTGTCGCATCCACATCGGTGAAGCATCCACATAAGTTTCTCCGCCAACAAAAGCATTTCCGGTTCCACCTTTTACGCGGAATCCAAACTTTGTTGCAATGAATATCTTATTACGGTTTGGTACAAGTACTTTGGAAATCAATTCTTCGTTTGCACCATTACCATAAATATCTGCCGTATCCCAGAAGTTAATTCCAAGATCTAATGCATACTGTAATGTTGCAATACTTTCTCTGTCATCTGGTTGTCCATATGCTGAGCTCATACCCATACATCCTAAGCCTAATGCCGATACTTTTTCTCCGGTTTTTGCTAATTCTTTATATTTCATGATAAGATTCTCCGTTTTTAAGTTTTATTATTAGATCCTTTAATTTCATCACACTGATATTACTTCGTTTATACACCTTATTGCATTTAATGCTCTTGGATATCCTACATAAGGTAATAGTTGAGTAACAGTGTTAAGTAATACTTCTTTGTCGTTCCCGACATTTAAGTTGCCTTGTACATGCCCTTTTAATTGTGGCTCACAACCACCTAATGATAATATAATAGAAAATGTTAAAAGCTCTCTCGTTTTTAGGTCAAGTCCTTTTCGGGTATAATAATCACCAAAGCAATTTGCCGATAGATATTTTTGGATATGAATCTGATTTTCTGGTGATTCTTGATACATTTTATCAATCATTTCTCCAAAAATAGATTTTTGTACTTCTAATCCTTTTTCATATCGTGTTTCCGGTGAAGTGGTTGACTGTCCTTCTAATGGCAGCTTTATTCCTCTGTCTCCTAATATTTCATTGGTGGCATGTAAGAAGTCAAATGCTTTTGCTATTCCAATATACGGGACTGTCTGATACAGGATTTCTTTTACTTCAATCGGTGTTATACCTACATTCAGAGCACCACCAAGCATCACTTTATATTCGCCTAAAGCCTGACTTGCAATTATTGATCCCAAAATTATCATTAACCTTGTTCTGGTATCTAAGTTTCCATAACTTATCACTTCATCAAAGGCAAAATTATCGAATAGCTCTATGAATTCAGGATCTGTTACTTTTAACGTTGATTTGTGATTTGGGAAAAGTTCCTCATGATTCTTGTTCGCTACTTCACTTATACTCATAGGTCAACTCTTTTTCTTATTTCGTATATTCATTTTTACTTGCAGACACAATCCTAGCGATTAACCATTTTTGCACTACTTTCCGGATATCTGGCTCCTTTCACTGTGATTTTTGATGCTGCAGTTTCAATGTTACCATAACCAAAGCTCATCCCCATGCAGCCGAGTCCAATAGAAGAGACTTCGAGATTACTGTTTCCAAGTTTGCGTTTTTGAATTTTTGTGTCCATAAGTTTTATTTTTTGAATTATTGTACAAAAGTAGATGACAAACTTTCTGTAAAATAACAAAAATAAAACAATAATATACGAAAATCAAACATTTATAAATTTCACAGGGTTTGGTTGAAACTGTTTTTTGAAGAAGTTATTGAAAAAGGGTGATTCGGTAAAACTTAATGCATGTGTAATTTGGGCAAGACTTTAATGACTTTATCAGCATATTCCACCTTATTGTTGTTAAAAGCAAGGATGGTCTTAAAATAATCACGTTGCTTATAGGATGCTATTTGGCACTATTCTCAATAAAAAATCTAACTTTACAACGTTGAAATATATAATTTCATTATAGATATTATCGGATATTCAATTAATTTTCCTTGATGGAAATCTTCTATGGGTCCAATCTTTTCCCCATTTATTATAACTTACAAATTTCAAACAGAATAGTGGTTGGGGATGTCGGGATTTCAATTCTCATCTTGAAGTGTTTTTTGTTAAAAGAGGAACTCGAACTTACATTTTATACCCCGTTGTCTGGATTGTTCTTTTAATAAATACACTTTACGTATATTGTTTATGATGAGTGATTTAATGGCATGGTTTGTTCTTTTGGTCTTGCAAAAGGATAGGTTTAATTTTCTGATTTTATATTCCACTGCTGAAAAGAAGATTTCTCTAATGGACTACCTCCTGTTTTTTTAAATATTTTCCTTTTTCATAGAAGCAGTCAGCACGACCTGTTTCGTTGGTTTCATTGGAGTGGAGGATGACGATAATTTTATCGATTTCCGTAGGTTTAGTCTCCTCCTTATTTTTTAACACCTAAACGATGTAGTCATACATATAGCCACCACGTGCATACTCTGTTACTTTTTGTACGAGTAGAACTTTTACGTTTTTGTCATTTATTTTTACGGTTAACTCGTCGGGAGTTATGTTTTTTGGGGCTATGTTAATTGTGTCGTGCCTGCCGGTTGCCTCTTTGACGTTATTATATCTTGATTGGTTACAGTCGAACCATATATTTCAATTGATATCAACTTTTCGATGTTCTGGAGAATATCTATTCTTCTGCTTAACTTTTTAAAAAAATACTTTATTGTATGATTACAGCTTTTAGTATTTGCATTATGTTTGAAGCATGAAGGTTAATTGATTTTGTGAATGTGACAATCCAATAAGAAACTTGATGACTAACTCAATATGTCTGAGTTTATAATGGTTTCAATTCTATCATTTCATTTATTGCTGTTTTAAAAGAAATCCTGTTACCGATAATTGTTTCGGCTGCTTTTCCGTTTCTTATTAATAGTACTTTTTTATCAGACCATGGATTCATAATGATACAGCGTTTTCCTTTTTCACTTACTATCGTGACATTTGAAATTACCCCTTTTATCAATCGGGCAGAAACAAGGAAGGCTCCCCATGTTCTGATGTTTTTAAAACTTGCATTTTGATCCTTAGGGAAAATACTGAATATACGAATTACATTGCCAACACTCATACAAAGTATTTCGTTAAGCGCATTAGCCACAGTACAACTGTTTTCAATTCCATGTGGATTATTGAATTGAAAACCATTTGGATTTGTGTGTAATGCGTACTTATGTAACTCGTTGATGACAATCAATGGATTATATCCTACTCTGATTGCTGCAACAAAAAAACTATTACTGGTGTTTGTGTCTTGCCAGCGTTGCATCTCGTCAATGGTATTGCGGGCAATTGTCAGTAAGTCTTCATTATTGTCCAGCGTAATAGCATTGGCCGGATAGATGTGTTGAATTCCTAATCCATTTCCATTTGCCCAATCAAGTCCTTCTTCTGTATAGCGAAATATTTTTTTTCCATTTCGTTGTTGAACTGGAAAGTCACTGATTTTGCTTAAAATATCTTTCCATTTCGCCTGCCTGTTCTCATCCACTTTCAGTGTTGAACTTAAATCAATGATGAGACTGAAAGCATTTCGAATGAGTCCAAGTGATAATATCGGATTTTTATCTTTTCCAGAACCTTCGTGAATAGCGTCGCCGTAAATAACATATCTGCCATTTTCAAACTTTAAGTAATCTTCCCAGAAATCAACGATAGCTAATGCATAGGGATATATCTTTTTTCCATAGGCAAGGTCGTAAGTACAACGCCATTGCTGTGCCATGTTTATCAATCCATAAGCAGCATTAGAGCGTTGTCCGTAAAATAAACCACCCAGTTCGATATCTTCTTTTTTCTGATAACCTCCAACTGCGAAGTTTCTGGTTACTTCAATTCCCATTGGTCCAATACCCACAGGATATAAAATGCCTCGTGTATGTGTTGCGTTTTTTCCATACCATTTGCCTCTCGGCATAAAATCAATCAATGGAGCATCTTGAGGAATTCCTTGTGTTATGCGGTTGGCTGCATATAATCCATAGAACGGAGCCTGGAAGTTATAATTTAAATGATAATCTCCATTCCATGCTGGAGTGTCGGTAGTTGTCCAGCCAAATAGTCCTGGAGGAAATTTCTTGTCTCTGCTACAAGCGGCCATTGTATATAGGCCTTGGTAGTAAGCTTTCATTAACACAGTATCTTCAATCGTTATGGATGATTTATTCCAATAGTTTTGCCACCAGTTATTATGCCGTTGCAATAATGCAGATACAGTGGGTTTGTCTAGTCCTTTGATTTTGTTTAATATGTATTCTAATGGTTTTGTTTTTTTGAATTTGCTTTCAACAGCAAGGACAATGATTAATTTTTTGCCAGGTTGTAATAGAATAGTGTTGCCATTGTAATTGAGGGTTTTTAATGCAATTGCTACTTCGGTCTGAATATCTACACTATCAACAAAAGATCGGGTAAGCCAGGAAATATTACCTGATTTCCCAGTTTCTGATTTCGCTTGTTTATTATCAGGTGCTGTTAATTTAATAGAAACAGTTGCTGATTTATCTATTGCATTGAGTTCGATAAAGATGAGGTTATCTGTTGCGGAAACCCATGACTTTGCTTCTATCTTTTGACTGTTTTTATTCAGCAAGCAGGTGGTAATGCCGTTCTTGATAAACTGTTCTGCAGAAAAATCCACATTATTAAATCCTTCAATTTTAATATCTAAAAAACCTGCTACTCTTGGGCCTGATAAACCATCAGCTTGTGATCGCAACCGCCAGAAATCATTCTTAGATAAATAATAACGAAGAAAATTTTCTTTATATCCAACACTCATTGTTAGTTCGCCATTGCCCATCAATGGAGCATCGATTGATGTGTTGTTTGGAATATTTTGTGGTGGCTTTAACCAGATGTTTTTATACGATATGATTTGATTTATTTGAGATACCTTGCTTTGAGCAAATACACCAATGACACTAAGTAATAACAAAAAAAATACGATTGTACTTTTCATTAGAAATGAGTTTTGAAATATGCTTTTGCCTCAAAATTTCTTTATCTGAAATGAAAAAACTAAGTGAAGATGCTGTTGCATCGTAATCAGTAGCATTCCCACTTAGTTTTTTTGATTTAGATTATTCTATGACCATTTCGTCAACAAAGAGCCATGCAGGAGTGCCTTCACCAGGGTTCTCTTTTGGGATATTACCCCAAGGTTCGACAGTGATTCTTAAATATTTTGTTGTAACAGGGGCCCAAGTTGCCTCGAACGGATTTGCACCATATACTGTTGGAACATTTACTTCTTTTTCTAATAACGATTTAAAGTTAATGCCATCATCAGATGTTTCCAACGTAACTTTTTTAGCAGTCCAGATCCAACTTGGGGGACGGTGGAAAAACCTTGTCCTTAGAGAACTGATGGTAGTAGGTTTCTCGAAATTGATGGTGCCCTCAAAATTTTGTCCACACCAGCCTAACCATTCGT
The DNA here is from genome assembly GCA_013390605.1 of Bacteroidota bacterium. Lineage (GTDB taxonomy): Bacteria > Bacteroidota > Bacteroidia > Bacteroidales > Cfx3-03 > Cfx3-03. The sequence goes on along the minus strand of JACAUB010000001.1, from coordinate 3,132,227 downwards.
CATCATTGAAGCTGTTATCACCTCCAAAGCTTCCATTAGTCCATGCATTATTGCCTCCTTTATTATAATATTGGCTGGGCAAAGTTTTTAGTATTACGGGTTTTCCAACAGCTTTGTGTAATATGAATGTTTTTTTCAACTGATCAACAATAGCTCCGTTAATGAGTACTGCAGCTGTTAATGTGGCGTTTTTATCAATTACAATCAAATTGTGATAAGTTGGAGTAGTGATAGTTGGTGGAGTGTCATCTAATGTATAATGAATTTCGTATTCTTTCGGTACACCTTTGATACTGGCTGTTACGTGTCCTTCGCTATTTAATGAGGTGTTTAGTCGTAAATCAAATAGATGCCTGCTGTAGTTAACATTGTGGAGATCTAATCTTTTTAAGTGGTTTGCTGCTCTCAGAACGAAGTTGTCAAAATTCTTTAATTCATTTTTACTCCATCCTGTTTCAGCTAAGGCAATGGCTCTTGGAAAGATCATATATTCGCAAAGAGCAGGCGTATTAAAGTTTTCTGTCCAAAGATTTCCTTGTACTCCTATGATGAATTTGCTCTCTTCTTCGGTTAATTCAACAGGGATGGGATTATAACTATAAGCCTCTTCTAATGGGGTAAAGCCTCCAAAAGCAGCAGGTTCACCCGATGCGTTTGATTGATAATGATCCAGATAACAGTAGTTGCCTGGCGTCATGATCACTTTATGATGTTCTTTCGCTGCTTTTATTCCACCTTCTATGCCTGTCCAGCTCATAACAGTGGCATTGGGAGCCAACCCTCCTTGCAATATTTCGTCCCAGCCAATGATGTTTCTTCCTTTGCTGTTTACAAACTTTTCTATTCGTTTGATGAAGTAACTTTGTAGTTCTTCTCCATTCTTTAACCCTTCGTCTTTCATTCGTTGTTGGCAGATTTTACAAGTCTTCCAATTTACTTTACTTGCTTCATCACCTGCTATATGGATATATTTCGATGGAAAAATATTCATCACTTCTTCTAAAATATCAGTCAGAAAAGTGAATGTAGAATCTTTGGTACAATATTCGTCTTGAATGTTTTGAGGGTAGCTGAATGCATGACCTGTGCTGTCTAAGCAGGCGAACTCAGGATAGGATGCCAAGGCTGATTTAGAGTGTGCCGGCATCTCAATTTCAGGGATAATGGTGATGAATTTATTAGCAGCATATCTGACAATATCTTTCAGCTCTTCTTGTGTGTAATATCCGCCATACAATGTGTCTTGTGGACGTGAATTGTAATCGTAAGTGGTATTCAGAGGTGTGCCTTTTCTGTATGCGCCAATCTGTGTGAGCTTTGGATATTTTTTGCTTTCAAAGCGCCATCCCTGACTATCGGTTAGATGGATATGTAACCGATTCATCTTTTGCATGGCCAATAAGTCGATCAACTTTTTGATAAATGAAATGGGTTGATAATGACGGGCTACGTCAAGCATAACACCACGATATGAAAACCTTGGAGCATCTGTAATGTCAACACAAGGCACGCTCCACTCCGTTCTGTTTTGTAAGGTTTGTGCTTCAATCTCCACTGGTAATAGTTGAAGTATGGTTTGTACTCCATAGAAAATTCCGGTAGGTGTTTTAGCTGTTAATGTGATTTCGTTTTTTTTGATTTTTAAGATGTAACCTTCATCGTTTGAAATTGTGTTATCCAGACTAATTTGTATTGTTGATCTTTTTTTAGATTTTAGGGGTGAAGTCAAATCAATACCAGCTGCACTTTTTAGTTTGGTACATAATAGTGCTAAGGCATTTTTTAGATCTGCATCGTTGTCTTGAAAAAGAATTCGTGTATTAGAAGAAAATACAAATTTGCCCTTTTGAATTGATACAGATTCTGGAATAGGGACTAAAGATAATTTTGGTTGTGCGTATGTTTTACATGTGATAACTAAAGCACAAATTGAAATGAGTAAGGAAAACTTCATAAAAAATATTTTAATAGGTTTGTCGACCTGGCAAATTTATTAAAAAGTATTGTTTTTATGACTTTTTTCTCAATTATTTACTCCTTATTCAAGGAGTAAATATCATACTATTTTCTGATCTGTTTATGTTGTATGAATAAAGCTTACCTTTCTTTTGGAAAAATAGTTCCAATGACATTGATATTACTTCCAGCTATCCATTTTGGTGTGCTATATTCGTAGGCTCCTGCATCGGGAGCATTCCCTATATAGTTATCTGTAATACCCTTTATTTCAATACCTGCATCAATGGCTTTGGCACCCTTCTTTAATCGGAAATCAAAATTATTAATGTCTTCTAATGATTCCTTTTTGTCTGTAATGTTGTTCTTGAAATCATTTCCGATTACTATAGGGTTCTCTGAAAGGTTGTTGTATACTTTCTGTCCGATGACTTTAGTTCCATCCGGTCCCCATGCCCATGATGGGTTTTCGCAGTTAAAGATAGTATTGTTATAAATTTGGTGATTAACAGCATCTTTATTGGTCTGAATTCCAAATTTGCAGTTCCAGACGACATTGTGATGTACTACAAATGCTGTATCCTGATTGTCTAGATAGATGCCTGTATTTGTGCCTGATGCGTGATTGTCATGTATCCAGTTATAAGCTATCTGTGCACCCTCGCCATTACTTTGGTAGGAATAGGTTAATCCTAAATCATCGGTGCCTAATCCTGCATCATATAAGTGATTGTAAAGTATTTCAATTTTATTGGCAAAACGATGAACTATGATGCTTCGCGCTGCTTTCCGACAAGTGTTATTCTGGATGTGTAACATATAACCGGTTGCACTAATCGTAGCACAATCTGTCATTGACCAATCGCAATCTTCAATAAAGCAGTTTCTTACAGTATTATTCTCACCTCCCAAACTTACTCCATCCCCCCAACTATGAGCAATGTACTCATTTTGAATTAAATTATTTCTTCCTGATATATATACTCCTTTTCCTCGCCATTTATCTGTTGCCAGCGGAACGGTTTTGTAATTGTATTGTCTTCCAAAACCACTACCATACCAATAAAATGGAGCCGGATATTGTACACTACCATTTTCAATTATACAATCTTCGGCATCTTTTAGGTTTATTGATGCGGCAAAGAAATGTATTCCAGAAATAATGATGTGTTTTCGTGATGTAGCATCAAGTGCATAAACATGTGTACGGGCCTCAATTGCCAGCACATTAATATCCAACGAAGCTGGTACATAATAGTAAAGAGTGTCATGCTGCCAAACCCATTCATGATCATTATCTAAAGCATTCAAATGACCTACAATACAGGCTTTTCCTTTTCCTAGAAACACATCGGCCTCCATGTTACTAAATGGTGCTAATGAATTGGTACAATGAACCATACTGTCATTACTGGACTCTATTTTGCCAATATGTGCAATCCATTTATTACCTGTAAGGATCCTACAATAAGCACCTGTCCAATAATTCTTTGGAAACTTCTTTCCTTTGAGAACTACATTTCCACCACGATCAGCGTTAGCATCTGCCCACTCATCCGCATTCAGTTTATTGGTAATATTAGGATATGACGCAATTGGTGATTCCTGATGATTGCAAAAAACCTGTAGTGCACTGTCAGGAAAATAGGTTTTGTAAATATTGCCTTTATAATGTTGCCAATGAGTCACTGGTTTATTCGCAGTTAATACAACCGTATCTTTTGGATAGTTATAGAAACTAATCGGTGCTTGTGTAGTACCATTAAAAGAAAGGGAGATGTTTTCACTATAAACGCCCTGCCTGATATAACAAATATCTCCGGCTCGCATGATATCGGCTGCCTTTTGTATCGTTTTGAAAGGTGTTTTAATCCGTCCGGTATTCTTATCATTGCCTTGCGAAGATACATAATACACTTTCTTCGAACGATTCTGTGCATAAACATTTGCACTGATTATCAATGACAGCAATAATAAAGTTAATAATTTCATCTGTTAATTAGTCGGTTTTCAGTATTAAGATTAATGAGCCATTTTTAGTCTCATAAAGTAGCCTCCACCCGGGCGGAGTTCTATGTTGATATTGTCGGTTTTATTGACAATGGTTTCTTTTCTGTCAAAGGCATTCAATACCTCTTTTTTATCGGTTAAGATTGTTGCCTGAGCTTTTGATTTCAAGAAGTCGAGATTGAATGAAATGTTGCTGGTCTCTTCGCCATTCATGATGCCGATCCACCATTCATGGTCTTTTCTTTTTGCAAATGCAGCAACCTTTCCTACTTCAGAACATGGGAGGACGATGGTTTCATCCCATACAGTTGGGATATCTTTCAATAGTTCTTCAGCTGGATTATTAATATAAGCATTATACGCATCGGCAAAATGGGTTAATGGAGATAAATAGACAACAGCCTGCGCCAATTGGTGTGTCCAAGTAAAGCCATTCAGCTCTTTCTCTGTGAAAATAACAGGGGTAAGATCAGCTGGCCCTGCAATGAAGCGTGTAAAAGGCTTAAGTTCATCCTGATTCTTGGGCGCAACTCTGTTATAACGTGTCATCTGATATTCATTGCCCCGAACACCTTCGCGGGTTAGCTCATGGGGCCATGTTCTGCGCACGCCTGTTGGCTTAGTACAACCATGAAAATCGACCATCAAATGAAGTTTATATGTCTCTTCTCTTGCTGCTTCATACCATTGCATGATTTCAGGTGTTGCTGGTGGAATGAAGTCGATTTTTATTCCTACAGCACCTGCTTGCTTAACTTTTTCGAGATAAGTTTTGATGCCTTCCCTGGTTCGCATTTCTTTAGAATCCACCCAGATAATGCTTTTGACTCCTTTGGTTTTGCCATAATCAATCACCTCTTTCAAACATTGCCATTGGTCTTTACCCGGTTGTCTCCATGTGCGCCAGCCATCGTCAATTAAATAGTACTCCCACGTCAGGCGGGCTGCGGCATCGTACCAGTTTTTCTGGTCATTAAATTTGGGCTCGCCCACACTCCACCACTGCCACATTACACGACCGGGCTTTACCCAACTGAAGTCATTTGAGGGATTGGGGGCAGGGCATAAATTCATGATCATGTCGCTATTAACCAATTGGGTTAAGTTATCGGCGATAATAGCTAACCGCCATGGTGATATTACGGTTCCAGCTTCAGTATTCCAACCGTTAGGATTGGTTGTGAAATTTGCCTTTAGCTGATTTCCTGCTTTTGTCCAACTGAGATCAGGGAATTTTTGACAATCAGCTTCGGTAAATGAAAGATAAAAGTTATCGGTTTTTATTGTTAAAGGGGCTAACAATGCTTTGTTTTCAGGAAGATCGGAGAGCGAAGTGTTATTATGTAGGTTTTCATTGTCATCTGAGTAGAATGCCCAATAACATTGTGCTGTTACGGGTAGCCCAAAAGCGGTGTTATCTTTTTCAATATGCATTATTTTTTTTGAATTGATGACATAACGGATGGCTATTCCATCATCATAGGCCCTAACCTGTAGTTGGTAGAAAAAATTTGTACTCTTTAAGGGAATAGAAATCTCTTTATAATTATTTATTGCTTGCGAATGATTACCCAACAAAGCATACTTTTCAGTTACTGTTTTTTCTTTTGGCTTATCTGTTATCGAAACATTTTGTCCTAAATCATTACCATCGACAACCAATCCAAGAGAGGACTTTAGTAGTGCTTGCTGATTATGTTTTTTGACACTGTATGATAGCTTATTATCTTCTATGTTAATCTGAATAACTACTTTTTTTCCCGGGCTACTTACTATGATTTTATTCTCTCTTTGTGCATTTGAAAGTAGATAGCAAAATGCAAAAACAAGTGTTAAGATAAGTTTGAATTTCATTTTATGGTGTTGTTTTTTTGAATGGTTAAAAATAGTAAAAAAATCAGAAAGGATTAGAGTTTGTTGATCTTTAAAGATGATTTGAATTTTAAAGCATATATAGATTTTGTATAATTCCGCTAGACTTTTTTGAAGTAGTGTACAATTGATGACCCATACCCGTCAAGGTTAGAGATCTTGTATGTTTAGGATTTTTATTTCATTTAGTTAAATACTTTGAAATAATAATAATAAAGATTGCTGTTTAATGTGTGTGAAATTATTTTCTATATCTTTACTTCGTTTTAATAACCCCCCTTATGAAATTGAGAAAAATTATTCTTTCACTTGTACGTTTTTATCTTCCGATCTGTTTTATTCTTCCTTGGGGTTTACAGCTTAACGCACAGAATATACCCTATACTACAGGAAATTGGAATTCAGATACACTTGGGAATCACCGTGTAGTTGTAAAAGTGAATGCTGCCGCAGAGGCAGTAGTAGTGCAAGTGGATTGGCGTCGGCGGGACCATCATCCTGAAAATATCAATGTTATTGTGACGGATGCAAACTTACATCGGATTAATAATGTGCATATAGCTGTCATTAACCGGGAGACTTGTAATTTGGTTTTCGAACCTACATCGGGTAAAGGGGTCTATTATCTTTTCTATATGCCATATATTTCAAAAGGCTCAGCAAACTACCCCACTGTGTTTTATCAGAAACCTTTACTGCAAGCTGATAAAAACTGGTTGACAAAGGTAGCTTCGCAGCCAGTGAATAGTCTTTCAAAGGCAGTGGTTATTGAAATACAATCAATCAATGCCTTAAATAGCTTTTATCCGATGGAGGTCATTGCAAAAAAAACAGAGGTGACTACTTTATTGGCACAACATAAAGACAAAGCGTTTCTGTTGTTTCCAGAGTTGCGCAGATATTCAATAAGGATGACGGAAGATCTTCCGTTGCGTTGGATTCAGCATGGTACAAATGGTGTAATAAGTGATAGTGCTTCTAGAAATGAGTATTTTACTTTTCAGGTAGGTGTGGTTTCTTACCAACAATCGTTTAATAATTGCAAAGTGACCTATTCTGATTTGAAATCGTCTAATTATATCATTAAATCTAAAGAGTTTACTTGTTTTAATACGGAAGGTTTTGACTCTGAAGGGAAACCTTTTCTGAAGAGTTGTAAACTGGAGAAGGGAAAGGTACAACCACTGTGGATGGGAATTCAGATTCCAAAAGCAGCAAAGACGGGATGGTATACCGCTACGGTTACCATTACACCAGAAGGTGCAAAAGCACAAAGCTTTGTATTAAAACTTTTTGTGAATAATGCCATTCTGGCTGACAAGGGGGATAGCAATCCGTATGCACTTACCCGATTACGTTGGTTGAATTCGAGACTGGCATTTGATGATGAATTGGTTCCACCGTATACAGCATTAACTCGAAAAGGGAATGTATTGAGCTGTCTCGGAAGAGAAGTGTGTCTTAATCAAATGGGCTTTCCTGAACAGATTAAAAGTTTCTACTCAGTTGAAATGACTCATTTTAATCAAACACCGTTTAATTTATTGGCTGCACCTGTAGGGTTCGTTGTTGAAGATGAGATGGGCGCACCACTTAAATTTGATGTAAAGAATTCGACCTATACAAAGGAAAAACCTGGAACAATTGCATGGAAAAATGTGCTTACCAATCCTGCTGTAAAAATGGGTATCAATGCTCAGCTTGAGTTTGATGGTTGCATGGAGTATCAGGTTACTTTAACAGCCTTAAAAGATGGTTCATTTAATGATGTAAGGCTTCAGATTCCTTATTCAGCAACGGCTGCTCATTTTTTAATGGGAATGGGACAAAAGGGAGGTGTTCGTCCTGATTCTTTTTCATGGAAATGGAATCAGCAAAAAAATCAGGATGCTATCTGGATTGGAAATGTGAATGGGGGAATCCAGACTAGTTTTAAGGATACAAACTATGTAAGACCTTTAAACACTAATTTTTATCTTCAGAAGCCACTAAATATGCCTCCCTCATGGTATAATAACGGGAAAGGTGGATGCACAACGCGAGTAGATGGAGATACCTATTTGCTAACCAGCTATAGTGGCAAACGAATGGTCAGGAAAGGGGAGGTGTTGCATTTCTATTTTCGCTTGTTGATCACACCTTTTCATCTACTCAATACAGATAGTCAATGGAGTACGCGCTATTATCATAAGTTTAATGACTTGGATACGATTCAAAAGGAAGGAGCCAATACGGTTAATGTTCACCATGCAACTGAGATCAATCCTTTTATTAACTATCCATTCCTTCGTCCTGCTGCTATGAAAAAATATATTGATGAAGCTCATTCACGCAATATGAAGGTGAAGATTTATTATACGGTAAGAGAATTAACTAATAGCGCTCCGGAGGTTCATATGTTGAGAAGCCTGGGTGATGAAGTATTGAGTCATGGAAAAGGAAATGGGTTTTCGTGGTTGCAGGAACATCTTGATTCTAATTATATAGCAGCCTGGTTTGTACCTGAATTAAAAGATGCAGCGATTGTGAACAGTGGCGTTTCGCGTTGGCATAATTATTATGTTGAGGGGTTAAACTGGTTGACCGAAAACGTAGGCATTGATGGTCTCTATATTGATGATGTGGCATTTGATAGAACTACAATGAAAAGAGTACGCAAAATATTAGATAGGAACCGTACCGGGGCAATGATCGACCTTCACTCAGCTAATCAATATAATCGGAATGATGGTTTTGCCAGCAGTACTAATTTATATTTGGAACATTTTCCCTATTTAAACAGGCTTTGGTTTGGTGAGTATTTTGATTATAATTCACAACCTGATTATTGGATGACTGAAATCTCGGGTATTCCCTACGGGCTGATGGGTGAAATGCTTCAGGATAATGGTAATCTGTGGAGAGGAATGATTTATGGGATGACCAATCGACGTCCATGGTCAGGGGATCCACGTCCAATCTGGAATGTTTGGGATAAGTTTGGAATGCAGGGTAGCGAAATGATCGGATACTGGGTCCCAAATTCCCCTGTAAAGACCAATAATGCGGAAGTGCTTGCTACAGTTTATCGGAAAGAACATAAAACGCTTGTAGCTATTGCGAGCTGGGCTAAAAATGCAGAGAAGGTAAAGCTGATTATTGATTGGAAAAAGCTTGGAATTGACTCTCTGAAAGCAAAACTTACAGCATGGGAGGTGAAAGATTTTCAACCTGCAGCTATGTTTAATCCCGATGATGAGATATTGATACAACCGGGAAAGGGATGGTTATTGATTGTGGAGTAGGTGTTTAGATTGGATGATCACTCTATCGGTGGCTGAGTTTGTCGAAGCCACCGGCGAAAATAAAAAATGTAAAAATTATTTAGAACCTATCTTTTCAGATTGTACTTTTACATTTTCTTAGCGTAAAACTCAATCTCTGAAAAATAGGTCAACGTGTACATCGTGCTGTTTATTATTCTGGTATTTATGAGCTTCTTCTTTGTTTATAAGGATGAGGGAGTTCCTGCTTTTCTGTTTCATAATACGCCAACGAATTTTGAAGAGTTGCTGAAGGTTATTCAAAGATCAAAAGTTCATACTTATACATTTGATGAGATATATGATTTGCATTTACAACATCTTCCGGTAAAGGTAGATAGTTGTTTACTGACTTTTGATGATGGGTATAAGGATAATTATTTTATTGCATTTCCTTTATTAAAACAATATAAAATCAAAGCAACTATTTTTATCAATACCGCATCAATAGGGCATGATCCGGATTATTTGACTTGGAATCAGATTCAGGAGATGTATAAAAGTGGTTTGGTGGATTTCGAATTACATTCGCATCGACATGCAGCTGTATTCGTAGATACGAAGGTTGTTCGGACAGCTACCGAGGATGATTTAAAAGATTGGAATTTGCAATATCTATATCGTAACGAACTTAAATTGGGGGACCCCATCTTTAAAACCCGTTCTGCATATAGCGAGAGGGCTGTGAAGTTTGAAGAATCGTTTTATCATAATCGGGATCTATCGGCTATTCGATTTGAGACAGATGATGAAGCATTTATTCGAATTTCAGAGGATATAGACCTAAACAAAGGACTTATTGAGTCGAACTTGAAGAAAGCAGTTCATTTCTTTTGTTGGCCATGGGGGCATCGCTCTGAGTTTGGAAAGCAGATTATTAAAAAAGCTGGAATTATTGGATTCCTTTCTACACGAAAAGGAACCAATCCCAGAAAGATCAACATGGAACATATTCAGCGTATTGAACATCGTAATTATACTACTTTTAAGTTTTGGATTACTTTGAAAGTGTGTCAGAATCTGTTTTTAGGACGTATTTATCAAATATTATCATAGCATGAGTTTATCCGTTTGCAGCGTATCGTATAATGAAGAATGGATTATTGGTAAAACCCTTGATGCGGTTAAAGATATTGCTGATGAAATGATTTTGGTTGATAGTGGATCTACCGATCGAACTGTTGAAATAGCAAAATCTTTTGGTGCTAAGGTTTTTGAAGTGTCACCCTATAAGGGTTGTGGTTTACAGAAAAATGAAGCAATTGAAAGATGTACCGGAGATTGGATTTTATTTCTTGATGCAGATGAGGTGGTAACTGATGAGTTGAAAGAGGAGATTCTTCGAATTATGAAGCTACCCCAGGCTGCCGATGTCTATAAGGTCCGTTTTGAATCTTATTGTTTTGGCCGGTTAGTTAAATATGGTGGTTGGAGTGCATTTTACAAAGTTAGGTTCTTTAAAAATGGAGGTGGAAAATTTAGTCCACATATTATTCATAGCTACTTTGAAACCCGTGAGAATGCTTTAGTTGAGAAGATTCATCAAAATATAAAGCACTATACGTATAAAGATATCACCCATTATATCAATAAAAGTAACCGATATACCAATGAAAAAGCACTCATGCTTTATGAAAAGGGAAAACGGCCTAATGCCATTAAGCTTTTCTTTTCGCCCTTACTTCGGTTTTTTAAAAGTTATTTTATAAAGCTTGGAATTTTAGATGGGGTAGATGGTTTAGTGATGTCGTTGCTCGGTTCGTGGTATGCTGTTTTGCAGTACTTAAAATTACGCGAGGTTTGGTTAGAGAAGAAAAAATAAATATAAAAAGCCCCATGAGCATAATGCCATGGGGCTTTTTTATTGTGAATTTTCATTTTGGCTTAAATCGCCATTTCGAGTAAAAGGAGCAATCTACTTATAGATACAATATTACTTTTAAGAAATTTATCGCTTAGTTCGAAATGACGAGTATAAGATACTACCGTATTTTCGAAATAGCATCAATAAATGCTTCAACTGAAGCTGTTACAATATCTGTATTTGCTGAAAATCCATAATAAAGACTTCCTTTATTTTCTACCTGAACATGTACTTTGCCGAGGTCGTTACTACCTCTGGTGATGGCCTGTATTAAAAATTCTTCGAGTACCACCTTTTTTTGGATTACTTGCTTTACGGCACTAAAAGCGGCATCAACAGGTCCGTTTCCAGTTGCTGAAGATGTTATGCTTTCACCATCAATATTCAATGTAATGGTAGCCATTGGAATTGCTGATTGTCCGCAGAGCACTTGAAGATGCTCTAATTTAATTCTTCTACCTGAGGTCGCTCTCTTTACCCCGGCCAAAACAAATAAATCTTCGTCAGTAATATCTTTTTTAGAGTCGGCCAACTTGATAAATTTTCCATAAACATCATTTAATTCATCACCTTCCATTTCAATATTTAACATGTCAAGGTGATGTTTTAATGCTGCTCTACCACTACGGGCGGTTAATACGATAGAAGATTCATTGATGCCAACATCTTTTGGATCCATGATCTCGTAGTTGTCTCTATTTTTTAGCACTCCATCCTGATGTATTCCTGAAGAGTGTGCAAAAGCATTACGACCAACGATGGCCTTATTGGGTTGGATCGGCATACGCATTAAGCGAGATACTAATCTGCTTGTGTCATAAATATTTTCGGTATGGATTCCGGTGGTCAGATTCAGATGGGGTCTGCTTTTTAAAATCATGGCGATTTCTTCTAATGCTGTATTACCAGCACGTTCACCAATACCGTTCATGGTGACTTCAACTTGTCGTGCTCCATTTATTAAGCCAGCCATAGAGTTTGCTGTAGCCATACCTAAATCGTTATGGCAATGAGTGGAAAGTATTGCTTTATCGATATTTGATACATTATCCATCAGATACTTAATCTTTTCTCCATATTCGGATGGGAGACAATAGCCTGTAGTGTCGGGGATATTGATAACTGTCGCTCCTGCGGCGATAACTGCTTCGACTACCCGGGCAAGATATTCATTATCTGATCGGCCTGCATCTTCAGCATAAAACTCAACATCTTCTACGAATCGTTTAGCATATTTAACCGCTGCTTTAGCCCGTTCAATAATTTCTTCGGGCGTAGATTTGAGTTTCTGGTAAATATGGAAATAGGAGGTTCCTATTCCTGTATGAATTCGTTTCTTGCGGGCATATTTTAATGCATCAGCAGCTACTTCAATGTCTTTTTCAACCGCTCTGGTGAGGGCGCAAATGGTTGGTTCGCAAACTGCTTTTGAAATTTCAACAACCGATTTAAAATCACCCGGACTCGATACCGGAAAACCTGCTTCGATTACATCGACGCCAAGGGCTTCAAGTTTACGAGCTACTTCTATTTTTTCAATAGTGTTTAGCTGGCACCCCGGGACTTGTTCTCCATCGCGCAGGGTTGTGTCGAAAACGTATACTCTGTTGTCCATATTGATTGGAATTTGATTACATAAAAAAAGCGAGCCTTCTTTTAAGTTGGCTCGCTTGAAATTTTTTATCACTTATTATGTGAGTTCCTTTTTACAAACAGCCATGCTTCTCTCTCAGATTATTGAGGAGGAGGGTCCATAGTAGAAAAGGAAGAAGATAATTGCTTTGCATAATTTTACACTTCTGGTGCAAATTTAATCAGAAATATTTATGAAAAACAAGTACAACTAAAAAAAAATCTTTTCAGAACAGAACCGTACCTTTGTGTTGAATAAATAACAGATAATGATGGAACTTGTTTTTGCTACGAATAACAAACATAAACTCGAAGAGTTGGCCCATTTAGCAGGTGAAAAATTTAAGCTATTAAGCTTGCGCGAAATCAACTGTTTTGATGATATAGCCGAGACTGCTGATACCCTTGAAGGTAATGCTGCAATTAAGGCTCACTATATTTGGGATATGTTTGAAAAAAACTGCTTTGCAGATGATACTGGATTAGAAGTTGAAGCTTTAAATGGACGTCCGGGTGTCTATTCAGCCCGATATGCAGGTGAGGATCAGGATTCTGCAGCTAATTTAGCTAAACTTCTTTTTGAATTAGAAGGAAAGGAGAATCGCAAAGCCCGATTTAGAACAGTTATTTGCTTGATTATAGAGGGTAAAGAGTTCTTTTTTGAGGGTATTGTCAATGGGCTTATCACCAAAGATAGCAGAGGTACTGAAGGATTTGGATATGACCCGGTATTTCAGCCGGATGGATATTCTCAAACTTTTGCAGAGATGGATATTCAAGCAAAAGGCAAAATTAGCCATCGAGGGAAGGCAACAGAACTGTTAATAGCGTTTTTGAAAAGTCTATAATCAGCGTATAAATATGCAAATATTATTGGTGACTCCACCGTTGACACAACTGAATACACCTTATCCGGCTTCGCCTTATCTTGCAGGATATCTTGAAAAGATTGGGTATAACGTTGCACAGTTGGATTTAGGTGTCATGTTGGTTGATCGGATCTTCACACGATCTTTTCTTCAATCTATTTTTGATGATGTCTTGGCTGGCGGGTTATCGATAAGTGGTGGAGGTACTGGAAAAAGACCATCTGATATATTACAAGCCTCTTCTCAACGGGTTCTGGCATGTCGGTTAAGATATGAAGATACCGTTGAAACAGTAATACGTTTCTTAAGAGGTCAGGAGCCTATGTTTGCACAGCGAATCTGTACTCGTGAATATCTTCCTGAGGGTAGACGATTTGAAAGCTTACGTGAGCTTGATTGGGCTTTTGGTGAAATAGGTGTTCAGGATAAAGCAGTACATCTGGCTACACTTTATATTGAGGATATTGCCGATTTTATTAAGGAGAATATTGCGCCTAACTTTGAATTAATTAAATATGCCGAGAAACTCTGTTTGTATCTGCCAGAATTTGATCCTTTGTTAGAGGCGTTGGAGCTGACCGCAATGAACAGGGTTGATCTAATGATGCTTTCAATCTTTGAAGAGGTATTTCTTCAGATAAATCCTCAGCTTGTTGGATTTTGTGTCCCCTTTCCCGGAAATCTTTATGGCGCATTAAAATGTGGTATGCTATTAAAGCAAAAATATCCTTCTGTTCTAACAGTGATGGGAGGGGGGTATGTTAATACGGAATTACGTCAACTTTCAGATGAACGTTTATTCCGGTTTATTGACTTCCTTACTTTTGATGATGGTGAATTACCGCTTGAAAGATTAGTTAAGGCATTTATAAAGTCGGATTATTCAATAGCGCAACTTAAAGAATCAGTTTTACTGAATGAAATCCAAGACGATTCTCTCATCAGAACAGTATTTTGTTTTCAGAATAGCCTCAAAAAAATTCAATTTGATGCTCCTCAAAATATTAAAATGACTGATCGTGGGACACCAGACTATTCAGGATTACCACTTTCATTATATCTGGATCTGACAGAATTTGCGAATCCGATGTTACGCTTGTGGAGTAACGGGAGGTGGAATAAATTAACACTGGCACATGGTTGCTATTGGGCTAAATGTGCTTTTTGCGATACCTCGCTTGATTATATTGCACGCTATGAAACTGTATCTGCTTCTGTTTTAGTAGATAGAATGGAAGCAATGATGGTGCAAACCGGTCAGTCTGGATTCCATTTTGTGGATGAGGCTGCTCCTCCGGCTGTATTGAAACGGGTGGCATTAGAGATTATCAATAGAGGTTTACAAGTTACATGGTGGGGGAATATTCGTTTTGAGAGATCGTTTACCTCCGATCTTTGTTTGTTATTAGCTAAATCAGGATGTATAGCCGTTTCGGGAGGGATTGAAGTTGCTTCTGATAGACTACTAAAGCTAATGAATAAAGGTGTTACTTTATTTGGTGCGGCAAATGCCTGTGAAGCCTTTACATCGGCAGGAATAATGGTGCATGCTTATTTGATGTATGGATTTCCTTCACAGACAGTTCAAGAAACAATAGACTCATTAGAAATTGTCCGTCAGTTTTTTGCTTTAGGGCTCATTCAATCTGCATTCTGGCATCGATTTGCTATGACGGTCCATAGTCCGGTTGGACAAAATCCTACACGGTTTGGTGTTAAAAGATCATCAAGCAAGCTCAATCCCTTTTCAAATAACGAGGCTCCATTTAAAGACTCCGTGCCAACAGATCATGATCAATTTGGTGAAGGACTGCGAATAGCCACTTATAATTTTATGCATGGGGTTGGCTTCGACAAGAAAAAGGTATCCTGGTTTGGAACAAAGATGCCGGGTACAACCTATTCTCCAGACTTGATTGAATCGTTTCTGGTGACAAAGAGAGATGAAGATATATCTGAAAGTAGTCGGGTAATCTGGCTTGGAGATGGTGTGTGTGAAGTGCTTGGTAAATCCAAAATGGGAAAAGAAGAGACTGTTATTACAATCTATTCAGGAGTTGAAACAAAAGAGATTATTACAGATCAGAAACAAGCCAGATTTGCTATTTCGCTGATAGAAAAAGCAAATCTGGCAAAAGAAATTTTTTCTTTTGCAGAGGCTAAAACATTGTTTTCTGAAGCAACTGGCACTTCATCTGAAAAGATGATTAAATCAGCGGTTTGGAAGATGCTTAGAAAAGACGGATTAGTTATTGTCTAAAACAATCATCCTATTTATTTCTTGAAAGTACGCATGTAATTTACGACACTCCAGATCTCTTCGTCTGTTAGCTTTCCTTTATAGCCGGGCATTTCATCACGTCCGGTTTTAGTTCTCCAAAACTGTTCTCCATCGGTTTGATTTTGAAATGAAGCTAGCGTAAAGTCGCCGGGGAACGTATCAAGTGTTTTTCCTTTTGGACCATCACCTAATCCAGCTTTTCCGTGACAACCACTACATTTTTTATAGGCTTCTTTGCCGTCAGCTATTGAAGCAGCAGTAACTTTAACCGGATTTGCTTTATTTTTAAATTCTGCCGGAACCGGCCACGATTTCGCTTTTTGTTGTTGAGATAATGCAACTAAAGGTAAAAATGTAAATAGAATAACAGTAATTGCAAGAATCGACTTAAGTTTCTTATTCATAATTTGTTCGTTTTTAAATGATTTTTTTAAAGTTTGTTTTGCCATCAAGAGACGCCAGATAGAAATGGATGATCATGAAAACAGAAATAAGAAATGCAGCACAAATATGCAAAAAATCAGCAATCTGATAAATGAATATTCCATGTTCATCGCTAAGTAGCTGTTCAATATTGATCATAATAAAACCAGTTATTACAATCAATGGGAGAATAATATACATTGTCAACCAATAAGTTAGTTGTTGGAGAGGGTTGAATTTTCTGACTTCGTCTTCTTTAAAGGGTTTTGATTCGCCTTTAAACATTCCGAAGATGTAATATCTGAATTGAACGATAGATTCGCGTAATAGGTTAAAAGATATTTTGTAATAGCTTCCGTTTCGAGAGAGAGCGTTAGCAATAATAAAAATGACCCAGCTTATGATGAGAAGGATGCCACAAATGTTATGGATGGTGATGGCAGTGGAAAAGGAAAAAACAATTGTACTGGGTGAAGTATATTGCATCACTAGTCCGGTAATCATCAGAAACAGGCATAGAATGCCATTTACTGAATGCCAAAGCTTAAGCCAGCGAGGATATAATACTATTTGATCAACCATTTTTATGTAGTTTACGATAACGTATTGTGAAAATTAAATGGATGAAGAGCCCGACAAGTAAAAGTGCAAAAAGTGAAGCGCTGATAATGTTGAGCCAGATATTTCGGTTCGCCCCCATGATGAAAGCATATTCAAGCGACTTACTGTTAGAGAATCCCAACAGATTCCTTTTCTGATCTGATTTTAATAAACTATTTGAAAGTATACTGTTTTGAGAATGACATGCAGTACATTTTCTTACGGCATCTTTGGCGGGTAGAATTTCATGGGGCGTAAATGTTCCGGATGTTAATTTAGCATGGCAATCTACACACCGGATATTCTTTAAATGGAGCTCCGGATGTTTTAACCATGCATGTTCTTTTATGATATTGTCGACAGGTTTATTTGTTAATAGTTTGTATTTTACCGGGTTATTGTGACAGTCCAGACATGTAGCGTTACTTACAGTGATCGCTGACTTTAAATCGGATTGATCAGAGAATGCATTAATATAGGTATGTGGATTGTGACACTTCCAACATGAGAATGTTTTAGCCATCGTTTTAGCATGTACACTCTTTTCATAACCTGTAACGATGGAGTCGAGATGAAATTTTTTAAATTTTCTACTTCCTTCATGACAGTCTGTGCACGTGTAAATTGATTCGAACTGTAGATCAGCCGGATGTGGCGTATTCTGATAACCTTCAGCATGACAATCAATACATTTTAGGCTGCCATGTATGGCTTTTTGATATTCAGGAATAGCGATCATACAGGCTTGCGACATGGGACGTTTCATCTGCTTTTTTCCATCCGTGGAATGAACGGTGTAGACGTATTGTCCATGACACTTCAGGCATTCTCCATTCTCAGCAACCAGAGGATGATTTCGTGGGTGCTGACCCGATGTGAATTGGGTTAGAAAGATAATTCCCAATACCAATAAGAGCTTTATTTTCATTGATATATAAATTTAAACTTTAGGTCGAATGGAACTTGCTCTTTAAACTTACACCAGTATTTATGATTAAAGAACATGCTTGTTTTATCAGAATTTAACTGTTATATTTAACCCAACAAGAAAGTCGCCGTTGCTTATTTTATTTGTGTTAAGAGAATAGGAATATTGATTTATGAGATAGTCGGAGTTTGTGACAAAGATTTGAAAAACATGCGTGCTAGTACCCATTTCAACACCAAATGAAAGATTGGATTCAGGTTTAAATGTTGCATTCTTGTTATCATTCGCGACTTGAATCGGAACTGCATATCCTGCTATCAATCCCATCTTGTTTGTGACCTTTAGGCGACTACCAAAAGTTATATTATAATTGAAGTTATTGTATCCTGCATTCACGGCATTAAAATACGAAACTGTGGGTGCCATTTGGAAAGAGAAGTTATCAGTAAACTTTCGGGCAATAATGATTTCATGAAAGACGGATAGTCGATGTTTAAATTTATAATCCGCTGCTGCCCCAAAAAAGGTTTTATCTCTGGCATCGATAACGACATTACCATAGTAACTGATTGATAATGGAATGCTGCCAGATCTGGTTTGTTTTATAATTGCGTACTTCCAGGAGAGGTCTTGAAGTTTATAGTTGCGGGTTGTTCCAAAACCGACAGAAAATCGGTCTGTGATGCCATAGTTAATACCCAACCTGATGTTTGAAGATGAATAAATACCCCATAGATCGGTAATTCCATTTTTCATTAATCCGAAACGATGTTGAATTTGAAATTCGAATGAATGTGGAAGTATTGATTTAGCAGTCTCTTGATCGAAGAGTTGCGATGATCCAAAAATGTCCTTAACGGGCCGGTTATCTTTTTCTGTAGCTGGTTCCTCTTGTGCCGATAATCGAAGCGCACTAAATAAAAGTAAAATAGCAAGTATGGATTTCATTGAATGCATTCGTTTATAGATATTAGTGATTGTAATCGATAACTTAGAATCAGCTTGGTAATAATTTAATATTGTAAGGATGGGCTTTTCGTAAATTTAGTTGTTTTTTGAGCCATCTTGCATCCAACTGATAATTTTATTTTTATTAGTAGTTGATAAATAACCAGTTCCCGGATGCCCTCCATTAATTTTTGAGTAGATTTTGCTTGAGGTATAATTTGTAGGGACCACATAACTTTTATTAACTAAGTTAGTATAATAGGTTGAAGCAATAGATGATGGAGTCCAACCATGGGTATGGCAACTTTCGCAAGTATTCAGAATGGGAATGATATCAGTAGCAAAGGAGATTGATGCTGAGGTAGAAGTTGTAAAAGACCATGAAAAATTACTTGCCAATGCATTTCCTGCTATATCTTTGACACCTGTAGTAACCGTTGCCGTATATGTGGTATTTGCTGAATAATTACCGGAAGGAGTAAAAATTGCGGCTTGGCTTGTAGCAGTAACTACCCCGGCAATACTTGTTGATCCTTGTTTTACAACAAATGTTGTTGTAGTAATAGTTAAAGGATCGATAGCCTCACTAAAGGTTGCAGTGATTACCTTATTAAGTGCAACAGATGTTGCTCCACTTGCGGGATCTAATCCTGTGACTGTAGGTGGAATTTTGTCAGCGACGCTGCCTGTTGTAAAACTCCATGTATAATTATTACCCATTGCATTTCCTGCCAAATCTTTAGCACTTGTTGAAATTGTACATGAATATGTTGTATTTGCTTTGAAGTTGCTTCCTGATGTAAATGTAGCCGTAGTTCCAGAATATGCAACTGTGCCTGAAACTACACTGCTTCCCTGCTTCACTACGATCGTTGTTCCATTAATCGTTGTTGGATTCATTGTTTCACTAAAACTAATTGCGATCGTTTTGTTTATAGCCACATTGGTAGCTCCGCTTGCGGGGTCAGAAGAGGAAACTGTTGGCGGTATGATATCTGCAACAGGAGTAGGGGTTGTTGTGGAATCTGTTAAGATTACCTTTTCACAAGAACAGGATAAAATGAGCGCCATTAAACAGCTGATGATTATTCTTTTCATAGTGAAATGCTTTTGATTTTCGCTAAAGTAATATAAAAAATAATTACGGATTTCGGTAGTGTATTGCCTGAATGTTAAAAAAATAAAATTATACCTATTTTAGAATGAATATATATAGCGTTTATTTCTAATAGATGTGTAATCAGCTCATATACAAAGTCTTTTACGGTTTTGTATTTAGGTCTTTAACAAGTTCAACGATTTTGGTTTGATCTATTTTTGAGATTGACGTTTTGGTCCCTGATATTTTCCGTACAAGAAATTTTTCAATAAAATTCATTTTATCGAGATTATATTCTCCTCCGATAATTTTGTTACTTACAGAATGCGACCGTAGCCAATCAGGGTATGCTGTATTAAATTCGTTTTCTGCTTCTTTTTCATTCATACAACAAAGAAATAGTGCTATTTTCTTTTGTAAAAGGACTTCAGCGTTTTCTTTAATTAAAACGGTTATCCTTTTTTGAATTCCACCTGCATAAATAGATCCACCAATTAAAACCGTATTATATGCTGATAAATCAGGCATTGGGTTCTTTTTAAGATTTAGAATAATTGGTTTGTGATCTTCAAGAAGTGTGGCGATCTGTGAGGCTACTTTTTCAGTTGTGCCGTGTTTACTTGCAAACAGGATAGCTATACTCATTTTGTTCGTTTTTTTATTGTGTTTTTAGTCTTCTTTTTTTTCAAAAAAATCTTTGACTGGAATGGTTACAATGATTAAATTATATGTTAACTTTATGAGGTTCAATTCTAAAGATTATTTTATCACTTCTCTGATTCTGGAATACCATCTTTCTATTCTTTATATAAATAGCTTTGATAATTTCCTGATAATCATCCTGTGTTTAAGGTGTAATCCTAATCTGACTCTAATCATATCCTAATCTAACCCTATTCTTATCCAAGTGCTGCATTAGGTATACAATAGATTTTTTTTTGGCTGACAATTGCGTTGTTTTTAGAATAGAACATAATTGTACCATAATTATATTATTGTTACTGGCCAATGATAAAAGAGCCGTTGATTGTTGTTTTATTTAGTTTTGAATTTCATTGAAAAGGGAATCAAAAAATGTCTAAAAGATTTTAATAAAATAGATACTGATGTAAAATTACACTTATTGCAATGTAAAATCAATATATTAGCTGTCTTTTTTACGACAAAGGCCGCCTCAAAAGGTATTGAGACGGCCTTGAATTAATTATTTATCGTAACCTGTTATAAAAGTTAACTTGTTTTAGCAATATGAACTAACCGGAGGGCAAGTGCAAACCAGATTACGATCGCCAAATGCATCATCCAATCGTCCAACAGAAGGCCAGAACTTGTCATCATGTTCCATTGGGAAAGCTGCACGTTGGCGGCTATATGGGCGTGTCCATTCATCAGCTGTTACGACCTTTGCAGTATGTGGTGCTGATTTCAAAATGTTATTTCCTTTTTCGGCTTTACCCTCTTCAATTTCGCGAATCTCGTTACGGATTGAAATTAATGCATTGATTAAACGATCAATTTCACTCAATGGTTCGCTTTCTGTGGGTTCGACCATTAATGTTCCGTGTACTGGAAATGCAACAGTTGGGGCATGAAATCCATAATCCATTAAACGTTTTGCAATATCAGTTACGGCAATATCAGCGCTCATGCTAAATGCATTGCAATCGAGAATCATCTCATGGGCACAACGATTATTTTTACCAGTGTATAAAATCTTATAATCATTTTCTAAACTGGTTTTAATGTAGTTGGCGTTTAAGATAGCATATTCAGTAGCCTTCTTTAGACCTTCGCCTCCCATCAGCTTGACATAAGCATATGAAATTGGTAAAACTAATGGACTTCCAAATGGAGCTGCTGCTACGGCATGAATGGCTGCATTACCTCCTGTTTTTATAACTGAATGACCAGGGAGGAATGGTACAAGATGTTCGGCAGCGCCGATAGGTCCAATGCCAGGGCCACCACCACCGTGGGGAATGGCAAATGTTTTGTGAAGATTAAGGTGGCATACATCAGCACCAATTGTGCCAGGATTAGTCAAGCCAACCTGTGCATTCATATTCGCACCGTCCATGTATACCTGTCCACCATTTTCATGGATTATATCCATTACTTCAAGAATTCCTTCTTCAAACACTCCGTGGGTAGATGGATATGTAACCATTAATGCAGAAAGTTTATCTTTATGTTGTTCTGCTTTTGCCCGAAGATCGGTTAAATCAATATTTCCATTATCGTCACACTTAACTACAACAACTTCCATACCTGCCATTGCGGCACTGGCAGGATTGGTTCCATGGGCTGAGGCAGGAATGAGACAGATATTACGTGAACCTTGTCCACGACTGATATGGTATTGACGAATTACCATTAATCCGGTGTATTCGCCTGCTGCCCCTGAGTTAGGTTGGAACGACATTCCAGCAAATCCTGTTATAATACAGAATATACGGTTCATCTCTTCAATGATTTCAAGATATCCTGCAGCCTGATCAGCTGGTACAAAAGGATGGATAGCTCCGAATTCGGGCCAGCTCATATGAAACAACTCAACAGCTCCATTTAGTTTCATTGTACATGATCCGAGTGGAATCATGGCACGGTTTAATGATAGATCTTTCTCCTCTAGTTTCTTGAGGTAACGCATCATTTCTGTTTCAGAATGGTTGCGGTTAAAAACAGGATGAGTTAGATATTCGCTGGTACGTTGCAAAGATGCAGGAATTGTTGTGATCAACTCGCATTCAGCCGGATTACAAACAAAAGCAGTGAATGATTTTTGATTTGCCAGCGCACAAACCTTTAGAATCATATTAATGTCGTCAAGCGAAGTAGTTTCGTCAACACTGATTCCAAAAGTAGTTTTATCATCATATCTGAAGTTCAATTCAGACTGAAGAGATAATGCCTTAAGGGCCGTTAAAGCATTTGCCGATGGCGCTTCAATTGTTAAGGTGTCAAAGCAGCTATCATTTAATACAATATAACCATACTTGACGATTTCCAGAGCTAATACACCGGTCAGAATGTTGATATGACGTGCAATCTGGCGAATACCTTTAGGACCATGGTAAACAGCATACATACCGGCCATAATAGCTAAAAGGGCTTGCGCTGTACAGATATTGGATGTAGCACGTTCGCGTTTGATATGTTGTTCGCGGGTTTGTAGTGCCATACGTAGAGCAGGGTTCCCTTGTGCATCAATAGAGACGCCAATAATGCGACCGGGCATATGGCGTTTGAATTCATCACGTGTAGCCAGGAAGCCTGCATGCGGTCCGCCAAATCCCATTGGAACTCCAAATCGTTGTGCTGAACCGGTTACAATATCAGCACCCCATTCAGCAGGAGGAGCTAACAGAGCAAGACTTAATAAATCTACAGAAACAGCAACAAGAGCATTTACGGCGTGTGCCTTTTCAACAAAAACAGCATAGTCTTTTACTTCGCCGGTTAAAGTTGGATATTGAATTGCAGCACCAAATACCTTATCGGTAAAGGTAAATTCTTCAGCCTTCCCTAAAACAATCTCTATACCAAGGGGAGCAGAACGAGTGCGTAAAACATCAATCGTTTGGGGAAACATATTGGTGTCGATAAAGAACTGATTAGCTCCATTTTTAACAGCCTGACGAGATCTTGCATTGAAGGTCATGATCATGGCTTCGGCAACCGAAGTTGCTTCATCGAGTAATGAACAGTTCGACATAGGCATACCCGTTAAATCGGCAACCATCGTCTGGAAAGTAAGAAGTGCTTCGAGTCGACCTTGTGAAATTTCAGCTTGATATGGGGTATAACTAGTGTACCAACCTGGATTTTCAAGAATATTTCGGGTTATAACACCAGGAGTGATGGTGTTATAATAACCCATTCCAATGAACGATTTAAATATTTTGTTTTTTGCGCCAATGGTTTTGATGTGTTGAAGATATTCGTATTCATTTAAACCTTTTGGAAGATCGAGCGGCTCTTGTAGTCGAATAGCAGCCGGCACGGTTTCATCAATCAATTGTTCAATAGATGAAACACCGATTTTTTTTAACATTAGTTCCACCTCTTCAGGTCGTGGGCCGAGGTGACGATCAACAAAATTGTTGGTTATCATTTGGTTATAATTGTTTGGATAGACAGTGATTAATCAGAGAAATTTTTTGCAAAGGTATAAATCTTATTCTTTTAACAAGCTATTTTGAAAGATTTGTTAGCATAAAAACAGTAGACTTGTTAATGAAACTAACTCATTTATAAAGCAAGAATGCCCGGAGATGAGTCCGGGCATTCTTTATGCGTTTATCAGAGTTCCAGATCAGAGTCATGAACCTCTATCCATGGTAATCCGTTTTTATTGAGTTCGATCATAAATGGATCTGGATCAAACTCTTCAACGTTGAATACTCCTGGTTTCTTCCATAATCCTTTCATAAACATCATGGCTCCAATCATAGCAGGAACGCCGGTAGTATAGCTGACGCCCTGTGTTCCGGTCTCTTGATAGGCTACTTCGTGACTACAGTTGTTGTAAATATAGTAGGACTTTTCTTGTCCATCTTTTATACCTCGGATACGACACCCGATAGATGTCCAACCTGTGTAGTTTTCGCCAAGATCTCCCGGATTAGGTAGAACAGCTTTTAGAAATTGAATGGGTACAATTTCAACGCCATTATACATGATTGGCTCGATGCTGGCCATACCAATGTTTTGAATTACACGAAGATGGGTGAGATATTCTTGCCCAAATGTCATCCAGAAACGTGCACGTTTTAATGTTGGATAGTTCTTTACTAATGATTCAAGTTCTTCGTGGTAGATTAAGTAAGATTCTTTGGGGCCTATTTCAGGATAGTTTAGTGGCTTGTGAATTTGATGTGGCTCTGTTTCAATCCATTCGCCATTTTCCCAATATTTACCTTTTTGAGTTACTTCGCGAATGTTTATTTCAGGATTGAAATTTGTAGCAAAGGCTTTATGATGATCACCTGCATTACAGTCAACGATGTCGAGATATTGAATTTCATCGAAATGATGTTTTGCAGCAAATGCAGTGTAGATACTTGTAACACCAGGATCGAAACCACATCCGAGAATAGCAGTTAAACCTGCTTTTTGAAATTTGTCTTTATATGCCCATTGCCATTTATATTCATATTTGGCCTCATCTAAAGGTTCGTAATTGGCGGTATCCATATAATTAACACCTGCTTCCAAACATGCGTCCATAATGTGCAAATCCTGATAGGGGAGTGCTACGTTGATAACCAGTTCAGGTTTAAAATCGTTAAGAAGTTTTACCAGTTCGGGTACATTGTCTGCATTGACAGCAGCTGTACGAATACGATTACCGCCAATAGCTCGGGCTATATCATCACATTTTGATTTGGTGCGGCTAGCAAGCATGATTTCTGTAAAGACATCAGGATTAGCTACCACTTTATGTGCAACTACGGTACCAACACCGCCTGCTCCAATAATTAAAACTTTTCCCATTTTTTTGATAATGTTGTGTTTATCAGTGTATATTAAACAATAGAAAAGGTAATAGCGCTCTATTAATAGAATGAGCTATTCGTGGCAAAGTTAATCATTTGTGGCATTTTTTATTCTATTTTTAGTCAACTTCATTAAACTCATTTATACATGCTTAACTTTGTGCAATTATAATTATCGGTTATGGAGAAAAATGACTTTAATCCAAATGCTGCTGCGGTTGCTAATGGAAACTATTTTGGAATGCCTTATACTGTTGATGAGGCCTCGGTGGTTTTAATATCTGTTCCATGGGATGTTACTACGTCATATAGACCGGGTACTTCAAAGGGTCCGGAGGCAATTATTGCAGCCTCTCCTCAGCTCGATTTTTTTGATTTTGATGTTGAAGATGCGTGGAAAATTGGCATTGGCACACTCCCTATAGATACTGAAGTGAAGTTTTTGAATGAAGCAATGCGTCCGTTAGCTGAAAAAGTTATTTCTCATCTGGAGAATGGGGGAGATCAATCTGCCATTTCAGCAGATTTAGCAACTGTAAATGCAGCATCCTTACTTTTAAATCAAAAGATTTTTCAAAGTGCGAAACAATTATTACAAAAAGGAAAGCTAATAGGTTTAATAGGAGGAGAACATAGTGTTCCTCTCGGATTTATGCACGCTTTGGCTGAGCTAAATCCAGGATTTGGTATTCTACATATTGATGCACATGCTGATTTGCGGCAGGCCTATGAAGGATTTACCTATTCGCATGCATCGATTATGTATAATGCGCTTAAGCTAGAGGGGATTTCAAAGCTAATACAGGTTGCCGTTCGTGATGAATGTGAGGATGAGGTTAAATTAATTAGTTCGGATGATCGAATCGTTCAATTTGATGATTATTTATTGGCTGCTGCAGCTTTTGAAGGAAAAACGTGGAAAGAACTTTGTACGGAAATTGTGAGATATCTACCACAGAATGTATATGTTAGTTTTGATATAGATGGTTTAAGCCCGGAATTATGCCCTAATACCGGTACTCCTGTGCCAGGGGGACTGAGTTTTCAGAAAGCAGTATACCTCCTGCGGCAGTTAGTGGAATCAGGTAGAACTATTATTGGTTTTGATGTTACAGAGGTAGCTCCGGGTGAAGACGAATGGGATGCCAATGTGGGTGCTCGTATTATTTACAAGCTCTGTAACCTGATGTATTTATCAAATGCCGAGCGATAGAAAACTAACGCAATTGTGGTAGTTAAAGTTATTTGGATCAGCTTTCTTTTTTTAAGAAAAAAGTAGAGATAATTCATTTTTTATACTTATTTTTCTGAAGAAATCCAAAATCTATTCGGAATGATACAAATGTTCAAAAAATGGAACTGCTTTTTTGCTATTCTGTTCGTGTATCCAGTATATGCACAGGAATACCACTTTGAACATCTCACATCTGATATGGGGCTATCGCAAGGAAATGTGCTTTCTATTACGCGTGATTATAAAGGTTTCTTATGGTTAGGAACTGAAGATGGTCTTTGCAAATACGATGGATATTCCTTTTTTACTTATCGTCATTATCCAAAAGATTCTTTTTCGTTGGCTAATAACATGATATTTAATGTTCGCGAAGATGCTCAAAAGAGATTGTGGGTTATTACTAGAAATGGGTTTCATCTTTATGATCGATTAAATGATCGTTTTATTCGCTTTAAATTTTATGGTGAAGCAAGTTTCTTAAACGATCAATATATTAGCGATTTCATCTTCGAAACTGATTCTACAGTATGGATTGCATCGATCTTTGGCATTGTAAAATACAATTTCTCAACTCATAAAATTGAAAATAGATTAACCAATTTTCAAGGCAATCAACTTATAAAAGGGATTGACATTCATGCTATTAAAATGGACTCTCATCGCAATATATGGGTGGTGGGAAATACAGGATGCTTTAAAGTTGACTTCGCAAAAAAGAATATAGTTAAAATAATATTTAAAACTGATATTGGTAAGGTTTTGCAAACAGGAGCTTATGATTTTTATGAAGATAGAAATGAAAATTATTGGATTGCTACAACAGGTCAGGGCATATTCATTTTGAATAATGAGAATCATGTTATTCGGTGGTTAAACACAAAAAATTGCAATCTTAGTAATGGTGATTTGAACTTTATTAGAACTGATGCTAACCATAATATTTGGATCGGCACAAATAATGGTTTAAATGTCATCACTGCTCAGCAAATTCTGAATCACGATTATACATGCTTAAATATACGACACAAATTTTATGATCCTTATTCTATTTTAAGTGATATTACAACATCATTTTATGAGGATAATGAAGGTCGGATTTGGATTGGAAGTCGCTTTGGAGGTGTTGATTATTATGATAAACAAATTAAGCAGTTTAATCATCTGTATTTGCAACCAGGGTCTTCAAAGTCTATGAGTCATAATAATACAACCAGTATAGTTGAAAATGAAAAGGGCGAAGTGTTTATAGGAACAGATGGTGGAGGTATTGATGTTTTTTCTAAAGATAAAAAAACAGTTACTCCTTTTTCGAAATATATGACATTTGGAAAGTTAACGAACAATAAAGTATTGGCTATGACCTTTGATTTAAAAGGTCGCCTGTTTGTGGGAATGTGGAAGGGTGGAATTGATGTTTTTGATTTTAAATTACGGAAACAAATTCATTTAAAAAATGGTAATGGCCCATTAGATCTATCGTCAAATAGTGTTTTTTGTCTTCTTACAGATAAACGAGGTAATATTTGGGTAGGAACATATCAAGAGGGTGTCAATAGAATTAATGCTCTTTTGACTCGAGTTATTCATTTCCAAAAGGGAGAAGGGGACTTGTATAAGAACTCTGGAGTGTCTATTCGGAAACTATATGAAGATAAAAAGGGCGATATTTGGATGGCTAAAGAGCCTAGTGGTGTTAACAAATATGATTATCTGTCCGGGAAAATGAGCTATTTTTTTCAACGGGGTGTTTCAAATAAGGAAAAAGATGAGTTTAGTGTTTTAAGTTTTTTTGAAGATTCTAAAAATCGGTTCTGGATGGGAACTCGTGGTGGTGGCATTCGTTTATTTGATACGAAAAAAAATCAGCTAAATCCAGAGACATTAAGTGGTGATGTAATAAATGATGACGTATTTGAAATACAGGAAGATGATAACGGATTTCTCTGGTTTAGTTCTAATCATGGTCTTTCTAAACTTTCTATTTCCACAATAGGTAATACATCCTCTCTTAAGGTAAAAACTTTTGATGTAGAGGATGGTTTGCAGGCAAATCAATTTAATCTTTGGGCCTCATTTAAAAGCAAAGATGGAAATCTTTTTTTTGGAGGTGTTAATGGAGTAAACTACTTTAGACCAAGTGATATTGTTTTTAATGAGCGTAAACCCAGTGTTGTCTTTACCGGATTCTCTATATTTAACAAAGAAATGGTTCCAGGAATAAAAGGATCGCCATTGAAAAAGAGTATCTCAGAATGTGAAGAGATTATCTTAAATCATGAACAGTCTCTCTTTTCTATAGAATTTGCAGCAATGAATTTTACCCAGCCTAAGAATAATGAATATAAATGTAAATTAGAGGGGTTTGAAGAGAACTGGAGATATTTGGGTGTAGAACGAAAAGTTACTTATACAAACCTCGATCCGGGAACTTATGTTTTTCATGTTCTGGCCTCAAATAATGATGGTTTATGGAGTAATAAAGAAACTACTTTGACTATTATTATTTTACCTCCCTGGTGGAAAGAAACATGGTTTAGAATATTAGCTCTATTATCTTTAGTTTTGTTGATTTCATTTATATGGCGTTATAGAATGAATAAACTGAAAAAGACAAATGAGGAGCTTGAGAAAAGAGTTATAATGCGAACCATAGAAATATCTGAACAATCTAAAGAATTAGAAACTGTTAATAATCAATTAACGGAATCAAATGCTACTAAAGACCGTTTATTCTCAATTATTGCTCATGATCTACGAGGACCATTTAATGGAATAATTGGAATTTCAAATTATTTGAAGGAGGACTATTCTGAGCTTAGTGATTCCGAGCGATTAGAAATGATATCTACCATTGAGAAGTCGTCTAATAACCTATATAACTTGCTTTCAAATCTTCTTCACTGGTCAATGTCTCAGCAGGGAACATTGTTGTTTTCTCCAGAGAAAATACATCTTGCTGATACTATCCATCAGGCTGCTAATGTTGTAAAAGGAAATATTGAAGAAAAACATATTCAGTTGGAGTTAGATATACCTGATATCGAAATGATTGCTGATAATAATCAACTTCAAGCTATAATTAGGAATTTGTTATCTAATGCAGTTAAGTTCAGTCAGGAAGGTGGACGGATTGAAGTTATTTGTAAAGAAAAGGAGAACGATCAGGTTGAAATTAAAGTAATTGATCATGGCGTTGGAATGGCGAATGATGTAAAAGAACGATTATTTAAATCAAATGAAGGGAAATCTCAATTAGGTACAAAAAAAGAGCAGGGAACGGGACTTGGGTTGATGATTGTTCGTGATTTTGTTCAAATTGATGGTGGCACAATTGATGTTTATAGTACATTGGGTGAAGGAACAACGTTTGTAATTCTTTTGCCAAAACATTCAGGGAAGCTAAGTGATATTTAAAAAATGAAAAAAATGCGATTATTTTATTTCAACTCAGTTTCTTAAAATTGAGTTGGATTTTTAGAAAATTGAGTATAAAGAATTATATTTGTTTCGTTGAGAATTTAATTTTATTGACTAAAAAATAAATTATGTCTACTATAATAACGAGTCGTGATGATTTGCCTAAGGATATTCTTGAACTTTTAATTGAAGCTAAAAAGGTTTCTGTAAATGCGTATAATAGGTATTCTAACTTCTTTGTAGGGGCCGCTGTAAAGACTACATCCGGCAAAATCTATACTGGTACTAATCTGGAGAATGCCTCATATGGTTTATCAATTTGTGCAGAACCTGCAGCCATTATGAATGCTAATTCTAATGGTGATAATAACATTGAAATCATTGCGATTGTGGGTGGATTTAATGAAGATCCTAAACAAGAGCCTGTTACACCGTGTGGAAGATGTCGTCAGGTGATTTATGAAGCATCACAAATTGTTGGAAAGGATATTAAGGTTTATTGTAGTAATCTTAACTTATCGAAGATTCGGGTTACAACAATAGAAGAACTATTGCCGTTTGCTTTTCATTTGAAAGAAGTTTAATTTATTCTTTGTTGAATATAAATACGTATTATTATGGCAATTAAGAAAGTATGGCTTGATGAAAGCGAAAATGATTGTATTTCGTGTGGCGTTTGCGAGATAACTTGTCCTGAAGTATTTGAAGTTCCTGATAGAATGATTGTAAAGCAAGTAGCGAATTTTGATGCTTATGAAGCAGCAATTCGTGATGCTGTTGAAAGTTGCCCTTCAGAAGTGATAAAATTTGAATAACTATTGAAGAGCATATTTTTCTCTATTCTATAGTTTCTCTATTCTGTTCACGATTTCTATACAAGCTCTGCTATTGTGATAAGGACATTTCCAAAAACCGACCTTGTCCTGATTCTTCATTGGTGAATTATCTGCCTCTACTCCCCAAATCCATTCGCCGAATTTGTTATCTTTTATATGCTTTTTTACGAAACTCCAGGTTTGGAGTGAAAGCGTTAAATATTTATTGTTGTGTGTGATTTGATATGCGTTAAATAAACCAACCATTGCTTCAGCTTGTGGCCACCAATGTTTTTCGGTAACTAATAGATCCTTCGCCGGTAAATATTCGTACCATAAGCCTCCATTTTTATCCAAACCCGTTAATGCTGCTTCTGTTATATTTATTGAAATTTGTTTGAATATTTCTATCCAACGATGATCTGAAATAACCTCTGCAGCCTCAAGTAAAAGCCATGCAGCTTCAATATCATGACCATAAGAAACTAAATCTGATTTAATAGTCCAGTTCTCATCAAAAAACAGATTAAGGTGATTCGTTTCAAGATTAATGATGTAATTATGAAAAACCTTTAACAGATTCTGGATCTGAATTTTCACCTTAGGGTTGGGCCATATTTTATATAGATTGGCATAGGATTCGATAACATGAAGATGCGTATTCATTGTTTTTTTCTCATTGTCATCTTTCTTGCTTAATCTGAGATCGTCAATCTCTTTCCAGTCTTGAGTGAATGCTTCAAAATAGCCTAGATTTATATTATCAAAGCTGTATTTTTCAATAATATTAAATAAATCAATAGCAAATTCTTTGGCCTTATCATTTTTAGTGGCTTTATAGAACTCTGTTAATCCATATTGACAAAAAGCTAACCCATAAATTTGTTTCCTTTTGTCTAATGGCTTTCCATCCGCATCTACTGTCCAATAAACTCCACCAAATTCAACATCCTTAAAATGGATTGTGATGAATGAATATGCTCTGTATGCTAAATGAAGGTAGATTTCATTTTTTGTTTGGTTGTAAGCTGCTGAAAAAGTCCAGAGTAATCGGCTATTTAAAACAAGACCTTTAGATGAATTATGATCAATATCTTCGTTTTCATCTATCCGACCAACGAACCCACCATTTGTATTGTCGATTGTACGATTTATCCAATAGGTAAGAATTGAATCTAATTCCTGTTTTAATTCATCCTGATATGATAATATTTTTTTATTCATGCCGATCCTGAATCTTTGCTTCTATTTAATTATTATTGTTCGCTAGATTGTTTGTAATGAGTTGTGTTAAAGTTTGCACAGATGTGGCTGATCGATACCCATCAGGTGCTGTGTTTTTTACATAATCGATGAGTTTGTTAACAGAGGTGGTTGCAACATGAAGCCGGGTATCTGATGATGCATAATAGATGAATATATTGCCATTCTCATCATGAATCCACCCATTGCTAAAAACCACATTGCTGACATCACCAATTCTTTCGTTACATTGTGGGGCAATGAAATATCCACCAGGTTGATAAATTATTTTAGTCAGATCTTTTAGATCGGTCATGAATATATATAAAACATACCGTAGTCCTGCGGCCGTATTTCTAACCCCGTGGGCAAGATGCAACCATCCTTCTTTTGTTTTAATGGGGGCAGGCCCTAACCCATTTTTTGCCTCATAAATAGTGTGGTATTTTTTATTCTGTATAATAACTTCGTTTTCTATTATAGGGTTTGACATTGAATTGCAAAGACCAAATCCAATACCACCACTATTGCCGGCTTCAATAAATCCATCTTGTGGGCGGGTATAGAACGCATATTTACCTTTATAAAATTCCGGATGCAGTACTACATTTCGTTGTTGTGGTGATTGCGTTTGAAGATCGGGTAAGCGTTCCCAATTTTTTAAGTCTTTTGTTCGTATTATTCCACATTGTGCAATGGCTGAGGTTTGATCCCCTATTGAAGCAGATGGATCGCGGCGTTCAGTACAGAATAGACCATAAATCCAACCGTCTTCATGCTGGATTAATCGAATATCATATACATTAGTATCTGGCTCATCCGTCTCAGGGAGAATGATTGGATAATCCCAAAATCTGAAATTATCAATTCCATTATCACTCTCAGCACAGGCAAAAAAAGATTTGCGATCAGATCCTTCAACGCGTGCTATAACAATGTATTTATCGTTAAATTTTATGGCACCCGCATTAAAGACTGCATTTATTCCAAAACGTTCTTGTAAGTAAGGATTAGTTTTTTCATTTAAATCGTATCTCCAAAAAACAGGGGCGTGTTGGGCTGTTAATATTGGGAACTTATAACGACAGTATATTCCATTATCAGATTCAACTTTCTCATTTATACGTGTAATAAGTTGGTTATGCTCTTTTGAAAGATGATTTAATCTGTCTTTAAATGTTTTTTCTGTCATGGTTCTTCTTATTAGGTTGATCTGTCTTAACTATTTCTTGAAAATTTCAAGGTGAAAAAATAAGTAATACGATTTTTTTTGATCGTGATTAATGATGAATACTGTTTCAACGAAAGATAAATTGTAGGTGCTTTTGGTCAAGCGTAACTTAATAAAGAGTCATCAAAAGTAAATTCTTTTTTCCTGCGATGAGTAGTCCAAAAATGACAAATACAAATATATTTTTGACTTTTATTTATTGATTTTATAATATGTTTACGTTAAGTTGTTGAAAAATATGTAAAAAGAATTTAATATATTTTTAGACTTAGTGATTCAATTTTGACTTATTGTTATATATTTGCCTTTAGAAGGGTTTAAATTTGTTCAAATCTTTGTTTTATTATTTAGGCTATGAAAGAGGAAATTTTGAAAGAGATAATTCCAATTACCCTTAATGATTGCTATACAATTTTGTCAAGAATTAAAACTGATTTTGATTTTCCATTGCATTATCATGATGCATTCGAGTTAAATTATCTCAGGAACACAAAAGGCGCAAAGCGAATTATTGGGAGCCATATGGAAGATATTGATGATGAAGAATTGGTTATGGTCGGTCCCAATCTGGAGCATGCTTGGTTTCGGAACAATTGTACAACCAAAGATGGACAGGAAATCACACTCCAATTTCATAAAGATCTGATTGATGATAAGCTACTTAATCGAACACAACTTCACTTCATTAAAAATTTATTTGAATTATCATATCGGGGAATTCTTTTTTCAAAAGAAACGACCAAACAGATAAGACCCAGAATCATAAGTTTAAGTGAGAAGAAAGGATTTGATGGCGTTTTAGAACTTTTTTCTATTTTACATGATTTGTCAATTTCTAGAAATATGCGAATCCTTTCAGATAAAACAAATCATTTAGAATCTCATTCTTACACAAGTCGAAGGATAGAAAAAGCGTTAGATTACATGAATAAAAATTTTGATAAGCATATTACGTTAACTGCGGTTTCAAAGGTTGCCAATATGACAGAAGCTCCGTTTAGCAGATTCTTTAAGAGCAAGACTGGTTCTAATTTTGTAGATAGTTTAAATGAAATTCGTATTAGTCATGCTACAAAGATGTTGATTGAAACTTCACAGATGATTTCAGAGATAGCCTATCAGAGCGGATTTAATAGTATGGCTAACTTTAATAAACTTTTTAAAAGGAAGAAAGGATTAACTCCGAAAGAATATAGAGATAGTTATCATCAATCTGCAGAGCAGCGAATTTTTATTTAAGTGGGGAAGGTGTTTTTAAATAAAAAAGACCGTCTTTTTTGAAGACGGTCTTTTTTATTTATGAAAAGTTATTCGTTATTGCTGAATTCTCATTTTATAGAACGAGCGATAAACAAAATAAAGTGCAACTACAAAGAAAATACTTCCTACTATTGGAGCAACTTCTCTAAATCCATCAGATATTGCAATTTCCATAGCAAGCATACCAAACAAAGTAGTAAACTTAATAATAGGATTTAATGCAACGGATGAGGTATCTTTAAATGGATCACCTACAGTATCACCAATTACCGTTGCGTCATGCAGGGGAGTTCCTTTTTCCTTGAGATCAACTTCTACTACTTTCTTTGCGTTATCCCATGCACCACCGGCGTTAGCCATGAAGATT
This sequence comes from Bacteroidota bacterium, assembly GCA_013390605.1. GTDB lineage: Bacteria > Bacteroidota > Bacteroidia > Bacteroidales > Cfx3-03 > Cfx3-03. The sequence continues at coordinate 3,097,379 of JACAUB010000001.1, read as the reverse complement.
GCCTGGAAGAGACCAAATACTGCAATTGAAATAAGATAACTTACAAAGAATGATACAGGAGCATTGTCAAGTCCTTTTGGCGCACTAAAAAATGCAAAAGCAAGTGCAAAAGAGAAGATAGCGATAAAGATATTAAACATACCCTTTTGAGCATACTGCGTACAAATTTTAACTACCTCTTTTGACTTTTCGGTTGAAGCTTTTTTCTCAGCATTAGGATCAAGATTAATATTTTTCTTGATATATTCTACAGCACGGTAAGCACCGGTAGATACAGCCTGAATAGAAGCTCCCGTAAACCAATAAATAACTGAACCACCACAAATAAAACCAAGAATGGTATATGGGTTCAAAAGATTTAAAATTGATTCAGGTTCAACACCAAGTTTGTTTTTAATAACAAGTATCAAAGAAAAGATCATGGTAGTGGCACCAACTACGGCTGTTCCTATAAGTACAGGTTTAGCAGTTGCTTTAAAGGTGTTTCCAGCACCGTCATTCATTTCAAGATAATGTTTTGCCTTATCGAAATCAGGTTTGAAGCCGAAATCTTTTTCAATTTCGCTAGACACGTTTGGAACATCTTCTATTAATGAAAGTTCGTATACTGATTGAGCATTGTCTGTTACTGGACCATAACTATCAACTGCAATGGTAACAGGGCCCATTCCTAAGAATCCAAAAGCAACCAAACCAAAAGCAAAGATGGATGGATAGATCATAAACTGAGCTAATCCAAAAGTACTGGCAACATAAGCCAAGAACATTAAACCGAAGAATACCATGCCTTGCCAGAAAGCACTAAAATTACCTGCAACTAATCCGGAAAGGATTGTTAATGAGGCACCACCTTCTCTTGAAGCAGTTACAACTTCTTGAACGTGTGTTGATTTAGGACTAGTAAATAGTTTTGTGAATTCAGGAATTAAAGCAGCACCGAGTGTTCCACAACTAATAATAGATGAGAGAACGATCCAAAGATTAGCCGACATTAAACCAACTTCAGTTCCTGGTCCAATCATGAAATAACTAGCGATGTAAGTTACGATGATCGACATGATTGAAGTAATCCATACTAAATGAGTAAGAGGAGCTTCAAAATCAAGATCATCTGCTTTACTATAAAGAGCCGTACTGATAAAGTTATTAACCCAGAATGATAATACTGAAGTAATAATCATTAAAATACGCATTACAAAGATCCAAACAAGGAAAGTAGCTTCTAGAGATATTCTTTGGGCTTCAGGGAAGCTAAGACCAACAGCTAAAACGATAAATGAAATAAGAGCAACACCTGTTACACCATATGTTTCAAAACCATCAGCAGTAGGACCTACACTGTCACCAGCATTGTCGCCACAACAGTCTGCAATTACACCAGGGTTACGAGGATCATCTTCACCAATTTTAAAAACAACCTTCATAAGATCTGATCCTATGTCGGCAATTTTAGTAAAGATACCACCAGCAATACGTAATGCCGAAGCACCCAGAGATTCACCAATAGCAAAACCAATAAAACAGGCACCAGCTTTGTCTCCCGGCATAAATGTAAGAATGATAAGCATCATGATAAGCTCTACGCAAACGAGAACAACACCAATACTCATTCCTGCATTTAAAGGAATCTGCAACAATTTTAAAGGCTTACGCTCAAGCGAAGAAAAAGCCATACGGCTATTCGCGAGCGTGTTCATCCTAATACCGAACCATGCTACACCATATGAACCAAGGATACCAATGACGGTCCAAGATAAAATTAGAGCAACACCAGCAACCCCTTGACCTTGGAGATATCCAAAATAAAAGGCTACACATACGGCAATAAAAATGAATAGAATAACAAGGAATTTACCTTGTTGGATAAGGTAGGTCTTGCAGGTTTCGAAAATTACTTTCGAAACATCCAGCATAGACGAATGAGCCTTAAGGTTTTTTACTTTCAGGAACTGGTACAGTCCGAATACTAACCCAAGGACACAAATTACAAAACCCCACATAAGCAGATTGTGTTGACTGCTTGTAAATGTTGGGATTTTTAAGTCTGCTTCGCTTGCAAACAGCATAACTGGGAGCAATAAAGCGGAAGAAAGCGCAATTAGTTTTTTCATGGTATGCGATTAATTAAATAAACATTTCACCAAGGTCGCAAATATAGGTACTAATCAAATTATGACCAATAAAAATATTTATATACTGAAATCGATTGGTATCTAGAATGGTCGAATGTGTTAAAATATTTTGCGATAATTGTTTGTTTATATAAGCATCTAAAAAACAGTTGTATGTAATTTTTTTTGACTATTTTTATTTTATGTTCTGAATGTTTGATGTTAAAATGTAATTAAATAAGACCTGTTCTAAATAATAAATATATAATTTATTAAAGAAAATTTGTCAGTAAAAAAAATGAAACATTAGTTCAAAACTTCTTTTTTTTATTGGAATTGATAAAATTGAAGTTAATTTTGTAATTGTTGAATTTACGTTGTTGTGTGGTTCATCTTATATAAGTTATTATTGAAAAATGGATAAAATTAGGCTAGAAGTGAAGGGGTTGTCCTACAGCCAAGCAAATAATGGCGCATACGCTTTAATATTACTTGAAAAGAATGGTAAAAGAAGATTACCTATTGTTATTGGTGGGGCAGAAGCCCAAAGTATTGCAATGGAAATTGAAAAAATCAAACCTGCACGACCATTAACGCATGATTTATTTAAGAATTTTGCAGATGCATTTCATATTCAATTAATAGAAGTAATTATTTATAAATTTTCGGAAGGTGTTTTTTTCTCAAAGTTAATTTGTGTAACAGTTGGTGATAAGGTTGAAATTGATTCAAGAACTTCTGATGCCGTTGCATTGGCTATTCGTTTTGGTGCACCAATTTATACAATTACTGATGTTATGAATGATGCCGCAATCATTGTTGATGAAGAAGATGAACCGATTGAAGATGTCGTTGAAGAAGAACAAGATTCGAAAGATTTTTCGTTAAGTGAACTCTCGCTCACGGCACTTGATGAAGAATTGTTAAAGGCAGTTGATGAAGAAGATTATGAGCGCGCATCCAATATCCGTGATGAAATAAACCGCAGAAAAAAACTTTAATTCCCTAATATTAATCTATGGACAGATACTTTGGTCTAATTGGTATAGCAATAATTCTACTTATTGCTTTCTTGATGTCGAATAATCGTAAAGCAATAAATTATCGACTAGTGGTTTCCGGTCTTTTACTTCAAATAGCATTTGCTGTTTTTATTTTAAAAGTTCCGGCAGGGCAAATTCTTTTTGCTAAAATAGGGTTTGGAATAACCAAGCTACTTGATTATGCAACCAAGGGGGGGGATTTTGTATTTGGTATTTTTATGGATGACAAAGCACTGAGTAGTGTTTTTGGATTAGGGAAAGGGTTCATTTTTATGTTTAAACTTATTCCGACCATTATTCTTGTAAGTGTTTTGGTTTCGATAGCCTATCATATCGGATTGATGCAACGAATTGTAGCTGTTTTTGCAAAAGGCATGTATTATGTTATGCGAATTAGTGGTTCGGAAGCATTATCAAATGTTTCAAGTGCTTTTGTTGGACAAGTTGAGGCTCAGATTTTAATAAAACCCTATATCTCAACAATGACTATGTCTGAGCTCCTGGCTTCGATGACGGGAAGTATGGCTTGTATTGCAGGGGGGGTAATGGCTGTTTACATATCAATGGGGGTTCCAGCAGAATATTTACTTGCCGCAAGCATAATGGCAGCTCCTGCGGCACTTGTAATTGCTAAAATTGTTTATCCTGAGACACAAGAATCTAAAACAAAGGGAGTCGTAAAACTCGAGATAAAAAAAGTACATGCTAATTTATTAGATGCTATTTCTCATGGTGCAGGTGATGGAATGAAAATTTCCATTAATGTAATTGCAATGTTGATTGGATTTATTGCTTTAATTGCACTAATAGATGGATTATTAGGATATAGTGGAAAGGCATTGGTTCAACATACAGGCTGGTCTATCAGCGCAATAGGAATTGATTTGAATAATCTTAGTCTGAAAAGTATTTTGGGAAGTTTTTTCTCTGTTTTTGCATGGATTATGGGCGTTCCCTGGGCAGAAGCACATAGTGTTGGCTCTTTGATGGGGACGAAATTTGTTATTAACGAGTTCGTAGCCTATTCTGATATGTCAGCAATAAAGGCTACATTATCTCCAAAGGCTTTAATAATTGCTAGTTTCGCACTATGCGGATTTGCTAACTTAAGTTCTATCGCTATTCAGGTTGGTGGTATTGGCGAGCTTGCTCCAGATAGACGCAAAGATTTGGCTAAACTTGGTTTTACTGCTTTGATTTGTGGTACGCTGACCAATTATTTATCAGCAGCAGTAGCAGGAATTCTTATGTAAATAAATTTTTGAAATAAACTCCCCCTGCTTTCTTAGAAGGTAGGGGGAGTTGTTTTTTTAAGAACTTAAGTATTTAATGTTATTCTATTAGAGTGATTATTGGGATGTTAATAAATGTTATTTTATTTTTTAATAGTTGATTGTGCTAAAAAACAAATAATTTTACAAACTAAAAGTTAGGGTATTCTATGACTTAACTTTATTAATTAAGAAAAGCATGAACAGGGTTATTAAATCATGTTCTGAAAGCAAAATAGTAGTGTACATTAAAACTGCTATCAACATTTAATTCTATATTCTTGAAACGAGCATGTTTTATAATTATTAAACGATGTAAATATAACGTGCGAGTTCCATCAGATTGTATTTTGAAAATTATTTACGAATGAAACAATACATTGACCTTCTTCAACATGTTTTGACGAATGGTGTCGAGAAAAGTGATCGTACTGGCACCGGTACAAAAAGTGTTTTTGGATATCAGATGCGATTTGATTTACAGGATGGATTTCCTCTTCTTACAACAAAAAGAGTTCATCTTCGGTCTATTATACATGAATTATTATGGTTTTTGAAAGGCGATACCAATATAAAATATCTTCATGATCATAAAGTAACTATTTGGGACGAATGGGCAGATGCAAATGGTGACTTGGGTCCTGTTTATGGTCATCAATGGAGATCATGGGATGCAGATAATCGGAGTATTGATCAGATTAAAGAGGTTATTGATACCATACAAAAAAATCCTGATTCACGCCGAATGATTGTTAGTGCATGGAATGTAGGCGAAATAGAGAAGATGAAATTACCTCCGTGTCATCTTCTTTTTCAGTTTTATGTTGCAAATGGTCGTTTAAGCTGCCAACTTTATCAACGGAGTGCTGATATATTTTTAGGAGTTCCCTTTAATATTGCATCTTATGCATTGTTAACAATGATGATTGCTCAGGTTACCGGTCTTCAACCAGGTGAGTTTGTACATACTCTTGGTGATGCCCATATTTATCAAAATCATTTTGAGCAGGTTCATTTGCAACTCTCTCGTACTCCTAAATCATTGCCCCATATGATTACTAATCAAAAGGTAAAAGATATTAATGATTTTGTTTTTGAAGATTTTATTTTGGAAGGTTATGATCCACATCCGGCTATAAAAGCCAATGTGGCTGTTTAATTATACGATATGCCAGAGATAATAATTATTGCTGCAATAGATGAAAATAATGGACTGGGATACAAAAACCATCTTTTATGCCATCTTCATGACGATTTGAAAAACTTCAAACGTCTTACAACAGGGCACGCCATAGTGATGGGACGTAAGACGTGGGATTCATTGCCTGTAAAACCATTACCCAATAGAAAAAATATTGTATTGACAAGGGATGTTGATGCAACTTTTAAGGACAGTTTTTCATCAAAGTCATTAAACCAATTGTCTGAATTGTGTTCTAATGATGAGAAAGTTTTTATTATTGGAGGTGCTGAGGTGTATCAACAAGCTATGGCGCTAGCCGATAAATTAATTATTACTCATATACATCACCGTTTTATTGCAGATGTTTTTTTTCCTCAAATTGAAAAGAAGTCCTGGCTTAAAATTACAGAGACCGCACATCCAATTGATGAAAAGCATAATTATGCTTATGATATATGTGAATATGTTCGTCTTGATAAATAAAATGACTCTTAACAAAATAATAAATTCTAACTAAAATGAAAAAACTCTCACTTTTTCTTGCTGCTCTTCTTTCAATAGGGCTCTTTTTTTCGAGCTGTATAAAAGACTCAAAAACAGTTAATCCAGGGTATAAAATTGACGAAGTTGGCACTAATGCTACAAGTTGTCTGGAACTTCCTTTGGATGTGTATTTACAAGCTGATCGCGCAATTCGTTCGCAACGTGATTCAATTATAGCTAAAAATATTACCAGTGGAACCTATACATATACAATTGATTATATTAATATTTCAGTTTATCCGGCAGATACTGTGACCTATCCTAAAACAATTACCGTTAATTTTGGGACAACTTCTACTAATCCATACACAGGGACGATGACTATCAAGATGAATGGAAATATGTATAAATCAGGAAATAATTGTGCCCTTAGTTATACTAATCTAATAACGAATGGCTCTACAATTAAAGGTAATGACTCTATCTTTTCGTTAGGTTTAAATTCAAGTGGTTCATATAATTATCGTTTTAAAGTTCAAAGTGGAGAAGTCCTTGGATATAATAGTGAGAAGATTAGTTATAGTGGGAATGTGTATCCTAAATTTAATAAAACCTCCAAAGCTTATGTAATGGACTCTGTTCTTTTTAATGCAACAGATGCCGGGCTGAATTCATATAAGATGTATTCTCATAAGACCTATAAACTTCAGAAATTGAATGCTTGCAACTATTTTAATACCGGTGCTATCAATACTGAAATTACAGTAGGTGGGGTCTTGGTTGGAAGTTTGGCCTTTGATTTTAGTTATAGTTCGACAGGCGTAACAGATGATTGTGATGCTTATGGCGCTATTTACGCAAGTGGACAGAATAACTATCAGAATTCATTTGCTTTTCTTGCCAAGAAATTTCAGTAAATATTTTAACATTCCGAAACAAAAATGTTAAAATGCATGTTGTTTATACTAGCTGACGAATTTTTGAATTACTTTTGTCTCAAATAACAAACGAGAATGAATTTTATTACACTACATCATCACCATCATCATACTTGCCTAAGGCGAGCCGGTGAAGGTATGTGTTGAGTAAATCACAATATTATTAAACCCGCCCGTCTTGACACTGGCGGGTTTTTTATTTTCCCACAGTATCAGAAGGGCATAAAACAAATCAAAATGCCACAAAAACTTAAAATTGCTGTACAAAAATCGGGTAGGTTGACCGAAGAGTCGCTAAAATTATTAAAAGAGTGCGGAATCTCTATTGAAAATGGTGGAGATCAATTGAAAGCAGCAGCTCGTAATTTTCCAGTTGAAATACTCTATCTGAGGAATTCAGACATTCCACAATATGTAGAAGATGGTGTAGCGGATATTGCCATACTCGGTGAGAATGTAGTAATTGAAAAGCGTAAAAATATTAAAGTTGTCGAGCGCATTGGGTTTTCTAAATGCAGATTATCTATGGCGGTTCCCAAGGCCGTTAATTACGAAGGGCCCGCTTTTTTTAGCAAAAAGAAAATTGCCACATCTTATCCTAATTCTCTTTCCGATTTTCTGAGAGCCAATAATATTGAGGCAGAGATACACGAGATATCAGGATCAGTAGAAATAGCACCTAATATTGGATTAGCCGATGCTATTTGTGATTTAGTTAGTACCGGGAGCACTCTGTTTTCTAATGGATTGAAAGAAGTCGAAGTTATTCTGAAAAGTGAAGCTTGTTTGGTATCCGGAAAGAATCTGGCTCCAGAGATTCAGGATATTTTAGATAATTTATTATTTAGAATCAGAGCTGTTTTAGCCTCACGAAATAACAGGTATATATTGTTGAATGCACCCAATGAGCGTATCCCTGATATTATAGCAGTGCTTCCAGGAATGAAAAGTCCGACTATCATGCCTTTAAGTGAAGAGGGGTGGAGTTCCATTCACTCTGTTATTGGTGAAACAGATTTTTGGGCTATTATTGATCAGCTTAAGGCTTGTGGTGCTCAGGGTATTTTAGTTATGCCTATAGAAAAAATGGTTATTTAATTCTTTATTGATTACTTTTAAACTGAATCATTTAAAATGAGATTATGAAAATTATTTTCAATCCCAATATTGAGACATGGAACCAGTTGGTGAATCGACCTTCGGTAGATGTTGCTGAAATGGACGAACTGGTAAGAGGTATTTTTTTAGAGGTAAAATCTAAAGGTGATTTGGCGGTTAAAAAGTATACCCGTTATTTTGATCGTGCCGAGATAGATTCATTTATGGTCTCTGATGATGAATTTGAAGATGCTGAAAGCAAGGTAAGTGATGATTTAAAAAATGCAATTTTAGTTGCGGCTTCAAATATTGAAAAATTTCATAAGGCTCAACAAATAAGGATAAATCCGATAGAAACGACTAAAGGAGTCTCTTGTTGGCAACAACCTTCGCCAATAGAAAAGGTTGGACTTTATATTCCGGGCGGTACTGCTCCACTATTTTCTACGGTGTTGATGCTTGCTTTACCTGCAAAAATAGCCGGATGCAGAGAAGTCGTTTTGTGTACTCCACCATCACCTGATGGTAAGATACATCCTGCAATATTGTTTGCTGCTAAAACAGCCGGTGTTACAAAAGTATTTAAAGTGGGAGGCATTCAGGCAATTGCATCAATGACTATTGGTACTGATACTATTCCTTCTGTTTATAAAATCTTTGGTCCGGGCAATCAATATGTAACAGCTGCCAAGATGGAGGCTTTTCGTTATGGAGTAGCCATCGATTTACCGGCTGGTCCGTCAGAAGTTATGGTTGTAGCTGATAATACTGCCAACCCAGCCTTCATTGCTGCCGATTTACTTTCGCAAGCCGAACATGGAAAAGATAGTCAGGTTATGTTCGTAACCTGGTCTGAAAGTCTGATAGAAGAGGTAATTAAGCAGGTCGATATTCAGATTGAAACATTACCACGAAAAGATATTGCTAAGGCATCGCTCGAAAACTCCTCTCTTGTATTGGTGGCAGATAAAGCTGCGGCATTAGATTGTATTAATAGCTACGCACCTGAGCATCTTATTCTTTCTTTATCTGATGAAGACTTCTTTTGCAAAGGGATTATTAATGCCGGATCTGTTTTTGTTGGAAACTATACACCCGAAAGTGCCGGTGATTATGCTTCCGGAACTAATCATACATTGCCTACTGCTGGTTTTGCCAGAATGTATAGTGGTGTTTCTCTCGATTCATTTATTAAAAAAATATCATTTCAGAAGATTACAAAAGAGGGTCTTAACGAACTGGGACCTGTCATAATGAAAATGGCAGCCGAAGAAAAACTGGATGCCCACAAGCGAGCTGTTGAAATTAGATTGTCAAATCAGTAAATTGTTGCCAATGTTTGTATTAGAAAATATTATTCGAAGTAGTATAAAAGCTTTAAAGCCTTATTCGTCTGCAAGGGATGAATTTCAAGGAATTGCTGATGTCTATCTTGATGCCAATGAAAACCCTTTTCCTAATGGAAAAAATCGTTATCCCGATCCATTGCAGATACCACTACGAACAGCATTTGCCTCAATTAAAAATGTAGATCCTACTAATGTGGTTTCTGGTAATGGTTCAGATGAAATAATTGATCTCCTGATGCGGGTGTTTTGTAACCCGGGAATTGATAATATTATTACGTTGCCGCCTACATATGGAATGTATGGTGTGAGTGCTGCAGTGAACGATGTAGAGGTTAAAGAAGTAGCATTAACTGCCGATTTCCAACCTGATGTACAGGCAATATTGAAAGCAGCCAATGACCGCACGAAATTGTTATTCATCTGTTCCCCAAATAATCCAACTGCAAATTGTATTGATTTTAATATTATAGTAGAATTACTTAGTTCATTTAAGGGATTAGTTGTCGTTGATGAAGCATATATTGATTTCTGTCCTGAAAAAAGCGTTATAGGACTGCTTAAGCGATATGACAATCTGTTTGTGATGCAAACCTTATCGAAGGCATGGGGGCTCGCAGGAGTCAGGATTGGGCTCGGCATTGGGCATCCTGATTTGATAAAAGTATTGGATAAGGTAAAACCTCCCTACAATATCAGTGTTTTAAATGCAGAAGCAGCATTGAGTGTCTTGTCAAATAAGACATTAATGTATCAACAGGTTGCAGTACTAATTAATCAACGGAATAGATTGGCCGATCAACTATCTGTTTATTCGTTTGTTGAAAAGATTTATCCTTCTGATGCAAATTTTTTATTAGTTAAAGTAACCCAAGCCAATTTGATTTACCAAAAACTAATCAATGCCAGAATTGTAGTTCGGAATAGATCTACGGTATTGTTGTGTAACGAATGTTTACGAATTACAGTAGGTACGCCAGAAGAAAATAATAAACTACTTTTAGCGCTTAATACCATTGAATTATGAGGAAAATATTGTTTATCGATCGGGATGGAACTTTGATTTTAGAACCCGAAGATTATCAAATTGATCGTATTGAGAAGCTGGTATTCTATCCGGGTGTTTTTAAATACCTTAGTAAAATAGCACAATGGTTAAATTATGAATTGGTCATGGTTTCCAATCAAGATGGGCTAGGAACTGCAAGTTATCCTGAAGAAACATTTACTCCCATACAGGATCTTATCATGCGAACACTTGAAAGCGAAGATATTTATTTTTCAAAAATTCATATTGATAAAAGCTTTCCTGAAGAAAATATGGATACCCGGAAACCGAAGTTAGGAATGTTACAAGAGTACTTCTCTGATGATGTGGATTTATCAGGGTCATATGTTATTGGCGATCGGTTGACTGATATTCAATTAGCTAAAAACCTAGGATGTCAGGCGATTAAGATATCTTCTTCAACGGGTATCTCTTTTAGTGATGTTGTTCCTGAAGAACTCTCATCTGTTTTAGCTTTATCTACTGACAACTGGCAAGATATCTGGAAGTTTCTTTCTGGAAAACGCAGAGCCGCTCGGGTTAACAGGAAAACCAAAGAGACTGATATTCAAATTAATTTAAATTTAGATCAATCTGGGCCATCTATTATCAATACAGGATTAGGCTTTTTTGATCACATGCTTGATCAGCTGGCACTCCATTCCGGAATTAAAATGGATGTTATCGTAAATGGCGATCTTAATATTGATGAACACCACACGATAGAAGATACAGCTATCGCTTTGGGTAGTGCGTTTGCAGAAGCAATAGGATCTAAAATGGGGATGACGCGTTATGGATATTGTTTACCAATGGACGACTGTTTGGCTCAGGCCGCAATCGATTTTGGAGGGCGTCCCTGGCTGGTTTGGAAAGTGAAGTTTCATCGAGAATTTATAGGAGATGTTCCTACTGAATTATTTTATCATTTCTTTAAATCGTTTAGTGATGCAGCTAAGATCAATCTGAATATAAAGGCAAAGGGCGAAAACGAACACCATAAAATTGAAGCTGTATTTAAAGCAGTTGCCCGTTCAATTAAAATGGCACTAAAAACTGATTTCGAAAGTGTTGCTCTACCATCAACAAAAGGAGTTTTATGAAACGAACCTGCTTTACAAACACAAACCCTGGTGTAGACTTATCATGCACGTTCTATCAGTCCTATAATAAATAAATTATTTACAGATGAAACAGGTTACAATTATTGATTATGGAGCTGGCAATTTAGCATCTGTGATGTTTGCCTTAAAGCGAATGGGTATTGAGCCTGTCCTTACTTCAGACCCCGATGTATTGATAAAGGCGGAGAAAGTTATCTTCCCAGGTGTAGGACATGCTGTCGCGGCCATGGATGCGTTGAAAGCAAAAGGACTCGATATCGTAATTCCAAAGCTAATATGCCCGGTATTAGGTATCTGTTTAGGCATGCAATTAATGTGCACACATAGCCAGGAAGGTAATGTAGCAGGATTAGGTATTTTTAATGAAATAGTGTATCAGTTTGAGCAATCGTTGAAAGTTCCCCACATGGGGTGGAATACCGTTTTTAAACTTTCTGATCCGCTTTTTTCTGGCATTTCAGAGCATTCTTCGGTATATTTTGTTCATAGCTACTATGTTCCTGTGAGTAAATATACTTCGGCAGCCTCTTATTATGGAAAAGCTTTTAGCGCAGCTTTACAGAAAGATAATTTCTATGCTGTACAATTCCACCCTGAAAAAAGTGGCATTATTGGCGAACAGATTCTTGAAAATTTTATCAAGATCTAAGCTTTTTTAGAACAAAATAAGTAATATAAAAACGTAAACAAATGATTGAAATAATTCCAGCCATTGACATTATAGATGGAAATTGTGTCCGTCTTGAAAAAGGAGAGTTTTCCAGTAAAAAGGTTTATTATACAGATCCTGTCGAGGTTGCAAAATTATTCGAAGACAATGGATTAAAACGGTTGCACCTAGTAGATCTCGATGGTGCCCGTACAGGAAAAATTGTCAACCTAAAGAGTTTAGAGGCTGTAGCTTCAGCAACGGGCCTAAGTATAGATGTTGGTGGAGGGATCCGAACCGAGCACGATGTGGAACTTGTCCTTTCTGCCGGCGCCAGTATGGTTAATCTGGGAAGTATGGCCGTTAAGAATCCGGATGTGGCTTTTAAGTTACTCGAAAGGTTTGGTCCTGATAAGATTATTCTTGGAGCTGATGTAAAGAATGAATTTATTGCAGTGAGTGGTTGGACTGAAGGATCTACTCTCTCTTTATGGAACTTTTTAGATAAGTGGCTTGGTGCCGGAATTCAGAAAGTTTGCTGTACCGATATCTCAAGAGATGGAATGTTATCCGGACCAGCCTTTGATCTATATACCTCTATGAAAAAGCAATACACACAGATAAATGTAATTGCTAGTGGAGGAATTAGTAATTTGGATGATGTGATTCGATTAAATGATTTATCCATTGATGGAGTCATTATTGGTAAGGCTATTTATGAGGGACGAATTGAGTTGGAAGAACTTGCTCAGCGGTTTTTGTAACTTTTTTTTGTCTTTCGATAATGAATTGATTTGATAATTTATAAGAACTGATTATGTTGTGCAAGAGAATAATTCCCTGTTTGGATGTGATGAACGGACGAACTGTAAAAGGGGTGAAGTTTTTGGATTTAAAAGATGCAGGCGATCCCGTTGAATTGGCTGCCCGCTATGCTATTGAGGGTGCTGATGAATTGGTGTTTCTTGACATTACAGCTACCCATGAAAAGCGAAAAACTCTTGCCGAGCTTGCTTCGAAAGTAGCACAGGCTATTAATATTCCATTTACTGTAGGTGGCGGAATCAGTTCTGTTGACGATGCATTGACACTATTATATGCAGGTGCAGATAAAGTCTCCATTAATTCGGCTGCCGTTCGTCGACCAGCATTAATTACCGAATTAGCTGCCCGCTTTGGATGCCAGTGTGTGGTATTGGCAGTTGATGCCCGACAAACAGAGAAGGGATGGGAGGTATACTTAAATGGTGGACGTATCCCGACGGGCATAGATCTTTTTGAATGGGTGAGCGAAGCTGTTGATCGTGGAGCCGGCGAAATCTTGTTTACCTCTATGGATCACGATGGTACAAAGGGTGGTTTTGCAAATAAAGCACTTGCCGAGATGTCGCAACGATTTCATGTTCCCTTGATCGCTTCGGGTGGAGCTGGAACAAAAGAACACTTTGTTGATGTTTTTAAGATTGGTAAAGCTGATGCAGCCTTAGCTGCCGGGATATTTCACTTTGGTGAACTTGCGATCCCTGATTTAAAACAGTATATCTATAATCAAAAGATCCCTGTTAGAATACTGTAATATATTGATTAACAATTTGTATTAGGATTTTAAGTGCTATTTAAAAATTATCTATCAATGAAAGAAATAAAATACGATAAAGTAACCGGACTTGCTCCGGCGATCATACAAGATATCAATACCGGTCAGGTGCTTATGTTGGGCTACATGAATGCTGAGTCTTTTAATAAAACCCTTGAAAGTGGCTTGATTACATTTTACAGCCGTTCGCGGCAAGAGCTATGGACTAAGGGTGAAACCAGCGGAAATTATCTTCATTTTGTAAGTTATGCTACTGATTGTGATGGCGATGCTATATTGCTAAAGGCAAATCCTGATGGTCCTACCTGTCACACCGGAAGCTATACCTGTTGGGATGAGCCTAAAAAGGAGTGTAATAAAGCTGAAAAAGAAACAGAATGCTGTAATGGAGATCACAAAGAGGATATCTCATCACTTGTTTTTTTGAAGAAGCTTGAAGCTGTTATTAAACAGAGAAGAACGCAATCTCCTGATACATCTTACGTTGCTAAACTGTTTTCGAAAGGTATCAATAAAATAGCACAAAAGGTTGGCGAAGAGGCCGTAGAAGTTGTGATAGAATCAAAAGATGATAACGATGATCTGTTTTTAAACGAAGCAGCCGACCTTGTTTTTCACTTGATGGTATTGCTTGAAGCAAAAAACAAGGGGCTCGACGAAGTTGTTAATGTTTTAAAAGGACGGCATAAATAAATTTTTAGAACGGCGTGTCGTATGCATCGTCATTCATTTTGCTAGGCATGGTGATGGTGTTGGGGATTGTTTGATTTCCAAAACCTCCCATTCCTTGTGATATATCAAAATTTTGATTAGCTGGAATAGACATATCAGGAGCACCCTCTATTCCACCAAAAGTAGTGTCTTCGGGATCGGTAAATTTAGCATACTTTCCAATAAAGCGAAGGGGAATATCCGCCAAGCTACCATTACGGTGTTTTGCAATAGATATTTCAGCCATCCCAGCAGTTGAATTACCAGATTCATCTTCGTCAAGCTTATAATATTCCGGACGGTAGATAAAGATTACCATATCGGCATCTTGCTCAATAGCTCCCGACTCACGAAGATCCGATAGTACAGGCTTTTTATTTCCTCCACGTTGTTCAACAGCTCTACTTAACTGCGAAAGCGCAATAACCGGAATACTTAACTCTTTGGCTAAACTCTTTAGTGAGCGCGATATCATACTGATTTCTTCCACACGATTACCTTTCATATCTGTGCCTGACGACATGAGTTGAAGGTAATCAATCATCACCATGTCGATATTGAATTGTTGCTTTAATCTGCGACATTTAGCGCGTAACTCGAAAACTGAAAGCGAAGGGGTATCATCAATATAAATCTTGGCATCTTCCAAACTCTTCATTTTGGAGTAAAGTTGTTGCCATTCATAGCTCTCCAGATTTCCACGTCTCAGCTTTTCTGCAGGTATTTCAGATTCTCCTGAGATAAGACGGGTTACTAACTGAACTGCCGACATTTCTAATGAGAAGAATGCAACAGCCTTTCCATAGTCAACACATGCATTTCTGGCGGTCGTTAATGTAAATGCGGTTTTACCCATACCTGGGCGAGCTGCTACAATAATCAAGTCAGATGGCTGCCAACCTGATGTAACCCTATCGAGTTCAGTAAAGCCTGATGGAACTCCTGTAAAGCTTCCATCTTTTTTACTGGACTGTTGTACCATTTTAACTGCTTCCTGAACAAGTGTAGGCATGTCCAGATAACTGCGTCGAAGATTTGTTTCACTTACAGAGAAAAGACCGCGTTCGGCTTTATCTAATAGGTCGAAGGCATCAGAAGTGTCTTCATAAGCATCTTTAATAATTTCAGTTGAAATACGGATTAGTTCGCGTTGAATATATTTCTCAACAATGATACGTGCATGATACTCAACATTGGCTGCCGATGCAATTCGGTTGGTTAACTTGGTAATAACCCATGGCCCGCCTACCAATTCAAGTTCTCCGCTTGTTTTAAGTTCATTGGTAACTGTTAAAATATCAACAGGCTCTGATTTTCTGAAAAGGCTTGTAATCGCTTTGAAAATTCGTTGATGAGCCTCCTTATAAAATGCTTCGGGTCGTAAAACATCTATCACTTCAGTCAAAGCATCTTTCTCCAGCATTAATGCACCAAGCACCGCCTCCTCAAGGTCTATAGCCTGAGGA
This sequence comes from Bacteroidota bacterium, assembly GCA_013390605.1. GTDB lineage: Bacteria > Bacteroidota > Bacteroidia > Bacteroidales > Cfx3-03 > Cfx3-03. The sequence goes on along the minus strand of JACAUB010000001.1, from coordinate 3,081,311 downwards.
GGTATTTTTCCTATGTCAGGTAAGCTTGATGACGAGGGTTGTCTTCTTCCGAATTTCTTCTTATTATCAGCGTATTCCGAAGTATTATTACCGGTTGGTTGTATCATTTCATCCATATCCCAAAAATACAAAAATCCCTTCACAAGCGTGAAGGGATTTTTGTATTTAATCAACAATTAACAAAATGATTAATCTCTATGAAACATTCCTCTCATAGGAGGCCCGTTTCTCATATCATCAACTGGCTGACGCTGGTTGGCCATAAATTTGTTGAAATTGTAAATAAAACTTACCATGAGATAACGGGTAAGAACTTTAGATTGTACGTCTTCAATATAGTTTTGGGTTGTATTGCGTCGGATACTTTTGTTCTGTCCTAATATATCGTAAACCTGTATTTTAATTTGTGCACGTTTATCTTTAAAGAAATCTTTTACGATGTTACCGTTCCATAGAGTAGTGTTCTGATTAAACCCGGTCGATAATCCATTATTGGTGGTGTACGAAATATCACTGGCCAATCGAATACTGCCTGGCAAAGTAACACGAGCATCCATTGTGCCCGAATAATTGGTATATTCAGTATTAGGAATAGTTTGGATGGTATATTGTGCATTATTATAGGTTACACGTCCAGAAGTGATAAGTGTAAACTTCTTCCAGTTTATTGTAAACATTGCATTATACATTCCTGTCACAGCTGTTGTTGTGTTTTTTGGAGGTAAAAGGCTTCCACCAGATGCACCACCTGCATTGCTGGCAAAACTGATGTCTTGGTTATACCTAAACATTCCAAAAGTATTGATCACATATTTGTTTTGGCTAAAAGGACGACCCATTCCCAACATTACAAAACTCGTGAATCCACCATTTACGTTTACCGGTGTCGAAGTTTGAACACCACCTTTCCCATACGTATTCATCGTGGTTATTCTATTCATCGTGTTACCAATCTGGGCATTCATAAAGTAGTTCGCATAGTTTTTGAAGTTCATACTGTTGAAATTCATGTTGATACTATTCGAAAACTCGGGCTTTAAATTTGGATTACCTTTCGTGATCAACAAAGGATTTGAATTATCTTCAATCGGTTGTAATTGTGAGATATCAGGTTGGTTCGCTTGCCCACGATATTGCATACTGAAACGGGTATTCTTATCAAATGTGTAATTGAAACTAGCCATTGGTGAGAAATTCATTACATCCAATTTTGTATAACGCATCGTATCTTTTAATAGCATTTGACCTTTAATACTTGTTGGTTCAAGTCCTAAACCGAAAGTATAATCAAATTTGTTCTTTCTGGTTTGGATGCTTAAACCTACCCGTTGATCAGTAAATGTACTTTCGTAATGATTGGTATATCTATTATTTAGTACATCCCAGTTTTGCGTTGCTGCGTCGAAATCGAAAGTCTTTTTGTCAGAATTGCTTTTGTTTAGGTTGTACGAGTAATTCAACTCAAAACTAGAATATTGATTTAAAGGTTCTGTATATGATAATCGCATTCCATAACCATTCCCTGATGACGTTGTTTTGTTATATTGATTGATGAGAATGGTAGAGTCCAGTCGATTGGTTGAATTAACTGTTGAAAAATATTTAGTGCTTGATGTATTATAGCTATTCGCATCATTTGTGCTATAGTTTCCTGAGAGATTTAATGAAAGTGTACGGCGTGGTTTCTTAAACTGCTTTCTGAAGAGTAAATTACCAGATGCGTTCATATTGGTTGCATCACTTGAAACATTACTTGTTCCATCGTTAATATCAAATCCTCCGATTTTGCCAAAAGAACGAATATCTTTTGATACATCCGAACTTGTATTACCAAAACTTACATTTGGTGTAAAACGGATTGAGAACGAAGAGTCGACCATATAGTCCATCTGCGCATTAAAACGATGATTCGCATTTGTAGAATGGCTAAGGGTTGTTGTGTTCGTTAAAAAGCTACTATCTGCCAATAATGTTTCTTTATGACTGTATTGATTATTATTATTGTCTCTACTATTGAAAAAGTAACTACTCGCAAAGTCTAATTTGCCAATTTTATCTTTGAAGTTAACTCCGAGTGCGTTTGTGGTATTGATTCCGTTTCCTCCAAATCCGAAGTTGCTTCCGCCACCGCCACCGCCACGCATTCCACCACCGCCGCCACGATTTCCGCCAACACTCGCACCCATATCTGCGGTAAAACGGGTAATATTGACGTTGTTAGACATACCGATAATCGATAATTGGCGGTCGTCTTTAAATGAGTTAAACATACCACTTTCATCAAAACGATCATCTGCTCCAAAACCTAATGATTTTCCGCCACCCAATGATAGTTTACCAAAATTACCATGCTTATAACCCATTTTGGTTATAATGTTAATTACCTTTTCTGATTGTCCATCATCTATTTTTGTGAATTGAGCCTGGTCAGATTTTTGATCAATGACTTGAACTTTATCAATCATTTCGGCTGGAAGATTCTGCGTTGCAAGCTTCGGGTCATTTCCAAAGAATGGTTTTCCATCTACCAGAATCTTTGTCACATCTTTTCCATGTGCCTGAATATTCCCATCCTTATCAACATCTACACCTGGCAGCTTTTTTATCATCTCTTCAACAACATCGTTCTTCTCAGTTTTGAAATTTACTGCCGAAAACTCAACCGTATCTGTTTTTACAACAACTGGTGCTTTCTGTCCGATAATTGTAACCTCTTTTAAGGTTGTACTATTACTTGGCAGTTGGAAAGGACCAAAAGTTTGTACTCTTGATGAATTATTAATTTTTACTACTTGCTTTATGGTTTTGTATCCCAGGAAGTTGATCCTTAGTTTATAAGTTCCTGGCCGGGTACCTGCAAATTCAAAAGTTCCGGCTGTGGTTGTAATTCCTCCAGTGACAACAGAAGAGTCTTTTGGGCTTAAAAGGGCAACGGTTGCAAATTGTAACGGTAGATTGGTTGTGCTATCTACCACTGTTCCTTTAACTGTAATTGAGGTAAATCGGGTTTGTGCGAGTGTAGGTAGTGTGGCGGCGATAAGAAAGAATAACGCCAGACTGAATAGACTTTTTTTCACGTTTTATATTTGTTTTGTAAGGGTTTGCATTTTAAGAGGGGACTAGAAAAAAAACGCTAAATTAATACTGTTCTTTATCTTTAAGCTGCTTATTTATTTGTTATTATGGTTCTTTTTATAAAACAATATGATAATTGGAAATTAGATTGGTAGCTATCAATGAAGTTTAATTTGAAATTTCATCTAAATGTTAAATTATTGTTAATAAAAATATATTTATTGACATTTTTATTGAAGGTGTGATTTGATATTTGAGTTAAAATACTGAAAAATAATATCATATGAATATTGAAAAGTGTTTATTCTACGTTTTTAAAACGAGTTTAGTTTAATAATGTTTTATTGTGATTAAATTATTCTTCTGTGCAAAATGTAAAAAGTTACAGTCTATATAGTAGCATTTTTCAAAGACTCTTTCCCATCCATTACGCTATCATCCAATCAGTGCTTTATTTTTTAGAATAATCGTTTAAATGATATTATATTGATTTAACTTTGTGAAAGTTAATTTAAAATGAGTTTAATGTGTTTATTGCCAGTTAAATACTAGTATTCAAATGGTGGTATTTAATAAATATATAATTAGCTGATAATTAATCTATACTGATAGTGTTATCCTAATCTGACCCTAATCATATTCTAATCTAACCCTAATTTTATCCAAATGCTCTATTAGGTATTGTCTAGAATCAGAATAGAATAAAAGAAGTATAGATTTTTTATTTTACAGAAATCATATTAGCATGATATCATTCCCTTCAGACTGAAATCGAGAGATGGTAGATTGGAATTGAATTCACGGGTACTCATATTTTGATCAGAGGACTAAATCTACTTGGTTGTTTTTTTAGCAAATTAGCAATTCTTTTTTTATGTTGAATTGACATCTTTTTGGTAGAAATAGCAAAACAATACCTCTGCCTTCTTCTTTTGATCATAAAAAAATCCGGTAATAATTCAGTGAAGTATTACCGGATTTTGATTAAGAAAGGAATAAGTTATTTTTTAGCTACGGGTTTAGCTGTTTTGGCAGCAACTGTTTTGGCTGTTTTAGCAGCGGCAACCTTAGCTGTTTTAGGAGCAACCGTCTTTGCCGTTTTGGCAGCAGCTGGTTCGGCAGCTACTGATGCAGCTTTAATTAATTCGACTTCGAAAATCAATAATGATCCGGCAGGAATAGGTCCGGTTGCTCTATCTCCATAAGCTAAATCACTAGGGATAAATAGGTTTATTTTTCCACCTATTTTACATTTCTGTACACCTTCGGTCCATCCTTTAATTACCTGATCCAAGGGGAAACTGATTGGTTGGCCACGATCGATAGAAGAATCAAAAACAGTACCATCCATTAACATTCCTTTGTAGTGTACTGTTACGGTATCTGTTGCTTTTGGAAAAGCACCAGTACCTTCTTTTAACATTTTGTACTGTAGTCCACTTGGTAATTCAATAACACCTTCTTTTGATTTATTGGCAGCTAGAAAAGTCTTACCAGCTGCTTTTGCAACTTCCGCCAACTCTTTTTCTTTGGCTGCTTCAACCTCTTTCTTAGCTTGCATAACCTTCATCATCTCTTCCTGAAAAGATTTCATGATATCAGCAACTTGTTTTTCAGTAAAGATGGTATCTTTTTTATTCATTGCATCATTGAACCCCTTGAACATTTTTTCACTGTTCACTTTCATTTCATTTTTCATGAAACTCTTTGCAATGTCGGCACCCAATATATAGCTGATGGTATCCACGCGATTCTGAAACATAGGCGCTGGTGCAACAACAACAACAGGTTGAGGAGCGGGCTGAACCTCTTCAATTTTTTTCTTTTTTTGAGCCATGGCTGTGCTGCTAATGCCTATTGCAACAACCATCAATGATGTAAACAAAACAGTATTTTTCATATTTGCGGTTTAATTCGGAGCAAATGTAGCACAAAATAGGATTCAATTTTCAAATTGTTAGGCTTTCCAAGGTCGTGAATAATCACTCTTTTAAGAAATTTTAACCATTTCATCCGGATGAGTTTGTACTTTTGCAACATGGAAATGGAACTTCGTTTATGTGAAGATGGTTCGCATACGCTCTTTTCAACGGTAAGTGGTGAATGCTATCATAGCATTCATGGTGCCTATACGGAGAGTAATCATATTTTTATTCAATTGGGCATGCTGGCTCATCAAAAGAAAAACCTTCATATCCTGGAGGTTGGCTTTGGAACCGGGTTAAATGCATTTCTCACTGCTACTGAGGCAACGTTTCGAAATATGGATGTTTCGTATATAGGTCTTGAGCCATTTCCTGTTTCACTACAATTGCAGCAATCATTAAACTATTCAGGATATATACTGAATAGAAAAGTGGATGAAATTAGGAATAGTGAAGTTGAAGATATTATTTTTTCCAACGATTATTTAATAAAAGCCAGCGAAAAGATGAATACGGCATGGTTTAACCAGTTGTTCAGTTTTCTGCATCAATCTGCTTGGTCTAAATCTTTGAAATTTGAGGATCATTTTTTATTTGAAAAACGATTAGAAGGAATAATGGAGGTTTCTTTACCCGAAAATAGTTTTGATGTTATCTATTTTGATGCCTTTTCACCCGAGGCACAAGCTGAATTGTGGACAGCTGAAGTATTTGAAAAGTGCTATCGGTTATTGGATTATAATGGGATACTGGTTACCTATTGTGCAAAGGGTGTCGTGAAGCGCGCATTGAAGGCGGCCGGTTTTATAGTAGAAAACCTGCCGGGTCCTCCCGGAAAGCGAGAGATTACCCGTGCTGTGAAGAGGACCTAATAAGCCTTAAATCCAACAAGTCCTTCTACATTACTGACACTCACCTTTACATCAATCACTTGCGACCATCCCGGCCCCTTATGGCACCACAGAACAAATTCATCTAAACTCTCAATACTTCCCTCTGTTTCAATATAAACACTTCCGTCGGCCATATTTCGTGCAAAACCACTCAATCCCAACATGTCGGCTTGTCGTTTTGCATTATGTCTGAAGCCTACGCCCTGAACCCTTCCTCTAACGGTGATATTGTAATGCTTTTTCATTCAAAATGTGCTATTCTGGTAAAGTTATAATGGTAATTGCTTTCTGATATGGGTGCTCACTAAGTTGAAGAGTTGTACGGGAGAAAATTTTCTCCATGGAATACTGTTTAGTTGTCCGCCTAATACAATATAATAATCAAGGCGGGCTTGTGTGAAATCGTGAATTACATGTTCCCTGAAATTTACAAATACGATCCATCCATCTTCAATTTCATCAAACCACTCCTCATAGTATGAATCATCATCGGGATGAAACACCAATACATTTTCGCCTATAAAGATAAATTTATTAATGCCAGAGCCTTGTAAATACTCTATCACATTACGTTTTAGAAACATGATATCGTTATAAAGCAGATCGTTCCACTCTCCGATTAATTCGATAATACAGAAATGTTCATCATAGCCTACAAATAGAATCTTTAGATAGAGCGTGTCTGATCCAAAATAATCCCATTGAGGATGAATAAGATAGTTGTAGATTTGATTCGTGAACTCAAATTCGCTGTAAATTCTTTCGTGAAAAGGCGATTGTTCGTCTTCTGAGGCAATATATAAATGTCGCCAATTATAAAAAGGTTCAATGGTATGCACCTGGGAAATTATTTACGCAAGAAGTTTAACAAAGACTGTGATAAGATATAACCCAGAAAAACAAGTATAATGCCAACTATATTGCTGATGGCCAGATAACTCAAGGCTGTTCGGATATCTCCGTTTCTGATCAGATGGAAATTCTCTAGTGCAAAAGAAGAGAAGGTGGTAAATCCGCCAAACACACCTATAAATAGAAAGGCTTTGATTTCTGGACGAATGTTCTCTTTTCCAAGCAGTCCCCATGAGAAGCCGATCAGAAAGCTACCTAATAAATTAACCATCAAGGTTCCGATAGGTAAACTCCCTGAAGTCCAGCGCGAACCTACCTCAACCATGGTATATCGTAATAAGGTTCCGATAGCTCCTCCGGTTATTAATAATATTACCTTCATCCTTTTTTAGTTGAATTTATTTTTTTAAGCTATTTCGCAATGCTCTTTCTGAAATGTATACGACTCTTTTTTCGTATAGGTGTTTTGTAATTGATAAAGATTAATCAGGGAACAAAGTATGTTTATAGATTGTTTTACTTTGACTGGTGGAACCTGAAATGAATCTTTTCAAATTTTTCTACAAAATTATGGATTTATCTAATACACCTTTATCTTTATACACTGAAAGGAATTAAAGAGCCTGTCTTTAACTATCTTTGTATTAAATGTTTTTAAATACTCCTTTTCTTTACGCTTGTAATAAAAGGTTATTAATTTTTGTAAAATGGTTGATAAATTAATGAAAGCAGTAGTTTTTGATTTCCCCGGAGAGGCTGATGTATTGAAATTAGCTGATTTGCCTGTTCCTGCTCCTGGCGAAAAACATATACGGATAAAGGTTGCAGCAGCAGGAGTTAACAGGGCCGATATTTTACAACGTCGAGGGAAATATCCACCACCCGCAGGTGCTAGTTCTATTCTGGGCCTGGAAGTTTCAGGTATTGTTGAATCAATTGGAAAAGGATGTACAAAATGGAAAGCTGGCGATAAAGTGATGGGGCTTCTATCTGGTGGGGGCTATGCTGAATATGTTGTAATGCATGAAGATATGGCAATACCTGTTCCTTTTAATATTCATCTTGGACAAGCAGCCGCTATTCCTGAAGCTTTCCTGACTGCTTTTCAGTCGCTGGTTTGGCTTGCTCATATGCAAGCTCGTGAAACAGTATTAATACATGCAGGAGCAAGTGGCGTTGGTACTGCAGCTATTCAACTTGCGCTGGCTCTGGATGCAGTACCTATCGTAACGGCATCTAAAGAGAAACATAATCTCTGCAATCAACTTGGTGCTAGAGCTGCAATTGATTATAAGGTCAAAGATTTTGTAGTAGAATTAAAAAATATAACCAACGATAAGGGTGTTGATGTCATCATTGATTTTATTGGTGCACCATATTTTAAAAAGAATTTAGAAATTCTTCGTGCAGATGGCCGGCTTGTTTTATTAGCAGCAATGGGTGGGTTTAAAGTTGAAGAGTTTAATTTATTAAGTATTCTTTCAAAGCGGGTATCTGTAATGGGATCAACATTACGGGCACGATCTATTGACTATCAGATAAAATTAACCAATGATTTCTGGGCCTTTTCAAAGAAACCTTTTGCTGATGGGGCACTACGTCCGGTTATCGATAAGATGCTTCCATTTAGTGAGGTAGGCCAGGCACATCAGTTGATTGAAGAAAATAAAACTGCCGGAAAGATTGTGCTGAAAATTGATGAAGCATTAGTGAATATTTAGTAGTTAATTATGAAACCATACTTCTTGTTTCGAAATGACCTGTTTTGGTGCAATCTTTGCATAAATCACAATCTAAATCTTTAACTTTACGAAAAACTACTTCAGATGTTATATGCAATATTGCTTCAAGTAATGAATAACCCTGCTACGGCTACCGACACTGTTAAACAGGTTACACAAACTTTACCTGTAGCACCTCAACAACCTACAGAGTCGGCAATTTCTGTGTTAGATTTAGTGTTAAAAGGTGGCCCTTTGATGTGGCCCTTAGCCCTTTTGCTGATTATAGCTGTTTTCGTTTTTATAGAGCGTTATCTGCTTATCCGTAAGGCCTCAAAAGTTGAATCTAATTTTCTGAATAATATTCGCGATTCTATTTATTCGGGTAGAATTGATGCAGCTGTTGAACAGTGTAGACGCTCTACTGCTCCTACGGCACGACTTGTTGAGAAAGGAATAAAACGATTAGGTAAACCTATTAAGGAGATTGAAGATTCTATTGAAATTGTTGGAAAATTTGAAGTCTATAAGCTTGAAAAGAATATGGCTATTTTGTCTATCATTGCAGGGATAGCACCCATGTTTGGTTTTGTAGGCACAATTATTGGTGTTATTCGTATTTTTCATGATATCTCTTTGGCCGGTGATGTTAGCATTACAAGTGTTTCATCAGGCCTTTATGTAAAGATGGTCTCTAGTGCTGCGGGTCTTTTAATCGGGATGTTTGCTTTTGTCTGTTATCACTGGTTAAACATTATGATAAACAGAGTTGTGCAAAAGATGGAACAAGATACAATGGAGTTTATTGATTTACTACAGGAACCCGTAAAATGAACTTTAGAAAACAAAATAAATTTTCGGCAGAGGTAAGTACTTCAGCAATGAACGACATCATGTTTTTTCTAATGTTGTTTTTTTTAATCATCTCTACATTGTTAAACCCCAATGTCATCAAACTTACCTTACCCAATTCAAAAAATAATCAGGCTATTCATCATAAGGAAATAGTATTGTCTATCACAAAAGATCTTCAATATTTTATCGATAATAAACCTGTTCAACAAACTGAATTGGAATCGGTAATCCAACAAAACATCAGTAAGAGTCCCGATGCTACTATTATTCTTCGTTGCGATAATAGTTTAACCGTTCAGGACCTGGTGAATGTTTTGCAAATAGGTAATAAGTTAAAGGTCAAAATGATTTTGGCAACTAAAACTCCAAATGGCACAGCAAGCAATAAATAGTAATCAGCAGGAAGTTCGAAACAGGATAGCCGGCATTGTTGGAACTATCTTGTTTAGTGTTGCTCTGTTTTTAATTATGAAGTATACTTTTCTGCGTACGCCTATTCCCCCATTTCCTGAAAACCTATCGGGAGGAATGGAAATAGAGGTGAATCTTGGCAATTCGGAAGAGGGGATGGGGAATGTTCAGCCTGATCAACCGAAGGTAGTTGTAGCGAAAACAATAAAACAAGTAGTTGTTTCTACTCCACAACCAAAAGTCAAAGCAACAAAATTTGTTGGAGAAGATATCCTTGCTGATGAGAGAGGTGAACAAACGAAGATACGGGCTGTAGAGAAAGCTATTTCTAAACCTATTGTCACGAAACCGGTTGACGTGATAAATCCAAATGCTTTATATAAAAAGCCTGTCAGGAATGGTGGAAGTGAAGGTATCACTGGTCGACCGGGTGATCAAGGTGTAGCAGGAGGAACTGCTGGTGCAAAATTATACAAAGGTGTTCCCGGTAGTGGAAATGGTGGGCAAGGTAATGGGACAGGGGGAGGTGTCGGTTCAGGTGTTAATTCCGGAATATCTTATGACTTATCAGGACGAACTTCGCGAAGTCTTCCCAAGCCTTCTTATAACTCTGTAGAACAAGGTAGGGTCGTTGTTTCAATCTGGGTAAACCGTGAAGGACGAGTAACCAGAGTAAGTGCCGGGGCGAAGGGAACTACAGTGACCGACTCCGGATTAATCAGACAGGCTGAATCTGCAGCGAGGCAGGCGTTATTTTCTGCTAATCCGGATGGACCTGAAGAGCAGAATGGAAAGATTATCTATAACTTTATCAAACTTAACTAAATTAGAATCTACATTGATTTAGAAGGTTTCATTTCGAATTCTCACAAGTAGATTGAATTTTAAGCATTCTTATGTCATTTAGAGCACTTGACCAATGTTTATCTGATCAACGAATATTCTATTAACCCGTTGGATGAATTAAATTTCGATGGATAGATTATCAGATAGTTGACATATTTGGTTTCTACGATTCTGAAATCCTAATCGATTAGTCTTGATAATATTCCAAATTAATTCATCCAACGGGGTTCTATAAATACATTCTTATGATTGAATAGTGCAAGCTTTATGGAGGTTTATCCAAAGGGGTTAAAATGATGCGTAGCGAAACTGATGCAGACTGCACAGGGAAATTGGCTAATGAAGAATGTTAATCTGGTCTAACTGAATTACCATAAAAAAAAGAACGGTTGTCTTTTATAATGAAAAGACAACCGTTCTTTTTTTAGGAAAATATTTTCGAAAGACAACTTAGCGCATATCAACAACTTCTACTTTAGGATAGTTGCTTGCTTTAAAGGTAAACTCAGTATCTGACATTGGTTGATCTGTTACAAAATGTTCAATGTTATAGGTAAATACTCCACCATTTTTATCAAAAACCTGCATGTTCTTAACTTGTTTTGCTGCCTTATCAAGTGTTAGCCTTACTTTTGCTAATTTACGACGGCCTTTGGTTGGTACCATTTCTATAACTTGTAGATTCCCTTTATCTTCGATAAGTTTAGATTTATAGTTGCTACCATACGAAGTCATAAATTTAGTTGGCGTAAAAGAATCTTCATCACCAGTTACGTCATTAATGTTAACTTCATTAGCATCTTTCATATAAGTCCATGCCGTTTTGCCATCACAAAAAATCTGTTGATCACTAATGTTAAGTTTGTACTTGTCACCTTTGGCAGCCAATGATCCTTTGAATGCTTCTTTAATTTTTTGTCCTTTGTTTAGCATGCTATAAGTGAAATCGAGTTTCATTGTTTTGTACGATTTCATCTTAGCAGTTACCTCTTCCAAAAGAGCAATTGCCTTTTTCTCTGCTGATTGTGCCTTTAGCTTTACTGGTGATAAGGCAAATACAGTGACAAATAATGTTACTGCAAGTGTTCTGAATAGTTTCATGCTCATTATAGATTGTTTTTATGTTCAGAAATTATTGTCCTGTCGCTTTCCTTCTCTCGAATAGAGGTCCATCAAAAATTGTTCCAAAGCCATTTCTCCTGCAACTTTTACCTCTCGGGCCTTAGAGCCTTCAAACGGGCCTACAATGCCGGCAGCTTCAAGTTGATCAATAATGCGTCCGGCACGGTTATAACCTAACTTCAATTTTCGCTGTAATAAAGAGGTTGAGCCTTGTTGTGTTTGAACAATTATTTTAGCAGCCTCTTCAAACAGATCATCACGATCATTGGGGTCGAGATCTGAAATAGGCTCGCTGTTTTCGTCTGCAAATTCAGGTAGCAGGAACTCTTTAGGGGCACGCTGTTCACCAATAAAGGATGTGATTCTGTCAATTTCAGGGAGATCGATAAATGCACATTGTAAACGTATCAGATCGCTTCCGGTTGAAAGAAGCATGTCACCTCGTCCGATAAGCTGATCTGCTCCTGATGAATCCAGAATGGTGCGAGAGTCGATCTTTGAGATAACCCTGAAGGCAATACGGGCAGGGAAATTGGCTTTTATGGATCCGGTAATAATATTGACAGAGGGGCGTTGTGTTGCAATGATAAGGTGAATACCGATGGCACGAGCTAATTGAGCCAGACGGGTAAGGGGGAGTTCTACCTCTTTTCCGGCTGTCATAATCAAATCGGCAAACTCGTCGATCACTACCACGATATAAGGGAGAAAACGGTGGCCATGTAAAGGGTTTAATTTCCGGCCTTTATACTTTTCATTATACTCTTTAATATTCCGTACCTGTGCATCTTTCATTAAATCATATCGATTATCCATCTCGATACAGAGCGAGTTGAGTGTTCGAACAACAACACGAGTATCTGTAATAATGGCCTCTTCGCAATCTGGTAGTTTGGCAAGGAAGTGACGTTCAATTTTAGAAAAGAGGGTTAACTCAACCTTTTTAGGGTCTATCATCACAAACTTGAGTTCGGAAGGATGCTTTTTGTATAGCAAAGAGGTGATGATGGCATTTAACCCTACTGATTTCCCTTGACCTGTTGCTCCTGCCATAAGGATATGGGGCATTTTGGCCAGGTCGGCAATAAATGCTTCATTGGCAATATTTTTTCCCATTCCAAAAGGAAGTTCATAATTTGAATTCTGATAAGCTTCAGATCCGATAATTGACTTCATTGATACGATATCAGGTTTTTGATTTGGTACCTCAATACCAATCGTTCCTTTGCCTGGAATAGGTGCAATAATTCGAATACCTAACGCAGACAAGCTAAGAGCAATATCATCCTCAAGATTTTTTATCTTCGAAATACGAACTCCCGGAGCAGGGATGATTTCATAAAGTGTAACTGCAGGACCAACAGTGGCTTTTATTTTATCAATCTCAATCGCATAGTTTCTGAGTGTATCAACAATGCGACCACTATTTGCTTCAATCTCTTCACGTTGAACCTGACTTCGTCCGCCATAGTCATTCATTAAATCGATGGATGGGAAACGATAATCAACAAGATCCAAGGTCGGGTCGAAAGGTTCGTCAACAGTATAATGGTCTTTTATGGTGTCGAGTCCTTTACGTTCTTGTGGCGATGTATCCACTGCCGGATTTTCGATAGTCAGTTCTATCTTCCTGTCTTTTTGTGCGTAATCAGGTCGCTGAGGTTCGGCAGGCATAAAAGGAATTTTATTGACAGCGATTTCTACCTCTGGATTTCTTTGGGTGACGTTTCGTTTTAAAACTGGTGGTTGATACTCTTCATCCGGAATATTTTCGTCCTCATCGTCCTCATTAGCTAGTGCATCGTTTACAGAATATTCGGCAGTATTGTATCGATCTTCGCGAAGATTTTTCTCTCCGGTTTTCTTGTTGATGTTTGGATTTAATATTTCACCGGTTTCTTCATCAACCATGATCGTATTACGTTCTTTTCGATTTTTTCCGAGTTTTAAACTAATATTATACGCTAAAACCAGAAAGCTCATTAACGCAAAGAAGAGCAATATCCCCAGGCCTGGTTTGCCAAATACACCTTGTAGCCATAATGTTGTTTGGTATCCAATAGTCCCGCCCAGAATAAGCAACTCGGAGAAAGTCTGAAAAACAAATCCAAATGTGATTGAAGTCCATAGAAGACCGAATACAGAATACCAGAAAGTAGAAGAAAGGGGGAGTATTTTTATTTTTAAAAGTCTGAAGCCAATTGACAAGATCACTACACTAAAGAGGATAGAAGATATACCAAACCATTGTTTAACCATCAAATCGCTTAAGAAAGCACCCACACGTCCCATCCAGTTATGGATTTCTTCAGGATACTCAACGAATATTTTCTGAATGGTAATCTGACTGGTAAAAGCATCGTCAGTGGCATATGTGAAATAGTTAATCAAATAGCTAACGATAGCAAGAGCAATATAAGCCCCTAAAAGAATAAAAAAAAGACCTGCAATTTGCTTGAATTTTTCATTCTTTAGAAAAGAAAATTTAAAAGATGAACTTGATGAGCTTTTGCTTTTTGCTTTTTTAGCAGTCGGCTTAGGTTGTGCAAGTTCACTTTTTAATGTATTTTTCTGTTGGGTTGTATTGTTTTTTCCTTTTATCATTCGCTGTATATATTTCGCCTTGCAAAGTTAACAACTTTTGTAACGTTTCGGCCACGAACATATTAGTGCAATCGAACTAAAGATATTAACACTTTATATAAAACAAAACAACCTCCGGGTTGGGGAGGTTGTTAATAAATAGGTTCAGGCTTTATTGTTCGCCACCGCCACCGCCAAACATTCCCTGGAGTTCTTCCATGGTAACCTGTTTGTAGTCGGTTGGAATAGTGAATTCAGTTGCAGGAATAGTTTCTTTCTTAACCGAACGAGCTTTCAATTTGAAAGACATAGGACCATTTTTCATTGTGAACTCTAATGGAAGTCCGGTTATTTCAGGAAAAGTATTGGAGAATTTAAATCTTGAAACATCAAGATCATCAGTATAAAATACATCTATATTGATGGTTGTACCGTCTTTTCCCTTTTTAGAAACGATTGCTTTCTTGCATGTAAATCCTGCAATCGTGGCAGTTTCGGTAGTTACTTTAACACCTAGCGATTCTCCTTCTTTCTTTCTGGCTTCTTCAATCTGAGTAGCATTGTTTTTGATAAGGAGTTTTTGTCCCATTACATTCATTAAGACATTAGCTTCTTGCTTTGTAACATCATAGACGGTTTTTTGTTCCATCATTCCAAAGTTCATCACCATTGACTGTTTGTCATTTGAAAACTTTGATTTCATTTCAGTTGGCATCATCGCTTTAGCTTGTTCTGGAATATCACCTTCAACTGTTACATCATAAGTAACAGTCCCAGTAAAAGCAGCTTTCTGTGCTTTAGCAACAGGTAAGGAAATCACCATTGCTGTTAATAGCACGGTGAAAGTTGACATTAGTTTTTTCATTTTCTTTAAAGGTTTTAAAAGTGATACATCAAATATATAAACTATTTTACGCTTCTAAACATTCTGCTCCATCTAATTTTACCATCAAGGAAAGATTTGTTTTTATCAAGCGATAACCAAACATAAGATGCTTTTCCAACAACGTGGTCTTCAGGTACAAAGCCCCAATAACGAGAGTCGGCAGAATTATGACGATTGTCTCCCATCATCCAGAAATAATTTAATTTGAAAGTATACTGGGTCGCTTCTTTTCCATTAATGAGGATCTTTCCGTTCTTTACCTCTAGAGAATTAAGCTCATAATTATGAATGATCTTTTCGTAGAGCGCAATATTCTTTAAGGTTAGAGGAATAGTTACACCGGCTTTAGGAATCCATAGTGGACCAAAATTGTCTCTATTCCATCTGTAGGTTGAATCGTATGGAAATATATCTTTGCCTGTTTGTCCTTTTGGATCAACTTCTTTTTCTACCATCTGAACAAAAGGAAGTTCTTTTATTCTATCAGCTGATTTTTTTGTCAGGGTAAGGAGGAAAACACCTTCCTGACCATCAGGAAGAATATCTTCCGTAATATCAAGTTCTTGTAATAACTTTGAATTAAACCTGCTTCCGTCAGTTTTTACCCTATAAGTGTATTGTGCTTTTTCAGGAGTCGTTTGTGGTTTTCCATTGATATAGACCTGTTGATCTTTAATCTGTAAAGTGTCTCCATAAAGGGCTATACAACGTTTAATATAATTCTCGCGTTTATCAACCGGGCGACTCGTAATCTCTCCAAATTGTTCAGGTTCAGAATTTACTCTTTTCCATCCATATTCACGGCAGAGTCTGTAGTAACTGTCTTCTTGTGCTTTTAATGCAACTGTATCACCGTCAGGGTAATTAAATACAACAACATCACCTCTTTGTACTTTGCGGAAACCCGGAAAACGATAATATGGTAATTTAATCCACTCTACAAACGATTTTACTGTGTTTGTTAAAGGTAGTGTATGATGCACAAAAGGAAAAGATATTGGCGTATTCGGTACTTTAGGGCCATACGAGACCTTACTTACCAACAAGAAATCACCTACTAATAATGATTTTTCCATTGAGGAGGTAGGAATGGTATACATTTCAAAAATGAACAAACGGATTATGCTAGCTGCAATGACTGCAAATATGATAGCATCTACCCATTCTCTAACAGGCGTTTTGACTACTTTGGGCCGAATGCTTAGTAAAGAGAATTTTTCGTTCGACGAAAAACCAAGATAGGGTAAAACTACCCATGGGAAAACAACAGCTAATGCCTGTTCTCCAAGTCCGTTTTTACCATATGTTTTTACCATCTCAACCACCATTATCATGACCATGAAGACATTGAAAAATGGGATAAGTAAAAAGATATACCACCATAATGGCTTCTCAATTATCTGAAGCCAAACAATATAGTTGTAGAAGGGAACTGCTGACTTCCAGCCTGGATGTCCTGCATCTTCATAATTTTTCCAAGCAAATACGGGGAAAAATAGAAATAGAATGATCAAAATAAGGTTTAGACTCATTGGATTAGTTTAATTCGTTTGCGATAATAATCTTATAGACGTGAAAATTTTATTCTTATTGTGTTGAGGATGTTAATGTTTGTTAATCAGGCGTCCTCTTTGTTATTTTAAATTTAGTAAATCAGTCATGGTGTAAACCCCTTTTTTATCTTTCAACCATTCAGCAGCGATAACGGCTCCCATAGCAAATCCTCTTCGTCCTTTGGCCGTATGTTTTATTTCAATTGTATCGATAGATGACTCCCAGCATACAGTGTGTATGCCAGCAATATTTCCCTGTCTGATAGGTTGGATATAAAGCTCATCCTTTTTTGCTGGAAGATTAATAGACCATTTGCTTTTTAATGAACTGCTTTTTAAAATATCATCAGCTAATGTTATAGCTGTACCACTTGGTGCATCAGCTTTATAGATATGATGAATTTCCTCCATTACCACATCATAGTCCTGATGGTTATTCATCAACTTTGCAAGATGACGATTGACTGCCATAAAAAGGTTTACACCAATACTATAATTTGATGCATGAAAGAAGGCACCATTCAAATCAGTGCAAACTGTTTTTATCTTTTTAAGCTCTTCGCTCCACCCAGTTGTTCCACATACTAAAGGAATTCCATATTCCAACGTACGTAAGATATTTGAAAGGGCTACTGAAGGATGTGAGAACTCGATGGCAACATCAGCCGACTGAAATAATCCGAGACGTTCATTCCATTCGGTTTCGTTATCAATAGTAACAATTATTTGATGTCCACGCTCAAGGGCTACTTGCTCTATTTCGTGTCCCATTTTACCATATCCAATAATAGCGAGCTTCATTTGTAAATATTTTGTGGTAATTTAAGATTAATGAAATTGAACTTAAAGTATTTAGCATAAGATTGACAATCTTTGAATAAGCTCAATACATCTCTTTTTTTGATAATCAGTGACAAATATACTAAATCCCTTTTAAAATGACAGTGATAAAGTGAGGCCGGCTATTTCAGGGAGTTGTTTAGTGCGTGATTGAATATAAGGCTGAACGTTAAATGTTATTTTATCGCTTACATCAAAATCAAAGAATTGGGCATCTACTTGAGCATCTACAGCTACGAGTACATACCATACACCAGTTAAAATATAGGTTAATTCAAGATTACGTCGATAATAGTCACGTCCGTTCTTCAATAAATCAGCATTATAGCTGTATCGTGTAACATAATCATTTACAGGGGGGACTTTGTTATCTGCAGTATTTCCAGAAGCAACAAAGTTATAGGCGTTCTTAAACTTAACGTATTCTCCATGATTCGCTCCAAAGAAATAACCCATCGTACCAAACCCTGCATATACAAGAGGTACCTTCCAGTATTTGCGGTTATATATCTGTCCAAGTCCAGGACAAACCAAAGAATACAAAGTGGCTTTTCTCGGTGAGTGTTTGGGAAATAATGATGCAGAATCAGAGATAACTTTCTTTAAATCATTTGTTTTTTTTGCAAAAACAATACTATCTGTTTTTTTTAAGAGCATAATACTGTCGGCTTTTTTTACCTGTTGTCCCAAAGCGGTTTGAGATAACAGCATGCCAATCAAAATAATGAGCGAAGCTTTCTTTAGAAACAAAGCTTCGCTTAAAGAGATAAAGTAATATCTTAGAAGATTAATCATTCGTTTTAGTCGTTGCCTTCGCCCAGCAAAGTTAATATTCTGTTCAAATCGTTATCGTTTTTAAATGCAATAACAATAGAGCCTTTTCCTCTATCGTTTCGATTAAGATCAACTTTTGTGCCGAACTTTGATGCCAGATAAGTACGCGATTGTTTTAGCGGTTCGGGTAGCTCAGATGGCTTAACATCTTTCCTTTCAGTTTGTTTATTGAGATTGCGAACAATTTCCTCAACATCACGTACCGAAAGATCCTTTTTTATAATATTTTTTGTAATCGCTAGTTGTGTTTCTGCATCTTCAATACTAATCAATGCACGGGCATGTCCCATACTTATTTGAGCATCACGAATAGCTACCTGAACTTCCGGTGCTAATTTTAGCAGACGGATGTAATTAGAGATCGTCGTTCTATTTTTTCCAACCTTATCGCTTAACTGCTCTTGGGTTAAATTACATTCATCGAGTAATCGTTGAAAACTAATGGCTACCTCAATGGAGTTTAATTGTTCGCGTTGGATGTTTTCTACCAAGGCCAGCTCCAACATCTGTTGGTCGTTGGCAATTCTAATATAAGCTGGTATCTCAGTCAGTTCGGCCAGTTTGGAAGCACGTAAACGACGTTCTCCTGAAATAAGCTGATATTTGTCATAACCTATTTTTCGAACTGTTATAGGCTGAATAATACCTTGTTCTTTGATGGATGCCGAAAGCTCTTTTAAACGGTCTTCCTCAAATTGATCACGTGGTTGAAACGGATTAGTTTCAATCAAATGAATGGGGATGTTCGCAATAGCCCCGGCTACAAATTCACCGGAAATATCCTTAGAGGTTATATCTGTTTCAGGACTTTCAAGAATGGCACTTAAGCCACGACCTAGCGCTTTTTTCTTATTAGCATTCATCATCAGGCTTTAATTTTTTTATCAGATTCTTTAATTTTGGTTAGGTTGTTCTTTTGGAGTATTTCACGTGCCAGATTTAGATAGTTAATAGCACCCGTACTATTAACATCATGCATAATAATCGATTCGCCAAAGCTTGGAGCTTCACCCAGTTTTGTATTTCGATTGATAATGGTATCAAAAACCATTTGTTGAAAATGCGTTTTTACCTCTTCAACTACCTGGTTGGCTAGCCGTAGCCTTGCATCATACATGGTTAATACGATACCTTCTATTTCCAGCTCTGTATTTAAACGTGATTGTACAATCTTGATTGTATTTAATAGTTTACCCAATCCTTCAAGTGCAAAATATTCGCATTGTACAGGCACAATAACAGAATCTGCTGCAGTTAATGAGTTAACAGTAATTAAACCAAGTGAGGGTGAGCAATCAATAATAATAAAATCATATTCATCTCTTATTTTACTGATAACCCGGCGCATCATCTTTTCTCGGTTAGGCAATCCAATCATTTCAATCTCGGCACCAACCAGATCTATATGAGCTGGTAATAAATCAAGATTTGGTGTTCCGGTTTTTAAAATAATATTACGAGGATCAATATCGTCAATGATACATTCGTAAATACTGGTTTTGATATTATTGGGGTCAAAACCAACACCTGATGTGGCATTCGCCTGCGGATCGGCATCGATAAGCAGGGTTTTATATTCCAATACAGCGAGTGCTGCTGAAAGATTTATTGCTGATGTGGTTTTACCCACGCCACCTTTTTGGTTAGCGATCGCGATGACCTTTGCCATGATTTAATTGAATATTAGTGTGTTAATTGAAAAACGGGTAAATATGACTTTTTCTCGTTCCCATTGTACAAAGGTACTATTTTAGGTTTAACCTTGAATAGTTCAGTGTTAAAAAATAGCTATTTGTTCATAAATATAAAAAGAAAAACCGTCAATATAGACGGTTTCCCTTTAAAAAGGCATGTTTTATATGTTTAATGATTACTAATGATCATCCGTAAAAGAGAGATCATCAAAATTAATATCTACAGATTGTGTTTCGCTATAAGTCTCCCTCACTGGTGGTATGTTGCCCGTTTCGATGTATTCAATTACATCACTAAGACCGTTTGCAAATTTCTCAAAATCTTCTTTGTATAGAAATAACTTGTGCTTGTCATATACAAAGGCTCCCGTTGCTTCATTAAATCTTTTTTTGCTTTCAGTAATCGTGATATAGTGGTCATCGTTCCCATTCACTTTTACATCAAAAAAATAGGTGCGTTTTCCTGCTCTTACTGTTCTAGAAAAAATATCTTCCTTGCGCCCTTTGTTTTCAAGCTCTTCCATTGATTGTGGTGTTATTTAAGGTTTTACCCAATTTATAGTGTCGTCAAGATATATTGTTATGACAAAAGTAAAAATATTATATCATTTTGCAACTTGAAGTATGTATAAATTCTCGTTATAATTAAAAAAAAGAGTTCCTTTTTTGATCTCAAAATATGATTCTTCAAAACGATTTAAAACGAATAATAAAAATGGTTACCTTTGTGGCCTTATTTTTTTGTTTAACCTAATTGTTCATTTCCATACGATATGCTGACCAGAAGGCAATTTAGAATAAAAGTTTTACAAGCAGTTTATGCTTTTCATCAGAGTGAAGGTGAGCGAGTTGATCAATCAGAAAGACAACTCTTAAAGAGCATCGATCGCATTCATGAGCTATATATTTACCAGCTCTCGCTTTTGGTTGATATCGCAGATTTCTTTAAAGTTAGAATTGAAGAAAGTAAAGGGAAACACATTCCTTCTCAAGAAGATTTGAATCCAAACACTCGGTTTGTCGATAACTTTTTCATGAACCAGTTGTGCTCTAACCGTAATTTTATTAAATATCGTAATCAGTACAAAATTTCATGGGTCGATCACAATGAAATGATCCGTAAATTTCATCAGACGGTACGCGAGTCGGATGCATATAAATCGTATATGTCCGCTTCAGAATGTGGATATAAGGATGATAAAGATATTATTTCAACTATCTTTAATGAAATAATTGTTCCAACCGAAAACTTGCAAGAACTTTACGAAGAGAAAAGTATTTACTGGATTGATGATTATGAGCTTGCCAATTTTATGGTGAATAAAACCATCAAAGGATATCGTGCCGCTTGGGATGAATATGCTGCACTACCTGCTATTTATAAAGAAGGCGATTCTTTAGATCCAGAAAGTGATAAAGAGTTTGTGGTTCGTCTGTTTAGAAAAACTATTTTTAACAATGCAGAGTTAGAAAAGTTAATCGACGAGAAAGCGCACAACTGGGAAGTAGAACGTATTGCTGTTATAGATATTCTTTTGCTGAAGATGGCTCTTGCTGAATTAATGGAATTTCCATCAATTCCAGTCAAGGTTACATTAAATGAATACATCGAATTAGCAAAATTATATAGCTCTCCTAAAAGTAACGTATTTGTAAATGGTATTCTTGACAGACTCATCATTGAGTTAAAAGAGAATGACAGAATCAAAAAAACAGGTAGGGGATTAATGGAATAGCTTTGAGGATGGAATCTTTTTCAATCAGAGAATATGTGTCGTCCGACTATTCCGAAGTTAACAACCTTTGGGTAGAGGTAGGTGTAGGCGGGGCTGAAAGAGGAGATGATAATGTCGTCATACTTCGAACGCTGTCTCTTGGCGGTAAACTTTTCCTGCTTTTATCCGAAGAAGGAAAAATTATCGGCACTTCATGGCTCTCTACGGATGGAAGAAGAACATATATTCACCATTTCGCAATAGCTAAAGCATTTCAACGAATAGGATTGGCCAAAAAATTACTTCATCACTCACTTCTGTATGCCCAAAAGGAAGGATTACAGGTAAAGCTCGAAGTACACAGAAACAATCTGGCAGCACTTAATTTATATAAAAAATTCAAATTCACCTCTTTAGGTGATTTGGAGGTTTTAATTATTCGAAATTTGAATGAATTGGATACAATTCTTAAAAGCTGATTGGTTAATTCTCTAAATTTGTATCTGAAATTTTATTTAATATGCGTACAGCGTTTAAACTTTCTTTGGTTTTGTGTCTGATTGCTTTTGTGTTTTCTTGTAAACAAAGAAAGGCAAATAACGATATTGCATCAGGTTCAGTTCAAAATAATGAAATTCCGCAGGTTCGGTTTGAGTCAGATATGCACGACTTCGGCGAAGTCGTTGAAGGTGAGAAGGTCTCCTTCTCCTATAAATTTACCAATTTAGGAAAAGGACCACTTATCATCAAAAGTGTAGCTTCTTCATGTGGCTGTACTGTAGGTGAATATACCAAAGATACAATTAAACCTGGAGGACAGGGCGATGTAACAGTTAGTTTTGATAGTTGGCATAGAGTTGGCTTTCAACAAAAATCTGTCACTGTTAACATGAATACTAATCCGCCATCTGCTATATTACGTTTTAAAGCCAGGGTGATCGCTGCGACCCAAAATGTGAATTAATTTGTAAATCCTAAAATAAAAAGAATAATGAATCTATTAAGTATTTTTTTGATGGCTCCACAAGCGGGTCAGCAACAAGGAAACCAGTGGAGCTCGCTGATTTTTCTTCTCGTAATTATTGTTGTCTTCTATCTTTTCTTTATTCGTCCACAAGTAAAGCGCTCTAAAGACCAAAAAAAGTTTAGAGAAGCAATAAAAAAGGGCGATAAAATTATTACTATTGGTGGTATCCATGGTAAAATTGTTGAAGTTCAAGAAACTACTTTTACTATTGAGGTAGAAGGACAAAATCGTCTACGCATTGAGAAAAGTGCAGTTGCTACGAGTGTTGAAGATCAAATTGCTCAACCTGCAAAGTAATTAGTCGTACGACTTAAATTTTATAATGTGAAAGCTGATGGCGTAAATAGGGAAAAACCCCTTCGTAAGATGGTGACTGCCCGTTTGCGGTATCAGCTTTTTGTTTTTATTGTCTGTTTTATCGTATCGTTAACCTTATGGATACTGATAAAGTTATCAAATGAATATACTATTTCGTTTAAAATTCCTCTGTCGATTATAAAACCACCTGTTGGTCGAATAGTGACTAATGTATCCGATTCAGCTATTCAGCTATCTTTAAAGGCACAAGGCTATAAGTTGGTTGTATTACGCTATTTTGAAAATCCGAAACCAATTGTAGTCGACCTTTCCAATACAGTATCTTCAAAAAACCATGTTGAAGAGATTTCCTTTAACCATTCATTAATTCCCATTGTTCGAAAGTATTCCGCTGCTTTAGGATTCACTAACGAAGTTCGATCTATCCATCCCGAACAAATAAATTTGAGACTCAGTAAACTATATCATAAATCGATACCAGTAAAGGTTTTTTCTGATCTTTCTTTTGCTCCTCAATATCTTCAATTCGAACCTTTATTAATAAATCCAACACTGGTGATGGTATTCGGTACAAAAGATGTTGTTGATTCAATAAAAACAGTCAGTACATCAACCTTACGGCTACGAAATATTGATGTTTCTGAAACACGACTTGTTGGTCTGATGGTTGGGAAAAGTTATCGGAAGATGTATTACGTTCCATCACATGTTTTGATCACTATCCCTGTCCAGAAATTTACAGAGGCGAGTATAGATGTTCCTATTTCACTAAATGCACAATTTGAAAATCAAAAGATTTCTACTTATCCAGATAAGGCTGTTGTGTCGTGTATTGTACCCATGAAAGATTATACCAAACTAGAGTCGCGGATGTTTACAGTAACTGCCTCATCGACCGGAAAAGATAATATGCTCCACCTCAATGTAACTGCATCTCCTTCTTTTGTGAAAAATATTAAAGTGACTCCAGATAAGGTTGAATATTTAGTACTTCGATAACTCATGATTAAAGTTGGCTTGACTGGAAATATAGGAAGTGGAAAAACAACCATTGCTCATTTATTCGAAATAATGGGGATTCCCATTTATAATGCAGATCTTCGTGGGCGTGCAATTAGCCAACATTCTGATGTTATCAATGAAGTTGTAGCCGTATTTGGTTCTACAGTTATTACTAGCGAAGGATTGATTGATCGGAAAATATTAGCCGACATTGTATTTAAAGATGCTGAAAAGTTAAAAAAACTTAATGGTATCATTCATCCACGAGTGAGGACTGATTTTATAGATTGGTGTAGTTCTCAAATTCTCACACCTTATGTAATACACGAATCGGCTATTCTATTTGAATCGGGACTAAACACAATGTTTGAGAAAACAATTCTTGTAACTGCTCCCGATGTGTTGAAACTAGAACGTGTGATTAGCCGAGACGGAGTTTCAAAAAAAGATATCATAAATCGAATAGCGAATCAATGGCCAGATTCAAAAAAAGCGATACTTTCAGATTTTATAATAGTAAATGATGAACAAACATCTTTGATCGAACAGGTGTTTGCTATCCATCATTTATTATGTGCTAATACCCAGTCTTAAAAGAAGAAAAGCTTCATAATAACGCTAAATTAATAAGATTACCATTATTATATCCTCGGAAGAAACCGTTTATAAATAAAAAAAAGTTTTATAAAAGGACAGGATAGTATGAAATGTAAAAAAATCTTGTTTAATTGCATGTAATTAGAGTAGATTTGTTTTACAAGTTTCTAATTATATAGTTACTAGGCTGTAAGTAATAAAATATAATGAATAAAGTCGCAATGTGGCTTAAAGGGCGAAGCTTTATAAGGTTATTTTATCTTGGCGTTAATACACTAATAATGAGTTCATATAGTAACGCCATGTTATATCTGGTAAGACACAAATTTACCATAAAGCAACTCTTTGTCTACAATATAGGTTTAGTTGAAGAAGCCGACATTACTAATATTGGTATTCTGATGAATGGTATTAAAACCAAACAAAAAGGCTATGGTTACAGCTACAGAAAAGAAGAAACAAAAAAAAGCAAGACCACTTAAATTTCACCCTCGTCTTTTTTAATTATCCCTTTCGTCATTTCGAACAAAACAGGAATCGCTGTAATCATCCTGAAATAAAATTATAAATTTATGCCCAACCCTTCACCTAAATGGGTTTTAGAGATCTACCCCAAGGACAAGCTACTGCATATCAACTTTAAAGAGATCTGGCAATATCGAGACCTGCTCATGCTCTTAGTCCGACGAGATTTTGTTTCAGTCTACAAACAAACGATATTAGGCCCCTTGTGGTTTATCATCCAACCCATCTTAACCACCCTGATGTTTATGGTCATCTTTGGGGGAATAGCGAAAATAAGTACAGATGGAATGCCACAATCTCTCTTTTATATGGCAGGTATTGTTACATGGAACTATTTCTCTGCCTGTATCACAACCACATCCGATACTTTTATTACCAATGCAGGAATCTTTGGGAAAGTATATTTTCCCCGGATTATCATGCCCCTTTCCGTTGTGATCTCAAAACTCATCTCTTTTGGCGTACAGTTTGTGCTGTTTTTAGCCTTCTTTTTTTACTACTATTTTTCAGGTACAATCTTACACCCAAATGCAACCTTGCTCTTACTTCCAATCCTTATCATTACCTCCGCCGGATTGGGACTTGGACTGGGATTGATTATCACCTCTCTCACCACCAAGTACCGTGATTTTAGGTTTCTTATTCAATTTGCCATTCAACTGGCGATGTATGCCTCTCCTGTAATCTATCCACTGAGTTCCATCCCGGAGAAATATAAACTATTCATACTGGCCAACCCCATGAGTGCCATTATAGAAACCTTCAAATACTCATTTCTGGGTTCGGGTGATTTCAACGGGTACTATTTAGCCTATAGTGTTAGCTTTATGTTGATAACGCTACTATTGGGTGTAATCATCTTCAATAAAGTAGAGAAGAGCTTTATGGACACAGTATAGATCAAGTTATCGCACAAAGTATTCAACTATGGATCCAATTATTAAAATAGAAAACCTTTCAAAGCAATATCGACTTGGCAATGTAGGTACCGGCACACTCAGTCATGACCTAAACCGATGGTGGGCCAGAGTACAAGGGAAGGAAGATCCGTTTCTTAAAATCGGAGAAACGAATAACCAAAACACAAAGGGAGAATCTGATTATGTATGGGCATTAAAAGATATCAACCTTGAAGTAATGCCGGGAGAGGTATTGGGCATTATTGGCAAGAATGGAGCAGGAAAGTCGACATTATTAAAGCTCTTAAGCCGGGTGACAGCTCCAACCACAGGAAGCATCAAAACACGAGGTCGTATTGCCAGCTTGTTGGAAGTAGGGACAGGGTTTCATCCTGAGTTAACGGGGAGAGAGAATATCTTTCTCAATGGAGCGATATTAGGTATGACAAAAGCTGAGATACGAAGCAAGTTTGATGAAATTGTTGACTTTGCAGGCGTAGAAAGATATATAGATACACCTGTTAAGCGTTATTCCAGTGGAATGTATGTTCGTCTGGCTTTTGCAGTAGCGGCGCATTTAGAACCGGAAATACTGGTTGTTGATGAAGTTCTTGCTGTTGGTGATGCTGAGTTTCAGAAAAAGGCATTAGGCAAAATGCAGGATGTTAGTCTTAAGGATGGCAGAACGGTACTTTTTGTTAGTCATAATATGGGTGCTATAAAAAACTTATGTAATAAAACGATGCTCTTGCATCAAGGGAATATTATTGGACTTGGTAATACGCAAGAAATAGTGAATGATTATTATTCTCAAAATATAAAATATTCTTCAACTTTTTTTGATTATAGATTGCATAATAGACAATTTCCAATGGGGCAAAAAGTAAGAATAAACAGTCTTTCATTTAATAATAGATCTCCAATTTATCATAATAAAAGATTCGAAATTACATTTAATTTCACTGTTAATGAAAAGAGTGATGACCTTTGTTTTGGTATTGGGATAAATAGTATTGATGGAACCCGGATTGTTACTGTTGATAGTGATGCTAATTGTTATGTTGAAAATACACTAAATTTTGAACAAGGAAATTATGAAGTCTTAATGCAATTGGACGAATTTTTTTTAGAGCCAGGTCTATACAATTTTGATCTTGCTATTAGAGTGGGGCGAGGAACGTTAAATGTACTCGACTATTTTTCAAATCAGTCATATTTAGAAATATTACCTAATGATAATACGCCAAATCATGTTTATGAAAACAAAACCGGAAGTTACCGGCCAATACCATCTATAAGTAAATGTCAAATTTAAACAATTTCTAAAATTGTTATAGGATGTATACAGAATTAAAAAAATGTAGAATTTCCGGGAGCACTAATCTTATTCCTGTGCTATCTCTTGGCGAGCAATATTTAACGGGAGTATTTCCAAAAGACAAAGAAGATAAACTTACAAAAGGGCCATTGGATCTCGTTTGGTGTCCTGATAGTGGTTTACTTCAAATGAAGCAAACTTACAGCTTAGATGAAATGTATGGAGATAATTATGGCTATCGCTCAGGGTTAAATAGCTCCATGGTTCGTCATCTTACTAACAAAATTCACACACTGGAACGTTTGGTTGTACTAAATGAAAATGATTTAGTAATTGATATTGGAAGCAATGATGCTACAGCTTTAAAAGCATATACAGGCAAACATTATAAAGTGGGTATTGATCCTACAGGTCTGAAGTTTAAAGAATTTTATTCTGCCGATATTTTATTAATTCCTGCTTTTTTTACTTCAGATGTTTTTAAAAAAGAATTCCCTGATATCAATGCAAAAATAATTACTTCTATTGCAATGTTTTATGACCTAGAGAGTCCTGTTGCTTTTGTTAAAGACATAGAACAATGTTTGACTGATGATGGAATTTGGCATTTTGAGCAAAGTTATATGCCCTCAATGCTTAGAACAAATTCGTATGACACCATTTGTCATGAGCATTTAGAATTCTATTCGTTTAAAGTTGTAAAAAAGCTAGTAGAAAGTTGTGGTATGCGTGTAATTGATGTTCAAATGAATGCTATCAATGGCGGCAGTTTTTCTGTTACGGCTTGTAAGAAAAATGCGTCCCATGTTTCAAATACTCCTATTATAAATTGGACCATTAAGCAGGAAGATGATATGGGGTTAGATACACCTAAGCCATATCGTGACTTTGAAGAACAGGTTTTTAAACATCGTAAAAATTTAATAGAATTAATTGAAGCTTTGGTTGCAGATGGGAAAAAAATATTTGGTTATGGGGCATCAACGAAAGGAAATGTTCTTTTGCAATTCTGCAATTTTTCATCTAATCAAATACCGTTTATTGCTGAAGTAAATAAAGATAAATTTGGGAGTTTTACTCCAGGAACTCATATTCCAATTATTTCCGAAGATGAAGCAAAAGCTATGAATCCAGATTATTTCCTTGTATTGCCTTGGCATTTCAAACATAATATTCTTGAACGCGAAAAGGAATATATATCGAATGGAGGAAAATTTATTTTTCCTTTACCTGAAATCGAAATTCTATAAATCGTAGAAGATGATTTATAAATTAAAAATGAGAGATGAAGACTTGTACTAATAGAAGAACACAAATGTTGGAACACCTTTAAATAATACAACTTCAACCGATAAACTCAACTATTACAGAAAATTAAATATCCCCGGGCTTTTATATGCAATATTGAAAGTTGGATTTGAATGTTTAAAAACTCATTTTTTTGATATTTGTAATCACCTGCGTCTAGTTATGAGTTCGTAAAATAAATCTACCACAATAACTTAAGAGATCGAAATCTTCTTTTTAATTTTTAATTTGAGAATTAATTTAAACTTAGCAGCAACAATGAATTCAATTATTTTCGGCGTAAATGGTCAGGATGGATTTTATTTAAATAAAATTTTACTTAAAAATAAAATTCAAGTATTTGGTGTATCTCGATCAATTAATAATTGGATTCATGGTGATGTTAATAATCGTAGTTTCGTTGAAGATCTGATCAAAAAGAATCAACCAGCTTATGTTTTTCATTTAGCCGCAAATTCTACTACACAGCATTATGCTTTATTTGAAAACCATGAAACAATTAGTACCGGAACCTTAAATATATTAGAAGCTGTTTACAAATTCAGTCCAAGAACTAAAGTGTTTTTGTCGGGGAGTGCTATGCAATTTGAAAATAAAGGATTGCCAATTGACGAGCAAACAGCCTGGTCAGCTTCAAGCCCTTATTCCGTGGCTAGAATACAATCAGTATATGCAGGGAGATATTACAGAAAGAAAGGAATAGCTGTTTATGTTGGTTACTTTTTCAATCACGATAGCCCACTTAGAACGGAAAGACATGTAAATCAAAAAATCACAAAATATATAGTTGATAAAAAGAGTGGGGCGCTTGAGCTAGGCAATATAAAGGTTCAAAAAGAATTCAACTTTGCTGGAGATATAGTTGAAGCAATTTGGGTATTAGTTAATCAAAATACTGTTTTTGAAACAGTAATAGGTTCTGGTATAACATATAGCATTGAGGATTGGTTGGAATATTGTTTTAAAAAAGTAAATAAAAACTGGCAGGATTATGTTAAAATTCAGCAGAATTTTATTCCTGAATATCAAATATTGGTCAGCAACCCACAATTAATAAAAAGTTTAGGTTGGCAACCTACGGTTAATTTTATGCAATTAGCAAACATGATGATGGGAGATATTTAATATGGCAGAAACACTTGGATCTCTATGTGACAAATTAACAATTGTGAAGCTTAAACAGTATCATACGGTTGATGAAGAACGGTTATCTAGTTTACAGTTGCAACAGCAGCATCTTATTGATGAAATTGATGAATTTGTATCAGATGCGATAACTGGCTTGATTCCTGTTAAAAAGCTTACGTTTAATGCCAATAAGGTGTTTAAGCAAGAAGGTAATGAAGTACAGGAAATAAAAGGCACTATTGGGGCTGTTGTAAGCAAACTTGCAGAGATTAATTGCCTTCTCTGGCATGAGCAAGAAAAAGTCTATGATTTTGAAAAAGTTCCTGGTTTAGAGAAAAATAGAGTTGTTAAGCAATTGGCATTGCTAAATTTAAAAAGAACAAAGTGCATTGATGAAATTGATGGATCTTTCTCCAATATTATAACTGAAAAAGCAGCCAATAATGAGTAAAAAGTTTCTGATAGGGCAACTAGCATGTTACGGAGATTGTTTGTATGCAACTACTATTGCTAAACAAATAAAGCATGATTATCATAATTGCCATATAACATGGGCCATCGCCTCAAAATATAAATCAATATTAGATTTAAATCCATATATTGATTCGGTATGGGAAGTGTATATTAATGATGATGATTATTATGATATAGGCTGGAAGTTATTTGAAAAAGAAGCATTTTTGAGAAAGGAGAAAGGAGAATTTGATGTTATTATTTTTAGCCAGATATCACCTTTGAATTGGATTAATTTTAATGGAACAATTAGAGGAACTATATTAAGTACATACAAAAGACGAATTACTGAGACAGTAACACCTGTTATACGATTATCAAAAACAGAGATTGAGCATGTTAGATCATTTGCTCTGAAAAATAGATTACAACAATATAAAAATGTGATTTTATTCGAATGCAATCCTGGTAGTAGTCAGTCTAAAATTACACCTGAACTTGCTATTGAAATATCAGAAAAAATCACAGAGAAGAATAAAGACATTTGTTTTATTTTGACTCTTCCTAATAAACTTAATTTAACGAATACTCAAATAATCGATGCTAGTAAATTAACATTTAGGGAGAATGCAGAACTTACAAAATACTGTACATTATTAATTGGTTGTAGTAGTGGGATTACATGGCTTACAACGTCAGATTGGGCTAAAAAACTACCTATGTTACAGCTGTTGGATTTTAAATTGCCAATTTATGCAGGTGTTCATTTTGATTTTGAATTGAATAATTTAGATAATTCCAGGATAATAGAAATGGGCGAATTTGATTTCAATAATATTTGTAGATGTATATGGTCACTGTTATCTGAAGATTTTCTTGAGGTTAAAAAGAAATTTCATGAAAATTATAAACCCAATACAGAACATCTTTATATACAGACTAGAGCTTTAATTTACAAGAATTATAGTTTGCTTAATATAATTGTGTTTGCTTATAAGTTTATAGCATGTAATTATAGGCATAAAAATAAATTAGAACTGAATTATGTTAACTATATGAAATGGTTTCTTAGAAAGTATATGGAAAATCATTTCTAAAATCAAAATATTAGAGTTTTAACTCTGTTTTGTACAGTTTTGAAGAATTAGTAAGTAGCCCCTAATGACAAATTAATCATATAATCAATTTGTCATTAGGGGCTACTTACTATATCCCAAAGCATCCATCAGTTTTTCGTTGAGCTTTCGGTTCTCTCCTTTGAAGGGGTGACAATGAATATGAATAGCTGGGTTAAAGTTCAACTCAATAATCGCATAATTCATATCTGAAGCCTCCTTTGTATAGTCAGGAATAATCATATCCAGACCTGTTATTTTTACATTCAGGGCCTTTGCTGCTTTAATTGCAATTTGTTTATATGAATCAGGAATATCATCCGTGAAATCAATGCTGTCGCCCCCTGTGCTTATATTTGAGTTTTCGCGTAAGAATACAGTTTCTAAAAGTGCAGGTATATAGTCGAAGTCTTTGTTTTGCGTATGCAAAAACATAGCTTCTGCTTCACCTGATTGGATTTTTTCCAATGGAGTATGATACCCCTTTCCTCGCAATGGATCCATGTTTTTGTTCTGTACCAGTTCTCGTATTGATGATAAACCATCTCCTGTTACATTAGCCGGCACACGATGTAATATGCCAACGACTTCATCATTAATTACAAAAATACGGAACTCTTTTCCCTCTATAAACTCTTCAATGAGAATTGTAGAATCATTGGCAAAGGCAATATCAATAGCTCTGCAGAATGTAGATTCATCATTATTCTCTTTGATAATGGTAATGCCTATACCATAATTGGTTTGGTTGGGCTTTATCACAACAGGTTTCCCTTGAAATAATATGAAATCAGCTTTTGCTATTTCTGCACTCGAATAATCGCTTCCTTTTGGAACCCTTATGCCGTGTTCCTCAAGGATCTTTTTGGTTACAAGCTTGTTCTCCATTGCCAGAATACTGGCATAATTGTCAAGCGATGTTTTTGTTGCCTGTTTCACATATTGTACATTCTCATTCTTATCCAGTCTTACAAAGTTTTCTTTTCTGTCAATGATTTCAAAAGAGACACCCCGGCGTACAGCCTCTCTTAATAATAATTGGGTTGAGAGTTCCATATCTTCCAGTCCAATAAAATTATAATTCTTTTGTCGGCTTATTGTTAGATACTGGTGAGCCTTATCCAAATGATAGGGAATATAGCCCTTTTCAAGAATCCCTTCGAGTAGTTGGTATATCTTACGTTGTTTAGGGTTGGCAATCATATTTTTAGCTTCCTGTAATGCTGTTTGATATCCAACTTGGTTTATTTCCAGTTTTTGAAACAAATCTGTTATTCCTTTAATAACGGTTTTTGCTTTAATCCAAATATTTATACTTTTTCCATTGTCATCAAAATAACATGGTGACGTGTTTAGCCCGTATAAAGCAACACCTCCATGATACTTGTTGGCTAGCGCCTGATCTGTAGCGTCAAAATTATCCGATTCCCCACTTAGTAGCCCATATAAGGCCAACGCATGTAAAAAAGAGAGCGATTCCTCGGTAATCCCTGCTTTGGTCAATGGGTCAATATCGATAAACCTCAATTCTATATATGAAATATGATCAGGGGATTGTATAAACTTAGGTCGCACCGATGAATATAGTTCTTTTGGAGCTTTCAGTTTCCCCTCTTTTACCATTTGTTCGATGCTTTCCTGATAGTGTTTTACTGAACTGTAATCGGGAAATAATTCTACAATATTTTGATATCCATAGCAACTGTTACGAATAGAGAGTGCTATTACATTTTTATCGATGGTATAAGGAGCCAGTTTACAATGAAGTTCCAAAGAAGAATCTACCACAGGGCTATTTCCATAGAGCAAAATATATAGCCATCTCAACCGCATGATCTGTCGGGTTGTTTTTAAATAAGCTTCATCTTTAAATTCATCAAACGACAATGCTGGATTTAATTTGTGGTAAAGAATTTCTAATAATTTGTCGCTAAATGAAAGGTTGAAATGGATTCCAGAGAATAACTGATTCTTCGAACCATATTTCTGTGCCAGAAACTCGCGGTATTCCTGATCTTTTCTGCCATCATCTTCGTATTGGGCGATGGGGATATCCTTTTCATCAGGTAAAATAGGTGGAATACTTTGTGGCCATAAATATTCATCTTTTAACTCCAGACTAACAATATCATGAATGGTTTCCAGAAATCCTATTGCCTCTTTGATATCAGGAAGAGGTGGTGTGATCATTTCTATCTGGCTTTCTGAAAAATCAGTTGTGATATATGGATGTTTGAGTTTATTCCCAAACACTTTAGGATGTAATGTCTGTGCAAGTTTCCCGCTTTTATCCACTCTTATATTTTCCTTTTCGAGACCAAACAAGGCTTCGACCCATATATTTCCTTTTAATAAATTAGCAGATGATTGAAAAATATCGCGTTCCATAATTTTAATAAGCCGATTGTCTTTTAATGAATGATTTGAAAAGAATAATATACAATGTTACAAGTATTGTGCCTTTTGCCATACTGCTAATACTAATACTCCACCAAACAGATGATAACGCATCGTTCCAAAGGTTGATAAATAGAATAGCCATAGGTATTCTTATAACCGTAAGTGCTATTCCCGTGATGGCAGGAATATTAGTTCTGCCCCATCCAAAAAAAGCACCGGTAGCCATTAGTTCCATACACATAAAAAGTTGAGAAAAGCCCAGTATAATTAAGTATTCACGCCCCATAGAAATGCTTTTGGGGTCATTGATGAAAATTGAAAATAAGGGTCCCGGAAAAGTAATCAAAGCTACAGAAGTTATGAAGCCTATTGTAAAAGCTAATAACATACCTGACTGAAATGCTCTCCATTGTTTACGATAATCTCTAGCTCCATAGGCTTGTCCTGAAATTGTGGCTAAAGCTGACAAAAAGCCACCCGCTGTCATGTATGAGATGGCTTCAATCTGTACGCCCACCTTTTGAACTGCAATGGCAGTTGCACCCCAGTTGCTAATAATACGCGCCATCATAATAGCAATAAGCGTAAATGAAACCCTTTGAAGTGTGGGGCTAATCCCTAATTTCATAATATCTTTAAGATACTGACTCCTATACTTTACACCGATAGGCATTAACTCAGGTATCTGCTTTAACTTAATGTAAAATAGTATTGTGGCAGTAGCTTGAGAAAGAATTGTTGCAAAGGCAGCCCCTTTAATCCCTAATCCGACTTTGAAGATGAGAATATAATCCAGTAAGATATTCATACTAAGCGCGAGCGCATTGATACGAAAAGGAGATTTTGTATCGCCATACCCTATAAAAGCACTGGTGAAGAATAAGTTTTGAAATGAAAACGGGATACTCAATCCCACCAAAAGCAGAAAACCAGTTGCAGCGTTTTCTATTTCAAGATTGTTTAATTTAATTAATCCGATCAGGTATTTGCCAGACAAGGCCAATAACATATAGTAAATTACAGCAACCGATATAACAGCTAAAATACCACTTCTGACATAACTTTTTGCTTGATAAGTGTTTCCCTCTCCAATGGCGTGCGATATCTTTATTCCTGCTCCGACCGTTAGTAGCGATGAAAATCCCCAACTCAGGTTCATGTAAAATCCGGCAGATCCAACCGCTGCAACAGCACCGCTTCCTAGTTTCCCAACAAAAATGATATTAATAAAATTATATGCCATCGACATAAACGAAGAGGCTATAACCGGTAAGGCCATTCGTATTAGTTGATGTAATATCGAATCAGTGCGAATACTTTTAAAGATTTCTGAAAGATTCCGTTTCACTATTGCCATACTTGTTGAGAAATTATCTTTGGATATAAAGACGCAGGTTAAACAAAAAAGACGCAATCTCTCTTCCATTAAAAATTACCGGTTGATTCTTGTTCTTAACCAATGAGAGATTTTGCGTCTTTTTTAATAAAAATGCGTCTTTTAATTATAAGCAGAATTAATTTACAAAAGTATGCAAACAAGTAATCATAAAAAGGAAGAGCTCTTCAATAAAATACTTTCCAGAGGACTGTGGAAAGACATTCCAGAACGCGAAGAGAAAGCCGTTATGTTTTTTCATTTCTATCTTTCAACATTTTCCCCCACTTTATGTTTATTTATTAGCATTTCCGAAATCTGATTGCGGAGATTAATGCTATTGTCGTTTGTATTCATTTCTAAAAAAATACCGATATTTGTTTTATAATCACAATTGCCAGCTTATAATTTGTTTTGTACATTGAAAAATATTTTTAAAATTTAAAAATCATATTATGCTTTTTGATCTTGACTTAATTCAGTCTGTCTACCGCAAAATGCCTGCTCATATTTCTAATGCACGCACCTTAATAGGTAGACCCCTAACATTGGTTGAAAAAATTCTCTACTCTCACCTTTTTGATAGTGAGTTAACAGAGTATTCAAGAGGAGTGGATTATGTTAATTTCGCTCCCGACAGGGTAGCGATGCAGGATGCAACAGCCCAGATGGCACTGCTACAGTTTATGACTGCCGGTCGAAATAAAGTTGCGGTTCCCTCAACAGTACATTGTGATCACCTCATTCAGGCACAATCAGGTGCAGATAAAGATCTTAGTGTCGCCCTTGATCAGAATCGCGAAGTATATGATTTTCTTCAAAGTGTTTCGGCTCGTTATGGTATTGGTTTCTGGAAGCCCGGTGCCGGTATCATCCATCAGGTAGTATTCGAAAACTATGCTTTTCCAGGTGGACTAATGATTGGAACTGACTCCCACACTGTAAATGCTGGTGGACTTGGAATGATCGCCATTGGTGTTGGTGGAGCCGATGCTGTTGATGTAATGGCAGGTATGGCCTGGGAATTGAAAATGCCTAAACTGATAGGGGTTAAGCTAACCGGTAAAATGAGTGGTTGGACCTCTTCTAAAGATATTATTTTAAAGGTTGCCGGAATTCTTACCGTCAAAGGTGGTACCGGTGCTATCCTTGAGTATTTTGGCGAAGGTGCAGATAGTCTCTCCGCAACAGGTAAGGGTACAATATGTAATATGGGTGCCGAAATTGGTGCTACCACCTCTGTCTTTGGATACGATGATAAAATGGCCGCCTATTTAAGAGCTACCGGAAGAGCCTCTATTGCTGACCTGGCTGACGATGTTCGAGAACATCTTCGTTCAGATGAAGATGTTTATGCTCATCCTGAAAAGTATTTTGATGAGGTTATCGAAATAAATCTTTCTGAATTAGAACCTTATGTAAATGGACCCTATACTCCTGATGCAGCTTATCCTATCTCTGAGTTTGTTAAAATTGTAAAAGAGAAAAACTATCCTGTAACGCTGGAAGTAGGACTCATCGGTTCGTGTACCAACTCTTCGTATGAAGACTTAACCCGTGCTGCTTCTGTTGCAGCTCAGGCTGAACATAAGAAATTAACTGTAAGAAGCGAATTTGTGGTAACTCCGGGTTCTGAGATGATCAGGTATACTGCTGAACGTGATGGACTGCTTGGTCAGTTTCAGGCGATAGGCGGGGTGGTAATGGCTAATGCTTGTGGGCCTTGTATCGGACAATGGAAACGGCATACGGATGATCCAAACAGACGAAACTCTATTATCACTTCATTTAACAGAAACTTTGCAAAACGCAACGATGGAAATCCAAATACACATGCTT
Source organism: Bacteroidota bacterium (assembly GCA_013390605.1). Taxonomy (GTDB): domain Bacteria; phylum Bacteroidota; class Bacteroidia; order Bacteroidales; family Cfx3-03; genus Cfx3-03. The sequence continues at coordinate 3,044,202 of JACAUB010000001.1, read as the reverse complement.
TTGTAGCATCCCCTGAAATTGTAACTGCATTTGCTGTTGCCGGTCGTCTTGATTTTAACCCTCTTACTGATTCTTTGGTTAATACCGAAGGCGTCGCAGTTAAGTTAGACGAACCACAAGGTGTTGAGTTGCCTTCAAAAGGTTTTGGTGTTGAGGATGCAGGTTATATTGCTCCTCCGGTTAATCCTGAAATTATTGATGTAAAAGTGAATCCTACATCAGAACGGTTACAACTACTTGAGCCTTTTGCTGCATGGGATGGAAAAGATTTAACAAATCTGGCGCTATTACTGAAGGCTAAAGGTAAATGTACAACTGATCATATTTCAATGGCTGGTCCTTGGTTACGTTATCGCGGCCATCTTGATAACATCTCCAATAACATGTTGATTGGTGCTACCAATGCTTTTAATAATAAGATAAACTTTGTTAAGAATCCTATAAACGGAGAATATGATTCAGTCCCTGCCGTTGCCCGTATCTGCAAAGCTGATGGTATTAGTACTATTGTAGTGGGTGATGAAAATTATGGAGAAGGATCTTCTCGTGAGCATGCAGCAATGGAACCTCGTCACCTTGGTGTTAAGGTGGTATTGGTAAAATCGTTTGCTCGTATTCACGAAACGAATCTAAAGAAACAAGGAATGCTTGGTCTTACATTTGTTAATAAAAACGATTATGATAAGATCAGAGAAGATGATCGGATCGATGTTTCAGGCTTAACGCATTTTGCTCCTGGTAGTTCACTCCAGCTTACACTTCATCATATTGATGGAAGTGTTGATCAGTTTCCTGTTCAACACACTTATAGTGAAAACCAGATCGAGTGGTTTAAAGCCGGTGGTGCCTTAAATTTAATTCGTTTACAACAAAAAGTGTAACCTTTTTATGCTTTTGGTGTCATATAAGCTAAAATCTTAAACCATGATTCGCTCAATCTTATTTTCAGTAATTGTTCTTCTTTTCGTTACTTCATGTGACTTTGATTGTCTGGAAGGACACGGTGATGTAAAAACACAGGCCCGTACATTAAAACCATTTAAGAAAATCTCGCTTGGTATTGATGCTAAGGTAATTCTTGTGAAAGATTCTGTACAAAGTGTCAGAATCGAAGCCCAGTCGAATTTGTTAGATGCTATTGATACAGAGGTTTCAGGCGATTGTTTAAATATCGAATCAGAAGGCTGTTTTAGTACCAACCATCAAATTATTATTTACGTTTCTCTTCCTGAGTTAAACGGAGTGGAAATAGGTGGTAGTGGAGATATTGAAGGCAAGAGTAACTTCCCGACCGAAGATATCGATCTTAAAATAAATGGTTCCGGAAAGATTACACTTGAATTGAGTGCAAAATCTATTGACGCAACGATTAATGGCTCCGGAGATATTTTCTTAAGTGGATCTACACGCGATTTCAGAGGAGAGGTTGCGGGTTCAGGAAACATTAATGCGGATAAGATGCCTGCTGATAAATCTAAAGTGGAAATCCATGGTTCAGGAAATGCATATGTATTTGCAATTCGCAAACTGGATATTGATGTTGCTGGCAGTGGTAATGTTTACTACAAAGGCTCACCAGATATTTCTTCAAATATTTCAGGTTCGGGTAAGCTTGAAAAGAGCCATTGATGCTTAACTTTGCTCAATGCAGCGAAACCTAAGATTATTTCTCATACTTATTCTGCTTCCTGTAGGTGCTTTTGCACAAACAGGAGGCAGAACTGTTTTTAACTTCCTTGAAAATAGTTCTTCTGCACGTATTGCCGCACTCGGTGGTGCTATACCATCTATTGCCGATAATGATTTATCTATTGCCTTTTTTAATCCCTCACTTATTTCTCCCGTTTTAAACAATCATCTGGCATTAAATTATACCGATTTCTACCAGACTATTCAATATGGTGATGCTGCATATTCCCATACTTACGACAAGTTGGGTAGCTTTGTTGCCGGCATGCAGTTTGTTAACTATGGAACGTTCACATCGACAGATGAAGCTGGAAACAATATCGGCTCTTTTGGTGCCGGCGAATATGCCTTTTCAGTAGGATGGGGTAGGAGACTAGATTCCCTTTTCTCTATTGGTGCTGATCTGAAATTTATTTACTCTTCATTAGAGATCTATCATTCGTATGGTATCGCTGCTGATGTATCTGTCACCTGTTTTCCTGATTCCAGATCTTCTCTTTCATTTATTGTGCGAAATATAGGCCGGCAGTTGATGCCTTATCCTGAGAGTCCTATCCAACCTATACCTTTCGAACTTCAACTTGCTTATTCCAATCTGTTAAAGCATCTCCCGGTGCGGTACTCTATAGTGTTACATGACTTGCAACGATGGAATCTAAGATATGACGATCCATCAACTGTAGCATCCGAATCAGTTACAGGCGAAATCGTTAAACAAGACAAGTTGACGAATATATTAGATGAAGGTATGCGTCATTTGGTTATCGGATTAGAATTTATGCCAACAAAGAACTTTACTGTCAGAGTCGGATATAACCATCAACGCAGAAAAGAGATAGCACTCGACTCCAGAGCTTCTACCGTAGGGTTTTCCTGGGGTTTTGGTTTGCGGGTAAAGAAAATTAATATCAATTATGCTCGTTCAACGTGGCATCTGAATGGATCTCCTAATTATATTTCTGTTACAGCCAACCTCTCAGATCTCTTCTAATTCTATCAATTTTTTTCAATCCGGTAACAATTTCGTACCTTTGTTCAATGCAAATCACAATTGATAATAAATCAGGTTTTTGTTTTGGTGTAGTTAATGCCATCCGTATCTCTGAAGAAGAGCTGGCTAAAGATCAATTGGCTAGCCTTGGTGATATTGTCCACAATAGCAAAGAGGTAGAACGTCTATCTAATATGGGGCTACAGATTATCTCACACGAAGATATGCCCAATGGCTTGTATAAAAAAGTACTGATTCGTGCCCATGGCGAGCCACCTTCAACTTATTTAACCGCGGCTAAACTGGGCATCGAACTCATTGATGCTACCTGCCCCATTGTATTAAAACTTCAAGAACGTATACGTAAAAGTTATCAGGAGATGTTGGCGGTGAATGGACAAGTTGTCATTTTTGGAAAAGAAGGACATGCTGAGGTAATCGGACTTCTTGGACAGACGGATGGCAATGCTATTTTGATTGCCAGAGCTGATGATATTGATAAGATCGACTTTCGTCGTCCCGTTCGCCTCTATTCTCAAACGACAAAAGACCCGAATGCATATAACGCAGTATCCGAATTGATTCAAGAGCGGATGCATCAAATGAATGGCGAAGCAATTGACTTTAAGAAATACAAAACTATTTGCGGACAGATGTCGGGTAGGGCTCCTCGTTTGTCAGCGTTCTCAAAAGAACACGAGGTTGTTATCTTTGTTGGTGGAACCAAAAGCTCCAACGCTGCTGCCCTCTTTGCTGTCTGTAAGGTTAATAATCCCAATAGCTATTTTGTTGCCGATGTTGATGGTTTAAATAAAGAGTGGTTTCAGGGCGTTAAAGATGTGGGTATCAGTGGTGCTACCTCTACACCAACATGGCTTATGGAAGAGGTCGCTAAAGCCATTGAATCGATTACAAAAGAAAATTAGCGCGATGTATCTGCAAAGAATAGTACTCAGTAATTTTAAAAATTACGAAGAGGCAGAACTCTCGTTCTCCTCCAAAATCAATTGTTTTGTAGGTAATAATGGGGTAGGGAAGACGAATATACTCGATGCAATTCACTATCTTTCGTTCACAAAGAGCTATTTCAATCTTTCTGATAATCAGAATATCCGCCACGAGGCACCTTTTTTTGCTATCCATGGCACTTATATCTCAGGAGAGGAGTCACAAGATTTGGTAAGTTGTATCCAGCAACGAAATCAAAAGAAACAACTAAAAGTCAATAAGAAAGATGTTGATCGCATGGCTGATCATATTGGTCGGTTCCCTGTCGTAATGGTTTCACCTTATGATAGCGATCTGATCAATGACGGCAGCGATTTACGCCGTAAATTTTTGGATAGCGTTATTTCTCAGTTCGACAGAGCCTATCTTGATGATCTGGTTGTTTATAATAAGGCACTGAATCAGCGTAATGTATTGCTGAAACATTTTGAAGAGATGCGTTATTTTGATGAAACACAACTTGAGATGTGGGACTATCAGTTGAATCTCACAGGTACTCGTATCTTTGAAAAAAGAAGCTCATTCTTAGCCGATTTTGTTCCCTTGTTTCAGCACTATTTCAGCTTTATTAGCAATGGCCGTGAGTTGGTAGATATTGTTTATGTCACGCAGCTTAACGCTACTTTAATGAGTACACTGCTAGCAGAGAACCTTAGTCGAGATCGTTCTGCCCGGTACACTACTGTAGGTATTCATAAAGATGATCTTGACTTCAGAATCAGTGATTATCCGACCAAACGATTCGGTTCTCAAGGACAACAGAAATCATTTCTGGTGGCGGTAAAATTGGCTCAATTTCATTTTACCCGCGAAGTGAAAGGTGTTAAACCTATTTTATTACTTGACGATATCTTTGATAAGCTTGATGCCTTACGTGTAGAACAAATTATACGTTTGGTCGGAGAAGAAGGTTTTGGACAAGTTTTTATCACCGACACCCAACGCGAACGTATTGCCGGAATATTTTCTAAAATCAATATAGATCATCGTATCTTTGAAATAGAAGGTGGTGAAGTTCACGAAACCATAACACTCTAAGCACCCATCGTCTTAAATACTTTAAATAATGGCTGGATCGAACGAATATACATTAAAGCAAGCTATCGAGGCACTCATCAATAATTTTAAAATAGAAGAGCGACTCAACGAAACAGCCATCATAACTGAGTGGGAGCGAATTGTTGGTAAGATGGTTGCGCGACACACTTCAAATATTTATATCAAGAATAAAGTATTGGTTATAGAGCTCGACAGTGCTGCTCTTCGGAATGAATTGGGTTATGCCAAGACACGATTAATCTCAGCCGTTAATACGGCAGTAAAGGCGGATGTGATTGTGGATATTGTCTTTATTTAATCTTGAAATCCATCATTTTCTTGTTATTCAGGTAAACCTCCAGTCGATCGTTGATTTGAACCGGACCCACACCTGCGGGAGTACCTGTAAAAATCAAATCCCCTATCTTGAAAGTAACAAACCGAGAAACATATGAGATGACTTTGTCGAAGGTAAAGATCATATCCTTCGAACTTCCATCCTGAACCGTCGTCCCGTTAATATCAAGCTTTATATTGAGGTCGTTCAGATTTTCAAACGACTCTTTCGGAATAAATTCACTGATAGGCGCACTGCCATCAAAGGCTTTCGCTTTTTCCCAGGGTAATCCTTTCTCTTTGCACTTCTGTTGGATATCGCGAGCTGTAAAGTCTATACCTACCCCAATTGCATCATAATAAGTATGAGCAAATTGTTCCTGAATATGTTTGCCTACCTTACAAATATGTAATACGATCTCGGCTTCGTGATGTATCTCTTGTGAGAACTCGGGATAGAAAAATGGAAAGTTATTTCTGATGATAGATGACTCAGGCTTCATAAAAAACACCGGCTCCGTGGGAACCGGGTTATTCAGCTCTTTTGCATGCTCAATATAGTTGCGACCAATACAAATAATCTTCATTTCTTTTAATAATGCTGTAAATAATTGTTATTTCTGATTTATAAAGCGAAAGTGTCTAAATAGAAACTATCCTATTTTGACCGAGCTGTTATTAAATCCTCTTAACTTAATTTCAGTAATCACTTTTTTAGTCGATAAAGGAAAGTCTGCTTTCATCATCCAATCATAATAGGCAGGTTCAATTTTGAAGACCTCTTCTACCGTTTTGCCTTTGTGTTTTCCAAAGTTGAACACCTCCTGATTTTGTTGATTAAAAATAATCTGACCTACAAGGTCAGCATTCTGATTATAGTATGAAAACTCCGACAGCGCCGGGATATTATTTTGTATCGGTTGAGTGATCTTTCCGTTCTTGTCTTTAAACGAAGCATCCTTATAGCGATCGATCTGGGCTTTCATTATTTCGTAGGTAGCGATTGTATCGCCTTCTGCGCTATGAGCGTTCACGAGCTCTTTATTGCAGTAAAACTGGTATGCAGCACTGAGAGTGCGTTGCTCCATCTTGTGGAATATGTTTTGCACATCAACCAGTTTTCTGGTACGTAGATCAAAGTCTATATTCACTCTTAAAAACTCTTCAACCAGTAGGGGGAAATCAAATTTAATTGCATTATAACCAGCTAAATCAGCGTTTCCAATAAACTGATTATAACCTGAGGCTTGTTGAGCAAAGGTTGGACAATCTTTTACATCTTCATCAGAAATGCCATGAATAGCAGTAGAGACAGCAGGAATAGGAATTGTTGGATTAATACGTTCTGTTCTGATCTCTTGTCTTCCATCTGGATGAATCTTCAATAGACTAATCTCTATAATTCTATCATTGGCAATGTTGATGCCGGTTGTTTCCAGATCTAAAAATATAATCGGTTTTGTAATGTTTAATTCCATGTGATATTTTTTTTATAAATAAAACGAGCTTTGCATTCCCTGATCGTTGGTTCTGCAAAGCTCGTAAATTTTATAACTGAAATCTTAAATAGTTTGCGTGTCGTCGAAATTTTCGAGTAATTCAGCAACCCTTCGTAGAAATTTACCTCCCAATGCACCATCTACAACTCTGTGATCGAATGAGAGCGACAGAATCATACGTTGGCGGATGGCAATGACATCGCCTTCGGGTGTTTCAATTACAACAGGTTGTTTGTGAATGGTACCCAGGCCCATGATCGCAACCTGAGGTTGATTGATGATCGGTGTTCCCGTCAAACTTCCAAACTGTCCAAAATTTGTAATCGTAAATGTCCCATCCTGAATATCATCAGGACTAAGCTTATTGTTTCTTGAACGATCAGCAAGGTCGTTTACCGTCTTGGTTAATCCCAACAGATTCTTCTGATCTGCATTCTTGATCACCGGAACAATTAAGTTGCCGCTTGGTAGAGCTGCTGCCATACCGATGTTTACATTTTTTCGAAGAATAATGGAGTAGCCGTTAACGGAAGCATTAACGCCCGGAAACTCTTTCAGTGCCTTGGCTGCAGCCTCTACAAAGATTGGAGTGAATGTCAGTTTTTCGCCTTCACGTTTCAATAACCCATCTTTCATCTTGTTACGCCAGTTAACAATTTTATTCATATCTACCTCATGAAACATCGTGACATGGGGCGATACATGCGTAGACATCACCATGTGATCGGCAATTAGTTTACGCATTCTGTCCATCTCAACCACAGTGTCACCTGTAGCAGAAGTAACGATAGGAGCCTGTGGTGCAACGGCAGGTGCAGTAGGTGAGGATGGTTTAGCCACAGGTGCAGAAGTCTGAGAAGCAGAAGCAGTAGGTTTTGATTTTCTATTGGCTAGATAAGCCATAATATCCTCTTTTGTAACCCGACCGTCTTTACCTTTACCGGAGATGGATTCAAGTTCTTCAACCGATATGTTTTCCTCTTTAGCTATGCTTTTTACCAACGGTGAATAGAATCGATCAGATTGGGTTACAGCAGTTGCAATATTTTGTGTAGCAGCAATCGGTGTATCAGTAACAGCAGTTGCTGATACCGTATCTTCTGCAGAAGCAGTTGTCTCTACAACAGCATTTTCGCCATCCATGTCAATTACGGCAATTAATTTTCCTACCGGAACAACATCTCCTTCTTTATAGAGCAACTGTACCAGTTTTCCTTCAACAGGTGATGGAATTTCAGAATCCACTTTGTCGGTAGCTATTTCACAAATTACTTCGTCTTCAGCAATCATGTCTCCCACCGATTTTAGCCAGCGGGTTATTGTTGCTTCTATAATACTTTCGCCCATTTTGGGCATCACAATATCAAACTTTGCCATGTGACTTAATTTATCAAGTTGTTTTAGAATGAGTGAACCTGAAATCAAAATACCTTTTGGGAAACTAAAACAAACCAATACAGTTGATCGATGATCTGTTTTGTCGTTTAGGTACCAATCTCGAAGCTCGCAAAAATTAACAAATGATAAAAGAAAATGTTTCCAGAAATACTAATTCCCTTCTAAAACACATCCCCCTCTGATTACTATTTTCCTGTCTGTATGAGCAATGTAGTGTTCGAATGAACATTCTTTTAAACTTTCCATCATATTAATTATCGTTGTAATTGTTAAATCTTTTGAACTAAAAATGATAATATTCGTATTTCTATGGAAAATATATTTATTTAAAAAGAGTGTGCCATATTCAGAAATGGTGGATGGAGTGATGATGATTGCAGTTCTTAAATTTAAGAGTTCTTGAATCTTTTTACCTTCAATCTCATCAGATATAATAAGCACCTGTTTATCAAATTGAATAGGGTATAGGTGACGATATTCACTATTTACAATACAAGGTTTGTTTTTGGTATTCTGTTTCGTCTTATGAACGTTCTTCAGCATTAAATTGTTATACAGTCTATACATGTATGTAGCGCCAGCCACTAGATATATGCCCGGCATGATCAGTAGCCATAAGAGCAGCTTATTACCCGAAGCAAAATGTTTTCGGGCAAAAATTAGCATCGAGCCATAAAACATCTTTATATAGTTAAAGCTATTCTTTCGAGTGCTTTCACCTTTGTAATGGATAATGCGACTTGATGGGAAGTAATAGTTAGAGAATCCTGCCTGTGTTATTCTGTATGATAAATCAATATCCTCACCATACATAAAGAAATCTTCGTCCAGATAGCCAATCGTATCGAGTATAGTTTTTTTCAGCATCATAAAAGCACCGGCAAGTACATCCACTTTGTTTATTTCATTTTCTGGAAGAAACCCTAATTGATATTGATTAAATATACGGGAGTGCGGAAAAAGTTTTGAGAGATTACTCATTTTACAAAAGGCAGCCCACGGTGTGGGCAAGCCTCTCTTACTTTCGGGTAGAAACTTTCCCTGACCATTGATCATCTTTACGCCAAGTCCTCCGGCATCAGATTGTTTATCCATAAATGAGATGGCCTTATGCAATGCATCTTCTTCTATCAGCGTATCGGGATTGAGGATCAGGATATATTCACCATGTGAAAGCTTTATGGCTTGGTTGCTGGCTTTACTAAATCCAAGATTTTCATTGTTTGCAATGAGATATACCGAAGGAAATCTTGATGAAACCATCTTCACTGAGTCGTCGTCTGAATGGTTATCAACCACAAAAACTTCCGATTCAATACCTTCTAATGCTCTCAATAGAGAACTCAGACACTGTTCAAGATAATATTTTACATTGTAGCTAACAATGATAACAGAGAGCTTCATGCAGACAAAGGTATTATTTTGTTGTAGAATATTACCAGCACTTTTAAATTGTAAAAAGTATAAGTTAAAACAAATGCTCTCCTGACTTTATTTTTATAAGAGTCTCTAAATTACTTCTTTCCCTCCTCTAAATTGTTTCTGTAAATCTTATTTAATTCTTTTAATGCCTTGGGTCCAAACCATGGATGAACTTCATAATTCATTCGCCCGGATTTAACCATGGGATCTGTATCCGCTAATTGCTTCACTTCTGCTTCCGTCTCTACATCAAAAATAAAAATTCCTCTCATGTTCCCATTTTCCATAAAAGGACCAGCTAACACCAGTTTTCCCATATTTGCCATTTTCATCATGTTTGCCAGATGTTCATTTTTTAGTTTTTCCAGTTCAGCACTTTCCTGATTCTGGTTAGGCCCTTTTGTCAAAATCACCATAAAATAATTCTGCATTTGGCTCACCATCTTATCAATTTGTTGTTTCTGTTTCTCTGACGAGGATACATTTTGTGCTTGAACCCCACCTAAAGCCAGCAATAGGAGTAAGGTAATGACTGTTGCGCGCATAATTTTGTTTACTTTTGTCGTTTATTAAACCGGATTTATATTCTACATGGCAAATAGCGTAAAGACAAAAGAGTACTTCAAACTTTCGGTCATTTATACCCTTGTTGCAGCCTTTCCAAGTGTGCTTCAATTAATAGTACAGCCCTTTATACAAGGGAAAGGGCGTTTAGGGGCGACTGATTTTGGGCAAATGGGTGTTGCTGAAATCGTCATAACGCTATTATTCATCCTCTGTATTTTTAGCATGGATAATAGTATCTCCCGATACTATTACGATGTACGTGATGATAAACACAAATTTAATCAATTAGTTTCAACTATATTCACTGGCATTCTTTTACGAAGTGCAATTCTTTTAGCATTTATTTTCTTTATCTCGCCCTTTGTAGGTGTTATTTTTCATCAGGATGCTTTGCGTAATTTTGAGAGTTGGGGTATTGCTGTCACCATATCAGCTATCAACCGTGCTATTGTAACAACAGCAGTTTCTCTGTACCGGAACGAAAAAAAAATCAACTCATTTATACTGGTCAATATGAGTTCCGGGATATTCAGAGCACTATTTCAGGTTCTGGGCGTTTTCTTCTTCAGTATGAGTTTCCTTGGGTATGTTTATGGTACAGCTGTTGGAAGTTCTATCATCTCTTTAGCTGTTATTATCTATGTCTATCGTCGAAGCGGATTCCATTTTGTAAAGTCAATTAATCGTGAGCTTTTTCATTTTGGATGGCCATTGTTAGAATATTCTATTGTAGGATGGGGATTGATGTTTCTCGACCGTATCTTTTTGGAAAGGGGCGATCCAAAAGTATTAGGTGTATATACAAACGCTATGACTTATGCTGTTGGCGTTCAGTTGATCATACAGGGATTAGTTAGTGCTACCCAGCCCGAGCTATTTCGATATATGTCGGATGGAATTAATGAGCGTGTTGAAGAGATTAAGAAGATCTCCAATATGTTTATCATTCAATCGTTAGTTATTATCATCGGGACTATCCTTCCAACCATATTGTTTCTGCAGATCTTCTATGGAGCGGAGCTAAGTGTTTCTGCCTCCATTATTTCCATAGTCTTTGTTCGATATATATTACGTTCGCAATATCAAATCTTTGCTATGCCGATCATGTTTATGAAACGGACACGTATCTTTTCTATCGTCAATTATATTTCACTTGCTGTAAGTTTGTTGTTTAACTGGTTACTCATCCCAAAGTATGGATATTATGGTGCCATAACAGCCTTTATTGTTGCCAATTCTGTTCAGGTCGTGATCGTTTATTATTTCCAGCAAAAAATTATTCCTATTCCATGGAATCTTAAGAAGGTGATGGGCTTTCCTTTCATCGTCTTACTCACTTCCGTGCTTTGCGAAATCGGTAAATATTATCTGGGATTATCTGTCATATTAGGTGCAATTATCATTACAGTTGTTACCTTTGTTGGAATTGTCTTTCTATACAAGAATGAAGTGCACCAGCTTTTACAAAAACGTCTTAAATTTTTAAATAATGTCTGAACATCTAACCATCGGCATGGTGGTCGACAATGAGTTTTATGGCGACCCTCGTGTATACAATGAGGCCAAAGTCTTGGTTCAGGCCGGATACAAGGTTAAGGTACTTTGTCTTAATTTTGGAAGCTATCCTGATCGCGAACTTGTTGATGGTATTGAACTTGTTAGAGTACGTATGGAGCTTAAAACCAAGAAACGGCTTTCTGCACTGATGCTTACATTGCCTTTTTATCGTTGGTTTTGGCGTAAAGCCATCCATCAGTTTATTCTAACCGAACAGATTGAAGTATTACATGCCCACGATCTATATATGGCTCGTATGGCTAAAGAGGGAATTAGCCGGAATTATGTTCACCTTATACTCGACCTTCACGAAAACTATCCGGCAGCTATTATGGGCTATAACTGGGCTACTCGTTTTCCTGCTTGCTTAATCGTTCGTCCATGGCTTTGGAAAAAACTCGAAGAAAAATATCTGGGTTATGCTAATAAAATTATTCTGATTAGTGAAGACTTTAAGAAGGATATCCTAACTCGTTTTCCTTATCTCAATGAGAAGAATTTAGTGGTTTATCCAAATGTGCCTGATCTGGAAGAGTTACTGGCTTACCCTGTTGATCCGGCCATTGAAATTAAGGCCGGCCGATTCCTTCTCTTTTACTTTGGAGGGATCGCCGAACGAAGAGGTATTTTTACCTGTTTCGAGGCAATGAAGCTTCTCGTTACGAAATATCCTAATATAACCCTGTTGTTAGTCGGTCCGGTCGATAAAGCTGATAAGGCTCGATTCGCCCACTATATGCATAATCCTGCATTGGCTTCTCATGTAATCCATTACCCATGGAAAGATATCTCCACATTGCCCTCATACATCGCCATTAGCGATGTATGCTTATCACCACTGATTAAAAATCCTCAACACGAATCCGGAATTGCCAACAAGGTGTTTCAGTATATGTTATTTGAGCGGCCGGTTATTGTAAGCGATTGCAAACCACAACAAGAGGTGATCGAAAAAGAACAGTGCGGACTTGTATTCCATAATGAAGATCCATCTGATTTAGCACTCCAGATTGAAAAACTTTACACTCATCCTGAACTCGTTCAGCAGATGGGAATCAATGGACGGCAAGCAGCGCTGTCTAAATACCACGTAGGAGCTTTCCGTGAAAATCTGGAAGCCCTTTATTCTGAATTTCTTATAAATAAATAATCAGTATCGCTGATGAAGAAATTTGTTATTGCAGGAAACTCTGTAGCCCTTCGCATCCGCCCACCTCGCCAAAGTGAAGTGGATCTTACTTATGCTGAGATGCTTGAAAAGAACCTTCCTAATACCCTCATTATTAATCTGGCTATCGGTGCAAAGGTAATGCCGCACGAAACGAACTGGATTGATAAAATGATAGGTTATCATGCCGATTATTATATTCTGAACTACGGAATTGTTGATGCCTGCACCCGATCTGTTCCCCGTTGGATGTGGAATTTTATCAATAATGATAATCCACACTATGGCTTAATTAAAAAGGGGATTAAATATCTCTGTTATCGATTTGAGGCAACTTTTCGAAGGATACTCACCGTGATCAGAGGAAAACGCGCCTGGACCAGTCGCTCTGCTTTTGCCTACAAATATGAGAAGATGTTAAAGTTACTACAGAAAGATACTTCCGGAAAGGTAATCTGTATTGGCATCAACCGCCCTTCAGCACGTATAGAGCGGTCACTTCCGGGAAGTGTTCGTAATGTTCAACGCTATAATGAAGTCATCAGGCAACTGGCTAATAAATATAGTGCTGTTTATGTTGAGACCTTTTATGATTTTGATGAATTATTGATCCCCGATGGGATTCATTTCAATGCTGAAGGTCATCGTAAACTGGCAACAATGCTACTTGATGTCATTAATCAATAATAAAAGTGGTTTTGAACCATTAAATTGAAAAATTAAAAGACTCTTATTATTCCAGAAAAATGTTCGAAAAGCAAAATATTGTATTTGTTGGGGCAGGTGCTATTGGTACCTCTATGGGAAATCTTCTTGCCGCCAAAGATAGCCTCGATATCATCCTGTTATCTATTGAAGCAGATGTGGTCGAAACGATCAATTCGTGTAATGTAAATCAAAAATATTTTCCTAATATACCCCTTAACAAACGCTTAAAGGCAACAACTGATACTCGTATATTGAAGACAGCCGACGTTGTTTTCTTAGCCCTTCCTTCCGTTGTAACGGTTAGCTACGTATTGAAGCATAGCGAACTAATCAGGCCCGGAACTGTACTCGTCAATCTCGCCAAGGGTTTTGCCGATGATGGAAAAACTATTGCTGAGAGCTTGATAGAGAAAGTAGATTATCCTGTATGCTCACTCAAGGGACCCACTTTTGCGCGTGAGTTGATGAATAATATACCTACAGCCTTTACATTGGCCTCTCCCGATCCTGAGTTGTACCCCCGTTTCAATGAAATGTTTAATGATACTAATATCTTCATTGATTTTTCATCCGATGTAAGGGGTGTTGAATTGTTGAGTATTCTCAAAAATATTTATGCCATCGTTATTGGAATTGTTGATGCACAGTTTAACTCGCCCAATCTTCGTTTCATGGTCTTCACCAAGGCTTTTTCCGAAATCAAAGATATCATGTTGCGTTTTGGCGGGAAGCAGGATACTATCTTTAACTACTGTGGTATTGGTGATTTCAGCCTGACCTCGTTAAACGACCTTAGCCGTAACCGTACCTTAGGATTGTTGATAGGTAAGGGATTCTTTACTCCCAATATCTCCGACAAAGTTGTACTCGAAGGTAAAATAGCAACCGTTGTATTTTATGAGGCTCTTGTTAAAATGGGCCTATCACAATCAGCGTTTCCTATTATCGCCGAGCTCTATAAAGTTTTTGGCGAAGATTATGATGTATCAGCATTTGTAACGAATCTGTTGAAGATTTTTCATCCATAAAAGAGTCTAAAAATATACGTTTGACACAAGGAAGTATATACACTGCCGACCGTCCTGAATCGATTATTACACTTGAAATGAGTAACAGGCAGATTAAGAGGTGGAAACAAAACAAAATGGAAGTCAGTAAAAAATAAGTTCATCTTCCAATATGATGTGTTGTCTGGAAAATATCTGGTTTTGGTAGCGTCCAATGATATTTACATTGCATTAAAATCAATAGTATCTGGCCCTTTCAAAGTAAAACTAAAGGTTGAATTTTTCCCCGGCTCACTCTCAACCCAGATCTTACCACCGTGCATCTCTACAAATTCTTTGCAGAGAATTAATCCGAGGCCGGTTCCTACTTCTTTCTGAGTACCAATGGTAGATACGTTTTCATCGATACGGAACAATTTTTCTATCGTGCTTTGTGGAATGCCTACTCCCGTATCGCTTACCGAAACTATAATTTCAGTTTTTCTCTTTTCAGCACTAAGTGTAATCTTTCCTTCAGAATAGGTGAACTTTAGCGCATTTGAAATCAGATTTCGTAAGATCGTATTGATCATGCTTTCATCAGCTTGAATTTTCAAACTGGTAGGTATCTTGCTGGTTATGGTTATACTCTTTTGCTTAGCTATAGTATTAAACAATTCTAAGTTGTCGTTGATAAGATTTACAAAATCGATCTCCTTTGGATTGAAATTCATTCTGCCGGTTTGAGATCGAGACCACTCCATGAGGTTAGAGAGTAAATCCATTACTTTTTCAGATGATTTCAATATTATATGTGCATAATCCTCTATACTGTCACAATCTTTTTCTTTTGCTTTCTCTATTAGAAGATTGCTAAAACCCACGATAGCATTAAAGGGACTTTTTAGGTCGTGTGCAATAATAGAGAAAAACTTATCTTTTTCAGAATTAAGTTTCTGTAGTTCAAGGTTCTTTTGTTTGATTTCTTCCTCTATAGCTTTTTGTTCGGTAATGTCGCGAACTACACTCAGAATATGAGGCATGCCTTTTATTGTGATGAGTTTGGCCGACATTAATCCTGTAATTATTCTACCGTTTTTATGTTGAAGTAGTATTTCATGATCATCACAGTACCCATCTCTATTCAGCGAGTTTACCAGGACAACTCTATCCGAAGGATTCTTCCAGATATGGATGTCTAAAGTCGATTTATCTTTGATGTCATCTTTATTAAAACCAAGAATTTTAGAAAAACTTTCGTTGCAATCAACTAATACCCCATTGCTTAGATGACTAATTAAAATAGCATTCGGACTCAGATTAAAGATCTGTTCAAAGTGCGTTTTTGCCTCATTGGTTTCTGCATTCAGGCGCTGGTTTAACATCATGATAAACCCAAATGTCCAGAGTAGGGCAATTATAAGTGCATCAAAATATTGAAGATAGTTAAAAAATAGTGGAATAAACGCATCTCCCAATGAACCGACAAAGCTAATAGTGATTGTGATATATGTAAAAATAATTCCATGGATGAGAAATAATACTGAGTTGAATATAGCACTGGAGTTTATTCCCCTTGTCCTGTTTTTGTATATGTTTGTTGCAGTTAAGAAAGCGATGCCTGCAAGAAACGCATGGATTAAAACTGAGCGTATATAGATATTGTCTTTTACGAGGTAAAAGAATAAATGGAGAATCAGAAAACAACTTGTAATTAAAAAGATAAGTTTAATATTAATCTTCTTATCGAAGAATTTACGGATACCAATATAGATAAATATGGCTCCTGATAAAATGATAGGATCCTGTAGGATAATTATAAATGGTAACAGTGATGAATGACTCCTAAATAAAATCAGAATAAAGCCAAGCGACTCTGCTGCACACCACAATAACCACCATCCTGGTCCGGCAATGTTTTTATTTGATTTGTATTGAATGGAAAAAACAAGTATCTGCATCAAATGTGAGATGCCAACCAGCAATATAAGAGTAGGTATATCAATCTTCATGCTTTACGGGATTCATTAATGAATGCAATAATAAGTATCTGAGATCAATCCTCAGCAAGATAACGAGTGATGATTTTCAAAAAATAGTTACAAAACAAACATAAATAATATTTAAATATAAAATTTAGATTTTTTAGCCAAAAGATTTTTTGAAATATTGATTTTTAAAGAATAAAGGTGGTCTTGTTCTATGGTAAGGTTGAGATCTGAACTTTTGGAGTGTTCGCTTGTTTAATATTTTTACCTTGAAAAAATGAACATTGAGAGAGAAACATCACGTGTAGAGGCATTTAGCGATGGCGTTTTTGCTATTGCTTTGACGTTACTTATTCTTGGTATTCAGGTTCCGACTTTAGATAGTTTTGCGACAAATGAGAAACTTTATCATGCGATAATAAATCTTTGGCCATCATATCTGGCTTTCTTCTTGAGTTTTCTGGCCGTTTTAATTATGTGGATTAATCACCATGGTTTTTTTAAATATCTTAAAAAAATCAGCTCATTCTTCTTGTTTGCCAATGGGTTTCTATTATTAATGGTGACATTTTTAAATTTTCCTACCGCGATACTTGCCAAATATTTCGAAACACCTGCTTTTAATATTGCTTCAGCCTTTTATTGTGGTACCATGGTATTGGTAAGTGTTGCCTATAATTTGCTTTGGTATTCGGCTGCTTATAAAAGAAGATTGGTAAAAGATGAAGTAACGGATGATTTGATTTTTAAAATCAGAAATGCTTATTGGTTTGGCTTTTTCATCTACCTCTTTGCTTTTATTATTTCGTTTGTTCTGCCATTTACGGGATTGGTAATTTGTATCTCTTTATGGATTTTCTGGACAATATTGAACTATAGAATGTAATAACGGCAACTGGAAAGAGCCTTTGAAAAAAGATTGAATCTATGGCTTCTTATTTTTCGAAAGAAAGGGTTTGGACGAGAAAGCAAATTGAGCCTTATAATTTAGCATGCGAAATACCACTTTTCTATCAGGCTTCCGTCAAATATAATCATCCTGAATATTTAAAAGCCATTTCAAATCTGAGAACTCCGGCATTGGCGTCAGATTGGAAACAACTGGTTTTGAGATACGTAAAGTAGTGTTTTATTTTAATCTCCTGAATAATGTTTCGCGGCATTATTCAGGAGATTTTTTTGTTTATCTCTATAGATAAATAGTATATTGATCATTATTACTATAGTTTCTCGTAAGTTATTTGCATAATTTTAACCCAATCTGACTATGTCATTTGTGTATAAGCAAATATAGTTCAATAATTAGCAAATTAATTACTACATATCTATTTTAAAAGAAGTTATATTTGTGTAAAGAGTAGATAAACTGATCATGATTTACATTACCAACTGTATAACTTTTTCATTATTAAACGAACAGATTCTACAACCTTAAATACATTGTAAACTTAAAAAATAAGTTCTTCCAGACCTTAGTCTAAAAACAATTAACGATGAAACGAATATTTATACCCTTATGCTTATTAGGAATAGGATTTTTCCTAATGCAAAGTTGTACAACATTTAAGACAAAGCAAATTGTTGAGAATCGCTTACAACCATTTAACAACGATTGGAGATTTATTAAAGACAGTTTAAAAGGAGCGGAGAATCCTGCTTTTGATGACACGAAGTGGCAAAAGCTTGATTTACCACATGACTGGAGCATTGAAGATCTTCCTGCTACGCAACCCGGAGAGCATATCGGTCCTTTTTCGAAGGTTAGCCCTGGTGGTTTTCTTACGGGTAATACCCTTGGCGGAACAGGTTGGTATCGGAAACAATTTACGGTTAACTCAAAAAACAAGGGCAAACTGATAAAAGTGTTGTTCGATGGTGTTATGACAGAATCTGATGTTTGGATAAATGGTAAACACCTGGGTTATCACCCCAATGGCTATACTCCTTTTGAATATGATCTGACTCCATACCTCAACCCGGCTGAGCAAACAAATGTACTTGCCGTGAGAGTGAAAAACTTAAAGCAAACCAGCAGATGGTACAGTGGTTCGGGCATATATCGTAATGTAAACCTGATTATAACCGACCCGGTTCATATTGATTTGTGGGGTATTAACGTTACAACACCAGCAGTTTCTAAAGAAAAAGCTACCGTTAATGTTGCAATAAAGGTAGCAAATGATTCGAAAAAAGATGCTGAAGTTACCGTAAACACCCGTTTGATAGGTTCGCATACAACAACAACTGTAGAGACAAACAAAACTGAAAAAATAGTATCGAATGGTTCGGTAGAATTCAATCGGTTACTCACATTGGATAAACCGGAACTTTGGTCTCCCGATTCGCCCAAAATGTATAATCTGGAAGTAACCGTATTATCTAACGGAAAACTGGTTGATGCATATGTCATGAAAGTGGGTGTCCGATCTATTCAATATGATACCCGGAACGGACTTCAGATAAATGGAAAAACAGTTAAACTACATGGTGCTTGCATGCACCATGATAATGGTCTGTTGGGTGCCGCAGCATTTGATCGGGCAGAAGAGCGCCGAGTTGCTGTTATGAAAGCAAATGGATTCAATGCGATCCGTTGTAGTCATAATATGCCATCACCAAGATTCCTGGAGGTCTGTGATAGCCTCGGAATGCTTGTTATGGATGAAGTTTTTGATACATGGACGAAGCCAAAAACTCCACAGGATTATCATTTGTACTTCAACGAATATTGGCAAAAGGATTTATCGACAATGCTATTGCGCGATCGTAACCATCCCAGTGTTATCATCTGGAGTATAGGAAACGAAATAGCCGAGCGTGCTGATCCTGATGGATTAGTAATAACCAAAAAACTTATCAGTGAAGTAAAGAAATACGATACTTCGCGTCCGACATCCGAAGCCATTTGTGAGTTCTTTGCTTTTATGGGTAATCAGGGACATGATTGGAGCTATTCGGCACCGGCATTTGCTTTATTGGATATTGGCGGATATAACTATACTTGGAATGAGTGGGAAAATGATCATAAAAAATATCCGGGACGACTGATGATGACAACAGAGTCTATGCCGGTAGATATGTTTCCTATTTGGAACAGGGTTGAGCAGTCACCATGGATATTAGGCGACTTTGTTTGGACAGGGATGGATTATCTGGGCGAATCTGGTGTCGCTCATGGAAAAATAGATAATGAAAAGGTTGATTATGGAATGAAGTTCCCGGGAATGGATATGGGATTTGGAAGGGCATGGCCATGGTATGTTGCATGGTGTGGCGATATTGACATTATTGGTTCTAAAAAGCCACAATCCTACTATCGTGATGTAGTCTGGAATCGCAGCTTATTGGAAATTGCAGTTCATACGCCTATGCCGGTTGGGCATAAAGAACTGATCAGTCCATGGGGGTGGTCAAGTGAATTACCCTGTTGGACCTGGCCGGGCGAAGAAGGCAAAACACTTCAGGTATCCGTATACACCCGATGCACCTCAGTCAGGTTAGCGCTTAATGGTAAGGTAATTGGTGAGAAAAAGGTTACTGCTGATCCTAACATAAAGAAACCTTCTTCTCAGGGAGTATTACTATCCGGTGTTGTTCCGGATACACAACTAACAGCACAATTTGATGTTCCATATGCCTCAGGCGAACTCAAGGCAATTGGTTTGATGGATGGGAAAGTGGTTGCGACTAAAGTACTGAAATCTGCCGGAGCACCTAAGAAGATAATCTTAACACCTGACAGAAACACTATCAGAGCCAACAGAAACGATTTGGCTTATGTAACGGTTGAAATAGCAGATGTGAAAGGGGTAATCATTCCCAATGCAAATACTGCAATTGATTTTTCGATAAGTGGAGCAGGGGAGTTGGCTGCTGCCGGTAATGGAAGTCCAAACCAAATGAGTAGTTTCCATCAACCTACCTGCAAAACTTTTCGGGGAAAGGCAATGATTATTATCCGGCCATTTTCAAAACAGGGTGTGATAAAGCTGACAGCCAGTAGCAAAGGACTGGAATCATCCACTGTAGATATTAAAGTTAAATAATTGTATTGAAAGAGGGTAGAGCCGTACGACCGTGCGGCTCTACAAAATCATTTCATCGAGCAGATTCGCTAAACTATGCGTGAGTTCGGGACGAGAGAACCGGTTGATCTCTGCCGGTGCTACGACCAGCTCGTTCTTCAGATAAGCCTCGTAAAATGCCGAAAGATGTGCTGTTATTTTATCAGTCTCTTCAAAACCTGCTATTTTGCCACATCCTGTTTCACGGATTACAGCAGCGGCATCACCATCTTCAGGCCCAATACATAATATAGGTCGCCCCGAAGCCATATACTCGAAGAATTTACCGGGTAAAATCATGCGGGCATTGGGTGTATTATTGATTTGCAGCAACAATATCGCTGAACTCTTTTGTAGGTCGACTACTTCGTTATGAGGTAGATATGAGATTCTGTTCAGGTTTTGTATCAATCCATGTGCTGTAAGACTATCGAGGATGACAACATCAACATTTCCGGTCAGGCAGATTTCCAGATTTTCCGAAAACCCTTCAATTGTTGCACAGAGCTGCTGTAGTGCTTTCCATAACGCAACAGGGTTACGCGATGCAGCCATGGTGCCGATGTGTGAGATGATAAACTTGCCCTCAGGTTGAACAAAAGAAGGCGTTCCTGTATCATCCGGATCAAAACCATTGGTGATAACATGATAGGGCCGATCGAGAAGCCGTTTAAAGTCGGTCGCCATATAAGGTCCTATAACGGTTATCCGCGAAGCCTCTTTTAGAACCTGTAACTCCATCCTGTGGTGGATAAAGTTGGCTGGAGGTGTTAGATTCAGCTCTTTATAGAAGTCGATATTGGTCCATGGATCTCTGAAATCGGCCAGCCAGGGAATACCGGTATGGCGATGCAGCTTCTGTGCGATCCGATGCATACTGTGTGGTGGACCGGTACTGGCAATAGCATCCACCGGGTGTTCGGCAAGGTACTGTTTCAGATATTTTACAGAGGGCCTGATCCAGAAACAGCGGGGATCGGGAATCAGAAAGTTCCCTCTGATCCAGAGCGAGAGTTTCTTGAACTTACCGGGTTTCTTAGAGGTATTGACAAAACCTGCTCCCAGCTTATCTTCTTTCTTCAGCCCGGCCAAACGTTTATAAATGAGATAAGGCTCCCATATCGGTTGCCTTATGATCTCGATTCCATCAGGAATATCTTTCTGTAACGAGTTGTCGGCCTCTGGCAGTTCGGGGTTCTCCGGTGTATATACAACAGGTTCCCATCCATACTGCCTAAGGTATTTTACAAATTTCAACCATCGTTGTACCCCTGACCCCCCGCTTGGAGGCCAGTAGTACGTGATGATTAGTATGCGTTTCATGCTTTTACACCTTCTTTTTTTGCAGGACAACCTTTCTTGATCTCAACATATAATACACCTGCTAAGATAAGCAGTAGCAGTATCGATGCTGCCAACGAGAGTTTAGTCCCCAGAATATATGAACGTGGTTCGAATTTGTATTCAATCGTGTGTTTTCCGGCAGGTACTAACATTGAACGTAATACGTAGTTCGCTCTGAAATATGGTGCCTCTTTTCCATCGATAGATGCTTTCCAGCCCTTATCATAATAGATCTCGGAGAATACAGCTAATTGATCTGTCTTTGCATTCGACTCATAAACCAGATGGTTAGGCGTGTATGAGGTAAGCTTGATTGTGTTTCCAATGGTATCGTTTGGAGAAAATTTGAAATTAGCCAGATCCTTTTCAAAACGACTGTCAATAACTGCAGTCTGGGCTGCCTTGAAGTTACTCAATGCGTTTAGCTCAGCATCAGCATTCGGAACCATTTTGTAGTTGCGGACAAACCATGCATTGCCCAATGCACTGAAGTTGATCTGTAATGTAGGCGCTTTGTCTTGTCCGGGTACAATCAGATATTTAGTATTCAGCATGTTGATTACTTCCTGATTGTTTTTAGATATCTGGTACTCAACTAACTCATCATATCTTTTTAGTTTGGCAGCATGGTATCCACCGATTGACTTATGGAAATAAGATGTGCTGGCATCAGCAAAAGGATTTACCGTCATATTCAACACCCTGAAATCCGGATCTTTATCTTTCAAGATAAAATCATCAACCTGCGAAGGCTGGAATGGCGTTTCAATAGCAGATTTGCGATCATAGTTCTTAGATCCAAGATAACGAGAATCGATAGGAGCCATATCCGCAATGATCAGTATTGCAATGATCGCAACCAGAACATTTGCATTCATCATCTTGCGAGTATAAGCCCATAAAAGAGCGGCACCTACTGCAATAAACAGGAAGCTGCGCAATGCATCGGCTGTGATGATTGTACGACGGGCTGCTTCAAGGTTTGAAACAAAGTCAGCTAGTTGAGATGCAGGGGCACCTTGTTTGCGATAGTTCTCTAACTGCGAAAACTCTGCATTGCTGATTAACCCAAAGATACCGGGGAAGAGATAGATGATTAACGCGATACCGGCAGTAAGTCCTAAACTGATATAGATATAAAGTTTCTTCGTCTTAAAGATTTCGGGTTTTTCGATCACCTTCTTTAATCCCAATATGGCGATGATCGGAACAACCAGTTCTGCCAATACCAGAATCATTGAAACCGATCTGAACTTATTGTATCCAGGGAAGTAATCGAGAAAAAGATTGGTAAGGAAAGAAAAGTTATGTCCCCATGCCAACAGAATGGATAAAACGAAAGTCGCAAAGAGTGGCCATTTAATCCGATTGTCTACAATGAACATCCCCAGGATGAACAGAAAGAAGACAAAGGCTCCCAGATAAACAGGGCCCGAGGTGAAGGGTTGATTTCCCCAATATGAACCTTGTTGCGAAATAGCAGTCTTCATCTCTTCTTTAACCTCTTTCATTGCTGTAGGATTATTTCCGAGATAATCAGAGGCGCCGCCTTTTACATTTGGAATCAGTAGAGAGATCGTTTCGTCGATGCCATAGCTCCATTGGGTAGCATAGTCTTTGTCAAGTCCGCTTGTTTTCACATGTGCCCTGTCGGTTAGTTCAGATTTACCACGGTTCGAGGCAGCGGTGTATTCTGCAGTTGTCCATAGATTGGAGATGTTGGGGCCGATAGCTAAAAGTGCTCCAACAAATAATACGCCTACAGCCTTGAAGAAACTATTTAGTTCTTTCTCTTTGTACGCATTGATAAATTCGAATATTCCATAGATGATAGCAAGCAGTGCCAGATAGAAAGTAATCTGCAGGTGGTTTGCGTTGATCTGTAATGCCAGAAATAGCGCCATGAGGGCACCTCCCAACAGATATTTTTTCTTGAAGGCAAATATCATTGCCGCTAACACAGGTGCCATATATGCAATGGCATGTGCTTGACTGTTATGCCCTGCTTCGATG
This sequence comes from Bacteroidota bacterium, assembly GCA_013390605.1. Lineage (GTDB taxonomy): Bacteria > Bacteroidota > Bacteroidia > Bacteroidales > Cfx3-03 > Cfx3-03. Next base: position 3,020,426 of record JACAUB010000001.1, on the reverse strand, counting down.
ACGATAAAGAAGAACGATGACAAAGCAAACGCGATGGCACCGGTTAAACTTAACCATGGACTTACCCCCATTGCCATTAATAACAAGAAGAATCCGAGGAAATAAAGAAATACAAAACCGGCCGGACGAGGAAGGCCAAACTGCAATACTCTGTCAACATAAGTCATCAAATTACCTTTATGTTGTACTGAGATCTGATATGCAGGCATTCCACCAAACATTGAGTTGGTCCATAAAGCTTCTTCTCCGGTTTTAGCGCGATAGTCTACGATCTCTTTCGACATACCTCTGAACTGAGTGATGTCGCTTTGGCGTAAACGTTTGCCCTCGAGAAGTGGGTGGAAATAGGCAGCCGTGATAATAAGGAATGCAACAATAGCTGCAAGCACCGGCCATAATTTCTGATAAACTGGATTCTTCATGCGGAATAGTCGAGTTAATGGATGTATTGGGTTATTTTATTTCTTCGTAATCAACGTAATCGCCATCGTCTTTTGTCTTAGTGCGATTAGACGGCGCTTTTTCAACAGTAACTTTTCCCTCAGGTTCTCTTTTCTTTTCTGCAAAATCAGGGTTCTGCCGATAGAATTGATCCTTAAAGTTATTCATCTGCCGGTTTACAATAGGAGGCAGTAAAAGACGGACGGTCCATCTTAGGATCAAATAGACCCCAAGCATGATTGTGAGAATTTTTATCATGATAAATAACAGTATGCTTCTTTATCGTTTTAGTTAAAATTATTGGTTGCGAAGTTAGGGCTTTTTGTGAAATAGTAACATAGTTTCAAGCAAAAAAGGAGGCATTGCCTCCTTTCGTGTTGATTTATCTTTTCAAATATTGTTTTCCGTTGATTACTTTAAAGACTTCTCGTCAGAAGTAGTCAGTTTGGTACGTCCTTTAGCGCGACGGGCGGCCAATACGCGGCGGCCATTTGCTGATGACATCCTTAGACGGAAGCCATGCTTATTGATTCTTTTTCTCTGCGAGGGTTGGAATGTCCTTTTCATTGCTTTATTCTTTTTTGGGAGTGCAAAAATAGAAAATAAATTCTATAAATCCAACCCTCCCTGAAATTAAATTGATAAAAATATTTATTTAACAGGAATTGCTTCTAATGTAGCAAGCAGATATTTCCAGAATTTATCAACGGAAGCGATATTAACTTTTTCATCCGGAGAGTGAGGAAAACGGATCGTTGGTCCAAATGAAATCATATCCCAGTTTGGATAAACGCCTCCTAATAAACCACATTCCAGACCTGCATGGATTGCCATGGTTGCAGGAATCTTACCATATAACTTCTGGTAAACAGCTTGCATCGTCTTTAAAATAGCTGAATCCATATCGGGTTTCCAACCTGGATAACTTCCATCTAAAACAACTTCAGCACCGGCTAATTCAAATACACTTGCAACCATTTCGCCTAATGATTCTTTCGCTGAATCTACTGAGCTACGGAGTAAACACTGTAAGATGAAATGATCGTCTTCTGATTTTACACGGGCAAGGTTCGTAGAGGTCTCTACCAATCCCAGCATCGCATCACTCATCCGCATCACGCCATTAGGACAGCCATAAACTGCTCTGTATAGTTTTTGTGCACTTTCGTTGTCAATAACCGTTTCGGGTAACGTTGTTTTCTGTGCAGTAAAGCTTAGATCGGGCTCAACGGCTTTAAACTCACTTTTAAGTGTAGCTTCAAACGAAACAACACATTCAATGGCTTTGTCTGCATTCTCTGCAGGGACAGTGACGATAGCAACAGATTCGCGGGGAATGGCATTACGAAGACTTCCACCATCAATAGAAGCTAAACGTAGTCCCAGGTTTTTGCCAGCTTTCTTTAACCAACGGTTCATCATTTTATTGGCATTGCCACGACCTAAAATGATTTCTAATCCCGAGTGACCACCTTTCAGTCCCTTGATAAATAATTTTAATGCAACATGTCCTGCAGGGACAGCCTCTTTCTTAAAAGGAAGCTTGATATTCGCATTGGTACCACCGGCACAACCTACATAGAGTTCTCCTTCATCTTCAGAGTCCATGTTTAATAAAATATCTCCTTTAAGGATACCTGGCTGTAGTCCGAAAGCACCCGTCATACCTGTTTCTTCATCCGAAGTAAACAGTGCTTCAATCGGACCATGAGGAATTGTTGTTGATTGGAGGATAGCCATAGCTGCTGCTACACCCATACCATTATCGGCACCAAGGGTTGTCCCGTTAGCGGTAACCCAGTCGCCATCAACATATGCTTCGATAGGATCGTTAATAAAATCGTGAACCTTATCACTGTTTTTTTGAGGAACCATATCAAGGTGCCCTTGCATAATAACACCTTTACGATTTTCCATACCTTTTGTGGCAGGTTTGCGAATGATTACATTACCTACTTCGTCGTGGATCGTTTCTAAGCCAAGGCCTTTTCCAAAAGCCACCATGAACGCCTGAATTTTGTCTTCGCTCTTAGATGGACGAGGAACTTGTGTAAGACTGTAGAAGTTTTTCCAAACAGCCGTTGGTTCTAGATTGAAAATATCTTTGTTCATTGTTCTGTAAGTTTGATACTCGTAAATGTAGAATGTATGAAGGTGTAAAAATAGTTTTTTTTTATGTGATGTGTTAAATTAAATCAATAAACCATCCCGGGAAAAGTCCCATGGCCAATGTCATAAAGGTTACAAATAGCAGAGTTGCCAGAAATAGCGGTTGCACCTCTACTTTTGGAAGCGTTGAGTCGCCTTCTTTAAAATACATGGCAACAATGATTCTGAAGTAATAGTATACACCAATGAGTGCAGCTGCTATTCCAATCAGCGTAAGCCATACATATCCCTGACTTACCGCATTGACAAAGATATAATATTTAGCAAAGAATCCAGCTGTGACCGGTATACCAGCCATAGAGAGCAAGGCAATCGTCATGATCAACGCCAGTAATGGATTCTTCTTTGCCAATCCGTTAAAGATCGCAAGGTTATCTGATTGTTGAAGATAGTTTTTGATGCTAATCAATACCCCAAAGGCTGCTATCGTAGCAAATGAATAGGCCATTGAATAAAAGAGTAGGCTGCCTGCGCTGAGTTTATTGATTGCAATTATAGCGATTAACATAAACCCACTATGTGATATAGAAGAATAGGCCAGCATACGTTTGGTCCCTTTCTGATTCAGTGCACCAAGGTTACCCACCAGGAGCGTCAAAACAATGATTACCCACAGAATATCTTTCCAGATCGTATCAATAGGTCCGAAGGTAGCAAAGAACCGGTAGAAAGCTGCAAAGCCCAACGTCTTTACAACTGTCGCCATGAAAATAGTAACGATAGTAGGCGAGCCTTCATACACATCGGGTGTCCAGAAATGGAAAGGAACAGCGGCTACCTTAAAGGCAAATCCTACCAAAACCAATAGGATCCCGATATGAAGAATTCCGGGATAGACTCCGGGGGTACCGAGAATGAATCCATAGGTTTTTTTGATGAGGACAGGGATTGTCGCAAGATGGAAAGAACCCACTGCTCCATAGATCAAGGCGATACCCATTAAGAGTATGGCACTTGAGAAGGCTCCCATCAGAAAATATTTAAATGAAGCCTCATTCGACCGGAGAGAGCTCTTTTTAGATCCGGCCAATACATATAACGGAATAGAGAGTGTTTCAATGCCAATAAAAAGCAATACCAGATTGGTGTAACCCGTCATCAGAAAGCCTCCAAACAACGAAAACAGCATTAGCGCATAGACTTCAGCTACATGCTCTTTCACGTTCTTGTAATAGAAAACGGAGAGTAGTAAAATAAGGATCGTACTTATAATTGCAACAGTGTTAAATGCAATGGAAAAATTATCGATCAATGCCATCCGGTTATAATAGGCAACAAGACTATCCCAGGCTTTAAGGGTAAAGCCAAGTGTAACAAGCAATCCCGCGACTGCTATCGGAACCAGTAATCGGTTATTTTTGGTGAGACCTGCATAGAGCAGGACGATTCCCAAAACGGCTAATGCAATAAATGGAAGCATAGTTCTTTGTATCAACTAAACAATGTGTTCACTTTTAATTAAATTGACAACTTCAGGATTTGGTCGACAACGCCCGAAGTTAAATCAAGAATGGGTTGTGGATATACGCCCAACAAAATCACCAGTAGTGCCAATGGAATGAGTACGGCCAACTCAACACCCTTGATATCGGTAAATTGTACCGTAAGCGTGTTGGTGTCGCCCAGCATCACTTTCTGGAAGGCATACAACATATAAATGGCTCCCATGATGATTGTAAGGCCCGCTAAAAGCGCGTACCATATCCCCGCATGGAAGATTCCGGTAATCAACAGAAACTCTCCTACGAATCCATTTGTGAGTGGTAACCCGACACTTCCCAGCAACATAATCATAAACAGGAACGAAAGCTTCGGTGCTTTGATTTTGATTCCTCCTAACAATGTAAGATCACGGGTGTCGACTCTGCGTTCAATCAATTCAATGATATAGAAGAGTCCGATCACGTTAATTCCATGTACCAGCATCTGGAAAGCCGCACCCTGCAGGGCTTGAGCGGAATGAGCAAACAAACCGGCCGATACGAGTCCCACATGTGCAATGGACGAATAGGCAATCAGTGTCTTCAGATCTTTCTGTTTAAAAGCAAGGATAGAGGCATAGATGATGCCAATTATTGAAAGAATCAGTGCTGTTGTTCCCCATTGTTGCACGCCTAAAGGCAATACCGGAAGCAGCCAGCGCATCACACCAAAGATCCCCATCTTCAGCATGATTCCAGAAAGCATCATGGTGCCTTGTGATGGAGCCGTGGTATAAGTTGAAGGTTGCCATGTATGAAATGGAAAGACCGGCATTTTGATGGCAAAGGCCAGAAACATAAACCAGAAGAGCACACCCTGCGCATCAGCCGAAATATGGTTGTGGATAAAACTAATCCACTCCCAGTCACCATCCGGTGTTTTTAAATACAAGACGATGATGGCGATGAGCATCAGCAAAGAGCCCAGCAACGTATAGATGAAAAACTTCAGCGTGATGATTTGTCGGCGTTCTCCACCCCAGATCAGTACGATAAAGTAAATGGGTATCAACGAAAGCTCCCAGAAAATATAAAAAAGGAAACCATCAAGTGCAGTAAATACACCCAGCATGGCAGCCTGCATAAACAACATCAAGGCATACAGCACTGCCGTCCGTGGCTGTTTCTTATGGATGCCACTCAGATAAATGAATGGAGCCAGTAGGTTGGTCAACAACACCATCAACATAGAGAGTCCATCCAGACCGATATGGAAATTCACCCCGATACTGGGTATCCATGCGGCTGTATAGTTGAAATCGCCTACCCCTTTTGTAAAGAGCGCCAATACATAGAGCGTGTAGGCCAGTCCAACAAAACCACCTGTTATTGCAACTCTTTTTGCCAGTGCCTCATTCCTGATAAACAGAACGGCTAGTCCGGTTAATAATGGCAGAAGGATTAGAATTAATGTCAGCATAATTTCTTATTTATTTGCGTTATAGCTATTAGCAGTTAACAGTTATAAGGCGATAGTTAGATAGATAAGCATCAAAATAACACCAGCAACCATAAAGAACAGATACAAGCCGGTATTGCCGTTTTGTACTTTTCTGTATTGGATTCCAAGCCAGAGCGCCAGTGATCCGGTGGCATTGACCGTAAGGTCAATTACATTTTTCTCAATCCATGTAAATACAGTGGTAGAGAGAATAGTATAAGGTTTAACGATGATGAAGTCGTAAATTTCGTCTACATAATACTTGTTATAGAGCACCCTGGCAAACCCTGTAATCTCTTCGTCGGCTTTTGGCGTCTGTTTCTTTACAATATAGATATAACGGGCGATAAAGATAATTGCCAGTAATCCTAACACAGAGAAACTGATGAGCATTACTTCGGTTGACGAAGCAGTGGTAATGGTTTCGGTTGTCTGCAAACTGCTCAGCGAAGGTGCCAGAAAGTGGTGAAGCTTTTCGGTACCACCAAACAGCGAAGGAATATTAAGAAAACCTCCGGCCAATGATAAAACAGCCAGTATCATCAAGGGGATGGTCATTACTTTAGGTGATTCGTGGAGATGATGTGCCTGTTTTTCAGTGCCTCTGAAAGTGGAATAGAATACCAGATAGAGTACCCTGAACATATAGAAACAAGTTATCAGTGCACCAACCATACCCCATGCCCAAATATTAGGACTCTTTTCCCAGGCTGCTGCCAGAATTTCATCTTTGCTGAAGAATCCAGAGAAAGGAGGAATCCCCGAAATCGCTAATGTTGCGATGAGGAAGGTGATAAAGGTGATGGGGAGCTTCTTTCGTAGTCCTCCCATAAAACGGATATCCTGTTCTCCGCCCATGGCGTGGATGATACTACCGGCTCCAAGAAATAAGAGCGCTTTGAAGAATGCGTGGGTGGTTACATGAAATATCGCCGAAGAGAAGGCACCCAGGCCTAATGCCAGAAACATATATCCTAACTGACTAACCGTAGAGTAGGCCAATACCTTTTTTATGTCGGTTTGTTTCAAACCAATCGTTGCAGAGAAGATAGCTGTAGTTAACCCAATGACGATGATCAGAATCATCGTGGCGGGAGCCAATACATATAAAGCACTGCTACGGGCAATCATATAGATGCCGGCTGTTACCATGGTCGCCGCATGGATTAATGCAGAGACAGGGGTAGGACCAGCCATGGCATCCGGTAACCATGTGTATAACGGTATCTGGGCACTTTTTCCTAAAGCCCCTATGAGGAGTAATATGGTAATCAATGTAATGACCGGACTCCCTGAACCCAGTGCCGTTGCTTTTGCAAATACATCTGCGAAGTCGACCGATCCAAACTGGTAAAACAACAAGATAATACCCAGCAAGAACCCAAGATCCCCAATTCTATTCATAATGAAAGCCTTGCGGGCGGCATAGTTGTAGTCATTATTCTTGAACCAGAACCCGATGAGCAGGTATGAACACAAACCGACACCTTCCCAGCCAATAAAGAGAATGATGTAGTTCGAACCCATCACCAGTAATAACATGAAGAAGATGAACAGATTCATGTATTCAAAAAAGGTGTTGATGTTCTCATCATCTTTCATGTAGCCAATAGAGTAGACGTGGATCAAAAATCCAACGCCGGTCACAATCAGCATCATGGTAATTGAAAGCGGGTCTATCAAAAAAGAGAATGGAATCGAAAGTGCTCCAACTTTAATCCAGTTGAAGAGTTCAACGTTTTCACTTGTCAGTGTTCCCCGTAGCGTCTGTATATAAAGGCCACAGACAACAGCAAATGAGAGAAAAACCGCCAGACTGGCCAGTACCCCTGAGCCCTTTCGGCTAATGGTTTTCTTTCCAAACGCATTGATTATAAAACCAAGCAGCGGAAAGAGGGGTATCATCCATGCGAATTGTATCATATTTTAGTTCTTTAGTCTTTTTTGAATGAATTACTGTTCGTCGCTTAACCTGTTGAGTAAATTGATGTCGATAGCATGATTATTGCGTTTCATCAGTACAAGTATTGCAAGGCCCACGGCCACTTCGGCTGCGGCCACTACCATAATGAAGAACACAAAGATCTGTCCGGCCGGATCGGCATGATAAGCCGAGAAGGCAGCCAGCAGAAGGTTTACTGAGTTTAACATCAACTCTATACACATGATAACGATGATGGCGTTGCGACGGGTTAGTGCTCCGATAACACCAATGGTAAACAAAATCAGGCATAAGATAAGATAGTGCTGAATGGGCACGACCTGAATGGCATTTGTGACTTGTTGCATGGTTTATATAGTTTTCTTATCGGTTTTTGCTAATAGAAGAGCCCCTACCATCGCTGCTAAAAACAGTACGGAGGTAGTCTCAAATGGAAGAAGAAAGTCGTTAAACAATACCTGTCCCAGTTCTTTTACCAGTCCTATTCCGTTATTTGTCGGATCTTGTTGTGGCATCAGCGAAAGCTTTTTGATCGCTGCCAGTAAAACCAACAGCAATAGTCCACCCGAACCAACGGCAGCCAGCTTTATCGAAAGTTTTTTATGCTTTTCATTCTCTTTGCTCATGTCGAGTAACATAATCACGAAGAGAAAGAGTACCATAATGGCGCCGGTATAGACAATGATGTGCACTACAGCCAGAAACTGGGCATTTAGTAAAAGGTAATGTCCGGCAATGGCGAGAAAAGTGATGATCAATGCAATGACACTGTTGATCGGGCTCTTTGAATAGACCATCACCAGTGCACTTATGATGGCAACCGCCGCCAGAATATAAAATATCAAACTCATAGTTATTTATTTAAGTCGGATTTGATTACCTGTTATGTTGATATCGTTTATTTTTCTTGAAATCAGCCACCTCCTGAGTTTGACGTTTCGATACATCGATTCTGTGGTCCAGCGTTTCAACTAACTTATCTTTTCCATAGATAAATGATTCTCTTTCATATTCGGTTGAAACCAGTTGGTCGGTCAGGAAGATAGCCTCTTTCGGACAGGCATCCTCGCAGTCGCCACAGTAGATACAGCGGAGCATATTGATTTCGTAAACAGCAGCGTATTTCTCTTCTCTGTAGAGCTTCTCCTCACCGGGTTTGCGTTCGGCTGCAATCATGGTGATGGCTTCGGCCGGACACGATACAGCACAAAGTCCACAAGCAGTACAGCGTTCGCGTCCTTCATCATCGAGCTTCAGCACATGATGACCTCTGTAGACAGGACTAAACTCACGCTTCTCTTCCGGATAATTATAGGATGCTTTTTTCTGAAAGAAATGCTTCAGCGTAATCCACAATCCCTTGAGAATAGCGGGAAAGTAGATTTTTTCTGCAAGCGACATCTCTCTCTTCGAAACAACCTTTGATCTATTGGTTAGATTTTGCATAGTTTCAGATTTCAATCGTTAAAGAAAAAGGATTACGGCTCCGGTAATGAGGATATTTAAAATGGAGAGCGGTACAAGTACCTTCCATCCTAAATTCATTAACTGGTCGTAACGAAAACGAGGCAAGGTCCAGCGAATCCACATGAAGAAGAAGATAAAGAAAAGGATCTTCGCAAAGAGGAATCCGGTACCCAGTAGTGTTACCACATTGGGTGCTAAACCAAGTTTATCAATAAATGGCATATCATACCCGCCAAAGTAGAGGGTGGAGATAACTGCCGACGAAACAAACATATTTATATATTCGGCAAAGAGGTAGAAACCCAGTTTCATAGAACTATACTCCGTGTGGTATCCCCCAATTAACTCCGTTTCGCATTCAGGCAGGTCAAAGGGTGCACGGTTGGTCTCGGCAAAAGCCGTGATCAGGAAGATGAGAAACCCTAATGGCTGAACCAGTACATTCCATACACCATGTCTTTGATGATCAACAATGTCGGTAAGACTCAACGAGCCGTTTACCATAATCAAAGCAATGATCGCCATCCCCATAGCCAGTTCGTAACTGATCATTTGAGAGGCTGCACGAATAGCTCCTAATAATGAATATTTATTGTTGGATGCCCAACCGCCAAACATGATGCCATATACGCCAAGCGACACGATTGCAAATACATAAAGGATTCCGATGTTCAGATCGGCAACGTACATAGAATAGGTTTTTCCTCCGATGACAAGTTCGCCCCCCCAGGGTATTACAGCACTCGACATACATGCCGTGAACATGGCAATACTTGGGCCAAGAATAAAGATGTTCTTGTTGGCAGCCAACGGAATAATCTCCTCCTTCATAAACATCTTAACACCATCAGCTACAGGCTGAAGTATACCCCAGATGCCTGCGCGGTTCGGACCCAGGCGGTCCTGCATAAAGGCTGCCACTTTACGCTCGCCGTAGGTGCTGTACATGGCTACCACCAGTGATATCGTAAAGATGATAATCAATAAGACTGCCTTAAAAATAATTACGCTTAATTCCATTGATAACAGTATTTATGGATTAGTCCTCTTTTGTAGTCTCTTTCAGTTTATCTATATTTTCGTAATGGTTCAACGAGATAACCGATTTCCGGCTGATATGCCGTGGTCCTTCAAGTACCCAGTCCGAAACCTGTTTCTTCTCAAAGCGACAGGTGTTGCAGATAAATTCTTCAACTTCACCAAACTCATCTTTACGACCGGTTACCCGAAGAATTTCGTCGCCCTTAGCCCAAACCACAACCTTGCCACTGCATGTAGGGCAGTCGCGGTGTGCATCATAAGGTTTTGTAAACCAAACACGACTCTTAAAACGAGCAGTACGGTCGGTCAACGCCCCAACCGGACAGACATCAATAACGTTTCCAGAGAAATCATTATCGATTGCCTTTTCAATGTAGGTAGATATTTCGGAATGGTCACCTCTGAACAGAACCCCTTGCGAACGGCCATCGGTAATCTGATCAGCCACGTACACACAACGGTAACAGAGGATGCAACGGTTTTTGTTTAATGTAATATAGGGACCCAGATCGGTAAGGCTATGTGTTCTGCGTTCCTCTTCGTAACGGGTTTCTCCATCCCCATGTGCATATGAAAGATCTTGCAGATCACACTCTCCGGCCTGATCGCATACAGGACAGTCAAGTGGATGGTTTGTTAATAAAAATTCAACAACACCTTTGCGGGCTTCCAGCACTTCAGGCGAGGTTTGGTTCTCAACAACCATTCCATCCATCGCCATGGTGGAGCATGATGCTACCAACTTGGGCATCGGACGCGGATCAGCAGCAGAGCCTTTGGCCACCCTCACCAGACAGGTGCGGCATTTCCCTCCCGAGCCTTTCAGTTTGGAGTAATAACACATCGTTGGAGGAACTACTTTACCACCTATTCTACGGGCAGCATTGAGAATTGTTGTCCCCGGTTCAACTTCAATTTCTATATTGTCGATTGTTACCTTAATCATCAGTTTTCAGTTTTAGGGTTACCGGTTAACTGAACCAGCAACCTTTACGGTTAACGTGTTCAACAAACTCTTCACGGAAATGACGGATGGCACTGGCTACAGGCCAGGCTGCCGCATCACCGAGTGGACAGATCGTCTTGCCCTCAATATTTTTCGAAATGTTTACCAGTAGGTCGATGTCATGCATCCTACCTTCGCCATTTTCAAGCCGGATCAGGATCTTCTCCATCCAGCTGGTTCCTTCGCGGCATGGACTACATTGTCCACATGATTCATGACGATAGAAGCGGGTAAAGTTATACAGGTTTCTTACGATACAAGTGTTTTCATCCATCACGATAAAACCACCCGAGCCAAGCATGGTACCCGTTTCGAAGCCTCCTTCAGAGAGTGATTCATACGACATCAGGCGAGGTTGTCCGGCAGCAGTTGTTGTGATCAGATGAGCCGGAAGAATAGGCACGGATGATCCGCCGGCCACAACAGCCTTCAACTGTTTCCCATCTTTTATTCCACCACAATATTGATCAGAATAGATAAATTCTTCTACAGGTAATCCCAATTCAATTTCATAAACCCCCGGATTATTGATATGGCCGCTGGCCGAAATAAGCTTGGTTCCCGTACTTCTTCCAATACCGATCTTTGCATAATCATCCCCGCTGTTGTTGATAATCCATGGCACTACAGCCAAGGTTTCAACATTATTTACCACAGTAGGACAACTATACAGACCTGATACGGCAGGGAAAGGAGGTTTCAGTCTGGGATTCCCACGTTTGCCTTCCAACGATTCGAGCAAGGCCGTCTCTTCACCGCAGATATAGGCTCCGGCACCGGGATGAACATAGATATCGAGAGAATAATCGGTTCCCAGAATCTTCTTTCCAAGAAATCCATTGGCATAAGCCTCAGCAATAGCACGTTCCAGGATGCGAAAAACATAAAAAAGTTCGCCACGGATATAGATATACGAAGTGTTTGCACCCAATGCATAGCTGGCCAGAATCATTCCCTCAATCAGTGCATGCGGGTTATACTGCATCAGGTAACGGTCTTTAAACGTACCGGGTTCGCTCTCATCCGCATTGCATATCAGATAGCGGGGATTTGTAGTCTTCCTGTCCAGAAAACTCCATTTCAACCCTGCAGGAAAACCGGCTCCACCGCGACCTCGCAGTCCCGATTTCTTCACCTCTTCCATCACACCATCGGGCGACATCGTTTTGAGCGCTTTCTCAACAGCAGCATAGCCACCGGTCTTTCTATAAACCTCAAACTTATGTAGTTCAGGTTGCTGAATGTGTTCAGTAAGTATTTTGATCCCCATTTATCGTAAGTGCTTTGGGTTAATCTTTATAAGGATTTACATGCGACGATTTGCCACATGCACACCAATGATCAATCAGTGAGTCAACTTTCTCGTTGGTAAGGTTTTCATGATATTCGTCGCCAACCATCATTACCGGGGCAGTGCCACAGGCAGCAAGGCATTCAACGGCTCTCAGGGTAAACTTACCATCGGCAGTCGTTTCACCAACTTTTATATTTAGTTTTTCTGAGATATGCTGAATAATTTCACCGGCACCGCTTAACATGCAAGGACCGGTTTGACAGACCTCTATTACACAATTACCTACAGGTTTGGTATTGAACATTGAGTAGAAGGTAGCCACTTCGTAGACCTCAA
>JACAUB010000001.1:2985520-3007708 GCA_013390605.1 Bacteroidota bacterium | reverse complement strand
GCAATATAGGGAGAAGTGCCGACTTTTGTCGTCCCTCCGGATATCGGTCAATAATAGTATGGATCAGATCAAGCGTTGCATCCGAAAATTTAACTTCATTATTCATTGTTACAGCATCAAATAGATTAAAACGAATTAAGCATCAAGTTCGCCGGCTATTACATTCATACTACTCATCGTGATGATGGCATCAGAAAGCAGACTCCCTTTTATCATCTCGGGATAGGCCTGATAATAGATAAAACAGGGACGACGGAAATGAACCCTGTAAGGAGTACGGCCACCATCACTCACTACATAAAAACCAAGTTCTCCATTTGCTCCTTCAACGGCACTATAAATCTCGCCGGCAGGAACAGCCGTCTCACCCATTACCTGTTTAAAGTGGAAGATAAGCGCTTCCATATTATTATATACCTTCTCCTTTGCCGGCAATACAAATTCATCCGAATCAGCATTGAAAGTCGATTTGTCTTCCATCGCATCGAGTTTGACAATGGCCTGATTGATAATGCTTATGCTTTCCCACATCTCCGCTTCGCGAACAGAAAAACGGTCGTGGGTGTCTCCTTTGGTTCCAACAGGTACGATGAAGTCAAAATCTTCGTACGAACAGTATGGATTGGCAACGCGAACATCATAGTCAACACCGGCAGCTCTGAGGTTCGGACCGGTAAATCCATAGTTAAGTGCCTTTTCAGCAGAGATAGGGCCTACATCAATCGTTCTGTCGAGAAAGATACGATTACGTGTTAATAACGTTTCAAACTCTTTCAGACGTGCCGGGTGCGATTTCATGAAGGCTCTTAATTTCGTCCATGCACGTTCACCCCAGTTCCTTTCAAAACCACCTATGCGACCAATGCTGGTTGTAAGACGTGAGCCGCAAATCTCCTCGAAAATCTCATATATCTTTTCACGCTCCTGAAACATGTAGGTAAAGCCTGTAAGTGCACCGGTATCCACACCAACCACAGAGTTACAGACATTATGATCGGCAATGCGTGCCAGTTCCATGATGATAACCCGCATATATTGAACCCGCTTCGGAATTTCAATACCCAGCAGTTTCTCTACCGCCATGTGCCAGCCCATATTGTTGATGGGCGACGAGCAATAGTTCAACCGGTCGGTGAGGGGAAGTATCTGATAGTAGGCTCTACGTTCGGCTATCTTTTCGAAAGCACGATGTATATACCCGATCGTCTGTTTAGAATCGACCACATACTCACCATCCATGGTCATTACATTCTGGAAAATACCATGTGTGGCAGGATGCGTAGGACCTACGTTGAGGGTCACAAATTCGTGGACCTCTTCTCCGGCGATATCTGAAGTGTCAATTTTATTTTGGGTTTCCTCTTTCATTTTCAAATAAATTATCGTCCGAAGAAATCATCATTTTTATCTGTGCGTGTACCATCTTCTAGTGGATACTCTTTTCGCAATGGAAAATAGTCCATCTCTGCAACATTCAGAATCCGTTCCAGATTTGGATGTCCTGTAAAGATGATTCCATAAAAATCAAAAGTCTCACGCTCCATCCAGTTTGCTCCTTTGAAAACAGTGGTCGCAGTTGGAACCGTAATATCGGTTAAAGAGGCGAACACCTTCAGCCGGATCCGTTGGTTGTTTTCCATGCTATGGAGGTGGTAGATCACCCCGAATTGGAATTCATTATCGGGATAGTGAATTCCACACAGGTCGGTAAGAAACCGATACTTCAACGTCTCATCATCAAACAGAAAGCGCAATACATCGGCAATACACTCTTTTTTGAACGTATATACCGGCATATCCATCGTTGTTTCTTCAGAAAGTAGTGCCTCTCCAAACTTATTCCTGAGCTTTTCTGACGTCAGGGATACTATTTCGTTGTTCAGTGCAAACATTATTCGATACCGTATTTAGCGAGTAACTCTTTATATTCAGGCGAATATCTCCGACGCCCGGATTCATTGTGAACCAGTTCCTGAATTTTTATGATTCCATTGATGATCTGTTCAGGACGGGGTGGACAGCCGGGGACGTAAACATCCACCGGGATCACACGATCGATACCCTGCAATACACTATAGGTATCGAAAATCCCACCACTCGAAGCACAGGCGCCAACGGCTATAACCCAACGGGGTTCAGCCATCTGGACATATACCTCTTGCAGAATAGGTCCCATTTTCTTAGCAATGGTGCCCATTACCATTAAAAGATCGGCCTGACGGGGCGAGAAGCTTAAGCGCTCCATCCCAAAACGGGCCAGATCATAGTGAGGCGACATCGTAGCCATGAATTCAATACCGCAGCATGAAGTAGCAAAGGGGAGGGGCCATAAAGAATTTTTACGCGCCAGACCTATTGCTTTGTCGAGATTGGTAGCAAAATAACCGGTTCCCGATTCTCCCTGAGGTGCCTCAACAATTGTTATTTTATCTGAAGTCATCAGTTTAACTTTTTTATTCGCCTTCCGGCTTAATAACACGATCCCACGTAAAAGCTCCTTTTAATAGAACATAGAAGAAGCCGGCCAGTAGAAATCCCATGAATACAAGCATTTCCCAGAATCCAAAGGTGCCAAGTTCTCTGAAGTTGACGGCCCAGGGATACATAAATATTACTTCCACATCGAATAATACGAAGAGGATTGCAATCAGAAAATACTTAACAGAGAATGGAGTACGTGCATTGCCATGCTGCTCAATGCCGCATTCGAAGCTTTCGAGTTTGCGTTTCGAGCTGCGTTTAGGTCCCAGAAAAGGTGACCCTAACATAACGGCTCCTACAAATCCAAGTACTACCACAGCCTGCATAATAACAGGCAAATAATCAGTTGGTGTGTGTTGCACTGAAGCTAACATAGTTTATATCACTTTTATTACTTGTAAGTAGATGGTAAAACCCAATATCCTTACTTTTTGTTTCGACGAAATTAAAAAATTGTTAGCATGCTAACAGTTAAAAAAATTAAAAACTGTTTAATATCATATTCTACCTGTGATATGAACCACTTTCTTGGTTTCGAAAAAAGGTTCATCAAAGATCTCTTTTAAATTGTATACCTTCCAGTACTGTTTTAAGGGAATGAGTTCAGCATCAAGGTCGCCACCCTTCAGATAAAGAACCCCATTCTCCAGTTCATTGATTCCCCTCTTCTTTATCTTCCCGGCTATCCATCCCATGAATTCAGGTAGAGCAGTAACCGCCCGGCTGACGATAAAGTCGAACTGCTCGTCAATCTGTTCAGCCCTGACATGTACACCCTTAACATTTTCAAGGCCAATGGCAGTAGCCACCTCATTCACCACCTTAATCTTTTTTCCAATGGAGTCGACCAGCAAGAACTCAACTTCCGGAAACAAAATAGCCAGCGGAATTCCAGGGAAACCTCCTCCGGTACCAACATCCATAATCTTAGTGCCGTTCACAAACGTTATGATTTTGGCAATAGCCAGAGAATGAAGAATATGTCGTTCAAGAAGATGCTCAATGTCTTTGCGGGAGATGACATTGATCTGTGCGTTCCAGGCAGCATAGAGATCGGGCAATGCAGCAAATTGTTCCTGTTGCCGGGAGGAGAGATTCGGAAAATATTTTAATAAGTTGTCCATAATAGCGTGCAAAAGTAATGATTTTCAACCTATATTTTCAACATTTGCCCACTACATTTAAGGGTTTTGTTGATTTTAGTACTAATTTGCCTGAATATATTTCTGAGAATTAATGTCACACACGAAGTAAGTTTTTCTAAATTTGGCCTGATATTTATGGACAACTACTTTCGTTTATCGAATGAATTAACCTTTTGTTTTTAAATAAGCTACACCGGAAACGAAAAACTACATGGCTAATCGATCTAATTTTATCATCATTTTGATGATAAACATGCTACTTTTTATTTCAGAGAATAGTATCGGGCAGACAACACCCCTCAAAAAGACCATATATCTCGAATATATCGATCAATACGCTCCGGTTGCTATCCGCGAGATGAAAAATTTTAAGATTCCGGCAAGTATAACCCTATCGCAGGCACTCATTGAATCAGGTGCAGGGAAGAGCGAGTTAGCCGTTTATGCCAATAACCATTTTGGAATAAAATGTCATCAGGGCTCACATGATGATGATGCCCCGGGCGAATGCTTTCGGAAATATAAAACAGCAGATGAGTCGTTTCGCGATCACTCACTATTTCTTACAACCCGTCCACGGTATGCTACCCTTTTTCAGTTGGATATCTATGATTATAAGGCATGGGCCAATGGACTGCGCAAAGCGGGTTATGCTACCAACCCAAGGTATGGCGAAATGCTGATAAAAGTAATCGAAGATTATGACCTTTATAAATATGATCGATTTGAAGGAAAGCTCCCGGCCAGAGAACGAAGCCATCCGGTTCCTGAAATAAAGAAGATGGTCTCGTACGCCTATTTCAGCCCAAACTATGTTCAACCCGGTGCCGAAGAATTTACATTCGTCGATGTAGATAAGAGTGGACGTAAAATCTATATCAACAACGGCGTTTTGTTTGTCTTTGCAGAGAAGGACGACTCCTTCCTTTCGATAGCAAGTGCAATGGATAAAAAAGTTGGACGATTGGCACGCTACAATGAAATGAAGCGGAGAGATAATTTGGCAGAAGGTCAGATTATCTATATTGAAAATAAGAAATGGAATGGTATTCGTGGTCAGTATGTCGTTCGGTTATACGATACATGGTTTTCAATCTCACAATATACAGGTGTAAAAGTTAAGGCATTAAAGCAACTGAACCCAATGACCGGTGATCAATTACCCAATCCCGGTATCCCACTTAATCTGAAAGGTGAAGTCCATCGTTCATTTCTGGATAGACTATTTGGACGTTAAACCCTAATGATCCAACCACTCCTTAAACTCAGCCACTTTTTGTCGGCTAACAATCACTTCCTGTTCCGACGCCGGATTTAATTCCACCTTCAGCTTGTAGTTAAAGTAGTTGTGGATCTTATGAATGCTACGCATCGCCACAATAAACTGGCGGTTTACACGGAAGAAGTTGACCGGATTCAGTTGTTTCTCTAACTGATCCAGACTATAATTTAACATATACCGACGGTTGTCTCTGGTAATCAGAAAAACCACCTTGTCCTCCGTATAGAGATAGGCGATGTCTTCAGTCGAGATTGGAATCATGCTATCCGCCTTGTTTACCAGAAACCGACTTCGATACGATTTATTCTTCTCGTGATAATCGAGAATCATGTTTTGCAGTTGCTGCGAAATCTGATCAGGCGTAGAAGTAGGTTTTAGCTTTTCAAATTTATCCAGGCTGGCCTGCAACCGTTCGAGTTTGATTGGCTTCAGCAGATAGTCAATACTATTTAATTCAAATGATTTGATGGCATATTCATCGTAGGCGGTAGCAAAGATCACAGGACTTTTAACCTCAACCTGATCAAAAATAGCAAAACTCAGTCCATCAGCTAATTGGATATCCAGAAAGATCAAGTCAGGGTTTGGATTTTCTTGTAACCATTTGATCGACGATTCAATGCTGTC
This sequence comes from Bacteroidota bacterium, assembly GCA_013390605.1. Lineage (GTDB taxonomy): Bacteria > Bacteroidota > Bacteroidia > Bacteroidales > Cfx3-03 > Cfx3-03. The sequence continues at coordinate 3,002,173 of JACAUB010000001.1, read as the reverse complement.
GAGCGTATCCAGAATCGTTATATCCCGACCCGTTTCACTGAGCAGGTTTATCAACCTTTGTGCAGCATGCTGTTCATCTTCTATAATAAGTACATTCATCGTGTTTTAATTTTTTTGGTTATTGTTTTTCTCTGGCTGATTCAAACTCAACCAATGGAACCGATACCTTATATTTTGTTGACGATTCAATCACAATCACCTTCTTTATGGTGAGGTATTGATATCGATTGATGATGTTTTTTAACCCAATCCCCGTAGACCGGCCGGGTTCAATCTTTTTTTGCAGGTTATTCTCTACCGAAAGATAGTTGTTGTTCGACATAAATATCTTAATCTTCAACGGCTTATCCTTCGAAATGATGTTGTGCTTGATCGCATTTTCAACCAACATCTGAAGCGCCAGCGGTGCCACATACATGTGTTGGTTTTCTTCAGGCACATCCATCTCGATCTCCAGATTTTGTCCGAACCGGGTTTGTTGTAGATACTTATATTTTCCAATCATATTCAACTCTTCGCATAACGGAACCAACTCCCGGCCCGTATTACTTAGCGAATATCGTAAAAAATCGCTTAAGTTCTCAACAAACGAAACAGCTCCGGGATTATCTTCTACCTGAGCTGCCAGCGTGTTTAAGCTGTTAAACAGAAAGTGAGGGTTAACCTGGCTACGGAGATTCTCATACTGTGCTTCATAGGTCGATTTCTCAAGATCCTCAGAGCGTTTGATGTTGTGTCTCCACTGTAAATAAAAGAAAACCCCCTCATGCAAAGCCGTAACAAAAAAGGCAACCAGATTAGAGATGAAAATATTCTGCCATATCTGGGTGGTCATCACAAACTCTTTGTGGATCACAAATACAAAAATCCACCAGATAATGACCAGGTTAAGAAAAGATACATAAGCAAAAATAGCCGGTACTTCAAAACAGAGATGAAGAATAGGTCGCTTGTCCCAGGGGAAGACCCTCCAGAGCGTAAATACAATCTGGCGGCAACCGATCCAGCAAATCGTAGAGAACAGCAGGCTAACCATGATCCGAAACCAAAAGTTATTATCAGCCGAATTATTTTTGATAAAAATAAAAGGTAAGATGGCTAACATCAGACCCAGTGCAGGTATTCCAAGGAATAACAGCCACTTATCGTTGAATTGATATTTTTTTAGTGTTTTAGAACAGTGTAAGAGAAGCATGAATTCAAATTTATTTGCAAATATCAAACATAAACCGAATTTCTGACATTACAAAATGCTGAAGTGAATAGATTGGATGTTGAAATGAAAAAAAACTTCTTCTACTATTGAGGGATAACCGGGGGAATACTTACCTATGACTCTCATCGCAGCTATAGTCACTATAGAGTCGATGCAGGGTTGTTATAATCCTACTCCGTCTGCCTATAAACGTATCAGGTACGAAATAACTATATATTGACCCTATATTAAGTACGGGAGCGATGAGAGTCATAGGGTAATTATAGGAGAATATTCCCTAAATATTGGAGTACATTCTTAGTCTGTTTTGACCACAATTTGAAGTTGCGTTTTTGCCAACTTGTGCATGAAAAAGTGGAATAATTTTCCTTTTAAACAGTTTGTAAAACCAAAATTCCCCTTTAAAATCAGACTAAAATTCGATTTATGAAAAGCAAAAAATGGGTTTCATCCAAAAAAATGGGGGGTTCATCCTTAAAAATAGGGGGGTTCATCCAAAAAACGGCACTTAACAAAAAAATAATAGTTAAGGGTTTACTTTAACGTTAGTATTGAGTAAATTTGTTACTCGAGATTGAAGTAGATTATTTAATACTATTTTTTACTTCGAATTCATAAAGTCTCAATGGGACTGAACGGGCGAAGCTTTGTATATCCTCTTTTGAATAGTGTTCATGAGTTGATCCTTTGTAGTCATTATTGCAACCCGCATAATAAGCCCATTCTCCGTGATATTTCGACCTACGTGAGTAGTTCCGATATATTCTGATATCATTTCGACCGAAATGAAAAATTCCCTAGTACAACGCTTGCGTTACTAATATTGCTACCAGAATTATAATACATCAAACCAACAACTGAAATGGAAAACAGTAGATTTACAATAAAAAACAAGTTTTCCATTTCACTAAACTCTTTGGGCTACTTTTTACTATCCTATCTCTTTGTCTATCTTCTTCATCAATTCGTCACCTGTTTAACCGCAAACATATTTAATATTCCAACTATTTTAAGTTACAATGAAGTATCCTTTTTAGCGGATAAATCCAGATGGACCTACGCTTCAGTCCAAACCATTTTCTTATCCGGTCCCATTGCAACACTATTTTGTGGAATCTTTTTTCTGATTATTGCTTATCGTTTCCATGATTTTGATGGGTTGTTACGGCTCTTCTTTTTATGGGGAGCACTTCATTCCTTTAATCTTTTCTTTGGTGCCTTAATAATTGGTGCGTTTACAGGTCAGGGAATGGGGTTTGCCCTGAATTGGATGTATTTGATGGATAGCGCTAAACTGGTGATTGTTATTCTGGCAATCCTCTGTATGATGGTGATTGGTGCTATGCATAGTCGGATGTTTCTATTTACAGCTAATAGCTATTTTGCAGAACTCCGAAAAGATCGAAAAAGTGAATTTCTACGTTTGCAATTGTTTTATCCTTTTATATTCGGAAGCTTGCTGCTCTATTTCATAAAGATACCGGTTACTATGACCGATTTGTTATTGCCAATTACTTTATTGTTCCTTATTGTCCCAATATTTTCCAGGCAACAACACTTCCCATCACTGACTTTTAACGAGGAAACTCCACATTCGATAAAAAGTGATCCATTAGTAATCATAATTACTATATTTGTAGTGATTGTTTTCAGAATAATCTTTGCAAAAGGAATATCTTTTTAAAAATATACACCATCCTAGTCGAACAAATATATTAAAGCATTTAAAATCAATTTATCAATATTCCTTGTAATTGAGACAGGGTGATTTATCAAAAACTAATATCAATAATAAATGAAGAAAAAACGATCTATCATAAACAGCCTGTTACTATTTATAGTAGCCTTATCTGTTTTATCCTCATGTATCCCCATAAAGAAACAGAAATACATGGTCGAATTGGGAACAGATACAACCGTCATGCAGAAATACACTTTTAAAGGAACAACTAATTTGGTGAAGGCTGGCGATTACCTCTATATCCAAATCTTAACGTTAGAACCCAAATCGACCTCATTATTTTCAAGCTCAAATCCAACAAGTATTTACCAAACAACTACTGATCAAAGTGTTTACCTTAATAGTTATGAGGTAGAATCTGATGGAATGATCGAATTTCCATTTTTAGGGAGAGTAGAAGTCGCCGGTCTAACCATTGAGCAGGTCAGAAACAAACTTCAAAAGAATGCCGGTGAATATTATCATAATGCAACCGTCAGTATAAAACAAGTGAACTTCAATATTACTTTGTTGGGTGAATTAACCCACCCCGGACAATATAAAATTTACCAGAAACGAGTGTCTGTATTTGATGCGATTGGGATGGCTGGTGATTTAACTGCTTTCGGAAACCGAAAAAACATTATTCTAGTTCGGCAAACCGAAACCGGAGCGCAATCCCATCGCTTAGATCTCTCCAGTAAAAAAATAATTGAATCAGAATTTTATTTTTTACGCCCTAACGATATGCTCTACGTAGAGCCATTAAAAGAGAAGAAATTTGCATTTGAGGCATTTCCCTATGCCCTCATTTTATCAACCATTTCAACAACAATTCTGATTCTTAGTTATATTAAAAAATAAGCTGTGGATAATTATAACGAATTCAACCAACAAGAAACCATTGATTATAAGTCTCTATTTTTCAAGTTAATCCGGTATTGGTATTTGTTTGTGCTTACATTATTCGTAACCATGAGCATTGCATATCTCTTTAACCGGTACACAAAATCCATTTACGAGGTTAAAACTACCGTATTGGTTAAGGACGATAAAAACAAGATGGATCCTTCTAAAATGATGGGATTAGATTTTATGGGAGGCGATCAACAAAACCTCGAAAACGAGATTGGTATATTAAATTCATATACCCTTGCCAATCAAACCATTAAAGAACTTCATTTTGAAGTATCCTATTTTAGCACGCAAAAATTTGTGACCGCAGAGCTTTATAAAGCAACCCCTTTCATTGTTATCATAGATACCGCAAAGGATCAGCCTGTTAACCTCTCTTTTAATGTTAAAATAATCGATAATAACCATTATTCCATCAATGCGGAAGGCGATGAAATCTCATTATACAATTACAAAACTTATACAAAATCTGATCATAAAGTAGACATTCAATTTGAACACGAATATCACTTTGGCGACAACGTTATCGGAGCCAATTTCTCATTTAAAATTGTTCGAAATCCTGACTTCAAAAAGGATGTCACAAAAGACAGCGAAGTTTCATTTATATTTAATGATATAGATGAACTCACAAAACAATATATGGGGCTTAAAACCGAACCCATCAACACAAATGCATCCATTGTAGAGATATCATTACGTGGAAATAACAAGCAGAAATCTGTAGACTTCCTGAATATGTTAACCACAGTTTATCTCAACAGAGGCCTACAAAAGAAAAACATGGTGGCTATTAAGACCATCGATTTTATCTCTTCACAGTTGTCAAATATTAAAGACTCGTTGAACATTGCAGAGATTAATCTACAGGATTATCGAAAGAAGAATGAAGTGATGGATTTAGATTTTCAGTCACAACAGGCCTTCGAGGTAATGAAAGATTTCGATACTGAGAAGGCGCAACTCGACCTGAAGAATAAATATTATAACTATCTTAAAAATTATATTGTCAAGATTCGTAATAACATAGATGATGTAACGATGCCTTCATCGATGGGTATTGAAGACCCCATATTGGTGGGGTTGATATCGCAACTGGCGCAATTGTATAGTGAACGGAATGAACTCTTATTGACGGCAAAGCAAAAAAACCCGGAAGTAACAGCAATAGATAGTAAAATAACAACTACTAATAATAATCTATTATCCGTCATTAATAACATTATAAATACTTCAAATATTGCAGTGAAAGATGTAGATCATCGAATAGCCTTGATGACAACACGTATCAGCAAGTTACCCCTTACCCAACGGTTGTTGATGGGGATGGAGCGGAAATTTAAAGTCAATGATGGGATCTATACCTTTTTATTGCAAAAACTATCCGAGGCTCAGATCTCCAAAGCATCGAATATGGCAGATAACGAGATTGTTGACCCTGCACTTTCATCCGATCTCCAACCAGTTTATCCAAAGAAGAGTCTTAATTTCACCATTGCACTTCTTTTAGGATTCATTTTGCCCCTGATCTATATTTTAGGTAAGGATATTTTCAATGATCAGATCGTTGAGAAAGAAGATGTTGAGAAGATAACCAAGCTACCCATTTTAGGTCATATCATTCATAATGTTAAAGAATCCAAGATGGTAGTTGCCGAGTCACCTAAATCGTATATTGCCGAAACTTTCCGTACGCTCCGTACCAATCTGCAGTATCCAACGCAAGGGAAAGATAAACATACCATCCTTGTAACATCCTCTCTGCCCGGTGAAGGAAAGACCTTTATCTCTATCAATCTGGCTACGATCTACTCTATGTATGGAAAGAAAACCCTGTTGATGGGATTTGACATGAGAAAGCCAAAGATCTATCAGGATTTTGGCGTATCAAATACCGAAGGGATCAGTACATACCTCATCAACAAGAGTCCACTCGAAAATATCATTATCCATTCATCCATACCCAACCTCGACATCATGATGTCGGGACCTGTTCCACCAAATCCTGCTGAATTGATTGCCTTGCCAAAGACAGAAAAACTTTTCTTGCAATTAAAAGAGCTGTACGATTACATTATTATTGACACACCGCCAATAGGAGTGGTTACAGATCCCTATTTACTGCTGAATTATGCTGATGTCACTGTTTATATTGTCCGTCAAAACTTTACTAATAAAAAAATCTTCGCCTCGTTGGCCGGCGACATTGAAAAACGCAATATTCCAAACGTTAATATCCTCATTAACGACGTGGACCTTCAAAAATCAGGTTATGGTTATGGTTATGGTTATGGTTATGGTTATGGTTATGGTGCCGGATATTATTCTGACAATGCTGAAAAAAAGAAAAGCACCTTTTTTGAACGGTTGTTTAAGAAATTATAAAACAAGTTGATAGAGGAGTAGAATAAATATTATGCGAGAAATAAAAATCGGTATCATAGGATTGGGATACGTAGGTCTCCCATTAGCAGTAGAATTTGGTAAAATCATCCCAACCGTTGGTTTCGACATCAACGCAGCCCGCATCGTAGAACTTAGGGGCGGTAACGACCACACCCTCGAAACTTCCGGCGACGAACTCCGCAAGGCGACCCATCTCACCTTCTCTGCCGATCTCGAGCAACTTCGTACCTGTAACGTCTTCATTATCGCTGTCCCCACTCCAGTGGACAAGAACAAACGTCCAGATCTCACCCCTCTGCTGAAAGCCTCCGATACCGTAAGTAAAGTCCTCAAGCAAGACGATATCGTCATCTTCGAATCGACAGTATATCCCGGTGCCACTGAAGAAGACTGTGTGCCCGCCCTCGAAAAGAACAGCGGACTCACCTTTAATAAAGACTTCTTCTGCGGATATTCACCCGAACGGATCAACCCCGGTGATAAAGTACATACCCTCACTACCATCCGCAAGATCACCTCAGGCTCTACCCCCGAGGTAGCTGAATTCGTAGATCGGCTCTACAACCGTATTCTGAAAAATGGTACTTTTAAGGCCTCCTCACTCAGAGTAGCCGAAGCTGCCAAAGTCATTGAGAACTCGCAACGCGACATCAACATCGCCTTCGTCAATGAGCTAGCGCTCATCTTCGAACGCATGGGTATCGACACCAATGAAGTACTCGATGCAGCAGGTACCAAATGGAACTTTCTGAACTTCCGTCCTGGATTGGTAGGTGGGCATTGCATCGGCATCGACCCCTACTACCTTACCCATAAGGCACAAGAATTGGGCTACCACCCTGAGATCATCTTGGCTGGACGACGACTAAATGACAATATGGGCTTCTATGTAGCGCAGAAAGTCATCAAACTTATGATCCACAAGGGACAACAGATTGCCGGAGCCCGTGTGCTGATGCTAGGCATTACCTTTAAAGAGAATTGTCCCGACATCCGCAACTCCAGAGCCATCGACGTGGTGACCGAGCTCACCGACTTCGGCTGCAAGGTAGAGGTATACGATCCATGGGCTAGTCCCGCAGAAGTAAAAGATGAATACGGCATCGCCCTCACCTCAACACTTCACGAAAGTTATGATGCCATCATACTGGCCGTAGCCCACGATCAGTTTAAAACCATGGATATCAAAATGCTTTGCAATGGGCATGGTGTATTATACGATACCAAAGGTCTTCTGTCAAAAGAAATAGTAGAAGGAAGATTGTGAAAATCAGTGCAAACTATTGTCAATCCGTGGATAAATGTCATATTCCAAAGTAACAAAGGCGAATATTAGTAACAACTGGAATTGGTTTGTAGGCACTTTATAAAGGAAGTATTTCTCAAAAAAAATTAGCACAAATAAATAGTTACCTTATGATCTTATATGATAAGGAGCTGCAATAAACAAATCAATGTTCAATAACGTATTCACAAACACTAGTAATCGGTCAGTTAAAGCTTATAAAAATATTATTGGCTTGTTTACGCTAAAAGGTATAAATGTCGCTATAGGTTTTGTTATAGTACCACTTACATTAAACTATCTTGACCCAACCCGCTATGGAATTTGGATTACAATAAGTGCCATTTTTAATTGGTTCAGCTTATTTGATATTGGACTAGGAAGTGGACTCAGAAATAGATTGGCTGAAGCTCTCGCAAAAAATGATATACAAAAGGCTCGTATATATATTAGCACAACTTACGTTTCGTTAATTGTTATTTTCATAGTAATATTTGTGCTGTTTTTAATAGCGAATGTTTTTATTGACTGGACCGTTGTTTTAAATACATCTAAAGAATTAAAAAACGAATTACGATTACTAGCTAGTTTAGTGTTTTTCTTTTTTTGTATGCGATTTATAACACAATTAATCACTGTCATTGCACTGGCAAAACAAGAGCCCGCATTCTCACAAATGCTAGATGTAAGTGGGCGAATTGTTTCTTTAATTGGTATTTATCTGTTAACTATTTATACTTCAGGAAATTTATTGCGCTTAGGCATTACGCTTACAGCACTTCCTGCAGTTACTGTATTTTTTCTCAGTATTTTTGTTTTTAACAGTAGATATAAAGAATTAAAACCAGCCCTCTCTTTAGTACGATTTAAAGAACTTCGCTATATCCTGAACTTGGGCGTAAAGTTCTTTATTATACAAATCGCAGGTATTGTTTTCTATCAAACCAATAATATTATTATTGCACAGTTCTTTGGGCCAGCTGAAGTTACACCATATGTCATTACTTATCAGTACTTGAGTAGTATAACAATTGGTTTTTCAATTATACTCACCCCCTATTGGAGTGCTTTTACCGAGGCTTATGCAAAAAAGGATTTTATTTGGATCAAAAAAGAGATAAAGAAGTTAAAGTATTTGTGGATTGCTTTATTATTAGCGATGGTAATAACTTTATTGTTTTCCAGATATTTCATAGGTCTTTGGGTAGGTAAAAAAGTAGTTATAAATATGTATCTCGCATTAGCTATTACTTTATATTTGATCTTAACTGCGTACAATAGTATTAATTGCAGCTTTTTGAATGGAACAGGTAAAATCAAAATTCAATTATATATTGCACTTGCCTTTTCATTAATTCACATACCATTAGCAATATATTTCTGTCATAAATTTGGACTAAATGGGATCATGTTTTCGGCCATTATAAATACCCTAGTAACACTGGTAGTTTATGAAATACAGTATCGCAGGATTATTTCCAATAGGGCCGTTGGTATTTGGAATGTTTAATAATCTAATATGAAAATACTCTGGTTTGCTAATACGCCTTGTTCTGCTACTGAAAAGTTAGGAGTAAATATAAATTCAGGTGGTTGGTTGAAGTCACTTGAAAATGAGTTAAAAAAGGTACCCGAATTAAAGATTGCAATTTGTTTTTATTCTTATCAATATATTAAGCCCTTTATTTATAAAGGCACTCAATTTTATCCAGTGCAACGAAAAGGGAAAAAAAACAAAATCAGTAGACTAATTAAACGTATTTTCTTTACTCAAAATAATGATGGGCATGAAGTTAAGGAACTGCTCAATATTATAAAAGAATTCAACCCTGATATTATTCATGTTCATGGCACCGAAGAAAATTTTGGCTTAGTTCAATTTTATACTAAGATTCCTATTGTAATTTCAATACAAGGAATTCTTAATCCGATAGCTGAAAAGTATTTTTCGGGTATCCCCTATGGCATAGCCTCACGGTTTGAAAACGTTATTTTGAAATTACTTGCATCAGGATTTAGACAATCTTATAAATTATTGGAGAAAAATGCAAAAAGGGAAAAAAGGATATTAAAAGAGTCAAAGCACTTAATTGGGCGTACTGACTGGGATAGGCGTGTTACTAGAATTTTAGCTCCTAGAAGTATTTATTATAGCGGTAATGAAATATTACGATCATTATTTTACAAGAATGTTTGGGGTAAAGAACAATTTAGTGATACTCTTCAACTTGTCACAATCTCTGGTAATGCATTTTATAAGGGCTTTGAAATGATAGTGAATACTACTCAGATTCTTAAAGAATACACAGATTTGAAATTTGTATGGAAAGTGATTGGACTAAATGAAAGTAATAGTATTGTTAACTTGATTAAAAAATGGAAAAATGTAGATTTCCAGAGCTTAAACATCGAGTTAATGGGTTCTAAGAGTGAAAATGAAATAGTGGCCATACTACTTGACTCAGACATATATTGCCAAATAAGCCATATTGAAAATAGTCCCAATAGTTTGTGTGAAGCTATGTTATTAGGTATGCCAATAATAGCAACAGATGCAGGTGGCACAAGCTCGTTAATAAAGGATCAAAAAGAGGGAATACTGATTCAGGATGGTGACTCCTATTCTTTTGCAGGTGCTATAATTGAATTATTCACCAATTTTAAAATGGCATCCGAGTATAGTAAAGTTGCAAGGAAATGTTCTTTACAAAGGCATAATCGCACGTTTGTGAAAGATGAATACTTGAAAACGTATAATGAAATTATTGAAAATATAAAATAATATTAGTAATGATATATGTCGCGCTGTTGAATGTTTTATCGCAAAATAAAAATCATATTAAGTAATTAGCACTATGATCACTAAACAAAAGCATTTTTATTTTATTGCATTTATGTTAATGGCAAGTGCCTTTCTACCAATAGTATTTAATAATTTACCTCCATTAATTCGGAGTCACCATATTTGGACATCCATTTGGGTTCTTTCATTGCTTGTTTTTTACCCAAAAGTCTTCATTAATAAAATGATGGTTTATGTATTAATCTATAGTGTTTTTTTATTTGTTGCACTAAATTTTATGTGGAATAGTATGGATGAATGGAATTATTATATGCTAATAAAGGAATACTATCAAATTGCAATTGGAATTTCAGTTATTACTTATTTTCTTCAAAGTAAAGATTACATAGGCTTGGCAAAAATCACAAAATGGTCTATGGTGTTTTTAATTATTACTGCAATAATGACAATTGTGTCTTCAGCAATAGACCCCATGTATGCAAGGAATATTGTGGGAGTAGCATCAATAAACATTGAAAGTAAAAGTGAGGCAATATTAAGTTTTACGAAATTTGGAGGAGGAAACTTTGGTACTGCAATAGCATTTATGTGCTTATTCCCGATCTTAATTTATTATTACAAAAACACAACAATTAGTCTTTTGTCAAAAATACAGGTTGTTATTTTATTAGTTATCATTTTTCTTGCATTACTCGGCATGCAGATATTTGCGAATATCCTTATTGGATTTGTTTTTAGTGTTATCGCATTTGGGGGAATGAAAAAAATGAAACAATCGGTATTAGTTTTTGGTTTATTTTTATCTATCATCTTATTTACCCCCAAAGAGGTGTATATTGATAGTTTGTTTTCAATTAGTAATTCTTTCCAAAAAAATTCGGATTTAAATTATAAATTTAGAGATTTAGCTATTTTTATAAAATCTGGAGCTGATGTTGAAGACATTCGCACTGGAACTGGTATTAGAGCAAATAGATTCTCTCAATTAGCTGATAATTTTACTCAATCTCCAATTTTTGGTGTTTTTGTAAATTCCGATAAATATGCACATGGTTATTATCAAAAATATTTAAATTATGGGACTGTTGGACAAGTAGCAGGCACGCATCTACACTGGATGAACAAACTAACCATTACAGGAATTATTGGGTTATTTATTTTTTTATTGATCCCTTATAACTTTATTAAAAGCAATGTACGGCGCTTCGATTCGACCTTTAACTTCTATTATCTGTTGGCATCTTTGTCTATACTGAGCTATGGCATATTTAAAACTATGGCAGGTAGAGAAACTTGGTATACTTTCTTTATTATACTTCCTGGACTTTATTATTTGCCATTGCTAAAAAAGCAAAATTATATTTTTCGTAACGAGAAGTAGTAGGATGATATTCTACGAACAAAAAAAATTAATAGCTTTATTATATGCAAATGAGTTCAGTGAAAATAGTTCATATTATTGAAATATTGAAAATAACATTCTGTAAGTATTACTATACTGTTATTACATTCATAAAATACAGTTTATATCCTAATCTTTCATTTGGTAAAAAAATATATCTAGGGGACTTCCTAAACGTAGAAATATGACAGGTGCTAAAATTATAATTGGAGATCATTGCAGCTTTTTATCTAGACCATTATCTAATTTAATTGGTATAAATCGCACATGTATAATAAGCACTCGTACTTCGAAAGCCGGGATTATTATTGGCAATAATCGTGGTTTTAGTGGAACAGTTATAGGAGCTTTGTCAGAATAGAATTGAAAGATAACGTTCGTTGTGGGCTAATACATTGATTGATTCTGATTGGCATAGCGATGATACCACGTTGTGGAATAGCCAAACCGGTTCTTTTAGAAAAAGATGTTTCGTTAGGCGAAGGTGTTAAAGTATTACAGGGCATATCTATTGGTGGAAATTCAGTTATTGGAGCTGGTAGTGTGGTTATTAAAAGTATCTCTGTTAATGTAATTACTGTAGGCAATCGATGTAAAGTAATTAAAAATTTAGGTGATAGAGAAAAAAACAAATATTGTCATTATGGGTGGTTATTATTTTAGCATTATGGTTTCAACTCAAAGAGTAAGAAATTTATTTGAACCCTTGTTAAATAAACCAGAACTCAATGGTTATCAGTATTGTCATAAATGCACAAGTGACTGATATTAGTTTAAGCAAAGTTTAAGTAGATCAAGAGAGGATATTATATTTTAAAAAATAGCACAGATTCAAGGATATATGGTGGTATATGATGTTGTGGAAAATATTCTACATTACTATCAAAGTAAAAGTAGTATAAGGTTAAGATTTAAAAATTACACTTCACGGAAATTATTAGATCAACTATATATGAATGGTTCTATGTGTTTTGCTATATCTACAAGGTTGATGCTTTTTTGTAAAAGAAATGCAATGAGAAAATTCCTGTAATGCATTTGCCAATATGTGATGACACTCAATATGTAAAGTCATTTGAGTTGGAAGAACTATGTAATGTTGAAGAAAAATTTGTTTAAGTCTTTTATGGTGAACATACGGATTTAAGGATGGTTTCGAATATCTTTTAAAAGGTTATGAAATGGAATGTGAATGTAATAATGCTATAGAATTGGTTTTAACCGGCAATGTAAGCAAACAAATGGATGGGAAAGTGCAGTAATTAATCACTTTTTCAAAATGGAAAGATCATATAAGATTTTTAGGATGTTTGTCTAAATCTGAATATTTTACCATGGTAAATTCAGATATTTTATGTATGTGTAGAACAAATAGTGAATTTGCTAGTTATGGCTTTCCATTTAAATTGAGGGGAATATTTAGCAAGTGGCAATGCTATAATTGCAACAAATGTAAGCGATATTTCACATTCCATAATAGATAATTAAAAATGATCTATTGATTCAGTCAGAATCTGTTCAAGAAATATGTGACGCTATTCTGTTGTTATTGCAAGATTCTGAATTGAAGAAAAGACTTGGCAAAGCGGCTTTTGATTCAGTTTTAAGATTTTTTTCCGCTCATAAAATGAGTGAAGTTTTCTATTCAAATTTGATGAGTTTAGATAATTGTAGTTCAAATTAAAATATACTTATTGTAATTTAAATAATGATATAGTAATCATAGGTAATGAATAACTATGTTGCCTTTTCGAGAAAGAAATTAAATCTTATAATCCATCAATTATTTATGCTCACTATAACTCTAGTTAGAAATGGTAATTGTCTTTCTCCGAAAGGTAATTGATAAAATGTATTATGTTGCAATAATAAATTTCATGAACAATTATAATGCTAGAGCCATTAATAAAAAATGAAAGTTCTTATTGTTTGTAGTGGTACTAAGGGCATTTTAAGCCCTTTCATTAAAGGACAACTGAGTTCTTTAGAAAAGTTAGGTGTTGAATTTTTTTTTATTCAAATAACAAAAAAAGGCTTTTGGAGTTATCTTTTGCATTTAAAATATTTGTGAAGAATAATAAACAAAACAATCCAGATCTAATCCACGCTCATTATGGTTTATCGGGTCTATTGGCCAATTTGCAACGTAAAGTCCCTGTTGTTACCACATTTCATGGCTCTGACATTCATGATATCAATGATCTAAAATATTCCAAATGGGCGCATAGACTTTCGTTAGATTCGATTTTTGTAGAAAAAAATATGAGGGAAAGATTTAAGAAAAATGGAAAAATGTTGTTATTCCTTGTGGTGTAGATACTTATGTTTTTATCCAATCTCAAAACTTAAGGCCTCTAAAATTTAGAGAATTAACACTAATGGCATAAATATATTGTTTTCTTCTGCATTTAATCTCTCTAGGGTAAATTCTCCGTCGTAAACGGCGGGGTAGTTCATTATTTAGGGATGTATATATTTAGGTAAAAAAGTAACTTTATTGCATAATGAACCTTCTTATAAGAGTATTTTATCTTTTGCAAAAATTTAGCGAAAGGATAGCTTTATTTTTTATTTTAAAGTTTAAAGGTGTCTGTTATAATAATCTTTCAACATTTAGAGGAATCCCTTTTATACTTAACAATGGTAAAATAATAATTGAGGATAATGTAATTATTAATTCAAAATATCGAAACAATCCAATTGGTGGTAATTCGAATAGTTCATTTTGGACAAAAAAGGGTGGGAAAATAATTATTAGCAAGGGTGTTAGAATTTCAAATTCTGCATTTGTTTCCGAAAAGGGAATTTTTATTGGAAAAAACACTTTTATTGGTGGTGATTGCAAAATCTATGATACAGATTTTCATTCATTGTTGTTTGAAGAGAGAATACAAAGACCAGATATCAATGTAAAGTCTGCTAAAGTTCATATAGGAGAAGAAGTATTTATAGGAACAGGTGCTATAATAATGAAAGGAGTAAACATTGGTGAAAAATCTATTATTGGTGCAGGATCTGTAGTTACTAAAAACATTCCTGCTGGTGAAATTTGGGGAGGGAATCCTGCAAGATTTATCAGAAAGTTATATAAAATTTAAGATATAAAATGTTATTGATAAAGGAGATATTATAGAATCAATTAATTTAATTTCTATAGGGAAAATTTCCCACCGCTTGCGGCGGGTAGTTTATTTAAATTGAAAAAAAATCAAAAATAATAAACCTTCCTTCAAATTTTGATGAAAGAGGAGTGCTAATTTCGATATAAAATTAAATCGAAATTCCCATCAATATTTAGAGAATATCTTATATGCACAATATTAAAAGTGATAGAGGAGGACATGCTCATCGTGATATCTTTCAAGTGCTAATTCCAATATCTGGCAACTTTTTGGTTTCATTATCTGACGGACTGGAGACCAAAACATTTAGAATGTATGCTGTGACTATTCCTCGAATGACTTTCACAACAATGACAGAATTTTATAAAAATGCAGAATGCAAGGTTTTAGCAAATACACATTATAATATTAGTTAATCTATCAGAACTTGGAAAGAATTTCTTGAGGAAATTAATCAATTAAAACCTGGTTCAAATTAATAAGATTATGGGAAAAAAATGTGTCTGGCAGTTTCTTTGAGTCTGCATTTACAGAGGAAAATAAAGTTCAAACATTTGAGAATTTTATGAAATGGTTTGAATAAAAAAATAAAGAATAGATTCAAAGTGAATAGAATTGCGTTTAATGATTTGAAACAATGGTCTTTTGATCCTTTGACTTCAAATTTATCTCATACATCCGGTAAATTTTTTTCAATTGAGGGGATATCTATACAAATAAATTTTGGTTTAGTTAATACTTGGGATCAGCCAATAATAATCAGCCTGAAATAGGCATTTTTGGTATTATTAATTATAAAGTTTCACCACGTTGTTAATGGATTTAAAGCGATAACCCTTCCTGCTGTTTCTGCTTAGGGAGCGTAGCGACCTAAGCAGAAACAGCAGGAAGGGTTATAAATGATAACTTGCTTAATTTTGTAATCACTAAAAAACAAAAATATGAAGCAAGAGTACCATTCAAACGCGATGACAAATCTACATACACGGTTGCTTATAAAAAAAGTAATTTAATAAATTTGATGCTCGCAAAAAAAAACTGGAATTTTTGAACCAACCGTTAGTAAATGGAAAAATAGAAAATATTTTGAAGACAAAAGTTCAAGACCACATGCGATCCATTATGCATTGAATGAGATTGAGAAAACACTTATTTCATCAATAAGATGATCTATATGGCTGCTTTTAGATGAAGTACTGGATAGGGTTCTACTAACTAGGGTCTGCTGAGAAACTCGACAGGAATTGATTTAAAAATAATTATGGTTAAATTTGGAGAACCAAGTGCAAGGAATTATGGGCATAACCAAGAAAAAGCGTGCATCATCACCCCATTATGTGAGTCCGAACTAACTGACCCTGGATGGATTTCAGACACCATTTGAACAAAAGCTAAGCAAAGATAACCGCTATTGAAAAATGGTTTGAAATTAAACCGGAAATATTTTTATAAAAACCCGATGAGTTTAAAACTAAACGTATATATTTGAAAATAATTAACATAAGTTATCATAAACAACCTTGTGAAACTTAATAATTATAAAATTATTGAAGATAATATTCTCAAAATGAAAATTTTATATTTATATTTACTAACAACACCAAGTTCTGTTGGAGTAATTGAAAAACCGATAATTCAATCACAAAGTTTATTCAGTCATAATATTTCAAACATTGAAATTATTGTTTTAAATGTAGAAAAAGACGGCCTTTTTGATAATGTTAAATACATAAAAATATGTAATAACAAAAATTTATTCAATAATATTAAATTGTTATTTTTTA
>JACAUB010000001.1:2971329-2985420 GCA_013390605.1 Bacteroidota bacterium | reverse complement strand
ATTATTCTACGTTATCCAGGCTCTGATTTCTCATCTGTTTTTTTTACAAGAATTTACCCTATTATTTATGAATTTCATTCTGATATTTTTAATGAATTTCGTCTGAAAATTAAATCTTCTCCAAATTACCTGACGAAAATAATCAGAACCATATTATTTCTAAATGAAAAATTATTTTTGAAACTCACATTGCGATATAGTTTGGGATTTATTGCAAATAGTTATGAATTAGAGGATAAATTAAGTGCATTTACTAACAAAAAGAGCATTGTAAGTCCAAATGCTATTTCAATATCTGAAAGACCTCAATCATGTTTTTCCAATTTTGATGGGAAAGTTCTCAAAATGCTTTTAATTGCAAGTCGTCCTGATTTATGGCATGGTATTGATCGTTTACTAAATAGTTGTGACCATTTTCTTAAATCCAATAAGGAAGTTACCATTGAATTAAATTTTGCTGGTGAAATGGATGATCGAAGTTTTAATTTAGTGCCAATAAATAAATTGAGTACTAATTTTCATGGAGTTTGTGGCAAAGAAAAACTTCAAAGCCTTGTAAACAAATGTAATATTGCTATTGCTCCATTAGCATTGTATCGTAAAGGAATGAATAGTACATCTGCAATTAAAGTGGCTGATTATATAAATTACCGTATCCCTTTCATTATTGGATATGAAGACTCTTTATTTTTAAAATATCCTATAAATACAAATTTTGTATTTATAGTTGAAAATAATATATCACAAATAGATATTAATGAAGTAATAAAATTTATTAATGATGTTAGTTTAAATAGAATGGAAATTCTTAACAATATGGATTTTATTGCTAAGAATTATTTAGACTGGAGCATAAGGTTCAAGGAGTATATTAATTTTGCTAAAAGAATAATTACTATATAAAGCAATTTAAATGAAATCTATTAATACTATTCATATCAATAATCGTTAACGATGAATATGAATTAATTACATTCATTATGAATCATTCAATATTTTGAAAAAATATTGAAGAAATGCTTAAAGGTAAGAAGAAAATTGCCGTAATTGGTCTTAAGGGTTTGCTAGCATTTGGTGGGACAACAGTTTGAGCGGTATGTTTGTATATGAAAATGAACTACCTCGGGGCAAGCCTTCGATATATCAAGAAGCTAACGCACTAGGCGAAAGCGGAACTGACCTAAGGGGCGGGGTATTAGACCAAAAAGAGAATAAAAACATCGAAATATATAATTCACTCAATAAATGAGCATTACGATAACAGTAATAATACCTACATTTAACCGGAAGGAATGTTTACGTTCCGTGTTGAATTGTTTACAAAATCAAATTAAAGAAGAATTCATACTTCATACTATTGTAGTAGTTGATGGCTCAACAGATGGTTCTATCGAGATGATTAAAAATGATTTCCCAGATGTTGAAATAATATATGGTGACGGTAATTGGTGGTACACTAAGTGCATAAATAAAGGGATTAAACGAGCTTTAGAAAATGGATCGGAAAATATTTTGACATTAAATGATGATATTGTATTTGATGAAAATTATATAATAACACTTTTAAGTGTTGCATTGCAAAATAAAAAAAATACTTTAATTGGTTCTGCATCATTTACACAAAGCCAACCTTTTCGAATTACTTTCTCAGGAATAAAATCATTAGTCCGTTGGCGATTAAAGTTTTCAGTGTATATTAAAAAGTTTTCATGTGTTGACATCACGAGCTTTAGAGGATATGCTCCTTCTATTTGTTTATCAGGACGAGGAATGTTTTTCAGCAAAGAGATTATTGATGAAATTGGGATGTTTGATGAAAAGTTTGTCCAATATGGTTCAGATAGTGATTTTAGCTACCGAGCCTATAAAAAAGGATATTCTGTGATTATTTCATATGATGCTAAAGTTTTTGAAAATGAAAAACTTACATCTATCGGTGTAGCCTTCAATAAACCTGGATTATATAATTTCTATAAATCATTTTTTAATATACATTCTTCAAATAGTTTGCTAATGAGTTCTCGTTTCTACTTTAAGCATGGTTATAAGTTTCTTTTACCTGCGTATTTAACAATAATTCTTGGAGGTTCTTTTTATAATTTATACTTTAAATATCGTAATTTATAAAAATTAAGGATATATCAATAAAGTATAAATGAACTTCATCTCAACAGAGCAAACAAGACTTCATACGGAAGTTCATTTCTGATTCAAAATTGAGCTTCAGAGAACTAACCACTTAGGGATTCTAGTTCTATTCTCAATTCGGTTTTATTCTCTCCAGAGCGGTTAACTCTCTTAATTCATTAGTCATGAGAATATGAATATTGGACTAATAAATCGAAAAACATTAATTTAGAAATTATGAATTCATACCTAAAAAGATTATTATACTCTAGAAGCAATAAAAAATTTATAAAATACCACCGCAATATGGGTGTCAAAATAGGTGAGAACTGTGAGTTCTTTGGCCGTCTTTTTATTGATATTGATGTGACTCGCCCTTCTTTAATTAGTATTGGCAATAATGTTGTGATGACAAAAGGCGTAACTCTATTAACACATGGGTATGATTGGTGTGTTTTTCGCGAATTATATGGAGAATCTATGGGGTCAGCAAAATCAATTAATATTGGAAATAATGTTTTTATTGGTCAACATGTTAAACTTTTACCAGGTTCTAGTATTGGTGATAATTGCATCATAGGTGTTGGCAGTGTTGTTACAAAGCATCTCGAATCTAATAGTGTTTATGCTGGAAATCCCGCAAAATTTATATGTACTATTTCTGATTATTATGAGAAAAGAAAGGCATCTCAATTGGAAGAAGCTATATATTATGCAATATCAATTATGGAACGATATAAAAGAATGCCTGTAATGGATGATTTTGGAGAATTTTTTGAACTATTTCTTGAAAGGGATGAATCAAAGTTTGGAAATATTCAAGTAAAACATCAAACCAGAAATAAATTTGAGAATTTCATGAGATCAAAACCACTATTTAACGGTTTTGATGAATTTCTGTTGCATGTAATGCATTGTCAAAAATCAGGTTCTTAAGATTTCATATTTTTTCTTTCTATGTAATTTTTCATATGATTTCATTTAGGTTATAGGCAAAAATGAGGATTCTAAACTATCAAAATGTATACTTAGGGTTTAGAATTTCTGTTCTTCAAACAAAATAGCATGTTATGAAATTATTTATGTTGACTTTGATTCAAAAGATATATATATATTATGCGAAAGCAAATTGCTCCAAAATCCTAAAAATTCATGAGATATAAATGCTGCTTTAGCTAGAAATGAAAGTGCAAGGTTTGCTATAGGTGAGATTTTATTCTTCGTAGATGGAGATGTGAGATTAATTTCTGATTTTTATTCTTATGCTTTCAATGCTGAAAAATTAATATATCAACTTCTTTGGGGCTTTTAATTATTAAGAATAAACAAGCCTCTTGCGCATCATAATACGATTCATTATGTTGAGTGTCTTAAGTTTTTCAATAGAAATGAAATTTTTGGGTGTGTTGTACTGTGCCGCAATCATTTTCTCAATAAACATATCTATGGACAAATATTATTCAGATATCCATCACTTATTTTACTATTAGCTTCATTACTGTTCTATATTTTTTTATATTAAATACCTGTTATTTTATCGCTGTTCTGATTCTATCATCAATTGCCAATTTAAAGAGTCTAAACAAAATACCTGTTCGCTTTATATATCAAATATGCAGAGAGGGCTTGAATTTGCAAGCTTTAATATTTCCCCCCCCCAAAAAAAATTATGTACCACTTTAAAGCTATTTCAATTTAGATATAATTTATGATTCAAAAAACTAAAATTGTAGTAATGGGTCTTAAAGGGTTACCTGTTTTTGGTGGGGCAACAACCGTTGGGGATAATATTATAGAACAATTAAAAGATAAATATGATAGTTTATATGTACCTCTTCAAATACAAGGTGATTAGAACTGTTATAAACAAATTGTTCTTAGTAAATTACCTTTTAAAAAATTAAACACCTTTTATTATTATATTTTAGCGGCTTAACATGTACTAATTTTTGGCAATTATAGTTTAATTCACCTACATTATAGGGATGCTACTTTTATTATACCATTTATGAGATTACGTTATAACGTGTTGTTAACTACGCATGGAATTGGTATGTCAGATCTTTCTGATAAATGGAACAAATATAAATGGTTCTTTAAAATGTAGGAAAATGTTTTTTTTAAAATATGCGAACTGTATCATTGCGATTTCAAGAAGGGATAACAAATTTCTAATCGAAAAAGGTTATACATTTAGTTGTTATATTGACTAATACGTTAATTAATGGAGGTATAGAAAAGCAAAGCATTCTATTGGCAAATGCCCTTCAGAATGATTACCCTACACAGTTAGTTGTATATTATGGGAATAAATTAGACCCCAGATTAAAACAATTAATAGAAAAACATAAAGTAGATGTTCTTTGGTTATATGGTGCCCACCTTAAAAACTATTTTTTCTTTATAAATTATTCAGGCAGGAAAAAATACCGTTGTATTTTCCTGTCTGGCAACAACAAATCTTATTAATGCTTTATTAGGTAAGACAAGCGGGAAAAAGTATTGTATTGGTGGAATCCGTAATGCTAAATTTTTTAGGAATAAATTTTATATTCAGCGAGTCCTGCATAATTATTTCCTGACTTGTTCTATATTTAACAACTATCAAGGAAAAAATGAATTGTGCGCCAAAGGATTTTATGAATCAAAAGCATTTGTAATTCCAAACTGTCATGAAATTTAAAAACCATAAATAGTTGCCAAACCTATTATTGATAGTATAAACATTGTAACAATCAGCAGATTTGTTGAACAAAAAGATTATTTTACAGCAATAGATGTGATCAGGCTTTTAAAAGATAAACTTTTTGAAAATCATTCTGCCGTAAGTGTCAAATATATAATTGTTGGATATGGAGAATTGGAGAGTAAAATCAGAACATATGTCCATACACAACGTTTAGATGAAATGGTAAAGATTGTAATTAATCCCCCAAACGTGACGGATTATTTAGAAGATGGACACATATATTTATCAACTTCTTTATTGGAAGGCTTATCCAACTCAATAATGGAAGCTTTGGAATTCTCCTTGCCAATTATTGCCATGAATGTAGATGATAATGATAAACTTGTATTGGAAGGGGAAAATGTTTTTTTAACAAATATGAAGGATACTAAAACAATAGCAAACAAATTACTAACGCTTTTGGACGACAGCGAATTAAGAAACGTAATGGGCCAAACTGGATATGCTCATTTAGCTAATGTTTTTTCAATAAGCACATTTAAAAATAATTACATCTCATTAATTTCCAAATTGAATGATACGAACTAAGCCCCGGAGGATTGCAGTAATTGGATTAAAAGGTCTTCCTGCTTTTGGTGGTGCTGCTGCTGTAGGTGAGAATATTATCGATCAATTGAAAGATGATTTTAGCTTTACTGTTTTAAGCGTTTCTTCTCACACCTCAATGGAAAATACAAATGTAAATGACATAAAACAGATTGTATTTAAAAATCATGGCATTGGATCATTCAACACCTTTATTTACTACTGGAAATGTTTATTTCATATATTATTTAACCACTATGATCTTATACATCTTCACCATGCTGAAAGTGGGTTTATTACCCCATTTTTACGTTTAAAAAATAAGGTTTTGGTAACTTTTCATGGTATATATTGCTATTCTGATCCTAAGTTCTCCAGTTTACAAAATTGGTTCTTTCGATTTTCAGAGCGATTTAATGTGCTTTTTGCTAATGTCGTAATTTCTGTATCTAAACCAGATAAGAAATATATTGATAAGAAATATAGGACAGATGTTTTATATATACCAAATGGGATGAATTTATCAAATGAGTTAAACAAAATCGCAGAAAATAAAACACATAAAGACTACATTTTATTTGCTGCTGGCCGAATTTATCAGATTAAAGGATTGCATTTACTGTTAGATGCATTAAAATTGAAAGGAATACCGAATAGGCTTTTAATTGCGGGGGATATTGATCAGGTACCTGAATACAAAAAAGGGATAGAGATATTATCGAAAGAATTAAATGTTGAATACCTTGGTCTCATCAAAAATAAAGGTAAGCTGATGGAGATTGTTTCAAATGCAAAACTATTTATCTTTCCTTCTTTAACTGAAGCTATGTCGATGATGTTGCTGGAAGTAGTATCAATGATTACTCCTATTATAGCATCTGATATTCCATCAAACCGGGCAATTTTTGCTGAAAATGAAATCTTATTCTTTAAAAGTAATGATTCATTTGATCTTGCGGAAAAAATCAGATATGCGCTTGATAATCCACTGAAAATGGAATCTATGGCAAAACGTGCTTATGAAAAATTGAAAAGTAATTACACGTGGGAAATAATATCAGAAAAGTACAAAGTGATTTATAATAATCTATTACAATAAAATAATATGTGTGGTATTTTCGGCATCTTAATCAATCCAATATCTGACTTTCCTGTAAAAAACATTGAGGCCACATTGAGAAGAATTTCACAATTGAGCGAATCACGTGGAAAAGATTCATCCGGCATTGCCTTTCGGAATTTGGGAAGCAAAACAATAGAAGTTATCAAAGGTGATGTCCCTATACATAAACTCTTAAAAAGCAAAACCTTTGAACAGAAATTGAATAAAAGTCTGGAATCCTATCAAAATGGAAATGGATTTACTGCCTTTGGTCATGCCCGCCTGGTGACCAATGGATCACAGCTTCAGGAAGTAAACAACCAACCCGTAATTAAAAATGGGTTATTGCTTATTCATAATGGCATCATTGTAAATGTTGATGAAATCTGGCAACAAAATACTGATCTGAAAAGAGAATTTTTAATTGATACAGAAATTATCCTTAGCCTTTTGCGCAAAGAACTTATCAAGGAAGATGATTTAGTTAAAGCAAGTAGCAATGCTTTCAGCCAATTGGAAGGAACCTTTTCGGTGGCCTGTATGTTTGAGGATTTGGATCAATTTGTTTTGGCAACTAATAACGGCTCATTATATTATCTTACAGATCATACTCAATACATCGTTTTCGCTTCAGAGCGTATTTTCCTAAAAAAACTTCAAGAGGATAATTCATTTCAAATATTTGATAAAGAGTCTGAAATCCGGCAACTCGAAGCTAACGAAGGACTTATTATCAACATCACTACATTGGATCTGAGACCTTTCAATTTGTTATCAAAGGATCATGAAATTCTTCAAAGTAAGGTTCCGACTGCTTTCCAAACAAACAAATTTTTGATTGATAATTTGCATTCAAAAAATGAAGTAGTAATAGATCCTGCTTATTTTATCATTCGTTCAAAAGAGAAACATCTCTTCGGTTTATTGGAAAACAACTAATTAGCGATTAATAAACTTCGAAGGTGTACCAAATGCCTGCTTACCGAAACATTTCCTTTTATAAAATTTGATCAAAATGGCGTATGCAATTATTGCAATAATTATAAGTCAAAAAAACAGGTGAAATCAATTGAAGAGTTGAAAATTTTGGTAGAACCCTATCGTAGCAAAACCGGTAAACAGGATTGCATTGTTCCATTTAGCGGTGGTCGCGACAGCACCTACACACTCCATATCATTAAAAAAGAATTAGGTCTTAATCCAATTGCCTTTACCTACGATTGGGGCATGGTAACTGATCTTGCAAGAAGAAACATTGCCCGAGTTTGCGGTAAATTAGGAGTTGAGAATATTATTATTTCTGCTGATATTCGGTGGAAACGCGAAAACATTAAAAAGAATGTTCAAGCATGGCTGAAATATCCGTCATTGGGTATGATTCCCTTATTCATGGCTGGAGATAAATTTTTCTTTTATTATACCAATCAAGTCAAAAAACAAACAGGTATTGATTTGAATATCTGGGGAATTAACGATTTGGAGAACACAGAATTTAAAACAGGTTTTGCAGGGTTGTCACCCAAATTTGACAAAGAACGGATTTACTCAATTTCTCTATTGAACCAGCTCAAATTATTTGGTTTTGTAGGAAAAAACCTCATTAAAAGCCCTGGTTATTTTAACCAGTCAATCATTGATAGCTTGGGTTCTTTTGCATCACGTTATATCGCTCCAAAAAAAGACTATTATCATTTGTTCGATTATTACCGATGGGATGAGAATGAAATTACCCACCTCCTTCAACACGAATACAATTGGGAAACTGCTATTGATACCCATTCAACCTGGCGCATCGGGGATGGAACCGCAAGTTTTTACAATTACATTTACCATACAGTTGCCGGTTTTTCGGAAAACGACACTTTTCGCAGCAACCAGATCAGGGAAGGAATGCTAACCAGAGAGGAAGCGATGAAACTGATTGAGGAAGACAATTTACCTCGTTACGAAACTCTTCGATGGTATTTGGAGATCATAGGTCTTGATTTTGAAGAAGTGATAAAGGTAGTGAATAGCATTCCGAAATTGTATTCATTATAAATCTAATTAAGTGTGGTGAAATGAGTATTCAAAAGATTTTTTTCAAATCAATAAGGTTAACTCTTATCCTGTTGTCTATTTTTATTTATGGATTGATGCCGGTATATGCGCAAGAGTATTCACCCTATTACACTAATCCACAGTACCAGCAATACCTAAATTATCTGATCAACAGCGGCAGAATTAATCTTTCTCATCCATTAAGTCAGCCGTATCAGGTTAACGAACTATTAGATTGTTTACTGACTGATCAAAATGACAATGATTCTTACTTTACTCGGTTACTGAATAAAGATTTAAAGAAGTTATCGTCAACTGAAAATTCATTAAATGAATATGGCAAATTAATTGCCAGTACGGATGGCTCTTATGGTTATAATTCAAATGAGAGCAAACGAACGTATTATACAGCGAATGCTTCATTGGATTACCTGTACAAGAATTTTGGAATGCGTTATAAATATGCTCTGGATGAGAGGTACAAAGACAATACCGTTTACTTTGGAGCTATGGGTAAATTTGAAACAAAAGTTGAGGGAAGAGCGACTGAAGCCTATTTACAATGGCAGGGTACGAACATACAACTCTTTATGGGCAGGATGAACCGTAATTTTGGTATCATGGGTGATCCTGGCTTATTGATTTCGGATAATCCCTTTTCATATGATCACCTGGCATTCATCTTTCATAACCGTCCGCTTAAATATACTGCAATTTTTGGCAGGCTCAATGATATTTATGGCTATGACATCAGGGATTCAGTGCCGCAATACAACTGGAATACAAGGTTCTTAAGCATTCATCGGTTCGAATTACGTATAACTAAAAAACTGGAAGTTGCTTTTACCGAATCAATGTTGTTTGGAGGGAAAGATCAGTATCCACTATTTCAATACCTCAATCCGGCCAATATATTCTTTTTTTCAAAAATGAGCGACCGGAAAGGTTATCAGGAAGCCAGTGCCAATGACTTGATGAGTTTCGAATTTCAGTACAAACCTTTTCATAAACTAACACTCTTTTCTCAGTTCTTACTGGATGATATGGATTTTACCAAAAGATTAAGGGCGATTTACCCCGACAGAATTGGGTTAAAAGCCAGGATTATATATGCTGATCCAGTCCCTGGTTCTCAAGTATCACTCACTTATAACAAGATCAGTAACTGGACTTATAACTCATTCTACACTTGGGGTAACTATACTTTTTATGGTCAAAGTCTGGGTTATCCCATGAACGGGGTGGAGAGTCTCTCCCTTGATATTGATGCTTTTAACTTATCACCGTTTATGCTCAATTTTCGGTTTAAGGCAGAACAATATAGACAGCAGGATCTAGATGCACCTTATCTGGCAATAAAAACAAAATTTCCCATCGGTATACCGCAACAAGGTATCAGTGCAAAACTAAAAACTATCTGGGTTCCTAAATCTTATTATATGGCTGATCTGGAAATGGAATACATTAGCTTCAACAATTACAACAATATAAAAGGAGTAAATAAATCTTTTTTGAATGTGATGCTGAACGCGAAGTTTATAGGCGTTTTTGAGCTATTTAAAAAATAGTTTGTAATGTTATTAGGATATATCTGATCAGCAAAGAAACTACAATTGGTACTCGTGGACCAAAGAGTTGGTGCTGTAAAATGTACAGAATCGGGTGAAACGAATATTGATTTGCTGACTAGTTATGAAAATCGTTCTTTGATTTCTTTCAATTAAAATTAGTAAAAATAGAGTATAATTTGGGGGGTGATTTAGGCATCCATGCCGAGCAGGTAGGCTAATCCATGATTGAATTTGAAAAGGTTCTGAAATCGGAAAAGTCTGGTTGTATTGGGTTGTGGAAGTTGTAAATGCCACACTGGTCTGTTCCATCACCGCGAAGAAAAAATGGATTAATTTATGCCACATCTATGCGGGTATACGTTCGAGAGACATTAAAATGTTTGTGAAAAATGCCGCAGAAGTTAGCCGTCTGGTTATCGATCGCTTGTCATTTGAAAACTTGTGAAAAGAAGACACTATAGAAGATCGTATTATTTTGTAGGCA
Source organism: Bacteroidota bacterium (assembly GCA_013390605.1). GTDB lineage: Bacteria > Bacteroidota > Bacteroidia > Bacteroidales > Cfx3-03 > Cfx3-03. Next base: position 2,974,822 of record JACAUB010000001.1, on the reverse strand, counting down.
ACATCATGTTGATTCCTTGAAATCAACAGAGTCAAAGATGAGGCATTGAGTATCCGGGATATCATCATTCGGTACCGGACACCAGATTATCAATTAAGAACTCCTATACCTGCCAATGAAAGCTGTACACTTATGATCTTGCACAGTCCGTCGAACGTTGACTTAAAAGAAGATTTCAAACCGATCATGCATTTTTTGAAGGATGAAGTTACATAGAATTAACCCTCATTTTCCTGTTCATCGGCGTACCATGGAGCAAATGCAGGTCTTCGGTCTCTATGAAGAGATTGTTAATCATGCTTGTCTCCCTTTAGCTATTTCGATATGCTGCGTTTAAACAGCGATGCACGTGTTATGCTAACTGACAGTGATGGTTTAGAGTAACGTACTGGGAATACCTTGTCTTACAATCCGATGGAACACCGAACAACCAATTACCCTTAAAGGAACATAGAGGAGCAAGTGTTTTGGTTGGGGACAATGTGGAGAGCGAATCAGAAAAGAATATCGTATGGCACTCGCCAAAGCAAGCAGGCCAATTCGCCCTCAACTCTGGGATGCTCATACAGTTGAACGATGACTGTAGGCAATCCTGAAAACATCAGAAAAAATGAACTAATTAATTGTTTACCTTCTACCCCCGGCGTTGGAACGACAATTGGACCTTTGAACCAAAGATCTGTAATGCAAAATGTGAAAAATATGGTGAAGCGGATTTTATATAACTGTATATGCTGAGAAAAGAGCACGTATTTTTTTGGTAAATGAACATGGCAAACACAAACCAAAGTAAAAGCAATAAAGAAAGTCTGTTATCCGGATGAGCAAAATCGGTACTATGAATTTCTCACCAACTGCATGGAAGGTACAGATGAAGAGATAGTCTTTCTTTATACAAGCGCTGGAGTATCGATATTCTGTTCAAAAAAATGAAACAGTTTTTTCCAATTGCCTACTTCTATAGTTGAAAAGAGAATGCAATCGAACTCAGGTTTGATGTATATTCATTGCTCAGTTGTTAATGACAAGCATCCAAATGACAGCTTCAACATTGAAAGCATTTTCAGTACCGGCCTCGTTAGTTAGAATTTATCTGATCAGTCTATTTGATCGGTTTGAATAGTTGCGAAGTACAAAACGTGAATATTGAAAGAAATGAGAGTTACAATTTTCAAATCTGCAAATCAGTTTTGCTTTCTAGGGGTGACTTATATGAAAATAAAATCAATAATTGATTATCATACAATTACACCACTAATATGATAGAAATTGTATTTTAGTCGGATAACAGTAATTTGTATTATAATTGTACAAGATATATTTGCCAGCCATCCTTCCATAAAAAATTTCCTCTCTATTATCATAATCCAAATTAAGTTTATAAATATAGCAAATGGAACAAATTGTTAATGAAAAAGTTGGAATAGAAACTTTTATGACTAAATCGAAACATATCGATTATGATAACAATAAAGTTCTAAGACTTTCAACATCTTCTCAGATAGATGTTGAGATCCAACCTGAGGAAATTTTTGATACAATTATTAACTTTAAAAGAATTAATGATCTTAGGTATATTAATAAATTTTTTGAGGTAGTAAATTCTAAATTACCTAAAGGTGGAATCTATATTAGTTGCGCAGAAACAAGCAGATATAGGAAAGAACGAATTTTAAAAAAATATCCTTTTGTTTTAAATTATGCATATTATATTTTAGACTTTATTTTTAAACGAATCTTTCCAAAACTTCCCGTTACAAAGAAAATCTATTTTTTACTAACTGGTGGAAGAAATAGAGTTATATCTAAAACAGAATATCTTGGACGACTTTTTTCTTGTGGTTTTGAAGTGGTAGAAGAGTATCGCAAAGACGGCTTATTGTATATTTTGGCTTTCAAAATCAGTAAACCTGTATATGATAAAAACCCTACTTATGGCCCATTAATTCGATTAAAACGCATTGGTAAAAATGGAATAATTTTTAACGTCTACAAGTTTAGAACAATGCACCCATATTCGGAATATCTTCAGGAGTATGTTTATAAAAATAATTCATTGGATAAAGGAGGGAAGTTTAAGAATGATTTACGAATTTCTACATTGGGACATCTTTTACGAAAGTATTGGATAGATGAATTCCCTATGTTCATTAACATTTTTAAAGGTCAAATGAAGCTTGTCGGTGTGCGTCCGCTTAGCAAACATTATTTCAGTTTGTATTCTAAAGAAACTCAAGAACGACGTGTAAAATACAAGCCGGGTCTTATTCCCCCTTATTATGCCGATATGCCCAATACATTAGATGAGATAGAAGTGTCGGAGTTAAATTATATGTGTGCCTATGATAAACATCCCTTTTTGACTGATGTGAAATATTTTTTTAAAGCCTTTTATAATATTTTGATAAAAAATGCCAGAAGTAAATAATCACTTATAATAGATAGAAAATAAACTTCTAAAACTAAAAAAATGGATAGTAATAACAGACCATTAAATTTTGCACTGATTGGAGCTGCTGGTTACATTGCACCACGACACATGATTGCAATTAAAGAAACAGAAAACCGGTTAGTGGCAGCATTAGATCCATGTGATAGCATTGGTATTATCGATAGCCATTTCCCGAATGCAGAATTCTTCCTTGAGCCGGAACGATTTGATAGACACCTTGATAAATTGCGAAGACTGGGCGATTTAAAGGTCGATTACGTTAGTATATGCTCTCCCAACTATTTACATGATGCTCATATACGGATGTCGCTACGAAGTGATGCTCATGCAATAAGTGAGAAGCCTTTGGTAATAAACCCCTGGAATATTGAAATGCTGGAGCAGATTGAAAAGGAAACGGGAAAAAATATTTATAATATTTTACAACTACGACTACATCCTTCCATCATTGCACTAAAGAAAGATGCAGAAGCCATGCCAAAAGATAATAAACAAGATATTGATTTAACATATATTACTAGTCGTGGTAATTGGTATCATGTATCATGGAAAGGTTCAGTAGAGAAATCGGGAGGTATTGCAACTAATATTGGTGTACATTTTTTTGATATGCTTACATGGATATTTGGTAGTGTTAAGAGTAATATCGTTCATCTGTATGAAAAGAATAAAGCTTCAGGTTTTTTAGAATTGGAACATGCAAGGATTCGATGGTATCTGAGCATTGATAGTGAAGATCTACCGGTTGAGATAAAAGAAAAGGGGATCCGTACTTTCCGTACATTAACAATGAATGGGAAATCAGTTGAGTTTTCAGATGGATTTACGGGATTGCATACTCTCGTATATAAGGATATTCTAAGTGGTGGTGGGTTTAGATTAGCGGATACTAGACAAAGTATTGAAACGGTTTACGAAATAAGAAATCTACATCCAGTTGGTAAAAAAGGAGATTATCATCCTTTTCTGAATAATAAGAATCTATAATTAAATTTTTCATGACCCTCTGGGAATACAATGCCGGAACAGAGTTTAATAAAG
>JACAUB010000001.1:2908332-2971229 GCA_013390605.1 Bacteroidota bacterium | reverse complement strand
CACCGGCAAGGATGGATGAGATTATGGAGATTGCAAATCGCTATGATATTCCGGTTATTGAGGATGCTGCCGAGGCTTTGGGAAGTAGATATAAGGGAAAGGCAGTGGGAACATTTGGTTTAATGGGGATCTTATCGTTTAATGGGAATAAAATTATTACGACTTCGAGTGGCGGGGCGTTGATTTCTAATGATCAGTCACTCATAGATCGTTCCCGGTTTCTGGCTACACAGGCTCGTGATGAGGCTCCTCACTATCAGCATTCGGTGATTGGATATAACTACCGGATGAGTAATGTGTTGGCAGGGGTTGGTCGTGGACAAATGGAGGTATTGGATGAAAGAATAACCCAACGTAGAGCAAACTTTACCTACTATAAACAATGGTTATCGGGTATTGATGGTGTTTCTTTTTTGGAAGAGCCTGATGAAGATTTCTATTCAAATCATTGGCTGACTTGCATATTGATAGATCCTGAGAAAACAGGTGGCATTACGAGAGAAGATCTGAGGTTGGAAATGGCAGCTGAAAATATTGATTCACGACCACTTTGGAAACCGATGCATCTGCAACCGGTTTTCGCTGCTGCACCTTTTTATGGTAATGGAACTTCAGCACGATTGTTTAATAATGGACTCTGTTTGCCATCGGGATCAAATCTGACCCATAATGAGTTGGATCAGGTTGTTGAAGTTGTTAAAAAGACTTTGCGTTGATGATATTCTGTTCTTTTCAGACGCAGGAGCTATTGAAAAGGCTTTTTTTTATAATAACAAAAAGTCCGTTAATCTTTTTTTAAGATTAACGGACTTTCTGTTTTAGAATCCAAGCAGTTCGATAACTGCTTTATAGATTCGTTCGTTGTTGGGGAGAATTGCTTTCTCCAGAATTCTGTTGAAGCCTACGGGGGTAAAGGTTGAACCGACTCTTTTGACAGGGGCATCCAGGCTGGTGAAAGCCTCTTCTGTGATCATGGAAGCTACTTCGCCTCCAAATCCTCCAAACACTTTGTCCTCGTGGACTATAAGGGCTCGCCCTGTTTTACGGACGGATGCAAGAATGGTCTCTTTGTCGAGCGGTAATAGTGAACGGAGGTCGACGACTTCGATGCTTTTTCCGGTCTCTTTTTCAACTTGTTCAGCTACCTCCACACTCATGTGGGTAGTATTGCCATAGGTGAAAATGGAAAGATCTGTTCCTGTACGACGGATACGTGCTTTGCCAAAGGGAACTTCAAAATCTTCGGGTACAATGGCTTCTGCTGCCGGATCGTTGTAAAGCGATTTAGGCTCCATAAAGATGGTTGGTCCTTTCGACCGGATGGCTGTACGCAATAGTCCTGCTGCATCATCGGCATAACTGGGATAGACTACACGCAACCCTGGAAAGGTGGTCATGGAGCCTTCGATGGTTTGTGAGTGGTATAAGCCACCGCCGATATATCCTCCCGAAGCCAGTCGGATTACTACATTGGGTGAAAACTGTCCATTTGTACGCCAGTATTCGTGGGATAACTCTACCAACTGCTCCATGGCTGGCCAGAAGTAGTCGGCAAATTCTGCCCCCTCCACAATGATCCTGATATCGTCTCTGAAGCGGCTCATGCCGTTGGCGGTACCAACGATATAGTCTTCGGCAATCGGTGCGTTAAACACTCTCTCTTTGCCAAATTCCTGCTGTAAACCTTTGGTGACATTGAAGATGCCGCCCTTATCTTTATTCGCTACATCCTGCCCCCAGATAAAGGTATTGGGATTGTGTCTGAACTCTGCTTTGAGGGTTTCGTTCAGGGCTTTTATGAGCTTCCATTTTTCTCCGGAAGCTTGTGTGTGCAATCCTTCAGGATATTTGGTTGAAACAAAGGGTTCGGGGGTCACAAAGTTAAAGATAGAAGCAGGATCGGGATCGGCTGCCACGATTACTTTTTTATGTGCACTCGAAACTTCTGCCTGTGCTGTTTTATCGATTTCGTTTAACTCCTCTTCAGTAAAGGTGTTCGATTTGATCAATGTGATTCTGAACCGGTTTAAGGGGTCGGACGCAAGAGCACAGAAACGCTCGTTATCATCACGATAAAGATCGTGACGGTCGGAGTTGGAGTGCGAATGCATACGGATGGTACTGGCATGAACGATTACCGGTTCTTGCTTCTCTAGGGCATGCCGTTTTGCTTCGGTCATGGCATTCATTGAGTCGAAAACATTTTTTCCATCGCAATAGATGATCCGAAGGTTTTTTATTCCCTTGTAGTTTTCGGCTGCGAAATAATTGGCTGTCTGGTCGCGCTTTGGAACAGAGATGCCGTAATGGTTATCCTGAATAACAAAGATGACCGGGAGCTTTTCGTTAGAGGCACCATTGATGGCTTCGAAGACATAGCCTTCGGAAGTTGATGACTCGCCCTGTGAACTGATAGAAACGCCGGGAGCATTATATTTCTTGATGCCTCGTCCGACACCTACTGCATGGAGTGTATGGTTTCCGGTAGCGGAGGATACATTGTGTATATTCCATTCGGGCTTGGCAAAGTGATTCGACATGTGTCGGCCACCACTTGCAGGGTCGCCTGCCTTTGATATTCCATTTAAAATAATCTCTTCTGCTGTGAGTCCGGCCGAAATTACCGTGAGCATATCGCGATAATAGGGAAACAGGTGATCTACATTCTTTTCGAAAATCTGTCCGATAGCTAGTTGTATTCCATCATGACCGGCATAGGGGGCATGATATGACCAGCCTAAGGCTTGTTTCAGATAGTTTGGAGCCCTGTCGTCCAGCTTACGGCCAAGGGTCATTAGGTAATACCACTTACGCAGTGTCTCTTTGTCTGTCGTTTGAATACTATATTCTTTCCTTTCCATTCGTAGTATCGTTAACTGGGGATTTTTATATTTTAAACTTCTAACAGTTAACAAAAGGGTTTGTTCAGAATGTAGATGGGATTATCGTGTTGCCGGGGGAAGGAATATTAATTTCTGAGGATGATGAATTCGCCATTTTCCATAAGACGGATGATGGTTGAGGGCTTAGCGCTATTGATCTGGTCGTGGTAAAGATCTACGGTATAGCTTACCTGAGAGATCAATTGTTTGGATATTTCGCGAAATACAACAGGGCTTGGATCTCCTGAGATATTGGCTGAGGTTGATACGATAGGCTTTCCAAAACGTTTTACCAGATCTTTGCAAAATGGGTCGCGGGTAACTCTGATTCCAACGGTTCCATCATTGGCAATGACATTCCATGCCAGGTTCTTTGCATTTGAATAGATGATGGTGGTTGGTTTATCGAGGTTTTCAAGGAGATCAAAGGTGATCTCGGGGAGGTTGTCAACGTAATTATGGAGGTTGGTTTCATCATCTAATAGCACGATCAGACTTTTACTCTCTTCTCTGTTTTTTAATCTGAAGATTTTCTCAACGGCCTTTGGGTTCGTGGCATCACATCCCAGTCCCCATATCGTATCGGTAGGGTAGAGTAGCGTGCCGCCTGATCTTAGTGTTTCTAAGGCATTTGCTAATTCTTGTTCGTATTGCGTGTTATCTTTCATATAGCGTTTTCAACAAGCTATCGGTAGAAATTGTTTGAGCACAATTAAAATGTTTTTCAGGGCATTCAGCATGTCCATGGATGCCACAAGGGCGACAAGATAGTTTCAGCTCCGTTTGGATGATTGTGGCATGATCGGATAACGGGCCGAAGCCAAACTCGGGCACGGTTGAACAGAATACTGCTGTGACTGAAGCATTGGTTGCTGAGGCTAAGTGTAAAGGGGCTGAGTCGTTTACATAATTCATCCGTGCGTCTTTTATCAATGCAGCACTCTGCAAGAGGGTTAGCTTACCGGATAGGTCGACAACACCTTTGCGATTTGCTTCATTAATGATTCTGGTACATAGATTTTTATCTGAAGGAGCGCCTAAAAGGTATATGGAGAGATCTTCGGGTAATCTGGTGATGAGTTCGATCCATTTCTCTGCAGGAAACTGTTTTGTATTCCATAAAGAGGCTGGTGCTATGCAAACATATTGGGTAACTTTATATGCTTTGACGGCTTCGAAGTCTTTCGTTTCGGGATAAAGCCGTGGAGGCATGGCCTGATTGTCAGTGATAGCGGCAATCAGGCGTTGGTTGCGTTCTGTTTCGTGGAGTCCGAGGGCTTCTTCTCCGATCAGATGTTTGATGCCGGGATTAAACAAAAATGACAAGGGGTTTTTGTCGAATCCGCTTCTGAATCGGGCTCCGGAGAGTCCGGTAAGGAGCCCGGTTGCCAGAAAGCGTTGAACGTTGATGACTGCATCATATTTTGAATGGCGAATTTGTTGCAGTAACCGAAATAGATTGCGGTATTTTTGATGCTTTTTATCCCAAACCAATACTTCCTTAATAAATGGGTGTCCACTAAAGAGTGACTCCATTCCTTTTTTTACCAGAAAGTGTATAGTAGCTTCCGGATAATATTGATGTAGCTTCTCCGCCAGTCCGGTGGAGAGGATCACATCGCCTATTGAGGCTGTTTGGATAATCAGAATTTTTTTCAAAAGGGATATAGGATTTATCTTAAACAGAAACACCATATTCTCTCAATGCATCGTTGAGGGATGTTTTGAGATCTGTTGATGGTTTGCGTTTGCCAATGATGAGTGCACAATTTACATGATACTCTCCGGCAGGGTATTTACGGGTATAGGATCCGGGGATGACGACGGATCCGGCTGGAACGGTGCCACGGTGTTCGATAGGGGTTGGACCTGTAACATCGATGATCTTGGTGCTTTGTGTAAGTACTACTCCGGCACCCAGTACCACCTCTTTTTCAAGGTGAATGCCTTCGACCACAATACAGCGTGAACCAATGAAGCAGTTGTCTTCTATGATAACCGGAGCTGCCTGAACCGGTTCGAGGACACCACCAATACCAACGCCACCACTGAGGTGTACATTCTTGCCAATCTGTGCACATGAACCAACGGTTGCCCAGGTGTCGACCATGGTGCCACTCTCCACATGCGCACCAATATTGACATAAGAGGGCATCAGAATCACACCGGATGCAATATATGCTCCATGACGGGCTACTGCAGGAGGCACTACGCGAACACCCAGTGCTGCATATCCTTTTTTGAGGGGCATTTTATCATGATATTCGAAAGGACCTACTTCGGTAGTCTCCATCTTGCGTAGCGGGAAATATAAGATGACCGCTTTCTTTACCCATTCGTTTACTTGCCAGCCGCCTTCTACGGGTTGGGCCGTGCGTAAAATTCCTTTGTCGAGGAGTTCGATAATTTCGAAAATAGCTGCTTGAACATTCTCGTTCTGTAATTGGCTGCGATCGTCCCAAGCCTTTTCAATAATTTCCTGCAATTTTTTGTACATACGATTATTTTGATTTTGCAAAATTAGGTTGAATAAGTTTAACGTCAAAAGTCAAAAGAGGTTTTGTACCTTTGTAACATAAAACAAACTTAATTTTTTATAATGGGACGCATCCTTGCTATTGATTATGGACAGAAAAGAGTGGGTATTGCTGTGACTGATGTGTTACAAATCATCGCTACCGGACTTACTACTGTTCATTCGAAAGATGTGATTGCATGGTTAAAAGATTACGTTCAGAAAGAAGAGGTTGAATGTTTTGTGGTAGGACAGCCCCGGCGAATGAATAATACCGATAGTGATTCAGCCCGGTTTATTGAGCCATTTGTCAGACTGTTACAAAAACAATTTCCACTGATTCCTGTTTCACGTATTGACGAACGGTTTACTTCGAAGATGGCTTCAGCGGCTATTCTGGAGGCAGGACTAAAAAAGAAAGATCGTCAGAACAAGGCACTGGTCGACACTGTTAGTGCTACAATTATTTTACAATCGTATCTCCAGATGAGATCTGGTGGGTTTATTTAAAAACAGCGCAAGGAATGATTTTACCGATTGTTGCATATGGTCATCCCATACTGAAGAAGGTGGCCGTGGATATCACCCCTGATTATCCGGGGTTAAAGGAGTTAATTGACAATATGTGGGAGACCATGTATGCTGATGATGGTATAGGACTAGCCGCACCTCAGGTTAACCATTCTATCCGGATATTTGTAATTGATGCGTCTCATTTAGAAGAGAAAACACCGAAAGCAGTTATTCCATTAAAAAATGTATTCATTAATGCGCATATCATTGAAGAAGAGGGAGAGTTGTGGCCTTTTAGCGAGGGATGTCTTAGTGTTCCGGATATTCACGAGGATGTGATGCGTAAACCCAGAATCAGAATACAGTATGTTGATGAGAACTTTGTAGCCCATGATGAATGGCATGATGGTGTTTTTGCACGTGTTATTCAGCATGAGTATGATCACACTGACGGTATGTTGTTTGTTGACAGGTTGAGTCCGTTGCGTAAGATTATGCTGAAACGTAAGCTCAGCGATCTCTCGATGGGAAAAGTCAAAACAAAATATAAAATGATTTTCCCGGTTCAGCCTAAGGGCAAGAAGTAGGGGATCTATTGAATCTGAAATAATGGATGAGGCTGGGGTGATACTTTGTTCTATCCCTCTAGCTGAAATTCTCTTTCTAGTACTTGCTTTAGTTGCGCCGGCTCGACGTTAGGGTATATCTTCCCTTTCAAACTATATGAGATCTTGCCGGTCTGCTCGGATACTATGATTGCAATAGCATCACTTCTTTCGGTCAATCCTACTGCAGAACGATGTCGTAATCCCATGTGCGAAGGAAGATCGGGATTGGCGGATACCGGTAGGATTGAACGGGCTGCTTTCATTCTGTTGTCGACAATGATTAGTGCTCCGTCATGTAAGGGACTGTTTTTAAAGAAGATGTTCTCTATGAGTTGTGCAGATATTTTCGCATCTATCAGTTCGCCTGTTTCTGTAAATTCGTCCAATTGATTATGACGTGCCATCACGATGAGGGCTCCGGTTTTTGATAACGCCATTCTTCGACAGGCTTGAATGATAGGGTCGATATCCGTAGGGGTATCACGGTAGGCAAACTTCCAGAATAGAAAACGGGGACCATTTCGATGGATAAAGGTTGGCGTGCCCAGTAATAGTAGAAACCGCCTGAGCTCCGGTTGAAATACGATGATTAGTGCAATAAAACCTACGCTGATAAAGGCACCCAATATCTCCGTCAACAGCTCCATTTCGAATGCCTTTACTAATCGCCATAGAATAAATATCGATGCAATTCCAAGTAGAATATTGATTGCTGCTGTCCCCTTTAGTAGGGTGTACATCTCATAAATCAATAGTGCTACAAGGAGTATATCGAGTACATCCAGAAAACGGATGTGTAGAAAATCATTTAGCGTTGTAAGCAGTAGCATGTTAACGTGAGGTTACTTTTGAAGTATTAAGGGATCGTTGATCAGATTTGTAAAGCGTGACTTTGATTACATCTTTTTATCTGTTCTTCTGTGCGCCTTGCCTGATATGTATTTCTTAAATGTATCAGGTTGGTTGGGCATGGCTATTTCGAAGTCGATAGACAATGAGGCATCATCAATGGATTTATAAGTTAATCTGAAACGGGGACTGTTTGGTTGTGGTTCGCTGGTGAAGACTAAAGAATGGTCGGTTTGATTATAAGTTACGGCATAGTTGATGACGTGCTTTTCATTATCGAAATAGATGGCTTTTGTTAAAGCACCCGTATTGTCGAGATATACAACCATGAGATCAGAATGTGTTGCTTCAGGTTTTCCATTGGCAGCTGGAAATGTGGTTTGACTTTTGCGGACTAATACATTTCCATCCAGTTCTTTTTTAAAGGTAAACCATCCTTCGCCCTCTCCGGGATTGCCAGATCCCTCTCCAAGCCAATCGCCCAATACAAAATTCCATTGTGGAGTGGGTAAGCTTTGCTGTTGTGAGAATGCATGGTTAACGTTGAAAAAAAGAAGCGATATAACACTAAAGACAAAAAGAGCTATCTTTTTCATAAGATGGAGTATGATGTTAAGGTTAATGGTTTTTATATCTGATTAAATGGAATCGTAAAAGCAAAGATACAATCTTTTAGGTTGAATTGTCAATTGGAAAGAATGTGTTTGCTTAAGGAGTATATCTCTTTAGTGAATTCATAACTGTAGCGGATTGTAATCCACTACAGTTATGAATTAGTATGCTGTTAATTGTAGATGCTAATTAATGAATCCGGCCTTTATTTGACTGGTGCAATCTTTTTAACCTCTTCTTCAATAGATGGAACTTTGTATTGCTTTTCCATTTCTACTAAACGTCTTTTTAGTGTTTCGATGATCTTTTTATTCGAAGGATTTGAATAGATGTTATTCATCTCTTTCGGATCGTTTTTTAGGTCGTATAGTTCCCACTCATCGTTATCGTAATAAAAATGTATTAATTTATAACGATCTGTTCGGATTCCATAGTGACGTTTTGCACTATGTACGCCGGGATATTCATAATAGTGGTAGTAGAGATCGTCTCTGATCTTTGATACTTTCTTTTCGAGTAGGGGTTTCATAGATATTCCCTGCATGTCTTTGGGGATGGTGACGCCTGCATAGTCTAATATTGTTTCGGCAAAGTCGAGGTTCTGCACCATCTTATCACAAACCCATCCTTTTTCAATATGGTTGGGGTAGCGAATCAGCAGGGGAGTCTTAAGCGACTCTTCATACATAAACCGTTTGTCGAACCAGCCATGTTCTCCTAAGTAAAAGCCCTGATCGGAGGTGTAGATTACGATGGTGTTTTTAGCTAATCCTGTTTTGTCAAGATAATCAAGTACTTTACCAACACTTTCATCTACGGATTCTACAGTGGCAAGATAATCCTGAAGATATCTTTTTAGTTTCCAAAGGGCAAGTTCTTTGCCTGTTAAGTGTTGATCATTGAACTGTTGATTCTTTTTGCTATAAGCTTTAACCCATGCAGCTAGTTGTGTAGGGTTTAACCGGCTTAGCCAGGAGTCGGTAGCTGCTGAAGGGAAACCGGATTTTAATGGATCGAATAATTTGAGATCGTAACCTGGGAACATAATCCTTGCGACCTCCATCTCTTGTTCATGTGCTGCTCTTCCACGGGTTGCATAATCATCGAAGAAGTTATCGGGAACCTTGATATCTGCCGAGTCAAATTTATTTAGATTCTTAATGTCGGGCATCCAGTTGCGATGTGGGGCTTTATGATGAATCATCAGGCAGAAGGGTTTATTTTTATCACGTTGTTTATCCAGCCATTCTAATGAATAGTCGGTGATCAGATTGGTTACGTAACCCTCTTTCCGTTCTTTTTTCCCATTGTTGATAAAGTCGGGATTGTAATAATCGCCCTGACCGGGAAGTATATTCCAGTAATTGAAGCCGGTGGGATTGCTTACCAGATGCCATTTGCCAATGATAGCGGTTTCATATCCTGCCCCCTGGAGTAGCTTGGGGAAAGTTTGTTGTTCTCCATTAAAGGTGCAGTCGTTATCTACAAATCCATTCAAATGGCTGAATTTACCGGTCAGCAGTACAGCTCTTGATGGTCCGCAGATGGAGTTGGTGACGAAAGCTTTTGTAAATCGGACCCCCTGGTTTGCAATGCGATCTATGTTCGGTGTTTTATTGAGTCTGTGACCATAGCTGCTGATAGCCTGCTCTCCATGGTCATCGCACATGATATAGATGATGTTAGGGCGTTGCATTTTGTTTTGTGCTGAAACATTCATTGAAAGCACAGCTGAGCCCAAAAGGATTCCTTTCTGAAGTAGATTCTTTTTCGTCATAATATATTGGAATGAAACAAGGTTTAAAAGTATAGCTTATAAAGCATTTTGGAAAGGGATTAACGCTTACTTTTCATAAATAAATTACGGTATTGTAACGGAGAGCTTCCGGTTGCGGTTTTAAAAGTCTTATTGAAATACGAGATATTTCCAAATCCACTTTCAAAACAGATATCGGCTACAGGCTTTTCTGATGTTCTGAGTAGCTGGCAAGCATGGTTGATTCGGAATTCTACAATGACTTCGATAAATGTTTTACGTGTTACGCTTTTAAAATATCTGCAAAATGCTGTTTGGGTGAGGTTCGCAACGGTAGCTATATCTTTTAATTGTATATTGTGCTGATAGTTTTCAATGATAAAGTTGAATATTTTTTGGAAACGGTTAGCTTCTGTCGGTGAAAAAATAAAGGTTTCATAGCTATTTGATATGGATTCTGTTTCGTCGGACTCAGCTATAATATGCAGGATTTCCATAACATGGATTAACTTAAGGAAGCTTTTTTCAGATTCCATCCGCTCCATCATTTTCTGTATCTTCTTATTGGTGCCTCCTTTGATCAGGATACCTGTGTTTGCCCTCGTAATGAGACTTTTAATTTCAACGGATTCGGGGAGCTCCCAAAAAGGTTCGCCAATAAATTCCTTTTGAAACTGGATCACAATGGCTTGGGCAGAATCTGAACCTTTATTGTCGTAACTTAGCCAACAATGGGGTGTATTTGATCCTACCAGCACCAGATCACCCGGACTGTATTCTGAAACATTACCTCCTATATAACGCTTGCCATGGCTCTTTATGATGTAGGTTAATTCAATTTCGGGATGAAAATGATAGGCTACATCGAACTTAGGCTGAATATATCTGCGGATTAAGAGGGCACTTTCTGTATGTTTGGTTACTTGTTCGAATATCGGTTTCATTATTGGGTATAATTATCATGTAAATTTATTATAAATAATCGAATATGGTAAAATAACACAATAATATGCAAATCCAGACAAACCACTTATCCAATAGTTTTTATTATTTTGTATCATTCTAAAATGCTGAAATTATATGAGATACTTTTGGGTAATAGTATTGGTTTTCGGAACTATACTGGCTCAGGCACAAGATAAATCAAGTTTTGTAAATGTATTCATCGGAACTGATGGAACAGGACATACCTTTCCGGGCCCTTCTATGCCCTTTGGAATGGTCCAGCCGGGTCCTGATAATAGCGATATGGGATGGAATAATACAAGTGGTTACCAGTATCGTGACAGTATTATTATGGGGTTTTCGCAAACACGCTTTAGCGGTACTGGCATCAATGAAATGGGAGATGTAATGTTGTTGCCTTTCTCCGATATGAAAGAGAAAAGATTACAGAATCTTTACTTCAAGAAGAGTGAAAAGGCAGCTGTAGGCTATTATTCTGTTACTAAAAAAGATGATGTTAAAGTTGAACTTACTTGTTCTGAAAGAGTAGCTCTCCATAAATATACCTTCCCTGATCGACAGGCAAAAGTGTTGGTCGATCTGCAACATGGTCTCCGTTTTATCTTTGAAGAACATCCAAAGGGACTTGTTTTAGAAAGTGATGTGAAAATTGAGAATAATACAACTATTTCGGGTTACTGTTCAACCCGAAACTGGGTGAAAAGAAAATATTTCTTTACGATACGTTTTGATAAACCTTTCATACGGAAAGAGGAACTTCCAAAAGCCGAGCTGGATAAAGCACCTAAATATGTATTCTCTTTTCAATTGGATGATTCGAAAGTACTAAAGGCTAAAGTAGCTCTTTCTACTGTAGATGTTGCTGGTGCAAAACTGAATATGTTAACAGAGATGCCCGGTTGGGACTTTGAAAAGGTAAGATTACAAACAGTGAAGGTATGGAATAGTTATTTGAACCGGATTGAGATAACGGCAGATGCTAAACAAAAGGAGATCTTTTATACTTCGGTATATCATTTTCTGTTGCAGCCTTCTAATATAGCTGATGTTAATGGAAAATACAGAGGTGCTGATGACAGAATAGCCCTTGCACCTAACAAGACTTACTATTCAACTTTGTCTATCTGGGATATCTACAGAGGTGCCTTTCCGTTATTAGAGCTGATCGTTCCGGAGAGAGTTAATGGGATTATACAAACCTTGTTGTTACACCATAAAGCTGCCGGATTTCTTCCGATATGGACAGCCTGGGGACAGGATAATTATTGTATGATTGGAAATCATTCCATCCCTATGATTCTATCAGCTTTCAATAAAGGGTTTAAGGGGTTTGATAAATTTGAGGCATTGAAGGCCATGAAAGAGACTTCGACAAAAAATCATATCAATTCGGATTGGGATCTCTACAATCAATATGGGTATTATCCTTTTGATAAGTTGGATAATGAGTCGGTTTCAAGAACGCTTGAAAGTGGGTACGATGATTGGTGTGTGGCACAGATGGCCATGAAGCTGGGCGATAGAGCAGTGGCCGAACAGTTCGGCAGGAGGGCAGGGTATTATAAAAATCTTTTTGATTCAACTACTAAATTGTTTAGAGGGAGGGATACAAAAGGATCATGGCGTGTTCCTTTCAATCCGCTCATTGCAACATCACCTATGAATAATCCGGGGGATTATACCGAGGCTAATGCATGGCAATATTTCTGGACTCCGGGCCAATATGATGTAGAGGGGATCATCAAATTATTGGGTGGGGTTGATCGTTTTACCCAACATCTGCATACCTTCTTTACGCTTGCGTCTGAACACCCGGATAAGTATCTGGGACAAGAGGCTATGATTGGACAGTATGCCCATGGTAATGAGCCCAGTCATCATATTATCTATTTGTATAGCTATTCAAGCTCGCCGAAAACCGGACAGAAATATATCCATCAGGTAGTAAATACTTTTCACAACAATACTCCTGATGGGATGATTGGCAATGATGATTGCGGACAGATGTCGGCCTGGTATATCTTATCATGTTTAGGATTCTATCCTGTTAATGCTGCCAGTAATGAGTTTGTACTTGGGGTACCCCAACTAAAGAAAGCTACACTAACGCTGGCCGGGGGAAAACAATTTACAATTGAAGCTCCTTTATTTGACGACGCTAATATTTATTGGGATAGCGCTTATTTAAATGGGAAACTGATTCAGCATCATATAATAACATATCATCAGCTTTTGCAAGGAGGCGTGATGCGATTTGATATGGTAAACAAATAACGGGTGATCTATAAGTGAAAATGACAAATTAAAAGTTTGTGTGTTACAATCATGAATTCAAGTTTTAACTTTGAGTTCTATCAAACAAATAATTACTATGAGTATGGGCCATTTTTTTAAGTGCAAATTATTAATTCTCTTCGCAATAACAATGTTGTTTGCTAAAAATAGTTATTCTCAGAATAGTGATTCGAAGGATGCCTTTCGAAAGGTAAAACCATTAAAAGAATCATGGCAATCGTTGCGGTTTTCAGAAATAAAGCCAGAAGGTTGGCTAAAGAAACAGGTAGATGATAATCTGAAAGGTTTTGTAGGTCATCTTGATAGTCTTGTTCCTGATCTGATTCTAAAAGATGATATCTATGGCAAAGACAGATTGTCAAAGCATGTAAAGTCTAAAGATGTAGGAGCAATAACAGATGATGCTTCAGCTCAAAGTCAGTTTCTTTGGTGGAACAGCGAAACACAAAGTAACTGGCGTGATGGTTATATCCGGAATGCTATTCTTGCCGGTAATTCAAATCATCTGAGAAAAGCAAAAGAATATGTCGATCGAATTTTAAGTACGCAAGATAAAGATGGTTATCTTGGTATTTATGATAAAGAACTTCGCTACACTTTTGATAATGAAAATGGTGAGCTCTGGTCGAAAACAACATTATTAAGAGGACTATTGGCCTGGTATGGATACACAAGAGACAAAAGGGTGCTGACTTCTATTGAGGCAGCGACAAAAGATGTTTTGGTGCATTATCCTATTAACAAGTCGCACCCTTTTTATGCGATAAAGCCTGATGTTGGCGGCATCACACATGGATTAATGTTTACAGATATTCTAGAGGGACTGTATAGAATTACGCATGATGAAACATATCGGGACTATGCTCTTTTCTTATATAAAGACTTCTCCAATCAGTTACTGAATGAGGATGCTCAACAGCCTAAACAGACTGACACTATTTATAATCTTAAGGGTCATGGAGCTCACACGTATGAACATCTAAGGGCTTTGACTGCTGCTTACTATGCCTCGGGCAATCCTATGCTGAAAGATGCACTGTTTAATTTTCTCCATAAAATTGATCAGGCAACTACTCCTTCGGGTGGGGTTATTGGTGATGAGTGGATTGCTGACCGGAGAGCTGATGCAACAAATGCAGGATATGAATATTGTTCGTTACAGGAGGTGATGGACGGGTATCTGAATCTTCTGCTTAAATCAGGGGATCCAAAATACGGGGATAAGGCAGAACGGGTATTTCTGAATGCAGCTCAGGGGGCCAGACATCCGTCTGCCAGTTGCATCACTTATCTGAAAACGGATAATACTTATTATCTGACCGGAGGCAAAAACGGTGATACAACTCAAAAGACACAGACCCGGTATAAATATTCGCCAGTTCATCAGGATGCTGCAGTTTGTTGTGTGCCAAATGCCGGAAGGATTGCTCCTTATTATATTCAGAATATGTGGATGAAAAATGAAAAGGGCTTTGCTGCAATGTTGCTTGGCCCCTGTGAGGTAATAACGAAGTGGAATGACGTGGAGGTAAAGATCAGAGAGATAACAAATTATCCTAATAATTTTAATATAGATTTTGAAATTGAGGTAGCGCAACCTGTATCTTTTGAAATCATGATCCGTAAACCTTCATGGAGTAAATCGCTTTCTGTTACTCCTTCGTTAATTGAAAAGGATAACTATATCGTTTATCAGAAAACATGGAAAGGGAAAAGTGTGATCAGACTTCAGCTAAATCCGGACATTAAAGTGTTGAGAGATCAAAATAACGAATATTATTTTATGTATGGTCCCTTGGTACTTGCACATCCGATAGATGCTATAGAAAAGGTAACGAAAGATTTTCCTTTGGCAGGTTTCCATGATCTGCAATATTCTCCCGTTTCATTAGTCATCTATCAGTATTGTAATGAAAAAGTATTTATAAATGAAACAAATAAATCTGATCTTCATTTTAAATCTATTATGTTGAATCCAGGAAATAAACGAAAAGAAGAGATCTCTTTAGTGCCAATGGGAACAACCATACTTCGTCAGGTTACTTTTAAATAATTTCTTAACTAATTACAAACAAGCTTGACAATGAATAAGAAACAAAAATTTGATGCCCTATTTGCTGGTACACTACCAGCAGACGAGACGTTATTCTATCCGATTTTGATGCATTTTGCTGCTCGTTTTAATGGCACAACTTATGGTTCTTTTGCTTCAGATTATAAGACGCTGGTAGAAAGTAATCTAAGATGTTTGGAGTATTTTGATATGGATATCGTTAGTCTGATCTCAGATCCTTATCGCGAGACAGCTGCTTTTGGAGCCCCTGTAGAATTTGTTAAAGAGGGTGTGCCAGTTTGTAAAAAACATATTGTTGAAACATTGGATGATGTTATCAATTTACCGATACCTGATGTATATAAAAATGCTCGTACGCTGGATAGAATTCATGGAGTAGAATATTATCAGAAGCTTTTAAAAGGTACGGTTCCGGTGATGGGCTGGATAGAAGGTCCTTTGGCTGAAGCCTGCGATCTGGTTGGGGTAAGTGAGATGCTGATGATGCTGATGATGGATGAGGATTTCTGTGATAGATTGATGGATAAATGTTTGGTGGTGGCAAAGGCTTTTGCAAAAGCACAAATCGAAGCAGGGGCAGACTTAATAGGAATTGGAGATGCTATCTGTTCTCAAATCGATCCAGACTCATATGTCCGCTTTGTTAAAAATCGCCATATGGAGTTGGTGAACTATATTCATTCATTGGGAGCTAAAGTGAAGCTCCATATTTGTGGTAATACCAGTCATCTCTTATCTCATATTGCAGCGCTTGGTATTGATCTTTTCGATCCGGATTATCTGGTAGATCAGGCAGAATGTGCTGCTGTTCTGGGGGATAAGGTTGCACGTTTTGGCAACATCAACCCTGTTTTTGTGCAGGATCGTACTGCGGAAGAGGTATTTGAAGCAAGTAAAAATGCAATAGCTAAGGAAAAAGGGAAAATGTTTATCTTGTCAGCAGGTTGTGAAATTACAGTAAATACACCAGTTGAAAATTTATATTCAATGTCGCGTGCCTGTAAAAGTTAATGGATTGTCTATTGTTAAATTGAAAGAAAAATGAAAAAAATTGCAGTAATATTCTTTGTGCTATTTAGTTGCTGTGCTTTTGCACAGATTTCGAAACCTTCTGCCGGAAAAATCAAACATTTTGAAAACTTCTCCTCCAAATTTGTTGATGCCCGTAATGTGGATGTTTGGCTTCCTCAACATTATGATGTGCATAAAAAGTATGCTGTACTGTATATGCATGATGGACAGATGCTTTATGATTCAACAACCACCTGGAATCATCAGGAATGGGGAATTGATGAAACCCTATCATCACTTATGGCTTCAAAAAAAATTAGAGATTGTATTGTCGTTGGTATCTGGAATAATGGTAAAAAACGCCATGTCGAATACTTTCCTCAGAAAGCATATACTGCTTTATCTAAAATTGAAAAGGAAACAGTCATTAAGGCTACACGAAACAATAATCAATCGGTATTTGATGATTCTATTCAATCAGATAACTATCTTAAATTCATTGTTAAAGAGCTAAAGCCATTTATTGATACCCATTTCTCAACGTTGAAAGATCAGTCAAATACATTTATTGCCGGTTCAAGCATGGGCGGACTGATTTCGATGTATGCTATTTGCGAATATCCTCAGGTATTTGGTGGTGCTGCTTGTCTTTCTACTCATTGGGTAGGTATCTTCAGAACAGAAAACAATCCGATACCGAATGCTTTTATGATCTATCTAAAAAAACACCTGCCTTCTTCCATGAATCATAAGATCTATTTTGATTATGGGGATAAAACGTTGGATGCAATGTATAAACCTTATCAGGAACAGGTTGATGCGATCATGAAAGCGAAGGGATATAGTACGAAAAACTGGGTGACGAAATTCTTTCCGGGTGACGATCATTCCGAAAAATCATGGAGGAATAGATTCTATATTCCTGCAACTTTCTTATTGAAAAGGTAACCAGAATTAAAAAAATGGGTGTAATAGGGAGATGGCAGATGCCACCCCTCCTAAATTACACCCCACTTAATTACTTTATGGTTATCTCTGTCGTTTGACGAATGTCTTTTGAAGAGCTGCCAACCATTATTTTATAAGTTCCGGGTTCTACTACCCATTTGTTACTTGTTTCATCAAAATATGCCAGGTCGTTTACATTGAGCTCCATTTTTACCAATGACTCTTTTCCTGCATTAACTAATATCTTCTGGAAATTTCTCAACTCTTTTTCAGGTTGTAAGACTGTCGATTTTAGGTGACTTACATAAAGTTGAACAGTCTCTTTACCTGCAATCTTACCGGTGTTTTTGACCTTTACCGTAACGGAAATCTTTTCGTCTTTACTGTATAAGCGCTGATTGGTGGTGAGTGCTGAGTATGTAAAGGTTGTGTAAGATAATCCATAACCAAAGCAATATAGCGGATCAATATTTTTTGTATCGAACCATCTGTATCCTACCAGGATCCCTTCTTTATAATCAGCTTTTTGGTTCTCTCCAGGGAAGGTATTTAGCGCATGTGCAGGGGAGTCGTCTAACTTTACTGGAAATGTAAAAGGGAATTTGCCAGAAGGGTTTACTTTTCCGATTAACACATCAGCTAAGGCATTTCCGCCTTCAGAACCATTGAACCAAGACCAAACTATGGTATGATTGTTCTTTTTGATTTCGTTCAGATCGTAAGGTGCAGCTGCAACTACTACTACGATTGTGTTAGGGTTTACTGCGGTTACTGCATTTACAAGTGCCTGTTCATTGAAAGGTAGTTCCAGTGTTGAACGGTCAATACTCTCTTCCTCATAAATACGATTAGAACCGATAAAAATGATAGCTACATCACTCTTCCTGGCTAATTCTACTGCATCTGTGATTAGTTTAGGATCGGGAGTCGTTACTTTTTTATCTCTGTTCATCTTGGCGGAGTAGCCTTGTGCAAACTGAATTGAAACTGATTTCCCTAACTTGTTTTCTAACCCTTTTAATGCAGTGATCTCATATTTAGTCTTAACTCCCGCACCAAAACCACCACTGGCAAATCGTCGGGTAGCATTGTCTCCGATTACTGCTATGCTCTTTATCCGGGCACTATTTAATGGTAACAGTTGTTTTTCATTCTTCAACAGGACAATAGATTCAGATGCAATGTCATAGGCTGTTTTATAATGTTTTGGGGTATTGAGCTCGCCTGCTATAACATTTTTTTTCATGGAAGTCTGAAGCATAACACGCAAGATACGAACTACTTTTGCATCGATGGCTGTCATTGAAACTTTGCCGGCCTTGACAGCATCGAGTAGGGGTGTTGCCATATACCATTTGTCATAGCTTCCACTTGATCCCATCTCGATTTCTAATCCGGTGTTTCCGGTGCCAATAGTGCTATGTACACCACCCCAATCTGAAACAACCAATCCTTTAAAATTCCATTCGCCTCTTAATATTTTATTCAGAAGGTAATCATTTTCTGCACAATAAACGCCTCTAAACTTATTATAAGCTGCCATTACTGTGAGTGCATGTCCCTCTTGAATAGCTGCTTTGAAGGCCGGAAGATAGATTTCGCGGAGTGCACGTTCGCTTACTTCAACATTAATCAATCCACGTTCGGTTTCCTGATTGTTTAAGGCGAAATGTTTTACGCAAGCGGCTACAGGTTGTGTCTGGATTCCTTGAATGGCCGCAACAGCAAGACGTCCATTCAGCAAAGGATCTTCTGACATATATTCAAAGGTCCTTCCTCCTAATGGAGTTCTGGTGATGTTGATGGCAGGTGCAAGAAGCATGTTCTTATTACGGGCATGGGCTTCTTCACCTATCGCCTCGCCATATCTGAAAGCCAATTTTGGGTTCCATGTAGCAGCTAGTGCACTTCCGTTTGGAAAGAAGGTTGCTGAGTCGGTAGTCCAGTTTGCAGCAGCCCAACCGTTTCTGACAATCTCTTCGCGAACACCTAATGGTCCATCAGCTGATGTGAAATCAGGAATACCTAATCGTTTTACACCGGCGGAGGTAAAGGTTCCGTTTCCATGAAGCATTTCAATTTTTTCTTCAAGGGTCATTAGATGGAGAAGACTGTCGATCTTCTTCTCTATCTTTGTCTCTTTAGACAAGGGATTTGTTTTTGTTAACGGTCCATTTCCTCTAGCTGTTGTAATACAAAGTACTGTAAGAATGGCTAACGAAAATGCTTTGATAAATTTAGTCTTCATTATGATGTTTTATATTGTTTCATTAATTTGTGGGAAAGGGGTTCCGCAATCATTACTATAATCATCACACCCCTTCGGGATTTCTGGATTTGAATCCCGTAGGGATATAATGATTATAGAAAAACAGTTTTTTATTATTTATATCAACCCCATAGGGGTGTAATAATTCATTCAATTATAAACCCTATTTTTTCGAATAAGCCTCTTTCTGTAAGGCCTCAATACCATTTGCCAGATAAACTAAAGGTGCATTCCAGTTAATAGCAATTTCATTGGACGCATAGCTTTCATGTTGGTCTATATAGGCCAGTTCAGGGTCAGTGAATGGGTATTTACACTTATCCTGCATACCTGAATTGGGGCCACCGGCCAGTAATCCGGGAACTGGTTCTTCTATACCATCTGCAACAGAAGGACGGTGGTGTGGATTCATGGTTGATTTACTTCCGGCACCCGTTACAAAGCAATAGCCTGTTGCATTACGTCCTAGCAGATAATCGAGATTTGATACTGCATTATCAAGATATTTCTTGTTTTTGGTGATCAAATAGGCATTAACTAATACAATGCCTTGATTAGCAGCATTAGCGTTGCTCCCCCAATTGAAGTCTCTGGCTGACTGTCCCATTACAGTTTGAAATGCATTGTTTTGTACTTTCCAAAGGAGTGCATCTGCAAATTGGATGAAAAGATCTTTTAACTGATCGACGTTCGATTTTGCATAGTCAGGAACAAAGTCTCTAAAACGGAGGACCGTATAAACGCCCATCATCTGTACATCGCTCCATGATGGTAGAGAAAGATCTCCGTTAAAGTTACTTGCAGCTTCTTCACCATAAGCTCCTTCTTGTGTGGATACAAATAATTCAGCAGCAGCCCAGAACCACTCATCCTGGAATCTCTTATCTCCATATCCGCCAGTCGTTACGACAGGTTGAAATGTTTTATTCATCTCATCCTGGTTATATTCTATTAATGGATTCTTTTTAGCCCATTGCCATGCATTGATAGAGGCCTTCAGGCAGCTGTCGGCAAGCCCGGGTAGTTGTGTGTTGTATTTGCGAAGAATGCGGCTTGCCTGAGCGGTTACAGCTGCAAAATCTAATGTGGCTGCTGTGCCTTTCTGAACAACATAGCGTGGTTCTTTGGTTACGCCAGGCATCACCATTCCATCGAAAGTAGCGTTCGTACACTTATTATAAACACCACCATCATTTGGGTCTTGCATAGAAAGCATCCAGCGGAGATTAACCAATACTTCATTTAATATGTCAGGGATGCCATTCCCACTTTCAGGGATATTTGTTTTTAGCGTTTCAAAGTAGGCAGGAAAATCTTCGTAAGCCGACAGTAATGTCCCCATGGTGATACCACTGTTGACGATGTATTTATTGTAATCACCAGCATCATACCAGCCACCAGGAGTGGATATAACGGTTCCGGCAGGGCGTTCTATTGATGCAGCTGAAGGATGAATTAATACTTTGGTGTCAGAATGTCCGGCAGGACGAGCCCACTTGCCGGCGAACTTTTCTGCTAATGGCATAGAAACACGCTGATAGTAAAATCCTTTTAATGATGAGATAGCCACAGGTCGATTTGCATTATCTTCAATTTTAAAAGGATACGACTTCCCTACTTTGGGGACGTAGACTATGTATGACCCTGGTTTTTCAAATCCACTGAAATCAGCAATTCTCGTTTTCGTTTTTGAAAAGGCCGATTGCTTTTCTACGCTAAGTGTGCCTTTGAATAAAGTGTCTGTTCCGTTGACCGGTAATATAAAAAATTGATTGGATGGAGTGGATGCAGTTAATACAGCAACCTTAGGACCAAAAGGATAGAAACCTAATTGGTTTAATTTTATGTTTTCGCCTTGCACTTGGGCATTGAGAATATTGCTGGTGAAGGTGAATAACAAAATGAATAAAAAAGGTAGTTTTTTTTTCATCTGTAAATGTTTTTTAAATTAAGGTCTGATAGAACTCGCATGTGAGATTTTCATCTTTGTTTGTGTTTAACGAACATGCTCGTTTCATGATATTATTCTTTTTTGAGGTACTCATTATCGAGTAATAAACAAAGATAATATATTGCGGTGTATATAGAACACTAAGTGTGAAAAAATAATCAAATTGAATATGTAATATTACGTTAAGCAACGGATGCTTAAATCAATCTTTTTCAATATTCGTTTTGTTATACCCAGATCGTATCTTTGCAAATTGTATAAAGTACCTGGAATTGAAAAATAACTGTCTATAAATTTTATCTATCAATGCGAAAATCAGCAGTATTAGCCCTTTCGGGAGGAATGGATTCAACGGCTCTTCTTGTTCATCTTTTAGCTAATGATTATGAAGTAAAGGCCTTTTCGTTTAATTACGGACAGAAACATCATATTGAGCTTGAGTTAGTGAAAAAGAATATCTTGCTTATGCAATCTCAAGGGCTCGCGGTTTCTCATCAGATTATTGATATTCGTGCAGTGTTTGATGATTCGGTATCTTCTCTGGTTGACGCAACATTAGATATTCCTCATGGGCATTATCAGGAAGAGAGTATGAAAAGTACTGTAGTTGAGAATCGAAATGCAGTTTTTGCTTCTATTTTATATTCAAAGGCTTTGGCATGGAGTGGTCGTACCGGTCATGATGTTGTTATTAGTCTGGGAATTCATCAAGGCGATCATGCCATATATCCTGACTGTACTGCTGAATCGAGGGATGCTCTCGAACATGCCTTTAAGATCTCTAACTGGGGCTCAGAGAAGGTTTCGTACTATACGCCATATATAGAAACTGATAAAGCAGGTATTTTAAAAGATTTGGTGAACTGTTGTGAAAAATTAGATCTTTTGTTTGAAGGGGTATTGAAAAATACCAATACCTGTTATAGCCCAACACAAACAGGAGCCGCATGCGGTAAATGTGGCTCCTGTCAGGAAAGGCTTGAAGCTTTCGGGTTATTAGGCTTGAAAGATCCTGTACTTTACGTTGGATAAAGGCAATTATTTATGTTCGCTTAAGGCATGATCGTTGGGCATATCAATCCCCTTCCAAACTTTTACACTGGTCCAATCTTGAGCCGGATCTGTCCAGAAAGGATCTGTTGCCGGTAAACCTAATGGTAATAGACCTACGGTACAAAGATAAAGGCTGCCGGTAGAAATATACTCTTCGCTGATGTTAAGCTGATTTCCATAAAGTCCTACGTTTAACCATCCCTTTGCATCAAAAGTATTTGGTGCTTCTATTAAACGATGAATGACCAGTGATAGTGCACTTCGAACTTGAGCCGGAGCTATTTCAGCAGGAAGTTTTTTGAGTAAAGCTATTTGTGAAAGGACTTGAAAGGCTCCAAAACGATAAGCTAAAGATCGTCCGATAGGAGGGTAGGTGCCTTCAGGAGAGATTAGCCGTTCTTGAATTGTTGCATACCGTTGTGCTCTTTTCAATTCTTTATCATAGGTGATTATTGTATCATTTTGGCTATCCTTTAATACGTTGGTTATATCTAGCAGCATGGGTTGAATTACAAAGCTATTGTAATAGTCCCAATGAAAATCAGCGCCATCACCATATACCCCATCTCCTTTATACCAGTTGGCGTGTTTGTTAAGGGCATAAATAATAGGTTCCATATTTCCACCGTTACCTGACTTTAACAAAAATGCTTCTACTGTTGCGCTAAAAAGTAGCCAGTTGTTTTCTCCCGGTTTAATACTTCGCGAACTCTTTAAGGCATTCACAATGTTCGTCTTGGTTTGTTGATCGAGGGGCAACCATAGTTGGGTATATCCGCGCAATAGTCCCTGAGCTAAAAAGGCAGCATCTACCAATGGCTGTCCACCATGTTTTGAGGTGAAATTCAAAAAGTCGGGGGATGCAGGATTAACGGCTACAGCTAAAGCCTTACGGGTCAAATTAATATATTTAGCTCTCAGTTTACCCTCAGGGGTGTTGTCGGCGCCCAGTTCAAGCCATGGAGCAATGCCAGCCAGTGTGCGTCCGAGTGCTTCCAGATGTGAAACATCTTTCCTGCTGGCACCTTTACTAATCACAGGCATATTGGCTCGTAACTGTTCCTTACTTAGGTTTGTTAATACAGGATCGGCTACCTTTATCAGCACAGATACCCAATATTCACGTGTGTCGTATTTTGAGGGTTTAACAGTCGGCTTTTCTTTGTTTAAGATAGTGAAGCCAAACGTTTGCACAGAAATAAACAACAACAAATAGATTAATAGATACTTTTTTTTCATTAGTAAATAGTTTTTAGATTAAGGTTTGATGGAACTCGCTTTTAAAATTTGCATCAATGTTGAGCTTGTAAAACATGCTCGTTTCATCTTTCTTTTTGATAAAATTATGAATATAGTCTTCAGTTATTTGTTAACTCTTCATTGTAAAAGGCACTATTTCTGATTAATATATTTAAATTATTTTGAAATGGCCTCCATCGAAATCATCAATTCACAGATCTCAAGAACAATGGCTGGTAGGGGCTAATCGTTGCTGTTATTGATTTGCTGGCATTTTTAAGATTCCAATGTTCATCAGATTCATGCCCCATCATCAGTAATAAATAAAATAGCCCCATATAAAAACAATGACAAAGCTAGTAAAAAGATTTCCAAAGAACCAATTTGTTTATGGAATAACCTCTTCGAATGCATATTGTGATTGCTATTTCGATTAATAAAATAGCCAATAACCTATTATCTTTTGTCGCTTCATGAAAACCGGAGTCTCCATCACTACATTAATCAGTTCGTGCTAGTTTATTTGTAGATGTTTCCAGTCGACGTTTTTATGATAAAACATGACTGATGTTTCATTGATTACAACCTGATAGTTGTTCAATAGGTTGATCATTTCTGCACCTGCTAAGAGGACTGGGCCATAACCATGAGCAGCCATTGGACTGGTTGGGCGATAGTAGTAGAAGGCCGGATCAAATCCCATTCCTGTTCCAACGCAAGTTCCGTCAACCATCCCATCTTTATTTACTTTTGTTGTGATCGCATTCCATCCCAGGATTGCCACTGGACCATACGCAATTGGGTCGATCCATCCTTTGTTTATAGCATGTGCAATACAATAGGTGTAGATGGCCGTTGCAGAGGTTTCAGGATATGAATCGTTTCGGTTGAGTAGTTGATGCCAGAAACCTGTTCCTGATTGGTGCCCAATGATTCCTTCCATATGTGCTTGGTAAAGATTTATTATTTCAGTACGTTTAGGATGATCTTTGGGGAGGACATCAAGTAGCTCTGTCATGGTTAGTAATGCCCAGCCATTTGCACGTCCCCAATAGAATTTAGGGTGTACTTTCATCTCTTCAACCCAGCCATGCCTAAAAAGCCCATCCTCTTTCACAAACATTCTATCCGCGAATTGAAGAACCTGTTTTACTGCATCATCATAATATTTACGATCGCCGGTCAGGTTTCCCATTTGGGCCAGTGCTGGAACACTCATATATAAATCGTCGAGCCATAGCGTATTTCGTTGTGGTCTATTACGGGCAAGGGTGCCATCTTTTAGTCTATATTCTTTTGTGCTGATATACTGAATGTAGTTATCGACCATTGGTCTGATATTGGCTTGAACACCAGCATGCATGGTTTTTATCATTGCTGCACACATTGATCCTGCATCATCTAATGCATGAGGATCAATGATTGCGCGGAGTGGATTGCCAGATTTAGGATTAAGTTTGTATTGTGCAGTAAAATAGGGAAACAAATCGGCAATGAATTTTATCCGATTTGTGGTGTATTCAGTGAATTTGGGATCTCCTGTAGCTTCTCCTGCCAGAAGCATCCCGCTATATGTTACACCCCATTCGTAGCAGATTAATCGAAAAGCACCAGCTTCAATACCTGAATTATCGTTGAGTTTTGAATAATCTGTAATTCTTTCTTTGGTTGATAGATCAATAGCATGGGCAGGGGTGTTGGCTTCCAGATAATTCAGAACTTGTGTTAGTACTGTTTTAACCTCTTCAACCTTAGCTGGCCCATAGGGTATGGGATAATCGGGTTTCATTAAATAAAGTGGCGTATTGGCATCGGTTGTTTTTACCTGAGCTATAATGTGATTAAAAGCTAATAAGCATATTGTCACTAATAAAAAAAGCTTTTCTTTCATTTGTGTTTCTATTTACATCATGATAATAAGTGAGAATTTATCACTTTAACTTGTATTTTTTATTTCAATAATAAAAAATAGCTTAATCCAGAATCCTCTAAATTACTAAAATTATCGAAATGCAAAATTTAATTATAAATACACAAGAGGCCACTTTTTTGAAACAGCCTCTTGTGTTTGTATATTAATTTTTATTATTCAGCTCTAAAAAGCATGAATTCATTGATAATCGGCTCGTCTTTAAACGCTTCCAGGTTTAATCTGAATAATTGTGCTTTAATAGGAGCAAAGGATTCTGTATGACCACTTCCTTTGGTTTTTCCTTCAATAATAGTAGTCCATTTAGTTCCATCTTTATATTGAAGAGCGAATTTGTGTCCACGGTTATCCCATGGATGCCAAGGTTCGACGATTGAAAAACAAGAGATGCTTGTCGATTTTTTTAGATCAACTTCAATCCAGCTTTTGTTTTCACCTTTTTTAGCTTGCCACTTGTCTTTGGGATCTCCATTGAAAAGGTTCTTTGCTGTGTTCGGTTCTGATTCAGAAGAGACTGTAGGAATAATGTCTCTAGTGGGTACTGGTAGTACAGAAGGGTTTCCTTTGAATTCCAACACAATAACAGAAGCAACTTTATCCGGACCATATTTAGGCAGATTAACAACAACACGCTCTTTCTCGGATTTTGTGGTTAGCTTAATTTGAGGATATTGTAAAAGATAGGCTTTGGTTATAATATTGGTCATTGGAACAAATAGCTTACCATTTTTCGGCCAGTCTAATACATGCAAAAAAAGTTTTTGTCCTTTTTGGGTTGCGCGTCCCCATGATAAATAAGGAAAAGGACTGGGTTGAACTCCATAAATAGACTCTCCATTAATTTTCAACCATTCACCCATCTCTTTTAGACTATTAGCACATACTTCGGGAATGATTCCTTCAGCAGTAGGTCCAACGTTAAGTAAGAAATTTCCGCCTTTGCTGGCAATATCAATAAGTTTAATTAATAACTCTTTTGTACTCTTCCAATTCTCATCATAAGCATTATAACCCCAATGACCATTCATTGTCATGCATACCTCCCAATTTCTACCGGGGAAACCAGTAGCAGGAATAAACTGTTCTGGGGTCTCAATATCTCCTCCGGCACCAGCACCTAATCTGTTATTTGTAATTAGATTTGGGTATTGATTAACGATTGCAATTAGTTTTTTTGTCATTTCTGGTGTCATATTGGTTGGCGTATCCCACCATAGAATTGCTACATCTCCATATTTTGATAAAATCTCTTTTACCTGTGGAATAGCAATTTTATCCATATATTCCTCCATTGACCCTTCCTGTCCCTCTTTATCCCAATGTCCACCTGATGCTGCTCCACCTTTATGGTTCCAATCTTGAGCCTGTGAATAATAAAATCCTAATTTCATGCTATATTTCTTACAAGCATCAGCAAGCTCTCGTAATGGATCACGTTTAAATGGCGTAGCATCATAAATATTGAATTTATCAGCATCCGATTTAAACATTGCAAAGCCATCATGATGCTTTGAAGTGATCACTATATATCTTTGTCCAGCTGCTTTTGCCAAAAGAACCCATTCCTCTGCATTAAATTTTGTAGGATTAAACTGAGGTGGAAATTTCGCATATTCGACTACAGGTATTTTTGCTGAGTTCATAATCCATTCGCCATAGGTATTTATATTTCCGTATTTACCGGCAGGAACAGAATAAACACCCCAGTGAATAAACATGCCAAATTTGGCCTCTTTCCACCATGTCATTTTGGGATCGTTCATTTTTGAACTTGCTTCGCCTGATCCATTTTGTGTAAAGCCGGTTAAATGAACTAGCACAGATAGTGATAAAATTAAGAATAGAGTTTTTTTCATTTCTTTAAGTGATATTAAGATTGTTAATAAAAAAATTCGAAACAATATTTTAAAGACGATTAATTTTTAATATACCCTTCATTGGTCTGTTTAGTTTACATTTCCGAAAACACTCCCAGAAACATTTTTAACAGAAATCCATCTTTGATTACTAGTAACGCCTTTTTTTCGGATATTTCTTTTCAATAGAATCATGTTATTTATGATCAGAGTAGGCTTATGAGATAATATTGGGAAATGAATTTCAGCTCGGATTCCTTTTGGAATAGAGAAATGAAAGGCTAAAGATTTTCCATTTTTGGATTTTTTCCATGAAATAGGTATAACGCCAAATTCTGTTACCACCTTTCCTTGAGCAAATGTTAAATCACCCAATCGGGGTTCAATCAAAACTCTTTTCTTCCATACCGGGCCATCCAATCGAACGCCCAGAATGAAAGAGCTGAGAAAATAAGCCGGAAGCGCTCCATAGTTATGGCAAGCTTCAGACGATCCTTCACCTTTATCATTCATAAAAGACTCGCCGAGCGTTCCAATATTGCACAGATATTTTACCATTGGAGTCCACCTTCTTTTGATTTCCTGAATTACCTCTTGATCCATTTGATCAGTATTCATTCTGTACAACTCTTGGAAAACCCAATAGTATACGACAGGCATATTAATTCCACACTTTTGTTTAATCATCATTTTAAAATCCGGATTATTACAACAGTGTTTCATTCCCTGGTTTTTATAATTTTCCAGAAACCATTTTCGTACAGCATCTTTACGATTTTCAGGCACTAAATCACGATCCAATGCAATTAGCTGAGCATGAACCGTTGGGGCATAAAGTGTATCCCCAATATAAGCCGAGTTGTAAGCTTCTTCCGTATTATTCCAAAGCTGTTTGTTAAATGCAACTTTTAATTCTTTAGCTAGCTGAGTAAAAAGAGAAGCTTTTTCACTCTCACCCAATACCACTCCCAAATAGTTGGCATCATTTAGCGACTGATGGAAAAAGGCATTTATTGTAGCACCTTCGCAGGTAATGTAAGCAAGGGGATTGTCGAAGGAAGTATATTCGCGTGCCAGAAGTAAACCACGAGGAGAGCGATGAGCCAAGAACCAGTTTATCTGAGCGACTAAAGTGGGCCACATCTCTTTAACGAACGCCTTATCACCAGTGGCATCATAATATATTTTCAGTGCTTCAATCCACTGACAGGAATAATCATCAATCACATAATGGCAATCTTCCGGTCCCCGATCTGTGGGGAATGTTGCCAATATTTGTCCATTAGGTAGTTGAGATAGCGCCGCATGGCGAATGATATTTTTGAGTAATCGTGGATCAGAAAATACTCTCATTCCTGTATTTCCGGGTCCGACCAATGCCACCCGTGTAGTGATGAAATTGGGTTCTGCCGGATCTTGTAACCATTCGTTACGTTCACGTGCATCCGACCCATATCCGTCATCGGTTGTGACTTCAATGGTGTTAACAGCCATATTCCAGAGATTATTTAATGTCTCATCATTGCATTTAAAGTTTCCTAGTCTCTGGAACGGATACCGACGATCAATCATGCTTAGCCCGAGTATCTTTATTTTTCCAGAAATGCATTTCAGAAGCATGTAATGACAGCCCCATTGATCGGAAGTCATAAATCGCTGAATTCCTGCGCGAGCTAAATAAGTATTACCAACCCCATACATTTCAGTAGGTTTTCCGTTCTCATATCGAAGAGCATACTTCATCGATAATTCACTTCCTTGGTCAGCATCAAGTTCCATCATTGTATATGCCATTGCCATACGTCCCAGATCTATAAGAACTTCCTTGCCCGCAGAAAGCTCAATGGGTAATGCAGCGTTTAGTGTTTGTCGGGAAGGAAGTAACTTAAGTCCTTTCAGTTCTGTTTCTTTCAGTAAGGGTATTTCACGGGGATACATTTTCCCCCATTGCCTTCCATCAATTAACTTAGCAAAAGGCCATTCAGAATCATCAAATTTAGCAGATAACCATTCTTCCTTATCTATTCTTGCATCAATCACATCAGGAATAGTAGTCCATGATTTAGGAGAAGGTAAGTATCTGGTTTTATCATTGTATCGCCATGATGAGTCGCTTCGAAGAATCTCTTTACCTGACATTTCTAAAACTGCAGTTAGCCCGGGTATATGTTGCATAATTCGGCCATTAATTGCATTAGCATAATGATGAACTAAAACGGCAATAACATTCTTACCTTTTTTAAGAAATGGATGGAGATTAATGATATCGTATTCAGGTCTTTTTGGATTAAATCGACAAGGGCCTCTTAAAACATACAGACCATTGATCCATAGTATATATCGTGAATCAGCGAATAATTTTAAAGATGCATTATTGGATACAGTAGAAAGATTGAAAGACTTACGAAAAGCAATATATACCTGTTTTCCACCCGGATTGGAAGGTGACCATATCATTGAAGACTGTAATACAGAAGCCTTGTTCGTATTCGATAACTGTCCCTGACATAAGGGTGTCAATAAGAACAGATTAATAATCAAGAGTGCTACATATTTCATTGTAGATTTATCAAGTTATGATTAGAGAAATAATAAGCTTGTTATTTCTTTAGGTCATTTTTACCAACACCTTGTTTCATTAATGATTTTAGGCTTTCCAGAAATTGCTGGTAAACACCACGAGGATTAGTATGATGTTGTTTGCAAATTGAAGCTGCCATCCCAACTACTTCACCCATCATTCCTCCGGTACGCATCACTCTTACAGTTCCAAGTGCAATATGAGTAACGCTAATATTACGACCAGCCATAAACAGGTTATCTACATCTTTAGAATATAAACAACGATAAGGGATGGGGTAGGGAGTAATATCTTTAAATTTAGCAATAGAGAGAAATTCTTGATTCGGAAAATATTTGGTGTTTTCGGGATCTGGATAATGTAGGTCGATAGCCCAGGTTGATGTAACAGAAGCATCTGGATATATTATTTTATTCCTTATATCTTGTTCGCGTAGAATATAGTCACCAATAAGCCTTCTTGATTCACGTTTTCCAGAAACAAAAGCAACCCAACTTAATGCTTTGGTTTTAAATGATTCTGATTTTGAATATTCATTTTTTAAAAACGACCAATTTGAAAAGATTGCTAATAATCCATAATCACGAATTCTTTCAAAATCTTTAATTTGATTGAAGTTCATTCCTGTTTCCCATGTCCAATCACCCCGATCTAACTTTTGTGCACTCTTTTCATTAAAAGAGATTCCCCAATCGATTTTCGGGAAGTTAACAGCTTGGGTCTTATCTTCAGAGTACCACTGCACGGAAGCTCCCATTGTGAGCTTGTCACTTTTGTCGGGTGCCATTGATTCACCAAATTGATCTTTACTTTCTCTTCCCATCATAAATGTTGCTCCAGCCATGAATCCAATTGTGCCATCTCCGGTGCAATCTGCAAACAATGGTGCAGAAAACGAAAGTTCTTTTCCCGTTTCAATTTGCTTAGCTATAATTTTAGATATAGAGGTTCCTTTTTTTATAACTTGATTTGCATGATAATTAAGGAATAACGTAATGTTTTTCTCTGCTTTAACTAGTTCTGATTTTTTTTGGTCATCATAATTATTGGCTGGTTGTGCGTTTCCAGGTTTTTTAGAATCTAGTTCGTTTACAATATCTCCTAATTTGGGATACAATCCAAGATTAATCTTTCCACCCAAGCCTACCCGAACTTCAGAACTATTATTTCCTCCCAGGATAGGGCGATCCTGAATGAGTGCTACTTTTACACCAAGTCTGGCTGCGGCGATAGCAGCACATGTCCCAGCCATTCCACCACCAACAATAACGAGATCAAATTTCCCAGCAGATAAAGGCTTTGAATGGAGCTTAAGGCTATTTCTTAAGTTGTTTAATTGTGCAGAATCTGTTGGAGGATTATAGTTAAGATTGGATGAAAAAAGAATAGCATCACAACGTCCATTAAAACCAGTAAGGTCATGAAGTGATATATTTACAATCGAACTGGTAATTTCAATAGGTTCTGTTTTCTCCCATTGCCAATTATATCCAGATTCGCCAAAAACCTGATCTAGTGAGGTGTTATTGATTTTTAATGTAAATTTTCCGGGTCCTTTTCCTTTATACCAAGGAGAAGTCCAATTATAAGTACGGATAAAGATTCTGTACTTTCCTGGTTTTGGAAGTATTACTTTGGTTGTGGCATCTGAAACAGGAATTCCCATGCCATGCGCCATAATATAAGGTGATCCCATTTGTGTGATGAATTGCTGGTCGATAACCCATCCTCCTTTGTTTGTGAAGCTTTCGGCTTCTACTAATACTTGTGACGAAACTTTAAGGAAGGTTATTAAACAAAAGCAACCCAAAATGAGCTTTTTAAATGTAATAGTTTTCATCTCTTTTTATTTTTTTAAAGTATTATTGATAACATTCAGTATTACAGATTTTTCAAATCCAAGATACCCATAAGAAACGACTATGCTTTTTATACTCTTTTCTTTAGGTATTTGATAGTGAGCTTTAAAGATTCCTGTATTGTTTCCCGTTTCAGTGACTTCAACTTTGGTTGCGGGTTGGTGTTCACAATAAACATCGACCCAACCTTTTTCTACTTTGTTCCAATCCTGATTGAGTGCTGCTTTTAACTCGATGGTTATTATTTGACCAGACTTTACTTTTTTGATTTCATTTTTATAAGTTTCGTCAAATATTCTCACTTGTTGAGATTCTAATGTAGAAAATGTCATCGATGCAAGCCAGCCTCTGTTTGAAATACACCATCCTTCAGTTGAATAAGCGTTTTTACCAATAGCATCAGTGGCTTCAGCTGAGATTGTTTTTTTTTCTACACCTTTGCGCGGAAACTGTCCATCTAATGGTGTTCCATCCAGCGTGCCTCTAACTAATCCCAGTTTTCCATATCCATTAGGATGAGCTTGAGGCCATCCCACTTCAACACCTTCCCAGTATCCACCAATATCCACTCGTTCCTTGCTTTTATTGCTGAAATGGGCACCTAATGGATTTGCTCCAAAAGTAAAATCTATCTGAGCCCAGCCAATATTACGCAACGCAGGATCATTTAAAAGGTAAGCAACTGCAAACATTGACCCAGCTAATGCTGGAGCTCCACCTAATTCTTTTGTAGTAGGATGTGCCCATTCTGTTTCGCTATGAACTCGGTATTTCCAGCAATTATTCGTTTTTTGTTTCATATGAATGGCCCATGCTTCTAGCTTTTCTTTCGTCCCTTTGGGTGCTTTATCAGGTGCAATCATTAAAAATAGTGCTAATGATTGAGGTGTAATGTGTTCCGCATTACGAATCCACCACATATGCCGAGGATTGTTAAAATCCCAATTGTTAATAATATCCTGTGCACTCTCTTGTGCCCATTTAAGATATTGAGCCGGATTCCCATCTTTTTCGTTTTTCTCACACACATACATAAATAGATTTCGCATAACAGATTGGCCAAAAGCATTCCCCATTTCATTGAACTCTTGAAAACCGGGATCAACCCATTTTACACTATATGTCCAATAGCGTACTTCTTTGTAACGATCGTATTCCTTCCAATGATCTAAACATACCTGGCGGTATTTTCGATAAGTTTCTTCGGATAGATAAGGCTTTAGAAAAGAATGATAAGCTGCGCAAACTATAGCGAGTTGGTCAAGCATATTCCAATAATCATAATTCATTCGAGGTTGCCCTTCATAGCCAAGTGTTCCATGTCTGTATCCGATAGGGCCATTGTAATTGTAATGGTGATACGCAAATTCAGCATGCCATAAAATAAGTGCAATCAGGTCAGGGATTTTATCATTTCCCAATTCGTTCTTCCATCGATCAAACAAAGCTGGATTAGATGCATAAAACAGACTTTCGAAAACTGTTTCAAGGCCATAAGCACTTCCATCACGTGATGGCCCTCCCCCATAAACATTAGCCTCGTTTGAATGAACAGGATCTTTTGATCCTCGTACATCGACAAAGAAGTCGTATGCCAGTTTCGATGATACTTTCTCAATTAAGTGATCTGCAATCCAAAAGGGAACAGACTTCCCGCGATCATTTACTTCTACTACATACTCATCGCCTGCACTTATGGGGTTATATTCTGAGAACCATCCTTCATAATTGAGTATTTTCCCTTCAAATACAGTTTGATCTGTTCGGATATTTATAATTTTAAACGGTGTTCCATCATTGACTCCATAACAAACAAATCTTTTTGATTCGCCAAGATTGTATCCAACCTGATTGACCAATGGTTTGTCTAATGGTAAATTGCTTTTTTCCTGCCCCTTAGTTGCTTTTACAAAGAGCACAAAAAGAAATACAAATGACAGCAAATAGATAGGTCTTTTCATAACAATGAGTTCTGTTTATTTTTTGTTCCAGATTAATTTTCCCAGTTTTATTATACTATCAGCATCTGCTTTTTTATATGTACCCGTCATATCAGGTGCGGTAGATAATAAAATATTGTTTCCTCCACGTTCAAAATTCATTTTTATATAACGATACAAACTATCCACTGGATAAAAATGACTTTCAGTATGTGTAAACCATACTGAACCTTTCATTAAACCATTGCCTAATGAAAGCTTGTCACAACGTTGTGAGGTGATCTCATACTCGAACGGCAGGTAATAAGTTACATTACCAATTATACGAAATGGTTGATGACCTGCTATAGGCGGAATCCTCTCTTCACCATTTAGAATATCGGTTGGAAAATATTTGATTTCAGTTCCATTCTGGACTTGTTGATTAAAGTGAATAATCGTTTTTGGATTCTTTGATTTTATTAGGTTGTATGTTTCTTGTGGTTTCAGTGTTGTATATGCCCAGCACTGCATGTCGAGCCAGAATTCATAAATATCTCCATAGTTTTCAGCTAATTCGGATAATTGGGCTTTAATAACTTCTTTTGGTGTGGTGTTTTTAAGCTCTGCCTTGATTGTAGGATTCCATTCCCAAGGTTTCCAATAGTTACCCCATAAACAATAATATAGACAGGGCTTGATGTTGTGCTTTCGGCAAGCATCTACAAACATTCGCACAACATCTTTTTTGTAAGGACTACTAGCCACGTCGAATTGCGTTGTTTTGCTATCCCAAAGACAAAATCCTGATGTGTGACGCGTAGTAAGTACAGCATATTTAATACCAGCCTTTTGAAAGATTGACATTAGTGAATCAAAATCAAGTTTGACAGGATTAAAAACGGTTGGATCTATGTTTTTTGACAATTCCTTACCAATAAAAGTATTGTCATTGAAATGTACAAAGGCTCCAAAGCGGAGTGTCTGCCATTCGCTTATTTTTTTTGTTTTTCTGGTTGCTGTATTAAACGTTTTTTGGTTTAATCTTAATATCCCATTACATGCTAATAAACTAAATGATAGGATCACTAGCAGTGCTTTTAATTTTTTCATGCCGGAATTCATTTAATGGTTTTCAACAAACTATTGAATTGATAGATTTTTCCTACACTTGTTTTTGTAATAATCTCTTTCCCGTTGTAAAGAATCTTTAGATCATTTCCCAGTAATGATTTTATTTTACACGATTCTAATTGTTTGTCTTTCCAAACCATGTTCACCTCAAAACCACCTCGTGCCCTCAACCCTTTTACTTTGCCATCCGGCCATGTATCAGGTAAAGCAGGGAGTAGTTGAAGAATATAGTATTTTCCTTCTTTTATGTGACTTTGGAGCAGTATTTCAGCTACCCCAGCAGTGTATCCAAAGTTACCGTCCATCTGAAAGGGAGGGTGTGTGTCGAATAAATTTTCAACGATACACTGACGGAGAAGTTGTCGGATCAAGTCATATGAACGGTTTTTCTGGGCAAGTCGGGCATATAAATTGATCTTCCATGCGGTACTCCATCCTGTACTTATATCGCCTCTAGCATTGAGCGAAACAAGAGCTGCTTTTGCATATTCGGGCGTTGAGATTGGGCTAATTTGTCGGCCGGGATGAACTGCAAACAAGTGCGAGTTGTGACGATGGTGATCTTGTGGATTATCTACATCTTCCATCCATTCTTGTAATTGTCCCCATTTGCCAATTTGTGGACCTAACAACTTGTTTCGCATTTCTGTAATCTTAGTTCTATAATCTGTATCGATATTTAAAGCTTTAGAAGCTTCAATATAGTTAGAAAAGAGATCGTAAACAATTTGTTGGTCGTATGAAACACCTGGATAGGGAGTCCGGTCCCCTTCAATCATTCCCGGAGCATGTTCCGGAGACCATCCATCCGGGGTAATTAATTTACCATCGGGGCGTTCTATTAAGTGTTCATCCCAGTATTCAACCACGTCTTTTAACATCGGATAAGCCCTGTTTTTTAAGAAATTGGTGTCACCTGTAAAAGCATAGTGTTCCCAAAAGTGTTGACTGAGCCAAGCACTGCCAGGGCGGTGAATTCCCCATTTGGAATTTCCACCCATAATATTATTGGTGCTGTATGCAATCCATCCTTTTTTTGTTATAAGTTTCGGATCAGATGATTTTTTCTGAACATCTGCTAAATTCTCAACCCAATCGAAAAGAGGAGCTGTGCATTCTGTAAGTCCTGTTGGTTCGGCCAACCAATAGTTCATTTCAATATTTATATTGGTAGTATACTGAGAATACCAGGCAGGTTTGAATTCATCATTCCAAATCCCTTGTAAATTTGCAGGCAAACCACCGGGACGGGATGAGCTGATTAATAGATATCGACCATATTGAAAAAGTAAAGCTTCAAGTGCAGGATCTTTCGCGCCTTTTTTGTATGCCTTTAATCGGTCAAGAGTAGATTCATTAGGGGTATTCCCCAGATTGAGTTGAACACGGTTAAACAAAGCATGGTAATCTGATTCATGGTTTTTAAGAAGTTGTTCATAGGTTTTTTTTGAAGCAGCAGACAATATTTTTTCTAATCGTTGATGGGGATGATCTCCCTTGAAATCTTTCCTGAAGTCATTTATAAATGAAGTTCCGGCTGAAAGTAAAATAGTTACCGTATTGGCATTCGTTACTGTAATTCCAGATGTGTCAGTTGTTACTATTCCTCCGTTGTTGATGACTTGTACCTGAGATTCATAATCCATTTGGTTCTCAGTAAGTCTACCTGTAGCAATTAGCTTTTGGGCAGTAGTAGTAATTAAAGCATGATGAGCATCTGTTAATTTAACTTTTCCTGAGATCTGGTTTTTCTTATCCGCTGAGATGAAAAAAACTATTACCTTATCAGGATAGCTAGCAAAATATTCCCTTTTATATTTTACTCCGTTACTTGTAAAACTAATTTGATGAACAGCATTATTTAGATTTAATTCCCTATGGTAGTTTTTAGACCCGATAAAAGGGAAGTCGATGTAAAGATCTCCAAAAGGTTGATAATTACCCATAATTTGTGTTGTACCTGTGATAAGACTCTGTTCGTTAAACTGAATATGTTCTTGTGAAACCTCTCCGAATATCATGCAACCAAGACTTCCATTACCAATAGGCAAAGCTTCTAGCCACTTTTCTGCCGGTTTATTATACCACAGTTTATACGTATTCTGATTGGAATTTAGTTGGGCTATTCCTTTCAATGATAAAGAAATGAGTATGCCTAATAAAAGAAATCTATACATCATGTTTATTTTATTTTTTGATTTAATGGTATTGCCACATTGAAAGTCAAAGATTCTTCTATATTTGCACGAGTAGCACCATATAGACATTTGGGGACTCCTTTCTCTATATATAAACATGGACGTTCAAGTTGAGAAATGCTATTTTCGTTATTGGCCCACATAAACTTACTTCCAATTACTTTTGGGTATTTTGTTGGTTTCCAGTCGAATCCATTTGATGAAAACATCAAAGCTAATGCACCTTTATCACCTGTGAATTTACCAACAACATCACGAATAATAGCATAATATATGCCTTTTTGAAACCACACAAATGGATCTTCTGCAACCATCCATTCTTTACCGCCATCACTTGCTTCAAAAATTGGTTTTTCATGTTTAATAAATGGGCCAAAGGGAGTTTCTGAAAAAGCCACCCCAAATCGAACTCTTCCTCCATTTATTTTGCCATTTTTACAAACCTGTTTGTATAAAAGTATTACATGTCCTTTTTCATTAAATGCTGCAGCTGGATTAGAAACCATTAAAGCATCATATGCTGTTGAATCTTTACTTACACTCAAAACCGGATGATCAAGTCGTTTCCATTCACCTGAAGGATCATCAGCAACAGCTACACCTATCCGTTGTGTATTACGATAACTCCACCAGTTATCGTTTATCTTTACTGGAAATTTGATTTCTTTTGAAGCACTTGTTCCCATGTAGTAGAGGTAATACTTTCCTCTGTATTGTGTGATGGTAGGATTATGTGTTGCTGATCCATCCCAATATTTATTTCCACGTGCGGGTAGTGCAACTTTGAGGTGCTTAAAAGGGCCGACTGGGTTATTGGATATAGCTACTGCTATTTCAGAAGTAATAGGCCAGGAATAAAACCCATCTTTTAAAGGCCATCTTGAATAAAGC
This sequence comes from Bacteroidota bacterium, assembly GCA_013390605.1. Lineage (GTDB taxonomy): Bacteria > Bacteroidota > Bacteroidia > Bacteroidales > Cfx3-03 > Cfx3-03. Next base: position 2,933,320 of record JACAUB010000001.1, on the reverse strand, counting down.
ATATAGAATTTCCCATTCTTCCCTTTTGTTACTGATCCACACCATACATAATATCCAGGATCAATAAACTTATTTGATAAAGGGACGGATTGTACCATAGCTCCCAAATTCATTTCATCTACAAATTGATTTGTTTGTGACAAAGCCACTTTAGGAAAAGCGCAAATCAGTAAGTATATAATAATAAGTAGCCTTAGTTTATTAAATTTTTGCATTGATGTTTAATTTATTTTTATTTCCAAAAGCAATAAATTCAGCTGTTTTTATTCCAATATCGTTTAGAGCGTCCTGATTATAATGAACAATATCTTTAAACCACTTGTGCTGTGCAAACTCCCCAGTTTGACTATAAGCGATATACACTCGTTTTATTTTACTTGCCACTTTCTGCTCAACGCTTCGAACTGCATCACAACCCCATTTCGGTTTATCTTGTTGGTAAGCAATGAGTACAATATAAAAAGGTAATTTCTTGCCAAATTTATCTCTGAACCTTTTAATCAATCCTTCAAGTGCTTCCTGGTATTCATCCAAAGTAAGCTGTCCATTCAAAATGGCATTGGCATCTCTTTCTCCCTGCATCCATATAATTCCTGAAAGCTTATGCTTTGCCGTAATTGTAGCCATCTTGGTTTTTTCAACAGCATCGGCAAAAAGTTTTCCGGTTGAATCCCATGTGTCATAATCAGCCATTTCAGCTTTCCGATGACAAGATGCCCCACTTCTTGCTGTAGTTACGATATATACAGACCGATGTGTAAGTTCATATAAGCGATTTGCGAATGAAGGTGCGATGCTTCCGGTTTGAGCTTGCTGAAACAGCTTCCAGCTTTTTCCGACTGGATCTTTCAGTTGTATAAAGCTATTTGAATTTGCATTAAATTCAAATGCCGTATTTGGTTTACATTTGACACTTGCAGCTGAATCTCCCTGGCCGACAGAATTGCTTTGTCCAGCTAATAAAAAGAGATGACTTTTTTGTGCAATCAGATTCTGTTGAATAAATAATAAAATGATGAAAATGAAAGTAAACTTTGCCATTGGTTGATGTTATTTTGCAGTAAATTCAACTTTCCCTTTTAATCTGATATCATCTGAAGAGGATCCGAGCATGATTTGAATAGTTCCAGGTTCTGCTCGCCATGTATTATCTTTCCAGAATTTGATCTGTTCGAATCCTATGGGGAAGCTAACCAATTGTTTTTCCCCTGCTTTTAGTGTGATCCTTTGAAATCCTTTGAGCTCCTTAACTGGACGAACCAATGAAGTATAATCCTGATGAATGTATAATTGTACGACTTCATCTCCTTCTCTGTTACCTGTATTCTCTAACAGAAGGGATACTGTTGTGGGTTGATTGGGATGGATCGGTGCTAATATTTTCAGGTCGCTATATTTAAAAGTGGTATAACTCAATCCATATCCAAATGGATAGATAGGTGTACTCTTGGATCCATAATAATTTACTGGTCCGGTCAATGGAAAATGGTTATAATAACAGGGTACTTGTCCAACATTACGTGGAGTGGTAATTGGCATTTTACCACCTGGATTAATATCACCAAATATGGCTTGAGCGATAGCTGTTCCTGTAAATTGCCCCCCATAAAAAGCCTGTAAAATTGCTGGCATATTTTCTTCAATCCATGGAGAAGATATAGGTGCTCCACAATTAAAAACAACTACAACGGGTTTACCTGTGGCCTGCATGGCTTTAACTAAGATTTCTTGATTACCAATCAAACCCAAATCATCACGATCGAGATTCTCTCCTAAGTGTTTACGGCTATGACCAACTACGGCTACAATTACATCGGCTGAAGCAGCTTCTGCTACTGCTTTTGCCAATAGATTATTCTCGTTTTTGATGTTGAGTGGCGCAGCAACGCGACTCCAGTCTGACTGCGAACTTGGCAATCCGCAACCTTCAGCATAAACAACTGTTACTCCATTACCGGTTACGCTTCTTAATCCATCAACTACATTGATATAAAATCGGGGTTTTCCCGTAGAGTAACCACCCAAGTTTGTCAGATTAGCAATGGGGCCTACAACCAACAATTTCTTTATCTTACTTTTATTCAGTGGAAGCAGGTTATTCTTATTCTTGAGCAATACCAGTGAACGTTGGGCAGCCTTTAATGCTAATGTGTCATGTGAAGGATCGCAGACAATTTGCTTCCAATCTGAACGACGTTCACTAAGTGGTGTATCAAATTTCCCATCAGCAATTAACTTGGCCCATACATCATCGCCTCCTTTATAATTTGCGATTGCATCAGCTGTTGCATTTTTATCGGTTGGGGTCTGGTTAACGACAGAAGGTTCACTGAGTCCAAGCAAAAGTATTTTAGAACGCAATACTCGTTCAGCAGCAAGGTTAATTATATCTACTGATAATCTGCTATCTTTAACGGCAATAGTGAGTTTTTTATATTGGCGTCCGACTAACTCCATGTCTACGCCTGCCTTAATGGCCATAATGCATGATTCCAAGGTGTCTTTGACGTATTTGTACCCACCAAAGCCACCTCCAGTAGATAGTTTTGAAATGTCGTCCATATCAGAGGTGACGAAGCCATTGAACTTCCATTCATCACGTAATACTTGTTGCAATGTCCAACTGTTGCCATGACAAGGAACTCCATTAATGGCATGGTGAGCAGGCATGATAGAACGGGTTCCAGCTTCTTTTACGGCAGCTTCAAAAGGTGGCATATAAATCTCTCTTAATACCCGTTCTGAGAACTCAGATCCTTCGCCATTCATACCGGCCCAAGGTTCTCCATCAGCTACAAAGTGTTTGGGAGTGGCGAAAATGTGATCCTTGCTAAACCGATCTGTTCCTTCACCCTGAAGCCCGTTGATATAGGCAACTCCCATATTTGTCACCAGTAATGGATCTTCACCATATGATTCTTCAATTCTTCCCCACCTTGTATCACGTGATACAGCAAGCATAGGAGAGAAGCTTTGTGCCATTCCCACAGCTCTAGCTTCCATGGCTATTACTTTGGCAATCTCTTTTAAAAGTGTAGGGTCAAATGTGGCTCCCAAGGCAATAGATTGAGGGAAACTGGTACACCCATCAGAAACAACGCCATGAAGGGCTTCTCCGCTAGCCATATTGGGGATTCCTAAACGTGGAATACCATTGGAATTGTATGAAAGAAGCTGTAGTATTTTTTCTTCAAGGGTCATCTTTTTCAACAACTCGGCAGCCTTCTTCGCTGCACTAGCTTCACGTTGTACAAGGATATCTTTTCCTGTTCCGTTAGACTGAGCCAGTGTACTGAATGTTATTGAAATATTCAACAGAAAGACAGACAGAATAATGATTAATTTATTTTTCATTTTTAGGTGTTTATAATATTATTTTCCTAAGGTACATAAAGCGGTTAGCTTAATATTTTGTAGCCTCTTTTTACTGGTTGCATAAAGGGTGATGTATTCGATTTTGGATTTATTAATGATCTTTTCGCATTTCTTCCCATTTACTTCAAATGTTATAAGATAACCGAAGTATTCTTTGCCAGAGTAAAATTTAAGATGTTTTGGTCGCCTGATCGGATCATACTTACCGTCCCAAATTCAAGAAACAGCAACTTGTTTTTTATTTCAGGTGTTTTGAAGGTCGTTTTATACCATGCTTTGCCAGTATGATTGACGTACTCATTAAGTAACTCCCAACTACCCGATGCATCTATTTTGTCCCAGCTTTTATCACTATAATTCGTAGTATACCATTTCTCGACCTCACCTATTTGTTTTAGATCTCCTTTAAATTGCCAGATACTATTTAGAGAAATACAAGTTTCACCAGAAATAAAATAGCCTGACCTAAGGGTTTGTACTATGAAAACCAGAAATGCGATAATGAGTGTTCTTTTCATGAAATCTTATTTAATATTCGTTTCTAATGGTTGCATACACCCCATACGATTCGTTGGTAATCTGATATAAAGGGACGAGCTCATACACCACTCCATTATTTTTCAGGTTAAAAAAACTTCCATTAGTCTGTTTACTCAAACCACTAATGATCTGATCATGCGTTCCTTTTAGTATCAACTCCTTTTCGGTTTTAAAAGCCAATAGAGTAGGACCATAAAAGAGTGCAATTACGTTTTCATTATCAGGCATACTTTTATAATGAAAATCATAAGAAAAACACATCACTATCTGATCACCGGTCTTCCATTTTCTATCAATTTGCACAAATGACATAGGGTTAATCTTTGCCTTAATTGATTCGCCATTTACTAGAATTATTGTATTTCTCTTAGCCCATGATGGAACAAACAGGTTGATTATAAATTGTGTCGGGGTTTTTGTTGAAACAGTAATTTTTGTTTTATTGTCTTCTGGAAATTGGCAATCCTGTTCTATGGCTATTCCTTTTTCTTTCCAATTTAAGACAGAAGAGATGAAAAGATTAACCCAGATATTTTGTTGATCATGGAAATAAATATTTGAATTCAGGTGAGTAAATGCTTCATTACCTGATCCATTACAACATTTAAAATCGTTTTCTTTTAAAAAAGCCTTCTTCCTGGGTGACCCCAGGGGCAGGTGATAGACTATGGCTCCGTTTTCTTTATTCTGCTCGGCCAACATCGCATTATAAAAGGTGTTCATATAGATATCGGCATACAAGGGGGAGGCTGTCCATTGAAAGAGTCGAGCGGTTAGTTTCTGACTGTTGTGTGTTACACATGATTCTGCAATCTCTCCGGTCAGTGTCGCACTGAGATGATCTGCAATGCCCCAATGCTCCGCTATACGTGAGGTTGGCGTTGTGGCAATAGGTCGTGGCCCACTGCTGGTTCCATTTACATAACTATGATGAGAATTAAGCATTTTCCAAAAGTTGATTGCAGCATCTCTATAATCTCCTTCATGTGTATTCTCATAACGACGAGCATAACCATTGACCAATGCGATATGGGTATTCGAATGCAATCCGGATAAGATATCCTTATCATCGGTTAGTGGTTGGCTAAACCATTTTCGATCAAAGATAGATGCTAACTTCAAGTGGGCTGGATCTTTTGATAGGGCATAGAGATTGTGCAATACCTCGTTCATTCCACCAGCCTCATTAGTAGGGTTAGCCTCAGCTGTATAAAGAACCTTTTCGATTTCAGCATCAGATAACTTATCCATACGAACTTTGATATATTCAGACATATTTAAAGCAATATGATAAGCCTTTTTATTCCCTGTTAGTGTATAAACATCCAGTAAACCCTGCATGATTTTGTGAAAGGTATAGTATGGTGCCCACACACCACTAAATTTGGTTTCCAAGGTGTTAAATTCTTTTTCAGAAAAGGCACTTAAATATTTACCACCCAGCTTCTGCTGACATTCAGCCAGTACATCAATCATATATGTGATGCGGCGTTTCAAAAGTGTATCACCATCCTTCTCAATCATTGATGCGCAAGCAGAGAGGTAATGACCTACAAAATGGCCCCTCAATCCGCATTGGGGACTTTCCCACCCCTCTAAGGGTTTTGCATCAGTTTGAATGCCGGCATTGACTCTGAAGTTCACTAACAACCGATCAGGATTAAGCTGATGTAAATAGGCTCTGTTTAGCTCTTCTCGCTGTTCTAACCATGAAGATTTTAACTGTACTGCTGAATTACTAAAGGATGAAACAGGATGCCCTTTCATTAACGCTGACCTACTGTCTTTTGTAATAGATTTGTCTTTTGCATTTTGTCCTGTCGCTTGCGTCATTATAAGGACAAATCCTATAAACAAAAAAAAGCTAAAGATTTTTTGAATTTTTTTATATGGTATCACGTGCTTCTATTTTTTTTCCAGAGGTGGGTTTAATGGAATTGACACATTATAGTTCTCGTCACCATCATATACTGCACAAAACAACACCCTGGGGATGCCTTTATCCAGCCATAACTGTGGCCTTTCAAGCTTGGTTACTTTTTTTGTGCCCGTTGCCCAAGGGATCTGGCAGGTTGAGACCAGAATGTTTTTACTTGGTTTCCAATCTAAGCCATCCTTTGATTCAAATAATGCTAGACTTGTTCCAGCGTTTGTAAAAACGCCATTCATGTCTTTTACAATTGCCCAATATTTTCCTTGCTGATACCATATAAAAGGATCTTCTGCAGCAAACTTGACCGTATCTTTTACGAAAATTCTATTTGGAAATTTTTTAAAAGGTCCTTCCGGGTTATCCGCCAATGCTGCACCGTGCTGTACGATACCTCCAAATGGCATTTTCCCATCACTTACACCCTTATAAATCATTAAATATTTTCCATCAGGACGTTGGGTTACAGCAGGATTATTTGTTATCAAATGGTCAAAGCCCATATAGGTAGTATCTATTAATGGCTTATCTTTTCTTCTCCAAGGTCCTAATGGAGAAGAAGCTATGGCAACACCAATCCGTTGATGGTTACGGTGATTCCACCATTCACCATTTCCGTAATTCCCCATATAATAGAGATAATACTTCTTGCCGAACTTGTAAACGGTTGGGTTGTGTGTTACATCAGCATCCCAATATTTTTTATCTCGTTTGGGCAAAACTACTTTTACATGTTTATACGGACCTGTTGGCTGATCTGATACAGCTAATGCTACCTCGCTTTCTGTTACCCAGGCAAGATGACCGCTCTTTTTAGGCCAGCGACTATAAAAAAGATAATATTTCCCATCATCTCCTTTTACCATGCTCCCGCACCATACCATGAATCCGTCTAATGAGAATTTTGCTGTTGCTGGTACAGGTTGTATCCATCTCGAAAGATTCATCTCTTGTGCCCAACTTTGAAGACAACAGCTCAATAAAATAATCGTTAATAATCTGGTTAATTTCATTTTACAACTTTATTTTTAATTTATTTAAAAATATATTTCTTCTCAAATTGAGTTACTGTATTATATAGTGATTGCATAGGATTCACTCCATGAACTCTGAATTTCATACTGTTCAACAGAACTCATCCTTATATAGTATTTTATACCCGGTGTAAGATCTGGAATATAGCAGGCTCCTTTGGTTGTGGTTTGTATTATATAAGTATCTTTTGAAAAATCAGGTGACGTTGAGTACTGTATCTTATAAAGATACTCTTCCTTTTCAGTACTATATCCAATACTGATTCCATTTTGGAAAGCCCTAACCGCTTTAATTACTGGTGGTAATTTACTAAATGAGGATATCTTCTCTTGATAAATGTTTGATTTTGATTCACCAAAATTATTCACCGCTACCAATTGAATCTGATAAGTCTTTTCGAGATTTTTACTATCTGTAAGGTTATCTACTTCAATAAAATTGTCAATAGAATTGGTTGATTTTTGATTCAGCTCATTTTCACCATAAAGTAATTTATATTCGGTGCCCATCTTGACTGGATCAAAAACAACTCGTATTTTAGTTCCATTATTGAAAACAGATTTAATAAAAGGCTTTTGTGGAGCAACATAATAGATTGTTGTATCCATGAACATATATCCAGTTGGATTTACTACAAAAATTCGCCTTGATGCAACTGCTTTTTTTGTGGTTTTTAGATCGAAAGTTTTGTTGAACGAAGCGTCTCCTGGATTAATAGCAGGTAAAATGATCTCAGTTCTCTGACTCACCTTATCATCTGTACCAAATTCCTCACAAACTAGTTTATATTCGTGCAACGGAAAAGCAGGTAAATCCAGTTTCTCCCGAGGTTGGATATTTACTTCAAGACTATTTTGATTCTGTCCTACCTTTATACATTTCAGAGGAGCAAACTCCCTCCGAATAATATTATAAGCTTTTTTCTTATTCCCATAACCATCAATGATACCCCAATCTCTGTTTTGCGAAACCTTGCTATCCCATGTTGGATTTCCTGATCTATAATTACTGCGATAATCATTGTAGGTCCATAAAGAGGCACCAAAGAAATATTCACGTCCTTTTAATTCATTTATCATTTTAGTAAAATTACCAGTTGCTGTATTCAAATCCTCACCAATTAAATGCTCACCACATTCTGAAAGAAAAATCATTTTATTAGGTTGGAATTCATGAACTTTATCAATATTCTTTCCCCATGACCCATATGAATTATAAAGAACAAAGTCGGCATATTTTGATGGATCCTCCTTTTGTGAATTTGCTGTATGAGAGACCATTACAACATAACGCGAATGATCAAGACTATCTTTCACATACTTTATTGCATTTTCAACATATTCCATAACCTTTGGATTTCTGATTTTGTCTCCGATTTCGTTTCCAACACTCCAGCTTATAATGGATGGATGATTGAAGTTTGTATTCACTAGTAGTTTCAACCACGATTTTGCGATTGGATTTTCAGGTTCAGTCAATTTGGTAGTACCCCACAGCGGAATCTCTGCTACAATCAACATTCCTTTTTCATCCAGATAATCATAAACTTCTTTTGGCAATGGAAAATGTGAAAGCCTTGCCATATTTGCTCCAAGCGATTTCATATTATCAATATCCCGCTTATAAAGATCCGCAGGTAATGTATTACCAGTTAATCTTTCGTCGGCAACCCAGTTAAATCCCATTACACGTATAGACTCTCCATTCAACAAGAATTTGCCATCTTTTAACTCTAACTTCCGAATGCCGAAACGTTCATTTGCTTCGTGTGCAATCGTATTCCCCTTTATTATTGATACCTTTAGGCTATATAAATTTGGAAAATCAAAATGCCAGAGCTTAACATCTTTTTTCGGCAATATGAATTCGAAGGTCGCCAGATTCGATACACTACCATTTAATGAAATGGACGAAAAACCTTTTTTGATAACTTTTCCTGCCAAACTCAAAGAATAAAACAGATCAACTTTATCTGTTATTTTATCTCCATTATGAATAGCCGCATCAATAGTTACTTTTGCTGATCCTTTTTGAAGATCAGGCACTGATATCACTTTAACAGATTCAATAAATAAAGAATTATTAATAACTAATGTTACCGGTCGGCGTATCCCCCCCCAGTTCCAATAAGCTCCGCATCTAAAACTGTTATCTGCGCATACAACTAAACAATTTTTTTGACCTTGTTTTAATTTCCCAGTAAGATCAAAGTCGTGCGATAGAAACCCACCTATAAATACGCCTATTAGCTCATTATTAAGCCAAACTTTATAATCGGTTCCAACAGCCTCAAAACTGAGATGTACATTTTTTTGTTCCACTCCATCAGGTGATTGAAAAGTGGTTCTATACCAACCCTTGCCTGAAAACTCTGAATATTCATTTCGAATATCCCAGTTACCTGGCACATTTAATTTATCCCAACCTGTGTCATCAAAATTATTATGATACCATATCTGAGTTTCTCCCTTATTGTAATAATCGGCCTTAAACTTCCAAATGCCATCTAAAGAGATTTTCTGCTCAATATCTTGTGCGTATATTGTTGGAATGCAAAGAGCAATAAATATTATGATCAACGAAGTTCGTATGTAGTTTTTTTGTTTCATGTAATAGTTCCTCTTAATTAAATTCCCTGTATTTCTTTAAATTCTTTACTGGTTGCTCCTTGCATGGGTTTACATTTATCTTCAAGCTTTTCAAAGCTATCATATTTTTCTCCTAATTGATCCCTGACAATTTTATTAAAAATTACAGGGAAATCATCAGTAAGACTTATGTGAGTCATATCAATATCCTTAAAACCGATTTTATATGCCGGAGATCCTTTTTTAAGTCTAAAATCACCATGTTTAACATCAACAAACATCGGATCTTCAGCTATACTATTTGCATCCACCCCCCGTCGCCGATAATCTTGTAGAAATTGGAGGCCTTTATCTTTAGCATTAATATCGAAATAAATATTTTGGTCAATTTCACACTCTTCAAGTTTGACTTGTTTTTTTTCCCCATCTACTAGGCTTTCGCGATAAAATGGGTTGTGTATATGCGTTTTATAAAAAATATTGTGCTTAATATCGAGCTTTACATGAGGTGGCATTTCCGACCGTTTAAAAACTTCTAAGAGACTAATGTATCCAAGAAACATATTCGTAGATATGCCATCTGATGTTTCATAAACAATATCGTGAATATCAGCAACTATGTTATTATAGACATTATTCTCATATAATTTGACATTGATTCCCCCACAGTTACAGTTATAAATAATATTGTCTGAAATTGTAGTGTTTTTGATAAATGCATCAGTACGAATTGCTTGTTGCATACCTTTGCCAGAAAGATGGTGAATATAATTACGATGAATTGAATTGCCAAAACCTACATCTGAAAGATAGATAGCATTTCCATCAAACATCTTATTCATCGTACTGAATATTTCGTTGTCCTCTACTAAGTTGTTGCGAGTTAGAGAATAGGGTACTATTTTATTGTAATGATCTATAATCTGTTCTCTGGTTATTGTTTCCTGAAACTGAGCAACAGAAGAAATCTCATTACGACGTAATGTGCTTTCCATCTCGCGATTTGAATGATTTATATTAAAATACAAAGGACGAGACCCACTTAATACAATGGCATCATAGGGCAAATCGTGAAGCTTATTGTTCTTAATTGTATTTTCTCCACTTTGCCAAATCATAATAGCATTGGCTTGATAATAGAATTCACCACAATGGTGTATATGGTTGTTTATAATGCGATTGTTTTTGTTTACATCAAGTTTCCCTGGACCGTAACCACAAAACAAAACTCCCGTTCCTCCAACAAAATCAATTAAATTGTTTTTCACTACATTGCTTTGCGCATACAAATCGAAACGGAGACCAGCTGAAGCACTATTCGTAAAACGACAACCATCTACTTCGCAGTATGCAACATCTCTAAAACGAATTAAAGCATTCCCCTTATTCCACATATCCCATTCATGTTGCAGTCCCGCATCGTTTTGTGTTACCAACTCCCTGTCTCCACGTGTAAAAGTTAATCCTTGAAATGCAATATTGCGAACGATATCACCTTTTTCATGTCCATCAATAAAGAAATATTGTGTTAATGCAGGAAAAGTAACTTTGCCTGGTTTATTATGAATAGGCCAGTAATAGATCAAACCCTCCTTTGTATTTACAACCCATTCTCCAGGTGTATCCAGATAGTCTAAAACATTTTCAACTCTGAAATTTCCTCCTTTAAATGCAAAAAGGTGTTTATCCACCTTTCCCATAGGATATGTCGCAGGAATAGATGTATGCGCTTCTCCGGTTGCGGTATCTACAGAGGAAAGCGTCAGATAATTTGTTACATAACCAACATTAGGTTGTATAAATATTTCAATATCATCCAGATTCGACCATTTTTTTAATGAGCCTTTTGGAAACCAGAGTAATGTCCGGTCAGCATTAACCATTCCTTTCCAATCATTACCACCACCATCGCCACCGCTCATTTTTTTTGTAGGCTCAAAACCTTTAGAGTGTGCTCTGGTTAAAAGTTTTCCATTGTCGTATAACGTATAGAATCGCTCTTTACCCACTGGTAATTTAGGTATCTTTGCTACATAAACATACCCACTTGCCACAGTTGGCAAGCCTTTTACTGCTCCAGCTAGTTGCCAACCCGAAACCTCGATATCCGAATGGAATATAGGTTCTTCATCTGGATAAGCCATATAAACAACTTTGTATGAATCGTAATGACCATCATCGGCAGTAAAAACTTCCGGTTCTGTAAGGCAGTAATCACCACCCCTTATCATAACAAAAATATTACGGTAAATATCCTTTTTGAAATATTTAACAGCTTGCTTTGCTCTATTTATTGTAGCAAAAGGGCCATCTGTAAAATCAGCATTGGGTTCGCTTAGCTTTCCACTCCATTTATCATTCCCTTTTGGGGCGACATAGAAATCTGCAAAAGTCGTAGTCTTATCCTGTGCATTCAGATAAGTTAATGGAAATATTATTCCTAAAATGATCAGTGCTGTTTTTCTTGAGATCTTAAATATCATATATTTTATATTGCTAATAAGAAAATGAATTATCAATAAGTTTAAGAGTTACCATATATTTGTTGATGAGAAATATCTCACCAATCATAAAACGATGATTAAAAACTGCTGTTTCAATATTGGATTTGTATTATTAATCAAAAATATAACCATTACTCATCTTTTTTTAAAGAATAGATATTATTATTACCGGAAACGTTACCGAAAACGTTCTCTATTACCGGAAACGTTTGCAGTAACTAGAAAAAAACACTTGCTGAATTAATCTCTTTTATATTAAATTTCTCGAAGATTTATTTCAATAAGCAAAAGTTTTTAGGTAATAAATCATCAACTCTACTGCTGGGTGTGTTTTTTAATTAATTCATCTAACAAGTTTTCTTTACCAAGTTCCACATCGTCTTATCTTCGCGAAGGTTAACAGGAAGATATGCCCTCTGATATGGATATTTATTTGTATGTTCAATATCTATTTCTACACTAAGTCAAAGTTTATCACTTGCACACATAAATCTATCACAATAATTATCGTCATTTGGAAATACTTCATTTGTCAAGTTGCCAGGTTCATATTATTCGCCTATAGTAACTACTCCAGATGTCTTGAAAATTCCCGGTTTTCCAGATTGAACCCGTATTGCTTTCCATCCTAATTCAAAGTCGTTTAGTTAGAAAAAAAATCATAATCGTTTGTAATTCATTGAGTAATTTCGTTTAGTTGTTTTATGCCGAGAAACATTTTGCCCCAGTCGTATAATCTCCCATGTTTTTTGTGCAATATAGTAAAAGGCTTGAAGGGCCTTTCCAAATTGTATTCTTCCCATTTCTGACATCAGAATATTCCCAATAAAATCAAGTCTTTCAACTAATTTCCTTAACTAAACGATATTGAATTGTAATTTATAAAAAATTATGGCTGAAAAATTATAGTTTCATCTTTTATAGTTAACATTTCGATGATCGGGCTTGAAAACACTTTTCTCCCCTTTCCGGTGGAGACTGTTCCTCCATTTTTCCAGGGAAGTATTATCTTAAGCACTCCCCCAACCTCACTGGTTACCTTTATCTCGTTAACTTTTCCTTTTTTCAAGGCGGCACTTACCAGAAAAGCTCCGGTAGCGCGTAGGTTATGAAATTCAGCATCTTTATCCATTTGCCAATTTGGAAATAGCCTGATAGTGCCATCATAGCTTTGCATCAGACATTCGTTAACAACCACAGGCAGAGCAAAGTTCTCGAACCAGATACCCATCTTATCCATATAGCCATAAGGAGTCAGGTCATTGTAACGACCATGAACCTGCATTACCCGGTCGGAAGTAGTTCCGTTAGGCAATAAGCAATAGTTGACCTGTCGTTTAAACCGCTCCAGATCGAGCATTCCGATACGTGCAGATTGTAAATTACTAAAAACCAAATCATTACCTCCTTCGTTTTGTTGATTTAAGAATGTGTTCTTTAAAATTTCATAGGTTTCCTTGTCAGAATGCAGTCCATGATCTTCACCGGGGAACACTGTAAACAGTGAATTTGGAACATTGTAAACCACCTGATCGTGTTCTTCGGGCACTGAAACCAACACTTTCCCGTACCTTTTCGAAATGGCAGTTGGATATTCCGGAAATCGCGACAATATCATTTTTACATCGCCAAGTAATTTTTTTTCTGATTTTTCAAGTTTCAATACCCTAGTCGCTTCGATGAAAGCCTTAAAAACGAACTTGGTTAGTGACAAATCGGCATTACAATCGTAATTGTACTTGAATCCTGGCCTAAGTCCATACAATTCAGGAGGCACAGTTGGGAAGATATGGAATTTATCATCATTCCACTGTGGGCCGCTAGCTTCAGGACGTTTCATATAGGCTACTAGAAATTCAACAGCAGCTTTTATCGGTATAAAAGCCCGTTCTTTGAGAAATCCAGTATCTCCCGAATATAAATAGTGCCACCATAAACCCTGAACGGCCCATGGGGTTTCAGCTATTTCCCATCCCCAGGTCGGAACTGGATATGCGTTCATGGTCATGTCTACCGGATATGCGCTGTGAAGAAAATAGGCACCCGGCAATTCGTAGTATTCTTTTGCCCAATGCCTACTTACGGGTATCAAACGTTCAATCAAATTCACATACGGTAGATTTTTCTCTAGATGGTTACTCGAAAAAGTTACCCAAAACGGTTGCTGGGTATTATAATTCATATGATAATCGCCATGCCAGGCGGTGCCAATGTTGTTATAGCTCCAGTTGGCAAAAAGGCCGGGAGTGGTGGCTTCTTTTTTAGTCGCACAATTCAGAAAGTACAAATTCTGATACCACATACGTTCCAGAAACTGGTCATTCAGTTTTACTCCAGATTTGTTCCAGTATTCTTTCCAGATTTGTTGACTTTTCTGAATTGATGCTTGGAACTTTTTGGATTGCGGTATTTCCATTTCTGGTAAATCAAACGCAACATCAGTGTTTAATCCTTCCTTAAGTGAAATGCAACCCGTAAATCCAATTTTCTTTTTGATACCTGCTTCCAATGTTTCCATCTCTTGCTTGTTTCCATCCCAGTTGATTCGAGATCGTTTTTCGAGCAAACAATTCAAGGCTGTTATCAGACGGAAGGCTCTGTCTTTTGGATGCCCTTTAGTTATATCATATTTTTCAGGCTCGGAATGGGGCAAAGACTGACGAAAAGATAATATTCCTTTTGAAAGTTCTTCCTCTGGTTTTGTCATTGGAAATTCTTTAGGCGTGGATGGATCAGGTATTACCCGAACCCGATCAAAAATATTGTCACATGGATCACCATGCTCATTGACTAAACTAAACCAAAGCTGATCGTTGGTCATATCAGTGAAAATTTGTAAAGTCAGCTTCTTTTGGGCTTTGGTCAATAAATAAACTTCACATAATCCATTGGAAATATCGAGTCGGTGTCCGATTATTTCGACATTCCTACGATCGAAACCCAACAGTACAGAGCCGCAAGGAAATGGACGTGGATATGGTTTCCCATAGTTTTCAGCAGCCATATTGCTGTATTCCAAATACCAAGGATTTTGTGTCAGAACAGTTAAAGTATCTGGAATTGCTTTTACTTGGCTGAATACATATTTAAATGTTCCGATTTTTTCCTGGTTATTCTCTGCAATACGAATGTCCCAAACATTGTTGTGACCGAAATAAAATACTACTGCATCGGGACGGGTTGTTACTACTACGCCCATTGCCCCGTTGCCTAGTAACGCACCTTCAAAAAAATCAGGAGCAGGTCGATCATATATTATCGGATGACGTTTTGCTCGTTCGAAAGAACTGAATGTACCTTGAGCAGAAACTTCCATCCCCCGGTTAAAAAGAAGAAGAAAAAGCAGAAGAATTATTTTTTTCATGTGTTTATATTTTATTTTTTACCAGTCACTTGGTTCCGAAAACTATCGAGATTGCTATGAATAATCATCTCTCTGTTATACAATTAGTTGATATGTTTCATAAAAACAGAGTTGTAAAAGCTAAACCTCAAGTTTATGAATTTAATTTATCAACTCTTTGAAGAATAAAGACCATTAATTGTACAATAACGCCTTCATTGAAATGATTTTCAAAAACTGTGGAGAAATTAAATATCTGAAAGTGTTAAGAAAAACAGGGCTATGTATTAGTTGAACTTATACTCAGGCAATGGCCAATCCTGAATTTTAGGTAGTTGTTTTCCTTTTTTTACACCATACAAATTCAATTCTACTGAAGAATGCAAAATTGATTTTACAACTGGTTTTGTTGCTTTTACTCCTGATGTGAGTACAATTTCCTCTCCGGCTTTCAAATCAACCCTGTATTCGCCTTCCACAATTTTCGTGATTGGGATCTTCTTTCCTTTTCCGATTTGAATAGGGATAGTCCAATCTGGGACTTTTACCACACAAGGTTCACCTGAAAGGCTTTTCACCGAAATCCAATCCGTTTTCCCCTGACTTCGGGAAGCGCTTACTAAAAAACCGCCTTGCGCCCGAAGCTGATAAAAAGAAGCATCTTTCCATTGGTCGGATACTGCCGGAAACACCCGGATTTTGCCACCCCAACTTTGAATCAGGAACTCCATGATGGAATTTGCAGCACTCAAAGGCGTTTCGATCACCGGATTTCTTCCGCCCGATTCGACATACATGGTATTCGAGATTAATTGACTGATACCAATATCGCTTAATAGAAAGTGGTTAAGAACCTTGTAGGCATCGTTGCCACGACCAAGTGCGGCGTACAACGATGTCGCTGCAGTGAAAGAAAAGCCGGCCAAAGCTTTGCCATTTTCAATCTGATACCAGTGTGCTACCGATTTGTCCATCAGTTTACTGTCGGCTGGCGAATCGGGATTGAGCTGAAACAAGGGATATAAGCCCATCAGGTGAGAAAAATGTCGGTGAGACATGTCAACTGGCTGGTTGCTTCCAATCTTCAAACCGTTTTCATCTACCGGATAAGGGATTAAATTGGCCAATGTTTGCTTCCATTTACTAACTTCGGTTTGATGTGAACCGGCTATTTCGTTCGACTCAACCAACGCATTGAGTAACCATCGCAGAATAGCCAAGTTGTAATTCGTATTTGGGAAAGTCTCAAAACCTTTGTACTCAGGAGATCCCATAGGCAATAATTCAATTTTCCCGGAAGAGTTTTGTTGTTGAAGCTTTTCAAACGCTTCAGCAATTCTGATGGCTTTTGGCACCCATTTTTCCTGAATAGCTTTCCAATCGCCCTGGTAGCGGTAATGCAGCCAATAATTGTGCATGGCCCAGGTAAAATCGCCCAATTTTGGACCACGGTATTTATCGAGCATCAGATCAAATCTCTCATCGATCAGCCTGATAAGATTTTCGGCTAAATCCAGGTGATTGCTTGCATAATAAGGCCAATAGGTGAGCTGAACATTCAGGTTCCACCACAAACCAGGCCATTGGTTTACCCGGAACATTGGGCCAAACAAATCAACCGCCTGGCCATCTGTTCGCGAACAAACGGCCATTTTATAGATTTGAATCCAATAAAACGATTCCATCCGGGCATCGGGAACAGATAAAAACGAATGCTGATAATAATTGTGCCACCACTCCCGGTGAGGCTTTTCCAATGCAGCAAGTTTTAGAATGGAGGCGCCATTGACAGCCTGAGTGGCAACTTTCGCTGAAACATCCGAAGCCGGAATCTCATTGGCTATGGAAATATATAAAGTTGATTGAGTAGAATGTTGCGTCTTCTTTTCAGTCCATGCCGTGGCATAATCGGCCCCGGCCAGCAGCGACTGCACACACACCGAAACATCGTTGGTTTTGGTAATAACAGGTTTGGGATTGGTTACATAGGCTTTGCTTTCCGGATTGTCAGGGAAAACTTGCGCCCTGGGCGAGGCTGGATTTCCGGGCAGAAACGACCACTGATAGCCTGTCTTTTTAACGTTTTGTTTTTCGGATGAACTGATTTCTATTACATTAACCATGCGATCGCGGGGAGTGAATGCCTTGAATGTAATTTCGCCCATGTCCGTAATGATTTTGCCACGGATTTCGGCATTCCATAAATCTTGACGAATGGTTCCCGAAAGAATTTTTCCAGCAGGACGAAGCACCATCCGGCCAATATCGAGGCGCGGGTAATCGTACATCAGCGATGCTCCAGGAACGCCCATCGATGTTTTCTGATCCGGCGCTTTTCGGTGGTCGGGAACATCTTGCCGTCCGATGTGGAAATCTATCCGGTTATCTTTTAGCGTGGCATAAATCATCATGCCTACCTGCCCGTTGCCGGTAAATGCGCCTTCGTTCCATTGTAGGGGAAGCTCTTCCCATATCATGTCGTGCTGAGACATGAACTTAGACCAGTCACCGAATTAATTACCTGATTATGAATTATCTAAAAGTAATTTAGCGAGCAAAAAAGGAATATCAATTTTAGAAAATGTGCTGCCATTTTAAAAGGTTTAGATATTTGTGGAAAGCTATTTATTTGGTAATCGGTTCAAGAATCAAATAATCAATCTTCAGGTTTACATCTTGATGTGTATTTATCCGGATTGAATTATTGCCTTGATGCAACTGTACTTCACCCAGGTCAACTGTTTCCCAGCCATTGGTTTTCTTGAGTTTAGTGCCGTTCCAGCCATTGAGCATGTTGGGCCAGATTAAAATATCGGCGGCAAAATCCTGATCGGCCGAAAGACGAATTCTCAGCCTTGCTTTCATGTCTTCGCCTACCTGTGCCAGAACTTGAACGTAATCGTATCGTTTGTCGAAGCCGGTCACATAGCCTTTTCCTGAAAAATCTTTCACTGATGATTCGACTTGTGTTCCGGCCAGTTTACCACCTGAGGAAATTCCGTTTTCAGCTTCCAGAAAAATCCGACAATGTGTTGGTTTACCATTTGAAATTCCGGCAGGACTGGGAGTAATGGTTTTGATGGTTCCGTCAGTGTTGTATTCCAGCCAGTCTGCCATCAGACTTCGAACTTCGCTTTTGCCTTTCGAAACCATAGCACTATGGTGAAATGCAATCCACTTTCCCTGAAACTTAGTAATTGACCCATGATTCGTGCCAGCCTGTCCCTGAAATCTTGGGATGTAATTTCCTATGAAAGTGTACGGACCGAGCGGTTTATCGGCCATTGCGTAATACATTTCTTCGGGCCAGTTTCCCTTGGGTAAAGCCGGATACGACAGATAATATTTGCCCTTGTATTTATGTACCCATGGACCTTCAAAAACTTCAAACAACTGCTTGCTTAGGTTTACTTTTGTTTCGGGTTTAATCGATAATAAATCGTCGTTTAACTCGGCAGCCATACAGCTTCCTCCACTTCCCCAATACAAGTAAACACGATTATCTTCGTCAGTAAAAACAGCGGGATCTTGACCCCATTCAACACCTTTTATAAAACCAATATCTTTGAATGGCCCCTGCGGAACATCGCTCTCAGCAATGCCAGTACGAAAAATACCAGTCTCAAGCTCATGCATACAAAAAAATAAGTAATACCTACCGTGCCGGTACACACAATCAATGGCCCAGGCATAATCAACCGCCCATGAAACATCATCTACCGAGAGCACCCGTCCATGATCTGTCCAGTTCACTAAATCTTTGGTCGAAAATACATGGTAGTCAAACATGGTGGCATGGTGATTAGTGCCCGGTGTGTCGTGCGATGTATATAGCCACAGGGTGGTAGTATCCCTGGACCAGACATGCGCAGATGGGTCAGCAGCATAAATGTGAGTGATAATTGGATTTTGAGAAAATGATAGCACAGGATGCAAACAAGCAACAATTGTAATAAACAATAGATTTCTTAGCTTATACATGTCAATATTGTTAATGGTATTTTGTATTTGTTTGTAATTAATTGATTTTGTGGTTTATATGTAGAAATATGTTCCGTTCCAGTCGTATAATCTCTCTTGCTTTTTATACAAACTTGCCTACCCACTTTAAGTGAACAGGCAAGTTTTCATAATTATCAGGTATTTCTAACGTCCTTTAAACAAAATCAATGCGAATACTTAAATGCTTTGTTTATTGAATATTAATAGTCCTACCTTTCGGTAGGCAGTGTTCTACTTATTAATAATTGGAAGAACAATCGAAAATGAATCGTCAACTCCTTTGGGTTTTGCGGCTAAAAATAGAGCGACAACTTTTCCATTTTCCAGATAGACCTTTGGCATTTCCAACCGGTCGAATTCCATCTGTTCTCCATCCTTAAAGGTGATATTAAACTTATGTACCAATGAATTAGGCGATAGTCTCCAATCAAGACCGTTTTTTGATTCGAATAATAAAAGCGCAATGCCATTTTCAGTTATCATATCGCCATGATCTTTGGCAATGCAGTAATATTTCCCATCTTGAAACCACTCTACATGATCGTCAATAGGGAAATCAGATTTAGGAGAAGTAATAAATGGTTTTTCGTAATTTTTAAAAGGCCCCAGTGGAGAATTGGAGAGTGAAATAAAATGCTTGACAGCCCCACCTTTGTAACCCTCTTTTTCCATAACAGACTTGTAAACAAGCGAAAATTTCCCATCAGGCCGTTGAAATACGGTAGGAACCCCGGTTGTTCTCCGTCCCGGTGTAATGTCGATTAAAGGTTTATCAAATCGTTTCCAAGGACCATAAGGACTATTGGCTACAGCCACTCCAATTCTCTGGTTGTTCCGGTTTACCCACCACTCAGGATCGCTCATCCTTGGTTTTATTGTATCTGCAGTATTTCTCCAGTATCCACTTCCTTTGTTGGCTGTGTAATACAAATAATATTTGCCATTATACCTGATCACATGTGGATTATGAGTCATTGCGCCATCCCAATATTGATCGCCCCTTGGAGGCAAACAAACATCCGAAAAGTTATAAGGCCCAAACAAACTATCGGAAACGGCATGAGCAATTTCGGAATGAGTAACCCATGCTTCGTGCCCTCTGGATTTTTTCCAGCGAGAAAAGAACATGTGGTATTTCCCATCATCGCCTTTCACTACTCCATTGCACCAAACCGAATAATCTTTCATCGAAAAAATATGTTTTTTCGGATTTTTAGGAATAAGTTTGCTGAAATCCAGCGATTCATCATTACCTTTTAATTGAGCTTCCACAGAAAGGCCCATAACGATCAAAATGAAAATCAATGCAAATCTGTATCTCATAGCTTTAAAAATGAGTGAATTAATTTTTTAAATTCGGTTAATTAATGTAATATCTTAAATTGATATAAACTACAGTAGTATCAATATGAAATTGAAATTTTTATTGAGTCTTATTTATTTTATATTAGACTAAAATTTTTTATATTCCGGTATTACTCGAACAAAATCAAATAATCGGTTTGAAATAGTTCATCGAATATAATTAAACTATTTAGTCCTTCAATAATTCAATCAAGGAAATTGTTTTTTTATTCTTCTACTGTAATATGAAAGAAATCGAAATCAGCCGGAATACGTTTCCCAGAACCTCTGTTGTATGCATATACTCCAGTCGTCATCCCCATGAAACCCCAGTTTGGTGTTCCCTGATCACTGAGGAAGTCTGCCTCTTCAATTACCCCTGCATCTTTCCAGTTTTTGTTATCATAACTGTAAAAAAACTCCCGACGAAGTTTATTTACTTTCATACGTAAAAAAAGGATCGATTGCTGAATATTGTCAATCGTTTTTAAAATAGACTTCTTACCATAACGACATTCTTCTAAGACCAATTGTAAAGCACCAGTTATATCTCTTTGTAAACCTAAACGTGCATAAGTTTTGGTATCGTAATAGCAAGCCAGACCCGCTTGTGTTGTAGCTAGGGGAAAAAAACTTATTTTGGTTGTTGCAGAAAATTTCAACCACCGTTCTCTTTGGACAATCAAATTGCGGCCGGTAATAGTATCAATATCAAAATTGCTAGTATAAATGCGTAGACTTCCTTTCTTTTCAGTCAGACTGAAATCAGCATAGATAGGATTACGCCTAAACATCCATTGTATTCCTAAGTGCTTTTCATTGAATTCATCGCTTGATGCATTTATAATCGGTGTATATGGTAAGTCAGGACGAATATTAGCATCCAAGGGACCTTTCCCTCCATTCGGAATGGGCCATTCATTCTCTTTCCAATCTATTCTTTCCAATGATGTTTCCCTACCCAGTTGACTTATTCCTTTTTTTATACCTTTAATTTCACCAGGTGTCCAACGTTGCGAAAGCACCATTGTCCACCACTCTCCATTTTGAGTATTAATGATTTTTCCATGCCCTTGATGAAAATTGATTGCCTTAGGATTGTATTGTGCCAGATATGGATTATAAGGTGAGTTTTCATAAGGCCCATAAATTGATTTTGAACGGGCTATCAACATGTGATGACCCTCAAACAATCCACTTGATGCAGCCATGATAAAATAGTAATAGGCCCCCTTTTTTAACAAATGGGGGCCTTCTGGTGCAGCTTTTTTGCCTTCTGTTTCCAACCAGAAAGGGCCTTCAATCACCTTTGTACACTCGTTATTAAGTTTTACAATTTTAGTTCCATTGCCTTGTGGTATTCCTGCCGCAAAAAGCATATAATGTTGTCCATCACTATCCACAAAGTGAGAAGGATCGCTGCCGTTGTCGGTAAGTTGTATTGGTTTACTCCAGGGTCCTAAAATATTTTTAGACTTAACCATATAATTGCCACGAACATTAACACTTCGATCTTTTTTTAACTGAACTTTACAATAAAAAATATAGAATTCGCCATTGTGAAATGATATATCAGGAGCCCAAATACCCATCCCATCATAAAATTGAGTGAGATCAATATCTTCACTTTTCGAAAAAACATGTCCAATTTGTTTCCAGTTCACCAGATCCTTAGAGTGAGATATTACAATTGCCGGAAAATACTCGAATGTAGAATTTACACAATAGTAGTCATCATCAACACGTACTATCGATGGATCAGGAAAAAATCCTGTTATAACAGGATTTGTGTAAGCTTTTGGAATTGGACATTGTGCTTCAATGGCGACTGAAAATAACTGAGCCAAATAGACCAGAACAATAATTTTTATTTTCATTATTTGAAATCTATATTTATCAAATGATTATAACATATTCATTTTTTAATTTTGATGATAATTTATTCAACATAGATTCCAAATAAGGAAACTGGTACATTTTTTTTTGCATTTTCAAACTCAATATACAATATATTCGTTTCCAAAGCTGTTGTTGGTACCCATTTGTTAATGGTTTGATAATTCCCACTCTTTTCAAAAATGATCTCTCCCTTTGCATTTTTAATTTTATAATTCCTTATGCAGAATGGGATCACATTTTCGGGATGCCCCATTTGGGTCGATTCCATAGGATGATCAAAATCGGTGTCAAAATAGAGCGTTAATGATTTTATTGTTTGCATTTTATCCCATTTAAGTGTCATACTCGGTTTTTTATCTTCGGTTGATGCAATCCATGCATTTGGTTTGATGTATGGTCGGGTAAACCCATTGATCAGATTTTCCTTTGTAAAACATTTTAGTGCAGGTGTGATATTCATGGCTAGGTTATTCCCAAGCGGTCTACGTTCTGGACACCAGAATTCAAATATGTCAAAGCCACTGTTTTGTGGAGGCTTTTGTTTCCCGAAATTGTTTACGGCCGGATTTGTTTTATTAAATACAGAAAGAATACCAGTCATTCTCATTTCGCTACATCTGATTTTAACTTCCGGATTCTTGCGAAAAATAATAAAAGCATATTGATTCTCTTTCAATTCTTTTGTAAACGATATCTTTAACTTTTGCACCCCTTCTTTTAATGCAATATTCTTTTCTTCAAGTAAAATATCCGGTGTGTAGTTGAAGTTTTTTGAACTGATTTGAAGCTCAATATCCAATATCGTTGGTGTATTGGCATCTATATCTATATCAAAACTATATTTAGTATTCTTTTCCAATGGTAGTAATTGAGCTGTAGAACTATCCAAAGTATACCAAGGTCCATCGAAAGGAATCTGACTTAGTGATAATTCACTAGAAGTTACGATAATTGCTTTCGAAGCAAGATTCTGATCGTTTTTTATTGGTAGACCAGGAATGCTTTGTCCATTTAGGTTTAGTTTTTGCTGAAGAAGTTCTATGTATTCTTTTTCAACCAAATCGACTGGTTTTAACCCAAGCTCTTTGCATAATACAGCAGCTATCCCAACGGCTTGTCCACCATGACCGGCTGTAACCATTACACGTGTTGAACCAAAGGCTACGTGTGAAGCACTTATGAGTCGACCTGCAAAATACAGGTTTTCAATATCTTTACTGAAATAACAACGGTATGGAATTTTGTAGATCCCTTTTGAATGGTATTGATTGCATCCAGCCATTTCAGAAAAAACACCATCTGCAGGGTGTAAATCTATCGCCCAACCACCAAAAGAAACTGCATCATCAAAGTGAGTCTGCTCAATTATATCTTGTTGCTTGAGCATATATGGACCTTCAAAACGACGACTTTCACGTTTTCCAGGTATTGTACCTACCCATTCAAGTGTGAGATTTTCTGATTCAGGAAACTTGCCAGAGTTCTTGATATAATCCCAAACCCCATAGACTACACTCCATAATTCCCATTTAATATCTTCAGTGTCATATATGGTATCTCTTCGTCCTCCATATTCAAACCACCAAAAATTACATCCCTGTTGACCTGTTTTGATATTATGGAAACGAGGTATTTGGGTAATGTCTTTCAGTGCAAAATCTGGAGCTATATATTTTATTGGTTTTCCACTATCTTTACTGTAGAAGTAAATGGTATGACCTAATAGTTCACCATATTCTTTGTTTGGAGTAAAGCCTTCACTAAATTCATCGTGGCTTTCAGCACCCATACGATACGAAGCGCCTGCCTGGTAACCGACAATTCCATCACCAGATGCATCACAGAAAAGTGGGGCTTTTAAAGTGTATTCAGTAGCGTTCTGGCTACAAAAAGCGTGTAACGATGAAATAGTTTTCTCATCACTTTTTTCAAGTCCATAAACAGCAGTATTTAGTAACAAAGTTATATTAGGCTCATTTTTTACTTTTTCCAGAATAACAGTGTCAAAAATAACCGCATTTCCTTCCTTATTACGATAAAGATTTTCGACAATGATTTCGTCAATAACCCCCCCCTCACGAGACCAGCGATTATTATTTCCCATATGTGAGGTTGCCCCCAATGCCCATAAACGAACTTCACTAGATGCGTTTCCACCTAACACAGGACGATCTTGAACAAGAATTACTTTTATCCCATTACGGGCCGCTGTTATAGCTGCACAAGTTCCTGCCATTCCACCACCAATAACAATTAAATCAGCGTTATATTCTATATTTTTATTATCTCTTTTTAAAAGTGATGCGATATCTCTAATCATGAATTATTTTCTTTTAAAAGTCTTTAATAAGATATTTATTCCAATTACTAACAAAATCAAGGCAATGCTAATCACATAAACTTTTCCATTATTTGCCATTATACCCAA
>JACAUB010000001.1:2764883-2908232 GCA_013390605.1 Bacteroidota bacterium | reverse complement strand
CATCCATTATTTGCCATTATACCCAATGTAATAATGATAAGTCCAGTTGCAGTGATTCCGATCGCAATCATTCGCAATCCTTGATTATTTTCACTGGATGCTTCAATACCTGTGTCTTTCGATTCAGTCAATATTCGTTCTGCAGCAATTGATTTATATTTGACAAAGCCTTCGTCTGTATTGTCTTTTATGCGTAACCATATCTCAAATAATAATGTAATAAATGCCGGGACGCCAACTCCAAGTGTAATTTCTCCCTGACGGCTCAAAACGAATCCAGAGAAGAGTGGAATGATAAATTTAAATGAGAGAGTGATCGCCAAAGAGACTAACGATGTGATTAAAACAGAGAATCCACTCTGGCGTTTCGAAAATAGCGACCAAATAATTGGTAGATAGATCGGACAACCTGTAAGTGCAGCAACGCTTAATACGACCTCCTTAGCTCCTCCCATAATCGGAACAAATAATGCAAGAGCAATTGTTATTATTCCAAAAAGAAGCGTTGACAATTTTGCAACAACCATTAATTTTTTTTCTGAAGATTGTGGAAACTTATTTTTGTAAAGATCATTTGTTATAACACCTGCTGAAATATTCAAAACACCTTGTACCGAGCTGTTTGTGGCAAAAACAAGGCTAATAAGCATAAGGCCTAACATTCCAGAAGGCAATACCTCCTTGCACATCAATAAATAAGCTCCCTCATTCTGTAAACCACTTAAGTGTGGATTGATAGCATGATATGCCATTGGGGGAAGCATCCAAATTATTGGGCTAATAATGTATAAAGTCCCAAACAACCAACCAACTTTTCTTGATTCCTGAGGCGTTTTAACACTCGTGTAGCGTTGTACGAAACTCCATTGACCACTCAGATAAAAGAAGTTATATAACATAAATCCGATCAGAAAACTCCATGTATACTCACCATTTGAAAGATTAAAGAACCCCTTATCTGGAATGGATGCAATCATGTGTTGAATTCCACCTACTCTGTTTAGCGATAGTGGAACAACAATTAGAGCTGCTGCAGAGAGAATAACAAATTGTAGCGTATCGGTAACTACTACAGCCCACAACCCACCCAATGAGGTGTATAGCATTACAATCGTTCCTAAAATAGTGATCGATAAATAAAGTGGAATTCCGGTAATCACTTCAAGAATACGAGACACGGCATAAATATGAACCCCCGTCAAGATAATCATTACAACAAGATATATATATGAATATGACTTCTGGACATTTACCCCAAGACGATTTGAAATATATTCAGCAGCCGTAAGGGCTCTGGTTTTATGCCATTTAGGAGCCAATAGTAAGCCCATCAAAAAACCAGCAGCACTCATTGTCCATTGTATGGTTATAGCTACCCATCCAGAGTTGTATGCTATAGATCCCCATACTACAAATGTGCCGGCAGAAATAAACCCCATAAAAAGAGATAACCCATTTATCCACCAGGGAACAGCACCTCCAGCTGAGAAGAATGATCTCATATCTTTTCCTGATGTCTTCGAAAAAGAGAGACCAATTGAGAGGATTAGAAGAGAAAAAATAATAATTACAATGTAGTCAATATTAGTCATGTTTAATTAAAATTAGGTATTTATAATGCTGAAGTAAATATAGGCTTACTAGCAAAGTGGTTGTTAATTATTTCTTAACTTTTTCATCGGAAACGATACCGAAAACGTTATTTTTTACCGAAAACGTTTTCGGAAAGAAGAAGATAAAATATGTTTTAGGATAATTGTAAAAGAATTAATCTGTTTTCATATTCTATATGCAAATAGGTTGACGAATAGATAAATAAACTAGAATGGTATTTGACAGTTATAGCTTATAAAGGAAAGGCTGGTTACAAGAACCAGCCTTTTGGTATGATCATTTATTAATTCAGAAGCTTGTTTTAATTCGGAACTTTAATAACCGGGATTTTGTGTCATATTCTTATTGATATCGCGTTCTTTTTGCGGAACAGCCCACAAGTAATCTTTCGTTGTATCAAAATGTCTGGCCTGGATTGTTTTGAATACAGTAGCTTGGTTTGAATAAACAGGATGTCCATATTGATTTATGGTTGGAACACCTGGATTATACCAATATGCCTTATTCTTACGTCCGGGTAGGTTGCCTTCTAAAACATATTGAGCGATCTTCCAGCGACGGATATCGAAGAGGCGAAGCCCTTCACCAGCCATCTCAATTTTACGTTCCTGACGTAGAACTTGTCTGAATTGATCTTGTGTCATTCCAGTAGGAACGTCAGGCATTTTAACACGTCGACGGATTAAATTTATGGCATCATAAACAGACTGATCAATCTGATTTAACTCTATTTTTGCTTCCACATATGTAAGTAATACTTCAGCATAACGAATCAACTTAAGTGGCATTATACTTCCATTATTTGGATTACTGAAAACGCTTTCATCACAGTTTTTGCGGAACAGATAACCAGTGAAGGTTGCATAAGCATTGGTTACTTCCTGATTGCCAATTCTTGATAAAACGCCTCCTGTATTTTTGAAAGTTGTTAAACTGTCAGGATGCGTTTCAAATAGAACACCGCCAAACCATGTTCCTGGAACGAGTATAGTCATTTTTAATCGAGGATCGCGATTCTCATAGGGTCTTGCCTGATTATATAAGGGTGATTGATCAATAGGTTTTCCATCTGTACATAGATAAGAATCTACCAGCCATTGTGAAGGACAAAGAATACTCCAGCCCTGTCCATAACGTGAATTGAAAATAATCTGACTCATATTCTTAGTAACAGTTAAAGAATAGTTCAATTGGAAAATGCTTTCAGCACTTGTAGCTCCAGCCAGCTGAAACTGATCACCATAATTAGTTCCCAATGCATAGACACCCAATCCCATTACTGAGGTGGCAGCAGTAGCAGCAATATCATACTTTTTATTGTAGAGAGCTACACGTGCTTTTAATGCTAATGCAGCACCTTGTGTTACACGACCAAGATCTGCACCTGAATAACTTTTTGGCAACTTTGAAGCAGCAAAATCAAGATCGTTCAACATCAGTGTTACAACGTCAGCTTTTGGGGTTCTTACTACTTTTGTGTCTGCAAGTGTTTGCATCGTAGTAATTAAAGGAACATCCCCAAATAATTCAGTAAGGTACATATAATTCCAAGCTCTCAAAAATTTTGCTTCACCTTCAATTCTATCGCAATAGGCTGCATCAATTGTTTTACGGGCAGCATCCATATTGCTAAGAATGAAATTAGATCGTTGTATCGACTGATAATACTTTGTCCATGCTCCTGAGTACATTCCTGTATTTGGAGTGCTACTTCCCAAAACAATATCATCGGAGATGGCGTATCCACCACGACTATAGACTAAATCAGAGGCTGCATCCCAATATAATTCGGCTTGTGCATATGAACCTGGATTATAATTTAACGAGTTATATACCCCATTTATGGCATAGGTCAATTCATCCTTCGATTTTGGGAAAGTGGCACTGGATGGAGCATCCAGTGGATATTTCTCCAGAAGGTTTTGGCATGAGGCCAATATGACCATCAATGCTATAAAAATGATTTTATTGATTTTCATAATATTATCTTGTTTAAAGTTACTACTAGAATGTTAAATCAATTCCAAAAACATAGGTTGCAGAGATTGGATAGCTATTAGTATTACCCATTGGCTGTTCAGGGTCCCATCCTTTTGGTAGATGATCATAAGTGTAAATATTGTTACCTGAAACATATACACGTATTTTTTCCAGTTTAACCATTTTTGAAAGTTTAGTAGGAATTGTATATCCTATTTGAAGATTTTTGATACGCCAGTAAGCTGCATTGTGAACCCAATAGTCTGATGGTGTAAAATTGTTTCCACTTGATCCATCTATCAGGCGTGGCATTTTTGCAGTTGTATTTGTAGGTGTCCATGCATCCAATTGATATTTCTGAATATTACAGAAGTTCCAGAATGCCCAACCATTATACCCATCATAATAGGTCTGCCGTTTACCAACACCCTGGATGAATATATTGAAATCAAATCCTTTGTATTTTGCGTCAAAATTAAATCCATAACTATATCTCGGGATATTACTTCCTACAACTACTCGGTCATTGGCATCGATTTTACCATCCTTATTGATGTCAACATAACGGATATCGCCAGGAGCTAAAGTGCCTATCTGAGTGGCGTGGCTGGTAATCTCTGCTTGTGATTGAAAAAGACCGTCAGATTTGTACATGTAAAGTGCCCCAATTGGATCTCCTTCACGGGTAATAGTGTAACTACCGATATACGGACCTGATCCTTTTAGATCTGTAACTTTATTTTTAACATCAGAAAGTGAAACTCCTATCGAATATTTAAATTCGTGATCCTGATTATTGTAATTCAAACTAAAATCCCATCCTTTATTCTGTACCTTACCTGCATTTTGGTAAGGTGCAGTCAATCCAATCGTTGAAGGTACCGGTAATTGTAAAAGAATATTATCTGTGTTTCTAATATAATACTCGAACGTACCAGTTAATTTGTTCATGATGCCAAAATCGACTCCGACATTTGAAGTGGTAGATGTTTCCCATGTGATATCTGAATTAGCCATAGCTGTTAACGCAGCTCCGTTTACAGCCGTATTATTAAATGTATAGTTCTGTCCAAGGTTTACCACGGAGGCAAAGGGATAAGTTCCAATGTTCTGGTTTCCTAGTTGTCCCCATGATCCTCTTAATTTCAAGTTACTTATCCATGCAATTGGTTTCATAAATGACTCTTCTGAAATTCTCCAACCAGCAGAGAATGAGGGGAAGAAACCATATTTATGACCATCTGAAAATCGTGATGATCCATCATAACGAGCATTAGCTTCAATTAAATATTTGTTTTTGAAATCGTAGTTAAATCTGCCAAAGTATGATCTCAAAGCCCATTCACTTGCAGTTCCACCATTACTCATATTGATAACAGAACCATTGTTCATTACCGGGTAATTAATAAAAGGAAAGTTTTCGCGATATGCACTGAAATAATTTGTCCTATATGATATCTGCTCATATCCTCCTAGTATGCTTAGGTTGTGATCACCAATAGACTTTTTATAAGTAACCAAACCATGCAGGTTATGTGTCCTGTTCATAGAGTAGTTCTCGTTCAAAGTTGAAAGCGAAGGATTCATCAATGCTGGAGTGGTAGAAGTGGGGTTATAAAGAGCTACTGGGATAACGAGGTTATTAGTATACGTATAATTAAAATTAGGCATGTAGGCTAATTCGATATCCATACCTTTAATGGGTTGTGTATTCATTGCAATTCTTCCTGAAATGCTGTATACATCGGTCAAATTTCTTCCAGCATCTTTATAAGCAGCGGCATTTGGATAGTTCATAAAGTTGGTAGAATAAGTTCCATCAGGTAAATAAACACCTAAGAGTGATGGTAGTCGCTCCACTGCTCCAATGATATTGGATTCTCCTCCATAAGGTTCATGTGTTGGGGCATAACGTCCGTTCAAGTCAAATTTGAATTGAAGCTTATCTGAAACCTTGTAATCATTATTTATACGAACAGTATAACGTTTGTAATTAAACCCTGCAACTTCTCCTTCTTGATCCATATATGCCAATGAAAGCATTGAACTTAGTTTATCAGTACCGCCTGAAATATTTACATTATGGTATTGTTGCAGTCCCGAACCAGTATATAGAAGTTTCTGGTAGTTAACATCAGGGTAATCGTATGAATATAAACCGCTTTTTGTTTTATATGCATCAATATAGGCTTGTGACCAAATTGCAGTTTTCCCTGCATTTACCAATGCCTGGTTGTCTGCTACCATATAATCGTAGCCACCTACATATTCAGGTAATCCTGTAAATCGTTGCCAACCTGTATATCCATGATAATCTACTTTAGTCTTACCTTTTTGTGCACGTTTGGTGGTGATTAAGACAACTCCATTGGCTGCACGCGAACCATATATAGCTGCAGAAGCAGCATCTTTTAATACGGAGATGTTTTCAATATCGTTTGAATTTACAGCGTTCAGATCGCCTTCACTTCCATCAATTAATATAAGAGGACTAGCGTTTCCAAGTGTGCCAATACCACGGATATTAATGGTTCCATTATCGCCACCTGGTTTACCTGAACTCTGTGTAACAGTTACTCCTGCGGCAGTCCCCTGTAGTGCCATAGATGTACTAATTACTGTTTTTGCTGCAAGTTCTTTTCCTCCTATTGATGCAACCGAACCTGTTAAATTGACTCTCTTTTGCGTGTTATATCCAACAACGACTACTTCATCTAAACTTGTAACCTGTGCTTTAAGCTTGACATCTGAAACATCTTTGCCTGTTATGTCAACTCGCTCAGAAATAAATCCAATAAAGGAATAAATAAGAATATTTTTTTTAGCGGGAACACTGATCTCATATTTTCCATCGATATTGGTTATCACACCAATCGTTGTTCCTTCAACTAAAACAGTTACACCAGGTAAATGCTCACCTGTTTCGCCTGTTACGGTTCCTTTAAGAACCCTTTTCTGACTATATCCATAAATACTTATGGACAGCAGAAGTAAGATTAATAATTGTTTCATAAATTAAGATTTAATTGTGACATTGTTATTGCTTTTAAAAGACTCAATGCATTCTAAAAGAGTGTTTAGTATATACTGCTTTTATAAAGAAGTTGGTAAAACAAATGCTTCGAGGAAGTTTACAGTATATTTGTTGTCAGTAAGACTAGAAATAGATTAAGATACTTCACTATCAGAATTAAATAATGAATACATACCACATCCCTGCTTATTTGAAAATGAAAATCTAATATGGAAGGATGAAAAGTGAAGTATTAACAATTACAATAGTGTTGATTTTTCTCATATTCATTTAGGTTTAATTATTAATAATTTTAGGGTAAATGTAGTCTCACACTATAAATTCGTGTTAGTTATTTCTTAATAATATCATCGGTAACGATTCCGAAAACGTTGTCATTTTCCGAAAACGTTTTCGGAATCGTTACCGGAAAACTTAAAAAAAAGATATATCTTTATCAACTAATTATTGTGATAAATAAAGCCATGAAACACATTACAATAAAGGATGTTGCCAAAAAGTTAAACTTATCAATATCTACCATTTCCAGGGCATTTAATGATAAATACGACATTCGTGAAGATACCCGTGAACAGATTCTTAAGTGTGCTAAAGAGATGGGTTACTATCCTAATCCTATGGCCAAAAAATTACAACAACAGTGTTCATACCAAATAGGTGTTATAGTTCCTGAATTTCTCAATTCTTTTTTCCCTGAGGTCATTATTGGTATTCAAGAAATCACTGCGAAAGAGGGTTATCAATTATTGATTATGCAATCAAATGAAAATGCTGATCAGGAACTTGCTAATATTAAAACACTTGAAAGTTCAATGGTCGATGGGATCATCATCTCTCTCTCAAAAGAAACCAAGGATATTGCATACCTTCAAGAATTATTAGATAATAATTTTCCCATTATTTTCTTCAACAGAACCATAAGCGAGCTAAAGGCAACAGCAGTAGTTTTCGATGATTATAAATGGGCTTTCTTTGCAACAGAACATCTAATTCAACAAGGCTATAAAAAAATATTTCATCTAACAGGACCTAAAGATCTGAACTTATGTAAAAAACGTAAACAGGGGTTCATTGATGCTCACCGAAAATATAATTTGGATATTAAACCCGAATATATTATTGAAGGAGGATTCTTTATAGATGATGGAATACGTGTTGTAAATGAATTGATTAAAACGAATAATTTACCAGATGCTATTTTTGCTGTAAACGATCCCTCCGCTATTGGAGCAATTAAAGCATTAAAGAAACATGGATTTAGGATACCTGAAGATGTTGCAATCGTAGGATTTACTGAATCTCGATTATCTGATGTTATCGATCCACCACTTACCACTGTTATGCAGCCTACTTTCGAAATTGGACGAACTTCTGCCCAATTATTAATTGAGCAGATAAAATCCAAACATCAGATAGAACCAAAGACGATTGTTTTAAACGGAAAATTAAACATCAGAGAATCGTCATTAAAAAGCTAGAAATTGAATTTTACACCTTCACAATATTAACTTTCTAGTTAAAATACATCCAACTGTTTGATTGCTTTTGCTTTTATAACTAACCTTACAGCTTTAGCAACAATAGGATTGAACGTATTACTGCATATTGTGCCGAATACATTTCCCTGATATATTGTTTTCCAATTATCATCAGTTAGTCTAGCCTGTAATTCAAAGGATCTGCCTTGACCTCGCAAATAACTAGGATTGTCAATAGTAAATTCAAATCGTTTAATACTTTTCTCTTCATTAAAATTGACCTCTGCTGTAAGCTGCCCATTCGTTTGCGATTGAATAATGCATTTCTTTCCCAGCGTAAATGAACCTTTAGAAGGAAGAGACATTGCAATATCTTCAACTGAATCATCAAATTCTAGACGAACAATAGTATTAAGTGAATCAGGAGTACCCGTAATTTTCAATCCCTGGATGAGCTGTACCACTTTTACATTTCCTGTAATGGATTTATAAGTAATCAATTTGCGTGGAATTGTGGATAACATAATACCACCTTCTTTCCAGTTTAGAATATGTACATAAACAATATTATTCTTGAATACACTGTTTGGCCAAGGGCCAGCTTTACAGCCCTCAAGTGTTTGTCCATATTTAGAGATCCATGCCTTGGTTGCATTGCCTGAAATAGGCTGGGCATCAAGCATGGGGGGGAGCCCGAAAAGATAATTGTGGTCGGCTAATGCAACTTCAACTAAATTACGGATACGTTGTTGAGGTGTACTTTGATCGAAGATGTCTGTACGGCGGGATTCAGGAGAGACTTTGAGAGACTGGATCTTTCCTTCTCTATAGACACATTCTATCGTGGTGTTATTCGATGCACATAACTTAAATGAAACATCCCAATCTTCTGGCCAGGCTGGTAGAAGAAATATTTTTTTTCCATCGCTTTGTAATAACATGCTTTGCAATGTGTTGGCTGAGTTTGCTCCATGGTCGTTATCTGGTGTCCCATCCATTTTGCATTCCCAGAAGGCTGGAAATCTTGCATGTGGTCTTGTAGGGAAGGGAGCATTCGGATCAACGTTGTCATTCCATTTAATAAATTGGTCATTAAAATTAATACTCAACAATCTAGCTGCTTCGCGCGGTAATCCAAGATAGGCGGCCTGTACTGGAGATGATTGCCACCCCCCTGTTTCCGTGCCCTGGTCATCGACAGTGCCATCCAGACTGGTCGTACGGACGTGAAACGACTGACGGGCATTTGATAATAGTGTCGATTTACCTAGCCAAACCTGACGGAATGGATAGATTGAATACATCTCAGGACTCTCACAAATGGTTCGGCCTGGCTCGTATTTATCTCCTACCGCTAATAAATTTAAGCCACGAATCTTTCGTAATGGTACATCAGGTAAGGCTTTGAGTAAATCTTTCCAATGTTGTCTGCGTTTATCTTCTATTTCAAACGACAATAGTTTAGTAAGCACATATTTCATCCCACCGATTTCTGTACAAGGATTGGTTACGCCCTGATAGGTCTCAACACATCCAACTCCCTCCATTTGCATGATGCCCTTAATATCGCGTTTTGGAAAATGAAGTTCATAATATTTTATAAATTCATCAGCACAGGGTAATAATATTTCGTTTAAGAACTTATGATCACGTGTGTGTTCAAAATATTCGCACATAATAGCAGGTAACTCTATTGTGGCTAATTGATGGTAGCGGAGGTGTGTAGGTATGTTCCCCCAATTGAATACGCCAACATTGTTCCACCAACTTGCTTCCATAATAAATGCTCCCTCATGGCCAAAGATTTTCAAGCAATGGTCACGGCAGACATCTAAACCATCTCGGACAAATTGCATGCCCGGACGTACTGTTTCATAATCGCCACGTGTATTCATAGCCCAATATGGATGACGGGTGTTTTGCCACATGAAAGATAGATAGGCCCAGTCTCGTCCATCGGGTGATACAGGTTTTGATTTTGGACCACTAAATCCTAATACACCTGTTGGCATATCCATTGTGAAAATAGAGCCATTATATAGTGGAGGTACAACTCCACGACTAGCAGCAGCTTCGCAAAATCGTTCTAAGGCATAGCGTTGACTTATTTGGAAAATATTTTTAGTAGCATCAATTTCTTTGTGGCCTTCATAGGCTTTAGAGCCTTGTGCAAACTGCGTGAAACGGCATTGATCAAGGTTGAATTTTCCTTTTTTACAAGCAGTAATTTCAATATAACTGCGGTTCCAGAACGACTTCCAATATGCACAGTGGGCTGCCCAGTCATCTTTTACTGGTTTTGAAACCTCGCTTAACCAGTCTTTAAGATTCGTTGATTGTGTGGAAATCACTTTTATTGAGCAATCGAAAGCAGTAGATTGTCTCTTCTGTTGCAATGTTGAATCGTTTTCGCGCTCAAATCCTTTTGCTTGCAGCAAACAACCTGATGTTCGAAGCAGAATAGGGTCTTTTGTTTTGGAAACCATACAAGGGGTATTCTGGTTTTCGAAATTTTTAGCCCAAACAGAAGTTAAGTTGCGATAGCACCAGACTAGACGATTTTTAGTATCATTAAACAGAATACCAACTGTTCCTTTTTTAGGTAATGTGTCATTAATATTGACTAGCGGACGTAGCGATTCCTCCATAATTGTTGCCAAAAAAGGTTTTTGACTTTTTCCTTCAATGCGAATAACAGGATGATTGGCATCTACCCAAACACGCAGTTTTACATCTCCGGCTTCGATTAAAACCGAAGCATCAATCAAATTAAGCGTTTGTTTGAATTTTTCAACATCCAATGCAGGACTCAATTTTAAGCGAATGCGACCCAATTTCGGAAGAAAATGGCTTGCATCAAATGCATCCACCTTGCTGATATAGAAAAGCAGATCACCATTTTTTTCTACCCAGACGTTAACTCCAATATCGCCGTTCCCTAAAGGCATTGAACCGAAAGAATCTTCGCTTGGACTATTCCAGATAACATTGTATTGAGAAAGATCATGATTTTTCTGTGCCAATAGTTTAACTGAGAACAGGAAACACAACAACAAAAGAGAAATTCGTTTTGACATATAATATGGATTTTTTATTTCATAATAGTAAGTCCCATCAAGCCTACAACCACTTCCTGTGAAAGGGTTTCAAGGGTAATGCTTTTAAGTTCTATGCCTTGACGAAGCTTTAAATTGAGCAGCATGGCCCGGCAATTCTCTCCTAACTGAACTGTTTCGGGTAATTTTCCAGGTAGACAAAATCTATCGATTTCGGAAGTGTAATCTGTCCGGCTACCTTGCCCAGGTGCTGTTGCATGAGAGTCTATCGTGCTTAAATTCCAGTAATTAACCGGCGGTATGAGCAGTAATGAGTCTGTTTTTCCATCTGCATAGTTTAAACGGATTACTGCATTAGCTATCTGGCATTGCATAATGTTGGTTGAGCCCGAAATAAGAAAATAGATTGCTCTTCCGGTTTTATGAATTGGAAAATCAACTTTTGAAGGGTAATTGTCCCATAAAGAAGTAAATGTTATGTTTTTATCATTAGCGAATCCTCTAAAAGGAACCCCCTGAGGGGTTATCAATCGGTTTGTGCTGTCACGCAATTTTTTTATATTATCCATCTTAATGACAGGCGGTTTACTCTTCCAATGTGGAAATGTCCAGGGAGAATATCCATCGGTTCCTAATCTAACAGAAACAGTATTTGGTCGGGGCGAAAGATACTTTTGTTGATAGATGGTCGTGATATCAGCATTGAATTGCGTACTGATATCAATGACTTCCCATTTTGCATTGTTAGGAATTTTCTGGACAAATCGAGCTCCTTCTATGGTGTCGCCTTTCAGATTGTTAATTTTGATACGGAAAATTATAAATTGTACTGCTTTCCCTACAACTGCCTTGGTAATAATGGTATGGTATCCTTTGTTCCCAACTAAATTTGCCACCACTTCACCTTTTACGATTTTTATATTACTTAAAATTTGCTGTGGATCTTCAACGGCAATAATTTGAGCATCTTTCGCTCTTAATTTAATTTCGTTTCCAGTGTTTTCATCCAAAAATAGGGGAGGATTATACGGTAATTGTTTTCCTGTTTCAATGACGACTTCAACACAATTTGATTCAGGTAGATAAAGCTGCAATATATTCCTTCCTAAGCCGGGGATTAGTTCCCATTTTGTTTTTTTTCCGTTCACTATTACATTTTTAACTTCATCACTCATAATAGGTAAAAGAATTTCCATGTTTGCAGTATGGGCTAGCTCAAAATGATAGTTTATTTTTGATCCCTTATGATGAAATTCAATTTTGACGTCAGGAACTTCAATAGATGCATCATTCCAGTCCGTAGGGAATTGGGGAGATAGTTTAACTTTTCCATTTGGATAATCCGGGTTATAACCAAACAGACCAGATACCAGTGTCCGTGTAAAAGTGTGAACACAGTCACCAAAGTCGATTCCACCCTGAACTGATCCCAGATTTCCGGGTGAGATATGGTTGAAAGCACTGTACATAAAGGTTCCGCGCATTATATCCCATCCATCATTAGGTAAGCCTGCCTGAAAATAGCTGAGTGCAAGATGATAATTGTCTCCAGGCCACATTTCACGTACCGACCAGATAGAAGGAGTCCAGTTCGAAGTCCATACTCTTCTTCCGCCAACTGGCATGTGATCGTTTTGAAGTGCCCATTCAGTATAATATACTGATTCGACAGCTTGTTTCTGGGAAGTGAGGCCAGCATCAATCGGTAGAAAAATGCTGTAGAGCCAGGGATCTTCGTGCAACCGTTCGTGACCACCCTGCTCACGATAAGCACCTGGGTATCCTTTCTCTTTGATCCAAAGTTTTTCAAAGAATCCTTTTTTGATCTTTTCCAGCATTTGGTCATGGTATTTTTCTGCTTTTATATCACCTGCATTGCGAGCCATATCACGCGCAGCTAAATGTCCGCGATAAGCATATGAAGTTTCTTCAGCTGTACCTCCACCATTGTACCATTGCGAATCTGTTGGCCAGGTGTTAATATAACTTTCATAAACACCGTCACCATCTGGATCAAAACAGTCACGCATCCAGTGCAAGTGAAGTTCCAATGCTTGACGAAAAAAATTTATGAGTTCAGGATCAGCAGTCCAACGGTATTCTTCAATAATCTGATCGAAAAATTGGGTCTGCATATCATAGAAATCCTGATCTTTATTGATGCGTCCTATCCCATAATAACGAGAGTCATGATGCTGTTCAGTAAGTAAAGTTGCCGGATCAGCTTTTGCCTCTTTTTTATCAGAAACTGTGATTTGTGCATCTGTATAGAATTTTGCCTCTTTTCTCACTCTGTCATGCCAACCATACATTGTCCCTCCAAAGATGGTGCGCCAACCCGGTAAACGGTTGTTCCATTGCATTGCCCCATGAACAAATACAGGTGAATACCATGTTCCATCAACTGCTGCAACAGATCCCTGTGCAACTGCATTTAGATAGGGGTCGGGGGTCTTTATTTTTAATCTGTTTTGAAAAGACTGTGTACGTTTAAATCCTTCTTTGAAAGCCGTTTGGGGATTATTAGAAAGCGAATGTACTGGTTTAGTAAGCTGCATAAATGCTTCAAAAGTCCAATAGATCGATTTTTCACTGTTTAATGCAATTATTCCTGTTTGAATAGGTAGATTTTGTGACTTTGAGTTTATAAATTTTATGGCATTGCTCCATAAAGAGGCTTCCCTAATGTTACTCGTTGTCGGGGAACTACAATTTCCTGCAACTGTAAAACGTTTTACATTTTTCGTACTATCAATAAGACTCACTAAATATGTGTTCTCTTTTCTTTCAATGATATTATTATTGCATTCTTCGGGCATAAAACCCCAGTTAAGTAGTTCCGGTTGTCCCATAACATCAAATTTCCATGAAAGATTCTGGTTGATATACCATTTGGCCCCCCCAAAGATCCAGATTAGTTTATCCCCTTGATGCACTCCCTTCACTTTGGCACAAATAGCCATACCTGTGACTGTTGACATGGGTAGAATTTCGAGCGAAATTTTGAGGTCTGGGAATAATGCATCAGTAATCTTCCATTCCATTCGTCCAGGATGATAGATCGAGTTTATTTGATCGCACTGTTGCAACCATTTTGCTTTTCCTTTCCGTTCTATAGCAACCATAAAGGTGCCGAATAGGCTTTGGTCTTTTACTAACCGGGCGATAGGTTTATCGCCAGTAAGGATAAATGCATTGGAATTATTGATGTATAACGGACGGTTATTATAAAGATTTATGTTGTACCCCATTATAGTCCCATCTTCAGCATTGTATTTAGGATTAATTAATGCTTTCGATTGTCCTAAAGTTGCAATTGAAATAGAAAGCATCAAACAAAATAGTATTAATTTCTTCATAATCTGCATTGAATAAAGAATTTTTTTTGGTAGAACGTCACAAGTTATAGCTCTTAAATATATTTCAGTCATCAAGTCTCTCTATATATAACTCGTTGATCGAATTAAATTAGTGTATCTTAGACTCGACTATTTTACGATCTTTGAAATTAATAAATTGATTTGATGTAAATATGAAAGATTTCGTTTAACAATCGTTTCTATTAACATGGCAACATTTTCTCGAAGTTATTATATGGAATTGTAAAATAAAATGTTGTTCCTTTATTTGGACTTGAATTTAACCTGATTGTTCCTCCAAGCATTTCTACATACTCTTTTGAAATAGACAATCCCAAACCTGTTCCACCATATTTTCGGGTTGAACTATATTCAACTTGTCGAAAGCGCTTAAATATCTCATGTTGTTTATTATTAGGAATCCCTATACCACTGTCGTTTACATAAAACTCAAGAACCTTATTGAAGAGTGAGTATCCAAAATCAACAGAGCCTTCTTTTGTGAATTTAATTGCATTAGATATCAGATTAGTCAATATCTGTTTAAGCTTAATTTCGTCTGTATAGATAACTGCATCTTCATCATTCAGTGTGGTACAATAGTTCAATGCCAAATTCTTTTTGTGCGCTTTTAAAATGAACTGATCATAAATTAGTTTACAGACTTTGTTAATCTCAGTTTTATTTATATTAACATCTTCTTGTCCCGTATCTATTGTTGCAATAGTAACTATATCCGAAATAATTGAAAGCAGAAGACTGCAATTATCAACAATGATTTCGTTATATTCTATTCGTTCATTAGGAAGCAGTTCTGGATCGTTTAATAATTCTGAAAATCCCATGATCGCATTCATTGGTGTTCTAACTTCATGTGAAATGTTCTGAAGGAAAGCATCTTTTAGTTTATCACTCTCTTCAGCATGTTCTTTAGCTATAATTAAATCATCAAGAATCCTTTTTCTTTCAGTAATGTCCTCAATTTCGAAAACATAGTTGCCAATTTTTAGATTTTCATCCAATAAAGGGATTATAATTAGATTTACCCAGATACTAATTCCATCTTTTTTACTTATTTGAAGTTCTCCTTGCCATTTATCTCCAGATTGCAATGTTTCCCACATTTCATTATATGCTTCGTCCGAGATAAAAATAGGGTTAAAAAAATGTGGAGTTAAGCCTTTAATTTCATCTAATTGATATTGCATTAAAGCAGTAAACTGTGCATTTATATATATAATTTCTCTATTGCCATTAGTAATAGCGATTGAGAAGGGGCTTTGTTCAACAG
The DNA here is from genome assembly GCA_013390605.1 of Bacteroidota bacterium. Taxonomy (GTDB): domain Bacteria; phylum Bacteroidota; class Bacteroidia; order Bacteroidales; family Cfx3-03; genus Cfx3-03. The sequence goes on along the minus strand of JACAUB010000001.1, from coordinate 2,892,420 downwards.
TTTTACTTAATGTTCTAATCTCTTTTTCTGACTCCTTAATTTTCGTAATATCTTTTCCGAAAACTGAGATTCCGAATGTTTCGCCATCCCGTTTCAGCAGATTAAAACTTAAGTGTAATATATACAATCCATTAAATGCCTTACATTCTGTTGTTATCGGACCTTCTGTAAGCACTTTTTTATAAAGATTATCCCATTGTTGAATAGCATCAGTATCAAATGCGAAAATATCCTGTGGACGCATTCCTAATTTTATTTTTATTCCACGACTCTTTTGGAAATATTGACTTAATGACATATTCCAGCTTAGTAATCCAAACTCCTGATGATCTACAGACCATATAAAATCGGAAGTACTATCAATTTTGGCCTTCATTATAGTCTGTGATTCAAGTAGTGATAGTTCAAACTGCTTTCGTTTGGTGATGTCGACTACAAAGACTGTTAACCCAATAATCTCTTTTTGATTGTTATAAAATGGGAAATATCGATTTTCCCAGGTTGTTCTGCAAAGTTTTTTGTTGCCGTAAACCTCATCAAGTATAAAATATTCTCCCGCAAGAGCCCTGTCAAAATTGATTTTAGCCTTATTTCGATCCTCCGGTTCTTGAATTAGTTCTAGCATATTCATCCCAAGTTGTATCTCTGCACCATGGATTCGTCTCATTATTTCCTTGTGCGAGTTAGTGAATGTTGTATAACAATACTGCTTGTTAAGGGAAAAAACAATAATACCATCTGGCTTTTCCATTAAAGGTAGAAGATGGTCATAACTCTTTTGAAGAGATTTATCAATATTATTAAATCCTTCCTCTTCCCACTTAGTATGATTTTTCGTTTTTAATAGTCTCTCTTTAATCTTTTCCTGCTCCTGTTTAATATGTCTAAAATCGATATGTGTTTTTATTTTTGCTAGCAATTCCAACGTATTAAAGGGCATGTAGATAACATCATTGGATCCTAACGAAAATCCTTTATCTATCAATATCTTATCATGAAAAGGAGCAATAAATAGAAGAGGAATATCGTAGGTTGATTTATTCTTTTTTAAAAGTCGACAATTATCAAAGTCCTCCTTGCTAAATGTACAAATATTAACGAGTATCAACATTGGAAGCTTCTCTTTGAGAAGATACATTGCAAGGGTTTCAAAATTAATTTCTTGAACAAAGAAACTTTCATTTAATAATACAGTCTTCAGCAATGAAATGTCTGATTTATTATTGCTGATAACAAGAATATCGCCTACTTCATTTGTTTTTTTAGTTTCCTTTTCCATACTCTCTATCCTTTTAAAACAAACGATTTATTCACACATTTGCTACAACTAATGTAGATCAACTAATTTAATAAGGTTTTATATATTAAAATAGCATAATAACGTCATTATATGTAACAAATACGTTATTTATAAAGTAATATTCGACTTCTTCTATTTGCACATAACTTATAACATGGTGCAATAATTTTCTTCCTCTCCTTCCAGGGCTGTTTTACGATGCTTTATAGTAAATGGTTCTATTGTTGAAAAATGTGAGAATGGACTGTGTAATTGTATCATTATCATAACTATATCACTCCTTCGTGATTCTGGATAAAAGAACTCTGAAGGGGTGATATGATTGAAGTTGATTTATTTTAATCTCTACATTAGTTTAGAACTGAAACTAATGTTTTAAAATCTCTCTTTTATTGATTTTTATTCGTTTTTTATTTTGAGAGGAGCAATACCTGATTGATATATTTTAAACCATTTAGGAATAGCTTCAGCGATAATTATTAAAACACATACCAGGATGACAATAGTTAGCAGGGAGTTGATTGATCCCTGAATTACTGTTTTATGCACTATCATCTGAGGGATATACATGTTTATCAAATTCATAACACCACCGGTAATCGTTGTGATGCCCACAAAAGTCATGGGGGTAATTGTAATCCAGCTATATCTGATCATTCCACGATTAATCAGATAAGAGGTTCCAATAGCTAAAGCCAACGTCGCCAACAATTGGTTTGCAACACCAAACATAGGCCATATTGTAGTAACGCTGCCAGTGTAGATGAAATACCCCCATGCAAAAACGACAACAGAGCTAGTGATAAGATTTCCAATAAGCCAATTGGTTTGACCAAAAGGTTTATAAACTTTACCTAGGACCTCCTGTAGAATAAAACGAGCAATACGTGTTCCGGCATCGACCGTTGTAAGGATAAACAACGCCTCAAACATAATGGCGAAATGGTACCAGTACGACATCAGACTAGCTAATCCGGGTATACTCGAGAATATCTGAGCCATTCCAACAGCCAAAGAAACAGCACCACCCGGCCGACCGGCTATCTTCTCGCCCACCTCAGCAGATAGTTGTGACAGGTTACTTTGGGTGAATCCTAAAGCATGCAGTTGAGGTAATATCTGTGTAAACTTTTCAGGTGTAACATTGATTTGAAAATAATCTAAAGGGAACAAGCTTGTAGCGGCAATTAAGGCTAGTATACTAACCATTGCTTCTGCAAGCATGGATCCAACAGCTATGGGTTTAATGTGCGACTCTTTCATTAGCATCTTAGGTGTTGTTCCAGAGCTTACAAGTGCATGAAAGCCAGAGATGGCACCACAGGCAATGGTGATAAAGAGATAAGGAAATAGCGTGCCTGGAATGATAGGTCCACCACCATGAATAAAAGGTGTGAAGTTGGGCATCTTTATGGAAGGACATACAACCATAATGCCGATGGCAAGCATCCCGATAACACCAAGTTTCATAATGGAGCTGAGGTAATCGCGGGGCGATAATAACAACCATACCGGGAGAACGGAAGCAAACAAACCATATACCGCCAATAAAATAGTTAAAGTATGCTTATCAAAGGTAAACCATGAAGCAAAAGGTGACCCAGGGATATATTTTCCGAGAATAACAGCACCCGAAAGAAGGATGACCCCGATAATGGTAGCCTCAACAGTTTTTCCTTTTCTGAAGACAAACATCCATAATCCCATTAAAATGGCGATGGGTATTGTTGCAGCAATGGTAAATGTTCCCCATGAACTTTCGGCCAATGCATTGACAACCACAACACCTAGTCCGGCCAATGCAACGATCAGAATGATAAAGACCGCGATGGATGCAACCCCACCACTGAATTTACTGATCTCTGTTTTAGCAATTTCAGCAAGCGACTTTCCATCATGGCGTGAAGAAGCAGTTAAAATAACAAGGTCGTGAACAGCTCCAGCTAAGACAGCCCCAACGAGCATCCAGATGAATCCGGGCATAAACCCAAATTGAGCTGCAAGAACAGGTCCCACTAAAGGACCAGCACCTGCTATTGCAGCAAAATGATGCCCAAACAGAATCCATTTGGGCATGGGATAATAATTCTGTTTGTCGAACAACCTGTTCGAAGGCATGTCGTGATTATCGTTCAGCATCAGTACTTTTGCACAGATAAAGCTGAAGTAGAAACGGTAAGCCAATGCTAAAAAAGCCAGAGCACCAATTACAAAGGGCATTGCATTCATCGTGGGGTATATGTTTTGTTTTTTTAATTTTAATTGGTTATTCTTTTATTAGTTTTTGAAATCAATTATTGATTTTTTAAAAATCCATGTTTTAAAAGAAAGGCATCCGATTCCTTTCTAATATTATAAAAATCATCTGTTAATGGTTTAGAATAAAAGAATATAGGATGGCCAGCACCTTCATATAAATGAAGTTCACAATACCCTCCTAAAGATTCCATTTTCTTTTTGAATTCTTCCGCTATATTTATCGGAATCAATGGATCTTTTGTTCCCAAAATAAAAAGAGTAGGTGGAGCTGTAGAATCAATATTATGTAAAGGTGAAATCTCCATATATTTTTTTTTCATTTCTTCAGTACCGTATCCATTTGCACTGTTATCTATAACGGGATAATAGAGCAATAAAAGGTTTGGCTTGAAATTTACATCCGTTTTTCTTGCTCTGGTTCCTTTAAGTATTCCTGTAGCTGCAGCCAAATGTCCTCCTGCAGAAGCTCCAGCTGCTGCAATTCGATCCGGGTCTATATCCAATTGATCTGCATTCTTACGAAGCCACCGTATTGCATCTTTTGCATCCTCAATACTTTCAAAAGGAGTCGTTTTGTGAATGTAAGAAATCCTATATTCGGCAGTAATAGCAATCATCCCTTTTTCTGCATAATATACACATTCTCTATAAAACTGTAATGGGGTTCCCACGCTCCAACCGCCACCAAAAAAGTAAATAATTGCAGGTCTCTTTTCTCCTTTTTTTATGCCATTGGGTTTGAAAACATGAAGTTTTAGGTCGTCCGAATCTAATTTTTTATAGCTTATAATTAATGGTTTGAATGCTTCTTTTGGAGGTGTCATTATTTTCTTCATTGCGTTAAACCAGACAGAAGCAATCTTCTCAGCCCCAGCGGCATTGGGATGTTCTTTATCGTTAACTGTATATTTTTGCCAATTAAAGCGTTTTGCCTGATTAACAAGCAAAACGTTGTTACTGTTCAGTTGTTTAACCATTTTTGCAATATGTCTGTTTAGGGTTGGAATATAGGAATATTTCGGTAATTTTCCACTCGTGATAACCTGAGCGACCAGAATTTTTACATTAGGATTAATCTCTCTGATTTTTCTAATGATTGATTTATTTGCTGCAACGATACCTGCAATTGGTTTCTCACTATCGTGATGGTTATGTCCGGAATGAAGCAAAACAATGTCAGCAGGATATTTTCGGTAAATACTGTCGATATGAGTGTCTAGGAATTCACTGCTTTTTTCACTAAAACCAGCACAATTCAATGTCCCAATTCGACATTGGCTGGAATTAGGACCAATAAATTCGAAAAAATATCCCTTTGTGAAAAGCTTCTCCCATAGGGGAAAAAGGTATGATTGAAAGTTAGTCCCACCCTCCGTAATGGAATCTCCCAGACCCAAAATCGTGTATCTCTTCTGTGGATCACCCTCGTTTTTGTTTCTTGAAGATCCAAAGGTGTATGAAAATAATATCAGACAAACTATCGTTCCAAATGTACGAATTGCTATCCTTTTTATATTTCTATATGCCGAATTCATTTACTGTATTTAGGATAAAACTTGTATTTTTTATTTGCTTGAATATTGATTTTTTCCTTCGTAGTATCATACAATATCTCAAAAATATCATCTTTATTCGATTTAAATTCTGCTTTGATTAGCTTGCCATTTTTCCAGTAAATGTTGGTTGTAATTCCCCCTCTTGTTTTTAAACCGGTGATGCTTCCATTTAGCCATGCAGTGGGTAAAGCAGGTAATAGCTGAATGATATTTGTATCGCCATTTTTTAGGTGACTTTGTAAAAGCATCTCTGTTACTCCTGCCGTAAAACCAAAGTTTCCATCCATCTGAAATGGAGGGTATGTATCGAAAAGGTTCAATAAAATGTTTCTATTGATAAGTTGATGGATGAATTTATAAGCTTTTTTAGGTTCTAAAAGTCGGGCGTATATGTTGATTTTCCATGCACTACTCCATCCTCCACCTTCATCGCCTCTAGCATTGAGCGAAACAAGAGCTGCTTTTGCATATTCGGGCGTTGAGATTGGGCTAATTTGTCGGCCGGGATGAACTGCAAACATATGCGAGTTGTGACGATGGTGATCTTGTGGATTATCTACATCTTCCATCCATTCTTGTAATTGTCCCCATTTGCCAATTTGTGGACCTAACAACTTGTTTCGCATTTCTGTAATCTTAGTTCTATAATCTGTATCGATATTTAAAGCTTTAGAAGCTTCAATATAGTTAGAAAAGAGATCGTAAACAATTTGTTGGTCGTATGAAACACCTGGATAGGGAGTCCGGTCCCCTTCAATCATTCCCGGAGCATGTTCCGGAGACCATCCATCCGGGGTAATTAATTTACCATCGGGGCGTTCTATTAAGTGTTCTTCCCAGTATTCAACCACGTCTTTTAACATCGGATAAGCCCTGTTTTTTAAGAAATTGGTGTCACCTGTAAAAGCATAGTGTTCCCAAAAGTGTTGACTGAGCCAAGCACTGCCAGGACGGTGAATTCCCCATTTGGAATTTCCGCCCATAATATTATTGGTGCTGTATGCAATCCATCCTTTTTTTGTTATAAGTTTCGGATCAGATGATTTTTTCTGAACATCTGCTAAATTCTCAACCCAATCGAAAAGAGGAGCTGTACATTCTGTAAGTCCTGTTGGTTCGGCCAACCAATAGTTCATTTCAATATTTATATTGGTAGTATACTGAGAATACCAGGCAGGTTTGAATTCATCATTCCAAATCCCTTGTAAATTTGCAGGCAAACCACCGGGACGGGATGAGCTGATTAATAGATATCGACCATATTGAAAAAGTAAAGCTTCAAGTGCCGGATCTTTCGCGCCTTTTTTGTATGCCTTTAATCGGTCAAGAGTAGATTCATTAGGGGTATTCCCCAGATTGAGTTGAACACGGTTAAACAAAGCATGGTAATCTGATTCATGGTTTTTAAGAAGTTGTTCATAGGTTTTTTTTGAAGCAGCAGACAATATTTTTTCTAATCGTTGGTGGGGATGATCTCCCTTGAAATCTTTCCTGAAGTCATTTATAAATGAAGTTCCGGCTGAAAGTAAAATAGTTACCGTATTGGCATTCGTTACTGTAATTCCAGATGTGTCAGTTGTTACTATTCCTCCGTTGTTGATGACTTGTATCTGAGATTCATAATCCATTTGGTTCTCAGTAAGTCTACCTGTAGCAATTAGCTTTTGGGCAGTAGTAGTAATTAAAGCATGATGAGCATCTGCTAATTTAACTTTTCCTGAGATCTGGTTTTTCTTATCCGCTGAGATGAAAAAAACTATTACCTTATCAGGATAGCTAGCAAAATACTCTCTTTTAAAATGAACACCATTTGCTTCGAATGTTGTTTTGTGAATGGCTTCATTAATATTTAGCTCACGCCGATACCCTGAAGCCTTATGAGATGCGAAATCAATATATATATCACCAAAGGGTTGATAGTTTCCCATCTTTTCCTGGTCTCCGGTACACAAGCTCTGTTCGTTAAATTGAATTCGTTCTTTATCTACACCTCCAAAAATCATAGCTCCGATGCTACCGTTTCCGATTGGGAGTGCTTCGAGCCATTTCTCGGCAGGCTTTTCATACCAGAGACTATTTGAAGTCTGCCCTTGTACATTTGAATATTGGGCAATAACAAACGTAAAGATTACTAAAAATAGGAATCGCATATTTTAAAATGTTTTTTTTTGAAAGTTAAAAAGGATTAAGAGAAAGCATTATCCATATTAATCTCCCTTATTTTAAAGCCTTAAACATTCATTAATACTTAGCAACTTTTTGAAAAGTAAGTGATATAAAAGACCTTGTAAAAGGATAACTCAAAAAAAGTTGAATTAATGTTTTGAGACCCTTAAAAAAGTAATCCTATCTCTTTTTGAGGGATAGGATTACTTTTAAAGAATTATTTATAATCCAACCATGCTGATGCTGTAGTTGATTTGTTAGTCTTGAATCGGATCCAACGCGACTGGAAATTATCAGGGAAAGTGTAACTAAAGGATTTCCCAGGTGCTACAGTAATTTCTTTGTATACCATCCATGGTCCATGACCAATAGGTTCTACCTCAATTTGAAAAGTAACTGCGTTCTTTGATTGGTGAGATAGTGTTAAAGAGCGTTTATCATAAAAACCAATTAAATATGGATCGGATGCTTCATTTGCTTGTACCGATGTGTTTTTCCATGGGCCACCTTGTCCTGTTGGTTTTCCCATTTTCCATAAGTCATCGATAACACCTGCCCATACTGCTGCTTTTCCATCATTTGCCAAAATGATATGGGTATTATCTTTAGCTTCTGATGGATTTATTCCTGTCATAATCAACATACCTCTATAGCAACCATAATCATTCAAACGATAGTTATGAGATGCTATTGGACGAATTTTTGCAAACCCATCTGCATTCTCAGCGGGAAGTTCATAGAAAGTACCCATACAGTTGAATAGGTCGCGTTCTGTTGATACTTCGCGACAAATTCTCAGCTCTGCATTATTAGTTAATTGGGTGTATTTTTTATCGCCTAATGGTAAACGCCAACGACGACCGCGATCATCAACAATCAATATTGACGATTCCTCAATAGTAATAACCTTTTTCGGAATCTGCATAGCCTTGTCGATAAAGTGTTGTGTGGCAGTGTCATTTTGAGCTACCAGATTCATTTTATCGTCCATTTCATAATATCCGGTTTGGGTTGATATTCCTAGAGCCCTACGATTGTCGCCCAGTGAATAAATTAAACCACCTAAACATTCTGTATCAGAAACATTTGCTAATCCTTTAAAAATGCTATTTGGAATAGTTGATCTGGTATCGTTTGCCGTATAGAAGAAATGTACAGTGGCCATAGTGTTTTTATCTGTAATTGTTCTAATCCACTCTCCGGTTTCTTTTGAGGAAAATTCTACAGCAATACTTTTTCCAGCTTCCACTGAAACTGAACGTAGTGGTTGCCATACATTGGTTCCTTTTTTATCAACTTCAAAAGAAAAATTAACAGTTTCAGTGCCATCATTTTTAATCCAAGCTATACGTTTAGGCCATCCTGCAAAAAGAAATGGCTCTGAAGGATTTGCTTTTGTTACAGCTTCATTTAACCATACAGCTCCTTCTGAAGTGTTAGGACCTAACTGGAAAGGTGTTTCAAGCGAGGTAAACCAAAGATTTGAATTGGATTGTCCTGGTCCCGAAATAGCCCCTTTTACTTTGCGTTTATTAAGAAATTCAGATTTAGCAGCATCATCGCAACCGAAAACCAATTTACCGTCCCATCTGGTAAAATCTCCAATAACTTTTAGATAAGCTGATCCTGGTCTGATTCCTGCCGAGTTGGTTGAACAGAATGTGCTGGGAAAATGCCAGAACATTCCATGCATCGTCATCATATAATCTGGTTTTTCAGTAGTTCCAATATCCCGGATGCGTGGCCATTCGGTATTCCAACCATGAGCCCCGTCATAGCTGTGGCTTGCTTTGGGTAACCGGTAGAACGACCATTTACCTGAATCGCGAACACCGATCAATAATGATTTATGATCCCATCCATTTGTCCAGATTGGATCTGTTTCAGGATGTGGATTTCCATAAATTCCACCGGGACCACTGATTTCGGTAAATTGATTCCTTCTAATAACTTTCCAATCTTTTCCATCCCACTCAGCAAGAACTCCAGATTTAATATCAAATTTCGTTAATGCCTCATTAGAGGGCTCTCCGTTATTAGCGTAAACGCAAACACCTTGTCCTGAATAGAAACCTTTACCATGGGCCCCAGGAAGTAAGGTTCCTTTCTGGTTTCTATCGTTATCGTTTGATTTCTTTTTGGTAACATTGATATCTTCATAAAGTATTTTTGTCTTGAGTGTGTTTACATCAACTTCGTAGAACCCCTCTTCCATAGTTGCAATGTATATTTTATCTGCAGGGTTTGTGAGATGACGTGCTGCTCCTGTATAACGACCCGGTGCTTCTTGCCAGGGAATAACTCTTACATTCCGGTTTGCATCAATTGCATATGGACCTATAAATAGTTGATTGCTCTCTTTATGAATCAGTCGGTTGGCAGGTGTTCCTCCAATACTTTCCGGATGAATAATTTGTTGTAAATCAGGTGTAATTTCATATAGCTTGTCAGATGAGCCAAAAGGAAGATGTGGACCATAAGTGATCACCCATAATCTATTTGCCCAAGGGACAACTGCTCCAGTGCCACATTCTCCCTCATTATTATAGTAAGCAAGGTTGGGATAAATGCCACTGAAGTTTAACTTCGTATTTAATTTCTTCTGAGCGAAACTATTTGAAAAAACAAAGACTACAGCCAGAATAAATAAGGATAAAAATTTCATTTCGTGCCTATTAAATATTTTAAATAATCTTTTATGCATGATTCTTTAGTGCTTATTAGAACAGAAAGCGCAAATGGATTCACTTGCGCCTTCTGTATTTGTTGAACACAATCAATCATTATGATTAATGCTTTCCTGATTTAATAACCAGGGTTCTGTGCTAAATTCTTATTACCTAATAGTTCTGTTGTAGGTAATGGCCATAGATACTGCCTATTTTTGTCAAACGTTTTAGGCGTTAATAATTTTGTTAAACCAGCAGTATACCATGCTGTGAAATCAGGAATGTCTTGATTATCAAAATTAGGGATTCCAGGGAAGAACCATAGTCCCTTACTGATAATTTTAGCTCTTTGATCAGCTGGATCCAACATGCCATAGCTTGTTTTATTGAGGACAATTTCAGCAATTTTCCAACGAATAATGTCCTGATAACGTAAGCCTTCATTATAAAACTCCATTCGACGTTCTAAACGGAGTATTCTTCTCAGACTTGCCTGATCTGTTTCAGTAATAGCAGGATAAGAAGAAATAGCTGATTTATCTACGCCATAAGCTCTTGCGCGAACCATATTCATTGCATCTCTAACGGTCTGATCAATTTCATTTAATTCTATTTTTGCTTCAGCATACATTAGTAGAACATCAGCATAGCGCATTAATATTCTATCTGGATCGGATTTTAAATCGTCAATCCAATCAATATCAACTCCTTTTTTACACGCTAATCCATTGTAAGAAGCATATTGTGTATATGAACGGGTATCCATATTGGTTACATACTTTCCTGTATTTACATTTAAAACTTTTGTACTATCAGGGTGTGGCTGATAGATAAAACCTAAATGAGCTGTTCCAAACTCGACAATTGTCTTTGTACAGCGTGGATCACGATTTTTGAATGGAAGCCTGGGGTTATACAAAGGCGATTTATCAATGGTTTTGCCATCCGTGCAGAGAAATGAACAAAAGAAATCCCATGATGGATTATAGGCACACCAACCATTGGGAGCTGTTCTGGTTGTCGTATTCTGAATAAAAGCAACATCAAGAATAACATTTAATGCAACAGATCTGGGAGTCATAAAGATTGTTTCAACAGCATTTTTTGTCGTCGGTAGAAATAACTTACCAAAATCGGGATATAATGTATATACTCCTAGATCCATACAGGCTTTTGCAGCATCGCGTGCAGTCGTATAATCACCCATACAAAGTGCAATTCTTGCTTTATATGCCAATGCAGCACCTTTAGTTGCCCTTTTTACAGTAGAAGCAGAATAGGAGGCAGGTAATTTACTTGCTGCAAAATCTAAATCAGCATAGATCCCTTTTAAGATATCAGCTTTTGGTGTTTTACTAACCATGAATGCTGAATCAAGCGGAAGAACTCTGGTTGTATAGATTACATCTCCAAAGTGTCTGATCAAATCTGAATAACGGCATGCACGGCAGAAACGTGCCTCAGCTGCATATTGATCGAGCTTTGCAGTTGATATTTTACCGGTTGCTTTTGGAATACTGGCAATAATAGTATTACATCTTGAAATTGATTTATATGAATTTAACCACATTGTTGTAACCGTTCCTGATTGTCCGGTCATTGTATTTCCGGTTATCTCATTTAAATTAGCACGGTAGATAACATCGTCGGTCCATAAATCATCATCTTTGGGCCAAAAGACCTCCCGATAACAATCGTTTAATGCCATCGTAAACTCTGTTTCATTTGAGTACCAGCTTGCACTAGAACCTTGAGATAATGGATTTATGTTTAAGTCTGTACAGGCTGTGCCAAAGAACAGGCTTAAAAAGAGAAATGCTATAATGTATTTCATAGTTTTAGCTTTTAAAATTTAACAGATACACCAAAGATGAATGACATGGTAATAGGATAGCTCGAATCAGCAACTTCAGGATCCCAACCCTTAAGATAATGATTATAAGAGAATAAATCGGATACTGTAGTGTAAAATCTAACACTTTGTAATTTTATTTTATTGGTTAAAGTAGAAGGAATGGTATATCCTAACGAAACATTCTTTAATCGGAAATAGGATCCATTAAATAACCAAAAATCAGACATTACATAATTGTTACCATTCGCTCCATTTTCTGATAATCTGGGGAATCTGGCTGCCAGATTTTGTGCTTCAGTATTATTAACACTCCAGAATTTACCTTCAATAGCAGTAGGAACACTTGTCCATGCAACTTGAAGTGGTCTTACCATGTTGGGAGTGATTCTAGCATTTTGTTTCCCTACCCCTTGAAAAACAATGCCTAGGTCAAATCCTTTATAGTCAAATTGCAGGTTTCCTCCATACATGTATCTTGGTAATGAACCTCCTAAACGAACACGGTCGTATTGAGCTGATATAATACCATCCGGAACTCCGTTTGGACCGCTGATATCCTTATATTTAATATCACCTGGTTTAGAGTTTGCATATAATTTTGGTGAAGCTGCTACATCTGCTGCATTCTGAAAGAGCCCTTCTGAAACGAAACCATACCACTCATTATATTCACTTCCCTTAACTTTAATCTGGTCACCAATAAATTCAGTACCACCCAGGTCTCCCATTTTTGATTTAAAATCAGATACATTTACTGAAGCTGAGTATCCTATTTCTCCGATTTTATCGCTCCATGAAAGTTCAACTTCCCAACCTTTTGTATTCATCTTACCGGTATTTTGGTTAGGATTATCAAAACCTAGTGATGGCGGAATTTGTAGTGCCAACAACATATCTTTGGTCGTTTTCAGATAATAGTCACCGGTTAAGCGTAGTCTGTTTTTCAACATATTCAAATCTACTCCAAAGTCGGTAGTCTCTGTTTTTTCCCAAGAGATGTTAGGAATTGCATAGGTAGTTTGAGCAGCAGTAGTTACAGATACTGGTGTTGTGCCTTGATAAAGTAAAGTATTACCAAAAGCGATCGTTGATTGATATGGGTAATTACCAATTCTTTCATTTCCAAGTGCTCCCCATGAAGCTCTTAGCTTAAGATAAGAGATTACTGGAAGTTTTTTCATGAAATTTTCACTTGAAATAACCCAGCCTGTAGACACTGAAGGGAAAGTTCCCCAACGATATTTTGGGTCAAAACGTGAAGAACCATCCTCTCTAATGTTGGCTTGAATATAGTACTTATTAGAGAAGTTATACATAACACGTCCAAAGTAAGACCTATATGCATTTTCTGTTGCAGAACCACTATTATTTCTTAAAGTGAGTGGCCCCAAATCCAGATATGGATAATTGGTTAACTCATATGCATCACGTGAAGCACCTAAACTTTCATAAGTTGAATAGTAGTTTTCATAACCTGCCATAATATTCAAATTATGTTTTCCTATACTCTTTTCATAGTTTCCAAGGAATTGGGTTGTGTGGAAATAGCCATCATTTCTTGATTCTGATAATGAAGTTGTAACAGCTCCCTGAATGAATCCAACATATGTATTAGGGTCATTGTAGTTTGTATAGGGAATAGCCTTTGAAAACGACTTGTTTTTGTCATAATTAAATGTTGGTGAAAAAACAGCTGAAAGTTTAAGTCCGGCTATAGGCTTGAAATCCAATGAGATCTTTCCCGAAAGTTGATTATTCCAGGTATTGCTTGTGCCACCATATTCTAATAATCCATAAGGATTGGCTCCAACTTTCCCTGCTCCAACTAACCCATCTGTCCACATTGCTGCATAAATAGGTGCTGCTTGTCTTGCATTAAATGTGGGATCACCAGTTGCAGGTGCTCCTGATTCAACACGTTTGACGTTTAAATCAATGGTTGCCGACAAGTACTTATTGATCATAATGTCGTTATTTACACGAGCATTGATACGTTTGTAGCTTCTTAAATCATAAAGTGCTCCTACATTATCTAATGTGAAGGATGCATTGGTTTGTAGATTCTTTGTTCCTGAACTTATAGTGAGAGAGTGTGTTTGGCGCATTGAGCTTTTTTTGAGTATCAAAGAGCTCCAATCTGTATCAGGATACAAATCAGGATTGGCTGCATGATTAGCTGCATAATTAGCAATATAATCTTGTGTAAATACAGGATAGGTAGTACCCACATTCCCATTGTCATTCCATTTTTGTTCATTGGCATATTGCATATATTTAACAGCGCCTGTATATGTTGGCATTGATGTAGGTTTCTCTATTCCGTATTCAAAATTATACGTAATGTTTGAAAAACCCATTTTCCCGCGTTTTGTCGTAACCAAAATAACTCCTGATGCAGCTCTCGATCCATAAATTGATGCAGCTGCTGCATCTTTTAGAACTGACATCGACTCAACGTCTTTTGGATTAATATCGTCAATACTCCCACCTGGAACTCCATCGATTATTACCAACGGATCACTTGTTCCAATCGTGGTTATCCCTCTGATACGAATAGATGCAGTGGCTCCGGGAGCACTATTGTTTTGTGTTACCATTACCCCTGAAATGGCTCCTTGAAGTGCTGATGATAATTGTGTGGTTTGACGTTTTGCTAAAGCAGTTCCTTGTACGGATCCAACAGAACCAGTAAGATCACTCTTTTTAGTTGTACCATAACCAATTACAACTACTTCATCTAAATTCTTCACATTAGCAACAAGTGCTACAGTGATATTTTGATTTCCGTTTAAATTTACTTCTTGTTTGTCATATCCGATGAATGAGAATACAAGTGTAGCATTCGGATTTGTAGATGTCAAACTAAATTTCCCTTGTTTGTCTGTCACCGTACCTTTTGTGGTTCCCTTGATAAATATACTCACACCAGGAAGAGATTCTCCTGTTTGTGAATCCGTTACTGTACCACTTACGGTATTCTTTGCCTGATTATCAATAGGTGCAATTACGACCAGATTGTTTTCAAGCACTTTATGTGTTACGTTGGCGTCTTTTAAAATGATATTAAGCGCCTCATCAACAGTAATGTCATTAGCTTTAAATGAAACTTTTGAGTCGAGGTCTACAAATTGATCATTATAGAAGAACCTGCATGGTGTTTGTTTCTCAATCATCTTGAAAACCTCTTTCAGCGAAATTTCTTTTAAATTGAGGTTGACTTTTGCAGATTGGGAATAACCTGTTGCCTGAACAGATAGCGAAAACAAACAGATGAATATAACTGTTAGCTTCATAATAATTAAGATTTGGTGTTTTTGGAGAAAAATTTGAACATATTTCTCCCAATAATGTATTTTCTTCATACATTTGTGAATTAAAATGAATAATTAGGTTTTTTGACGGAACTTAATTTGATAGGAGTAGTTCTAACCTGCTCCTATTTTTTTTCGACTAGTGTAGATGTGTTTTATTTTTCTGTTTCCCTCCTTTCATGAGTAAAGTTATTTCGTTTCATATTTCTGTTTTATTTTCCGATCCAACTCAAGATTAATAGTATCCTTTACTATCTTAAAGTTGATCATAGGTGTTGCTATTTTTAAAGCTTGCAGAATTTGTTCAATCGTCTCTTTTTGGATGGTTGCTGAGAATTTGTAATCTTTAATCTCTTCATCCCTAAAGCGAATGATCATATTAAATCTTCGTTCAATTTTTGGTGCAAATGTTCTTAATGTTTCACTCTCAATTACCCAGTTCTCTTCGCTCCACGAAGTAAATAATTCTGTTTTAACATTGTCGTACACTTTGTAATTGTTGAGTTCTATCTCTTCCGTTGTTTCTTGTGCCGGTTTTGAGTATGCGATATTAGGGGTCGAAGGTTTTGTTTGTTTATCTGTTTTAAAATATACAAAACATTGTTTTGGTTTTAGCTCAACTCTATTCGTGTTGTTTTGATCAGTGGTTTTCCTGATATCAATTTTTCCTTCTACTAGTGTAGCCGTAATTGAACTTTCATTTGGGTAGGCTTTGACGTTGAATTTCGTTCCTGTGGCTCTAACTGTTAAATAGGATGTAATTACTTCAAATGGTTTTGATTTATTCGTCGCAACTTTAAAATAGGCTTCGCCTGAAAGATAGACCAAACGTTTAGTTTTATTAAAATCCTGATTATAGATGATTGTACTTCCTGCATTTAGGTATACTGTAGAACCATCAGGCAATTTTGCAGTTGTTTTTGTACCGAAAGGGACTGTGATTTCAGTTTTGAAATTTTGTGCTAATTTGTTTGAGGTTACAAGATAGGTGATAAGACTTCCAAATCCGAAGAATAGAAGCCAAATAGCAGCAGTCTGAAGCTTTTTGAAAAGTGTAATCTTTTTAAGATTAGACTCCTGTTCCGGAGCATCCATTTCAAAATCTAATTTCTTTTGAAGATTTTCCCACGATTGATTTTCAAAGAATTGATCTTTCTTGTTCGTCATCCCAGACAGTATCCATGTCGATTTGAATGTATTGAATAATTCTTTATTCTCTTCACATTCATTGATCCAACGGTTTAGTTCTTCGAGTTGTACACGATTAATATCGCCTGTTAAATAACAGGTAATAAACGCTTTAATTTCATCGGTTATAGAATTGGGATTTAGCATAATTATCTTCTTAATTATAAGACAAGATTTTTATTGTAATTTGTTACAAAATGGTGAAAGAAAATTAATCATTTTTTAATAAGCCTTCGCTTATTTTTTCTAAAGCTCTATATATCTGTGTTCTAATTGTACTAATCGAAATATTTAACTGTTCTGCGATTTCCTGATTTGACTTGTTCTCAAACCGGCTTAGCTTAAATATTTCACTACATCCGGCAGGAAGTGTTTCAATAATCTGTTTGATAATTTGTTCGGTGTCTCGCGCTTCTAATTTTTCAAGCAAAAACGGATTAATCTGAGTCGATTCCTGAATTACTTCCCAAGACTCACCTGATAAAAAAATATTGTGGATAGTTTTTTTGTTTTTTTTCTGTATGATACTATTTATGCAGGAATTATGAACTGCCTGGAAAATGTATGCTTTTACTGATTTTGTTGGTGTAATATCTTCGCGATTCTGCCAGATCTTTATGAAAATATCTTGTACAATTTCCTCGGCAAGGAATCTATCAGCGGTATACTGAATAGCGTAATTACACAACTCGGCGAAAAGCTCTTTAAAAAGGCGTTCAAATGACTTCTCGTCACCCTCTTTAATTTTATCCCAGAAGTTGTATAAAAATAATGTCATTCAAATTAGGATTATAAAGGTTCAAAAGTAAATTAAAAATTTAATAGTAAATTTTTAATTTTAAAAATAGATAATTTTATCAAGATATTATTACATAAATCAATTGTTACTTATAATGAAAATTTATATTTTTACAAGTGTTTACGATTTGTTGTCAAATTAAATTTGAGTAGATAACAATTTTTTAATGAGGCACTAATAGATTTCTGTAGCTGTCATTTCTTTATTTCAAAACATAACATCAGTAATCTTATAAAACGATTTAGCAAAGATGAAAAATAGTTGGTAGAAATAACCTACCATTTAGAGTTTTGCCGTATTTTATCATGTTTCGTTGTCTTTTTTTATACGGTGAAAGTAGATCTATTAGTAAAGTTTAGTATAGCCCGTTCCCCATTTTAATCAAAATAGTCATTTTGACCATTCGGGAGAAATCTTCTTTTTAAGTGTAAATATCTGTGACCAGATTTATCCAAATATATCGGATATAATAGAGCGCTATATAATTTCCTCAACTAGGACAATAAATATCCCAATCTCATCCACTGATTCTTCTCTTTTTAACTGAAAATATAAATATTCTAATAGGCTCATAAAACTCATAAAACAAGGGGGATCTGTACCCGTTCTCTACCCGTTCAGTATGGGATCTGTACCCGTTATGTACCCCCTAGGGGTACATAACGGGTACAGATCCCATACTGTAAAGGCCTAGATTTCCTGCCTTTGGGATTCATTATAGGACTGATTTTGAAATGATTTATGTTCTTATTCGGGAAGAAGACCAGTCGGGACAAACAATAAATTGACCTAACGTCTTTTTTTAATAGTTTATGTTGTCTTTTTTAGTTCCGAAACAATCTTCACTGCTTCTACTGCTTCTTTTACATCATGTACTCGTAAAATATCTGCCCCATTTAGTAATGCAATGGTATTCAAAATTGTAGTTCCGTTTAATGCTTCAGCGGGATTTGTATTTAATAGTTTATAGATCATTGATTTTCGTGAAATGCCAACCAATAGGGGATATCCTGAATTTTTGAATGACAAAAGATTATTCATCAATGTGTAGTTATGTTCAATTGTTTTCCCAAATCCAAATCCAGGATCCCAAATTATTTGTTCTACGCCGGCTTTCAGCGCTTCGGAGGTCTGCTGTTCTAAAAATCCTATCACCTCTTTGGTAACATCGCGGTATGTTGGATTTACCTGCATATTCCGTGGAGTACCTAATATATGCATTGCGATGTAAGGAATATTCTCTTTGGCAACTACATTAAAAATCATTGGATCAAAAGTGCCTCCCGAAATATCATTAATCATCAACGCCCCCTCCGAAATGACAGCTTCAGCTACAGAAGATCTATAAGTGTCAACAGAAATTATACACGATGGAAATCTTTTTACAATACTTTTTATAGCAGGAATTAACCGGGTTAGTTCTTCTTTTTCATCAACCTCAAAGGCTCCCGGACGAGTTGAAATTGCACCAATATCGATGATCTCAGCTCCTTCATTTAGTGCAACTTCCACCTTCATTAACCAACTCGACTCGGTCATGTTTCTACCTCCGTCATAAAACGAATCGGGTGTAATATTCAATATAGCCATTACCACTTTATGGCTTAAATTGATATCTTTGTTCCCACATTTGAGTGTTGGAGTGGTGGTTTTTGTACTATCTTTACTCATCATTTCTGTAAATTTTTTCAGCCCAATTCAGGGCTGAAATTCAGATTGCTAAATTAATAAAATCAATGATTGCGAATACTTCTAAACAATTCGATGCTGTAACAGCCGCCTGCAAGGAAATTTTTATGAAAAAGATGTTAGACTATGGTACTGCCTGGCGCATACTACGGCCTGCATCATTAACCGATCAGATATACATTAAAGCTAACCGGATTCGAAGTATTCAAGAGCTGGGTTCTCAAAAAGTTGACGAAGATATCCGTGCCGAATTCATCGGAATTATCAACTACTCGGTAATGGCTCTGGTTCAACTTCAACTGGGGACTTCAACAAATAGCTCTATGCCTGCTGATGAGGTAGAAACGCTTTACACAAAATATCTGAATGAGGCGAAAAGCCTGATGGAATGTAAGAACCACGATTATGGTGAGGCATGGCGTAATATGCGGATAGCTTCTATTACTGATATTATTTTGATGAAACTACTCAGAGTGAAGCAGATAGAAGATAATGAAGGTAAAACAATTATCTCTGAAGGTATTGATGCCAACTATTTCGACATGATCAATTATGCCATTTTTGCATTAATTCTGCTTGAAGAACAAAAAAATCTAACCATACAATGAGAAAAATTGCCAATATCTGTAGGGTCATAACAGGCCTTGTTTTCATTTTTTCAGCATTCGTTAAAGGGGTAGACCCTCTTGGAACATCTTATCGTTTTGAAGATTATTTTCACGTATGGCATCTCAACTTTCTGCTACCTGCAGCTTTGTTCTTTGCTATTCTACTTTGTGTGGTAGAGTTTGCCATTGGGTTGGCGCTGCTTTTTAGTGTCAGAATGAAGATAACCTCTTGGGTATTATTGGGTATTATGACATTTTTTACGGGTGTTACCCTTGTTGATGCTTTAACAAATGGAGTAGCTGAATGTGGATGTTTTGGCGATGCTTTAAAATTAACCAATTGGCAAACATTTTATAAGAATCTTGTTCTAATGGGATTAACCGGAATCATCTTTTTTAGGAGACGACGATCAGTTCCATGTTTTCTTCCTAAAAATGAAGTTCGGGTTACAGCCATTCTAATTACCGTCTTTGCTGCTTTCTGTGTTTATTCATACGCTATGTTGCCTGTCATTGATTTTCTTCCTTTCAAAACAGGTAGTCGACTTATTTCAGAAGTAGCACCTACTCCTAAGGTATTTTTAAAGTACAAAAACAAAAAAACGGGTGAAGTTAAAGAGTATATCTCTCCAAATTTTCCATGGAAGGATGCTGTGTGGATGTCGCAATGGGACTTTGTAAGTCAACGTGTTGAAAAACCTACAACGGATGTTCCTCTCTATATTCAGAATGTGGTTGGAAGTGATGTTACGCGTGAGGTTTTAGGTAATGAAAAAGGTACATTATTGATTGTAAGCTATAATCTGGATAAAACGAATGTCAAGGCTTTGGCAAAAACTATTGTCTTTGGAAATAAAGTAGTTGCCGCTAAAATCAATACTGCTATGTTAACCGCCTCTCTGGGGCGTACCAATAATTTTGTTTCCACGCCGGTTCCTATGAGTTTCGATTTTTACAATGCTGATGATGTCCAGCTAAAAATGTTGGTACGTGCAAATCCGGGCTTGGTTTTGATTAAAAATGGTGTCATTTTAAGAAAATGGTCTGCATATAAATTGCCAACTATTGAATTACTTAACACGCTTCTTCAGCAACAGCCCGTTAAACATTAAATATTCTCTTTCGGACTGATGTATAGCTTTATCGTTAAACGGATTTTATATGGTTTATTGGTGCTCTTTGGAGTGATCACGCTGGTGTTTGTACTCTTTAATGTACTTCCGGGTGATCCCGCCCGAATGATGTTGGGGCAAAGAGCTGATATAGCTACCGTTGAGGCTATCAATAAAGATCTGGGTCGTGATAAGCCTTTAATGACACAATACCTTAATTTTTTGAACGATTTATCTCCATTATCATGGCATAATAAGTTTGATAAAGAGAGTTATTGGTATCTTGATTCCTTGAAATACGGGCACCCGGTTTCATTGATAAAATCAGGAAATGGTGTTCTGGTTCTCAAAAAACCATATCTTCGTAGATCATATCAGAGCAAACGTAAGGTTACGCAAATAATTTCGGAAGCATTGCCTAATACTTTTTTATTAGCATTAGTTTCTATCGTTTTTGCTATGATTTTAGGTGTTGTGATTGGTATCTTTGCTGCAATGAAAAAAGGAACATTGTTTGATCATCTCTCATTGTTCTTTTCTGTATTGGGAATGTCGCTACCTTCTTTCTTTGCTGCCATACTTTTTGCCTGGATATTTGCTTTCCTTTTGGCTGATTATACAGGATTAAGTATGTTCGGTAGTCTTTATTCGGTTGATGACCTTGGCCGGGGCGAGTATCTTGATTTGAAAAACTTGATTTTGCCTGCTTTTACATTGGGTATTAGACCATTGGGTATCGTTGCCGAGTTAACAAGGAACTCTTTGCTCGAAGTGATGTCGCAAGATTTCATTCGTACTGCAAAGGCAAAAGGATTGAGTAAGATTACTATTGTTACAAGGCATGCCTTGAAAAATGCATTGAATCCTGTGGTTACAGCTGTAACCGGTTGGTTTGCCAGTTTAATGGCAGGAGCAGTGTTTGTTGAATATGTTTTTGACTGGAAAGGAATGGGGGTAGTCATTGTTGATGCTCTCGAGAAGTATGACTTTCCCGTTGTAATGGGAGCCGTATTAACCGTGTCGGTTATGTTAGTAATCATCAATATCTTTGCAGATGTTGTTTATGGATTGCTCGACCCACGGGTACGGTATAATTAAGGACAAATTACACACAATTAATAACGTTTAACAATTTCTATTATGAGAAAAAAGATTGTTGCCGGTAACTGGAAGATGAATAAGAGTTTTGAACAAGCAGAAGCACTTATTTGTGATATTCTTGAAGAATTAGATGGATTGGATAGCCGTCTTGCAAATGTTGTTATCTGCCCTCCTTCAGTTTATTTAGAAATGGCTGTTGATCTGGCTCGCGAAACTTCGATTAGTATTGGCGCTCAGAATATGAGTCAGTTCACTTCGGGTGCTTACACAGGAGAGATCTCGGCAACTATGTTGCAGTCGATGGATGTGCAATATTGTATCTTAGGCCATTCAGAACGTCGTCAGTATTTTAATGAGACTGATGAAATTCTTGCAGCTAAAGTTAAAACAGCATTAGAAAATGTAATTAAACCGATCTTTTGTTGTGGCGAAGCACTTGCACAACGCGAAGCTGGGGTTCATTTCGATGTAGTGAAGAGTCAGATCGAAAATGCACTTTTTACATTAACTGAAGAGCAGTTTTCTGAAGTGGTTATTGCTTACGAACCTATCTGGGCTATCGGTACAGGTGTAACTGCATCACCTCAACAGGCTCAAGAAATGCATGAATTTATCCGTGGCGTTATTGCTGCAAAATATGGTATTGCTGTTGCTGAAGAGACTTCTATTCTTTATGGTGGAAGCTGTAATGCAAAAAATGCAAAAGAACTTTTTGCCAACCCTGATATCGATGGTGGATTGATTGGTGGTGCCTCTTTGGTAGCTGCTGATTTTGTTACGATTATTAAAAGTTTCTAATTTCCGATAATGGAATATATCGAAATTTCCTGCACCCTTCCTCCTGATGAAGGGATGCAGGAACTTCTCATGGCACGTCTGGATGAGATCGGTTGTGAGAGTTTTGTAGAG
Organism: Bacteroidota bacterium; assembly: GCA_013390605.1. Taxonomy (GTDB): domain Bacteria; phylum Bacteroidota; class Bacteroidia; order Bacteroidales; family Cfx3-03; genus Cfx3-03. The sequence goes on along the minus strand of JACAUB010000001.1, from coordinate 2,869,898 downwards.
AGCGAAGAGGGGCTACTTGGCTATATCCAGAAGAGTCTGTTTGATGAACAGGCTGTCAAGAATATCTTCTCTGAAGATCTCTTTAAAACGATCCCTCATAAAATTACGCTCATTGCTGAGACAAACTGGAATGCAGAATGGGAGAGTAACTATCCGTGTGTTCTGATTGCAAATCGTTGCATGGTTAGGGCTCCTTTTCATGAAAAGGACATTACTGCCGAATTCGATATTGTCATTGAACCAAAGATGTCGTTTGGTACCGCTCATCATGAAACCACTTCTCAGATGATAGAACTACTACTGGATGAGGATGTGAAGGGATTGACCATGTTAGATATGGGAAGTGGAACCGGTGTTCTGGCAATTCTAGCCTGGATGAAGGGGGCAAAAGAGGTTACGGCTATTGATAACGATCAGTGGGCTTACGAAAATGCTGTAGAAAACCTTCAACGTAATAACGTGCCTGTTGAAAATGTTTTGTTAGGTAATGCTGAGACGATTAAAGGAAAAACGTATCAACTTATCCTTGCTAATATTAATCGGAATATCCTTCTAAACGATATGCATTGTTACCGTGATGCACTCGAAGAGAATAGCAAGTTATTTATGAGTGGTTTTTACGAAGCCGATTTGCCTGCAATAACTGCTGAAGCAGCTCGTCTTGGAATGCGTTATGTAAAGCATCTTTCGCACAACAATTGGGTTGCTGCGGTCTTTACACGTTAAATCAAACTTCTTGAAAATTGTTGCTATGATGAAGCGTTTGTTACATTTTACTGCACAATTTTTATCTGTTTTGTTTGTGCTTTTCTCTTTGGGTGTTAAAGCACAAATCGTAAAGAATTTTACTCCCGATTCGGTGAAGTTTACAGCCGAACTGGTTCAATATAGCTCCTCTTCGTTTGAGAAAGAGGGGCTGCAAAAGTTTGAGTTGTTTATTCAAACAGTTCTAACCGACAAACGGTTACGCCCGGTAAATCGTCAACAAATATATAAGATTGCCAATTACATGTTGCAGATGCGCATGCGCCCTACTCCAAATTTCACCTCTCTTTTTAATACCCTTGATGTCTTTCTTAAGAGTAATCAACCGCAAAGTAGTATTACTAATTGGTTGAATGGATTGCAATTGATTGCGAATGATAAGAAGTCGCGACAATTGATGCAGGTTATTGATGCTACTGCCCGGTTATTTACTACTAACATCATTTATAAATCGGTCAATACGCAATGGACCGTTCGTAAAGGATCTTTTATTTTCGAAGCCGATAGCGTTCCATATGCAGTCTTTAAATCAGTTGATCTGGTTTGTAAGGGCAATCGCGATAGCACTGAGATTTTACAGACCTCCGGGAGATATTATCCTTCTTTTGATCACTGGAAAGGAAAAGGCGGAACAGTATATTGGGATCGCGCCGGATTTACACATAACGAGGTTTATACAATCTTGAATAATTATAGGCTGAATTTGAGGTTTTCTACGTATAAAGCCGATTCAGTTAAATTGATCGATAAGAAATATTTTAAGGCACCGCTTGAAGGTCGGTTTGAAGAGATGGTTCAGGCCACAAATGTAACGCCCGATCGTGCTGTATTTCCTAAGTTCGATTCATTCGATAAAAAACTTTTTTTAGATAAGATATTCGAGAATATCAACTATGAAGGCGGGTTCATGCTTGAAGGTAACCGCTTTATCGGAAATGGTTCGGAAACACATGGAGCCAGGTTAGTATTTCTTAATTCCGGAAAGCCTTTTGCTACAGTAACTTCCAAAACATTTTTTATTCGGTCCGATCGGTTACTCTCTTCACGTGCAGCAGTAACTGTTTATTACGATAGTGATTCTATCTACAATGGTAGTGTACAGATGCTTTATACGCATGCAACGAAAGAAGTAGCATTTTCTAAAACCGAAGATGGCCTCCCCTCAGGCCCTTTCTTTGATTCTTATCACAAGATTGATATACAGGTAGAAGCTATGCATCTTAAGCTTGGTGATAACATCATTCGTTTTGAGATGACGAAAGGTCTTACAAAAGAGAGTCTCGCTACATTTGAATCATCGAGCTTTTATCCTGCTATAAAATATAACCGTTTGCAAGGAATAGATGAAGTTAATCCCATTAATGTTGTCTATTTCTATACTCAGGCTATGCATGTAGAACAGTTTACTGTAAACGAGTTGGCCGATCAGATAAAGAAGCCCATTGAACAAGTCCGGGCTATGTTGGCTATTCTGGCTACTAATGGCTTCATTCTCTTTGATCCTGATACAAACATTGCTGTTATAAAACCCCGACTTGCTGATTTTTTAGCTGCTCATAGTGGCAAAAAAGATTATGATGTGATTCGTTTCAACTCAAAAGTAGTCTCTATATCGAATGCGCTTCTGAATATGAAAAACGGTGATCTCACCATTAATGGGGTTTCTGATATAATGGTTAGTTCTGCTCAGAATGTACATATATATCCTTCAGATAGTAAGGTGCTGATAAAGAAGGGTCTGGACTTTGTCTTTACAGGGCGAGTTCATGCCGGATTATTTGATTTCTATGCTAATAAGAGTTCTTTTGAGTATGAGAAGTTTAAGCTAAATATGCCTACCATCGACTCTATGACTTTTGCAGTAAAGCGTTTCGAACGTGATGCAAATGGAAACCATCCACTGGTTGCCGTTAAGAGTTCTGTTGATAAGCTAAGTGGGGATCTATTGATTGATAAAGCTGATAATAAATCAGGATTAAAGAAAAATCTTCAATATCCGGTCTTTAACTCAAAGACGGATGCCTTTGTCTACTATGACCGTAAAGATATTTTAAATGGCGCATATCCTAAAAGTAAGTTCTTTTATACGGTAAAGCCATTTGTACTCGACAGCTTAAATAGTTTCTCTACAGATGGGCTATCGTTCAACGGAACACTTACTGCCGGCGATCTCTTCGCTAAAATTGAAGAGCCGATCAAGGTACAGAAAGATTACTCTCTCGGATTTATTAAAAAAGTTTCTGAAGCCGGTATTCCTGTTTATACCGGAAAAGGAAAGTTTTACGATAAAATCAGTTTAAGTAATAATGGTCTTCGTGGTGATGGCCGTCTTTCAGCTTATGCATCCGAAAGTGAATCAAATAACTACATCTTCTATCCTGATTCACTAACAGCACCTACCCGTAAGTTTTTGATAACCGAGCAAGCTCAACCCGTTGTCTACCCTTCTGTAAAAGCCGAAGGTGCCTATCAGCGGTGGTTGCCGGCAAGTGATATCATGTATATTACTAATGCAAAAGATAAACCGTTCAACATAATGAATAATAAAGTACTTTTGACTGGTTTATTAACACTGTCTTCAAAAGCACTGGTGGGGAAAGGTCATCTTACATTCGATCAAGCCGATATGGTTTCTAAACTCTATGCTTTCAGGCAAAAAGGTTTTATGAGTGATACTACCAGCTTTAAGTTGAATGCTTCTGATGGAAGTGGAATTGTATTAAAAACAACAGTTGCAAGATCGGATGTTGATTTTTCAAAAAATTTAGCCAACTTTGCAACGAGTGGGAAAGGTGCTAAAATTGAGTTTCCGGTTAATCAGTATATTGGTTCTATGAATCAGTTTACATGGACGATGGACCAATCTAAAGTGATATTGCAGAACAATATAGCACAACGAATTCAAAATTTTAACAAACTAAGTAAGAAAGAGTTAATCGATATCGATTTAAGCAGTTCAGAATTTGTTTCTACACTGCCTGGTAAAGATCCATTACGGTTCTCTTCTTTACAAGCTACGTACGACTTGAAAGAAAATATTCTTTATGCTGAAGATGTTAAAATTCTCAAGGTGGCCGATGCTGCACTTTTTCCAACTAACGGTCAGGTTACTATTTTGAAAAATGGTTCAATGAAAGCATTCGACGATGCAACAATCATAGCGAACAGACAGAACAAATCGCACACCATCTATGGAGCGAAGGTCACTGTTCAAAATTCCCGGAGCTACTATGCGTCGGGTATCTATGATTATGCAGACGAGTCCGGACAATCTCAACAAATCCGTTTCTCAAATATTGGTGTTGACACTACCGGGCAGACTTATGCGCATGCTACTATCAGCGACTCCGCTCAGTTTAAACTTAATCCGGCATTTGGGTTTATGGGCGATGTAGATTTGAAAGCCTCCTCTAAATTTTTATCTTTTAAAGGTGGTTTCAAGATCCACTCTACTTGTTTGACTAAAAATGAGCCCCAGTGGACCAGGTTTAAGGCTGAGGTAGATCCAATGAATGTTGTATTGCCTATCAGTGCTGATCCGCGTGATATGACTAACAGTAAATTAATGGCATCGATCGCTTTCTCTATTACTGAGAATCTAATCTATGCTCCCTTCTTTGCAGCACCTGCCGCTTATAGTGATCTGGCTATGACACCTATTACCGGTTTTATACATTATAACACAAAAGAGCAGAGCTATGTGCTTTCAACAGAAGAGACTGAAACAAAAAATAGTACTGCCGATAAGCTTATTCTCGATAATCGTCGTTGTGTTGTAACTGCCACTGGAAAAGTGAATACAGGAGTCGACTTTGGTAGGGTTAATATGGAGTTAATAGGAAATACTACCTATTCCATTATACCTGATTCATTAAAAATGAATGTAATTACGGCTCTTGTCTTTTTCTTTTCAGATGCTGCTTTAGAAAAGTTTAAAGATGAACTTCAACTCGCCAACCTTAAGGGGATTAATTTAAATGGTGACGTAGTGAACAAAGCGCTCAAATTAACGTTGGGTGAAAGCGACTTTCGGAAAATCGCAGAAGATATCAGCCTTTTTGGTACCTCAAAGAAATCGTCTGAGAAATTGAATAAAACCATGTTGCTTACCGATGTTAAGCTTCAATGGAATGCTGATTCACGATCATTTATAGGAAAAGGACCAATAGGCATCTTTAGTCTTGGTAAATATCCTGTAAATAAATATGTTAACGGTTATATTGAAATAAGTCGCCGTCGATCAGGTGATATATTAAACATCTATTTTGAGCTTGCCAAAGGAAATTGGTATTATTTTAATTATTCATCAGGAGCCTTGCAAGCCATCTCTTCTAACGAAGAGTTCAATACCATACTGACGGGGATACGAGATGACAAACGAACCCTGGCGGTTAAAAACAATGAAGCACCCTATCAGTTCATTATCTCTACGCCTGATAAACGGTTATCTTTTACACGTAAAATGCAACAAATCTTTTCACAAACAAATAAACCATGACACTAAGTTTCTTTTTAGGTATTTTTCTTGCTTACATGTTGGGATCAATTCCAACAGCTGTTTGGATTGGTATCGTCTTTCACGGAATTGATGTAAGGGAGCACGGAAGCGGCAACGCTGGTGCGACTAATGTTATTCGCGTATTAGGACCAAAGGCTGGCTTACCTGTTTTGCTTTTTGATGTCTTTAAAGCTTGGTTAGCAGTCTATCTGGCTAATTTCTTTGCGCCTGATTACTATTCTCAGAATCAGATTGTTAATTTTAAGATAGCTTGTGGATCACTTGCTGTATTGGGTCATGTATTTCCACTTTTTGCCAACTTTAAAGGTGGTAAAGGAGTAGCTACACTTGTAGGTGTTATTCTGGCCATGTATCCAATTGCATTTCCAATTATCTTAGTATGGTTTATTCTTGCCCTTATCTCAACAGGATATGTATCGGTGGGTTCGATCACCAGTTCAGCTTTACTTCCTATTTTGGTTATTCTGGTCTTCAGGGAAAAAGACTTAAGTCTCATTATTTTATCAATTCTGGTAGCTATATTTGTACCTTTAACTCATCGGAAAAATATCCATCGTTTGTTACGAGGCGAGGAATCAAAATTTAGACTGTACAAAAAATAATTAAAAAACTAAACTAAGTTTTCATAACTTTACAGAGAAAATAATAAGGAAAATTATTAACGTATGAGATTTATTATCAATAGTACAGCATTGCTTAAAGGTCTCCAGTCCATTAGTGGTGTTCTCAGTTCGAATAATACCTTGCCAATCCTCGATGACTTTTTGTTTGAGGTAGGCGAGACATCGCTAAAGGTAACTTCATCTGATCTGGAAACTACCATGACGGTAGAACTCGAACTTACAAAATCTGAAGAAACAGGTGCTATAGCTGTTCCTGCTAAAATTCTTCTTGAAACATTAAAGACCTTTTCGGATATTCCCATCATTTTCCATATAGATGAAGATACTCAACTGATAGAAATCTCAGCTGGTGATGGTAAATATAAACTTACAGGTCATAAAGGCGAAGAATATCCAAAGTCTCCACAGCTTGAAGATACTACATTTATCTCTCTTGAGTCGGCTGTATTGGCTAATGCGATCTCGAAGACAATATTTGCTACTGGAAACGATGATTTGCGCCCTGTAATGTCGGGTGTGTTTTGTGAACTGGAGCCTGATTCTATAACTTTTGTAGCAACAGATGCTCATAAGCTAGTTCGCTATCGCCGGACAGATGTTCAGGCTGAGGCATCTGCAAGTTTTGTGCTTCCAAAGAAGCCATTAAATATGTTAAAGAACCTTCTTTCTAATGATGCATCAGCTGTACGTATCGAGTACAATCAAACCAATGCTTTGTTTGTATTCCGTAACTTTCAGTTAATCTGTCGTCTGATCGATGGTAAATATCCAAATTACGATGCAGTAATCCCTTCAAGTAATCCTAATAAACTCTTTATTGAACGTATCCCTTTTTTAAATTCGATCAAACGTGTAGCTATTTTTGCTAATCAAAGTACGCACCAGATCAGATTGAAATTGTCGGGGCAAGAGTTAATTCTTTCAGCCGAGGATATCGATTATTCAAACGAAGCGAAAGAACGTTTGAATTGTAATTACGAAGGCGACGATATTGAAATTGGTTTCAATTCTAAGTTTCTGTTAGAGATGTTGAATAATCTTGACTCCGATGAAATCAGAGTGGAAATGTCAGCTCCGAACAGGGCTGGTATCATATTACCGGTAAATACTGATAGTAAGGACGAAGATATTCTTATGCTTATCATGCCTGTTATGCTGAATTCATAAGTTTATCTCTTTAAATGAAAACAATAAAGCCGGCTCAAATGAACCGGCTTTATTGTTTTTTATATTGTTTGTACAATGTTGAACTACATGCACACTAGTCGATCTTAACCAGATTAAGTTTAAACCAAATCTCTATCGGTTTGGTCATTGAGGATTTGTTAAAGCTGCCAGATCTTTCTCCACCTTCCATGCCACCAGATCTTCCACCACCAGACATACCCCCGCGTCCACCTCTTCCGCCGCCGCCCATACCGCCAGGCATACCGCCTCTGCCACCTCTTCCGCCAGCTGACATTCCCTCACCGCGTCCACCTTCTGCAGATTCATTATCAACTTTACCTGTAGTTATACCCACCGAAAGTTTGGATAGTGAAGCAATCCCATCTTTTGAAATTTTATTTAATGGAATGTATAGATCGTAGGTCATTTCTTCATTGTTAGTAGCTTTCATATAAACCTTTACATCTGAATTTGTCGCCAAAACATTTAGTTGTTCTACTTCTCCATTACGATTAAATACTGCCTCATCAGAAATTTGTGCAAATAGTTTATTCAGGTCAAATCTTGTACCCATCCCATTTCCTTGTTTTGCCATATCACGACCTGCAAATCTATTCGTCTGCGGTAAGGGATATTGGAAGTATGTCTTTTCACTTTTCTTTCCGTTCAAGTCAAAGTTGATGATTAATCCTGTTCTCATAATCTTCATAATCGTAGTGAATTCTGAGGTATTCAACTTTATGTGTAGATCCTTTTTGTCATTGGTTACATTATAACGAATCTTACTGTCGGTATCTGAATAAGTATATTCATTTGAATTACTATTCGTCTCTCTCGTGCTTTCAACTTTATTAAGTGATGCACAGCTACAAAGCAAAATAAATGTCAGGAAAAATAATCTGTTCATAAGGTTAAAAATTTTGATTAGACAAAATTATTAGACTTATCAAAAGTACAATAGTTAATTTTACTTTTAGAATTTTAACATTTTTAACATAGTTAAGGCTATTATGAAATTTTACTATTTTTGTCTATTCTCAATCGATTAAAACCCAGATACACAAAATGAAACTAAAATATATTATACTATCTGCTTTTCTGATTATTCTGACGCTTCCGGTAATAGCTCAAATCTCTCAACACTTCCAAAAACGATTAGCGATAAAAGTTACTCATGAATCATTCTGGTGGGATGGTGTTGTCAATCAGGGTTCACTTATGCCTTTAAAGGCCAATTATCACGCCAATATTATTGGCAATAACTATAATAACCAAATACAGCCCTTGTTATTATCTAGTAAAGGCGAAGTTATCTGGAGCAATGATCCTTTTGAAATTGAATATACTGCAGACAGTCTAATCATAAAGAATGACACTAAGATTGATTATATAAAAGCAGGTGAGAATTTGAAACAGGCTTATCTGTATGCTTGCAGAAGTTATTTCCCTTTTACGGGTAAGACTCCTTATAAACTGCTTTTTAGTAATCCTCAATACAATACATGGATTGAGTTGGTCTATAATCAGAATCAAGATGATGTGCTTAAATATGCCCAATCTATTATTAATAATGGACTTACTCCGGGAGTGCTGATGATTGATGATAACTGGCAGGAAGATTATGGTAACTGGTGCTTTCATCCTGGTCGTTTTAAATCGCCTAAAGAAATGATTAGTAAGCTCCATACCATGGGTTTTAAAATAATGGTCTGGGTCTGTCCGTTTGTGAGTGCAGACTCTGAAAATGGGAGAGAGGTTGTTAGGAAAAAACTTGTTTTGCAGGACAAAAATAACCAACCTGCCATTATTAACTGGTGGAATGGATATAGTCTTTTACTTGATTTTAGTAATCCAAAAGCAGTAGAATGGTTCAAAAACTCATTAAATGTTTTGGTCAATGAGTATGGCGTAGACGGTTTTAAGTTCGATGCTGGTGATGCGGTATTTTACAAAGGGAATATTATATCCTTTGTGAAAAATACTTCAGCTAATGATCACTCCACTCTTTATGGAAAAATCGGACTTGATTATCCGCTCAATGAATATCGTGCTATGTGGAAGATGGGCGGACAACCAATTGCAAATAGATTGGCTGATAAACGTCACAATTGGCTTGATCTACAAGAACTTATACCTAATATGATTACTGAGGGTTTGATGGGATATGCTTTCTCGTGTCCAGATATGATTGGCGGAGGTGAATTCGGCTCATTTCAGAATCTGACAAATATAGATCAGGATCTTATTGTCCGTTCAGCTCAATGTCATGCACTAATGCCTATGATGCAGTTTTCGGTAGCTCCTTGGCGAATTCTTGATAAACCTCATTTTGATGCTGTACTAAAAGCTATTAAATTACGAGAGCACTTTAAAGATTATATCCTAGAAACTGTAGAGGCCTCTGCAAAAAGTGGCGAGCCTGTTTTACGTTCTATGGAATATGTCTATCCGCAAAATAGTTACGAAATGATCAAAGATCAATTTTTATTGGGGGACAGTCTTTTGGTAGCACCCATTCTAACGAAAAATACTACCAAAAGAACAATAGTTGTTCCCAATGGTCTATGGAAGACTGCTTCCGACCAATTGATAAAAGGGCCTAAGCGTATTGAAGTATCTGTTCAACTTGATGAATTACCATATCTTCAAAAAGTAAAATAAGTTATATTTGATTACTGCAACATAAGGTAAAGTACTGCTGCAATAGATGCTCCAATGATCGGACCTGCAATTGGAATCCAAGAGTAGGCCCAATCGCTGGTCCCTTTGCTTTTGATTGGTAAAAGCGCATGCATAATCCGAGGTCCTAAATCTCGAACGGGATTAATAGCATAGCCAGTTGTTCCACCGAGTGATAATCCAATCGCCCACACTAAAAAAGCTACCGGTATCGCACCAACAGCACCAAGCCCAATAGGTGTTTTGGTAGGTGTTATCTCAGCACCCGTGACATAGAAAACAACAAATACTAATACAAATGCACCGATAATTTCGCTTGCTATATTCGATACGTAATTCCTAACTGCAGGACCTGTGCAGAATACTGCTAGAATAGAATCCGATTTATTCGTACGTTGAAAATGATCATAATACATTAACCAGACTAAGAAGGCACCTAGCATTGCGCCTAATAATTGTGCAATCACATATGATAAAACATTAGCCCATGCAAACTTTCCAGCAATTGCCAACCCGATGGTGACTGCTGGGTTCAGGTGAGCCCCACTAATAGGGCCGGCAACAGTTATACCGATGAAAACGCCTAAAGCCCAACCGGTTGTTATTACAATCCAACCGCCATTGTTTCCTTTCGTGTCATTTAAAAGAACGTTGGCTACTACGCCATCGCCTAAAAGAATAAGCAACATAGTGCCTAATAACTCAGCCATGAATGGTGACATAGAAATGATGTATTAAAAGTGAATAATTTAAATGATTAAGATTCAGGAAGCTCATCAGTCCAGGATTGAGCAGTATGAATTGCTTTTTCCCATCCATGAATTGCCTTTTTAACATTTGACAAATCAGCCTGAGGTATAAATTCTCTTTCAGATTTCCAGAGTTGCTGAATTTCGTCAATATTTTTCCAGAAGCCCACAGCTAATCCTGCTAAATAAGCAGCGCCTAGTGCGGTTATTTCAATCACATTTGGCCTGATGACTTTACAGTTCAGTAAATTTGATTGAAATTGCATCAATAGATTATTACTAGTTGCACCTCCATCCACTCTTAATTCTTTTATTTCCATTCCTGCATCAGCTTCCATTGACTTTAATACATCCATGGTTTGATAAGCTATCGACTCTAATGCTGCACGGGCAATGTGTGCAGCTTTACTGCCACGTGTAAGTCCTACGATCACACCCTTTACATCTGGTTTCCAGTAGGGGGCACCTAAACCGGCAAAAGCAGGTACAAAATACACCCCATCGGTATGATCAACTGTCATAGCGAGTTCCTCTACTTCTGATGAACTTCTGATTATACCCAATCCATCACGAAGCCATTGTACTACAGCACCACCAATAAAAATACTACCCTCAAAAGCATATTGTATTTTGCCATCAATTTTCCAGGCAATAGTTGTTAATAGGTTGTTCTTCGATTCAATAAACTGTTCACCAATATTCATTAGCATAAAACAACCAGTCCCGTAGGTGCTTTTAATCATGGCTTTCTCTATGCACATCTGTCCGAATAAAGCTGCATGCTGGTCTCCTGCAATACCTGCAATAGGAATTTTCGAAGCAAAAATAGTTGTTGCTGTTTCCCCATAGATTTCGCTCGACTGTTTCACTTCGGGTAACATGCTTTTAGGAATATCAAAAAGAGAAATCAACTCATCATCCCATTGTTGGGTTCTGATGTTAAAAAGCATGGTACGACTAGCGTTAGTTACATCAGTAGCATGAACTTGTCCCCTTGTAAACTTCCATACCAGCCAACTATCTACAGTGCCAAAGGCCAACTCGCCTGCCTCAGCCTTTTTGCGGGCTCCCTCAACATTATCGAGAATCCATCGGATTTTAGATGCTGAAAAATAAGCATCTATAATCAATCCTGTTTTAGAGCGGATCAAATCTGTCTGTCCTTCTTGTTTTAGCTTATCACAAAAAGGAGCTGTACGTCTATCCTGCCATACAATTGCATTATAAACAGGCTCTCCTGTAACTCGATCCCATACAATTGTTGTTTCACGTTGATTTGTGATACCTATCGCTTTAATATTTGTTCCGTTTATTCCGATTTTAACAGTAGCCTCAGCAGCAACAGCAGCTTGAGTTGCCCAGATTTCATTTGGATCGTGTTCTACCCAGCCCGGTTGAGGAAATATCTGGGTGAATTCTCTTTGTGCAACAGATCTTATTTGACCCATATGATCAAAGACAACAGCGCGTGAACTTGTTGTTCCTTGGTCTAATGCTAAAATGAAATATTCCATAGTTGTTTTTGATTATTTGATAAGTTATAGATATTGCTGGAAATCAGTATTATTGAGGTGTTAGATAAATAGGATAATTCAATTACATGAAAGTATTAATTTATTTTTAAATAGATTCATTAATTTGCTTAAAAAGACATTAAAAATATTTGCAACTATTCGTGTGTTTTTACTTTAGAGGGTTTTGTTTTAGGATAATAGGATTCCAGTAAGTAGCCATTGGCTAGTAGTGTAAATGATTTAATCTGGTCCGTTTCCCATGATTTATCTTTTCCAAGCTCCCTCGCCATCAGACTTGCTACTTTTGCAGTCATATCAATTGCTATACGGGCATCCAGAAACAATGCTCTTAATCTGCGAGCCAAAATATCATCTAGGTTGCGCGCCATTTCGTGCCGAACACTCCAAACTACTTCTGCACATAGATACGGCATTCTGGGATCAATTTTTTCGCTCCATGCTGCATTTTCATTCATCAATGCGAGTAATTCATCTAAATCACTTCCATATACACGCAAATGATCATTACGTGATAAATCCTTTAAACTTCCATGTATTGGTAAATCTTTTGTGACGGATGAATGGGGGGGAAGTTTGCCAACTTCAATAGCTTTGTCTACTGTATCTTCTCCCATCTTACGATATGTGGTCCATTTGCCACCTGTTATGGTAATCAGTCCGGATTCAGAAACAAAAAGTTTATGACTTCTCGATATCTCTTTCGTTTTTGATGATTCCCCTTTAGGTGCTGCCAATGGACGCAAACCTGCAAATATGCTCAATACATCTTTACGCGTGGGTGTCTTTGCTAAATATTTTTCTGCCGTACGCAAGATGAAGTCAATCTCTTCCTCTAACGCTCTTGGTTCCAAACTATGCTCATTAATAGGCGTATCGGTAGTTCCAACTACTAATTTATCATGCCATGGTACTGCAAATAATACTCTTCCATCTTCAGTTTTAGGTATCATAATTGCATCAGTACCCGGCATAAATGATTTGTCGATTACAATATGTATACCCTGACTTGGTCTAACAATCGGTTTCTTCCCGGGAATATCCATCTGTAATAGCTCATCAACAAAAACACCTGTGGCATTGATAACAGTTCTACCTTTGATCTGGTAGCTGAATCCTGTCTCACTATCTGTTGTAACAACTCCGCAAATCTCTTTCTGATCATTTTTAATTAGGTTCTCAACACGAAAATAATTGAGTATCGTTGCCCCCTTTTCTAAACTGGTTTGTGCAAGATTTACAGCTAGTCTTGCATCATCAAATTGTCCATCATGATATACTACACCGCTAAATAATCCCTTTGGGTTGATATTGGGTAACCTATTGATCACCTCTTTTCTGGAAATATATCTGGCTTTTCCGAAGCTTAGTTTGCCAGCCAGAATATCGTATAATGTTAATCCAATAGTATAGAAGGCGCCACTCCACCATTCATAATTTGGAATGATGAAAGATCCATTTTTAACTAGATGAGGAGCGTTTTTTAATAAAAGCCCGCGTTCGTGTAATGCCTCTCTCACCAGCCCAATATCACCTTGTGCAAGATATCGTACGCCACCATGCACTAGTTTTGTACTTCTACTCGAAGTTCCTTTCGCAAAATCAGATTGTTCCAATAACAATGTTTTATAACCACGTGCAACAGCATCTAATGCAGTTCCTAAGCCAGTTGCACCACCACCAACTATAATTATGTCCCAAGTAGTTTCGGGATCAGAGATCGCTTTTATTATTTCGTCTCTTTTGTATGCTTTCATATTTGTTGTTTTATGTTTCGATATGTCGATGTAAACTTACAAAAATAATAATTCAAAATAAAACAAAACTAAAAAATAATTTATTTATAATAATATGAAATGTATATTTGTAATGGTAATGCAGTGTTAGCTGAACTGATTGGCAACATAAACCATCTTACACATTATGAAAAATATAAGTGAAAGGCATCAACAAATCCTTCAGAAATTGAAGGAAACCGGATATGTTAATGTTAAAGAGTTAAGTATAGAGATGAATGTTTCAGAAGTTACAATTCGAAAGGACTTGAAACTTCTGGAAGATAAAAATTTGTTGTTTAGAACACATGGGGGAGGGTCAAAGGCGAATCCTTATATAAATGATAGGCCTATCTCAGAGAAAGAAGCTTTAAATGCCGATGAGAAAAGCAAAATTGCTAAAATGGCTGCAACCATGATTAGTAATAACGATTCTATCATCATTGCATCAGGAACAACCATGCTAGCTCTGGCACGGGCGATAAGTCCTGAAAAGCACTTAACCGTAATTACTTCGGCGCTCAATGTTGCATTAGAATTATCGCGGCATACAAATATGGATGTCTTACAACTGGGAGGCCAGATCAGGCAGAACTCTTCATCCGTAATAGGCCCTTATGCCGAGCAGATTCTGGATGATGTATCCTGTAGTATCTTATTTCTTGGGGTTGATGGCATAGATCCTACAATGGGACTCACTACTACTAGTCTTACTGAAGCGCGCTTAAACCAGAAGATGATTGAGGTCGCACAGACCACAGTGGTATTAGCAGATAGTTCAAAGTTTGGACGACGTGGATTAGGCCGGATATGTGCACTTGATCAGATCCAGCATATCATTACGGATGATGGACTATCAACATCAGTAGTGAAGTTGCTTGAAGATAAGGGGATCACTGTTACCATTGTAAGTCGATAAGTAAACAGCAGAATTGAAATAAATAAAAAAACAGGCCATACTGACCTGCTTTTCCCCTTTTTACTTACCTAACTAACAAATATTTAATACTATTTATAACTTCTGCTAAAATCGTAAATTACATTCCCTTTTACATCTATAAAACATACTCTAATAGTGTTGCCTTTTAATGATATTACAGAAAAACCTGGTTCTGACTTGCTGAATACAGATTTTTCATTGGTGCTACTTGGACGAGGCTCACCACCAGTTCCTGTAACAATGTAATCAACTTTTCCTCCTTTTTCATGCAAATGTTGAAAATCATGATCATGACCACAGAAATAGAATTGTGCATGATATTTTTCGAGTAAAGGTTTAACATACTCAATCATCTCTTTCGTGTCGCCATGGGTCTTACTTGCAGAATATACCGGATGATGTCCAAACACAAGGATCATCTGTTCTTTTGCATTTGCAAGAACATCATTTAACCATTTAATTTCTTTATCTGGATCTTGATTTTTTGCATCTGGATATTCATCGGGTCTGTTCCGATATTCAGCAATCAAAGGAGGAGTATCAAGAAAAATAAAACGGGCGGAAATAGAATCATTTACTTTTTTAGCAAAAGTGTAATAATGATCTGATAAATGCCAACGACGACTTATTTTTGAATAATCAATCTGGGCTTGTGTGCTGCCTTTATAATCATGATTACCTAATACTGGGTACCAATCTGCCTGAAGAGAAGATGCTCTGTAAACATTTTCAAAATTTAACGCCCATAATGGATCTTGTGTTGACGCAACACCACTACGTTGAAAGTTATCACCACAAGAAATAATAAACTTTGTATTTACACTGTCGGCAATCTTAGCCATCTGGTCGGCAACTACTTGTTGGAATTTTTCGCCATTCCAACCCCAATCGCTAATAATGATAAAGTTAAAAGCTCTGCTAAAGGTTTTTGAAGTAACAGTTAAGCTTGCATCAGTGGTTTTAGATTCTTTTTGAGCTGCACATGAAAGTGATAAAAAAATTAAAACTAAAAATGCAGAAGTGATGATATTCCTTTTCATACCTAATTAATTTTTGATGATAAAAAATGCTTTTAAACTGATTTATAAGGGAGCAATATCCAATATGACAAAAGAGTCAGGAATGATCTTACCCTTTTCTCCTGGTTTAGCGGCTTCGAAGTTTGCTGAAGATAGATACAAATGATGTGTCTTTCTGTTTACTGCAATTGTTTTTGCCCCTTTTTGTGTTGTAAAGTTTTCTGCTACGCTGAATTTATCATCCCCATCACCTTTTACAACTGTCATTGTGCCTTCACCATTTGAGCTATATGCGCATTGCAGCTCTGGGTCGAATGCAACACCATCGGCTTTATCACCAATAGTTAATGATGTAATTACCTTACCGGTTAAGGCATCCATAACAATCATTAATTTATTGCCACAAACACTGAATAGACGGTGATTTTTATTATCAAGTGCCAAACCTGTAGGACCTTCACCTGGAGCCAATGGCCAAACATTTTCTACTTTAAGCTTTTCAGTGTTAATCTGACAAACTTTGCTCTCTTCTTCAAAATTAACATAGACTTTTCCTTTTTTATCTGATACAGCGAATTCTGGTTTACCAGCTAAAGCAATTGTAGTCTCTATTTGATTAGTTTCAGTATTGATAACGGTTGAGTTATTCGATTTGCCATTAAAGGTAAAAACCTTTTTGCTAAAAGGATCGAAGAGTATAGCATCAGGATTACTTCCAACTTTAATGTTTGTTATTACCTGTAGTGTCTTCGTATCAAATATTGTAACTGAATTATCTTTACCATTGCTAATAAATCCTTTATTCAAAGCAGGAGCAATAGCAATTCCATGAACACCAATTAGGCCGGTTATTTTTCCAACCACTTGACCTTTTGCTTCATCAACAATTTGAACAATACTTCCGTGAGATATATAAAGCATTCCGGCATCATCATCAGAGTAAAGGTAATCCCATTTTTCATCACCTTCTAAATGGATTTTATTGGCAATTTTGTAATTTGATTTTGTTTGAGCCTGTATTGTGAAAAAGGAAACCGCTAAAACAAGTGTTGCTATAAATTGAAATGTTTTCATATTTTTCGTGTTGTTTAAAACAATGAACTGCTACTGAAAGAGCAGTTCATTATTAAGTTTCATATAAAAGAGTTAGTTTGCAGCTGTAAGAGTAGGAAGGTGCTTGTTGCCTGACCCATCTGATGGATAGGCTCCCAAATCTGCATTCAGAAGATCTGCAGTACCCCAATTACCAGAAGAAGTTACCCAATAAGAAAATGGAGCAACAATAAGACCTTTCCCAATAGCAGGTGAACTGCTTGATAAAGAAGGGTTGTTATTGTCTTGTTTTGTCAAGGCATCAGAAACATTTGGATCCCAACTCTTGAATACAGAAGCACACAGCGTTTTGCCAGAGCCGGTAATATCTGTTGATTGTTTCTTTCCCCATGAACCTACAGAATAAACCCATGTTTTTAAAGAATCGTCAATAGCATAAATGAGGTTGTTCCCATATTTGCTATGCAGTGTATCAGCCTGTTTTGTAATATTTATACCTGTATGATTACCAACTAAAATGTTGTTATAAATATTGGCTGCTGCATATTTGTCGATAAGTATAGCTTGAGTTGCTTCACCTACTTTACGCCATCCACTATTAATAATGGTGTTATTGTAAATATTCATATTAGTTTGAGGTGTGAATACTTTTTTGCCGGTTTCTAATTTTATACCGTTATTAGCACCACTCCAGATATAATTGTATGAAATGTCGCCCTTAACTCCTGCTTTGATATTCATTGTTTCTCCGTCAGGACCACCTAAACGTTGCAATACATTTCTTTTTACACTCACTGTAATATCACCGGCTAAATGGACACCATCGTCAATTCCTCCAAAGAACCAATTATCTTCCAAAATAATATGTGCTCCACCATGATAGCTCTGACTTCCTTCAACGTCAAAAGTTGCTTGTGCACTTCCACTTGCATCTGGACCACCTGTATAGTTAATGTGAGTGTATCTTACATAAACATATTTTGACAAAGAATCGATCAGGAATCCACCCCAATGACCTTTTACTCCCAAATCTGAAAGCTTACCAGCATCTTGTGTGGTAAATGTAATTTGTTTTGCATCCGTACCTAAACAGAGGAGTGTTCCTTTAACATAGATGCTATAGTTCCCTGTTGCAATAATCGTTGCACCTTGTTGAACTGCTAAGGTGTCGCCTGCATTCACTGTTACGTTTCCAGCTAGATAATAGGTCATGTCCTGTTTCAGTGTTCCCTTAAGTGTCCCGGTCAATTGTGTACCAGTAATAAAAGAAGCAGGAGATTTTGGGTAGTTTGCAGTAGAATCAATTACATCACTGCCGCTTTTTTTACAGCCAAATAGTCCTAAAGCTACTACACTGATCAATACGTAATAATTAATCGTCTTCATTGATTTTTTGTTTTGAGTTTTATATTATGTTAAATTTTAACCCAATAAAATAGGTTTGGTAGGTTTTTAATTTCTGTATGAAAAAATTATTGTGTGTTTCATATTCGACAGGAGAGTTCAAAATATTTGAAACTTTAGCCGTTATCACTAGTTTCTTACTGATAGATTTCTCGAAAGTTGCACCAAGATTGTGAAAGTTTTTCTGGTAAACATCCTGTCCGTATGCATCACTTACATTTACTACATGCGATCCCTGCATAGTATAAACTAAATTGCATTTTAAGCCATTTTCAGCACTATGATAAGATAAACCGATATTGATAAGGTGAGGTGATTGTCCCACTAAAGGACGGATTTCTCTTTTTGTTTGAGAGATCGGATTACCAGTAATAGGATCTTTAACATTAAAATATTTTGGAACATCAATTTCAGAATGAGTGTAAGTATAATTACCAGAGAAACCGAAGTTGCCAAAATATTTAATTGCAACCAATTCAAAACCATAATTAGTTGCGAGCGGTACGTTTTGGAATCTTTTTGATTCACTTCCCGACTGGATAAGCTCTTCAATAGCGTTGTCAATTTTTTTATAAAATACACCTGCCGTAAATACCTCTTCGTGATTTGGGTATATTTCGTAACGCATATCATAACAGGTACCGGTAGCATGTTTTAATTTGTCATTACCCGTTTGACCACCTGCGCGAGGATCAGAATATGGTATCACTTCAGTTGGGTATGGACGGTTGATCGACTGATAAAATGATAAACGAAGATTTTGGTTTTTAGTAAATTTATAATTCAGATGCATACTTGGTAAAAGATCGTAATAAGCAAATCTGGCATGCGCAACGGGCATTTGAGGGTCTAGTTGGTTATGTTCATTGGTCATATAAGTGAATTCAACCCTCATTCCGGTTAAAATACTTAGTTTCCCGAATGTTGTTTTGACCATTGCATATCCAGCCTGAATATCTTCCCATGCCCTAAAGTTTCCAGGATTGTAAATTGCATTTCCTTTCGATTGCTGATCACTCTTTGTTGTTAGCGGTACTGTTAGTATATCAGGATTTGGGTATTGATCGTTATTAGGGGCTGCATCGAATTTATATTCATTTGCATAGTGTTTAATAAATTTCATTCTTCCTGAAGTACCTACTTTAAATTCAAAAAGATGGTTGAATAGTGTAGGTTTATAATTGATGTTAAGGTTTACAGATTTCGTTTGGTCAGTATCCCATTGCCAAACTCTATCAATACCTCCGGAATAGTTAAGATATATCGGTGTTTTAATATTTGGTACAGGTATATTTTGAGTCAAATTTACAGTTCCATAATCAGGTGAATCGGAATTTGAAATTGTATAAGCAACTGACCAGTCAACATCCAGGTTTTCAAAAAGCTTATGTTTCCCTGACATTACAGCACTTTCAATTGAAGAATTATCAGTGATGGTTTGGCTACTCATTTTAACAGTGCCTGTGCCCGGTACTGTTCTAATGTTTTCAAGTGATGTATCTACAACAACTCTTGCCCTTATCTCATGTAGTTTAAAGTATGAGTTGTAAAAGCTAATTTGGTGGTTATTGTTGATGTTGTAATTCACTTTAACATATCCACCGTATCTTTTTTGCTCTTTACAATAAGTAGAGTTTTGTAAATTGGAAGGTTGTAAATTATTATAAGGATCAGAAGAATAGCTATTATTTATATTTGTACTTGCTAGTTCTGAATTTTGAATACTGGCTACACCTATAATACCAAGTTTTTTATTAAAGAGATTTTGTCCGAATGCAATACTTCCATTCATATCAGGTATAGCCTTTTTGTGCTCAATAATTAAATTTTTTCTTGAAAAGTCAGATATAGCTGGAACATAATCGGGGCCTTTTGTTTGATTAAAATCTTTTTTACTTACTGCTTTTGAATCAAAGGTCAAAAAGTCATGATTAAAATAATATTGATTATAACCTGTGGAGGCATTCAGCGTGAAAAATGGTTTATCTGGAGCTTGTTTCATGACAATATTTATTGTGCCACCTAATCCATCTCCATCAATATCTGGCGTAGATGCTTTGATCACCTCAATACGTCCAACAAGTTCTGAACCGATCATATCTAAGGAAGCAGCTCTTGGTAACTCTACTCCATTTATTAATCCGGTGTTATATCGTGGGGGCATCCCTCTAATGATTACACGCGTATTATTTCCAGAACTATTCTTTAGCATAGATACGCCAGAAACACGTTGCATCACATCGGCAACATTCTGGTCAGGCAACATTTCAATTGCCTTGGCTGAAATAATATTCATTACATTAGGTGCGACCTTCTCATCATATCTTGCACTAATATCCGTCTCTTTATTTCTCGTTTTTTTTACCAGTACTTCATTAAGATGTTTAATTGAGGGCTTAAGATAAATATCGTAATTGGTAGAAAAGTTTTCATCTTTTATAATTAGTTTTTGTGGTATCGATTTTTCATATCCCATACACTTAGCAATAATTGTGTATGTGCCAGGCTTGAGATTTTTAAAACTGTAGTTGCCATTTAAATCAGTTACCACTGTGATTTTTGTTTCCAAAATACTTACTGCTACATTGGGAATGAATTCATGTGTATCACCATCGAGAACTCGACCTTTAATTATTGCTGCATTTATTATAGCAGATATTGACAAAAGAATAAAAAGGAGACATGATTTTAATGTTCCTGTTTTGTAGTGAAAGCGCATAATTTTTTTATGACAAAGCTATCACAGTACTGGAACGAATAAACAGGTTAGCGTTTATGTTATTGTTAATTAATAGGATATGATATGTTAACTAGGAACAATACTCTTTTATAAGTGAACTTAGATTCTCTGAAAGAAATATATTAATGATATAGTTAAGCTATATCATATATCCAAAAATGTTAATTAACTTATTAATTATCTTATCTGATTTATCTTTTGTGAAAGTATGTATCATAATTTTTTTCGTTTGGATATTGAAGAATGACTGCATTTTATACTTGTCGGATTGTACAAGAAAGGCTTATACTAAAGATTTACATGATAATATTTTGTGTTTTCAGTTTGGAGAGAAATGTTTTATTGCCTTTTGCAATCTTCACTAATGAAATGGTTATATCAGTAAGTTGAGGAAGGATAAAGGCTATAATCTAAAGCAGCATTTAATATTCATCACTTGTACTTTTAAAGAGGAATAGGGTTGAATTTTAACAACGAGATATTCTAATGATGGAAAAATGAAAGCTGAATGGCACTTAACTTTATACTATAATATCATGTATTATGGTCATGAATATTAAAATATGTTAACATGACTAAAATGAATTTTAATATTCATGACCGTATAATTACAAAATATTCATGATTTCTAAATTCAATCATTTCAATTGTAGTTTAATTATGCTAATTAATGACCTATTCTTGCTAATTTATAGCAACTTTCATCAAATCTTATCCGTTAAATTTCATACAGACTTATTCAGACTCAAAATAGGAATGGCTATTTCATCCCGTTTGCTGAAATAATCATATCACTAATAATGAAATATCTGCTGTATTAGTAAAATTACTTGAATACAAGTAGATTACTATTACGGTCATAAACAGATAGATCAAATAGATGAGGTTTCCCTCTTCCTATTTTTGTTTCTCGTTCTCAGGATTGGGATTCTTCCTGTTTATGGGAAGTACACCAGCCATTTCGCCAATAATATTTACTAATTCAGAGCCGGTAGGAATAACGATTTTAGCATTGTTTGCAAGTGATGATTCCATAGCTTCGAGCTTCCTTAATAATTGAGCATTACCGATAAAATATTTATCTGCAGCTTCATTAACCAATCTAATCGCTTCTGCATCACCCTCTGCATGAAGGATCTTTGATTGTTTGAATCCTTCTGCTTCTTTGATCTTTGCACGTTTCTCGCCATCAGCAACAGTTTCTCTAGCAGAAGCATAATCAATAGCAGCAATTTTTTCATTCTCAGCCTTTACAACCTTATTCATCGTTTCCTGAACATCTTTTGGAGGGTCAATCTCCTTCAATTCAGTACGAACAATTTCGATGCCCCAGTTCAAGGTTTCTGAAAGAAGTGTTTTGTGTAATTCAGCATTTATTTTCCCTCTTTCGCTATTGGCAGACTTTAATGTAAGCGTACCAATAATATTTCTTAAGGTAGTACGGGCCAGATTCACAATCTGCCATTTATAGTTATTTACATTATAGAGCGAATTCTTGACGCTCTCTTCGTCTGACTTTACCTTAAAATAAACCTGAGCATCAACACTGGCATTCAGATTGTCGTTGGTTATGATTTCCTGCGACTCGGCATTAACCATTTGTTCGGTAACATTAATTCTGTACATCTTTTCGATAATTGGCATTATCCAATGGAAGCCGGGATTGCCAAAACGATGGTATTTACCAAGTCGTTCTGTCAAGCCTCTTTCGGTAGGTCTTACAATTCGGATACCTGCAAAAAACAAGAGTACAACTGCAACAATAATAATCTGACTAATCATTTTGAACCTCCTTTTAAATAGTAAATGACATTAAATTGATTGAAAATATTTATGTTCTAATTGCGATACGTGGAATAAATTCATCTTTTTTAAACGAAACGTATTTTCCCGAATAGTTATAAAAAGGGCTTGTAATTCTATAAAGGTATCATTTTATTTCATTCAAAGAGATTGGAAAGGTAGTATTACTATTTATAGTCGATAAGAAATATCAATTTCTTCATGCAAACACTATTTTCAATATTTGCATATTGACCATAGTTTGGAATAGACTCATATCCAGATTTCTGATACAATCTGATAGCTTCGGGTTGCTTTTTTCCTGTTTCCAGGATGCAAGCATGATATCCCAATTCTAAAGCCCATATCTCTAGCTCTTTTAAAATATGTTGAGCAATCCCCTTTCCCCTATATTCTGGCATTACAAACATTCTCTTGATTTCAACAGTAGTTTTATCGTATGCTTTAAATGCACCGCATCCAATAGCAATACCATCAATAAAAGCAACTACCACCTCTCTGATTTTATCAATCTTATTAAATTGAGCATAGAAAGAATGCGCATCCCCATCTTTGCCTTTTAAATCCTGGTCAAGTAACACAACCAGTTTCCGGAAGTCTAAGTCATCCGAGGAAGTCTTTTTTAGTGTGATCATGGTTTTCTAAATTCAATTAGTTCAATAGGAGCTCCATTGTGCTCAATCATAGCAACTCTTATTCCTGCCCCTGGTGCATTAGGCTTTGTGATGAT
Organism: Bacteroidota bacterium; assembly: GCA_013390605.1. GTDB lineage: Bacteria > Bacteroidota > Bacteroidia > Bacteroidales > Cfx3-03 > Cfx3-03. The sequence goes on along the minus strand of JACAUB010000001.1, from coordinate 2,846,400 downwards.
ATTAAAATCATGCCGACTAAGTTCTAGATCAAGATCGTCGACCTCAAAAGCAATATGAGGAACCCGTTTGATCAATTCATTAATTTGTGAATCTTCGTCAAATCGCATCCACTCAACACCATATGGACTTGTTTCAAATCCACTAACATGAATCTTCAAATGCGGCAAATCTGTCTCACCCGTTATGATTTTATTCGTTGGAATTCCCAGATGATGATAACGCCAACCCCATTCACCTGTGGCTAATGGCAGTTCATGTTCTTTTCTTTTTTTATCCATAGCTGAAAACGTATTGATTTATAGGTCTATGAAGTTGGGTTGAAAATAAAAGTAATTTCCAGTATTCAAAAGTACAAAACGCAACATTAGATGGTATTATTTATTATTATCTCAAATTACTAATATCCAAGTATACAACCTATAATTAGACAAAGAATTAGCAATGCTAAAAGTATCCCGATGAATGCTTTAGCATTTTTATCTTTAGTGATTGAATAAATAAGTAAAACTGAGAAAAGTGTAAATAAGTCGGCAGTCCATCTGTAGTCTTTAAAGATGGGTGAAACTTTATCCCACTCTATAACCCCTGCTTTATTGAAAGAGAGTGGAATAATTATTTTTTGGACGATCCATATTATAAAAGTGGCTACATAGCCTACCCCTAAAATAATCTTAAGATATTTCCGGGTAATAATTCCTTTGTCTTGATCTATTATGGCCGCGCCATTTAGTGATGCTCCACAAAAATTACAAAACTTAGATTCTTCTCCGAGTGGCTTATTGCAACGTGGACAATTCATCAATTGGTTTTTATGAGTTTATATTATATGTAAAAGTCGTTTTTTTATTCTCTAAAATCAAGAAATAACATACTTATTGCATGAACTCTTACTTTTTCAGGCCTAACACTCCGTTTTTTTAATGAAAGTATAAATTAGAAATGGCTGAGTCTATCGAAATCAATATAAAAATTGAAATTTCGACAAGCTCAGTCAATAATGAAAAATGTTTAATCTGATTTGATGACTTAATCCATTTTTAGTATTAATCTGAAATGTACTTTTCAGTCATCATTTTTTCATAAGCCTGTGCTTTTATCTCTTTATCACGTGATAATACGATTGCTTTAAATTCTAATTTAACTGTATATTGAACAGCCATATGTCCCAATTCGCCTAATCCGGAATAGCAACCAAGTCTCCGTCTTTAGCATCACTATGTTGTAATGTTCCAAAGGTTGTTCGTCCGGCACACAAAGTGGTGTTACATCAACTGCATTCAGTTCGTCAGGAGTCCTTACTATTGCTTCTGGACAAGCTCTCATATATTCGGCATAACCACCATCTAAATGGATACCAGTAGTTAAAGATTTTTCACATGCCCCAAAATCACCTTTGCGACAGGTCGTCGACGTAAAGTGAAAATCAGTGCAATCGCGGTCTAAATAAACTCATTCTTATTGATAGAATTATCGTATATTTTGAATGAAGAAATATATTGTGAAATATCACTGGGCAATCTCAAAGTCAATTTAATGGACTGCTCCTGAAAAAGCAGCTATTGCTAATCCTACTACCACAACAGCGCTACCTGCAATAAGTAATAAAACAAAGCCAATGGTCTTTCCTGTAGATATAGTTCTTGTGGTTAGATTGACCCCATGGCTGTCCCATTTTAAAGTATTCCCTTTCTTATCAAAAGTGAATTTTATAAATCTTTTAAACGGACTGAATTGGGCAACGTTCTTAGTGTTTATTTTAGTACTGCTATCAGCAATATTATAAGTGCTATTGATAGATTCAGTTTTATTTAAGGTGCCATTTTTTTGCTCCTTTGATAACGCATCATAATTATAAACCCATTCTTCAGTATTATCATCCCTCATTATTTCTGTGGGTAAACCAAATCGATTAACGATCCCATCTTTGTTTTGGTATTTTCCCATTACTTGTTGATGAGAATAAATGACTTTAGAACAGCCAAATAACATTAGCGTACTAATAAATGCGAGCCCAAACATCAAATGTTTCATGGTCGGTTAATTAAATGGTTAAGAAATAGGAATATTTTTTTGTGGTAGACTCTTCCGGTGTCGACACAGTTTGAGCAAATTCATCCGAACTCAGCAGAATATTTTAATTGTTAAAACTTTTCTGAATTGTGTCATTGTTTTCAACAATAAAGTTTTGTCTTTGTTTTTTCTAGATTTAAGATTTTGTGGATAAAAAGGTAATACACTGAAAGGGATTGAAAAATCTGAATTCAAGAGAAATATTTTTCTATTACTTACCAATAGTTATCTATTGGTTATCCTCTCATAGTTGAATATTTGTTAAAAAGTCTAATTTTGTTTGCTATTATACTTTAAACTTCACACCTTTACATTAAATTAAGTATATATTCAATTAAATGAAAATAATACATTTACGATTCATTCTAACTATTGTTTTATTACTCATAATCTACGTAGCAAATAGTCAATCGATCGTGGTTAAAAGCTTCCGAAAAATAGAAGCAACACGAATTGACGCTAAACGTAACTCTTTAAAGGATTCTCAAAAGCAGAAATATACTCTTATTAAAATCTTGACGGATCAGCCAGGTTTTGTCTTGGATTTTGGACATATAGGAACTGTAACGTCTACTGAACCAAAAGATGGCATGCAAATGTACTTGATTCCTGTGGGTGCAAAGAGCGTAACCATTACCAACCAGCAGTTTGGAATAGTGTGCAATTATCCATTTGGAACTGAATTGGAAGATTGGATGTACGAAATGGTATTGAAAGCAGATAATTCTTCGAAAAATGAAAATGATCAAATTAAAACACAATGGGTAGTCATCAAAAGTAACCCATCACATACCAGAATCTTCATTGACGACTATAGTGTCGGCGAAACACCTTATAATGGGAGTCTCACTGTTGGATTGCATAAAGTTAAAATAGAAAGTTCTGGCAAAATAGCTGAGAAAGATATTCCTATAATCCAAGGAAAGATTCCAATCATCAAGATGACTTTAGATGCAGCAGATTATAAAATTTCAGATTCCACCAAAACTGAAAGTGCTGATAAAACCCCTGAATTTAAAGGAGGACTAAAAGCATTACTTAATTATTTGAAAAATAATGCACAATATCCTACTTTGGCCAGAGAGTCAGGTATACAGGGAAGTGTGATGGTGCAGTTTATTATCACTGAAACCGGTAAAGTTTCGGATGTGAAAGTTATAAAGGGAATTGGTGGCGGTTGTGATGAAGAAGCTATTCGCTTGACGAAAACGATGCCTAATTGGATACCTGGCTACAAAAACGGGAAAGCTGTTGAATGTATGTTAGAAATTCCTATTAAGTTTCAACTGCCTTAGCTTGCAAATAAATGGTGTAAAGATGTTTTTATACCTAGACTATTATGCTATATCACCATCAAATAATCCTGAAGGCGCTTTTTGGGGAATAAACCAGGTCATTCGTGGTGGGTGGTGCTATAACAGTTGGATCTCTAAAGAAAAAGCTAACTGTAAAAAAAGAGAAATTATAAAAGCTGATCTTGCAAATAATGGTGGTTATATTGCTACCATTAGAAAAAAACAGGATTTAGAACATTGGATGAAAAGGTTTGATGAATCTCACTATCTTTATTCTTTATGCAGAATCTATTATTGATAGTTAATTAATTGTTTATTTATTGTGCATGGAAATTTAGTCAACAGGAGTATGGATTAGCTCTAATAAATTTGTAAATGGAAAAAACTTTGGCATACATATAAATGTTTAAATAAAGTGATGATATTTGAAGTCACATATGGTTCTATAGTCTGAATTTTTAATTGTAGAAATATTATGCCCGACAAAAATAAAATATACAATCTTGATCTGATATATGATGATACACCTATGCCCTTCGTTATTAAAACGATGGAAGAAATTGACAAACAATTAGGCGGTATTGCAGACAATCCACATCGACATAATTATTATACGGTGATCTGGTCATTAAAAGCAACTGGAAAACATATTATTGATTTTAGGGAATATCCTATTCTTCCCAATCATGTCTTTTTTGTAAGTCCAGGACAGGTTCATCAGATTATTACAGATGTGAATCCAACCGGATATGTTATTCTGTTTACATCTGAATTTCTGGAAAGAAATAGTATTCGTAAAGATTTTATTTCCAACCTTAAATTATTTAAGAGTAGTGATGAAACTCCTCCTCTGCCATTAACAGATAAAATGGCCGATACGCTTAAACCATTTACTGATAAGATGCTGACTGCTTTTCATTCTAAAACTGATATGTTTTTTGATATTATCGGAGCTTATCTAAAGTTGTTTCTAATAGAATGTAATGGACAGTGTTCTCTGTTTCGAGATTCGAATACCCAAACTATTGAAGTTGGGAAAACGCTTGTGAATAATTTTAAAACATTGGTTGAAAAAAATTATTCGAGATGGCATCAGGTTAAATATTATGCTGATACTTTAAATGTAACACCTAATTACCTTAATGAGGTTATTCGATCAACCATTAAAATATCTGCCAAAGATTATATTCAGAACAGACTTATTCTTGAGGCTAAACGAATGGTCATATTTACAGAAAGAAGTGGAAAAGAAATTGGTTTTGAACTTGGATTTGAAGACCCTTCGCATTTTAGTAAGTTCTTTAAAACCAATACCGGGCAACCACTTCAGAACTTTAAAGATACCATAGCACAATAGTTCTGTTTGTGTTTCCAGTATTTATTTTTTTATGTTTTGCCTTTATTTGTACCATTGATACCGTGATTTTTCCATTTCACACTCTTTTGCACTAGCATACCTTTGCTACATCAAAAACAAATAAAAATAACAACAATGGAAAGTTCAGTAAAAACAAAATGGGGCATAGATCCTATACATAGTGAAGTTGCTTTTAAGGTAAAACACTTAATGATTACCAACGTAAAAGGCGTATTCAAAGAATTTGATGCAAGTATTTACACGACAGGTGAAAATTTTATGACATCAGAGATTGATTTCTGGTTGAATCCTGCCTCTGTAGACACTGGAAATGCTGACCGTGATGCTCATTTAAAGAGTGGAGATTTCTTTGATGTAGAAAACCATAAGCAGATAAGTTTTACCGGCAATACTTATGAGAAGGTTGATAATGACGGAAGTTATACATTGTATGGCGACCTTACAATCAAAGGTGTTACAAAACAAATTAAGCTGGATGTCGAATTTGGCGGAGTAATGAAGGATCCTTGGGGGAATGAAAAAGCCGGTTTCACAATTAATGGAAAAATTAATCGTAAGGATTGGGGCTTAAATTGGAATTCAACGTTGGAAGCAGGTGGGGTACTTGTTGGTGAAGATGTGAGAATTAGCTGTGAAGTACAGTTGATAAAACAATCGTAATTTTATTCAAATGGCAAATACAGTTCTTCATAAAGCCGAAACCCGTGGTCATGCAAACCACGGGTGGCTAAATAGTATGCATACTTTTAGTTTTGCAAACTACTATAATCCTGATCGAATGCATTTTGGTGCATTACGGGTGTTAAATGACGATACCGTAGAAGCTGGAATGGGTTTTGGTAAACATCCTCATGATAATATGGAAATCATCTCAATTCCACTTGAAGGGGATCTGGAACATAAAGACAGTATGGGAAATGTATCGGTAATTAAACATGGTGACATACAAGTCATGAGTGCTGGAACAGGCATATTCCATAGTGAATTTAATAGAAACAGTGATCAGATTACAAAATTTCTTCAAATTTGGGTTATCCCCAATAAGAAAAATGTTGCTCCCCGATATGATCAAATTACATTGAATATTGCTGATCGTCATAATAAGTTGCAACAAATACTTTCTCCAAATGCTGAAGACGAGGGCGTTTGGATTTTTCAAAACGCGTGGTTTCATCTTGGCGAATTTGATAAAGGTGTTAGCAAAGAATACAATATAAAAGCAAAAGGCAATGGCGTTTATGCTTTTATCCTAAAAGGTGATGTTACAATCAACGATCAGCCATTAAAAACTCGCGACGGATTTGGAATATGGGATGTTGATAAGCTTTTTATAAAGGCAGATACAGATGTGGAATTTTTATTAATGGAAGTTCCAATGAATATATAAGTTTCAATAGCCATCGTCAACAGTAACGAACTATAGAACGTGTTTTGTTGGCGATGGTCTTTCTATATATAACAACATAAATGTAGCTATTTAGATTCTTTTGATTATTGATCTTGCTTTAAGTGTCTGTAAACAAGTGTAATGTGCTTTGTGGCATATAGATTGTAAAGTAGTTGTAAACAAATTGAGTTTATACTACTTTAAAACTGAACTGTCATGAAGATTGCATTTCCATTATTGAATGAAGTAGAGCTGGCTGAAGACTTTGCTCACTCGTGTTACGTTGGTATATATGATGACGTAAAGAATCATATTGACTTGATTCCGCTGTCTGAAATTGAAAAGCATTTATCAATACAAACTTTTTTTGATGCGCTTAGCGCACTCGGACTGATTAAAGTAGTTAGTCCATTCTATAGTTATATGTCATTGCGCGTCTTCAAAGAAAACGAGATAGAAACACTCAAAGCCTTTGGTACTAAACTTGAAGACAATATTCAACGTCTTCAAAATATGGAGCTACAACCATATAATGTAAATGATTCATTGTTATTTGGTGAATGTTTTAAAGACTGCAATAGCTGTGGTCCATCCTGTTCGAGTAACTAAAACTATAAAATCATGTCTATTCACAATGCAATTCGTCTGCTCAATCAGATTGAAGACGATGCTATACTACGGCAAGCAATTTACCAATGCAATAATTCAGAACAACTATTTGCTTTTCTTTCTGCATTGGGATTTTATTTTGAAATGAATGAACTTGAAGATGCCATCAATCATATGCATGTTCAATGTCAGACAATAGAAGAAGCACAAAGTCTGCTTCACAGGGCTGAATGGCTCAGATTTCTTCTGGTTTTCGACACCGCTAAACCAACATTTTAAAAAGCAGATAGAGGAAAATAAAAAAATGTATTTTAATTGAAATATAATTTATAAATGAATTATAGGTAATTTTGCAGGGGTACAATCCTAAATAAATATGTTTATTTGGATAATGAACTAAAAAAACAGGGGTGTATGTCTGAATATTGTAAAAAATCGGGTGGAGAGTGTTATGGGGTTCGGGAGTTGAAATTGCTTTTCGAGATTAGCAGCTTATTAAATAAGGTTAAGCGGGATCTGAAAAACAACCTGAATCCTGTGATTGAATTGTTGGCAAATTATCTTACAGCCGAAAGAGTTTTTCTCACAATTTTGAATCGGGCAAATCTGCAAATATCAATTGAAGTTGCCTATGGATTAACTGAAGAAGAACAGAGTCGTGGTATCTATAAAATTGGTGAAGGAATTATCGGTTCAGTCGTCGAAACAGGAAAAGCTATTGTGATTCCAAAAATACTTGAACATAATGGTTATCTTAATAGGACAGGTATAAAGGTCGATGATAAAGATTTGTCGTTTGTTTGTGTGCCGATTCGTGAGGAGAATGAAATTGTGGGTACGTTAAGTATTCACAGGATATATAATCAACATATTACAATTTCTGAAGATGCCAAAATATTGTCGATTGTTGGATCTATGATTGCTCAGGCAGTGAAAACAAGACAAGAATATGTAGAGGAAATTGAAAAATTGCAGGAGGAAAATCATAAATTACATATCCAACTGAAAGAGCGTATACGTACGACTGGAATTATTGGCAGTTCGGGAAAGATGCAAGCTGTTTTTGAACTGATTGACCGTGTAGCACCAACAACAGCTAATGTGTTGATTCGTGGCGAAAGTGGTGTTGGAAAGGAGTTGATTGCTGATGCGATTCATTATGGAAGTTTGCGAAAAGATAAACCTTTTGTAAAGGTGAACTGTGCAGCATTGCCCGACAGTTTGATTGAGAGTGAGCTTTTTGGTCATGAGCGTGGTGCTTTTACCGGGGCGAATGTCGCACGGAAGGGCCGTTTTGAGGCAGCAGAGGGTGGTACCATATTTTTGGACGAGATTGGAGATCTACCTTCATCAACACAGGTAAAACTGTTACGTATTTTACAGGAGCGTGAGTTTGAGCGGCTTGGAAGTACAAAGCCAATTAAAGTAGATGTACGGGTGATCTGCGCTACTAACCGCAATCTGGAAGAACTGATAGAAAAGAATGAGTTTCGTGAGGATTTGTATTATCGAATAAATGTATTTCCCCTTTTTATTCCTCCTCTGCGAGAAAGACGTAACGATATTCCTGCACTGGCTGACTTTTTCATTGCTAAGTTCAATAAAGACCAAAACAAAAAAATCAAAAGGGTATCATCATCGGCTATTGATATGTTGATGGTGTATCATTGGCCCGGGAATATTCGTGAACTGGAAAACTGTATGGAACGGGCGTGCATTTTGAGTTATGATAACGTAATCCGCTCAAGTAATCTCCCTCCTACATTGCAAACGGCAATTTCTTCGAAAACAAAGTCTTCAGGAACACTGGAAGCAGTTATGGATAATGTTGAAAAGCAGATGATTTTGGATACATTGGTCGGTACCAGAGGGAATCTTGTGAAATCTGCAGAGCTGTTGGGTATTACCGAAAGAATGATGGGGATTCGTATCAGAAAATATGATATAGACCCAAAACGATTTAAAGTAGATCGAAAAAATGGAAAACAGGTTGAATGAGATGGATCTTTCGTTTGTCTTTTGTGATTTTTCAAACGAAGATCATTGTAATGGGTTTGTAGATCTGATAAATCATTATAAAGCTGATCCGATGGGCGGCGGCAAACCTTTTACAATGCGCGAACAACTTTACTTGCTTGATGGGATGGCTAATCACCCTGCCAGTTTTGTGCTATTTGCGATTAAAGATGAAAAAATTGTAGGCTTGGCCACGTGCTTCATTAACTTCTCGACCTTTAAGGCAAAGCTCTATTTGAATATTCATGATGTAATTGTGAAAAAGAAGTTTCGAGGATTAGGAATCGGTAGACAATTGATGGAGCGATGCATAGATATCGCTTCTGAACGCAAATATTGCAAAATTACATTAGAGGTACGTTATGATAATAGTAATGCACAAAAGTTATATCGGAGTCTGGGATTTGATGAAACAGTACCTGTAATGCACTTTTGGAGCAAAGCACTTTGAATTTTAAGTTTTTTTACCGCAAAGGCTATTTTAGTAGAATTCAGGCAATATAATAAGTCGCTAAGAACATATTTATCAACCGATATAGATTTACAATTGAAACAGATTGTATCAGAGAAAGCATAAATTTCTAAATCACTCCAAAAACAGTCAGAAAATCAATCTTAAAAGTACCCTATCTATAGATCTTATTTAAGGTATATGCAGGGGTTACTCACCCTTTGGAGGTGCGAAAAGGGTGGAGATACCCTGGATATGGGGTGCATATGGGGTGGAGATACCCTTCGTTATGGGAGCGTGGAGAATCGACAAAATCGTTATTTTAGGTGAAAGACTAAAGCTGATCATTTCTCCTCATCTTTTCAAAAGGATCCCTCAAAGCCTCTTTATTCGTTGAAAATAATCCTACATTAATGTAATTCTCCGCATAAAAAACCTCTCTTAATGTATCTTTTTTGGTTTGATTTCAACATAGACGTTCAATCGTAAAAATTATTTAGATAAAAAATATATCCTTAGAATCAGGTTTTTACAACACAATATGAACCCATAAATCATCCTTTGAAAATTTATCGGCACGCTAAATGCAATACCTCCATCGAATAACAAACAACTTGGAGGAACAAAAATGAGAAAAGTAGCAATTTACGGAAAAGGGGGGATTGGAAAAAGTACCACAACCCAAAACACCGTGGCTGGACTGGTTGAAATGGGTAAAAAGGTCATTGTGGTCGGTTGCGATCCAAAGGCTGATTCTACCCGGCTTCTTCTGGGAGGTCTGGCACAGAAAACAGTTCTTGATACTCTCAGAGAAGAGGGTGAAGATGTTGAACTGGATGATGTTGTAAAACTTGGTTTTAAAGGCTCGCGTTGTGTTGAATCAGGTGGTCCGGAACCGGGTGTTGGATGCGCTGGTCGTGGTATCATTACTTCAATAAATCTGCTAGAACAATTAGGTGCTTATGATGTAAATCAGTTTGAGACCGACTATGTTTTCTACGATGTACTGGGTGACGTAGTGTGCGGTGGTTTTGCAATGCCGATGCGCGAAGGTAAAGCACAGGAAATCTATATTGTTTGTTCCGGCGAAATGATGGCAATGTATGCCGCCAATAATATCAGCAAGGGTATTGTAAAGTTTGCTGAAGCTGGGGGTGTTCGGTTGGGAGGTCTAATCTGTAATAGCCGTAAGGTAGATAATGAAGAGAATATGATTAAAGCCTTTGCAAAAAAGTTGGGTACTCAGATGATCCATTTTGTTCCTCGCGATAACATGGTTCAACGTGCTGAGATCAATCGTAAAACAGTGATTGAATATGATCCGACACATCCTCAGGCCGATGAATATCGTACGCTGGCTAAAAAAATAAACGATAATAAAATGTTTGTAATTCCGACACCGCTTGAAATGGAAGAGCTCGAGTCTTTATTGATCGAATATGGTGTGGTCGACTAAACTGTAGGTTTTTACCAAACATTATATAGCAAGATGGATTAACCGCTATGGACTTTATCAAAAAAAATCTTTTTAAAATTTAAACAATATGTTACTTATCAGAGCAATAGTACGTCCCGAGAAATCAGCAGTGGTATTAAAAGCCCTTTTTGAGGCAGGTTTCCCGGCCGTAACCAAAATGGCTGTATTCGGCCGTGGTAAACAGCGTGGTTTGAAAGTAGGAAATATTACTTACGACGAACTCCCCAAAGAGCTTCTGCTCATCGCTATAAAAGATGTAGACAAAGATTTTGTGATCAGTACAATTATTGAAGCTGCCCGTACAGACGAAAGAGGGGCTTTTGGCGATGGTAAAATTTTCGTCACTCCAATCGTAGAGACTTACACAATCTCGAATGGAATTCTGGAAGTATAATCAATTACACATTGATCCAATAGACAGGTTAGAAATTGCTTATTTAACCTTGAACAAATTGGCTTTTTGAAGAGCAGATTTAATACTAAAAAATTGAAGGTATGAAACTTATTCTCGCGATAATCCGTATTGCCAAAATGAATAAAACGAAACAGGCACTTTCTGATGCCGGCCTGCCATCGTTTACTGCAATGGGGGTATTAGGACGTGGACAGGGACGTGGACTTGGACCGAACTATCAGGAAGTAGTTAGCGATCCGGTCAAACTGGAAACGCTAAAAGCGATCGGAACCGAACCCAGGCTGAAATCAAAACGGATGATCACATTGGTGGTGCCTGATGATAAGAAAGATCTGGCTGTAGAAACGATCATCAAAATCAATCAGACCGGAAATAGCGGTGATGGAAAGATAATTATTGTTGAAGCCTTAGATTCCATCAGCGTTCGCACAGGTGAAAAAGGTGAACAAACTTTAGATTAATAACTGGAGGTAGCTATGGCAAAAAATGAGATGGATCCACAAAGATGGAAACAAGAGGTGTTGAAAAAATACCCTTCAAAAATTGGAAAGAAACGTGAAAAGTCTATCATCGTACATGAAGGTCCCGGAGATATTAAACAGATTCAGGCAAATGTCCGTACTATTCCTGGTATCATTACACAAAGAGGGTGTACTTATGCTGGTTGCAAGGGGGTGGTTCTTGGCCCTACTCGTGATATTGTAAATCTAGTACATGGTCCAATCGGGTGTAGTTTTTATGCATGGCTTACTCGTCGTAACCAAACATTACCCCCTACACCTGAATCTCCAAATTTTATGAATTATGCTTTCTCAACAGATATGCAGGATTCTAACATCGTATTCGGAGGTGAAGCTAGATTAAAACAGGCTTGCCGTGAAGCTTTCGAACTGTTTAAACCTAAAGCCATTGGAATCTTTTCTACTTGTCCGGTTGGCCTTATTGGTGATGATGTTCATGCTGTTGCCCGCGAGATGAAAGAAGAGCTGGGAATCAACGTTTTTGGTTTTAGCTGCGAAGGGTATAAAGGGGTAAGCCAGAGTGCGGGTCACCATATAGCTAACAATGCATTGATCAAGCATGTAATTGGCCTGAATGATGAACATCCTGAAGGTAAATTCAGAATAAACATGCTGGGTGAGTATAATATCGGCGGTGATGCTTTTGAACTGGAACGTATTCTGGAAAAATGTGGTATCACTCTGAATGCATCATTCAGTGGAAACTCTACGATGGAACAATTTGAGCGTGCCCATACTGCTGACCTGAATGTGGTAATGTGCCATCGGTCTATTAACTATGTGGCCGAGATGATGGAGAAGAAATATGGCATTCCATGGTTTAAAGTCAATTTTATTGGAGCTGAAGCATCCGCAAAATCATTGCGCAAAATAGCAGAATACTTCGGCGATCAGGAGTTGTTGGATCGTGTTGAATGTGTGATCGCCGAAGAATTGCTGAATGTACAAAAGACTATCGATGAAATTCGTCCGCGTACTGATGGAAAAATGGCAATGATGTTTGTGGGAGGTTCGCGTGCTCATCATTATCAGGAGTTGTTTTCTGAATTGGGAATGAGAACCTTATCAGCGGGTTATGAGTTTGGCCATCGTGATGATTATGAAGGTCGACGTGTGATTCCAACAATACAAGTGGATGCCGATAGCAGAAATATTGAAGAATTGACGGTTGAACGTGATGAGGAAAAATACCGGGCCCGTAAAACAGAAGAAGAAATTGTTGCTTTAGGTGGGCTTGGTTTTAATGATTATGAAGGAATGATGGTTGATATGGCCAAGGGTACACTGGTTATTGACGACTTAAGTCATTATGAAATGGAAAAGTTGATTGAGATCTATCATCCTGATGTATTCTGTGCGGGTATCAAAGAAAAATATTGTGTGCAGAAGATGGGAATACCATTGAAACAACTTCATAGTTATGATTATGGCGGACCATATGCCGGATTTGAAGGGGCAATTAACTTTTATAAGGATATTGATATGATTGTTAATACCAGTGTCTGGAAGTTAATCAAAGCACCATGGGAAGCCGAACCTGTTATTGAGGCAGAATACGCTGCATAAATGTTCGATATTGGGTGTTTGGCAGGAACTTTCTACATATTACGTAACCTTCAGACATTCAACTTATCATTGCAAACTTTAAAATTGAAAAGAGATGTTACTTCGTCATACTACAGAAAATATCATCGATCGCACTGCACTAACTATCAATCCGGCTAAAACGTGTCAGCCGATAGGTGCAATGTATGCTGCATTGGGTGTCCATGGATGCCTTCCGCATAGTCACGGTTCGCAAGGATGCTGCTCATATCATCGCAGTGCCTTAACCCGTCATTATAAAGAACCTGTAATGGCTTCAACAAGTTCGTTTACAGAAGGTTCCTCGGTCTTTGGAGGCCAGGCGAATCTTTTGCAAGCTGTTGAGACCATATTTCAGGTCTATAATCCAGATATAATTGCGGTTCATACAACCTGTCTATCAGAAACGATTGGCGATGATGTGAACCAGATTGCTCAAAAGGCGCGCGATGATGGAAAAGTACCAGCTGGAAAATATTTGATTCATTGTAATACACCTAGTTATGTTGGATCTCATGTGACTGGATATGCTAATATGGTGACTTCGCTTGTGAAACACTTTTCGGCAAAAAGTGTGAACAAAATAAATCAGATAAATGTCATCAGTGGTTGGGTTGAACCTTCTGATATGCGTGAGATAAAGCGTATTGCTGCGGATATGCATGCTAAAATCGTACTATTCCCAGATACCTCGGATGTAATGGATGCACCCATGACGGGTAAACATGAGTTTTATCCAAAAGGTGGGGTTACAATTCCTGAGTTGATCAGCACCGGGCATAGCAAAAGCACAATAGGCCTTGGCCCTTTCTGCACAGAGGATGCTGCTATATTGCTTGATAACAAGTGTAAAGTAAAATTTGATATATTGGAGATCCCAATTGGATTGAAGGCTACCGATAATTTTATCATGTCTTTGAGTCGGGCTGCAGGTGTCCAGGTTCCCTATTCTATTACTGCTGAACGGGGTAGGCTAATCGATATGATTACTGATATGCACAAATATTTGTTTGGAAAACGTGTAGCATTATATGGTGATCCTGATATTTTGGTTCCACTTACTGAATTTCTTTTAACACTGGATATGAAGCCGGTCTATATTGTAAGTGGTACTCCCGGAAAACGGTTTGATGTTTCCATGTCGAAGTTGTTAAGTAAAACAGTTCCTGAAGCCAAATACAAAAATGGTGAACGGGCTGATATGTACCTTATGCATCAATGGATTAAACAGGAATCAGTCGATTTACTGATTGGTAATACCTATGGAAAATATATTTCGCGTGATGAAAACATTCCCTTTGTTCGTTTAGGTTTCCCAATTTTAGACCGTGTGGGTCACAGTTACTTCCCAACTATAGGATATGCCGGTGCTATGCATTTGTTGACGAATATCCTGAATGCAATAATGGATAAACAAGATCGGGACTGTCCTGAAGAGAAGATGGAATTGGTGATGTAATGATGAGATTTGAAAATAATTTTTCTGATGAGGTATAGGTTTTGACTATACAGTATTATTTACTTTCTTTTTCATTTTTTAATTTCATAAATATGAGCTCAATACTTACCGGACGCGAAAACCAGATATTCCGCACAGGGACTGACAGTCATACCATTCACTGTTCACGGCCTAGTCTGGCTGGTTCGGTAAGTCAACGAGCTTGTGTCTTTTGTGGATCCAGGGTAGTGCTCTACCCCATTGCTGATGCTCTGCATCTCGTTCATGGCCCGATAGGTTGCGCAGCGTACACGTGGGATATCAGAGGAGCACTATCCTCCGGTCCCGAGATTCATCGATTAAGCTTCTCAACAGATCTTCGTGAGAAAGATGTGGTTTTTGGAGGTGAGAAGAAGTTATATCAATCACTATCAGAACTCATCGATCGATATATACCTAAAGCAGCTTTTGTCTATTCAACATGTATTGTGGGAGTTATTGGTGATGATTTGGAAGCTGTTTGTAAGAAAGTGAGTCAAGAGAAAGGAATTCCCGTGATCCCCGTTCAAGCTCCCGGATTCAATGGCAGTAAAAAAGATGGCTATAAGATTGCTTGCGAAGCCATGGCTACATTAATTGGAACGGGTACAGCAGATATACCTGAAAAGAGTATTAATATTTTGGGTGACTTTAATCTTGCCGGCGAATTGTGGTTACTGCTCGACTATTATAAACGGATGGGTGTACATGTAACTGCAACGATTACAGGTGATGGAAGGGTAGAGGCTATCCGCAATGCACACAAGGCTTCACTTAATGTCGTACAATGCTCAGGCTCGATGATGCATCTTGCTAAAATAATGAAGGAAAAGTATGATGTTCCTTTTATGCGGGTATCATACTTTGGACTGGAAGACATGAGCGATGCGCTGTATGAGGTGGCTAAATTTTTTAAGGATGATGAAATGCTTACGAAAGCCCGAGAGTTGGTAAGGGAAGAATTTAACAGGCTGATGCCTGTGATAAAAGATTATCGCGAAAAACTGACAGGGAAAAAGGCTGCAATTTATGTGGGAGGTTCTTTTAAAGCAATTTCTTTGATAAAAGCTTTGCGTTTAATAGGTGTTCAGACAGTAGTGGTAGGATCTCAAACTGGCACTGCCGATGAATATGAGATTATTCGATCGCTCTGTGATGCAGGAACTATCATTGTTGACGACGCTAATCCAATAGAATTATCAGCTTTTGTTAAGGAAACTAAGGCTGACATCTTTATTGGAGGAGTAAAAGAGCGCCCGATAGCGTATAAGCTTGGTATGGGCTTTTGTGATCACAACCACGAACGCAAAGAGGCACTGGCCGGATATGAAGGAATGTTGAATTTTGCGAAAGAAATTTATGCTACGGCCATGAGTCCGGTTTGGCAGTTTACAAAAAAAATAAAATGAATCGGGGTTCAGGCTAAAGGTTTCCTGCCTTTCACACTTATCCCTCCTTTACCTGAAGCCTGAATCCCATCATTTTTTAAACTTTTAAGTATGGAAACAACTAAAACAACATCGGCATCATTCATTTCAACACGCAACGCATGCAAGCTCTGTGCTCCGTTGGGTGCAAGTGTGGTTTTTAAAGGTATAAGAGGTTGTATTCCAATGATCCATGGTTCTCAAGGATGTGCTACTTATATCCGTCGTTATATGATCAGTCATTATAAAGAACCCGTAGATATTGCTTCTTCAAACTTTAGTGAAGAGACAACCATTTTTGGAGGAAATAAAAATTTCAATCAGGGTATTGATAATATTATACAACAATATAATCCTGAAGTTATTGGTATATCTTCGGCCTGTTTAAGTGAAACGATTGGTGAAGATATTTCAGGACTGATACATGAATATAGATGTGTAAATACCGATAAGCCATTACCGTTTCTTATTCATGCATCTACACCCAGTTATCAGGGAACACATATCGATGGATTTCATGAAGCGGTTGTTGCAACGGTTGCTGCTTTTGCTACTGAAGAGAAGGTTGGAAATCATCTCAATATTTTTCCAGGATTTATATCACCTGAAGATATTCGTCACTTGAAAGATATTCTAACCGACTTTAAACTTGACTATGTGCTGTTTCCTGATTATTCAGATACTTTAGATAATCCTCATTGGTCAGAATATCAGTTAATTCCAGAGGGTGGTACTTCACCGGAAGATCTGAAAAGAATCGGATCGGCATATGCATCACTGGAATTTGGCTATGTGTTGAACAAAGGTAGTCTGCAAGGGAGAGTGAAAAATAATAAAATGGTCTTTACTGCCGGAAAATGGCTTGAGAAAAACTTTGATGTGCCTTGTAATTCAATAGGAATTCCCATCGGAATTAATGAAACCGATAAATTTTTTAGCAAACTGGAAGAAATTTCGGGAGAAACTACACCTATATACTATCAACGTGAACGTGGTAGATTGATCGATGCTTATGTTGATGGGCATAAATATCTATTTGGAAAGAGGGCGATAGTTTATGGTGAAGAGGATTTGGTAATAGGAATTGTTTCATTCCTTGAAGAGATTGGCATTGAAACCATTTTAGTTGCATCTGGTGGTGAAAGCGGAATGCTTCAGGATGAGATAACCCGCACCACTAATGGTAATAGAAAAGATTTGCTGGTGATGAAAGGGATGGATTTTGAATCGATCAATGATATGGTTGACGTGTTGAAACCCGATTTGATGATTGGAAATAGCAAGGGATATTATATTGCACGTCGTTTGGGAATTCCTTTGATACGTGTTGGGTTTCCTATCCACGATCGATTTGGCGGTCAACGTATTCAACATATTGGTTATAAGGGAACACAACAACTCTTCGATCGTATAATCAATGCTTTAATTGAATTTAAACAAGAACATTCACCGGTAGGATATAAATATATTTAGTTACTGTACTTAAAACCAAAAAGTATGAAAGCAATGACTTCAACTCCAGCGCATCCATGCTTCAATGTAGAAGCAAAACATAGCAATGCACGGGTACACCTGCCTGTAGCGCCGAAATGTAATATTCAATGTAATTATTGTAATCGCCAATACGACTGTGTGAATGAAAGTCGACCCGGTGTTACTTCTGCCGTTCTAAGTCCTTATCAAGGCGTTGCTTATCTAAAGGAATTGGATAAGAAACTCGACAATATTTCAGTAATCGGAATAGCCGGACCAGGTGATCCTTTTGCAAATCCAGAGGAGACCATTGAAACCATGCGACTGATTAAGGAGGCATTCCCTGAAAAAATATTTTGTCTTTCAACAAATGGTTTAAATCTGAAACCATATATTGACATTATTGCAGATCTGGGCGTTACGCATGTTACAATTACCATCAATGCTGTTGATCCTACAATCATAGCAAAAATCTATTCATGGATCAGGCACGAAAAGAGAGTTTATAGGGGTGAAGTTGGTGCAGCGGTTATTCTGGAAAATCAGCTCGAATGTATCCCCCTATTGAAAAAAAGAGGAATCACTGTAAAGATAAATTCTATCATTTTACCGGGAATAAATAATCATCATATTCCGGAAGTTGCCAAAACAGTTGCAGCACTTGGCGCAGATGTTATGAATTGTATTCCCGTAGTTTCAAATAAGGATACAGTGTTTGGTGATATTGAGGAGCCCACTAAAATAATGACGTTCAAAGTTCGAGCTTTGGCAGGTGAGCATATCAAATTGATGACGCATTGCGCTCGTTGCCGTGCAGATGCTGCCGGATTACTGGGAAAGGATTATAAAGGAACATATACACTGTTGCAGGAGTTTGCAAATATGCCGATAAATCCAAACGAAGAACGACCTTATGTGGCCGTCGCAACGTATGAAGGAATGCTTGTTAATATGCATCTTGGTGAGGCTGATACACTCTATATCTTTAAACAAACACATAATGGTTTTCATTTTGTAGAAGAACGTAATACACCGGAGGCTGGATCTGGCGATTTTAGATGGTTTAATCTTGCCAATAACCTTAAGGACTGTCGGGCGATTCTGGTGGCTGGTGTTGGTGGAAATCCAACACAAATTCTTCAAAAAGCAGGGATAAGGGTGATCCAGATGACTGGGCTAATTGACGAAGGGTTGGATGCAGTATTTAACGGAAAGATAATCAAGACGGTAAAGAAAGCTGATGCCTTCAGATGTGGCGAATCGTGTAAAGGAGATGCTCAGGGATGTGCTTAAAATATTGAAAAACAAATAAAACACTTACTTATATGAAGAAACCTGATTTTCATATCCTTGTATGCAATTCTTACAGGATAGCTGGCAATGCACAAGGTGCATGCAACCGGAAAAATGCGCCTCAAATGATTCAATATCTTACAGAAGGTGCAGTAGATCGTGGCCTCGACGTGACAGTTAGTAGTACTGGCTGTTTGAATATTTGTGCACAGGGACCAATTGTTGTTGTTCAACCTCAGAATGTCTGGTATGGCGGTATTGAATCTGAGGATCAGATGGATGAATTACTTGATGCACTTGAGAATGGTGAAGAAGTAGAGAAATATAAGATTTCGGATTAAATACAATATGAGAGGCTGTCGCTAATATCCTATAAATGAAAAATATACCATATTTGATCGATACAACACTTCGTGATGGGGAGCAGGCTCCTGGAGTAGTTTTTGACATGGCCGAGAAGTTGCAGATTGCAGAACTGCTTGACAGGGCTGGAATTCCAGAGGTTGAACTGGGAACACCGGCTATAGGAAAACAGGATATTGCCGAAATGAAAGAACTAATAGGAGAGGGGTATCAATTTAAAACGCTATCGTGGTGCAGGGCGACAAAATCAGATATTGATGCTGCTTTTCAAACTGGAACGTATGGTGTAAATATATCTTTTCCAGTTTCGGAGATTCATTTGCAGACTATGGGAAAAAATCATAAGTGGGCTTTCAATACAATGCATGAGTTAGTTGATTATGCTGCTTCTAAATTTGCATTTGTAGCAATTGGGGCACAAGATGCTTCAAGAGCAGAATTCCCTTTTCTCATAGATTTTATCGGAGAGGCCTTTTCTCTTGGGGTAAAAAGAGTGCGTATAGCTGATACGGTGGGGTTATTAAACCCCATCTCTACAGCAGCATTGTTTCAAAATATACTCAAGTTTTATCCGGAAAAACTGTTTGAATTTCATGGTCATAACGATTTAGGCATGGCAACGGCAAATACCCTTGTCGCATTAGCATCAGGTGCAAAAGCTGCTAGTTTAACGGTTAATGGATTGGGCGAAAGGGCTGGTAATGCAGCATTGGAAGAGGTGGTGATGGCTTTAGAATTAAGCTTTAGTGTTAACCATGGAATCGATACAACTGTATTACATGAATTATCGGAAGTAGTGAGCAGAGCCTCGGGGTTATCTATTCCTTCAAATAAGCCTGTAACTGGTGATAAGGTTCTTTGTCATGAATCGGGTATTCACACGAGTTCTCTTCTTCAGAATAGAGATACTTATCAGATTATCAAAGCTTCTCAGATTGGGCTTACCGAAAAGGAGTTTATTTTTGGTAAACATAGTGGAAAGAGAGCATTAAGTAGCTTCTTGGATAAGCGAGGTGTGTTGCTATCATATCAAAAACTTGAACAGATATTATCTGTCATTAAGGCAGAGGCCTGTATGCTGAAACGAGGACTTTCGGGCGACGAGGTACTGGCGTTTGTAGCAAACAAAGTTGCTATTAGTAAATGAATTCGGGCTATACTGTTTTATAGAAAAGTCTTCTTTAATTTACCTTTAATTATTCGAATACTCTCATAATTTATATACTCAGTTTATATTCACTACGTGGTTATCACGTACTTACTCCGTCCTAATAAGATGGAGCAAGGATCGTAACAACCCTATAGTGACCTTTTGGTGAATTTACTTTCGATGAGAATCATAGGTAGGTATTTTCTAAGTATTCTCGTAATTATCCAATGATGTTTGAAGATTTATGGAAATGGGAGATTGACAAAATTTCAATTAGCCCATCTTTTATAATGCTCTTCGATATTACATTCCAATGCTGATTCCTGCCCTGATGATCGGATTTTTATATGGCGAAAAATCGGTTTCATTTAGGTTGTAAAGTAGCAAAATATTGAAATAGACTCTATTTCCGATAGGTTGGCGGTATCCTCCGCCCACTAAGACACTCGTTACTCCTATATTATTATTTATTTTGGTGGGCGTTGATCCGCTAACCGAAGTATAATTATAATTTATTTGTAATTGTTCTACTTCAGCATGTGCAAATACGTTCTCAATAATATGGTATCTTGCCCAAAGACTTCCTCCAAAGATATTACTTGAATAATCGTACCAATTACCGGTAGTCATGTCTAAAGTGTAATCTTTGATCTGACTGTATTTGTAAGAGATCCCAGTTCCGATTGTAAACTGATTTGATAATCTGTAACCGATTGTCGGAGAGAGATCTATTAATGTCTGACTTCCAAATGCAAGTCCGAAATTACCACCATAAACAAGTCTTTCTGAAAACTTTAAGGTATTAATAGTTGGCTCTTCGAATGATTGTGAATAAGCGCTCAGGCTTATTATGATACTGAAACAAGCTAAGAGTGTGTAGGATTTCATGGTTCGTGTTTTTTGAAACAAAATTAATTTTTTCCTTTACATTATAGTTGTTTTGCAACAATTCTTCTCTTAATAATTTATAATTAAGCTTTTGTTAGGCGTAAGCTACTCTGTGTTGGTTCTATACTTCTATTTCTTATTTAGGATTTCCGATTGGTAGATTTAGTTGCAGCTTTCAATCTTCATATCAGTGTTAAAAAAATCTTGTTCCTAAACTTCCCGAAATACAGGAGGATAACATTTCTAAATCAAAAAAAATGATCTAATCGTTATTATTAATTTGGAAAAGAAGAAAAAGGTGGTACCTTTGCCCCCCCTAACGGAACGGTTATACAAACACTGAGTGGGTAGGGATTAGTTCATTAAAATGTTGACGGAGAATAGGATAAAGAAAGGAGTAATTTTTTTCATAAAAATCCTTGGAAGTATAGAAAAAGTTTCTACCTTTGCACTCCCCAAATGACTGGATCGAAAGAGAAGGGAAAAGAAGGAGGATAAGTTCTTTAAGGAAGTGATATCAAGCGAGTTAGTTATGATAAAAAAATATTAAAATTAACTTGGAAGTAAGAAAAAAGTTCTTACCTTTGCACTCCCCAAACGAATGACGCAAGTCAGGAAGGATAGGGGGTTGAAGAGGGCTGAATACTTTGATAGTTGATCGAGAGAAAAACTAAAAAAAACTTTCAAAAAGCTTGCACGGATGAAAAAGATTCGTACTTTTGCACTCCCAAACATAAAACAAGAGAATAAGAAATTACGATAATAAAAGAAGCAACGTTCTTTGAAGATAATGAAGCAACAACAACAACCTAGCGAGAGAGACAGAGAGTTTCTGAGGATTGGATAGTTGAGAAACTAACCGATCAAGAATAAAAAGAGTGAGTCTAGAGATATTATAAAACTTTCTAACAATGGAGAGTTTGATCCTGGCTCAGGATGAACGCTAGCGGCAGGCTTAATACATGCAAGTTGAACGGGATTTATTGAGTAGCAATACTTGGTAATGAGAGTAGCGCACGGGTGCGTAACACGTATGCAACCTACCTTTAACCGGGACATAACCTCTAGAAATGGAAGCTAATATCCCATGTGATTACCGGGGGGCATCTTTTGGTAATTAAAATTCAGATGGTTAAAGATGGGCATGCGTCCCATTAGCTAGTTGGCGGGGTAACGGCTCACCAAGGCGACGATGGGTAGGGGTTCTGAGAGGATGATCCCCCACACTGGTACTGAGACACGGACCAGACTCCTACGGGAGGCAGCAGTAAGGAATATTGGTCAATGGACGCAAGTCTGAACCAGCCATGCCGCGTGCAGGAAGACGGCCCTATGGGTTGTAAACTGCTTTTGTACGGGAAGAACTACATTTACGAGTAAATGTTTGACGGTACCGTAAGAATAAGGATCGGCTAACTCCGTGCCAGCAGCCGCGGTAATACGGAGGATCCGAGCGTTATCCGGATTTATTGGGTTTAAAGGGTGCGCAGGCGGGTATATAAGTCAGAGGTGAAATTCCAGGGCTCAACCTTGGGACTGCCTTTGATACTGTATGTCTAGAGTATAGTTGGAGTGGGCGGAATGTAGCATGTAGCGGTGAAATGCTTAGATATGCTACAGAACACCGATCGTGAAGACAGCTCACTAAGCTATAACTGACGCTCAGGCACGAAAGCATGGGGAGCAAACAGGATTAGATACCCTGGTAGTCCATGCCGTAAACGATGATTACTCGCTGTTAGCGATACACAGTTAGCGGCTAAGCGAAAGTGATAAGTAATCCACCTGGGGAATACGATCGCAAGATTGAAACTCAAAGGAATTGACGGGGGCCCGCACAAGCGGAGGAGCATGTGGTTTAATTCGATGATACGCGAGGAACCTTACCTGGGCTCGAACGTAGTTGGACTATGGGTGAAAGCCTGTATTTCTTCGGAACTGACTACGAGGTGCTGCATGGTTGTCGTCAGCTCGTGCCGTGAGGTGTTAGGTTAAGTCCTGCAACGAGCGCAACCCCTATTCTTAGTTGCCAGCACATCATGGTGGGGACTCTAGGAAAACTGCCTACGCAAGTAGAGAGGAAGGCGGGGATGACGTCAAATCAGCACGGCCCTTACGTCCAGGGCTACACACGTGCTACAATGGCCGGTACAGAGGGCAGCTACACAGCGATGTGATGCGAATCTCGAAAGCCGGTCTCAGTTCGGATTGGAGTCTGCAACTCGACTCCATGAAGTTGGATTCGCTAGTAATCGCATATCAGCCATGATGCGGTGAATACGTTCCCGGGCCTTGTACACACCGCCCGTCAAGCCATGGAAGCTGGGGGTACCTAAAGTTCGTGACCGCAAGGAGCGACCTAGGGTAAAACCGGTAACTAGGGCTAAGTCGTAACAAGGTAGCCGTACCGGAAGGTGTGGCTGGAATACCTCCTTTCTAGAGTACTTACATCTTTGAAAGATACAGGGACAGGAAGAATTAATCGCTAGGTATTGTTAGCTTCATAATCAAGAGAAAGACAGACAACCCAAGGGGCAAGGGGTGTGTTCTGACGCAAAAGAGCGAAAGGAATGAACAATCAGTCCCGTAGCTCAGTTGGTTAGAGCACTACACTGATAATGTAGGGGTCAACAGTTCAAATCTGTTCGGGACTACACATTAAGAGAGTCTTTTGGGGAATTAGCTCAGCTGGCTAGAGCATCTGCCTTGCACGCAGAGGGTCAACGGTTCGAATCCGTTATTCTCCACACATTCTTGGCAACAAGAGTAAAGTTCATTGACATATTGGAAGGAAATACACAAGAGCAATAATTTGTTGTTCACTATGCGAATAGTGGAGACATGAGAAAGTTAATAAGGGCGCACGGGGGATGCCTTGGCTCTCAGAGGCGATGAAGGACGTGATAAGCTGCGAAAAGTATCGGGGAGTGGCAAATACGCATTGATCCGGTAATGTCCGAATGGGGAAACCCGGCAGGTTGAAGGCCTGTCATATCGAAAGATAAGCAAACGCGGTGAACTGAAACATCTAAGTAGCCGTAGGAGAAGAAAACAATAGTGATTCCCCAAGTAGTGGCGAGCGAACGGGGAGCAGCCCAAACCAAGGTTGTTACGGCAAACTTGGGGTTGTAGGACTGTAATGTGGACTATAAATAGGTAGCTGAATTGATCTGGAAAGGTTAACCAAAGGGGGTGAAAGTCCTGTAAGCGAAATCTATTTATTACCTAACAGTATCCTGAGTACCGCGGGACCGGAGAAATCCTGTGGGAAACAAGCGGCACCATCCGCTAAGGCTAAATACTCCTGAGAGACCGATAGTGAACCAGTACTGTGAAGGAAAGGTGAAAAGAACCCCGAACAGGGGAGTGAAATAGAACCTGAAACCGTGCGCTTACAAGCGGTCGGAGTCCTGTAACAGGGATGACGGCGTGCCTTTTGCATAATGAGCCTACGAGTTACTTTTACTAGCAAGGTTAAGGGCAAAGATGTCCGCAGCCGAAGCGAAAGCGAGTCTGAATAGGGCGCTTAGTTAGTAGGAGTAGACGCGAAACTTTGTGATCTACCCATGACCAGGTTGAAGCTTCGGTAAAACGAAGTGGAGGACCGAACCAGTTGACGTTGAAAAGTCTTTGGATGAGTTGTGGGTAGGGGTGAAAGGCTAATCAAACTGAGAGATAGCTCGTACTCCCCGAAATGCCTTTAGGGGCAGCCTCAGGGTCGAGTGTCATAGAGGTAGAGCTACTGATTGGATGCGGGGGCTTCACCGCCTGCCAAATCCTGACAAACTCCGAATGCTATGACATATACCTGGGAGTGAGGCTACGGGTGCTAAGGTCCGTGGCCGAGAGGGAAAGAACCCAGACCATCAGCTAAGGTCCCAAAATGTATGTTAAGTTGAAATAACGAGGTTCGATTGCATTGACAGCTAGGATGTTGGCTTGGAAGCAGCCATTCATTTAAAGAGTGCGTAACAGCTCACTAGTCGAGCGATTGAGCATGGATAATAATCGGGCATAAAACATACTACCGAAGCTATGGATTGTATTTATACACTGGTAGGGGAGCATTCCGATCTGCGTAGAAGGTGAATCGTAAGGTTTGCTGGAGCGTTCGGAAAAGCAAATGTAGGCATAAGTAACGATAATGCGGGTGGGAAACCCGCACACCGGAAGACCAAGGGTTCCTGATCAACGCTAATCGGATCAGGGTTAGTCGGGTCCTAAGGCGTAGCCGAAAGGCGAAGTCGATGGACAAATGGTTAATATTCCATTACTAGCATATACTGCGATGGAGGGACGAAGGAGTGAAAGATCTGCGTACTTACGGAATAGTACGTTAAAGGGTGTAGGTATAGGGGGTACAGGCAAATCCGTACCTTTTGCTAAAGCCCGATAGTACCGCGAGTCTTCGGATGAGTGGATAATGATCCTAATCAGACTTCCGAGAAAAACTTCTAAGCTTCAGGTATATGCTACCCGTACCGTAAACCGACACAGGTGGTCGAGGAGAATATCCAAAGGTGCTCGAGTGATTCACAGCTAAGGAACTAGGCAAATTAACCCTGTAACTTCGGGAGAAAGGGTCCCTACGGGAGTAGGGCGCAGAGAAATGGCTCAGGCGACTGTTTAACAAAAACACATGGCTTTGCAAAATTGAAAGATGACGTATAAGGCCTGACACCTGCCCGGTGCTGGAAGGTTAAGAGGAGGAGTTAGTCGCAAGGCGAAGCCCTGAATTGAAGCCCCAGTAAACGGCGGCCGTAACTATAACGGTCCTAAGGTAGCGAAATTCCTTGTCGGGTAAGTTCCGACCTGCACGAATGGTGTAACGATCTGAGCACTGTCTCAGCTGTGAGCTCGGTGAAATTGAAGTAACGGTGAAGATGCCGTTTACCCGCAACGGGACGGAAAGACCCCGTGAACCTTCACTACAACTTAACATTGACTTTGAATAAATGATGTGTAGGATAGGTGGGAGACAATGAAGCATGGGCGCTAGCTTGTGTGGAGTCAACGTTGAAATACCACCCTTTGTTTATTTGAAGTCTAATCTGATAAGATCAGAGACAGTGTTTGGTGGGTAGTTTGACTGGGGTGGTCGCCTCCAAAAGAGTAACGGAGGCTTTCAAAGGTACCCTCAGCACGCTTGGTAACCGTGCGTAGAGTGCAAAGGCATAAGGGTGCTTGACTGTGAGACCTACAAGTCGAGCAGGTACGAAAGTAGGACTTAGTGATCCGGTGGTTCCGTATGGAAGGGCCATCGCTCAAAGGATAAAAGGTACTCCGGGGATAACAGGCTGATCACTCCCAAGAGCTCATATCGACGGAGTGGTTTGGCACCTCGATGTCGGCTCGTCACATCCTGGGGCTGGAGAAGGTCCCAAGGGTTCGGCTGTTCGCCGATTAAAGTGGCACGCGAGCTGGGTTCAGAACGTCGCGAGACAGTTCGGTCCCTATCTGTTGTGGGCGTTAGAAATTTGAGAGGAGCTGACTCTAGTACGAGAGGACCGAGTCGGACGAACCGCTGGTGTACCTGTTGTTGTGCCAACGGCATCGCAGGGTAGCTACGTTCGGATGAGATAAGTGCTGAAAGCATCTAAGTACGAAACTCGCCTCAAGATGAGATTTCTTTTAAGGGTCGTTAAAGACGATGACGTTGATAGGCTGCAGATGTAAAATCAGAGATGGTTGTAGTCGAGCAGTACTAATTACCCGTAGACTTTTCATGAGCAAGTTATAAAATAAGTGTATTTCCTTCACAGATATGTCATAAGTTCTTTATAAAACTATTTAAGATCTTAAGGTGACTATAGCGGCGGTGTCCACCTCTTCCCATTCCGAACAGAGAAGTTAAGCCCGCCTGCGCCGATGGTACTGCTTTATTGTGGGAGAGTAGGTCGTTGCCCTTCTTTATTTTTTTATTAGCCCGGTCAGTAATGTCCCGGGCTTTTTTGTGTTTAATCGAATTTGTTTTCATTACATAAAAGAGGGATCAGACGGAAAAGTTGGCGTATATTCTATTCTCCAGTAAAAATTTATCAATCTCTTGATGTTTATAAAAAAACAAAAAGAGACAACCTTTTTGAGACTGTCTCTTTTTTGTATATGGATGTTTGTTATAAATGTTATAAAATAGTATTTTATAAATGTTATAAAATAGTATTCCCTACGATTTCTATGTTCTTTGGAGGTATCGTGATCATTAAAGTATGCCCTATAGCTTCTAAGCTAGTTCGTTTCTTAATATATCTGGGATGATATCAATATCAAGTGAATTGATTCCTAGATTTATTAATAGCTTTTTGTCCTCTTCATAGCTAGCGAGAAAATGAGTAAATCCATCAGTTGATTGTTTGATACTGTTTTGATAGTAATGGATTGCTTTGTTAATATAGCCTTTAGCCCAAAGTAAGTGACCTAAGTTGAAATAATCATTGTACGTAGGATTGTTTTCTATTATCTGTAGATAGAGAGTTTCAGCTTCTTCTAATTTTCCTGTATTTAAATAGCACCAAGCTAGTGGACGCCACAACTTTTGATTGTCTATATTATTATAATAGATCGTGTTGAAATGGTTTAAGGCTTCATTATATTGGTTTAATTCTATTAAACAATATCCTATTTGAGTTTGTATTATTGTGTTTTCAGGTTCATTTTTTTCTGCTTCTAAATAGTAGTTTAATGCATTTTCGTAATCTTTTAATTTACGAAAGCACCATGCAATTCGTTTGTATATCCAGTTGTGATTAACATCAAATAGCTCAGCCTTTTTATAGTTTTCAATAGCATTACTATAGTTTTTTAGTTGTTCAAAGCAGAATCCAATTTTTTCATAATATATAGGATTATCGTGTTCAACAGATGCCATATCCTGATAAATAGGTAATGCAAAGAAGTAAATACTTCTATTAAAATAAAAATGAGCTATATCATTTTTACACTCAGCTTCAGCAATTAGAAGTTTTAGTGCGTTAATTTCAAAAATATTCCATTCATGAAGAAAAATATCTGGAATCTCGGTATGATAGGGGTATAGTTTAATAAAGCGGTAGAGATCTTGAACAGTATGCGTTATCATTAACTTGATAGAGAAAAGAGGATCAACGGATTCTTTGTCTTTTACTAGTTCTTTTAGTTGATCTGTTTCAGCATTTATATAGTTTAAAAGCGTCCTTTTTTGACTCTCCTGCATATATTGAAGATTCAATAGAAGGGAAAATTTATCACTGTTACACATAAAAGGTGAATAAGCTAAACTTGCACTAAGTATGTCATTTTCTTCACTCTTCGCTATATATTCATTGACCGTTGTATTTTCTGTGAAAGGGAGAAACCAGTTTTCTTCTTTTTTGAAAAAATCGAAATGTTTTAGCATGGAGAATGTCCCCATCAAGACATCAGATCCTTCCATCTGAAGATCTGTAAACTCTTGTAACTTATCCATCAAATTGGGCGAGTCTTGAATAATGCTTTCCCAATCTGGATTTTTTTCGATACCTAAATCGTCTGATAATGAAGGGTCAAATTTGAATTTGTTTTTTAATTTCGATTCAATTTTAATGACCTCTGGAAGAATTTCTTCTCTGAACTTTTTGGATATATTTTCAGTATCACAAGCGTTTAGGACCTGAAGTAAGAGATGTTTAAGAAGCTCTTTAGGTGTTTCACTAATAATCTTATTTAATATAATTTGTATTTCAGGATAAAGAGATATTCGCTTATCATGAAATACAAAAGCAATGAACAACCCTACAAGAGCTCGTTGCCTCACTAATTGGTCGGAAGAATGAAAATAGCTGAAGAGCAATTTAAATTTTTCCTTATCAAATAATCTTTGCAAACCAAGTGATAAGCCGCTCACAATCTGACACCTATTTTCTATAGTAAAACGTTCTGAATTTAGAATTTTATTATAGAGCTCGATATCCGTTTCTTTTAATCGCTCACTCAGCCATGCTAAATGAAAGCTTTTTCTGATAATTTCATCGAAATTAATATTTATTGTATTCGATTTTTCATAAGGTTGACCGACTAATATATCGTCTAACTCTTCCTTAAATGAAAGCTCATCTAATTGATGAATAGTTTGTTCTGAAAAGTCGGATAGTAGATCTAATTTTAATTCTCTATTTAAATGAAATATATGCAACCCCATATTTACTTGTGCATATTGTAGCGTTGCATCAGCTTTTTCAAGAAGTGATCGTTTTATATTGTTATGAATTAGTGCTTTATGTGGATCTATTACATTTCCAATTGTATAATTGAGCATGTCAATATATATTCTCTTTTGTTCAAAAACTTCATCTAACTTAGCAGTAAGTTTTGAATATGATATGAAATTTTCAAGCAAAATGATTGCTTCTAAAATCCGGTTTGATATAATTAACGTGCAAATTTTCTCGTGGGTTTGCACTGCTTCCTGGCTGTTCATATTGATATTGGTTAAATCAATTAAAGTATATCAAAGATAATTCCGAAAATTATGTTTCTGCTAGAATGGCAGTATTATATCAAAAAAATATATAAAGATTCTGAAAATGGTCATGCTAATTTCTGAAAATTTAATGAAGTGCAGTTCTGTTGCTTATTCGGAAAAGGGGAGAGCGTATTTATTATTCAAAGTAAGTTGAATCGATAAAGTTTCGTTATTTCGACCACTTGTTAGATCTTCTTATGTATAAGAATATAAAAATATGACGATGGGTGTATTTAGTATGATATCAATTTTATTTTTGGTAACAAAATGATATCAGATATATTGTATGCAAATCAATAGTGTTTTATGGGAATATGGAATGAAGGTAATAATTCTTAAAATTAGTGCTTTAAACGAAAAAAGCCCCTTAGAAAGAGGCTTTTTCGTGATCGCGATTGGATTCGAACCAATGACCCGCAGCTTAGAAGGCTGCTGCTCTATCCAGCTGAGCTACGCGACCAATGCTTAATTACAGTGCAAAAGTAAGCATTTCAGCTGAAAGGTCAAAGGTTTTTGTATATTTTATCGACGTAAATCTTATTTTAAGGGATTCAATATAACTAAAACCTGAATTTCAATACTATTGGCAATCTTTTCAGTTACGGCTTTCGGTACTTTTATCCCATAATCTTCTACTTTAATTTGGAATTTACTTTTCCCAGTTATCTTATTATCTTTATTCTCAAATGTTCCTTTTGCTTTTATATGTTTTGAGACGCCGTGAATGGTAAGATCTCCTTCTATGTCTGCTTCATAAGTGCCATCTTTAGAGAATGGAATGCTTTTTAAATTATTTACTTTTCCTTTAAATAAGGCATTTGGAAATTTATCTGATTCTACATAGTTCTCATTAAAGTGTTCCTGCATTAATGCTCGATCAAATTCAAATGATTTCATTAAGACTTTGAATACAATATCACCTGTAGCAATATCTAAAGCAGCGTTTACCTGGTCATTTTTTGCCTCTATTTTCTCGAACGGAGTGTCAGATGAAAAAAATATTTTACCATTTTTCGTTAAATAGCGTTGCGCTTGTGCTTGAAAACCAGCAAGAAGTACAAATAATACAAAAACTACTTTTTTCATTAGGAATTAATTTTTGTGATGAATATTAGTTTATGCGTTGATTTTTTTAATCAATACAGCAATTAAACAATAGAAAATGAAAAAATGTTTTTGCGTTTAAAAGAAAGTAAAACACTGTTTTTTTATAAGTCACCCACTAGTAATTTGCAAATTTCATTATACACAGTTTTTGATCTTAAATACCCATCATTGACACTGATTGTTAGCAGAATTGATGATGGAGGCATGATTGTTAATTTATTTCTAATAACTGTGTATTTCACCTTGTCATTAGATCCAAGTATATTCACTGATTCGGGCTTTGAGAGCGCTTTAATAATTAATGGGTTATTTTGCCATTTAGTTATAATTACATATGGATTGTTACCTTTCTTTGCGAAAATAATTTGGGTGCTTTTCCATGTTTTACTCGATTATTCTCACTCAACATATCAGTCCATATAATATGAGGTTGATAATGTTCTAAATTTTTCAATTGTGGAATCATAGATCGGCTACATATTTTGCCAGATTTGTCTTATGCAATGGATTAAATCATTTGTATAATAAGTAGTAAAAGACCATATGCAAACCTGCTTCTTTGCCCCATTCTACTACTCTTCAGATTGAAACATTTCTACTTAAAGTCTTAACAAAATTCTGATATTGAAAATCTTTGCTATAAACCTTCTTGTGATAATTAATAGAATGATGCTAAGTTATTTGGGCAACCGATCTTAATACCATTTGGATACCGGTCATAAACATCCACTTATCCCGTGAAGTAGACAGTCTACAGGTACAGAACATAATTCCCAATGGATAAAGATCCAAAACCTCGGATATCTTCAAGCCATAATAGAGCAGAACTGCTCTTGATGGATGGCTAATTAGCTTGGTATGGTTTTTTTGCAAATTTTTGAATTATCACTAAAAAAATAGTGAAAGGAAAAAGAGTTGATGCTGTTTTGTATATTGATTGGATTTAACATTTATAGTTAGATTTGTTTCATTCGACTCAATTATAAAATCTTGTATTTATACATTATAAAATCGTTTTTGTCTTTAATCTCAACAGGAATTGTCTTATCTTCAGATATTATCATCTTTGTTGGTTTGTTTGGGTGAAATAAGTTTACGCATTCTATCTTTGTTCCTGCAGGCAGATGGACAACGATGTTTTTTTTGCTAGCCATATTGTATTCTCTAAATATCAGTAGGTATCCCTCTTTATCTTTAATCGATTGAAATCCAGTCCATGAAGAACCTGAAGGTTCATCACCAATAGGAAGCACAACTCCTTGATGGAAATCATGCTGGATTGTTTTGTATTTCAAAATTGTATTTTTCAACGAAAAGGCTTCTTCGGGTAATCCTGTTCCTTCCATCCATGCTAAGGGTTGGGCTGCCATTGTGATAGCAAAGAGATATTCAAATGAATAGTTCTTTGGACCAAAGATATCTCCTGCATATTTATCCTGATTACGCCATTTATTTAGAAACTCTATTTGTAGTTTTTGCGTAGGGATATATTTTGAAAGCATCCACAGATTGCGTAGCGTCCAATATGGGTAATAGTTTTGCCAATCAGTATAGCGGTTTTCAAGAAAGATATTTCCGAGGTCGTTAAAATAGAAATATCCGCCTCTGCGACCAGCAGTTACATCAAGATTAAAAGAAATCTCCCTGTTTGATCCTTCTAAAACCTCGTCGAACATCATTCGTAATCTTTTCTCTGATAGTCGATTTGGTATTTGTAGTCCATCAATTTTAAACACCTTAATACCAGCTTCTTTGTAGAGTGTAAGTATCGCTTTAGCATCTTTTTTCCAATCTATATAATCGTTTTGAATACTTGGATTAAACCACAAGCATACATTAATTCCAAGTTTTTGACCAGCATCTACAACAGGTTTTATACCATTAGGGTAGCGTTTGGGATCGGGAGTCCAGTAATTAGGGTTGCTCCAAATATTTTTAAATGTGCCACCTGTAAAAGCAGAGTTGGCACTTCGTCCCGATTGCCAACCATCATCTATCTGGAAATGAGTGATTCCAAGTCGAGCGGCACTCTTTAATTCATTCATGCAAAATGATTCATTCACTTTTGTATCTTGCCCTCTATCTCCCCATGTATTCATCATTATCATCTCGTCAGCAAGTGATTTTTCTGGACGCATCTGTTTCTGATAGTTATGTAACGTTGTGAGCTTATTCACTTCATCACCTGCATAAACACCCAGCACACAGCTATAAGTTTTAGTCCATTCTATAGTAGATAAATCTTTTTCATCAACACCTAATCCGATAACTTTAAAATCAGCGTATTCTGTAACGAAATCATTTTCAGGATAGGCGAGCTGAACACTGGAGCATGGTGCTTCCTTCAGTATGAAGAAACCTTTATTTGTTTCGCTGTTATGAGCAAAAAGTATGTTACCACGGAAAGTATTGGCACGATATGAAATGGCCTTTACCGGTTTTACTAAAGTATTGTTTCTATCGGTAATATCCATAAATTCTATTGATTCTAGGCTCCAGTGTTTTCCTGTGAATGAGAGATGATCTAAAACAGGATATTGTTTTTGATTAAGGTGCTCTTCCAACTTTTCTATATTCTGCAGGTCTGCAATATTCTGCGGTTTGTAAACCCATTCTCCTTTTGCTTGTCCTTTGAGATATGTATCGCAGGCAATCACTGAGCACGAAGGATATACTCTGTATATTCTTTTGATAGATAACGAATCAAGAGTGAAAGATACTTCAGCTTCAAAATATTCAGAATGGACCCCATTCGATGGTACAATGTGACTTTTGAATGAGCTGTTTTTTGCTTCTTTCGATTGTAGAGGGAAGGTTAAATCGGGAATTTTATTATTGCTTTTCCAAATTTGTCCACTTTCTTTGTCAATCAGTGCACAGGTTATGATATTTCCGCTATTCCACACAAAAACACGTTCGATATAGTCGTTTCCAACTCTAAGTGTATCATTTTGTAGATGTGCATAGCACGATTTTACAGAATTCGCCCATGAAAGCTGAATAAAAATACAAGTTAACAGGCTTAAAATTATTGTTTTCATTATGTTTTGAATGTTGAAAGATGGTTATTATCTGAGCAGTGCTGTAGCGCACCAAAGTACAGGAGCTTGTCCATGGAGGTCGCCAACAATGCGTTTACGAGTCATATAATGTTCTCGACTATTTTTGATATTAGTTCCCTGACAAACTTCTGTTAATTCATCATTCTGATTAATATAACCGATTAGAGCCAGCCAACCTTTTCGGGCTGCCGCACCAAAAATCTTTTTATCCAGCCAGCCATTCTTAACTCCTGTGATCATGGCATAAGTGAACATGGCAGTACCTGATGTCTCTTTCCATGCTTCTGTATCGTCAATAATTTGTCGCCACATGCCATCAATTTCCTGATTTTTAAGTAATGCTAGCATCATCTTTTTATAACCGATCATGATTCTTGCCTTATTCGGATTGTCTTTTGGTATAATACGAAGCATTTCGGCCATTCCTACAGCCATCCAACCATTCCCACGTGCCCAGCTGTAGTGAGCTTCAGGAGAGTGGTAAAACAACCCATTTTCGAGTTGAATAGTATCAAGGTAAAGTGCCATCTCTTTTGCAGCACGGTCTATGTATTTTCTGTCACCAGTAGCTCTATATGCTTGCGATTGAATAGTGGTAATCATAAACATGTCATCAATCCAAATGCGTGTTTGCCAGGAGTAGCCCTTGTCTGCTCTTGATTTTTCTTCAGACTTAGGGTTTTCTGGGAGTATCCATTGGGTATCCGCATACAATAATCCAAGATCGAGATATCTTTTCTGTTTTGTTTTAATGTAAAGTTCAAGTGGAACGGAACCAAAAACATTGTTATCTACATGGTTCGGTTTGGGTAGCAGATTCTTTTCAACATCGAATAAGGGCGCAAAACGAGTCTCTAATTTTTTATATAGATTCTCGTTTTTAGTAGCACTGGCAAACCAAAGCCCCCCAAGCCATGTACACACATCGGGGTAGGTGATTTGTGTCGGCGGTTTCAAAGGATGGGTGTCACCATATTGAGAATGAGATGTTTTTAGAAACTTTTCTACGATACGGGTTCCAATTTCTGTGGGTGACGATCCTTTTGGCCAGTTTTTAAGATCGTAGTTTTGAGATTGTACATTTCCTGCTAGCAGCACAACATTTAGTAAAAAAATGAGTAATATTATTCGCATCACAAAATATAATTTATTGATTAATAGTTTTTTTGTTCTTTATGTTTTAACCAGATTAATAAGATATGCATCTGAGATTTAGAATTATTCCAGTTTTCCCTGATTGATCAATGAAACCTTGGTTAACAGCATAGTATGGGGAATAATGGAATCAAGAGCGATGTTGATTTGTGTATAATGGTTTATCATTTTTTTTTGATTCCACTTATTACCTGTAGTAGCCAGATCTCCAGCTTGATAATATGGGCAAACGCTTTTAGTTGCTTTAACAGTATGATCATATAGTTTAAAGTATTCTTTCATATTTGATGATCATAAATATTTAAGTCTTTTCATACCTCGAAAATATCACTTTTTTATTTCGTTTTTTCCATAGTGTTCAGTCATGGCTTTGATCAGATTGTGCCATTTTTTATACGATTTTGGAGGCGTTATATTTTCTTTCCACCAAAAGACAGTATTTTACCACTTGCCAGAATTATAGGCAAAAAATGGGAGTTCAACAAAAGGCTTGATATCAATACTAATCATAAAATCATATAATTTATATGTTGTTAGTTATAAATTGAAATACTTTTTTTATCTTCAAAATAGACATTCATATTATCATGGAGTAATCCGTTCATTCTAATTCAAATCCACACTTTTTTTACTTGTATAAGTTGTTCTTGTCAGTCTGCATACAATTCTAGTTCGGCCCCTATCCATTTATTTCAGAATTTGCTATGGATATTTAGCCTGATTTATGTCGCCTTAATTTGCCCGACATTGTGTTTGGTAAAAGCTGATTGTTGTTTTGTGCTAATGCTACTTCAGAACAAAAGACGAGCAAACTAAATA
Source organism: Bacteroidota bacterium (assembly GCA_013390605.1). GTDB lineage: Bacteria > Bacteroidota > Bacteroidia > Bacteroidales > Cfx3-03 > Cfx3-03. The sequence goes on along the minus strand of JACAUB010000001.1, from coordinate 2,810,503 downwards.
ATTGAGAATAGAAATATTTCATAAACTTGTCGCTTTTAATACGTTTCTACTTGAGAATAATTTATAAGAAACTTTTTATCTTATTTAATCGTTTAATTTATTTATTGTCAAGATTATGTGTGATATGAACAGTTGTTAAATTTAAGATAATCTGAATTGTTTTTTTTGAAATGAAATATGAAACATCAAATATAGATTAATCATTTTAAAAATGAAATGCAAATGCTAAGTATTTTTCAATCGATTGCAATTGTGTTGTGGAATACTTATCGATAATTATTCTTTAATTCTACCATTATTTTACTATATTCCTCATATTCCATATACTTACTCGCTATTCAATATAGGGTTATTGCGTACTTACTCCGATCTATGGAGACGGAGTAGGATTGTAACAACCCTATAATAACCCTTTGGTGATATTACTTACGATGAAAGTCAGCGGTAAGTATTATCATAGTTCTCTACTAATTATCTCCTGATGATGTTTCCTCTTTTCTTAATTTAATTGGCCGGAAATAATTTCATTTAAAGGTACTTCCGGTTGGTTCAGATGTTGAATAGATAATCCCTGTCAGCTAATTGATAAGTGGTTTATTTTGATGAAACACGGAAGTCAAACCATAGTGTTCCTTTAATCGGATTCATATTAGTCATTTTATTTTTTTGACTCTGAGGGCCCATATCAGTTGCCGGTTGAAACTTGGTGCCTATTGCACTGATGCCTGTTAGAAATCCTAAATTGCCTTCGGGGAAAGCAGGTGTAGTATTATCATTCCGGGCTTTGGGCAGTGATGGTTTTAACATCTGTAAAAAGAGTCCATCCGTTTCCGTATAGACAGTAAAAGAGGATTGCTTATTTTCGATGGTCGCCCAGTATAGTTCTGAATGATAACCTTTAAATTCAGGATATTGCCATACTTCGCCTGTTATGGCATCGTTATAGTATTTATGCCATACACTCAGTTCCATTCCTTTTAATCGGTTTTTCCAAACATGATATGGACCACGCCCAAGCCATTTCATTCCAGTAACTTGTTCTTCAGGATAGTTGAAGGTAATACCTGCTATATTGACCTCTTTTTGATATTGAAACTCATATTCAAGTTTGGCTGGTCTGTCTGGAGCCAGGCTCCATTTTACCTTAAATCGTTTCACTCCATCATATACAACTTCTACGATTTGATTATTGCCCTCCTTATATTGTTTAATTTGCTTCAATTTTAAGGCTGCTTCAACTAATGTTGGACCTCCAGAAAGTGAAATGTTTCCCTTGCTGTTGATTACTTTTTCCAGATATCCACTTTTTTTATCAAAATGATATTGAATTTTTCCGGCCTTTATAATTAAGCTGTCTTCATTCTCCCGTAGTTCAGAATTAGTTTCAGATGTCTTTATCATAGATCGTTCGGCGATATTCTTTGACGTTTTTAAAGCCCAGCTCCATGTAAATATTTCGCGTTGATAAGGGTCGTATGCAGTGAGATATAATGCATCACTTTCTTTCCAGGTCTCAGGTAGATTTAAATTGAGGAAATCTTTTGCATTGGGTTCTAATGCAAATGGTTTTGGCTTTCCAGAGGCATTGACCGTAGCTACAATTGTCTTATCAGTAGGGGAGGGGAAAGTAACCAGTTTCCAACTAAAAGTACATTGACTGAGATTAGTTGAATTATAGCGATTTTCAACTTCCAGCCGTCCGTTAAAAGATGGAGTGATTACTTTTCGGGGAATATAAATTGGTGACCATATTTCTTTAATAGCATAGAAGCTACCTTCTTTTTCACGGTGCGGTCCAACAATTCCATCCGGGGCATTGGTGCCATACACATCAATATATCCGTTTTTATCGGTCCGTACAATTCCTTCGTCCGCAAGAACCCATAAAAAGCCCCCACCTAAGTATGGATGTAAAAGCATCTGATTCCAGAAATCATCTAATCCTGCTCCATGTCCGCCATCATGCAAGCCATGCATGAACTCAGTTGGCATGTAAATATCTTGTCCATAGAGTGTTTCATTGAACATTAAGTTGTAATCTGGATAGTGGTTTGTGTTAATGCCATTAAAGTTTTCCCATGGATGAAGTACTACCCGGTTTTGTGGATCGTATAACGAAAAGTCACCATCGAGGTTCCTGTTCCACCCTCCCTCGTTTCCATTATCCCAGAATAAAATACAAGGATGATTTACATCACGAAGCACTGTTTCTTTCACTTTTTCTTTACCTATTTTGGTGTCATAAGCAGCTTGCCAGCCGGTGACTTCATCCAATATATATAGTCCCAGTGAATCGCAGACATCCAGAAAATGAATGTCAGGATTATAGTGCGACATGCGGACTGCATTCATATTCATGTCCTTGATGAGATTGGCATCTATTATACTGAGTGCTTTGCTGAGGGTGCGACCTGTTTCTGGCCAACTACAATGACGGTTAACTCCTTTTAAAATAACGCGAACACCATTAACATATAAACCATCGTGTTTACGAACCTCTATAGTACGGAAACCAAAAGGTTGAGTAATAGTGTGAACTATTTGTTTCTTATTTTTAAGAGCAACAACAACTTGATAACGGTTTGGAAACTCTGCACTCCATTGTTTAGGTTTTTCTATTTTTTCCTTCAATGTGACTTTTTCCTGATTTGCAGAAGCAGTTGCCTGTATTGGCTGTCCAATATTTTCGCCAGTAAGCGTTTGAATCTGTGCTTCAAGGGTGGTATTGGACGGGATGTTCGATAAAAAAAGATCAGCGGAAAAGCTCCCATCAGCACGTGCGTCAATGGCTATACGGTCGATGTGAGTAGCTGGTTTCATCTCCAGATATACCGGACGAAAGATCCCTCCAAATACCCAATAATCGCCTGTTAATTCTGCTCTTTGTACAGAGGCATCTGCAGATACTTTGCTTACAGTGGCTTCCAAAATGTTTTTTGATCCGTATTTCAGTAGCTTGGTAATATCGTATTTGAACTGATAATATCCTCCCTGATGGATTGGACCGGCTAATTTTCCATTTATCTTAACTTCAACATCAGTCATAACACCATCGAAAACAATGTATACTGCATTGCCTTTCCAGCTTTTTGGAATATCAAACCTGTATTTATAGAGCCCCTGTTCGTCGAATTTATTTTTGTCGTGGCCATAGTTATAGCCGCCAAATCCTAATTGTTCCCATTGTGAGGGTACCGGAATTTTTGACCACTTTCCGCTATTACGATTTTTTGTGCAGAAGAAATCCCAATCTATCGTGTGGTCTTTATCGATACCGGAGAGATTTTGTATTACTGTTTTTTGTGCGTTACCAAATAGTAAAGTGCATAGGAAAAAAAGGAGAAGGGTTGACTTTTTCATAAATCCAATCTGTTTTTGTTTTCTGGTGCAATTGATTGCATTTTTTAACTTATTCTTCCATCAAATAGAATGTTGAAACAGATGGACTTGTAAAGATAATAATTTCTCTTTTATTGCTATTGTAAAGCTTGTAAATACTGCGATTGTATTTTAAGAGTGAATGAGCAAGAAGGTTGAATGAACAATGTGAATATTATAATGTTAATTTTTTATTAATAAGGGATATTGTATTAATCAATACAATAAAAATGGTATACATTTGCTTAATAATATAAAGTTATGTTCCGCAAGCTAATACATCTGGTTATCACTTTCACTATACTACTCGCTACGTCGGGTATTACGGTAACCAAACATTATTGCGGTGACAAGTTAGAATCCATTGCGGTTAATACAATACATAAATCCTGCTGTGGCGATAATTGCCCTTTCTGTCATAATGTAACGCGTACATTCAAAGTAAAAGATAATTTCTTTGTTTCCGATTTTAAAATAAATACTCCAAAAATCATTAATCTGGACTGGTTGTCATTACCTATCAATACAGATTTGTCGTTTGTGAGTAATCCTTTTGTAAAGAAACAAATTTTCTCTCCTTTAATATTACCCTTCGAGTCAGGCCCTACGCCTGCATTTCTTCAGGAATTTCGTTGTTGAGGTTTTTTTCTATGTCCCTATATCGGGGCTTTCTGAAGTTTTAAAATAGACTTTTGGGTTATTTATTGTACCCTTCATCGTCGTTTTAATTCTTTTCATATCATGTCCACTTTCTATTTTGTTAAGCATACAGTGGTATCGAACTCCAATCTGATCGTGTATTTCAACTCATTCATAATGGTTTGAATAAGCGATTGAGAACCCGTATTTATTATTCATAATTCTATTTATCAACTATTTTAATTTAATCAAGTCTTTTAAATCTTAAAAAATGAAAGCAATTAAGTTTTTATCAATGGTGCTTATTGCAATGGTAATCAGTTTGGGTGCCAATGCAGAAAAAGGAACACAAACAGGGCCTACTAAAACCGAAACAATTAAAGTTGCCGGAAATTGTGGATCGTGTAAGGCTCGTATCGAAAAGGCCGCAAAGGTTGACGGTGTTAGTAAAGCTAATTGGGATAGCAAAACGCAGCTTTTAGCAGTAACCTATTCTCCTTCTAAAATCAGTAATATGGATATTCAGAAAAAAGTTGCTACTGTTGGTCATGATACCGAAAAGGTAAAAGCTGACGACAAGACTTATGCAAGTCTACCCGGTTGCTGTAAATATAAAAGAATGAAATAAATTCTTTTGATCATTCAGGTAGATATTTCATCTATCTGAATGATCTTCTAAAGTTTGAATTGCTTAACAAATAGAGTATCATGTTTAACCGTCTTGTCAAATATTTTCTTGAAAACCGCCTGGTTACATTTATTTTTCTCATTGCTTTTGTGGCGTTTGGAATTGTATATGCACCATTTAACTGGCAAACCGGATTCCTGCCACGCGATCCTATTCCTGTTGATGCTATTCCTGATATAGGAGATAATCAACAGATTGTGGCTACGGAATGGATGGGGCGTTCGCCCAAAGATATTCAGGACCAGGTAACCTATCCATTGACAACCGCATTACTTGGAATTTCAGGAGTTAAAACTGTGCGCAGTACTTCAATGTTTGGAATGTCGTTTATTTATGTCATTTTCAAAGATAAAGTAGAGTTTTACTGGAGTCGTTCGCGGATACTTGAAAAGCTGAATTCTTTACCGTCAGGAACACTTCCTGCAGGTGTAACTCCAACGTTAGGTCCGGATGCAACAGCTCTTGGACAGATATATTGGTATACACTGGAAGGAAGAGACCCTAAAACGGGTAAACCCAATGGCGGCTGGGATCCTCAGGAATTACGCACTATTCAGGATTTCTATGTTAAATATGGACTTGCCACAGCCGAGGGTGTTTCTGAAGTAGCTTCTGTAGGCGGTTTTATCAAAGAATATCAAGTCGATATTAATCCGGAAGCACTTAAAGCATACAATGTATCAGTAATGGATGTGATGAATGCTGTTCGTAAAAGCAATCTCGATATAGGAGCTGAAACAATTGAATTAAACAATGTAGAGTATATTATTAGAGGTCTGGGTTATGTGAAGAATTTAGGCGATCTGGAAAATTCTGTGGTAGCTGTTCAAAACAATGTGCCGGTTAGAATTAAAGATGTAGCACATACATCGTTTGGCCCTGCAACACGACGGGGAGGTTTGGATAAAGCCGGATCAGAAGCAGTAGGAGGAGTCGTTGTTGCACGTTATGGCTCGAATCCGATGGATGTGATCAATAATGTAAAAGATAAAATCAAAGATCTGGAGGCTGGATTACCTCAAAAGAAGTTGCCCGATGGAAGCATCTCAAAAGTTACAGTCGTCCCGTTTTATGATCGTGCCGGCTTAATTAAGGAAACGATAGGCACACTTGAATCTGCCCTTTCGCATGAAATTCTTATCAGCATTATTGTAATTATTGTGTTGGTGCTCAATATGAGGGCTTCTATTATTGTAGCGGGATTACTGCCTATTGGCGTATTGATGACCTTTATTTTAATGCACTTGTTTGGAGTTGATGCAAATGTTGTAGCCTTATCGGGTATTGCAATAGCCATTGGTGTTATGGTGGATATTGGAATTGTGGATGTAGAAAATATTTTACGGCATCTCGAGATGCCAGAAAACAAAGATATCCGTGGCAAACAATTAATGTCTGTAATCTATCATGCAACAACCGAGGTAAGAGCGGCTGTAGTTACATCTATTGCTACTACAGTAGTCAGCTTCCTGCCTGTTTTTGCGATGGAAGCCGCTGAAGGAAAACTATTTCACCCTTTGGCTTTTGCCAAAACCTTTGCGCTATTATCTTCATTCGTTTTAGGCATAGTGGTATTACCAACATTAATGTATATTCTTTTTGATATTCGTTTTGATGGTAAAAAAATAAAGAAATATTGGAATGGAAGCCTTATTGTAGCTGGCTTGATATTCATTGTCATGTGGCACACATGGCCTGCTTTGGTGCTTGTTGCTATAGGTATCAATAATCTACTTGATTATTGTTGGCCTGAAGAGCGTAAAGAAATTCCCAATTATATCAACATAGCAATCACTGTTTTGGTGGCGGTTTATTATCTATCTATAGAATGGTTGCCTTTGGGTGCACATAATAGCGAGTTCGTTAACTTTCTTTTTGTCGCCAGCATCGTTTCGGTGATATTAGCTGTCCTTTTGACGATGGTGCATTTTTACGAACCTATTCTTCGTTGGAGCTTGTGCAATAAATGGAAATTTTTGTCGATTCCTGCTTTTACTTTGCTTTTCGGATTACTGGTTTGGATGGGCTATGATAAAATATTCGGTTTTGTAGCGACTGGTTTTGAAAAAGTAGGTTGGCAGAGTTTTAGGCAAACATCTATATGGCAAGGGGCCGTTAAGACATTCCCGGGTATAGGCAAAGAGTTTATGCCGTCACTTAATGAGGGCTCTTTTTTGTTGATGCCGACTAGTATGCCACATTCAAGTATTGAAAAAAACCTTCAATATATAGAAACTCTCGATAAACGTCTTTCGAGAATACCTGAAGTAGAGATTGCTGTTGGTAAATGGGGACGTGTTAATTCTGCGCTCGATCCTGCTCCCGTTCAAATGTTCGAAAATACAATCAACTATCGTTCAGAATATATACTCGATGGAAATGGTCGTCGGATGCAATTCAAAGTAGATAATGATGGAAGTTTTATTTTAAAAGGGAAAGCAAAGTATAATCCGGAGAAAGAGTTGTTCAGAGTTATTCCTATAGACAGTTTAACACCTGATCAGGATGGAACGTATTTCAGGCAATGGAGACCTCAAATTAAAAAGCCTTTAGATATCTGGAATGAGATCGTTAAAGTAACTAACATACCTGGATTAACCTCTGCTCCTAAATTACAGCCAATTGAAACACGTTTGGTGATGCTCTCTACCGGTATGCGTGCACCGATGGGTTTAAAAGTATATGGTCCAGACCTTGAAACCATTGAAAAGGCAGGTATGGCTTTTGAAAAAGCGTTGAAAAGTATTCCTTCAATTAAAGCCTCATCAATATTTTACGATCGTGCAGTGGGTGCTCCCTATATTGAGATTAAGCTGAATCGCGAAGCAATGGCTCGATATGGGATGAGTGTAAGCAGTGTACAAGAAATATTACAGGTTGCAGTGGGTGGAATGGCATTGAGTAACTCGGTTGAAGGGCGAGAACGTTTTCCGATGCGTGTTCGTTATGCCAGAGAGTTAAGAGATAATCCTGCTGATTTGAAACAAATACTGATACCGGCGATGAATGGTGTTCAAATACCCTTGAGCGAGATTGCTGATATTAATTATACGCGAGGTGCTCAAATGATTAAAAGCGAAAATACTTTTCTAGTGGGTTATGTCATTTTCGATAAACTAGAGGGCAAAGCAGAAGTTGATGTAGTAGATGAGGCTGCAAAAATTCTAAAACAGAAAATAGATGCAGGCGAGATTAAATTACTCCCCGGAGTGTCATATAAATTTGCCGGAAACTATGAGCAACAGGTCAGAGCCACCCAGAGACTCGCCATCGTTATTCCTATCAGTTTAATTATGATTTTTCTGCTGTTATTTTTTCAATTTAAAACAATAACCGCTTCATTTATTCACTTCTCTGGTGTCTTTGTTGCATTTGCAGGCGGATTTATCATGTTATGGCTTTATGGTCAGGACTGGTTTCTAAACTTCTCGATCGCGGGAATGAATATGCGCGACATGTTCCAGATGCACCCCATTAATTTAAGTGTAGCTGTTTGGGTAGGATTTATTGCATTGTTCGGTATCGCAACCAATGATGGGGTTATTATGGGAACATACATACACCAGGTCTTTGAACAACGTCATCCTTCCACCGTAGAAGAGGTAAGAGAAGCTGTTATTTCAGCAGGAAAGAAACGTGTTCGCCCAGCTATGATGACTACTGCTGTTGCAGTTATTGCACTTTTGCCTGTACTTACTTCGACCGGAAAGGGTGCTGATATTATGGTTCCGATGGCTATTCCAACCTTTGGTGGTATGATTATTCAGGTAATGACTGTTTTTGTAGTGCCACTTTTCCAGTCGATATGGCGCGAATGGGCAGTTGGTAGGGAACAGAGAAAGGCTGTTAAATTATTAAATAATCAGGATGATGAGAACTCGAATATATAAGCAATTACTCATGATGCTCGTCGCTATTTGTAGTTATACTGTAGCGCATAGTCAGCAACAACCAGATTCGCTTAGCGCTTATCTTGAAATTGCCACTAAGAATAATCCGGTTGTTAAACAACGATTTATAGAATATAAGGCTGCTTTACAAAAAGTTCCTCAGGTTGGCAGTTTCGCTGATCCCGAATTAAATATAGGTGTCTTTTTAAGCCCTATGGAATTGGTAGCCGGTAGCCAGATCGCCGATATCAGATTTATGCAAATGTTCCCATGGTTTGGGGTCCTTAAAAATGCCAAAGACGAAATGAGTTTGATGGCAAAAGCCAAATATGAATCGTTTCGCGATGCGAAACTGCAACTCTGTTATGATATGGAGCGTACCTGGTACGAAATGAATAAGATAGCGCAAGATGTGACAATATCGGAGAAAAATATCGAGATTCTGCATTCTGTTGAGAGACTCTCTTTGGTTAAGTTTAAAGCATCTCCTACAAGTAGTAATAATCCATCATCATCAAGTGCTTCTATTCCAAATGCCGGCACTCAAAATAGTTCCTCTACATCATCTGGGATGCAACGAATGAGTGGTAATTCAGGTGCTACTGCAAATACTTTATCAAATCAGACATCTTCTTCTATGCAAAGTAATGTAATGGGCTCATCATCTGGTGGAACTGGTCTGGCTGATTTATATCGGATTCAAATTGAAATTGCAGATATTGAGAACAATGTTTCATTATTGGAAAATAAGAAAAGCACAGTTGCAGCCCGGTTTAATAGTTATCTGAATAGACCTTTAACAACTTCTGTTACTTTACCGCATATAATGAAAGCTGATTCCTTAGGCTTTTCTCTATCTAGTGTGTCTGACAGCATGCTTAATCATAACCCTATGCTGGGAATGTTGCAGTTTGAACAACAATCATTGGAAGCGAAAAGAAGGATGGTAACCAGTATGGGGTATCCCATGGTTGGGGTTGGTGTAAACTATTCCCTCAACAAAAAGAGTGAAATGTCGACATCACCGATGAATGGTAAGGATATGGTTATGCCAATGGTAACAGTTACTTTACCCATTTATCGAAAAAAGTATAGGGCAATGCAGAATGAAGCAGATTTATTGAAATCAGCAACCGAACAGGGATATAAAGAAACTTCTAATTTGTTACAAACCGAGTATTATGAAGCACTGCAATTATATCAGGATGCACAACGTAGGACAAATCTCTATAATAAACAAATTCTGTTGGTTAATAAGTCGCTGGAAATAACCATTAAAAGTTTTTCCGCATCGGGATCTGGACTTACAGATATATTGCGAATCCAGCAACAACTATTGGATTATCAGTTAAAACAGATTGAAGCATTGACTGATTATAATATGGCTATTGCCTGGTTAAAACGATTAATGGCTCATACTCAAATTCAGTAAACAAGATAAAGAATTAGAAATGAAAAAAATATTTTTTAATAAATATGTTCTCTATGGACTATTTACGTTAAGTGGCCTTTTAATAGGCTGGTTATTCTTTCATTCTTCTCACAATATTGATGAAAAGCATGAAGTTACAACTCAGAATAGCAAAGCAAAAATCTGGACATGTAGCATGCATCCTCAAATTCGTATGTCTGCACCTGGAAAGTGTCCTATTTGTGCAATGGATTTAATACCGCTTGTTCAAAATGATACACCTGTTGATTCTGGTGCGATACAACTGACTAAAGAGGCTGCTGCACTTGCAAATGTACTTACATCGGTAGTTACTAAGCAGAAACCAATACAAGAAGTTCGTCTTTATGGAAAAGTGCAGGCTGATGAACGATTGCTGCAAAGTCAGGTAGCGCATATTTCGGGCCGAATTGAAAAATTATTGGTCAACTTTACAGGAGAAGAGGTTCGTCAAGGGCAAACTTTGGCACTGATATATTCTCCCGAACTGGTAACAGCTCAACAGGAACTGTTGGAGGCCGCAAGGATAAAACAATCACAACCAGATATATATGAAGCTGCAAAAGAAAAACTCCGACAATGGAAACTAACTAATGCACAAATTGCTAACATTGAAAGTTCCGCTAAAGTGATAACTAATTTGAAAGTTATTTCAAACACAACAGGTATTGTAACTGCAAGGCGGGTAAATAATGGCGATTATCTATCACAAGGAGGTGTATTATATGAAATTGCTGACTTATCACGTGTTTGGATAATGTTTGATGCTTATGAAAGTGATCTTCTTTTTCTCAAAAAGGGAAATAAGATATCGTTTACAATTCAAGCATTGCCAGGGACTGATTTTTCGGGTAATATCATGTTTATAGACCCTGTTATAGACCCTGTTTCACGTGTGGCAAAAGTCAGGGTAGAAATAGACAACCATTCTGGAAAGTTAAAACCCGAAATGTTTGCTACCGGTATTGTAAAAGCAAATCTTGATGAATACAGAAATAAATTAGTAATTCCTCGATCAGCAGTTTTATGGACAGGAAAACGCTCAATAGTTTATGTTAAACAAAAAAGCGAAAATGACCCTATTTTTAAAATTCGGGAAGTTGAGTTGGGGCCAATGTTGGGTAATAGTTATGTAATATTAAACGGATTAACTGAAGGTGATGAGATTGTCACACAAGGAGCATTTAGTGTTGATGCGGCCGCACAACTTGAAGGAAAGCCCAGTATGATGAATCACGATGCTGTTAAATCTTCTCCGATGCAAGAAATGAATATGCCAAGTGATACTAAATCTAAATAAAACTATTAACTATTTGTTAACAGAAGAGAAATTCAAAGTGAAAATAGTGTGAGCATAATGATTATTTTTGTCCACAAGAAAAATACATAAGTCAAAATGGAAAATATGATTTTAAACCTTCACACTTGTTGTTGCTCATGTAGGACTATTACGTGTTGGGGATGTTGTGTTTTTAAATATGACTAAACAGAATTTTATATAAGTAATTCTAAGCCCTTCACGTTGTGAGGGGCTTTTTTTATTCTCCAAAATAGTAATCTAATATTCATTTTAAATTAATAAATTATGCCAGATTTAAATTTTTCTATCAAAGGAGTCAGTGAGAATCCTACCAAATTTGTAGCAGAAGCTAGGAATTTTAAAATCATCATTGATGAGCCGCCAACATTGGGCGGAACAGATCATGGTGCAAACCCTGTTGAATATTTATTAGCAAGTTATGCCGGATGTTTGAATGTGATGGGGCATCTGATTGCAGGCGAGCTTGGATTTAAGTTGGATAAACTTGAAATTGAAATTAATGGGGATTTAAATCCAGCTCGGCTTTTTGGTACTTCATTTGATGAACGAGCAGGATTTAAAAATATACAAGTCACCGTAAAACCTTTTGCAGATATCTCTGCTGAATTACTACAAAAGTGGATTGATGCTGTAGAAAATAGGTGCCCGATAAATGATAATTTGCGAGCAATAACTCCTGTTGGAATTACGATTTTAAATAATTAATGCAAATGGGTCAGTCTTAATAACATAAAAATATTTGGCTTGTTTTATAAGCTAATATGCTTATTTTCAATAATACTTGACTTTGCCTTTAAAAAGAACTATCTTTATAGTGTCTTTAATTAATATATTTTTTATGTATGTTTTAAATTAAAAGGGAGCCAATGTATCGGCTCCCTTTTTTTGTTAGAATACGTTAGAATCTTATAATTTTAACGCGTTGGATGAATTAAATTTCGACTTATAGATTATCAAATAGTTATTATGTTTAATTCTTACGAGTTTAAAATCCTAATCAATTAGTTTTGATCAAATTCTAAATTAATTCATTCAACGGGCAATCTATTTAACACTTTTATAGATATTTTTTAATCATGCACAGTAACTTGTCTCTTAAAATAGGCTTGCTTATGTATTCATTACATCCGGCAGCCATGATCCTTTCATAATCTCCTGATACGGCAAAAGCAGTTTGAGCAATAACGGGAAGATCGGGTCTGATATTTTTAATGATTGATGTAGCTGTTAATCCATCCATTATGGGCATTTTTATATCCATTAAAACCAGATCTATATTTGGGTTATTTGAAATGATATCGACTGCTTCTTTGCCATTTTCTGCAAAAAGCATGTTATAATTATCAGAAATTAAATACATTTGGAGTAAAAGGTAGTTACTGTATTCATCTTCAACAACGAGAATCGTTTTAGCACCATTTCCCTTTTTAATTCTTGTTGATTCTTCAATCTGGGTTATTTGGGTTATTGGTTTATAAGGAAGTGTGAAATAGAACGTGGACCCTATATTTGGTATTGATTCTACGCTGATTGTTCCTCCCATTAGTTCTACATAGGCTTTACAAATGGAGAGACCGATTCCATTCCCTCTATGAATTATTGTAGGATCGGATTCGATTTTCATAAATCTATTAAATATAACCTCTTGAAACTCTTTTGGAATTCCAGTTCCTGTATCTTTTACATAAAAAAACAAGTTGTCATTTTTAAGCTTATACCCAAATTCTACACGTCCTTTTATAGTGTGTTTTAAAGCATTATCAATTAGTCGGCTTAAAATCTGATGTAGTTTTGCCTCATCGATTATGATTTTTGATTGATTATTTTTCAATAATGTGGAAAGGATGAGATCAATCTTGTTAAGGTTGATGCTATCTTTGAGTTGGGCATATAAATTATTCATAAAATCGTTGAGATCAATTTCTGATTCATTGATTTTCTCTTGTTTCGCTTCAATCGTTGAAATACAGATAATGTCGTCTATTATTGCAGTAAGATCATCAGAGCTATGGCTAATGACTTCACAAAACTTAATACGATCTTCGTGAGTTAGATTGGGATCACAAATAAGATTACTAAATCCAAGAATTCCATTAAGGGGCGTTCTGACTTCGTGTGAGATATTATTTAAAAAAGCGGTTTTAAGTCGATCACTTTCTTCTGCTTTTTCTTTTGCTATAATGAGTTCTTTTTCTACTAGCTTCCTTTCAGAAATATCTACAACAATCGTCATTATTCCTTTGGTTCCATCCGGGAGGATAATGGAGGCTTCACTTAACTCTACATCTAATCTATTCCCATTCTTACATATACTTTGAGTTTCATATTTCAGAATAGCTCCATCGAGAATGAGTCTTATATTTTCGTTTATAGAATAAATATTTTCGGGTTTGACAAAAATTGAAACATGTTGTCCGATTAGTTTATCTCGTGAGTATCCTAACATACGACAGAGTGTATCGTTCACATTGTCAATAATTCCATTTTCGTTCCCTAACTGGATGCCAACTGGTGACAAGTTAAATAGTGCACGGTATCGTTCAAAACTTTCAACTAATGCATTTTGAGCCTGAATGCGTTCAATATTGAGTTGCTTTTCTTCAAGTGCATGAATAATAGCTGGCCCCAGTCGTTTAATCTGTTCTTTAATAACGTAATTTGAAGCTCCTGCCTTCATACATTCCACAGCAGTATCCTCATTTACTGAGCCCGTTACAATAATGACCGGAGTGATGGGGGCTTTTTCTAAGGCTATTTTCAATGCAGAAAGGCCATCAAAATTTGGTAAGCTATAATCTGATAAAATGATATCAGGCTTAAAGTCAATTAATTCTCTTAAAAAATCTTCTTCAGTCTCTACTACAATGAAACTACAGTTATGCAAAACTTTTCTTGCTTCACGTTTATTGAATTCTGCATCACTTGGTAAATCTTCTACTATCAGAATTTTATAATCATTTTCCATTTGTTTCATTTCGTATAGTATTAGCTATTGATTTCATTTTTTACTTCATTTGAGAGTGTGAAATAGAATTGTGCTCCATTATTTATTTCGGCTTCTGCCCAAATCGTTCCTCCATGACGTTGGATAATTCTCTGAACAATAGCCAATCCCACACCAGTTCCTTCATATTCTTTATTGCTATGAAATCGTTGAAAAACACCAAATAATTTGTTGGCATATTTCATTCCAAATCCGGAACCATTGTCTTTGATAGTAAAAATGGTGCGTGTATCTTTAGTATAACACCATATTTTTATTTCTGGATTGGAACACTTACTTGAAAATTTTATGGCATTAGAGATTAGATTAAACCAAACTTGTTTTATCATTGCATTGTCTGCTAGTACAGTTGGTAGTGGATCGACGATGAAAATAATTTTTTCTCTTTGTTCAGGTGTCGTAAGTTCTTGATAAACAATATTAATAATTCTGTTTGAGTCGATATTTGAAAGGTTTAGATCCGATCTGCCTACACGCGAAAAGGCTAGAAGGTCGTCAATGAGGTGCCCCATCCTTTGTGTATTTTCAATGATAACCGAACAAATATGTTTTCCCTCATCTGGAAGATCTTTTGCGAAGTCTTCAGTGAGAATTTGGGTAAACCCGGCAATAGCTCTGAGCGGCGCCCTAAGGTCATGTGAAACAGTATATGCAAAGGCTTCTAGCTCTTTGTTTGCCACAAGAAGTTCAGTTGTTCGTTCTTCAACACGTCGTTCTAAATTTGCATGTAATTGTTTGATTTCTTCTTGTGATTGATGAAGTTCTGTAATGTTGCGTGCAACCCCTAAAATTCCAATTAGCTTGTTTTCGGAATCAAACATTGGGGTTTTAATCGTTTCTAAAAGCTCTTGGTGTCCATCATCAGAAAAAGTTACCCATTCCAGATTTATTTTAGGCTTTCCTGCTTTTTGGGCTTCTCTGTCATTCATTCTAAAGCTATCCGCTAATTCTTTCGATACAAAATCATAATCTGTTTTGCCGATAATTTCATGTTCTTTAGCACCAAAGAAACGTTCAAATTTGCGATTGCAAGTAAGGTAAATTCCTTCTGTATCTTTTAACCAAACAAGATCCGGTATTGTTTCTATCAATGTCCTGAGTCTGGCACGCTCATTTTCAATTTTTAACTCAGATAATTTTCTAAAGGTAATGTCCTGAAAGATACCTCTGATTTTTACAACTTTTCCGTCTTCAATAATTGGCATCCCCATTGTTCGTACCCATTTCGATGTATTGTTCTTTGTCGTCATTTCTAATTCAAGATCATAAGGCTTTTGTTTTGTTATCGCTTCATCTATTGCTTTTTCAATCAATTCTCTGTATTTTTCATGATAAAAGCTAATACCTAACGCAACATTTGTTAGAAGAGAGGACTCAAGTTCATGGATTAAGGCTACTTCATTCGTCCATGTCCCTTGTTTTGTTTTCGGATCAAACTCCCATCCTCCAACCTTTGCCATATGGTTGGTAAGTTCTAATAATGTATCCTTTATTTTAAGTTCCTGAAGTGCTTTTTTTTGCTCTGTAATATCGCGAATAATACTTATGGTATGTGTTTCGTTGTGAAGTTCAATGATTTCTCCTGAAAGCAAAGCATGACGTATCTCACCCGATTTTTTACAAAAATCGATCTCTAGATTTTCTATTTTTTTTTGATCTTTGAGCAGATTAATATATTGATTGCGTTCAATCGGGTTTACCCAAAGATTTAATTCTAGAGAACTTTTACCTATATACTCTTCACGAGAATATCCTGTTTGAATACTGAAGTTGTCATTTACTTCAATTATCTTCCCATTTTTTACTGCTGAAATAATGATGACATCAGGACTAGATCTAAATACTTTCTCAAATTTTATTTCACTTTCATACAATTTATCCTCTGCTTTTTTTCTTCGTAGTGAAATAGCTGCTAAATGTGAAAATGAAATCAGAAAGTCTCTGTCGGGATCAGGTTGATTTGCTTTCATCGCTATAACGGCTGTTCCAAAAAGTTCTCCAGATGTAACAAAAGCAATTCCAAAATAGCGATCTATTCCTGTAAGATATTTTATTGCGTTGTCTAATGTTTGATAGGGAAACATCCCAAATGTTACGTCGGTAATGGAATTTCTTAATCCAACTATGTCATCCATCATTTGAAGACGAATAGTTTCAGAGATTGGAATAACGGTATTGAGTAACCGCTTACCAAGGATGTTATAAGTCAATTCAATTATTGTTTGATTTGCCTCAATATGATTAATGATAAGCGATTTATTATCAGAATTATAATCAGAATATACGATGAGCGAAGCACCTGTATATTCTTTTAGTTGTTTTAAAAGAAATTCTGTTAGATTAGCATTTGAAGGCAAACCTGCAAGTTGAAATGCAAGGTCTGTAATCGATTGCATGTTTTTTATCTTTTGATCTATTTCATGTTCCATATTTATTCTTTCTCCTGATAATTTAAAATTAACTTTAGAATTATGGATATCGAAATACCTATTAACAAAAAATAAGCTTTATTGTGCTCCTAAAAGTATGGAATGTTAAAATAATGTTATATTCAAATATAATGACATTTAGCAGATTTGTAACAAAATGTAGAAAAAAAATTATAAAGTGATTAATTGTAGAACCTTTAATTACGATTCGGAAATATATCTTAAGTCTAAAATTATACCTTTACTACTATATAAAAAATCCCGGATTTATCATTCGACTAATAAAATGATAAATCCGGGGTTAAGTTTAACTTTAAATTTTTACTGCTCTTCTTTTTAATTCTTCTGGTTTCAACGTAATGAGGTGTCCAATTGGAGTGCCGTTACGATAAGTTATAACCCTGATGGTTATAGGCCCTTCTGGAATCACGATTGGATTTGTGTATTTTAATGAATGGCTATCAGGCATGGTGCCATCATATGTATAATATATCGTTAAATCACTTATTTCTGTTGAAATATCCAGTGTCATTTTCTCACCTTTTAAAAAGGTCTTTACATCTGCATCATAAATAGAGCGGCTGTAGTTTATATCTGCCAAATCAGCACGTTTAAATTGATTTTCTAATCGGGGTACAAAGTTATTCCAGTCTTTCTTCTCCTTTTGCGACCAAAGAACTTCAGATAAAGCCCAACTGCGTGGATAGGTCATATAATCTACATGGCGAAGGGTTGGAACATTTTCAGTCCATAAATTACCTTGTCCACCTAAAATATATTTTGCATCTACTCCATCAGGAACAGGCTCGTAGCTATAGCATTTATTAACGCGGAGGTTTGCATAGATGGGAGGATCTACTGTAGGGTCACCTTGACAGTAATCAAGATATGCAAAGGTGGTTGGGGTCATCACAACATCATGTCCCATCTTTGCAGCTTCAATACCACCGGCTATACCTCTCCAACTCATCACTGTAGCTTCGGGTGAGATTCCACCTTCAAGAATTTCATCCCAGCCTATCAGCTTTTTGCCTTTAGCTTTTAAGATGCCTTCTAGTCTATTCATGAAATAACCTTGCAGATCTTCAATATGGCGGATATTTAGTTTTTTCATTAATGCTTTACAATCTGCATTCTCACTCCAATAGCCTTTATAGCACTCATCTCCACCTACATGGATATATGGATTTGGAAAAAGTGCTGCCACTTCAGTAAATACTTTATCTAAAAATTCGTATACTTTTTCGTTTGATGGGTTTAGGGTGTTATCGACAAATAGCTTGAAGGTTCCATTACCGTACCAGTCAGAAAATGCTGATCCGGGATTGACTTTAACAGAGGTGTCTTTAGTACAACTCAATTCAGGATAGGCGGCAACAGCTGCCATACTATGTCCCGGTACATCTATTTCGGGCAGAATGGTTACATAACGATCTTGGGCAAATTGAATAATTTCTTTGATATCTTCTTGTGTATAAAATCCTCCATCTGTAGCAGGTTCGCCAGGTTTTGGTGTTGGACGGATACCAAATTGCCCTTCGCGAGGAACACGCCAGGCGCCAACCTGTGTGAGTCTTGGCAATGATTTTATTTCAATTCTCCAGCCATTATCATCGGTTAAATGCCAATGAAAGGTGTTGAATTTGAATTTTGCCATTTGTGCAATATATTGTTTTACCTCATCTTTATTAAAAAAATGACGACTTACATCAAGCATCAGTCCACGCCATGCGAAACGAGGATAATCGATAATCTTTGCTGCAGGAATAGTCCAGTTTCCTTTAATTGTTTCTTTACTTTCTATCTCTTTTGGCAAAAGCTGTAACATTGTTTGAGTTCCATAATAAAGTCCGGCTGGTTCATTTGCGCTAATTACTACTCCTTTTGAACTACTTTCAATAACATAACCTTCTTTGCCAAGTTGAAGATTTGGCTTTTCATTTATATTAAGTTGAATGGCGCCTGATTTCCCTTGTAGTGCTTTTAAATTGAAACCAGTTGGAATATTTAGGCTTTGTACAAGCATCTCGGCTACTTTTTTACTTTCTGCTTTGTTGAAGCCAATAGATGTAGTAGATTTAAGTATATATACACCTTTTAATTGATTCAACTCGACGGGCTGCGGAATTAATTTTATCGAGCTGTTTTGCCCATTAACTGTTGTAATGGTCAGAATAAGTAATAAAAAAATAATGTTTTTCATAGCGGATGTAATGTTGGTTAGGCAATTTGTTTGTAATAATCAATAATAATGTTTCGAAGTGCTATTATTCAATGATATTTTAAAAACTGTAGCAAACTTCAAAAGAATTATTATTTAATTTTCAAATATAATAATTAGTGCAATGCAAAGAATTATTTTTAGTCTTTGTTTTTTTACTAATTTGGTACTTTATTTTAATACGAATATCATTATTAATTTAACTTTTCTTGTTGTCGATATATTATTCTAATTTAGATTCGAAACATTATTTAAATGATATGTGTTTTCTAATTGGGAATGATTTTTACTTATTTTATTAAAGACTACCAGCTGTTTTTATAAAAAAATCTGGTAGTGCATTATGTATAAATTATATTGATTATTTTTATTAAGAATATTATACGATATACGAATGATTATGAGTTTTGCTGAGAAATCAAGTTTTGGGGCAATTCAAGTCGTTTCAGGATTGATCATTATATTGATCGGTTTATTTGCACTGACTGGTTGGCTTTTACATATTCCTGTACTCTCAAGTATTCGTAGTGATTTTATCCCGATGGCTCCTGCCACAGCAATTGTTTTTACCCTTTACGGCTTGTTTTTTATGAATAGTACATATCTTTTAAGTAAGGGGTATGAAAAACAGTTAGTTATTCTTGTTTCGATCCTCTCTCTTTATTGTAGTTTGCAATTTATTGAGTATTTTTTGAATGTAGATCTTACATTTGATACAATATTATTTCCATCAACTACCAGATTAAAAAATTTCGCGGTTAATCAAATGTCGCCTTATACGGGTCTTCTTTTCTTCTTAAGTGGTGTTACGGTATTATTAAAACTTAAAAGTAGGAATAGTGATTCTGTTCTAAAAATTGTTTCTGCATCGGGCTGTTTATCACGTTTGCTGCATTTGTAGCTTGTTTAGGCTACCTTTTTGGAACTCCATTTTTATATTCAGGACATATAACACCATTAGCAGCACCCACTGCAATAGGTTTCTTAAGTTTGGGATGTGCTTTAATTGCATTATCTGGGGAAAAGGCATTCCCAATGTGTTATTTTACAGGACAAACTGCAAATGCACGAATTCTTAGATCAATTCTTCCGATTGTGGTTTTCGGTTTACTGGTTGAAGGTTTTCTTAATGTTATATTCACTCGTCATTCCGGAATAAATTCAGCTCTGTTAGTGGCCCTACTGACACTTTTTATGGTAGTGGTTACTATTATTATCGTAATAAGGATATCACGGAATGTCTTTAAACGAGCAAATGAGGTTGAAATTGAACGTAAACTTGCTGTGAAAGAGTTATTGAAGTTTAAGTTAGGAATTGAACGATCGAATGAAGTGATATTTATGACAGATATTGATGGTAATATTCTGTATGTAAACCCATCTTTTGAAAAGACTTACGGATATACAAAAGAGGAGGTGCTAGGTAAGAACCCTCGGATTCTTAAATCGGGAACACTCGATAACTCGTTTTATCGTGAATTTTGGGAGCATCTTTTAAAGAAAGAATTGGTTGTTAAGGAAATAGAAAATAAAACAAAAGAGGGATCTGTTGTAAATATTGAAACATCAGTCAATCCAATCCTTGGTGAATCAAACGAGATATTTGGCTTTTTAGCTATACAGCATGATATTACTCAACGTAAAAAAGCTGATTTACAATTGTTGGATTATTCTGAAAAATTAAAAATATCTAATGATACCAAAGATCGATTGTTCAATATAATTGCACACGATTTAAGATCACCGTTTAATTCAATTCTGGGTTTCTCAGAGATATTAATAAATGAGTATGATCAGTATAGTGATGAGCAACATAAAGCGTTTATTAAAAAAATTAAAGATTCATCTGAAACTGCATTCCTTCTTTTAGAAAATTTATTGTATTGGTCACGCACCCAGACGGGAGGTATAATAGCAAAACCTATCAGTTTAAATCTATTTGAAATTGTTAGTTATCAAATTGATATTTTGAATAATATAGCTGGTTCAAAAAAAATAGATATAAGAAATCTTGTTACTCCAGTTACTGTTGTGTATGCTGATAAAGATATGGTGAAAATTATTTTATTAAATCTTATAAACAATGCTATAAAATTCACACCTAAAGATGGAGTTATCACGATTTCAGCACATGATTTTGAAAAAGAGATTGAAATATCAATTGCTGATAATGGATTAGGTATTAGTCATGATAATCTTAACAATCTTTTTAAAATAAATTTTTCTCAATCAACCATGGGTACTTCGGGTGAAAAAGGAACAGGTCTTGGTTTGATTATCTGTAAGGAGTTTGTTGAAATAAATGGTGGAAATATTCGGGCAGAGAGTACGTTAGGGAAAGGAAGTAATTTCTGTTTTACACTGCCCAAAACCTCAGTGAAGGTTGAAGATGTTGTTTGAAATTTTAATTCTTTATTGCCGTTTTATAGTTTTAAAATAGATTTTCAAAATAATAGAAATCATAAACACTGAATAACTATTTTTGTCTATCAATATTAATCATAGCGTCTTTAATCTTGAAAGGCCCTTCTTAAAACTCAAATTATTACAATGAAGATTATAGGTGTCGTATTTTTATTTTTGTTCATATCACTGAATGGAATTTCGCAGAATCAACCTGAAAATATTAGTGCAATAAAACTAAAATGTAGATCTTTATTAGTTTCAGACACTGTTTATGCCACAGAGCAAAGCATCTACCTCACCGATGATATTAAACATAGAACAAATGGGATTGGATTTTTTAAGTCAATAGGGAATGATGGAAGCTGGAGTGATATAGATTATCAATCAAAATCTAAGAGTGCCTGGTATCCTGCTATGCATTTATACCGGTTGATGCTTATTTATCGGGCATACCATAAGAATAATGATCCGGAATATCTCAAAGCTATCCATAAGGGTTTAGCCTTTTGGATGAAGAATGATTTCATTTGTGTAAATTGGTGGCACAATCAAATTAATGTACCTTATGTCTATGCCAGTTTAATGGTTTTACTTGATAAAGATGCTTCAAAAGAAGAGCTGGCTTTTCTGAATGATGTTTTATTGAAACGCGTTAAACAAAAAAATCCAACCGGACAAAATAAAATATGGCAGCATGATATTGAAGCTCGAATTGCAATCGTAAACAATGATGTGATGATGTACGAACAGGCAATTATCAATATGCAATCATTGATCGAGATAACTACAAAAGAAGGAATACAACCTGATTATTCGTTTCATCAGCATGGACCGATGCTTCAATTCGGTAATTATGGACTTCATTTTGTAAATAGTTTGCTTTTTTGGTGGTCAGTCAATTCAAATACAGCCTATGCTTTTGCAGCTGAAAAACAAAAGATACTATTCGATTATTGTTCAAAAGGTTTACGGTGGACTGTCTTTAAGGGGAATATGGATATTACGGCTATTGGACGTCAGCTTAGGCCTAATTATCAGTCAAAGAGAGGTGTAACTCTTAATGACGATTTCAACCTGATAAAATCTGCTAAAGGGGTTAATGCTTGTGATTTTGGATTAGATGGCTTTAATCCAACTTGTCCGCTTAATGGCATAAAAGATTTTTGGCGGAGTGACTATATGATTTATAGAAAAGCCGGGACGTATATGATGAGTGTTAAAATGCACGATCCTTTTGTCTATAAGGTAGAGTCTATTAATACTGAAAACCTGAAAGGTGCTTTTTTAAACGATGGGGTTTGTTTAATCCAGCGTACAGGGAAGGAATATAAGAACATAGAACCTTTGTGGAACTGGACAATGCTACCAGGTATTACATGCGATACTACATTGGATCCTTCACACTGTTTTAAAAGTAATAATATATCAGATTTTACCGGCATGGTATCGAATACTAAAATCGGTGTTAGTGCTATGAAATATAACCGTGAAGGAATAAAAGCTTTTAAGAGTTATTTCTTTGTAAATGATATGGTTGTAGAGCTTGGAGCGGGTATTGAATCTTCACAAACGAAAAATGTAA
Source organism: Bacteroidota bacterium (assembly GCA_013390605.1). GTDB lineage: Bacteria > Bacteroidota > Bacteroidia > Bacteroidales > Cfx3-03 > Cfx3-03. Next base: position 2,787,495 of record JACAUB010000001.1, on the reverse strand, counting down.
TGACTACTGTAAATCAATGTTATAGTAATCATAAAGAATTAGTCGTTTCACCAGATAGACAATGGTGTTGGCATGATAGTATTGCTTACTTGTTCCCTGAACAACAAGATGTTGTTATATCAGTAGCTTCCAAAAAGGGTGATTGGAAATCAATTAATGAAGAGTGGGGAAGTCAGTTAACCAACGATTCAGTTGCTTCAATTGCCATTTCTCACCAGAAGAATGATCATTATGCATTCATAATAAAGCCTAATAGTTCATTGAAGTTGGCAAAAGTGATGTCAAAGCAGCTCCCGGTGAAAATTTTGTCGAATACAAAAGCGCTTCAGGCAATTCAAGTTGATAATTGTATTATGGCTGTCTTTTATACACCTGCTGATTTAAAAGAAAGCAATGAAACAACGATTCGGGTACATCAGCCTTGTCTGGTTATTATCACAAGTAAAGGGAATACAAGGAAAACATGGTATTCTGTTCCAAACGAAAGGACTGGGTCTGTTCTGTTGGATGAGAATAAAAAAGAAGTGCTGGAATATATCACAAAAAAATAAGACAGCGTATTATTGTTCTCTCGTGATTATTTTATGTGCTCTTCTTCGGCGCGATGTTTTTCGATTATATTGATTTGACAATACACTGATATTGCCATCTACTTCCAATACAGCCAGATCAACTTCTGCTATAGTGGTAACGCCGTGTTCTCGGATAGTTTCCATTATCTCGTCCATAGAGATCTTTGCTTTTCTAAGATTATTGTTATTAACCTTACCTTTAAAAATTAAAATCAAGGCCTCGCCTTGTATCGCTTTCCCAAATATAGGGAAACGGAATTCCAGATATTTCAATATATAGTTTACAATGAATAATGAGGCAGCACCTACAATACCTCCCGATAGTGAAGTGTCAGGACCTGTCATTGCATTTTGGACGACATTGCTAATCAGTAATATAAATACAAGGTCGAATACAGATAATTGGGCAAGTTCTTTTTTTCCAAACAACCGAATAGCCAGGATAAGGAAGAAATAGACCGCTACCGTACAGACGATAATGTGTACATAGTTATTCTCTAGTAAGTTTAAAAAGCTGAAATTTGAAATAAATGTAGTCTGTTCTACTTTCATTTGATACTTGTTTATTGAAGTTGAATTTGTTTAAAATGGTTAATTCAAATATATACACTTAATCTCATCTCTTGGATGAGTGAAGCAAGAAAAAAATCAGACTTGCAATTTCGAATTAAATGGCTTATCTTTAAGAAAAAAGTGGCTTTCTATTTGTTGAAATAAATAGGATACCAGTTTTTTAGAGATTTTTTTTTATTTTTAAAACTATAGCAATGATTGATAATGATTTAAAAATATGTTTTCAAGCAATTGAAGGAAGTAAACTGGTTGAATTGAAAAATAGTTTGTTTGTTTCGGCTGTTCGGTATGCCCGTATCAGAACTGACTGGCATTTTATGAATGTGGAAGATCGAAAACAGGCTGAAGATGAACGTACCCGATCGCATAATGCTTTTATCGATAAATGCAATATAATGAGTAGGAATCAACAAACTCATGGCGAAGATGGATCCTGGCGTCAACAATTAGGTCAAGACAGATTGATTATAGGTGATTTTGCATGTTATATTCACCTTTGGCTAGGTCTTCAATACAGATAAATTCAAATAAAGTTCTACGCTTATCCTACACACGTCATAACATCGTTAATAAATTGGTAGTTAAAGCGTACCTGATTCACCCTTGGTGGCTTGCATGAAACCAAATACGGGGGGATTAGTTATCAATCACTTATTTGTTTATGGTGCTTGCGATCGTAGATTTAGAATTATTGTGAGGCCGTTTTAGAGTTTTAACCTGCATTTATTTAATTTTTAATGAATTTTTTATAGTATTCATTTGTAGAGTATTAATCTGATTTTATATCAAATTTTGAATTCAGGAGAGGCATGTTTAAAATGGTTGGTAAATCTAATACTGGGTTTGTGAAATATTTTTTTGTATTTTTGATGTGATGACATTTTGATTGTCGTGTAAATACAACGAATTTATATGTTGTTGTGATACTGTTTTAGTTTTCTTGCTTTTTTATCTATAAGTGAACGAACTTTGCCACTCAATAAATAATTAACGAATTAAATTTAATAGCGTGCAGAATAAATTTTTCGAAGTCCTGAACATCCGAATTATTGCTTTTCATTTTCTCGGTACCATACTACTATTACTTTCAATACGCCAATTTGCTTTTTTTATTAATATTGATCTGCTGAAAATGGTAGAACAATATGGAAATGAAATTTCATGGAAAGCTCATCTTTCTCTTGACCAGAAAGATATGGTGATAAAATATCTTAGTATGGTTCATCAGGCAGGATTCTTCGGCGTTTTGTTGGGTGGGATGATTTCGGCCTATATTTGTTGGCGTAATTTCGTTCATACAAATAATGCAATGGTGGTTATTGTATTGGGGTATATTGTATATCGGTTCGATTTATTAGCACTCAGCGATATCCAAACATTATTACTTTATCCTGGTATGATTGCCAAAGCAAATGGATTAGCGGGTATATTGCTGATTAATGGTATTTATCTTTTAGGTTGTGCTGTTTTGATATTTTTCTCGAGATTGACAAAAAGGTTTGTTTAATGAACTCATTTTTTGATGGTACTAACCAGTGAAAATATATTATTAATTGGCTCAGTAATGCTGATTATCAGTGTTATTGGTGCTAAGACTTCGTCTCGTTTTGGAATACCAACTTTACTATTATTCCTTATAGTCGGTATGTTTGCTGGTTCTGAAGGGCCAGGAGGTATTGCCTTTGCAGATTCTAAAACTGCTCAATTTATCGGGTCTATCTCTTTATGCCTGATTTTATTTTCGGGTGGTCTTGATTCCAGATGGCATGACATGAAACCAATTCTCTGGCCGGGTTTACTATTGTCGACTATTGGTGTTATTATCAGTGCATTTACTGTGGCCTTTTTTGTTACATTAGTCACTGGCTTTACATTTATGGAGGGCTTGTTGCTTGGTGCTATCGTTTCATCTACCGATGCTGCTGCTGTATTCTCAATCTTAAGATCAATGGGGATGGGGTTAAAGGGGCATCTTCGTCCATTACTAGAGTTTGAGAGCGGAAGCAATGACCCGATGGCATTTTTTCTAACCATTGCAGTTGCTTATCTTTTATCACACCCGGGTGCTTCAATTGTTCATTTGATTCCAATGTTCTTTCAGCAAATGATTATTGGTGCTGTCGCCGGATATGGAATGGGTAGGTTGATGCATTTTTTACTGATAAAAATCAGACTTGATGTAGATGGTCTTTATTCAGTGTTATTGATTGCGATGGTACTGTTTACGTTTTCTTTTACAAGTTTCATTGGTGGAAATAGTTTCCTTGCAGTATATATATCAGCGTTTGTTCTGGGAAATCGTGATTTTTTACATAAACGAAGTCTGACTAAACATTTTGATGGTCAGGCATGGTTAATGCAAGTTGTTCTTTTTATAACTTTAGGCTTATTGGTATTTCCAAGTCAGATATGGCCGCTTGCAGGGATCGGTTTACTCATTTCATTGTTTCTCATATTTATCGCCCGTCCACTTGCGGTATTCTTTTGTCTTAGTTTTTTTAAAGTAAATATCAGAACACGGGTATTTGTATCGTGGGTTGGTTTAAGAGGTGCCGTGCCTATTGTTTTTGCGACATATCCACTGACTGAAGGGATTTCAAAAGCTCCTATTATATTTAATCTGGTCTTTTTTATTACAGTAAGTTCTGTTTTGATTCAAGGAACGTCACTTCCAATAGTGGCAAAATGGTTACATCTGTTAGTCCCAGATAAGGCACGTAAAAAATCGATATTGGAAAAAGAACTTACTCGAAGACTAAAGTCATTAATAGCTGAATATGAGGTTCAGGAAGGTTTTTCGTGTGTTGGTAAATCATTGGTTAATATTGGTATACCTGGAAATGTAATGATTGTTTTTATTAATCGGAATGATTCATATATTACTCCTGAAGGTTCTACTATTATTGAAATTGGAGATAAGTTGATGATAATGGCTGAGAGTAAGGCTGCTTTGGATGCTATGTTTAGATGCTTGATTACCGGTAAAAAAGCCGACAAAACAATAGTTGAAGAAGATGATGAACTTCCGAGATTCTGGCCTCCCAAAAAAGAACCAAAATTATTAAAGGCTCGAAAAGTTCCGACACTATTAAAAGAACATAAAATAATTGAAAAGCCTATAAATGATGCCACTTAATTGTGATATTTTTTATAAAATAGGCATATGAATGTTCGGTCTCAGAATATTGATTGCGAATAAGGTTTTTAATCCATTATTTGTTGAATTACCCGATAATACTTCCGGATTTATATTCGCATTTTAATAAATGGTATAAAAAAATCATGGGTTTCATTTATAAAGCCTTTATTCTTATTGTATTTGTGGTAATTAAGTAATGAAAGGTTAAATTTATTTTTCATATATTTTATTTATTAATGTTTTATTGATGATTAATATGTTGATAAATAGTGTCTTGCATTTTATTATTTAAAATGAATAAAAATTAAATAGCAAAAAAAGATTCTGCTTGTCGGGAGAACACTCATAGATTAAAATGAGTATCTTCGCCACATATTTCAACACAGTTCTTCAATTAAATCCTGTCCAAATCTATCTATTATGGCAAAAGTAAAAGGTAGCATTAAGATTGATACAGAGCGGTGCAAAGGCTGTGAGGTCTGTGTTCCCGCCTGCCCTGAATCAGTAATTGCATTATCTAAAAACGTAAACGGAAAAGGTTATCATTATGCTGAAATGGTGAATGATAGCTGCATTGGTTGTGCAAATTGTGCAGTAGTTTGTCCGGATGGCGTTATCTCTGTTTACAGAGTAAAACTCAACAGTTAATCAATAAATAATACTTTCTTTAAAAATGAAAGAGCTCAGATTAATGAAAGGCAACGAAGCGATAGCAGAAGGTGCTATTCGTGCAGGTGTCGATGGTTATTTCGGGTATCCTATAACTCCTCAAAGCGAGATTATGGAATATCTGATGGCTGAAAAGCCAAAAGAAAGAACCGGAATGGTTGTTTTACAGGCTGAAAGTGAAACGGCCTCAATTAATATGGTATATGGCGGCGCCGGTTGTGGTAAGCGCGTCATGACTTCTTCATCCTCGCCAGGTATCAGTTTGATGCAAGAGGGTTTATCTTATATGGCTGGTGCCGAATTACCTTGTCTTGTTGTAAATGTAGTTCGTGGCGGTCCCGGATTAGGTACTATTCAACCCTCGCAGGCTGATTATTTTCAAACTGTAAAGGGTGGTGGACATGGTGATTATAAGTTAATCACTCTTGCTCCGGCATCAGTACAAGAGATGTATGATTTTGTGGCTTTAGGTTTCGAATTAGCATTTAGATATCGCAATCCATGTATGATTTTGAGCGATGGTGTCATTGGTCAAATGATGGAGAAGGTAGAAATTGGAAATCAAAAATCACGTTGGAGTGATGATTATATCCGTAAACACTCTCCTTGGGCTACACTTGGAAAAACACCAGATCGCCCGCACAATATTATCACTTCACTTGAACTGGAGTCTTCTCGACAGGAAAAAGTAAACCTGAAAATTCAAGCTAAATATCGGATTCTGGAAGAGAAGGAGGTTCGTTATGAAATGATAGATTGTGAGGATGCTGACTATATCTTTGTTGCTTATGGTTCTAGTGCTCGTATTTGTCAAAAAGCAATAGAACTTGGCCGGGAAAAAGGAATAAAAATTGGACTTCTTCGCCCAATAACACTCTATCCTTTTCCTTCAAAGATTCTTCATGATCTTGCAGGTAAAGTAAAAGGAATGTTAACGGTAGAAATGAGTGCTGGTCAGATGATTGAAGACGTGAAACTTGCCGTTGAATGCAGGGTTCATGTAGAACATTATGGTCGCTTTGGAGGAATTATTCCATCTCCTTTTGAAGTATTACATGCACTTGAGAATCAAATTATTGGAGGTTAATTATCATGTCTGAAAATATTACCAACGAAGAATTGCAGCAGGAGGAAAATCTTGTCTATCGTAAAAGCAAGGTTCTGACTGACAATGAATTTCACTACTGTCCAGGCTGTGGCCATGGCACTGTTCATCGCATTATTGCCGAAGTAGTTGAAGAGATGGGGATACAGGGAAATACAATTGGTGTTGCACCGGTTGGTTGTGCTGTATTAGCATATAATTATTTTGATTTCGACTGTCAGGGTGCTGCTCATGGTCGTGCACCTGCTGTTGCTACTGCTATTAAGCGCTTACTTCCTGATCGGTATGTTTTTACCTATCAAGGTGATGGCGACCTCGCTGCAATAGGAACTGCTGAAACAATTCATGCTTGTAATAGAGGTGAAAATATCACTATCATTTTTATTAATAATGGTATCTATGGAATGACGGGTGGACAAATGGCTCCAACTACACTTGAAGGGATGAAGACAGCTACTTCACCTTATGGTAGAAATATTTCTGAAACAGGATCACCATTAAAGATAACAGAAATGGTAGCTATCTTGCCTGGTACTCGTTATGTTACTCGTCAGGCTGTTCATTCACCAGCTGCTGTTCGTAAAACAAAAAAGGCTATTCGTAAAGCATTTGAGAACCAAGATCTCAATCAAGGACTCTCTTTTGTGGAAATCGTTTCTAACTGTAACTCAGGTTGGAAAATGAATCCTCGTCAGGCGAATGAATGGATGGTAGAACACATGTTTCCATACTATCCTTTGGGTGATATTAAAGTGGACGGTCAACTGGTTAAATAATGTTTAACAGATTAAAAGCGTTAAATTATGACTGAAGAAATCATCATTGCCGGTTTTGGTGGACAGGGAGTGCTCTCTATGGGTAAGATTATTGCCTATTCCGGTGTAATGCAAAATAAAGAAGTAAGTTGGATGCCATCTTACGGCCCCGAAATGCGTGGAGGTACTGCTAATGTAACTGTTATTATCAGTGACGAGCGTATTAGTTCTCCTGTATTGAATACCTTTGATACTGCTATTATTCTGAATCAGCAATCCATGAATAAGTTTGAGAAGACTGTTAAGCCAGGAGGATTGTTAATTTATGATCCGAATGGAATAACGCATCATCCGCAACGTCAGGATATCAATATCTATCAGATTGATGCAACCGAAGAGGCTACAAATGCCGGGTTGACTAAAGTTTTTAATATGATTGTATTGGGAGGCTTTTTAAAGCTTAAACCAATTATTGCTCCTGAGTTTATTCATAAGGGGCTTGAGAAATCACTTCCTAAACGTCATCATGGAATGATTCCTGCAAATGAAAATGCAATTGAAAAAGGCAAAGAGATTCTAAAACCTTATCATTTGATTTAGTTGATTTTTTGAATTCTTCTGTTAAAGGCTGTTCAGAAATATTCTGGTCAGCCTTTTGTTTTTGCTATAACACTTTAGAAAAATAATTTGAAACTTAAATATTCTTTATGTTTTATTTTATTACTTTCGCAGAGTTATCATCAACTCAATAAGCAATGAAAAGAATAGTAATTGGTTTTTTGTTATTATTTAGCTGGGGGCTTAAGGCTCAAACACAGCTTAATCGGGATTGGGAAAATCCAGATGTTAATCAGATTAATCGTTTGCCAATGCGATCGGCTTATTTTCCATACGAAACTACCGAACTTGCAACGAAAGGTAAAATGGAAAACTCTTCCCGATTCATATCACTCAATGGTGATTGGAAATTTAAATGGGTAGAAAAATATAAAGATCGTCCTTTGGATTTTTATAATGTCAATTTTGATGATAGCAAATGGGTTAACTTTAAGGTTCCTGCCGATTGGGCTTTACATGGATATGGTGTTCCGATATACGTAAATCAACCATATGAATTTTCAATGCATAATCCCACTCCTCCAACTATTCCGGGGGAGATAAATCATACCGGATCATATCGTAGAACTTTCACAGTACCAGATGCCTGGAATGGACAACAGATTTATCTTCATCTGGATGGAATAAAATCTGCTGGATATGTCTGGATCAATGGAAAAGCAGTTGGTTATACAGAAGATAGTAAATTAGCCGCCGAATTTGATGTAACCACTTTTGTGAAACCAGGTGTAAATCAGATTGCTATCCAGATTATTCGCTGGAGTGATGGTAGTTATCTGGAATGTCAGGATTTTCAACGTTTAGCAGGCATTGAGCGTGATCTATATGTATATGCCCGTCCAAAAGTTCATTTAAATGATTTGAATATCAAAACACCTCTTGATAACAGTTATACCAATGGCCTGTTTACGATGCAGGCTGAAGTATTTAATTTTACAGGCGAAAATAAAGGCAGAACAAGTGTGATAGCCCATATTGCAGATGTAAATGGCATGCAGGTTTATTGTGATACAATGCGTGCAGGGGAGCTGAAAATGGCTTTTGGGAAAAGTATCGTTCAATTTAAGGGAACGATTCCAAATGTAAAAGCATGGTCCGCAGAAGTACCTAATCTATATAGATTAACAATAACCCTTTTAGATGAAAAGAAGCAAGTTCTCGAAGTAGTATCGCGCAAAATAGGATTCCGTACGGCCGAAATCAAAGATCGGCAGATGCTCATTAATGGGAAGCCGGTTTATTTTAAAGGCGCTAATACACACGAGCACGATCCTGCTAATGGACATGTAATCTCTGAAGAGTTGATGATTAAAGATATGGAGTTGCTGAAACAGGCAAACTTCAATGCGGTTCGCAACTCACATTATCCACACTGCGAAAGATGGTATGAACTATGCGATGAGTATGGTATTTATGTAGTAGATGAGGCCAATATTGAAAGCCACGGCATGTATTATGATCTGGGTCATTCACTTGGTAATAATCCGTTATGGGAAAAAGCACATATTGAGCGTATTTCGCGTATGGTGATGCGTGATAAAAACTTTGCAAGTGTAGTATTCTGGTCTTTGGGTAATGAGGCCGGAAATGGTTGGAACTTTATGCAGGGATATAATTGGATTCGTGGTTACGATCCTTCTCGCCCTATTCAATATGAGCGGGCACTGGAAGAGTGGAATACAGACTTAATCGTGCCTCAATATCCTGATCCCGAATGGATGGTACAATATTCTAAAAGTAACCCGGATAGACCATTGATCATGTCAGAATATGCGCATATCATGGGTAATTCATTAGGTAATTTTCAGGATTACTGGGATGTAATCGAAAGTCATCCATTCTTACAGGGTGGTTTTATCTGGGAGTGGGTAGATCAGGCTATCTATTTTGAGAAAAATGGTAAGAAGGTATTTGGTTATAGTGGCGACTGGGGTAAGCCTTTAAACGATGATCATAACTTCTGTGTGAAGGGCGTTGTTATGGCAGATCGGAGAACTACTCCTATGTACGAAGAAGCAAAGAAAGCGCATCAATTTATAAAGACAAAAGCAGTTGATGCTACAAAAGGCATGATTGAAGTATTTAATTCTTATTTCTTTAGAGACCTTTCAAATTATTATTTGACATGGAATGTAATAGAAAATGGAGTTGTTGTTGCTAATGGAAAGGTTGAGAACCTCACAATTGGCTCACGTAGTGCAAAGCAATACACATTACCTATTCCTTCTCAACTTGCAAAAGATAAAGAGGTGATGTTAAATGTTCGTTTTTGCACAAAGACAGATGAGTTAGGTGTTCCAAAAGATATGGTCATGGCATACGATCAGTTTAACCTCAATGATTTTAAATATTCAACAATTGTAAAACCTTCAAACGGAGGGCTCAGTTATACGGAAAACGATAACACCATTACCGTCAAAGGTTCAGGAGTTGCATTAACTTTTGATAAGAAAGTTGGAGAAATTTCATCTTACAGCTTTAATGGAAAAACTATTTTAGTACATGGCGCTCAACCTGACTTCTGGAGACCATTGGTTGACAATGACTATGGAGCAGGGTATAACCAAACAAATAAAATTTGGAGAGATCCGGGTTTCTCTGTATCAGCATCAAATGTTACGAAACTTGAAAATGGAAATGTTGTCGTATCGTTCGAAAAAAGTCTTCTTAAAGGTGATGCCAGCTATAAGCAGAAGTTTATTATTGATGGCTCAGGAAAAATTCTGGTTTCAAATGATATGAAAGCTGGAAAAACAAAACAACCAGTATTGTTGAAGTTTGGAAACCATTTATTATTACCTGTTGATTTTGCTACAATGGAATGGTATGGTCGTGGCCCTGGGGAATCATATCTGGATAGAAAATCGGCTAATATAGTAGGGATTTATAAAAAGGCAATACAGAATTTGTATCATCCGTATGTTCGTCCGCAGGAGAGTGGAAATCGTACTGATGTTCGTTGGGCTAAACTGTTACGGAAAGATGGTTCTGGAGTGATGATTGGAGCCAATGAGACAGTGTTGAATGTTAATGCACTACCTTATAGCCCTTCTCAACTCGATGCTGGCGATGTTCGTGAAGCCGTACAGACTCATTCGGAGTTGCTTGAGCCAGATAGATATATCCATCTGGATGTCGATCTAATTCAAGCCGGTGTTGGTGGTGTTGATAGTTGGGGATCACCTGCTTTGCCACAATACCGCTTACCTTATAAAGATTACAGTTATTCATATTGGATTATTCCAATTAAGAAATAATACTTCTTTGTTATATTTTCGTTTAATCTCAGCTTCTTTTGAGCTGTAAACTATAAAAAAATCGAGGCTGATCCAAATGGGTCAGCCTCAACTGTTAGCTTACTTTTATCACTTGAACTAACAGACTTTATTTTTCACGACTTACATTTGCTGAATCAAATGAGGCCATTTCATTTAAGAATACTACTGCAGATTGAAGAATTGGTAGAGCTACCGCAGCTCCGGTTCCTTCGCCAAGTCGCATGTCGAGTGAGATGATGGGGATTCCTTTAAGAAATTCAATCATAGCACGGTGACCATTTTCGTTTGAGCAATGGCTGAATACACAATATTCTAATACGTTGGAGTCGAATGCATGAGCTGCAAGTAGTGCTGCAGTGATATTAAACCCATCAATCATGATAACCATCTTCTTTTCGGCAGCTTTTAGTATGGCTCCACATGTCATGGCTAGTTCAAACCCACCAAACCACGATAGAATACTCAAAGGATCCATGTGTTTTGGATAGTTATTAATAGCTTGTGTGATTACATTCACTTTATGACTAATGCCATTCTCATCTAATCCAGTACCTCGACCCACACATTCGGTTATTGGAATATTTGTAAAGAGATGCATGAGGGCAGCTGATGATGAAGTATTACCAATACCCATTTCTCCAAAACCGATTATATTTGTTCCTTCTGTCGCACATTCTTCGACAAGTGCTGCACCATGTTGCATGGCTCTCATACATTCCGTATGTGTCATCGCAGACTCTCTGGCGAAGTTTTTTGTGCCATAAGCAACCTTTCTGTTTAGTAGATCAGGATGCGGAATGAAATCAACGGCAACACCAGCATCTACAATTTTGAGTCTTATTTTATTTTGACGGGCAAAGACATTAATCGCCGCTCCACCATTTAAGAAATTATGAACCATTTGAGGTGTTACTTCTTGTGGAAATGGACTAACTCCTTCTTCCACTATACCATGATCACCTGCAAAAACAAGAATACATGGGTTAGTTAGGGTAGGAGTGAGCGATTGTTGGATGAGTGCAATTTGCTTTGCAAGCGTCTCAAGCACACCCAGTGCTCCAAATGGTTTTGTTTTGTTGTCTATTTTGTGCTGAATTGATTCGGCAATAGCTTTTAGTGGCTTTTCAATGTGAAAAGAGATCGATGATTCCATATCTTTTTTGATATAATGGGTGTTATGTTTGAATGAACTTATAAATGAAATGAGTTTACTATTTTATCTTTACTGGAATTCCTGAAACCATCAATGTTACTGTTTCGGCTTCTTTTGCGATATGTTGATTCATCCATCCCTGAACATCTGTGAATTTAATTTGAACACTATTGGTTGGATGTCCTCCCATTCCTATTTCATTGGTGATAACATATACTTCAGTATCTTTTTTTCTAAAAAGATTCCATTCCTCTTTTGCTTTTGCCAGACTCTTCTCTACATCTCCCTCTGAGTCAAAGAAGATGTTTGTTAACCAGAGTGTAATGCAATCGAGAACAACAATTCTGTTGTCAATATTCAGCGTTGATAGATGTATCTCTTCTTCAATCGTTTCCCATTGATCACCACGATCACTTTGATGGCGACGAATTCGTTGAATATGGTCGTCATCCCATAGTCTTGATGTGGCAATATAAAGAGGTCGGTCTGATTTCTCAAGTGCAATTCTTTGTGCAAAAGAACTTTTTCCCGATCGTTGACCACCGGTAATAAGATGAATGTGTGCCATGTTATAAAATTTGAATAGAAAAGAAATCAGATTCAACCCTTTTAATCCTGATTATAGTACCATATGATAGATTAAATGAAAAAACTTGTCGTGCTGAAAGTTTTAGTGCTTTAACGAGTGCTGATCTTAAAATTCCATCATGTGAAATAACAAACATCTCTTTTGCTTCATTATGCCATGCTTCGTTCCAGAATGGGTCGAATCGTTCAAGTAGCATATTAAATGATTCTCCACCGGGTGGAGGAATGTTTTCATATGCTTGGGTCCATTCAAAGAGTTTGGGTTGGTTTATTTCGTCCCAGGGTTTTAACTCCCATTCACCAAACGACACCTCTTTGATTCGTTTATCGACATGAAATGGAAGTTGAATATGCTTTTCAAGAAAAGAGGCAAGCTTAGTGCAACGTTGAAGTGGGCTACTTACCATCAATTGAGGTTGAAAGTTTATTGTCTTTTCTAAAATGATATTCATCTCATCATGACATGTAGGAGCAAGATCAATATCAGCTTGTCCGTAACAGATACCAGGTTCTGCAACTGTCTTTGTATGTCGGATAAAAGTTAGAATCTCAGCCATGAAAATTGAAATAATAAGCAGTGATAGTTAGATAGAATGCAACCTCTACAAGCTGTTGAGTTGCACCCAAACAGTCTCCCGAATATCCACCTAGTCGTTTTACAACATACTTACTCCATATCACAAAAACGATGATTGATATGATGAGTCCGGCAATAGCTGGTTGCCACGGCAGTAGTAGAAGTGTTAATAAACCGGCTATCGTTGAGATGATAATTCTACCTATTGGCAGCGACTTTGCGAGCGGTTTACTTTTTGATTGGTTATCATCGCGAGCATAGGTATACATTGAAACGAACCATATAATTGTTGTTCTGCTAATGGTATGTCCTGTAATTAAAACTAGTGGAATTGAAGTAATCGGAAGTGATGTTAATGAACTGAATTTAAGTAGTAACAACAATGCAGCCCCTACTACAGCATAAGCCCCGCTACGGCTATCTTTCATAATTATCAGGCGTTGTTCTTTTGTATATCCGCCGCCAAAGCCATCGCATACATCGCAAAACCCATCTTCATGAAAAGCCCCTGTAAGTAATACTGTAGCCACTATGCTTAGCACAATGGCTACAGTTTGAGGAAAGATATAGGTACATCCAACGTAAACTAATCCGCCAAAACCACCAACTAACAAACCAATGACGGGCAAATAAGAAGTTGCTTTATCAACATATTCCTGTTTCCACTCACCATGACCTCCCACTGGAATACGGGTAAAGAAGAGAAGTGAGGTTCTGAATATTTGCCATTCTTTATTCATTGAAATCGCTTATTGAGTCGCTAATGAATGATTTGTTGATGATTATATTATATGGATTATAAAGCCTAGAATGTGAACGAATATTTTATATTAAATGAACGTCCGGGAAGGTTGAAGCCTCTCTTTTCGTAATAGTTTTCGTCGCTTAAGTTATTAACAAAAAGTGCAACCTGATGTTTTTTGAAACGGTAACCTGCATTAGCGTTCACTACAATGAAATCGCCATATTTTATTTCAACCAATTGATCCCAGTAATCCCAGTTGCGGTCGTAACGATCGTTAACATAACGTGCATTAATTCCTGCAAATAATCCATTGATGTGTTGGAAGTTGATATCGAAACGTACCGTGTTGTTAGCAATATTGTACATGCGATGTTTTACTTCGCCTACACCATATTCAGAAACCACCTCCTGGGCTTTAAAATAGTGGTTCCAATGCATAGCAGTATTTAATGTGTAATTTTTATTTTCGGATAAGTGAACCGATAAAGATGTTTCCATTCCATTGATCATACTATTCTTTGCATTGACATAAGAGGTGTACGAATCGATTGTGTCTCCGGTTGCGGTTAATTTTGTTCCGGTAGGAAACGTCATCTTTTCTATAGCATTATTTTTATAGGTGGTTGAGAAATATGCTATTTCGAAACGGACTCTTTCTTTTTTATCAGTTAAAATAAAGCCTACTTCTGAAGTAGTACTTTCCATGTTTTTCAAATCAGGATTTCCTTGAATAATACCTACGTGTTTCGCTTTATAATAGTCGGCTTGTTCCGTATAACCTGCAATGCTATAGATATCGGCTGGAGAATACCCTTTCGATACCGAAGCCCTTATTGCAAAATTATTGGTGATACGATATTTTGCACCAATGCTAGGACTAAATACCTGATTATCTGCTTTGCTTTCTTTGTTGTTAAAGAAATTTGTTTCAAGGATTTTATAATTCATCAGATCGAAACGAACACCACTTGAAACGATCAATTTATTGTCCATCATCATAAGATTGCCCTGAGCGAAAATACCTGTGTTAGATTGATTATAATCAGGATTATAGGTAATTAGTTCTTTTCCTGCTTTATCATAACGCTGGCTATTAAAGGTAGCTGTTTGATTTTCTATTCCAAAAGTAAAACTGTGGTTTCCTGCTTTCAAAACATCTACAATGCTGAGTCCTGTCCAGGTGGTGTTGCGGTTGTATGATTTATAAGGGGGAATTGCTATAGTTGTTACACTGTAATCCGGATTATATAAATCCTCATAAACCGTATAATCTAAATTTGATTCTTTACCGGTAAATCCTTTAATCGTCAATGAATTATTCTCAGATAGTTTGCCTTCCAGGCTAATATCTCCCGAATAACGTTTTACGTCTTTGATAGCAGGATGTTTTATTCCATCACTCAGATCACCTGGTGTATTAACATGATTTGCCCAGACATATTCTCCACTGAGATTTAATTTCCAGTTCTCATCAAGCTTTATTCCAATACGACCATTGATATGTTTTTTATCGAAAGTGGTGTTTTTCCGTTCAATTCCATCTCCACGTGTGTCATCAATAGTTTCTGTTTTACCTGTTTTTAGAAAACTATTTCCTATGCTTTTTTGGCCTAACATATTGCGGAATATATTATCTTTTCCCAGCGTATAGTCCTTATCTTGATTCAGGGTGCCGCCATTAATATCAAAATCAATATTTTTAGTAATATTACCTCCGGCTGAAGCATCAACACCCCAGGTTCCAAAACTTCCTGCAGTCAGTGATACATTTCCGCTTGTCTTTCCGCTACTTTGTTTTGTGATAATGTTAATTACTCCCCCCATTGCCTGAGGACCATAAATAGCCGATGCTGGTCCTCGAAGGACTTCAATGCGATCAACATTATTCAAATCAATCATAGCAAGATTGGTTGAAGCAGCGGGGCGTCCATTTATGAGGATGAGCGTTTTCTGATTCAAACCACCTGTTTGAGGACGAAAACCACGAATATTGATTCCAGAAAGAAGTCCTGGGTATTGGACAATATCAACACCCATAGCTTGTTTTAAGAGGTCGGCTATATCAGTTGATCCCATTTTTTGAATGGTTTCTTGATTTATAACCTCAATCTTTTGTGTAAGGTTAGATGTTTTTTGTGGACTACGTGTTCCAACAACAACTACTTCTTGTAGGTTTACAGTTTTTTGAGTCTGGTCTATTTGTGCGAACACGATAGCCGGAAAAAACAGTATTATGAAAAGTGTTTTTAAACGAATTTTTAAGCTCATAAGATTTGATTTAATTTCACTTTCAGCTTCATGACAAATGTGTTCCGGACTACATATATCTAGAAGTTTTCAGTAGTTATGATTTTATTCTTTAATTTTAATGATTTGTATGATTGTTCTTTAACTCGTGAAGCATGCTTTCAATAGATGTTGTGATTGTTTGTTCCCCCTTGTTACGGGTAATGATGAATGATGGATCTTCGCCACTTGTAATTTCAATTTGGATATCTGCTTTTTCAGCTCCATCAGAATTATATCCATTTCGTTCTAATGCATTTTTAACCCAATAGCTAGTGGTTCCTTTTCCAACAATATATACTTGTTCTGAATATTCTTCGTCCGCTCTGAAACAACCTCTTTGGCTGTCAAAAAGAATTCCATCCCTGGAAAAGAATGACTCTATGTGGCCTTGTAAAAGTAGATCTTCAGGACTTCCACATACCATAGGTTTCCCTTGTGCAATCAGCCACAATTTATCTGCAAAGCGTAATGCCTGCTCCAAATCATGCGTCGTTACTAATATCCCTTTGTTTTTATGGGCTGCAAGTTGGCGGAGTAGACGCATTATTTCAATACGTCCTGGTAAATCCAGAAATGCAGTTGGTTCATCTAAAATCAGTAATGGGGTTTCTTGTGCAAGCGCCTTTGCTATCATTGCTTTTTGTTTCTCTCCATCACTGAGTTGAGAAAGTTTACGATTAGCAAGCAGTTCCAATCCTGTCTCTGATAAAGCTTGATCGGTGATTTCATTATCTTCAGCTGTCAGACGACCAAAGAACCCTGTATAAGGGTACCGACCTAACGAAACAAGTTGTCGTACCGTAAAGTCTTCAATAAAGAGTTTTTCCGTCAGCACAACACTCACCATATGTGATAGATCTTTTTCGCGAAGTGTTTTTATACTTCTGTCACCAATAAAAGCATCCCCATTCTGCATCGGAATGAAACCTGCAAGTGTTTTGAGCAATGTTGATTTTCCCGCTCCATTTGGCCCCATCATGCAGATAAGCTCACCTGATTTAAGTGCAAGGTTAAGGTTTTGATGCAACAGTTTCTGATTGTTTTTTTCACTGTATCCAATACCCAGATTGTCAGTAAACAGCAGATTGGTGCTCATAAATATTTTCGTTTATGTCGTGTTAAAACTACCCAGATAACTACTGGCGCACCCATTAAAGAGGTTACCGCATTAATAGGGAGTGCTCCTTCAACACCCGGCATCCGGGCAATCAGATTACATAGCAATGCTACAGAGGCTCCGATGAGCATATTAGCAGGTAAGAGTGTTTTGTGATCAGACCCTCCAATTGTTAAACGTGTAATGTGCGGTGTAGCAACTCCAATAAAAGCTATAGGGCCACAGAACGCTGTAACTACAGCTGTTAACAATCCTGCACAAAACAATACTATAAAACGGGTTTGTGAAATTCGTAGTCCAAGGTTTCGTGCATAACGTTCACCAAGTAGAAGTGTATTCAATGGCTTAGGTAGTAACAGTGCCATTAACAACCCCAATATTGTTGCTGCAGTATAATAATACATTCTATCCCATCCTACAGCACTGAAAGTTCCAAGTCCCCATAATGTGAAAGCCTGAAGGTTTTCGGCAGAGCTATAAACTGTGAGAACACCGACCACTGCCGAACTGATATATCCCATCATTAATCCCGTAATCAATAGCATCGCATTATCTTTAATCCGATGCGAAAGTGCAAGAATGATCATTAGGACGACTAGTGCGCCTAAAAGTGCTGAAAAGATCAGACTGATAATGTTTAATTGTGGCATGAATGCAAACCATGCGCCTGTCAACATTGTTACTAATGCAACACCAAGACTTGCTCCTGAACTAATACCCAATACATCAGGACCTGCTAATGGATTTCTGAATAGCGTTTGCATCAATAAACCTGCTGTTGCAAGTGCTGCTCCTGCAAAAATGGCAGTTAGAGATTGGGGTAAACGTATCTGGAATAATATATTTACCGATAAGTCGTCAACAACATTACCCCGTATAATATTGAAAAGTGTCTGTATAGGTATTTTAACAGGTCCTAACATCAGATTCAATATAAACAATAGTATACCTATTAAAAGAGGTAAAAGAAAAGGTCGTCCTTTTTTCATTGGATAAAACGTTATTTCAAAAGATTGAAATATTTATTTTGATGATCTTTTAATAGATTTGGATGGAGTGTTTTAATGAGATCAGCCAAAATAACATCTGGTTCTAGCATTCCCTGCTCGTAATAGCCTTGATAGTGGGTATTGCAGAAAATTATTCTTTTGTTTTTAAAAGCCTTGAAATGCGAATAGGGATTGTACTCAGTACTAAGGTTTTGATAAGTATAGTTTTCTTCAACAAAATCAAGAATCTGCCAGTAATCGGCATTGATTGCCTTTTGATAAACGGATTCAAAATCTAATGGAAAGGATCCGGTTTCGGGACGATTTGCCCAAAGATATGACGCACCTGCATCTTTAAAAAAATGACTGGGGTAACTTTTTCCACCGGCTACATACCAGATGTTGCCATAGAGCTTTCCTGAAAAAATAGTTGGACGCTGAGAAGAGGGGAGATTAATTGTTAATTTGCAAAGACGCTCATAATTATTAGCGATTGAATCAAATATTTTATTTGCATAAGCCTCTTTTTCAAAAAATGCACCAAAGAACCGAATCCATTCAGCACGTCCGAGTGGATGGTTTTCCATATAATCCGACATTTGGATTATAGGAATACCTGTTTGCTTAAGATGTCCATATTTATTGTCTTTAAAGGTCGAGACGAATAGTATTTGTGGACCTGCATGCATTAACTTTTCTGCATTGATGTTCATGGCTGATCCAATCTCGGTAATCTTTCCTTTTTTAAACTGTTCATCAATAAAAGGCTGATGTATGTAGTTCTTTTCTGCTACTGAATTTAGTGCAGTGAGAACACCCAGCCTGGCAGCAAAGCAGGCATCATTAGATGCCGTAATTCCAAATGATTTTACAGGGGTACGAACGACAATTCCAGCAGGTAGGTTTTTTGGAAGTGCATCTTTAAGAGGAACAAGAACATATCTAGCCAAATTACGTAAGGTATCAAAGGGGTCTCTTACCTCTAAAACTTTGTAGTTTGAATATGTTTTGATGGAGAACTCTCGTGCGTAACGAGATGGTTCAATATTAAAAGTAGCATCTGATGACTTTGCACCGGTGTTACTTGAATTAATGCAGCTACTAAAAAGTAGTGCCAATAGGCTGGTCCCAATAAGGACTGAACGCAATGATTTTTTCATCGTTAACTTTTATTCCCGAAAGCAATTACTATTATTGGCAGGTTTTCTGACTTCCCTCTTCTCTTACGCCTTCCCAACAGTGAAACTGAAAGTGGCCTTTTGCAAGAAAAACAAGTGAGGGTTACAGCTGCGGGTACAGTCCCGGAATTACACCGGCTTCCCTTTTACTCCATACAGCATGGACACCAAAGATGCAGCAAAGGTAAATGAAACTTTTAAATTACAGACACGATTTTTATTATTCTTGTAAACTTTTATAAATTTTATCCACATTAACATAACACCTAATATGGTTGGCTAGTTTGTTATATTGTTGATCTTTAAACTCTAATATATCCGGTATGATAATATCTTTAGTCGAGAAGGGAGCGATTAGTTCTCTGATAACAGGCGGATTATCAAGAATTCCATGAAGATATGTTCCCCAACAGCGACTACTGGAATAGTACCCATCTTTGGTGCCATCTTCTAAAATACATAAAGCTGAAGAAACTTGATCTGGCTGAATTTCAGTTAATCCCATGTGTATTTCGTATCCATGACAAATCGTTTTCTGATTTCGAAAGAAGAATTTAGTGTCTATGGTTCGTTTTTCTTTCGTTATTATTGTTCTTAAAGGCAATAGATTAAATCCCTTAATATATTTATTAGTGCTCTCAATTTGATGAGGGTCCTCAATGATAGCCCCCATCATTTGAAACCCTCCGCAGATGCCAATTATAGATTTACCATCTTTATTTGCTTTCAATAAAGTGGGTTCGAAATCTCTTTTTCTTAAGTCTGTAAGATCTTCTATCGTATTTTTAGACCCGGGTAGAATAATAATATCTGCTGCTTCCAAATCTTTAGGAGCCGTAGCGTAGTATATATTTATTTCTTTAATCTGTTCTAATAAATTAAAATCTGTAAAATTTGACATCCTTTTTAGAAGGACAACTGCAATATTTATTTTTCCTTCTTGTGCTTTTTTGTTTTTTTTATCTAAAGGAACTGCATCTTCTTGATCAATATGGATATCGTGATAGTAGGGGAGAACTCCAAGGACAGGGATTCCAGTTAATGATTCAATAATTTTCTTCCCACCTTCGAATAGATTAAGATCACCCCTGAATTTATTGATTAAAATACCTGAAATTAATTTACGTTCTTCGGGAGGAAGTAAAAGAATACTGCCATAAACAGATCCTATTGCACCACCACGATCAATATCGGCAACTAAAATAGTTGATGCGTTGGCATATTTTGCCATTCGCATATTGACAATATCACGATCCCAGAGATTAACCTCCGAAATGCTTCCGGCACCTTCCATTACAATTGGATTATAATCTTTGCTTAATAGATCAAAAGCATTACATACCTCCTTGAAGAGTTGATTATGATATTTGCCATTGAAATATTCTTGAGCATGTTGATTCCCGATTGGTTTTCCATTTAAAACTACTTGCGACTCCATATCGCCTGTTGGTTTTAAGAGAATGGGGTTCATATTTGTATTGCATGGTATCCCAGCGGCTTCTGCCTGAACAGCTTGAGCTCTTCCTATTTCCAGCCCATCAGGTGTCGCAAAACTATTCAGCGACATGTTTTGAGCCTTAAAAGGAGCAGGAGAGAAGCCGTCTTGTTTTAAAATGCGACAGAAGCCCGCAGTAATTACACTTTTGCCTACGTCAGAACCTGTTCCAACAAACATTAACGGTTTTAGTCGCATCGATAAATTAATTCAGATCCGCTTATTTAATACACAATGCTTTAAGTTGGACTATGTTTCCATGGAAAACATTAAAATCTACTTTGCCCCGAATTCCGTTAACCCTACCACTTTCGCTATGTTGCCAAAAGCTCCAGTTCCGATTGTCCGGGAGTTGAAATGGATCATCCATATAATACGCAATCCAGATAGGATAGTCTTCAAATTTACCTGCCAGATGCTTTGTGTAAAATGAAAGATTCGTGTATATAATAGGTTTAACGCTATATTCATGTTCCAGAATATCCAGAAAATCCTGAAGCGACTTCTGAATATGTTTTGATGTTTGACGATTTCCACGTTCAATATCAACGACTGGAGGAAGATCACCCCTCTTTAATTTCAGCTGATGCATGAAGAGGTAAGCTTGTGTTCTGGAGTCCTTTGCTGGTCTGAAAAAATGGTAAGCACCCCGTAGCAATCTTGTTTTTCCAGCACTTTTCCAGTTTTTTTGAAAAAAATCGTCATTCCGTGTAGCCCCTTCGCTTGCTTTAATGAAAACAAATGAGAGCTTATCCCCATTTACTTCCATTTCTTCCACTTGTTTCCAATTTATGTTGTATTGGTGTTTGGAGATGTCTATGCCATGTACTGAATAGTTACCGGGTATTGGAATGCCACAATCTTTATAATAAACTTTTTCAGTAGATTCCACTGGGAGAATTTCGTCATCAGAGGGAGAATTTCCCATCCACCCATATATTGAAACAGCACCTTTTACCACAAGAGCAAGTAAAAGGCCGAAGATAATAAGTGCAATTGAAAATCGGGTTTTATTGATTCTTTTCATTATTTTAACAAAGGGAATGTACTTGCAAAAGTAAGTATAATCGTTAAAATAAAAGATTATATATTGGCAAAAGCCTAATAAATATGGTGACTGCAGTGTCTCGACTTTTAAATTAGTCTTCTTAATTTAAATTCAATTTTTATTTTTTTATCATTTCTATTCAGTATCATTTTAATCTTTTTTCCGGGCCGGCCACGTAAAATATTATTTAATTCATTAACTGAAAGTGCTTTTCCCCGCAAATTATTAAGTCGGATAACGAAATCGCCTGCTCGCATTCCTGCTTCATAAGCAGGACTTTTTTCGATCACATTTACAACTTCCATTTGGTCCAGAAAGTCTCCAGAGCTTACAATATCAAACCCAGCCATGTTAAACTCAAATGGTAGTTTTGAAGTGCCATTGGTTTCAAAATACATCATTTGTCGTTTATAGTCTATTGTAACAATAAAGCGACCCATTAAATCTCCACCAATTGTACCATTCCGTCCTGCGAGTACAAAGTTTTTAGCATAACTATTGGTATCCGTAAAAAAACTTAACACGTTATTTAGCTGTACTTTACCTATATTGACACTTTTAACTCTTCCAATCCATCCTTCAACGGACCCTGCTAAACCTCTACCTAAAGTTGTATGTATAAAGTTCTCCTTTATATCAATTTTAGGTTCTGAAAATAGTTCGAGTAGCATTGCATGACTGGCGCCGGTTGAAGCGGCGCACGAAAAACGCGAAAGCGTTTCAC
>JACAUB010000001.1:2626123-2764783 GCA_013390605.1 Bacteroidota bacterium | reverse complement strand
AGCATTGCATGACTGGCGCCGGTATCAATTAATAGCTTTGCAAGAACTTTGTGACCATCAATAAGTTCTATTGGTATTTGTATATAAGGCTTTCCATCATGAATCACAATAGGAATACCAATTGCTCTTTTGGGTGCTCTATACGTGTCAGGATCGTATACAATTAGTTTTCTTTTATCATAATCGATTGAAACTACCAGATTTTGTAATAAATCGCATCCTAGAATTCCATGTACCGGAGTACCAAGATAATTTTTCAATAACAGATAATCTTCTTCAAGAACAAGTAAGTTTAACCCTTTACCTGAGACATCCGGAAAATCTATCGAAACATTATTTGCCAGAAAAACATTAAATTGTTTGTGCTCTCCTACACCTGCCAGTGTATACATATGATCATAATGAACCTGCATCATGTCGCTTAATGCTTTATCGGTTATGATCGATGTTTGAACACCAGTGTCGAATATAAAAAAGAGGGGCAGCCGATTATTAACAATTGCTTTTACTAAAATTAGGTTATTGTAATTTTCAAAAGGTATCTCAACTCTTCTTTCTCCTTTTGGGATAGAAAAACCAAACTCTGACTGCGATTTGCTGGTTAGAAATCCAATCAAAGCTAGTAAAACGAGTAGAAATTTTTTCATAAAGTAGATTTTAGTCCGATAAATGGTATCTGTAAAGTAGTTGAAGCGAAATCTTTTGCTAATTTAGCAGAAATGCGAATAATAAAAAAGTATTTGTCTCTGTATTTTGAAAAATAGTAGTATTTATAATTGTTTAGTATCTAAAGCGTTTAATGTTATTTAGATAATTGGTTTATGTATGATGATTTGTGCTTTTATATAGGACATTCATTTTGTCTTTTAGTTACAGTCAAATGGATAAATGATCATATTCATTATTTTTTTTCAAAGATTCTTTTGTGTTTTTATCATTTATGATGATAAATAGATAATTTTGATTGAGAATTTAGAAATGATAATTTTTAAATACCCTTAGTTAGTACTTCTTTTGATGAAATGAGCATGTTTGTAAACACAAACAAAGATAAAAATCTTAAATGCAGTTTTATTCAACCATTAAAAACAAATTCCTTACGGATGAAACGAGCATATTTTACAAACACAAACACTGTAGTAAATTTAATATGCGAGTTCCATCCGACCTATGAAAAACAAATTATTACCGATGAAACAAAATAAATTAGTAGAAAATCTGACTTTTGAGAATACCGACTATACTGGTAAAATAATATCCAAAAATGAATTTTATCGTTGCCATTTTTATCGTTGTAATTTCTCTGATTGCAATCTTACACATAATACTTTTATTGATTGTTCCTTTGCTGATTGTAATCTCTCTATGCTCAAGCTCACGGGATCCAGTCTTAAAAATGTAACGTTTAAAGGGTGTAAATTAATTGGGGTCGATTTCAGTGAATGTAATGACTTCTTATTCAAGGTTGACTTTGAAAATTGCATATTAGATTATTCTTATTATTTGAAAAAGAAGATGGCAAAAACGTCTTTTAAAGGTTGCAGTATTAAAGAAGCTAACTTTACGGATTCAGATTTAACACAGGCTGTTTTTAGTCAATGCGACCTAAGTGATACTGTTTTTGAAAGGACTAATTTATCGGGTGCAGATTTTAGTTCTTCTTATAACTTTGTAATTGACCCCGAAGCTAATAGAATAAAAAATGCCCGATTTTCGCAACATGGGTTGAGTGGGTTGCTTCAGAAATATGGTATTATTATTGAATAAATTTTGTTTTATTGTTATATAAACACAGGTATAATGAAAAGAATAGGATTAATTGGAGGAATGAGTTGGGAATCATCAGCTGAGTATTACAGGATTCTAAATCAAACAATCAATAAGCGTTTAGGTGGGCATCATTCATGCGAGTGTGTAATGTTTTCAATTGATTTTGAAAAATTCCAACAATTCCAGCATGAAGATAATTGGCAAGGTGTTACTGATATGCTTGTAAATGCAGCACAGATATTAGAAGCCAGTGGAGCGGAACTTATCGCATTATGTGCTAATACGGCTCATAAGATGGCCCCAGAAGTTTGTGCAGCAACTCATATTCCGTTGGTTCATATTGTCGATGTTACTGCCGAAGCAATAAAAAAGCAAAATATAAAACGTATTGGATTAATTGGAACCAAATTTACAATGGAAGAGGCTTTCTATAAAAACTGGTTAATAGAAAAGCATGGATTAGAAGTTGTGGTCCCTGATAGTAAAGAGATCCAAACTATTCATAAAGTCATTTTTGAAGAGCTTGTTTTTGGAGTAGTTAACGATAAATCCAAGCAAGCATATCTTCAAATTATGCAACATTTAATTGAACGAGGAGCAGAGGGTGTAATATTAGGTTGTACTGAAATTCCTCACCTAATCAGCCAGCTTGATTGTGCTTATCCGATCTTTGATACGACAACACTACATGCCGAAAAAATTGTTGAGTTGTCACTTCAATAGTTATCTGTTTTTTTTTGATATTTAAAACTTTTCCAGGCAATTAAGATTGCTCTGTTTTTTTGCAATAAAAGATTAAATATAAAAAAATAATAGAATATTTGAGGGTGAAAACACCCGATTATATGTTATTTGTACGCTTCTTCACTTGGCTCTCAGTGTCTCAATCTAGTCTAAATTATTGGTAATTAGTCGTAAATGAAAAGACATGTTTATGAAAATTATTATTTAGATTTCTTAAATAATCTTTCTTATTTTTGACAGATTGTCTTATGTAAGTTGGAAAAGCTTTTTTAAAGACTAATATAACATGAGAATTTTTTAACAATACAAAATATGAACAAATCTATTTTTTCAATAATTACCGGAACGGGTAGTTATATTCCCACCAAAGTAGTTAAGAATGAGAAATTCCTTGAGAATAAGTTTTTTAATTCTTCAGGCGAAAGAATCGCAAAGAAAAACGAAGATATTGTTGAGAAATTTTTGCAAATAACTGAAATTGAAGAACGCAGGTATGTGGAAGATAAATATGTTGCTTCAGATATCGCTTATTTTGCTGCGCTTGATGCATTAAATTCATCAAATATTGATAAGGAGACCCTCGATTATATTATTGTTGCTCATAATTTTGGCGATGTAAAAAAGTCGAATCCAAAAACTGATATTGTCCCAACTCTAGCTTCCAGAGTAAAGCATAAATTGGAGATCGTAAATCCATATTGTGTAGCTTACGACTTACCTTTTGGTTGTCCGGGTTGGATTCAGGCAGTAATTCAGGCTAATTATTATATTAAATCAGGTGATGCTAAGAGGGTGTTAGTTATAGGAGCTGAAACATTGTCTAGAATTGCTGATCCACATGATATCGATCGTATGTTATATTCTGACGGTGCCGGAGCTGCTATTTTAGAAGCAGTCGAAAGCAACACTCCAGTCGGAATTATTACGCATATTACACGTTCTGATACATTTGAACATTCTAATCTGCTTAGAATGGATGTCTCATATAATCCTGACTATATTAATGATAACCTGTTCCTGAAAATGAATGGGCGTAAATTATATGAATATGCATTGAATACAGTGCCTCAGGTAGTAAAAGACTGTATTGATAAATCGGGTGTAGGGTTGTCAAACATAAAAAAGGTACTGATCCATCAGGCAAATGCAAAGATGGATTATGCTATATTATCAAGAGTTTTCAAATTGTATGCAGTTACAGAGATACCTGAGAATATTATGCCTATGACGATTGCCAAATTTGGTAATAACTCAGTTGCTACAGTCCCTATATTATATGATTTAATTCAGAAACATAAACTGGAGAATCAGGTTATAGAGCGTGGTGATCATCTTGTGTTTGCGTCTGTTGGTGCTGGTATGAATGTAAATGTTATTGTTTATAAACAACCTTGATAATTTTAACATCTATAAAACAAAGAATCCGGATTAAAAACCCGGATTCTTTGTTTTATAGATGTTACTTCTTCCTCAATACATAAATAGTCCAGGGTGCAATGGTTGTTTCATTAACCCAATCAAAGGGTTCATCTTCACTTGCCAGTGGTTTATAGATTGCTTCTACCTCCAGCCCTGCATCCTGATAAACTTTATGATAATCTTCAACTGACCATATAATATCTTCTACAGGCCTTTTATCTTCTACTGTTGTTGTAACCGTTCTTACAATATCGCCACTTTTTGCTACTTTGTTTTCAGGAAAGTCTTTGGTTGTAAACGAAGCCCATTCATTAACATATATTTCAGGAGAAGAAACCAAATTAATGATCTTTCCAGTATTCTTAAGTACAGATGCCATAGCCGTAAATATTCTTACTTTTCGTTCCATCGTGGGAATATTGTCAAAGGTAAAAGTTGATAGTATTAAGTCGAATGACTTTTTATTAAAAATCGAGAAATCAGCATCATCAATCAGATAATATTCTCCTGAAGGATCCAGCCTACGTGCTATTTTTATCATGTCAATAGCAATATCAACACCCTTTGCAATAAACTTGTGATTCTTTAAAAAACGAGTAGATCTTCCTGTTCCACATCCAAAATCAAGTGCATTTTTCCCAATAATATGTTTAGAGAAAATTGAAGGAAGATCCCGAAAAGCGAGATAGTAAGTGTCGTGGAATTCCAGTTTAGCGTATGATTCCGCACGGACAGTGTCTTGATATGCATTAAATAATTCCATCATTAAGGTTTTTAACTGATAATAAATGAGTTTTAATTTACAATTAGAATATAGCTTTCTTATTCGAAAAAGTGATTCTTTGCGACAAATGAATAAAATATGGAATGGAGATTAGTTTAAATACTTGCTATCAACAAAAGGTTAAACTTTTTCATTATCATAGAGTACTGTTAGTGCTTTTCCGAGACGTTGAATTCCCTGTGCAATTTCTTTTTCGTCTCTATTCGCAATCGAGATTCTAAAGAACTTACCATTAGGCGTATTGTTATAAAAAAGTTTCCCTGGTGATACAGCTACTTTGTTACTTAATAGATATGCAATAATTTCATCTTCACTTTCTGTCGTGTTTTTTAGTTCAAACCACAACGTATAGCCACCATTGGGTTTCGTAAAGGTGATATGCTCGAGAGGAAAATATTCTTTAATGGTTTTAATGGTCAGTTCCATCCTCTTTCTATATATCCGATGAATCCGCTTGATGTGTAAATCATAATAGCCCGACCTGCAAAATGAATAGAGCGCAGCCTGATCAAGAGAATTGCCTGATAAGGCCGCTGATTTCATGATCAGTGTTAATTCCGAAATACACTCTTTTGCAGCAGCAATCCAACCAATTCTTAGACCGGGGAATAATATTTTAGAAAAGGTACCTAAATAGATCACCACTTCATTTTTGTCCATCGACTTAATGGGTAAAATTACTTTACCGTAATATTTCAGCTCTTCTTGAAACCCATCTTCTACGAGCAATACTTTGTATTGTTCGCATAACGCAAGAAGTCTTTCTCTATGAGCCTGATTTGTTGTCGTTCCTGTAGGATTTTGGAAATTAGGAATAGTGTATATCAAAGCAATCTTTCTTGTTTGTAGTATGGTTTCTAATTCATCCAGATCCATTCCATCATCTTTAACGGAAACCCCGATCGTCTTAGCACCATAGTAGTTAAAGAGGGGAATGGCTGAAGAATAGGTCGGACTTTCGATGACCACTTCTGACCCTTCGTTAACAAGGAGTTTTAAAACTAGTTCAATTCCATTTTGTGAGCCTTGGGTAATTATTATCTGTTCGGCCGAAATAGTGATACAATGTTTTTGCATCTGTTCAGCAATGAATTCGCGTAAAGGTTTATAGCCTTGTGGATCTCCGTATCCAAGAAGAGAAGCTCCTCCTTTAGTGAGCATGTTATTTAAAGATTTCCTGAACTCTGAAACAGGCATCAAACGCGGATCTGCTGAGAGCGAAATGAAATTGATAACTCCACTCTCCGTTTTCTTCCATGGATTGTTTGTCCTATCAGGTATAAGCGTCCTAATTCGATTCGAATTTTTTTCATTCCAGTCAATAAGATTCTTCTTGTTCTCTATTATCGGGTTTGCCAGATCTGTTCTTTTTCTGACAAAAGAATACGAACCCTGTCGACTTTCAATATATCCCAGTCCCCAAAGCTCTTCATAGGCTTTGGTTATTGTTGTTCTATTTACACCTAGCTTCTCAGAAAAGATACGCGAAGATGGTAGCTTATCACCTGGTTTTAAAATACCGGAATCGATCATCTCCTTAATTTGATGAAATACCTGTTTATAGATCGGTTCTTTACTTTGATTATTAATTGAAATGAGGAGCATAATACATTGGGCTTTTTATTTGACGTGACAAAAATAGGATAAAGCATATCACCCCGCAACAGCCAATTTATCGATAATTTAAACCATCCAATTGCTATTTTGAATAGTTATCTATAATTGTAAAAATCTATTGATAATCTCAAAATAAACTGATGAAACAAGCATGTTTTACAACCGTAAATACTGTAGTAAATTTAATATGCGAGTTTCATCCGATCTATAAAAACAAATTATTTACGGACGAAAATTATCCATATTCATTCATTATCATTCAGTTTCTGTTTTTGATCAATTGGTTTATCAGCGAAAGTAAGCATTCTCTTTTAATCGGTTTTGAAATATATTCATCGCAACCGGCGGCTCTGGCTTTAGCTTCATCATCTACAAAGGCATATGCTGTTTGTGCGATAATAGGTATATTGGGTTGCAGCAATTTTATTTGCCGGGTAGCCTCAAACCCATCCATTACAGGCATCTTCATGTCCATTAATATGATGTCTATTTTTTCATCTTTTCTTATAATCTCAAAAGCTTCCTGTCCATTATTGGCAAAGATCAATGTTATGTTTTTGTCTTTTAAAATTTCACCTAGAAAAAACCTGCTATTTTCGTCATCTTCGGCAATTAAAATAGAAATAGGAGGTAGATTCTCTATCGTGTCAATCGTTTCAATATCTTCGGTTGATCGAAAACACTTGATCTCAAAAGGAATCGTAAAGAAAAAAGTAGCTCCCTGGCCTAATTCAGATTCGAGCCAGATCTTGCCTTCGAGCATTTCGACAAAAGCTTTTGAAATTGAGAGTCCTAATCCGGCGCCTTCATAATTACGTGTTAATAATATACTTCCTTGTCTGAATCGTTCAAAGATGATTTCTTTCTGATCTGGAGCTATTCCTGCTCCACTATCTTTAACATAAAACTCGATCATTTTACCTTTAATAAAATACCCATATTCTATTAAGCCTTTTTTTGTAAACTTGATAGCATTCTTTAAAAGGTTTGCAAGAATCTGCGTTAGCTTTCCATGATCAGTATTTATTGTACACTCCTGGTCAGGAAGTTCGGTAGTATATATAAGCGAGAGGCCTTTCGATTCGATTTCAGGCATAAAAAAGGTTTGTAGGTCTTTTAATAATTGATTCAGATTGACTTCTTGAAAATTTATATTCATTTGTCCTGCTTCAATTTTCGAAATGTCTACAATATCATTGATAATATTGAGCATTCGTTTTCCGCTTTGCTCAATTATGTGAATAAATGTATTTTGTTCTTCTGTTGATAACAAAGGTGTTTTTAGTAACTCTGCAAAACCAAGTATTCCATTCATTGGAGTCCTTATTTCATGACTGATATTTGCCAGAAAAGTAGTTTTTAATCGATCGTTCTCTTCTGCTTTTTGTTTTGCTTCTTTTAATTCGATAATAAATTCTTTTTGTTTAGAGATATCATCTTTAATAGAAAGCAAATTAGTTATTTTCCCTTCCGGATTTACAATTGCCGATACTGATGTCGATTCCCAATATAATTCACCATTTTTCTTTTTATTATGGAACTCGCCGTGCCATTCACCACCGGCAGTAATTGTGTTACAAATTTCTTTATACGTTTCAGAAGATACTTCTTTGGATTTTAAGAAGCGAAGGTTCTTCCCCAGAAGCTCTTCATTGGAATAACCTGTCATCTCCCATGATTTTGGGTTACAGTATTCAATATTTCCATAAATATCTGTGATCATAATGGCTGAGGGGCTTTGTTCTACTGCTCGCCAATGTTTTCTGAGTTCGTCTTCTGCCTTTTTACGTTCTGTAATATCGTGGATGATTGAGAATAGAAATGCTTTCCCTTGATCTAAAATGCTACAACTATATACCTCTACATCCCGGATCTGTCCATTTGAAAGTTTATGTTTAAAGTAATTATGATAATTAGTAGATTCTACGACTTGTTGGAGCATATACAAGAGTTCGTCTTGCTGAAGAATATTGATATCAGTTATTCTCAACTTCAGTAAATCTTCTCTGGTGTAACCATAAAAATTACATGCTGCACGATTGGCATCAGCTATATTCCCATTTTCAGGGTTAATGAGTAGCATTATTGCCTGACTATTTTGGAAAATATTCCGGTATCGATTTTCACTTTCAATTAACTTCTTCTCTATTTCATTTCGTTGTTCCAGCTCTTCTTCCAGTTCATGTGTCCTTTCTTGGACCAGTTTTTCTAATCTTTGATTTTCCAGGCGAACAAAATCTTCCGACTTCTTCATCCGTATCATTGAGTTTACCTGAGCAACAAGTTCAGCCTCCTCAATTGGTTTGGATAGAAAGGCTTCAGCTCCTAGCTTTAGTATTTTAATACGACTTTCAGCATCTGTTTTTAATGCAGTTAATATGATAACAGGAATACGCCTTAAATTTTCATCTTCTTTAAGCCTTTTACAGGTTTCGAAACCATCCATTACAGGCATTACAAGGTCTAAAAGGATAACATCAGGATTTTCTGATTGCGCCGCTTTTAGACCATCTATTCCAGATTGAACTGTAATGATGACCGTATCTGGTAACGCATCAGATAATAATGCTTTGATAACTATCAGATTATCTTTATTGTCATCAATCGCTAATATTTTAATCATACAAAACTATATTAACTAGTTCCTAAATGAATCCATTTTTCAATTGTCTCTTCAAAGACATTGCTGTCGATGGGCTTAGAAATATACTCATCAAAGCCATAGTTAAGTATGGCTTCTCTATCACCTTTCATCGCTTTTGCCGTTAATGCGATGACCGGAATATCAACAAGTGATTCATCTTTCTTTATTTCATCCAATACACCAAATCCATCCATGCCAGGCAATGAAATATCGAGTAAAATCAAGTCTGGTTTTTTTATTTTCATCTTTTCAAGGGCCTCAGAGCCATTCATTGCCACCATAATATCAGGGCTTTCTCCTAAAAGTACTTTTACCGTTTTGATATTATCTGGATTATCCTCAATAATTAAGATTGTTGCATCATCCTTTTTTATTAATGAGTTAGAATGTTTTGGTTTTTTTGTTTTGATTTCTTGAATAGTGAACATACTATTTATGCTAGTTATCAAATCACCTTTATTGATATCACCTTTTTGGATGAGTTGATGGATATTATTTTCTGTTAATCTTTTTAGCTCACCTTTCGATAAATATTTTGCGGTAAGAATCAGAACCGGAATTTTTGAAGTCTCTTTGCTCCCTCTTATATTTTCGAGTACATCAAAACCATCCATTTCTGGCATCATCAAATCAAGAATAATCGCATCAGGGATATTTTGTTTTACCAATTCTAATGCTTCTAATCCATTTCTGGCAATATTTATCATGAATTTATGTTCTTTCAAAATTTCGGATAATTGAATAATAGCAGGTTCACTATCTTCAATAATGAGTATTGATTTTCCGGAAAAGGTTTCGGGTTTAATGTCTTGTTGTATTTTGGGATAATGAAAATTATTATCAATATTCACATCGTGAACATCGTGAGTCATAGAGGGTACGATGGGCAATATCATGGTAAAAATAGATCCTTCACCCAATTCGCTTTCTACCTCCATTTCTGCATCTATTAATCGACAGTATCTATCCACAATGGCTAAGCCTAAACCCGTACCTTCATGTCGTCGCGATGAAGTGCCATCCACCTGTCTGAACTCTTCAAATATATTTGGAATCTGGTCTTTAGGAATTCCTATCCCTGTATCTTTAATGGAAACATGTACTTTATTGTCAACCAATAGTGCAGAGATTTCAACCGATCCGTTATCTGTAAATTTAACTGCATTACCGATAAGGTTTTGCAGTATATGTTGACACATATTCAGGTCGGTTGTAATTTGTGGAATATCTGTACCGATATTGTTTTGTAAGATGATGTTTTTTGTCTCTGCTTGAGTTCTAAACGTCAATAAAATAGAATCGACCTCTTCTTTTAATGAAAATATACGATATTGAATTTCAGTTTTTCCTGCTTCAATTCTTGATAAGTCGAGAATGTCATTAATTAAAGCAAGGAGACTCTTTCCATTTCGTTCAATAATATCGAGAAAACTATATTCCTCAGTTGGTATTTTATCTTTCAACCGTTTACTTAATACACTGGTAAGGGCAATTACCGCATTGAGAGGTGTTCTGAGTTCATGGCTCATGCTAGAAAGAAATTCACTTTTTAATCTGTTTGCTTCGTCAATCTGAACTTTCTGCATCTCTAGTTCTGCGTTCTGTTCTTGTAATTCATTTGTCTGCAATGATAGCTCTGCTGATTGTTCAGATAGTGTTTTATTTTGTTGGTTTAGTTTTTGAGAATAGATATGTATTTTTTCAGATGCCAGCATACTGTTTATACCTGCAGCTAAGTTCTTTTCAGAAAGTCGAATAATCTCCATCGTTTCATGCGAATAACCATGAATGGATGATAGAGAAATAATAGCAATTACCTGATCAGATAACAGAATGGGGATGTTAAGAATTTCTTTGGGCTTAAAAGTCCCGGTAATTGTTGGAAAGTTGAAGAGGGTATCATCCGGAATACTTGTAATCTTAACCATCTTTTTTTCTAACAATACACACCCAAATTCGCCTTCGAAACGATCTGCTGAAAACGATCTGATATTGTTAACATCTAGTCCAACCGTGAAGTATGGCTCAAATATTGAATTTTCCTCATTTAAAAAATAGATAGCACCAACGTTTGAGTCTGTTTTTGAAAGGAGTATTCCTAATAATGATTTAGCAAAAGGTTTTAAATGTTCATAACCTATCAAAGCATCAGATATCTCGGTAGTGCTATTTTTGATAATCATTTCAAACTTAATCCGGTCAGCCATTCTATTGAATGACGATGCAAGTTCTCCTATTTCATTTGAAGACTCATTTTTACTTCTTGTGTCATATTGTCCATCCCGATGTTTTTCCGTTACCTTTCTTAACTCTTTTAAAGGGGATAGAATCTCTCTTAAAATAGCGAGTGAAATGAGAATAGTGAGTAAAAAGATGAAAATAATAATAACCCATAGTTGTGTTTTTAAATCCTTTTTTCGATTTTCAGCAGAGCTATAAAATGATTTGGCTTTTTGCATAGCGAAGTCCTGTAGATTGTCTACCGCTTCTAGTAATAAACCATGATACATATTACCTAAATGCGTAGATCTGAATGCCGCCTCTTTTTTCCTTCCTTCCTGGCATAGCATTATCGTTGTGTCGCTAATCAGAATCCATTTCTGGAAAGCATTATAAGCACTATCTATCGTTGATTTATTTCCCAAATACAGCATATAGACCGTGTCAAAGTTTTTGTAAACGTTAGTTTTATAACGTTCTATATTGTGGATATAAATATCTGTGCTCGTTTTGTCTTCATTTAAAATCGCATCCTTTACCGATCGATGCATGGCCAGTGTATTCGATTTGATTTCCCTTACTGCAATATTCACGGTAAAAGGATGTTGATATAAATTACGGGTATCTTGCCAAATTCGACTTGTTTGAGAAAATGCCAGCCATCCCAGTATAATCACCATTATCAGAATGACCCCAAAGCCCATTACTAGCTTTGTTTTAATTTTAATGTTTTGAAAACGCATATATTCTTTTTTATTTAGTTCTTTTGACAAAAATATTTCCCAATGATGAATATTGAGTAAATCCATTAAACGCCTGAACGATTGAGCGTTCTGAGTTATCCACAATTAAATATCCAGGGTTATTCAAGGATGAAAAGAGTTTTAATAATATTCTTTTTTGAATTTCAGGTTTATAATAGATCATTAGATTACAACAAGTTATAACATCATAACCTCCAAATATTCCGAAAGGGGGCGAAGCAGTTCTTTCGTTTACTAAATCATATTCTGAAAACATAACGTTATTTTTCACAATATCACAAAGGATGTAATCTTGATTTTGTCTAGTGAAATAGGTATCGATATAATTTAGTTTAACTTGCTGGAGCATAGCAGCACTATAAACTCCTTCTTGAGCTTTCTTTAAAGCAATGTCTGAAATATCGGTTGCAAAAAGCATCACCGGATTGCTTTTGGACTGTTTTTTCGACAGATCGTCCGCAAGCATCATGATAGAGTATGGTTCCTGGCCTTCAGCACAACCTGTTGACCATATTCTGATGGAATCATTTTTAATTTCCTGGGTTCTGAAAAGTTCAGGTAAAATAAAACGTTCAAGAATCGCAAAATCCATCGTGTTTCTGAAGAATAGGCTATACGAGATGTTTAAAGCACTTAGTATCTTTTTAACTTCATTCGGCTCATTGCATATATATACAAAATAATCGTTCAGGTTTTTTGAGCCCGATTCATAAATTCGTTGGTCAATCGTCTTTTGCAGGAATGATGGAGCATAAGCAGAAATAATCCTGCCGCTTTTTTTGAAAATATAATCATACAATTGCTCCAAAGTCACATTCATGTTTTGTAGTCTTAAGAATTATTAAAATGATATTTACATTTTACTTAATCCTTTCATTTTTAATTATTTTCTACCATTAATATGCAAAATAATTTTTTCTAAACAATTAGGGTAAATATAATCATATTATTCTAACTGGAATTAAATATATTTTGGCTATTTGATCAGTGTATAGCATTTCATAGAACGTGATTTATTCATTGAATTATAAAAGTCGTTAGAGATATCAATTACCCTATATTGAACCAGTGATGAGTGCATGAAGATAGCGTTCTCCTATAACTATAAATACACACTTAGATGACTTTCCGATATCTCTCCTCTGACCCGTACTGGTTATGTTGCATATTGGTAGCTAACAGGTATCTTTCAGGTCTATAGAGAACGGAGTAGGATCCTGTTAGCTATAGATAAGGGGTATTTGATATACGGGAGCGGTGAGCATCATCGGGTGATTTTCGATTAAATGTAGGAAAATATTCTTTTGATCTAACACGCTGATATCAAAGAGAATAATCTAATTCAATCATGAATTTAAAAAATGCTATCAATCCATTTTCCTGACTCAAAAATAAGTTTTTTTCTAATGCTTTCATTGGTAAAAACACGATGTTTGATGAAATTGTAATTTGTATTAATAGAGAAAAAAAGGTATTTCATAACCCGACTGAACACTTTTTTCATAACTTTACAACAACAAAAATTTAGTAACAATAAGGCTTCAATTTAGAGTTTACAAATGTTCGAACAGACTTTTAAAAATATTGACGACATCCTGCACAAGG
Organism: Bacteroidota bacterium; assembly: GCA_013390605.1. Taxonomy (GTDB): domain Bacteria; phylum Bacteroidota; class Bacteroidia; order Bacteroidales; family Cfx3-03; genus Cfx3-03. The sequence goes on along the minus strand of JACAUB010000001.1, from coordinate 2,751,216 downwards.
ATGCCGGTTGCAGTAGTGAATTGGATTATGTGGAACAAACCTCGTGGGTGTTGTTCTTAAAATATCTGGACGATCTGGAGAAAGACAGAAAAACAGCAGCCGAACTTACGGGCAAGGCTTATCAGTATATTATTGCGCCTGAATATCAATGGTCGTTTTGGGCGATGCCCAAGGATGATGAAGGCAAACCTGACCATCATAAAGAGATGACGGGTGATGACTTAAAGGATTTTGTCGACCTGAAACTGTTTCCTTATCTCAAACAATTTAAGGTAGATGCCGAAAGTGCCGATACAATTGAATATAAAATTGGAGAGATCTTTAATGAGCTGAAGAATAAGATGCAGAGCGGTTATAACCTGCGCGAAGTGATCAATCGCATTGACGAACTTCGGTTTCGGACTCACAAAGAGAAACATGAAATGAGCCATTTGTACGAATCGAAGATTCAGAACATGGGCAATGCCGGTCGCAATGGGGGAGAGTACTACACACCACGACCGTTGATTAAAACCATTGTCAAAGTGGTGGCTCCAACCATTGGTGATAAGATTTACGATGGAGCTGTTGGCAGTGCAGGTTTCTTGTGCGAGGCCTTCGAATACCTGAAAACCAGTAAAGGAAAGCTCGAAAATCTCTCTTCAAAAGATATTGAGACCCTGCAGAAAAAGAGCTTCTACGGAAAAGAGAAGAAATCGTTAGCCTATATTATTGGAACCATGAATATGATTTTTCATGGTGTAGAGGCTCCCAATATTGTTCACACCAATACGCTGTCTGAAAATCTTGCCGATATACAGGAAAAAGACCGTTACGATGTGGTACTGGCGAATCCACCATTTGGAGGGAAGGAACGTGCGGAGGTACAACAGAACTTCAATATCAAAACGGGCGAAACCGCTTTCCTCTTTTTACAGCACTTCGTTAAAATCCTCAAAGCAGGTGGCCGGGCTGGTGTGGTGATCAAAAATACCTTTTTAAGCAATACCGATAATGCCTCTGTCAGTTTGCGTAAGCTGCTACTCGAAGACTGTAACCTGCATACCGTGTTAGATTTGCCGGGTGGAACCTTTACCGGTGCTGGTGTAAAAACAGTAGTACTCTTTTTTGAGAAGGGTGCACCAACCCGCAAAGTATGGTATTACCAACTGAATCTAGATCGGAACTTAGGCAAAACAAACTCGCTCAATGAAAGCGATTTGGCTGAGTTTGTAAAGTTGCAAAAGACTTTTGCCGATAGCGAAAATTCATGGTCTATTGATGCAACCACCATTGACCAGACCACCTTCGACCTGAGTGCAAAGAACCCATTTAAAAAAGAAGAAGTAACACTTCGCCCACCGCAAGAGATACTGGCTGAGATGAAAGCACTGGATGAAGAGAGCACTGAGATTTTAAACTCAATTTTGGGACTGCTATGAAAAATAGACAAGCTCAGTTGCGACAAGGGTGGGAATTGAAAAGATTGGGAGATGTTTGTGTCTTTGGGAATGGCTTATGGTCTGGAAAGAAACCACCTTTCCAAAGAGTGGGGGTAATTCGCAATACAAACTTTACCAATGATGGTAGATTAGATGATGCAGATATTGTTTATTTGGAAGTTGAAAAATCTCAATTTGAAAAGCGAAAGCTTCAATATGGTGATATTATTTTAGAAAAATCTGGTGGTGGTCCAAAACAACCAGTTGGTAGGGTTATAATATTTGATAAGAAAGAAGGCGACTTTTCATTTAGCAATTTTACTTCTGTAATTAGAATTAGTGATCCTAAAATATTTGATTTTAATTATTTACATAGGTTTTTGTTTTTTTCATATATATCTGGTAAGACTGAAAAAATGCAAAGCTATTCAACGGGCATAAGAAATTTAAAATTTGATGAATATAAAAATATTGTAATCCCAATACCACCTCTTAAAGAGCAACAACGAATAGTATCTATTTTAGATGAAACCTTTGCTTCAATAGCAAAGGCAAAAGCCAATGCCGAACAAAACCTAAAGAACACCAAAGAACTTTTTGAAAGTTATTTACATAGCGTGTTTGCAAATAAAGGTGAGGGGTGGGTTATGGTTAAATTATCCGAACTAGCTTTAAATATTTCAGATGGAGATCATATGCCTCCTCCAAAAACAAAATCTGGAATTCCTTTTATTACGATTTCAAATATTAATAAAGAAAATTATCAAATCGACTTCTCAGATACATTTACTGTTTCGCAAGAATATTTCCAAAAATTAAAAAAAAATAGAAAACCTCGAAAGGGTGATCTTTTATACACTGTTACAGGTTCTTATGGTATCCCAGTTTTGATTGAAACTAATAAAGATTTTTGCTTTCAACGACATATTGGTTTAATTAGACCAAAAGAGAATATAAATAGCAAGTGGTTATTTTATTGGGTTTTGTCACCACAAGCATTAGCACAAGCTAATGACAAAGCAACAGGTACTGCTCAAAAAACAGTATCATTAAATGTCTTGCGGAATTTCAATGTTCCCAAAATGACAATAATTCAACAACAATCCATTGTTCAAAAAGTGGATGCATTATCTACCGAGTGTAAAAAATTAAAATCCATTTATCAACAGAAGATAAATGATTTAGAAGAACTAAAAAAGAGTATTTTACAGAAAGCATTTAATTCAGAATTATAACATGGAAGAAAATACATTTATAAAAGCCTTTGGGATTAGTTATGCTGGAACACTCCCTAAAATTAAGAAGTCAAATGATTTATTACGGCCTGTATTTGAGGCTATTACTAATTCATTGGAAGCGATTAGTATGTGTTCAAACAAGGTAGATAATGGAGAAATAATTATAAAACTCAAATTCAGAAGCAAATTATTTTCAAAAGAGCAAAGTAACTTTGATTTTGAGGCGATAGTTATAGAAGATAATGGTATAGGCTTTACTGACCAAGAATTTGAGCGGTTAGAGAATTTAAATGACAATGGGAAAGGGTTTTTCAACAAAGGATCAGGAAGGGTACAATTTCTTCATTTTTTTGATAAAAGTGAATATCAAAGTATTTATAAAGATGAAACATCTAAAACCGGATTTAAAGAACGTGTTTTTACATTATCTAAATCTGAGGTTTTTCTGAGGCAGAATGCCATTATATTTTTTAAAAGCCTAAAAAATGTTGAACCCCAAAATCCATTAACTACACTGACTTTTAAAACACCTTTGTCCGATTCAGATGCTGCTTTTTATAAAGAATTAACTGTCGATGGATTAAAAAGAGAAATAATTTCCCATTATTTGGTCTATTTATGTGAAAATAGAGATAGGTTGCCAATTATTAAGTTGCAATTTATTGTCGATGATGTATTGATAGATGAGAAGATAATTGAATCTGATGACATTCCTGAAATTGATAAACAAGATGATTTGATTTTGCACTACTATGGGATTTCACCTGATGGGAAGAAGATAGATAGGACAGATAGAACAGAAAAATTAAATTTGAAAGCTTTTAAAATTCATAAAGATACACTTGCAAAAAATAGCTTAATGCTGACAAGTAAAGGTGAAATTACAAAAGACATAAGATTAGATAGTTTATTAGTTGATGATTATATCGATGAAAACCGTTATATGTTTCTTATTTCTGGTGAATATATTAATAATAAAGATACTGATACAAGGGGGAAAATAAATATTCCCACGCTTGAAGAATATAAGAAATCATGCAATGATTCTACTTCGCTTTTTCAAGCAGAAGAAATAATTATGGATGATATTCAAGAAATTGCAAATGATAAAATCTTATTATTGTATGGTGAAATCAAAAATCGTACTGAAGAAAAAGAAGCCGAAGTTGAAAAACTACAAAAGATGTTTCTATTAAATCCACAAACAATCAAAGATGCGAAAATTAAATTAAATGATTCTGAGGACAAAATCCTTGAAAAGGTATATCAAGCAGATGCTAAACAAATTGCAAAAAATGATGCTGAAATAAAAAAACAAATAGAAAAACTGAATGAACTTGACACTAGATTGGTAAATTATAATGAACTTCTTGAAAAACAAGTGAATGAATTAGTCAAAATTATTCCATTACAAAATAGAACAACTCTTACTCATTACGTAGCAAGGCGTAAATTAGTGCTTCAATTATTTGATAAAATCTTACGAAAGGAATTGAAAGTACAAGAGACTTCCGCTCGACAGATAGATGAAAAACTGCTTCATAATCTAATTTTTCAACAAAGTTCTGATAAACCTGAAAAAAGTGACCTTTGGGTAATTAATGAAGATTTCATATACTTTAATGGGGCATCAGAAGAAAAGCTCGGCGATATTATTATTGATAATAAAAAAATCCTTAAAGAGAGTTTAACAGATGAAGAAATAAATTATAGAGATTCTTTAGGTGAAAAAAGGTATGAAAAAAGGCCAGACATTCTTTTATTTCCGGAAGAAGGAAAATGTATAATAATAGAGTTTAAAAATCCAAATGAAAATGTCTCTAATCATTTAAATCAGATTACAAATTATGCTAGTCTAATCAGAAACTTATCAAAAGATGAATTTAGTTTCACAACATTCTATGGGTTTTTAATTGGAGAAAAATTAGATGCAATGGATATACAGAATAAAGATCCTTATTTTGAATCAGCATATCATTTTAATTATGTTTTCAGACCACACTTTCCAATTAGAGGTCAGTTTGGGCGTGTGAATGGTTCATTATATACAGAAGCAATTACATATTCAACATTGTTAGAACGAGCTATTAGACGAAATGAGATTTTTATTGAAAAACTCACAACCCCAATTGATATATAAAAATGAACGAAGACGAAACCAGAGCTGAACGGATAGACCCTAAGCTAAAAGAATGCGGTTGGGGCGTTGTGGAAGGATCTAAAGTTTTTAGAAACCATCCCATAACGGCAGGAAGAATACAAACCGGTGGAAAACGTAGCGCATTGCTTCGTGCCGATTATGTATTATCCTACAAAGGTATTAAGTTAGCCGTTATTGAAGCCAAAAGTGATGTTCTGGGAGTAGGCGAGGGAGTGGCACAAGCAAAACAATATGCCGAAAAACTGATGTTGGAAACTACCTATTCCACCAATGGCAGAGAGATCTACAGCATCTGTATGAATACTGGTGCAGAGGGTTGGGTCGATCGCTACCTCACGCCAGATGAGTTATGGAATAAGACATTTCCTTCGACAGGTACCATTGAAAGTAATGAACAAAATAGTTGGTGGGAGAAACTAACTGACATTCCTTTTGAGAGTAAAGGTGGCAGTTGGAAGATCAGGTTCTATCAGGAGATTGCCGTCAACAAAACATTAGAAGCCATTGCAAAGGGCAAATCAAAAATCCTGTTAACCCTGGCAACCGGAACTGGCAAAACATCGATCGCTTTTCAGATTGTATGGAAGCTGTTTCAGTCTCGCTGGAACCTGAAACGTGATGGTAACCGCAGACCTCGTATCTTGTTTCTGGCCGACCGTAATATATTAGCCGATCAGGCCTTCAATGAGTTTTCTGCATTTCCTGATGATGCATTGATCAGAATTAAACCGGATGCAATCAGTAAATCGGGTAAAGTCCCTACCAATGGAAGTGTTTTCTTTACCATCTTCCAAACTTTTATGAGTGGAACCGATCAGGATGGTAAATCTGCACCTTATTTTGGTGTGTACCAAACGGATTTCTTTGATTTTATCATCATTGATGAATGCCATAGGGGAGGTGCGAATGATGAAAGTAACTGGAGAGCGATACTGGATTATTTTTCGCCTGCCGTACAGCTGGGTTTAACCGCCACCCCGAAACGCAAAGACAATGTAGATACCTACAAATATTTTGGAGAGCCGGTCTATATCTATTCGCTCAGAGAGGGTATTAATGATGGTTTCTTAACGCCATTCAAGATTAAGCGGATAAAAACGACCATCGATGATTACATTTATACTGCCGATGATCAGATAATAGAGGGTGAGGTTGAAGAGGGAAGACTCTATATTGAACCCGATTTCAATAGAATCATCGAGATTAAAGCCAGAGAGGCAAAGCGGGTAAAGATTTATATGGACGATGCCAATCAAAAGGAGAAGGCCATTGTCTTTTGTGCTACTCAGGACCATGCTGCTGCCATACGTGACTTGATTAATCAGGTAAAGCATTCGAAAGACCCTAACTATTGTGTTCGGGTAACGGCCAACGATGGAAAGATAGGGGATGAGTATTTAAAGACTTTTCGGGATAATGAAAAGACAATTCCAACGATTTTAACGACTTCGCAAAAGCTATCTACAGGGGTAGATGCACGGAATATCAGAAACATTGTCTTGCTACGTCCGATAAACTCGATCATAGAGTTTAAGCAGATTGTAGGAAGAGGGACACGACTATTTGATGGCAAGGAGTTTTTTACCATCTACGATTATGTGGATGCTTATCATAATTTTCTGGATCCTGAATGGGACGGAGAGCCGTTGGAACCTGAAGAGCCTATAGTGCCAAAGCCCCCAATACCATATCCGGAACCTGAAAATGATGGCCCAACTGAATATGATCCAGGAGAATCATCACCACTAACTAAAAGAATTATTAAGGTCAGGCTAAGTGATGGTAAAGAGCGTGAAATACAACACATGATCTCTACCTCGTTCTGGAGTGCTGATGGAAAACCTATTTCGGCACAAGAGTTTATGGAGAACCTGTTTGGAAAACTTCCAGAACTATTTACTGACGAAGAAGAACTTAGATTGCTCTGGAGTAATCCGTTAACCCGAAAAGCCTTGTTAGCAAAATTGGATGAAGCCGGCTTTGGTCATGATCAGCTGTCTATCTTGCAAGACTTAATTCACGCTGAAAAAAGCGACCTCTTCGATGTGTTGGAATATGTGTTGAATAGCGACATTAAACCCATCACCAGAGAAGAACGGGTTGCCAAAGCACAAAGAAATATCTTTGCTTTTCTCAATGATAAACAAAAAGCGTTTATTGAATTTGTATTGCGCAAATATATTGAAACCGGTGTTGAAGAACTCGATCAGGAGAAACTTCCGGTACTGCTGACCAACAAATATCAATCATTGGGTGATGCTTTAGATATATTGGGCGATGTTGATAATATCAGCGCACTGTTTATTGAATTTCAGAAACATTTATATGAGTTGAAGGTGGCATAAAGTTGAAATATTTAAAATTAAGAAATGGAGAATATAGCAACACGAATCTCCTGGAAAACGGAACCAATTGATAATCCTAAACGTATTGATATTTCATTACATTTTACAGAAGATCAGTTTTCTAAATTAACTAAAGGGCTGATTCCAGAACAAATGGAGGATAAATGGTTTATCTTTTATGAAAATGATTATCTTTTCTTCCATCGCTCTTGGACAGGATTTGGACTATATAAAGCACAAATTATAAAAGAGCAAGTTGGTTATTCTATACACGAATTTTGGGCTGAAAGAAATCAAGAAAAATACTCAAATAAAGATGATAATACAGACATTGAAACATTTTCGTTTCTCATTGCGCAAGGTCTTTTGGAAATTGATGTTCGGGAAATTTTCGTTGTTAATAACATAAAAAATGAAACAGATTGTGTGAAAGGTTGGAGTAATTTTGGAAATCTTTTATTCAAAAATAAGTGTATTGACTATAGCGACAAAATTAAATCGGTTCTTTTTGGTGTGGCAGTAGGTGATGCCCTTGGTGTTCCGGTTGAATTCAAAAGCAGACAAACACTAAAAAGAAATCCTGTAACTGATATGATTGGTTATGGAACTCACAATATGCCCAAAGGGACTTTTTCTGATGATAGTTCATTAACCTTTTGTCTTGCTGAAGCATTGGCAAAAGAATTTGATTTAAACACCATTGGACAATATTTTGTAATGTGGTTAAACAATAATTTTTGGACAGCAAGAGGGACTGTTTTCGATATAGGCATAGCTACACGTCAAGCCATTGGACGAATTGCAAAAGGAGAGCAGCCTGATTTAGCCGGTGATGCTAAAGAAACTTCTAATGGTAATGGGGCTCTGATGAGAATTTCACCGTTACTTTTTTACTTGCTGAACAAGCCAATAAATGAACGATTTGAAATAACAAAACAAGTTTCATCAATTACACACGGCCATATTCGTTCTGTGATTGCCTGCTTTTACTACCTTGAATTTGCACGACAATTATATGAAGAGAACGACAAGTTTGAAATTTATAAAAACCTTCAAACGACAATTAGCAGTTACTTAATTTTACAATCAATTAGTCCGAAAGAAATTGCAATATTTGATCGTTTACTTAAAGAAGATATTTATAATTTAACTGAGGCTAAAATTTATAGTAGTGGTTATGTATTGCATACTCTTGAAGCAAGTATTTGGTGTTTGTTGACAACCGATAGTTATAAAGATGCCGTTTTAAAAGCTGTTAATTTTGGGGAGGATACAGATACAACTGGTGCAGTGACAGGCGGACTGGCAGGGTTACTTTATGGTTTTTGCCATATACCAACAAAATGGATAGGCCAATTAGCTAGAAAGAACGATATTGAGAATCTTGCAGAAAGACTTTGTGAAAAAATTGCAAACTACTGATCAGGAAAGAATAACATGAATATTCATCTTAATAATAATTTGAAGAAGGCAAATTAATAATCAAAACTTGTGAGTGTTTCTTACTCGTTTGTGAGGAGAGAGAACTCAGTCTTTTTTGTGGATTTCAACTTTATAATCAGGATAGTATAGGGGTGCGTATCTTTGAATATTCTTTCTACCCGAATTCAGATCTTTAACTGTGAATAATTTTAAGTAAAAAGATAACTGTTAGTGTTTATGGTATTTCAATTAGTATACACTACTATGAAGACGACCAAAAAACTTTGAAAGCCCAACTGTACTTAAAATTATAGTTCGAAACATTATTTATAGTTATGATATATGTTATATTCACCCGTTGGATGAATTAATTTAAAATATAATCAAAACTAATCCTTCAAGTTATCGACCGCAAGATGGGTTGGCCGGATGGATACGAAATAGTCGAGTTCATCATTGCATTACTTTATGCAAGCGATTCTACTTAACTTGTTTTTTCTACTCACAATACGAATTTATTAGACTTGAAAAAAATGCGTAAAGACCAGATATACTTTGTAAATAAAAAGGAAGATGCATCTACAGGCCTCTATTCTCTATTTGATTATAAGGATTTCAGAGACACAATGGATGCTGAAAAAGGCTATTTACAAGGTCGCTTTGATGCTATTCCTTATACTGACACCACTTTGACAACTCTAAAAGCGCTTATTTATGGTAAGGCATAAAAGAGAAGCTAAAGGGAAAGTTAAAATAATAAGCTAATGTAATTACAAATTACCATTTTTTAGAGCACGCAACAATACACTTCCTTTTTTTGATAAATAATATTGTTGATTCGAGCTTTGCGGTTTATCAGGATTGGTCATGTTTATAATACCTGTTTCGATTAATGGGTTGATATATTTATCTCTGAATTTTGTGCGATTCTTCCAATCTAATAATCCCATTAATTCTTTAATTGCCAGTGGCGATTTCAAAGTGCTCAAGAGCTTTTCAACTTGCGGCCAACTTAGTGCCGACTTGGTCCCAACTTGGTCCCAACTTGGTCCCAACTTGGTCCCGACTTGGTCCCAACTTAGTGCCAACTTAGTCCCGATCTCTTTGCCGATAGCTTCTATATCATATTCATATTCTTTCTGTAACTCTTTCTGCAGCTCGTGCTGTGGCACTAAGTCAGAAACTGATTTATTATATGAAATTGAGAAAACAAACTTTTCCTGATTTTGAATTTCAACTTTATAATCCGGATAGTAGAGGGGGGCGTATCTTTGAATATTCTTTCTGCCTGAACCCAACTCTTCAACCCACCCAAGCTCTTTGAAAATCTTGGCGATCATTGGGTTCTTAGGATGGGTTTCGAGATTATCAAGTGTAACAACACCTGTTTGTTGAGGCTTACTCCAATTCTCGGTGATGAGTAAATCAGAAGATATCAATAACTTGGCAGGATAACTGCTGCTATATTCTCTATGTGCTAACAAATTAGCGACAATCTCTCTGAATATTTTACTTCGTATATCTATACGCTGAATACTTGCTTCGTCCATCATAAATCTATCGGGTAGATGTTTCTGTACAAAACTCATGAGTCGTATATAAGCCTCAATTAGGTTTACACGAATATCATCTCTGTCAGCATAGCGTATGTCAGGGTCGCTACTTCTTGGGTTTAAATAGTGTTGATAACTCATGTTTTGATAAATAGCATCCGTTCTGTATGCCGGACAATAGGTCAAGACGGTAACTTCTGTTCCAAAGAGCAAAGCACAGGCTAGAATATAACCTTCTTTTCCTGTCACACTGTCTCTGCGCCAAAATCCTGCTGAGCGAAGGATCTCTTCGTTACTCATCGTGAGCCAAAGATGGGATGTATTGGATAATGAGACTAGATTTCTTGCTTTTTCAAAAGTACTACTGCTTAAATCATCCATCGTCAAAAATGGGCATACCTCATTTTCAGTGAAGTCTTTTCGTTTTCTTAAATAGAGGTTGTCTATCAGAGCATGATTAAGCGTTATGTCATTATCAGCATCTCCTATGCGATCATAAATCCTATTTCTGTAATGATGGACTTGCGAACTCTCGGGTATATAAATGCTGATAACTTTCTTTCCATCAAGGTTAATAATTTCGGAAGAAAAATAGGCTGTAGGATTTAGTTGTTGCGGATTGTTTACAATATTGGCAAAATTCTTTAACATGCCTTCGATACTGCGTTCATTTACTCCGATGATCTCTCTGTTATCGTCAATCCCCAACAATATATGACCACCAATACGGTTTAGAAAAGCACATACCGTTTCAAAAACTGCATCACTTAACTCGTGCCGGCACTTTTTGAATTCGACAGAGATTGTTTCTCCTGTCAATATAAACTGTTTTATTTCCTCTTTAGTCATGAGACTTCTAATTAGTAATTTCTACAGTGAGAATCTATTGCCTTTGTAGATTAGTCGAAGGTAATGGTTCAATGAATGTCAAACTTACTAAAAATAATAGCCGGATTTTATAAGAGGAATAAAAAAAGCCAGTCGAAAGACTGGCTTGAGCGGAAAACGGGACTCGAACCCGCGACCCTCAGCTTGGGAAGCTAATGCTCTACCAACTGAGCTACTTCCGCATTGGTAGATTTATGTTAATATGTCAGTCATTATTCTATGACTTTCGATATTTAACGCTGCAAATATAGGGTTGTTTTTATAAAAACTATCATATTTTTTGATCTTTTTGTAGCTAAATCAAAAGTAAATATTGTCTAATTTTGGGAAGAGGTTAATCTGGTACTATTTGAGAAAAATCCATCAACACACAAATACAAATGAATCTATTCTTTAAATTATCTCTTTTGGCTCTTGTATTCTGTTCATCATTGATTGTTCGTTCAGAAAATATAGTCGTCACTAGTCCTGATCAGAAAACAACAGTTGTTTTTAAACTCGATACTCAAAAAGGTAATGCGCCTTTTTATTCGGTTACGAATAGAGGAAAGGTTGTTCTTGCCGCATCGCCATTGGGCCTTGAATTCGAAAATCAAAAAGCACTACAATCAAATCTTCAGATTGTCTCGACGAAGACTAAAAGTATAAATAGTAGTTGGAAACCGGTTTATGGTGAGAGAAGCCAATACCCGGAACATTACAACGAGGTGATAATTGAACTAAAAGAAACGACCGCACCAAACCGTAAGTTCTCCTTAACGTTTAGAGCTTACAATGAAGGCATAGCCTTTAAATATAATATCCAAACCAATCAGCCGGTTGTTGTTTCAAAAGAGCTAACAGGCTTTCAGTTTGATAAGGATTATACTTCGTGGATTGCACGACTGGCACAAGCAAAATATTTTAAAGGCTCCATTAGCAAAACGGGTAGGGGATGCGAGCGGCCTTATGTAATCGAGTTAGATCAACACAGATATATCGCGTTGGGTGAAGCTGCGCTTGTTGATAATGCACGGATGAAATTTGATAGTACAGAAAAAGATTCTTTGCTTCTTGTTGCTGCAATGGATAGTAAATCTTCATATTCTTCCTCCTTTTCTACTCCCTGGCGTTATGTGATGATTGCTGACTCGCCCGGAAAGTTATTAGAGCATAATTACTTTGTACTCAATCTGAATGAGCCTAATGCCTTGAAGGATGTTTCGTGGATTAAGCCCGGCAAGGTGATTCGCGAGGTAACACTCAATACCACTGGTGGTAAGGCTTGTATTGATTTTGCAATAAAGCATAATCTTCAGTATATTGAATTTGATGCAGGATGGTATGGCCCTGAAAATAACATTGCTTCAGATGCTACGGCAGTCCATGTTGATCCTGCCCGTTCTAAGGGGCCATTAGATCTTCGTGAGGTGATTGACTATGGAAAGCGTAAAAACGTTGGTGTGATTCTCTATGTTAATCAGAAGGCTTTGACAAAACAGCTGGACTCTATTCTTCCACTTTATCAGTCGTGGGGCGTAAAAGGAATAAAATATGGGTTTGTAAATGTCGGCACACAAGAATCCACACACTGGCTTCATGAAGCGATACGGAAGACTGCTAAATATAAGCTGATGATAGATATTCATGATGAGTATCGCCCAACAGGTTATTCGCGTACTTATCCTAATTTGTTAACACAAGAAGGGATTAGGGGTGATGAGGAAAGTCCCGAGAACCAACATGTTCTAATTACGATGTTTACCAGAATGCTTGCCGGTGCCGGTGATCATACGAATTGTTACTTTGCTCCGCGTGTTGAGGAGAAGATGGGTTCGCATGCTTCACAAATGGCGAAAGCGATTTGTATTTATAGTCCGTGGCAATTCTTATATTGGTATGATCGTCCGGAGGCTGCGTCCCAACAAAAACTTGGTGGAGGTACCGGTGCATCTGTAATTGCCGAGGTGCCTGATTTGTCTTTCTACGATGATTTATCGACTGTTTGGGACGATACCAAAGTACTTGAGGGTAAAATAGGAGCATATGCTACTATTGCACGAAAACGTGGAGGTAACTGGTTTATTGGTTCTTTAACAGATGAGCCTAGAAACTTTTCAGTATCTCTCGACTTTTTGAATAAACAAAAGCAGTATGAGGCAACTATTTATGCTGATGATGAACTATCAGGTACACCAACTAAATTGAAGATATCGAAGCAACTGGTTACTTCGGCTACGAAACTTCAGTTACCGATAAAAGCAAAGAATGGAGTAGCTGTTATTCTGAAGGAAAAGTAGGTAATATGAAACAAGTATGTTTTAATAACTTCTTATATCGGGAAGTGTTCTTTTATTCCAAAAAGGAGATTTCAAGATTGTTCGTATTTATAATTTAAAGGATAACTTATATAAGCATGAAAACAGCTAGTCGGTTTCTTTTGATAACATTTTTGTTATTCGTAACCAGCAACATTTTTTCTCAATCGATCTCTCGAAATATTAAAACAAAAGAATATAAAGAGCTTCAGCAGAAGCTTTGTAATGGCTGGAATACATGGTATAATAATAGTGTGCTGAGCCATGTACTGTTGCCTGAAGGGTTTTCTATAAATCTTAGTATTACAAGATTTGGTGAAGAGTATACCAAAGAGTTCTTCAAAGCATCAAAAGTGTCAAATCGGCCCGAAGAGGTTGTTTTAGGCCTTCGTTCAGATGATGGGACTTATACCAGTTTAAATCTCAAATATAAAGAGGCTGAAATTAATGTGCAGTCAGCTGTTGATGGTTCTGACCAACTTATTTTGGTCACTCCGATAAAAGGATTTGATAAAATGTTAGTTGTTGAGCCCGGTATTCTTTGGAATAACAATGGATTGATTGGTGCTGAAGGAAATAAACTTATCGGTAGGTTCCCGTTTCGTACTATCGAAGTGGGTACAACAGAACCATTAACCAACACTGCATATGATTTGGCAACGCTTCCTAGATTCTGTATTTCAATGAAAAAGGAATTGGGTATTTATACCGGTAAAACCAGATCGCTTGATGAGATTAAGTCTATTATTGCAAAAAATAAAATACTTCAAGAAAATAGAATTGCCTCGTATGGTAATTTGGCCGAGCCTTTTAAAGCGATGCAAACTATTCTGGCATGGAATTCTATCTATGATGCTCCTAATCACAGAATCATAACTCCTGTTAGTCGAAACTGGAATAAAGGTTGGAATGGATTTGTGTTGTTTGATTGGGATACTTATTTTGCCAGCTATATGCTTTCGCTTTTCAATAAGGATTTAGCTTATGCCAATGCTATTGAAATAACCAAAGCAATTACCTTTTCCGGATTTATCCCAAACTATAGTTCTCCCTTTGGAAATACTTCGTGGGATCGCTCGCAACCACCTGTTGGTAGCACGGTCATCCTTGAGATCTATAAACGATATAAAGAGAAATGGCTATTAAAAGAGGTCTATGATGAACTGCTATCATGGAACAGATGGTGGCCAGCTCATCGGGATAAGGGTGGATATTTGGCATGGGGCTCAGATAACGTTTCAGATTCACTCAAAACGATTGACAAGAACAATCTTCAGGCTGCTAAATATGAATCGGGGTTAGATAATTCGCCCATGTATGATGGTGTTCCTTTTAATAATACTACTCATATGATGGAATTGGCTGATGTTGGATTGATGAGCCTTTATATCATGGATTGCAATTCAATGGTCGAAATATCTGATATTCTGGGTAGGACCAGGGAGTCAAAAGAACTCAGGGAACGGAGTGTCAGGTATACTAAAATGTTAGCAACATTATGGGACAATGATAAGGGCATTTTTTTGAATAAGCGATTAGATACAGGTGCGAAAAGTTATCGGATATCGCCTACTAATTTTTATCCTATGTTAGCAAAAGCATGTTCTCAGAAACAGGCAGAGCGGATGATTAAAGAACATTACTATAATGCTGACGAATTTTATGGGACGTTTATTATGCCATCTATATCACGAAATGATCCTGCTTTTAAAGATAACGATTATTGGCGGGGACGTATCTGGGCTCCTATGAACTTTTTGATATACATGGGTATGTGTAATTATAATTTACCTGAAGCAAAGGCTGATATGGTTGAAAAGTCTAAAAATCTTTTAATGAAATCGTGGAAAGAAAACGGCGCAATCTATGAAAACTATAATGGTACTACTGGTCAGGGTGATGATGTTAAAAACGCAGATGGATTTTATCATTGGGGCGCATTGTTAACTTTTATGTCATTTATTGAAAAAGGGTATATGAAACCTGCTGATACTTCAAAAGAATGAACCCGGTTATGAAAGATAAAAAGTGAAATAAATCTGAGAGTTTTCTAATATATTGATATTTAATCTTATAAAATACAATTGATTATGCTAAAAAAAGAGTTAAGTCTTCTTGTCTGTTTGTGTTTATTCTTCTTTCAGTTTGGATTTGCACAAGGATTAAAACTTCCGGCCATATTCTCTGATAATATGGTGTTGCAGCAAAAGAGCAGTGTCCCGGTATGGGGATGGAACAGCCCTGGTAAACTGGTAAAGGTTACCGGAAGTTGGAATAAGAAAATGGTTCAAACTGTTGCTGATAGCAATGGGAAATGGATGGTTAAATTGAAAACGCCTTCAGCAGGAGGTCCTTTTCAAATAGATATTGTTAGTGATCAAAGCATAGCCTTTAAAAATGTCTTAATTGGAGAGGTTTGGGTTTGTTCAGGACAGTCGAATATGGAGATGCCTGTAATGGGTTGGACGGGAATGCCTATTTTTAAGTCGGAGCAAACCATTAAGGATGCATCAAATTTTCCTAATATCAGGTTGTTTAATTTGCAAAAAAAGATTGCACAAAAGCCGCTGGAAGATTGTAAAGGGAAATGGGAAGCCAGCTCACCTGACGCCGTTAAACAATTTAGTGCAACGGGTTATTTCTTTGGGTTGGAACTCTATAAAAGATTAAATATTCCGGTAGGACTAATCATGACTGCATGGGGCGGCACGCCTTCACAAGCCTGGACTTGTGCTGATGATATTAAAAAATATGCTCCATTTACGGATCAGATAGCAAAACTTGGTGATACAGATTTACAAAAGCAGGATAGCATTAAAAATCTAAAAGATGTTAATGATTGGCAAGCTAAAGTGAGTCCTGAAAATGGTATTTATCCGGGTAGTATTGGGAAATGGATGAGCAGTAATTTGAATGATACTGATTGGAAGACAGTATCTATTCCTGAACAATGGCAGGCTGATACTGCATTGAATCAGTTTCGGGGTATTGTGTGGTTTAGAAAAACTATCGATATTCCTACAGCCTGGGAAGGAAAAGATTTAATGATTGATTTAGGTCCCGTTGACGAAATGGATGTTACCTATTTGAATAATGAGAAGGTTGGTGAATCAAAATTCATTGATGATTGGAATGTTGCCAGAAAGTATATCGTTCCTGGAAATAAAGTATTGGCTGGAAAAAATGTTATCGTTGTTCGCATGATCAATACTTCAGGTGGTAGTGGCATGACCGGGGATAAATCTCAGCTTAAGGTCTATCCTGTTAATGGAGGGAC
The DNA here is from genome assembly GCA_013390605.1 of Bacteroidota bacterium. Classification (GTDB taxonomy): domain Bacteria; phylum Bacteroidota; class Bacteroidia; order Bacteroidales; family Cfx3-03; genus Cfx3-03. The sequence goes on along the minus strand of JACAUB010000001.1, from coordinate 2,734,614 downwards.
TTTAAATGCAATTTCATTGGCAGGTGACTGGAAATACCATGTTGATGTCGATCTTGCAACGATGCCGAAATATCCATCTAATGGTAGTCAGTTTAATGCCAACTTTCCTTCTTCACTGTTTAATGGTATGATAAATCCAATCATCCCTTTTGCGATTAAAGGGGCTATATGGTATCAGGGCGAAAGTAATGTCTATGATGCTAAATTATATGGTCAGATTTTCCCTGAAATGGTAAAATGTTGGAGAACTGAATGGAAACAAGGTGATTTCCCTTTCTACTTTGTTCAGATAGCTCCATATAACTATGGAAAAGATTCGAAGTCGCAACTGTTAAGAGAGGCTCAATTGAATTCGTTAAAGACTATTCCGAATAGTGGAATGGCTGTTACGATGGATATTGCCACGATCAATAATATTCACCCACCTGAAAAAGAGTCGGTAGGTAATCGTTTAGCTTACTGGGCACTTGCTAAAAACTATGGACATAAAGAGGTTGCTTTTAGCGGACCGCTTTATAAATCAATGAAAATAGTGGGTGATAAAATCAGTATATCATTTGATCATGCCGATAAGGGGTTAAAGGCAAAGGATGGTGATTTGATCTCTTTTGAAATAGCTGGAAAAGATGGACGATTTGTAAAGGCAAAGGCCGTTATTGAAAAGAATACAGTTCTGGTGAGCAGTTCAGAGGTGTTAAATCCTGTTGCGGTTCGTTATGGCTGGAGCAATGTAGCAACTCCAAATCTCTTTAATATGGAGGGACTGCCTGCTTCTTCATTTCGTACTGATAACTGGGATAATTAATCCAATGTTGAATACAGCTTTTAGCGGTTACTTATTTCAGTAACTTTGTGCCAAAGAATATATAAAGTGAATTTTGAACGATTTATTGCTATAAAAACACTGAAACCCGAGGGATTGGCTCGTCCAATCGCTCGGGTTGCGGTTATTAGTATTGCCCTTGGATTATCTGTAATGATTGTTGCAGTGGCTATTGTGACCGGTTTTCAGAAACAGGTACGCGAAAAAGTTGTGGGCTTTGGAGGGCATATCCAGATAACCGAATATAATGCCAATACCTCTTTTGAGTATCCTCCGGTAGATCGTAACGCTACTTTTATTCCGAAATTGAAAGTGATGCCTGGAATAAAACATATTCAGGTTTTTGCGATTAAGGCGGGTATTGTCAAAACCGGAACCCAAATACAGGGTGTGGTGATGAAAGGCATCGATCGTGATTTTGATACAGCTTTTTTTGCTAATCGATTAGTCGAAGGTAGAATGCCTTTTCTTAAAGATACTGCAACTTCAAATGATATTCTGGTTAGTCGTTCACTTTCAAAACTATTGGGGTTAAAGGTGGGTGGACCGTTACGTGTATTTTTTATTAATAGCGGTGCAATCAGAGCACGAAAGTTCACTATCTGCGGTATCTATGAAACAGAACTGGCTGAGTTTGATAAAATGTATGTAATAGGTGATATCAGGCATGTTCAAAAACTAAATAACTGGACGTCGCAGCAGATAGCCGGATTTGAAGTGTTGGTAACCGACTTTAAGGATATTGATCAGATGGGACACAAGGTATTTAACCTGGTGAGCTACAACCTTAATTCACGAACGATAAAGCAACTCTATCCTCAGATATTCGACTGGCTCGAATTGATGGATATGAATGTATATATTATCTTATTACTCATGGTCATTGTTGCCGTCATCACCATGATATCAACATTGCTCATTCTGATTCTGGAACAGACTACCTTAATCGGTGTTCTAAAAGCAATGGGAGCTCCCAATTGGAGTATCCGGAGGATATTTTTGATGAAGGCTGGATGGTTAACTTTGAAAGGAATGGCCTGGGGAAATGTAATTGCACTGACAATCTGTTTTCTACAACTAAAACTCCGACTGGTTACACTACCTGCTGATACTTATTATATGGCTTTTGTTCCCATCAATATTGACCTTGGTTATATTCTGGTATTGAATATCGGGACACTGATTATCTGCAGTGTAATGCTGGTTGTTCCCTCATACATCATCGCTCGTATTCAGCCTGTTAAGGCTATTCGTTGGGAATAGTTATAAAACTACATCTTATCTGGGCAAATGGATTAAGTGCGATTTTTTAAAATCCGGTCAGATTAATATCATCGGTATGAATCAATGTCAACCATTTTCCCATCTTCTTCTGGATGATTTTAAAATGGTGCATCTCTTCAGGGTTGATAATTGAAATAGCTTCTCCTGGCGACTCTGCGCGTCCGGTTCTTCCTATCCTATGAATATAGTCTTTTGGCGAACGTGGTAACTCATAGTTAATGACGTAAGGCAAAAACTGGATGTCAATACCTCGTGATGCCAGGTCGGTGGCTACCAACACCCTGAGTGTGCCATCTTTAAATTGTTTCAATACGTCTGTTCTGGCTCCCTGGCTCTTTTGGCTATGCATTGAGGCGGCTTTTATTCCATTCTTGAGTAGTTTGTGCACCACTGCCTCAGCTCTGTTCGTCGATGATACAAATACCAATACCGGATCCATTTGCTGTTTAATAATCAGATATCTTAAAAATGGTCCCTTTCTCTCTTCACTAACCAGATAAGCCGATTGCTTGATTAAATCGAGTGATGTGGTCTCTTCTTTTATTTCAATTATAGTTGGATTTGAAAGAAGAATATCAGTGATTGAATTTATATCGCTACTCAGAGTGGCCGAAAAGAGAATGTTCTGACGTTTCGCAGGAAGCAAAGCAAATATTTTTGCCATCTCTTCTTTAAAACCCAGATTCAACATCTTATCGGCTTCATCCAATACCAGTATCTCAACCGCTGAGAGATTTACTGCATTTGAATCAATCAAATCAAGTAATCGTCCTGTAGTTGCTACTAATATCTCTACTCCCTGTAACTGCATCATCTGAGGGTTGATCGACACACCACCATATACGGCCAGTGTTTTAACGGTCTTAGGAAGAGATGAACTGAATAGACTAAAGACCTCTTCGACCTGAATAGCCAATTCTCTTGTCGGAACTAATACCAACGCTTTAACATGTCTGCTTTTTGAAGGCTTGCTCTCTCTCAGACGTTCTAAGATTGGTAAAACAAAACTTGCTGTTTTACCCGATCCCGTTTTGGCAATTCCCAGCATGTCATTTCCTTTTAAAATCACTGGGATTGCTTCTTGTTGAATAGGGTAGGGCTTTGCATAATTCTGTTCCGCTAATGATTTTAATAGCGAATCTGATAAGCCAAGAGATGAAAAGGGCATGTTCTTCAGGTAAATGGTGTGCAAAAAGAAATATCTAATACTTTGCAAATATACTACTTATAACCGTTCCCTTCTTTTCTGTCTTTTTTATTCTTTCAAATGTCTTAATCAGACATACACTATTTATAATATCTTTTTGATTGGATATTCACGGATTTGCAGAAATAGCCAGTTGAAATAATTGGACGATTTAGAATAATAACTTTGATTCATTGTTCCTCCGAATCGTTATAAATAGTACGAATTGAATAGAAATTTCTTCAGTCTCCTTTTTTGTATAAAGAATATACGCTATTATTGTATCCTCAATTTAAATCAAAAAATACGATAACTTAACATTGTAGTTGAGTGAATTTTGAAAATTATTCTATACATAATATGCTAATTCCAATTTCTGTAGCGATTAAATAAAAGGATGAAGATCAAACTAGATAAATTGTATGAAAAAATATTGCTAGAGAAATTAAGTGAAAGTGATAATTCATCATTTTCTGTCATTTTTAGAGCGTATTATAGCGATTTGGTACAGTTTGCCGGAACTTTTATCCAGGATTTGGATACATGTGAGGAAATTGTTCAGGATACTTTCGTCTATTTCTGGGAGAGTAGACTGTCGTTGAATATTCATACTTCATTGAAGTCGTATTTACTAAAGATGGTTCAGAACAGATGTATCGATTGGTTGCGACATTTAAAAATACGGGATCAATACAATGCATATGCTGATCTTCATATGTGTTTGATAGAAAACGATGCCGAAAATTATATTCTTTGTTCAGAATTAGAAGCGGATCTCGAAAAGGCACTCTGTCAACTTCCTCCTGAAATCTCTCTTGCTTTTCGATTAAATCGTTATGAAGGGTTAACTTATCATGAAATAGCTGATCAGCAAAATGTTTCTGTACGAACTATTGAAGTACGAATCAGTAGAGCTCTAAATATGTTGAGAGAGTATCTCAAAGATTATCTTATAACTATTCTGTTTTTCTTAATTTACTATTTATTTCTTGAATAATATAAGTATCTAAAAAAACAGACGTTTTTTGCTTTGTGCTTTTCTGCAGATTCTGTGGCTTATATTTCCCTGTTGAATTATTATTTTTTAATTGAAAAAAATCAACTTTCTGATGTGGTATTTTATTTTTAAACCGTCATTATGATGAATAAAGATGATATGAACTCGAGCGAACACGATCAAATTGATGCCAACATTATTAATTATCTTTCAGGAAAGGCTTCCAATGAGGAGATTTTTCAGTTAGAGGATTGGATTAAGTCTTCTGAACAAAATCGGATGTATTATCTGCAGGTGAAAAATATATGGGAGGTCTCAGGTAAACCATTTGATCCCTCTGATATTTCTACAGAGGAAGCACTGGAAAGAGTCCTGAAATTAAATCATATTGAATCGACAAAGCCTGGATTCTGGTATTATTTACAGCGGGTTGCTGCTGTTCTTATCATCCCCTTAATGTTGGGTAGTTTTCTTTGGGGGCGGTTTATCCATGATTCGGGTAAATCCGGTATTACAGATAGTATAGTTTATAATGAAATATTTGCGGCATATGGAACCCGTTCGACATTAATATTAAATGATGGTTCCAAGGTATGGCTTAATTCAGGAAGCAGTCTTTCTTATCCTGTGAAATTTACTAATCAGAAGCGTATTGTGAAATTAAAAGGGGAGGCATATTTTGAGGTTCACTCTGATCTTGCGCGCCCATTTATCGTGCAAACCCGATCTATTAATGTAATGGCAACAGGTACTAAATTTAATGTACAAGCATTTTCTGCCAGTAACGAAACCCAGGTCTCTCTTGTAACGGGTAAAGTGTCAGTAAATAAGTGCGCTGGCGAGAATAATATTTCAAAGATTGCTGAATTAAAGCCTAATCAACATCTGATTTATAATACAGTTTCGGGTGAAAAAGAACTAAATAATGAAGATGTGTACCGATATATCGCGTGGAAAGATGGAAAACTAATATTCCGTGGTGAGTCATTAAGTTCCATTGTTGATAAAATCAGTCAACTCTACAATGTGGAAATTGAAATGCGTGGAAAAAATCTTCAAGACTTTAAATACCGGGCTACCTTTCAGGATGAATCACTTGAAGAGATATTGAAACTTTTGAAGCTTTCATCACCCGTTGACTATCGTGAAGTGAAACGAAACCCACTACCCGATGGTTCGTTTCCAAAGAAGAAAATAATAATATTCTCAACTAAGAAATAATAATGTAATAATTAGTAACCCTTTAAAAAATGAAATGCCTATGGTTTAAAAAGGACATATAGAATTACAGAAAGAGGGAAAGTGTTGCCACACCTTCCCTCCAGATTAGAGGTTAACAAAAATCTCTTACGTGTATAACAGAATTTTTATTTATTCACCTACTAACAATACAAAAGTATGGAAAATATTTTTATGAAATTTTGGTTAATCCAGCCAGATAAATATTATTACAAATTTCTTCTCACTATGAAAATCGCAATTTTGCTGTTACTAACCTGCGTTATGAATACCATAGCAAGTAATTCCTATTCGCAAACAGCCAAAGTAACACTCAATTTAAAGAATGCAAGGATCGAGGAGGTATTAAATGCAATTGAAATCAAAAGTGAATATTACTTTCTCCTAAATCAGAAACAGGTAGATATCAATCGTAGGGTTGATGTAAATATGAAAAATGCTTCGATTAAAGACGTTTTGACTAATGTATTTAAAAATGAAAACATTAGTTTTAATGTTTATGATCGACAGATTATTCTTACTCGTAAGGAAAATATTCCGTCGTTTGTAACAGAGGCTCAGCAACAGCAACGTAAAGTTACAGGAACTATTACCGATGCGAATACAGGTGAACAACTTATTGGTGTTAATATTTTAGTTGAGGGTACAACTCATCGCGCTGTAACAGATATGTCAGGCAATTATTCCATCGTAGTACCAAATCCTAATTCGGTACTGGTATTTACTTACATGGGGTATAATACAAAAAAAATTGCATTAGAAGGAGAGACCTTCCTTAATATTAAATTGAGCCCGGATGTTACAAGACTTGACGAGGTAGTTGTAGTAGGTTATGGTACACAGAAACGCTCAGCTGTTACTGCCGCTATTACTACGCTTTCTTCAAAAGATATAAAGGATATGCCTACATCAAATGCTGCAACTGCATTACAGGGGAAACTGCCGGGTGTTATAGTTCAGCAAACATCGGGTAGTCCCGGATCAACTCCGGCTATAAAAGTTCGTGGTTTTGGGTCTATCAGTGCTGGTACCAGCCCATTGATTGTTGTTGATGGAAATATCGTTTCGTCTACTGTCTTTTCGACATTAACATCTAATGATATAGAGTCGATCGATGTACTTAAAGATGCATCATCAACAGCTATTTATGGTTCGCGAGGATCAAATGGTGTAATTATAGTAACAACCAAGCGAGGAAAATCGGGTAAAACAGCTGTTAATTTTGATGCTTATACAGGGTATCAACAAATTACAAAGAAGATATCATTACTCAATTCACAACAGTTTGCTGAATTTTGTAAAGATGGAACAAACAATGCTTATCTCGACAAAGTTGTTGGCGCAAATGCAAGTGATCCAAATAGTATTCGCCCTCAGCCATCTCTTAGATTACGTTACCCTCAGGGCGATTTATACTCGTGGTTCAATTTTGACGATCCGACTAAAGTATTAAATATGCCTTATACTGATTTCCAATCAGCAATCTTCCGTGTTGCACCAATTCATAATTATCAGCTAACATCTTCTGGTGGAAACGATAAGGTTCGTTTTCTTATTTCTGGCGGATATATGAAACAGGATGGAATTGTTAAGACATCAACCCTTGACCGATATATGTTTAGAACGAATGTTGATGTAAATATTACTTCTAAATTAAGGATTGGACTTGATATTAATCCAACCTATAAAACTCAACAACTTGTAAATACAGATGGTCACTGGGCAAACAATGGTGTAATTAATGCTGCTTTGGCAATCATTCCTATGGCACCGCTTTATAGTGCCGATGGAACACAGTGGTCTTCACAACAGGAATTAGCTGCACCTTATGGTTTACCTGGTGTAACAAATCCGTTAGCTAATATTCTTGAGAGAAATGATCAAAGTAAAACGTTAAGTGTATTAGGGAATGCTTATGCCGAATATGATATTCTTAAATCATTAAAATATAGAATGTCAGGAAACTTATCGTATAATGGTAATAGAGAGAATATTTATCAGACGTCTAGAATGCCATTAAATCAATTACTTCCTCCTAATCAGGCAAAGGGTACCGCTTCTTCATGGATGGATATTTCTTATCTTTTTAATCAGACACTTTCGTTTTCTCATTCTATCAATGAAGTACACAATTTCGATGCTTTAGTTGGTATGGAGGCAACCAGATACTATTTCGAAAATAGTAGTGCAAACGCGATCAACTTTCCGAACGACATCGTTCAAACTTTGAATTATGGTACTGTAAATTCTGGGGCATCATCAAAAACAGAGAACTCAGTGGTGTCATATTTTGGTCGTTTTAATTATAATTTCAAAGGTAAATATCTGGTTAATGTATCCATTCGTCGTGATGGTTCATCGTTGTTTGGTCCCGATAACCGTTGGGGTACTTTCCCTGCAGCATCTTTGGGCTGGAGGTTGACGAAGGAGGCATTTATGAAAAACCTGAGTTTTGTATCTGAAACCAAATTAAGAGCTAGTTATGGTTTAGCCGGTAATAATGCGTTCAGTAGTAATTATCCATACATTGGCTTATTGAGTCCTGATAATTATGTGTTAGGAAATCAACTAGCTAATGGTTTAGCAGCTTCTACACTTGGTAATACAAAGTTGGGTTGGGAAAAGAGCAGGCAGGCGGACTTGGGAATCGATCTGGGTTTCTTAAAACAGAGAATCTATTTTATTGCCGACTATTACCGTAGGTTAACAACTAATTTGTTATTGAATGTAAATGTTCCTACATTAACCGGATTTAGTTCTACAGTGAAAAATATCGGTGAGATGGAAAATAAGGGTTGGGAGTTTGCTCTGAATACCCGAAATCTTGTTGGTAAATTTACATGGAGTACGAGTATTAATGTCTCGTTGAATCGCAATAAAGTTTTAGCTTTAGGCCCTACCGGAGATCGTATTCTCAGTGGATCAGGTGTTGGTGAAACAAATGTTACCATGATTGGAGAACCTATCGGAAGCTTCTTTGGGTATAAACAACTAGGTGTATTTAAAGATCAGGCCGACCTGAATTCTTATCCACATTTTGTAGATACACAGGCAGGTGATGTGAAATACGAAGATGTAAATAAGGACGGAAAACTAGATGCGAACGATCGCACTGTTATTGGAAATAACCAACCAAAATTTACTTATGGGTTTACAAATAACTTTACCTATAAAGGATTTGAGTTGAATATAGTGTGTAATGGTATTCAAGGTGGAAAAATCCTTAACCTGAGTCGTCGGTTTATTGATAATCTTGAAGGTGGTCAAAATAATCTTACTACTGTACTTGATCGTTGGCGTTCACCTTCTCAGCCTGGAAATGGTATCGAGCCTCGTGCTAATTCACGTTCTACTGGTCAAAATAACGCTATATCCTCCCGCTGGGTTGAAGATGGTTCATTCCTGAGAATCCAGAATATAACTTTTGGTTATCAAATACCTCAATCAATTCTTAATAAAGCACGACTTCAGAGTGGTAGAATTTATATATCAGCTCAGAACCTGAAGACATGGTCAAAATATCTGGGATATAATCCTGAAGTAAGTGGTTATGAAGGAGCTTTGACAGGAGGTGTTGATTACGGATCTTATCCTTTGGCAAAAACATTTATTGTGGGTTTGAATCTGGGTTTTTAACAAAAACAATCATAAAGCTATGAAGACAAAAAAAATATATATATCAATAGTTCTTGCTGTCCTTTTAAGTGCTTGTAGCAAGGATTTTACAAATCTTTCTCCAAAATCAGATATTGCAACTACAAATTTCTATAATACCGCTGATGATTTCAAAACTGCTGTAAGTGGAGCTTATGGTTCATTGCAACTCGGTGGCGTTTTTGGAAACATTTATGTTTTTGGAGATATTACAACTGACGATACATGGCCATCTGTTTCAGGCTCTGTTACTGATCAGGATCAGTTTGATAAGTTTTATCTTATCACTACAAATCCATTTGTATTAAGCGCATGGAATGATAGCTATAAAGGTATTGCCAGGTGTAATGCTATTTTATCAAGAATTGATGCTGTGACTTTTAAAAATGACGATCTGAAAAAGCAATATAAGGCAGAGGCAAAGTTTATTAGGAGCTTGATTTATTTCAATCTGGTAAGGATTTTCGGAGATGTACCATTGGTGCTTACCGAAATATCCAATCCTGATCAGGGATATACATTTGGTCGTAATCCAAAAACTGAAGTATATACTCAAATTGAAAAAGATTTGACCGATGCTATTGATGGGTTAAAGTCTAAAACCGCATATGCTTCTACCGATTTAGGTCGGGCTACAAATAGTGCTGCTCAGGCATTGCTTGGAAAGATTCTTTTGACTGAACATAAATATGCTGATGCTGCTATACAACTTAAAAAGGTAATTGATTCACAGATTTACAGTTTGTTACCTTCGTATGCAGATGTCTTTAAAGCTAACAATAAGAATCATGCCGAATCAGTATTTGATGTTCAATACAAATCGGGCTCGATCGGAGAAGGAAATTCTTTACCAAACTCATTTGCTCCTGAAAACTCTGGAAATTCTGTTATTCAATTTGGTGGTGCAGGAAATGACCGTCCTTCTACTGATCTGGAACAGGCTTATGAAACTGGTGATTTACGCAAAAGTGCCTCTATGGCGACATTTTATATCAATGCATCGGGCGTAAGAGTTGACTATTATTATTGTAAGAAATATTGGGATACTCCAGCTGTTGCCAACGATAATAACAATAACTTCCCCGTTATACGATATTCAGATGTTCTATTGATGTATGCTGAATGTTTAAATGAAGTTGGTTATGTTGCAGACGGTGATGCTTTCAAATATCTTAATCTTGTACGCCAACGTGCCGGATTACCTGTTAAAACAAGTGCTGCAATTTCTAACCAGGCTTCTTTCCGTTTAGCGATGGAACAAGAACGTCGTGTTGAATTTGCTTTTGAGGGTCAACGTTGGTTTGATCTGGTACGCACCGGGCGTGCTATTACAGTGTTGAATTCGAAATCAGCACAGATTGGTATAAAGAAAACACTGACTGATGCAAATTTGATTTTTCCTATTCCTCAAAGTCAGGTTGATATTAATAAAAATAAAATAACACAGAATCCTGGTTATTAATTGATAATAGAAAATTGTATCATAAGCGCTATTGGACTTTTTCCCGGTAGCGTTTATTTTATAATGATCAATTATATGTTTTATCTGAAACTTTAACTTAGTGTTATGATCAGAAGCTTTTTTCTATTATTTTTTATTCCGACAGCTTTATTTGCGCAATCACCTGTTCAATGATGGGCTTTTATCCGTCTGTCCGACTAAAGCTGAATATGTTCTCAGTTCGCCTTCATTCGATGAAATACGGATACAACCCAGTAGAAATAGTCAGCCATTTGTTATCAAAACAGTAGCAAATACACCTCAGTCACCTTATGTGAGTTCTGTACAGCTAAATCATACTCCTTTCTTAGGATATACACTTAAACATGACCAAATTGTAAAGGGAGGAAAGGAACGTTAATTATGCAAATGAGTGATAAGTAAAGATATACCAAAAATAAAAATTATTTTTCCTTGCCACAAGGTGGTATTATTAATTAACTTTTGTCCACATGAAAAAGAATATTATTATTTTATTTATAATAGGACTTGTTTCCTTAAATACTATTATGGCTCAACAGTTGCCACTGATCAACTTTAAACAGTTGGAAAACACACATGATATATCGTTGTCTTCCTGGGGACCCTATTCTAAAAAATATGCAGGGATATCGCATATTGCAGATCAGCCAAGTGGACTACGATTTGATGTTTCTGTAATGCCAGGATATTATCGAAATAAGGTATTGATCCCAAATGTTCTGTTTGAGTCAGGGTATTTCCCATGGGCGATCGATAAGGACATGCAACGTATAACCTATCGGTATGAATTAGAATGGAAAGATCGCGTTTTTGTAGATGTAACATACCATGTTCTTGATTCTTCATCTGTTTTGATGAAAATGAATTGTGTGAATAATACTTTGATTTCACAGAATCTGGCATTGAATACAATGGCATATCTGGACTATCCTGATATTTATCCTTCTGTTGCGATTGAGCTTCCGGAAAGTTGTAAGTGGTATAATGGTATTTCGTATCAGAAATTAATATTTGCTAACTCACGCCCTACTGATCATTTAGTTGCTGATGGATTAATGCGAGGGGAGGCTCGTAATAATGATTATATCGGTGGAAGTGCTTTGGCGAAAGACTTTGGTCGCGATAAAAATGATTTCGTTATTTATAACATTCCGATTTCAAAGAATCAACTTTCAGGTACACTCTGTTTTCGGTATCGGGTTAGCGAGAATGCGACAGCACTTTTTAAAGCTTCTGGATTACTCAGCGAAACCCTTAAATTCAAAGGTAGCGGAAAGTTCGAATTGTTGACAATACCTTTTAATATAGAAAAAGCCGGAACTGTAAAACTAATGTTGGAATCAATGGGTGGAGCGGCTATTGAGCTGAACGGATTTTATCTGGGTCCGGATAACGACATTAATGAGATTAAAATACTGCCTGTTAAAAAGAAATTTAAGCCTGAAATTCAGGTAGATATGTCGAAACGTAATATTATTTTAAAATATGCAGATGTGCCTGGTTATTATGGTATTGCCTGGGATTTTTCTCCTTTTATGGTTCGTGAGCTATTGAATGACGAATTGGATATCTTTTTTCGTAAAAATGTTCATAATCATGTCAGTTCTATTATTCAAGGAAATGGGCTTGGACATTATACCAATGTCTTTATGCGACCGGTAGAACTTACTCCGAATGCATCTAAAGAAGTGTATGCTTTAATTTGCTTTGGAAGTGCTTCATTTGTAAAACAACGACTCGAAACGTTCACACAAACCAAGGAAGTTCCATCTGAAAACCAATCCCATATCGATCAGAATAAAGATAACATTTTACCTGAAGGTACTCCTTACGTTTTTAGTAATAAGATGATGCAGGCAGCTATGTTGTCGAATGTCGTATATCCGATTTATACCCAGCAGCAATATATCCGACATTTTACACCGGGTAAATGGTGGAATAGCTTGTATACATGGGATTCTGGGTTTGAGGCTATAGGATTGTCAGAAATTGATACTAACAAAGCGATCCAATGTATTAATGCTTATACTACCCCGGTAGGAAGTCAGTCTGCCTTTATTCATCATGGATCACCTGTTCCTGTACAAATGTATGTCTTTTATGATTTATGGAATAAAACACAGTCAACAGAGTTACTTGCATATTTTTATCCGCGCCTAAAACAATACTATGCGTTTATGGCAGGCGAAGGGAATGGTTCAACTACCCGAGCCTTGTCGTCCAACTTATTGAAAACCTGGGATTACTTTTACAATTCCGGTGGTTGGGACGATTATCCTCCTCAAAAGGCTGTTCATGACAAACAGTTAGAATCATCTGTAACGCCCGTAATAACAACGGCGCATTGTATTAGAATTGCTAAGATGCTGAGACAAGCCGCTGATGCACTGGGCTTGAAACAAGATATCCGTCAGTATGATGCTGATATAAAAATGTTTACAAAATCACTTCAAGCTTATTCATGGGATCAGGCTTCCGGGTACTTTAGTTATGTAAAGCATAATGAAAAAGGTGAACCTATCGGTTTCTTTATCGATTCTACTAGTGGAAAAAACTATAATATGGGACTCGATGGTGCCTATCCTATTTTCTCAGGTATATGTACATCCGAACAGCAGAATATTTTGTTAAACAGGATCTTTGCAAACGATAGAATGTGGACACCTTCTGGTATTGGCGTTGTAGATCAGTCTGCGCCATATTATAGGATTGATGGATATTGGAATGGCTCTGTCTGGATGCCGCATCAGTGGTTTATGTGGAAAGCAATGCTTGATCTCGGCCGTGGCGATCTGGCATACAAAATTGCCAGGACTGCGTTGGATGTTTGGAAGAGTGAGACCGACGAGTCGTATTATACGTTCGAACATTTCTTTTCAAAATCAGGACGGGGAGCAGGTTGGCATCAGTTTTCGGGGTTGTCGTCACCCGTACTTGCATGGTTCTCTGCTTATTTTAAACCTGGTACTGTTACTGTTGGTTTTGAAACATGGATCCAACATCAGTCTTTTTCTTCAGAGAATGCAGGATATTATGCAGAATTATCATTCGACCAAACTACAATGCCTCATCAAAGAACTATACTTGTATGTTTGAATCCTTCTTATACATACGAAGTTTACTTCAATGGGGCTAAAATAATAAACAACGTAGTGCCTTATAATGGCCTTTTGCAAATAACCCTGCCTGCTTCAAATTCGAAAGGAATTTTAATTGTAAAACCTATTTCGGACTCAAAAAAATAAGATGTCTTACACTAAGTTCTTTTGAAACTTTAAAAATAGTTAATTGATTTTCATCTGGATAAGTGCAATCTCAGGACGATGCCCTATCCTTACCGGTGGTCCCCATGATCCAAAACCAGGTGAGACATAGAAATAGGTGTTACCGATTTTTTTGTACCCCATGCTGATTTCAAACATCGCCTGTGTGATGTAGTTTAGCGGCCATAGTTGACCATGGTGTGTATGCCCGGAAAGCTGTAAGGTGATATTTTGCTTTACAGCTTCTTCCAGATGAAAAGGCTGATGATCCATTAGAATGATAGGGCGACTTCTATCCAGTCCTGCTAATAAATTTTCAAGAGATAGCCGCTTATGTCCGGCATGCGAATTTATGCTTCGATCTTCTCTTCCGACCACGTAAAATAGCCCCTTGATATCAACTGCCTTATCGCGAAGCATCGTGATGCCATGTTGCTCAAGGTACTTACATGCAGCCTCTGCACCTCCAATGTATTCATGGTTTCCAGTGATAGCGTAAATTCCCATGGGCGCTTTTAGTTTGCGAAGGGAGTCGCCCAGATTCTGTCTGATTACCGGAGCCAGATCTTCGTCTACCACGTCACCGGCAAATAAAATCAGATCGGGATGTAATCCATTAATGGTATTTACCAATTTATTGACCCGACGAGGACCTATAATGGTCCCCAGGTGAATGTCAGATGCCATGACAATGGTTACTTCTTTTGAATGGGCAGAAGGTGTTCCGGCCTGAATATCTATTTTACGTACCCATGGATGGATTGCATTGATGTGGCCGATAATGACTAATAAACTCACACACCCAATAGCGGAGTAAAGATAGATTGATTTTAACTCCTCGGTAGGATGTGTTAAAAAGGAGGGAAGGAAGGGGAGCATCCATCCCATCAGGCTGATGAAATCAACGATAACGACGATGAGAAAGAAATAAAGCATGGCCGCAAACCAAAACGCACCGACCCATGTGAAAATGTCGCTAAGCCATGATTGCCACAATCGTTCCAGAACTCTTCCTACCGGGTAAGCACAGGCCACAAAAATGAAGACTGTTGTAAACCATCCGGTTATTTTTGATTGAGAAGGGAGTGCTGTAATAGCATGCTTGAAGATGTAATAATTAATGAATCCATAAACTGTCAGTACGATACTGAAAAAAATCAAGAAAGGTGAGATCTTCATAAAAGAGAGTTACTTTATCTTTTTAAACTTCAATTCTGTAAAATCAAAATCCGGATTAGGAACATTTATGCGCATCTCTTCAACTTTGCCATCTTGATTGACTACAAAATTTACCTTACCAAGTGGAAGTGAAGGGAATTCTTCAAACCGGAAACTAAATGTATCGTAATGCCAGTGTTTGAGTGTGGCATTAAATTTAGGTGCCGGTATAAATTTAAATGTAAGTTCTCCATTTTTTAACTCAACAACTGAATTACCATAAAGTTCGCCACTGTAAGTTCCCGTATACGCAAGCAGATCCAATGTTGGTTTGGTGTTTTTCACTCTCGCCTTTTCCTCTTCTATCGCTTGACTTTTATTAAATTCATTTTGCTTTTTACTGTTGTCAAGGAAAAACGAACTCCAATCTTTCTCTTTCCCACCGAGTAATACATCCAATGTGCGATAAGCCAAGGGGAGGAAGAGTGAGGAGTTTTTGTTGGTTACAATTATAAATCCCAGATTCTTTTCAGGGACCAGGCAGGTATATGAAGTCATTCCATCATATCCGCCACTATGACTTACAACCTTATAGCCAAGGTAATCATTCAAGCCCCAGCCTAATGCATATGCTTTAAAATGGGTTGAGGGAAACATCCTTTCTGAACCGACGGAAACATTCTGTATGGTTTGAGCCGACCACATATCATGGCTTCTTTCTTTCGAGAAAATTACTTTTCCGTTGTAAGTTCCATTATTTAACTGGAGTTTTATCCAGTTAGAAAGATCAGCCACGCATGAATTTATCGATCCGGCAGGACCAATGTTATCCCAATCAAGATATGGAATGGATATTACTTTACCTTCATAATCAGTATGACATTGTGCTACATTGTCGAGGTTCTTTAACTTACTGACACTTGTATTGGTTCTGGTCATGCCAAGCGGTGTAAAGATCCGTTCTGCCAAGAAATCATCCCAACTCTTTCCGCTTACTGCATGTACAACCTCGCCAGCTGTTAGAAAGAGAATGTTAGAGTATCCAAAGTGTTCTCTGAATCCATATTTAGGCTTTAGGAAGCGTGCACGACGGATTACTTCTTCGCGCGAATAGTTGGAACCATACCATAAAAGGTCGCCGCTAAAGGTCTCCAGGCCGCTACGGTGACATAATAAATCTCTGATCTTCATGTTTTGGGTTACATAAGGATCATACAATTGAAACCATGGCAGATAATTGATAACGGGATCGTCCCATTTTAATTTTCCTTCATCAACCAGTATCGCTAAAGCTGCAGCAGTATAGGCTTTTGTATTCGATGCTATTGCAAAGAGCGTATGTTCATCAACCTTCTCTGGTTTATTTACCTCCAGCACCCCAAATCCCTTTTGAAGTATGACACTGTCGTTTCTAACAATGGCTATTGCCATTCCAGGAACTACCCAATCTTTCAATGCCTTTTCATAATAGGTTGTAAGTTGGGCCACAGAGGACTGTGGAGAATGTTTTTTTTGAGCTGTTGCATTCAGACCGAATAACAACAACAGCGTAATCAAAGCTTTAAAGCCTGAACTTGCTGAAAGCGAATAACGAGTGGGTTGAGAATTCATAAGATTTATCTTTTTGCGTGAAGTCCACATTCTTTAGTGTCTGGATTTTCCCACCACCATCTTCCAGCTCTGACGTCTTCGCCGGGAAGGATAGCACGTGTACAGGGTTGACAACCGATGCTTGGAAATCCTTGTGTATGTAAACGATTATAAGGAACATTATTATCGCGAATAAAACTCCAAACTTCTTCTTCAGTCCAATTAATTAAGGGATTGATCTTAACCAGTTGGTTGGTTTCATCCCATTCTACCAAATGTAAATTTCTACGTGTAATGCTTTGCTCATGACGTAAACCGCATATCCAGGTATCTAATCCTTTAAAAGCTCTTCCTAATGGTTCCATTTTGCGAACAGAACAACAAAGCTTTCTGTTTTCAACGCTTTCATAGAAAAGATTAATGCCCTTTTCGTTTACCATCTGCTGAACTTTCTCTGCATCTGGGAAATATATTTTCAGATTCATGTCATATCTGCTACAAGTTGCATGGATAAGATCGTAAGTTTCAGGGAAGACACGTCCTGTATCAAGCGTAAAGATTGTAGCCGATTTGTCAATATTGGCTATCATGTGGGTGATAACCTGATCTTCTGCACCCAGACTGGATGAAAAGGCAACTTTTTGTTTGTAATATGAAAGAAAAAAGCGGATTACTTCTTCTGCTGAAGCATCTTTTAATTGCTCATTCCATTCGGATATTTGTTGTTGTAACTGCAAATCCATGATTAACTGATCTTTGTATACGTTAGAAAGAAAATGAGTGCTATCAATTCCCTAAAAGTAGTTGAAAAAGCAATCCATTTTATTGAACTACAAAGGTATTTCATTCGTCAATAACTTCAATGGAATTGTTAAATTTGTACCATCGTTGAAAGAAAAATAATAGATATGAAGGTTCATTTTATTGCCATTGGTGGTAGTGCTATGCACAATCTTGCCATTGCGCTCTATAAAAAAGGTTTTACCGTTACAGGTTCTGATGATGAAATATTTGACCCGGCAAAAGGCCGACTGGCTCGTTATGGTTTGTTGCCTGCAGAAGAGGGATGGCATCCCGAAAAGCTTGATCACTCGATTGATGCTGTTATTCTGGGGATGCATGCCCGGGCAGATAATCCTGAACTGGCCAGTGCTCAGGAGCTTGGGTTAAAGATTTTCTCCTATCCTGAATATCTTTATGAACAATCGAAAGATAAAAAACGTGTAGTCATTGGGGGAAGTCATGGAAAAACTACGATCACTGCCATGATTCTACATGTATTGCAATATCATCATGTCGACTGTGACTATATGGTTGGTGCTCAGCTTGAAGGATTTGAAGTGATGGTGAAGTTGAGCGAAGCAGCTGGAATCATGGTTTTTGAGGGCGATGAATATTTAACCTCTCCCATTGATCGCAGACCTAAGTTTCATCTTTATAATCCTGACATTGCACTAATCAGCGGAATCGCATGGGATCATATCAATGTCTTTCCTACGTTTGATATGTATGTTGAACAGTTTAAAATCTTTGCACGTATGGTGTCTCCAACTGGTGCTTTAATCTATTGTGCCGAAGATAAAGAGGTGGTCAATGTAGCGCAATCTGTTGCCGATAAAGTGCGTACTGTGCCTTATGGAATTCCTGAATTCACGGTCCATAATGGTATTACTACGGTCTATCATGATGGAAAGAAAACTGAACTATTGGTTTTCGGACAACATAATCTACAGAATATGAATGGTGCCCGGTTAGTATGTAATGAATTAGGGTTATCAAATGATCAATTTTTCGAGGCGATACAGCACTTTAAGGGTGCGGCTAAACGATTGGAATTGGTTGATAAAAATGACCAGACAGTGATTTATAAAGACTTTGCCCACTCACCATCAAAACTAAAAGCGACAACAACCGCGTTAAAAGAACAGTTTCCGGAACGACGATTGGTTGCTTGTATGGAGTTGCATACATTCAGCAGCTTGACACAAGCGTTTTTGCAACAATATAATGGTGCGATGGATGAAGCTGATGTTTCTATTGTCTTTTTCAGTCCACATGCCATTGAACTAAAACGACTGCCTGCTATTACAACTGAAATGGTATTAGCCGCTTTTGGTAATTCGAATATTAAGGTTTATACCGACTCAGATAAACTACAAAATGACTTATTGGCAATGAGCTGGAAGCAAGCTAATTTATTAATGATGAGTTCCGGGAATTTTCAAGGAATAGATTTTGCAGAACTAGCAAAGGAAATTCTGAATAAATCGATATAGTGTGATAATCTTGAAATAACCGATCGTTATTTCGACTTATCGTGAAGATCATCATCTCGTCATTTCAAACCACTTGAACGAAATCTACGTACAGAAATTTGTATTTAAAATGGAAGATTTCGTCCATGTGGTCTGAATAATGGTTTCGGTTGGCATGAGAAAACACCCCCCTTCCCGTTTTTTTCGTCTAACCTACTTTTTTCCAGTGGCCTTTTTCCACTCCCGATAACGACCTACTAAACTTTTTGTTGATTCATCTGGTTTGGTTATACCGGTTGTTAAATGCAACTCTTTCAGATCTTTTTTCCAGAATACTACCGGCATATTAGCTCCACCATATTTTCCATTCGATTCCAGATAGTGCTCAGTCTCTTTTTCAGTGGTAAGGCACAACATTAATGGGCTATTGGGGTCTGATTGATATAGTTTTGCACTTTCAAGATCAGAGAAATCCATTGATAATTCAGCATATAACTGTCCATTAACCTCATATATCTGTTTATGGATATTTGTAGCAGTAGGATATTCAGTTTTAATATTGTCACCATTAATATATTTGTCCATTAATTCTGTGAAGTCCTGCTTCGACATATCAGTGGTATCATCACTGGTCGACATTAGATTAATATACTTTATCGTAAGGGTTCCAGCATTTTGACCAGTGAATTTGAATACGTATTCCTTCTTTTCAGTTGTTAGACAACTACTCATGACCAGTGACAATAATCCTATCAGCAACAGGTTGGTTTTCCAATTTTTCATAAACATTTTCTTGACAACCCAAAGGTAATACCATTTCGCATTAAATTTGCCACTTCGTTTGAAACTTGAACACACATTATGCAAAATTTTATTCTATTACTTTGGCACGATTTGGCTGCAACTACTTTCTTCGAATACATTGCAGTGATCTTTGGTATTTTAAGTGTTTGGTTTGCAAGTAGAGAAAATATCTGGGTTTATCCTACCGGAATCATTAATGTAGCCCTCTATATCTTCTTGTTTATTACCGCTAAAATCTATGCTCAGGCACTTGTACAAGTCTTTTATCTTGTGCTCAGTATTTACGGTTGGTATAATTGGGTTCACCATCCTTCTTCTGACGGGCAAACAGCTATAACACGTTTAGATTTGAAAGGATGGATATTTTCGATAGGATTAATTATTGTCGGAACTATACTTTTCTATTTTTTGCTAAGTAGGTATACCGATAGTCCTGTGCCAATGCTGGATAGCTTTACAACAGCTGTTTTCTTTGTCACAATGTGGTTAATGGCTATTAAGAAAATAGAAAACTGGCTGGGGTGGACTGTTGGAAACTTGATATTGATTCCACTCTCAATTATGCAACATCTTGCTTTTACAAGTATTCAATATTTTGTATTTCTTTTTCTTGCTTTTTCCGGATGGATAGAATGGAATAAGAAGATAAAGAACGCTCAACCTAAATAATTTATATCCTTTGATAAAAAGAATCGCTATTATCGGTCCCGAATCCACAGGGAAAACTACATTGGCTCAAGATCTGGCCAACCATTATTCAACTTTATGGGTTCCTGAATATTCTCGTGAATATCTGGCTGGAATTCAAGGTGAATATAGCTATGACGATGTATTAAATATTGCCATGGGACAGCTCGAACGTGAAGATCAGCTTGCAATAGAAGCTTCTGGATTTTTGTTTATAGATACCGAGTTGATTATTAATAAGGTCTGGTGTGAGTATAAATGGAAAACCTGTCACCGATGGATTCTCGACAGGTTGATGGATCACCATTATGATCTCTATTTATTAACTGATTACGACCTGCCCTGGGAATATGATCCCCTACGTGAGAATCCGGATACCCGTGATGTGCTGTTTGAAATCTATCGGAATGAATTGGAAAACTATGGATTCGAGTATAAAATTATCAGAGGGCAAGGTGTTGAACGATTGACAAATGCAATAAAGTTTATCAATATGCTAATTAGTTAGCATGCCAATGTGCTAATGACAGATAAACATTATTCAGTTTATTTTTTTCGTTGTTTATTGACCGAACCCTGCGTATTCCTTAATTATCACATTGGCAATGTTATCACTTAACAGTAAATTAGTCAAATAATTCCACAATCTCTTCCTTATTGATATCTTTTAACGGGTTATTAGATGACACAAAGGTATCGGCTAACATCTTTTTCTTTTCCTGAAGTTTTAGAATCTTTTCTTCAATCGTATCTTTTGAGATAAACTTATAGGCAAATACATTTTTGCTTTGTCCTATTCTGTGTGCCCGGCTGATCGCTTGTTGTTCAACAGCCGGATTCCACCATGGATCTAATAAAAATACATAGTCGGCTTCGGTTAAATTTAACCCAACACCACCAGCCTTGATAGAGATAAGGAATACATGTGTGTCCTGATCATTTTTAAAGCTATTTACAACGGCTTCACGGTCTTTGGTAGAACCGGTTAGCATAGAATAATTAATGCCTACAGACTCAAAGTGTTTTGCGAAAATGTTCAGGTGCTTTACAAAAGATGAAAACACCAACACCTTATTTTTTTCCTCTACAATATTATGAATGCTACGCAATACCTCATCAAATTTTCCACTATCTCCGTCATAGCTATCATCCATCATTATAGGATGATTCGATAGTTGACGTAGTCGCATCATGGCACGTAATATCTCAATGGACGAATTACCCAAACCATTCTTCTCTATGTTCTCGAGCACCTGTCTCCTGATTTGGCCTTTCTCCGTCTCATAAAACTTGCGTTGCTGATCGCTCATTTCGCAATATCTGATATCCTCGGTTAAAGATGGCAGATCTTTCGCAACCTCTTCTTTGCGACGTCTGAGAATAAATGGTTCAATAATTTTCTTTAACCTTTTCTGAATCTCTTCATCTTTATTTCTGTCTAATGGAAACAAATACTCATTCTTAAATAATTCTAAATTTCCAAGTAATCCCTTATTTAGAAAGTTTAGTTGCGACCAGAGATCAATTAATGAGTTTTCAACAGGTGTGCCTGTCAGCACTAACTTGTGATTGCTCTCAAGCTCATTGACGGCCTGACTGGTTCTGGACTCCGGGTTTTTTATAGCCTGGCTTTCGTCAAGAATAATATATTCAAAATGAAATTTCTTTAGCGCTGCAATATCATTTCTGACTGTTCCATATGTTGTCAATATTAAATCATGGTGCTTTAATACCTGTGCTTCGGTAGATCGCCCTATACCTGTATGATTTAAAATTTTAATCGAAGGGGCAAACCGTTTTATCTCATTAGTCCAGTTATGGATAAGTGAAGCTGGCATAATAATCAGTGAGGGCACCTTCTTCTGTACTGTTAAAAGTAGGGCAAGGGTTTGAATTGTTTTTCCCAATCCCATGTCATCAGCCAGAATACCTCCCAAACGATTCTCATTTAAGAAAAGCATCCATTTTAGTCCATCCAGCTGATAGGGACGTAGTTTCGTCTTTAGACTTTTGGGTGGTGTTACACTATTGTCTTTATTGAAATTAAGATTTTTAATTTTCTCCTGAAAATCGGTATCCAGTGAACCGATAGATTCATTTACTAATTGAAAATGATGCTTGTTTATGCGGATATTCTTATTGTTTTCTTCGGAGAACATCAGAAAGTCTCTGTATTTTGCAAACCATTCCAATGGAAGGATCGCTATTTCTCCATTAGGAAGCGGGAACTCACGAATGTCTTTTAATATGTATTCGCGTAGACGAATAAACGGAATCTGATAATGGGTTCCAAAATGCACCATGGCATGGATATCGAACCAGTCATTTTCCATACTGATCTTAAAATCGGTATGAACGGTCGATAGATAATAATTGGTAGCATGGATATTTTGAACCACTACTGCATTAATCGATTTAATAAATGCCTCGTGTTTAGAAACCCATTCTATTAACTCATAATGTTTAAATAAAGAGTCATCGGCTGTAGATGCTAGTTTCAAACTGTTTTCATTCAGCATCTTCAATCCTTTCTTCAATAGCTTAGCCGTAATTTGATTTTCCCAGGCGCGGTCGCGTTTAAAACGATAGAATACATAATTATCGTTCTCTACTTTCAGTGTTACAAAGACATCCTGCTTATTACCAGCCAGAATACGTTTGCTGCCATACATGAAATATATTGAAAGAACGGCTTGTCCCTGCCAGTCAATTTCGAGCGACAGTTGTACCTTCTTTTCTGCTTCAATATTGATGATATCGAATCCTTCCGCATTTACGCTTCCCGATTTCAGATTCTTTTTAATAAACGCTTCGAAATATTTCTTTTCTGCCGATTTTTGAATAGCAATGAATTCTTTTCTGATGAAAGGTTCCAACTTCTTCCCATCAAAATCACCGGTAAAACAGAGTAATCGGTTATTCGAAAGTAGCCAGCATGGTTGATAACTAATTACCCTGTTCTCTTTTGTCGCGGTTTTGATTAGTTTCTCTTTGTGATAAATCTGAAGGATATAACGGGTGCCGTCTTCGGTTTTGATGAAATTGAATTTGGGTTCGGCCTCTTCTTTTTCTACAATAAGTAAAGCTTCAGGGTAGAGATTTGGCGATCCTTCATCCAGATATACCGGAATATGGAAACGGGCGGCCATCCTAAGTATCTTATCCACATGGCGATCTATAAACGGTCTGATAAAATCATTGAAATATTCACCCTGAGCAGAAACGAAAAATGTTTTTGCCGGACATTTTTTAGAAGTGAAACGCTTAATGATATTGGTTACCGTATATTCATCAGAATGACGAATCATTTCAATGGCATAATCAGGTAATTTATCAATGTATTGATCTAAATTAAAAACGGTTAATCGTTCTGAGATACTTATAAAAGGTTTTGAGGAACTCTCCGCTAAGTAAGGTAATACGATAGATCCAAGTTTTTCGTGCGTAGAAAGAACAAGAATAAATTCCCGTTTCTGTTTAGTTAATTCCATTTGATAGTTGAGTTGGGCAGGATATAAAAATGCAAAGATGATAACCCACAAAGGTAGTGCATTATGGTCTACTACAAAATAAGAAAAGAGCAGTTTTCTGCTCTTTAGTATATTAAATGAATAATAAGATCGTTAGTATAATTTAAACCAGGATTTTACCAGATCATCTTTTTCTCCATGTTCACTAATGTGCCTGAATTCATTGGTGTGTTTATCATAATTATAGTCTTGTCCCCACGAACGATGTTTCGCTCTGATTTCGTGAAGTGCCTTGATAACGGTTTCAAGCTCACCATCCGTCATCGTCGGGTGGAGAGATAGCCTGATCCAACCTGGCTTTTCCGAAAGATCGCCATAGTTTATCTTCGTCGTAATTTTATCCGATTTTTCATGACTGACATTGAGTAGATAGTGACCATAAGTACCGGCACAAGCACATCCGCCACGTACCTGAACGCCATATCGATCACTTAATAACTTAACGACCAGATTAAAGTGAATACTATCCATGTAAAACGATATAATCCCCAATCTATCTGCAACATTTTCAGCCAGAATATTTAATCCCGGAACATTTTCAAACTCTTTGAAAGCATATTCGGTAAGTTCCTTTTCGCGACGATGAATATTTTCTACGCCCATCTCGTTTTTTACTTCAATGGCCAGTGCCGATTTGATAGCTTGTAAGAAACCGGGCGTACCCCCATCCTCACGTACTTCAATGTCATCAATAAATTTATAATCGCCCCAAGGATTTGTCCATTCAACCGTTCCACCGCCTGGTTGGTCAGGACTGTCGATTTTGTACATACTCTTATCGAAAACGAGTACCCCCGAGGCACCTGGGCCACCTAAGAACTTATGGGGTGAGAAAAAGATGGCATCGAGCTTTTCCATTGGATCAGCAGGGTGCATATCAATATTCGCGTAAGGCGCTGATGCAGCAAAGTCAATAAAACAGACCCCGCCATATTCATGCATTATTTTAGCAAGCTGATGATAAGGAGTACCTATACCGGTAACATTAGAGCAAGCAGAGAAAGAACCGATTTTGAATTTCCGGTCTTTATAAATCTCTAACTGACGCCGAAGTTCGTATGGATCTACCAACAAATCCTTGTCGGGTTCCAGCACTACAACTTCTGCAATCGTTTCATACCATGAAGTTTGATTTGAGTGATGCTCCATGTGTGTCAGGAAGACAACGGGTTTGTCACTATCTTGAATACAATGTGATCCTATTAGTTTCCCACACGATTTCAATCCAAGCATTCGCTGAAACTTGACAATAACACCTGTCATGCCGAATCCTGTAGTAATGATTACATCATTAGAACCAGCATTTACATGTTTTTTAATGAGTTTGTGGGCCAGATGGTACGACTTCGTCATTATAGTACCGGTTTCACTGGTTTCAGTGTGCGTGTTTCCTACATACGGACCGAAAGTTTGTAATAAGCGCTCCTCGATAGGGCGATATAAACGACCGCTGGCTATCCAGTCGGCATATATCAGAGCTTTTTCACCATACGGAGTTTTATAGACAAACTCGTTTCCAATGGTATTATCTCTGAACTTCTTAAAATAATTTTGCATTACTTAACGTTGATTAACCTGTAAAACAATTAGGTGGATGTATCTGGATATTTTGATGCTTACAAACAATAAGATACTATTTGTAACTCAAATTTTTAATTCTGATGCAAATGTAGAGTTTTCGATGAAATAGCAAAGAGGTCAATCTTTTTTTTAAATGTCAGCACAGATTTTTAGATATTCAATTTCGAGAGGCGAACCTTCCACTGCTAAAGTTATCCAGTTGTTTTCCAGACGATACCATCGATCCTGATTGCTGAATTTTACTATATAATTCGTGAAGTTGTTCCCTTTTAAAATCGATCTAAACAAGATTCCGCCGTTTTTCTGTCCATTTAATCCATAGCTTATATAGAGTCGGGGAGTACCGGCAGCGCTATTCTTAATTCTAATGATCAGATAGTTATTCCTTCTTTTTGACATTTCGAGTGGCGTAAAGCTTAGTTTCATCTCTTTCTCGAGGAACAGCGTTGTTGTAGGCGGCGTTAACGTCAATACCAGTTTCCCTTCCAGAAACGATAATATTTTGCTAATTTGATTTTGTGCCAGATTATTAGATGATTTAGCTCTTGCTGCCTGGATATAATTGTCCATTGCTATATCCCAGCTTCTGGTTTGATAGGCTTTGTCACCCTCCGTTATCGCATTATTATACGAAGCCAGTAGTTGTGCTTCAAGTGTTTGCAGTTTCTCGTTTAGTTCAGTAATGCGTAGTTTAGGATATTGTTCATTCGGTTGATGTTCAGAAGCCTGATTATAAGCCTGAACAGCTCCTTGCCAATCTTCCTGTTTAACCAATGCCTCGGCTATGTCTATAGCTTCTTTGTATTTCTTAAGCTTTTCTCCATTGGCAATGGATTCAATTCTGCTTATTTCAAGTAGTTTATCTTTAACATACTTATCTTCAGGTTTTATGTTCCGTGCCTGTTCGTAAACTTTTCCTGCTTCGGTAAAGTTGTTAGCATGAAACAGATTATCCGCTTTATCAACAAAAACTTTAAAATCCTGATCCAGTTTTATCTCAACTGTCAACTTATCACGTAATGCGGTCAGCTTATTTTCAACAGTTGTTTCGTCTGGCTTTATTTTCAATGCACTTTCGTAACTTTCAATGGCTCCGCGGATGTTATTTTGAGTAATATATTTTTCAGCCGAAGTAATCAAGTCAGAATATGATTTTTCTTCTTTTCTTCTTTTCTCTAATTGTGCTTTAGTTGCAAGTAATTGATGCTTAATGTTCTTGTCAGTAGGCCTTAACGCACTGGCCGATTCAAGCTTCTGTATTGCATTCTCAAAATCGTTAGCCTTCAAATATTCGTCAGCACTACGTAATAAAATCTGTAACTGCGTTGGTTGTGCGTCGGCTTCAACCGATGGTACAATTGTGTTTTTTTGTTGTTCTTTCTTGGTGGTTTGTTTCTCTATTGTAGTCTGATTATCAATGAAGGATAATGTCTCTTTTTTTGGGGTAGATGCAATATCTATATTGGGTTTTACCACTTGTTTATTGATGGAAAGCGAGGTATTCAAACCCGAATCTTTTTCCTTTCGTTCAGCTTTTTTATTCAGACTTGCAATGGTCGCCAATCGTTCTTTTACAAAAATAGACTCCGGTTTTAGTTCCAGTGATTTTAGAAATTCTGTTTGGGCGAGATTATAGTTTGATGCTTTGAAATAACGTTCTGCATTGATAAGTCTTTGTTCGAAAAGCGAATCATTTTTCTTTTGAGTTAGCGCTAATCTATCTAATTCAGCTAGTTTTAAACGAGGATGTTCATCCGAAGGATTTAATTTAATTGCTTTCTCATAATCGATACGGGCAAATCCTATATCTCCGGCCTCAAGATAGAGATCAGCTTCTTCAATCAACTTACGATAATCACTGGTGTTCTGTGCCTGAAGGTTTGTCGCTCCAAGCAGAATGATGATCATAAAAAGAGCAGGTTTCAGCTGTTTGATCATACCTATAATCTTGCAATTAAAAATTAAGATAAATCAATAATCCCATCTTTCATTACCAATCGTCGATCGGCCATCTCTGCAAGCTCTTCGTTGTGGGTGACAATAACAAATGTCTGTTTAAATTCTTCGCGTAGCTGAAAGAAAAGTTGGTGTAATTCCTTTGCATTCGTCGAATCTAGGTTTCCTGAAGGTTCGTCGGCCAGCACCACCGCAGGTTGGTTGATGAGTGCTCTGGCTACAGCGACACGCTGTTGTTCCCCGCCCGAAAGTGCAGCAGGTTTATGTTCCATTCTCTTTTCAAGACCCAAAAGGTTCAATAATTTCTTCGCTTTTTGTTCCGCTTCTTTTTTACCTATTCCTGCAATAAAAGCAGGAATACAAATATTTTCGAGTGCAGTAAATTCAGGCAGTAAATGGTGAAATTGAAAAACAAAGCCAATATTTTTGTTCCTGAAAGCAGACAGTTTTCTGTCATTCAGACTGTTTATGTTCTTTTTAGCTATTTCGAGTTTCCCTGAATCGGGTTGGTCTAAAGTGCCGATTATATGAAGTAACGTACTCTTCCCAGCCCCTGATGCACCAACGATAGAAACAATTTCGCCCGATTCTATATTGAGCGACACACCTTTCAATACGTTGAGACTACCGTACGATTTATAAATATCTTTTGCTTTGATCATACGCCAAAGTTAACAAAAAAGGTAGCAGATATCATATTTGACCGTTCAGTTTACAATTTTTTAGCATAATCTCTATGCATATCCATAATATTGTACCAGAAAATGAATCTGTTCATTTTTCTGTATAATCTAACTATTTTATCAGAAAAATTAGTACGTTTGAACAAAACCACACAGTTTTGCATTTCTTTTATAAACATCAAATTTAGTCACCATGAATCTTCATGAATACCAGGCAAAAGATATTTTAAAAAAATACGGCGTCCCTATTGGAGAGGGAATTGTGGCTTCGACACCTAACGAAGCTGTGGATGCTGCAAAACAGTTGAATGCACTTTACGGATCGCAGGCATGGGTGGTTAAGGCTCAGATACATGCAGGGGGTCGGGGTAAAGGTGGAGGTGTAAAATTCGCCACCTCATTTGATGAAGTTCACGAAAGAGCCTCACAGATTATCGGGATGCAGCTCGTTACGCCTCAGACTAGTTCTGCAGGTAAACTTGTTCGCAAAGTTCTGGTTCAGGAAGATGCTTATGCAAAGGGAGCTTCGCCCATTCGCGAGTTTTACTTCAGCGTTTTATTAGATCGTGCAAAGAGTCAATTGATGTTTATGTACTCACCACAGGGAGGAATGGACATTGAAGAGGTTGCTGAAAAGACACCAGAGTTGATCTTTGTCGAGCATATCGATCCTGCTGTTGGATTAAAAGATTTTCAATGTCGAAAAGTTGCAGGAAATCTTGGCTTGAGTGGTTTGGCTTTCAATAATATGGTCAAGTTTGTAAAAGCAATATATCAGGCATATATCGGAATTGATGCAACCTTGTTCGAAATAAACCCCCTCTTAAAATCATCTGACGACCGTATCCTGGCTATTGATGCTAAGGTTAATCTGGATAACAATGCACTATTCCGTCATCCTGATCTATTAGCACTACGTGATGTGAACGAAGAAGATCCTACCGAAGTTGAAGCTGGCGAATACAACCTTAATTATGTTAAGTTAAATGGTAATGTCGGCTGTATGGTAAATGGCGCAGGCCTGGCAATGGCAACAATGGATATCATTAAGCTCTCAGGAGGTGATCCTGCTAACTTTTTGGATGTCGGTGGTACTGCCAATGCACAACGTGTCGAGCAGGCATTCAGAATCATACTGAAAGATGAAAATGTAAAAGTCATTTTGGTAAACATCTTTGGAGGTATTGTTCGTTGCGATCGTGTTGCCCAGGGTATTGTTGATGCCTATAAAAATATTGGCGATATTAAAGTTCCAATCATTGTTCGGCTACAAGGAACCAATGCAGAAGAGGCTAAGAAAATTATTGAAGAATCCGGATTAAAGGTCTATCCTGCAGTTAAACTTGAAGAAGCTGCTGCTCTTGTTACCAAGCTGGTCAATCAATAAAAGAAAGATTCTTTTTTTAAGAATGGAGAGGTGATAAATATAGTTTATCACCTCTCGTTGTATTATAGAAGCAATGATGATTTATCTTTGCTTGAAATACTTTATTAGCGAAATAGAACGTTAATTATTTGAATAGCATATTAAAATACACGATTTATGTTTAGGCAATTAAAAGAACACAACAGACTGAATGAAACTATATTTATGGCCGTAATAACCTTAATTTGTTTCGGCTTTTCAATGTTTAGATACCTATACACAAAAGATCATTTTCTCTTATCGTTGAATTGGAATTTATTTCTTGCATTTATTCCATGGGCGCTAACCAGTTTAGTTGCCATTAGGCCTAAATTACAGTCGAACAAACAGATCCTTACCTTGTTGCTGATTGTTTGGTTTTTATTTTTTCCCAATTCTCCCTATATATTTACCGATTTGGTTCATATAACCCATAAGTCAACAATGCCGCTATGGTTTGATTTAATATTGATATTAACATTTGCCTGGGTCGGAATGCTTTTTGGACTATTAAGCTTATGGGATTTAGAACGGATCTTGAAAAAGTCAATTAATCACAAATGGATATCTGTAATTTCTGTTGGTCTTTTATTCCTGGGCAGCTTTGGAATATATATCGGACGCGATCTAAGATGGAATAGTTGGGATGTAATCAGAGAGCCATTTGGGTTAATTTATGATATAGGCGGAATATTGATAAATCCATTTCACCATCCCAGAGCTTGGGGAATGACACTATCCATGTTTGTTTTTCTGAATATGGTGTACTGGTCGTTTAAAATAATCAGAAAGAAAGATGAGTAGCCGTCCATCCATCAGTCCAATAGATCTTTCATTATTAAGGTTATTCAATCAACAGGTCATTGAATCTAAATTTACAACTGTAAAAGAAGTTGTAGGTTGGATGGGGGCAATGCAGGCACAAGACTTTTACATGGTCCGGTGGGCTATTGGTATACGCATTCCGAATTCAACAAACCAATTTATCGAATTGGCAATTGATGATGGTCATGTAATCCGGACCCATCTGTTACGCCCAACCTGGCATCTTGCTTCATCCGACGACCTGCATTGGATGCTGGCACTGAATGCAAAACAGATTAAGGCCTCTATGAAATCAAGAGACAGAGAGCTTGAACTCGATGATGTCATTTATGCGAAGAGCAATTCAATATTCGAAAGTGCATTACAGGGTGGCAACCAGTTATCTCGTGAAGAATTATTATCCCGATTAGCTGGAGAAAATATCGCGACTGACAATAACAGAGCATCACACCTCTTGATGCGTGCTGAATTAGATGGGATAATATGTAGTGGACGAATCAAAAAAAACAAGCAAACCTACGCGCTCCTTTCTGAAAGAGTACCAAAAGCAACAACTTTAAGTAGAGATGAAGCCATATCTTTATTGGCATTAAAGTATTTTACAAGCCATAGCCCTGCAACACTTTCCGACTTTGTTTGGTGGTCAGGTTTGTCTGTAAACGAAGCAAGGAAAGCTCTCGAAATGGTGAAATCTAATTTTATTTCCGAATCAATCGGCGATCAGATTTATTGGTTTACACCCTCATTCATCTTTCCAAAGTCTCATAAAGATATCGTACATTTACTTCCGGCTTTTGACGAATTTTTAATTAGCTACAAAGACAGAACAGCATCTTTGCCTTTTAAAGATCAGACGAAAGCTGTATCAAATAATGGTATCTTTAAACCGATTATTGTAATAAACGGACAAGTAGTAGGTATTTGGCGGCGGACAATAAAGAACGATAGAATAATTCTGGAAACAGAACCATTTCAGTCACTTACTGTAGCTGCGAAAGAACAGATTGCAGAAGCCGCTTTACGATATTCGAATTTCCTGAATAAAAAAGTTGAAATCATTCATCACTAACCCAAATTATGAAATCAAGATTACTTATTATCCTCTTCTTCTTTGTATCAGTAGTGGTTGCGCAAACGTCTGCACAGGATACAAAAGTGATTAAACGACCTCGTATTACAGGTGTTGCCCATATCGCCTTATATGTGAAGGATATAGAAAACACCCGCCATTTCTATAAAGATTTCCTTGGTTATGCAGAGCCCTATTCTCTGCAGAATAAAGACGGAAACGGACTTGGCCTTACATTTATCAAAATTAATGATCGCCAGTTAATCGAGCTATTTCCCGAGAAAGCGTCTGAAGCTGATCGGTTCTTTCATTTTGCTCTTGAAACCGATGATGCAGAAGGCATGAGAATCTATCTGGCCTCTAAAGGTTTTACAGTTCCGAAAGACACCCCAAAGGGTCGCATTGGTAATTATAATTTTTTCGTAACAGATCCCAATGGAACAACTTGCGAGATCGTTCAATATGGAAAAGAGGGATATACCATGAAGAATATAGGGGCCGACAATCCATCTACACGGATTAGTAAACGCATGAGTCATGTTGGATTTATGGTCCCCGACATAGATAGTGCAATGAAGTTTTATTGCGATATACTTGGCTTTAAAGAAACATGGCGAGGCAGTGCCGATGGAAAAAATGTGAGTTGGGTCAATCTAAAAGTACCTGATGGAAACGACTACA
Source organism: Bacteroidota bacterium (assembly GCA_013390605.1). Taxonomy (GTDB): domain Bacteria; phylum Bacteroidota; class Bacteroidia; order Bacteroidales; family Cfx3-03; genus Cfx3-03. The sequence goes on along the minus strand of JACAUB010000001.1, from coordinate 2,702,461 downwards.
TTGAATTAATGTTGTATGATAAAACACCTAACAAATCTCGAATGGGATCGATGAATCACCTTTGTCTGGAGGTAGATGATGTTCCTGCAGCCTTAAGTGTTCTCAAAACAAGAATATTGCCTACAGGATGTCAGATGTCTCCCGACTTTAAAGTAGGAATTAACAAGAAACGTCAAATTAATTGTTTTGATGGTGATGGAACCCGCGTAGAGATAATGGAAGCTAAAACTATAGATGGTCAACCAACACCATCGTCCACAGCCCCTCCTTTGAAATTCGTGAAATAGAACTATCGCTTTCGCTATAAAGTATTATAATAAAAAGAGCCGATCCATATGGGTCGGCTCTTTTTGTTTCTGGACGAGTAAAGACACATGGTTCTGTGTCTTTACATCACTCATCCTTCACCGCAGTCTGTGCCACAGAAGTAATGATACTGCCACCCAGCACCAGATAGCCACCAATAGTACCCACCACAGCAGGCAGCGCCACAGGCGAAGCCAATAAAGCAGCCCCGATCACCCCCATCACCAACCCAATGGTCCGCACCTTCTTAAAGAACGAAGGCGTAGGGGCCGTAATCCTTTCTAAGAACGTTAAATCAGAACGGGTTATATTACTCTTTTTCATGACAAAGCGATTAATAGATATCAGCCACCATCATGCTACTACCTTTGAGCGGGAGGTAATGCGCACCATTGGTGCTGACATAAAACTCAACCCCCACACACTGGATGATACTACAGTCATCACCCACCACCGTACCTTCCGGGAAGGCCGCCTTGATCTCAGCCGTGAGAGCCGTACCGATAGGCGTATACTCAGAGTATTTAAACACACTCTGCCCGTTAAGCTCATTGGAAGCCTCATACCGATGACTCATTTCAGAGTAGGCATAATCACTGATCACACTCAGATGGTTCTGCACACGGAAGTGTGTAGCCCCTTTAGGGATCAATATAGGTTTAATCACAAGATCTGTCACTTTGAGGGTGGCATCCACCTTACCCACGGGATGACTACAGAGGAAGAAGAGCTTCAGACTCTCAGTCACACTCTCCAATACATTAAAGACCATCGTAGCGAGGGTAGGACGGGCCTCACTAAAGTAGATTCCTCTTTTTCCTTTCACCCCTTCGATATCTCTACGGTTCACCTCCTTCACGATACGCATGAGCCTACCGGTAAAGTTCTTATCCGTTTGATCGGGTAAGAGGTTAAGGAATCCCAGTCGGAGTGCTTTCACAGCCACGCCACAACCACCAAATTCCACCATATTCTCACGGGTACGTGCAAAGGCAGGGTTGTTCATGATTAAATCACGGTTGGCACCTCCTTTTTCACCGGCGTAGGTGTTTTCATCATGGAGGTTGACATAGTTTCGGATGCTTTTAAAGCTTCCGCGGTACTTAATAGCACCAGTTTGAATAGCCATTGTTTTAAGTTTAGAGGTCACAAAAAGTGACCTGGTTCGTAATTCAGTTTGTTTATATTCTCGTTGATCAACAAAGTGAAATTACAAAACAGCTATTGGACGTGTCAAGAATTCGGGGGTAGTCATTGGAGGCCATTAGGAGCCAACTGAAGCCAATTTCAATTAATTTTTCTTCTTAAAGTAGAAATTTCCTATTTCGTAGTGAAATGTATATGCATGTGTCTGCTTTTAGAGATAAATACCTTCATAATACTTAATTTCAAGGTTCGCTAAAACACAAATCCTAAATCTCTGTATTTAAAGTCTTCTAATCTATTCACTGGAAGTTTATTTCCTGAAGCTTTTACTTTAGAAATAAATGTATTACATCTCTCTAATGAGAAAATATTTATCCTAAAGGCCTCATATAAAAAGTCCATTGTTGTCAAATAATCTACACGATGCATTTTGCAATATTCAGCTGTATCCTTTAAATTACTACTTGCCAGAATATTATTAGTATACCTTGCAACAGCCATGCAAGCACTTTCGCCATCACCTTTAAGCCTGAATTTTTTCAGAAAGGCATATTCTTTTTTGATTTCGATATTGTCTTCCGGGAAAGGCATTATTTCTAACAATTTAAAATTTAATATATTATCTATTTCAACTTTTCTTTTTGGGAATCTTTGAAGTTCAGCGTATACCTTATCTAATATAAAGATTTTGTTTTTGAAGATTGTAGGTAAAGAGAGAATTTCACCTGCATAAATAAAGTGTGATACAACATCGGCATCAATCAAAATTATTCTTTCAATCGTCTTCATTACCTAATTTTTCAATTTCATCTACGTTTATGCCTAAATCAAGCAATAGCGAAAAATAATTACTTTCTGATATAATTTCCTTCTCGAACAAGTTCCTGGCAATTGTTCCATAATCACCAACAACCAGATTATGATTACCCGATTCATACAAATCAATACTATATCCAAATTGTAGTGCACTTCTTTTTACGTTTTCTTTATACGTATCATAGAGAGCGCTGTCAATAAAATTCAATTGTTTTAACCGATAGAGCAACGCTGTTCGTGAGCATGAAAAAAAGTGTTCAATTTTCAAAATAGTATTCAATAATATTTTATTCTTTCCCAATTCATTATCAGGAATAAGCATCTTAATACCCGATTCTGGTAATAATAAATATGAAGCAAATATGTCAGCGTTACATTCTTCCTTATCCTTGCTGTCATAAACTCCGATATTACATATTTTAGAAGCGAATTCTTTTTGAAAATAAAGATGGTATAATTCATGACCTATTGTAAAGTGTTGATTACCTATAGTTCTATTGCTATTGACTAAAATAAATCTTTTTACATCATTTCCATTGTTGATTTTTATAGCCATGCCTCCGAAGTTAAGACTTAGAGGTCTATAAACAGTCAAAACATTCAATTGTGATAGAAGGCTTTTCAAACGGATCGCATCATTAGCGCCAATGCTATTTGCATTGCGAAATTCGCCAGCTTTCTTTTCCAGGATAAGATTATTCATTACAATCAATATTTTTCATTTTGATATAATTCAAGATGATCTTTTTAAAATCGGCAATTTGCTTCAGATCTTCTGTTTGCAAATAATCAGCCCTAAAAGCTAGTGCAACAGATGCTTGTTGATTCTCAGGATTCTCCTCGTACAGATCATATTCATCTATGCCAAATAGTTTTGCTGCCTTTTCAATAATCTCAGTACTTATGTTACGTCGTCCGTTTTCAAAATAGCTGACCTCTTCTCTCTTTACGCCTAAATAATTGGCAAATACATCTTGTGTTATGTCAAACCTTTCACGGAAGAGCTTAATATTTTGCCCTATTATTTCATTACTGCTCATCGGTTGTTATGTTTTTTGTCGTTTGGCTTCATTGTTACAAAACTATAATAATTATTATAAAATAGCAATAATGTAACAAATATATAATGTTAAATGTTTTAATTTTATTACTGATTTATAATATTTTAAAGTACACAAATAACTTAGATCTATAATTATTAGTGAATGTGTTTTGAATAAACTAAGCATCTCGCTGAATATAAAAACGATTGAGGCTGCCTAAGTTACTTTTAGGCAGCCTCAATTTTAAACTCCAAACAACACAAACAGTTGGTAAATAAATTTCTCGTGTATAGCGGTCAATCGCTTTAACTACCGGCAAGTGACAACCGGAATGCTGCCATTTCCTGCGCGTTGCGAACTACCAGGACGTTGCCAACCAAAACCGGGTGATTCCATGTCTTTCCTTTAATAGCAGGGAATCGTGCAAGCTCTTTGAATTCTTCAGGAACAGCCTTCACCAATACCAGTTCTCCTTTTTCCGACAGCACCAGTAGCACATCCTGATCGGCCAGCAGAATAAGCTGACCACCATAACGTCCGCTTTTCCATTTGCGGTCCCCTTTCTCAATATCTATGCATGCTAAGCTATTGCCTTCAAAACCATAAATATAGCCTTTATGAACCACGAAATCATTAAAATAAGGTCTCAACTTTTCTGAAGTCCAGCGCGCTTCAGTGCTCCATCTTCCTGATTTATTTTTGATTGTTATACGCTGCATCCCTTTCATATCGCCGGCATCAATCAAAATATCGCTTTCCGTAACCAGTGCCGGTTGAACAATCTGTCCACCTGTTTTCTGAAACTTCCATAGCTCCTTACCAGTAGCCGGAACATAACTGGTTGTCCCCATTTTATTCACAAATACAACCTGCTTCACACCATCTATCGTCAACAAATGTGGCGAGCTATAACATTCTCCACCATCAGCACCCGACCAACGTTTTTTGCCAGCAATAAGGTCATAAGCAATGAGTTTTCCTGAAATTGCAACCACCACCACACTATCAACTACCAATGGCGAACTCGTATAACCCCAACCCGGTATTTTAACACCCGTGTTGTTTGCTGCATTTCTTGACCACACAACAGTGCCATCACGTTCGTCCAGCACATTCAGAATACCTGTTGCACCTAATGTATATACACGACCTTTGCTGAGTGTTGGCGTTGAACGAGGTCCAGCTCCTGCATGTGCATCCCAGAAGCGGGTCTTATCACGATGATTCCACACAGGCTCACCCGAATTCAGATTATAGCAGGTCACCATTTCATATTCGCCACGCTGTTCCTGCGTAAAGAGCAACGCCCCATGGATAGCAAAAGATGAGCATCCCGGTCCAATTGATTTCCGCCACATCTGAACGGGTGGCGTTTTAGTCCAATCCGTCTTGATCTTAACGCCGTGGATAATCCCATCCCGGTTACCTCCCCGAAAACCAGACCATTCAGCTTCGGTTTTCAATGCAGCCGAATCCAATGGCAGTGCAATTAATTTATCATCGGTTTTGGCAAGTAAGCGATCCTCTGAAGACTTTGCCCACCTCCATGCAAAATCATGATGTCCTTCAGCATCCATTCCATCCGTACGAATAAATGCCCAGCATCCTGATGCAAGCACTATTGTTACGGCCATCGTAACAATACGTGATCTGCCTGTCAGATTACGACAGATCACAGCCCACAGAACAAAAGCAAGACTTAGTACCGGTATTGAATATACCGTGAACATCAATCCCATCATCGCAGTTTTAATCGACTTATCGATGATTTGTGATGTTGCTAACAACGCTATGATCATCAGAACAAAAGCAGTCCAACGTTCCAATCGGGGAGCCCTGCTAAAGAAAGCCCACCATACAATAATCGCTAACCCACCCAGGAGCCCTCCAAACATCCCGATCGCAATATCTTCGGGAAAAAAAGCCGGAATACCAAATCTGGCGAACCATTGTAATATCACGATGACCACACCAGGCCATAGTCTCAACGTTTTCTGTTGAGTTGGGTCAGTAGCATTTTTACTAGTGTCCATGGTTTTTGCTTATTAAATATTTGACAACTTTATATTTTGAATTGCTATAAAAGTTAAGCGTTTTCTTATTTAAAATTAGGGGCTTATCTGTTAAACTTGTTAACTGTAAAGTTATTAAATAACTACATATTTATTCAATTTATCAATCCTTTAATTTTTACTTTTTATTTTATAAATCTAACCATGAGTCAAAATATAAGTACTCTTCTTGAATATGAGATGGTTCATACAATAAATGTATTTTTATTTGCTTTTTGAAAAATAAGAATTGAACTTTACCATCAATTTTTCGTAGCTGCCTAATTCTATTTATTACTGTTCGGGCAATAGAAAAATGTAGCAATTATATTATAAAGCATAGCTAATTTTGCCAATTACAAAAACTAAGAAGTTAAATATTCAAACAATGAACTCGATTACTTTTCGAAATCTTGAAAATTCACTAAACGATAATTTTTTCGCAATTCTTGATCTTGAAACAACTGGATTCTCACCAAAGAATGGCGATAAGATTGTTGAAATTGCTATAATTTCAATAGATTGTAATGGTAATGAAATAGATAGATTTGAAACATTAATAAATCCACGCAGAGAAGTTAGTGCAACAAGTATCCATGGCATAACAGCCGAAATGCTTCAAAACGCACCTACCATTGATATGGTGATCGGCGATATCATACATCATCTGAACAACAAAACGATCGTCGGACATAATATTCAATTCGATTTAAGTTTTATAAATCATGAAGTAAAACGGCACTTCAAAATTCAGGATGAGATCTATGGTGTTTGCACATTGAATCTTTCAAAGATTATAGAACCCGATTTGCCCATGCGCAAACTTGAAACTTTATGCAACTATTTCAATATTGAGAATAAAAATTCACATACCGCAATCGGAGATTGTCAGGCAACCGTACAACTCTTCACAATTTTAAGAGATCTATTTATTGAGAAATATGGCATTGATAAGTTCTGCAACTTCATTAATCCCCTTCGATTAAATGTAGATTGCCCGATCTCGAATCATAGTTTCCGACGCGAAAATGCAATAGCGGTTTCTAAACGTGAGTCCAATCAATTTAATGCTTTTCTAAATCGGTTATCAACTATTCAAAGTGACGAAATACCCATTCAGCAATATTTGAATATACTGGATGATATTCTGGCCGACCGTTTAATCACACAAGAAGAATTAGAAACCTTAGCCGATTTATCAGCCGAATATAAAATCTCACAATCTCAAGCCATAGAGATTCATCAGGAATACGTCCGGAAATTAGTCAGAATCTATTTATTAGATAATATTTTAACCCAAAGTGAAACAGCTGATTTAGAGAAAGTATGCGAGCTACTTTCTATCTCCACCGATGTGCTTGAAAAAATAGTCAAGTATGAAAAAGTTTCAATACATGAAAACCTTAGTCCGGCAGACAAACAAGATTATAAAAACAAATCTGTTTGTTTTACAGGGCAATTAAATTCAAAACTAAATGGATGTTTAGTTGATCGACCTAAAGCACAACAACTCGCAATGGAAAGAGGGATGGTCATTAAAAATGGCGTCGTTAAAGATCTGGACTATTTAGTCGTTGCCGATCCCTATTCATTATCAAGTAAATCGCAGAAAGCACACGAATACGGTATCAAGATTTTAGCAGAACCCGTTTTTTGGAACATGATCGGTGTTTTGGTAGAATAAATTAAAACCAACCCCTGACATAGGGTTGTCAGTCAGGCATTGTTTCTTTGCAATATTATTAATTTAAAAAAGAAGACGTGGAAAATATCAAACCATTTGATGGACAACATTGCGAAACAACCGCAACCGGAACTTTATTGCAACAGCTCGATATTTACCTCTCTGAGCCTATGCTTTTTGGTTTAGGTGAAGGACTGGGTTTCATCTTTTGGAATATGAAATCTATGAATTTTCCTTTCATTGGTGGACGCATAAAGCCCGATGCTTTAACTGAAAATATTGCACGAAATTTAAACCTTGAACTGACGGTTAAAGAAACTTCATCAACGGAAAAGGCTTGGGATAGTGTCAAAGCACTTATTGACAACGGACAAGCCGTAGGTTTAAAACTTGACTGTTTCCATTTGGAATATTTCTCACAACCATTTCATTTTGCAGGACATTACGTCGCACTTTATGGTTACGACACTGAAAATGCATTTTTAGTAGACACAAAACAACAAGGTGGATGGGTGAAAACCAGTTTAAAAAGTCTGGCGTTAGCGAGAGCTGAAAAAGGACCAATGTCTTCCAGAAACTTGTGTTACACATTACGGAAGACCGATAAAAAATTCGATTTGGGAAATGCAATATTGACTGCAATCCGAAATAATGCAACCGAATATATCAACCCACCCATAACGAATATTGGCTACAAAGGAATTTTTAAAACAAGCGCTGAAATAATCAAGTGGTTTAAGACGAGTAAAGACATTGAAAACGACTTTACTACAACTGCCATGCTCATGGAAAAAGCCGGAACAGGCGGGGCTTTATTCAGAAATCTGTATCGTGATTTCTTAAAAGAAAGTTATGACTTACTCAAACTCGACAAGCTAAAAGCAGGACACGAAGCATTTGCAGAAATAGCAACGCTCTGGTCATCTGTTTCCGAACTGTTTGAAAAAACAGGTAAAACAAAGGATATTAAGTACATTCAACGAGCATCAGAAATATTGAAAACAATATCAAACAAAGAAAAGAGTGCAATGGAAATACTGGCAACACTATAGCTGAACCACTATCGAAACATTCTCCAGATTTTTGCCATGACTTACACTACTTCCAAACAGACTACTCATTTGCAGACAAAATGAGTGAAAGCATCTCAGGAGCTTGCCGATAAATTTGGTAACGAGCCAGCCGGACTATTTAAATAGATATCAGGGAATTCAACCAGTTTGTCTTTATTAAAATTAATAATCTCTGGCTTTAGGTGCTTTCCAAACGTAGACCTTGCAACATTTTTCTTTGGAGTAATCTGTGTTAATATCGTTTGCCCATATACGGAGCGTATCGCCTTTCATTGAGATTGCTAATGGTGAAGACGAACTCAAATCATTATGGTATTCAAAATAGTATTCATTTTTCCATTCGTAACGCAACCAGGCACCATAAGCATTCATCAGTTTTGGGGAATCTTTTATTAGTTGTTCCTGTTTACTAATATCCGATTTCAACCAATCGGGAACTTGATTTGCCGGAATATTATGTTCCTTCTTACATGAAATTAAAAAGAGTGAAAAGAGAGTAAATAGTACTATTTTTTTCATGGCATTCCTGTTAATATTCTACTTTTTTGCATCAAAAAAAATATCAGTTAGTTCATTATCAATGATTCTTATCTTCTGAACAATTACTGTTATATTGTTTCTTCTATTCAAATATACAAATTTATTTTAATTTCCATGTTGATTAATTTAGCTAATACATACGGGTCTTTTATAGCATCTTTTGGCTTTTCAATTATTTGACCTTTTGTTGATAAGGTTTTCAGACCTACTTTCGCCTTGCTGTTCCTCTTCTACTATCCATTTCCCCATTATTAACACTATAACATCAAATATTATTATTAATTTTAGAAAATAAATTGAGAAAATCCATTTAGTGGTCTAAAGAATGGGGGAGTAGCATACAGAACTCACACAAAGTAAAGGTTGTTTTCATTACGTGCCCGATTTCCCGTTTATAGACATTACTTAGACGGAAATAAATACCTGTTGACGATAAGTAACATTAGTGCCTACAACTTTAACTCCACAAGGATTAAGCTTGTAAAATAAAATATCGAACTTTGTATGTTGTAGTAATCAAAGAATATGATTAAGCAATATAACTTTCACAAGACCAAGTATGGCGATGAGTTACTGATCGACCTTATCCAGTTGGAAGATTTGCAATCGTATATTGCAGAAAACCCCACTCATAGCTTAACATATTACGATATTACCTTAATCTCTGACGGACACGGTACCTTTAACATCGACCGGCAAAGCGAACCTATCGAAAAAGGCCGGGTTTTCTTTTCTTCGCCAGGGCAGGTACGTCAGTGGATTTTCAATGCAATGCCCCGTGGTTATGTATTAATATTTGAAGAAGAGTTTTTATGTACGTTTTTCAGTGATGCACAATTCGTACAAAACCTGTCGTATTTCAGTTGTTATGAAGTCCAATCGTCAATCGTTCTGACACCTGCAGAATACTGTCAACTGGAGCCATTGATGCAAAACATAAAAGACGAAATTTGCCGGTACCAAATCAAAGACAAACATATTCTGAGAGCTTTATTGTATCAGATTCTCATGCTGTTAAACCGGATGTACACATCGCAATATCCGGCATCGCACGTTAGCCAGACAAACAGGTATATTCAAAAGTTTGTCCGTTTGGTAAATACTAATTATCAGCACAATCGTTCCGTCGATTTCTATGCCCAACAGTTAAACATAACGCCTGGACATTTAAACGACCTTGTAAAAGAACACACCGGGATAAGTGCAAAACAGCATATCCTTAACCGCACAATGCTCGAAGCCAAACGCTTGCTCAGTTATACCGAATTATCTGTCGACGAAATTGCAACACACCTCAATTACGAAAGCACATCATATTTCGTAAGGGCATTTCGCAACAATACCAACCAAACCCCGCTCCGGTTCAGGAAAAAATAAAATCCACAAAAAGTGACATTTCTTCCTTGTTTTGTATTCGGTATAATTGCTGATGGCTATCTATTTTTGTATAGTTACAATATTGAGAACCGGATTATATAAGCAAATAGCCATTAAATCTTTGTACAATGAATAAGCTAATTTTAACACTATCCTTAATTATGACATCAATTACATCTTTCGCTCAAGGTAATGCAGAGCTCTCCGCAAAAATTATTGCTTTAGAGAAAGCAGCTTTGGAACAATGGAACAACGGCAACCCCAGTGGGTATCTCAACATTTCGGCAAAAGACGTTGTGTATTTCGACCCGTTTATTGAGCAGCGTCTGGATGGTCTCGATAAACTTACCACCCTGTACGAAAGCATTCGAGGCAAAGTCCATGCCGATAAATACGAAATGGCCAATCTACTCGTACAGTCCGTTCAGAACATGGCCGTATTGACCTTCAATTTAAGTTCTTATGTTGGCACATCTGTTCATAAATGGAACTGTACCGAAGTGTACCGCCTCGAAAGCGATGGTGCCTGGAAAATTATTCAATCCCACTGGTCGCTTACAAAGCCTAATTTAAATATCAAATTTGAGGATTGAATATAAATATACCAAGTGAAGTGATCAACTTCGCTTGGTATATTTAAAAAAAAAACTTTGCATAAATTTGTACAACAACTAGCGGAGTTCTTATATCAGGATTATTTACCGGATCATATCGTTTTCAGAGAAGGACGATAAACCTGGATATCACTAGTTTATTTTTTAACTTTTTCTACAGCTTACAACAAGTGTGAGCTGCTACTTATGTAGGGTACACACATCAGTACCCGTCAAGTGCCGGTGTTCTCGGTGGGCATCTTTCCGCTCAGACTACTCTCTTAGAAGTTTCTGAAACTGTTCAAATAACTTATCCATTGCAATTTATTTTTGCAAAAAAAATCAATATGCACTCTTTTAGTGCGTATTTTAACAAAAATAGCACTAAAAGAGTGCATATTGTATTTTGCTCTATTCTGTTTATCCCTATTTAGTCATTGGATGACATAAATTTTTATAAAAAAGGAAATGGCAAATTTCAGGTATGATAATGATGTGCTATTGAATTGGAAAATAACTGGCACCGGGAAGTGCGTGAGCAGTTATTCTCATTTCAATAGCATAATGAAACTATCAATACCGGTTGGTTAAAGCAAAAATAATGAATGACTGTGCTTTTAATGGGGCAAACAAATGAAGTGGCCACGAAAGAGGTCATCTTAAATAATCCAGCCTTTACCCAGACGGGAGAGAAAAAAGTATAAAAATGGTATTACTTTTTCTCAAAATTGGGATTAAAGATATAAGGGTAGATTTTTTTCTATAAGATATATAAGGCCAAGTTAAGATAATTACTGGTTTATTTACAGAAAAATGGGAATAGATAGTTAAAATCATGAAAACATTAATCGCATCAATAATATTAGTATTTTGTGTTAATATATCTATTAACGCTCAAAACAATTTCGGAAGAAACAAAATCGCTTCAGATAAGGAAATCTATAAATGCATTTCATTATCGCCACGCACAAACACATACATATTAGAAAATGTAAAAAACAAGTTAACCAATGCAAAAATGATAATACCAAAGAATCCAGAGGCCGGCTTTTCCTCAATAATAGGTAATGAATTGGTTGATAAAACTATAGTCTCTATTTTTCAGGAGATTATGACTAAGGAAGATATCTTAAAAATGAATCATGCTAAAGATCGTATTATTATTACTTTCTACATCAATGACTCTGGAAAAGTTCTGGAGTTAGGTTTTTTAGTTAGTAAAAACACTTCTTTTAAACCTCAATATTTAGCAAAAGTAGAACAACGAATAAAAAAGGAAGTCACTTTTTCGTTTGCATCAAATGAATTAAAAGGGGCCAATTTCTTGCGTTTCAATAGAATTTATAGGTTCTAATATTTCTCATTCTCCATGTGGAAAAAGAATCTGGAAATTGAAATAAACCAGCTTTAATCCAGACACTCCCTTTCTGCAAAAACATAAGGATTACAAGTGGTAAGTTATTTGACTTTTTTACAGATTTATCACATATGTAAACATAAATCGAATAGTAGAAACGGGATTGTTTCCCGTTTCTACTTCTGCACAAGATTTTACTGGTGCCGTTTTTTATGGATCAGTCTGAAAAGTTGGGGGGAAATGAATAAAGTATTTTCTTTGCACAATTATGGAGAACTACAGCGAAGAAAACCACAAAAGGGACACGAATGACAAAGGAATTTGCATTTTTTTTAAAAGTTATATCTCAATTCCAGATCGGTAAGTTGTAAAAGTATTGGAGATTACTTTGGTATAAATGGTAAACTATTAGAAGAGCAATACAGGGACCATCTCAGTGATTTCCACATCTGGGATCAATTAAAGCATGCTGAAGATTGGATCCTCTTTCCAGAAAGCATTGCCCATCTTTGAATTTAGATGAAACAGCACTGTCTCAGGGCGAGCTATATACCGTTATTTAAGTTGAGTTTACCTGATTCGCTAGTTGTAGAATCAACACAGCAGTGAATTGCTTAGCCAATGAAGTAATACGAAACTTGGTGTTTTGGGAGTTTGGAATATCAAAATCTCTGTCAGCAAACCCATAACTCTTTTCAAAAATGACTTTTCCCTCTTTGGCAATAAGAACATTACCACTAAATTTATTTAGGCTAACATAGGATTGAATAAGTGTATCTATATTATCATTTTTGGTCTGAGCGAAAATGGCAATATTTGTTTGTAGGAATATAAAAACCAATTATATAAACTTCTTCATTGTATTTTTTGTTGATTTGTCACTTAGCATTGCCTGTAACGTAAGAAGCTACACCAGGATGGGAGTTACCTGATAAACTGCCTACGAAGAGCTACCTTTCAAAATACTAATTTCCTTTCAACGAAGCACTGAAATCCGGCTTGCGGGTAGCTGATGTTAGCGGTTCGGTTTTCGGTCACTTGAAACATTTGTACATTTTTATGTTTGTAAATTACTCACAAATGTTGTCGGTCAATAAATTTCCTGTCAAACTGCAAAACTTTCTCAACCAGATTCTCCGCTCACTTGTCCACAAATGCATTTCCAGTTGCAGTCTGTGTCAAGCTGAAAATGAAGGTTTTGATCGATATTATCTCTCTCAAAATGGAAGAAATTTTCAAACCTGAAAGCTTAAAATGCTAATAGCTAGTAACAATAAGAAGATGAACAATAATGTGTGTCTCATAATTAGATAGTGATATTATTATACTTAATTTACAGGGGATTCTTGTTTGCCTGTATTCGATGGTTGAGTGCTCATGGCAGCAACGCTTAAATGTTATGGTGCATTACTTTCCCATATCAAATTTTGGCACAGCTATTTTAGCAGCAATTGTTTTAATATCTTTTTCCCCGATTCATTCTGTGGGTTCATCTCCACAGACTTGTTATACATCAGGATGGCTTCTGGCTTTTTACCATTTTGCAATAATGCTTTGCCGTAGCTGTCATAAGTATTCCAGCTTTCCGGGAACAGAATTGTACACAACTTCAATGCCTCCAACGCAGAGTTGTAATGCCTGTCATTCAGCAACTCCAGTCCTAGTTCATTAAGTTCCCGCTCATCCGCAAAATAATGTGCAGTGTCACTCTTCAGGACGTTAAATAGCGTAATTGCTTCATCAGGGCCTTCTGAATGTAGTTTTTTTGCATATGCCAAAAAGAGGGATTCCTTGTGCTTCATTTCCGGAAAATAATTTGTTCGGCTAAATATATTAAAACTTTCTTTGCAAGCTCTTCCAAAACCTGAACTTTCCATGTTATCCAATATAATAATGGTTCTTTGATGGCTGAGATCACGCAGAAAAAAACTGAAAAAGCCTGGTTCCCTTCCGGTATGCATCACTATTTTACCCTTGCTGCTATCTTCCTGTACAAACCAGCCCAGCCCATATGCAGCCTTACCAAATTCGCCGTCTGCTACCGTAGTCCTGCCATTTGACAGTTTCGACGGATTTTGCATTTTTGAAAGGGTTGTAGCTTTCAGCAACTTATTTTGGGTCAAAGCGACATCGAAATTGAGCAGATCATGCGTGGTGCTGACAATGTTGGTGCATCCCACAAACCCTCGCATGTTGTAGCTCCATGGATGTACTTTCTTGCTACGATCAATGGGTTCCATATCACCCAAATAATGCGCACGAATCAAATAACCTTTGACTTCTTCTGGTGACATTTTCATGGAAGGAAGTAAATAGCTGTACTCCATTCCTGCAGGGGAGAAAATGTGCTGTTTCAGATAATCACCGAAAGATATCCGACTGATCTTTTCTACCAGTAATGCTAGCAGTGCATAATCCATATTGCAGTAGCGCCATTGACTACCCGGCGTAAAAGCAACCGGCTTGTTCAATGCTTTCATTGCAGGAATGATATCCTTGTTGGTGAAAACGCAGTCAGGATCACGTTCGATGATTGGAAAGAAAAGTTCCTCTTTGTCTGGAATACCAGAGGTGTGCGCCAATAACTCATAAATGGTTACATCCGGATAGGGGAAGTCTGGAAAATAAGAAACCAGATGGTCCTCCAGCTTCAATTTACCGTGTTCTTCCAACTGAAATATTGCCACAGCAGTAAAAGTCTTGGAAACTGAACCAATCTGGAAACGGGAATGGTCGGTATTTTGCTTTTGCTGTTCTAAATCGGCATAGCCCAAAGATCTCAGAAAGATTATTTTTCCTTTTTCTGCAATCAACACATTACCGTTAAGTATATGTTGACGATCCAACTCATTAAAAAGGCTGTCCAATTGTTGACCAACCATTTGTGCAGACAAGTTTAGCCCGCACATTACCAATAGACATAATAATACAGATTGATATTTGATTCTTTTCATTATACTAATGTTTTAGAATTTGCATATACATAAGACTGCAAATTTTGTCAAACATTACAATAAGCTTCAATTTTATTAGCTAATTTCTTAATTTTTTTTCATTGTTGTCCGGTAAAAACACAAAAACCACTTCTGTATCTGTAACTACTTGAATTAGAATAAGTGTTTTCTCAAAATTTTCATTTTTTAAAAAGTAAGCCACTTTAGAACAGGAGTAATTGTTCTTCGATTCTTATTGTTTTCAGCCAGTCTCTGTCTGGATTTTCAAGAAAGTTGAACAGATGAATGTAATTGAACAAGTGTATTTTGCAAAAACTGACAAGATTTGAGAACGCCCAACTTCTTTTAAGTTTTTTTGAATGACTGTCATGAGCAAATTGGTGATCAAGGCACAATAGATTTGAATTTTTATTACATTTTCATTGTCCCCTAGAAAGTATTTGAGCGGGAAATTCTGTTTTAACTGTTTAAATAATACAACTTATGTAAAGCTTTACATAAGTTGTATTATTTAAACCTCAATCAAAATGGACTCAATCGCAGTAGTGTAGATGCGAAATATTGTTTGAGAAATACCCGTTATTGGAAAAGACTTATCATTTGTCACTACAGTTGGGAAATATTTATCAATCCAGTAAGATTAAAGGTATGGCTTTTACAAGATTGGCTCAATGGTATAATAAGGTAGAAAAAGCAGGGTTCGATTCATTTAAGATCGTAGCCAAATCCATAGAAGCCCATTACCTTAACATCCTTAATTATTTCGATCACAGAAGCACAAATGCTTCCACAGAGTCATTTAATGCTAAAATAAAAGCTTTCAGAGCTTCCTTTAGAGGTGTAGGAAATGTTAGTTTCTTCCTTTATCGATTAAAAAATATTTATGCTTAATTTCTCTCCCCCCAAAAAACTTTTCCGTCTGATCCGTTTTTTGAATTGATATTCGTATTTTGAAAGGAATGATTACCCATATTTAATAAACCCCGCCGTAACACCCTCAATCTTCCTTTCCAAAGCAAACACCCCGATGCCATTTGCAGAATGCGAGGTGTTGGTGTTCCCTTCGATGGTATGGATGATATCGTCTTCAACAGAAACTACGATTCCGGTGTGGCCTTTGCCTTTGCCAAGGTTGATGATGAAGATGCTACCGGGTTCGATGAGTGAGGGATTGTTGATGGCAGTGGCCAAAAAGATTCGGGTGCCTTTGGTTTTTCGCCAGTGATCAAGGCATCCACCGGTACGGACGAGGGGATTCAACCGGTTAAGACGCGCACTAGCTTGTTCGAAGCACCAGTAGACGAAGGCTGCGCACCAGGGATAGCCCGGGCCTTTGTGAATGCTTTTTAGATATTCGTTTACGCGGGGACCGCTGTTGCTGCCTTCGGGGTCTTCTGTTACGCCCAACTCCTGGTGGGCGATGGATAATACGAAAGAAAGAAATGGATTTTTCATGATGGTTGGGTTTAAGGTTAATCTGTGTTGCTGAAAATAGTTGGGACGTTTGGCCGGAATAAGTGGAACAATGACAGCTTAAGGTTAATTGGTGTTGATAAAACGAGTCTGTTTTACAAACACAAACACTGTAGTAATTTTTATATGCGAGTTCCATTCGACCTATAAAAACAGATTATTTACAGATGAAAAGATGCAGTTTGCAAAATCTGCACAAGCCATGTTGTTCGGATTTAAGTGATCAAAAGGAGGCTGTCGCAAAAGTCTGAAACAACCTCTTTTTATTCGGAGAGCTACGTTATAAAGAACGTTAATCTCGTTTGGGTTAAATTTCTCGAAGCTTTGCTTCGAAAGGAAACCATTTTTCAGGTAATCCCTCGTCAGCTCTGCTGCAAGTTGTTTTATTTAAATCTCAATTGAATACATATTCTTCTTCAAGAGATACGAACCAGTTAATTTTCGATCGAAGCAAGAGATAACGAGGTGGGTGGATTAGGAGATATCTCACTTCGTTAGAAATAACCTGAAGAGTGATGGGTTCAAATTCTAAATCCCTAGCCGACGTTCGTGGGTGGGATCCCCGACACTTGATAAAGTGAATTTTGACACGGCAAAGTACTGGGAATTGTTCCCGGAATGGGGCATGCCTGACGTTTAATAAAGTGAATTCGATTTTGCTCTATCATCGACGTTGTCGACACTGTTTTTATAAAAGCAGCAACTATCGCAGCAACTGCCTTCGTGCTTATTTTAAGACCAATATTTCAATGAACCGGATTCTGATTTAGCGTAGAGATGTAGGCTTTGTAGGGCTGAAAGCTGGTAACATTTTTTGAGTTTTATATTATATATATTATACACATTATATATAGTATACTGAAAATGACCTTACGAAGCCTACGTCCCTACGTGACTACAGCTGTTTAAAAAGGAGAGTCGTCTTCTTCGTTAGCACTGAACAGATCTTCTTCAAATCTGATTACCTGATCGTTAGAAGATGTATTCTCTTTGTCTGTCTCCAGATTTTCGAGGGTGCGTTTGTTTTTATCCACAACAGCCTGGTCCATAAAACGCAACATGTATGAGTAGTTATTTCCCTTCCGGATGCGCTCAAAACCCTGTTTTTTGAGGATCTTTCCTATCTTAACGATGGTGCTATCCAACAGGTTAAATTTGACCTTCTCCATCAGTTTACCGGCTATCTCTGTTGTGGTAAGTAGCTGAATATTATTTGCATTCATAAACTGATTGCGACTTTCCCACTCCGATCGGGTTACCGGACGAACCCATGTCTCGATAAGCTCTTCTTCAACCGTTTTCGACATATAATCCTCGTTTTTGTTCGTTAATTCCTTTATTTCGGACTGATCGAACCAAAATTTAAACCCGCTTTTATACAGTGAATAGGCTTGCGCCAGCGCTGCATTTATATCTACATTGTGCTGATAATCGATGTCGACTATTTTTGAACATAGGTAACGTCGGGAGCCGGAGGTATCTGTTAACACTTGTTCATGATTCACTGAAGCGAAAAACGAACCACGATGTGGCAAGTTCTCGGTATTACGGCCATACGGTCGCCGGATCCGGATCTCGGGTCGTGTAATCAACTCTTTAAACGACGCTAGGTCCTTTCTGTTGAGGTTCTCCAGCTCATCGAGAATAATTAAACAGCATTCTGTCAATTGGATGGCCGTGTCCTTGCTGTCGGTCTGCAGGGCGGCAGTCCCCAGATAGTTTTTCAGCGCCTCCGGAACCAACTGTTTCATCCAGCTGGTCTTTCCCACGCCTTGTACCCCGACGAACACGATAACGGTATGGTTGATCACCTTTTCGAAGATCATACTTGCCGTATAAGCCACAAACCATTTCTTGAAACAGAAAGCCCAATAACTATCATCTTGCGTTTTTACGGTGCTACTGAGTTGCGCGATATAATCAGTTACGCCATCCCACTTTTTCAGCTTCTTGAAATAGTCGAGAAAGGGATTAAAGTTTGGACTGAAATTGCTGGTGATGATAGCGTGCAGTGTGTTGAGCGGAATCTCTTCTCCGGCATGATGAAGCATCCGGTACATCGAGTTCTCATGATAGTCGCGTAACCTTTCAAATTGATCTATCGAATTTGCCTTTCGCCACTCAACAACACCGGTTACAACATTATAACGGGTTTCGTAATTTGACTTGAGTAGCGCTTCTACTGCGCAAAGATCATATGGCATTTTGTTTTTGGATCTGCCTTTCGGATTGGGAATAGAATCTGGATCTTCGGGGTCTGTTTTATTCCCTTTCCCTTTTGGCTTTAACTGATGACCATCGTCGGGTGCTGGCGCACTTTTTAGCCCGGCAGGTGGTAGGTTCTTCCGCTTTTCTTCATCGGTCCAGTTGTAACTAAACGCACTTTTGACACAACGGCGCACCTCTTTTTCATCGTAATTATAATCACTTAACAGCAAATTAGTAGTGGTTCCTTCAGCCAGTCCGGCCTTACGCATCTGCAACGCGAGATTAAAGACATATTCGTTGCGTGATCCCTCAATGTAGATTAAGTCGCGCTCAATCCTGTTAACGCAATTCTTATAGATTACATTGACACTGTCGGTCTTCGCGCTCGGATTGGGTTTGGGCGATGTGTCGGGCAAACCTTCACCGGTTGTCATCGTATTCGCCCTCTTTTCGTTGACCAAAGGTGGCTGGGGAACGGTTTCCGGTTTAAGTTCTTCCTGATAACCGTCGATGTTGAAGATGGTAGCCGTGGAGTTGTAGTAGAGCTGATCGTCGTAGCTCACAAAACAGAGACGGGCAATGTCTTTTCCGGAGGCGTCGATTACAACACCGGTGAGTGTTTGATAGTATTTCTGCACAGCCAGAAAAGCCTGCCGGTGTTCTTGCGGACCGGTGTTAACAGCAACGAACACTTTGAGTCCTCTTCCTGATGGACTAACGAAGCAGGCATAGGTATATTCGCACCGGGTGACGATCGCTTTTACAGTCGTCAACTCATCGTATGACAGCTTATCGAAATCGAGTACCTGGAGGTGCGAGTATTCGGCGTGGTGTTCGGCATTACGGATATCTATAAAGATGCCTGCGGGGGTAAAAGCTTCGAGCTTACGTTTGTCGGCATCGGCACCTTTGATGTCGCCCTCTTTGTATTTTACGCGCAGGGGATGGATGACGTTGCTGTAATAACCGTTCTTAATACGGGTGAGCATCTCTTCGAAGGTGATGTTCTCTTTGATCTGTTTGAAATTAGCGATTACGCTGATGTTAATCATGATATTTGGTTTATGAGATGAATGTATTTGTGGGTTATGTTGAAAATAAAAAGACAAAGCAGTAGCTTAACCCTGTCAGGGTGTGTTTTTAATTAATTGATGTTTAATGAATTAACTTGCTGTGGCTGACCCGTGTGGAAGCCAAAGGCTACGAGTTAAACAAAATAAAGAGCGGACACTCTTTACATTTGATCTCTACTACCTGATCTTCGCAATAAAACTCAAATGGGGGAGGTTGTTCGGGTGTATTGGGTGGGGTTGAACGGATCTTGATGCGTTCGAGTAGATCGTCCACCTTATAGTAAATCTTTTGACCGATTTTGGTATAGGGCAGACGACCCATTGAACGCCACCGTTGTGCTGTACGACTCGAAATGAGCAGCAACTTCTGCATCTCATCTTTACAGAGATATCCCGGCTTCTCTTGTGCGGCTGGGTTCAGCGTTATCAGCCGGTTGTTAATCTTTTCCAACCGGCTGAGTAATGCCTCATATTGTTGCTTTGAGAGTAGTATATCTTCCATCACATCTGCATTGATTTTACAAAATAAAGTGACGGAATTATATTTTCCTAGGTATCGAAAAACAATATATCTTGTCTGTTAAATATTTGATAATCAGATAGTAGAAATACTGATTTTACAGTGGAAAATATATTGTCCGCATAAAAAGGTTAAAACACCTCTTTTTAGCTATTATTCAATGCAATTTCGGGGTTATTCCAACCTTGAGAAATATATCGTAATAAAGAATTTAAATTTAAACTTTCGCCACGGATGGTGACAAATGTTTTTTGAACGATTAAGGCCAGCGCATCTTGTTCAATATGAAACATTAAGTGATTTTGCTTATTCAATTTTGTTGCAACTGTAGCACCTATGAAATTGCCCAATTCGGTGATGGTTCCATCAAAAACAATCAGTTCAGGGGGCGATAAGGTGCATATGTTACTGTTTTCTTCAGTTGCTACAACCATTTTTCCGGTTCTTATTTCATGGGCAAGTATGCTTTTCTCTTTTTCTAGCTGAACATTGATGATATCATGAAAATTATGAACCGAAAGTGTGTTGTATTGAGCGGTTGCAAAAAGTAATTCATTTAGGAGATTGATGCGGTCTTGGGTTCTCAGGCTGGGAAATGCTTCGATCCCTTTTTGGAGGGTTTCATAATAATTGAGAGGACCTTTTAGTACCTCCAGAAGATATTGCAGTGTTGCTTCAAGATTAGTGAAAATAAATGCAGGGTTTTCTAATCCGTTTTGTGAATTTAGAGCTGTGGTGACTGGTTTCTTTTTCATCATATAGTTTTAATAGATATAGTGAATTGACCTTTTGAAGTTATTAATTATATCTAGTAAATGCAATTTGATTTTAAAGAAGTTATTAACCATTATATTGTGATAAATCCAGTAATAAAATATAGCTATATCCCAATGATGACAAGGGGTTCTATATTTGAATATTAATGTGTGTGGTAATAAAGTTACAGATTTACCAAAAACAGGAAGTCGAAATATGGTTTATTTTGGGAACAAAAGTCAATGTCTGTGGCGGAGATCGTATGTTATCCTAAACGCAATTTGATTCAACCCAAAGTCAACATCAACGATTTGATGATCAGTTGCTGAATAGATCTGGATGGTAGCAAACCCATCCGACCGATTGAATGTTGGTGGATGTAAGGTATCTTATCGGTATCATAGAATGAATAAAATACCTGATAGATACCCTTGAGCTACATAGAAACAATGTGCTTTATGCTCTGTATAGATGTCGGGTTGAAGATTACCCGATCCGAAATTGGAATATCGGTAGGTTGGCTTTAGTGTGTGGGACCGTAATCGATCAAGGGCATCAAAAAAATGAAATTATTAGGCTTAAACCGGACTTACAAAAGGGCGGTAACTGCTTGTTCGGAATACCTTGTTCGTACGATTTATTGCTGAAATAACGGGAAAAGGAGAGGCGATAAACGCCCTTTCCGCCTATAACGCCAAAAATAAATGAAAATGGCTTCGCTTGGCTTCCAATGGCTTCAATTGGCCACCCCCGAATCCTTGACTTGGCTTTGTTAAATATGGTAACTTTAGGATTATATAAAACATTAAAAATCAATTATTATGGCACGGTTAAAAGGTCCTGTTCAATTTGTCGGAAGTCTGGGTGGACTCCGTTCATATTACGATAAACGCATCAAAGGTTATGTGGTAGCAACCAAGGGAGGCGCTTCGAAAGAGCTGATTCAAAACCATCCGGCTTTTGCCCGGACTCGTGAGAACATGAATGAGTTTAAGGCTTGTGGCATGTGGGCTTCACTGCTTCGAAAGGCGCTGGCCAGCATCTCGCATCTCTATAGTGGGTATTACTTCTCAGATATTATGTCGCTCTCTAAAAAGATTCAGAATATGGATGATGTGAATCCGAAGGGATATCGTGCTATCGAATCGCACCGGTATCCTCATGGATTCTTCTCCATCAAATTTAACAGAGAACGGCCATTGGAAAGGGTCTGCTCTTTGCGACCAGTGATTACATTATCGGATGATAAGAAGCGGGTGACGTTGAAGGTAGAGGGTCTTCGTCCCTATTCGAACATCCATTGGCCGAATAGGTATATGTCGTTCCGGTTTTCGCTGGTGGCTTTGCAATTGGCCGATCTGGTATGGAATGCAGCGGATCAGAAATATGCGCCTGCGGTGAAAGATCTGGAGCTATTAACGGCTACAACGTTATCTGACTGGTTGCCGGGTGGAGTAGAACCCGTCGATTTTACACTGGAGGCTTCGTTTGCAGAACCGGCCTTGCAACAGCCGGGTACGGTGGTGCTGGTGGCGTTGGGATTGGAGGTTTCGCCACTTACCTATAACGAAAATAGCAGCGCTTTACCGGCCCAGGGTACGATGGGGATTGTGGAGTGTTTTATGTGAAAAAACATGAAACTTAATTTAAGTTTCACGATAGAGATTGGTATTCAGTAATACTACTGTCGTAAAGATCGTACAATCAGTTTTATGTCTATTTTTTGTACCGTTGAACAGAGCTATCCCCTGAGGGATTTAGTTCAACATCGGTTTTATGCAAGTGGGGCTGAGACACAAAATTAGAACATTCGGAATTCGAATAATCATTTATGCTTAATTGAACGTTTGTGCCTTGAATTGCACAACTTCAAAAAGTCGGGAAAGATTGGGCACAGTCCCCCTTATCACGAGAAATTGATTAATTTTTCAGGTAAACGTGAAAATAAAAGGCGTTATTAAAAGTTGTTATAAACTTATAATCTACTGAATGGTTTATGAATAAGGGAAACAGAATAAAAACAATGAATGATGACGTTGGTCAGAAGCTAGCGTTTTGACTTTAATAAAATAATTATGGGATTGATAAAAGTTAACGGAATAAACTTAGAAGTAAATGTACAAGGTGAAGGAGATCCTTTAATTCTTGTTCACGGAGTTGGTGGGGATCATACACAATTGAAAATTATAATGGAACCCCTATCTAAACATTTTAAAACCATTGCATTGGATTGTCGGGGACACGGAAAGTCAGATAAGCCTGACAATTACACATTGCAAGATCATGTGGATGATATTTTAGGAATTATGGATTTATATAAAATACAAACCACATTTTTACTTGGTGTTTCAATGGGTAGTTACATATCACAGGGAGTTGCCACTGCAGCTCCTGAAAGGATAGAGAAATTAATTCTAACCGTACCAAAATCCAATGGTTTAACTTCTTCTTTCAGAAGATTGATGAAAGAATATGAGAAGGAATTGGAAGGATTGAATATGCATGAAATGACTTTAGCTCTTCTTAAATATATGGTCTACGACTCTGAAGCAATGAAGTCACATGTTAACATTTTTGAAACTAATTTAAGCTCGGAACAATTCGCGATTGCGAACCAAGCTTTAGCCAACTTTGATTTCAGAAATGATTTACCGGGAGTATTGGCAAAAACACTTGTTATAAGTGGAAAATATGATGGATTAAATCCCCCGAATGAGGGAAAGGAATGTGCTTCCTTAATACCGAATGCATCTTTTGTAGAGATGCAATATTCAGGACACGCTCCTATGTACGAGGAACCTGAGACATATATAAAAATTGTGGAAGACTTTTTGGGAGATTAATATCCAAATTAACAAATAAAATTAATTGAAAACCAGTTTTGAAGTGGCTTACTTTGAGAAAACCCATCAACTCCTGTTCAGGAAAAAATACGCCATATTGAGTGCAGTGGCAAACGTCACCCACAATAAATAAGGAATATTAATATAGGCCGCCAGCGGTTTAATTTTGTAAAAGCGAACCAGCATAAATATAATCGTTATCCATAGCACTATTATATCAACGAGTGCTACGCCTATCATTTTGAAATAGAAGAAGAAAAAACTCCAGCAAAAATTAAAAAGCAATTGCACCATAAAGATGACTATGGCCTGATTGCGTTCTTTGCTTTTATCAAGTCTCCAGATCATGAACAAGGAAATGCCCATGATTATATACAGTGTTGTCCACACCGGCGCGAACACCCAGTTGGGAGGGTTGAACGATGGTTGGTTCAGTGTGGCATACCATCCGGGGATTGCTTTGGTGGTAAACATCCCGGCTATACCACCAATGGCAAGAGGCAACAGAAGGGAGGCTATAAGTTTTCCTATTTGATTTGCTTTCATGATCGGTTTATTTTGATTGTTTGAGGTTCCTTAACGCTTCATCAACATGCTTTGTGGCATGCATCTGCGAATTGAAAATGTAGATTACTTTGCCCGTTTTATCGGCAATATAGGTTACGCGTCCAGGTAGTAGCCCAAATAAATTGGTAGGTACACCAAATATCTTCCTGATTTTATTTCCTTTGTCGCTAAGCAGGGTAAATGTAAGCCTGTGTTTTAAGGCAAATTCTTTATGGCTTTCGACGGATTGTCCACTGATACCAATAATTACGGCATCGGCTTCCTTAAAAACTTCGAACTGATCCTGAAACGAACAAGCCTGTGCTGTGCAACCGGGACTATCGTCTTTTGGGTAAAAATAAATCACTAGATTCTTTTTACCCAGAACAGAATTGATGTTGAATAAAGTGCCGTTTTGATCTGTAAGTACGAATTGGGGGATAGTGCTCCCTATTTTGATTTCGTTCATGTTATTATTTTGACTAAAGGTTAAATAGGATGTGAATAAGAGCAGGTAAATGATGAGATAAAAACGATAAAAAT
Organism: Bacteroidota bacterium; assembly: GCA_013390605.1. Taxonomy (GTDB): domain Bacteria; phylum Bacteroidota; class Bacteroidia; order Bacteroidales; family Cfx3-03; genus Cfx3-03. Next base: position 2,677,559 of record JACAUB010000001.1, on the reverse strand, counting down.
TCCTGAGTTTAAGATAATTCATATTGTCAGGATACATATTTCCCAAAAGTGCTTTCAATTCTTTAAAAAAATAAGGTTTGATGTTGATGGTCCAGCTATCGGTCTGGTAAACAATTTTACGGAATTTACTCCGGTAAAACGTGAGAGGTAATCCCCAGGCGAAGAACAGGATAAGCCATATATTTTCAAGGATAAACATAGGAGTTTGGATAAATGATTATAGTTTTGAGGTTCAATGGTTCGTGTTGAAAGATTCCAAATCCAACATTCACTAATTGCTCCATCACTTTGTCTCTTTTTTTATTTACGTGGAAACCATGGGATAAACGCACTTGTTTTTCTGACATATTCCTTGTATTCAGGTTTTGTTTCTTTCAATGTTTTTTCGAGCAAGGCTATTCCTGATACTTTGATGATTAAGGCAGTCATTAAAACTGAACCTGCTATTGGAATATAACTTCCGGCTGAAAGGCAGATCAGCCCATACCCGAACCAGACTGCCGCATCACCAAAATAATTGGGGTGACGGGTATAATGCCAAAAGCCGGTGTCGAGAACTTTGCCTTTGTTTGATGTATTTGCTTTAAACCGTGCCAGTTGAATATCGCCTCCGGCTTCAAATACAAAGCCAATCATCCAGATTGCAACACCAATAAAATCAAGTATTCCAAGTTCATTACCAACGTAATATTGTGCTCCCAGCAGGGGTGCTGAAATTAGCCACATCAACGTACCCTGAAGCAGAAACACCGAAAAGAAACTATACCACCAGTAACGGTCTTCTCCAAAGTCTTTCCTGAATTTCTGGTAGCGGAAATCTTCACCTTTGCCCAGATTACGCCATGCCAGGTAAACGGAAAGACGCAGTCCCCAGATGCAAGCCATCGTCATTAAAAGGATTTTACGCGTTTCCAATCCATCAGCACAAAGAAAGTAAACCGAACTGGCTACTACAAATCCAAAACCCCAGAAAAGGTCGACAATGCTTACGTTTTTTATTTTGATGCTGATAAGCCAAAGGATGGTCATCATTGACATGATGGCTGCAAAGGCGATAAGGTAAATGTGAAGGAATGACATAATAGAATGATTTATTTAAACATTAAGGCAATCGCCGCTGAGCCAATTCCAGCATTTGCTCCGATTACCGGTGAAATATTTACTACAGCCAAAGGCTCTTTGCCTGTATAGGCTTTCATTTTGTTAGCGTACCATGCAGCAGCAGCAGTGTTTTGCGCATGAAGCACGATGTAATTCCAGATCTCCCTGCCCTCGCAAATTGAACCGAGGTGCTGCATCACTTTTTCCATATTGGATTGCTGGCTATACGTTTTACCAAATACGTATGAAGCTCCGTTTTGGTCCATCGATACAATTGGGTTTATATTCAGCAATTTAGCAACAATACCTTTAAACTGCGAAACTCTTCCTCCTCGAACCATGTATTTCAGGGTTTTTACACTTACAAAAATATACGTGTTCTTCACCCATGTCAAAACCATTGTAACTATTTCATCGTGTGAATTTCCGGCTTCTATCGCTTGTGCAGCACGCAGAATAATTAAGCCAAGTGCACCGGAAAGGTTGTTTGAATTAATAACCGTTATAGGCTTATTGGATTCATTATAAACTGATCGTGCAGCTTTTTGACTGTTAAAAAAAGTCCCACTGAATTTATCGGTAAGATGAATAGCTATAATGGAATCGTAGTATGCAGACAATTGAGTGTATAAATTAACGAACGCCTTTTCGTTAATCTGGGAAGTTTTCGGGGAATCGCTGTGCTTCTCAAGTAGCGAATAAAACTGGTTGGGTTGAATAGTGATTTTATCCAGATAATGGCTTTCACCAAAATTTATATTGATCGGCACCATGTTTACCTGGTAAAGATCCATTAGCTCCTGAGGTAGATCGCAGGTTGAGTCGGTAACTAAAGCAATTTTAAATTTTCTTTTAAAAATAGCATCACTCTGTCGTAGCATGTCGTCGGCTTTGTTAAAAGTAACCAGACAGATATCCTTTAACTGCTGAAACAGATCAGCAGGATGGTTGGTGTGGACATGAATGTGCTTGGTTTTTTCGTTACCACCAATAACAACTGAATCACCATATTTTTGAAGAATCTGTGACAGTATTTTTTGATCCACAGCAAGATTTTTCAATATACCTTCAGTACAAAACCGGAATTTTACCTCTTGCTGAATATGTTCATTATTTGAAGGTAAAATAAGTGCTTCTGTTTTTGAGTGCAATAAGCTACGGATGTTATTTGAATGGATAAAGTTAATTATTCCTTCGATAAACAGAACGAAAGCATTCGCCCCTGAATCTATAACATTTGCCTTCGAAAGAACTAGTAACTTAGTTTTGGTAGCAGCCAGAGATTTTACCAGACAATCCTGAGAACGGATAAACAATTGATTAAAATCTGTAATGATTTCGCGATGGATATAAATAAATTCTGACCATTCCCTGATTACAGTTAGCATAGTACCTTCAATAGGATTAGCTACTGCCTCGTACATATACGGAATTGAATTTCTAATGATTTCAGCAAACTGTGGGATGGTTATACTGCTGTGGTTTCCTGATTCTTTGCTTATACCATATAAAAACTGGGCAAAGATTATCCCGGAGTTACCACGGGCATTTGCTATGATCGTTTCGGCAATAAGATCAGCAGTGATTTTATAGGATCTGTGCGGATGAATGGATTCTATGACCGGCTGTATGGTTGTAGCCATATTGCTACCAGTATCTCCGTCATTCACCGGGAAAACATTTATTTTGTTGAGGTAATTTTGATGAGCTAGAATATTTTTTGCACCTGCAATAAAGGTGTAATAAAGCCTTCGACCATCAATTTCAATAATAGGCAATGTATTCATCGTTGGAGCTAAAAATGTTTTCCTAACCAGAATTGTTTAAAGTCGTTATTCGATTTGTATAAAGCTACCGTGGCATATAAACAGGTGATAAAATTTCCTAAAACCATAATTGACAGTATCCACAGGACTGCCTTCATCCAACTCTCTTCTCGGTAAAGCACCCAGGCGGAGAACAGGAAAAATCCTGTATAGACATCGATCAGGCTTACTTTCCCCCATACCATTGAAAACAGGATGCTGCCTTCTTTGAAAAAATCACCGTCAATAAATCCATATACAAGTGTAAAAAACATGATGAGTGTTCCTGTAACTGCAAATATTTTAGCCACTTTCATTTTTTCGAATTATTAATACACTGTAAATATTTCGGAATTGTTGCTATTTCTAAAATGAACTTTAATAGCTCTCCAATCAAAGGTAGGTAAAAATGACAGGTAATAGATTTTTCGGAATTATCTTTTTTGAATAATGAATAAGCATTACTTTTTTAGCAATTTTATGGGCCCAATTTTTGTTAAATTATTTCACGGTCTCAATAAATATATCGATATTTGTTTTGGTCTGTGCATAAATGATGTCAGACTGTTTTTGTTTCACACTATTAAATTACTAAATACTAGTAATGTGCATAACCAGTATTGGTTTAATCTTGTAAAAATAAATTTGATAACTGATGAAGAAGATATTGCTTTTAGTAGCAGGATTGTTTTTCCTGCAGATGGGATATAGTCAAGAACTGACAGGTGTGGTGCCGGTTGAAGGTAAAACGGCGAATAAGCTTTTTGACTTTGCCCGCGAGTGGTTTGCGCTGAACTTCCAATCGTCGAAAGATGAGGTGAAGCTGGCTGATTCGTCAAACCGGGTCTTTATTGTTGTTGGTGAGCGTAGAGCACCTGTGGAGATCAAGGGGATTAGGGTGACGATGAAAATGAGCTTTACACTGCGACTTGAATTTAAAGAGGGCCGTTTTAAATATGAGTTCAGAGATATCGATTACAGGAATGCAATTACAAATCAATCACATGATATCGAAACGTTTAAGGAGTGTTCTACGGTTAGTGGTTTAGAAGCGTTTTATAAACGCAATAGTATCCCGAAGTTCCTTGAAGGAAAGAAGGAGCAGATTGCCGCAACGAATGGAAAAAACTATGCGGTGCTAAAAGCGATGCCACAAGATGTGATTGATGACCTGACCCACTTTTTGAAACAAAAGAAAAATGAAAATTGGTAATTGCCGTTGCAGCTTTTACAAAAACAAATCCTGCTAACCCATTGGATCAATTAATTGGGGATCTGATCAAATAATTGATTTGGATTTCAAGCGCATAGAAATCAAACATGTTAACTATTTGAAAACCGATCAGTCAAATCCTAATTCATCCAACGTGTCTTGTTATGTTCTTCCGGATGAAGAAAACTGTTTATCGTTGTTCTGAGTGTTCTACGTCATTCTGACCGGAGTGAGAATTGAAGGAAGATAATCAATGACAAGTCGTTGAATGAACATAAGAGAACGATCAAAATACTTTTACATAAAACAGCCGGTAGAAATTCAATTCTACCGGCTGTTTGGTTTAAAGGATATTGTTGTTCCGCAAATTAAAGCGCTGAAATCAACTGTTTCAACTTGGTTTCGGATACTTTTAGATTGTATTCAAAGTTCAACAGACGGGTAAATGAGTCCTGATAACTCTCTTGCGCCTGACGTATTTCGAGCGAGGTAGTCTGTCCCAATCTCAATCGTTGGATCGATATATCGAGATTTTCTTTGGCTAAGGCGTTATTGTCGACCTCAATCTTTAACAGACTCCGTTGTGCATCAAAGTCGGTAAGGGCATTGGCTAACTGCGTATAAGCGGCTAGCTTTGCGTTTTCAAGGCCGTATTGGCTCGACTTTAGCTGAATGGTAGATACCTGAATCTGTCGGTTTGCATTGCCGCCCTGGTAGAGCGGAATAGACAGGGTGCCGCCAATCTGAGGACCTAACGTGCGATTATTCAACAGACTGTATGAAGTGTAATCACTCCGTGAGAAGTTATATCCGGTGGTGAGGCTGAACTTTGGATTTCGCAACGTATTCATCTCCTTGAGCGTGAGCTTTGCAATATCTACCTGCTTTTGTAATGATAAGATGGTGGTATTGCTTGCAATGAGCTTTTGTCTGAGTTCTTCTACGTTCGGAATGTAATCGGTTTGGATCAGATCGGTGACTTCGAACTCGGTAGTGATGTCTCTGCAAAGTAGCTGATTGAGGCTCTTTTTTGCTACGGCAATCACATCTTTTTGGTTAACGGCGTTTTCCTGGTTAACGTTTAGGTCGATCTTGGCTTGGAGCAATACGGTCTTCGCAATGTTACCTGCATCGAAACTGGTTTGAAGGATCTTTACACGTTCGATGTTGTAGTTGTTCACTTCGTTGATGGATGCCAGTTGTTGCTTTTGCTTCACTACATTATAGTAAGCCACAATTACATTATAAACGGTCTGCAGCACCTTATCCTTGTATTGAATTTCGCCCAGGCTTTCGATCTCCTGCAGTTTTTGTTTGGTGACAAACATCTTGCCTCCATCATAGAGTGTCCAGTTTAAAGCAATGCCTGCATTGAGGGTGTTGGTACGGGCATTTGAACTGTTGGATTCTACTTTGGCTGATGTCTCCTGGTGACCATTAATGACGGAGAGGTTATCAGATCCAGTGAGGGCAACCGTTGGCAGCATTCCTGCATTTCCACGGGTGTTGTTTGTCTTGTTGATTGAGGCATCATTGGCCGCAACTTGTATATCGTAGCTGTTTTTTAGGGCAATATTTATCGCATCCTGCACCGAAAGAACTTGTTGTGCCTGAAGGGTAAGAAAACCTGATATAAACAGGAAGATTAAAATTAGTTTCTTCATTGATTTCCGTTTAATAGGGTTTATTTAGTTTCGGTTGTAGCGTTTTCTACGTTCTTTGTTAATTTCTTGCTCGAAATCATCTTATACATTACCGGGATCACAAATAGTGTGAGAATGAGGGCAAAGAATAGACCGCCAACAATTACGATACCAAGTGGAACTCGACTTTGTGCTCCGGCTCCCAGTGCTAATGCGATAGGCATTGCTCCAAAGATGGTGGCCAATGATGTCATTAAGATTGGACGCAAACGGGCTGCTGCTGCTTCGAATACAGCTTCGGCTTTCTGTAAACCCGCTTTTCTTTTCTGGTTAGCAAACTCTACAATCAAGATCCCATTCTTGGTAACGATACCGATAAGCATGATCATTCCGATTTCTGAAAAGATATTCAGCGTTTTCCCGAAGATCCAGAGCGAGAGCATGGCTCCTGCAATGGCTAATGGAACGGTAAGCATGATGATTAATGGATCGCGGAAGCTTTCGAACTGGGCTGCCAGAATGAGGTAGATCAAAACCAATGCAAAAATTAAAGCAAAAGAGGTGTTTGAACTGCTTTCTGAAAAGTCGCGTGATGCACCTAATAATGCTGTTTGGAAGGTGCTATCGAGAAGCTTTTTGGATATATTATTCATTACAGCAATACCTTCGCCCAATGTCTTTCCGGGAGCTAATGAAGCTGAGATGGTAGCTGATTTGTAACGATTGTAGTGGTAAAGGGTTGGAGGTGTACTGTTCTCTTCCATCTTTACAATATTATCGAGCTGAACCATTTCGCCACTCTTGCTTCTGACATATAATGAGGTGATGTCGGCAGGCTTGCTTCTGTCTTTGCGGGCTACCTGTCCGATGACGTAGTATTGTTTATCTCCACGTAAGAAATAGGCATAACGGCGTCCGCTCATGGCATATTGCAGGGTGTTCGATACATCAGATTCGTTGATACCAAGGTCGGTTGCTTTTAATCTATCGACTGTAAGATTGATTTCGGGTTGATTGAATTTCAGGTCGGAATCTACATTGGCAAAGGTTGGATCTTTTCGGGCTTCATCCAGGAACAGGGGTAACACCTTTTGGATTTTATCGAAATCGAGGTTCTGGAGTACAACCTGAACCGGCATATTTCCACCTGAGAACATAGATGTTGAGATGGTTTGTTCCTGGTTTACAGAGATACGTCCAACCGGATAGTTTTTGTAGATCTTTGTTATTCTGTCGTTAATCTCTTGTTGTGTGGCCTTGCGTTCGTTAGGTTCTACAAGATAGGTTGTGATAGATCCACCGTTGCTTCCTGATGACGTTCTGCCGGCTCCAACACGCGAAAAGACTAAACGGGCTTCAGGGATTTTATTCAGCTGGATTTGTGACATGCTATCCATTACTTTGTCAGTATAACCAAAGTCTGTTCCTTCAGGAAGAGTTAACGATGTACGTAAATTGCTACGGTCTTCTAAAGGTGCTAATTCAGACTTGATCACTTTTGATAAAAGAAAGATCAACAAGAAACAAAGGCCTAAAATAGAAAAGGATAGCCAATAACGTTTCAGAAAAAAGCTGAGAAGCTTTCTGTATTTTGCTTCCATCCCAGCAAAGAAGGGTTCTGTTTTATGATATAGTTTTGAATGACCGGATCTGCCTCCAAGAAAAACGTTAAGCACAGGGGTGAGGGTTAACGATACAAAAGCAGAAATGAGCCCCGCGCCCGCCACTACGATTCCAAACTCTCTGAATAACCGGCCTGTAAAACCTTGTAAAAAGATTACGGGGATAAATACGATGGCCAGAGTTAGTGAGGTTGAGATTACAGCAAAGAAGATCTCGCGGGTGCCTTCGAAAGCCGCTTTCCACTTATCCATTCCAAGCTCAATCTTTTTAAAGATGTTTTCGGTAACTACAATTCCATCATCAACAACTAATCCGGTAGCCAAAACGATACCTAATAAGGAGAGTACATTTACGGAGAATCCGAAAATATACATGATAAAGAAGGAACCGATTAAAGATACCGGGATATCGATCAATGGTCGGAGTGCAATGATCCATGTTCTGAAGAAGATGAATACAATAATAATAACAAGGAATATTGCTATTGCAAGTGTTTCGGTAACATCATTAACAGACTGTCTCACAAATTTAGATCTATCATAACCTACATTAACAGTAAGTCCATCAGGTAGATTCTTTTTGATCTGATCAAATCGTTTATAAAACTCATCAGCAATTTCTATATTATTTGCACCTGGAAGAGGAATAAGCGCAAGTACCAGTCCCGGTGCACCGTTTAGTTTGATACTGACCTCTTCGTTCTCAGGAGCTAGCACGGCCTCGCCAATATCAGATAGTTTAACAACCTGATCATTGGTCTGTTTGATAATTAAATTACTGAAATCATCTTCAGTTTGAAGTCGACCCTTGGTCTTGATAATTAAAGCAGTTGAACTTCCTCTTAATTTACCACCGGGAAGCTCGATGTTTTCTCTGGATAGTGCATCATTAACATCTTGCGCTGTAATTCCATAAGCTGTTAACTTATCTGAATCTAACCAGATTCGCATAGAAGGTCTTTTTTGTCCGAATATCCCAACAGAGCTGATTCCGGGGATGGTTTGCAGCTTCTCCTGTAAAATGTTTTCGCCATAATCGCTCAACTCCATGGCATTCATTTTTGTGCTCTGTACGATTACAGTAATGGTTGGATCACTATTGGCATCGGCTTTTGAAACTACAGGTGGTGCATCTAAATCCTGCGGTAGACTCCTTGTTGCTTGCGATACTTTGTCGCGTACATCGTTGGCAGCTTTTTCAAGATTCGCATCAATATTGAATTCGACGGTGATGTTACTACTACCCGTTGATGATGATGATGATATAGATTTCACCCCTTCAATACCGTTAATCGCTTTTTCGAGCGGTTCGGTTATCTGCGATTCAATGATGTCGGCATTGGCTCCCACATAAGATGTTTGTACATTTATGATGGGTGGGTCGATAGCCGGGTATAATCGAACCCCTAGAAAATTATATCCTACTACACCGAATAGTATTATGATTAAACTCATTACTATGGATGCAACAGGGCGCTTTAACGCTAGGTCTGATATTAACATGGACGAATTAATTTACGACTTTTGAAAACTTAAGTTTTGCTTTAGGCTTGATAAACAGTATACCTGTTGTAACGACGGTGTCTCCCGCATGAATTCCTGTCAGAACTTCTACCAAGGCTTCTTTACGGATTCCGGTGGTGATATCAAAGAACTTGGATTTGCCGTTTTTAACAACGATTACTTGCTTGGTTCGTTCTTGTGGAATGATAGCTTGACTTGGAATCATCAATGCGTTATTTATGTCTTTCAATCTGATCTCTACAGATGCGTATTCACCGGGTATAAGTTCGTTGCTCTTGTTGCTGATAACGGCTCTTACATTTAAATTACGGGTAGTCGATTGAACACCTCCTTCAGTAGCCATTACAGATGCACCGTATTTTTTATCTTCACCCTGGATGGTGAAACTGATTTTAGTGCCCTGATGAATTTCTGAACTGTACTTGCTGGGTACACTGAAATCGAGCTTTAGCTGATGTTGAGCTCTGATGGTAGCCAGTGCGGTACCTGAAGTGACGATGGCTCCGATACTGATATTTCGAAGTCCAATGGTGCCGTCATACGGAGCGAGTACCTCTGTTTTCTGGATCATGACCTTGTATACCTCGATATCGTTTTTGATAGAGGCAACCTGTAACAGGGTTTGGTCGTAGTCAGTTTTACTGATACCTTCAACTTTTAATAACTCGCTTTGTCTTTTTTGTAGTTGTTCTACTATCTTTAGTTGGGTAGTTGCTTTATGCAATTGCGCCTGTAAGTCGCCATCGAAAAGTTTTACAAGTAGTGTTCCCTGTTTAACCAGCTTTCCTTCAGGTAGGTTGATTTTAACGACCCTGCCGGTGACTTCGGGCATCAATACTGTTTCTTCAAATGGTTTAATGGTTCCTGATACAGTAATAGATTCGCTCAAAACAGTGGGTTTAACAACAAAGCCCTCTACCGGGGGGACCTCTTTGTTTTTTTTATCAGACATTTTTTTGTCAGATTTGCCAGAACCACAAGCGCTCATTAAGGCCACTATCAGGGTTAGACAGGTTAGGTTGAGTAGTTTGTTCATAAATTTTCTATCTTAAAATAGAGACTTTTTATTGGGTTGACAGTAATAGATTTAACTCGAAAAAGAATGGATAAAGGTAATTAAAATTAAGAATAGTCATTTTGACTAAAGTTAACTTAATATTACGTTTTAATCGTTTCGTAAAGTGGTATTCATTTTAACAGTTTTAAAAAATCGATGCGTTAAAAAGAGAATCCAAAAACTCCCATTTGCCAGTAATAGGATGATGATTACAGCAAATGTGAGAAATGATAAGGAGGCATTCGGGTTTAGAATAGTAGGCAGAATAGCCACAAATGCGGTTAGGGCGCCAATGAGAATTCCAAGAAACAGTAGGATGAAATATTCATTTTGAAAAATTTGAGTAATCAGTTTGTCAGAAAGTCCGATGGCTTTCATGAGGGCAATCTCTTTTTTACGTTCTAATATGCTTCTAACCAATACGACACCCAATCCTACGGTTCCAAGTAAGAGGCCAAAGGCTCCCATGACCAGAAAGATGGAGAGGTAGGTGTTTTCTACAGCATTGAAAGCTGCCAGCCTTTCGGTTGTCGTGCTGATCTCTACACCATAATCGCGCAGGCTCTCTTTTAATTCATCTTTAATGGAATCAGACTGTTGGGCTACATTGTTTTCGGTCGAAAGTAAAATGGATGATCCGCTATTGGAAGGATAGTTGGCATAGAAACAGGAATCGGAGATGAGGATATTGCCCTGGAAAATGGAGTTGGCTAATCCTGCCACTAATTGAACAACAATCTTTTTCCCATGATCGTTGGTGTAGATCAACGTGTCGCCAAGTGATAAGCCCAATCCCCACTTGATCACTGTTTCGTCGGCGACGGCAGGGATTCGTCCATGGGGTAGCTTTTGATTTAAAACCTGCCATGATTGGCTTTGTGGTGTGCCCGAAACGAAGGAGGTAAAGCTGAAATGACCGACAAAGGCTTTTGCTGGAACACCCAGGATGGGCGGGTTCTTGATCCGGTTTAGATTTAAGCAGCTGGCATCGTCGCCATCATGTTTCGAAATCTGGATGAAGCTGTTCTCCGCTGAGATTCCAAGGTCGTTTTTTATGGTTGGGTTATTCAGGTCTTTGGTGATAGGGGTGGTAATCTCCGCATAATATTGAAAGCCTCCGGTTCCATTGCTCTTATCAAATGGCTTTACAAACAGATCCTGACGGTTTAATCCGGTAGATAAGACAATGAAGGTTCCAATGGCAAATAGGGTGATGACAATAAGACTTCTTCGTTTGTTTCGAATGGCACTTTTGATACTCAGGTTGAGTGCATTGAGATTGCTGCTTTTCTTGTTTTGAAGGTGATTGAACAGGGTATTGGCAAAGAGTAGAAATGAACACAACATCAATCCTCCGGCAGCAAAAAAGAGCGTGGGATTGACTTGCTTGAGGTTGATAATTTGTGTGATAATCAATATCAATGCGATGAGTCCTGAAAGAATGGCACCATAGTATCCTGCTTTTTTCCAGAAGGTTGATGTAGCTTCTCTTTTTTTGGCCTCTTTATGTTTGTTGAGTTTGTTGATGAATTTGGTAGTGGTAAAGAGGAGGGTGAAGAACACGACGATAATGCTGATGGATACACCGATGCTGATTGAGGCCAGATTTAACGAGATGGACGATAATTCGGTCTGGACAGCTCCGTTCCAAACGCTGTTTAGTGCGAGGAAAACCAGTGAGGTATATAAACGGGCGAGTACAATTCCAAAGAGTGTTCCTACAACAGCAATACACAGTCCCTCATATAGTATCAGATTGCGGATACTCCGGAAGGTGATACCCAGTGCATTTATGGTTTTGATTTCGGCTTCGCGGTATTCAAGATTCAGTCGGTATAACAAGACAATGAGAATGACACCTGAGATCAGGATAAAGAAACTCAGGCTGCTGAATAGCTGACTGAAATCGACACCACTATTAGCTGCAACGACACTACTTGCCTTGAGTGGGGTAATGATGAAATTAAGTGCCTTAGGCGAAATGGAGGGTAAAAGCTTTTGTTTGATGATGGATGAATCGGCAGCCGGGGTGAGTAACCGCATGGCGGTATAGGTACCCAGATCGTTTTTCCATAATTCGATGGCTTTAGACGATGCGATGTATGCTTTGGGCGTGCCCTTCCATTTATTCCAGTAGTCTTCATCCTTCTTTCGGATCTTTTTCAGGTCGATGGGTACACCGGTATTCCAGTCTTTACAATCTCCGGCATCAGTTAAGCCCGGGATATTGGGAATTAAGGCTTTGTCGGCATATTTGCCGGGTAGTTCAACAATCTCCTTGATTCTAAAGGTGGACGAGTGGACGGTGAGTTGATGCAGTGGGCCGATTACAAAATACTGAATAGTGGTAGTATCGCCAACCTTGGCATGAAGATCGTCGGCCATCCATTTGTTGATGATGATCTCATCTTTCTTCAATAGCGAATCGGGGAGAGAGGAGATAAATGAATAAGGGGTTTCGCCTTTTGCAGCATGAAAGCTGTTTACGAAATAGGTGAGGATCTTTTGTTGTTTATAGGGTAGTGCGGATAAGCCATTGATTACATCGGGCTCTATAAAAACTCTCTCAGAAGCAATTTGCAGACCACCATTGGAAGGCAGGCTCCGGAGCGACAGGTTCAGATCGGCTAACGACCATGATTTCTGTAAAGCGGTTTCGAGCTTTGAGCCGTCGAGCTGTTGTGTGTTTTCGAAGACCAGTGCATTGGCACGATGCTTCAGGTGCATCACCCTGTTTAAGAGCTTCAGCGAGACAAAGGCATTGTAGGGAGCCGTTTGTGTGATGCGGAGATGAAAGCGTCCCATCTGATTGTTTGCCGCGATGCTTTTTACCTTTAATCGGATAGGGATGGTTGCATTTTTCTCTGAAACGAAAGGGGTATTGACTGGAATTAAACTGGCTCTTTTGATTCGAAGCAGTAGATCATCGCCCTGTTTCAGGTTTAATCTGTCGGCAAGATTTGAGCTGATTACCACCTCGTCATCCGTCAGTGTGCTGAATTGCGTGGAGGCTTTTACTGTTTTGTCGAAGCTGGAGTCAACACCGACAATCTGTATTTTGTTTACGCGCTTGTTATCTTCATTATTGATGGCGATACCATCGAGAAGCAGGAGCGGGGCAACTGATGAATGAATTTGTTGCGCATAACGATGTGCCAGATCTTCGGTAAAGAAGCGGTCGCCGGCAGTGATGGAGTGAGTGATGGCACCCAGTCGGAGTGATACTATTTTATTGAGATTGTATTTAATGGAGTCGCCTACCATGAGGGCGCCAATGATGACAGCAGCGCATACGGCAACGCCAAAGGCAATGGCGAGGTTCCTTTTCCAATAAAAAAAGAGGTTTCTTTTTAATAGGCTTAGAAAGGTCATTGTGCTGAATTCTTTAAATGGAGACTTCCGTTTTTGAGTTCATAAACTTTGTCCATTCTGGCGGCCAAAGAGATGGAGTGTGTTACTACGATTAATGAAACACCATCTTGTTTGTTGATCTCGAGTAGTAGGTCGGCAAGCCTGTTTACGTTATCTTCGTCCAATGCGCCGGTGGGTTCATCGGCTAATAGAAGTCCCGGATTGTTGATTAAGGCTCTGACCAGGGCAGCACGTTGACATTCGCCTCCCGAGAGCTGATTGGGAAACTGATTGCGATATTGCAAGATACCTACTCGCGCCATTAACACTCTGGCTCTGGCGAGGGTTGCTTCGCGCTTCGTTTTATCTTTTATGGTAAGTGTGGGTAGTAAAATGTTTTCGAGCAGGGTACATTGTGGAAGAAGGTGATGAAACTGAAAGACAAAGCCAATCTGACGGTTGCGGAAATGTTCTAACTCTTTTTGACTATAGCTTAGAATATTATCTTTTTCGGTAAATGATGATTCAAGAATCTCTGCTGTTGCAGAAGGTGCCTTGAAATATATATTCCCTGAATCGGGGAAGTCGAGTGTTCCTAAAATGGATAACAGGGTGGTTTTGCCTGAACCTGAAGGGCCCAGAATGGCTATGCTCTCACCTTGGTTTAATGATAATGATAATCCATCTAAAACTTTTCTGTAGGTTCCTTCGGCTTCAGAACCATATCCTTTGGAAATATTGTGAAGACTTAAAAGCATATTATTCGGTTTGTATAGGTTTATTTGGTTCTGCGGCATCTCGTTGTAGTAATTGACTCAATCAACTATAGCCGTTTGATACAGACTTGAAATATGCACCTCATGTCTTCATTCGTTGGTGCAGGTTTGTAATCTGCGTCTATTAATCTGCACGGGGTGAGCTGTTTTATTTACTACACACTTTATTTCACAGAACCTTTTATTCTTAGTATTTTAAAGCTCAATACTGTGGCGATTGATTGAATAAAAATAACTAAAAAGATTAATAAAATAAGATTAAATAAAAGGGTAAAGGTTTAATGGAGTGCTCATTTATTTATGAAAAAAACAGGTATAGAAGATCTAAAGTGGCTTAACGGATTTACATCTCCTTATTTTTTGCCGATTCCATAGAGCTTTCCATCTTCGCTTCCTACTACAATCAATCCATCGATAACGGCAGGACTTCCGCAAATTGGGCTCCCTATTTCATAACTCGCCAGGATCTTTCCATCTTGCAGGTTGACAATTTTGAGATCTCCTTTCATGGTGGGGATCACAATTTTGTTGTTAGCGATAACGGCAGAGGCATCAATTCGTCCCCCCATACTCTTCTTCCAGAATAGTTTACCATTGTTTTTATCAAAGCAATAGAGAAATTTATCCCGGTTGCCAACGATGATATAGTTATTGATCAGTGCCGGTGAGGCGATAAATGGCGAGGTATCCTTTTCGTCCTGATGTTTCCAGATGACTTTTTTCTCAGTCAGTCCGATACATGAAAACTTTCCATCATAATCGCCAGTGAAGGCATGATTGTTATCTACCGTTACAGAGCTGGCCACATAGGTGCCGACATTGACTTTCTTACGGAGCTTTCCGGTTTCAATATTTACCATGTGAAGGAATCCATCACACCCTCCGAAGATGGCTATGTTGCCTACGATAGCTGCTGATCCGTTGATGTAGTTTCCGGTTTCGTATTTCCACTTTAACTTTCCGGTTTGGGCATCCAGACAGTACAGGTTATAGTCGTAGCTGCCAACCAGAATGTATTTTTTATTGCCAGATTGCCAATATGTTGGGGCTCCCATGATCTGACCCTCCGTGAGGTGTTTCCATTTTTGTTTTCCGGTTTTCAGATCAAGGGCATAGAGGGTTCCCTCCAGATTTCCGGCATAGACTGTTCCGTTTACAATCAATGCAGGTGCTTCAATGCTGTTTTCGGTCTTCACTTTCCAAAGCAGCTTCCCTTTGGTGGTGAGTCCGTAAAAGTAACAGTCGGTTGAGCCTACTACGATAACGCCATTGCTGATAACCGGCGAGGCTTTGATGTTGTCGCCGGTTTTAAATGACCACAGGATGGATAATGAGGTTGGAAGCGTGGCTTTTGTTACACCGGTTAAGGCAGTATTGCCACGAAACTGATTCCATTCACTTTGTCCTTGTGCTGAAACAGTTTGTGTGAAGAAGAGGATGCTAAGAAGAAATAGAATTTGTTTTATCATCATTGATAGATGCTCTTTTTTAGAATAACTGTTCGAAACGGAAAATATTGTTACAAATCATTACCTGTAGTGTCTAAGGCTGTCTTAAAAGTCTGAGGTTGCCTCTTTATATTCGGATAGCTATCTGATAACGAACACAAATATTAAAATCTCAGCGTGATAGAATTTTTTTTTGAGACAGCCTCATGCTTGTTGTGAATTATTATTTTACGCTTATTCTTTGATTGAAAGTGCTCCGGTAGGACAGGCCTCGGCAACCATGATCGCTGTTTGCGTGAGGGCTTCCTTAAAGTCGGTTACAAAAGGTACGCCGATTTCAACATCAAAACCTCTGCCGATAAAGGTAAAACCAAATTTCTCCTTCTCTTTTTCGGTGAGCCTGAAACAGATACCGCACTTGATGCATTTTGAAGGTTCGAAAACCACCAGGTTATGTTGGATATGTTTTTTTACATCTTTCCGCTCTTCGGGCGAGAAGTGTTTTTGGTTGGCCTCAAAAAGATCGGAATAGTCTCTTAGCTTACAATGATCGAGCTTTCTGCAATCGCAATGCAGACAACGAGCTGCCTCTTTCTTTACCTCTTCGATCGAGAATCCGTTTGTGATTTTTCCTTCAGGATTAATCCTTGGGTAGTCGACAGACTCTTTGAGGTATTCGGCAACTTCGTCGGGTGACAGCTTGCCAAACCGGGAGTTAAATTTTTCGGGTTCTCCAATCACCGGTTCTCCTTTTAGAAACTGATCGATACTGAAAGCCACCTCTTTCCCTTGTCCCAGACTCTGGATGGTGAGTTTATTGGGCTTTACAACATTACCTACCGCAAAAACCTTCTCCATGTTGGTTCTGTAGTTGCGTTTGTCGATCTTAACACCCGATTCTGAAGTCTCAATATTCCATGTAGCACAAGCTTTAAAGTCTCTTCCACTGGCAATGAGTATTGCGTCGTAGTTTTGCAACAAGGTATTAAACACTGTCGGGGTGACGGTTTGATTATATTCAAACGTTACACCGGTCTGTTCAATATGGTAAATCTCTTTGTCGAGCACATCTTTGGGAAGCTGTTCGTCCGTATAGTTGATTCTGACATTACCACCTGCTACCGGATTCTTTTCATAAACCGTACATTGATGGCCACGAAGCTGAAGATAATAGGCTGCTGCTAATCCTGAAGGACCTGAACCAATTACGGCAATTTTTTTTCCGGTTGTAGACGATGGCTTTTCGATAAATGGTACAGCTGTTTCTTCAGCGAGATTGAGTAGTGTATAGTCGCCTGCATAGCGTTTTAGCAAGCAAATGGATACGGCACCGTCTATACCTTTTCTGCGGCATGCTCCTTCGCAGGGAGCCGGACAGACTCTGCCCAGTACTGAGGGAAGGGCAATATCTTTTCGGACAACGCGAAGTGCCTGCTCAAATTCTCCCTTTGTGAGGTGCCGGTTCATCAAAGGGATATTCATGTGGGCCGGACATGTGACGGTACATGGGGCTTCGCAATCACCGATATGCTCGCTGAGCAACAGTTCGAGTGCAATCTTGCGGGTCTCCAATATCTCCTCGTCAACAGTAATGATGTTCATTCCCTGTACAGCTTTTACTGAACAGGAGGGGAAGAGTCGTTGATTGCTTGCATCTTTGACCATGCAAAGCATACAAGAGGTAAAGTGCTCGGTCCGTTCGTCATGACACATGGCGGGAATATTGATTCCTGCTTGCTTTGCAGCTTTTATGACAAGCGTTCCCTCTTCGACTTCAATATTTTTCTGATCTATTGTTAGCTGAATCATTTTTTCTTCGATCAATTAGTGACCACTGCATTAACAGGACAAATCTGACGACAAGCATCACATTTGATACATTTGGCGGTGTCGATTACATGTTGTTCGTGCGGCTGGAAAGCAATGGCATCTACAGGGCAGGATTGTACACACTTTGTACAGCCAATACATTCATCGTTAATGAAATACTCGACCATGGCCTTGCACTTTCCTGTTTTACATTTTCCGTTAATGTGCTCCTCGTATTCGTTTCTGAAATATTTGAGGGTGGATAGAACAGGGTTCGGTGCTGTTTTGCCTAATCCGCAGAGGCTACCTTTTTTTGTCCATTCGGCTAGTTTCTCCAGCTCTTCCAGGTCAGTTGTCTTTCCTTTACCTGAACAGATTCTATTGAGAATCTCGAGCATTCGTTTGGTTCCGACTCTACAGAAGGTGCATTTTCCACACGACTCGTTCTGTGTGAAAGAGAGAAAATAGCGGGCAATGTCAACCATGCAGTCAGTGTCGTCGAGTACCACAAGTCCTCCTGAACCCATCATGGCACCAACGCCAATCAATGATTCGTAATCGACAGGGGTGTCGGCTAACCATGAAGGAACGCAACCTCCTGAAGGTCCTCCAATCTGTACCGCCTTAAATTCTCTGCCATTGGCTACACCACCTCCAATCTCTTCGATGACCTGACGGATGGTGATGCCCATGGGTACTTCAATTAAGCCTCCACGTGCAATTTTTCCGGCCAGCGAAAATACCTTTGTTCCTTTTGATTTCTCGGTACCGATGGCTGCGATTGTTTCCCAGCCATGACGGATGATATAGGATACCTGCGCCAGTGTTTCGGTGTTATTAACCAGGGTTGGTTTGCTCCACAGTCCCTCCACAGCAGGAAAAGGTGGACGCATTCTTGGAAATCCTCTTTTGCCTTCAATAGAAGCAAGCAGGGCAGTCTCTTCGCCGCAGACAAAGGCTCCGGCTCCCTGTGATATGGTAGCATGAAAGTTGAATCCGCTACCGAGAATATTATCGCCAATTAAACCTTGTTGTCTGCAGATCTCGAGGGCTTGTTGTACACGGGTAACGGCCAGCGGGTATTCTGCGCGGATATAAAAGACACCATCGGATGCTCCGGTGGCATAAGCTGCAATGATCATTCCCTCGATCACACGATAAGGATATGACTCGAGTAACATTCTATCCATGAAAGCTCCGGGGTCACCCTCATCGCCATTACACACTACATATTTGGTTGGGTTGTTTTGGTCGGCTACAAACTTCCATTTTATACCGGTAGGGAAACCAGCCCCACCACGACCTCTTAGTCCGCTTTTGCGAATCTCCTCAACGACCTCCAGTGGTTTCATCTCAGAAAGACATTTCTGTAATCCTTCAAATCCGCCTCTTGATTTATACTCCTCGATATCTACGGGGTTTATGATACCGCGATATTCGGTAGCAACAGGAATCTGGTGTCCGAGGAAGGTGGCTACATGTGTTTCTCTTACATCCAGCGAATAGCGTTCGATGCCTTCCCAGTTATGATCGTTCTGTATGGATTTGGCCGTATGCAGAAATTTGTTCTTTAAGCGGGTCAACGCATTCTGCGGTTTAAAGTGCTTCTCGATAATCTCCTGCACATCGCCGGGTTGAACTTTAGAATAGAGAACAGCCTCTTTGCCTTCGGGAACTACCTCAACCAAGGGAACCTGATGGCACATGCCGATACAGCCTACCTGTTTTAATTTGATCTGGAGCTCGTTCTGGACAATCATCTGCTCTATGGCACTTCGGATTTCCTGACTTCCACTTGCCACACAGCATGAGCCTAGTCCGATTCTGATTTCACCCTGAATCTGATTTCCGTCGGCGTCTTTAAAGATCTGTTTGTTGCCGGTATCTTTTTGTTTCTCGAAGTCTTTGATTATTCCTGCAATATGACTGGTGCTTACATGGCCATACGTAGTATGATCGATCTGAACAACAGGTGCTAATGTGCAACAACCAAGGCAGTTGACTTTCTCTACGGTGTATTTTAAAGAATCGGTGGTGTCTTTTCCTTCTGGAATATTAAGTTCGCGCAGAAAGGCATCATACACTTGTACGGCTCCCTTAACATGGCAGGCCGTACCTACACAAACTTTCACAATATGTTCGCCGGCAGGCTTGAATCTGAATTGGGCATAGAAACTGGCTACTCCGATAATTAATTCAGGAGAGATCTCCGTATGTTCGCAAACCCATTTTAAAGCCTCTTCGGGTAGATAGTTATATTTTCTCTGGATAGACTGAAGTATTGGAATTACAGCGTTTTGAGCATGTCCGTGTAATTCAATAATCTGATCTATCTCATTGGTTTCGAAATGCGATGTCATTACTTTTTGTCTCCTATACAGTAAAGGTATTGGCTGCCACGCAGAATGATTTTTCCATCTGCAAAGGCAGGGGTAGCAAATGCTTTTTCTCCGAGGGTTGGTTCACCGATGATCTTTTTCTCCTTGCTTACCTTTACGATATGCATTTTCCCTTTCATATCGATGGCATACAACTTCCCTTCAACCACAACCGGAGATGAATAAAATCCGGTACCAAATTCGTTCTCCCAATTCTTCTTACCTGTTTTTGCATCATAGCAGGCCATTACGCCAAAGCTGGTACAGATGAACAAGAGGTTGTTTGAAACGACCGGACTTGATACTTCGGGTAAATATTCATCACCTTCCCATAAAACTTTTGCAGGTGATCCTGGTTGGATCGCAACCAGTTTTGCATTCTCTTGGGCTGCAAATACCAATCCCCCACCATAAGTAGCAGAGGGTGCTACTTCGCCCGACAGACATTCTACAGACCAGACCTCTTTTCCATTTTCCGTATTGTAAGCTGCAACAAAAGGATTTGATGTGGTGACTAATAGTGTTCCACTGCTTGATGGCATCAGAACAGGGGAGGACCAGGCTATTTTATTCGCTCGTTTGGTATCCCAAACGGTGGCACCTGTTGATGCGTTTAAAGCAATGAGTCGGCCACCCTTATTGGTGTCGTACTGAATGAATACCTTATCTTTTAATGCAATGAGAGAGGATGCGTGACCATAATGGTTATCGGGTAATCCCAGGTTCTTTGCCCAGATTTTTTTCCCTTCCATATCGCAGGCAATCAGATCGCCATTTGCAAAGATGGCAAACACATGTTGTCCGTCAACTACTACCGTTGATGCGGATAATCCGGTGTCATCCGTGACCTTAGGTGCACTGGCTGGTGATCCGTTAATGTTATTGGCTGCTAGTTGCCAGCGTATTTTTCCGGTTGCCATGTCGAAACAGTAAACTACTCTTGATTTTGCATCGGCGCCGGCAAGGAATATTTTATCACCCCATATTACGGGTGAGTTGAATCCTGGCTTGGGGACTTTTACTTTCCAGACTACGTTTTTCCCTTTGGCTCCATCCCAACTGGTTGGGATTTGTTTGTGCCAGGAGTTTCCATTTCCAAATGGGCCTCTGAAACTATTCGACTGAATTTTGATATCGGCTACGGTTAACAGACCCGCTTTTCCGCTTTTGGTTGAATCGCCTTTGAGGCTGTCACCTGTTGCTGTTGAGTCGGTGGCAGCCGCTACCTCGATTTGCTTAATGGAAGAGGCCTCTTTCCCTTTTTCTTTTCCCTCTCCGATGCTATACATCTTCAGATAGTCATTAGAGAGATACGAGGCCCCCAGCGCTCCCAGAAACAGGAGTGATATGGCGATTGTAATCCAACGCTGCGACAGTAAACGCGCAATGGGATCATTCTTTCCTAAGTCGATAGGCTTCTCTATTTTTGATTGCAGATCGTGCGAGATCTTTAACGAGATGAAGAATACAAGTGCTCCGAAGAAAAGTAAGTAACTTCCTGTCTTTACCTGCCAATGACTGTTAAAATAGGCCTTGCGGGCTAACAGATCGAGGTTCCGTATCTCTTGTTTGAGCTCATCGTTGTTGGGCTCAGCATTTAATTTTGTGACGAGTGTTTTTAGGGCCACACTTTCGAGTGGGTCGGTTTGCTTGATTTGCCAGAAATTTAAAACCAGTAGCAGGGCTGTCATGATGCAGAATATACCCGATACCACCATTACCTGATTTACAAACTTGAGCTTTGTTGGTTGATCTGTCATTTTTCTTCAATCTTTTTTTTAACCGGACAATAACTTAAACAACGACCGCAACTGAAACAATCTCCTTTATGCGGTTCAAAATCTTTTCTTCTTCTGAATATCGTTTGGTTGACGAGGAACATGCCAATTACAAATCCAATGAATCCTCCGAATATCCAACTACCGATATAAAATTTATGTCTTATTATTTCGGCCTCTTTAACTTGTTGTTCGAATGATTTACCCGAAGCCAGAAATGTTTGGATATCTATATTTTTTGCATCGTCTTTTAATTCGGGATGTGCAATCAAAAGCTCTGTAAGATAGACCTGTGAATTTGCTTTCGATAAAAAGATATGCGATTTGGAACCAATATAACCTCCGGCCAACATCCATACAGGGATCAGGACTGCTGCAATTATAAACTTACGGAGGTTGGTCTTCTGCTCTTTCACATCCTGAACGTTTTCGGTAGGCTGTTCGATGGCATCAAAAGGACAAGATGTACTGCACAGCTTACATTGGATACATTCGGCAGGTGTGATCGTAAGATGATGTTTGGAGAATCTCGACATCAGATTGAGAATAGCTCCATAAGGACAAAGAATTCTACAATAGGGTCGTGCAAAGAATAGCCCTAATCCTATAAAACAGGCGCCCAGAACAACCATATGGAAAGGTGCGTTCATCCGAAAGAATCCAACGAAAGGATCATACCGGCAAATGATAAAGTCGGTTCCGGTTGCGGCATAGAGCACTGCTAGTCCTAAATAGAGATAGGGGATGAAACCTAATGTTTTTCTGACCCAGACGGGGACTGAGACCGGTGTAATGACCAGCAGATCTTGTATGGCACCTAGTGGACAGGCTGCTGCACAAAAGGTACGACCAAAGAACAAGGTGAAGAATATGGGCAGAAGAAAAAACAGTAATGCTGTTATCGAAATTGCATATACCGGATCGAAAAGTGCGAGTGTGACGTTTTGGATGGATCCGATAGAACAGATACAACCTTCTCTGTAAAAGCCAAAATAGAGTAGCGAGAAAACAGAGAGCCAGGTAATCAATCTTCGAGAGCGTTTTTTTATAGCCAACCATGAAGCTAAAGACAAGACGATCAATAATATGGCAACGTCAGCATATTCTAGATAGCCGGATCGTGGTTCGAGCGTGGTAGGAGAGGGGGTAACATATCCTGAAGAAAATTCAGGCTTAGGAAAACGTTGTTGTCCATAGGTAACCATCACTGAATTGAACAGGATGATTAGAAATAGAATTATTTTTAGATATTTTTTCATCGTACGTTTCATCCGTAAATAATTTTTAGATCAAGGTGTGATGGAACTTCGTGTTTGTAAAAATGCTTGTTTCATCAGCTTTTCTTCGTGAAATCACCCTTAATCAGATAGGGCTTGCTAGCAGGAACCCGGCTTATAGCTTGCGAAGGACACATTCGGGCAATGGCACATTCGTTACAGTTTTTGCAGATGTTATGTCTGATCTGTAAATGCAATGATCCATTACCAAATGAAGAGCATCCTTTTACACATTTTCCGCATCCGATACAAAGCTCTTCTTTAATATCAAATTCAAAATAGGGTTCTTCAATGAACTTTCGTTGAATAGCTGCCGTAGGACATAGTTGATTTTCAGCTCCCGTGTTCAGATCCTTGACGCCTCCTTTAAAGAAGCCTCCACATAAGTCGCAATATCCGCAAAGTGCATAAGCATGTACACATTTAACAGCCGATGTTGCCAAAACACATTCTGTAGCACATCTACCGCATTGTGTACATTTAAAAGGATCTATCTGCCAAACCCATTTATCTTTTTTAGAATTAAAGAGTGTAAGTCCACCCAGTCCGGCTGCAGCAATAGCAAGCGTAATCCGCATACTATTCTGAATAAACTCGCGTCGGTTAAACTTATTTTGGTCCACCATTTTTTTGATACTTTGTTGCTTGTGGTAATGAACAGTAATTTATTTTCATACAGTTTGCGCAGCGGTTATTCTGACTACAGGCTGAAGTGTTAATTTTATTCTTTCTGAAACCAACGGCTGTAAAAACTCCTAGTGTAATGAGGATGATTATACGGCCACAGTTTTTTATGAAATCACGTCTTTCCATCTTATTTATGCTGAAATAGTCTGATCATTTTTTTATCGAAGTCCAAAGCATAGATATCTCCCTGTGGTGATACTGCTACATCGGGAGCGTATCCATCTTCTGTGAACTTCTCCGTAGGTGCCACAACACACAGAAGCTCTCCTGAAGGTTTGTAGACCTTGATTCTGGCAATTTTCTTTTCGCTGGTCACAAAAGAGCCATCAGGAAGAAATGCAAAATGGGCAGGGTTGCAACATCCGTAGAAGCCTTCAATAGTGGCCTGGTCTTTTGTCCAGAACGATCTTAATTCTCCTGAATCTTTGTATTGTCCCAGTGAATGTTTGCCAGGATTAACTACCCAGAGTTCACCATCGGCATTTACAGCTAAAGCAAAATAGGGACTTGGAACAATGAATCCATGTGGATCGTCTTTATTTTCTTTTCCATTAAATGAGCCTGATAACTCTCCATCGGTTGAATATCTCAAGACTCTGCGATTGCCTGCATCGGCAGCAAAGAGGGTATTTTCTTTAATAGCCATAGAGGTAATGATCGTTCTATTATCTAATGGCTTCCAGCTGTTCAGCATCTTTCCATTGATATCAAATCTGGCGATGAAATTAGAAAATGCAATATAGATATACTCGTTGGATAGGGTTATAGCAGAAGGAATACCGGATAATTTAGTATTCTTCAGTTCTTTTCCCTCAAGTGTGATGATATGAAGATTCGTATCGGCCAACAGAAATAGCTTCTCATTTGCAAACGCAAGTCCTATCGGTTCGTTCATCTTTAGCTTGAAATTCTTGGTCTCTTTATAATGAACAAGGGTAGAATCGACAGATTTATACTGTACACGGTTAAACTCAAATGGGTTAGCCGGACGCTTGTCGGGTCTGGAGATCAGGAGATCGCGCGAAACGATCAACACAATTGCCAGTGCCATCAATGACAAGAAAAGTACTATCAGCTTTTTTTGCATACTTTTTTGTTGTTAGCGTTTATGATTTATTTACGCATATCGATACAAAACATCTTTTTAGAATCTCTTAGCACCAGATAGCCGTCGGCCAACGCCAATGGAGCCCAGGCATCCTGCCCATCCATTAACTTAACATGATCAAGCATTTCGAAGCTTGATATGCTGGGGCGTGCTATCGTAAGCTCACCCTCATCGCTGAGGATAAATAATTTGTTGTCTGCAATGATAAAGGGGCCCAATCCAAAACGAGTCGTTTTACCACTCGACCAAACGATCTTTTTAGGATCGGAAGGTGTTACACAAACCATTTGATTGCGTAGGGCACCACCATCTTTAGGAAGAATACCAAAGAGATGTCCTTTGAAATAAAGCGGTGTTTGTTGTTCGCAAGCTAAACCATCTTTTGGAGCATACTCTTGTAATACTTTAACATCGTATTTATTGCCGGCTGCTTTCAATTGTAGCATCATGCTTCCGGCACCATAACCAGCTGTGAGAAATACCTTTCCATCGGGCATACAGACTGCTGAAGGTGCAACTACATTGTGATTCCATGCAGCTGTTTCCCAGAGTACCTTGCCAGCATCAGGTCCGTCAGCAGCAACGCCAAAGACACCACCAATGGCACTGTACACATACATCTTGCGACCATTCAACACATAGGGCATCACAGAAGAGTGCGACATCTTCCATTTCTTAGGATTCGGTGTTTCCCAGAGCTTCTTTCCGGTTTCGCAATCCACGGCTATCATTAAGGCTTTGCCGCCAGTGGCGATAATAGCTGTTGTGCCATCAATCAATGAGCATTGACCTGTATACCATAGCGGTACTTCTGCATTGTACTCTTTTTCGACATCTATACCCCATTTGAAGTTTCCGTTGTCGCGTTCAACACACATCACATGACAACGGGGCCCCATAGACAAAATATACTTTTCGGTAACAGCAGATACAGTTCTCGACATTCCATGGTTTCGTTTGATATTTACCTTATACCATCTACGCCATAGCTCTTTTCCGTCGACCAATGAGAAGCATCTGAGCATGTCTGATCGTTTTGCTTCATCATAATCGAGGATATAGACAGCGCCTTTCCAGATGGAGGCTCCTGCATGTCCTTCTCCCAGAGGCACCGACCAACGAATTCTCTTTTTAATGTCACCTATTTTATCGGTAAGCGGAACGGTTGACTTACTAATATTATCGAAATTTTCTCCCCTAAACCTTGGCCATGTTCCAGTCAGTGTTGTGGTGAGTGTTCCAAACAACGTGAAGTTCTCTCCAATTTTAGTGACCTGGTTTCTGGATAGATCATTTGAAGCAGATCGTTTATCCAATCCCGGCAAGCTTTTATTAAATGACCGGGATGGATCGTTCATTAACCACCAGATGATAGAGAGAAACCCAATAACGGATAAGCCAATTAAAGCAAAACGTACTTTTTTTGCTTGATTATGGCTGAGAAATTGCTTTAAATTCATGGTTAGGCGAAAAATAATGATTCAGTATCATAAAGATCTTTCGATCCTTGATTATTTGCTGATGTTATAGCACATTAAGAAGTTGCCATGACGAACAAATAGTTTTCCCTTATAGATGTAAGGATGTGACCAATACATTCCGGTCCCCTTATCAATTTTAAAAGAACTGATTACATCAAACTTTGTAGGATCAGGTTTTACTAATGCCACATGACCGGATTTCTCTTCGTAACAAATTAATTTGTTATCTGCTGAAATGATGGCACCCTTATTAAACCAGTTTGTTTCGTAACCAATTTTTCCGGTATTCCAGTTCAGACTACACCAATTTCCTTTTCCATTGGTGATCCAGTTCGATCCATAAATAGTTCCGTCAATCAATACTACACCATGATGATGACAATCGAGTGTGGTGTCAATCCATTTTTCGGAAACAGATTTACCATCGGCTGCCATTTGTAACATCACAGAAGGAGAGTTATATCCTCTGGTGATAAAGATTTCATTGTCTTTAAAAATAGGGGTATTGGTTGCGATTTTTTCACCCTTGCTCGTATATTCCCATGCGATATCTCCATTTTCAGGGTTCACAGCAATGACTTTTTCGGTGCTTTGTGACAGAATATATTTGAAATTCTTGTATTCATAGAGCGCTGGAGAAACATAAGCTCTTTGGCCACCCACACTCCTGGTCTGCCAGATCAGTTTCCCGGTATTCTTATCGAAAGCTACTAATGCAGTCTTCTTGCCATAAGGAGAACAGATTACCTTATCATCAACAATAAGCGGAGATTCTGCAACACCCCACATAAACCAATCACATTCAAATTGTTTATCTACATCGACCGACCAAATCTTTTTGCCATCGGTTGCATTAAAACATGCTAAAGTGCCGGTGCCACTGATAACCCATACATGATTACCTTCGACAGTTGGCGTACATCTTGTATCGGGAAACGACTTGGTCCATGAACGACCATAAGGAACCTGCCATACGATTTTGCCGGTATAATCGATACATGATAGATAATCGAGAGTGTCTTTCATGCCGGTAATGTAAATGTACTGATCATTAGCCGAGGCAGATGACCATCCACTACCAATACCCTCGGCTGTGAAAACTAATTGAGGCCCTGTTTCAGGCCATTTATCTAAAAGATTTTTATCAGGATAGATACCGTTTCGGGCGGGACCTCTAAACTGAGCGATCTGCGAAGCAGCAAATAAAGGAAGTAGAATCAGAAAAAGAAGGGTTGTTTTTTTCATTGCGGTGCAAGTTTGTTAGTTTGGATTGAAATAGACCCCATTGGTTTAATCTCAATGAGGTCTGTTTTTAGAAATAAAACGAAGGGTTACGTTTTATTTTATTTTGTAAGCGATTAAAGACTTTCCGTGACGGAGGTAAAGTATTCCATTGCTGATGACCGGATGTGCCCAATGCTGATCAGAACCTGCAGTTACTTTTGTTTTTGAGATAATCTTAAACCCGGTTGGGTCGGCAGCCACTAATGCAAGATCACCTTTTTCTGAATAACAATAAAGCATTCCATCAGCATAGATTACATTTCCTTTGGTTAATTCAGTTGAAGCGTATTTTTGCTCACCCGTTTTCCAATCAACACATTGCCATGCGCGATTGACATCGCCTGAACTATAAATGTATCCATTTACCACTACAGCACCACCTATTCTACTGTCTAATGTTGTACTAAACCACTCTTTGGAAATAGTAGTTCCATCATCATTTAGTTTAAGTTTAACACCGCCTTTTCCATATCCGCTAAAGCAGAATAGACCACCATCTGCATACAATGGTGTATTCGCATGTACTGACCATTGGTTGGTTTGTTCATAATTCCAAAGTAGTTTTCCTGTTGCTGCATCTATTCCCAGAATGTTTGATGCAGTCATGGTAACAAGGATTTTTCTTTTAGCGAGTTTTGCCAATAGTGGTGTGCAATAAGCCGACTTATTTCCCATTCCCGGTGAAGTCCATAGCAGTTCACCATTCATACGGTTAAGGGCGATTACATTATTTGTCTTTCCTCCTGGTGTGCAATAGAGTGTATTGCCATCAATTACTACGGTTTCATTGAGTCCCCATGTAATCTGACTCCCATCAAAATCTTTAAACAAATCTTTACTCCAGATCTTTGCTCCATCACTTGTCTTCAGACAAAGTAATTGGCCTACACTTGTTAAGATATATAATTGATCACCTACAATAACAGGGCAACTGCGTGGTCCGGGATAGCTTTCTGTAAACTCTTTTCCATAAGAAACTTTCCAGATTACATCACCTTTTAAGGATAGTTTGAATAGTGTTCCCATATCACCAATCATACCTGTAACAAAAATGTTGTTACCAACAATAACAGGGGATGAATGTCCTTGTCCTAATTCATTAAAAGTCCATGTAACTTCAGGGCCGGTAGCTGGCCATACCTTTAGTAAGCCTTTATCAGGATAAATTCCGTTTTCTTCAGGGCCTCTCCATTTGGTTGGGGTTTGACTAAAAACACTTGCAGCAGTAAACAGTAGCACCGCCAGACATAATGATACTTTGATTTTCATGGGTTTATCGTTGTTTTGGGTTGAGGTTTATCTGTGACAATCCGAGCATAAAGATACTTAAATTTTTATTATTCAAGTAGCTGAAAATGAAACAATCCAGCGCTTTTGTTATTTAGAATGCTTTTTGATAAGTGTTCTTTTTCAATTATAAAATATAATTTTAAACGATTGATTAACAACAGCAATCTTCATCTTCTGAACATTCGCAGAGGCATTCTGTAAAAGCTGTTTCCTGATCATCAATATTATGGTCGATTCCTTCATTATTTAATCTATTCAATCTCTTAATACATTGACAATCATCACAACAAGGCATGGAACGGATTATTCTGTGGGTCGGATTAGGGTAGCCGGGTTGAAAAGCAATAGCATTGCTTTCTGTGATGGTTATTTCAGGCGTCGAAATAGCCAGAATAGCATTTTTAATGATCTCTTTTGCCTGATCAGGGGTGGTTTCGATTCTGGCATTTACCATTATCTTTATCTGTTTCGATGAATGGTGAAGTTGCTTGTTTATTACGTTTTCGCTTGAAATCGTTGTGAAACTTATCTTTTGATTCCACTCCTGATCTATCAGCATGAATTTTAGATGACCAATTGTAAAATGATGATGTCTGATTAGAGATAGAATCTCTTCAATCAACTGATAAGCAAACGCCGTTGCATTTCTATTTTCTGATTCAATGGTAATCTCTTCATCAAGCCATGCCAGATCGGCTTCGCCCTTTCCGTAAATGTCATAATCTATTGCAAGCGATTCTCTTTTCTGACGTTTAATGGTGTCGATTGTTTCAAGCCAGTTGTTTAGGCTGTTTTCGTTAATGGATACCTGATATAGAATTTTTGAGGTCGTTAATTTTAAACCGATCAGCTCTTTAATCTCTTCCAGTTCCTCTTTATTGAGCAGGTCTGTTTTATTGACGACAAGTAAATCTGCTTCCTCTAATTGTTTGGCGTAGATGTAAAAGATATCATCACTGAAGGGTAATTTATCGCCCCGCAGAAAACTTAACAATAATCGACTATCTGCAAATACCGAAAAGGTGATGTTGCTGAAAAGCTCCTTTTTAAAGATGAGCATGGGCTTAATAACCGTTGCAACGATGTCTGTACAAGAGCCAACACTTTCTGCAAAAATATAATCGGGTTGAGCAGCCTCTTTCAACTGTTCAATTTTTGAACTGAGGCTATCGAAATTACAACAAAAACAACCATTTGTAACCTCTTCTGTCGGTATTTTATTTGATTCAACAAACCGTGTGTCAACAAGGTATGTCCCCTGGTCATTTGTGACAACACCAACCTTTTTCCCTTTATTCATTAAAATTGTAGATATTCCGGTAATGGCAGTTGTTTTACCACTTCCTAAAAACCCACCGACAACGTGTAATTTCATAGTGCTTTTATTAGATCTTTTATTGTAAAAAATAAACGGAAAAGAGCACGTTCTTATTATAAACTACCCTTATCATTCGCTTTTTTTATTGGAAAGTTATTGTTTCTTTTATTCAATCAATCCAGCATTCTTCTTAATGCTTCGGTGTAATAGATGATCGGATATAACTTTTCATCATACCAGAGCGTTGCAAAATAAAGTCCGATCGGACTGGATTGTATTAGTCCTCCTGAATATTGATCAAACAACCACCCCAACCCCTTTTTGCATTTTTCTTTATGATGATAGGACAAAGCGCATATAGCCAGTGCGGTTTCTTCGATGGTGCCAATAACACCCTTTTCGCCACCCCAACTGCCTTCATCATTTTGTTGCGAAATAAGATAACGATATGCTTTCTCGTTCATCTTTTCCAATCGCATGCGTAAGGTTGGATCAATATCATTAAGTGAAAGACAATCATTGATATAAGTAGCCACTTTGGCGGTTCCATAAACTGGATTCTTCTTGTTTTGGGTATGTTGATTTCCAAACCATAATGGATGCCAGTATCCGCTTTTGTCTTGATTCTTCTCTAGATATCGAACGGCATGAAGGATACTATGGATATATTGGTTTCGCTGTTTGATGGATATCGCATCACCAAGCTTATTAACCGATGAAATTAAAGCCAATAGGGTGTGTCCGGTTAAATCGGCACAACTACTATCGAAGGGCAACTTGCCCCAACCTTTGCAGAAAGTGGGAATTCCACCATCGCTATTTTGCAAGTTTACCAGCCAATTACAACCTTCTGTTATGGCAGTCTTTTCTAAGACTGTTCCAGTATATAAGGCAGATAATGAGAGAATGGCTCCCGGGGTATCATCAGCATCAGGAACAGAACCCGAAAAGCTTGTCCAGCCCCAACCACCTGGTTTGGCTCCGTTAAAAGGATGGATCGTTTCATATTGTAAGCCCAGCAGATGGAGGCGTAATCGTTGAATGGCATTCTCTGAAAGTACCGTTTTATATTGATCCCCCAAAGCTTTAATGCTCAGTGTAGTAACCCAGGTAGACAAGTCAGTGTCAATAGGCCAGCTTCCATCCGGGCGTTGTTGTTGTTCCAGAAAGCTAATTCCCTGTATGACTACCTGATGATTTGCATAACCACTTTCCATTAGGCACATACTTACAAATCCGGTTAACGGTATGGCTTCCAGAAAACCACCGCTTTCAGGGACCATGGTTAATAGTTTCTTTAGTGCAGGCTTGATACACCATCGTTTCAGCGATGATATCAGTGGAATATTCTTGTTCTTTTTTTTATGAATGAAAATACCTACTGCCACCAGTGCAGGTATAGCATAGCTTACTACCTGGAGGTTAAAGAAACGAAATAGTGATGCGGGCAATAGGGACAGTTCGAAAGGCAGTTGTGGAATATGACGATAAACTTTTTGGTCGACCACTCCACACAATGCAAGCATGGAAAGGATGGGAACAGAAAAGGTAAAATCTTTACCATAATATGCCAGTACTGAATTTGCTACATCCTCAGCATCAAGTGTAATGTTTTCGTGATGTAGATAACGTTCCAACCCCTCGAGTGTTGTTGCTCCTGACAGTGTTTTATCCTGGCAAAAATAGATGGCTGCATAGCATAACAGTGATGAACTGACATTGCTATCGCTATGTGGTGTATCGCCAAACCCGCCATCGCTATTTACAGATTCGATCAACCAATTTAATCCTGCCTTAATGCGTGAGTCAAAACCTTTAGAATCTTTAATCTTAAAGGCAACAATAGCAACGGCAGTAGATAACGCACTTGATGATAAATGCCCTGTCCAGTAACCCTTGTCGTTTATCTCCGAAGCTAATTGAGTAGCGACCGTGTTAAACTGATGCTTAAGGTCAATTTTATTCATTATTAGTTTGTTAATGAGCCTAATGCTAATAAACCATAAAACGTGTACTCAATATCTGTTTCAATATCGAGTTCCATGGCACGGAAGCCACCATCCAGATATAACGAATCAATAAATGAAAGACATTCAGGCTTAATTAATCGAAGATCTGCCTTCACATAATTTAATGCATACAAAGCAACACCTGTTGATAAGAGATCTTCAATCTTGGTTTTATCCAACGCAACGAACCCACCATTAGGTCTGTTAAATGATAGCAGTTGTTTGGTGATCTGTTCTACAGGTTTGTGGGTTAATGAACAAAGAATCAGCTCTGCTGCAGTTACCGTACATGGAGGTAACGTATCTGATTCTTTGGTTCTGATCTTTTTTATGAGCGAATGGGTTGCCAGATAGTCCTTGAGGTGATATAATGTAAGCAGATGAATAAAACTGGAATAAGCATGTTGCGTTTTCTTGTTTTGCTTCATCTCGTTTAATGCGTTTTTATGAATGTCAGCAGGCAACGTTTCGCTTCCGAAAAGTTTAGTGTGAATGATAACTGCACAATTCAGATAAATGCCTGTCAGTTTTTTGTTTTCTTCAACATCAATCAGATAGTCTTTGATTTTATTTAAAACATCGGTTAACGAAAGTGCTTCAGCCAGATAGGTTCCAAACAACGTGTAGTACAAATCAGGATTACCTGCTCTATCCACAAATCCACCTTTATTCGTTTGATGTGCTAAAATAAATGCACAAATCTCATTTCTGGTTTCGGTATCGACTAACAGCAAACCATTTTTTAAAACAGCTTCTATTGATCGTGATTGATCAACAGGAACCATTTTTGATGCAAAACGATTAAAGATAGTCTTTAAATATCTTCCCCAGAATCTCATGTAGTGCCAGTTTTAGTCCTATATTTTGAAAATCATCTAACGATTTTTTTGCTTTTTCAATATAAATCTTCAAAAGATCTTCTGTCTCCTGATGTACAAGATAATTTGAAAACAGGGTGGTAATTGTTTCTTGATGATTAAGCGTAAATGCATTTTTTAGCGACACTAATTCTGCTTCGGTTATCATTTCTAGTAGTAGTGATAATAGAATAGATGGGTTCTTAAGATTGATATTACCCTGATGGTCTTTATAATCCTGCAAGTCGTCCTTAATCTGATATGCGATTCCAATATTGTTACTGAAACATTCCAGCTTTTTCAGTGATGCTTCATCAGCACCGGCAGCAGCAGCTCCCAATAGAAGAGATACTTTAAATGCAGCAGCCGTTTTGTTCTTGAAAATGCTAATGATCTCCTCCAAATTTGGGATATAGAGCTGAATGCCATTTAATAATTCGGTACCTTGTCCGATAGCCAGAGTGCTATGTCCGGTAGAAATGATTTTAAGGCAGTTGATAATAATGCCGGGAGGAAGGTCCGTTTCAGTTATCAGTCGATAACCTTCACCAATTAGAAAATCCCCCGTGTTAATAGCAACCGGTATTCCATATTGAGCATGGATCGTCTCTTTTCCGTATCTGGTTTCGTCATTGTCTTCAATATCATCATGGATCAATGACGCTTTGTGAAAGCATTCTACAGATAATGCCAGCCGGTTCATTACAAGTGCTTCAGGCTGATTACTGAAGGCTTCGTATGCCAAAACCGTTAATAAGGGACGCAGACGTTGCCCTCCTGATAACAGCGATGCTTGTGCAATCTTTTCAGATTGGGTTTTAGCCTGTCCCAGCATTCTGTTTAGCTGTTCTTCGCCAAATATGGCACTGGTTTTATTTCTCAAGTGATTAAGATTGAGTAGACGGGTAGCCGAGTCTTCGATTTGAAAGTAGAGCTCTTCTTTAATCCATTCCGCATCAGAAATGGTATCCTTGCATCCGCATGTAATAAGTGGAATACCGATACTTGGGATAGAATATTTACTTACCGATTTAAACATTTTCTGCAAAACATCCATACAGCCTACGCCAATAACGGCATCCACCTTTCCACTCTCAATGAGTCGGGTAGTGATGGTGGTACCTTCAGTAACCAACGCAACATACCCAAGATTTTCTGCTTCTCTTAAAAGACCTGAAATAGAACAATTACCACATTCGCGACACAGTAGTCCCAGTTCATCTTCAATAGCCTTGCAGTTGCTGCTGTGTTTTAAACATTGAGGCAATAAAAAGATTCTTCTGTTAAAAGGTACCGAACCAACAACGCTGCGCCAGATTGCATTTCCACTGCATACCATAACAAAAGCACGATATTGTTCATGCCATTGGTGAAGGATGATCAATTCGGAAGCGTATTCTGCCAGCTCTTCATAAGATACGGGTGGCATGATCTCTTTCTCCTGAAAGAATTCATTAACCTTTTCCCGAATATTCATTCTGAAGGCTTTATCGTAAGGAACAGTCAATGTGATTTCAGCTCTGTTCATGGGGTCTTTTTCAAAGTTAATTAACCGTATGCGCCTAATCCAAAGAATGCCATCTTCTTGGCCATCCGATAGATCCATTGCTTTTCAGGAATCTTCGGACACGAGCCATGACTGCAAACAGTTGGCGAATTTCTTAACTGTTCAGGCATTCCTTTTCTGTTCGATGTATTAAGGGCCTCATGCTTTTCGGCAAATTGCTGTAGCCAGGCGGGGTCTTCCATTAATACACATCCTTTTGTCTTTTGTAATATCTCTGACTTGAAATCTTTTATAAACACCGAGTTTTCATAAACATTGGTCAGATTATCAGTGTCAATAGAATCACATGCAAATTGAACAACAGGACACGGTTCAATATTTCCGGATGGATTTATGTGGTGGCTCAACCCTTCAGCTGCCGGACAAAATGGTTCTCCGTCAGCCCGCCAGTATGAATCGATGATTACCAACGGATATTTTGTTCTTCCTTCAACCATGAATTTTCTGAGCCTGATTATCTCATCAGCACTTAATGCTAAATCATAACATGGATTTTCGCCTGATGGACGATAAATGTAATACCATAAATAAATAACACCCTTGTCGTGAAGCGATTGAATAAATGCTTCGGATAGTGCCATTTCGATATTTGATTTACAAACACTAATGGCTACCCCGGTTATTAATTTATGATTTACAGCTGCTTCTATCGATTGTGAAGCTCTTTTAAATACATGATTGCCTCCTCTGCGGACATCTGCAACCGTTTCATCTCCTTCAAAACTAAATAATGGCGTTACATTTGCACATTTACGCAGCTCCTCCGCAAACTGGTCGGTAAACAAGGTGCCATTGGTGAAGAGCTGAAAATAACAATCGGGATGCTTTTTGAAAATTTCGAGCAGGGGCTTATAAATTAATGGTTCACCGCCCAGTATACCAAAGAAATAAGAACCATGTTTCTTACTTTCATTGATGATAGAATGAATCTTCTCTACATCGAGGCTCTCTTTTTGTTCGCCTTGTGTCACCCAACATCCCTGACATTTTAGATTGCAGTCGTTGGTGACAGAGATAAACTGAAAAGCTGGAAATACTTCGCCTCTCTCTTTTCTCTTTTTAAATTTTTTAAACCCTAAAAAGCCTTTCCATCCAAGGTTTATGATGAACTTCTGCTTGCAGCGACGGTCGGTTTTTAGAAAATTTATCAGTATTGACATGAAACAGTTTTTCGGTGTAAGGATCGTTTGTAGTTTTAGTTGATCAGATTCTTCATCTCGTCCTTTCGATTGAAAGGAAAAGTATATTGAAGAATGATGCTACTTAAAACGAGATACCCTCTTTTGAGTATAATGACGCAAAGAGGTTTAATTTATTTCAAAAAAATAATATTTATTATCTCCTCGTTTTTCAGACTGGTTCTTTATTATTGTTTTCTTTTAATGCCTTTTCACGTTCTTCCATTGCCTTTTTCATCTCTTCATTTCTGATGATAGACTGTCGCCTTATTTTGCGTTGTTCGAGCGCACTATAAATATCACTGCCAAGTATAGAGCTTATATCTTGCATTTGGCGTTGTTGTTCGGCAACTTCATCAATTACATCAGAACCGCTGATAGCTCCACCATGAACATATTTTGGAAATATAATAGCGGTATGTGGACAAATACGGGCACAGGCCGGACAATTGTTTTTGCATCCCTGCGGATAAACAACCTTAACTTTTTGATCCGTGTTTTCGTAAACGCTAAACAAGCAAAAGTTTGCACACTGTCCACAGTTGGTGCATCGCTCTTCATCAATGATAGGGTACCATGATATCCATTCATCATCCGTTGATAATGTCTCGATGGATGATGTAATACCTGAATTTTCGCTAGCTAGTTGAACGGCATTGAAGATGGCTTCATTATCAAGTTCCTTAAAATTCAGTACCCTGGTTGGAATGGTATTGGAATCGATTCCAATGGACTTTAATAATAAATGAATTGTTCTGGGGTAACATGCAATGATGAGTAGTTCTTCTGCATCTTTCAAAAGCTGTCGGGTTCTCTCTTTTTCTGTAACTGAAAGTCCGCATAAATCAGATAATTGGATGACCTCAGTCGACGAATCTTTTAGAAACGTAGCAATCTCATTCTTCCTTGCTTCCTCAATAATCTTTCCCCCGCAATTGCAAAATAGAATTTTTCGTTGCATAGCTTCTTTTCACCCGCTTATTGATCAGTAGTTTTGTAGTTTAAAAACAGTTCAGCTAGCTTCAGTAGAAACTATCTGATAAGCAAAGGGCAAATATAATATTACTTCTTATTCAAAATGAAAACAAAGTTCATCCATTGTGTTTTTTTCTAAACTACATCTTTGCTTCATTACGTTTTCAGCTTTTGTTAATCGAATTGGATGCTGGATGATGCTGTCAATGACCACCACTTTCAACTCATAATATGTAAGCTGATTAAGCTTTTCTGGTGCTCTTATTTTGGACCTGTATATGGTAAGCTTTTAATCGAAACTTATTACGCTTCTACAATTATTGACGGTACAAATACTTTCTACGATCATTAACTGAATTACATAATTGTTTTAAAATTTTACAAGATGGTGTGTCTTAACAAAGTTTTCAACTCTTAATTTTATTTCATCCCTTATTATTCTTGTTTCAGCCAGTATTTCCTCATGCGTTCCCGTGAAGGTCGCAGGGTCCTTAAAAGACCAGTTTATTTGTCTGGTTATCATTGGGAAAACTGGAAAATGTTCATCGGCAACTTTGTCGCAGACCGTAATAATAAAATTAAAAAAGTGGTCATCTTTAAAGAGATCGAAGACACGCTTAGTTTGATTTCCTGAAATGTCTATGTTTATCTCCTTCATGACTTTTACCACTATTGGATTAAGCATGGTTGGTTCACGACCTGCACTCTCGGCCTGAAACTCATTTCCGGCCAATAGATTTAAAAATGCTTCTGCCATTTGGCTCCGTGCTGAGTTATGAACACTAACGAACAATACCGTTGTCTTTTTCATAAATTCATACTTAACATGACGTGTAATAAAATTACTTCAGTACTGTTAAGTAATGAATAAGAGGATATTAAATTAGTGTTAATAATTAAAAAAATTAACGCTTCAACCAAATTAATAAACTCCATTTTGTTTAATGAACCCCCTTCTTGTTGAGTTCTTTCACTAATTCTTGTTCAGTGAAATAGCCTATATGCCTGAAAACTTGTTTGTAGTGCTAATAACACCTTACTATTGGTGTCGAATACCGTTACCTTTTCAAAAGAGACTTCTGCATTTTTTAAGGCCTGCAGGAAAATTTTTGTAATTCGACCACCACCGATAAATCCAATTGTTTTCATTTTGTTAATGTTTAATTGTTCAACAATTTGTGTGATTCGTTTTGATTATTATTCTTTTAGAATATGAAGTTAAACAGATAGCCTACTATCAGAATTCCTGTAGATACGATGCCTACAAAAGTGAGTATCAGTGGAAGCTTCAGTACTTTCTTCAGTATGATCATCTCGGGTAGCGACAGCCCGATTACCGACATCATAAAAGCCAGGGCAGTGCCAAGTGGAACCCCTTTTTCGATGAGTACACTCACGATTGGAATGATTCCTGCTGCATTGGAATAGAGTGGCACGCCTATTAAAATGGACAAGGGCACTGAATACCAGGTTGATTGTCCCATTAATTGAGCCATGAATTTCTCCGGAACGTATCCATGTACGGCTGCACCAACTGCAATACCGGCAACAATATAGATCCATACTTTCCCGACAATCTCTTTTACTGCATCGAATCCGGATTGGATTCTTTGATGATAAGTTATCTTTTCCTCTGGGTTCTCACTAGTCCCTGCTTTTATATTATAAACCCAACTCTCAACATACTTTTCTAGCTTCAATTTGCCAATAACCCATCCCGAAATAATGGCGATGATCAGTCCCGTCACAATATATATGATGGCTACTTTGTAACCAAAAAGGCCGAAAAGCAGGATCACTGCAACTTCATTAATCATGGGTGCCGCAACCAGAAAGGAGAATGTAACCCCTAACGGAACACCGGCTTCAATAAATCCAAGAAACAGCGGTATTGCTGAACATGAACAGAATGGAGTTACAATGCCTAACAAAGCAGCCATTACATTGCCGGTGAATAGTGATTTTCCTTCCAATGCTTTTCGTGTCTTTTCGGGAGTGAAATAAGTACGGATAATCCCCACAAAAAAGATAATCAATATCAGTAGTAATAATACCTTGGGAACCTCAAAAATAAGAAACCGCAGCGCTTCGGTCAGATGCGTTCCTTGCTGCATTCCCAAAACGTTATTTATCAGCAGATCAGTTAAGGGTTGTAGAAAATGATACAAAGCAAACCATACTACAATCCCCAGACCTATTTTAAATAAATTCTTCCAATCCATTTTTATCTTCTTTTAGTGTTTCGTAAAAACACGAAACTATAGTATAAATTTTTTTCTTATGCGCAACAAGAACAGTGCTTTGGCTCTCCGTTTCCGCTACTATTCAGCATAACCAGTATCTCAACAGAGCAACATCTTTTATTGGGGTTTAACTCCTTGCATTGGTTTCCGGTACAGGCTCCTGTGGCTTTCTGTATGTCTTTGAGCGTTTTTGCTCCCTCTGATATTGCCGTTTCAATTTCAGTTTTTGAAACATTTTTACAGTAACAGACCAATTCTTTCATGCTTTTAAAAATAAACTTTAATGATATAATAGATGCCGATGATCAGAAAGAGAATAGCCATTATACGCCGAAACCATAATTCGAAGGTCTTGATCTTGTTATAGACACTCCCTACATTTCCAATAGCGTATGCCAGTAACCATGCAAAAATAATGACGGGGAGACCTGTACCAATTGCAAAAATAAATGGAAGAAATAAGCCCCCTGTACTAGCAACTGTCATGGGAATCAGCATTACAAAAAAGAAAACACCACTATATGGACAAAAGGCCATTGCGAATATCATTCCCAGTAACAATGTACTCCAATAGCTCTTTTTACTTTTCTCGCCAATTCTATCACTTAACCCGGAGATGCCAGGAAGTTTTATTTTAATGATGTCGAGCATAAACAGACCGATGAAAATTAAAATCGGACCTATTAATTTTTCGCCCCAACCTTGAAAGATCAGTGATATTTTCATTTGGCTTGCACCAAAAAACAGAATAATACCCAGTGATGTGTAACTAATTGCACGACCCAATGTATAAATCAGCCCACTTATAAATACCCTGCGCTGGTTCTCGATATCCCTGCTGATAAATCCAATGGCTGTGATATTTGTGGCCAGGGCACAGGGGCTAATAGCTGTCATTAGTCCTAATATGAATGCAGTTATCAATGAATATTGAGAATTTTCCAGAACCGTTCTTAAAAACTCCATAGAATCATCGTGTTAAAACGCTTTCAACTGCTTTTTTGAGTTCTGCTTTTATTTTGATGGGATCATGAGCATACATAAAGGCTTTACTGGTAATATCAACTTTCTTCGCACCACAAACAACCAATAGGGTTTGACCACTAATACTCAACTTTTCTGCAACCGTTTTAGAGCTTGCTTCGTCCAGATTAACACCTTTAAATGTATACTCTCCGGTCTTTACCTTTTCAGGATAAAGTGCCGCAATTGCTTTCTTACTGTTGTCTTCAACAGCATGGCATGTAGCGCAACGTTGTGAGAAATGGAAGTAATACACTTCAACTTTGGTGGCCGTTACTTTTTTAGTTTCTTGTTTTTTGGTAGCTTGTGCGTTAGCTATAAAGCTTCCCAGCAACATAAAAATAGCAAAGCTTAGAAATATTATTTTTTTCATAAAATGCTGTATTTATTTGGTTAACATTTGTTTAATTTCTTCAGCAGAGGGGATACGTCCTTTTACAACAACATTGCCATCGACAACAAGTGCCGGTGTTGACATAACTCCATATTTCATGATTTCCATGATATCTTCTACCTTTGAAATATTGGCTTCAATACCATTTGTTGCAACTACATCACGAGTGATCTTCTCCAGTGTTTTACACTTCGAACAACCTGTCCCTAAAATTTTAATTTCCATTTTGTCAATCTTTTAGAATTTTATTGGTTTGCTTCAATATTATTTTGAAGTGAGTTACGTGTAAAGAATTGTCCAAAAAGCTTTTCAGCCTCTGCCCAATTCTCTTTATTGATACAATATTTGATGTAAGGTGCATTAATTTCTCCCTGAATAAGTCCGGCATCCTTAAGTTCGCTTAGATGCTGTGAAAGCGTGGAGCGTGCAATTGGAAGCTCTTCGGCCATATCGCCACTGTAACAGCAACGGCTGGAATTCTTTACCAGATAATCCATGATGAAAACCCTTACCGGATGACCCAATGCTTTTGCATAACGAGCCATCCTTTCCTGCGCTTCTGTATAATATACTGTCTTTTTGTTCGTCATGTTTAGTGTTTCGGCTAATTACGAAACAAAGATATAAATAAATTAAGGCTTAGAAATTATGTTTCATTTATTTTTTGAAAAATAACGCGTTGGATGAATTAGGTTTCGACTTATAGGTTATCAAATAGTTATCATTTTAAATTTCTATGAGTTTGAAATCCTCATCAATTAGGTTTGATCAAATTCCAAATTAATCCATCTATCGGGTGGAAAATCGATTTGTTTTTGAACTCAAATTGCATTTTTTGGTGGGAGATGGCTACCCACAAGATAAATCAAATTTGCATTTTTTCTTTAACAAATATACATGGTAGGAAAAATGATGGTATGTTTTACCGAAACAGATGGGATTGTCAAAGCTTTGTCGATTCTTTCCCGAAAGTTTGTCCATAGTTTCTCCATACTTTATAGGTATGGACTAAGTATGGAGGAACTATGGACAAAGTATGGAGATACTATGGACAAAACCATCTGCTTAGGTACAGCATTGGGGTATTTTCCCATCAATTTATGGAGGGCATTGTATGGCATTTTGGCTTTGATTGTTGAACAGTTTAAAGATGCTGGTTATTGATTTTGCGTTTTCTTTTTAAGACACAAATATGAATTCCGGATTCAAAAGGCCTAATGTAAAATGAATCAAAAAAAGATTTAATATAAAATTAACATGCTTTTTAGTTCCTTAATGTCAGTTATGTCGTATGTTTGCATCATTAGAAATAGACACTATGAATAAATCAGAAAAGTTCGACGAATCTTTACAGGAACTGGCAAAATTTGCCAAAGCTATCTCTCATCCGGCAAGGTTAGCCATATTACAATATCTGGCCGAAACCAGGACT
This sequence comes from Bacteroidota bacterium, assembly GCA_013390605.1. Taxonomy (GTDB): domain Bacteria; phylum Bacteroidota; class Bacteroidia; order Bacteroidales; family Cfx3-03; genus Cfx3-03. Next base: position 2,635,931 of record JACAUB010000001.1, on the reverse strand, counting down.
TGCATATCAGGGGATATCTCAGAATTTCTTCCTTTAAGTAGAACCACTGTTTCTCAACACCTAAAAGAATTGCGGGATTTAGGATTAATACATGGTGAAATTGATGGATTGCGGGTAAATTATTGCCTTTGCAGTTCTACAATTGATATGTACACGAAGCTATTCGACAATTTCTTTGAACCTATAAAATTGGTTGATGTCGACTGTAGTGTAGATAGTCATTGCGTTTCAAAATAATTATAACCATTTTATACTATTTCGTTTATGAAACGAGCATGTTTTACAACTTCAAACATGGATGTAGATTTATCATGCTGGTTCCACAAGATCTTAATTTAAAAATTATTTATGGATGAAATGAGCATGTTTTACAAACATAAACACTGTAGTAAATCTATTATGCGAGTTCCATCAGACCTTAACCTAAAAAATATTTACGGATGAAAGTATTAATCTTATGTACTGGTAATAGCTGTCGCAGTCAGATGGCACACGGTTTCTTACAATCGTTTGATAAAAGTCTTACCGTTCGTTCCGCAGGAACAGAGGCTTCGGGCAAGCTGAACGAAAAAGCAGTAGCTGTAATGAAAGAGGTGGGTATTGATATCAGCCATCACACGTCGGATTCTGTGGATCTGTATCTGGGAGAAGAATGGGACTATGTAATAACCGTTTGTGGAGGTGCAAATGAAGCTTGTCCGGCCTTCTTTGGAAAAGTGAAACATAGATTACATATCGGTTTTGATGATCCGTCACACGTTACAGGAACTGATGAATATATCTGGAGCGAATTTCGTAGGGTTCGCGATGAGATTAGAGATGGGTTTTACAAATTTTATGAAGAGAATTTGAAAATACAGGCATAAGCTGGTTTCAAAATTTAACTCAATCCATTTTTATTATCAATTCAAATTCAATCTTTTTAGATTCTATCATTTCAACAATATTATTATGGGAACAGCTAAACAACTTTCATTTTTCGACCGCTATCTTACGTTATGGATTTTTCTGGTAATGTTTTCGGGGGTAATAATAGGTTATTTTGTGCCTGGTATTTCCGGATTCTGGAATTCATTAAGTTCTGGAACAACCAATATTCCTATTGCTATTGGACTGGTGCTGATGATGTATCCACCATTGGCAAAGGTGAAATATGAAAAACTTCCTTTGGTTTTTAAGAATCTAAAGCTGCTTACGCTATCACTTACCCAAAACTGGATTGTCGGTCCATTGGTGATGTTCTTTCTGGCTATTATCTTTCTGCATAACTATCCAGGCTTAATGGTTGGGGTTATTTTGGTTGGCCTGGCGCGCTGTATTGCAATGGTACTTGTTTGGAACGACCTGGCCAAAGGTGATACTGAACTGGCTGCTGGATTGGTTGCTTTTAATGCTATTTTCCAGGTGTTTCTGTATTCGGTTTATGCTTACATATTTATTACATTTTTACCACCACTTTTTGGTTTTAAGGGTGTAGCGGTAGATGTATCTATCTCCGAGATAGCGGTTACCGTTTTGATATATCTGGGAATTCCTTTCGCTTTAGGATTGATATCTAATGTCTTATTGCGCAAATGGAAAGGCAGCGATTGGTATTTTACCCATTATATTTCTAAGATATCATGGTTAACACCCATCGCATTACTATTTACCATATTTGTAATGTTTTCGCTTAAAGGTGAAAAGATCATTCAATTGCCAATAGATGTGGTCAGGGTGGCAATACCTTATACCATCTACTTCGCGATAATGTTTTTTGCTACTTTTTTTATTGCAAAATGGATAGGTGAGGGGTACGAAAAATCAGCTACAATGGCATTTACTGCTGGCAGCAATGATTTTGAATTGGCTATTGCTGTTGCCATTTCGGTGTTTGGTATCAACTCGCAGGCTGCTTTTGCCACAGTAATCGGACCTTTAGTGGAGGTGCCGGTGCTGATTCTATTAGTAAACGTGGCTCTCTATTTTAAACGAAAATTCTTTTTAAAGAATTAATTTGATCATTAAAAGAATAAAATAATGGGAACCGAATCAAAAGATCATCAAGAGGTGAAAATTATTGAAATTTACGAAAGTGCTTTATGTTGTTCCACCGGCGTTTGTGGCCCTGAGCCTGACAAAGAATTAATTGATTTGCAGAACACCATCAATTTATTAAAAAAGGCAGGTTTCGAAGTGAAACGGTTTGCTATTAATCAGGTTCCGTTAGCCTTTACATCTAATCCGGTGGTAAAACATTTTATAATGACTGAAGGACCTGCCAAATTGCCTTTGACGCTTTTCAATGGTGAGATTATTAAGAAGCAGGGATATCCGACTTTGCCGGAATTGCAAGAATATCTTCCTGAACTAGCTAACATTAGACCGGATAATATGATACTGGGTATATTTGGATAGCGATGGATAAAATACGTGTGATATTATTTACCTTACCCCAGGCTGCTTGCGGCTCTAATAAAGTGAGTTGGGACGATGTGGCGAAGATGCTACGTGACAATCTGGAGCGCTCTTTCCCGGACCGAATTGAATTTCGGCATATAGAATTTATGTCACCGGAATGGTTTGACGATCCACAGGCTCAGAATTTGCTTGAGTTGCAAATTGTTAATTTCCCTTCTGTGCTTGTTAATGATAAAATAGCATGTGCAGAAGCAAAGGTAAACATCTCTAAAGTCAAAAAATATATTTCAAGTATGCTTGATAACTAGTTTTATTAAAAACGAAAATGACAAATTATTTATTCTTTTCAGGTAAAGGTGGCGTGGGTAAAACTACGATGGCTGCTGTTACTGCCGTTTATAATGCCGGTAAAGGAAAACGGACACTCTTAGTATCTACTGATCCTGCAGGAAATCTGGGGGATGTATTCGAATGTAATGTTGGTATTGAACCAACCCGGATTTTAAATAATCTGGATGTCGTTCAAATGGATGCACAGGCTGTTACCGATGCCTACAAACAAAGGATGCTTGAACCACTTGCTGCAATACTTGACGCTACAATGTTTAAAACTGTTAAAGAACAATTTAATGGTGGATGCACTGTTGAAATAGCAACGTTTGATCGATTTACAGATTTTTTGGATGATGAAACGTACGACCTGGTTGTATTTGATACTGCACCAACCGGGCATACGTTGCGATTAATGACACTTCCACAGGAATGGTCGGGATATATTAAAAAAAGTTCGGAAGGCAGTGGACAAACTTGTATTGGTCCGGTTTCTCAGATTGAAGGAGCACGACAGAAATATATGCATGCTGTTGAAATGATGCAGGATGTCAAAAGATCTGTAGTTTATCTCGTAAGTCGTCCCGAAAAAACGTCGGTTTATGAAACCCTCAGGGCAAAAAGCGATTTAGAAAAAGCAGGGATCCATCATTTTAAACTAATCATAAATGGTGTTTATCCTGTTCAGGATTCAAATGAGAGCGACATCTTTTCTAAACTAACCGGTATACAGCAGATGTATATTGAAAAGCTTTCAAAAGAATTTCCAGATAATTATCACCTCGTTCCTTTGCAAGCTGGTGAAATAATGGGACTTGACAATATTATTACATTTGGAGAAATCATTTATGAAAATGCGCAGAAGGCAATCCATCAACCCTTTAAAGAATCAAGCCCTTTTGTTGGTTTCTCTAATCCCATCGACCTTTTAAAAATTATAGAGAAGAAATCTGATGAACGGATTGTGGTTCTTACCGGAAAAGGTGGTGTTGGAAAAACTGTAATTTCGTGTGCCCTGGCTTCATACTTAGCTGAAAAGGGAGATGTCCTGCTGGTAACTACTGATCCTGCTGCTCATATCGGACAGGTACTCGAAAAGAATGTTTCTTATGATATCACACAGATAAAAGAAGGATTGTTTGCTGTAAATATCGACCAGAAAGAGGCCGTAATCGAGTATAAAAAAACAATATTAGACGATGCAAGGGCTAATGGATATTCTGATGAACTCCTTGCTTCATTTGAAGAAGAACTTGAATCGCCCTGTACAGAAGAAATAGCCATCTTCGAAAAATTTGCAGCCCTACTTACAACAGGGAAATGGGACTATATTGTACTTGATACAGCCCCTACTGGTCACACGCTGAGACTACTTGAACTTCCTTTTGAATATCAGAAGCAAATCGACATGAAGCTGAAAGGTCAAACCAAGGAAGCTCATTCAGAAAACAAAAATTCTAAAATACAAGAAGTGATTAGAAAACTTCAAAACCCGGATGATACTTCATTCCTACTGGTTTCTTATCCCGAATTTACACCTATTCATGAAAGTTATCGGGCTTTGCTCGATCTTGAACGTGTTGGTATTCATATTCAAGGAATATTACTAAATCAGGTGTTAAAACAAAGTGACTGTTTAGAATGTTTTGCTTTAGAACGTTGGAAAATGCAACAACATTATCTTTCAATAGCCGCAGGGTTGTATCATAAATCTCTTTTCAGGGTCCCTTTGCAATCGAGCGAAATTATTGGTTTGGATGCTGTTGATCATCTTCAACATGATATTTTTAAAACATTAACGCTAAAATAACTGACAGCTTATTTTAGGTCAATATTCTTATAAATCAAATTTTTTTTAATAAAATAAATCGAATAATGAAAGTAACAGAAAATGCAATAGCACAGTTTAAAAATGCCATTGAGCAATATAATACACTCGGATGTGGGGTCAGATTATTCACTTCAAGTGGTTGTTGTAGTCCGGCTTTACAAATGGATATCGTCAATCAAGTTTCGGTTGGCGACAAAATTTTGAGTATTAATGAAGTTGATTTTTTTGTGGAACCACAGGCTGACGAAATGCTTTCTGAGGTCACTATTGACTTTAGGGAAAACAGTTTCAAACTTGATGGTTTGAAGAAGTCAGGAGGTTGTTGTAGCTAAGTAATGATGTAGAAGAATATGATGAAGTTTTTTCACCTCTTCCTAAAGAACGAGGTGGAAAAACTGGATTAATAAACCAGAACCTTATTGATTTCTTTTAATAAGGTTCTGGCTTTAAGTGGCTTTTCAATAATCAGGTTGTAATAATCTAAGTCTTTTATGGCGCTTTCGTCTAAACTGCTTGGTTTTAAAGCAACAATAAGTATGTTAGGATATTTGGCCTTCAGCTGACTTTCAATTTTTTCGGATAGGCTTAATGAGATGTCCAGATCGATAATCACCAAATCAGGGAGGCGTTTTTCACAAACTTTTAAAGCTGAAGCTGCATTGGCTCCCCATTCAATTTTAATTTTAGTTTTAGAGAGAATATGTTGTAAGACAACGTAGTCTGAAGTTTCGCCTTCAATGATTAAAATAGACCGATTACTCCAATCATAAATTGGATTACAAGGATCTGTTGTTAGCTGATTATCAATATTTGATTCTGAATTTGCTAATGGAATCGTAAAGTAAAATTGGGATCCGGTTTTTTCTTTTGATTCTACCCAAATCTTTCCACCCATCGCCTCAACCAGATTTTTTGTGATGGTTAAACCCAGTCCGGCTCCACCAAAAGTTCGTGTATTTGAATCGTCAACTTGTCTGAAACGCTGAAAAACAAGCTCCAACTTATCTGAAGGGATACCTATTCCGGTATCCTTTACATAAAGTTCCACACATTTATTTTTTATCTGATATCCTAAGGTGATAGAGCCTTTTTCGGTAAACTTAAGGGCATTTCCCATCAGATTAAAAAGTATTTGTTTAAAACGATATTCATCAGAATTTATAATGACCGTAGATGTATTTGTGGGCTTTTCTAAAATGATGGCGATTTCGTTTTTATTCTTTACTGTTTTTTCATTCTCGAAATTAAGATAGATATCGTGTAGTATCTTATTGAGATCAAATTCTGAAGCGGTTATTTCAAGTTGACCGGCTTCAATCTTAGAGAGGTCGAGTATATCATTGATCAGGTTAAGTAATAGTTTACCATTGCTCCTGATTTGATAAATAAAATCAGATTTATCTTCATCGGTGATATCAGGATATTCCAACATTTCGGAGAATCCGATAATGGCATTCATTGGTGTTCTGATTTCGTGTGACATGTTTGAAAGAAAAGCCATCTTTAGTTTATCAGACTCTTCGGCCTTTTCTTTTGCAGTAACAAGTGCTCTTTCAGAGAGTTTACGACTCGTGATGTCGCGCAGAAGTATTAATAGTTCATCATCTCCAAGCGGCACAATTCGTGTTTCAGTATAAGTAGTCCGCGTGGTAGTTGGTATTTCGAGAACAATTGTTTTACGCACTCTGTTTTTTATAACCAGTGTAATAGCATCTGATAAGTTCTTTTTTGCATCGTTGGGTAGTTTTGTATTTGAGATATTGTCTCCAAGTTTAAATAAGCGATCGTTCTCAATTTGATTGGATTGGGCTTTTTTATAATCAGTAATAACTCCTTCTTTATCGCAAACAATGATTGTATCAGGAATCGCGTCTACTAATGCATTATTCCGTTCCTGTGTTTTCTTTAAAACACTATCAGCTTCAACTTTTTCGGTTATATCTCTAAAAAGAAGGACGCAATATCCTTGCTCGGGCGAAAAAGTCTGAACATAAAGCCATTTTTTAAAAAGCTCACTATATAGTGTATGATGAGATTCTTTTCCGGAAAGAGCAACTCTAAATACAATTTCGAGCCATTTCGCATGATTAAATAACTCATGCCTCAATATTTCTGTGAGCTTTCTAAAGATAATTTGTTCTCTTTTAAGTTTTAATAACGCCTCACCGGCTTTATTTACTTCAAGAACTAAAATGTCATAGGGGCGGCCCAAATCATCTGTCAATACCTTTACAAAGCCAAAAGCATCCTCGATATTTGAGAAAAGCGATGTGTACTGTTGTCTGGATTCGATCAGAGCATCTTCGGCAGTTTTAGATACCGTGGCAGTATATGATTGGACTTTAATAGCTAAGAAATAACTGAGTAGAAGTCCGGTTAAAGCACCAAAAACGTTAATTAGTAAAGATCCCGAATAGCGTAATCCCCCAACACTACTCATGATAAAGTAGTAATTTACTGCCAGTATAGCTGCAGAGAAAAGAATAAAGATACGTAGTGACGAACGTCGAAAAGAAAAAACTGCAAGATATAGAATTCCAAATTCCATATAGGCTAACGAAGAAAACAGAGACTCGGGTGCTAATGGTTCGTTGGCCCCCAGTGAAGTTATGATATTATAAAAAAAAGCAGCAAAGAGAATAAATATAATCGTCAGAGATGTAGCATGAATGTTCCTTAAACGGATAAAAACTAACGAAGAGATGATAAAAGTATAAAGACTAATATCACCCAACAGAAGATACATGTTAAAAGAAGAGAAAAACCGAATGGAGGTTAACATGATTAGACCACATAATCCAATCAGATTAAATGTTAAAAGATATTCTGTTTTTTTTTTGATTTCCAGAGAGTATATCTCATAACCATCTAGAAAATAATATTTTATTTTGTTCCAGTATTGCACGTACGAAGTTATTTATAAAAAAAGTAAATTTAATTAGATTTTCCTCTTATAACAACCTTAAGTGTTTGTTTTTTTATGACAGGTTTGCGCTTAATATATGATCAACAAAGGTATTATTATATTCGAGGTTATTCGTTTGTTCTGATGGTTCTAATTATCCAACAAACAAATAGATAAAGTGTTTTTTTTATAAGTATTTTGGGTTTATCTTTTTTGTTTTAATAATTCATGTTTTCATAAATCTGATGTTTATAATGTTTAATTGTTTTTCTTTAATTTTTAGTAGTTTATATGCAGTCGTTCCTGAAATATTATTACTAACTTCGCATAACAATTAGAATAAATGTCAAATTGTTTTAATCTTAGCGATATGATTGATATAGAGTGGAGTAAGCTTCCATTTGCTTATTTCAAAACCGATTACAACGTCCGTTGTTACTTCCGGGACGGCCAATGGGGCGAAATTGAAGTATCATCATCTGAGTACATCAACATTCATATGGCAGCCAGTGCACTGCATTATGGACAAGAGGCTTTCGAGGGGCTTAAGGCTTTTCGTGGAGTTGATAATAAGATTCGTATCTTCCGTTGGGAAGAAAACTTCAAACGTATGGAACGTTCGGCAGAAGGCGTTTTAATGGCTCCTGTCACAAAGGATGTTTTCCATGACATGTTAATGAAGGTTGTTAAATTAAATGAAAAATATATTCCTCCTTTTGGAACCGGTGCATCTCTTTACATTCGTCCATTATTGATTGGCACGGGGCCATGTGTTGGTGTTAAACCTGCCGATGAATATATGTTTCTGATTTTTGTTGGTCCTGTTGGTCCGTATTTTAAAGAGGGATTTAACCCTGTTGCAATCCAGATTGCCCGCGATGTTGATCGTGCTGCACCACTGGGTACCGGAACATACAAGGTTGGTGGTAATTATGCTGCTAGTCTGGGTTCAGGCGAGCGTGCACATCACGAAGGCTATGCCGCTTGTATGTATCTCGATGCGAGAGAAAAGAAATACATTGACGAGTGTGGTCCTGCTAATTTTTTTGGTATTAAAGGTAACACATATGTTACACCGAAGTCATCGTCTATTCTTCCTTCTATCACAAACAAAAGTTTAATGACATTGGCTGAAGATATGGGGATGGTTGTTGAGCAGCGTCATGTCCCGGTAGAGGAGCTAAAGGAATTTGATGAGGTTGGTGCATGCGGTACAGCTGCTGTTATTTCGCCCATCAAATTGATTCAGGATCGTGAAACCGGTGAAGTATATAACTATTGTAAAGATGGTAATGTTGGTCCTATATCAACAAAACTGTACAATAGACTTCGTGCTATTCAATATGGTGAAGAGGCCGACAAATTTGGTTGGGTTAAGATTATTGAATAAGTAATAATATTGTTATTGAATAGTAAAGCCGGGATTATATTCATATTTTCCCGGCTTTACTATTTAAATGTCTTAATGTAACAATTTGTCTTTTTTTGTTAAGGTGTTTAATTTCCTTACGGTATGATTGGATATATTCGTTCATTAAATTATCTTCGCCACCACAATAAGTTTCTAACACTAACGAATAACTTTTACTTAAATGAAAATATTTAAGACGATTGCAATCATTTTTCTTTTTATTGTTTTTTCGAGCCTCGCATTTGCCTGGGGAGTATGGGGGCATAAGCATATCAATAAATCTGCTGTATTTGCCTTACCTGAATCGATGCGGGTATTCTTTTATAATCATATAGATTTTGTAACTCAGGAATCTCCTGTTCCCGATATCAGAAAATATACAATCAATGATAGAGCTGAAGGCCCACGTCATTACATAGATATTGAAGCATTTCAGGTGTCAATAGATAGTCTGCCTCAGTCTTCCAAAGATGCCTCAGCTAAATATCCCGATAGTATTCTTCGGAAAAATGGTTTCCTTCCATGGTATATTCAGGATATGATGGGTAAGCTTACCATTGCATTTAAAGAGAAGAAAACATCAGAAATTTTATTTCTTGCAGCTGACCTAGGACATTATCTGGGTGATGCACATATGCCCCTACATACTTCATTGAATCATGACGGGCAATTTACACATCAAAATGGTATACACTCTTTCTGGGAATCTCAATTGCCTGAACAGTTTGGTAAAAGTTATAATTTATTTGTCGCAGATGCAAAATATATTCCGGATGTGACAAAGGAGACATGGCGAATCATAAAGCATACTCATCTATTGGCGGATACGTTGCTTATGATAGAACGAAAAGTGAAAAGCACTTTTCCTGAGGATAAGATTTATATGAAAAACGACAAGGGCGGTGTTTTAAAGAATAAATATAATTCGCCT
>JACAUB010000001.1:2572744-2626023 GCA_013390605.1 Bacteroidota bacterium | reverse complement strand
ACCTATGGTTATTGAGATTGTTGATGATGCAGAAAAAATTGACGCTTTCTTTAGCTCGTTAAAACCCTATCTGGAACTGGTCAGGACTGGATGTCTGGTGACATGCGAACGAGCAGATGTACTTTTCTATAAAAAAGGAGAGAAAAAGAAACCGTTTTTTAGTTTTTAGCAAGTAGCGGATATTTGTTAATCTGTAGAAATAACGTTGTTTATTAGAATGATAAGGTGGATGTTCTTACCAGTATTTATGTCTGATCCATATTGATCCCGTCTTAGTGGAACCATTACAAAAATAAAAAGCCATCATCTATTTATATAGTGATGGCTTTTTATTTTTTGTCGTTACAATTACTTGATACAAACCTGCATATAAAAAATAAATCTTTCAACAGATGGTTTCGGTTTGTAATCTGTCCTTTTTAGCAAGGTGGGAAATCCCGGTATTATTTAACAAATCAAATTTGAACGGATCAGAAGTACCGATTATAATCTCTACCGGCCGAAACGTATATTATATTGTATTCAAAATTTCTTTCATTTCAAGTTGCATACTTAATGCTTCAGCTCTTGCTTTCTCAGCAAAGTCGGTATCCTTGGATGCGAAAATGATAGATCGGGAAGCATTGATCAGTAACCCGCAATCTTTCGTTAGACCATATTTAGCAACCTCGGCGAGGCTACCTCCCTGAGCACCTACTCCGGGAACCAGCAAAAAGTGATTAGGAATGATTTTGCGGATATCAGCAAGCATTTCAGCCTTCGTGGCACCCACAACATACATCATGTTTCCTTCGTTTCCCCACGTTGATGATTTCGCTAATACCTCCTGATACAATTTTTTGCCTTCTGCATTTTCGAATAACTGAAAATCAAAGGCTCCTTTATTGGAGGTAAGGGCTAACAAAATCACCCATTTGTTTTCATAACTAAGGAAGGGTGAAACTGAATCTTCGCCCATGTAAGGCGCAACAGTGATGGAGTCGAAGTTTAACGTTGAGCTAGCCGGATCAAGAAATGCCTGTGCATAAAGACGTGATGTATTTCCTATGTCGCCACGTTTTGCATCCGCAATAGTAAACACCTCATCTTTAAATTGATTCAGATATTTCATGGTCTTCTCCAGACTTTGCCAGCCTTTTAATCCCTGACTTTCGTAAAAAGCCAGATTGGGCTTATAGGCAACCGTTAGATCAAGCGTTGCATCGATGATTTGTTTGTTAAATTCAAAGATGGGATCTTCGGTTTCGAGAAGGTGAGCTGGGATTTTTGATAGTTCGCTATCTAATCCTACACAGAGAAATGATTTCTTTCTTTGAATTAACTGAATTAAATCTGAACGTGTCATATTGGTTTATACTTCGTTAATGGCTTCTTTTAAGCGTTCTGCATTTTCGGCAAGCTGTAAAGCATCGATCATATCCTGGATTCCACCATTCATAAAGCCGTCAAGATTAAAGACCGACATATTGATACGGTGATCTGTTATACGACCCTGAGGATAGTTATAGGTTCTGATCTTGGCTGAACGGTCTCCGGTAGATACCATTGTCTTACGTTTCGAAGAGATTTCATCAAGATACTTTTGATATTCCAACTCGTAAATACGGGTACGAAGAATACGCATTGCCTTTTCGAGATTTTTAATCTGCGACTTTTCGTCCTGAATTGAAACAATGATTCCGGTAGGAGCATGTGTTAAACGAACCGCTGAATAGGTTGTGTTTACACTCTGTCCGCCAGGACCCGAAGAACAGAACGTATCTTTACGGATATCACTGGGTTTTATTTCCACATCAAACTCTTCTGCTTCAGGTAGTACAACAACAGAGGCTGCTGATGTATGGATACGCCCCTGTGTTTCTGTTGCCGGAACACGTTGAACACGATGAACACCTGATTCGTATTTTAGTTGACCATAGACGTTTGTGCCTGTAACATTGAGGATGATTTCTTTATATCCACCAGCGGTACCTTCGGTAAAGTCGTCGACTTCCATCTTCCAGCCACGTTGTTCGCAATAGCGCATGTACATTCTGTAAATGTCACCGGCAAATATACTTGCCTCATCACCACCGGTACCTGCACGGATTTCGATGATGGCATTCTTTTCGTCTTGCGGGTCTGAAGGGATAAGCATAATTCTTATCTCTTCTTCCATATTCTCTTTCTCTTCGGTCAAACTCTCAAGCTCTTCGCGAGCCATCGTTCGGAATTCTTCGTCCTTTTCAGTTTTTAAAACTTCTTTGGCCGATTCAATATTGTCGATGATGAGTTTGTATTTTTCGTAGGCTTCAACGATAGGTTGAAGACTTTTGTAATCTTTATTCAGTTTGACATAACGTTTCATGTCAGCCATAACTTCGGGCTGATTCATCTCTTCATTTATTTCTTCGAAACGCTTTTTAAAAGCTTCTAACTTCTCTAACATGAATGGTTTTGGTTTTGCGGGTGCAAAGATACTTAAAAGGATTAGTAAACGAAAGTGCCGTGGGCTGACTTTATGGTCAATTTTTTTCCATTAAAAGCCTCGACTCTCCCGGCTATTCTGGCCTCAATACCATACGATTGACTGATTTCGATGATACGTTGGGCTTGAGCCTGGTCGACATAAAGTTCCATCCTATGCCCCATGTTGAACACTTTATACATCTCTTGCCAGTCGGTTGACGACTCACGTTGTATTAAGCTGAACAGGGGAGGGGTAGGAAAAAGATTGTCTTTTATGATATGTACATTATTGGCAAAGTGAAGTACTTTGGTTTGGGCACCACCACTACAGTGTATGATTCCATGAATCAGGAGACGCATTTCGTTGAGAATATCCTTGATTACGGGAGCATAGGTACGGGTGGGGGATAAGACGAGCTGGCCTGCATTCACTCCATCAACTTCAGTTTTATCCGTTAAAGCGCAATTACCTGAGAAGATTAAATCAGTGGGTATAGCAGGATCATAGCTTTCAGGGTAGTTTGAGGCATACGATTTATTGAATACATCATGTCGGGCAGAGGTAAGCCCATTACTACCCATTCCACCGTTGTACTGTTTTTCATAAGTAGCTTGTCCGGTAGATGATAAAGCAACAATTACATCACCCGGTTGGATATTGTTTTCAATGACTTCAGAACGTTTCATGCGTGCCGTAACCGTTGAATCGACAATGATTGTACGAACGAGATCGCCTACATCAGCTGTTTCTCCTCCGGTAAGGAAGACGCCCATTCCAAGGTTTCGGAGTTCTTCGAGTATCTCTTCTGTACCATTGATGATTGCTGCAATCACATCACCAGGAATCAGGTTCTTATTACGGCCAATGGTAGATGAAACTAAAATATTATCGGTAGCACCAACACAAAGCAGGTCGTCTGTATTCATTACAATTGCATCTTGTGCAATTCCTTTCCACACAGAAAGATCGCCGGTTTCTTTCCAGTAGAGGTAGGCTAATGAGCTTTTTGTTCCGGCTCCATCGGCATGCATGATGTTGCAATAGTTAGGGTCGCCACCTAAAATATCAGGAAGAATTTTACAAAAGGCATTAGGAAATAACCCTTTATCGAGATTTCGGATGGCATTGTGCACATCCTCTTTAGATGCCGAAACACCCCGGCCGGTATATCTGTTATCGCTCATTGTTAATATGGCAGGCGTTGTAAAATAATGTGCAAAGGTACAAAAAAAGCGCATTCTCTTGAGAGTGCGCTTTCAATGTGACAATAGTGCTGATTATTTTAAGATTAATAGTTTTTTCTTTCGATCGAGAGTGTATTGTCCAAAGCGTGAAAGCATCTCTTCGCCCATCATGATGGAAACTTTTTGAAGAGCCGACACGCTTGCCTTGATGTTTTTGATGGTCTTGGTTCCAATTCGTACTTCACGGAGTTTGAATACGGCTTTATCGGCAACCGTGCTATTCGCCAATACTGCTTCTGAATCTCCATCAAAGTCGTTTTTCGAAATCACGCCTTCTTTTAATAGCTTCAAGGTCTCTGGTTTAGAGAAATGAAGATAACTGTCATCACCCTCAGCTAATGATACGGAATAATTAATGCCATTGGCAATAACCGGAATGATTAGAAATCCTTCTTCATCCGAAGTCAGCTTTACAGAATCCTGATCAGGGACTGTCACTATTTCGATATGTGGAGTAATCGCTTTGTTGATCGGTTTTGGAATAAAGTCTTTGCTCAAGACTTTAAACTCTGTACGTCGATTCATTTGGTGGGCAGCTTCCTGCGTAGGTTTATCGGGTAGGCTGGCCACAAATTCTTCAGTGATTACAGTTCCGGCTTTGAAAGTATAACCCTCGCGTACCATATCTTGCGATAATGTTCGGGGAACCCGTTTGCCATATCCTTTTGCCTTTAAACGACCTGGATCTATACCTCTTTCAATTAAGAAGTTAACCGCTGATTCTGCACGTTTTTGCGAAAGTTGGTCATTGTATTCTAGTCCTGCTCTTGCATCGGTATGTGACGATAACTCAACAACCAATCTGGGGTTTTCCTCCAGTGTACGAATGAGTCCTTGTAACGAATCCTGGTACTGGGGTTTCAGATCCCATTTATCCAGATCGTAGAGAATATCGGGTAGAATTACCGGCTTATCAGGAATAGGTTCAAGGTTAAAGTTGATCACAAAATCTTTACTCCGATCTATTCCAACAGTAGTTTCTCTGGCTTTCTTTGTGAAGTAATTATCTTTTCCGGCTTCAATATCATAGGTTACATTAGGTTCCAATTGATTATTTGAGAAGCCATAGTTTCCTTTTGGATCACTTCGGGTTTCAACAGATGAACCATTCGATCCTAGTAGCTTTATTTTAGCCCCATCCAGAAATTGCAGACTTCTATCGTCCTTTACAACTCCTTTCAACGTATACACTATAGGCGGACGAGAGAATGAATAGATGTCGTCGCCTCCCTTACCACCTTTGCGGTTTGAGCAGAAATATCCACGGTCTTCTTTAGGTACAACAATAATTCCAAAGTCATCGGCACTCGAATTGATTGGTGGTAAAAGATTCTGAGGTTTGGACCATCTGTTTCCAGTCCTGCTTGATTTGAAGATGTCCAGACCACCCATTCCGATGTGTCCGTTTGAAGAAAAATAGAGCACTGAGTCTCCCGAAAGAAATGGGAACATCTCATCACCGGGAGTATTAATTTCAGGACCTAAGTTCATAGGTGCACCAAAAGGTTCATTAATTGAATTGCGGGTCGAAACCCAAAGGTCTTTTCCTCCATATCCACCCACTTTTTCGCAAGAGAAGATAATGGTGAGTTCGTCACTGCTCAATGTAGGTTGTCCAATGGCTATTGTACTGTCTTTGCTGAGCTGAATCATTTCTGGATTCGTCCATCTGTTTTCGCCTTTATTGCTAAACCATATCTGGCAGCCAGATTCGCGACCTTTATTGTTAGGGCAGCGGGTAAAATAGAGCCTGTTGAAGGTGCTATTCATTGTGGCTGAACCTTCGTTCGCTTTGGTGTTGATAACGCCGCTTACGTCGAGTAATACAGGTTCACTCCACATTCCTTTCTGATCGATGGATGAGCTAAAGAGATCACTGAAATTCTTTCCGGTCCAGTCATCAAGCGATTTTCCGGTTGAGGCATCACGATCTGAAGTAAATATTAAACTACGATAGTTGACATCGGCAAAGGCAGGTGAGAAATCATCTTCGCTTGAATTGAGTTTTCTTTCATTGATTACCTCATACTTACCAGGAGCTTGCGCCCATCTCTTTGCCTGATCGCAAGAGATAATTCCATTTTGTCCTCTGGGGTCTTTAGGTTCGGCTTTCGCAAACTGTTCAAAGATATCTTTGGCATCTTCATACTTCTCATTCGCTCTTAGGGCTTCGGCGTAAAAGAGAAGAACCATAGAATTCTGGCGACCATAGCCATTCCGGACAAGACTGCCGTAGGTTATTTCCGCATTATGGGTATCGTTTATAAACCGATAACATTCAGCCAGTCTAAATAAGATTCGTTCTTTCTCAGCGGCTAATTTGGCTTTCGTATATGCTTTTTTATAATTAGTTGCCGCTATGGAATATTGAAGATTGGTATAGGCCTGATCGGCAGCTTCGATAAAGCGGTTTTGGGCTTGAGATTGATTTATCCCAAAAAGGAAGACGAAGAGAAGAGAGAGCAAATAAAAATATGACTTCATAGTTTGACGCATTTAACCTTTGTCAAAATTAGGCTCTAAGATACAACTTCTTCTTTATTGTTAATCTTTTGTTTGAGAAGTGTTTTTTTGATCTGCAGCAGCCTCATTTACTATTGGTTGGCTAACTTCGGGTTGAGTAGGTTTTACTTCTTTCGCAATATTTATTTCAAGTTCGGAAGGATGACATTCATTATTATATCCTTTGTAGGGTGGTGTTACAGGTTCTGAAGCTGAAATGTGATAGATGTCGGAAGAGGGAATATCCGTAACAGATTCTGCTGCCTTAGCTGTTTCATCTGAAAGTATGGGTTCTTCTACATGTTCGGTTGAATGTGTTTCAGTGGCTTTTTTTTCAACCGATTCTTGCTCTTTTAGCAATTGGTCTTTTAAATTATTGGCAGTATCTCTGATTGAATCACGTATCCCCTGAACCTCTTCAGTAAGGCCTCCCGTTTCTTGTTTAAGCTGTTCTGTAAAATCACTCGAAACACGTTTAACCTCATTCATCATCTTTCCTGCTTTGCGAGCAACATCTCCGAGTTTTTGAGGCCCCAGTACTAATAGAGCAACCAAAGCGATGACAACAACTTCGCCACCGCTCATATCCAAAAATAATAACACACTGCTTAACATAACTAATTTATTTGTGGGTACAAAAATAAAAAAGTCCCAGTAGTCTGGGACTTTTTTATCAAGTTATTTTAATACTTATTTTTTTAGAGCAGCAGCTTTTTTAGCTTCTCTGCGTTTCTGCCACATAATGAGGTCATAAGCAATTGGGGTAGCGTTGAAAATTGATGAGTAAGTTCCAACAATAACACCAAACAATAGCGCGAATGTAAATCCGCGGATTACATCTCCACCAAAGATAAAGATTGCTAATAAAGTAACAAGTACTGTACCTGAAGTATTTACCGTACGGCCAATGGTATGGTTAATACCTTCGTCCATGTTCTTAAGCAAATCGCGTTTTGGATAGAGTTTATTGTATTCACGTATTCTGTCGAAGATAATTACAGAGTCGGTAATAGAGTAACCGATAACGGTAAGTAATGCAGCGATGAACGACTGATCAGCTTCGAGAGGGAAAGGTAAGATACCATCGAAGATTGAATACACACCCACAACAAGACAAGTATCATGGAATAGAGAGATAACACCACCTAAACCATATTGCCACTTTTTAAATCGTAATGCGATATAAGAGAAGATAATGAGCAGTGCAAAAAATACAGACATTATCGCTTTGTTTTTAATATCGGCGGCAATAGTAGGTCCTACTTTCTGACTATTCATGATCCCTATTTTACCATTCTTAGCAGAAAACTCTTCGAAGGTAATTTGCTTGTTGACGTAATTAGTTTTTAAAGCCTCATATAATTTTAAGGCAATTTCGTTATCAATTTTGAGGTTATCTTCATTGATTTTGTATTTGGTGGTGATCTTGACCTGATTAGAAGCTCCCAATGTCTTTACTTCCGAACCTTCTCCAAATTGTTTGGTTAAAGATTCACGAATATCATTTGTTTTGATTGGTTGATCAAAACGAACGATATAAGAACGTCCTCCCGTAAAGTCAATTCCCAGATTTAAACCTTTCGTTGCAAAAGAGATAAGACTGATGATAATCAATACACCTGAAACACAATAAAGTATCTTACGTATTCCTAGAAAGTCGATGTTTACTTTAGTAAAGAGGTTATTGGTGAATTTATTACCGTAAGTAATAACTTTATTACGATCCATCATTCTTTCCAACATCAAACGTGGAATGAAAATAGCCGTAAACAGTGAAGTTAACAAACCGATTACGAAAGTGGTAGCAAAACCCTGAATAGGACCGGAACCAAATACATATAAAACAATACCGGTAAGAATAGCTGTTGCGTGACCGTCAATAATTGCATTCAGCGCATGACCGAACCCATCCTTGACCGCAAGTCGCATCCCTTGTCCCTTTCGAAGTTCCTCTCGTATTCGTTCATAAATCAATACGTTCGCATCCACTGCTATACCCATGGTGATAACGATACCTGCAATACCAGGAAGTGTTAGAACCGCTTTAAGTGAGGCAAGTACCCCGAAGAGGAAAAAGCAGTTGACAAGTAATGCCACATTTGCAACTAAACCGGCTTTACCATAATAGAGTTGCATGTAAAGAAGAACCATTACGAATGCAATGATAAATGATAGGGTACCAGCCTGAATAGCTTCCTTACCAAGTGTTGGACCAACTACATCTTCCTGAACAATACGTGCAGGAGCAGGTAATTTACCAGCTTGTAATATGTTTGCAAGGTCTTGTGCTTCTTCAACTGAATAGCTTCCTGAAATAGAAGAACTACCATTTGGAATTTCATCGTTAACGTTTGGTGCTGAATAAACAAAACCGTCGAGTACAATAGCAATTTGGTTTCCAACGTTAGCACCTGTTAAACGTTTCCATATACGGGCACCTTCGCTATTCATTTTCATTGAGATTTCGACTTTACCATTCTGATCGAAATCCTGACGTGCATTTACAATAACATCACCACCAAGAGGTGCTGAACCATCACGACTGGTTACTCTCAATGCAATTAATTCAAGTACATCAGGAGCCGTTTTTTCAGGTTTAACAGTCCATGCAAGAATCATATTCTTAGGGAATGATTCTTTTACTACTTTCAACATTTTGTTGATAGCAGCCGTATCTTTTATAGAAGCATAACCAACTGTAGATCCAGGGCCTGGTTGGCCTGATTGTCTATCAACGTTTGGCATCAGATAAGCAAACAGATTATTCTTTTTTGCTTTGTCAGATAAGTTTCCTTTTCCTTCTGTTGCTTTTTTAGCTTCACCTAACTTTTCAAGAAGTGCATTCTTTGTTTTAGACGCATCAACTTTAGCAGGTTCAGCTTTCTTAGCAGGAGTTGCTTTCGCAATTGTTTTAGCAGCAGGTGCTACTTTTGAAGAATCAGCTTTTTTAACCGAGTCATTCTTTTTTGTAGAATCAGAAAGAACCTCCATACCTGCAAGCCTGTTGTTGGCTTCCATGAGGTAAGGAACAACATCTTTCATCTTATAGGTTTCCCAGAATTCTAGTTTAGCCGATCCCTGTAGCAATTTTCTAACACGTTCGGGTTCTTTGATACCTGGAAGTTCGATAAGAATACGGTCGCTCGACTCTAGCTTCTGAATGTTTGGTTGTACAACACCAAAACGGTCAATACGAGCACGAAGGATGTTAAAGGTACGACTGATTGCATTATTTGCTTCATCTCTGATGACCTTTAATACTTCTTTGTTCGTTGAAGTTGGGTGGATACGATCGCTATATTCAACTCTATTGAAGATAGGCGCTAAACGAGCATTTGGATCTACTTGAGCGAAACTTTGACCAAAGAGGGTAACAATATCTTTAGCTTCTTTTTTCTCGCGTTCGATAGCCATATCAAGGGCTTTGTTGAAAACCGGGTTTTTCGTGTTACCGGCCATACCGCGGATAATGTCAGCAACAGAAATCTCCATTGTAACATTCATACCACCCTTGAGGTCAAGTCCAAGATTAATCTCGCGTTCTTTTACGTCTTTGTACGTGAATTTTTTGAAACCAAGGTTAAGTACAGTTTTTGTCGATACTGAGTCGAGATAATGTTTCTCTTTTCCTTTAACCAATGAATCTAAAATGACATTTTCTTTTGCCATATCACCTTTTGCAAGGTCTTTTGCAAGCTTGTGGATAGCTTCTGTATCAGCGAAAGTCTTCGCTTTACTCTCAACATTGGTTGTCCAGATGTTGAAAGAGAGTTCATAGAGGCAAACCACTGCGAAAGCGATGGCAAACAGCCTAATAGCACCTTTGTTCTGCATGAGTAATCAATTTTTATTTTGCTGTTCGATTTTTTTCAGGGCTGCAAATATAGTAGTTGATATCCAATTTAACAATTATTGTTGATATGAATTCAAATACTTCTGCCTATTTATGTTAATTCTAAGTCTTTTTTGATGACAACAGGTGAAAGTAGAACCTTATCGATTTTGAATTGATCCATATCTACTATCTCAAACCGGAAGTTCGAATATTCAAATACTTCACCGGTTACCGGTAATTTTTCAAGATATTCTATAATAAAACCAGCTAGGTTAAGTTGTTGATAATCCTCTAAGTTTAACGAGAAACCTGTTTGTTCAATTAACTCGTCAAGCATGATGCTTCCATCGGCTAAAAAAGAACCATCATCACGTTTTACAAGCATCGGATCAAATGGCTGATCGCTTCCCGGTAACTGACCAAAAACATTTTCTGTTAAATCATGAAGGGTGACAATACCCTCAAAATCACCAAATTCATTAACGACGAGACCAACATATTTTTTGTTCTTTCTGAATATTTCAATAATTTGTAATACTTCAAGTGTTTCAGGAATAAAAATAGGCGGTTCGAGAGCATGTTCAATTACAAAATCTGGTTCATTAGAAATTCGCAATAACTTTTTTAGTGATAATACACCTGCAATATCATCAAAGGATCCGTTACAGACCGGGTAATAGCTGTATGGGTGTTCGCGGACAAATTCAAAGAGATCGGTTTTTGATATACTGGAATCAACAAATTGAACATCGCTACGATGGGTCATAATATTACGTGCTCTTCTATCGCCCATCCTAAATACATTGTGTAATATTTTGGTTTCGCTTTTTTCTAATGTTCCTTGTTGATTCGCCATTCTAATCATTATCTTTAATTCCTCTTCCGATATGTGATTCTCATTGCGTGTTGGCAGATGTAAAACCTTTTGAATGATACGAATACTGAAGCTAAGAAATATCTCAATGGGAAATGTGATTTTAGTAAATATCAATACAGCAGGAGCAACGAAGAGTGCAATGGGCTCAGGGTTATTCATGCTAACCGTTTTTGGTAGCAATTCTCCAATGAGTATTGAAAAGTAAGTAACAATGGTGATAATAAGAATAAAACTAATATTATGAGCCTGCATTCCAATGAAAGGGAAGTTTTGTAAAAAGGGGGTAAGATCTTCAGCCATTGTTGTACCTGAATATGCACCGGTAGTGATACCAATAATGGTCATTCCGATTTGCAAACTGGATAAAAAACGTTCTGGTTTTTCTAATAAACGCAAAACCTTTTGGGCTCTCCGATCATTCTTTCGCGCAATCTCAATGATTTTTGTTTTCTTTGCAGAAATGAGCGCAATCTCAGATAAGGCAAAACTACCGTTAAGTAAAATGAGTATAAGTATTATAAATCCTTCCATGGTACAAAGATATGAGAAAAGACTGTTTCTTTGTATGTTAAGTTTTTTGTTATTATTTGTATCTCAAAAAATAAATGCTCAACAATTTCCTGTTTCGCTGGAACAGAAGCTACAGGTTCCGGTGTATGATATTGCAAATAAAGCTATTGCTACACCTTGGGTTGGCGGCCTCAATAGTTGTCAGTTTGGATCGATAGATCTTGATATGGATGGAAAAAAAGATCTGGTTATTTTTGATCGACATGGATATAAAATTCTACCTTTTTTGAATAAAGGTGGAGTGGGCGAAATTAAATATGAGTATGCCCCGCAATATGCATCAGCTTTTCCGAAAATGGAGCATTGGTTTCAATTGGTAGACTATGATGGAGATGGGAAAGAGGATATTTTTACTTATCGTTACCCTTCTGGAATAAAGGTTTACCGAAATACATCTACAACGAAACTCTCATTTGATACACAGTCATCCACAGTTTTAAAATCACTTTACGGAACTGTTACATCTCAAATTCCGGCTACCAATGTAGTTTATCCGGCTATTGCAGACTTAGATGGTGATGGTGATCTCGATATTCTGGTTTTTAGTGTTTTAGGATCTTATGTTGAGATGCATCGAAATGTTTCAATGGAGAAGTATGGAAATGCTTCGACCCTTGAATTCGAACGTTATAGTGATTGTTGGGGAAGGTTTGCTATTTCGGCAGAGAGTAATCAAATTATATTAAACCAATGCTCTAAATCTGAAGAGGTTAAAACAAAAAGCGAACCTTTGTTATTGAAGGATCAAAAAGCTTCATCAGCGGAATCAAAACATAACGGCTCCACTTTTTTGGCTTTCGATGTTAATAATGATGGGGTTAAAGATATCTTGCTGGGTGATGTAGATTATCCGGATATAGCGCTTTTAGTGAATGGGGGAACCCTGCAGGCTGCTAATATTATAGCGCGTGATTCTACATACCCCAAAGGTGCCAATCCTATTCATCTCATGGAATTTCCTGTTTGTGCATTAATTGATGTTAATAACGATGGACTAAAAGATTTATTGGTTTCGTCATTTGATCCCAATATTCAAAAAAGTGCAAATCAAAGCAGCGTGTGGCTCTATCTTAATACAGGAACTGCAGCTGTACCCGAATTTACGTTATCTACAAAGAATTTCTTACAAAGCGATATGATTGATTTAGGGTCAGGCGCTTATCCAGTTTTGGTCGACCTCGATGGGGATGGACTAACTGACTTACTTGTTGGTAATTGGGGCAACTGGAATGGATGTAGCCGGGACCAGTGGGGAACCTTAAACTGTGAATTTATTGCTTCCATCGCTTATTTTAAAAACATTGGTACCAGGACAAGTCCATCTTTTAAATTGATAACGAATGATCTTGCCGGATTGTCATCACTAAAAGTAAAGTCGCTTATCCCTACAGTGGGTGATGTTGATGGTGATGGTAAATTAGAAATTGTTGTTGGAAAGGAAGATGGGAAACTATTGTTACTTAAAAACAGAGCAGCAAATGGTAGTACACCTGATTTTTATTTGAATAACGACTCTTTTGGTGGAATATCTGTTCCCTCTGATTGTGCCCCCCAGCTTTTTGATGCCGATAAAGATGGTTTGCTCGACCTTTTTTGTGGAAAAGCAGATGGGAAAATACGGTGGTTTAAAAACACAGGAACGATTAATGTACCCCAATTTACACAAGTTACGGATTCTGTAGGCCATGTCAATGTCTCAGACCAGCAGCTCTATCTTGGAAATGCTGTTCCAAATTTCTTCAGAGATGCGCAGGGAAATACTCGTTTATATTGTGGCTCCGGTTTAGGAACCATTCATTCCTATAGTTCTATTGATGGTAATTGGAATGGAACATTTCAGGAAATAGATTCTCCTTTTGCAAATATCCAATTGGGAATGCGTACGGCAGTGGCTATGGCTGATTTAGATAATGATGGTATTCTGGATATGGTTGCTGGTAATTTTTCAGGCGGCCTCTCTTATTATAAAGGAAGTACAAAAGCTGATGGTATTCCAATATCCCCATCTTCGAAAGGATTATTTGTTTATCCAAATCCGGTTAAAGATCAATTGACTATTCGATATGATGATTTCGCACAGCAAAAAGAAAATACGCTGTGGGCCCAGATATGCGATTTGATGGGACGCGTGTTGATCAATGTTCCTATAAAAGAAACTATTTCAACTCTTTCCACCCAGTCTATTTCTCCGGGTTGTTATTTGCTTCGTGTCGTTTCTGCAAATAAAGGAATGTTGAAAGTTGTCAAGATAATTAAGGCAAAATAAAATAAGATTATCGTGGTTTTTTTGAATTAAAAGAAGCAATTTTGTCTTTAGATAATCTGCTTACTAAATTATACATATTTTTAAGATAACCCGTATGCGAAAAATTCTACTTCCAGCTATTGTTCTGTTTCTTTTTATGGGTGTTCGAACTATAGCACAAAACAGGTGGACTATTTCCGGAAAGAATATAATTACATGGAAAATAGATAACAGGATACCCCATACCGATCATATCGAAATGAGTGGTAAAAAGGTTTCGGTTGTAATAAGATATGGCGTAAACACAGAGGGTGGTTTCGAAATGAATAAAACCATTGTCTGGCCTATGTTACGAACTATTCCTAACAATACTCATGCGAGTCTCACCCGGCAGTTTAAAACGGATATCATAGACCATATTTTAATAAATGGCAAATCTGTTGTAAAAGAACAGGTGAAGTCAATTTCACATAATGGATTAATTACGGTGAAAAGTGAACTTAACGGAAGTATTGCATTAACACGAGTATTATTTCCATCTACTTCTTTGCCTGCTTATTGCGAGAATTATTCACTCATCAATAATACAAAGAAAGAGATTCTTATTGAAGTGCCTGATGAGAATCTGATATATACAACTGAACCCACTAAAGGTGTTGATGGAAGCTATCAACTCAGAATAGAGACAAAAGGTTATGGTGCTTTCCTTTTATTACCTCAAAAACAGCTTTCTTTTGGCGTAAGCTATTCGGGGTGGAAGCAAACTGAAAAGATTGCTGAGATTAATACTGACCACGAAGCCGCTTTGCGTTCAACTCTTGTTGATACTTTTGGTGATAATCTTGTTTTTGAATCTCCTGATTCAGTATTGAATACCGCTTTTGCTTTTGCAAAAATAAGAACGGCTGAAAGTATTTATGAAACGAAAGGTGGGTTTATGCATGGTCCCGGTGGTGAAGCTTATTATGCAGCTATTTGGGCCAATGACCAGGCTGAATATGTAGGACCATTTTTCCCATATCTTGGATATGAGGTTGGAAATAAAGCTTCATTGAACGCTTATCTTCATTTTGCACGCTTTATGAATGCTGAATACAAGCCAATACCGAGTTCTATCATCGCTGAGGGGACAGATATATGGAATGGAGCCGGTGACCGTGGTGATGCAGCAATGATAGCTTATGGTGCAGCGCGATATGCGTTGACCCGAGGTGATAAAGCTGAAGCTACTCAATTATGGCCTTTAATTGAGTGGTGTCTTGAATATTGTAAACGAAAAATAAATCAGCAGGGAGTCGTTTCTTCCGATGCGGATGAACTGGAGGGACGTTTCCCTTCAGGAAAAGCAAATTTATGCACCTCATCATTGTACTATGATGCCTTAAATTCAGCAGTCCTTCTTGGTAAGGATTTGCAGAAACCCAAACAACAACTTTTACAATATGCCAAAGAAGCAAAAAATATGAATGAGGCAATTGAGAAATTCTTTGGTGCAACTATTGATGGTTTCTCTACATATCGTTATTATGATGGAAACACAGTACTTCGTTCATGGATATGTGTTCCATTAACTGTTGGCATTTTCAATCGTAAAGAAGGTACAATAGACGCACTGTTCTCCCAAAAACTTTGGACAAATGATGGACTCGCAACTCAATCAGGCGATCAGACATTTTGGGATCGCTCAACACTTTATGCATTGCGAGGTGTATTTGCAGCGGGTGAAACAGAGAAAGCATTTGATCATTTGAAATATTATTCAAATCGAAGACTTCTTGGCGAACATGTTCCATATCCTGTTGAAGCATATCCTGAAGGCGGACAACGACATTTAGCAGCAGAAAGCGGATTGTATTGCCGAATCTTTACAGAGGGATTATTCGGACTTCGTCCAATAGGATTAAATGCTTTATCTATTACTCCTCATTTACCTAAAGCATGGAATTATATGATGTTGAAGAAAGTGCACTCATCAGGAAAGATGTTCGATATTAACGTTTCCCGTGTTAATGACAAACTAGCTGTGGAAATTAAATTTACTACTTCTGAAATCCGGAAATTCCTGATCAAGGAAGGAACATCCATTCATTTGGTTTTGTAACTTAATAGATGTAAGCATTATGTTTTTCTATAATAAAATTAAAATTATTGTTCCAGAATGGAAATTTAATTCCATAATAGGACAATTTTTCTGAAACTATTTTGATAAACTAATTGATAAACAAGTGTATAATATATTGGCATAAAAATGGAATTTATATTTTAAGATAAAATAAAAGAGCTATGAAAAAAATTATGTTTTTTTTATTGATATTAGGCCTTTCAGAACTTTTGCTGAATAGTTGTCAGCAAGATAACTTAACAGGAATTCCTACGAATCCGAACATAGCAAAGGCTAGTAAGGATTTAGTCGTGAGTCCGAGTTTTAAGTTTTCTACCATTAAAAATCTTCCTGTCAGCATCACAGCTCTTGATAATGAAGATAAACCACTGTCAAACGTAAGGTTTAACATCCTTACGGATTATCGTCTAAGTGGTGGTAAAGATATTCTTACCGCATCAACTGATGCAAATGGATCAATTAGTTTAACCTATACTTTTCCAGATTATCTCGATTCGGTTGTAGTGGCTACCGATTTTCTGGGATTACCCAATGAGACAAAGGTTAGTGCTAAATTGGGACAGATTGCTTTAAAATTAGGAGGACGTTATCCTGTTACTAAATCAGCAGAAGCCGGTCCTGGTTTTAAAAGTACTACAGCTTCAAATATTAAAACTCCTCTTGGGACTTGGGATAGTAGTGGTGTGCCAAAATATTTAGAGCCTGTTAATGATGTTATTGATGCAAGTTTTTTGAATGATATCAATACAATGCTTCCTGAACGTGAAGACATCCGAAAAAAACATCCCGAGCTTTTGAATAATGCGAATCAATCCAATTTAGTATTGATTGATGATTGTGATGTTTGGGTAACATTTATTAGTGAAGGAGCTAGTTGGTTAAACTCATTAGGATATTATTATTATCCAACAGATAATCCTCCTAAAACAGTTGCTGATATTTCCGCATTGAACGTAATATTTCCGAATTGTTCATTTCCCGGAAGTGGTGGAAATTTACATTCAGGTAATAAAGTTAAGTTGAAAGGACCGAACGTAGATGGGTCATTTCCAAAGAACACTACAATAGGTTGGGTACTTTTTGCAAATGGATATTCTAATAATCAGGTAACTCCGGGCAGTTGGACATTATACTCGGATTGGAAATTTAATCCGGAAGCCGATGATAATCTGAAAAAACATTTCTTATTCTTATACGATCGTGCAAGATATAAATTCTTGCTAACAGTAGAAGATTGGCGTCGCGATCAGACTTCCTGCGATCAGGATTTTAATGACTGCATGTATTACGTAACAGCAAACCCGATTCAAAATGTTAATACCAGCGGTATTCCTCCTGTAACATATCAAGGTTCGGATGCTGATGGTGACGGAGTACCAGATAACTTTGACGATTATCCCAATGATCCTACAAAAGCATACAACTCATATTATCCTTCAAAAGGAACTTTTGGTTCGGTTGCGTTTGAAGACATGTGGCCGTTCCTTGGTGATTATGACCTTAATGATATGGTTATTGACTGTAATTTTAATCAGATTTCGAATGCAAGTAATCAAATTGTAGAGATTGATGGTCAGATATCATTGCGTGCTATGGGCGCTTCCTTTAAAAATGGATTTGGATTCCAGTTACCATTTCCTGCCTCATATGTATCTAAATGTACAGTGACCAGTAAAAAAACAGGTCTACCTATATCATTGACAAATCTTGTAAATATTGATCCGATAACCGGCTTAGAAAAAGGGCAGGATAATGCGGTTGTTATATTATCTGATAATGGGTTTAATTTATTACCACAGATAGGAGGTGGTATCGGTGCAAATACAACTCCGGGTGTTCCCTGGGTCAGTCCCGACACTTTAAATGTTGTCATAAAATTGAAAAGCCCTGGTCCTTTATCATCCATTGGAACAGCTCCTTATAATCCATTCATTTTTGTAGATGGAGATAGAGGTCGCGAGGTTCATTTAGCCGATCAAGCTCCAACAACTCTTGTAAATAGAGCCTTTTTCGGTACACAAAGTGACAATAGTGATCCTGCATCAGGCAGATATTACCGCACAAAGAATAATATGCCTTGGGGCATAAGCTTTGCCGATCATTACGACTATCCAAATGAAAAGACAGATATCATCAATGCACATCTCCATTTTGCCGAATGGGCGATAAGTGGTGGAACGCTGTATAAAGATTGGTATCTCAATAAAACAGGATATCGAAATGATGCTATGATTTATAAAAAACCGTAAACCTGGGGAATAATTGATAAATTAGTGAAAAGTGAAAAAGCTGCTTCTAGTGAGGCAGCTTTTAGTTTTATATATAGAATTCAGTATTTGGAATAGATCTCGTATGTTTTGGCTTTTATATAAATCGACTTTCTCATTTGACCTTTTGGAGGAAATCAGCTAATAGATATTTGCAATTAAGACCGTGATAGTATTCACGTTTCACACTCCTAATATTCAGCGACTATGAGGGTATAATGATCCTCTCATCGAGAATGAATCCTGATTGCCTTTACCATGACTTCGCCTTAACTTCCATGATATACCCGAGGCATGGTGGAGGGACGCCGGAAGCATGCCGGACTCACGCCGGACTCAATGGTTGTAATACCTATGAGATATAGTTATTTAACCTGATTGAAATAAGAAGAATGTTTGATGATTTGAAGGGATTATGATCAAATATTCATGACTAAAATGATATTTTATATGAAAATCGTAATGATAAATAAGAAGGTTTTTTTTTAATGTTTGGCGAAATGTTTGTCAGATGAAAAAAACAAGCAGGAAATCCTCATTAAAAAAGCCTGTTAATCGTATGATTAACAGGCTTTGTGCGGATGAAGGGACTCGAACCCACACTCCTCTCGGAACCAGATCCTAAGTCTGGCGCGGCTACCAATTACGCCACATCCGCGTTTTGAGAATGCAAAAGTATGCATTTCATTGAAGAAAACAAAAAAAACCTTCTGCTTTAGAAGGTTTTTTTATGCAAAAAGGTTTTTTGTTACTTCAGTGATTTTACAGCTGAATCATAATCAGGTTCTTGTGCAATTTCAGGTATCTGTTCAGTATATGCAATATTTCCGTCTTCATTGATCACTACCACTGCACGTGAATGTAACCCGGCAAGCGGTCCATCAATAATACGGACATTATAAGCATCACTAAATGCATTATCACGAAATTCGGATACGGGTACTACGTTGCTTAATCCCTCTGTTGTACAGAAGCGACTATGTGCAAAGGGGAGATCCTTACTTACACAGAGTACTACTGTATTTGCAAGTTTTGATACCTCAGCATTGAATTTTCGAACTGAAGTAGCGCATACTGATGTGTCAAGACTTGGAAAGATATTCAGAACTACACGTTTTCCTTTGTAGTCATTCAAGCTCGTTTCAGAAAGGTCTGTTTTTACTAATTTAAAATCGGGTGCTTTGCTTCCAACTGCAGGAAGTGTCCCGTTGGTGTTAATTTTGTTTCCCTGTAAAGTAATCTGTGCCATGATGTATAGAATATATTTTATGTAGATTAAAACACACTTTTAGTTGAAAAGTTCAGCAAATACTGAAAATAAAGTTGTTTTATTCTCCGGAATCAATGGCTCCTTGTTGTTCTAACTCATTAGAATATTGTTTCTTACGTTGTTGGGCTTTGAATAATGCATCGTAGACTACTTGTTGAATATTTGTACGAATATTCATGTCAGAAATTTTATTGTTTTCAGCATCAGGATATACCCTGTTAGAGAGGAAAATATAAACTATTTTCGTCAATGGATCTGCCCAGACAAAGGTTCCGGTAAAACCGGAATGACCAAAACTCTCTTCAGAGGCGCTTACACAACAAGGCCCATTTTCAGAGGGGATAAATAACTGTTTATCCCATCCCAGTCCACGACGGTTTGTAGCTGAAAAGTGATCTCTGGTAAAATAGTTTATCGTTTCAGGTTTAAGTAGTTGAACCCCACTATACCGACCACCATTTATTAACATTTGCATGATAGCCGCCAGGTCGTATACATCAGAAAAAAGACCCGCATGTCCGCAGACACCTCCCATCATAGCAGCACCGGGATCGTGTACATATCCCTGAATCAATTGATGCCTGAAGAGCGTATCGTTTTCGGTTGGCAATATTCTATCTTTTGGGAACCTGTCTAAAGGATTAAACCCGATTGTATTCAATCCTAATGGTTTATAGATATTTGATTTAATATAATCCTCGAATCCCATGCCACTAAGTGTTTCGATGATCTGATACATAAAATACATGCTTAAATCGCTGTATTTGTACTCAGTCTTTTCAAGAAGTGGCGAATTACGAATGATTTCAAAGATAGAATCTCTATAATCGCTTCGTAACCATAGTTTATCGGCTACCTTAATATTAAATTCATTCGTTGGTGAAGTTCTGTAATACTGTTCATTTGGGAATTTAGTTCCCAGTGTTTTCTCATAGAATGGAATAAAAGGTACTAATCTGGCTTGATGTGCCATGATTTCATCAAGATGAATTCCTTTTTTGTTCGATTTCTTATATTCAGGCAGATAACGTTCAATCTTTTTTGTCAAATCTAAATCTTTGTCTTCATAGAGTTTCATGATAGCCAATGTGGTAGCTGCAACCTTTGTAACAGACGCCAGATCAAAAATATCATTAAGTTTAACGGGTTGAAGGGTATCATAAGTGTGATACCCATATGCTTTATCAAATATTATTTTATTATCGATGGCAACCAGTACCCTGCAACCGGGGAATGCTTTTACACTTAAACCAACATGTACAATTGAATCGATTTTACTTAGATCTTTAGGATTGATTCCAATAGATTCAGGTGTTGAAAATCCAAGGCGTATGGCTTCCTGATTAATACCGGCTCCGGCCAGATATTCAGTCGAAGCAGTAACAGGCAAACGTCCTGAAACGGGGATCCCTCCAAAAATAGCTTGTGCTGCCCAATAGCCAACATTTGGTCTGTCACGATACGTAATCACCATAGAGTTGACTTTATTGTCGAACATCGAGAGAGCATAAGCATTTGCAGGAAGATGGACAATAATCTTCGGTCCAACCTTACTCAACGAGTCTATAAATAGAAGCAGCTGTTTTTTGATCCCATAATTGTGCGAAGGAGCATCTACTGTTTTTCTTACATCAAGCACTACAACTTTGTAGTTCTTTAATTTCGATACCAAAGAGATGTTTTCGTTGCCCGTAGTATCAAATTTAAGGTAGTAATGATCTGCTTTTGTATAACAATCGATACTCCGTTCGAAATCTGTGGGTATTGTATCGCCAACACAGACCGTGGCTAAATGCAGGCTATCAGTTTTTAATGGTAATAGGTTATTTAAGTTCTTTGCAATTGTTACAGATGACTGTATTAACCGTTGATTCAGCTCTAAAGCGACGGGAGAAGATAAATCACTGAGTAAGTTTTTTAACACGACAGGTTTAATCTGAGCCAGACCGACCTTATATTTATACATCAAAACTTTACGACATCTTTCGTCAATAACTGATTGACTGATAATGCCTTTATCAATAGCCTCTTTTATGTTTTGAATAGCACGTGCAATATCAACCGGGAGCAATAAAACATCATTCCCTGCAAGTATCGCTTTTACTTCAACCAATTTGGGATCTGTATTGTCGGTCAACCCCTTCATCTCTAACGCATCAGTAAATACTAATCCTTTAAATTGCAATTTTCCTTTTAAGAGGTCAGTAATAATTGGTTTTGAAAGTGTTGATATCGATGTAGGAAGGCTGTCGAGAGCAGGTACCCGTAAATGAGCTATCATAATCCCTGCAATACCTTCTTTAATCAGTTGTTTAAAGGGGTAAAGATCGAGTTCTTCAATTGTTTTTATATCGTGCCGAATTGTAGGAAGAATATAATGCGAATCAACTTCAGTATCTCCATGTCCAGGGAAATGTTTTGCAACCGCAATAACACCCTGATCTTGCAAGCCTCTCATATAAGCATAACTCATTGAGGCCACTTTAAACCGGTCTTCGCCAAAGGATCTGTTATTGATGACAGGATTTTTTGGATTATTGTTGATATCGACTACAGGGGCAAAGTTGATATTTACTCCAATTCTTCTCATTTCTCTACCAATTTCAAGTCCCATTTGGTAAACCAGGGAGTCGTTTTGGATGGCACCCAACACCATTTGTCGGGGGAATGATAAAATACTATCAAGGCGCATTCCAAGGCCCCATTCGCCATCAATAGAGATAAATAAAGGTGTTTTAGAAAGCTGTTGATATCTATTTGTTAGAATTGCCTGTGCAGTTGGAGTTCCTTTGAAAAAACAGATGCCACCAATACCATATCTTTTAATTTGTGCTTCAACATCGCGGTAATAAGACGGATCAGCATTGGCATAAGAACGGATCATGAAAAGTTGAGCAATCCGTTCTTCCGTAGTTAGCTTTGTAAGAACAGAGTCAACCCATTGTGTCTCTTGTTTTTTATCGTGTTTAGAATTACGCTTTTGTAATAGTGTTTGAGAAAATAGAGTATTGGCTGAAAGAATGAAAAGTGTAAGAAATAGGAACAATAATTTCATTGGTTGCATTTAGTGTTAATTTTGGTGAAATGATACATGCTTTTTCCACAATGGCAAAACGAAGATGAATTTATAGCATGTTCATTTCATACTGAATTCTCTGTATGGCTTAAGTGAAGGTTTCTTCACAACAGATTTTCAGGTTTATAAATTATTAAATTGATGAAAGTATGAATAAATATAGTATTTTAGTAGTGCCTACTTTCAGATTACAAAATTACTTCATAATATAAAATGGTTTACCTAAAGATGATAAAATCTACATTATTTGTAATATTTGTATTTATTTTTATGTTTTAAATCTCAAATTGGGACATTCTAAATGATGGTTTTTTTATAAAAAGGGAAATACATAATCAGTCACAGTAATATAATGGTTAAATTTAAACGATGAAAGTTGATTGAAGAAAGATGAATTAATGAAAGAATTTTAAAAAAAAGAGATATGTTTATTCTTTCTGGTTAAACCTTTTTGTTTTTTCTGTGTCTTAATTTCAGTTTAAACTAATAATTACGCAACTACTGCATGGCGCTAACAGATGATGCTATTCTGGAAATGTTTCGCGAACCCTCTTCGCGTAATAAAGCATTTGATTTATTAGTGAAGAAATATCAGGAACAGTTGTATTGGGTTATCAGGAGACTGGTCATTGACCATGAAGATGCAAATGATTTAATTCAAAATGTTTTTATTAAAGTTTGGAATAATCTTGGTAATTTTAGAGAGGATTCTAAACTGTTTACATGGCTCTATCGAATTGCTGTTAATGAAAGTCTGGGTTTCCTGAGTAGTAAGAGAATGAAATTATTTATTCCACTTGTAGATGTGGAAAAACAATTATCACAATCTTTGACCGATGATAATTTCTTTGATGGAAATGAGATTCAGTTAAAACTACAAAAGGCACTTCTTACACTACCTGAAAAGCAAAGAGCTGTTTTTAATCTACGATATTATGATGAAATGCCATACGAGCAGATGTCGGATATTTTCGGAACCTCAGTAGGTGCACTTAAAGCTTCATATCATTTGGCAATGAAAAAAGTGGAAAAATATTTACTCGGCAATTAAACTAATGACCTCATAATCTGTCTAATTTTCAAATAACTAATAAAATGGAACGAAATCACCTAAACTCTTCGGACAAATCTTCAGGCTTCTCTTTAGAAGGATTGAAGAAGGAAAACCCCTTTAGGGTTCCGGAAGGTTATTTTGATGAGTTACCCCTCCGTATTAATGAGCGGATCGATGTTAACCCTGTCATTAAAAAATATCGCCGAATTCATCCGGGTATATTTGCTGCTGCTGCATCCGTTGTTGTACTGCTTGGATTGGTAATGTTTTTACGCACAAATGGTATTAAAACAGAATTTAATACAGAAGCTTCTTATGCATCCGTAGCAGATACTCATATTGTTACTCATCTTGAAAAAGCCATCTTAAATGGAGAACTTGATGAAACAGAGTTGATGGATGCCGTAATTGATAACCCTTCTAAAACTTCGGTTTCACAGCCTGTAATAACAAAATCAAAAGTTGTGAGTCCTAGAAAAGCAGATGTACTGAAGACACTTTCTGATGAAGAGATCATAGAATATCTGGTTCAACAAGACACTCCTTCAACAACATCTTCTGAGGTTTGGCAATAGAATTTCATTCATTATATAATACGCAAAATGAAAAAGAATAATTTCTCCGGCATTTTACTTTTCGTTCTTTTGGTTACGACTTTTGTTTGTAGAGCCCAAAATAATAAGCCTCCAATGGACGATCAAAGAGAAAAAATTGAAGCTCAAAAAGCAGCATTTATTACTGAGCAATTGCAACTAACAGCTGAGGAGGCTCAGAAGTTTTGGCCGATCTATAATCAGTACAATAATTCGAAAGAAGAACTAACGCATGGATTTTTCAAAGATATCAGGCGCTTTAGGCCTAATGATGAGGCTATGACAGATAAAGATGCATCAGAATTAGCCGATAACTATATCCGGCATGCTCAGAAGATGCTCGATATACAAAAAGAGTATCATCTGAAATTTAAGGAAGTTCTCCCCCCAAAAAAGCTTTTAAAGCTTTATAATGTTGAACGCGAATTTCAACGAATGCTCCTCAAACGTTTAGGCGAACGTAAGATGAGTGGTAGACCATAATGGTCGCTTTTTTTCTCAAGCTAAAAAGGCTATCTCAAAGCGATGGCCTTTTTTTATGTCATATAAATAAAAAGAGACTGTAATCATTATGATACAGTCTCTTTTTATTTAAGAATATTGGTTTTAGCTATTCATTGATAAAAGAAATTCCTCGTTAGATTGAGTAAATCTGATTCGATCTTTTAAGAACTCCATAGCCTCAAGCGAAGTCATATCGGATAGATGGTTTCTAAGCACCCAGATGCGCTGTAGCCACTCTTTCTCTAGTAATAACTCATCTCTACGTGTGCTCGACGAAACGATGTCGATAGCAGGATAAAGGCGTTTGTTGGCCAGCTTGCGATCGAGCTGTAACTCCATATTGCCGGTTCCTTTAAATTCTTCAAAGATAACTTCGTCCATTTTTGAACCCGTATCGATCAAAGCCGTCGAAAGGATCGTTAGTGAGCCACCATTTTCAATCTGGCGGGCAGCTCCAAAGAAACGTTTGGGTTTCTGTAAAGCATTAGCTTCAACACCACCTGAAAGTACTTTTCCCGAAGCAGGCGATACTGTATTATAAGCACGGGCCAGACGAGTGATCGAGTCAAGTAGAATTACTACATCGTGTCCACACTCAACCATGCGTTTTGCTTTCTCAAGAACGATGTTGGCAATACGTACATGGCGTTCTGCCGGTTCGTCGAAAGTAGAGGCGATTACTTCAGCCTTTACGCTACGAGCCATATCGGTAACCTCTTCAGGACGCTCATCAATTAAAAGAACAATCAGATAAGCCTCAGGATGGTTTGCTGCAATGGCATTCGCAATGTCTTTCAGAATTGTTGTTTTACCGGTCTTAGGTTGTGCAACAATCAATCCACGTTGTCCAAATCCAATCGGAGTAAACATATCAATGATTCTGGTCGATAGATTACTTTGGGTATGTCCGGTCAGTTTAAATTTCTTATGTGGGAATAGGGGAGTCAGATAATCAAAAGGAATCCGGTCGCGAACCTCTTCAGGATTACGTCCGTTTATTTTCTCAACCTTGATCAAAGGGAAATATTTCTCACCTTCTTTTGGCGGACGAATAGTACCACGAACAGTATCTCCGGTTTTAAGGCCAAAGAGTTTTATCTGTGATTGCGAAACATAAATATCATCAGGTGAATTCAGGTAATGATAATCTGATGAGCGGAGGAAACCATAACCATCAGGCATAATCTCTAACACACCTTCGCTACTTACAATACCATCGAATTCTAGAACACTATCAGGTTTCCGTTCGTTAAATCTGGGATTACGCGGATTTAAATCACGATTAGGGACAATCCTTTCAATAGGTGCTACCTCTGGTGTCTGTACTGGTTCTTGTTCAGGCGTTGGTTCAATGAAAGATACTTCCGGTTCCTGATATTCAATAACCTGTGTTTCAATCTCTGCAATATCTTCTACAGGCATGATATCGGGCATGCTCACTTCATCATCATCTTGAACCTTTAGGTTTACCATGAATGAATCTTCTTCTGCCACAACAGGAGCCTCTTCGATGATGGGGACAATAACCGGTGGTTTCCTTAATTCACTCTTTATAACCACAGGATTTATATCACCATCTTTAGCCTGAAGCTTTTCTCCTAACGTTAAAGGCTTCGTGGGCTCTGTTTTTGGTTTTTCAATAAAATCAGGCTTGTTTTCTGTTACGATTTTTGGCGTTTCTTTATTGATAAAGGGTTTCTCTATAGGTGTCTTTTTTTCAGCACCCAGATGTGCAGTCGTTTCACGCAATCTGCGTGTACCTGAATGATCAGGTTTAGGTTGTTTAAATATCTTATCTGATTTAGGGTTCACCAAAGGTGAAACAGGTGATGTCTTTTCATCAGTTTTTATTGCACTATCAGCTTTAGCTGGTTCAGTGGCTGTTGATGATGTAGAATCATCTATATTCAGTCGCTCTGGACGTGAACTGGCAATGGGGTCTTTACTACGGGGAAGTGCTACTTCGTTACCGGCAATACGTTTTCTAGGTCTTTTCTGACTGTCGTCCTGTTTTTCCTTTTTTTCTTTTTCCAGGATGTCAGAGCTTGGGTTTAAAGCCTGCTGATCTAATACTTTATAAATCAGTTCTTGTTTTTTGAGAGATTCAAAGTTGGGGATTGCCAGCTTTTGGGCAATTTCTCTAAGCTCCTGAACCAACATGCCGTTGAGCTCAATAATATCGTACATACGCAATTTAATGAATTGGGTGGGATAATTTTAATGGTTTATAGTCTGGAAAATATTTTCCGGGATAATTTAGTTTATTTAATGATAACAAATGATTTACAAAGAAAATTCAAGAGAAGTTTAAATAAAGTTACAAATGAAATCGGATATTGAAATACCGAGGAATCTTGATTGTGTGGCAAATATACAATAAAAAAATAATCAATAAATGTTTTTTTTTATTTCTATCAATATTTTTTGTATTTAACTCATGATTGTCACTTTTTTCTTCCCCTGCATTGGACAATTCATTACAACTATTTTCTTTACCTTTGCCCATATTTGTAACTTTCACAACAACATAATAACTCATCCAACCAATGAAAAAGACAGCTTTTTGCGCAATCCATGAGAAAGTGGGCGCTAAAATGGTTCCCTTCGCAGGTTTTTATATGCCCGTACAATATGAGGGTCTACTTATTGAACACGAAACAGTTAGAAAAAGTTTAGGTGTATTTGATGTTTCGCATATGGGCGAAATATGGGTTAAAGGCCCTCAAGCACTAGAGTTTGTTCAATGGGTGACTTCAAATGATGCATCTGTTCTTACTGATGGCAAAGTGCAATACTCATGTTTCCCTAATGGAAAAGGTGGAATTGTTGACGACCTGTTAGTTTATCGTATTAATGCAGAGACCTATTTATTGGTCGTTAATGCTTCAAACATCGAAAAAGACTGGAACTGGATTTCCAGTCAGAACAAAATGAATGCAGTTCTTTATAATGCATCCGACGAAATATCACAACTAGCTATTCAAGGTCCGCTTGCTTTAAAAGCCATGCAAAAACTTACCGATACCCCAATCATGGATATGGAGTATTATACCTTTAAAAAGGTAAAATTTGCAGGTATCGATGATGTTATCCTTTCTACAACCGGATATACCGGTGCAGGTGGATGCGAAATCTACTTTGCAAACGAAGATGCCGAAAAGGTTTGGGATGCAGTATTCGAAGCAGGAGCAGAATTTGGAATTAAGCCAATCGGTCTTGGGGCTCGTGATACCCTACGTCTAGAAATGGGATTCTGTCTCTATGGTAATGATATTGATGATACAAAATCTCCTATCGAAGCAGGTTTAGGTTGGATTACCAAGTTTACTGATGATAAGTGTTTTATCGACAGAGATGTTCTGTTAGCACAAAAGCAAAATGGTGTTACCCGTAAGCTCGTTGGTTTCGAAATGATTGATAAAGGTATTCCTCGTCATGGCTACGAAATTGTTGATGCCGATGGAAACGTAATCGGTGAGGTTACTTCCGGAACACAATCTCCTTCATTAAAGAAGGCCATTGGTATGGGCTATGTTCCTACCGCACTCTCAAAAGCAGGCAGCGAAATCTATATCAGCATCCGCGACAAGAAGTTACTTGCAAAAGTGGTTAAACTCCCTTTTTACAAGGACTAATTACTGCACTTATCTTTCGATAAGCAATTTATAATAAAATAAGGTGTATTGGTTATTGGTGTTTAGATTGCATTCTTTCATAAAGGTGAAAGCAATTCAGATACTGATAACCAATAACTTTTTGTGATAACATACAGAAAATAGCAGGTAAAACTGAACACACAACCTTTTACACGGTTAATAAATAGTTATATGTTCTCAATTTTCATTACCCTGAGTTAACGAATAGATGTTTCGAACACGATGGGTAATGAATGATAGGAACAAAATGAAAAGCAAATCAGTAAGAAATGAATCATAACATGCAAGAGGCAGACAACTTTAAATATCTATTAGAACAATTTGGCGATATCAAAATCATGCGTTATACCGTTCCTGGTTTTGAAGAGCTTGATATTAATAAAAAACGATTACTCTATTTTCTGAGTGAGGCAGCACTTTGTGGACGCGATATCTTATTTGATCAGAATTTTAAATACAATCTGTTGCTTCGCAAAACCCTCGAAGGCATCTATAATGGCTTTGCAGGCAGTAGGGAAAGCGCTGAGTTTTCTGAATTCGTTGTCTATCTAAAAAAGATCTGGTTTGCCAATGGAATTCATCATCACTATTCATCCGATAAGTTTATTCCTGGATTTACACCGGCATACTATCATGAATTACTCAAGAATACACCCGCTCAGTACTTTCCAGCCACCGAGACTATCACGTTAGATCAGATAAAGGAGTTAACTGAGGATATCATTTTCAATAAAGATCTGGCCCCCTTTAAGAAATATCAAAATGACACCGACGATTTACTTCGTCAATCTGCCGTTAACTTTTATGAAGGCGTTACCCAGAAAGAGATCGAAGCCTTTTATGATGCCTTTAAAAAAGAAGATGATCATATGCCTGTTTCATTTGGTCTAAATTCCAGGCTCACCAAAAAAGATGGCGTGATCACTGAAGAGACCTATAAAGTGGGTGGGTTATACACTGAAGCGATAGAGAAAATCGTTTATTGGCTGAAACAAGCAGTAGAAGTAGCCGAAAACGAAACACAACAACAAGCACTTCAACTGCTGATCCAGTACTA
This sequence comes from Bacteroidota bacterium, assembly GCA_013390605.1. Taxonomy (GTDB): domain Bacteria; phylum Bacteroidota; class Bacteroidia; order Bacteroidales; family Cfx3-03; genus Cfx3-03. Next base: position 2,596,702 of record JACAUB010000001.1, on the reverse strand, counting down.
TCAAACAGGCGATCTAAAGACCTGGGATGTCTACAACATCAAGTGGTTACAAGATTTGGATTCTTTAGTAGATGTCGTAAACGGATTTATAGAAACCTACGAAGACCCATTGGGTATCAAGGGAACCTGGGAGAGTATCGTCAACTTTAAGAACCTCGAAGCTACCAAAAGAACAGATATTATCAGTGCCAATGCACAATGGTTTGAAGACCACTCACCTGTCGATCCACGTTTTAAGAAAAAGGAAGTCCGCGGAGTAAGTGCAAAAGTCATCAATGCCGTTCAGTTGGGCGGCGATTGTTTTCCATCCACGCCCATAGGTATCAACCTACCCAATGCAGATTGGATCAGAGCACGTTATGGTTCAAAAAGTGTTACCATCGAAAACATAACCTATGCCCATCATCAGGCCTCATTAGGATCGGGCATGTTAGACGAGTTTACCTATACCGACGAAGAGCGCAGACTGGCTCGCGAATATGGCTTTATTGCCGATAACCTCCATACCGATTTACACGAATGTCTCGGACACGGATCGGGACAACTATTAAAAGGAGTAAGTCCTGACGTCTTAAAGAACTATCATTCACCATTAGAAGAAGCCCGCGCCGACCTTTTTGCACTCTATTATATGATGGATCCGAAGCTGGTAGCATTAGGTATCTTGCCTTGCGAAGAAGCTGCGAAGGCGGAATACAACTCATATATCCGCAATGGATTAATGACGCAGCTGGTTCGTATAGAACCCGGAAAGACCATAGAACAAGCGCACATGCGATGTCGATCTTTAATCGCCCATTGGGTGTTCGAAAAGGGAGCAGCTGATAAAGTGATAGAGCAGGTCGTCAAAGAAGGCCGGACATACTTTGTCATCAACGACCACCATGCACTGCGTAGCTTATTTGGAGACCTCTTGAAAGAAGTGCAGCGGATAAAATCAGAAGGCGATTATGCAGCCGGAAAACAACTGGTAGAGCAATATGGCGTACAGATCGATCCTAAACTACATGCAGAAACGCTTGAACGTTTCAAGAAACTAAATATAGCACCCTTTGGCGGTTTTGTAAATCCGAAGTTGATTCCTGTCATTGAAGATGATGTCATTAAAGACGTTACGATATCTTATCCCGATAATTACACATTACAAATGTTGGAGTATTCTGTAGATTATTCCTTCCTTTAAAAAAACAAAAAGAGCCGACCCATATGGGTCGGCTCTTTTTGTTTCTGGACGAGTAAAGACACATGGTTCTGTGTCTTTACATCACTCATCCTTCACCGCAGTCTGTGCCACAGAAGTAATGATACTGCCACCCAGCACCAGATACCCGCCAATAGTGCCCACCACAGCAGGCAGTGCCACAGGCGAAGCCAATAAAGCAGCCCCGATTACCCCCATCACCAACCCAATGGTCCGCACCTTCTTAAAGAACGAAGGCGTAGGAGCTGTAATCCTTTCCATGAGGGTTAAATCAGGTTGAGTTATATTACTCTTTTTCATGATGCTTAAAATTAAAAAAGAATGCTTCCAGTTGTTTAATTTTAACCTCAAGCTGACCAACCCGAAGGCCGATCAGCTCCATTCCCCCTTTACACTCACTCTTGATGAGCGAAGCCATCGTCTTCACCTGGGAGAGCTCCTCCTGCATTTTTCTGAAGTCCACATGTAACAGACGGACGAAATAGACCACCAGTGAAAGCAGCAAAGAAATCACAATACCAAAGAGCCAGGTAAAATCGACAGCAGCGTTCATGACAATGGGATTAATAGATATCAGCCACCATCATGCTACTACCTTTGAGCGGGAGGTAATGCGCACCATTGGTGCTGACATAAAACTCAACCCCCACACACTGGATGATACTACAGTCATCACCCACCACCGTACCTTCCGGGAAGGCCGCCTTGATCTCAGCCGTGAGAGCTGTACCGATAGGCGTATACTCAGAGTATTTAAACACACTCTGCCCGTTAAGCTCATTGGAAGCCTCATACCGATGACTCATTTCAGAGTAGGCATAATCACTGATTACACTCAGATGGTTCTGCACACGGAAGTGTGTAGCCCCTTTAGGGATCAATATAGGTTTAATCACAAGATCTGTCACCTTAAGGGTGGCATCAACTTTACCCACGGGATGACTACAGAGGAAGAAGAGCTTCAGACTCTCAGTCACACTCTCCAATACATTAAAGACCATCGTAGCGAGGGTAGGACGGGCCTCACTAAAGTAGATCCCTCTTTTTCCTTTCACTCCTTCGATATCTCTACGGTTCACCTCCTTCACGATACGCATGAGCCTACCGGTAAAGTTCTTATCCGTTTGATCGGGTAAGAGGTTAAGGAATCCCAGTCGGAGTGCTTTCACAGCCACGCCACAACCACCAAATTCCACCATATTCTCACGGGTACGTGCAAAGGCAGGGTTGTTCATGATTAAATCACGGTTGGCACCTCCTTTTTCACCGGCGTAGGTGTTTTCATCATGGAGGTTTACATAGTTTCGGATGCTTTTAAAGCTTCCGCGGTACTTAATAGCACCAGTTTGAATAGCCATTGTTTTAAGTTTAGAGGTCACAAAAAGTGACCTGGTTCGTAATTCAGTTTGTTTACATTCTCGTTGATCAACAAACCAAAATTACCACACCACTATCCGCCCCGTCAATGATTCCATGGGAGACATTCATGGACATACATGGACAAATCTGGACATTTTCTAATCATTTACATCTTTTCATTTCTATTTATCAATTATGATCCTTGTACTGATGGTTTCTATTGCAGAAAATAACATACTTATTAGTTGATCATTCGTCATAAACTTCTTTACATCCTGACTAGAATTATATTATTTGGATGTATTTGAAATAATAATGGTGTCAATTAAAGATAACATCAATCCAGAAACGGATTTTCCCAAAAAAAATGTAGTTTTGCTCATCGCTTCGGTCGTTCTAAGTAGTAGAAATAATTTATTGTCGTATTCTCAATGCTTTTTATATTCTGGTACATCTCCCTGAATATAGGATAGGCAAATAGTAAAATGCGACATTGTTTATTGCTTATTACTTATGCCAGTTTGTGCAGACCTTGATCAACTCATATAAATTATAGTAGAAAATAACCCTATGCAAGACGAACTAACGAAACATTCGAGGAGAATATATATGGCCTTGAAGAGCTCCCCAACCTTATTTACTGAAAAACTAAAAGAAGTATTTATAGAAATCTTTATTATTGTTTTCTCCGTGACACTTTCAATTTGGTTGCATAGTTGGAGTTTACATAGGCATCAACAAAAAGAAACAACAGAATTTTTGGCTGACTTAAAAGATGATTTGAATAATGACCTAAAAAGTATGTCAAAAAAGACCGCTCAAATGTCTGAAATCATTAAACAATATAGCTTTTTAAAAAGCCTTACCGAAGAGCGGATAGACAGCATAGAGGCTGCAAAAGCACAAATTGGTATAGGTGTGTTTTATGTCATCCGAAAAACGAATAATGGTAATTATGAAGGTTTTAAATCAAGTGGAAAAATCGGATTTATTGAAAATAAGAAACTTAAAAAGTTAATTCTTTCATATTATCAGGAGAGCATGCCCTCTATTGATGAAACTGAGAAATTTTTTAACATCCGATTGGGTAAAATTGAAGACTTGATATATCAAAATAAAGGGAAAAAGGAAAAGTTTTTAGATCCTGTTCTTAAAACCTATCTTGACTGTGCTATTCAGACCGCGCAAAATAACACAAACAATTACAGAGAAATCATAAAAGAGATAAAAGAGATTACCCTGGAGATTAATAAAGAGGAGAAAGAATAAAGCGATGGACAACACGCAAAGATCCTAATTAAAATCGCACTATTCATCATCCATCATTCCAATGTCGGACAGCCAATTTGCAAGCGCATCATATTCTGCTTTCGAAACGCCGAACTCATAAAATATAACAAAAAAAGAAGTCTTGCTTCTGTTGACTTAATTTTGTCTGAGGTACTACATTACTTTCAGCATTCACCATCATCCGTCACATAATAACCTAAGTCATTGTTCGTCACGTATCGATCTTTAAAAGTGGATAATTGAAATAAATGAAAGTGGCCTGTTGGATATTCCGACAGGCCACTATATAAATTGACTTAAACAGATTTGCAATCTGTTTCTTTTAAATGGTAAAACTGTCGAAGAACAGATTTTGGATAAAGAATAGAAAATAATTATTAATACTGAAATTGATGTATGATTTGAGTAGTGAGCGCTGAGGCAAGATTTGTTTTGAATATACAGCGTCACTAATATAAACTATTTTAAATATTTATTGTTATAAGAGAGAATATAATGAACCTAAGACCACTCTCACATCTGCTATACCACAAATAACGCATTCCTTGACTTTAGCACCAGAAACAGTTATTTTTGTTTCGCCATCAATAAATCCAATCAAAAATTTTATTGAATCATGCGACTGACCCAAAAACGATCAATCAAACAGGAATATGGCTATACTAACAGAAGAACTTTGTAATAAGCTACCAGAAACATTATCCCTCTGTGATTTACATCATCAAAGGATGATGTAAGCCTGGAGAAGCATTAAAATATATTACCCATTTTAATTATAATACGTTCTCCAAATTTTAATTGTTCCAAAAACGAAAACTAAGATGAAAAAAATAATCAAATTCGGTGAAGATGTGGAAGGATATGACATCCCTGTATTAAACGAGCGGGAGATACGAGCAGCCGCAGGAATCTTATTTTTGGCAACCTTCACGTCATTAATGTTCATTCTGTTTAAAGGAAACTTTGTTCCGATAAAGTATGTAATAGTCCTTTTCTTCTCAGATTTTATGATACGGGTTTTTATAAATCCAAGATTTTCGCCTACGCTGATATTGGCACGTTTAATTGTTCAAAATCAAACACCTGAGTATGTAGGAGCGCCACAAAAAAAGTTTGCATGGATAATTGGTGTAGTATTATCGGCTATCATGTTCTACTTTTTTGTCATCGTTAATGCATATAGTCCAATTACAGGTATCATCTGTCTGATCTGCCTTATATTCCTCTTTTTCGAATCGGTTTTTGGAATTTGTTTAGGTTGTAAGTTTTATCCTCTCTTTTTTAAAGATAAAGTACAATACTGTCCGGGCGAAGTTTGTGACGTAAAACAAAAACAGGATATTCAAAAAACGTCAATAAGTCAATTTATTATTTTGCTTGCCTTTATAGCATTTGTCTATCTCACCGTTTATTTAATGCATGCCAGATTCAACGAAAAACCTCATGCTTTGTTCGGAAATAAAAATACTGAACAAATCAAATAAAGAATAGAAAGAGAAAAAGGATGTCGAGTATGCTTGGTCTGAAATGACCTTGCCTACTCGACAAAAATGAAGGTAATTCATCAAAGAATCCAATGCAATGAGTTTAAAAAGAGATAGTTATTCATTAGGAAATTGAAAGGAGGCAAATTCCTTTATAATTAGTAATCTTGAGTTTGTATGGATACAAATGAATATATCGATTTAATCTCCAACCAAAAACCGGACATCGAGCAATTAATTGAACTGCTGTCTGACAAGGTTCTTTCCGACGACTCATTAAAACAAATTGTAATCAATCAACTGTTTTCAAACGATCATATTCTGGTTTATTATCACTCTTTTTTGATATTGGATAAAGCCATCCGGAAAGCCCCATCATTATTTTATACCTATTGGGAAAATTTTGAGTCATTATTAAAACATAAAAATTCATATCATCGCAATTATGCGATGCAGTTACTTGCTGGTTTAACAAAAGTTGATGATCAGAATAAATTCGACAAAATCATAGACAAATATTACGAACTGTTGAACGATGAAAAATTCTTAACACGAAGATATTGTATTCTTAATTCATTGGAAATTATAAAAAACAAGCTTGAACTTTCAGATATAATCATTTGTAAGATAGTTTCTTTTCTAAGAACATCCGATTGTACAGAGAAACAACAAAACCTGTTAATTTCTGATTTGATACAAATAGTATCTGAAATATTTCCATTACTAACGAACATAAAAGAACTATCTCAATTTTTATTACTGGTTGGTAATCAAACTAAAAGTGCCAGGTTGAAAAAACAGATTGTGAGCATTATGCCAATAAATCGGGATTTAAATACCACAATTTATTATAGGCCAAAGAAAGATAGTTGATCATTTTTGTTCTTAAAGCTATTTCAATATACTCAACAGCATCGAAAAGAATTATACGTAATTGACGATCGAATTTATAACGAGCAACAACATCTTCGAAATAAGATTCAGGTTTAAATTGATGCACTTTTGGATCTAACTGCATATCCCACCAGTACCCTTTTAATCGGAAATAGCTTATGTTTTTCAATAAATAAAGTCCTTGAACTTTATCTCTGAATAGTAAGCCTCTAGTTTCTAACAGCTCTAATTGTTCTTCTATGGAAAAAGCGGGTTTACTTTCCATAGCTATATAAAAAAAATGACCCGAGAGCAGTTCTTATGGTATGCAACACGGGTACTATTAGTGCAATAATAATACAATTATTAGCAGATATAACATCTTTTGCACTATTTTTTTTAGCACCTCTTATAGCACCAGTTGTAGAAGTATTTCTAGTAGTAATAATTGTAGAAATTCTATTAGCTTTCATTACGAACTTTTTTGTACACAAGCATTTACTGCAATAGCCTTTTACTTTATTGTTTGGTCTTCTCTATCATTAAGGTGCAAAGGTTTATCTTTTCATCTAAGTCTGATAGGAAATTGGCTAATCCGATTGGTTTGGATTGTGAACTATTAAATAAAAATTTAGTAACGTCTTTTAATAAAATAAAATTAACTAATATTTTGTAAATGCAACATGCTTTTTTTATAAAATGACTTACAACTCCAGTTATAACAGGATGGTTGATAAAGGAAAAGAATTTTATAGTAAGCTTTTGCAAAAAGGTGGATACGGAAAATAGAAATTCAATCAACGACTTCAACTAGAGTTTTAGAAAAAAATAGTTTGAAATAGACTTAATTTGGCAGAAAACACTTATAAATGGTGAAAAACACTTACAAATAAGGACATTTGGTGAAAAATAGTTAAAGTATTATAGAATAATATGAAATTCAACTTATATTACATAATTTTATAATACCTTTATTGAGAAAAAGAATAAACTGTTTATTCTATATTGATTCCATTAGGAATTGAATGTTAGTAAACAGGAGATATTAATTTATTAGATTTAGTCACTTAAAGTACTATGTAAATCATAGATTTCACTTTTATACTGACATGTTTTTCCATATCATAGTTTCTTAACATTCTAAAAAGAAAAAATATAAAATATGAAAAATGCGAATCACAAATTATTTGGAGGAGTAGCTTCTATTATATTGGCTGCATGGATGAGCAATAATATATCCGTTGTTATGATTATGTCTCTTGGTTGTATGCAGATTAGCTTCTTAATTGATGATACATTTTTAAAACGAAAAGCTGGAATTATATTTGCGGTACTAATCATTATTTCAGGTATTTTTTATTTTATCGGTAAATGGAACTATGGTAACCATTTTGATTTAACTTTCAACAAAATATTTTGAGTATATCGAAGTTAGCTAATTCAATTTGCTTCAGTATTCTTTGTTGGGGTAGTATTTTCTGTACACCAAATACATTATTTCCTTAAATTCCACTCCATCCGGGCAAAGCTGTTCGATAAGTTCTTCAATTTTGCTCATTGGATATCTCCTTTTTTTTCAATCTTTTTTACTTCATTATCCAGTTGCAAAAAACTGTCGAAATCGCTTTCAAACAAATGATCTTGTACTATTCTATATTTTTCCCACTCCGTTTCTGCGTGATGTCTGGCTACCTCCATGGAAATTGTTCCGGTGTTTTTAAGCCGTTCCACATCCATGGTCCAGCCTTGAATGGTGTATTCTTTCAATATGTTATTTGCCCACTTACGAAACTGCACGGCTCGTTGATTATTTATTTTAAAGCCTACGGCAATAATAGATTGCAGGTTGTAGTGTTTCGTGTTGTATTGCTTTCCATCATTGGCAGTTATTAAGTAATTCTTAATAACTGAATTTTCCTGAAGCTCATTATCTTCAAAGATTGTTTTCAGGTGTTGATTAATTACCGGAATGGAAACATCATAAAGTTAAGCCATCATTTTTTGTGTCAACCAGACGTTTTCGTCCTCATAACGCACACCATATCGGCTCCACCAAATTCGGCATCTATGTCTGAAATTTTAGCATAATCAAAGTTCGTGTTGCCGGTTAGCTGTTCTTCATTGTTGATATAAGCAGTTATATTTTCGGATATAAACCTGTAAAATAACATGCCTAACACATACGATTTTAAATCCCAGCTATCCACTCTGCCGCGTAAGTCGTTTGCTATTTGCCATATTGCATGATGTAGTTTGTCTCGTTCTTGTTCTTTAATCATCAGACAAAGAAGATTTTATTTTAGATTAAATGTAATACATTTTAAATTTCACTGAAATACAAGAATCTATTTCGTTCGTTGTAAAAACCTTTAAAAGTAAGAAGAAAAGTAATGAGAAGGGTAAAAACAATAGTATAGATTTAACTTTCTTAATTTATTCATGACCCAGGATCGTTATTCCGAATTTACCAAAAGTATATTGTTAAGTAATTGGTCAAAAGTATTTTCAACAGTACCTGTTTTTTGTATTCTTCTTAAATATAGCTGTTTGGCTTCTAGGCTATTTCAAAACAGTATTATTTTGTAAAATAGAGGGATTTTAAAATTCATGCGCAACCTGATTAGCAAACCACCAATTGCGACAAGTATTATACTACTTTTCATTTGCATGGGGTAGATTGTAATCTATGGCAGTGTTGTTTATTGGATATTCAACAGCATTTTCTATCTCATATGAAACATACTCATTGTCAATCATAACTGTCTGCACTTACTGAAGCAGATTACAAATCTGCACCAGTATCTACTTCAGTCATTAGCTAATGCAGATTTGCAATCGGCATTAGTGGTTACAAGTTTTTTATCAAATCCAGATGAACGGGGATTTAATCGTCACATTATTAATCATTCTTTTTATCTCTGTATTGTTCAAAGAAAGTCATATTGGGTTCGTATATGGTCTTTGGTGTTACACCAAGTTCTACTTTTTCAAACATTTCGACTAATTTATCACCGTCAATTAGCTCTAGTTTTATATTGTTTTTTTCAATGTCTAAAGCTGCTTTTGCGAACGAGCCTGTAGTAATTATAAGACCTTTTTCAACACTTCGTTTGTTCGTTTCCATTACTCCAATAAATGCTTGGACTTTTTCAGTCGGAACAGTTCCCTGGTATCGTTTACACTGAAAGAACACACTTAAATTCACAAAAGGATTAAGTTTTAATGTTGCATAGCCATCAATTCCTCCATCATGTGATCGTTGTGTAATTTCAATATTTTCAAAATCATATTCTCGTAACAGTCTTCCACACAAAAATTCAAATCCCGTTGGTGATAAATTTTGCAAAACCTCAATCAGTTTTGGTTTTAAATCATTCTTTGAATCATCTGGCTCGGTTTCTTCTTGCAACAGAATAATTTTTTCTGCTTCGCAGTCAACACTATTTGTAGATTTCTTTTCTCTTAGTTCTTGAAATACTTTCACCCATTTTAAAAATATTTCATAAGCTTGTTCTTCAGTTATCTTAGTTTCCCAACCTTTGTTACTTAACGTCCAAACGCCATGTTTAGATGATGCCAAAAGTTCTTCCCAAACCAAATATTGTCTGGCCCAGGCTAATTGATTTTGAAATTTTAATACACCTGATTTTGGGTATCTTTCATTTAATATTTCTTCAGGTATATTATGTTTTTCACCAATCCATTCAGTAATCTCTTTAGGCTTAGCCGAACCACCTAAAGCTCTTAAAGCATCTAGTACAGGTCCAAACCATTTTACAAATTCAGATTTGCCGGGTTTCTTCTTACTCATTTGATTAATATATTCAGTTTTTTTTGGTTTTACTACTCTTATGGATTTTCGGTGTCGCTCCGTTTTATGGTGGTTTCCGGACTCCTGTTTTCTGATTCAACTTAATTTCTTATCTGAAGTTTAATTTCTCAGTAAGATTATTTTATTGATTCAAAAAGTAAAGATCAAATACTTATTTTACAAAAGCAAGTAAAAACATACTTATTGTATGAGCCATCTTCTTTTCAGGACGAACTACCCCTGTCTTATCACTCAGGCTCATTTTACTGATTTTTCATTTATCATTAACCACTATTTCAATAGTTTTCTGTTTTCAACTTCGTGTAAAACCTTCATTTGCTGAATGGCAATTTGGTTGAGTTTTACCAATCGCTCACTCTGTAGCATGTTCTCATTGATAAAAACTGCATTCAGGTTTTCCATATTCGAGAGGCAAATGAGTTCGTTAATGGTGGCATAGTCGCGTATGTTTCCTTTGATGTCGGGGTTGGCATCGCGCCACTGTTTGGCCGTGACACCGAAAAGAGCAACATTAAGCACATCGGCTTCGTTAGCATACACATACGATATCTGTTGAGGTGTAAGTGCAGCCGGAATGAGGTTTTGCTTAATAGCATCAGTGTGTATATGGTAATTGATTTTTGAAAGTTCGCGTTTGGCAGACCATCCGAGTTGTTTTTGTTCTTCTTCTTTGAGTCGTTGGAATTCTTTTACTAAATACAATTCGAACTCTACCGATACCCAACTTGCAAATTTAAAGGCTATATCTCTTTGTGCAAAAGTTCCGCCACCGGCACCATTTTTCGTAATTATACCAATAGCACCGGTAAGTTCTACCCATCTAGTTGGACTCATTGTAAAAGCATTACTACCGGCATCTCTCAAAAGGGGGTCGAATTCGACCCCTTTAAATGTCGGGTTATTTAATTGCTCCCAGAGCCCTAAATATTCCAATGTGTTTTTCAGCCGCATCCAGTTTTTTACTACATCCTTTGGCTCAATCTGATTTTTTTGTTTGGCAATGTCGGTAATACTTATATAATCTGTACCGTTTACTTTTAAAGTACGAACCGACACTTCCTTTACAGTTATATTGGTTATTTTTGCCATGATTGTTAGTGGTTCGTTAGTTGGTTAATGAATGTTTGCTACAGTGTCGCAAGGTTTTGAGTAGTTCGGAATTTATGAATAACTAACGAGCTCTTTCCGTTATGAATAACCAGATCAGCCCACTCTTTTGGTGTTGATCTACAAAAATATGTGCAATTCTATTCATAATGGTTTTTTATTAAATATTTAGTCATGTCTTAAACTAAAACAAAGATTTTTTCATAAAACAGTACTGTTTTAAAATGAGTGTTCTGTTTTTAATACTGGATATAACTACTGTCCAAATTCTTTTATAATAACCCACCCTTTACCATCAGTGAAGTCTGTTTTATGAATTCTTTTAATAATCCTACTTACAGTATTGATTATAATCAATTCATCCTCTTTTAATTCTAAGGTTTTTGATTTTACAACTTCTATTTCATCATCACTTAGTACATCTTGATAAGGTCGAATCCCGATTACACCTTTATGATCATTTTCAATGTTTTCATTTTGCGAGTGGTTATGTGTTGACTTTACTAATTTCTCAAGTAAATCTACGGTTTTCTTTTGAAGTTGTATTTGTTCTTCTTGCATTGTTATCGCATGATTAATTTTAAAATACCAACACATAACTTCTCTTAGAAGTAGAAAAATCACAATTGTGATCACAATATAAATTAAAAAGCTAATAAGTATTTCTGAACTCATAACAAATGAAGTTTTTAAGTTAATTAATAATTAGATTCTTTTTTTTTGTTTAACATCAATTTTTGGACAAAACTTAAGTAATCAATAGCTTTTACATGTTATATGATTTTACTATTGGTTTGAAAAGTAAAGTTCACCCCATTATTTTCAAAAAGCAAGTAAAAACACACTTATTGTATGAACACCCCCTTTTTCAGGACGAATCACCCCTGTGGCTGGATGAAGGCACTTTTTTGGTGGCTTCTGTTGGTACTGCCACAGGGGAAAATGGGTAGTTTTTGGTAGTGAAAAGTATTGTTTTGGGTACTTTTTTCTCTGTTTGGGAGGGCGTTTTAACTTCGTTTAAAATCAAGAGAGGGATAATCTCAAAATGATGTGACACATTTATTTAGTGCAGGTTACAACCCCTCATCTGCAATAGCCAATCTCAGCTAGTATGGATTTGAAATCCATATTTGCAATCTAGTGATACAGATTACAAATCATCACCAGTATAGTTTTACAGTACATTAATCCGTTGTACTATTGTGCTCAGCAATACTAATAAATCCAATGGCCTCCATAACAGGCTTGACTCTGCTTAAATCCTATTGTTTTCAGCAATACTTAATAAATCCCCCGGTAATACTCCCAATCTTTCTCTCCAATGCAAACACCCCGATTCCGTTTGCGGAATGTGAAGTATTGGTGTTGCCTTCGATGGTGTGAATACACCCATCTTGCACAGACACCACGATCCCCATGTGTCCTTTACCTTTGCCAAGGTTGATGATAAACACACAGCCGGGTTCTATCAGCGAAGGATTACCAATAGCCTCAGCAGCGGTAATCCTGCTTCCTTTGGTTTTGCGCCAGTGGTAGAGACAGCTCCCGGATCTGGGTAAGGGGTTGATTCGGTTTAGTCGGGTACTGGCTTGTTCGAAACACCAGTAGACGAAGGCCGCACACCAGGGAGCACCAGGTTTTAACTTTACGCTGTTTAGATATTGGTTTACTACGGGACCGCTGTTTGATCCCGGTGGGGTTTCTACTACACCGATCTCGTGATGTGCTATGATGAGGACTTGGGTTAATAGGGGTGAGGTTATTGTTTTCATAGGGTTGTGGTTTTTTTGTTATCAGATTATATACCGGACCTCTTATCGCTAAAATGAGGTTCGGTTTAAATGCTAATGGTGAAAAATGGAGATGAAAGGTTAAAACTCGTCATCATTATTCTTGATTCGCATAAGTACTTTATACGGATTACTCCCGCGTGGTCGGTTTCACCTGTTTCCAACCCGCAAGAATCTTTATTAGGTACTTTATGAAGATTATTCTCAGGTGGGCGAAATGACGTGGGATGGTTTCATAATGACGGGTAATTTAAAGGCAGCGACTATCGCAGCCGCTGCCTTACAAGGCACAATTAAAAACAGGATGTCAATGAACGTCAAAAAGTGTTATGTATAGGTGTATAGTTGTAGGGTAGTTTTTATAACATTAGTGTAATAATATATATACCTACCTCGTTGGATATATTCACGCATGTTGTAGAAAACCACTGTACGCCTATACACCTGTACGCCTGTCACAGCGCATTAAAAGGGCAGGGGCTCTTCATCTGATGAAGAGAACAGGTCGGCATTAGAACGGGACTCATGATTATCAGTAACTTGATTAGCGCTAAGAGACTCATCCGGCTCCTGGACGTGTTTGCTTCGCTCAACACTCTCGGCATCGAGGATCCGCACCCGATAGGCATGGCCGTTTCCCCGTCGCACGCGCTCGAACCCCATCTTCGCCATGATCTTACCGATCTTCACAATGGTGCCATCGTTGAGCATGATTTTAGCCTTCGTGATGATAAAGTCGGCAATCTCGCTGGCCGACAAGAGCTGTATGTTCTGTCCGTTAACGAATTGGTTTCGGCTGTTCCATTCCTCCAGCGTGGCCGGCCTGAGCCAGATGTTGATCATCTCTTCTTCAATGGATTTGGATACAAAGTCGATGTTGTGCCCCTCCAGTTCCTTGATCTCATCCATGTTAAACCAGAACCTGAAGCCACTTTTATAGAGCGCCAACGCCTGCGCCATCACACAATTGATATCAACATTATGCTGGTAGTCAATCTGAAGCGTATAGGTACAGAGGTAACGCCGCGTACCCGAAGGATCGTTAAGCACCTGTTGATAGTTTACCCCCGCGATGAACGATGCCCGGTGAGGCAGATTCTCGGTGTTATGACCAAAAGGACGACGGATACGGACCTTGGGCCGGGTGATCAGCTCCTTGAGCGCAGGAAGATCCTTCTTATTCAACGTCTCCATTTCGTCTAATATAACCAGTGCATTAATACATACCATGATAGAAGTGTCCTTCGAATCAGGCTGTAAGATGGCTAATCCCAGATAGTCCTGCAGTTCTGGCGGCAAGAGCTGTTTCATCCAGCTAGTCTTGCCTAAACCCTGCTCGCCCACCAACACGATAACCGTATGGTTGATCGTCTCGTTGTTGACCAGGCTGGCAACATAAGCCACGAACCATTTCCGGAAGCAGATCTCCCAGTACACATCATCTTTCGTCTTCACCGTTCTGGCCAGCATCCCGATATAATCTGTGACCGTGTCCCAGGCGGGCAGACTGTTGAAATACTCGAGGAAAGGATTATAGCTGGGACTGAAGTCGCTGTTGAGTAACGCATTGAGCGTGTTTCGCGGTATGAACTGCCCGGCATGATGCAGCTGACGGAAGACAGAGTTTTCGTCGTGGTCAACCATACTCACAAACTTATCGTTGGTATTGACTTTCCGCCACTCAATCATATTGGTCACCTCGTTATAGCGGGTGTCGTACCATGAACGCAGAAGCCTTTCCACCTCTTCGATTTGAAAGGATCGACGAGGCCCTTTCTTCTTCTTAGCGGGAGGCCCGGCATTCGGATCGTCTTCAGGAGCGACAGGCTGTTGGGGATCCTGATTGACGGGGTGTTGCTGAGTCGGTGACGCTGGTTTTTTAGCCGGAGTCTGGTTGGTCCAGTCGTAGCCATAGACACTATTCACACAGTTCAGTAGGTCGTTCACATCATAATTATAATCCTGAATCAATAAAACCCGGGTGGTAGCCTCGGAGAGCCCCTTGTTTCGCATCATCAGGGCCAGGTTAAAGACGAAATCGTGACGGGAGCCCTCGATGAAGGTGTGTTTGCGTTCGACAAGGGCGATGCAGCTTTTGTAGACCTCGTCAATAGTGCCAGGTGCTACGGGAATAACAGAATCGTCCTTGGTGACCGTGCCAGCCGTGGGGGTGAAGATGGTGGCACCGGGGTTATAGTAGAGATCAGGGTCGTAGCTGACAAAACAGAGTCGGGCAATGTCCTTACCGGAGGCATCGATCTTAACACCGGTGAGGTTCTGATAATATTGCTGCAAAGCCAGGAATGCCATGCGGTGATCTTTGGCTTCGGTGCTGACACAGACGAAAACCTTCAACCCCCTTCCCGACGGACTGATGAAGCAGGCCAGGGTGTAAGGAGAGGCACAGATCTTCTGTTTGAGTTCAATGAGCTGCTCCTCGGTGAGCTTATCAATGTCGAGCACAACGGCATGCGAATAGCTGATCAGGTTTGAATAGTTGCGCGGAGCATTAAAATTGCCAGACGAGGCAATGGCAGGGAGTTTGCTTTTAAGGAAATTGGCTCCTTTAAGATCGTCCTCTTTGATCTTTGAGCGGATGGGTTTGATCAGATGGGCGTAGGCTCCAAATTTAACACGATTGAGAAAATCCTCGAAGGGAATATATTCTGCAATCTTTACAAAATCTTTGATAAGCGTTACAGTAAACATAGTGATTGGGTTTAGTTAACCCTCTGGATGAATTAAATTTCGACGGATAGATGATCAGATAGTTGACCTATTTGACTTCTACGAGCCTGAAAGTCTAATCGATTAGTTTTGATTATATTCCAGATTAATTCATCTAACGGGTTTTCGTTTATAATGACTAGTGATGATTTGGATACGGATTACTTATCCATATCCATTGAACGACTGAACAGACTGTTGCTAAATAATCGAACAAGAAGAATTTACGATGGCAGCGTATCAACGGGACGATTGGTGATACCGTCGCGAATTATGAATCAGTAACAGTCCGGATACAGGCAAAGCAGCAGCTACACCTTGTTACGGGTGTGTTTTAAACAGGTTGATAATATGGTTGTTAACGGTAGTATGTTGCGACTTCAACTCAGAACCGTTTGCCGGATGAGATGAGGGGTATTCTTTGTTAACGGTAGTATGTTGCGACTTCGACCGGTTCATTCATCGGGTGGTATCCAATATCGTCATTTCGACCCCTCGCGCGGAATCTCCTTTTTAAGGGGTAGTGGTGCTTCATGGAGATCTCGAGCGAAGTGAGAAACGACGGAACAAGTAGTTCGTTGTAACGAGTCGGATTGTTCGTAATACCGGATAAAGTGGCCGAAGAGCAGGATTTGGATGATGAAGGGCGGAACTGAAGACTATAGATTCAAGAGCTCGAAGAGCGGACAGCGTTTGCAGGTGATCTCTTCGTCAATGTCTTCAGCGCCGGGAGTAAGAGGGGGTGGGTGTTCACCTTTGAAGGAGACTTCGGGCTTGATTTTAATCCGTTCGAGGATAATGTCGGCCTTGTAGTATAGTTTCTTTCCAAACCGGGTATAAGGCAGTCGTCCGGAGCTACGCCAGCGTTGCGCGGTACGACCAGAGATCTGGAATAGCCTGAGCATATCGACATTATCGATGTATCCATCCTCGATACGTGAACGTTGTTTAAGGGTAATGATATTACCGGTTATCTCGTCAAGACGTTTTATCACGGCTTGGTACTGTTGCTTCGACAGTAGAATTTCTTCCATCGCGCGAATATTTTAAAGCGCCAAAATAGAATGATGATTTAATAATAGCAATAAATTAATGAAATATATTTTACGCTGTTTAGTGATCAGATAATCAGTTGTATATAAAGTTATTTTTTTATAAAATTTAATTATTGGAGGAATAATTAAAAATATATCAAATAGAATCGTTGATTATCAATGCTTTACTCTGGTATCTTTAGAAGTAGGAATATATTGACGTATCGTATTGTATGATAATGGCTTACCGTTTTTATTTACAAATGAACGTTGAATCATGTCGGGAATAGCATCGGTATCGCACTGAAATGATAAATCAGGATCTGATTCAGCTGCTTCTTTTAGCATATTCACGAAGTTGTTAATAAACTTTCTATTGTTACCGGTCAATCTGATTTTTCCGGGACATTGTATATTCTCTGTGCCATTCTCTGTTTCATCTCTTTTACTTTCGGCTTTATCATGGAAAGCTCCGTTTGTACTTTTCATTTCAGTCGGTGGTGCTTTTATTTCATTTTCAGATTCCAGCAATTGGAGTCTCCTCTTTTCGTCAAGCTCAATTTCATGTTCTTTATTGATGATTTCTTCTGCCAGATCTTTTTTCTGTGCAATACTTAAATAGGGATCTTTCTGAAATATGATATCATAAATAGCTTTTCTTTCAGCTACCTCTTTTGTCAACCTCGATAATTCGTCGAGGGGTAGTTTTTTAATACCATCAATGATCTCATTAACCTGTGAAGAAGATTCATGATATTGAATAGGTTTGTTTTTTTCAATCTTTTTGCCTTTAATATCGTTCGGTTTATCAGGGACTTGGTTGGATTGGATAGTGGAAGTATTTTGGCGGTTTTTTGTAGTGTAGTTTTCTTTCATTATTAATATTTTAGGTTAAACATTAGTAACACTAAAGATACTAAAAATGAGGGTAATGTAAAAACATAACCATAAAATAAATCGAATTTTAATAGATATTATTCATGATAATATCTATGTTATATATTGTTATCAAAGTAAATCTAAGCTCAAATGTTGGGCGAAAGCGATTCATTCATTTGGGCTTAAATCTATAGAATATCGTCCTTTAATGGATCGATAATTACCCTATGACTCTCATCGCTGGTATCCTTGATATAGGGTCAATATATCTTTGATAGGTACCTGATACGTCTATAGAAGACGGATTAGGATTGTAACAGCCCTATATCGACCCTGTAGTGACTATAGGTGCGATGAGAGTCATGGGTAAGTATTACCCCGGTTATCCCCTGATTGTCTGGGCTGTTTTGAATTGTAGATTTGAAACGGAAGGAGGTTGTTCCGAAACGGCTAATCAGTATAAGGTATGAGATATGCTAATACTATCTAGCAGTTATCTTTTGCTTAGCTTTTGTTTGAAAGGTGTCTGATAATTATTCAGGAGATAAATCGGTAAAAAAATCATACAACTTACCTTTGTTAATAGAGTACTTGAGCTCAAATTCATTACAACCACCCATTTCAGTGGGATACATTCGCTCTTTCCATTTTTGAGAAACGGATAAATAGAAATTTACAATGACTATTTTTTCACCATTATCAGCCCAATAGCCATAATATTGTCGCTTATATTTTGTAAGATTTTTAACAATATCACATGACCCCTTAAAAACCTCGTTCTGTGTTTCTGTAAAATCTGTCAATAGAATACTTATTGATTCTGAAATCTTTTTTTCCATTGTTGCGATTTCTTTATCAGTAGGGATATATGGATTCTTTGCAATTTTAGAAGTCGTCCAACAATATTTAGCAAAAATAACTCCCTCATATTTGTCAGATTTTATATAGCGTGGCTTTTGAGCATACGAATCAAATGCTACCAGCAACAATCCAATGATGAGTAATACCTGTTTCTTCTTCATGGTTCAAACTTACAGATTAGTTTCTAGTCCTCCTTTTTTTATTAAAGAAAGCATCTCCTTATGGCTGTATAGGAAGGGGATGCTAGAGTCAATGTTTCATTTTATTTATTGATAACTACTATTGTAATTATTCATGGCGCTCAATATTATATAAATATATCCCAAATAAAATAACATGAAGAGAATGAATAGTTCCCTAATCCCCTATGGGAGAATTAGATTTATTTATAAAATAATGGGGAGACCACCATTATTTTATAAACGGGATAAATCTGTGAAAAATGCCAAAAACTTACCGCTTTTAATAGAATAATTAAGACTAAAAGCTTCACAGCGCCTACTTAATCCCGGTACAATCATTACTTTTCTCCAGTTTTCTGGTACCCTCAGGAAAAATTCTACGGCTATCACCTTATCCCCTTTAGACCAAAAACCACAATACTGTCGTTTGAATTTTTGAAGATTTTCTACAATGTCGCAATGCCTTACAGAATCGTCATTTTCCTCAGCTTTCATCCGTTTCTCATAAGCTGATAATAAAACGCTTATCGAATCTGCAATCTTTTTTTCCAGTGTTGCTATCTCCTTATCTGTTGGGGAAAAAGCATATTTTACTTCTTTAGGATTAGTCGCCCAGTAAATGGGGAAAGCAACGCCTTCGTATGTATCTGTTTTTATATACCGGGGCTTTTGAGCATTAGAAGTAAATGCTGCTAATAACAATCCAAGAATGAGTAATACATGTTTCTTCTTCATGGTTTAAATATACATAATAATTTCTTGTCCTCTTTTTTTATCAAAGAAAGCATCTCCTTATGGCCGTATAGAAAGGGGATGAAAAACCAATGTTTTGTATTGTTTATTATATTGATAGCTACTAATAAACAACAGAATTATTATAAGATCTACACCAATCTTTACTTCTTCACTCATCCTTTTTGACCTTCTCTTTTCAATTTTCAAAAGAGTTGATGGGGCGATTTTAAAAATCTTAGATAACTCTTTTTGAGTTAATCCATTTTGAACCCTATAATTTACCACTGGATTTTGATGAAATATCGGTGAATATTCAAGAAACGAAATGATTCTTGGGATATAGGATGTATTTGGAATATTTCTATTTAATTCCCAATTGGTAATTGTCTCAGGAGTAATGTTGATCATTTTAGCAACAAATGATCGATATAGGTTGAAATCTAGTCTTCTTTGTTTAAATGGTCTCCATAGGTCTTTAATTCTATTGGATATGGTTTTCTGTTTTTTTTTCCTTTAAGTACTATTTTTATAGATGGGCAATGAAACTTCAGGGATTCATAGCGGCTACTAGCATAAAGCTGGCAGGATATTCGACTGTTCCTTTGGCTCTGTTGATGGTGATGATTCTGTCTTCAAGCGGTTGTCGTAATACCTCAAGTACGCCACGTTTAAATTCAGGTAGTTCATCAAGAAACAAAACGCCATTATGAGCTAAAGAAATCTCGCCCGGTTGTGGATTCCCTCCACCGCCGACTAAAGCAATATCTGAGGTTGTATGGTATGGCGATCTGAATGGTCGTACTGAAACCAACGTGTCGTGTCGTTTCATCTTCCCGGCTACAGAGTGGATCTTTGTCGTTTCGAGTGCTTCGTGCAGGTTTTTTTCTGTATATTAACTTGATGGGATTGGTATATGGATAATTTACCCCTGAAATATCCCTGTCCAATATTTATTTACTTAAAACCATTGTATGTGCTAAAGTAATGTTTAAATTTGGCTTTAAGTAGTGCAAAAAGTATAGTTTAAGCCAAATTTAAAATAAAGAAGTCATGAATACATCATTAATAGGGCGTGAAAATGAGCTTGAAAGTCTCAAAAAACTTAGTAAAAGCACTAAATCTGAATTTGTTGCCTTATATGGTAGAAGACGTGTTGGGAAAACCTTTTTAATTCGAGAAGCTTTTAACGGAATTTTTGATTTTTATGTTACAGGAATGGCCAACGCCAATATGCGTGAACAATTAGCTAATTTCAATTTTGCACTTAAGAAGTACGATAAAAGCGATCAAAAAAAAGCCCAAGTAGTGAATTGGATATCGGCTTTTATGCAATTGACTGAAGTCTTGGAAGCTAGTCATAGCAAAAAGAAAATAGTTTTCATTGATGAGTTGCCATGGTTTGATACTGCTACATCAGGATTTATTTCTGCTCTTGAATATTTTTGGAACTCCTGGGCAAGTGCCAGAAAAGATATCCTACTCATTGTGTGCGGATCAGCAGCTTCCTGGATGATTAATAAGCTTATTCAGAATACAGGGGGATTATATAATAGGATTACTTATAGAATGAAATTAGAATCTTTTACCTTATATGAATGCGAACTCTTTCTAAAAAGTAGAGGAGCTGTATTCGATAGATATCAGATTATCCAGTTATACATGGTTTTTGGAGGTATTCCATTTTATTTTGATCAGGTAGATGTCAGTCTTAGTGCTACTCAAAATATTGATAAATTATGTTTTAATGTAAATGGATTACTGACCTCAGAATTTGATGTGCTTTACAGATCGTTGTTTAATAATGCAGATAAGCATATTTCTATTATTGAAACATTAAGTAAAAAAGCTAAAGGTCTTACACGTGACGAACTTATTGCAAATGCTAACTTACCCAATGCAGGTAGTACCACTAAAATCCTGAAGGAATTAGAAGAAAGCGGCTTTATTCGAAAATATACTTCTTTTGGTAAAAAAGGAAAAAACAGTCTTTATCAGTTAGCTGATTTTTATTCCTTGTTCTATCTGAAATTCATAAAGGAGAATAGTCAGCTTGATGAAAATGTCTGGATAAATGGGTTAGACGATCCAAAACACAGGGCATGGAGCGGTTATGCATTTGAACAAGTATGTCTAGCTCATATAAAACAGATAAAACATGCTCTTGGAATCAGTGGGGTACAAACATCTACCTCTTCATGGGTGGGAAATGGTGCGCAGATTGATTTGGTAATAGACCGAAGGGATAGGGTGATTAATATCTGTGAAATGAAGTTTTCCATCAATAACTTTACAATCAATAAAAAATATGCTGAGGAGTTAAGAAATAAGATAAGTTCTTTCAGAGAATCAACAGACACGCGCAAAGCAACTTTTCTAACCATGGTTACAACATTTGGATTAACACAAAATGAATACTCATTATCACTGGTGCAAAATGTACTGACCATGGATATGTTCTTTGATTAATAAACACATAGTGTTTTTAAATTTAGCTTAAAGCGCGTACTTTATGCTACTTAAAGCCAAATTTAAAATATCACAGATAAATGGTTTTATTGAAATTATTTTCAGCGGATTACTATATACATATCGTTATGACTGAGAAAGTGCAAACGTGATAAATCGTCAGCTAATCAAAATATCAGAGTACTGATAGATTGCTAAGGATAAAGTTGATAAAGAGAATAATAATTGTCAACTTCCCCAAGTATCCCGATTCAGATTCCGATAGTTTATAGCCTCAGCAATATGTTCTGTTTTGGTTACAACGCTATTATCCAGATCTGCAATGGTTCGTGATACTTTTAAGATCTTATCATAGGCTCGAGCAGAGAGGTTCAGTTTCTGCATGGCTCTCTTTAGTAGTGATAAACCGCTTGTTCTCCGTTTTTGTTATTCGTCAGTTCGCTAAAGGGAACAGGGACAACCTCAACATGCAAGTCAATGCGGTCGAGTAGGGGCCCGGATATTTTGTTCAGATACTTTTGCACCGATCCCGGATCGTATACACAGGGTGTATCCGGATGGTTGTAATAACCGCAGCAAGGGCATGGTTGCGTTGGTTGAATCCTTGGTATGTTAACTTTAAAAAAGAATGCTGAGTTTTTCAGCAGATACTAAGATAGATCTTTAGTTTAAATTGATATATTCAAGAGGGGTTTTTCCGGTGTATGATTTAAATTCTTTCAGAAAATGGTTATAGTCATAAAAACCGCTTATAAGTGCTATCTCTGTTAGGTCTTTGGTTTTACTATCGGTAAAATTGATATATGCAAAAATAAACCGTTGTAGCTGTATGTATTCTTTGGGGGTTATGCCGAGATAGTTTAGAAAATTTCGTTCCAACCACTTATAATTTACTCCAATTTTATTAACGACATTCGAAACTGTTATTTGTCCTTTTGCATTGTGTATACTACTTATGGCTGAATCAAACAACACATTGTTTTTTGGAGTAAACATAAAATTTTCTATGTATAATTCTATCTGCCTTATCCTGTCGATTATTTCTTTCTCTGAATAAATTTTATCAAGTATAGATTGGTCAAAATTAATATCACCCAATGATACAACTGATTTATTTCTGAAGAAGCTGGGTGACAAATTGAAAATGTCATAAAATGCATATGATTTGAACCGCAATACTAAAATTGTATCAACAGCATTAAGGTTATTGATGTATATGTTTTTCATAACCCCACCGTTTACCCATCCTGTTTGAAGCCTTACCAAAGATGAGGCAATTTGAAAACTCACATGGTCTGTCATGGATGGAAGAAAGATAATGGCAGGGAACCCATCATTAAAAATCAGTTGTTTATATTCAATGTCAGCACACGAAAAAATATAAAAACCTTCAATATACTTTTGCATTTTTTCTGAAGGTGCTATTCTTTCCCAATCACTGTTCCCTTTAAAGGTTTTAATTATCTTTTTTAAATGATTTATCGGCATGGTGCAAAATTATAGAATCTTTCTCTATTTACTTTCTGCTTTTTTGTCTAATTTATACTATGAATGAGGATTTTATAAGAATACCTTTGCACTATACTTTATTAAAACTATGATTATAAGTAACGATATTGAACTTGATGGATTAAAAAAAGCAAGCGAGGCTGTTGCCATTACTTTGAATAAGATGAAAGCGTATACAAAACCTGGAATGACAACTAAGGAACTGGACGATTACGGAAGGACGATACTTGAAAGTTTCGGAGCACAATCTGCACCCTTTTCAACATACGGATTTCCCGCTTGTACTTGCATTAGCATCAACCATGAGATGGCGCATGGAATACCCTCTCACAGTAAGGTTCTTAAAGAAGGTGATTTGGTCAATATTGATATTTCAGCCAGCTTAAATGGTTTTTATTCCGACAATGGTGCTTCGTTTATTTTAGGTCAGGATGTAAATAATCAACAAAAACTGGTAGATGCATCAATTCGGGCATTATATGAAGCCATTTCGGTTATAAAAGAAGGGGTGAAGATTTCTGAGGTTGGGCGCGCTATTGAAAGGGTTGCCAGAAATAACGGATTTAAGGTAATCAGGAACTTAGGAGGACATGGTATCGGCACAAGATTACATGAAGAACCTGATTGTA
>JACAUB010000001.1:2552333-2572644 GCA_013390605.1 Bacteroidota bacterium | reverse complement strand
GGCACATTATATTATTTCAACTACTTGTATTACAGATCGAAATTTTGAATGTAATTCTGATAAATGGCTGGATCATTTGGACAAAAAAAGATAACCGCTTCAATCGTTGTATTAATCTCACTAAAGGGCTATTGATAATACTTTTATTGTGGACTCTCAGGATAAACTAACCTAGTTTTGCCAGTAATTCTTTCGCTTTCTGATTATCCGGATTGATATCTAATACTTTATGCAGATAGGTTTTGGCATTGACAGAGTCGTTTAATAATAAATAGCCTTTGCCGATGTTAAGAAAAATACTTTCATATCTCCAATGGATATCGTCCACTACATTGTGTCTGAGCTGCTCATATTTTAGCAGATACTGTAACCCTTCTTTTACGTGATAATTATTGTTGACAGAAAACTGTCCGGCATCGAAATAGATATCAATATCTTTTCCGCCCGACTTGTTCTTTAGATCGACCAGGGCAATACTTTTTTGAATATAACGCCATCCGGTTACAAGGTCGTCTTTGTAGATTTTAACGGCCATATCATGATAGCAGTCGTTTAGTACGGATACTTCCCAGTCATTTTTTATTTTATTCGTCAGTATCATTTTAATCGTGCGTTCATAATATTGTTTTGCATGGTGTGTTAATCCGACTGCAAAACAATATTGTGCCCAATTTCTGATATCATAAACCTTTGCCTGATCGGTATCAAAATGGCTGATTATTTTTAGCAGACTGGTAGTGTCATTATTCTTGATAGCAAGCTGAGTAAAAGGACTGTAACCGGAATAATCCTTGCTTAAGCCAATACCATATATACTTTTTAACCTTGTTTCCTCTCTGGTTAATTGTTCGAAGGCATTGAGGGCGGATTCGTTGGTGATTCGGGGTGCATATAACTGGTAAATAAATTCGAGAGCAGGTTGAATGGCGGTTGTTAATATGTTGGTGTGATTACCATTTGGAATGCTGTCGTATCCAGCATAGAATTTAGTGCTGTCGATCTGTTTTAATTTTTGGATAATCTCTTTGGCATATGCTTGTCTTCTTTTCATATCAAATTGGCCTACTGCAGCATAATAGAGGGTGGTTCTTTTACGATAGTACTTTTGGACATGTTCATCCAGCTCAAACGGTGAAGGTATCGCATAGTCCGAATTCGTTTTTGAATAGTCGACACCCACCTTCTCTGGTGCTAATAAAATGTACCCGCTAAAGACTTCTGGTTCGTACTGTAAATAGTAATTGGCATAACTTGCGGCATATGAATGTCCGATATAGGTTCTGAAAGCTGAGGTATTGTATTTCTTCTCAACAGTGGGTATGATCTCATTTTTAATGCATGCTACAAAGTTGGTTCCTGTTTGGGTTAGCATCCCTGTTTTATAGATGAACCCGATTCTGTCCATAGCGGCTGTGATATTAACGATCAGTGTATTCGGCATGCTGTAGTGTGCACTTTTGAAGTAATGTATCTGTGATGCAATGTATTGCCCATCCATCATGCCATAATTGATAGTATATAAAACGGGTAGCTTTTGTTTTGTATTCCAATCTTCGGGTACAATAACGCTATAGTAAACGGTATCGCCCAGCATATGCGAATAGAGCTTTTCTTTTATCTCCTTTTGTGCGAGCAGGCAGAAGGGGAGTAGTAAGCAACCAAAAATTCCAATCAACTTCTTCATGTATCTTTTATATTTCATGCAAAGTAACACCAGAGCGAAACTTTAAAATTGTATTTTTCGGACAATTCGGGTCTATTTAATCTGTTTCAGGATTAGCTGGTCGTCGGCCAGTTTCTCAACAGTATTGAAGAATTTGGAAGGACTGCTTCCAGTCAGGTTCTTATAGATCTTAATGAAATACGACTGGTCGAAAAAGTTACTCTCATAACCAATTTCAGTAAGCTTTTTAAATTGGGTATATTGCATTTTATTGGTTAACGAATGTCTGAAACGGGCTATCTTTCTAAAGCTAACCGGAGATACACCAATATGTTTATAAAACAGACGGTTAAATGTGCGTGGGGTAAGGTTTATGCTTTCTGCAATTTTCAGGACAGGAAATTCGTTGTTAAAATCGGTCAATAGTTTTAATGCCTTATCCAGCATAAGTTCTTCGTTCAGTGGTCTGTATTTAGATAACAGGTAATCCTCCAGAATGGTAATTCGTTCCTCATAATTCATGGTGCCAAAGAATGATTCAATGAACGGTTGGTGACTATCATGATGATCCCATTCAGAAAAGATCTGTGACGGATGTCCGGCTACTTGCAAAAATGGAGAGGTGATGAAGTGGTTGAAGCCCATCGGCTCGAATATGATGGTAACCTTATCTAAAATTCCTTTTAACTGAACCCGCAAAGGTAGATCATACCTGCCCTGCACGATGATTAGCGGATTTAATTTCTGATCGCCCCAAACACAAACTGCATTATCTTCTATTTCGCACCGGCCATGATTATGAATATTTAACGATTGCAAGGTATTAGGAAAGGCATAGTAGTTTGTAGTATAATCTGCCGATTCTGTTTTTAAAAAGTAGTAGTATTTGATATACTTTTTTAAAAGAGGATTTTGAGGATAGTATGTTTGTATTTGCATGGTCTCTATGTATTTAACTAATCCATTTTTCTGATGAAATAAGCATGTTTTACAAACACTGTAGTAAATTTAAAATGCGAGTTCCATCCGATTTATAAAAATAGATTATTTACAGATGAAAGTAAATCGACCTGCAGATGGAAGAGATCAATGGCGGATATCCAAGGAACATATGATGTTGCGGCTAAGGGCAGGGGATTCCCTTGGTTGTAAACACACGATGTACCTCTTCTTTTCAACTGCTTTTTTAATGGTCAATCAAATTATTTTCAAAGATGCAAAATATTGAAGAATATTAGTATTCAAAAATAGGTAACATGATATAATTGAAAAATTCAGTAATTTCGTTAGTAGTTTATGTAATGATGGATTGCAACTATTTATCTGTTTATCAGTATTATAAATGGCATAGCTGCTTTTAAGTTATGCTGACTTTCTACCATTTTTCTTGTATCGAATTTGCAATAATCAGGAAAGCTTGACACGAAATCATATTACAAATGGGTTCTGTAATGGAATCAAATTAAACTATACTAATATTAATAATTTATGGACCGGAAATCTAACAAATTAGTGACTTTTTGGGGTATAGCTTTTTTTCTGCTATTGTTATTCCCTGTCGATGGAAAAATGCAAGGCTTACAACAAACTGTCACGGGCAAAAGAGCCAGCACGTGTTTTGATTTTAATTGGCAATTTCACAAAGGCGACATAGCTATAAAGCGGGCTATTAAGGCTGGAAAATATGGAGGGCTGACTGATGCCAATGTGAAAATTGTTACTGGCGAAGAAGCTGTTATTGCTTATACTGATGCCAATAAAGCGGCAGCGTTTAAACCCGGCGACTGGCAGGAGGTAAATCTTCCACACGATTGGTGTGTTGAGGGTACTTTTGTAAATGACAACACGATTGGTTGCTCTCCTGCTGCCAATGGATATTTGCCCGGAGGTGTCGGATTTTACAGGAAAGAATTTGAAATACCGGAAACGGACAAAGGAAAAAAAATAACCATTGAATTTGATGGAATTTTTAGAAATAGTACAGTCTGGGTAAACGGACATCTGATTGGCAACCACCAGAGCGGTTATACCCCTGTAAGCTATGATCTGACTGATGTTTTGCGCTATGGTGCGGAGGGTAAAAATGTTGTACTGGTAAAAGTAGATGCTACCGATTACGAAGGTTGGTGGTATGAAGGTTGCGGTATATACAGACATGTCTGGCTTAATAAGACCGACAGGCTGCACGTGGATCGGTTTGGTACGTATGTAACTATGCCTTCTGTTTCGGCCGCAGAAGCGGCTGTAAGCATTAAAACTATGTTGAAGAACGAGTATGATATAGCCAGAAACTTTACACTTGTTTCAAAGATTATTGACAGTAAAGGTGTAGTACTTGATACAAAATCATCATCTCAGGTAATTGCCCCGTTTAGTCAAACAGAGATTTCACAAAAGGGAACGATTCAAACCCCTTTACTGTGGTCGCCCGAAACACCTAATCTCTACAAGGTATTGACCGAGGTTATTGATAACGGGAGTGTTATTGATACGTATGAAACTACTTTTGGGGTAAGAACTGTTGAGATTACCAACAATGGCTTCTTCCTCAACGGCAAACTTTATCCGGTAAAAGGTACTGCCAACCATCAGGATTTTGCCGGTGTCGGTGTTGCTCTTCCGGATAAACTGAACGAATATAAAATAAAACTGTTGAAAGAGATGGGTTGTAATGGATACCGTTGTGCCCATAACCCGCCTACACCGGAGCTGCTCGATGCATGTGACCGTCTTGGTATGCTTGTTCTGGATGAGAATCGGTTATTGTCGAGTGCTGAAGATGGGGTAAAAGATTTAACTACATTGTTATACAGAGACCGGAATCACCCTTCGGTTTTTATGTGGAACATGGAGAATGAAGAACCGCTTCAGGGAACGGTAACAGGTACCCGGATTGTTAAAACACTAGTTGAAACAACGCATAGAATAGATCCGACACGTCCTGCAACCGCCGCTATGAATCACGGCTGGAACGATGGCGGATATAGCGATGTGCTGGATGTAGTGGGTTATAATTACGGACAACGAGATCTGCAATATGTGAAAGACCGTGCTAAGTTTCCACAACGTAAAATGTTTGTTACCGAATCGACAAGCTTCGTTTCTACACGTGGCGAGTATGCAGATAATAAAGAAAAAGGATATGTCTCAAATCAGGGAACTGGTGTTGGATGGGGGATGGAACCCGGTAAAGATTGGGAACACATTGTTCAGTATCCATATCTCAGCGGTACGTTTGCCTGGACCGGTTTCGATTATCGTGGTGAACCTACTCCTTATGAATGGCCTTGTGTAACTTCACATTTCGGAATCATGGATTTATGCGGCTTCCCTAAAGATGGATATTATGCTTACAAAGCTGCCTGGACCAATAGTCCTGTTGTGCATATATTTCCTCACTGGAACTGGTCTGGAAAAGAGGGGAAACCAATTAAGGTACAAGGGTATAGCAATTGCGAAGAGGTTGAGTTGTTCCTTAATGGTAAGAGTTTAGGAAAGAAAAAGGTTATTCCTTTCAATAAGTTTGAATGGATGGTTGTTTATAAACCCGGAAAATTAGAGGCCAGAGGATATAGCAAAGGAAAAACTATTGCTAAAGATATTGTAGAAACTACTACAGCGCCTTCGCAGATAGCATTGAATAGCGATTGTTCTACAATAAAGGCCGATGGTTGCGATGTTGCTGTGATAAGGGTGGCTATAAAAGATGCTAAAGGACGGGTAGTCCCGATTGCTGATAATCTTGTTAAGTTTTCAATTGAAGGCCCTGGCAGGATCCTTGGTACAGGCAATGGTAACCCCAGTAGTCACGAACCTGATAAAGCCAGTCAGCGAATGGCTTTTAACGGATATTGTATGGTGCTTGTACAATCAGAAAGAAATGCCGGCGAAATTAAGATAAAAGCTTCGGCCAAAAATCTTGAGTCTACTGAAGTGATCATTAAAGCAAATTAATCTACCGAAGGTTTTGGTTAACGGGGATTGTAAAGGAGCTGATATAGTTTCTTTATAATCCCTGTTTTTTTACAATTTCGCTAACATAAGTAGTAAGCATTAAACAATGTCGTATTTCATTATTTGCCTACCCAATATTCAGGTGGATGTAACCAGAAAAGAATAAGTATTGGAAATACAACATTAAATTATTTTTAACAATGAGGCGGAAGCGAATACAAGTGTTTGACAGCTAAGCAATGCATGCGGAGATGGATTACTCAAATAAAAACTTAATCAAAACAAGAGAGAATAGATTGAATTCTTTTCAAAGAAGTCTCAAATAATCTGACTGAAATCAGATAATATGTTTTTTGTCCGGCAATGTCCATGAATGTCCATGAATGTCTCCCATGGAATCGTTGACAGAGGTGAAGCTGTGTTGTAACTTTAACGTATAACAAATCACAAAAACACATCATCATGGCACAGCTAAAAGGACCTATGCAATTTACCGGCAGTGTTGGAAACATCCGCTCGTATTATGATAAACGATTGAAACGTTATATCCTCTCCACCAAGGGAGGAGCCTCGAAAGATATCATCTTAAATAATCCGGCCTTTGCCCGTACAAGGGAGAATATGAATGACTTTTCCGCATGCAGTATGTGGGCTTCGCTGTTGAGAATGGCGTTGAGTAGCATTATGAACTTGTATCGGGGTAATTATTTTTCGGATATCGTGTCGTATGGAAAGAAGATTCAGAAGTTCGATACGGTAAATGCGAAAGGTAAGCGTGAGGTAGCATCGAGTAAGGCTTCTTCGCTGCTTAAATTGATTCATTTTAATGAAGACCAACCATTCGACCGGACCTTTTGTTCTCCGTTGCGTATCGCTTTTTCTGATGATAAGAAAAGCGTTGCTTTACAAATAAAGAGCTTTCAGTCGTTTGGACAACTTCATTGGCAATTTGACTTTCAATCATACCGTTTTTCGATGATTATCTTTCAGCTGGCCGATATGATCTGGAGCGAAGAAAAACAGAAATATAAACCTGTGGTGGATGGTCTGGACAAACTGACAAAGATAGCGGTATCAGATTGGCAAGACCGAAGTGTTGAACTGGTGGACTTTAATCTGGAGGCATCGTTTGCCGAGCCTGCTTTGCAACAGCCAGGTACTACGGTAGTAGTGGCATTAGGAATTGAAGTATCGTGTTCTCCTGTTTGTTCATTAAATCACACTGCCGCTATAGGAGGAACGATGGGGATTGTGGCGTGTTTTGTGTAGGGCTGTTCGTCTTTACGCAAAAGAGGCCGCCTCGTTGAGACAGCCTCTTTGTGATGATATGATGTTGATCAGGATGATGAATTCTCTGGTACTATCAGAATTCAATATGTTTCCTAATCTTATGATTGGTCATTTCTTCTTAAGTTAAACGAGATTTAAAAGTTTATTCGTCTCCGCCATGATCGTCCTGAGCGGCTTCAAAAGCTTTTTCGTCTTCTTTAATCTCGTCATCGGCACCCAATACTGAGTCTTCAAGAAATTTATCCATCTTATCAACTTTGACTTTAACCTTGACAAGGTAACTTACTTCGTCTAAGTCGACGGTTACCGCATGAAATGTATTCGGTCCTGCCTGTACTTTAATCACGTGGTTCTGATATCCATCCGGGTATTTCCGGATTATCGCTTCGATCACTTCGGAGGGTAAATTTTCATAACTTACCACCAATCGTTTCCGTTCCATATTTGCTTATCTATAATTTTACAACAATTCGGCAATTATATAAATTAAAAATTAAATATAAAACAGATAGTCACTATTTTTTTGATAATTTAAGAATTATTTAATGTTACCGCATGTATTGTTGCTTTATTCTACAGGTAGCCAGCCTTTTCTGGATATTAGGCCTGCCCACATCGCATCAGGAATGACGAGTTGTTTCTGGTTTGAACTTTTTAGCGTGGATTGAATGAGTTCTGACTCGTTATTTTCGAGCTTCTCAACCCATAGTGGATCCATTAATAATGCTCTCCCCAATGCTATCAGCGGAATAGAGGTATTTACTATTTTAAGGGCTTCTGTAGGGGTGTGAATTCCGCCTACTCCAATGATAGGTATTCTGTTCGAGAGGTGTTCATGGATGAGCTGTGTAGGTGGACGGAGGTCTTCTTTGTCCCTCATTGATCCGCCCCAGAAATTCATTGTTGAGATGTGAAGGTAATCGAGTTTTAAGGCTGACAGTTTATCGACTAAGACAAATGTGTCGTTTATGGTGATGCCCGGTTCTTCCATCTCTTCGGGAGATAGACGGTAACCTGCTAAAAAAGGTGTCTTTGCATATTCCTTAATGGTATTGATAACTTCGGTGGCAACAGCTAAAGGAAAGTTTAATCTCTTTTCCAGACTGCCTCCCCAATGATCATCTCTTCTGTTTGAATGGGGTGAAAAGAATTGTTGCACCAGATAGGTGTTTGCTCCATGTATCTCAACGCCATCAAACCCTGCTTCTATAGCTCTTCGGGTAGCCTGTCCAAAGGCATTGATGGTTTCGATGATTTCGTCTTCGGTAAGGGCGCGTGGAATAGGGGCATTAGGCAATACGGTTGGTATGTTACTGGCACTAACAGGTTGGTGATCGGGCAGTACTTCAGGGGGCGATTGTCGACCTCCATGATGGATTTGTAATACTGCTTTTGCGCCTCCTTTGTGGATGGTATCGGCTATCTGTTTTAAACCGGGAATCATTTCGTCGGCGTGAACGCCAATCTGTCCTTTGAATGCTTTTCCCTGAGGCATAATATAGGCACAGGCTGTGATGAGCATGCTAACACCTTCTGATCTTTTGCTGTAATAGGTCAACTCCTGATCAGAGACAGTACCGTCGTCATTCCCTGACCATGTGGTCATTGGAGCCATTACGATACGGTTTTTGAGGGTGATATCAGATACGGGAAAGGTGAATGATGTTAATAATGGTTTGAATTCTGTAGTCATGATTAGATCTAGTTTAAGATAGATCCTTTAACAATGAAACGGGGAAAAGAGTTCAAACTTGTTCGTTATTTCGACCATTTGGGAGAAACAGGTATCTGGTTTTTTATTCTGTCATCTGGTAAATGGATGGATAATGATATGAAAAAGTTTGTACGAACGAGATTGCGTATTGACACTATTATATTATTGAAATTCTCCAAGAACTTTCCAATACTATCATAAAATATTTCGTGTTTTTTTGTTACTGCACTGCTGTGGTGAGTTAACAAAAAGAAGCATATTAAATAAACTGAAGATGAACTTCTTTCAGATATTTCTCTTCCAATATCCGTACAATCTTTTTAACTACATTTCGTCGGATCTCTAACTCAACCGGCAGGGTAGGATCCTGGTGTGCATTGTTTACACGGGTTCCAATCAGAAAGTGGATTTCGTCGCTATTCAACAGCATTTTTATAATATCTGAGGCCGGGTCGTTTGCAGGTCGTCGTATTTCATCGGCTGTCTCTAAGCGTTCGGCAACGGCTGCTATTGTTAATACCCCTTCGGTAACAAGGTCGATCCCTTTCATGGTTGACTTTGGAGGAAGGTTACTGGTGAGGTTGCTCATGTCAACATCGATCGGGATGTCTAGTTCGCG
Organism: Bacteroidota bacterium; assembly: GCA_013390605.1. Lineage (GTDB taxonomy): Bacteria > Bacteroidota > Bacteroidia > Bacteroidales > Cfx3-03 > Cfx3-03. The sequence goes on along the minus strand of JACAUB010000001.1, from coordinate 2,563,404 downwards.
CGATAAGATCTGAGCAGTAGTCCCTCCGGATATCACTTTCTTTCCCTGAAATCCTCTTACATGTTCGGCAAGTAGTTTATCTTTTGACTCGTCGTAGGGTGGACCCGAACAGATCAACAGCTTTCGGGGTTCTCTGAAATAGATTACGGTACATGAGGCATCATCGCGCAGACTTCCGATATCGTTCTTCTCGGCCTGAATGACAATTCTTTTCGCCAGATGTGATGCCGAGATGAAAGGTTTCTCTTTGATCAGCGAAATAATATAATCGCCAACCGATTTAACGCCCCATCCAAAAGGAAATGACCGGCTACCTATGCCTGATTGATTGATTCCATCGGTGAAGAAAATCAAGCGATCTTCTTTCTGTGCATTGAAGGTGGTAGCCATTACTTGTTTGTCTTTTCCCTTCTTCCCTTTTATGATGATTTCATGACTCTCAGGTTTTGCAATCCTTCCGTTTCTGATCAGAAAAAATGAGGGGTTATCGTATTCTACCACCCGGGTCTCTCCTTCGCAATCCACATCGACAATACTAAATGTGGCATAGCTTATCTTTCGTACTTTATCGACCGGAAGGGTCTTCATGATCGTGGTTGCGGTACGGTGCAGGGATTGGTTCTCTATGGTGAAATTAAGCGCCATGGAGGCTGTTAATGTGGCCAACACGTTTGCCTTTATGCCACTGCCTAAACCATCGCTCAGGACTGCCACAATGCGTTCTTCCTCTTTTATTTTTCTGGAAAGAAAACAGTCGCCACAGACTTCGTTGCCGTGTTTATTCTTTTGTTGGCAGTCTATCTCGACGAAAAAATCCTTATTCTTCATCCGGGAAGTCTTTGGTTCGTATCTCGATGATCGAATTTAGCATGGCTTCGGTTCGTGAGGCATTTTCACCCAACAGGTAGGCTACTTTCTGAACCGTTGACAGGTTCTCGCTGATTACCTTACGGGTTCGTTTTATTAACTCATCGTCTTTTACATCAACAGATTGGAGGTCGCGGATGATGCCACATACTATTCTGTTTTTCTGAATGGAGACTACAGATACGTGTAATAACTTTCCTTGTTCCTTTACGTCGTGTTCGGCCATATCCTGACCGGATACCAAAACAGAGGCAAACAGCTTATGGAAGCTGACAAGTTTTCGCAAATCGGCACCCGGTAAACCGGGATTAACATCAAATATCATTTCGGCCTCTTCACCCAGTAGATGTGCGAAGCTTTTATTCGACTCTACGATCCGAAGGTTCTGGTCGACGATAACTACGCCTGAAGGGATCTTCTGGATCAACACGGAGGCTTTATTATGCGCTACTCTGCGCATGTATGACACGCACATGCTGGTTTCTGCCTTTCGGTCGAGAAGCGCTCTTGCAAAATCTCTACAACTATTATATCCGCAGCCTCCGCAGTTTAATTCATCTCTTGGTGATAGTTTGCCGACATCGCGTAAGGCATCTTCTATATCCTTCTCCGAATATATTTTTCCGCTTACGGGTTTGTGGTTATCAAAATTACGCATGACCAGCTCCTTATCAATTAAAGGTGAGGTCGAGGCTGCCGGCATTGGAATCTTTAAATTGGTTTGGCTGATAATATCTAATCTTTTCAGGGCTGTAGCTCCATTCTTTGAACACCCGGGCCCATTGATACATCCTCCTTCGCAGGCCATCAATTCAAGAAACAAAACGCCTCTGTTTGTAAAATTATCTAGTCCTTCTAATGCTTGTCTGATGTTATCTATCCCTGAAAATGTCATGAAGGCTGCTTCGGTAGCTCCTGTACCGGTTTTTATAGAGGTGATCATTCCTCCATCCACAGGATAAAGCGATCCTTTGTAAGCATTATGAGGATAGAAACTTTCATGCTCGTCGGTTTCTAACGTCTCAGGGAAGATGCCTTCGTTCTCGAGCCAGAAACGAAGGTCCTTAAACGTTAGAACGGTATCGATATCTTTATTAAATTCATCGCTTTCGGTCTTCTTAGCTACACACGGACCGATGAAAACAATATGGGTATCATCTCCAGCCTCTCTTCGCAAGAGCTTTGCATGCATCATCATTGGAGAGTGAAATGGAACAACCCTATTTGCAAGATGTGGAAAATATTTGGTGACAAAATCTACTACAGAAGGACAAGCTGATGAAATCCAGACCCCATTGTCGTTTTCTGAAAGAAACTCAGCAGATTGTCTGGAGTATTCTTCTGCTCCGAGAGCTGTTTCGGAAACCAGATTAAATCCAAGATTCTTGAGTGCCGAGATCATTGCAGAAGCTGAGTATTCACTAAATTCGGAAACCCATGATGGAGCAATAGAGACGATTACATTTTTATGGGTACGGACTAACATTTTAGCACGACTTAAGTCGTTTCGTACTTTCTTAGCACCAGCCGGACATATTTGTGTGCAGTGACCACAGAAGATACACATTTCGTGAATGATAAAAGCACTCTCGCCTTCGCAACGAATGGCTTTTACCGGACACTCACGGATGCATTTGTAACAGTCCTGACAGTCGTTTTTCTCTGTAAAGACAGGTTGTGTCGGCATCATTTTATTCCTCCTAACGTCTCTTCCAGAATCGTCATGATATTCGATTCATCCACTTGTTCATACCACTTCCCATTTATTCGCATCACTGGTCCCCGGTTACAATGCTCTGAGCATAGATGTCCCCTAAAATCTATCTTATGTTCAAGATGATTCTTTTTCAGATAATCCTGGATGATTTTTAGGTTCTTGCTATTCCCACGTGAGAAGCAAGAACTACCAAGACAAATGATTATTTCAAGTTGAGCGTCCATGGTCTCTTATTTATAAAGCGTTCTGAAATAGAATGAAAAATTGATGTTAGGTCTGAATTTGGTGAGGTGTTCTCAAGAATAATTTCATCGGGAACTATTATTCTGCAGGGAGTGAAGTTCCAGATTACCTGAATTTTGGCTGCAACCATAAGGTCGGCAACCTTCTGTGCCTGATCGGGTGGGGTGGTAATGATACCAAGGGCAATATGCATGCGATGTGCAAGACTGGTCAGTTTTTCGACATTAACTACCTTTACGCCATCTATTTCTGTTCCTATTAATTGTGTGTCGACATCAAAGGCTGCCGTAATCATTAAACCACATCGTTTAAACTCTTTACTTTGAATGAGTCGGGATCCCATCTTACCGGCTCCGGCAATAAAGGCCTCGTTTAATGAGTGGTGCCCCAGTAACGTTTCTAAAACATCCAGCAATAAACCAATTTCATATTCGCAATTACCTTGTACACCAATGCCTGCTGTTGTAAGAATCTCTGACAGGGCTTCGTTAGAGATTCTTAGGTTTTCGGCCATTGTTTGTGTGCTCACGTTGGTTCTCCCTCTTAATCGTAAGAATCGAAGGATTGTGAGTAATTGACTTAACGAGTTTTGTATTGCTGTTTCCATAGTTTTTTTAATTACCGGCCACCGAATGGTTTATTCGTCTGCCTGATTCTTTAAAAATTGGTCAATTGCTTTTGCTGCTTTGCGACCAGCTCCCATAGCCAGAATCACTGTAGCAGCACCTGTAACCGCGTCTCCACCGGCATAGACACCATCTCTCGATGTTTTACCGGTCTCTTCTTCGATGAGAATACAACGGCGACGGTTTAATTCTAGTCCTTTTGTTGTGCTGGTAATTAGTGGATTAGGTGATGTTCCCAATGCCATAATTACGGTTTCGATGTCGAGGATAAACTCAGAGCCTTCAATAACCTGAGGAGCACGTCGACCTGATTCATCGGGTTCGCCCAGCTCCATTTTTACACACTTCAAAGACTTTACCCAGCCACTTTCGTGACCCAGTATCTCGATTGGATTCGTTAATATATCAAATATGATTCCCTCTTCTGCTGCGTGATGTACTTCTTCTGCACGGGCAGGAAGTTCTGCTTTTGATCTTCTGTAAACGATATGAACTTCGGCACCTAAGCGACGGGCAGTGCGGGCAGCATCCATGGCAACATTTCCACCACCAATAACTGCAACCGTTTTTCCTAATTTCAAAGGGGTATCTGTGTCATCGTGATGCGCCTCCATCAGGTTGGTTCGTGTTAGAAATTCATTAGATGAGAGAACACCGTTCAGGTTTTCTCCAGGTATACCCATAAACTTAGGTAATCCGGCTCCCGATCCGATGAATACTGCATCAAAGTTCTCTTCTTTAAAAAGCTGATCTATAGTTAATGTTCTTCCGATAACCACATTGTTCTCAATCTTTACACCCATCTTGACAATGTTGCCGATTTCGTGACGAACCACGGTCTCTTTTGGTAATCTGAATGAGGGAATGCCATATTCTAATACCCCACCCGGTTTATGTAGTGCTTCAAATATAGTTACTTCATAACCCATCCTGGCTAAGTCGCCGGCACAGGCAAGACCTGCAGGACCACTACCAATTACAGCCACCTTTTTTCCATTGGGTGTTATTGCTGTTTCTGGAGTGATGTTATTTTCGCGTGACCAGTCACCAATAAAACGTTCGAGTTTTCCGATAGAGACCGGTTCTTGCTTTACGCCCAATATGCATCGACCTTCACATTGTGTTTCCTGTGGACATACTCTACCGCATACAGCAGGTAGGGCAGAGGCTTGAGCGATGACTTCTGCGGCACTTTTAAAGTCGCCTGCTTTGATATGATGGATGAAGTTGGGGACACTAATAGAAACAGGACAACCATCCACACACATCGGTTTCTTGCATTCAAGACAACGACTGGCTTCGAGTATGGCTTCTTCACTATTATAGCCAAGACTTACCTCTTCAAAATTGGTGATGCGATAGGAGGGATCTAATTCGCGAACAGGAGTTCTGGGTATCTTTTTCATTACTTGTTTCTCCTTTCGACTATTTTATCCAAACGACAAATATGATCGGTTGTCAGTGCATTTTGCAAGCGCTCTTCTGTGCGATACATTGTTTGACGGCGCATGGCTTCATCAAAATTGACCTGATGTGCATCAAACTCCGGACCCTCAACACATGCAAAACGTGTTTTACCACCTACCGTAACACGGCAGGCACCACACATGCCTGTTCCATCAACCATTAGTGTATTTAAACTGGCTATGGTTTTTAGATTCAGTTTGCGGGTGAGTTCGGATAAGAATTTCATCATAATCATAGGGCCTATCGTTATCGCCAAATCATATTCTTTATGTTGATTTGTTACAAGGTCTTCCAGACAGTTTGTAACAAGTCCTTTAAATCCTGCACTGCCATCATCAGTAGCGATATAAACATTTCCACTGATCTTACGCATTGCCTCAACGAGGATGAGCTGTGATGCATTTTTAGCACCAATAATTACATCTGCTTTAATTCCCTGCTCATATAACCATTTTACCTGAGCATAAACAGGTGCTGTTCCAACTCCGCCAGCAATAAAAACGATCTTTTTTGAATATAGTTCTTCTACCGACATCTCTTTTAGCTCAGACGGCATTCCAAGTGGACCCGCAACGCTTTTGAAGTAATCGCCTTCTTTTAATTGATCCATTAATTGCGTTGATAGTCCAACTACTTGTACTACAATTGTAATTGTTCCGGCTACCTTATCATAATCGCAAATCGTCAAAGGAATTCTCTCTCCCTTCTCGTCAACTCGGACAATCAAAAACTGTCCGGGCTCGGCTGCTTTTGCCACTTTTGGTGCCTCTACATCCATTAAAAAAATGCCTGAAGTAAGATACTCCTTCTTAAGTATTTTAAACATAGTCTTTTAACTTATTGCTTTTTTTGTTTAAATATCTTGCAAAGGTAGATTTCTTTTGATTAAGCACCTTGTTAAAGGTTTTCAAAAAAAGTCTCTTTTTAAAGGTTTCATTAAATTTAACAATAAAGCTCATTCATGAAAAATATTATCGATCATGAATGTGGTATTGCTCTGCCAATAATTGTGCCGCTAATCGTAACTATCTGGAAAATAATGAAATATTATATATATGCTTGGATGTTATCGTGTTGTAGATTATACAACTGTCATAAAACAAGACAGTAATGATGGACTGAAGTGTTAGAAAATATGACAATGATAAAAAAGAGTACACACTTCGGGAAAGCAGGTATTATTTCTTTCGTTGGTTAAGAATCAAAACCGAAGGGAGATTTTCTATTTGCCACGTTTGGCGACTAACTAACATTTTCCATCCTGTTAATGCAACCAATATTAAATCATAAGATTCGCGAGGAGAGCGGTCAGGATTCATTAAAATATTAAATGGGATATATTCTATATCTGTTTCTCCGGAAGGCTCTAATAGGCTTTGCAGGTCGTTCCTTGCCTCGATATTGGTTAGCAGACTGGTCAACGACAACGATTCAACAGTTGGATTATGATACAATGATTTCAAAACAGTTTCATAGAGCTCATCGCCTGGAGGAGGAACCAATGCTAATATTCTTTTGGGTTTTGTAAAGTCGCGATCGATAAAGATTCCGGTATTGCAGTTACAATCATTAATGATCTTTTTTACCTTTCCTCCCAGTATGTTTTCGGTAAATACGGAGCGGGCACTACCGAGTAATAACAGATCGAAGTTTTCTTTGTTAGCCGTTCGGGTAATCTCATTCTGAACTTCATCCGTTGCTTTATAGCGGGTATGAACCTTTATTCCAAGTTCTGATGCTGTAGATTTTAAAGGACCAAATCCTTCTTTTTCAAATACTGCTGCATTGGTTGGATGTACCTCCGAACTTGGGGTGAGATGTATAGCTGTAATCTGGTTTTTTATCGTTTCAGAAGAAGGAAAAATGTAATTTGAAAGCCTTAAGAGGGTACTTCCCATTTGCGGTGGTCCAAAGGAGATCAATATTTTAAAGCGATGAAGATCTTTGCTTAATAACGAGCGCTGTTTTTTCTCGAAAATGAAATTGATCAGACTTAATCCGGGCCCTGTAGTAAAGGTGGTGATTAAGGCCATCAGCACCAAGATTGCGAAGATTTCGGGAGAAAGAATTCCTAAGTCGTATCCTATATTCAGCACAATCAACTCCATGAGTCCTCTGGTATTCATCAATACTCCCAGTGAAAGTGAATCTTTCCAATTCATCCCCCCAAATCTGGCACCCAATGCGCTGCCACCTAGTTTGCCAATAATGGCAACCATCAGCACCAACACGAAGACAATCCATAAGTGACCATTGTTTAATAATCCGATTTGTGTTCTTAATCCCGTAAAGGCAAAGAATAGGGGTAATAATAAAACAAGACTCAGATCTTCTATTTTTTCAACAATATTTTTTTTGAAATCGATGTTATGTGGCATGATTGTACCGGCGATGAAGGCTCCAAACAATGCATGGATACCAATTAACTCTGTGATGTAAGATGATAGAAATAGAATAAAGAATAAAAATGAGAGGACAGTTTTACTCAATGTCTCTTTAGAGATATAAACAGATCCAATCTTTCGGAGGAAAGGCTGGATGACAAAAAGCATGATAGAGATGTAGCCCAGTGATAACACAATGGTAAATAGGGAATTCATAAATGAACCCGATTTAGTGATAGCAATAACGGCTGCCAAGATAAACCATGCAGTGAGATCGCCTACTGCTCCACAGGTGAGTGCAAGTGAGCCAAGTGGTGTTTTGGTAAGTCCACGTTCTTGTATGATTCGAGCTAACACAGGGAAAGCTGTAATACTCATTGCGATACCCATAAACAATGCAAAAGCAATAAAGGGAACATTTGCAGGAGCATAGTCAGCATAAAGAAAATAAGATAGTATAACGCCTAATAAATAGGGAAATATAATACTTGCATGGCTTACCATAACAGCTATACCGGCAGTTCTTTTTAACGATTTTAAATCTAACTCCATCCCGATCAAAAACATGAATAGAATCAAGCCGATCTCACTGACAAACTGTAAGGTGTTTAAGGAACTGGCCGGAAAGATAAAATCAAAAGCATTTGGAAAGAAATATCCTAAAAAAGAGGGCCCCAGAATGATACCGGCTACAATTTCACCGATTACAGTGGGTTGACTAATTTTATTAAATAGTAGTCCTATTAAGCGCGATAGAAAGATAATCGCAATGATTTGAATAATCAAAACAGTAAGCGGATGCTTAAGGCGCAAAAAGATATCGCTGAGAAACTGTGTTAACGAATTTGAATTATCAATAGCAGAAGGGGCAGAATATTTTGCATTTAAAGAAATAACATGTTGTATTTTATCAAATTGTAGTTGCTTCCCTTGACCTAAAACGATCCACATTAGCAATGTGAAGATTCCGATAGTAATAAGGTAGAATAAAAAGTTTTTTCCAGTTTTCATATTTACCCTTGTAAATCTAGTTTAACACTGTTAACCCCGTAAGGCAGTAAATGTTTGGAAAGCCATTGTGTTTCTTAGTTCAATAGCGTTTGCAAAGGTAATAAAAGAAGCAAAGTCATGATCTGTCAATCAAGTAAAATGTCGTATTTTTTTAATTTCTGATAGAGGGTATTTCTACTAATCCCAAGCGACTTGGCAACCTGGCTCATGTTTTTATTTAACTTGTTTAAAGCCTTGATAATAGCTTTTCTTTCCATCTCTTCCAGCGTTTGTAATGGATCGTCTTCTAGCACAAAATCAGGTACGGTTTGAATTGTAAGCGGACCGTGTGTAGGAAATAGGATACCGGCTAAGTCTATGTTTCCATCAAGGTTTACAAACTTCTCAATAAAATTCTCTAGCTCTCTTATATTTCCCGGCCAGTTATAAGCTAATAGTTGTCGAAAGAGTTCATTGGTCATATCCGGAACATTTCGGTGAAGCTTCATCGATTTCATGTTCAGAAAATACTTTATCAGGAGCGGGATATCTTCTTTTCGGTCTTTAAGTGGTGGAATGCTCACAGGGATAACGCTTAACCGATAATAAAGATCCATTCTGAAGTTTCCTTTCGATACCTCTTCCAGCAGATCGCGATTGGTAGCCGCAATGATTCGAACATCAACAGGTATAACCTTGTCACCTCCGACTCTGGTGATATAACCTTCCTGAATAGTGCGTAATAGCTTTACTTGCATCTCGATAGGCATCTCTCCAATCTCGTCTAGAAACAGGGTTCCGCCATTGGCTAATTCGAACTTACCCATCCGTCCACCCTTTTTTGCTCCGGTAAAAGCACCCTCTTCGTAACCAAAGAGTTCGCTCTCAATCAACGTAGCAGGAATGGCTCCACAGTTAACGGCAACAAATCCATTTTCGCTTCGGTTGCTATGGTTATGAATGGCCTGCGCAAATAGCTCTTTACCTGTTCCACTTTCAGCCTGAATCAAGACCGTTGAGGGGCTATCAGAAATAGTTTTAGCATATTCTATAATCCGATGAATCTGATCGCTTTCGCCTATCAGGTCTTCAAAGGTATAGCGTGCATTCATGCCGGTATATTTGTTGACCAGTTTATATACACGCTGCATTTCACGGAAGCTGGTAACCATACCGGTTATTTCGCCTTCCTGATTTCTTGTGATATATGCATTTAAACTAAAGGTCTCTTTTCTGGCACCGATGTGGATAACAGTTTCTTCATCGAGATATTTTTTACCATTTGCCACCTGCTCTCTGATCTGCATCCAATTGGGAATAAACTCTCCAATGTTTTTGCCGAGTGCAAAGTCTTTATCAATATTCATCAATTTAGTTGCGGCGTGGTTCAGCGATAAAATGGTTCCGGCAGCATCTGCTGTAAATACGCCCAGTGTCAATGTGTCCATTACAGTATTTAGATACTGATGGGCATCAAACAGCATACGTTGTGATAAATCAGTAGCCAGCTGATTCTCTATAGAGTGAACTGCAGCAACAACCAACCCCAGTGTGTGTGGATGGACCAATTGCGCATTTCCTGTCAGGTTTAAACAACCTATTGTGTTTCCTTCCGTATCATGAATGGGGGCTGCAGAACAGGTCCAGGTGTGGTAAGCATTGATGAAATGTTCTTTTGCAGTAATCTGGATGGGTGCATCTTCACGAATAGCAGTACCCATGGCATTGGTTCCAATAGACGCTTCGTCCATATAAGCTCCAATAACCATGTTTAAATTGCGGGCAGCAAAGATGGGTTCAGGGTCGCCAACAATACGTAATATACAACCGTCGTCAGAAGTCAGGACAATAATAAAACCGGAAGCCTCCAGAAATTTGTATAAGAACTCCATAAAAGGTTCGGCAACATCGAGTAAAAGGGTGTTCAACTCCATCTGAGAAGCTATTTCGCGACCCTTTAATATTCGTTTTGAAAAGGTTTGGTCACGCTCTATTCCCAGCTTTCTGCTTCTCTCATGAGATCTTTTAATTATCTCATCATGTCTTTTTTTGTTTTCTGACATACCCTTTCCAATCATTTCGTTGCAAAGATAACGAAAAACCTCCATTGTTAAGAAGTTAACAATAGAGGCTCTTCTTTTAATCTGATTAATGTTAGAATATCAGGTTGTTAATTTGGTAATTATTTGAAAGGATAAACAATCAATGTGAGCCATTTTGTTGGGTCTTTCTCTGTCATTGGATCGGTGAGATACACCTCCCTTGGGGCACCTGTTAATTGATGATTATTATCCTTTAACCATTTCTTTGCCATTACATGTCCGCGACCAGTTCCTGAGTAGGGACCATAATAACTAACCGTATAGATATTTCCACCGGTCAACTTCCCACTCTTTATCTCATTGTTACCCTTTAATGATTTATTGGCACCCATACAGGCATCGATAACAAATTGGTTATTTTCCCATTTATAATAGAGCGTAAAGGGAGGACCTGTTGGTTTTGCATTGTTTTCGACAATACATTTAGCCAGTTTGGTGTAGGCATTACCAATAAATTTAGGGATTTCTTCGCCCGTACAGGATGTATGAATATAGATATAAGATAATGGTTTGTCTGTTGATACTTCACCTTTTAAAGGAATGTTATCAAGCTTCTCACTAATCTCTTTTAAGTTTTTAAGTCCTTTTTCAAAGTCTTTTCCAACCATTTTATCTAAAAAGATTCCCATGATTCTTCCGATAGGATTATTACCCATATCTGCTTCCATCCACCAG
>JACAUB010000001.1:2507185-2552233 GCA_013390605.1 Bacteroidota bacterium | reverse complement strand
CTGACGGTTATTTAATTGATTTAATGTGTCTTTCATTCTTTGTGGCAGTCAATGCAATTAACTTAAATATACTACTGGGTAAGGGACGAATAAAGCCATTAAATATCATCAGCACCCTGCAGACCATTATTTCACTGTGTGTGCTTTTTATCGAATTTGTAGTACTCCATCATTCTTCGATCAGAGTCTATTTTTATGCCTATTATGCAGGTGTAATCTCTTCATTGATATTGAGCACTATTTTCATTGTTCCATATTTTAAAACTAAAAATGAAATCATTAAAACCAGTGTGTTGCGCGATTTGGTTAAATATAGTTCTGTCATGCAAGTCAGCAACATTGGTCAGATGCTCAATTATAGACTTTCCTATTATTTCATCGAGTTCTTTTCTGGATCAGCAGCATTAGGGATCTTCTCTGTGGCGACACAAGTAGCTGAAAGCGTATGGATTATTGGAAAGAGTTTTGCTACAATTCACTATACACGAGTATCTAATCTGGGTGATAACATAGAATCGCGACAGCTTACTCTTTTATTGATGAAGATGGTAGGTTTGATCACCTTGTTTTTATTGATTGTGATGGTCTGTTTACCGGGTAGTGTGTATGATTTTCTATTTGGTCATGGATTCTCTGCTGTCCGATCTATTGTTGTTTTCTTGACTCCCGGTATATTCTTTACCAGTTTGTCTATGATTATTAGTCATTATTTTAGTGGAATCGGCCTCCCTGTCAAAAGCATGACAGGCTCATTAATAGGCTTGTTGATTACGCTGATATTAGGAATTATATTGATTCCATTGTTAGGCCTTGAGGGTGCCGCTATCATGACTACAGTTTCATATTTTGTAGGATTAATCTATTTGCTCCATGCTTTTCTACGACATATAAAATAACTGGTTTTAGCAATTTCTTTCACTAAATCGTTAGGCTTTTTTTAACTGTATTAGACGATAAGAATATCTCGGAGGTGTGTAAATTAACATTTTCCGTTTGGTTTGTTTTAATCGTACTAGACGATAAAATAGTTTAATAGCAGTACGCCAATTAGTCCCACTATCGAAACCAGTGTTTCCATTAATGACCATGATCTAAACGTATCTTTGAGCGTGATATTAAAATACTCTTTAAACATCCAGAAACCTGAATCATTCACATGCGAAAACATTAGGCTGCCTGCGCCAATAGCTAAAACCATTAAGTTGGGATCTACATGAAAGGTAGTCATCATAGGAGCAATGATTCCTGCCGTAGTTAATCCTGCCACAGTTGCCGAACCCAGACAAACTCTGATTGTAGCCGATATGAGCCATGCTAAGATTAATGGATGGATTTGTACATTTTGGAAAAACAGTCCAATCTGGTTACTGGCTCCACTATCCATTAGCACCTGCTTTAAAGCCCCCGACCCTCCAATGATTAAAACAATGATCGATATATCTTTAATAGCCTCCTCATAAATCCGCATGATATCTTTCATGTTTCTTCCCATCCTGATACCAATGGAGACAGTAGCTACCAACAGTGAAATAATCATCAAAACAGAAGGTTCACCTAAAAACTGACACAGCATTGAACCCATAGAGCCTTTTGGAAGTACAAATACTAAAATATTTGTTGCCGATAATAGAAATACCGGTAAAAGAGCAGAGAAAAAACTATTGAATGTGCCTGGTAAAGTAGTCGGAAGAACTTTGGTGCTGAACAATGCTAAATCGCCAATGGGTTTGATGTTTTTTACTGTTTGCGAGAATAGGGGACCTGCAATGATTATAGCCGGTATCGCTAATATTAGACCATAGAGAAGTGTTTTCCCCATGCTTGCATGAAATATAGTTACCAATGCCGCGGGCGAAGGATGAGGCGGTAAAAAACAATGTGCTACCGAAAGTCCTGCCAGCATTGGCAGACCTATGTAGACCGCAGGTAATTTATATTTATAAACCAATGCAAAGATGATGGGGATAACCAGAACGAAACCTACATTATAAAAGAGAGGAATTCCAATGGCAAGTCCTGTACTGATCAACCCCCATAACAGATATTTCCTCCCAAAAACATTCATGATGGTGTCAGAAATTACTTGTGCCGCACCACTTTCGACCACTAGTTTCCCAATCATTGCACCGGCACAGAGAATAATCAAGATAGAACCCAGCATGTCGCCAATGCCTTTTTGTACAGATTTAGCGATGTTCTCGGTGGGAATCCCCAGCGCAAACCCTGCTGCAATTGAAACAATAATGAAAGCGATAAAAGGATTTAATTTTAATGCAGTAATCAACAGAATGAGTAAAATAACTGCCGATAATAAGATAAGAATTAATGACATCTGTATTGGGTTAGGTGGTTATTGCTACAATCAGATCATGCCTTTGGCATTGGCTTTTAAAATCGCAAAGTTAAAATGTTAACGATTACTTTTTGCGTAAATATTTTGAGGCAAAAGCAAGTAAAACTGATGTTTTGTTTGTGACAAAAATAGAAACACTAATATTAGTCATTAACCCTCCTATGAGCTAGGGAATACTTACCTATGACCCTCATCGCTGGTATCCTTGATATAGGGTCAATATAACTTTGATAGGTACCTGATACGTCTATAGAAGACGGAGTAGGATTATAACAGCCCTGTATTGACCCTGTATTGACCATAGGAGCGATGAGCGTCATAGGTAAGTATTCCCTCGGTTGTCCCCTGATTATCCCTATTGAACCATTATCTTGACAGAAGTGAGAAATTCCCTTAAGACGGTGGAAAATGAAAATCATGGTTTAATCTATGTGCAGAAATGAAAGGGGCTTATAACAAAAAATATTTTTTTTCATCTTTTTGTCGAATTGTGAAATTCTGTATTATATTTGCAGTGTACTAATACGATAATACACAAAATATACTTCTATGATCACTGTAAACAACATGACATTTAGTTATCGAAGGGGTGAGGATCTCTTTCGGAACATGAGTCTCTCGCTCGTCCCTGGTCGTATTTATGGACTTTTGGGTAAAAATGGAGCTGGTAAAACTACGCTACTAAAACTCATTAGTGGATTATCAACACCACTTTCGGGTTCAATAGATGTGAATGGCTATAAGCCCTCAAAGCGTGAAGTAGCTTTTCTGGCGGATATATTCTTTCTCAGCGAAGAAATTTATATCCCTCAACGAACACCAAAAGAGATGGAAGATTACATCGCTCCATTTTACCCTTCATTCGATATAGTATTGTACCGTCAGTTGCTCGATAAGCTGGAAGTGAAGTATACCGGTAAACTGAAACAGCTTTCATTTGGGCAAAAGAAAAAGGCAATGATCGCTTTTGCGATTGCCTGCAACACTAAATATCTGTTTCTTGACGAACCTACTAATGGATTAGATATCCCATCGAAAGCACTTTTCAGGAGTATTATTGCCTCAACTTATGACGAAAACCGTGTTATTATTATCTCGACCCATCAGGTACGCGACCTTCAAAGTCTGATAGACCGGGTAATTATATTGAATGATCAGCAAATACAATTAGATGCATCTTTAGATATGGTTTCTGAACGACTGACTTTCGGTCATGGTGCTATCATTCCTAATGAAAATGAAATAATCTATAGTGAAGGCAGTGAACTTGGTAAATCATATATCATTAAAAACAACAGTCATGCACAAGGACTTGTTGATTTAGAAACGCTCTTTAATGGGTTTGTTTTTGATCCGAAGACTTTTAATCAACTACTTAACACTAAAAACTAAGTTATGGAAAATATATTCAGCTTCAAACGCTTTTGGCTTTTAGTACGTAAACATGCCAATGATAACTGGAAAATATTTCTTATTTCGCTTATATTAATAAGTGCTACGTCGCTCGTTACAGCTGGTTTTGATAAGTATGCAAGGATGGATCAGTTTTATACAATCTATCTATTTATCTTAGTATTGGTTGGTGCTATTTACACAGGATCGTTTTTTAAGAATTGGACAAATTCTGCCAGGGTAATATCGCTAATTTCGCTACCTGCAAGTGTTTTCGAGAAAATAGCGGTGATCATATTCTATACGGTTATCCTTTTAATTCCAATATTTACAACTGTTTTCTATGGCTCTTATTTTTTGATTTCAAGCGAATCTGTTAATGGATCATTACCACTTAGTGCATTGAGTTTAAAACAATCACCACTGCTTTCTATTTTATTACCCTTCGCGTTTTTTCAATCACTATTTCTTCTAATCTATATCTGGTTTCAGAAGAGACAATTTCTAATAACACTGTTGGTTATAATTACGTCAATATTTATAGCTTATTTTTTGAATAGATACTACATTCAATGGTTGACGGGAAATACACGAGTTGGCATATATCCATTCGAATTGTTTCATTCAAGAGTTGAATATCATAAAATAAGAAATGGTTGTGAGATAACGAGTGATCTGATCGCAAATATGAATATTTTGATTTATTCAATAATGACGATCTTATTCTATATCGCTTCGTATTTTAAACTGAAAGAAAAAGAAATCTAGGGGACAGAACCATGGAATTTAATGATAAACAGGCTATCTATTTACAGATAGTAGAATATATATACGATCGGATACTCACTAATGAGTGGCAGGGTGATGAAAGAGTGCCTTCGGTTCGCGATCTTGCAGTTGAATTGCAGGTAAACCCCAATACGGTGATGCGAGCCTACGAACTGTTGCAGAACAATGAAATTATTGTAAATAAAAGAGGTGTTGGTAATTTCTTAAGCGGTGATGCAAAAGTGAAAATCAGAGAGAACAGGAGGAATAATTTCTTAAGGAACGAATTACCAGTCATTTTTCGCAACATGCAGTTGCTTGGTGTAAGCATGGACGACCTGACCAGACGCTATTCCGATTACAATAAAATGAATGAAAAACCTCAGTAAACTTAAACGTGATGAAAAGAAGCAATATAATTATTATGATTACTGCTATTCTAACTATTAGTTGGTTATTACTCAGTGGATGGATGCAGTCAAAGGCATATAGAATAATTCAATCGGGTAAAACATGTAGTTATGCTGTAGCAGCAGGTCGTGAGAATATTATTCAATTACAGGCATTTAAAAATATAAAAGTTGAAATTGGTAAGCATTCTGATCCTCCTTTTGTATTTATTCAATATGCTGAAAAGAATGAAATGACCTATACAAATGACCTTAAAGAAGCTATTTCTGAAACTATATCAAGAGATACATTGTACCTTAATGTGAAGAATGGAAAATTGAATTCTAATGCTGTGATCAATATAAATGTTCAGAAGCTAAATAGTTTATTTATGTCTTCAACTACTGAAAATGATGTTAATTATAAAGAGAACAGCGTTTCTACAATTATATCAGGGTTTAATGCCAATAGTTTGTACATTAAAAACAATGGAGCTAATTACTTGCGAATTGAGAAAAACAAGCTACATAAGTTAGAACTTAATGGTAATTTTTATATGGGTGGAAAGGTTAAAATATCACAATATCCTGATTATGATTCTATAAAACTTGATATTGAAGGTAAGAACGGGTCTTTAATAATGGGGTTTCGTGAAAATGAACGAACAAAAAGAAATCCAAATCAATGGATTGATATCAAGTTACCAGCGACCTTTCATGTTGATGCTGATGTTTCGGTTACGAATAGAATTAGTTTAAGAAAGTAAATTTAATCATAAGGTTTTCACTTGGCGTACTAAGAAAATAGCTAAAAACACTACAGACATCCCTTAATGGGTAATACAAATCTGCAAGGATGAAATTATGCTTCATTCTTGCAGTGTTTTTATAATGATACTTTGGATATTCTGACTGAAATCTCAACCAGATGTGATAGATATTCTTTTTTTACATGAATGAAATCCTGATTGTAAAGCTGACTTAGAGGTGATGATTATATTTTTTTAGATTAAATGTTAAATAACCTAATCTGGAATATATTATATTTGATATTCTTATCAGAATTCAACTTTCAAAGGCAGAACTATTAAAATTTTATAGATATCACCCGTTGGATGAATTAAATTTCGATGGATAGATTATCAGATAGTTGACATATTTTGCTTCTACGATCCTGAAAATCCTAATCGATTAGTTTTGATCATATTCCAAATTTATTTATCCAACAGGTAGATGTCATAAAATGAGGATGATAGAATTTATAACCAATCTATAAAATGATTTAAAAAATATTATAAGACAAGATATTACAATATGAACATCAAAATTAGAGAAATAGCAGAAAGTGATTTTGAAGCCTTATTGGCTCTTTTTTTAGAGTTTGCAGTATTTGAAAAGCTTCCTGAAAAAATGACCAATACATTGGAAGAAATGAGGGCTGAGAAGGCTTATTTAAAGGGCTTTGTTGCTGTAAACACCGATAATGAAATAGTGGGATACGTTACTTGTTTTTTTGCTTACTATACATGGATTGGCAAGTCGTTGTATATGGACGACTTATATGTAAGGCCCTCGTATCGTGGATGCGGGGTTGGAACGAAACTCATTAATAGTGTGATTGCTTTTGCAAAAGCCGAACAGTGTAAGAAGTTGAAATGGCAGGTCTCTGAATGGAATCAACCGGCTATAGACTTCTATAAAAGCCTGGGAGCTAGTGTAGATGGAGTGGAATCGAATTGTGATTTACTGTTAGAAACTAATTTTCAGCATCAATAGTTTTCAACTCAAAAAAATAGAATTATGAAATTAATTAAATCAAACGTTGCTTTGTTTACAATTCTTTTTTGCACATATAGCTTCGGATTTAGTCAAAAAATATCTCTTCTAAAGAGTTGGAAGTTTTTATAAATAAAAATATAAAATAGGTATTAAACCTTACTGGTATTGAATATAGCTGGGCAAAGGTTTCAATTTCATCAACTCATCAGGAGTTAACATTCGTCCCGGACCTTTTTTCAGATCGTTAAGGTAAAATAATTTGAAGCCGGTAAATTGGACCGGCTCTTGGTTGATAAAGTAACGATAAGTTCCCTTTTTAAGCTCGGGCTCGCCCCATCCATCCATATTCATCACCAACTGTACTTCGGGATGTAGTTTGATTTCCTTCGAATTTGTAATCATTTTCCTAGTGAAGCGGTGTATGATTAAGATCTTGGGTGGAAGGTTATTTTCCTTTACCAGTTTTGTTAAAAAGTCAGAACAGTAATTGATATCCGTTGCATCAAAAGTGCCAATACCAGATCCTGGTTTGCGACCACTTTTCATAGAAAACTCAGGATCTATACCCAAATGAACATTAGGCATTTTAAGATATTTCTCAAGATGAGGCAGTTCATCACGAATTGTACTTAATGCAACCTGAATATCCAGAAAGATAATCATGTTCTCTTTCATCTTAGCAATGGTTAGAACCGAATCTATCTGGCTATCCGGCATTCTGGCACGGTATTTCCCGTCCTTTCCTCCTTTTCCCTGTGCAACTACTGCAATATAATGAAGTGCTGGCTGAACTGCTGTATTAGGATCTGCAAGTTCCCATTTCTTTACTTCTACATCTAATTTGGCAATCATCTCATCGGGAGGTAGTTTTCCTAGAATCCCCATTTTTTTAGAATAGAGATTTCCATAAAAAGCTACAATGCGTTTATAAGGCAAAATGGCTCCGGGTAGTGGATAGGGTTGTTCTTTTACGGGCCAGTAACCTGAGGTATCACCATTGGCAAGATCAATCAATTTTTGTTTGTATTTAACCTTATCGATCTTTGCATATTTCGTTATGGGAGTAGTAGTATCTGTTTTCGGTTTTATCACAACACTGTTTACCGAATCATGCAAAACTACCTTTTGACTTACTTTTCTTGATAAATCATTACAGCTTGTCAGTAGTCCTGTAAATGTAAAAAGTAATGCAGCAATGAAACTAATTTGTTTTAGGTTGATCATTTTTGTCTTTTATAAGTTGTATATGATTCTTATTGGATCTATATAATACATAACTCCATTTGAGTGCTTTTGTTAAGCGAAAAAAATATTAAAAGCCAGCATGAACCGGTAGCCTGGAAAACATGAGGTAAATAATATGCCGGCTGTTTTTGGTGGTAAGATGTTTTATTTGATTATATTTGAATTATATATCATTTGTTTATTAAAAACAGTCATGAAGAATCAATCGAATTCAAAATTAAGAGTGATCATCACAGGTGCTACCGGTATGGTTGGCGAGGGCGTGCTACACGAATGTCTGCTGCATGATGATGTTGAGCAGATATTGGTTATTAACAGAAGAGCTTGTGAAGTAGTACATCCAAAATTAAAAGAGATCATCCATGCTGACTTCTTCGACCTCACTGCTATCGAAAATGAACTCGTTAATTATGATGCATGTTTCTTCTGTTTGGGGGTATCGTCCGTTGGAATGAAGGAGCCTGAGTATTATAGATTGACATATACGTTAACGATGAATGTCGCTCAGACGCTCTCTAAATTGAATTCTGACATGGTTTTTTGTTATGTTTCAGGTGCAGGTACGGATAGTACTGAAAAAGGGAGAATGATGTGGGCCAGGGTGAAGGGCAAAACAGAAAACGATCTGATGAAGCTGCCTTTTAAGCGGGTTTATAATTTCCGTCCGGGAGCAATACAGGCCACGAAGGGGTTAAAACGTACATTACCTTATTACAAATACTTTGCATGGCTAATTCCAATCTTAAAAGTAGTTGCTCCAAACAGCATCAGTACATTGAAAGCTGTAGGTATCGGGATGATCCATGCTGCTACTGTCGGATTTGATAAACAGGTATTGGAGGTAAAGGATTTTAGGTTGTAGATTTTGGATGGATTTTTAAATTTATGCTATGAAGAGGATTGATATTATATTCATCATATTGATGTTTTTGTTAACCTCTGTTTCGAATGCACAAAAGCCTCGATTTGTGAAATCGCGTAATTACGAGGGGATGGTTTTTATCAATTATGGTCCATATGCTTTTGAATATGTTGGGAGAGAAGGGTTAAAGCATCAATATGTGCCAACCGATAATGAAATTGCTTCGGCAGAGAAAAAAATTGAGAAATCGATAATGAAGTTAGTTTCTGATTATAAAAGGCAAAATATTTATTTTGAGGATAGATGTGATATTCCCAATAACTTATTTAAATACAAACGACACTATTTGGGATATTGGGCTAAAGAAGAAAAGATAATCTCAATATTTCTTTTCAACGAAGGTGATAACAGGGGATGGAAAAGAAAAGGAATATATATAGTTGAAGATGGTGGATGTAGTTATATTTATCTAAAATATTCCATTACTAACGATAAGATTTTTAGCTTCTATATAAATTAATGATCTGTATTATCTTAAACCATAATTTTATTCAGGAGATGCCGTAACGGAAAAACAAATACTTCCTGGAAACTTATCCCAATTGGCCTGACTGGTATATCGCCAAAGACTTTTTGGTCCAAAAATAGAGGCACCAAACATTATTTCTATTTTATATGCCGTTCATAGGCATAGTTCAGCCAGTTTTGCTTTATGGAGAGGTATAGATCGTAATCATTTACAAGGGAAATATACCCGATAGAGAAATGGCAGTATTTCATGAAGTCTTTGACCAGATTGGGATCGTCGTTGCCGATAATGCGGGATACAATATCAGCATTATATCTTCTGTCGATCAACTTATCAATGCTTTCTTGTTTCAATATTTTTTCAAACTTTCTTCTATTTTTTCCTTCTTTGCTGAATAGATCATAGAGAACAGAAATCGGTCCAGGCAGGGTTAGTCCGGATGAGGGGAATGCCCCAACGTCATAACGAGAAACCTTTAATTTTTTTGCAATCTCCATCTCCATAATATCTCTCTCGGGAAGCTTCATGGCCAGAAAGGCTCTCCTCAATCCTGCGCGTGTACTAAATGGAAAAATAGTAACGGTGGGCAGCTGATATACTTTGGGCAGCAATCGTATACGAATGGTATGCTCAACATTTGCGCCATCAAGGTTTTTTGTGGCAAGGTAAGAGTGGTCGTAACCGAGACAACTAAACTGTAACGTGTCGCCATACCGACATACGATGGTAAAGTTTCCTACCTGGTCGCTGATGGTTCCTGAAGGGTAGGAGAGATTCAATATATTCGCATATGAAATTCCACTTGTATCCTTTACTGAAAGAACACGGCCTGTGATTTTGATCAGTTTTTGTTGTTCTTGCGCGCTGAGTTGAAAACAGCTTGCAATAATGAGGATTAGACCTAATATAATGCGCATGAAGTGGTGCGTTTAGAAGGTAAAATTAAACATTCTTCAGTTTCGCAGACCTGAAATAAGGGGGTTTAACAAAATTTATGATTGGATGATTGGTTTATAGGTGGTTATCGGATAGTTTATTAACTTCGCATCAGCTAACAATTATTGAATGGGCGATCCGCTAAGCATACTAAAACAATACTGGAATTACCAGACTTTCAGGCCGAAACAGGAAGAGATCATCCAGTCTGTACTGGCCGGAAAAGATACCCTTGCCTTACTTCCTACGGGTGGAGGCAAGTCGCTCTGCTTTCAGATTCCGGCATTGATGCTGGATGGATTGTGTTTGGTGGTTACACCTTTGATTGCGTTGATGAAGGATCAAACCGAAGCGTTAAAGAAAAAAGGCATTCGGGCTGCCGCTATCTATTCGGGAATGTCGCGCTTCCAGATTGATGTTGCCCTCGATAATGCCATATCAGGTTATCTTAAATTTCTATATGTATCGCCTGAACGTCTGGCTACCGATGTGTTTCGGTTTCGGTTGCAGCGTATGAAGATATGCTTATTAGCGGTGGATGAGGCGCATTGTATTTCGCAATGGGGCTACGATTTTCGTCCTCCTTATCTGATTGTTGCTGAAATAAGAGCCTTGATTCCTGAAACACCACTTATTGCTTTGACGGCTACGGCTACGTCTACAGTGGTTGAGGATATTCAAAAAAGGCTACTCTTCAAAGCTCCGAATGTGATCAGGGATGGTTTTTTACGGAAGAACTTAGCCTATATGGTGTTTAAAGAGGAAAATAAGCTGGGACGACTTTTTAGAATTGCCTCAAATGTTAAGGGAAGCGGTATTGTTTATGTGAGAAGCCGAAACAGATCGCGCGAAATAGCTCAGTTCTTAAGTCAAAATGGAATATCTGCCGACTACTATCATGCCGGATTAGAACCATTGGTTCGTGAAAAAAAACAGGATGCCTGGATGCAGAATAAATGTAGGGTGATGGTTGCGACAAATGCATTCGGGATGGGTATTGATAAACCGGATGTACGTTTTGTGGTTCATGTAACGATGCCTGATAGTATAGAAGCTTATTTTCAGGAGGCTGGCAGAGCCGGACGCGATGAGAAATCGGCCTGGGCTGTGCTACTGTATGATGAATCTGATTTACTTAATCTACAACAAAACTTTGAACAGTCTTATCCGGAACTGGAAACGATCCGGTCAGTATATCAGGCATTGGGCAATTATTTACAATTACCTGTAGGCAGTGGAAAAGACTCAGGATACGACTTTGATATAGCGGACTTTAGTAAACAGTATGCAATGAAAGCGGTGACGGTATTTAGTTGTCTAAAGTTTATGGAGCGCGAAGGTTATATCATTTACAATGAAGATTCTGAAAGTCAGTCGCGTTTGCATATTGCAGTTGATAAGGAGACATTGTATCGGTTTCAGGTGGAAAATAAAGCTTATGATCCCTTTATCAAGCATTTGTTGAGAACATATGGTGGCGGCATTTTTAGTGAATATCTTGCCATCAGCGAGGATGATATTTCGAGACGGATTAATGTTCCGGTAGAAAAGGTTACGCAGTTTCTGCGTTATATGAATTCGATCAATCTCATTCATTATGAACCTCGTAAAATAAAACCTCAGATTATATTTACGGTTGAACGTATCAATACAAGAGATCTTGTCTTCTCTCCTGATAGCTTGCGTGCATTGAAAAACAGAGCGTTAAAGCGTTTGGAAGCCATGTCAGGTTACGCAACATCTAACTTCATTTGTAGAAGTCAGCAGCTACTTTCCTACTTTGGGGAAGAGAAGAGTAAACGTTGCGGAAAATGTGACTCGTGTATCAGCCTGAACAAGCTTGATATGGACAATAATGATGCTGAAGCGGTTATTAATATCATAAAGTCGAAGTTAGAGAAGGATTGGTGTTCGCTGAACGATCTGGGTATTGCAGTCGGTATAAAGAATGAGGATGCGGTTCTTCAGATGATGGATTGGTTGATAGATAACGGATGGGTTGA
Organism: Bacteroidota bacterium; assembly: GCA_013390605.1. Lineage (GTDB taxonomy): Bacteria > Bacteroidota > Bacteroidia > Bacteroidales > Cfx3-03 > Cfx3-03. The sequence continues at coordinate 2,539,977 of JACAUB010000001.1, read as the reverse complement.
ACGGGATGATAATTATAATTTTAGATGGAAGCAAAAAGAGTAGTAGGAAGTGTGGTTTCTCCATCTTTTTATAAACGTAAAGATGTTGTTGCTTTAGCTCATGATCTGATCGGTAAATATCTGTTTACAGAGATTGATGGTGTAGTTACTGGTGGTATCATAACAGAAACGGAGGCTTATGCAGGAGAGACTGATAAAGCTTCGCATGCCTATGGTGGGAGGTGTACAAATCGGACAGCCACGATGTATAAAGAGGGTGGTGTGGCTTATGTTTATCTATGTTACGGAATTCATTCGTTGTTTAATATAGTGACAAATGAGGCAGGTATACCGCATGCCATATTGATAAGAGGTATTGAACCGACTGTTGGCATTGAAGTAATGAAGGAGCGGAGAGGGGTGAAAAAAGCTGGTGCTGATTTTTGTATTGGTCCCGGAAAGGTTGCAAAAGCATTGGGTATTCATTATTCACATAGTGGGGTGGTTCTTGACTATGTGTCTGAAAGTCAAGAAGTGAAGATATGGCTTGAAGAGAGTGGACTAATTATTCCTGAAGAGCAGATTTTTATTACACCGCGTATTGGTGTTGATTATGCCGGAGAGGATGCTTTTTTGCCATATCGATTCTTTCTGAAAAAAATAAAGTAATTTACTAATGATTGGACATTAATCTCATAGGAAATTATAAAGCCCTCTGATTAGCAGGAGGGCTACTAAGCAGAGGGCTTTTAAAAGAAGAAGGCCGTAATTATTTAACTGATGTTGACAGTTCGTTTCCGGCTTTGAATTTAACAACTTTCTTGGCTTCGATTTTTATTTCAGTGCCAGTTTGAGGATTCCTACCTTTACGTTCAGCACGATCAGAAACCGAGAATGTTCCGAAACCTACCAATGCAACTTTTTCGCCTGCCTTCAATGCATGAGCAGTAGAAGTCATAAAGGAATCCAGCGCTTTTTTGGTATCAGCTTTGGTCATTCCTGATTCAGCTGCCATGGCGTCGATTAATTCTGCTTTGTTCATTTGTGTGGTTTTTTAAAGATTAAACTTTTTTTATAAGCTACGCAAATATAATATTTTTGGAGGCAAAAGCAAGCTTTTTAAGCTGAAACCCTTGAAAATGTTGATAAGTTGGCTTTTTTGTTAATAACTGTTGATGTAAATAGCTGTACTTCAGTTATTCAGGTGTATGATTTTTTATTGATTTTTTGCAATCAGACCATTGAAATCGTGCAGACCTCTTAAATAATCAGCTACAGACATTCTCTTTCTGCCTGATTGTTGCACTTCTGTCGCTATAATCCAGCCATCTTTTGATGCGATCTTCATTCTGTTACGTCCTTCTATTACAATACTACCTGGTTCATAGGTATAATTGGAATCTTCATATGGTTCAAAATGACTATTGAATATTTTTAGTTGATAGGGATCCGTATTCTCTGAATGGATATAGGTAAAAGCTCCCGGATAGGGACTTAGTCCTCTGATTTGATTAAAAACAGAATTACCTTCATGGTTCCATTCGATAATGCAGTCCTCTTTAAAAATCTTTGGGGCTGATTTTAGTGTTTGGAGGGGTGCTGAGGCGTTATCTTGCGGGATAGTGATATAGTTATCGGTCATGATCTGTTCGATCGTTGTGGCTAATAAATTGGCTCCTGCAAGCATCATGCGATCGTGAAGCTCTCCTGCTGTTTCATTATCACCGATTGGTAGTTCAACACGATTGATGATGGATCCGGTATCTATTTCGTGGGTCAGGAAAAAGGTTGACACCCCTGTAACTGTTTCACCATTCATGATCGCTCTGTTGATCGGTGCTGCTCCACGGTATTGCGGTAGAAGTGAGGCATGTAGGTTGATGGTTCCTTTGGGAGGCATGTCCCAAACAACTTCAGGAAGCATACGAAAAGCTACTACTACCTGAAGATCTGCTTTAAGGGCAGTTAAAGCTTCGATAAAACTTTCGGCCTTCAGCTTTTCGGGCTGTAGAATGGGCAGCCCTTTCGATTCAGCATAGAGCTTTACGGCACTTGACTGTAATTTTTTTCCACGTCCGGCAGGTTTATCGGGTGCTGTTATTACACCGGCAATGGTGTATCCCTCGTTTACAAGTACTTCTAATGAGGCAACGGCAAACTCAGGCGTACCCATGAAGACGATTCGAAAATCTTTTTTTTCCATTTGTATGTTCATTGCTTATGCAAAGATGAAACGAAGTGCGTTAGTAATTGCATGAAGTGTGAAAAAAATAAACAAAAAAATACCTGACCGGGTAGGACAGGTATTTTAATTTATGTGGATAAGTTCGTTATTTACTTATTCTGTAAAGTTTTGATTTTAGCAATGTACTTATCTACTTCAGAAGCTTCCATACTATTAGGGTATTTGGTTTTGATCTGATTGTACAGTTCTAATGCCTTATCGTAGTTTTTTAGTTCTTCGTAAGCAAAAGCAGCTTTCTGTAAGAAAACAGTTGTTGTGAACTTATTATCACGCAGATTGGCTGCTGCTTCATATTCACTTACTGCTTTATCTGTTTGACCAAGTTCCATATAAGCATCACCGATAGCACCTTTAGCCATTGGAGCCACTAATTCGTCTTTTCCGGAGAAACTCTTTAACTGATCAATTGCATCCTGAAATTTACCTTGCTTCAGATAGCAAATACCAGCGTAGTAATGTGATAAATTGGCAGCCTTAGTCCATTTGTAATCGTCAATGATCTGAACGAATCCAGGATAGTTACCATCTCCATTCAACGCTTTCTTTATAGAATCCTGATCAAAATATTTTTGTGCCATGAACATCTGGGCTGTTGCATCTTCCTCACGTGGAATGATATAATAGTTACGCAACGCGTAAAAACCCAAAACAATAGCTACTATTGCAATACCTATATTGATAAGTAGCTTCTGATTGTTTTCGATGAAATGCTCTGTTTTACTGAGGGTTTCTTCAACAACGTGTAATTTTTCTTCGGTTTTATCGGTCTTCTGTACCATGCTTCTTGGTTATTTTAGAATGCAAAAGTAATTTTTTTCTGTTAATCTAAAAATCATTCTTACGAAAAATCCCCTTCTTTTATCAACAAAAGGTTAATAAAGTAGATTCGACTATTAATTTTAAGTTAAAAAGATGCTGTTTTATTTACTTTTGCAGCTTAATTAATCGGATGGAATTATGAAGGACCTATCATCTTTGGACTATAAAAGCGCTCTTTTAACCTATTTTCAAAGTTTTATCACAACTGCTAAACTTGAAAAATTTGAAAGGATTGCAAAAAATAGAACCCGGCATGTAACTGTGGTGCTCGAAGATGTTTACCAGGCGCATAATGCGAGTGCTGTTTTACGCTCATGCGAATGCTTCGGTATTCAGGATATTTATTTTATTGAAAACCGTTATGAGTATCAGATTAGTCCTGATGTGGCTTTAGGATCAACGAAATGGATTGATATTTACCGATATAATGAACCTGAATTTGATAATACTACTGCTTGCATCAACGATCTGAAAAATAAAGGGTATAAAATATATGCTACTACTCCTCATACTGATGATTGTATGATTAATGATCTTCCATTAGATCATAAAGTTGCACTGTTATTTGGGACTGAACTGGAAGGCCTTAGTGAAACGGCCTTAAAACTGGCCGATGGATATGTCAGGATACCAATGTATGGGTTTACTGAAAGTTATAACATTTCTGTATCGGCGGCACTAAGTCTTTTTAGTGTGAGCGAGAATCTTAGATCTCAACAAATTGATTTCAGGCTTTCTGCAGAAGAGCTTGTAGACTTGAAGTTAAACTGGTGTAGAAAATCAGTGAAGACGCCTGACCTGCATGAAAAACATTTCCTTAATGATTTGTATGCGACTGAAGAGAAGTAAACTCAATGTCAGTTATTGTCTGTCATTTTGATCGTCCAGGAGAAATCTGAATATTAAAACCATACTCTCCATAAAGGATTTCTCACTTCATTCGAATTGACGATTGTGATGTTTAATTGTTTTGGAGATGAAAAAAACGGTGTCTTTACGCCTTTACCAACTCTTTAAAGTAATTACCTCTCTCTTCGAAATTTTTGAACTGATCATAACTAGCAGCAGCAGGCGATAGTAAACAGATAGAACCTGGTTTCGTTATTTCGCGTGCTTTGGCAACGACTTCACGATAATCATTGGTACTAAAAAAGAATTTGTTATCTATACCTGCTTCAATAAGAAGTTGATGAATTCGGGCACCTGCGGCACCAACGAAGATGACATTTCGTAAGGTGGCGCTTTTTAAATATTCAATCAATATTGAATAGTCGATGCCACGATCAAAGCCTCCTAAGATAAGTGTGTCTACATTTTTTAAAGTCTCAACTGCAGCAATGGCAGCCTGGGGGATCGTTGAAATGGAGTCGTTGTAATAATTAATTTCATGATAGCACCCAACAAACTCTATTCGATGCTCCAGTCCTTTAAAGTCTTCTATCCCGTTTAAAATAGCTTTGTCGTTGATGCCGGATAGCTTGCATGCTAAGATAGCAGCCATGATATTGAGTAGATTATGATCTCCAAGGAGCTTCCGGGGTGAAGATAACGGATAGTAATCAAGCAGTACCTCCAGCGAGAGATGGATTATTTTCTCGTCGAGCCAGGCACCATTTATTGTTGGTTTCAGCTTGCTAAAAGGATGTTTGATGCTTAATGTAGGATGACTTTTTAGCAGGTCCGCAATACGCTTGTCATCCTGATTATAGATAAAATGATCGGTTGATGATTGGCATAATGCGATGTTTAATTTTGAGAGTTGGTACTCAAGATAGGAGTTGTAATGATCGAGATGTTCTTCGTAAAGGTTCAATAATATACTGATATGAGGTGCTACCGTAATGTATTGCAGTTGGTGAGATGATAATTCGCAAACTATGATTGTTTCTGTATTGATCTGTTCGAGCATATCAAATGGAGGGACGCCAATATTGCCTACAAGGATGGTGTTATCGGTATGCTTTAAAACAATGTGGCGAATGAGACTACTGGTTGTGCTTTTTCCTTTGGTTCCGGTAATTCCAATTACCTGTTTGCCATACATCCGCAGGAAAAGATCTGTCTGTGATGTTATCTTCTCTCTTGCAGGCAGGTGCTGTAATGTTTTCAGACTGACGCCCGGTGTTTTTATGATCAAATCAAAACTGTCAAGCTGATCTAGATAAGTATTGCCTAATTGAAAAGAGAGATGTTGATCTTTTGTAAAAGTGGGATGTTTTATTAATAATTGAAGATCCTGATCCGCAATACAGAGGGGGAGTTCAGGTAAAATAGACCGGATATAACGATAGGTGGAGATACCTTCACGACCGCAACCCACAATGATACATTTTTTAGAAATCAGGAAACTTTTTATATCGAAAGCCATGACAAGGCAGTTTTTATGATTTGTTCAAAATGAGGTTCCAGATTGTGTTCTGGAATAAATTCTTCAAGCAGCGCGGCAAACTGAGTTTGGTGAATGGGGTGGTATGAAGGAGATTGACGGTAGTATTGCAAAAGAGGTGATAAAATGTCAGCTGGGTTGATCGCAATAGTCTGTTGTAAAGAGGCGTTTACCTCATCAACAGTACCTACGCATTCGAAGGGCTTGACTTTATCCATTCCTGTTAGCTGACGGAGATAGGGGGTTAAGGATGTATCCTGAAATAGGTCTTTATCAAAGATCTGGGTTAAACGTTCTTCGCCAAGATAAGGTGACAAAATGGTAAATGTGAAGAGACATTTTGGACAGTTTCCGCACCAGCTATCTGTTTTACTTCCTACATTACAGCTTCTAAATACATTGTGATAGATTTCGAAGCGACTGAATAGTGCTGCTATCTGGAGTTCTGAAAGGGGACGTAGAAAGCTGAAATAGTTAGGCTTGGGCGAGATAAATTGATGAACATAGGCTCTGAAGTCCTGTTCGAATTCGAAAGATTTTGAATATTGATGGTTTATGGTACTTCCCTCTACCGTAGCTTCGTTTGCGCTCGATTCATTGGATAGCGCTATATTGCGTCGGCCTGACAATACAGATGCCAGAATGGTGTTAAAACCCAGCATGGCAGAAAAGGGGGTATGCCCGTTGAGAAAGCCCTTAGCATTAAGCTCAAGTAGTTGTGGATGGATAGACCGTTTAATTCTAAAGATAGAGGCGAGTGTAAATCCTGCTGCTGTTATACAATCGATAGTAGCTCCGCGAGGATTCATGATGAGTGGTAAACAGTCAATCTTTTTTTGTCTTAGTAATTCAAGGGTGACCACAGAATCTTTTCCTCCACCTATGGGGACAAGGACTGCTGATTCGTCCAATTGAAAATCTGGTGTTGTTATTGGAGTGCCTTCTGTTATGATCTCCATGAATGATTCGGGATCAGGATTCTCTATGCCATTGAGATAAAAGAACTCGCCTAATCCATTGAAATATATCTTTTTCCACCATTTAATCTGCGCTTCAGTAAGAACATGAGGCTTGATGATTACCTTTGGTGAGCAGGCTGTCTTCCAGTAACTAACCAGCTCAATCATCCCGATATTAAAAGCAAATATTTTTAGATCATCAACTTTACCCCCATTGCGGAAAAACTGGTCAGATATATTTGCCAATATGGGAATTCGTGTTTCCGGATAGAAATAATATTGATGATTTAGATTAAAAGAAAACCGGATGACCAGCTCGTTATCGATAAGGCTAATTGTGTAGTCTTCGAAATAAAACAGCGGGTATTCCTCTCTGAGTCTGATATATTTTTCTATATTGTTTTGTCGGTTCATGCTTACTGGTATGAAATTTGATCTGACGTACAAAGGTAGGTATAATGAGGAAAACAAATTGCACCTATACACTGTTTACAATTTTTTAAAACCGATTATATGGCAATATATCCAGCATCCGGCAATATCTTGTTAGCAGAGCCTGGCTTACAAGATTTTTATTTCAGACAATCTGTTATTTTATTGGGAGAAATGGATAATGAAGGAGCTTTTGGTATGATCATTAATAAACGTACTAATATTCATTTTAGTGATGTTGTGACCGATCATGTTGGGTTTAATCCTTACATTTATTTAGGTGGACCGGTTAAAAGTCAGAATTTGTTTTTTATACATAGGATGGCAACAATACCCGGAAGTAAAGAAATTTCGAAAGGCATTTATTGGGGTGGTGATAGTGATGTTTTGTTTAAAATGTTAGAGAACGAGCTTATTGATGATTCGCAAGTTCGTTTTTTTCTTGGATATGCTGGATGGACACCAAAACAACTGGATGCTGAGATTGAACAGAATTCATGGCAGGTTACAACCTTAACTACTGATCAAATCTTTAATGCCGATCAGAAGCATTTATGGGCTGATGAGATGTTAAGTATCAATCCGAATTATAAATTATGGTTTAATATGCCGGAAGACATTCTTCAAAACTAAATTCAATGTGCTAATTAAATAATGTACTGATGGGCTAATTTGGAAAAGAATATATTCCAAATTAGCCCATCAGTACATTATTTTTTTTATTTTATCCAGTATGCTAAATTAAAACGGTATTAGATTTTTTATTAGCAAATTAAAAAGCACTTCTAATCTGTTCAATAAATTCAATTCCAATACGATAATTGAATATTAGTGTAATCACTATGCCAAAGATAGATCCCCATATGTGTGCATCATGACCAATGTTATCGTTTAGTTTTTTTGATCCATATGCTTCGTAAATTAAATAAAGTGGTCCGAAAACAAATGCGGGAATATGAAATGGGAGGAATAATATACCTATTCCAGCCCATGGTTGAATGAGAATACTTGAAAATAAAACAGCACATACGGCTCCAGACGCTCCAACAGCACTATAATAGGGATCTGATTGATGTTTTCCGAATGAAGGAAGAGCTGAAAATAATATCCCACCAAGATATAGAATGATAAAATAAACAACTCCTTTATTTGCGAATAGTATTCCAAAGTATGATTCAATAGCACTCCCAAATGAGTATAAGACAAACATGTTGACAAAAAGATGCATCCAGTCGGCGTGTACAAAGGCATGCGTAAAGAAACGATATGTTTGATTCTTATGTTTTACCATGTAAGGCGAAAACCGAAGTTTCATAAACAGGTCTTGATTCTGGAAGCAAAGAACAGAAACGACAACAGTAAACCCAATAATAAAAAGTGTTATCATAATAAGGTAGTCAGAAAGAATTTAGATTTTTGGTGCTTTTGTATGATCTATTTCTGATCCTAAAACACTGTGTGGAATCAGATAAACCAACAAAAGTATAACGGATGCAAAGATAGGCCAGAATCTGTTGGTCGGACGTTTTATGAGTACAAATAGTGCTACAATCCAGAAGATGAAAGCGATCAATGTTTTATTATCTGTTAAATCATAACCAAATGGCCAACCTGTCCAAAATGCACCAAAAGCATAATATTGTACAAATGGTCCTAAAACAATACCTCCCAGAAACAGTAATATGACTGTCCAAAGGGTGTATCGAAATGTTTTGGTTCCTTTTAATAGTGCTTCTATACCTGTCCGGGTACTAAAGAGCATTGCAAGGAACATGAGTAAGATATGAGGAATTAAGATATAGGCTGGAACCTCTCCCTTAAAACGAATGACAACAGGTGCAACTGTTAAATCAGCTTTTTCTGTAGCCGAAAAGATTACTACCCTGTATTCAATTTTTCCAGCCGGTGGTTGATGAGGAAGCGATGCAGTCAGATATTTTCCATCTCTTTTCATCTCTATGGTTGTCAGCGTATCAAAGCTCTTAAATCTTTTAAAGATGATCTTTCCTTTGAAGTCATTTTGTGGAATTAGCAATTTTATGTTGGCATCTCCATCACCCTGCGAGCGAGGGAGTTTGAAATCCATTTTAACATTGTTGAGCGTAACAGTAGTTCGCATTGGGTAAGTAGGACCGGTTACTCTTTGATAATAAGCAATTGCGATAGTAAAGATCACAGCAAATATCCACCAGAATATTGATTTTCTTCTTGTCATAAGGTGATAATTCTTTAGTTGTTTTAATCGTAAACAAAAATCGGTATATTTTGGTTTCATTAAACAGTAAAAAGTGTGATTCATTCCGTTCTAATACTTTTAGCGGGATCAGAATATGTTTTTTGAAGATTTTCTGAACGAATAATGTCAGAAATCCTGAAAAGGTATCTGCATATATGACAAAGGGTTGTTTTAAACAGGTAATGGGTATAATAATTATGCAAAATATTGATTAATTATGCATTTATTTTGTTTTGTAAATCATAAAACCAACAATTTTGCGTTTAATTGTTAATTTTTTATGAATTTATTAAGCCTATTGGTAATTGTAATTTATTTTCTTTTACATTTGTCGCATCAAACAAAACGAAAAAATGAATAATCTATTTGTCATTATTATTATTAGCATTCTCCTCGTCATTAAAATGAACTAGGAGCTGGGAATAAAGTGGCAAATTGTAAAACATAACAACAAGCGACCTTCCCGGCTCCCGGGAAGGTCGCTTTGTTTTTATACTAAAAATTATGAACTGTTTTAGCCTTCACATTATCGTAGTCATTATTCTGCTTCTTTGCTGAAGTGAGACAGGGGACCTTATTAAATTAAAAAACCTGTCTCACAAAAAGAGACAGGTTTTTTTATAACAAAAGAAATTGAATAAATATTCAAAATAGTAAAATCTAATGAAGCCATTAAAAAAGTACAGTTGGTGTGTGAGCCAGGATGACACCCATCCCTCAGCACAAGCCATGCTCTACGGAGCAGGGTTGAAAGAAGAAGATTTTGCCAAGCCATTTGTGGGTATTGCAAGTACAGGTTTTGAAGGAAATCCTTGTAATATGCATCTTAATGGACTTGCTGCAGACATTCGCGACAACCTGAACCTAAGTGGATCAGTCGGTTTAGTCTTTCATACAATTGGTGTTAGCGACGGAATTTCTATGGGAACACCCGGAATGCGTTCGTCTTTACCTTCTCGCGAGGTTATTGCTGACTCAATTGAATTGATGGTCAATGCACATAGCTATGATGGTGTTGTTACTGTTGTGGGGTGTGATAAAAATATGCCTGGTGCTTTAATGGCTATGATTCGTTTGAATCGTCCGGCTTTAATGATGTATGGAGGAACAATAGCTCCCGGAATGCACAAAGGCAAACAACTGAATATCGTTTCAACCTTTGAAGCATGGGGCGAAAAGATTGCAGGAAAAATGGATGAAGGCGAATACAAAGAGATTATTCGTAAAGCTTGTCCTGGTCCTGGTGCTTGTGGAGGTATGTATACTGCTAACACAATTGCTTCGGCTATTGAAGCAATGGGTATGATGTTGCCTTACAGTTCATCAAATCCTGCTGTTTCTGCTCAAAAGAAACTAGAAACAAAACAAGTAGCCGAAGTGATGAACGGACTTTTGGCAAAAGACTTGAAACCCTTAGATATCATTACCAAGAAATCATTTGAAAATGCATTTACCTTGGTTATAGCTTTGGGAGGATCTACCAATGCTGTATTACATCTGCTTGCTATTGCCAAGACCGCCGATATTGATTTTACGATGAAAGATATGGAGGAAATCAGTAATCGGACTCCTTATCTGGCCGACTTAAAACCAAGTGGTAAATTTTTAATGGAGGATCTTCACAACATTGGAGGTATTCCAGCTGTTATGAAATATCTAATGGAAAATGGATTGATTGATGGTAGCTGTTTAACGGTTACTGGTAAAACAATCGCTGAAAACCTTGCAGATGTTCCTACACTTGCTGCTGGTCAACATATCTTAAACGATCTTGATAATCCAATAAAGGCTACCGGTCATATCCGTATTCTTTATGGCAACCTCTCAGAAAAAGGGGCTGTTGCTAAAATCACAGGTAAAGAAGGTGAAAAGTTTACAGGTCCTGCACGTGTTTTTGATGGAGAATACGCTACAAATGATGCTATAGGCAAAGGTGAAGTTAAAAAAGGTGATGTAGTGGTTATTCGTTACGAAGGTCCTAAGGGCGGGCCCGGAATGCCAGAGATGCTGAAACCTACTGCGGCCATCATGGGCGCTGGTTTAGGTACAGATGTAGCTTTAATTACGGATGGTCGATTCTCAGGAGGGACGCATGGTTTTGTCGTAGGACATATAACACCTGAGGCTCAGGAGGGCGGCCTGATTGCTCTTCTAAAAGACGGCGATATTATCACAATTGATGCTGTAACTAATACACTTCATGTTGATCTGACTGCACAAGAGATTGAACAAAGAAGAAAGAACTGGACTCCTCCGGCTTTAAAAGTTAGTCGTGGAGCACTTTATAAATATGCAATGACGGTTTCTGATGCATCACATGGATGTATCACAGACTCAATAAATAAACAGTAAAAATCAAATTTATGACACCAGCAATCCAGCAAAAGGTTAACGGAGCAGATGCCATCTTGAAAGTTCTCATCAAAGAGGGTGTAGAAACTGTTTTTGGTTATCCAGGAGGAGCGGTTTTACCGCTTTACGATGCAATTATGAAGTATCATCATAAAGTGCATCATGTTCTTGTCCGTCACGAACAGGGAGCTGTTCATGCCGCCCAGGGTTATTCTCGAGCAACCGGAAAAGTTGGCGTCTGTATTGTTACTTCGGGTCCCGGTGCTACTAATATTATCACCGGAATTGCAGATGCAATGATGGATTCAACTCCATTGGTATGTGTAATTGGTCAGGTAGTAGCTCCTTTATTAGGAACTGATGCTTTCCAGGAGGCAGATGTAATTGGCTTAACCATGCCTATTACAAAGTGGAATTATCAGATAACAAGTGCGGATGAGATTCCTGAAGCAATGGCAAAAGCTTTTTATATAGCCCGTTCAGGTCGTCCCGGCCCAGTTGTACTTGATGTTTCTAAAACTGCCCAAATACAGGAGTTTGATTTTCATTACGAACGTTGTAATAAAATCAGAAGTTATGTTCCGGTTCAAAATCTGAGAGCCGATAAATTAAAAGAGGCTGCCGAACTGATTAATAGTGCTAAAAAACCTTACCTTTTGTTTGGTAATGGCATTATTATTTCGGGAGCAGAAAAGGAGTTACAGCAATTTGTTGAGAAAACAGGGATTCCTGCTGCATGGACATTACTGGGCCTTTCTGCTATGGATACCGATCATCCGTTGAATGTGGGAATGTTAGGGATGCATGGAAACTACGGACCTAACATAAAAACCAATGAATGTGATGTATTGATTGCGGTAGGGATGCGTTTTGATGACCGGGTTACCGGTGATGTCAAATCATATGCCCGTCAGGCCAAAGTAATCCACATTGAAATCGATCCTGCCGAAATTGATAAAATTATCAAAGCAGATGTTGCCATATTGGGTGATGCCAAGAAAGCACTTCAAAAACTGATAGAACTTGTCAATCCTAATAAACATGATGAATGGGTTAACGAATTCAAGGAGTGTTATAAATTAGAACAAAAAAAGGTCATCAAAAAGGATATCACTCCCACAAAAAAAGAGCTTACGATGGGAGAGGTAGTTCGGTTGACCGCTGAAAAGGTTAATGGCGATGCTATTGCTGTTACTGATGTAGGCCAACAACAGATGATTGCTTCGCGTTATTTTAAATTTAAACAGAGCCGCAGTTTTATTTCATCAGGAGGATTGGGAACCATGGGTTTTGGTGTACCTGCAGCCATGGGCGCAAAACTGGGACAGCCAAACCGTCAGGTTATTGCTTTTGTAGGTGATGGAGGCTTCCAGATGACACTACAGGAGTTGGGCACCATTAGTCAATACCAGATAGGGGTAAAGATTGTTATTCTGAATAACAACTATCTCGGAATGGTTCGTCAGTGGCAACAACTCTTCTTCGATAAACGTTATTCTTTTACGCATCTTCAGAACCCTGACTTTATCAAGCTGGCTGAAGCATATTCTATTAAGGCACGTAAAGTTACCAAGAGAGAAGATCTGACCGAAGCAATTAGCGAAATGATTGATCATCAAGGTCCTTATCTGCTGGAAGTAGTAGTTGAAAAAGAGGATAATGTATTCCCAATGGTACCTGCAGGTGCTTCTGTCGCTCAAATAATTTTGGAACCATAAACCCGATATCGATGAACCAGGAATTTATAATATCAGCTTTCACCGAAAACCACATAGGGTTGCTCAACCGGATAACGATCATCTTTACCCGGCGCAAGATAAATATTGAAAGCCTTACTGTTTCTGAGTCAGCTTTAGCCGGCATCAGTAAGTTTACTATCGTGGTTAATGATACACAAGACAAGGTCAGTAAAGTGGTAAAACAGATTGATAAATTGGTGGAGGTTTTAAAAGCCTATTATCATACCAATGAAGAGATGATCTACCAGGAAATAGCCTTGTATAAAGTGCCAACAGAGGCGCTAACACATAGCAATCAAATAGAGTCGTTGGTGCGCCAGTTTAACGCAAGGATTCTTGAAGTGACTCCTGACTATACCGTTATTGAAAAGACAGGTCATAAAGAGGAAACACAAGAATTATTCGAAGGATTAAACCAATTTGGTGTTTTACAGTTTATTCGTTCAGGAAGAATTGCAATTACCCGGTCTCCTATCGAAAAACTTTCAGTTTTCCTGAAAGATCGTGATAAATTATTAGCAAGCATTGAATAACAATCAACAAATCAAAAAAACAGAGAAATGGCAAAATTAAATTTCGGTGGTGTAGAAGAAAACGTAGTTACACGCGAAGAATTTCCACTTAGTAAAGCAAAAGAAGTATTAAAAGACGAAACTATCGCCATTATTGGTTATGGTGTTCAAGGCCCTGGTCAGTCTCTTAACCTTAGAGATAATGGTTTTAATGTAATTATTGGTCAACGCCAAAATTCAAAGAGCTGGGATAAGGCCGTTAAAGATGGTTGGGTTCCAGGTGTAACGCTTTTCGATATTGAAGAGGCTTGCCAAAAAGCTACCATCATTCAATATTTACTTTCTGATGCCGGACAAATTACTTTATGGGAAACCATCAAAAAGAACCTGACTCCAGGTAAGGCTTTGTACTTCTCACATGGTTTTGGAATTACCTACAAAGAAAGAACCGGGATTATTCCTCCTGCTGATGTTGATGTTATTCTGATTGCACCTAAGGGTTCTGGAACCAGCCTTCGTCGTATGTTCTTAGAAGGTCGTGGTCTGAATTCAAGCTATGCTATCTTCCAGGATGCTACCGGAAAAGCAAAAGACCGTGTTGTTGCACTAGGTATTGGTGTTGGATCGGGTTATTTGTTTGAAACTACCTTTAAGCGTGAAGTTTATTCTGACTTGACAGGCGAGCGTGGTACATTGATGGGTGCTATCCAGGGTATATTTGCTGCTCAATATCAGGTTTTAAGAGACAAAGGACACACTCCTTCCGAAGCTTTTAACGAAACTGTTGAAGAATTGACACAGAGTTTAATGCCGCTTGTTGCTGAGAATGGAATGGATTGGATGTATGCCAACTGTTCAACTACAGCACAACGTGGTGCATTAGATTGGTGGAAGAAGTTCCGTGATGCTACATTACCAGTATTTAATGAACTATATAACGAAGTTGCTACAGGAAATGAAGCACAACGTTCAATTGATTTGAACAGTCAGGCCGATTATCGTGTTAAACTAGATGCAGAGTTGGCTGAACTACGCGAAAGTGAAATGTGGCGTGCTGGTGCAACTGTTCGTCAGTTAAGACCTGAAAACGCTAAATAATAATTTTTTCCAGTGTTCTATCGTAGAGACGTACGGGGTGTACGTCTCTACAAATAGACAAACAACTGCATATTGATAGAGACACACAGTTGTGCGTCTTTTGAAAAAATACATGGTTGTGCGTCTTTAAAAGTTAAAGTAAATCTGAAATAAAAATCAAAAAATGGAAGCTAAAACGCTATTCGATAAAGTGTGGGATGCGCATGTGGTAAAAAAGATTGAAGGTGGTCCTAGTGTATTATATATTGACCGTCATTTTATTCATGAGGTAACCTCACCAGTCGCATTTGTAGGTCTCGAAAAAAGAGGTCTTAAGGTTTTTCATCCCGAACTAACCACTGCTACCCCCGACCATAATATTCCAACCATTGAGCAGCATTTACCCATTAAAGACGAGTTGTCGCGTAAGCAAGTAAATACCCTTCTCAGTAATTGTGAAAAGCATAATATTTCACTGTATGGTTTGAATCATAAGTGGGCTGGTATTGTGCATGTTATTGGCCCTGAACTGGGTTTAACCCTTCCGGGAATGACGATTGTTTGTGGCGATAGTCACACATCTACACATGGAGCTTTCGGCGCAATAGCGTTTGGAATTGGAACCAGTGAAGTAGAAATGGTACTTGCAAGCCAATGTATCTTGCAACCCAAACCTAAAAAAATGCGTATCACCGTTAACGGTGAGTTGAAACAAGGCGTAACAGCCAAAGACATTGCACTTTATATTATTTCCAAAATCTCTACCAGTGGTGGTACAGGGCACTTTGTTGAGTTTGCCGGATCTGCCATCCAAAGCCTCTCTATGGAAGGCCGCATGACGCTCTGTAACATGAGTATAGAATGTGGTGCACGTGGAGGTATGATTGCGCCTGATGAAAAGACCATCAGTTATGTTAAGGGTCGTGAATTTGCTCCATCAGGCCAGGCCTGGGATAAAGCAGTTGCTTATTGGAAAACGCTTGTGACTGATAATGGTGCATCATTTGATACTGAATATTCGTACGATGCCAAAGATATTGATCCAATGATTACCTATGGAACAAACCCTGGAATGGGTATGGGGATAAAAGATTCTATTCCTGATGGATCAGATCTGGAAGGCAGCGATAAAATAACTTTTGAAAAATCATTGAACTACATGGGTTTTGCTGCTGGTGAAAAACTTGAAGGCAAACCTGTTGATTATGTGTTTGTAGGTAGCTGTACCAATGGTCGAATTGAAGACCTTAGAGTATTTGCTAACTTCGTAAAAGGAAAGCAGAAAGCAGAAAGTGTAATAGCATGGATTGTTCCGGGTTCAAAACAAGTTGAGAAACAAGCTCAGGAAGAAGGTCTGACAGATATTCTGACTGCAGCCGGATTTAAGTTTCGTCAACCAGGTTGTTCTGCATGTTTAGCAATGAATGATGATAAGATTCCTGCCGGAAAATATGCAGTTTCTACTTCAAACCGCAACTTCGAAGGTCGTCAGGGACCTAGTGCACGCACCATGCTGGCCAGCCCGCTTGTTGCAGCCGCAGCAGCTATTACCGGAAAAATTACGGATCCACGCGATTTAATGTAAAATCTGGATCATTATTTTTTACGCACTGCTAAATGAATAATAATAATATTTAAAAGATCATTTTTTATGTCACTCGATAAATTTGTAACGTTCACATCACCGGCTATCCCACTTCCTATAGAGAATGTGGATACCGATCAGATCATACCTGCCCGTTTCTTGAAAGCTGTCGAACGTAAAGGCTTTGGCGATAATTTGTTTCGCGATTGGCGTTATGATAAAGCCGATCAGCCTGTGACCGACTTTGCTTTAAATAATCCACGTTATTCAGGAACCATACTGGTTGCCGGAAAAAACTTTGGAAGTGGTTCTAGTCGCGAACATGCAGCATGGGCTATCTACGATTTTGGTATCAAGGTTGTTGTTTCCAGTTTCTTTGCAGATATCTTTAAAGGAAACGCATTGAATAATGGTCTGCTTCCAATTCAGGTTAGCGAAGAGTTTTTAAAACACATCTTCGCATTGATAGATGCTGATCCAAAAACAGAGTTTAAAGTAGATCTTGAAAACCAGAGTTTCACTATTGTTAAGACCAATGAAACTGTTTCATTTGAGATCAATCCTTATAAAAAAGAGTGTCTCATCATGGGATACGATGATATTGATTATCTGGTAAACAGTAAAGAAGATATTCTTGCTTTCGAGAAACAAAGAGGATAATCAACATCTACATACCCCGGAAAGACCATATTTGTATAAGGAAATCTTATGTAATCTGGATTATCAGATCATCTGAAAGCCAAAGGGGATGAAATGATTATAGGAAAAAAGACTTCATCAATTTAAGCTCTGAAAGGAAGTGAAATTATGATGGCTGTTTCTTTATAATTGGGAAGAATACTATAATTAAAGTATTAGGAATCAAATTGAAACCGTATGACAAAAATAATAAAGATAATGGATACCACTCTTCGCGATGGGGAGCAAACTACCGGGGTATCTTTTTCTGAAAATGAAAAACTAAGTGTTGCTAAAATCCTCCTTGATGAAGTTAAGGTAGATCGTATCGAAGTTGCTTCAGCCAGAGTTTCGGAGGGTGAATTCAGATCTGCTCGAACAATTATGGAATGGGCAGCTCAAAGAGGTCACACGGATAAGATTGAAATTCTTGGTTTTGTTGATGGAACGGTATCGTTAGATTGGATCAGTAATGTGGGAGGTAAGGTTCTTAACTTGTTATGCAAAGGATCGTATAAACACGTTACTGAACAGCTAAAGAAAACACCGGAAGAACATGTTACCGATATTCGCAAATCATTAGCTTACGCAAAAGAAAAAGGGATCAGGGTAAATATCTATCTCGAAGACTGGTCTAATGGAATGCGTAACTCATCAGATTACGTATATTTTATGGTCGATCAGTTACGCAATGAATCGATAGACCGGTTTATGCTTCCAGATACATTGGGAATCTTGAGTCCTGAAGAGACCTTTGCTTTTTGTACAGAAATGGTAACGCGTTATCCAGAACTCAAGTTTGATTTTCATGCACATAATGATTACGATCTGGCTTCGGCTAACGTTTATCAGGCACTAAAATCAGGTATCGATACTATTCATACTACCGTTAATGGGTTAGGCGAAAGAGCAGGAAATGCTACACTCTCCAGTGTGATAGCGCTTATTGTTGATCATTTAAAGTTTTCAACATCAGTTGTCGAGTCAAAACTCAATAAAATTAGTAAGATTGTTGAGACGTTTTCGGGAATCCGTATTCCGGCTAATAAACCATTGATTGGAGAGTATGTCTTTACACAATGTAGTGGCATTCATGCTGATGGCGACAATAAAAACAATCTATATTTCAATGACCTTATTCCTGAGCGTTTTGGCAGAAAGCGTCTCTATGCACTTGGTAAAACCTCAGGAAAGGCTAATATCAAGAAAAATCTTGAGGAGTTGGGATTAAGCCTTGATATGGAATCGTTAAAGAAGGTAACCGACAGAATCATCGAATTGAGCGATCAAAAAGAGATGGTTACCATTGATGATTTGCCTTATATCGTGTCGGATGTATTGAAGAGCGAAGCCATTGAAAAGCATATAAAAATCAATAATTATATGCTCTCGCATGCTAAGGGGCTGCTCCCAAATGCAACAATTAGTATTCGGATAGATGGTGTTCGTCATGAACAGACTGCTTCGGGTGATGGAATTTATGATGCCTTTATGAATGCGATAAAAAAAATCTATTTTGATTTAAATAAGCCGTTACCCATTCTGGTCGATTATGTTGTATCTATTCCTCCCGGTGGGCGTACAGATGCTTTGGTAGAATCTGTCATCACCTGGAAGTTTAATCGCGAATTCAAAACAAGAGGACTTGATACCGACCAGACCTCTGCGGCCATTATTGCTACCGAGAAGATGTTAAATCTGATTGAAAACGAGTTCAATAATTATTAATTTAACGATAATTTTTTCATCTTTTCGGAACAGAAAAATTCCGAAAGTATGATCTGATTATAGAAAGAATCAACTTTGATCTTATAAAGATTCCGAAGGGATGATATTGTTATAGCTTATTTCATTTTAAGAATAATTTCAAAAATATAAAATAATGAAGCTGAATATAGCCGTACTACCTGGCGACGGGATAGGACCAGAAATTACTGCACAGGCTTTGAATGTAACCAAAGTTATAGCAGAGAAATTCGGACACGAATTAACCTACAAACATGCTATTGTTGGTGCATGCGCTATTGATGAGGTTGGAAATCCTTATCCTGATGCTACACACGAACTCTGTATGCAAAGTGATGCCGTACTTTTTGGAGCTATTGGTCATCCTCGTTTTGATAATGACCCAAAAGCAAAAGTCCGTCCGGAACAAGGGTTATTAGCCATGCGTAAGAAACTGGGACTCTATGCTAACCTTCGTCCCTTAACTATTTTTAAATCGCTGATAGATAAGTCGCCATTAAAGACCGAATTGGTTGATGGAGCAGACTTTATGTGTATTCGCGAATTAACAGGCGGACTCTATTTTGGTAAACCACAGGGTCGTTCTGAAGATGGAAATACAGCTTATGATACTTGTATCTATACCCGCGAAGAGGTTGAACGTATTTTGAAGATGGCATTCGAATTTGCCGGAAAGCGCAGAAAGAAACTTACGGTGGTCGATAAGGCCAATGTATTAGCTACATCACGTTTGTGGAGAGAAATTGCACAAGAGCTGGCACCATCTTATCCTGATATTGAGTTGGAGTATATGTTTGTTGACAATGCTGCTATGCAGATCATCCAATGGCCTAAACGTTTTGATGTGTTGGTGACTGAAAATCTTTTTGGAGATATCTTGACTGACGAAGCTAGTGTAATCAGTGGTTCTATGGGGCTGTTGCCTTCAGCTTCTATTGGCTTACATACATCTGTATTTGAACCCATCCATGGATCTTATCCACAGGCAGCCGGCAAAAATATAGCTAATCCTGTTGCTACCATTCTTTCGGCAGCAATGATGTTTGAATATGCATTCAACCTGATGCCCGAAGGTGCTCTCATCAGAGAAGCTGTTGAGCAATCTATAGTTCAAGGAATCATGACCGTAGATCTTTCAGGAACAGGTAAAGCCTATTCAACTACCGAAGTAGGGGAGTGGATTATCAATTATATCAAGAATAAGTAAAAGTATATAATTTATAATTGGAGAGGCTATCTCAGAAGTCTACTGGGCTGAAGAGATAGCCTCTTTTTATGATTATTTTTTTAAATCCGTAGTTTTTAAGAATCAACGACTTTCAAAGGTGCAGATGTAGGTTATGTTATGGAAGTGCTTGCTGCTGGTGCTTACTTTGACCAAGATAATTGCGCTGATTATTTAGCTATCTCGCTCAACAACAGCTTCTCTATTTTCTCTCCACTTCCTGGTTGCGGTGCATCGAAATTCACGATATTCCCCTGCTTGTCGATCAGAATGTATTTGGGAATTGTATTGGCAACATATGATTTCCAGACAACGCCTTCCTTGTCTAACAATTGAATCCAATCAGGCTGATATTCACTCAAGGCTTTCTTCCACTCATTGACCCCGTCGTTGACCGCAATACTGAGAAAAGCGATTTGATTGTTGTCTTTAAACTTATTCACCAATTTTTTTAAGTCAGGTATTTCAGCTCGGCATGGGCCACACCAGCTTGCCCATAAATCGATATAAAGAACTTTTCCCTTGAAATCATCAAGACTAAAGGTCTTGTTCAAATTGCTTTCCAATGTAAACTTTGGAGCAGGTTTACCAATTTGTGTCCTTAATAATTCAACCTCTTTCTCAGTAAATTGTGTCTTAATTAAATTTTTATAACTTAAGTTCTTGAAACTGGCAAGATAGGGTTTGAACAATTCTTTACACCTATTCGCATTTTCAAACGATTTGCATTGATAAATTGCTGCATCCATTATATGATAAAGGCCGTATTCTCTCAACTTTCCTTTATAAACCTTGTTGAGTATTTCTAATTTGTAGGGTAAGTTCTTTTGAACCTTTGGGTTTTTTAGGATGTTAAGATTGATCAAATAGCTCAGGTATTCACCCCCAACCCATGTTTGATAATCAGTCGAAATAAAATATTCATCAAGAAATAGGTTATCTAAAACCCTGTTGTCAAAGTTATTTCGTACAATGGCAACCGATTTATCATAATCATATTTATTCATGTCAACATGAGCCATCAACAGATATAATTTGTTGAATTGATTATCATACCTGGTCATTTTTCCGAAATAGGAAAGATACTGGTCCCTGACCGGTTTCTTATCGAAAACCACATGAACAAGAGAGTCTTTCAATTTCTGATCTTTTTTGATAAATGCCAATAGGTCTGGCTCATTCATTTCATACCAACTTGTTTTGTTTTTTCTGGCAGCTGAAATTGAGTCAAGCATTACACGGTATTTGTTACTTTCCGAACCAATACCGGTTATTTTTTTGGATTTATACAATGACATAAAATCCTGACCATTTCCGGTAATGATTAAATTGTAACCGGGAGCAACAAAAATATCATTAATCTGAATGTTTTTTTGCTGAATACTTGTCCGTTGAGGTTTGATTACTTTATTTGTCCTTAGATAGAAATGACCTGTTTTGTCAAGATGTAGCGTATCAATTGTAATAGTCTCATTTTTGTCCTTGAAGAATATTCTTAAATAATTTTCAGGACAGTTTGTGATCTGGCCCTGAATAATAAAAGGTAACAGTTTAACCTTTTTCTGTCCAAATGACAAGTTATACAACCCTAAAATAAATAAGAACAAGATTATTTTTTTCATGTTTAATATATTTTTAGCTAGTGATTATGGTTCAAAAGGATATGATATAACTTATCCTTTCAAATGTTATAGATTCTTGTCAGATAATTCACCTAATGAAAGGTTCAAAAATAAGCTAAATATCGTTTTTTAAATATAAAAAATAATGCAACTTCTCAAAATTGGAAAACTTTGGCATTCTCGATCATTTATTATGAAATTTAAGTAAAACCAGTCTTTCTCCTTTGAAATTAGGACTCCTTTAATTAGAACCCATTTTATCTTTGCTTTTGTATCTTGATTAAAACATCATTCAATTGCAAAACATAATAATTGTTGGCACTAATATAGAATTCAGGTAACAATCAAAAAGGGATAGAAGATATTCGCAAATCAACCCGATAAGGCTGTATTTGCTAAAGTATTTGTTCGTAGCTTCCTAATTATAAGAATTAGAGGCAAGGCTACCGAGAGAATTACCGGAAAAATCCAAACTGAAAGATGAACGATAGCGACATAAAAAGACTTTCACGACTGACTGCAATTTTAACCCAACTGCAAACGAAAAGAATATTGACTTCAACAACTCTTGCTGAAAAATTTGGCGTAAGTGTCAAGACAATTTATAGAGATATACGAGCATTAGAACAGGCAGGTGTTCCAATATTTACAGAAGATGGAAAAGGATATTCACTAATTGAAGGGTATAGAATTCCGCCGGTAATGTTTACTGAAAATGAGGCAAATGCATTAATTACCACTGAGTAATTGGTGCTAAAAAACAGGGATAGTTCTCTTATTGCAGCATACACTTAGCATTGCCCATTTCTGTCATATATCTTTATATTCTACTAAAACAAACCTCATTTTGACTACAACAATAGTAGATTTGACTACATCCTTTTTTTAGTTGCAGTGTAAATTTGTAATATCAAAAAATTATAACTTCAAAAAGGGGAAAAATGAAAATCACTATAACAGGTTCGTTAGGACACATTAGCAAACCACTGACCCAAGAGTTGGTGCTAAAAGGACATGTGGTTACGGTTATCAGTCGTAATCCTAAAAGACAAAAAGACATTGAAGCACTGGGTGCTACAGCTGCCATTGGTACAATGGAAGACGCTGATTTCTTATCCGCAGCTTTTAAAGGTGCAGATGTAGTTTATGTTATGGAAGCGCTTGGTTTAGACAGTTTCTTTGACCAAAATCTTGACTTCAGAGGTGCGATTAACAAGATTGGTAATAATTTCCGACAGGCTATTCAACAGTCGGGTGTAAAGCGCGTAGTTCATCTCAGCAGTGTTGGTGCTCATACCAATAAAGACAATGGTATTCTTGCTTTTCATTACAATGTAGAAAACATTTTGAAACAATTGCCAAATGATGTTTCTATTACGTTTATGCGACCCGTTGGTTTCTATTACAACTTATATGGCTTTGTAAATACGATAAAAACGCAAGGTATTATTGCGACAAACTATGGTGGAGATAGCAAGAACCCCTGGGTTTCGCCACTGGATATTGCGACTGCTATTGCCGAAGAAATCGAAATGCCGTTTGATGGCAGAAAAATACGATACGTGGCAAGTGATGAAATCAGCTGTAATGAAATTGCAGCTGGTTTAGGGGAAGCTATCGGAAAACCAAATTTGAAATGGATTG
Organism: Bacteroidota bacterium; assembly: GCA_013390605.1. GTDB lineage: Bacteria > Bacteroidota > Bacteroidia > Bacteroidales > Cfx3-03 > Cfx3-03. Next base: position 2,516,741 of record JACAUB010000001.1, on the reverse strand, counting down.
TTATTTCTGACGAACAACTACTAAATGGTATGATAACCGCCGGAATGAACCCACAAATTGCAGCAGGCCTGGTTGAGATGAATGTAAGTATACAAACGGGATCATTATTTGAAGATTATTACCTTCACAGACCAATATTGGGAAAGGTAAAGTTGACAGATTTTGCAAAAGAATTTGCAATTGTATATCATAGCAGTCAACAAGCATAATCTAATAGAACAATAATTATCAAACAAAAAAACGGAACAATGAAAACAGTATTAATAACAGGAGCAAACAAAGGAATTGGTTTTGAAACCGCAAAACAAATGGCTCAATTGGGTTATTTTGTTTATTTGGGTAGCAGAGACAAGATTAAAGGTCAAGATGCCTTAAATAAGTTGAAAAGTTTAGGTATTTTAAATGTGGAATTGATTGAAATTGATGTTACAAATATCAGTTCAATTAAAAAAGCAAAACAAGAATTGGAAAACCAAACGGAGGTTTTGGATATTTTAATAAATAATGCGGGTATTAGCGGAGGGCAGCCTCAGAATATTTCTACATCCGCAATTGAAAATTTACGAAAAGTATTTGAAACTAATTTTTTTGGTGCAGTACAGACAACACAACAGTTTATTAATCTTATGAAAAAGTCAAACAACCCGATCATCGTAAACGTTTCAAGTGAATTGGGTTCCTTAACACTTCATAATAGCAGGCAAAATCCTAATTTTGAAATTTATGATACTTATAGTTGTTCCAAAACCGCACTGAATGGTTTTACCGTGATGTTGGCAAATGAATATAAAAACACGAATTTCAAAATAAACAGTGTTTCTCCAGGTTATACAGCGACCGACCTCAACCAAAATAGAGGAACACAAACAGTGGAGCAGGGCGCAAAATTTATTGTGAAATATGCAACCTTAGGCATTGAAGGACCAACGGGGGGCTTTTTCAAAGAAACTGAAATTCCCTGGTAATACTAAAACAGAAGGATTATTAAAGTATAAAATGTATTCTCTGCATAATGAAAAACATACAACCTTATCGGATCAAAACAATAAGCGAGTTCCACCAACTCAGGGGCTTGCCAAAACCGGAGCATCCGTTAATCAGTGTGATAAATGTTGAGTCCGTAAAGCGTATATCCGAGGAGCAACCGACCAATTTTGTGTATGACTTTTATTTCATCGCGTTGAAAAGGAATTGTAATGCCAAATTCAAATATGGACAACAACAATATGATTTTGATGAAGGTGCGATGTTATTTATTGCTCCTAACCAGGTTTTTGGTATCGAGTATGGCAAAGATGAAGGGTTGGAACGAATGGGGTGGATGTTGCTTATTCATCCTGATTTTTTGTGGAATACCTCTCTGGCTAAATCAATAAAGCAATACGAATACTTCGGTTATTCGGTCAACGAAGCTTTATTACTTTCGGAGAAAGAAGAAATAACGATTACAGGTATTATACAAAGCATTCAGCAGGAATACAATTCAATCATTGATAAATTCAGTCAGGATATTATCATAGCCCAGCTTGAAGTGTTGCTCTCTTATGCAGAACGGTTTTATCAACGTCAGTTTATAACACGGAAGATTGCCAATCATCAAATCCTGATTCGACTAGAAAATATGCTGGAAGAATATTTCAACAGCGATGACCTGATGAATAAAGGATTGCCATCAGTTCAACATATTGCCGGATTACTGAATGTATCGCCCAATTATTTAAGCGATTTACTTAAAGTGTTGACTGGTCAAAGTACACAACAACATATTCACGATAAATTAATTGAAAAGGCAAAGGAAAAATTGTCTACCACCGATTTGTCGGTAAGTGAAATCGCCTACGATTTAGGGTTTGAACATCCGCAGTCGTTCAGCAAGTTATTTAAAAATAAAAGTGGAATTTCACCATTGGAGTTTAGAGCCTCATTTAATTAGAAAAAAATATGTAGACAAAAAAGAATATCCCTGACCAAACTGGTAAAACAGTAATAGTAACTGGTGCGAATGTGGCATAGGTTTTGAAACGGCTCTGCTTTATATGAAGCTGGTGCGAGTGTTATACTTGCTTGTAGAAATTATAACGATAAATACATCCTGTCAACAGAAGACGATACAATTACAACCGAAATTTAAAGTAGAGTTGCAAACTCAAACTAACTTCCACTCGTTGCAAATGAGAATGAAGCTGAGAAAATCCATATAAACATTTGTACTAATCAAAGTGTTTATACTTTGAATTTTGCAAATCCGTTTTATTTGATGAATTTAAAAAACAGATCACTCGAAGAATTTTATAAAGAAATTGCAGCGTTTACAGGCCGTGATATAAATACGTTTTTACCATTGGGTGTTCATAAAGAGATCGGTCATTTTAATGTATTTGATATTTCCGAAACAATAAACCAGGTAAAACGGAAACTGGCGATGCCTTACGACAGAAGAGCTTATTATAAGATAAGTCTCATCCGAGGGAAAAACAGGGCCGAATATGCCGATAAAATAATGGACGTTGAGAAAAATGCCTTACTGTTTGCCACACCTAAAGTACCCTACCACTGGATTCCGCAAGCTGAAGATCAGTCAGGTTCGTTTTGTGTTTTTACCGATGAGTTTCTGATAAGAAATAAAAGTGGCGTTGTATTAGACGAGCTCCCTATTTTTAAATCGGGAGGCTTTCCTGTTTTTGAGATCACCGATGAGGAAGCCGATGAAATAGGACTTATATTCAGGAAAATGGAAAAAGAAATAGCATCAGATTATGAGTACAAATACGATCTGCTTCGCAACTACGTGTTGGAACTCATCCATTATGGTCAAAAATTGCAACCCGCCACAGCTTTGCATTCCAGCCAGAATGCGTCATCCCGTATCATCTCCTTGTTCATCGAATTGCTAGAACGGCAGTTTCCTATTGAATTACCCAATCAAAAACTCAAGTTACGAACGGCAAAAGAATATGCCGAAAGGCTTGCAATTCATGTAAATCATCTCAATAAAGTATTGAAGGAAAACACAGGTAAAACTACGACAGATATTATAAGTAGCCGGATTATACAGGAAGCAAAAATTCTATTGAAACAGACAGATTGGAATATTTCCGAAATTGCCGATAGTTTAGGTTTTGAAGAAGTGGCACACTTTTCCAATTTCTTTAAAAAGCAAACTTCCGTAACTCCACTGACATTCCGTTCATAAATTGAACTATTTGAATTTTGCAAATAATGGATTGATGTTTGCAAACGATAATCCTGCTTTCTGACCAATCTTTGTATCATCAAATTATTGTATAAAAAATTAAAAACTTCAACAATGACAACAACAAAGAGTAAAATCGCTTTAGTAACAGGTGGAAGCCGTGGTCTGGGAAGAAATATGGCAATCAGCCTCGCTAAGAAGGGAATAGATGTAGTGTTTACTTACAATAGCAACAAACAGAAAGCTGATGAGGTGGTAGCTGAAATCCAATCGCTCGGACAAAAAGCAATGGCTTTTCAATTAGACACCAGTAAAGTGAAAGTATTTGATGAATTTTTCAAACAAATAACAGCATATTTAAAGGAGCAAACAGGCAGCACTAATTTTGATTTTCTGATCAATAATGCAGGAACAGCTCTTTATGCACCATTTGCAGAAACAACAGAAGCACAATTTGATGATGTGATGAATATTCATTACAAAGGAGTATTTTTCTTAACGCAAAAAGCATTACCCTTTATAAATGACGGGGGACGCATCATCAATATTTCATCAGGACTTGCACGTTTCTCTTTTCCAGGTTCTTCTGCTTATGGTTCAATGAAAGGGGCTATTGAAGTGCTTACAAGATACCTGGCAAAAGAGTTAGGCTCACGTGGAATTGCTGCTAATGTAGTTGCACCCGGGGCTATAGAGACAGACTTTGGCAACGGCCACGTAAGAGATAACAAAGATGTGAACGCACATATAGCAGGTATTACAGCTTTGAACCGTGTTGGTTTACCCGATGACATTGGAGGTGTGGTAGCATTTTTATGTACCGAAGATGCCCGCTGGATAAATGGACAACGAATTGAAGTTTCAGGAGGCGTTAGTCTGTAATACGTTCTTTGGAAACAAAATATAATTTCTGCCACCATCCCGAATATACGGAATGGTGGCATTTTCCAAATCCTTTTGTAATAGCCTGTCCCGTTTTTAGGAAAGGTATTAGTTGTTAGTCGTTTATAACGAAAATACATTCTGTCATTAAAAATAGAATACATTAAAACAGAATTTTAAAGAGGAGTTGCAAACCCAAGACTTCCAAAAGTTAGTATGTTATTTTTGTAATGAATTGATTATCAAGCAAGACTATATCGATACCTATTGAAATAAATGCTTTGTAGAGCATTGATAATTAGTTCGAAATAAAGCTGAGTTCTAATTCTAGCTGGTTCAGGTTATTGAGATGATGCACCCATCATTGTTGCTCAGAACAATGACGTTTCAATTCCACTATGGTTCAGGTTATTGACTCTTTGAAGTAGATTTCTATCAGATTTCCGTAATTGTTTCAATTCCACTATGGTTCAGGTTATTGTAATAGACCTTTTTCATGTCGTTTCAATTCCACTATGGTTCAGGTTATTGCAGATGCAGCGCTTACCGACTACTGTATGACCATCCTGTTTCAATTCCACTATGGTTCAGGCTATTGGAAGCTTTTTCATGATTAATGTTTATTAAATTTTGTGTTTCAATTCCACTATGGTTCAGGTTATTGTAACATTTTCGCGCATTCATAAGCTTTTTTCTGCACGTTTCAATTCCACTATGGTTCAGGTTATTGCTTCCAGTTAGATAGTTCTCGAATTGTATGGATCTTGTTTCAATTCCACTATGGTTCAGGTTATTGAGATATAAATAAAATTTTAGGATTAACTTGCAAATGGTTTCAATTCCACTATGGTTCAGGTTATTGAATTTACTACAACAAATTCATGGAGCAATACCAGCGTTTCAATTCCACTATGGTTCAGGTTATTGAACCCTGGGAAGCGGAAACGTTACGGGTGGTTTTAGTTTCAATTCCACTATGGTTCAGGTTATTGAGATGGAAAGCTGAAGCTGATGAAGCTATTAAATTGCGTTTCAATTCCACTATGGTTCAGGTTATTGTATGATATATCCATTAGGGAAAATAAATTAAAAAGGGTTTCAATTCCACTATGGTTCAGGTTATTGTATAAGATGTTTTGAAATGATTTACAGCATATACATGTTTCAATTCCACTATGGTTCAGGTTATTGTGGTGCATTAATATTCTCAGGTGCACTCACAACACAGTTTCAATTCCACTATGGTTCAGGTTATTGGTTACGAACTGCATTGGCATTTGCTATGAACTCGTGTTTCAATTCCACTATGGTTCAGGTTATTGTTAGGCAGCAGTGTTTGTATTTCTTCCCGGATCCGCAGTTTCAATTCCACTATGGTTCAGGTTATTGCGTTTTTTTTGTAGATAGCAACTATTTCATCCATCCGTTTCAATTCCACTATGGTTCAGGTTATTGTTCGCGCCTGCAGGCAAAACGAACCGCTAAGAATCTGTTTCAATTCCACTATGGTTCAGGTTATTGTCAAATTCAACGGTAGGGAGGTAGCGCTATGACAGGGTTTCAATTCCACTATGGTTCAGGTTATTGACTGATTGACGTCAAAGCAATACTCGATAATATCTCGTTTCAATTCCACTATGGTTCAGGTTATTGGTTGCATAATTCAGTCGATGGGTGTATGGTGGCGAGTTTCAATTCCACTATGGTTCAGGTTATTGGTGTTTGATTTAAGCAATAAAAGCCAACCGTTAAGTGTTTCAATTCCACTATGGTTCAGGTTATTGTAATAATAGCATTTATACTGCTTATCGCAGCAATTATGTTTCAATTCCACTATGGTTCAGGTTATTGTATCTGTAAACTGCACGGCACCAAATATCTGAAAGAGGTTTCAATTCCACTATGGTTCAGGTTATTGCTGGGAATGTTGGCAATGTAGTTGGCAGTTCTTGGAAGTTTCAATTCCACTATGGTTCAGGTTATTGAACGGCTGAAGAGCAATGTAGACAACTTCAACAATGGTTTCAATTCCACTATGGTTCAGGTTATTGGATATTGAAAACGCTGCTGATGTTGTGTTATTCGTTGTTTCAATTCCACTATGGTTCAGGTTATTGGTTTAAAAAACTGCTAAAGACGTGGGAACTTACGTAGTTTCAATTCCACTATGGTTCAGGTTATTGAGGAATCAACCCCGCATTTTCTTCAATCATTCTGCAGTTTCAATTCCACTATGGTTCAGGTTATTGTACCAACCCGATTGTTCGAAGTGTACGGAAAAATCTGTTTCAATTCCACTATGGTTCAGGTTATTGTCAGCGTGCTGTATACAATACAGAGTACTACAATCCTGTTTCAATTCCACTATGGTTCAGGTTATTGTCGAGAAGCTCACAACAAAAATCAATTCACTTAATCGTTTCAATTCCACTATGGTTCAGGTTATTGAAATCTGACTTATACATTTACCTGGAAGCCTGAGTAGTTTCAATTCCACTATGGTTCAGGTTATTGAATGTAAGAAGGTTATTTATTTTGGCTTCGTGAACCTGTTTCAATTCCACTATGGTTCAGGTTATTGCAGAATCAATACAATCATCCGAAAGAGGAGAAAAAAGTTTCAATTCCACTATGGTTCAGGTTATTGATTTGCATCGCTTTTGACTACAACGCAAACATAAACGTTTCAATTCCACTATGGTTCAGGTTATTGTGCAGTATTGCTCACACAAGGTCAATTCGATGCGTGTTTCAATTCCACTATGGTTCAGGTTATTGATCATCGAAGACTCAATGTTTATCCTACCCGATAAAGTTTCAATTCCACTATGGTTCAGGTTATTGATCAATCAACTAAAAAGATCAACTACAGCTTCAACAGTTTCAATTCCACTATGGTTCAGGTTATTGATGAATGAATATAATTGTGATGACCTGAAAATAAACGTTTCAATTCCACTATGGTTCAGGTTATTGTTTCGTCAACGATAAAACCAAGTGTCCTGTCGTAATCGTTTCAATTCCACTATGGTTCAGGTTATTGTTTGGAGCAAATATGAGACAAATCTTGATTTAACAAGTTTCAATTCCACTATGGTTCAGGTTATTGTTTCTGCGATTACCTATATACTCCTGCACTAGGAAGGTTTCAATTCCACTATGGTTCAGGTTATTGACACCTAAAATAGTTTTTGAAAGTGGGGATCTTTCGTTTCAATTCCACTATGGTTCAGGTTATTGGAGAAAAAAGGCTATAGATGAAATTAATAAAACATAGTTTCAATTCCACTATGGTTCAGGTTATTGCATTATTTTACTTTATACATAAATTAATCTAACTTTGTTTCAATTCCACTATGGTTCAGGTTATTGGCCGCTGGGTTAACTATGAACGTACCCTGCTTTACCGTTTCAATTCCACTATGGTTCAGGTTATTGACCAGAAAATTGATTCTGATGAAAAAATGTCCGCTAGTTTCAATTCCACTATGGTTCAGGTTATTGTTTTGACGTTGTTCCACAAATAGGGTTCAAAAACAAGTTTCAATTCCACTATGGTTCAGGTTATTGAAATGGAAATATATTAAAGTTAAAGGGTTTCTATTGGTTTCAATTCCACTATGGTTCAGGTTATTGCCTGTCTATAAAAATTGAAGGCAAATATATTGGAATGTTTCAATTCCACTATGGTTCAGGTTATTGCTGGACAGTTGAGCATAAATAGAGTGATTGAGGCTAGTTTCAATTCCACTATGGTTCAGGTTATTGACGGGTACCCCCGCCCCTAATGGCTTGATAGATCTTGTTTCAATTCCACTATGGTTCAGGTTATTGTGTCACGTTTTTGCATAAGGGCGACAGGTTACACCCAGTTTCAATTCCACTATGGTTCAGGTTATTGGGGCGGTCCTACGAAAGATGGAGTTACTCTATCGACCGTTTCAATTCCACTATGGTTCAGGTTATTGCCTGAAATCTAAAATCAGATATGGAGCTGAACCGTTGTTTCAATTCCACTATGGTTCAGGTTATTGGATTATTGTTTTCGTCAACCCAGGGGATTGTTTTTAAGTTTCAATTCCACTATGGTTCAGGTTATTGAACCTGGGGGACCTCCATAACGGATAACAGTACAAATGTTTCAATTCCACTATGGTTCAGGTTATTGCAAAATATCCTCATTCATCCCTTAAATACCCTCATAGTTTCAATTCCACTATGGTTCAGGTTATTGAATTCCAACGACAAATATTTTGATCGGGGATAAGCTGTTTCAATTCCACTATGGTTCAGGTTATTGCTTTCAGGAAAAGATAGGTGAAGTGTCGGCATTGACGTTTCAATTCCACTATGGTTCAGGTTATTGTCTACGTTCGTTATTGGTTTTGTCGGTTTCAATTGGTTTCAATTCCACTATGGTTCAGGTTATTGTGTGGGAAATCTAAAGCTTCTATCGTAAATAACCTGTTTCAATTCCACTATGGTTCAGGTTATTGTAGCTAATACCGCGAGTAGTTGTCGGAAATCTTCTTGTTTCAATTCCACTATGGTTCAGGTTATTGAGGTAAGCCAATCAGGTATAATTCCTGCGCATCGCTGTTTCAATTCCACTATGGTTCAGGTTATTGACCGGATCAGTTCCGGTATCGAGCTGGTGGGATGGTTGTTTCAATTCCACTATGGTTCAGGTTATTGGCTGCAAGGTGATGACATCTCCTTTTTTAACTCCTTGTTTCAATTCCACTATGGTTCAGGTTATTGCCGGCTTGATGGTAGGATTGCGAACGGCGTTAGCGTGTTTCAATTCCACTATGGTTCAGGTTATTGCATCCAGGATGGTGCTTTATAAAACGCTTTTCAATAGTTTCAATTCCACTATGGTTCAGGTTATTGACACTCGCAACGAGTGAGGCGACCTGGTCAATCATGGTTTCAATTCCACTATGGTTCAGGTTATTGAAAACTCTAGTGGTCACCTTCCCGACTACTTTAGAGTTTCAATTCCACTATGGTTCAGGTTATTGGGTCGCTTGGTTCAAGCAATGAAACGGGTGCAGAGTAGTTTCAATTCCACTATGGTTCAGGTTATTGTGTTGACCCTACTTCTAAAATGGCACACGCTTCGAGGTTTCAATTCCACTATGGTTCAGGTTATTGTGGTTCAATTCGATTACAACACTTTAATGCGAGTACGTTTCAATTCCACTATGGTTCAGGTTATTGTCTTGTAAGTTTGACATGTTCAACATTTTTTTAGCCGTTTCAATTCCACTATGGTTCAGGTTATTGTGTTCTCGTTTCTGCTGCTGGCTATGTCGCTGCTGCGTTTCAATTCCACTATGGTTCAGGTTATTGCCGCTCTCTAATGCGAATTGAGACATTACTACAGACGTTTCAATTCCACTATGGTTCAGGTTATTGGAAGGGCGTTTGTGCTGGTGCTGAAATGTTTAGACAGTTTCAATTCCACTATGGTTCAGG
>JACAUB010000001.1:2423947-2507085 GCA_013390605.1 Bacteroidota bacterium | reverse complement strand
GGAAGGGCGTTTGTGCTGGTGCTGAAATGTTTAGACAGTTTCAATTCCACTATGGTTCAGGTTATTGAGCAATAGCATGTTTAGAGGCATCACTTACAACGATGTTTCAATTCCACTATGGTTCAGGTTATTGTGGTTATATAGGAAAAGAAACAACGATTAGGAATAGTTTCAATTCCACTATGGTTCAGGTTATTGAAAGATTAGTAGCAAAATTGATCTACGAATGTCAGCAGTTTCAATTCCACTATGGTTCAGGTTATTGTAACCGCATAACTGAAGTTGATCACATTGTGCATCGTTTCAATTCCACTATGGTTCAGGTTATTGAACATATCAAAAAATGTTACAGATGCATTGTCGAAGTTTCAATTCCACTATGGTTCAGGTTATTGAAATTTAAGACGTTATGAATCAGCAAATTTTAAACTGTTTCAATTCCACTATGGTTCAGGTTATTGCTTTTGAAGGGAGTTGGTTTGTCGACATCGTTGAAGTTTCAATTCCACTATGGTTCAGGTTATTGATGATATCAATGGCGCTCATTGTCTGTTTAATATGTCGTTTCAATTCCACTATGGTTCAGGTTATTGTTTATCAGAAGATCGTGGAAGAGAAGGTTGTCGTTAGTTTCAATTCCACTATGGTTCAGGTTATTGTTTATTTAACCTTAATCTAAAATAGTGCTTCCCACCTGTTTCAATTCCACTATGGTTCAGGTTATTGTTCCTGCACTCCATAGCACCATTTTAAACCAATGGTTGTTTCAATTCCACTATGGTTCAGGTTATTGCATATAAGAATGAAGGTAGTGAAATTACACTATTGCAGTTTCAATTCCACTATGGTTCAGGTTATTGCCTACTTATAATCGTTACGACCCTGTGCTTGATTCATGTTTCAATTCCACTATGGTTCAGGTTATTGTACGAATGTCAGCACGGCATTAGTAGAAATTACCGTGGTTTCAATTCCACTATGGTTCAGGTTATTGACAGATAGGACTTGAAAAAGTGCAGACAAATCACTAGTTTCAATTCCACTATGGTTCAGGTTATTGTGTGTTAAATGCAAAGCATTTGATCAATTGACAGAAGTTTCAATTCCACTATGGTTCAGGTTATTGCCCATTCGCTATTTGTGACGGTTACATTTGATGAAGGTTTCAATTCCACTATGGTTCAGGTTATTGCCTACTGTAAAGAGTTTATCTTTTATTTCGATCACGTTTCAATTCCACTATGGTTCAGGTTATTGGTGGTCACCAATTTGCATTATATTCGTTTTCATTTATGTTTCAATTCCACTATGGTTCAGGTTATTGAATGAGGCCAATTTTGTCTATTCTGATAGCTTAAATGGTTTCAATTCCACTATGGTTCAGGTTATTGTGTAAGACTTGAAGTATATGTAAATGGTTCGCTGTAGTTTCAATTCCACTATGGTTCAGGTTATTGCCCAGGCGACTCGGTAACGGTTGCGTGCTCTTCGTTGTTTCAATTCCACTATGGTTCAGGTTATTGCAATATTTTCACATTATCATTATAAATTTTCATCCAGTTTCAATTCCACTATGGTTCAGGTTATTGTTTTGATTTGGAAACTGATTATGTAGATATTTTGAAGTTTCAATTCCACTATGGTTCAGGTTATTGTCTGACCAACTCATCAACGCCCAATAGTGTTAATAGAGTTTCAATTCCACTATGGTTCAGGTTATTGAAATGCGATAAATGATGTAGGGCCTAACAGTTCCCGTTTCAATTCCACTATGGTTCAGGTTATTGTTTCCTGAAAATTTTAATCAATGAGCAGAAAGAAACCGTTTCAATTCCACTATGGTTCAGGTTATTGCCAATAATCGGTTTGTAACCGATGTACAGATATCATCTGTTTCAATTCCACTATGGTTCAGGTTATTGAGTTTCGCCCTAAAAAACATCAAATCGCTAAACTAGTTTCAATTCCACTATGGTTCAGGTTATTGATATTGGCAAATAACTGAGAGGTAAGATTTCCGATGTTTCAATTCCACTATGGTTCAGGTTATTGAGAAGTATTTATCATTTAAAAGGAGATTCACAACAGTTTCAATTCCACTATGGTTCAGGTTATTGGTGATTCCCGATATGACCAACCTCGGGAATTTATCTAGTTTCAATTCCACTATGGTTCAGGTTATTGAATTTTAAGTGGATACGCTACTATTTATGATACTTAGTTTCAATTCCACTATGGTTCAGGTTATTGTGCCTCATTAAAAGCATTTCTGATATCCCTCAACTTGTTTCAATTCCACTATGGTTCAGGTTATTGATAGGTGATTGGTGTTTTCATTTTAAGTTTTGGTTTGTTTCAATTCCACTATGGTTCAGGTTATTGCATAGGGTTGACTTCAAACTGCACGGAGCAACTTGGTTTCAATTCCACTATGGTTCAGGTTATTGAACCTGATATTTCAGTCCATAACGTCGTTATCCTTTGTTTCAATTCCACTATGGTTCAGGTTATTGAGAGTTGGCGTCATCTACCAACTCAACTCAGGAGAAGTTTCAATTCCACTATGGTTCAGGTTATTGACCCTTCATAGAGATATGGATTTGGTTGCAATTCCAGTTTCAATTCCACTATGGTTCAGGTTATTGAAATAATGCAAATATACTTTTTGAAAGTTATTATACGTTTCAATTCCACTATGGTTCAGGTTATTGTATGACCATCTACCTAAAGCAGATCATGGCTATATAGTTTCAATTCCACTATGGTTCAGGTTATTGGATCAAATATTAAAAGAAAAACATAAATCGGATAATGTTTCAATTCCACTATGGTTCAGGTTATTGCAACGACCTCATGAAACAATACCGTCGACGTTCCTGTTTCAATTCCACTATGGTTCAGGTTATTGAATTTGGCTTGTATAAGCGAAAGACCGTCTTTTGTTGTTTCAATTCCACTATGGTTCAGGTTATTGAACACCAGAGATGCATGCGGGTAGAGTGCTATCGCAGTTTCAATTCCACTATGGTTCAGGTTATTGTCAACACCCCCGAGTAGTGACTTGCCTACCTCCACAGTTTCAATTCCACTATGGTTCAGGTTATTGGATTTCTGCCGGAATCTGGCCGAAAATACAGGGCTTAGTTTCAATTCCACTATGGTTCAGGTTATTGGATATCCTACTATCGAATTCTATAAGTTGCTTTTTTGTTTCAATTCCACTATGGTTCAGGTTATTGGACATCCATGTCGCGTAGAACTTCTGATCTGGGTAGTTTCAATTCCACTATGGTTCAGGTTATTGTGGCGATCTATATCGAATAGGCTTAGTCCATCTTTTGTTTCAATTCCACTATGGTTCAGGTTATTGGGCTGCCTTTTCGTGAGGCAATTGGTTTATTACTGAAGTTTCAATTCCACTATGGTTCAGGTTATTGCCTGATTGGTGCTGTTATGACCAAAATCGTTATAGCTGTTTCAATTCCACTATGGTTCAGGTTATTGATTGCTAATTCAATACCGGCAGATGCTAATACCCAGTTTCAATTCCACTATGGTTCAGGTTATTGACTGGATCTCTTTCAGTTTCGAATGGCGATATAATTTGTTTCAATTCCACTATGGTTCAGGTTATTGCAAGATTCGATCGAAGCGGCTAAGTCAGATTTTAAGTTTCAATTCCACTATGGTTCAGGTTATTGCCGGAGGCTGATCCGATCAGCACATCACGTTTTATTCGTTTCAATTCCACTATGGTTCAGGTTATTGCTGGATAAAAAATATATCTGTCAATAAAGGAAGCAAGTTTCAATTCCACTATGGTTCAGGTTATTGTATTGATCCATTTACAAATAAAGACCCATTCCATTTGTTTCAATTCCACTATGGTTCAGGTTATTGGTTTCTCCAATCCAAAATGGAAATAGCCCCACAATTGTTTCAATTCCACTATGGTTCAGGTTATTGGATGCGATCGATGGGTGTAAAACGACAAGTAGAAGTGTTTCAATTCCACTATGGTTCAGGTTATTGTAAATATAATCATGAATTATGCAAAATAGTAATAATGTTTCAATTCCACTATGGTTCAGGTTATTGTATAAATTTAATTGCCCAAAAGGCAAACGCGAATACCGTTTCAATTCCACTATGGTTCAGGTTATTGTCGAGCTGGTGGGATGGTTTGGCAAGTTATATTGAGTTTCAATTCCACTATGGTTCAGGTTATTGGAAGAGATCATTAAAAATCAGCCTAAGCCAATTGATGTTTCAATTCCACTATGGTTCAGGTTATTGATTCATTTTGTTTTAAGGCAAATAGTAATACATTATCGTTTCAATTCCACTATGGTTCAGGTTATTGGCTCAGCTAACATTTTTAATCTGGAACGGTACGGCTGTTTCAATTCCACTATGGTTCAGGTTATTGGATGGTTTTAGGTTACGCATTTTGGAGCATGATTCGTTTCAATTCCACTATGGTTCAGGTTATTGGAACCTAAATGGGTTCATTGTTCGTGTAAGATTTCGTTTCAATTCCACTATGGTTCAGGTTATTGTTTGTGGAGTTTCTGCTTCAGTAATCACGTTTTCGGTTTCAATTCCACTATGGTTCAGGTTATTGCAAGATTCCTCAGCGATTATTGGGCGTTGCTCAGGAGTTTCAATTCCACTATGGTTCAGGTTATTGTGTAAGACTTGAAATTTACGTGAATGGTTCGCTATAGTTTCAATTCCACTATGGTTCAGGTTATTGTCGAAAATAAATCCTTACAGCCCTTATAAACCCAAGTTTCAATTCCACTATGGTTCAGGTTATTGATGTCCCTGTGAAACCGTTGGTTTTCGATACTACTTGTTTCAATTCCACTATGGTTCAGGTTATTGACTCGGTTTCTGAAAATCCATTGTCGGGTTTACCGACGTTTCAATTCCACTATGGTTCAGGTTATTGTATATAAATACGGATCAAAAATCCCCGATCCATAATGTTTCAATTCCACTATGGTTCAGGTTATTGAATACTTCGCTGGGGTTAGGGGTTGACCTAATCATTCGTTTCAATTCCACTATGGTTCAGGTTATTGCATGGTTTCTTTATCATTAGAATTAATAATATAATTGTTTCAATTCCACTATGGTTCAGGTTATTGAATCCAAAGGTTGATCAGGATATGAAACTGAAAGATCGTTTCAATTCCACTATGGTTCAGGTTATTGTATTACTTCGATTTCCAGATAGATATCTGGAAAGACGTTTCAATTCCACTATGGTTCAGGTTATTGAAGAGGGTTTTACTTTTCAAAATTGTGTGATGGAATTGTTTCAATTCCACTATGGTTCAGGTTATTGTATAAATTTAATTGTCCAAAAGGGAAACGCGAATACCGTTTCAATTCCACTATGGTTCAGGTTATTGGGTGAATGGGGAGGAATGCCTTTTGATTTGGAACCAGTTTCAATTCCACTATGGTTCAGGTTATTGTCCTTTTCCAGTGTGCATCCATAATTCATTGATTTGGTTTCAATTCCACTATGGTTCAGGTTATTGCTCGCATTAAGGCAAAATATGGCGTGTTGACTCCGAGTTTCAATTCCACTATGGTTCAGGTTATTGGATATTGAAAACGCTGCTGATGTGGTATTATTTGTAGTTTCAATTCCACTATGGTTCAGGTTATTGTTGTTATAGATTTGCCCTGTGATCACAAATTGAGCTGTTTCAATTCCACTATGGTTCAGGTTATTGTTTCAATATCCCCCGATCCTTTAAGCCTCGAAAGGTTGTTTCAATTCCACTATGGTTCAGGTTATTGTCAACTTATAAAACTTGTGTTGAAAGGACAAACCAGTTTCAATTCCACTATGGTTCAGGTTATTGCATGTGCATTGCTAAAAAGTACTTACGAGTAGCTTCTGTTTCAATTCCACTATGGTTCAGGTTATTGTATAGAAAGTAAAATTAAGTCCGGTTACTATTCTATGTTTCAATTCCACTATGGTTCAGGTTATTGCCGTTAAGCTTTTAAAAAAAATAAACTGATGCCCAGTTTATTACAGTTGCAAATATATTAAAAAATACGAATAAAAGTTGTCGATCACTTATTATACAAAATGTACTAGGTATCGACAACTTTTATAATGTTTTAATTATCAGGATGTCAAAGAACTTTGATCCTATAACTAGTATATAAATTACATAAGCTCTAAGAGAAATAGTGGCATCGACGATTATAGTATATTGTCTAACGTGTTCTTTTCAGCGCCAATTACCTCTTTATCAAGCCATTTTTCTTGTCTAGTATGAAATATAATAAGACTATCTACTTTTTCATCCATCAGCTCTTTTACTTTGTATTTTAATTCCATCAGTTTAGATTCTTGGATTTCACCTTCAAAGACAGAATTTTGTATCCAATTTAGATATCGGCGGCAAAGTTTTAGCATCTTCCCGACTCTCTTTTCTCCTATATCATAAACCAAAATTATATACATAATGTTTTATTTTAATCTCTAAAAAGCACTCTTACCACCATGCTTTAAAAGGTTTATACTCTTCAATACCAATGATATGCTTCGTCAATTTATAACATTCAAGCTTAATTAGATGTTTATAACTTACGTTTCTTTTTAAGCTTCGGTGTTGAATTGTTTCCTGTAATCTATTTTCAAACGATTGAATAAATGTTTTCTTACCTTTTTCCTTTAGTAGTACTTTATTCAATTTCATTTCAAAGTCATCTGCTTGAATTTCGCGTTTATTCAGAACCTTGAAGATTACTCTATCTACGATAATAGGTTTGAATATTTCTGCAAGATCTAGTGATAATGAAAAACGACGTTCTCCGGGAGAATGTAAAAAACTGATTGTCGGATTTAACTGTGTCATGTGAATTGCTCTGATACATTCACTGTAACACATCATATTTCCAAATGATATCAGTGCATTGACTTCATTTCTTGGGGGCTGTTTCGTTCGGCCACCCATCTCAAAGTCATTGATAATTAGATTGAATGCATCGTAATAAATGTGACGAATATTACCTTCAATGCCCATTAATTCTTCTATAGTTTTTGTTTCCTCAATTGATCCCCTATAATTTTCGATGGTCTCTATTAATGGTGATAAATCTTTACCACGACTATTATAATATTTCAAGTTCTTCAGCATGTTAAAACTGGCCCCATCAATAAACTTCTGTGCAATTTCCATCCGCTTTTTATTATTGAGATATGATTTTGTCTGAGCAACTAATACCTTTCCTGCAAGCAAATAATCCCTTGGGTTAAATGATCCGGTATAATTCTCATAATAATCAAAAAAGTGAACAGATATCTGGTTCTTGCCTAGAAAGATATATAAGGCACTGTTTGCATCAAGTGAGCCAAATACATATAAATGATCTACCATTTCGACCGGAATGTATTTTGCTTTCAGTTCATTCCCCTCTTCATCTACTGGCACAAAGATAAGGGTATTGTCTTTTCTGGAAAGACGTCCAGGATTAAACAGATAGTAAGTTTTTTTCATGATTCTTCCTCTCCACTCCAACAGAAATCATAATAACTACAATTAGTACATTTACTTATTGGTAATGTTGCGGGACAATCTTCAGAAGTAATTATCCGCTCAATATTGAGTTTAATATCCTCAATTTCTATTCTATCCCGATCAGAAAGAAATATTTCTTCTGTCTTTCTCATTTTTGGATATTCTAAAATACCTGTAACTCCCTCTATCCCGTTACTCTCTAATACATATATATAGTATTTTAATTGCCACTCATGGGCAATTTCCTTTTTGTCTGATTTCTTGACCTCATGGATTACTTTGTTCTTTGTATCGTAATAATCTATCTTTACTCCACCTATCTCCACTTCTTCAAACCGCTCAGAACGCTGAGGATAACTGTACTCATGAATTAATTTCCCTTCATAAACCAATTCGGAAGTGTTTTCCATGTTGATTTGATTAGCGAAAAGCCAAAGCTTTCGATGACAGACGAAATAATAATTAAAATGAGTACCTGTAATCATAATGCACCAAAATATATGAAGTATTTATATAGCTACAAGAACCCTGATATAAATTTATATCAGGGTCTGTCATATAAAATTATTTTTAAATCTAAAGTTGATTTTCGTAATCGAAAGCAAGCATTAAATCTGTTAGCTCTTTTTCTGCTTTCTCCAGTGCGTCTACTGTTTCATTAACAGTTACAATATATCCTGCACATGGTAGTGTTACAAAAACTTTAGCACTAGTTGTTTCATCAATAATTGGTTTTGCTTTTGGTTTTTCTGTATCCTCAATTAGCTTAGCTCTGATTGCTCCTGCAACAGTATTTGCATTATCACTAATTGCTACTGCTAATGTCTCCATTAAGCTAAAGGTTCGTGCTTGATTAGATGTGATACGCCAGTTTAGTAAAGCATGAGCCAATGCAGGAATTGTTTTTTCTCTTTGTCCTTTTGGTAATACTATGCATTTTCCAAATACATTTTCTGATTCTACCCAACCATCATTTCTTAGTTTTTCGATTATAGGCTTTGATAGTTCCGGTTCATGTTGGTTTAGCGAAACTGAAAATAGAGTTCTTAAATCTATTGCAACTTCATAAATAAATAGTCCACCTGTTCTTGCATTATCTGGAATCCAGTTACGTCGAGGTAACGTTCTATTGTGTGTATTTAAAAAGGTTTCTATTTCCTCTTCCGTTAATGGTTTCTCACTTCCTGCAAGTCTTACGACAACTGGGTTGCGATCAGGTTTATCACTTCGATCAAAAGTTAAATTTTCTTTATCCACTCCTGCTAATAATGGATGTAATGGACGCATTGCTGAAATTGATAATGGACTTCTTCTCTTTACTGTAATACCGTCTCCAGCTTTCATCCACCCACCAATTAATTGATCAATATAGCTTGGATCGCATGGAGACCAAGGTTCCTTATTTTCAAGTTCTTTTTTACTATTTACATTATAATTGAATGTAATAGGAGCCATTTGTACATTCAAAGTTGAAGTCAATGTATCTAGTATAGAACGTTTAACTTGTTGCCCACTTGAGAATGCAACAACACGATTGAATTGATTATCAAAATATGTCTTTTGTCCATCCTGAACACAAAAAACAGTATGCTCTGCATGTTTCAAAGCACGGATGTAGATGTAAGGTTTCATGGTTTTTATATTTACGTTTATCTATTTTTTTAATGAATATTGAAAACGAATGAGTGTTAAAAAATAGGGGACATTATCAGTGGGCATTATATTAATTAGTTTTGCAACCTCTTCAAAAATAGATTCTTCATTTGTATCTGCTATTATTGGAATGAGATTCTCAATAAACTGTTTCTTATTTACTGATTCAAGAAGCGTTTTTAAGATGTTTGAACGGGTTTTTCTTGCTTTTTCTGTACCCGATGCATAGCGCTCAAGAGCTGATGCAATTATTTGTGCTTGGTCCCAAAGGGTTTCATTATTTAACATAGCTAATATCCAGATTTGGTAAATATTATAAGTTAGTTCTGATTTTTCATCTTCTTTATTACTTGGCCATTTTGATTTTTCTATTATGTCTCTTAACCCTTTAGGCTCAAGTGCTTCTATACCAATCATCCCCTTTTGACAAGCTCTTTTAAAACCAAATGCCGTTCCAAAAAGTGTCTCAAGTTGTTTGTGACGCTCCCCGTTATTATTTACTCCAAAAATTTTTTGATAGAGTTCAAAGGGTTTTCTAATCTTTGGCAACTTAAAGGGTATAAACCCAATCGTTGTGTTTGTTTGCCCAAGATTATAAACATATCCGATTAATTGAGGATTGTGAAGTGTAAATGCAATACGACTCAATATAATTACCCAACTTTGGGTTTTTACTTCAATCGAGTCATCTTTAGTCTCAAATATATGTAGATCGGCAGTTGGATCATCTTCACAAAACTTAATCGAATCAAATTTATGGGCTAACCATTGCCCATTCCATGTATTAATCTGGTTTCCTCTTAATTGTGGTGTGTTATTTAGAAATGAGCGATAAAACTCCCATCCATCATATAGATCAAGCAAGATTTTCTCATTATCAAAAAGAATGCAAAGCCCACCTTGTATACCAACGCCTAAACCACTTCCAATCCACGAACAATAAATATCGTTCGTGTCAACTGGTAGCTTTAAATTGGTAGTCTGGCCAGATGTTGTTGAATTTAGATCTAAGGATGGAAACCCAATAGCAATACTGGCATCTGGTTCTGATGTCTCTATCTTTTCAATTATTTTAGCAATTCTTGTTTTTCGCTCCTCTTGGCTAGGATATTTTCCACTTTTCCATTGTATTTTCGGATTTTCCAGTGGCGAGTTTCCTCCGGTCATCATATATTTAGGATGATCAAAGAAAACCGGAAGATATTTTTCTATAAAGAATTCTTTTGCACTATATTGCGTTTGATATTTTGCATTATATGCTTTTAAAAATTTCTTACCTATTGTTGCAGTAATCATGTTTGTATAAATTATAAAAATTGATTCTGTAAATCATAACTTGATGGTTTTGAAAGAGCTGTATCTAATCCGATTTCTTTATTGTAAGCCTTGTCGGGAACAACAAAAGGTCTGTTTCCTTCTTTTAATTGGTCGAGATGATTATGTGCAATAGATCTATAACTTACTGGAATCTCCATTTTTGATTGGTCACTATAATTGGATAGAAAGTATCGATCTCTATCATGTTCGCAAATACATACGGCCGATTCGATATCCAGAATTTCAAGTAACGCAGACTTTGGATGATGACTCAGTTCTTTAATTCTCCATTTGTTATCTTTAAATACTGTGTTTAGGTCAATATTTGTAAATACAATTTCAGGATATGTTGCATCTAACATTGATTGTAAATTCCGTTCTTCTAATAATTGATTATCCGGAAGAATGGCAAAACTTCGTTGAAGAACCTCGAGATCATAAGGTAAAGCATCCTTTATATCACTAGAAGGCTCTAATACGTAGACATGTTTGTATTTTCCAATGGTATTTGCATTCCGTTTTCTATTTATCCGGCCAAATCGTTGTATGAGTGAATCTAGTGGTGCACATTCAGTTATCATTAGATCGAAACTGATATCAAGACTTACTTCAACTACTTGAGTAGATACTACAATACAAACTTCTTTTGAGTTATTAAATTCATTCTTTAACCTGTTTTCTAATTCGTTTCTTTCTGCTCGCTTAAACCGACTATGTAAAAGCATCGCTTTTATTTCAGGATACTGTTCTTGTAATTGAATATATAGATTTTGAGCTCGCTTTACCTGATTGCAGACAATTAAAATCTTACTGTTTAAATTAATAGCCTCATTAATAATAGCGTTTATTTCTTCTTTGTCATTTATTTTATGGACGATATGGCGATTAAAAGAGTCTAATACTTGCGGTTTCAATTTTACTTCATATACATTTTCATCTCCTTTAAGTAGTTCAAATAGCCGATTATATAAAGCGGATGGCATCGTAGCCGTTCCAATATGTATCCGACAGTTAAGATCTTGCAATACCTCTACTATTTTTAAAACTATTGCTTGAGAAATGCCAGAATAGGTGTGTATTTCATCAAGAATTACATCACAATTCATCAAATCTACGGCCATGGCCTCAAATCCTTTGGTGCCGAAAACAAGTGATGAGATTTGATGAGGTGTTAAAACCTTAACTGATGCGCCAATATGCTTTTGTAATATTTTTTCTTCAATTTTACCTCCATCTATTTTAATTGCAGAGCTTGCATGTAAAAACCTCACATCCGCATCGGTGTCTTTCAGATCTTCTTTGATTCGTTCAAACATTGCATTTATCGAGGCCTGAAAAGGTAATGTATAAAAAACTCTTCCATTACATCTTCTAAGAAGAAAATCCGTTTTTCCTGCTCCGGTTGGAGCTGTTACCAATGTGTGTCTTTTAAAACTTTGAGCTGCTATTAAAGATAACGGATATAGCTGATTCTCTCTTTTGTAAAATGAGAGGTCGGGCTTTATAAAAAGTCTATTAGGAGATAATGTGGGAGTATAATCGCCCATCGCTGATGCCAAATAATCTGCACCTGTTAAAACGCCTTTCCACTTTGAACATCCTGATCTCCTTGTCATACAATGCGAGACAGCTTCTTCATAACTAGATCTTGCTATGTTGAGGGTAGTTGTTTCTTCAGTTGTGATTCCGAAGTAATTAAGAATACCTATAGCATCGTCGCACCAATCTTCAAAACCTTTAGCATGTATTTCAAAACTATCTGAATTTTGATCTAGATCGAGTAATCCGAGTTGGTGTATATCGTTATATATTGATTTATGGTGAGCTGCAATCATATCAATCATTGCAGCTCTTTCATTTTTCGGTATAATATGAATAAAAAATAATGAAGCAATTTCATGGCGAAAGATAAACCCCGGCTTTCTTACATATCCATTTTTTAAAGTTTGCTGAAATAGGGGACTTACTTTTCCTATATCATGGAGTATCGCTCCACGGTAGGCAACATGGGGATCTAATCCAATCTGAATAGCAATTTTTTCTGCAAGAATAGCAACACTTCTGAGATGTGTAATTAATGGCATTCCTCCATCCTTTTCATGCTTTGCTAAAATATGATTGAACTGTTCCATTAGATTGTAATTGCTGATTCACCATCTATTTCTATCCAACCATTCATAGGAGTACTATTTTCAAAACGATTAAAGCCAACGAGAAATGATCCTTCACGCTCCCCAAAACGTAATTCAAACCCCTTTTTGCGATTAAATTCATCTTCTGATAACACTTCGATTAATGGAGACGGTAGTAGAATATCTTCATTCCTACACAAGCAAATATGTTGACTTATTGCTTTTTCAGCATCATCTTTTGTCGTAAATGCTAACAATAGTTCAGGATTTATCATAACGCCTCTTGTTAAGATAGACTGTCCACGACTTTTTGTCTGCTGGCTTTTCTTATTTGATCGACTACTATCAATATCCTGTGTTTTTTTATCAGACCATCCACGTGTGAGAACCTGTTCCTGTTGCATAGAAATTGAGGCGTAGCTTAACTTATGTCGATCAATATTTTTAACTTCTAATTTTTGACGTAACCCCTCTATTATTGATGGTGTTAAAAATTGTTGGCTAAATGTTTCACTATCTCTTACCGCAGTCCATGGTTTTATAAAGCCAAAAGGACCGTTATATTTCACTACAAAATAATTCATATTGTTTAGTGGCTTAGATTAATGATCCAAATCCGATTCCCGTTGAATTTCCAACACCTACATTCCAAATAAATGCTTTAACTTCAGGACTTGCCTGAATAATAATTGGACACAATGTTGTTTTGTTTTTAATCCCCTTATACGATACAAGTTTTATTTTGGGTGTCGGATATGATCTATCAAACTTGATTGTGGCCTCGTTATTAATATATCCAGCAGTTTTTAATTTGTTTTGCATTGTCTCTGTTAGATATAAATCAGCTTCATCATCGTCTATAGTAAAGTGCCTTTCACCCTTTTCCAATGTCCTTTTAATAAATATTGGGCTGGCTGGAATAAAACGATCTTGATTTGTGAAATCAGGATCTTCTTGAATTATTATTTCTCCTACTGTCATTCCATAAGCTATCTCGGGGCTAATATTAACCCCATCAATGATTCGCTTTAGTAATTCATTATTTATAGAGCTAAAGAAGAATGATGCACCGTTTTCAAATAATAAACCAGTATCAACTTGCTTTGCTCCTTTAAGGGTTGATAATGAGTACAACGAAATTGAATCATGAATATCGTTTTTCCCAATCCATTTGTGAACTGCACCAATAACTTTGGGAAAATGGTCGAAAGGAACAATTGTTTTATTTGTTTTTAATTTAAAATGAAGTCTCATATTCAAATATTATTTTGGGTTGTTATATTTATCATTTATTGAAGTTTAGAATTTGTCAGTATCTGTTCTTCAGAAAGTCTGTTCAAAACCGTTTAGCGTTATAATGGATAGATTTAAGATCGAAATCTTTTATGAAGAGACTATTCAAATCGATTCATTATGATTTCTGAATGACTATTTTGCTAGTTTATCAGAGGTACTTTAATTTATAATTCAATGAAACTAAATTTTGCGCAATAAAAATATTTTGAATGATTTTATTATTGTTTCTCATGTAAAGTTCAACCCTTAATATTCAAAAAGCAAGCAAAATCATACTTATTGTATGAACACCCCTTTTTTCAGGACGAACCACCCCTGTGGCTGGATGAAGGCACTTTTGGATGGCCTTGACAGGCACCTATTCAGGACCCAAATAGCAGGTTTATAGTCAGAAAAAGTGACGGTTTGGGAACTATTTTGCTGGTTTAGGCGATTTCTCATTTTGCACGTGATGAGGAGGAAAATGGTATAGAGTGCAAGTCTATATCCTTCTGAATTTATAGAAAGGCTAAAGTGAAAAACTAGTGTGAATTCGGGATTATAGAAAGACTCGTTACCATCGGCTTTTTTACTAACTAAAGTGAAAAACTAATGTGAGTTCGGGATCTCCAAACCGTGTTTCACTTATCGACAAATAAAACCTAAAGTGAAAAGCTATTGCGGATTCGTGAGCTGCAATAGCCAGAGACAAAGACTTTCACAGCCTTTGTCTCTGATTTTTATTCAATATTTCAACATGTCAATGAACTAATCTGGGTTTTACGTAGGGTGTAGGGTCTGTAGGGCGATTTCTAATAAATATATTTATACTATATCTAATGCATAATTTATTATTTACACTATATCTTATTAAAGACTACTCTACAGACCCTACATCCCTACGTAAAATATCTATTTTAAAATGGAGAACTATCATGATTTTTTGCGTTTGAAATAATTTGTTAAGTGTTGATGATCTGCTTATTATTGCGAAATTAGGCTTATTCTGATTTAGCTCCTTCCATGTGATGAAAGTTCTTTTCCACAATTTCTGCATCCAAACCATATACCACGTAAAGTCACTATTTCCCTTCCTGATGAGCCTAAAACCCTCAAAAAAGTTGTTTTTTTGTGTCTTACAAATGATACTATCCAGCAGATAAAACCCTGTCTTTTTCATGGTTTTTAGTGCCTTTTTCCTAATGCTAAATACCCAATTTGCATAGATTAAAAAAGGTTTTGCAAGGATTGCAGATGACTGAAAACTACGTAACCCACCCCAATGCTTTATTGTTATATAAGGTTTGGCTAGGATTGCAAATGACTGAAAACAGATTCTACGGCTCTTTAAAATGAGCGCTGCGGTGGTCTTGAACAGGTGCCAAATCGGTGTCTGGTAGTGCGTCTGCAAAGTGCGAATATCTTCCATCTCATTGTGCTAAAATACAATGATACGATTTGGAGGCCCCTAATCGCAAGTGTTACGTGAAAATAAATATTGAGCCTCTGGAGGGCTTGAAAACATTGGGCTGTAGCATCTTCGATTATCGATTTTCCGTATCGTTCCGTGTTCTGTGATAATCTGTTGTCAAAAACAACTTTTTTATCAAAAAATAGCAGGAAATCGTTATCACCACTTTCGACTTTTGCAAAGGCTTTTCAATCTAAATCTGATACTGGTTATACTTTTACAACACGAAAGTCGTGTGTCATACTAAAGAATATCAGATCAAAGTCTGATGCCTGTCATACTTTTACCCTATGTAGACCAGCGAAGCGGAGGGTAATTGTGAGGTAAAGCATATCTGCTTCTACCTTGGTTTTAGTGCTTCGACCGAAGAATGATAGAAGTAGCAGTCGATTACCTATTGAATCGTAACAACTCTAATGATAGATTTAGATTCTATGTAGGGGAGTGGTTTCGTTGTATCTTACTAATCTTGATTGTAATAATCTTTGATGGAGCAGTGTGATCTTAAACAACGGATCAGTGAGAAGAAACTCGCAGAGGAAAAAAAATCTTTGACTGATCAGTGTGAACATAAACCCGATCAGTGCAAAGTCGATTTGATGAAGTTTCTCTCATCTTTGATAAAGCAGTGCACAATTAGTCAGTTAATTATATACCCTATAGGAAAATATGAAGATCATCCTTGACTGATCAGTTGCGAACTTAAACCCACTCAGTGCAAAGTCGATTTGATGAAGTTTCTCCACTCCTTACCAGTGCAGTGCAAACTTAAAACTTCACAAGAAGCAAAAGCTAAATCTGCTTATGATTTTCCTTGGAAGAACAGTACAAACTTAAACCCCAAAAATCAACTTGTTTTAAATCTAACCGGGTGGTATAAATATGGAATAATTCTTCTACATCTGATCCTTAAAGTTTCCTTTATATGGGGGATATCCAGGGGTTCTGTAGGGGTTCTCTACCCCCTGGGGTACATAACCCATACAGAACGGGTATAGAACGGGTACAGAACAGGTACAGATCCCCCTCATTGTTTTAGCGTTTTCTCGTGATTGTATCTTTAATGTAAAAGAGCAAAATCAGGCGAGAAAGTTGAAGCGAATGTTTTTTTTGTGATGGATGAAAGCGGGTGAAAATGTTATTCAGAAATTCAATGTTGTGCATAACTGAAAGTGAAAGAGCCGTCTGATTTTTGATTTTTTTGCCTCAAATTGTTTCACGCTACTATTCATTCCTATCATCTGTTTTTTGTTCCTGAATTATCTTTTATTATGATTTGTTCAGTAAACCAGTTAGTTAAAATGTGATGAATCTTTTTTAAAAAACTTGCAATTATTCTTTTTCTTCGATCGTTTTATATCTATATTTGCATACTGAACGATCGGTATGTTTTATAAATAAAATTATTTAGTTGATCGACTACTAGTAAACTAATCGAAAATGATGAACAAACTACAACTAATCTCAATTGTGATACCAACTTATAATGAGGTTGGTAATATTACTATTTTATACCATGAGATAACGTCTGTAATGCAATCGACAGATTATGATTATGAGGTGCTTTTTA
The DNA here is from genome assembly GCA_013390605.1 of Bacteroidota bacterium. Classification (GTDB taxonomy): domain Bacteria; phylum Bacteroidota; class Bacteroidia; order Bacteroidales; family Cfx3-03; genus Cfx3-03. The sequence continues at coordinate 2,490,114 of JACAUB010000001.1, read as the reverse complement.
TTAATGATGGTAGTGTTGATAATAGTTGGAAAACAATTGAGGAGCTATCAAAAACAGATAAACATATAAGGGGAATAGACCTTGCCGGTAATTATGGTCAGACTCTTGCCTTGAGAACTGGTTTTGAGCTTGCCAAAGGTGACGTAATTATTGCAATGGATGGCGACTTGCAACACGATCCGAAATATATTCCCGATTTGATGGCAAAGATGGAGGAGGGGTATGAAATTGTGGGCGGATCTAAGCAGGTGCGTCCCGAAGGCTTTTTTAAAACACTGCTGGCTAACTTTGCCCACTTTACAATCAGCAGGATGACGGGAGTGAAGATGAGGTATTTTGGTGCTACATTTAAAGCTTATCGTAGTTATTTACTCAGAGATGTGAATATGATGGGCGATACGCATCGTTATTTGGGTGCAATTGTAGCCAGAAAAGGGGTAAAATATACGGAGGTGCCGATAGAGATCAGATCGAGGGGCGCAGGAAAGAGTAACTATTCGATCAAAAAGGTGTTTTATGTAATTGTAGATCTGATCTTTCTAAAATTCAGTGTATCATACATGAGTAAGCCTTTTCGTTTGTTTGGGGTAGCAGGGGGAATTCTGCTCCTGACCGGGTTAGTCCCAATGGCTTATTATCTGATTTCGGCGCTGTTCTTTAATCTGGATATCCATAGTCATCGCCTGGCTGAATTTCTATTTACTATTTTTCTTACTGTGTTTGGACTACTGCTTATTAGCTTTGGCTTTATAGCTGAAATTGGTATTCATAATCAATATACCAGAGACGAAAGCTCGCCTTATAAGATTAGACAAACTACTCAACACAACTAATTTATGCAACGTCGTTTAATTATCAATGCTGATGATTTCGGTTGGGATAGCGATGCTACACAAGCTATCCTGACATTAGCCGAAAAACAAAAGATAACCAGTACAACTATCATCGCGAACACTGTAAGAGCAAAGGATCTATATCCGCTGAAAAGTTTTACAAAAATATCAACCGGAATTCATATCAACTTAGTATTGGGCTATCCGCTCTCTTCACCCGAGAAAGTACCATCACTAATTGCCGAAAATGGACAATTCTTTAGTGCCGATCAGCTTTTGAAGCGTTTTCTGCTTGGAAGAGTTAAGCAATCTGAATTGGAGTTTGAAATTGTTAATCAGGTGGAATTTCTCAGGCGTCATCATTTGAAGATTTCGCATGCCGATAGCCATAAACATATTCATCAGTATCCTTTGCTCGGGGCCGCGATTATCAGGATATTGAAACAACAGGGTATTATGAAGATCAGGAACTGTAATATGTTAGATTATAATAATAAAAAGATGTTTGTTGTTAAGGGGTTTAACAGCTTTAGTCGTTTGTTTTCTACATATTATAGCTCTCCTGAGATTCTGATTGGTGCATTTTCGAACCATAGAGAGGCTTCGTTACCCATTTTCGGAAAAGCAATTGAAGAGGCGTTTTTTAAAAATTCCACGATTGAATTTATGACACATCCGGGGATAGAAAATCGTGAAGGATCATATTTAAATCGGCTGGCTGAATATCAATTCTGGATGAATGAAAACTGGGAAAAGATGCTGAAGGCGAACAATATTAAGTTGATAAACTATAATGAATTATAACTTAATACATCCTATTTTATTGTAGATGAAAAAGATACTTTCAAATAAATATGTTAAGCTAATCGCAAAGCTACTACTGACGTTGGTGGCCTTTTATATTGTATTTAGAAATATCGATCTGCATCAGGTATTGACGTTATTAGGGCATTCAAACTTTTGGCTTTTGTTAGCTGCAATGCTCTTCTTTATGCTATCAAAATATATCTCAGCCGTTCGGTTGAATATGTTTTTTAAGCGGATTGGCATTTATCTGGATGAAAAAATAAACATCAAGCTTTATCTTCTGGGGATGTATTACAATATCTTCCTCCCGGGCGGTATCGGTGGTGATGGATATAAGATTTATATACTGAGTAAAACATTCGATCAGAAGGTTAAATCGGTATTCTGGGCTGTTTTACTAGATCGTGTAACCGGTGTGCTGGCTTTGTTTTGTCTGTGTGTCATGATGTTTTATCTGGTTCCGTTAACTATTCCATATAAGTGGTGGTTGCTGATTCTGATCCCGCTGGCTATCGTGTGTTTCTATGTCTTTCTGAAGATGTTTTTTAAAGATTATCTACCCATTTTTAATAAAACCAATGTACTTTCCTTTTTTGTACAAGTGTCGCAATTAATCTCGGCATGGCTAATTCTGGGGGCAATAGGTAATACCGATCACATAGGGACATTTCTCTTTTTGTTTCTTGTGTCGTCGGTGGTATCTACAATTCCATTTACCGTTGGAGGAGCCGGTTCGAGAGAGCTAACACTACTGCTGGGAGCACAATGGTTGGGATTGGACAAAAGTATATCCGTCTCGTTAAGTTTCCTTTTTTATCTGATCACACTTATTGTTTCACTTTGGGGTATATTCTATGCCTATTATTCTATTATACCCGAAATCGATAAGGTTGAAGAATCTAAATTATAATTTAAAAATATTGTAAATCATACAAACGATGACCTATTTAGTAACTGGTGGTGCTGGATTTATTGGATCAAACATTGTAAATGAATTGTTGGATCGTGGCGAAAAAGTGAGAGTACTCGACAATTTTTCAACAGGTAAGAGAGAAAATCTGATACCCTTTATTCATCTTCCGAACTTTAGTTTTTATGAAGGGGATTTAAGAGATGAGGCAACTGTTCGTAAGGCTGTTAAGGGAGTCGATTATGTTTTACACCATGGTGCATTGCCTTCTGTACAACGTTCGATAACAGATCCAATAACCAGTAATGAGGTCAATATACTGGGGACACTCAATGTATTGGAAGCTGCAAAAGAATTTCATGTGAAGCGAGTGGTATACGCCTCTTCATCGTCGGTTTATGGTAATATTCAAGCCTCTTCAAAAGTTGAATCGCTGCCTATTGGACCGCTCTCTCCTTATGCGGTATCTAAATATTCAGCTGAACGATATTGTCAGGTTTATTATCAACTCTATGGGCTGGAAACTGTATGTCTCAGATATTTTAATGTATTTGGACCACATCAGGATCCGACTTCTCTTTATAGTGCTGTTATTCCTAAGTTCATTCAACAGATGAAAGAAGATAAAAGGCCTATTATATATGGGGACGGAATGCAATCGCGTGATTTTACTTTCGTTTCGAATGTTGTGGAGGCAAACATATTGGCTTGTACAACTGAAAATATTGGGGGCGAAATATTTAATATTGCTTGTGGAAAATCATATACTTTGTTGGAACTGGTTGATACAATCAATAAAGCGATTGGAAAAGACATCCAACCTCTTTTTGTAGATGATAAAAAAGGCGATGTGAAACACTCGTTAGCCGATATTTCGAAGGCTATAAAGATGCTGAAATACAAGCCTGTCTTCAATTTTAAGGCTGGTCTGGAGGCAACGATTGACTACTTCTTAAATCCGAGAGTCCTTTTTATGCGCCAGGGATAGGTGATAAGCTTTTTTTGTGTTTGTAACTCTATTTATAATATTGAAAATTAGTATTTGACAAATGATAAATTCTATTTCCGAAAAGGTGAAAGAGATTGTTTACTATTTGCAGAATAATAGCAAATATCTTTTTATCTTTTGCATTGCATTGATGATTCCTGCATTCTTTATCAATCTGGGATTGATTGATTTTTTCCTGCATAGTGATGAAACTACCCGTACGTTGGTGGCATTAGAGATGTATATATCGCACGATTTTATAACGCCAACGATTAATGGCTTGCACTATATGAACAAGCCTCCATTATATAACTGGATATTGGTGTTATTTGCCAATATCGGTGGTTTTAATGAGTTTATGCTTCGACTGCCTGCTACATTATCGTTATTTGCTTTAGCATTGACTATTTATCTCTTTGTAAAAAAGGAGTATGGTAAACGTTTTGCCATGATTAATGCGCTAATGATTCTTACATGCGGCAGAGTATTATTCTGGGAATCGTTTTTTACGGTCATTGATTTTACTTTCTCAGCAGCTGTTTATGCAGGAATCATGTCGGTCTATTATTTCTATAAAAGAGATCGATATCTGTTAATGTATATTGTATCGTATGCATTTGCTGCGGTGGCTTTTATGTTGAAAGGATTACCGGCTATTGTTTTTCAGGGAATTACACTGGTTGTTTTGTTAGGGTATGAAAAAAAGATACGAAGTATTTTTACTGTTGAGCATTTTATAGGTATCGCTACTTTTCTCCTTATCACAGGTGGTTATTACATGGTCTATCTGATTAAGAATCCGGATAGTACTATATTTTCTGTTTTACTAGATGAGTCAACAAAGCGTACGGTATTACAAAATGGTATTTTTCATACGATAAAGGCGATGCTAAGATTTCCTGTCGATATGTTTTATCACTATCTGCCATGGTCGTTGTTTATTGTCTTTTTGTTCAGAAGAGGGTTCTGGAAAGCAGTTAATGATGATCCGTTTCTGAAGTTCAACTTTTGGGTGTTTCTGGCCAATGTATTGGTCTATTGGACATCGCCAGATGTCTATCCTAAATACATCATGATGTTGATGCCTATGCTATATACCGTATGCTGGTATTTTGCCCAAAAGGATATAGATAACAGCGATATAAAGGCTAAGATTATGGGCAGGATTGTCATGGTATTTATGGTTGTCTTTTTGATAGGTCCTTTTATATTCCCATGCATTAGAAATATCGGTTTTATTGATTATTACTTCTTTAAAGCAATGTTTCTATTTGTCGCGAGTATTGTGATTCTCTATCTCTTTTTTAAGCTTAAAAGGCAACGTATCATTCTGACCATGGCATTTTTACTGTTGATCCGGATTGCTTTTGACTGGTTTATCTGGCCCATCCGTTATGAAAAGTTCATCAATCTAAAAACGGAGGCCATTACGGTAGCGAAGATTACAAAAGATAAAGATCTTTATTTCTACCCCGGCACCAAAGTCGATAGGGGGACATCTTACTATCTTTCGAACGAAAAGAAACAGATTATTCGTTTTAAAGGAGGTAACTTCACATCAGCTGATTTTTGTATTGCTGATTCTACAAGCTTAAATGAGCTAAGCCATAAACAGTCGAAGTTTAAAAATCTATATAGTTTTGGGACATTACCTGAGGGGAATAAGCTCTATCTTATAAGGTTTTATCCTTAATCTATTGTGTTCGTTAAATCCTTTTTTGTATTTTCGCTATCAAACGATAAAATGTAATATGAGTAATACCAGAGAATTTATTATCGACGAAGCTTACAAACTCTTTTTAAAACGGAGTTATGAGGCAGTTTCAATAAGCGACATTAGTAGAGCTATTGGTTTTACTAAGGGAGCTTTGTATCATCATTTTGTGAATAAGGAAGATCTCTTTAAAGCCGTTGTTGATAAATATTTGAATATTATTGAGTTTACTGATGAATATAAAGTAATTACACTTGCTGAATATCTGGAGATAGGAGTGGGAATGATACACGATATAATTAAGCGGTTGTTTCATCCTAATCCTGAATTTAAAACGATTGATTATTTAGCGCTTAGTATAGACGCAATGCGACACTATCCTGGCTTTATTGGTGTAAAAGGTAGATTTCTTGAGTTAGAAATTGAACGGACTAAAGTTGTTTTGGATAATGCAATAGCCAAAGGTGAGATTAGAGATGATATTGATACGATGATAATGGCTCGAAATTTTCATTTCCTCTTTTTGGGTATTGCCGGCAATTTGATTCACTTGAACTCTCCGGATCGTTCAATCTCGTTATTAAGAGAACAACTATCTGCACTTTATAATGTGTTGAAGAAATAGAAGAAATTTTTTATGAGCAGAAAAATAAAAAGATAACTGAATGACTCTTGTCTGAATCTTTGAGGTTCGTAGCGCATTATAAATTTTGTGTCTGTTTTAGCATAAAAGAAATACATTATATATCAGATCTTATTTAGTATTTGTACTTAAGTCTGGCATATCGATAGTGATTTTTGTAGAAATCATTTAGATTCAGTTTTTTTATTTTGTAGTAAGCGTATAATAATTCGTTAATTGGTTTATTGTTTAGAGGTTAAGCGTCAAATTAGCGTTCATAATTGCAAAAATTGAATTATTGATTTAAAGCTTCTATCTCTTGATATTTTAATAATTAAGATATCTTTGTGTAATTATTACACTCTGTTCCTGTTTATAAAGTTTCTTTATTTCGGATCTTTTTGAAGGGACTATGTATTTTATCTAAAAGCAATATCTTTTCCTGCTTTTAGTAATATAACACCTAATTATTTCAATAATTTTAATGATGCTCATATGATAAATAGTTTACGTTGCCTTTTCCTTATTAGTGGTGTACTTATAATTGGATGTTCATGCAAAAAAAAGACTGAAGATCCGCCGGTAGTTCCACCACCTGTTATTGTTATTGATACGCCTAATGAATTACCTGATCTTCCATTTGATGCATGGAGTTCTAAAACACTGACATTACCTTCTGGTTATGATAATGTTACTCAAACATCTGCTACGAAGACAATAGATATAAACGTGAATTTTTCAAAGCGAATTACAAAGGTTTCTAAATATGTTTATGGAAATAATGCAAATCCTTTTACCGGATGGATGCAAAGTGATGCTGCATTGATGAAAAACATCAATAACTTGAATATGGGGGTATTGCGTATTCCGGGAGGTAGTCTTTCTGATGTCTACTTTTGGAATCGAAAAGCAAATTATGAAAACTATGTAGCCAAATCTTATACTCCGGCACTTACTGATATCCCTTCTACAATTTCTCCTTGGGCAGGAAAAAGGGTGGAGAATTTTGAAAACTGGTCGATGGGTATTGATCAATATTATCAGATGATGCAGATGACAGGATCAACTGCTATCGTTACTGTGAATTATGGTTACGCTCGTTATGGAACCGGAAATAATCCGGTAGCCCAGGCTGCCCATTTGGCTGCCGATTGGGTGAGATATGATAATGGTCGTAGTAAATTTTGGGAGATTGGCAATGAGGTATCCGGTTCATGGGAAGCTGGTTATGAGATTGATCAGTCGCTCAACAAAGATGGGCAGCCAAAGCGGATAACCGGAGACTTATATGGTAAGCACGCCTCGATATTTATAGATTCTATGCGTCACGCTGCCAGTCAGATTGGAAAACAGATCTATATTGGTGTGGTTTCAGATCAGGTGGTGAATAATGAAATGCCAACATGGAACAAAGACCTGATTAAAAATGTAGGGGGAAAGGCTGATTTCTACATAGTCCATTCCTATTTCACTCCATACAATCAGAATTCTACACCTGATGTAATTCTCGGCTCTCCTTCACAAGTTGCCAGCTATAAAACATATGTTCAACAGGAGTTGGCAGCACAAGGTAAACCTTTAGCTCCTGTTTTCTTAACAGAATGGAATATTTTCGCTACAGGGTCCAAGCAACAAGTCTCCTTTATTGACGGTATGCACGCCACATTGATGCTGGGCGAATTGATTTCGAATAAGTATGAAATGGCTTCTCGATGGGATTTAGCAAATGGCTATTCAAATGGCGATGATCATGGGTTATTCTCTTTTGGTACTGATCCTGGTGTTTCACAATATGCACCACGCCCTGCTTTTTATTACCTCTATTATTTTCAAAAATATTTTGGAGATGTAATGGTCAATGCTACAACTTCGAGCAATAATGTTGTTGCATATGCTTCACAATTTACTTCAGGTGAAGCAGGAATTGTTATTGTGAATAAAAATAATGTCGATCAGGTGGTTGAGTTGACGCTGAAGAATTTTAAACCCGGTACCCGCTATTATACCTATACTTTGACCGGCGGTGCTGATAATGGAAGCTTTTCTCGAAAAGTCTATGTAAATGGCCAAACGACTTTAGCAGAAGCTGGCGGACCTGAAAATTACGAAACACTCAAAGCGAGATCTTCGGTTATAAATGGAAATATTAAATTGAGTTTGCCTAAATATTCGGTTATTCACTTAATTGTTGAGAAACAGCCATAGAATTAGTAATGTTCTTTCAAGTGTATTTTTACTTGTTTTATATAAAAAGAAACCCTCTGATATAATCTAATCAGGGGGCTTCGTTTTTAAACAGTTTTATACGAGGTAGTCTGAATGGTTGAAGAGCCACTCTCAATAACTTTTCAGACTGATCGTTTTATTCCAGATTATTTATTTTTTGGTTGTTGCATGATTAAGTGATTAATGAGATCCTCCATTTTTTTAGGCGGCGCTTTTTCTATCAGATAATATTGATTTTTTGCATTTTCATCCCAACTATTACTTCCGTCAACAGCAACTTTTATTTTACCCGGATGTACATTATAGTATGGTTTATAGCCTCTAACAGCAACAAAAACAGCTGTTTCATCCCAGCTCATTCTGCCTGCAGAATCTTCTGGTGATATATTTATACTGATTCTGAAAGCATCTTTCGTAGGACTGTTCTTGATTTTACTGTTGTGGATTAACGGTAATCCGGTTTTTATTTTTTCTCCAATCTCAAAACCACTGAAAATAATTGGTGTGGGCCAGTGTTCCAAAGCGTTTTTAGAGGCTGTAGCATCTTTTTCTACATTAAACTCATTCCCGGATGGAAATTTTCCAGCCATACTGACCAATAGTTTGACTTTTTTCTTGATCAATTCTTTACCACTTAGCGGTGAATATTTGTCGCTCGTTGAATTTAATAAATTAGACATGTTTGTCAAAAAGCCCACTGTAACGATCGTAACGCTATGATCAGGTTGAGTTGACAATACTTTTCGATATACTTCTACTGCTTCCGGTACATCGCTATTATACTTTATCTTATGTGGGTATTTCGCTAAAATGGTATCGGTCCAATGTTGACTATCCTTAATGTTTACACCTTGCCCTTTTGGTACTCCAATTGGAATGTCAGGTCGATTAAAGTAGGTATTAAAAACATTTAAAACAGCAGCAATTCCCTCGTATTGATTACTTGCGACTGTTGCTAGTATTTTTGCCTCTCCTCTTTCTTCCATCACATGAAGCATTGTAATGGCGCCTACATCATCATAATCGGGTCCTATATCCGAATCAAATATGATTGATACTGGTTTTTTTCCTTGTTGCTGTCCTGCTACACCTAGTGCAAAAAACAAAAAGAGGACCGAAAATATTATTCTGTAAAACATATTATTTATTTAAGATTGTAGCTGTAAAATTTTACTAAGTTATTTATAATAAATTGTTTTGACTATATCAAAGATAAAAAATCTTCTTTTAAAATAATGTGTTTTTTATCAAAAATAATGGATGGTTTTATTTCTTTTGATATCTAAAGAAATGAATTAATATTTGCGTCAATAAACTTGAGTTATTAACAATTTAATAGATGTTGGATTCAAAATAAGTAGGTTCTGTTGCTGTATTCTTGATAACTTTTCTCTTAAGATAGTGTATATGAGGACTAAAAATATACTATCTTTAAATAATCTTTTTTTATGAGGGACAATTGTTTGAAGTGCTGTTTTTTATTACTGAAAGGGTAAGAAAAGAGGTGGTTCATGACTTTGAATATGATAATTAATGTTTCAAAACAGGACTATTTGTCCTATATTGAAATAGTATTATTTCTCATAAAATGATAATAAATTGAATAAGAGTTAAATAGTAATTGGCATGTGTATTGTTGATAATCTTGTGTGTAAACCACAAAACATGAAAAAGTTGAGGCTAATATTCGTTATGTTTATTGGGCTATTTAGTCAGATATTTATAACTTCATGCCAGAAAGATAATTATACTCCTCCCGTTTCTGTGGTGAATATGGAAAATCTTCATGTTTCGTCTACCTTTGATTGGAAGACTGCCAGAGTCGTTAGTTTTTCAATTACTAATTTAACACCCGGTGTGGTACGTATCTCTTCTGCTGATGGCAGTAAGCTTTTCTCTAAGGGGTATTATTCGGGTACACCATCCAGTTACCAGGTATCATTGAGTTTACCAACCACCGTAAAAGAGGTTCAAATTAATAACGAATCAGTAACTATTCCTTCGAGTAACTTTATTAATCATACAATGCTTAGCTTTAAGAGCTTGGCTATTAGTAATTATTCCATGTATTTTAGTGGAACAAATACTACTATCAAAGCTTTATCAACTGCTTCTACTGTGTTTACCAATCAGGTTTCAATGGAAGCATGGGTTAAACTTTCTGCTTTTCAAACTGCAAAGATTGTGGAGAAAGGCGATTGGAATGGATTTGGCTTGGGGGTCGATCTTTATAAAGGTTTTCAGGCATCAGCATATCTAAAAACGGCACAAAGCCTTGTTATAAACTGGGGAGGAAATCAACCGAAGTTGAATCAATGGTATCATCTGGCTATGACTTTTGATGGCAGTTTGCTTTGTCTTTATGTGGATGGTGTTTTACGAAATTCAGTTACGTTTTCATCCATCCTATGGGCTAATACTTATGCGATTTCTATAGGGTCGGATAGTGGAAATCAGAAATTTTTTAAAGGCTGGATCGACGAAGTGAGTATTTGGAATGTGCCTCTCACTAATCAGTATATTACTGATAATATGACTAAAACATTGGTAGGGAATGAAACTGGGTTATATGCATACTATCAGTTTAACGAGGGGTCGGGGGCTACGGTTTATGATAAAACAGCCCATCATTATGATGGAACCGTTACAAATGCAACCTGGAATACGGATACCAGTTTTGGCCCGGATTCTGATGGAGATGGCGTTATCGATACCTATGATGATTATCCAAATGATCCTACAAAGGCTTTCAATAATTATTTCCCATCTGAAGGCCCTGCGAGCCTTGCTTTTGAGGACCTTTGGCCTTCAAAAGGAGATTATGACTTTAATGACTTGGTTGTTGATTATCAATTTAAAACGGTTACTAACAGTCGAAATAAGGTTTCTGAAGTTGTCGCAAAGTTTATTATCCGTGCTGCCGGAGCAGGTTTTGAAAATGGGTTTGGTTTCCAGCTTCCTGTGCCTATTCCTGATGCAGATATCACTGTCACGGGATCTAGTATCAAACATAATGTGGTTAAATTAAATAGCAACGGCACCGAAGCCGGACAATCTAAAACAACAATTATAGTCTTTGATGATGTGTTCGACTTAATGACAAATCCTGGTATAGGGGTTGGTGTTAATACAACGCCAGGCGCACCTTATGTTACTCCTGATACATTGAATATCACCATGACTTTTAAGCCTGATACATACTCTACGTTAGATATTGGTCTTGAGAAATTTAATCCCTTTATTATCATTGATAAAAGCAGAGGCAGAGAAGTACACCTTCCTGATTATCCGCCTACAAGTCTTGCAGATCTTACGTTATTTGGTACCGGTGATGATAATAGTAATGTAGCATCTGCCCGATATTATAAAACACAAAGTAATCTTCCATGGGCTATAAATATAAGCAGTAGCTTTAGTTATACCCATGAAACAGCGCAAATATTGAATGGATATCGCTATTTTGCTACCTGGGCCCAAACAAATGGAGCAGCAAAAACCGATTGGTATCTTGATCTCTCAGGTTATCGAAATGCAGAATTCATATATAAGAAACCATAATGATACTATTTATTTTTAGTCTTCAATGTTACTAGTCTGATTGATTGTATTATATAATTGAAATTGTTGTACTGACTACATTTAGTATATCTGATATTTGAATCCGGTGAGTGAAATAGTTGAACCTACTTTGAGAAAAGCGGCTTCTCCAGATTCAATCACCGGATTTATTTTTAAAAATCAATAATTCTTATTGTGTTTTTTGATCGGAAAGATTGTAATTTTAAAAAAAAATTAGGTGTACAATTGACACATACAATATATTTAAAAACATGAAAAAATTAAGTTGGATTCCGGCATTGCTTTTCATCATTATTAGTCTTTCAAATCAATCATGTAGCGCAATTTCTCCTCGTAAAGTTCATGACTTTTGTAAGGATTGGCGCTTTAACCTGGGAGATGTTGCCAGCGCAGAACAATCAGCCTATAATGACGCCTCCTGGAGGCTGTTAGACTTGCCTCATGATTGGAGCATAGAAGGTACATTTGATCCTAAAAACCCTGCTACGACAGGTGGAGGAGCACTTCCCGGGGGAATTGGTTGGTATAGAAAAACATTTAGTGTTCCGGAATCAGATAGAGAAAAAGTGATCTCTGTTGAATTTGATGGGGTTTATTTAAATAGTGAAGTCTGGATAAATGGTCATTTATTGGGTAAGCGGCCTTATGGCTATAGCTCGTTCAGATATGAACTTACTCCTTATTTGAATTATGGAGATAAAAAAAATGTAATTGCAGTAAAGGTTGATAACTCTCAACAACCAAACTCAAGATGGTACTCGGGCTCGGGTATTTATCGTAATGTCAGGTTGGTTATAACTAATTTAGTTGCAGTAGATCATTGGGGTACACAGGTTACAACTTCTGATGTATCAACGCAATCGGCTAAAGTAAAAGTTTGTACAAAGATTAAAAATTGGAGTAGTGAAGATCAACAGGTTGTATTGACAACTTTTATTTATAATAAGTTGGGAAAACCTGTGGCTAAAACGACTGCTGTTGCAAAAGTTGCAAAGAACTCAGTAAACGAATTGGTGCAGGATTTAAAGGTGACTAATCCTGAATTGTGGTCGGATACAAATCCTGTTTTATATAAAGTTGTTTCTGAAGTAGATTGCAATGGGAAGTTGACAGATAACTATGAAACCACAATGGGGATTCGCTCTTTTCAATTTGATCGGTTAAGAGGTTTCCTATTAAATGGTATACCTGTTAAGATAAAGGGAGTATGTGATCATCACGATCTGGGCTGTTTAGGCTCTGCCATAAACTATCGTGCATTAGAGCGTCAACTTGAGTTGCTGAAAGACATGGGTTGTAATGGTATCCGTACATCACATAATCCTCCGGCACCCGAACTGCTTGATCTGGCTGATAAAATGGGTTTTATCATTATGGATGAAGCATTTGACATGTGGAAGATGCCTAAAAACGAGTTTGATTATCATCTTTATTGGAATGAATGGCACGAACGTGATCTGACCGATTTGATTGTTAGAGACCGTAACCATCCAAGTGTATTTATCTGGAGTATAGGTAATGAGATACCCGAACAGAGAGATTCGACCGGGACTGCCATTGCTCAGGAGCTGGCAAATATTGTTCGTAGCTTGGATAAAACACGTCCGGTAACTGCTGCTTGCGACCATCCTATGCCAGGTAACTTTATCATCAAATCAGGAGCACTTGATCTGGTTGGCTATAATTATCATCAGTACATGTATGAACAGTTCTTAAAAGATTTTCCAAATCAGAAGTTTATAGGTACTGAAACGAGTTCAGCTCTTGCCACACGGGGAAGTTATGATTTTCCTGCTGATAGTATTCGTCGCTGGCCTAAAGAAAATGTTCCAATGAATAGCGACTTGTCATGTTCTGCATTTGATAATTGTTCTGCTCCTTGGGGCTCTACACATGAGGAAACCTGGAAACTCATCAAGAAGCACGATTATCTCTCCGGAATGTTTGTCTGGACAGGTTTTGATTATCTGGGCGAGCCTACACCTTATGGATGGCCTGCACGAAGTTCGTATTTCGGAATATTAGATTTATGTGGCTTTCCAAAAGATGCTTTCTACATGTATCAAAGTGAATGGACGAATAAACCGGTTTTACATGTTTTTCCACATTGGAACTGGACCCCTGGAAAGCTAGTCGATGTATGGGTTTATGCTAATTCTGATGAGGTTGAACTTTTCCTAAATGGTAAGTCATTAGGAGTGAAGAAAAAAGTAGGGGATGATGTACACCTTTCATGGAAGGTACCCTTTACGCCAGGCGTGTTAAAGGCTATTTCGCGTACTTCTGGTGCCCAGGTACTGGTAGAAGAAGTGAAGACTGCAGGTGTTCCTGCTCAAATCGTTTTGTTAGCCGATAGAAGTAAAATTAAATCGGATGGTAAAGATCTCTCCTTTGTCACAGTGAAAGTTGTTGATAAAGATGGTGTAGTTGTTCCTAATGCTGAAAACCTGATTAACTTTAATGTGAAGGGTTCAGGAAATCTTATAGGGGTTGATAATGGCAGTCCTGTCAGTATGGAATCATTTAAAGCAAGCAATAGAAAGGCATTTCATGGTCTTGCTTTAGCCGTAATCAAATCGACAGAGAAATCAGGAACTATTGTTTTAACCGCAACGGGTGAAGGATTAGCGAGCGCTACTATTGAAATTATAACAAAATAAATTTACTGGCATACATAGCAACGTTAAACGATACAAGCATCTTTTACGACTATGCGGAAACAGTAGGCGAAGTGTATATCTTCTGTAACGTTGACTAAAAGATCCTGTTATATTGACCATTTGGGAGAAATCTGTTAGAGATAAATAATTTGAAAAATATTTCTCCCAAGTGGTCGATGTGACGGATCTATTCTTTTTCCTTAATATCTTCCCGGGAGATTTATTTTTTGTTCATGCAGAAATATCAGTCCTTTAGTTGAGATACCTTCAGCACGAATGGTGACAGATTTTATCTCTTTAGGTACTACGAAATTAAAAGAAGCGTTTCTTGTTGAGTCTATTAACAGATTAGGATTCCAAAAGATAGCCGCATATTTATTGTAATCTGTTGTTCCCGGTTGAATGATATACTTTGGCTCAAAATATTTTGTTGGCGGAGCGTATCCTTTTATAATGATTCGGCTTAAGTTCGTAGCATCAATATTCGTATTAAATAGTGAAGTAGTGCGTGTTTTAATGGCAATTGTCCCATTTCCAGCCATCATACCTCCTCCAAAACCATCCTTTTCAACTGCTACAGCTTCAATTTGATCGATTGGGAAATCTACAATTACGCTAGGATCAGAAATCTTCATCCCATCAATCATCAGGAGAGGCTCACCTTGAGATCTTAGAGACTTAACTCCTCTTCCCATATTGAAATGATATCCACCACTATTGATTCGTTCGACTATAACATTAAATTGGGATTGTAGTAGTATTTGCAGGTTTGGAAATTGATTGTAATTGTCTTTCGTTATTTCTAGTGTATGACTATTCATTCCTATATATATATTATTTTCGAAGGGCTTCTTTTTCGTTGCGTTGATAACAACCTCCTTTAATCTGATTACTCCTTTAGTGAGTTTGGGCGCATCATATATTCGCTCAACCGTTTTATCTGTACTTGTGTATGATGGTACTTGTTCTGGAATGCCGAGAAAGGATTCTGGAATGGACATTTGTAACACCCTATTCCAGTTTTTTCCTTTATTACTTGCCGCTGAAGCAATAACCCATGTTGAATCGATAAGATAAACTTGTTTGATTTTGAAGGTTCCAAGCGTATCTACCGGTAGGAATAAAAAAAGATTGTTTTGCGGTGAGAAAAGTGAGATTCTACTTTTAAATTCGGGTCTGTTTTTCATCCAGTTTTTAACACTTCCTTCAATTGTAAATTCATCTTCAATAGGGTAGTCGAATTTATGAATGGTATCCTTTAATATAGTTGGCCATTCATATTTTCTCCAACCCTGCGTTAAAAGTAAGTTATCAATAGCAATGATATGCTCGAAATCGTTTCGTTCGAAATAGTAGTTTGGGTTTTCGATATTTCCTTTAAGTGCAGGCCGAAAGATAGATTCGGCATAGAGGCTATTGTTAAAATGATTCAAAATAGTTTCATCAGGTAGAATTGAGATGCTCAATTTACTAAACTCTGATTTATGGAGTGAGTCGGTAACAACGACTTTTAATTTAACGGAATCGTTCGTTAATGATTCGGCATTGAATATTAATTTCCCCCTATGTGTTGTATCTGGATTATAAAAAATACGTTCGGATACCGGGATTAAATTTTTATTAAAAATGGTTGCATATACGATACCACTTCCTAAATCTTTTTTGTTTATACTGAATTCAATAGCTGTTTTATCTGAAAAGTTAATACAGTAGTTGCTAAATATAGCTCCATTGGCATGGAGCATAATATAAAAAGATTTATTTTGTTGTAACGTTGCCTCATTCGTCTCTGCTTTAAACCATACAACATCAGATAGGTAGGGGTTTACACGGATGATTATTCCTTTGGATTCGGCTTTCGGAAGTTCGAAATTGCGGGTAGTGCTATCAGGGAAAATTATTTTTACTTTGTACGGTTGATTAATCGCCTTTGGAATAATGAAATTCCCCGTACCTAATTTATTTGTTGTAAAAGATATGATTTCCTGATTCTCGTTATCTTTTACTTCCCCTCTTACCATTATTCCTTTTCCAGTAGAATCGGTTGCTTTAACCCCAAACAGATTATCTATTCCTTCCAGAAAATGACCACTTTCAGGTAGAAACTGAATGTCATAATCGGGTTTTGTAAGCAGCCCCTTATTGTTATTTTTTTGAGTAGGTATCTCTATCGATAGATTATTACGGTTTACGACGAGTCCGTTATCGAGAACTTTATTATGACCCAGTATGGTTATAAAGGTATTAAAATCATTCTCCTGATAGAAGTTTCGCATCCAGTTACTATAGATTCTAAAAACATACGTTCCCGGTATGAGAGAATCAGCAAGATGGATATAGTTGTTAGTAGTTCCGGTATTTACGGATAGAATTTTTCGACTAACCAGTTTTCTGTCGGGTGACCATAGCTCAACATAAAGTTTTGAAGTAACAAAATTGAGATTCTTATTGGCGGGATTTAAAACATAAGAAGTAAACCAGATATCATCACCCTGGATATATGATGATTTATTAAGATGGGTATAAATCCATTCTCGATCTTTATCGAAGTAGTTTTCGTATGGTCTGAAAAGTTTATGCTCCAGAACCGGGTCAATAATGGTTCTTTGAGCAAAAGAGCTGATGCTGACTAAAAAAAATAGTGCTGAGACAAGGAAATTCTTCATCATATCGGTGGTGTTCTTTTTTTACTTTTATCAGTATGAACAATATGAAAGTTCGAAGAAACAGCGCCATTAGTATCTATTGATTATTTCTTAAAACTTTATCGTATTTGAAACAAGAAACATGCCATATAAGATAATAAATAACCCGATTTTACTATCTAAAATCGGGTTATTTATTGATTGTCAATAATGTTTAGATATTCTTAGAAAGCTTGTTGGCGTTCCATTTCAACAGCATCGGCAGTCTTGGGTAATGGTTTCCCCAATAGTTTAGCTCCTGTTTCTGTTATTAAATAATTCTCTTCGTTTCTACATCCACCAAAGTCTTTGTAGGTCTCAATCTTATCATAGTTCAAGAATTCAGTGAATTTCTTTTCACCACGCCACTTATCAATGAGTTCGGGGATAAAGTAGATACCGGGTTCTATTGTAAAGACGAAGCCTGGTTCCAGTATGCGGGCTAATCGTAATGATTTTAAACCGAAGAGGGTGCTCTTAGGTTGTCCGTCGTAACCCACATAAACTTCTCCTAATCCTTCCATATCATGGATGTCAAGCCCCATCATATGTCCTAAACCACAAGGGAAGAACATAGCATGCGCTCCTTGCTGTACAGCATCGTCACTGTTTCCTTTCATAAATCCCAACTCTTTCATTCCTTCTGCAATCACCTTACATGCAGAAAGGTGGATGTCTTTAAAGTTAACACCCGGCTTTAGTCGTGAAACGGCATGTTCGTGAGCGAGAAGAGATAGTGTGTAGATTTCTCTTTGAACTGGAGTAAATTTAGGTCCTACCGGAAATGTACTTGATAAATCTCCTGCATAATATGATGCAATCTCAGCTCCTGCATCCAATAGAAACATCCTCCCTTCATTAAGTTTGTTTCCATAATAATGGTTATGGAGTGTTTGTCCGTTTATGGTTGCAATAATTGGAAAGGAAAGGTTGCCTCCTGCTGATAATGCTACCTGGTTTACTGCTGCCATAACCTCTGCTTCAGTCATCCCCGGACGTGCAGTGCGCATTCCCATTAAGTGCATATCGGCTGTTAAGATGGTAGCCTTATCAATTTCTGCAAGCTCTTCTGCAGTCTTTTTGTTTCGTTGTTCAACAATAGCTTTTATCAGCACCAATGATGCTTTCTGATGCGCTTCTTTGGGATTAACAGCACACCAATCTAGTAGTAATAGTTTGTGTTCTCCGTGATAAGGTGGAAGAAAATGAATTGTTCTGTTTTGTGCCTGGGCTTTTTTTATCGAAGCTTCAGCCTGAGCAATAGTGCCGGTATTTTCGACACCAGAAAGCATAGCACGCTCCCTGATGGTAGGTTGTGATCCCATCCATACGATATCATCTATTGTATAGTCATTCCCGTAAATCGTTTCTGTTCCGTTATCAATATCAATAATACCTATTAAACCTGGAAAATCTATTCCGAAGAAATAGATAAATGAACTATCTTGTCTGAAATGATATGTGTTATCCGGATAATTCATGGGACTTTCATCGTTTCCTAATAAAAGAATGATTCCCGATCTAACCTGGCTTTTTAAACGATTCCTACGTTGTTGATAGGTTGTCTTTTGAAACATATGACTGATAATTAAGATGTTTATATTATATTATTTTTTTACATTCAGGTTACTCAATAATACCCATTTTCTTCATCAGGAAGGTGGCATTTCTGTTTTTTGATACACCCTCTTTTAGTTTATAGTCAAAGGTAAGTTCGTTATTATCCAACGAACTTTCGAAACAATAATTGCTGATAGTCTCTGCGTAAAGTTGGCTCATCTCTGAAAGGGCAATGTCATGCGTAGCCAGAATTGTGAGACAGCCGGTCTCTACAAACTTTTTTACCAGTTGGCGACTACCATGTAATTTATCATCAGAGTTAGTTCCTCGTAATACTTCGTCCAATAAAACCAAGGCATTCGGATCTTCTTCAAGTCTCTCCAGAATTAATTTAAGTTTTCTTAATTCAGAAAAAAACAATGAAACATGATCGAGCAGAGAGTCTGTTTGACGTAAAGAAGTATGGATATTCAAAATACTACAACTAAATTCTTTAGCAAATACAGGCGCTCCACACCGTGCCAGAAGTACATTAACACCAATGGTCCTTAAAAATGTACTTTTTCCTGACATATTAGATCCGGTTACGATAAATAACCTTTGCTGCTCTCCAATGGTAAGATCGTTATCCACACATTCGTTGGATGGAATTAAAGGATGCGCTAATGCAACAGCCTTTATAAATGGTTTACCGGATATTACCTTTGGAAATATGGTTGAAGGGTAATTAAAGCGAAAAGTGGCTAAAGATGAAAGCATCTCTATTTCTGCAATTGTGTCAAGCCAAATAGGAAGATTTTTACTGTTTATCTGTTTCCATCTCTCAAATTTATAGGCTAAACGAACATCTATAAGGATCGTTGTATTCAGTAATATATATACAAGTAGATTGTTTCGTTGGTCGAAGCTGTTTCCTAAATGGGCTAAACTTTTAAATTCTTTTCGTGCAGCACGGGCTACCTCATTAATCTGTCTCATCTTTGGTGAAGCAAACTTCTCGTTTTCAAGTTGAAGTAGCATTTCAGAAAATTCGGAAAAGTGTTTTAGGTTCTTTGAAAGGTTCTTATGAATTGCATTAATCGGTTTAACAAAGGATCCGGCTATAATAAAGTTTATAACAATAGCATAGTTGATAAAGGTATAGTTACCGGTAATGATTCCATTTATAATAGCACCCAGAATCAAAGAAGGAACAAGATATCTTAAGAAAGTGATTAATCGGGAAGTTGTAAAGTAATCGGGTGATTGAAGCCATTGCATAATAGCCCTATAATCGGGTTTTTGGCTTTCTGTTTTTAATCCAATGGCTGTAAAAAGATGGCGTAACGAAGTCTTTTCTGCAAGTTCTGCTATTGCTGCTTGTTGTTGCTTAATTTCTTCAATATCATTTAGGGGATGAATAAGTAGAGAGGCTAATCGTTCTCTCCCTATTTTTGTAGTGGTTCTGTTTAGTCGATGAAAAAGAGAGCGGTTTCCAAAGATGTCAAGATCGGCCAAATAATTATCGTCATCCAGATAGTCTGTTCCTGCATCAAAAAAAGAGGCTTTCTGTTCCAGAATCGCTATTTCATTCTCATTAATTTTAATCAGGTTAAGGATGGTATCACGTTGACTGGCGAGTTTGTAGTTTACAAATAGTAAAAGCAGAAATACAAGAAGCGCACCTAAGGTAATGAACAGATTGAGATTCTGATAGGTGGTTAGAAATTTATAAAATGAAAAACAACCTACGATAAAAACAAAGAGTCGTGACCAGCTCAATAATTGAATCTGTCTGTTCAGGGTATTCCTGGAGGCGGTAAAAGTATCTATTCGTTGTTTGTAGAAGTCGATTTTGTGGTGATCCATAGAAGAATAAATAGAGATTGTGTTGTTCGATTAAGAGAATAATTGTAATGCAAAGATTGTAAAAACTATTGACTTATTCCTGATATATTGGAAAAGTTATAGTGTCTAAAATGAAATTTTGTAATTGTCAGTGGTCATACCTAAGATGGGGGGCCACATTCATTAAAACCCTTTCTTTTCTGATCAGTCCGGGATATTGAGAAAAGGTTCGTTTTTTTAATCTGAATGTAATCGTCAAAAGAAAAGTTATGAAGCAGTATTTATCATTTCGGAATGGGGTGATCAGATAACGTTCCATTATCCTGCCTCTTGGCAGAGATCTGCTTATTGACATTAGCAAATAAAACGGAGATTTCTTCCAAATGGTGGAAATGATGGGATGGCGTTTTAGCCGGTTCTTCAGTTTGAATACCGAAGTCACTATTTTCTAATAGCAGTCAATAAAAAGATGGGGTAAGCAGTTGTCTCCATATTTTCATTAACACGGTGAATGACAAAACACTCTTTATGCTGAATATTGGTAAAGTTTTGGTTTTCTATCAGATTTGCCAGTTGGTCAACATCAAAACCCTTATGTCCGGTAAAGTTATTGCCATGAAAAGAACCATCTTCTGGATACAAATCAGCAATTGCTAAATAGCCACCAGGCTTTAGCAGGTTGTGAAACTTCTTAACAATGATTTCTATATTCTCAACATGATGAAAAACCATTTGGTTGTAAATCAGATCGAATTGGTTTTCAAAAGGCTCTTTTTCAAGGTCTATGCATAACGCTTTCATGTTATGACAATTCTCTTTCTCAATCTTTTCTTGCGCAACCCGAATCATCTCTTTCGAGTTATCCACCATAATGATTTCGGAAAGTTTGTCTTTTAGGATGAAACTCAATAATCCGGTACCTGCTCCAAATTCTAATGCATTCATGGTGGCATTAAGCGGAATCGTCTTTATTAACTCCTTGGCAATAGCTTCCGAACGTTGAATATGGATTTGGTCTTTGTCCCAGTTTGTTGCTTTCTGATCAAATTCACTCATATTATAGTATTACTGATTTAACAATTTCAAATGTTTCATTTGCAGCGGAAGTCATTACATTTATTACGGTTTCAGGCATTCCTTCTGTTAAGTTCCCTGAATTTAACAGACTGATATATGTTTTCCCATCTTCTTTTTCGTAAACAGAAATTCGACATGGCATCATGACAGAGATCATTCGCTCGTTATTCAATTCTAGTATTTTTCCGGAGAAGGTTGGTTTACATATTTCTATTACCGTTACAGGTGCAACTGTCTTACCGGCTTTAGCCAGCGTGTGTTGCAGATCGTGTACCATTGGAACTTTCCACCCTTTATGATCAGCCTCTATCACAAGCATTTCAACAGTTGTGTTAAAATCATATAGGCTGATTTCTTCTGTGATTAATTGACTTGGATTCATAGCGTATCGGTTTTTGTAAAGTTACGAATAAAGGTTTGCATTTAGTGTTAAATTAAAACCAAATTTAGATTAACTTGTTTTTTACAATTCAAAAACTCACGATTATATTGTACTTTTGAACCAATATTTTACTCAGAAGCAAAATTCAATCCGGAAAAAGAACAAAAATATCTATGGCGCAATCAGGAGAAAATAATCAGAAGATTAGAGTGCTAAATCAATTGGAATGGGCACCTTTATTTGAGCTTATCCCTGAGATTGAGGCTACAGAACAGTTTGGAGAGATGGTTGGTGGAGAGATGCTTGAAGATGGAACCGTTAAATTACCCTACTTCGAACCGGCGGAGATTGTAAGTGTATTTGCTGAAGTGGTCATCAGTCTTGATCTGGTACCCGGTTGGAATTGGGTAGAGTGGGAGGATGGTGATGATATTTTATGCAATGAGGATCAGGATTATGAAAAACTCAGAGTCGTTATACTTTGTCAACTATTGATTTTGATTGTTCGGGCCGATGAGTTTGATGAAGGATTTATGGTGAGTAACTTTGAAGATGGCACAGTATTGAAGATACTCAAAGCATTGCAACGTAAGATCGGTTTAATCTTGCGAAATTAGATCTCAATACTGAATATTGTTTCAATATCCTGACGGGAAATCACTTTTAGATTTCCTCTATGCAAACGAATAATCTGTCGGGAAAGACTTAATCCAATACCACTTCCATTTTCGCGGGTGGTGAAGAAAGGGACGAAAATTTCATCTAATATTTCTGTAGGTATACCTGGACCATTATCAATAACATTAATGGTTGTCGTTCCATTTGTGTTTTTTGATGCCATTATTTTTATCACACCGTCCTTTCGTCCATTTAATGCCTGAAATGAATTCCGTACAAGATTTATAATCACTTGAGAAAAAAGATTCTCATCAATAAACAGTATAATAGAGTCTTCTACAGGTGTAATGCTGAATTCAACGCGATAGAAATTAGGTTCAGCCGAGAGCAAGAGTTTTACTTTTTCAAGAAAATCATTTAAGTTTACCATCTTGCAATCAGGTTTGGGTAGATGCGTTAATTTACGGTATGCATCTACAAAATTAACCAATCCTTTTCCGCGTTCTTGTATTACAGTCAGCCCCTTAATGGTATTTGTAATGGTCTGTTTGTCCATCTCTTCAGGTGTACGTGGGCCATCTTCACCAATATAATAACCGGCTAATGTTTCAGATAGTGAAGTGATGGGCGCGATTGAGTTCATTATCTCGTGTGTTAGTACACGGGTTAGTTTAATCCATGATGCTGTCTCTTTTTCATCTAATTCGTTGCGAATATCCTGAATAGAGAGCAAAACAATTTTCTTGTTTTTAAGCATCATTGAAGTTGACCTTAATAGCAGCTGTAAACTTCCCCACTCATTACTGATATTGATTAGTTTATTATCGACATGATGCATCTGTTCGAAAATTGTTGAAAGTCCTTTTTCTACCCTTTCAAGTTGGGTAATATGGGTGAGGGGCTCACAATTTAAAAGATGTCGTGCTGCAGAGTTCGTTAGTAATATATTCCCACGTTCATCAAATGATAGTAATCCGGTTGATGCATGTTCAAGGATGGTTTGATAATATTGTTCCTGTTGTCTGATTTGCTTTTTAGTATCTCTAATGATCATGTTAAGTCGGTTCATGCTTAAACTTAACTCATTCATTGAACGATTACCTGTCTCAGGAAAGGTCAGTGTAGTATCTTCATTTCGGATAGCATCGAAGAAGAAGGCAATTTTGCGATTTACTTCATTTAAAGAATGTGCCAGCATATAACCTTCCCAACACAACAAAAGCATCAGTGCACCAAAGAGGATCCATTGATGGACCGTTTCGGCAGCCCATGCTGCAGATAGTGCAGTAAGCACTATCATTGATACTCTGAAAATGATGTTTTTGTATATATTACTACTTATCATTCTGTTTATATTAAAAGAGTTGTAAAGGCTTAGATATTCGATGAATCACTATACTGTTAAACAAATCGATGTCATATTCCGTATTTCTTGATTTTATTATAGAGTGTTTGTCTGGAGAATCCTAGCCGTTGAGCTGCAATCGACATGTTACCATTGGCTTTTTTCATCACACCACTAATCATTCTTTTTTCCATCTCTTCAACAGTTAGATTTTGATCAATGGATGAAGCTATGATTGGTTTAAAGAAGAAACTTTCGGGTTTTAATACATTCCCATCACTTAAAATAACAGCTTTCTCTATAGCGTGCTGGAGTTCGCGAACATTACCCGGCCAACGATAGTTCAGAAGCTTCTCTTGAGTCTGGCTATTAATGCGAAGATTTTCTTTGCCATATTTATCCGAATATCTTTTTAAAAAAAACTCAGAAAGCAAGATGATATCTTTTCCTCTCTCTCGCAAAGGTGGAACTTCAATGTGGATTGTGTTGATGCGATATAGGAGATCTTCGCGAAAGGTTCCTTCGTCAATCATATGCGACAGATCGCGGTTGGTAGCACAAATAAGACGGATATTAACATCGACTGGTAAATTCGAACCAAGTGGTATGATTTGTCTGTTTTGAAGAACCGTAAGCATCTTAGCTTGCAATGATAGTGTGAAATTGCCGATCTCGTCTAAAAACAGGGTGCCGTTATGCGCGGTTTCAATCTTGCCAATCCTGTCTTCACGTGCATCTGTATAAGCGCCTTTTACATGTCCGAATAACTCACTCTCAAAGAGTGTTTCGCTCACAGCCCCCATATCAACACTGACCATTACTTCTTCTTTACGGCCCGAAAGCCGATGGATTTCGCGGGCTACTAACTCTTTTCCTGTCCCATTCTCGCCTGTAATTAAAACATTAGCTTCTGTTTTTGCCACTTTCGCTATCATTTTCTGCATCTGCATCATACTATGCGAAGTACCAATCATTGGCTGGAAATCACGGTTAATCTCCTTCTTTAATGCTCTTTCTTTTTGCTTTAAACGACTTACTTCTAATCGCGATTGTCGAAGTTGATAAGCCGATTTTAAAGTAGCCAGCATTTTCTGGTTATCCCATGGTTTCAACACAAAGTCTGTTGCACCTTCTTTCAAAGCTTTTACTGCTAATTCTACATCACCATAAGCCGTAATCATTACAACCGGTAGTTCCGGATCGAATTCCATTATTTTCTTTAGCCAATATAAACCTTCATTACCGGTATTTACACCGGCAGAAAAATTCATATCTAACACCACCAAGTCGACATCTCCTTCCTCCAGATATCCCTGCATCCGATTTGGTGTACTGACAGTTCGGATCTCTCCAAACGCTGGAAATAATAATAATTCGAGAGCGCTTAGCACACTCTTATTATCGTCTACAATTAATATTTTTCCTTTAGGCATAGGGTTTACTATATTGCCCTCAAAGATATAATTGCAAATTAGGTAATGCAACAAAGTGTCAAAATAATGGACAATTTTTTGTCAAAAGTTTTGACATTCGTATTGTTTTTAAGAAAGTGAATATGCACTAATACAATGGATTAATAGTTATGGCATTATATTGGTAGTGTCGAGCGTATACTCATTAAAACTGAGTTACTAAAATCATTATTTGCTTCAGCATATTTTACGACTAATTATTGTAAAGGAATGGATAAAATTATTGAAAAGAAAAAGGGATTAACAAAAAAACAGATTCCATATATTGTAGGAGGACTTCTTTTATTATTCATTATCTATTTTCTGGTCTTTCAGGATCACTCATCGTCGCTCAATGTAGAGAAAGATAAGATCACTGTAGAAACTGTTACCGAGGGGCAGTTTGATGATTATATTCGTGTAATTGGGCGGGTTGAGCCTATCACGACAATTTATCTTGATGCTCTGGAGGGAGGGCGTGTTGTGAATCGGTTTATTGAAGAAGGTGAAATGGTGAAGAAAGGGGATGTGATTTTAAAACTTGAGAATCGCGAATTATACCAAAATATTCTGATTAGCGAAACCAGTCTGGCAGAGAAAGAGAATTACCTCCGGACAGCCCGTATCAGTTTTGAAGTCGATAGAATTGAAACCAAAAGAAGTTTGTTGGAGAATCAATATCGTTTAACAAAGGCTAAAAGAAGATACGAGCAAAACAAGAAACTTTATCAAAGTGGTTTGATTTCTAAAGAAGATTTTACGCAAGCGGAGGAAGATTTTCAATACGAAAGGGAGTTGATTTTAATTAATAAGCAGAAATCAAAGAACGATTCATTGATCAAAACCAAAGATGTAGTTCAACTCGAAGCCGATATGGTGAAAATGAGAAAGACATTAGCACTTGTACAGGAGCGTCTAGATAACTTGAATGTCAGAGCCCCGGTCGATGGACAGTTGGGAATGTTGAATGCCGAAATAGGTCAGCAGATAGGAATGGGTAATCGGATAGGGCAGATTAATGTTTTAACCAACTTTAAGGTGCAGGCATTAATTGATGAACATTATATCGATAGGGTTTCTACAAATCTGGCAGGTACCCTAGAACGACAGGAAAAGAAATTCAATCTAAAGGTTAAAAAAGTATTTCCGGAGGTTAGGGAGGGCCAGTTTAAAATAGATCTGATATTTTCGGGTGGCATGCCTGATAATGTCAGAACCGGACAAACTTACCATATAAACCTTCAACTTGGCGAGCCAGCCAAAGCCATATTGATCCCACGAGGAGGGTTTTATCAGAGTACTGGTGGACAGTGGGTCTATGTGCTGGATAAAAGCGGTAAAGTGGCAACAAAACGAAATATCAAAATTGGAGGCCAGAATCCGCAATACTATGAAGTGCTTGAAGGGTTACGACCAGGCGATCAGGTTATCACTTCTGGTTATGAGACCCTTGGCAACAATGACAAACTTATGTTGAAATAAAATTTATAAAAAGCAGAATTGAGATATAAAGCAGATCTTATAAATAAATGAACGACCATGATAAAAATTGATTGTTTAACGAAGACCTTTCGTACAGAAGAGATTGAAACAGCAGCATTAAACTGCGTAGATCTGGCTATTAAAGCTGGTGAATTTGTAGCGGTTATGGGCCCTTCGGGCTGTGGAAAATCAACATTATTAAACATTATCGGGTTGCTTGACAATCCCACCCATGGAGAATATTATTTTGATGGAAAAGAAGTAGGCAGCCTTCGTGAAGGACAACGGACACAGCTTCGTAAAGGGAATATTGGGTTTGTATTTCAAAGCTTTAATCTGATAGACGAATTAAATGTATTTGAGAATGTTGAATTGCCGTTGATTTATATGAAATATAAAGCAGAAGAACGCAAAAGAATGGTTACAGAAGTTCTTGAACGTATGAAAATTGGTCACCGTGCAAAGCATTTCCCACAACAACTCTCAGGAGGGCAACAGCAACGTGTAGCTATATCACGAGCAGTTGTAGCCAATCCCAAACTCATTCTTGCTGATGAGCCTACCGGTAATCTTGATTCTAAAAACGGACTGGAAGTGATGAAGCTTCTGACCGAATTGAATCAGGAAGGTACTACCATAATCATGGTAACACACTCTCAGCATGATGCTGGATTTTCTCATCGCATCATCAATCTATTTGATGGACAGATTGTAACTGAAAATTTTAAAAGAGAAGAAGCCGAATATGCTTTATAATTACCTTTTAATCGCACTGCGTAATCTTAAGAAAAACGTTACGCTTTCGCTCATTAATATCAGTGGGTTAGCTATTGGTATTTCTGTGGCGTTGCTTATTCTGAACTATGTAGCCAATGAATTTAGCTATGATAAATTTCACAAGAATGTAGATCAGATTTATCGTGTTGAGAGTAATTTTCATGAAGGGAAAGTACTTACTGATGATTGGCCCACAGCCTCCTTTGGATATGGACCTGCCATGAAAGCAAATATTCCCGGTATCAAAGATTATGTTAGAATTGCACTCCATCAGGTAAATCAGGTAGTTAAATTTGAAAATATAAAGTTTCGTGAAAATACTGTTTGCTACACCGAGCCCTCTTTCTTCCGTATTTTCTCATTTGAATTACTTTCGGGTGATCAAAGAACGGCATTAGAACGTCCTAACTCTGTAGTACTTACAGAAACAGCTGCCCATCGTTATTTTGGGGATCAGAATCCGATTGGAAAGATGATGTCGTTTTCTACTACTGAGCATACCGACAACTGCGAAGTTACAGGTGTTTTAAAAGATCTACCTCAGAATTCACACTTTCAGTGTGAGTTCTTTATTTCATTTTCTACACTTCCTCAATGGATTAAGGAGTTTTGGTATCTTCATGAAACATATACATATGTTCAGCTATCGCCAGGGATTAGCACAAGTTCAATAGAAAGCAGATTCCCGGCAATGGCAGAGAAATATAAAACACAGCCTGCATTAAAAAATAAGATCTGGGGTGTATCGTTGGTGCCACTTAAAGATATTCACCTCAATCCACAAAAGTCGTACGAACGAGAAACAAAAGGAAACCGTAAAGCTGTAATTGCATTGATTATTATTGCGATAGCTATTCTCATTATTGCATGGATCAATTATGTTAATCTTACCATCGCCCGTTCGATGGAGCGTGCAAAGGAGGTAGGTATTCGAAAGATCTCAGGTGCCGAAAAGAAACAATTGATTGTTCAATTTCTATTTGAGTCGTTTATCATTAATATGATAGCACTAGTGCTATCCTTCTTTTTACTTTCTCTTTTCATACCGGAATTTAATCACTTAACCGGAAAGTTTCTTTCGTTCTCGGTATGGTTCACCAGTTATTTCTGGATCATTTTGGTGTTGGTTTTTCTGGTAGGCGTGGTGCTATCGGGTTTCTATCCTGCTTTTGTATTATCATCTATCACCCCAACCTCTATTTTAAAGGGAAAGTATATCCATTCAAATGGGGCAGGTTTGATCAGAAAGATTTTGGTTGTATTTCAGTTCTCTGCCTCATTTATTCTGATCTGTGGTACGCTTGTCGTGAATGCACAGCTCAGGTTTATGAAATCGCAAGACCTTGGTGTAAATGTAGATCAGACCTTGGTATTACGATATCCTGTTTTTTCTGAAAAGCTAACTGAGAAAGTACTCTCTTTTAAGAAGGCTCTTTATCAGTATAGTTGGGTTAAAGATGCAACTATTTCTGGATCTGTTCCCGGGGTTAGTATTGATGCCTGGGCATCGAATCATCGTCAGGATGATACTGAGTTGCAAAATCGCTTATATGAGATGTTGCCCGTTGATTATGATTATTTATCGGCATATGGATTAAAAGTTATTGAAGGTCGTTCGTTTAATGAAGCATATGGCGGGGATAGAGAAAAGTTGGTTATCAATGAAGAAGCGGCTAAATTATTAAACTTTAAATCAGCAAAAGAAGCTTTGGGCGGTCTGGTGATGATTGAAGGGGAGTCAGTACCGGTAGAGATTATTGGCGTGGTAAAGAATTTCCACCATCAATCCTTACAGCGTAATTATACACCCATCATGTTTATCTTGTACAATCGGGTCTCTTGGTTGAAACTGAAATATATCTCTATTAAAATGAATAGTGCGGATATTCAATCACATACCGAAGCTGTTGAACGACTATGGAAAGGATACTTTCCCGAATCTACTTTCGACTCTTTTTTCTTGAATGAATTTTTTGATCGCCAATATAAAGAAGATCGAAACTTTGGATATATTTTCGGTATTTTTTCACTCATCGCCATTATTATTGCCTCTATTGGTTTATGGGCGCTTGCACTTTATACTGCAAATAGCCGTACGAAGGAGATGGGCATCCGAAAGGTAAATGGTGCTTCTGTTTACGACTTGTTTATGTTACTGGCTAAAGAATTTATTGTGCTGATAGCCTTAGCGATCGTCATAGCGACACCATTATCGTGGTACATTATGAGTGAATGGCTAAAGGGATATGCTTTCAGAACAACTATTAGTCCCTGGTTTTTTGTATTGGCTTCTTTAATATTGATGCTTATCTCACTTTTAGCCATCGGAAGAAGGATCTACAAAACAGCTACATCAAATCCTGTTGAATCATTAAAATACGAATAATACTTTTCTAGTTGCCAAATTGGGAAGTTTCAATTGAGGTTGCTTTATTCGCAGAGGCAACCTCTTTTTTTATGTACACCTTAATCTTTTAATGACCAAAAGAAAATCACCCTGGAATGTAAAATTTAGCTAAAATTGTTGTAATTTAGTATGTTATTCTTTTGGGGAAAGGAATAAATGTGTTTATTTTTGAGATTAATAGCCATGCAGGAAGAATCATCTTGTGATGTATTGGAATTGAGAGTAAGGGAACTCGAAGCGATAATTAAACTTCATGATTTGAGTTCAAAGGCTCCTATTAATTTTCATTCATTAAATAAAGATGGCCTAATTGTCAATATTAATCAGAATGAACTAGATCTTTTAGGATATACGC
Source organism: Bacteroidota bacterium (assembly GCA_013390605.1). Lineage (GTDB taxonomy): Bacteria > Bacteroidota > Bacteroidia > Bacteroidales > Cfx3-03 > Cfx3-03. Next base: position 2,459,810 of record JACAUB010000001.1, on the reverse strand, counting down.
GTGAAGAGATTGTAGATAAACTAAATATCCTGGATATATTATCACCGGAAAGCCGCGTTGTTTTTACTTATAACTTCCCGAAATTTAAAATACAGGGATTTGCTAATCATCTGGAGCTTGATTTGATTAAAAAAAATCAACAAATATTACCTGTAGTCATAAATTCAATTGCACTCTACGACCCAATGGGTTGTTTTACACACAGTATTTCGATTGTAATAGAAAATACCCGTTGCCGTGAAACGCAAACTCGCTCAACAGAGAGTAGAGAGGAGTTCCAACAACTTTTTCGAAATATGCCAAGTGGCTTTGCCGTTCATGAAATGATAACAGATGATAAGGGTATTCCGATCGACTATCGATTTATTGAAATTAATCCTGCTTTTGAAAAGCTGACCGGGTATAGTCGGAATGATATAATAGGAAAACGAGTCCTCGAGATTATGCCTCAAATTGAATATTCTTGGATAGAAAGATGTGGTTTGGTTGCTCTTACAGGTACCCCCATCGAATTTGAAAATTATGAAGAATCATTAAATAAATATTATCAAGTCTATGCCTATCAACCCAAAGCTGGTCATTTTGCAACTATATTTTCTGATATCACCGATCGAAAACTAATGGAAATTTCGCTTCAAAAAAGTGAAGATAAATATAGACAGTTGTTTGAATTTCTGCCTGTTGGAATAACCATTTCAGATTTGAAAGGTAACATTTTATCAGGGAATAAAGAGGCCGAAAGATTGTTAAAACTTTCGGTTAAAGATCAAAGTACAAGAACATTGGATGATTCTAGATGGAAAATAATTCGTCGTGATGGATCTGCCATGCCTTCGGAAGAAGTCCCTGGTATGATGGCGCTTAAGCAAATGAAGCGTATTGAAAATGTTGAACTAGGTATTATTGATGAGGAAGAAAATAAGACGTGGCTTAATGTAACGGCTGCTCCATTACCTGATAAGGATGGTGTTATTGTAGCCTATTTGAATATAAATGAGGAGGTTGAACGAGAGAAAAGACTAAGTGAATATTCTGATCAGCTGAAAGAGGCTAATACAATGAAAGATCAATTCCTCTCAATAATTGCTCACGATCTTAAGAATCCGTTTAATTCAATCATGGGTTTTTCAGATTTATTAGTGAATAATTTAGATGATTATGATCATGAAAAAGTACGTCGTTTTATCTCTATCATTGATCAGTCCGCTAAACATACCTTGGAACTGCTCGATAATCTTTTAGTCTGGACACGATCGCAGTTAGGTGGGCTCTCATTTACTCCATCTGCTATTAATTTGGTTGATATTATTCTCGAAAATGTGAATCTTGTTATTAGTCAGGCTTCTCAAAAAGGAATTCAGATTGTGGTAAAACCTGTTCCAGATATCTTTATTCAAGCGGATAAAAATATGATTAATACTATTGTCCGAAATCTTTTAACCAATGCAATTAAGTTTACACCCCTTAATGGAATGGTAGTTGTTAGCGTCAATGAAGATCCTAATCATATTGAATTGAGTATTAAAGATAGTGGGGTAGGTATTAAACCTGAAAATCTGGAGAAACTGTTTAAAATAGATAATAAGTTTACTTGTGTTGGTACTGCTAATGAAAATGGAACCGGACTGGGTTTGATTTTATGCAAAGAATTTATAGAAAAACATGGAGGAACAATTAAAGTAGATAGTACGTTCGGTATTGGTTCTGATTTCACTGTATTATTTCCGAAAGATCATATTATTGAAATTGTTTAGTTTCAGTGTTTTTAAGGATGCCTATATTTTTTGTTAAACTTCATAATTATGCCTGCTCTTTAGCTTTTTTTACTAAATTCAAGCTTCGCTTTATCTTCATTTAAGTATAATTAATTATCAATTTCAATTTCTCTTCAATCAAACTTGCGATATCTTCATGAGTATGATAATTCGCTCTCATAACGAAAGGTATCTCCACCCCATCTGCACCCCATATCCAGGGTATCTCCACCCCAAACGCTCCTCTAGAGGGTGAGTTACCCCTGTATCTACTCTGAAGCGGGGATGTATAAATGGAACATTTGGGAACCATTTTGGGACTTTCATAAAACTGATTTATGATTTTAAACCAAGATATTAGTGATAATTAATCTTGAAGTGTCTTAAAAATGAGTTTGAAATTCTCAATGTTCGGATCTGTTGGTGTGTAAAGCTATGATTCTGATCTCAGTTTAATTTTAAAAAAGATGGTTCGAAAATAAAACAATTCTATAAATAATTATTTTGAGTAAAAAATACATTTATTTTTTTAAATTAGCTTATCTATTCTACCTACTTATTAACAAAATAATTATAATTAATTGATAATCAGAGTTTATTTAAGTTGAAAAAAATAATGATAAATTAATATTAAATTCAGAATATTAATATATATTCGCCCCTTGCAATAAAGTAGCCTAAGGAATGAATGTTATTTTTCTTTAAATGATTTTAATAGCCAAAATTCAGGACTGAACTGTATTTATTGCTCTATTACTAATTCGTTTTTGTACTAAGCATATCGAAAATCGTGAAAGATAAAATCTACTCAACACTCAGTGGTCGCGGATTGGCAAATCTGTTAAAAGATTTTTCAAAAGGATGTATTTCTGAAAACATTGAAGCTAAAGCCGAAATAAAACCGTTGTCAAAAACTATTTCTGGTTCAGCAGGCCTATTAAAAGAGATAAATAATAAGAATCGTTAAAAATATCTTATCTGTTTATTTATAAGTTTATGTGTTGCTTTTAACAAGTGACAGTTTAGTGTTATATTATTTAATTACTTGTTTGTTAAATGATTTTATAATGTAATTTTGTTTTAGAATTTTTTTCAGTATCAACTATACCAATTAAAATTATATACAACAAACCGTTTTCGATGCAACAACCGTTTTATAATCATCCAAAGCATTTTTTATCAGTAGATTGTGTAATATTTGGCTATCGAGAAAGTGAATTGCATCTGCTTTTGTACAATCGAAACTTTGAGCCCCTCAAAGGACAGTGGTCGTTAATGGGTGGTTTTGTTCAAGAATCAGAAACGGTTGAAGAGGCGGCAGGACGGATATTGTATCAGATTACAGGACTTAAAGATATTTACCTTGATCAGGTTCAGGTGTTTTCGAAATCAGATCGCGATCCGGGTGCACGTGTGGTTAGTATTGCTAACTATGCACTTATTCGAATGGATTTCAATGATAAGGATTTGTGGAATGACCATGGAGCTGTTTGGTGGCCGATACAGCAGTTGCCCGAATTAATTTTTGATCACCGGGATATGGTAACAGCAGCCTTAGAAAAACTTCAGCATAAGGCAAATTACACGTTGATAGGACAGGAATTGTTGCCTGAACAATTTACCATTATTCAGTTACGCAGTCTTTACGAGGCTATTTTTCAATGTTCATTAGATTCAGGCAACTTTAGAAAAAGAATACTTTCGTTGAAGGTTTTAGAACGACTTGACAATAAAGATAAAACCGGATCAAAAAAAGGAGCTTATTATTATAAGTACAAAACCAATGATGCAACTGCTAAAGTTGATCGTATCGTAAGATTAATTCTGTAAACGGTTTGGTTTGTTGATTTTTGTATCACCCTGGAACCTGAGGTACTTCAATGCTGAGATCACCTTTGCCCTTCCCAAAAGTAATATTGAAGAATATAGTTATATCTCTTAATGTCTTTTCGTTTTCATATCCTTCTGGTAGTCCAGTAACAGTCATGTAATTATTTAGTGCTTCATAGAGCGCAATTACTTTATCTGGCTCTACTTCAAGCATCAAACTTAAAGCCAAATCTGAAAACCGATTAAAATTAATAATGCATCCTGCATTATTCGAAATGATATTTTGAATTTTATTAATGGCATCGAGTCGTTCTATATTTGTAAAACCTTCCCAAAATTGCTTCTGTAACATCGCCTTCTCTATTTGTCCTTATTGATTTAAAAAATAGGTGAAGAACTTTGATGTTTTATCGATCATCAAAGATTCCGTGTGCATTATTTATTGCATCATATTTTATGGTATAAAATTAAAGATTTTTAATCATGAATCTTTAAGTGTTTTCATTTATAAAAAGTGAATTTGATCAAAATGTTTTCCTATTTTCGTTTCTCTTGTAAATATTGCATTTCTTCTTTACTTTTGAGTGCTAATTGTTATGGCTTGTTTAATAAATTTATCAAGTTGTTTCATGTTCATAGCTTTTATTCTAAAACTCTCAAATCTCAAATATTTAAGCCAAAAAAAATGAAACGAGGATTATTACTATTGTTTACCTTCATCTCCTTGCAAATGAATCTGTTTGCACAAGCCATATATGAAGATGAAAGGTATGTACCTGAAAAGGATCCATTGGTTATTGAAAAATTGAATCAGTGGCAGAATATCAAGTTTGGTCTTTTGATGCATTGGGGTAATTATAGCCAATGGGGTATTGTTGAATCATGGTCACTCTGTCCGGAAGATTATGGATGGTGCGAACGTAAAAAAGGAAGTAATCCTCAAAACTATAGTGAATATAAAAAAGATTATGAGGCACTTAAGAAAACATTTAACCCGACTGGTTTTAATCCAGAGCAGTGGGCTAAAGCTGCTAAAGCCGCTGGAATGAAGTATGTTGTATTCACAACAAAGCATCATGATGGTTTCTGTATGTTCGATTCAAAGTATACAAACTATAAGGTTACTGATAAGGATTGCCCGTTTAGTACGAATCCTAAATCAAATATAGCTAAAGAGATTTTTAATGCTTTCAGAAATGAAGGACTCTGGACTGGCGCCTATTTTTCAAAACCTGATTGGAATACTCCTTATTATTGGGATCCTTATTTCCCTCCACTCGATCGTAATGTGAATTATGATCCAGAATTATATCCTGAGAAATGGAATAAATTTGTTGAATTTACGCATAACCAGATACTCGAATTGATGTCTGATTATGGGAAGATGGATATTCTTTGGTTAGATGGAGGTTGGGTTGCCAAGACTACCAAGAGTGAAACCGATGCATTCTATAAAGATGCAATCAAAGAAGGTCCTTCTGGATTTATAAAGCATCGTATTGTTAATCAGGATATCAAAATGGACGAACTGGTTGAAAAAGTAAGAGCTAAGCAACCTGGTTTAATTGTAGTAGATCGTGCTGTTCATGGTAAAAACCAAAATTATCTTACTCCTGAAAACAGAGTTCCAGAAAAAACACTTCCTTATCCTTGGGAATCATGTATCATCTCGGGTGGAGGATGGTCTTATACACCCGACGCCAAATATATGAGTGGTCATGATGGAATTCAAATGTTGATAGATGTAGTGGCTAAAGGTGGAAACCTGCTTTTGAATATTGCCCCCGGACCTGATGGAAAATGGCAACAAGGTGCTTATGACTTATTGAAAGAGTATGGCGATTGGATGAAGATAAACAGTGAAGGTATTTATAATAGTAAGCCTATTGAGCCTTTTAAAGAGGCTAATATCTGTATGACCAAACAGAATAACGGTACTGTTTATTTCTTTTATCTGGCTGGAAAAGATGAAAAAGAAATGCCTGCTGAGATAACAATAAAATCTCATCAGCCTGCTACAGGTGCAAATGTTACGCTACTTGGCGCTAAGGAAAAATTAAAATGGGTTAAAGATGGTAATGGATTTAAGGTGATGATTCCAAAAAAACTAAGAATGAATGCACCTTGTCAATATGCCTGGACGATTAAAGTAAGCAAGGTGATTTAACTATAGTGCCTTCATTTCGAGCGAAGCGGTAGATCACCATAAAAGCATATCTCAATATTAAAAGCATATTTCTTCCTAATGGTCGAAATGACAAAGCTGGTTGGAATGCCGAAAAGCTAAAATGTAGAACTTTATTACACAAAAGAGCCTGTATTATCTTCTGATAAACAGGCTCTTTTTTTGTTGTACATGTTGGATATCATACAAGTTGTTAAATTTATAGAAAAGTAATGGCTGTTTTTGCTGTAAGTCTTAGTTTTAATGCCTTTTAAACTTAAATTTGTACAAAATTTTTAAAAGAATGAAGCAGTACAACAAGCTGAACAATATTATTGGTTGGGTAGCCTTTGCCATAGCAACGGTTGTTTATTTCCTTACCATTGAACCAACGGTAAGTTGGTGGGATCCGGGTGAACATATTTCAACTGCCTATAAACTTCAGATTGGACATCCTCCGGGAGCACCAACTTTTGGACTTATTGGACGATTCTTCTCGCTATTCGCGTTTGGAAACGTACATAAGGTTGCTATTCTGATTAATGCCATGTTGAGTCTTAGTAGCAGTTTTACCATCTTATTCCTTTTCTGGATAATCACCAGATTATCTCGTAAGATGATTCATGTTGAAGGTGAGATGAGTAGCGTTCAGATGTGGACTGTTTTTGCTGCAGGATTTATTGGTGCTATGGCATTTACTTTTAGCGATTCATTCTGGTTTTCTGCTGTAGAAGCAAACCTTTTCGGAATGTCATTTTTATGTACAGCCATTGTTGTGTGGGCAATGTTAAGATGGGAAGATGAAGTCGACAAACCTTATCATAATCGTTGGTTACTTTTTATTGCTTTTATCATCGGATTGTCAATTGGAGTTCACCTCCTAAATATTTTGACTATTCCAGCTTTGGCACTGTTATTTTATTTTAAAAAATATAAAACAACCACTATCAAGGGTATTATTGTAACACTTCTTTCGTCTATAGTAATACTTGGAACTGTAATGTATTTTGTTATTCCCGAAATACCTAAGTTGGCAGGTACCTTCGAACTCTTTTTTGTAAACAGTTTCGGACTGCCTTTTAACTCGGGAATCATTTTATATTCTCTTCTTTTAGTTGGTCTGGTTGTTTTTGGACTTATTTATTCGCACAAAAAGAATAAGGTTTTACTCAATACAATATTACTTGGTTTCACTTTTTTATTGATAGGTTACTCTTCGTTTTTAATGTTGGTCATTCGTTCGAATGCTGGTACACCTATTAATTTTGGAGCCCCAAAAGACCCATTGAGTTTAGTTTCATTTTTAAATCGTGAGCAATATGGTACTTGGCCATTAGCTTATGGAAATTATTATGATGCTCCTGTTGTAGGCTATAAAGATGGTAATCCGGTTTATAAAAAAGATTTTAAAACCGGAAAGTATGTTGTAATTGATGATCAGAAAGAAGTTTCTCCGATTTATGATCCTGCTTTTTGTAGCATCTTCCCGCGTATGTGGGCTAGCGACTCCGATAGGAGAGGAGCTAGTGAGTTTTATCAAAAATGGGGTGGTCCTGGAGTACAGATTAGTGTGACTGGAAATGATGGGAAACCTACTACCCTTAGCCGTCCTACTTTTGGAGAAAATCTTCGCTTTTTCAAAGATTATCAGGTGGGCTGGATGTATATGCGTTACTTGATGTGGAACTTCTCAGGTCGACAAAACGATGTTCAGAGTTTTGGTGATAATATCAACGGTAACTGGCTTACAGGTATTCCATTTATTGATAAGGCCAGGTTGGGACATAGCCAGATTGATCTTCCTGAACGTTATCAAAATAAAGGAAAGGCTGTTTATTTCATGCTTCCTTTCTTGTTGGGGCTATTAGGAATGTTCTATCAGGTAAAGAAAGATTATAAAGGTAGTTTGATGGTCTTTATGCTCTTTATAATGACGGGGATAGCTATTGTGGTATTCCTGAATCAAAAGCCTTATGAACCTCGTGAAAGAGATTATTCTTATGCCGCATCCTTTATGGCGTTTGCTATATGGGTAGGATTGGGTGTTGTTTGCCTGGTCGATTGGTTAAAGAAGTTAATGAAGGATCGGGAAATTCTTGCTGTTGGAATAGTTGGTGTATTGACCCTGATTTTAGTGCCGGGTATAATGGCACAGCAGAATTGGAAAAGTCATGATCGGTCGAACAAGTATGCTGCACGTGATTTTGGACAGAATTATCTTGTCCCTTGTGATAGTCAAGGTATTTTATTTACAAATGGAGATAACGATACCTATCCTTTATGGTATAATCAGGAGGTTGAAGGTGTTAAAACTGATGTTCGTGATGTTAATCTAGAGCTCTCAGGTGGATCATGGTATGTTAATCAGTTGTTTTCGAAGAACTATGAGTCGGAACCGATGCCATTAACGTTAAATAAAGAGCAGTATCAACAAGGAACCAATGATGCTATTCCTTATAATGATTTGGGAATTAAGGATTATGTAGACCTTAGAGATTTTATTGGATTTATCAAGAGTAGTGATCCCCGTACATTTGCTACGATGGAAAACGGTCGTACACTTAAGATCTTTCCTACTAAAAAAATTAAGATTGCAGTTGATACTGCTGCTTGTTTCCGAAATGGAATTGTGCCAGCTTATATGCGCAAAATGATGGTCGATACTATTTATTACACTATCAAAACGAACGTTCTTTATAAGAATGATTTGGTATTACTCGATTTGTTGGCTACAAACAATTGGAAACGTCCTGTCTATTTTTCAGCTCCCTGGACCGTTGCTAAGTGTGCAGATATTGATAAATTCTGCTTTTTGGAAGGATGGGCTTATAAATTTATGCCTGTCAAAACAGATTCTACCGACTATGTAAATAGTATGGGGGGGATTGATGGTTATGGTTCGTATGATATTTTGATGAACAAATGTAAGTGGGGTAATCTGGCTGATCCTAAAGTGTATGTTGATCCGGAGAGCAGAACAAATATCATGCGTTTTAAACAAAATGTAGTACGGACAGCAGGATGGATGATTCGGCATAATGAAAAGAAGAAAGCTATTGATCTTTTAGTGTTGAATGAAAAATGCTTTCCCTATAAGAAGTTTATACCCGAATCATATGATCTCTCATTTGTTGAACTCTATTATCAGGTTGGTGATATAAAGAAGGCGAATGATTTGGTAGAACTAATGCTGAAATATTATAGTCAGGATCTGACATATTATAATAGCTATTCACCTGATCGCCGTGTTGTGTTTCAGGAAGAGATGCGAACAGCATTGGGTGTAATGCAACAATTAACGACTGTGACAACTAGTTACAAACAGAAACAGTTGGCTACAAAAGCACAAGCATTGTTTGATCAAAATGTTAAATATTTTCAATAAGAAATGAACGAATAAGTAGCAGGTTGCTGAAAAAGGTTTGGCGACCTGTTACTTATTATGAGTTCATAAATTCAATTACAGGCATGGGTGTTGCAAGAATACATAGTATGATTAAACTATTTACAATAGTTCTATTAGGTTGTTTAATCTATGCTAATTCTGCTATTGCGAACACTTATTATATCTCAAATTCGGGTAGTGACAAAAATTCAGGGACTTCAAATGCTTTTCCATGGAAGAGCATCTCAAAATTGAATTTTGAGTTACCCAAAATGCACTCTGGTGATGTTATTCTTTTTAAATGTGGTGATTCCTTTGTTGGGGAAATTATTCTTCCTGCTACAATTATCAGTGCAGTAGAAAGTCCAATATTTTTAGGTAGTTATGGTGTTGGTAATAAACCCGTTTTACTTGGCCGGATTCTGGTATCTGGTTGGCCAAAGAATAATACGGGCAACTTTAAAACACGTGTAAGTACACATGGTGCTGAAACATATATTTTTGAAAGCAAGACTCATTCAATAGATTCAGGTACATCAAATTCTGTTAACTATAGGATATTTGCTACCAGTGGAATCGAGATTCGATCTACGGTGAATTCAAGTGGAATAAATGCTTTCAAAGATAGTACATTGATTTCATTAAGTAAATCGGATACTGCTATTTCAGGAATATTGAAAAATAGAAATATCGATTCTTCAATTAATGCTTCTTCTGGTGTTAACGGAAGTTCTTTAGGTACTAAAGAAATTAATAATCGAGGGCTAGATTATGTAAATGAGTTTCGTAAGTCAAAGCTGTTAGCTTATCCTAATCCGGTAAGTGAAACACTCATTGTAGAAATAGATAAACCGGGAATATTTAATAAAACGATAGAGATTCTTGATATAACTGGTTCTGTTATTTTTAGAACAAAATCGTTGAATGGATATGCATCCATTAATATGCTACCTTATCGAAATGGTCTTTATTTTGTTAGGGTAGGTACGGATAGTAAGAAAATTGTTGTAAAGCACTGATGTGCTATTTGATTAAGTATTTTATAAAATAGATATCGACTCCCAGTGAACGATTTCATTCAAAGACTTTCTTTTTATATCATGCCTATCGGGATCTGTAACATCATTTGGATAGCCAATTGGAATAATTGCAATCGGTTCGATATGATCTGGTAATTTTAAGTTTTCTTTAAGCCTTATAACGTTAAAATTGCATACCCAACAAGTTCCCAGCCCTAACTCTGTTGCTTGCAAAATAAGATGATCTATTGCAATGGTTACATCAATATCTAGAATATCCTTTCCGTCATTTCTTCTCCATGATAAATCATGATCACCACATGCCACTATAATTAGTGGAGCTGTTTTTAGCCATTCCCGCTTATATGCCTGGTGAATCTTTTCCAGATTTTCAGACGACTGAATAACAATAAAGTGCCAGGGTTGAAAGTTGACACCAGATGGTGCTACTCTGGCGGCTTCTAGTAATGTCATTATTTTGTCCTTTTCAACTAAGTCTGGTTTGAAGTTTCTGCATGAATAACGTGCTTTTGCAATCTCTAGAAGATTCATAGAAGAAGAATTTAAGGGTTATCTATTTCATTTTTTTATTTAAGTAAAAATAGTTCAGCAATTTTGTAAAAGCAATATTTTTTTATCTTAAAAAGGTCTCGTGAAAGTTCTAGATATTTTCTTGTTATCAGGTTCTTAAATTTTAATTTAGATTATCGAATTAGAATAAGCTGTTTTTACTTTTTGAAATCAAAAACGGATGTGTAAAGTGACTAATTCTGTAGACATTCTGAAGAAAATAGTCCCAATAACTTTTTCTTTGAAAGGATTTTATATCTATTGTTTTCTTAAATTTGGCCATTCTCGTTTGAGATTATTTTTAACATTATTTAAACCATTCCGTTATTTTTTTATCTTAATTATTAATCAAAGAGGAATAACTTATTCTAATTATATCTTCCGCTAACCTTTATCGGTATGAAAAAACAATTTATTCTTATCATTTATCTTTTGTTATTCGGTTCTCAGGTTTTTTCACAGACACAGCCCCTTGATTATTATATTAATAAGGCTATAAAAAATAGCCCTCTTTTAAATGATTATCAAAACCAGTTTCAAGCTGTTAAGATGGACAGTTTATTGATTAAAGCAGGCGAAAAGATTCAGATTGATGCTAATTCACAAGTGATGTATTCTCCTGTAGTAACAGGTTGGGGTTACGATGAGGCAATTACAAATGGAGCAAATATTTCAGGACTGGTAGGTGTAAAGAAAAACATAATCGATAAAAAAGCTCGCGAAAATATTTTTAATGGATTGTCACTTCAAAAGCAGATGGTTGGAAATTCCATTAAAGTATCAGTGAAGGATATTAGAAAAGCGGTTACATCACAATATCTTACAGCCTTCTTAGATTATAGCGAAATAACTTTTAATCAAAGTCAGCTCGAGATATTAAAGAATCAGCTGCAATTGATGAAACGACTTGTAGAAAGTGGTATCTACAAGCAAACTGATTATTTATCGTTATTGGTTGAGATACAGTCACTCGAATTAATGATTACCCAATTAAACGGACAATATGAAAATGATTTATATTCATTAAACTTATTGTGTGGTATAAATGATCCGACTAATGTTAAGCTTGCTCAACCGGAGATAGTAGACTCAAAGGAGTTAAATATTGAGCAGTCACCGCTCTTCATGCAATTTAGAATAGACAGCCTTAAAATTGAGAATGAAAAAAAGATAATTGCTGATCAGATTCGTCCTAAACTTAATTTATTTGCTGATGCTGGTTTAATGAGTAGCACCCTCGAAAATATATACAAACGTTTTGGTGTCAGCGCAGGAATCAATTTAAACATTCCATTATATGATGGTGGACAAAGAAAACTACAAATTCAAAAATTAACACTTTCTGAACTTTCACGCTCTTCCTATCAACATTTTTTTAAATCACAATATAATCAACAGATTATGCAGCTTTATGCCGAGCTTTCAATAACAGCAAAAGTGATTTCACAAATTAATGAGCAACTTCTTACTTTACGTGATTTTAATTCGATGGCAAAGATTCAGATGGGGAATGGTTTGATCTCTATTACAGAGTATCTGAGTTCTGTGAAAAATCTTTTGACACTTAATAAAACACTGAACCAAACAACCATCAAGAGATTGCAATTAATCAACGAACTTAATTATCTAAAACAACAATAGAGATATGAATAGTAAAAAGATAATCAGGAATAATGGTTTATCAGGAAAGGTAGGTGTTATCCTCTTTTTTGGTTTTTTTATAAGTATTACAGGGTGCAAACAGACAACACAACAAGAAGAAAAGGCAGTTGAAGCTAAAACACCTGTAACGGTTACTTCTGTTTCTATTGAACCCATGGTTGAAAAGGTTGAACTAAATGCGATAAGTTCGTTTATTAAGAAAAGTAGTGTCCGTTCAACTATTGCTGGTCAGATAGAAAAGATAGACCTTAAGCCTGGAGATCAGGTTAAAAAAGGCGATATCTTAATGGTTGTGAGAACGAAAGAGTCGGTTGCACTGAAAAACTATGCGCCTAAGGATAGCGCGATTCATTTTAATGGATTAATAAAAATAAAGGCATCCACTTCAGGTATTGTTACATCAGTTACGAGACAAAGGGGTGATAATGTAATGGAGGGTGATGAAGTAGCAAATATAGCTGAGCAATCAAGTATGGTCTTCTTACTTGAGGCTCCTTATGAACTTCATCAGCTCATTGCAAAGTCAAAATTCTGCACGCTTTTGCTTCCGGATGGCAGAGAGATCAAAGGAACCATCAAAACAAATCTACCCTCTATGGATGCGGTTTCACAAACAGAGAGCTTTGTTATTATGCCTCAAAGCATAGTGGGGGTCCCCGAAAATCTTATTGCTAAAGTTCAATTGATAAAATCGTTGAAAAGAAACGCTACCGTTCTACCCAAATCAACATTGCTTTCAAATGAAACACAATCCGCCTTTTGGGTAATGAAAATGATTAATGATACTGTTGCGGTAAAGGTGTTAGTTAAAAAAGGAATCGAAACTACTGATAGAGTTGAGATAGTTGAGCCTTCATTCTCTCTGAAAGAACGTTTCCTTGTTTCGGGTAATTATGGATTGCCTGATACTGCAAAAGTGATATTAAAAAAATAATAAGACTTAAATAAATTGACAATCAATGAGCTATTCGAAATAGCTATATCTATGAATCTGTCAACTTTACTTAACACATTTGAATAAACTTTTGATCTTATGAAGCATTATTTTCACGGATATAAACACCCTATATCAATTGTTCTCGCTTTAATCATCGCATTTGGTGTCTTTTCCTATAGTAAGATGCAGATTTCGCTTTTTCCTGAAATTACATTTCCAAAGATCAAGGTGATAGCTGACGATGGTGAGCAACCCGTCGACAAGATGATGATATCGGTGACACAACCTCTTGAAAATGCAATAAAACAAATACCTGATATCTCATTGATCAGGAGTGCTACCAGCAGGGGGACTTGTGAGATCTCTGCTTTTCTAAATTGGAACTCTGATATCAATTTTAACTTACAAATGCTTGAGTCTCGAATTAATCAGATTAAAGGTGATTTACCATCTTCTGTTCATTTTGAGATTGAAAAGATGAATCCTTCTATATTACCAGTAATGGGATATACACTGGAGAGTACTACAAAGTCACCAGTTGAGTTAAATCTGATTGCACGTTATATTGTTAAACCATACCTTTCGCAGATACAGGGAATTGCAGATGTACGCGTTATTGGTGGTAAAGTAAAAGAGTTTTGGATTGAGCCATCACCTCAAAAAATGAGTGCTGCCGGCATTACAATTGATCAGCTTAGTACTGTATTGGGGCAAACCAATTTTATTAATTCCAATGGTTTAATATCTGATTACAGACGACTGTATTTAACGATTACCGATGCTGGATTGTACAACAAAGCCGATATAGAGAATGTCGTTATTAAAAATACTGGTAAACGAATTCTGAAACTAAAAGATATTGCTAAGGTAGAAATCCAGGAAAAAGTAGAGTATATAAAAATAAATGCCAATGGCAAACAGGCCCTGTTAGTTGCAATTATTAAACAACCTGAGGCCAATCTGACTAAACTCTCTGAGAATATCATCTCAAAGAAAGCAGAACTCGAAAAGATCCTTCCAAAAGGCGTTAAATTAAAACCATATTATAATCAATCCGACTTTGTTGAAGAGAGTATTAGCAGTGTAAATGATAGTCTTTGGCTTGGATTGTTCCTGGCAATATTTGTTGCAGTGCTCTTCTTACGATCGTTAAAAGCAAGCGCAACTATCTTAATTACCATTCCAATTACGCTAATGTTAACGGTGGTGGTACTCTATAGTTTTGGCTTTACCATGAATATCATGACATTGGGTGCTATTGCAGCAGCAATAGGTCTGATTATTGATGATGCAGTAGTTGTAGTCGAGCAGATACACCGAACCCACGAAGAGTTTCCTAATCGAACATCTAAACAGTTGGTTCATCAGGCCATTCATTACCTTCTACCATCAATGGTAGGGTCTTCAATCAGCACAATTGTTATTTTTATACCCTTTATGTTAATGGGAGGGGTAGCCGGAGCCTATTTCACTGTATTAACCAATACGATGATCATCACATTGGTTTGCTCGTTTATTGTAACATGGCTAGGATTACCGGTCGTATATCTTTTATTAACTGATATACAAAATAAGAAGAAAACTGTCAAGCCAATTAAAGCCAAAATAGCGCATCCTCAAAAATGGGTCTCTTTCTTTATTCATAGACCTTTCCTAAGTATTTTCTTTGTTCTGCTCTTATTAGGCTCCATTTATTTTATCTTGCCACGTTTAGAGACCGGCTTCCTTCCTGAGATGGATGAAGGTTCTATTGTGCTTGATTATACGGCCCCTCCCGGCACTTCTCCTGATGCTGTTGATAAGATACTTCAGGAGGTTGAAAAGATTGTTATAGGCATCCCTGAAGAAGAAAGTTATTCTCGACGGACAGGTGCTCAGATGGGTTTGTTTATCACTGAACCTAATCGAGGAGACTATCTTATCCAACTAAAAAAGGATCGTTCCCGTACAACAGAAGAGGTTATCGATGATATCCGTAAAAAAGTAGAAGCAACACAACCCGCTTTACGTATTGAGTTTGGACAAGTGATTGGTGATATGCTGGGCGACTTAATGGCTTCAGCAGAACCTATCGAGATTAAGATCTTTGGAGATAACCAGGATAAACTTAAGGAGCTGTCAAAACTTGTTGCAGCCGAAGTAAGCAAGGTTCAGGGTACAGCCGATGTCTTTGATGGAATAACCATTGCCGGTCCTTCTGTAGAGGTTAAGCCGGATGCGCAGAAGCTGGCACAATATAATATAACGCCTACCTCTTTTCAATTTCAGTTACAAACCCAGTTAGAAGGGGTGGTAGTGGGTTCTATCTTTGAGAAGGAGCAACGTACAGATATTCGGATGATCTATCCTGAAGGACACACCAGTGGCGTTGAAAAAATGAAACAACAATCATTCTTTACACCAGATGGAACACTAAAACCATTGTCCTCTTTTGCCAATGTTGAACTGAAAGAGGGAGTAGCTGAGATTAATAGAGAAGACCTTCAATCAATGGGTTTGGTAACAGCTCGTCTTAACGAACGCGATCTGGGAAGTGTAATGAAGGATATTCAACATAATATTAAATCAAATATCTCTTTACCACAGGGATATCACATCTCTTATGGTGGAGCTTATGCTGAACAGAAGAAATCATTTGACGAACTTTTAATGATCTTAATCCTTGCCAGTTTGCTTGTCTTTGCTTTGATGCTTTTCCTGTTTCGCGATTTCAGGGTAGCACTGATCATTTTATTCATTGCTGTATTGGGTACAGCAGGAAGTCTTATTTTACTTTTCCTGACTAAAACACCATTAAATGTTGGAAGCTACACCGGCTTGATTATGATCGTCGGTATCATAGGGGAGAATGCTATCTTTACATTCCAACAATTTGTAACAAACCGAAAGACTGGAACCGTAGATGAATCGTTAATCTATGCAATCTCAACCCGTCTCCGGCCTAAACTAATGACAGCATTGGGTGCTATTATCGCCTTATTACCATTGGCTACCGGAATAGGTGCCGGTGCACAAATGCATCAACCGTTAGCGATTGCTGTTATTGGAGGATTTATCATCGCTTTGCCTTTACTTCTTATAGTGTTTCCATCATTACTCAGACTCTTTTACAAAGATTCTGAAGTGGTCAATGAAATTGAAGAAGAAGAAACGAAGTAAGCTGCGAGAACATACAGAAATCAGTATTCATCACGTCATTTACAGCTCCAACGAAGAAATAAGGTACGCCTTTTAATATTAGTAATCGTTCTTAACTATCATTTGTTCATTCTGATTGTAACCGGAAAAGAGACCGAGGGAAATAGTTTCCAATAAATAGAATCTTCCTTTGTCTGAATGGTAATATATCAGATTAGCAGCTTGTTTCAGACAGAGATATTCAGCGTCTTTCCATCTTTCTCTAAATAAGGATATGCTCAATTTAAAAAGACATAGTACAAAAATACCCAGCTAAGTACTTTTATAATCTGTAGTAATCTGAAATGTTTTCCTGTGATGATTTTGACGATATCTATGATAATGCAAACAACGAACAGCACATCTCTCATAAAAATGAGTATAAAAAAAGAGGCCTACTAAAACAGTAGGCCTCTTTTCAAATTAAAGCAGATCTTTATTTCTTAGCAGGTGCTGGTTTTTTAGGAACAGCAGTAAGCTGTTTAATAGCATCAGCCGCATCATTATTAGAAGGATCAAGAGCAACTATCTTTTTGAAATATTCTACTGCTGCAGCAGAATATTCAGCAGTTTTAACTTTATCTTTTTCCTTAACAGCTTTTTCTCTTAAGATAATTTGCTGATAACCTAAATACTGAGCAGCTTCAATTATTTCTTTCTTTCTTTCATCAGGTTTTAGTTCTGTGATCTGTAGGGTCTTCTCATAGAATGGTTTAGCTAGTCCTAAGTCACCCTTAGGATCTGCTATATTCGCAATTCTGGCACGCCATAGAAAAGCAGACCAAGAGTTAGGTGAAGTTTGAGTCACTCTTGAAAATGCGCTGTCAGCTTTAACTAATAACTCTTTTCTTTTCAATGAGTCAGATGCAGGAAGTAGGGTAGAAGCAAAATAGTAGTTTGTTCCTATTTTTGATTGTAATACGCCAGATATGCCTGAACGAAGTTGTTGTGCTTGTTCTAGTGCCTCAGCAGATTCAAGGAATTTTTTCTGTTTACCAAGTAAGTTACCAATATTTTCAATATATGATTTCTTTGACTCATCAGCAACCATTGTTTTTTGATAGTAGTATACAGCTAACGAATCTTGACCTGCTCTTTCAAGCATTTTAGCAAAGTTTTCATAATCCTTTGTTATAATCTTGGCAGTAGAGTCTTTTCTGATCTGGAAATATCTCGTCATTGCTTCAATTCCTTCTTTATCTTTTCCTGTTTCATATGAGGTATAACCCATTAACCGGAGCATAACAGCATTATTAGGATCAAGTTTTAGAATCTTAGTAATGATTTCATTTGCCTTATCATATTTTTTATCAAAAAATAGTACTTCAGCATATTTCGTTAATGAATAAACACTCTCTTCAGTTAAGCTAATATATTGTTCATAAAGCTTCGCAGCAGCATCAAACTTATTCATTTTAAATAATGCATCTGCTTTTTCGCGGATAGCAGGGTAGTAGTTGGCATCCATTTGTAATGCCGATTCGATTTCTGCAATAGCAGCAGAATAATTACGGGCTGAGTTATACATCTGGCCTAAACGGTAATGAGCACTGATGTTTTTCTCGTCAGCGGCTAAAGCACGTTGATAAGCGCTGGCAGCTTCGCTGGTATTGCCAACATTTGTATTAATCTCACCCCAAGCAAGATGTACTTGGGCATTTTGTACTTTTGCTTCTTGTCCTTTTTTGTAGATACCTGTAATAAATTCATCTACAGGAAATTTGCAATAAGCATAACCTTTTAAGATGCTAACGATTCCGTTAGGATATTTCTTTAAGGATAGTTTAGATGCGTTAACAAAGTTCAATTTAGCATCAGCAGGATTGTTTTTTAAGAAAGAAACCATTCCTAAACCAGCTAAATATGATGGATTTTTGTCATCTGTTTGACGTCCGGTATTAAAACAAATCATAGCTGAATCGGCCCTATCTAATCTAAGATAACACTCACCTAAATAAAACCAGGCATCAACAGGTGCTGGAGTTTGTTTTGTAAATTCTTTAAAGATTACAGCGGCTTTGTGGAATTGATCCAACTCAAGTAAATGTAATCCTTTATCCATGTTCTGAGCGTTAGCTTTTGGAAGCATACAGCACAAAGAAACAACGATAGCCATGATGGCTGTGCGAAAGATAGGTTTCCTTTTCATAGTATTCACAGTTTTATCAATCTTCTTTAATTTTTACCACTCTAATTGGTTGTGTTGCAGGAAGAATTCCTGTTTTAAGTATTATTTTTTGACCACGGTCACTGGCAACAAAAGATGTAAATCCTGAAGCCAGACCAGTACGAGGTTCCGAGTTAATAATAAAAATGGTGCGGGTTAATGGATATCGGCCATCATTTATGTAAGCTTGAAATGGCTGAAAGCTATTTTCTTCGGTCGCAACATCTTTATTACGTGAGATACTCATTACATGAACATTCTTTTTGAATGATAATGCTGTTGAATCATTTGTATCACTTACCCATGCAACGCCAATTAAACCTATTGCATTTGGGGTCTTTTTAACATATTCGAGTACTTCACTGTTTTTGAGGAAAGAAGTTAAGTTTTTGCTGAGTTTATTTGTTTCACAAATAGAATCCACAGCAAATCTTACAGTACTTGATTTTGGATTATCAAACACTGTTTTAATAGGACCCAATTTTGATTTGGGACTAATTTGTTTCCAGTTTGTGATTTCTCCTAAAAGTATTTGCTTCAATTGATTCATTGTAAGCAAAGTATCTTTATTACTTTTATTGCAAATCACTGCAATTCCATCTAAAGCAATTCTGATTTCTTTTGGAAAAAACTTTTTATCTGCAAAAAATTCTTTTTCTTTCAGTGTTAGACCTCTAGAAACTACTATCATTCTAACACTATCTTTGAACAATCGATTAAATGCATCAACCTCTGGTTCATAAATAGGTTTAATTTTAGCCGTTTGATAAATTCCTTGAAATACAGGTATTTCTGAATCTATGATAGGCCGGAACGTTTCATCTACAGAAATTGCTATAGATCCTGAAGTTGGAGTATCACTCCACTTATCAGGTGCACTTGGATGGCAGGATGACAAGACCAATGAAAACATTGCCAAGAAACTGAATAAACCGAAAATTCCTTTAAAGGGACTGTTCATCTTTTTTATCATCTTTTTTAGATTTTAGTATTCGAAAAGAACGAAATAATCCATAAACAATAATCACACCACCTATTGCATAACGTTGTGAAGGAATAAAGTTTTCTTTCATCCTTTCACTAAGCATAAAAAACAAACCTAATGCAATATATGCAAGAGGCATAAGATAACCAAACCAGCTGAGAGAATTTCTCAGCCGGTTTGGGGTTGTTGATTTTTTAACCGGTAAATCTTCCATTAAAGAATAGATTATTGGGGTTATTAATTCATCTGTAGTTGGAACTTAACAGGTATCTGGAACATTACAGGTACCGGTTGTCCATTTTGACGTCCAGGGATCCAGTTTGGCATTTCTTTCGTAACGCGAACGGCTTCTTCATCGCAACCACCACCGATTCCACGTAATACTTTTACGTTAGAAATTTTACCGGTTTTACTTACAACGAACTGTACGAATACAGTACCCTGAATACCTGATTCCTGAGCTAGAGCAGGATATTGGATGTGTTTTTGAAGATACTTCAATAACGCATCTAAACCACCCTGAAATTCAGGATTCTGTTCAACTACGAGAAGTGGTTTTTCATCATCTTCAACCACTTTTTTCGTTTCTTGAACTTCAGCTATATCTTTTCCGGTATTGTCACCAGATACGTCGGCGATCGAAATGCTTACAGGAGCGTCATTTAACTGGTCCTGTGATTTCATTTCTTCTTTTACCTGATCATCCGGTTTAATAACTGGAGGTGTAAACGCGATAGTAGCCTTCAATTTTTCAGGTTCATCTGGAATTTTTGGCTGTTCTTTCTTTTCTTCCAGTTTTAAATCCAATAACTCGGTTACTTCAGTGTTCTTAGATTTATGTTTCGGAACAAGGATAGTTAGCAAAGTAGGAAGTGTAAATGCAAGAAAGAAGAACGTTAAGGTAATAATCAGAGCAGTTTTGTGTCTGTTATCTCTAAATTTACGAAGCACGAATGCACCGTAAGTTTGATTTTTACCTTCAAAAACCAGATCGCACCACTTTTCTGAATAAATATTTATTTTTGCACTCATTTTTTCATTAGTTTTTTGGTGAAACGATGTTGGATCATCTCGCCTTAGATTATTTATCCAATGGCTTGATCAGGTCTTTGTCCGTTTGTGAAATGTCCATAATTGCATATTTGCTGATATTGCAAATCTGCATTTCGTCGAGCATATCTACAAGGTTTTTGTAGTTTGCTTCGTCGGTAGCTTTGATCATTACTGAGGGAGCTTCTTTATTACCTCTTAACTCTTTGGCCTTTGCTTTATACTGCTCATCTGACATGCGCAATTTTTCTTTTTGAGCTTTGAGTTCTTTTATATCGGCAACAACAATAGAATTTCGGTCCAGTAACATCTTACGAATTCCAGTCTTTGAATAATCAGTCTCGACTACTTTAGGGTCTATACCTTTTTCCCGAATACCAAAGTAGTAGAAGATTTTATTGTTTTTAGCCATCACGATTGTTATAGCCTTTGAGGCCTTAACTTCCGATTTGTCTTTTTCATCTACCTTTTTATTACTTGGCATACTGATTTCCATTGTCTGGGGCTTGATAAGGGTAGTAGCAAGCATGAAGAACGTAATAAGAAGAAAACCTAAGTCTACCATTGGAGTTAAGTCAACTCGAGTTGATAGTTTTTTTGTCCTTTTCTTACCGTCTTTATGTCCGCCACCTCCCCCGGGAGCTAATTCAGCCATTATTTATCGTTTTAAAAATGTGATTATAAATCTTTTGGAGCTTCTTCAAGACCTGTAATTAAGTTGAAGCGATTCAGACTTAAATCTTGTAATGTCTTTATCACCTGTCTTATTTTAGGATAAGGAGTACCATTATCAGCTTTGATAGCTATCTTGTATTGCGTACTGTTTGCAACAAAGTTATCATTTGTAATCTTGACCCATGCCTTCAACTCATTATTTGTTGAATCAGCAGGCATGCCTAATCTTGATTGATATGCATCACGATCAGCGGTTTTCAATCCAAGATATTGATGCAATCTTTCGATAGGAACACCAAATGAATTAACCAAGCTAAATTGCTTCTGTTCTGCAACTGTGAATTTTGTTTTATAAGTATCCCCAATCTTATTAAGAACAGCTAAACGATTTCCCTGTCCATCTACACCGAAATAAACTTTTCCTGTTTTATCAACCAGAATGGTTAATA
This sequence comes from Bacteroidota bacterium, assembly GCA_013390605.1. Lineage (GTDB taxonomy): Bacteria > Bacteroidota > Bacteroidia > Bacteroidales > Cfx3-03 > Cfx3-03. Next base: position 2,437,986 of record JACAUB010000001.1, on the reverse strand, counting down.
CATTGCTTTCAGGAAGTTTGATTTCTGAAATTGATGTAGGTGTTGTGATCTTTATAGGATCCTGAGAAGTCATTTTTGATGTTAGCATAAAGAACGTCAGCAACAAGAAGGCCACATCACACATGGCAGTCATATCGACCACCGTACTCTTTCGAGCAATTTTTACTTTTGGCATAATTGGTTGCTTGTTAGATTATTTATGGTTTGCAGCATACGATTGTACGATGCTGAATCCAGCTTCGTCGATGCTATAAGTAAGCTTGTCGATTTTTGAAGTGAAGTAACTGTAAGAGATCATTGCTAATGCTGAAGTACCGATACCAAATGCGGTATTTACAAGTGCTTCAGAGATACCTGTTGAAAGAGCGACTGAGTCAGGAGAACCAGCATTTGCTAAAGCTGCAAATGAACGGATCATACCAAGTACTGTTCCAAGAAGTCCTAAAAGAGTTCCAAGTGAAGTGAAAGTAGCAAGAATTACTAAATTTTCTTCAAGACTAGGAAGTTCAAGTGAAGTAGCTTCTTCAATTTCTTTCTGTAATGAAGTTAATTTTTGTTCTTTTGTCATAGCATCTTCTTTTTCCAAGTTACGGTATTTAACAACAACCGCACGGATTACGTTAGCTACAGAACCTCTTTGTTTGTCGCAAGCTTCTAATGCAGCTTCGATATCGTTCTTTTCAAGAAGACCCTTGATATTATGAACGAAAATCTCAACTTTACCTTTACCAGATGCACGGCTGATAGTGATATAACGTTCTACTGCGAATGTTACTACAGAAATCAACAATGTCATAATGATAGGTACGATAAATCCACCTTTGTAAACTGTACCGAAGTAATCTCCTGGTAATGGTGCATTCTTACTGTTTCCTCCCATAAAGTGAGATCCATCTCCCATTACGAAAAGGAAAATACAAGTTGCGGCAACTAAGGCTAAAGGAATAACCAGTGACGCGAATCCAACTCTGCTTTTTTTAGTTGTTTTTGTTGTTTTTGTTGCTTTCATTTTTTATTCTGTTTTTGGTTGTTAATTCATTAATGGTTTTAATTTGAGCATGAATTCATTCACGCGTTTTAAGAGTTTGAGTGAGTAAATTTACAAAAAAAAATAAATTGGTTTAACGTGAATCTTTTAATAATCAGTCAAGATATTCGTTCATCTTGATAAAAAAAATATTATTTGAAGTTAATATGTTGTAAATCTTGTTTATACGATTTTAGTATTTGACTTGGAAATCTATTCTTTTCACCATAATTCGAACAATCTATACCGAAGAAATGCAATTTTATGCTAGTTTTTATGTTAGTAAATGTTGAAAATTCAGTCATAATCAATAAGTTTTTTCCCGAGATACTTTGACTCCAAAGGATACTTTTATTCTCTTTTTTATTTTGTTTCAAAAAAATGATAATTTCAAAATATTTAAATTTCAAAAAGAAAGTTTCTTTGTTTTTTTGTTTTCGTAATTCAACTTTCTTATTTTCTTTTTAATGCTTTTATTCTTTAATTATTGAACTCGATGATCGATTCAATATTTTCCAAATAACGAAATTATTATCACTTGTTTTTTCTCCCTCGATTATAAAAAATAACCGTCGCAAATTTATACTCTCTTTTAGTATGTTGGTAAAAACTGTTAATTTTTTTTTAATTTTTTTTGAATTATTTTTTTGCAGTTTTAAATATTGTAAAGTATTTAAAAACAAAATTGATATTTATTGTTTTTATAGTGTTATTAAATAATAAAATAGATAAAATGTATAGTTTGTAGTATAAATATTTGTTATAAAGTCTGTTTATCAATTTCTCCCATAATTTTTTGCATGAGAGCAAACTCATATGGAGCAGGCTCAACGGGTAGTGAAGCATAAAATAGTTGTATTGCCCATGATTCTGACATCGTAAGCCGAATTGTATTCTGCAATGATTTAACTGTTAATAAACGTTTTACAAACTTCAAATATAGATGTAGTATCAATTCGTTTACGGCAAGTGCTTCTAGTTGATATGAAAATTCAACTATTTGAACCAATTTTAAAATTTCCGTAAATTGTCTTAATTCAGACCCTGAAAGTGTAATTTTTACCTTTTTCATTGTTGGGTTTCTTCTTTTCTTATTCTTTGTTTTAATCTGTTTTTTTCAAATTACGGTAAAAAAATAATATGGACACAAAAAAAGACAATGATACATAACAGCATTTCGGCCGCAAGGAGAAATCTATTGAATGAATATCTTCACTCAATAGCAAGTTTCTTCTTGCGGCCGAAATGACTAAAAATAGAATTTATCTGTTCAAAAGTATTGCTATTGATGAAGGTAAAATTCTGATATTTAGATGAAAGAAGCTTAAAAATTAGGCTTCAATTCATATTTTGTATAAAACTCTTCAATAACTTTTACGGCTTCATCTGCACTATCAACAAGCGTAAAGATATTCATATCGTCTGGATTCACATTGTGCTCATCAACCAGCTTCTCTTGCATCCAGTCGATCAAACCACCCCAATATTTTTTGCCTACCATAACGATAGGAAAAGTGATCATTTTGTGGGTTTGCATTAAAGTAACAGCTTCGAAAAATTCATCTAATGTTCCAAAACCACCCGGCATAACAATGTATCCTTGCGAATATTTCATAAACATCAGTTTACGAACGAAGAAGAAATCGAAAGATATCAGCTTATCCGGATCAATAAATGCATTGGGATGTTGTTCAAACGGCAGTTCAATGTTTAATCCTACTGATTTTCCGGCAGCAAAATGAGCAGCTTTATTAGCAGCTTCCATGATACCAGGGCCTCCACCGGATATGATTCCAAATCCCTTTTTAGTCAAGAGATAGGCAATTTCTTCAGCTAATCTGTAATAGGGTGAACCAGGTTTTGTGCGTGCAGAACCAAACATGGTGACACACGGTCCAATTCTGGTTAGTTTTTCAAATCCTCCAACTACTTCTGCCATGATTTTAAATACAGACCACGAGTCGTTCGATTTGATTTCACTCCACGATTTAGGCTTAAATACTTCATTAAGCAGCTCTTCGCGATCATCATCCCGATTAATGATATCCATTTGCATGTATAGTATAATTAAGTTTTGTAAAGAAAATTTAGACTCCAAAAGTCTGAAAAATATATAATATAAACAAACGATTTCTTTCGTTGTTGAAAATCGATAACATGTTACTGTGTATTGATAATAAGACTATTGCATTACAATGAACTAACTGATCGACAGTTCTTCTTTCAAATACAATCCTGTTAAGCTATTTGGGTTTCGGATAATCTCTTCAGGTGTTCCTTCGGCAATAATCCTGCCACCACGTTCACCTCCTTCAGGGCCGAGATCAATGATCCAGTCTGCAACTTTTATTACCTCCATGTTATGTTCAATCACAAGAATAGTATTCCCTTTTTCAACCAACTTATTCAATACATCGAGCAACACTTTTACATCTTCAAAATGAAGTCCTGTCGTCGGTTCATCCAATATATATAAGGTTTTCCCTGTATCTTTTCTTGAGAGTTCCGTAGCCAGTTTTACCCGCTGAGCCTCTCCTCCTGACAGTGTGGTCGATTGTTGACCAAGTGTAATATATCCCAGACCAACATCATGCAGTGTCTTTATTTTATGGATGATAGAAGGAATATTGTCGAAGTACTCTACTGCCTGATCAATCGTCAGGTTCAATACATCATTGATCGACTTCCCTTTATAGCGAACTTCAAGCGTTTCTCTGTTATATCTTTTTCCGTTGCAAGTAGGGCATATAACCTGTACATCAGGTAGAAAGTTCATTTCGATCGATTGAACACCAGCACCTTTACAGGTTTCGCATCTTCCACCTTTTACATTAAATGAGAAACGTCCAGGCTGATATCCTCTGATTTTTGATTCCGGTATATGGGTAAATAGTTTTCTTATTTCGTCGAATACACCAACATAGGTGGCCGGATTAGAGCGCGGTGTACGGCCAATTGGTGATTGATCAATGTCGACAACCTTATCGATATTCGAAAATCCATCTATCGATTGATAGGGGAGTGGCGTTTCTTCCGATCTGAAAAAGACCTTATTTAAAATTGGAAAGAGGGTTTCGTTGATGAGCGTAGATTTTCCACTCCCTGAAACTCCTGTTATACAAACAAACATACCTAAAGGCAACTTCAGCGTAACATTCTTTAAATTGTTACCGGTTGCATTGGACAGAATCAGTGAATTTCCATTCCCTTTTCTTCTTTTTTCAGGAACCTCAATCCTCCGGGTTCCATTTAAATATTGACAGGTTAGACTTTTACAATCATGTATGTCAGAAGGTGTCCCTGCACCTACAACTTTTCCACCCAATCTACCTGCACCCGGACCGATATCAATTACATAATCAGCCGCCAGAATCATATCCTTATCATGTTCAACAACTATCACAGAATTACCAATATCGCGCAGATCCTGAAGCGCTTTTATCAGTCGATGATTGTCTCTTTGATGGAGTCCGATACTGGGTTCATCCAAAATATAAAGTACGCCTACCAGTTGAGAACCGATTTGAGTAGCTAACCTGATGCGTTGACTTTCACCACCCGAAAGACTCCGGGCAGAACGATTCAATGAAAGATAATCAAGGCCCACATTGAGTAAAAATTGAATCCTGACTTTTATTTCGCGAATAATTTCAGTGCCTATCGTAATTTGTCGTTGATCTAGCAAATCATCCAGGTTCTCAAACCATGCGGATAGTTCAATCAAATCCATGTTTGCCAGATTGGCAATGTTTTTATCAGCAATCAGGTAGTGAAGCGATTCATCTTTTAATCGATTGCCTTTACATTCAGGACATACAACTTTATTCATAAAACCACCGGCCCACTTTTGCAGGTTCTTTGAGGTAGTTTCACTACTTTGGTTTTGAATAAAGTTTACGATACCATCAAAGCTAAGCGCATAGGCTGACTGAACACCCAGATAGTCGTTCTTTACTTTGAAAACCTCGTCAGAGCCATATAAAATGATATTAAAAGCCTTTTCGGGTATGTCGTTGATAGGTGTATCAATTGAAAATCCATACTTCTCAGCGATAGCCTCAATTTGTTTGAAAATCCATATCGGACGATATTCTCCCAATGGCGCAATACCTCCTCGCTTAATGCTGATTTCCGGATCCGGTATAATCTTATTCAGATCGAGTTCTGTGATATGTCCTAACCCATTGCAGCGTGGGCAAGCACCATAAGGTGAGTTAAATGAAAAAGAGTTGGGTTCAGGTTCATCGTATGAGATGCCCGATTCAGGGTCCATCAGGAGCTTGCTAAGATATTTAGCCTCCGAATTCGCCTCATTATACACCATTAAAGCCCCTTTTCCATGGCGAAGAGCAGTCTCAACTGATTCGGCTAATCGCTTTTTGTTATCTCCAACAATTTTCAGTTTATCGATAACCAGTTCAATATCATGAATCTTATAACGATCGAGCTGCATAGCGAAGACTATTTCTTTTATCTCGCCATCTACTCTAACCTTTAAGAAACCCTGTTTTCTAACCTGTTCAAATAATTCTCTGTAATGTCCCTTGCGTCCTTTTATCAATGGAGCTAGCAGCAGAATCGTCTTATCTTTATAATCCTCATTAATCAAATCGATAATCTGACCCTCTGAATAGCGAATCATCTTTTTCCCCGTAAGGTAGGAGTGTGCTTCACCAATACGTGCGTAGAGCAGACGCATAAAGTCGTAAACCTCAGTTATGGTGCCTACAGTCGATCTTGGATTCTTATTGGTCGATTTCTGTTCGATGGAGATTACCGGACTTAATCCGGTTATTTTATCTACATCAGGACGTTCCAGATTCCCCATAAACTGACGGGCATAAGCAGAAAAAGTCTCCATATATCTGCGTTGTCCTTCAGCATAAATAGTATCGAATGCCAACGACGATTTTCCACTACCACTTAAACCGGTAATCACTACCAGTTTATTTCGTGGAATGGTGATATCAATGTTTTTCAGGTTATGCACTCTGGCACCTGATACCTCCAGGAATTCTTCTCCGTCGATGGGTTCGTTATTATTTGTCATATTGATCAGAAACCTTTAAACATATCGTCGGGATGCGATATTACACGTTGTTGTTTATCGTAAAGCAGATATCCCGGTTTAGGCAATTGAATGATATACGATTTTCTTTTAGGATTAGATAGCTTTGGTTTTCTAAGCCAGGGGTTGTTATCTTTTAATATTTTATAATTGACTCCATTCTTGCGGGCAAAAGCAACCAGATCATCAACCGGTGAATCGATGACTATCTGATCCATGGGTATTGGTGCCTGTAAATCTTTATTCCGCAGTAAAAAACCATAACGTTGAGGCTCTTTACAAATTAGTTTAAGTGCCAGAATACGATATAGGTAACGAGATGTTTCATCGTTAAGGTAGAGATGATAGAAATCACGCATTTGTTGATCTGTCATCGCACTTAATACTCTAGTCTTTCCTGCATTATAAGCTGCAGCAGCTAACGTCCAGCTTCCAAGTCTTTCATGCGACGATTTAAAAAGCTTACAAGCAGCTTCAGTCGATTTCAGAATATTATAACGTTCATCCACCTCATCGTTCACCTCCAGTCCATTTTCAATAGCAGCAGCTTTTGTAAACTGCCAAAATCCAACAGCAGCAGCGGGTGAAATGACATTCGACAGTTGGCTCTCAATCATTGCAACATAAGCCAGATCAGTCGGAACGCCATATTTACGAAAGATAGGTTCCATTATAGGAATATAACGATTAGCTCGTTTGAATATGATCATTGTAGCAGAGGCCCAATAGGTATTAATCGATATTTCTCTGTCCAGATTCTCGCGAACAAATGCATATTCCAGCGGAACATTCTCTCCTGCAAAATCAAGTCTGTATGGAATAGGCACAGAATAGATCTTATACGAATTATGAAAGTCACGCTCATTCTGATCATCGCCAAGCAAAGGCAATGTAGCATTTATGAAAAAGGCCGTAAATACGGCCATTAAAACGAAACCTATTATTGTGATTCTTTTCATTTTCAATTATCTGGTAATAAATAATTTTGATAAACGAGTTATCAAAATTAGTAACATCAATCCGGTCAAACTTTAAAACGACGATTTAAAATCTCTGAAAAATGGAGATATTTTGTCCTTCTCAGATAAAATCGGGTTTTCAATTCCCCAGTTAATATTTAAATCCGGATCATTCCAACGAATACTTCCTTCTGACTCCTTGTTGTAAACATTGGTACACTTGTAGAAAAATACCGTATCATCTTCCAGAGTCAGAAAGCCATGTGCAAACCCGGCCGGAATCCAGTACATGTATTTGTTTTCGCCTGTTAAAACAATCGAAACATACTTTCCGTATGTTGGAGAGTCTTTACGAATGTCCACTGCCACGTCAAGTACAGCTCCTCTCATCACCCTGACTAATTTCCCTTGCGCGAAAGGGTTGTTCTGGAAATGGAGTCCCCGAAGGACACCCTTCGAGGAACGAGATTCATTATCCTGAACAAAATTAAGGTCTAGACCGGCTGCTAAAAAGCGTTCGTGACTATACGATTCAAAGAAGTACCCTCTGTCGTCTGCAAAAACATTAGGTTTTACAATACAGACATCAGAAATCTCGGTTGGAATTATTTTCATTTTTTAAATATGGATTACTTCGCCATAAGCAGCCGCGACGGCTTCCATCAGAGCTTCGCTCATGGTTGGATGTGGATGAATACTCTTTATGATCTCTTCGCCAGTCGTTTCCAGATTACGGGCAACCACCACCTCAGCAATTATTTCAGTTACATTTTCGCCAACAAGTGTAGCACCAAGCCATTCACCATATTTGGCATCAAACACCACCTTTACAAAACCCTCTTTGTTTCCAGCAGCACTTGCCTTTCCTGAAGCACTAAACGGAAATTTACCCACTTTTATTTCATAACCCTGTTCAATTGCTGCTTTTTCTGTCAAACCAACTGATGCAACTTCAGGAACAGTATAGGTACAGGCCGGAATATTTCCATAATTGATCGGATCTACATGTAGACCTGCAATCTTTTCAACGCATGTAATCCCTTCGTGTGATGCAACATGAGCCAAAGCAGGACCACGTACAATATCGCCAATGGCATAATATCCTTCAACATTGGTTTCAAAATAATCACCAACTACCACTTTCCCTTTTTCTATAGCGATACCGGTTTCTTCTAATCCCAGTCCCTCAACATTTGTAGCAATACCTACAGCAGAAAGCACAACCTCAGCTTCAACAATCTGAATACCTTTCTTCGTCTGTATCGAAACCTTGCACAGATCGCCGGTAGTATCCACTGATTCAACACTGGCACTGGTCATAACCGTCATGCCACTTTTCTTAAACGAACGCTCAATAGCTTTCGATGCCTCTTCATCTTCAAGAGGTAATACATTTGGAAGGAATTCAACAAGCGTAACCTTTGTCCCGATTGAATTATAGAAATAGGCAAACTCGCTTCCAATGGCTCCCGATCCAACCACCACCATCGATGCAGGTTGTTTAGGTAGTGTCATTGCTTCGCGATAACCAATAATTTTCACACCATCTTGAGGTAAGTTGGGTAGCTGGCGCGAACGTGCACCGGTAGCAATAATGATATGTTTAGCCGTAAGTTCAGATACAGTACCATCATTGGCCGTAACCTCAACTACTTTACCGGGTTTCACTTTACCGGCACCATTGACCACCGTTATATTATTTTTTTTGAAGAGAAACTGAATTCCTTTACTCATGCCATCAGCTACCCCGCGCGAGCGTTTCACCATGGCATCGAAATCAGGTTTTATATCACCGGTTATGGCAACACCATAATCGGCTGCATGTTTGGCATAATTAAATACCTGGGCACTCTTTAAAAGTGCTTTTGTAGGAATACAACCCCAGTTCAGGCATACACCACCGAGGTCTGCTTTTTCAACTACACCTACTTTAAAACCGAGCTGTGAGGCTCTTATCGCAGCAACATAGCCTCCGGGGCCGCTGCCAATAACAATTATGTCGTAATTCATAATACTGTTATGATTATAATGCAAAGCTATTAAAAATTGATTAATGGGTAAACATTACCAGTCGTTAAATGTTCAGGTTTTTCCATTCAGTTTATGCATAAATGGGCGTAAAGAAAGGGTAAAGTGTTATATTTTAACCTGTCTGGAAAACCCCTCTTCCAGTGATAAAAAAGTTTCGGTAAATGTTATTTCCGGAATAGATTGAATTTTTTCAACCAGCACCTGTTTAAGGTGTTCATTGTTTCGGGTGTAAATTTTTATCAGTAACGAATATTTTCCGGTGATATGATGACACTCTGTAATTTCTGGAATCTGTCTTATTTTCTCAAATACCTGTTCATGAGTACGCGTAGTTGTCAGATTAATCTGAATTCCGATAAATGCACAGGTTAGATATCCAAGCCCTTTCGTGCTCAGCATCACCTGCGTGTTTTTGATTACTCCAGCCTCGGTCATCTTCTGTACCCTTTGATGAATGGCTGCTCCTGATACCTTGCACTTTCGGGCCACCTCCAGAAAAGGCATCCGGGCATCTGCTGTTAAGAATTCCAGTATTTTTTTATCCAAACTATCAAGGTGAAAGTCCTGAACCATGTTTTTAATGTATTTTGTGATAGATCACTATGTAAATAGGGTATAAAAGTAATAATATTTAAAAAATATAGCAAATTTAGTTTCAAATTATAAGTAATAAACGATATTTAGTGTTGATATCGTATCTTTGTACTGTACTGATGACCACAGCAACAAAACGAATTTGTTTCACTCAAAACAGCATGATAATGTATAAAGAAGCAGTTACTAACTTATATGATCTCCTTCAGTTTGGTGAGTATGGCGATGTAAATCCCTCCATCACTGATTCAGCAACCTTTACTTTTTTACAAGCAAAAACTATGGCCGATTGTTTTACAGGTGACGCCCCCGGGTGTTATCTCTATTCGCGCCATTGGAATCCCTCGAATAAGTATCTGGCCGATGCCATGGCGGCCCTTGAAGGGACCGATTCTGCATGGGTGACAGGCTCAGGCATGGGTGCCATCACCACGACCACCCTTCAGATATGCAATGCCGGCGATCATATTGTAGCAAGCGCAACCATATATGGTGGTTCTTATGCATTCTTCAAAAATTACCTCCAAAAGTTTAATATTCAGACCACATTTGTCGATATCACTGATCTGGATTCTGTAAAGGCTGCAATCAGACCCAATACTAAAATGATCTACACTGAGACCATGACCAATCCGATGCTTCAGATTTCGGATATTCCTGCTTTGGCTGATATTGCCAACGCACATAAGGTGTTATTGGTAGTCGATAATACATTTACTCCTTTAATTGTGGCTCCTGCAAAACTAGGTGCGCATGTAGTGGTTGATAGTATGACCAAGTTTATCAATGGAAAGAATGACTGTGTAGCCGGAGTCGTATGTGCCGGTCATGAATTTATTAATGCATTAATCGATGTCAATGTAGGTACCGCCATGTTGCTGGGACCGGTTTTAGATCCTTATCGTTCTGCATCAATCCTGAAGAACATGCACACACTGCATATTCGCATGCAGCAACACAGCAAAAATGCCCTTTATCTTGCAAATAAGTTTAGAGAAGTAGGAATGAAAGTAAACTATCCGGGTTTTGAAGATCATCCCGGACATGCTACACTGAAAAAGATGATGAATCCTGATTTTGGATGGGGTGGATTAATCGGAATTGATGTTAAGGAAGCCAGTATAGCCAGCGAGTTGATGGAGAAGATGGAATTAGCCGGAGTAGGATATCTGGCAGTAAGTCTTGGTTACTTTAAAACCCTCTTCAGCAATTCAGGTAAAAGTACATCCAGCGAAGTTCCCGAAGATGTACAACGCAACATGGGATTATCCGAAGGCTTTGTTCGTTTTTCAGTAGGATTGGATTATGATATTGAGAATACCTGGACAAAAATAGAAGGTTGCCTCAAAGAGATGAAATTAATATAAAGATAGGGTTGGTTGGTTAAATATAAAGAGACGCACGGCCGTGCGTCTCTTTTTTTGTCCTTATTCATCCTTCACCGCAGTCTGCGCCACAGAAGTAATGATACTACCACCCAGTACCAGATAGCCACCAATAGTACCCACCACAGCAGGTAGCGCCACAGGCGAAGCCAATAAAGCAGCCCCGATCACCCCCATCACCAACCCAATGGTCCGCACCTTCTTAAAGAACGAAGGCGTAGGAGCTGTAATCCTTTCCATGAGGGTTAAATCAGGTTGGGTTATATTACTCTTTTTCATGATGCTTAAAATTAAAAAAGAACGCTTCCAGTTGTTTTATTTTAACTTCAAGCTGACCAACCCGAAGGCCGATCAGCTCCAGTCCCCCTTTACACTCACTCTTGATGAGCGAAGCCATCGTCTTCACCTGGGAGAGCTCCTCCTGCATTTTTCTGAAGTCCACATGTAACAGACGGACAAAATAGACCACCAGTGAAAGCAATAACGAAATCACAATACCAAAGAGCCAGGTAAAATCGACAGCAGCGTTCATGACAAAGGGATTAATAGATATCAGCCACCATCATGCTACTACCTTTGAGCGGGAGGTAATGCGCACCATTGGTGCTGACATAAAACTCAACCCCCACACACTGGATGATACTACAGTCATCACCCACCACCGTACCTTCGGGGAAGGCCGCCTTGATCTCAGCCGTGAGAGCTGTACCGATAGGCGTATACTCAGAGTATTTAAACACACTCTGCCCGTTAAGCTCATTGGAAGCCTCATACCGATGACTCATTTCAGAGTAGGCATAATCACTGATCACACTCAGATGGTTCTGTACACGGAAGTGTGTAGCCCCTTTAGGAATCAATATAGGTTTAATCACAAGATCTGTCACCTTAAGGGTGGCATCAACTTTACCTACGGGATGACTACAGAGGAAGAAGAGCTTCAGACTCTCAGTCACACTCTCCAATACATTAAAGACCATCGTAGCGAGGGTAGGACGGGCCTCACTAAAGTAGATTCCTCTTTTTCCTTTCACCCCTTCGATATCTCTACGGTTCACCTCCTTCACGATACGCATGAGCCTACCGGTAAAGTTCTTATCGGTTTGATCGGGTAAGAGGTTAAGGAATCCCAATCGGAGTGCTTTCACAGCCACGCCACAACCACCAAATTCCACCATATTTTCTCTGGTACGTGCAAAGGCAGGGTTGTTCATGATTAAATCACGGTTGGCACCTCCTTTTTCACCGGCGTAGGTGTTTTCATCATGGAGGTTTACATAGTTTCGGATGCTTTTAAAGCTTCCGCGGTACTTAATAGCACCAGTTTGAATAGCCATTGTTTTAAGTTTAGAGGTCACAAAAAGTGACCTGGTTCGTAATTCTGTTTGTTTGCATTCTCGTTGATCAACAAACCAAAATTACCACACCACTATCCCTATAACAATGATTATGTAGGTGACAAATAGCGACAAATAACGACAAAACGCGACAAATGACGACACGTTCATACTTTTGTGTCAATTAGCGCTGTGCTATAACTTTTTTTGAATGTTATATTATTTATTCTTGATTATTCCTCGATTTAATAAACCCAGCTATGATGCACGTTAACCCAAACCCGATTAAAAAGCCGTGGAGAAAATCGGAGATTAGCATAAAGTGTCCAAATGAGATTGCACATGCTACTGCAAGGATGCCTACGGGCATATAGAACTTATCAATAACTTTTTTTGTCATGGGATTTGTCTTTTTTTGTATGATGTATAGTGATATCTATTTTAAATGGTTAACCATAAATTCTTTGAGTGGAACATTAATATCATTCTCTGTTTTTATTTTTTTACTGTAAATAAACACCTTATGCTCAATATTTTGTTTTCTCAAATAGTCATCTAAAATCATTGCATGTTCACGATGGTGTTCAATGATCCCATAATTTACAGGGAAACGCTCTTTTTGTAGATTCATAACATATATGGGCGGATCATCAGGTGTGATCATTTGAAGCATATCTAATTGCTGGGTCTTTTTCGCTCTGTCAGGTTCGAAACTTTTATAGTCGGGATATCCATAAAAGTTAGCTATTGTATTATAAAACTGTTTCTTTTTCAGGGTAACGATTAACTTCAGGTTAGGGATAAATTTAAGCCATCTAAAGACATCGTAAGTTGCCTGGGTAGCAATAGCGCCGGCACATTTAATTCGGGTTGATTCGCCAAGTAAACTCTTGTCATTTTTAATAGCCATATCATCATGAAATGCTAAATACAAACTCGATCCTGCTCCGGCTGATATGCCATAACACCCGATAAGTTCTTTATTGATATTGTATTTTTTTGCATTAAAACGAATATACTGAAGTGCTGTTTTAATATCTGTTAAACACTTGTTTACACCGACAGCATCGTTTGTTTTATAAAACCTGTAGTTGATAGTTGCATAAGCAATGTCATTTTTCAAAAAATAAGTCACATCTTCCTTTCTCCATTTATAACATTCATCTTTGTCTCCATTAACAAAACCACCTCCATGAATGAAAATTATTAATGCTGTTGGCTTATTTGACTTAGGCAGAATGATATCGAAATTATTAAGTTCATTATCACCATATTTTTCATTTTGCAAGATTGTGCAATCAATTTTGCCTAAGAAATTTATTTGTTGAGCGTTTAATGAAAACGGAATAAGCGCTATTAAGAATAGAATGATATATTTCATTATACTACTTTTTAGAATGTTGGCAATGATCAATATTGTTAGAAAATTGATTCAGGCATTTTATAAAACCTTCAACGTGTACTTTTCGAATTTATTTCGAAATTTATTTTATAGGCAAATATAAAAAATATTCTTAGGGATAAATGAAATCCACTCAATTAATTCTCGTGTCTTTATTACATTCTCTCATTTTTTTCGTTCTAGTGTGGTTGATATTTAGGTATCAACTAATATCTGGTGCAGATAGCGAGTGGAAT
>JACAUB010000001.1:2372938-2423847 GCA_013390605.1 Bacteroidota bacterium | reverse complement strand
TCTGGTGCAGATAGCGAGTGGAATGGCAATTTATAAAGAATGTCCAATAAGAGAAATAAACAGCCCAATGAGTTTTGAAAAAAATATTGCAATTTTTAAAGTAATTTTCAGACTCATTCGTCTACCTGTATATATGATCGAATTAAGTGCATAACGTGGAGAAAAAACAACAAAGTATCAAACAAGCCGTGCAGAATTACGGGAAGCGTTTATTCAGTTTTATACGCAGCCGCGTTAAAAACGATGAAGACGCTGAAGATATCCTACAGGATGTTTGGTATCAGCTGTGTTCTATCATCGACACCGAAACTATCGAGCAACTAAGTTCGTGGCTTTATCGCGTAAGTCGTAACAAGATAGCGGATAAATACCGAAAGCAAACAACTTTGTTACTTGATGATATGATTTATGAAGATGAAGACGGTGAAATGATATTTCCAGAAGCATTTTTTGAAGATAGTATGGATACTGAATCAGAATTTGACAGACTATACTTTAAGGAAGCGTTGTTCAAAGCGTTGAATGAATTGCCCGAAAAACAGCGAGAGGTATTTTTGTTGAACGAAATGGAAGATTTGACGCTTCAGCAGATAGCTGATAAAACCGGTGAAAGCATTAAAACGATCATATCTAGGAAACGTTACGCCGTGGCATACCTACGCGAACGTCTTCAAAATATGTAAAAAATTATTAACAATTTAAAACGTAAAAGTCATGATGTGTTTTGGACAAAAAATGGGAAGAGGCTTCTGGATTAAAAGAGCTATATTTTTTCCCATTGCAATTACTGCTGGGATATTTTTATTCAGTTGGGTGGTTATGTTATTATGGAATGGTATACTTCCGGCAGTGCTGAGTGTGCATACTGTTACATTCTGGCAAGCCTTTGGGATATTGATTTTATCAAAAATCTTGTTCGGCGGATTCAGAGGAGGACATTGTCGTTCCAGATTTAATCATGGGCATCCCCGGTTTGATAAATGGGAAAACATGAATACTGAAGAAAGAGAAAAAATGAAAGCCGAATGGGAGAATAGATTCAAGCATACGACAAAACAGGAATAATAGCGTTATTATCGCAAATCAGAATTGAATAACGATTTGGTCAATTTATTCATAATTAGGTGTTTTCAGAATCTAACAAAGAGAAACAGGACGTTTAACATCTGTTAAGCATCTTGTTTCTCTTTGAATATAATTTCGAAAAGATGAAATACACCTTGCCAGATTTACATCTTTCCAAATCAGATAGTCTTAGTTTGTTACAACATGGTCGAAACGGAAGGTAGGGTTGGGGCGCCCGGGACTCAGACAACGCAATGTAACGATTTTTGCCGTTAGATTATTTGTCATTTTTGTATTGAGTGTATTCCGGACGATCTGCTCCAGCGTGTCAGGATTCATTTCTACCCGTGCATTTAGAGTCAACCGGGCTTTAGATCCTGTTCCGGCCGATCCTCGAAAATTTAGCGTATCACCTTTTCCTGTCACATTACCAATCAGATAGTCTTCACCTGATTCCAATACTATCTTGACATGTCCTACATATGCCTTCATTTCATCAAATTGCCTGCTGAAATCTTGCATAAGATTCTTCGCAAAAGCATCCCAGTCTGTCTGTTCGCTACTTATTTCAATTGTGCTGTTTAACCAACCGAGCACGGCTTCGCCTTCGGCATATACATCGTAATCCACTTCAGCTAATCTTTGACCGGCATTAGTACGATTCGATACCTCTTTTACCCATTCATCAATCCCTTCGCCTGTTATTGCACTTATTGTCATTACTTCGGCTTCAGGGAATCTCGTTTTTACTTTTTCTTTCAGTGCTGTTAAATCAGCTGTTTTCAGTAAGTCAGCTTTACTGATCAGAATGATATCGCTTTCTTCAAGTTGCTTAAGGAAAATATAAGCTGCACTGGGGTGCATTCCTGCCATTTCACCATTCAGTATGTTGTTAAGGTGTATAGGATCAGCCAGCACTGAAAGAGGACTGACCAGAAGTTCGTGCTCCATCTTTTCTTTTAGTGGCTGTACTATTGTAGCGGAGAGATCGGTACAACTGCCAACAGGCTCGGCAATAATGACATCCGCATTAGCCTCTTTACGCACCTGTTGCATAGCATTAATCAGTCCGTCGAAATTGCAGCAGAAACAACTCCCGCTAAC
This sequence comes from Bacteroidota bacterium, assembly GCA_013390605.1. Classification (GTDB taxonomy): domain Bacteria; phylum Bacteroidota; class Bacteroidia; order Bacteroidales; family Cfx3-03; genus Cfx3-03. Next base: position 2,421,678 of record JACAUB010000001.1, on the reverse strand, counting down.
TTCTGCAACCTTTATATTGTTGTGCAAAAGTATTGTAGTGTCTACCAGCTCAGGAGCCTGGTCGTTAGTAATCAACCCTACTCGTTGTCCGTTGCCCATGATTCTACGTGCGGCCTCCCACAATAAAGTGGTTTTTCCTGCACCAAGAAATCCTCCTACTAAAATAAGTCGCGTTGTTTTCATGATTTTTAGTTGTTTTTTTCTTCTAAAATAGATTTGTTATTAGCACAATCGCACTGTGAAGATGAACGATTCATTGCCGGTTGTAGCACATAAACAAAAAACAGTGAAGCAAGTATACCACCCACAATCGGACCTAATATGTAGACCAGAAAGAAGCCTCCACTTTGATCCGGGAAGGCAGCATCTCCCCATCCTGTTAGTAAAGCTACTAATCGCGGACCAAAATCGCGTGCAGGATTCAGTCCTGCCTGTGTTAATGGAGCAATGAGGCAAATAATAGAACTTACGGTCAATCCTATGAATAATGGAGCAAGAGCATCGTCCGGACGACCCACATTACAACCTTCAGTAAGGGCAAAGATCATCAGCAATAACAGAAAGGTACCAAAAGCTTCAGCTCCTATAGCCAACGGCATTGATACAACAGCCGAACTACCCGGAATAGCATAATATTCGCCAAACATTTTAGCAGTTTGAACCGATTCCGCAGTACCCCGAATGATATGATGCGTACTTTCGTAGGCCGAAATTGAAGGAGCAAAAAGCACGTATACTGCAAGTCCTGCCAGAAAGGCGCCAACGAACTGTGCAATAAGATATACCGGTAATTTACGTGCCGACATTCGTTTACCAATGACCATTGCCAACGTAACCGCTGGATTAAGATGAGCACACGATAAATGCCGTGTCAGGTAAATAGCAAGTGTAACACCTAAACCCCATGCTAGCGCTATCTGCATAATGCCCTGATAAGCGCCAAATAACACGGAGACCGCAACTGATCCGCAACCGAATAACACTAACATAAAGGTACCCAGTGATTCACCAATAAATTCTCTTGAAAATCGCATCTTTATTTATTATCAATGATTAAATAATTATTTTTTGCCACATAGTGATGGTGCTTTTTACTATCAGTTTAAATTAAGCTCTGTTTTCTTTTAATATTGACAGCAAAAGTCAAGTGGAAGCTCAATTTCATTCAGAAACCCGCCCAGAATATTTCTTGCTTCCTCAATTTTTTCACAATCAATGCAGTAGAGTATTTTTGTGCCTTTAACATGACTATAGATCAGTCCGGCATCCTTTAGTTCTCTCATGTGCTGATTAACTGTAGTCCTGGAAAGCGGAAACATATCCGATATATCACCCGAAAGACATGTTTTTGTCTGAATCAGAAACTGTAAAATTTGCAGCCGCGCCGGATGAGCAAGGGCCTTGAATAAATTGGCTCTTTTCTGAAGTTCTACTTCGAAGAATTCTATTTTTGATGCTACCATCTCCGTTTTTAATTATGGCGTAAACATACATCAAAAATTAATGTGATGTATATATACATCACGATTTTTTAATATAATATATTACTTCTTTAGAATTTTAATTTCTGAACGGATATCAGCAGCAGCATCCATCTCCATCGCTACAATCGCAACTACATTCAAATTGTTCATTTTCAAGTTCTGCTAATGCAGTAGCTGATCCATCTTTTAAGCGGGCAGCATTTCTGGCAAGAATATTCTTGAGGCAAATGCATTCTTCACAACAGTATACAGTATTCTTAATGTGGTGCATCGTGGCTGAATGTCCTGACTGAAATGCAATTGCATTGCTTCTTTTGATATGTACCTTGTTATTTGATATAGAAGCAATTTCGTTTTTTATGATTGTATGAGCTATCTCATGCGTGGTTTCAATCCGCGCATTCATCACCAGTTTTAACAGCTTGGAAGAAACAAACGAAAGACTTTTTTTCCAATCCTCGTCATAGATAGCAGTAAAACTGATTTTTTGAACCGCTTCTCCATTTATCAATAGAAACTTTAAATGGCCAATCGGTATTTGCTTTCGTCTAATAGTATTCACAATGTTTTCAATAAACCTGAAGGCAAATTCGCAGGCATCCGATTGTAAAGTGCTAAATTTTATCTCCTCATTCAGCCAGATAAGTTTTGCCTCTCCATTTCCATACGCTTGATAGTCAATTTCAAGTGGTTCTCTTTTTCTTGGAGGTAGATTTTCAAGTGTATCAAGCCAGTTGTCTATATTTTGGGGGCTAAATGAATTCTGCGTAATGATCATTCTTCCGCGTAGCATTTTATCAACCAGCTTTTTCAACATAGGGAATTCTGCTTCGGCCAGAAGATCTATCTTGCTTATGATTAGTATGTCTGCCTCTTCTATTTGTTTATCAATAATATAGATAACATCATCGCTGAACAGAAGATTGTCTCCTTTCAGAAAGGATAAGAGTAATCGTGCATCGATAAAAATTGAAAGCGTAAGACATTCGAAGATGTTTTTATTGAAAATCATCAATGGTTTCACAACTGTTGAAACAAGATCTGTACAAGATCCTACACTCTCAGCAAAGATATAATCGAGCTGAGTATTTTGATTCAAGCTGACTATTTTATCACTTAAACTATCCAAATCTGAGCTGAAACAACCATTAATAACCTCTTCGAATGGACTATAATTAGCTTTAACAAAAGCTGTATCTATCAGATATTGATCGTTTGTTATCACACCTACTTTTTTCCCTTCGGTACTCAATACTTTCGCTGCATTTATGATTGCAGTAGTCTTGCCACCTCCTAAAAAACCACCAACAATATGTAATTTCATGCAAACATAATTTTTTCCAAAATTAGCAATAATAGAAATTTAATACTATATTTTCTTGCCTCATTTTCAAAGTCAATCCTTTTGAAAATAAGGTTTTATGACTGGTTTGAAGGTTTGGGTCTCATTTTTAAGGAAAATTGGAAATCAAGAACACTGTGCATTTATTTGGGTAGGTTCTCAATTTATTTAAAATATTTTTTTAATAAACATAAGTGTACTTTATTAAATTGTTATATTTTATCGTCTATTTAGTATTATTATTTATATTCTATACTTTTGTTTAGAATCTCTAGTAATACTACAAAAACATGAATAAAGTAACTATATTTTTCTTATTACTCTCTTTTCTAGTTAGTTCAACTCTTGTATCAGCACAGCAAAAATTAGCTGATATCCACGGTCAAATTGTTTCGAAAGACAAAACCCCGGCACCATACGTTTCCATTCTATTAAAAAATTGTGATATCAGGACACAGGCAGATAAAAATGGTAACTTTTTATTTACTAATCTACCTATGCTGAATGATACGCTGGTCATTTCCGGTGTGGGATTTAAAACCTATAAACATAAAGTCAGAATCACTAACGGTCAAAGTCTTGACCTCGGTATTATCCATTTAGATTTTGCCATCAAACAACTTACCAAGGTTGAGGTTACCGGCAAAATAACAAAATCGTATAAAAGTGATTATTCGTTTGATGCTACTAAAACTCAAACAGCACTTAAAGATATTCCACTTGCGATATCAACCGTAACCAAGGAACTGATCAATGACAAAATGCAACTACATCTTACCAATGCATTGGAAAATGTTTCCGGAGTAACACATTATTCAGGTTATGAGGAGTACAATATACGTGGAATGCATGCTGAAAATCCATGTTTAATCAATGGTCTCAGAACTTTCAATACTTCTCTCACCAGTCCAATGCTGCTTAATGTTGAAAAGGTTGAAGTTATAAAAGGGCCTGCTTCTGTTCTGTATAGCAATACTGATCCCGGCGGACTTATTAATCTTGTTACCAAAAAGCCCTTACCTGAAAAACAATATTCTGTTATTTTAGGAGCCGGTAGCTGGAATGCTTTTAATGGACAGGTAGACGCAACCGGACCACTCAACAAATCAGGATCATTGTTGTACAGACTGAATGCTGGTGGTGAAAATACCGAATATTTCCGAAATGGCTATTTCTTAAAATCATACCAGATTGCACCATCCTTTTCATTTACCCCTAATACAAAATTGAAAGTCAATCTGGATATTTCCTTATCTCACACGCATAGTGTAGTAGATCGTGGGGTTCCTGCCCTGGAGGGAACGAAAAGTTTGACATCTGTCCCCTTGAGTTTATCAGTGATACAGCCGGGCGATTATCTGAAAGAAACCAATCTCTCAACGGCTATTACGGCTTCTTATAGGCTTAATTCGCAAATCAGTTTTAACACAGGACTGCTTAGTTACATTACCTCTCAAAATCTATCAGAACATGGCATTAAAGATTTCATCTCCATTGATTCTGTAAACCTGAATTATAACAATAAAAAAGTAACTACAAGCACTGTTACATTTACTAACTATTTTAATTTCAAGTTCAATACTGGCCGATTTAAACACCAATTATTGGTGGGGTATGATTATATCGGAACTGAAATGAGTCAATCACAATGGCAAGGCGAACTATCAGGATTTGGGGCAGGTATGGGGATTGTAGGAACGTTTAGTCTTCTGCATCCACACTATTTGTCGCGAGCTGTTAATTCCTATAAACACCTTGATGCAATGAATGAAGAAGACGAAGCAGAAGGCGAATATGCAACGAATGGTGTGTATATTCAAGAGCAGCTTACTTTTAATAAGTGGCAGCTGATTGCAAGTCTTAGGGGCGAATTCTATGAGAGTGGCGAAGATGATGACGCCATGCAGATCAATAAACTACTTCCCCGGATAGGAATTACCTATGCCGCAACCAAAGATATTAACCTGTATGCAACCTATAATAAAGGGTTCGACCCTTTTGAGCCAACAAGTGTTTTACAGACTTTTAACCAGGCTTACAAACCAGTAAATAGTGAAATGTTTGAATCGGGAATAAAAGCAGATCTTCTAAAAAATAAATTATCATCATCACTGGCAATTTATCAGATTACCATCAATAATTTATCTGTTAGTGCTAATGATCCTGCCAATCCTGATTTGTTTGTTCAACGGGGAGAACAGCGTTCAAGAGGTATAGAGACTGAATTGCAAGGCAATATTACTGACAATTTAAGTCTCGCTGTAGCATACGCTTTAAATCAAACTGAAATAACCAGGAGTATTAATCAGAATGAGATTGGAAAGATAGCTGAAAATGCACCCATGCATAGCAGTTCAAGCTGGTTGAATTATGATTTTAAGAAAGGAGTGCTGAAAGGGCTGGGGCTTTCATGCGGACATACTCAATCCGGGAAACGTAATACACTCGAATCAGGTGTTACGCTACCAGGCTACTGCATTTTAAACGGAGGTATACATTATGGTATACAGCATATTAACATTGCTTTAAATATTAATAATCTGTTTAATACAACATATTGGGCTTCTGCTTATAATAACATGAACAAGTGGGCAGGTAATCCGCGGAGTATAATGATCAGGTTTGGTTATCGCTTTTAGAAATGGATATTCTATTCTGGCAGATATTGCAGGATAAATGTCTTTACTGACAATCTTTTTTGATTTAATTTTGTTAGTTCTATAGCTACTATAACTTATGGATATGACAAAACACATTGTTCTGATAGCACCGCCTAATACTTCTATTCTTGATATAGCCGGGCCCTTAGAGGTTTTTTCAAAGGCAAATGATTACATTAATACGTACGCCCAAAATACGAATCAGCCCTACACGTTGCATGTACTATCAACCCAGTCCTCCAAAATAGTTAAAACCTCTTCAGGTTTGCCAATTATAACCGAAGGAACCATTAAAACCATCGATTATGAAGTAGATACCGTATTGGTAACCGGTAATACTAATACGACTGAAAATATGGTGGTTAAAGAAACCTTAAACTGGCTCAGGGAACATTCAACCACTACTCGTCGTGTTGGTTCAATCTGTGCCGGTGCTTTCATCCTGGCCGAAGCCGGAATATTGAACGGCAAGAGAGCAACTACGCATTGGAGGGTGTGTGATAAACTGGCCAGAAGTTATCCCAAAGTGAAGGTAGAGCGTGATCCTATTTTTGTAAAAGATGGTAATGTCTATACTTCGGCTGGCATATCAACAGGAATGGATTTATCGTTGGCTTTGGTGGAAGAAGACTATGGCAGAGATATTGCGCTTGCAGTGGCCCGCCAATTGGTGCTGTTCTTAAAGCGTCCCGGCAATCAGTCACAGTTCAGTATTATGCTTACACATCAGAAAGTAGATTACGAACCGATTCGTGATATACAGGATTGGGTCATTGAGCATCTGGATGAAGATCTTACCGTTGAAATATTAGCCGAAAGAGCATCAATGAGTCCCCGGAATTTTGCCCGTGTCTTTTTACGCGAATCAGGCATTACCCCCGCAAAATATATTGAGAAGCTTCGTTTAGAAACGGCACGTCGCAGACTGGAGGAAACCAAACTTACACTGGATGAAATATCAAATGAATGTGGTGTTGGTAATGCCGATGCTTTGCGAAGGTTGTTTTTACGACATATGAAAACTACTCCCAGTGATTACCGGAGGAGCTTCGCAACTGCATTTGCATAAGAAGCTGTCTCAGAAAAATCTTTATTCTTTTTGAGATTTTAATATTGATGTGCTTTATCAGGTCGCTCTTCAAATGAAAGAGGCTGTCTCAAAGTTTGAAACAGCCTCTTTTCTAGACTAACCGCATTACTAATATCTATTTTATAGTGCCCCGAAATATGCTGCAGTTCTTACCATCTGTGATACAAATGACATCTCATTATCATACCAGGCTACTGTTTTTACCAACTGTTTTTCATCAACAGTAACCACTTTGGTTTGCGTGGCATCGAAAAGCGAACCGAAGTTAATTCCTATCACATCACTCGATACAATCTGATCTTCAGTATAGCCGTACGACTCATTTGCAGCCGATTTCATCGTTTTATTGATCTCCTCAACACTGACATTCTTCTTCAGAATTGTAAACAACTCTACAACAGAACCTGAATGAACCGGTATACGTTGCGAAGAACCATCAAGTTTACCTTGTAGTTCGGGAATTACCAACCCAATTGCTTTAGCTGCTCCAGTGGTGTATGGAACAATGTTATTGGCAGCAGCTCTTGATTTACGATAATTCACTTTGGGGTCGGGTGTATCCATCAATGGCTGCGAATTGGTATAGGCATGTATTGTCGTCATTTGTCCTGTCACTATTCCAAAGTTGTCGTTAAGCACTTTGGCCATAGGGGCGAGGCAGTTAGTAGTACATGAAGCACAACTGATCAGTTGATCCGTATTTTGCAGGATCTGATGATTTACATTATAGACAATTGTTTTCACATCCTTGTCTGATGGTGCAGAGATAATCACTTTTTTGGCACCTGCAGTGAAATGAGCAGAAGCCTTCTCTTTCGATTCAAAGATGCCGGTACATTCCAATACCAGATCGACCTGATGTTTTGCCCAGGGAAGGTTCTGAGGATTCCGTTCAGCGTACACTGCAATGGTCTTCTTATCTACAATAAGTGCATTGTCTGTGTGCTCTACATTCCCTTTGTAAGTGCCCTGAATGGAATCATATTTAAGCAGGTAAGCCAGCATGGATGGTGCACTTAAATCATTAATCGCAACAACTTCTAATTTGTTACTTTTCATAATCTCACGGAAAGCCAAACGTCCTATTCGACCAAATCCATTAATAGCAACTTTAATCATATAACAGTCAATTAATAAATTATTATAAACTTTAATTATTTAATAGTCCAAAGTTACAATAGAAAATTAATGTCTGAAATGACAATATTCCGTCATTTACTGCCAATTCCACTAACTGAATTTATAATTATCCAATCCCTTTACTCATATTCAAATTAACATCTTGATCCTCTACAACGATAACTAACATTTTTAACGAATTCGTTAAAAGATGTGAATAATAGACAATCAATCTTTTTCTTCATTTTTTCTTCAGTTTTCAAAATTACCTTTGCACCCGTTTTTTGTTTGTCAAAAAACAGAATAAAACAACCCAAACTTAATCGTTTTTATATCTCATTATGAACTACATGAACTTTTTCAAACGTTTAATTGCATTTACCTTATTGTTTTTACTAACTATTTTTTACAGTCAGGCTCAAACCGCAAACAGAGCAACCGGTAAAATATCAGGAAGAATAGTTGATGCCCAAACGGGTGATCCCATTCAATATACGACAATACGATTGTTTACTCAGGATCAGAATAAATTGGTGAATGGTGTAATTGCAGACAGTAAAGGGCTCTTTAAACTCACCAATGTGCCAGATGGCAAGTATAAAGTGGTTTTTGATTTTTTAGGATATCAAAAAATTGAGAAGCTTAATGTTGTTCTAAATAAAAACAATCGTTCTGTTGCTTTTGATGATATCAAATTAGCAAGCTCGCAAACTACATTACAAGGGGTAACCATCACAGCGAAGAAACAACTTATTGAAAACAAAATCGATAAGATGGTTTACAATACGGAGAAGGACGTCAGTTCACTCACTGGTGTGGCAACTGATGTATTGAAAAAGGTTCCACAGATTGCCGTTGATATTGACGGAAATGTAGAGTTACAAGGTAATTCAAACATTCGTTTTTTAATTGATGGAAAACCTTCTGTCCTTTTTGGTAGTAATATAACCGATGTATTACAATCGATTCCAGCCAGCCAGATCCAAAACATTGAGATCATTACCAGTCCGGGAGCAAAATATGATGCAGAAGGAACAGGAGGAATCATTAATATTATACTGAAGAAAAATAAGGCCATTGGCTTCAATGGAAACCTCTCTTTATCTACCGGTACACGTTTAGAGAATGGTTCGTTAAATCTGAGTATGCGTCACGGTAACTTTGGTCTGCATGGTTTCTTCAGTGGAAATGCCCAATTGCTTTCTACTACGCTTAGCAATATGGATCGTAAGTCAGAGGATGCAACGACCACTTCACGTTTGCTTCAAAATGGTAGCAATGACTTCACTCGTGATGGGTATCAATCCGGTATTGGTATGGATTGGGACTTAACACCACGTGATAATATTTCTGCAACGGTCAATTACAATTATTTTGAAAATACAAGTACCGGAAGTGCTAATCGCCAAACCCTTTTACATGATGATGTTGGAATTCAGCTTTCAGATATTAATGATCAGATCTTTACTTCGAACAAATTTCATCAGTATTCTTACGAATGGGGATTAAACTATAAGCGGAAATTTAAAAAGGAGGGGCAGGATTTTGAGATTTTGTTTAATTCTTCAGATGGCAATAAATATTCCTACTATGACCAGACACAGAATCATCTGATGCCTATGACAATATATAACGGTTCATATGCCAGAAACCCAGGTCTTCAAAACGAGACAAATCTTGAAGTTAATTATGTACAACCACTAGGTAAAGATGTCGTGTTAGAAACAGGAGCAAAAATGACCCACGACAAGATAAACAGTACCTCTGATGTCTATTTATTAAATACCACAACCGGCGACTACGAATACAGCACTACACAATCTTCATTAGTACATTATAATCGAAATGTTTACGCAGGATATCTTTCTATCAGCTTCAAATTATTTAAAGCGCTTGACATTAAAACGGGTTTACGTGATGAATATTCTGAAGCTAATGCTGATTTTCTACATACCGGACTTATAAACCTAAAGCCATTAAATTCGGTGGTTCCATCCATCGTCTTTTCACGGACGTTTGAAGACCACCAAAACATTAAGCTCAGTTACTCTCGCCGCATTCAGCGTCCCGATTACAGGGATATGAACCCTTTTATTGATGCCAGTGATCCAAAGAATATTTCTACCGGTAATCAGAATCTCCGTCCAGAAATAGGCGACAAGCTCGAATTAAGCTATAGCACATCGTTTAACAATGGGTCCAACATTAATGCTACCTTATTTTATCGTGGGAACAAAGATGATATTCAATCCTATACCCAGTTCTATCCCACTTACAAAATTGGTGATTCAACGTACACTAATGTTGCAATCAGTACCCGCGAAAATATAGGACGGGAAGATAATTATGGTGTCAATTTATTTGCATCCTATCCAATTAAAGACAAGCTCGAACTCCGGACCAATATTTCTTTCTTTGATCGATATATACACACCGGACTTCCTTCAGGTGGAGATATCCACGGGATTAACTACCGGGCGAACCTAAATGCATCTTATCAGGTTAGTAGTAACATGATTGTAGAAGCAATGGGCAATTTTAATTCTTCCAGGCTTAATGCGCAAGGGAAAATGCCCTCCTTTACATACTACAACGTTGCCTTCCGCAAACAGTTTTTAAAGAAGAAGGCCAGTTTTGCCCTCACTGCCAACAACTTCTTTGATAAATATGTAAACATGAAAACAAATCTGACCGGAACAAATTTTACAATCGTAAATTACCGTCAGATGCCATTTCGTTCCTTTGGATTTAACTTCACCTACAAATTTGGAAAGATGGAGTTCAAGAATGAGCATAAAACAGAAGATAATCAGATGAACCCTTCTGGAATTGAGTAAATAACGGTTATCCTTATCAGGTTATAACGAAGTCTATTGCTGGTAGATCTAAAAGATCTGATGTCAACATTTCTTTAGTGAGATGTTAACATCAGATCTTTTTATTTACCCAAATTGTTTAAAATCCTGACCACAGTATTTCGTAAATCTTTTCATCATACGCCCAATCTTTCTTTCTAATGTAACACTCCAATCCCATTGGTGTTGTTTGGTATTTCCTTTCGTTGGCGTAAACGGATATTCTTTAGGCCTAAAACTACAATAGCGATATAGTCTTGCTTTAACTGATGATAAATTCATCCCTTCCTACTGTATTTCATCTCCGATTTTTAACCAATCGGTCATCTTTATTTTGCAATGATTAGCTGATCAATAAACTTTGCAGTGAAAAGAAGGATAACCAGAAATTATCCTTTCAGTTTAATTACATCATGTATTTAAAAATAACATTTAAAATCTAAACTCAATGAATGGAATAATTCAGTTTCTGGTGTATCTGTTAGCAGCCATGGTTGTTTACTTTGTCGTACTCACTTTTACCGTCCGAAAACGTTCTCCTCGTCCATACCTAACGTTACTTCTCATCACACTTCTCGTTACTGCAGGAGGAATGATCTTTGCGCGTATTACCTACAGCAAAGAATTGCCCTGGTGGATCTTTTATGGCATACCTGTGCTGATGACCTACCTGTTTCCCATTGTCCTGTTACGCATGTCCAGGCGTGAATTGTTCATTTACATACCACTGGCAATACTAATGGCTCCGGCAATTCACATCTTCTTTTCATTCCTCTTTGACTGGCATGATTATATGCCACTTTTTTATGTACCATGGTGGCGCGACTTAATCAGCGGAACATATCATCATTAAGTTCTTCACCTCTTTCTATTTGCTGCTTTTGTTGTTCTGATAAGCCTTGTATAAGCTAAACACCTAACTCATTTATTTAACCCTTAAATTGCTAAAATGAAAAATTTAAAGATGTCTATTCAATTGTTTTTGATAGGATACGTAATTGCCACAACTGTTGGATTTGTAACGTACTATATCAATATTAAACTAATGTGGATTACCATTTTCACATTGATGCCTGTAGTATTTGGGTATCTGTTCTATTTATACCTTAAAAAGGCCAAATGCATAGGTCCTGAAATATTAAAAGAAACAAATCGGCTTGTAATATTATGGATTGTTCTTTCTTTTCTATTCGATGCCCTGTTTTATATCTTAATGGTTCCCATTCTTTTCAACCAAAAGCCGAATTGGACATTTTTTATAGATCAATCTCCATGGATATGGCTTAACTACACCACAATATTTATTCTAGGGCATGTCAGCAGGTTCATCTACCTTAAAAATATCCATGAATAAACATTTATAATTTAGCTTTATTCAGTAATATTATTAATTGATTAGAAACCAGTTGTTCGGTAAAGTTTGTACATTTGTTCATAATTGTAACTACAAAATTAATCTTCGGGAGGAGATCTTTAGAAATCAATACTTTGTGTATTATATTTATCAGATAACAATTATATATATTATGAAAACATTAATACAACAAATCACCACTAAGAGTCTTTTTATTCTGGCAATCCTCTTATTCCCTGTAAGTCTATTGGGACAGCAATTGCCTTATCAAAATTCTGGTTTAAGCTCCGAAGAAAGGGCTAAAGATTTAATATCCCGTTTAACATTAAGCGAAAAAGCTACCTTAATGTGCGATATCTCAGATGCCATCCCTCGTCTGGGTATTAAAAAATTCAACTGGTGGAGCGAAGCTTTGCACGGTCTCGCCAATAATAGTAATGTTACAGTTTTTCCCGAGCCTGTGGGTATGGCTGCTTCGTTCGACGAAGAACTTGTTTATCGTATTTTCAACGCTGTTTCAGATGAAACCCGTGCCAAGTATAATGAAGCCATGGCAAAGGGATTAGAAAACCAGCGTTTTTTAAGTCTATCAGTCTGGACACCCAATGTCAATATTTTTCGCGACCCACGCTGGGGACGAGGCCAGGAAACGTATGGTGAAGACCCTTACCTGACTTCGCGCATGGGTGTTTCGGTTGTAAAAGGTTTGCAGGGCCCTGTCGATGCTAAATACAGGAAACTCCTGGCTTGTGCCAAGCATTATGCCGTACACTCAGGCCCCGAATGGAGCCGACATTCTTTAAATCTTAACAATGTTGATCCACGCGACTTGTATGAAACGTATCTTCCAGCTTTCAAATCATTAGTCCAGGGAGCCGATGTCCGTGAGGTGATGTGTGCCTATCAGCGTTTGGATGATGAACCCTGTTGCGGTAATTCAAGGCTTCTTCAAAAAATCCTTCGTGATGAATGGGGCTTTAAATACCTGGTTGTTTCTGATTGCGGAGCTATTGCCGATTTTTATACGAGTCATAGAGTTTCATCTGATGCAATACATGCAGCATCAAAGGGTGTTTTGGCCGGGACTGATGTTGAGTGCCAATGGATAGACCATAATTATAAAAAATTACCCGATGCTGTTTCAAAAGGCCTGATTACCGAAGAAGAAATAAACAAGCACCTGTTGCGGGTATTAGTTGGCCGTTTCGACTTAGGTGAAATGGATGACGATGCATTAGTACCCTGGACTAAAATTCCTATGTCTGTCGTAAATAACGAAGAACATAGAAAACTTGCTTTAGATATGGCTCTTGAATCAATGACACTTCTTCAGAATAAAAACAATCTTCTTCCCTTAAAGAAATCAAATAAAAAAATAGCTGTAATTGGCCCGAATGCTAATGACAAAGTCATGTTATGGGGAAATTATAACGGGACCCCTATGAGGACAATAACAATTCTCGATGGTATTACTTCTAAACTTTCAGTCGATAAGGTAGTATATGATAAAGGATGCGATTTGGTTGAGGATAAAGTAACCGAAAACTATTTTTCTAAATGTTCGAAGGATGGTAAAAAAGGGTTTAAAGCCACTTATTGGAATAATAGAGACTTTAAGGGTGATCTTGTTGCGACACAGCAGATTGTAAACCCGATAAAATTGACTACTGCCGGACAGCATGAATTTGCACCTGGCGTTTTGCTCGAACGCTTTTCTGCTAAATATGAAACTGATTTTGAAGCATCTAAAGATGAAGAGATTGTATTCAATTGTGGGGCTACAGGATACTTTGAGCTGTTTGTAAATGGCGAATCAATAAAAAGTTATAATAATTGGAGAACACTTCCATCACGAATTCCATTTAAGGTTGAAGGCGGAAAGAAATATAAAATTGAAATCCGCTATGCACAACTTAACAATTGGCAGGCAAACATTGAATTTAATTTTGGCAAAGAAGTAGATGTAAATTATACCGACCTTTTAAAGAAGCTTCAGGGGACTGATGTTGTAGTGTTTGTAGGTGGTCTTTCAACACTTCTTGAAGGAGAAGAAATGCCGGTATCATACCCTGGATTCAAGGGAGGCGATCGTACCGATATAGAACTTCCTTTGGTACAGCGTAATTGCTTAAAAGCTTTGAAACAAGAAGGGAAGAAGGTTATTTTCGTCAACTGTTCGGGCTCTGCCATTGCTTTGACACCCGAAACCGAAAGCTGCGATGCGATTCTTCAGGCCTGGTATAGTGGCGAATCAGGAGGTCAGGCTGTAGCTGAGGTTCTTTTCGGCAACTATAACCCTTCGGGAAAGCTCCCGATCACCTTCTACAAGAACATTGGTCAGTTAGCCGATTTCGAAGATTACACTATGAAAGGCCGTACCTATCGTTACATGTCCGACCCTTTATTCCCGTTTGGCTATGGCCTAAGCTATACCACATTTGCTATTGGCGATGCAAAAGTTGACAAGAATACCATTCGTGTTGATGAAAAACTTTCGCTAACGATTCCAGTATCCAACACTGGAAAACGTGACGGAACCGAAGTTGTTCAGGTTTATGTGCACAAAATAAATGATACAGATGGTCCCATCAAAACACTTCGTGGGTATAAACGGGTAGCCATTAAAGCAGGCAAAACCGAACAGGTCACCATCGATCTTCCGTCATCAGCCTTTGAGTTCTTCGATAAGACTAGTGGAAAAATGAAGGTAACTATCGGAGAGTATGATGTATTCTATGGAAGCAGTTCCGATGCAAAAGATTTAAAGATAACTAAGGTTAAAATCCAATAAATAATTAATTGGATCATCTTTAAATCAGTAATAAACCATTTAAAAGTACCTAAAATGAAGAATAAATTATATCTGGTATTCTTGTGTCTTTCTGTTTTCTGTCAAACAAGTTTAAAAGCACAAAACACGCATAGTGATAATGGGATTAATATCTTTTGTAATCCGTTGATATTTGCCGATGTTCCCGATATGTCTATGCTCCGTGTGGGTGATACCTATTACATGAGTAGCACCACTATGCACATGAGCCCGGGAGTACCTATCATGAAATCAAAAGATATTGTCAACTGGAAACTTGTGAATTATGCTTACGGCATTCTGGACGATGTTGATGAAATGAACCTTGATCATGGAAAAAGCACTTACGGAAAAGGTTCCTGGGCCAGTTGCTTACGCTATCATAACGGCACTTACTATGTTTCCACATTTGCCCAGACAACTAATAAAACTTATATTTATACAACAAAGGATATTGAAAAAGGGCCATGGAAAGTCTCTTCTTTCACACCAGCCTATCATGATCACACTATATTTTTCGACGATGACAATCGCATATATATGATTTATGGTACTGGTAAACTCCGGATCGTTGAACTTAAAGATGACCTCTCAGGTGTAAAGGAAGGAACAGAACAGGTACTCATCGAGAATGCGAGTGCCCCGTCGGGTCCTGTTGGTCTGCCTGCTGAAGGATCCCAGCTTTTTAAAATTAAAGGTAAATATTATCTTTTTAATATTACCTGGCCCAGAGGTGGTATGCGTACTGTTATCGTTCACCGGGCCGATAAAATTACCGGACCATATGAAGGCAAAGTGGCTTTGCAAGATAAAGGTGTTGCACAAGGGGGACTCATTGATACACCCGAAGGCAACTGGTATGCTTATTTGTTCCGTGATTTTGGTTCAGTAGGTCGTATCCCTTATCTTGTTCCGGTTAAATGGGAGGAAGGCTGGCCCATACTTGGTGTTGAAGGCAAGGTGCCCGAAACATTGAACCTCCCGGTAAGCAAAGGCTTAATTCCCGGCATTATTGAATCAGATGAATTCGACCGTAAAAAAGGAGATCCTGTATTGCCATTGGTTTGGCAATGGAACCATAACCCTGACAATAAATTTTGGTCGGTAACTCAACGCAAAGGCTATCTACGTCTTACAACCGGACGTATTGATAATACTTTTTTAGAAGCCAGAAATACATTGACTCAGCGTACGTTCGGGCCTAAATGTACAGGATCGACATCAATTGATGTTTCAAAAATGAAGGAAGGTGACTTTGCTGGGCTATCCCTTTTACAGAAGAAATATGGGTTAGTTGGTGTTAAATTAGAGAATGGAGCAAAGTCAATTGTGATGGTTAATGCTGAATCAGGAATACCTGTCGAAATACAACGTGTTCCACTTTTACAAAAAAACGTTTATCTCAAAGCTGAATGCGACTTTACAGATCGTTCTGACATAGCTCATTTTTTCTATAGCCTTGATAATAAATCATGGATACCGATCGGAAAACAACTGAAGATGGAATATTTATTAGCTCACTTCATGGGTTATCGTTTTGGGTTATTCAATTATGCAACTAAAGAAACCGGAGGATACGTTGACTTTGATTGGTTTAGAATAGATGCAGGGTTGAAAACTCAACTTTAAAACCAAAACTATTATGTTCGCCATAACCAACAAAATCGTCTTTAAACTTTTGGGAATTCCCTTGTGGCGATTGTCAATTCCGATTTTTATAGGAGTAATTATAACACTCATCTCTTTTCCTCAAGGGTTTCTATCGATCAGGTTTATAATCTTTCTTGTAATCTATTCTTTGTCGTTGGGTATCCCATTCATGAAGATTTATGAATATACCGAACGGAAGCTTGATCAGCATATTCCCTGGTTAGTAAATCCGCAACTCAGATTTTTTGCATCTCTCTTTCTCGATCTGGTAATTAACATGCTGATCCTGCTCCTTGTTAACTGGCTTATGTATGTAGTTATCCAAAAGCAGGAATTCAATGCCTTGTTGCGTAAAACAACCGAAGGACTGAAATATCTGATCTTTTTTACAGTTTTAGGTATCGTAATAATCAATAGTCTCCGTTTTTTTAAAAGCTGGAAACAGTCAGCTGTAAATGAAGAAAAGTTGAAGAGAGAAAAGCTGGCTATTGAATATGAATCTCTTAAATACCAGGTAAATCCCCATTTCCTTTTCAACAGTCTTACTGCTTTATCATCACTTGTTTATACCGACCAACAAAAAGCCGTTATATTTATCCGCGAATTCTCAAATGTATTCCGGTATGTCCTCGAATGCAGAGAGAAGGAGGTTGTTGATTTTGTAACTGAGAAGAAGTTGCTCGAATCGGTTTCTTATCTAAACCAGATCAGATACGACGACTCACTTCAGATAAAACTAAATCTAACCGATGCTACCGATAAATTTGTTATACCGATGGCCTTGCAGATGCTTCTTGAAAATGCAATTAAACACAATGCAATATCTGAAAGCAAGCCCCTGAAGGTTGAGATCTCGGAAGAAGAGGGTTATGTAGTGGTTAGGAATAACCTGCAACCCAAAAAGAGCGAAATAATATCAAATCAGATTGGACTGGAAAATATCAAATCAAGATATAAATACCTGTCTGATAAAGATGTTTTGATTGAGAAAACCAATGAGCAATTTGTAGTTAAAATCCCTATTCTAAGTACTAACCATGTATAAGGCACTGATTATTGAAGATGAAAAACCAGCAGTAGAACATCTTCAACGGCTGATAAACCAACTTGATGTAAAAATAGAGATTCTTGGAATAATATCTTCAATCGATGATGCTTTGTCATGGTTCGAGCATCATCCTTTGCCCGAATTAATATTTCTGGATATTCAATTATCCGATGGATTGAGTTTTGAGATCTTTAATCATGTAAATATCACCTGTCCGATAATATTCACTACTGCTTATGAGGAGTATGCTATAAAAGCGTTTAAGGTAAACAGTATTGATTACTTATTAAAACCAATAGGGATAGACGACCTTAATTATGCAGTAAATCAGTTCACAACCATTAACCACAATTCCAGTGATAACTATAACCAGGTCATCAGATACAAGGTCGACCAGGTAATGAAATTGCTGACTCATAACTATAAATCCCGTTTTGTAGTAAATGTGGGCATGCATATCAAGTCGGTCGAGGTTGAGAAGATCAATTTATTTTATAGTCTTGGAAAGTCCACCTTCTTTCTCGACAATACCGGCAAGGCATACGATGTAGACTATTCACTAGAACAGATAGAACAGCTTGTTGACCCCAAACAATTTTTCAGGACGTGCAGAAAGTATATCGTTAATATCAATGCAATAGCCGACATTATTGCATATTCAGGTAGCCGATTTAAGCTGAAGATTACCAATTCAAAGGATGACGATATATTAGTAAGTCGCAGCAAACTGACAGAATTCAAAAGATGGCTTGAAAAATAAATCCTGTCCGATTTTCAATCCTTCAGTTTGTCGAGTCAGGTTTGGTATCTGCTTTATTTTTTTTAATGTAATGAATGCCGTTTTTTTAATAATTAATTGTTAATAACAATATGCTGTAAAAAGAATTTCATTTCTTCTGCAAATTCCTCCGGTTTAATATCTGAGTTTACCTTCTCAAAATACAGATCGAAATATTCAACATCCAGAGCGAGGGCTTTCCTGAAATCAGCAAACGCACCATATCTGTCTTTTAATTTTATCTTTGCACTGCCTCTTTTTAAATAGGATAAAACAGAAGCCGGATTGAAATTTATCATGGAAGATAAATCTTCTATTGCCTCGAAATATTTTTCAAGTTCAAAGTTTGATACCCCTCTGAGATAATAGGTATCGAATCTGTTTGGGTTTAACTTTAAAATGAGCGAGCAAAATCTGATCACATCTTCATATTTTTGTTCCTCAAAATAGAATACGGTATATTTATATAGATTGTCGATAGAATATTCACTTACTTTGTGTCCCTCTATTATCGCCTCTTTGGACTCTTTTACATCCTTATTTAATCTCTTTGCTTCTGATAATCCAGTATATACATCCCAGATCCAGGGATTAATTATAATTGCTTTGTCAAAGTCATCAATGGCTCCGATATAGTCATTTGATTTTAGTTTTAATAAACCTCTTTTCTCCAATTCATCACGGTATTCAGGGTTTATTTCTAATGTATCATTCAAATATTCCATTACCTCTGTATTGTGGTATATTTTAGAATAAATAAAGTTTAAATGATAATGTGCTTCATTATGATCCGGATTTATTTTGATCACTTTTTCATAGTCTAATAATGCTGCATAACTATTTAGATATTTTAATTTTAATTTACCTCGTTTAAAAAGGAAGTCTATATTATCAGGGTCAATTATTATCGCTTTGTCTAAATCCTTAATTGCATGTTCATAATCTCTGATTGCTTCACGTTTGCATGCTCTGTTGTAGTAATCTAATGCGCTGAGAGTATTGTTTTTGTTTTCTGGTACAGATGAGTTAGTGGTCTCTTTCTTCATTTTGTTGTATTTTGATAGTTCTGGCGTAGATCATAAAAATCATTTGATTTTCAGTCCAAAATTATAATTATTAATTTGCAAAATGAAGATATTGTGGAATATTATTATCGTTAAATATTAATATCTTAAATGTAACATATTTGTTAAATTACTATTCATTTGTTGTGTAGATTAACACAGCAGTGTTTACAATTAATCGGGGGAAGGCTTTATTGTTAGTATTCTAGTATGGATCTTGAGTATTAACCAAACAATCAATCAACCTCATGCTTATTCAAAAAGCGATTTCCGTCTTTAACTTTTTTAAGACCATATAGGGTTGTTGAAATAGCACAACCCATACAAACGAACGCATTTATAATCTTAAAGTCATACTGATTTTTACTAATCAATACTAATCCAATAATTGCGATTACTATCGTCCAGATTCCAATATAATAGTCAAATTTTCTATTGAATATTTTCGCTAATGGAATAAAGTGAAGACCAACTATTAGTGCTAAACTGCCGATAAATAAATTACTTTTTCCGATGTTTTGAAGTATGTTTGCAACAACAAAAATTGCGATCCCTTCTAATGCCAATACAGTATAAAACCATTTATCATTTTTAGGGTTATCTTTAATCGGTACTTTCGGAAGTAATTTCTTGCTTTTATTGAATTTTATATAAAAATAAATCAGGTAAATAATTACAATTCCAAAAGCAATTCCCGTAACACGGTAATTTGAATTTTCAAAAAATATTTCTGATAAAACTGTCCAGACAGTTGTAAAAATAATCATCAGCATTAGTCCGTTGATATGATTATCAAGTTCTGTTTTATTTTCTGCCATATTTCTTAATGTTAAATGTTTCAATGCATTGCCATCAATCCTAAAATATACGCAACCGGGTTGCATATATTTTTACTTTATATTCGCATTCGTAGTTGTTTATATTTGTTTTCTACTCATAAACATAACAAACAATTAACTTTAACTTGTGTTTGATAAATTACTTTTAGAAACAAAAAAAAATAAAGGCATCAATAAGAACTATCAATGATTAACAAACTTGATAATAAGGCATTAAAAGACGTTGCATTATTGTTTCTGAAACTGGGAACTATCGGTTTCGGTGGTCCGGCAGCACATATAGCCATGATGCAGGACGAAGTAGTTAAAAAGCGTAAATGGTTAGATGATCAACATTTTCTGGATTTAGTCGGAGCAACCAATCTCATTCCCGGACCCAACAGTACCGAAATGGCAATTCATATCGGGCATGAAAGGGCAGGTTGGAAAGGCCTGATTGTGGCCGGTTTGTGTTTTATCCTTCCTGCTGTTATCATTACCGGGTGTATCGCAGTATTATATAAAGAATATGGGCAATTGCCCCAGGTTCAGCCATTCATTTATGGTATAAAACCTGCTATTATTGCTGTAATTCTAGCAGCTATTTATCCCCTTGCAAAGAAATCACTGAAGACCGTTGAGTTAGGAATTATCGGAGTTATTGCACTGATCCTTTGTCTGATCGGACTGAACGAGATCTATGTTATGTTTGGTGCAGGTTTTGTTTCATTGGCTTTGACTGCCATCAGAAATCATAAGATCAAATCGGCAAATAGTTTCTTCCCACTATTATTCGTTCAATATCCTGATATCGAATTTCTAAGTGCCCGAAACCTCAGTCTTTTTTTAACCTTCCTCAAGATTGGCGCAATACTATATGGTAGCGGGTACGTGCTTTTTGCTTTCCTCGATTCAGAATTAGTGACGACAGGAATTATTACACGTCAACAGTTAATTGATGCCATAGCAATAGGACAATTTACACCCGGACCCTTATTCTCATCGGTGACATTTATTGGTTATCAAATCAACTATTTTACTGGTGCAGTAATTGCTACTATTGGTATTTTCTTACCCTCATTTTTATTTGTGGCATTGCTCAATCCGCTTATTCGTAAAATGAGAAATTCAAAACTATTTTCTGTTTTCTTAGATGCTGTAAATGTAGCATCAATAGCCATTATTGTTGCAATATGTTATCAAATGGGTAAAGATACAATTTCAGACTGGCGAACCATCGTCATAGCTGTTTCCAGTCTTGTAGTAGTGTTTGGTTTTAAAAAAGTCAACAGTGCATTGGTGGTACTTGGTGGCGCAGGATTAGGCTATTTATTGATTCTCTTGTAAATAATAAAGTCTTATCGATAATTATATTGAGCTTACATTCTTGCTTCGCTCATTTCATTTGAATCCTTTATAGGAGAGCTTCCTTGTTTCTGTATCGAATGATTAGATGTTAGAAACTGTTTAGAATTTGAAAATTACTAACCAATAATTAGGATTATGATGATTGGAAATAATATATAAAGTACTATCAGTGAGTTTTATTTTTTTATTGTAATCCTGATTCCATCACTGATTAAACTTTCATTTAAATCTTGCCTGTTAAATTTATAGAGTCCATTGATATTTACATAAGGACTGATGCTTATACTATAATGTTTTAGTACCGGAATCTCTACTCCGAAACCGAAATCTGTTCCAATTCCTGTTTGATTTGAAATGTAAGAATTTTGTGATATGTCTGCATTAAATAAAAAGCCTCCATATATAAAGAAATATTTTGAAAACATCACTTTCAGATTTAACGGCACGTATAACAAATTACAGTTGTAATACTTTGGTGTCAAATCAATCCCCGGATAAAAATTCGGAGTTATTTTTATTTTATTGTAGTGCCAATATAGTCCGCTTTCAAAGTATACTTTTTTGATCAGCGGGTGATAATAATTTAACCCTGCCTCAATATTAGGAAGAGCAGAATATCCAGGCCCACCTATAATTCCCTCTTTAGTAGAAATACCAGTCTCTCCGGCTCCAATTGAAATGCCGTAACTGTTCTTGTTGATCTCCTGAGAAAATAAATTTAAAGTAATGAATACCAGTATGAATGTGGCGAAAATTTTTGTCATTATAAATATGTTTATAGTATTGAAGAAACGATTCTACTTAATTCTCATTAAGTCACAATATTATGATGTTTTATAAGTCAGGATAGTTGCACAATCACCAGAATTATTTCACTTCAAATTTTAAAGTTTATTTATACCACAGACCTATTGCAATACTTACCTTGTTAGTTAATATTTTAAGAACCAGAATAGTAATACTCAATCTATATCCGTCAATTTCCAGATTCTACCAAATACAATATTAATAATAGGAGAGTGAATAGAACAATTAAAGCTGAAATAATCCTGAAGACTCTTTTGGGTTCTTTATTTTCTACGGTTAAAGATATTAGGGTAAATAGAAATGGAAAAAACAGAGTCTCCAACCATCTGTAATTAATGAAAATAGGTGAAACCTTATCCCATTCTATAACTCCTGCTTTCTTGTAGAATAATGGGATAATTACTCTTTGAATGATCAACCATGCAAAAGAGATCGCAAATCCTATCCAAGTAAGGATTAACAGGTATTTGTTTAAAAGTTGGCCGCTTCTAGTTGAGCTAAACAGGTCCATTCCACAGTTCTTGCATAAAATGTCTTTCTCTTTATTTATTGTATTGCAATGTCTACATTTCATCGGGGTAACCTTATAGTTTATATTCTAGTAAAGGTCAAGGATATTAACCAAATAATCAAGAAATTTTATGTTTATTAAAAAAACGATTTCCATCTATGGCTATTTTAAGCCCATCTTTCAGGCGGGGGTATTATTGTAATAGCCATTTCAAGTCTTGCAGTAGTGTTTGATTTTAAAAAGTCAACAGTGCTTTGGTGGTACTTTGTGGGTAGGATTAGGTTATTTAAATATATTAATCATTCAATCCTTTACCATCGAGAATTTGCTGTATACATTTTTCTACCCTTGACTCTCTGGTTTTAGATTGTTTGGGTTGTGAAAAATAAATATTGTATGCCCTTTGTCGTCCCGGTGTCAATGACTCAAAAGCAGTTTTCAAGGTAGGGATTTCATCTAATCTATGTTGCAACTCTTCAGGAAATATGAGTTCTGTATTTTTTATTAAATTCACTTTCAATCCGGCTTTTTCTACTTCAATGGCTTCATAAATATAGGCTTTCAAGGTCGTTTCCATCTCAACTATTTCCCGGATATTGGTGAACCGAATCTGACGTCCGGCCTGCGAATTCTCCCCGGCTTTGACAAGAATACCATTGACATCACTTAACAAGGCACCTTTGAAGAACAAAAGCGCACAATATTCTTTGAATCCAATGATTATAATTATGTTACTTTTCTGAAACGAGTAACAAGGCTTGCCCCACTTCAGCTCTTCGGTCAGTTGACAGTCAAGAACGATCATTCTCAATTTCTCCAATTCTTCCTGCCACTTTTTTGCTTTACTTAAATATATATCAACCTCAGGATTCATTCTGCTCTTTGTCATAGTCATGTTATTTATATTTGTTCACATGTCTTGTGGTCGGTTATGCCTTGATCAATACCTGTTTGCAGCATCTGACCTATTAGAGCAAATATACGAACGATTTTAAAGTTATTTTTTATAACTTAAAATAGTTTATAAAACTTAGGTTTAATTTACTTTAAGATTGTTTATTCAATCTTATCTTCTCTTGATTTTTTATGGTTTGGAATAAGCCAGGATAAAGAGATTAGAACCAATGACACTGTAATTTTCATTGATTTACCATTGTTGCTTCTCTTTTTATTCCCCAATCCAGTTTTTTAGCAAGGTATCTGCATTTTTTACACTACCACCACGAATAGCTATACCTGATTTTACGCTGGCATTGGGACAATATTTTTTGATATCGCGTTCACTAGAACCTAATCCGCTTCCTTCATGTGTGCAAAACGGAATAATTGTTTTTCCTGTAAAATCATACGATTCTAAGAAGGTGTACACGGCCATGGGAAAGGTGCCCCACCAGTTAGGATAACCCAGATAAATTACGTCGTACGAATCCATGTTATCTAAAGTTGCAGTTAACGCCGGACGGGCATTTTTCCTTTTCTCGTCCATCGCTACGTTTGTAGTTTCTGTATAATCTTTCGGATAAGCTTCAACTGTGTCGATTTCGAACAGGTCGCTACCGGTCATTGCTTGTATTTTCTTTGCTACTACTTCAGTGTTTCCAACAGGAAGGTTGACTATGTTACCTCCCACATAATTTTGACCTTTGCGCGAATAATAAGCGATAAGACTCTTTGTAATTGCCATTTCTTTTATTACTATTTTTTTGTTTTAATATTATCTTCTTCCACCTATCCACTTTACTATTGCCGGATCACGATGATCAAAAAACAAGCTCTTTCCTGTCTCAAGGGTTGAAATTAATGCCATATCTTCAACACTTAGTTCGAAGTCGAAAATATTGAAGTTCTCAACGATACGTTCTTTACGAACGGACTTAGGAATAACGACAACATCTCGTTGAGTAAGCCAGCGTAAAATGACTAATCTTAAATTAGTCAACAAGCAGTTGACTGATTTAAGATTAGTCATTCGTGGAATTATTTATTGTTTTAGTGAAGCCATATCAATTACAAAACGATAGCGTACATCACTTTTCAACATTCTTTCGTATGCTTCGTTGATGTCCTGTATTTTGATGATTTCAATTTCGGATACGATATTGTGTTCACCACAGAAATCCAGTAACTCCTGTGTTTCTGCTATACCTCCGATAACAGAACCCGCTACTGATTTTCTACCTAAAATCATCGGAACCGTATTTAAAATTGGTTCCAATCCCCCTAAATACCCAACCAAAACCAACGTCCCATTAATATTTAAAGTAGAGACATAGGGATTGATATCATGAATATAAGGAACCGTGTCGATAATCAAATCAAATTTTCCTTTTACAGTGTTCATTTGAACATTATCAGTAGAGATAATTACAGCATCTGCTCCAAGTTCCATCCCATCTTTCTTTTTGTCGGGTGTTCTTGAAAATAGAGTAACATCTGCTCCCAGACCTTTAGCCAGTTTAATGGCCATGTGTCCTAATCCGCCCAGACCTACTACGGCTACTTTGCTACCCTTTCCAACATTCCAGTGACGGAGTGGCGACCAGGTAGTAACTCCGGCACAAAGTAAGGGTGCAGCAGCAGCTAAGTCGAGATTTGAAGGCACTTTCAGTACGAAGTGTTCGTCTACTACCACCTTTTCGGAATACCCACCGAAAGTGTGACCGCCTAAATGTTTGTCATGTCCGTTGTATGTTCCGGTAAGTCCATTAAAACAGTATTGTTCAAGGTCATGCTTACAGCTGTCACATTCCCGACACGAATCAACCATACAACCAACAGCTGCATAATCTCCTGCTTTCAGTTTCGTAACTTCACTTCCTACTTTCGTGACTTTCCCCACAATTTCGTGGCCGGGAACAGCGGGATAAATAGTTCCACCCCAATCGTTTCTTGCTGTATGCAAATCGGAATGACAAACACCGCAATACAGAATTTCGATTTCAATATCTTTCGCAGTGGCTTCTCTGCGCTCAATGTTCATTGGTTTCAAAGGGGCATCTGCAGCCTTTGTTCCATAAGCTTTTACATTTGTTGTTTCCATCGTTTTATTTTTCTATTGTGGAATTTCCTTGTACATGGATATCCTATATAAGACAATAATTACAACAAAGGTCGGCTAGTTTTAGTCTGGAAAGTAACGAAAAACAAACAAAGAATTACGAAAATCAAACATGGCGAAATTTTAAAGGACTAACTTCGAGATGTTTCTTAAAGAAGTTGTTGAAATGAGTTACTTCAGTAAAGCCCAGGGCATATGCTATCTCGGAGACATTCCAATTGGTCTGTTTCAGTAAAATCTTTGATTCTTGTAAAACCCGTTCGGCAATAAGCTGCGAAGTTGTCTTTTGTGAGGTTTCTTTGATAGCCCTGTTCAGATGGTTTACATGTATATTTAACTGGTTTGCAAATTCAGAAGGAGAGCGTAAGTTTATTGTTTGAAATGAATCATCGATAGGAAATTGACGTTCCAGCAGTTCCAAAAACAGCGCTGAAATACGTTTGTTTGCATTAACGATCTGTTTGTCAAAGCTCATATTGGGCTTCATTTTCATGGCAAAGTGCAGCAGCTCAAAAGTAATCGTACGCAACACATCATATTTATGGATATAATCAGAATTTATCTCCTCAAACATACGCTCGTAATAACCCGTTACCTGTTCTACTTGTTCGTCACTCAAATCAAAGACATGCGTGCCATTGGGTTGAAAAACATCGTATTGGTTGATATCGCTAAATTGATGGAAAAAGTCACGGGTAAAAATGCAGAAATAACCACTACGTACCAGGTCGGTATGCTCCCATTTGTAAGGTATAAATGGATTCGAGAAAACCAATGCTTGTTTTTGTATTTCAATGACCTTATCAGCATAATGGATTCTTCCGGGGCCCACCATCATCGTTATTTTATAGAAATTCCGTCGTCTGTATGGAATAGGTTTTGCATTTTCTCCAACAAAGGGTTCTAATTTAAATACATTAAAGCGGATCGTATCTGCAGATAGACCAAACTTTTCGCAATCGAATTTCTCCTGAGTAGACTCCTGGGTTATTTCTTTTCTTTCCATGATACAAAATTACAATTATCAAACATATATTTGATTCAAAAAGGAAAGATTTTTTGCAAGTAGTAAATAGCACTCATGCTACCAGAAAACGATCATCACTTATGTAGTATGAAATTTATCATCAAGCCATTTTATTGGATTGTTAATAATATAATCCGAAATGGTCTGATACAATTTACCATTAACCTTGACGTAGGGGCGCCCCTTTGTGGGCGCCCAAATTATGTACGTTGATCCCCCCATCACGTACGTGGGCGCCCAATTATTGACGGGGTTAATATTTTCAATGGCACCATATTTCTGATCCATCTCTTTTGAAGTTGCTTTTAAAATAGAATCAGTTGTTTAGAATTTTCCGAACAACTGATTCCGTTATAATTATCTATAACTATAAATGATTAAAGAAACCAAGACAAAATTCAAATCTTTAATTTCAAAAAGCAAGCAAAAACATACTTATTGTATGAACCCCCTTCTTTTCGGGACGAACTACCCCTGTAGCTGGATGAAGGCACTTTTTTAGTGTCTTCCATTGGTGCTTTTACAGGGGTAAATGGATGGTTTTTTGTAATGAAATTCTCTGTTTTGGGAACTTTTATACTGTATTAAGGAGATTTCTCATTCCGTTGGTTATCCATACGCATTATCAGTAGCAGAAAAAGATGTATGACTCATTTTATCTTAAAGAAAAGAAACTATTTAAACGGATAATAAATTAGCTTTAGATTAAAATTAATCCTCCGGCAAATGCACAGCGGAAAAATTATATAATGAATCGTGATCGATTGAGTATTCAATTAGAAATTTGAGAAATCCACCCTTTATTCCCAAGAGATTATCCTCTTTCCAATTTTCTGGTACTGATTTGTAAAAATATACTATTATTTTTCTTTCCCCACCTTGCCAATAACCATAATATTGTCTTTTATAATTTTGAATATTATTTATAATTTCATTACTTCCCCGAAAATCTCCATACTTCTTCACAAAATCTATAAGTAGTATCCTTATCGAATATGATATCTTTTTCTCCATTTTTGATATCTCAAGATCGCTTGGGGAATATGGTTTCCAAGCTCTTTCGTTTGAAGGCGGGTCGAATTTAGAACAGATAACTCCTTCATAGGCTGAAGTTTTTATATACTTGTTCTTTTGTGCGATACATGTATTTGTAAATAAAAACAGACCAAATAATATTAAATAAATTATTTTTTTCATATTTTAATTAATTACAACTTGTACTTTCCCAGATTTCTTTATGTTCTTTAAAAAAATTAATAGTCGCTTCATGTGGGTTAAACCGTATCAAACAAGGCTTAAGGCACCAGTGAATCATGGATTACCTGCATCTTTCTGGTTCTAAACCTGGTCAAATTGGCCGGGATAGACTCCCTTGTCTCTTATCAAAAATAGTATCAGCTTTTTCAGTAAAGGTAACGGTGAAATCAATATTGTTGAAGAAATTTACTGTCGTTTGATCCCTCAGTTGCTTTTGCTGAATCCTTGGCAAGTTAACTTTTAAACTGAGTGCTGAGTTTTTCAGCAGACCCTATTTATAATAATAATTTATCCTTGTCTTTTTTTATTTTATGGAAAAATCAGTCAATAATACCGAAACAGATATTGTCGCATTAACCCGGTGTGTGTCTTTTAAGACGGGTTATAATGATATTAAATAACCTTGGGAGGTTATTTAAAGTATAAGTGATAAGGATGACGAAAGGGATGGGAATTCATAAGTTACATGAGCTTCTTCGTAAATTTTCCTCAAATATTAATAAGTTAACGTGATTATTGATAAATTATCCTGATTTAATTTTTCTATCTTACTTAATTCTGTACTTAATAATATATCCGAATCGTTATTGTGATACCTAGTGAAAAGATTTTTGTTCAATCAAAACAATTGTTCATTGTCAATGAACACATGAATAAATTGAACACGGTTAGATTTTCTCTCCAACACAAACATATCCGAGAACATCCACTTACTAGATTTATAACATTAAAACCCAGATTATTTTAATATAGTTCGCGACTGTTTAAATTATTTTATTCATAAAATGTTTTTACTTTTATACTATTCAAAGAGACTATACTCTTGACTATGATGGTATCTTATACTACCTAAAGGAAATACTCTTAGTTCTCCTAATAGAGATATTTATTCGAGTAACGACTTTAAAATGCAATAAAAGCTATATCTTGCAGTTATAACCCATAGAGGTTATACTCATGTTAAATAACCTACAGGGGTTATTTATGGTAATGGTGATAATGATGAAGAAAGAGATTGGAATGAAACAGATTGTACTATGGATAAAAATGCTGTTATAACTGGAGATTTAGTTAAATCAAGAAGTATTAAAAATACGGATATTGAACCTGTAATAAGTTCTTTAAAGAACACATTTAATGAGATTAATATTCATCTACTGGATGGGAAAGGTGATTTTGATGTATTTAGAGGTGATAGTTTTCAGGGACTTATACCAAAACCGGAACTGGCATTGCGTGTGGCAATAATCATACGAGCACATCTACGCACCTATGAGCCTTCAGGTAATGATAAAACAGATAAACCCATTCTAAATGCTTACAGCGATGCACGTATTGCTATCGGAATAGGAACTATTAACTATAAAGCTGAGCGAATTTCAGAATCACAGGGTGAAGCATTTGAAAAATCAGGATATGCTCTTGATGCTTTAAAAAGAGAGAATAACCGACTTATTATAGTATCTCCATGGGAGAATATTAACAACGAGTTTTCGGTAGAATGCAAACTGGCTGATGCAATAATTAACAGATGGACGGCTAGTACAGCCGTAGCGATGTATCATCATTTGCTTTATGGTAAAAATCAGAAGGAATTAGCAAAAGAGTTAAAAATAACGCAACCCGGAATTCATAAAAGACTGATGATGTATGGAAATGCAGACGGTATTCAAGCCTTTCTAAATAGATATACTATGTTAATTACAAAAGTAGAATAAAATGGAAGCGTTAAATTTTGATTTATTATTACGAATACTGATTGCTCATTTCCTGGCCGATTTTATTTTTCAACCTTCTTCATGGGCACGGAAAAAGGACGATGAAGGTGTTAAGTCAAGATATTTATGGTTGCATCTGGCCATTCATACAGTAACACTCTGTGTTTTGCTTTGGAATTGGAACATGTGGCCTGTGATTTTATGGGTTTGCATAAGTCATTTCTTTATTGATGCCATTAAGAGTCAATTTTTAAATACTGGTGTTTGGATTTTTATAGTTGATCAATTTCTACATCTGATAATTATTGGAATTGTTTGGATAAACTATACCCATCAGATTCAATTGTTTTACAGTTCTGTTTTAGCGTTGTTTAATAATGAGAAGCTATGGTGGATGTTTTTTGCTTATCTGTTATTAAGCATTCCGTCATCTGTTCTAATAGGTAGAATAACGCAAAATTGGAGCAAAGAGTTAGAAAAGCAGGAGAAAGAAAAGGGCTTAGAAAATGCTGGAAAATGGATTGGTGTTTTAGAGCGGTTATTAATCTTTACTTTTATAATTGTAAACCAATTCAGTGCAATAGGCTTTTTGCTGGCTGCGAAATCCGTCTTTCGATATGGGGAGTTAAGGAATGCATCTGAACAGAAAAAGGCAGAATATATAATTATTGGAACATTTTTAAGCTTTTCAATTGCGATAGTAATTGGGTTGATTTTTAAATTCAGCTAGACAATTTACTTTGATATAAAAATGAGGCTTGATAAATTTTTAGTTAATACTTTTCCTTTGTGCAAAGGATAAAGAGATATCTCCCTTCTGTTTAGCGTCACACATTAGAAAATAACTACAAAGAATGAACGATAAGATAAAAACCTTAGCAGTACGTCGTTAGATATTCATATAATGATCAGCTAAAAGTTCAGCCTGTTTCATTACGGTGTCTATAGCCTTCTCTTGTTTATCAGGCGGATAGCCAAATTTTCTCAATGTACGTTTTACCAACACCATTAGTTTAGCCCGGGCACTTTCTCTGATGGTCCAGTCGATGGTTGCATTCATTTGAACCTTTTCTGCAATCTCTCTGGCTATTTCTCTTAATGTCGCATCACTCAATACATTTACAGCGCTGTCGTTCACTTCCAATGCATCATAAAACGCAATTTCATCATAAGTCAATCCAAGTTTCTCAGCCTCTTTGTCAGATTCTTTGATCTCTTTCGCTATATTGATCAGCTCTTGAATAATCTCGGCAGTCGATAACAGATTGCTTTGATAACGTTTAATAGAGCTTTCCAGCATATCAAGCAGCTTTCTGCTTTTTACCAGATTGATTTTAGCCCGGGTCTTTATCTCTTCATTCAGAATCTTCTTTAACAGCTCAAGCGCAAGGTTCTGATGTTTCATCCCCTTTACCTCTAACAAAAATTCATCCGAGAGAATAGAAATTTCAGGTTTCTGTATACCGGCAGCTTCAAAAATATCAATCACATTATCACTGCTGAGTGCTTCATCCACTATCTGTTTGATGGCTGTTTCAGTCTCTACATCTGATCGCTCGTTACCCGATCCGTCAAACTTAACCAGACGCGCTTTCACTGCCTGAAAGAAAGCGATCTCTTCCAGCGAGGGATGAATCTCCTCTTTAGAAATACATATCGTTAACGCCTGGCCTAACAAAGTAACCTCCTTGATAAACCGTTCTTTTCCTTCTTTTAGTCCTAAAATATGCTCTTCAGCCTGTAAAATAACAGAAAGCTTTTCCGTTGCATCAACAGCAAAAAAACGTCGGTAGTTAAACTTAAAGCTGTTTCTGTAATAGGCTTCAGGTTCTTCACTCAGAATATCTTTTCGGGTATCACTATCCTCCTGAAACATCTGCCTGATGACCTCCAGTTTTTCTTCACCAATTTTTAAGGCAGCGTCAATCTGTTCCGTTGGATCGCCTTTGCCACCTGCGTCAGAATAGAACGAAAGCGCCTTTTTAAGATCGGTTCCAATGCCGAGGTAATCAACTATTAAACCACCTTTAACATCTTTAAAAACCCGGTTTACGCGAGCTATAGCCTGCATCAGGGTGTGGCCACGCATCGGCTTGTCGATATATAATGTTTTTAAACAGGGAGCATCAAATCCGGTGAGCCACATATCGCAGACAATAACAAGCTTCAATGGATCATTATCATCTTTCATCCTGTCAGCCAATCGTCTGCGTTCAGTTTTTGTGGTATGGTGTTTCGCTATCTCAACACCATCGGCACTGTTCGAAGTCATCACCACTTTGATAGAACCTTTATCCAGATCATTATGATGCCATTGTGGTCTTAACAAAACTATCTCTTTGTAGAGTTCGGCTGCAATCCACCTACTCATGCTAACAATCATCGCCTTACCATCGAATGCAATCTGCCGTTGCTCGAAATGAGTAACAATATCTTTGGCTAAGTTTTTTAGACGACCCGAATATCCGATAATAGCTTCCAGCTTCGTCCATTTAGCTTTGGCTTTTTGCTGTTCTGAAACCGTTTCGTCATCTTCCAAATCATTCTCGAACTCTTCTATTAATCGCTTGCCCTCTTCATCCAGATTTACTTTTGCCAACCGACTCTCATAGTATATTTTCACGGTAGCACCATCCACAACCGCTTGTGCAATATCATAAACATCAATATACTGGCCGAAGACACGTGGCGTATTGATGTCCGTACCTTCAATGGGTGTTCCTGTAAAACCAATATAAGTAGCATTGGGCAAGGCATCGCGCATATACTTTGCAAAGCCATACGTCAAACGTTTGCCGGTAACCGCATTAGTCAATGGATCTTTTACATCCACATATTTTGCTTCAAAACCATATTGTGTCCGATGTGCCTCATCCGCAATTACCACAATGTTTTTCCGATCCGAAAGTTGCGTATAGATTGCTTTATTCTCTTCAGGCATAAACTTTTGTATCGTGGTAAACACGATACCCCCGCTCGAAACTTTTAGAAGATCTCTCAGGTTATCTCTATCCTCTGCCTGTACCGGTTCCTGACGCAACAGATGTTTAGAAGAGGTGAACGTATCGAAGAGCTGATCATCTAAATCATTACGGTCGGTTATCACTACAATAGTAGGGTTTTGCATCTCCGGAGACGTAATCAGCTTCCCCGAATAGAACAACATACTCAGACTCTTGCCCGAACCTTGCGTATGCCAGATTACCCCACCTCTTTTATTACCATTGATACCCGAAGCAATGATGGTAGATTCAACGGCTTTATTCACCGCATAATACTGATGATAAGCAGCCAGTTTCTTTGCCGTTTCTATATGAATGATTCCCGTTTTGGGATCCTCTTTTTTACTTTGTTCGAATACAATAAAGTTACGCACCAAATCCAGCAGCGTAGCAGGGTTCAGCATCCCTTTCACGAGCGTTCCCAGTTGTGCTTTAAATCGGGAGGCCTCTTTGTTCCCATCAACTGTTTTCCAGGGTACAAAGCGACTATAGTCTGCAGTCAGGCTCCCTGCCTTACATTCATGTCCATCAGAGATCACACAAACCGTGTTATAGGTAAAGAGCGAAGGGATGGTGGCTTTATACGTCTGGATCTGCTCGTATGCTTTACGGATGGTTGCATTCTCATCCGCGGCATTCTTTAGCTCCATCACAACCAATGGAATACCATTTACAAAGAGCAATACATCGGGGCGTTTATTGTTCGATCCGTTCATGCTCTCCTTACGTTCCACAATCGTATATTGGTTTGTTACCAGAAACTGATTGCTTTCGGGATGTTCAAAATCAATGAGGGCTATCTCGTGACTACGTTCGAAACCATCCTGATGGTAAGGAATCTTCACCTTCTCCACCAACATTTTATGAAATGTTTCGTTGTTGTGCAACAAGTCGGGCGAATGAATCCGTTGTACTTTTTGTATTGCAGCTTCACGTGCATCAACCGGGATATCAGGATTGAGCAGCGCCACGGCTTCACGCAACCGCTCAACCAAAATGATTTGCTCATACGACTCCCGTTCAGATTCTTCAGCTTTTGGAGCCATGGCCAGACCATGTTTATACTTCCAGCCTATTTCTTTCAGAGTCTCTATGGCGAATGATTCTATGATATCTTCGGTGATGGGTTTCATTTATGGTTTTTCTTAACTAAAGTATGGCGATAAAAAATCTTTTAAGGCTAGTAAATATTCTGAATCTAAATTCCAGTTCTTACTGTTTTTGTAATCTCTTTTTTCTTCTTTAGCTAATACTTTATCATTATATGTTAAAGCTAAGGTTTCTAAATAACCATAAATTTTTGTTTTCTTTGCTGGTATTGTTAATGGTTTTACTCTCCCTTCGATTTGTATTTTGCTCAGGCATGTTTCATATTTATCCCAGCAATCAAATATCGCAGCGTTTTTCTTATTTATAATGTTTTCTAAAACTGTTTCCAAATCACCGGGACCTGAGTTGTTTGGAAATAAAAATATCTCAAATTCCAGTTGATTATTTATTCTCCATTGATTAATCTCAGTTAACCTATTATTATAATCTGAATCAGCATCAAAGATCATAATGTTACGTCCATCAATTGATGAATTTTTATTCATTTCATTAATGAATAATTCTCCTTCACCATCTGAATAGATATTTGTCCAACCATTTGATATAATTATATCATTCTTATCAAGTACTACGTTGAAATGATATGATATAAAATCAGAAATGAATTTATGATCAGCAATACCTTCTACGAATATTTTAGTTAACATGTCTACCTGATTTCAGTTTCGGTTTCAATAGCATCTTTTAGTCCTTCATAAGAATATTTGAAAGTTTTAACACCTTGATTCTTAGTGTTAATAACAGAATAAATATTTACTTTATCTTGGAATTTTTGATAATTGGAATCTTCAAGTAACTCTTTTAGACACTTTAATGTTTCAATACTATGTGTTGAAATAAATAATTGAGAATCAACTTCGTTTGAAAAAGTAAGCATGTTTTGCCAGAGTGTTTTATATGCGGAATAGTGTAACCCATTTTCAATTTCATCAATTAGAACGAAGCTGTTATTTTTTTCAAAAATTGATGTTAAAATATTTAAAATTCTCCGGATTCCATCTCCAGCTATATTTGTTGGAACTAATTCTGCTATGTTTCGATAACCAAAATATAACCCATCAGGAAGTGGAGTAATTGACTCGATATTTGGGTCTATTTTTTTTAATGCATCAAGAATCGAATCTCCTTTCTTTCTTTTCAATATTTCAGCGTATCGTAAAAGAGCATTAGCTTCGCCAGAGTTTCCCGAGATAAAAATTCCATATAACTCTTCTTTATATGATTTATCAACATCACGATTAATTTCTGAAGCCCCAAATACTAATGAACTTTTAAACTTTTTTATAGGGTCATGTACTTTTTTAGTACTGAAATTTAAATCTAAGCCGGTTACTTTAAGTGTTGTGGTAGATGAAGTTGATGGAATTTCAATTTTATTATTTTTATCCAATAAATCTTGAAGGGATGAACTATTATACCGGGGATCTAATTCAAGTTTTCGTGTAGATAGATCTGTAAAAAAACATTCTATTTTTGGAGTGTTACTAAAATTTAAATTGTGAAAAAAGTATTTTAATTCTTCAGCATTTTGAATATTGAGACCTCTTAATTTATGGATTGTTTCAAGCAACAAAGGATTAGATATTCCAAGTATGAGAAATATAGCTTCAAGGATTGATGATTTACCAGAATTATTTCGCCCAATAAAAAGATTAATCTGATTTAAACCATTAATGTCAAGCTTTTCAAATCCTCTGTAATTCTGTATGTTTATTTTACTTATTAAATTCATAATTCATACGTTTATTTCTTCAAAGATATGCAAAAACGAAGTATAATATTGATGTTTTTAAACTCTTTTGTCAGGTATAATAAATAGAACTTATTGTATTTTACTCTTACTTCTTCATCTGCCAATACGTCACAAACAGACCACCTAATACCCTACATTGATTACGATAATCATCCATTTGCATGATTTGCGAATATATTATAACGAAGCTATGTTACATTTCGGATCTGATTTATATATTCAGCTATTATTGTGTATCGCTTTTCAATTAGTTATTTCATTTTGTAAAATATAAAATTATAAAAAAAAGGAAGCCACAAAAAAAGTTATGTTCTATTATGTTTAGATCTATTTTTCATCAATGTATTTTTTGAATAGCCTTTCAAATAATTGTTCATCAGTTTGTAAATCAATTATCTTAGGACTGCTAAACGTCAATAAATTATTGCTGTACCTGCTTAGGTAATCTAAATACCCAAGACTAAACGATTGAGAAATGGGTCTTGATTCAGTTTTAACACCCTTAAGCTTTTCTTTTTCACCATTCGCTTCCTTTGATATTTGATGTAGAATCTCATTTAAGTATTCAAATGCTGGCAATGTTAAAAGCTCTTTTACAATCGTTAGTTTATTTTCTGAATAGCGAAAAAATACAGAATTACTATCCACAAGTATTAATCCAACAGAAATCTTTTCCTCTATATCAGGGCGGATTGTAGCAAACAATATGCTAAAGTGAGATCGCATTATTTTTTGAATGTGTAGAATACAAAAATACATAACTTTAAACAGATTTTTAGCACTTAACATTATGTAAAATAAACTTTTTGAAACTAATATTAAATGTTTAATGTATCAGTTAATCAGTTAATCAGTTAATCAGTTAATCAGTTTCCTATATTATTAACATTCTTAAAATTATACGATGATAGAAATACTTGAATATACAGGAATATGGTATTTGCCGAATAATCTGAATAATCAACTCGCAGGTACCTTAGTTTTTGAACCAGATAAAGAAATATATCTTAATTTAACTGGTGATTTTAATCAGTTTTCAATTGATTTAGCTAAAGAAGAAATAATACTAGGATTTACGACTACTGGGAAAAAGATTTCGCTTGTGAAATGTTACTGTACTAATCGTTCAGGAAGTTTTCCAGGTATTTTAACAACTAGATACAAAGCTCATTATGTGTTTGAAGGAGCTCATTTCTTGACTATCAATGAGATTAAGTTTTATAAATTGAGTTCACAGATTACCAAACTGGAAGAATGGGTAAACGTTTTTGGGAGAAAACTAAAATTTACCGAAGGAATGAAAGAGTTTAATTATGATTTCAAGACCCCTGAATGTATTTCATTTAATATTAACGATAATCTAAAAGGCGGATTTTATTTTTATTATAAACAGGCATTCGAATCATTAGCATTTTCTAAAATTGAACAAGTTACTAGTTTAGAATTGTCAGTAGATGGGGAAGAGATGTATAACGTTTTTTTGGGCTATCTTTCTCATTTTAATTCTTTTGTTACACTTGGTGTCTTTGAAGCTACTTATATAAAAGAGATCGAGTTTTTTTCTAAGACGATACTTAATGAACTTAATAATGGGCTAAAATATGAAATGCCTGTTAAATTATATTACGTGCAGAAACATAAAAATCATGCAATACTTAAAAGGCACTTTCATGAATTTCTTTTTAATTATAAGCAAATTGAATCTGATTTTGAGACTATTATTAAAAAGTGGTATCTTCTAAAAGATTCTATTTCACCTGTTTTAAATGATTTGTTGTTTACATTCTCAAATAAGGAGGTTTTTACTGAAAATAGATTCTTAGATGTTGTGCGGGCTTTGGAGATCTATCACAGAAGGATAAAAGAAAACAATGAGAAGCTATTAAAAGAGTTTAAATTTACCTTAGACCCTATTTTAGACTTGTTAGACGAAAATCAAAGAAATTGGATAAGCGAAAAGTTAGAATATAAATATGAGCCAAGTTTAAGGAAGCGTTTAAAAGAATTATTTAAGGAGTTTTCCATCCAGCCACTAACTAATATAGTGATTTCTAAAAGTGATTTAAAAGAATTGATCAATAAGACTACTATTTCTCGAAACTATTACACTCATTATAATGTTGATTTAAAGAAAGATGCTTATCATGGAATGGATCTTTATGTTTTATCTGAGAAGCTCATCATTTTGTTGATCATCATTATTCTTCGTGAAACCGGATTTGAAAATAATGAGATAGAAACATTATTTAAGGAAAAGGAATACGACTATTTTAACCACATCATGAAAAAATAGAAGTGTAATAGTCTGTGCTGTTAACTACTCATTCTTTTATATTTTCACTCTTACTTCTCCATTCATAAGCTTT
Source organism: Bacteroidota bacterium (assembly GCA_013390605.1). Taxonomy (GTDB): domain Bacteria; phylum Bacteroidota; class Bacteroidia; order Bacteroidales; family Cfx3-03; genus Cfx3-03. The sequence goes on along the minus strand of JACAUB010000001.1, from coordinate 2,383,630 downwards.
GGTAATATAGTACTACGGAGCTTTGTTACACTATGGATTTGATTTGTATTTGCTTTTATTTTTTGAAAAAGAGGAAAACATCTTTGATTAAACTCTTTAATTCTTTTCAATGGAGCTATCCTAATTTCAGTCGATAAAGCAATATTTCTGTTTAGACCAGGTACAGCAGAATCTGAGTTCATCTCTTCAAAGTTCAGTGTCTTTAATAGAAAATACTCATAATATAATCCCTCTGAATGAATTTTTGATTTTACAAAGTAAGTTGTGTCAATTGGATAGAAATTATCAAAAAGATAATTTACTTTTCCAAGGGTTCCTTTTCTTCCAATTACAATCCCCGGTGCTTCTACTGTATATTCAAAATGGTATCCAACAATCCCACTAGATCCAACAACAGGGAAACCGGTTCCGGTTCTTAATTCCTCTTTTAATGCACTCCCATAAACAAGATCTAAAATATCACCTAGCTTTTCTTTATCCCAACTTTCATCAATCTCTTCCACAAACCACTGCTTGAAAAGTGTTTCGGCTAGTTGTTCAAGGGTTTTGTTTTGGCGTTGTAGTAGCTCAATTTTTTTGTCTAAACTACTTAATATCTCAGCAATGGAAATTTGTTCAGAAAGAGGAGGAATTGTTAAAACTAATTCTTCAATCATTGCTTTTGTTAACGCATTTCTTGTTCCACCTATTTCTGAAATACCGAGAAGCTGTTCTTTTATTGATTGTAGATAGTAAAGTAAAAAATCAGGAGTTGCTTTTTTTAAATCCGCACGAATAATTGAAACATGCTGATTAACTCTCGCTGGAAGAACTTCTTTTGGAACTTTACAAACCCTTGCGACGCTATCTCCAGTGATATTTAGCAATACATCATTTTCTTCAATGATGACATTCTTTAAGCCATTTGCTTGATCATTATCTATAAAAGCAAGACCATCATAAGAAAACTTAAAATCCAAAATGTTTTGGCTTCGAATTAAAGATATACCTTGTTCTTTATAGGCATTTCCACCACCAGTGGGTGTCGCTCCACTCCCTATTTTAGTAGTTAAATCTTTTAGCTTATACCTCTTCCACCTCCTATAAATCTCAACCCCAACCCGATCAATATGCTCAACCAGTGCTTTTTCTTTAATACGGTTATAATTTATCAAATCTATTTTCTGGGTTAAACCTATTTCATCTAAAGCAATACTCAGTTTCAATATATCATCCAAAACAATATCAAAGCCTTGAATGGCGATATCAACATCTGAATCGGGACGATAATTGCCTTTTGCCCTGGATCCAAATATAAAAGCTTTATCCACTTTGGCGTTAGCTTCAAATATTTTAGTTATCTGATCGATTATATGTTCTTCGAGTCCAAATCTCATCCGTTATTTTCTTGATTTATTTTTTCTAATTGTAAGCGGGTTTCTAATTGAAGAAACAACCCATAGTAATTTGTCTTAGTCTTTTCAACAATTTCTTTAGCCATTTCTTCATCATAAGCATGAGAAGCCAGATTACGCGACTTTTGTTGTAGAATTATATACCTGGCGGTTATAATCAATTTGCTACGTGCTGAGTAGTAAATCTTCACTCAATAATTTAAAGGCTTTATAGTATAATCTTTTTTAGGTTCGCCATAATCTGCTTGTTCAACTCTTCTTCTTCAGCTATCTGCTTTTCTAATTCAGCCTTCAGCGAATTAAAGCGTTCGGTAAAGTCAAAATCATCGTCATCATCAGGTAGTCCAACATATCTGCCGGGTGTTACCACATAGTTCAATGTCTCGATCTCTTCAAGGGTGGTGCTTTTACAAAAGCCTTGTACATCGGTATAGGTTGCATCATTGGCTTTCCAGTCGTGGTATGTGTTGGCAATAAGCGCCATGTCATCATTGCTTAGTTCTCGGTTACGCCGATTCACGAGGAAGCCCATATTGCGGGCATCGATAAACAGGACTTCGCCTTTCCGTTGTGTTTTCTTTTTGTGCAAAAACCATAGACAGGCAGGGATTTGCGTATTCAGAAATAGCTTGGTCGGTAGGTTTACAATACATTCCAACAGGTCGTTTTCGATAATAGCTTTTCTGATATCGAATTCGCCATTAGATTTAGTGGTAAGCGAACCTTTACTTAATACAAATCCTGCGGTACCATTGGGTGCTAAATGAAAAAGGAAGTGTTGTATCCATGCATAATTAGCATTACCGGCAGGAGGGATGCCATAAATCCAGCGGGCATCACCCCGTAACTGTTCTCCACTCCAGTCGCTGACATTGAATGGGGGATTTGCAATAATATAATCGGCTTTCAGATCCTTGTGCGCATCGTTTAGAAAGCTGCCTTCGTTGTTCCACTTTACATTGCTGCTGTCGATACCCCGAATGGCAAGATTCATCTTACACAATCGCCAGGTGGTCTGATTACTCTCCTGTCCGTAGATGGAAATCAGATCACTCGCATTTAGCGACAGCTTATTTCCATTGCCTTTCTTTTTATAATGATCCTGATGGGCATGGATGAATTTCTCACTCTGCACAAACATACCCCCACTGCCACAACAGGGATCGAAAACACGTCCCTCAAAAGGCTGAAGCATTTCGACCAACAGCTTTACCACGCTTCCGGGAGTATAGAATTGTCCTCCCTTTTTGCCTTCGGCAAGTGCAAATTCACCTAAGAAATACTCGTACACTTTGCCCAGCAGATCTTTGCTTTGCGCCTCTTTAGTTCCGAGTGTAGCGGTTCCAATCATGTTGATTAACTCGCCTAAGCTGGTTTTGTCCAGTTTTTCCTGTGCAAAGACTTTGGGCAATACCCCACGTAAAGAGGTGTTGTCTTTTTCTAATGCATCCATGGCATCATCAACAATCTTACCGATGGTGGGTTGTGTTGCGTTTGCCTGAATATAACTCCAACGGGCTACAGGATGCACAAAAAATACCTTCTCTGCCGTATATTCGTGTTTATCTTCAGGGTCGGCACCATCACTGACCTGAGATAGTAGGTTTGTGTATAGCTCCTCGAATGCATCCGAGATATATTTTAAGAATATCAATCCTAATACGATGTGTTTGTATTCAGCTGCATCCATATTCTTTCGGAGCTTATCGGCTGATTTCCAAAGCTTTTTTTCTAATGGTTCTTCCTGCTCGATTTTTTCTTTCTTTGCCATTATCTATTTTCGGTTATTCTTGATTCTGTTCCGGAATATTGCAATTTTTAATACAGAATCTTTTTTATTGACTCGTCAGATTGAAACAAATATACAACGATTTCAAGATGTAACCGAAATATTATCGACAGAATCTATTCATTTATTCCTGCTTTACACTGCTCTGCATTGACTCAAAGCATGGTATTGTGACGGTAAGCGAAATACTTAACCATATTTAATAAACCCCGCCGTAATCCTCTCAATCTTTCTCGTTAATGCAAATACCCCGATCCCGTTGGAGCTGTGATTGGGGTTGGTGTTACCTTCGATAGTATGGATTAGGCCATCCTGTACGCGGACAACGATGCCGGTATGTCCTTTGCCTTTGCCCTCGTTGATGATGAAGATGGTGCCGGGCTCTATCAGCCTGGGGTTGGCAATGGCCTCGGCTGAGGTTATTCTGATGCCTTTGGTTTTACGCCAATGGTCGAGACAGCCACCGGTCCTGACCAAAGGGTTGGTCCGGTTCAGGGCTACACTGGCTTGCTCGAAACACCAGTAAACGAATGCTGCGCACCAGGGATACCCCGGACCCTTGTTGATGCTTTTTAGATATTGGTTTACACGGGGACCGCTGTTTGAGCCTTCGGGCTCTTCTTTTACGCCTAGCTCGCGGTGAGCTATTCTTAATACTTCGGTAAGGAGTGGGGTTTGCATGGTGGTGAGGTTTCTTTAGTGGGTTGATGTTTCACAGTAATTACACTCAATTGTTCAGAATACCGAAAAAGTTATAGATGCAGATTCACAACCTGCATCTATAATCACGGTGTGTTAGGCTTCAGCCGACTTAAGGGCCAGTTTCATCAGCTTTGTAGCATCGATCAGGTGCGACGAAAGTTTACTGGCTTTCCTCTCTTCAATGTTTTGAAACACCTCTTTTTTGAACTGTTTATGATCTATCTTCATCGCCTCCATGAAGTCTTTCAGCGCACTGAGATAGTCATGCTGCAGGCAATACAAATAACCCCGGTTCAGATAGGTTTTGAAATAGGAGGGATCCATCTCTAACGCCAACCTGTAGTCGGTTATAGCCCCCTCGTAATCTTCCGTAATCACCTTTAGCGTAGCCCTGTTGTGGTAGACTTCTGCCTCATCAAAGCCGGCATTTATCGTCAGGTCGTAATCTGAAATGGCGCCTTCTAAATCACCCGATAACCCTTTTGCCAGGGCTCTGTTATAGTACGACATGCCATAATCAGGATCCATGTCGATAACGGTATTGAATTGGGCAATAGCCTCCTTGTATTGCTCTAACCTGATCTCTGAGATCCCGATCATGAAATAGGCTTCGATACAATCTTTATCATAAAGGATGGCTTTATTGAAATACCAGATGGCATAGTTATAGTCGCCCTGCTCGTAACGGATATTACCAAGCCCGACGAATGCACGACTTGCTCCCGGATGCAGCTTTAGCTCTTCTCCAAAGTCGTCAATGGCTCCTTTCTCGTCGTTATTTTTCGCGCGAATCAGTCCGCGTTGATGATATCCTTCGGCCCAGTCGGGGGCTAACGTAATCACTTTATCGAAATCAGCCAGTGCCCCTTCGGTATCACCAGCTGACTGACGTTCCAGTCCTCTGTCGTACCATCCCTCTTTATCCTCAGGTTCGAGTTCGATCATCTTCTCGAAATCTTCGAGCGCACCCAGGGTATCGCCTAAACACGATCTGACGATTCCCCTGTGCAGATGATTCCCTGCATCATTGGGTGCTAACTCGATTACCTTGTCGAAATCAGTAAGCGACTCTAAATACCGACCACTTTCACTTAAGGCCATGGCCCGGTATAGATAACCTGAAGGATCATTGGGTGCTAATTCGATTGCCCTGGTGTAGTCGACTAATTCGCCTTCTTTATCTCCCGCTTCGCCTTTTAACATGCCGCTGTCGAGCAGATCATCTGATTCGATATCGTCGTCATTCACGTTTGTAATTACTTCGGGCATTCTGTTTTCAGATTTTGTTTTCATGATTTTTTGTTTTTAAATGATTGGTTTTATTGATTTATATGAGGACGTACGGATGTACGTCTTTTAGGTTTTGCTCCGAACGGTGGTGCGTTATTTTTTAAATCACCGTAGGGTAAGTAGGGAATGTAGGATACGTTATAGAAGATATATGCGACATTTTATAAGTACATATATAGTTCCGAACGTAGGACTACATATCCTACGTGCCCTACGGTACTTTCATGCTTTAGAATGGCATATCAGGGTTGTTTGCTGAGGTGAATAAATCGTCTTGTTGACTCGTATGCTGATTGTTAGTATCCGTTATCGGGCTTTCGGCTTCGGTTTCATCAAGGGTGTGATTGCTCTTTTCAACGGCTTCGGCATTGACTAACCGTACCATGTATGAGTAGTTATTACCTTTGCGGATTCTTTCATATCCCAGTTTCTTCAGAATCTTACCAATCTTTGCTATTGTGTTGTCGGCCAGTATAACTCTGGTCTTTTCAGATATCTTTGCACCGATTTCAGAGGCTGTCATCAACTGAATCTGTTGTCCGTTTGCAAACTGATTTCGCGTATCCCATTCATGGCGCGTAACCGGTCGAAACCAGATCTCAATCATCTCTTCTTCTAGCGACTTAGCGATAAAGTTTTCGTTCTTTATATTCAGTTTCTTAATCTCGTCCTGATCAAACCAATACTTAAAACCGTTTTTGAAGAGTGCAAGGCCTTGTGCCATTGCCTTATCCATGTCGATGGTATGGTTATAATCGATAGAAATTACATTAGAGCAGAGGTAACGACGGGTTCCGGAAGGGTCGGTAAGCACCTGTTCGAAGTTGACTGATGCGATGAATGACGCACAGTGGGGCAGGTTTTCGAAGTTACGACCATAAGGTCGCCGGATACGAATTTCGGGTCGGGTGATGAGTTCTTTGAACGAGGCCAGGTCTTTTCGGTTCAGGTTCTCCAACTCATCAAGGATGATCATTCCGCACTCGGCTAACTGAATAGCGGTATCCTTGCTATCGGTCTGGAGTGCCGCTGTCCCCAGGTAGTTCTTTAGTGCCCGTGGCATGAGCCTTTTCATCCACGAGGTCTTGCCGGCACCTTGCGCACCGATCAGTACCACTACGGTGTGGTTGATGATGTTGTCGACAAGCATACTGGCAATCCAGGCAACAAACCATTTCCGGAAACAGAAGAACCAATAGGCATTGTCGCTGGTCTTCACCGTGTCGCAGAGCTGTCCTATGTAATCGGTCACACCATCCCACGGTGCCAGCTTTTTGAAGTAGTGCTGGAAAGGGTTGAAGTCACGACTAAAATCGCTGGTGAGTAGAATATGCAACACATTGATGGGGATTAGCTGATCGGCATGATTGAGCCTGCGAAACATGGTGTGCTCATGATGATCGTCAAGGCGGATAAAGGGTTTCTTTGACTTGGCCGGTCGCCACTCAACCACTCCTGTTATTACGTTGTAGCGTGTTTCGTACCACGCTTTCAGCAGATCTTCTACGGCCTGTAGATTGTATTTAAGTCCCCTTTTTTTGTTCGACTTCGGTTTGGTAGCAGGCGGATCAGGCGATGAAGGGTCCATTTCGTTATCGGTATATTCCTCATCATACACATCGTTTTGCTCCTGACTGACGGGTGCGACTGTCGTTTTTTTGGAATTCGACGGGGTAGCTTTCCGTTTAGGTGACTTTGTTTTGGATGGGGCTTGTGGCGCAGTAGTATCCGTTTCGGCAGTAGCGGGCCAGTTATAGCCATACACACTCTTTACGGCATTGCTTACATCTTTACTGTCGAAGTTGTAGTCGTGCATGAGCAGCCCTAGTGTTTCCTCCTCCGACATGCCTGCACAGCGTAGTTGCAGCGCCAGTTCGAACACAAAATTATGACGACTCCCTTCAACGAAACTGTATTTCTGTTCAGCTCTGGCGATACATGCAGCGTAGCTGTCGGTTACCTTGACCGGTTTGGCAGCGGTGGGCTTTCGGGTGGTTTCGATGACCGGGGTAAAGATGGTTGCATTAGTATTGCTATACAACTGCTCGTCGGCAGAGACAAAACAGAGCCGGGCGATGTCTTTGCCCGACGGGTCTATTTTGCAGCCTGTGAAGGTCTCGTAATACTGTTGTACGCTCAAAAAGGCCTGTCGGTGTTGTTCGGCTTCGGTGCTGACCAGTACAAAGACTTTTAATCCGGCTCCCGAAGGACTCATAAAGCTCCCGAAGGTGTATTCGCTTTTATTGATGGTGGCACGGATCGACTCGAGCTCGTCGGGCGGGAGCTTGTCTAAATCGAGTACCACGATATGCGTGTATCCGCTATGGTGCTCTTTGTTTCTGACATCATCAAATGTACCCGCGGGGGTAAAGGCCGGCAGTTGACATTTGTTGCTTTGATAGGCCGCCATATTGCCTGCCTTGTAGAACCGGCGCAAGGGTTTGATTTGATGACCATAGATTCCGATCTGTATTCGTTGAAACATATCGAGAATAGAGATGTGTTCAACGATTTTGTTGAAGTTTTTAATAACTGTTACTGTGTACATTATTTTGATTATAAGTTCATTATTAGATATTTGTGGAATTATTAAAAGCGGTTATCGTGTTGTTTGGCTTCTTTTTGGTGAGCTGAATGCAGACATAGGCTCCGCCAGTGCAGGGTTGGAAACTGCATTTTCAGGGAAGAGATTTATAGTCCCCTGATCATTGTTGAGCATGCGATTTGAGTGGATAACGGATCCGCAGTTAACGCGCGCGGATTAGAAATCGTCAGTAGCTAACGGCTGTAGAAAGTCCAGGAAAGGAAGGCAGGGATGAGCGATTGGGTGTTTATAGATCTAACATCAAAAATAGTGGACATCGTTTGCAGGTGATTTCCTGATCCAGATCTTCCAGGTCAGTTTCCGCCGGGGGAGGTTCGGCTTTGCCAACCGTGGGATCGGGGGCAACTTTGCATCGTGATAAAATGTAATCGATCCGATAATAGAATTTCTTACCAATCTTACTAAATGGTAAACTTCCGTTTCTGCGCCAACGTTGAATGGTCCGGTTCGAAACCTGTAGTAACCGTATTAAGTCGTAGTTGTCGAGATAGATTAAATCGTTGTTCGATTTAACCTTAATCGATGTAACATCACTATTAATCTCGTTCAACCGATTGAGCAGCGCATAATATTGTTTCTGTGAAAGCAGAATATCCTCCATCGCCTTATTGTTGAGTCGGCTATATTAGAAGATATTCTGCCAACGTGTATACCCTACATGAAAATTTAGTTTTGAGGCTCTGCAGCCCAATAAAATCAACCCCTAAAATTTATTTTTGTAGAGTGTCTTATTTTTCCTACAATGTGGAGAGTGGTTTTGGGTCCTTTTTTTCGATGGTCAGTGTATAATCATATCCCCTCGAAAATTCTCCTTTTAGGGATTTCCACTTGAATTCAGTCCCATCAGGACGCTCTGCTATCAGGGCAATGTATTTTGAAATATCGAGAAAAGAGGGCTCGAACATTTTATGTCCATCTTCAGTTTGAGCATTTGAAAGGAAACACCCGATCTTTGCGCAAATGTCTTCTATCGTGCCATAAATGATGACCTTCTTTTTGGGTCTGTCTAAGGCGTTAACATTTGCGAATAAGGATGATGTAGTTGCGTAACATGTTTCATCCTCTTCAAAAACCTCATCTCTGGTTTCGAACTCTTTTAACTTTTCGACAAAATATTTATCATTTCCGTTATGTATCAAAGGGAGTATTTTATACTCTTCATTGACGATATCGAGAACCTCCGTCTTGGTTCTTTTATCTAACGACTCTAAGTCATTTACAAATTCAACACGCAAACTCAGCATGTTTGCATAACACTTTGTGCATCTCTCAATTGACGGAAGGCTTTTAAATAAACGTAGATACTTTTTCTCTTTTTTACTGGCTCCGTTTGTCGGGCAAAGAAGTTTTTCTAATTTTTTAATAAACATTTCTGGCTGGATTTAAATAAGTATGAATTGAGTTCTACTAATTTACAGAAAATGATCGATTTAAAAAAATGAAATATGATATATTTATTATAAATTTTAAAATATGTAATTATAGTTTAATATACACATCTAAAATTTACATTAAGTATAGATATACATTATTATACCTGTCGGATGAATTCATTTGGTATATGATCAAAACTAATTGATTAGGATTTCAGGTTCATCGAAATCAAACAGATTAACTACTTGGTAATCTATCAGTCAAAGTTAAACGCATCCAATGCGTATTATTATATAATTTTATGTGTGTGTTGGTTTAATTTGTGGAGTGTTCAAATAAGTGTGTCATTCTCCTGTCGGATTCCTTCCTGTTCCTCTGGGAGGGAAGCCCATCAGTCGTTAGCTTTCAGGTACCTTTTTTAGCAGAATACAGTTGCTTTTTTGCTCCATAATTACCCCATATCTCTCCTCTAAACCGTAGCGGATAGATTGCATATTGGGAGCTAACAGGTACCTGACAGGTATATAGAAAACGGATCAGGTACGGAGAAGCAATACTGAACCTATATTGCAGATACGGGTGGGAGGGGAGTGATGGGGCTGTTTTTCCAGTATCAATGGAGGGTTGAACATCCGTGTCGCGATTTGTCGTTGTTTGTCGTCGTATGTCACCTACATAATCGTTGATTTCCGTTCGTGGTGGAGGTAACTTTGAATGATTAAGAAAGTTCAATGACTTTCAGAACACTAACATCATTACAGTTATGGCACATTTAGTAGGTCCGATTCAGTTTACCGGTAGTGTGGGCAATGTACGTTCATACTACGACAAGAAACTCAAACGATACATTCTCTCCACCAAGGGCGGAGCCACGAAAGAGTTGATTCATAATAGTCCCGCCTTTGAGCGGACCCGCGAAAACATGAGCGAGTTTGCCGCCTGTTCAGAATGGGCCTCGTTGCTCCGGAAATCATTTACCGCGCTGATCCATCTGATTCAGGGCAGCTACTTTTCGGCCATCGTCTCGGCCAGTAAGGCCATTCAGAAATACGACACCGAACACGATAAAGGGAGCCGAAGTATTATGTTGAGTAAGGCCCCCGGGTTGGTCGTGGGGCTCGACTTCAATAGCTATCATCCGTTTGATCAGGTGTTGACCCATCAGTTTACGATCGGGTTTTCTAATGACCGGACCACGGTGACATTGGCGTTGCACGACTTTATCCCGCATGTCCATTTAAGATGGCCTAACCGCATTCAGGCTTATCGTTTTGCGTTGGGCATCGCACAGATTCCCGACTACGTGATGAAACCCGGGGAGCGATATTATGAACCTACCGTGAAGAATCTGTTGCAACGATCAGTCTGCTCGTATACCGATTGGTATCCCGACAGCACCCTGCTCAAAGATATCATGTTGTCGGCCTCCTTTGTCGAGCAGGCCCTTTCAGCTTCCGGAACCACCGTCGTTGTAGCGGTGGGGATAGAGATACTGGCACAATCATCTACTCCGGGATATTCGGGGAGTGAAAGCGCGG
>JACAUB010000001.1:2299272-2372838 GCA_013390605.1 Bacteroidota bacterium | reverse complement strand
TCCGGGATATTCGGGGAGTGAAAGCGCGGGGTGCATGAAGATTGGAGGGTGGTTTAAATAGGGCAAAAAAGGGATATCTGAATTAATTTTTTTTTAATGCTATATAATTTATAGTGGATGTTTTTAAACAACGCGTAGAAAATTAATTGTTTATCGATTACAAATGTTATGGCATGATAAAAATAATCGTATAAAAACTTGATTTTTTTTTGATAAAAAAGTGATGAAAAAAAATTTAAAATAAAAATTCAGTATTAAATATTTATTTCTACTTTTGCACCCGAAATCAAAAAACAAAAAAATATGGATACAGATCCTTATCCTGCGAGCAATTTAATAAATAACATGGACGGATTATAGTATCTATATACACTATCCTTCCATGTTAAAGTTTTAACTTAAAAAATGGAAGGAGGTAAAAATGCCCACCTTTAAAGTAACTACGTATTTTTTCTATTCTACAATTTTGCATTTAGGGAATAACATTTTCCTTGGAGTTATCGTGTCTCCATATATCGCAAAATTAAGAGTGTCATCTGAATTCCTGAAATTTCAAGAGTATACTATTCCCTAGGTTATTCGATGCAAAAGTTTGTAAATAGCTTTTTGCATAATGTTATATGGGTTTTTCATCAGTGTGTTTTTAATAACACACCTGATAAGTAATACTATTGTCAAATTTGAAGGAGATTTAGTCATGAATAAAACAAATAAAAATGTAACCACTCAAGTTGATTTCTTATCCAAATCAAGATCTATAAAGAATCCTATCTGGAGAAACATAATGACTTTCATCATGGTCTTTGGACCGGGTCTTATTGTAATGGAAGCAGATAATGATGCAGGGGCAGTATCCACCTATACGCAGGCTGGTGCAGAATACGGAATGAATTTACTTTGGGTCTTGTTGCTATTATTACCAGTTACCTATTTTTGTCAGGAGATGGTTGTCCGCTTGGGCATTGCTACAGGCCAGGGCCATGCAGCAATGATTTATCAGCGTTTTGGCAAATGGTGGGGCAGATTTTCTTTATTCGATCTGGAGTTGGTTAACTTTTTTACATTGGTTACCGAGTTTGCCGCCATATCGCTTGCTTTTAGTAAAATGGGAATCTCTCCCGAAATCTCAGTTCCCGTTTCTGCGGTATTGCTTATCCTTTTAGTTACCAGCGGAAGCTATCTGCGATGGGAAAGAATTGTGGTGCTGCTGTGTCTGATTGATCTTGTATGGATATACCTAATGTTTCAAGCCCAACCCAATGGTGTAGAAGTGGCTAAGAATTTTGCACCCAATATGCCTAAAGGAGGTATCACCAAAGATCTTGTCTTTATGATCATAGCTATCGTGGGAACTACAGTTGCACCCTGGCAATTGTTCTTTCAGCAGAGTATTGTTGCTGATAAAAAGTTGCGTTTTAAAGATCTGAAATGGGCCCGTCTTGATACATTTATCGGAGCTGTATTTACTGTTATTGTTGCCGGTTGTATGATGCTGGTGGGTAATTTAATGTATCAAAAAGGAATAACTTATCAAGATCCGGCACAAATGGCTGAGGCACTTATTCCGATACTTGGAAAAACAGGAAAATACTTTTTATTAATGTTGATGGTCAATGCTTCAGTGTTGGGGGCTATTGCCATTTCTCTCTCAAGCGCTTTTGCATACAGCGAAGTAGCAGGTTGGGGACATAGTCTACAACGCAAATTCAAAGAGGCACCTAGATTTTATATTGCCTACACACTAGCTATTATCCTTGCAGGTGCCATTGTATTGATTCCTAATGCTCCACTACAACTTATCATTATAAGTGTACAGGTACTTGCCGGATTGATGCTTCCATCAGCTATTATCTTCTTGCAAATATTACTAAACGATAAAGAATTACTTGGAGATAGGTTTGTCAATAAAAAATGGAATAACTGGATAAACTGGATAGTGATCATTATCCTGTTTATACTCTCGATTATTTTGGCATTTCAAATTATGTTACCCGAATTATTCAATTAATAAAGTATAATCTTAAAAAATGGAGGACTTAGTCATGAGCACAACAGTAATGAATGAAATGACAATTGAAATGAAGAATGTAAAAGTTACACCCGGTTTTCTCAAAGCAAAAGATATCGATATGGATAGCTATTTGGTTGTACATCCATTATTTGATGTTCCGGAAGAAAAAGTGGATTTGAATGCAGCAGTACCATTAGTAATGAGCAAAAGTGTTAAATGGTCTTTAATTACTTTGCGTGCGTATCTTGTTATTATGGTAGGTCTCGCATTCTACAGAACATTAGTTCTTGCAGGTATCTTTTAATCTTAATACTACTAAAACATGAGCGCTATGGACTATGGACCCGCGGAATTACTAACATTTGGTGAATAAGGAAAGGTAAATGAATGTATCCTTCCTTATTCATCAATTAAAAAATAAGGAGGATAAACATGATTTCTTCAATAAAGACATTTCCAGTAAAAGGAGATATTTATTTTACAGCACAAATTAAATTAATACAAAAATCGATTCGAATCCGAGTTATAATAGAATGTTTAATTAACCCATTACGCTTGGATAGCTTTTGCGTTCATGGTAAAGGGCCTAATAACGTAAAAACTATGTTCAAGAATAATATTAATCAAACAAAGAGACTTATTGCTTTTATCATATTCATATTAACAATAGTAAATGTTAATGGACAACAGACTGATACAATAAAAGATGATAGATTCTCAGTTCATGCCCAAACTACAGTGATTACCCAATATAAGCCTGCCTTTACTGCAAAATATAGCGGACAAAATAGTTTACAAACTCAAGAGGAGACTAGTCGTTCCACTACATCCACTCTTTATTTAGGTGCTAAATTATGGCAGGGGGCAAGTGTTTTTATCAATCCCGAAATAGCTGGTGGTGCAGGACTCAGTGGTTCATTAGGGGTTGGATCCTCTGCAAATGGCGAAACATATAGAATAGATAATCCGGCACCCACTTTTGAATTGGCGCGACTTTTCTTCAGGCAAATCTTTCCTTTAGGTAAAGAAACAACATATCAGGAAAGTGATTTTAATAAACTTGGTGGAAGTATTCCAACTAATTATTTTTCATTTACAGTGGGCAAGATTTGTGTTGCAGACTTTTTCGACAACAACAGATATAGTCATGACCCGCGCACACAGTTTATGAGCTGGGGTTTAATGAGTAATGGCGCCTGGGATTTCCCGGCCAATACCAGAGGATATACTCCGAGTGTAGTTTTAGAATATGTAACACCGGAAAATGAATTACGTTACGGATTTTCATTAGTACCTACAACGCCTAATGGGATGAATATGAGCTGGAATATAAGTAATACCGGCTCTCATACATTGGAATTTACACATAATTATACCTTAGCAGGAGAAAAGGGCGCTTTGCGATTAGTATCGTTTTTCAACAATGCAAAGATGGGCAACTACAATCAAAGTATAGCGCTAAATCCTACTGCTCCAGACCTTTTTGCTACAGAAGCAATCGGACATATCAAGTATGGTTTTGGTATCAACTCCGAACAGGCTTTGAACAAAGACATGGGAATCTTTTTCAGGGCAAGCTGGAATGATGGTCACAATGAAACATGGGCTTTTACGGAAATAGATCGTTCTGTAAGCTTTGGAATATCGTCTAATGGTAATCAATGGAACAGGCAAAATGATAATGTGGGCTTAGCATTAGTAATCTCAGGTCTTTCTACTCCACATCGTAAATACTTAGAAGCAGGTGGCAACGGTTTTGAACTAGGCGACGGTAAGCTCAACTATTCGTTAGAGCATCTTGCCGAACTATACTATTCGGTACAATTGCAAAAATATTTATATGTATCAGGAACTTACCAGTTTATACTTAATCCTGGATATAATAAAGACAGAGGACCTGTTAATGTCTTTTCCATACGTGTACATGCTGCATTTTAAGACTATTTTTTACTCTGCCTGGAGGCTATCTCATCTTTTTTGAGATAGCCTCAGCTGGGTCAAATGAGCCTGAATGTTTCGACTATCAAGGAATATGTTGAAACAAATCTTTTCCATACTGACCGATATACTTTGTTGAAGGCAGTTTTATTTATGCACCCTCCCTTTTACTATTGACAGATAACCGTCTTCAATTCTTTACAGATTTTTTTGGTTCTCACAAGTGATGCCATAGAGTTTTTCCTTTTATCCAAATATAGCTTGAACTTTCCCGGTGAACATTTAATACTAAATTCTGTCCGGTCCTGTAATATTAAAGTCGTATCCGGTTTATAGTTATCCCTGGATACATGAGTAGGTTTTATACAATCATTAAAATGCTTCATTACATTAGGCGTTTTGTCTTTTGCATAGTTTGCCGATAATTGAAAAGTATAATCAGTTTCGGTGATAGAAAATGATGTATCCTTATTATCCAATAGTATTGCGTAGGCAAAGTAAATACAGAGAAGTACTATACAAAAAGTAACGATCACAAGCGGATTTTTCATTCGGACTGGTTTAAGATTTTTGACTTTTTCCATTTTTCTAAATAGTGTTATATCGTATTAGACAGGAAGGCGACTGTAATGTTGCAAATGGGAAAGAAGATTGATTTGCAGGGTATAGACTTAAAATTGAAAGCTTAACACTACTTCGAGGTTTGACTTGTGTTTTCTGTATGATGCAACCTTTTTTGTGAAATCAGCATCTTTATATTGAAAACATTATTTTTATGAAACGGGTATTATTGGTAAGTCTGGCTTTGTTTTTTTTATTGGCCTGTAAAAAGGAGGCCACCCATGAAATTATAACTGATCCAACTGGAATGGCGTTTTCATTGAATCATTTAGATAATGTCTTTTTTACAAATGATAATGGATCATTAATAGGAGGTGTCTATCATCATAAATATACCCTCATTAAAACCAATAGTAATTTCGACATAGAATGGGTTAAAAATAATTATGATTGGGGAACGCTCATTTCTGGATCAGGTTGGGGATCTTCATTTTATTCTATTCAAATCGTAAAAGCGTTTCAACGTACCGATGGGACGTATGTTTGTATTGGCTCTATAATGTCTGGAGGCGATGTTGTGTTCTATTCCACTTTGGTCATTGAATTAAATAAAAAAGGAGAGCAGCTCCATAAGTATGAATTTAAGGACTTAAGTGTTTCAAATGCACTACAAACAAGCGATGGGGGATATGTTTTGTTTGGAAACAAGTTGGTAAAACTTGATGCGAAGTTTAATCAACAATGGACGAAAAATATGATGGTTGATAAATATTACCCAAGTCAGATTATATCAACTGTAGATGGTGGCTTTGCTTTGACAGGTTCGTATAACTCGGATCAGGCATTTCTTAAGAAACTCGATTCGAATGGTAATGAGGTTTCGAATTCTACCTATAAACATAATGCTTCACCGTTTAATGAAAATGGCTCTGATTTAATTCAACTACAGGATAAAGGCTTTTTAATTATCGGCAGGACAAGAAATATTAATCAATTGAATGATATGGATTGTCAGATAATCAGAACTGACATAAAAGGGGATACGATCTGGACGAAGAAATTTGGTAACTCATCCAATGAATGGCTGGATCGGTTTATCTCGTATAGCCAAAATGAGTTTGTGGTACAAGGTACAAGCGGTTATCCTAACGAGGTTCAGAAGTCGTTGTTGGTCAAGTTTGATTTAGATGGAAAGATACTGGATTCATGTAGGGTAGAGAAGTTTCCCATGATGCTTTATTCACCCCAGAAATATTATGTAAGAGTCTTTAGTTCGGATACTGCACATATAAACTTCGCTGCGATTAATTCGGATCGATTGTTTGCAAAATAATGGGTTATCTGATGATGCTATATGGATATATCTTGTTAATTTTGCAGGTGTATTCTTAGAAAGAAAATTAGAAGAAAGAAAATTTTAGAAATAATGAGAATCAGGGAATTTATTGGGATTATGATATCCTTTTGTGCACTTTCACTTGTAGCATGTAACAAAAACGAGGATAAAATAAACGAAGTCATTCCAGACAAGTTTGAAGTGGTGAAAATACAATTTACACCACAAGAAAAAAACAACTTCTTACCGATTGACAGTAAGTCGTGGTCTACCGAATGTTATAACTGGGGTGATATAAAAACAAGTTTTCCATATAAGTCTGAATTAAAACCTATTGATACTTGTGTGTTTCACACACCGGTTGAAGTGTTGCCAAAGGGTTGCAACCTGCAGGATTTGATAACACAGACTCCTGCTATTGATTGCACTCCACGCTTTGTTGGGATAGATTCATACTACAAAATAAATTTTGAAGAAAAACAAACCAAAGGTTTGGATAGGGAATGGGCTCAGCAAGTAGCTAATGTTTCACCACATTCAGCTGTGAAAATTACTCAATGGATGAAAGGATATCAGCTAAAAGCTGATTATTCAATCACCATGAGAAATACCAAAACGGGTAGTCTTTACGTTTTACACGGTATATGGGAGGGAACACAATTTGTGGAAGGTTTTACAGAACTGACCGAGAGAAAACTAAATTAGATTTATTGTCGAAAGTTGTTATAGATATCGTAAAAAAGTATGTATTTCTAAAGCTTCAGTGCTGGTATTAGCCCAGTTTAGGGTAGTGTCAGAAAAAACAAAGATTATATTTTTAAGTGGTTTAAAATTTAGGCTATGAATAAAATTGAAACTGTTTTTGTCCTAGCGTTGTTGTTATTCGCTTCTGTTTTGAATGCACAGAAGTTAAGACATATTAAATCAGATAAATATGAGGGTGTTATCTTTCTTCAATTTCCTCAGAATACGATGGAATATGTTCCGCGCGAAGGTTTGAAGAACCTATTTGTACCAACTGATCATGAAATAGACTTAGCTGAGACGAAGATTGAGAACACTATAAAGAGATTAGTCTCTGATTATCAAAAAAATGATCCTGATATCAAAATTGAATGTGATATTCCAAAGGATTTAGTCAAATACAAACGACACTATTATGGATATTTGTCTAAAAAAGAAAAGATAATTTCAATACTTCTTTTCAATGACAGTTCTATAGAGAGATGGGATAAGAGACAAGTAATAGCTGAAGATGGTGGATGTAGTTTCATTTATCTTAAATATTCTATTACTAACGATAAGATTTTTAATTTCTATATGAAATATTAATCGGTATAGATCAATTAGATAATTGATTATATTTGGTCTTCTCAAAATATAGTCAATATGTTAAAGTATATCATCACCTTAGCCCTTTTTCTATTATTTGGCATGAGTTACTGTCAGACTCAAATAAATGTTTACGATGATTTTGAATCACCGGGATTGAGTAAAATATGGCGTACAAATAGAATGGTTGCAGGTGCCTTTGAGATACAATCTCAAATAAAACGTGAAGGACAAAATGCTGCTAAGATTTCTATAAAGACTGGTGATGTCTTAGAAAAAGGCGTTAACAAGAATCTTGATTCTGAACGCGATGAACTTTTAGAAGCCAGATCTCTTATGTCTAAAGAAGGCGTGAAATACGAATTTCAATTCAGTATGTTTCTGCCTTCTGATTTCCCAATTGTTAGTACACGACTTGTCATTGCTCAGTGGAAGCAATATTGCCAGAATGATGGTTTATGCTCTGATGATAGTCCTGTCATTGCTTTACGGTATGTGTCGGGGCGTTTATTTATAACGCTTCAAACCGATACTGGACGAACAACTCTTTATGAACTCAAAGATGAAATACGGAATCGCTGGTTGGATTTTAAATTTCAAATACGATTTTCTAAATTAGATAATGGTGAGATTACTGCCTTTTTGAATAATAATGAAATTGTTCATTTTAATGGTATAACAAGCTATTCAGAAAAACATGGTTATCCTTCTGATAACAAATATTATTTTAAAATGGGTTTATACCGGGATGTTATGCCAGCACCTATGACCATCTATATTGACGAATACAGAAAGCGTGAAATTGTTGAATAGTATGTTTGGAATCAACTGCTATCGATTTATATAGGCATAAGTCTGTGACGGGCACAAGCAGTGCCTGTGATTTGTTTACTAATTTTTATTCATCAGGCTGTACTAAGCGTGTAAAATGAGTAATCGAAGCCCCTGTTTATATATAAATCACAATTAAGAAATAAATAATGCTATGTTTGTATTTTTTTAATAATGATTAATGAAATTATCCGGTTTCAATATTGTTAAAGATATCCAGGAGGGGAATATTAAAACTTTTGAAGAGGTTTTTATTAACTATTATCCTTTTCTTCAAAAGTTTGCCGAAGGCTATGTCAATAATAAAGATGAAGCGAGTGATATTGTACAATCTGTTTTCTTATCAGTCTGGGAGCGAAAGGAAAAGCTGAAGACAGATACAAATCTGAACAACTACCTCATTACGCTGACAAAGAATCAGTGTCTCAATTTTATAAAGCATTTAAAAGCGAAGCAGACGTATCTTCAAAGTCAAAGCTATAATGTCAATGAATTGTTGTTGAACTATTATGCACTTGAGAATTTGAATGAAAATAAGTTGATTCTGAATGAGCTAACTGCTGTAATTGAGAATGCAATCAATTCTTTGCCCGAACAGTGCAAAGAGATTTTCAGGATGAGCAGGTTTGAAAATATGAAATATCAGGAGATTGCAGATAAGATGGATATTTCTGTTAAGACGGTTGAAAAGAAGATGAGTATTTCGCTTGGGATTTTACGGGCTGCTTTAAAAGATTATTTGATGCTCTTTCTGTTTCTTTATATTCGTTAGAAATTACTTTTTAAATATATTTTATTTTATTCTCAATATCAACTATATACAATAGGTTGATCTCATAATTAGTTTCCATCATTAAAAAATATAAAATAAATGTTCTTTTTTCGTAGGGTAGGGATGACCTATGTTGTTTATGTATGATAAGCATAAAAAATACGAGGATGATTACTGACATTATTATTAAATACTTTCAGAATACGGCAACGGAAGAGGAGAAGGCTGTATTACTTGAATGGGTTGAAGATTCTGAAGAGAATAAGGAACTATTTGCATCACTAAAAAATACTTGGGTTATTTCGAGCTTAGCGAATACAGATCAAAATCAGGAGACGATACATAATAAATTCAATGATCTACTTGAGAAAATAGAGGAAAATTCAGAAGAGGAAGAAGAACGACTTTTCGGAGCTTCGAAGAAAAGATATTTAAGTGTGATAATGCGCTATGCCGCTGTTATTATTGCAACAGCTTGTATAACAACAATTGTTAGTTATTTTATTTTGAATCAGCCCCAACCAGTGCAGTATAATCGGTTGGAGGTGCCCTGTGGTCAACAGGCAAAGTTGACGCTGTCTGATGGAACCAAAATTTGGTTGAATTCAAAGTCTAAGCTCATTTATCCTGATCATTTCTCAGGAAATTTGAGAGAGGTATTGCTGGATGGTGAAGGATATTTTGAAGTGACACATAATGAGAAGAATCCATTTATCGTAAGAACATCAACTTTAAAGGTTAAGGTATTGGGTACATCGTTTAACGTGGCTTCATATAATAATGATAACGACATGAACCTTACACTTGAAAAGGGATCGGTAAGTATGCTTGATCCTACAAGCAATGAGGAAGTTGTAAGGGTGAAACCGAATGAAATGGTAACCTTTTCTAAGATAGATCATCATTTAACTGTGAAAAAAGTTGAGACAGATCTTTATTCAAGCTGGCGGAATGGTCAGTTTAAGTTTCGGAAGTTAAGTTTCGAAGAGATTTCAAAACGTCTGAGCAGAAACTATAATGTGACAATCATAATCCATAACAAATTCCTGAAAACTGCTAAATTCAGCGGAGTCTTTTTTAATTATGAACCACTTGATTTGATATTGAAGGTTTTACAAATCAATACTGCATTCAGATATGAAATTGAAAAGGATACGGTAACGATAAAATAAATTCTAACTTAAACATTTGCCTATGTAGGATGAAATACGGGACACATAAATAAAAACCGGAAAATGGTGCGAACATTTCCCGGCTAGAATTCAGCTTAACCAAGCAACGATAAAATCATTTACTTACCAAATTCATTGTAAAAATATGAAAAATTATCACGTACGTGAGGTTTTCTTGCCTCATTTTAATTTCACTCAGCTATTTCGTATTATGAAACTGACCACATTAATGTTATTTTTAACAATTTGGCAACTTCAGGCAGTCGAAACATATGCACAAAGTACAACTGTGAACCTGAGTTTAAAAAATGTAAAAATAGAAGAGGTGTTCAAAGCAATTGAACATCAATCAGATTTTGACTTTTTTTATAACGATAAACAAATTGATGCAAGCAAACTAGTTACTATAAATGTAGAGAATGCAAAAATCTCTGAAGTAATCAATAAGTTATTTGCCGCCGAGGAGCTTACATATAAGGTCATTGGCAAACATATCGTATTAATTAAATCAGGGTCATATGAAAATGAGCTCTTAAAGGTTCTTTTAGAGTCTCAACAGAAACAACAAAAAATTTCAGGAAAGGTTACTGATATTTCAGGCCTTGCTCTACCTGGTGTTGTGGTAAATATAAAAGGCACAAATAAAAGTGTCGTTACTGATCTCAATGGTAAATACTCAATACCATTTGCTGAAAACGATAAGGTTCTGGTATTTTCTTTTATCGGAATGATAAAAAAGGAAGTTGCAATCAAAGGTCAGACCAATCTGGATGTTATTCTTGAATCTGAGGTCTTAAAACTGGATGAAGTTGTTGTTGTAGGCTATGGTGTTCAAAAGAAAAAATTAGTTACGGGATCTACTGTTTCAGTAAAAGGAGATAACTTAAAAAAGCTAAACACAACAAATGCTTTACAAGCTTTGCAGGGACAAGCAGCGGGTGTCAACATTACTTCTTCATCAGGTCAGCCTGGTGGTGGTTATAAAGTAAATATTCGTGGGGTTGGAACCATTGGAAACGCTAGTCCGCTTTACGTAGTGGATGGTGTTATTACCGGCGATATTACCTATTTGAGCAATTCGGATATTGCTTCAGTTGATATTTTAAAAGATGCTGCATCATGTGCAATCTACGGTATCAATGGTGCAAACGGTGTTGTATTGATTACAACCAGAAGCGGAAGTTCTGTTAGTAAAAAAGGGGGACAAATTACATTCGATGCATATTACGGAGTTCAGAATGCTGCCCGGAAGGCAGATTTATTGAATTCAGTACAATACGCTACCATTCAAAATGAGGCCGCAATTAATTCAGGAAAAGCACCTCTGTTCACGCAAGCACAAATTAATGCGCTGGGAAACGGAACTAACTGGTTAAACGAAATGTTTTCTTCCAATGTGCCAACCCAAAACTATAATTTAGCAGCTAATGGTGGCAATGATGTTTCATCTTATTCTTTAGGTCTATCTTATATTAATCAGGGAGGTATAATTGGTGGTTCAGATCTTTCAAATTACCAACGTTATAACTTACGTTCAAACTCCGAACGTAAAATGTATGACGGGGTATTGAAAATAGGTGAACATCTAACTTTCTCGTTTACTGACCAAAAAGGGATTGCAGATGGTGGACTATATTCAGGTAACCCTCTTCGTAATGCATTTGGTACAAGTCCGTTATTAGCTATGTATGATTCAAAAGGGAACTATTTAAGTAGTATTAATTCTACTATATATAATGGGGGAGCCTGGAATAATACAGAAGCCAATCCTTATGCATTAATGCAATACAATAATCAAAATGATACAAAGAAACAACAATTGGTAGGGGATGTGTATGCAGAGCTTCAGCCCATTAAAAATTTGAAAATAAAATCTACTTTCGGTATAAACTATTCTTCTTCAGCTAATCATAGCTATACACCAGCTTATGATAAGTTGTCAATATATGCCTACAACCTTTATGAAAAAATTGGTCAGGGCAGTTCTCAGGGATATACATGGAACTGGGATAATACGATTAACTATACATTTAATATCAAAGATCACAAATTTGATTTTTTGGCCGGTAGTGCAATTCGCAAATACCAGGGAACGTGGATGAATGGGTCAAATACAGGTACTACTTTATTTGGCACGTTTGATCGGGGTTATCTGAGTAATTCAACGGTAACAAACTATGCGATGAGTAGTCCTTCAACTATCACGCGACTTCCGGGAGAAACTGATGCTGCATACAATGCAAGATATGCCGCTGCTGCGCAACTTCTTTCTCATGGCATATCGCTGTCAGGGAATGCAACTGCAGTGTACGCTCAATCTTCATTTTTCGGCCGTCTAAACTACAGCTATAAAGACACGTATTTAGCTTCTGCTATTTTCCGTGCTGATGGTTCTACAATGTTTGCTAAAGATCATCAGTGGGGTAACTTTCCATCACTTTCTGCCGGTTGGGTAGCCAGTAACGAATCGTTCATGGAATCGACCAAGAACTGGTTGGACTTCCTGAAAGTACGGGCAAGTTGGGGCTCAAATGGAAATGATGGTATCTCTGCCTTTAATTACCTATCTTTGATTAGCTTATCAAATGCCCAATATAATTTTGGTAGTGATAATACTTCACTGACTCAAGGTTCATATCCTTCAACTATTGGTGTTGAAAATACTAAATGGGAAACTTCGTATCAAACCAATATTGGTATTGATGCCCGATCACTTAACAATAAATTAAGTTTAAGTGTTGATTTATACAATAAATTAACGAAAGACTGGTTAGTTGCAGCTCCTTTATTAGCAACTGCGGGTGTTTCTAAAAATCCATATATTAATGGTGGCGATGTTACCAACAAGGGAGTAGAACTTCAATTATCGTACAGTGACAAGATTGGTAAAGATTTCAACTTTACTGTTTCCGGTTCGTATGCCTATAATAAAAATGTTGTAAATAATATTCCTACAGCTGATGGGATTATTCATGGTAGTACAAACAGTTTATTTACCAATGGTCCCGAATTTTTCCGTGCTTCTGCCGGAAATCCTATAGGCTATTTCTGGGGATATAAAACTGCCGGAATTTTTCAAACTGAAGCTGATGTAGCTTCATATAAAAGCAATGGAAAAGTTCTTCAGCCAAATGCTCATCCGGGTGATTTGAAATATGTGGATTTGAATGGTGATGGTAAAATTACTGCTGATGATAAAACAAATATCGGTGATCCGAATCCCCATCATTTATTTGGTTTAAACCTTGCCTGTAATTATAAAAACTTCGATCTTTCTATAACAGCCAATGGCGTTGCCGGTAATAAAATTGTTCAGTCTTATCGCGATCCTGGTCAATATGGTAACTGGACTTCTGATATTCTGAGTCGTTGGCATGGTGAGGGTACTTCGAATACAATACCCCGCGTAACTCAAAACGGTTCTAACTGGACAGAGTTCTCTGATCTTTATGTTCATGATGGGAGCTATTTAAGAGTTTCTAATATTACACTTGGATACGATTTTGCAAAACTTGCGAGATGGAAGAATCTGAGCCAATTCCGTTTATATGTTTCCGTTCAAAATCTGATTACGTTTACCAAATATAGTGGTATGGATCCTGAAGTTGGTGCTTCCGCTCCGGATGCCAGTGGAGCATATTATTTTGGTCAAGGTGTTGATACGGGAATTTATCCACGTCCTCAAGTTTATATGATGGGTGTTAATATTATTTTCTAATTGTTAAAAAAGAATAATCATGAAAAAATATAGAATTATAATTATTGCACTTATTGCAATGATATCATTTAATTCGTGCAAAAAATTTCTTACAACCGAATTAACTGATCCCACGCAAACTAATACCACTTATTATAAAACACCCGATCAAGCATATACTGCATTAGTAGGATGTTATAATGGATTAAACTTAATTTGGAATGGTGCGGCAATCCCTGCTGAGTTGGAAGTATTTTCTGATAACTGTTTCGGTGGCACAGGGTCTTCTGATGGATATGGATGGGAGATGATTGATGAATTTAACAAATCAGTTTCGCCTTCAGATGTTTCAATGCATAGTAGTGCATGGAAAGGTTATTATCAGGCCATCTATCGCTGTAATATGTTACTTCAAAATTTGGATCAGGTTTCATGGGGCAGTAATATTGCATTGAAAAAACAATACAAAGCGGAAGCCAAATTTATTCGCGCTTTCTGTTATTTCGATATGGTTCGCCTGTGGGAAAAGGTTCCTTTGATTACAACACCTACCAGTGCCAATGTGCCACAAACCGATCCGGCTTTGACCTATGCACAAATCATGAGCGACCTGCGTTATGCTTCGGATAGTCTTCCTGCAGACGTTTACACGAGCGTGCCAAGCGGTAGGGTGACCAAATGGGCCGCCGAATCTTTATTAGCACGTGCTTATCTGTTCTATTCCGGTTACTATGGAACAGCTTCCATAGGTAAAGAAACAGCAGCTACTGCTTTGGCTTCCGTAGAAGATGTGATTGCACATAGCGGACATGGATTGGTTAGCGATTTTAATACGTTGTGGCCGGCAGCTTCAATAGGTAAAAATGTTACTTATGCAGGCGAAACAAACAAGGAAGTGGTCTTTTCAATAAAATATTCATCGACTCAGGATTATAATGGAAACATTACTGGTAATGGTTGGATGGTTATGGAAGGAATTCGTGAACAAAGCATTTATCCTTACCAGTACGGATGGGGTGGATGTACGGTTGATCCTAAGCTTTGGAATGCTTTTGACTCAAAAGATACCCGCCGTTTTGCTTCAATCATTTCTATTGTTGACGAAAATCTTGCTTTCACCAAGTCTGCCAACAATCGTGAATATACCGGATATTTTCTGAAAAAATACAGCCCACTATGCGATAAGAATAATGTTTCTGTTGTTACTGATTTCCAAATTGGTCAATACCAGGACTATTTTGCTATTCGTTATTCGGATGTATTACTGATGGCTGCTGAATTAGGTAGTCCCAATGCTGCAAATTATTACAATATTGTTCACCAACGTGCAATACCATCTGCTGCTGCTGTTTCATCTGTAACTAAAGCTGATATTCTGGCTGAACGTCGTTTGGAATTTGTAGGTGAGGGTATCCGTTATTGGGATTTATTACGTCAGGGCATTGCTACAGCTGCTTCTACAATTGCAGCTAATACAACTGTTTCGTATTTTAGTGATGGCACTCCTACACCACCTACAGCTTCGCAATTCCAGGCAAATATTGCAGCTACACGTGGGTTCCAGCAAATACCTAACGACCAAATTACCTTATCGTCAGGTGTATTGAAACAAAATGCCGGTTGGTAATAATTCTCTAATAATTTAAAATATTCAGACATGAAAAATAAATTGAAAATATCATATATTTTTTTAGGGTTAGTATTGCTGTTTTCAGCTTGCAAGCCTGATAAGTATGAGTTGGGCCCTATAGCCAGTAAAAAGGCATTGTCGTATACCATAGCACCTTCATCATCTAACCCTAATAATATTGTTCTGACAAGTTTGACACCTAATGTTACCCCAATGTGGGTAACTCCTTATGGCCAATCTTTACGGGTAAAAGATACTATCAATCTTGCTTTCCCCGGAACTTATAAATTTGTGTATGGAGTGGAAAGTGCCGGTGGATTTGTTCAGGCTGATACATCCAATGTTATTGTAAATACGATTGATCAAGCTGCTGTAAGCACCCCAATGTGGGTTAATCTTACCGGCGGGTATGGAAAATCAAAAACATGGGTTTTAGATATAGATGCTAAAGGGGTAAGTAAATATTTCTTCGGACCAGTCTATTATGCCGGTCCCGACTATAGTTGGGAATGGGATGCCGGATGGGCAGATTGGATTATGCCTAAAGGCGATTACGGAACCATGACTTTTGATTTGAAGGGTGATGCACATTTTAGCTCGAATAATAAAATGCTTCCTTTAGGATCTGCTTCAGGTAAATTTATGTTGTATCCGAATACAAACCAATTAGCAACTTTTGGTGCACAACTTATACATGATTCTAACCAAGGAGCTCGTGTCGTAAATTGGAATACGAAAATGCTTATCAAATCACTTGATGCTAATACCATGCAGGTTGTTGAAGTGGCGGATAACGGAACACTATGGTTAATCTTCAACTATGTTTCGTTGGATTATTACAATACACATTAGAACCCGTTGGATGAATTAATTTGGGATATGTTCAAAATTAATTGATTAGGACGTTAAGCTCATAGAGATCAAACATGTTAACTATTTGATAATCTATTAGTCAAAATTTAATTCATCGAACGCGTACATTGGAGCTATTTATTGAATTAAATTAACTATGGGAAGATTATAAAAACTCTTCCCATAGTTTTGTGGTATTGTATACATAAAAGATATAAAATGAAAAAAATATACATTTTACTCCTCTTACTAATATCAGTAATAACGATTTCTGTTTCTTGTAAAAAAAATGAAACTACAATTACAACCCCAGTAGCTACTAACCCCATTTTTAAATTTTCTCCGGACTCTTTAAAGTTTACAATAGCAGGAGGAAGTTGTATAGTAGCCGATTCAATGAATGGTAGTCGTTGGGATGCAACTTCAGACCAAACCTGGTGTACATTGTCTGTCAATAGTTCCACTTCAGCAAGTTCACAAATAACAGTAACTGCTACTGCAAATCCCAATGTGGGTGTTCGTACTGCCAAACTTATGTTTGTTATGGACAGTAAAACGGTGAAATATATTTATGTATCTCAAGCCGGAAGAACAACACTCTACCCAAGTTACAATACTACACCAATTGCACCCGATGCAACCGGAATGAGTAGCACTGCGGTGCAATTAGCTGCTAAAATGGGGTTGGGCTGGAACATTGGCAACACCATGGAAGCTCCTGGTGGAGAAACAGGATGGGGTAATCCTCCAATTACCGAGGATTATATTAAATTTGTAAAAAAGAGTGGTTTTAATGCCATTAGAATTCCCTGCGCTTGGTATCTGCATATGGATAATAAATCAACGGCACATATAAATACAGATTGGCTCAACAGAGTAAAACAAGTGGTTCAATATTGCGTAAATAATGATATGTATGTTTTACTCAACATCCACTGGGATGGTGGCTGGCTCGAACAAAATTGCACAACAGCTAAAAAAGATTCTGTCAATGCCATGCAAAAAGCATTCTGGGAGCAAATAGCTACAACCATGCGTGATTTCGATGAGCATCTGATATTTGCCAGTGCCAATGAACCAAATGTTGCAGATGCAACACAAATGGCTGTCCTACTCTCTTATCATCAAACTTTTATAAATGCAGTTCGTTCTACAGGTGGTAAAAACGCCTACCGTACCTTGGTTGTACAAGGGCCATCAACCGATATGACAACGACAAATACTTTAATGAACACGTTGCCTACGGATGCAGCCACCAATCGTATGATGTTAGAGATACACAATTATACTCCTTTCCAATTTACAGCTTTGAATGGGGATGCCTCTTGGGGTAAAATGTTTTACTACTGGGGTTCCGGACATCATTCCACTATAGAACCTGATCGTAATGCTACATGGGGAGAAGAAAGTGACCAAAATACAAGTTTTGATTACATGAAATCTAAATTTATTGACAAGGGTATTCCTGTACTGATGGGTGAATATGGTGCTTACAGACGAGGAGGCTCTGCCAATGTTCCCAAAGATTTAGCAACACATAACGATGCAGTAGATTATTGGATAACGTATGTAACCAAACAGGCAATAGCCCACGGTGTTAAACCTTTCTGGTGGGATACGGGCGGAATTTTAGATAGAAGTAATAATACAGTAAAGGATCAACGTTCACTTGATGCCCTTATTGCGGGAAGCAAATAGTTAATAATGGAACTTCTAAACCCGGAATTCAAGGTTTGAGACAGTTTCAGAAGGTGATTTTACTGAAGTAAATGAGCATTTTGATGATGGGGTACGACACAGAATTCCGGGTTTTCTGAATGTATTCAAAAGTTATAATTATTAGCACATGAAGAATCTAAGTAATGAGAACTATTAATTGTCGCATTAAGAATGTTCAAAATTTTGACTCACCCCATCGCATCTGCGATGGGGTGAGTCAATTAAAATACGACATTATTTCATTTTAATTACTTATTATTGATAAACTTTTTTATTTGGATTTTTTTAAATGCGAATGCTCAAAATCAAACTGTTATTAAACTCTATAAAATATATTTGAAATGAAATTTAATAATGTCCTTATACTTGTAATTACTCTTTTGGCAATGACTTCTGCTTTTGCACAGAGTAAAAAAAATAAAAAACCGGAGGTGTCTCAACGGGTAATCAATGTTGATTATAGTGTTGAAAAAGGCACAATGAATACCATGTTTAAGCAATGTATCGGAGCTGGCAGGGCTAATGAAGGATTGCGTGCCGATTGGCAGCAACAACTGGCCTATGTAAAAAAATCATGTGACTTTAAATACATCCGTATGCATGGGCTATTGACTGATGATATGGCTGTATACCACGAAGATAATAATGGAAATCCGGAGTATAATTATCAATACGTTGATGTTTTATTCGATTATTTGGAAAGTATCGGTATAAAACCGTTTGTGGAATTGGGATTCATGCCCTCAGCTTTGGCAAGTGGCCCCAAAACCATTTTTTGGTGGAGAGGGAATGTAACACCTCCTAAAGATTACAAAAAATGGGAAGATTTTATTCGCAATCTTACACAACATTTTACTGAACGCTATGGCTCCGATGAGGTTAAAACCTGGTATTTTGAGGTCTGGAATGAACCAAATCTGAGTGGTTTCTGGGCTGGAACACAAGAGGAGTATTTCAAACTTTACCAGTATTCGGTAAAGGCCATCAAAAGCGTAAATCCACAATACAAAGTCGGTGGACCTGCTACAGCAGGAGCTGCCTGGGTACCAGAAATGATCAGTTTCTGCACTAAAAATAATCTTCCACTCGACTTTATCAGCACCCATTCTTATGGAGTAAAACAAGGTTTTCTTGATGAATTTGGAAATTCAGGCACAGTGCTGAGCAAAGATCCGATGGCCGTTAGCGGTGACATTTTGAATTCCCGCAAACAAATTGCAAGCTCTTCTATGCCGAACCTGGAGTTGCATTATACCGAATGGAGCTCATCCTACACGCCTGCTGATCCTATTCATGACAGTTATCATGAGGCTGCATATATATTAGAAAAAATCAAACAAGTCGGAAGTGCAGCCAACTCAATGTCGTACTGGGTATTTACCGATATCTTTGAAGAATCCGGACCACGCTTTACACCTTTTCATGGTGGATTCGGCTTGCTCTCTATTCAAGGTATAAACAAAGCTGCTTTTTATTCATACAAGTATCTGAATAAACTGGGGAAAACTGAGTTGGTGAATACTGATACACGTTCATGGGCATGTAAAAGTGATAATGGTGATATCCAATTGCTTTTTTGGGACTTCACCAACACTCATCCTGGTGATTCTGTACATAATCAGGTGTATTATGTAAAAGATTTGCCCTCAAAATCAAGGGATAAAGTGAAAGTAAATATATCTCATGTCCCAGCAGGAGTATATACATTGGAAATTAGTAAAGTAGGTTATCGTGTAAATGATGCTTACACCGAATATTTGGATATGGATAAGCCAAAACAACTTAATAAACAGCAGGTTGAAGAATTAAAGAGACATAATGACGGTTCTATAGTTTCAACTGAAGTGATTGAAATTAAGGCGAATGCGGCATTTTCAAAAGAACTTGATATTCGGGAAAATGATGTTTTCCTGCTAAATTTGATAAAACGCTAACCGACTCATGCTTTAAAGGCAAAATTTGATTGTGTATATGTAGAAAAAAATGTTGGAACAGTAACTCATTTTTAAACAATTAAATGAAAACGACTAAGATTAAAATTTTGTTATTAATTGCAATTCCTCTCTTTTTTAGCTTTGTATCAAACGCTCAGGGGTTGTATGTTGGAGCCAACTATCATCCACATGATGATAAGAATATTGAAAAAATAAGAAGTGATATTCAGCTAATGAAAGCTGCCGGATTTACTGCTGTCCGTATGGGGCATTTAGCTTGGGACAGCTATGAGCCCTCGGAAGGACAATTTGATTTTGATTGGTTTGACAAGGTTATGGACATGATGAATCAAGCCGGAATTAAAGTGATTCTGGATATTGCTATACGACCAGCACCAATGTGGTTACACCACAAATACCCCTCAATAGACGTTGTAGATAAAAATGGTAATGTGCTGTATCCTAACCATCGTTACATGGAAGATATAGGTGATCCAATGTACCAACAATATGCTTTGCGCTATGCTGACGCACTTACAAAACGGTATGGAAAACATCCTGCTCTGATGGCTTTCGGTGTGGATAATGAATCTGGGGATGGTCCTATTTCTTATTCACAAACAGCTAAAGAACGATTCATCGTTTGGTTGAAGAATAAATATTCAAACCTTGATAATTTAAACAAAGCGTGGGCTACTCAACGTTGGTCTAGAAGATTTAACCAATTTGAAGAAGTTGGATTCCCAGTGTCAACTCACAACAATGATGTACCGGAAAGGATGCTCGATTTCAGATGTTTTGTTTCGGATGAAATCAATCAGTTCCTTTTAAAAGTACTTGACAAGGTAAATACAAATGCACCAAACGCCTTAGTCAACACAAATGCCTGGTATTACAGCCCATTAAAATATTTTGACTATTCACCGATTGCCTATTCAGGCAAAATGACCCGTGAGGGTTGCGGTTTCTATCCTGGAAATTCATTAACTACCAATTGGGGTGTAATGAATTCCTTGTTTGGAATCTCCCGTATTCAATTTGAAAGCACAAACCCTTTCTGGTGCAGCGAATTTACAACCATGACAGCTGTGCCAAATTCTATCCGGAAGTCGGCTTATGCTACATTGATGTATGGTAACCAAATGGTTTGCGGATGGACCTGGCAAAGTATGCATGCTGGAGAAGAACAGTATCTGGAAGGAATGTTGGACTGGGACGGAATTCCAAACCGTAAATATGATGAATATAAGAAAATTGCAACGGAGTTTAAAAAAATCGGGAAGTATTTCCCTTATAAAGTTCAATCCGAAGTGGGTTTAGCTTTTTCTTTTCCGAGCCAGATAGCAAGTAGTTCTTTCCCTGAGCAACATGAAAACCAACTTCAGGCATGCTTTAATTTGTTTTATTACCGAAATATGGATGAACGGGTGGTAGAGATTAGCAGAAGCTCGTTAAATTACAAACTATTGATTGTGCCAGGAGTAACTGTTATGGATGAAATAACTGCCAATAAAATTCGTGAGTTTGTTAAAAACGGAGGAACAGTTATTATGACAAGCAATTCGGCTGTTGTTGACGAAACCGGAAAAGTATTTGCTTCCACTCATCCAGGTCGTTTAAATGATGTGTTCGGAATACGGGTTGCAAGTTATGAAGAAACTGAAGCACTAAATGAAATATCCAGAAAATCACTAAAAGGCAATAAAATTAAACTTACCTATAAAGGTAAAGAGATTTCTTCAGAATCAGCCCGGTTTGATATTATTGAATCTAAAGGCGCTGAAATCCTCGGAAGCATAACCAGCTTAGATAAGGATTACCCAATTATTACATCCAATAAATATGGTAAGGGTAGAGCAATTTATATTGGCCTCCCTGCGAAAGGTGAAATATTAGATCCTTTACTTGATGAGTTAATCGTTGAACTATCCTTAAAAAAAGGTCCTGAAGTACCTGCTGGTGTAATGGCTCGACAGATTGATAAAAACCATTTCCTTTATCTGAATGTAAGTGGTGAACCTAAAGAAATTCAGATGAAAGAAAAATCAAGAAGTATCCTTCTTGATAAAAATTACGACGGCAGTTTTACAATTGCACCTTACGAGCCGGAATTTATTGAGATAAAATAACACAAAAGAAATGGTTCGCATGGGTGCTTTTTAACTTTAAAATTTAAAGAATGAACCAACCTTCAGGCTAACCTTTAAACTCACATAATTATAGGACTCAATTAAAAAAAGTTGATGAAGAGATTCTGTGTAAATGGATGAAGATATGTATAAGTAATTGATAAATAAAAAAATAACTATCGTATACATTAAAATGAAGTCATCTATTCATAACTATCCTTTTTGAAGTGGTAGCAAACAAAAGAGGGTGTTCAAATATGTGAACACCCTCTTTGCTTAGTAGTTGTTAATCCCGTGATGTGGGAACGTATGTTTTCAGAAGCACCAAAAATTTGTACTACTTGTTTTTTTCTTTCTTTTCTCTTTTTTCGAGTTTCTTTTCTTTTGGCGTTTTTGTTGGTTCTTTCTTAGCCTCTTTTTTTGCATCTTGTGACTTTCCCATAACAGTAGATTTTAATGGTTAATATTTCTTTTTGGAGGAAAAATTTGCTGTTTTTTTATTTTAGCTACTTCAACATTGATTCCTTTTTATGTTCAGCTTATTCTATTTCTGTTGTAATTTTATTTCAGGTTCAAAAATAATATCTATTTACCAGATTCTGTCCTTTTAAAATGAAATATTATGATAAAAGTTGATTATTTTATAGCTGCTGTTTCTAATATATTATTTGTTTCTTCACTTCCACTGCTTTAGATCGATTTAATGAGAAGTTTTTTCTAACGTCAAAATGTGTTATTTTGAGCAAAGTGGGAAATATATTTAAATTCCAATCTCATCTTTTAAACGACAAGGAGAATTCTCTATAAGATTATGAAGCAAATTCATCACTTATAACGCGTTGGATGAATTAAATATTGGCGGATCGATTATCAAATAGTTAATATGTTTGACCTCTATGAGCTTGAAATCCTAATCAACTAGTTTTGATCATATTCCAAATTAATTCATCCAATGGATTATTTATAATGAAACCGTAGACTGTTTTCTGGATATTGTTTCTTCGCGGTCGAAATAACAGGGCGCGAATTTGTGGAAAGATAAAATTCTCTTTCTAATCTAACAGAAAGGTAAAGTTTTTAACTTTGTTGTGAAAAATAGTGTTGATTTATTAAAAAATGAACAAACATAATTTTGATATTGCGATTCTGAAACGTCTAACCCTACAAAATAAATTCTAAAATGAAAAAACTATTGATAATTGTATTTATCAGTTCATTTTTTATCAATGGATTTGCACAGCAGATCAATAATACAGATCCTGCCAGATATGTAAATCCATTTATCGGTACAGGTGCTAAACCGGGTAGCCTGGCTGGTAGTAACTTTCCGGGTGCTGTAGTACCCTTTGGCATGGTTCAATTGAGTCCGGATACCCATCCTCAACCTAACGAGGATTGTTCAGGGTACAATTATGCAGATAGTACCATCGTTGGTTTTAGTCATACGCATTTAAGCGGAACTGGGGTGGCTGATTTGTTTGATATACTTGTAATGCCTACTGTTGGCACGTTGAAGTTTAATCAGGGTGATATGACAAAGCCGGGAAGCGGATATTTTTCTGCCTTTGATCATAAAAATGAACATGCAGAACCGGGTTATTATAGTGTTCTGTTAAAAAGCTATAACGTAAAGGCTGAATTGACAGCAAGTAGTCACGTGGGAATGCACCGCTATCTGTTTCCAAAGACTTCGGATGCACATATCTTGATTGATCTTGATCATTCGTTAGATAAAAAACGTAATTACTGGAGTTGTAAAGTTCTATCAGCTCAGATAAAGGCAATCGATAACCAGACGATTGAGGGCTTCCGTGTTATAACTGGTTGGTCTAAATTGCGCCATGTATATTTTGTTGCCAGATTTTCGAAACCATTTAAGGGTGTAACATTGGCTGAGGGTAACCGGGCTCAGGAAAGTGTGTCTGTTATTAATGGAACAAACATTAAGGCTGCACTACATTTTGATTCTGACGGTACTACACCGGTTCTTGTAAAAGTAGGTCTATCATCAGTTAGTCTTGAAGATGCACGTCGTAATCTGGAGGCTGAGGTTGCTAACTGGGATTTTGATGCTGTTAAGGCTAATGCCCGCGAACAATGGAATGCTGAGTTGCGTAAGGTTTCTGTAGAGGGCTCTGAAAAACAGATGCAGACATTTTACACTGCACTTTATCATACCTTTATTCATCCATCAAACATTGCCGGTGTTGATGGTAGTTATATCAGAACTGATGATACACCGGCAGTTTCTTCAGATAAGCTCCATTATTCTGTGTTCTCTCTATGGGATACTTTCAGAGCAGCTCATCCATTGTTTACATTGTTACAAGAGAAACGTACACCCGGTTTTATCAATAGTATGTTGCATCAATATGATACGTATGGTTACCTTCCTATTTGGCAACTATGGGGTGATGAGACCTATTGTATGATTGGGAACCATGCTATTCCGGTAATTGTTGATGCTTATTTAAAAGGATTTCAGAATGTCGATTGGGATAAGGCCTATGCTGCTATTCGTGCCTCGTCTACTGTTTCGCATACAAACTCACCGTTTAATGTGTGGGATAAATATGGATACATTCCTGAAGATATTCAGACACAGTCTGTTTCAATAGCAGTGGAAGTTGCCTTTGATGATTGGTGTGTGGCACAGATGGCAAAGAAGATGGGTAAAATGGACGACTATGCCTATTTCTCTAAACGTGCTGAATACTATAAAAATATGTTCGACAAAAACTTAGGCTTCTTTAGAGGAAAGAACAAGGATGGACAATGGCCGGAGCCTTTTAACCCACTTAGTTATGGTGGAAACGGTGGTTTCCCATTTACAGAAGGTAACGCATGGCAGTATCTGTGGTTTGTACCTCAGGATGTTCCTGCTTTGATTGATCTTTTTGGTGGTAAAGAACCATTTTGCAAGAAATTGGATACTTTCTTTACTTTGACTGATCATCCGAAAGAGTTTAATGATAATGCCTCTGGTTTTATCGGTCAGTATGCGCATGGTAATGAACCCAGCCATCATTGTGCTTATCTTTATGTCTTTGGTGGACAGCCTTGGAAAACACAGTTTTATGTTCAGAAGATCATGAACGAGCTGTATGATAACACGGCTTCCGGTCTGTGCGGAAATGAAGATTGTGGTCAGATGTCGGCCTGGTATGCTTTCAGTGCGATGGGCTTTTACCCGGTTAACCCTACCAGCGGAAAATATATTCTGGGCTCTCCCTTGCTAAAGAAGAGCGTACTTTCATTTGATAACGGAAATACATTTACGGTATTGGCTCCAAATGTTTCTGAAAAGAACATCTATATCAAGGCAGTGAAATTAAACGATAAAATCTATGATAAAAGCTATATTCTTCATCAGGATATGATGAAGGGCGGTAAGCTTGAGTTTATCATGGATAGTAAACCGAATACAAAATGGGGTATTAAACCGGATGCTTTAAACTAAAATATCTTTGGATATTTTGTGGGATTGTATTCGTGCATCAGGTTATAAACTGTATCGAAAACATCCTCTGCATTTGGATTCGAAAAATAATCTCCATCTGAACTATAAGCTGCCCGATGATCTCGGGCAGTTATTGTTTTAGGTGCTGCATCCAAATGATAGTATCCTTGTTGCTCTTCTAATACCTTCTGCAGCATATAGGCGGTAGCTCCTCCGGGAACGTCTTCGTCGAAAAAGACTACTTTATTTGTCTTTTGTAACGACTGTGATATGATTTGATGAATATCGAAGGGTAGGAGTGTTTGCACATCAATAAGTTCTACACTGATGTTTACCTCTTTTAGTTGGTTTACGGCATCCTCGGCTATTCTGACGCACGATCCATAGGTTACTAGTGTTACATCACTACCCTTAATGAGGACCTCTGGGATGCCCAGTGGAATCCTAAATTCGCCTATGTTTGCAGGTTTGGGTTCGCGCAAGCGATAGCCATTTAGGGGTTCTATTATCAGTGCAGGTTCGTCGGATGCCAGCATTGTGTTGTAGAATCCGGCTGCACGGGTCATGTCGCGTGGTACGAGTACATGTACACCACGTATTGAGTTGATGACCATGCTTAAGGGCGATCCGGAATGCCAGATGCCTTCTAGCCGATGACCACGCGTACTGATGATTAACGGCGCACGCTGACCACCCCGACTGCGATAGTGCAGTGTTGCAAGGTCGTCGCTAATAATTTGTAAGCCATAGAGGAGATAATCAAAATATTGTATCTCTGCAATAGGGCGCAGGCCACGGAGTGCAAGGCCGATACCTTGTCCCAGTATTGTGGTTTCGCGGATACCGGTATCAAAAATACGATGTTCACCATGCTTTGCCTGTAGCCCTTCAAGGGTTTGATTAACGCCACCAATCCGTCCGACGTCTTCTCCAAACATCAGTACTTCCGGATTATGGGTAAAGATGTAATCAAAATTTTCTTTCAGTATCTCTCGTCCGGGAACGAGAGGGGCGTTAGGTGCATAACGGGGTTTCTCTTCTGCTACATTGAAAACGGATTGAGCTGATTCGCTATAAAGATGTGAACCATAACTCTGCTCGCCTTCCTCCATCTCTGCTTTCAACCAGGCCTTCACATTAATTTTTAATGAGTTATCCGGATTACTACAGTGATCGCAGATCAAGCGTAATATCTTACGAGCCGATGCAATGATATCTTTTCGAATGGGGTCGGCTAAACGTAAAAGATCTTGTTTGATACTCTCTATCTTGGCCGTCTTAGCACAGTTGCAGCTGCTTACATCTACTATTCGTGTTAGTTCATCTCTTTTTACCCGCATGGCGTTATTGAAGTGATCCCATGCTGTTTTCTTTGCTAGTTTAACACGCTCAATGGCTTGCTTTTCTATGTTTTCAACTTCTTCAGTGGTTGCAATCTGCTCCGCTATCATCCAACTTCTCATTTGTCTGAGACAATCGTACTCCTTTTCCCAGACTAGTCGTTCTTTACTTTTATAGCGTTCGTGCGAACCAGATGTGGAGTGACCAAAGGGTTGGGTTAATTCTTTAACATGGATAAATACAGGCACATGTTGTGTCCGGCAAATATCAATGGCTGTTTTGTAGGTCTGTCGCAGGGCAGCATAGTCCCAGCCATTTACAGTGAATATTTCGTATCCCTGTTCACCTTCGTTCTCGCGGGCAAAGCCTTTTATTAATTCTGAAATATTTTGTTTGGTTGTCTGAAGTTTTGCGGGTACAGATATACCGAAACCATCATCCCATACTGAGATAGCTAGTGGAATCTGTAATACACCAGCTGCATTAAGGGCTTCCCAGAAGTGCCCCTCAGAAGTGGAAGCATCGCCAATCGTACCAAACGCAACTTCGTTGCCGTTAATTGAAAAGTTTGTATGGTTGACTAATTCCGGGTTATTACGATAAAACTTTGACGCCTGTGCCAAACCAATTAAACGGGGCATCTGTCCGGCAGTAGGGGAGATATCTGCTGATGTGATTTTCTTGTCTGTATGTGATATCCAGGCTCCATTATCATCAATCAATCGTGTGGCCCAGTGGCTATTCATCACTCGTCCACTCGTTTGAGGATTAAATAGTGGATCGGTATCGCCATATACTTGTGCAAAGAACTCTTCTAATGTAAGCATCCCTGATGCAAACATAAATGTTTGATCCCGATAATATCCTGAACGCCAGTCGCCATTATTAAATACACGAGACATAGCCAATTGCGGAACCTCTTTGCCATCGCCAAATATTCCAAACTTTCCTCTTCCTGATAAAACTTCTTTTCTGCCGAATGTACTTGCCTGTCGGCTTTCGAAAGCTGTCTGGTAATCGGATAAAACTTCTTCACGCGTATAATAAGGATAGGTGGTGGAGCTATCTGTGATTGTATGATTTGTTTTATTTTGTTTGGTTTTCATTTAATAATAGTTTGATTTTTTATACTGAATGAAACGTGAAAATCCGGGGTGTTAAGCTTAGATGTATTAAGGAACTTGTTTCATTGAGTAATGGTGTGTTTGCTAATTTCTAAAAAATCATTGTTCTTTTAACAAAGTATAGAACGGTTGGTTCAACAGAATATTTTGGGCTTGTCTGCGTATATATGTATAAATATATATATATTTGTAGAATATTTGTTTTGTAATAAAACTATTTTAATTTATTAACAAAAATTAAATAACAAATGGAATTAATTGTAACATTAGGAGAGAAGGCAAAGGTTAATGCTGAATTTAAAGGACATACAATATGCACAGATCAGCCTATGCCGGCTGGTGATAATAGCGCCCCAACGCCGTTCGATCTGTTTTTAGCTTCTTTAGGAACATGTGCAGGTATTTTTGTAAAGGGGTTTTGCCAACAAAGAGGTATACCTGATGAGGGAATAAAAATTATTCAAACTTTCGATTTCGACCGTGAAAAGCATTTGGTAAAGAATATTACAATTGAAATTAAACTTCCGGTAGGTTTTCCAGAGAAATATAAAGATGCAGTTGTCAATGTCGCCGATTTATGCTTGGTAAAAAGACACCTGGCTGATCCTCCTGTTATAGAAACTTTTGCTACAATAGGATAGTTTCTTTCTTTATTCTAAATCTAAGTTCGTCATTTTATATAAGGTGAGAAATCTTGATAAGGTATGAACTTATTATTCTGAAATCTATCTCTTAATACGTTTTGCGTATGCTTCATGAAGAATTCTCGTCCACTGGTGTAGTTTAAATATCTGAACCAGTGTACGATTGTCTTCTTTTAGTGCTTCGACAAGTAATTTACCTAGTGGAAAATCTTTGATTTAAGTAAAAAGTACTTTTCTGGAAATAATGAGACTGAACAAACATGTTTTTTTACTGTTTATGATGTTTAGAAAATCTAAAAATTATAAATCATATGAAAAAAGTGTTGTTCATTTCTGTCCTTGCACTATTTACTGCAGGATTAGTTGCGGCCGGTACACCAAAAGGTACGGCTATCAAGGGTAAAGCTGCTAAAGCTGATACATTAAAGGTTAATACTACTTCGAGTGTTGTTGAATGGGAAGGCAGCAAGCCTTTGGGAAAACATAACGGAACATTGAAACTTAAGAGTGGTTATCTGGTTGTAAAAGGAAAAAATATTACTGCAGGTAGCTTCGATATTGATTTTACTACGCTGACTGATTTGGATCTTACCGATGCAAAGACCAATCAGATGTTGATAGGACATCTTAGTTCGCCAGATTTTTTTGATGTTAAAAAATACCCTGTTTCTGTTTTTAAGGTTACAAAAGTATCTACTTATACTGGAAAAGCATTAGCTGATGGTTCAAAACCAACACATCAGGTTAGTGGTTTATTGACAATTAAGGATAAAACAAGGGCTGTAACTTTTGCTGCTACAATAAATTTCAGTAAAGATAAAGTTTCTGCTTCTGCTCCTTCATTTACAATTGATCGTACTGATTTTGACCTTCGTTATGGTTCAAAGAAGTTCTTTGATAACTTAAAAGATAAATCGATCAATGACGAAATTGGTCTAAAGATTACTTTGGTTGCCGAGAAATAAGAAAATTGCTCATACAAAAAAGGCTGTCTCAAATATGAGACAGCCTTTTTTGTGTTCCACTGATTTTGACCGAAAATATTAGGATCTGTCCGACAAACTGGGGGAATAATCCACTTTCTCATTTCTACTGAAGCCGTCGTATCGGCCACGTGGAAAGAACTGCTGTTTAAACGTGAACGGTTTAAGCATAATTTCTTCAAATGATCGAAATGATGGAGCTTTATGTGATCACTTTATCCTGGATAATAAATACCCGGAACTTCCCGAAGGATTCTTCCCTTTTACACTGAAGATACAAATATTCTAATACACTCATAAAAATAGGGGGATCTGTACCCGTTCTGTACCCCTAAGGGGTACAGAACGGGTACAGATCCCATACTGTAAAGGCCTAGATCTCCTGCTTTTGGGATTCGTTATAGGACTGATGTTGAAATGATATCCGTTCTTATTTGTTAAAACGCTCAGCCGATACAGATTTATAATCTGTATCGGCTGAGAAATAGGGGTTCTTGTAGAAAAGTTGTGAAACATTAATCAACCGAAAACAGGTTGTTCATATAAAACATCTCCATCTTTTCGATCTTTTGGGAGAAATTTGCTAATCGCTATTCACAATGAAAAATATGATTTCTCGTAACTAGACAGAACGACGGCTTTAGTTGGAGTAGAAAACAAATATTCCCTCAACTTTTTCGACTAATCCAGATATTATTTCAGCGAAAAGTTTTTATCATTAGTGCTTTTAGTGATTTCTCCCTTCTGTTGAAATGGGGAAATCCCTGTTTCAACAGAAGGGAGAAAATAATTTAATTAGAGGAGATGAACTTAATTACCTTTTCGCTGGTGGGTAATTCTTTTGGGGGGACCATATCAACAAGCTTACCATTTTCATCAATCAGAAACTTCTGGAAGTTCCATTGTACAGGAGCATCCATTATACCATTTTCTTCTTTTGAGGTAAGCCATTTGTAGAGTGGATCAATATCATCACCCTTTACGGAAATTTTACTCATCATAGGAAAAGTAACACCATAGTTTTTTGTACAGAATTCGCTGATTTCTTTGTTACTACCGGGTTCTTGTTGTGCAAAGTTGTTTGCAGGAAATCCAATGATTACAAATTTATCATCGCCATACTGTTTGTAAAGAGCTTCTAAGTCTTTGTATTGAGGTGTTAAACCGCATTTGGAGGCTGTATTAACAACCATTACCTTTTTCCCTTTGAGGGATGAGAGATCAAATGAGCTACCATCTAATGCAGTAGCTTTAAAATCGTAAAGTGTTTTTGGCGTCTGTGCCATAACTGTACTTGCCAATATACTCATAAATAATAAAATGACTTGTTTCATAACTTGGTTGTTTAGATTCAGTCTTAACAACAAAATTATATAGGTTTTGTTTTTTACTAACTGTTAGGTAAAATCTTAATTTTGCAGCGTTTCTATTCATGATTTTTACACTTACTCTACTATCTGATGTTTCTTAAACTAACACAAAAACTTAGTCTTTCAGAAAAATACACATTCAAACTTCATTTAGGTTATTCTTCTATCGAAGGATTTATAGCCGGTGTGTTAGCCTTAAACGAATTTGTGTTTATAAAAAGTATGAAAGGCTCTGAAATACAATTGAGTATTTTGTTTCAGTTTAGTGTCATTGTTTATATCTTTCTGGTATTCTTTAATGAGTTTTTGAGGAATTACCCCAATAAGAAGCAGTTATTGAAGATTACGGGTATAGTAACCCGGGTACCTCTTTTATTGCTTTTTTTCTTTCCTCATGATCAGGTTACATTACTTCAACATCCTGAATATCATTATCTGTTTCTTTTTATTATTTTGATCTATTATTTTGCCCTTCCGGTAGTGTCGCCTTTAATAAATCTGCAACTTAAGTCTAATTATCGACATGAGAATTTTGGAAAGTTATATGGTTATGCTACTTCCGTCAATAAGATTCTGATGTTGCTGACTACTTTTATTTATGGATTAATGCTGGATGCTGATAATTTTGCATTCACCTATATCTTTCCCGTTACTGGATTATTAGGTATGGTATCTATATTTATGCTGGCAAATATTCCAACACCTTCGCAGGGGAGTTCTTTAGAAAGAGTGACTTTCTTAAAAAGTATTCAACAGTCAATTCGGTCGATGAATGTGATCATCAAAAACAATAAACCCTATCGTCATTTTGAATGGGGCTTTATGTTTTATGGTTTTGCTTTTATGTCGACTGTTACGATTATTACTATCTATTTTGATAAAGTATTACATCTCAATTATTCAAGTGTTGCATTCTATAAGAACATGTATAATATACTTGCTATTTTGATGTTGCCCTTTCTTGGAAAGTTGCTTGGAAAGATTGATCCAAGAAAATTCGCTGTTTTAACTTTCTTTTCTATTTTTTTATACATCTTCTTTATGATGATGACTACCTTTTTTAGGTGGCATATTTCAGTGATGGGTATTCAGATTTATGCCATGCTAATTGGTTATTTATTGGCGCAAAGTTTCTTTTCATCATCAATGCCACTTTTGTTTAACATCGGTTCTGCTTACTTTTGTAGAAATGAAGAAGCCGGTGATTATCAAAGTGTTCATCTGTTTCTAACGAGTGTACGATCGTTTTTTGCACCTGTTTTAGGTGTTCTTTTTTATCAGATTTATGGGTTTACTATTACCTTTGTTATTGGGATGGGATTTGTTGTTATTGCGATGGGAATCATGATTTGGTCGTATAAAAATGATACGTTAAAGATCATTAAAAATGAATGAGAAAGTTATTAACATAAAATAGTTGACAACAATAATAAAAAGTCTGGCTATTTGTAATGTTTTTTCTTATTTTTACTGTTTCGAAAGGTTGAGTATTACTATATGGTGACGCGAAAAAAAGAATTTGATAGTTGTAATCATTTTCGAAGAATTATCAGCGCATTCAAAGTGATATTATTTTTTATATTTTTCTATTTATCATACTGATAAACATTTTATTATGAGGGGTTTTTGCCTTATATTCATTTTATTTATTTTCCATAGTACTGTGGATGCTCAGTTCTGGAAAAAGAAGACGAGTAGTAAAGAACCGCTGGTTCAGGGGGCTCCTGAACAACCGGTAAGTCATATAAAATCTCACCTGACTGATATTAGTGGCTGGGTGTTAAACAATAATAATAAATGGATCAGTGCAAAAAATATAATTCGGAATCCAGATCCAAAATATGCATTGCCAGATAGAGTACTGGGATTGGATAATATTTCGGAGATGGAGATTAGAGATGCACAACTGAATGGAAAAACGGTAGGTGTTCTTATCTTTAAATATTTAATCCCTAAATATGAGTTTCCAACGATTAAAGAGGGCTTTTATATTGGAAAATGTCTCGACTTTTATGTTTTTCCGGCAGAGAAAATTTTACATGTATTACCGGATACGCTTACTAATGGATCTACCAATAGTGTGAATTTTGAGGTTATTGTTGGTGGAAAGATTGAAAATTATGAACAGAAGGATGTTGATTATGAGATAGCCACTGCTATCCAACGAATTTCGGGTAATCGTATTATAAACCCTCAGAACTTAATTATCGGGGTGATGCCTTATAATTTAGATGGTAAGGACCATGTTAAATTCAAAATAATAAAGACATTCCCCAGTGAGAAACTATATCAACCTTATTTGATGGATGATATAAAGGGACAGTTATTTAATAAGTCGTATTTTGAGACAAAGCGATCCTCTTTTTCTTCATTCTTTAGTGGTGCCTCTATTATGGCCCTAATAGATACCCCATTGGGAGAAGAGCCAACAGACTTTCAGGGCTTTTTCATTAAAGGGGTACGTGAGTATGAAAGAGGCGATTTTTATAATTCTATAACTGATTTTACGAATGCTATTCGCCTACAACCTGATCAAAAATTCTATCCGGTATATGCTTATCGTGGAAATGCTAAATATAAACTGAAGGATCCAGAAGCTGCATTATTTGATTTTAATAAAGCTGTTACGCTGAAACCTTCTGATAAACAGTATTTACCATTATGGGGACAAGTATTTTTAAATAGAGGTACTGTTAGGTATTTCATGAAGGATCTGGAAGGAGCCCGTGGTGATTGGCAGCGTGCTGTTGAATTAGGTGTTCCTCAAGCTACTGAATACCTCAAGATGTATTTTAAATAATATTTCTTTATGAAGAACTTTCTGAATATGAAAACTATAGTTATTTCTCTGTTTGCACTGCTTTCAGTTTATTCAGCCTTTGCTCAGTTTGATGGCAGTAAACCACGAATAGCTTCAGATGATCAGTTTTGGACATTTGGCTTT
This sequence comes from Bacteroidota bacterium, assembly GCA_013390605.1. Lineage (GTDB taxonomy): Bacteria > Bacteroidota > Bacteroidia > Bacteroidales > Cfx3-03 > Cfx3-03. The sequence continues at coordinate 2,339,058 of JACAUB010000001.1, read as the reverse complement.
CATTATGGCATTGCTCAGTTAAGCGGAGATCTAAATTCAAAAGGCTATTTTGCTAAACTGAGCGGTGAATCTAAATCTTCATTTAGTCTTAATGTTAGTAAACAAATTTCGTCTTCTTTTGCGCTAAAAGCTGAATTTGGAAAATCTCATTTCTTTTGTAATAGTGACTCGCTTCCTACTCCTTTGGATAATACAATTCATTCTCTCTTTTCTTCTTCAGGTGATATTACCGAAATAGGACTATATGGGATTTTTAATTTAAATAATCTTTTTGATAAAAACAGAAGTGTTGATAGTAAGTGGAATGTGTATCTTTCTACGGGTTTTGGATATGCAACTGCGAATACGTTATTGATAGATAAGGTTTCATTAGATAGTACGGCTGCTACTAAAAGCATGTTGATTGCACCTATTACAATAGGATTGAACTATCAACTGGCTGAAGGATTATGGCTATCCGTTGAAAATTCGTACCGGTTTGCGAATACTCATATGCTTGATGGCTATTATACTAGTAAGTACGATAAGTTTACAACAACCAAGGTTGGACTTACTTTTAACATACAAAAACTTATGTCTGGTATATCCAAAAGAAAAGAAAGAGGCTCTTCTTCTAATTCTAGAGCAGTTTCATCATATAGTGAGCCAATCTATGAACCTACAACCCCAATCAGACAACCAAAGAGATCATCGGTATTTAAAAGTGCTCCAAGAACACTACCCGAAGTTATAGATTATACTGGTTTTAATCCTATGATTCCTCCTCCGGTTATAAAAAAGATACCTCTTAATCAAAACCAATCAGCTACAGGAAATAATAAGGATGATAACAGATGGGCCGACCCTAACAATCCGGGACAGTTTGAGATTACTGGTGTCTATAATAAGAAGACAGCTGTAGACACATTGGAGGTTAAGAAGATTAAGGAACATAAATTTAAAGGACGAACGATAAAGATTACACGAGGAATTGGACCAACGGGTAGCTCTCGGTCTGGTGTTGGTGCACCTGTTTCAAGAAGTGTAAATACAAAAGCCAGTGCGAAAGCTATTCCGGTAACTTTTGAACCCGGTACTATTTATAAAATTCAAATTCAAGCTAGTAAAGAGAATATCCCTGTTGAAACAATAGCTAAGAAAATGAATATCAGCGAAAAAGTTACAGTGGAAATGACGGATGGTTGGTATCGTTATTATGTTGGCTCATATACAGCCTATTCGGCAGCTAAACAAAACCTTGAGAGTTATCGTTCGCGTGGGCTTAAAGATGCATTTATGTGTGCTTTCCCGAATGGAGTAAGACAGGTGATTCGAAATTAAAACTAAAATTTTTCGAATACACCTAATCCAAAAAGTGCAAAATCATATTTAACAGGATCTTTTGGATCCAATTCAATTAAGCAGCTGGTGAGTTCTTCAGCTGCTTTTTTGTCGTTTTGATTTCTTGTTAAGATTCCAAGTTTTCGTGCTACACGACCACTATGCACATCGAGAGGACAAATAAGTAAAGAAGGGGAGAGTGATTTCCATAAACCGAAATCAACACCTTTTTTATCATCTCTAACCATCCACCTAAGGAACATATTAATTCGTTTTGCTGCTGATCCTTTAGTGGGATCGGCCAGATGCCGACCGGTTCTGCCTGGTAGTGTATTCTCTGTAAAAGAGTGTCTAAAGGATGTTATAGCTTCAAAGGCTCCTGCCTTAAATTGATTCGAGAAAGTTTGCTCCAGCCCACCTTTATGGAGATAAATCCATTGTAGACGTTTAATCATGTAGAATGCATCCTCGGCATTGAAGGTTCTGTATACATACTTATGAAATACCTGAAGATCGGGATCTTGCATATTCGTGATGAAATCGTAGGGCGCATTATCCATCAGCTGCATAAAAAGTGTTGCTTTCTGGATAATGGCTTTTCGCTGACCCCAAGAAAGGATAGCTGTTATAAAACCAGATATCTCAATATCTTCTTTTTTTGTAAATTGATGTGGTATAGAGATGGGGTCGCTTTGAATAAATGAAGAGTCATTGTATTGTGCCACCTTTTCTTCTAAAAAGGAGTGTAGTTCAATTCGGCTTAATCGTTCAGATGTAGTCATATTAAAAGAAACAGAAAGAAATAGGATAGGTTCAAAGATGATACGTCCATTTTAATCGGAGTGCTCAAACTGTTTATGGTTGGCATTTTAATGGCGACTTGGATTGAAAATGGAGTAAAAAAAAGAGGTTGTCTTAAAAAGACAACCTCCTATATCGTTTATCGTGGTTAGATAAATTAGTCTCCGAAACAGATGCCAACACCACGTCCGGTTTGAACCAATGCTGAATCTTTCTCAACGAAATTATATTTTGCAATAGCTTCAGTGAAAGGAACTGCAATGATATCAGGATGACGGTAAGCAACCATTTTACCAAAATCTTCTTCTAATACTAATTCCATTGCTTTAACACCAAACTGAGTAGCCAGGATACGGTCGTAAGCAATAGGAGAGCCTCCACGTTGTAAGTGACCTAAAATAGTTTCGCGCATGTCATAAGGACAGCCAGCTTCTTTTAGATCTGCAACCAAACGACTTGCAACACCACCTAAACGTAGGTTTTCGTATCCAACTTCGTCTGATTTTTTAGTAACTAATTCGCCATTAATGTTCTTAGCACCTTCGGCTACAACAATAAGGGCATAACCTTTATCTTTATGGTATCTTGATTCAATTTTCTCCATTACTTTATCTATATCGTAAGGGATTTCAGGAATCAAACAAACATCTGCACCACCTGCTATAGCAGCACATAAAGCAATCCATCCTGCATAACGACCCATAACTTCGAGTACAAGTACACGGTTGTGGCTCATTGCAGTCGTCTTCAATTTATCAACAGCTTCAGTTGCAATCTGTACAGCAGTTTGGTAACCGAAAGTAAAGTCTGTTGAAGAAAGGTCATTATCAATGGTTTTAGGAACACCGATTACATTCATGCCCTTTTCGAAAAGTGCTTGTGAAATACGTTGTGAACCATCTCCACCTATACTGATAACTGCATCAATACCCATGTATTGCAGTTTGCGAATCATTTCGTCTGAACGATCTACTTCACCCCATGAACCATCTTTGTTCTTAATAGGCCAAGCAAAGGGACCACCTTTATTGGTTGTTCCGATAATAGTTCCACCCAAAGCATGGATATCTTGAACTGCTTTTTCATCCAATACCATAATTTCTGTAGGCTCTTTCAATACGCCATCAAATGCCTGGATACTTCCGATTACTTCCCAGTCTTTCTCCTGTGAAGCTCTGTGAACAATTGCCCTAATAACTGCATTAAGTCCCGGACAATCTCCACCGCCTGTCAATACTAAAACTCGTTTCATAAAATGTATGTAGCTTTAACTTTTTCCTTCATTTCTGTAAAAGACCTTCTGCGGCACTTTATAAATTTTTTGCAAAAGTAGTAATTTTTTTGACAAATGCAAGTGTCTCTTGAAAAAAGTATAGTCTAAATTTTGATTGTTTTTAGACTGAAATTTCTTTGTGATGTTTTGATAATAGCAGTTTTTGTTAAGTTTTTAATACTACATTGAAATGCTAAAATCTTTGCCTATTGTTTTGTAATTTTGCAACAAATAATTTGGTACAATTATCAACACTTTTTAAAATTGAAATTTATGATTAAAAGAAAATGTATAGGGCTTGTTGCTCATGATAATATGAAACATGACTTGCTCGAATGGGTGGAATTTAATATTGGTACATTAATCCATCATGATATAATATGTACAGGAACAACGGGTAAACTAATAGATCTTGCATTTCGTAGGTATGTGGCAAAGCATCCTGATACTTCATATCGTCTTAATCGTTTAAAATCAGGGCCTTTAGGAGGTGATCAGCAGTTAGGTGCTATGATTGTGGATGGTAAAATTGATATCTTTATCTTTTTCTGGGATCCGATGATGCCACAACCTCATGATGTCGATGTTAAAGCACTACTCAGAATTACAGTTCTTTATAATATTCCGGTTGCTGCTAATCGTTCTACTGCTGATTTTCTAATATCTTCTCCTCTTTTTAAAACGGATTATAAGCCTCTCGTTAAGAATTATGAGGATTATATTAACCGAATTGTAGATTCTTCTGATAAAAAAGATTAATAATGAGCTTTTCTAAAAAGCCCCATTGCACCGCACTGATTTTTGATATGGACGGTGTAATGGTTGATAATATGCAATATCATCGTCTTGCATGGAATAGTTATGCAAAACAATTGGGATTTGGGGATATTGATCTTTTTAATTTAATTGGTTTTGGTGCTACGAACCGACGGTATCTTGAGTTTTTATTTAAACGATCTTTATCAGATGCTGAAGTCTCTATGATGGGAGAAGAGAAAGAGGCACTATATCGTAATATTTTTTCTGATCATATAGAACCTGTTCAAGGATTGATTCCTTTGCTGCAACGATTAAAAAGTAATGGTTTAAAACTGGGTGTAGCAACATCTTCGCCACTTAGTAATCTTGATTTTGTATTGGATAGGTTGGAATTAAGCGTTTATTTTGATGTATTAGTTTATGAAGAACTTGTAAAACAGGGCAAGCCCAATCCTGAGATTTATTTTAAAGCATTATCGTTATTGAATATTGAAGCAGATCAAAGTGTTGTTATAGAAGATTCTATACATGGTGCGGAGGCTGCCAAGGCTGCCGGATGTAAGGTTATCGGATTGTTAACTTCTCTTACATCTGACACATTCATGATACCAGATGTTACTGCTAAGAATCATGATGAAATAACAGATGCTTTGATAGCATCGCTTTTTGCTACCGACTAAGCAAATTGTATCACACTATTTCATTAATCAAGAGATTAGCGGTTGCATATTGAATTGAAAGGGCAGAACTTACATCGTTCAATATCAGTGGTGGCAGTGAATGGAGTTGATGTATCAAAAATCTGTTCAAGCAAATCTTTTAGTACCTCTTCAAAATTCTGATACCCACTTTCATTTTTCTCCCATATGCTTGCCTCCTCAAGTGTAATCAAATAACTGCTTACTTTCCGAAGACTGATAATTCCCGGAATAATTTGACGATATGATCCACTAAACTTATCGGGATTTTTTTCTATAAGATATTTGTAAATGAGAAGTTGAAGAACTTTAGCTTTCTTTGGATTTGTTAATAGACCTTCTACATCTGGCAACTTAAGATCTGTCTTAGGATCAATATTTCCAGTTTTATAATCAATCAGGCGTAAGTCGTCACCTAATTGATCTATCCGGTCTATCGTTCCTTTTACTTTGACATTTAGCATGTTATTCGCATCATTATTTAGGCGGATCTCTATTTGTGTAGAGATATTTTCTTCCAGATTCTTGATCAAAAGCGTTTGCTTAGTCTCTTTAATAATCGAAAGCTCTTTCTTTAAATAATTAGTGATATAGCGTTCTGAAACCTGCTCAATTAAAAGGTTTTTGCCTTCACTGAAGCTACCTTTAAACTGATCGTTATCTTCAAAGGCATCTTTTGTACGTTTGGAAACCTCCTTTAACATGATTTGGAGGTGTTCAGCTGTTACATATTGATTGATATAGTTCTGATAATAATCCTGTAAAACCTTATGAATTACAGTTCCCATTACTCTTGCATCAATGGTGTCTTCAATCTCTTCTATTTCGGCTAACCCCTGTATCTCGGAGAAATAAAACTGTAACGAACAGTTTACATATTTAGATAGTGATGTAGGGGAAAAACCTGATACTGCTTTCTCTTTAAGCTGTTTAAATACTTCATCTGTTTTTTGAATGGTAGTTCCTTCTTTTTCTGGAAAGCTTGCCGGTGATAATGAGATTATGGTATTCTCAAGAATAGCTTTTGGGTTTTCCAGTGGTAGTTCCTGGAGAAGTTGAAGAATGAAACGACTTTTATCACCACCTCCCAGATCATTGGGCTCTGTATTATAAAATAACCAGGTCTCTTCTGCACGTTGTAACAGGCGATAGAAGTGATAAGCCATTACTGCATCTTTATCTGTATAGATTGGGATACCGAACTCTTTTTTTATATTGTAAGGAATAAATGAATCGTGTTTCCGGGCTCCGGGTAATAGATCATCATTGGCTCCAAGAATAATTACTCTTTCAAAATCGAGGGTACGGGTCTCTAGCATCCCCATAATCTGAATTCCTTTTAACGGTTCACCATAAAAAGGAATTTTCTCCTGCTTCATCATTTGAAGTATGATTTGTCGGAGGGTTTCGGTTTTGTTTAAGGCCACATAAGATTCATGCATATTCTTTAAGCGCTGCAACAGTCGCGCAAAGGCGAAGAAATACTCCTCTTCGATAGGGAAATCGTTGGGTGTATCTGATTTGACCTCCTTGTCATTGGTATTTTGTATTGTTTTGGAAATCTCTTTATCTGGCTTTTCTGAAAAAGAAGTTCTTAGCCAGTCAGTTAATAAGGTCAGATTTTCTAATGCTCCTGCTGTTGTTTGCCACGACTTATCGAGGAGCATTTTTAACAACGTGATCATCTTTTCATCACTGGTTGCAGAAATAATCCTGGCTAAGGGAATAAAAGGAATTTTCGTGTCTCTAAGCTTTGCAATGAGGATCTGAGTATTGGTAGTTCCACCACCTAACTTTGTGATATAAGGATGAATTAAAAAACGGATGACCTCTTTGGTGTAAAAGCGCGGTTCTGTATGAGTCGACGAAAATTGAGCTGAAGTGGAATGGATTCCAAAGATGGCATCTATTAGGCTATACAAGGGAGTATAGGTTAGGGAGAATCCCATGGTGACATTGAATTCTCCCGATTCATCCGGAATTGAGTTTAGAACAGGTAGTAACAGAGTTTCGTCGGCTAAAACCAATGCCGTTCCTGTTAGATCTTTGTGTTCTGTAATGAGGTTTTTAATTAATTGCCCCGCCTCTTTTGCTTGTGTTACTTTATTGGGAACCCCCTGAATGGTGATTTTTCTGTTTCCTTCTGAAAAATGGTTTCCCAGCCAATGAAGACGTCCATTTTTTTCAGTAGTCATATATTGTCTCAGAAAGCGTCCGGCTTCGTGGACAGGATTGCTTACATAATATGGATCTGCATCCCAAAGCATCTCAGCTTTGCCCATTCGCTGAAGTTTTGTAGTGATGATCTCTTCAGCTTTGGTTAAGGCATTGAAGCCAATGAAATAGATTTTATCGCAATCCAGATGATCCATCCAGTTGATATCTTCTGCCAGTTTGCGGTAAGCCATTCCCTGCCAGGCCTGATGTTTTTGTATGAGATGTTCTCTTAACCATGTATAGTAGGTGAGCATCGACTTAAAGAAGGAGAGATAACTTAATTCAAATTCTGTGAGTGGCTCTCCTGATGGATTCCATAGCTCCAACGCTTTATCTTCACTTAGATAATTATATAGTTGACGGGTATCGGCTAAATATAAATCCACTTCGTTAAAGTCATTGAGCAGAAGCTGTCCCCATTGTATAAACTTTTCGAACGACTGTGCTTTCTCCCCCTCGATTTCAACATGAATGGCATGGAGCTCGAATAAAAGACTCAGGCTATCGACTAATGCATATCCTGAATGTTTCAGTACAAAGTCTTCCACTGTTATCATTTCAGGAAGCCAGATAGGTTTATCTATTAACCGGGCAAAATATTTTTTTAGATAGAGAGAAGCGCGACGATTTGGTGATACCAGGCATACACGGTCTAAATTATCTTTGTGATTTGTGTAAATATACTCTGCGGTTTTTTCCAGAAAACTTTCCATACAACAAGATATATGTTGGTTATAATAGTAGCGTGCTTAATAATTATTTTCTACTTAAATATGCAACGGCAGCGTCTAGCTGTTCGTGTTTTCCTACATCATTCCAATAATCGGCATCATGTTGATAAGCCATGATAGGGTGATTTGCCGATAGACGAAGATAAACATCTATCATTGAAAATTTACCGGTTTCTGAAATCATTTGTAATAATTCGTGATTAACGATCTGTATACCACTGAAAGCATATGGATGAAGACTGTCTGGAACCGTAGTGGCCAGCGGCAATTTTAATGCACCTGTTATGATATTCTTCCAGCCTCGAAGCAGATTATTTTCATCAAATAATAGTACTCTGGATGTGGGGCGATTCCTTACAGCCAATGTTGCCAATACTTGTTTTTTACAATGTGTTTGATATAAATCAGTTAAATTGATGGATGAAATAATATCGACATTATGAATTAAAATGGGTTCTTTATCTATAAACAGGGGAGATGCTTTTTTTAGACCACCACCGGTATCCAAAAGAAAGTCTGATTCATCTGAGATCAAAACATCAACTCCAAAGTTATTGTTCGCATTTAAATAATCAATAACCAATTGTGAAAAGTGATGAACATTGACTACAATATGATTAAATCCTGCTTTTTGTAGTTTTTGAATGGTTATCTGAAGCAGCGTTTGTCCGTTTAATTCGACCAATGCTTTTGGTTTATCATCTGTAAGTGGCCGTAGACGGGTTCCAAGTCCTGCGGCAAAGATCATCGCATTCATAATGTTATAGAATATATGGGGCATAAAAAAGTAAAGCCCTGATTGATTTCAAAAGTAATCAATCAGGGCTTTAACTAAAAAAGTTATTATGGTTATTTTAAGAACAACTCAATAACCGGTATTTCAGTATTGGGTTTGGTGACGGGAAGAGAAAGCATAATGTCCTGATCAGATGTGTTTTCTTTTATCCAATAACCATGTGTGGCAGTCATTTTGAGTTCTGAACCATCATGTAAGAACTGTGCATATTTAACTTTTCCGTTTAAACCTTGTAGTGTGATTGTTTCCAATGGATAGGATAACAGATGAACATACAAGCGTTTTGTTGCTGGGTTATAGGTGAGAAGTGTATTGGCAGGAGCTTTAAATTCTTCAGGAGCTTCTGTACAACCATAAATTGAACGGCTATTTACTTTCATCCATTCTCCCATTCCATTAAGATGCTCTATTGCCCGGTAGTCAAGCGTTCCTCTTGAAGTAGGACCTACATTTAATAACAGGTTTCCGCCTTTTGATACTGATTCTATTAATAATTCAAGTAGTTGTTTGTTGTCTTTCCAGGTATTTTCGTCTCTGTGGTATCCCCAAGATCCTGAGAAGGTCTGACATGTCTCCCATGCAACTTTCTTCCCTTTGTATTCAGGGCATTTACTTACCTTGAATTGTTCAGGAGTCATAAAATCCCAACCTCCTTCTGTATCCATTAAGTCCAATCGATCGTTGACCAGAATACCCGGTTGTAGTTCACGTACCATCTTTAGCAGGTTTTCAGAATCCCAATCATCTCTTCCTTTACCATGTTTTCCGGGGAAAGAGAAATCAAAGAACAGATAATCTATTTTACCGTAATTTGAGAGCAGTTCTTTAACCTGTCCATGAAGATATTTACGGTATTTTGCCATGTCTCTGTTTTTATTCAATGCATTATAAGCACTGTCGGTTTTTGCAGATTGGGGATGGTTACCATCAATTGTAAAATCAGGATGGTGCCAGTCGATCAATGAGTAATAGAATCCAATTTTGATTCCTTCAGCCCTAAATGCATCAACATATTCTCTCACCAGGTCTCTTTTGGCAGGTGTGTTGGTCGATTTATAATCAGTGAGTTTTGAGTCGAATAAGCAAAATCCTTCGTGGTGTTTAGTCGTCAATACGGCATATTTCATACCGGCTGCCTTGGCTTGTTTTGCCCACTCCTTAGGATTGAACAGATCTGGGTCAAACAGTTCAAAATATTTTTGATACTGTTCGTTGGTCATCCTTTCATTTTTCTTAACCCATTCATGACGTGCAGGTAGTGAATAAAGTCCCCAATGGATGAACATTCCAAAACGGTCGTTAGTCCACCATTCCATTCTCTTCTGCTTTTGTTCAGCAGTCTCTTTGGGTAGTTGCGCAAAACTCTTTAAGCCAGTAGCTACAAGAAATAATGCCAACAGGAGCGTGTAGATTTTCTTCATTTGCATAAGTTGATTTTTTTATTGATAGATTAAATTTTGATAAGCATCATCACTTGATTTTATGTTTTGATCACTCAAAACCGAAGCCTTTTCTATCATTCTTCTTTTTTGACAACATCTTTTTGTGATCGAGTCTACGTATTTTTGAAGCTAATGATGGTTTGGTAGCTCTCCTTTTTTTTACTGGTTTTAAACATTCTTCAAGTAATGCGAAGAATCGCTCTATGACCATTTCCTTGTTTTGAAGTTGCGATCTTTCGCTTTGTGAAACAATGAGGAGTTCTCCCTCATTATTTATACGATTTGCTAGTTTTTGTGCGATAATGTTTTTTTCATCCTCAGTTAAGAACGCTGAAGCATAAAGATTGAAGCGAAGTTCTATTTTTGAACTAACCTTATTTACATTTTGACCACCCGGACCACTGCTGCGCGTAGCACTTAAAATGAATTCGGTATCTAAATTCCGTTCTCTGATAGGGATGGTGTTCATCTATCTTTCGGGTATTTGAATCCATCTTCCTTTTTCAATTGAACTAGCTACAGCATCTAAAACAAACTGACATTTTAACCCATCATAGAAGTTGGGATAAACGGGTGTGTCTTTTGCAATGGCAGTTACAAAATCAGAGACAAGATGAACAAATGTATGTTCCCAGCCAATTATATGTCCGGTTGGCCACCAACCATTCAAATAAGGATGATTCGCTTCTGTAACTAATATTGTACGGAAACCTTGCTCTCCGGCAGCATCATTTCTGTTATAATATTCAAGTTCATTCAGTCGTTCAAGATTAAAGGATAAGCTTCCCTCACTTCCAAATATCTCAATACGTTGAAGGTTTTTTCTACCTGTTGCAAAGCGAGTAGCTGTAAAAGAGCCTAATGCCCCATTTTGAAAATGAGCCATGAATGAGACTGCATCATCAACTGTAACTTCTTTTGTCTGATTAGTTCCGGCTATTGTTCTCTCTTTGATAAAGGTTTTCTCGGCTCCACAAACTGTTTCGAACTCACCTACTAAGAAGCGAGCCAAATCTATAATATGTGCATTTAAATCGCCATGGGCTCCTGATCCAGCTAATTGTTTATTGTGTCTCCATGTATATGGAAATTGAGGATCAACCAACCAATCTTGAAAATAGACTGCATTGAAATGAAATATTCTACCAATCTTACCGTCTTCTATCATTTTTTTTGCAAAGGCCAGGGCGGGAACGCGTCGATAGTTAAATACCATCATGTGTTTTACACCAGCTTCTTCTACTGCATCCAACATTCTTCGGGCATCGTCGGCATTATTTGCCATTGGTTTTTCGCAAAGGATATGCTTTCCAGCTTTAGCTGCTGCAATAGCTACCGGCATATGTAAGTGATTGGGTGTGCAAATATCTATGAGGTCGACATCGTCGCGTAGAATTACTTTTTCTGATGATGTATCCCATGCTTTCCATCCATAACGATTTGCAAACTGTTCAGTTGCTTTTGGATCTACCCCGCATGCTACTTGTAAAACTGGTTTTAAGGGCAAATCAAAGAAAAGTGGTGCATCAACAAAGGCGTGCGTGTGCGCTTTTCCCATGAATTTTGTCCCAATAATTCCGATTTTGATTTCCTTTTTCATGGATTGATTTTATTATGATAAAAGTAAGAATAATATCATTAAAAGTATAAAAAGAGGCTGTCTCTTCATCTTCTATGTATTCCTTTTATAATCCGTTGTGGATGTTCTGGAAAGAAATGATATCTAACCACAAAATACACAAAGGTTTACAAAAAGATAACAAAAGATATTTGAGACAGCCTCTTTATATTAAAAGATGAGCAATAGAATTACATCTTTTTGATTTTGATGTTTTTGAACCATACATCATTTCCATGATCTTGCAAACCAACTTTACCTTCTTTAGCAATATTGATAAAGTCGTTCCAATCTTTGAACTTACTATCGCTTACCATTTTCTTCCATGCATCAGTCCATAGGTGGTATTCAACAACATTAACACCATTCTGATTGTAAACAACAGTTCCCTGATAGCAAATGATTGAAACTTTATTCCATTGACCGGCAGGTTTAGTATTTTGTGGTTTAGCAGGGATCAGGTCGTATAAAGAACCAGCTTTGCGGTTTCCGTCTCTACCAAGTTTAGCATCTGGGTGTCTGTCATTGTCCAGGATTTGCATTTCAGGAGCAGATTCATAGATAGGTTGTCCATCTTTTTCCTGAGCCAGAATGAAGATACCACTATTACCACCTTCAGAAATTTTCCATTCAAGTTTTAACTCGAAATTACTATAATTTTCTGTAGTTACAATATCGCCACCATGACCACCGGCTTCGCCAGCACCACTACCAATACAATGAAGAAGGCCATCTTTTACTTCCCATCCTTTTTCAGGAAATGCAGGTTTATTATAACCTTTCCAGTTATCGGTGGTCTTACCATCAAACAACAACACAAAACCTTCTTTTTTCTCTTTTGCAGTAAGTGTGTTATCAGTAGCTTTTGTAACTTTCTTTGCAGGTTGTTTTGCATTTTGTCCGATAGCGAACAAGCAGAAGCAAACCAGCATACTTGCAATAATTAATTGTAACTTTTTCATTGATAATTATTATTTATAGATTATTAAATAGCTTATTAAACTTAATTAACCATCCCACCAGAAAAGATGGGATGGTTAATATTGAATATTTGTAAAGTAAATAGATTAAGGCATTTCAGGAAGACTCCAGGGAGCTCTGTATTTGTGTTTGATCAGGTCGTTTGCATATTGAATAGCAGGAACAGGATCAGTATATCCTCTGGTAAATGTAGGATGTCCATCATGGATAGAGAAACTATCATTCTTACAGATTTTAATTACTTCACTCTCAGTAATATTTGTAAACTTCATGTTTGGACCATCCCAATGCAACTCTTTATTTAGACTTTGCAGGCGAACAGCCATAACACCCATAACAACCATTTCGTTGAAAGGACCGGCTTCGCTGAAAGGAGAAGCTGTTTCAACTCTGTTTTCAGGTTTCTCTTTACAAGCACGCACCCAATCCATTTCATGACTGGTTGTGATCTGACGTAGAGTAGGCGTAACGGTTGGAACTCTGCCAGAGAGTAGCCATGGGTTTTTGCCATAGCAACCACAAACTAGTGTATCTTTTGTTCCATGGAAAATAACACCACCACCTGCATCATTCATGTCTTTGCCGTCAGGCCAACCTTTAGGTCTGGGCGGTTGTAAACCACCATCATACCAGGTAACTTCAACTTGAGGAAGTTTAAATTTGGTTGCTTTTTCAGTTTTACGTTCAGGGAAAACTAATTTAACCATCTGAGCATTAGGAGCGCAATCTTCTAAAAGAAGGGTAGAGCTAGCCTGAGCTGTAATAGGATATTGTAATTTAAGACCTTTAAATACAGGGTGAAGAATATGACAAGCCATATCACCGAGTGCACCTGTTCCAAAATCCCACCATCCACGCCAGTTCCATGGAGTATAAACAGTGTTGTAAGGACGCATTTTAGCAGGACCAATAAACAGATCCCAATCAAGTGTTTCAGGAACCCAATCACCTCTTTCAGGACGATTAAGTCCTTGTGGCCAGATTGGTCTGTCAGTGAAAGCTTCAACTTTAGTAACCTCGCCAATTTCATTATTCCATAACCATGCACAAGTTTGACGAATACCTTCGCCAGAACTTCCCTGGTTTCCCATTTGGGTTGCAACTTTATATTTAGCAGCCAAATTGGTTAATAAACGTGACTCATACACAGAATGTGTCAAAGGTTTTTGTACATAAACATGTTTTCCCATTGTAATTGCTGTAGCAGCAATAATGGCATGTGTATGGTCGGCAGTGGCAACGATAACGGCGTCAATCTCTTTTCCCATTTCGTCGAACATCTTACGCCAGTCTTTGTATCTTTTGGCTTGAGGATTTTCTTCGAAAACTTTAGCTGCATAGTTCCAGTCAACATCGCATAGCGCAACGATATTTTCTGTTTCTCTAACAGCTTTGAGGTTTGCGTTACCCATACCACCGATTCCAACAACGGCAATATTTAACTTGTCACTTGGCGCCTTATGGCCAAAACCTGCCATGACGGAGCCCGGTAAAATTGTGATCCCGGCTGTGACAACTCCTGCTGCGGTCAGGAATTCACGCCTTGAGAGATCATTTTTTGTTGAACTTTCGCTCATAATTGTTTGTTTTATAGGGTTTATGGTTGTATACTTTATGTCTTATTTTGGCTTGTCAAGGTAAAAAGAAATTATTTATATAGCTATTTTGAGACATTCTTTTTTCTTTTTTTTTTCATAGCGTCTTTTTTGACTTTTTTTACGCTATCTAAATCAATTAAAATTTTCCTTTCTTTAGAGAATTATAACAAAGTTAACGATTGGCATATTAAAAAAACAATACGATTTTGTCCATTTGTACTATTAATTTGTCTGATATTATTTTATTATCTTTTTCAACGATATTGGCTTAATGGGGTAAAAATACACAATCAAAATAGAAAAATAAGGAATCTAAGGCTCACATTTTGTAACTGATTAAATTAGCATGTAATTTTGTACTGTCTAATATGAGCCTGTATATTCAAAAATATATAGGCTCATATTGTGTTTAATGTAGCCAAATAAGTTGTTTTATCTGAAAAGTGTATCATAAAATGGTTGTAACAAAAGTTTTTTTGCGGTTTATAAATTTTCACTACAGAACTATTTCTGTTTTGTCTTTTCTTTTTTTCTGTTTATCTACTTCTATGATGGGGCAGCAGTTAAGTATTACTAAAACAGATAATGGGTATTCTGTTTCGTGTAAGGTAGATGGAAAAGAGATGTTACAATCGCCAGCAGAGGGGTTATGGTCTATTGCAACAGGATGGCAGGTTGACTGGCCTACTAAATGGATTCATGCTAATCCAACAAAATTAACTGAAAACGGTCCATGGAAAATATTAGAAGGAAAAATAGTATTGCCTCAGGGAGAATGGACGCTTAAAGATTCTTATAGACAAGAAGAAGGTAGAATTCATTGTATCCGCCGATTTGAATACAAAGGGAAAGCTCCTTTAAAACAAGTAACGTTATCTGTACGTTGGAAAGCCGGATTCAAAAATACTCAGACTTTCTTGCCCGGGATTCTATATTATGGAAATCCTTCAGGTGAAAAAAGCGGCAAAGATAAAGTTCCGGTTTATCATGGAAATATGGGAGAGATGGCTATCTTTGAAGAACATCGTTTTCCGATGCCTTTTGTTTGCCTCGAAGGATCTGACGAAAATAAATTTTATGGGGTAGCATTACATTCTATTCCAAGTAAACCTGTTGGTGCACTAAAAAACGATCAGTGGTGGTCGATGGGAGTAGAGTCTAAAAAAGATTGTGATGAATTAGAACTCTTATCAGGCCCAACGGCTTACAACGATCAGAAAAGTGTTGTCAAGGCTTTGCAGAAAGGTTCCATGAAATATCCTGATACTTTTTTGACTATTCAACCCGAAACCATTATTGAAAAGGAGTTTTATATCGAAGCATATCCTACAAGTGCTCAGGGTACTGCTTTTCAACAGGCAGTGCATTCATCACTTAATATCTTTAGACCCTTTTATTCAGGAGATATGCCCTCATTTGATGATATAATAAAGTCGAAGTATTTATATGCACAATCTCGTTGGCTTGAAGGAAATGGTTATGCGGGTTATAATATGTATCCTGCTAATGTTGATAAGAAAATTGTAATGGGGTGGTGTGGTCAAGCCGAAGCATTGGGTTATGCTTTGCAACGATTGACCGACAAGATTGATGATCCCCTACTGATAGCAAAGGTTCAGAAATCACTTGATCATCTCTCTACGTCTCCCGTTGATGCAACTGGTTTTCCGGTAATCTATGATATTCAAAGTAAACAATGGAGTGGACAGGATCATGTATCGCAAGGTCAGGCCATGTATAGTTTTGCAAAGGCTATTGATGCGGCACGCAAAAACAAAAAACTGAACACGTTAAAATGGGAAGCTTTTTTAAAGAAGGCTTGCGAGGCCCATGCCGCCAGAATACTGAAAAAAGAGTGGTTGCCGGTTTCTACAAATGAAGCGTATTATATTGCTCCACTGGCTATGGCTTCTAAATTATTTGTTAATCCATTATATGCGAAAGCTGCATTAAAGGCAGCTGATTACTATGCACAACGCCATTTATCGATGGAGGAACCTTATTGGGGTGGAACACTGGATGCAACTTGCGAAGATAAAGAAGGCACGTGGGCTGCTTTTCAAGGATTCTTAGCTGCTTACGATCTTACGTTGAATAAGAAATATCTGGATGATGCAAAGCATGCTTGTGATGTGGTATTAAGTTATGTTTCGGACTGGAATATTGAAATGCCAGCCGGTCGTTTGGCTGATCATCATTTTAGGTCTAATGGTTGGACTGTTGTTTCTCCTCAAAACCAACATCTGGATGTTTATGGTGTAGTGATGGCACCTTCTGTTTATAGAATGGGTGTATTATTAAAAGATGAAGACCTGAAAAAAGTAGCAGTATTGATGTTTAGAAGCTGCGGGCAACTTATTGATGCTTATGGATCGCAGGGTGAGCAAGTGCATCATACTAATTTTGCTCAATCGGGAAATATGACCGATGTAAATAAATTACGAGGCGGATACAATGAGAGTTGGACTGTATTTTGGATTACAGCTCATTTTTTGAATGCTGCTGCTCAATTTAAAGAATTGGGTGTTACAAACTAATTTCATTCTTTATAATGCAAAGGCGCTGAACTTTTTTAAGTTTTCAGTGCCTTTGTTTTTTGTTATTAACATAAAAATATTAAAAAAATAACATTAAAATTGTTTTTGTATGGAACATACTCTTATCTTTGTACTATTAAACACACCTGCTTATGCTTCCGGACCTTAAAGAACTTTACTTACGTAAAAGCAGATTATTACGTGATCTCGAGAATATTGAAAAGCAAATTCTGTTTCTTGAATCTCCTGAAAGTATTACTGAGGCAAGAATGGAAAATCTTAAACGTCAAGTAATCAAACAACATCGGACTTTTAGTGTTAAAAGGATAATTTCTTTATTTATGTTTTGATTTTTTGCTTTTTTACAAATTTCATACTTTTAACTATCGAATTATTTTATACCTGATTTTTACAATCACAAATCTTTATTTATTCATTATTGGCTCTGCTTATTTATAGCAAAGCCAAGAGTTGTAACTTTGTCTTTACAAAAAAATCTATAATGGTTAAAGGAATAATCTTTGATATGGATGGGGTTTTAATTGATAGTGAACCGCTTCATAAGAAAATAGAACGACAAATGCTTTTAGAACTAGGTGTAGATCTTCCACATGATGAACATGTGAAATTTGCCGGTGTCGGAAAAGAGTTTTGGAATATTATTAATAATCGCTTTGGATATAATCGGGAGGTTACAGCTGAATCACTGCATGAAGAAAAGCATGATCGTTATCTTAAAGCTTTATCTGCTAATCCAATTATTGCTATTGAAGGTGTGATTGAAGTTGTTGCTGAAGCTAGAAGACGGAATATCCCTTTAGCCGTAGCTTCATCATCCTCTTCCCATTTAATTCATTTGGTTTTAGAGGCCATTGGAATTGATAAAGATATATCATATGTAGTTAGTGGCGAGGAAGTTACTAATAATAAACCTTTTCCAGATATCTTTTTGCGAACAGCTGAACTAATGAAGATTGATCCTGAATCATGCCTTGTTGTGGAAGACTCAGCAAATGGTGTAAAGGCTGCCAAAGATGCCGGCATGTTTTGTGTAGCCTTTTTAAATCTGAATTCGGGTAATCAAGACCTTTCTAATGCCGACTATATTATTAACTCAATGGCTGAGGTGATTAAATATTTTTAATGTTACTCTGTTAATTCCTTCGTTTGACCTGATCAGGCCTGGAATATTTGCACTTATTTTTAAAGAAAATAGAATAATTTTTAGCATCTCTATCATTTTATAGGGGTGCTTTGTTCTTTTTTATGATAAATTTAATGTTGGATGCTTCTAATTTGTGCATTTTTTTAGATTTTTATTTTTTCTTTGTCGATTATTCGTGATTTATAACAGGATTGTTTTAATTTTGGCCTAGATAAAATAATTAAGCCACTTAATTCTTAAAAAGCGTGAATCAGTTATTCAGAACAAAATCCATGAAACAGCTTCAATTGGAGGCTGGCGATGATGGAACCGGATTAAAGCGAACACTTAATGCAACAAATTTGATAGCACTGGGCATTGGTGCAATTATAGGAACTGGTGTTTTTGTAATCACTGGAACCGTTGCTGCAAATAATGCTGGTCCTGCCTTAGTTATATCTGTAATTATTTCAGGGTTAGGATGCGTTTTTGCCGGTCTCTGTTATGCTGAATTTGCAGCAATGATCCCTATTGCCGGTAGCGCTTATACCTATTCATATGCTTCACTTGGAGAGTTTATCGCCTGGATTATTGGGTGGGATCTTATTCTTGAATATATGTTTGCGGCTTCAACTGTTGCGGTAGGTTGGTCAGGTTATGTAACGAGTGTTCTGGCTGATTTTGGAATAAATATTCCAGCAAAACTATGTCATGCTCCGTTTGATTATATCGATGGTCATTGGGTAGCTACTGGCGGATTATTGAATTTTCCTGCCGTTTTTGTTATTGTTATTATTTCGTGCTTATTGATATTGGGAATCAAAGAATCTGTGCGTTTTAACAATATAATTGTTATCACAAAGGTTACCGTTTTACTGCTTTTTATTGGATTTGGGCTTTCTTACATAGATACAGCAAATTGGCATCCATTTGTTCCTGCTAATACAGGACATTTTGAAAATTTTGGCTGGACAGGTGTTCTTACAGGTGCCGGTGTTATTTTCTTTGCCTATATTGGTTTTGATGCTGTTTCTACTGCGGCCCAGGAGACTATTAATCCTCAAAAGAATATGCCGATAGGAATATTAGGGTCCTTACTTATTTGTACACTCTTGTATGTTTTGGTTTCGTTAGTATTAACAGGTATCGTTTCGTACAAGGAATTGAATGTAGATGCTCCGGTTGCTTATGCAATTAATAAAACAGGTGCAGCATTGATGTGGTTACGTCCATTTATTAAACTTGGTGCGATTGCCGGTTTAAGTTCTGTTATTCTGGTTATGTTGATGGGGCAACCCCGAATCTTTTATACAATGGCCGTTGATGGTTTATTGCCTAAGTTTTTAACTAAAATACATCCCCGTTTTCATACACCTTATATTACTACAATCATAGTAGGAGTTATTGCTGCAATATTAGCAGGTATACTACCGATTCATATTCTTAGCCAGTTGGTTTCAATTGGAACATTGCTTGCTTTCACTATTGTCTGTGGGAGTATCATTGTACTTCGGAAGGTTCAACCCGAAACATCACGTCCGTTTAGAACACCCTGGGTGCCTTTTGTGCCTATCGCCGGTATGGTTATCTGTGTTGCACAGATGTTTGCGCTTCCAACCAGCACATGGGAACGTTTAATTATCTGGATGGCGATTGGTTTTGCTATTTATTTCCTCTATGGAATAAAGCATAGTAAGCTGCGAAAAAAAGACTAATTGATATTGTCATAAAGGTTCAGGGTGTTTTCTACTTTGAACCTTTATGCTTTTAGATCATAATGTAATGAAGAGTAGGTACTCTTGTTTGTTGTGGTTTTAGATATTCTGATATAAATAGCTTGTTTTTGCAATCCTAAATTAAATATAAATAGCTGTTTATCTATAGATTAAATCGTAAATTCTTTACAGTAAATAGACTACTAAGCGTATCTGATGATTCTGATTTAATTGCTCCATAATGCTTCTATCATCTGCGAATTTCTCTGTTTTCATCCAAACTTCATTCTATCGTATGCCTAATTCAGCATTTGGAGTTGAATAGGATTAGATTAGAATATGATTAGGGTCAGATTAGGATTAGGGGAAAATAATAGCCTCGTGGTCGGAGAAGAATCAGTATGATTTAGTATGAGAATAGAATTTTTATTGACGATCATTTTCATAAAGATACAACAAAATAATCTGAGCCGATCATTTATTGTTGGCGTTGTTTATTCCCTTTTTGTATTCTTTTTCAAAAAACTGCTCATATTTTTCTAATTTAATGATTTTGTGCATCATCATCATTTTTCAGCGAAAAAATAAGCTATTTTCTATGCGATATTTTTAGTTATGGTATCAATTTTTTCTCCTAATTAATCTTAAAGAGGTTAATCAATGTAGATTTATTCAGGTACTTTATTACTTAATACCAATATCTTACACTACAAAGTAATGTATATATGATTAAATTATTTTAAAGATGTAAATAGATAGATATATACTAAATGTTGTTTGTTAGGAATCGTTGTTAACTTTATAACAATAGAAAAACCTATGTATTCAGTCTAGATTGTTTTATGTAAATATGTTAAATTTTACTAATTCAACCTATTGATATACAGATAAATTTAACTTTATAAAAAAAACGTCAATAAAAGTAGTGAAAGTGTCAATTTGTTAAACTACTTTTGCACCCGTATTTTTAACAAGAAAATGTATGGGAAGTTTATCCTTATTGCTCTTGATGTTTTGCGGCATTCTCTTTGCTGGAATGGCTGTTGGGTTTGGAAAAATCCTCTCTACAAAATCATGGAATCCTGAAAAGGGTGAAGCATATGAATGCGGAATTCAAACACAGGGAACAACGTGGGTTCAATTTAATGTTGGGTACTATCTTTTTTCACTGGTTTTTTTAGTATTCGATGTGGAAATCGTTTTCCTTTATCCTTGGGCTGTGGTTTTGAAGCAAGTAGGATGGCCTGCATTTGTTGAAATTATCTTTTTCACGCTGTTCCTCTTTATGGGACTTCTTTACGCATATAAAAAGAAAGCGCTTACATGGGTGTAACAAAAGATTACCTCACTGATTTCCCTGGCGACGTTTATCGCGATGATACAGGGAAAACCAATTTTCTCGTTACAAATGTAGATAAGTTGGCAAATTGGGCCCGCAGTAACTCTTTGTGGCCATTAACCTTTGGAACTAGTTGTTGTGCTATTGAGATGATGTCAACAGCTTCGGCTAAATACGACTGGAGTCGTTTTGGATTTGAAGTTGCACGTGCAACACCTCGTCAGGCCGACCTGATTATTGTTGCAGGTACCATTTGTTATAAAATGGCACCAGTATTAAAACGTTTATATAACCAGATGGCCGAACCCCGCTATGTTATTGCAATGGGAGCCTGTGCTATTTCGGGTGGACCGTTTTATTATAATTCATACTCGGTTGTAAAGGGCGTTGATAATATTATTCCTGTCGATGTCTATGTTCCAGGTTGTCCTCCTCGTCCGGAAGCACTATTACAGGGCATGATTCAGCTTCAGGAGAAGATTAAAAAAAGTCGGGCATATGTTATTGATAGTCCTAAAAAAGATGAAGAATAATGGATAAGGCCGAACTAAAATCATATATCGAAAGCAAATTTCCTCAGTGTAAACAAGAGGATAGCTTTGACTTTCCGGTTTTGATAGCTGAGAAGAGCGAACTCTTTCAGATAGCTCAACAGCTCAACACCAGTCCTGATACACAATTTGATTTTCTCTTTTGCGAAACAGCTGTCGATAAAAAAACACATTTTGAAGTGGTTTATCATCTGACTTCTTCTGTTTTTCATCACAATCTGGTTGTTAAAGTAATATTAGAGGACCGTGTAAACCCAGAAGTTGATTCAGTTTATCCGCTTTGGATGGCTGCCGACTTATATGAAAACGAAATATTTGATCTTTTTGGAATACGATTTAAGAATCACCCTAATCTACGCCGCATTATGCTTGGTGATGAGTGGCCTGGTTTTCCACTTCGGAAAGATTATAAAGACGATGTCAATATTGTAACCCTGTAGTATTTGTCAATGGAACTTTCGAATATACTTATACCTGTAGAAGATGCTCCCGACGAGTTTGTAATAAATGTTGGTCCGCAGCATCCTTCAACACATGGTGTGCTACATCTAAAGATAAACCTTGATGGTGAGCAGATTTTGGAAATTGAACCGCATTTGGGTTATATCCATCGTGGTATCGAAAAGATGTCTGAGTCATTGGGTTACAAGCAATCCATCTACTTAACCAGTAGAATGGATTATCTGTCGGCTCATATGAATAATCATGCATGTTCTCTGCTTGTAGAAAAAGCAGCTCAGATTGAAGTGCCTGCCCGTGCATCGGTTATTCGTTTATTGATGCTTGAATTGCAACGTTTAGCTTCGCACCAATTATGGTGGGGATCGGCTGGTTTAGATATGGGTGCAGTGTCTCCATTCTTTTACGCTTTTCGTGAGAGAGAACAGATTCTCGACATTTTTGAGGAAACCAGTGGTACGCGTCTGACCATGAACTATATCACTCCCGGTGGAGTAAGTGCGGATATCCATCCGAACTTCGTAAAAAGAGTAAAAGACCTTATCAAGCAGTTTAAGGTCAATATTGATGAATATGATAAGTTGCTTACCGGCAATATTATCTTTCAGAAAAGAACACAGGGTGTTGGTATCTTAACAAAAGAGATGGCCTTGTCGTTGGCTGCTTCTGGTCCTGTAGCCCGTGCATCAGGTGTAAGCTGTGATGTTCGTAAATATTACCCATACGAAGGGTATGAAAAGCTTGATTTTAAAGAAATATTAGGTACAGACGGTGATTCGTTTGCCCGTTATATGATTCGTTTGCAGGAAATGCAACAATGTATGCATATTATTGAGCAATTGATTGATAATATTCCGGAAGGCGAATATCGTACAAAAATAAAGGGTGTGTTGAAATTGCCCGTAGGTGAATATTACCAACGTGTTGAAACAGCTCGTGGCGAATTGGGCGTTTATGTAGTAAGCGATGGTGGAAAAAATCCATATCGTATTAAGTACCGCACACCTAACTTCTCAAATCTTGGTGTTTTGGCTCACATTGCAAAGAATTCTAAGATAGGCGACCTGGTTGCGATTATGGCTACGCTCGACTTAATTATCCCCGATATTGACAGATAACGAATGATTGTATACTTATGATTTCAATGATTGGTTTTACAGATATTACATCATCTATTCATCAAACGCTTACCGGAATAATGAGTCCGGGACTGGTTATGGCTTCCGAACTTATAATGGTTGGGGTGGCTGTAATTCTGTTGGTAGTAGTGATGGCAGTGGCCAGCATCTATATGGAACGCAAGGTTGCGGGTTTCATGCAGTTGCGTCTGGGTCCGATGCGTGTTGGCTTTTGGGGTTCATTACAGGCTTTTGCCGATGTATTGAAGCTCCTTCTTAAAGAGTGCCTCACGCCCAACGGTGCGGATAAACTTTTGTTTGGTCTGGCACCGTTTTTAGTGTTAACCGTATCGTTTATGGCAATGGCTCCAATGTCGTATGCTCCGGGTTTACAACTTTGGGATTTGAATATTGGTGTGCTCTATGTTACGGCAGTTTCGTCGATCGGTGTTATAGGAATCTTAATGGCCGGCTGGTCAAGTAACAACAAATACTCTTTGTTGGGAGCTATGCGAAGTGGGGCGCAGATTGTTAGTTATGAGCTTTCGGCAGGACTATCAATTATTGCCATTGTAATCATGTGTGGTAGTTTGTCTATCCACGATATCATTCTTTCGCAAGCCAATGGATGGTGGATCTTTAAAGGACACCTTCCTGCAATATTTGCCTTTGTGGTTTTCATTATTGCCAGTACCGCTGAATTGAACCGCGCACCTTTTGACCTCGCTGAGGCTGAACAAGAGCTGACTGCCGGTTTTCATACAGAATATTCAGGTATGCAGTTTGCCATGTTCTTCCTGGCAGAATATACCAACATGTTCATTGTTGCTATGGTTGGTTCTACTGTGTTTCTGGGTGGATGGCAGCCTTTCCATGTAGGTGGACTCGATGCATTCAATCATATTATGAATTTCATTCCTGCTATCGTTTGGTTCTTTGGTAAAACTTTCTTCATTCTATTCTTGATCATGTGGTTTCGCTGGACTTTTCCCCGTATGCGAATTGACCAATTACTTAAGCTGGAATGGAAATACCTTTTGCCTCTAAGCATCATTAATATTGTGGTTGCAGCCTTTATTACGTTAATGGGTTGGCACTTTTAAATAAAGAATTCGAAAAATGAGAGCATTAATAAGATATTTCAGTAGCATATTTTCGGCCTTCAAATCGCTTTGGACGGGTATGAAACTCACATTCTATTACATGTCGCATCCAAAGACCATTCTTACGGAACCATATCCTGAAAACAGAGAGACCCTCTACATTCCGGAGCGTTTTAAGGGTGAAGTGATTATGCCGCATGATGAAAATAATGAACACCACTGTACCGCATGTACCCTTTGCGAGATGGCTTGTCCGAATGGGACGATAAAGATCATCTCGATGAATGAAGAGACTGCTGAAGGTAAGAAAAAGAAGGTTTTGGATAAATGGGTATATAATCTGGGCATGTGTACCATGTGTGGTCAATGTGTTGAAGCTTGTCCGAGCCATGCTATTACAATGACGAATACCTTTGAACACAGTGTATATAACCGTGCCGATTTGGTTAAGATATTAAATAAACCGGGTTCTAAACTTAAAACAGAAAAAGCGAAATGAGCGTAGAAACCATCATCTTTTATATCCTCGGGGTACTGATCATCACCTTTGGTGTGTTAACAGTATTCACCCGTAAGATTTTCAGGGCAGCTGTATTTTTACTTTTTAGCCTTATTGGCATTGCAGGTGTGTATATTCTGATGGATATGCAGTTTGTTGCTGCATTACAGATTGTGGTGTATGTCGGTGGAATTGTGGTACTGATTATCTTCTCTATTTTTCTTACCCATTCATCTGGAGAACGTCTTGCTCCTCAACGGCTAAGCCGAATTATCCGAGCAGGTATCCTATCGGCAATAGGAATGTTATTTTCTATTTGGATTATCACACATCATTTTTTCCTACCAACAACTGCACGTCCTATTGAACATTCAGTTCAAAACATTGGATTGCAACTACTAAGTTATACTTCATATGGTTATGTATTTCCATTTGAGGTAGTGAGTGTTTTGCTGCTGGCTGCATTAGTTGGAAGCATTGTAATTGCTATGAAAATAAAAAAACAGTAACTCAAAAACTCAAAACTGTAATATGGAACACGTACCATTGGCACACGTTTTAATATTGAGCACCATACTTTTCTTTTTAGGAATCTACGGTTTCTTTTCGCGCCGAAATCTTATCACCATGCTCATGTCGGTTGAGCTGATTTTGAATAGTGTCAATATCAACTTTGTGGCATTCAATAAATATGTCTATCCTCATCAGCTGGAGGGTGTCTTTTTTACCCTTTTCATTATCACGATAGCTGCTGCTGAAGTTTCAATTTCTATTGCTATCATTATAAACCTCTATCGCAGGTTTAACACAATTGATATTGAAGACACTAAAAACATGAAATATTAAGGTTATGAACTACGATTTATCCGCAGTACTCATTCTAATTTTACCATTGATCAGTTTTATCGGACTATCTCTTTTTGGTAAACGGATTAAGCCAGAACTTTCAGGTCTGATTGGAAGTGTGGTGTTAGTCGCTACCGCAGTATTATCATTGTTTGTAGCTTATGGCTATTTCTTTGATTTTGGAAAACTTGACGGTGCATATGTTAAACATATTGCATTTCAGTTCTCGTGGCTGCAATTTAATGAAAATCTTTCTATTGATCTGGGTTTAGTGCTCGACCCCATCTCTGTGATGATGTTGTTGGTGATCACTTTTGTATCTGCAATGGTACATATATATAGTATGAACTATATGCATGGTGAAGAACGTTTCACAATGTATTATGCATATCTGTCGCTGTTTACCTTTTCAATGTTAGGTTTGGTTGTATCTGTCAATCTTTTCCAGATGTATATGTTCTGGGAGTTGGTTGGGGTTTCCTCCTTTTTATTGATAGGTTTTTATTTTACCAAACCATCTGCTATTGCCGCTGCTAAGAAAGCCTTTATCGTAACAAGGTTTGCTGATCTGGGTTTCCTTATTGGAATTTTGATGTTGAGTTTTGGTGCCAAAACGTTAGACTTCTTTGTGTTAATTGAAAGATTAACGGCTACCGGCTCACCTTATCTTGTAGGATTTACATCTACCACTTTTATGGGGTTATCAACACTTTCATGGGCATTACTGCTTGTGTTTGCTGGTGGTGCCGGTAAGTCGGCTATGTTTCCGTTACATATCTGGCTACCAGATGCAATGGAGGGTCCAACACCGGTATCTGCATTGATCCATGCTGCTACGATGGTCGTTGCAGGTGTTTTCTTGGTAGCCCGACTGTTCCATGTATTTGCTGTTTCAGCTCCGGAGGCTTTATCTATTATAGCATATATTGGTGCGTTTACAGCAATGTTTGCTGCTGTAATAGCCTGTACACAAACTGATATTAAACGCGTTTTGGCATACTCTACCATCTCTCAAATTGCATTTATGATGTTTGCTTTGGGTGTAGCAGGGTGGGGTGAAGGGCAAAATGAAGGATTTACTGCTTCAATGTTCCATTTGTTTACCCATGCATTCTTTAAAGCACTGTTATTCTTGGGAGCTGGTGCTGTTATCCATGCTGTTCATAGTAATGAAATGAAAGATATGGGCGGTTTGCGTAAAGCATTGCCCATTACACATATCACTTTCTTACTGGCTTGTTTGGCTATTGCAGGGATTCCTCCTTTTGCAGGGTTCTTTAGTAAGGAGGCTATCCTTTCTTCAGCTTTCGAACACAATAAAATAATCTTCTATGTTGGATTAATCACTAGTGGAATTACAGCATTCTATATGTTCAGACTCTATTTTAGAATATTCTGGAATAAAGCTCCACATGCTGATGGACACAACCATGAAGGTCATACCTGGGCGATGAATATTCCATTGATTATTCTTTCATTGGGTGCTGTATTTGCAGGGCTGATTCCATTTGGCTCGTTTATTAGCGCTGATGGAAAGGCAATCGAACTTCCTTTTCATATTATGTTCTCTATCGCACCGGTTTTGATTGGTGTTACAGCAATTCTATTAGCTTGGGTGCTTTATGGTAAAAAGAGTGATGTACCTGCTAAGATTTCTGCTTCAATAGCATTTGTCTATCAATCGGCATACCATAAGTTTTATATTGATGAGGTTTATCTTTTTGTGACAAAGAAAATTTTATTTAACCTGATTGGTCGTCCAGCTGCCTGGTTTGATCGTACCATCGTAAATGGGATGATTAATGCTACTGCATCCGGGACACTTTCTGTTTCAGAATCGATCAAAGGAATGCAATCTGGGCGGTTACAAACTTACGCTATGTTTTTCTTGGGTGGCATTTTGATGCTGGCAGCTTTATTAGTAATTAAATTTATGTAAATTAAAGATAATGAATATCTTATCATTATTAATACTTATACCGCTTGTAACTGCAATTGGTATCCTGATCTCTAAAAAAGATCAGACTATTAAATTGATTGCCTTGTTGGGTAGCGTTTTGCAGCTGGGTGTTTCTGTTTGGATTACCCTATTGTATTTGAGTTTGAGAAAAGCTGGTGTCACTGGTGATATGCTTTTTCAGTCAACCATAAAGTGGTTTTCGCCTTTGCATATTTTCTTCAGTATGGGTGTTGATGGAATTTCATTGACAATGATTCTCTTAACAGCTATGGTTGTTGTTGCAGGCATACTGGTTTCGTGGAAAATCGTATTTCAGGTAAAAGAATTCTTCTTTTTGATCATCTTTTTGAGTTTGGGAGCTTTTGGCTTTTTTATCTCTACAGACCTGTTTATGCTTTTCTTCTTTTTAGAACTCGCGGTGATACCGAAATATCTTTTGATTGGCATTTGGGGAAGTGGTAAGAAAGAATACAGCGCCATGAAACTTGCATTAATGTTGATGTTTGGATCGGCATTAGTGTTTTTAGGAATTGTAGGATTGTATTATGCTTCAGCTGCTTTTGGTGTTCCAACATGGAATTTGTTGCAATTGGCACATTTGAAACTTCCAATAGAGACACAGCGTGTTTTATATATATTGCTATTCACTGGTTTTGGCGTATTTACTGCTCTGTTCCCTTTTCATACCTGGGCACCTGATGGTCACTCATCAGCTCCCACGGCAGCATCCATGTTTCTGGCCGGGATTTCAATGAAGTTAGGCGGGTACGGATGTCTGCGCGTTGCTACCTATTTATTGCCCGATGCTGCCAGAGAGCTCTCCTGGATTTTTATCATTCTTGCTTCTATCATGATTATTTATGGTGCTTTTGCTACGATGATGCAAAAGGATCTCAAATATATGAATGCATACTCTTCGGTAAGCCACTGCGGTTTTGTAATCCTGGGTATTGCAATGTTAACCAAAGCAGCCATCATGGGTGCAGTGATGCAGATGGTTTCACATGGTATTATGACAGCCCTGTTTTTTGCTGCCATTGGGATGATTTATGACAGAGCCCATACACGTCAGGCCAATGAGCTAGGTGGAATGTTAAAACAAGTCCCTTTTATTGGAACGGCATTTATTATAGCTGGTTTAACCTCATTAGGTCTACCTGGTTTTAGTGGTTTTGTTTCGGAGATGACTATTTTTGTAGGTGCATGGGAGCAAACAGGCGTATTCTATCGCGTTGCTACTATCCTGGCATGTGCTTCAATTGTTGTAACAGCAGTCTATATTCTGCGTGCTATTGGTTTAGCTATCTGGGGTTCTATTCAAAATAAAGAACATCTTAAATTTAAAGATGCCAGCTGGAGTGAACGTGCAGCTTCAATATTACTGATTGCAGGAGTCGTTTTTATCGGGGTATTTCCTTTCTGGTTGATCCAGTTAATTCAGAATGATTCGATTACCATATTTAATAAAATTTATTCAGCGGCATTTGCCTTATAAACCTGTTAACGTATAAGTTATGAGTTTGGAATCTATTATGTATTTACGGTTTGAGGGGATCATCGCATTGATTATCTTCTTACTGTTAGTCTTAAAACTAAACGATGCCGATGATAGGGTACCCATGTTTATGAATGGTATCAATATCTTACTTCTGATAAATTTTCTGATTGGGTTGTTCCCCATGCTTGATGGAACACTGTTTAATAATTTCTTTCAGACGACGGAATTGATCGTATTGGAAAAGAATATTTTGAACTTTGGTGTACTCTTGATCTCTTTTACCTCAACTACATGGCTCTCGGGGAATAAAAACAGAATAGAGTTTTATATCTTATTGCTCAGTAGTTTATTAGGCGCATTTGTTATGCTTTCGAGTGGTCATGTTTTAATGCTTTATCTTGGACTCGAGATGTCAACCATTCCTGTTGCGGCATTAGCAAACTTCAACAAAACACAAAGAAATTCATCAGAAGCTGCAATTAAACTTATTCTTTCATCTGCATTCTCATCAGGAATTCTTCTCTTTGGAATATCGTTGTTGTATGGCGCTGTTGGAAACCTTAGTTTTGAACATATTATTGCTGTAATACAACCCAATCCGCTAACATTATATGCCTTTACTTTTATTTTGGCAGGTTTTGCATTCAAGATGTCGATTGTACCATTCCATCTTTGGACTGCTGATGTCTATGAGGGTTCACCGGTAGGCGTTACCAACTACTTATCTGTTATTTCTAAAGGATC
Source organism: Bacteroidota bacterium (assembly GCA_013390605.1). Taxonomy (GTDB): domain Bacteria; phylum Bacteroidota; class Bacteroidia; order Bacteroidales; family Cfx3-03; genus Cfx3-03. The sequence goes on along the minus strand of JACAUB010000001.1, from coordinate 2,309,311 downwards.
GGTAATATTTGTTTTCATCAGTGTATTATATGTCTTATTTAGCGCATTAAAAGGAGCCTGGTTATATGAAATCACCATTCTTTCGGTACTAAGTATGACGGTGGGAAATCTATTTGCTATGCGTCAGCAGAATGTAAAGCGTTTATTGGCCTTCTCATCGATTTCGCAGGTTGGTTTTGTGTTGGTGGGTATTGCAGGTGCTTCGCAGGCTGGTACAACTGCTTCTATCTATTTCGTTCTCATCTATCTTTTAAGTAATATTGCATCATTTGGTGTTATTGGAGCTATTGCTGATGCTACCGGAAAAGAAAACCTTTCATCATATAAGGGATTATATAAGTCCAATCCTTTTCTTGCATTGGTATTTGCATTGAGTCTTTTCTCTTTGGCAGGTATTCCTCCAACGGCAGGATTCTTTGGCAAACTCTTTCTGCTTACTTCAGGGATGGGAAATGGATTGTATATTCTGCTTGCCATTGCTGCTGCCAATCTTGTACTTTCGCTCTATAATTATTTACGTGTTGTAAAGACGATGTTTATAGATCAGGCTGAGGAGACGATAGAACCCATAAAAAGAGAATGGCCTCTTACTACAGCACTAATTATTTGTGTTATTGGGCTATTGGTTATCGGATTTATTCCTTCAGTATATCAATATATTGATTCTTTGAGTTTTGGAATATATTTAAAATAATGAATCATGGCAATCAATCCACATCATATTGTAGAAGAAATTAATGGTATTCGCTGCTCAGTTATTGAAAAAAAAGCTACTACCGAAAGAACAGCTTTTCTAAAAGCGATTTTGGAATTTAATGGAATGGAGGTAGTCGTTAAATCTGATGGCGATGGACTCTTTACATTAGGCGTTACCAATGTTATTTTTAACCCAATCCATGCCCTTTATGGGCGGGTTCTAAAGAATCTTGATGGGAAACTGGTTACACCAGCTATCTGGTATCAAAAGGAGCCAACCGGAGAATTCTATTTTGATTATAAGGCTGATTAATAAAGCAAAAGAGCGGGGTTCTGATTAGAACCCCGCTCTTTTGCTTTATAGCGTATACTTTATCTTAATGTAATTGCTTCGACTGCCAGTAACAACATTATAATCAGCATAAAAACATTTATTGTTGCAAAGGTTCTTTTAAAGTTGATTCCAATTTTTATATTAAAGGTAAGTTGAGTAAAGGTTATTACTAACCAGATATTTAATAAGAATACCAATGTATACAGCGTACCTGATTCAAAGAAATGAAAAAGGGGGAACATTAGTGTGGTGATAGAAGTAGCAATGACCCATATATAAGTAATGAATTTTAAATTTTGCGGTGGTAGTATTGTACTGATTGCTGGAAATCCGGCTTCTTCATATTCTTTTCCATATTTTAATAGTAAAAACCAGAAATGAGGAACTTGCCATATAAAGAGGAAAAAACCAATTAAGATGATTTTGGGATCGAGCAGATATCCACCAGCTGCAGTCCATCCTATGAATGCAGGTACAGCACCGGTTAGTGATCCGGGAACAACAGCAAACGGAGTTACTCTTTTCAGATAAGTGTAAACACCATTATACCAGATAATATTAAACAGACCAAGATATAAAGCCGAAGTGTTATTCGTTGATAAAAGAAAAGCTGATCCGGCGATGATAAGAACGAAAGCAATAAATAGTGCCCTCAGCGGAGATATTCTATTGGAAGGAATAGGTCGGTTTCGGGTTCTGATCATTTTTATATCATACTTTCTTTCTTGTATTTCGTTTAGCGCACTAGCTCCTCCCGATAACAGAAATACACCGATTACAGCATACAGAAGTTTAAGATCAAATGATCCTGCATAAACAAGATATCCAATAGCTGTTGTAAAAGTTACCGCAAGCGATACTTTGTACTTCATCAATTCAGCAATTATATTGATGAAATCAGAGATCTTTTTATTTTGCATTCATCGATTTTAAATAGTTTGAGATCTTCTGGATGTCCTGAGGCTTGATTTTAGTTCCATAAGCTTTCATAATTCCCGGATTAAATCCAGCAGCAATGTCTTTGTTTGGTTCAAGAATAGATGTTTTAATATACTCATCGTCAACAACAATCTTATGAGTACTACCATTTGTTATAACATCGATTTTAGAGCCGTATAGCCCTTTAAATGATGGACCGAGTATCTTTGTCCCGTCCAGTGAATGGCATGCCAGACATCCGTTCTTTTGGATTATGGCTAATCCAGCATTATCTTTTACTACTTTCTTGACAGGTAGTTTTGCCAGCCAATTATTAAAAAAAGGTTCCGGCACAACTTTTATATTCGTACCCATATATGAATGCATAATGCCACAATAGGAGGAACAAAGAATTTCGTAATCACCAAGCTGCTGTGCAACAAACCATGAATAGTTAGCTTTACCAGGGACAACATCGTCTTTTATTCTAAAAGCAGGAACATAAAAACCATGTAAAACATCTTCTGACACAAGATTAAGCTTTATGGCTTTATTGATAGGAACATAAAGTGTATCACTCTGTTTACCGCCTTTATATTCGAAAGCCCATTTCCACATTTTGCCAATTACTGTAATCTGCATGGCATCTTTTGGTGGTGTTTTCATCGGAAGATATGCAACATATCCATAATAGAACATAAGTAAAACCAATATCACTGGAATTGTTGTCCAGGTTACTTCTACCCAAGGATTATCTTTGATCTGGACAGCAGGATGGTTCTTCTTTATATTGTATTTTATTACAAAATAGATCATTAAAACTGTAATACCAATAAGAAAGAAGAATGATATTGCAAGAATAATCAGGAATGCCGTATCAACACCCTGGGTAAAATTAGAGGCATTTGAAAACATAACCAAGTTTATTTATCGGTACAAATAATCGAAGAACGTAATAATAACTATAACAGCATATAATACAAAAACGGCACTTACGAGAATGCGTAAGAGTAGGCCTTCATACTTGAGATGCATAAAATAGGTTAATACAATATATCCTTTTACACCTGCAATTAAAAGTGCTACCAAAACAGTGGCAGCCATCAGATGAAAAGAAGTAACCTCAATGGTAGTAAAAGTGAGAAAAAGTAAAACAAGCAATACAATCCCCAGTGTTTTATAATCGGAAATGTGCGGTGAATCTTTGTGCGTCATGTTGATTGCTTTTTATGGATGATCATTTTTATTGAGACTTACGAAATAAGATAAAGTAACGGGAAGAGGAAGATCCAGATTAAATCGACAAGATGCCAATATAATGCTCCATTTTCCAATAATGCATACTTATCTATATTAACTTGTCCACTATTTATTTTAAAATAGGCTACCAAAAGAATGATCATACCAATGATGATATGTAACGCATGGAGTCCTGTCATAAAAAAGTAGAGACTGAAATAAAGTAACGATCCATGTTCTAATTGAAGCATCAGATCAGAACCAGGATAAAGTCCTTCTTCAAATTTAACACCCCATTCAAAGTATTTGTTAACTAAAAAAAGTAGTGCACAGAAAACCGTTATTAGCAAAAGAATTTTGGCTAATTTTTTATTGTTTTTTTGTAAAGCCGATAACGACATGGCAACAGTCATACTGCTTACCAGCAGAATTACTGTATTAGCCGCACCAATTATTACATTAAGTTCAAGAGAGGCCTGATGAAACTGAACTGGAAATTTAAACCTGAAAATAGAATATACAAGGAATAATCCTCCAAATAGCAATAACTCAGTGAAGATGAATAACCACATTCCTAGTTTAGCTGCATAGTCATCACGTGGTTCCTCAATATGGTTAGAATGGTTTTCCATAAATGCTGTTATTTCTATAAATAATTATATGGATCTTCCGTAATTACAGGAATCTGATCAAAGTTTTCATGTGGGGGAGGCGATGGAATTTTCCATTCAAGTGTGTTTCCATTCCACGGATTGGCTGGCGCTTTTGCACCATTACGTGCTCCGTTTATCAGATTGACAACCATCATGATGAACCCGATGATTAACATAAAAGCACCTATCGTTGATATAACATGTCCTGTTTGGAATTGTGGAAGGTAGTCATAATAACGGCGAGGCATTCCTTGCATACCTATAATAAAGAGCGGAAAATACAAAACATTAAACCCGACGAAAATAACAGCCCATGCAATATTAGCCCATTTAAAGTTATACATTCTTCCATATATTTTGGGAAGCCAATAATGGATGGCTGCAAAAAATGCAAATCCCATTCCACCAAAAACAATGTAATGAAAATGTGCTACAACAAATGATGTGTCGTGAACATGAACATCAGTAGCTAAGGAACCTAAGACTAAACCAGATAGTCCACCAATCATAAATAGGAAAATAAATGACAGTGCATAAAGCATTGGGGGCTTTAAATCTATTGACCCCTTATACATTGTTGCAACCCAGTTAAATACTTTTATTGCACTTGGTACAGCAACAATAAATGTTAATAGGCTGAAAAACCATAATGCTGTATTGCTCATTCCTGAAGTGAACATATGATGTCCCCAAACCAGAAACCCTACACCTGCAATAGCCAAACTGGAGAAGGCAACAGCCTTATATCCATATACTTTTCGTTGAGAGAAGGTTGGTATTATTTCAGTGATTACCCCCATAGCCGGAAGAATCATAATGTAGACTGCAGGATGCGAATAGATCCAAAATAGATGTTGAAACAGAACTGGATCACCACCTAAGGCGGGGTCAAAAAAACCAATATTGAAAACACGTTCGGCAATTAACATGAGTAAGGTAATCCCAACAATAGGAGTTGCCAATAGTTGAATCCAGGCTGTGGCATAAAGCGACCAAACGAAAAGGGGCATTCTAAAATATCCCATACCGGGAGCTCGTAACCGGTGAATGGTGACGATAAAGTTTAACCCGGTTAAAATGGAGGAAAAGCCTAAGACAAAAGCTGCTGCGGTAGCCATTATTACATTGGTTCCGGTAGAAATACTGTAAGGAGCATAAAATGTCCATCCAGTATCAGGAGGTCCTTGGCGAAGAAACTGTGAAGAGACAGCCATTACACATCCTAATATGTATATCCACCACGAAAAAAGGTTGAGTCGGGGAAAAGCAACATCTCTGGCGCCAATTAAAATAGGCATAAAGAGATTTCCAAATACAACAGATAATCCGGGAATTACAACCATAAAGATCATAATGATACCATGTACCGTAAAGATTCCATTATACGTTTGTGGCTTCATGATGGTTTCACCGGGGGCAATTAACTCAATCCGCATTAATAATCCCAATATTGCCCCAATAAAGAAAAATGAGGCTATAGCATACATATAGAGCAATCCAATCCGCTTATGGTCAGTCGCTAATATCCATGCAAAAATTCCTTTGTGTTTACCTTGGTAATCAAGATAACTCACATAATCAGTCTGTTCTATATTATTTGCCATTCTTATTCTTTTTTCTCTTGACGATTAAAACGATAAAAAATATGATTAGAATAAAGACAATGATTGTTCCTGCTACTCTTGTTACTTCTAATGTATAACGTTTTCCATCGGGGTCGTAACTAAAGCAATAGAGCAATATTTTTTGAATAGTGGGTCTTGAGAGCTCTTTATTTGCTTCAGAGATAGCCATCTTAATATCAAAAGGAAGATAGGTCATCCCATATAAATAACGAGTGATTTTTCCTTTAGGACTGACAATAACAATAGCTGCCGGATGAATAAATTCCATTCCAACCGCTTTAATATTATAGCCAACGCTATGTATCATTTTTTGGATGGTAGAGTCACTCGACGTAAGATAAATCCATCCATCCTTTTGCTCTTTACTCAACGATTGTGTTATGGATGCTTTTGATCGAAAAGCTTTATCCGGAGTATCTGCAGGATCAAGACTGATTGTTACAATCTGATAATCCTTTCCCAGTTTCAGATCAGTTTGCTTAACTACCTGGCATACACCCTGCATGAGCGGAATACACAATGACGTACAGTCGAAATAGACGAAAATAACAATGGTTGGTTTATTCACAATCTGTTTCAGCGTAACCGAATCGCCTGTTTCTCTGGCAAATTTAAGGTCAAGCGGAATATTTTTTCCCAGATGTTCTGTAACCCCAATCTCATTTTTCTTATCAATTGTCTCCTGCGCAAAGCAAAAATTGAAGAATCCAATTAAAAGGAAAAGAGTAACTATTTTTTTATTCATGGGTTATTCTGATTTCGCGTTTTGTGTTCGGTAATAGGCAGCGATCATTAGTGCTCCACCCATCAACCCGGTATCTTTAAGTAATTCAATTAGTGCTAATTCAAATTGTTTTGGATCAAATAATCCGGGAATATGAATGGTAATAATAAATAGCAATAGTAGTGAAGCAAGCGAATAGCAGGTTATAACAACATATTTATTAATAATAATGCTGATGGATGCTAAAATCAGGATAACACCGGTAAGCATAATGGTAAATCCTCCTCCAGGAACGAATGATGACATCATTCCCAAAAAGACATCTTTCATTAAAAAATGGTTTAGACCAATAATTCCAAAAGGAAGGCCAAAAAGAATGCGTCCAAAGGTTGCTAGATTTTTCATATTCTTGAGTTTAGTTGTTTTTCTTACTTGCCTTTTTTATTTTTAAGATGCTGAAAATAATATAGATCAGGAATGCCCAAATTCCTATCACTCCAATTGTATAGGTTAATAAGATCCAAATGGGCGCTTTCGCATTAACATTCCATATGGCTCTTTTTTCAGTGAGACTTGGTTTATTAGTAGGGATACCAATTTTTAATGTTCTTGAAACTGTTATTTCACCAAAGAGCTCATCATTAATTTTAACTATCAATTCAATATTTCCTGCTTTATCACCTGGAAGATTCTTCGGAAAATCAAATAACACAGCGCCTTGTTGATTTGTTTGTTTTACTGTCTCTATTTGTAATCGTCCAAAATAACGTTTAGCATAAAGAATAATTTCAGAACCCTTTAAGGGCACAGAATCATTTTTTACTTTCCCTTTTGCAAGTATGGCAATCTGATGATTTTTCTCGTTGTAAGTGATCGAAAGCTTGACGGTTTTACTCAAAAGATTTACAACTGTAATTTCAAGGGGAGGCTGTTTGTAATTCTTATTAAAGCTACGAATATAACCAACTAATTTCCATCGTTCTTCTTCTGAGAGAACGTTTTTGAACATTGGCATAACAGCATTTCCTACACCTATTTTATAAAAAAGTTCTCCATCAGAGTTCTTTTGGAATTTCTCTTCAGCTGGATCACCCGGTACGGGACTCATCGATTTCTGATAATTTGCTTTAGATGGATTTCCATGACACGATATACAGTTTTTAGTATAAATGGTTTCTCCATCTTTAACTGCTGCATCGTTGAAAAGAAGTGGGCTTGCTTTGGCTTTTTTATCAGCAGGAACAACTACGGTTTGCGCTATTCCTAATTGGAAACATAGCATTGTAACCAGTAGAACCAATGATTTTATGTTTTTTATAGCTCTTTTCATTCGGTTATATTTTGGTAGGTTAAGAACTTTTCGAATCCGTAAGGTGCTGTTAAAGTTCTTCTTTATCCTCTTTTATATTTAAATTACACTGATTCAGGTTCATGTTCGTCTAACTCAATTTCTTCAATAGGGATAATTGGAACTAGTTTAGACAAAATGGTTATAATTATGAGTACCAGAAAAATAGAAGCTAACGTAATCGCTGTTTCAATTAATGTTGGTGTATAAAACTTAAAGTTAAGTGGCACATTCTGAATAGGTAGAAAAGGATTTTCCATCGTCGGAACTACAATAAGTAGTCGTTTCAGCCAAGCCCCAGCAAGTACAAAAATGGCAATAACAAGCATAGGTAAAGGCTTCCTGATTTTTTTGAATAGCAAGAGAATTAATGGAATGACAAGTCCAAATAATTGAGTTCCCCAGAATAATAAAGCAAACCGTCCTGAAAAAAGTTCCATTAAATGAAAATGATCAAATTTTTTCATTTTATAGCCCGGTACCAGATACTCATTTAAGTTAAAATAGAGATAGACCAATGATACCAGTACCAATAATCGTCCCATCTTATCAAAATGAAATTCTGTAATATATTTATCTAGTCTATAGGTTTTACGATAAACAAACATGGCGATTATAACGGCTGCACATCCTGAAACAAAGGCTCCGCTGACAAAGTAAGGTCCAAAGATCGTACTATCCCATCCAGTTCTGGTAGTAGCAGCAAAGAGCCAGGAGGTAACAGTGTGAATTCCCATTGCTACCGGAATAATTAAGATGAGTAAGATTCGAACTGAGCGACGCACAATTTTAACTTGTTCGGGTGATCCAGACCAATCGAGTGATAACCATTTGTAAACTGTACGTTGAAGTTTAGGAATATTCTCTAATCTATCATAACAAATCTTCAAATCCGGAATTAAGGGTAGGTATAACAGCAGTGCACTGATCGCTACATAAGTTGTTACAACAGTTACATCCCATAGGATCGGTGATTGTATACGTCCATGAATAAAAACATAAGCTAATCGCTCAGGGCGACCCATGTCTGAAATGATGACTAAGCCGGCAACCATGGCAAAGGCAAGGGCTATTATTTCAGCAATTCTAGCTAAAGGAGCTGCCCATTTGATTCCCGCTAACCCTAGGACTGCACTAATCAACATTCCAATTAAGCTAGTTGCTACAAAGAATACAAAGTTCGAAATATACATCCCCCAGGATACATAATCGCGAATTCCTGCAACACCCAATCCTTCTCTTAACTGAATCGTATATGCATAGATGCAAATTAAAAACGAAACAGTAATAAAACCCATCCAGATTTTAAAACTAAGATTTGTAAGCCTTACCGATCTGAGAATATCGGTGGTCATTTTATCAAAACTCTCTTTTCCCGACATAAGTGCTAATTAATGATTAAACATCAGTGTCTTTCAATGATTCTTTTGCTTCCAGACGATCTTTCTCCTGGAAGGGGTATGTTTTATTTTTTGGAGGCAGATAATATATTCTGGGTTTTGTTCCTAACTCGGGCATCAAATGGTATCCCGCATTATCGGTTAGCAACTTACTTAAACGAACCGTTTCTTTACTTGTACCATTGGTTACGGCATCTTCATTTTCATCACCAAAGTAATAAACACCATTAGGACAAGCCTCTACACAATAAGGTAACTTTCCTTCACGTAAACGATCTGCACTGAACAGACATTTAGATATGGTACCTAGTTTTTGAGGTACATTTAGTTCAACATTATATACTAATCCTTTGTCTTCTTTCTCTTTAATGGGCTCTATCCAGTTAAAGACACGTGCACTATACGGGCAGGCAGCAATGCAAAATCGACAGCCAATACATCGCTCATTATCGATCAATACTATGCCGTCAGGACGTTTAAATGTTGCATCTACCGGACAAACTGCTACGCAAGGAGGATTATCACAATGCTGACAATTCTTAGGCATGTAATAAGGTGGCGTTTTTTCTGACTCTTGCATCTTCAACACATTCATGTGACTCTGTTCAGACCGAAGGTGGTGAGCACCAATACAGGCAGCCATACATTTTCTGGCATTTCTGCATTTCGATAAATCCAGCACCATCACCCAGCGCTTTCCAGGTATACCTTCTCTACCCTTCTTCTGATATTCGGTCAGATTAAGCTTGGCTTCTTTTACTGATTTAACTGCTGCATCACGTTCAACTTCGAGCAGCTCATTATTGGCCGTGAGAATCTTTATCTTGTCGCCTTTTTTCTTATTTTTCTCATAGTTACTGCCAGCAAAGATTGCAGCACCAGCTAGCACAGTTCCTGCGCCAGCTATTCCAAACAATTGTAAAAAATTCCTTCTTGAATTTTCCTTTGGTTTGTCTTCTGATTCGGGCATAAAATTCAGGATTATTAATTTTTTTCGTGTTCTACTATGGGGCTAAATATAATAATATTTAATATTTTTTAACAAAAAAAAATAATATTTGTTTGAAAAAATTAGTAATCAGATATTCAGAATGATAAATAA
>JACAUB010000001.1:2279479-2299172 GCA_013390605.1 Bacteroidota bacterium | reverse complement strand
GCCCGATCTGGTAATTAATAATCGAATTTAAGTAGAATAATACTTGAATCTAATGCGTTTTTGGTAATAAGTAGAAACAAAGTATATGTTAATGCGGATTACAAATTGCTTATTTAGATTTAATCTTTATAGTGTTTTGATCATTTTTACATTACAAAAATTGAATACTACACATCATAATATAGCAGCACTTGACATTAGATGAGTCGTTTATTTTCTATGAAAGGAATTCTTTGATTCTAATTATTCGTTATCTAAAATGTCTAAGAGATGATGAATTGATTCAATTTCATAGTAATGATCAGTTGGCATTTCGGTTACTGTTTCATGTTGCCATGTTGTATGAAAAGGAACATGAACACCAATACCGCCAATAGCCAAAACCGGGAGTACATCAGATTTTAATGAATTCCCCACCATCAGAAACTCCTCAGGGTGGATATTTAAGTTTTCAATCAGTCGTTGATAATCACTCTCCTTTTTATCACTCATTATTTCAATATGGTGAAAATAGGGTAGAAGTCCTGATTTCGATAATTTGCGTTCCTGATCTAATAGATCACCCTTAGTTGCAACGATTAACTTATACCTATTTTTAAGCTTTGGCAATACTTCATCTACATGGTCTAATAGTTCAATTGATATATTCATTAGTTTTTGTCCCATTCCTATAATTTCATAGATGATAGCTGCATCAACTTTATTGCCCGATAGTTTTACTGCTGTTTCAATGAGAGATAACGTAAATGCCTTTGCTCCATAACCATATAGAGGCAGATTTTTCATCTCAGTGTCAAATAACTCAGCGATAATATCAACATCCGGGGCAAAAGGTTTCAGTAATTCTGCAAGTTTAAATTCAGCATCCCGAAAGTAGGGTTCGTTTACCCATAGCGTATCATCAGCATCAAAGCCAATTACCTTTATTTTGTCTAGCATAAATGAATTTGGGATTTAAACAGCAATTTCTCCAATTAAATAGGTTATGGCTCTTCCTGAAATCATGACACGATCGTCCTTCATTTCACAAACTAAATCACCACCTCGCTTTGATAGTTGACGAGCTGTCAGTCTGGTTTTTCCTGTTTTATTTGTCCAATAAGGCGTAAGTGTTGTATGGGCTGAACCAGTTACCGGATCCTCGTCTATGCCTGATTGCGGAGCAAAGAACCTGGATACGAAATCGACATTCGTTCCGGGAGCTGTAACAATGATTCCTCGTCCTCCAACCGATTCTATCAATGGAAAGTTAGGTCTGAATCCTTCAATATCTTCTTGTGTTGCAAAGACCAGCATTAAATCTGTTTTTCCTCGATATGCTTCAATGGGCTTTTTCTGAAAAGCTGTGATTAGAATCTCTGGAACATCAATTTCTGTGTATATATCTATAGGAAAATTCAGTGTTAGCCAGTGTCCTTGTCGTTCAACCATAAGCTTTCCGCTTCGTGATGAATGAAACTCGATAAGATTCTCTTTGATGGGGTAGTAGTTAAAAAGTACATGCGCACTGGCAAGTGTAGCATGACCACAAAGATCAACTTCTATTGTCGGAGTAAACCATCTGATTTCAAATAAGTCTCCATTCTTTACAACAAAAGCAGTTTCAGCAAGGTTGTTCTCAGCTGCAATATTTTGCATCAAATCATCAGTAAGCCACTTTTCTAATATACAAACCCCTGCAGGGTTACCATGAAAAAGTTTATCGGTAAAGGCATCAATCTGATAAAGTACTATTTTGTTATTCATAAGATCACCATTCACAATATTTATAGAGTAAAAATAATAAAAAAATATAAGTCTAAAATCTCGTTTTTGTTCAATTTGTATAATTTGTGAAAGTTATTCTTATATTATTATTAATCAGTATATTAATCTTGTTTGATCATCATTAGTGAATATTAAATTAAAATTCGCAATCTAAATATAATTCAGAATTGCTCAATTTCAATTGAACAAAATGAATGATCATTCATTTATTACTATAGTTATCATAAGCATGGATATATGGAAAAAGTAAAAGTTCAAAACAAACGGGAAGCAATTTTAAAAGCTACATTAAAGATGGTAAATAATCATGGTTTCCATGCTGCCCCCATGTCAATGATTTCAAAGCAAGCAGGTGTTTCACCCGGCACTATCTATCTCTATTTTGAAAGTAAAGAAGACCTGATTAATACGTTGTATTCTGAATTAAAAGCAAAATTTGCAGAAATGATATTTAATGGATTTAGTTCAGATATGGCTGTTGGTGATGGTTTCAGAGTGATATGGCGTAATGTGTTAAACTATAAATGTGACGAGCCGGAGGAAGCATTATTTATTGAGCAATGTGACAATACCCCTATGATCAGTGACGAGAACAGGCATAAAGGTGTTCTGGCAATTCAACCACTATATGACTTATGGGAACGAGGCCAACGCGAAGGAATTATTAAACCATTTTCCAGAATCATGTTATTTTCTTTTTCTCTTCTACCTATTCTATACCTTGTAAAAGAGAGCTTAAAAAGAAATGTCAGTCTTTCAGACATCGATATTGAAAATGCCTACAATGCTTCATGGGATGCAATTAGTTTATAAATCTCTAATTTTTTATTGCTAATTATACCTATAAGAGTTTAAAATACAGTGGTAAACAACAAAAATATAAACATTAAAAAACAACATAATGAATAAACAAATTTTGCTCAAATCAAGGCCGGTCGGAAAACCTACCTTAGAAAATTTTGATATCGTAAATGCTCCGGCTGTAGTGGTTGAGCAAGGCGAATTACTTATAAAAGCCAAATATCTTTCTGTCGATCCATATATGCGAGGACGAATGAGTGATGCAAAATCATATGTTGCGCCATTTGAAGTTGGTAAACCTATTGAAGGAGGCGTTGTGGGTGAAGTGATTGAAAGCAATCATCCCGATTTTAAGGTTGGCGATAAGGTTATTGGTGCCTTGGCATGGCAAGAAATTCAAGCTATAGCAGCTGAAAAGGTTACAAAGCTTAATCCTGAGTTGGCTCCGTTGAGTTATTACTTAGGTATTTTGGGTATGCCGGGACTTACTGCTTATTTTGGATTGCTTGATATTGGTAAGCCTACAGAAGGCGAAACAGTGGTGGTTTCGGGTGCTGCCGGTGCAGTTGGTATGGTAGTAGGTCAAATAGCTCGCCTAAAAGGATGTCGTGTTGTAGGGATTGCCGGAAGTGATGAAAAGAATAGTTACCTAAAAAATGAACTTCATTTTGATGAAGTTATAAATTACAATGCCACTTCAGATATGGATGCAGCAATTGCTAATGCTTGTCCTAATGGTGTTGATGTTTATTTTGACAATGTAGGTGGCGAAATTTCTGATGCCGTTGTTGCAAATATTAATAAAGGTGCTAGGATTATTCTTTGCGGACAAATATCTTTATACAATAATACCGAAGCCGCTATTGGTCCTCGATTACAGCCTACGTTGCTTAAAAAAAGTGCTCTGATGCAGGGTTTTATCGTTTCAAATTATTTGCAGCGTTGGCCCGAAGGTGTGCTACAATTGGCAAAATGGCTTAGTGATGGAAAATTAAAATACCAACAGACCATTACGAGTGGATTTGAAAATCTACCACAAGCATTTATCGGTCTTTTTGAAGGAAAGAATACCGGAAAATCACTAGTTGAAGTAATCTAAATCAAAAAATAAAATCATGGATAATTTTGAATTTTATAATCCTGTTAAAGTGATCTTTGGAAAAGATCAGTTATCAAAGTTGCCATCGCATATTCCGGCAAAAAGTAAGATATTAATGATTTATGGGGGAGGAAGCATCTTTAAGAATGGTGTATATACCCAATTAACAGAGAATCTAAAGAATTATGACGTTGTAGAATTTGGAGGAATAGAGCCCAATCCACGTTACGAAACTGCCATGAAAGCCGTAGAAGTGATCAAAGCTGAGAAGATAGACTTTTTATTAGCTGTAGGTGGTGGTTCAGTAATTGATGCTACTAAGTTTATTGCAGCAGCAGCTCTTTTTAGCGAAGGTGATCCCTGGGATATTTTATCTAAACAAGCCCATGTGAAATCAGCTTTGCCGCTGGGCGTTTTATTAACCTTACCTGCTACGGGTTCTGAGATGAACACCAATTCTGTAATGACCCGTGAAGAAACACACGAAAAGCTTGCTTTTGCAAGTACGAAAGTATTTCCTCAATTTTCATTCCTTCTTCCTGATGCAGCGGGTTCTTTGCCTCAACGTCAGGCTGCAAATGGGGTAGTGGATGCTTTTGTACACGTTATAGAGCAATATTTAACTTATCCTGTTAATGCTCCTCTTCAGGATCGATTTGCTGAATCTATCTTACAGACATTGGTTGAAGAAGGCCCAAAAGTTTATGCTAATCCTGCAGACTATGAGGCAATGTCGAATATCATGTGGAGTGCTACAATGGCGCTGAATGGATTGATTAGTTGTGGCGTTCCCGGTGATTGGAGTGTGCATAGTATCGGTCATGAACTCACTGCGCTACACGAAATTGACCATGCACGTACATTAGCAATCGTATTACCCGGATTATGGACTGTGTTAAAGAATGAGAAGAAAGAGAAGTTGCTACAATATGGTCAACGTGTTTGGGGTATCACAGAAGGTACAGACGACGAACGTATTGTAAAAACCATCAATCAAACCGAGTCGTTCTTTCATTCTTTAGGGGTCAAAACCAAATTGAGTGATTATGGCGTTGGTGTTGAAACTATTGATAAAATCGTAAGTCGTTTTGAAAAACGTGGATGGAAGGCTATTGGCGACAGACAATTGATTACACCAACTGTAATTCGTTCGGTACTTATGCACCAGCTCAAATAAGAAACATTGGTTTACAATATGATGTGAAAAATTATATTCGAAATCACTTTTTAATGCTAGATTGAAAGTAACCCATTTACTTCTTATTTTAATAGAGTGGATGGGTTACTTTTTTTATGTATCAGCTATAACACCTCTATTATTACTCATAAACAGATTGATAATGGAGGTATAATAGTCCCATCATCTCTAATGAATACCATTTACTTCCTCTGTGCTTACACCATGACTCCCGTTAATAGGGGCAGTCATGGCGGAGTCATGGTGGATTCACGCCGGACTCATGCCGGACCCAATGACTGTAATACTACTGATATATAGCTGTTTAACTTAGGAAAAATGAGTAAAATACAATGATTTTTGTTTTAAAATAATGATAATGAGAGTTTTATGACATAGATTGGAGCAGCCTCTGATCAGTTTTAAATATTATAATGCTGAAAATCGCTCTAGTTGAGTAAAAAATCTTCTATCATGTTTGTTGAAAATGGGTACTTTTGTATAGAACCCAACCCAAAATGAGTGGAAATCTCATTGATTAATTTTAACAATCCAGATCACCATGAAAAAAACGTTATTATTATTTGTCTCTGTTTTATTTTTTCTATTTGCAAATAGCCAGACTCATGATCCATTTCAACTTGTTGACTTACATGTTCATCTAAAAGGTGGATTTACGATGGACGATGCTGTTAAAAAATCTGTACAAGAAGGTATAAAATATGGTATTGTAGTGAATTGTGGCATTGGTTTTCCGGTACATAATGACTCGCAGATTGATTCCGTACTTACTGAAATGAAGAAATATCCTCAGTTTTATAAAGGAATGCAGGCAGAGGGTAGAGAATGGCTTTCAAATTTTACATTAAAGTCGGTTAAGAAATTTGATTACGTCTTTACAGATGCTATGACCTTTACAGATGCAAAGGGTAGAAGAAACCGGATCTGGCTTAAAGATGAAACGTGGATAGATAATGAAGAACAGTTTATGGATTACCTTGTAAATACATTAGTTAAAATATTAAATACAGAACCTATCAATATCTATGTAAATCCAACCTTTTTACCAGCCCAAATGCAAGATCGGTATAGCTCTTTCTGGACTCCTGAGAGAATGGATAGAGTGATACAGGCTGCAAAGAAACATAACATTGCCATCGAAATAAATAACCGTTATAAAATCCCTTCTGCTGAGTTTATAACGAGAGCTAAAAGAGCCGGAGTAAAATTCACGATTGGTACGAATAACGTAGATAGTAATTTTTCGAGAGCTGATTATGCGCTCGAAATGATCAATAAATGTGGGTTAACTGAAAAAGATTTTTATTTGCCGAAAAAGAAATAGGTTGGTATTACCCTTGATATTTTTTGTAGCCCAACTTTTTGAATAAGAAGTTGGGCTATTTATTATTCTGAAATCAGATGAAAACGTTTTCGTAATTATCCGTTTTATAATTCATATTATAGACTTTATTTTGATCAAAGGGAGAAATCTCCTTATCGATATTAACTATTAAAAAGCTTATCTCTTTGGTTACGATGACGGAGCTTTAGTCTGGTTTTATTTTAGGAAGTTAAATGTTTTACTATTTTCCCGACAGCTCTTTATTGAGCAACCGGGTTTCCCGGTGTTTTTAATACTAACTGGTAGAATGCCAAATCGAGCCAGCGATTAAATTTAAATCCAGCTTGTTTGATGGTGCCGGCATGTTCGAAACCTAATTTCTCATGTAGAATGATACTTGTTTTATTATCTGCATCAATACCTGCAACGATGGTATGGTAATCTTGTTTTATGGCACATTCAATAATCTCTTTCAGCAATATTTTACCATAACCTTTACCACGCATATCGGCTCTGACATAAACTGAATGTTCGATGGTGTATTTATATGCGGGACGAACTCTAAATGGACCATAGGTTCCGAAACCTAACAGTGCATCGTGCTGATCAAATAATCCGATTAAGGGATAATTTCCTTTAACTTTGTCATTATACCAGTCATTCATAACCTGTAAGTTACGAGGTTTATACTCATACATGCAGGTAGAATTTAGTATAGCATCATTAAAGATTTCAAGGATCTCGGCTAATTGGGCTTCAGTAAATGGTTTTATTTGATATTCCATGATGTAGCGATTTCAGATATCTTTTTTTAGTGAGCAGATATGCTTACAAAAATAAAACTTATCTCTCAGTTAATGGTTCAGAATCGCCTATTTCTTTGGATGTTGTTCGTACGAAATGATAATCACTAAATCCTCTTTTCCAACAGGGGCTAGTCCGTGAGAGCTTCCGGGGCGAGTTAAAATGGCATCGCCCGGGTTCATTGGAATGATTTCTCCATTCATTTTCATTTCGCCCTTACCACTCACCACATAATAAATCTCATCATTTTCCTGATAGTGATAACCAATCGATGAGCCGGGATGAAGAACTCTCTTTCGAAATACTAAATTTAAGTTTGCGGCTTTACCGAAATAGTTATAACCGGTTGTAGTGCCACCACCATTGTGTGGTCCGGGCTGTGTTGATGTCAGATCTTTTTCATGTTCAAGAATGTAGCCGACCTGCTTTTCTTGTTGAGCAAAAGTTGAAGTAGAAAAAGCTAAACCAATGAATACTAAACATATTGAAAGTATATGACTGTGCTTTACCATGTTGGATAATGTTTTTGCGAAAGTACGAACTATTTTTGATATGATTTTTCGAGTTCACGCATATTCTCCATCTTCTTTTTCTCCAGAAAGCCTTTGATATCTTCCAGATGTTCTTTTACTCGTTTATTTCCAAACTCATAAACTTTTGTAACCAAGCCATCTAAAAAGTCACGGTCGTGAGATACTACTATCAACGTTCCATCATACTCATTGAGGGCATTTTTTAAGATATCCTTGGTCTTTATGTCGAGGTGGTTGGTAGGTTCATCCAGAATAAGCAGATTTACCGGTTCAAGAAGTAGTTTAATCATTGCCAGTCGTGTACGTTCACCTCCGGAAAGTACTTTTACTTTTTTGCTTGAATTATCTCCTCCAAACATGAAAGCTCCAAGTATGTCTCTGATTTTTGTACGAATATCTCCTTTTGCGACATCATCTATCGTTTGAAATACTGTAATTTCTTCATCTAATAGTGAAGCCTGATTTTGTGCAAAGTAACCAATCATAACATTATGGCCAAGTTGTAACGTGCCTTCAAAATCAATTTCGTTCATGATAGCCTTAATCATGGTCGACTTACCTTCACCATTTTTCCCGACAAAGGCAACTCGATCTCCACGTTCGATGGTGAAGTTCGCATCCGTGAAAACAACATGATCGTCGTATGCTTTCCCAACGCTATCTGCTGCTACCGGACAATTGCCTGAGCGAGGTGATGGCGGGAATCGTAATCGTAATGCTGAATTGTCTTCTTCATCAATCTCGATTGTTTCAAGTTTCTCAAGCATTTTAACACGCGATTGAACCTGATTGGTTTTAGAATAAGTTCCTTTAAACCGATCAATAAAAAGTTGATTATCAGCAATGAATTTTTGTTGGTCATCAAACTGTTTCTGTTGTTGTTCACGTCGCTCTTTGCGTAATTCTAAATATTGCGAGTAAACAACTTTATAGTCGTAAATACGTCCCATCGTAATTTCGATGGTGCGGGTCGTTATATTATCAATAAAAGCCCTGTCATGCGAAATTACAATGACTGCTTTGGCACTGTTGATCAAGAAATCTTCGAGCCACATCACCGATTCGATATCGAGGTGGTTGGTTGGTTCGTCGAGTAAAATAAGATCAGGTTTTTGTAGAAGAATCTTTGCTAATTCAATGCGCATGCGCCATCCACCACTAAATTCGCTGGTCGGTCTGTCGAAATCAGATTGAAGAAACCCTAAACCCAATAATATCTTGGCAACTTCTCCATCAAAGTTCGTTTCTTCGATGGAATAATATTTTTCGCTGAGTGTAGAAACCTGTTCTATTAACTCATAGTAGCTGTCTGATTCGTAGTCGGTACGTGTTGAAAGTTCATTATTGAGCCTTTCAATCTCACTTTCCATTTCAAATATATGAGCAAACGCCTGTGAAGCTTCCTGAAAAACTGTACGATCGTTTTCAGTCATTAAATGTTGGGGTAGGTAGGCTATGATTGCATCTTTTGGTGCTGAGACCCTTCCACTATTAGCTGTTCTAACACCAGCAATAATTTTAAGCAGTGTTGATTTTCCTGCTCCATTTTTACCCATCAGGGCTATTCTGTCTTTTTCGTTAATTGCAAACGAAATATCTTTAAAAAGAGATGTTCCTCCAAATTCAACTGTGAGTCCGTCAACTGAAATCATTCCAAAATTTTAATGAGGTGCAAAGGTACTTGTTTTATGCATTGTTTTTACATGTGTAATATTAATGATTTGTTATCATTTAAATAATGAGTTTGATTACTGAAGTTCAAATAGTTGATAGAAAATAGGTGTTACAGATTAATAAATATAAATTCATGTGTTTTTAAACATAAAATGAAAGAATCAAATAGATTGAAATTATCTGGTTGATTTTAAAATTTTCTAAATTAATTATGGATAACTTAGCACTCAAAAAGAAAATATATGTTTAATAATCATCAACCCTCAGTTCGATTATTCAAACGAATAGTCATGGTTTGCATAGTTTGCAATCTTTTTTCGTTGATCTCACTCGCTCAGCAAAACCCCAGAGAACGTACATCTTTTAACAAGGATTGGCTATTTACAAAAAATGATCCAATTGAAATTATTGTAAAAGATATAAAAGGAAAGACAATAAAAAGTCAACTTGATTATGCTGAAATAAAAGCATGGTATTGTACAAATGGTAGTGAATTTGTGTTGCCTGGTGATGAAGTACAAGCTAGCAAACGACCATCAGGAAATTTAGGTAGTGATATAATCTATACGCAACCTTCATTTAATGATCAAAACTGGCGAAAACTTAATTTGCCTCATGATTGGGGAATAGAGGGATCTTTCAGTTATGATTTGCCCGGAGGAACAGGCAAACTACCTTGGGCCGGTACTGGTTGGTATCGTAAACACTTTTCCATTTCGCCTTCTGACAAAGGCAAACAATTTTTTATCGATATCGATGGAGCAATGGCTTATCCGTTGGTTTGGTTAAATGGTCAGTTTGTAGGTGGTTGGCCTTATGGCTACAACTCTTTCAGGCTTGATCTTACGCCATATATTAAAATTGGTACTGAAAACGTAATTGCTATCCGAGTGTTTAATCCTGAAAATTCATCCAGATGGTATCCTGGAAGTGGTATCTATCGGAATGTCTGGCTTGTAAAAACTACGCCGGTCCATGTGGGTCATTGGGGAACTTATATTACAACTCCTGAAATTAGCGATGCATCTGCTACTTTAGATCTAAAAGTAACTTTAGATAATCAATCTTCAAAATCGGCATCTGTAAAGATCTTGACAAAAGTTTATGAACTTAATGCAAATGGAAATAAATCAAATATTGCCGTTTCAACTTTTGCATCTCAGGCAGGAACAGTTAAAGCTGAGTCAAGTGAAACTTTTCAAGCAAAAGCTTCGATAAAAAATCCTAAACGATGGTCACTCGAGAATCCTAATCTATATGTGGCTGTGACGACAATAGAGCAGAATGGAAAAGTTGTGGATAGTTACGAAACAGAGTTTGGAGTGCGAACGATCCAATTTGATCCTGCTAAAGGATTCTATTTGAATGGAAAGCATGTTAATATAAATGGCGTGTGTAATCACCATGATTTAGGTGCATTAGGTAGTGCATTTAACTTACGTGCAGCTGAACGTCAGTTGGAAATTATGAAAGAGATGGGGGTAAACACGATCCGTACTAGCCATAATATGCCAGCTCCTGAACTTGTTAGCTTGTGCGATCATATGGGAATTATGATAATGGATGAGTCTTTCGACTGCTGGAAAAAAGGGAAAACCAAAAATGATTACGGATTATTGTTTGATGATTGGCATGCCAGAGATTTACGTGCGTTGGTACACCGTGATAGAAATCATCCTTCTGTTATCCAGTGGAGTATAGGAAATGAAGTGCTTGAATTGTGGTCGAAAGAAGCACCCGCCATGGCTGCAAAGCTTTCAGCAATCGTTAAGGCAGAAGATCCAACCCGTCCTACTGTTCTTGGTTCAAATTCGGGCAAAGCTCCGTTTGAAGGAGTAGAGAAAGGTGTTGATGTTTACGGGCAAAACTATAATCTTGGTGTCTATTCAAAATTTAGAGAAGCAAACCCGGATAGGGCAATGGTTGCCAGCGAAACATCATCATGTGTTAGTTCCAGAGGAATATATTATTTCCCGGTTTCGAATAAAAAATGGGAGGGAAAGGGGCTTTTCCAGATGAGTTCGTATGATCTTTATAGTCCGGGTTGGGGTTGCTCTCCGGATGATGAGTTCAACGCACTGGATCAGAACCCACATGTAGCAGGCGAGTTTGTGTGGACCGGATTTGATTACCTTGGCGAACCTACTCCGTTTAATAATGATATTACTAATTTATTGAACTTCTCTGATCCTAAAGAAAAAGCAAAGATGGAGAAGGAGTTAAAAGATTTAGGAAAAATTAAATCGCCTTCCAGAAGTTCTTATTTTGGTATTGTTGACCTTAGTGGCTTTAAGAAAGATCGGTTCTATATTTATCAGGCTCATTGGCGTCCCGATTTTCCGATGGCGCATATTCTGCCTCATTGGAATTGGGAAGATAGAGTCGGACAAAATACTCCCGTTCATGTGTATACTTCAGGCGATGAAGCAGAACTATTTTTGAATGGAAAATCGCTAGGACGAAAGAAAAAGGAACAGTTTGAATATCGTATACGTTGGGATAGTGTTTTATACACCCCTGGCATTCTAAAAGTAGTTGCCTATAAAAATGGCAAACCTTGGGCTGAAGATACTCAGGAAACAACTGATGTTGCTTCTAAATTAATGCTTAAAGCTGATCGGAGTAGTATTAAATCAGATGGACTCGATCTATCTTTTGTTACAGTTACCATTGTCGATAAAAATGGATTAAAAGTTCCGACTGCCAATAATTTAGTGAAATTTGAAATATCGGGACCAGGCGAGATTGTTGGTGTTGATAATGGTGATGCTACTAATTTTGAGTCGTTTAAAGGGAAAGAGCATAAAACATTTAATGGCCTTGGTTTGGTTATCGTCCGTTCAATTTCCGGAGGGAAGGGCGTAATAACATTAAAAGCCATTTCAGATGGACTCGTTGCATCGCAACTTCAAATTAATGCAAAACTTTAGATAAGTGATTTAGTTATCGCATCAATTTATAAAGAATCCGTTTGAACATAATCAGTTTAAACGGGTTCTTTTTTACTAAATTCAATTAACCTAACTATTAATAAAGCTTAAAATTTGATTTATGATAAAGCGAATAGGTGTTATTATATTGCCATTGTTGATCTTAATGAGTATTTCATTTGCTCAAAGCCCCAAAGCTCTTACTGGTATTAAGTTTTATGAAGGGAAGTGGGCTGATGCTTTAATAAAGTCGAAAAAGGAGGGTAAACCTATCTTCTTAGATATTTCTGCTTCATGGTGCGGCCCTTGTAAACTACTAAAAAGGAATACATTTACCGATAAGGCTGTGGGTGACTTTTTTAATAAAAACTTTATAAATGTTGAGCTTGATGGAGAAGTAGGAGAGGGAAAGCAGCTTGCTCAATATTATAATCTGGAGGCGTATCCTTCACTGTTTTTTGTTAATGGTCAAAATAAGATAATCCATAAATCATTGGGTTATATGACGCCTGAAGCCTTAATCGAATTGGGGAAAGTGGCTTTAACAAAAAAATAAAATAGTATGGTTATTTTGTTTTTCTGTATTTAATATTTCTAAATAGTTGAATTATAAACCAGGAGGGGTTGGCTAGCAAGTCAACCCCTCTTGGTTTTATGATCTGCCTCAATAAAAAAATTGAGTAAGATCATTCTAATAAGGGAGGTGATATAGTTATTGTTTTTTTGCATGCTACCTGCTTATTGTAACTTTGTGAACTAACCAGTTACCGTAAATAAGCAGTTGCTTAATTTATAGATAAGTTGAATTAATCTAAAAAATGTAACACAGATATAATATGGAAAACAATTGCAACGTTACTCCGAAGCCAAAAAACGTAAAAGAATTTTTTAAATCGAGCTATTTTTGGAAACCTTTTTTAGGTATTACTATTGGTGGTTTGGGTGGTTTTTTGTATTTTTACTTCATAGGTTGCTCTTCTGGGTCATGCCCTATTACGAGTAGTGCTTATGGTTCAATAATTACAGGAAGTGTGCTTGGCTTATTTATTACAAGTAGCCCTTGCACGACATGCAAGTAAGTTTTTTGAACAATTGGACTTTGTTCTATTAACTTTTAATCCAATTAGATATGCAAAAAAACATGGGCGTTATCGACAGAATAATCCGGATAGTGATTGCTATTGTCCTTTTTGTATTACATTTCAAGTATGGATTTTCCAATTCTTTGGATATGTTTTTACAAATCATGGCTTTATTTCTGATTGTAACCAGTGGACTTAGGTTCTGTCCATTTTATGTCCTTTTGGGTATTAGCACAATAAAGGATGATGAATAAAAAAAGCCAGTCTAAACTGGCTTTTTTTATCTTTAAACGTTTACAAAGTGCTTATTTTTCTGATAGAATATTGACTACTTGTCCGGGTCTCGTCATAATATCATACTCATAATACTTCTTATTGTTTGTAGAACTGAAGGTTGCACCTGATGCAATAATAGGTTTTCCGGTTGAAACTGATTTCTGGAAGATACTTGGATTTTCGCCAGTCGCTATTTTGGCTCCCTTGATAACTAAAGGCCATTCAGCGCGTATTCTACAATTACCTCCAATGGTAGAAGTAATACTGGCTGAAGTTAATGTTCCACCACTCCATCTCATGTTCACAATAAATCCACCACGCGCCTTTAAACCACTGACAGAACCCTCTTTCCATATCGAAGGTAATGATGGAAGAAGATGTATGGCCCCTGTATGTGATTGTAACAACATTTCAGCAATACCGGCTGTAGCACCGAAGTTTCCGTCAATTTGAAATGGAGGATGAGCATCAAACATATTGAGATACATCCCTCCACGATCATACCTTACCTCTCCAAAGTCGACAGGAGTGAAAAGATTCTTTACTATTTTCAAAGTATGATCTCCGTCTAACAGACGAGCCCAGAAGTTGATTTTCCAACCCATCGCCCAACCAGTTCCTTCATCACCACGACGATATAATACGTTCTTACAAGCTTCAAAGAGTTCTGGATTATCCCAAAGGTTGATTTGACTTCCGGGATGTAGTGCAAAAAGATGTGAGGTATGACGATGATGAGGATCTGTTTCCTCAAAATCTTGTGCCCACTCTTGAAGTCTTCCGGCACTGTTAATTTTGAAAGGTTGAAACTTTGAAAGTATATTCTCTAGCTCTTTACCAAATTCATCATCAACTGCTAATAGCTTGGTTGCCTGATAACAATTTGCAATAATTTGATGGGCTATAGCCATATCCATTCCAGTTCCAGGTGATATTCCCAATGTTTGGTTTTCAAATTTGTATCTGTTTTCAGGTGAGAAACCATAAGTAGTTTCATAATAGCCATCTTTGTTTACACTCAACATGCCCATTATAAATTGTGTTGCCCCTTTGATGATTTCATAATTGTTTTTTAAGAAGGTTTTATCACCGGTAAAAAGGAAATGTTCGTAAAGGTGACAACTTAGCCAGGCCCCTCCCATATACCAGTTGGCCCACATAGGATCTCCTTCACCAAAATCACCTACGGGGGCACTGTGTCCCCAAATATCAACATTGTGGTGAGCCACCCAGCCTTTTGATCCATAGTTAGTTGTTGCAGTTACTTTTCCATTAACAGAAAGATCTTTAATCAAAGCAAAGAGTGGTAGATTGGTTTCAGTCAGATTGCAGACTTCACTAGGCCAATAGTTCATCTGAACATTGATGTTGGAGGTGTAATTTGAACTCCATGGTGGTCTTACTTCATGATTCCAGATTCCTTGTAAGTTGGCAGCTTGTCCCCCAGGTCGGGAAGAAGAAATTAACAGATAACGACCATATTGAAACAGTAATTCAACCATTTTAGGATCGTTATTCTGAGCATAGCTAATAATTCTTTTATCGGTTGATATTGAATTGTCGATATTGCTTTTCAAATCAAGATTTACACGATCAAAGAGATTTTTATAGTCTTTAAGGTGTGCGGCTTTTAATTGATCATAATTTTTTGTTTCAGCCTTTTTAAGGATAGATGTTATTTGAACTGATGGTTCCACACCCTGTAATCCGGGAGATTTAAAACGCCCATTAAAACTAGTGGCACTTGCCATAGTGAGTGTGGCTTCGTCGGCTCCGGTAATAATAATCTGGTTTTTAGCTACAGATAGTTTGCCTCCCTTATGATTGATTACCAGCCATACCTCAGCTTCCATTCCCTCACCATTCCAATCATCAAAGATAACAGCTTTGCCATCTTTGTATTCGCCACGATAGCTAGGTTGAGAAACTCTAGGAGCCTTGCAACGAATTTTTAAGATGTTATCTTCAATTCTAATCTTATTCAACATCTTTGAAGTAAAAGTAGTGCTGAAGGAAATAATACCTTTTGCATTACTATTTATCTTCATCACCATCACCTTGTCGGGATAGCTTGAAAATATCTCACGCGTAATTTTGCCTTTTGAGGTAGTGTATGACACAGAAGAGACAGCATTCGTAATGTCAAGCTCGCGATGATAATTACGAATATTTGTAGAGTCTGAATTAGTAATAATTAAGTCGCACAATGGTTCAAAAGCTTCAGTATATGAACCCTGCATTTTATGACACAGCTTTTCTGCTTCAGCAAATTTTTGTTCCTTCATCAATTTGTTAACCTGTTCGTAAGCAGCTTTTGCTTCGGGATTGTTCCAATTAGATGGAGCCCCCGACCAAAATTCACCATTATTCAACTGAAGAATTTCTTGTCCGGTCTTTCCAAAAATCATAGCACCAAAAGTACCATTTCCAATGGGGAGAGCTTCAACCCACTTATTCGCAGGAAAGGAGTACCATAATTTGAGGTTCTTTGTGCCTTGTCCAAAAGAGGCCAATGTTACAAGGCTGATCATTATTGATAATAAAATACGTTTACTATTCATTTTGTGGCGATTGATTGTTTTTTGTTTTTTTAATAATTCAGACAAGGTTATTTTATAATTCACTGATTTCTGGTAGTAATAATTATTCATTTGCAAACTTAAATAAAAATAGTATTCTGATATTGTGCTGATTTAGTTTAATATCTAAATATGGAAAAGCCTCCAAGACTATCTCTAGTGATGGAGGCTTATACAATTGAAAACAATATTTATGATTATTCTACTCCTTTTACTTTCATATCTATGATGAAAACAGAAGTCGAAGCTGTAATAAATAATTTATCTCTCTCCTTACCACCAAAAGTAACATTAGCAGTCCATTTCTCTCCAGTCGGAATTTGTTCAATTTTTTCTCCTTTTGGATTAAATATACTTACACCATCTGCATTGGTGGTATAGATATTCCCCTTATTATCAATCGTCATTCCATCTGAATTAATATTTGCAAATAAAATTCGATTGTTTAAAGATCCATCTTTTTGAATGTCATATCGGTATACTTTTGTAGCATCTATATCTGCAACATAAAGAAATTTATTATCAGGTGTTCCAATGATTCCATTAGGTTGAACAAGGCGATCGGCAACCCGGATCAACTCTTTTTTACCTGGTTTAAGGTAGTAAACACATCTTGCATCTTGTTGCATTTCAGGGCTACGTTTCCAATAATCTCTTACGTAGAGTGGATCAGTAATATAGATACCACCTTTATTGTCGATCCATAAATCGTTAGGTCCATTCAATAGTTTACCATTATAATTTTTAACCAAAACGGTAACTTTTTTATTCTTATCAATAAACCATAATTGATTGTTAAGATCTGCACATGTAATGAGATTCCCCTTCTTATCAAAATAGGTTCCATTTGAGCGACCAGCATCATCCATAAATACAGATAAACTATTATCGCTAGCGGACCATTTAATGATTTTATTATTGGGTTGATCCGTAAAATAGATATCTCCGTTTTTATCCACTGCTGGCCCTTCTGTAAAGCTATATTTATCACTTAATCTGATTAATTTCGCACCATCAGCAATGACTGGACTTTTTGAGGTTTGGGTCATTCCTGTAGTGATAAGTAGCATAAAAGCTACAGTAAAAATGCTTATTTTCTTCATGTATTTTATTTTTACAATGTGAAGGTTTCTTCTTTAATAAAATATTATTGCGCAATCAGGTTTTTGGAAAGAAAAGCGTCGACCTTTTGATTGAATTCTTCGGGATATTGCTTTAAAGTTGCATGACCAGAGTTGGGCAGAATCCATAAAAAGGCATTTTTTATATTTTGGTGAATTAATAGTGTATGATTGAGGCGTATTAAATCATGGTCACCAGCAATCACTAATGTGGGAATGGCTATTTTTTGAAGATCGCTTAAAGGAATATTCGGCTGTTCACACATTAATTTATTTAACTTATAATCCGTTTTTTCCTGGTCGGTTTTGTTGGTTTTATCTTTGAGCGTATTAACGGTATTACACATTCCATTAAAGTCGTTTGGGAAAATAGCCGTTGTGTCAGGTGTGATATTTGCTCCTGTAATAGCTAACATTTTTACCTTTTCAGGATGTCGGATGGCCAGGAGTAATCCATTAATACCTCCGTCACTCCACCCAATAATATTAGCTGAATCAATATTCAACTGGTTTAGTAGTTCCGCAAAATCATCGGCCATCATCTCATAACTCAATGAGTCTGATAAATCTGCAGATCGTCCCTGAGCACGACTGTCGGCAATAATGACTTTATATTTGCTGGCAAAATAGGGGATTTGCTTCTCAAAACTTTTGATACTGCCACCATTTCCATGAATAAACAGAAGAGGCGGGCCTTCCCCGTATATTTCACAATATAAATTGATTCCTCGCACAGCATAAAATTTACCTACTTGTTGATTTTGACCATATATACATTGAGGGGGCTGAACTTCTGTTTTATCAGATGTCTTTTGAGGTGCATTCTGTGCAAATGTGAAAAATGAATTTACTCCTAAGAATAGGAATAAAATGAGTTTTAAAATAATGTTATTAAAATTGATCATGAGAACCCCAGCTTAATTAAAAATAAATATCTATTCTTTGAAAAATATTGATTACCAATTGACATAATGTATAATATATCCTTTTTGGATATTTTCTTTTATCATTATTTTACGAGCTGAACTTGCATCTTCAATGTTTTGATAACCTCCGGCTTTTTCTCCAAGATATGCTCTTACTGCCCATTTATTACTACTGGCCATGTGTTTCATGAATGCATTTTGAAGTCCTTCAAAATCATGCTCTTCTGTTCTGATAATGTTACTTATAAAAAAATGAATTTCATATTTCTTGTAGTTTTTTTCAGGGGTGCCATTAAATAGCGACCAGAGATAATAATATTTAATCTCTTTAAAATCGGTAGGAGGGCTTTTTTTTATCGTAAAGCTACTGGAAATCATTAAAACAGTAAGAAGTACAACCAATATTTTATATTTTTTCATGTTAACTTCATTTTTTAATTTAGGCTTAATTCAGTTAATTATTCTGAGCAATGAATTTTGTGATCTTTCAGTTTTTTAAACAAATATAAAGTGAATGTGGCTAATTGACAAATAGTAACTTTAGCTGGTAAAGTTAACTTGTATTATTTTACATGCGGTTTGATTTTTTATTGGTTAAGCAGAAGTAATAAACTAATTTTACTTTCTGTTTTAAAATCATGAGAAGTAGGCTTATAAGCTTTTTTGTGATTCTTATTTTTTCTTTAGTTTTTCAACTTGAAAACGTTTTTCGTTTATAAAACAAGACTTATGAAAGTACATTGTTTCTTATTGAAAATGAAGATATTTATATTGTTTGTGTTCTTTTTCTTAACACTGAATCCATTCCTCTTGTTTAGCCAAACACATCAAGTTTGTTTTACTTTTGATGATCTTCCAGTGGTAACGTTACGAAATAAGAGTCTAACTTTTCAAAAAGAGGTTACAGAAAAAATCTTATTTACGTTGACTCAACATCAAATTTTGGCTACTGGGTTTGTAAATGAGAAAAAACTATATACAAATGGAGTATTAGATTCTCAAAAAACGAATCTTTTAAAAAACTGGATTGATGCGAAAATGGATCTGGGAAATCATACTTTTTCTCATATGGATTTTCATGAAAACACTTTTAAAGCCTATGCTAATGATATCATCAAAGGCGAGATCGAATTAAAAAAGCTACTATCCTCAGTCGGGAAAACGCCTCACTATTTTAGACATCCTTATCTTCGTGCCGGTGAGAATAAAGAAAAAACCGATTCGCTATATAATTTCTTAAAGGCAAAAGGTTATGAAATTGCTCCGGTAACCATTGATAATGCTGAATGGATATTTAATAGTGCTTATGATAGTGTTTTAGTGACAAATGATAGGCAACGAATGAAAGAAGTCGGTTATTCTTATATTAAATACATGGAGCAAAAAGTGAAATATTATGAAGGACAATCTCAAAAATTATTTGGACGAAATATTAAGCATATTCTTCTTTTGCATGCGAATAGACTAAATGCTGATTATCTGAATGACCTTATCTTAATGCTGAAGAAAAATAACTATTCATTTATTTCTTTGAAAGATGCATTATCTGATGAAGCTTATTCTACTCCCATAACCCGGT
>JACAUB010000001.1:1975786-2279379 GCA_013390605.1 Bacteroidota bacterium | reverse complement strand
TCTGATGAAGCTTATTCTACTCCCATAACCCGGTTTAATCGAAATTGGGGAATGTCGTGGCTTGATCGGTGGGCTCTCTCTAAAGGAAAGAAATCAGATTTTTTTAAAGATGAACCAACAGCTCCCGATTTTATTATGAAGTTGGCAAAAGTAGAACATGAATAATGTGTTTTTAAGTATTTGTTTGTGTTATTTTTGTTCTATCCAATTGTATGAAAAGTGGTGTCTTGAAAAATAATCACTCAAGACAATTTCTGTTTTTTATAAATAAAATGATCCATATTTATTTCAAATTAAACCAAATGAAAAAGTTTCTTTTTTTACTATTATTTATCAGCTGTTTGTTTATAAATAGTTTAACTGCACAAAATTTTCTTCCCCTAGAGTGGAAATTCAAAACAGGCGATAGTCTTGAATGGGCTAAACCATCTTTTGATGATCATGAATGGAAATCAATAAAAACAGATAAAAGTTGGGAAAATCAAGGATATAAAGATTATGATGGTTATGCATGGTACAGAACTCAGATTGTCATTCCTATAAAGTATAAGAAATCAGCTGATAAATATGGCGGATTATTATTGCGTTTTCCTAATATTGACGATTCTGATATGTCTTATTGGAATGGTGAATGTATTGGTGTCACAGGAGAACTTCCTCCCCACTATCAATCTGGATATGGCAAGATTCGAGAATATGTGATAGCCTCAAATAAAATCTTATGGGATAAACCTAATACCATTGCTGTAAGGGTTTATGATGGAACTGGAGATGGTGGTATCTATGGAGGTATTTCTGAACTTCTAGTTAAAGGAGCTTCCGAGAACTTTAAAATAGAGATTGTCCTTCAACAAAAAGATCATATTATTAGAGATAAACAAAATGGTATAACCTTGCCACTCGAATTAAACAATAAACTAAAGGAAAGGATTTCAGGAAAGGTTACTATGAAATTGATTGACGATTTTGGAAAAGAATACAACGAGATTACTCAGAATGTAATAGTTCCATCTAATCGTAAAGTCATTAAAAATTTAGTGATCGGAAATCTTTCTGCCGGATTTTATAAAGCAAACATCGTATTTGAAGGAAAGGATATGAATCAGCGATTTACATATCATTTTGGTGTTGAACCTGAAAAGATAGTATCTCCATTAGATCGTGAACCTGATTTCGATAATTTCTGGAATAGGGCAAAACGAGAACTCGCATCGGTGGATCCACAATTCAAGTTAATAAAAATTGATAGTTTAGGCAATAAAACAAAAGATGTTTATCTTCTAGAAATGCGATCTCTTGGAAATATTCTTATTCGAGGATGGTATTGCGTACCTAAAAAGGCAGGGATTTATCCTGCAATTCTTCAGGTACAAGGTTATAGCTCAAATCAGCTTTCCAGCTATAGAGTTAATGATGATGGTTTTATAAATTTGCTTCTAAATATCAGAGGTCATGGAAATAGTAAAGATGACTTTAATCCTGGTTTTCCAGGATATCTTCAATATTTTCTGGATGATAAGGAACTCTACGTATATAGGGGGGCGTATATGGACTGTTTAAGAGCAGTTGATTTTTTGTTTTCACGTAAAGAAGTAGACACTACGAAAGTAATTGTTGAAGGTGGCAGTCAAGGTGGTGCATTAAGTTTCGCTACAGCAGCTCTTGATAATAAGCGTATACGACTTTGTGTTCCGATGGTCCCTTTTTTATCTGATTTTAAGGATTACTTTAAAGTAGCTGAATGGCCTGGTAATGAATTTAAGCAATATGTTAAAGAACATCCACTCATCGGTTGGGATAATGTATACAAGACATTAAGTTATTTTGATATTAAAAATCTGGCTCCATGGATTAAAGCTCCTGTTCGAATGTCTATAGGATTAGTTGATGTTACATGTCCTCCCCATATTAATTTTGCAGCCTATAATCAATTAACCGTGCCAAAGGAGTATGAAGTATTTCCTTTTTCGGGACATGGTCTACCTTCGGATTCCGGTATCAATAATCAAAAATGGATTCGAAAACAATTAGGAATGACTGAATAGATAAATTAAAAGGTGAACAATAATTCACATCTATGAATTATTGTTCACCTTTTAATTTGCATTTGAATAAGGTTAAACGTTTGTAATCTCTATTTTTACAATCTCTAATCCTCTTCTAATCTCTTGTGCTGCAAAATAAACACCAACAACAACAGAAATCATTCCACAGAGGAAAAAAACTAAAGCAAATATATGCGGGAGTTGTTTGTCAGAAAGAAAATTGAGACCAATCAGTAAAGAAGAAAAAATATAAAAAGCCACTGCAACATAATAACTAGTGACTGCTTCTTTTACCAATACAACACGATGAGCAAACAAATGAATCTGAATATTGATATTTTCGAGTCGTTTTTCTTCATCTAAAGTAAGATTTCCTTGTTTCGGTATGGTGATTAATTTTCTTTTTTCGTCTGTAAGTGCACGTATGCGATTTACTACAATAGAGTATTTATTATTCATTCCTAGTAACAGCAATCCACATGCGGAAATCATAATTCCCGGGGCTAACATCGCTTGAATAATACTCGCAATTGATATTTCCATAATTATATAATTGTTTAACATTTCTCTAAACAGAAAGTTGTGATAATATTTTCATCAAATAATCAACACTATATTTCCGTTGCAAAGATAATATCCAATTAGATTGGTTTTATAAATACTGATTTATAATGGTTTATTCTTTTAACAGGACTCTTATAAAGTTTGACTTCTAAATGAGATAAAAATAAGATGGTAAATGAATCTTTTTTGTAATGATTTGTCAATATTTTAGATCAAATTAAGCAGACTTATATTGTTTTAAACAACATTTATCGATGCGAGATAGAATTATAACTCTTAATTATTTGATTTACATATAGTTAAAAATATTTTGTTCATAACAGGTTATTTATTAACAATGTATTGATTTATGCAACATTTATTTATAATTTTGTTTCAATGGCAATACTAAATGGGTTATTTTAATTGGTTGTTAGTTAATTGTTTTTTTGAAAAAAATAATTAACTAACAAGTAAATGTAAAATCTTCCGATCTTCTTTTATTAAGTATATCTGAACAAGACTTTTATTATCATTTAAAAGAAATTATAATGTGCACAATTAACTTCAATTCAATCAGAAAAGTAGTGGTACTTATTTGCCTTTTGTTGACAAGTAGTAGTATCCTGTTTGCCCAAAAGAGTGAATTTGAAAAAGGATTTGGTAAGAACTGGCAGTTTGGATTTAATGCGGGTGTTCTTTCTTATTGGGGTGATGTATCGTCACCAAAGGATCTTGGTAATCAATTTAAGAATGGAGTTGCCTGGGGATACGGTGTCTCATTATCTAAACAGATTTCACCTGTTTGGGGAATTAATGGGAATATATTTATGGGGAATTTAAATGCCACTAAGCCTTTTTATAGTGATGGATCTTCAGCTGATCTTCAATTTAAAAGTAAGATTATTGAGGGAAATATAAATGCGACTTTAAGTTTTACTAATTTGATTTATGGGTATAAGCCGAATCGTGTGGTGAATGCTTATGGTATTATAGGTCTAGGTTTAGGTAGTTTTGAAGGATCAACTACAAATTATGCGACAGGAGATGTTATTCGAAGATTTGGATATAAATCAGGGAAAGGTATTAATGGATATGAAGCTGATGGAGTTGCAAACGCTGGTCTTGGAGTTAAGTTTAAATTAAATAAGCAGTTTTATCTAAATGCAGAGACCTCGATGAAGTTTACAGGTGATGATAATTTAGATGGTGTTGTCGCAGGTATAAAATCTGACTTTTATAACTACACTTCTATCGGATTGATATACAAACTTTCTTTTGAAAAAAGTAAAAAGGCAACTTCAACTAAAGATGATAAAAACATAAATAATAAGGGAATAAAGAAACCTGTATTCGATGCTAAACCAGCTGAAACAAAGCCCGCTGAGACAAAACCGGAGGTTAAAAAAACTACTGCACCAGCTCCTGAAAAAGTTGATGTGAAAATAACTCCTTTTGAACAGCCAAAGGCAAAGGTTGAAGAAACTAAAGTGAAAGTTGAAGAGCCTAAGAAAGAGGCTCCAAAGAAAGTAGAACCTGTAAAAACTGATTGGTATTCAGGTTATAAAGTTCAGATTCTTGCTACACAAAAGGCTGTTTCTGTTGATGAAGTGAAAGGTCTCTATCAGATCACAAAAGAAGTTCGTTTGGATATTGATGGAGGATGGCATAGGTTTAGTATTGGTGAGTTTACTACTATTCAGGCTGCAAGTATTTATGCCAAGCAGCTAATTCTGAAAAATAAAGTGAAGGGTGCTTTTGTTGTCCTATTTAAAGACGGAAATAGAATAGGACCAGCTAACAGAAAATAAATTTAATAATCTTTTAAAGAGCGGTGAGTAGTTATAATAATTACTCACCGCTCTTTTTGTTTTTTGCAGGTCTTTTCATCTTAAAAAGTTCTATTAAAAAGATAAAAGCAATGAAACCAATTGATTAAATACCTACTGGTCTGGTTTTAGTCTGCATTCCTTAATTGTAGGTATGATCCGTTTGAAGTTTAATCTTTGATATTATATTCCCCCTACTATAATGTATATATGCTGTAAATAAACACTATGCGGCGAACTTATATTGAACCCGAATACTCTTACGTAATTATAAAACAGAATCTTTTATAATAATTCTATTAATGACAAGCTATTATTAATCAGTGAATTTGTTTATTTACGTTTACGTACATTATGTTAATCCATTTAAAAACATTCTGATTTCTAATCCTGAAATGATTATTGTTAAATTTGTACACTCCATCTTATTTTGAAATCGATTTAATAAAAGATATGAATCCAGATCCAGAAGTACTTATTCAAATAGTTTCTATGAAAATGCCTTTTGGAAAATATAAAGGTACTATTTTAGCAAATCTCCCTGTATCTTACCTCGAGTGGTTTCAACGGAAAGGCTTTCCTGCTGGAAAACTCGGTATGCTCCTTGAAACCATCTTTGTAATAAAATCGAATGGATTGGAATATTTATTAGCTCCAATTAAGAAAATCAATCAGTCCAGATGAGTCCAGCCTCTTTAAGCGATTTGAAAAAAGAGTTAAGTGGCAGGACTTATAAAGAGCTATTTGATATTATTATGCGGATGGCTAAATATAAAAAGGAAAATAAAGAATTGCTTAGTTACTTGCTGATAGATTCAATGAATGAGCTTGAATATATTCAGCATATAAAAGATGCAGTATCAGCTAGCTTTATTGAGGCGAGTTCTCTTTCTTTGCATCTATCAAAGAAGAGTATACGTAAAATTCTTAGTATTACTAATAGATATATAAAGTACTCAGGACAGAAACAAACTGAAGTTGAATTGCATATTCATTTCTGTAATGAGTTCATTTCTAATAAATTTTATAAATTTAAAAACCCCACTCTCAATAATGTTTTTGAACGACAAACATTAAAGATTAAAAAGGTATTGGGTACAATGCATGAAGACTTACAATATGACTATGCAGAACAAGTTAGGTTGTTAGAATCGATGTTGGCGAAGATGAAAAAATAGTATTAATATAGTTTTTACGTTTTAAAAGTAGGGTAGGCATGGACTTCTTCTTCTATGAAGCGATGGTAGATTAAAAATTAAAGAAACTTCTTGCGTAGTATTCCCTTTTACACTAGAAGATGGAATTGTATAGTCAAAACTATAATTAATATGGACGGTTGAGAACTTTTCATTATTTATAGGGATTTTTATACCTGTCATAAATACCAACTCTGTTACTTTTAAGGCTTTATTCTGATCCCTTCTGAAAAAGGTTCCAACATTTAAATTGCCACCGGTGAGATTAAGTCCTGCAACAAAGTCCTGTAGCGTCGACTGCTTTTCATAAAGTAACACTGGTTGTAAATGTGCATCTTTTAAGAATCTGTCGCCCATACTATAGCTATACCGCATCATAATATTATATTTTGCAGGAAGTTTTGATGGTTGCGAAAAGAATGCCTGATTAGGTTCGGGAAGATGTTGAACTGAAAGACCAAGATCAAATGCATCTTTTCGGGCATTTGCATTATCAGAGGGGTCAGACTCCCAACGGAGTAGTATTCCAAGGTGAAAATCAAAAAAGGTTACTCTATCTGAAGTTACAATACCATATGAGGGTGATATTGAATTAACCAGACCATTAAATTTATCAAGTTGATCACCAAATAGTAATGTATTTGGATCAATATATTTTTGATAAACAACCGGAGCTATCCCCAATTGTAACGTAAAGTTTTCGTTGAGAGGCACCCTTGCTGAAAAAGGTATACCCATTGATATGGTATTAAATCTATTTTCTCCTTCTTGATTCTTTACAATAAAAAAGCCAACACCACCAAGTCCCCGTATACCTGTATCGTGTAATGATTGACCTGCTCCTACCGCAAAGGTTTCGAAAGATGAAGGTAGGTACATCATTGCTCTTCGGTAGTTTAAACTTGTTAGAAATCCTTCATCAATACCTACTGCAGCAGGATTAAAATAAATAGGATTATAGAGAAAGTGAGTAAATGTCACATCTTGTGCTCTCGTTTTATTATAAAACGAGAAAAGTAGAAGTAGAACCAGAAGATATTTTCTCATTTTAGCAGTAAATAGTATTTTGCTTTTCCAGTCCATTAGCGAAGTATAGTTACGGTTCCTTCAGTATAGTATTTTCCACTGAGGTTTCCATTCTTGAAAATCTGCATCCCTTTCCATACTCTATTATTTTCAAATACCGCTTTGATGCGCCAGATATAGGTACCGTTTGGAAGCGGTTTCCCATTCTTTGTTCCATCCCATCCCTCTAAAGGCATTTTATTTTTAACTTTATCAGTTGACCAAATCAGGTTACCCCATAGATCAAAAATCATAAATGAATATGATCCTTCGCGCAATCCGTAACCTACAGGTTTAAATTGATTAATGAGTGTGTCCGAGCTGTTAGGCATAAAGGCATTCGGAACATAAATATCTCTAAATATAGTTTGGTGTGTTATAACTGTATCATCACTACAACCTTCTTTATTAAAGACGGTTAACCCTATGGTGTTATCTCCTACTTTTGGAAATGTTAGTGTTAATGTTCTCGTTGTATCCGTTAGTGTTATACCATTTAGTTTCCATACTCTACGAACACTTGTGGATATATCTTTAAATTCAACTATTTCAGGTTTATTCTCATCAGATTTCTCTTTTATTACAGCGAGGGGTACCGGATATACAGTAATTTTTTTTGTCGTTGAAATAATGCCGCAACCTGTATTCATGGTTAACTTTACAGTATATATGGTTGTAGTATCTTTAGTAATAAAAGTGTGTGCAGGTTCTATTTCGTGGCTTAATGCAGTGCTATCTCCAAAATTCCATTGAAAGTGAGCCGTTTTATCAGAGGACTTATTGATGAAATTTACTGTAAGAGGGGTGCACCCTTTATTCGGTTGAGGAATAAAGTCAACAGTGATGGGGTCTTTCACTGTGATGTTTACTTTTGCTTTAGCACAATCTCCGACGCTATTGCAGACCTCGTAATAAAAACTATCTATTCCTTTGAATCCACGATTTGGGGTATAGATGATATAATCGTCGGTTTTATCATTTGGAGTATTGTTATCATTAACCACTGCAGTCCCATGGGATGGTGGAGGAAATAAAATAGTCACGGTTCCGAGTTTATCATTTTTTAAATTATCATTTGTTAATACATGAAACTCTCCGATGAGTCCTTCATGCATACAAACAGTATCCGGCACAGCCTGAGGAATTCCATTAATATAAATAGTGTAATCTTCAACCTCTCCATCAGGTGCAACACCTGTTTGTTGCAGTGCTTGTTGTCCTGTACTGATTCTAAAGCGAGCGTATGAAAGTCCTCCTGTAATATCAGATGGAATGTTATTCCAAGTCAAGGTTTTATTTCCAGAGATTATACCATTCATCGAAACTTTCTCTGTATCTTCGAATTTCCCATTTCCATTAAAATCTATCCAACCACACAAAAAAACATTTTGATTTTGAGGATTGGTTACCGTTACATTAACTTTGTATACAGATTGGGACGTAGAAATTAAATTAAAAGGCTGCTGAACACCATCTTCATCTGCATTGCCTGAAAGGTCATCTCCTAATGCATCTTTATCATGAGGTGGATTATTAAGTGCCATGGGTTCAGCATCACCGGCAATAGTACCTAAAAATGGAGAATTAGGTTTGACCTGATGGGCAGCATCAAGAAAAGAAGTTGGAGCATCTCCATGGTCGCATGGATAAGTGAAGAGTGCCGACAATTTATCTGATATAGCGTAATCTCCTTTTTGTCCTTTATTAGCTCCCCACGGGCTACTTGTGGCAAGGTGAATTCCGTTTCGTCCCCCGTCTATTTTCATATTAGCCAGATTTGTAGGATAAGCACTTACAATAATGGCCCCACCACCACCTCCTCCTCCAGGTCCGTGAGGATCATATCTATATGTATTGTCTCCTCCAGCTCCACCAATGGCTGAATAGTTTATAGTCGCACTGGTTTGGTCAGTAAACCCAAAAACAATAGTACCACCGCCACCGCCACCGCCAGCTCCATCATTTCCTTCGAGTCCATTTGTTAATAAAGTTGGAGCTGCATTTTCTCCATTAGCGAATAAGTTTCCACTGCCTTTTACAATTCGTGAGGTAATTAATATAATCCCTCCACCATTGGCTCCTCCGGTTGCTGCATTATTATTCTGGTGACCACCACCACCACCACCACCCAGCCAAATTCTAAATGGATCAGGTGTTCCTGATCCTGTTCCACCCATACCACCATTAGGAAAAAAGCCACTTCCATTTTGATCAAACTTTGGAGGTGTAATATTACTCCAATAGTTTGTCATATCTCCAGAGCTTTTGGTATTACCATATGAAGCACCACCCTGACCACCACTTCCAATATTCGCTCCACCACCTCCACCAGAGTTGTGGTCATTCCCACCGCCTCCAGCATTGCCTGGGGCCCCTCTTCCATATGACCCTCCGCTTCCTGAAGAATTTGCGAAACTAAGTTTCCGTTTTGAAGCAGGATATGATCCTTTTGGAGCTCCGGCAATACCTTCGCCTTTCTCACCAAAAAAAAGATCATTATCCGTACTATATGTTGCCCAATAATATGATATTGGCGTTTGATCAAAATTTGAATTCATTTTTCCTTTTCTAAACCCCATAGAACTAACATCTATTGTTTGATTGTTAAGGTCTAATGTTTTTGCATCAAAGGTTACAATTCCTCCACTAAAGCCATCCCAGGGAACAGCCGTAATTAATCCTTTAATAATAACATTATCATAAACAGGACTATAAACTACCTGAAAAACACCATCAGCTGA
Organism: Bacteroidota bacterium; assembly: GCA_013390605.1. GTDB lineage: Bacteria > Bacteroidota > Bacteroidia > Bacteroidales > Cfx3-03 > Cfx3-03. The sequence continues at coordinate 2,269,960 of JACAUB010000001.1, read as the reverse complement.
ATAGCTTTTTTGTAAGGGTTGTGTTAATTCAATTGTGTTTCCTGAAACAGTATTAACGATAGCAAATTCATACTCTCCGGTATTCTGTACATCTTTCCATCCCGATGCAATTAAATCATTATCAACTCCATCTCCATAAGCCATAGAGTTAGTTTCACTAATTACTGTGTTTTGCATTTGAATGATTAAAACCCTATCACCTGCAATTAAATTATGTGTAGCTCCTCTGGCTTGAGATATATCTGCAACCAGGGTTGTAGTTCCTTTAATAGCATCTGAAAGTCCTGGATAATAAGTATTGATGACTCCCTGAATATCACCGGATACTCCTTCGGCACACGATAATGCCGGTGATATAGCGTCCAATGGTTTTAATGGTTTTGCAATCAGTGGATCTACACCACATTGAAAAAAATTCATCTCGTATATTCTCAATGGAGTGGTTGTCATAACTACTCCATTGGCATCATAAGCATCTGTAAATATAATTCTTACATTTTTTGCTTTATAGTAATTACCACCAAAATCGATTAGTTGTTCTGTTGCCCCTGCTGAAAAGGGGGTAAGAACTCCTTTTTTTACAGATATAAAAGGTGATACATTATTTTCTCTAACAAATACTTCATAAGCATGTGGTGCAAAATCTATAGTAGGGGCGTATATCTTTAATCCTGTAAAATTACGAACAATGCCAAATTCAACATCAAAGGTCCAGGGTGCCCCAGGAGGAAAATCGTCAGAGGAACCTTTGTTCCCATCTGCTATAATAGGGGCAACATCTCCTATCGATCCGGGGCCAATAATCGATGAAATAGTCCAACGGGCTATCCATGATTGTTGATCACCACAAGGTTGGAGGATTGCAGCTTGAGCAAAAAGGAGATGAGGAAAAATACTTAGAAAAAGAAGAAGTATAATGGGGTTAAATCCAGAGAATCTGAAATAATATTTAGATTTATTCATAATTTGTTATGATCACCTCACTTTAAAAAAGTAAACAATTTAACCCTCTGTTTTTCCAATATCCTTGGTCTTATTTGAGATTGCTAAGTTAAACACCTTTACTTTAAATTAACTATTACTTTATAAACAGATTCAACTAAAATGCTAATTTATACATGATCCAATTTGGGTATATGAATAGCAAAAGGATTTTTATTCAAAAGTGTTTATTTTGTAGTACAGCTTAGTACTTTTGTGAAACTAAAAAAAACTAAGTTCTTGTTCATTAATCAAATTTCAAATGAGAGTAAAAATGAATTTTCAAATTAAGTCGTTTTATTTGATCTTACTGTTTTTAGTGCTAGCAGTAACCGACGGCTTTTCTCAAAGAACATCGAAAAAGAATAATCTGTTTTCTGCAAATTATTTGTCGCTCGACTTAAAAGTACTAGCCGAAGGTAATAAATTAGATAGTGATGGCTTGATTCGTAAATTTAATGCTCCATTATTGCATTTTTATAGAACAAAGTCAAAATTGACGAAAGGGACAATCCTTCTGTTTCCAGGAGGTGGGTATTATATTCTATCGGCTATGGCTGAAGGAGAATATACAGCAAAATTTCTCAATACAGAAGGATTTGATGTAGCACTGCTTGAATATCATGTCGCAGCTGGTAATAATACACGTAATTTAGCGCTCGCTGATGCCCTAAAAGCATTTCGGCTGATTAAATCTAATCCAAAATTATTAGGCCTACATGGCGGAAGGTTTGGAATAATGGGCTATTCTGCCGGAGGGCATCTTGCTGCTCGAACGGTTAAAAACTTAAATAAAAATGAACAACCGGATGATTTAATCTTGATATATCCGGCATATCTAAATGAAACCCTTCCGGGTACTGTTTTCTCCAGTGTGATGCCTCCAACAGAACCTACCGGACATTTGTTTACGCTTATTTCATCCAATGATAATCCGGATTGGATTAGAAGCGCTCAGGAATATACTAAAACATGGAAGGGTTATGATGGTTATTCCTCTTTTCACCTCTTACCAGAGGGTGGGCATGGATTTGGAATAACAAAGAATCCGGCAGAAGCTAAACAGAACTGGACTTCTATTCTCAAGGCTTTTCTTCGTAGTGAATCAAAGGTTGACAATGTTGCACCAAATCCGGCAACAGTTCCAGTAGCAGGTTATAGTACCAAACGCCATGAAATGAAACTTGCGGCACTAGCCAAAGAGAAGTTTGATCTCATAATGATTGGTAATTCCATTACAAATAATTTTGATAAACCAGAATATCAGCCCGTATGGAACCAGTTCTTTGCTCCCCGAAAAGCAATAAACCTTGGATTTAGTGGGTATCGTACTGAAAATATTCTTTGGAATATAGAACACGGACAACTTGAAGGTCAATCACCAAAAGTTGTTACATTGGAAATTGGAACTAATAATGTGGATGAGAAAAATTATCCAACCCGCCATACTGCCGGACAATTAGCCGGAGGTATAGAAGCGATAGTAAAACTCATACGTCAAAAACTCCCGGATACAAAGATAATATTACTTCGTTGTTTCCCCGGTTGTTATGGTGGGCCTAATCCAACCAGCCACCGCCTCATCCTTGAAAGGGCTTCAGATATTAACCTTAAACTTGTTGATAACAAGCATGTTTTCTATTGCGATGTCAATCATGTGTTTCTTAATATGGATGGCTCAATCAATCATACAATGATGCCCGATTGGCTTCATCCTAGCCCTCTAGGAGCCAAAGCCTGGGCACAAGCCATGGAACCCCTGCTGTCTAAGTTAATGGGAGATAAGTCGCTTGATACAGAACTACCTGCAAACAGTGCTATTATTCCTACGACTAAATTAGAAGATGATAGCTATGACTGGTGGAAACGTCATGCAGATGTATTAAGAATAAAAGATTCAATTAATCCTGAAATTGTTTTAATCGGAAATTCTATAACCCATTTTTGGGGCGGAGAACCTAAAGCAAATCATGTTAATGGCCCCAAGGCCTGGGCATCATTATTTGGTTCGTATCGTGTACTTAATCTTGGTTTTGGATGGGATCGTACACAGAATGTTCTTTGGCGTTTAGATCATGGCGAACTCGATGGACTTCATCCTCGTATCGTAATCATTAATATTGGCACTAATAATACCAGCCAAACTCAAAATGCGCGTATGAATACGGCTCCCGAAATTGTTGAAGGTATTAGAGCTATCTGTATTCGAGTAAGATCAAAAGTTCCGGAAGCAAAAATTATTATAATGGGTGTTTTTCCTCGTGAACAGAGTCCGACCCACCCACGTAGAATCTTGATTAATCAGATAAACCAACTGTTGTCAACTTTTGCTAATGAGCAGAAGATAACGTATGTTGATATTACTCAAAAAATGGTATCATCTGATGGAACAATTTCAAAGGAGATAATGTCAGACTATTGTCATCCAACAGACAAAGGATATCAAATTTGGGCTGATCAGATACGTGATCTTCTTTCAGAACCGCAATAACCACAATTAAATCTATTGTAATTTTTTAATCCCCACTCAGTTTAAATCCTTGATTTTTACTGGGTGGGGATTACTGATTTTAACAATAAATTTTTCTTTCAATAATTGCATTTTACTAGTGGGGAGACCCTTTAATTTCTTTTGAATTATATTGATTGAAAAGCGTAATTAGATCTATTCTGAAAAGTACATAATTTCATTTTCCTTTTTTTATCTGAAGAATGTAAAAAAAAGATATTCTTATATTATATTTGTATAATTAGGCTAGTCGGGAGGTTTTAGTCAAATATGGATTAAGGTTTCTGTTCAAGTGGTTAATGTGTAATCTATTTATATTGAGTTTAATAGTTCTGGATCAAGTTGTGTGTATTTTATAAAAAAAATAATTCAATGAATAAAATTACATCCTCTCGTTTTAGTAGATTCTTTAGTTTGGCGTGGACTGTCTTTTTCCCTTTCTGCAAAATTAAAAAATATCAACAATGCTTTCTGATTAAAAATTGGTTGATATCTGTTGCATTCTTGTTTATTTGCAACCACATATTTGCTCAGCAAGATAGAGTAGATCAAATTAACCAGAGGCTAGTGGTCTTAAAATCTAAAAGCAATTATTTAAATGATACAGTTTATCTTAATACAATCATTAAAAAAGTAAACATTTATCTCGTTTACAAACCTGATTCTGCTATAATCTATGGAAAAACAAGTCTTATACTTTGTAAAAATGCCAATTATAAATGGGGAGAGGCCTCTACACTAAAAGCAATTGGAAGTAGCTATTATGAAATTGATTCATTGCAGTTGGCATTTAATTATTATCGACAAGCAATACTTGCTTTCCAAAAATCAAATGACAATAATGAGCTAGGGGATACTTACCAATTGACTGGAAAGCTATTTGCACAAAAGTCTGAATTTAAAAAAGCCATAGAATATTATACTAAAGCATTTTCATGTTTTCAATTTACAGGCAACCAATTTGCTATTGCTCGTCTTTCCAATGGTTTTGCAAATGCTTATTTAGCGATTGGTGATTATCCTCATGCACTCGATTATTATTATAGATCGTTGAAATTCTTTGAAACAGCGGGTGATAAATTACGTGTAGCAACATTGTTTATGAATATTGGAAACCTTTATAATAGTATTGGAAATTCCAGAAAAGCACTTGAATACATGGTGAAATCTCAACAAATATTTGAGAAAATCAATGATATCAATGGACAAATAAAGACGCTTACAAACATTGCTAATACTTTTCAAGTGCTTCAGTATCATCAAAAGGCACTTGATTATTATTATAAAGTCTTGTCATTGTTAACCAAAAATAAAGAATTACCAACTTCTACACTTTTATCAGGAATAGGTTTTTCTTATTTAGGTTTAAATAAACCAGAAGAAGCATTGAAAAAATTTAATCAGAGCTTGGTTGTTACATCAAATGACAATAAGATAACTCAGGTTGCTATTTTTTATGGAATAGCTTGTTGTTATGAAAAAAAAAGTAATCTACAATTAGCGTTAAACTATGTAATGAAAAGCTATAATCTTGCTTGTAAATTGAATTTAGAAGAAAAAATAAAATCATCCAGTGAATTAATTTCTCAGTTATATGAGAAATCGGGTGACGATAAAGAAAGTCTGAAATATCTTAAAATATTTTTGAGAGTTTCAGATAGCCTTAAGAGTCAAAGTGTAGCAAATCGAATTCATGCATTGGTTATTGATAGAAGTGAGCTTGAGAAGATACGACTTGAACAAGAAAATAAAACACAGAAACTATATACACTTATTTTTGCACTCTGTTTGGTATTAGTTTTAGTGATTGTCTTCAGTATTCTTTATAGAAAAAATAAACTAACACGAATCAATAGATTACTCATCACTCAGTCAGCCGAACTTGCAGTAGCAAAGGAACAGGCTGAAACAGCTAATCTTGCTAAGAGCGTGTTTCTTGCCAATATGAGTCACGAAATCAGAACGCCCCTAAATGCCATTATAGGTTTCTCAGATATTCTTTTTACTTCTGTAAAAACAGAAAAGCAACGATCGCAAATCGATTCTATCCGTGTAAGTGGAAAGAACTTATTAAAGATAATAAATGATATTTTGGATTTATCTAAGATTGAGGCTGGTAAAATGGAAATTGTCAACGAACCTGTTGATATTTATCGCCTTATTCATGATATAGAACAAATTTTTAAATTGAAAGCTAACGAGAGGGGAATTTCATTTTATGTTGAAAATGAGAAGCAATTACCTCTGTCGCTAATGCTCGATGAACTTCGGTTACGTCAGATTCTTTTTAATTTGATTGGTAATGCCGTTAAGTTTACAGAAAATGGAAGTGTCATTCTTACACTTGATAAAAATATAAAAGGTGATAATCTCATCGATCTTATCATTTCAGTTGAAGATACAGGAATTGGTATTCCAATAAATCAACAAGAAGTAATCTTCGAGGCTTTTAGTCAACAAGAAGGACAACGTGAAAGAAAGTTTGGTGGAACGGGTTTAGGTCTTACTATTACACAAAGGATGGTACAAATGATGGGGGGGGCGATAACAGTAAAGAGCGAGCCAAATAAAGGTAGTGTTTTTACTGTTACAATTCCCGATGTGATTATATCCGAATTGTCTTCAGTGGCTTCCAAAATAGAACCATTTGATCCTACATCGATTAAATTTGATCATGCTACGGTTTTAATAGTCGATGATAATAAAGAGAATAGAAAACTTCTTATAGATCTTCTCGATAACTCGCCACTAACTATTCTTGAAGCAAAAAATGGATTAGAGGCTGTAGAAATGGCTACAAAATATATTCCCAGTCTGATTCTAATGGATCTTAGGATGCCTGAGATGAATGGATATGAGGCAACTACAATTCTTAAAAAACAATCTGTAACCAAAGATATTCCCATTATTGCAATCTCTGCGTCATCGAAAATAATCATGAGAAACCAGTTTAGCCTGGATGAATTTGATGGCTTTATGATGAAACCTATTGACACATCGAAGTTAATAGCGCTTTTAAAAAAATATCTTTCTTTTCAAGATGTAGAGAATGGACAACCGGATTTTGACAACGAAACTGATTTTCTACCTGGAAATTTAATACAAGAACAGACAAAACTACCTATTATTATTAGCAAACTTGAACAAGATTTTGTTCCTCAATTTAATGAAATATTTGAAAGACAAGAAATCAATAATATCGAAAAATTTGGAAAAGAGTTACTTGCTTTTGGGCAAGATGAATCATTCTCCATTCTAATAAATTATGGTACTGATATCTGTATGTTTGCCGACCAATTTGAAATTGATAAACTTATGGATACCCTAAGTCATTTCCCTGATATCATTCTCCAGTTAAAGCATTCAACAAATAATAAGATATGATGCAAGAGGATAAAATATTTAAAATTCTGGCAGTTGATGATAATACGAAAAACATTCAAGTTATCGGAAGTATGCTACGTGATGCTAATTATAATGTTGGTTTTGCTATGGATGGACGGCAGGCAATGAATCTTTTGTTAAAATCGAATGACTATGATCTTGTTTTATTAGATGTTGATATGCCTGTAATGAATGGTTTTGATACCTGTAAAGCAATGCGTGCCATTGAAAATTTAAAGGAGATTCCTGTCATCTTTCTAACTGCAATGGATGGTATTAATTCTATTCTTCAGGGATTTGATATAGGTGCTCAAGATTATATCACCAAACCGTTTAATGCTAAAGAGCTTTTATCAAGGGTAAAGACGCATCTGGAACTCAAATACAATAAAGATCAGCTTAAAAAAGTGAATGTTTGGTTAGAAGAGCGTGTAGAAGAGCGGACACTTGCTTTACAACAAGCTAATTCTCAACTTAAAGAGCAGACCGTTAAATTACAGCAAGCTTATTTACAACTTGAAGAAGCGAATAAACATCTGGCTGAATTGGATGATGCCAAAGTTGATTTTCTTCGTATTATCAGTCACGAAATCAATACGCCGCTTAATGGAATAATTGGTTTTACCAATATATTGATTGAAGAATTAAAATCGTCCGAACTATTTGATATGATAAAATATCTAGAAACTTCGGCTCTTCGTTTAGAACGATTTTCAAAAATCAGCTTGCTTATTACAGAACTACGAACCAATACCTTGACTGTCATTAATGAAGAAATTCCAGTTAATAGATTAGTTGATTCTGTGAAAGAAAAGTTAGCGGATCAGTTATTGGCTAAAAATATTCAATTAAATTTCCCTGTTTTACAGGACTATGGTATAATACTCGGAAATGAAAATCTGTTGGAGATTTGTTTTGAAAGTATCCTCGATAATGCGATAAAATATTCATCAAAAGATGGCGAAATTTCATTGTTGATCAATCGAACCGAAGAACAAATCGATTATACTTTTATTGATCATGGTTGTGGCTTTTCCACTGAATCTTTGGATAATCTTTTTACTTTATTCTCTTCAGGTAAGCATCATACAGATCAAAATCTGGGTCTTGATCTAGCGTTGGTTAAACTTATTATGGATACGCATCAGGGAAGAATTGAAGTGATGAATAATAATTATGGCGGTGCTACTGTTAAACTAACTTTCACATTAATCTTAAAATAGAATTATTGTTTTTTTTCTTTACTAAGTTGTTTTATCCTGAATCATATTTATTTGTATTCTTTAATTTTTTTATATTTGTATTTATATTTTTTAATTTATTGGTTTACAATGCAAATAAAGGCTTTACAGAAAAGACGTAACTTGAAAATGCGTATGATATAAAATATTGTTCTTATTTATTGGTTTTATTGAAATAAATTGATAAGTCACTGAAAACATTATTGTTAAACCATAAAAACAATCAATATGAATACTGAAAAGAAGATTAAAGTGGAGCCGAAATCAGAAAGTAAGGTTAAACCATTAGGTGCAACCTTAACTGAATGTAGCTGTAATGCTAGTGTTTCTAATATTAAAAAGGATAAAGATACTTCTACCAATAGTCCACAAGGAGTAGATATTGATGCGGATATCTAATAAAATAAAATGAGGATGTTTCAAAATAAGAAACATCCTCATTTTGTTAGTTATCTGGAAATATTACAATCAAATCATTATAAATAACCTGTAGTAACCTCTTTCTCATTATACTTATGATCTTAATAGTTGGAGATTCTAGCGATATACATATAAGCAGTGTTTGTAATTTGTTGACTGACCCTGAACAGGTTATTTTTATTAACCCACACAATGCGGTTGAATGTATTAAATTTACCTTTTCGCCTTTTCTTGTCTCTTTTTTTAAAGAAAATAAAGAATATTCAGCAAATGAAATAGGAGCAATATGGTGGCGCATAAAACCCAAACTTTCCAGTAATTCATTTGATCTAAAAGAGGCTGAAACAGCTCAATTTATATTGCGTGAGTGGCTTTTTATGCTAGAACCCCTGTCTAATTTTTTAGCTGATAAATTCTGGATCAATCAACGCAGCATTGATAAAGAGGTTAGAAATAAACCAAATCAACTCATTACAGCATCAAAGTTAGGCTTTTCTATTCCTAAGACATGCATTACGAACAATCCGGTCGAGCTTTTTTTATTTTTTAAAGAGGAGGAGTATATTATTTACAAGCCACTGGGTTATTTAATCATTCCACCCGATGAGGTGTTATATGCTAATAAAATAAAAGTAACAGAGCTTAAGAAAAGGTCTGCACATATTTCAGTTGCTCCGGGTATCTTTCAGGAATATATTCAGAAAGCTTATGAGCTAAGAATAACAATTGTAGATCATGAGATTTTTGCAGTTAAAATCGATTCCCAGGCTGAGGCAAATACAACCATAGATTGGCGAAAAGACCAAAACGGAGCGTCTTATGAGCTAATAGATTTGGATGATTCATTTAAACATCGTTTATTGGCTTTACATCAGGCTTTTGGCCTCGTCTTTGGAGCCTACGACTTTATTGTTACACCTAATAATGAATATGTTTTTCTTGAAGTAAATCCAGCCGGACAATGGTTATGGATGGAAGACAAATTGGAGAATCTAAAAATTACACAATCATTAGCCAATGTCTTGTCAGCGCATCAAATAAAACAATAATGGAAGATAGTCGATTTTATTGATAGGAACTGATTTTTTTAGCATATCTCTATACTGTAATAACAGGCCTTCTTTTGGTAGTTCTTACCAAATAATACTAGCCAATCGTTATTTTTTGACCATACTACTAACCAACTATCTGCATCGCTGACATTCCAGTTGGTTATACCATATTGTTGGTTTATTGGAATCATCTTTTTATAGTGACTTGCAATAAATGCATATTTATCAAACTGTTTTTTTCTAATTCGGGCGAAAAAAATATTGCGGGTTGTTAGAGGGATTCATTGCAATATCCAGTTCTGAAATATGAATTAATAGACCTGTTGGAGCTAAACTTTGAAAGGCCTTAGTGAATGTCTATTGTAGGTATCTATAATAACGAACGTCCACATTCCAGTATTGAAATGTTAACACCTTCACAAACGCATCTGATGAGCGGGGAGTTAAATCGATGCTGGAAATGACACAGGAAAATATCGCCGGGACATATTGCAAAACAACCATGAAAATGCTTATTTTTGTATTAGCAGAACTTATCTTCTGGCTCTTCATTACCCGACTAAAGTTACATTAGTAAACTTTTATCAGGATTATAAAAAGAAAATAGTCAACTTTATTTAGGACGTGACATATCGATAATTGTCAGATAATCAACGTGTAATTTCGGGGTAATCCTAATCTGACCCTAATCATATCCTAATCTAACCCTAATCAACTCCTAATGCTATATTAGGCTTTGATTAGAATCAAAATTGAAAATAAGAAGGTTGATTTTTTTATTGGATGTAAAGTATCCTATCATGATCAGATATTCATTGAATGCGTATCTACCATTTTCAGAAGGGAATTTTTCTAAAAATAGATTATAAAAAAAGACCACTATCTAATGACGGTGGTCTCTTTAATGAATTCAATAAATATTGTTAATTCGTAGGTTGTCCTTCTGGACGAGGTCTGCGACCTGAGTATTCAGCTTTATTGGCTTCGTATTTCTCAGCTTGTTCTTTAGTAAGAACAGTTTTTAATTTAGCATCACGAAGGTCATTTAATGGTTTCATAGCAGCCATCATAGCATCACGATCGCCAGCAGCAGCTGTACGAATAGAATCCATTTTTCTTGCTGCAACAAGATTGATATCTAAAACTTTCTTTACCTGATCATCAGTTAGAGCTAGCCCCTTCTGCATTGCTTCGGTTTGCATCTTTGCACGTTCTTCAGGCGTTCTTTGAACTCTTTGTTGAGCATTAACAACACTTCCTACTAAAAGAAAGAGGGCAACTAATGTAATCGCTAATTTTTTCATGTTTGATTTTGGGTTAAAGGTTTAATATGATATTTAGATCGGAATAATATCAAAACGTTTAATGAACATGTAAAATATTTTTTCTTTTAAGCGATGAAGTTAGTTAAAAATGTTTAGTAATAGTCTCTTTTTGATAGATATTGCTGAACATAATCTTTTACTCCTTCTTCCAATGATGAAAATGGTGTAGTATACCCAGCCTGGATTAGTTTAGTCATATCAGCTTCAGTGAAGTATTGATATTTATCTCTTATGTCGATTGGGGTATCAATAAACTCAATGTTTTCGGGAATATTGAGTGCAGCAAAAGTAGCCTGAGCCAGATGCAGAAACGCACGTGCTTTGCCTGTTCCAAGGTTGTAAAGCCCACTTTCAGGTTTATTGACCATCATGAAATACAATACATTCACTACATCTTTAACATAAACAAAGTCGCGCAATTGCATTCCATCTTCGAAATCAGGACGGTGTGATTTGAATAGCTTTACTTTCCCTGTTTCATTAATTTGTCGGAACGAATGGAAGATAACTGATGCCATACGTGCCTTGTGGTATTCATTAGGACCGTATACATTGAAAAATTTCATTCCGGCCCAGAAAGGAGGCTGTTTATCTTGTTTGAGAGCCCATTTATCAAAGTTGTTTTTCGATTCTCCATATGGATTTAGGGGTTTCAGCTTTTCAACAATAGTATGGTCGTCAATGTATCCATATTCGCCAAGACCATAAGTAGCAGCTGATGAAGCATAAACCATAGGTATGGAATATTCTGTACAAACTTTCCAAACAGATTTAGTATAATTGAGATTTAATTTATCAAAAATATTGACATCAAACTCAGTAGTGTCGGTGCGGGCTCCAATATGAAAAACAAAGTCAACCAGTTGATGGTTGGTTTGCAGCCAAGCGATAAACTCGTTGCGGTTAACTTTATGAAGATTAGATTTTCCTTCCAGATTTTTTAATTTTTCCGGATTTGTAAATTCATCAACAATCACAATGTTTTGAAGTCCTTTGTCCTGAAGTTTGCGTACCAAACAGCTTCCAATGAAGCCTGCAGCGCCAGTTACAACAATCATTTAGTTATAGATTATACTTTTGTGTTCAGATTAATTTAGTACAAAGGTAGTATTAAATACTTAATTTTGCAGTTCATTCCCATTCATGAAGTATGATGCTTAACTCATTATTTGATAGTAACTCAGATATATTCACCTGGGTTATTTTACCAATTTTAATTTTTCTTTCACGTATAGCCGATCAAAGTTTTGGTACACTTAGATTGATTTTTTTGTCGAAGGGCTACAAATATATTGCACCAATGCTTGGCTTCTTTGAGGTCACAATCTGGCTTATTGCAGTTAGTCAGATCATGAAACATCTGGATAATGTTTTTTGCTATCTGGCATATGGTTCGGGTTTTGCAATGGGGAATTTTATAGGAATGACTCTTGAAGAGCATATTTCGATTGGTAATGTGCTTGTCAGAATTATCCCCAATACTGATACAACGCAGTTAATAAATAAATTAAGAGAACAAAACTTTGGTATTACCACCATTGATGCTGAAGGAAGTAAGGGGAATGTTAAGATTGTTATTTCAATTATTAAAAGAATAGACTTACATCATTTTGTTTCTGTTATCAATTGTTGCAATCCCAATGCCTTTTATACTATTGAAGAAGTTAAAACGATAAACCATGGTATCTTTAGAGATAATATGCGAACTTCTGTCTTTGATACATTTGGAAAACGATATCGAAATACAAAATAAATGCACCTTGGTTGCGTTAACATAGATAGAAGCTATGTGAGATTGTTTTACATTATAAAATAATTATTGTAAAACAGATGTATCTTTGAGATGAGAAAAAAAGAAGTTTTTTAGAACTATTAACTATCTAATATACAATGCGAGTTCGATTAATTAGCTTGGGTTTTCTTTTGTTATTTCTTTTGTCATTTCAGGTAAATGCACAACAAAGAGTTGGATTGGTTTTGAGTGGAGGAGGAGCCAAAGGAGTTGCTCATATCGGAGTTATTAGAGCCCTCGAAGCAAATGGAATTCCTATCGACTATATTGCTGGTACTTCGATGGGGGCTATCATAGGCGGGCTTTATGCTTCGGGGTATACGACAGATGAAATGGAGGCGATTCTTAAATCTAAGGATTTTAGCTACTGGGTATCCGGAGAATTTGGTGAGGAAAATACCTATTATTTTAAGAAACAGGATCCTAATGCTTCATGGATTAATTTACGTTTTAATTATGATTCCGTTTTTACCTCCAACATTATACCAACGAATTTGATATCACCTAACCAAATGGATTTTGCTTTTCTGAAACTTTTTGCAGGTGCTACAGCAGCTTCAAGAGGTAGCTTTGATAAATTAATGATTCCTTTTAGGTGCGTTGCCTCTGATATCGCAAACAAACAACAGGCAGTTTTAAGAACGGGTGATTTAGGAAAGGCTATTCGTGCTTCGATGACATTTCCTTTCTATTTTAAACCCATCACTATTGAAGGGAAGCTAATGTTTGATGGGGGAATGTTGAATAATTTCCCAACCGATGTAATGTTAAACGATTTTTATCCTGATATCATTATCGGAAGTAAGGTTGCAAGTAATTATGATCCTCCGAAAATCAATGATCTTGTATCCCAACTTCAAAGTATGTTGACGGTGGAATCAAAATATGATGTTCCTTGTGATAATGGGGTATTGATTGAACCTAAATTGAGATCTGTAAATGTTATTGATTTTTCGCACACACAAGAGTTTATAGATAGTGGCTATGTTGCTGCTCAACGGATGATACCGCAGATAAGAAAGTTTGTAACTACCCGATTTAGCCTTGCGGAACTAGCTGCAAAAAGAAAAGAATTTAAAGATAGAGTGCCAGAACTGCAGATAGGTAGTATTTATGTGAATGGATTAAATAACAATCAGGCTGAATATGTTCGGTGGCATCTGTTTCATACGGGGACTTCAGCGCCACTTAACGTGGTTAAGTCAAACTACTTTAAATTATTAGGCGATAGTCAGATTGCATCTATTTTTCCAACTCTAAAGTATAACCCTGAGCGAAGCTGGTATGATTTATATTTAAATGTTGAGAAAGAGAATAATATAAATGTTCAGTTTGGTGGTACAATTTCATCGAGTCCGATAAATGAAGCCTTTTTGGGGTTACGATATAACCGTTTAGGTAAATCTGCATTGGTTTACAGAGCTAATATATACATTGGTAAATTCTATAGTTCAGCTGAAATTGGTGCACGATGGGATTTTCCATCAACACATCCCTATTATATTGACGCATCATTGTGTTTTAATCAATGGGATTTCTTTAAAACCTCTACCTATTTTTTTGAAGATAAAACACCCTCATATTTAATTCAAAATGAAAATCACTCTGAGGTTAATTTTGGGTGGCCAGCTGGACGAAAAGCTAAATTTGAATTTGGATTGGCAACTGCTAAATCTCGCGATGATTATTATCAAACCAATGAATTTAATAGAAATGATGTTGCAGATAAGACCTATTTTAATTTCTTTACGCCAAATATTAGTTATGAAGCTAACACATTGAATGATAAACAGTTTGCGAATCAAGGCGCACGTTTTTTTACTGATATCAGATATGTAACTGGAAAGGAAACAAATGAACCAGGAACTACTTCGCTGCAAGATGTTAAGACCTCTGAAAACCATGACTGGTTTCAGTTCAGATTAGAGTGGGATAATTATTTTAAAGTTTTAGGAAAATTGCGGCTTGGATCATATGTAGAAACTTTTTTATCGACCAAAAGACTCTTTTCAAACTATACTTCTAGTATGTTATCTGCCAGAGCTTTTGCTCCGTTTCCATATGCTCAAACTGTTTTTATGCCCGAGTTTAGAGCGAATAATTTTGTTGCTGTAGGTTTGAAAAATGTATATGTTATTTCGAAATCTTTTGACTATAGGGTCGAAGGTTATGCATTTCAACCATTACAAGAAATTGTAAAGCAAACAGATTTTAAAGCAGTGTATGATTCTAAAATAAAAAAGCCTAATTTTATGGCAACAACTGCGATAGTTTTTCATGGCCCTATTGGTCCGGCTACACTAAGTTTAAACTGGTTTGATCGAAATCAAGACCGTTTTTCTTTTGTTTTTACAATCGGTTATGTGATTTTTAACAGGCGAGCGTTGGATTAAATAAAGTGAAGTTTTTGAATTTTATTGAAACTCAAAAAGGGTACTTTTAAATTAGTGATTGAATTACAGTGAAATAACATATTTTTTTATTGAGAACTGGTGATTAATTTTTTTTATTATACACGCCAGCTGTTAATTTTTAATGAATTGTAATACAAGGTATTTAAATAATATGGATAAAAATTTTGGGGGTTCGAAATTATTTCTAATTTTGCCTTTAGATTAATTATAAAACAATTAAAAAGAACGACAGGTTAATCAAATACACCAACCAAGTAATGGGGTCTGATTTATGTTTTGAAAAACTAAATTTCACTCCAATAAAGGAATCTAAATCAACGAGCAATGGAAAACAAGGAACGTCTTAATCTGAATCCTGATTCTGAAGAAATCAAAGTACAGGAGGAGAATGCTGCATCCGAAATGGAAGCTACTAATAACGAAGAAACCAATCTGCCTGAAGAAAATCAGGATGCTTTATTAAACGAAAATGCTGATAATGTTGTAGCAGAAGTTGCTACCGAAGCTGTTATTGAAACTGAGCCTGTAGTTGTTACAGAGTCCATTACTGAAACAGAACCCATTATCGATATAGAACCATCAGAACCTGTAGTTGAAGCTGTTCCAGTACAGACTGCAATTGCAAGCGAAGAAGATGCTCATACACAAATTCATCAAGAACTTCTAGCGATAGATCTAGGATCTGCTGTTGAAGATGAAGAAGAAGATGATGAGGAAATTGATGATTCTGAACCAGATTATGAATCGTTTAATCGCGAACAGTTGGTTGAATTGCTTGAAAAGGCTGTTTCCGAAAATGACATTGCCCTGATAAAGAAAAAAGTTGCGAATATCAGGATTGAATTTGAAAAACTGAATAAAATCCATAAAGAAGAGGCATTTAAAAAATATACGGCTGAGGGTGGTGAAGCTGAGGCTTATGCACCTATCGATGATGTTTTTGAGGTACGTTTTAGAATGGCTTTTGAGAAATTTAAACAGACAAAAGCTCGTTTTAATGAAGAACAAGAAAAAGCTAAAACGAATAACCTTGCCTTTAAAAATCAAATACTTGAAAACCTCCGTACTTTAATTGATTCAGAGGAGCCACTTAAGAAAATTAATGATGAATTTAAGGCGCTTCAGGATTCATGGAAGAATATTGGGATGGTTCCAAAGAATGAGGTGACTGCTCTTTGGAATAACTATCATTTTTTGGTTGAGAAGTTCTATGATAAGATTCGTATCATTAAAGAATTAAAAGATCTTGATCTGAGAAAAAACCTGGAGGCTAAGGTTTCTATCTGCGAAAAGGCAGAAGATTTATTAGTGAACTTCACGTTGGCCGATTCTTTTAAGAAACTGCAACAATTACACGAAGAGTGGAAAGAGATTGGTCCGGTACCTTTGGATAAAAAAGATGAGGTATGGGAGCGTTTTAAAGCTGCTTCTGATCAGATTAATGATCGCAGGCGCGAATATTATACTGGAATGCAGGAAGAACAGAATAATAACTATGCCGCTAAAGTTGCTCTTTGTGAAAGTGCAGAGAAAATGATTGGTGGTAATGTTGATTCTGTTAAACAATGGCAGGATATTACGGATCAACTTAACGAACTATTAAAAGTTTGGAAGAGTGTTGGTCCTGCTCCCCGTAAAGTAAATGATGAAGTGTGGACTCGTTTTAAAGGGTATTTGGATGCATTCTTTGCTACTAAGAAAGATTTCTTTACCAAATTAAAAGAGCAACAACTTAATAATTATAATTTAAAACTTAATCTTTGTGTCCAGGCCGAATCACTTAAGACAAGTAATGACTGGTCTGCTACTACTAAAGAATTGATCCGTCTGCAAAAAGAGTGGAAAAACATTGGTCCTGTACCTCGTAAGCAAAGTGATAAGATTTGGAAACGCTTTAGAGCTGCATGTGATGAATTCTTTAACTTAAAGTCGGAATTCTTCAAACATATTCATCACGCGGAAGATGAAAATTTAGCCTTGAAACTTTCTCTGTTGAAACAGGTTCAAGAGCTTGTATTGGGAGAAGATAGGAATGCAAATATTGAGATGTTAAAGGACTATCAACGTCAGTGGCTTGAAATTGGACATGTTCCCATCAAGGATAAAGATAAGCTTCAAAATGATTTCAGAAGTGCCGTAAACAAGCATTTTGATACATTAAAAATGAATTCTCAGGAAGTTTCTTCGTCTAATTATAAGCAGAAGTTTGAATCAATGAAGGATCAACCTGAAGCTAATAAGATTATTAGTCGCGAAAGGCTCTTCCTCCAAAATAAGATGGCTAAGCTTCAGGAAGATATCAAAATTTGGGAAAATAATATTGGTTTCTTCGCCAACTCTAAAAATTCGAATATGTATAAAGCTGAATTCGAAAAGAAGATTGAAAAGGCTAAAGAAGAATTGAAAGGAATCGAAGATAAGATTAAGATTCTCAGAAATGCATAATGATAATTAACAATATATGACAAAATAAAAGCGGCTGAAACGATCAAGTTCAGCCGCTTTCTTTTTGTTGTTACCCGAACAAAGGCCGGGATCGCTAAGGCAATTCATTGCCTTTTAATTGCATAATACATCTGGAAGGCTCCATCGTATTAAATTTAGTTTTATCATGGAAGGTTCCAGTGTTCATGTTTAAACAGATGATTTTGCATTACTCTTGTCGTTATCATCTGTATTAAAAGTACAAAAAAAATGAGATAAAAACAAGAAAAATCGTAACAATTAACTACTTGTTAATCTATTGATAAATTGAAATATATGGATTTTACGAAAAGATTATTGTGATTTTATAACAATTAAATCTAATTTTGGTTATCATTTAGGTACAAGTGATGATTTGGGCGTATTCTTGTTTTTCTAAGCATAGAAAAGCGTATCTTATATTGGATGTGGTTGACTATTGCTTGAATAATATGCTTGTTAATAAAACGGATTATCAACTATTTTTGAATTATATATTTTGTTACGATGGCAGGAAATACTTTTGGTAAGTTTTTTACACTGACTACTTTTGGAGAGTCACATGGAAAAGGATTGGGTGGAATAGTGGATGGATGTCCTCCCGGTATTAAAATTGAAGTTGATTTAATTCAAAAAGAGCTAAATAGAAGGAGACCTGGTCAATCAAAATTGGTAACTCCGCGTGATGAGAAAGATAGAATTGAGATTTTATCAGGTGTTTTTGAAGGATTGTCTACTGGTACTCCTATTGCTTTTGCGGTTATGAATGCGGATCAACGGTCGAATGATTATAATGAACTGAGTAAAGTATTTCGACCTTCGCATGCTGATTATACCTATAACGAAAAATATGGTATAAGAGATCATAGGGGAGGTGGACGTTCTTCGGCTCGTGAAACATTAGCACGTGTAGCAGGTGGCGCTATTGCTAAAATGATATTGGAGCAGCTGGGGGTCTCGATAACAGCTTACGTGTCGCAAATAGGTACGGTAGCTATTCAAAAAGAGTATACAGCTCTTGATCTGTCTTTGACTGAAGAAAATGAGATTCGTTGTCCGGATCATGAAGTGGCTGCAAAAATGGTTGATGAAATTAAGTTAGCACAAGTTGAAGGAGATAGCTTAGGAGGTATCATTAGCTGTGTGATTAAAGGTGTTCCTACAGGATGGGGAGAGCCTGTTTTTGATAGATTACAAGCCGATTTTGCAAAGGGCATGTTGAGTATTAATGCAGTGAAAGGGTTTGAGTATGGTTCAGGATTTGCGGGAAGTGCAATAAAAGGCTCTCAGCATAATGATGTTTTTCGTCCTGATCCAGAAAATCCAGGGAAAGTACTTTTCGAAACAAATAGAGCTGGTGGTATTTTAGGCGGTATTTCTAGTGGTCAGGATATTTATTTTAGAACTGCTTTTAAACCTGTAGCAACTATTATGCGCGAACAAACAACTGTTGACAAAGAAGGTAATGAAGTGACGATTCATCCTGGTGGCCGGCATGACGTTTGTGTTGTTCCTCGTGCTGTTCCTATTGTGGAAGCTATGGCAGCCTTGGTATTGGTCGACCATTATTTAAGGTTTGAAGCTTATCAAAAGAAGTTTATTTAAATTTATTTTTTTTTCATGAAAAAAAGAGGCTGCTTTTTTAAGGCAGCCTCTTTTTTTATGAAATTATAACTTCCGTTTAGTTGAAATTATATCTAAATCCTATTTGTATCCCCCATAGTCCACTTATTGTTGAAGGATCCTGGAAAGTACTGGTCATATAACTAGTACCAACTTTTCTCATCGATACTTTTAACAATCCAGTTGCAGCATCACGTCCACTAACGATAATAGGAGCATTAGCTGATGATGCTAAGCTTTTATTAAGTCCCCAGTTATGATTAAGAAGGTTGCCGAAGTTAATAAAATCTGCAAGGAATTGTAATTTGTTATTATTCTTTCCAAATTGCATATTAAAATCTTGTGTAATTCTTAAATCAAATCTGCTGTACCATGGTTCGTAAGCGGCATTACGTTTTGCAATTTCACCAGCATGTTTAGACAAGTATTTGTCTTGTTTTGCAAAAGCAAAATATGCATCAGCATCTGCTTGTGTAGCCCAGATAAATTCAGATTGTGCTTTTGGAATATACATCAGGTCGTTTGATGAAGTACCGTCACCGTTGGCATCGCCACCAAAGTAATAAGAGTATGCATATCCGCTATTTCCAGTATAGAATAAGGAAGCATCTGTTTCAAACTTATTATACTTTAACGCATAATTTAGAGATACTACTACACGGTTAGGCGTATTATAAGCAGTTAAACCAAGTGATTGAGCATTTGGATCACCAGACATAAGTCTATATTGCCATGCCGAGAAAGGATCAGATCCTGATTTATTTGTTACCTCTTCTCCCCATGTTTTAGAATAAGATATTGTACCGGAAAATCCTGCAATTCTTGGTAAATCCAATTTGGCAGCAAGTGTATATCCTTGTCCCTTATTGGTGTTACGCATGATAACAACATTTTGATAAGGGGATGTAATATATCTGGTAGCTGAAGAATAATATGGGATTGTTGTACTTCCTAAAGTTACAGTATTTGGTGCAGCATTCCAGTTAATGTTATCAAAATAAATCGAATTTATATCTTTTGAATAGATTGCATCAAGACTTAATAACATATCCATGAATTTAACATCAACACCTATACTGGTACGCCATACTTGAGGTAATTTGAAGTTTTTATCAATCCCTGCAATTTTCCCACCCACTACATTTTGTTTTGGGAAAATGTCAGATATAGATGCGTCTTGTAAAAGTTTAGTTGGGTCGGCATATAAAGGTAAGCGAGCCAACTGAGAATTTGCAGCTGCTGTACCACTACTAATAGCCAATTGATATTGGAGCATTCCACTGTTTGTTGGTTGATTTGTAAACCAAACAAAAGGAATACGGCCTGTAAAGATACCTGTTCCACCACGAACTGTTAATGATTTATTACCCTTAACATCCCAGTTGAAACCTAAACGGGGAGACCATAAGATTTTTGCTTTTGGCCAGGAACTCAAATCAACTGTTTCTCCGTTTCTAAAAGAATACGCACTTACAGCTGGATTATTTACAGCTCCACTCAAATATTGTGGAAGATCAAACCGTATACCGCCTGTAACTTTGAAATTTTCAGTTGCTTTCCATTCATCTTGTAAATAGGTTGACCACTGACGGAAAGATAATTCGGCGGCTGGATTAGTATATCCATTTATTGGATAGGTATAAGCAAATCCAATAGGGTCATAATCTGCACTAAAAGCTTTTCCAACACCCACGCCATTTGTGAAATTGGTAAAAGCTGTTAAGTCTCTAAACCTATAATAAGATGTTCCCTGGCGTAAATAACTATTGGCAAAATATTGATGCTCCATTGATATACCAAAGGTAAGTGAGTGTTTCCCTAAAAGATAGGTAAGATTGTCGGTGATAATGGTAGTGTTATTATCTACATTGTTTAAGTATGAGAATAATTCATACCCGGCTGTCATTCTTACATTTCCTTTATTTGCAGTTCCATCCATGATATCAATCATGGGGAAGACTGAACTTGGGGAAGTACGAGGCTGACTATATTTCGTATAAGCAAATAATAATTTATTACTAAGATTCTGAGTAAATACACTATTCAATTCAGCCGTTATAGAATGTAAGGTACTTGAAGTGAAATATTGTGAGTTTTCATAAGATATTCCACCACTTTTAATACTACGACCACCAGAAATACTTGGTGTTACGTCACCACTACTACTTGGACGGCTTGGAACAGAACTGGTTGAATAATTATAAAATACTGAGAACTTATTATTTTTATTTATATTCCAATCTAATCTAGCCAATATTTTATCATTTTTGGCTTGATCACCACCCCAATTTTCATAAGGGCCTGTTTCATAACCATATTTTGATTTAAGTAAATTCGAAAATGTGGTTAGGTCAGTTGCACTAACATTGGCGTTTACATTAGGATCAGCAGCATTTCTACCACTTGCCATTGCTAATAATGTATTACCTGGAGATAATGTACGCTCAGTTTCAGCATTTATAAAGAAGAAAAGTTTATTTTTAATGATAGGTCCTCCAACTGTAAAACCAGAAGATTTATAGGTTGACGGTGATATAGCATATCTTCTTTTATTACCATTGGCAGAGTCACGACCGAATCTTCCATTATAATCCTGATTACGGAAGAAACTATAAGCCGAACCTTTAAATTGATTTGTTCCACTTTTAGTGATAGCATTGATACCTGCACCGGTAAAGTTACTCTGCCTAACATCGAAAGGTGCTACAGATACTTGAATTTCTTCAATAGCCTCCATCGAAATTGGCTCTCCTGAAGCACCAGGTAAAGTACTACTTGATAATCCAAAATTATTATTGAAGTTTGCACCATTAATGGTAATGTTTGATGTATAAGCATCTTTTCCTAAATAAGAGCCTGATCCATTAGAAAACGGAGATAGTTTTGTATAATCACCTAAGGATCTGGTCAAACTCGGAATAGTCTTCATTTGAGCCGTTGTGATGTTTGAAACAGCACCGGTTTTGAGTGATCTAAAAGAAGACTTAGAGCCAACAATTAAAACCTCGGCGATACTTGTTGCGCTTTCAGAAAGCGTAGCATTTAAGTTGAACATATCGCCAAGTGATAACGTAATGTCTCTGTAGGAAGATGTGCTATATCCTACAAATGAAATGTTTACAGTATACGGACCACCTGATCTCATCCCTTGTATAGAGAACTGTCCATTTACATTAGAAACAGTAACATATTTGGTGCCCGTAGGTACATGTATTGCCACTACGGTTGCGCCGGGGAGTGTTAAGTTATCTTTTCCCACAACTTTACCACTAAGTCCGGAAGTGGTAACTTGGGCAAATAACATTACACTTGTCAGCATGGATGCCAATAAAAGTGTAAAAATTTTTAGTTTCATAAATTAAGGATTAAGGTTTAGACAATTATTTGATTTTGGGTTATGCAATGGTTTTTTTAATATTTTTTTAATTTAGCATGTTAAATTTAGGGGGCCTTGAATTAAATTTATAAAAAAATATCTTATTTATTGTGCAAAAGTACGATCCTTTTTTGAAATGAAAAGTTTTTTCAAATTAAAATAGTGTAAAGTTTTCAAGTTTTGACTGTCAGTAAATATAGGAATTTTATTTATTTCATCAGGTTAATTATTTAAAAAAGAGATTTATAAATTAGTTGAAAATTCTTTTAATAATACGAAGTTCATGCGTGTATTTTCTTATTTGTGAATTAAAAATACCCTGATGGTCAATGGTATCGATTCTAACTTTGCCCGATGCATGGATGATTTTAGCGTTATCTAAAATTATCCCAACATGCGTAATTTTTCCTTCCTGATTATCGAAAAATGCAAGATCTCCAGGTTGCGCTTCTGATATTAAATTTATCGTTTTCCCAATTTGTACTTGTTGATTTGCATCTCGAGGCAATAATAAACCTGCCCCTTTTGCCGAAATTTGTACTAATCCAGAACAATCAATGCCAAAAGGTGAGCGTCCACCCCATAAATATGGTGTATTTATATACTGATTAGCGATCTGAATAAATTTATTCTTCTTTTCAAAGGGTAATGGTGTAGCTGTAGAACGTCCAGATCTAAAAACCGATCTGCCCAGCATAAACCTTTTTCCAAATGAATTGTAAATTGTACTACCTCTGAATATAGAAAATGTACAGTTGTTTTTTTCGGTAATTGGTAGTAATGTATCTGAAACAAAAAGCGGAACTCTTTTTTTTAAGTTGTTATAGACTATTGCACTGATAAGTTGGTACTGCTTATTATCAATCCACCCGGTATATTTATCATCATCAATAATAATTTGTGACCATTTGCCTAGAATTAAATTTATTTGAAAGGTCTCACCAAATAATAATTGGGTTACCATTTCAGATTTATCTGATTCTTCTTTACGTATAGGTACTGATGTTAAGTTACATACACCATAATCCATGGTCAAATTTTTATTTAGTAATTTAATATAAATTAAAGAAATAATGATAATCAGTGATAAAAGTCGTCCTCAAGAAAATTGTAATGAAATTAAAAGTTGAAATGTCAGTAAAATTAATGAATTTTGCTATGAAATAAAAGGGGCTTCTCGGAGAATGTTTTGAACAAATCAACACTATTTAATAACAATGTTAGGTTTTGAACATTCATAGATTCACTTGGTTTACGATAATTGAGTTATTAAATGAAGTAACAGCGCATAATGAAAAATAAGTTTATTCATTTCTGGAACAACTATACAGCATTCTACCGAATAGTTTTGTTCTTATCAGCTACACTCATCCTCCTTTTAAGTTTTCCACGCGAAGGAAAATTTAAATATGAGTTTCAAAAAAGCAAACCGTGGTTGAATGAAGATTTAATAGCCCCGTTTGATTTTGCGATTCTTAAAACGGATAGTGAATTAAAAGTTGAGCAAGATAATGCATTGCTTGATTCACGTTTTCTATTTCGACTTTACTCAGACCCATATATGAAAAAATATACGGAGTATATCAACAATTTTGAGCAAAGTTGGACTCAGAAATATTCTCCCACGCCTAAAAATGAAAAGGTAAAACAATTTAATCGTGTTATGGGCAAAATTTTACTCGATTCAGTAATGCTAAAGGGTATTGTCGAACCCAGTGTTCTGCTTCAGGGTAAAGGAGGCGACTTTGAAATACGTGTGCTAAAAGGGAATCTTGCATTGACTTATTCATTGAAGGAACTTTTTACTATTCAATCGGCAGATAGATATCTTAGGGAGATGCTGCCCAAAAAAGCAAAGGAGTTTCCAGAAATCGATGCTACTTTATTATTACCTCTTCTTGAAAAAGCATTGGTCTATACTATCCGTTATGATGCTTTTGCAAATCAACAACAAAAGCAGAGTATTATTTCAGGTATCTCGCTTACAAAGGGCATGATCCAGAAAGGTCAACGTATTATCTCAAAAGGTGAGCTTGTTACTGATGAAAAATATAAGGTTCTAAATTCGTTGAAACAAGATTATGAGGCACAAATAGGTACCTCAGGAAAACCCTATCTTATATTGTTGGGACAATTTTTATTAATAGGCTCAGCATTAGCTGCCTTTGCGTTGTTTCTTTTTTCTTTTAGGGTAGAAGTATTTCATGATAGTAACAAATTGGTATTGTTGTTACTGTTGATCATTTTGATGGTAAATGTTATTAGTTTAGTGAGCCGTTATAACAGCTTGTATGTTTACATGGTTCCGGTTTGTCTGGTTCCGGTTATTGCACGCGTGTTTTTTGATACCCGAATGGCGCTTTTTGTTAACTTGATGACGCTGATTATAAGTGGTTTTTTAGTCCCGAATAGTTTTGAATTTCTATATATTCAACTTATCAGTGGAATTGTTGCAATTGTCAGTATTTCAAAAGTACATAGGCGATCACAATTTTTCTTTACCTCCTTAATGATTTTTATTTCAAATTCTCTTGTTTATACTGGTATTGTTTTGATTCAGGAAGGTGATTTTTCTCGTTTTAACTTCGACTATCTTGGTATGTTTTGCGCTGCTTCAATATTAACATTATTGGCTTACCCATTAATCTTTTTGTTTGAGAAGCTCTTTGGATTAGTCACCGATGTAACGCTTCTCGAGTTAAGTGATACAAATAGTTCTTTGCTTAGAAAGTTGGCTATTTATGCCCCAGGCACCTTCCATCATAGTATAATGGTTGCTAATATCGCTGAAGAGGTGGTCTATGAATTAGGGGGTAATCCTTTATTGGTAAGAACGGGAGCTTTGTATCATGATATTGGTAAGATTGAAAGTGCACTGTACTTTATCGAGAACCAAACATCCGGACATAATCCACATAATGAATTGACTTACGAAGAGAGTGCTCAGGTTTTGATTAAACACGTTATTAATGGCATAGAATTAGCCAAGAAACATAAATTACCTGAGCAGATTATTGATTTTATTCGAACACACCATGGAACTCGGCTAACAGAATTCTTCTACATCAAACAATTACAAGAAAATCCTGAAGAAGAGGTTGATAAATATAAGTTTTCATATCATGGGCCTATTCCATTTTCTAAAGAAACAGCGGTCTTAATGATGGCAGATTCTGTTGAAGCAGCCTCACGAAGCTTGAAAGAGATGGATGAGAAATCTATTAATGACCTCGTAGAAAGGATTATAAATAGACAAATTGAACAAAATCAATTTGATAATTCGAATATCACAATGAAAGATATTACCCGAATAAAACGTATTCTGAAACGTAAACTGATGAGTATCTACCATGTCAGAGTAGAATATCCAGTTTTATAGTCACTATATTATTTAGAGATAATCTAATGATGACGATCCCTCATTAAAAAGGAGATCTATAATACTTAGATTTGGAATAAAAGGGTACTTGTTGTTGAACGTTTGTGTATACATTTTAAAATCAACGGGCTTGCTCTGATAATCGAAAGTCTGTTTTGGATGAATTAAGTTTCGCAAATCAGTTGTCGAATTAGTTATTGACACAAAATCATTGGTGTATTTAATCTCAACCTCGACCTTTAATAGTTTAAAGATTACTTTTAAGAGCGCCTCATTAAATTCAACAAGGGTTTTTGGTGGGTTTCTATAAATTCCTTCAAAAGCATCGCTATAATATAAGAAATAGGGTGAGTGAGAATATGCAGAATGTATTGCTCTCCAATGAATGATATTCCATCTGTTATTGGTTTCAAGTAATATGTCTTGTGTCGGTGTGTGATTCCCATTTGGTTTCTTCACAGGGATAGTCAGTGCGAGTAATCCATTGGCAGTGGCAATATGGCAACGATTTCGGTAGGTTTGTTTTGGAAAAGTCTCTAATAGTTCAATTGTGATGGTTTTATGATTCATGCATTGAATAATATATTCAATGGGAGGAAGATAGGCTGTTGAAAGTAGAATAGGGTTTTCCATTCGTTATTCTTTTCTGCAAAGGTAACTAGAACCGTGCAATTATAAAGGAAACAGGTTATCCTAAGTTTTATAATCTTAAGATAACCTGTTAAAATGATAGACGCGTGTGCTATTTAATCTTTAGTCTTCAGTTGGAACTGCTGTTCCATTTAAAAGTACATCATTTATCGCTTGTGTTAATTGTGATTTAGGAAGTGCTCCTTGAGCCATTTGTGGGGCACCTTCCATTGGTACAAATAGGAGACTGGGAATGCTCCGTATTCCAAAGGCAGCTGATATTTCCTGTTCTGCTTCAGTATCTACTTTATAGATGTTTATCTTGCCATCATATTCTTTTGATAATTCTTCCAGAATGGGAGCTACCATCTTACATGGACCACACCAATCAGCATAAAAGTCGATTAAACAAGGAATGGTTCCTTCAAATTTCCACTCTTGATTTTTTTCGTAGTTAAAGACCTTTTCAAGGAAGGTTTGTTTTGTTAAATGTTCCATTTCAGTATTTTTTTCTGTTTATAGTTCAATTTGGTCTTACTTAAAAGTTAGTTTTTCTTTTCAAGTAAAATGGTTTCAATTCGTTTTGCGAATTCATCTTTAGGTAGTGCTCCAGTAATCATTTGAGGTTGTCCCTTCATTGGACATAAAAGGATAGCGGGTATACTTTGAATTCCAAAATAAGAGGCTAATTCTTTTTGCTCGTCAACATTAATTTTGTAAACATAGATTTGATTGTTGTATGTAGAAGCAAAATCTTCCATGTACGGAGCAATCATTTTACAAGGGCCACACCAATCAGCATAAAAGTCAATAAGGCAAGGCTTATCACCTTTGTATATCCATTTATCAGGACTCTTTTCATAGTCAAAAACCTTAGCCATAAACATCTGCTTATCCAAATGTATAGGCTTTCCGGTTGCTGTTTCAGTTGTTGCGGTTGAAGATCCTTCTTTCTTTTTTCCAATAGAACTTCCACATGATACCATGATGATAACTGCAAAAATCAGAGAAAGATTAAATATACGTTTCATGTTTTTTTAAGTTAAAATTAGTTGCTGCAAAGATATATATTATTTATGATTATTAGCGCAAAAATATCACTATAAAATATTATCTTTGTCAATCAAAAATAAACAAATTATATTTTAATAAGTTCAATCAAAATTGAATGAATATTAAATGCCTATTTAAAGGATTAACGGAGCGGGAATTCAATGAAAGGTTTGGTTCCGAAGAACAGTGTTTAGCTTTTCTTGCTTCTGAGAAGTGGTTAAATGGTTTTGTTTGTAGAAAATGTGGACATGATAATTATTGTGCAGGAGCATCCCCTTATTCACGTAGATGTACACGTTGTAAATCTATTGAATCGGCTACAGCACATACTATTTTTCATTGCTGTCGAATTCCTCTTCCCAAGGCATTCGAAATAGCATGGCGTGTATGTTGTTCTCCTTTAATTACGGCTAATGAATTATCAAATTCATTGGAAACCAGACAAATGACTTGTTGGAAATTTAGAGCTAAGGTGAAAGAGTGTTTAAATTCGAAGAATGGTATATTAAAGAAATAAGGAATAATAAAAATTGTAAAATAATTAGAAAAGAATACGTGTATATGTTTCCTTTTCGGAGATTCTGGCTAATTTAGCAATGTTTAGTCAAAGTGATTTAACGATAAGCGTTTTTTATTTAGATACTTATTATGACATTGTTAATCAAAAATATAAAAGAGTTAGTCGGTATTCTACCTGTAGATATCACACGTCTCTGTGGTGCTGAAATGGCTCAACTCTCAACTATTAAAAATAGTTATCTGATTATTGAAAACGGTTTCATTATTGATTTCGGGTCAATGAATCAATTGTCTTTAAATAATGCATCCCATTCTTTACTAACAGAAATTGATGCTACTGGTAAAATGGTTTTTCCCTCCTTCTGTGATTCACATACACATCTAGTTTATGCTGGAAGTAGAGAAATTGAGTATGTTGATAAGATTAAAGGTCTTAGTTATGAAGAGATTGCAAAAAGAGGTGGTGGAATTCTGAATTCTGCTAAACTACTCCATGAAACCAGCGAAAATGATCTTTTTAATAGTGCATGGCAAAGACTTGAAGAGATTAAAATGTTGGGAACTGGAGCTGTAGAAATAAAAAGTGGATATGGCCTAACCGTAGAAGATGAGTTAAAGATGTTGCGCGTAATAAAAAGATTAAAGACACAGTCTTCATTGATGATACGTGCTACATTCTTAGGGGCTCATGCATTTCCGGCTCTATATAAAAATGATCAGAATGGGTATGTCGAACTTATCATAAATGAGATGATTCCAGCTATTGCTTCAGAAGAACTTGCTGATTTTATTGATGTCTTTTGCGACAGAGGATTTTTTACAGAATATCAGACCGAGCAAATTTTAATGGCAGGATTAAAATATGGGATGCGACCTAAGATTCATGCCAATGAGCTCGACTATTCAGGAGGGATACAGGTTGGTGTTAAATATGAAGCTCTTTCTGTAGATCATTTGGAGTTTACTGGCGACGAAGAGATAAATGTTTTGTTAAATAGCGAAACGATGCCAACTTTGCTGCCAGGAGCAGCTTTTTTTCTGGGTATGCCTTATGCTCCTGTACGAAAAATGATTGATGCAGGGCTGGGTGTTGCATTGGCAAGTGATTTTAATCCAGGTTCATCTCCATCAGGTAATATGCAATTTATTCTTTCTATGGGTTGTATTAAATATAAAATGTTGCCTGAAGAGGCGATAAATGCTACTACCATAAATAGTGCCTATGCCATGGGGATTGGTGATGAAACAGGTAGTATAACAAAAGGAAAGCGAGCCAATCTATTTATCACAACCGAAGTGCCTTCTTATCAATATATGCCTTATTATTTTGGCCATAATAAAATTGAAACTATCATATTGAATGGAAAAATTCAATAACAACATATCATCTATCTATTTTATTTAATTACAAAAAATGAAACAATTAATAGAGTGTGTTCCAAATTTCAGTGAAGGAAGGGACATGTCCATCATTGATCAGATTACTGATCAGATTAAAAGTGTTGAGGGTGTCAGATTGCTTGATGTAGATCCGGGAGCTGCGACCAATCGGACTGTAGTGACCTTTGTTGGGGAACCAGGCCCGGTTGTGGAAGCTGCTTTTAGAGCTATGCGTAAAGCCTCTGAGATTATTGATATGCGCAAACATCATGGAGCTCATCCTCGTTTTGGTGCAACCGATGTTTGTCCACTTGTTCCTATTGCAAATATCAACATGGATGAAACGGTGGTCTATGCTCGTCAGCTAGCCGAAAGAGTAGGTAATGAATTGGCTATTCCGGTTTATTGTTATGAGAGTGCAGCTTTTGAGGAGAAAAGAAAGAATTTGGCCTCCTGTAGAGCCGGAGAGTATGAAGGATTACCGAAGAAGCTTCAGAACCCTGAATGGAAACCTGATTTTGGGCCAACTACATTTAATGCCAACAGCGGAGCTGTGGCAATAGGTGCTCGTGATTTCTTAGTGGCCTATAATATTAATTTGAATACAACCTCCGTTCGTCGTGCGAATGCCGTTGCATTTGATATTCGCGAGAAAGGTCGACCACTAAGAGAGGGGAATTCAGTAACCGGTAAAATTGTAAAAGATGATCAGGGCATGCCCGTCAATATACCTGGTAGTCTTAAAGCGTGCAAAGCAATTGGTTGGTTTATTGAGGAATATGGAATTGCACAGGTTTCAATTAATCTTACAAATATTAATATAACGCCAGTTCATACTGCATTCGATGAAGCCTGTAAAAAGGCTGCTGAGAGAGGCATGCGTGTTTCAGGATCTGAATTAGTTGGACTTGTTCCATTAAAAGCATTAATTGATGCAGGTAAGTATTTCCTGAGAAAACAAAACCGTTCTGTGGGTGTATCTGAAGATGAGATTATTAAAATTGCCGTCAAATCTTTAGGTCTCGATGATTTGAAGCCCTTTGTTCCTGAAGAAAAAATAATCGAATATCTATTAAGAGATAAAAATGAAAAACATTTGATAGATCTAACCTGCAAAGGGTTTGCCAATGAAACAGCTTCTGAGTCACCTGCTCCTGGAGGAGGATCTATTTCAGCTTATATAGGCGCTTTAGGTGCTTCATTAGGGACGATGGTTGCTAACTTGTCCTCGCATAAGACTGGATGGGACGATCGTTGGGATGAGTTTTCAGCCTGGGCAGAAAAAGGTCAGACTATCAAAGACGAATTACTTTATCTTGTGGATGAGGATACGCATGCATTTAATAAAATAATGGATGCATTTGCACTTCCAAAAGGGAAAGAAGAAGCGTTATTGATTAGAACGAATGCAATACAAGAGGCTACTCGTTATGCTATTGAAATTCCATTACGGGTAATGAGGGTTGCTTTTCGTTCTCTTGAATTGATCAAGACTATGGCTGAAATTGGAAATCCAAACTCTGTAACCGATGCCGGTGTTGGGGCACTTTGTGCCAGGTCGGCAGTTATGGGTGCTTTCTTAAATGTTAAGATCAACGCATCAGGGCTAAAAGACAAAGCCTTTGTAGAACAGGTATTGACGGAAGGTGTTGAAATTGAAACTAATACCAAGATGATTGAAGATGAGATTTTATTGATTGTAAACAGTAAAATCAAGAGTTGACATTTTCTTTAATATGCTACAAAAAGGCTGAAAATACTTAATTTTACGTTATTTTCAGCCTTTTTTAATTTAAAATCTTAAAATAAATTATAGAGCTAATACACTATTGAGCAATCAAAAAGAATAAAGCGAAGGCCAATTGAACGATTCTTCAATTTTGTAAGTATTGATTGTAAATTTAAAGCATATTGAATATTTTTTTAAACCTAAAAATTGGTTATATGATAACATTGATTTACAAATTGTTTTTACGTCTTTTTGTCTTCGTCATTTTTATTTTCGGACTTACTACAACAGTTGTAGCGCAAAACCAAAAGATTAAAGTACTTGTTGTAGCATCCAGCGATCCCGATCATGATCCTATGATTGTTGCGGCTAAACAATTTTTCAAAGAAATAGCCTTTACTAACCAATTTGAAA
The DNA here is from genome assembly GCA_013390605.1 of Bacteroidota bacterium. Lineage (GTDB taxonomy): Bacteria > Bacteroidota > Bacteroidia > Bacteroidales > Cfx3-03 > Cfx3-03. Next base: position 2,238,276 of record JACAUB010000001.1, on the reverse strand, counting down.
TTGACTTTACTCGTGACGCAAGTGTAATTACGGAAAGTAATCTTGAAAATTATCAGGTATTTATCCAACTACATTTGGCACCTTTTGATATGATGCAAGAACAACAGTTTGCTATACAACAGTTTATTTCAAGAGGAAAAGGCTGGATAGGTCTTCATGCAGCAGGGCTTACCGGCAAGCAGTTTATCGATTCTAAAACACCCTACTGGCAATGGTTTGAAAAGTTAATGGGCGGTATTGTTTATTCTCCTCATCCGGCAATCCAAAATGGAAGTGTAGTTGTTGAGGATCGAAATCATCCAGTTACTAAAAATTTGCCAGTTTCCTTCACTATTCGTGATGAGTGGTATGAATTCAATAAAAGCCCACGTCCTAATGTTCATGTATTAGCTACAGCTGACGAAGCTTCATATAAGCCGTCGAAACCAATGGGCGATCATCCGATTATCTGGACGAACCCTCAGTATGATCGGGTATTATATATTGGCATTGGACATGATAAATCAGCCTGTAGTGATCCAAATTTTACAATTCTAATGCGTGATGCTATTTTATGGGCTGCTTCCAAAGTTGAGAATAAAGAACAGAATGATCTGGATCAATCATTAAATAAGGAAATTACAGTTCTTGCTAATCAGGTTGCATATAATTTGGATGGTCCAAAATCAGCAATGATTAAAAGTGATAAAATGTTAGATGAAAACACTTCATTTCAGATACTCAATGCAATTACAGATCAGTCAGTATTTAGTGGAAGATTGAAAAAATCAGAACAGGTAGCCGATTGGCAAAATAACGTTTGGTATAGTCGAGCTGATTTTACCTCCTTTCAACAACTCGGATATTATAAAATTCGTATCCAACAAAACGGAAGACTATTTGATTCATACGATTTTAAAATTGAAAAAGATGCGCTTGGAAAGATTGCAATTCCAGCTATAGTAAACTTTTTTTATCATCAACGAGCTAATTCACCTCAGGAATTAGAAGCAGATAAAAGCCTGATATTATATGGAAGTAATAGAACTGTAGATCTTCATGGTGGATGGTGTGATGCATCAGGCGATATTAGTAAATACTTTTCGCATTTGGCGTATACCAATTTCATGTCACCACAACAGATTCCTATGGTTACATGGTCAATGATAAATACTTCTGAAATAGTTTCTGATCTATTAACTCAAATCGGTTCGAAAGAGTCATTGATGAATGAAGCTCTATATGGAGCTGATTACATCATGCGCTCACTTTCGCCGGAGGGGTATTTTTATATGACCGTTTTTAGTTATTTTAATAAAGATCCCAAAGCTCGTCGTGTGGTAGGTTTGCTGGCTGATAGCAAAACCACATCTGATTATCAATGTGCTTATCGCGAAGGGGGAGGTATGGCTATTGCTGCTCTGGCTCGTATCTCTCATTGGAACCGAAATGGAGATTTTACTTCGAAGCAATACTTAGATGCTGCCGAACATGCGTTTGCTCATCTTCAACAATGTAGCACTAAATATGCTGATGATGGAAAAGACAATGTCATCGATGATTATTGTGCCCTGATGGCCGCTACTGAACTTTGGATTTCAACCCAAAAAGATACTTATAAAAATGAAGCTCGGAAACGGATGCAAAACCTTAATAAGCGTCTTTCTCCTGAAGGATATTTTATTGCTAACGATTCAAATCGACCCTTCTGGCATGCAGCCGATGCCGGATTGCCTATTATTTCCCTGGCCCGTTATCTGGATATTGAGACCGATAAAAAGTATCGAAGAATAGCACTTAGTACTATAAAAAAGGCACTTGATTACAATCTGAAAGTGACGCATGAAGTCATTAACCCATTTGGTTATGCACGTCAAAGTTTTCTATATAAAGGAAAAGTTCAAAATGGCTTCTTTATTCCGCATGAGAATGAAAGTGGATGGTGGTGGCAGGGTGAAGATGCTCGTCTGGGTTCATTAGCCGCTGCTGCCATTGTTGGAGGTCGACTGGTTTATCCGGGAAATACCCCACAAGGGGTATTTCCTGAGCTTGTTGAATATGCAGGAAATCTAATCTCTTGGGTATTGGGTTGTAATCCCTATAATATTTGCATGATGTATGGATACGGACGAAACAATGTACCACATATGAGTTCTATGTATGGGCATGGATCAGGTAGGGGCGGTATTTCTAATGGTATTACTGGAAAAGATGGTCGCGGTGATGGTTCGGGAATTGATTTTAAAATGGAAGATAACGGAAATGAATGGCGTTGGAGTGAACAGTGGATTCCACATACTGGATGGTTTTTACAAGCTATTACAGCCATGACTCAAAGAAATAAAATTATTAAATAATAAGTAAAAGAGATGAAAAGAAAAATTCTTAAGCCAATAACTATCATAGGAATATTGGTTATTCTATTAACTGCGGGTTCCAATGTTTTTGCCAAAACTCCAAATTTTAAAGCATTAGTGCTTACCGAACGCGGTGGACAACATGAAGGTTTTGTTGTTGCTGCGCTCGAATGGCTAAATGTTTTTGCTAGTGAAAATAATTTTGAGATTACCGTGATAAATCATGCTAATGATATTGACGACGCTCTTTTATCGAACTATAAAGTTATCATCCAGTTGAATTATCCTCCATATACCTGGAATGAAAAATCCAAGGATGCATTTGTGAAATATATTGAAGAAGGAAGGGGGGGCTGGATAGGTTTTCATCATGCTACTTTGTTAGGTGAGTTTGATGGTTACCCAATGTGGAACTGGTTCTCTGATTTTATGGGAGGAATTCGCTTCGAGAATTATATTGCTGCAACTGCCTCGGCTACAGTAAATGTTGAAGACAAAAAACATCCTGTGATGAAAGGAGTTCCTGCTTCATTTTCAATTCCTGATGATGAGTGGTATACCTTTAATAAAAACCCACGTCCGAATGTACATGTTATCGCTACTGTTGATGAATCAACTTATAAACCAATTTCAGCTATTAAAATGGGTGACCATCCTGTAATTTGGACTAATGAAAAAATGAAAGCCCGTAATGTTTACTTTTTGATGGGGCATCATGCGAATCTTGTCAAAACCGATGTGTTTAAAATTATGGTGGGTAATGCAATTCTTTGGGCCTCTAAAAAATAACACTTTCGTAAATAATGTTAAGTTGGTTTTATGATAAATTAAAAATCTTAACTAATCTCATCTTTATTTTGCTTCTATTATATGTGAGGAAAAGAGAGATGGTACTAAACAAACAAAATACAATGAACTATTATTTTAAGAGCATATTAGTTATGATTGTGGTGCTTTTATTAAGCGCCTCTTGTAACGCACAATTTCCTCGTTTCAAAGTTCTGGCTTTTTACAGTAAACAGGTTGAGCCCGCTCATGTTGAGTTTGCCATTGATGCGATAAAGTTTTTTAAAGACCTTACAGTAGGTGATGGTTTTGTTTTCGACACGACAAGTAATATGGCCGATTTAAATGAGGCCATATTAAAGAATTACCAGTTGGTAATGATGTTGAATGACTTTCCTCATAATCAGGTACAACGTGATGCGTTTAGACGATATATGGAAAATGGAGGTGGTTGGTACGGTTTTCATGTAGCTGCTTACAACGATAAAGATACAAATTGGCCATGGTTGTTAGATTTTCTGGGTGGTGGCGTATTTTATCGTAATAACTGGCCTCCAATGCCGGCCAAATTGATTGTTGACGATCAGAAACACTCGGTTACCAAAGGATTACCAGATACCTTTATCTCGCCAACTAATGAATGGTATCAATGGAAGCCTAGCCCACGTGAACGAAAAAATATTAAAGTATTGGTTAGTCTTTCACCCGAAAACTATCCATTTGGTTTAAAAGATATCATACCTGATGGCGATTGTCCTGTTGTATGGACGAATACGGATTACCGGATGATTTACTTGAACATGGGACACGGTAATCGTATTTTTAGTGATGCTACTCAAGACAAGCTGATCATAGCTGCACTTCGTTGGGTGATCGAAACTGATAAAAAAGGGAATGTATTTAAATACTAGTTGTTTTTAGAACTAATATGGGTATCTATTGGAAATAATTTGAATGATTACTTATTAACTTGATAACTAATAAGTAATCATTCAAATTTGAGGATATTAACTGTCCTAAAATGAGTTGAATGTATAAAATAGTGCGATCATAAAGTGCCAATAGAGCTATTTACAACTGACTTTTGTCAAGTTCCTGATAGCTTTTAAAGAATTGTGCTAGCTTTGCTGTAATGACATCTACGCCCCCTATTTGGTCTGATTCAATATTTAAAGGTATCACAGGATCGTGAAGCGATAAACGAAGTAAAAACCATCCATTACCTGATTGATCATCACACGAAACGCGAATACCTTCATAGTTATTTGGAACAATACTCCATCCTTTAACCTGTTTTACATATTCAGTTAAATCGTTAATGACTTTGTTGCCATATTCCTTAAATGCAGAAACCAATATTTTTAATCTAATCTCTTTACTTTCGATTGGAATTTGTAAACTCTCCGTCAGGTTTAATAAAGTTAAACCTTGTTGACGAAGCCGCGCAGCTTTAACAAGGATTTTTGTGATCAGAAATGCACCATCATCGAGAAAATAGTTTTCTTTTAAAGCAGCATGTCCGCTTGTTTCAATAGCTAGCCAGCATTCCTGATCTGCTGTATTTAGGCGGATAGCCTCATTGATGACATTTTTATATCCACGCTGAAATCTGTGATGTTTTCCTCCAAGTTTTGTTTCAATAAAAGCTGCAAGCCCATCTGAAGTGATAGAATCAGTTACGATAGTTGAATTTGGATGTTCTTCTAAGATAATGGAAGATATTAAAGCAATCAGTCGATTTCTGTTAATACCTGTTCCTGTATGATCTACTGCTGCAGAGCGATCCACATCGGTATCGAAAATGATTCCAATATCAGCTTTATGCGTAAGAACAGCATTCTGAATGGACTCCATTGCTTTTTCATCCTCTGGATTTGGAATATGATTCGGAAATAAGCCATCAGGTTCAAGAAATTGACTACCAGTAGTATTAGCTCCTAAAGGTTCAAGTACTTTATCAACAAAAAAACCACCGGATCCATTTCCTGCATCAACAATAATATGAAAATCAGATAAAGGCTTCATGTAGTTGGTTGGATGATTTACCTCTTTTCTAATTGTGTTAACTAGAAAGTTTGAATAGGCTGATATAAGATCAAATTGAGATTTCTCACCTTTTACTGAAGCATTGCCAATGGGATTATTAGAAGCAATTTCCAGAATTCGTGTTATATCTTTCTTTTCCAGACCGCCAGTAGGGGTGAAGAATTTAATTCCATTTCGATTAAAGGGAAGATGACTAGCTGTTAGCATTACAGCTCCATCATACTTAGTTTCATCAAAAATAGTTGACATGTACATCGCTGGAGTAGATGAAATACCACAATCTATACCATTTGTGCCAGTCGATAATATACCATCCATAAATGCATCCATCAGAATTGGTCCCGATATTCTTGAGTCACGTCCAATAGCTATCTTCATTGGATTACTCATTTTGCTGTTTTTCTCATGTAGCCATAGAACAAAAGAAATAGCTAGTTTTTTGACTACTTCTGGGGTTAGATTTATCGATTGACCAACAATCCCTTCAGAAGCAACGCCTCTAATATCCGACCCATTTTGTAAAGAGAACCAATTTATATCATTCATGCTCGAGAAAATTTATTTTGTGATGATCCTGTTGATGTAGTATTTTTTTGGAGCTGATTAAACTATTATCTTTGTTTTGCTTAGAATACCTAAGTAATTTAAACAATTCCTTCACGCAAGATATCATGAATATGTACTACTCCAAGGTATTCATGATCATTCATAACCAGAAGAGATGTTATTTTATTCTTCTTCATTGTCGAATAAGCATCAACTGCTAAAATATCTTCTTCTATAGTCTTGGGAGAAGGTGACATGATATCTTTTGCAGTTATCTGTTCAAAGTTTTTCGTCTTTTCCAGCATTCTACGAAGATCTCCATCTGTAATTATACCAACAAGTTGATCCTTTTCGTTTAATACTGCAGTAGCACCAAGTCTTTTAGATGAAATTTCGATAATGATTTTATCTAATTTATCGTTTGTATAAACAAAAGGACGCTCATTATTTTTATATAGATCGCTTACTCTTAAATATAATTTTTTACCAAGTGCCCCTCCCGGATGTGTCAAAGCATAGTCTTGAGTTGTGAATCCACTGTATTCAAGCAGACTTACCATCATAGCATCACCCATTACAATCTGAGCAGTAGTACTTGACGTAGGAGCCAGATTATTTGGACACGCCTCACGATCAATCATGGCATATATTGTGTAATCAGAATTCTGTGAAAGAAAAGAGTTTGTAACTGATACCATTGCAATGATTTTAGTATCTAAACCTAAATTCCTTATCAAAGGAATCAATACTTTTATTTCAGGACTACTTCCACTTTTTGATAAGCAGAGTACGATATCTTTTTCTCTTATATTGCCAAGATCACCATGTATGGCATCGGCAGCATGCATAAAGATAGCAGGCGTACCAGTAGAATTAAAGGACGAAACAATTTTTTGAGCAATAATGGCACTTTTACCAACGCCAGTTACTATAACTCTACCTTTACTTTCTCCTATTAACCGAATACACTCAGCAAAAGTATCGTCAATATAATTTTGTAATTTAGAGATTGTATCGAGTTCTATTTGGATAGCAGTATTTGCCGATTTTTTTATTTCATTAATCGTTTTCATAATGTCGATATAGATGCTTTATTTATGGTATGTTAAATAGGAAATGGTATCCTTTTGTAATTTACAAATTTAATCATTCGTATTGAAATAGAATACTAAAGGACCTTAATTTTATAACATATTAACAAGGGGGGCGACTGATATTGTACATTGAATCTACAAAAAAACTTTCACGCTTTTTTGATTTCAAAACTGATATGTTTATTGTTTTATGGTTAAATGAAAATATATGATCTAATTAGAATCTTCGATATACTAATTAATCGAATCTTTGAGGTAAAAGTTCTCGTAAAAAGACATTTATTTTATTACACCATACAATACGATTTCTATCAGATTGTCAAGTGTTTGATCAAATCCAGGTTTCCTAATATTTGAGAAAAGTTTTAATTCAATACCCCGTATAGCCGCAATGAGTCCAATAGCCGCAAATTCAGGTTCTTGAATCGTAAAGTATCCCTCCTGAACTCCCTCTTCTAAGATTTTAGTTAAGATTTGAATTTCTTGAATTTTAAATACATGATGGATATTATCAGATTCAGCAAAACGTGATTTTGATTGTTCTTTAATTGCTGAATATAGAACTTTATATTGAGAGATGGAGTCCATCCGGGTTAATATATAAGCTTTAATTTTACTTTGTGGGTCATTTGTCTTTTCTACCTCGCGTAGTAATTTTTTTTTAAGTTCAGATAATTCAAGTTCAATTACAGCTTTATACATTTCATCTTTTCCTGTGAAATAATAATAAAGCGTGCTTTTTCCTTTCCCAACTGCAAGAGATATATCATCTATTGTTGTCTTATGATAACCATACTTTGTGAATATGTCTCTGCAAATATCAACAAAGTCTTCCCTAGTTTCATCCTTGGTTTTCAGTCTAATCGCTTTTTGAATCATAGTATTCGAATATTCAAACGTTATACTTTACAAAGATGCAATAATTTATTTGCAATTAAAAATTAAGAACTAAAAACCTTAAATGATTACTCTATATAAGCTTGTTCTAACTTTTTCTGGTTCTGAAATAAATCAAATATTAAATCAATTTTTATTCAAACCAGATCATCCCAGTAGTATGTAATCTTTAGGTAATTCAGAAGTGATTATACCTTGGTTTTAGTGTTTAAACCGAAGTATGGTGGAATTTTTATCTGAGTATCTATTAAAATGAAATATTTCCGATGATAGATTTATGGCGATTTTTAATTTGGAATATCAAATAAATAAAAGAAGAGACAATATTGGTTAAACAAGACTGTCTCTTCTTTTTAGTTAGAATCGCTTAATTTATTCTAATAGTGCAAAATTTAATTAAGCTTATCAGCATTAGCCAATAAATAAGTTTCTGCTTCGACACTCCATAAACCTTTATTCTTTTCGCAGATGGCGGCAAGATGTTCAAAAACAGGATTGTTCTTCCCTTTCTCAGCAAAGTCAGCAATAGGCATTAAAGGCAATTCCAGGTGGTTATAAATTAGCTTTTTTCCACCGGGTATTTGAGGCAGATGTAGTGTTGCCTCGATAACTGAATTTATTCCGCCAATATGTGTGACCAATCCTGCAGGATCCAGTCCTTTTGACATCATATCAAGTGCTTCTTTGATGTCATCAGTATTTCCGCCGCTGGTTCCAACAATGTGAGTATAGGCATAATGAACATTGTAAAAATTCAGTGGTGCTTTAAAAGAGGCATCAGATGGACCTGCGAAGAAATTTAAACAGCCATCGAAAGCAAGTAATGCATCTGCTTGTTCAATAACCGGAGCAACCGGGGCAAATACAAAAACATCATTAAAGCCATCGCCACCTGTTAAAGCCTTCATGTCTTCGATCGGATTCGCTAGTAATGAGGTGTTTACGTATCGTAGATCAATCCCTTTGGAAGCTGCAAAAGTTACTGAATATAAGCCTGCTGCTCTATCAAGACGTGTTTGGTCAATATCTGTCACAACCAATAATGACGGTTTACGATCATTACGATGGAGTACATAATTTATTGCAGCCAAACCCATTGGGCCAACACCTGCAAGTAATGCCATTTTACCACCATCCACTATTTCCATTTTGTGAATATATGATCCGGGGGTAGTATGATAATTTGCATGGATAGCACCAATCACACAAGAAAGAGGCTCTGAAAGTGAGGCCGGATAAAATCCTTCACCATCATAAGGAAGTAAACAACCTAACTCCATCACTTCGTTTGGGATGATAACGTAAGTCGCATCACCACCAATAAAGCGATAAGAATATCCTGGGGCACTTAATACACCAACAGGGCCATCAGTATAATTTAATGCAGGCTGAATTGAGAATTTATCTCCAACTTTAAATCGATTTTGCCATTTTGTACCCACTTCAACTAACTCTCCAGCAAACTCATGACCAATAATGGTAGGATTAATATCTACATCATTTGGAATTCTTTTATGATCAGAACCCTGATTGGCAGCTTTATATGATGACATGCAAAGACTGTCGCAAATTACTTTGGCCAGAATTTCGTTTTCTTTTATCTGAGGAAGCTCAAACTCTTCGAGACGAAGGTCCTTCTTTCCATATAATCTAACTGCTTTTGTTTTCATGTTTTAATTAAAATTAATTCAACATATTCTGACCACCTGTTACAGGAATAGCTTGTCCTGTTTCATACTCCTGTTCTATTGCATACAAGATTGCTCTCACAACATCCAGAACTCTACAGCCTCTTCCCGCAGGCACCTGTGCATCATAAAACGCTTTTACGTCGTTTAAAGTTTTTGCTCCAGGCACTTTTCCTGCATTAAGGTATTGAACAAACAGTCCTTTTTGAGGATCGCTCCAAAGTGGACCTTCATAGAAATTCCCAGGACAAATTGAATTTACCTTAATACGATTTGGCATCAATTCCATTGCAAATGATTGGGTCAGACCAATACCACCAAACTTTCCACCAGCATAAGCAAAATTGCGGTTACTTCCTTTTAATCCAGATTTAGAATTGATTTGGATGATATCCATGAAGTAATCTTTTCTAAAATTAGATTGCACCTTCATTACTGATGAGGCATATTTTGCACAAAAGAAATAACCTTTATAATTAACATCAGTCATTAACGCAAATGATTCAGGTGTCATTTCATCCAGTCCCCCAGCACGAAGTATGCCAGCATTACTTATAATAACGTCTAACCCTCCAAATTGCTTTACTGTGTTTGTTATCATCTCTTCAACAGAGGTTGGATCTGAAACATTTACTTTAACAAAGAAAGCTTGATTTGCCTGTTTATTTGTATTCAGAATATTAGCCATGCCTTTACCTGCCTCTTCATTCAGGTCAGCAATTACTACATTTGCACCATATGCATAGAGTAATTCGGCAATACCTCCGCCAAATCCCTGGGCTCCTCCTGTGACAATGATGATTTTGTCTTGTACACGTCCAGAAACTATTTTGGTTTCACCAACAGGTAACCCCAATAATGAATCAAGTTCTGATGCGTTACTAGCAAGAGCAATCAATCCTAATTTTTCTAAAAGAATAAAATCAGGATGTGAAGTATGGGCAGTATACCATGCAGAGATTTTTATTTCTATTTCAGCAATAATATCTTCTGGTTCAGTCTTTTCAGTTATCACAATAATACCAGAATTAGCTTTTACAAAAGGTAAAGCACGAACCGAATCTTCCGTGTTTAATTTTGAAAATCGCTCACTATCATTTAACCGAATCGTCAACACTTTCTCTCTGGAAGCGATCATTCTGATAGCAGGAATAATTTTATTTATCATTAAGGTATTCATTATTAAGATTTTATTATGTGTTCAATTAGCGCCTTACCTAGCGCAATATACGACTCACGATTTTTCAAATCAGGCTTACCTTTCTTATTTAAATAACCAACCCCTTCAGTGGCTACCAGATATTGATGCGCAGCAGTAATACATGCACCCTGAAAGTTAATGTCTAGCAATTTCTTGCTTAAAGGAGTATTGTTTCTGGCAAAGAGCTGAATTGGCTCCATTGCTGGTGTATTATGTTCAGTACCAAGGGTTACTATAAATCCTTGTTCTTCAAAATAGGAAGCATATTCTTCTAAAACAGCAAGACTATTGCGAGTTGTTATGAACTCTACTGAAAAGATATTTCTTTTTTTAAGTATTTCAGCAACTTTTTCTTTTGAAGCTTCAAAGTCGGTAAAATTTCCATTATTGTCATCGGCAAGTAGGGGATAGGTTGGAATGCCTCCAGCATTACGAATAAGCATACAAACATCTTCCATGTCGAGAAATGCTTTTGGATCTTCGGGGATAAATGCAATACCTCCTGCTTTTAAAAGATTTCCTCTGATTTCATTTTCAACAGCGGCTGAATTACTCAAGTTCGATTTTAGTTGTTTTCCACCAAACAGACTTTTATAGAAATGTTCCTGCTCTTCAACTGTATGATATCTTGAGGCAATTTTTTCGCGTAATGCCTTTGCTAAATGACGTTCTCTAACCATTCCCTTTGTTAAGGAAGCTTTAATCTCATCAAAATTAAGTTCGAAACCACCACGACAATTGTCGACCAGGTGGTTAATCTTATTGCACATCATCAATGAATGAAGATTAGATTCCTTGCGTAGATGCGAAAGTTGGGATGCAAAAGGCTCGTCCAGCTTTGCAGGGAAAGCGAGTCCTTTACCGCTTAAATAAGTACGTCCGGGATTATTTGGATCGTTAACTTTGATACCAGCAGCCTGATCTTCGCGATTTAGGCTGATATATTCAATATTAAACAATGGGAATAGTTTGCGTTCTGCACAAGCCGATGCCCACTCATCGTATCCGTCTGTTGAATAAAAATCGTTAATACCAACAATTTTAACATTTTCAGCTACCGCCATATCTAATGCTTGTGGAATATTAGAAAAGGCACTGAATGAATAAGGTGTATGTAAATGCGCATTAACTAAGCGTGTTTGACCAGCGCTATTTTGTGCAGACCATTTAATCAACTCATCTTTTGCAGGAAATAATGTCCAGAAGTTCATATCGATTTAGTTAGTCAATTGATTAATAAAATTACTTTTACATATATGATTTATAGAAACCCATTGATTGACTTTTCAATACTGAAAGCCAATCAATGGGTTTCTAACTAAGCGCTAATATAATCTTTTTTAAAGTTATATACCCAATTTAGCTCTACGGATTTGTTCAGAATCTGAAAAATTCTGTCCTGAGATATGCCCTTTTAAAGGAACAATTTTTTCGTGTATAGCATCAATAAACCATTCAGGTTGTGGAAAAAATGCTTCTTCTAATTCATAGGCAGGGGTAATCCAGTTCCGTGAACCAACAACTACCGGTGGAGCATCTAAATAATCGAACGCTAATTCAGTAATATTACGTGCTAATTCATTTAAGAATGAACCTCTAGCGTTTGCATCACCTGAAACAATAATCCGACCTGTCTTTTTTACAGAGGTAATTACTTGTTCATAATTGAAAGGAACCAACGAACGAGCATCAATCACTTCAGCCGACATTCCATATTTCTCTTCAAGAATCTTAGCTGCTTCTAGTGCACGATATAAGGTGGCGCCAATAGTTAGAATAGTGATATCGTTTCCTTCACGTTTTACATCAGGTTCACCCATTGCAATCTCGTAATAGCCTTCAGGAACACCTCCTTTGTTGAACTGCTCACCAATATCATAGATTCGTTGACTTTCAAAGAAGATAACAGGATCTGTGCCTTGTAACGCACTATTCATTAATCCTTTTGCATCATAAGGAGTTACAGGGAAAACAACTTTTAATCCTGGAATATGAGCAACCAATGAAGTCCAGTCCTGTGAATGTTGTGCACCATATTTTGATCCAACAGAAACCCTGATTACAACAGGCATTTTAAGTACATTGCCACTCATTGCTTGCCATTTGGGTAACTGATTGAAAACTTCATCACCACATCTTCCAAGAAAATCGCAATACATAATCTCTGGTATTACTCGTCCACCGCACATTGCATATCCAATGGCTGTGCCAATAATCGAAGCTTCTGATATAGGTGAATTGAATAATCTATTATAAGGTAATGCTTCAGTAAGTCCGCGATATACTGCAAAAGCTCCACCCCAATCACGGTTCTCTTCGCCATAAGCAACTAATGTTGGATCTTTATAATAACGGTCAATAATGGCTTCAAAGATACCATCACGGAGCTGATATTGTTTCATCTTAGAGAAGGTTTTCCCTTCTGCATCAAAAGCGAAACGTTCTTTTTTAGCAATTTGGATAACTCTGGGATTTTCAGCCATTGGATGGTTTACCTCTGGTGTCGTATTTGACATCTTTTCAACTGACTGATTTGAAAAAATCATTTCACCAATTTGTTCGGGACGCTTTTTAATATCCATTCTTGGTGAGATCTCTTCATTAATAGAGAGTTTAAACATCTCAAGAATAACACTTTTTACATCAGCCCAAACTGAATCTAAGTCTTGTTGTTTAGCAACCTTACTTTCGATCAGTTTCTTGCCATATGAATTAATACCATCATGTTCCTGCCATGCTTCTACCTCTTCTTTCGAACGATATGATGACGCATCCGAAGGTGAATGTCCACTATAACGATAAGTTAAAACTTCTAGTAAAACAGGCCCCTTTTTCTCTTCTATGAGTTGACGTTTTCTGCGATAAGCATCAATTACAGCCAATGGATTGTATCCATCAACTCTCTCTGCATGCATTTGGTCAGCATTGACACCAGCTCCAATTCGAGCAGCCATGCCATATCCCATTGTCTCTCCACATGTTTGACCACCCATTCCATATTGGTTATTCATAATGTTAAAAATAACCGGCAGGCCACCTTTCATGTCACCTTCCCAAAGTTGGGAAAACTGATCCATGGCTGCAAAGGAAAGACCTTCCCAAACTGGGCCACACGCCATTGATGCATCGCCAATGTTGGCAACTACCATTCCTGGTTTTCTGTTTATCTTTTTGTATAGTGCTGCACCAACTGCAATATCTCCGCTACCCCCAACAATTGCATTGTTTGGGTATACACCAAAAGGTGTAAAGAATGCATGCATGCTTCCGCCTAACCCTTTGTTAAATCCTGTTTCGCGCGCAAATATTTCTGCCAATGTACCATAAATCAAAAATCTACGACCGAGTTCTTTTACTGTTCCCGTAAAGCCTTTTTTGACAACATTCAATACAGTACCTTCAAAGAAGGTTTCCATAACTTGCATCAAAGTTGCATCATCTAATTTATGAATAGCACTCAATCCTTTAGCAAGGATTTCTCCATGACTGCGATGCGATCCAAAAATAAAATCTTCAACAGTTAGTGTATAAGCCATACCTACTGCTGCTGCTTCTTGTCCGTTAGAAAGGTGAGCAGGACCGGGATGGTCATAAGGAACACCACTGTATTCACCTGTAGTTTTGATCAAGTTTAACATGGTTTCAAATTCACGAATCACGACCATATCGTGATAAATGCGCAAGAAATCATCATTCGAGAAATTACTTTTTTCTTCGGAAATACTTTTTTTGTATTGATTTACCGGAATTGGTTTAAATGTTATCTCTCCGGCTTGTCTGGCCACATTAGGGTCAATAAACTGAACTTTAGGCATAAGAATTTTTTTTATAAGATCGTTAAATAATAATCTGACTGAAATTAAAATGCAAAGATTGATTCTTTAAATATTTCTGATACAGTTGGATGTGGAAATACAACTTCCTCCATCTCTTTTAATGTCATTTCCATTTCGATAGCCATACATGCGCCATAAATTATTTCACTAGATGGGTTTCCTACCATATGCACGCCTAAAACTTCACCATGTTTTGCTCCGACTAATACTTTACAGAGGCCGCTTCCACCTTCGTTTTCTGCAATGAATCTTCCGGCATAGGCCATTGGAAGTTTTACCAATCTGTAATCAATTTTCTTCTCTCTGGCACTATCCTCTGTTAGTCCTACACCTGAAAGTTCAGGATTAGTATAAACTACACCAGGAATAGCATTGTAGCGCATTCTGTCTTCGCGTCCGGTTAAGTTATTTACAACTACTTCGCCTTCTCTGCTTGCCGTATGAGCTAATAAAGAAAAACCGGTTACATCGCCTGCAGCATAAACGTTAGGAATGTTGGTCCTCATCTTTTCATCAACTTTTATCCCGCCTTTGAAAATCTCAACACCCAGATTCTCGAGTCCAAATCCCTTTGTCACAGCTCTACGACCAACACTTACCAATATTTTATCACCTATTATAGATTCTGATTTACCATCTTTTTCAAAGACAACTTCATTTCCTTTAACCGCAGTAACCTTTGCCGAAAGATTGAATATGATACCTTTCTTTGCATAAATCAGTCTTAGCATTTCACTTAATTCGCGATCCATACCAGTTAAGATTTCGTCCATCATCTCTACAATGGTAACTTTTGTTCCCAAGCTGTTAAAGAAACTGGCAAATTCCATTCCGATAACCCCTCCACCAATGATGACCAATGATTTTGGTTGTTCTTTTAATTCTAAAATTTCGCGATTAGTTAGGATCACTTCTCCAGGAGTTCCTATTCCGGGAATAGGAGGGATAAATGCTTCAGAACCTGTACAGATCAAAAGATTAGTAGCAAGGAATTCAGTGTCATTTACTGATATTGAGATTCCGTAAGTTGATCGTCCATTGATAAAAGCATTACCTTTAAGTACTTCAACATGATGTTCTTTCATTTTCAGACCGACCCCTCCAACAAGTTTTTTAACCACCTTTTGTTTTCGGGCCATCATTTTACTGAAATCAAACGAAACTTCTTTTGCTTCAATCCCATATTTACTGCCACCAATAGCATTATCATAAAGTTTTGCGCTGTAAAGCAATGTTTTTGTTGGTATGCATCCTTCGTTTAAGCAGACCCCACCCAACTCATTTTTCTCAATAAGGAGAACTTTTAACCCTTTTTTACCAGCTCGTTCCGCAGCTACATATC
Source organism: Bacteroidota bacterium (assembly GCA_013390605.1). Lineage (GTDB taxonomy): Bacteria > Bacteroidota > Bacteroidia > Bacteroidales > Cfx3-03 > Cfx3-03. Next base: position 2,222,504 of record JACAUB010000001.1, on the reverse strand, counting down.
CTGCAGGACCACTACCAATGATTATTAAATCGAATGTTTTATTCATGATAAAATCTCAATTTCTTATAATTCAAATTCAAGGTTTTCAATTTCGATTGCAATCTGTTTTAAAAAACGAGTTGCTTCGCCACCATCTAATGCTTGATGGTCGTATGTAAGACTTAATCCAATATATGGAACAAAAGCAAATACTCCATCGCCTAAGTCTTTTGGTCGTGGAACAATGGTGTTAACACCTAATATTGCTGCTTGTGGAAGATTAATAACAGGTGTAAATATTTCAACACCATAATTTCCAAGGTTGGAGACCGTAAATGAAGCAGCTTCAGAGGATAGTAGTTCTGGATTGATACTCCCTTTTCTGCATGTAGCTGCTATTTCGCGTAACTGATTAGAAATGCCCTGAATGGATAAATCATCCGCATTACGTAAAACAGGTACCATTAAGCCCCGATCTGTGTCGACTGCTACTCCCAGATGAACTTTCTTAAAATTCTTTAAACTATCACCCAAAAAATGTGAGTTAACCTGTGGGAATTTTAATAATGCTTTTATAACAGCAAAACAAACCATATCATTCAATGTGATATTGGTAGGATAGCCATTATCTGTAGCTTTTTTTACTTTCTTTCTTAACTCTAGCATTCTGCGTGCATCTGCTCCCAGATGATGGGTAAGCTGTGCTGAATTTTGTAAAGAGTTATGCATTGCTTTAGCGATAAGCTTCCGCATATTTGAAAGCTTCTTGATCTCAAAATCGTTATTATAAACAGAATTAGGAACTGAAATGTCTTTTGAGCTGATGGCTCCACCAATTCCGGTGCCCTTATCCACAGGTTGAAGTTGATCTTCGATAGCTATTCTTTTTGCTAAAGGTGAAACTCTTGGTGTTGTTTCAATGACAGACCTGACATCTTTTTCAATGATACGTCCTTTAGGACCCGAACCAACAACTCCACTTAAAAGAATCCCTTCTTTTTTTGCTAAATGTTTAGCTCTTGGTGATACAGCTGAATTAGTTTCTGCTGATACTATGTTTGGTTGGGGTAAATATACAGGAGCTGTTTCAACAACTTGAATTCCAATAGGTGGTTCTTCAATTTCTTTTTTTGGAGCACCTCCTCCGGGACGATGTTCATCAGTTGATTCTCCTGGAGCACCAATAACACACACATTGGTAAGAACTGGAACTTCGTCTCCCTCATTATAAAAAAGCTCAAGTAAAACGCCATCTACTGAAGCTTCTTCTTCAAAGGAGGCCTTATCAGTTTCGTACGCAAATAGGATTTCTCCTTTTTTAACCTGGTCACCTTTCTTTTTATTCCATTCCGTAATTATACAACTTTCAACGGATTGGCCCTGTTTAGGCATAATAACGACTGTAGCCATAGATAATTGTTTTTTGCAAAGATATTTTATTCAACTTGTGTTTACAAGTAAATTTAAAAATAATTTTAAAAAAACTATAAATATTTATAAATATCAGAAAATCAACTGTAAAATTATTTTTTAGAATGTTTCATGTAAATACAATTATTTTGTTTTTAATTTTTATTACTTTTGTCGTTACACTTGAATCATTCTAAGAAAAAGTAAAATGAAAGTAGAACCTTCTATTCCACAACATCGAAAAGTTTATGAAATTATTCGAGCACATATAACTGAAGGTCTGTTTGTTGAAGGCGATCTTCTTCCTTCAGAGAATGATTTGTGTACAGTTCATAAGGTGACAAGACCTACCGTTCGTAAAGCGCTGGATAGATTGGCCAATGAAGGGTATATTGTTAGATATCAGGGAAAAGGTAGTATTGTAAAAGGGATTCCAAAAGGTATCGGCATTCTTTCATTAACCGGAACAACTTCAGCTATTGGAAAAGACAATCTACAAACCCACATTATTGTAAAGCCCATTATCCATAATTGGAAAGAAGCGTTTACTTTTCAACTCACAAATCGAGAGATAGAATCAGGTTGTATATATATGGAACGACTAAGGTTTGTTAATAATAAACCTGTGTTTTTTGATATTACAATGATTGCGAATATTAACTTACCTCGTTTTACTTCTCGAAACTTCGAAAATAAATCACTCTTTGATGTATTGCGTAAACATTATCAAATTGAGGTAAAGGGAGGCGAACAAAAACTTTTGGCTATTACTGCCGATGAACGTTTACAAAAATATTTTAAAGTAAACGCTAGTCATCCGGTACTTCAATTGAATAGGAAGATTGAAACAAGTAGAACCGGACTCTTTATTTATAGCCAGGTCTTTTGTAATTCAGATGAGTATGTACTTTATGGAACTTTTTAAAGCAATATTATCAATTATATGGTGAAAAAAAGTCTGAATAATATCTTTCAATGAAGGATACTATTCAGACTTTTTTTAGATAAAGATAATAAGCAAGCTATTATCCAATTATTTACTTTACATCATAATAAGGTAATCCATCTCTTTCAAAATCCGAAACTGCTTTTTCGGTCATTGGATGGTTCATTAATGAGGTAAGTACTTCATAAGATACGGTTACAGAATGACACCCAACCATGCTAACACGGTAGATTTGGTCAACATTTTTGAAGCTGGCAGCTAAAACCTTTGCATTCATATTATGAAGTTTAAGTGTTTTGACAATGTCAGATACAACATCAATTCCATGCGAACTTATGTTATCTAGTCGGTTGACGTAAGGAGCTAAAAAGTCGGCACCAGCATTTGCTGCAATCAAAGCTTGTTGCTGTGTGAATATTGCTGTAGCAGTAACATTCATTCCAGCATCTTTTACCATTCTCATTGCCTTGTAACCTTCACGGGTAACCGGAATTTTTACATAGAAATTATTGTTAAAAGCAAAAAAGTCTCTGTATAATTTAGCTTCTTGCAAAATTTCATCAGCATTCTCGCTAATGGTTTGGATATGCAACATCTTGTTTCCAATTATTGCCTGAATCTCTGGAACGATTACTGATAATTTTTTTCCGGCGGCTGACAAAATTGTTGGATTAGTTGTAACTCCTTCCATAGGATAATAATTGAAGAGATCTCTGATCTCTTCAATATCCGCTGTATCTGCTAGATAAATCATAATGATAAATTTGTTATTGTGTTGAAAAATAAATAGTTGTAGTATATTTTCTCTATATGTTTTACCTTTTTTAATTTTGCTGCAAAGGTACTGCTTTTAATTTTATTCTTTCTATTAATTTCATATTAATTTTGAAAAGATTAAACAACTTTATAAAAAAATAAAATTGAGTAAAAATAGAATTAAATTAGAAATTCAATAATCCAGACTAATGTAGATTACAAATCTGGATCAACTTCTTCTATAGAACCAGCCGCTACTGACTTTTGAGTATTTAACGATAAATAATTTAATAAAATAAAAATCTTCGGGAGAATAAGTATGAAACTTCTCTCCCGAAGATTTATGTAATCTGAATGAATTTTTTATTATGCTATCTTTCGTGGTTTATATCCATATAATCCAAAAAGGAAGACAACTATAAAACAGCTTAATGGTACTAAAAATCCAATTTTCATAGTACTAACGTCAGCAATATATCCCATAAGAGCTGGGAAGATAGCCCCACCTACAATTGCCATTACGAGAAAAGAGGATGCTCGTTTTGTATGACTACCTAAATCTTTTAGACCCAGTGCAAAAATGGTTGGAAACATGATACTCATAAAGAAATAGATTAAGCAAAGTGCGACTATTGCCAATAAGCCAGCTCCAGCAACAACAATAGATGTAAGAATGACACAACATAGGGCATATATGACAAGAAGCTTATTTGGTTTAAACCATGTCATTAAGATACTTCCTATAAAACGACCTACCATGAATAAACCCATTGCTCCTAATGCTAATATAATTCCGGCAGCCGTGTTGTATAATTGCCCTTGATCAGTAATAGAGGGATTTGCAGCACTCACCATATTAATAACAGAATGAATTATCCCAGCTCCGATGACATTTCCTTTGGATAAGGAATTGAAGATGTCGGTTACATAATTAACAAAAAAACTATTGATTCCTGTTTGAGCTGCAACATAAAAGAATTGTGCAAATACTGCGAATACAAAATGCCGATATTGAAATAATGATTTGAATGCTACGGCATTATTGACTTCTTCGGCTTCGGTAAATTCAACATGTTCTGCTTTAGCCTCATTAATCTCGGGGAGTTTGGTTTTATGAAAGAGTACGGCAATCAGTAAAACAACAATTCCAATTCCTACATATGGAATGGCTAATGATGCAAATACATTGCCGGAGCTAGCTCCCCCAAAGATGATGATACTTCCTACAAGTGGGCCTAAAATCCATCCAAGACCGTTGAATGACTGAGATAGTGTAAGTCGTTGTTCTGCCGAATCTTTTGGCCCAAGAACAGTAGCGTAAGGGTTCGCAGCAGTTTCTAAACAAGTCAGACCTAATGCAATGATAAATAGAGCTACTAAAAAAGCCCAAAATGCTCCTATCTGTATTGCCGGAAGAAATAAGAAGGCTCCTGTTGCATATAGCAGCAAACCGAAAATGATTCCTTTTTTATAGCCAAACCGTTTCATGAAAAGACCGGCTGGAATTGCCATTAAAAAATATCCTCCATAAACCGCTGCTTGGACTAAGCCACTTTGCGCTTTAGAAACATGTAAAATATCCTGAAAATGTTTGTTTAAAACATCCAGAAGGCTATGGGCAAATCCCCATAGAAAGAAAAGACTGGTAACCAGAATAAAAGGAATCAAATAATTGGTTCCGTCCGTACTTTTAAGAAGTGGTGCTCGTTTGCTCATCGAAAGTGTTTTTTTACTTTGATTGGGTAGATTAATTATTGATTAAAAACAGTTTGATAGTTTTTATAAATCTGTTCATAAGCCGCAGCATCTGAACATGGGTTGTAAATAGTATTATTACATAATACATTTTCAGAAGCTTCTTGAGCCGAAGAATAGAGTCCTGCTGCCGGCATAGCGAATAGTGCTGCACCTAAAACAGTAGTTTCTTTCCGGTCGGAAATTTTTAGCGGTATACCCAGTACATCTGCTCTGATTTGGTTCCAGAGTCTGTTTTTTGAACCACCACCTACACATATAACAGATTGTGCTTTAAAGTTTCCAGCCTTCTCCAATTTCATTAATCCTTGTTTTGTATAGAATGAAAGTGCTTCTAACGTAGCCCGATAAACATGCGCACGTGTCGATTCATTTTGAAGTCCGGTAACAGAGCCTTTACTGTTTACAAATCCCCCTTGAAATAATTCAGGTATTACGGTTACACCTTTACAACCGGCTTCTATTTGTGAAGCTTGTTCAATCATGATATCATAACGATCAGTCTGGTTTGCAAGATCAGCAAAGAACATTTTTGATACCCATTCTAAAACTCCTGAAGCTACCCATTGCACGCCAAGGTCTATTAAACCCTTTTCTGCATCCAGTTCAATGGTTACTCCTTCATTTTTTTCAGGTAAACAAATCGTATTGCTGTTTGCACGGGCCATCAGAATCTCCCATGTGCCCGAACTTAAAACGGGTTCATTTATTCCTGCACCTGAACCAAAGACCGCAAATTGTGTGTCGTGACCGGCTGCAACAACTGGGATACCTATTTTCACGCCTAGCTCTTCAGCTGCTTTGTTGGTGACACTTCCAATGATTGTTCCTGGTTCTGTTATTGGAGCAAACAGTGATGATTTTAACCCTAAAGCTGAGAATATCTCCTCTGAAAATGAACGAGATTTTAGATCTGTCAACATAGATGTTCCTGCCATTGTAGTGTCAGAAACAAATTCTCCGGTTAGTTTATAAAGAAAGATGGAAGGCATAAACAAATATGAATCCATGTTTTTGATAACTTCCGGACGGTTTTCTTTTAACCAGATTAATTTATTGATGGTATTAAAGTGATACGATTGTAATCCTGTGATATCATATAACCTTTTGGGATCTATATATTTCCCAATTGTTTCCATTATGGGAACAGTTCTGCTACATTGCCATGAAATTACCGGATAGCAGAGAGAACCATCATTATTCATGGCTGCACCATCAACACCAAAAGTGGTAACTGTTATGGCTGCAATTTCAACTTCTTTTAATTCGCGGAGAATAGCATGAGTGCAATTAACAAACTTACTCCAAATTTCTTCAGTGTCCCAAATCAGACCGCCTGAATATAATGGGTCATTTACTGTTCGGTTAGGCATTGAATGGGCCGCAATAATTAAACCTTTTTCATCAACAGCTATTGCTCTCAGGTTTGTTGCTCCGCAATCGAGGACGAGTATAACTTTTTTCATGGTGACAGGAAAGTGTTAAGACCGCTGCATAGCTATAGGGATATTTATATAGCTATACAACGGTTAGTAGAATTTAACTGATTTCAAAATCAGTGTTTTGCTTATTAACTAATACTTTCCATAAATTGGACCATAGTTTTGACAAGCACGATAATCTTGACCTTCAACATCCATTCCAAATGAATTCCATGCACTTGGACGGAATATCTTATCCGAAGCTACATTATGCATGTTTACAGGGATACGTAAAATGGCTGCCATTGTGATTAGGTCAGCACCAATATGTCCAAAGCTTGAGGAGCCGTGGTTGGCTCCCCAATTACCCATTACAGAATATACATCTTTAAAAGCACCTTCTCCGGTTAATCTAGGTGCAAACCAAGTAGTTGGCCAGGTAGGATCTGTTCTGTTTACTAAAATGCTATTCATATCTTCAGGAAGCTCGACAGTCCATCCTTCAGCAATTTGCAGAACTGGACCAACACCCTTTACCAGATTTATTCTCGACATTGTAATAGGCATTCCACTACGTGTTGTAAATTCGCTTGAATAGCCTCCACCACGGAAATATTCATATACAGCCGAAGGCCATGTAGTATTATCAAGACAATCTTGGACTTCTTGTTCTGTAATTTCCCAGAAAGGTTTTACTGCTGGAGAATCGTCAATACTTTGACGTCCTGTAAAGTCGAGTGCAGATGCACCTGAGTTAATGAGGTGGATGATTCCGTTAGCCGCACAACCAGTTAATTCTTTTCCTGTAACACGTTTTACTGCTTCAGGGCTCCAATAGGTTCTTACATCGCTAAATAGTTGCGCCGTATTGGTAAGCAAATTTCCAAACAGCATAGCTACACCATTTAATGAATCGTTTTCAGTAGCAAGAATATACGCCTGTCTAATGCCATTCCAATCGAAAGAGGAGTTCAGGATAGCTTCCATAAAGTCACCATTAGGAAAATGATCAGTCCAATGACGTTGTCCCTGGAAACCAGCTGCAATTGCATTATGGCCTAAAGCTTCTTCACCGAAACCTAAAGCAGCAAGTTTTGGATTTCCTACCATCAAATCGCGAGCAATGAGTGTCATTTTTACAACCGTTTCCCAAATCTTATCTTTTTCTTCTTGAGTACGTTGTATGGTTTTGTTAACATCTTTTCCTTCTTTGCAATTTTCTCTTGTCCATTTAAGTGCAATTTCATACTCTTTCTGGTCGTAAATGTTTTCATCGATACGACGGGTAAATTCGCTCATATCAACATACTCGTTTCTCATTCCAAGATATGTCTGGAAGAAATGATCATCAACAATTGAACCTGCAATACCCATTGATACTGAACCCATTGAGAGATAAGATTTTCCCCTCATTGTTGCAACAGCAATAGCAGCTCTGGTAAAACGTAGTAATTTTTCTTTTACGTCTTCAGGAATTGTGGTGTTTGATGAATCCTGAACATCATGACCATATATTCCGAATGCAGGTAATCCTTTTTGCGTGTGACCGGCTAAAACTGCAGCAAGATAAACTGCTCCAGGACGTTCCGTTCCATTAAATCCCCAAACGGCTTTGGGGTAGTATGGATTGGTATCCATCGTTTCTGAACCATAACACCAACATGGCGATACAGTGATGGTTGCACCAACACCTTCTTTTTCAAATTTATCAGCACACATTGCTGATTCAGCTACTCCACCAATACAAGTATCAGCAATGACACACTCTACCGGAGTGCCATCCAGATATTTTAGGTTTGCTTTAATTAGTTCCGAAACGCTAATTGCCATATTCATGGTTTGAGTTTCCAGCGATTCTCTTACACCTTTTCTGCGTCCATCAATAGTAGGACGGATTCCAATTTTTGGCTTTCTGCCGTAGTATCTGTTCATTTTTTTAAATTTATTATATTAAACTGTTATGGTCTGTCCTGATTTAATAGTAAAAAAATTAGAGTGAACCTCTTTCGGTTAAAGTGGTGGGAATAATAAGCTGTAACTTTTGTTTATGTAGCACAAAATCGGCTGCCATTTTCCCCATGAGTGCAAAGTCAGTAGAAATTACGGAAATCCCATTTCCAATAATTTCTTTCATTGGTGTATCGTTATATGATATGATTCCAACATCTTTTCCCAGTTCTAATTTTGCAGAATTGGTTGTTTTTACAATCTGAACAAGATCGACTTCATCTATAACAAAGAATAGTTTATTCTCAAGTTTTGTGAAGGGATCAAAGACATTGATTATGTTGTGCTTAATAGCATAATCTTTACAGAATTGCTTAAATGCATTAATTGTTTCGTGGGGATGATAAGTCTCATTTGGAAATATTAAAACAAACTCATCATAGGCTCTAATCCTTTGCAATCCTGAAACCAAGCTATTATATACTGCCTGATCAAAGTCTTGACAGACATAAGCATAATTTCCTTTTTCAAAACGTCCCCAATCAAGAATAAGTAACTTATTCGCATCAATTTTTTTTAAGACATCACTAAGCATATCGTGATTAAAATTCATCACTACATACATACTGTACTGTCCGATATTATCTAGCAGAATTGATTCGAAAACTCTGAAGTTATAGTGATGAAAATATAGGTCAACGCCATAATTTTCAGGTAAATTTGATCGCAGATTATGATATAACGTGTCTTTGAATGAACTATAAGTATCCAGAAAAAGCATCACTTTATTTAAATCTGTGGCAATAAAATATCCTCTTTGTGGCGATGATTCTATCGTGCCCCTTCTAACCAATTCACGATAGGCTTTGAAAACCGTATCTCTGGATACATAAGCTGAAAGACTCATTTGGTTTATAGAAGGTAATGTATCGCCTGGTACTAAATCACCCAGATTTATTGCCTGAATAATCGCATTAATCAACTGCTGAACTTTAGAGGTTCGTGATTGCGTATCTGCCAAAAACTGAAGGATTATGTCTTTTTTCTCTTTTACCATCTTATAACTGTGCTGAACTGTCATGCAGCGTCAAATATATGAAATAAATATTTCTTTATTACAAAAGGATAAATTTATTTTCAATTATATGGATAAAATAAAGTAGGATTATTATGGAAATAGAAAAGGACATAGAAGTATTGTCTTTTTGTACTTCTAGGTCCTTAAAAAAATTGTATAATCTATTAGAATCTTAATATTATTTACGACTTCTCAAAATTGAAAAGTGCCAAAATACGCAGGTTGATGATAATCGGGATGAGCAGTTTTGATGGGGTTCCATGTAGTATAATGTGGTATTGGAAGATCATCTCCACACTTTTGAAGATTACCTTTGATTATTTTTCCGGTTAGGGAAGAGATAGAATGATGCCAAAATACAGTGAATGGAATAAATATTGTAAGTTGCCATGGTATTTCAATATTCGTCGTTTCAAATGGAAGAGAACCTAATGAAGGTAAACGTTTAACTAAATTACAAATCTCTTCGGGTGCTTGAAGTCTTCCATATCGGTCTTGTCCAAATCCAAGTAGGAGAGTACCAATAGCATTAATTTCAAAATTATAATAACTACCATCGCCTGATGGGTCAATAAAAAGCTCTACACACGAGTCAGTATAAACTTTATCATTATTTTTTGTATAGACAGATCTTGTAAATGTTTCGTTGACGTTAAATTTTAATATGATACCCTCTTCAGCTTGAACTAATTTAAAGCCTACACTAGGTTTATCAGGGAATTCATCAGGCCAATTCACATTTTCAAGAGAAACATAGTCGATATCAGAGGAGTCTATGATTTCATCTATTTCTTCTATGGAGGTCTCTTTGGCTATTGCTTTTAAAAAAGGTACTTTTAAGGTATTCATGTGTAAATGGATTATTAAATATTGGGTATGTAATAAAAAACTTCAAATTTACTAAAAGTGGATTAGAAAAGAATGAGCAGAAAATAATGTAAAAGAAAAAAACCGATCTCGTATCGAGACCGGTTTTTTATAATAAAAACTAAAGATGAATTAGAGATTATTCGTAATCTTTCAGGATTTCTCTTACTCCATCAGGGGCAACACGGCCATAAACTTTTTCACCTACCATAACGACAGGAGCTAAACCGCAGGCACCAACACAACGAAGGCATCCCAGAGAGAATTTGCCATCAGGTGTAGTTTCGCCAACCTGTAGGTTAAGAATTCTCTTAAACTCATCGAGTACTTTTTCACCACCACGAACGTAGCAGGCAGTACCCATACAGATCGAGATAGGATGTTGACCCTTTGGTAACATGCTGAAAAACGAGTAGAAGGTAACAACACCGTATACCTGAGCTACAGATGTATTCAGTTCTCTGGCAATTACCTCTTGCACTTCTGCAGGTAAGTAACCAAAGATTCCCTGAGCTTTGTGGAGCACATTAATCAGTTCGCTTTTCTCATTTCTAAATGATTTACAAACAGATTTTAGCTCCTCCAGTTGTTCGGGATTCAGTTTAAATTTTATATGTGACATTATACAGATCCTCCAAATTTGATTTAATGCTATTTGAATCTTTGTTTTCCCAATTAATCAACGAATACATCATCCTGACGATCGAAGTAATGAGTGTGTAATAAGTGATGTGATTTTTCACCTAATGGTTCACCCAGAAATTCTTTATACAGTTGAATAATATATGGGTTCTCATGAGACTTACGGATAGATTTTCCGGCATCTTCACGATAGATAGCTTTGGCACGGGCTTTCAATATTGATACATCACCATGGTGATAAGGTTGTCCACCTCCACCAATACATCCACCAGGGCAAGCCATAATTTCAATAGCATGGAATTCGCTCTTACCTGCACGAACATCTTCGAGCAGTTTACGTGCATTTCCTAAACCATGAGCAATACCAATCTTGAGTTCGAATCCGTCAACATCAACAGAAGCATGACGAACGTTTTCAAGACCACGTATTTGTTGGAAGTCAACTTTATCCAGCGTTTTACCGGTTTGAAGCTCATAAGCTGTACGAACAGCTGCTTCGATAACACCACCTGTTGTACCAAAGATAACAGCTGCACCTGTTGATTCACCCAATGGACGGTCGAAATCTTCGTCACCCAATGAATTGAAATCAATATTTGCTTGTTTGATAAACTGAGCTAACTCGCGGGTAGAAAGTGAGAAGTCAACATCAGGATTGCCATCTATAGCAAACTCATCACGTGAACACTCATATTTTTTAGCAACGCAAGGCATGATTGAAACAACTACTAAATCTTCGCGCTTAACATTGATTTTATCAGCAAAATAAGTCTTAGCGATAGCACCAAACATTTGTTGCGGAGAACGAGCCGTTGATGGGACATCTAATAGATCTGAGAAGTTATGTTCGAAGAACTTAACCCATGCTGGGCAGCATGATGTCAGAATTGGAAGACGTACACTCTTATCACCTGCAAGGAATCCATTTAGACGACCTAATAACTCAGCTCCTTCTTCCATAATGGTAAGGTCGGCAGCAAAGTCTGTATCGAATACATAGTTAAATCCAAGTTTGCGAAGTGCAGCAGCCATTTTACCAGTAACGATTGTACCTGGCTCCATGCCAAACTCTTCACCAAGTGCTACGCGAACAGCAGGAGCTGTTTGAACGATGACAGTCTTGGTTGGATCAGCTAATGCATTTATAACCTGACGTGTATGGTCAACTTCAGTTAATGCACCCGTTGGGCAAACTGAAATACACTGTCCACAATAGGTACATGGTGAATGATCAAGGTTCATTTCGAAAGCTGGGGCAACAACAGCATCGAAGCCTCTGTTAACTGCAGAAAGTGCACCAACAGTCTGAACTTCATTACACATTGTTTCGCAACGGCGACACATGATACATTTGTCCATTTCACGAATGATAGAAGGTGATGTATCAATGCGATATGTTGAATGTTCTCCCTGGTAAGGAATCTCGCGGATGCCTAAACGTTGAGCTAAACTCTGTAAGTCGCAATTGCCACTTTTAGCACAGATCAAACAATCGAAAGGGTGATCTGAAAGCATTAATTCGAGCACAGTTCTGCGTGCATTTAGAACACGGATACTGTGAGTGTTAACCTTCATTCCTGGAGTAACAGGTGTTACACATGATGGAGCAAGATTCCTGCGGCCTTCAACTTCAACCACACAGATGCGGCAGCCACCGGGTTTATGCTCAATATGCATGTCGCCCATATTCATGTAACAAAGGGTAGGTACGTCGACGCCAATCAATTTGGCGGCTTCTAAAATCGTAGAGCCTTTTTCAACTTCTACGGTTTTACCATCTATGGTGATATTAACAAGTTCCATTCTCTGATTCCTCATTCATTAATTAATAAAGATTGCATCGAATTTACATTTTTCATAGCAAGCACCGCACTTGATACAAATTGCTGCATCGATTGTATGTGGTTTTTTGCGCTCACCTGAAATAGCATTAACCGGACAAACGCGTGCACAGGCAGTACAGCCAACACAAGCTTCCTGATTAATAACATATTGCATCAATGCTTTACATTGTCCTGCAGGGCATTTATGGTCTTTTATGTGAGCAAGATACTCATCATAAAAGTTATCAAGTGTAGATAGTACAGGGTTTGGTGAAGTCTGACCTAATCCACATAATGAAGTATCACGGATAACATTACTTAAGTTACGCAACTTGTCGATATCTTCCATCGTACCGTTACCCTGAGTAATCTTGTCAAGAATTTCGTATAGACGTTTATTACCAACGCGGCAAGGAGTACACTTACCACATGATTCCTCAACGGTAAAGTCAAGATAATACTTGGCAATAGAAACCATACAGTCATCTTCATCCATAACAATCATACCGCCTGATCCCATCATAGAACCAGAAGCAACTAAATTGTCATAGTCAATAGGGGTATCCAGATGTTTTTCAGTTAAACAACCACCCGAAGGACCACCGGTCTGAACGGCTTTAAATTTCTTGCCATCTTTGATACCACCACCGATTTCATAAATAATTTCGCGAAGTGTAGTTCCCATTGGAACTTCAATTAAACCAACATTGTTGATTTTTCCGGCAAGTGCAAAAACTTTTGTTCCTTTTGATTTCTCTGTACCAAGGCTAGAAAACCATTTAGCACCTTTATTGATAATCACAGGGACGTTGGCAAAAGTTTCAACGTTATTAACATTACTTGGTTTTCCAAGGTAGCCTTTTTCGGCAGGAAATGGAGGTTTAACAGTAGGTTCACCACGAAGACCCTCCATAGAATGAATTAATGCGGTTTCTTCACCACATACAAATGCTCCTGCACCATAACGAAGTTCAAGGTCGAAAGCAAAGCCTGTTCCAAGAATATCTTCGCCAAGCAGACCATATTCACGAGATTGGTCAATAGCAATCTTTAAACGCTCGATGGCCAATGGATATTCAGCTCGAATATATACTAAACCTTTTGTTGCACCCATGCAATAACCGCAAATAGCCATTGCTTCAATAACAGAGTGTGGGTCGCCTTCTAAAACCGAACGATCCATGAATGCACCTGGGTCGCCTTCGTCAGCATTACAAACCACATATTTTTGATCAGCATGATTTTTGCTGGCAATCTCCCATTTTAGACCGGTAGGGAAACCGGCACCGCCACGTCCTCGAAGACCAGAGGCTTTAATTTCGTCAATAACTTGCTGAGGAGTCATCTCAGTGATACATTTTGCAAGCGCTTCGTAACCATCGCGCGAAATGTATTCATCTATGTTCTCAGGGTTAATGAAACCGCAGTTGCGTAAAGCAATACGGATTTGCTTCTTGTAGAAGCCCATGTGTTTTGAATCAGCAACATGCTCTTTATTTTCAGGATCAACATAAAGTAAACGGTTTACTTTACGACCTTTAATAACATGTTCAGCAACGATTTCTTTTGCATCTTCTGGCTTTACCTGTGTATAGAAAGTATTATCAGGCATAACCTTTACGATAGGTCCTTTTTCGCAAAAACCAAAACATCCGGTTTTTACAACTTGAACCTCACCATCCAGATTATTCTCAGCTAAGGTGCTTTGCAGATTTTCAAGAATTGCATCGCTTTCAGAGGCCCGGCAACCGGTACCACCGCATACAAGAAGATGCATTTTGTATTTTTCCATCCGTAGATCCTCCTAAATTATTGTTTTTCGATGGTTTCGTAGTTCACTGGAATGATTCCGTCAACTAATTCTCCGTTCTTAACATACTTCTCGATAATAGCATCAGCTTTTTGCGTATTTACATACCCGAAAACGATAGGTTCTTTACCAGGAACGGTTACTTCAATTGTAGGCTCTGCATAGCAATAACCCATACAACCAGTTTGGGTCACTACGGCTTCGATGCCTCTTTTTTCAAATTCTTCAATCATGAAGTCCATAACCTGTTTTGCACCTGATGCAATTCCGCAAGTAGCCATGGCAACCTTCACCTGAACTATTTTCTCGGGATGTTCACTCTTTTCCCGCAAGTCCAGCTTCGACTGAAGTTCTGATTTGATTTTCTTCAAATCAGCAAGCGATTTAACTTTAACCATTTTAATTAACCTCCTAAGGATTTTATTTGATTGATTGAGTTTTTTTGTTTTTGTTCAAATTTAGTTAAAAACCAAATATTTAAGTCGTTTATATTGCTTTTATTTCCAATAAATTTTCATGAATCATCTCCTTTAGATATTTGATAATATGAATGTCGTTGATCGCTACATCGTCAAGGGCTTCCTTGATTTCTCGCGTATCAAAAACATATTTTTCTTCGTTTACCTGATGCGAATAGATAAATTCGATGAGTGGATTAGCTGATACCAAAATAGTGATTACCCCGGCTATATCACCGATAGGTAGTCGATCTATATGATCATACACAAAAAATGCTTCAACTTCTGTTCCTTTTCCCACTTCAGAGCTGATCTTCAAATATCCTCCTGTTCGTTCAGCATTCATCTTTAGAAGCGGTAATCCAAGTCCTACTTTGCGTGTTGTACGCGAAGTGGTGTATGGATCGGTAACTTTGTCAACCATCTCTTTCGGAATTCCTTTGCCATTATCTTTTATGAAAAGACGGTAGCTGTTTTCGAGCGGATTTTCTTCAATAATGATATCTATGAAGGTCGCTTTTGCCGAAATTGAATTCTGAACTATATCAAGTATGTGCAATGATAGGTCTTTCATTCTGTTATTACTTTCCTGTTATCGATACCCTTTAAAGCTTTTGCAACTTCTGCAAAGCTCAATGTTTCCATCTCGAAAATGGTAATTACCTCTCCGATTAATTCTGGAATATGGGCATCAGAACTCTTAATAAATACGTTGTTTTTCAAGTATTTGTTCTTTAAAAGAAACCCCTCTTTGCTAACATGTTTAGATATTTCAAGTGCATCAGTCTTTAAATCCATCGGGATAAATCCTAATTGACTGATAATGCTATTTTTACCTTTGTTTACATGCGCTGGAATAAAAATTCCATTTAAAGCGTGTACTTCCTCTTCAATTTTATCGATCGACTGATCCAATGCCGAAATCAGTAATCGCTCTTCTTCATAACAAATTTCATCTTTTTCGTTTACTGCTACCTGATATCCAAAAAGATCCGGATCATTTTTAATATCTGGCAGATGAACATCAAGATATTCCTGAAAATTGTTCAACGCTTCATCTGTTTCAAAGAACGCCAGGCAGTGTGCTTCTTCTTTTGTTGTTACCTCAGCACCGCAAAGAACCAAAATACCTTCACGTTTACCAAGTTCTTTTATCACTGCACACTGTCGTGTTGAATTGTGATCGGTAATTCCAATCAAGTCGAGCTGTTTGTTTTTTGCAGCACGTATTATGTTTGTTGGACTCATCTCCAAGTCTCCACATGGTGATAAAACCGTGTGAATATGAAGGTCTGCCCTAAACTGATTCATGATTACTGATTCAGCAGATTATAGATCTTGCCTGAAATCTCAAAAGCCTCTTCGCTGGTACCTAAAATTGCAATGCCTTCTTCTTCGCTTTGTGTAATACAATCTGCCTCAGGCTCAAAATCTTTAACCAGAATAATAGCTGCCAGTTCTTTTAGCGAAGCAATGGCCATAACATTTTTGTGGGTTTGAAGCGTTATCCAAAGTTGTCCTGCATCGGCATGACCCATCACATCGCTTAATAGATCTGAGGTGTATCCTCCTTCAATCTCACGGTCAAGGCCCTCTTTTCCACTAAAAACTTTTAGCCCTAGTTCTTCAACAAGTTCACTAACTTTCATGCGGTTTCTTTTTTAATGCTTTTTTTACCATTCGTTTTTTACTCAAACCTTGAGTAAGGATTCATACGTTCATCACCCCAAATGTCTTTCATGATTTTCACTGTGTCCGACTGAGATAGGGATCCTCTCTGTTCATAAATTTTCTGAACAAAGATACAATCAGTTAAATGAGCCTTCTCCTGCACAATATCCTCTGATAGAGCCTGACATGAAGGGGCACCACATACACCACAATCTACACGTGGTAACAATTTGAGCAATTCATTGAACTGGTTCATCTTTTTCATTGCTTTGCTCATGTCGTCATCAAATTTGTGCATCGAACGAGGATAAACCTTTGTAAGACGAATATCCTCTTGCAGATAATCTTTATAAGAAGTAATTGGTTTGTCCTCAGGTTTTCCAGGATCATCGCCTTTCAATTTTCTGACCCCGGCTCTTTTGTGAAGTCGATCAGTAGTAAGAAAGCGATTTCCATTAGCTAAGACACCACCGGCACAACTTTGGTCGCAAGCACGCAACTCAAGAAAATCGATATCGGCAATCTCTTCGTTTTCAACTTTTTCCAGAAATTCAATTACATTGTGGATTTCATCAATGGCAAGGCAATGTCCTTTCACTAATGCAGCTTCGCCACCTGTAAGGCTCCAGGTAATAGAGTAACTTGATAGGGGGCGAATTCCAGGTACATCAAAATTGTGCGAACCACCTTTTTTAATAATGCGATATACTTTATTGTATAACACATCCATATTGATAACCCCGTTGATGATAGACGTCTCTTCACCAACGGGGCTCTTTATGGCTGCTATTTTAGCAGCGCAGGGGGTAACATAAAAAATCCCGATTTCATTCTCATTTGTACCCTGATCAATCATTCTTTTCCGATAATAATGAGCTGCAATATCCAACGGAGGACGGAGTAATACAATATTATCGGTAAGCGACGGAAATTTAACCTGAATCAGGCGAATGACTGCAGGGCAGAAAGAAGAAATTAACGGACGGATGTTTTCATTTGCTTTTGTGTACTTGTTCAAGGCGTCACGGAGTATTTCAACCCCCTGTTCAACTTCAAAAACATGTGTAAAACCGAGATCCTTTATTCCTGCGAATATTTGGGTGGCAGTTATATCTTCAGGAAACTGCCCCATGAAGATTGCTGGTATTAATGCTATGCGTGAGGTATAATCAAAAATTTTATTGAAGTCGTCATCTTCTATCGTAATGGCCTCAACCGGACAGACTCTAAAACACTCTCCGCAATCGACGCATCGATTCGGATCAAGTTTTGATTTTCCACCCCTTACACGAATTGCCTCAGTAGGGCAGACACTCATGCAATGAGAGCAACCTATACAGACTTCTTCTCTAAAGTTAAGCGCGTGATGAAAGTGTTGGTTATCCATTTATTTCGTACATCAATTCTTTAAAAAGAACTCAATTTCAACCGTAGTTCCTTTTCCAACCTCGCTGCGGATCCTCAGATTATCTGCATTCGACTGAATATTAGGTAACCCCATTCCAGCTCCAAATCCCATCTCTCTGACTTCTGGCGATGCTGTGGAATATCCTTTTTGCATGGCCAATTCAATATCCGGTATACCCGGCCCCTCGTCGGTAAGATTGATATATATACGTTCAGTATCCAATTCAATCTTAATGATTCCATTGTAGGCGTGGGCAACAATGTTTACTTCAGCTTCGTAAAGAGCAACTACAGTCCTTTTAATTAATATAGGATCAACATTTAACTGTTTTAGTACTTTCTTAAACAGACTTGATGCTGTTCCAGCTTTCGAGAAATTTCCCCCTTCAATCAGATATTCAAAATGCATTTACTGGTGCGGTTAGTAGATCGGTTCGAGTCCTGCCTGGTAAAGTATGCCACTGGCTCTAAACATAGAGTAAGGGCATTCAATCAAAATCATATCGTTTTCAGCAGCAAGCTCAAGCATATCCTGGTTCACTTTTTTGTTTCGAACAAAAATGATTGTGCTGATATCCGACATCTCTGCCGTACGTATCGTTTGTACGTTACCTAAACCAGTCATCAACACTAAATCATCCGACTTCAAAGTTAATACATCGCTCATTAAATCCGAAGCAAAAACACTGTTAACGTTTCGATCTAGTAATTCTTGACCACATACAACCTTACCATCCAGTAATTCAGCAATTTGTCCAACTTTCATTCTCTCTGATTTATTCACCGTCACTTAAAAAATATTCAATTGACGAAATTTCTTTACAAAAGTACTTTAAAAAGAAAAATCAATCTGTGAATAGAATAACAATGTGAATAAAATAACAAAATTTATAATTGATCTAAATAGAGATTTTGTAGTCGAAATATTTTAAAAATCAAAAAGGCTACCCTTGATTGAGTAGCCTCTTCACTAATTAGTCGGCGTAAATTCTAGTAACGGATTCTTGCTTTGTAGTGTGTATGCAATAAATCATGCGATTTATGACCATTGGGAGCTCCCAAAAACTCTTCATACAGAGCCGTTACTTCCGGATTCTCATGACTCTTTCTGAGTTTCATATTATGATCTTCATCATAAATTGCTTCGGCGCGTTTTTTTCTGATATCTTCAGATGTTGGAATTGGCTGTCCACCACCACCTAAACATCCTCCGGGGCAACCCATTACCTCAATGAAATGGTAGTTTGTTTTACCATCTCGGACTTCTTCCATCACCTTACGTGCATTGGCCAGACCATGCGCTACTGCAACATTTAGCTCAACACCTTCCAAATGAGCAAATTCGGGTTTTACATTTTTGATCTTGATAGAGGCTTCTTTAACGCCCTCCATTCCACGGACAGGTTTAATTTCCAGATTAGTGAAAGGTACTTCGCGACCGGTTACTACTTCATACGCCGTGCGCAAAGCTGCTTCCATAACACCTCCGGTAGCTCCAAAGATAACACCGGCTCCTGTAGATTCACCTAAAATGCTGTCGTATGCTTCAGGTTCAATGCTTCTGAAGTCAATACCGGCTTGTTTGATCATTAGGGCTAATTCTCTGGTGGTTAAAACAAAGTCGACATCTTTAAACCCACTATCTCGCATTTCGGGACGATCGCATTCAAACTTTTTGGCTGTACATGGCATGATTGAAACAACAATCATATCCTGGGCTTTGACATTTACCTTCTCAGCGTAATATGTTTTTGCCAAGGCACCAAACATCTGTTGAGGCGATTTACAAGTAGATAGGTTTCCAAGCATCTCAGGATAGATATGCTCAATAAACTTAATCCAACCTGGTGAGCATGAGGTCATCATTGGTAATTTAACCGTTTCATCCTGATCAACCAAAACTCTTTTTAATCGATTCAATAACTCAAATCCCTCTTCCAGAATGGTAAGGTCGGCGGTAAAATCGGTATCAAGTACTTTGTTGAATCCAATCTTACGAAGTGCAGCCACCATTTTGCCAGTAACCCGCTCTCCGGGATCATAACCTAGCTCTTCACCCAATGCAATTCTGACTGCAGGAGCTGTTTGCACAACTACAAATTTATTCTGGTTGTAGAGCGCATCCCAAACAAAGTCAACACTGTTTTTTTCTGTTAAAGCACCGGTCGGACACCGATTGATACACTGTCCACAATTTGTGCAGACCACCTCATTCATTGGCTTATTCATAAATGTTGAGATGGTTTGATGGTCGCCTTTATAGGCTACACAGAGTGCATTAACACCTTGTAGTTCAGCACAGGTTCGAACGCAACGTTGGCATCTGATGCATTTTGAGTTATCTCTTACAATGGAGGGAGACGAAAAATCAGGAATCAAATCTTTTGGTTTCAGTACACTTAAGAAAGTATGGTCACCAACTCTATATTCCAACGCCAGACTTTGTAATTCACAATTTCCATTTTTCTTGCATTTTGTACAATCGGCATTATGTTCAGATAACAATAACTCAACAATGTGTTTACGCGATGTCCTTACCTTTTCACTATTTGTAAACACTTCCATCCCTTCCGATACAGGAGTAGCACATGAAGCTGATAATAAACGAGCTCCTTTTACTTCTACTACACAAACTCTGCAATTTCCGGCTACTGTAAGGTCGGGATGATTGCACAACGTCGGTATCTTAAAGTTAAGCCTTTTAGCGGCTTCCAATATGGTGGTTCCCTCCTCTACAGCGAGAGGGACATTATTTATTTTAAGGTTTACCATGTATTTGCTCATCTTGAATTCCTTTTTGGTATTAGTAAATGATCTCTTCTTTAAAATTATCTACAATAGAATTGAATGGATTGCCAACAGATTGACCCAAACCGCATTTTGCTGCAATTTTCATGGTTGCTGTTAGTTTCTTTAAATCTTCGAGGTATGATGGTGGACGTTCACCACGTTTTACAGCTTCAATACCTTTCAAGAGTTGTTGACATCCAATGCGGCACGGAGTGCATTGCCCGCACGATTCTTCACAAAAGAACTCAAGATAGTCATGCAATACATTATACATTGAACGACTACTATTAAAAATCATCATAGAACCTCCGGTAGGAATACCTTCAAATCCAATAATGGTATCGTTAAACTTCTTACGAGTCACACAGAAGCCTGAAGCACCCCCAATCTGAACAGCCTTGGTGTCACCATCGCCAAAGTCTTCAACGAAATCGTGAAGTGGCATTCCAAGTTCCAGCTCATAAATACCGGGGGTTGGTGTATCACCTGAAACTGAAAATACCTTGGATCCGCGAGAGTCAGATGTACCTAAAGCTTTAAACTTTTCAGGACCCATATGGCAAATCATGGTTGTATACACCAGTGTTTCGACATTATTGATCGCGGTAGGTTTAGAATTGTATCCGGCTACAGTAGGGTAGGGTGGTTTGTTGCGAGGTTCGCCACGAAAGCCCTCCATCGATTCGAATAGCGCACTCTCCTCACCACATACATAGGCGCCAGAACCTGAGCGCAAGTAAATTTTGAAATCGAAATGAAGTTTTTTAAGTTTCTCATTGAACTCCTGAAGTTTCACACTCAGATTTTTCAGCAAGAAATTATACTCGCCCCGTACATAAATGTATCCCTCTTTTGCACCAATCACATATCCGCATATGGCTATACCTGTAAAGATTTTTTCTGGTACACGTTCAATGATTTCACGATCCTTAAACGTCCCGGGTTCGCCCTCATCTGCATTACAGATCACGTATTTTACCGGATTCTCCTCATTTTTTGTGAATTTCCACTTTAATCCGGTTGGAAATCCGGCACCACCACGTCCTTTTAATCCGGAATCGATTAAATCCAGGATAATATCATCCGGATTACGTTTTAGCGTCTTTTCGAGAACAGCCATCGATAAACCCTGCTCATTCTCAAATATGATATCTACTTTTTTAAGTTTTTTAGTTTCCATTGAATTTACAATTAAATGATGAATAACTACTTAGAACGACTGTACTCATTAAGAATCTCAACTGCCGTTTCGGGTGTCACTTCGGGGAATACTTCGTCGTTGACGAGCATAACCGGTCCTTTATGACACCAACCCAGACAATTGGCAGTTAGCAGTGTAAACTGCTTGTCGTGTGTGGTTTCTCCAACCTTTATCTTTAATGTATCTTCAATGGCGCGAATAATCGCCTCTTTGTTTTTCATGTGGCAGCTAATGGTCTTACAAACCCTAACCACATTCTTTCCTCTGGGAATCGTATCGAGGAAAGTATAAAAACTTGCAGTTCCGAACACGTCGGCTGCTGAAATATTTAATTCACGTGCAACAGAAATCATCGCATCTTCGCTCAGATATTTTTCCTGTTGAACAACGCCCTGTAGAATGGGCATTAGGCTATTTCGCGTGCGGCCGTGCAGTTCGACCAGCTCGCTGATTAAAACCTCTGTAGTTGACATTGTACCTCCGTAGTTTTGTTTAAAAAAAGTAATTTTTTAGAACGAACCGGCTCACCTCCGTCAAGACTAACTGGCTCACTCTATGATGTCAAATATAGAATATTCTTTTGTTAATTAATTAACAATGGAGGATTTTTTTAAGTCCAATATCAATTTATAATGAGACTAAATTTGGTATTCTGAAAAGTAGTTTTATTTAGTAATTACCGCATGAATATATTTGATTAATTTTGCATTATCATGAACGAACAGCAGCGTATTTTTATCAGGATGGCCTACAACGGCAATGGTTTTAATGGTTGGCAAATACAGCCCAACGGCGTTACTGTACAAGAAGAATTGCAGAAAGCATTAGCAATAATTCTTCGTTTTGAAGTTGTGGTAATTGGTTGTGGTCGGACAGATACAGGTGTTCATGCTTCAGAATTCTTTGCCCACTTCGATTTTGAGGGCGAAATTCCACTCTCATTGGATCAAATGAAGTATAAACTCAACAATATTTTACCACGGGGAATCGCAATCTATGCACTTTTTCTTGTCGATCCAGAAATGCATGCCCGTTTCTCGGCGTTGAGTAGAACTTATCGTTATCAGATTTGTAGGGAGAAGAACCCATTTCTCCTGAATACAGCTTATTATTATTATTTGCCTTTAGATATAGCTGCCATGAATGCCGCTGCAGCTATTTTATTTGAATATATCGATTTTACCTGCTTCTCGAAATCGAATACACAGGTAAAAACGAACAACTGCATCATAACACAGGCCGAATGGGCTATTGAAGGGCCGCTGCTGGTATTTACAATCACAGCCGATCGTTTCCTTCGAAATATGGTCAGAGCCATCGTAGGCACCCTTCTGGATGTCGGATTGGGCAAACTTACCCTTGATGGCTTTAGAGCAGTAATAGAGAATAAAAACAGATCGAAAGCCGGATTCTCTGTTCCTGCTCAAGGTCTTTTTCTTTGTAATGTTGTTTATCCCGATAATCTAAAAACTCAATGATCTTCATGATGAAAAAGTTAAACCATTTCCATTTCATAATCTTATTACTACTATTTGCATGTCCGGCTTTTAGTCAGCAGAAATATGTTTTTACAGATACGAAACTGATTCAGACTACTCCTGTGAAAAACCAATATCGTTCGGGGACCTGTTGGAGCTTCTCAACCACTTCATTTGTAGAAACAGAGCTACTCCGAATGGGAAAGGGTGAATTTGATCTTTCTGAGATGTATCCGGTGCGCTATACTTATCATCAACGTGCGATTGATTATGTACGTTATCAGGGCCATCTTAATTTTAGTGGTGGTGCACAGTCATGGGATTTGATTAACGGAATAACCGATAATGGCATCATGCCTGAAGTGGCTTATCATGGAATAGAATATGGCGAACCAAATCATGTACATGGTGAGATGGATGAGGAGTTAAAGTCGTATGTAGAAGCTGTTGTGATGAATAAGAATGGACAGTTGAGTCCCGTTTGGATCAAGGGGTTCGATGCAATATTGGATACTTATCTGGGAAAAGTCCCCGATAAGTTTGATTACAAAGGCGTTTCATATACTCCGCAATCTTTTGCAAAACATCTTGATATCCATGCTGAAGATTATGTTTCAGTCACCTCATTTATTCACCATCCGTTTTATAAGCTATTCATCTTTGAGTCACCCGACAACTGGAGTCATGAGCGACTTTATAATTTGCCGCTGGACGAATTAATACAAACAATAATAGCTGCTGTTGAAAAAGGGTATTCCGTGCAATGGTCGAGTGATGTTAGTGAAAAGGGATTTTGCAATGACAAGGGTGTTGCTATTGTTCCTCTTAAAGATTGGGCCTCCATGACTGATGATGAGAAGCAAAATATCGGAACCGTCATTACCGAAGAAAAAACAATAACTCCTGCCATGCGTCAGGAAGGTTTCGATAATTATACCACTACCGATGATCATGCCATGCACATCATTGGGTTGGCAACTGATCAAAATGGAAAACGTTATTTCAAGGTTAAGAACTCATGGGGCACCACTAACCCCTACCAAGGATATTTTTATGCTTCCGAAGCTTATGTGCGTTACAAGACTATGAGCATTCTGTTAAACAAAGCCGCCATACCGGAGCCAATAGCCGAAAAGTTAAAGCTGAAATAAAAAACGATTATGCGTTGAATTTCGACCTTCCAAATCTGATTTTTATAGGATAAATAGCAGGTCGAAATTGTTATTTGGCAAGTTTTTTATAGATTTAAAAATGGCTGCTTTCGTATGCAGTATACTATCCCGATTCTTTATAGTCTCAACTTTTTTTCTTGATCAAAACAGATGGTAAATCACTTCTATGATTTTCCTAAATAGAAGGATTTGTCAAAACTTTGTCGACCCTTTCTCAATGGTTTGTCCATAGTTAGTCCATACTTTATAAATATGGACTAACTATGGAGGAAGTATGGACAAAGTATGGAGATACTATGGACAAACCCATCTACATAGATCGAGTATTGAGGAGATATTGAAGTGATTTATCATTTGCTTATGGCGTGATAAGAATGAAGATAAAAGTAAATTTTCCGACAAATATAGCGTTGGTCTGGTTTTGACAAAAACGTATTACGAAAAGTATAAAATCATAAAAATGATTTTGAAAGGCAAAAATAAGGATAAAGAAAAATAGCCTCTTTGTGGAATGATTCTTTAAATGCACAAATTTCTGAAATCTCCTATTGAGAGGTTAAATGCTCTTTCATGCCTGAAGTTCTGCCAGCGTTTTGCTATCAGTTGTTTTTAATTGGAATTATCACCTTTATAATCACTTATATATTGAAGATGGCCGATTAATCCATTAGGCTATCAGATAAATGGATTTTAAAGAATTATTTCTGTTCGACCTACGGTTTAACATCTGCAGCACAACGGAAACCAACCGTTGCATTTCGATCTAAACCAGGACCTACAATTAATAGCATTTGTCGTTGATTCAATGGTTGTGGACCACCTTTAATATACCACCAGCTTGATGTGGGCTTATAGAAACTTCCTCCACGAATTATTGTGAAGTAGTGACTGCCATTATCATACAGATCATTTGTGAGCTGCCAGACATTGCCGACCATATCTTTAACACCAAAAGGACTTATTCCGGTTTCGAAGGCATTTACGGCAGTGGGTTTGCCCGAGGCATTATTACAACGGGTTGGATCGAAGCTATTGCCCCATGGCCATAGAAATCCTTTCGGACCTTGTGCTGCCCATTGCCACTCTTTTTCGCTGGGTAATCGTTTACCAGCCCATTCACAATATTTAGCTGCATCCTTACTATTGATCCAAACCACCGGATAATCTTTTTCGCTTTCTATATATTTATCAGCTTCCCAATGTTTTAAAAAATTCTGTGGATCAGATGGAATGTACTCTGTAGCTTTCAAAAATTGATAGAACTGTTCATTTGTTACCGGATAAACATCGAGATAAAAAGATTCGACTTTAATTTTTCCTGAATCTTCTGGATAGGGTATGAAATTATCGTCATTGGTTGGATTAAACATAAATTCGCCAGAAGGTATCTGCACCATCCCTTCAGGAGCTACAGGGTAATTCTTTGTACGTTTCGTTTCAGAAATTATTCGTGCTGATCCTTCCTTAAGATTGAGTATGCGTTCGTCTAATAACTCTTTTGCTGCAAAAAGTTGTATTACAATTTTCCCTTCGTATCGTCCAAAGAGATTGTATAGCTTTACTGTTTGATTTCCTGTTTTTATCACATAGGGAATCTTTTCATAACTTGGATTTCCAGCCCAGATACAAATACTATCACCTATTTTTGTGGAAATATTAAGGATATCAGATTTTAATCTGGCATTGATTAATTTTGGAAGTTGGGCTACCACATCTACATTTCCCTCTTCGCGTGTATCTTTCCACGTCTGATTAAAGCTCATTACTTTTACGGGTGCCATCCACTTACCATCCTTGTTAACAGGTTCTAGTTCTTCATGATTCCAAAGACTGACAAAGTGAGATGAACTATCTTTCTTAATCTCAAACATAGGTCCGATATGACCTGATGGAGCAAAACTAAGTATGGTATATATAGTTTTTTGTTGTGTTGGAAAGCTATTAACCCAGATACTGTCTTTCAGTGTCGGTAGCAATGGCTTCCATTCCTGGCTTAAAAATGCTGATGTGTTTTCTCTTAATATTTTGGTGGCTTTACCTAAAAAGCGAAACTCTTCTTCCATCCATTCAGGACGACCGGGAGCCATCGTGTTCATCTCATTTCCATAACCATTAAAGAGCGATATCGCGACTTCGCGATGGATCGGTCCCTGACTGAGTTGCAGTACTCTGAAAATAGCAAATTCTGGTTTAATCAGCTTATTCATATTAAGTGGAGGGGAAAGGTAGATCGCATCGTGTACTCTTCCTGAAACAATACCTGGCATGTCTTTTACGACAGCCATTCCTTCGCTATACATGATAACACCTTTTTTTATACTATCGGCGGCATGTTGAAGTGCTGTGCTTGATGAACCTTGTGTATCCAATACAACACCATCAGCATCTGTTTGTTGAATCAGACGAGCCATCCCTTTGTAGGGATCTTCTTTACGTGTACTCTGATCCCATGGATTAAATTCAATAAAGAAATGTGTTCCGTTCTTTTTTGCCAATGCGACTAAGTCTCTAATCTTTTTTAATCCTCCGGGCAGATCTGAGTAAAGATCCCATTGATTACGTTGGTCCAGACCCAATCGTGGCCAGGTAGGCCACATGGCATAGATATCATAACCTCCGAGAAGACGTTGTGCATTGAAAAGATGATCATATAAACCATATTTCCCTTTTTGTGCATCATAAAAAGTGTGATCCCATGAGAAGTTAAGAGAAATGAGATATTTGTTTCTGATCCATTTTAAATCATTTCGTTGATAGAGCGTACTGTCGAAATAGGGGAGGTCAAAAAGCATTCGTTTTTGAAAAACTTGTTTGAGTCCGTTTTGCCACTCGTCTTTATAATTATCTATCCATAATGAATACTCAACAGAAGCTCCAGGAGGCAAAATTGTTTTAAATCTTCTGTTTTGGGCTTTTGCTTTCGAATCAGTTCTTCTGGATAGTGCACAAAGTGAGAATGTATTGTTCAGCGGTATTGCTCCATACCCAAGTTCCCATGCGTTATCCGGTAGAATAATATTGAGTGCACCTAAACCGGGTCTGAATAATTGGGCTCTTGTTAGGGATGCAGGTCCTTCGGCAGTTATGTGGATATTTTTTTCATTCTGACCAAAAGGCACAATATTTGAAATATCTAACGTGTCTTTGGAGGAAGTGTTTGTTAACTTGATAGCTGCTTTCCAAACCTCATGTGTTGTATAGTCGATTTTTACTTCAGCATCTATGGGCCATGTGAATTTACAATTATACTCTTTCTTTTCCTCAGAGTACGTTGCTGTCTTTATTGTTGTGAGCTTATTATTAACTTTTAAGGTAAACAATGGAACTTTTTCAAGTAATGTTATGATTTCACCTTTTGAGTTGGCAACCGTTGATACAAACAATCCGTTATCGGTTGTTAATGTAAGGTTGGTGATAGACTGTGCCTGAGTTTGAGTACACAGAGTGATTAAAACACAACAAATCAGATAATAGCTGTAAATCTTCATAGCTGTTAGTCTTTAAAATATTGATTATTTTAGTATCATTGAGCGTAACGAATTGGAATTTAAATTTCCTTTAAAGATATTGTTTTTTATTGAAATGATTGTGGCTGAATAACAATGCTCTGTTAAAGAATGGAATAAATATTTGTTTATCAAGAAAAAAAGTATAAATAAATCAGGCTATTTCATTGAAAAACATAATTTTAGATGATTATGCGACTAATTATCTAAACATGATTTTTAAGATCGGTCATAGTGTTAAATATTTTATTATTAACGTATTACAGAATAAAATCTTTTCTAGCCTTAACAAAACCCGAATAGATTTCTTTGGCATATTTTTAATATCAAAGGTAAAATTAATTTCATGTAATTAGGATGCTTTAGTCCTCATTGTGAGCAAATATAGAGAATTAATTTCGAGTATGAAATTGATCTATAATAACACTTTGAAGCTTGATTTATTAATTTGTGAGTTTGCTATTGATCCAAGCAATACTCGAGAAATTGATAAAGAAACTGATAAAATTATTGCTTGACAATTAACAATTTATTATGTGTTAATAAATTAGATTAGCCTTACAGTAGATCATCTTTTTTAGAATAATTACATTTAAAATTTGATACATTTGTTCAGACCAAATCACAAATTAAGTAGAGAGATGTCCGAAATAGATAAAAAGATTTTACTCCTTTTAGAAGCAGATGATGAGAGAGTCCTTAAACTGATTTACGAATTGTATTTCAAAAGATTAGTGGCGTTTTCTATCGAATTTGTTAAAGACAGGGAAATTGCAAAGGAGATTTCAAGCGATGCGATCTTCCGGTTATGGCAAAAACGAAATCAACTGTTAGAAAACAGTTGCATTATTTCATATCTGTTAACGATCGTACGCAACCTTTCATTAAACTATCTCCGTCAATTAAAACAAGAAACCAATACTATCTCTTTTTCTTCGGTTTATGATATTGAACTTCATTTAAATTATGAAGTGCTGGCCGATTCGAGTTGGGATATTTTACTCACACATGAACTGGAAACAATTGTCAATGATGTCATAAATGCTTTGCCTATTCGGTGCAAGGAAGTTTTTTTACTGAGCAGGAATGAAAGCTTATCTAATTCTAAGATAGCTGAAACGCTCAATATCTCAGTGAAAACAGTTGAGGGTCATATTACCTATGCACTTAAGCTTATCCGGGAAAAATTACTCCATTATATCATTTTGATATTTAGTATAATAAATTATTTTCAAAAATAGAGCATTTTCCAGCAAGGGTTATTATTGTTTTTTGTGTTATCCATATAGAATGAAAGTCATGAACGAAGAAAAAATCATACAATATTTAAAAGGCGAACTCGATACGCAAGAATCAAAGGAATTACATGATTGGATTCTGTTTGATAAGGCTAATTTTGAAACGTTTAAGCAACTCAAACAGGCATGGGCATTAAGCAATGCGATGAAAGAAAGCGAACCTGTTGATGAAAAAGATTATCATATTTTTAGATTAAGGAATTTCAGTGAAGATGAAGATGAATCTGAAAAAGAAAGTTTGTCACCGCTTCAGTGGATACTCAGAATAGCTGCTGTTTTTCTGATGTTAGTCGGAGTTTATCAATTATTTACATTAATACTTCCGGATAAATTTTCAAGAGATGACTTATTTACAGAAATAACTACCAATGCTGGTGAAAAATCAAAAATAATACTTGCCGATAGCTCGGTTATCTGGGTTAATTCTTGTACCAAATTAAGGTACCCTGTAAATTTAAAAAAATCAAAAATTAATTTCTATCTCGAAGGTGAAGCATTTTTTGATTTTAAAAAGATCCCTAACAGAAATATCACGGTACATACTTCAAATATTAATATTAAAGTAATCGGTACTGCTTTTAACCTTAAAGCTTATGCCAATGATAATACTATTCAAACGACATTGGTTAGAGGGAAAATAGCAATTGAAACATTGATCGATAAAGAAAATGCAGTTAAACAAATATTGCTTTTACCGAATCAATCTGCGACCTATTTTAAAAATTACAAGCGATTAAATATTTCAGAACTTAAAGAGAAGCGCATCAATAAGACTGAAACAATTGAGGAACTTGAAAGAATTGCCAATCGAAACCAGACAAATATGATTGTTGAAGAATCAATAAATCCACAAGTTCAAGTTTTCTGGAAAGAAGGCAAACTCTTATTTGAGAAAGAAACGTTAGAAAACCTTTCTAAAAGAATGGAACGTTGGTTTGCTGTAAAAATTAATATCGAAAGCGAGCGGCTCAAAAAAGCAAGATTCAGTGGAACATTTGATAAGGAATCGATAGAACAGGCTCTAAAAGCTTTAAGTTATCCGGTGCCTTTTAACTATACTATTATTAAAGATTCAATAATCATTAAAAACAGATAATAATTATAAAAACATGATGCCTATGCTGAAATGAAAACCTATAAAACAAAAAACCGGCGAATGTTAGAGCATTCACCGGTAATATGAACGTTAACGTAATGCTTTATTTGACGATAAGACATTACTATTTAAAAAATTAACACTACAAAAGTATGAAAATTAAAACAGAAAATTATGTCTGGAGATCTAATTTTGCAATTAAATTTCTGAAAATTATGAGGATATCTACTTTATTGATCATGTTTAGTTTTCTCAACATTTATGCAGAGGGACATTCGCAAAGTGAAAGGTTGACTATTCAAAGTGAAAATATATCTTTAAGAAATCTTTTTTCGGTTATAGAGAAGGAGAGTCATTATAAATTCTTATATAGTGATGATTATTTGAACTTCGATAAGACGGTCAGCCTTCATGTCAATCAACAACCTTTAAATGAGATTTTGAGTGAAGTATTTGACAAATCAGATATTGGATTCAAACTTCTGGAGAACAATCTGATTGTAATTATGCCGAAAGTACTACTCCAACAAAAAGTTATAACAGGTACTGTTACAGACGCAAAAACCAAGGAGCTTTTGGTGGGTGTAAGTGTCAGGATAGTAGGTACATCAAGTGGTACTATTACTGATGCCAATGGGCATTATTCCCTTAAAGTACCCAATGCAACAACGGTACTTGAATTTTCATTTATAGGAATGAATACAGTCAAGGAACCAATTAATGGTCGAACATTAATTAATGTAGAGTTAACTTCAAAGAACGTCCAACTGGATGAAGTTGTAGTTACAGCTTTGGGATTGTCGAGAGCTAAAAAAGCAATAGGATACTCGCAGGAATCAGTAAAAGGAGCAGAACTTTCTGCGTCTAATGCCCCAAATATTATCAACGCCTTAAGCGGTAAGATGGCTGGTATAAATATAACATCTCCAAATGGTGTCGATGGAGGTACTACACGTATTATTATAGGCGGAAACAATACTATTCAAGGTGATAATCAACCATTGATTATTGTTGACGGTATGCCATTGGCAAATGAGATTTCAGGCTCTGCAGCTGATATTACAGCTCCTCAGGACTGGGGAAGTGCCATCAATATGATAAATTCTCAGGATATAGACGAAATTAGTGTATTGAAAGGTCCGGCAGCTGCTGCATTATATGGAGGAAGAGGTGCGAATGGTGTTGTTTTGATTACAACTAAAAAAGGCAGTAAACGCCAAGGCTTGGGGATTGATTACAATTTTAGTTATAAAACAGTCGATCCATATCGCTATTTAAAATTACAAAACGAATATGGAACTGGTGGTATGGTTTCATTGAATTCACCTCAATACCAAAAGGATGGTAGTGGAAATCCAATGCTGACAGACGGATGGACCCAATCTTTTGTTGATCAGACAACGGGAACCGGTCCTTTTGGTGTCGACACATGGAATCAGGTAAGCTGGCCTGGTAATGGTGTTTCGTGGGGACATAAAATGGATGGAACAATGATTAAATGGTGGGATGGTTCTACAAGAGCTGATGTACCGCAACCTAACAATATGAAACTATTGTATAGAAATGGTTCACAAACTTCTCATAATGTAGCCATATCAGGAGGAAATGAATGGGGGACAATGCGGGTTTCATATACAAGACTTGATAATAATTCCATATTTCCAAATAGTGGATTTAACCAAAATACATTCAATTTAGGAGGTAATATCAAAGTAAGTAAACGTTTATCCTTTACAGTAAATGCTTCATATTTTGATAAAACATATAATAATGCTCCAATGTTGGGTAACTCAGATGTAGGATCATGGCAAAAAAGATTACTTTACAATGTTGGTAGAGATTATAGCGGAGATGATGTTACTCATTATATGAATGCTGACGGTTCAAGAAATTCACTCAGTGGAATTCCATGGGTAGGAAACAACCTCTATCAGATGTGGAATATTATGGAGAACAACACTAGTCAATACAGCAGAAAATTGTTAAGCTCTGTACAGGCTAATTATCAGGCTACCGACTTTTTGGATATTATGTTCAGGGCTAGTTTGGATAACAATAACAATGAAGCTAAAACTGTTAATAATCCAACGGATGCCGCAGGTTTTGTCGGTGGATCATATAGTCATGGGTTATCAAGAGACTATGCCAATAACATCGACTTTCTGGCAACCTTTCACAAGGATAATATCAAGAATTCAAATATTAATGCCAAACTTTCTTTAGGTGGGACCTCTTTCCAAAGATCAATGTACAGTATTTCTGGATCAACTCCCGGAACTCAGTATTCTTTACCTTACCTGAACTATTTTGGCAATTATACGGGAACGGTTCAAACAAGTCAGATACCTTCAGAATCATGGTATGATAAGAAATTAAATTCTGTATATGGATTTTTAAATCTATCGTATAAAAGCTATTTGTTTTTAGATGTTACGGCAAGAAATGACTGGTCTTCGACTCTCCCAAAAGGTGAATGGTCTTATTTCTTCCCATCAGTTTCAGGAAGTTTCCTTTTTTCTGATGTAATTCAATTACCTGAATTTATCAGCTTTGGAAAATTAAGATTGGCCTGGGCAGAAGGTGCTACTGATAATGACCCATACAGAATTAATACGACCTATTCGGTAGGATCATTTGCCGGGCAACCTACATCATTTCTTCCCACATCCTTACCGGCACTACATTATAAACCTGCAATTAATAATACTGCCGATATCGGTATAGAACTTGGTTTTTTGAAAAACAGGATTAGTTTGGATGCGAGATATTATCACGGTCGTTCTAAAAATCAAATACTTTCTTCTCCATTACCTACAACTTCTGGGGTTAATTCTGTCATCGTAAATTCAGGCGTGTTAGAAAATTCAGGAGTTGAATTTATCCTTAAGGGAAAACCGATTGAGAATAAAAATTTCAAATGGGATATAGCTTTCAATTTTGCGCATAATTCTAATAAATTATTATCTCTTTCTTCTGGTTTAGACCGGGTGGATATGAACTCTATCTGGGGAAATAATGGTGTGTTTATCTCGGCAGTGGTTGGTCAGCAATTCGGTAGCATTATGGGATATGATTACGTTTATGATCCTAAAACACATTTACCTATTTTACAAGACGCAGCTATGTTGGCTAAAAATGGATATCCCGCTTCAATGTTAGGTTGCGTGTACGAAACCACACAACAATCTGGTAAAATGTCGCCTATTGGAAATACTACTCCTAAACTAACAGGAGGGGTGACAAATACCTTTACATTTAAAAATGGTTTTTCGATCAGTTCATTGATTGATTATAAGTTAGGTGGACAAATCTGGAGTGGAACGTATGCAACAATGATGCAGCAAGGAACGGCTCCTGAAACTTTGAAAGAGAGAGATGGCGGTGGATTGCCATACACAACTCCCGATGGAACACAAACTAATTGGGGTGTGGTTTTACCTGGTGTTTATCCTGATGGAACTGTTAATAAAGTTGTTGTTCACTACTATTATAAATACATGGGTTATGGTGTATGGAGTAGTGGACCCGATAATCAGAACTGGATTCATAGTACAGGTGTACTAACAGACTCATGGGTAAAATTGCGTGAACTATCTCTCAATTATATGTTGCCTGACAAATTAGTTAAGAAAACAAAAGTATTCCAGTCGGCAACTATTTCATTGGTTGGTAGAGATCTGTTTTATCTATATAGTTCGTTGCCAGATAATATCAATCCTGAAGGAGTTAACGGAGCAGGAAATGCTCAGGGGATAGAATTTTCATCTCTACCCAATTCCAGGTCTTTAAGTGTGGAAATAAGAGTTTCTTTTTAAAGAAGTGAATAGTTAATTATTTTAAAATTTTAAAGAAATGAATAATTATAAAAAACCATATCTGTTGATACTTGTTCTGAGCATCCTTCTTTTTTCCTGTACTAAAAATTTTCAGGAATTAAATACAACTCACGATCAACCAACATCAACAACCATTCCTCCGTTAGTAAATGGAGTAATCAGTACCCTATTTTTAGGCTGGCAGGAACAGGCAGCTATTCATGTTGATTGGCTCTATCCTGCTACACAACTTGGCGGTGAATCGTCAACATCAGGATATCTGCTGGTCAATGGCAGTAGCGAGATCTGGACAAATTACTATAATACATTGCAAAATATCAATTTGATTCAGGACAAAATTAATGCTGCAACAGACAAACAATCAATGAACAATGTTCAGGCTATACTTAATGTTCTAAGGGCTTATAAGACATTTAAGGTAACTGATTTATTCGGCGATATTCCGTATTCTAAAGCTGGCAAAACTTACGCTGGTGATGTTGCAAATTACAGACCTGCTTACGACACCCAATCAGACATTTACAAATCATTGTTAGCTGATTTGAAATGGGCTGTTGATAATATTACTTTATCAGGTGTTACTACTGCTGGTAACCAATATGTTAGTTTAGGAGCTGAAGATACGTTCTTTGGCAATGATTTAACCAAGTGGCAAAAATTTGCAAATTCTCTGTTGTTGCGGTATGCAATGCAAATTGTTGAAAAAGATCCGACAACAGCAACACCTTACATAACTTATGCTATCAATAAGAATTTATTTATTGCTGATGGAAGTGATGTAGGGCTGTGGCCGGCAAGTCTTGGTGGATATGATATCTCAGGACGCCCCTGGTCTTTTGGTAGTGGCGGTACAGGATTTCTCCGTATCAGTTCAACGATGTGGAATTTGGTAGCTGATGGCACTAATACAGCCCAAATATTTGACCCTCGTGCTTTTATTTTTGCTGATGTTAATGCTTCAGGAAAATGGGCTCCGTTTACCATCGGCAACACTACTGCTGATAAAACAAATCCTTATGACTACTCAACGAGTATCCCCAATAAAAATGGATGTATTTACTCTCCATTTAATTTCTACCTGATAAGAGATGAGCATTATATTCCAGAGTTAATTATGACTGCTGCTGAGACTCATTTTCTAAAAGCAGAAGCCTATCTGAGGGGGATTGGCGTTTCTAAAAATACTTCTACTGCAAATACTGAATACATTGCTGGTATTACAGCATCTGTAAATATGTGGGAGTCAATTGCTAGTAAAACCAATACCGTAGAATCTCCCTGGGCATCAGCACAACCTCAAAACTACACGCCATCTCAACTTGTAAGCCTTTTAG
Source organism: Bacteroidota bacterium (assembly GCA_013390605.1). Taxonomy (GTDB): domain Bacteria; phylum Bacteroidota; class Bacteroidia; order Bacteroidales; family Cfx3-03; genus Cfx3-03. The sequence continues at coordinate 2,186,823 of JACAUB010000001.1, read as the reverse complement.
CTAATTCTAAGGTTGCATTTACATCTGATGATGCAGCTAATCTGAAAAAGATTTATGCTCAGGAATGGTTGGATAATTTTAGACAACCTTGGTTAGCCTATAATCTATGGAGGAGAACTAATGCTACTCCTGTTGATGTTGCTGCCGTTGAAGATGCCTCACATGCTACATTCTATCGTTTACCCTATCCTCAGGATGAAGCTGTGAATAATACAGTCAATTATAATGCTGAAATCTTAAAAATAGGCACCAACTCCTCAAACGTAAAAGTGTGGTGGATGAAATGATAGATGAACGTATAAATAAATTGTACGATTTTTTTAATGAATAATTAAAGACCGTCTAGCTTTTGGGTTAGACGGTCTTCTGTTTTATAACTTTATTAAATCTGCTAATGAAACACTAAAAAGCTAAGATGGTCGAATTTTGTAGTGTTTGACAAAGTTATTGAAACAAAAGCCTTTATTTATAAAGGCTTTTGTTTCAATTTATTTCTTAATCGTACGCTATGAAGCTATGATTATTTTAAAATTATTGAAAGTGGCGAATTAGCTTTTAAATTTACTTTGAGTGTATTGTTCTCGATTGGAATTTGACTGGTGCTTGAAACTCCTCTTAAGTTACAAAGAATGGCTTGCTTATAATTTGTTTTTTCCGGAAGGGTAATGATGACTTCCCCATTGTTGCCCGCTTGTTCCCAAAGGCGAAGTATTGTACCGGGACCATCAATATTTGGACCATATGCTGTTATGAGTATTCCTTTTCTTGACAACTTTATTCCTGAAACGACGGGAGAAAGTTTTCCTTCACCGGCATCAGCAAGTACACCAATCAGTGGAACTCTTGCTTCCTGATCGGGCGTAACTAATGATGTTTCTGGATTATATTTATCGATACTCCATAAAAGCATCCTTATATTCCAAGAGCCTTCTACCCACTCTGTAAAGTTGGTACTCCATTGGTTATTATATAGATTTATAAAGAGGTTAGCTTTTTTTTGAAAAAATTCGGGTGTGAATCTCCATGAACCTGGTCTGTCTAAACTGATGCCGGGTGCCTCTGGAGAACTCAAACCAATGCCTTGTCCGTTTTTATCAAGAATAGCTAGTCCTGAATTCAAAAAGAAATAATCGAAATTTGAATTTTTAATAAAATCAGCTGCTGGATTCACGATACCACCTATCCTCATCAGTTTAAACTGTGGATCTTTGATATTGAAAGGAAAACTTATCCATCCTGCTTCAGGCCATGGTTCAGCTTGTTTGTTTTCAATACCCCATCGAAGTTCAACATAAGGAATTCCGTTATAGAGCGTTATGATTTGTGTATACGAATGGGGCATATTTCCATCAGGAGAAAAGAATAATATTGCTGAAATACTATTTGTCTTCTCTTCAAAAAGAAGATGACATTTAGCTCCATGAACAGCTTTATAAGGATCGTTGGTAAGGTTTGGTCTTCCAAGTTCATCAACAGCCCATTCTCTACCTCCTTTAATGTATGTGTCGGCATAATTATCAACCATTTTCTTACTGAAACGTTCGTAGAAATATTGATTAAAGCCAATGGTATCCTCCTTTATATTAACTAGTTCTCGGTCGGTTCGTTTGTCAATCAGTGAAGAGATGCATCCTTTTAATGTGTCGATCTGGATACGGAAAAATTCATTTTCGATTGTAGAGGTAGAGGCTTGATATGAAATAGATTTCTTTTCAATATTTTTTTCGTTTTTTAGAACTGAGAGGTCCATGACTGCCTGATAGGTTTTATAACCCATTGAAGGAACCTTTTGCGCAATGAAATTAAAAATGTTTCCTTTATTATAGACTGGTATTATTTCGTTGGTTTCAATGTCTTTGAGTGCTTTAATCTGGTTCCAGTTACTGCTGAACTGAATATTAACCAAACCACTTCTTTCCCATGGTAATGGGTTGTAAACTAATATCTTATTTCCTTTAATATTAATTGAAGAAGCTAAATCGTGTAATTGCTTTGAAAGTGTTGGATTGATAATTCGTTCAGCCTGATAGACCCGATCGCTTTTTTCTTTCCATGAATCTTCTATGGGCTGGAAAACACCTTGGGCTCTGAGCTTTTTAAAATTATCACCATAACACCAATAGCCTGATTGACCATGGCTCATGGCTAATCCAAAAGTATGTTCGGAGAAAAGAAGACTGTTTTCAGCAGATTTAGCAATGGTAGACTTAATGTTTGGGATATCGTTCATCCATGTTCTGCATAATGTATTGAGGGTTTCAAGTATATAATTGTTCTTTTGAATAGCTTTAGAAGCTTTTACTTCTCTTGGCATTGACATAAATCCATGAATCCATGTATCGGGCATATCACCTTTTACTACCTCTAGCTGAGGGTTTTCTTTTATAATAGCATCATAGAAATCGGAAATTCTTCCAGTCTTTATAATAGCATTTGGTGCTAAACGATGCGTTTCGGCCAGAACTTTTTTAACCTCCTCGGGTGAAGGAGCGCCAGAATTATCATTAGTATGGATAATAGCAAGCCAGCTTTTATGTTTCCATTCTGTCGGGGGAACTAACGAGGTTCCATAATATTTTCCCCAATACATGGTCATTAACCGAGAACCGTCAGGACCTTCCCACCAAAAGATCAAAGGAACCTGAGGTGATTGTGATGCTGAATTGCACCCAATATGTAAAATATCGACACCTGCCTGATGTAGAATGGTTGGAAGAATCCATGAGTGACTTGGGACATCGGTTAACTTGGCATCACGGGGTAGTGCCAATCCGAATTTCCGTGAAAGGGTAGAAGAGAAGGTCATTCCTCTCACTAAATCTTCCATGTCACTTGATTCGGTTTCAAAAGTGATGGGAAGGGCGTGAAGTGCAAACCATCCCTGTTTAATACCTTCTTCAACTTTTTTACGGGTTATGGGATCCGTTCTTTCAAGAATCTCTTTCATAGGCCATCCCGATAGTGTCCAAACAAAGTGTTCGTTTTTCGGAATACCTTTACTGTTATCAAGAATCTGCAAAGCACCTGTTATCATGGAAGAACTGTACTTTTGAAGAACTGATTCGGCTAAATCTGTATATCCAATATCAAAATGGGTTTTAAAGACTACAATAATCTCTTTGACGTTTGGATTTACTTCTTCCTTTTCTTGAGCTTGCATCCGTTTAAATGAAATGATGCAAAAAAACAGCAATAATGCTAAAATATGTTTATTCATCGTGGTAATTTATTGGGTTTTTAGAAAGAACAATATTTCCTTTGAATTCATGTATGATTGTTTGAACAAAGTTAATAAAAAATAAACACTTGTAAAACTTAATATCCATTAAATAAGCGCATAAGAGAATGAAGATTAGAAGGGAAAGGTATAAATAAAATAAAAGTAAATACATTTATTGTTTCTGAAAAATCTTAACATCTTCTTACTTCAATGTATATTATGAAGATTAGTTCTGATTTTAAAGTAAATTTGAATCATTATGTTATTTCAATTTATCTAATTATGAAGCAACTACTTATATTTATTTTGTTTTTTTGTTTTGCAGGCTATTTATCAGCACAAAAGGTTATTCCACCTTATAAAAATTCGTCTCTTCCTGTTGAAGAGCGGGTTAAGGATTTATTATCGCGGATGACACTTGAAGAAAAGTTTTGGCAATTGTTTATGATTCCTGGTGATTTAGAAAACGGAAAGGAAAAATATAAAAATGGAATATTTGGTTTTCAGATTAGTGCTTCAGGAAAATCAGCGGATGCTGCTGCTCAATTACTGAATTATTCTGGGGGAGGGACTGCTGTAGAGACAGCAGAAAAAGTTAACAATATTCAAAGATATTTTATCGAAGAATCGCGATTAGGGATTCCTATTATTGCTTTTGATGAGGCGCTGCATGGTTTAGTTCGTGATGGTGCTACAGCTTTTCCACAAGCTATTGCGTTAGCAGCTACCTGGGATACTTCATTAATGCATAGGGTATCGCGAGCAATTGCGTATGAGAGTAAAAGTAGAGGTATTAGGCAGATTTTATCTCCTGTGGTAAATATTGCGAGTGATGTTCGTTGGGGTAGAACTGAGGAGACATATGGAGAAGATCCTTTTCTGACCTCGGAGATGGGTGTGGCTTTTGTTTCTGAATTTGAGAAGCTTGGTATTATTACTACCCCGAAACATTTTTTAGCGAATGTGGGTGACGGAGGGAGAGATAGTTATCCTATTCATTTTAATGAACGGTTGCTACGAGAAATTTATTTACCTCCTTTTAAAGCTTGTTTTACGCGTGGTGGTTCTCTTTCTGTGATGACATCATATAATTCGTTAGATGGATCACCTTGTACCGCAAACGATTGGTTGTTGAATAATTATCTTAAGAAGGAGTTAGGATTTAAAGGGTTTGTTATTTCAGATGCTGGGGCAACAGGCGGTGCTAATGTATTGCACTTTACCGCAAAGGATTATGCTGGATCTACTGTAAATTCAATTAAAGGTGGATTGGATGTGATATTTCAGACATCATATGATCATTATAAGCTCTTTATCAAGGGATTTGAAGATGGAAAAATCCCAATGACAGTGATTGATGATGCTGTTGCACGCGTGTTACGGGCTAAGTTTAATCTGGGTCTTTTTGAACATCCTTATACTGATCCTTCTGAAGCACGAAAATGGAATGGAAATCCTGAGCATAGGAAACTAACCAGAGAAGCTGCTGAGAAGTCATTTGTCCTTTTGAAAAATGAGGATGATATACTTCCTTTGAATAAATCAATCAAAAGTATTGCTGTGATTGGTGGTGATGCTGTTGAGAGTCGTTTAGGTGGTTATTGTGGACCAGGGATAAACAAGGTCAGTATCCTTGATGGGATAAAAAACAGAGTTGGGAATGGGGTTATAATTAACTATTCAAAAGGATGTGGAAGAACACAGGTGGATTATGAAGTCGTTCCAGCTAACTGTTTTACCCATTCTGAAGGAGTTGTTCAAAAGTCTGGCTTATTGGGCGAATATTACAATAATATAGATATGAGTGGCAAGCCCTCGCTTGTGAGAACCGATAATCAAATACAATTTGGATGGACACTATTTTCACCTGATCAGGAAAAAATAAATTACGACTTTTATTCTGTAAAATGGACCGGCAAATTGAAGGCTCCTCAAACAGGGACGTTTAAATTGGGAGTAGAGGGTAATGATGGTTATAGAGTTTATCTTGATGATAAGTTAGTGCTGGATAATTGGAAGAAGCAGACTTTTCAGACAAAGCTTGTTCCATTTGAATTTAAAAAAGGGAAGGAATATGCTTTTAGAATGGAATATTTTGAACCTACAGGGAATGCCCGTTTGAAATTGGTTTGGAATGTAGGGATAGATGATGAGTCAGATAAACAAATTACTGATGCGGTAAAGGTTGCATCTGCAAATGATTTGGCGGTAATAGTTGTTGGTATTAACGAAGGTGAATTTAATGATAGGGCATTGTTGAACCTGCCCGGGAAACAGGAAACATTAATCTCCAGAATTGCTGCTATCGGGAAGCCTGTCGTTGTTCTTTTGTCAGGAGGAAGTGCAATAACAATGAACAACTGGCTGGATAAAGTACAAGGTGTAATGGATATTTGGTATCCGGGCGAAGATGGAGGAGATGCTGTTGCTGCTGTTTTATTTGGTGATAGAAGTCCTGCTGGGCGTTTACCCATTACATTTCCAGTGTCGGAAGGACAGTTGCCATTGGTTTATAACCATAAACCAACGGGTAGGGGAGATGATTATACCGATTTAACAGGGCAACCTCTATTCCCTTTTGGCTTTGGATTAAGCTATACCACTTTTGAATATTCAAATCTAACCTTTGATAAAAAGCAAATTGGATCAAAAGAATCTACGATGGTTCATTTTACTATAAAGAATATTGGTAAATGTGATGGTGATGAAGTTGTTCAGCTATATATTCGTGATGAGTTTTCTTCTGTTGCCCGTCCTTTACAAGAATTAAAAGGTTTTCAACGTATTCATCTTAAAGCTGGCGAATCAACTCAAGTGAGGTTTAAAATAACTCCTGAGTTGTTAAAAATGCTGGATATTAACTTGAAAGAGGTTGTTGAACCTGGTGATTTTAGAATTATGATTGGCGGTTCGTCAAAGGATATCAAATTACGTGGAATTCTTAATGTAAAATAATGAATTATTCAGAAAACGAGTTGTTGAATAAATTTACAAGAATATGAAAAATTTGGTCATTTCTGCTGTAGAACGAAACTTGCTTTTTTAAGAGATTTCTCTTTACAGTAGAAGTGATAAAATTTATGCAGTTATACCCGTTGGATGAATTAATTTGGAATATGATCAAAACTAATCGATTAGGATTTCAGGATCGCAGAAGCCAAATATGTCAACTATCTGATAATCTATCCATCGAAATTTAATTCATCCAATAGGGGGAGTATTATAACAAATGTTCTCTATTTTTTTCTTTTCAATATAAACTCATATTTGATTGTGTCGCCTGCGCCAATTCTTTCAATTTTTACTGAAATATTGTTGTCAGTTAAATGCTTGTAGGTTATTTTATTTGGATAGAAGTTCTCTTTGTTTGTGAAAATGAGTGTATCGGAGTTAGAAGAGGAAAAAGTAAACGCCTGAGGTGTACTTTCTTCAGTTTGTTCTTCAATCTCATTATAAAATGTAATGGTATTCTTATGCAAAATAATTTTTAGGTTTTCCTCCACTAAGGAATCTTTTCCGTTATTACTTGTAGATATGCCAATATAAGTAGAATCATTTGTTCGCTTCCAGATTTCATGGTAAGTTGAATCTTTTTCGTTTATCCAATTCCCTTCTATCCAACTTATTTTTCTGAAAATTTCTTTAGAATCGTTATTTTTTCGATTACAACTAATTATTGCTGTTAGAACAAAAAAAGTTGCGAATATAGGCCATCTAGTCATTTGATAATATTTTTTTTAATAGTAGAAACGTAGTGTTCATCATACTTTCCGAAGTGTTTTTCTTTAATAAACAGAACAATTCAAAAGGCTTTCTAACACTACAATAAAATTAACATTTTAAGAGCTTGCTTGATTGTTAAAAATATAAAAAAAGCATCTGATCCTAATAACCAGATACTTTTACTGAAAAACAGAAAAGATTAATTGTAGTTTTGATGGAATTCGATAAGTCCTTCAATAGGTGACCGTAAAATTTTTCCTACTTTAATCCCCATAGAAGCAGCTTCTTCACGAAGGAACGATTCCAGATAATATGCAACTGAACCCACAAGCCCGAGTGTATATTCTTTATAGTCTTCACATTTGCAAACCTGGAATTTTAAAAAAGCGCGTATCTCACATCGGATAATATTGTCGATATATGGGTGATTTTTGTGAACACTTAAAAAGTCGCAGAATGAAGCAAGGAATCTGTTTGGATGTGATTGACGGTAAACAGCATCTAATACCTGTTCCAGTTTGGGATTATACTTTTTCTCAAATTCAAATTTAATATCAGAAGGCATTTCATTTTTAAAATATTCTCTGATAAGAATTGTCCCGAATCGAGCGCCACTAGCTTCATCCGCGATGATGTAACCCAGAGAAGGAACACATTCCACTGTTGTTTTGCTGTCATAATAAACAGCATTCGATCCGGTTCCCATTATACCAGCAATTCCTTCTTTTAAACCAAAAACAGCACGGGCACAACCAAGAGTATCAGGATATACTTCGATTTTTAATGCATTTGGAAATATCTGCTTACAAGCTATTTCAACAATAGTTGCATTACTTTGACTGGCACATCCAGACCCATAAAAAAATACTTTATCTATCTTTTGATAATTGATAAAAGGTTGTAATGTGGTTTTTAGAACAGAGGAAATACCTTCTGAATCAATAAAATATGGATTAAAACCAATGGTAATAATTTTCATTAGCTCATTGTTTTCATTATACCACCACCATTCGGTTTTGGTAGATCCACTGTCGGCAACTAATATCATAATCTTAAAATTCTGAACGTATTAAATTAAATAAATTTTTTAGGATAAAACCTGAATAATTTTGGGTAGAAAGATAATCAAACCAACAATAACAGATGCCAATGCTACAAGAAGTACTGCTCCAGCAGCAGTATCCTTAATTATTTCTGCTCTTTTGTCATAATCAGGAAATCTTGCATCACACAGCAGTTCTATAGAAGTATTCATCGTTTCAAAAGCTAAAACAGTACCAATGCAGATGATAATGGCTATCCATTCGTTTTGATGAATTGAAAAAATAAAACCAAGGCCCACAACCAATAAGGTAGCCAAAAGGTGTATCCATGCATTATGCTGTGTTTTAAAAACAAAGGCAATTCCTTTAAAAGCATAAACGAAACTTTTAAGTCGTTTCTGGAAGGAGAAGTTGTTTTTTATTTGATTAACCATATCCTGCTTTTTGATGGAGATAATATCTGCAAATGTAAAATAAATTATAATTATTTTATACTTTATTAATAAAATTAAAAAGATTTCATTTATTGTTAGCTTCCAGTAAAGCTGATTTTTTTGAATAATTTTTTATTTAACTGAAATGAAATCGGATCATATATTTAATAAAAGTTTTTGAAAAATATATTTGCAGAAATAGCAATATAGATTCTCCATTTCTTGAAACGAATGCTTGCATAAATGTAAAAAAAATACAGTCAACCGAAACTGAAATTATAATCAAAATTTGTATCTTGCACGCTGAAGTTAGATAGAAATGGGCTAACTTTATACAAACTAGGGATTATTTATTAAAACGATATGCCAAATGTCTGAAACTGAAAAAAAGTTCAATATTCTTCTGGTAGATGACCGGCCGGAAAATCTTATTACATTAGAAGGTATACTAGAAAGTCCAGATCTTTCAATTAGTAAAGCACATTCAGGAAATGAAGCATTAAGTATGATGTTTGAGATTGATTTTGCTTTAGTACTTCTTGATGTTCAGATGCCTGGAATGGATGGCTTTGAAACAGCTGAGATTATGCGAAGTACAGAAAAGACAAGAAATATCCCTATTATTTTTGTAACAGCCATTTCTACAGAACGGAAGCATATTTTTAAAGGATACGAAAAAGGAGCTGTTGACTATCTATACAAGCCTCTCGATCTTGAAATCTTAAAGAGTAAGATTAAAGCTTTTATTGAGTTTTTTAAACATAAACAAGAATTACTGGATACAACCATTAAACTTGAAAAGACTATTTCTGAACTGAATAGTGCCAAAGAAATAGCAGAAGAAGCTACCAAATCAAAGAGTTCTTTTTTAGCGAATATGAGCCATGAAATCAGAACTCCTTTAAATGGTATTATTGGCATGGCTGAATTAATTCTAATGGATGAGTTACCTGCACAACAACGTGAAAGAGTGATTGATTTAAAATCATCTTCCGAATCATTGCTTGAGATCATAAATGAAATTCTGGATATTTCAAAAATTGAGGCTGATAAACTTGAGTTAGAAAGTGTTAGTTTTAGTCTACGCAAGATGGTGGAAAAGAGTGTTAGACTTCTAGCGGTTAAAGCCTTTGAGAAAAATATTGAGATGGTTTGTCGTATTGATCCAAAGCTGCATGACTATTATATAGGAGACCCACTTAGATTGCGTCAGATTTTAATAAATCTTCTGGGAAATGCAATTAAGTTTACACATACAGGGTATGTTGGCGTTTTTGTAGAACTTTTTGGTACTATTGGTAATAATGTTGCCCTTAAATTTTCTATAAGAGATACTGGGATTGGTATTTCTGAAGAGCATGTTCCTTTCATCTTCCAATCATATTTACAAGCCGATAAGTCGACCTCTAGAAATTATGGCGGAACTGGTTTAGGATTGACCATTTCGAAAAAGATGGTTGAAATGATGGGTGGAGAAATTGGCGTTGAAAGTAAAGCGGGCGAAGGAAGTGATTTCTTTTTCACTGTTATGCTTAGTAAAAAGGCCGATGGTAATGAGTCTTTCTATAAACTTGATTCATCAGAAATGAAAAGTGATTTGTCGGTACTTTTGATAGATGATAATGTTGTGGTGCAGGAATCAATAACAGAAATACTTAAAGATTGGAATATTAAAATAGACACCTTATCTTCTTGTCATGAATGCGATACGATTAAAACCAGTTCTTTGCAAAAGTATGATCTGGTTTTCATTGATAGTGCTATGCTTTTAGATGATCAAACAATTTCATTAAAGAAACTTTACAATACGCTTCCATTGAACAATAATGGTAAAATAGTTGTATTGAGTTCTAATCTTTCCGCTATACAAAGCGGAAAATTGCGTAGTTTAGGAATTAAATATTTTCTCAATAAACCAATTTTGCAGTCAGATTTAAAAATTGTTTGTTCAAAAGAATATGGAGCTGACGAACCTGTAATTCCTATAAGAAACACAACAGAGAATTCAAATAAAGAAGTAGTTAGTAAAGAAGATGGAAATTCAATAAAGATTTTATTGGCTGAAGACCAACCTATTAATCGAAAAATTGTAATTGGATTATTAAAGCGATATAATTGGCAAATTATTTCTGCAGAGAATGGCGAAGAGGCTGTGGAAAAATATAATAACGAATCGTTTGATTTAATCTTAATGGATGTTCAGATGCCTAAAATGGATGGATTTGATGCCACAAAACGTATTAGAGAACAAGAAGCAATTTCAGGAAAGCACATCCCTATAATTGCAATGACCGCCCACGCGATGAAAGGTGATAAAGAAAAATGTCTGGAAGCAGGTATGGATTATTATATCACAAAACCAATTGATTCTCAGGAATTAATAAGTTTGATTAAAAAAATCATTCAAGAATAAGTGATTCTAATAAATTGTTTGCGCTAAATGTTTTATTAATGTTGGCTTTTATGAAATGTCACATTTGGTATTTTTTTTGTGAATTAAAATTTAATTATTGGCTGAATAAATGTTAACTTTTCAAGATGGTAAATCAAAATGATAAAAATCCAGATGTCTGGAAGCCAAAAAACAGATGGTTAGTTACTGAATCTCTGCATATTGGAGTGGGTAAAGCATTGTTTTTGTGGTTTATGGCATTGTCATTCATTCCTCTAGCAACGGTTAGTTATATCAACTATCTTAATTCGTTTAAGGGATTAACTGAAGTTGCACAAAAATCATTAACTACCAGCTCTAAGCTCAGATCGGAGAACTTAAATAATTATTTTAAAGATATTGCCAATTTGCTTGAGATTCAAGTTAAACAGCGGTCTAACATTGAAATGATGGAACGATTATCCGCTGGGGCTTTAAAGTTTGATGGTACATATTCTCAGTTTATAAGATCCGAAAACTGGTCAAGAATAATAACTGATTACAAAAAAGATTTACGAAGGATAAGTGACATCAAAAATCTTACTGATATTTATTTCATAGACAAGGATGGTAATATTCTATTTTCTCAAAAGCAGAATGAGGATTTAGGGGCCAATATATTTAACGGAAAACTTTCGCAATCTCGTTTTGCTAAGATGACAAGAGATGTGCTTGATAAAAGCAAAACATTGTTTTCTGATTTTGAATTTTATTTTCCAGAGAATAATAATATAAGAGGGTTTATTGGAACTCCTTTGAAAAATATAAAAGATGAAATTATTGGTGTTTATGTATTTGAAATATCACTCGATCAGATAAAAGGTATTTTACGTTCAGATCTTGATTTAGGGTCAACAGGATCATCGTTTATACTTGGCGAAGATTTAATGATGCGTACAGGATCTAGATTTGATAATGATTCAGTCATCTTAAGAAAAAAAATTACGACTAATCTTGCAAAAAGATGGGATCATTATATCCATCGGAATACATCAAATGTAGATTCTTTGGTAATGGTTCAAAATGAAAAGATGGGTAATTATCCTAATCAAAATAATATTTGGGTATATGGTATTTACCGTAATATTAATTTTCTTGAAAGTTTAGGTGTTCATTGGGCTGTTTTTGAAGAAATTGAACATGTGGAAACTTTTGCTTTTACACGTCAGATTTATGAAACTGTTCGACTCTCATTAATTATTACTGCAATTCTTGTTATTATATTCTCTTTACTTATAACACGCTTTACCGTAAAACCTATTAAACTTCTTTCAGCATGGGCGAAGCAGGTAGCTCGTGGCGAATTAATCATGAAAGATATTCGAGCCCCAAAGAATGAGGTCGGGGAGATGAAAGATTCTTTCAATAATATGGTTGAATGGATTCATAATATAGCCGATGTTGCGATAGCGATGGCTAAAGGCGATTTTACTAAAAATGTTATTATTCGAAGTAAAGAAGATGTCTTGGGGCAATCGATGAATGAGATGATAGAAAGTTTTAGATCCGTTGTGAATCAAGCGAACCATATTGCAAAGGGCGATTATACAGCCAATGTTGTTCCTCGTAGTGAAGTTGATACATTAGGAATTGCATTATATAAAATGACGGAAACGCTTCGTGAAAATGCAATTGAAATAAATAATCAGGTTTGGTTGAAAACTGGTTTATCGACACTAAACGAAAGAATGAGTCGTAAAAGAGACTTAAAAGAATTAACGGATGATATTATTTCTTTCATAGCTCAATATCTTTCAGCAAAGCCTGCATTAATTTATTTACCGGATACATTAGGTGGAGCACTTAATCTTCAGAGCTCGTATGCTTTTTCAGATCCTGAAAAATTATTTGTTTCATTTAGAATAGGTGAAGGAGTATTAGGGCAGGTCGCTAAAGATTTTATTCCACTTGAAATTTCTAATATAAATAAAACGGCATTTCCTGTAATAGATTTGGGTGTAGAAACCATTTCCCCTAATTCTTATTATTTCTTCCCTGTTGTTTATGAAGGAAAATTGGTTTGTGTCATTCAAATAGGTACTGTCAGTTTGTTAACTGATTTGCAAAAACAATTTTTTGTATCCTCAACAGAAAGTATAGCTCTGGCTGTTAATATGGCTAATTCGAATGATAAGCTGTCTACTTTATTGGAACAAACACAACAGCAAAAAGAATTGTTACAAGTTCAACAAGAAGAACTTCGTCAAACAAATGAGGAGTTAGAGGAACAAACCAAGGCATTGTTAATGTCAGAGGAGACGCTACAACACCAGAAAGAAGAGTTGAGTGTAATAAATGAAGAATTAGAAGAACGTTCACGAGCGATCGAGAAAGAAAAAGAGACGATAAAAATAATCAATGTGGAGCTCCAAAAAGCTCAGATAGAAAAAGAAAATAAGGCAAAAGACCTCGAAATGGCCAGTAAATATAAATCGGAATTTTTGGCCAATATGTCGCATGAACTTCGTACTCCATTAAATAGTATTCTTGTTTTATCACAACTATTATCTGATAATGCAAAAGGAACACTTAATGAAAAGCAGGTCGAATTTGCTAAAACAATTCATTCTTCAGGGTCTGATTTACTTTCATTAATCAATGAAATACTCGACCTTTCAAAAGTAGAAGCTGGCAAGATTGATATAGTGATTGAACGTTTCTCTCTTAGTGTCTTTGCAGAGCAACTAAATAGAATTATCGCGCCTATAACAAAAAGGAAAGGATTGGATTTTTCTGTTCAAATAGATGAATCGTTACCTGAGTATATTTATAATGATTCTCAACGTGTTCAGCAAATTTTAAGAAACTTACTATCTAATTCGGCGAAGTTTACTGAGAACGGTTTTGTGAAATTAAAGATTTACCGACCCAATGAAAAGGAAAATAGACTGAAAGAATTGAATTTTGCTGAAACGATTGCTTTTGAAGTAAGCGATAGTGGAATAGGTATTCCGAAAGAAAAATTCAGATTGATTTTTGATGCTTTTCAGCAGGCTGAAGGTACTACGAATAGAAAATATGGCGGAACGGGTTTGGGATTAACTATTTCGAAAAGTTTTGCTGATTTACTGGGTGGTGAAATATTTGTTTCAAGTGAGGAGAACGCAGGCTCTGTATTCACACTTTTTTTACCAGAGAAAGGGAAAAACACAAAGATTCCTACTGTAGTTGACGCGAAAAAGGATATCTTAATTGGAGAAAATGCTTACCAGTTGATAAAGCCCGTATTGCATGAAATAGTTCCTGCATCAGAGACTGAACCCAAAGTTGAACCCAAAGTATTCTCATCTAATGAACCTTTAACAGATGGTTTTCCTCCTTTACAAGATGGATTGGTTGATGACCGAAATTCAATTAAGGCTGGAGATCGTTTTATTTTGGTAATAGAAGATGATACGAATTTTTTAAAGATAATGTATGATCTTGCAATTGAACGTAAATTTAAATGTCTTTTGGCTGAAGATGGTGAAACTGGATTATACTTTGCAGATATGTTTAATCCTAGCGCAATTATACTGGATATTGGTTTGCCAGGAATTGATGGTTTTGAAGTGATGGAACGGTTAAAAGCGAATCCTCAAACACGTCATATTCCAGTTCATTTTATATCAGCTGTCGATAAAAACCTGGATGCAATGCGAATGGGCGCTATTGGTTATTTGACTAAACCCGTTAGTTTGGAAATGTTAAATAGTGCCTTTGGTAAAATCGAAGAAACGATATCTAAGAGCGTTAAACGATTGCTTGTAGTCGATGATGAAGAGATTATGCGAAAAAGTATCGTAGGGTTGGTGGACGGAAAAGATGTTCAAACAGTCGCCGTTGCAACAGGTGAGGAGGCTATTCGAATCCTGAAAGAGGAGGAATTTGATTGTGTTGTTCTTGATCTGGGATTAAAAGATATGACAGGTTTTGAGGTTCTGGAAGCGATAAGAAATGAAAAGAAGCTGAGCAAAATTCCCATTATCGTTTATACAGGTAAAGAGCTTAACAGAACAGAAGAGTTAATGTTGAAGAAACTATCTGATAGTATTATCATCAAAGGTGCACGTTCTCCTGAACGTTTATTAGCAGAAACAACATTATTCTTGCATCGGGTCGAAGCGAATCTTCCTAAAGAGAAACAAGATATATTAAATGTTTCTGGAGATAAAGATGCCGTATTTAAAGACAAAAAAATATTGGTTGTTGATGATGATATGCGCAATGTTTTTGCTATTTCAGCCGTTTTAGAAGATAAGGGGTTAAATATTATTGCAGCCAAGAATGGACGAGATGGTATTGAGAAATTGATTAAGAATCCAGATGTAAATCTTGTATTAATGGATATTATGATGCCAGAGATGGATGGTTATGAAGCTATGCAGGAGATTAGAAAAGACATCAAGTATTCCAGATTGCCGATTATTGCTTTGACGGCTAAAGCAATGAAAGATGACAGGCAAAAATGTATTGATGCTGGAGCTAATGATTATTTAACAAAACCATTTGATCCAGAAAAGCTTATTTCCATGTTAAGGGTTTGGTTGTATAGGTAATTATAAAGATAAAGTTTTGATGTGGATAAAAATAATGAAAATATAAATATTGAAATAAAGCTGTTTTTGGAAGCAATTTTTCAAAAATATGGTTATGATTTTCGAAATTACTCTTTGGCTCATATTAAAAGAAGAATACTGCATCGGTTATCAATAACTAAACTTGAGAGTATATCTTTAATGCAGCATAAGGTATTAACAGATCCTGATTTTTTGCAACAAATATTGCTTGATTTTTCGATTAATGTTACAGAAATGTTTCGTGATCCTGATTTCTATCTTGCTTTGCGGAAAGAGGTAATACCAATTTTGAAGACATATCCATTTATTAAAATATGGCATGCGGGATGTTCTACTGGTGAAGAGGTCTATTCTATGGCAATAGTATTGAAAGAGGAAGGATTGCTTGACCGAACGCAGCTTTATGCTACTGATTTTAATCAACGTGTATTAAAACATGCGAAAGAAGGTGTTTTTTCTATTGAATCGATTAAGGACTTTACACAGAACTATATTAGATCTGGAGGAACAGAACATTTTTCTGATTATTATATAGCTGATTATGACAGAGTAATAATGGATAAAACCTTAAGTCAAAATGTATTATTTGCTCATCATAATCTTGTAACAGACAATGTCTTCAGCGAAGTAAATATGGTAATTTGTAGAAATGTTCTTATTTATTTTGACCGTGATCTTCAAAATAGGGCTATCGGACTATTTAAGGAGAGTTTATTAGCTGGAGGAATTTTGTGTTTAGGATCAAAAGAAAGTCTTCAATTTAATGAGCATAGTTCAGCTTTTTCTTCATTGGTTTCTAAAGAGAAAATTTATCGAAAAAATTATTTACTCCCTACGCTTTTTGAGGAGTAGTTATTTTTTTTTCTAAAAGGCAAGGATTTTTTAATAAACTACATGTATTATAAATTAATTGTAATTGGAACTTCGGCAGGTGGACTTGACGCGATGAAAAATATTTTACCGAAGCTACCTCCTGCATTCCCTGTTCCTGTGGTTGTGGTACAACACATTAGTCCACAATCAGATGGTTTTATGATTCATTATTTAAATGGAATTTCGTCTATTAGGGTAAAAGAGGCTGAAGAAAAAGAATTATTGAAACCGGCTACCGTCTATTTTGCTCCTCCAAATTATCATCTATTGATTGAAGATGATCATACTTTAGCGCTTTCAGTTGATATGAAGGTTAATTATGCAAGACCAAGTATTGATGTCCTTTTTGAAAGTGCAGCATATGTGTATGGCAGTGATTTAATAGGTGTATTGCTTACTGGTGCTAATAATGATGGGGCAGAGGGATTATCTAAAATAAAAAGATTTGGTGGATATACAATTGTTCAAAATCCTGATACTGCATATTCTGATTCAATGCCTCGTTCAGCTTTAGCCAAAATGGATCCTGATCAAATATTGAATTTAGAAGATATAGGAAATGTCCTTCGTGATATTTTTATGAAAAAATAATCATTAGATAATGAGCTGTTTTAGAGTATAAACAATGGGCGTAACCCTTATGGAATTTGAGAATGATTATGCCAAAACGAAAAAAAAATTTGGTAGAATATAA
This sequence comes from Bacteroidota bacterium, assembly GCA_013390605.1. GTDB lineage: Bacteria > Bacteroidota > Bacteroidia > Bacteroidales > Cfx3-03 > Cfx3-03. The sequence goes on along the minus strand of JACAUB010000001.1, from coordinate 2,169,846 downwards.
ATTTAAATTATCTTTGCACTCGTAATCAATGGCCATATGGTTATTGAAAACAAATTAAAAAAGGATCGGTAGTTCAGTTGGTTAGAATACATGCCTGTCACGCATGGGGTCGCGGGTTCGAGTCCCGTCCGGTCCGCTGAAAAAAAAGAGTTCTCTGTTATAGAGAGCTCTTTTTTTATTTACCACCTACATATCTGATTCTTAAACTTTTTTTTAATGGAGAAAATATTATTTATTCTTTTGATTGGAATTGTTTCAGTAAGTTTTATTTTTGAACAATTAGTTGACTATTTGAATTCAAAGCATTGGTGTAATGGATTACCAGAAAGTCTTAAATCTATTATAACTATCGATCAATATGACAAATCGATAAGCTATTACAAACAGAATGAAATCGTTTCGCGGATTAATGAATGGTTTTCATTTGTTTTGTTAATTGCCGCTCTATTATTAGGCTTCTTTGGATGGTTAAATGAGTTCATTAGTCAATACACTAAACATTATATTTTTCTACCACTTCTTTTCTTTGGATTTTTGGGTTTTGTATCTTCTATTATAAGTTTGCCATTTGAAGTTTATTCTACTTTTGTAATTGAAGAAAGGTTCGGTTTCAATAAAACTACTGTCAAGTTATACATATTCGATAAATTAAAAGGGATTCTGTTGTCCATCATTTTAGGTGGTGGTATTATGTCTCTTATTCTTTTTATTTATCATTCAACCGGTGAATGGTTTTGGATACTTGCTTTAGCTGTAATTACGCTATTCAGCATCTTCTTTTCTATGTTTTATTCTACGTTAATAGTGCCTCTGTTTAATAAGCAGAAACCCTTAGAAAAGGGTGATACCAGAACAGCTATTGAAAATTTTGCTCAAAAGGTGGGATTTAAACTAGACAATATTTTTGTAATAGATGGATCAAAACGTTCTACAAAGGCTAATGCATATTTTTCAGGTTTAGGAAAAAAGAAACGAATAGTTCTTTACGACACGCTTATCTCAACACATACAACAACAGAATTGGTTGCAGTTCTGGCTCACGAAATCGGACATTATAAACATAAGCATATACAAAAAGGAATGGTCCTTTCGATTCTGGAAACGGGTGTAATGCTTTATTTACTCTCACGATTTATAGATCCAACAACCACTTTTGCTAAAGATATGTGTGCAGCTTTAGGTTCTAATACGCCTAACTTTCATATAGGTATTCTTGCTTTTGGAATTCTGTATAGTCCAATCTCATCTGTTTTAAGTAGTTTTAGCAATACACTATCCAGATATTTTGAATTCCAAGCTGATCGCTATGCGGGAACGCATTCTAATGCTTCAGATTTGCAAACTGCATTAAAAAGATTATCAGTCGATCATCTTAGTAACCTTAATCCTCATCCGTTATATGTTTATATTCACTATTCTCATCCTCCATTGGTTCAAAGACTTGTCGGATTAGAAAAAGTGAAAAATGAACTAATGTAATGATTTTATTGCTTGTCCGGCTAGGAATGAAATAGTATAGGCCATATTAATTGAACGGGCTGCATAAAAATCTTTAAATGCAGCCCATTTTCTTTTTATCTTATGATAAAGCAACCCTCTATTCAAATAAGCCTGAATATTGTTTGAGTTTATTTGGATAACATTAGAATAATCAATAATGGCTCCTGTGATATCACCCATCATTTCGCGTGTTGTCGCGCGTTGAAAGAAAGCTAAATCATATTTGGGATTAATAGCAATGGATTGATTACATAATTCGAGTGCAGATTGAAGTTCACCTGCATCTGCACAAATAATAGCTTGTTTTAATAATTCAGGAGCCGTTCGTTGCGCAACACCTGTTTTTAATAGACAGAAGACGTAAAATATGATTAAAACTGAACGATTCATATTTGTTAGTTTATGATATTATAAAAATAGTAATCTTTTATATTGAATTCTACATACTGTTTAGAACTTTGACGGTTAAGAATTGTTAAAGTTACAGTATAGTTCATCCTTTTTCAATTAGATTCTCCGAAATTGATTCAACTTATTTAACTTTGCAAATTGTTTTGAAACCACTAAACTGATAAATAAATAAGTGAAGGCATTTATATTAAAAATTATCGAACAGATAAAGAAGCTAATAGTACTGATAAAAGCATTTTTAGCATTACCAGTAGTAAAACGCGTATTGTCGTATATCATTTTGTTTTGCAATAAATTGAAAGCGCCCAAAAATATTGTATGGTATAAAAAGATACCTTATTGGCTAGCACAATTTATAGTAGGTGTTTTTCTATTTCTGATTTTGGTCGATATTAATTTTTTATGGCTTTTTGGTCGTTCTCCAAAGGTTATGCAGTTAAATAACCCCAAGATGAGCGTGGCTTCTGAGCTCTATACCAGCGATAATGTACTTATTGGTAAATATTTTTATGAGAATAGAGTTCCTGCAGAATATAAGGAATTATCTCCAATGCTTTTGAATACATTGATATGTACGGAAGATGTTCGGTTCTATAAACACCATGGGATAGATTTACAATCTACAGTGGGTATTTTCTTGTCGATGGCTCATGGTGAAAGACGAGGGGGAAGTACGATTACGCAACAATTGGTGAAGAATCTTTTTAAAACCCGAGAGCATTATTCAAAAGGCTTATTTAGCTATATTCCTGGTTTAAAAGTGCTAATATATAAAACGAAGGAATTAATCAATGCTGTTAAAATTGAATTTTTCTATTCGAAAGAAGAAATTTTAACGATGTATCTCAATACAGTGGACTTCGGAAGCAATTCTTATGGTATTAAATCTGCTTCGGTAACTTTTTTTGATAAGAAACCTACCGATTTAACTATTGAAGAGTGTGCTACTTTGATTGGTTTATTGAAAGCCCCAACATACTATAGTCCTGTTTCTAGTCCTAAAAATGCCTTAAGTAGACGAAACACGGTTTTAGATCAATTGGTGAAATATAAATATTTATCAAAAGACAAAGCTGATTCCATTAAAAATATTCCTATTCATTTGAGATATAAGGTAGCGGGAAATTATGATGGAAAGGCTCTTTATTTCAGAGATGCAGTTGCGCGGGAACTTCAGGACTGGTGTAAAGCTAACAAAAAAGATATTTATAGGGATGGGTTGAAAATTTATACAACTATTGATAACCGTTTACAGATTCTTGCAGAAGAGGCAATGCAAGAACATATGAAACGGTTACAAACCCGTTTTTTTCAACATTGGGAAGGACAAGCTCCATGGCGAGATGAAAATGGACAAGAAATAAAAGGATTTATTGAAAATCTTGTTAAGCAAACCGATACATATAAAAATCTTGTTAAACATTTTGGTCATGCTAAAACAGATTCAATAAATTATTATTTGAATAAACCACATAACATGATTGTATTTACCTACAAAGGTGATCGTGATACAACGTTAAGTACGATTGATTCTGTTCGTTATTACAGACATTTACTTCATGCTGGTTTTTTGAGTATGGATCCTCAAAATGGATTTGTTAAGACTTGGGTTGGTGGTATTGATTTTCAGTATTTTAAGTTTGATCATGTTAGTCAGTTTAAACGTCAACCCGGATCTTTATTTAAAGCCTTTGTATACACTGCAGCTATGGATAATGGATTTGGCCCCTGTGACCAAATAACAGATCAAAATATTACAATAAACTATACGGAAAAAGGACAACCTAAATCATGGTCACCACATAATGCCGATTGGGCATTTAGTGGGCGAAGTATGACCTTGAAACATGCCTTTGCACGTAGTGTTAACTCTATAGCTGTTCAGGTTGCTCAAAAAATTGGTTGGACAAAAGTTATTCAATATGCAAAGAAAATGGGAATAAAGTCTGAACTCCAAAATGTGCCATCTGTTTGTTTGGGAACTAGTGATGTTTCGTTGCTTGAAATATTGGATGCATATTCTCCTCTTGTAAATGGCGGATATAAGGTTGATCCTGTTTTGGTTACAAAAATTACAGATAGAAAAGGAAACGTTTTATTTGAATATAAGCCATCAAAAGTCAAGATATTAAATGATGAGACAGCCTTTTTGATGAATATCATGCTTCGAGCAGGACTTTCTGAACCAGGTGGAACTACGCAAGGTTTGTTTGAATATGATTTATTCAGATATAATACAGATTTTGGTGGAAAAACAGGAACCTCTTCTAATTATTCTGATGGTTGGTTTATCGGTGTATCTCCAAAACTGATTGGTGGGGCCTGGGTTGGTTCTGAAAATAGATCTATTCATTTCCGGACATCAGAACTTGGTGAAGGTTTAAAAACCGCACTCCCGATTTATGGTTTATTTATGCAGAAGGTTTTACGTGATGAAAGACTGAAAGAGTATAGAGGTACTTTTCCAAAACCACCTAAACATGTCTCAAAAGAATATACTTGTCATACTCGTTTAGAGCCACAAGAAAACGCTGATTCGACGATGATGATGAACGATGTTGAAATGGAATTTGATAATCCATCACAACAACCAGATATTCAAAAATAATAAGTAGGAATATTTTTTTTGTAAAAAATCCTTTATCTAATTTTTTTAGAGGAGTTTCTTGTAAACTGAAAAATTAAACTTACTTTCGCAGCTTAATACAATTAATTAAAAATTTCTAAATTTTATTCGATGGAAATCAGCAAAAACAATGTGATTAGCCTGACCTATACTCTCAAGCTTGATCACGCCGAAGGCGAGCTGGTAGAAAAGGTTGAAAAAACCGAACCTTTGGTTTTTATCTATGGCGTCGGCATGATGCTTCCTAAGTTTGAAGAGAATTTGACAGGTAAAGTCGTGGGAGATACCTTCGAGTTTACATTGGCGAGTCCAGATGCTTATGGTGATTATCAACTTGACATGATAGTAAACCTCCCGCTTGATATTTTTATGGTCGATGGAAAAGTTGATTATGAAATGTTAAAAGAAGGAAATATGTTACCAATGATGGATAATCAAGGTAATCACCTTCAAGGAAAGGTTCTGGGGGTTGAAGCTGAAACAGTTCGTATGGATTTTAATCACCCTATGTCGGGAAAAACCCTTCATTTTACTGGTGAAATCATTGACGTTAGAGAAGCAACTGAAGAAGAACTTAGTCATGGACATGTTCATGGTGAAGGAATGGAACACGGTCATTAAACAAGTTATATTACTTGAAATAAAAAGGGTGTTATTTTTTGATAACACCTTTTTTATTTCTATTTGCTTGCTGTTTTATATTCCTGATTTTATAATCAATCTTTTTTTGAATTATAACTTTAGATTCCAATTAAAAATACTACAGGCTTTTTATCAATCTCGGGAATCTTTTTTCTCCAGACAAAGGCAGGGAGTGTGGTAATTGATTCTTCAGTTGTAGTAATCATTGATGCTACACAAATCAATGTATCAGGTCTACATGTTTCAGCTAAAAATTGAAGCAGTTTCTTATTTCTATAGGGGGCCTCAATAAAAATCTGTGTTTGTTTATTTTTTAATACGGACGTTTCCATATCTTTAATTTTTCTGATTTTATCTTTTGGTTCAATCGGAAGATACCCATGGAATACAAATTGTTGTCCATTAAAACCTGAAGCCATTAAAGCCAGAAATAGGGAAGAGGGACCTGATAGTGGGATAACCTTTATTTTCTCCAGATGGCATATCGATACTAAACTTGCCCCTGGATCAGCAACACACGGAAGACCTGCTTCAGAAAGTAGACCAACAGATAATCCATTTCGAAGAGGGTTTAATAATTCGCTAATTTCAGTCGAAGGAGTATGTTCATTAAGTACTGAAAATTCAGCTGAGTCAAAAGGACGAGGATATCCTGCTTTCTTCAAAAAATGACGGGCTGATTTAAGTTCTTCTACGATAAAAATATTAAGGTTTCTAACTATCTCAATGTTATATGTTGGAATTACATTTTCAATAGGAGAGTCGCCTAACAATGTGGGGATTAGAAATAATGTTCCTTTAATTTTTTCCATTTGTTCTATTTTACCAGGGTAAATCATCAATGTCTACATTTCCACCAGAAATAATAATTCCGATTTTTTTATTTCTGAACTTTTCCTTGTTGGCTAATATCGCTGCTAATGGAACTGCCGAAGATGGTTCAACGATTATTTTCATTCGCATCCAGATTAGACGCATTGCTTCAATAATAGACTCTTCACTTACTGTTAGTATTTCTGAAACATGACCAATGATTATTGTAAAAGTAATAGTTCCTAGTGATGTTCTAAGCCCATCAGCAATTGTTTGTTTTGGATTTGTAGGTTCAATTTTACCAGAGATAAAAGATCTGTAAGCATCATCAGCATTGGCGGGTTCAGCAGCTATAACAGTTGTTGTTGGAGAAAAATAGTATGTGGATAATGCTGTTCCACTTAATAGCCCGCCACCACCTACAGGTGCTATAATATATTCAAGAGATTTTACTTCATCAAAGAGTTCTTTAGCAGCAGTAGCTTGTCCTGCAATAATATATTTGTTATTGTATGGATGAATCTCAATAGCATTTGTTGACGAGATGACTGTAGCGAGCATTTCCTCACGGCCTTTTACTGTTGGTTCGCAAAATGTTATTTGTCCTCCGTATTGTTTTACCGCTTCAATTTTTACTTTTGAAGAATTATCAGGCATTACGATAAAGGCTTTAATACCTAAATCTTTTGCTGCTAAAGAGAGTGCTGCAGCATGATTCCCTGATGAATGTGTCGCTACGCCATTCTGAAAAGCTTTGTCTTTTAAAGAAAGAATTGCATTTGTAGCTCCTCGCATTTTAAATGCTCCGGTTCGTTGAAAGTTTTCACATTTAAAAAATAGATTAGCACCAACTATCTCATTGATCAAACGTGATTGAAGCACAGGTGTATGATGAATAAATGGAGCAATTCGTTCAGCTGCTGCTAATATATCGTCTTTATTTGGTTTCATTTTTCTCTTTTTATTTTTTCAAGAATAGCATCACAGGCAATATCAAGCATTTTATATACATGAACAAAGTCTTCAGCTTCACCATAATAAGGATCAGGAACAATTCTGTTTTCACCTGGATAAAGTTCATTCATAATGAAATCTACTTTCTTGTGATCTTCTTTATCCCTCGAAATAGATAGAACATCATTTAAATTAGCCTCATCCATTACATATATATAATCGAAAAGGTCAAAACATTTTTTTGTAAATATGCTTGCTTTATGTTTGCTTAGGTCGACTCCAAATTGTGCTGCAGTTGAAATAGCTCTTCTATCAGCGGGATCGCCCTGATGATATGAAACAAAACCGGCAGAAGCTACCTCGACATTTAGATTGGCATCCTTTATCTTCTTTTTTAAAATACCCTCAGCAAGAGGGGATCGACATATATTCCCCAGACAAACCATTAAAATTTTCATAATTCAAATTTGGTACAAAAATAGACAATTGTAGAAAAGAAAAAGCCGTCTCATTTAATGAGACGGCTTTTTCATAAGAAAGATATTTTAAACTTTGATCTTTTTATCGATCTCATCTACATACGACTTAAATTGCTTGTCGGTTTCGATGAGGTTCAGAACTGTCTTACATGCATGTAAAACTGTTGCATGGTCTTTATTTCCACAGTGTAATCCAATAGAAGCCAAAGATGATTTTGTGTGCTTCTTTGAAAAGAACATGCTTAGTTGTCGTGCCTGAACAATTTCTCTTTTCCTTGTTTTAGAATTTAAAGCATCAACGGGAATATTGAAATAGTCACAAACTATTTTTTGAATATAATCAATTGATATTTCACGAGAATTATATTTCACATATTTCTCAATCATTAGTTGAGCTAATTCAATCGTAATTGCTTTTTTATTCAGCGAAGATTGAGCCATTATTGAAATCAAAGCACCTTCAAGTTCTCTGATATTAGTGGTAACATAACAAGCCAAATATTCTATTACCTCCTCAGGCATTTCTATGCCATCGTTATAAATTCTTTTCTTTAAGATTGATATTCGTGTATCGAGGTCAGGTACTTGCAAGTCTGCAGCTAAACCCCATTTAAAACGAGATAATAATCTTGGTTCAATTCCTTTTAATTCAACAGGTGGACGGTCCGAGGTAAGCACAATTTGTTTTCCCTTTTGGTGAAGATGATTAAATATATGGAAAAAAGAATCTTGTGTTTTTTCCTTACCAGCCATAAATTGAATATCATCAATAATTAATACATCTATCATTTGATAGAAGTGCACAAAGTCATTATGTGTATTGTTTCTGACAGAATCTATAAACTGATTGATAAATTGTTCTGCTGCAACATACAATACTGTTTTATCAGGGAAATTGTTTTTAACCTGAATTCCAATGGCATGTGATAAATGGGTCTTTCCTAAACCTACAGGACTATAAATAAACAAAGGATTAAAAGCCGTCTTACCAGGATTATTAGCAACCGCAAATCCAGCAGAACGAGCCAGTCTATTACAATCTCCCTCTATGAAATTATCAAATGAATATGAGTCTATAAGCTGTGAATGTACCTTGATCTTTTTTAATCCCGGGATGACAAAGGGATTTGGAATTTCTTTATTATTTCCCTTATTTAAATCTATAGGCATAGAAATAGAGGGATTATTAATCGCCTTTTTATCACTAGTGGGAACTTTAATTGTAAATGGCGGAGTTTGATTATTTGAAGTATCCATTACAATACTATATTCCAAGCGCCCAGAAATACCCAATTCGCTTTTTATTGTTTTTTTAAGCAAATGAATATAGTGCTCCTCTAACCATTCGTAGAAGAATTGGCTTGGAACCTGAATCGTTAAAACATTATTTTCGAGTCTAACAGGTTTTATTGGCGAAAACCATGTCTTAAAACTCTGGTAATTAATGTTATCTTTAATAACATTCAGACACCTTTCCCATACTTCGGCATGAAGTTCTGCCATGTGTTAATTATTATATTGAGTTAGGTTTATAATGGTTAATGACAATTTCTGAATCTATTTATTATGAAGATCAGATGCTTAGTTTACCGATTAAATCGGTCTGTGGTTCCTTTTGTCAGAAGAAAAACTTGTTAACAAAGTTCAGCTAAAAAAAGTTAATAAAAAATTAGTTTTCCTCTTGATTTATAAAAAATGTTTCTTAAGTAGAATTGAGTTTCTGCTACCTCCTTTCAATCGTTAAATTAATTATATTGTTTGTATGTGTTTGATTTTTAATGTATCTACTTTTAACAGCTTTTCATAAACTCTAGTAGAATCATTTTTTGCTACTGGAAAAGAAATTTTGCATTCCAATCCAAATGATGTAGAAAGTTGATTAAGATTCTCATCTTTCATGATTTTCATTACATCATTCATTAGTGCATAATCATATACAATTTCATAAATTTCTGTAACCCTTTTTGTTAAAATCTCAGCTTTTGCTAGTGCATCTAGTGTTACAAGCTTATATGCATTTATTAAACCGCTTACTCCAAGTTTTGTTCCTCCAAAATATCGAACAACAGCAACTATGGTATTAGTTAAATCAAAAGATTGTAATTGTCCATATATGGGGCGACCAGCAGTACCCGATGGCTCACCATCATCATTCATCCTATAAGTGGATTTGTCAAATCCCAAAATATAAGCATAGCAAACATGACGGGCATCGTGAAATTGCTTTCTAGTTTGATCCAAAAATTCCTTAATCTCAGTTTCAGAAGAAACTGGCATAGCAAACGAAATAAACTTGCTACCCTTTTCCTTATATAAACCTTCTGATTTTGAAGCAATTGTTTTGTAACTATCATCGAACAGCATTCTTGTTTTTTTTCAATTTCACGATTTATAAAAATATGTATTTTGAGTCGGATTCCAAGCCTTTTTTATTTTTTTTTTTCAAATAAATTTATCTTAAATTTCTAAATTATTGAATAAACGGAATATTTTTTGTTGAGTTATGCAAATTGTAAATACTTACAGTAATTTACTTAATGATCAAAATATCAACTATATAATTAAATAGAGACACCCTTTTGCCTATTTTAAAAAATTGTATACCTCCATATCGCATGATAATGATAAACATATGTTATAAATTATTTATTATATTGTTTTATATAATATTTAACATTAATAATATAATATTTTGAATCTGCTGATATTAAGGATTCTACCTTGCGATGATAAGTGATGGATAGATTTTAAATAAATATTATTCTGAAATTGAATGAACAGAAGTAAGATAAATCCATTTCATAATTTAGATTCTATTGGTTTATCAAAATAGTTAAAAACAATATTTTTAATGAATAAATTACTTATTGTTAAGTATATATAAATATTAATAATTTTTATGTCAATAAAAATACTTGCTATTAATTAAGAGACAAATTAAATGATTTGTTTACCTTTGTCAAAATAAATATACCTTTTATGCCTCACTTTGGAGAATTTACTGCATTACTTGTTGCTTTTTTCTGGACTATTACAGCTCTTTCTTTTTCTCGTGCCAGTAGATCTATAGGTTCTCTTCACGTCAATCTTTTGCGCTTATTACTTGCTTTCATTTTTCTAGGTGTTTTACTTTTAGTTCGTACGGGTTCATTTTTACCAATTCAAAATTCAACTTCTTCATGGTTATGGCTCTCGCTATCAGGTTTAATTGGCTTTGTAGTTGGTGATTATTGTTTGTTTAAGTCATATGAATATGTGAGTGCCCGAATTTCAATGTTGGTCATGGCTTTAGCACCTCCGATTGCGGCTATTACTGGATATTTTATTCTCAAAGAGACTTTTACACTAATGAATTTAGGTGGAATGTTTATTACGCTCATGGGTATTGCTTTGGTTGTATTGGATAAACCTACTGCTGATGAAAGTGATGAAAAACCATCTTTGTCTTTTAAATCATCATATCCAATTAGAGGATTACTATTGGCGCTTGGTGGTGCAGCAGGCCAAGGAGTAGGCTTAGTCTTAAGCAAATTGGGAATGCAACAATACGATCCTTTTGCTTCTACTCAAATAAGAGTAATAACAGGTATTATTGGTTTTTCTATTATTATTATTTTAAGTGGAAAAATAAAGAATTTTAGAGATGCTTTTAAGAATAAGCCAGCCATAGGATTGGTTACTTTAGGTGCCATATTTGGACCATTCTTAGGTGTTTCTTTGTCTCTATTATCTATTAAATATACTTCTACTGGTATTGCGTCAACGATTATGGCGATTGTTCCTGTTTTAATAATCCCCCCCTCAATTCTTCTTTTTAAGGAAAAGGTAACGAAGAAGGAGATTATTGGTGCTATATTAGCTGTTTTAGGTGTTGCTCTTTTCTTTATCTAATTCTACAAAAGCATCTTTTAATTTTTTTGCAATATTTGTTAGTTCGTCAATAGAGAAACGTGGTCGGTTTTCACTATCAACTACTTCTTCCTTGTTCTTGTTTTTCAAAACAGAATACCAATCACCGGCATTTGGTAGATCATCTTTAGTCCTTAATATAATATGTAAATGAAGATGTGGAATGCTTTGTCCGGCTTCTTCATTTTCTTGAATGATCCAGTCAAAAGCATCGGTCTTAAAAAACAAAGATAGCTTTTTTGTTACCTCCCTGCCAAATTGAAAAAATTCATCAAACTGTTCAGTGGATAGTTCCTGAATACTTTTTATGTGGCGTTTTGGAATAATTAAAGAGTGCCCTGGTAAAATAGGCGCAATATCATAGATAGCCCAAAAATTTTGACTTTCTGAAAACGAAGTTATACTGATATCTGGATTACAAAATGGACATTTTATCTCAGTTTTCATTGAATAATTTAATTAGATTCATTTACTTAGTATTGATAACCTGATATTTTGCATTATTGTTGTAGCTTAGGAATAAGAAAATAGAGCGGAATTCCTGTAGTGAACTTATTAATTAATGTAGGGGTAATATTTATTGCTTTTTCCCCATTATGGATAGAGATTGTGGTCTTTAACAGTTCGAGTTCTTTAAGTAATTTTTTTCCTTGTGGATGGAAACAACAGATATCCCAGAGTGATGAGAAATGTTTCAGAGAAGAAGGGAGATCTTCTAATATATGGTCAAGGCTCGCATACTGATTTCTTAAAAAATGGATAGAAGTAATAGGGGAGAGTCCTGTTCCTAATAATAAATGTTCTTCATCTTCAACAAAGAGATGGTTTTCATGCGTTCGGCAAAGATCTAAAATAGCTGAACTACAACAATTAGCGAATTGATATCCCCCTGTACAAACCATGAAATTATTAAGTTTTGGCACATCGACCAATAGCTCCTTTAAAGTTGAAGGTGAATTCCACTCAACTGTTTCAGATTTTAAATGAAATGCCATTTTGGGATATTTTCCATAAAATAACTTTTCTCCAAACCAATCCTCATCTTTCTGATTGGGTTTGGTCTCAGAATAGGTTATTGTATTTGCAAAAAGATTTCGAATATAAGAATAGGTGTCCTGGTTCGTGATTTGAATAGACTTTTCGTCAAGAAAAGTTAACTTTAGATCAAGTAAATTAACTTTTTTATAAATCATTTTGCCGTGTAAGTCAAAATCGCCTAATTCAATTTCAGTTAGTATTAAAGCTGAATCTCCTTGATTATTTATAATATTTCTCAGATTAAGATCTTTGTATTTAGAATAAAAAGCAAATAAGTTAATAACTAAAAACTCATTATTCATCATACATCGGATAAAAGCGCTCTCCATATTTTTCATTTTCAAAATCTCTGCAAAGGTAATCGAACTGTTTGTAACTTTGTTGATGAAAAATTGTGGTTTTTAAAGTATACATTTTGATAAACACAATTTACAAAAAGCCAATCCTTTTTTTTAATCGATATTCAGATGAAAGTTTCGTCAAACAAAGCAATTGATATTTATAAACATTATCGTTTAGTACTAACCGATTTATATGATGAAACTGAGGCAGAAAGTATGATTGCCATTTTATTCGAAGAATTAGTTGATTTAAAAAGACATGAAATTCTTTCTGACACTTCAAGACGATTATCAGAATCTGAGTTATTAAAGATACATTTTGCAGTAAAAGATTTATTAAGAAATAAACCATTACAATATATTGTTGGAAATGCATGGTTTTATGGAGAAAAATTTATTGTTAATGAATCGGTTTTAATCCCTCGTAGAGAAACTGAAGAGTTATGTAACTGGATAATTGATGAGAATAAAGATTTTGTTGGACAAGATAATAAATTAAAAATACTTGACATTGGTACAGGGAGTGGCTGCATTGCAATAACTCTAAAAAAACAACTTCGCGATGCTATGCTCTATGCATTAGATATATCAGAAAATGCATTGAAAATTGCTGAAGAAAATGCAATAAATATAGGTGCTGAAGTCTCGTTTATCTGTACAAATATTCTGGATACTTTCGTAACAAAAGCGTTAAGCACTTTTGATATAATTGTTAGTAATCCACCTTATGTGAGGAATTCTGAAAAAAAACAAATGAACGCTAATGTTATTGATTTCGAGCCGCATTTAGCTTTGTTTGTAACAGATGAAAATCCTTTGATCTATTATGAGATGATTTCAGATTTTGCTTTATCCCATTTAAATAAAGGTGGAGTACTCTATTTTGAAATTAATGAATACCTCTCTCTTAATTTGAAAAATATCTTGTCTGATAAAGGTTTTATTCTGATTGAGATACGAACAGATATGCAAAATAAGCCCAGAATGTTAAAATGTAAATTACCAAATTAATTCGTTTGGATTAAAGGTGCTTTTAAATGTTTATTAATGATTTTTAAAAGGTCTATTTGTGTTACTGGTTTTGAAATATAATCATCAAAGCCCGCATTAATACATTTAGTTCGATCATCAAACATTGCATAAGCTGTTTGGGCAATAAATATCAACGATGGATAGAGTGGTTTGGCCTGTTGCAATACTTCATATCCCCCCATTCCAGGCATTTTTAAATCTAATAGAATCAGCGTTACATCTGGTCGTGCTTTTAAAATACGAAGTGCTTCAATTCCATCACGTGCATCAAGGAGTTCTACATTGTAATTTTTAAATATCTCCTTGAAATAAAACATATTATACATTTCATCTTCTGCAATAAGAATCACTGGTTTTTCTACTTCAATCTGATTAGTGATTTTATCATTATCGGTTTTAGCGGTAATATTTGTGTTCAAAGGAAATCTTACATAAAAGATGGACCCGGTTCCTATCTCTGATTCCACCCAAATATCCCCATTCATTAGTTTTGTTAATCCTTTTGCAATTGATAATCCAAGACCAATCCCTCGTTCACCACTACTAAACGATTCATCACCTTTTCTAAATTGATCAAATATATAATTTTGTTTTTCTATAGAAATACCTATCCCGCTATCTTTTATCGAAAATATAATATGGTCGGTTACTAAATTACACTCAACGATAACACTTCCGCTATTTGTAAATTTTATGGCATTTGAAATGAGGTTCTCTAATATTTGTATTAATCGTTCTTCATCAATATCAAATTTTTCTTTTCGGATTTCGGGTGACGCATTTATTTCAATTTTGAGATTCGATTTTTCAAATAATATTATTTGTTGTTTCAAAAATGATTCTATATGAGTAAGAATAGTTGAAATAGCTATTTTAGAATAATTAATTTTAAGTTGCTTTGTTTCAATTTGGGAAATATCTATAATATTAGAAAAATTATTCAAGAGCTCTGTAGAGCTTTTATCAATTATTTTGATGAATTTATTTTTTTCTTCAATAGAAATTTCATTATCCTCCAATAGTTTAGAAAAACCGATAATAGCATTCAGTGGCGTCCTTATTTCGTGTGAAAGATTATTAATAAAAAAGGTTTTGAGATTATCACTCTCTTCTGATCGTTTCTTCGCAACAATTAAATCATATTGATTTTGTTTTTGCTCTGTAATGTTTCTGATAATACTTAGAATATGAGGCTTATTTGATAATGTTATTAATCTTGAACTTACATCGATAATTAACTCTGTTCCGTTCTTCCGAATATTTTTAGTCTCATAGCGTAATCGTCCTAATTCTATTAATTTCTGAATATTTTCTTTTGTATCAGACTTGGTTTCATGAATATGAAGATCCTCAACATTCATTTTTGTTAGTTCTATCTGTGTGTACCCATATTCCAAAACTGCACTTTCATTTGCTGCAATTATATCACCTTTTATATTGTAAATTAAAATGATATCATTTGCTAATTGCATCAAATAATCATATTTTTGTTTTAATTCATTGTTCTCTAACTCTTTTTCGTATAATTGTTTATACGTTTTACTAATAGCATTTTTATTGATAAATAGAATCAAAAATACGGTTATTGAGAAAAGAAGAATGACAAATAATGTTATTAGGATAGCCAGAGAATCTATTTGTGAATAAATTTCAGATTGATCAACCTTGGCAATCATTATCCATTTGGCATGTTTGATTTTATGAATATTTGCTAAAACTTTTGTGCCCCGATAATCAATCCCTTCGATAATTCCTCTCTCTCCCTTAGCTGCTCTTACCTCAATAATATTTTTTTGTAGAATAGGCATCCTAAATTTGAGAGGTTTATTTTTTAGAGAACGAAGTTCATTAATATAAACAACCGTATCATTTTCATTTCTAATAATATAAGTTTCAGATGTTTTACTTGGATTTGGCCATGTCTGTATATTTTGAAACAGTTGGATAGAAGGATCTAGACGAAATAAAAGATATGCCAATCTTTTTTTTGGGATTTTAGTGTCTTGAAGCGTCGTTAGCATATCTATCGAAACATTGTTATCGTTTGATAATTGATAAGCATCGCTCATTTTGACTGTACTATCAGCAATATCTAAATTGAGGTGATTATGTTGAAATAGCTCAATAAAATTCTGAGTAGGTAATTTGTAATTCGAAAACGCAAATACTTTTTTATCAGGAGTGATTAAATAAGAAGTAATATATTCATGGCCTTTCATGAATGTCAGTAACCAGTTGGATATTTTATCTTTATTTCCAGAACTATTTGGTGCTTTTATAAAATCGGCAACAGCTGCTTTAAAAATGGTATTATTATGAAAATAGAAACCTTCAGATCTTCTCTCTTTAATCCACGCCTCAATTTGAGAAGCTTTTAAATCTCCAATCGCTTCTAATTCAAGTGATTTTTCTTCTCTAATTTGTGCCTTTTGGGTTTTGAAAAATAACCATCCACTACTACACAATATGATAAAAACAATGGACAATAAATAGAATAGCTTCTTTTTATCAATATTCGGTTTATTGAGAATAGTCAACATATCTTTAAATGTCTTAAATTAAGAGTAATAGACTAATTAATTCTTAAAAATACAACAATTTTGAACAAAATGAAACATAAGATATAAAAATGCAAAATATAATTTTTTATTAATTTGCTTTGGGATAAATGGATGAAGTTCTTTTTCAAGCGAGAAAGAGGATTGGAACCAGATTCAACAATGATTATACATCTATGATCGTTCTCTTAATAGATCGATAGGTTCTCCATATCTAACTGGTACATATCTGGTCTATCGGATACCAATTATGATAGAAGTAATAACCAAGTGACAATCTATCTGTGATATCTGCAATCATAGATGTATGATTTTTATTGAATTTCTTTTAATTTGATTTACGATTTTAATATGCATTATATAAATGACTACTTTTTTATTAAAAATAAACTAAAATTTTAATATGCTGATTTATATTGATATTTGATTTACTCATGACTCCAAAATATGAAAATAAATTAGTACCTTTGCCGGCTTTTTAAGCGGTATATAAAGAAATAACAAGAACAATATTTTTAAATGATTACAGTCTCAAATTTAGGTATTCAATTTGGTAAAAGAGTTTTATTTCAGGATGTCAATCTGAAATTTACTAACGGAAACTGTTATGGTATAATTGGTGCTAATGGTGCAGGAAAATCCACGTTAATGCGGATAATTGCTGGTGAACAGGATCCAACTATGGGTACTGTTTCTTTAGGCCCGGGAGAAAGACTTTCTGTTTTACGACAAGATCACAATGAGTTTGATAATTTTACTGTTTTAAATACAGTACTTGTTGGCCATGAGGTATTATGGAATATCATGCAGGAAAAAGATGCCTTATATTCAAAAGTTCCTTTTACTGATGAAGATGGAGTTAAAGTTTCTGAGTTAGAATCCAAATTTGCAGAAATGGATGGTTGGAATGCTGAAAGTGATGCTGCAAATCTTTTAAGTGGGTTAGGAATAAAGGAAAACCTTCATTATCAATTGATGAGTGATTTGAGTGGTAAAGAAAAGGTAAGAGTTCTTTTAGCTCAGGCATTATTTGGAAAACCCGACAATCTTTTATTAGATGAGCCAACCAATGATTTGGACCTTGAAACAGTTATGTGGCTTGAAAAATATTTATCAAACTATGAAAATACTGTTCTTGTAGTATCGCACGACCGACATTTTCTTGATTCAGTGAGTACACATACACTGGATATTGATTTTGGAAAGATCAGAACCTTTGCGGGTAATTATAGCTTTTGGTACGAATCTAGTCAATTAGCACTTCGTCAACAGCAAACCCAAAATAAAAAGGCTGAAGATAAACGGAAAGAGCTTATGGAATTTATTCTTCGTTTCCGTGCTAATGTTGCTAAATCAAAACAGACAACCAGTCGTCAGAAGATGCTTGATAAGTTGAATTTGGATGAAATTCAACCTTCGACCAGAAAGTATCCGGGCATTATATTTACGCCCGAACGCGAACCAGGTAATAATATTCTTGAAATTACAAGTTTAAGTAAAAGTGTGAATGGTGAACTTTTATTTAAAGATGTTGATATAATGGTCAACAAAGAAGATAAAATTGTATTTCTTTCTCGCGACCCGAGGGCGATGACTGCTCTTTTTGAAATATTAGCAGGCAATGATTTTCCTGATACTGGATCTTTTAAATGGGGTGTTACCATTACGCATGCCTATTTGCCACTAGATAATAATGGTTTCTTTGAGAACAATCTCTCTTTAATTGATTGGTTGGGATTGTATTCCAGTGATACATCTGAAATGTTTTTAAGAGGATTTCTTGGTAAAATGTTGTTTGCGGGGGAGGAAATCTTTAAAAACACGAAAGTGCTTTCTGGAGGCGAAAAAATGCGATGTATGATTGCGCGTATGATGCTTCGTAATGCTAATGCCATGATACTTGATTCACCTACAAATCATCTTGATTTAGAGTCTATTCAAGCATTTAATAATACACTGACTAATTTTAAAGGGGTTGTTTTGATGTCATCACATGACCACGAGTTTATCGAAACAGTATGTAACCGTGTAATCGAACTTACCCCAAATGGTATTATCGATAAGCAGATGAATTACGATGATTATATCTCTAGTGATAAAATCCAGGAGTTAAGAGACCAAATGTATCGGTAGATTATTCGAACAGAATATCTCAGATTAGCGAAAAAATCATTAATCTGAGATATTCTCTTTTTCTAGGTCTAAAATATTACCTTGCAAGAGTAATTTTCTTTCTTTAAAAATAAGTTCTATCTCTTTTCCTTTTATTTAACCCATTGGATGAATTAATTTGAGATTTGATCAAAATTAATTGATTAGGATTTCAAACTCGTAGAAATTTAGTATGATAACTATTTGATAATCTATAAGTCGAAATCTAATTCATCCAACGCGTTTTATTTATCCTTTTTGTAAAGTTGTCAGAGAAGATTAGCTGGTCTTGAAATGGATCATCTATATTTTTTCATGCGTGATTTTTGGAAATATTTTTTGGACTTGACGTCTGATTTTATTTGTATCTTAGATTCTTAATTCGAAAAATAAATATACTTAAGATAAAAAATAGAATATAAAGGCTATGAGAAATTTCACAACGATTGACGATGTTTTATCGTTTGCGCTGGAATCGGAAAACCAGTCTATAGAATTTTATTCGCGGTTAGCCGACAATACTACTAGAGAAGATGAGAAAAAGATATTTTTAGCTTTGATGAGAGAAGAAATTTGTCATGTCAAGAAACTCGAATATTTTTTTAGTAAAAGAAACGAATTAGAGCTTTCTAAAATCGATATCGATTTAAGTTCAAATAAATATTTACCTCATATTTTTCCCGCTGCTGATATAGCTTTTGAAGAGTGTTTGAATATTGCCATTCAAAAAGAGAGAGCAGCAGTAAATCTTTATACCGATCTTGCAAGAGAATCAACAACTCAAACTATGATAGAGCTTTTTCGAATGCTGGCCTATGAGGAAACAAAACATGCTTTGCAATTCGAAAACAGGTATCAGGCTGCTAAAAAATAAATGTTAATAAATAGCGTTACTGAATTATCGGTTAATATTTTTTAGTATTCAGAAGAAGCTGTATTTTTGTAAACTGGAGAAAGGGATCATCAATCCTCTTTTGAATAAAAGTGAAGCATTCTTTACTTTTTATTGAAAAAACGGCATACTTTAAGTTTTAATGTTTTGATTAAGATAGGTCGAAAGAATAAGCGTAATAATTTCCAAATATTTACTAAGAATGGATGAATTTCAGGATTTACCTGAACCTAAAAACGAGAATGAGAATATTGATAAGCATCAAGGTGAAGGACATAAAATATTGCATCTCACGGGGATGTATGAAAACTGGTTTCTTGACTATGCTTCTTATGTGATTTTAGAACGTGCAGTTCCCGAAGTCCTTGACGGTTTAAAACCTGTACAGCGGCGCTTAATGCACGCAATGAAAGAACTTGATGATGGAAGATATAATAAGGTAGCTAATATTATTGGTCATACAATGAAATATCATCCACATGGTGATGCTTCTATTGGTGATGCTTTAGTTCAATTAGGTCAAAAAGATTTATTGGTTGACTGTCAGGGGAACTGGGGAAATATTCATACCGGCGATAGTGCTGCTGCTCCTCGTTATATTGAGGCTCGATTATCTAAATTCGCGTTAGACGTTGTATTTAATCCTAAAACAACAATCTGGAAGGCGTCATATGATGGAAGAAACAAGGAACCGGTTATGCTTCCTGTTAAATTTCCATTATTGTTAGCGCAGGGAGTAGAGGGTATTGCAGTAGGTCTTGCTTCAAAAATTCTTCCGCATAATTTTAATGAGCTTATTGATGCTTCTATTCATATCTTAAAGAATGAACCTTTTGAAGTACTCCCTGATTTTCCAGCAGGAGGATTGGTTGATTGTTCCAAATATAATGAGGGGCTTAG
The DNA here is from genome assembly GCA_013390605.1 of Bacteroidota bacterium. Lineage (GTDB taxonomy): Bacteria > Bacteroidota > Bacteroidia > Bacteroidales > Cfx3-03 > Cfx3-03. Next base: position 2,149,600 of record JACAUB010000001.1, on the reverse strand, counting down.
GGGAGGAAAAATTCGTGTAAGAGCTAAAATATCACAATTCGATAAAAAAACATTGGTTATTTCGGAGCTGCCATTTGGAGCGACAACATCGAGCTTAATTGATTCAATTATTACGGCTAATGAAAAAGGAAAAATCAAGATTCGAAAGATTGATGATAATACAGCTCAGAATGTTGAGATCTTAGTTCATTTACAACCAAATGTATCGCCAGATACTACAATTGATGCACTTTATGCTTTTACGGATTGCGAGATTGGGATATCTCCAAATTCATGTGTAATACATGAAGGCCGGCCACAGTTTCTTTCGGTTCCAGATATGCTTCGAAAGTCAACACAAAATACGTTGGACTTGCTTAAGCTTGAACTTGATATTGAATTGGCTGAGTTGAAAGAAAAGCTGTTCTTTTCTTCCTTGGAAAAAATATTTATCGAAAACAGGCTTTTTCATCTTATCGAAAATAGTAAGAATTGGGAGAATACAATTGAAATACTTGATAAGGCATTCGATCCATATCGAAGTTTATTTTATAGAGAAATTCTGGTTTCAGATTATGAACGTTTGGTCGAAATTCGTATCCGAAGAATTCAAGGTTTCGAAACACATGCTGCCGATGAAAGAATAAAAAATCTTGAAGAACAGATCAAAGAAGTTCTGTTTCATTTAGAGCATCTGGTTGAATATGCCATCAATTATTTTAATCGTATTAAAGACAAATATGGCAGGGGACGAGATCGTAAAACTGAAATAAGAAGCTTTGAAAATATTGAAGCTGTTATGGTTGCAGCTGCAAACATGAAGCTTTATGTTAATAAGGTTGAAGGATTTGCCGGGTTTAGTCTTAAAAAAGATGAATTTGTGTGCGAATGTTCAGATATCGATGACATCATTGTTTTCAGAGAAAACGGCACATTCATTGTGACAAAGGTTGCTGAAAAAGTCTATATAGGCGAAAATGTTCTCTATATTGATCTATTCAGAAAGAATGATGAACGTACAATTTATAACTTGGTTTATCAGGATGGAAAATATGGTCCAGCATATATTAAGCGATTTGCTGTAAAAGGTATAACCCGAGATAAGGAATATGATATAACTAAAGGAACTACAGCTTCGAAAGTTCTTTATTTTTCTGCTAATCCCAATGGCGAAGCTGAAGTATTGAAAATAATACTTAAACCGAAACCCAAATTAAAAAAGCCTATATTTGAATTTGATTTTAGTGAACTTGCGATAAAGGGGCGGCAGAGTCAGGGCAATCTCCTGACAAAGAATCCGGTTAAAAAAATCGAGAAAAAAGAAGATGGTGTATCAACACTTGGTGCTCGCAATATTTGGTATGATGAGTCGGTTAAACGATTAAATGCAGAAGGACGAGGAAAATTACTTGGTGCTTTTAAAGGAGATGATCGGTTATTAACAATATATAAAACAGGTTATTATAGAGTTACTAGTTTTGATCTGGGTACACATTTCGATGAAGATCTACTCTTTATTGAAAAGTTCAGGGCCGACAGGATTGTTTCGCTAATCTACTTTTTTGCAGAAAAACAGACCTTGTATCTGAAGCGTTTTACAATCGAACCTTCTGATAAGAAAACTGATTTTGTGGGTGTTGAAGATGGATCAATGTTGGTTTTAATTACCCTTGATTGGCTTCCTCGTCTTGAAATTGAGTTTGATAATGAAGGTGTTCGAAATCCAAGAGAAAATGAAGAGATTAATGTATCTGAATTTATTGAAGTAAAAGGCTACAAGGCCAAGGGGAAACGATTACATAATCATCTTATAAAAGATATTAAATGGCTTGATGCTCTTCCTTATCAAGATTCGCATGAAATAACAAATACGGATGAACCATCAGAAGGCGATGAAGTAGAGTTTTATGATCCTTTTCCTGAAGATAATGACAATCCGGATGATGATCAACGCTCTATAGATGGAGAGCCTACTCAAATGAGTTTATTTTAACAATATATTATAAATGACAATGACTACTAAAAAAATTCTGGATGTATCCAATGATGTTAAATGGATTGGTTCGCTTGATCCAGACTTGGTTACGTTTGATGTGGTAATGGAAACGAAATATGGTACCACATATAATTCTTACTTTATCAATGCGGAGAAAAAAACGATTATTGAAACGGTTAAAGAGAAATTTTTTCCTGAATTTTTTGATAAAATCAAATTGTTAACAAATCCTGAAGAGATAGAATATATTATTCTAGATCACACAGAACCTGATCATTCAGGTGCGTTGGCTCAGTTAATAAAAGTTTGTCCTAATGCAACCGTTATTGGAAGCGGCAATGCAATTCGTTACCTCAACGATCTAATGGGTTTCTCTTTCAGACACAAAGTTGTAAAAGGGGGGGATGAATTGGATTTGGGTAATAAAACACTTCATTTTATTAGTGCACCTAATCTTCACTGGCCAGATTCAATGTATACCTATTTGGTTGAAGATAAGTTGTTATTTACATGTGATTCGTTTGGTGCTCATTATTGTAATGAGAAGATGTTCGACGATTTAGTTACAGATTATACAGATTCGTTTACCTACTATTTCGATGTTATTCTTAAGCCATATAGTAAATTTATGTTAAAGGCAATAGAAAGAATAAGGCCTTTAGAAATCAACGCAATTTGTCCGGGACATGGTCCAATATTACGAACTAACTGGAAGAAATGGGTAGATCTTTCAGAAAAACTATCTCTGGCACATCTTATTTTACCTGAACGTCAACGTGTTTTTATTCCATATGTATCTGCTTATCATAATACAGGTGAATTAGCAAATTATATTGCCGATGGTGTTAAACTATTAGGTAATGTAGATGTTGATGTTTGTGATATCGAAAATATGCCACTGGGAGAAATAGATGAGAAAATTGCAAATTCTACAGGATTAATCATTGGTTCGCCGACTATCAATCAAAATATTCTTCCTCAAATCTATACTGTTTTTGCACTTATAAATCCAATCCGTGATAAAGGAAAACTATCCGGTTCTTTTGGTTCTTATGGTTGGAGCGGCGAAGCAGTTAAAATTATTGAATCAAACCTTATGAATCTTAAATTAAAGTCGGTGGGACAAAGTTTATTTATTAAATTTACTCCACATGAAGATGAAAAGGAAAAAGCGATTGAATATGGCAAGATTTTTGGTTTAAAATTACTCGAGATAAAGAGAGAAGATTAAATTCATTTTTAATATCATTCGCATGCTAAAAATGCGCAAATTAGAATTAAAGGGGATTATGCTACTTTCAGTAGCATTCCTCTTTTTGATTGGTTGTGTACCCGAAAAGAAAATTGCTGCCGAATATTTAACAACCCGGCAAAATATTATTATTGTTCTAAAGGCACCTAAATGGGTAAAAATGGTTAGTCAGATTCCTGATTCAATTGACTCTGTGCCTGATTTATCTGAAGAGTATAAATATTATGCGAAATTAAAAAAGTCGCGAATAATATCTCAGCTTTCAGAATCCATCCTCATGGATAATTATGTTACAAGTATGAAAAGAGGATTAGATTTAATGGGATATAAAACGTATTTAGTTAGTGATCAGGATACAGTTATGCCCGTTAAAGAAAATGCTATTCTTGTAAATATTGGACAGATTGAACTGGATGAAGGAATTCATCCAATTAGAGACGAAGTAAAATATCGAAACCATGTCTATGCTGCTGACTTCGATTTGGGTAAAATAGAATTACACTTTTGGATAGAATTAAATCGACTGGAAAATGGCGTGCCTGCTAAATCCCCTCGTGTTTTTTATACTACTTTTAATAAGATTAGTGAGTTTGAAGGTCATTTTAATCTGGATGAAGGAACCAATACAATGAAATATTACTCGAAAAGTCTGGATATAACGCGGGCTTATGTTATGGGTACCATGATTAAATTGGGCTACAATCATGCTATAGGGTTAAATACGTTGTTAATGAATGAATATATTGGTTACAAGTTACCAGATAAGCCTAACAGGGCCCTATTAAGTGTTGATAATGAGTTTGGATTGCTCTATCAAATTGATGAGCTGCCTTTTATTGAGCTAAAGGAACAACCCTGATTATACAGCAAAGAGTAGTGCTAACATCTTTGCATTATTTATATTTTCAAGAGAATATTTATTAAAAAGGAATTCGTTGAGTTCCTTTTTTTGATGTTTAATTCCAACAATTTCTTTTTCAAGAGATTTGAAATTATCCATAGTTTTTGAGTCTATTATGGAGGCCTCAATGATTATTCCATTTTTTATTTCTAGTGTACAGGCTAAATCATTGACTTTATTTTTGTATTGATACGCAGGCGAATATCCAAAATTCCATTCCCATGTTTTATATTTTTCATTGGCCAATGTATTTATAGCATCCATATCCTGCTCTCTCAATTCATAATAATGAGTATCAGGATAATTAGCAACCAAATAATTATTTACTAATTCTATAAATTGTTCTATACGCAATGGTTGTTTTAGATGGTCAGAAATATTTGTTACATCACTTCTATTTGATTTAACAGCTTTGCTAATAAAGTTCCCTTCTTTAGATTTTAATGTCTCTCCCAGATTGTTTAAATCAGAAGAGAAGAGAAGAGTTCCATGATGCAATACCCGGCTTTTAAAAACATGTTCGGCATTACCTGAACATTTTAGTCCATTAATTCTGATATCATTTTTGCCTTCATGTTTTGCCTGTACGCCTAATGATTTCAAGACCTCAATTATTGGATATGTAAACCGTTTAAAATCTACTAAATCTTCGTTGATGATATTTTTTATAAAAGTGAAGTTTATATTTCCTAAATCATGAAAAACAGTTCCGCCTCCGGTAATCCTTCGTATGACAGGAATCTGATGTTTTGTAATATAGTTTAAGTTGATCTCAGCTAGTGTGTTTTGATGCTTACCAATAATAATAGAAGGCTCATTTTGCCAAAGCATAAAGATGTTTTCTTTAAAGTCTCTTAAGAAATATTCTTCGGCTGCAATATTGAAATATGGTTCGGTTTGTGGTCTTCTTATTATTAGCATTTAGTAACTGAGATTATTTTACATTGATTCTTTCAAGAAATTCTTCTTCGCTTATAATTTCTATTCCTAATTTTTTAGCTTTCTCTAGTTTTGAAGGACCCATTTCTTCTCCGGCAACAACAAAATCAGTCTTTTGAGAGATACTCTTGACCAATTTAGCACCATTCAATTCTACAAAGCTTTCTATTTCCTTTCTCCTGAAAATTTTAAAGGTTCCGGATACTACAATACTTTTTCCTTTTAGAATATCAGATGTAGTTGATTGATCAGATTCAACTATTTCAAATTGCAGGCCAGCCTCTTTAAGTTGGGAAATTAGTTCCAGATTACAATCATCTTTAAACCAAAGAATAAGACTTTCTGCAATTTTTTCACCGATCTCTTCAGCTTCAACAAGTTCTTCAAAAGTAGCTGTTTTCAATGCATCAATATTCTTAAAATGTTTAGCTAGTTTTTTAGCAATAGTTTCTCCGACATAACGGATTCCAAGGGCAAACAATACGCGAGCAAATGGGACGGATTTAGAATTCCTAATTCCACTTAATATATTCTCTACTGTTTTTTCTTTAAAGCTTAATTTTTTGTTTTTTCCTTCTTCGTTTTGATAAATCTTCTCAATACCTAGAATGGTGTCTGTATTCAACTTATATAAATCGGCGGGGGAGAGAACAAGTTTATTATCAAATAATATCTCAACCTTTCCTTCTCCCAGACTGTCAATATTCATTGCCTTACGACTAATAAAATGTTCTAGTTTTCCCTTGATTTGTGGCGGACAACTTTTTTCATTGGGGCAATAATGTGCCGACTCCCCCTCTTTCCTGACTAAGCTTGTTTGACATATGGGACAACTTGTTGGAAAGATGATTGTCTCCATAAAAAGTTCTCTTTTGCTAGTATCAACACCTACAATTTTAGGAATAATCTCACCACCTTTTTCTACATAAACCCAATCGCCTAATTTTAAGTCTAATCCCTCAATAATATCAGCATTATGTAAAGACGCCCTTTTTACAGTTGTGCCAGCCAATAAAACTGGTTGAAGATTAGCCACAGGAGTAACAGCACCTGTTCTGCCAACCTGATAACTAACAGAAAGTAGTCGCGTACAAACTCTTTCAGCTTTAAACTTATAGGCTATGGCCCAACGTGGTGATTTAGCAGTAAATCCTAAATCACGTTGTTGATTATAGTCATTTACTTTTATCACTACACCATCAATGTCGAAGGGTAAATTATCTCTTTCAATATCCCAAAAATTAATAAAACGAAATATATCCTCTACAGAGTGAGCAATTTCAAGATAGGAGGGGACTTTAAAACCCCATTCTCTTGCTCTTTCTAAATTCTGTAAATGATTTTTAAATGAAACATTTTCACTTGGAATATAATAGAGATAACAATCCAGATTCCTTTTTGCAACCTCTGACGAATCTTGTAATTTTAAACTTCCCGATGCAGCATTTCTTGGATTTGCAAATGGTTCGTCACCAATATCGAGCCGTTCTTCATTCAACTTGTTAAAACTACTATGAGGCAAAATAATTTCTCCTCTGATTTCAAATTCTTCAGGATAATCAGAACCTTTTAAAACTAATGGAATACTTTTAATTGTTTTTATATTTGCAGTAACATCATCTCCTTTTGTACCATCTCCTCTGGTAACAGCAGTAACTAATCTTCCATTAATATATGTTAAGCCAATTGCAACGCCATCGTATTTTAATTCACAAACATATTGGATATCATCTCCAATTACTTTTCTGACACGATTATCAAAGTCTTTTATTTCATCAAATGAATATGTATTTCCCAACGAAAGCATTGGGTATTTATGTTCTATTTGATTAAATGACTTTGTAATATCACCTCCGACACGTTTAGTTGGCGATAAAGGATCTTCAAACTGAGGATATTGTTTTTCTAGTTCCTCTAGTTCTTTCAATAGAAAATCAAAATCATAATCAGAGATAACCGGCTTAGAGAGCGTATAATAGTTATAGTTGTGTTCGTTTATCTCTTTCGTTAGTTTTTCAATTTTTAATTTAATATCCTCAATAGACATGGTTTATTAATTATGGTTAACAATAGAAAAACCAACAGGGTGGATAGATGTTTAATTAACGAAAAGGTTTTATTTCTCTTGATTAAGAAGCTCTAGTATCTGTTCCAGATGTTTTCTTTTGGTAGCTTCTCTTAAATCAATTGCTGACTTTGTAAAGTAATGATGCTTTTTTAAAAATTTAGCTTGTAATTCGTACCATTCTCTTAATGTGAACAGTCTTCCTTGACATTTCCATTCATATTTTAGACGGTGTGCGATGATAAAAAAATCATCTCGTCCTAAATAATCCAGATCAGCATCGCAGATAATCTTTTCACCAATAGAAGTTGCTTGTTGCGGTAATTGCGTAGCGAATATTAAATGTGATATCTCTTCAATTTCAGTTTCAGAATATCCATATGTTGGAAGAATTTCCTTTGCATATCTGACAGAAGCCTCTTCATGTGCTTCAAAGCTTTCAAGCATACCAATATCATGTAACAGGGCTGCAGTCTCTAGAATAATCCGGTAGTTATCATCAATGCCTTCTGTTTCTGCCATCCTATGGGTAGCTTGCCATACTTCATAAGTATGATAATAATCATGATAATAAAAGCAGGGTCTAATTTCTGTTTTAAGCCGTGATAAAATAGCAGTTTTTAAGTTTTCAAATTGCATTTGCCAGTAGATATTCGGGTTCAATAATTCTTATTATTCGTTAAGTTTGAAGAGATTCCAAGATTAAATTATACGAATTAAAAATTGACTAAATATTTAATTCATAATTTAATCTCCTTGGATTTAGGCACATTACTGGTATCTGAGAAGAATTAAATAGAATTTCTTCATCATCGTTTCCTAGTAGAAAGCTAGCTAATCCTTTTTCAGGATTGGTCATAAGTAAGATCATGTCTGCATTGATGGATGTTGCGTAATCACATGTTTGTTTTGCAAATTGTGAATGTCTTTCAGCCTCCTTGTATGAATAACCAATATTATTTTTATCAAAGTAATTGGCAATTTCTTCGGCTGCGTCCTTTATTTCTTCGTTTGCATCACCCTTTACGAAAATATGAATTGTAGCATTAAACTGTTTGGAGATATAGATAGCCCATTGTGTTTTTTCCATTGGGCCTAATCCACTTGACACCGTCAGAATTATATCTTTATATCCCTTATCAAATGGTCGTTTTTGAACTACTATTACAGGAACAGGCGAACTGCTTATCACTTTTAACGCAAAACTTCCGGTTAAATGTTGGATTCCAGTTTTACCGTGTGTACCTAGAAATATGAGGTTTGCTCCAATTTTTTCGGCAACATCACTAATTGTAGTAAATATACTTCCTTCGCGAATAATAAAATCAATATCAATTTTATTAAGCTGTGATAAATCATCAGCCAAAACAGTAATCTTATGTTGAATTGCTTCAGTAGGAAGGTCTTCATCCTTCAGAAATGCTTTAGTCTGTGAATTGATAACATGCAAAAGAACAACTTCATAGTTTAAAAGTTTAGCCATGCTAATAGCTTGGTTAGCTGCATTTAAACATGCTTCTGAAAAGTCGGTCGGAACAAGAATTATATTTTTAAGGTTTGCGACCATAGAAAAAGATTGTGACAATATTATTTTTAGGTGATTTTCCAATTAATCAACAAATATAACAAAATATGCTAGCTACTCGTCCAACCTTTTTATTTTCCTAAAATGAAAAAGGATACAATTTCTTATACCCTTTTTTATTAAAAATTAGTTTTGTTAAGCCAGAACACTTCCCCATTTCATTAAAGCTTCTTCAACCTCTTTAAATTTTATAGGTTTTGAAAGATAATCACTCATTCCTGCTTCTAAACACTTTTCACGATCTCCCTGCATTACATTAGCTGTCATTGCAATAATAATTGGTCGCATTGCATAAGGCCATCTGGATATAATAGTTCTGGTTGCTTCAAGTCCATCCATAATTGGCATTTGTATGTCCATAAATAAGATATCGTATTTCTTTTTTTCAAGCATCGTAATTGTTTCAGCACCATTCATTGCTGAATCAGGATAGTACCCCATTTTATTTAAGAGCTGTATTGCTAATTTTTGATTGATTAAATTGTCTTCTGCTAATAATATTTTAAGTGGTAATTTTTCAGCAAGATTTTTATTAATGTTCATATCTGCTGTGTCTTCTTTTTCTTTCTTTCTTTTCTTTTCAGATATTGTATTCATCACTAAATCGAACAATTCAGCAAATCGAATAGGTTTACTTATTTCTGCAGTAAAGATTTCTTTTGGAGCTGAAAAGAATTTGCCTAATGAAGATAACATAATAAGGGGCAAATCTTTTCCGGCAGGAAGCGATTTGATTTTATAACCTAGCTGAACACCATCCATTTCGGGCATCTGCATATCTAATATTCCCAAATCGAAAGTATGGCCAATATCAATTAATTTAATAGCATCGTAAGGAGAACTAACTGCTGTTGGAATCATTCCCCAATTATTAAATTGCAAATTTAAAATATGACGGTTTGTTTGATTGTCATCTACAATTAATACTTTACAGTTTTTTAGTTCAGGAATATGGCCTCTTACAAAAAGCTTAGGTTTATCCTGACTTCTTGTTTTCATTTTTACTGTAAAGAAAAAGGTCGATCCTTTTCCTGGTTGACTTTCTACCCAGATTTTTCCTCCCATTAATTCAACCAGTCGCCTTGATATAGCTAATCCTAAACCAGTACCTCCAAATCTTCGTGTAGTAGACGAATCGGCTTGCACAAATGGTTCAAAAAGCATGTCTATGTTTTGGCTATCAATTCCAATTCCGGTATCGCGAACGGAGAAGCGTAATTCGATATCCTCTTTAGTTTCGTTAATTTTATCGATGCCGACCAGTATCTCACCTTTATCAGTAAACTTAATGGCATTGTTAACAAGATTAACTAATACTTGTCTTAACCGGGTTACGTCACCACTGACTAAATTAGGAACATCAGGTTGAACCAGATAAAGCAGATCAAGGCTTTTTTCAATTGCTTTTACTGAAAACAAATCAAGCACATCTTCTACACTACTGGTTAAATCTATTTTGGCTTCCTCTAAAGTCATCTTCCCAGATTCTATTTTAGAAAAGTCGAGTATATCGTTTATGATGGTAATTAAGCTTTCGCCACTTACCTTGATTACATCAACATAATCACGTTGTTCTGATGTAAGAGGAGTGTCGAGAATCAGATTAGTCATTCCAATTACACCATTCATTGGTGTTCTGATTTCATGACTCATCATCGCTAAAAAATCAGATTTCATATTATTGATATTCTCTGCATTTAGCTTCTCTTTTTGAAGATTTTCTTCTATTTGTTTTCGATAAGTAATATCATGTACAACAACAAGGCTGCTTTTTTTGTTTTGAAACATAACTTCGGTGCACGAGAGCTCGCAGTCAATTATTTTATTGTCTTTTGATGATAATTTAGTCTCAAATGACTCCTTCGTTGTTATTCCTTGTTGTAGCTTATTTATTGACGATTGAAGTTTAGAATAATCAACTGGACTAAGGAAACGTTCAAACCCAAAATTTTTCATTTCATCTAATGAGTTTCCTGTATGTTCTATTGCTCTATAATTTGCAAAAATTATTTTATTGCTTTGAATTACAAATATTAAATCATAGCTGCTATCAACCAACTCACGGTAATTATTGTCAACGTTCTTTTCAGGAATCAGCACATTAACAGGGCGAATGGTTCTAAGAATATCTTGTGAAATCACTCTTGTTATTGAAAATCGCATATCTTCAACCAAAACATCAACTAAGGTCCCATCAGGTAGTATCATTTTGGTGTTATTTGTCCCATCTGAGGACGTGTATAGTGTTTCTGCCGTGAAATTAACCTGATAAATCATATCTGGTGACGTTACATTCCAAAGTTTTAATGCATTCTTATCAGCATAAAGTGGTTTATTCATCTGGTTGATAATCAGACAAAAACTATTTGAAAGTGGTGATTCAGTATGATAAGTAGGGCTATTTTGATTTAGACGTTGATCTAAAGTATTATTTGAGTTATTTGATTGATTAGCTTGAAGCCTTTGTACCTCTTTTTCGAGATTTTCGTTACTAACTCTAAGATTATCAATGATTCTCCAGTACTCATTTGCACTATCGAACAAGGGATCCCCGGAATTCATGATTTTAATTTTAAGGTTTCTAAAATGAAAAAGTTATAATGTATAGAGCAAATCAAATGCCGTTTTTTTTATTGACTTGAATTTATCAATGTTGCGTTGATCTTTCAAATATCAATTGTACATTTGAATCCTATTTTTCTTCAAATAAAATGGTACTATAATCCTGATAATTTTACTTTTTTAACTTAAAAAATGCATAAATAATTACATTATGAAATACAACTATCTAATTTATGTAATTGCTGGTTTGTTAATTATATCTGCTTGTCAGAATAAAAAACAATCCACTTTAAACAATGGAGGACAAATGATAGGTCCAAAAGAAATGAAACTTGGAAACGATATTATGACACCTGAAGTCTTATGGTCGTTTGGTAGATTAGGCGATGTATCAGTCTCTCCAGATGAAAAAAAGGTTCTTTATTCTGTAACTTATTTTGATATTTCCCAGAACAAAAGCAACCGGGAACTTTTTATTATGAATATCGATGGGAGTAATAAAAAGCAACTTACACATACTCAAACAAATGAAAGTGGAGCTGTTTGGACCCCTAATGGTAAAAAAATTGCTTTTATGTCAAGTGAGAGTGGTACGAATCAGCTTTGGGAAATGAATCTGGATGGTGATGACCGAAAAATGATATCCAATGTAAATGATGGTATTACAGGTTTTTTATATGCTCCTGATTCAAAAAAAATTCTTTATACCAAAGAAGTTAAAGCTGGTAAAACAGTTAAAGATCTGTATCCAGATCTTGATAAGTGTGGCGCAAAAATAATAGACGATTTAATGTATCGTCATTGGGATCAGTGGGTTGAATCATTTTCTCATATCTTTATTGCTGATTTTGATGGTAGTAGTTTGAAAAACGATAAAGATATCATGCAGGGAGAACCATGGGAGTCGCCTGTTCGTCCTTTTGGTGGAACAGAACAATTGACATGGAGCCCTGATAGCAAATCCATAGCATATACATCGCGCAAAAAAGAAGGGAAGGCTTATGCGCTTTCAACGAATACCGATATTTATCTGTATGATTTAGCAAGTGGAAAAACTGCTAATATCTCCGAAACGAATAAAGGATATGATGTAAATCCTGTTTTCTCGCCCGATGGTAAAAAGATAGCATGGTCGAGCATGGAACGCGATGGTTATGAAGCCGATAAACGTAGATTGATGGTGTATGATGTTGCTACGCAAAAGCAAAACGATTTCACTACTAAATTCGATCAGGATGTTGAAGGTCTCATTTGGACAGCTGACGGTAAATCAATTTACTTTATAAGTGACATCCAAGCTACTGATGAGGTTTTCAAATTAGATCTGGGCACCACTCAAATATCAAGAGTCACTAATGGTATTCATAATTATACAAGTGTAATCCCAACAAAGAGTGGTATATTGATTTGTACCCGAGTATCAATGAGTAAGCCTGCTGAGATTTATGCTGTTAATTCAGTAAATGGTATTGATAAACAGATAAGTGATGTAAACAACAATATTTTGGGTCAATTAAAGATGGGGAAGGTAGAAAAGAGATGGGTAAAGACAACCGATAATAAGCAGATGCTTACATGGGTAATCTACCCTCCTCATTTCGATTCCACAAAACGCTATCCAACAATATTATATTGTGAAGGTGGGCCACAAAGTACTGTAAGTCAATTCTGGAGTTTCCGCTGGAATTTTCAAATGATGGCTGCTAATGGATATATTGTTGTTGCTCCAAACCGAAGAGGTTTACCTGGATTTGGTAAAGAGTGGAACGAACAGATTAGTGGTGATTATGGTGGACAGAACATGAAAGATTACCTAAGTGCTATTGACGCGCTATCCAAAGAACCATATGTTAACAAAGATAAACTTGGTTGCGTGGGTGCTTCGTATGGCGGTTTCTCTGTATACTGGCTTGCAGGACATCATAATAAACGTTTTAAGGCATTTATAGCACATGATGGTATGTATAATCTGGAGGCTCAGTACGATCAAACAGAAGAGATGTGGTTTGCGAATTGGGATTTAGGTGGTCCATATTGGGACAAGAATAACAAGAAAGCTCAGAACACTTATGCTAATTCGCCTCATAAGTTTGTTCAGAATTGGGATACTCCTATTTTGGTTATTCATGGAGAGCAGGACTTTAGAATACCTGTAACGCAAGGAATGAGTGCATTTAATGCTGCTAAATTAAGAGGTGTTCCTGCACGTTTTCTCTATTTTCCTGATGAAAACCATTGGGTTTTAAAGCCTCAAAATGGAATTCTATGGCAACGGGTCTTTAAAGATTGGCTTGATAAATATTTGAAATAAAAAAGAGGGAGGGGCTATTCTAAATTAAAGAATAGCCCCTCTTTTTTACTTTTTCTTTTTTATTTTCTCTACAGAAAAACCAAACTTTCCAAGTAGTTCTCCTACCGCAAAATATTTTCCGTGTAAATAAACTAAAGGCATAGTTCGTTTTAGATTGAGTGCTCCACTCTTTGGTTCAATAAACTTGTCGCTCACTTTAACACCAACGACTTCTGCTATAAACATATCGTGGCTTCCAAGTTTTTTTATTTCAACTACCTTACATTCAATATTGACAGGTGATTCAGCAATATAAGGAGCTACAACTTTTTCCGACATTATGGGTGTTAGGTTCATCTCTTTAAACTTATTAAAGTTCTTCCCAGATTTTACCCCACACCAGTCTGTAGCAAATCCAAGATCAAAAGTAGTAAGGTTTATAATAAACGACATATTCTTCTTGATAATTTCATAAGAATGTCTTTCTGGACGAACAGATATATAGCACATTGGAGGATCTGTACATATAGTTCCAGTCCACGAAATGGTTATAATATTATATTCTTCAGGTGATGAGCCACAGCTTACCATGATGGCAGGAAGTGGATAAATTAATGTTCCTGGTTTCCAATCAACTTTTTTGTCCATTTTTGCTTTATTAATAGTGCAAAGTTAACAGAAGTTAAACACTGCATCATGCTTTTTACACAATAAAATATTGCCTAACTTTGCAAAATATTTATTAAGCCATTGATATCATGCTCGGTGTATTTATTATATTATTAATGTTGATGTTGGGGAATGGAATTAGCTTTCTGATGAATGGTGTTATTCCAGGCAGTGTGATAGGAATGGTTCTTCTTTTTCTGGCTTTGATTACCAAAATAGTTAAACCTGAAACAATAAAACAACCGGCAAGTTATTTAATTAAACACATGTCTTTATTTTTTATTCCTGCAGGAGTAGGGTTGATGACAGCATGGAATCTGATAGCCGATCATTGGGCTGCCATTTTAGTCTCTACAATTTTGAGCACTATTATTGTTTTAGCAGTTGTAGGATTAGTGCAACAAAAATTAGAAAAGGATTAAATTTTATTGTGTTAACGATTCTGTATCTTTAATATTTTCAATATACAGAACATGATAAATACTGTAACACGAATATTATGCATGAAATATTGAGTAATGAAATTGTAATATTAGCACTGGTAATAGGATTATATTTAGCTGCTGTAAAGATTTACAAAAAGACAGGAATTGCCGTGTTGCATCCTGTTCCTCTTTGCATTGGCTTTTTAATTTTTATTTTATCTATATCGCATATTGACTATGCTTCTTTTAAGAAGTCCAGTAAAATGATAGATTTCATGCTTGGCCCAGCAGTTGTTGCATTAGGACTTATCTTGTATGAGCAATTTGAACATGTTAAAAAGAATTATAAATCAATTTTAGTATCACTCTTTGCAGGTTCGTTATCAGGCATCTTATCTGTAGGAACTATTGCCTATTTATTTGGGGCAGATAAAATTTTGATTGCGTCTTTAGCCCCAAAATCTGTAACTACGCCTATAGCAATAGGTATTTCAGAACGGTTTGGAGGATTACCTGGTCTTACAGCCGTAATTGTTGTTCTTGTGGGGGTACTTGGTGGCATTATTGGTCCTTATGTATTACGAAAGTTGGGAGTGGAAAGTAAAATAGCAAAAGGGCTTGCTATGGGCGCTTCTGCGCATGGGTTAGGGATGACGCGGGCTATTGAGATTGGTGCGATAGAAGGTGCGCTTAGCGGCCTCGCAATCGTGCTAACGGGATTAATGACTGCAATACTGATTCCTATTTTGAGTCTAATCCTTTATTCAATATAAAAACCTTCATATCTTGATCAATTCAACCAATAGAGTAATCTCGTTAAAGCAATAAATATTAAGTAGATTTCTCTCTGGATTTGAGATGTTGTGTATGCTTTAATGGAGTCAGTTCCATGAATTAGAAGTCCGGATGAAACCTATTTTCAGCCTTCTTCTGGTTTATCTAATTAATTAAGTGAGGTTTGTTAGATTATTAATATTTAAATAGATAAAGATCTATTTAATAGTTTCGTTATTCTTTTTATTTAGGTACTGTCCGGTATATGATTCCGTACAGTTGGCTAAAGCCTCTGGAGTACCTTCAAAAAGTAGCTTGCCGCCATTTTCTCCGCCTTCAGGACCTAAATCAATCACCCAATCACAGGAATTAATCACATCTAGATTATGTTCAATTACAATAATACTATGTCCTCTTTCAATAAGGGCATTAAAAGCGGCAAGTAAATGTCTTATATCATGAAAATGCAACCCGGTTGTTGGTTCATCAAAGATGAACAGGGTGTTCTCTTCTGAGTTTCCTTTGGCCAGAAAAAAAGCAAGTTTAACGCGCTGTGCTTCACCACCGGAAAGAGTTGATGATGATTGACCCATTTTTAGATAGCCCAATCCCACATCAGATAAGGGTTTCAACTTTTGAATGATCCTATTCTCTGTTGCATTTTTTACTTTTGAAGAACTAAAAAAGTCAATCGTCTCATCAATGGTCAGGTCAAGAATATCCGCTATGTTTTTGTCATGATACTTTACATCAAGTACTTCATCCTTAAATCTTTTACCATGACATGAGTCGCATGTTAAATGTATGTCAGCCATAAATTGCATCTCAATTTGCACCACACCTTCTCCCTCGCACTCTTCGCAGCGTCCTCCTTCAATATTAAATGAAAAGAATCCAGGTTTATAACTTCGCATTTTCGACATGGGCTGTTCTGCAAATAGCTGTCTGATATCATCATACGCTTTAACATAAGTCGCAGGATTAGAGCGAGTAGAACGACCAATAGGATTTTGATCGATCATTTCTATAGCATGAATTAATTTATAGTCACCCTCTAGTTTATCATATTTACCACTCTTTTCACCATATCCTCCTAATATTTTTTTCAGCGAGGTATATAACGTTGTCTTTATTAACGATGTCTTGCCTGATCCACTAACGCCTGTGATCCCAACCAGACAGTTTAATGGAAATTTAACTGTTATATTCTTCAGATTATTTTCACGGGCACCAACGAGGGTAATATAATCTTTCCACTTACGTCGTATTTCGTTTCCACCAATAGTTGTTTTCCCATTTAGGTAACTACCGGTTAAACAATTTTCATCATTTATAATTTCGTCAAATGTACCCTGAAAGACAAGTTCACCTCCATGTGTTCCGGCTCTTGGACCAATATCAATAATCTGATCGGCGGCCTTTATAATATCTTCATCATGCTCAACAATGATAACCGTATTTCCTAGTTGTTTTAACTGTTTCAATACTTTGATAAGCCTGAATGTATCTCTCGAATGCAGTCCAATACTGGGTTCGTCAAGAATATACATTGATCCGACCAGACTACTACCCAATGAAGTAGCCAGATTTATTCGTTGACTTTCTCCGCCTGATAGCGTATTTGAAAGCCGGTTTAACGTTAAATAGCCTAATCCCACATCGAAAAGAAACTGTAATCTATTGTTGATCTCGATGAGTAAGCGTTTTGATATTTCTAAGTCGTGTTTATCTAATTGAATTTCTTTGAAGAATACTAGCAGATTTTCTACTGGCATCAATACTAATTCAATAATCGACTTATTGGTTACCTTTACCCAGCCTGCATCTTTTCTTAAGCGGGTACCCATACAATCAGGACAGACTGTTTTGCCACGATAGCGTGACATTAGTACTCGATATTGTATTTTATATGACTGCTCTTCAACAAATTTGAAGAAGGCATTAATTCCGTCAACATGATTGTTTCCTTCCCACACCAGACTTTTTTCAACCTCGGTTAATTCATTGTAGGGCCTGTGTATTGGAAAATTAAATTTATGACTATTCATCACAAACTGATCTTTCCATTCGCTCAGTTTCTCACCTTTCCAGCAAGCTATGGCATTTTCATAGATCGAAAGACTTTTATTTGGAATAACCAAATCTTCATCAATTCCTATTACACTTCCATAACCCTCACATGTTTTGCAGGCTCCAAAGGGATTATTAAAACTAAATAGATTTGCTGAAGGTTCTTCAAAACTGATTCCATCTAGTTCAAAACGATTAGTAAAAGTATTTCTGATTATTTCATCACCTGAAAAAATAACTACATTACAGCTTCCTTCACCTTCATAAAAGGCTGTTTGGATGGAGTCGGCCAAACGTGAGGCCATGTCATCACCCTCTTCAGTTGCAAGTCTGTCAATTAGGATTTCAATATTATCAGAATTTAATGCTTCTATCTGATTACTAGAAAATTCATCTATTCTTTTTATTTCATTGTCAATATATATACGAGTAAATCCTTGTTGTAACAGCACCGTTAACTGTTCCAACATGCTCCGCTCTGGTTTAGGGATCAGGGGACATGTTATCATTAGTTTTGTCTTTACAGGAAGATTGCCAATAAAGTCAACAACATCTGTCACCGAATGACGAATAACTAAATCTCCCGAAATAGGGGAGTAAGTTTTTCCAATTCGTGCGAATAAAAGCTTTAAATATTCATATATTTCGGTAGAAGTACCTACTGTCGATCGTGGGTTTCTCGAATTAACACGTTGTTCTATAGCAATGGCAGGGGCGATTCCTTTTATATAATCGACCTCCGGTTTGCTCATCCTTCCTAAAAATTGACGAGCGTATGAACTTAAACTTTCAACATATCTACGTTGTCCTTCAGCATATAATGTATCAAATGCCAGACTTGACTTTCCAGATCCGGAAAGACCTGTGATAACTACCATTTTATTTCGAGGAATGGCAACACTTAAGTTTTTAAGATTATTTACTCGGGCACCTTTTATGATAATATATTTTTTAGGATCAAGTTGATCGATATTGAATGTGGTCATAAGTCGACTTATTTTAGGCGTACAAAGATACCAGCTATTTTGTATCTCCTGCTCTAATTGGCAGAGAAAAGAAGAATGTAGTTCCTTTGTCTTTTATTGATTCTAAATGGATATCTCCGCCAAGTATTTTTAAAAAACCTTTTGTAATTGATAAACCTAGTTCGTTTCCTTCAAAATCACGGGTCGTAGATACATTTTCTTGCATGAAATATTCAAATATTCGTTCCTGAGCCTCTTTTTCGATTCCGATACCTGTGTCTTTAATAAAAAATTCTATTTTAGATGGTTTTACTGAAAATCCAATTGAAATAAAGCCTTCTTTAGTAAATTTAATTGCATTATCCAGTAAATGAGACATTATTTTCCTTAGTAAGGCCAAGTCAGTATAGATAGCAAACTCTTTCAGGTTCTCTGGAAGAAGTAATTCAAAAGAAAGGTTCTTTGCTTCACAAAGTTTTGAATAATCATTTTTTAAATCATTTATTAGCTCAATTACATGAACATCTGTATAATTTAAATCTACATTCTCTGATACAATTAAGGCAATATCCACATAGTTGGTAATCGTATTGACAAGCCGATCGCTCGAACTCCTCATTAGATCTATATATTCTTGCTTCTCTTCAGTAGAAAGTTCAAGTTCTGCCAGAATAGATCCAAATCCAAGAATACCATTCAAGGGGGTTCGTATTTCATGCGAAATAGTTTGTAGAAAAGCAGTTTTCAGTTTATCACTAGCTTCAGCTTTTTCTTTTGCAATAATTAATTCTATATTTTTCTTTTCAAGTTCTAATGTTCTTTCTTTTACTTTCTCTTCTAAAATCTGATTCTGATTTTTTAATTGTTGATGTAAATAACATGTTAATCACCCGTTGGTTGAATTAAATTAGCGCATATTTGACTCGACTGATGGGCGCGTTGTTGATTATATTGAAATATTGCAGGACTGTCATAACACTAATTTTAGCCAGCACCCTGACAAATAGCCCTGCTTGTTGTTTTGCATAATTTCTAACCAACATAAATTGATCATCCAATTGAGAGAAAACTGTTTCAATACGTTTTCTAGCCCTTGCAAAAGGTTTAAATACAGGTTGATAATTTTTCTGGTTTGAGCGATAGGGTACAGATAACTCAATACGAGCTGTTTCAAAAAGATCCAATTGAATAGGGGCACTAAGATATCCCCTGTCTCCAATTAGTGTACAATTAAACAGCTCATTCTTAATTTCTTGTAAATAATGTATGTCATGGACAGAAGCCTTAGTCAAATTGAAAGAATGAATAACTCCACTTAACCCACAGACACTATGTAGTTTATATCCAAAGTAATTAGTTTTCTGAGCTGCACAATAACCATAGGAAGGAGCCTGTTCATAATTGTCTTTCTCAAGTTTACAACGTCTGGCTCTAGAAAACCTACAAACTGGAAGGGCTTTAGAATCAACACAGAAATAGCTCTCACCTCCATCAATTGCTGTTGCAATATTTGTTCTGATGGTGTCTATTAGGTTAAACAGTAATTTTCGTCTTTGATTATATTGTCTGCGAGATATAAGATTTGGAAAATCAGCAGAATATTTTTTGTTGAGTTTATGAAAGAGATAGTTTTCACTATCAATCCCTAAGGCTTCAGTAGTTATGATTAATAGTTTTAGTATTCTTTTAAAACTTTAGTATAATGTTTGATATTATCAAAAGTTTTTTATTTTTGCCATATCTTTTCTATTGGGTGAATGAAAAGTACTTTTTAACACTATATCTACTTGTTTTTACTTAAATAAAATATGATTTGCTCATATTAAACTAAGTATGTGCTTTTGTATCTCGGAAATCAAAATATTTTTTTATAAAGCTGGATGTTTGCTCTTCCAGAAACGAAATTAAAGATCCAATTTGTCCATCTACTAATTGGGAATGAATGCCGGTCGGCAGGTATAGGGATATTATTTTGTCGGCCGGTTATTTTTTAGATCACAATCCAGAAGTTATTCTGGCACAATTTTGAAAACAGCGAACCAACTTCTCTATCACTCTCCAAATATTCGAAGATAATTATGTTTTAATAATCCCCTAATCGCAAATGCGTTCATTTTGCTTTCGGCATTCTTCCGCCATGACTCCCACTTATTAGTGGAGTCATGGCGGAAGAATGCCGGACCCACGCTGGACCCACGCCGGACTCAAGTGTAGTTATGCCCCTGATATAGAATTATATAGGATAAGTTAAACAGTAGAAAAAGAAGAAAATATAATTTTAATAACCTGAATACTAATATGTTATTATTTAAAACAGCATAAATTTTATCTGATTTTGCTGATACTGATTTGTGATTTAAAACTAGTCGTTTTAATGAAAAAAGGGTTTAGAATTATTATTTATTCTAAACCCTTTTTTATTGTTTTTTTACAGACTACCGAGGTACTTGCATATCGAAAACAAGCTCGCCACCCTTCATTATATCTGAATGTTTAAGAATCCAACCATCAATAGTTTTTCCATTTAGTGATTTAGATTTAACAATGACATTCTTTTCAGAAAGGTTATTTGCTTTAATTACAAACTTTTTGCCATTCTCCAGATTTATTGTAGCCTTTGAAAACAGGGGTGTTCCTAAATCGTATTCAGGCTTTCCGGGACAAACCGGATAAAAACCAAGTGATGAAAAGATATACCAAGCCGACATTTGACCACAATCTTCATTATTAGCCATTCCCTCTGGGGCGTTTGTATAGAAACTCTTTCTTACTTTATCTATAATAGCCTGACTTTTCCAAGGAGAGTTTGTGTAATTATACAAGTACGTGATATTGTGTCCCGGTTCATCTCCATGTCCATACTGACCAATAAATCCTGATATATCAACATGTTGTTCTCCAAGCATCTTCAGTTCTGTACTAAATAGTCTATCCAGATCTTTCTCAAAAGCAATCTTCCCGCCTTTTAAAGCAATTAACCGGTCAATAGCATGTGGTAAATAAAATTCATAAGCCCAGAAGTTTCCAGATATGTAATGTGGCTGAAGAGAAGCCCAGTCATTCATTATCAGGTCTTCGTGCCATCTACCATCAGCATATTTTGGGTAAAAGGCTCTTTTATCATTGTTAAATAATAACTCGTAAGAAGCTGCTCTTTTTGTATATGTCTCTGCCTCTGTCTTTAGTTTTAATTTAGTTGCGAGCTGTGCTATACACCAATCGTCATAAGAATATTCCAGTGTTTTACTTACCGATTTATCAATATTACAGGGTACATAGCCTAATTTTATATATTCAGCTATACCATTATTATCTTCGACAGTAGTACCTTTTTCTGTATTCGATGCATCTTTCATGGCAGCAAAGGCTTTTTTTGCATCAATACCCGGAATTCCTTTCGAAATAGCATCCCATATTAATGAAACGGTGTGATAACCTATCATACATTTATTATCGTATCCACATAGTTCCCAGATGGGCATATGGTCTTTAGCATCGGTATAACGACTGATCATTGAATTTGCAAAATCGGCTGTTAGCTTTTGTTCGATAATAGTGAATAGGGGATGTGTCGCACGGTGTGTATCCCAAATTGAAAAGGATGAATAATTATTAAACCCATTGGCCTTTAAAGTTTTTCCAACAGCAACATAGTTCTTATCTACATCCATATAGAGATTTGGAGCGATAAAATTATGATACATAGCTGTATAGAAAATGGCTTTATTATCTTCGCTACCACCTTCTACCACTATCTTGTTTAATTTAGCTTCCCACTTTGATTTTGCAGAAGCAAAGACTGTTGCAAAGTTTTTTCCGGCTACCTCGGCTACTAGATTCTTTCTTGCACCTTCTATACTAACCGGTGAGAGTGCCACTTTTACTTCGATTGACTCATTTTGTCGGGTATTAAATTGAAGCCATGCTTTTGCATCGCTGCCTTTTGCTTCAGTTATCCCTGATTTTATTTCATTGTTTACGAATACACCGGCTGTAGTAAAAGGCTTTGAGTATTGTGCAACGAAATAGGTATAACGTTTTCCACCCCATCCTTCGCTGAGACAATAGCCGGATACTTCATTCGATTTTATAGTGACAACCGTCTCCAGGGTCTTACCAAATATTTTACTGGTAGGATCAATAATGATGTTCGATTCTTTGCTTTTTGGGAAAGTATATTTGTGTAACCCCACGCGTTCCGTGCAAGTTAATTCAGCTTTTACCTGATAATCTTTTAATAGCACGCTGTAGTATCCCGGACGACAAACTTCATCTTTATGACTAAATCTGGATCTATATCCGGTGCCGGGTTTATCTTTTATACCAGGTGTCATCTTGACTTTGCCTGTAGTGGCTGTCAGTAAAATGTCGCCTAAATCTGTCCAACCTGTTCCACTGAGATGAGTATGGCTAAAACCTAAAACCGTACTATCGCTATAATGATATCCAGAACACCAGTCCCATCCTTTTAAATCGGTATCGGGACTTAATTGTATCATACCAAAGGGAATGGTAGCTCCTGGAAAAGTATGAACGTGTCCACCAGTTCCAATCATTGGATTTACATAACTATAAGGCGTCTTTTTTTGTTGCGCGAATAGTAAGAAGGGAATAATTAATAATAAAAATAAAAATGTCTTCTTCATAAATGAATGTTTATTAATAAGGCAAAGATATTAATCATTCATTTAAGTAAGTAATTTCTAACCTATGTTAATTTCAGAAAAGTGGACTTTTATATTTATTACTTTTGCAAATTCTTTTTAGCAACGGTATTACCTCAGTATTAATTTTTCATTATATTATGTCAGCACTACTTAAGGCAATTGTTCGTCAATTCTTATTCTGGATTCTGTTTTTTGCTATAACACGATTCGTTTTTATTGTTTATAATTATGGTGAGATACTAGAAGATCATGTTTCATTACTAGAACAACTTGCTTGTTTTTGGCATGCATTACGACTTGATTTTGCTACGAGTTGTTATTTCTTAATTTTACCATTTTTTGTCTTTCTTTTTCAGTCTGTCTATTTTGTTGATTGGCTCAATAAAGTTGTAAAAATCTATACATATATTTTAGTTGTCATCTATTCATTTGTAACAGCAACTGAATTAGGTATATATCCTGAGTGGAAAACAAAATTGCATTATAAAGCATTGATGTATCTTTCGCATCCTTCTGAAATTGCAAATAGTGCAGATAGTAAAGTTTTTTTCCTGTTATTGTTTATTGGCGCTATACAAATTGGAATAGGTATATTTCTCTATAAAAGATATTTTTTTAAAGATTTAGTAAAGACAAAATTTATCTGGTTTCAGTCGTTGATTCTGTTACTTATATTCCCTCCACTTTTATTAATTGGGGCAAGGGGAGGCGTTCAGCAGATTCCCATTAATCAAAGTGAGTCGTACTACTCAAAGGCTAATATCATGAACCTTGCAGCTGTAAATTCAGGATTTAATCTGTTTATTAGTGTTCATGAAAACATGGAGAACTTTAAGAAAAATCCTTTTCAGCAATATGATCCAAAAGTTGCAGAAGCTGAGGTTCGACGGATATTATATACCCCAAAAGATACAACTACGGAAATCTTAACAACAACCCATCCTAATATCGTTTTAATTATTCTCGAAAGTTGGTCAGCCGATCTTATTGAGTCGTTAGGAGGTAAACCTGGGATTACACCTGAATTCAGAAAGCTGGAATCGGAGGGTATTCTTTTTAATAATTTAATATCGAGTGGCACCCGTTCCGAACAAGGAATGGCTTGTTTGTTTGCAGGTTTTCCGGGACATGCTATCTCATGTATTACGGTTCAACCCGATAAGTATCCTAAGATTCCAAGCCTGACCAAAACATTGAAAAAACAAGGTTATTCAACATCATTTTATTTTGGTGGACAATTAATCTATGGAAACATAAAAGGATTCATTATGTCGAATGGATTTGATAAAATTGAGGAGGAAAAAGATTTTGGAAATAATGTAATTCATGGTAAGTTGGGAGTACATGATGAATTTGTTCTTGAACGTCAACATCAGGAGCTTAATAAAGCGAAACAGCCTTTCTTCTCTGCATTGTTTACATTAAGTTCGCATTCACCATTCGATCAGCCTATGCCGGAGATGTTGCATTGGAAGATTAAGGAGCGTCGCTATGTAAATTCGGCCTATTATACCGATCACTGCTTGGGCGAATATTTCAGAAAGGTTAAAAAAGAGCCCTGGTATAAAAATACACTCTTTATTTTATCAGCCGACCATAGTCATGGTTCATATAACGATTGGCCATTTACAAGTCCAATGTATCATCGGATTCCAATGATGTTTATTGGTGATGTTATTAAAAAGGAGTTTAGGGGTACAACCTGCAATAAAATGGGAGGTCATCACGATTTACCTGCAACATTGCTAAAGCAGTTAAAACTGGATGCTTCACCCTTTAGGTGGAGTCTGAATTTATTAAATCCAACATGTCCTGAATATGGATATTTTTCTTTTGAAGAAGGAGTTGGCTGGGTTCGAAAAAATAGTTACTTTAGCTACGATGAACGAATGAATCATTTTCATCAGATGAAACTACCTAAAACCGAAAAGGATTCTTTAATTAAAGAAGGAAAGAGCTATCTTCAGGTTCTTTTTCAAGACTATATGCATTATTAAAAAGATACGTAGAATGTCGATATTTAAGAGATTTCTAAAAGTAAGGAATAAACCTTATAAAATGAGGTTTACCGATGTGATTCTGATTTGGATGATCATCATTTCTATTGTTCCTATTTTGCTTTTAGGCTTTTTCTGGAGTAGAGATCGAACAAAACAATTTAATATTGAGGTAGTCAAATTAAGAACGAATTATTATACTGAACAGACTAATTTTGTTAAAGATAAAGTAGATCAGGTTTTTAACCAACTTGCATATGAGATTGGTTTTAATGAAGAAATCAATAAAAATTTATCGCCTATACAGATTAAAGAAAGAGAAAATCATCTAAAAAAATACATTCTAAAACGGATTAGTGAAATATCCTTTGGTCGCGAAGGCTATGTCTTTATTAACACCATGGATAATAAAGCATTGATTTTTGATGGAAAATATCAAGTATCTCCAATTCAGATTTTAAAATCGGGTAATAAAGAGTGGATTTCCATTTATAAAAAAATGCAATACGAAATATCTGACGGTAAAGGACACTATTTGGAATACAAATTCAAGAAACACTCAAGTGATTCAATAGCATATAAATTAACGTATGTAAAGCTTTTTAAACCGTGGGGGTGGATGATTGGTTCAGGTCTTTATTATGATGAAATAAACTCAACAATTGAAAACGAAAGAGTTAAGTTAAGAGATAATATTATAAACGATCTTTACCGTATCTTCTTTATTTTTCTTATCGTCGTTATTGTCCTGATATTTATTAATCATCGTTTGAGTAAATATCTTTATCAAAATTTAAAGACGTTTAAAAAAGTCTTTTCTAAAGCGGCCGATGATTTTTCTATTGTCGATATTGAACGTATCAAACATCAGGAATTTCAAGAATTAGCGTTTTCAGCTAATAAAATGATTGCTGAACGTAATAAATTTTTTGATGCACTACTTCAGGAAGAAATTCTATTGCGATCACTAATTGATGCAGTACCTAATCTAATATTCTATAAAGATAAGGAGTGTCGCTATTTAGGCTGTAATAAAGCTTTTGAGGCCTATATGGGAATGGATGAAAAGGAAATTATAGGAAAGACAGATGCTGATATCCTTGGCTACGAACGATCAAAAGAATACATTGAATCTGATAAAAAGATACTATCTTCAAAAGAAACGATAATTAATGAAGAGCTCATTCAATATCCTGATGGTCATGAGGTGAGATATGAAACTATTAAAACTTTTTTTACAGATCCTAAAGGTGATGTACAAGGAATTATTGGTATATCTCA
This sequence comes from Bacteroidota bacterium, assembly GCA_013390605.1. GTDB lineage: Bacteria > Bacteroidota > Bacteroidia > Bacteroidales > Cfx3-03 > Cfx3-03. The sequence continues at coordinate 2,123,183 of JACAUB010000001.1, read as the reverse complement.
CGATGTTACTTTACATCATCAAATGCTTCATGATTTAAATATAGCGAAAGAGAAAGCTGAAGAGAGTGCTCGATTAAAGACTGCATTTCTGGCTAATATGTCGCATGAAATCAGGACACCATTAAATGCCATTATTGGTTTCTCTAATCTGTTGGTTTATGAAAATGATATTTCGTTAGAAGAGAAGGAGACCTATAATCGAATGATTTCACAGAGTGGCGATTCTCTTGCTAACCTGATCAATGATATCGTAGATATGGCTAAGATTGAAGCCGGGCAGATCGATATTGAGAAGGAGGCTTTTTCTGTAAAACAAACTATGGACGATCTTTATATTCTTTACAAAGAACAAGCAGCTTCTAAAAATGAGAATATACAAGTTATCTATGAGCCAGATCAAGATAATGCAGGACTTATTTTAAACAACGATCTCTTTAGAATGAAGCAAGTTCTGGTTAATTTGATTAATAACGCACTAAAATTTACAGAGAGAGGATCAGTCACCTTTGGTTATAAAGTAAATGATGCTAATTGTGTTTTTTATGTAAAAGATACGGGTATTGGAATAACTCAAGAGAGTCTCAAGGTTATCTTTGATGTTTTTACACAAGTTGATGGTACTTATAGTCGTAAATATGGTGGAGTGGGGTTAGGTCTCTCTATTTCCAAACGTTTGATAAATATTATGGGTGGTGATATATGGGTGGATTCAATTCCAGGTGAAGGATCAACCTTTACGTTTACTTTACCTTTAAAATAAATAAAGCCCCAGAAGGGGCTTTATTATTATTTAACTACATCGTAGTAACAAACTTTTGGAGATATAATCTTCTCCTCTTTTTTTAAGAGTTTAATTGCCTTATCAACCTCGGCTTTATCAATGCCGGAAGCTAATGCTATTTCACCCGATTTTAAAGGCTTCCCAGCTTTTAAAATAGTATCCAGTACGATTTCTGTTGTTCCCATTGTTTTATTAGTTTTTATTAATAAATCAGTTTATTGAAAACAAGATATATGCTTTAGTCGAGTTTATGAACCACTATACCACTGCGAAGTTTGGGTTCAAACCATGTGGTTTTGGGTGGCATAATATTACCGCTATCAGCAATATCAATTAGTTGTTGCATTGATACAGCATATAAAGCAAAAGCAATCTTCATTTCGCCACTATCAACACGTTTTTTTAATTCTCCTAAACCACGAATACCACCTACAAAGTCGATTCGTTTGTCTGTTCTTAAATCTTTTATTCCTAAAAGGCTATCTAGAATCAGATTAGATAGAATGGTTACATCCAGTACACCAATAGGATCATTATCATTATAAGTACCTTCTTTGGCAGTTAATGAGTACCATCTGCCCTCCATGTACATGCTGAAGTTGTGAAGCTTTGTTGGTTTATAAATTTCTGTTCCTTTATCTTCGATATCAAAAACGAGGGCCAGTTTTTCCATTAATTCAATTGGTGTCAACCCGTTCAAATCTTTAACTACACGGTTGTAGTCTATAATAGTTAATTGGTTATCAGGAAAGTGAACAGCAAGGAAAAAATTATATTCCTCATTTCCGGTATGATTAAGATTCAATTTCTTCTTTTCATTACCAACAAGTGCAGCAGCAGCAGTTCTATGATGTCCATCTGCAACATATGTTGCAGGAATTTGAGCAAAAAGTTCAACAATTCTCTTTATCAAATCGGAATTGTAAATTACCCAGAAATGGTGACCAAACCCATCGTCAGATGTAAAGTCGTATACAGGTGCATTTTCATTAACGAACTTAGCAACAATCTCGTCGAGTTCAGCTACGGCGGGGTAAGTAAAGAAAACTGGTTCCATGTTTGCATTAGTAATTCGAACATGTTTCATTCTGTCTTCTTCTTTATCTTTACGGGTAAGTTCGTGTTTTTTGATTACGTTATTCATATAATCTTCGACAGCAGCACAACCTACAATACCATATTGGGTTTTTCCATTCATGGTTTGTGCGTAGATGTAAAGGGACTCCTGATCATCCTGAATTAACCAATCATTCGCTTGAAACATCTCGAAATTGGTCTTTGCTTTTTCGTACACAGATGCATCATGTTCATCAATACCAACGGAAAGGTCGATTTCTGGTTTAATGATATGTAACAATGAAAAAGGATTGCCTTCTGCCTCTGTACGTGCTTCGGTAGAGTTTAATACATCGTATGGGCGCGATGCAAGCTCCTTTACAATCTTTCGGGGTGGACGAAGTCCTTTAAATGGTTTTAAAACAGCCATGGTAAATTATGTTTTTTGCTTAATAGTAATGTTTAAAAGCAGAAATTCCCTTGGTAAGGGGAAAATCTGCATCAAAAGTAAAGAAAACTGTCGTTAGTAAGTTGTCTATTCTAAATAATTATAGAAAAGATTTCAACCGTTGATTGATTTAAAAATCATCTTCCTCTTCGGCAGTAAACGATGAACTGCGTTGGAGAGAGCCAATAAGTGCGCCAATCATTTTTGTCATTTCCATCAACTGATTTCTGGAGTAATCAGCTGCTTCTGTTGTAAAAAACTTTCGTTTTGATGCCAATGAAGTGAAGACAACACACTCTCTGATAGCACTCTTAGCTAGTTTCAGGTAGTAGATAAATTGACTTTTGTTCCTTGACGATCCTTCTGAAATATTAACTGCGATATTCATAGCTGATTGAAAAAATTTCTCGCTAATGATATCCCCCTTCGGTATCGGAAACTCTCCAATTGATTGGTTTACCCAATCAATATAATCCAGTGCCTTGTGATAGACTCGCAGATCTTCAAATCGGAAGAATGCTGTAGTTTTTTCCAATTCGTTCTCCATTTTGTGTTTGCGTATTTAGTTTGACTTGCGTTGGTTTTGCGTTTAAATGGTGAAGCTCTTTAGGGTTAAACAGGTGGTTATTTTAGAACACCAATATACATAGGGTTTTTAAAAAAAACAAGTCGGTTTCTGTTTTTAGAACCCGACTTGTTAAATAAACTTAAATTATTTGATAATCAGATATTAAAAGCTATATTATTTGTTAACTTTAAATGAAATATCGCCTTTTTCAAAGAAATTTACGATCTGATTTGCTGCTGCAAGGCCCGCATTTATGTTTGCTTCTTCAGTTTGCGCACCAATTTTCTTTGGTGTAAAGAAAAATTTACCTGCAAACTTTTCAGTAATTTCTGCTTTACAAGCAGGTTCGATATCTGAAAGGTATCTGAAGTCAGCACGCTCGGCAAAAATCTTTAATAGACCCTCTTCACAAATAACCTCTTTACGGGCAGTATTAACCAATGTAGCACCCTTCGGCATTTTTGAAAGTAGTTCGTAATTGATAGAATTTTTGGTTTGTGCGGTAGCAGGGATGTGTAGCGAAACATACTGACAAGTACTATAGAGATCTTCAACAGCTGTTATCACTTTTACACCATCAGCTTCGATAGCTTCTTTCTTAACAAAAGGATCAAATGCATATACATCCATTCCAAAACCAAAAGCGATCTTTGCAACATAACGGCCAACATTGCCATAAGCATGAATGCCTATTTTTTTACCACGTAATTCACTACCCGACGAGCCGTTGTAGTTGTTACGGGCCATTAAAACCATCATCCCAAAGGCAAGTTCGGCAACAGCATTTGAGTTTTGGCCTGGTGTATTCATAGCAATGATATTGTTTTCAGTAGCGGCAGCCAGATCAATATTGTCGTAACCAGCACCAGCTCTGACAACGATCTTTAAATTTTTACCAGCTTCCAAAACATCTTTATCCGCAATATCAGATCTTATAATCATTGCATCAACATCTGCAACTGCTTTTAGCAGGTCGGCTTTATCCGTATATTTTTCTAGCAATACCAGTTCGTAACCGGCAGCATCTGTAATTTTACGAATACCGTCAACCGCTACCTTCGCAAAAGGTTTATCGGTAGCAATTAAAACTTTTTTCATACCTATTATATTATGCGTTGATGCTTTCAAAATCTCTCATTGAGTCAACAAGCGCCTGTACGCTTTCGATTGGAAGTGCATTGTAAGTAGAAGCTCTGAAACCACCAACAGAACGGTGACCCTTGATTCCAACGATACCACGACTTTTTGTGAATTCCATAAATGCATCTTCTTTGTCTTTGTATTCATCTTTCATTACAAAACAGATGTTCATTATAGAACGTGATTCTTTAGTAGCAGTACCTACAAACATTTTACTATTGTCTATTGCGGAATAAAGCAGGTTAGCTTTTTCGATATTCATAGCTGCAATTTTCTCAACACCTCCGATAGATTTTAACCATTTCAGTGTTTCGTTAACCGTAAAGATTGGCATAACAGGAGGGGTGTTAAACATAGAACCTTCTTTAATGTGGATACGATAATCCATCATTGAAGGTAATGCACGCTCGACTTTTCCAAGAATGTCTTCGCGAACAATAACAAAAGTAACACCAGCAGGACCTAAGTTCTTTTGTGCACCACCGTAGATCAACCCATATTTAGAAACATCAACTTTGCGGCTAAGAATATCAGATGACATATCGGCAACTAAAGTAACAGGACTATCAATATCAGTGCGGATTTCAGTTCCATAAATAGTATTATTTGTGGTAATATGGAAATAATCAGCATCGGCAGGAACAGCATATCCCGTAGGGATGTACGAGAAGTTTTTGTCAGAAGAGGAAGCAACAACTTCAACCTGACCAAACAATTTAGCCTCTTTCAGTGCTTTTTTTGCCCAAACGCCTGTTTCAAGGTATGCGGCCTTTTTGTTTAAAAGATTAAAAGGAACCATGCAAAATTGCATGCTAGCCCCACCACCAAGAAACAAAACCTGATAGCCTTCAGGAATTTCAAGCAACTCTTTAAATAAAGCAACCGCTTCGTCCAATATAGCCTGGAAGTCTTTGCTACGGTGCGAAATTTCAAGTAGAGATAATCCTGAACCATTCAAATTGAGAATAGCTTTGGCTGTGTTTTCAATTGCCTCCTTTGGTAAGATGGATGGACCGGCATTAAAGTTGTGTTTTTTCATAATAAGAGGTTTATTTCCTTAACTTGTTCGGATTTTTAGTTTTGTGGTATTTTTCCGAACAAAGATAGGTAATCTATGAAAATACAAAACTGCTTTTTTATCCTTTTTTTTCAACAACCTTATTGTTTATAATTCAAATAATTACATTTGTCCTACCATTAATTGATATATGTAATTGAATTTTTAATAAATAATCAGACAAATGTTTTGATTTATTAAATCAATTTTGTAATTTTGCCGACCTAAAATTGAAAGATTAAACCAATGAGAAAAGACATTCATCCTAAGGAATACAGGCTAGTTGTTTTTAAAGATATGTCTAATGACTATGCTTTTATAACAAAATCTTGTGTACAGTCAAGAGATACCATTGTATGGGAAGACGGAAAAGAGTATCCTTTATTCAAGCTCGAAATTTCACACACTTCGCATCCGTTCTACACAGGCAAGATTAAACTTGTTGACACTGCAGGACGTATTGATAAATTCAATAGCAGGTATAAGAAACATATCGAAAACAGGCCAGCTAAAGCTGAATAATAAACCTGATATAAAAATTATTAAAAAGTCCCAACAAAAGTGGGACTTTTTAAGTTTTATATTAAAACGTTTCAGAATTAAATCTTCTAGTTATGAATTTCATTCTATTTGATGATTCGCGTAGAAATTATTTTTTGCCATTAACTTTTTTAAGACCTATAGCTGAGATCCGTGTAGGAATATTAACTATTCGTGAGAAATGGGAAAAAATGTTGGGTGCTAAAACTTCGACCCTGACTGAAGAGTATCTTAGTGCAAAGTTTCCCATTGTAAAAGAGGAAAATAACATTCTCATCAATGCAGCGGTTTGCCCTACACAAGCATTAATTGACCAGATTCTTAAACTAAAACCTCTTCAAGCACTCGTCCAAAACGATACAATCGTTGCAATGCATCTGATCGAAGATCAGGTAGATAAACTTGACGGAACAGATTTGAGCTCTGCAAATATTCAGGAAATTGAAACTACCTGTGAATTTATTGAACTCTATTACATGTGGGATATCTTTCGTAGAAATGCGGAGGCTATTCTTCAGGATTTTCAACTGATTACTCACGGAAGGACTTCAGCTCCCATTAGTTTGACCAATAGAGTTATAGGTCAGGAAAATATCTTTCTAGAAGAAGGTGTTACGATGGAGTTTGCAACCCTCAATGCAACAAAAGGTCCTATCTATATTGGTAAGAATGCTGAAATAATGGAGGGGGCTATGATCAGAGGACCCTTTGCCATATGTGAAGGTGGTGTTGTTAGAATGGGGGCTAAGATATATGGCTCTACTACTATCGGTCCTAAATCTAAGGTCGGTGGTGAACTGAACAATGTTGTTATTTTTGGGTTCTCCAATAAAGTTCACGATGGTTATCTTGGAAATTCTGTAATCTCTGAATGGTGTAATATAGGTGCCGATACTAATTGCTCTAATATGAAAAATACTTTTCATAATATCAGAGTTTGGAGTTATCCTGAAAAGACATTTATTGATACTGGTTTGATATTCTGTGGTTTGATAATGGGTGACCATAGTAAATGCGGTATCAATACAATGTTTACAACCGGAACAGTTATCGGTATCAGTACCAATATTTTTGGATCTGGTTTTATGCGTAACTTTATTGCATCATTTGCATGGGGAGGTGCATCTGGTTTCTCAACGTACGACTTGAAAAGAGCCATTGCTGTTGCCAGAGAATCATACGGACGACGTGGTGTTGAATGGACATCTATTGATGAAGCCATTTTCTCACATGTGTTCGAAACAACCTTTGACTATAGGAAAGTTTAATCAATACATTTTGAGCTTTTTTCCTCTTTATATCAGTTAAAACAATCCTGAAAAAAATCAGGTGTTTTTTACTGAAAAACCATCTCTGTATTTTTTACATGAGTTTAATGACGAACAAAAACTATGAGTAGCTTTATTGATTTTAAAAAACCATCTTTGCTTTCTGACACGGTGGAGAACGATTCGGAATTTATTCCGCTAATGTCCTCTGAAGATATGGAGCAGATGAATGCTGAAGCGGTTCCTGACCATTTGCCTATTTTACCTTTGCGTAATACTGTTCTTTTCCCAGGAGTGGTTATTCCCATTACTATTGGTCGCGATAAATCCATCAGACTAATCAAAGAACACTATCGCACTGATCGCATTATTGGAGTAGTAGCACAAAAACATGGTGAAATTGAAGATCCTACTCCTGATGACCTTTTCGAAGTTGGCACTGTTGCTCAGATCATTAAGCTGTTTCAGATGCCTGATGGCAATACTACAGCTATTCTACAAGGGAAAAAGAGATTTAAAACGACTGAGTTTGTTCAAATCGAACCTTTTTTTAAAGCTGCTGTAACTCAGTATAAGGATAAGAAAAGTCATCCTAAAGACAAAAAGTTTAAGGCAATGATGGCCACCATTAAAGAAATGGCGGTTCAAATTGCAACACAATCACCTAGTATACCTACTGAGGCTTCGTTCGCTATTAGCAATATTGATAGCCCCATTTTTCTGATTAATTTCATTGCTTCTAATCTCAACATTAGTCTTGAAGAAAAGCAATCACTACTCGAGATTGACGATGTATTAGAACGGGCAAACAGAGTTTTAAATTACCTTACTCAAGAATTACAAATACTTGAGTTACGTAATCAGATTCAAACCAAAGTTAAAACTGATATTGATAAACAACAGCGTGATTATTTCTTAAATCAGCAGTTGAAAACCATTCAGGAAGAGCTTGGCAACAACCCAAATGAGCAAGAGATAAAAGAGCTGCAAGACAAAGCTGCAAATAAAAAATGGAGCAAAGAAGTAAGTGATATATTTTACAAAGAGCTTACCAAACTTCAGCGCATGAATCCGGCAGCCATGGAATATTCCATGCAGATTAATTATCTGGAAGTTCTCATTAATCTACCCTGGAGCGAATATACAAAAGACAATTTCGATTTGAAGAATGCTGAAAAAGTACTCGATCGCGATCATTATGGTCTCGAAAAGGTGAAAGAACGTATCATCGAGTATCTGGCAGTATTAAAGTTGAAGGGAGATATGAAATCTCCTATCATCTGTTTATTTGGTCCTCCGGGAGTTGGTAAAACATCATTGGGTAAATCAGTTGCTGAGGCATTGGGTCGTAAATATGTACGTATATCATTGGGTGGTCTTCGTGATGAAGCCGAAATCCGTGGTCACCGTAAAACATACATTGGAGCTATGCCAGGTCGCATTGTTCAGAGCCTTCGTAAGGCTGGTTCCTCTAATCCTGTATTTGTACTCGATGAAATCGATAAAGTAGCCGGAAACAGTGTGAATGGAGATCCTTCATCCGCTTTACTAGAAGTACTTGATCCGGCACAAAATAATGCCTTCTATGATAATTTCCTTGAAATAGAGTATGATCTGTCACGTATCATGTTTATTGCAACTGCTAATTCACTGAATACTATTCATCCGGCACTTCGCGACCGTATGGAGGTGATCGACATCAGTGGATATTTGCTTGAGGAAAAGCTTGAAATAGCAAAACGCCATCTGATTCCACGGCTTTTAAAGGAGCATGGAATGAATAACAAACAAATTACATTCAACAAGGCTGTTTTAGAAGTCATTATTGAAGAATATACTCGTGAATCTGGGGTTCGATCACTAGAACGATTAATTGCAAAGATTATCCGTAACAGAGCACGCTTTATTGCAGATGACGAAAAATATGATAAAAAAATAGCCATTTCTGAACTTGCAAAGATATTAGGCCCCTCACATTTTCAGAAAGAACGCAGTATTAATCCTGATGTTCCAGGAGTAGTAACCGGATTGGCATGGACTCAGGTAGGGGGAGAGATTCTCTTTGTCGAAGTCAGTCTGAGCAAAGGTAAGGGCGCACTTGCTCTCACCGGAAATCTTGGTGAAGTAATGAAAGAATCAGCTGCTATTGCTTTTGAATATCTTAAATCGCATGCAGCTGATCTTGGTCTTAATAGTGAAGTTTTTGAGAAGTGGAATGTTCATATTCATGTTCCTGAAGGTGCTACGCCTAAAGATGGACCTTCAGCAGGTATCACACTTTTCACTGCTTTAGCATCAGCTTTTACACAGCGTAAAGTCAAGTCCAATCTTGCTATGACAGGCGAAATAACGCTACGTGGTAAAGTATTACCTGTAGGAGGCATCAAAGAGAAAATCTTGGCAGCCAAACGTTCAAAGGTTAAAGATATTATCCTTTCTAAAGAGAACGAAGTTGATATCCTTGATATCAAACCCGAATATATTGAAGGATTGACATTCCATTATATCGATGAGATGAGCGAAATATTAAGCCTCGCTTTACTTGATGAGAAAGTTAAAAATCCATTGGAAATCAATTACTAATAATAGATTCTAACGATAATGAATATTTAAAACCCCATTATGATTTAGTTCATAACGGGGTTTTGGTTTTTTATGTAAGTTTGTTGAAAATATACGAATGAAAATTTGGATTCCACTATTTATAATACTTATAGCATTTCTTGCTGGTTGCAACCGTTCAAATAGTGACCGTCGCAAATACCAGATCTTCAAATACAACGAATATGCAGGCATTACTTCACTTGATCCTGCCTTTGCTCGCAGTATGAATAATATGTGGGCTGTAAATCAACTCTTTAATGGTCTTGTTCAATTTGATGAAAAACTAAAGGTTACTCCCTGTATTGCTAAGAGTTGGACAATATCAAATAACGGACAGACTTATCTTTTCCATCTTCGTACAGATGTATGGTTTCACTCCGATACCGTATTTCCACAAGGTAAGAGTAGAAAGGTCGTTGCAAATGATTTTGTATACAGCTTCAACCGCTTGATCAATCCCAAAGTCGCTTCTCCTGGTGCTTGGGTATTCGAACCTGTTGACATTACCAATCCCGTATCTGCCTTTGAAGCCCTCAATGACTCCACCCTCGTTATCCATCTCAAAAAAGCATTTCCGCCCTTTCTGGGATTGCTTTGCATGCAGTATTGCTCTGTAGTACCGCCAGAAGCAATTATGCGTTATGGCGATGATTTCAGAAACCATCCCGTTGGAACAGGACCTTTTCAACTCAAACTCTGGAAAGAGGGGGTAAAGATGGTTTTAACTCGTAACCCCCACTATTTCGAAATTGAAAATGGTAAACAACTTCCTTTTCTGGATGCCGTATCGATCAGTTTTATTGTTGATAAGCAAGCCGCTTTTCTCGAATTCATCAAAGGAAATCTTGATTTCATGTCGGGAATAGATGCTAGCTACAAAGACGAAGTGTTAACCCGTTCGGGTAAGCTAAAAGAAAAATATAAAGACAAAATTAATCTGTTACGACAACCTTATCTCAATACTGAATACCTTGGATTTTATGTCGGAAATACTACAGATCAATCTAACCCCCTTAATGATATCCGCATTCGTCAAGCTATCAACTATGGATTTGATAGGGTCAAGATGGTAAAACATCTCAGAAATAGTATTGGTATTCCTGGAATTTATGGTTTTATTCCAACAGGAATGCCTGGTTTTGATTCAACAAAGACAATCGGCTACAGTTATCAACCCGAAAAAAGCAGGCAGTTACTTTTGAAGGCAGGATATCCAAACGGCAGAGGATTGCCGCCTATTAAACTTATCACCAATGCTTCCTATCTGGATCTATGTAAATATATTCAGCAACAACTCAACCAGATTGGCTTTGACATTCGAATTGATGTAACTCCACCTGCCACCCTTCGTGAGATGATGGCACAGGGCAAAGCCCCATTCTTCCGAGGATCATGGATTGCCGATTATCCAGATGCAGAGAATTATCTTTCCTTGTTTTATAGTAAAAATCATAGTCCCATTGGACCGAACTACACTCATTTTAACAACAAAAGCTTTGATCAACTGTTTGAACAATCAAGAACGATTGTAAACGATACAGCACGTTATGCTCTTTATACTAAAATGGATCATCTTATTATAAATGAAGCGCCTATAGTTGTTCTTTATTATGATGAAGTACTGCGATTTACGAGTAAGCGAGTTTCTGGATTGGGAAATAATCCAATGAATTTGGTTACTCTCAAACATGTAAAAATCATGTTTTAGGAATATTTGTTTTTTTTGTCAATTTGCGTATTTTTACCCCATCCATAAAGAAATGGATGTTATAATTTTCTAAAACTAAACAATCTTGTTAAAATCTTAAAAATCTTGTTTTAAAAGCAACGATTTCATTTTTTTAAAAATATCAATTGTTAATTTTGCATCCTGAAAAGACTTTTGGGGGCAATCCAAAACGAAAAAAGCGTGAAATTACTCAAAAAACTCAGAAATCTAACTTTCGAAAAGAATTTAAAAAGGGAGCTAGCGAAAAATAGCCGTCAACGATTAAATATCACTTCTGACGAAGTAAAGTCAATCTGCGTTCTATACTACCTTTCGAATGAAGAGGCGTATAAAGCGATATCGAATTTTGTAAACGAGTTGAAGGAGAATCGGCAAAAAGTTAAAGTTCTTGGTTATATTGATGAGGTGGTTTTCCCGCATTATTATTCACAAAAGATAACATGGGATTTGATGACCCGAAAAAATACAAGTTGGTATCATAAGCCAACAGCATCTATTGTGAAAACGTTTTGCGATGAAGAGTTCGATCTTTTAATCGATTTAACGCTAGAAGATTATCAGCCGTTGATTTATACTGCAGCACTTTCGAAGGCTCGGTTTAAGGCAGGCCGGTATTCGGAGAGTAATGCTGAAATATTCGATTTAATGATTCATGCTGATCAAGTACAATCTTTGCCCGAGTTCATCAAAAATGTAAAGCATTATCTATCAAAGATTAATCGTTAACGTATGTTACAACTTAAAGGAGCGGGGGTAGCCTTAATTACCCCTTTTAATAAAAGGGGTGAGGTTGATTATCCTTCACTAAAACGTGTTGTTGAATTTGTTATTGAAGATGGGATTGATTATCTGGTAGTTCAAGGAACAACTGGAGAGTCTCCTGTTTTATCTAAAGAAGAAAAGCATAAAACCCTAGATTTCATTCTTGATATCAATAAAGGTACAGTTCCGGTCGTCTATGGAATTGGGGGAAATAATACAAATGAGCTAGTTCATACTATTAAAAGCACCAATTTTAATGGTATAGATGCACTTCTTTCGGTTACACCATTTTACAATAAACCTCAGCAAGAAGGTTTATATCAGCATTATGCGGCTGTTTCTGAAGCTAGTCCGGTACCTGTAATTCTTTATAACGTACCCGGAAGAGCGAGTACTAATCTCACTGCCGAAACCACATTACGATTAGCTCACAATTTTAAAAACATAGTGGGTATTAAAGAAGCTTCGGGCAATATTGCACAGATAATGGATATTATCAAAGGTCGTCCGGATGATTTCTTAGTTATCTCTGGCGATGATTTGCTTACCCTTCCGATTATGTCGTTGGGTGCAGATGGTTTAATATCAGTCGCAGCTAATGCTTGTCCTGGTGCTATGGCACAGTTGGTTAAAGAGTGTCTCGAAGGAGATTTCAAAGCTGCGGCAGAAACACATTATCTAGTAATGGACTTTATTAACACATTGTTCCTTGATGGTAGCCCTTCTGGTGTTAAAGCTGCGATGAGCATGATGGGATTATGCGAAAATATTTTGCGGTTGCCATTGGTTCCTGTAAATAAGGCGGTATATGAAAAGATAAAAGTAGCGCTTGATGGCGTTCTAGCCGAATAGCTGATCAAAAGTATAATATAAAAACGGGCTAACTCATGTCGAGTTAGCCCGTTTTTATTGCAATGATGATTTAACGAATCTCTCTCTATTTTTATTAATGAATATTATTTATCACTAATTATTAAATACAGAATCATTCCGTCAAAATCCATTAATAAGACTTACCTTGTCTGAAAATTCAATATATGTGTTTCTCCGCAGGAGTTAGTTTTACAGCTAGTGCAGTAATTTTAGTAATAGGCATTATTTCAATTTCAAAGGCTACTACAATTGCTCAACGTGTGTTTGCATTGATTCCTCTATTTTTTGCTATTCAGCAATTTACAGAAGGATTGTTGTGGCTGGTGTTAGTAAATCCTGTTTACGATGCATGGCGACCCTTTCTAACGCACTTTTATCTCTCTTTCGCTTGGGTGATATGGCCGATATTTATACCTTTTTCAATGGGGCTTCTTGAAAAGAATAGAACCCGAAAGAAAATCTTATATCTGATCCTAGGAATCGGCACGATTGTATCTCTTTGTTGGATAGGTGTCATGATTTTTTATCATGCTCATGCTATTATTAACGTATACCATATAGACTATAAGTTCGATTTCAAACCCGTTTATCCTTTTTTGTTTACTTTGCTTTATCTTATTGCAACCGTTATCGCATTGCTGATTTCAAGCATAAAATACATGTGGGCTTTCAGTATTGTTAATTTAGCATCCTATCTCTTTACTCGAATTTACTTTGCTGGACATGTTGTTTCAATATGGTGCTTCTTTGGAGCATTATCAAGCTTTATAGTGATGATGATCATTTTCAATCTCAATACAACAAACGAAAAACTTAAAAACAGTTAAAGCTCGAAAGGTAAATCTTAATCAATATATGATTTATTAGTATATAAAAGGTATAAGTCCACTTGTACTCTTTTTGTATTCAATATATTCAGAACCAAACTGTTCAATTAATACTTTTTCTTCAATCTTTATACGAAATATAAACACAACAGTAATATCAATAGTAAGTAATAAAAGTGAAACCCAGTTATTCAATGAAACTCCCAAACCTATAAACGATAATAACGCAGCAAAGTAGGACGGATGCCGTAAATATCTATATAGACCATTTTTTTTAAGTTTATGATCTTTTCTGATTGTAACATCAACAGTAAAAAATCGCCCCAACGAAATAATTGCAATAAATCTAAAAATGATGCCAAAAATAATCAATGCAAGTCCCAAATATGGTATTATTAGATTTGATGAAATTGGTAGTGTACGGTTCATGGCAATGACAACAGCAATTGCAATACTTCCCATAATTGTGATCCAGATTATAGAAAGCGAACCCTTATCCGTATTTATTCTATCTGTTTTTTTCGAACGCAATAACCGATTCAATCCCAATTCAGATAAAAACCAAAAGCTATAAGTAATTATAAAAAGTAAATTCATCATTGATTAAATAATATTTGGTTTACTCCGTAGTGTTTTTTGCTTGTTTAAATTCTGATTAATTCTAAAGATGATCATCTTCGTTAAAAGTTCGTCAGGAATCGGATTACCAATTGTAAACCGAATTGTACCTTTTGTTGTGCTGAAGTTAACAAGATCATCTTTAAACTGTTCAACAGTTGATCCATTCCATGGAAAAAAACTACAATGATTTTTAAAAGCAGCAAACCCAACTAACATCCCATGGTATTTGAATGCCGGCATGTTATAGCTAATAACTTCCTGAGCATCAGGAATGATTTTTATTATAATCTGCCGTAATCGTTGAAGCACTATTCTCACATCCTCAGGTTGTAGCGCAAGATAGGTATCAATATCCTTTATATGTTTGTTCATCCAGAAAAAGTATTAACTAATTTTATTTTCAATAAAAATAATTATTGTTTTAATTTGCTAATCATTTTAGTAAATTAATTCTTAAACTTATTTAAATTTATAAGGTCCTGTGTTTAAGTATTTTTTTAGGTTAGAAATAATCCAAAATCAATTAGGCCCTAAAAATGAATTAACATCAATCCTCTTTAAGATATTTTTCGCTATATCAAGATGGAGAGTCGATGTTTAGATTCATAAATAAGAACTTAATTTGCCCTTTATAAATACAATTACTAAATGAAAAACTATGAATAAATTCGAAGAATCAGATGATTGGGTAGCTCCTGATTTTTTCAATAAGTTAACTCGAAATCAAAAGTATGCAATTATTCATTTTTTGGGAGTGATCGCTGCCAGCGATGTTCATGCTCATTCAAAAATTAATAAAAAAGAATATTATTTTATCAATTTTTACTATAAAGAATTCAAGGTTTCAGTAGAAAAGTATTTGGCTTATATTGCAATGGGGGGTAAAGAGCAGGTAATTGCTGATCTGAAATCATTGTCGAAATTAAATATGCAGGGTTTAGTCTTTGCTACTACAGAGTTATGCAATTATAGCGGTAGTATGAATGATGATGAATTACTTACTATTGCTGATTGGGTCGATTCGTTAGGCATGACAATGAATGAATGGAACGATTTTTACAATAACTTTGATGAATTTAATAACAGACCTTCGGAATCATTTGATGAAGAAGATGATTAAATGATGAAACGTTAATAATAACGTAATTTCAACAGCTAGGGAAATCTCTTTATTATTTCTTAAGGAGATATCTCCCTAGCGATTGAAAAGACGAAGCGATCATTCAAGTCGAGGATAGAATAATAAAACTTATTTACTGACTGATCTTATTTGCCATTTTACTTTTCCTCCATAAGGATCCTTTTCTAGTTTCTTTCCTGATAAAATAAGTTTATGTAGTTGGTTGTCAGATGGAAGACAAACTAATCCTTCGGCAGTTATACTCTTGGTTGTGTATGACACCAGCTCCAGTGTCGACCAATCCATCTGCATTGTTGATTGTGCCAGTTTAATATGTGGAATGATCGAACCCTCTTTTACAAGAATAATGGCTGGAATAGGACCTGCCTTTAGCTTGTGCCACCCTCCCGAATAAACTTCTCCAGATTGATAGTTTATCCATTGACCGGATGGAAGATATACATCACGTTCTTTAACACTTTCAAAGAGAGGAGCAACCAGCATATTGGATCCGAATAGGTATTCATCATCAATCAGCCATGCTCCTGGATCATTGGGATATTCAATAAATAGTGCGCGTACCATTGGAAGTCCGTGTTCCGAACAATCTTTAGCCTGAGCGTAAATATATGGCATGAGCTTATAACGCATTTCGTCAGTTAGCCTAAAGGTATTTAAAAACTGAGGGCTAAATTCCCATGGTTCTTTTGGAGGTGCTCCATGACTACGACTATGTGATGTTAACAATCCGAAAGCAGCCCATCGGGCATAAAGGTCTTCAGGAGATTTCTGTACAAAACCTCCCATATCATGACTCCAGAAAGAAAACCCAGATAAACCAAATGATAATCCACCTCGAAGCTCAGCGGCCATAGCAGTATTGGTATTTGCCGCATCGCCCCCCCAATGTAATGGATAGCGTTGACTACCAGCCCAAGCACTACGCGCCCAGATAATATTCTCGCCATTAACTTCTTTTGTGATATCAGCCACAGCTTTATTGTAGCGTAATGGATAGAGATTATGTTCATAAAAGCCAGTACGTCCGGAATGATAAATACCATTGTTAGGTGCTGCTTCACCAAAATCTACTTTGATTGCTCCAACCCCCAATTTAAGCAAACCGGAAATCTTATCCTGATACCATTTAACGGTAGCAGGGTTTGAAAAATCGAGTACAGCATCTTCGTAAGTTAAATTACCTTTGGGATCTTTAACTACAAGGTTATTATCAACCAATTCTTTAAAAAGATTATTTTTAGGAGTGAAGTAAGGTAACTGCCAGAGTGAAACGTGGAACCCATCTTTTTTGAAATCGGATAGCATTTTGGCAGGATCGATAAAGCGAATAGGGTCAAACTTGTAATCAGTTCTCCAATCAGTTGTAAACCATCCCGTATCATAATGAATGACATCAGCTGGAATCTTCTGTTCACGCAGTTTTTGTGTTACATTGCGACCATCTTTTTCCGAGAAGTAAGTGATTCGACTCATCCAGAAACCAAACGACCATAGTGGAGGCATAGCAGCTTTTCCCGTCAGATTGGTATATTCGTTTAAGATGTCTTTTGGATCACCCAGAAATACAAAAAGATCAAGTTCATCGTCTCCAATCATTAACGAAGTAACTCCACTAAAATATTTTCCAAAGTCACAGGTAATAGGCGTAGAAGTGTGCATAAACATTCCGTATCCACGACTACTCATAAAAAAGGGAATAGGCTTATACATGGTTTCGTTTTGAACGCCATTGGCATCATCTGCCCATAACACAACTTTCTGTCCACGTTTATTAAGTTGGGTAAACGACTCTCCACAACCAAATATTTTTTCTCCTGGCGATAATGAGAATACAGCGGACATACTGCGTGAATAATCTGCAGCTCTACGCACATAAGAGAAGGGGAGGATCGGTGTGAATGTTGAATCCGCATTATCCTGATGATGGATTGTTTTTGTCAATAGTCGTCCGGTTGCATCCCGAAACTCTACATGCCATGGATGTTCAAGAATAGTTATAGAGCCAAATTTGCTTGTATAAAGATGACCTCCGGGAATCTTAGTGTACTTCCAACTATTTCTATCTACCGGAGCTTTTCCGTTAACCAACATCAACGATTCCTGATCAGGTTTTACCTGAAATCCTGAAGTAGCTCTGATGCGAATAGTACGAGCCGAGACAAATTGTACGGAAAAAGGGAGAGAAGGCGAAGCGGCATATTCAGTAGTTGGAAATTCGTTCGAATTTACCTGATGCAAAACTCCTAGCATGTTATTAAAAGCCTGTCGCGTAAAATATTGATATCGTTTATAGTTTATCAGACCGGTGGCTGTTACCGGATCAAAGTTTGATAGACTATCGGCGAGATAGTAAGTATTGGTGAAGTCTTTAAAATCACCACTGATATCAATAGGCGAATTTAAAAGCTTCATCTCCTGAATCTGAGCAGAGGCCTTAATTGCTGTAAAAAGCAATAAAATCATCACAAACAGGGCTAATGTTTTTTGTTTCAGTATCATAACTATTTTAATTTGTGGTTTCTCTTGAATGGTTTGCTTCCTGATTAGAATTGTTGTTTTATTTTTTTTAATATTTTAAAAATAGGAGCTCAAATTTAATAAAAAAAGATTCTAAGTGTTAAATTTACACTATATTTTTTTAAAAAAATCATATGATTTACACATAATAAATACACTATTCATGGTAAGTAGGCGTATAATCGTGCATCTCTATTTATATTCTTGTTCAGTTGATTGTAATTGCCCTTCACTCAATGTGTGATTATTTTAAGCTATGATTTCTTCTGTTATTAGTCGAATTATTTATTATTTATGATCGATTTTTGTATATTTTTTTGTCGTTCATCATTAAGATGATCAGTCTAATCTTCGCTTGACTGAATTCAGAATTACCCTTAATGATATGCTACCGATAATCAGATATAGCATTAGAACAGCTGGTAGAATTTCTTTTTTATTAATTGTTAATCGGTGATTGCTGTGTATCTTATTGATGTCATCGAACGAATATGATACTTGTTAGGTACCACTGAATTACTTAAGAAAAATGGATATTCTCTTTAGTATAGATTCAGCGTTGATTCTACATCAAATTTTTGTCGATTTCAGGTACTTATAATTTAAACTTTTCACAAAATCAAGCCCTCCAAAGGAGGAAGCATTGCCACTTTTGCCTTTAGATCCAGAATAAGATAAAATGGGCCTCCGATTACTGTATTTTGCCCTCTCTTCGAATTCTTGACATAGACTCGTTCCATTTTGTAACTTTAGTGTATTATCAACAACCTTAATTTATGGTCTATGTGCTATATGCATCAGAATTGTTACAAAGTTATAATATAAAACCAGCTTAAGCTTTTATTTCTAATAAAGTGACGACTTAAAAAAATCTGAAAATGAATTCGCATATAAAATAAGATAGTCTATGTTTTTGAAAAATCATCCATTTTTTCAGTATCTTAGTTTTGCTATGTTTGAATAAAATATAACGATTAGGTACAAAAAATATTTAATGAAAACAGAAATACAATGAAGAAGAAAAATCAATTTACACTCGTCATTTTTTTATTAATGTTATGCGCTTTTAGTTCCGGACAAAAAAGCTACTCACAAAAAATTAATCTGGCAGGAACATGGCAGTTTGCCATAGATCCATCCGATAAAGGGATTTTGGAAGGATGGTTTAACAGGCCTTTAACAGAACAGATTGTTTTGCCTGGTTCTATGACATCAAACGGTAAGGGGGACGACATTTCTGTTTCAACACCTTGGACGGGTGGTATTGTTGACAGTTCGTTTTTCAACAAACCTGAATATGCAAAGTACCGTGTGCAAGGTAATGTAAAGGTTCCGTTCTGGCTACAACCGTTGAAATATTACAAAGGGGCTGCCTGGTATCAAAAAGAAATAATTATTCCAGCTAATTGGACCGGAAAATATGTTGAACTATTTCTCGAACGTTGTCATTGGGAAAGTAGATTGTGGATTGATGGAAAGGCGATAGGGATGAGAAACTCGTTGGGTACTCCACATCGGTTTGTACTTTCTTCTATCCTTACTCCTGGAAAGCATCACATATCTTTGTGTGTAGATAATCGTGTAAAAAGCATTGATCCGGGTGAAAATTCACATAGTATTTCTGACCATACACAAACCAATTGGAACGGGATAGTCGGTCAAATGTACATTGAAGCTCGTCCGTTAATTAATATCAGTTACATGACTGTATATCCAGATATAAATGCTAAAAATATAGTAGTAAAAATTAATGTACAGAATTATACACAAAAAACAACTCCTGTAAAACTTAATTTATTAGCAAGTGGAATTGGAATTGCAAAAAGTGAATCGAAAATCATTGAAGCTAAAACTGGTGAAAATATTGTAAATCTTACCATTGAAATGGGCAATGATGTGAAATTGTGGAACGAATTTCACCCTAATGTCTATACGTTACAAGTAAGTTTGAAGGATATTCATTCAGGAAAAACTGATGTACGTGCCACGACTTTTGGGATGCGTGAAATCAAAGTAATCGACAAAAAATTACAGATCAATGGTAAGCCACTCTTTTTGCGAGGAACGCTTGAATGCGCTATATTTCCTAAAACAGGGTATCCACCCACCGACACTGCTTCGTGGATGCGCATTTTCCGAATAGCTCGTTCGCACGGACTTAACCATTTGCGTTTTCATTCGTGGTGTCCACCTCAGGCTGCTTTTGATGCTGCCGATTTATCTGGATTCTATTTACATGTAGAGTGTTCGTCATGGGCTAATCAGTCAACAACGATAGGTGATGGAAAACCTTTTGATAAATATCTGTATGAAGAAAGTGAGCGAATGGTTGAGTTATATGGTAACCATCCTTCGTTTTGTCTGATGCTGTACGGTAATGAACCAGCAGGAAAGAATAGCGGTGCTTTTTTGGCTGATTTTGTGAAATACTGGAAAAACAAAGATCCCCGACGCATTTATACTACGGCTGCAGGATGGCCAAATCTTCCGGTAAGCGACTTCTTGAGCGATTCTAAGCCCCGTATTCAGGGATGGGGTGAAGGTTTGAAAAGTATTATTAATGCTGAAGCACCTAGAACAGATTATGATTGGTCTGAATACGTTTCAAAATTTTCACAACCAATGATTAGTCATGAGATTGGTCAGTGGTGCGTTTATCCTAACTTTAAAGAGATTGCTAAATATACTGGCGTGTTAAGAGCCAAAAATTTCGAAATCTTTCAGGAGTCGTTGAAAGATAATGGTATAGCTTCATTGGCTGAAAGCTTTCTGTTGGCCTCAGGTAAATTGCAGGCTTTGTGCTATAAGGCAGATATTGAAGCCGCATTGCGCACAAAAGATTTCGGTGGTTTTCAGCTGCTCGATATCCATGATTTTCCAGGACAAGGAACTGCTCTAGTAGGGGTGTTAGATCCTTTCTGGGGGGAGAAGGGGTATATTTCGCCAGCCGAATACAAACGATTCTGTAACAGTTTGGTGCCATTAGCTCGTATGAAAAAGTTTATCTTCACCAATAATGAGTCTTTTGAAGCGGCTGTTGAAGTAGCTAACTATGGAGATAGTCCCATCATTGCCTGTACACCTGAATGGAGAATAATGGATAAAGCTGGCAAAGAAATTCGATCGGGGAGATTTTCAAGAACCGATATTCCACTTGGTAATTGTTTTAATCTTGGTAATATCAAATTGCCATTACTTTCTATTTCTCAGCCATCTGAATTAGTATTTGAAGTTAATGTGAATGGAATTAAGAATAATTGGGATTTCTGGGTATACCCGGCTAAAAAAGAGATGATTGTTGGCGAAGAAAATATAAGGGTGGTACAGAAAATAGATGAGCAAACGGCTTTGTTCCTGACAAATGGGGGGACTGTATTATTGAATCTAAAAAAAGGAACATTAACAAAGGAGATGGGCGGTGATGTGCAAATTGGTTTTTCAAGTATCTTCTGGAATACTGCATGGACGGGCAAGCAAGCACCTCATACTTTAGGGATTTTATGCGATCCAAAGCATCAGGCACTTGCTGATTTTCCAACGGAATATCATAGCAACTGGCAGTGGTGGGATGCAATGAGTCATTCGGGAGCCATCAATATCAGTAGTTTTCCTATATCTGTAAAACCCATTGTTCGTGTTATCGATGATTGGGTTACTAACCGTCCGTTAGCTTTACTGTTCGAAGTAAAGGTCGGAAAAGGGAAATTATTGGTTTCTGGTATTGATTTTAATATCGATCTAGACAAACGTCCTGAAGCACAACAACTTCTTTATAGTTTGAAAAAATATATGACCAGTTCACAATTTAATCCAACAGTTGAGGTTACTTTGGCGCAAATCAATAAATTATAATTTTTTATTGCAATGAGCACAACTACTAATTCATTTTTTATCGACACGAAGGCTGCATATAATTTTTACAAATGATCTTTTGTACTCTTGGTGTTTGATTTTTGTAATTGGTTATCCAACAGATATGGGCTTATTTCATATATTTTTAATGACAATAAAAGCATGTCGAATGAATTAATTTGGAATACGATCTAAGCTAATTAATTAGAATTTTAAACTACTAGAAGTGAAGTGTTCTAATAATTTGACAATAAATATGTTAATATTTAATTCATCTAACGTGCGATAATATTATGTGTAGAAAGTCTGTAGGAAAAAGATTAAATTTACTTTCTGCAATTTTGAAAGGTAATACGCTGGAGAAATTTGTTTTTATCAATAATTTATGACTAATAAAAAACGCCTCAACAGCATGCTGTTGAGGCGTTTTATGAATGTTATGATTGAGAAAGGTTAGCCATTCATTTTTGCAAATACCTTGCTATAATGTCCCGCCTCAAGCTTTTCTTTAACTTCGGTAAAGGCTTTAATCGTGTAATCTACATCTTCGAGTGTATGGACAGCTGTTGGGATAAGACGAAGCATTAGCTGACCTTTTGGAATTACAGGATAAGATACCATAGAACAGAAGATTTTATAGTTCTCGCGGAGATCAACGGTGATCTGTGTAGCTTCGGGTATTCCACCATCAAAGAAAACAGGTGTTACCGGTGATTCGGTATGTCCGATATTATGTCCGGCTTCTCTTAATCCTTTCTGTAAGGCACGTACAATGATCCATAGCTTATCGCGGAACTCAGGGCTTGAACGAATTAAATCGAGTCTCTTAAGCGCGCCAAATACCATTGGCATTGGAAGTGACTTGGCATAGATCTGTGAACGAAGATTGAAACGGAGATATTTGATGATATCTGCATGTCCGGCAACAAAACCTCCGATACCAGCCATAGACTTTGCAAATGTGGCAAAGTAAAGATCTACATCATCCATCACACCCAGATGTTCGTGCGTACCACGACCATTAGGGCCCATAGTACCAAAACCATGGGCATCATCAACCAACAGACGGAAATCAAACTCTTTTTTCAGGTCTACAATATCTTTCAGGTTTCCAAGGCCTCCCGACATTCCATAAACGCCTTCGGTGATGACTAAAATACCACCTCCTGTTTGCGCTGTCATTTTTTTAGCACGTTCTAACTGGATACGAAGCTTTTCTTTATCATTATGCGGATAAACAAAACGTTTTCCAATATGAAGACGCATTCCGTCAATAATACAAGCATGCGCTTCAGAGTCGTAAACGATTACATCGTTACGATCGAGTAACTGATCAATAATGGAAACCATTCCCTGGTATCCGAAGTTAAGAAGATACGATGATTCTTTTCCTACAAACTCAGCTAATTCACGTTCTAATTGTTCATGATAAATGGTCTGTCCACTCATCATACGAGCACCCATCGGGTATGCTAAACCCCATTGTGCGGCTGCTTCAGCATCTACTTTGCGAACTTCAGGGTGATTTGCTAACCCTAAGTAGTTATTTAAACTCCAGATAAGGCATTCTTTTCCTCGGAATACCATTTTATTACCAATTTCTCCCTCAAGTTTAGGAAACATGAAGTAACCATCAGCATCAGCAGCATACATTCCCAGAGGGCCAAGGTTTGAAACTCTTTTCTCAAAAATATCCACGGTATTATCAAATTTATAGTTGCACAATATAATAGTGTGCAAACTTATGAATTTTGTTTCGTTTAGAAGCAATTTATCATTAGAAATAATCTATTCGTAGTTTTTAAGTAATGTTTTAACTACATTTATAGTCTTTTAGGTTAATAGTTTTTAGGTTTAAAAAGGATTCCTGATTTTTCATATAAATGATTTTAAAATGAAGATTAAGTCACCATTAGTTATCTTTTGGTTTCGGAGAGATTTAAGATTGATAGACAATGCAGGGCTGTGGGCAGCACTTTCAGGTGAGTTTAATGTTTTTCCGGTCTTTATTTTTGATACTTGTATACTGAATAAATTAGACAAGAAAACGGATACGCGCATTAGTTTTATTATTGAAGCATTACACCGATTAAATGATGATTTAAAAGAAAGAGGTAGCTCCTTACTGGTTTTACATGGAAAGCCACTGGATATTTTTAGTGATCTAACGAAAAAATATAACGTAAAAGGTGTTTATACTAACGAAGATTATGAGCCTTATGGGTTGGCACGTGATAAAGAGGTTTCTGAAATGTTGAGTGAAAAGGGAATAACGCTATTTTCATTTAAAGACCATGTGATATTTAGTAAGAATAGTTTGTTAAGCGGTGCAGGAAAGCCGTATGGTGTTTTTACGCCCTATTCTAAAAAGTGGAAAGAGACATTAGGTGTCAATGACTTGAAGGCTTATCAATCCGAGACAATAAAAGATAAATGGGTTGTGCATAATGGGGGAGTAGTTCCAAGGGCCGAAAAACTGGGCTTTAAGACGTTTCGGAATATTTATAAAGTGCCAGTATTGGATCATAGCTTAATCGTTAATTATCAACTAAACAGAGATTTTCCGGCTATAGATGGAACTACATTGATTGGACCGCATCTTCGTTTTGGCACAATAAGTATCAGAACATGCGTGCGTTTTGCTTGTGATACGAATCAGGTTTGGTTGAATCAATTGATATGGCGCGACTTTTTTATTCAAATTCTATGGCATTTTCCAAGAGTCGTTAATACTTCGTATCGAGAGAAATTTGATCGTATTGAGTGGTTGAATAATGAAGAAGATTTTGAACGATGGAAAAATGGTAAGACCGGAGTTCCTATAGTGGATGCTGGTATGCGACAGCTGAATCAGACCGGGTATATGCACAATAGGGTAAGAATGATTGTCGCATCGTTTTTATCGAAACATCTATTGATTGATTGGCGTTGGGGTGAGGCTTATTTTGCATCTAAGCTACTTGATTATGAATTAGCTTCGAATAATGGAAACTGGCAGTGGGCTGCAGGTTCCGGTGTAGATGCTTCACCATGGTTTAGGATTTTTAATCCTGTATTACAATCGCTTAAGTTTGATCCATCGGGTGCTTATGTCAGACAGTGGGTTCCTGAATTTGGTACACCCCGCTATACATCTTTGATGATTAATCTGGATTTAGGTAGAAAACGATGTCTTGAGGTTTTTAAAAGAGCTGTTCAGGAATAAATTATTTTTTCTATAAACTTTTCGTCATTTTGACCTTTTGAAAGAAATCCACTAAAAGTTTTTACAGTAGTTTATATGATGGTTCTTTTCTATGATCAAAATAACAGATGTAATTAAAATGGCCTTCCTTTCAGATACGAAGTATCAAATTACATTGTCTGGAGGTTGATTTTTCAGGGTTTTTATGATAAAGTATGTTAAAATTTCGCAATTTAATGGAAGCATCATTTGTATGGAAATAAAAGATTTTAAATTTGCGTTAAATGTTATAATTTTGCAAAATGTTTAAACGTGGAATAATTATTTCAGTTCTCGCTTCATTGCTTCTACTTGCAGGCTGTGGGAAATTTCAAAAATTGCTTAAAAGCAATAACAATCAACTAAAGTACGAAACCGCTATCGCCCTCTTTGATAAAGGTTCGTATTCGAAGGCTATGCAACTCTTTGAACAGATTACCCCTGAATACAAGGGTACTGATAAGGCTGAAAAGATAGCGTATATGAATGCGTATTGTTATTATCATGAGAAGGACTTTATCCTTGCAAATCATTATTTTAAACAATTTGCTGAAGAGTTTCCAACGAGTCAATATGCTGAAGAATGTGCTTATAATGCAGCTTATTGCAAATATTTGGATTCACCTATTCCCAGTTTAGACCAAACTAATACGTATGATGCTGTAAAAGAGCTTCAAATATTTATCAATAAGTATCCACAAAGTAAACGTGTTGATCAAAGCAATAATTTAATTGATGAGTTAAGAGAGAAGCTAGAACTTAAATCATTTAATATTGGTAAATTGTTCTTTAAAACGAATGATATTCAGGCTGCTATTGTTTGTTTCAATAACATGTTAAAAGAATTTCCCGATACAAAATATCGTGAAGAGGTACTTTATATGTTGATGAAAACATATCAAAGATTTGCTGAAAAGAGCATTGATTCAAAAATGCCTGAACGTTATGGTCAGGTTTTTGAAACATGTGATAAGATTCTATCAGATTTTCCTAAAACAAAATATCTGAAAGAGGTTACTTCTGTCCAAAAAGAGGCAGAAAAATATATTAAGAAATAATCAATCACTCGATATGGATTTTAAAAAAGTAAAAACAGAGAATACAGCTGTTACCCGCAATCTTAGGGATCTAACAGATCCGACCGGTAATATTTATGAATCTGTAAATATTTTGTCAAAACGTGCAGATCAGATTGCCCGTGAGATCAAAGAGGAGCTACGTGGTAAAATTGAAGAATTTGCTACTCCAAGCGACAACCTTGAAGAGGTGTTTGAAAACAGAGAGCAAATTGAGATTGCTAAATATTATGAGCATCTCCCAAAACCTACGTTAATTGCAATTCAAGAGTTTCTAAACGATCAGGTATACTATCGTAAACCTGAGGTTGAACTTTAATCCGGAACTTGATTAAAATAGCTTTTTAATGTTACAGGGTAAAAAAATTCTGCTGGGTATTACTGGAAGTATAGCAGCTTATAAAACAGCTCCATTGATTCGCCTGCTTAAAAAAGAAGGTGTTGATGTTCAGGTTGTAATGAGTGAATCAGCTTGCGACTTTATTACCCCGCTTACGCTTGCTACCCTGTCACAACGTACTGTCGTAACTACAGGTTTTGAGGTAGCCAATGGTGAATGGCATAGCCATATCGAAATGGGTTACTGGGCAGATGTAATGTTGATTGCCCCGGTTACAGCTAATACGTTAGGCAAGATGGCTAATGGCTTGGCCGATAATATTCTGGTAGCAACCTATATGGCATGTAAATGTCCAGTATTCTTTGCTCCTGCTATGGATCTTGATATGTTTCACCATCAAAGCACGCAAGATAATATTAAAAAGCTATTAAGCTATGGTAACCATCTGATCGCTCCTCGTGATGGTGAGCTGGCAAGTGGTTTAGTGGGTGCCGGACGTATGGAAGAGCCTGAAAATATAGTTGAGACGTTGAAAACTTGGTTTAAGCAGTCAAAAGACTTTTCAGGAAAGAAGGTTCTCATTTCAGCTGGTCCTACTTATGAAGCGATAGATCCTGTTCGTTTTATTGGAAACTATTCTTCCGGTAAAATGGGTTTTGCTATTGCCGAAGCTTTTGCACGCCGGGGAGCTGATGTTACTCTGGTAGCTGGCCCTGTTTCGCTAAGTTGCTCTAGTGATATTCATCGTAAAGATGTGACATCTGCTAAACAGATGTTTCAAAATTGTATGGAGGTATTTCAGGAGGCCGACATCGTTATTATGGCTGCTGCTGTGGCTGATTTTACTCCTGCACATGTTTCGCCTGTCAAGATAAAAAAGAGTTTAGCGACTCTAGTTGTAGAGCTTGAGCCAACTTTTGATATTTTAAAGGAGATGGGTAAACAGAAAAAAGAGGGTCAAAAACTAATAGGTTTTGCCCTTGAAACTGATAATGAAAAAGAAAATGCACATGCAAAACTCTTGTCTAAGAATTGTGATTTAATTGTACTCAACTCTTTAAATGACAAGGGTGCTGGTTTTGGACATTCTACTAATAAGGTCACCATCATTTCGTTGGATGGTGATGAATATGCCTTTGATTTAAAATCTAAGGAGGCTGTTGCAGAAGATATTGTTAATGCAATTGCTCAATTGAGTCGTAAAGACCTTTCGATAATTTAATAATCGTACATGACACGATTCGCTCTTCTGTTTTTAATTCTCTTTGTTAAAGTGTTGAATGTTGCTGCTCAGGAATTTAATTTCCAAGTGCAGGTTATCTCTACACAGGTTCAAGGTACAGACAAAAGAGTATACCAGGCTTTGCAAACAGCTATTTATCAATTTGTAAACGAACGTAAATGGTCACCATATGTTATTAAACCTGAAGAACGGATTGAAGGTTCAATACTGATTAATATTACCGATCGACCTTCAAGTGATGAATTTAGATGTAAATTGAATCTTGTTCTTCAGCGTCCAATCTATAAAACTTCGTATAACTCGGTTTTGCTAAATTATATTGATAATGATTTTAAAGTTAACTATATAGAGTCGCAAAATCTGGATTATGCCGATAATACTTTTACTTCAAATCTTACATCAACGCTCGCTTTTTATATCAATATCTTTTTAGGTATGGATGCTGATTCTTTTTCGCCAATGGGCGGAAGTTTCTTCTATCAAAAGGCACAAGATATTGTGAACAGTGCTCAAAACTCAGGTGAGATAGGTTGGAAGGCTTTCGATAGTCAACGTAATCGTTATTGGTTGGCTGAAAATATGATTAATCCTGCTTATTCCGCCTTTAGGGAAGCACTATATAAGTATCATCGTTTGGGTTTAGATGAAATGACAGAACAGATTGATCAGGGCAGAAATGCAATTAGTGAAAGTCTGGAGAACTTTAGACGTGTCTATCGCGAACGTCCGGGATTATTTGTGTTGCAACTATTATTGGATGCAAAAAGAGACGAGATTATTAATATCTATTCGAAAGCATCTCCTATGGAGAAAACAAAGGTGGTTAATATTTTGAGAGAAATCGATCCTGCCAATGCAAATAAATATCAACAGATTCTCCAAACCAAATAAGTTTATCTTTGCAGTAATAATACTGTAAAAATTGAATATTAAATCGCTTCAGCTATGCTAACACATCTGAAGGTTGAGAATTTTGCGCTGATTAAGGAGCTCGAAATTGATTTCTCTGCCGGATTTACTGCGATAACAGGCGAAACCGGTGCCGGAAAGTCTATTATCTTAGGTGCATTATCTTTGATTTTAGGGCAGCGCGCCGATAGTCAATCTCTGATGATGCCTGATAAAAAATGTTCTATAGAGGGGACTTTTAAGATTGAGGGGTACGACCTTGAACCATTTTTTGAAGCAAATGATCTTGATTTTGATAAACAATCGATTATCCGAAGAGAGATTACACCACAGGGAAAGTCGCGCGCTTTTATTAATGATACACCTGTAAATCTAACGATTGTAAAAGAGTTAGGCGAACGGTTGATTAATATCCACTCTCAACATGAAACGCTGACACTTGGTGACTCAGGATTTCAGTTGGCTATTGTAGATGCCGTTGCCGGAAATCAAAAGCTTAGAGAAGCATACAAGGTTTTATTCGATGGCCATCAGGCTATGAAGAAAACATTGGCGTCATTGCTTGAAAAGGAAAAACAGAGTAAAGCGGATCAGGATTATTATAAATTTCAACTAGACGAACTGCTTTCTGTTAATCTAAAAGAAGGTGAGAAAGAGGCATTAGAGAGCGAATTAGAAATTTTGAATAATGCTGGTCAGATTATGAATGGTCTGGCTCGTTCATCGGCATTACTATCTGAAAATGATGTTAATATTATTGATACATTAACGGAGATAAATTCTATATTTAGTGGCTTAGCTGCATTTAAGGGCGAGTTTGAAGAGATAAAGCAACGTGTTGAATCAAATTTAATTGATTTAAAGGATCTGGCCCAACATGTTGTACGACTTACAGACCATGTTATCGTTGATCCGGAGCAGTTAGAACTGGTTTCACGTCGTTTAGATCTCATCTATCATCTTGAACAAAAACATCGGTTATCGGGGAGCGCTAGCTTATTGTTGCTACAAGGTGAGTTAATGTACAAACTTGATCAGATATCTTCACTTGAAGATGAGATCGTAAGTGTATCGAAAGAGATTGATAATTTATATAAAACTTTGATTGAGAAGTCAAAAGAGCTGTCAGATAGTCGAATAGCTGTTCTACCCCGCATTTCTGAAGAAGTTAGAAACACACTTACGTCATTAGGTATGCCAAGTGCAGTATTCAAGATCAGATGTGATAAGAATGTTGAACCTACTAACGATGGGATTGATAAAATCATTTTCTTGTTTAGTGCGAATAAAGGTGTTGAGCCTGGTGAGATTGGAAAGATTGCTTCAGGTGGAGAACTTTCAAGGGTGATGCTAGCTATCAAGTCGTTGGTTTCGCAACGGAAATTGCTTCCCACACTTATTTTTGATGAAATCGATACAGGGGTTTCGGGTGACATTGCAGGAAAGGTAGGTGTTATTATGCAAAAAATGGCAAATAATCTACAACTGATTGCCATCACGCATTTACCTCAGATTGCAGGAATGAGTGATAATCAATATTTAGTATATAAAATACAGGACGATGGAGCAACGTATACCTCTATCAAAAAACTGAATAATCAGGAGCGTATTCTGGAAATTGCTAAAATGTTGAGTAACGAAAAGGTTACAGAAGCTGCTTTAGCAACTGCTAAAGAACTTTTATCGAACAACTAATCTAAATAGTTGTTAGATTGTGCGAAAGAATTATTAACCATTGAATATTTTATCAAATTAACAATCATGGCTTATAACTTGTTAAAAGGAAAGAAAGGACTGATCTTCGGTGCTTTGAATGACATGTCGATTGCATGGAAAGTGGCAGAACGTGCACACGAAGAGGGTGCTGAATTCGTTTTATCCAATACAGCATTGGCTGCTCGTATGGGTGACACAGATTTATTGGCTCAAAAGACAAATTCTCTTTTTATTCCGGCTGACGCTACCAGTATCGCTGATTTGGAAAATCTAATTGAAAAAACGATGGATCATTTCGGTGGAAAGATAGATTTTATCCTTCATTCAATTGGTATGTCACCAAATGTTCGTAAGAAGATTCCTTATGACGATTTGAACTATGATAACTTTATGAAGACGATGGATATTTCTGCTATCTCATTTCATAAAGTACTTCAAACAGCTAAGAAGTTTGATGCTTTGAATGAATGGAGTTCAGTAGTAGCACTTTCATACATTGCAGCACAAAGAACATTATTCGAATATAATGACATGGCAGAAGCTAAAGCAGCTCTAGAATCGATTGCAAGGAGTTTTGGTTACATCTATGGAAGAGAAAAACATATCCGTATCAATACAGTTTCTCAATCACCCACACTAACCACAGCAGGTAAGGGTGTAAAGGGGATTGATGCGCTGATTGATTTTACCGAAAGAATGTCGCCACTTGGTAATGCTACTGCAGGTGAATGCGCTGATTATTGTATTACACTATTTAGTGACCTTACAAAGAAGGTGACGATGCAAAATCTGTTTAACGATGGTGGTTTCTCCAGTATGGGTATGAGCTATCGTGCAATGGAAATGTACAATAGAAGTCTTGATTGTAAAGAATGTCATAAAGAATCGGACGATAATAAGTAAAGTTAAGATTTTTTCATACCTTAGCTGACTATGTTTTTTATCGTATCGAAAATATTATCATACTTATTTACACCGGTCTATTGGGGATTGGCGCTTTTGATTGTAGGATTGTTTGTTAAAAACAAAATACTTTCAAGGCGCCTATTCATTTCAGCGGCATTGGTGATTTACTTTTTCTCGAATCACTTTTTTGTTGATGTTTTTTTGAGGGCCTGGGAGTATCCGGTTAAGAATATAGCAGCTGATACAAAACCATATGATGTTGGTATTGTGTTGGGTGGCGGTATTATTACGTATAATAAAGAAGATAAGCGATTAATATTCAGGGGGAGTGCAGATAGAGGTTTACAGGCTCTTGAGCTTTATAAAGAGGGAAAGATTAAAAAAATTTTAATTACAGCTGGTCCCGGAAGTTTAATATATGATAGTGTAATGGAATCAAACTACTATCGTGATTTTCTGATACGTATTGGTGTTCCGGCAAGCGATATCATTGTTGATTCTGTTGCCAATAACACAAGGCAAAATGCTGTAAATTCAAAGGCTATACTTGATAAAACTAACCCAGGTGGACGATTTCTATTAATCACATCGGCTATTCATATGCGCAGATCATTAGGTTGTTATAAGAAAGTAGGTCTTCCTGTTACTCCCTATGCGGTTGACAGATTAGCTACCAAACCTTTTAGAAATTATGAGTATCGTTTTGTGCCAGATCTGGACGCGTTAAAATATTGGAATTATTTAATTCATGAGTGGATTGGCTATTTAATTTATAGAATTACAGGCTATATTTAGTAATTTAGCATCTAAATTACTAACCATGTTCAACCAGATTAGAGAAATAGAGATTCGTAATTTATGGGGTAGGTATAATTATAAATGGGTGCTTAATCCCGACGTAAATATACTTGCCGGATTAAACGGTAGTGGAAAAACAACTCTTATCAATATTGTTGATGCAGTGTTTTGTGCCGATACGAAACGCCTTAAAGGCTATGGTGTTGATGGTACGATAAGTGGTGATGGCTTTTTATTTTCTTTTAACAAAGAAAAACCCATTGAAGGCTGGTTTAAAATCAATTTTGCAAATATCAGTACGTTTGATAATCCTCTTTACGATAGAAAACTTTATAAAAAAGGTGATAGTCAATTAGATATAGAACTAGATTCATTGATTTATCAACGACAACCCGGAACCTTTTCCTTTACAGATTATCGATTAAAAGCGACTTCAAGTCCAGAAATGGCGACAGAAATCAATGAAAGAATTCAAAGGTTTTTCGATATACTCAATAAATTGTTTGTGGGCACAGGTAAAGTAATCTCTATTAGTTCAGAAACAAACAAATTAATGGTTGATTCCGATTCAGATTTGATTGAGCTAAATCGACTTTCTTCAGGTGAAAAGCAACTGTTAATTATCCTCTTTAAAGTGTTTCTGATGGAGGAGATCCCATCTGTTTTATTGATGGATGAACCTGAGAATTCATTGCATATCGATTGGCAACAACAGTTAATTGATGTGATAAGAAAATTGAACCCTAATTGCCAGATTATCTTGTCAACACATTCACCCAGTATATTTGGTGATGGATGGGGGGATAAACTATTCTTTCTTGAAGATCTTCAACAAGGTTAATCATGATAAAGACGCCATTAACTAAAGATGAGCATTACCGAAAATTAGTAATCGATTTTAAGGGACAGGCTCTACTCAGAAGATGTGATGCGGCAATTCATGTTGAAGCCGAAATAGATATGCATTTCTGGCGATCTATCTTTCATCGTTATGTCCCTGAAAAGAAGTATCATTTTATAGCTCATTCGCGAAGTTGGACAGGCGCAGAAGCTTCAGGGGTCACGCAATGTCTGAACTTCACACCCTATCTCAGTAAACAGTTTTTCATCTGTATTGATAGTGATTATCGCTATTTATTGCAGGAATATGGTATTGATATCAAGCATTTTATCTTTCAAACATATACATATTCCATTGAAAATCATTTCTGTGCTGCTCCTGGATTGAATTGGGTTTGTGAACAGTCTTGTGGAATAAAAAATGATATATTTGACTTTGAACTGTTTTTACGTAGATATTCGGAGGTGGTTTATGAACTATTTATCTGGCATATTTATGCACATATTACTGGACTGTTTCATTTTGATCGCTATGAGTTAAATCAGTTTATTAAGATCAGAAGAAACTTGCCATATCCTATTATCAAGAATAATGGAGCTTCTGAGATATCCATTGTTGAAGAACAGATTGGAAGTAAATTAAGAAGGTTACAAAGAGATTTTCCAGAGGTTGATATTGAACCTATTAAAGAAAAATTAGCAACGCTAGGTATTTATCCTGAAAATCTTTATTTATTTTTAAGAGGTCATGATCTGTTTGATACGGTTGTTGCAATCGGTAGAAGGGTTTGTGAAAAATTGATGGAGATGAAAAAGAGGAAGGTAATTCCTGATAATCATAAGATATCTGTAATATTTGGACAAAGTCATGATTTTGAGAGTCATGTAAAACATAACTTTTCGTTTGGAAAGTATCCTGAAATTAATAAAATTGGAGATGATATCAGAAGATTTTATGCTGAATAGCAGGCTAACATTAAATTTTAAATAGCATTATATAATGAAACTAGATAGCACAAAAAAGAATTTCAAACCATCACACCTTTCAAATGTATTCAGGTACTGTCCAAAATGTGGAAGTAAGGATTTCTCATTTAATGGAGAGAAGGTGTTCTCATGTCTGACTTGTGGTCTGGAATATTATATGAATCCGGCTCCGGCTGTAGCAGTTATATTGCAATATACCGATGGACATATTGTATTGGCACATCGAAAACATGAACCAAGAAAAGGAATGTTGGACTTGCCTGGTGGGTTTGTTGACATGAACGAGAGGGTAGAAGATACCGTAAAACGTGAGATTTGGGAAGAACTTGCAGTGAAGATTGATAAGATGGAATTCATTGGGTCTTTTCCGAATGAATATGTTTTTAATGGGATAAGTTATTTTACATGTGATATGGCTTTCGTTTGTGAGATAGCAAATGATACCGTACTAAATGCAGCTGATGATATTACAGATGCAGTGGTAATAAGACCTGAAGATATTGATTATAATCAGATTTGTTTTCCTTCTATCGTTAATATATTAAAATTGTATTGTGTAAAGTTTTTGAAGTAGGTTTCATTCTATCAATTATACTTTTATAGATTGGAGCAGAAGAGCAAAAAGTAAAAGCACGAAAGTCACAAAGAAGAATAGTATCATCTTTGTGGCCTTCGTGCTTTCTTCGTATGCTTTGAGTTAGATTTTTTTAATAAAGTTGATCTCCAAGAGATACTTTTAATCTATACTGTCCAACGGCATAATCGATTTTAGCTTTTAATAGAAGTAACTTGCTTTCAGAAAGCGATGTAGTAGCATCAAGCAAGTCAAGATTTGTAACAGATCCATTCTGATAACTCGTTTCGGCAAGGCTTAATGCTTCCTGTGCCTGTAATAGCTGCATCTTGAACTGCTCAATCTTTTTAAGTGCCGCAATTAGATTCGCATCATTCTCTACTACCTCATTAATGACATTTCGTTTTGCAACTTCAGTATCGAGTTGAGAAGATATGATAGATGATTTTGCTTGTAGCTGACTGTTCTTATTGCGATAAGCATCGAAAATAGGAACCTTTAATCCTAAACCCGCTGTAAAATTTGCCTTAGGTGCATTCAGACTTGGAAAGTATCCATCTTTTCCACCTGCACTAGCATAAGCACTGACGACAGGATTAAGCTGTGTCTTTGTAGATTTCAATCGTAACTCAGCAATAGTGGTCTTCTCTTTATTAATCTTTATCTCGTCTCGATGATTAATGGCATAAGAGACCAAAGAATCGGTAGGGATGGCATTCAACAATAATCCGAGGCTAGGCTTTACCGTAAACGAAGTCCTTTCAGGACGACCCATTAATGTGTTTAAAAAACTTTGCTGAATTTTTATTGCAGTGATGATATCCAACTTTTGACTCTCAGTAGCCGATATCTTAACTTTGGTAGTCAATACTTCAAATTGTGTCGCTGATCCAGTCTCTTTTCTCTTCTCAACAAAAGTTAAGTGAGCATTCAGTGTATTGAGCTGGTTATCTTTGATCCGTAGCGACTCTTGTAAAAAAGCTAAGGTATAAAATGAATTCACTGTGTTGGTAGCAAGCTTTTGTTTTACCTGCTCAATATTCATTTTTAATAACTCTTTACTCTCTTTTTCAATGGCTATTTCACTATCTGATTTTCCGAAGTCAAATAGATTTTGATAGTAGTTTATCGAAGCATTATAAACATTTGCGGGTGCCATATCAAATGAACCTAAACCAGGCATTGAAATAGAAGGAACCGGACCAATTCTGGTATATGAAGCTTCACCATCAACAACCGGATGTAATGCTGACTTGGCTAATGCAATACGGCTATCGGCAGCATTGAGTGCCTCC
Organism: Bacteroidota bacterium; assembly: GCA_013390605.1. Taxonomy (GTDB): domain Bacteria; phylum Bacteroidota; class Bacteroidia; order Bacteroidales; family Cfx3-03; genus Cfx3-03. Next base: position 2,087,492 of record JACAUB010000001.1, on the reverse strand, counting down.
ACAGCGCTTTGTATGGAAGGATGCTGTAGAACAACCTGTTTAATAATTGTTTCTAGTGATATAGAATCATTGCTTATGGTTTGTCCGCTTACATCATGAGGTTTTATGCAAATGAAAAAAAGCAGGAGCGGAATAATCAATATCAAATTATTTCTTTTCATGATAGACTTTTTTTGTTTTAAGAACTTTTTTCTTCTCGTGAAGGAATAGAATGGGAATACCACTAATCAAGGTAAATATGCAAGCAATCATAAAATCATCGTCAATACCCTGTATATAAGCCTCCTTATTGATTTGACCAACTACAACCATCTGACTTAATTTAGCAGCCGTTGCAGGACTTTTACCCGAATTATAAGTAGCTGCTTGCTTAATATTGTTAGTTACATTCTGATAAGTTTCGGAACGTGGATTTATAGATTCGCCAAACATTTCACTATGATAACTAATGCGGGTTGTCAGTAAAGTTGCTAATATTGCTACTCCAAAACTGCCACCTAGCTGCCTGATTACGTTTGTGATACTAGACGCTTGAGCCATCTTATCGCGAGGAATTTCGCTTAAAGAAATAGTACTTAATGGAGTGAAAATAATACCCATCGAAAAACCGCGTAGATAAAGGGTCGTCATGATAGCTGCATGTTCAGAAAGAAATGACATGGTACTATTCAGATAAAAGCTAAAAGCTAAAAGTACAACACCTATTAGAATAGGAACCTTTGCACTGGTTTTATCTGCAATCTTTCCGATAACGGGGGATACTGCACCTTGGATAATACCAACTGGTAAAAATACTGCTCCTGCCTGAATAGCCGTATATCCCAACGAGTTTTGTAAGTAAAGTGGTAAAAGAAAAGTACTACCAAACATCCCGATTCCAAAGATAAACATGGTGAGGTTACTAATAGCGAAATTATGATTGCCAAGTAATCGAAGATCTATCAGCGGATGCTTTACCGTAAATTCTGCTGTCAGAAATACTGCCAAAGCGATAATGGATATTGCAATACAAACCATAACATATGGAGCAGACCATCCCTCAGAGTTCGTTGAAGCACTACCCTCAGCAAGCGCATATAAAATAAGTGGTAGAAATATACTTACGGATATAAAACCGATAGCATCAAAATTTCGAACTAACTTATTCTTATACTCTTTTTGAATCACAATGGTTGCTAGTAGTCCAAGAATCCCGATCGGTACATTCACATCAAAGATCAGTTGCCAGGTAAAGTTATCGACAAGGTAGCCACCAATTAGGGGACCGAATGAAACAGATGCAGCTGCAGAAATAGCCCAGAATCCTAATGCCATTCCTCGTTGATGTGGGGGGAATTCTCGGGTAATGATGGCCATACCTAATGGCATAATAGTTCCGGCACCTAAACCCTGAATTACTCTCGAAAATATCAGTGTGTTTTCATCGTTAGACATTCCGCAAAGAAAAGAACCAAAGGTGAATAGCAATAACCCAAGAAAATACATTCTTTTGTAGCCAAACCGGTCGGCAAGCCATCCTGATGTAGGAAGCATTACAGCCAATGAAAGCATATAAGCCGTAAGCACCCATTCTATTTTATCGATGCCAACACCAAACGATGCCATGATTTTAGGTAATCCTACATTCACAATCGTTGAATCAAGAACAGCCATGAACGTTCCAATCATTACATTCATCAACAGAAACCACTTGTAGCTGTCATTTCTGGGATGATATCTGGAATCACGGTTTCTCAATAGGCGACGAATGCGATGAGAAGGTGTTATCTTCCGCATAATTATTCTTTTATTATTTTCATTAAGACTGACATACCTGTCAATAATTTATAATCGGATACTTTCGCACCACTCTCAGTACCATCAATAGATACTTTTATCTGAATACGTTGGGTAACCTTTGTAAAGTTTCCTGCTGCATTATTTGGTGGAATCAATGAAAACTGAGCTGCGGTATTCGATCCCATATCAATTATTTTACCAGTAAACTCAACACCTGGAAATGCATCTACAGAAAATTTAGCTTTTTGGTTTAGTTTAAGACCTGATATCTTTGTTTCCTCAAGATAAACAGAAACCCATAGCTTAATATTATTATTGATGGTCATAATAGATTGACCTGCTTGTGCAATATCGCCAACCATGAGCCAACGTTTAGCAACAATACCATCAACCGGAGCATACAACTTAGTGTTTTTAAGTTGTGTAGCTAAAACATTTACCTGTGCCTGAGCACTTGCTATGGCCGAAGCAGCACTTACAGATTGTGCCTTTGATACCTGAAGTTGTGATTTAGCTGTATTATATTGTGCATTAGCGACATCAAATGCTTTGTTGGCATGATCAAAAGCCTCTTTCGTAATGACTTGTCCTACTAATTGTTTTTTTGCACGATCAAGATCCTCTTTTGCTTTCGCCAGATTAACCTCAGGAACGCTCATGCTTTCAACATCAAATTTATATTTGGCTTGCGCTTGCCCAAATGCTGCCTCATATTGATTCTTAAGGGCAATAGCTTGGTTTTTTTGAGCTAGAATATCATTGCTGTCGAGTTCTGCAATCAGTTTTCCTTGTTTTACTGTATCTCCTTCATCAACATACAGATGGATGATACGCCCTAAAATCTTAGAACTTACCGCAACATTATCAGCATCGATATGTGCATCATCAGTTTTGATGTACTTTTTATATTCTCTGTACCAGTATCCGCAACCGATAAGTACAATTAGCACGACTAGTGTGACAGGAATGTAAACGCCTATTCCTTTTTTCTTTTGTTCTTTTACTGTCTTCTCCATTTTTGATAGTTTTTATTATTTTTTAATCGTATTGCAGATTGTTTTATTTTCAATTTGATTTATTATTAATTACTGTATTTCAGTCCACCTACAAATATATTTAGTAGTAAATGAGTTTTATGAAGTAAGGATGCATAATCACGTTCATCAAGTAGTAGAAGTTCTTTATGATGAAGTTCTGAATGACGTAAACCCTTTAAAATTTCAAGAAATAGTTCGGCTACTTCTTTAGGGCTCTCCATCTTGAATACCTGTTTCTTTATTCCTAGCTGAAATATGGATTCAATAATCTGTACTTCCTTTGCGTGAAAAGAGTGCCATGTAGTTTCCATGATAGGTTTTAAAGCCCAGAAATCGTTCATTCGAAAGCGACTAAGATTTAATAATGAACGAAAGTGTTCGCTTCTTGTTTTAATATATTCCAAGAGCATTTCTTCGGGATCGTTCATCATCTCAATTTTATTTTGAAATAAAACCATAAATTCATCCTGTTCCTTTTCAATAACAGCTTTAAGTAGATGTTCTTTGTCAGAAAAATAATAATAAAGAGCTCCTTTTGAAATATTGAGATCTTCAGCAATTTCCCTCATTGTTGTTTTCTCAACTCCGTATAACCCAAAACGCTTTTGGGCAGCACTTAGAATTCGATTTAAGCGAAGAATGTTTTCTCCGTTATGTGTGATAGTAACCATTTTGTTAATTGATTTTACCAATAACCAAGTAGATAACAATCGTTTTGACTAAATTGTTTAATTGGTCAAAATTACTACTTATTTTTAATATAGAAGTCAATAAAAATATGGGCTAGAGGAATTAAAGGATGGTTATAATTAAAAAATGTAATCTAAGAAATTGAAATAAAATAGTTTAAAGTGTTTTGATGTATAAATAAAATATTCTTTTCATTGAGTATGTGGTATTATTTTTATTAAAAGTATTCTATCGTGATATAACTGGAAGGTATAAAATTTTGATATTATGTTGAGCCTTAAATAGAGAACATACTCTAAACTTTAAGAGATGAAATTTTATTTTTGTAATTTTGAGGTTTGATACAATTTAGAAAAAACTTCAGTTTATCAGGAATTGATAAACTGTCAAATTCCATTAAAAGAATCATACCATCTCTTCATTACGAAGAAATGCTGATATAAAAGATTATAAATATAAAAAGGAAAATAAGATGAAAGTAATAGCTGTAAACGGGAGTCCACATAAAGAAGGAAATACTTTTCAGGCGTTAAGAATGGTTGGCGATGAACTCATAGCAAGTGGCATTGACTTTGAAATTCTTCATATTGGGCATAAAATGATTCATGGCTGTATCGCGTGTAACAAATGTGCTATAAATAAGGATGAAAAATGTTCGATTAAAACGGATGATTTAAACACTTGGATACAGCAACTAAAACAGGCCGATGGAATTCTCATAGGCTCACCGGTTCACTATTCAGGTATACCCGGTACAATGAAAAGTTTTTTGGATCGATTGTTTTATGTTTCAGGTGTAAATGGAAACTTATTTCGACAAAAGGTGGGTGCTGCGGTAGTGGCAGTTAGAAGAACCGGAGGTACGGCCACCTTTGATAGCTTGAACCACTATCTCAATTACTCGGAGATGATTATTGCCACATCTAATTATTGGAATGTGATACATGGCAGAAGTGCCGGTGAGGTAACTCAAGATTTAGAAGGTGTACAAATTATGCGGGTATTAGGTAAAAACATGGCATGGCTGTTAAAAATGAAAGAAGCTACCGTAGGTTCGATTGAGCCACCAAAACCCGAAAAGAAAGAAATGATGAATTTTATTAGATAAGTAAATGGTAAATCTTTTTGACTAGCTTAAAATAAAAATAAATTGATTTCGATCTGTTATTGGGGCAATATCTAAGACACCATAAATAATAAATGAAATAAAGAAAATGATAATTATATTATCTGTATTATTCATGTTATGAGTTATTTACCAATATGATAATACAAAAACCCAAATTAAATATTGAAAATCTTACTATCCACATAAAATAAATGATCTTCATTCTTTAATTACTATTATTTTTGTTAAACGTTCATTATATATCCTTATGGATGTGTTGAATTTTTTCTTTGTAATACATTAGTTTTCAAGAATATATTAATTATTTTATTTTTTTCTTGTTCCTAATCAACCCAAAAGAAAGGAATCTTTTCCATGTATGCAATTATCAATAAAAGAACTGTTGCAGTTGTCCTTATACTGACAACTATCGTATTCAATGTTAAATCGCAAACCAAATTAATTTGGGGTAAGCAATTAGGTACTACTAAAGCCGAATATGCGATGAACCATGTTATTGATCAAAAGGGGAATATCTATATTTCTGGTAAGACAACAGGTAATATGGATGGCATAAATTATGGTAAGAATGATGGATTTATTACTAAGATTGATGATTCAGGCAATACCCTTTGGACCAGGCAGTTTGGAACAAAAGAAGATGAGGATGAGCAATGGTCGGCAATTGATACAAAAGGTTGTGTTTATATCACGGGCTCTACTACAGGTGAATTAGCCGGAAAGAATCAAGGAAAAGAGGATGTATTTGTTGTTAAATATAATCCGGAAGGGAAAATGATATGGTCGAAGCAATTTGGAAGTGATAGTACCGACATTGGAAAAGGAATATTTGTGGACAAAAAAGGATTTGTTTATATAACAGGTATCACAGGCGGAAAGCTTGGCCAGTCCCGTTACGGAAAATCTGATGGCTTTCTCATGAAATTAGATCAAAATGGCAAGCTATTATTCATTGAACAATTTGGATCTGCAAGTGACGACTATAGTAATGCCATAACTGGCGACAATAAAGGTAATATTTATGTATGTGGTTCAACATTTGGTGATCTTGCAACAAAGAACAAAGGATTTATGGATGCATTTACAGGCCAATTTACTGATGATGGAAAGCTTGTAAAATTCAATCAATTTGGCAGTGAAGGGTTTGAAATAACGATGAATCTATTAGTCGATAAAGAAAAGAATATTTATGTATGCGGTTCAACTTCAGGTGATTTTGGTTGCAAACAGATTGGCGAAGGAGATTGTTTCCTGACAAAGATCAATGATAAGGGCGAAATCGTCTGGAATAAACAATTTGGAACAGCAAAACATGATGGGATACGTGGAATTACCTTTAATGAGAAGGCTTCGGATAATATTCTGGTAAGCGGGCTCTTAAGTTTGCCTCCTGCCCAGGCATTTATCAGAATGTATAAAAAAGATGGTAGTCTGGTCTGGGAAAAGAAAATTATAGATGAAGAAAAAGGTGATACATCTGGTAAAGACGTAAGTATTGATGATAAAGGAAGTATCTATCAATTAGGTCTTACAATGTCAAATCTATTCGGTAGTTTAATCGGAGAATCTGATATGTATCTTGTTAAGTTGAACCTTGATAAAAACTAGCATTAGTAAAACTTCTAATAGTTGTTATATACGTAACATATAAAGTTTCTCGCACCGTTCTTTATTTTTCTAATACCACAACCAGAAACATGCCCTATTAATAGCCGACAATGAACCGATGCAGATGGTCTAATCCTAATCTGACACTAATCATATCCTAATCTAATTCTATTCTCATCCAAATACTATATTAGGCTTTGATTAGAATATGAAAAGGAAAACAAAAAGAGAATTTTAAAATTAGATCAGCATTATACCATAATGATCACATCTTTTTTCGCCAGAGATCAAAGAAAGATCGATTGGAATTATTTTTAGCTCTGAATTTCTTCCCAAATAGAATCTTAAGCATTCTCAGGGTATTATATAAAAACAATTATAGTTGTAAAATTACTTTTTTTGCAGACTAAAAATAAAAAATCCTATTATCTCTTTTTTGCGAAGAAATAATAGGATTTAAAATATAATTTAACTCTTTTATTGTTGCTTATAGTGAACAGTTGGCAAACTGCGAAGCAGTTGCGCGCTGGTCTCTGGTGTTACATCACGTTGAGGGGTAGCCAGTTGTTCGTAGCCAACCATAAACTTACGAATAGTTGCTGAACGAAGTAGTGGTGGATAAAAATGCATATGGAAATGCCACCAGGGATAATCTTTTCCATCGGTGGGCGCCTGATGAATTCCTGCGGAGTAAGGGAAGGATACTTCGAACAGGTTGTCATACATCACGGTTAATTTTTTATAGATATCAGCCAATGCTAAACTCTCTTCGTCATTAAAGGCAAGGATGTTTTGCGCTGCTTTTTTGCTGATAATCATTGCTTCGAAAGGCCACGTTGCCCAGAAAGGGATTAACGCAACAAAATGATCGTTCTGACAAAGAATCCGATCACCTTTTTGTAGTTCCTTTTCGAGATAGTCGGTTAAAAGGGTTTTTCCATGTTTTTCAAAATAGGCCTGCTGGCGAACATTCTCTTTTGAAGGTTCTACCGGAATAGACATTGAAGACCAGATTTGCCCATGAGGGTGAGGGTTACTACAACCATTCATAGCTCCTTTGTTCTCAAAGATCTGGATGTAATTGATAAAATCTACTTTCGATAAATCCTCGAACTCCTTTTTCCACAAATCAATAACACCTTTAATCTGTTCAACTTCCATCTGGGGAACAGTGAGGTCGTGACGAGGCGAAAAGCAAATCACTTTGCAGATACCACGCTCGCTCTCAGCAATAAAAAGTTCACCATCATTGTAGCCACCATCAGGCGTGGTCTCCATCAATGCACTAAAGTCGTTTACAAATGAGTAGGTTGCAGGATAATCAGGATTGAAATCACCGCTTGAACGTTTATTACCCGGACATAAATAGCATTCCGGATCGTAAGGTGGTCGTGTATCTTGTTGTGCTTTTTCGACCTGACCCTGCCAAGGACGTTTGGCGCGATGAGGGGATACTAAAATCCAGTCACCTGTAAGGGCATTAAATCTTCTGTGCGGATGATCCGGCAGACTAAATTCAATCATTTTTATGTTGTTGAAAGGTTAAACCAACAATTTCAAAAAGGGAATTCGAAACGCTATTACAAACTGATAAACGACAATTAATTGATTTCATTCAATCTAATTTAATCCATCAGAGATGCGTTGTAAACTGAATCCTTTTGCAAAAATAAGAAACTTTATTCTACAATTAAGATATTTGAAACAGGACGCTCGCCCTCATGGTCAAATCTTTTATTGTCGCTTGGCATATTTACTACGCCGTTATAAGGTTTATTCCGTATCCACAAGGTCGTAGAACCTCCACCATCAAAGTTGATGGCGTTGGTGCACCCCAGTGTAAACAGGTAGTCTGCAAGCTCAAAGAGCGACATCCCATCAGCTTCAGATGTTCGACCATCAACGGTAACAAGTAGTAATTTTCCACTGGAATGAAGTGCAACGCATGTACGTGGATGGCGTTTTGTGAAGAAGAGCTTTTCAGGAAGGGCTACTTTTTGTCCGTTACTCAATAACAGTGGTCCGGTAATCAAAATATTCCGCAATGAATCGATCGCATCATAATAACCATTAGAAAGCGCTGGTTGCATAAATATTTTGTTTCCTTTAGAGATTGCCAATGCTGCGCTCAATGTTTCTGTCTTCTTCCAACGACTGGCTGTATCACTCCCTAAAATCATTCCATCTACTTTAATATATGTAACGGAACCACCCTTTTGTATGTTGAAGAATCCACCATTAATAGCTGCAAGCGCTTTGGTGGTATCAGCAATGACTGATGTTTTTACATTTTTATCGGGAATATAGCGGAATGCAATTTTGTGCTTGGATAAATCGACCTCTAATATATTAATGTTTTGAAATGAGTTATACAATGAGTCGGTGTGAATAGTTCTTAGTTTAAGACCCGGAGCTACTTCTTCGATAGCCCATTTGTTAAAGTTAACATCAGACGATGTCCGTAAAGGCTTAACTTTTTCATTGATAATAGTTGTATTGTTCGAAGGATTTTCAGTAATGGTATTTTGTGCTTTTATTGATAAACCCGGAAGAATGAAAAAGCTGATTAGCAATAAGTATTGTGATGCTTTTGGTAGATTAGATTGCATATTGAAAATATAATAATTTAGTAGTTAGATTGTTAAATTGATTTTTTAGAAAAAAGCTATCTTTGCGTTGCAAATTCCTTTTACAAAAGTAAAAAACTGAAGTCAACAAACCGTTTATTATTTCTATATATGTCAATAATTATAGATCAGGAGAACTGGAAACGAAGGGCGCATTTCGAATTCTTTAATAGTTTTGAGGAACCTTATTTTGGGATTGTTACTGAAATAGATTGTACAATGGCTTATCATCAATCGAAAGAGAACGATTCGTCTTTTTTCTTGCAGTATCTCTATCATACACTTTGTGCGCTTAATTCTATTGAAGAGTTTCGGTTGCGGGTTGTTGAGGATAAGGTTGTCCTTTTTGATGAAATTCATGCTTCGGCTACCATAGATAAGGGAGACCAAACTTTTGCTTTTTCATTTATACCTTTTTATTATGAGTTTGAAAGATTTACGGTAGAAGCAAAAAAGGAAATCGAATTAGTGAAGCAGTCGGAAGGACTTAATCTTAATGAAAATACTGGTAGGGTTGATGTTGTACATATTTCGTCGGCTCCTTGGTTTAAGTTTACCGGACTAACCCATGCCCGAATGTTTTCTCGTAAAGACAGTGTACCTAAAATAAGTTTTGGTCGATACTTCAACGATGGATTGAAATTAAAGATGAATATTTCTATTCATGGTCATCATGGATTAATGGATGGATATCATGTTGGAAAATTTTTGGACGAATTTCAACGACTAATGAATCAATAATTACTTATAGATGAACACTTTTCTTATTTAGGGCTGTTAATGGTTTCCATTTAGACATTTACACTATCTTTGCACACCAAAATAAGAAGAGAAATTTGGGATTAACTGAATGCATAATTACGTGTTTATCAGTCTCTATGATGTTATAAATTTTAAAAAGTTTTGAGGTTTAACCATCTCAGAATAATGGAATATAATAAATGAAGAAGGAAAGAGGGATATTTCAGCGAACAGAATTACTGTTTGGAAAAGAGAAGATGGATGTACTATCTCAAAAAAAGGTTATCATTTTTGGAATAGGAGGGGTTGGAAGTTGGTGTGCTGAAAGTCTGGTCAGAACCGGAATAAAACATTTGACAATAGTGGATTCGGATAGAATCTGTATTACAAATATAAACAGACAGCTTCATGCTACCACAAAAACAGTCGGTGAAGTAAAAACGGATGCATTAAAACAGCGATTGCTCGAAATTAATCCATATGCTGAAATCATTGCTATTCAAAAAATTTACAATGAGGAGAATCACGACTTATTTGATTTAGATAGTTATGATTATATCATAGATGCGATTGATAGTCTGTCGAGCAAAATACATCTTATTCGCAAAGCCACACGTACAAAAGCAACTCTGTTCTCTTCAATGGGTGCATCGTTAAAACTGGATCCTACCAGAATTAAGGTTGCTGAATTTTGGGATGTAATAGGTTGTCCGTTAGGTTCTATTATTCGCAAGAAAATCCGTAAGGGTGATCTGCCTGCTAAGAAATTTTTATGTATCTATAGCGATGAGGTACTCGATAATATGGGCTCCGGATCATCATGTGGTACCGATAAATGTATGTGTCCTAAAAACATCAATGGAGCGGGAGACCCCGAATTGGCTGACCATGAGTGGTGTAGTAAGAAAGCAATTATAAATGGTACTGTTGCTCATATAACAGCAATCTTTGGTTTCACATTGGCGGGTCTGGTTATTCAGGCGATTTATAATGAAAACCCGATTCAGGAAGAGAAGACTGGAATGTTGGATGATTAATAATTATTTCTCAAAATAGTTTCCTCGTTTCAATTATTTGTGAGAAATCTACTATTAAATGTAGGACTGCTTTTAGGGGATTTCTCTCAAATCTTAGAAATAATGAAATTGTTATACTAGTTTTCCTTTCAGATCGAAACGCGAGTATAGTTTTGGTATTAAGTGCTCCTGAAAATATTTAAATATCTTTTTTCTTCAGGTATTGATAAACATCATTTTATTGTGATAATCTGCAATTATTTGTACATTGCAATGATTTTTAAGATTAAAAATGAATGAATATACTTTATAATACTTATATATTATCCATGTAAATCAGTGATTTAATCATAAAATTATTTATTATTTGATTTTATTTATTCATTATGTAATAAAAAAATGTTAACCAAAATTCAATACTAAAAAACACACAAAATAATCTTCCATGAACAATGCAATTTTAAATTTCAGAGAGCCTTTAAACGAGCCCGTGAAGCAATATCTGCCCGGTAGCACTGAGCTTCAATCATTACAAGAAGAACTTCATCGTCAAAGTAATCAGGTTATTGAGATTCCATTGATTATTGGTGGTAAAGAAGTTTTTACCGGTGTAATCAATAATGTTGTAATGCCTCACGATCATGGTCATATATTGGCACGTTGCCATCAGGCTACCGAGAAAGAGGTTAAGATGGCAATCGATGCTGCGCTAGAAGCAAAGACTGCCTGGATGAATCTGTCATGGGTCGAAAGATCGTCTATCATGCTAAAGGCTGCTGAGTTGCTTTCTACCAAATATCGTAATCTGCTGAATGCTGCTACGATGTTGGGTCAAAGCAAAAATATTATGCAAGCAGAAATCGATTCAGCCTGCGAAAGTATTGACTTTTTAAGATTCAATACATATTATGCATCTAAGGTCTACAGTAGTCAGCCATTATCTGCAAATGGTGCTATTAATCGTGTTGAACATCGTCCACTTGAGGGATTTGTTTACACAATTACTCCATTTAACTTTACATCTATAGCTTTAAACCTGAATACCTCGGTAGCACAGATGGGGAATACAACTGTTTGGAAGCCTGCTACAGCTGCTGTTTTATCTAATTACTACTTGATGAAAGTATTGATGGAAGCTGGTTTACCTGATGGTGTTATTAATTTTGTTCCGGGTCCTGGAAGTACCTTAAGTAATACAATTCTGGCACATCCACAAATGGCAGGAATCCACTTTACGGGATCTAATGTTACATTTAATCGTCTATGGCGTCAAATTACTGACAATCTGGAGAAATATCGTTCATATCCAAAGATTGTAGGTGAAACCGGTGGAAAGGACTTCATCTTTGTTCATCAGTCTGCTGATGCCTTAGAAGTTGCTACAGCTATCGTTAGAGGTTCATTTGAATTTCAGGGACAGAAATGTTCTGCTGCCTCACGTTCTTATGTCGCCGCTTCGTTATGGCCTAAGGTTAAAGAGTTGATTCTGGGAATGGTTTCCAGAATTAAGATGGGTGATGTCAATGATAAAGATAATTTTGTAAATGCTGTTATTGATGAAAAAGCATTCAACTCTATCAAATCGTATATTGATTTTGCTAAGGATGCTGCTGATGCAACCATCGTAACAGGGGGTGTTTGCGATAAGAGTAAAGGTTATTTTGTTACTCCTACAATTATTGAAACGACCAATCCTCAATTTAAAACATTGACTGAAGAAATTTTCGGTCCAGTGATGACCGTTTATGTTTATGAGGATGCAAAATATGAAGAAACATTGAAGCTTTGTGATGCAACATCACCATATGCATTGACTGGAGCCATCTTTAGTCGCGATAGGTATGCAATGATGCAGGCAAGTGATATATTACGTTATTCGGCCGGAAATTTCTATCTAAATGATAAACCAACCGGAGCAATGGTTGGTCAACAGCCATTTGGTGGCGCCAGAGGTTCTGGAACAAATGATAAAGCCGGAAGCGAATTAAATTTGATTCGTTGGGTTAGTCCTCGTACGATTAAAGAGACGTTGGTTGCTGCAACTGATTTCCCTTATCCATATATGTCTAAGTAAAGGTATATTATCTTATAAGCTAATCTTTGCGATTGGCATATAAAACCGATTAAGAAAGATTGCATTGTTGATAAAATAATGTGTCTTTCTAATCGGTTTTTTTTATTTGAAAAGACAAAACACAGAATCATTTGTTATAATAGTATAAACCATTGGCAAAATGAATTTTGTATTTGCATTCATCATCGCATGGAGCTTTAATCTGACTGATTATATTAATGCTCCATCAATAAATCTAGCTATGACAAAAGTTGAAACCGGAAGTCGTATTCCCGACTTTACACTACCTGATCAAAATGGAAAGATGATAGATATTAAATCTTTCAAAGGAAAAAAGAACCTGGTCATCTATTTTTATCCGAAAGATGATAGTCCGGGGTGTACGAAAGAGGCATGTAGCTTTAGAGATCAGTTCGAGGTCTTCAGAAACTATAATGCTGAAATAATCGGAATAAGTGGAGATGGAGTAGAAAGCCATAAAAAGTTTGCTGAAAAATATAGACTTTCATATATTCTCCTTTCAGATAAGGGAAATAAGATTCGTACACTTTTTGGTGTTCCGACCAATTTATTTGGATTCCTTCCTGGGCGAGTAACATATGTTGTAAACAAAGAAGGTGTCGTCATCCATACTTTCGATTCGCAACTTCAGACTGGGAGACATATTGAAGAAGCCATTGCAGCATTAAAAAAAGAAAAAATAAAATAGAAAGCAGTAAAATTTATTCCTGTCCTTGATCACCTTCTCTTATCATCGATAATTAAGAAGAGAATCTACGCTCTTTTTCATGACGAAGAGTTATTTTTGTGGTCATGAAATCACATTTTTTAATTGCTGCTCCTAGTAGTGGATCTGGTAAAACTACTGTTACACTGGGTGTTTTACGTGCATTACAACGTCTGGGGTATTCTGTTCAACCCTTTAAATGTGGTCCTGACTATATCGATTCAATGCATAGTAGTCTGGCTGCCAAGTCCGATTGTATCAATCTGGATCGGTTTATGATGAGTGATGAACATATCAAATCACTTTATTACGGGTATGGATCATCTAAAGATATTGGAGTGACTGAAGGGGTAATGGGATTGTTTGATGGCACTCGAAAAATGGAAGGGAGTAGCGCTGATATCGCCATGCTTCTGGATATTCCGGTTATTATAATTCTGAACGCTGAATCTATGGCCTATTCAGCAGCTGCTATTTTATATGGATTAAAGAATTTTTGTCCCCAAATTAATATTGGTGGTGTGATCTTTAACTTTGTTGAACACGAATTACATTATCAATTTTTAAGAGAAGCTTGTCAGAATATAGGAATCTATTTTAAGATTATTTGATTAAACAAAAAGTGAGTCATCTAAATAAAAACAGGTTACCTTGCCTTAAAGATAACCTGTTTTTAATTGTATTTGATAACGAACTACTTATTCGGTAAGTTCGTATCCATTCTTTAAGCCCTTATCTACGGCAGGTATTCCATTTTTCATCCATGAAGGCATCGGTGCACCTTTTAAAAAATGATCAAAGAACTGCATCATTCGAATATCCAGATCCTTCATATTTGCTCTGCGTACCAGATTATGTTCATCGCCATTATAGCAAAGCAACCAGGCTGGTTTATTTAAACGGCGTAATGCGTTAAAATATTCAATTCCCTGATACCAGGGAACTGCACCATCGTTATCGTTCGACATGATCAGGAGTGGTGTTTCAATGCGATCAGCATAGAAAAGTGGGGAGTTTTCAATATAAAGTTGAGGCTTTTCCCATAAAGAAGCACCAATTCTACTTTGTCCGGTTTCGTACTGGAACGTACGCGGCATTCCACTTTCCCAACGAATTCCACCATATGCACTGGTCATATTACTTACCGGGGCACCGGCAAAGGCTGCAGCATACAGATTGGTTTGTGTAACCAGATAGCCGGTTTGATATCCACCCCAACTTTGACCCTGTAGGGCCATATGGTTACGGTCAATAAAGCCTTTATCAACCATAGCAAGTGTTCCGCTGATAATGGCATTATATGCACATTTACCAGGGAATCCTGTCTTGTAGGTGATATCAGGAATGAAAACAACATAACCATTGCTGACACAAAAAGCTGGATTGATAATAGAACGACTAGGACGAGGAGTATAGTGGGTATTTAGATTGTCGCTGTTTCTTTCATAGAAATAAACCAACATTGGGTATTTCTTTGTAACATCAAAATTATCAGGTTTATATAATAATCCTTGTAGCTGTTGTCCATCAAAAGCGGTCCAGGATACGAGTTCCACACTTCCCCATAGATAATCTTTCTGTTGAGGATTGGCATCACTAATTCTCTTTGTGTTTGAAAAATCGCCAGTACTGGTATACAGATCAGGATAGGTTTTGAAATTGCCTTTTTGCCATAAGAACGTGTCTGAATTTTTTGCTTTTCGTTCACCAATAAACTTATAATTATCCATTACTAACAACGAGGGAATTGCTGCAATTGGTTGATCGAGTCTGTAATAACCACTTTGTTTGTTTACAGTATTAAAAGCAGAAAGCAACATTGATCCATTGATATATGGTTTTTCATTGTTCAGTGATACATATCTGAATGTGATTTTTTGTTCTCTTCCAATACCTTTGGTGAGTAGTTCAGGTTGTTTCTTCATCGTAGGATCAAACGACCAGATATCATAATGATCATAAACCAATACCTGCTTATCATCTTGTGTCCATCCACAGAAACCATATGCTGATGGTTTATCCGGTGTATCATGTTCTTCGTTATAGAAGTTAACCTTCAGCCCTTTTGTGAGTGCCAATGGTTGAAGACTTTGTAAATTCATGGTATACCAGCAACTATCTATCTCCTGATAATAAACCATGTATTTTGCAGTTGTTGACAATGAAGCATTAGCCTCGGTTTTCTTTAGTAAGAGTTTCTTATCACCTGTATTGAGATTTATTAAAAATATATCACGCAGAGAACTTCCTTTCCATGCGCGTTCTTTAATATAAGGTTTTGATACAAAACCTAGTGCATAATCTCCATTGTAACGAAACATGGTTTGTATATTTTCCATGTTTTCATCTGCAAGTTGGAATATTTTATTCTTTGCTATGTTAAAGAGTGCTGAGTATGATTTCTTTTTGTCTTTAGCCATTGTTTTAAGCTGTTGTGTCATCAACTCATCATCCGTCCAGCTCCATACATCGTAACGGGCTTTTTCATCGTCTGTGAGTGTGTCTTTCGGTTCAGGCTTCTGAATAGGCGCAACGCCAAAGAATAACTTATTTCCATCTTCAGAAAAGTTAATAGCTCCATTTTCGCTAACCGACCATCCTTTATTGAAAGATGGTGTTGAAGCATCTGCAATTATCTGAAGCTTATTTGCCTTAAAGTTATAATTGTAAAGCGAATAGTTCTTTATTTTTCCGGTATCTGGTGATGCTAGATAAGCTATTTGGTCACCTTTCCAATCAGCTGTACTTTTTAAAGCATATCCTTGTCCTTTAAAGATCGTACTAAACTTCTCTTTCATTGCATCAAATGAAGCGACTTCTGTAGAGTCTATGCTATCACCCCATGCACGGATAAAAGTGAAGAGTCTCCCGTTATTAGAGATATCAAAATCTTTTACATCTTTATAACGATACTCTTTTCCTGTGACAGGGTTGATTATAACTAACTCACCCAGATCAGTTTTAGTGATTTCAGATTTACGCTTTGGGGTCTTAACAGCAGACTTTTTAGCTTTTATGGTATCATTTTTAGCCGTAGCATCTTTTTTATTCAGAGAATCTTTTTTCGACTCTTGCTCCAATAAAAAAGCCATCCAATCTGATTCTTTATCTGCTAATTTGAAGCTTTTATACTTGGCATATTTTTTATCCACTCCATTCATTACATGGATTAGGAGTGTATCCTTGATCTCTTTCTCTTTTTTAGCCAACTTTTTCTTTCTTTGATCAGCATACGACATCTTTACTTTGGCTGCATAAAAAGTAGAATTAGGAGAAAACTGAATACTGCCGGCTCGCTGGATAGAGTCGCGTTTATTTGTTTGAAGGTCGACCACAGTCAATCGACCATCTCCTTGCTGGGTATTAACTTCAAAGCCGGCATACCTGCCATCATTACTAATTGCTACACCTTCAATATTTTTCCAGCCATCATAGACTGATGGATGCAGCGATTTTTTTACTTGTTGAGCAGATAAATACATTGGTATACAAATAATTGTAGCCAAGAGTGCTCCGAGGAAATGTTTCTTCATTCGATTGGTTCTTTTTGTAGTTGAAGGTTAAGGGTTATCCAATTGAGTGTAAAATTAATGAAAAGTCATTATGATAATAGCTCATAGATTTATTTTGCAGCCTTTTATCCTATCTTTGCATAAAATTTTAAAACTCCTATGGGACTTAAATGCGGAATTGTAGGATTGTCAAAATCCGGAAAAACAACAATTTTTAACTGTATTTCAAATACTAAGGCACAAGCTTCAGGTTATGATAGTGCTTCAAAATCTAATCTGGGTCAGGTAAGTGTACCCGATCCAAGATTACAAATATTGTGCGATCTTGTCAAATCTCAAAAGATCATCCCTGTAAGTGTTGATATTGTCGACATTCCTGGTTTAACTAAAGGAGGACAAGAGGGTGGTGGAAATAAGTTTTTAGCTGAGATACAACAAACTGATGCTTTAATCCATGTACTTCGTTGCTTTGACGACTTATCACTGGCACATCCTGAAGGTAATGTTGATCCTGTTAGAGATAAAGAGATTGTAGAACTTGAACTACAAGTACGTGATCTTGGATTGATTGAACGCAAGATTGCAAAGTTGGAAAAACTTGTCAAGATTGGGGATAAAGATGCAAAAGTTGGCATTGAAGCATTAACTCGATTTAAGAATCATGTTGAAGACTTTCAAGCTATCCGAACATTAGAAGCATCTGAGGAAGATCGAAAATGGATTGCTGATATGTTTCTGTTGTCGGATAAGCCCGTTATTTATGTCTGTAATGTAGATGATGCCTCTGCTATCAATGGGAATACATATGTTGAAAAGGTACTTGAGGCCGTTAAGGGAGAGAATACTGAAGTATTAATTGTTGCAGGTCAACTTGAGGCTGAAATTGCTGCATTGGAGGATCCGGAAGATCGTAAGATATTTCTAGAGGATGCAGGACTACACGAACCAGGAGTTGACAGATTAGTGCGTTCGGCCTATAAATTATTGAAATTAATGTCATTCTTTACTGTTGGACCTAAAGAGATTCATGCATGGACGATCCATCAAGGAATGACAGCTCCTCAAGCTGCAGGTGTTATTCATAGCGATTTGGAAAGAGGTTTTATTCGTGCTGAAGTTATTAAATATGTTGATTTTGTTCAGTACAAAACAGAACATGCTTGTCGTGAAGTTGGAAAACTTGCTGTAGAAGGAAAGAGTTATGTGGTATGTGATGGTGATTTATTGAATATTCGTTTTAATGTTTAATATTAAGATTATAGTTTAATTAAAATTTATATTTATCTGTACTATAAATAGTTACTTAAATATATTGTTTTGTGTGATAATTTTTTTTGTTCTCCTGAACAATAAAATTCAATAAATAACGTATTACTATTGAATAAATGTAAATAAGTGAATTGTGAATTGAAAGAAACCGTCTTTTTAGGCGGTTTCTTTTTTTTTGCTAATTAGTTTTTCTATTCTGAAAATAAATGGAGTATTGAAACGTTTGTTTACTGGATATGGATATTTAAACTTTCGTCTATTAGTGTTGTTTAAACTTATAATTTAAAAACAGAATAAGATTATAAAAAATGAGTAGTCTGAAAAAAACAATTATTTTTGATTTTGGTGGAGTTTTGATTGATTGGAATCCAAGACATTTATATGAGAAGATGTTTCATGATAAAAATGAAATGGAATGGTTTTTGGAAAATGTTTGTACGGATAAGTGGAACCTGATGCATGATAAAGGTGCTAAGTTTTCTGAGTCAATTCCTGTTTTACAAGCACAATACCCACAATATAGTAAAGAAATTGAAAGCTATTATTCCAGATGGCCTGAAATGGTGAAAGGCAAGATCGATGGGTCTATTGAAATATTACAAGAATTACAAACCAAAGGATATACTGTTTATGGATTGACAAACTGGTCGAGAGAAACGTTCAATATTGTTTATGATGAGTATGAATTCTTTCGCAAACTGGATGGAATAGTAGTATCTGCAGATGAGAAACTATTAAAACCAGATCCGGCACTATTTAATGTCTTACTAAATCGGTATGATTTGAAGCCTGAATCATGTGTTTTTATTGATGATAATCTTCATAATTATGAAGCAGCAAAAGAAATGGGATTTATTTCTATTCGGTTTACTTCGCCTAAAGATTTAAGAGTAACTCTTCATGAATTAGAAATTCTGTAAGAAATATTTAAATGGGATAGGATTTGATCTATCCCATTTTTTTAACACAACTTTATAGAATAAAATTCAGGTTTTAAATATTAACAATTAGAACTTTTATTGGCTTTATAGAGTACAAAATAGGGATTAGATAATCTATATAAAATATTAACAAAGGGTCTATAAGGCTTGTCATTCTTTGAATCTAAACATTTTAGATAATTGAACAGTTGATCTTCCAAAAGACGCATTTGAAGAAAACAAATGTTAAATTTGCTTTTAAATTACTAGCTGGGGGGCAACATGTAATTGTAAATCTAATTTAATAAAAAATTTCTAAAAATGCAGTACGGTCACTTTTCTGAAGACGGGAAAGAGTACATCATTTCAAAAATGAATACTCCCAGCCCTTGGATTAATTATCTTTACAATGGTCGCTACTTTTCTACCATTTCTAATAACGGAGGTGGAATTAGCTATTTTAAAAGTCCTTTACACGGTCGCATAACCAGATATCGTATTAATGAGGTTCCTGTTGATCGCCCCGGTAAATATATTTATGTTAGAGACAACGAAACTGGTGAGATCTGGAGTCTGACTTGGCAGCCTGTAGGAAAACATCTTGAGGCCTATAAATTGGCGCATGGTTTTGGATATACGCGTTCAGAAGCTAATATTAATGGTATTGATTCATCAGTCTTATTTTTTGTTCCACAAGATGATGATCAGGAAATTTGGAAGACTAACCTCAAGAATTGTTCTGGAAAAACCAGAAAACTTTCAATCTATGGGTATGTAGAACTAGCCCTTGGGCATGCCTTGGTTGACCTTATTAATCAATGTGATGATCAACACTTTAATCGTGCTCACTTTGAGCAGAAGTTGAATACGTTGTTCTCTACTAAAACATATTGGGTTACCCAATCTAAAGGCACACAGCAGCAGGAAAACAAGGAGTGGGACCAATGGGCCTTCTTTACTGTGAACAAACCTGTAGCAAGTTTTGAAACAGTTCGCGAGCGTTTCTTAGGACTCTATCGTAATGAAAATAATCCTGAAAGTCTTGAAAAAGAAAATCTATCTAGTCAGGAAACCGATTTTGGAAATACCGTTAGTGCGTTAAAAGTTGATATAGAATTACAACCAGGAGAGTCGACGGACTTAATTTTTTCATTAGGTGTGATTGAAAAGAATCGTTTTGATGAACTAAAGGAACAACGTGTAAAAAAATATCAGGATGTCAAAGAAGTTGATGCTGCATTTGGTCAATTAAATAAGGTTTGGGATGATTATTTTGCCCATACGACTGTTGAAACACCAGATGAGGATGTCAATATTTTTATGAAATACTGGATTCCATATCAGGCAAAGGTTGCTTTTGATGTTGGTAGGGTAATCAGCTTTTACTATTGGGGTATTGGACGTGGTTTTGGCTTCCGTGATACATCACAGGACACAATTGCTGTTACCATCTCAAATCCGGAGAAAGCAAAAGAGCGTATACAACTACTTTCTCGTCAGATGCGTAAAGATGGAAAAGTTTATCATCACTTTCATGGTGATGGACAAGGCGAATTTACGCAACATTGTGATGATCCATTGTGGTATATGTTGGCAGTGACTGAATATGTTAAAGAGACTGGCGATTTTTCTTTACTGGGAGATTTGCAACCTTTCATTGATGCAGAGCCTGAATCCATTCTTAATCATATGTTTAGTGTTGTTAACTATGCCAGCAATAATTTAGGTGCGCATGGATTGCCAATATTTGGTCGTGGTGATTGGAATGATACACTTGATTACATAGGTGGAGATGATGGTGGTGAAAGTGTATGGGGTGGAATGTTTTATGCTGCCATGCTAAATTTGTTTATCGATTTGTTAACTCACCTCGGAAGAGATGAGAATAAAGAAGCTGTTTCTGCTGTTCGCGATCGATTGATCAAAGCTGTTGAAGATAACTGTTGGGATGGTGAATGGTATATTCGTGCCTTTGGTGAAAACGAAAGAAGGGTAGGATCAAAAGAGAATAAATATGGAAAGATTTTCCTGAATACTCAGATTTGGCCTGTATTGGCAGGATTTCCAAACAAGGATCGTTTAGTAACGGCAATGGATAGTGTGAAAACACATCTCGATTCACCCGAAGGTCCTAAAAAATGTTCTCCAGCATGGAAAGAGATTGATCCGAATATTGGGTTAGTAACCCGTTGTGTTTGGGGTAAAAAAGAAAATGGAGCCGTATTCTGTCATCCTACAACATGGGTTATTCAGGCTGAAACTATGCTTGGCCGTAGTAATCAGGCCTTCGATTATTTCAAGAAGATGCTTCCGAATAGAATTGATAGCGATACATTTGTTGCAGAGCCTTATGTTTATTCGCAATATATAACCAGCAACGAACATTCACAACCAGGTCGAGCTAGTCATTCATGGCAAACAGGATCAGCTGCATGGATGTATCGTGTTAGTTTTGACTATATTTTAGGCCTTCGTCCTACATATAATGGTTTGCTGATTGATCCTGCTATTCCTTCTAAATGGCAAGAATTCAAGGCAGAACGTGTTTACAGAGGCACACGCTATATCATTCATGTAACAAATCCAAATGGGTTTGAAAAGGGTGTTAAATCAATTATTGCTGATGGAATAGCAGTAGTTGGGAATGTATTACCCTTATCAGAAAAAACCGTTTGCCATATTGAAGTGGTAATGGGATAAATTGCCTTTTATTTGCCTTCTTCTCAATAATCAAAATAAAATAATGAAATCACTAACACGACATCCAAAAAGTCCTGTATTAACCCGAACTGACATCCCGGATATCTATCCACAATTGGTTGATGTTACTTCGGTTTTTAACCCCGGGGCTATAAAATTCAATGACAAGTACCTGTTGATGTTACGCGTACAGAGTAG
Organism: Bacteroidota bacterium; assembly: GCA_013390605.1. Classification (GTDB taxonomy): domain Bacteria; phylum Bacteroidota; class Bacteroidia; order Bacteroidales; family Cfx3-03; genus Cfx3-03. Next base: position 2,065,465 of record JACAUB010000001.1, on the reverse strand, counting down.
GTCGCGTGAAACCTTTATGGTGATGGCTGAAAGTACAGACGGTGTTGACTTTAAGGTAGAAGAAAAGATCGTTGACTTTAAAGGCATGGAGCTCGTAGATGGAAAGATCTATCATATTTACGATGCCCGGATCACAAAACTTGAAGATGCATACTATATCATGTTTGCAATGGACATGGATGGTGGTTGCCAATTAGGATTGGGAAAAACATATGACTTCAAATCGTTTGAATTTGTTGGCATTGCCTCTAATGAAGATATTCGTAACGGTGTTTTATTCCCTGAAAAGGTGAATGGGAAATACTTGCGAATGGATAGACCTAATAAATCAAGACATGAGAATGGCACTACTTCTGGAAGTACCATTTGGCTCTCCGAATCTGATGATCTGATCAACTGGAACCCAATAGCTCCTTTAATCAATGGCCGTTTTCATTACTGGGACGAATTCATCGGTTCAGGCCCTCCCCCTGTAAAAACCCGTCAGGGATGGCTCCACATATATCATGGCGTAGCCGGTCATTTTGGTAGCTCTAATATTTATCAGGCAGGGGTAATGCTTCTTGATCTGAATGATCCATCTAAAGTTTTAGCACGTAGCTGGTGTAATATTCTGGAACCAAGAGAACTTTATGAATTAGTCGGTCAGGTTCCGAACGTAGTATTTCCTAGTGGAATGATTGTAGAATCATTTGATAATGATGGATTTGCATTACAAGAGAGTCCTGTATTGGTTTATTATGGTGCTGCAGATACTTCTGTTGGATTGGCTGTTACAACCATTCGTGATTTACTTGAACTTACAAATCATTAAAATAATCAATCAAAATGATAGGTATTAACTAAATAAGTAATGCCTATCGTTTAATATAAAGAATAATAATATTCATTAACTATAAGGAGGACAATACCTTGAATCTTTCAATGATTGATTGGGCTATCGTTTTAGTTTTATTGTTGCTGATGATTGGGATGGTTCTGTTCAGTAAATCACTGGTTAGGAGCGTTACAGATTTTTTAGCAACAGGAAGAACAGGTGGACGATATATAATTTCCATGTTTCATGGTACTGCTGCGTTGGGTGCAATAACTGTAGTTGGAGCCCTCGAACAGAACTATAATGCAGGATTTAATTCGCGCTGGTGGGAGATGCCTACCGCTGTAATTCTAGTAGCAATAAGTGTTTCTGGGTGGGTTATTTATCGTTTCCGGCAAACACGCTCGTTGACCATGGCGCAGTTTTTTGAACAACGATATAGTAGATCATTCCGACTATTTGCAGGCTTTTTAGCTTTCTTCTCAGGATTGTTCAACATGGTTATATTTCCATCGGTTACTGCCCGTTTCTTTATCTATTTCTGTGGTATACCTGAGATTGGATTCATCGGATCATATTCAATCACCTTTATCCTTACAACTGCAGCGATGGTGCTTATTCCGTTATATTTTATTTTTACAGGAGGGCATATTGCTGTGATGTTTACTGATTTTATTCAGGGCGTTTTCGTCAATATTGTTTTTGTAATAATTGTTGTATTGCTACTAATGAAAATTGACTGGATCCATATTTCGACGGCATTATTAAGTGCTGCTCCTGATCATTCATTAGTTAACCCTTTTGACGCAAGTAAGGTGCAGGATTTTAATCCCTGGTTTTTCTTTATTGGCATGTTTGGTATAGTATATACAAAATTATCATGGCAGGGTAATAGCTCGTTTAATATAGCAGCCAAGAGTGCTCACGAAGCGAGAATGGCTGATGTGCTTACCAATTGGCGACTAGTTCCGCAATGGGGACTGTTCTTAGTTTTTGTACCTATTGTTGCTTACACCGTTTTTCATCATGGCGATTTCAAGGGTATTGCTGATAGTATTAATGCAACCCTTTCAAGTGTTGGATCTCCTTCAGAGCAGAGTCAGCTTCGTGTTCCTATGGTACTTAATTATTTACTCCCTGTAGGTTTGAAAGGAGCTTTTGTGGCTATCATGCTTGCTGCATCTATCACCTGTCATAATACCTACATGCATTCATGGGGGAGTATCCTGATTCAGGATTGTATCATGCCATTGCGTAAAAAGGCTTTTGAACCTAAGGAACATCTTAAATATTTAAAACTGTCTATTCTTGGTGTAGGTATTACCATTTTCATATTAAGTATCTTATTCCAGCAAACAGAAAAAGTATTTCTCTTCTTAAATATCTCGGGAGCTATTTTTGTTGGAGGATCGGGTGCTGTAATTATTGGAGGATTATATTGGAAGCGTGGTACTACTCCTGCTGCATGGGCAGCTATGATCACAGGTGCCACGGCTGCTTCTTTAAATTTAATACTGAATCAGATCATTCCTAATTTTCCAATTAATGGACAATGGGGGTGGTTTATTGCCATGATCTCTGCAACCTTTGTATATGTAATTGTATCCCTCTTAACACCAAAACCAAAGATCAACTTTGATCAGTTGTTACATCGTGGAGCTTATGAAGTAAAGAACGATCATAAAGTTATTGATGATCAGCCATTAAAAGGTTGGAAGGTTTTGGGTACGACTAAAGAATTCACCAAAGGTGATAAGTTTATTTATGTCATTACGATGGGATGGACTTTTTTGTGGGTACTTGTTTTTGTTGTTGGAACCATCTATTATCTGCTTGTCGATAAGATTAGTAATAATCAGTGGGTGAGCTTTTGGAAAACATATACCTATATTTTCTTAATTGCTTCAATCATTGTTACGATATGGTTCACAATTGGTGGTATCAAAAATCTGAAAGAGATGATTCATGCTTTACGTTTTATGGTACGTGATCATAATGATTCAGGTTTCGTGGATAAGAAGAAAAAGGTTAATAATAATAACTTAAACTAATTAGTTATATGAAAACGAAAAGTATTATTATTCTTATTGGACTTATTGGAATCTTCCAGGTTGTCGTTGGACAAACCAAGTCGAAGACCGATCTACTTAAAGATGATCTGAAAAGAATATTTTCACTGGTTCCACAGACCTATGTGGTTTATCAGACCAAAGAGAAAATAACCATTGATGGAAAGGCAAAAGAAGCATCATGGCAGAAAGCCGAATGGACGAAAGATTTTAATGATATTGAAGGGGATATTCGTCCGAAACCAACTTATAGAACTCGTGCAAAAATGTTATGGGACGATCAATATCTATATGTAATGGCAGAACTGGAAGATGAAAATATTTGGGCCTATCAGAAGAACCATGATGATATTGTGTTCTTAGATAATGACTTTGAAATTTTTATTGATCCGGATAATGACACAAAAAACTATTTCGAATTCGAAACTAATGCTATCCAAACTGTTTTTGATCTGTTCCTTCCTGAGCCATATCGTACAGCCAGTTATCCTTTACACAATTGGGACTTCAAAGGAGTCAAAGTTGCCACTGTTCTTGACGGAACTCTAAATAATGGAAGAGATAAGGATAAAAAATGGACGGTGGAGATTGCTATTCCTTTTAGCGCTGTTTCTTTTGGAATGGGTAATGGAAAACCCAAATTAGAACAACCTTGGCGACTTGGCTTCTCCAGAGTAGAATGGAATACAGAGTGGAAAGATGGAAAATATGAAAAAATAAAGGATCCTCAGACGGGTAAGAATCTACCTGAAAATAATTGGGTCTGGTCACCTGTAGGTGCTATCAGTATGCACATGCCCGAACGTTGGGGATATGTAAAATTCTCTGCCAATGAAGTTGGTACCTCTACCGAAGAATTTAAAATTCCGGATATAGAGTTTACTAAAGAAGCATTATGGGCAGTGTTTTATCGTGAAGAGCAATATTATAGCAAGAACAAGAAATATTGTGCTGATTTAAATGAGTTAGGAACCGATATTGAGAATCTTTTTGATACATCGCTTTATAAGTTATCACTGAAGATGACAGCAATGAACTATGAGGCTGTACTCGAATGTAACGATGGAAAGACTAAGTTGATTATAAATGGTGATGGCAAACTTATAACGTCTATCTCAAAGTAAAAACATATTCTTTAAAATATAGAAGCCACCTTTTAGTGTTAAATACTTTAAGGTGGTTTTTTATTGATATTCAAGCAAAACTACGCTATATTTGATGTGACAAGAATTCATTTATCAATGAAAATAAATAAAACAAATGCAGCCCGACTACTCGATAAAGCAAAAATAGCTTATGAATTAATTGCTTACGAAGTGGATGAATCAGATTTAAGTGCTATTCATGTCGCTCAACAATTGAATGAACCCGTTGAACAGGTGTTCAAGACACTTGTTCTAAAAGGAGATAAGATAGGGTATTTCGTTTGTATTATTCCCGGAGCCGAAGAGTTGGATTTGAAAAAAGCTGCAAAAGTCTCGGAAAATAAAAGTTGCGAAATGATTCCGATGAAAGAACTTTTACCGACTACCGGATATATCCGTGGCGCTTGTTCTCCAATAGGGATGAAGAAGCATTTACCGACATACATCCATGAGACCTGTTTGAATTATAGCCATATTTATATTAGTGCCGGACAACGAGGACTACAAATTCATATCGCTCCAAAGGATTTAGTAAAAGAAACAGAAGCGGAAATTGTTTCGTTAATTTTATAAATTGTATAAAGTAAATTAGTATAAACTAAAACAGGATAAAAATGGAACCTATTGTATTAACCGACAAAACAATCCAACCTGATGATAATTTTATTTATACTATCATTGGTGAGAAGCAAATTTATTGGCAGCAGATTATACAGCATCTGCATGATCATTATACAGACATAACAGAAGTCTGGAGATTCTATAATGATGGGAAGTGTTGGTTGTTTCGTACACTTCGAAAGAAAAAAACAATTTTCTGGTTAGGTGTCATAAAAGATACTTTTAGAATTACTTTTTACCTGGGGGACAAGGCTCAGCCATTGATTGAAGATAGCACTATTACCGATGAAGTAAAAAATAAATTTCGTGATGCTAAACCATCAAAATTTGGTCGGGCTGTATCAATAACGATTGCGAACAGCCTTGATGTTGAGGATGTTAAAACACTGATTGATGTAAAGTTGAAGTTAAAGTAGACGAATTCTGTTTTTTTTGATGTTATTCGTTCTTTTTTATTCATATTACCATCATCTACTATTCTGTTTGGCTATCTCTCAAAAAAAAGAGACTGTCAGAAAAAAACTCTTTCGAACTTTTCTGACAGTCTCTTTTTTGCAAAATGAAGTTCTTTAAAACCTATTTGCCCATCAACTGAATGGTTTTGATAAGGTTTTCTCCAATACCAATGCGATAGCCTTCTGAAAGAAAGATTATTTCGCCAGAAGGTGTTATCAGTGTTATTAAAGGAAAATTATTTTCAAAATTAGTTTTTGTTGCTTTAAGAATGTAATTCAATAACGTTCTGTTTTCATCTTTTCCGAAAATAGATTGCTTTGGCATATTAGCATAACTTGCGGAATTGAATGCCGGTGTTATTTTATCAGTTGGAAGCAAAAATACCATTCCACCATTCCACTTTTCAAATGATTCACGAAGCAGAGGAATATCAACCATTACATGTCGGGTTGGTTCTCTGGATGGATCAAGAAACGAAAGTATCACCCCATTTTCTTTTGCTAAATCTTTTAGTGAAATGACCTTACCATCAAATGTAGTAAACGATTTGTTTAAATCAATCGTTCCTATGACATCAGGTTTCATGATTAATGGACGAAGCTCTACAACCTGCTTAACAGTCTTTCCTGCTTCTATATCAAAATAAGTTGTGCGAGCCAACACATTTCCATTATTCATTCGATTTCCTGTAACCATTCGATAGCGGCCTGGTATAAGATTGATTTTAGTTGGCAATGACTTCATGTCGTCACTGTATTCAAAATCAAGCGATACAAACTCTCCATTTTCCAACCGTCCAATGGTAAAGTGTGTATAGTATTCAGGTTTAATGGTATTTGATGGCGCACTTACAATCTCTAATGTCCCTCTTGATTCTACCGCTTTTACAGAAGGCTCAAAGTTGACATCAATCCATTGTCCAGTCTGTAAATATTGAGCAATACCTGTTGCTGTTTCAATCCTGGCAGGAAATCCCAGTGAACGACATACTGCAACGAAGAAAATGTTTCTGCTCTGTTTATCAGCCTGTTTCAAATTGTATACACCAATTGGAGTAATAGGTACATTGTAGTAGTTCTCATTCTCCTTTATCGTTATATTTTTAATAATCCAGGCCTTTATTTTTAGTGGGGTTTCAATTGACAATGGAGAGAATTCAGTTTTTAGCTTATTGAATAAAAGGCTTCTCCATGGAGAAAGAATCTCATTCGATATTCTTGGATTTAAAATACATTCGGTAAATAGCTTTCCAGTAATTGACTCGACGGGTCTTAAATTTAATGCATTTGATAGATGATCGAACAGCGTTATATTGGAAGCATCACGCAAATCCTTTTCTGAAACTGAATATAACAGAGGGATGACAAGATTTTTATTCTTTGTTTGTGCTCCCTGACGAATAAAAGTAGCAATCTCCTGATAGTTACCATAACGATTACCGATTAGTTGTTTTATACTATCAATAGATAAACCAACCTCTTTTGCTAATTCAATTGCTTGATCGGGTTTCATGAAGGTACTCATATAAGCCGTTCTAATAGCATCTTCATTGAGCAGACGTTGTGCATTAAGTTCTTTCCCTTTTTCATCTCCATTGCTTACTGGGCGAACAATAGGCACGACTAAATCAAAATCTTCCTGATAAGGTTTGTCACCCAAACGGTTCATTTTAATAACGACGGTATCTTTTTTATCTACAGAAACCTTTTGGTATCCATAATTCTTACCGTTAGTAGCCCAAACCAACAAGTCACCATAACCTGTTACTAAAGAAGTAAAACCTTTTAAGTCTGTATTCTTAAAAGCTATCGTATAAAATTCAGCGTAGTTGTAAAGTCCAAAATTTACTTTTGCTTTAATGGCTGGTTTCCCTATTTCATCTACAACTTTTACAATAAGTTTTTTGACTGGAGCATAGTTTGGTAAGATATTGATTTTTGTATACCAAGTCTCCTTCTGATTCACTTCTTCAATTCCTTCGTAATTCCCAAATACATTTGTATGAACCATCATAGCACGTTTAGCAGGTCCATCAAACCATCCCATGTTTAGATCGGATTCAGGTTCGCAAGCACCCATAAAATACCATTTCCCATCAATCCAAACTTCAACCCATGCATGATTATCATCACTATGCGCCCAGCGGGGTGTATAACACTGACGGGCAGGGATTCCGACCGAACGTAATGCTGTAGTTGTGAATGTAGATTCCTCACCACAACGACCAAATGAATTTTTTACCGTTGAAAGAGGTGCGGAAGTACGGATATCCGTACCCCTATAGGTTACTTTTTCATGACACCAATGGTTGACTTCTAAAACGGCATCTTTCATTGACATATTCATGATTCTGCTTTTTAATTCCTTATAGAAGACCATTCTTGAAGAATCCAGATTTTCATTATTGATTCTGTAAGGAAGTACAAAATGACGAAAGATATCTTCAGGAATTTGTTTTCCCCATTTAAATGTAGTTTTTGTAGCCAATGCAACATCAACCTGACTTAAAAAGAAATTTCCTGAATAATCTGCAAGATCACTTAGGGGCATATATGCATATAGGAACTCTAATGCTTCTCTTTGCTCAACTGAAAGTGGTTTCTTAAATACATCAAAAAGAATTTTTCCTCTAGCTGACATCTCAACTTCTCTCTTGATGAATTGCTTATGGACTTTTTGACGATAATTGACATTATTGATAAGATGTTGTGCGGATAAGATATTGCACCAAATGATACCAATTAAAATGAGAAATATTTTTTTCATATCGTACTCGATTATTGTAGATTAAAAATAATTAGCCGAGATCTTTTACTGATTCTACTACTGCCTTTATTTTTAAAGCATCAGTACGGTTGTTTTCATATTCCGGAATCTGTGATATCCCTCCCATAAAAACCACCGGGTTACGAAAAACCATTTTACTAGGGTAAGATGATTTTGATGAAGTATGAATCTCTTTTACACCTGTATATTGAACCAATGAAGCTGCATTTTGATCATTTACACCACTACCTGCAACAATAATAATACGATCTTCAGCTTGTAAAACCAATGATGCAATCATATCTTTTCCCTCAACAGCCTTGTTTTGAAGTCCAGAAGTTAATATGCGATCGCATCCGCAAAGTATTATATCATTTAAGGCTTTGTAGGGATCAGCAACCATATCAAATGCCCTATGAAAAGTTACAGTCATTGGAAATGCAGCTTGAGTTAAGCGTGTGGTTGTGAAAATATCAATATTACCTTCCGGTGTTAAAGCACCTAAAACCACACCATCAACACCAGCTTGTTTGCAAAAAGTAATATCCTGAAGCATTATATCTACTTCCAATTCAGAATAGATGAAATCTCCACCTCGGGGGCGAATAATAACATTTAATCCTATTCCAATATTTTTTCGGGTAAAAACAATAGATGCAGCACTCGGTGTGGTGCCTCCTTCATAGAGGTTATCGCAAAGTTCAACACGGTGTGCTCCCCCTTTCTCTGCCTCAATTGCTGATTGGGGGGAGTTTACACAAGCTTCAACAAGGATCATTTATTAATTTAAAAATAAAGTTAACTGCAGGTAATGAAAATTTAAAAACTCGACTTTAGAATGTGTGGACGTTCGTGATATACTTTCAATATCATCTCGCCAAAGAGTGTATTTGACCAAGCAAACCATTTCCGGGTAAACTTATTGGCATCATCTTTATAGAATGATTCATGCATAAAACCAGTACCAGCATGCGTAGCTCTTAAAATACGAATGCAATCTTTTATTTCATTGTCGTTTGTACTCGTCAAAGCCTTCATTGTAAATGATAATGGCCAAATCATATCCATTCCTGAGTGCGGACCACCAACACCTTGCGCAACTTTCCCTTTGAAGAAATAGGGGTTACTATCACTCAGCGTAAATTTTCGGGTATTGAGATAAAGCGGATCGTTTGGTTTAAATGCTCCCAGATAAGGAAGTGCTAAAAGACTAGGCACATTAGCATCATCCATAAACATTTGGTTTCCGAATCCATCTACTTCGTAAGCCAGCATAGGGCCAAAATGTAGATGGTTTGTAATAGCATATTTCTTTAAAGCATTTTCTACTTCAGTAGCTAACTGCTTGCATTTATTAGCAAACTCAACATCTTTTATAACAACTGTAAATATTTCAGCCAATTGTTTTAATGATACGACAGCAAAATAATTAGAGGGTACTAAAAAAGGGAAAGTAGTAGCATCATCGCTAGGCCTAAACATTGAGCAGATTAATCCAACAGGTTTTATTGGATTTCCATATCCACCGCCGGGAACTGTATCAAGCGCCCAAGCTGTTACTCTGCCAAATTTATAAGGACCATTACCATCTTTTCGTTGTTGTTCAATAAATGTAGTGTATATTTTCTTCATAGCTGCAACCCAGTTCTCATCAAAGACAGAGCTGTCGCCTGTAGTCTTCCAGTAGCCATATGATAAACGAACAGGATAACAAAGTGAATCGATCTCCCATTTCCGTTCGTGAAGTTCCGGTTTCATATCAGTTAAATCAGTCATCCACTCGGAGTGGCCGGGACCATCATTAAAAGCATTAGCATACGAGTCGATTTGTATACATTTGACTTGACGATTAATAACACCTGCTATTAATTGTTTTAAATCCGTATCATTTTTAGTGAGGGGCAAATAAGGCCACACCTGAGCTGTTGAGTCGCGAAGCCACATTGCATTAATATCTCCGGTAATGACAAATGTATCAGGTTTACCATTAACCATTTTGAATTTAACGGTAGTATCAAGTGTATTTGGAAAACAATTTTCGAAAAGCCATCCTAATTCAGGATCTGAAATGGCTTTCTTTACAGTTAAGATTGTATCTTCAACAGCCTTACTGGTAAAATTTCGATCCTTTAATGCTGGCCGCATCGAGGTGAAATCTGTTTTAGAAAGGATTGAAGCATTGTTCTTCATTGAAATAGCAAGTCCAGCAGTGGCTAATCCTGCTGTTTTGACAAATGATCTTCTGTTAAGCATTTTTAATTTTTTTTATTAGTGAGAAGGAGTTTGTAAAAATAAAACAAAAAAACCATTGAACGAATAGAACAATGGTTTTTTTGAAAAGATATGTTTAAACATTTAAGCGTAAACTTTTCTGAAATGGTTATCGATGGCTGCAAGAAGAAGTATTGCCAGCGCAATGCCAAGATGGATCTGTAAAATGTCAGGAATAATCGGCGTAGCAGCACCATTTACAGGCATTATATGGAACGTTGAAGAGAAAGGATAAGAATATGGATCGTATTCAAATACTTTTAAAATTTCTTTCCCTTTTTTTAATAATCCGGCAATTCCTAATATCATTACATAAGCTATAGGAATTATGGTAAAAAAGACTCCAATGATGATGGGCGCCATGAAACCACGCAATCTGATACATAACCAATATTGCAGTGTCATAATAAATATCCCGCCGAATATTGTGTGAACAAATAAGCGAATGAATGTTGCGAAGTCGAATGAAGTACCTGTGAAATTTAAGCCGGGACGAATCAATTGAATGATAGGAGCGAGTCCTGATAAAATAATGAGAGCAAATATAACACTGACCACCATTAAGCTCAATATTATCAAATATTTACCGAGGAATATTGAAAGTCGGGGAACAGGTTGTGAATAAAGTTGTTTCCATCCATGATTTTTATATTCGATTTGAGTTGTGAAACTTACCAAAAGGATTAGAAAAAAGGGAAGAAAAAACGACATAACATTATTTACCTGCTTTATATACATTGGCCAGGGTTCTGTAGGCATTTGCTTATCCCCTAAAAATTTTAGCGATACCAAAATAGTACAGAAAAAAGGAAATAAGATGGTCATCCAAAATGCCAGTGTCTTTCTGGTCTTTAACCATTCGCCACGGTAAATATTAAAAAAATCAGTTATAAATAGACTCTTCATGGTTAATTATCTTTTAGGAGTTCAAGAAAAGATGCCTCTAGTTCATGTATTTCAGGTTGTAATAGTAAAATACCAATTTCGGCATCTACTAAGCGCTTGGCAATCTCCTTCGCTTCATTTCTATCTGAAAGATTTACAATTATTTTATTAGCACCTGATGCTTCAATATGGTATGATCCGGATAATAATTCCTTCGTTTTAGCCGGTTGATCAGTTTCAACGATTAAACGAACTCCATTTATACCGGTATTTAATAAACCATTCATGCTACCCTGGTAAAGGATATTTCGCTTATTGATGACTGAAACATGACTACAAAGCTTCTCTATTTCAGGAAGAATATGGCTAGAAAGGAAGATTGTAATACCATGATTCTGATTAAGATCGAGTAATAGATTTCTGATTTCAATAATACCTGCAGGGTCAAGTCCGTTAATAGGCTCATCCAGCATTAGTAAACGCGGCTCAGGAAGTAACGCTTGTGCTAAAGCAAGACGCTGTTTCATACCAGACGAATAGGTTCTCACCTTTCTATGAGCATCGCTCGTTAATCCAACTTGCGAAAGCACCTCTTCTATTCGGGTAGTAGGAATCTTGCGGATGACACAATTAATTTTTAAATTTTCTCTGGCGTTCAAATGATCATATAAAGATGGATCTTCAACCATTGTTCCCGTTAATTTCAACCCCTCAATTCTATGATCATTAATATCTTTCTCAAAAAGAGAGACATGACCATCTGCTACTTTCAATAAGCCAAGTAGTATTTTGATCGTTGTAGTTTTTCCGGCACCATTTGGACCCAGAAAACCAAATATACTCCCTTCTGGCACATCTAAACAGATTCCATCTAAGACCTGCTTATTGTGATATCCAAATGAAAGATTGTCAATACTAATGATGTTTTTCGCTTGATTCATGAGTTACGACTAAATTTGTGCAAGGATAATATTTTTTCTTTTCAGTTGCTTTGTGCTTTCATAATTCTTTTCTTTACATACCCAGAATGATGAAGCGTGAAGAGAACTGGTTTTACAAAACATATTTTTGCAATGATACAATTTGACAACAAGCAACTCGAAAAGTTACACTCTTTTCTTGATGAATTTAAAAACTGTACGATTTGTCCCAGAAACTGTGCCGTTAATAGGTTTGAAGAACATGGATATTGTAATAGTGGGGTTGATATCTCTGTTAGTACAGTTTGTATACATACAGGCGAAGAACCTGTAATTATTGGAGATAAAGGAATTTGTAATATTTTTTTTAGCAGATGCAATCTGCAATGTATCTACTGTCAAAACTGTCAAATTAGTTCGGTGACTGAAGAGATTGTTGATTATCATTTTAAGATAGAAGAGATCATTGAAATGATTATTCCTTTTCTGAACGATGGGGTAGGAGCTGTCGGTTTTGTTTCGCCTTCGCATGTTGTACCTATTGTGAAAATGATTGTTTCTGCTCTAAATATGAAGGGTTATTATCCTGTATTTGTGTATAATACAAATGCCTATGAAAAAGTAGAAACCATTCGCGGACTAGATGATTATATAGACCTTTTCTTACCCGATTTTAAATATGCTGATAACGATTTGGCAGAGGCATATTCCGAGGCAGCTGATTATCCGGAAATAGCTTTAGCTGCAATACAAGAGATGAAAAGATTAAAAGGAACGAACTTAATGGTTAATGAGCATGGTTATGCAACTTCCGGTGTAATTGTTCGTCATCTAATATTACCTAATCAAGCGGAAAATAGCTTAGAAGTTTTACGACGGCTGGCTATTGAGATCACACCACGAATTACTGTATCACTAATGTCGCAATATTATCCAACCTATAAAGCAATCGGACATCCTGATTTAGGTCGACAAATCAGTCCACGCGAATACGAAGCAGTTCAGGCAGAGATGGAAAGATTAGGATTGTGTAATGGATGGTGGCAAGACTTTGAGAGTCCGGAGGTTTATCGGCCTGACTTTACGAACGAACAACCCTTTGAATAAAAAAAAGCAACGAATAAAAAAGCCTGGATTATAAAACTAGAAATTATAATCCAGGTTTTCAACAGATTATCAAATCAATTAAAAAGGAAGATCAGAATCTGAACTAGCTTCAAAATCAGGGAAATCTACACCTGGTACAGGAGCAGAATTACTTTCATTGCCCACTTTATCAATTTTCCATGCTTCGAGATTGGTAAAATAGCTAACACGGCCATCTTTTTCCCATCTGCGACCCTTAATATTGAAGGTGACTTTTATTTGTTCGTTTAAATTAAACCGATCAAGTATATCACAACGATCTTGTGTAAGTTGAAATTTAATATGTTCTGTAAATTCCATTGAAGAACTGGCTTCTGTTTTTTCAATTACAAATTCACGTTTACGAAACTTATCACTGACAGCGACAACATCGTATTTTTCATAAAGTTTACCGTTGATTTCAAAACTCATAGTATGCAGTATTTATTGGGGTGGCAAAACTAACAAAAATAGTGATTTGAACACCCATAAATTTATAATTGCCATTGGCCAATTATTGTTGGAATTTCTAATGCACTGTCTAATAATTTCAAAAAATCTTCTCTTGCAATGGTCTCTGCCCCCATATTTACAAGATGTGGCGATTCAACCTGGGCATCTATAAATTGAAAATCTCTTGTTTTACACCATTCTACTAAATGATAAAAGGCAAATTTCGATGCATCTGTCTTTAAATGAAACATTGATTCACCCATAAAACAAGCACCAAGTGATACACCATATAATCCTCCAACTAATTGATCTTCAAAATAAGTCTCAAATGAATGGGCTATTCCAAGTTCGTGCAATTGACAATAGGCCTCAATCATCTCTTCCGTAATCCATGTGCCATCTTGGTCTTCACGGGGAACCGCTGAACAAGCTGTTATTACTTGCCGAAACGCAGTGTCTATTTTTAAGCTGTATATACCTTTTTTTACGCATGATCTTAGTGATTTGGTGCTTTTGTACTTTTCAGGAAATAAGACAAAGCGTGGATTGGGCGACCACCATAAGATGGGTGAATCCTCTTCATACCACGGGAAAATGCCATTAGCATAGGCCAGACATAACCTTTCGGGCGATAAATCACCATCAATCGCAAGAAGTCCATCTTCGTCTGCCAGATCAGGAGATGGAAAACTTAATTCATCAGTTAACAAAAAAGGCATAGCGTAAATAATATCCGACAAAGTTATCAAATACAAATTGAAAAGTGATGTCAATAACTTTTGAAGAGATTTTCTTTAAAAAATAGCTATACTTGCAGGCTGAAAAGAATCAGTAAATGAAAGATAAAGTTGTAATAATTACCGGTGCCTCTTCGGGCATTGGAAAAGCATTAGCCATTGAGTTTGCAGGTAGGGGAGCTAAAGTTGTAATTGCCTCACGTAGTTTCCCTAAGCTGGAGGAATTAAATAATAAATTGGTGCTCAAAGGAACAGAATCACTTCCTATTGTCGCTGATGTAAGTTCAGAAGCTGATTGTAGAAATCTAATCACAGAAACCATTAAAAGATTTGGAAAAATTGATATCCTCATTAATAATGCAGGTATTTCGATGCGTGCTTTATTTGAAGATTGTGATCTGGATGTAATCCGACGATTGATGGATGTTAATTTCTGGGGAACGGTTTATTGTACTAAATATGCATTACCATATCTTCTTGATTCAAAAGGAAGTGTGGTTGGTGTAATATCCATTGCCGGATATATCGGTCTTCCGGGTAGAACTGGATATTCAGCATCTAAATTTGCGATCAGAGGATTTCTTGATACGATTAGAGTTGAAAATTTAAAAAAAGATTTACATGTTTTAGTTGTTGCTCCGGGATTTACTGCTTCAAATATTCGTAATGTTGCTTTAACTGCAGAGGGAACACCACAGGGAGAGACTCCACGTGATGAAAGCGCAATGATGTCGGCCGAAACAGTAGCTTATAAAATTGCAAATGCAATAAAAACGAGGAAAAGTAGTTTGATATTGACTTTTCTGGAGGGGAAGCTGACTGTATTTTTGAGTAAATGGTTTCCACGGTGGTTAGATTACTTATCCTATAAACACATGGCAAAAGAACCTAATTCACCTTTCAAATAATAGTTGCTTTCTGGAATAAAATAAATTATCTTTAAAGAAATAAATTAATAAATATGAAAACGCTTAAAATGGAAATCAAATTACTTGAGGGTTTTGACGACCTCGAGTTTGGTGCCACTTCTGAAGATGTGGTTAGTTATTTAGGAAACCCTGATGAGGTTGAAGAACTTGAAGAGGGCGAAGAAGAGTTTAAAACCCTGATTTGGTCGTATAATGAAGCTGGTTTTACACTCTTTTTTGATGGTGAAGATCCTAAACTTTTCTCTTGTATTGAAACAGATAACAGGGATATAACACTATTTGGAAAGAAAATCTTTGAAATGAAATCGCAAGAGATCATTGATTTGATGCTTGCCAATGGTTTTGAAGAGATGGACGAAGACGAAGAGGAGTGGGGTGAAAAGAGAATCTCATTTGATGAGGCGCTCATTGATTTCTATTTTGAATCTGACGAACTGGTTACTGTTAATTGGGGCGTGTTCTTCGATGAGTTTGAAGATTCTGACTTAGAAGAAGAAAAATAGATTTGGTTTTCCATTTTACTAAATAAGTACACAGAGCTGGTAATTATTACCGGCTCTGTTTGTTATATAAAGGATGGAAGGAAAGAATATTCTCACGCAGGAACTCCCTATCGAGGTGTGTATAGATTTCAGTAGTAGTTATCGATTCATGTCCAAGCATCTCTTGTACGGCTCTTAAATCAGCACCTCGTTCAATTAAATGTGTTGCAAACGAATGGCGGAAGGTGTGCGGACTAATTGTTTTATGTATTCCAGCTTTTTCTACAAGTGCTTTGATAATAAGAAATACCCATTGTCGGGTAAGATGACTGCCATTGCCTTTTAGAAAAAGGATATCTTCTTGACCATGTTTTGGCGCAATATGATTTCTTATTTGATCGCGATAAAGTTTGATAGCCTTTAATGCCTCATTTCCAATAGGAACCAGTCGTTCTTTATCGCCTTTTCCTATAATTCGAATAAATCCTTCACCTTCATAAATATCTGATAGATGTACATTGATTAATTCTGAAACCCTTAAACCACATCCATACAGTGTTTCGAGCATAGCTAGATTACGTTGACCTTCCGGCAAGCTTAAATCTATTGCTTTAAAGATCCGATCAATTTCTTCCAGACTTAATACATCAGGGAGTTTTCGACCTAATCTGGGTGTTTCAAGCAACAATGCCGGCGAATCATTAATGATATTCTCCATCACCAAATATTTGAAAAAAGCCTTAATTCCCGAAATTATGCGAGCCTGCGAACTGGGCGCAATACCTGATTTGTTTTGATATTGGATAAATCCGAGCAGATGTTTCATCTCTATATCGCCTGGAGAAACCGATATTTCATTCATCTCTAAATATGAAATAAGTTTATTAATATCACGTAAATATGACTCAATGGAGTTTTTTGACATCGATTTCTCTAAAATCAGATAGGCATTAAAGCCTTTTATAAAGTTATTCCACAGCATAGTCGCAAAAATAAAGAAAATGCCATCCTGAAATCAAGTAAAGTAAAAATAGTTTAAAGATTGATTAACTGGTAGATAAAAAGAATAGACCTTAAAATATCAAAACCGTTGATAACACGGTAATTAATATTGAATTTTTTTAATAAAATATGGGAAAAGTTCGAAAATATTAATATCTTTGCAGGCCTGAAAATTTAAAAGAACTCAACCAATGGCCAAAAAGAGTAAAGAAGCAAGAGTGCAAGTGATTATGGAATGCACAGAGCACAAAACGAGCGGGATGCCGGGAACTTCAAGATACATCACAACAAAAAACAAAAAGAACACACCAGAGCGTCTTGAACTCAAGAAATACAATCCTATTTTGAAGAAAATGACTGTTCATCGCGAAATTAAATAATTCTAAACTATGGCAAAGAAAGTAGTTGCAACGCTGAGAACAAATAGCGGAAAAGATTATGCAAAGGTAATCCGTGTGGTTAAATCACCTAAAACCGGAGCTTACTCATTCAGAGAACAAATTGTTCTACAGGATTCAGTAAAAGAAGCACTTGCAAAAAAATAATCTACCATAAATGGTATTAAAATAAGCTCTTTTCTTATCGAAAAGGGCTTATTTTGTTTTATTGATTATGCTGTTTTGATATTAAATATCGCTTCAAATATTATCTTTTTATAGTGGTACAATGATGAGATATTTCCTTTGGAATTTTAAAATCGTCCTTCTATTTTTCTGTTTTGATTCTAATCAAAGCCTAATACAGCATTAGGAATTGATTAGGATTAGATTAGGATATGATTAGAGTCAGATTAGGATTAGGCCATCTGCATCGATTCATTATCAGACATTTATCGGACTTCTTTCTGGTTATCAGACAAGAAAGCTATATAACGATTTAAAAAGCACAAATACATGCTTTTCTTTTGATATTCAAAAATATAAAAACAATTATTAATAACAAAGAAAACCATTAGATGATTTATTTGAGTCAAGATGGTGATTTGTATTCAATTTATGAATGCAAATAAATTATTTTTTCGGTGATAAGTTGAGTTTATTGAGGCTTCTTCAAGGTATAATAACTTTGTTTTATATTTAATTTTAAAGCGACTTTTAACCCAATTTATCATCTTATTTTTAGTAATTTTGTGCTGAATTTTAAGGAGTTATATTTCTATACTTTTTTTGATACAAAAAGATATACTTCTTATTTTAAGTAACTGTAATTCAATATTATAATAAATGGGCATCTTTTCATTTCTATCTAAAGATAAAAAACAGAATCTTGATAAAGGTTTAGAAAAAACCAGAGAAAATGTTTTTTCTAAAATATCGAAAGCCATTATTGGTAAATCTAAAGTTGATGATGAGGTACTTGATAATTTAGAAGAGATTCTAATTTCAGCTGATGTTGGTGTTGAAACCACCATAAAAATCATTAATCGTATTGAGGCTCGTGTTTCAAAAGATAAATATCTGGGAACATCTGAATTAAATCAGTTACTGAAAGAGGAGATTTCTGCTTTGTTATCAGAGAACCAAGAAGTTGATTTTTCTGGATTCGATCTTCCAAAACGTGATTATCCTTATGTAATCATGGTGGTTGGGGTTAATGGTGTAGGGAAAACGACAACCATCGGAAAGCTTGCCTGGCAATTTAAACAAGCCGGAAAAAGTGTGCTACTCGGAGCCTCAGATACCTTTAGAGCTGCAGCAGTTAATCAATTGATTATATGGGCCGAACGTGCTGGCGTTCCTATTGTAGCGCAGGGACAAGATGCTGATCCTGCATCAGTAGCTTTTGATACACTGCGTTCTGCCGTTGCAAAAAAAGTAGATATAGTTTTGATTGATACCGCTGGACGTCTTCATAATAAGGTGAATCTTATGAATGAACTAGGAAAAATCAAGCGGGTAATGCAGAAAGTTATTCCAGATGCTCCTCATGAGGTACTATTAGTACTTGATGCTTCGACTGGCCAGAATGCAATGGAACAAGCCAAACAGTTTACTGCAGTTACAGAAGTTACAGCGTTGGCATTAACTAAGCTTGATGGTACGGCTAAGGGTGGTGTTGTAATCGGTATCTCTGACCAACTAAAGGTTCCTGTAAAATTTATTGGTGTTGGCGAGAAAATGGAAGATCTACAATTATTTGATAAAAGTGAATTCGTTGATAGTCTTTTCTTATCATCTGGTAAATAACTAATATTTTCATAACTTACTGAATTTAAGATACAATATATATAATTTTTGAATGGCACAAAAGAAAACTGATCAAAAAAAAATAAATCTTATATCACTTGGGTGTTCTAAAAATCTGGTTGATTCTGAAGTGTTAATGGGGCAGCTCAAGGCTGCAAATATTGAGGTTTTGTACGAACAACCATTTGATAAAGCCGAAACTGTCGTTATAAATACTTGTGGTTTTATTAAAGATGCCAAACAGGAATCAATTGATACTATTTTTCAAGCTGTAGATGCCAAATTAGCTGGTTTTGTTAAAAAAATATATGTAATGGGTTGCTTATCTCAACGTTATCGGGATGAGTTGAAAGTTGAAATTCCAGAGGTAGATGGGTTTTTCGGTGTTACAGACTTGCCTGTTATACTACGAACATTAGGTGCTGAATATCATAAAGAACTGATTGGCGAACGAATGATTACGACGCCATCGCATACTGCTTATCTTAAAATTGCTGAAGGATGCGATCGCAAATGTTCATTCTGTGCAATTCCGATTATCAGAGGTGGTAATATTTCGCGTCCGCTTGAAGAGATTGTAAAAGAGGGTGAGCATCTTGCTTCTATTGGTATAAAAGAGATCAGCCTGATTGCTCAAGATTTAACTTATTATGGACTTGATCTATATAAAGAACGAAAATTGGGTGAGCTTGTCAATGCATTGTCTTTAATTGATGGGATTGAATGGATCAGACTACATTATACCTATCCAGCTGGATTTCCAATGGATCTGCTTGATATAATCAGAGAAAACCCTAAGGTTTGTAAATATATTGATATTCCATTTCAACATATTAATGATGCGCTATTACAATCGATGCGCAGAAATATTACAGGTGAGGAAACACGTAAGCTGATGGAGGCCTTCAGATCGAAAGTTCCGGGCTTAGCCATCAGGACTGCTTTCATCGTTGGCTATCCGGGTGAAACAGAGGAGGCATTTAATGAATTAAAAGCATTTTTAATTCAATCGCGCTTTGAAAGAGCCGGAGTATTTACTTACTCTGAAGAAGAAGGAACCAAAGCAGCCGACCTAACTGACGATGTTTCGGAAGAACTTAAACTTCAGCGTGCTAATGAGTTAATGGAGATTCAAGAAAAAATATCTTTCGAGTTAAATACTGAAAAAATAGGCAAAACATTTAAAGTATTGATAGATAGGGTGGAGGGCGATTATTTTGTTGGTCGTACTGAATTTGATTCTCCTGAAATTGATAATGAGGTATTAGTTCCGATTACAGAAAAAGGAGTTAAAATTGGTCAATTTTCGAATATAAAAATCACCGCTTCCGATAGTTTTGATCTTTTTGGGGTTTTGCTTACTGAATAAATTTGGTTGAAATTAAATAAAGATCAAAAATGCATTCTATTTTATCAAAAAACAGATTATCATAAAACATAATTTTTAAAAAAGATGATAAAGCGATTAACACTTCTTATTCTGTTACTGATGGTTAATTATTGCCTTATAGCTCAAACATTTAAGGTGATAGATAATAATGATACAATAAATAGAGTTGACGTATCTGGATTAAAGCAAGGGCGTTGGATAGAAATGAATCAGTTTGAATCCAGAGGAACGTATAAAGATGGTCTACGCGATGGTCAGTGGTTAACCTACTTTGGTGGTAACTATATACAAAAAATAGAAAACTATCAAAAAGGCAAACTTATTGGGGGCTCTTTCGAGTTTGACAGATGGGGCCGATTGATTGCTGAGTGTTATTATCTGAATGGAATTCCAAATGGGGTTTCAAAAACTTTTACTGCTGATGGTTTCTTCACTTCATTTACCGAATATAAGGATGGTAAAATAAATGGGGTGAAAAAAATATATTATCAGGATTCTCCTGATAGGGTTATGGAAGAAGCTTATTATAAAAATGATATCAAAAATGGTCCGTCGAAGTGGTTTACAAAAGAGGGACGTTTGGTTGCCGAATATAATTACAAAGATGGTTTACTAGAGGGAGAAATAAAAACATTTTATCCAAGTGGAAAGCTATTATTATTAGAACATTATAACCTGAATGTCCGTCAAGGAAATGCCGTTGAATATTTTGAAACAGGAAAAGAGAAGCGGAAAGGCTCCTACAAAAATGATCTGAAAGAAGGAGAATGGATCCTCTTTGATGAGAATCAGAATATAATGGTTAAAGAATGGTATAAAGCAGGCAGTTTATTGAAAAAATAATGCAGAAGAAAATTCAAAACCCATTTCGCCGCAACGAAGGATATAATTGCTTCGGTTGTTCTCCTGATAATCCTTTTGGATTACACATGGAATTTATTGAAGAGGATGATGAAATTGTTTCATATTGGGATCCGGCTCCAAATTTCCAGGGGTGGTTTAATGTTTTACACGGAGGAATACAATCTACCCTAATGGATGAAATTGCAAGCTGGTATGTTTTTGTAAAGCTCAAAACAGGTGGTGTAACTTCTCAGCTTGAGGTGAAATATAAAAAAGCGGTACCCTCAAATCAAGGGAAGATTACAATAAGGGCCCGACTCATTGAGATGAAAAGAAATATTGCTGTAATGGATGTGAAATTATATAGTCCGGATAACGAATTATGTACAGTTGCAGTAGTAAAATACTTTACGTTTCCACAGGAGGTAGCGAAAGAGAAGTTATGGTATCCTGATCAAGATGGTTTTATTGAAGAGGATCATAGTTGCTGTTCGAGCAATTCGAAAAAGTGAGGCCATGCAACCGATCCGTTTCCTCGACCGGTTCTAACGATAATAAGATTTTTTTTGGGGTCGACAAAGATATATTGACCCAATACTCCTTTTGCAAAAAAAGCTCCGTTTACTGTTACTCTCCAGTGATAAGAATAGGGGTACCCTTGAGAGTCGCGAGAATCATTAACGATCGATAAACTTCTGTTTACCCACTCTGTGGGGACTATTTGTTTACCATTCCATTTACCTTTATTTAGATATAATCTGCCAAAATGAGCATAGTCATGTGTTCGAGCATTGATACAACAAAATGATTTAACAGTTTGATCTTTATGACTATCAATACTCCAACTTGCAGGATATTCCATCTCTAGCGGCTTCCATATCTTTTCTTCCAGATAGGCTGTTACTGTTTTTCCTGTAGCCTTTTCAAGGGCTAAAGATAATAGTAATGTATTGACGCTAATATAATCATATTCAAGATCCGGATCTTTTTTTGTCTTCAACGAAAGAATATATTTCTTTAAGTTTAGGCCATAATAATATTTTGCCATGTCGGCAAAAGGGCTGCTATATCCTTCATTAAAGTCAATTCCTGAACGCATATTAAGAAGATGCTCTAAAGTTATTTTATCGAATCCATTATTTTTTTTTAACTCAGGAATGAAATCAGTAATGGGTTGATGTACACTTTTGATTTTCTTTTCTTCGATGGCAATCCCTATTAGTGCAGAAACAAACGATTTAGCCATAGAAAAAGAGGGTTCGATAGAGGTTATATCGTATCCATGAAAATAGTTTTCATAGATAACACTATCATTTCTAATAATTAGAAATGATAGTGTTTTTTCCTTGTCAAGCATCTGCTCAAAAGTTCTAAAGTTCTTTTCATTTAAACCACTTGGAATATTTAAATCTAAATTCTTTGAAGATTTTGAAAAATGGAAAGTGATTTCTGCATTGTTAAGGGTTTGTGTAGGAAATTTCTTGTAATCTTTCATGTCGGCAAAATTGTAATAGAAAAATCGAGCCACATGACAAGAAGTCAACGACAACAAAAGCAGAGATATAATGAAAATACCTTTAATGCGCATAAATGAGAAGTATTAACTATACAACTGAAAATTTATAAATTGTTGTAGAAAGAAAAGTTTCGCCTTCTTTTAACAACGTTGAAGGAAATTGCGGTTTATTTGGAGAGTCTGGATAATGTTGCGTCTCTAAACAAAAAGCATCGTAATGATGATGCATACCATGTTTACCTTTAACTCCTTCTATCCAGTAAGCTGTATATAATTGAACACCTGGTTGGTCTGTATATACTTTTAACTGACGACCGGTTGCAGGATGAAAAGCTGTAGCAATTTCCTGAAGTTGACCGTTATTTTTTAGTACGAAATTATGATCATACCCGATTTCCATTTCAGGGAGTCTATCACCAAAGCGGACAGGCTTTCTAAAATCGAGTAATGTACCTTCAACCTTATCAAGGATACCTGTTGGAATTAAATTCTCATCTTTCTCTGTATAATAATCGCTATTAATGGTTAGTGTTTGATCGAAAATATTACCAGAACCGGCTAAATTAAAATAGGAGTGGTTTGTTAAATTAAGATGGGTCGCCTTATCTGTGGTCGCCTTATATGTTATTTTCAATTCATTATTATTATTAAGGCTGTAAATAACCTTGGTCTGCAGATTTCCTGGGTAGCCCTCTTCACCATCTTTACTTAAGTAATCAAGTTCAACACATAATTCTTTTTCTAAAGCAATAGGTTTGCTATCCCAAATTTGAAGGTGAAAACCATTAACGCCGCCATGTAAAGAGTTAGGACCATTATTAATGGGGAGGGTATATTGCTTTCCGTCAATGGTAAAGGCTCCATTGGCTATTCTATTAGCATATCTTCCACAAACGACCCCAAAGTAAGTTGGGTTTGTTAAATAATGCTCAGCTGTATTAAAACCTAAAACAAGATCATCAGTATTCCCATCTTTATCGGGAGCAATGATCTTCGTAATAGCAGCCCCTAAATTCTGAATCGTTACTGAAACCCCGTTATCATTAATAAGGTTGTACCAGATAGCAGTTTGGCCATTGCTTAATTTAAATTCCTTCTGTTCAATATACATTTTATACGGTTTATGTGTGTTCATAATTTATATGCAAATTTGAGAAAATATTGGTTATGATGAAGGAAAAAAATGATTTAACATTTAAAACAAGATTCTTAGTTCTGATAAATTATCAGTAAAATGACCTCATAATTATATTGCACACTATATAAGTAATTTAACATAATAAGTAAAAACAAAATAGAGTAACCAAACGTTCTTTAAATACTAGGTATTTGCTATTTTCAATTGAAAATAGTGTTTTTTGTAGATTGCTTGTATATTTGAGCTGTTAATATTTTCTGAACAAATAAATTTAGAATGAGGGTAGTATCTTTTTTTAAAAAAGCACTTGAATTATACATAATTTTAAATACATCAAAAAAATAATAATAAATTTGTTGTAGGGTTTTAAAAAAAGTCGCATATTTGTAATAAGGGGAATTTTTTATTAAATTTATGCGATTATAATTGGTAATCAATTTTTAATATAGGAAAAAACAAATAAAATGATATCAGATAGCTTTAATTTTACTGGAAAGCATATCCTTATAGCTGAAGATGAGGAAACAAATTATTTTTATTTGGAAACTGTTCTTAAAAGGACGGGGGCAATCTTGTTTAGAGCTAAAAATGGTGAAGAAGCTGTACAGGTTTGTAAGGATCATGCTGATTTGGATTTAGTTTTAATGGATATAAAGATGCCCGAACTAAATGGGTTAGATGCTACCCGTATGATTCGTGAGTTTAATGCAAAGCTTCCAATTATTGCTCAAACTGCTTATGCACTTGTTGGTGAGCGAAATAAATGTTTAAGTGCAGGATGTAATGATTATATTTCAAAACCGATAAACAGAGAATCATTGCTTAGAATGATGACAAATTATCTGGCTTAAGATTTAATTTTATATAAGTGTTATAAAACTCGAATAAATCTGACTGATTGATTTATTCGAGTTTTTTTTATCTGAATAAAGCCATCAAAGTTCTTTATGTATGCTTGGGATCAGTCGAAATGACGGGGTCATTATATGCAATCAATTTGTTTTAGGATTATTATTAATGGTTTCAATTATTCCGACTAATTCATAAAAATAGAATTTCTTTAAAAAAATTATTTTTTTGTTGATTCTCTTTGTCTAGTTTTGTTACATGATTTTTTCTTAAATTATTTGCTTAATATATCAACTACAAATGAAAACTAAGATTCTATTGTTTTTTATTCTCTTCACTAGCCTTATTAATCCATTATTTTCTCAAAACAGTTTGAGAATTATGACTTTTAATATCCGGTATAATAATCCTGATGATGGTAAATTTAGTTGGGCTAATAGAAAGAGTCTTGTTTTTAATACTATTGCATCACATAAAGTTGATGTCTTATCGATTCAAGAGGGGTTATACAGTCAGATAAATGATCTGGAGGGAGCTTTTCCTAACTATGCAAGAATAGGTGTCGGACGAGATGATGGTAAACAATCTGGTGAATTTTCGGCAATATTTTTTCGAAAGGATCGGTTTGAACTTATTGATAATTCTACGTTTTGGCTATCGCAAACACCACTAATTGCGGGTAGCAGGGGATGGGATGCTGTTTGCAACCGGATCGTTACCTGGGTTAAACTGAAAGATAAAAAAACGGGAACTTTCTTTTTCGTCTTTAATACCCATTTTGATCATGTTGGGGAAATTGCCAGACGTGAAAGTGCTCAGTTATTATTAAATCAAGTTGCAAATATTGCAGGCACATCCGCTTTTGTTATAACAGGAGACTTCAATGGAAATGAACAATCTGTACCCTATCAGATTATAATAAATTCTACCTCGCCTAAGCTTCTAAACACAAGATATGTTTCGAAGAACGGAAGTAAGGGACCCGATTGCTCATTTATAAGTTTTAACGTGGAATTTAAAAAAGGAGAAGTAATAGACCATATTTTTATTAATTCGAGATCAAAAGCATTAAATCATAAAATTATAGATGATAATGTAAATGGGTTTTATCCTTCTGATCATTTACCTGTTTTAACAGATGTAATACTGAATAATTAGTTTTTAAAAACATAAACTTAAATTTTTATAAACATGATTAAGTATTGTACTATTTTAATTTTAACAATTTTATGTTGTTCGAATGGCCTAAATGCACAAAAGCCAATCACGCTGCTTTCTCCTGATAAAAGAACAGAGGTGACCATTGATTACAACAAAACACTATCGTATGGTGTAAAAAAAGATGGAAAAAGTTTGGTACTCCCTTCTGTTAT
Source organism: Bacteroidota bacterium (assembly GCA_013390605.1). Classification (GTDB taxonomy): domain Bacteria; phylum Bacteroidota; class Bacteroidia; order Bacteroidales; family Cfx3-03; genus Cfx3-03. Next base: position 2,039,492 of record JACAUB010000001.1, on the reverse strand, counting down.
CGGGTTACAACTTGAAGCAAATCAATTACCTTCTGGTTTAGAGAAGGACAAAATTACAAAAAAACTCTTTTCTACTGTAAATGAAAAAGTTACTCCTGTAATCAAAGAAAAAAGAGCGGAGATTAAAAATAATTATAATCAATTAAGTTTGTCATTTAAAAGTGGTCTGACATTGGAATTCAGAGCTTTTGATAATGGTGTTGCTTATCGTTTTTTGACTACGCAGAAAGAGCCCTTAATTGTTAAAAATGAATTGATCAATTTTAACTTCCCCGAAAAGAGCTACATATATTTTCCAGAAGAAGAATCGATGCATTCACATAACGAAAGAGTGTTTAAACACATGCCTATGGATAGCATTGGATCTCAGCGTTTTTCTTCATTGCCAGTATTGATTGAATCTCCCAATGTACCTAAAGTTCTGATTACTGAATCAAATATTATTGATTATCCTGGCTTTTGGATGACTGGGACTGATGATAATCATTATGCTTTAAAAGGAATATTCTCAAACTTTCCATTAGATGAAAAACAACGCTCAGATCGTGATGTAATAATTTCTAAAAGTGCTGATTATATTGCAAAAACGATTGGAACTCGTAGTCTTCCATGGCGGGCTATGTTGATAGCTGATAAAGATGGAGATCTTATTGAAAACCAAATGGTATATTTATTAGCCGATGCTACTAAAATGACAGACTTTTCATGGATTAAAGCTGGAAAGGTTGCATGGGATTGGTGGAATGCTAATAATATCTATGGTGTAGACTTTAGAGCTGGAATAAATAATCAAACATATAAATACTATATTGATTTTGCATCTGAAAATAATCTTCAATACATTGTGTTGGACGAGGGTTGGTATGATTTGAAAGATGTGACAAAGGAGGTTAGTGATATTAATGTTAAAGAGTTGGTAGATTACGGTAAGACTAAAAATGTTGGCGTAATTCTATGGACAGCTTGGAAAACCTTTGAAGATAAAATGGATGAGGCAATGACACTTTATGAAAAGTGGGGTGTTAAAGGAATAAAAATAGATTTTATGCAACGCGATGATCAGAAAATGGTTGATTTCTATAGAACTGTAGCTGAAAAGGCTGCAATACATCATCTTCTGATTGATTTTCATGGTGCATATAAGCCTGATGGAATCAGTAGAACCTATCCTCATGTGATTACCAGAGAGGGTGTTAGGGGGCTTGAAAATGCTAAATGGAGTAATTTGCCTGATCCAAAGCATGATGTAACATTACCTTTTACAAGAATGGTATGCGGTCCTATGGACTTTACTCCTGGTGCAATGAAAAATGCTACCAAGAGAAATTTTGCTCCTATTTTTGATGAACCCATGAGCCTAGGCACGCGATGTCATCAATTGGCAATGTATGTAGTATTTGAAAGTCCACTTCAAATGTTAGCTGATAATCCAAGTAATTACAAACGTGAAGTAGAATGTCTGCATTTCTTGAGTCAGGTTCCTACTGAATGGGATGACACTAAAGTATTAGATGCCAAAGTTGGTGAATATGTTATTATTGCCAGAAAGAATGGAATCAATTGGTATGTTGGCGGAATGACGGATTGGACTCCAAGAGATTATAAACTTGATTTTAACTTTTTACCAGAAGGAGATTATACACTTGATATTTATAAGGATGGGATAAATGCTGACAGAGCTGCCCGCGATTATAAACTGGAGCAAAAGACCATTTCAAATAAAACTGTTATGGATCTCCATATGGCTCCCGGTGGTGGATTCGTAATAAAGATTAGTCCTAAGAAATAGGAACAAAGGATATTAAAAAAAGAGTGGATTCTTACATAGAGATATCCACTCTTTTTTTGTTTGTTGCAAATACCTATAAGTAATGTATTGAATTATAGCTTCTATATCCATGACATGAATTAATTTTCAACGGATAGATTAACATGTTTGATTTCTAAATGCTTATCAATTATTTTGATCATATCCTAAATTAATTCATCCAACGAATAATATCTATAAATTGTTATAATCTTTTTTAAAACCAGAAAATGAATTGTTGATGTGAATAATTAAATCGCCTATTTTTTCACATCTGAAAATGAAATCATTAAAGTAATTACCATTTAGATAAGTATAGACGCCATTTTTTAGGTTTTCCATATTTTTCAATCTAAGGCTATCGCGTAATTGATTGATCTTCTCCTCAATAAGTAATGGCTTATCAGTTTCAGTTAGTAAATAGTCAGATTTTAAATTATTTAACATCAGTTCGTATGCTTCATTTAAAAGAGAAAACATAATATTCAAATCGTCCCTCATTTCTTGGGTAAACCAAACTTTCTGTTGGTTCTTAACATCAATATTCCTTGCAAGTCCCATACATTCGTCAGCAATACTCTCTAGGTCATCAGCAATTTTCTGCATAATTCTTACCGACAATGATGTTTTATCACTTAATTCGTTTTCACTTAAGCGCGTTATAAAAGTAGAGATCTCTTCATCAAATTTATCTGCAAGCTCTTCTGTAGCTCTGATAGAAGCATACATTTGCTCGTATTGAGAGGGATGTTTTGTTACTAGGAGTGGTGGTATTGTCGAGAGCATCAATTGAACTTTGCTACCAAAGAATATCACCTCCTTTTGCGCTTGTAGGGCACTAATCTCAGATGTGGAATGAATTGGACTATCAAAAAAAGTAAACGAATGATTTAACTTTTCATCTATTCTCTTTGGAATAATTCTCTCAAGAAGTGTAATAACTTGAGGTAAAAACCAAACAATTACAAGTGTCGTAAAAACATTAAAAGAAGTATGAACAAGCGATAGTCCCAGTGGAATAGCTGTAATTTGGGTAAAGGAGGATGCTCCCTGAATTGAAAAAACTACAAAATCAATAATCGATAAGAAGGGTTTGAAAACGATTAAAATGATAATTGCCCCAAAGACATTAAATAAAAGATGAAATAATGCAGCACGCTTGGCCGATCTATTCGCGATAATAGAAGCCAATAGAGCAGTGTAGGTTGTCCCAATATTTGCACCAACTACCATTGCCGCTGCCATTTCAAATGAAAGCCAACCACTTTGGCACACAACAAATATAAATGCAATAAAAGCACTGGATGATTGAATAATAATAGTAAGGACGATTCCGGCAAAAACAAATAATAGTATGGATAAGAAACCAAAATGAGTATAATTCTTCATCCATAGAATCAAATCTGGATTATTTTGCAGATTAGGTATGGAATTTCGTAAAAATGAAAGTGATACAAAAAGTAATGCAAAACCAATAATGATTTCACCGATTGCTTTATAATTGTTTTTGCGTAAAAACATAAATGGTAAGGCAAGCGCTATAAGCGGAAGAAATAGCTTCTCTGATCCAACTTGAAAACCGATATATGAAATAACCAGCGCTTTTAATGTGGTGCCAATATTTGCACCAATTATTAAGCCCATTGATTCATATAATGAAAGCATTCCTGCGTTGACAAGACTAACAACCATTACAACAGTTGCAGAAGAGAACTGAACAATAGATGTTATAGCAACACCAGTAAAAATACCCTTACCAGGATTGCCTGATAATGATGAGATTGTATGACGCATTCCACTACCAGTAATCTTTTGAAGAGATTCACTCATTAGTTTCATACTGAAAAGAAACAACGCCAAACTGCCAATTACTGAAAGAAAAGACTCTATAACTTGAAGCAAATGCATATTCGTAACTATTTTTGTGCGTAATAAAGGTATTGGTAAACCACAAAGTTAAACATCATTGTTATTTGACTCAATTAAAAAAAATAATATTCGTTAGATTTCGTATATTTGTTTTAGTTAATAATAAATTTACAATGATAACATTAAATTAACATTGACGCTTTTTCTTCCCAATGAATTACTATACTTTTGCCGCAAATTTTTAAGAATACATCTAAAAAACAAAAATATATTATATGAAACTGGACAAACTCTTTCAGATTTTGGTGCCTAAAGACAAAAAATTTTACCCGCTGTTTAAGGAAGCTTCCGCAAATGTAGTTGAATCATCAGCACTTCTGATCGAGATGATTCGCTGTAACGATTCTCATTTAAGGGAAGAGTTCGTTATAAAAATTAAGGCTTGCGAAAAGAAAGGTGATAAGTTAACAAAGAATTTGTTAACGGAGTTAAACAGCACCTTTATTACTCCTTTTGATCGAGAAGATATTTATGATTTAGCTACTCGTTTAGATGGAGTTGTTAATTTAATTAATACTAGTGCGAAAAGAATTGTATTGTATAACTTACAGACAATTCCAAATGAATTTGTTGAAATGGTGGATCTTATCCACGTTTGCACAAATGGTATTGATAAAATCTTTAGTGGGTTAAAAGATGTTCATTCTTTATTGCAATATAATGCTGATTGTAGTTTAATTCATGATATTGAAGGCCAATCAGATGACATAAATCATTCTTATCTGGCCAAAATATTTTCAGAAGAGACAAATGGCGTTGAGTTAATTAAGAAAAAAGATATCCTTGCATCACTCGAAAAAGCTATTGATCGTTGTGATGATGTTGTAGATATTATACAGACAATTATTATTAAAAACGCATAATTTTAATCGTTAATTTACAATAAGTTATGCTGACTTTAGTATTGATTTGTATTATTATAGCACTAGGTTTCGACTTTTTGAACGGGATGAACGATGCTGGTAATTCGATTGCCACAATTGTTGCAACCGGGGTTTTAAAACCTAAAACAGCCGTTATCTGGGCTTCTTTTTTTAACTTTTTTGCTATTATGGTTTTTGGTGTCAAAGTAGCCACTACCATTGGAAAAGGTGTTGTTAATAGTGCTATTGCAAACCCGGATGCTCATTTTATTCTGGCTGCTTTAGTAGCTTCGATATCATGGGTCTATTTTTGCGGAAGAAATGGATTACCAAATAGTGTTTCTCATGCTTTAATTGGTGGGCTAATTGGTCCTGCTTTAGTTAAAGTTGGGCCTTCAGGTATATTCATTGCAGGAATAAGTAAAATTTTAATTTTTATTGTTCTTGCTCCGGTTATGGGATTCATCATTGGTTATTTCTTTATGGTTATAACTTTAATGTTATTCAGAAAAACGACGCAACATAAGGTTGACTCTTTCTTCAGAATATTTCAGCTAGCCTCATCTGCAGCATTTAGTATTGGTCATGGCGGAAATGACGCACAGAAAACAATGGGTGTAATTCTTATCTTAATAATAAGTGTAAAAAGCAATCTAATTGCGTTGGGTTTTCCTCATTGGATGTATACGGGTTTTAATGGAAGTGAAGTTCCGCTTTGGGTAATGTTATGTGCTCAATCAGCTATTGCCTTGGGAACTTTAACGGGGGCATGGAAAATTATACGGACTTTAGGTGTTAAACTTACTCATCTAAAACCAGTAGGAGGGTTCTGTGCTGAAACTGCGGGAGCCTTAACACTTTTTGCTGTGACAGCACTTGGTATTCCTGTAAGTACAACGCATACGATTACAGGAGCTATTATGGGAGTTGGCGTTACTAAACGTGTTTCTGCTGTAAAATGGGGTATTGCCGGCAATATTATTACTGCATGGATATTAACAATTCCAGCAACTATAATATTATCAGGTTCTTTATATTGGCTTCTAAGTCGTTTTGTCTTTTAAAAAAAAGAACAATAATTACAGATAATCACATAAAAAAAGAGGCATTTTTAAATGCCTCTTTTTTTATATGATTATCTGTAATACTGACTAAATTTCAATTTCCGTACTTGCAGATTCAACTTTGAACCTAACAACAATAGTACCGGATTCTGAATCAAGGTCAATAATGATTCCATCACCGTCATGAAGTTTTGATTTTATAATTTCTTCAGCCAAAGCATCTTCGATATATTTCTGAATAGCTCTCTTTAATGGACGAGCGCCATATTGAGCATCCCATCCTTTTTCAATGATAAAATCTTTCGCTTCAGAAGTTACTTCTAATTCATATCCAAGTGAATGAACACGTTTAAAGAGGTGGGTAAGCTCAATATCAATGATCTTATGAATATCTTCACGTTTTAATGATTCAAAGATTACGACATCATCAATACGATTTAAAAATTCAGGAGAAAATGATTTTTTTAAAGAATTTTCAATTACCGATTGACTGTAAGAATCAGACGAAGCTTGTTTGGTAGAAGTAGAGAAACCAACACCTTGTCCAAAATCTTTGAGCTGACGTGATCCAATATTGGATGTCATGATGATAATTGTATTCTTAAAATCGACTTTGCGGCCCAGACTATCTGTTAGGATACCATCATCTAATACTTGTAAGAGCAGATGGAAAATATCAGGATGTGCTTTTTCAATTTCATCAAGTAAAACGATAGAATATGGTTTACGACGAACCTTTTCAGTAAGTTGTCCACCTTCTTCATAACCAACATAGCCCGGAGGCGCTCCTACAAGTCGTGAAACTGCAAACTTCTCCATGTATTCACTCATATCAATACGGATAAGTGCATCTTCAGTATCGAAAAGATATTTTGAAAGAATTTTTGCTAGATGAGTTTTTCCAACACCAGTAGGTCCAAGGAAAATAAATGACCCAATTGGTTTATTAGGATCTTTAAGTCCAGCTCTGTTACGCCGAATGGCTCGAACCACTTTACTAATGGCATCAGGTTGTCCTATAACAGAACCCTCTAGTTCATTTGCCATATTTAATAATCGGTCACCTTCATTCTGAGCAATACGTTGAACAGGAACACCAGTCATCATCGCTACAACTTCAGCAACATTGTCTTCAGTTACTGTTTCTCGATTGATTCTAGATTCATCTTCCCATTTCTTTTTTTCAATCTCAAGAAGTTGTTGATTCTTACGTTCAATATCGCGAAAACGAGCAGCTTCTTCAAATTTTTGAATACTGATAGCTTTGGTTTTCTTTTGTTTTACCTCTTCAATTTGTGTTTCAAGTTCAATAATCGCTTGCGGTACATTTAAATTTTTGATATGAACACGAGCACCAGCTTCATCAAGAGCATCAATTGCTTTATCCGGAAGATATCTTTCCGTAATATATCTGGCGGTTAAACTAACACAAGCATCAATTGCTTCTTTTGTATAGTTTACCAAGTGATGATCTTCATAGCGTGACTTGATGTTATTGAGGATCTCTACAGTTTCTTCCGGAGAAGTGGGATCGACCATTATTTTCTGAAATCTACGCTCTAATGCACCATCTTTTTCAATATATTGTCGATATTCATCGAGTGTAGTAGCTCCAATACATTGTATTTCACCTCGCGCAAGCGCTGGTTTAAACATGTTTGATGCATCAAGAGAACCAGAAGCATTACCGGCACCCACTATGGTATGGATTTCATCAATAAAAAGAATAATATCTCTATTCTTCTCGAGTTCATTTAACACCGCTTTCATTCGCTCTTCAAACTGACCACGATATTTAGTACCTGCAACCAATGAAGCTAAATCAAGTGTGAATACCTTTTTATTAAATAATGCTCGCGATACTTTTCTTTGAACAATACGTAATGCCAATCCTTCAGCAATAGCAGACTTACCAACACCGGGTTCGCCAATTAAGATTGGATTATTTTTCTTACGACGACTTAATATCTGGGCAATTCGTTCAAGTTCTTTTTCCCGACCAACAATAGGATCTAATCGTCCCTCTTCAGCAGCTCTGGTAAGATCTCTTCCAAAATTGTCAAGGACTGGCGTTTTAGATTTTGAATCAGACATTTTTTTCATGCTACTTGAGAAGCTACGACTTTCTTCTTGTTCTTCATCCCCACTATCACCAGGAAATTCGCTGGACGGTGGGTTATTTGGTTTTTGAGTTTCGTCGTCGTTGGAATTTAGATTTCTAACTTCATCTTTAACTGAATCATAGTCTATTCCATATTTGTTAAGTGTTCTGGTAACTAGATTATCTTCGTCTTTTAACATAGCTAATAATAAATGTTCTGTTCCAATAATTTCACTGTTAAATAATTTGGCTTCCAGATAGGTTAGTTTAAGTGCTCGTTCTGCTTGTTTTATCAGTGGAATATTTTCTGAAGACTTTTGTTTACCTGAAGGCGCATTCGTATTGCTAATTGCTTGCTCTATTGTACGACGTACAACATGCAAATCAACCCCCAAAAGGTTAAGTACACGAACAGCCATTCCTTCGCCTTCACGTATAATTCCAAGCAACAAATGCTCAAGGCCAATAAAATCATTACCCAGACGCAGCGCTTCTTCACGACTGTATGTTAATACATCTCTAACCCGTTGCGAAAACTTTGCTTCCATTTAATTTGGGATAAGGTTTAGTAACTTAAATACATCTGTAAAAATGCATTATTTATTTAGTTGTTTCATGTCCAATTTTAACAAAATTCAGACCACTTTTGTTTGTATTCATTGGCTTAGAAAACAAATGGCATATAGTATATCAAATATACAAATTAAAAATAGGATAAAAATCAAAAGATTTGTTTAATTTTTTTCACACAAAACTGTTAGCAATTATCAATTAAAAAAGGTAATATATTCGATAAAAATCAGTAAATTTGCAGCTTATGTCGGTATCGACACAAAGTTACTAAGAATCTTATAATTGAATTTATAAAATGCACGAAGGCGAAAAGATTATTCAAGTTAACATTGAAAATCAGATGAAATCGGCTTACATCGATTATTCGATGTCAGTCATTGTGTCACGCGCACTGCCAGATGTGCGCGATGGATTGAAACCAGTTCACCGTAGAGTACTATATGGCATGCTCGATCTCGGAATTCTTTCGAATAGACCTTATAAAAAGTCTGCTCGTATAGTAGGGGAGGTGCTAGGAAAATACCATCCACATGGAGATACTTCAGTTTATGATGCGATGGTTCGAATGGCTCAAGAATGGTCATTACGTTATCCTTTAATTGACGGTCAGGGAAACTTTGGTTCTATTGATGGTGATAGTCCTGCGGCTATGCGTTATACAGAGGCACGTCTTAGGAAAATTGCAGAAGAAATGTTGGCAGATATCAATAAAAACACTGTTGACTTTCAATTAAATTTTGATGATTCATTAGAAGAACCTACTGTATTACCATCTAAAATACCAAACTTACTAGTTAATGGGGCTTCAGGTATTGCCGTTGGTATGGCTACCAATATGCCACCTCATAATATTTCTGAAGTTTGTGATGGTATTGCTGCTTATATTGAGAATAAAGATATTACTGTCAGCGAATTAATGCAATTTGTAAAGGCACCTGATTTTCCAACCGGGGCTACCATTTATGGTTACGAAGGTGTTCGCGAGGCTTTTGAAACTGGTCGTGGTCGAATTATGATGCGTGGTGAAAGTATGATTGAAACTGACGATCATGGACGTGAGGCAATCATTGTAACATCTATTCCTTATCAGGTAAATAAGGCTGAAATGATTAAGAAAACAGCCGATTTAGTTAATGATAAGAAAATTGATGGTATTTCAGATCTTCGTGACGAATCAGACCGTAATGGATTAAGAATCGTTTACGAACTTAAGCGGGATGCAGTGCCAAATGTGGTTCTGAATAAGCTTTATCAAATGACAGGTCTACAGACATCCTTCAGTGTAAATAATATTGCATTAGTCAAAGGACGACCAATCATGTTGAACCTTCGTGATATGATTCATCATTTTGTAAATCATAGACATGAGGTTATTGTTCGTAGAACTAAATTTGAACTACAAGAAGCTGAAAAAAGGGCTCATGTACTCGAAGGTTTATTAATTGCTTTAGATCATTTAGATGAAGTAATTGCTTTGATAAGATCTTCAGCTACTCCAAATGATGCAAGGGTAGGCTTAATGGAGCGTTTTAATCTATCAGAAATTCAGGCACGTGCGATTCTTGATATGCGTCTACAGACACTTACCGGTCTTCAACGTGACAAGCTTAGAGATGAGTATACTGAGTTAATGAAGCAGATCGAGCATTTAAAGAATATCCTTTCTGACGAATCATTAAGAATGGAGATCATTAAACAAGAAACGCTTGAAATAAAGGAAAAATATGGTGATGAACGTCGCACGACCATTGTTTATTCTGCTCGCGATTTTAAAATTGAAGATACAATCGCTGATGAGAGTGTTGTAATAACTATTTCTCACATGGGTTATATTAAACGTACTGTCTTGACTGAATATCGGAAACAGAGCAGGGGAGGGCGTGGAATGAAAGGAACAGAAGTCAGAGATGAAGACTTTCTTGAACATCTCTATGTCGCTACTATGCATAACTATCTGTTAATCTTTACTGAAAAAGGAAAATGTTTCTGGATCAGAGTTTTTGAAATTCCTGAGGGTGGTAAAAACTCGAAAGGAAGAGCAATCCAAAATCTTTTAAATATTGAGTCTGATGATAAGGTAAGAGCAATTATCAATGTTAAGGATTTAAAAGATCAGGAATATATTGAGAATAATTTTATTATCCTTTGTACGAGTAAAGGTCTGATTAAGAAAACATCGCTTGAGGCTTATTCTCGTCCTCGTCAGAATGGTATCAATGCTATAGGAATTCGTGAAGATGATCATTTACTTGAAGCTAAGATGACTAATGATAATGCAGAAATTATCATGGCATTAAAATCGGGGAGGGCTATTCGTTTTAATGAAAAGACTGTTCGTCCGATGGGAAGAAATGCTTCAGGTGTTAAAGGTGTTACTCTATCTGGAACTGATGATGAGGTTGTGGGAATGATTTGCCTAGAGAATGATCAGTTTGATATCCTTGTTGTATCCGAAAATGGCTATGGAAAGCGTTCTGCATTAGAAGATTATCGTGTTACAAATAGAGGCGGTAAGGGTGTTAAAACTATGAATATTACCGATAAAACCGGAAGTCTGATCGCTATTAAGAATGTTACGGATAATGATGATCTTATGATCATTAATAAATCAGGTGTATTAATTAGGCTGGGTGTTGCTGAGTTACGAGTTGTTGGACGTGCGACACAGGGTGTACGTTTGATTAATATACGCGAAGGTGATGCTATAGCTGCGGTTACTAAGGTTGAAGTTGAAGAAGAGATTTTAGATATTACTGATAATGAGGAAGATATTGTTGGTAATGACTTTTCTGACGACTTAAATAATTCTGAGAATGAAAATATTCAAAGCGATAACAATGAAAGCTTGGATGAATAACATTAATATTTAAATTTGCTTCAAATTAATCATCAATTCGACAAAAAAATGAAAAAGTTATCTTTAGTACTGGTTGCACTTCTTTTTGTAACCATGTCGTTTGCTCAAAAAGCTGCAGTTAAAGATGCAGCCAGCAACTTGAAGAAGGGAAAACTTGATAAAGCTAAAGAGTCCATAGAACTGGCCATCAAAGATCCTACTACTTCATCAGATGCTAAAACCTGGTTAACCAGAGGTAATATCTATCTAGATATTCACAGCAGCCCATTACCAATGTATAAGAGTCTTGCACCTAATGCATTAGATTTGGCAAAGGAATCTTTAATTAAAGCTAAAGAATTGGATTCTAAGGGTGAATTAAAAGAAGATCTACAAAAAGCTACTGCTAATCTAGTATCTGGATTGTATAATGCCGGAGCAGATTTTTATCAGGCTAAAAACTATGCAGAAGCTGCTAAATCTTTTGAAGGTACTTATATGCTGAACAAAGAATTAGGTAAAATAGATACAGCTTCAATTTTTAACGCAGGCTTATCATCAGAATTAGCAAAAGATGAAGCAGGTGCTATTAAATATTATAGTTTGTTGGTAGATTTAAAATACCCACAAGCTCCTGTATTTTCTAGTTTAGCTGTTATGTTGATCAATCAAGGTAAATTTGAAGATGCTAAGGTTGTTGTTGCAAAAGGAAAGGCTCAGTTTCCTGATAATTTCGATATGCTGATTGCTGAAACAAATATATATCTGAAATCAGGACAAACTGAAAAAGCTTTAGAAGCTCTTGAAACTGCTGTAAAGAAGGATACTACTAATCAAACCATTTATTTTGCGGTAGGAGCTAACTACAATATTTTAGCTAATGACGCTACAAAACCAGTGGATTTTCGTACTGCATGCTATGCTAAAGCTGAAAAAGCTTACTTAAAAGCTTTAACAATCAAACCTGATTATTTTGATGCTACTTATAATTTAGGAGCTCTTTATGTAAATAAGGCATCTGCAGTGATTGAAGAAGCTAATAAACTTGATTTAAAGGAAACAGCTAAATACGATAAATTAAAAGCTGATGCTGATAATATTTTGAAATTAGCACTTCCATATCTTGAGAAAGCTCATCAACTTGAACCTAAGGACATGAGTACTTTAACCGCCTTAAAAGAAATCTATACAAGACTTCAGATGGCTGATAAAGCAAAAACTACAAATGATGAAATTCAAAATGCTAAAAATTAAATAGCAAAAAAAAGAGAGGAGATATTTATGATCTCCTCTCTTTTTAAATACAATAGTTAACATAATATAAATTATGATACAATAATAGATAATTTTTTCATAATATAATCCTTACAAAAAATACATCCATATTCAATCTAACAGTTTTCAGGGTTATTTATTTCTCAGGATAACTTAACGCTTGGACTGCAGCATATTTCCAATTTCTTAAAAAACCAGCAACTTTATCATGATCATAATAAGTTGCACTCCCTTTAGGCATTTCTAGAAGTCCACTATCTTGAGTATGTAATCTTTTACCTTTTCCATCAAGAATAACTAAGACAGGAAAACCAAATCGCTGAGGATATTCTAGTTGTTTTAGAACTTTGAAATTTTTATTTTCAGGACTGTAATTAATATTAACCATTACATAATCTGCTTTTAACAAAGAATCAAGTATTTTATCTGTTTGAAGAAAACTATGTAGTCTTACACACCAAATACACCAGTTTCCACCGACTTTCAATAATACATGTTTTTTCTCTAAATCAGCTTTTTTAACTGCTTCATTAATTTGTACTTCAGCATTAGCAGCTGGATCATAAATTGTTACCTTTTCTTTTTGCCCAATAGTAGCAACTTTAGGTTTTTCTTGTGAATATAAATTTATTGATCCCCCTAGGCATAATGCCATTAAAAACATTGTTATAACTCTCATAAGTAATATTATTTTTAGAATACGAAAATACTTTATTTTTATCTTCTATTAGAGTGTATCCTTTTATTTATTAATTTCAGAAAGGAATTGGTGATATAAAAACTATATCCAATCATTATTTAAATAATTATTATATCATTATAAATAAAGGACATATCATGAATTCAAAGAAAAATAAGCTACTAAAAAATGTGTTTATTAGTAATGACCCTGCTTTAGAATCTAATATTCCCTCCATAATTGGACGTAAACAACGTTACTTAGATGAGCTTGATAAGATAAACGAAGAATTTGGTTCTATTTTGTCTTTTTCGCAATGGCATGATTATCTTGGGTTTCATTATGATAAACAATTAAAAGGTTGGTTTTATAGAGAATGGGCACCGCAGGCAAAGGCTCTCTATTTAATTGGTGATTTTAATAATTGGAATCGTCGATCTCATCCTTTACGCTTAAACACAAAAGGATATTGGGAAATTTTCATAAGTGATGAAAATGAACATTCACATTTAGTAGATGGTTCGAAAATTAAAGTTACTGTAGTTGGGGTAAATGGAGAATTAGACCGAATCCCTCTCTTTATAACAAGAGTAATTCAAAATGAACAATCGAAAGATTTTAGTGGTCAAATATGGTATCCTAAACCATTCGAATGGGGGAAAACGATAAAGAAAAAATCAACCTCTCCCCTACTTATTTATGAGGCACATATTGGTATGGCTCAGGAATTACCTGGAACAGGTTCTTATAATGACTTCACTACTAATATATTACCTAGAATAAAAGAAGATGGGTATACTGCAATTCAATTAATGGCAATACAAGAACATCCATATTATGGTTCATTTGGATACCATGTATCTAATTTCTTTGCAGCCTCATCTCGTTTTGGAACACCAGAAGACCTTAAACTATTAATTAAAACTGCTCATGAGTATGGTCTAATTGTGATAATGGATTTAGTTCACTCCCACTCTGTTAAAAATATTAATGAAGGAATAAATTGCTTTGATGGTTCTGTTGAACAATTTTTTCTTTCGGGTGATGAGGGTAATCATCCATATTGGGATTCCAAATTATTTAACTATGGAAAACCAACAGTACAACGTTTTTTGTTATCTAATATTCGTTACTGGATGGATGAATTTCATTTTGATGGTTTTCGATTTGATGGTGTTGGATCAATGTTATATAAGCACCATGCATATGATAAATTTGACTCTATAAATAAATATTTTGATGATGGTGTTTGCAATGAGGCTATTACTTATTTACAACTAGCTAATAATTTGATACATAAAATTAATTCAAATGCGCTATCAATTGCTGAGGATGTGAGTGGAATGCCGGGTTTAACTAGAAAACCAGAAGAAGGAGGAATTGGATTTGACTATCGTCTTGGTATGGGTATTCCCGACTTCTGGATCAAAATATTGACTGATTATAAAGATGAAGAATGGAATATGAACGAAATATGGCAAACTTTAAATCAAAGAATTGCTGGAGTTCCAACAATAGCCTATGCTGAATCACATGATCAAGCATTAGTTGGTGATAAAACAATCGCTTTTCGCTTAATAGACAAGCTTATGTATACTAAAATGAGTAAGTCAGAACCAAATCTAGTAGTTGATCGTGGAATTGCTCTTCATAAAATGTTTCGTATTTTGACGCTTTCTGTTGGTGGTAATGCCTATTTAAATTTCATGGGTAATGAATTCGGACATCCGGAATGGATAGATTTTCCTAGATTAGGAAATAACTGGAGTTATGAACATGCCAGACGACAGTGGTCTTTATCAGATAATTCAGAATTAAAGTATGAGTATCTTCTTAATTTTGACAAGGCTATGATCAGAGTCTGTAAAAAATACAACCTTTTTGATCAGGAGTTTGCACAATTATTGAATATAGACGAGAATAATAAATCGTTTATGTTTGAGCGAAATGGACTTATTTTCTCTTTTAATTTTCATGTTTCGAATAGTATTCCCAATTATGAGTTTCCGGTAAATGAATCAGGTGAGTATCAAATTATCTTAAATAGTGATGATGTTATTTATGGGGGATTCGGACGTATAGATTCTAACGTTAATTATTTTACCAGTTATTCACTTGAAAAAAATAGTTACTTTCTCTCTATTTACAATATTAATCGATCAGTAATTGTATTTGGAAAAAAATAGAATTTTTATATTAATCTAAATAATTGGTTATTAAATATAATAAGATAGAATATCCTCTAAATATTGAACATTATAGAGGATATTTTACTTTATCAAAAATTATAGAACAGTGATCGATCGTGAATGTTGAGCAAAATAGATCAAACTAATCAGGATATATCTTAGGATGACTTACCTTTATTTACTCTATAATCCTCATCACATATAATCTTAATATATCCTTATCATATCTTTAATTCTTACTTAATACGCCTATAGAAGTTGGAGTAGGATTGAAACAACCCTCTAGTGCCCCCTTAGTAATATTATTTGCGATGAGAGTCATAGGTACGTATTACTATAGTCATCCCCTAATTATATCGTCATTGTCTGGTCATTCAAATTCCCCTATTAATACACCGGAAACACACCATGCACTAAAACTACCACCTTCACGTTGTCCTAATGGTATTGCAACTTTTAATTTATGATTTCCAGGCTCTAACGTATTGAGTGGAATAAAAACAGGATTTGTAAGTGTACCAGGGCACCATCCAGAACGACTCAAATCAGATGAGGAGATTCCATTCCAGAAATTGCCTGAAGCTGGATTATATTTCCTAAAAGTCGCACAGTCACTTCTCCAGGGGATATAACTATAGATAGGTTTCTCATCTATTATAATTTGGTTAGTTTTTGGATTAAATTCATCACCGCCATCCCAACCTCCATGCCCAGTGCTGATATATTGTAATTGAATATTTTTTAATCCTTTCGGAATATTAAAGTTAACGCGTAAAGAATCTTGATTGAACATTGTTCCATATTCCTGACCAGACATTTCCATAATATTTACAGTGTTAAATAATGGAGATATCCATGTCTTGCCTGGTGCTTTGTCCTTTTCAGTTTGTTCATTTGGGTAGTACTTAAGCTTTAAACTAACAATATGTCCTCCCCTATCATAATTTCCAATAAAAACACCAACCCAGGCATCGCATTTTAATTTGGAAAGAACCGGAGTAATATCTTGTTTATAATAGGTTGAGTCTTCCCATTTTAGACCGAGGACTGTTACCTGATTATTATAATGACGAATGCCAAAAGGAGTAAAAAAACGCATTAATTCAACTAAAGGAGAGAAATCATCTGTTGCCACTACACCTTGGTATGACTTACCTTGTTTATCTTTATAAACAGGTAACTCTGATAAGCCATTTTGTAGTGCCTTTAAAAAAGAAACCGGACGATCAGTTGGAATGATAAAAACGGAACCAGTTCTATCGTAAGCATCACCATTTGAATATTGAACAAGCTCAGCAAAAATAGAGTAATCTGCATCAGGATCAGGTAATGTAATCTTTTTTAGGATAACTGTCCCATTCGAAAATTTATAGGTCAAATTAGAATTCTCTCCAGTCGGATTTTTGATTTCATTTCCAAAACTAATTTGTTCCCTATCAAAAACATTGATTGTTGTTACATAATTTTCAGTAATCTTAGCCTTGTATGTAACAGCATCAACTTGCACTCCCCAGGAATCAGGAAAAAGAGATGATGTGTTTGCCTTCTTTATATACTCAATCTTATCAATTACAGTTTCAAAGTTGCCATTCCTTACCACTTTTACAATTAGTGCATTTGGAATAATTAAGCTGATCATAGGGGTCCCTGCAAATCCAGCTTTCTCTGTATACCATATTTCAATTTTGTTAGAACGTATCACAGTTTGTGCTTTTTTACATTCAAATCCGGCTATAATAGCTTTTTCATTTGTTAGTTCTAATTTAGGTAACGTATTAAATGATGTTTCAACAGTCATTCTTTTACTGTTCTTGAAATCTGCCACCTGATACGTCTTGTTAGATTGATAATCAATATACATCGTTTCAGAAGGAATATCAAGTTTAGTTTTTACGATTTCTTTTCTGAGGCTTTTGATTTTTACCTCATTATTAATAGATAAGAGGGCAATCTTTCCATCTTCACTATTTTCTTTTCCATTTACAATGGTCTTATAAATAACAGAACCGTTTTTTTGATTCTCTACTACTTTATTCTGAGCACTTATTCTTAGAAATGCACATACTAAAAGGAGTGTAGAAATTATGTAAATGTTTTTTTTCATAACTAAGTAATTTGAAATTAAATATTTAAAAAATCTTGAAAAACGATAGGTTTTAAGATTCATAAAAATTATTTGATTATTAAGAAATTAAGTGCAGTATTTCAAAACAAAAATAACATTTTAAATGAAAAGAGACTATATAAATGTCTCTTTCTTACACCTACTTTGCTAAATAAATAATTTTTAAACATGAGTTTATAATATTATTATTAATTCTTTTATTGGATTTTTTTATGTGTAAACGGCGGTTATGTTTGGTAGAATAATAATAATATGCTAGTATATGAATTTATTTGTCATTATAAAAATTACCCGGTTGCCTGTAAGCGATTTATAAACAAAGAAATCCTGAAACAGAAAAAAATTATTTAAAACTATTCCAAAGAATAAAATTTTATTACATTTGTAATATAATTTTATCAAAGGTTCAAAATAATTAAAATTAGCATTCTGATAAAGGGCTAAACAATTTCTGATACTTGATGTTGATTATTTAATTTACTGTAACCAATTTAGCAACTGTAAAAGATTTAATACCAAATTCGAAAATAATGAAACTTAATAATGGATTATGTTGTTGTATTTGTAGATTTCTCTTGGAGGAAAAGCTATAGGTATACATTGCCATTAAAGATAATATCCTATTTAGCCCCTTCAAGAAAATTGAAGGGGCTTTTTTATTTTTTATAATTATGAAAGAATTGGAAAACAGAACTAAGCTACATTGTGTTTCGACCAGAAACTCGCCTGGTATCTTCGCTACAAAAGTCTTTAATTACCTTTTTGTAGAAGAGCCTGAATCGAATGAATTTCCGGATTCATTTATCATTAAGCTGGCGGAGTTGATCGATGCTTTGCCATCAGATGATGATAATTTATTATGTTTTTTGCCAGCAAAGTTTAGAATAGAGATTTGGAAAATAAAAGATATTCTTTTAACAGATCTAGATGCTTTTATGGCCGGCGACCCTGCTGTTCATACACATGATGAAGTTATTTTAGCATATCCAGGCTTTTACACCCTTGCATTGCATCGAATTGCACACTTCTTTTATATTGAAGGAGCTTGGTTATTTGCTCGTTTAATAGCAGAATATGCTCATCGTGAAACAGGAATTGATATTCACCCTGGGGCCCAAATTGAATCCGGTTTTTTTATTGACCACGGAACAGGTATCGTTATCGGTGAAACTTCTATTATAGGACGTAATGTAAAAATATTTCAGGGAGTTACTTTAGGTGCCTTAAGCGTTGAAAAGTGGAGAAGAGGCACAAAACGTCATCCAACTGTTGAAGAAAATGTTGTTTTATATGCAGGATGTACCATTTTAGGGGGCAATACTGTAATCGGACATAGTAGTGTAATAGGTGGAAATGTGTGGTTAACCCAAAGTGTAAAGCCCTACTCTACTGTTGTCAATCAAAGTAAAGTAACTATTATGCAACGCGAATTTGATGAAAACTATTTTGATTTTGTAATATAAACCTGATTAAAAAAGAAATAATATAAATAATTAATCATTAATTCAATTATTATGAAAGTAAAAAACATCTTAGAAACCATTGGCAATACGCCACATGTAAAGATTAATCATCTTTTCAAATCCAACGCTGATGTGTGGGTAAAAGTTGAACGTTTTAATCCTGGTGGAAGTATTAAAGATCGCATTGCTTTAGCGATGATTGAGAAAGCTGAAGAGGCAGGAATTCTCAAAAAAGGTTCAATTATAATTGAACCGACATCAGGCAATACAGGTATTGGACTAGCACTAGTAGCAGCAGTGAAGGGATATCGTATTATTTTAGTTATGCCTGAAAGCATGTCAATTGAGCGAAGAAAAATTTTAAAAGCTTATGGAGCCGAACTTGAACTTACACCACGTGAAAAAGGGATGAAGGGTGCAATAGAGAAAGCTTCAGAGCTAGCTCGTTCTCTTCCAGATGCATGGATACCTTCACAATTCGATAATAATGCAAATGTAGAAATTCATTATAATCAAACGGCTCAGGAGATATTAAATGACTTTAGCGAAGGCCTCGATTATGTCATTACAGGCGTTGGTACTGGTGGACATATTACAGGTGTTGCTAAAAGATTAAAAACTGTTTTCCCTAATCTAAAAGTGATAGCTGTAGAACCTGAATTATCCCCTGTTTTAAGTGGTGGAAAACCGTCCCCTCACCCACTCCAAGGCATTGGAGCAGGATTTGTACCTTCTATTTATGATCCATCTGTTATTGATGAAATTATAACTGTAAGTAAAGAAGATGCTTTTAATTTCACCAGAAGAGCTGCTTTGGAAGAAGGGCTATTTATTGGAATATCTTCAGGAGCTTCTTTAGCTGCCGTTAACAAGAAACTAAAAGACATCAAAGAAAGTAGCAAAATTTTAACTTTTGCTTATGATACGGGTGAACGATATTTGTCCATTGAAGAATTATTTTAACCACTTTTAAAACAGAATCCTGAACTTTATTCAGGATTCTGTTTTTTTATATACTTTAGAAAAAAATAAAACTTTTTTTGAATTGTAAGAAATAAATGCATAATTTTGCAGTTAAATGTATTTATATACAATGAAAACTAAAAAGGAACGGTTACTTGTAATAAAGCGACTAATTAGCAGTAAGAGGCTTTCAAATCAAGAAGAACTACTTGAGGCTTTACGAGCGGCTGGTTTTGAACTTACTCAAGCAACACTTTCGAGAGATCTTAAGGAGATTAAGGTAGGTAAGATGTATGACCCCGAGAAAGGGCATATTTATGTTTTACTTCAGCAGTTAACTGCCTCAGAACGTAAGCCTCAAGCCCCTACCATTCCTGCTGAAAGTGTTATCAGTTTAGGATTTTCACACCATCTTGGAATCCTAAAGACACTCCCAGGTTTTGCATCAAGTGTTGCAATTTATATAGATAATTGCAATCTACCTGAGATCGCAGGCACTATAGCAGGCGATGATACTATCTTGTTAATATTAAGTGAAGATCATAATCGACGACAAATCCTCGATGCCCTTGGAGATATACTACCGGGTATTGAGGAGAAAACTGTATAATTATTTAATATTTTTTTAATTTTCTCAATTCTATTCATTCAATTTTTTTAAAATGAGCGAAATCAGAGTTCAAGTGGCCAATTTGGAACACTTGAGGTTTGTTAATGATATCCTGAAAACTATTGAAGATTCTGCAAAAGTTAGAGGGACAGGTATTGCAAAACGCAAACCAGAATATATTGAATCAAAAATACTTGAAGGCAAAGCAATAATTGCTTTTGAGGATGAATCTTTTGTCGGTTTCTGTTATATTGAAACATGGGGACAAAAGCAATTTGTTGCTAATTCAGGACTTATTGTAAGGCCAGAATACCGTGGTAGAGGCATCGCTAAATTGATTAAAAAAGCTGCATTTAATTTATCCAGAGAACGTTATCCTGAAGCAAAAATATTTGGACTTACAACAGGATTGGCTGTCATGAAAATTAATACCGAATTAGGCTATCGACCAGTTACTTTTTCTGAATTGACAGATGATGAGCAATTCTGGAAAGGCTGCCAGAGTTGTGTTAATTATGATATCCTTCAACGTACTGGAAGAAAGCACTGCCTTTGTACAGGTATGTTATTTGATCCAGTTTGGGAGAAAGAGAAGGAAGAAAAAGAAAAACTTGAACAGAGCGTGAAACAAGAAAAACGTCAACATTCGTTGCAGGTTTATGATCGGTGGTTTGAGTTTAAAAAACATGTACTTTTTGGTTTCAAAAAGAACAAAGAGAATAAAAATTCTAAAGATACCAAACACAAAATAAAAATTTCGCTTTTCAAGTAATTTAAACTTAATTATTATCACTATTATCAAATAATTTTGGATTAAAATTTTTTAATTTTAATTACGATAATATTAATTCGTAATTACAATCTCTAATATTTATGAAAGAAAAAGTAGTTTTAGCATTTAGTGGTGGTCTGGATACCTCTTTTTGTGTTAAATACCTCGTAGAGGAAAAAGGGTTAGAAGTACATTCAGCCATTGCAAATACTGGTGGTTTTTCAAACGAAGAACTTGAAGCGATAGAGACTAAAGCACTTAATTTAGGGGTAGCTTCTCATGTGGCATTAAATATTGAACAAGAATATTATCAGCAATATATCCGTTTTATGGTATATGGAAATATACTAAAAAATGGAACTTATCCACTTTCGGTAAGCTCTGAACGTACTGTACAAGCGTTAGCTGTTGTGAAATACGCTAAAGAAATCGGCGCCAAATATATTGCACATGGTAGCACTGGCGCCGGAAATGATCAAGTTCGTTTTGATCTTATCTTTAATATTATTGCGCCTGAAATTGAGATAATAACTCCAATCCGTGATCTTCGATTAACCCGTGAGCAAGAGATCAACTATCTTAAAGAAAGAGGTGTAGTGGCCGACTGGAAAAAGATGGAGTATTCTATTAATAAAGGTCTTTGGGGAACAAGCATCGGTGGAAAAGAAACATTGACTACTAATTTAGCATTACCTGAAGAGGCTTATCCAAGTCAACTTAAGAATGAAGGAGAAGAGACTATAACTTTGGGTTTTGTTAAAGGTGAGCTGGTTAAAGTAAATGATCAGGAATATTCTGAACATGCCCAAGCTATCCGTAAAGTTGAAGAAATAGCTTCTGCATATGCTATTGGAAGAGATATGCATATTGGTGATACCATTATCGGTATTAAGGGAAGAGTCGGCTTCGAGGCTGCAGCTCCAATGCTTATTATCAAAGGGCACCATACCCTGGAAAAACACGTTCTCACAAAATGGCAACAATATTGGAAAGAACAACTCTCAAATTGGTATGGAATGTTGTTACATGAGGGTCAGTATCTAGATCCTGTAATGCGAAATATAGAGAAGTTCCTTATTGATTCGCAAGAAAATGTAACAGGTACAGTCTTTATAAAATTAATGCCATATCGCTTTCTTATTGAGGGTATTAAAAGTGAATTTGATTTAATGAATGCTGGCTTTGGGCAATATGGTGAAATGAGTTCCGGTTGGACTGGTGATGATGTTAAAGGTTTTACGAAACTATTGGGAAATCAACTAAAGATTTATCAAACAGTTCAACAAAGAAATAATAAATAATATTTTAACATTAAAATGCATGGGAATTTGAAATAATGACGAGTTAGGATTGAGAGTGAAGATCAGGAGCACAGGTTAGGATTAAAGGTCAGTTCAGTCATGTTACCGAAAGTTCCGTTTAATGAAGTCAGATTTTTCAATTCCCTGCATTTTATTTATCTCATTAAAGCTTTAGGTAAGTATAGCTAATTATTTATAATACAGATGAATAAAATTAGAATTGCGATAGAGGGAGGCGCTGGATATACAGCAGGTGAATTAATTCGTTTGCTAATCAATCATCCTTTTGCTAAAATTAAATATATTCATAGTCAAAGCAATGCTGGCAAACCTGTATCTTCAATTCATAGAGATCTACTTGGCGAAACTGATCTGATTTTTAATGATATTGACTTTTCTGACAGTGATGTTTTGTTCTTATGTAAAGGTCATAATCAGTCTGTTCTATTTTTAAATGAAAATCTATTACCTGATACACTTAAAATAATAGATTTAAGTCAGGATTATAGAGATGAAAGCCATGCATTTGTTTATGGTCTTCCTGAATTACAACAAACACGCATCACAACTGCTAAGAAAATTGCTAATCCAGGATGTTTTGCAACAACTATTGAGCTTGCATTATTACCACTTGCGTTCAATAATATATTGAATGGTGAAATCCATATTACTGCAATAACTGGTTCTACTGGTGCGGGACAAGCTCCAACTGAGTCATCGCATTTCAGTTGGAGAAATAATAATATTTCGGTTTATAAACCCTTTAGACATCAACATCTCAAAGAGATTAAGATGGTACTTAAAATGGTTCAGGCTGATTTTAAGTCAGCTATAAACCTTATTCCAATGCGAGGTAACTTTACCCGAGGAATCTTTGCCAGTCTTTATGTCGATTGTAATCAAGACCTTTCTGCCATAAAGTCATACTATGAAAGCTATTACTCAAACCATCCATTTGTAATTATCTCAAACGAGATGCCAGATTTGAAACAGGTTGTCAATACAAATAAATGTATCATTTATCTGGAGAAGTTTGATAATAAATTATACATCATTAGTATGATTGATAATCTTATTAAAGGAGCATCAGGTCAGGCTGTTCAAAATATGAATTTAATGTTTGGTCTTCCTCAGGATACTGGTTTGCATTTAAAACCAGTTGCTTTTTAATTATATACCATGTTTGTATATTTATGTACTAAAAAGTTTAATAAAAAATTTAATTTTTATTACGATGAATCTTTTTGATGTGTACCCACTCTATCCTATAGAACCGATAAAAGCGAATCTTTTTAAATTATGGGATAAAGATGGAAAAGAATATCTTGATTTTTATGGTGGACATGCAGTTATTTCAATAGGTCATACCCATCCTTATTATGTTAAAAAAATCACTGAACAACTTCAGAATATTGGGTTCTACAGCAATTCAGTATTAAATCATTTACAAAATGATGTTGCAGAGAAGCTTGGGCGATTATCAGGATATAAAGATTATTCTTTATTTTTATGTAACTCAGGGGCCGAAGCCAATGAGAATGCTTTTAAAGTAGCATCATTTAGTAATGGTCGTTCAAAAATTATCGCATTTAATAAAGCTTTTCATGGCCGTACTTCTGGTGCTGTAGCAGTAACTGATAATCCATCTATTATTGCGCCATATAATGCGTCACATCGTGTTCAATTCTTACCATGGAATGATATTGAAGCTGTTAAAAAAGAATTGACAAATGGTGATATTTGTGCTGTTATTATTGAAGGGATTCAAGGTATTGGCGGCATTAATGTTCCTGATATTCAGTTTTTAAAAGAGCTTTCAATACTGGCAAAAGAAAATGGTGCTTACTTAATTCTTGATGAAATTCAATCAGGATATGGAAGAAGTGGTAAATTTTTTGCCCATCAATTTGCTGGAATAAAGCCTGATCTAATAACTGTGGCTAAAGGTATGGGAAATGGTTTTCCTGTTGCAGGAGTTTTAATCAGTCCATCATTCACGCCTAAATATGGAATGCTGGGGACAACTTTTGGTGGAAATCATTTGGCTTGTGCTGCTTCTCAAGCTGTATTAGATGTAATCGAAGATGAAAAGTTAATCGAAAATGCAGCAATAACAGGCAAATACCTTATTCAACAGGCGCAAGGATTAAGGGGGCTAAAAGAAATCAGAGGTGCAGGATTAATGATAGGATTAGAGTTTGATTTTCCAATTGCAGATATTCGGAAACAATTATTATTCAATCAATCGATCTTTACCGGGTATAGTGGAAGTTCTACCTTTAGACTTTTGCCCCCACTCTGTATTGGGAAAAATGAAGTGGATCATTTAATTTCTTCTTTGAATAAGGTATTAGAAAATAAATAACAATACATGGAGAAATTGTTTGTTGTCAAAGTTGGTGGTGCTGTTCTTGAAGATACCAAAACGTTGGATGAATTTCTTCAACACTTTGCTGAACTCGAAGGAAATAAAATCCTTATTCATGGTGGTGGGCGATCGGCGACTCAGTTATCAACTCGCTTAGGTATTGAAACTAAAATGATTGATGGTAGAAGAATCACAGATGAGGAAACAATTTCTATCGTAACAATGGTTTATGGTGGCCTTATTAATAAAAAAACCGTAGCTGTTTTACAGTCTAAAAATTGTAATGCACTTGGATTAACAGGTGCCGACATGAATTTGATAACCGCCATTAAACGTCCGGTAAAAGATATTGATTATGGATTTGTTGGCGATATTGTAAAGGTTGACAACAATGCATTTAATATTTTAATTAATGCTGGTTTTGTGCCTATTATAGCTCCGCTAACACATGATAAAAAAGGACAACTTTTGAATACAAATGCTGATACTATAGCTTCAAGTATTTCCACTGCAATGGTTAATCAATTTGATGTTTCACTTATTTATTGTTTTGAAAAAGAAGGTGTTTTATCTGATCCTGAAAATGAATTGTCAGTTATTTCTGAATTAAACAGGAATGATTATCAACAATATCTGGCTTCTGGTGTTATACATTCAGGAATGATCCCTAAACTTGACAATAGCTTCAAAGCTTTGGAATTAGGAGTTAAAAGCGTGGTTATTACAAATGCAAATTCATTAAATTCTAAAAAAGGTACTCACCTCACTCTATGATAGAATACCTCTATAATGATGCCATACAGTTGCTTCATCAACTTGTTGCAACTCCTTCTTTCAGTAAGGAAGAGCACAATACGGCCAATATAATTGCTGCTTTTTTAGAAAGCAAAGGTCAATCTGTAAAGCGATTTAATAATAATGTTTGGGTTGTCCATCCTGATTATCAAGATGGACGTCCTACTATTTTGCTTAATTCACACCATGATACTGTTAAACCATCAAAGGCCTGGACATTTAATCCTTTTCAAATCACTGAAAGCGAAGGAAAATTAATTGGTTTGGGTAGTAATGACGCAGGGGCTCCATTAGTTAGTTTAATGGCAACTTTTCTTTATTTTGTGCATTCTAAGCAGCTTCCTTTTAATTTGATATATGCAGCTACAGGAGAAGAAGAAAACTCAGGAGAAGCCGGAATTGAGTCTATTCTTGACAAGATTGGTCCAATAGATTTGGCTATTATTGGTGAACCTACAAAAATGGAGTTAGCAATAGCTGAAAAGGGTTTAATGGTGCTTGATTGTAAGGCTATTGGCAAACCTGGTCATGCTGCTCGTGAAGAAGGTGATAATGCTATTTATAAAGCAATGATTGATATTGAATGGTTCCGAACTTTTCAATTCAAAAATATTTCAGATGTTCTTGGCCCTGTAAAAATGAGTGTCACCCAAATAAAGGCAGGTTATCAGCATAATATGGTACCTGATGTTTGTGAATTTGTAGTCGATGTTAGAACCAATGAGCATTATTCAAATAAACAAGCACTTGATATTATAAAACAACATGTTTCATGTGAGGTTATCGAACGTTCTTTTCGTTTAAACTCATCTTTTATACCCGCAAACCATCCTTTAGTTGTTTTAGCTAAAGAGATGGGTATTTATTGTTATGGTTCTCCTACTACTTCTGATCAGGCGGTAATTCCTTATATCTCTGTTAAAATGGGACCTGGTGATTCTGCCAGATCTCATACAGCAAATGAATTTATCTATCCTGATGAAATAAAAGAAGGAATTAAGCGCTATATCAAGATATTGGAACAACTAAAATTCTAATCAGTAATAATTTCAATAATTACTGATCACTTTACCGAAAAACATTTAATATTATCACTATGAAACTTTGGGAAAAAGGTACACCTATTAATAATGTAATTGAAAAGTTTACAGTAGGCCGCGACCGTGAAATGGATTTATATCTGGCTAGTTCAGATGTTTTAGGAACCATTGCCCACATTATAATGCTCGAAAGTGTTGGTTTGCTAAGTAGTGAAGAGTTGCCTATTTTGCGAAAGGAATTATCAAATATCTATAAACTGATTCAGATAGGTAATTTCAAAATAGAGGAAGGAATTGAAGATGTTCATTCCCAAGTCGAATATCTTCTTACTGAACGTTTAGGTGAAGTTGGAAAGAAAGTACATAGTGGTCGTTCAAGAAATGATCAGGTTTTAGTTGATTTAAGATTGTTTACCAGAGATAATATAATTGATGTCGTTGATTCCGTCAATGTATTATTTTCCTCATTGATCAATTTAAGCAATCAGTATAAAAACATTTTACTACCTGGTTATACTCATTTACAAATAGCCATGCCCTCTTCATTTGGTTTGTGGTTTGGAGCTTATGCAGAAGCATTAACCGATGATCTTGAATTACTGTTAAGTGCATATCGTATCAATAACCAAAATCCGTTAGGATCAGCTGCTGGCTATGGTTCATCATTCCCACTAAACAGAACACTCACTACGCAGCTTTTAGGGTTTGATAATTTAAATTACAATGTCGTTTATGCTCAGATGGGCCGTGGTAAAGTTGAAAAAATAACATCCTTTGCTTTAGCCAATTTAGCATCTACAATTGGACGAATGGCTACTGATTTATGTTTGTATATGAGTCAGAATTTTGGATTTATATCACTTCCAGATGAGTTAACCACGGGTTCTAGTATCATGCCACATAAAAAAAATCCTGATGTTTTCGAGTTAATAAGGGCTCGATGCAATAAAATACAAGCTCTTCCTGTAGAAATTAATGCTATTCTTGGAAATCTTCCATCAGGATATTTTCGTGATATGCAAATGATTAAAGAATCATATCTTCCTGTATTCGGCGAAATTCAAAATATTATTGAAATAGCCAATTTCATGATCAGTAAAGTGAAAGTAAACGATTGTATTTTAGAGGATCCTAAATATAAATATCTTTTTAGTGTTGAGGTTGTTAATAATGCTGTTTTACAAGGGGTTCCATTTCGAGATGCTTATAAGTTAGTTGGAAAACAGATTGCTGAAGGGAATTTTAATCCATCTTTTGAGATTAATCATACCCATGAAGGCAGTATTGGTAACTTATGTAACAACCAGATTAAAGAAAAATTCAATGAGATATTTATTTCATTTAATATGGATAAAATTGCTCAGATTAAAGACGAATTATTAAAATAAATTTGTTTGCAATATTAATATTAATTTTTGTATTGTACTTAATTTATAAAGAATAAGTAGATTTTCTTATACTGTTTTTAAATCTATTTTATTGTAGACAAAGTATAATTATGTGATAAATAATGCTTCTCTTTTAGTATAAAAATAACTGTTATTATAAAATCTTATCTGGTATTTTTAAACAGTAATGCTTTTTATTTGTTTTCTGTTAACTTCGTAAAAAAAACAGGACTTGAATTCTCCTTTTGCCATATCTTTTATGCGACTTTCCGAGTTAAATATGCTAATTCGGAATAAACTTTCGGATGCATTTAAGAATAATACGTTCTGGATTGTTGCCGAGCTTAGTAATGTAAACTATTATTCAGCAAAGAATTACTACTTTTTCGATTTAGTAGAAAAAGAAGAAGGAAACCAATTGATTGTTGCAAAGATTTCAGCTTCTGCATTTGGATCGGGATCTCAACGTATTCAAAGTTTTGAGCAGGTTACAGGGCAAAAAATTTCAGGAAATATTCAAGTGTTAATCCAGGTAAGCGTTGACTATCATGTAGTGTATGGATTAAAACTATTAGTAAAAGATATAGATCCCAGCTTCACGCTTGGAAACCTTGAACGTCAACGTCAACATACGCTTTTGCGTTTATTGAAAGAATACCCTGATTCAATTCAACTTATTAATGGTGAATATATTACTCCAAATAAACGATTAAAATTGCCCCGGGTTATACAAAAGATTGCCATTCTATCATCTGAAAATGCTGCCGGGTATACTGATTTCGTTAATTCACTAATGATCAATAATTTTGGATATCAATTTTATCTCTATCCTTATTTTACAACAGTGCAAGGTGAAAATAACACAACCCTATTGGTCGATAGAATGAAAGACGTAATTCAATCGGAAGATCAATATGATATCCTTGTAATTATCAGAGGTGGTGGTTCACAAAGTGATTTGCTATTATTTGATCAATATGAAATAGCCAGTGCGATTGCTTTTTTTCCTATTCCTATCATCACAGGGATAGGGCATCATAAGGATATATCAATCGCAGACTTAATGGCAAATAAATCTACAAATACGCCTACTAAGGTTGCCGAGATGATTATAGAACATAACCATATATTCGAGTAATCCATAAAAGATTTAAAACATGAATTGATTTTAAAATTAAATTATATTTTATCTGTTAACAGAGAGAACTTACTATTGACCAAACAACAAATAATAAATAAAGGACAACAACATCTTCAGAATAAACAACGAGATTTATTAATAATTAGTCGTGATTTAACTACTAAGCCAGTAATATTTAATGCAAAAAAATTACAAGATTTAATATTTCAAAAAGAAAAATTAAAAGAAAAATGTATTGACTTTATCAACAAAAAAGTTGAATTATTAAAACATTTCAATGAACTGCTTCTAATAATAAATCCTGTTAATACTTTAAAGAGAGGGTTTGCTATTGTAAAAAAAGATACTAAGATTATTACCAACTTATCAGAAATTAAGATTGGAGAAACACTTAACATTCAGTTTTATGATGGTACAGTTCAAACTATTGTTAACAATAAAATTTTGAAAAATGAAGAAACAACTAACATATGAAGAGGCATTTAACGAATTAAAAATGATAACCTCTGATATTAATGATGAAACCGTTTCTGTAGATCTCTTAACCCAAAAAATTGAGCGAGCCTCTTTTTTGATTAATTATTGTACATCGAAATTAAAAGCTACTGAAATTGAAATGAACAAGATTATTGAACAGATACAAGATTGACCTGATAAAATCATAACATCCTTATATTTCGTATACTCATTCTGATTAATTTTTTAATACCATGAATCGAATTTCATAGATAAATGAAATTCGTTAAAATGTCATAGTTGGTAATTTACTAATTGTTTTTGCTTCTTTGTAGAACCAATCCTCAAATTGTTAAAAAATCTTAATAAGTCTTTCTGTTTCTTATCTACATGGTGGGTTTAAACTATATTTGTTAACCAACAACAAACAATTTTTTAAGAGTAAGCACCCGGCATAAAGGCAGGAAGATTGAAATAATGAAGATAAATGAAGCATTTTCTGGAAAAACTTTAATACTATTACTGTTACTAACAGGATTAAGTACTATTTCTTATAGTCAATCTGTAGTAGTAGATACTTCTGATTTTTTTAAAAGAGTTAAATTTGAGCCACATCATAAAAATGATTCTTCAAAAGGAAAGTTTTTTCCTGGTGATTTTATTTTTATGCCGGAAGAACTGATTAAAAACGATCATTGGGACACATTAAATGTTAGATCAGGACGAACTGATGTTTCTCGTAAGAATGATACTACTATAATTGTTTTAAATAATCCCAACGGAAATCCTTTTGTATTCCCATATAAAGGAAAATTATTGTCTCCATTTGGTTTTCGTGGTCGTCGAATTCATGCAGGTGTAGACATTAAGCTAAATCATGGTGATGAGGTTTTGTGTGCATTTGATGGTGTGGTCAGAATGGCAAAGAAGTATTCAGGATATGGCAATGCCGTTGTTGTACGACATTTTAATGGAATAGAGACGCTTTATGGCCATTTATCAAAGATTTCAGTTCATGTAAACGAACTTGTACATGCTGGTGATTTAATAGGGTTAGGAGGACGGACAGGTCGTGCAACCACAGATCATCTTCATTTCGAAACACGTTTTCAGGGTGAACCGTTTAATCCATTAAATGTAATTGATATGGAACGATTCTCTCTGGTTTGTGATACACTATTCATTTCACGTGGTACATTTAGTAAATCTCATTCGGTTAAACGTGGAGATATTCCTCAGTCAAATGAGTTGATTGTAAGAAACGATAGACCAAGTAAGAAAGATAAAAAGAAGCATTCAAGACTTAAAAATAGAGATGAATCATTAAATACTGACATACAATCAACAGATGATCATCCTGTAAAGAAAGGAAAGAAAAAATTCTATACAATTAAAAAAGGTGATACTTTATCTGAAATTGCTAGCAAATTTAATACTACAGCTACGGCTATCTGCAAATTAAATGGGCTAAAGAAAAATAAATTACTTCAGATGGGGCATAAAATAAGAGTAAATTAAAATATGTTGATAAAGGTTTTGCGTTAATATTCAAAATGTTACTGAAGAGGCGATCTAATAATCGCCTCTTCTTTGGTTTATAAATAAGTTTTGATGATCCCTATACATTTTTGGCTTCGATCTATTTTTTGTAATTTTGCACCTGAAAAATTTAACTAATTGAAAGATTACCTGTCACATCCGATATTTGCGATTATCTCAGAAGCTGCAAGCGAATTAAACTTACAGGCTTATGTGATAGGTGGCTTTGTTCGTGATATTTTCCTTCGACGAAAATCAATGGATATTGATGTTGTTACAATTGGTAGTGGTATATCTTTAGCCGAGAAAGTTGGAAACAAAATTGGAAAGAATACCCATGTCAGCGTTTTTCACAATTTTGGAACAGCCATGTTGCATTATGGAGATTTACAAGTTGAATTTGTTGGAGCCAGAAAAGAGAGTTATCGTCGTGATTCTAGAAAACCATTAGTAGAGTCTGGTAATATGAAAGACGATCAAAATCGTCGTGACTTTACCATTAATGCTATGGCTATTAGCCTCAACAAAAATGACTTTGGTCTTTTGATTGATCCTTTTGGAGGCATAAAACATTTAGAAGCACAAATCATAAAAACACCGTTAGATCCTGATATTACATTTTCAGACGATCCGTTAAGAATGATGAGAGCTATTCGATTTGCTTCGCAACTTGGATTTGTAATTGAAGATGAAACATTTGAGGCTATTATTAGAAATGCACATAGAATCTCTATTATTTCTAAGGAAAGAATAGCTGAAGAGCTAAATAAAATAATTCTTTCTTCCAAACCCTCTATCGGATTCAAACTACTTGACAAATCGGGTCTGTTCCCTATTATATTTCCTGATTTTATTGCACTTAAGGGTGCTGAAACAAGAGATGGTAAGGGACATAAAGATAATTTTTTCCATACGCTTGAGGTTTTGGATAATATATCACGAGTAACTGACGATCTGTGGATTCGTTGGGCAGCCATTTTACATGATATTGGAAAACCTGCTACAAAACGATGGGAAGATAAACAAGGCTGGACATTTCATGGACATGAAATTGTTGGAGCAAAGATGGTTCCAAAAATTTTCCAACATTTTAGACTACCACTAAATGAGAAAATGAAATTAGTGCAGAAGCTCGTCCTTCTCCACTTGCGTCCTATTGTTTTAAGTGAAGAAGGTATAACAGACTCTGCAATACGACGATTATTATTTGATGCAGATGTTGATACAGAGAACTTAATGATGCTATGTGAAGCAGATATAACATCAAAAAACAGAGTAAAAGTCAAAAAATATTTATCAAATTTTGAATTGGTTCGAGCAAAGTTAAAAGAGATTGAAGAAAAAGATCGAATTAGAAATTGGCAACCGCCTATCAGTGGAGAAGAAATCATGAAGGTTTTAGGACTCACTCCTTCACGTTCAGTTGGAATTATCAAAACAGCCATTAGAGAAGCTATTCTTAATGGAATTATTCAAAATGACTACAACGAGGCATATTCTTTAATGATTAATGAAGCTAAAAAACTGGGAATCAATCCAATAAAATAATGAAAAATTATTTATTTCTTTATAAAAAAACACTAATTTAATTGTTCAAATACGGATTAAAAAACTGAAAGAAAAATGCACATTTACAAATTAAGGATGCTTCTTGATGATCAGGATGATTTTTTAAGAGATTATGAAATCAAATCGAATCAGACATTTTTGAATCTTTATGAAATTATTCGCCAGACCGTCAAATTACAAAGTAATGAATTAGCCTCTTTTTTTATTTGCGATTCTAAATGGCGTAAAAAGAAGGAGATAACGCTAATGGATATGCAAGATGAGACCGAAGTTGACTCACAAATTGACGATGACGATGATGAATACCGTAAACCTCAAAAAAAGCTTCCTACTTTTATTATGGAAAAAGCCAAAATAAAAGATTTTATTGAGGATCCCGCACAACGAATGTTGTTGGAGTATGATTTTCTTAATCCAACGGTATTTTATCTTGAGCTCTTTAAAATTGCTGAAGCCAATGAAAATATAACTTATCCAATATGTGTTAAACAAGCAGGCGAGTTAATCCAACCAAATCGTTTTTCTGATCATTCTGTTCCAACTATAGAAGATGATGAATTATTAGCAGATACGTTGGATGATGATGAACCAGATGAATTAATAGATGATGATCTTGCTTCTCTTGGTTTTAATAACGATACAAAATGGTAACCTTTTAATTCTATTTGTATTGAACAATAATTTCTTAAAGAAAAATAATCTAATAGTAATAGAAGGACCCACAGCAGTTGGAAAAACAGCTGTGGGTATTTTGCTCGCTCAAAAACTAGAATGTCCTATTATTTCAGCTGATAGCCGACAGTTTTATCGCGAAATGAAAATTGGAACTGCAGCACCTACTTCTAGTGAATTAGCATTAGTAAAACATTATTTCATTGGTCATAAATCTGTTACTGACGAATATAATATAGCATCTTTTGAAACTGATGTAATCTCTCTTTTACCACAGTTATTCGAGCAAAATCCATTTGTTGTAGTGGTTGGTGGAAGTGGGTTATATATTGATGCTATTTGTACTGGTATAGATGATATGCCAAATACAGATATGGAGGTTAGGCAATATTTTAATGACTTATACAATAATGAGGGGATTGAAATTCTTCAAAAGAAATTATACGAACTTGATCCTGAATATTATAAAATTGTTGATCTTAAAAACCCCGCTAGATTAAAAAGAGCGTTAGAGGTATCAACTCAAACAGGAAAACCATATTCACAATTGAGGCTGAATTCAAAAAAAGAAAGATCTTTTAATATTGTCAAGATTGGTGTTGCTCTCGATCGTCAAGAATTGATAAATAGAATAGACTTGCGAGTAGATAGTATGATAGAACTTGGTCTATTAGAAGAGGTTTATTCTTTATTACCTTTTAGAAATTACAATGCATTAAATACGGTAGGCTATAAAGAATTATTTAACTATATCGACGGAACATGCTCTATTGATCAATCTATCAGAGATATAAAAACAAATACACATAGATATGCCAAACGACAAATGACTTGGTTTAAAAGAGATACCGGGATAATATGGTATCATCCAGACAATTTATCTCTAAAGATAAATTCAATAGACTTTTCTATAAAAAAGGATCTCTTTCCAACAACAAAATAGAGTTTTGAGGAACAATAAAGTATTTTTCATCATTATAAAAGATCTCTATTGCATCCTTTTGCATAAATATAGCCAGATCGCCCTCTTGTGCTTGTAACGGAATATACCGCACTTTATCCCCTTCTTGTTTCCAAGGTTCACTACCTTCTTCTGAAACCATTGGGATTGGATATCCCGGACCTGTTTTTACTACATAACCAGTTTGAACTACCTCTTTTTCCTTGTATCCTGGGGGTAATAATAATCCTGTTTTAGTTTTATCAGGCAAATTCTTTGGCTTTATCAATACTCTATCACCAATGACAAATAAATTTCCTAAAGGTTGATTTGGTTCTAACGACATTTTTTTCTAATTGAAATGCAAAAATAGCTATTAGTTTGTTTTGTTGTAAGCAAAGTAAGTAAGGATTATTTCGGTATTTTTGTATTTTACATTTAAAGGTCTTGTTTGTTATTAATTATAACATCGAGCATTTCATTTTTTTTAATGTGCGATCAAAATAATACTTTGTAAGTTTTTTAATAAATAGCGATAAACAAATTCATGTCTGATATTATTCATTTATTACCTGATTCAGTTGCAAATCAAATTGCAGCCGGTGAAGTTGTTCAACGGCCTGCTTCTGCTGTAAAAGAACTTCTTGAAAATGCGATTGACTCTGGGGCTACAGATATTCAACTTATAATAAAAGATGCTGGACGAACTTTAATACAAGTTATAGATAATGGTTGTGGTATGTCTGTTCCAGATGCAAGAATGAGTTTTGAACGTCATGCTACATCAAAAATACGCGAAGCTACTGATCTTTTTTCAATTCATACCTTAGGTTTTAGGGGTGAAGCTCTTGCTTCTATTGCTTCTATTGCCCAGGTAGAATTAAAAACAAAACGTCTGGCAGATGAATTAGGGACTCATATCATAATAGAAGGTGCAGTATTTAAGAAACAGGAACCCTGTGCATGTGAAGTTGGAACAAGTATTAGTGTCAAGAATCTGTTTTTCAATATTCCAGCTCGAAGAAATTTCCTTAAATCGAATACTGTTGAGTTCTCCAGAATCATCGATGAATTTAATCGGATTGCACTTATTTATCCAAATGTTGGCTTTTCTCTTTTTAATAATGGTAAAATGGTTTATCAAATACCATCTTCAGGTTTAAAACAGCGAATTGTAAATCTATTTGGTTCATTATATAATGAACGTCTTTTGCCTATAGAACAAAGTACTGATATTGTAAATATAAATGGATTTATTGTAAAGCCTGAGTTTTCAAGAAAAACAAAAGGAGAGCAATATCTATTTGTCAATAAAAGATTTATAAAACACGCTTATTTTAACCATTCAATTGAAGAATCTTTTCGTGATATTATTGCGGATGGATCTTTTCCAGGTTATTTTTTAAATTTTGAAGTTGATCCTGCAAATATTGATATAAATATCCATCCTACTAAAACAGAAGTAAATTTTCTGGATGGTAAAATAATTTATACTATTTTAAAATCAACCATCAAACAATGTATTGGAAAATTCACCCTCTCGCCCACACTTGATTTTGAAAATAACGCCCCTTTTGACATACCCTATTTCCCAAATAATAGACCTGTTTCTGCTCCATCAATCAATTTAAATCCAAACTATAATCCCTTTAAACAAACTGAATCTCAATTTTCTAATAATCAAAGAAGCCAATCCGGAGGACTCCCCTATTCTTTTGTAACTGAATTATCTGATGAGCAAAAAATTCCTTTAGATGAAAATTTGATTTTACAGGGGATGCAAAAAGACGAAACAGATCATGAATCGGTACAATTAGATATTCGAAACATTTTTCAACTACATTTACGATATATTGTTACACCTGTAAAATCAGGCCTTCTTATAATAGACCAACAGCTGGCGCATGAACGTATTTTATATGAGCGACTCCAAAACACTATTAAGAACCATAGTGGGGCTTCACAACAGCTCTTATTTCCCGTTACAGTTGATTTATTAGCATCTGATGCAGAACTTATTCAAGATCTAAAATCCGAACTTTTTTTATTAGGATTTGATTTAATTGAAATAGGGAATAATCAATTTGAAATTGTAGGCCTTCCTGCCAATCTGTCAAATGAAGAGCCACGATATTTAATTGAAGGAATCCTTGAATCCTACAAATCAAATATGCTTGAGTTTCATGCTGACAGACGAACTGTCTTAATTAGAGCAATGGCACGAAATATGTGCATTCAATCTGGTAAGAAGTTAAAATCTGAAGAGATGCAATCATTAATCGATGAGCTTTTTGCTTGCTCAATTCCAGATAAATCACCATCAGGAAAACCTGTATTAACAATTATTAGCCAAGAGGAACTCATGGCTCGGTTTAAATAAAAATAAATTGTACTAGGTTAAGTGTAATAATATTTTGTTATATATCTGACTTTCAATACTAATAAATGAATTAATAAACTATGAATCAATCTCAATACAGTCCGCAAGGATTTAGTATTCTCCCTCCGGTTGTTAAAAACCTCTTGATTTTAAATGGGGTTTTTTATTTAGCAACATTTGCATTTGGTAATGCTTTTCATATCGATTTAGTAAATTATTTAGGTTTACATTATTGGTCTGCTCCCGACTTCAAACCTTGGCAGTTTGTAACCTATATGTTTATGCACGACCCCTCAAACTTTACACACATTCTATTTAATATGTTTGCTTTATGGATGTTTGGTTATCTTTTAGAAAATGTATGGGGATCGAAAAAATTCTTATTTTACTATATTTTTACCGGAATAGGTGCTGCAATTTTTCATTACTTAATTTGGTATTTTCAATATTCGCCTTCTATTGATGCTATAAATGCTTTTTTGGCACATCCATCTTTAGCTTCTTTTACTGATTTTAGAAACTCACCTAATTTCAAATTGATAGACAAAGACATGATACAACACTTTAATGCCTTTGTACCTCAATTTAATGAAACATTATCAAAAGGCGACATTCAAGCCACGCAGCTTGCTGTAGAATTTATGCAACAATATAAAGCAGAGCTATTAAATGCCCCTGTTGTTATTGGTGCGTCAGGAGCAGTATTTGGAATACTACTTGCTTTTGGTATGCTTTTTCCAAATACAGTAATTTATTTATATTTCTTTATTCCAATTAAAGCGAAATGGTTTGTGATTTTATATGGAGGCATAGAGCTCTATTCCGGTTTCTTTAATCAAGGAAGCGGCGTAGCACATTTTGCACACTTAGGGGGAATGATTTTTGGCTTGATCTTGATCTTATATTGGAAGAAAACAGATAGGAGGAAAAATGACTTTTGGACCTAATTTCAGTTCACATTTAACTCTTGCGGAGAGATGGAAAGGTTTTAAACATCAATACCCGGCATTAGCAAGATTAATAGAAATAAATGCGATTGCATGGCTTGTTTTAAGTATTATACGGGTTATTCTATGGCTAGTATCAAACCCTGGTCTCAATGATTCTATCTTTTTTCTACAGATAGTTCAGAATCTCTCTGTTCCAGCATCACTTAATCATTTATTAATACAACCATGGTCTTTAATTACCTACATGTTTATTCATGTAGATTTTTTCCATATTTTATTTAATATGCTATGGTTGTTTTGGTTTGGAAAAATATTTCTGGATTATCTCAACGGAAAACAGTTGCTCTGGGTTTATATTCTTGGAGGTATTACAGGAGCATTTTTTTATATTCTAGCATATAATTTGTTCCCAGTATTTAATGTAACCATAGGCAATTCTTTTGCTCTTGGTGCTTCCGCATCTATTATGGCTGTTGTTGCTGCAATTGCAACACTAATGCCTGATTATTCACTAACACTCCTATTTATTGGAAAAATAAAGCTAAAACATATTGCGATTTTTACTGTAGTAATTGATTTTTTGTTGATTAAATCGGATAATGCGGGTGGAGAAATTTCTCACTTAGGAGGAATGGCTTGGGGGGCAATTTATTCATTACTTTATTTAAAACAACAAAATAAAAGTGGAGTACTCAGTAAAATAATTCAGCAAATGAAAAACACTTTTAGCTTTGGGAAGAAGACTAAATTTAAAGTTTATCATAATCAACATCCTGTTACAGATGAACAATATAATTATAATAAAAAAATTGAACAGGAAAAAATTGATATTATTTTAGATAAGATTTCAAAGTCTGGCTATACCAGCCTTACTAAAGAAGAAAAAGCACTTTTATTTAAATCGAGTAAGACGAATCCAAAAAATTAAAAGTGAAGCA
Source organism: Bacteroidota bacterium (assembly GCA_013390605.1). Lineage (GTDB taxonomy): Bacteria > Bacteroidota > Bacteroidia > Bacteroidales > Cfx3-03 > Cfx3-03. The sequence continues at coordinate 2,000,766 of JACAUB010000001.1, read as the reverse complement.
GGAAATAAAAAAGAACATCAATCGAATAAGGACTCGTATTCCAGAAAAATTAGTGTTAATAGTTAATTTTATTGCAGCTATAGCACTAATTCTATCTGATTTGGCTGGTATTATTAGTCCTGCGGATTTTTGGTTTCCTGCATTCTTAGGTCTTGCACATATTCCTCTTCTTCTAGTAAATATCTTATTTATTTTCTTTTGGATCTTTTTATTACGAAAATGGGTGATAGGTTCGCTATTAGTTGTTGTTTTTAGTTGGGGACATATAGGCACTCATTTTCGTTTTTGGAAAACTGAAAATAAAATTAATTATACTGATACCCTACGAATTATGTCATTTAATGTTCGCTTATTTGATTTATACCAATGGAAATCAGAGAAAAAATACAAAACGCGAAGTAGAATATTCAAAATGATAAGCGAACAAAACCCTGATCTTCTTTGCATGCAGGAATATTATTCAAATAAAGAGAAGGGATTTGACGTAAAAGACACTTTAAGAAGGATTGATAGCCTGAATTACAATTATGTTGCAAACTTCAAGACTTTTAATGGTGAAAAAGAATGGGGTATGGCAATCTATTGTAAGTACCCTCTTTTTAATAAACAACGTATTACATTTAAAAACAGCTTAAATAATTATTTTCAATACGCTGACTTTTGTAAAGGTAATGATACGATGAGAATCTTTAATATCCATTTTGAATCTATTCATTTTGGACAAGAGGATTATCTTTTTATGAATGATTTGACAAATCCACATCCGGAACGTCAAGATCTTTTTGAATTAGTCAAACGAATTTATTCCAAACTAGGTGTAGCATTTTCACGTCGAGCAGAACAGGTAGAATTGGTAAAACTTTATGTTTCTGCATCTCCTTACCCCGTAATTCTATGTGGTGATTTCAATGACACTCCGGCTTCTTTTGTTTATAACCGGATAATTGAAGAATTAGATGACTCTTTTTGTGAATCAGGTTCAGGATTAAGCAGTACTTATCCCAATTTATTCATTCCATTGCGAATTGATTATATACTGCACAGCAAGAAGTTGTTTCAATCAGTTCATTATGATGTCATAAGAGAAGATTTATCTGATCATTTTCCAATAACAACAACATTAGTTCGAAAACGATAAAGTAATGGCAACTAAAAAAAAGAAATTTAACTTTCAGGAACTTTTAATCAGATTATTTTTTTTCTGTCATATTCTAGCAGTGTTGGCTTTGATTTTTGCACTTCTTGCTTCAATAATTCCTCCTGATCAAGTTTGGGTGTTTAGTTTCTTTGGTTTAATTTTTTTACCCATATTCATTGTTAATATTGGTTTTACTATTATCTGGGTTTTATTGCGTAGAAAGTTTTGGTTTGTTTCAATTCTACCTTTACTTTTAGGCTTCTCTTCTTTTTTAAATCATTTTAATTTTAGTTTCAGGCCAGAAAAGAAAATAGCTTCCACTTCAATCAAAGTGATGACTTTCAATACGCGAGGTTTTTTTGTACCCGAGGGCGAAAAGGCTAATGAATTTCATCAACATACATTTAACTTTATAGAGAGTGAAAAGCCTCAAGTTGTTTGTTTTCAGGATTTTAATTTACCTTACACTGGAAAATACAGTACTAAATCGTTAAAAGAAATCTTACATCTCCCCTATTTTGAATATAGAAATTATTTTGACTATACCATTCCTGATGGAGCTTCGGGCTTAGCTATTTATTCTATATATCCAATCATAAACTCAAAATGGATAAAGTTTGAAGATGAATATATTGGTATGTATGCAGACATACAATGTGATACAGAAGTCATACGCGTTTTTTCAATTCATTTACAATCATATCAATTATTTGACGAAGATAAGATTATACTTACCACTCCAACAGCGTATAGCAAGATGGATGAGGGTAAGATAAAAAGCAATTCACGAAGGATAGCATGGAAATTAAGATGGGCTTTTAAGCGAAGAGCTCCCGAGGCCAGATTAATTGCTGCGAACATTAAAGAATCGCCATATCCAGTAATTCTTTGTGGAGACTTTAATGATACGCCTGCATCTTATACATATCATACAATAGCAAAGAATTTGAAAGATCCTTTTAAATCGTTTGGATCTGGTATTGCAAAAACCTATAATCAAAGTAAATATCCTTTTAGAATCGATTATATTTTACATAGTGAAAAATTGCATAGTCTTAATATTCAAATTCATCCGACAAAAGCTTCTGATCATAATATGGTGACAGCTGTTTTTCAGTCATTTGAAGAAACTATCCATAAATAAAATAGAATGACATCTATTGATAATATAATAAATAATCCGATTTCTTTGATTGAAGAGTTCAAAGCAAACTATTCAATCAATAAATTAATGATCTACCAATAAAAAAGTATTTTTGTGTGAAACTTATCAGTTATAAGTTATCGGCAATTTTATTATGATAACTGGATAGTTATTTACGAATTTACTTTGGGTAACCGTTTTTTTTAAAGCCGGCTAATTCTATCTGATAGCATCTTTTTTGCATTTAGATAAAGAAAAACTAACTTAAATATTCCCTTAAACCACTTTTATATTTACCTGATAATCAATCGATGCGGATGGTCTAATCCTAATCTGACTCTAATCATATCCTAATCTAACCCAAATCAACTCCTAATGCTGTATTAGGCTTTGGTTAGAATCAGAAAAGAAAAACGAAAAGAGAATTTTAAAATTCGACAGAAAGTATACTACGATGATCTCTTTTACAATGATTCAAGAACGTTAAATGATCAACTTATATTATTTTTAGTTTCGGATTTCTTTCTATCTGAAATCCAAAAAAAGGCTATGAATATTTTGAAAAAAAAGATTTGAATACGATAATACAATTTTTGTGGTTGGTATCCAATTAATAAGGTTTATAAAAATTGTTTTTTTATTTCATGTAAAAAATAGTGACATGATTTATTGTCAACTTTTTTTATAATAATTTGTTTGCTTTTTCTTAAAAGATACAGGACCTTTTTGAAGAAAAAAAATAAATCTGATTATTTAAGACCAATCCATAAGGATTATCTTTGGAGTCTTGTTACAAAAATAATTACCTATGAGTAAATTTAATCTTACATCAGAATATTTACCGACTGGTGATCAGCCAGAAGCTATTCGTCAATTAGTTGAAGGTCTTACAAGAGGCGACATGGCACAAACATTATTGGGTGTAACCGGTTCAGGTAAAACTTTCACAATAGCTAATGTAATACAAGAAATTAATAGACCAGCCTTGATTCTCAGTCATAATAAAACCCTGGCAGCTCAACTCTACGGTGAATTTAAGCAGTTCTTTCCCGATAATAAAGTCGAATATTTTGTCTCATATTATGATTATTATCAACCTGAAGCCTTTATTCCATCAACAAATACGTATATCGAAAAAGATTTATCAATTAATGAGGAAATTGAGAAATTACGACTGAGTACAAGTAGTGCTTTGTTATCCGGAAGAAACGATGTCATTGTTGTTGCTTCGGTATCATGTATTTATGGTATTGGAAATCCAGAAGATTTTAATAATAATGTTATCAGATTAAAAGCGGGTCAAATAATATCAAGAAATCAATTATTATATGGCCTTGTCGATGGATTATATGCCCGTACAGAATTAGAGCTTACACATGGACAATTTCGAGTTCGTGGCGATACCGTTGAAGTATTTCCGGCCTATGCTGATATTGGTTATAGAATTGTCTTTTGGGGTGATGAAATTGATACTATCGAATCATTTAATGTAACTGATGGACTTAGAATTGAAGTACTTGAAAATGTCTCGATATATCCGGCGAATATTTTTGTTACTTCGAAGGAAAAAATGAAACATTCGCTCGTAGCCATTCAGGATGATATGGTAAAACAGGTAGATTATTTCAATGAAATAGGGAAGCACGAAGAAGCCAGACGTTTAGAAGATCGAGTTAGTTATGATTTGGAAATGATGAGAGAACTTGGATACTGTTCTGGCATTGAAAATTATTCGCGCTATTTTGATGGGCGTTCAACTGGTTCCAGACCATTTTGCTTGATTGATTATTTTCCAAAGGATTTTTTAATGGTGATAGATGAAAGTCATGTTACCATTCCTCAGATTAGGGCTATGTATGGAGGCGATCGTTCGCGTAAACAAACATTGGTAGAGTACGGTTTTCGGCTACCCTCAGCAATGGATAATCGACCACTTAAGTTTCCTGAATTTGAAACAATGTTTAACCAAATCATTTATGTAAGTGCCACTCCTGCCGAATATGAATTGCAACAAAGTGAAGGAGTTGTAGTTGAACAGTTGATCCGACCTACAGGATTGCTAGATCCGATCATTGTTGTTCGCCCTATCGAAAACCAAATAGATGATTTATTAGAAGAAATTGATATTACGATTAAAAGAAATGAACGAATATTAGTAACTACTCTTACAAAACGAATGGCCGAAGAACTCAGTAGTTATTTTTCGCGTCTAGGAATAAATTGTCGTTATATACATAGCGACGTTGATACCCTGGAACGTGTTGAGATATTACGTGACTTAAGACTGGGAATTTATGATGTTTTAATAGGAGTCAATTTATTAAGAGAGGGACTTGATTTACCTGAAGTATCGTTGGTTGCTATTTTAGATGCTGATAAAGAGGGATTTTTGAGATCTGAACGATCGTTGACACAAACAGCAGGAAGAGCAGCCCGAAATGTAAATAGCAAAGTTATAATGTATGCAGACGTAATAACTCAAAGTATGCAACGAACTATTGATGAGACAAATAGAAGAAGAATTAAACAAACGTCATACAATGAAAAGTTTGGGATCATTCCTCGTCAAATAATCAGAAGCAAAGAAAGTATATTGGGACAAACATCAGTAGCCGATTCTAAAGCCAAAGCTCCGGTTGCTTATATTGAAAATGAAGAAATGGATGTCGCTGCTGATCCAATTGTCCATTATATGAATAAAGAACAGCTTCAGAAGCTCATAAATCAATCAAGAAAAGCGATGGAAAAGGCAGTAAAAGAACTTGATTTTATTGAAGCAGCAAGATTACGGGATGAAATGTTTGGATATCAAAAAATGATTAGCGAAACAAAACATTGAAAATCAAACACATTCGTATTTATGAAAAATAATATGAATATGTTTGTAAAAAATCAAATAATGTTAATTATTTTTTCGAGAAATATAGTTTATTGTTATAAACAATTGTAAATTTATTCCGTTAAGTTTTCGGTGCTGCATTTAACAATCAAAAGATATCGTTTAAAAGCCTATCATGATAAAGCTATACTTGCGAAACATTTATTAATGCTTATATTTGCACTCGGAAAAATTTATTGTACCTAAATTACTGGCATTTCACCTATGAAGAAAAAGATACTTGTAATTGATGATGAACGAACCATCAGGGTCTTGCTTGAAAATTTTCTCAAAGACTATGAAGTTACATCAAAGAATGATGGTATGGAAGGATTATCTTGGCTTCAAGAAGGAAATATGCCAGATTTAATTGTTGCTGATATTCAAATGCCTAACCTTGATGGATATGAATTTGTGAAACAAGTTAGATCAAGTGGCTTCTTCAAAGATATTCCGTTAATTATGCTTTCTGGAATAGAAAGTAGCGCGGAAAAGGTGAAATGTCTAAAACTTGGTGCTAATGATTATATGGTTAAGCCATTTAATCCAGAGGAGTTAGCTATTCGAATTGAATTATTGTTATCTCGGAAATAATCTCTAAAATCTAATTCATGGAGATTACTCATAAAAATCAATTTAATATTTTGTACATTGGTGGTGATGTTTCAATCATCAAGCTACTTTCTGATAGTACTTTCTTTTCGGTTGAAGTTAAAGAGAATAGTCTTTCGGCTGTTCGTTGGTTAAGTTCTGCTAAAAAAGAAATTGATGCTGTTTTTTGTGAAATGTATACTCCAGGTGTAAATGCTTTTGAGATACATGCCCTGTTTAACTCAAAAAATATTATTCAGAAACAACCATTTATTGTAATTAGCCATAAGGAAGATCCTGTAAATAGATTAGCTGCGCTTACTGAGCGGGTTGATGATTTTATTACTGTTCCAATTGATTTAGAGCAAATAAAAACCAGAATTGATTTTCTCTATTGGTATAAATTGAACTATGAAGGAAAAGTTGAAAACAATACCAAGTCGTCTGATTATAAAATACCAATAGCAAAGCGGTCATTTGACATATTTGTAGCAAGTGTGGCATTGATTTTTATTTCACCAATTTTGATTGCTACAGCTATCATGATTCGGATTGAATCGAAAGGCCCCATATTTTATATTTCAAAAAGGGTGGGTACTGGATATAAAGTATTCAACTTTTATAAATTTCGTTCAATGTATACTGGTGCTGATGCTAAACTAAAAGAATTAATGCATTTAAATCAATATGTTGATGAAAATGATACTGAACCAGAATTAACTGAAGTTGATACGATTTGTCCTATTTGTGAAGGTTTAGGACGTCCTTGCTCTCCTATTTTATTTATTGAAGGTATTCGAATTTGTGAACGAAAATATTTAGAGACAAAAAAAGAGCTTAATAAAACATCATTTATAAAAATAAAAGATGATCCTCGAGTTACAAAAGTTGGTCGTTTTCTTCGAAATACTTCGATAGACGAACTCCCACAATTGATTAATGTATTTAAAGGGGATATGTCAATTGTAGGAAATAGGCCGTTACCACTTTACGAAGCAGAAATGTTAACATCGGATGAGTGGGGTGAACGGTTTATTGGCCCAGCGGGTATAACTGGACTTTGGCAAGTGAATAAGCGTGGTAAAAGTTCTATGTCAGAAGAAGAAAGAAAGAAATTAGATAATCAATATGCGAGAAATAATTCTTTCTGGGGAGATATTTTAATAATCTTAAAGACGATTCCTGCATTATTTCAAAAGGAAAACGTTTGATAATGAATATTTAATACAAAATTTCATTGTTAATAACTATTTGATAAAAATATTTTGAATCATTGATTTGAGGTTATATTTTTATTATTTTCGTAAATAAAGTTATTGTATTATTGTTCAAATCCTTATTTATGTAAGGAAAGAAGCATTTTAACCATGGTAAAGATCTCAAAAGAAAATTGCAGTATACTTTCAGCTATTGTATTGATCGTTATTTTTTGCTTAATCACTACAGTACATGCTCAGGTTAAGTCGGTAGATCAACCTAGTAATTTTCAGAAATTTAATCCTCTTACAGCTAATGTAGAAGATGTACTTCCTCCGATGTCTGTCTTACTTGATTCGGCAGTTGTTCATTCTGCTCAAGTAAATTATGAGGGATTGCATGCTATGCGGAATTATTATGAGATAGTTCGTGCACGACAATCCTGGACTCAATATCTTGGATTTAATCTTGATGGCGGTTGGGGCAGATGGCTAACAGATGACTGGAATAAAATTAACGCACAAACTGTAAATATTACAAGTGGTTTATCAAAATCATACCGTTGGAATTATGATGCACAATTATGGGTACGTTATCCATTAAGTGCATATATTACTAGACCCAATGAAATAAAATTCAGCAAAAAAGAGATGGAAATGTCGTTAGCTCTTAGAGATCAACGCGCAAGAGAAGCTCGCCTTGACGTAATCCGATATTATAATGCAATGTTACAAGCCCAAAGTAAATTAAAGATCAGCAATGAATATCAAGGCTATACAATGGTACAAATGAAAATGGCGGATTTGCAGTTTCTAAATAAAGAAATTGAAGTTGCAGAATATGCTCGTTTAAAAGAAATTCAAACAAGAGGTGCTTATGATTTCGAACAATTTAAAGCAGAATTTAGTATGAATTATCAATTACTAGAAGAAACTACTGGAATTAAATTTAATCTAATCAACGAGTTAAAATAATGGATGTAGCTCAGTTATTGCGAATTCTCAGGCGGCATATTCTGTTGCTCATACTCGTACCAATAGTACTGGCATTAGCTGTATGGTATTTTACCCGTAATCAGGATAATTCGTATCAATCTGAAACTATTATCTATACAGGTATATTTTCAGGTTATACTATCGAGTCAACAACTACTTCAAATGTTGACTTTATGGGGACGAATATGCAATTTGATCAATTGGTTAATTATTTAAGTTCTCGTAAGGTTATAGAAGAAACGTCTATTCGTTTATTGGCACAGCATTTAATGCTTGAAACGTATGATGATAAATATATTAATAAAAAGAATTATGATGCACTTCAAGAATTAATTCCTAAAGAGATAAAAGATTTAGTTGTAAAATATAATAAAAGTGGCGCAGAAAGAGAGCGCATGGAACAAATAAAGAATCTAGAATATAAAATCCAGGAATTAACAGGCAAATTAAACAAGAACAAAGGAACAACTAGCTCCACCGCGTCTGAAAATTCATCTCCTTCTATTGCAAAGTTAAAAGAAGATAGTATAAAGAACGAATCAGTATATCATATCGTCGCAGAGGGTGAAAACATTGAAGCTATTGCTTCAAGATACAGCCTAACTGTAGATGAGTTAATGGGAATGAATGAACTTCAAAATAAAGAGATTCAGCCAGGAATGAAACTTATCTGCAAAAAAGGAGGACTAGATGGGAGTATATATCATACAGTAATCGCAAATGAAGATTTGCAATCAATAGCAGCCAAGTATAACACGACAGTCGACAACTTAAAAGTTCTTAATTCATTAATTGATGCAAAGGTTTCACCAGGTGATGTTTTAACCATTGGGAAAAATTCAGAACCAGAATCACCCACTAATACTCAGGTGATTACTTCTGATAAAAATAGTCCCACATCTCAACGTATTCAACGTATTATTCTTCCTGATAGAATAAGTTCGACTGATTATGAAAAGACAGTTCAAAATCTAACGAATTACTATCATAAAGATAATTATAATTTTATTTATCAATTACTAAATTTTACGCATCCTCATTATGCAATCAATTCTATAACAGGACAATTAAGTACAAATCGAATCCAAAGTTCAGATCTTATTAAAGTAACCTATAAATGTGATGACCCTGGTATTGCCCAAAATACGTTGGCAATACTTACCGAAGTATTTATTCGTCAATACAAAGATCTTAAAGAAAATCAAACAGATGATGTCGTTAGGTATTTTAGAGAACAGGTTGCTATTGCTGAATCAAGATTGAACGAACAAGAAAACAGATTATTGAGGCTCAATCAAAATAATAATATCATTAACTATTATGAACAATCAAAATCTATTTCGTTAGAAAAAGATGCTTTAGATAGAAGTATCCAAGATAAATCAATGACAATGCAAGGTGCTGCAGCAACCCTAAGAAGCCTGGAAGGTAAATTAGCTAAAAAAGATAGCATATTCCTGAAAAGCAATAAAATAATGTCAAAACGTAATGATTTGGCCAGCTTATCGGAAAAGCTTGAAATAAACAAAGTTTCTCAGGGCTACGATCCCTATCAGGCTCAAAAAATGCAAGATATTAATTCAAAGATTACGAAATTAAAAGATGATATTAAACTGACAGTTAATGAACTTTATCTATATGGGCACACTACAGAAGGCGTACCTATTGCTCAAATCTTAGAAAATTGGCTCAAAAATGTTTTAGTATATGAAGATTCAAAAGCATCTATAAATGTTCTTAATGGTAGAAAAGCTGAATTTTTAAAAACATACCAAATTTTTGCTCCATTAGGAGCAATGACAAAACGTTATGAACGTCAGATTAATGTTGCAGAACAGTCATATATTGAAATGAAGCGCGCCTTGAATCAGGCTATGATGCGTCAACAAAATCTTGAAATGTCGAGTAATATGAAATTAGTTGATGATCCGAATTATCCAATAATGCCTCTTGCTTCAAAAAGAAAATTATTAATACTTGCAGCTGCATTACTTGGATTATTTCTGGTTGCTTTTATTATTATTTTACTGGAATATTTTGATTCGACTATTAAAACACCTGAACGTGCTGAAAGACTTACGGGTTTAAAATTAGCTAGTGCTTTTCCAAGATATATTTCTAGTTATAAAAAAGCGGACCTTCATGCTATTACTCAACGTTTCACCGATTTGTTATTACAGAATATCAAATTAAAAATTTCTTTGATGAAACCTGAAGATAAGAAAAAGCCGTTAATATTAATGTTCTTCAGCACAAATCCAGAAACAGGAAAATCAACCATTGCTAATAACTTGGTCGATAGATTGCGATCTACGAATGAACGTGTGCTTTATATGAATTATACATTTGATGACTATTTTTCAAATAATGATGATTACAATATTAATTATACGTACGCTATTAATAATAATTTTATTGAAACTGAAAGTATTGGACAGTTATTAGGTGAGCGTAATTTAAGACAAGATAATTATATATATGATTATATTCTTCTAGAATTACCTTCTATTGTTCATCATGCCTATCCTATAAACTTAATGAATTCTGTTGATATTGGTATTCTGTTTGTAAACGCTACAGATTATTGGCGGAAATCTGATATTAAGGCTCTTGGAAATTTAAAATTAGTTTTAAAACACGATCCTTTGGTTGTTTTAAATAATGCTGAATTATTTGCTCTTGAAGATATTGTAATGGATTTTAAAAAAATAAAAAAAGGCCAGAGCGGTATTTTCAGATGGCTAACCGCACCTTTTAGGATTCAGGTTAAATTTAAAGAGTAACTTTTCTAATCTTCATTAAAACTAGATTATCTAAAAAAGAAATCATAATTCTTCAATCATATAACATAAACAATTTTATAACTGTTTATGTAATATTCTTTTACAAAGACGTATTTTTTATACAAGTGTAAACTTCAAATTAAATAAATAAACGAACCAAATGCTAAATCTAAAAAAACTAATTCAAAATGACAATACACTTTCTTTGGCCGGAAATATGTCTTTGTCATTTTGGGGCTTATTGAGTTTTTTTATTCTTACAAGATCGTTGGGAAATCATGAATTTGGAATTTGGGTCCTATTCATTACAGCTGGAAATATGATTGAAATGTTTCGTTCAGGATTGACTAGCACTGCCCTAATTCGTTTTTTATCAGGAGCAGAAGGAGAAGAGAGAGAAAGTCTAATTGGTTCTAATTGGCTAATAGGACTTAATATAACAGTTGTTCTTTCTATTATTATTGTTATATCAAATTTAATTTTTGGTCATCATTTTGATAAATCAGGTTGGGGCCTTTTTTTTATGTGGTATCCTGTCTTAGCTATCATGAACTTACCTTTTAATAATGCTATCACCGTACTTCAGGCCGATCAAAAATTCGGAAAAATACTATTTATCAGAACAATCTCTAGTGGTGGTTTTGTTTTATTTCTTCTTGTAAATTATTTCTATCTCCATTTTGGGTTAATGCCTATTCTCTATTTCTATCTTATTATTAATATTTTTACATCATTATTTACTATTATTCTAAAATGGGACGGTCTAAAATATTTGAGTAAATCAAATAAGTTGATGACTCAAAAGTTAATCGATTTTGGTAAATATACAATGGGGACTTTACTAGGTAGCAATTTATTGAAAAGTGCAGATACCTTTATTATCAGTTTAAGTCCATTTTTAGGTCCTACGGGAGTTGCATATTTTAGTGTTCCATTAAAATTAACAGAGTTATTAGAAGTTCCGCTAAGAAGTTTTTTAGCTACAGCATATCCTAAAATGTCAAAAGCAAGTATAAAAAATGATGTTAAAGAAGTAGCAAGGATTTTTTATAGTTACACAGGCGTATTAACATATATGTTTTTGGGATTTGCTATTTTAGCATTTATATTTGCAGACTTCTTTGTCTATTTTCTTGGAGGAAAGGGCTATATAGGATTAGGCCCCGTATATCAAATGTTTGTTATTTATGGTTTGTTGCTCCCTTTAGATCGTTTTACAGGTGTAACATTAGACAGTATAAATAAGCCCAGACAGAATTTTTTCAAAGTGATATTTATGGTTGTCGCTAACATAATAGGAGATTGCATTGCTGTATTTGTTATTCCGATTTTTTATCCTGGGGTATCAATGATTCACCAATTAATGATGGTAGCTGGCGCAACTATTATTATGACTATTATTGGAATAATAATCGGTTTTCACTTTGTGAAACGTGATGTTCCAATAAGGTTTAATGATATCTTTACAAAAGGAATTGAGTCATATGGAGAGTTATTCAGTTCTTTGAATCTAAAGAAATAATTTTTTGTTAATGAGCATTTTGGCTAATAAACCTGGATCATATAAATTAAACGATCCATTTGTCGTTGTATTGTTGATTTTTACGGCAGTGCTATTAGGGTATATAATAGCAACTGGCGGAATAATGTCAGCTCTAGTTTTATTGAGCCTCCCTCCTATGTTAATCTATTTTAATCGTTTCTTCTATTATCCAAAAGTAGGATTATATACAGTATTAGTTTTTGCTTTTATTGCCATTGGTTTAACAAGATATATTACAAATGTGCCCTTAGGACTAGGTATTGACTTTTTTTTAGTACTAACTTATGTAGCAATTTTTTTTAGATATTTTAATGAAAAACTAAATATTGATTGCATAAAGCCATTTAAGAACGACTTAGTATTAGTATCATTAATATGGTTTCTTTATTCTGTCGGTGAAATTGCGAACCCATATGCACTAAGTAGAACTGCCTGGTTTTATGCTATGCGTGGTATGTCATTATACATGTTGTTAGCGATCCCGCTTGTTTATCTCATCTTTTATAAGGTTAAAAATTTAATGGGGTTTCTATACATCTGGGGCATTTTTTCCATTATATGTAGCTTAAAAGCTTTCCAACAAATGAGTTTTGGTCCAGACTCCTACGAACAAGTCTGGCTTGATTCAGGAGGTGCAATAACTCACTTAATTAACGGTGAATTACGTGCATGGGGGATCTATTCTGATGCAGGACAATTTGGAGCCGCTCAAGCTCACGCAGGAGCATTTGGAACTATCATGTTCATGCATTTTAAAGATTGGAAAAAAAAGATTTTCTTTTTATTTGTTGCAATAGCAGGATATTATGGCATGATGGTATCAGGTACTCGTGGTGCAATTATTGTGCCCGGTGCTGCTTTAGCTTTATATCTAATTCACAGGAAAAACCTTTTTGTTATTATCATTGGTAGCTTTATCCTATTTACAGTTTATAGTTTTTTTAAATTCACTTCTATTGGAGAAAGCAATCAATTTATTCGACGAATGCGAACTGCTTTTAATCCTGAAGATGATGCTTCTTATCAAGTTCGCTTAAAGAATCGGGAATTATTAAGTGTATATCTTGCCGATAAACCATTTGGAGGTGGTATTGGTGCTGCAGGTGATTGGGGAAAAAGATTTTCACCGCAAGGATTCCTAGCTCAGATAGCTACTGATAGTTGGTATGTTCAGATTTGGGCCGAACAAGGAATTGTTGGTTTGATATTACATTTAGCTATCACTTTTTATATTGTTTTAAAAGGATCATATATTTTAATGTTTAGAATACGCGATCCCGAACTATTTGGAATTCTTAGTGGCTTTGTATGTGGGATTGTAGGTATGATGGCAGCATCCTATGGAAATGGAGTATTTGGCCAGCTTCCGTCAGGGATTATTATATATATATCAATGGCATACGTGTTTATGGGACAACAATTAGATGATGAATTTTTGCTGATTAAAAAAGAGTCAAAAAAAATTGGAATCTAACAATTCTTTATTTGGTTATCTTTATGATTTTTTTTATTGATATATAGCATGTATTTTTTTATTATCCATTTGTTTTATACCTTTTTGTGAAAAATTATCGAAAATAGCTTATGATATTGGATTTATTAAAAACTGCAATTATATCTTCACTGGAAGCAGGTGAAATAATAATGAAGATTTACAACAGCAATTTTATTGTCAATATTAAAGAAGATACATCACCTGTAACGGAGGCTGATAAACTTGCTGATAATTATATAGCTCAAAAATTATCTATTTTCAATTTACCTATTATTAGCGAAGAAGGTAAAATTGAGTCATATCAAAAAAGAAAATATTGGAAAACATTTTGGCTTGTTGATCCACTAGATGGGACAAAAGAGTTTGTAAATAAAAATGGAGAGTTCACTGTCAATATTGCACTTATTGAGAATAAGATACCTATTTTGGGAGTTGTTTATATTCCAGTTACAAGGATGTTATATTTTGCTTCAAATGAAACTGGTGCTAGAAAATACTTTATTAATTCTGTAAATTTATCTGCTGATCAGATCATCTCAAATGCTACATTATTATTGGATGAGCCCTGTACAGGAAAGCTAAAGATAGGTGTAAGTAGATCTCATTTAGATGCTTATACAGAACAATTAATTGAAAAATGTAGAACTATTTTCAATGAGATTGAAATCTGTACTGCAGGAAGTTCAGTAAAATTTTGTTTTTTAGCTGATAATTCCATTCATTTGTATGGACGTGGGAACTACACCAATGAATGGGATACGGCTGCCGGAGATGCTATAATACGATTTGCGGGAAAGTCTATGATTACAAATGACGGAAAACCATTCCTTTATAATAAGCCGGAACTTAAAAATACGGGATTTATAGCAGGGAATTCTTTATTATTAAAAACTATTTGCGATGGTCAATAACAATCTACCTCTAGTATCAATAATAACAGTTAATTACAACCAAACTGATGTTACATGCCAGCTATTGGAATCATTACGTAAAATAACATACTCAAATATAGAAATTTATGTAGTAGATAATGACTCTCCTAATAAAGAAGCTGATGTAATTAAACTTAAATATCCGGAAATAAACCTAATAAAAAGCAAACAAAATTTAGGGTTTGCTGGCGGAAACAATCTTGCAATAAGAGCAGCTAGAGGAGATTATTTTTTACTAATTAACAATGATACTGAAGTTGAATGTGGTTTTCTGGAACCCCTAATATTGAAATTCAAATCTAATAATAGAATTGGAGCTGTCAGTCCCAAAATAAGATATTATTATCGTCCTGAATTAATACAATATGCGGGTTTTGAACCTATGAGTCCTATTACAATTCGACAACATGCTATTGGATATCAAGAAGTTGATAATGGACAATATGAAAAAGATCTTTTAACAGATTTTGCATTTGGGGCCGCAATGCTTGTTTCGCGTGATGTTATTAATAAGGTTGGATTGATGGCCGATATATTTTTTCTCTATTATGAAGAAATGGATTGGATGTCTCGAATCAGAAGAGCTGGTTTTGAAATTTGGTATGTTCATAATTCTCTTGTATTCCATAAAGATTCAATTACTACAGGAAGGATGAGTCCTTTAAAAACATACTACTTAAATCGTGGTAGGCTATTATATATGCGCCGGAACACTTTTGGTGTTAATAAATTATTAGGTATTATTTATCAGATTTTTGTTGCTATTCCTAAAAACATGTCATCATATATTATTAAAGGCCAATATGATCTTTTGGAGGCATATAGAAAAGCATTGGGATGGCATATTAAAAATGCAACTTCAGCTATTGTTCATAAAAATCCTGCTCTTTAATCTTTATATTTTACTTTTTAGCTTTTATTTACTATCTTAGAGCCTGATTCTATATTTGAAATATGCAACATCAGGCCAGACGTCGTTATTATCCATTGGTTTCAATAGTTACAGTAAACTATAACCAATCAGAAGTGACATGTTCAATGATAGAATCATTAAATAAAATTAACTATCCAAATATTGAGGTTCTGGTAGTTGATAATGCTTCTCCAGATGATAACCCAGATATTATTAAACATAGATTTCCAGCCATAGATTTAATTAAAAATCCAATAAATTATGGATTTGCAGCAGGAAATAATTTTGGAATAATGAAAGCTAGAGGGGCTTACGTATTATTACTCAATAATGATACAGTTGTTACACCTGATTTTTTGGAACCGCTAGTTGAGAAAATGGAGTCAGATCCAACAATAGGTGCCGTAAGTCCCAAATTACGTTTTTATCACACGCCAAATACAATTCAATATGCAGGTTATACTGAAATGAATCCTTATACCGTTCGGAATTTTTCAATTGGTTTTAATCAGGTTGATAAAGGACAGTATGATAAAGACAGACTTACCCCATTTGCACATGGAGCTGCAATGCTTGTTTCAATGGAGGTTATAAAAAAAGTAGGAATGATGTCGTATATTTTCTTTCTTTACTATGAAGAAGCCGATTGGTGTGAACGAATAAAAAAATCAGGATACTCAATATGGTATATTAGTAATTCACTAGTATATCACAGAGAGAGTATTTCTACAGGTAGAATGAGTGTAGTGAAAATTTATTATCTTAATCGAAACAGGCTGATTTTTATGCGAAGAAATATGGAAGGAAAAACTTTTTATTTAGCAATTCTTTTTCAATTTTTTGTTGCAATTCCTAAGAATGCTTTTGTATATTTATTAAAGGGAAAATTTAAATTATTCCATGCTTATTATAAGGCAATTGGATGGCATTTAACTAATCTCTTCAATAAAGAAATTCACGAAAATCCAATGCTTTAAATATAAAAATATGCTTGTGTTTATTTCAGTTATTCAAATTTTATTGTTTACGCTCTTTGGTCTAGGCGTAATCTATCTATTAGTCTTTGCAATAGCGGGACTATTTAGAAAAAAAATAAAATATCTTAATAATGGAAATTATAGAAAAATTGCTGTATTTATACCTGGATATAAAGAAGATAATGTAATTATAGAGGTTGCCAGACAAGCCTTAAATCAAAACTATCCACCTGATTTATTCGATATTATCATTATTGCTGACACATTTAAAGCTGAGACGCTTGAAAAACTAAAAGAATTACCTATTTTAGTTAATGAAGTTAGCTTTGAAAAGAGTTCGAAAGCAAAATCATTAAATAAGACAATGGAATCTCTTCATGAAATTTATGATATTGCTATTGTACTTGATGCGGATAATGTAATGGCAAATGACTTCCTGGAAAAAATGAATGCTTCTTTTAATGCAGGTTATATTGCAGTACAAGGTCATCGACTTGCAAAAAACATGAATAACCATTTTGCTGTTCTCGACTCATTAAGCGAAGAAATCAATAATCATATATTTAGATCAGGACACAGAGTTCTTGGGCTATCAGCTGCTTTAATCGGTTCAGGAATGGGGTTCGATTATAAAATATACAAACGCTTCATGTCGCAAATTGAATCTTTTGGGGAAGATAAAGAGCTAGAACACAAGTTACTAAAAAACAAAATCAGAATTGAATATCTTGATGATGCTTTAGTATATGATGAGAAAGTTTCAAAAAGTACTGTTTTTATAAACCAAAGAACACGCTGGATTGCAAATCAATTAAATTATGCAACTAAATATCTTTGGGAAGGATTTCATGAATTATTTAAAGGGAATATCGATTTTTTTGATAAAATTATACAACATCTATTACCGCCGAGGATTCTTATGCTTGGCTTTTTAGTAGTACTGAATATTTTTTCAATTCTTTTTAATAATACATTCTGGACTATATCTTGGGGTATTTTATTAGCAGGATGTCTTTTTTCATTAGTTATCTCCATACCCAAAAAACTATTTACATTTAAAACAGTTGCTTCTGTAATATATCTTCCTTTAAGCTTTTTTCTTATGCTTATTTCACTTTTCAGAATCAACAATGCGAAAAAAGGGTTTGTTCATACTACACATTCTTTTAATGAAAACAAAAATAAATAATAATTTTTACCTTTACTAAAATGAAGATCGTAACATCAATACTTTATATATTAGAATGGATTTTACTCGGATATTTTATGATTTCCGTATTATATCTTTTTTTCTTTTCTATTGTCGGTTTATTAAGAAAGAAGAGCAAATATAAAAAAAGTGATTTTTATCGTAATATTTTAGTACTCATTCCAGCATTTAAAGAAGATCTTGTTATTGATGAAGTTGTTGAAGATGCCTTAAAGCAAGAATATCCTGCCTCACTTTATCATATAAAAGTAATAGCAGATTCACTATTACAAGAAACCCTGAAATTGCTTAAAAAAAAATCAATAGATATTGTGGAAGTTAGTTTTGCGTCAAGTACAAAATCTAAAGCTATCCGTTCTGCGTTAGAAAGCTCAGGTGATGATTTTAATGTAGTCATAATTTTAGATGCCGATAATATAATGGCTCCTGATTTTCTTAGTAGAATGAATAACAGTTTTGCTAATGGCTATAAAGTAATTCAAGGACATAGAATTGCAAAAAATACAGATACGAACTTTGCATTAATGGACGCGATTAGTGAAGAAATAAATAATCATATATTCAGACAAGGACATCGAGCAGTCGGACTGTCTTCTGCGCTAATTGGATCTGCTATGGGATTTGATTTTCAACTTTTTAAACAACTTATGGATGGAGTTGAAGCTATTGGAGGGTTTGATAAAGAGTTAGAATTAAAAATTGCTAAAGAAAAAATTAAAATAGAATATTTAAATGACGCTATTGTTTTGGATGAAAAAGTTCAAAATGCATCTAGGTTTACGAATCAACGTCGCCGTTGGTTGGCTGCTCAATTTTTCTATTTTAAAAGCGATATTATTCCGTCCTTTATATATTTGATCACGAAAGGGAACATTGAATATTTTAATAAGGCATTTCAATTTTTGCTTCCTCCTCGAATACTTCTATTGGGAACAATAACGTTGATAAATATTTTTATTTTTGTATTTAAGGTTGGAAATGTTCATGGATGGTTATCTGTATTAATACTTACATATTTGGTCTTTCTATTTTCGATTCCTTTTTCGTTCTATAATCTGAGAACCTTAAAGGTAATTTTTGATCTACCTAGAGGCTATTTTTGGATGATTATTTCATTATTGAAATCTAAAAATGCTAATCGTGAATTTATTCACACTGTTCATGAAAACAAAAAACAGAAAAATTAAAAAATTGAGATATGAAGATTGGAATTGAAGGACAACGCCTTTTTAGGCCTAAAAAACATGGTATGGATATGGTTGCTCTCGAACTGATCCGAAATCTTCAAACCATTGATAAAGAAAATGAATATTATATTTTTATTAAACCAGATAAAGATAATATCTGTTTACAAGAAACTGATAATTTTCATATTATAGAAATTGATGGCGGATCTTATCCTATATGGGAGCAAATATATTTACCTAAAGCAGCAAAAAAATATGGGTGCCAATTACTCCATTGTACAAGTAATACGGCACCAATATTTTGCGATATTCCTTTGATAATCACATTACATGATATTATTTATCTGGAAAGTTGGAGTTTGTTTAGAAAAGGTTTTTCAATGTATCAACGCTTTGGAAATTTATATCGTCGACTATTAGTACCTCCTGCACTGAAGAATAGTAAAAAAATAATAACAGTATCTAATTTTGAAAAAGAAAGAATACGAAACTTTTTCGGATGGCCTGATAATGGTCATATAGTTGCTATTTACAATGGGGTTAACGATTATTTCAAACCAATATATGATGATAATGTACTTTCTAAAGTAAAAAAACAGTATAATCTTCCAGATAATTTCTTTTTTTTTCTTGGTAATACCGATCCAAAAAAGAATACTATTGGCGTTTTAAAAGCATATTCTTATTTTGTTAAAAAGCATGGTACTACCCATAAGTTGGTTATGCTTGATTATGAAAAAACAGCACTCAGTGATCTTCTTAATGAGATTAGAGCGCCAGAATTAATCGAAAATATATATTTAACAGGCTATGTTGCAAATACTGATTTGCCAGCTATTTATAACCAGTGTGATCTCTTCTTATATCCCTCATTACGAGAAAGTTTTGGGATTCCAATGCTAGAAGCAATGGCATGCGGTGTTCCTGTAATTACATCTAATACTTCTTCAATGCCAGAAGTTTCTGGTGATGCAGCTTATCTTATTGATCCATATAATTATAATGATATACTATCAGCTATGGAAGATTTACTAAGTAATGAAAAGTTAAGACTAAAATTAAGAGAAGCTGGATTTAAACAAGCTGCAAAATTTTCATGGAATAAAATGTCTGTGGAAATACTTAATCTTTATCGTGAAATTCTTGTGTGCAAATAAAAAGACAATCAAAATGATTACAAACAGAGATATTATAATTACAGGGCTTCAACCATGGGAATTAGAATTAGGAAGTAATTGTGTAAATATTGCACAAGAATTTGCAAAAAATAACAGAGTGCTGTATGTAAATTATCCGTTAAATAGGTTAACAGCAATAAGAGAAAAAAATAATCCTTCAATTAAAAGAAGAATTCAGGTTTTAAATGGAGAAATTGAAGATCTTGAAAAGATAAATGATAATCTATGGGTACTTACACCTAAATGCATGCAAGAGTCGATTAGTCAACTGAAACCAAATTGTTTTTTTGATTTAATGAATAAAATAAATAATCGGCGATTTGCAAAGCAAATTCAAAAATCAATAAAAAAATTGGCTTTTAACAATTTTATTCTTTTTAATGATAACGATATTTATAGAAGTTTTTATTTGAAAGAGCTTTTAAAGCCTTCAATTTATGCTTTTTATCTTCGGGATAATATGGTTTCCGTAAAATATTGGCGACTTCATGGTGATAGGATTCAATCTCAGTTAATGCATAATGTTGATGTTGTTGTTGCAAATTCAACGATGTTAAGGGATATAGGATTAAAACAAAACCCTCATTCATATTATGTCGGTCAGGGATGTGATTTTGAGCTATATGACGATACGAAAACATTTGAAATCCCAAAAGACCTTTCGGCTATTTCATCCCCTATTATAGGTTATATTGGGGCTATTTGGAGTCTTCGGTTAGATATTAACTGGATAAGATATATTGCAAAACAAAAATCTGAGTGGAACATTGTTTTAATTGGCCCAGAAGATGAAAACTTTGCAAAATCTGATTTACATAATATGAAAAACATACATTTTTTAGGAAAAAAAATACAAACAGAACTTGCATCTTATCTTAAACATTTTGATGTTGCCATTAATCCTCAAATACTTTCACCGGAAACTATTGGCAACTATCCTCGAAAAATAGATGAATATCTGGCAATGGGGAAACCAGTTGTAGTCAGGAAAACTAATGCCATGGAGGTATTTTCTGATTTTTGCTATTTAGCAGATTCAAAAGAAGAATTTTTATTAGAAATTGAAAAGGCTATTTCTGAAAATTCAAAAGAAAAAGCTGAATCCAGGAAAATATTTGCTTTAAATCATACCTGGAAGAATAGCGTAGAAGAGATTTATAACGCTATACAAAAAGTAGAAAACTTAAACAAGAACTTATAAAAATCACCAATTATGAGTGTAATCGAAAAGATTAAAAAAAATCCCCGATTAAGAGAGCTTACATTATGGCTAATTGTTTCTAAGACTCATCCAAGACCACGTATATGGGTTAAATGGATTCTCAATCGATTCTTTCATAAAAGGGGAAATAAGTGTAAGGTTGGGTTTCGTGCGCGTTTAGATGTTTTTCCATATCATCATTTTGATATAGGGGCTAATACTATAATTGAGGATTATACAGTAATTAACAATGGCGCTGGCGATGTTACTATAGGTAGTAATACAATTATTGGAATTGGAACTGTTATAATTGGTCCTGTAAAAATGGGTGATGGAGCATATACTGGCCAGCATGCATTTATCGCAGGTTTTAATCATGGATTTCAGGATGGTTCGAAAAACTCCCGAAAACAACCACTAGACATTAGAGGAGAGGGCGTTGTACTTGAAGAAGATGTGTTTATTGGCTCTAACTCAGTCGTAACAGCCGGTGTTACTATTGGAAAAGGCACACAAGTAGGGGCTGGAAGTGTTGTTTCTCAAAGTCTTCCCCCTTATTGCATTGCTGTTGGAAATCCAGCTAGGGTAGTTAAAAGATATAATTTTGAAACTAATAAATGGGAAAAGGTTTAAATTGATTATAAATTTATAAATTATGTTTACATTAAAAATCTGCTTCTGGATTCTGGTCTTTATTGTCTTTTATTCTTATTTGGGATATGGTATAGTTTTATTTGTCTTAATAAAGCTGAAACGCATTTTTAAAGGAAGAATAAAAGAAGTATATGAGTTAGGCGAATTACCTGAAGTAACCCTTTTTATTGCAGCGTATAATGAAAAAGATTTTGTTGACGAAAAAATTAAAAATTCTCGTGAGCTGGATTATCCAGCTGATAAACTTAAGTTTGTTTGGATAACTGATGGTTCAAATGACGGGACCCCCGAAATACTCGAAAAGTTTAAAGATGTTATTGTATTGCACGAAAAAGCACGTAACGGAAAGATTGGGGCGATTAATAGAGGCATGAAATATATTACATCGCCAATAGTCGTCTTTTGTGATGCCAACACGATGATCGGATCACAATCAATAAAGGAAATTGTACGATTATTTAAGAATCCCAAGGTTGGTTGTGTTTCTGGCGAAAAAAGAATTTTCAAAAAGGAAAAGGATAGTGCAGCAAGTGCAGGAGAAGGAATTTACTGGAAATATGAATCTA
Source organism: Bacteroidota bacterium (assembly GCA_013390605.1). Lineage (GTDB taxonomy): Bacteria > Bacteroidota > Bacteroidia > Bacteroidales > Cfx3-03 > Cfx3-03. The sequence goes on along the minus strand of JACAUB010000001.1, from coordinate 1,978,184 downwards.
AGTTAAAACAGTGGGATGCAGAATTATATTCAGTAGTAGGTGCTGCTGGAGAGCTTTTTGCTATCAGGACTATACTTTTTGAAGAGGTTGAACAAGATACACTGTTAGACGACTTTATAATATCTCTTCGGATTGCGCTAAAAGGTTATACAATACAATATAATCCGGAAGCCTATGCAATTGAAAGCTCCTCTGCAAATGTTAAAGAAGAGATGAAACGAAAAGTCAGGATTGCTGCTGGAGGAATCCAGTCAATTATAAGACTTAAAGAGTTGTTAAATATTTTCAAATATGGGGTTTTATCTTTTCAATATATTTCTCATCGAGTTCTTCGCTGGTCAATAGCTCCCTTGAGTTTGCCATTTATTTATCTTATTAACTTTATTTTAGCATATTCTGAAGGAATAAAGAGTTTAGGATTGTTCTTCACTTTGTTTATTCTACAGAACGTATTTTATCTATCTGCTTTAATAGGATGGTATCTTGAAAATCATAAATTGAGAATCAAGATTCTTTTTGTTCCTTACTACTTTTTTATTATGAATCTATCAGTTTTTCTTGGGTTTAAGCGTTTTTATTCTAAACAGCAATCAGTTAATTGGGAAAGAGCTAAAAGAGGATCGTGAACTATGATTAAAATAATAATTCTTTTTTTTACATTTCTTCTACTGTACACTGTAAGTTTCGCACAAAATGCAGTAAGGTTAACTGTGCTTCCTCCAACCACAAATATAAGAACAACAATTGATGGTGCAACGATTCAGGGTCTAATTCCGGGTGATACCATTTTATTCGAGCACGGTACATACTATCAGATTGTTATAAAAAATATTTCCGGAACAGTAACTAAACCTATTGTAATTCTGAATAAATCAGGACAGGTAATTATTGCCAATAACCCTGATTTTGGGCTAAAAGTTGGTGGCTGTTCTTATTTGAAACTTAGTGGAAAGGGATACAATTCATATTATTATGGTTGGTTGATAAAAGATATTATTACTACTGGAACTTCAGGAGGAAATGGCCTTTCAATGGATGATTTAAGCACAAATATTGAGGTCGAGAATATTGAGATCAAAAATGTTTCTTATGTTGGAATTTTTGCCAAAACAGATCCATCTTGTGCTTTCTTAGAACAATTGAAAACATTTTCAATGAATAATATTTTAATTCATGACTGCTATCTTCATAAAATTGGTCATGAAGGAATGTATTTAGGAAGTTCGAAATATAAGGATGGCTATTCAGTAACATGTAATAATATCACATCAACAGTTTATCCACATTTATTAAAAAACCTTAGAGTCTATAATAATATTGTAGACTCTACTGGTTGGGATGCCGTTCAGATCTCATGTGTGGATTCTTGTAAAGTATACAACAATAGAATTTCGCATGATAGTCAGGACGATTCAGCAAATCAGATGAGTGGAATCTTATTTGGAGGAGGAAGTAAAAATTGTAACTGCTACAACAATCGAATAGTTGACGGGCATGGTGATGGAATAGAAGTACTTGGTTTAGGAAATATAAAAGTATTCAACAATCTTATCGTGAATGCGGGAAAAGACTATACATTAACTGGTTCTAAGCATGGGATTTATGTTGGATCTGTTACAAACCAAGATATTGGAGCAACTTTAATACTAAACAATACAATAATTACCCCTAGAACATATGGTATAAATTTTCAAAATAATATCAGTATAGGAAGCAAAGCGATAAATAATATTATAGTTGTGCCTTCACCATATTTAAATGCGATCGTCAATAATCTCAATCTTGAGAATTCTTATAATCTTACTAAAGCTACTATAACAGAACCGAATCTCTTTACAGATCCTTTAAAAGGTGATTATAGCCTATCCTTTTTTTCAGAAGCTAAAGATAATGGAATAGATCTTTCATCATATGGAGTGACTTTTGATATTTTGGGAAATCCTCGTCCATACCCTAAAGGAGGCTTTTTCGATAGAGGTGCTTTTGAGTATACACCTGGAGTGGGAATTGATGATCATTCTTCCCAAATAGAAGGATTTAATCTTTTCCCAAATCCTAATAATGGAGACTTTACTATTAAATTTAATTTAAAAACACCTGATTATATAACATTGTATATTTACAATATTACTGGTAAATGTCTGTATAAATCAACTGAAAAATTTTATAGTTTAACGGAAAATGCAATTGATCTACATTTAAGCTCACTTCTATCTGGTTTTTATTTAATTAAATTAATCGGAAAGCAAACTCTTATTAATCATCAATTTATTATTTCTAAATAAAGAAACGTACTATCAAAAAAGTTTTTTCTTAAAATATTTTTATTTGATTATTTAACAAATAATTACTTATATATAATTGAATTATAACAATATAACTAAATTTAATTAACTAT
>JACAUB010000001.1:1880617-1975686 GCA_013390605.1 Bacteroidota bacterium | reverse complement strand
AACAATATAACTAAATTTAATTAACTATTAAGTAAAATATCATTAGTTTAAGCCTAAGTAATATTATATAAATATTTACTAAAAGAGATAAAAGAATATGAAAAAATATTTAAGAAAGCTAATTCCATATAGTTTTATTCAATTTATAAGAAAGACAAAATGTACAATTGAAACCTTTCTTTATAGTGGAAATGATTTTGAATGCCCTCTTTGCAAAAAGCAATTCAGAAAATTAAAAGACGGAGGTGAATCACGTTCCTTTTTCAAAGACCATAAGATAATTGGTGGTGGTCGGCGGAAAAACATGCTATGTCCTTCTTGTTTATCGACTGATAGAGATCGTTTAATCTATTTTTATTTAACAACAAGAAAAGAACTTCCAAATAAAGAGGTTACATTGCTTCATGTTTCTCCAGAACACTCAATAAAAGATTACTTAACAACATTTCAAAATATAAACTATTACTCTGGAGATAAATTTGAGGAACGATATCAGGGATTTTATTATGACAAAACAACATTTAGTCTTGATTTAACAAATCTAAAATTTCCTGATGAATATTTTGACATTATCATTTGTAATCATGTATTAGAACACATAAAAGAAGATCAAAAAGCATTACAGGAGATAAAAAGAGTGCTAAAAGATGAAGGGTGGGCTATTTTACAAGTTCCTATTGCATGTGAGAATGAAAAAACGATAGAATATCAAAAAATGTCTTCGCAAAAAAGAAGAAGCATTTATGGACAAAGTGATCATATGAGACTATATGGATTAGATTACCCTGATAGACTAAGATCAAATGGATTTAAAGTTAAAGAATGGAGAGCATCAGATTTGTTAAACGGAAACCAAATTTCTAAATTCGCATTAAATAATGAAGAGAAAGTATTTATTATAACAAAGTAACATAATCTACTTATCAGCTGATTAAATGAATTTTATATTTTACTAAAAATGGTTATTTCTAAAATTATTACTATGCAAAATTCTATTTTGAAAAAACTAAATGAAATTTCTAGACACATAATCTTCTTCACGAGAATATGTATGGGTTTAATATTTCTACTAGGGATATCAATCAATGAGTTATTTGCAAGTAATGCTGATATTCAGAAAAGTAGTCATTTTTTTGCACCGCTCAGTTTATTGTATTCCCTCTCTTCTTTTTTACTATTAATAGCGATACTTCTATATCTGAGATTTAAAAAAGCTAAAAGACAGTATCTTGAAAAGATTAGAACAAGAGATGATGAAATAAAAATATTATCAGAAAAGGTTATCGAATTATCTATTAGTGTTGATGAAAAGATAAAAGAAAAGACATTAGAATTAGAACAAAAATTAATTGAACGCCAAACTATTGATAATGAACTTAAAATTGCATTAAAAAGAGAAGAAGAAGCTAATTTTTTAAAAAATGCTTTTCTTTCAAATATGAGCCATGAAATACGAACTCCTCTTAATGGGATCATTGGTTTTTCATCCCTTTTAGAAGCAGAATTATCAAGAATGGAAAACCAGGATTTATTTGAGTATGCTACAGGAATACAACAATCTGGAGAAAGGTTACTTCATTTACTAAACAATATAATTGATATAAGTAGAATTGAAGCAAACGATTTAGAAGTTAAAATAGAACCTTGCAATATTTCACACATAATAACTCAAGTATCAGAACTTTATAGTTTTAAAGCGAATGAAAAAGGATTAAGACTAAACATACAAACACTTGACACACCTCCTGCAATAGCCGATGAACGAATATCATCAAGAGTCCTTACTGATATCATTGATAATGCAATAAAATATACTGAAAGAGGATTTGTCAATATATCAAGTGGATTTGATGTTGAATCTAAAAGAGTTTTTATACGGATAAAAGATACAGGTATAGGAATTGATTCAGCTTATTTACCAAATATTTTTCAAGCTTTTAGGCAAGAAAGCCTTGGATATTCAAGAGCTTATCAGGGTGCAGGTTTAGGCCTACCATTAGCTCATAGATTAATAAATTTAATGAATGGGGAAATTATTGTTGACTCCATAAAAGGAATTGGAACGACAATAACAGTCTATTTACCAGCTGAATTATCAACTGTTTCATTAAAACCGTTAAAGGATAAGGTAGAAAGTAGTTCAATTTCAGAAAATGCTAACCAAACAAGGGATATACATATTTTCATTGTTGAAGATGATAGAATGAATAGACTGGTATTAAAAAGTATGCTTCAAGGCAAATATAAAATAACAATGGCAGTAGATGGAGATGAAACTTTGAAAATAATAGAAAAACGATACAAGGATGGTGATACTTTTGATATAATGTTATTTGATATTAATTTACCAGTCCCATGGGATGGTGTTGAATTAATGAAAGTCGTTAAAGAAAAATATAAAAATTATTTGAATATTCCTTTTGTCGCTCAAACAGCTTATGCAATGACTGGCGATAAAGAACGTTTACTTGAATCTGGGTTTGATGATTATATATCCAAACCGCTAAATCAAAATCGTCTAATTTCTATTATTAACAATAATCTGAGAAAATTTAAAAAATATTAATTTAATATGCTATGTCAAACCAAAACGATAAATCTCCTGTGGAATTAATTGTTGAAAATGAAGAATTATCCAACCGAATTAAATACCTGGAAGAATTCTTAACATCATATCGGATTGAAATGGAAGATGAGTTTCAAAGACTTCAAAAAGAATCTGCATCTGCAAAGAACAATCTATCGAATCTTCTAGCAAATATGAGTTACGATATTCGAGTTCCAATGAATGGAATTATTGGAATGATTGATGTGCTTAGAAATACAAAGCTTTCTCCTGAGCAAAAAGAATATATAGAGATTATAGCGAATTCTAGTGATAATTTACTTAATATCATTAATGACATTCTTGATTATTCCAAAATAGAAACAGGTCAACTAACATTAAACTATAATATATTCAACGTAAATGAGTTGGCGTATTCAATTCAAGAAATTATTCTACCCAAAGCGAAAGCGAAAGGTTTAGATTTTATATTTACAGCAAATCCGTCACCTTGTGAAATGGTGATGGGTGATGTAGAAAGAATTAAACAAATTCTACTATATATAATTAATAATAGTATAAAGTTTACTCAGGTTGGATTTATTTCATGTTCGGTTGAATGTAAACAAGTAAATCAACAGTCAGTCAATGTTATTTTTAAAATAAATGATTCAGGAGTAGGTCTTTCTAAGGAATTACGTGATTCTATTCTTAATGAAGGACCAAACTATTCAATAATTGGAAAGGAACAAATTAATCCCGGACTTGGTATTTCTATCGCATATAACTTAATTAAGCAAATGAATGGAGAATTTGGGTTTGAAAATCTCACTGATTTTAATGGAATTTTATCATGGTTTAGTTTACCATTAAGATTGGCTCAATCTAATATTGTTATAAAAGAAGACTACAAATTATCTCAATCAGAATCATCTTTGCATATATTACTCGTTGAAGATAATATACTCAATCAAAAAGTAGCTATTGCTACACTGCAGAAAGCCGGGCATACTATTGACTTAGCTGAGAACGGTAAAATTGCTGTCGAAAAATTTGAATCTAATAGTTATGATTTAATTTTGATGGATATTCAAATGCCAATAATGGATGGAATAAAATCGACTTTAAAAATACGAGAGATTGAAAAAAACAGAAATAGCCCACGAACTAAAATTATGGCAGTTACAGCATTTGCCATGGAAAAAGATAAAGAGCAATGTATAAACGCAGGAATGGATGAATTTCTAGCAAAACCATTTAAACCAAATGAACTCATTGCCATGATAAATAGGTTAAATATTAAATAAACGAAATTTATCTAAAAAAAAAAACGGCCCCCTTCTTAGTAAAAGGGGGCCGTTTTTTTTAGATAATAGCTTATTTCACATCTAATAACTCAACTTCAAAAATAAGAGGAGAATATGCAGGAATAGTAGGCATCGCCTGAGCACCATACCCTAATGATGAAGGAAGAATAAGTTTAGCTTTTCCACCAACCTTCATTTTTAATAATGCTTCATCCCAACCTGGAATAACTTGGTTTTGTCCCAGAACGAATTCAAAAGGTTGTCCATGTTTTTTGGATGAATCAAATACTTTTCCATTCAATAGCTTTCCTTCATAATGAACCTTTACTCTTTTCCCTTTTTCAGCAGCTTTACCCGTTCCTTTTTTCAATTCTACATAATATAGACCACTTGCAGTAGGAGCTACAGTAATTTTATTTTCAGAAACATATTTCTTTAATAATTCAGGTTCCTGTTTTTTAGCATTTTCTGCGTCAGTTATCGCTTTTTTCTTAAGTCTATCTTGCTCTTTATCATATTGAGCTTTTGACATTATATCTACAAGCTGAACTTCATACAATAAAGGAGTATATGGTTCTACAGAGTTATTACCTTGTCCAAAAGCTAATTTTGAAGGTACAATTAAACGAACTTTTGATCCTTTGGTCATTAACGAGAGACCTTCTTTTAGCCCTTGTGTTTCAAGTTGTCCATCCATTTGCATTAAATGTGGTTCAGGATTTTTAAATGATGAATAAAACACCTTTCCCTCTATTGTAGAAACACTATAATGAACTTTTACATAATCCTTAGGACCAGGTTTAGCTCCTTTTCCTTTTGTATCTTCAATAAAATAAAGACCTGAAGTAGTCGGAGTTACTGTAATTCCTTTTGCCTTTAAGTATTTCTCAATTCTAGAAGGTTCTTTTACCATAGCATCCTGACGTTTTTTAGCTAAGAATTTCTCTAAGGCTTCTTTGGTGCGATGACTCAATAACTTAACCTCAAATTTCAATGTGCTATTACTATCAATAAAAGGAGGCCGCTGAGGCATTTTAGCTGTCTTAATAAAGAAAGAGTCAGCATTAATAATAAAGCTTGCACTATCGCCTGTATGCATCATTGCAAGACCTTCAAATATATCTCCTTTAGATTCAGATACATTTAGAGGAATCATCATTTCTCCCTTACTATCAAAGATTGTTGAATCCTTATAAGAATATTTTAAGCGCAATGATAATATTTCATCTTTTTGTGCTTTTGATGAATCCTTATTCTCTACATGAAACTTGTAGTACAATCCAGTCTTTGTCTTTTTAAATCCCGGATACTTTGAAGTACATGAAGAAAATGCAATCATGGCAATCCCCACGACAATGACACATTTTAAAATTTTGTTTTTCATTTTATTAAAGTTTATCTGTTTAATTCTTTTTTGATTGGTTTATAATTAGTTTAGTTAATATTTCAGATTAGATATCAGATGTTACATTTGTAACTTTAGACATTTTCAGTTTTTGTGATTATACTATTTTCAAATCACAACATACGATATGTTTTATAGAGTCAAATCATTACATTGTTTTATTAAATAAATCATTCATATATACAAAAGGCCTCATCAATCAAGCATCTATTTTCAAGAACTGAATTTTCAAAAAACGCTATGGCTTCAGTCAAGGAAGAATACAAAGTTCCTCCAGCAGCATTTTTATGTCCTCCCCCATTAAAATATTTTCTTGAGAATTCATTTACATTAAACGAACCCTTTGACCTCAAAGATATTCTAATCATTCCATCTTTTTCAGTAAAAAGAGCAGCTAAAACAACTCCTTGAATTGATAAAGAATAATTCACAACACCTTCGGTATCCCCATTTTGGTAGTTAAAATTCTGGAGATCCTCTTTTGATAAATGTATATAGGCTGTATGTAAATGTGGTAAGAGAACTAGACAGTTACTTAAACAATGCCCTAATAAGCGCATTCTGGTTTCAGAATAAGTATCATAAACCTTTCGGTGAATAAATTCCGCATCAATTCCTTGTTTAATCAATTCTGAAACAACAATATAAAGTTCTGGACGATTACTAGCATAGCTAAATGAACCTGTATCTGTCATAATTCCAACATAAAGGCAATTAGCTATATCCATATTTAATTTCTCCTTTCCTCCTATTTTTGTTACTACCTCATAAATTAGCTCACTAGTAGAAGAAAACTCAATACACGAAAGAACGATTTCAAAATCATTATCCGGCTGTGGATGATGATCTATCAGTATTTTGGGTGCATTTACTGAACGTAGTATAGGATATAAACTATCTATCCTTTTCAAAGAATTAAAATCAAGGCAGAAACAGAGGTCGCAATTATTTAAGAAATCCGCTACTTCAACTTTAGAATTGTCATAAATTAATATTTGATCAACACCAGGTAACCATTTAAGAAAAGATGGGAATTCATTAGGAACCACAACTTTGATGCTTTTTAAAGGATAGTAAGATTGTAGAAAATGAAGTAACCCTAGTGATGAACCTATTGCATCTCCATCAGGGTTTGAATGAGTAACTATTACAATGTTATTTGCTAATTGTACTTGTTCCCCAATATTGGTTATTATTTGAAAATTCAAAATAACTTATCTTAAAATAATTCGTAAATTTATAAACTGAAAGCCAAAGTTAAGAAGAAATTTCGCGCAGCCGTAAACCAAATTGGTTAATCTGTGTTAAAACTATTAAATGATTTTATGAAGAATAATGTAACATTTACAATTGTTAAGCCTTTAGCTCTTAAAATGAACTATTTAGGCCCTATTTTAACAAAAATAACAGAAAATAATTTCAAAATAATTGCATTAAAAATGCACTATTTTTCGAAAGAACAAGCCTGTTCTTTCTATGGAATTCATCAAGGAAAACCCTTTTTTGATGGCTTAATTGATTTTATAACCTCAGGACCAGTTGTTGTTGCTGTTCTTGAAAAAGAAAATGCAGTGGAAGATTATAGAACCCTAATTGGCTCAACCAATCCTGCTGTAGCAGCTGATGGCACGATTAGAAAGCTATATGGCATCGATATACAACAGAATGCTGTACATGGATCAGATAGCAACGAAAATGCTTTAATCGAAGCAAAGTTTTTCTTTTCTGATTTGGAATTTTTTAATTATTAATTATTTGGTTTATAGTAACTAAATGTTTTATCTGAATAAAAAATAACGATTTGATCAATTGTCCTGAAGGAAATTAAATGTTTATCTTCTTCAGGATTTTTTATTTCCTCCCCCTCATTAGTTTTTGTTTCTTCTGGCATAGCTATAAATGGTTTCACATTATTCTCAGTTATGAGATCAATCGTATCGGCTTTATTATGCGATTGAGCAAATAAATCCAGTTCTTTATTTTTATCACTATTATTTTTTTCAGTAGAGCTTATAAAGCTCTTTGCATGTAGAGTTGAAGACTCTTTACCAATATCTGATTTTAACATTGCTCCATTTCCAGTTAATATCCAATCAGAATTTACTTCTGGAAATCTTTGCAAGATTTTCAGAATGATATCAAGACTAGGATTATTCCTGCCCGTCAAAATATGAGAAACACTCGATCTCTGAACTCCAATTTCATCTGCAAATTGCGCCGCACTGATGTTTCTAGATTTCATGATTAATTGAATCCTGCTTATCATCTCTGTAGTATTTTATGTATACAAAGATATATAAAAGAAAAAAGAATATCAAATTCATTATAATTAACATTTGTAAATTAATAAAGAATGCCCAAATTTACATCCACCTATTCATCAATACCTGTCTAAACATTGTTTATTAGACATATACGAATACATTTCCAATCAATAAATAATTGAATGTTATGTAAGTATTAATTAAAGTTATTAATCATTAAAACACGTCATATATCTGTATATCAATACAATTAGCTATCTAAATTCATCTTATTGCAACAAACAGTCATTGTGTACATTTGTGATCGAAATCGTATCTATTCACATTTGTGAAATCAATTATGTTAATTACAAATGTATCATAACTTCTCTTTTACATCCATAAGAGTATCCCCTATTTTGTGATTATTACCTTTTCCACGATTAAGAGATTGTTAAAAAAATATTCCGAAGAAGAAATTCTATCAACATTAATTGATATAAGAAAAATTATTATTGTTTTCTTATTCCCCTAATAATAAACTACTTTCTATAATATCGCTTTGAGAGTTGAATATTTTCCATGATTTGTATCTAAATACAGTGTGTTAAAATCTGATAAGGATATAATGTTATTCTTAGTTATCACTATTAGGATAAGCGTAACAAAAAAATAGCTTAATTTTGTTTTTTATTTATAATAAAATGAGAATTGATATTCTAACAATTTTTCCAGAAATGTTTGAAGGCCCATTCAATCATTCGATCATTAAACGAGCTCAAAATAAAAATCTTGTAGAAATATATCTTCATAATATTAGAGACTATTCTAAAAGTAAACACAAAAACGTTGATGATTATCCTTATGGCGGAGGATCAGGAATGGTAATGATGATACAACCAATAGCTGATTGTATTGATGAACTTTGTAAAGAAAGGATTTATGATGAAATCATTTATACGAGTCCAGACGGAAATCAATTAAATCAAAAAATGGCTAATCATATTTCAGGTTTTAATAACATAATAATTCTTTGTGGACATTATAAGGGTATAGATGAAAGAATTAGAGAACATTATATAACCAAAGAGATTTCTATAGGGGATTATGTGTTATCAGGTGGAGAATTAGCAGCTTCAATTATCGTTGATAGTATAACAAGGCTAATTCCAGGTGTTCTAAATGATGAAACATCTGCTCTTTCGGACTCTTTTCAAGACGATCTTATCTCTCCCCCTGTCTATACCAGACCGGCTCAATTCAAAGGTTGGAATGTACCGAGTATACTTCTATCCGGTAATGAGAAAGAGATTATCAAATGGCAATATGAAAAAGCAATTGAGCGAACGGAAAAGCGTCGTCCAAACCTTTTAAATCGTGATTAGATATGTTATATTCGATAAATAGTTTTTTATAACAAACTCCCATTTTTTCAAAAAGAGCTTTGGATTTATTAAAAAAAACACTATATTTGCACTCATTTTTGAAAAGTGTGAACTCTTAATACATAAAGTAATGAACAAGAAGGAATTAATTGATTTTGTGCAAGCATCGTTTGTCCCAAAAAATGAACATCCCAATTTTAAAGCTGGCGATACTATCACAGTACATTATAAAATCAAGGAAGGTGACAAAGAACGTATCCAGTTATTTCAGGGTGTAGTACTTCAACGTACTGGTGCAGGCTTAACTGAAACCTTTACAATTCGTAAAGTTTCAAGCGGAATTGGTGTTGAAAGAATCATTCCAGTTAATTCACCATTAATCGAGCAAATAGTAGTAAATAAGCGTGGTGTTGTTAGAAGAGCTCGTTTATTTTATCTCCGCCAACTTCGTGGAAAAAAGGCACGTATCAAAGAAGCAAGAATGTAATAAAAATATTGGAGTTCAAAAAAGTCCCCTATTGGGGACTTTTTTGTTTATATAAAAAAATTAAATCCCGATTAGCGCATAGTACAATTAGATATCTTTGGTATTGCAATAATGATATTTTGACAATTACCTTAGAAAATGAAAAAATGTAAACAGCTTACTTCATTTGTTAAACTACTCTTGATACTTTTTTTTATAGTTTTAAGAATGGTTTCATTTTGTCAGAATGATTCTGTAAAACAAAAAATAGATTCCAAATCAAATAATGAGAAAACAAAACTCTTTTATAACAGTTTAAAGAATAAAGCATTAAAAAATAGATTATTAACTGAAGTCCATCGATTAGTTTTTATTTCTCCTGATACAAATATATCAAATAAAAAACCGCAAGAAAGTCATATCCGTTTTCTAAAACAAAAAGGAAAAACAATAAGAAGTATAAGTTTTGTACGGTTAGATGTTTTTGGCCCATCTGTTGATGATACAACCCTTATTAAACTACCGTGGATTGAGCAGGTTGCTAATAAAATGCATGTTTATACCCGAAAAAATGAATTAAAAAAGATGTTATTAATACATGAGGGGGATACAATCAATCCTTTATTATTATCTGACAACGAACATCTCTTTAAAGAATCTCCATTTATCAAAGATGCCAGAATTGTATTGCTCCCTGACTTTGCAGATACAACGCTTACTGATATAGTAATTATTACACAAGATATTTACCCAATCGGATTAATTATTAAACAAGGAAGTTTAAATCAAACTAAAATTGGTATCTATAATATGAATTTATGGGGATTAGGGCATCTACAACGTAACCTTTTTCTGATAAACCCACTTAGCAATGAAAAAATAAGATTTTCTGAAGGTGAATATAGAATAGAAAACATAAGTAATCTGCTTTTAAGTGGTGGAATTAATTACATGAACTATCCTGATAATAAAGCATTAGGTTTCGATTTAAGTAAAAAATTTATAACCGCAAATACTAAATTTGCAGGAGGAATGTCTTTTCAACACAATTATGAAGTAGTAAAGGATAATGATCTTCCATTACTTGAAGATAAATATAATAATTTTAGTTCATGGTTTGGATATGCAATACCGTTGAGTATCTCTTCCTTCGAATCATATAATCGTAAAAATCTTATTATATCAGCTGGGGTAGATAAAATTCAATATCTGAATCGCTTTTTTTATACACAAACACCTTACCTAAAGCCATTCAATAAAACGCTGTTATTATTAGGTGCATCTATTTCATCTAATGCTTTTTACCGCGATAACCTATTATTTGGGTATGGGCCTTCTGAAGATATTCCTTATGGTAAACTAATTGGGTGTCAGTTTGGATATTCATTTGATGAAAATAAAAAAAGATTATATGCCGAATCTAATTATTCCATTGGTAGTAAAATTTCAAATCTTGGATATATAAATTTTTCTTTTGAGGTTGGCTCTTATTATTATATCGATCATTTTGAGGATGGTATAGTAAAATCTAAAATTAGTTTCGCATCAAAACTATACACCCATTATTATCATCACTATAGACATTATTTAAACATTAATTATGCCCGAGGAATTAATATGATAGGTCCAGAACGTATCATCATCAACGATAAGTATGGAATTAGAGGATTAAAAAGTAATACGCTGGTTGGAACTCAAAAACTATCTATGAATCTCGAATCAGTAATGTTTTCTCCTTTTTATGTCTTAGGCTTCAGATTTTCAACTTTCAGTTTTTTTGATATTGGTTTTATTGGAGAAGAATCACGTATAATATTCAATCAAAAGATGTATTCGGGTCTGGGAATTGGAATAAGGATTAAAAATGAAAATTTAGTATTCAATACATTCCAACTGCGGTTTGCTTTTTATCCTCTTGAACCAGAACGTTCAAGTCGCTTCTCCGTAGATTTATCAGGATTCCCTTCCGCTGGATTCACTGATTTTACAGTGAAACAACCTCACGCTATTACTTTTGAATAAAGAACGTATCTTTGCAAAAAAAGAAATATGCAATTCGATCCAAAAGAACCTGTATTCTCAAAGAAAGTAATCGAGGTTTTGACAATTTCAAATGAATTTTGCTTATTAATTGAAAAAGCTGATTCATATGAAAAAACTGATTTTTTCTTGGTATTACACCGAATTCTTCCTTTGTTATACTTAAAAGCAAGTTTATTAACACCAGTAGAAGCATCAAACCCTGAAATAAAAGATAGATTTGTTAATGAAGAACAATATGAATTAATATATCTTTCAATTAAAAAGATATTTGGTACCGATGATTTATTTAAAGAAGCCTTTCATAAAAACCAAGAAAATCCCGGTAGTTTTTCCGAATATTTAAGTGATGTTTATCAAGATATAAAAGACTTCCTAGTTCTTTATCAGAAACCTTCTGTGAGCGCAAAAGAAAATGCTATTAATGATTGTCTTCTATTCTTTAAAAGTCATTGGGGTTATAGAGCGTTAATGTGTGTAGCAAATATTCATCCTCTTCTATACTCATTAAAGAAAGATCAATAGTCTTAGCGTAGGAAAAAATTATGCGTCTCATCTTCTTCTACACCTAAAATCAGGAATTTGATTTGGGAACTTTTACAACCTTTCTTAATTCAGCTAAATAAAAAATCTCTAGCATACCATTATGAACTTAAGAACAGAGCAACTTTTCTATTTACTTTTGTTTTTGTCACTAATTTTAACACGAATACCTTATCTAGGAGCCTTTTTTAGAGTAATAAATACGATGATCCATGAATTTGGTCATGCTTCTATGGCTCTAATATTAAAAGGTGAAGTCGTCAAAATAAATCTATTTAGTGACACTTCTGGAAATGCTCTGACGAAAGTCAATGGAAAATTATCAATTTTCTTGGTGTCTTTTAGTGGGTATCCATTTTCATCTATTGTTGCTTTTTTTATATTCTATCTGATTAACAATAATTTTACTATATTTTCCATAATTATATTTATGGGAATTGGACTAATTAGTCTAATACTTTTTGTCAGAAATAGTTATGGTATAATCTGGCTACTATTTTTTCTTGTTGTAAGTGGAATAATTCTCCAACAAAACACACTTAAGATTTTATACTTCTGGAGTGTTTTTAATGGGGCCTTGCTTTTAATCGATTCAATTATGTCTTCGTTTATATTATTGAAGATTAGCATTCAAAATCCAAATGGGGCTGGTGATGCTTATAATTTAAAGAAAATAACACATCTACCTTCTTGGTTTTGGGCTTTCATTTTTATTTCAATAAATGTCTATATAACCTATCTTACCGTTCGGATCTCATTTCCACCGATCAAGAATATTTTTGTAATTGGATAATAACATCTATTATTTTAACAACAGATTATTTAATTTATTAGTATTCTCAATAACCTACGATATAAATTAAAGAAAAACTATACTTATTTACAGTCGAGTATCTTTCAACTCCAATTTATTTTTCTTTATATATTTCCAAACCTAAAAAAGGAGAAAATAACAAAATTTGATTTTGTAATATTTTTTTGTAATTTTATAAGCTATAAAATTCAAATTATGATTGAGAAACAATTATTCCTTGACACCTTCAAGGCTTTTGATAAAGAAGTAGTTGTTGAAATTATCAATATCTTTTTTGAGGAGTATCCCGAACGTTTTTCAAAAATGGATAAAAATATTGCTGAATTAAACTTTAAAGAACTAGCTTTTAATGCACATAGCTTGAAAGGAGTAGTATCTAATTTTGCAGCACCTATTTTATTTGAATTAGCAAGAGAAGTGGAAAATTATTCTACTACTTTGCGAGATAACAACAATCAATCAGATATTATCGAAAAATTAATTTATACTTATCCTAAAATGAAAAGGGCAACGGCTGAACTTTATACAGATCTTAAAGAAATGGAAAAATATTATATATAATCCTCCAGTGTATAAACGAAGAGGGCGATGTGAAAATATTTCACATCGCCCTCTTCTTATTAAGCCCCTTTTATGATTTAAGGCTTTCTCGAATTAATATAGCTAATTCATCTGCTAATTCTGAATTATCAGTAAGCAACTTTTTAACTGCATCACGTCCTTGTCCTAGTTTAATATCTCCATAACTAAACCATGATCCGCTTTTTTTGATAATATTTTTATCAACACCAATATCAATAATTTCACCAATCTTAGAAATTCCTTCTCCAAAAATAAGATCAAATTCAGCTTGTCTAAATGGTGGTGCAATTTTATTCTTTACCACTTTAACACGAACTCTATTTCCTGTTGGGTTTTCACCATCCTTGATTTGACTAATCCTTCGAATATCCAAACGAACTGAAGCATAAAACTTCAAAGCATTCCCACCAGTAGTGGTTTCAGGATTACCAAACATTACACCAATCTTTTCTCTAAGCTGATTGATAAAAATGCAACAAGAACCAGTTTTACTAATAGTCGAAGTTAATTTACGAAGTGCTTGCGACATAAGTCTTGCTTGTAGTCCCATCTTTGAATCACCCATCTCCCCTTCAATTTCGCTTTTAGGGGTTAGAGCTGCAACCGAATCAATTACGAGGATGTCAATTGCACCAGATCTTATCAGATTATCCGCAATTTCTAGCGCCTGTTCGCCATTATCTGGTTGAGAAACAAATAAATTTGCGATATCAACGCCTAGCTTCTGAGCATAGTTCATGTCAAAGGCATGTTCAGCATCAATAAATGCAGCTAATCCACCCATCTTTTGAGCTTCTGCAATAGCATGAATAGCTAAAGTTGTTTTTCCAGATGATTCTGGACCATAAATTTCAATAACACGACCTCTTGGAAGGCCTCCTACACCTAATGCAACGTCTAATGCGATAGAACCAGTAGAAATTACAGCAACCTCTTCAACGGGAGTATCACCTAATTTCATGACCGTACCTTTACCGTAAGTCTTCTCGAGCTTATCGAGTGTGAGTTGCAGTGCTTTTAGTTTTTCTGAATTATCTTGACTCATTATTTATTAATATTATTATTCTGATATTCTGTAAACTATAATATAATCATGATTAACTCAAAGATATGAAAAAAAACAATGAATTAGCTTAAAATGAAATATTTCAAACAATACCGTATAAAAATAGTTTCAATAAATTTACTAAATATTTCATTTATTTATATTTCTGAATAAATAAATTATAAGAAACAGAATAGTAGTAAACGAATAAGATTATCGATTTTTTTTTACTTAAATTCCTAATTCTTTAACTAGTTGATCAAAATGATTCTTAGTATCAACCTTTGTAATTATTTTATTAATAATTCCATTTTCATCAATAACAAACGTTGTTCTAATTACGCCATCATATGATTTTCCCATAAATTTCTTAGGCCCCCACACTTCATAAGCCTTTAATATATTTTTATCTGAATCAGGAATCAAGGGAAACGGAAGATTATATTTATCAATAAACTTCAAATGTTTTGCAGAATTATCCGGACTTACACCTATAATAACATATCCGTTTTTCTTCAAGATAGAAAATCCATCACGGAGACTACATGCCTCAGCTGTACAACCTGGAGTATCATCTTTTGGATAGAAATATAGAATAACTTTCTGGCCTCTTAGACTTTCTAAATTAATATCGTTACCGGCTTGATCAACTGAACTAAATAATGGAGCAATTGAACCTACTTTTAATGTTGTCATTTTATTGCTGTTAATGTTTACTACAAAAACATTTCAAATCAAAATAAGTTTAGATCTAAAATACGCAATTCAGATTATTTGCTTTATTTATTGTCATTATAATAAGTGCAAATATCTGTTAATCCACAATTTTCGCATTTAGGCTTTCTTGCCAGACATACATAGCGACCATGCAATATCAACCAGTGATGAGCTTTAGGTATAAGTTCCTCCGGAATATGCTTCACCAATTGTTTTTCAGTTTCTAATGGTGTTTTAGCATTTATCGATAAGCCTAATCGAGCTGCTACTCTAAATACATGGGTGTCAACCGCTAAAGCCGGTTTGTTAAAAACGACAGAAGCTATAACATTTGCAGTCTTTCTACCTACACCAGGCATCTTTTGTAATTGATCAACATCATCTGGAACAATACCATTGAAGTCATTAACCAAAACAGTTGCCATTCCAATAAGATTTTTAGCTTTATTATTTGGGTATGAACACGATCTGATTAATTCGAAAACAGATTCAAATTCAGCCTTTGCTAATAGTTCAGCAGTAGGAAAAGCGATAAAAAACTTTGGCGTAATTATATTGACTCGTTTATCGGTACATTGAGCAGAAAGGATAACAGCTACAAGTAATTCATAGGGTGTTGAATACTTTAATTCAGTTTCCGCAACAGACATATTTAGAGTAAAGTAATCAATTACCTTCTGAAATCGTTCTTCTATTAACATTTGATTAAGTTTATAATTACTCAAATAGGATTACTTTGAACACAGCGAAAAACTTAATAAGCAGTGCGTTACGAAAAATAGCTAAAAAATTAAAGGCTGTTCTTTTCAGAGCAGCCTTCTCTTAAACCAACGCAAACTAGTTAAGAATCAGGAAAAAACAACCACTTTTGGTGGTATGAATAACCTGTAATGCTAATGAATAACTCATTAGAGAACCAATCAAAACTTTAGATGGCCTAAAGCTGATTGCATTTACAGAAGATCCTCCAGCGATCTTCAAGTTTTTGATTTTATTATTTTCTTCTGGGGTACCGTTATCAATCATAGGCGAAATTATTAACCATTATTATGATAGATAACGATACGGTTAAGCTTATTATTGCAAGAAATAAAATAATTCTAGAAAATTGATTTTACTAAGAGGTTAAAGATATATCTTTCTCTTTAATCATTTTTCTCAGATTAATTAGCGCATAACGCATCCGACCTAATGCTGTATTAATACTGACATCTGTTAGTTCCGCTATATCCTTAAAACTCATATCAGAATAGTGACGCATCAATAGAACCTCTTTTTGTTCAGGCGGTAAAAAGTTTATCAACTTTCGCACATCTTCATAAACTTGTTCCAAGATCATCTTCTCCTCTACTGAATCATCAACTAAACGAAGATTTTCAAATACATCTTCATTATCAACAGTCTGATGATCAACAATAGGTATACGATTAAGCTTTCTGAAATAGTCAATCACTAGATTATGCGCAATACGCATAACCCACTGAATAAACTTTCCTTCTTCTTTATATGTACCTGATCGTAAGGTATTAATTACTTTAATAAAGGTTTCTTGAAAGATATCGTCAGCTAAATGACGATCCTTTACTACCATAAGGATGTATGCATACACCCTGTTTTTGTGTCGGTCAACCAGCTCTTCGAGACTAAGATGATCACCCGATAAATATCGGTTAATCAGCTCCTGATCGCTAACCAGATGGGCATTCATGTTGCCTCCTTCTTTTATGTTAGGATTAAAAGCGTATATAATTATCGATAATCCTCCTTTTTCTACTTAATTATTTAATTGACCTATAAACCACCTTACAAATATAAATAAAGTAACTTACCAAAAAAAATGAATTCTCATAAAAAATACTAAAGAAATGATATTACTAGTCAAATTGAAGTTTTATAACACCATTGTTTATTGATTTCTTTAAATTATCTACATCTTTTTTTAAGTCAGCAACTGTTCGTTCAATATTCTCTCTTGGCTGATTAGGTTCTGGCAACTCTGAACTGATATAGTGTATAAATTTCCAAATTTCACGAATATCCTTTATATTTATACTAAAGGGTTTATATAAGTTATTCAAAGAGAAAAGCTTAAACGTTCCATCTTCGCTTATATGACTTTCGATTACTTTAAAAACGATTCCATCTTCAATAGTGAGTATTATATAAGCATAACCATCTCTTATAAAATTCCAGTTCTGAACAAATTCAGCAGTAACCCATGATCCAGAAGGAATTGGAAGCATAGAATCGCCTTCAATCTGGAAAGTTCTATATTTTTTTTCTTTTGAAAGAAAAGGCAGCTGAAAAGTCGGTAATACTTTTATGTACTCTGGATCTGAATATCCCGCTCTATAACCGGCAGAGGCCTTTTGATTTACCAATTCAATGTTTTCATTATTATCAGAATCAATTGTTGTTGCCAAAACTCTAAGTTCTCCTCCACTTATAAAAGTATCAAATCCGTTCTCTAATTGAAGAAGTTGGCTTTCGCTTAAAGTTGATAAATCAACTTTTATTAATGTATCAATCGATATCTTATAGAAATTCGAAAATGCAATAAGAATCTCCACAACTGGTTGTGCAATCCCGTTTTCATAACCACTAATAGTAGACCTTTTCATCGATAAAGATAAAGAAACATCATCTTGTGTTAGTTTTCTTCTTCTTCGAAGTATTTTTAAATTGGTTGAAAAATACATACTCGTAAGTTTAATTTGATCATTATCTAATCAAATTAATGATTAGATAATGATCAAAGATAATTTAAACTATCATTCAATCATAAAAAAAAGACAAATATTTATTAAAATATTTGTCTTTTAAAGTGGTAATTCTATTTTTTAATCCATTCCGCCTCTGAATCCTCCGCCTCTATTAAATCCACCACCATCTGGTCCAAATCGCCTCATTCCATCAGGTCTAGGATTATTATTTCCCATATTTTTGAAATTATTGAAATTATAGACAAACGTAAACATGAAATATTGAGTTAGAATGTTTGACTTTGTATCTACAATATTAATACCACTGATTGACCGTTTGATACTTTGGTTTTGTTTTAGAATATCTAAAATTTGGAATTTAATTTGTCCTTTTTTATTCTTAAATAAATCCTTTGTAGCTCCCGCATTCCAGAGTGTATAAGGCTTATTTAAATTGCCACTATAACCACTATTAATATTATATTGACAATCTGTAGATATCAATAAGCCGGCAGGTAAACTTAACTTAATATCTCCATAAATATTATAACTCATGTAAATACTATTCGTAGTAGTTTGAATTGACTGCCAGGCTCTATTATAATTCATTCTACCCGCAAGTGTAGCCATTACTGCTTTTGTATTTAAAGTACCCATTAAGTTATAGCCCAATGATAAAGCTCTCGTTACATTTCTACTGGCCCCTACAAAGTCAATCGGAGTATCTAAAGTTAAAGAAGTAGGACTATTTTTAATATAATTAATATCATTATTCCAGGTAACCGATGCTGAAGTATTCAGAACATATTTGTTTTGTTTAAATGGCATTCCCAATCCTGTACTGGCTGATGCATCATATGACCCTTTTACATTGAGTGGCATAATTAATTGCTCATTATTAGGTCCATATACATAATAATTTGAGATTGCATTTAACACATTACTATATTGAAGATTAAAATAATAGTTTGAAAATGTTTTTAGATTAACGTTATTATAATTCAAATTAATATCATTGGTAAAACTAGCCTTTAGGTTCTGATTACCAACATTCTGAGTTATTGAATTAGGATTTGTAACTACAGGTTGAAGTTGATCAACTGTAGGTTCATTTGTTGTTCCTCTATATTGAATATTTAATTTTGTACGATTGGTAAAAGAGTAATTTAAACTAGCAGTAGGAGAAAAATTAAATGATTTATGACTTCTATCATATAAGGTATCTCTTATATGGGTATTACTATTAATTTGAGATGACTCAAGCCCCAATCCGAATGTATACATTAACTTATTCTTTTGCGTTTGGATCGCTATTCCGTAACGTTGATTAATAAATGTATTGTTGAATTGATTTGAGTAGGCTGTATCTGGTTTATCATACAATCCAGTTATAGGATTACGATCATAAGCTTTTCGGATGGAAGTATTATTTGAAACGCTGTAATAGTAGTTTAATTCAAGACTTTGATACTTAGTTAATGGTTCGGTATATGATAATCGAACATTATAACTGTCGCCTGTTGTTTTTCCATCATAATATAAATCAGTATTTGTCACTGTCGGGGCATTTGAACTCCCGGGTATCTTTGATGTATTATAAATAGTTAATAACGACTTCGTATAAGTATCTGTATTCCCTGACTTTATTGAATTCCCGAAATTTATAGAAAACGTACGACGTGGCTTTTTAAACTTTAACCGATAGAGTAATGTATTAGAAGAGTTTAAGCTTGTTCCATCAGAACTACTAGAAGTATTTGATTCATTCAGTCGATAGCCAGATTGACCATTTGTAATACTCGATGAATTTCGATCAGAACTATTAATTGCATAACTGACATTTGGCCTAAACAATATTGAATTCATTGAATCTATTTGATAATTAAGCTCCAGACTGATTCGATGATTCAAGTTTCGCGTCATACTGGAGGTCGTATCGCGTTTAAAAATGCTACTATCTCCTTTAATTGTTTGTGTTAAACTTGTTTGATCATTTTTAGTCTCAGTTCCGTTAAAGAAATAGCTAGATGTTAATTCAAGCTTTTTACCAAACTTATTATGAAAATTTATACCACCGGCATTAGTAGTACTTATACCATTTGCACTCAAACCTCTTGCATTAGCACTCATAGCAGTAAAACCGCCTCGGTTACCACCGCCACCGCCACCCATACGACCACTTCTTGCACTACCTAAAGTGCTTTGACGTCTATTCAATAAGCTATTTCCTGCATCCAAAGTAAATCGCTGCATATTAATATTATTCGACATTCCTAATATTGATATCTGGCGATCACCTTCAAAATTATTAAACATCACTCCAGCATCATATCGATCGTTACTGCCATATCCAAAGGAGCTTTTTCCAAAATTGCCATGTTTATATCCTTGACGTGTAACAATATTTATTACTTTTTCTATATCTCCATCATCAATTTTAGTAAACTCAGCCTGATCAGATTTCTTATCTATAATTTGAACCTTTGCGATCATTTCCGAAGGCAAATTCTGTGTTGCAATTAAAGGATCGTTTCCAAAAAACTGTTTACCATCCACGTATACCTTCGTGACGTCATTTCCCTGAGCTTTTATTTTTCCAGCGCCATCTATTTCTACACCAGGAAGTTTCTTTAACATATCTTCTACAACCGCATTCTTTTCGGTCTTAAACATATCAGCATTATATTCAATTGTATCTTTTTTCACCAAAACAGGCATACTACCAGTAATTACAACCTCTTTCATCATATTTTTTTCAACTGATAAAATAAAGTTTCCAATATTTAGAGGAGATGAGGTTCTTTGAATAGTTACGTTCTTTCGTAGCGTATTATACCCAATAAAAGTTATTTTCAATTTAAAGGTACCAGCCGGAACATTTTTTAAAACAAAACCGCCATTAGCATTTGAAATAGCTCCACTTACTAAAGACGAATCTCTGACAGTTACTAAAGCTACCGTAGCAAAGGAAAGAGGTTTCTTGGTTCCTTCCTCCGTTATTGTTCCATTTACTGTTATTCCAGTATTAGTTTGTGATTTAGTATTAGTAAAACTAATTACTAAAATAAAAAGTAACAGTAATTTTAACAATAAACCATTATTGTTTTGTTTAATCTTTGTCATCACCAGCATTTTTTTAGTATTAACAAATAGCATTTTCTCAAAAATTATAGTGATTAGATTACATAATTCGTTAATAGTTTAATCGAAAAAGTAATTCCTTTTTATCATAATAAACTGTTTATTGGAATATTTCTAACATTACGAATTAATCTATATCAGAAGTATTTTAAACTAAACACTTAACGTATTAAAATTTGAAGATAAATCTAAAATTTCCTGATCCAGATCATACGATTATCATATATTTATGATCGTTCCCCTAATAGATTAGTAGGTTCTTAGTACCTAACTGGTATCTATTTCAACCAAAGGAGACCAAGTTAGATCATAGTAGATACCAATCCTATATTTAGAAAGAGTATTTGCGATGATGAGTGTGTGAGCAAATTCTAATCAGGTTCTGTAATTATTTAATTCCATTAAAAAAAATACTCTTCAAGAGAAATCTAATGAATTAAAAAAAATATTTAGTTTCATCTATCTGGCTGATAACTTTTCTTATAGGGCAGCCAGAAAAAATTGAAGATTGCTCACAAATAGTCTAAATATATCAGTAGTCAAATTAATATACGAATACTCATTCCTGCTTTTCCGTCAGATTCACTTTTAGTATCCTGATATTTTATTTTTTTGTCAATTATTATTTTATAAAAATTGATCAATTAAATATTTAATTGATCAATTTTAGGTATATCAAATTTTCTATTTTCAATATATCATATATTTAAAGACTACTGTGCATCCAATTAGCTTTTAAAACGCCATCCATATTCCGAAGTTTTGTTAATAGCAAATCCAGGTGCTTCGTATTTTGTACGGTTACTTTAACCTTTCCCTCAAATCTGCCATTTTGCTTAGATTCCATCGAAATAGAACGAATATTAATCTGCATTTCATTAGAAATTAACTGTGAAATTTGATTTACAATTCCTAATTGATCAATTCCTTGAATGAGAATATCCGCTGTAAAAACCGTAATCTGCCCGGCTTCTGCTTCAAGCCACCTTGCTTCAACAACACGGTAACCATAACGACTGATCAACTGGCGGGCATTTGGGCACTCTGTCCTGTGAATTTTAATACCTTCACTTATCGTTACAAATCCAAAAATAGCATCACCAAATACAGGATTACAGCAACTTGCTAATTTATAGTGATCGATACCCGGGTCGTCATTTATAATTAATATTTTTTGTTTTCCGAGATGACTTGAAGCTGTAGCCAATGCTTTCATTGGTGGCACTGGCTTTACAGGCGGTTTCGATTCTGTTTTTTGAGGAGTAATTAAAGCATCTTTTATTTGAATGGCAGTGACTTTCTCTTTAGCTATTGCCTGAAAAAGATCGAGTGTCGTATTCAATTTAAAAGTTGAGACAAGTTTTTGAATTAACTCATCTGAATAGACCATTTTTAATTGACTTACTTTTCTTTTTAATAGCTCCCTCCCCTCTTCAGCCTCCTTATATTCAAGTTCTTTTAACGCACGCTTGACTTTTGCTTTGGCACGTGTGGTATTTACCCAGTTAAGCCAATCCATATTTGGCTTCTGGATTTTCGATGTCAAAACAGCAACCTGATCACCATTTTTTAAAATATGTTTAAGTGGAACAATTTGATTATTAACTTTAGCTCCTGTACAATGACTGCCAATATTACTATGAACGGCAAAAGCAAAATCGAGTACAGTAGCATTAACAGATAGACGAATTAAATCACCTTGAGGTGTAAAAACATAAATCCGATCTGATTTTACATCTATTTTTGAGCCTTCAGCATCTCCTAGCTCTCCTAATGATTCTTTTTCAAGCATTTCACGAATATTCTGCATCCATGCATCGCTCTCTTTATTTTTCTTAGATTCTTTATAACGCCAGTGAGCGGCCATACCTTTCTCGGCATTATCATCCATTCTTTTCGTTCTAATCTGAACCTCAACCCACTTCTTCTGAGGTCCTAGAACAGTAGCATGCAAAGATTCATATCCATTTTCACGAGGATTAGTTATCCAGTCGCGCATTCGTTCCAAGCTAGGCAAATAATGATTTGTAACGATAGAATATACGTGCCAACAATCTATTTTTTCATCTTCATTTTTACTATTTAAAATTATACGGATAGCAAAAAGATCGAATACCTCTTCAAACGGAACATTTTGCTTCTTCATTTTTTGAAAAATAGATGAAATGGCTTTTGTTCTCCATTTTATCTCATAATCAAATTGAAGAATATCTAATTCCTCTTTTATAGGAATGATAAATTCCTGGATATACTTTTCTTGTTGGGCTTTTGTATCTTCAAGTTTCTTTAAAATATCAAAATAAGCAACCGGATTTCCATATTTCATCGAGAGTTCTTCAAGTTCTGTCTTGATTTTATAAAGTCCTAAACGATGAGCTAGTGGCGCATATAGATTTTTAGTTTCGGATGATATTTTAATTCTAAAGGGCTCAGGTAAAGCATTAAGCACACGCATATAGTGCAATCTATCAGCTAATCTGATTAGAATTACTCGAATATCGTCAGCAATACTCAGAAGGTATTTGATGAAATGGTCACTCTGGTTTGCAATTTTTTCAGTTTGCAAAGCAGATATTTTATTTAATGATTCAACAATTAGAGCAACATCTTCGCCAAATATTTCCTTGATTTCGGCAAGATCATTATTGTTTCCTGTTTGAATATCTTGAAGTAAAGCTGCTATTACTGATTGTATTTTCAGTTCCATTTCTAAAGCAACAATTGATGCAATCGACGATGTATGCGCTAAATAAAACTCTCCGGTTTCAATCTTGCTATCAGAATATTTAGCTAATGCATAATCATATGCTTTTCTTAGAGCTGCTCTTTCTTCTTGAGGGGCATCTCTGAAAGCAGTCAGCAATCGTTTATAATGATAAACTATTAAATCACGTTCATCAGCTGTTATGGTAGTTCTCATGATCTAAAATCTGTAATTACAAATATATTATTTAATACATGATTCTGTATAAAAATCTTAAATTCAATTAAACTCGAATTAATATGAAGATGAAAATAAATGGTGAGAAATGAACTTAAATCATCCTTTTGTTTGTATTTCAGCAATCAAATTTTTATCTATCAATCCTTTACACATTATTTTTAGATCATCTAACAAACCTTTCTTTATTTCACACTTCCCCTTATAATGTGTAATAAGTGCACACTGATGGGCTTGTTGTGGAACAAGTCTACAAATTTCAACAAGTGATTCTATAACAAATTCAAAATCATTAACATCATCATTGAATAAGATAAGTGAATACCCACTTTCAGCGTTAGCATCAATATTCAGTGGATCACTATCTTTTTTTTCTTTTATCATAATTAGTTTTTTCAATAAGATGGATAAAAGTACTAAAAATTATACTTTTAAAGAGTATGAAAATGTTATATTTTCAGATCATAAATCATATACTACTGATTATGTAGAATATATAAATCACAGTTAAAATATAGGTTCTTCATGAAACATCTAAAAAACGCTTTAGTTTTTTAGCACAATTTATGGCTCAATATTAAGAACATTAATAAAAACGCAAGTCCAGAGAATATTAAATTAACCCTATTCCTTTTCTTTGTTCAAAATTATTAACCTAATAGTGCGATATTTGTTTAATAATTAGCCAAACTAAATAATGGATGAAAATATTAGATTATCAAAAGCTTATTGACTTTTTTGAGCAAAAAATGAAAGAACCTTTACCCGGTCTTTCTGCTCAATTAAAAATGGAGCCACCTCATAGAAATAATGAATTTCAAAAAAATCCCGACTTTGATAATTTCAGAAAGAGTGCCATACTCATCATTCTTTGGATCGATCAAAAGAGTTTAAAGACAGCCTTTATTCTTCGTCCTGAATATGATGGTTTTCACAGTAACCAAATTGCCTTTCCAGGTGGAAAAAGCGAGAAGAGTGATAAAGATCTCATACAAACAGCTCTACGTGAGGCGAACGAAGAGGTAGGTATCAATTCTGAAATAGTAAAAGTAATGGGCTCGCTTACTCCACTATTTATTCCACCAAGCAGATTTATGGTATATCCAGTTATTGGAATTTTAAAAAATAAACCTGATTTCAAAACTGATCCTCATGAAGTTAAAACTTTACTAATAGCCGATATCTCAACATTTCTAAATACCGAAAATATTATTAAGCAACAATTTGTAATAAGAAATACTACTATAAATGATATTCCTTGTTATAAGATGGGCGATCATTTAATATGGGGTGCAACTGCAATGATATTAAGCGAGTTATTAGAATTAATCGAACCATTTTTATTAACTGAATAATCTTATAACAAATAACTTATTCAATTATAAGTTCATGCGTTATCTTTGCTGCTTTCTCAAGCATAGCAACTACACCACAATATTTTTCTAATGAAAGATTAATTGCTTTTTCTAAGCTCGCTATCGGTAAATTTTCGCCCTTGAATTTATATACTAAATGAATTTCTTCATAGATTTTAGGATGTTCGTCAGCTAGTTTGCCACTAATGCTCATTGAAAAAGACTCCGGAGTAACTTTCATCTTTTTCAAAATAGAAACTACATCCATTCCACTACAGCCACCAAGTCCTATTAATAAAAGAGGTTTAGGACGTATTCCGTTATCATTACCGCCTGAAGATAGATCGGCATCCATTTTAATAATATTATCTCCCATTGTGCCTTCAAATGCCATATTTGATTGCCAGGCTACTTCCACTTCATGATTCATATCGTTGCTATTTTTTCTTAAAGAAACAATGATTCCTTATAATTGTTGGCAAAATTATAAAATAGAGAAAGAATGATAATAGAAAAAGCTAAGAAGAGCACATTTGTCATATCAATCTGATTACCGAAGTCTCCGATTATTTGGAGAAATTGCCTATCTAAACCTAAACATCTTTAAGCAGAATTCGCTCCAGTAGTCTAAATAACAGAGTCTTATTTAAACATTTTTTAGGATGATAAGTAATTTCCTCCTATTTCTCCGATTAATCGATAGAGTACACTAATTCCTTATTTATACAAAAAGAGCCCCGAAATAATTTCCGAAGCTCCTTCAACAACATTAATATGATTAGTACTTATAATCACCTAAATCTTTAGGATGAGTATAATTAATAAAACTTACTTTTTGTGTATTTTCTGATCTTCCTAATCTAATAAAAATCTCAGCCGACTTTTTAAATTGTTCACTTCTGTTTGCATCAGCTAACAAAAGATAGCCTATAACAACATTAGCTCCCATTTCAACAAGTCTTCGTGAATGAAAATCAAAGAATTCACCATCATTGAGTTCCTGAACCTTTTCAACAGTCTTAGCATATTGATCAGTCATTTTGCTAAGCATATTTTTCAAATGTTCCAAATCAGATTTAACCTCAATCTGACTGTAATCTTGCATCATTTTCAACAATGTTCCATTTCCAACAAAACGAATAGCTGCTACAACCTGTAGTTGTGATGTTCCTTCATAAATCGTAGTGATACGAGCATCTCTTGAAATACGTTCGATTGGAAAATCCTTCATATAACCAGTACCACCATGAATCTGTAAAGCATCATAAGCAATCTGATTACAATATTCACTCGAAATCAATTTTAATAAAGGAGTCAGAGCATCAGCTAAACGAGTATATTGCTTCATCTCATCCCGTTCTGATGAATCAAGTTTACGTTGTCTCGAAATATGTGTATAAGCTTTATAGATATCAACAAAACGTGCTGTTTCATATAGCAGCGTACGCATAGCGTCGATCTTAACCTTCATATTGGTCAACATCTCATATACTGCAGGAAACTTAATAATAGATTTACCAAATTGTTCACGTTCCATCGCATATTTAACTGCTTCACGATAAGCAGCTTCAGCAATACCTGAAGATTGAGCACCAATGCCTAAACGTGCACTGTTCATCAATGACATCACATATTTAATCAGCCCCATCTTAGTGTCCCCAACAAGCTTGGCAGGAGCATCTTTGAACACTAATTCGCAGGTAGGTGAACCTTTGATACCTAATTTGTTTTCGATACGACGTACCGACATTGCTTTTTCTTTACGGTCGTAAACAAACAAAGAAAGACCTCTAGCATCAGAAGTTCCTTCTTCAGATCTTGCCAGAACAAGCGATATGTCAGCATCACCATTGGTGATAAAACGTTTTACACCATTTAAAATCCAAGTACCTTTTGAAGCATCAAAATGAGCTTTAAGTTGAACAGCCTGAAGGTCAGAACCGGCGTCAGGTTCTGTTAAGTCCATTGCTGCGGTAGCACCTAAATTAAATTGTGGTAAAAATTCAGCCTGTAGCTCTTCCGAAGCAAATTCATGAATAGTTTCTGCGCAATCTTGTAATCCCCAAATATTTGCAAATCCAGCATCAGCTCTCGAAACAATTTCAGCAGCCATCACATAAGGAACAATTGGAAAATTGAGTCCATCATATTTCCTCGGCAATGACATTCCAACTAAACCTGCTTTTACCAAGGTCTCATGGTTTTCTTGAGTTCCACGAGCATACTGAACTTCATTATTTACCAGCGTAGGACCATCATGATCAACTGATTCAGCGTTAGGAGCAATTGTATCACCAGCTATCTCTCCAACAATCTCAAGAACCTTATCGTAGCTATCAACCGCATCCTCATAATCTAAAGGAGCATAATCATACTTTTCTTTTTCAGAATAGTTGTCTTCCTTTAAACGAACAATTTTTTCCATCAAGGGATGCTCTAGATGGAACTTTAAACTTTGATTATCAGTATAGAAATTTGACATGGCTTCAATGTTTGTCGATATTACCTCTATTAATCAGAGAATACCGGATAAATTACTTAGAATTTGCTTTGTAGTATCTGATCATCTTAGGAATAATATCAGTAACACTACCAATAATGGTATAGTCAGCTATCGCATTTATTGGTGCTTTAGGATCTGTATTAATCGAAATGATTTTAGCTGATTGATCCATCCCGGCACGATGTTGAACAGCTCCAGAAATACCACAAGCGATATAAAGCTTTGGACGAACAGTAACACCTGTCTGTCCAATCTGGCGCTCATGTTCAATAAAGCCTGCATCTACAGCAGCTCGTGTAGCACCTACTTCTCCACCTAATACTTCAGCCAATTCAAAAAGGAGCTTAAAGTTAGAAAGTGATCCAACGCCATATCCCCCTGCAACAATTACCTGACATCCTTTTATATTTATTTTGCTCTGTTCAATATGGCGCTCCAATATTCTAACAGTAAGATCTTCATCTTTTAACACATTTGTCAGATCAACTTGTTTGATCACCCCACTGTATTCAGCATCGACAATTTCTTTTTTCATAACCCCTTCTCTAACCGTTGCCATTTGAGGACGGGTTTCAGGGTTAATAATGGTAGCAATAATATTACCACCAAAGGCTGGACGAATTTGATAAAGTAGATTTTTAAACTCACGCTGAGTTTTATTTTCAAAATGGTCACCTATTTCAAGAGAAGTACAATCAGCTGTTAAGCCACATTGCATTGCTGACGAAACGCGAGGAGCTAAATCTCTACCGATTGAAGTAGCACCAAATAATGCTATTTGAGGTTGTTCTCTTTTAAAGAGATCAACAATTACAGCTGCATGAGGAAGTGTACGATAAGGATAATATTCAGCATGGTCTGCTAAATGCACAACATCAACACCATAAGGCAAAACCTGAGCAGGATAATTATTTAGATTTTCACCAATTAAAACAGCTTCAAGTTTAGTTGATAGTTCATTGGCTAACTTACGACCTTTTGACAGTAATTCAAGACTAACATCAGCAACGTTGCCTTCTTCAGTTATTTCACAATATACGAATACGCTTTTCACTTTTTACGATTTTTTGTTTGTGGTTACAGTATGTGTAAGACGCAATTTTTTAACCAATAATATGTTGTTCAATTAATTCTTTCATTAATGATTCCACATCTTTGTCATCGCTTGAAAGCGCCGTTGATTCCTTATGAACAAGAACTACATTCTCAATTTTCTTCACTTTGGTAGGTGATCCGGTGAGACCTAGTTTTTCATTTTCTGCATTTAAGTCTTCTACTGTCCATTCATCTATAGTTAGATATGGACGTGAAGTATAGAGTTCTGTATAATCCTTGGTTTCTGTCTGAAGTTCCGTAATTGTTCTAGCGTGTTTATTTTTCAATAAAAGCTTCGAAATTCTAGGTCTACAATCTGCGGCCGAACCATGTACGGTAACAGCAATGGGAAAAGGTGCTTCAACAGTTTCAACACCTCTTTCTAACCTCCGTTTTATAACAATCTTACTTTCAGTAACAGAGAGGACTTCTTCAGCATAAGTAATTTGAGGAACTCCTAGCTTTTCTGCTACTTGTGGTCCAACTTGGGCTGTATCACCATCGATTGCCTGACGTCCACAAATCACCATATGAAATGGTGCCAGTTTCTTGACAGCAAGTGATAAAGTATAAGAAGTTGCCAGTGTATCAGAACCAGCAAATTTCCTGTCCGTTACCAGATAACCTCTATCAGCACCACGATACATGGATTCTCTGATTATTTCTGCTGCACGGGTAGGACCCATTGTAAGAATAATTACTTCGGCATTTTTAATTTGATCTTTAACCTTTAATGCCATTTCAAGTGCATTAAGGTCCTCAGGGTTAAAAATGGCTGGTAAGGCAGCCCTGTTGACAGTCCCATCTGCTTTCATCGCATCTTTGCCAACATTGCGGGTGTCGGGTACCTGTTTAGCCAATACAATAATCCGAAAACTCATATCAATAAAATAATTAAATTGTTTTAGTAGCGAGGATTTTTAGCAATCGAACGCAAAAATAAGCATTTCCTACAAACAAGCAAACATGAAGCTTAACTCTGATTGAACATTCGGTGCTAGAATTCAACGAATGAAGGCCTTTCTGATTAAGAAAGGCCTTCTAATTTAGAATAATTTCAAGCAATATCCAACATACTATTACATGCTCATTCCACCACAAACACTGATTACCTGACCTGTAACATAGGCAGATAAGTCGCTTGCAAAGAAGACACAGGCATTGGCAACATCTTCTGGTTTACCACCTCTACGTAAAGGAATTTTTTTCGCCCATTCAACTCTAACATCTTCAGGAAGTTTATGTGTCATCTCGGTTTCGATGAATCCAGGAGCAATAGCATTACAACGAATATTTCTAGAACCTAGTTCTTGAGCTATTGATTTTGTAAAACCAATCATACCCGCTTTTGAGGCTGAATAATTTGATTGGCCTGCATTTCCATTAACACCAACAACAGAACTCATATTGATTATCGACCCAAAACGTTGTTTCAACATTACCTTTTGAACAGCCTTTGTAAGATTAAATACTGATTTTAAATTTATTTGTAATACTAAATCCCAATCAGCTTCAGTCATTCGCATCAGTAAATTATCACGTGTAATTCCGGCATTATTAACCAATATATCAATTCTGCCAAAATCTTTTGCCACTTCTTCTACTAATTTCTCTCCATCTAAAAAAGAACTTGCATCAGAAGCATAGCCTTTAGCTTGTACACCAAAAGCTTCCAATTCCTTTTCAAGGTTTTCCATGTTTTCATCACGGCGAATATCAGAAAATGCAACATTAGCGCCTTCTGTAGCAAAACGAAGTGCAATAGCTTTACCAATACCACGGGAAGCTCCGGTTATTAGAGCTGTTTTTCCATCCAATAACTTCATGTTCAATAGTTTTTGTTATTTGTTTGTAAATACAGGCCCAACTTTAAATAAAGTCGAGCCTGCAAATTTATAAAAAAAGGATGAATGAATTTACATCCAACGAACCAAGTTGAAATCCTGACGATGAGGTAGCAATGGATTTGTTGGAAATACTCTAAATGCAAAATCAAATACGCCGGTTATAGCAGCATCAATTTCAACCGCATAACGAACTATTCCTCCATTTTCTTCAACTGCATGCAATTCAATAACATCAAGCAGATTTTCTATCTGATCTTTATTTTTCTTACCAAATAAAATCTCAACGCCAACATCAGTCGAGCTTAAATCCTTTAAGTCAAGAACAATTTCAACCGGATATCTTTCACCCAGTTTTAAAGAGCGCATTGATGACTCAGGAACCTTAACATCAACTAGGGTGATAAACTCCCATGTTCTTAAAACTCTTCGTTTCCATGAAGTTAACTCAAATGCTTTTTCAAAGTTGTTTTCAGCTAATTCTGCTTTTCGTACATACATAGGCATATAATACTGATCTTTATAGTCGTCGAGCATCCGTTTCATGGTAAACTTTGGTGCTATCTCTGAGATCGTATTTTTGATGTATTCTATCCATTTAAGCGGAACGTCACTTTTATCTTTATCCCGATCATAGAATGTTGGAATAATTTCATCCTCAAAGATACTGTAGATTAACTCAGCATCTAATTCGTCCTGAAAAGCTGAATTATCATAAGTCGATTTTTCAGGTAACGCCCATCCGGCTGTACTCGTGTATCCTTCTGCCCACCAGCCATCTAGAACACTGAAATTGACCACTCCATTCATAATAGCTTTTTCGCCACTTGTTCCAGATGCTTCAAGAGGTCTGGTAGGGGTATTTAGCCATATATCACATCCCTGAACTAACCGACGACCTAATTGCATATCATAATTTTCAACGAATACAATTTTTCCGGCAAAAGCTGGTTGGCGTGATATTTCAACAATACGCCTGATTAAATCCTGTCCTGCTTTATCAGCTGGGTGTGCCTTTCCGGCAAAAATAAATTGAACTGGTCTCTTTTTGTTATTTAGGATTTCTGCCAATCGATCCAAATTACTAAACAACAAATGAGCACGTTTATAAGTTGCAAAACGACGTGCAAAGCCAATTGTCAAAGCATTTGGATCCAAAGTCTCTGATACTTGTAAAATTTGTTTTGGACTCTCTTGTCGATTGGTCATATCGTTTCGGACACGTGTTCTTATGAATTCAACCAACTCGACACGTAATGAATTTCTGATTTTCCATATTCGTTCTGCAGGAACATTATGAATCTTCTGCCAATAGGTTGGATTCGATTGATCAGCTAAAAACGCTTCTCCGAACTCCTGTTTATATAGTTTCTGCCACTTCCATGCAGTCCATGTAGGAAAATGAACACCATTCGTAACATGTCCAATATACAATTCATCTGGATAATAACCATCAAATAATGGTGCAAATAATTCTCTCGATACTCTTCCGTGAATAGCACTTACACCATTCATTTCCTGAGACAATTTAGCAGCTAATACGCTCATTGAGAATTTTTCATCCGACTTATTTTCAACAAATCTTCCTAAGTTCATAAATGCTGACCAACTAATACCTAATCGATCTGCATAATGAGGAATATAGGTGCGAAGAATGTCTTCTGTAAAAGCATCATGACCCGCTGGGACAGGCGTATGCGTTGTAAATAAATTAGAAGATCGAACAACTTCTACGGCCTCAGCAAAAGTTAATCCCTTTTCTTGAACAAGAATTCTTAAACGCTCTACACCGATAAATGCAGCATGCCCTTCATTACAATGATATAGATCAGGTTTAATATCAAGTGCTTCAAGCAATCTAATTCCACCTACACCTAACAATAATTCTTGTTTAAAGCGGTTTTCCCAATCACCACCATACAACTTATGTGTTATACTTCTATCAGCATCACTATTATCTGCAATATCAGTATCCAATAAATACAAAGGAATTCTACCTACATCAATTCGCCAAACTTTAGCATATAAATTTCTACCAGGCAACACAATACTAACTTTAAGTCTTTCGCCGGCAGCATTAAGAACTGGTGTTAGAGGAAGTTGAGAAAATATTTGAGGTGAATAATTATCAACCTGATCACCTAATATTGTCAGATGCTGACGGAAATAGCCAAAACGATAAAGAAGGCCGACACCAATCATATTGTAATTACAATCGCTAGCCTCTTTTAAATAGTCTCCGGCTAAAATCCCAAGGCCACCTGAATAAATCTGAATAGAATCATGTAAACCAAATTCCATGCTGAAATAGGCAATCTGCATAGCAGGCTTATCTTCAGCCTCCTGCATGTAGTTTTGGAATTTAGAATAAACCTCATCTAATTTCTTCAAAAACTCTTGATCTGTTTCAAGGTGTTGCATCGTTTTTAAAGACATCCGTTCGATTAAAGCAACAGGATTTTGATTAACAGCTTCCCAAAGCTCAGAATCAGCCATGCTAAATAACTGTCGAGCCTCATGATTCCAACTCCACCAAACATTTTTCGCAATCTTCTGAAGCGGAATCAAAGAAGACGGTAAATCAGATTTAACCAATATTTTTCTCCAATCCGGTTTATTCGACCGAATAAAAGCATAAGGTTCACCAACTTCTGTTGGCCTTTTCAACCTATATTGATCAAAACGTTTCAATGATTTTTCTATAGCAATAGAATAGGTTTTCTTATAATTATCAACCAAATTTTCCCAGAGCGCTAATCTTGACAACTTAAAAGCAGATTGACGCATTGCATCTTTTTCAATTTCCGTAGCTTCAGTATATTCTTTAAAATACTTTGCCATACCAACAACCACTGCAGCTTCATTACCTTCATTCCTTTCTAATACACAGACACCATTTTCAGAAGGACCTGCATATTCATTCATCCAAAGGCCAAAGCCGGCTAATGTAGTAGTAACAGTTGGAACATGAAATGCAATACTTTCTAGTGGAGTATATCCCCATGGTTCATAATATGAAGGAAACGCAGACAAATCAAAACCAATCAATAAATCATAATAAGATTTGTCAAATATTCCATCAATCCCATCAAGATAAGAAGGAACAAAAATTACTTGCACACGTTGTGAAGAACTATTATTTAGCCCCTTATTCTTAAGTCTGCAAATAACCGGATCATGATCCACATCATATAGATTATGTGTTAGGTATTCGCCTTCAATTTTAGCTTCTGTAATACCATCGCGCAAGCGATCAACAACCTCGGGTCTAACACCTGTCTGATGAGCAGGAACTGTTATGAATGCAATAATATCTTTTTTGAGATTCTCATCTTCATTTAAAAGACTTAAAGAGTCAATAAAAAGATCAATACCTTTATTACTAAATTCATATCTCCCACTATTGACAACTAACAAAGAATCCTTCTTTATTTTTCTATTTAATACTGCCTCAGCAACAGAAAAAAGAGAATCTTTAGCTTCTTGTCGCTTTGTCTCAAATATATCTTTGTTTGGAACAAAAGAGTCATCAAAGCCATTGGGTGTAACCAAATCAACAGATTTCCCCAATAGATAAGTACATTCTTCAGCAGTTATAGCACTTACCACAGTAAATGCATCAGCTTGTTGTGCAGATGATCGTTCTAAAGAAAACTTTGCGGTAACATTATGTTCACGAGCAACTTGATCTGGATTAAAAGTTTTCAGGTCACGATAAAGTGGGAGTTTATTTCCTGCTATCGTCCGACCTAAAACTGTAGCATGAGTCGTAAATACAGTAGATGCTTGTGGAACCTTATCACGTAAATACAGAATTCCACCTCCAGTCATCCATTCATGAAAATGAGCAACCAGTTTATCAGATGCACTTAAGTAAAAGTTATAATAACTTTCAATAACGCGAGCAGCAGCATAACCAAATAGGCAAGGTTCTATATAATCCCATCCACCCGAAATAGAATCAAGACCAAATTTTTCCCAAAAGCCAGAAAATATTTTATCTTTTCCCTGGAAGAATGGTGTAAAGTCAACCAAGATCACAATAGGTTTTCCTTCTATGTTCCACCTTCCGGTTCTGATTCGTAGTCCTTCTCTGGCTGCTTGTTCTGGCCAAACACCTAATAATGTTTTATCTTCAATAAATTCAGGATTGTCTCTTGTTTCTTTCCACACATCGGGACCAATCAAAAAATAATTATTTCGATGTTCCTTTAATATTTGTGGAACTTTCGTTGAGATTACCGTGTAAATACCTCCAACTTTATTACAAACTTCCCAACTAACCTCAAACAGGTAATCCGCCTTTAATAATTCTTGATTTGCCATTTTCTAATTCATTTTGTTAATACTAAATCATAAAAAAATTAAACCGGGTGCTTTCATTTTGAAACTTTCAGATTTCAATTTTAAAGCACCCGGGCTACTTATGATTTTGTTATTTTTATTGGTTTCTTTTTGATTTCTTCTTTTTTGATTTTGCTTTTATTTTTCGGTGCTGTACTTACTTTTGTTTTCTTTTCTGATATTGCTGCTTTTACAGTAGGCACATCTGGTTTTTCAGAAACGGGTAAAGCATTTTTCCCTTCTATGTGACGATCAACTCTGATCATGAAATCTGAAAGGACATTCATGTAATTCATAAATGCCTCATAAGGAGATGGATATGGATTAAAATATTGATGAACATCGCCATCGCTAAACCATTTCGTACACATATAATAGAAGTGATCAGATGTTTGTAAATATTGCCAATCAGTTAGTATTGCCTGATCATCAACCAACTTTATCTTTTCCGACAATGCATATAAACTA
Organism: Bacteroidota bacterium; assembly: GCA_013390605.1. Lineage (GTDB taxonomy): Bacteria > Bacteroidota > Bacteroidia > Bacteroidales > Cfx3-03 > Cfx3-03. The sequence goes on along the minus strand of JACAUB010000001.1, from coordinate 1,940,201 downwards.
TCAGACGCTTCATCTTGTAAATCATTACCCAACCATGCTGTAGTATCTCTTTCTTCATCGGCCCACGAAATAGGATGAGGAACATGAATTGCAGAAATAGGCTGTAACTTATCACTTATCTCAGAAGGAGTTGAAAACTGGAAATCTGTTTGCTTATATATTTCTCCAGGTAGTGCTTTCATGAAATCAAAAATACCAGTCGATTCCCATTGATGTTCTCCAAAAGTTTCATAGTCAACAAAAATGTTTACGGTCTCTTGTATCGATTCAACATCATTTAACCACCCAGCAAATTTTTCAGCAGTCAATGGCCAATCACTCCATCTGCGTTCTGAAAATCTGAATGCAATATCATCACTTAATCTAAAATTGCGTAGTAATAATTTTAAACGAGGGTTAATCGCATTTACATATAGATAATTAGGACTTTTCCAACCTAATATATGTTTAGCTCCTTCCGTAAGCATGGTTTTAAATCCCATATCAGCAACTGACTTACCAATCAAATCGCTATAAATCATCTCAGTATTTCTAAATGTAGTAGGTACTACGCCAAATAGAGATTCAATCTTTTCTGAATGTTTTTTAACCTGAAGTTTAAACTCTTCTTCATTTTTTAAAGAAGCTAATGTATGACCATATGTTTCGGCCAGGACTTCAACATTTCCGGTGGCAATCAACTCCTTAAAGCTTTTAAGCGCTGCTGGAGCGTATTGTTGCATTTGATCGATAGCAGATCCTGTAATAGAAAGACTTACCTTAAAAGCCTGACCATACTCTTTTATTAAATTAATTAACAAATTATTCATTGGAATATAGCATCGTTCAGCTACTCTATTAATGATCGAACGATTGAGATATTCATCATAATAATTATGATTATCACCAATATCGAAGAAACGATATGTACGCAACCGATAAGGTTGATGAACCTGGAAAAAAAAGCAGATAGATCTCATAGTCTCAAATTTCTTTAAACAACTTGTAAATAAACGTCTTTAATTTGCAGTGCGGCCCGCTCCCATTTCAACTTTTCAAGTTCCTGTGGACCATATTTTTCAATCATTTTATTCATAGCAGGATAATGGAGAAGACCATAAATAGCATCAGCCAAAGCATCCACATCCCAAAAATTAATTTTTATTGCATGAGTCAAAACTTCAGAAACTCCTGATTGACGAGAAATCACAACAGGAACATTTGAACGTACTGCTTCGAGTGGTGAAATACCGAAAGGTTCAGATACCGAAGGCATTACATATACATCACTTAATGCATACATTTTATCAACATCATCACCCTTTAAAAAACCTGTAAAGTGGAAACGAGTACCTATACCTAAACGAGCAACACGTCGTACCATTTTATTCAGCATATCACCAGTACCAGCCATTACAAAACGCACATTAGGATCTTTCTTTAAAACTTTATAAGCAGCCTCAATAAAATATTCAGGTCCTTTCTGAAAAGTAATACGCCCTAAAAATGTCACAACTTTTTCATCCACTTTTCTTTCAACAGGATCCATATCAGTTTTGTTTGATGGCTCCACTGCATTGTGAACAGTAATCACCTTATCTGGATCAATGCCATAACGATCAACTACAATCTTACGGGTGAAATTACTTACCGTAATTACTCTATCAGCAGCTTCCATACCGCTCTTTTCTATATCAAAAACCTGTGGATTCACATTTTCACCGGATCTGTCGAACTCAGTAGCATGCATATGAACCACTAATGGTTTTCCACTAATTTGTTTTGCCGCAATACCAGCCGGATAGGTTAACCAATCATGAGCATGAATCACATCGAATTCCATTTCTTTTGCTAATGTGGCTCCTACAAGGGCATAACGACTAACCTCTTCTAATAGATTAGTGCCATATTTACCCGAAAACTTAAACTCCTCTTGAAAAACTGATGTTGATTTTGACAGGCTTCTTAATTTAGCTAATTCCACAACCTTAGCAAAATCTTCAGGACCTACATAAGGAATAAGATTTGAACCTACCTCAATGAAAGTCACTTTATCCAAAAAGTTTTCCTTTTCGGTTCCTGTAATTGAAATTTTAATATCGCTGGCATTAACTAGTTTTATAGCATCCTGATCTTCATCGCCATATGCTTTAGGTACTACAAATAATACCTCTACATCAGCTTTACTAAGACCTTGCGTCATACCATAACAAGCAGTTCCTAATCCCCCCGTAATATGTGGTGGAAATTCCCAACCAAACATCAGCACTTTCATATTCTACATCTTTAATTATGAACACATTATACATCAATCTATTAATAACAACCCTCAATTGAAAGCTTAATCAAGATATTGTTTTAATATCCAACCCATTCTAATTACCTCTGCAACACTCCATGCTTGTGAAATTGCCCCTGCAGCCCTATACGGAGGATCTCCATCAAAAACTTCACTAATGCATCCAATTCCATGTTCTGACATCTCTTCTTCGAATCCTTTATATAGTTTTTCTATATGAGATAATCCACCTTTACCATGAATTTTAAGATATGCTTCTGCATAATGACCTATTAACCATGGCCAAACAGTGCCTTGATGGTATGCCTTATCGCGTGTTGCCTGATCACCATAGTAAAATCCTTTATAATGAGGATCTTCGGGAGATAATGTTCTTAAACCTCTTGGTGTAAGCAATTGTTTTTTAACCTTATCAATAACAAGCTTTCTTAAATCCTCATCGATCGCCATATAAGGTAATGAAGCAGCAAATACCATATTGGGACGCACACTCCAGTCTTTTCCTTTTTCACTTACGCAATCAGCCAGATAACCTCTTTCATCGCTCCAGAATGTCTCTTTAAACACTTTTGGAAAGCCATTTGCAATAGACTCCCAATTTTCAACAAACGCATCGTCTCCTGCCAGTTTTGCAACCTCTATACTAAACATCATCGCATTATACCATAATGCATTAATCTCCACAGGCATTCCAATACGAGGCGTTACAGGCTTACCATCAACTACTGCATCCATCCAGGTAAGTGCTTTACCAACAATACCTTCTGTTACCAAACCATTCTCTAGCATTTTAATATTGTACATCGTTCCTGCCCGAAAGCCGTTCAATATCAATTTCATCTTTGAGCCATACTCTTTCCAGATTGACTTCTGTGTGTTTGTAAACCTGGCATATTGTTGAAGAGACCAGAAAAACCATAGAGGAGCATCTACTGAATTATAAGCTGTATTATTTCCACTTCCTATATTAGGAAATAATGGACCGTTTAACTCAGTCAACATTGTATCTATAACATCCTTACATGTTTTAAAATCACCTAATGCCAATGATAGACCGGGTAAAGCAATAAAAGTATCTCTCCCCCATCTTCCAAACCATGGAAATCCTGCTATCACCTCAGTCTTTTTTCCATCTCGAACGATAAACTGTTGAGCTGAATTTTTTAAACAATTTTCAAAGCTATTTCTGGGTACCCTCTTTTTTAATTCCGAATTAAATGCACGCGAAAGGGCTGTTGGATTTTGTTCACTTGTACAAGCAGAGAAATAGATGCTTTCTCCTTTTTTTATATCAACTTCAAAAAAACCGGGAACAAACAGATCTTCATGTGAATGATACCCACGCTCTCTTTCTTTTAAATATGAGATATTATAATACCAATCAGGCACATGCGTATATTGAGGCTCTTTACTAAACTGCATATACAATGGAGTATAACCAGCATAAAGTTTCATTGTAATTCCGTTAGTTATCGCTTCATATTTTGAATCAGCCCAAACATTTGATTTACTTAGTTGATGATAGTTCCTGAAAGCTAAAAAAGGTCTGAATAAAAGTTTTGTAGGAGAATGTGCATCAAGCAAAGTATATTTAATAATAACCTGGTCTTTATTTTCAACCATCATTATCTCTTTGGTCAGCAAAACACCCCCAACTCTATATGTCTGTTTTGGGATAGGTTCAATGGTAAAATCGACCAAATATTTGTGTCCCTTTGGATTATAAACATCACCCATATACCTGTGAATACCAAGGTTAAATTCAGAATTATGCTGAATAACCGTTTCATCTAATGATGATAACAAAACATGGCTATCATTATCAATGGCTGGTTGTGGAGCAACAAGTAAACCATGATATTTTCTAGTATTACAATTAATAATCGTAGAGCAGGAATATGCACCTGAGCGATTTGAACGTAAAAACTCTTTACGTAAAGAGTATTCAAGGTTCACTAACTGGTTTTTATCAAATTTAATATAATCCATTTCTTTTACTGTTTGTATAAATATAACAAGTATTTCAGGGATAATTGTTCACTTAAAAATAGAAATTTAAAATGAATAAAAACAAAAAAAAATATTTTATTTCTATTTATTTTGCAAAGTTAAGCTTTCATCGCTGAACATCAGAATAATAAAAGTTAATAAATCAATAATTTCTTTCATTTTTCTTTGTTAACATGAATGTAAATATTCGAGTTTCGCTCTTTATCATCACTACATGAAATCTTAACTTCTCCCATTGGTGGTGTGAAAAATATTTTCTCATCTGGTCTCGCTTTTCGGATCACCTTATTGTTAACATACCAATATACATATGAAACACCATTTTCGACACTACAAGTTAATAATAGCTGTTGTTGACTATCGTGCATCAAGTAGGTTGTATTTGTTGATGGAGAGGTAATTATCGGACCATTATTTTTACCAATTTTAGTACACAGTGAATTATGCTCCGGAATCATTTTATATGGTATGTGTTCTTGATTATAAAATGAAATAATTTCAGGAGGAAGATTAGGGTATTCATTCTTCACTGCCCCGTTTATCGGAACACAATATCTGCAATATGATATCTTTCCAGCTAGATCTGTGAAAACCGTTTTAAGGTGTTCACAGATTATAGAAGACGATACACCCGGAATAAAATAGTCTATAACTCTATCTTTACAGTTATTATTTGGCACTTGCCCACTACTAGAGCATACGAGTCGAAAATCAACACTCTTAGGCATTGTAAGCCACTCCTTACCATTTGTATAATCTATTGTATTAAATAGTCTAAATAATAAAGGTGTCGCAAAATCAGCACCATTTAATTCCGGGACACCTTTTCCTTCAAAATTACCTAACCAAACCCCAATTGTATAATTTGAATTATATCCAATTGCCCAAGCATCTCTACGGCCATATGAAGTTCCTGTTTTCCAGGCAATCCTTGGGAGATGCATACTATTTTCAACATGTTGTGGCAAATCCGGTCTTTTTAATTTTGTTAATATATCTGAAATCATAAAGGCAGCTCCATCTGAGAAGATAGGAGATTGGGGTATCTCTTTTTGATCATCCCGTATCAATCTAACCTTTTGGTATATCCCGTGATTTGGAAAAGCAGAATATAGTGACGCTAATTCTTCAAGTTTAACACCACAGCCTCCTAAAATGAGAGACAGCCCGATATTCTGCTGGTTTTTAGAAATCCAATTAAATCCCGAATTTCCTAGAGTTGTTGCAAATTCTTTTATTCCGACTTCACTTAATAACGTAACTGCAGGAACATTTAAAGATAGAGCAAGTGCATTTTCCATGCTTACCATACCATGAAATTTCTCATCATAATTCTCCGGGCGATAACCAGCATAATCAACCGGGACATCACTCATTATAGTTTTGGGTGTTACGATACCTTTATCAACAGCCATAGCATAAAGAAATGGTTTTAGTGTACTACCAGGTGAACGTATTGCCTGTATACCATCAACTTGTCCTTGAGCAAATGAGTCATTAAAATCGACTGAACCTGAATACCCCACTACACTTCGATCACTATTTTTTATAACAATTACTGCAGCATTTGTTACACCCAGATGTTTAACACCTTTAATAAAATCAAAAGAGATATTCTCAATTTGATCTTGAATATTTTGATTAATATATGATTTCAATATGGTTTTATCCGGATATCTTTTTCTTAATTCAACTGAAAGATGAGGAACTTTATTAGGTGCAAAATGTCGTTTAGCTTCCAACGGTTCATTCAATGCATCAGCAAGTTGAGAATCGCTTATAATTCCAACTTTTGCAAATTTCTTTAGCCAAATATTTCTTTCATTAATGATCCGATGGTTATCTACTCCTAATCGTAAGTGCTCTGGATTATTTGGGATTACAACTAATGTTGCAATTTGTGCAGGACTTAATGCTTCAATTTCCTGGTCAAAATAAAAAACAGAGGCCGACTTCACCCCTTCAATATTTCCACCATAAGGAACCAAATTTACATACAGTTGCATAATCTGTCGTTTTGACAAATGCCATTCTAACTGTAATGCTCTAAATATTTCAATTAGTTTATTCGGATAAGTTCTTGTCTTAGGTTCAATCATTCTGGCCACCTGCATTGTAATGGTAGAAGCACCTGATTTTCTTTTCTGATGTTTTATATTCTGATTAATAGCTCTTATAACAGCAAAAAAATTAATACCCGGATGAAACTTAAACCAATGATCTTCTTTTTCTATAAATGCAGCACAAAGCAACGATGTAGTTTCTTTATCTTCTAAAGGCAATCGCCATTTATGATCTCTGGTTAGAAATGAATGAAGTGTAATTCCTTTACTATCTTGTACGATAGGAGAATAATTAATATTCAGTGATAATGGAAAAATAAAATCTAATAGTATAAAAATTAAAAACAGAGAAATTATGAAATAGAAAATAATCTTAACCCATCGATATTGTGAATGCCACAATCTTTTTATTTGCAAAAACAGCCTATTATTTATTGCTCTCTTAAACAAATATGATCTTTTTTTAAAGATTTCTTCATAATTCAACATTATTTCTTCTTTTTTTTATCACACAACTAATTACATAACAACTAATTATAATTATATTTAAAAAAAACACTTTTTGGGGTATTACCTTTTACTAAAATTTGGATTAAAAGTATGTTCGGTTAATAAACATCACTGAATAAAAGTTTATTCGTTCTTTGATCCAGTTTTAGTATACTGGTTTTGTCCAGGCAGCTCTCCCTCCCCTAATTTTTCATTCCCCACTTATACTTAGCTGCCTGGTCTTTTTTTTATTTAATTCTTAAATAATAATCCTCTTCATTTCGCTTTAGCAACTTACCTATCTCAGTAACTGTAGCACCTTCAGAATATATAACAGCCATAAATTGTTCCAATCCTTTTTCATCAACAGCCATTAAAAGTCCACCACTAGTTTGCGGATCACAAATAATCATTCTTGTTAGCTCATCCATCGGCTCTATAAAATGACCATAACTTTTAAAGTTTCGGCGTGTACCTCCGGGAATACATCCCTTTTGTATATATTCCTTTAATCCATTTAGTAAAGGTAAAGACTCAAAATTTATCTCAGCATTCAGATTGCTTCCTTTACAAATCTCAAGTAAATGTCCGCCTAAACCAAATCCTGTAACATCTGTCATCGCTTTTACACCTTCTAATGGAGCCAATAACGCACCCAGTTTATTTAAAGTTGTCATCCATTTCACTGCTTCATTATAATCTTTTTGGACAACCGTACCATTTTTATTTGCATTTGAAATGGCCCCAGTTCCAAGTGGCTTTGATAAAAACAGTCGACATCCTGCTATAGCCTTATTGTTTTGCTTTATATTAGCTAATGAAGCTAATCCATTTACGACCAAGCCAAAAACAGGCTCTGGAATATCAATACTATGACCGCCAGCAATGTTGATTCCGATAGAATGACAAACAGATCTGGCCCCTTCTATCACCTTTGCAGCAACTTCTGTAGATAATTTAGCTAATGGCCAACCTAATATTGCTAAAGCAAAGATTGGAGTCCCACCCATTGCATAAACATCACTAATAGCATTTACTGCTGCTATACGTCCAAAATCAAAAGGATCGTCAACAATTGGCGTAAAGAAATCAGTTGTACTAATTAAAGCTTTACCATCACCAATATCATATACTGCGGCATCATCCATGTTTTCATTTCCCACCAATAATTTAGGATTAGAAATTGGCTTTCCTGCAAATTGATGAATTATTTTTTCCAAATCGGCTGGCGAGATCTTACATCCACATCCACCACCAGCACTGAACTGTGTTAATCGAATATCATTATCCATTTTAATATGCATTACATTTTTGTTCCATAAATTCTATTAACTCTCTGGCATGTTCTTTTGCTGTTTCCCCTATAAGGTTGATTTCTTGATTTAAAATGATCTGCTTTTTACCAAAACTAAAATCATATCGCTTATCATAGTAATCAAGTATTCTAGTTGCAAACAACGTGTAGTTCTTTTCAGAAATCATTGTAGCCATCTCTTTTATGGCTAAGTTGCCTAATGAATCGGTAAGTTTCATTAAATTAATAATCAAACTTTCATCATCAATTCCAGCATATTCCTCTACAAGACGTTCGATTCGATACTCAATTGGAATATTAATTCTGACAAAGGGGGCTTTTTTCATTGAAAGAAAAAGGGTATCAGGAATAGTGATTTTACCAATTCTCTGACTCTCATCTTCTATCCAAATGTTCTTACTGAAATCTAATTTTCCCCATATTTTCCCCAAATCATTTTCAAACTGTTCATTTGAAGGCTGTTCCCCCTGACCGATATGTCCAAATACAGAGCCTTTATGGTTTGCAAGTCCCTCCAAATCTAATATCTGTTCACCAAAACCTTCTAACTCTTTTAAAACAGCTGTTTTTCCAGAACCGGTTCGTCCACTTAAGATCACAATATTAGAAGGCCTTGCAAATGATTCTCTGATATACGCTCTATAACTTTTATATCCTCCATCCAAAAGCTTAACCTCAAAACCACAGAATTCAAGAAGCCAGGCAATAGATGCACTTCGCATACCACCTCGCCAACAATGCACCAAAACCTTTTTATCAGAGGCTAAAGCTTTCGCTTTCTTCACAAGAGTCGACATTTTAGCACCTACAATATCCAAACCTGCAAAAAGCGCAGATTCGTTACCCGATTTTGAATATAATGTACCTACAACAGCTCGCTCCTCATCTGTAAACAATGGAAACGAACGCGCTCCGGGAATATGTCCATGGCTATACTCACTCGGTGACCTGACATCAAGAATAACCGACCGTTCACCTTCCAACAAAAACTCTTTAGTACCTAACCGTTCAATTGACATTTCATTATTATTTTAGTAAACTTCCTCAATCATTAAATCATCTGAAATATAAATAATAAATGATTTGATTTGGGTATATCCCATTCGCTCCAATATAGATGCATAATTCAAAAGTTGATTACGATAATGTTCTGAAGCTTTACCCGTTTTAAAATCTATTAAAACAGCATGACCTTCACTAATAACGACCTTATCTGGTCGATAATTCTTTCCATCAGGTAATAAAATATCTGCCTCATTCTTAATAATTGCATTCTCTTTAAAAAAATGAATTGCTATTGGATGTTCTAGCAGCTTTGTAATCAGTTTTTTAAAGTTTTCAGTGTCTGACACTCGGCACGATTCTTCAGAAACCAATCGTTCAATTGCACCATCAATATCTTGTTCTGTTTTTATAAATGATAGTAATCGGTGCATCATCTGTCCATATACCTGATGTCCATCCGGATCATTGGTTTCCCATTTATCTGGAGACCTTCTGCTTAAGAGAATTCGGTTATGCCACTCATTCGAAATTAAAGCCTCCGACTCTTTCTGCACTTTCTCTTTATGTTGTTTTTGTTTTCTATCAGTTAAAGGAACGCCAAACAGAAATTCTGATTTCGCTATATCCCACATCTCTTTATTCTCTATAAAACGCGTAAAGAGACCATGTATTGATGTTATTTTCGACTCCTTAAGCGTTTTATCATCTCTTTCACTAATTACATATAAGCGCTCTTCCGGGCGAGTCATTACAACATAGAGTATATTAATCAGGTCCAGTATCTTCTGATTCATTTCTCGCTCATACACATGTCCAAATTCAGTTCCTTTTAACGATTCATTTAAGGGAACCAATGCAACAGGTAGTTCAGGAAGATATGGATCATTCAACGAAATCCATTGTAGATCTTTCATTAACCTGATTTTTTGATTGGCATAAGGAAAAATTACCACAGGAAATTGTAACCCTTTCGATTTATGAATCGTCATAACTTTAACCGCATCGATGCCTTCAGATACAATCAAAGACAATGAACTTTTTTTATCCTCCCACCAATCAGAAAAGTCGACCAAACTATTTTCTTTTTTCGCATTACTAAACTTTAGAACGGCATCCATGAAGAAGTGTAGAAACGGATCATTCTGTTCGTTTAATTTAAATGTACGAATAATCTCTTCTGTTAAATCGATCAGGTGTAGCTTATTAAAAAGCGACAGTTTTACTGAAAATCCAAGGTTCTCAAATACATTTAATACTGTCTTTTGAAGGCCCCCTGTTTTTTTTGATTTTCCTGATATTTGCGATAATACGGTTGAGATAGAAGCTTCGCCTTCTTCTCCACGTTGTTTTAATAAATTAATAATTAATGATGTGCTTAATATAGAATCATCAGGATTTTGTATCCACCTGATAAAATTAACAATAAAACAAATCTTACTTGATGATGATAAGAGTAAAGATTCTGATGAAATAACCGGAATATTGTGTACAAGAAGTTGATTAGCAATAATTGAGGCAGATTTATTAGATCTAAACAACAAAGCAATATCTCTATAGTGATAATTATGAGCTACTAAATCATTAATAATCTCAATTATTTTATTCAGATTAAGCTCATCTTCAGTTAATTTAGAATCCTTTTTATCATAGAATGAAAATTCGACACCACCACCTGTTTTATTTGGATCAGCTTCTTGGGATACCCCTTCGTACACATCTTTTACTTCATCGGGCATTTGTTTTGCAACCCATTCAAAAAATTCATTATTAAAGTCTACAATTTCAATAAACGATCGATAGTTTCTATTTAGATTTTCAGAATGGTAATTTCGTTTCAAACTTTGTTCACGTTGCGCAATGATAGATGAGTTTTCGGGGTTGGATACAGCCGGAAGTTGCACAAATTGCATTACCTCGCCGCCTCTCCACCTGTAAATAGACTGTTTTCCATCACCTACCACTAAATTAAAATAACCGCTACCTAACGAATTGTCGACTAATGGTAGTATATTTTGCCATTGCATCACTGAAGTATCCTGAAATTCGTCAATTAAGTAATGATGAAACCGCTCACCCAATCGTTCATAGACAAATGGTGTAGGCTCTTTCAATACGACCTCGGCTATTCTTTTATTAAATTCAGCCAATGGAACAATATTTTCCTTCTGTAATATAGTTCTTAAAGAGGCATCAATTTCATGAATGACTGCTACTTGATAAATGGTTTTCAATAAAAGTCCATACAACACATAATTTTTATATTCCGCTTCATAAATCTTTTGAAGCTGTTCATATTGCCCTGTTATTAATGGCCATATTTCGTCGATAGTAGCTTTCTCATTCGTGTTAGCGCTCCCTGAGTATTTTTTATCTTCTTTAATAGCCTTATCACAATAACTATTTGGTGCAAGCTTATCAATCTTTCCATCGGCAAGATTAGAGAAATATCCTGCCAATCCGCTTCCTCCTTGAAAGAAAGCCTTTTGAGGGATGTTTTTAGTCTTAATTGCTGAATTAGCTTTTGAAGCTATTTCTATTATTTGATTTTTAAGCTTTACCAGATAAGTATTAATCCTGGCAATAATTAAAATAAAATCTTTTTTTGTCAACAGTTTTAATTGCTCTATATATTTCTGATCATTTTCGCGCATTAACGATCGAGAAATATCATGAAGATCTTGTTCTATCTGCCAGCTTTTCTCTTCATCCGTTTTTTGTTCAATAAATCCAATGAGTAAGTTTGTTAAATCCGTATCATTTCCAGCCGTAGAAAGTAACAGGTCGACAGCCTTATTCAGTAATTGATCAGTGTCAAGATCGACTTCAAAATTTACAGGAAGTTGTAAGTCATGTGCAAAACTGCGAACAACCCGATGCATAAAACTATCAATCGTACTCAAATTAAAGTTGCCATACTCATGTAATATCAGTTTCAATGCTTTTTCTGCATTTCTTTGAATCATTGGTAATCCCATTCCCAATTCGCTTGAAAGTTGGATCATCAGGTCATTTTCATGAATAGGAGAATCAGGACGCCATGAAGATATTTGCTGTAATTGATTTAATACTCTTTCCTTCATTTCGTTGGCAGCCTTATTTGTAAAGGTTATGGCCAATATATGTCTATATTGTTCGGGCTGCCTGATTATCAGACTAAGATATATTTTAACAAGAGTATACGTTTTGCCTGATCCAGCCGACGATTTATAAACAGTAAAGCTCATTATGATAAATTTATTGAGCTATGAAATTACACTTTCTATTGGTACTATTAAAAAAAAATCCCCTTTTCAGGGGATTTTTATCATCATAACTACGAGTAGTACGCAAACACAAACACTTAGCAGATGTATTTTATATATTTTTCAAATTAATCACCAAAATGATCAGTTCATTTTTCTTTCTTTATATATAAGACAGATTAAACCTCTTTTGGTTACTTAAGGTTATGTTAAATAGCGTTAAAAAAATCTTAAAAATTTCGATATCGCTAAAAACACACTTCTGATTCATATGAAATATTACGAAATAGATAATTAAGAATCGCTAAAAGCAAATAATTCCAACCTCAATAACTTTTATCTATACAAAAACGTATATGATAAAAAAATATTGTACTTTTATAAAAATCAATTGATAAGCTCTTTCTATAGCTAGTCAATCATGGTCCGATTATTTACCTATCGCTCTCCTCTTATTAGGGCCTAATCCGAATCTGACCCTAATCTTATTCTAATCTAACCCTATTCTTATTCAAATGATGCATTAGGCATCTGTTAGAATCTGAAAAGGAAGATAAAAGAAGAATTTTTAAATTTATGGTAAAGTATTCCATTATAATCGCACCATCATTAAAAGAATATCGATGAAAGTTTGATTGACATTATATTTAAATCTGAATTCCTGCTTTTATAGAATATGAAGAGTCCTCAAAAGGGTTTAGAAGAATAGATATTGATATAAAGCTAAATATCTATGATCCAAAATCAACAGACATTGCCTGAGTTATGAAAACTGATCATTCAATGTAACTACAACTACTATTGTATTACCTTCATTTTTTTCTTCTGTCGTCTAAACAAATCTCCAAAATGATCAAACTCCTTTCGATAGAACAGACCTGCTCCCTGTTTATAGGGAGCATATACATCAATGATATCTCTATTATTTGATTTATTATAGAACCTTAACTTAAATCGACCATCAGGTGTTAGCCGCACTTCAATATTTACATCTCCAACCAAGTTACTAGAACGTTGTTGGATATTTGGATTGTTCGATGATACACCTACATTACCATCAATTTTGACCCGGTTATTAAATAACTGTGTAGAAAGCATTACCTCAACCTCTTGCGAAGTAAGATTGTCCCCCGGACGATAATTGACACCAATATCAAAATCTTTGCTGATCTGAGATAACGTATTGTTTAATTGATTTGTAAACATCGCATAAGGTGAGGCGCCTAATGATGATGCTAAACTTGTTGTTTCATTATACAAACTAAAACTACCCACCATTAAAAGAGATATCATCTGTTGATTCATCTCGACTTCATTCGTTGTATCTATAGCACTAAATACCAATCGTTTAATGCTTTCTTCAGCATCAGGCAAACTAATTGAAAATTTAATCTTAGGTTTAAAAAGATTATCTTTTAATGAAATAATACAATCAACGGGAATTCTTTGACTAGATTGAGTTGTGTTTAATGTGGCATTTGGAAGCGTAGCTAATGACACCTTTATTGAGTTTTTCTTGGTTACAGCTCGTAAATTTATTGTAGCATCATACGGACTACCACTCCAACGAATATAGCTATCGTCCATGATGCTAAATTCTCTCGACATACTATACTTTGGCATTGTAAATAGAAAAGTACCATTAGAAATATGGTAGTCGCCCATCATTGAAAATTCTCCGATATTATTCAATCCGATATTCATCTTTCCATTACCATTCACTTTTATTTTTCCCATCTCATAAGGTAGAAATAATTGAATCGTAGCATCGTTGGTAACATCTACATCCATATTCATACTAAGCCCTGAATAAGTGACTGGCAATTGATCTTTTAATAATTGTGAAGAATCCGATTTATTAACAAATGAAATAAAGTCGTTATCAGATACAGTTCCCGGATTATTTAAAGGAATCGTTATGTTTGTTCCTGCGTCTGTTCTGGCATTTTTAATAGAGAAATTCAGGTTACTAGTAGGACCATAAATTTTCACATTTCCAGAAGCAACTGCAGTACCATAATACATTTCATCATACGAATATCCCTTATTAAATCCGGTAAGTTTATTGGCTTCTACATTTAGATCTATAAACCAATTAGAGAATGCTTTATGTCGTACTTCGCCATTTAAAATACCTGTTTTACCAAGCGTATCTTTTATCGTAATATTTGAAAACTTAAAAACATCCTTATCTAAGGTAATTTTATCATCAAAAGAATAGCGGGTATTCAGGTAATTTATTTTTAAAGAGGTATTTTTACAATATACAACTCCCTTTAAAAAAGGATAATTAGTATCGCCGAGTAATTCTACATTTCCAGTAGCCTTACCATTAAAACTAGACGTAAAACTGCTCAAAAAAGGACTTAGTACATGAAGGTTCAAACTATTCAACGACACTTTCAGGTCAAAATTATCCTTTTCCTGATAGGGATGAAAAGTACCAGTACAACTAAGCGGCTCTCCAACACCCGGATTCGAACGATCAATTACATGCATATCTATTAAAAAAGCTTTTTCAATATCATTCCATGATGATATAATTGCGGCATCGCCCAGTTTATCTTTATTATACTTTAACCCCAATATGTTAAGATTGGCAAAAATATTTGGTGAATCATATAAATTCGTCAAGCTCACTGTACCATCAGCAACACCATCAATATCCACACCATCAACGTTTAAAAATTTATCAAAGGATGAAATATCAAATTGTTGAAAGATGATATTTAATTTCTGTGATGGGTCTTTAGAAACGGTTCCTTGCAGTAATAATCTTTCATGTTTCCCTGTGAATGCTAAATTCTCAATGGAAATATTTGTTGAATCAATAGAGATGGAGTTAGCTGGGTGAATTGTCCAAACCGAGTCGTTAACCATCAATGACCCTTTTGTAATGCCTAAATTAAGTCGCGTAGGTGATCTGAATGCAGCATAACCATTGATATCACCTATATTATGATCAACTATTCCAGTATCATTCCATCGAAGTCTATATTTGATACTATCACCCGCCACGGTAGCCAACATACTAACACTATCAAGCCCCAAAGACTGCGAATCACCTTTTTTATTTTCCTTAAAAACCACTTTAGAGGCTCCGGTATTTAGATATAGTCGATTTTCGGAAGTGTGTCCATTTAAATAAAAATCATGATAATGAATACCCTTATAGACAACCGACTTAGAATCACCATTAATAACAAGTGCTCGATTTGGAACAGAAAAAGAGCCTTTAATAATAGAATTGTTAGATAGTTTCAGCGTAGGAACAAAAATTGAAGTAAGTCGTTCAGGGTCCTTAATGGTAAAGTAATAAAAGAAATCCTGTGGAAACTGGTCATGAGGATTAACAGCTCTAAATATTCTGAATGAGGGAAGATATTTATTCAGAATCAAATTTAAAGAACTATAAAATCTTTGAAATGAATACATTCCGGTTAAATCTCCATCTAAATAATCTGATCGTAAAAGCACCTGTTTATCGCCCGATTTAAGTGCTTTGGTTTGTAATACGAAACTATTCAACGGGAGCATTTTTCCTTTTTCAATATACAATGTACTATCAAATTCAAGCTTACCTAAAAGATTGTCGATATTACTGCCTTTGAAGTTCAGATTCATGTGGGCAGAAAGTGTAGCCGATGTATCTCTGTCAATCAAATTAAGTTGAGTTAACTTTGCATTTCTCAACCACGCAGTAAAGTCAAACACCGGCAGTTGATCATGCAAGTCAACCTTCCCGTCAAAGTCTAAATTAATTAAATCATCACGTACTTTTGCTAAACCAGTAAAAGATTTCTTCTTAAATCCACCCTTTAAATCAATCCGATCTATCTTATTTCCCTTAAATTCTAAAGAATCAATAGTACCGGTAAGGTTAGCATCAAGATTTTTAAGATCAACACCCTTTCCTTCAATTTGAAGATTCATATTTAGTTTTCCAAGATACTGCTTTGCATCGCCAATCTTCCCTGCGTCAATATTTTGGCCTTCGAGTTTACCCTTATACGTAATATAAATTGGAGATTCATTTCTCTTTACAGAAATATCAGTTGAAAAATTCCCAACACCTGTCTTAAAGTCAGCATAAGTAACAAAATCATTATAAAAACCAGTAAAGAATCCTTTAATCGAGATATTGCCGATATAATCATATTCAGGTTTTATAGGTAATTTCACACCAGCTGGTAAATTAATTTTGTGCAGATCAGCCATGGAGGTTTTTAGCATTCGAGCCGACAAATGAACAAAAGTTTCCTGGATATTAGGCAATCCTGTCATGGTGATATTCCCATTAAAATGAGTGTTATCACCATATTTAAAAGTGAAATCTTTTGCCCTCAAGTTATTTACCTTTCCACTTACCTCCCCATCAATATCCAATAAATCGACCATCCCCTTCAAATCAGGAGCGAAGAAAGCAATATCTTCCATTTCCAGTTTAGATGGCCTAATTTGTGAATGGATATCTATACTATCAAGAAAGTTATCATAAGCCGCAAAATTTCGATAATCAAATCGAAGATCCATGTTAATATTAGAGCGATTTGTAATAAAATGAAGGTTCTTAGTTTCTAAAAATCTAGATGATAGTTTTGCTTTAGCTTTAAATTCTTTAAGTTCAAATCCACAATGTTCTTTTGCAGATAACATTTTAATATCACCAAATACAGTGTCTTTTACTGTTTTTAAACCACTTATATTTAGATTAATATCTTTAATTCTAAGATTACTATAACATATTCCCTTAGAAATAGTATCGCTATTTTGATCTTGCAAAAGGAAACGACAACTCTTTAAGCTTACACCATTAACAATAAGCGACCATGGTTTTGATGGCTTTGACGGCTTTGTAGCAGAAGGAGATGAAGAAAAATAATCTATCAAGAAATCATAATTCCAGGCATGATCACCTGAATATCTAACCATCCGAATATCTGCATTATTCAGCTTTATTTTGCTAAACTTAATGATACGTTTAAATCTATAAATTTTACTTAAATCGACAACTACTACTTTTGCATCAATAATTGGATGGTGTCTACGATCGTTTATCTTTAAATCATCCAACTCTATATTTAAGAACCAACTAATATCAACACTTCCAATAGAAACTTCCGTCTTTAATTCAGTTGATAAATACGATGCAAGCTCTTGAGACAAATAGGTTTGAACTCCGCTTAAACGAAAAACCATATAGAAAAGTAAAGACAATAGAAAAACTACGTCCACTATCAAATGAACCTTTTTAAAACTTTTTTTGGTAACTTTGCCTTCTTTCTCCTCTATAGGATCCAATTTCGGGTGTTTTTTTAATGCAACAAATAAAGCCCGTTTACAGCTTACAAAAATGGCATTTTTTTAGGATAAAAGCCAGTAATAATGAATATTAATCGAGAACAAATAAATGGAAAACAGATATATTCTTGGAATTGAGTCATCTTGCGATGATACTTCTGCAGCTATTCTTTGTAATAATAAGCTTTTATCAAACGTCATCGCCAGTCAGGCTGTACATGCTGAATTCGGAGGTGTTGTTCCTGAATTGGCATCACGTGCACATCAACAAAATATTATTCCGGTTATTACCACTGCATTACGAAGGGCAGGTATAGAAAAAGAACAATTAAGTGCTGTAGTTTTTACACGTGGGCCAGGTCTTTTAGGCTCTTTACTGGTGGGAACATCTTTTGCTAAGGCCCTTTCCTTGGGTTTAAATATTCCAATGGTAGAAATAGACCATATGCAAGCACATATTTTAGCCCATTTCATTCAAAACAGTGAGGGAAGTAAACCAATGCCAAGCTTCCCGTTCCTATGTTTAACAGTATCAGGCGGTCATACGCAAATAGTTCGCATCGATGACTATTTCAAGATGGAGGTATTGGGCCAGACTATTGATGATGCAGCCGGAGAAGCTTTTGATAAAGTTGCTAAGATTATGAGCCTCCCCTATCCTGGCGGTCCCTTTGTAGATAAGCTGGCTAAAGAAGGAAATCCTTATGCTTTTTCATTCCCAAAACCGTCCATTCCTGGACTCGACTTTAGTTTTAGTGGTTTAAAAACATCGTTTCTATACTTTCTAAGAGATAGGTTAAAAGAAGATCCGCAATTTATCGAAAAACACAAAAACGATCTTTGTGCCTCTATTCAACATTCTATTATAACTATTCTAATGGATAAATTGAATAAAGCAGTTAAACATACAGGGATTAAACAAGTTGCTATTGCTGGTGGGGTGTCAGCTAACTCCGGACTCCGAAACGCAATGACAAAAATGAATGAAACACAAGGATGGATTACATTTATCCCCGAGTTTCATTTCACAACTGATAATGCTGCCATGATTGCTATTGCTGGATATTATAAGTTTTTAAATAACGACTTTGCCCAACAATCAGCTACCCCTTATTCAAGAAGTGGATCAAGATAAGTTTTAAAAAGCTAATGGTCATTGCATCCATCCGAATTACAACCGCAATGACCGTTATTCTTAATCTTTTCAAAACATTCCAATCCTTCTTTTACTGATAACCATATAATTCCTACCGTTCCAACAACATCAATAAAAGGAATGTGGGTTAATTCAAAAAGTCCACTCGAAAACAATAATACAGCACTCATATAAAGGCATACTTTAGAACAATTGGCATCAGCAATTATCGCTGCCGATCCTAATTCCTTACCAACTTTTGTTTTAGCCTTAATCAGAAAACCCATAAATAAAATAGAGATCACTGAAATAATAATACCCCAAAGGGTGGTTTCTGGTTTATGACCTATGTAAATATTATAGAGTGCAGTTATTGCCAGCCCTACTGATAATATAAAAAAAGAATATCCGGTAATTCTTAATGCCCTGTTCTCAAAGGCTCCATTACTTTCATTTCCATTATTCTTAATTCGATGAATCATATGAGCTATCCCAATACCCGATACGACTTCGATAAAACTATCTACACCAAAGCCAAACAATGTGAGTGTTTCATCAGCATAACCAAAGAATACAGAAACTGCTCCTTCAATTAAATTATAACCTATTGTAAAGAATGCCAGAAAATAAGCCCATTTATAAAGTTTAGTTTTATCAGCCATTATGTGGTTTTTATGATTTATAAATAATGTCGCACATTCTGGCAGAAATTAAAATGCTATTTTTTAATTTGTTTTAATCTTAATACCGTAACAGAATTTGGTAGACATTGATAAGTGAAAGAACAGCCAAAGTTATTTATTGTTTTTAGCCTTGGAGTTACTTTGGTCGGGTTATTAAATGAATTCTCATCATCGGCTTTCTCTGCCGAAAGGACAATGGCTTCACCTTTAGCATCAAATCTGGCAGATCCATCTAAAACTACTTTGCAGCTTTTTTTCGTTTCAAAAGGATTTACAATTTTCACAATTAATATTCCTTTGCTTTCTTGAAAACCAGAAGTGGCATAAATAGATGGATGAAGTTGCTCTTTTAGCTTTTCATCATGACAAAGTCTTCCATCAAGATAACATTTCACATTTTGGCCTTTAATTTCCATCTTAAGCTCATACCATTTTCCCGTTTCGATTTTAAGCGGAGTTGATTTTCCCAAATTGACCCTGTTTTCATTTCTATCCTGCTGTAGTGCATCGACTGTATTATTCCATCCACCTATGTTCCAAATACATTTATTTCCCCCGTTCATTAAAGAATAAATAATAAAACCCTCTTCACCTTTAATTTTTCTTGCTTTAACAGAAAAAGTATAATCTGTCCAAGTAGAATCACCGGCGTAAGCAACAGCTTCAGTAACCGTTTGATTATTTCTAAAGGCTCCATCTTTAATTTCCCATTTATCTTGCATTATATTCCAGTTTTTCAAACCTGCTGAAAAATCATCCGCAAAGAGTATGGTTCCATTCTTTTCTATTTTCACATCTTTATATTCAACCGCTGTATTCCATGCACTCAATGCAACTTTTCCTTTTAACTGTCCAAAAGGATTAAATGAATTATCCTTTTTTAAAGTCACAACCGTTGACAACACATTATCCGGACGATTTCCAGAAAACAGCTTCAACGCATGATAAGAAGGAGTTCCATAGGCTTGTGAACTATTAAAAACAATCATATCAGGATTCCATTTGCGATCATTTTCATTTACAAATGTAGGAGCATAAGAAGCTAAATTGACGATATCCGAGTTTCGTTCCATTCCAGTCATAAATGCAGCTTCACCAAGTGCGGCACGCATATTTCCTTTTCCCGGATTTCCTGTCGTTACAGCAAACTCTCCTATGTATATCTTCCAGGGATTTGTGCGTTTATAAGTATCATATTTGGCGGATTGTTCGTAAAAGAAAGCAGGAGAATTATAATAATGTTCATCTACCATTTCAATGCTGACACCAGCTTTTTTATCTTCTGGCGTTATTGCAATAATCTCATCGGCAATGGTAATAATTTCCGGATATTTCTTCTTGATAACAGGTTGTATTATTTTATAAGCTGTTTGGTATGTTTGTCCGGAATTCTCATTGCCAACTTCAACATATTTTATTTTAAAAGGTGCCGGATGTCCGTTTGCTGCTCGTAAAGCTCCCCATTTTGAAGTCACAGGTCCCATTGCATATTCAAGTGCATCAAGTGCTTCCTGTAAAAAATTAGGAATACTGTCTTTTGAAACCACTGTGCTTTCACGATACTGACATGACATTCCTACATTGATTACATACATTGGATCAGCGTGAAGATCTTCGCATAGCTGCAGATATTCATGAAAGCCCAAGCCATCGGTTGTATGATAACCCCAAAGATTCCAATGACCTTCCCTATCAATTAGATTTCCAATCGTTTTTTTCCATTGAATTCGGTTTTCGATAGTAGCACCCTCAACCACACACCCTCCTGGAAATCGCAAAAAAGAGGGTTTCAAGTCAGCAAGGATCTGTGCCAGATCAGTCCGCATTCCATTTGATCTGTTTTTAAATGTAGCTTCAGGAAATAATGATACCATATCAAAAAAAACAGTACCCTTGCTTTGAGCATATATAACAAAACGTGCATGAGGATCAACAGCAGTTGATGTTAATGTTGACTTAAATTGTTTCCATTCTGAGGTAAGGCCATCTATTTCAGTTGAAGCATAAACTTCTCCTCCGGTGCTTTCAATTGTTACTTTAAGCTTTCCACTATAATCAGAATTTTTCTTTGCAAAAAATGATAAAAGGTAATTTTGTTTTTTAGTAACTGAAATGCCCCAGAACCCATTATTAACAATTGCAGCACTACCATTATCGATTTTATTAATAGTAAACCTAAGATACTGTGGATTCTTTGTAGAAACAGGTTTATCTTTTTCCAGATTAACCGAGGCTTCTACATCTCCTTTAAGCATTAATGACCATGAAAACAAATCTGCAGGTTTATAATAAATTTCTTGCCATCCCTTCTGATTTACAATAGTAGAATCATTTATCCAATGCATGTTTTCAGGTACACGACTATATTCAAAATCACGATTCTGAATCATCTCAGCATATAATCCTCCATCAGCTGCATGATTAATGTCTTCAAAGAAAATCCCATACATTGAAGGGCTAAAATTTGCAATCGCTTTTTTCATATCAATCTTAATAATAGCATCAGGGGCTGCAGGTGACTTCTGTGCAAACGAAAAAAGTTGGAATAGCATCAGTACCAATATCAAAGCTATTATAATTACGGGATTTTTCATATTGTAAAATAATTAATAATTAACACCTTAGGTTATCATACTTTAATAGTCAAATATACTATTTAAAATCTATTTTTTTTTAACAACTCATTAGAACAATACGATTCTTTGATCATTTATAGTATGACATTTATTTTTTTAAATAATTAAACTAAGTAATATGACTCTGGCAAGAAATTTGATGGTCAAACGACAAAAAAAGCTAATTTCGTCCAGTATTTCTGTTCTTAATTTTTTCGCAATGAAACGTTTCCTATTCCTTTCAATTCTATTTCTTAATTTTACTATCTCTCAGGTCTTTAGCATTCAGCCCATAGAACCTTCAACTGATACTATTAAAGTTAAACCCATCGAAAAATATTGGAAATTTACTGGAAATACTAGTCTTAACTTTAATCAGGTTTCATTTTCAAACTGGGCTTCAGGGGGCTCGGACGCACTATCAGGCACAGCCGGACTCACACTAAATGCCAATTATAAAAGGAAAAGTCTGGCATTTGAAAACACAGGAATTTTCTTTTATGGATTAATTGATAGTCAGGATAAAGGACTGATGAAGATGGAAGACCGTTTAGAGTTGAACTCAAAGCTAGACTATAAAGCTGTAGATTCATGGCATTATTCTCTACTTTCTAGTTTAAAATCACAATTTGCACCTGGTTTTAGCTATCCTGATAAAACCCATCCTGTTTCTCGCTTTTTTGCACCCGCCTATTTGACACTCTCTTTAGGGATGGACTATACTCCCGTGAAATATTTTTCACTCTTTTTGTCACCGGCATCTGGTAAGTTTACTTTTGTTCTTGATCAGAATCTGGCTGATGCCGGAGCTTTTGGTGTTCGACCTGCTGTTAAAGATGCACAGGGAAACATACTTTATCATGGAGAGCCTGTTAAACCTGAACTTGGCATCACCCTTAATACAAAAATAAAATATGAAATATTCAAAAATGTAATTCTCGATTCAAAGCTCAACCTTTACGACAATTATCTTGATGAAGATGTTAGTAACCGCTGGAACGTAGACGTAGATTGGGAAAATAATATAAATTTCGTAATCAATAGTGTTATCTCTTCGACTTTTAACTCTAGAATGCTTTACGATAATAACATTATGATTCCACTATACGATATGATAAATGGTGTCAGAACAAAAGTTGGACAAGGTCCACGATTACAAATAAAAGAGGCATTTGGAATTGGAATGGTAATGAAATTAGGTGATCGTAAAAAGAAAAATTAAAAAAATAGTGCGCATAAAAAAAGAGAGTAGTAACTACTCTCTTTTTTTATGCGCACTATTTTTGGGTTAAATAATTATCTTCATATCTTTTTATTTTTTAGATATCTTTGATGAGATACTACCAACCTCCGACACTACTTTTATGTATCTAATATTTAGTCATATATACTATGATCTGTTGATATTAAACTTAAAATAATACATCATGAGAACGAGATTACTTTTTTTGTTTTCTTTTCTGCTGTTTTTCTCTTCTCAGCATGCTATTTTTGCTCAACAACCCTATAAACCAATTATAGCTGATCCATTATTAGAACCTTGGCGTTGGAAACATATCCCCGAACTAAGAGGTAAAGGTATTCGCTGTATAACTGAATCTAAGAACGGCGTAATGTGGTTTGGTGTTGATAAAGGGGTTTATTGTTATAATGGAAAGGATTGGATACTATATAACAATGAAAACAGTGTCATCACAGGTACAATAAAAGTATTGGTAAAGACAAATGACAATCGGATTCTGGCGGGTTCATCTAATGCACTTTATGAATTTACGAACAATAGTTGGAGAGTTCTAATCAAAGGCACCAATCTTTTACAATTAAACATCTCATGCATTAAAGACATTTCGAATGGCTGTATTTTAGCAGGAATCAATCAGGGTATTCTTGTATTTAAAGGCAATCAACGTTCATTTATCACATCAGACACATATATTCGTTCCTTTAAACAACAATATCCTGATTTAAAATTCATTAAGCTTCCACAAAATAAAATATTTAAAAACCAATCGCCACGGGTCGACGATATTACCGAATATAGTAATGGAGATATCTGGGCACTCTTTTCTCAGACAAACAATGGATTCATCTTTCAATTTAATATATCCAAAATATTAGCAGAAGGTTTTAAAACCTACAAGATTATAACGAAGGTGAATAATGTTAATCTTGGAAATAAACTTAAAATTCTCAAGGCCCGAAACAACAAAATCTGGATTATAAGTGGACATTACAACTCCGGGATTCTTTCCTTTGATGGAAGACGTTGGAATTCCATCAAACTCAGCCGGATCTTTGGTGGAGATGAGCTCCATACCAGTGTAATGGAAGATAAATCAGGATCAATTTGGATAGGTGGCTTGAGCAAAATATTTGTATATAGACATAATAAGTGGAGCCTTTATGAAGCACCACAACTGCCTATACCCTATTCCAGGATTATCTTTCATGAATCTACAAAAGATGCTATCTGGATAGCAGGTATACAAAACGAGGTCTATTATTTCGATAACTCATTAAAAAAGTGGACTACCTATAAAAATCTCAACTTCGAATGCGAAACTTCACAAGGGAATAGATGGTTTCTATCTGCAGATAACCGTGTAATCGTAAATAATAAAAACAGATGGTTATCCTATTCAGAAAAAGACAGCCTGATAGACACCCCCATCAAGATTATTTCAACCCATAATGGGCAGATATGGGTTGCAGGAAGTCATAAAGGAGTAGCTGCAACAGCCTATTTAGATGGCAAGATATGGCATAAACAACTTCACCCCTATTTGTCATGGGGAATTGACTATAGAGCTGTTTTTGAAGCTACTGATGGTTCTATCTGGTTTGGTGCCAGTGTAGATGCTCAAAGAGATAAAGGTCAGCTTTCAGGAGTGTTACGACTTACTATTAGCAAAGGTAATCGACTTAAATGGACTCATTATACGTCAGCTCAGGGTATCAATCAATCGAATGCTTATGGTATTGGTCAATCGAAAGATGGAACTATCTGGATAGGAGGAACTCAGCTTCTCTCTTTTACTGGAAAACGTTGGGGCGCTTTTAACAAACCTGAAGAGCTTAATCAATTTGTAAACTGTATTTATAGTAGTAAGGGTCACAACCTATGGGTAGGATCAAGATCATACGGCCTCTTTTCATATAATGGCAACAAATGGTCACAATTTGATGCTGAAACAGGTCTGTCGAGTAATTCAATTATAAGTATTTATGCCGTATCAGATTCCTCTGTCTGGGTTTCTACAGATAATGGAATTTGTAGATTTGATGGAAAAACATGGGTAAATGGAGTTTTCCATCCCAGACTAACCATGACAAGAGAGGGTGGATCAATTTCTGTATCGAAAGATGGTGCTATTTGGGTTAATAAATCGATGCGAGAATGGAAACGAAGAGCCTTTACCTTCAACACCATTCCTAAAACAGCTTGGGAGAACTTTTATACCGTTAGATATTGTCCGGATAGATTAGCTCCAACTTCAAAAATAAAATTATTCACCTCTAAAGTAGATCAATCGGGTAACACTGTAATTAACTGGGAAGGAAGTGATTATTGGGAAGATACTCCTTCTGATAAGCTTTACTACTCTTTCAGATTGAATGGAGGTAGTTGGTCAGACTTTAAAAATGAAACGTATCATACGTTTACCAATTTAGGATCTGGTAAGTATATCTTTGAAGTACGTGCTCGCGATTTAGACTTTAACATTGAGAAAAAAACGGCTAAGATTGAGTTTTCTGTTCTTCCACCCGTTTGGAAACAGACCTGGTTTATTTTATTGGTATTAAGCTTTATCATCATCCTTTCTTATGCTGGTTATCAAATTATTAAAAGAAATAAGGAACTCTATAAATTGAATTATTCCCTGAATATTGCGAACCATGAGCTTACACAACAAAAAGAGGAGATTATCGGGCAACAACAACTGATTATTGATCATCAAAAGCAGCTGGAATATTCTAATAATTTACTTGAAGAGCAAAATGAAGAGATTAGCGCTCAGCGTGATAAATTAGAGGAGATGGTTCATACTATTGACAACCTATCACAAGCGCGTCTAAGCTTCTTTACTAATGTATCTCATGAATTCCGTACGCCTCTTACCCTAATTCTGGGACCTGTTGAAAAATTACTTACAAGTAAAATAAAAGATAAGCACGAGAAACGTTATCTGTATAACCTGATTGATAGAAATGCTCAGCGACTACTTCGTCTTATAAATCAGCTGCTCGAATTTAGGAAAATTGAGATTGGAGCTGTAGAACTAAATGTTCGGTCTGGTGATATTGTAACCTTTCTGAAGGATATTACCAACTTATTCAATAATCAGGCATCACAACGCCAAATAGAACTAACCTTTCACTCATCAAACAAAAAGATCATTACAGCTTTTGATTTTGACAAAATTGAAAAAGTAATCTATAATCTGCTTTCAAATGCTTTCAAATTTACACCTGATAAGGGAAAGATTTCTATTGAGGTGTTTCAACATGATGACATAAATCAAAAAGAGAATGTCCGTAATCGCTATATCCAGATTATTGTAAAAGATTCGGGAGTGGGGATATCAGAAGAACACCTACAACATGTATTTGAAAAATTTTATCAGGTAGGCGAGTTTCAACGATTCTCAAGCGGTAGTGGGTTAGGATTAGCCTATATAAAAGAGCTTATCGAAATCCATGGTGGTAATATTACCTTATCGAGTAAATCGGGAGAGGGAACGACCTTTAATGTTAATATCCCATTAGTTATTGTTGAAGATGTTGACAATAAAGTTAATTCAATTGACAAAGAAAAAACAAATTTCACTATTCAGGCTGCTAATACTAATGGTTCATCCATTATATCTGATAAAGAAAAACTAATTTTGGCGCCAGTAATAAAAGAAAATTCAAAAAAGAAATCGGAGACCATTTTGATTGTAGAGGATGATTTAGACCTCATGAACTACTTAGCAAATTCTCTTTCAGAATATAATATAGTACTTGCATCCAACGGATTAATCGGAGTGAATATTGCACTTGAAATTCAGCCCGATTTGATCATCAGCGATGTAATGATGCCCGAGATGGATGGACTGGAACTTTGTAAGCAGATAAAATCTAACATTATTACGAGCCATATCCCGATAATCCTATTGACTGCCCGTTCTTTAGTCGAACAAAAAGTAGAGGGGTTTGAAATTGGAGCTGATGATTATGTTGAAAAGCCTTTTAATGATTCATTGTTACTGGCAAGAATTAAGAATCTGATCGAATCTCGTAAGAAACTACGTAAACGATATTTAAAAGATTATAAGCTTGAACCCGAAGAACTCGAAGTCGCATCAACAGATGAAAAATTAATTAATGATGTAATGGATCTGATCCACAAAAATCTTTCAGAATCAACATTCAATATTGATGAAATGTGTAAGCAATTTTATCTAAGTCGATCACATTTCTCAAGAAAGATAAAACAGTTAACCGGATTACCACCCATTGAATTATTGACAACTTTCAGGTTAAAACAAGCAGCAAAAATCATTGCAAAAGATAAAATATCCATTTCTGAAGTTGCCTATATGGTTGGCTTTGAACATCCAAATTCGTTAAGCAGAGCCTTCAAAAAAGAATATGGGATGAGTCCATCAGAATATGCTGAAAAGTATCGTAAATAAAAGTACAACGATCTTTATATGAAGCAAATTATCTGATTTTTTCGATCCTAAACCAATCTACATCAGCATATCCGACTTCGCCGGGTCTATATGTTGGACGGGTTGCAAAAAGACCAACTTTAGCACCAATCCATTGACCTTTCTTTGCTTTAAATGTATCGCCAATATTTTGATAGTCTTTATCATCAGCACTAAAGCTGAATTGACAATCAGCGCCTTCTTTTACAATTACTCTTAAATAGAAGGTATTCCCGGTAAGTTTACTAGCCATACTTTCAAACTCTTTTCCCTGCTTGCTGGCATCCAGACAAATAGTCTGAGAAACACTGAGTCCATCATCACCTTTTCTAACAGAAATATAGGAATAGTCAAGTCCCATTACAATCAGTCCAACTTTTTCATTGTTATTGAGCGGGTTGAAAGTAATCTTGGTCGTGACCATAAATTCAGGAGCAGGGAACTTTTGAAGTAATAGATTCGGAATATCCCAAAAGTTAGTAAACCCTGTAGGTTGGGGAATACAAATCATTCTTAAAAAGCCCAGACTTCCGGTAGTAAAAGCCCAATTGGGTTGAGCGTTTGCGTGCCATTGCCACTGTAGACCCAGTTCTGGAGTATCAAATTCATCTGATTCGGGAGGAGTTGACATAGGATAGCTCTTTCCTACATTCGGCTTACGATAAGTAGTAACCGGTTCACCCTTCCCCGTTCCTTCTTTATCTACACCCATTACAGGCCAGTCGTTTACCCATTTCATTGGTTCTAACAAAACCACTCTACCATAAGCGTCTTTATCCTGAAAATGAACAAACCAATATTCTCCGCTTTGGGTTTCAACCCAACCACCCTGGTGGGGACCATTTATAGTAGTCTGACCTTGTGCCAATACAATTTTCTGTTCATAAGGACCATAAATATTTTTTGATCGAAGTATGAGTTGCCAACCTGTCGGAACACCACCGGCCGGGGCAGAGATATAATAATATCCATTACGTTTATATAATTTTGGGCCCTCTAATGTTGGTTGGTTTTGGTGACCATCAAAAACAATAACGCCATCATCGAGCAATTTCGTACCCTCATCATTCATCTTACTGATAATTACTACACTTTTAGCTCCTGCCCTACTGCCTGCAAGTGCTGATACCATCCATGCCTTACCATTATCATCCCATAATGGACAGGGATCGATCCATCCTTTTGCTTCTTTTATCAGTATAGGTTCACTCCAGGGGCCTTCCGCGCTCTTTGACTTAGTAACATAGATACCATAATCCGGATCGGGATAGTAGATATAAAATTGCCCATTATGAAAACGAATTGAAGGAGCCCAAACGCCATTACCATGTTGAGGTTTGGAAAACACATCGAGTGGTTTCTGCTGTTTAAAACAATAACCGATTAGCTTCCAATTTACCAAATCTTTTGAGTGAAGAATTGGTAGTCCCGGAACACAATTAAAGCTGGACGAAACCATATAATAATCATCTCCGACTCTCTCAATATCAGGGTCAGAGTAATCAGCATGCAATATTGGGTTTTTATAAGTGCCATCTCCATTATCTGCTACCCAAACTTTAGATAATGAATTATTAGGAGACTGAGCCAGTATTGGTTTTGAATAAAGTAAAACCAATACAAAAACAAACAGGATTGGAATAAATTTATTCATTTTTTAAGTATTTCTTAAGTTCAATATTTTGCTCTTTGATGCCCGCTACGACTAATGCACCAATTTTAGTAGCACCAAATTCAGAAAAGTGAGTATCATCTTTTTTACCTTCAGGCAATGATTTATATACACCGGGAGCTATATGCAGAAAAAGGAGTTTAGATCCTTCTACTCCTAAATCAGTAAGGAGCTTGGTGCTCTTTTCATGAAGATCTATCACCGGAACTTTTGTTAGCGCTGCAACCTCTTTAACGACTGCAGGATAATCACCATGTGTATCAACAACTACACCCTTTTCATCAAAACGTCTACGCATTACAGGCGTTACCAGAATAGGAATTGCACCTTTCGACCGACTCTCAGTTATAAATTTAATCAAATTATCTTTATATGTTGTATGTGCTTCTGCATATACATTTGGCTTATCAACTTTTTCGTCATTATGGCCAAACTGAATGAAAAGATAATCACCCTTTTTCAATTTAAAGAAAACCGAATCCCATCTTCCTTCATCAATAAAACTCTTGGTACTACGACCATTCATAGCATGGTTTTCAATTTTAACATTTTCATTAAAAAATTGAGGGAATAATTGCCCCCAGCCTCTTTCTGGATTATCGTTCAATGGTTTATTCGCCATTGTCGAATCACCAATCATGTAGATGGTAACACCTTTCTTAGAAAAAGGTGAAAATGAAAGAAACATAAAACTTAATACAATAAAGAATAAATTTTTAATCATGAGCAAGTAAATTTTCAATATGCTAAATTAATAAATTTAATGAGCTACATAAAAAATACGTAACTTAAAACATCATACACACAATAAAAATAAAACGATTATTCTTCCTTTAAAACATCACGATCACTAGCCCATTTCATCTGCCATTCATGATATTTATCAAGTACTTGTTGAGGAGCATAGGTATACCATCCATAACCATCACGTCTTTCGCGAGCAACATCTGCAAGAGAATAAACTATTTTACTATCGCGGTTACAAAATATCGGTTTATGAGTGTTCAGCTCATAGTAACGTGTCCAGATCGGTGGTGCTGTGGAATCTGTAACAACAATCCTATCTGAAATAGAAACACGAAATGGTGTAACCATTCGAGGAGCAGGAATAGTTTTTATACGCGTGTTATAAATTTTTGATTTCTGAAACCATGCAACTGCATTTTGCACTGCATCAATGATCTCCTTTTGGGGATGATCTATGCTCATCAAAAAGATGACAAGATCTGCACTTTCTTTATTGCATATGCTTGGAGGTTCAAACTTACGAGCCCAGGCTGGTTTTAAACTAATTTCATCATGTTGCTGACACCATGCAGTCGGTTTCCCTGTATCATTAATCTGTGTTTTAATGATGCAGGGAATCGCTTTTTTATAAGCACTTTCCAATTTCTCAAGAAAGAGGCTATCAATAAATCCATATTGAGGTTTACCATCTAAGATATCTTTCAACAATTCCATTATGCCTACAAAAACACCATCATTATAGGTGATACAACGGCTATAGTTTGATTCAAGCGGATAATATTGAGGCCAACCACCATTCTCATATTGAGATTCAAGTATATAACTCAATCCTTTTAAAGCAGCCATTTTATATTTAACAACATTAGTTGCTGTATATGCAATAGCCAAAGCTGCTATCTGAGTATAAGTACTACCATTATCGAAAGTAGTATTTAAAATCTCTTTAGCCGCTGTAACACTATCTTTTTGTGCATTTGTAAGTTTAGCAAAAACATCATAATTCTTAGGCCATCCTCCATTGTTTTTCTGAAATAACAATATGTTATCTGCAATACATGTTATTTCAGTCGGTTTATAACGAGGTTTTCCGGGTAAGGCATTAATCATATTATGCTTATCGAATACAGAATACCAATGACCTGAATTGTCAGCAAACGGTTCCGGATCAATCGTTATTATTTTTTGTACGGCTGTAGTTTTCTGAGCGATTATTAATTGTGAGAAAAACATCAGAATAACAATGATTGATATTTTCCGACAGAATTTCTTTTTATACCATTGTGTCCTGTATTTCATAGAAATTGAATTGGTAAGATAATCATAAACTTTTTTTATATGCTTGAAGTTATAGACATAATTTCAATGAAGTTTCAACTCCTTTTAATCTTATTGATAGCATAAATTGTGTCCACAAATATATAGCGTGAATAAACTAAATGTTATTCTGGATTTGCTTTAAACTATTCTCTATTCATTTATTTTTGAACTTAAATTTCTCCTAGTGAAAGAAGCAATTTCAATGATAAATATCAAAAGCAATAGCAGCTAGTCTGTTAGAGAATTTGAAAGAATCAGAAAGAAATAGTATAAAATAAACATGGTATAGTAAATAGCAAATCAAGAATAATCAAAACTGCATGAAATATCTATTTTAGCATCATTAAACTAAAACGAAAATGAGATATAAAAAGACATTGAAACTATTAGCACTTCTGTTCTTTACTTTAATAGTAATGATAGGTAGCGCACAACAAACAACTTCATCTTCTCAAAAAGGATGGTCACAACTAAAAGAAGTTCTGGCATCTATTAAGAAAACCAAGTTTCCGAATAAGGATTTCTCTATTATAAAATATGGAGCGAAAGGCGATGGTGTTACAGATTGTACCGAAGCATTTAAAAAAGCAATAGCTGAATGTAACAAAGCTGGCGGTGGACGAGTAGTAGTACCTGAAGGAATATTCTCTACAGGCGCTATCCATTTAAAAAGCAATGTAAACCTCTATGTTTCAGAAAAGGCAACTATAAAATTCTCAACGGATCCTAAAAAATATTTACCAATCGTTTTTTCACGTTTTGAAGGTGTTGAATGTTATAACTATTCGCCTTTGATATATGCCCTTGATCAGGAAAATATTGCAATAACCGGAAAAGGTACACTTGATGGACAGGCATCTGATGAGAACTGGTGGGCATGGAAGGGATCTAAAAAGACCTCACCTAATAACCAAACCGAACATGTGAATGCATTGAATAAAATGGGAGAAATGGGACTTGCTGTATCGCTTAGAAATTTTGGTGAAGGACATTACATGCGCCCAAACTTTATTCAGACCATTAAATGTAAGCGAGTGCTAATTGATGGGATTACTATTGTCAGATCGCCCATGTGGGAAATTCATCCAGCGCTATCTGAAGATGTCATTGTTCAAAACGTAAAAATAAATAGCCATGGCCCTAACAACGACGGTTGTGATCCTGAAAGTTCCAGAAATGTATTAATTAAAAACTGCGAATTTAGTACAGGAGATGATTGTATAGCTATTAAGTCCGGACGTAATAATGATGGGCGCCGTGTAAATGTACCCAGCGAAAACATAATTGTTCAGGGCTGTAAAATGACAGATGGACATGGAGGTGTCGTAATTGGTAGCGAGATTTCAGGATCATGTCGTAACGTATGGGCCGAAAACTGTGTAATGGATAGTCCTAACCTGGATAGAGCATTGCGTATCAAAACAAACTCGGTTCGTGGAGGTATTGTAGAAAACGTCTATATGCGGAATATAACCGTCGGACAAGTAAAAGAAGCAGTAGTTCTTGTTTCCTTTAAATACCAGGAAGGCGATACCGGACAGTTCACACCAATTGTAAGAAACATCTATGTATCTAACGTTACCAGCAAACAAAGTGATTATGGTTTATTTCTGGATGCTTATGAAAGAACGCCAGTAACTAACGTTGTAATCGAAAATTGTAAATTCGATGGAGTCAAAAAAGGAAATCTGTTGAATTTCACAAAAGATCTATCCTTTAAAGAATTTTATATTAACGGAAAACTGGTAGCCAACGAAAAATAGTTCTTGAACACACAACTACAATTCATATAAAAAAACATCAATGAAAAAGTCTAAAATATGGATATCGGTCTGCAAGAAAAACGGATTACTTTTATTAATCTCTTTTCTAATGCTTACGACAAGCGGATTTTCAAATAGCGGGAGAGACAAGAAAATTATCGATCCAAAACTTTCCTGGGCCGAACGAATGACCCTCTCTCAAATGTTCCGTAATAAAGATTCGCTGGCATATAACGCAGCAACCCGTTCTTTTTGGAATTATGATAAGGGAACCTATTTAAAAGGTGTTGAAGCTGTTTGGAAAAAAACCGGTAATTTAAAATATTTCAATTATATCCAAAGTACCATAGGCTCATTTATTGATAATGATGGTTCAATAAAGAGCTACAAAGTAGACGAATATAATATCGACCAAATTAATAGTGGAAAATTAGTCTTAACCCTTTGGAAACAAACGAAAGAGGAAAAATATAAAAAAGCAGCCTTTCTTCTAAAAGAACAACTCAACAAACATCCAAGAACAAACGAAGGCGGGTTTTGGCATAAAAAAAGATACCCTTATCAGATGTGGCTCGATGGACTTTATATGGGCGATCCATTCTATGCACAATTCTCTAAGCTTTTTGATCAGCCTCAAAACTTTGATGATGTTGCTAATCAGATTATCTGGGTCAACAACCATACACGCGATCCAAAGACAGGATTACTTTATCACGCATGGGACGAAAGTAAACAACAACGTTGGGCTGATAAAACTACGGGCTGTTCTCCTAATTTCTGGTCAAGAGCAATGGGTTGGTATATGATGGCCATTGTTGATGTATTGGATTACCTACCAAAAGATCATCCAAAAAGAGATCAGATCATCAAAATATTTAAAGAAACAACGGATGCTCTGATAAAAGTTCAGGATAAGAAAAGTGGTGTTTGGTATCAGATTCCAGATCAGGGTACTCGCTCCGGAAATTATCTTGAAGCCTCAGCATCCTGCATGTTTGTCTATTCGATTGAAAAAGCAATCAATAACGGATATCTTCCTAAAAGCTATGTTCCTGTAGCTAAAACAGGGTGGAATGGACTACTCAAAACCTTTATCAGAACAGAGCCCAATGGAGTAATTACCTTAACCAAGACATGCCGCAGTGCTGGTTTAGGCGGTGAACCTTATCGTGATGGCTCTTTTGAGTATTATATGAGCGAACCGGCTATTGATAACGATTTAAAAGGCGTTGGACCATTTATTATGGCAGCTGTAGAAGCTCAAAATTTAGGATTGACCAAATAAAATCCCCATAAAAAAGGAGGCTGTCACAAAAGAATTTCTACTCCTCTGAAATTTTAATATTTATGCTCTTTATCAGATAGTTCTCCGAATAAAAAAGAGGCTGTTTCAGACTTTTGAGACAGCCTCTTTTTTATTCCTCTGTTTTCACCATGACTACTTTCTCATTAAATTTCTCAACAATTTGACTAAGGTAATTTTTCAATTCAAGATATTCTAATGGGGCGTATTCATCTTTCATAAATTCATAGGTTCCGATTACTTTTATCGAATTAGTATCCAATATATCAGTAATATAAATAATTCGCATCATTTTATTATTGATAATCAGGTTTTCCGGTTTCGATAATAGCTTATACCCTTTAGGGATCTCAATCGTCGATTGATATTTATATACTTTTTTATATGTAAAATCAACCGGATAATTCCGATATGATTGTTTAAGTGGGTTTTCAGTTATTATAAATTTACTAAATGGAGCGATGATTATTTTATCTTCAACCTTTTCTAACGATGTTTTAAAGTTGAAATCAATTTCAAATGGATTTCCAACTTTATATAAATCAATAGCTTTAAGTGTATCACTCTTTAATGCATTATTTCCAAGTAAATTATCCTTTAGTTTTTCATACAATTTAGTATATCTATTTCGATAATCCAATGCTTCATATCCGGTAGTAATTAGTTTACAATGCTGAGTAACACTATCTCTGCTATTATTAATATGCATACCAATATCATACAGAATATTTGACACAGGATCACTTTTCAGACTCACCCATTCTTCTTTATTTTTTTCTATCACCAATCCCCTATCATTTATACATCGGGGTGGGATTTCAGAAAAGTTGCTAAATGGATCTGTCGCATCCAGCAAAACAGATACATTATCAAAATTAGCTAAGACAACAACATAATTAAAAAAGTGTAAGAACGGATAGTCCGCCTTTATTTTACCATGACCTCTCGTACTTAAGATCACCGGATATGCATCAATCCCGGCAGCATTTAGCATCCCCGTCAGAAACAGATTAATGTCTGTGCAGTTTCCCGTTTTACTGGTCAGAAAATCCTTCACACTTTTAGAAGCATACTTATCGATATTCCCATTCCAACTAAATCTGTTTTTCACAAATCGTTCTATTATTTTCGTCTTTTCAATGATCGATTTTGATGCCAGATGCATAGTATCTATAATCACCTTTCCATTCTTCTTGCAACCCTTTAAGTATTTACCAAAATTCTCATTATCGATTAAATCCGCTGACAGCTTTGGCCAGGTCGACATTATTTTCTCAGTAGCACCAGAGGGTCGGTGTATTGCGGCTAATTGAAAATCGAGTTTAACAATATAATCATACGGTGATGTAATGAATGACTCGTCCCTAAATGCAGGAAGATCTTTCATCACATAAAAATAAACCATATCCTGATAGTTTAAAGAACCTAAATTTTTAGCTATTCCCGGATCTACATAACTTTTAAATTCATCAAACTTACCAGCACCCTGAAGTATATATTGATATTCATAAAACGGAATCATTTTAGTAGTGTACTCACTATAAATGACAGGGATCTTTGTTTGAAAATCCCAGTTGCGAAAATTAAATATATAAGGACTTCTGATTTTATATGAAACCTCAAAAACAGAACCAACCTTCACATCAGGCATTGCAAACTTTTTATTATACCAATGTTCATTATACTTTTCATTAAACGTATTTTTAGTATTTAATGAGGTACATCGTATCGTCCCGTTCTCAAAATTATAGGTGTTTCCTTTCAATTCAGAGATCTCTTCAAATCTACGATCCTCTTCATAATAAGGAATTGAAATCTGAGCCCATTTTAAACCTGCCTGTGTCAAAATCTTGATTTTCATTCTTCTTTGAAAGAAAATCTCAAAACCATTGTCTGTCCGATTAAATTCCGAACTTCCAATGTCATAAATTACAACAGCCTCAGCCAATGGATCTTTATCATATTGTGTAAGTTGAAACTCTTCATTGCTATACTTCCCAAATTCATGAACATAGTTTTGTGCCACAACAAATTGGATAAGGCTGATAAACCCCATCAAGACTAACAGTTTTTTCATTGATTAGTAGTTTTCAATAGAACATAGATTTAAGAAATGGATTTAATAATGATCTTCTTTTCTTCAATATCTTTTACTGATTGAATAAACAAATAAAAATCAGAATATTGTTTAAGCGAATACGAGCCTGAAAATAGTTCGAATCTTTTAGTAATTATAATTTTACTATTCATCACATTTAAAGAAAGCTCATACTTACCAAACGGGGTAGTCATTACAACAGGATCAAGCCTGTTTTTCAGTTCATAACCAATTGGTAAATTATAAATAAGCGTATCGACATCGCAAATCGGATAAGGCAAAACAATAGGAAGAGTTCGATCTGTCGGTGGCGAAAAGACTGGGATTCTACTTGGAAATATATCAAAATAGTATTCATTACCCAATGATTTAAGAAACCTACCCAGATTGAGTCTCGCTTTTAACGCTATTCTCGCTGTATCCCGATGAATCTTATTTAATTCCCAATTGACGACTTCATAATTTTCGAAAGGTAGATAGTCACGAATAATCGTGTTTTTTTGATTATCATTAAAGGCCGAATTGAGTTGATTAAACATTTCAAAATCGCGTCCTTTAAATGAAATATTTAATGCAACCGTAGTATTTCTATTAATATTAAGATCAAATGTGAGTTTATACGATTCCAGATTATCATCTTTGGTCAGTGCGGGAATCCGAACTAATTTGCTATGATCTTTACTTACCCAAAGAGCTTCACGATTCTGCGTAAAAGCCCCCATATAGCCAAAAGGATTAGTATTCAATGTATTTTCAAGCCAAATTGTATCCTTTTCTAAAGGGACAGCCAATACAACATGATTAAACTGAGGTCCGGCAAAAGATTTAATGAAAGCATGCGGCTGTTCGGAAGCATATACCGTTGTATAATGTGATTCTATGCCTACATAACTCAACATTGCCTTCATATAATTTGTCAAAGCTTTGCAATCACCATACTTGTTTTCTGCCACATATAAAGCCGGATAAGGCTTTAGTCCACCTATACCAATAGAGACATTGATATACCGCGTATGATCTTGCAAGTAATGATACAAAATTTTAACAATCTCTTTTTTATCAGTAATCCCTTTAGTGAGCGTAGAAATTATACTTTTCTCTTCATCAGGCAACTTTTCCAAATCTTTTATCAATCTATACTGCCAATTGCCAAATGATTCCCAATCCTTTGTAGAACCCTCAACCCCATATTGAAAATATAAAGGCGCTACAATAATATAAGGTTTGTATTGATCAGGTTGCGAAAATATTTCCTTTTTAACAGGTTGAATATATGATGATTTCCATTGGAGGGTAATACTACTTTCCGTTGAATCTATACGATAATGCGCTTGAATATTATTTTCATATTTATAAAACGGAAAGTTTTTAGGGAGTCTTATCTTAAGTTTTGCACTCAATGTAGGTATCTCATTGTAGATTACAGGAGTCCAATTAGCAATTGCTATAAAATTCCGGTACACTGTTTTGTAGGTATAAATGATCTTATAGGGATAAACATTATGTTTAAGGTCAAAACACTTGTTAAAGTTATCTTCATATAATGAGATATCCGAAATGGCACTTTTGTCAATAATGTCACTTTTTTTTAAAATCCTGACTAATGAGCCGTCCATATTTTCAATCCGGGCATTAAGATCTGATATTCGTTCATTCTTCGAATAGGGAATTGATATTTCAGTATACTTATCACCGGAATGATTGTTAATCTGAATAGTAATAGAGTCGATTTGAGTAAGTTTTCCTGATCTGAATTCACAAGATGTTGTATATCTGACAACTTCAGCATCTATATTCTGAGAATAAACATTATTGATTAATGTCAGCAATAATACAAAGCAGCATAACAGCATTCTTGAGATCATAGATTTTAAATATTTCTGCATTTAGAGCTGCTCATAAACCTTAAACTACAAATATATAAAGATACTTGCCGTTTTATCCACTTTTAAATAAAATAGGTTACCTCAAATTAGTTCCCAAAGTTCTCCTTAAAAAAATGTGGATGATATAATCAATTTACTACAATTCACAGTGGAGTTCACTGATAATAATAAGCAATTCGATTGCGATAATCATACCATCCTTTAAGGATTTAAAACTGATGAACGTTAAAGGTATGACATAATTATAAAAAATCCTTCCACTCATTAAATCCCGAAGGAATGACATTATTAATGAGTCGTCTAATAGTAAAATCCATTTCTGTAAATTTAGCAACAGACCATTTCTAATAAACTGATAATACTCCATTTGAAAAAAAAGAAAAGGGACAACCTAAAAATTTAAGCTGTCCCTTTTTGTTTTTTTTATTCAATAAATTATTTCAAACCAAAATAATTCTTTGCATTGTTGTAACTGATATCCTGAACCATTTTACCAACAAGATCAAAGTCAGCAGGAATCTCACCATTCTCAATATCTGTTCCTAAAGTATTACAAAGAATACGACGGAAATATTCATGACGAGGATAGGATAAGAAGCTTCTCGAGTCGGTAAGCATACCAACAAAACGACTTAATAATCCCAATGATGATAAAGCATCCAAATGTTTTTCCATACCAAATTTCTGATCAAGGAACCACCATGCTGCACCCCATTGAATCTTACCCGGACAAGTACTTCCCTGGAAGTTACCAATCATGGTAGCATAAACCTCATTATCGGCAGGATTCAGATTATAAATAATAGTCTTAGCTAATTTATCATCATCATCCATTCGGCTCAAGAACTTCGACATATTTTGTGCAACCGGAAGGTCTCCAATTGAATCAAAACCTGTATCAGGTCCAAGTTGACGCATCATACGGGCGCTATTATTACGTTGTGCACCTATATGAAACTGCTGAACCCAATTCTTTTCCTGATCAAGTAATGCAAAATGATACAACATAGCCGACTTAAACTTCAGAATTTCACTTAAATCAAGTTGCTTTCCACCTCTGATCTTTGCGAAAATAGCAACGATTTCAGCTTCAGTATAATCTTCAGCATAAAAAGTATCTAATCCATGGTCAGAAACCCGACTACCGTTTGCATGGAAGAAATCATGACGATTCTTTAAAGCATCCAATAAATGGTTGAAATTATCGATAGAAATATTTGATGCTGCACCAAGTTTATCAATATACTCATTAAAAGTAACAGTATTTTCTACAGCCATTGCCTTATCCGGACGCCAAGCAGGCAATACATCAATTCCAAAACCATCAGCCTTAATTTTCTGATGATATACTAATGAATCGATAGGATCATCCGTTGTACAAAGGGTAGTGATATTCATTTTGGTCAGCAAATTACGAATCGAAAACTCTTTTGTTTGTAATTTGGCAGTCGTTTCATCATATATTTCTCTGCTTGTTTGGGGATTTAGTGTTTTCGTAATACCAAAATAACGTTTCAACTCCAGATGCGTCCAATGATAAAGTGGGTTTCTAAGTGTATAAGGGACAGTGGCTGCCCAATACTCAAATTTCTTGTAGTCATCAATCTTGCCGGTGATATTATCTTCGCTGATTCCATTCGTACGAATTGCTCTCCATTTGTAATGGTCGCCTTCAAGCCATGCCTCAGTAATTGAGTTGAACTGACGATCTTCTGCTATATCTTTTGGACTGAGATGATTGTGATAGTCAATAATAGGCATCTTCTCAGCATAATCATGATAAAGCTTTTCTGCAGATTCCGACTTTAAAAGGAAGGATTCATCATTAAATTTTTTCATTTGAAAAGTATTAAATACGGTTAAATTATTTGAAATTATTTATTATAATTAATAAGTTATCTCTTTGTTTTCCATCACAATGCATTCGATTGCAAATTAGATTCAGTAAAAATAATCAACTTACTAAATTATACTTTTTTTTCTTGTAATTAATCGCAAATATATATTATTTTTGTACCGTGTTCGCACACGGTACAAAATATTTTAATAATTACCACATTTATTATCATTATTGGCTAGATCGCAAAAAGAGGAAATGTAGCCTCTTAAAAAGAAAAGCTAAAAGGTATAACCTCTTATGATCAAAATACAGTAAAAAACACCATAAAACAATCGATTTCATTATAAAGAAAAGCATATAATATTACATAAACAGTTAATCATGACTACGAATAAAGAAAATTTTAAGAGAGCAAACAATTATCCTACACGCGTTTTACAATTTGGAGAAGGAAACTTTTTACGTGCCTTTGTTGATTGGATGATACATGAAATGAATAATAAAGCCGATTTCAATAGTTCGGTTATTGTTGTTCAACCCATTGAACATGGAATTGTTAATTTATTAAATGAGCAAAACGGACTTTATAACTTATATTTAAGAGGTCTTAAGAACGGAGCAGTTGATAGTAGCTGTGAATTGATTGAGTCAATCCATTCCGGAATAAACCCTTACACAGACTTTCAAGCTTTTTTACAAACAGCTGAGATTCCTGAAATGCGTTTTGTAGTTTCAAATACAACTGAAGCAGGAATTAGTCTTACCGACCAGGACAATCCTACAGATTGTCCTCCAAAATCATTTCCAGCAAAACTTATAGTTTGGCTACACCACCGGTATACCACTTTCAATGGCGACATGAGTAAAGGGATGATCTTTTTACCTTGTGAACTTATCGAAAAGAATGGGACCAACTTACTAAACTGCATCCTAACATTTGCTGAACGGTTCAACTACGATCAGGCATTTATCAATTGGATCATCGAAGCAAATATATTTACCAATACGCTAGTTGATAGAATTGTACCAGGTTTTCCTAAAGAAAGAATTGAAGAAGTTTATGCCGAACTAGGTTATCAGGATAAGCTGGTTGACGAGGGAGAACCATTTCACCTTTGGGTTATAGAAAGTGAAAAAGATATTGCATCAGAGTTTCCGGCAGCAAAAGCTGATTTGAATGTTCTTTTTGTAAAAGACCTTACCCCCTACCGTACCCGTAAGGTTAGAATATTAAATGGAGCCCACTCAACACTTGTCCCTGTAGCTTATCTTTATGGATTGGACACTGTACGTGAATCAATTGAGAATAAAACACTGAATAAATTCATCAACCAGGCTATCTTTGAAGAGATCATTCCAACACTCGATCTTCCTGCCGAAGAACTAGACCAATTTGCAAACGATGTACTCCAACGTTTCTTAAATCCATTTATCAAACATTACCTTATCTCTATTTCACTTAACTCATTCTCAAAATACAAAACCCGCGTTCTGCCATCTATACTCGAATATGTAAAACGCAAAGGTGTTGTACCAGAAATGCTCTCGTTCTCAATGGCAGCACTCATTGCTTTCTACAAAGGAAAACGTGGAGAAGAAACCATTCCTTTACAAGATGATCAGGAAATTCTTGATTTTCTACAGAAAGAATGGGCAGCATATAATGGCAATGAAGTGACCTTATTTGAATTTGTTTTCGACATCTTAGCATTGAAAGATATTTGGAAAAAAGATCTAAATCATGTTCCAGGTCTTACAAAAGCTGTTACACGTCATCTTGTTAACATTGAGAAAAATGGAATGAAGACCGCGTTAAAGAATCTAATACGCCTGCAATCCAATGTTGATGGTAAAAATCAGACTGTCTTAAACTAATCTTTATGTCAGTAAAACAGATCAAGATACATCCGCTAGACAATGTTATTGTTGCCCTCGAAAACATCAATCAGGGAGAACAACTTCAGTTTAATGACCAGCAGGTAACATTACTCCAATCTGTCGAGAGGGGACACAAAATTGCGATTCAGTCTATTGCTGAAGGTGAAAATGTGATCAAATACGGTTATCCAATTGGACATGCCACTACTGCTATAAAAGCAGGAGAACATGTCCATTCTCAAAACCTGAGGACAAACCTATCAGAAGTAC
The DNA here is from genome assembly GCA_013390605.1 of Bacteroidota bacterium. Classification (GTDB taxonomy): domain Bacteria; phylum Bacteroidota; class Bacteroidia; order Bacteroidales; family Cfx3-03; genus Cfx3-03. Next base: position 1,897,595 of record JACAUB010000001.1, on the reverse strand, counting down.
TCGAATATACCTATCAGCCACAAACCGTCAATATCGAAAAAGAAAATGCGCAACTAACCTTTAATGGTTATCGCAGAAAAAATGGGACGGTAGGTATTCGAAACGAGATGTGGATTGTACCAACGGTGGGGTGCGTAAACGGCACAGCCGATGCGATCCTGAAGAAATTTCTTTCTGAAAATACAGTTGAAAACATTGATACATTTGAAGTCTTCAAGCATAATTATGGCTGTTCACAGTTAGGTGATGACCACGAAAACACAAAAAACATCCTCGGTGATATTATTCTTCATCCCAATGCTGCAGGTGTACTTGTTTTAGGACTTGGATGCGAAAACAATAAGATTGAAGATCTTAAAATTGCATTGGGCGACTTCAATCCTGATCGAATTAAATTTCTATCCACACAATCCGTAAAAGACGAGGTAGAAGAAGGTGCAGATTTATTAAAACAGATCTATGCTGATACTAAAAATGACATTCGAACACCGGTCTCTATCTCAGAATTAAAAGTCGGACTTAAGTGTGGTGGATCAGATGGATTATCCGGTATTACAGCCAATCCATTGGTTGGATTCTTTAGTGATTTTCTGATAAGTCAAGGAGGGACTACTATTTTAACCGAAGTTCCTGAGATGTTTGGTGCTGAGACTATATTGATGAAAAGATGTATAGATCAATCAGTATTTGACAAGACTGTTCATTTAATCAATGATTTTAAGGATTATTTTATTGCCCTAAATCAACCGATCTATGAAAATCCATCTCCCGGTAATAAAGCTGGTGGCATCACCACTCTCGAAGAAAAATCATTAGGATGTATTCAAAAAGGTGGACAGGCTACCGTAATTGATGTGTTGAAATATGGAGAACGCATCACGCAGAAAGGATTAAATCTATTAAGTGGGCCTGGCAATGATTTAGTATCCGCCACAGCAATGGGCGCTGCAGGATGTCACCTGATACTGTTTACGACAGGTAGAGGAACTCCCTTTGGTAGTTTTGTACCAACCTTAAAAATATCAACCAACACACCTCTGGCTGAAAACAAACCACATTGGATCGATTTCAATGCAGGCACATTAGTTGAAGAAAAAACATTTCCAGAGGTACTAGATCTACTCATCACCAAGATCATACAAACTGCAAATGGTGAAAAGATCAATCACGAGAAGAGTGGATTCCGCGAAATAGCTATTTTCAAAAGTGGTGTTACGCTTTAACTCATTCCTTTTGCAAAATAAAAGAGGATAACAAATCGTCATTTCGTACAAAGTGAGAAATCTCCTATAAAATAACAGAGATATCTCATTACAGTCGAAATGACGATTCTTCTTTTCAATATACAAATGTATTAAGGCTTTGTAAGACTAAATAATCATCTAAAATATTGAAAAAGAGGCATACAATAGTATGCCTCTTTACTAAAAATAAAAGAGACGCACTTTTGTGCGTCTCTACAATAAAATATTAATACAATTGTACTAGCATCAGATTACATTTCTGCTAATCGAATCGTTTTATTTAATTCATTACTCATATAGACTGCACGTATAATTTTAATCGTATCAGCTGCTTGCTCTGCCTTAACAGCAAGAGGCTTACCATCAACTAAATGATCATAAATATTATCATAAAAAGCCAAATAATTACCAGGTATTGTTTCAACCTTTCCCTTCACATGTATTCCATCCAAATCACTATTTAAAACGCCCCAGGCAGCCTCAGGCTCACTTCCCCATCCAGTCGAGCCGGGAATGCCGCCAGCCTTTAACGCATCCTCCTGAGGGTCTAATCCCCACTTCAAAAACGATCCATTAATACCATGCAGTTGATATTTGGGACCGGCTTCACGAACCAGATAACTGGCTTTCAACGTAACTTTAATAAAATTATAGCTTAACCTGATATCGAAACAATCATCAACCTCTCCACCCGGGCGAAGCACTCTGATTTCAGCATTTACGGCATCCGGCATTCCAAAAAGTACCACAGCCTGATCGATAAGGTGCGAACCCAGATTATAGAGTGTACCCGTTCCTGCTTCTGCTTTTTCTTTCCATGTATTGGGTTGAATAAAGTTACGGAATCGATCAAAATGCGATTCAAACTCAACTAATCGTCCTACCAGATTACTCTTTATTACTTTTTGTATAGTTAAAAAGTCGGCATCCCATCTTCTGTTTTGAAACACACTTAGCATCACATTTTTTTGCTTAGCTGCCTCAATTAATTCGTTTGCCTGTTCCAACGTTTGCGTAAATGGCTTCTCAACAATAACATTCTTCCCGGCATGGATTGCTTTCAAAGCAAGCTCGTAATGCGAACTATCAGGTGTATTTATAATTACCAGCTCAATTTCATCATCGGCAAGCAATGCATCAACATCACGTATCACAGAAACAGTAGGATACAATGCAGACGCCTCATTTTTAGAACGCTCAACAATGGTTTTTAATTCAAATCCTTTATGGTTGAACAATAATGGAGCATGAAAAACCTTACCCGACATACCAAAAGAAGCAATTCCTGTTTTAATTGTACGATTCATCAGTAAATATTTTTTAAATTAAGGTCTGATTGAACTCGCATGTTAAGTTCACATCAATAAATTTGCATTTATAACATGCTCCGTTCAGCGGTACTGACTTATTGTTGAAAAATAAAGAGAGTAGTTATGCTTCAAAATTAATAAAACAATCGGTTGCTACCTCATAAAAATACAGAAACATTAAAAAAGTAGAATAATTATGTAAAACCACAATTCTTCCTTTTTTCATAATCCGACAAAGTGTATTTTTATAAAAATTTTGAAGAATGAAATTTTCTCCAATGAAACTTTCAATCTCCTTAATGACAGCAAACAAGACACTGTTACATTCCGTAACTTTAGTTTGCTTTATTTTCATTATTTTATTTGTTGTTGCACCCTATCAGACTACTGCAATAAACAACAAGCCAAATAAAGAAAATATTCTCATTATACGGAGGTTAACTAATAACTACTACGAACCAGTACTCGGCTCCGATTCTATAACAATTCCATTGCGAAGAGTAGGCCGGTTATTTCTCATTGAAGCCCAGATCGATGATCAAATTGGAAACCTTATTTTTGATACAGGAGCAATGGGATTGGTGCTAAACAAAACATATTTCAGAAATCATCTGGTAATCGATGATCACAATTCAAACGGAATTAATGGTGCAATAAGCAGCGTCAGTAATACCACAATTGATAAAGTGAATATATCCGAATTGAAATATAAAAATGTAAGAGCAGACTTAACCGATCTGGGGCATATTGAAAACAAACGCGGTGTAAAAATTCTGGGGCTCCTTGGTTTTAGTATGATTAAAGGATTTGAAATATTGATCGATGTAAACCATAATCAGCTTAAACTTTTCAAGATTGATAAAAAAGGGAATAGAGTAAATATGAGTGATTTTAAATTCCATGCCGACCTTATGCAACCCATTGAGACAGCAAATAATATTCTTTTCTTAAAGGCCAGCATTGGAGGAAAAAAACTCAACTTTTGTCTTGATACAGGTTCAGAAACAAATGTTATTAGTAGTAACTCTTCTAACCAGGTATTAAATACTATCAATATTACACGTCGTTCTGCACTACAAGGCTCCGGATCAAAGAACAGTGAGGTACTTTATGGAAACATGAGCAACTTCATTTTGGGAAATCAATCATTCACAGAAATGGAGACTATTATCACCAATCTCGATGCATTAAGTGATGCCTATGGTGTAAAAATAGATGGCGTATTAGGTTACAACTTCTTAAACAAAGGTATTATCTGCATAAATTTAGGAAAGAAACAATTAAGTATCTGTTTTGCTAAATCGGTAAAAATATGAAAAAACTAATCAGCTATATTTTCATTCTTTTTTGCCTCCTTCTCCCCTATTATGGAGCAGCACAACAGTATGATCCCAAGAAAGTTTGTCGCCTTGACAATGGCAATATCATCTTCAAACTCGACAAGCGTTGGAATCTGAAGCAAAAAAAAGAGATTGGAAAGCTATTCGATTTAGACAGCACCTTGCTGGCTAAAGCCTATCAGGGAAACAACGAATTCACCCTGCGAAACGAAAAATGGAGTGTAAAAAAGATTGACCAATACACCTTCGAATTATCAAAAGTCATTAATAGTGCACCCGTTTCGCATGTCACCGCCAATGACATTTTCATCATGGACGACTTTCTTAACAATAGCTATAATACAACGCTAAAAGAGAATACCATCTATGGTGTTAATAGCTTTAAGGACATATCACTCTTTCAATATAGAAACCATATAGCCCGTTTCTTCATCCCCGGGCAAAAACAAGCCAGGCATATCTACCTCTCTGGGTCATTTAATAATTGGACAACAATGCAATTACCCATGCAGAAAAATGATTCGGGTTGGGTTGCCAATGTCAAACTGCCTCCCGGAAAGTATCAGTACAAATACATTATTGATGGTCGGTGGACCCAAGACTCCAATAATAATCTACATGAAAGTGATGGTCGCGGAGGGCAAAACTCTGTAGTCTATTGTATCAATCATATATTCCAACTTCCAGAATATCGGCATGCCAACAAAGTTATACTTGCAGGGAGCTTTAATGGATTTAATGGAAGGGAGTTAAAAATGTACCGGACAACTCGTGGCTGGGCTTTGCCCCTCTATCTGAAAGAGGGGACCTACACCTACAAATATGTTGTAGATGGAGAGTGGATAACCGACCCATCCAATAAAACAACCCGAAATGATGGCAACGGACATTTAAATTCAGTACTCGGAATAGGTGATCCCTATATATTTGAGCTTAAAGGGTACCACGATTCAAAACATGTATATCTGGCGGGTAATTTTAATGGTTGGAATCCCAAAGAACTCGAAATGGAGAAAACGTCCACAGGATGGAAACTTCCCTATATTCTGGCACCCGGTATGTACGAATACAAATTTATTGTAAAAGACGGACATTGGATTGTAGATCCTGACAACCCATATAGTAAAGGATCAGGCGATTTCATAAACTCGGTGGTTGCTATCAAACCAAACCACACCTTCGTATTGAAGCAATACCAGAACGCCGGTATCGTCATTGTAACGGGGAGCTTTAACAACTGGAATCCTGATGAATATTGGATGGACCGAAAAGATGGCAAATGGGTTTTCCCTATTCACCTACCGGCTGGAAAAAACACCTATAAATTCATTGTAGACAAAAAATGGATCATCGATCCAAATAATAAGCTCTTCGAAGCTAATGATGTAGGCAGTTTCAATTCAATACTCTGGATTGAGCCTTGATATTTAAATATATAATTTATATAATACCTCAATAAATCAGATCGATGATGAAATTAATGCATGTTTCAATTTCATCATCGATCATGGAACGCAATATGCGGCTTACCCTTAATTTTATGATTTATGAAATGATTTCATCTGCAAATAATTTGTTTTTATAGGTCGGATGGAGCTTGCATAATAAATTTACTACAGCGGCTGTAAAACATGCACGTTTCATCAACTATTAGTTGACTGGACCATTATCTACTCTTGCTTCAATAACTTTTTGAATAGCTACCGGAACGCTGGATAGAAAATCATACTTTGTAATTTTCTCAATAGAATCTATAGAAACTCTATATTGATCCCAGCGTTGTTTTGAACAATCCTGAGTATTAGGTATTAAAACAGATATTACACGTGTAGAATCAGTTACAACATGCAATTTCGAAGGCACAACAACAATAATCTTCCATGTTTGAGCCGGAACGACTATTCCTTTTTTAATGGAAGATGCAGCACCCTTTTTTCCAATACCTCCCTGTCCGGATACACCACAGATTATGTAAAGCTCATTATGCGACTGTACAAGCGTACGACAATAATCTTCAAGGTTTTTCCACACAATTTCATTATTTTTAGGAGCCTGTGGAATCATATTTGTCATCAGAAAGGTAGCCTCGTTGGTTGCAGAATCATAAGTACGATCAGCTGAAGGACATTGGTGTCCTTTATCAAACCCGGTACCAGCATAATCAGAAGGTTTAACATGGTACCAGCTTACAGGCAGGGTGTTGTCCGACTGAAATCTATCATTACGTTTAAAATCACCCAGATCTGTTGAATCCACATGCCAGCTTACCCAATTGGGAATATGTTTTGTATTGTTATACGAAAGCGTGTACTGGGGTTTTACCATCAAATAATTATCCTGATTGATCGTATCGGTTGTAGCATTACTAGGATTACCCAGCCACATATTCAAATTGACACCTGATGATGTCCTGGACGAATGAGTCTGGCTATATCCATTATTCCAGAAGGGAAGTAACACAAATGTTACTACAATAGAGAGAATACTCAATCTTCTTTTCATACAGTTTAATATTTAAAAAATCTGACGTATAAAAATAGATCATAACTAATTAAAAATCAAGTTATGATCTACAGAAAATTAATAAGTGTATTCAGGTTCTGGCCAGCTTTGATCCTTAGGTAATTGTTTTCCTTGTTTCACACCATATAAATTCTGTTCTTCTTTTGGATGGACTACAGGCCGAACAACAACTTTCGCGTTATCTGGCGTTTCCTTCAGCATTACTACTTGTCCGGCCTTTAAATTAAGTTGAAACTCTCCTTTTCCGATATTGGTGATTTTTATTTCAGCACCTTTATTCATCTGTATTGCATTATTCCAATCTGGTACTTTTAGAATACAGGGCTCACCAGCGAGACTTTCCACCGATACCCATACTGTTTTCCCCATATTACGCGAAGCACTTACCAGAAAGCCTCCTTGTGCTCTTAACTGATAAAACGAAGCATCACTCCATTTATCAGGTACAGCCGGAAATACCCTCACCTTACCGCCCCAACTTTGCAGCAGAAACTCCATTGTAGAAGCAGCTGCGCTCAAAGGTGTTTCAATTACCGGGTTCTTTCCTCCGGCCTCAACATAAAAAGTATTCGACAACAATTGACTAATCCCGATATTGCCCAGTAGAAAGTGTTGTAAAATTTCATTTGCATCATTTCCTCTACCTAAAGCCGCATACAAAGAAGCAGCTCCGGTATATGAATAACCAGCCAACGCCTTTCCCCCTTCTATCTGGTGCCAGTGCACAACAGATTTATCCACCAACGCCCTGTCTTCAGGAGAATCAGGATTTAACTGAAACAATGGATATAAGCCCAATAGATGCGAAAAGTGACGGTGTGACATATCAACCGATTGATTACTTGCAATCATCAATCCATTACTATCTATCGGATAAGGAATCAAATCAGCCAGTGTCTGCTTCCATTTAACAACCTCAGCTTTATTCGCATTTGCTTTTTCATTTGTTTCAATTAACGTATTTAAAAGCCAGCGCAAAATAGCCAGATTATAGGTCGTATTTGGAAACGTAGCGAATCCCTTATATTCAGGTGATCCCATGGGTAATAATTCAATTTTTCCTTGCGCGTTTTTCACCTGCATCTTTTCAAAGGCAGCTGCAATTTTCATTGCCTTTGGTGCCCATTTTTCCTGTACAGACTTCCAATCACCCGCATAACGATATTGCAGCCAATAGTTATGCATAATCCAGGCAAAGTCGCCAAGCTTTGGTCCTTCAAAAGTTTTAAGCAATGCATCAAATTGACGATCTATCAATGAAATTAAGTTTTCGCCCAGTGCCAAATGGTTACTTGCATAAATGGGCCAGTAGGTCAGTTCTATATTCAGATTCCACCATAGGCCGGGCCACTGACTGGTTCTAAAGAAAGGACCAAACAGATCTATTGCAGGACCATCCACACGCGAGCATGTTGCCAACTTGTAAAGCTGAATCCAGTAAAACGACTCTAACCGCCCGTCAGGAATCGACAGAAAAGACTGTTGATAATATTTCTGCCACCAATTACGATGAGCCTGAACGATGGAAGCCATTGGTTGTTTAGAGACATCATTAATTGTTTGCTGAGCCACCTTAGCCGACACTCCCGAAGCCGGAACCTCATTAGCAGTTGAGATATAGAGTGTTGATTTACCATTGTGTTTTCCTTGTTTCTCTATCCAGGCCGTAGCATAATCACCACCAGCAAGCAATGACTGAACACAAACAGTCGTCTCCTTTTGTTTTAGAATAACCGGCTTAGGATTGGTGATGTACTCTTTACTTTCCTTCAGATTTGGGAGTGCAATTGCTCTGGGCGAAGCAGGGTTTCCAGCTTTAAACACCCATTGATAAGGCGCAGCAATACCTTTATTTTTTTCTGTTGAAGTCACTTCAACAATATTCACCATTTGATTATAGGGTGTCAATGCACGAAAACTGATGGTACCTAAACTAGTGATGATCGTAGCCCTAATCTCAGCATTCCATAGATCCTGACGAAAAGTCCCCGACAATATCTTTCCTGCAGGACGTAGTGCAAACTTACCAATATCCAACCGTGGATAGTCAAACATTACTCCGGCACCTTCTACACCCTGCGAAGTTTTTAAATTCGGAGCCTTTCGATGATCCGTAACATCTTGTCGTCCTATATGAAAATCAATCTGATTATCTTTTAAAGTAGCATAAACCATCATACCTACCTGGCCATTTCCAACAAAAGCCCCTTCATTCCATTGTAGCGGAAGTTCATCCCAGATCAAATCATGTTGAGCCATAAATGTAGGCCAGTTAATAGCCAGTTGCACCGAACGGTCCGCAAAATTATTTTGATGGTTGTACTTTGTTTGTGAGAGAACTAATTTAGTACACGAAGCAATAAGGATAGAAATCAAAAAAAATGTTTTGTACATTATCTGTCGTTTTTACAATAATCTTAATGACAAAAATATTTATTTTGTCGCTAAGAAAAGCGTAAAACAGAGAAATAGTCGCAAAAGTAGAAATACAGAACTGAAAAGTAATAATTATCAGTTTGAAGGAAAATAGATATCAAAGGTTGCGCCTTTATCTAATTCACTTGTAGCAATGATGATACCATTATGATTCTCTACTATTTTTTTAACAATAGCAAGTCCTATACCTGTTCCTCCATATACATCTTTACCATGAAGTTTTTGAAACACCTCAAAAATACGTTCGCTAAAGTGTGGTTCAAAACCGATACCATTGTCTTTTATTGTGATATGACAATAACTTTTATCAGGGGATAGTTTCTCGTTATGTAACTTACTACCCTTGATAATATGACTCTTGATAATGATATGTGATGGCACGTCAGGCTTTGAAAATTTCAGTGCATTACTTATCAGATTATACATTAGCTGACGAAACTGAAAAGTAATGATATTAGCCGGACAGAGTTCAACCGCTTCGATAATCGCATGTTTTTCCTGTATTGTATCCCGTAATTCAGCTTTTACTTCATCCACAATTATCTTGAGTTCAGTTTTTTCAAACTTAAGTTCGGTAGTGTTGATGCGCGAAAAAGCAAGTAAATCGTCAATGAGTTGTTGCATTCTACCAGCAGCTAATTGCATTCGCTGAAAATTATATTTTCCCTTTTCTGAAAGGTTTTCATTTTCATTTTCAAGAATGATGGTAACGAAAGTTTGTATTTTACGCAGTGGTTCCTGTAAATCATGACTCGACACATACGTAAATGCTAAAAGTTCTTTATTCGCGATGATCAGTTCAGCAGCCCGCTTCTCTTTCTCCTCATTTTGAAAGATTAATTCTTCATTGGCCACACTCAACTCTGCAGCTCTTTTCTCTTTCTCCTCGTTCTGAAATATCAGCTCCTTATTTGCAATGATCAGCTCAGCAGCCCTTTTCTCCTTCTCTTCGTTTTGAAAAATCAGTTCTTTATTTGCAATACCTAACTCTCTTGCCCGCTTTTCTTTCTCTTCATCCTGAAAGACAAGTTCGATATTGGCTATACCCAATTCAGCTGCTCTTTTTCCTTTTTCTTTATCCTGAAAAGCAAGTTCAATATTTGCAATACCCAATTCTTTAGCCCTTTTCCCTTTTTCTTCCTTCAGAAACTCCAGTTCTTTTCGAGCAATGATTAAGGCATTCTTTAATTTATCATTTTCTTCTTTTTGAAAGACCAGTTCCTTATGTACGATGCTTAATGCGTCTATATCCGATTCTATTATTTTAGTCATATACTGTGTCTTTAAATTTTATTAAGAAACAATTTACACCGTAATTACAAAATTATCTTTTGTCGGTTGCAAAACATTTTCTTGCATGATAAGTGTAAGTGTATGTTGAATTATGTTTTTAAATTGTAAAAATGCAGAAGGTTTTCGAATAAAATAATGCGCTCCGCTTAAGTAAAGAGAGTTCACTACCTCCTGTTCAAAAGAAGTAGAAAAGATAACCACCGGTAGCTCTTTCAGCCTTGTATTTTGTTTTATCTCAGCTAAACATTCAAAACCATTTTTTCTAGGCATATTAATATCCAGAAAAAGGATATGTGGAAGTTCTATAGTGTCATCTTTAAGTAGTTGCATAAGCTGTTCTCCATCATGCACAGCAGTAAAGTGTGTCGACAATAGAATTTCGCCCAACGCTTCTTTAAAAAAGAGGCAATCATCAATATCATCATCAGCAAGTAATATATCCAAATGCCTTAATATCATGCGTTAAGAATATATTTTATTTGATTCTTTCGAAATATTCGCTCGCCAGCCATCGTAATTCCATGTTGAATAACCTGTTTAAGTTTATCAAAATCATTAGGTTTATGGATATAAACATGTGCACCGATTTTAAAGAGTATGCTTATTGTGTCTGGCGAGTATGATGTTGAAAAGATAACCACCGGCAAATTATTCAATTTTTTATTTCGTTTTATCTCCGACAAACATTCTAAACCGTTTTTACGTGGCATATTAAGATCGAGGAAAAGAACATTTGGAAGGTTCTCCGAATTTTCAAAGAGATAATTCATTAGTTGTTCCCCATCATGCACCGCTGTTAATTGCGTAGTTTGCGATAACTCTTTTACTGCATCTTTAAAAAAAAGACAATCATCTGTATCATCATCTGCCAGTAGTATGTTTAGTTGATTCATTTCCATAGAAAAGAGTTTTTAGTTAAAAAACGTTTTAAAAAAGAAGACATTTAAATCAAGTAATCGCAAATTTCATCCTTACCCTTCGCATTTTTTTTCTATTGTATTTGTAATCGTATTGTGAATAATATTCTTGAGCAGTATAAAATCATTTGGCTTACGTATATAATCTTCAGCACCAATATCATACAGCATTTTTATCATATTCTTTTCATACTGTAAATCACGCTGGAAAGAAGTAGATATCATCACCACAGTCAAATCTTTTAATTTGGGGTCTTCTTTTATTTCAGTCAAGCATTCAAAACCGGTTTTGCGAGGCATACTAAGATCAAGAAAAAGAATTGTTGGAAGATTATTCAAATTTGCAAAAAGATATTCCATCAACTCTTCACCATCACGAACAATTGTAAGTTGGGTAGCAATGGGTATTTCATTTAGCGCCTTAGTAAAGAAAAAGCGGTCATCGGGATCATCTTCTGCAAGTAAGATGTTAATAGGTACAGATTTCATAGCAATAAGTTAAATCACCTTTTAAAATCAATTAAAAAGTGTTTGATAAATAAAAAAACAAAAATGGCGTTCTCGCCCCCAGGTGTATGATATGCGTAGTGACTCCTAAAAAAAGCGGAGTTCAATTTCAAGCTGTTCCATCGTTGAAAGAATACTAAAAATCTAACCCTGTAAAGGTACAATATATTATAGGCAAAATATTATTTATTTCATTAATATTCAGAATTTTCCAAATATAAAATATTATGGGATAATTGGAAGATAACGGAGAAAATATCAGCACTAGTCTTTCAGGAAACGGACAGATAATCCTTCCCATTTATTATTAGAATTAGTTTCAGCAGAAATACGATTGTATCCCATACCCATACACCAGGCAGCACCACTATTGTATTCATTTGCAGCCCACCAGAAGCCATACATGCCACCATAACATATACAACATGTATTATCACTTCCCCATTGCGCAAGTTTGCCACTAGAAAAGGCACGAAAACCCCACTCATCGGTAGCAGGGGGAACATTCCCATCAAAACGTATGGAAGTCATAGACCAATGCCTAAAACCGGTTTCTTTTAATATACCTCCGGCTACACTAGTTCCTCCTACGAATTGGATTAATATTCTCCATTCGGCATCTGTAGGAACATGCCAGCCGGTCGGAGCTATTTTGCGATTGTCATTTACCGCATACCAATTATATATGGGTCCAATTACATTATAATCCTGATAATCTTTACCATAACCGGTATATGCTCCTGTAGTTAATTGAAGCCATTTATTAGAGACTGGAACATTAGCGATAGAATCACCGTTACGATAACGTGTTGTTTTTAGATTCTCCACCATCCATGTCTGTGTACCGATGGTCACTGTATGATATACATTTCCATCAATATCAGTTACTGTCGAACCTCTATTATCTTTAGTCGTAAACGAAACGACATCGCTATAATAAATATCACCCGAATTTTTAAATGCAAAAGCACGCACATAATATGTCTTATTGCATTCCAACTGTGTCATTTTAAAAGAATAGTTGGTCAAAACAGAATCAGGTTTGATAAATATGCTGTTTTTATCATTATCGGCAGTGGGAGGATTACTTGTACTCCAGCAAATTCCATATTCAAGCATTTGAGAAGCATCATAATATTTGATATTTACATCTAATTTTGCAGTAATAGTCGTAACATCGGAGATAACAGTATTCGTTATCTTGGGATCCGTTGCACTTGTAATAAATACACGTTGTTCACCATAAACTGTTCCGGCTTTATTTATAGCATAAGCCCTAACATAATAAGTCGTCTCCGGTTTTAATCCTGTAATCTGACTGACAAATACACCTCGACCCTTACTATCGGTTGTTATATTATCAATAATAGTCGGGTTTTGTGTCGTACACCAACAAACACCACGAACCGTAACGGCAGCATCACCTTCTTCAACAACATACCCACCACATGTAGCAGTGTTAGGTGTAATCTTGATCACCTGGGTAGTGGTAATAGTAGGGATTACCTTAGGTGTATTTTTTTTACAACTAAGTAAAGAGGACAATAATAGAATGACTAAAAATATCGAGTAAATTATTCGCGATTTCGAGTTAATATCAAGTCTGTACATTTTAGGTCTAGTTTACAAGTATGTAAAATTATAGAAAATCCTTGTATACTGAAATAAGAAAATCAATTTGTTGAAGAAGATTTATTTTAAATCAGGCAAAAAGAGGAGAAGCATTAATCATCATAAAAGAAGATGATTGTATAAAATAACTCCTTTGTTTCGACCTCTTAGGAAGAATCTACTTATAAGGGAATGGATATAAATAGAAGATTTCGGTTCTGTAAGCCCCCCATTTAATACAGCCAGACTATTGCTATAAAACGCTACATTTAAGAGCATACGACAGTACATAAATACCAAATGAATTCACAATGCATCCACCCTGCTTCCGCCATGACTCCCCCTTATTAGTGCAGTCATGGCGGAAGGATGCCGGACCCACGCCGGACTCACGCCGGAGTCAAGGGTCGTAATCCCCATGATACAGAGGCATTTACCCTAAATTAAATAAGAGATATCGAAGAAAATTAGAATGTATGATACTGATTATAAATATATTGAGATCTAAAATAATGTAATCCAGCATCATTTTTAGTTTTATATCTAAACTTTAAAATCTCCCTGTTGTCTGAATAATTATATTTATCTGCTTTTTTTAATACATCTAAAGAAGATGGAACATACCTTATTTGAGTGAATGCAGAATCTTTATTGTTTAATATGTTTAAGCTCGCTACTATTCAGCTTGGTCCATTAAGGATCATTAATATAGATATAGGAATAAGTCGCGACCTATCCCTATGGCCTTATGGTAATTTCACATTTCAGTTCATATCTTCAATCATAGAAATGATAGGATAAACCGCATTATAGTGTTTTTGAATGAACATGGCTGCACCTTTTTTATAAAGCCTTTCTCCTAATGCATCAACGACCGGAATCAACACCCTTTCAGTTTCACAAACTATCGGCGAAATCTGATTTAACGTTCCCGTCAGTTGCCAGTTTAAACAACTACACTTATTGTTACAACGGGGATTATAATCACAAGTTGAGCATAGCTCAGTTTGTTTTTTAGAGTCAATGTTTAACCTGGTTTGTTTGCTTACATCGATTTCTGTCTCCACCGAACCAATACAATAAGTCTTGTTTGAAATACCATCTTTTACAAATTGCACACAAGGGTATATACTTCCGTCATGCGCAAACGCGAGCTGTTTTATTGCAAGATGACATTGGTTGCATTCAAAATTTTCTGATCTGATATGACTAGCCAATTTCATTTCGAAAGGTGAAAAATAGAACTTTTTCTCATTTAGAATCCATTTTTCATAAAGAGTAGCAATCTTTTCATATTGTTTTTTGAGTTCTTTGATATGATCATCAGCCCAATTAACGGCATAATTCAGCGATACAATAATATATTTAAAACCTCTGTTTAACAGGTAATCAACAGAATCAGAAAAGTGGATTAAGGTTTCAGGCGAAACTGTCATTAGCGCCTTTGCATAAGGCTGATAATGTAGCAGGATGTCTATTTTTTCGTTTACGATTTCAAAAGTAGATTTACCCTCCTTCGATTTTCTGAAGGTATTGTGGGCCTTTTCATTACCATCAATACTCATTGCAACCTGTAAATTAACCTTGTTTGCATATTCCATGAAATCGGCATCCAACAGAATCCCATTCGTTGTAATCTTGTAATGGAAATAGGCGTTATGGCTTTTCTCCTTTGTTTTACAATAGGTTATCGTTTCTTTGATCAGCTTCTTTTTTAAGAGGGGCTCGCCACCAAAAAAAATAATTCCTGTATTGATAGGATAGTTCTCGGTAATAAAATCAATACTGCGGAAGGCGGTTTCCTGCGACATGTCGTTTCTTTGGTTTGGTGGAGAGTAGCAATAGCCGCACGACATATTGCAACCAGTAGTTAGGTGTAGTGTTATATGCATTTACTTTTTGATTATGCCTTCTTTCTTAATCCAATCTATAAAATCTTTAACCTGAGCCAGTAACTGTTCTCTTGCTTCTTTTTGGGTTTCCTTTTCGTTTTTATCCCACCTAATGTTTTCTTTATATTTAACCAAAGGCAAAGGATCATAGAAAACCGCGGCATTGGTTTTACTATGCAATCTTAGTTCTTCTCTGATGAGTTCTGCGGCCTTTTTGGTATCATAACCCTGAACCGATGACATGCATCTATCATTTTCATCTTTGAATTTTTCGAAGTCGGCAATAGATACAAATTCAATGGCTAAATTGTGTTCAGCATTGTAGCCATCCATTTTTAATTCTACTTTCGTGGTCTTTTTCTGTTTACCCTTTTCCATGGAAAAACAGTCACTAGCTATATCTGGTGCACTAAATTTTAATACTTGACAGTCATTTGTGTCGAACACAATATTCTCCGCTTTTAAGGCATCAAAAATTATTTTTCGGGCTTCGTCCTCTGAAATAAAAACTGGTGGCGACATCACTTCACAACCAATAGCTCCCGAACCATCTCCATGCGAAAAGATACGTGCGATTTTAACAGAATCCTTTTTAACGTTTTGAACGCTCTTCGGTTTTTGGTCTTTACTAAAAGAATCGGCCATTACTATCGATTCTGATTTTGCTTTGCCGGAAGATGCCTGATTTCCACAACTACAGATGATAAACGTTGCTAATGTGGTTGCAGCGTACTGATTTTTAATCCATGCGAGAGGGATGTTTCTTGAGAGCAATTCAGGATGATCGATATAGGTTTCTATTGTGGGGTATCCTGGTTCCCTTTTCTGTTTAACCGGCTTTATTTTCATGTCGTGTTGTTTATATCATTGTCACAAACATTCCATTTCTCTATTGCCTATTTTTCAACATCTTTGATTCTAAAATGCAAACAAATATAATGATAGTTTCTGAATAAGTAATGAAAAGGAAAGCACTAAATATCAAACTATGCAACCTATTACTACTCTTACTATTTGCCGTTGGTTACAATTTTTAAGTTTTAGCATTATCTTTGTTTAAGAGTTAGTTAACAATATAACCATGATAACTACTAGGATATATAATAACACGAATAAAGTGCGAACAAGAACATGGATTGTTTTGATGTCGCCAATCATTATTATAATTCTTGGAAATCTTGCGGCCCGACTTTTCAGTAATCTTCTAGGTAAATGGGCATGGACGGGGTACTTCCCGGTTTATTGGGGCCTGCTTTTTTTGTTCATAATCTTTACTGGTAAAAAGGAAAATCAACATTTGTGGTTTCGAAAATCTCAGGGAAGTCGTTGGTGGACATTACTTGCAATAGCTATAGGCCTTATTTCCTTCCCTGCACTACTGATCCCAAATATCCAAGTGATACATTCAATACTTCTTGTTATGGCATGGTGTAGCTTTGCAGTCATAAACGCTTCATTTGAAGAGGCATATTGGAGGGGCTTTCTATTGGACGAAACGGCTCACCTGCCTAGGATTTTTGGCGTAATATATTCAACTGTTTTATTCACAACAATCCATCCTCTCAATCTTGGAGTGTTTTCAAAAATACAAGCTTTTAATCCAAGCAAGCCATTGGCTTTAATCCCCTTTCTTATTATACTTGTAATGCTTTCGCTTATTTACTGTCTACTCTACATAAAAACTAAAAGTTTGCGGCTACCCATACTTTCTCATATATTAACCGATCTTGGTAACCTCTCGATATTTTTGTTTATGAATATGGTTCAAATATAAATATTGAAACATAAAAATAGATTGTTAGCTAACAAAAATATTGTTGAAATTTGGACAATATATCCTATGAATATTTCACATATAGCAATGATTGTAAAGCAGGATATGATAATGATAGCTTATATATACTT
>JACAUB010000001.1:1860815-1880517 GCA_013390605.1 Bacteroidota bacterium | reverse complement strand
CAGGATATGATAATGATAGCTTATATATACTTAATTTTATGATATAAATACTACTTTCATATAAATAAACCATCTCGTAGAAGAACTTGTGAGGTATTATTTTAAAAAATATTTTTATTCGAAGCAATGTTTCGAGGAATTTTACCTAAACGAGATTAAATACATATAAAAATGTCATTCAACATGGATAAGAAATCACTTTTTACTCTTTCTTCTAATAAAATTGCAAACCAAGCAAATTTTAAAATAATTATTTTATCACAACTTTATCAGAATAATGATAAGTTTATTAATACTTTTCTCGAAAGTGAGACAGACAAAAAAATTGAAGAAATTAATAAATTCTGTATTCTTAGCAATAGAGAGGAATATCAATTAGATTTAATTTATCCTTTGATACAGGATTACAATCTTTCTTACGCTACCCAAGATATTTTAAGCAATTATTTGCTTGTTGCTTGTTATAGTTTTTATGAAAAAGCATTTAAGGAAATTTTAGCGCAGACAGATAAACTATCTACCAACCAACTATATAACTGTTACAAAGAAAAATATACTAAGGAATTGCTTAAAAGCCAATTCTCTATTGACTTTGAGTTACTACAAGACTCCGCTAAAATAAATGAATTACTTTATTTTAATAATGATATTAAGCATAAGGGACTTGTTGGAAAGAAACTTGCAAGTGTAAATGATAATTTAATAGTTGGCAATCCCTTTACAAATACTTATAAAGATTTTAGAAGGCTTATGGGAGCTCCAATTTCTTTGTTAGAAGATTTAGTATGTAAAATAAAACCACAACTTTAGTTTAAAGTAAGTGGATATACCGGTCTAAGCTGCCACATTTTTTACTTTTCCTCAGTTTTCCCGTTTTTTATGGGTGTTTTTCACTACGTTCTACTTTTCCGAAACTACTGCATCACTGTTTTTCGATTTCACTGTATTGATATTTTCCGGTTACAGAATAACACATTAAGTTCACGTGTCTACTGTAAGTATTATGGCTCGGATATGACTATTGCTTTTTTATTCAGGTTTCGCCCAAAAAGGTTCTTTATCAGTTTAGTTGATGTTTAACCTACTTACTGATTATCACCTTTCTTCTGAGAAGCTCAAAACCAGCCATTTGTTATGCCTCGTTGTTTTTATTGTTTTTCATTCATGCGAATTATTAACTCAACTTTGTCATTTGTAATTTTAAACATTTGAGACCTAGGTTGCATTTCATAACAGATCTTTTGCAATGATCCAATATTCCAAATTTTTCGTTCTGCATTACAATCTGCAGAAACTATTCTAAATTCATTTTGATACGCAAATTTGTCTTTCTTATCAAAACATGTAAGGTTACTTTGTAATTGTTCATCAAATTTATAATATTTGACCATACCATATTTCATAGATCTATACTGTTGTCTTAATGCATTCTTCATTTTCGCTAAGAAAATCCTAGGATTGACAATCAAGATAAATCTATGATTTGAAAACTCTTCTATAAATTTTTTAGGTATCAAATGTTCCTCAATTGACCCATCATAAATTGAAGATGTTATAGCATATAAGCTAAAGATATTTGCATCATAGGTTGAGTCAAATAGCTTAAAATCTTGTGCAATTCCAAGAACTTTCCAGTCTTTTTTTGCCATCTGATTATTCAACTCCTCTTCAGAAGAATAAGTCAGTATTGGGTCTGCAAAACTAATTGTCATTCCACTAGCACAAGCAATTTCTACACCTTCATAAGAATCACCAACATTTTGGTTTGATTTCTCATATTCTCTGAACCACTTTACTGTGTTAAAGCACACTTGCCCTTTTTTGATGAAATCATCAAAATATTTATTCTCAACTGCCTTTATAAATGCTACTATATTGATTTCCGCCATTCTTTTTTCACTAATTTAATGGAATAAATATACCGGTGTCTTTCAATGAGGCAGAGCTTGTTTCTGCCATTACAAAAAAACGTATTACATTGACTTTATTCCGTATATCCTCACCTTTTGGTAATTATAGTTTCAACAAAAATAATCTTATTACTTAAACGAATCATCAAAAGGGCTTTTATATTCTGCGACCTTTTGTGGATATGTGCGTGTTATTTTTAGCCGATGTAGCTTCACTTCTGTTATCTTTACATCAATTCTAAACTTTAAATTATACTAAATGAATCGCTTCTTGTTCATCAGACTTCTTCAACGGAGCTTATTAATACCGTCAGGCATATTGTAGAGGAATCTATTGAAAAAAGATTAGCTCCTATAGTGAAATAATAGAGAAGTTAAATGGTGCTACTGTCGAAAGGAAAGAGGCTACGAGTATGATTGGGTATCTCCTGTGATCATTAGTAATTTCGTAAAGAGTGGAAGGCTAAATCCTGTTTTCGTGGACGGATCTTCACTCATGAAGTATAAACTTTCAGAAGTCCTCATTGGTTAAGAGTTAGCCCTCCTAACTGGTTTAGAATAATCTTTCAGGACTTCGAACCACATCAGAAATGGCGAGTTTTTTTGTATGTTGAATTGTATGCTGAAAACAAAAAGCCACTTACTGATCTCTCTGTAAGTGGCTGGTTTTCTAGTGACTCTGATAGGACTCAAACCTATAACCTTCTGATCCGTAGTCAGATGCTCTATTCAATTAAGCTACAGAGCCGTTGTTTGATGATGCAAATATACGGAGTTTATTTTAAGAAAAAAAAGAAATTCTTAAAAAAATCGAGGTAATTCAACATTCATATGGTCATCAACTATTTTATATACTCGGTGCAACCTTTCTACCCTTTTTATAGTCATTACTTTACAACCACAAGCCATGAACAGATATAGTCTACTTTTTTTATCATTTTTTTTCCTCACTCTCCTATCCTGCCATAAGGATAATAAACTCGATGTTCTACCCGGTCAGGAAAAAGTTACGCAGGTAATCGCATCAGAGATCAATAATATCACATCTCAATACGGCAGGGTTATGTACAACGATTCGTTAAAACGATATGTGATCAACTTCGGCAATAAAGTATTCGATCTCAACTACTACACGACAACCAGCTGCATTGTACTTCCCGATTCTGATCTTCCTGATCAATATAAAAAGTCGGGTATGGAAGTTTTAATCAGCGGTGTTATCTCAGCAAAAAAGACTGTTTATTCAAACAAGAAAATAGTTTACAAATTCCCAACTACGCTCGCGCCTGGCTACACTATTACGCCTGCTCCTGACACACTAAATTACTGGAATACTAATTTCGATTACATCAAGATAAAAACGCCTAACGAGGTTCTCTTTTTCTCAAATAGAGCGAACAGAATGGAGGGGTTTGGATCATATACTGTTATGAACCTTCCCAATATTCAGGTCTACGGCAGAGGCGCAGGAATTAATTATAAACAATTAGAATCGGCATCGGTCTCTATTTTCGATAGCACCAATCGTTTTGCGAATAGCCTTCCTGAAGTATTGAAAGTGGGTTATCACAATTATGCTGTAGACGCAAAAAGTCCCGGAGTCTCTTTAGACTGGAATATCACAAACTCCAGATACAACTCCACTCGTGCATCTGATCAGTTACCCGGTTGCTATTTCAAGATATTACGTTGCGAACTTGTTTCGAACTCTGGGGTCGCTAAATATTATCGTATAGCGGCATCGTTCAAATGTGTATTGACCCGGAACGATGGGAGCTCCAGTTATCGGATGTTGTGTGAAGGAGTTTTAGCAGAAACAATTCAGTTTTAAAAAGCCCGACTATTTAGCTTCAAATACTAACTGACCACCCGAATAGGTTTTAAAAGGTTTCGCAGTCAGGATTTCACTATCCTGACAACTCATTAGGTTGGTATTCCAAATTACAAAGTCGGCATACTTTCCTTTTTCGAGGGTGCCTTTCTCTTTTTCTTCGAATGATGCTTGTGCAGCCCAGATTGTCATTGATCGCAATGCTTCAATTCTGGTCAACGCATCTCTCATCTGAAATCCACCCACAGGATGACCGTCTTTAGCCTTACGGGCTACAGCAGCATAGAGTGTATAGATAGGATAAATCTCTTCAATTGGAAAATCAGTGCCATTCGGTAACCATCCATTCTGATCAAGAAGTCGTTTATAGAGGTATGCATTCTTAATCCGATTGCCTAATCGCAAACCGGCCCAATCCATATCAGATGTGGCATGAGTAGCCTGGACCGAAGGAATGATATTATATTTTCCAAATAAAGATACATCGGCTGAGTCTATTACCTGGGCATGCTCAATACGCCACCGCCTGTCATTAGGTCCTCCTAGCATTTTTCCATAGACATTAAGTACCATTCTATTTGCTGCATCGCCAATTGCATGTGTACAGACCTGATAACCATGACGTAAGGCAATACTACAAATACGTTCGAGCTCTACTGTATCAATTGTAGATATTCCACTCGTCTGTGGTTCATCACTATAAGGCTTTAAAAGCCAGGCTCCTCTTGATCCTAATGCTCCATCAGCATAAAGCTTTATTGAATGGATATGAAGGTATGGGGTTTTAATAACACCTGTCAGCACAAATGTTTTGATATTCTCTTTTGTTGGATGAAGCCATGCATCAATGCGCAGTTTTAGATAACCCTTCTGTTGAAGACTGACAATACGATCTACATCCTGATTTTCTATACCGGCATCTACAACCGAAGTTAAACCTGCTGCAAAACAATTGGCCTGGGCTAGTTCTATTAGCTCACACATCTCATCTTCGACGGGTTTAGGTACTAACAACCTAAACTTTTCGGTCATTCCCTCTCTGAACATTCCTGAAAGCTTACCTTCCTCTATGATGGCCTCTCCTGCAGGAAATTTTGTATTTTCATTAATACCTGCAAGCTGCATTGCTTTTGAATTCACCAAAACTGCATGACCATCAATACGTGTAAGCACTATTGGTATACTGCCAAAGACTGAATCAAGATCTTTTCTATTCGGAAAATTTTTATCCTTCCAAAGATTTTGATCCCATCCCCTACCACACAACCAGGCTGATGGATGTTCTTTTTGATGCTTTTTTAAACGTTCAATGACCTCCTTAATTGAACGAGATCCACGTAAATCAATATACTGAAGACTTTGCGCGTATCCGGTAAAATGACAATGCGCATCATAGAATCCTGGTAGTACACACCGACCTCCAGCATCTTCTACTGTGGTGGCTCTATATTTTTTCGTAATCTCTTTTTCGGATCCAATTGCAACAATCTTTCCGTCTTTTACAGCAAAAGCTTCACATACAGTATTATCCTTATCAAGGGTATATACTTTTGCATGTTTAACAATTAGTTCAACTGATATTTTTGAACGCACACAACTCGAACAAACAGATATACAGGAAATTATAATTAGAAACAGTTGATTTTTAGTCATAGAACGAATTTCCAGTTTTAAAAATAGGAGTGCAAATATCGGAATTTATTCAATAGTTTTTGTTTCAAAGTCAGCCACATCGCAATATTTTCTAATTTTGATTCTGTCCTATTAATATAATGAATTGCATGAAGGAGCTATCTAAGCTATTACGATATATACTGACGCTTATTTTGTTAACTTTTATTGCTGGCCTGATTACCTGTTGCAACCCCAGTGACAAAATTGATACGAATCCTGCATTACGACTGGGCTTCTCTAACGACACTGTATTATTCGATACTGTATTTACCACGCTGGGCTCCTCAACACACGTTCTAAAAGTTTATAATCGCAACAGCCATCGCGTTCAACTGTCGAATATTCAATTAGGAGGCGGAGCAGCCTCTGCATACCGGGTTAATGTGGATGGTCAGGCTGGCGCTTCGTTTACCAATATCAGTATCGATGCTCACGACAGTCTCTTTATCTTTGTGCGCGTCACGATCAACCCCAACGACCAGAACGCACCCTTTATCGTTCATGATTCTTTATTATTTAACTTAAATGGCAACCGGAAAAAGATTGATCTTGTTGCATGGGGACAGAATGCCCATTATATTATAGCCGATACCAGGCTAACAGGACTCCCCGCATTCAAAATAGTGGCTGCCAAAAATCAAAAGGTGACTTGGAAAGCTGATAAGCCCTACATCATTTATGGATATGCATTTGTCGATTCGGCGGCCCAACTCTCTATTGATCCCGGAGCTCATATCTATCTCCACGAGGGAGCCGGACTATGGGTCTTCAAAAACGGATCGTTAAAAGTAAATGGCACCAAAGATAAGCGTGTCATTTTTCAGGGCGACCGTCTGGAGTCATTCTATAACGATGTACCCGGTCAGTGGGACCGGATCTGGATCAATGAAAGCAACACCGATAGTCAGATTAGCTGGGCCATTATAAAAAATGGATTTACAGGCATTCAGGCCGAGACCATCGACAATGTTGGAAGTGGAAAGCTCCTCATCGAGAATACCGAAATCAGTAATATGACTGGTTATGGCATACTCGCAAAGAAATATACCATTAATGCGGGAAATCTTTTAGTCTATGGGGCTGGCATACAGTCGTTATATCTGGCTGCCGGTGGCGCATACGACTTTAGGCACTGTACTTTTTCAAATTATTGGGATAAATCTGTTCGCAGCACGCCTTCTATCCGCCTGAGTAACTACTATTCGTATGTAGATGCAGCCGGAAAGGTGGCTCAGACAAAAGGTGATCTGACAAAAGCTTATTTTGGAAACTGCCTTATAGCAGGAAATCAGGCAAACGAGCTCTTTTCGGATGGTGATGCTACTGCCGGTACTTTTAGTTATCTGTTTGATCATAGCGCCATACAGACGCTTGCTGTGAACGATGCCGCTCATTATCTGAATGCAGTCAGGCTACAACAACAGGTCTTTAGAATGCCCAAAGACACCGTTATTCCTGAAGCACGTGGCATAGGACTCAAGCAGATCATCACAGGTGCCCCATCTCCATTGAAACTACAAACCGATCTATTTGGGAACGACCGAAACCTCAATGCTCAACCCGATGCGGGAGCAATTCAGTTCCAACTAAAGAAATAATTGTCAAAGAGACGGAATGAGTAAATCTATTTTGCCTTCCATATTCAATATCAACCTAATACATTTCAGAGCTATTGGGGTGTTAATATTTTGAACACAATCTATACTTATAAAAATTGGTAAGCCCTGATAATCTTGATGCTTTCAGTTATAGTAACTTCTCTAACAACTCATTCTTCTTTGCTAGTGATTGAATGGTTGCCGTAGAAACAAGTCCATTTAGTGCTTCTCTGATCGGAGCATATTGTTCGTGCAGGGGACATGGATTTTCACAATCACAGCTTTTCAAACCAAACCCACAACCGACAAATAGTTTGTTTCCTTCGGTTGCTATAATCAAATCTTTAATGGGCAAGTCTGATTTCTCCTTATCAAAATAAAAACCACCACCTTTGCCTTTTAACGACTCAACAAATCCATTCTTCACCATCCGGTGTAAAATCTTTGCAACAAAAAACTGTGGAGCTTCAATTTCCTTAGCTATTTCAGCAACACCGGGTCTTCTGTTCTTCAAGTTCTGTAATTGAATATAAACCAGGCCGCGTACCGCATATTCCGTTTCTTTATTGAACATATTTGTTTGAGTATATTTTCTGATGCAAAATTACAAAATATAACCTCAATTACTATCGGACCTTTTTATCATTTTTCTATAAATTATTAAAGATATTGTCGGGAAGAATTTTCAATGGAGTGAATACAATTTTATAACACAGTATTTATCAGGTAAAAGATTAATGGCGATGCTGCATAAAACAAAAGTGCCTGATCGATAATATAATCAGAGCACTTTATATTTTAGAACCATCCTATAAATTAAGCACAAAACAACAAATGTGCTTCAACCATTTGAAAACTAGATTCCTGATTCCACTGTTTGGTTTAACAATTTCAGCATCATACTGCCAATCTCGGCAGGCGACTCTATTACATGGATACCACACTCGCGCATAATCTCCTTTTTTGCTTCGGCTGTATCTGCCTTACCACCTACAATAGCACCCGCATGCCCCATCGTTCTACCCTTTGGAGCAGTAGCGCCCGCAATAAAGCCAACCACTGGTTTCGTACTATTATCACGAATCCATTCGGCAGCCTCAGCTTCCATGTTTCCACCAATCTCACCAATCATCACAATACCTTCAGTCTCCGGATCGGCCATAAACAACTGTACGGCATCTCTTGTAGTCGTCCCAACAATCGGGTCGCCACCAATACCAATAGCTGTTGTTTCACCTAGTCCTGCCTTGGTAAGCTGATCAACAGCCTCATACGTCAAGGTGCCAGAGCGTGAAACAATACCAACCCTCCCCTTCTTATGAATGAAGCCCGGCATTATACCCACCTTGGCTTCTCCGGGGGTGATGATACCCGGACAATTTGGTCCAATTAAACGACTATCTCTGTTTTTAAGATACTCTTTAATTCCCAACATATCTTTTACGGGAATACCCTCAGTGATACAGATAATCAATTTAATCCCTGCATCGGCAGCTTCGTAAATAGAATCCGAAGCATAAGCAGGTGGTACAAAGATGATCGATACATCGGCTCCTGTAACTTTTACAGCCTCAGAAACAGTGTTAAAGACAGGACGATCGAGATGGAGCTGTCCTCCCTTACCAGGCGTAACTCCACCAACCACGTTGGTGCCATATTCAATCATTTGTGTAGCATGAAAAGTGCCTTCATTACCGGTAAAACCCTGTACCAGTATCTTTGAGTGTTTGTTAACCAGTATGCTCATATCTGTTGATTGCGTTATTTCTTAAAATTGGTGACCACGAATAATAATTTAGCTATAATATTGACAAACTTTCGTTAAGTTTGTTCAATTCAAATCTTAATGTCATGAACACTTTTTTAAACACTCTGGCCGATAACGACACCATCTGTGCTTTGTCGACCCCTGCAGGTACCGGTGCTATTGCAGTTATCAGATTATCAGGTCCCGATTCCTTCAGTATTTGCAAAAAAGTTTTCACTCCCCGCAAGCGTTCTATTGATCTGGAGCTTGCCCCATCCCATGCTGTTTACTTTGGCGATATCAAATCTGATGTCGAAATTATCGACGAAGTGTTGATTAGCATCTTTCGTGCCCCACATTCGTACACAGCAGAGAACATTGTAGAGATATCATGTCATGGCTCCATGTACATCCAGCAAAGCATTTTGGAGTTACTCTTAATAAAAGGAGCCCGTTTGGCAAAACCTGGTGAGTTCACGATGCGTGCCTTTCTCAACGGCAAATTCGATCTCTCACAGGCTGAAGCTGTAGCAGATTTAATAGCAGCCAATTCAACTGCTTCACATCAACTCGCTATCAACCAGATGCGGGGTGGTTTTTCATCAAAGATAAAAGAACTCAGAGGCAATCTGCTCGACTTTGCCTCTCTCATTGAATTAGAACTCGATTTTAGTGAAGAAGATGTAGAGTTTGCTGATCGCACTCAACTCAACACCCTGCTCGACACCATCGAAGTAGAGACCTCACGGTTAGCCGATTCGTTTCGGGTTGGAAATGTACTAAAAAATGGAATACCCGTAGCAATCGTCGGAAAAACTAATGTAGGGAAGTCAACCCTGCTTAATGCCTTACTGAACGAAGAGCGCGCCATTGTATCTGAGATACCAGGTACTACCCGCGACACGATAGAAGATACTCTTATCCTCAATGGCATGATGTTTCGGTTCATCGATACAGCCGGACTGCGTGACAGTGAAGATATAATTGAGAACATCGGTATAGAACGTACCATGCAAAAGCTGGAGCAGGCAGCCATCGTGCTCTATGTATTCGACCTGAACGAAATCACCATAGAAGAGTTGAACGAAACCCTGACTGACCTTCACACCCAATTCAGCCTTGACGAAAAGAAAGTGATACTGATTGGAAATAAGACCGATGAGCTTCTTGAAATTCCAAAGCACTTTATCGACCTGGTAGATCATGAAACAATTTTCATCTCGGCTAAACGTAAGGAAAACATCAACCTCATCATAGATTCATTATTGAAATCGGTAGAGAACAGCGAAGCTATCTCAGATACCCTCGTCACCAATGCACGCCATTACGAAGCCCTTACCCTTGCCCTGGCTGATATACAGCGAGTGAAGGATGCCTTCAAGCAACAGCTCCCCTCCGACCTTGTAGCGATCGACATCAGACAAGCGCTTTACCATTTGGGAGAAATCTCAGGAGAGGTTACGAATGATGAGATTTTGGGAAATATCTTTGGGAAGTTTTGTATCGGAAAGTAATTGAATCTAACTAACAACCAATGAATACCTTCACCAAAAGTCGAAGGCAGAAATGATTATAAAGGTCTTGAATACTTCTATCTCTTCAAAAGAAAGCGAATCGTTAAACTTTATTCGCGAAATCTCAGCTGTTTTTATAGTGATATGCCATTTATTGCAACACAGTGGAGGTTATCCTGCAGCCTGGATCTTCAATGTTGCTGTACAGATATTTTTTTTCATGTCAGGTTATTTATATGGTTCTAAGGAAAATATTGATACAATTCAATTTTATAAAAAGAGAATTGTAAAAGTTTACCTCCCATATTTTATTTATATTACGATTGTTATACTCGTTTTAACTGCATTTTCTAATGCTCTTACGATAAAACAAATTATTGGTGCATATCTATGTCGTATCCCCTTACCTTTTTCTGGCCATTTGTGGTTTATAACTGCACTTTTTTTATACTATTTTACACTTCCCTTTATTGCTAATTCTTTCAAAAAAAATCATTTATCTACTTTTATTTTATTCATATTTTTTGGAGGGTTGATTTACATATATAATTGGACCTATTGTATTTGGTATATATTATTTTATCTGGGCTTTCTTAGTAAAAAGTATGATTTCACAAAGAAATTATGTTATCCGGCATTAATAATCTCAATATTAATTCCTGTTATTCTAGGTAAGGATTTGAATATAAAATCAGATAACTTTCCAAATATAATTTTTCATTTTGCTTTAGGCACTTTTTTATTTAGCTTTATGTTGAAATATATAAACGGGAATATTACAAAATATATAATCTGGAAAGGATATTCTTATGAAATCTTTTTAGTGCATGTTTTATTTTTACTTGGCCCATTGTCAGTTTTACACTTAACACCCTATGGTTTTATAAATATTATTATATTTTTGATTCTGGCTTATACCGCAGCAGTTTTATTAAGTATATTTTCAAAATCTTTTGCAATTTTATCAATCCGATCAGATAAAAAAAATATTAACAAGAATTCTAATACCACTTAAACTTTATTAATATCTGTTTCATTAATACATTATATTTATAGCATAAAAAAGTTGAAACTGTAATGAACTATCGCAACTTTTAAAAGAAGGTATTCTATTATCAATAAAAAACTTAAATCTACATATATTCGCGTTGAAAGAAATATTTTCAAGAGGCGCTCTGCTTATCGCTTTTTTCTTCAGCACTGAATTGCAGAGTAGAGGCTTCTATATCAAAATAAAATATATGCCAGATATTCATGAAGATAATATATCTTTTTCTGTTTTAATACCTGATGGTGAAAGTAGTTTTGTCCTATCCGTTTTACAATGTTTGGGGAAAGTGAAAAATGTAAAAATCTATGTGCTTTCAAATGAGCCTTGGGGACGTATTCGCTTTTCCCGGTATATAAATCATTTTTTCAGTTATCCGAAAGAAGAAGGAGATGAAAGAAGATTAGTAGCGATTAATGATATTGTGAAAAAGAAAAAAATAGATATTATTTTGCCAGTCGAACAACAAGCAATCCGTTTATTTTCAAGGAATTCAGAAACATTATCGAAGTTAACATCGATTGTTCATTTACCCAAAACGGAGGCATTTGATATTGCAAGAAATAAGTGGTGGCTTGCTGAGTGGCTCAAAAAGAATCATATTCCAAGTCCACCAACCGTTTTATATCAAAGTAACGTTAAATTTGAAGAAACACTTTCTACGTTATCGTTTCCAGTTTTGCTAAAACCAATTTTTGGAAGCGGTGGAAATGGAATAAAATATTTCGAAAACGCATCAGCACTAAACCGCTACTGTAAAGAACGTCCCTATTCGAATAAATTTATTGTCCAATCGTATATTAATGGATATGATATTAGCTGTAGTCTTTTATGCCGGAATGGACAGATATTGGCACATACAATCCAAAAGAGAGTTACCGATGAAGCCCTCAATTTTAGGCCTACAACAGACATCGATTTTTATTATGATAGTTGTACTTATAATGTTGTAAAAGAAGTAGTCGATAAATTAAATTGGGATGGCATTGTAAATTTTGATTTGCGATATGATGAGCAGGATAAACAAGTAAAAGTGATTGAAATGAACCCCCGCTATTGGGGAAGCTTACTGGGCTCTTTATCTGCAGGCGTTAACTTCCCCTATCTTGCCTGTCTTTCAGGGTTAAGCCATGATTTTCCGGAAATGAGTGCAAATCCTATTCGTTTTGTCCATGGTAAAACTACAATCCGACATTTAGTCCGTGGCTTCTTTCATAAAAACAAATCAACTCAATATTATGATAAATCGAATCTGGAATACTCATTTAGAGATCCTTTTCCAGCAGTAATTGCGATATATCTTTATGTTTACAAACAGATTAAAAAGAAAATAGCAGCAGTACCTAAAACATTTCATGCATAGTAGATTACGTTGAATTCGTCGAAAAAAATTGGAGAAACATTCTGTATTATCTTTCTGGATACCAACAAAAATAGATTAGCACGCCTACTCCCTCTTTGTGTCTATTGATTCAACATTCAATTCAGAACTGAATCATAAAATTGTAATAATTTTATACATTATACGCATTGGATGAATTAAATTTTGACTGATAGATTATCAAATAGTTAACATGTTTGATCTCTATGAGCTTGAAATCTTAATCAATTAATTTTGATCAAATTCCAAATTAATTCATCCAACGGGTACATTATATTTTTGTCTATTTTTGATCACAACACAACTACCGAATTTAATATTTCATTGTTTCAAATTGCCATACCATGAATTCAAATAAATTAAATGTCTTAAAATCAATATAAAACCATGAGTGACTTTGACCGAAAAAGACATTGGGAAAACATTTATCAGACCAAAAATCTTAAAGAAGTCAGTTGGTTCCAGCCTACGCCTGCTACTTCACTTGATTTCTTTAAACAATTTAATGTTCCTGCTACTGCAAAAATCATTGATATCGGTGGTGGCGACAGCCTATTAGTAGACCATTTACTCGACCTGGGTTATCTGAATATTACGGTTCTGGATATTTCGGATATTGCACTTGACAAAGCCAAACAACGACTGGGCGAACGTGCATTAAAAGTAAAGTGGATTGTTGCTGATGCTGCGACTTTTAAGCCTACTGAGAAATATGACTTTTGGCACGACAGGGCTGCTTTTCACTTCTTGACACAAGAACAAGAAATTGAAAACTACCTGGATACAATTCAAAAAAGTATTAAGCCATCAGGAATATTAGTTATCGGCACTTTTTCTGAACAAGGCCCCAAGAAATGTAGCGGAATTGAGATTAAACAATATTCTGAAACTTCAATGACAGATCGATTGAAGAAATATTTTGAAAAGATAAAGTGTATTACTGTCGACCACAAAACGCCATCAGATACTATTCAGAATTTTGTTTTTTGTAGTTTTAGAAAATCACAAACCACTTAACACGATATTCTTTTTTCTTCTACATACAATATTAAACGCTTATATAATGACACCACAAATTTCTCCTGCTTTCATCAAAGCCATTCAAGATAATATCACTGAAACCAAAAACTGATTACAGAAAAATCCGATTGGGAATTAGCAACCAAAAAGTTTGATGATTTCTTTATATGTTTAGCTAATCCTAAAGATAATCTATGATAAGAGACTATCTTTAATACTTTAATAAACCATCTTGCAGTAGAGCTGACGAGATATTATCTAAAAAATGTTTTCCTTTCGAAGCAAAGCTTCGAGGAATTTAACCTAAACGCGATTAAATTAGTGGCTTTCAATATAAATGTTCAATTCGTTATGCCATGCTTCGGGTTCATACGTTTTCGGAACAGTCTCCTCCTCAAACAGTAAATCAACTAAGTAGCGTGGCTTTTTTCCACCAATATAAATTGATTTAATGCAGGATATACAATAAACAACTACATCTTCCAATGGCATTTCGGATGCTCGTTTCTTCATTTGCTCTTTTACCTTCTCGGTCGGAATAGAACCATAAAAGCTATCGCCACAACAGGTACTTTTTGTTCTGGTGTTCTTCGGTTCTATCAATGTGATATTCATTTTGCGTAATATTGTTCGAATAGCATTGTGTACATTTTCCTTTTCACGTGTTGGACAAGCATCAAGAATTGACATGTTGAGCCCCTTATAATCAGGAAACGGAAAGAAATCACTTTCAGCTAAAATCTCCCATAAAGAAATCGTTGAGGTATTCTGATAATCATTACCAAATCGCTTATCACAACCCGGACAGACATTTATTATTTCGGATGGTGTTACAAATTGAGGATCACGACGACAACAGGTCAATAATTGATCCATCTCACCTAGGTTCTTATTTAAAATGGAATGTAGTTTCTCTACTAATTCAGGTTTATATAAAATCAAAGCACATCCGGGTGCAAAAACTTTGTGGTTCATATTTGGCTTTTAGTGAGCGATTCTTTCTTTTCAAATTTGCTTTACTCAGCTACCAAATATACAAAAAAGGCTTTGACATTTTCTGTTTGTAATGATTTTGAAATAAATCAAATCATGCATTTCTCTTTAATCCTCAATCTAACTTAACTCAACAAACCATGATTAATACCATCTAGCATAAGACTAACGTCGAGTGCGGGATTGTTCAGCACAACAATATCACTAACATCGCCCATCACCTCATCAATAATACCAAAGTTTTTGGCTTCCTGAGCATTTAGAAATTTATCGCGAAGAAAGAAGGCTTCAATTTCTTTCCATGTATGACCGGTATGTTTTCCCATCAAATGGAAAATCTGTGCTTGTAGGCGTTCCTGTTCATGCGTAGCGATCCTCACATCTTCGGTATATCCTTGTGATCCGCCACCGGTTGGATGCATGTGGATGGTTGAATGTGGAAGGGCAAAACGCTTTCCCTTCTCCCCTGCGCTTAATAAAAATGTCCCCATACTTCCGGTAAAACCAACGGAGTAAGTCGAAACCGGAGCCGACATCATTTTCATAGTATCGTAAATAGCTAATCCGCCATACACTTCGCCTCCCGGACAATGAATATAGAGATTGACAGGACGCTTAGGATCTATGCTGTTGAGATACAACAATTGGGCGACTACAACATTGGCGACAGCATTATTAATGGCTCCGCCCAGAAAGATAATACGTTCTTTTAGCAAAAGACTATATATATCAAAAGCCCGTTCCCCTCCCCCAGTATTGTCAATCACCATTGGTATTAAGTTGGCTTGTATCATGGTTTCTTAGATTTAAATATTTGATTGATATTATGTTGAAAAGCAACATTATCCGGGTTATTGCAAATTCGTTGAAACAGATCTTCTAATTCTTCTTTCAGCTTCTTCCGGTGATACAGTTTAACCAGACGATAGCTCTTCTCCTGAAAATAAAGATCCTTGCGCAAAACCGGATTTACAATCAATCGGGCTTCAAATAACAGTCTTTGGATGGGAGACAGCTTGTTTTGAAGATATGCTTCAATTAATCGGGTACTATTCAACGAAGTCATCATACGTCAATGATTTTTCTTTTACTGCTTCTCTCACTTTCTCAAGACATTTGTATTTCTGTACACTGGCAGAGTGTTCGTTGGTATAACCCAATTTATGGGCCAGTCTTTTCATCGGCACCTGTTCATAATAAAAGGTACGGAGCAGATTCATACATCGTTTTCCTGCATATTCGAGAAATCGAAGTAGTCGTTTTTCTTCAAAAGAAGGAAAATAATCATCTGGTATAGAGATTGTTTTCTCTATATCGTTCAGAGAAACAATGGTCAGATCCCGGGTATATTTTCGATTCCAAAGGTGCTTTGAAATGCCAAGGATGTAGGCTTCTTCTGATATATGAATTTCAAGACGTTTCTGAGTACTGTTTTCTAAATTAATAATCAAGGCATCATGAAATATATCCTTTGCATCGTCTAATGATCCTCCCATCTTGCTTACGAATAGCGCTACCCGGGGAAAGACCTGCCGATAGAGCTCCTCTGTTTGCTGTTCGGAAATAGAGCTATTCGCATCGACAATAGTTGCTTCTAATATGTCCATAAAATAAACTGTTTATATCTATGTGCATCGAAAGTATAAAATATCACCCGAAAAAGATGAATTTATTTATCCAAAGTAGCCTTAAATACCGGAATTATATATTTACAAAACTGATTAATAGTGTTTTGTCTTTCACTTTATAAAAAAATGAATAAAACCTGCTGGATGAATTAATGTGGCTGTTCATAGTTAAGCACTACGACACCACAGGGAAAAGCTATCGCTTTTATCAGATGCAGATTTTGTTTGTTATCCAGATTCTTGAATATTGACATACCATTCCCTAATGCGACTGGATTTACAAATAAATGAAACTCATCTATAAGGCCTTCTTTAATTAATGCTGAAACGAAAGTTCCTCCGCCATAAACAATAATATCTTTGCCGTTTTGATTCTTAAGTTTATTAATTTCCAAGGATAGCTCGCCTTTCGCCAATGTAGTATTATGCCATTCAATATCATTTAGCGTTTTTGAAAAGACGACTCGTGGAGTATCATGCATTATCTTTCCAAAAGGATATTGGGGATCAGAAGGATCAGAAGCCACTTTTTCCCAATAAGGAATAAATCCCTGAGCAAGTGTTCGTCCCAACAGAATGCAATCAATCGAATCTGTAAGTTTTGTGACATATTCATTCAATTTGTCATCCCAATTAAAAGTCATCCAATCCATCTCACCATTTACTCCTGCGATGAAACCATCAACGGTTATTTGAACTTGAAGTTTTAATTTTCTCATTTTATCTCTTGTATTGAAAGATTAATCGGTTATAATATTTTTGGATTATTCAGAATAAGGATACGTTCTTCGAGGTATTTATAACGTTTTCTCTTTGACCATGACCGGAAGACCGACACCCATCAAAATAGAAAGGCATTGACCATATACACACTGTTAATTTAACAAAAAGACTGAAAAATTAAGATGTAAGAATCAATGCCATTCAACTAGCAAGGCCGTAAGGTATTATTTATCTGAAACTAACCATCCATTTTATACCAAATTTATCGGTCAAAGAGCCAAAATAGTCTCCCCAAAACATATCCTGCATAGGCATTTCTACCT
Source organism: Bacteroidota bacterium (assembly GCA_013390605.1). Classification (GTDB taxonomy): domain Bacteria; phylum Bacteroidota; class Bacteroidia; order Bacteroidales; family Cfx3-03; genus Cfx3-03. The sequence goes on along the minus strand of JACAUB010000001.1, from coordinate 1,863,127 downwards.
CACCGGCTTCAGCAAGTTTAGTAAATAGGCTATCTGCCTCCGAACGGGAATCCGGATGAAGAGATATATAAAAATTGTTTCCCTGATTTACTTTAAATCCCATTGATTCAGGGGCATCTGTTCCCATGAGTAAATGCCCACCGAGGATTGGAAGGGCAATATGCATTACCAGATTTTTGTCTTCTTCTGCAATGGGTGGCATTCCTTCCTGAGGAGGGATTTCGCCAAATCTGTTGATTTTTCCATCTACAAAATCACCACCGAAAACTGATTTATAAAAATTAAAAGCTTCCTCCGTATTTCTGGAGAAGTTGAGATATGTGCCTGTTTGTGACATGATTTTTATTTTAAATAGGTTAAATTAAAATAGTTAATTTTCAATTCATTAAATAAAAATTCGTTGATAAGTACTTTTAATGCAATTATTAATGTCCCGAAAACATTGCATTCATTCGTTGTTGTAGTTCCTCAAACGAAACATCCTCAATATGCGTCAAGATTGTCCATTTATGTCCAAAAGGATCAGTTAACGTACCAGATCTATCACCATGAAATTGATCCTTTACTTCCATTTCACCTGATACAATTGCCCCAGCTCGCAGTGCACTGGCAAATACAGCATCTACATCCTCAACGTATAAACAGAGTGAGACGGGCGAACCGCCAAGTGTTTGTGGACTTGAATGTCCCCATTGGGCATTTTCTTCTGTAAGTAAAATCTTTGAGTCGCCAATTTCAATCTCAGCATGTCCAATACTTCCATCTGGCATTGTAATTCGCCCTATTTCTTTTGCGCCAAATGCTTTTTTGTAAAACTCAATAGCTTCCACTGCCCCTTTTACATTGATATAAGGGGTTAGTGTATGGTATCCGTCAGGGATTGCTTTTATTTTAGTCATAATTGTTTTGTTTTAAAGATTAGAAATATTTGCGTTCCATTTCTTATACATCATTAATTAGGAATATTAAGGTCACTCCTGTAAATATGCTTTCTTTAATCCATTTATATCAATCTTTTTCATTTGAAACATAGCTTGCATGACACGACCCGATTTCTCAGAATCGACATCTTTCAACATTTCTAAGAAAGCTGTAGGAATGATCTGCCATGACACACCAAATCTATCTTTAAGCCAGCCACATTGTTGTGCCGATTCATCCCCATCTTTTGAAAGGCTATCCCAATAATAGTCTACCTCTTCTTGAGTTTCACAATTCACTACAAAAGATACTGCCGGGTTGAAATTAAAAGGGAACTCCATATGACTGTCCATGGCTGTAAATTCATGTCCGCTGAGTGTAAACTTTGAGTGAACAACGGCTCCTTCTGGTCCCATACTAGCGTCATAGTGTTCTAACTGGATAATGCCGGAATTTTTGAATATAGAGACATAAAAGTTGACTGCTTCTTCAGCTTTTTTGTGCTGCTCTCCTGCAAACATTAAACAGGGGACAATCTTTTGCTTTCGGCCAGGAAGTATCAACTGCCACGACACTCCAAATTTATCCTGAATCCATCCATATCTTTCACTAAACGGATATTTATCAAGTTCCATCATCACGGTTCCACCGTCAGATAGTTTTTCCCAAAGCTGATCTATCTCTTGTGGCGTATCACAATTCACAAAGAATGATATGACCGGAGTAATTTTAAAAATGGGGCCACCGTTTATTGCTACGAATTCCTGACCTTCTATCTGAAAAGCGACAGTCATTACTGTTCCCTTCTCTCTTCCCGACCCTTCAGCCCCTTCCTTTCCATAGCGATTGACCGTTTTTATCTTAGCGTTCTTAAAAATAGAGATATAAAAATTTGCTGCTTCTTCAGCTTGATGATCAAACCATAAGAATGGTGTTATTTTCTGAATATCACCTCCTTTTATTTCTTTTTCTCGTCCTGAGATAACTTGCGGTTCCATGTTGTTCCTTTTTAAATGGTTCAAAACATATTGTGATAAACAAAGATCGTTTATTGTAGTTTTAAACAAAAAAACAAATAATGAAGATTTAAGAAAAAATTAAGAAAAATAAGTTTTTTTATTGGCAGGCGTCAAAATGAATTTATCCATAGAATTTCAAAGTATTTTGCTATCGACATGAAACTGGAATATTATTCAATAGCAAAAATCTGATAATTAATACTTTTTATAGTTTAATCTTTTTATTCTTCGTCCTGCCTCACTGTCCCTGATAAGTTCGTCAAGTCGTTTCAGACTTACCGTTTCTTGCTTAGCAGTCATTATCCAATTAATTGCAGATTTGTGATATGATGGAGGAAGGGTTTGAAAAAAATCCCATGCTTTTCTATTGGC
>JACAUB010000001.1:1855539-1860715 GCA_013390605.1 Bacteroidota bacterium | reverse complement strand
CTCCACTAAAAAAGCACGAATAGTCTTCAACGTATTGATGACTTCAAAATTTGCATCCGTCTCAATGGTACTGTTTTTAAGTTGTTCACGTGCTCCGGAAATCGTAAATCCTCTTTCTCTTACCAAAAAATAAATTTTTTTGTAGATAGCAACTTCTTCTTTACTGAAATAACGAACCCCGCGTTTGTTACGGTGTGGCTTCAATATCTCGCTAAATTCTTTATTCCAAAAACGGATAAGCGACTCATTTTCAGACAACATTGCTGCTAGATCACCTACTGTGTAGTATAATTTCTCACCTTTTATTACTGTTGTTCTTGCCATTTCACCTTTTCTATTAATCCATGGTTTGCGATGGCAAATCAGAAAGACGTATTAAATTCAGATATTCTGCAGGTGTAATATCGTTAAAGAAGTAGTTAATCGGATTGATTGCAGTTCCCGACTTGCGTACTTCATAATGCAAATGGGGTGCCGTAGACTTACCGGTACTTCCAACATAACCTATAACTTGCCCACGTTTAATGATCTGTCCACGTTTAACCCCAATACGTGATAGATGACCATAAGCAGATGCATATGAATATCCATGGTTGATCACGATCAGATTACCATATCCTCCCTCCCATCCGGCCTGACTAACAACACCATCTCCTGTCGCATATACACGAGTCCCGGTAGCGGCACACATATCAAGTCCGGAGTGAAACTTGGTAACTTTATAAAATGGATCAATCCGATAACCAAAATGTGATCCGATGGATTTCAGGCTCTGACGTGTTAAAGGTTGAATAGCAGGAATACTAGCTAACATCTTCTCTTTGCTTTTAGCCAGACTATATACCTGATCATACGACTTGCTCTGTACCACCATTTGAGTGGTAATACTATTGAGTTTTTTTGCGGTATTTAAAATAATCTCAGCATTATTAAAACCTTCAAACGCAGAATAACGATCAACACCTCCTAATACCTCTTTACGGGTTTCAGATGGAATGGGCTCTGCTTCAAAAATAACACGATATATATTATCATCACGGTCTTGCATCTCGTTTAACACCTTTTGCAATTTTCCGATACGATTATTCATTATCTTATACTGAAACTTATACTGTTCAATCTCGCGCTTTTGAATTTTTTCCTTTGGTGAGTCGAGAAAATTATACGCAAAGACCAGTAAAACAGCAGCGAACACTGTCCCCGACGAAGCTACCCACATCAAACGCTTCAATTTATCTCTCAGCGTAACCTGTACTCTTTCGATGGTCAGTGATTTGGTATTAAACTGATACTTTATTTTTGGCATTAGAAAAGCTTTATAAACTACACAACCCCGTCACAATTTCGTTCCTTACATTCGCAAAATTAATAATTTCCCGTAAATTTGCAAACTTCAATGCATCTAAGGTTCGCCAATTATGATGTTAATTAATGTTAACAACGAATAACCGTAATATGAATTCTACACTTATACGTAAAACGTTTCTCGATTTCTTTAGTTCGAAACAACATCAAATAGTTCCCTCAGCCCCTATGGTCATTAAGGATGATCCCTCTCTTATGTTTACCAATGCGGGTATGAATCAGTTTAAAGATATTTTTCTGGGCAACTCTCCCATTAAATACTCACGAATTGCTGATACTCAAAAATGTTTACGCGTTTCAGGTAAACATAACGATCTGGAAGAGGTAGGACATGATACTTATCATCATACAATGTTCGAAATGCTTGGAAACTGGTCGTTTGGTGACTATTTTAAAGAAGAAGCCATTGCATGGGGTTGGGAATTGTTAACAGAAGTCTACAAAATTGATAAAACACGGTTATATATTACCATCTTTGGTGGCGATAAAGGCGATAACCTTTCTGAAGACAGCGAAGCACTTGAAATCTGGAAAAAGATTGTCCCCGAAGAACGCATCATCAGAGGTTCCAAAAAAGATAATTTCTGGGAGATGGGCGAATCAGGGCCCTGTGGTCCTTGCTCTGAGATCCATATTGACATCAGAGATGATGCTGATCGTAAGAGAGTAGATGGAAAGACATTGGTAAATACTGATAATCCATTAGTTATCGAGATATGGAACCTTGTATTTATTCAATTTAACCGTTTAGCCAGTGGGCAATTAGTACCGTTACCTGCTAAACATGTTGATACAGGCATGGGTTTTGAACGCCTCTGCATGGTGCTACAGGGGGTTAAATCGAATTACGATACTGATGTATTTCAACCATTGATTCAACGTATCTCTTCAATATCAGGCGTACCCTATGGCAAAGATGCCAAGAGCGATATTGCTATGCGGGTTATTGCCGACCACTTAAGGGCTATCTCCTTTGCAATAGCTGACGGACAATTACCTTCTAACAATAAAGCGGGCTATGTAATCCGTCGTATCCTTCGTCGCGCAGTTCGTTATGGCTATACTTTTCTAGGTGTCAGAGAGCCATTCCTAGCCAAGGTACTCTCTGTACTGGTTGAACAGATGGGAGCTCAATTCACTGAATTAAAAAGTCAGGAGATGCTGGTTGGAAAGGTGTTGACAGAAGAAGAACAAACATTCCTGCGTACACTGGCACATGGTATTCAAAAATTCTCTGCTTACCTAGAACAAAATAATGGTAAAACCATTATTGACGGTGGCTTTGCCTTTGAACTCTATGATACATATGGATTTCCGATCGACCTTACACAATTGATGGCACGTGAGCAGGGTTGGGAAGTAGATATGATTGGATTTAACGAAGGACTGGAAAAACAAAAAGCACGTTCGCGTCAGGATGCAGTGGTTGAGGCTGAAGATTGGGTGAGCCTTATCGACACTACAGAAACACGCTTTGTTGGATATGATGTCACTGAAGCAGAAGTTAAGATTGTACGTTATCGTAAAGTCTCAACTAAAGGAAAAACTTTCTATTACCTGGTATTCGACCAAACACCCTTTTATGCTGAAAGTGGCGGACAGGTTGGTGACAATGGAATTATTACATCTAAGGATGAGACCATTACCATAATCGACACAAAAAAAGAGAACAATCTCCCGATCCATATAACCGAACAACTTCCATCAAATATCAGCACCAGCTTTAAAGCTACCGTACTTGCAGAAAAGAGGACGCTAACTTCAAATAACCATAGTGCCACCCACTTGCTACATCAGGCATTGCGATCCATTCTAGGCACCCATGTCGAGCAAAAAGGATCGTATGTCAATGAAGAGTATCTCCGTTTCGACTTCTCTCATTTCCAAAAGCTATCCGAAGAAGATATCACTCAGGTAGAACGAATGGTGAATAGCCTGATCCGCAAGAATATTCCATTAAACGAACACAGAGGCGTTCCGATAGATGAAGCTAAGTCATTGGGTGCTCTGGCTCTGTTTGGTGAGAAGTATGGCGATGCCGTTCGTGTTATTCGTTTTGGAGAATCTGTTGAACTTTGCGGCGGCACCCATGTACCGGCAACCGGACAGATCGGTTTATTTAAACTGGTATCAGAAAGTGCCATTGCTGCCGGTATAAGACGTATTGAGGCCGTTACCGCTACCCGTGCAGAAGATTATATTATCGAACATGAAACCCTCTTAAAAGAGATAAAAGGAGCTTTAAAAAGCAGTCTTGATCCCGTTAAATCAATTCAGCAACTGATAGATCAAAACAAGGAACTACAGAAAGAGATTGATGAGATGAAAGCAGAAAAAGCCGATCTTATTTGCAAAGAACTGATCAACAAGATAAAATTGATTGGCACTATTAATTTTATAGCAATTGAAGTTGATCTTGACACAACGACGATTAAAGATTTGGCATTTAAATTACGTACAGCGGTTGACAACCTCTACGGGGTTATCGCAAACCGTTCGAATGGAAAAGCCAACCTCTCAGTGGTATTATCAGACAATCTGGTAAGCGAAAAGAAACTGAATGCAGGAAATATTGTCCGCGAATTAGCGAAAGAAATTCAAGGTGGTGGTGGTGGTCAGCCTACTTTTGCAACAGCCGGAGGTAAAAATCCTGAGGGTATCGCTGTGGCTCTTGCCAAAGCAATTCAATTTATTCAATAATTAGAAATCAATTCAAAAAAGCATTCCCGCGTTTTCATCCGGGAGTGCTTTTTTTTGTTAAACATTTTCATTTTAAAATTGTTAACCCCGTATCAACTAAATAGCATCGTATGATATGATCAATTACTCAATTAAAGATTTAGAGAAACTTACTGGTATAAAAGCCCATACAATACGCATTTGGGAAAAAAGATACAATGTAGTTTGTCCGGTCAGAACCGATACCAACATACGATTATATTCCGACAGTGATCTGAAGAGATTGCTCAATGTCTCTATCCTGAATAGAAATGGATTGAAGATTTCTTCCATTCTACAGCTTTCATCGCAAGAGTTAAATCAAAAGGTCTTAGATATTTCAAATAGCTCGATAAATGTTGACAGCGTTATTGAAAGTATGATCATAGCAATGATCGATCTTGATGAAGCAAAATTTGAAAAGCTCTTATCGAATGGAATTCTAAAATATGGTTTTGAAGAGACTATCACCAATATCATATATCCATTTTTAGAAAAGATTGGAGTGCTTTGGCTCATTGGAACAATCTATCCTGCTCAGGAGCATTTTATTTCTAATCTGATCCGACAAAAACTGATTATTGCATTAGACACACAAGTAAATAATTCGAACACTAACCGAAAAAGTTTTTTAATGTTCCTACGTGATGGAGAATATCACGAAATCAGTCTCCTCTATTATTCTTTCTTAATAAAGCGTAAAGGGCATCGGGTGATATACCTTGGTCAAAATACCCCACTAGCAGATTTAGTTCAGCTAAAGTCGATCATTAATCCCGACTTTGTAGTAACATCGTTTACCACATCACAACCCCAAAAGGAGCTGAATCGTTTCATCAGTGAACTGGCTGAGAACTTTGACCAATCCATGATATTAATTGGTGGTAATCAGATTAACGAAATTAGTATTGCTCCGATCAGTAATGTCATTTTGATGGAGAAGAAAGCTGATCTGGATCAGGTATTAGCTGATTTAAAATAAATACTCAATACAATTCATTTTAGTTAAAAATAAACTTCGACATAGAGGATGATAATCTCTATGTTTTTAGCTGCTTTATTACTAATATTCATTAGTCTTTTCCCCTATGGA
>JACAUB010000001.1:1809787-1855439 GCA_013390605.1 Bacteroidota bacterium | reverse complement strand
TAATATTCATTAGTCTTTTCCCCTATGGATTTCACGGTATAATAATTTCATTTTTTTCAAATCAGAATCATTTACCTAAAAGTATAATTTGGCATTATATTTTCTATACTATAAAATAGACGAATACTAAATTACCCTCTTTCAATGTTTCTTATTTTCTGAATACTCATTTAAGAAAACTATTCTCACTTTAACTTTGTCTAATCTTAATGTTAATTTAATAAACTCTTTTTATTAAATCTAAATTATACTTCACTAATTATCAATCACAAACACACTATTATTCAATCTTTTTAATCTTTATTTAGATTTATTCTTATTTATTTTTATATATTTGCAAATTATTGCACGCTTTTTGTTTAACATGAAAGCATAAACCTTAAAACAGAATCGCCATGACAGCAATTGAATTCAATACGAAGTTGATGAATCTGCAAAGCAATCTGCAGTACTTTGCTAAATCGCTAACTAACGATAAAGAAGAAGCAAAAGATTTAATTCAAGATACATATTTAAAGGCACTTGTAAACCGTGATAAGTTTGCTGATGATACAAATCTAAAAGCATGGACTTTCACGATAATGAAGAATACTTTCATAAACAATTATCGTAGAAATCAGAAAGCCAGCACAATAGTTGACAACACAGAAGATTTATTTTACCTCAATATCCCTCGTAAATCAGAATTTCCTGCACCAGATAGTGATTACCATTATAAGGAAATCCAAAAAGATATCTCTCGTCTTGACGAAGTACAGCGTTTACCTTTTGAAATGCACAATGCAGGCTTCAAATACAAGGAAATAGCTGATAAACTAAACATTTCTATTGGTACAGTAAAAAGTAGAATATTCTTTACCCGTAAAAAATTAATGGATTCATTAAAAGATTTCCAAAGCTAATAACCTATAAAAGAGGCCGGTGGCCGTCATGGTTGGTTGTGGTGGCTGTTTGTGATCTGGCCATCGGTTCTCTTTTACTAACGACCAGAAAAAAGACCCTATTCAGGGTCTTTTTTCATTTATAGTTATTTCTTTTGTTCAATTTTAAGTATGCCAAATATTAAAAATAACGTTTATGCTTTTCCCATTTTGAGAGTATTCATTTTATTTTGTAAATAGCAAATCCAACAGATTGAAGCAATTTAAGCACTCATATTACTTTAATTTAAACAACTATTAAACAGACCATTACACATTATTTATAGATCATAAAAAATATTGTTTATCAAATAACAATAGAAAATAAACAAAATAACAGGGTATTAAGTTAACTAACATACTATTAATCTGTGTTTTATTTACTGTTTTTATGAAAAAACACTAAAAAAAAGACTTTCTGATTAAAACAAAGCATTAAACTGCAACAATAAACATATATAAAACAAATACATTATTATATACATCTGAATAAAAACTACTTATAAACACAAAAATAAAAATTCTCAATTTGATACAATAAACTAATTATTTTTCCCATTTAGAGATTGCAAAATTAATCGACCCCAGGACGAATACTAAGTTTTATAATTGCAATTAAAAGAACAATAGAACTAATCCATTGTATGGGGGAGAGAATACGATGATTAAATAGGTAATCAAATAAAATCGCCGAAACAGGAAAGAACAACTCACAGATGGTTGCAACCATTGCCTTTACCTTTCGTAGCCCAAAGTAGTATAAAAAGAGGGCTCCTGATCCGGTAGTAAACGAAATAATTATAAAAATGGTCCAGTTCATTGGAGTGGTCACTTTAAATTGAACAAAGAGCCCATTAAAAAGCACCAACACAAACATGATAAGGGTGGTGAAACCATATCGAAAAAAGGTAGCAGAGATAAAATCTACTTTATTTAACACTTTTTTACCTAATACCGTAGAACTGCCAAACATAAAGGCAGCGACCAACGAATATGCTGCTGCCAATCCTGTATTGGAACCTGACATAAAATCGGGCAGATGAAATCCAAATGTCAGAAAATATCCAGCAATAATTGCGATAGTTGCCCAAATAACAAAACCCTTATGCACCCTCTCTTTCAAAAGTATGGCAGCCAATGTAATAGCAAAAACAGGTTGCAACTTTTGTAGCAATACCACAACCGTAAGACTCTGAAAGTTTACCAAAAAAAGTGCTTTTACAATAGCCAGTGTTCCCAATGCCCCACCAAATAAAGCAACCAGAAAGAAAAAGAGAAAATCGTATTTTGTAAATGTCTTTAACTCCTTATACGACTTGTAGCAAACAAGATTTAACAAAAGAAAAGGAATACAATGTACTACAAAAACTACATAGGTTATATTCAGATTATAGAGCCTTGGGGTTAAAACGATACCGTCGAGTCCCCATAAAATAGCGGCCATACTTACGGCAATAGCACCTGTTATTGCATTGGTTTTTAATAGCATGCGTTAATTATTTTCAACTATTTATAAATAAAGTTGTGATAAAATCAGAATGAAGATTAGAGTTCTAATCACACACGAAATTACACATATCCAGTTATATTTAATCAACTTATTAATAATAACAGGATTTTGACCTTCTTTTAACTGCAAATTTAATGGAACTTGTATTAATAAGAAACTAAAGTAGGTTAATGCCATCATACCGTATGATAATAATAGCGGTATAATCAAGTTGGAGGTAATTGGCAGGAATGGTAATAGTACTGTAAACAAAATATCTAAAATAAAAACAGGAAAGAGAATCCACATTGACTGCATCAGGAATTTTTTAAAATAACATTCAAAATCAAATGAAGATACTTTATAAAATAAAGGATAAATAAGAAACTGGAAAAATAACGTAGTTACAGTCAAAGAAACAGAGGTACACAGTGTGAGTATGAGGAATAATAACAGCATATTATTTAGAAAATTTAAAATCGGAAGCGACTAAAACTCTGGGGGTATTCCACCTTCCTTTCATCAAAGAAACCGGAATGGGCTGCATCAGGCTGTCACAAGACCGACCTTCTATATCTTTCAGGATAACTTTCATCTTTCCGGCATGGATAGATAAAAGAACTGTTTCAATAATATTCTTTTCATTGCTTTCTTTCAATTCAGTTCCGATGGCTGAACCAATACCATTATTATATAGATCCATTTCACCGGCAGCTTTATCTGGAATATCACCCTCTTCAAATCTTTTTCGTTTAAAGTCACGATAATTGCCTCTTTCATGAGCCCTTCCCAACGACAAGGCCCTCCCCGACCCTATCTTTTGTGTCAATGAGGCCATCCAGAAACTGTGACGAAAAGCATCCAGTTTTCCCCCTGAAGCATCCTGATCAGGAACTGCCAGCTGTTTAAGGCTGTCAGTAACAAATCGTACCCGTTCTGTTATCGCCCAGGCTTTCTTTGCGATAAACGGATGTTTCACAACCCAACCTTTCTCAGCGGAAGAGACAGATAAAAAAGAGCGGAATAATGAATGTTGCGACCATCCTTCTTTTGAAGAAAACAGTAACATGAGTAATATGATGAGCTTATATGAAGGTTTGAAATGTTTCATCCCTTTTATCATTAGATAAGTTCTGTTTTAGAATAGTGTAAAGAAGTGGTGAACCATTTAGAACAACCCTGAAGCTTCAGAACGTAATAAGGTAAGTGTTTGTTCAGTTTGATTGTTGTTCAGTTCCAAAACATTCTGTATAAAGAGAGCCGAAAAAGTAGCAGCATCACTTTCTGGATCCATCTGTCCAGCAGTACTATGCACCAAACGGATCGTCTCCGCTACGGTTGATTTAATTAAAGTCCAGCAATCTGCCGAAACATAGATTTGCTGAGAGAGATTATGTTCAAACTCAGAATGGATAGAACTCACCATCTCTTGTTGTAATTGTAGGACGGTTAAGCCGGGACGACTGATACGCAACACTAAAGCTACCGGAGCAATGCGTTCCATCAACAATGCTAACCTTTCATATGCCTGAAGCTGAACAGGTAACGCTATCTTCCGGTTCTCAATAGCGAGTAACTTACGATTCTTTTCAGTTTCAATCTGTAAAAAATTTTGCAGCATCAAGTAAACAGCGAAGATGACAAGTAACGATGGCACCACCAAAAGCACTGTTTGAAAAACAACATTCATAGTATAAAATTTAACAATTTATAATTTAATCGTTATTAGTTGCAAATATCGTAATAATAAACCCACTGTTTAATACATACAACATAAAACTGTTTAACCTAAATTGGTAACTTTGCACAGATTTTTACTTAAAACAAATAAACATGCAGCAAATACTGTCAGACAGAATCTTAACACTGTCAGAATCAGAAACCCTTGCAATGAGCAAAAAAAGCAGAGCTTTAGCCAGCAAAGGTATTAATGTTATCAATTTAAGTATTGGCCAACCTGACTTCTTTACACCTGATTATATAAAGGAAGCAGCTAAGAAAGCAATCGACAACAATTTTTCGTCATACTCGCCGGTAGCAGGATTTGCAGATCTTCGTGAGGCTATTTGTTTAAAACTTAAACGCGACAATAACCTCGAGATTAAACCCAGTCAGGTTGTAGTATCAACAGGTGCTAAACAATCGCTTACCAATGCAATCATGGCATTGATTAATCCTGGTGATGAGGTTATCATTCCATCTCCTTATTGGGTTTCGTACAAAGAGATGATCAAAATAGCAGAAGGTAAAGGTGTATTTATTGAAACAACCATTGAATCACGTTTCAAGATTACTCCCGAACAGCTCGAAGCTGCCATTACACCTAAAACCAAACTCTTCCTTTTCTCAAGTCCCTCAAATCCAACCGGAACTATCTATTCCAAAGAGGAACTCAGAGCATTAGCCGATGTATTTGCACGTCATAAAGACATCTTCATCATCTCTGATGAAATCTATGAGCTGATCAACTTTACAGGTAAACATGAGAGCATCGCTCAATTCGAAGATATTAGAGAACGTGTCATCATCATCAATGGTATGTCGAAAGGCTTTGCCATGACAGGCTGGCGTTTAGGTTATATGGTTGCCACAGAACTCATCGCCAATGCATGTGAAAAGCTACAGGGCCAGATCACCTCAGGAACCTGCAGTATCACCCAAAAAGCCTCTGTACCTGGTTTATTAGCCGATCCCACACAAAGTGAAGATCTAAAGAAAATGAATGCAGCCTTTCTGAAAAGAAGAGACCTGCTTTATAAATTATTAAGTGAAGTACCCGGTTTCAAGACCTACGTTCCCGATGGAGCATTCTACCTGTTTCCTGATGTATCCAGACTATTTGGTAAATCGTACAACGGCTTCACCATCACAAGTGCTGCCACATTGTGCGATTATATCATTGATAATATTTATGTTGCACTGGTAGCTGGCGAAGGTTTCGGTAATCCAAACTGTGTCCGCTTCTCATATGCTACCTCCGAAGAAGAGTTAATTGAAGCTGTAAAACGCATCAAAGAACTACTCTCAAAATTTAACTAGTCTACTACCTTCTTAACCACCATAACGTACAACGGATTATGTTGTCAAACCATACCATTTCAGGTCTGTTTAATGCATTTAACGACCTGAAAGTACTCATTGTAGGCGATGTGATGATCGATGCCAACCTTTTTGGAAAGGTCGAGCGGATATCACCCGAAGCGCCAGTACCCATTGTATTGATAGAAAACCGAAAAAGTTTATTGGGAGGGGCCGCCAACGTGGCCCTCAACATTAAATCAATGGGGGCTATTCCCATTATGTGTTCCATAATCGGGACCGATACCAGGGGTGATGAGTTTCTTCAGCTGATGGAAGATCAAAACATGCGCAATGATGGCATTATCCGAAGCTCCTTCCGACCCACCACTACCAAATACAGAGTCATCGGCAATAAGATGCAGATGTTGAGAGTAGACGAAGAGATCGACACCGACCTGACCGAAGAAGAGTCCAATCAATTCCTAAAAAGAATTGAAGAGATCATCGAAGCCGAAAAGGTGGATGTCATTATTTTTGAAGACTACAACAAAGGTGTGTTGACGGCTAAAGTGATCGAAAAAGTCATCGCACTTGCCAATAAACTCGGCATCCCGACAACCGTCGACCCCAAGAAGAAGAACTTCGACCAATACAATCAGGTCACCCTTTTCAAACCTAATCTTAAAGAGTTAAGAGAAGGCTTAAAAATTGATGTAAATCCTGAAGATCCGGCATCATTGACAAATGCCTTAAATCTCCTTCAGGAAAAGCAACAGATAAAGATAGCCATGACCACACTATCAGAATATGGCGTATTTATCCGTGGTCTCGATTCGGATAAAAATGAATCATACTTTCAAATACCTGCGCACCGACGGGCTATAACTGATGTCTCAGGAGCAGGCGATACCGTGATTAGTGTGGCCTCACTTTGTCTGGCGCTAAATCAGCACATTGCTCTTATTGCAGCACTTTCTAATCTGGCCGGTGGACTGGTTTGTGAACATATTGGCGTTGTTCCTGTTAATCGTGAACGCCTGATGAAAGAAACCACATTGTTACTTCAGGACTATTTTTCACTTTAAACAGCAAATAGTAAATTGGATATGACCGAAAGCAAAAAAGATCAGGTACGCTCAATGTTTAACAATATTGCCTGGAGATACGATCTTTTAAATCACCTACTCTCGTTAAATATTGATAAGATCTGGCGTAATAAGCTGGTTAAGATGTTGTCCGAAAAGAATCCGGCATCCATACTTGATGTAGCCACAGGTACCGGCGACCTGTCCATCACTGCCTCGAAGATAAAACCCACCGAAATTATTGGAGTTGACATTGCCAATGAGATGCTCGAGATAGGCAGGAAAAAAATCCTTTCAAAAGGATTAGCATCGACTATCAGGCTTGAGTTAGGCGATTCAGAGAATCTAAACTTCCCCGCAGGAAGATTTGATGCAGCCATGGTTGCTTTTGGAGTACGAAATTTCGAAAACCTTGATCTGGGACTGGCAGAAATGAACCGCGTATTAAAACCACAGGGACGCATTTTCGTATTAGAATTTTCAATCCCTACCAACGCAATTGTTCGTGCTTTTTATTTTTTCTACTTTCGGAATATACTTCCATTGATAGGGAAAATGGTATCAAAAGATAGCGCAGCCTATACCTATCTGCCTGATTCTGTTCGCCAATTCCCTTCAGGAGAGGCATTTCTGATTCGATTAGAAAAAGCTGGTTTCAAAAATTGCAAACAACGTCCCCTTACATTTGGTATTTCAACAATTTACGTTGGAGATAAATAAATTGGTATATTTGTATTCATTGTTATCACTATAAAAACGATTTAACTTGGTACGGAATATTCTAATAGTAATTCTCTTTTTACTTATTACAGTGGGGGGATACAGTCAAAGAGAAACAGTTCAAAATCTACCCGAATACGATTATGAACCTTACCACTTTGGTTTTTTACTAGGTGTAAACAGAATGGGTTTTTCTATGAAACAGGATTATGCTACATTAGCATTTCCAAATAATCTATACCCTACTTATTATCAACCAAACACACAATATATTAGCACTTCACCAAACGCAAAATATGCCACATTAACATCGGTAGAACCTGTCGAAACAACAGGTTTTTCTATTGGTATTATTGGTAATCTGCGTCTTTCAGACCATTTTGATCTGCGTGCAATTCCTACACTTTCGTTTGGAGAACGTCTGTTGAGTTATCATTACAATGAATACGATCAATTTCTCAGACCTATCGACACCATTCCCTACTCAGTAAGCATCAAAAGCACCTTCCTTGAACTCCCCGTGCATTTAAAATACAAAGGTAACCGTATCAATAATGCTCGTCCCTACATCATCGGAGGAGGAAAAATAGTGTATGATCTTGGAAATGGTATCATCAAGCATACTGACATATACGGTGAACTTGGAGCAGGGTTCGACTTCTATTTTGAATGGTTTAAAATGGGGGTCGAAGCCAAAATGTCTTATGGACTAAAAGACATTGTAAACCACAATAGTTCAATGTATATCAACGCTATCAATCGTTTAAATTCTAAAGTTTTTCAATTATCCGTTACATTTGAATAGTCTCACCACAGGCTTGGCATTGAAGGAGGAAGATGAGACAAATACTCGAAATTCAACTAACACCAAAGCAATCAACCGATGCTGAGGCTGTTAGAAAAGTAGCTGCTCGATTATTAAAAGTATCCCCGGGTAGAATATGGCATATCAAATACCTCAAACGTTCTGTTGATGCGAGGTCAAAAAAGATTTGGGTACGTTTAAAAGCCGAATTTTTTATTGGAGAAAAACTATCTTTTGAAGAGACCAATCTTCGGAAAGAGTATCCTTTTGTTGGAACCCGACCAGCCATCATTATTGTCGGTGCTGGTCCGGCAGGACTCTTTTCCGCCTTACGGTTAATAGAGCGAGGCCTGCGCCCTATTATTATTGAACGCGGCAAAGATGTTAAAGCCCGCAAATTCGATATTGCACAATTAAGCAGGGAGCATATCGTGAATCCCGACTCCAACTACTGTTTTGGTGAAGGTGGAGCCGGAACCTACTCTGACGGCAAACTATATACCCGTTCCACTAAACGCGGAAACGTTCAGGATGTATTACAAGATCTTGTCAATCACGGTGCTAATCCGGAGATACTCTTCGATGCCCATCCTCATATCGGCACCGATAAACTACCCGCTATCATTGGTGCCATCCGCAAAACAATACTCGATAGTGGTGGAGAGTTCTACTTCAACCATCGTGTTGAAGACTTTATCATTGAAAGTGGAAAGTTAAAAGGTGTAATCACCCGAAACGGAACCACCTTTGAAGGACTCTCGGTAATCCTGGCTACAGGTCATTCTGCTCGCGATATTTATCGACTGTTACATCGTAAATCAGTTCTTCTCGAAGCCAAACCCTTCGCTCTGGGCGTTCGTATTGAACATCCGCAACAACTGATCGACTATTTAATTTATAAGCAAGAGATTCGCGAACAGTATCTTCCTGCTGCAGCCTATAGTGTAGTGGAACAAGTTGATGGACGTGGCGTCTTTTCATTCTGCATGTGTCCCGGTGGTATCATCGTTCCCTCAGCAACTGCAGAAGGACAGGTAGTGGTAAACGGTATGTCTAATTCGCAGCGCAACTCTGAGTTTGCCAATTCAGGGATGGTTGTAACCGTAAATCTGGAAGACTATCAGCCCTATGCCGAACAGGGAGCACTTGCCGGTCTTGCCTATCAGGAAGCCGTAGAGCAATTGGCGTTCTCCATATCCGGAAACAGTCAAAAAGCCCCCGCTCAGCGCATGGCCGACTTCAAAGAGGGCAAAATATCACAATCACTCAAGGCCTCGTCCTATCATCCTGGGATAGTTTCAGCGCCATTACACGAACTATTACCTACCGAAATAGGTGCAAGAATGCAAGGAGCATTCCCCATGTTCGACAAGAAGCTACGAGGCTATCTAACTAACGAAGCAATGTTATTAATGGTAGAGTCGCGCACCTCGTCACCGGTCAGAATCCCTAGAGATCCTGAGAGCTTCGAGCACGTCACCATAGCCAATCTCTATCCCTGTGGCGAAGGAGCAGGATATTCAGGAGGCATTGTATCATCAGCCTTAGATGGTATCAACTGCGCCGAGAAGATTGCCCTACGGTTTATTAAAAACGTTTAAGTTTACACTGGTACTTCTTACAGCTGATATGGATTTATAATTCGCATCATGCTAACTGTCATTTCTTGTCACCTCACCATCGTTTCTTGTCTTCTCACCGCCATTTAGAACGAAGTGAGAAAATGCCAATAGTACGATCCCAACGTTAAGGAGATTCCTCACTCCAAGCGGAATGGCAATATTCTTAATCAACTAGAGACCATTTCGTTAAATAAATTTGCTTTCCGGTTCATTATTTTAGATATTTACAATGTAAAACACCTAAGCCATGAACGAAAACACCGCTCCCCTATTTGCTAAGTTACAGGATAAAGCCTCACTAAAACAAGACATCTATACCAAGACATTAAACACCTTTAAAACCTTATACGACATCTTGTTTACTTTATCCAAAGAATATGAACAATTTAGTAGCACGCAAAATGCCCCGATCCCCTTTAGATTAACCAAGAAAAGTGAGTTCGAAATAGAGCTCCAGTTTGGAGGAGATGTACTCATCTTTATGATGCACACCAACATCTTCGAGTTTTCAAGAGATCACGAGGTGATGAAGACTCCTTACATAAGAGAAGACAAACTTAGATCGTATTGCGGCGTCATCCATATCTTCAACTTTCTGGCCGATTCATTTAAATACAACCGGTTAAACGACATCGGATATCTAATCGGTCGCCTCTTCATCAACAAAGAACTGCACTATTTCATTGAAGGCAAACGCGAAGTAGGACTCTTATATCCAAACTTTGCTACCTCTATTGTGGACGAACAATCCATTCGAAAGATTATTGAATCGGCCATAGAATACACACTAAATTTCGATTTATTAACACCCGCCTTCGATTCAATTAAAGAGGTTAGTGTCGACGAAATCCAGACTACCTCAGATAACATAAAACTCAAAACAGGTAAACGATTGGGATTCAAGTTTCAGGCCGATCACGATCTGTAGAAACTTTATAAATGTTAACTTTTTTAACTAATTTTTAAGCAAACCTTTTGCATATTCAAAAATATTTCTACCTTTGCACACGCAATCGGCAATCAATACCGATCGACGAATGGCCCGTTCGTCTAGTGGCCTAGGACATTTGGTTTTCATCCAAAAGATCAGGGGTTCGACTCCCCTACGGGCTACAAAAGTCATCCAATAATACTGAATGGCTTTTTTTAATGAATTATTATAGGGCCCGTTCGTCTAGTGGCCCAGGACATTTGGTTTTCATCCAAAAGATCAGGGGTTCGACTCCCCTACGGGCTACACAGTGAGAGAAAAAGAGGTTATCAAATTGATAGCCTCTTTTTTTATGTTTAAAACCGATTTAAGAACCACATATATAACATACCTTATTGATATGATTCATGTTCATTCGGAAAGTCTTTATCCTTTACATCTTTAATATAATTCTGAACGGCTTTCGTTATTACATCATGTAAATCTTCATAACGTCTTAAGAATTTAGGAGAGAAATCTTTATTTATACCCAACATATCATGCATAACTAATACTTGTCCGTCTACATTAGGACCAGCACCAATTCCAATAGTTGGAATTGATAATTTTGCGGTTATTTCTCCTGCTAATTTTGCAGGTATTTTTTCTAACGTGATCGCATAGCATCCAACTTTTTCTAAGAGCAATGCATCCTTTATCAACTTTTCAGCTTCTTCTTTTTCTTTAGCACGGACAGTGTAAGTACCATATTTATTAATTGATTGAGGCATCAAACCCAGATGTCCCATCACCGGAATACCCGCTGCCACAATTTTTCTAATATCTTCAATTATCTCTTCCCCACCTTCAACTTTAAGCGTATCAGCACCTGTTTCTTTCATAATTCTGATAGCAGCCTCTAACGAAAGTAAAGGATTCCCCGAACAGGTTCCAAATGGCATATCTACAACTACAAGTGCTCGTTTAACAGCTTTCATCACTGAAGTGCCATGATAAATAATCTGGTCAAGCGTCATTGGAAGTGTTGTAACATTTCCGGCCATTACATTTGATGCAGAATCTCCAACCAGAATAACATCCATCCCTGCCTGGTCTATAATTGAAGCCATAGAATAATCATAGGCTGTAAGCATAGAGATCTTCTCACCACGATTTTTCATTTCTTTAAGGCGATGCGTGGTAACCTTACGTTTGTCTTCTTCAATTGCTGCTGACATAATTAGCTCTTATTTTAAATTGCATTAAAAAAGGGACAAAATTACAATAGATTGTGAACTTACGAAGTGGCACCGTGAGGAATATAACCTAAATATGGTTAAAAAAATATATCAACTATATTTAAAGGAAACCAGAGAAAGAAAATATATTTCGATACTTACTTATTAGTAAGTATATTTGTACAGGTATTGTAATTAAAAATATTATGTCGGTTACGCGTGAAAAAATAATAGAATTAGGAGAGCATCACATTCGTACAAAAGGATACAATGCTTTCAGCTATCAAGATATATCTACAGAATTAGGAATTAAGAATGCTGCTGTTCATTATTATTTTCCTACGAAAGAAAATCTCGGAACGAGTATTGTAAAAACGAATATTCAGCGTTTTGAGGAAATGATTGACAACATGCACAGTCGGGGATTTGATGAATGGAAACAGTTGGACACGTTTATAAAGATTTACATCAAAAGTCACAGAGAACAAAAACTATGTATCGTGGGTTCACTGGGTCCAGATTTTAATACTTTAAGCGAGACCACAAAAGCAGAACTCATAAAAATGACCGAAGTGATTCTTACATGGCTTACAAGTATTCTTACCCAAGGCAAAGAAAAACAAATCTTTGTATTTAGTGAAGATCCTCAAATTAAGGCAACTATTATACTTTCGAGTTTAGTTGCAAGTCTACAATTGTCAAGAATCATAGATAAGATTGACTATAAAAGTATTTGTCATGCTATTATTAAAGATTTAAAACCTTAAAAAAATTTAATCAGCGAACTTACTTATTAGTAAGTATAAAAATATTGTGTTAAATTAAAAAAAAAGTACAATGAAAAGAGCAGTAATAACCGGACTAGGTGCAGTTACCCCAATCGGTAATAATGTAAGTGACTTTTGGGAAAGTTTAATAAAAGGGAAAAGTGGAGCGTCTGCAATCACGAAATTTGATACTACGAATCATAAAACAAAGTTTGCATGTGAAGTAAAAGATTTCGACCCTTTGCAATATATTACAAAACAGGAAGTACGAAAAATGGACTTATACACGCAATATGCTTTAGCTGCAACAGACGAGTGTATGAAGGATTCGGGGTTAAACCTGGAAACGTGCGACCTCAATAAAGTAGGAGTCATAATGGCAACTGGAATTGGCGGAATGTCAACATTTGAAGAAGAAATATTAAACTTTGGAGAAAACAAGAATGTTCCACGATTCAGTCCATTTTTTATAACAAAAATGATATCAAATATTGCAGCAGGGCAAATATCAATCCGATATGGGCTGCATGGAATTAGTTATTCCATTTCATCTGCCTGTGCATCGTCGAATAATGCAATAGCGAATGCATTGGATCTTATTCGATTAGGCCGAGCAAATATTATTATTGCCGGAGGCTCAGAAGCTACGATCACGCAAGCTGCTATAGGAGGGTTTAATTCAATGAAGGCATTATCAACACTCAATGACACTCCCGAAACAGCTTCCCGTCCATTTGATAAAACGCGGGATGGATTTGTAGCCGGAGAAGGAGCCGGCGTGCTTATGATTGAAGAACTTGAACATGCTTTAAAAAGAGGAGCTAAAATATACTGCGAATTAGCCGGTTATGGAGCTGCTTCTGATGCTTATCATGTCGCTGCCACACATCCAGAAGGGCTGGGAGCTGTATTGGCTATGGAAGGAGCAATCGCTGATTCCAGATTGACTACAGATGATATTACCTATATAAATGCTCATGCGACATCAACACCAGTAGGAGATATTAGCGAATGTAAAGCAATAGAGAAGGTTTTTGGCAAATTCCTAAAGAAGATTCAAATTAGTGCTACAAAATCTATGACAGGTCATTTATTAGGGGCTGCAGGAGCCATAGAGTCTATTGCTTGTATAAAATCAATTGAGGATAATATAATACCTCCAACAATTAATCTCAATGAAATTGATCCTGAAATCAATTCACAATTCGACTTCACCCCTCTTAGAGCCCGCAAGAAAGAAGTCTTAGTAGTCCTGAATAATACATTTGGATTTGGCGGACACACATCAACAACAGTTTTCAGAAAGTATCAACTTTAAGTATAGAAAGTTCCATCTTCTTTGAATATAAAGGAGATGGGGCTTTTTTGAGTACATTTTATTCCTCCCTTTCCTTTTCCCCCATAGATTTATTCTTGTATTTCCTTTATCTGTTTTTCGATAAATTACATCACCTTTTCATTATTTTTGCCGAAGGTTACTTTCAGGTTGTACTTGACTGGCGTTTCTTTGATTATAAAACATAATTAAATTACTAAATATCAGATGTATGATCAGATTACTACTATTTTTTTATAAGAAAGATAATTCTCACAGCGAGTTTACAACAATAGAATTAATACATTTTACACGATGAAAAAAATAATATTCGGTCTTTTGCTTACTCTATTTTTAGTTAATCAATCAGCAGTAAGTGCTAATGTAAATTTGGCCTATTATTTAGAAATCAAACCAAATGTAATGCACGTTCATTTGAATTATTTCCCTGTCTTACCTGATAGTACTACATTTCAATATGGGAATTCGTATGGTGGAATGAAAGATTTATTAAATAGTTTGGTAAATATTCAATCTTCTGTAAAATTCAGAATTGATTCTGTCAATAGAAAAATAACATTTTATTATCATGATAATACCCCTATTAAAATAACGTATGATATTATTGATACCCATAAACCAAAGCATAGGGTTGTAGGTGAAATGTTTCGTCCAATAATTACAAACAATTACTTTTTTTCACTTACATCTACTCTTTTTCTGAATCCAGATATTGAGAAAAAGTTACACGACAGTTTAATGATGTCAGTAACATTAAATCGCAACACTGTATTTCCCATGTACTTTAGTTTTGCACCAGAATTGAAACCAGGGGAAACAGTAAAACTAAAATTATCTGAAGGAGTAGATGCCTTGATTACAGGTGCCTCAGATCTTCATATCGAGAAGCGAGAAATGGCGGGTATAAAAAATTATATTGTTCTTCGGATTAATGAAAATAATAGTTATAATTTAAAACGTTTCATGAATTATTTTGATACTTTTCTACCTGCTATGACTAATTTTTGGGGTAATTTGAATGGCACTTATTACTCTTTGGTTGCCTCCTCTTTTCTTGACATTAATTATCATAATATTTCAGGAACTGCTTTCAATGGAGGCTTTCATGTGAAATATTCGGGCGATACCATCCTGGCAAATGAAGAAGTTGTCACAACCATTTCCCATGAAATCATGCATCGATACATTGGAACAGGCTGTGTTGCCATTGACGGAGATAATGAGTGGTTTAATGAGGGATTTACTGATTATACTACATGGTACTTACTTGCACAAAGTAGTATTATAACAAATGAAAGATTTAATGAGATTGTAAAAGATACCTATAATAAATTATCAGCAAATCCAGTAAAAAACACGCCAAATAAAGATATTATGAAGCATTTCTGGGAGGATCATAATTATGAGAAACTCCCGTATAATCGTGGAGCAATGTTTGCTGCATATATAGACAAAAGAATAACAGAATTAAACCATGACACAAAAACTTATCGTGATTTTATGTGTAACCTTAAAGTAGTGGCCGAACAGAATAAACATTTACTTACAGTTGATGATTTTATTCTTGTAGCTTCAAAGTATATACCTAAAAAGGAAATTGAGACCTCTGTCCAGCTATATATTATGCAAGGAGAAATGATTCCCGAAAAAATGATATTAAAATAAAGAAATCCTAGTTCCCTCTCAACAAAATATTAAAACCCGACTTACAGATAGTTGTTTGTTATGCACAGCTTTTATTCTGTTACCCTTATGATTTCAATATTATTGTCCTTCAATTTATTCTGGAAAATCAATTGCAATCATAACTATTTATACAGCCATTTTTTAATCAGTCTTGTATAGTAAGGCATTACCAGATAAACCATTAGTAAAACAACTGTTCCTGAAATAAAAAACGAATCGATAACGCGATATTGAGAAATACCACATTTTCTTAAGACGGGCACTATAATTAAGGGAATAATCATTGACAAAGGGTATATTGCCGACCAGGTTACGAGATATTGCTTCCATCGCTTAGGTATTTTAGTCTTGGTTTCCAACGGCATGAACAAAAAATCCAGACCGCTTTTTATGAAATAGTCATCTCCCTTATCGAGAAACGGTTCTACTTTTTTAATTAACTGACTTCTTTCTTGAGAATACATCCAGTCCTTAAGATGTTCCGGTGAATCAAAACGAATAATAACAGTATAGGTAGATGTCAGCGTAGGAATAGGACGGACTATTTGCCAATCCAGGTGTCCAGTGGCGCTTCTACATATAGGGCCTATTTCGTTCAACCAGTTTTCGTATTCATTTTGTTTTCCATCGATAACTTGATGAGTTATAACAACAGAAGCTCCTTGTGTTTCCATGTTTTAAAATTTGTTTCGAAAGAGACTGCATTCTCTCATAATGTTACTACATTAAAATAATCAAGATCGTTAGGATAAATAGCTTCAAAAATAAAATGATAGTACTTTTTATATTTTCCTTTTAGCCTCTTCAGTTATTTATCTCTAAGTTTTTGTTTCTTTTCCAGTTTACGCAGTGTCTCAGTAATTCTTTCAACTTTTGTGTCGGCGGTTTTAGCAGAATAAATCCAGTCAATAAACTCTTTTTGTTGTCCATCCGAATAGCTTAAAAATGTTTCATGCGCCATTGGATCATCCCTTAAACAAAGAAGAAATTCTTCAGGTATCTCTGTAAGTGCATTGTCTGCAAATAAAATCACCTTAACCCAATCACCTTCTTTCTTTCCAATTTTCTTTCTGATATCAGCTTTTACGGGCAGGAAAAGTTTTCCGTTCCCCATAGGCATCAACTTATAGTTTTTAAGCTCAAAATCGTCAATGAATCCTTTTACTTTAACCCAGCCGAAAGGTGAATGTTTATCTTGCAACACTTCAGGAATTGCAGCATAAGTCCAACCACCCTTTCCTGGGTATTTTTCAAGCAAATATTTATTATTTACCAATGGTTTTTCTGTTTCCATTTTTTTATCTGTCTGATATTATTAATATCTTCCATTACAATGTCTTAACGACAAACTACACGAAAGGCATAATTAACCAATGAAGAAAAGTTAACGGCTACTATCATATATTTTTTAATGCTTTGTATCGGCGACCCCAAAATTTATATTTGGTTAATGATGTGTAAACAACAAATCGTTCAAACCACCTGAATTGCAATAAATAATGAGTTAGTCTGTACCATACACCAAATAAAACAATAAATAAGACCGATTCAATAAAGAAACGGGCAATTTCATTATCAATTGAGAAAAACCAACTCGTAAAATATTTATAGAATAAAACAAGAATGACCAACGAATGAATGACGGAATAGATAATTAATGAGCCATGAGCAGTTTCTATTGCCTTCCTTGGACAATTGCTCATACATTGCATACAACTTTCACAACTAAAAGTCCAAAAAGGACGGTTATCAACAATTTTTATTGCTTTTACCGGACAACTTTTCATACATATGCCGCAATTGTTACAGTCTTTTGAAGCATAAAATGTTTTGGCAAAAACAAAGCGCCCAATTATAAAATACATGATAGAAATGGGTAATACAACAAAATCCTGTACGATCTCGCGTACAGCTTTAAAATCGGATTTACCATTGAAAACCTTTCTGGCAAAAGCTGTTACCTTTTCTTTGTTTTTATCATGCAGATATTTTACCGTTTTATAATTTAATCCTGGATGCACTGAAATCCAGTTTGAAGGCATATCTACAGGGTGTAACGCCTTAATCACATACCCTTTCGTTTTGAGAATAATAGCCGCAAAATACAAAGATATTCCTGACATCCCTGGGGTGATATATCTACCGATGAGCATACCAGCTCTGGTATTTAACAAAAGAACATTGTTGTTCCCCTTTGGAAATCTTAATATAAAATTCATCATTACCGGTGGATAGTTAAATCCATGAACCGGTGAAACGAAAACTACTAATTCATCAGCAGTAGGAGCGTCAATGGTTATGCGGTCTATTGCAGCAATATTTATTAATCGACTACCCATATTTTTTTCTCTGGCAATTTCTTGCAACCATAACGCAACGTTTTTTGAATTGCCTGTTCCAGAAAAGTAATAGACTATAAGTTTCTGATATGCTATCATATTTCTTAACCCAAAATTATTCGCTGTAGATTTATTATCATTTTTTCAAAATTAATAAAGTATCCCGAAGTCGTTCTCATGCCCGATTTATTATCTTGCATATTCCTAACTTACAAATAGCTTTTTGTTAACAGTCTACTTTCTTTGAACATTTAATTTTCTGCAATACGTAAATGTATAATACCCTAAAGTCAAAAATGGAATAGTTGAAGATATAATCTTAAGATTAATACTCAGGCAACCTATTAAAAACATTAAAGAAAATAGTATTCCAATCCCACTAATTCCGATATATGTCATTATTTTACTGGGGTTCTTTTGAAACAAGGTTAGTAACAAAAGGACTTGTCCGACAAAAGGAAGTATAATAAATGGATGTAATACAGAAATAGGATTGGTAAAAAATTTAGAAATTATTTCTGCTTCTGCTTGGAATAAAAACATGCTGTAGTTGTGTCCCCACTCTAAGAATCCGAAGAGTGATGAAATTATTAAAAACACATTTAATATTTTACTTTTCATCCCGTTTATAGTTTTTTTGTTATGTTATTCTACAACCTGAATGTCAATATTTTTAAATAAATTACCGAACAATAAAGTACTCAAAGTTATCTGCAAACTTTTTACCAATAGTATTAAAATCCGGATATTTATTATATAATTCTTAAAGCTGATATCACAATAAGGAAGCTCAGCTACAAAATATCTTGCTGAAATCTGAACGTTTGAATATTCAACTTATTGGGTAATTTAATAATAATTTCAAAAGCATCTTTCTCTATTGGGAAAAGAACCATCCCTTTAACTTTCGTATTTGGTAAAAGCTTCATCGGTCTTAACGTCTTGTTTTGCCAGAATTCAAGTTGATTATTTATGTTTTGAATATGGTAATAATGATCGGTATACCAGTCATCTTCATTGTTTTTTCTCATTTCTTCTAAATCCTCTGGTTTTTGTTTTAATAGAAAAGCTATTGTTCCTGTAATAAGAGCATCTCGTAAAAGAGCACCTGTTTTTTTATGGGTCAAAGAATAAGGATTGACCATTTTTGACAAGCTATCTCTCTGTTTATAAAGTTGATTTATTGTCTTTTCAGGATCAATGCATTTAACCAAGCATGGATTTTGATCAGAAATTGTATCAATATCATGGAATACAGGAATATAATAAAATAGAGAAGGATCTATTTGTAGCGTATCAGTAGAATTATTGGTAATGGTTAATTCGAATACAAGCTGTTCTTTTCGAGTGTCCTCAATACCAATTTCCATACGACACAAACTACTGCGCATAGTATCATTCTCACTTGTCGTTTGTGAGCTCAATAGCGTCAATACCGGTTTATGCGCCACTTCTACATGTTTTGTGCTGCAACTCCATAAAAACAGAGATACAAATATGGGAATAATAAAGCTGTTCCCGAGTATAATTTTATATTTACCAGTTTTCATAAAATCCGTAAGAAATATTGACCTATAGCTTAAAATTTAAAGTTCACTATCCTAGATATACCATCAGAATTAAAATATAAACAGCGCCTTTTAAGAAAGCGAATTTGTATACAATAATAAGCATTAAATTTCAGTTTTCTCATTTCTTAATGAATCATTTTTCAGCTCAAAATCATCCATAAAACCTGTCCAATTATCTATTACGTTGGTCTGGTTATTATTAAAGCATACCATTACTTATATTGGGAGCAAGGTTATTGTTATACATGAATTACCAGGTATAAAAATTCAAAAACAATAGAATCTCCATTTGATGTTTTATACCTTAATTGTTATAACTTTGTTATAAAATATGTCAGACAACTATCTGGTCTATAGATTCAAATAGTAATATGCTCTGTTTTTTTTAGTCATATCATAAAGTAAGTCGAAATGAACGAAGATTATATCAAAAGAGTTAATAAAATATTGACCTACATCGACGAAAATTTAGACAACAAATTATCATTAGAAACCATTTCTAGCATAGCATTCTATTCACCCTATCATTTGCACCGACTTTTTAAAGCCATAACTAATGAAACCTTAAACGCATACATAACTCGAAAAAGAATAGAGAAATCAGCTTCATTGTTAATACACAGAAAAGAATTGACCGTTACAGAACTTGCTATGCAATATGGTTTTAGCAACAATTCTTCTTTTACCCGATCTTTTAAAAAGTATTATGGAATAAGTCCTTCCGAATTTCGCAAAAAAAATGCTAACAAATTTAGCAAGATTGGTAAAGATGATAGCAAGAATGGACAAGCAAAACAGATAATTGAAGAATACATTTGCGACATTAATAATCTAAAAAATTGGATATCAATGAATGCAAAAATTGAAATTAAAGAAATGCCAAAATTAGAAATGGCTTTTATTACCTGTATCGGTGAAAACACTTTAGACAGTGCCTTTGACAAACTTATTAAATGGGCAAAACCAAAAGGGCTATTTGAAAGAAACGATTTTAAGATGGCACGAATTTATCACGACAGTTTTAAAATAACCGAACCAGATAAAGTAAGGATGAGTGCTTGTATAATTTTAAATGAAAAAGTTGAAGTTAGTGGAGAAGTGGGATTAACTAAAATCGAGAAAGGCAAATGTATTGTAGGTCACTTTATAATTGAGCCCAAAGACTTTGGGAAATCGTGGAGTAGCCTTTTTATTTGGATGAATGAAAACGGGTACAAAAAAGCAGACCGTAATCCATTTGAAATTTTCCACAATAATTTCAATGAACACCCAGAAAAAAAATCTATTGTAGATTTATACATCCCAATTGAGTAATAACAAAGATTACTTCCGACTACTTATTCATATCCGCTTCTCTTTGACGTTTGGCTATAATATCTCCAAAGAACTCATATCGTTTTTTAATTTCGGCATCTTTACTTTGCGACATCAATAGCCAAGCGCCTCCACCTTCATAGTAAGCTACCTGAGACCTCCATACATTCTGCTCTGTAAAAACTTTTACATAGTCGTCAAAACGTTTTCTGAATGCAGTGTCCGAAATGATATTATCATCGAATTCCATTTCCATGGATAAACCATGTTCCCTGGCAAAGTTACAAGCATCAGCCAAACGTTGGTATGGAACTTTGAGCGAGAAAAAATAGTTAGGCTGATAATATGCATATTTGAAACCATTTTCTTTCCACTTAGCAGCTCCCGGAGCATTATAATACGGAATCCAATAGAATGGAAGTCCAATCTTATCAAGATACCGGCCTGTCATTTTAATGGCATCTTTATAAATAGCGGCTTCTTCACTAACCCAATAGAAGCCGGCCAATTCCAGATGTTTATACTTAGCCCTCTTCCACATTTCCAGCGACTCATCAATATACCACCGAACCGCCGTAGCAATATCATTCATCGATTTAAAATCTAGTTTTTTATTGTCCACAGTTCCCCATTCCGTGAAATCTTTTCTGGGTACCACAATACCAATCACCACCTTACGCTTGCGTTGTGCAATCTGTCCCTCTTTTGCTAAAGAATCAAGCACACTTTCTAAGGCTCCAAAGCTTGTCTTTCGGTTAAAATAAGTGTCTAAAACAGATTGAAAGTCAGATTTTGTTGCTGCATTATATTTAAACCCAGGATCATAAGCAATATTACGTTTTGTATCGAAAATCTCCAAAAAAAGGAACCCATCAAAAAGCCAATCAAATTTCCCATTATCTGCCCTATAAACATAAGGTTTGATACGACCTTTTGTCCAGGGTAAACGATGTGTACTACCAGCATAAATCAGCACCAAATCTTTAATTTTATTATTTGATTGAGAATTAGCATGTTCACTATTTATAACAACCGTTAATGCATCCTGCAGCGGTTTCCTTGATTGTAGATTAGCATTAAGATTCTCGTTATAACCGTTTTGAATCTGACTTTTATCTGTTTGTGCATAAAGTTGACTTACAGCAAAGAGATTACTTGATACAAATAAAAAAATAAATATTATTCTAAATCTTTTTTTCATATTACATCATCTGTTATTCAAAAGTAGTACATTTTAGAAATATTATCTGCCCAATATTATAATAAACCTCGCTTGTACAATCGTGCCAATCAGATACTGTCATCTTCTTCAATTTTCCCAGACCAACTGCAGCAAGTTTATATCTCTGTTCCTTTTGGCTCCAGATCATATCGGCCAGCTGAAAGATAATCATCGAGAAACGCTATGGTTGGAAATCAGATTGCAATGAAGTTATCCAAGCGACTGAAAACTCTTTAGAGGTTTGTTTTACGTTAAAGTTACAACACAGCCTCCCTACTATTATTTTATTTTTCAAGCAAGAACAAAGCCATTAGAAAATTTTCATCGAGTTAAAAACGAGATTAAATCTAATATAATTTGAGCCTTTTAACTGATCCGATTTAAATGAGAAAACAATTTCATTTTTGATTCGCTGTTCAATTATTGATAAATATTGAGGTTTAAAAGCATTGTTTTTATTTAAGTCAAAATCTAATTCCAGTACTTTTCCTGAATCATTTATAAAGAATTCTATTAATAACAATGTTCTAGAAGTTTTCATTTTTTCTTTATCTTCTGCACTAATAGTTTCTTTTAATATAGTCTCGATTTTTTTTCGCGTTAAATCATTAAAATCTATCATTGATAGGCAATACTCCATATTATTATTAGGTATTATCATCTTCTCATGGAATAATTTGTTTTTAACATTCCTTAAAATAAACCATTTACCGTCTGGTAGTTTTTCGCGCTCATATACTTCTTTACCCGATAAAATTTTATTCTTTTTGTAATAATCTTGAGCATTAACACATATAATAGAGCTAAAAACTACTGCTATTGTTGTAATTAGTGTTCTCATGACTTTCGAGCTTTAGATTCGTGTTCTTTTAATTTTAGTGTAAGAATTTAATCAAAAGTTAACTGTACAACTGGAAGATGATAAACTAAGATTAATAGTTTTGGGTCCTAAACTTTTATTAATTGGGGATACATATTTCGGGTAACCTTGCATAAACAGTTTCATATAATCATAATATTGGGGCATTAATTTCCAACTATAAACTATCGGAATCGGGAAACTTGGGGGGAGTTGATATTCATTGTTCTTTTGCCAAATCTACATCCTTAAATCAGCAATAAAATGTATTGTAATATTGTGTGCAGTGCCTTTAAAGCCATTCTACACTTTTTAAATTTCTTTTAATTCCTCTCAAATATTTATATTTTGGATATCCAATAATCATTGATGTCACTATCTCGTGATTGTCTGGAATGCAAAATAATTTCCTTAATTCTTTGTCGCGTTCAATCGCTGGAGGTATAATATCCATTATCGAACCACCTAATCCAAGTGAATGTGTTGCTAGCATTCCATAAGTGGCGGCTATTGAAATATCTTGACTTATATCTTCTTCGTTTTTATCTACTAAAAAAAGAATCATTGCTTGTGCATGTCGGGTAAGTGTATCTTCTGTACCATTTTTTAATTCCGGTAACCTACTTTTTAATAATGGAATTAAGTGTTCTTGCATTGTTTTAAATTTTTTCTTCCCAACTTCTTTCTTAATAAAAAATCGTATTATCGGATTTTTCATGTTTTCATGAAGGGAATCATATAATTTTATCATATTTGGCAATGCTGTCTTAATCAATTCAGCGTTTTGAACGACAACTATCTTGATTTTCAGCGGTGGAAAGCTTGGTGGGGCAAACGAAATAGCTTCAACTATTTTTTCTAACAGATCCTTTGGAACCGGCTTATCTTTAAAGTTTCGAATAGCCCTGCGCGTATGTATCAGGTCTTTAAATGAATTCTCATAAGATGCTTTTTCAGGTAAGATAAAAAAATCATGTTCATATGACAAACCTTCAACAACAATTGATTGAGTCGAACAAATAGCCATACATTGACCACATTTAAAACATAAACCTATTCGATCAGGTCGTGCGGCCATTACATTTGAATTATTCCTAACAGGAATTTTATTAGGACAAACTTCAGAACATAAAAGACACTTCTTACAAGTTTCTTGATTAATGCTAATTATATTTTTCATGCCGGTATGTTTTTGATGTTACATACTATTCATTTATATATTAACCTATCATATTTGGCGCACTAGTTGACCCATTTTTATTTAACAGTTTTTTCTCCTATATTATAAATGGGACTAAAGCAGACACTCTTTGACAGTATATCTCATAAGACTCACCAAATTGCTCATGTAACCATTTCTCTTCTAATTTCAATTTGTACAGTAACACGCCAAAAACAAGAGCCACTGCAATCACTCCACGCAATTCACCTAATGCTATTGACGTTCCGGCAAAGCCAAATAAAAATCCAGTGTAAATCGGATGACGAGCTAAAGCATATGGCCCATTTGTAATGAGTTTATGATCTTTTTTTATAGTGACAGTTTGGCTCCAATTTTTCCCTAAGTAACAACGAGCCCAGACAGAAAAGGAAAGACCACCTGCAGTAATTATTGCACCAATCCAAAAACACAAATTGCTTTGCGGAAAAAATCTCAGGTAAAGGAACAGGATTGGTAATTTTGGAAGACAGAGAAGCACTACGGCTAAAATAATAGAGACAGAACGAGTAAGTCGTGATAATATAGACTCGGATCGAACCGATTCTTTGATATTCTTCGACATCGACCACCAATAGATTAAATAACTAATCCATATTATATAAAAAAGATACTGATAAATGTATTGCATATATTCTCTTCTTTTGAAATGAACTTTATATCTTTATTAACATTGGACTTATGAAACGTAGTAGCTCGTATACCAGAACTTATCCATCAAGGAGAACTTTACTAGTGAAATACGCCATCTACTTATTCATTCATTATAAATATCTTATACCACATATTGAACTAAATCACTCACGGGATAGCTTTGTTCTATCATACCAAAAATAGTCATAAAACTGATTATACTATCTTTATGACAATATTATTTAGAAAAATATTAGGTCTTATAAGAAAAAGTATCGAACCTACAATTGTCGAAAAGTAATTGACAACATAGCCAATTTTGACTTCGTTTTCAAGAAACTTGAGTAACAAGCGATTTTAAAAGTTCAAAGCAAAAGTACTTTGTACAATTATATCCACAGGATTGCATCCATATCGCTGTAATTTGATAAGTGCATAGAAAGATCAAGTATCATTTACCACAACCTGAAAATAGCCCTCGCTAAAATTATTGAGACTACGAAACAATTTTTAAAAAAAATTCAGTCAACGAAAGAGGAATATCACCCACTGGCGTTATTATTCTCAAATTTTGAGACTTGACACACATCATATTCAAAATTTTAAATATGAGACACTTAACTATAAAACAACTAGAAACAGAGGACTTAGTTCTCCTTACAATTCAAAACAGCCTAGATAATCAGGGGATAACGGGGGGAATACTTACCTATGACGCTCATCGCACCTATGGTCACTACAGGGTCGATATAGGGCTGTTACAATCCTAATCCGTCTTCTATAGACGTATCAGGTACCTATCAAGGATATATTGACCCTATATCAAGGATACCAGCGATGAGCGTCATAGGGTAATTATAGATCCGTTAAAGGAAAATATTCCACCAAATTAAATCCAACAGAATGAATAGCTTTCTCCCAGCACCTGACATTTAAAACCGGTAATCCAAAGTTAATAATTCAAATACACCAATCTAAAATGGCAACTATAAAAAATTTACAAGATGTGTTTTCAGAAAAGCATTGGGGCCGAAACAGAAGATGAGTATGGTCTGAAATGAAGGCAATAGTGTTTTGGTAAATGTTTGCGCTGTATCATTTTCAGCAAAATAGAAATGAGAGAAGAAATCTTCAAACACTGGAGGTACAGGAATTCTAAAATTGCTTTAGCCTTGTTTGTTTACTGGCATCTGCCTGAAGATTTATGCTATGTAGGGAGAGGTGCTGATTGCCGTGAAAACGGTATGGAAGGAAGAGGCTGCCTAAAATAAAAATAGGCTGCCTCATTTTCCGGTATTAGATGAAAAAGAAAAGATCAATCAATTAGCACACCATATCAATTAACAGGTGTTGGAAACCGAATACAGAATCAAAGCGCCAAATTAAACTCAGCTTCCTTCACATCATTAGAATTAGTACCGATGAATAGTTTGAAGGTTCCCGGCTCATTCGTATATTTCATGTTGATATCATAAAACTTAAGGTCTTCTGCGGTAAGGGTAAAGGTGAGCCTTTTTGATTCCCTCGCTTTCAGATACACTTTCTTAAACCCTTTTAACTCTTTTACTGGCCTTGTTACTGTGCCTACCATATCACGGACATAGAGCTGGGCTGTCTCTTCCCCATCGATCTTTCCACTATTGGTTATCGTAATGGTGGCCTCTAACTTATCAGAAGTATTAATTGTCGTTTTGTTTAAGCTGATGGGGCTATAATCAAAGGTGGTATAACTTAATCCATAACCAAACGGATAAAGTGGGGTATTCGGTATATCCAGATATTTTGAGGTAAACTTCTCATTATCGTTAAAGGGTCTGCCGGTGTTCTTGGCATTATAGTAGATCGGGATCTGGCCTACAGTCCTTGGAAAGGTCATGGTTAATTTCCCCGATGGATTGTATTTCCCAAATATCACGTCTGCTATGGCTTCGCATGAACGGGTACCTCCAAACCAGGTCTCTATGATTGCATCTACGTTCTCGTCTTCCCAGCCAAGGGTGAGTGGACGACCGTTCATCAGTAATAAGATGATGGGCTTGCCGGTTGCCTTCAGTGCTTTCAGCAATGCTTTCTGGCTCTCTGGAATCGAGATTTCACTCCTACTGGATGCTTCGCCGGTCATTGTACACGACTCGCCTAAAAAGGCTACGATGAGATCGGCCTTGCCGGCTGTTCTGACGGCTTCTTCTATCAACCGGGCGGGTGACTGAGGGTCGGGTAAGATTTCTGCGCCAAATCGATTTAGCTTATTAAGCAGTATGGTGTCATCTGTTATACTTGCGCCTTTGGCATACGCAAAGTTGTTTCCTGGATATTGGCGCTGTAAGGCGTCCCATAGGCTGATGGCTTTTCTCCAGTCGCCTGCCCCACTCCAGTTTCCGATCAGATCGCGTTGGTCTTTCACCATCGGACCGATAAAGGCTATCTTTGATGTGCTTTGTAAGGGTAGTATATGATGATCGTTTTTAAGCAGAACCATGCTTTTCAATGCTGCTTCTTTTGACAGGGCTAACTTATCGGCACTCATGATCTCTTTTGCTGCACGTTCGTTACTAACGCCTCTATAGGGATCCTCAAACAGGCCTAATTTATATTTGGCTTCCAGCACGCGTTTGCAGGCCTGGTTTATATATGACACATCGAGGCTTTTAGTTTCAACGAGTTTCTTTAGCTGGTTGAGATAGAACTCGCTTACCATGTCCATGTCATCGCCTGCTTTTATGGCGAGTTCTGCAACTTTTGATTCATCTCCAAGTCCATGATTCATCAGCTCCATGATGGCGGTATAATCGGTGGCGACCATGCCGGTGAAGCCCCATTTCTTGCGAAGCAGGTCTGTCAGCAGCCATTTATTGGCGGCGGCCGGTACGCCGTTTATTTCGTTGAATGAGCTCATTACGCTTCCTGCGCCTGCATCTATGGCTGCCTTATACGGGGGCAGATAATATTCCTGCATCTTACGCTCGCTCATGTCTACTATATTATAATCCCGACCGGCTTCTGCTGCGCCATACAGGGCAAAATGTTTTACACAGGCCATTACGCTACTGGGGTTAGATAGATCGTGACTCTGATATCCGCGTACCATGGCTTTGGCTACTTGTGATCCTAACCAGGTGTCTTCTCCGGCGCCTTCTGATACGCGGCCCCATCTTGGATCTCTTGCGATATCTACCATCGGTGAAAAGACCCAATTCAATCCATCGGCACTGGCTTCTGCTGCTGCGGCGCGGGCGGCCTGTTCTATTAAGGGAAGATCCCAGGTCGAGGCCATCCCTAACGGGATTGGAAAGATGGTCTTATGTCCATGGATGACGTCGTAGCCAAACAGTAACGGTATTTTTAATCGTGTCTCTTTTATGGCTTTGTCCTGCAATTTGCGTATGGCATCCGGGGTGTAGGTGTTAAACAGACCACCTACTAATCCTTTGGATATCTTTTGCTCTACATCTTTACTCAGGATGGGTCCGGTGATATCAAAGCCTACGGAGGGTAGATTTAACTGACCTATCTTCTCTTCCAGGGTCATCTTCGACATCAACGAGTTGATGTAGGTTTCCATCTTCAAGATCTTGTCTGTTTGCCCGGTTGCCGTTAGCTTGCCCAGCAGTATACATATTATTAATAGTATTCGATGTGGTTTCATGGCGCTTTTTTTTATTTGTATTCTATTAAATTCGTGTAAATTTCATGTGAAGGTCAACAGATTTATGGTTTATAAAAACTGTTGTAAAAAATGATATAAAGTAAACGATAAAAAAGATGAGGCTAATTCATTATTTCGTGTTAGCATCACTATGCATATCGAGCTTTTTTAACCCTGCTTTAACTTCAGGACAACTCATAAATAGTTTCCACAACAAACCAGTACGATAGTTTTCTATCATCACAACAACAGGACCCTGATCAATTGCTATATATGATTTTCCATACCAATTGCGCGATTCACTGAAAGAATCAGTAAAGCCATATTGACCCCATATTTCATCACCCAGATCATAATATAAATGACGCAAGACCTGCATAGAATATTTTGGAGTATATGGAAATGCTGATAAGGCTGCTGTTGGTGAAATCACTCCCAAATCGTTTGTTGGTGAGTGTGCATTATAACCTTCATAATTATCACTTGCTGTTAAACCCCAACAATGCTCTCCATATCCTTTAAATTTTTTAGGGTTGTCAATACAATATGCCCGGTTTATTAGTGTGTGGTTTCTGTTTTGTTCCCAGTAATCAGCATAACGATCTTTTAACCCTTTAGGGTTGAGGCCCATAAATGAGTAGTGTGAGAAGAAAAGCGGACCACCATAATCAAACCCCAATGGCAGTTTTATACCATAAAAAGTTTTACCATTGATAAAAAAATTACTTTTTGCCCATCCATTATGATAAACGTTGGCCGTTACCGGATAACGTTCGGCACTGGCTGCCAGAACATAAACAATCAAACATTCATTAAATCCGTGGATAGGAAAATTCATACTCCAGCCATTATTAGGTGACCAGTGCCAGTATAATACTTCATTTCCACCCTTTGTATACCAGCTCCATTCAATTTCAGTCCAAAGCCAGTTGATTAAATTACGCAGTTCGCGCTCTTTGGGTAGATCCCTGTTATAATACTGCCTGGCACAAAGCAATCCCTGAAATAAAAACGAAGTCTCTACCAAATCGCCACCATCATCTTTACGCCCAAATGGTATTACTTTGCCGGTATTGCCATCCAGCCAATGCGGAAACACCCCATGAAATGAACTTGCCTTAGAAAGAAATTTCAGAATTTTCAACATCCGATCTACTCCTTGTTCTCGTGTAATCCATTTTCGATCTACTGCTACAATCATAGCCATAATACCAAAACCTGAACCACCGGTAGTAACGACTTCGTCACCGTAATCATAAGCCACATTACTTCTTTCCCTGGCTAGTCCACTAACAGGATGACCAAAGTCCCAGAAATAACGAAAAGTCTGACGCTGTACAACATCAAGTAAGGCACTATCTGATAGGTTTTTAATAATACCCACCGGCTTGATTCCCAGAGTATCAGTGTTTTTGTTTTGCGCAATCACAAAACCTGAAATCAGGAATAATAATATTGATGTAATTGTTTTTTTCATTGTAGCTATAAATAAACCATTATAAATTCGGACTCGAAAAGCCCAGACTCTTCATCCCTGCTTTAATTTCAGGACAGCTCATGAATAAGTTCCAGATTAATCCACTGCGATAATTTTCTGTCATGACGATAATGGGGCCCTGATCAATAGCCAGGTACGAGTTAGCAAACCACAAATCGTTAAGACTAAAGGCATCGTAAAATCCATAGGGTCCCCATGTTTTATCGCCCAATTGATAATAAAAAAACTTTAATGCTTGTAACGATTCAACAGGAGTATACGGGAGTGATGATATAGCTGCAGTAGGGGCAATTACCCCTACATCATTCGTGGGAGAACTTGCGGTATAACCACTTGCAATATCACTAGCCGTAAGCCCCCAACACATTTTGCTATACCCATAATAGCCTTTAGGATTATTGATACAATAATTGTAATTGACAAGCGTATGCGCTTTGGTTTGTATTTCATAATTGGCATAGATATCAGTTAACCCCTTGGGGTTTATAGCCATAAATGAATAGTGTTCAAAGAAAAGCGGACCACCATAGGCCGGTCCTAATGGTAATAGGGTATTATTATAACTGTTCCCATTTTTCATGCTCCCATTGCCGGCCCATCCATTGTCGTACACGATCTTTGGTATAGAATGCGTTGTTGACGATGCTCCCAACACATAAGGCATCAAAGCCTCATCCCAACCATGTATAGGCATATTGATGACCCAACCCTGATCAGGACTCCAATGCCAGTAAAGAACATTCTGATTATTCTGCCTAAACCAGTCCCACTCCACACCATTCCACAATATATTTATATCGTTTCTTAATCCGGTTTCGGCAACCCCGGAATCATTAAAATACTGTCGGGCCGTAAGCAATCCTTCCATTAAAAAAGATGTTTCAACCAAATCGGCTCCATTATCCTGAGGACTGAACGGAACGACCATCCCTGATGTTCCGTTTAACCAATGCGGAAAAGCTCCATGAAACTTTTGCGCGGTATTTTTTAAGAAACCTACTATCTTTTGCATTCGGGCCAGGCCATCGGCACGGGTAATAAATTGCCGGTTAACAGCAACAATAATAGCCATAATACCAAACCCTGAACCTCCGGTAGTAACAATATCGCCTGAAGTATTCCGTTCTCTTGCCAATCCGCTTACCGGATGGCCAAAATCCCAAAAATATTTAAAGGTTTGTTTTTGAATAACGTCAAGCAACTGGTCATCTGTTATAACAGGAAATTTATTTGTGGAGTCGATAGTAGTTACAAACTGCACATTTAAGGCTGATTGTAAGTTCCCATTTTTTACTGATTTTAGATCAGTGGTCACAGCAACATTATATTTAGTCAGATTTTGTAATGGCTGCACGGGTGTTATTACGATGGTGTTATCATTGTCTTCGAAAGAGCTATTGTAAGGTATAGCTGTACCACCTGCACTTTTAAAGCTTATGCTGTTTGCTATTGATGCATGAAGAATGGCTGTACTAAAAGAAAATTTGATAACCGGATTGGTATTGATATTTGTGTATGTAAAACCAGTATATACACCATTAACTTTCAGTGTATTGAAACTGAATGATTCTGGAATAACGGATGTTATATCTGTATTGCTTTGCTTTTTACATGCTGTGATAGCAAGACATAACAAGATGAACCAATAAATTCTTTTAGATAGCATAGCTAAAATTAAGAAAACATGCTATCCATTTATAAAATGGATAGCATGTTTATGATTTATTTTCCTTTGGCCTGAAGCGCTACAATAGCAGCAACTTCAGCAGCAGACAAAGCCTTATTGTAGATTCGCACCTCATCCAGCTGACCTGTTAAGTAGCTTGCCCAAGGCTGCGAAGTGGTTGCTGATGTCTGACTCGGATTGGTTTGAAACTGTACACAACCAAACACAACCTTACCTACATTACTAAAGCTCAATGCACCTGTAAGTCCGTTTATGGTGCCGCTACTTACAGATGCTCCATTAATATAAAGAGTGCATGTTGATGTGCTTGCATCATATGAAAATGCAATATTATTCCATTTATCAAAAAGATTCTGGATATTATCAACAGCGTAAGTATAATCGTTGCCTCCTTTTGTAACATGGATACGCAATTTACCATTGGTATTAGAACTACCATTTTCAAAAAACATCTCAATATTACCCCAGAAAGCATCGGTTTTGGCAAGTGAGAAAAATCCAATGATACCGGTTGAGGGAGCAGGAGTGTTGATCCATAAGGTTGACGTAAAGCTTTGTAGGTTTGTGATACCAGAACCAGGAGTTGCC
The DNA here is from genome assembly GCA_013390605.1 of Bacteroidota bacterium. Classification (GTDB taxonomy): domain Bacteria; phylum Bacteroidota; class Bacteroidia; order Bacteroidales; family Cfx3-03; genus Cfx3-03. Next base: position 1,823,264 of record JACAUB010000001.1, on the reverse strand, counting down.
AACACATACCCATTCAGAGCACCCTGTAAGCTTTGCTTTTCAAATCCGGTGGTATAACTTGTACCAACAGCAGTACCTGCCGTATTGGTTACACTATCAACCAGATTACTATTAAACGACCAGTAACCAACCAAGTTTGAAGCAGCTATTTGCTTAACACTGGTATACCCTCCTATATTTAATTTGGGAGCATAACTGGAAGGATCGAATTTCTTTTGACACGACATTAAACCAATGGTTAAAAGTGCCGCTATCAATATATTTTTATTGAATATCGTTTTCATAAAGCAGATTTTAATAATTAATAACCAGGGTTTTGAGTTAGTAGTCCCGCACTCAGATCTATTTCATTCTGAGGGATAGGCCATACTTCATTCTTATTCGCTTTCCAGCCCTTTGAGCCAAAAACAGTTGCCCCACGTCCCTGACGTATTACATCAAAATAACGATCAAATTCCATCGCAAGTTCAACTCTTCTTTCGTGATAAATCGCTGTACGTAAAGCAGCCTGATCTGTTGTAGTAACCTTTGGCAGTATATTAGCATTTCCCTGTCGTGCACGTGCTCTGACCAACTCAAGTGAAGCTAATGCCTGAGTAGGCTGTCCAAGCTCATTAGCAGCCTCTGCATTCATCAATAAAACATCAGCATAGCGTAAAACAATTTTATCTTGCTGACAGCCTTCGTTGAAACCAGATACATATTCACTGAATGGCACATACGATTTCATGTTATACATAGGATTATCACCAACGGCAGGTATCGCATCGCCTTCGGGTGTTGTTGTTCCCCTGAAAATGACGGTTCCTTTCAAACGTGGATCATTTGCTTCAAACTCATTAACCAGATCCTGTGTCGGAACATTAAAGCCCCATCCCCCACCGGTTACGCCACGCACACCTTGAACCTGAGAGTATTGAGAGTTTGAGGCATCTCCGTTACCCGGCACTAGCATACATTGGATTTCAAAGATAGATTCAGCGTTATTTTTATTATTTGTACGGAAAAGCTGCTCGTAATTTGGGAACAATGAATAACCTAAACCTATTACCTGATTTGTAAGAGAAAGAACATCAGTCCATTTCTTCTGATACATAGCAACTTTTGCATGTAAGGCTAACGCTGCTCCTTTGGTTGCACGACCTATATCAGTAGCCGCATAGCTTTGTGGTAATACCGAAGCCGCATCATTTAAATCCGTTTCTATTGCAGTATATACTGTTGCCTTTGGAGAACGAGGAATATTATATTCTGAAGCATTTTTGGGTACGGTAAGTCGCAATGGCACATCACCAAAAGCGCGAACTAATCTAAAGTAAGCATAGGCCCTGATAAACTTAGCTTCTGCCACATAACGTGCTTTTAAATTGCCGTCCATATTGATTCCAGGTACGTTATCAAGCACTTCGTTAGCCAGATTAATTGTCTGGTATTGCCCACGCCAGAAATCCAGAATCTGTCCTTCACCAGCTGTAGCAGTGAAATTATCGAAGTTGTTAAAGAATGATGCATCATTAGGGCTACTTCCCTTTTCAGCGTCATCCGATCCAATGCTCTCTATTGCAATAGGGGCAAAAGCTATATTTGTCCACTCTCTTAAGTTTGCATACATCGCATTAACAGCCTTGCCGGCATCAGATGCATTTTGAAAGAAGAGTGTAGCTGGTTGCTTATTTTGCAATGGGACATCAAGAAAGCTTTTTTTACAGCTTTCTGTAATTACTAAGCAGATAAATAGGCTTGCTCCAAACACTATTTGCTTAAAATATCTTATATTTTTCATTGTATTCGAATTAAAAAGTTACGTTAACACCAAAATTGTAGGTAGAGTAAAGTGGGTAAACATTTGCATCAATACCAGCATTTGTTGGAGTACCACCAACCTCCGGACTAAAGCCTTTATATTTAAAGAAATTCAGAGGGTTTTGGGCATTAGCATAGAACCTAAGCTTTTTCACTCTCAACTTGGTTAACATGCTATTGGATAACGTATAACCTAACTGTACATTTCTAACTCTGAAATAGGCACCACTTTCAACATAAAATGAGTTGGGTACAGCATTAGCCGTAGAACCCACATTTGCTGAAGGATAACTATTAGAGGTTCCTGCACCATGCCAGCGATGATCAAAAAAGTCTTGTGTGTAGTTTTCATTACCATAACGGTAAGCTATATTAGCATTATAAATACTTACACCTGCTACACCTTGAAAATCTAATGCAAGATCAAAGTTTTTATAAGTGAAACTAGTATTTATACCATAATTATATTTAGGATTTGGATTACCTAACGTTACACGGTCTCTGCTGTCGATTACTCCATCATTATTGGTATCATTATAAATAAAATCGCCAACTTTTGCTGATGTTTGTTTAGAAGCAGCAATTTGTGCATCAGTTTGAAATATACCAGTCACTTTATAGCCATAAAACTCACCAATAGGTTCGCCTACGACTGTACGTGTGGCTAATTGTCCATTTGCAATACCATTACCACCATTGTATATTGGATTATTACCAGATGCTACTGATAATACGATGTTGGTATTATATGCAAAATTACCGCTGATAGAATAAGTAAAGTCCTTATTGGTGCTATTTTTATAAGTGATTACTGCTTCAGCTCCTCTGTTTCTGAACGTAGCCTGGTTACCGATAATACCACTGCTACTGGTGTTATTAGAGGTTCCGGTACCTAAAGAATTTAAAATTGGTAACGGAAATATTGCATCTTTTGTCAGACGATTATAATAGTCAAACTCAAAATTCAGATGATTATTTAAAACAGCTCCTTCCAAACCAACATCGGTTCCGTCGGCACGCTCAATCTTTATAGATGGAGGTACTATTGTTACAATACTGGCACCCGTATTAGGTGACTGTGGAGTTCCATAAAAAGCAGTATATTGCGGTAGCTGGGTTACCTGTAATACAGTTGGATTATAAGGTACTCCGGCATTACCTGTGCGACCATAACTTGCGCGTAATTTTAAATTATTAAACAGATGCTGTTCCTTCATAAATGATTCGTTTGTAATAACCCATCCGGCACCTACCGCTGGTAGATATGCCCAAAGATTATTGCCATAGAATTGAGAACCAGCATCAGCACGCAAAGAAGCATTTAACAGATATTTATCTTTAAATGAATAATTAACACGTCCAAAGTAAGATAATGCCGTTCTTAAAGAACCATCATCAACTACGTTACGGGTTCCTACATCACCCAATGACAAATAAAGATCGCCTTCACTGCTGTTTGGAACATTACGGGCAGAAGCCGAAAGTGTATAATACTTATATTGTTGAGCTGTTTGGCCTAATAATACTGTTAAGTTATGCGACCCAAACTGGTTATTAAATTTCAATGTATTTTCTACAATCCAATTTCTATTTGTCGTTCGATTAATAGACAATACACTACTCGTACTACGTTGAGCCTGTGTTGCAGTATATACCGGGCTGTAGTTACGGTTTTCATCCTGTGCATAATCGCCACCAAAACTGGTACGGAATGTAAAATGGCGTAAGAACTTTAACTCACCATATACATTGCCATTAAACCGGTAATGCTGTGATTTTTGATTATAATAATCAAGAGTTACCTGTGGATTATAATTGTTACCATTCCCTATGTTGAAATCACTTGGATCGCCATAAGTACCATCAGCATAATATACAGGTACAATAGGAGCTGCTCCATACAATTGATGAAAAATACCATCAGGTGTATCTGTTGAATTAGAGTAAGTGCCCCCAATGGCATAACCGAACTTCAGGTTTTTAACCGGCTCGTATTCTGTTGTCATACGAGCGGTATAACGCTTGTAGTTATTATTTTTTACGTTTCCGTTCTGATCCAGATAACCTAATGAAAAATTATATATCGCTTTATCCGTTCCACCATTTATGGATACCTCATGATTAGTAGTAAAGGCATCATGCAATATTTGATTGTACCACTCTGTTCCGTTACCATAACTTGTAGGGTCAGCAAATAATAGTGGTGTAACCTTATTGATATTATAGGTTTCATTTATTAATGTAGCGTACTCACTGGCAGAAGCCATTTTTACTGGGTTTGTAACGTGTTGCCATCCTGCATAAGCATTATAGTTAACCGTAGTAGTTCCCCTTACGCCCTTTTTAGTAGTTATCACAATAGCGCCATTGGCTACCCGTAAACCGTAAATAGCTGTACTTGATGCATCTTTCAGCACACTCATACTTTCAATATCTGCCGGATTCAAAAAGCTGATATCGTCATACCATACTCCATCTACAATATACAGTAAAGTAGTATTTCCAAAAATAGTCCCTGTACCTCTTATGGTAACCTGTGGTGATGCACCGGGTGCTCCTGAATTAACAATCTGGAGACCTGCTACTTTACCTTGTAAAGCACTTAAAGGGTTAATAGAAGCTTGCTTAGAAATCTCTTCTCCTTTTACCTGAGTTACAGAACCCGTTACATCAATTTTGCGTTGTGTACCATAACCAACAACAACAACTTGTTGCAGCTCATTGCTTTGGACAGTCAACGATACATTAATAGTAGTCCTGCCAGCCACAGCTATAGTTTGAGACTCATAACCTATAAAAGAATAAGTTAAAGAGTTACTAGGCGAAACGGAGATTGAATAAAACCCGTTCGCGTCTGAGATAGTCCCCAGCGATGTACCTTTGGCGACTACACTAACACTTGGTAAACTTTCGCCGGTAGAAGCATCCGTTACTTTTCCAGTTACCGTAATTTTCTGTGAAAACACATTACCGTAACAGACTAATAACAAAAACATCAACCCCGAGATCGTAAAAATTTTCTTCATAGTGGTTAATAATTAAAAAGATTAAGTTTTTTGAAAAATTAGAATGTAAAAATAGCCCAACCACAAGGCGTTGTCAAAAAAACGCACTCTACATAAATACACAACACAAAAAATACTTGCTCACTTAGCAAAGCAACATTTTATAAGTATTTAAATTACAAATTACTATATAAAATTATTTTTAAAATTCATACAACATAGTGTATGCTAAACACTGACATCGTATTTTGAACTATGAGAGGTAATGATGTAGTATTATAACTGAATGAGAAACTCGGTAAGATTTTTATCGTGAGGTAAATCAAGTTTTTTTCTAAGTCTATAACGACGAATCTCCACTCCCCTTAGCGTAATATTCAACAAAGAAGCAATTTCTTTACTATTCATATTCATCCGGAGGTAAGCACATAACTTCAGATCATTAGGAACAAGATCCGGATGGTCTGCTTTTAATTTTTTGAAAAAGTCTTCATGAGCACCATTAAAACAGGTTTCCAGAAAATTCCAATCCCTTTCATCTGTCAATCCTTCATCTATAACCCTTTGAATATGTTTAAGTTGATCATTTGATAACTTCTTCCCACTGTAGTCTTTAAATTCTACAATTTCAGTGCGTATTTTTTGTAATAGCTCATTTTTGTATACAATGTTCATAGCGGAAGTTGCCAATTCACGACTTTTACTCTCAAGATCGGCCTGTAATTGTTCCTGCTTTATTCTTACAATCTGTTGTTCATTGGCAATCATCTCTTGTTTTAAAGCCTCTTCCTTTTCAAGTTGTAGTTTTTCATGAATATGTTGGTGATATTTTGCCAGTTTAAGCCTATTATAATACCTTACCATTAAGTAAAAAATAGCCAGTAATACCAGATAAAATAAAAGTGCCCACTTACTAGCATACCATGGTGGCAATATAGTGAAGTTCATCTGTGTTATAGATGTAATCTTTTTATCATCTATTTGGGCCCGAACCATAAAAATATATTCGCCTTGAGGCAGATTTGTAAACTCTTTTTGACTTTGCAAACTCCATTCAGACCATTCCTTTGAATATCCTTCTAAATAATATTGGAACATTATTTTAGACTGGATGTAATACGGGAGTGTATAAGTGATACGTAAACTATTATTTTTATAAGGTATAATAGGGTTTTGCATATTGCTACCACTGATCAACACTGGCTTATGAGATATATTCTCAACCTTTCTGATTAAAACACAGGGCAGCTTTCCAACAGGTTTTTTAGAGGCATCTCCGTCATTAAAAATCACAAAACCATCATCAACACTGATCAGATAAATAGAGTTATTGATCCGGCTTATGTTTTCATACGATTGTATCATCCGACCATTTAGAAGGCTAAACCAATTGGTGTTCAATGTGATCTTACCATTGACTGAAAAATCAGCCATGGCAACTTTGCCATAATTGATGAACCAGAATTTTTTTCCAAGTGCCTGAATGATCTTAGTAGATACAGCAAAAGATCCAAGACTACTATTTAATTGATCATATCGATAAAACCTGTCGGTTATATCATCATAAGTATAAAACCCATTTTCTGTTGAGAAAACAATTTTTCCATCAAGATTAAACACATTGATCTTATAACTGTCAGGCAGACCAGAACGCTTATCATAATACTTGATATCAACAGCTTTGGTATAGTCTGAATTAACGGTTATTTTATAGATTCCTTTATAAGCATGGCTTACCCATATCCTACCTTTAGTATAAGGCTCAACATATCTTGAAGGTTCACCAAATCCGCTTATTTTATGACTGTAAATCCAATTATTATGTTCATCCTTACGATAAATGACAAGGCCTGTATATGTCCCTTGTATCAAGCGATTATTATCTAGTTGCTTAATAGTCCAACCACCATTAATATTCGAAAGTTTTTTGATTTTATCATCCTCAACTAAATAAGTACCCTCATTATGACCACAAAGAAGTTTTCCTCCAATCAAAGATAAATCCCATACCTGACCTTGTGTACCTTGAATAAGTTTAAAATCAAATGACTGTAACAATTTATTTTTATTATCGGGATACCAATCGCTATAAAACAGACCTTGGTTAGTCCCTAAATAGATTTTATTATGGTTTACTATGCTGGAGTAAACCGTACCAAATTTACCGCCCTTGTCGAGATAAAAATAGAAAGGCGAATTAATTTCAATACAATCTATTCCATTGTCTAAACCTACCCAAAGATTTTCTGAATCATCAATATATAAGCTAAGGATAGTGTTATTCTGCAGACCACTTAATTTATTAATGTGTTGTACAACATTACCAACTGTATCTACAATAATAACTCCATTCAAGATAGTGCCATAAGCATAATATTTGCCTGGAATAAAAATCCCGTTATTAAGCTGATATTTCTTTAAAAAATCATTAGCCTGATTTTTCCATGGGTTAATTTTTTTGCCATTATAAATAAATAAGCCATCTTTAGCTGTCCCTATTAAAAAACTACCGCCATTAAAAGGAAGGATAGATAAAATACCTGTCTTTAAAATTTCACTACCATTGATCAGAACAAGTTTATCATTTACTAATTCGAACAACCCTGTGTTTAATTGTTCTATAAAATATCGCTTGCCGACCTTAAATAAAAACAAATAAGGATTAGGCGATTTTATTACTGATATTCTACCATTTTTTAATATATAAATCGATCCAAAGGTTTGAAAAATGACCCGATGTTCATCAATGTATATTTTCCATACCTCTTCATCTAAAATATAATTTGCAGGTATTAGCTTGCTCAAAGAGGTATAAACAAGTATACCATTTTTATCAGCCGACCAATAGCCAATCTCGCCAAATGCCCCTGTGTATATCTTGCCATGATTATCTGATGCTACGGCTCTTACAGTTAAATGATTCGGCAGATTATATTGTTGCCAGTCACGTCCGTCAAATGATAATAAGCCTTCGGAGTTACCGAAATACATAATACCTTTTTCATCCTTGGTTACCGACCAGTTTTGATTGCCCGACTGATAGATATTTTTACTGTAGTTACGCACATTAGGAACACCAATACTTTTGATATCAGCAGCATACATACAGTTAGTAAAGCATATTAAATATACAAAACAACTATAAAACGAAAATAATTTAAACATTGATCACTTTATTTTGAAGCAAAAATTAATTAAATTATCATCCTACAAACGAAACAAAGAAAAACAGATATTTATAACTTTCAAAACAATTGAGTTCTCCAAAGATATGAAAAACTGAATTTATTTGATATATGATGGACTTCTAAAAAAAGTGTTTCAATCCAACTAAAGTAGTGATGCACTCTAAAAAAAGAGGAAGCACATAATAAGTATGTTATTATTTGTTTTATCCAAAAAATATATTGAAATTTACTTCAGAATTTTTATTGAAATTATACTAAAAAGAAATAAAAGCCGACTATTTTTATATGTTCTTTAAAAACAAGATTGGTGGATGATATAATTATAAAAAAAACACGCGATGAGAGGAAGAACGTTACGATTTATCAATTTTTTATTAGACACAATAATTTATTTTACTATACTAGTAATTCTCTTAATGATTTTCAGTTATGCTATTCCCAAAGAAAGTGTTAAATGGGTAGCGATTGTTTTCTACTTTTTATATTATTTTTTATCAGAATATTTCACAGGACAATCTATTGGAAAAATGGTTACAAAATCAAAAGTCATTTCATTAAATAAAAACACGAATTATTTTTTCATTCAGATTGTAAGTCGAACGCTTATGAGATTCATTCCATTTGATATATTGTCTTATCTTTTTACATATAGAGGTCTTCATGATAGAGTTTCATATACCGATGTTAAATCTAACAGACCATTTGAAGACGAGCTGGAATAAAGAAGATTAATAGAACCCTTAGTTTTAAAAGTTTCTGAATGCAAGAAATAAGATCAAAAGAAAGTGGAGTTCAGAACCACTATAAAAACGAGGCGTCACCGAAAAGCCATACGATTAGGGAAAAAAATCTAAAAAAATGAAGAAATTATTCTTAAGATTTGCAGCTATTGTATTAATTGCAGCTACTTTAAGCTCATGTGCAACAGTATTTGGTGGACAAATTAGTGCATGCCAAAGAACAAAACCCGCTCCTGGTAAACCAGCTCGCGAGGTAAGAGCTGTTGCGCTAATAGCTGATATCGTATTATTTTGGCCCGGTACCATTGTTGATTTTGTAACTGGAGCAATTTACAAACCTTGCCATAAATAGTATTATTCTCTTACAGACTGGTATTGAGAGTACCAGTCTGTATTTTTTTTGTGGCATCAACACTCATAAAAAATCAAATTAGATCTTGAATTTAGTTATAACAGAATATTATCGTCAGGAAAACGCCATTTAACAGGGCGATACTGAAATGTCCTAAAAATAGTAAAACCTAAAAACAAAAACAGATGAACTGGTATTTACAAGCCATAGAGAAATACGCTGATTTTAGCGGCAGAGCGAGAAGAATGGAATTTTGGATGTTTACATTATTCAACATAATATTTCTAATGGCTGCTAGAATAATTGATAGAATTTCTGGATCTAATATTAATAATTTATTTGGCGACTCAGTTGATTTCTTTCTGGAACATTTTCCACATCTTCCACACATCGGCTTGATTTATATATTATATACATTGGCCATCATCGTTCCAAGTCTTGCTGTAAAAGTCAGACGACTTCACGATACTGGGAAAAGTGGATTCTTTCTTTTGCTAATCTTTATCCCGGTGATTGGGTTCATTGTTTTATTAGTTCTAATGTTGACAGACAGTCAATTCGGACCCAATAAATGGGGATCTAATCCTAAGAATGTGACCTTTGGTTCATAGGAAACCTGTTAATCTGGTTATAATTAAAAGTTTATTTATGTAGGTGTTCTTTATCAGATAGCTCTACAAATAGGAAAAGACTTTTGATAAGCTCTTCTGAAAATAGCCTATAGAAACTCAATCTCTCTGTCAGGGCTTATGATAAAATATTACTCGCGAACCATTGCCAATCTGGATTATAGTGATGTAACCAAAACGGAATATGTTACAGAGGTGATAAACTACATAAATCAGGATTGTGATTCTTGGGGATCTTGAATTGGTACAGTTGTCTGTTTATACAAAATCATCCACAGGCTCTAATCTCCCTCATGTATGAGCCTTAAACAAACTTTATAGAAATTGATCAATCAATGCATTAATGTTTTTATCACTTGGCCTGATTGCATCTTTTGCTACTATTTTGCCCGTTTTATCAATTAAAACAAACCGGGGAATGGTCTTTATCTCCAGGCTTTTCTGTAAGGGGGAGTTCGAACTATTTGCTAAAATGAAAGAATACGGACTATCAATCTTTAGTTGATCGACTTTCCCTTTCCACTCAGAAAATTTCTGATCTATTGAGATACTGATAAAAACAACTTCCTTATTTGCATATTGTTCCTTCAATTTTTCCAAATAGGGTATTTCACCAATACAAGGAGCACACCAACTAGCCCAGAAATCAACATAAAGAACTTTCCCTTTATACTTTGCAAGTAGTTGATTCCATGAGACAGTACTTTTATTCAGCATAAGTAGACCATCGCTCATGGTTTTATCATTGGCAAGATTATACTTCAGTTCTTCGGTTTTGACATAGTCGATATATTCAGGATCTTTGCATTTAGCATAGAATAAATCAAAAAGTTTACGATTTGAAGGAGTGTTAATTTCTAAAGCTTGTTTCATACAATAAAACAAAATTGCATCTAATGATTTGCCGCTAAAATATTTGACGGCAGTATTAAACAGGTTTTCGGGAGTCTTTTCTAATTGCGACTCCTTTATGGTAAGAAATTGACAAAAGGTAACTGCACCCATATTGTGTTCTATAGATGAAACAGTATCATTCGTGCAGTAAAAAGTCTTCAGTTTATTAATGATCGGCAGAAGCAATTCCCTATTTGTTTCCTTGCCGTTTAACAACAAAGAAGCAAGAGAACCGTATTTCTTTTCACTTATCTGTTTTTGAATGATAGAATAAAAACGATTGGTCACAGTGTTTTTTGAAATGTATTCTTCCAGATAATTTTTTCTTGCTATTTCAACTGAGTCTGCATATTCTATAATAGTTGAGAAAGACCTATTTTTAGGAATAAAGAATAGAAGGTCATATTTTTGAGAAAATAAAAGATTAAAATAATAGAAAGATAATTCATTAGATCTGGCAGGATTATTTTTTGCTAAGATTTTACGATTACCTTTCTGATCAATGTCAATCTGAATTTCCTCACCGGGTAGGAGTTCAATCAAGTTAATATTTAATCCTTTATTTTCTACAAAAGTATAAGTTATGATTGGTTCATTGGAATAAATTTTAATCGGACTCAATGAATCATTTTCATTAATAACCTTAAAACTTCCTCCAAATTTGGTAATATACATGAATTCTCTCTTATGGGGCAAATACACTGAAATGGCTTTTCTATTATCGACTTGTGTATTCAAGCTGCGACCTTGCTTTTGTTGGTTTTCCAGTTTATCACTTATCTGGCAATAAGCAATATTATAAAGAAGCAGAAATAAAATGGTTAGCTGTTTCATATGGCAATATTTCTCATATTTTCTTAAATAAAAAACCAATAAAATTTTATTAGTTGATAATCAAAACAATAATTCCTATCAAACCAATACAAAACTTTCTGTTTTTCAAATTAATAATGCATAGAATATTATTAAAATCACAATAACAAGCCATTGCAATTACTCATCTAATGGGAAAGTACAATATTGAATCAGAGTATTACAATGGTTGAACATCTCAAAAAGTATCAACGAATTAACTTATCAAGTAAATTCTTGAAATCATCGTTTGAAGGTCTTAAATCCTTAATTTCTACCTTTTTTCCATTTTTATCATACAATAAATAGTATGGAATTGAATGTATATCATAAAATCCTGCAAAATCTGAATTAAAATAATTCGTCAACAAATAATTGTTGCCATCATTTATATTCAGTGCCTGTAGTTTATCTTTCCATAATTTTTTACTCTTATCGAACGACAGGTAAACAAAGTCAACCTTATCACCATATATACGTTGTAATTTCTTCTCAGATGGGATTTCTCGTACACAAGGACCACACCAACTTGCCCAGCAAATAATCAGCAATGGTTTTGATTTGAATAGATGTTTTACATCTGATAACTGATCTTTTGTATCAACGATTTGAGACGACATTGCCTCTTCAAAACTATATTTCTTAACACCTGCTGCTTTTCTTACAGCAAATAGTGAATCTACTAGATGAGTATATAATCGATTCTTACAAATAATTCTGAGATCCGTTACGAGTGAGTCATAGGATGGGAATATCAAATGTGGATTCAATAAATAACCAACTAAATGAGAAGTCAGCAAATGATTTCTGATTGAATCAGGATAGTTGAGTTTTATGGTTTCGTATATTAATTTTATATCACTATCTTTTCTCGGCAAATTTACCCTTGTAGTTGGCAAGACCAACGCCGCATAAGTATATGCTGCACTGCTATACATTGCTGTTTTGAAATAGATTAAAGGATCATTAAATCTACTTTTGAATATGGCTTCACGGTAAGGTTTTGAATAATTATTTGTAGTGAGACTATCATTTCTTTCGAGCGGTACAAGAAGATTTATAATGTAAGCCCCGAATAATTCATTTCTGGCAAGTTCTTTAAACTGTGTTCCTATATTGTATCGTTTACAATATCGTTCTAAAAATGAAATCTGTAGGAGATACTGACTATTCGCCTTTCCACAATACACTTCTAAATTATCTGTTCGCTTATAGGGTAAATGATTGAAACGTAACTCACCGGCTACAGCTGTTAACGAATCAAAAAGTGAATAAACAAATTTATTCTTGCCTTCATAGATTAAATTATGAGACCAAGGAACCGGGTATTTATTATAAACCAGCCTACGTTCTTTGTTTATTACATTTATAATCATCGTATCCCCTGGAATAGCGATTGTCTCATGCCCAAACCCATCTGCTATAAACGCACATGTTGTATCCTTAACCATATAATCATAAATGGTTTCAGAATAATCCTTTTTCTTATTAAATGATACAAATTTACCTGGATAAGAATAACTTTCTCCAAAAGAATGAGTTCCATGTATTTTCCATAATTGAAAATTAAACGAATCTTCTTTTATTGAATCCTGATTATACCTACAGATAATAATTGTATGTTTTTGTGCAAAGACATTAGTTCCAAAGAACAACAGGTTGATCAATAAAAATGCTGCAAGTTTTTGTTTTAGCATGATGAATGGTTATTATTTTTATGAAAGAGGGTTGTATTTTTCTTCTTGTATTTTGAAGTATACCAGACTATTTAATCACCCTCGTAAGTGTTTTTATTAATTCGTCACCCCGTAAATCCATAGCAATAATCCGACCTTCAGGATTGATCAGCATATTGGCCGGTATTGCATTAACCTGATAATATTTACAAGCTTCTGTTTTGCCAAAATCGGCTATGTTTGTATGTATAAACTGTGAGGTTTTATCTTCCCGCATTGCTTTTTGCCAGGCAGCCTTATCTTTATCAACTGAAACGGATGAAATCACAAAGTTCTTG
>JACAUB010000001.1:1721904-1809687 GCA_013390605.1 Bacteroidota bacterium | reverse complement strand
ACAGTTATACTATCAAAAATTATTTTGCCATTGTATAGATACAATTTAGTAACATCCTTCCGGTCAATTGTACCGGTAATATGATAGTTTACTTGTGCTGTTGTATTCAAAAGAAATACTACACCGATAAAAACAGTAAGAATGATTCTTTTCATTTTTTCAAGTTTAACGTGGACATTTTATTGGTTTAGGAAATTAGATTGAGGAAAATTCATACTCACGCAATACCAGTTTAAGTAACTATATCAGTTGGGTTTAATAACAAAAATCCTGTAAAAGGAATGAACTCGTTAGAAATACGATCGAGCACCTTCGTGATGATCCGACTTTGTTGTCTACTAGTCTTAGCCTTAATTATACTTTTAGTAATATCGTTAATCTGTAAATTGGAGTTGTAGTGTAGTAATGCTTTCATTTGTCTCATCAGTAAATAATTTTAAGATTAATCTCTGATCGAAACCGCATATTAAATTTACCACAGTGTTTGTGTTTGTAAAACATGCTCGTTCCATTGCAGAAGTTTATAACATGCGCTAAATCTATTTTATAAAATAAAATTAGAACAATGTTTTACTGATAGCAACTAAATTATGACTTATTGTATGAACCCCCTATTTTTCAGGACGAAGTACCCCTGTGGCTGTATGAAGGCCTTTTTTTAGTGTTTTTATATGACCTTTAAACAGGTAAAAATGGGCGATTTTAGAAGTAGAAAAGCACTATTTTACGTTCTATTTTAGACTACTAAAGATATTTCTAATAATTTACAGGTATTATAAATGAAATCATTTCAAGAATTCGCATTTCTAACCTTAATAAATCTAAAATAGCACAAGAAAAACTGTCGTGGTAAAAGATCTAATTTTTTTCTGTGTCTCAATTAATAACTAACGACTTTCTCCATTCTATCATTGGAGTAAAACCAGGCAGCCATAGAGCAATACACTCCTTTCAGCTTTCTATAAAAACAAGAACTATCCCTCAAGCAGATGACATACTACCCTATGAATATAAAGACCCTAATTCGTGTCTTTTACTGAAAAAGGTATACAGTATAAACGTTTAAAAAAACACTGTATATGGGAATGAAAAGAGAAAGAGTTGAAAGAAATGTATCGGGTAAACGCTATTTTGTATACCCAGAAGAGGATCGAATCAGGATAGTGAAGGAACTGGAAAAAGGATCACTTTCTATAAAAGAAGTCATGCAGAAATACGAAGTTCTGGATGCGTCCACAGTTTTAAACTGGTTAAAAAGATACTCATCAGAATATCGGGAGAACTACATGCGAGTACTCCTATCGGTTTCCGATCGAAGGCAAATAGCGTATAAGGTAGAATCAGGAGTCATGAGCATTGAGGAAGCCACTACACGTTACAGGGTGCAACAAAGAACCATAAAAAGTTGGATAAAGTTGTATACTTGTATTCCTAAACTGGTGGACACTATGGCAAAGAACGAACAATCTCAATCAGGTTCATCCGAGCAAACAAAGGCATTACAGAAACAGATAGAACAGCTTAAGCTTAAGGTAGAAGCATTGGAGACCATGATTGATATCGCAGAGGATCAGCTGAAAATCGATATCAGAAAAAAATCTGGTACCAAGCAGTCAAAGCCATGAAAGAAAGCCATGCACAAGTAGGGTTCGGGCCACTTTGTATGCTGTTTGGTAAAACCCGTTATGCCTTTTATAAGAAAGGAAAGAATCAACAAAGATGGCTGAATGAAGAACAAATCGTCTTGGAAATGGTCTCCATCATAAGACGGGAATTGCCTTGTACAGGTACCCCCAAGCTCTATCACATGTTAAGAAAAACGCTTCAGGATCATCACATAAAAATGGGCAGAGACTCCCTGCACCGGCTTCTTTGTGGAAATGGGCTGACAATAAGACCCGGGAAACGATATGTGGTGACAACCGATTCCAGACATTGGATGAAGAAATATCCCAACCTGATAAAGGATCTTGTTATCAATGAATCAGAACAGGTATGGGTCTCAGACATTACCTACATCCAGGTAGGGGAAGCATTTAACTTCTTATCGTTGATCACTGATGCTTATTCCAAACAAATCATGGGGTTTTGCCTTCACCCAACCTTGGAGGCTGAGGGCTGCATGAATGCCTTGAAAATGGCTTTGAGCCAGAAAATAAAATACGACATCAGCCATATCCATCACTCTGACAGGGGAGCCCAGTATTGTTGCGGTGACTATGTGGATTTATTACATACTGCAGGATTAGGGATCAGTATGACTGAAAACGGAGACCCTTACGAGAATGCCATTGCCGAAAGGGTTAATGGAATACTCAAGTACGAGTTTAGCTTAAACCGTGAATTTGCAGACACTACCCAAGCCCTTGAAGCTATTCAAAAGAGCATTAGGGCTTACAATGAGCTAAGACCCCACATGAGCTGTAATTACCTTACACCGGTGCAGGCTCATCAAATGAAAGGGGTTCTGGAAAAGAAATGGAAACCGAAAGTAAAACAAAAAGAGAAAGAATTATTATTTGATAGCGTTTAAAAAATGATGCCATTTTACGTAAAACTATTTAAAAAATGTTTCAAATAAAATTACTAACTTTAATTTATTAGGAATGTATACTTATTTTAGTGAATTGATTTTTTACTGTATACTTTTTCTAGTAATAATACTTAAATGTGTATACCTATTTCAGTAAGGGACATCGCATAAAAATAGGGGGATCTGTACCCGTTCTCTACCCGTTCTGTACCCGTTCTGTACGGGTTCTGTACCCTAGGGGGTAGAGAACGGGTACAGATCCCATACATTAAAGGCATAGATATCCTGCTTTTGGGATTTGTTTTAGGATGGATTTAGAGCTGATTTAAATTCTTAAATGGCACTAAGCCGTTGGCTGAATTAATTTAGAGATACGTTAATTCAGCCAAGGCGGATCTCTATTTTGTAATCTGTATCACAACTGCAGGATCTTTTACCAATTTAAGTCGCAGTGACTCTGGAATAGATATCTGCAACGTATTTTCTGTTTGAATAGCTTTAAGTTTCTGATTATATGCAGGCAGCGTAATCTTCAACCTACCTTTTAAGGTTGTTTTTACAGTTATAAAAGCAGGTAATTTAGCTTCATCTTTATCCGGCATATACAATGCAAAAACAGTATTATCGCCTTTGGCAGTATAAGCAATATTACCTTCCTGAAAAGGCGCAACGGGAACAGTTTCATAGATGGCATTACTGTTTTGCGACAGCCATTGGCCCATCCCCTGTAAACGATCATATAGAGCCGGCTCAAACTCGCCTTTTCCGTTCGGACCTACACCTAACAACAAGTTTCCACCTTTAGCAACGATCTTTATAAGGAGTTGAACCAATTCGCGGGTAGACTTATAGTTGTCGTTAGGAACCCATCCCCAGGCGCCACCCATTGTAATACAACTCTCCCAAGGTACCGTAAGCGCCTTTTCCGAGGTTTTTTGTTCCGGTGTCAGATAGTCTTCGTATTCACTTGGCACCCATCTGTCAACAATTAACATACCGGGCTGTTTTTCACGAGCATTGGCTGCAATTTTCTTCATATCGATATCCATATCGTACGGATATTTACAAAACTCTTCAACACTTTTGTTTATGGTGGATAACGGACGTACCCAACAACCATCTAGCCATAAAATATCTAACTTACCATAGTCAGATACGATCTCATTCAACTGGTTCTGTGTATATTCAACATATTTCTTCCAACGATCAGGATATTTCGTGATGTCGTAGCTTGGATTCCGATCTTTTGGAGGGAAGTTAGGCCACCAAAAATAGGGAGTCGTCCAATCGGGTTTTGAAAAATAAGCACCGACAGATAATCCTTCCTTTCTACAAGCATTAAATACCTCTTTTGCAATATTCGATTTTGGATTTGACGAAAACGGACAATCTTTATCAGTTACCTTAAAGTTGGTATATTTTGAATCGAACAAACAAAACCCGTCATGATGTTTGGTGCTATAGATCACATATTTTGCACCTGATCCTTTAAATGCCCTGGCCCATTTTTCAGGATCAAAGTTTACAGGATTAAAGTTCTTTTTGGTATTTCTATAATCGGTTGCATATTTATAATAATCATCATAGCCATCACGAGTTACCCAATCTTCTGGACAAAGCCCCCAAGATTCTACCGTACCCAATTGCGAATATAACCCAAGATGAATTAATAGTCCAAACTTTTCACCCTGCCACTTTTTTAGATTTTCAAGTACTTTGGCATCCTTAGGCCACACATATGTTTCTGCTCCGGTTTGGCCCTTGGCCCCAAAACCTGCAACAAGAAAAATAAGTAATAAAATAGATAAGCGTATCTTCATCATAATACTGAATTGTTAAAAGAAACTTTAGAAATTGTTGATTGCTTTTTCTTGGTATAAAACTTCTCAAATATACCTGATCAGGCAGAATAACTATCTATAAATGAGTATTTAAACAAATAAATTATAGATAGTTATAATTAATGATCAGTTTAATCTGTTGGCTATCGTACTACGATTTCATCAATAAAGACCCACGATGTACCGCCTGGTGCTGCATGCCAATCGTAAAGATGTTTGGTTCCTTCAACCTGAAAACGAACAAACCGGCACTTGCCCAAATCCTTATTGAACAAGAACACTCTGGTTAATTCTTCTTTTCGTTGATCACCTTCTACCACTACTTTTCCAACTTCGCGGTAATTTTTCCCATCTTCTGAAACCTGACAGGTTACAGACTTTGGATGTAGCACCCAACTTCCCTGAGAATAGAGCGAACTGATGGCAATCTCTTTTGGTGTACGCACTGAATCTAAATCGAGCACTAACTCAAAATCTGTACCTTCCCAACCCAACCAGTTGACTCTGTAATCATTTGAGCCTTGTACTCCATTGGTGAGAAGTGCAAGGTCGCCTCGGTTATACTTGGGATCGGGAGCCGGATTAGCGGTTACTTTATGCCTGAATGCCAGATTTCCTTTCACTTGAACGTCAATAGAGCGCAAGCTTGAGGCGTAATACGCTTCGGGTGTTAATCCTGCTTCACTTAAACTGGTGACATTATTATTGACACAGGTGGTATGAAAATCTTCGATCATCTGTTTCATCTCTGGCCGTAATACAAATTCACCATTCACTTCTTTGTAAAATCCTCTTGGACCAAACAGATCGTTCTTCCCTATTTCCATTTTAGCATATTGGATAGGCAATCGTGCTGTCTTCACTCTTTGCAGATAGTCAGGTTGATCTTTAACTGCCGCCTCTGCTTCATCAAATAATTGCTCATAAGCATTCATATTCTCTACAGAAAGGAAGGTGAGTGAATGAGCAGAAGGATGTCCGTAAATATCAAGCCACTCCCCTGTCTTCAAAATTTCGGACTGAAGTCGGTTAATATATTTTCCAATCGTTGCACCTCCTGCACCATAATACCCTTTTAGAAAATCGTTTTTTATCGAATCTACATTCACATCCGGATTCCAGAGTAAGCGTGCAAGTAAATAACTTTTCAGCTCCGAGAATTCATGTCCCGGACTGGTATTCGATTGTTGAAAATGCTCGTGAGCTCCATTTTTTACAAAGAACTGGATATTGGGTTGCAACACATGCAGGTTTGGAAATGGGGTTACATGATGCGAAAAGTCTACAGTATAATCCCACAAATAGATATGCTTGCTGATCTTCCCCCAGTCAACAATATCTTTCAAAAACGACTTACTGGTTGGATCGGTTTCGATAGGTTTACTTCTGTTCAGTTCGATAGTACAAAGCATAATCTGCACATTGTCGGCAGGCTTTGTGACCTTTGGTGCCTGTCGCGAAAACTGGTAAGCCAATGTCGAGATCGTTTTATCAGGGAACTGGGCGGCTACCTTGTTTACAAAACGAATGATGGGGCCGGCAGGAGATCCCTCTTCGGCAATTATTTTTTTACAATCATCACACTGACAGTATGAAAAGTTATCATTCTGACTAACCGACCACAACTTCTTGTCGGGCTGCTTAGCCATATCTTCTTTCAGTTTAGCAACCACGATATTGAATACCTCAGGATTTGAAAAACAAAGCTGATCTTTAGACCGCTTGCCTCCAGTATAGCAGAAATATTCAGGATGCGAGATAAAATACTTATCCCATGGAACCAATCGGTTAGCAGTGTGTACATAATAACCGTCGGCAAAAACCTCTTCGACTACCGATATACGTTCCCAATCTCGATAATCCATGTCTTTAGCCAACTCACCATAAACGACTCTAAAACTGTTTACCGGATTCTGAAAATCCACAAATGGTTTTATCACAAGATCTTTATGTTCGGGAACAACCTCAACGGTAGGACTATATTTTCTGCATCCAAACTGTTTCTCCAACAGATTGACCACTCCATAAATAGATCCTTTGCGACCGCCACTTAAAACCTGTAACCCTTTTGCAGTAACAATGACAACGAAACCATCTTCTTTTAATTTACGGGAATAAGCAGCATCGGCTTTAGTCTGACGACTGTTTGAAACATTAATCAGGATCTGATGATCGCCTGAAGGCTTATCATCTGTAACAACCGGCAATAAACAACCCGACATTTTCTGAATGTAGCTTTGTAACATTGTTGCAGCACGGTTATCAAATTGCGTTGCTTTTGAAGAGACCACAATCGTAAAATCAGACTTATGATTGCGAACAATTTCAAGAGGGTTCTGGTTCGTGCCGGCTAATGCATGAAATGAACCCATAAAAACAAGTAAGAGTAAAAAGTTTTTAAACATAATCGAAATGATTTTGAGAGAAATAAAAACAAAGCGCATAATAGCAGTTAACCATTATACGCTTTATCGATTAACAGTATCAAAGATAATGTACCTACAAACGAAAGTACACTTTCACGTGATCTATTTATCTAAACATAATCATAACATCATACACCTTCAGGACGCCGACCAGACAGTAAAATAGGGACTTTCAGCGAAGTTTCAACATACCTGAAATAGTAATATAGCTTTCGATTTACCTCAATTCCGTAGTCAATTGATTTGTCATAATCAATATAGTTTTCGAAGATACGTGGTTTATGGCCGGAAGTATAATGATAGTTCCAATCGGATACATACTGGCTATTCCATGATCGATAGTAATCATTGCTATGGTCTTTTGCAGGATTACTATGCAACATAAACCATGTTTCGAATGGAGGATCAAACACTATTAATTCATACTCGGTGCTATCTTTTGATGGCATCGTTGTTGGTTTGATTTTTACAATTTGTTTTTGAGGGGTACATGCCCACATCAACACCAACAAAAAACCGACAATCCCTAATGTTTTTACCATGTGATAACTGTTTAAAACAAGTCCTGAACTATGTTAGTTTTTGAATTCTAATTAATTACACCACAAAATAAATGCCAAACAAACAATATATAAAGTTACTATATAAATGAGCAAAATGCCAGATTAACAGAAGAAAATAAAATTCATTTTTCCTTGTAATGATCGTACTTTTGTAAATTCAAATTTAAAACGAAGAATACAAGTAAACACATGACAAATAACGATATACTCAAGAAGTTACGTGTGGCACTTCATCTCAGAGATGAGGAGATCATTCAAATATTAGCATTAGTTGATTTTACAGTAACGAAGAGTGAGCTTGGTGCTATTTTCAGGAAAGAAGATCACCCAAATTATAAAGAGTGTGGTGATCAGTTGCTTCGTAACTTTTTGAATGGATTAATTATCCATTTAAGGGGTCAGATGGATGGGCCTAAAAGAGACGTCAAAGGAGAATAACGTTTCAAAACAAATTCAAAATTTTCAATTCAATGAATGGGAATTACAGAAAAGATATAGAGCCCGGAATAGAGGTTGATATTGTTTTAAAGCAAGACCAACGTTCGGGAAAATTAACTACCGGCATCGTACAAAATATACTCACCAGCTCTGCTTTCCATCCACACGGAATCAAAGTACGGTTAACCGATGGCCAGGTAGGTCGTGTTAAAAACATACTATAAAAACTAAATATTATGATCCAGGTTATTGTTTTTTACAAACTAAAAGAAGAATCGATAGAATCGTTTACCCGTGCTTTTAAAATAGCCAGAACGAATGTGTTATTAGAAGATGGTTGTTTGCAATATGAAATTTTCGTTTCTCCTTATACACCAAACAGATTCTGTTTAGTTGAAAAGTGGGCATCTGATGAAGCAATCGGAGTTCATCTAAAGACCAAACATCTGGCCGATTTTCAAGCGTTGACCAAAGACTGGTTTGAAGAGAAACCAATTATAGAATTAAAGAATATCGAAAACGAACGACAGTTATAATTGGATGAAATGAGCAGGTACTGATTTGCATTCTGCACCTGCTCATTTTAATTCTATTTTTTCCAATCGATCACCATTGTTTCTTCAGGTGAAATAGTTAGGATTGGTCCAGTGATTTTTCCATTCTTCTCTGCAAACAGCACGGTAGGTTTTAGCTTTTGTATACCAACCAATTCAACGGTTTGAACCTTGATGGCTTTGTTTACCACTATTGTAATAAAATGGTCACCAGAACGTAAGGTCTTCAAAAGCATCCCATGTTGTTCTGTTTTGAAACGGAAAGGAACATTGACGATACGTTCATGTAATTCCTTATTAAGAAATGTAATGAGTTGTGAGTAACCTTTAATACGCCCCCCTAAACCAAGTAACGATGGCGTCCATACTACTTCTCCTTTGCCGAATAGATGGCTTGTGGCTATAACTTCATTATCATAAGTTCCAATTGGCTTTGAACCACCCGGCTGAATGATACCTCGCCAACAATGCGCAGGAATTGAAAGATTGGGTTGATCGAGTTTGAGATCGAACAGATTACTCACCAGCTTAAACTCTTTGATATTTCCACCAAACAGATTTTCAAGTGGAAACCCTGTCTTCATAATACAGAGTGAATTTTCATCATAATAGGCGGTTAATCCATCTACCAGCAGCTTTCCACCATAACAAACAAAGTTCTCGAGATCCTTCCAATTGGTTGAAGGTATACTAATCTGGTTAGCCAGAATGATAGTAATGCCTCTATAATCAGTTTTCGTAAAGTCGAACTCATTGATCTCTTTAAAATTACATTGTAGTCCCATTTCGCTCAAGGCTTCAAAGTAACCCAATGCTGATTTCATGACACCACCGACCATTCTACCTTCATAGTTTGCCCCGGCTGCCTTCTGCTTCTTTTCAATCCAAAGAGATTGACGGGTATAAAGTATATTTATTCCTGACTCTACAGGCTTTGCATTGGCAAAAAGTGTTTCGTTTTTTGCAATTGTCCTGGTCACTTCAGCGGCTGCAATCATGCGATCTGAAGGCTGATCCTGAAAATTCAACATATTCCATTCACCTGCTTCAAATCCGGAAGCCCGCGG
Organism: Bacteroidota bacterium; assembly: GCA_013390605.1. Taxonomy (GTDB): domain Bacteria; phylum Bacteroidota; class Bacteroidia; order Bacteroidales; family Cfx3-03; genus Cfx3-03. Next base: position 1,800,265 of record JACAUB010000001.1, on the reverse strand, counting down.
ATTCAAACACCAGAAGATTCCTCCTTTTCCACCACTACCAATAATGGTCCAAAGCCATTGACTGATCTCCTCTTTGGTCGGACACATTGCTTCAAAGCCACTATAAGTATTATTTCCACCTTGTAGTTCTGTCATCAACCATGGAATATTACCAGCGCCAGAACGAATGATTTCGCTATTGGCCGACATTGCAACTGCATATTGTGGTCGTGTAAAATAACCAAAATGCCAACTGGCATGAGCAGATCCACCTAATGTTGTGAGGAATTTACGCCATTCGGGAAAGTTGTATTCAGCCACATTTCCAAAAATGGCATGATTGTTTACATGAAGATGCGCAGATGGCTGATATTTATGTACCTCAGTCGCAAGCCAGTTTAGATACCACGTATTATATTCGACCAGAAACTTTTCTTTATCAAAATCAAGCGTAAAATATCCTTTGCTATTATAGACCTCGGGGGCTTTCTTCTCTTTCCATGTGTTAAACATCTTCTGGGTAAATGGTTCGTCCAGTGGAGCAACGCCCGATCCGGGCTCATTAATCAGTACCCAACCATATAATGACTTAAACTGTTTGAAATGAGTAACAGTATTTTTGATATAGTCGGCTACTTCGTTTAAATGTGCATCACTCTTAGGAAATTTAAAGCCGCCTACATCAGTAAAAGAGGTTGCTGGGAAAAGCGTTGCGAAGATTTTTACATTATATTTTTCAGCACTCTTAAAGGCCAGATCAAATAATGAGAAGTCCCATTCACCATTTGCTTTGTGCATAAAGATTTCGAACATCCGGATACGTGTGATGGTCATTCCACTTTCATTGAGAACCTTAAACAGATGATCGATCTCCTGTGGCGTTTGTCCGGGCTCTATAATAACCTGAGCCCCTATTTCTGGAGATCCGTTCATTATATTCTGCGACATTCCTTTCGAAGGAATTAAGACGAGAGGTAAACATGCTAACAAAAACTGCATGGCGATTAGTATAAAAGAATTGGTTTTGGATTGCGGTGTAAATGATATTGACATAAAGGAGTAATTTTAATTCAAAGCTACTAATTTTTATGTGATTAGTAGCTTTGATTATTGATTTTTATAACTCATTTGCAAAAATTGTAGAGATTGTCTGTTTTATCATTCCAACCATAGCTGTCATTCTGATCAATAGAAGGAGTCTCAAGAAGAAGCGTTCATTTTAAGAAGATTTCTAACTTTATTAAAAAAGAAGAGATGTGGATTTCTAACTTCTTTTAAGGTAACTGTTGTATAGACTAAAAAAGTTCCAGTGTTTTAAATACAGACTTTCTTTTCAAACTAATTTACCTAATATTCAAGGGAATTAATAACATCTAGCTTATTCTATAAATTATCATCTGAAAATAATATTTTAAGGATGCGCCAAAAAATAATACTCTTTATTAGTCGAATAATAATTACAAAACTGATTGCGTGACAAAGGCTCTTTCTCTTTCAACCAATCAGCTAACAATGATATTTTTAGATTTACTTCATTATTCAAAAAATCATAGACTTGATCTGGAGTGGTTCCATAAAATTCACTAGCTCCCAACCCACATTCAAAAATAACATAAGGTTTATCATTTCTAAGTCGTTGTTCCGCTCCTTTTAATACTGCGAACTCACCACCTTCAACATCGATTTTTATCAATCGAATCTTTTCTGTAGTAATCAGAAAATAATCGATGGTAGTCATGAGTACCGAAATTTCTTGAACATCCGGATGCTTAACCGCATACTTCCGCTTCAAAACACCACTATATGCCGGTGCATTTTTAACAAGTTGAAAAGTGGTCTCTTTTGATTCATCACCGAGTGCGAAAGGAAATACAGAACATCTGTTCGTAAATCTGGTCTTTAACGCTTCGTAAAGAAAAGGGATGGGTTCGAAGGCTATATGGCGACCATTTGGAGCCGATTTCAAAAACAGCTTGAGAATCTCACCTTTATGGGCACCAACATCAATACAAATTGAATCGGGTAAGAGTACACGTTTGATTATTTGTTTAGTTAACCGATCATATTTAAGGTTTTGCGTAATATCGAGATGTAAGATATTCAGTGTAGTACGAAGGATGTCTTTAAAGCCAAGGTTCATCGAAACATTTTTGGTAAATATAAACAGTTTTTGGGTTTATACAATTAGTTATTGCCCGACCTTTTATTGCTATTGGAGAATATCCTTAATAGATTTGAAGGGACATATTATTTTCCACTCGCTAGTCGTTTCATCAGCTCCTCTTTGTAGTTGAGACTAACCGGAAGGGGTTGATTCTTCATATAAACCTGGTTACCATCAATATATTCAATCTTATTTAATGCTACACAATATGATTTATGGATACGAACAAAATTCTCTGAGGGAAGCATCCTGAAAAGATTGGCAAGCGTATCGTGTACCACTAACATCTTTTGCAAGCCCTCGGCTAAAAAATAGACTTGTACATAATCGCCTAATGATTGCAAGTATAATATACTATGAATTGGCACACGATAAACCTTTTTATTCGACCGGAGTAAGATATGATCTAATGGATCCACTTGTGATTCAGATGCTGTAGCTTTGGGACGCTGCTTTAATTCTAAAAGACCGATAACTTTATTTACTGCTTTTATAAATCGTTCGAAAGAGAAAGGCTTCATTAGAAAGTCGATTGCATCGACCTCAAAACCCTCTATTGCATATTCAGAGTAAGCTGTTGTGAAAATAACCATAGGTGGATTTTGCAGACTCTTCACAAACCCAATCCCTGATAAACGAGGCATGGTAATATCAAGGAAGATCAGGTCAACTTGTTGCTCTTGTAATATACGTCCGGCTGCAAAGGCATCACTACATGAAGCAACCAGCTTGAGGTCCTGACAATCGCTGACATAGCGTTGCAATACATCTACCGCTAAAGGTTCATCATCAACAATTAAACAGCGAATATTCATTGAGCTTGTGTGTTATTTGATTTGTTTGATGGATATCATACCCAAAAAGTACTTGAGTTATTCCAGCGAATTGATCTGTAAAAAATCATCTCATTATTTCGACTACCTGCGAGAAATCTTCTTGACCAACAGATTCATCTTTAACAAATTCATCTTTATTATCAATTTAAGATATACTCTTTGGATATTTCTCTCAAGTGGTCGAAATAACGATGCTATACACAAATTGAGTCCTTTCGAATACAAATTCGGCCAAAGCCAGTAATTAATAGTTTTCTAAGTATTTCCGACTTAGTTGATTTCTGTTGTAACACTAATATTTTTCAAAGTTAAAGTTACATTAAATTCTTTTTCATTAGCGGCGATGTTCAACTGGTAGTTTCCGGGATAAATTAATTCCAGTCGGCGTTTTACATTCTCCAACCCAACGCCATTAGATTCGGCAACTGCAGTTCCGGTATCTGTCCCTTTGTTATTTCTCACCTTCAATTCCAGTATTTCATTGGTAATGTTTAGTTCAATCTCGACAAAAGCGTTCTGTACATCTCCTTTCACACCATGTTTAAAAGCATTTTCAACTAACGGGATGAAAAGTAAAGGTGCTACCATCAGGCCATCAGAGTCACCGGTTATTTTAAACGAAATAAGGGCTTCTTGTTTACTCCTGAATCGTTGTAATTCAATATAATCAGTCAGATAGGTCAACTCTTTTTTCAAAGGCACAAAGTCATCTTTGGCATCATAAATAGTATAACGCAAGATATCAGATAGTCGTAACACAGCATTAGCAGCCTTATCACTTTTGCTTAATATCAAAGAATAGATACTATTCAGACTATTAAAAAGAAAATGTGGATTAATCTGTGCTTTTAGTGCATTGAGTTCTGTATTTGTTTGTAACTGCTGCATCTGTGCCAGTTTCCGATCAGTTTCAGCAAGACGGAACCAACTTCGAGCCATCTTCAACAATGTTGTTATCCCTGCAAAAGCGAGAAAAAAGCAACTAATATCAACCAATGAATAGTAAGAGATAAAATAGTAGCCGGGCAGAATATAATCGATCAGTTTATCAAAGAAGAGCAGATTAAACCATGAGAAAAATGCAACATTAAAAATGAAAGCTGGAATAAATGCCCAATAAATTGATTGTTGAAGAAACCGGGGAACGAGAAAAACGCTGTTAAAATAGACACAAGGCATCAGGGTGAGTAAAAACAAAACGGTATAGATATAGTCAACCCGCATAATCTCACTAGAACTGGTAAAGAACTTTAACAAAATGACGCCTGAGAAAAGCCAAAAGACAATATGCTGACTGATTCTACCTAATTGTTTGCTTTTCAGATAAGAAGTGATTATTTTTTTCATCTGTTTTCTAAAACAATGGCATTTTCGTTAAAACATACTCAAATTCATCCTGTTTCTCTTTATCCTTCTTTTGAAAAGCTTTCGGGTCATTCGCAAACTTTCGCATAAATTGTTGAAGTTCGTTTGTAGAAGCAGTTAGAACAACTGCATCATTATCTTCAATCTTTTCGTGTGATAACCTGATTTTATTCTGTTCAAATAATTCGCTCAGCCATTTTTCATTATACCATTTGATCCGTAAGCTATTCTTACCTATCAGCACCTTTGCAACTGTATGTACTCCAATCACATGATAACTATACAACTCCGTTTGAGCATCATCATTATTTCCTTTCTCCAGATAGAAATCAACATAATAGTTATTGTCAAGCTTAAAAAGGCATCCCTGAAAAGTAGTCGTTCTCTTTTTTTCATCCAGCAAGGATATCTTGTAATAATTTTGCTGTTTATCTGATTTTCCTACTCCCAGAAAATTCTTATTTACAGCCCCCTCTATTTTCCAAACGCCCTTATTCTGATCAGTATAGGCCCCGATAATATCTTGTCTGAAAACTAAATCGGATGGTTTATAAAAAGGATGAAGCGATTTAACCAGACATCCACTTAAAATGAGGCAGATTAAACCTAGCAGAACAAAAAACTTTTGTTTACCTGAAAAGCAAGACTTTTGCTTTTCCGAACTAAATAATGCAATTTTTTTCATGACGATTGTATGTTTTTAGATGAATAACTGAAGCAAAATAACAGTACTGTCAGTCAGATTCAAAATAATTTCGATCAAGTAGCCATTTTCATCGATCAACATCGCTAAAATGATTGAATGAAATTAATTTCTTAGTTAACTTCATATCAAAAAAATAGCATCATTGAATAAGAGTAAAAATATTGATTAAATTTGAAACATAAAACTACTAAATATTCACCGTCATTTATTAAACACTCACTAAATGAAAACGAATTTTAAACTATTTAATGTCGTACTCCTTCTTCTGACTTTACTATTTGGACAGGAGGTAACAGCTCAAAAGCAATACTCGTATAAATCTGAACCCAACGATCCGCTTAAAACACGAATCTACACCCTTGACAACGGCCTCACCGTTTATCTATCACCTTACAAAAATGCACCCCGCTTTTATGCTGCCATTGCTGTTAGAACAGGTAGTAAAAACGACCCTCACGATAACACAGGACTATCGCACTATCTTGAACACATGATGTTTAAAGGAACTACACACTTTGGGACAGCTGATTATGCTAAGGAGGCGCCTATCCTCCAAAAGATAGAAGATCTATTCGAAGATTATCGTGCGACCACCGATGAAGCAAAACGAAAAGCCATCTATCACCAGATAGACTCTGTTTCTGGTGTTGCTGCGACCCTGGGTATTGCAAATGAATATGATAAACTGGTAAGTGTTATTGGTGCTAAAGGAACCAATGCATTTACAGGTAGTGAACAAACTGTTTATATTAATGACGTACCAGTGAATCAGCTCGAAAACTGGTTGAAGATAGAACAAGACAGATTTGCTAACCCTGTTTTCCGTATTTTTCATACAGAACTTGAAACAGTTTACGAAGAGAAGAATATGAGTCTGGATCGTGATGGTGACAAAGTATGGGAAGCACTGTATGCAGGATTATATCAGAAACACACCTATGGAACCCAAACAACCATTGGTACGATTGAACATTTGAAGAATCCCTCGCTAAAAGCTATCCATAAATATTACGACCAACGCTATGCGCCTAATAATATGGCTGTTTGTATTGCAGGCGATATAGATCCTGATAAGACAATTGCTTTGATTGACAAATATCTGGGAACATGGAAATCACACCCGGTTGAACATTTTGTTCCACAAGTAGAAGATCCGATCACCACACCAATCATAAAGAAAATTTACGGTCCCGATGCCGAAAATATTGCAATTGGCTTTCGGGTAGGTGGTATCCATACGCAGGATGCAGACTTGGTAAATATTGTCTCTAAAGTGTTGAGCAATGGAAAGGCCGGTTTAATGGATCTCAATTTGAATCTTGCGCAAAAGGTTTTAGGTGCAGGAACAGCAGCAGATGTTGCCACCGATTATTCAGCCCTTATACTGATGGGAAACCCTAAACAGGGACAAAGTCTTGACGAAGTAAAGAAACTCCTTATGGAGCAACTGGATTTGGTTAAAAAAGGACAGTTTGCAGACTGGTTACTCCCAGCCATTGTAAACAATATGAAAATGGACCGTATAAAGCGTCAGGAGAGTATCAACTCGCGTGCGTTAGGCTTTGCTGATGTCTTTGTTACTGAAATTCCTTATAATGATTATGTTAATGAAACAGATCGTTTAGCTAAAATCACGAAACAGGATGTGGTAGATTTTGCAAACAAGAACTTTACGGAAAACAACTATGTTGCTATTTATAAGTTAACCGGCGAAGACAAGAACGTAACAAAAGTTACAAAACCGACGATAACTCCGGTTGTAATGAATAGGAATGCCGAATCTGATTTCCTAAGGGACATAAAAAACAGCAAACCTGAAAATGTAGAACCTGTATTTGTTGATTATAAAAACGATATCAAGAAATTAAAATTAAAGAGTGGTATCGAAGCATTATATGTAGCAAATAAAGAAAACAAAACCTTTAACCTGTCGTTTCATTTCGACATGGGATCTCAGAATGACAAGAAGTTAGCTTTAGCAATTGATTATTTAAGCTATTTGGGAACTTCAAAAATGTCGCCAAATAAGTTAAGCGAGGAGTTTTACAAATTGGCTTGTAGTTATAACGTTTCATCAAGTAATAACGACATCTATGTAAGCATTTCCGGCTTAAGCGAAAACATGAATAAGGCACTAAAATTGGTGGAAGAGCTACTTGCAGATGCTAAGCCCGATCAAAAGGTGCTTGATAATATGATTTCAGATATCTTAAAATCGAGAGCAGACGACAAACTGAACAAAGGGAGTATATTAAGAGCCATGAGAATGTATGGCAGATATGGTGCTAAAAATCCTGTTACCAACATATTAAGTGAGACTGAACTCAAGGCTTTAAAAGCTACGGATCTGGTTAAGATGATTAAAGGACTTAACAGCTTTAAACACGAAGTGATCTTTTATGGAAGTCAAACTCCGGCAGAGCTAACCTCTTCGATCAATACGCTTCATCGTGTACCAACAACTTTGAAACCCGTTCCTGCTCGTATCAAATATCCTATGTTAAACACTGACCAGAATAAAGTATTCATGGTTAATTACGACATGAAACAGGCGGAGATTGTTATGTTATCTAAATCTGTTCCTTTCAATAAAACTGAAATACCCATTATCAGAATGTTTAATGAGTATTTTGGAGCAGGAATGAACTCTATTGTATTCCAGGAAATCCGCGAAGCTAAAGCATTAGCCTATTCCTCGTCAGCTTTATATACAACGCCTGAATATCCTGAAGAAAATAACTATATCAGTAGTTATATCGGAACGCAAAGTGATAAGCTTCCAGAAGCTATGAAAGCACTTTTCGAATTATTTAATAATATGCCTGAAGCTGAGAAGAATTTTGATGCAGCCCGCAATGGATTATTGAATAAAATAAGAACCGAAAGAATTACGAAAACAAGTTTAATCGGAAACTATCTTGAAGCAAGAAAAATGGGATACAAAAATGATATCCGCAAAGATGTATTTGAACAAGCACCCAAAGTGACCTTTACGGATCTGAAGAATTTTGGGGAAACGTATCTCAAGAATAAGAAGTTCAATATCCTTGTACTTGGAGATGTTAAGAAACTTGACAAGAAAGTACTTGAAAGCTATGGTCCTATCACTGAACTAAAGCTTGAAGATGTATTTGGCTATTAATAACTATTTAAATTTCTAAAATAAAAGAGGCGGATAATTACTCCGCCTCTTTTGCTTTCATCAATTACGACATTTTGATTTGTATCACTTAAAAATTAACGACGATGTCCACCGCCGCCATGTCTTATATAGTACCCTCCTCCACCATAATAATAAGCCGGCCTATTCCAATTATAGCTTAAATATAATCCAGAATATCCAAAATAAGGATATCCAAAATTATATCCATACCAACCTGGCCACCAATAAGATGGAGTTTCAGTTTCAGCTTTATGCATTAAAGCCCTAAAATGAGTTTGCTCCATATAATTGATAACACTATCAGACACCCCTTGCTTTTGGAGTTTTGCTAATTGATCAGCTTTCAATGAGTAAGCTGTGTGAGAGTCCTTGATCTTTTGAATAATATCCTTAGAAGTAAGACCATCCTTGGACATCTGAATGATCTCGGGGACCTTAACCAATGCTGGTGGTGGGTAGTTATAAACTACACAGCTTTGTAAAACAACAATTCCACATCCAATCAGTAGTAAAACAAACCAGTGGTGAAATTTAATTCGTGCTTTCATTTTTTAGTTCCTCCATTCAATTAGTTAGTAAATTTCACTTTTCTTTTAATTTTTAAGATTTTGTAGACCCTGTAGATCCTGATTGTTTAAATTTCTTATACTTCTGACTAAAAATATTTCTTTTCCCTTCAATTATCCATTCTGAAATATTGATAAGCCACCGTTAAGTCATCAGCATATCCAATTCATTTTCAGACAATTACCATAGTCAGTTACATTTAAAAACATTGATAAAATAACCAAAATATATGCCAAATAAGACTTTTCGCTTCTTAAATATTCATATAATTTCAGGTCCATTCTGATGAACATAATGTAGAATAATAACACTAAAAGAATACGCTGATTTTAGTATAACTATATGAAGGAGAATAGAAAATTATTTGTTTAATTTTTGAGGATACCCAATCTGATATAAATAGGGCGAATCATCTTTTTTAGTTTAGGAAGTTCTTTAGCAAAGACTATTGCACCTAAAATACAAGATGCTCCTCCAATCATTATTGTATTCGCTACGCCTATTTTACTTGCCAACATACCAGCCAATAAACTACCAAAAGGAGCCGTACCCATAAATGCCATTGTATAAAAACTCATAACCCTGCCCCGCTTATCATCATCAACTATCGTTTGCAGAATGGTGTTACTCGAGGTCATTTGCATTAACATTCCAAGACCGATTACAACCATCAAAGCCATTGATATCAAAAAAAGATGAGAAAAGGAAAATAGAATAAGCCCAAGACCAAAAACAGCCGCAAATAGCGGAACCATTTTAATCAGCCCCAAAACACTTTTTCTGGATGCCATATAAATGGCCCCAATGAGAGCACCTATACCCGAAGCACCCATTAAAAAGCCAAAAGTGTGAGAGCCTCCATGAAGAATTGTCTTTGCAAAAACCGGCATGAGAACCGTATATGGCATTCACATTAAACTGACCAATGCAAGTAATAGTATTATGTATCTGATGGGTCCAAACCCAAAAGTATAATTATATCCATCTTTTATTCCTTGTAAAACCTGAGTAGTTTGTACGACTACTTTTCGTGGAGCTATTCGCATCATTAATAGAAATATAATAACGAAAACATAGCTTATTCCATTCAAAAGGAAACATGTTCCTTCACCAGTAATAGAAATTAAAATACCCGCCAGAGAAGGGCCAATTAATCGCGCCCCGTTTACCATAGAAGAGTTTAAGGCAATTGCGTTTCCCAGATCCTCCTTTTTTTCGATCATATCTACAACAAATGATTGTCGGGCCGGCATATCAAAAGCATTAATACAACCCAGAAATATACTCAGTAGTATAATTTCCCAAACTTCGATTGATTTATCAATAACAAGAAATGCCAATATAAGTGATTGAATCATTGCCAGAATCTGAGTAATTATCAATATGATATAACGATTCCAACGGTCAATCAATACACCAGCAAAAGGAGCTAATAAAAAAGTGGGAATCTGACCAGCAAAGCCCACTACTCCCAATAAAAATACTGAACCAGTCAAATCATAAACTAACCAGGGAACTGCTATTCGTTGAATCCATGTTCCAATTAACGAGATACTCTGACCACAGAAAAAGAGACGATAATTTCTATATTTGAGTGAACGAAAAATATTTTTAAATCCTGTTGCTTCTGTAGAAAGATGATTATTTAACTCTTTTGTCATTAAAAATTCAATTATTGCAACCTTAAAATAAAATTATGAATTTATAAAAAATCTTTAAGTTAGGAGTTCTTGCTCATCTTTAAATGGTTTATAATCTATGGTAAAGTAAAAGATAGTACCCGTACCCTCCTCAGATTCCATCCAAATCCGACCACCCAATAATTCAGCTAAACCCTTCGAGATACTCAGACCTAAACCACTTCCACCAAAATAACGTGTATAAGTCTCTTCCTCTTGTCTAAAACGCTCAAATACGATAGACTGTCTATTTTTAGAAATACCTTTCCCGGTATCCTGTACCATAAACTGAAGCTTGTCAACTTTTAGAACATACTCTAACTTAATAAATCCCTCGTTAGTAAACTTCAGTGCATTCCCAAGAAGATTATATAGAATTTGTCGCAATCGAATATCATCTGAGATTATTAAACTATTTTCGTCAGACAAAGATTTATTCATCACGATATTTAAATGCTCTTTATGTCGAATTATCTTTTCATTCTGGTAGATGATAAACACGTCATCCATTAATTTATTTAAATTAAAGGGTACAGTATTAATCAACAACTGATTACTATCTATTTTGGAAATATCTATGATATCATTTATAACACCTAAAAGGTGTCGACTATTTTCACTGATTACGTTTATATACTTTTGTCTTTCTTCATGCGCTAAAGAATCATCATTCAATAGCTCTGAAAAGCCCAATATACCATTCATTGGTGTTCTAATTTCATGTGACATATTAGCAAGGAATGCGGTTTTTAAGCGATCGCTCTCTTCCGCCATCTCTTTAGCAATGCGTAATGATATTTCAAAATTTTTCCGTTCAGTTATGTCTCTTAGTAAAAAGACCATTCCATACGGTGTGCCGTCCTTACTAAGTAACACATCACCATTAATTTCAAAATCAGCTATTTTACCATCCTTCATCATTATTTTGTATTCAACCGGACCAAGGTATTGTTGATACATTAACTTAGAATTAGTAACTGCTTTTTCAAGATCTTCAGGAGCAATAAACGAGAATATATTTTTTCCCAGTAACTCCTTTTTATCTTCAAATCCATAGACTTGAACATTTGAGTCGTTCACAAAGAGAATATTTCCATTTAAGTCGCAACGAAAAATGATATCAGGAATAGAATTAACCAACTTCTTATATAGTTCTTCACTTTCACGAAGTGCTTGCTCAATCTGCTTTCTTTCTGTAATATCACGAATAATTGCCTGTATATATTTTTCTCCGTCTACTTCTATAATCCGTCCACTTACCTCTACCGGAAACAATATACCGTCTTTCCTGATATGCACCGATTCAAAAACTAATCCCTCATTGTTTGCTATTTCATCAACCTTTTGATTAAATGTGTAAGGTAAATGAGGCGCTCTTAGATATCTGAAATTGATTTTTAATATTTCGTCTCTTGTAAATCCATATGCAACTACAGCTTTATCGTTAACCTCAATAATATTTCCTTTTAAATCACTTAATACAATAATATCATTTGCATATTTTACCAAATAATCAAAATGTTTAACTAATAATAACTTTTCTCTTTCTGAATTTGAGATATGCAGTTTCCATATGACAAAAACAATGATTCCTGTTAATAAAATAAGGCCGGTAGTAAAAAATAAAATCCAAAAAGTTTGTCTCCGAATAGGTTCAAATATTTCGTCGTTATCTACTTTTGCAATAATATACCAAGAGGAATCAGGAATCTTTTGAATATTCATCATTACTTTTATGCCTCGATAATCTATACCGTCAAAGTTTCCTGAAGCATCAAGAACCGCTCCAACCGTAGGAAGCTTAATATTAGACAACGGCATATAGAAATTAAGAGCCGTATTTTTTTTATTTCTTAATTCATTTAAAAACAAAACATTATTCCCTTCTTTACGAACAAGAGCCGTTTCACCAGATTTACTGAGTGTAGGCCATGTTTGAATCAACGGAAACAGAAATTGATTAGGGTCTATGCGATAAAATAAGATACCACACAAACCTATTTTTTTTTCACAATTAGTATACAAAGGGATGATTAAATCAATATGAATTCCTCCAGATTTTGTTTTATGCAAATCAGATAGCAATGGCTTCTTTAACTCTAATACCTTTTTAATCATGCCTTGCCCAGTTGGACCGATTAGTTCCGCATTTTCTGTTTTGAAGATCACTTTTTCATTCTTGTCTAACAATAAAATAGAAGAATAATGATAAATTCTCTTTATAGCTCTAATCCACGATGAAATTTTATATAAATTCTCATTTTTATCTATTCCGAAAGAAAAATCTTTTACATCATTAATGAAACTCTGATTATGAAAAACACTTTCTGCATTACCTAATCGTTCACTTCGCCAACTAACAATTTGTTGTACTTTGAAATGGCTTATTGTAGCCAGTTCATTCTGCTTTTCTATCGTAATTCTATTTTTCTGTGTAAAAAATATCACATAACTACCTATTGCCATCAGAATGGAAAGTGCGACAAAAACTAAAAAGAGTTTTCGGGCTGAGTTATGTTTAAACAAAACAGAATTCATAAAATTATCTAGTTAAGTTAGAATAGATTTTACAAAATTTAAGATTTTAAAGATAACAATATAAATGATTTTGAGACAACTTTATATTGAAATATATGAAAAAAAGGCCGGTATTGATGTTATAAAATAGAAATAAAATAGTCGCAAAAAGCTGAAGCTTTATGCGACTATCAATTCAATAAAAGAAGATTAAGAAAATAATGGCAAGAACATCAATAAACCTGATAATGCTACCAGAATAACAATTGTTGTCCAACCAATAATGTTATTAATGGGTTTATTTATATGCTGACCCATTATTTTCTTATTATTTACAATTAAAATCATACAAACCAATACCACAGGTAACAGCATTCCATTTAAGACTTGCGACCATAAGGTTATTTGAATCAATGGAGCATTCGGTATTAAGATAATTAATGCTGAACTAATAAGGATACCAGTATAAAGCCAATAAAACTCTGGAGCTTCATCCCATTTTTTATCAATACCAGCTTCAAAACCAAATGCTTCACATACATAAAATGCAGTAGCCAATGGAAGAATCGTAGCTGAGAAAACAGATGCAACAAATAGGCCAAAAGCAAATACAGCTGATGAGAGATTGCCTGCAAGTGGTTTTAGTGCTAAAGCAGCATCCTTAGCTTCATTAATAGTAGCACCGTGAACATTAAGCGTTGATGCACAAGCAATGATGATAAAAAAAGCAACAACCACTGTAGCGATACACCCTACAACAATATCGACAATAGTATATTTATAGTCCTTCATTTTCAGCCCTTTCTCAATCACAGAGCTTTGCATGTAAAATTGCATCCAGGGAGCAATTGTAGTACCGATGATTCCAATCACCATCATCAGATATTTACTATTATACTCCATATGAGGATGAGCAATAGAGTGACCTATTTCCGTCCAATGTGGATGCCCCATCAGTGCTGATATAACATACATTAAAAGTGCAACGCTAAAGACTAAAAATATTCGTTCAGCTACTTTATATGTGCCTTTTACAACTAATATCCATACTAACACACCCACAATGGGGACTGAAATATATTTACTTACACTAAAAACTTCCATGGAACCTGCTACACCAGCAAATTCAGTAGTTGTATTTCCAATATCGGCTAACAATAGCCCTACAAAAATAAAAAAGGTAACCTTAACACCGGCATTCTCACGAATAAGATCAGCGAGTCCTTTTCCGGTAACAATCCCCATTCGTGCATTCATCTCTTGGATGACAATTAAAACGATAAATGCAGGAATAAGTGTCCAAAGCAATTTATAACCATATAAAGCACCGGCAACTGAATAGGTGGTGATACCACCTGCGTCATTATCTACACTCCCGGTAATAATTCCTGGCCCAAGAATAGCAAAGAAAATTGCAATATTTCTGAATATATTTTTACGTGCTGATTTGATACCTACCATAAACGCTTCTCCCTAAAATTATTTTGTTCTTCTTTTACCCATTAAATCTTCCACGATGTCGTCAATTACCACCATTCCCATCAATTCATGATTATCATTTACTACAGGAACAGCCAGTAAATTATACTTTGAAACTATTTCAGCCAAAATATCAAGCGGGTCGTGATCATAAACATGATTTAGCTTCTTTTTCATAATTGAAGATAACTTAGTATCAGGTTCAGAGATAACAAGATCTCGTAGGGAGAGTGTGGCGATCAATTTTCCTACCTTATTAACGATAAACAGATTATAAAGAACTTCATATTCAGGTTTCTGTGTTCGGATGATTTGCAGGGCAGTATCCACGGTATCTGTTTCAAGAAAAGAAAGAAAATCTGTATTCATAAGACTCCCCACCTCTTTATCTTCATATTCGAGTAACTCTCTAACATCTTCAGAAGTCTCGGTTTCCATTTCTCGAAGTAAAAGTTCTGCTTTATCATCTTCGAGCATGTCAAGGATATCGGCAGCCTCATTGGCAGGCATTTTTTCAAGAAGGTCGGCAGCCTTTTCGAGAGGAAGGTTTTCAATAATATCGACCTGCATTTTAGGTTCAATCTCTTCCAATACATCAGCTGCTAGCTCCTCATCCATATTACTAAAGAAATGAGCACGACTGCTCTTACCCATTTCTTCAATGATATCGGCCATATCAGAAGGATGTAGTGTATTGAGTTTTTTAAGGGTTTTTCCTAATTTAATATGAAAGTTAGAATAATCTACAGCTTCTACATCATCCCAAAGAATAAACTTTGCAGGAATAGAAACATTAAATACAGAAAAGAAACTTTTTAATGGCTTAACAATTCCAATACGTCGTAATAAACCCTCTGTGCCCACATCAACTGCAACTGCATAAGTTCCATCAGTCACTGAAACTAAACGTATATCATTTACCCGAACTAATTTACGACCATTCAAATCTACAATTTGCTTATCAAGCACATGCTCCTTTAGCGGCAAGAAATCGTAAGAGGTCTCTTCAGATATAACTTTAGTATCAGAACAGCTTATTGAGTATCTATTATTACTTTTGGTAACCGTAAAATAGCTAAAATCGAAACATGTCGAAATGCCGTTCTTTTTAGTACTAGCTACAGCTACTCTGGGACGATGTGGCTCGCCACTAACTTGTCCCTCTGAACCGGCTTGAATAAAAAGATCTGTAAGTTTACCCAGGTACTGCCCATCCGTGGCATACACTTTCAAGCCTAAAACACGGCTTAAATAAAATGTAGTGATTGCAGTCATCATGCATCCTCCTTTTTTACTATAGGAGGAAAATGGAATCAAAAGAATCCTGCCCCCCTATCGGTGGTTAATTAAAAAGTATAAATCAGGTCCTTCGTCCATTTTGATAGTGAAATGTATTTTCAGCTGCAAAAGTAGCTATAATTTCTTAAAGAAAGGTGTAAAAAAAGGAAAGAAAAAGGTCATTTTAATATTTTAACATAAACAAATTTATACCAAAAAAAACAAAATGGAGCAGAACTGATTAACAGTCTGCTCCACAAAATTTTAAAAGATATCTAATTATAATTTACGGGCACCATCACCAATTTCTGCTATATAGAAATCTGGTTTTAGTCCTGTTTTCTCTTCATAATTTGCACCAACAGTACTACAAAATTCACTCACTTTTTCTGATTTCACCAAAGCAATGGCGCAACCGCCAAAACCTGCACCTGTCATACGAGCACCGATAACGCCATTTATATTACGCGCTTCGTCAACAATCGTATCCAATTCAAAACCGGTTACTTCATAATTATCGCGTAATGAATCGTGAGAAGCATTCATTAATTGACCGAATTCAGGAATTCTATTCTCTTTTAATGCATCAACGGCAGCTAGTACTCTTGCATTTTCACTAATAACATGGTATGCGCGTTTACGAACTACTTCATCAGTAATCAAATGTTGTAATGATTCAAATTCAGGTAAAGTCAAGTCAGAAAGATCAACTAATGGTCTATCTACACTCAATGCCTTTAGTGCAGCCTGACATTCAGCTACTCGTTCATTATATTTGGAATCAGTTAAACCTCTACGTTTATTAGTATTCATAATAACAAGTGTATAACCTGCAACATTTGCAGATACTACATTGTATTCATAAGTACGGCAGTTCAGGAATAGTGCACCATTTTTTTTACCCATTCCAATGGCGAACATATCCATAATGCCACAATTCATCCCAACGAACTCGTTTTCTGCTCTGCGTGATAATTTGGCCATTTCGACCATCGATATATCAACATTATAAAGATGGCTAATAGCAACTGCTGTTGCCATTTCAATAGATGCCGAAGAAGAAAGACCGGCGCCATTAGGAATATTGCCAGAATAAAGCATTTCCATACCTTCTATTTTAACGTTCAGCTTGGTAAACTGATCCATTACTGCAAGTGGATAATTGATCCATTTATCAGGTTGTTTAATACTTAGCTCTGAGAGAGGAATCTCTGCCTTAAACTCAAAATTTGTAGTAGCAAAACGAACTACTGGTTCGCTAATTCTACGTACAAAAAGATAGGTACCATAACTTATTGCGCAAGGCAATACATATCCACCATTATAATCAGTATGCTCACCAATAAGGTTCACACGTCCCGGAGCAAAATATAGCTCTGGTTTAACATTTTCATTACCAAAGCGCTGGTAAAACTCTTTTAGAAGAAGATTTGAATCCACGATATACTTATTTATGAATGAATTTGATTTTCAAATTGTAATTCTGCAGGTATAGAAAAGAAGAAATCAGATCCTTTCCCTACTTCACTATGAACCGAAATTTTACCACCATGCCGTTCAACAATTTTTTTTGCAATAGCCAGTCCAAGACCTGTGCTCGATTCTCCTCCAGTAGACCTGACTGATGTTTTCTGAAATTCCTGAAAGATCAAAGGTAATTCGTTTTGGGGAATACCTTGACCCTGATCTATAATATGAGTTATTACCTGATTGTTTTTAAATTCAACTACAATATTAATGTTTGTTCCCTGAAAAGAATATTTTATGGCATTACTAATCAGATTATCAACCACCTGCCCTATTTTATCCTTATCAATATCAATTTGTGGGATTTTCTCATCAACATGAAGATAAAGTGTCATTTGCTTATTTCTTGCAAAGAATTGATTTACTTTTAATATTCCCTTTAGAAAAGCAACATAGTTAACTTTCTCTCTTTTTAAGTCAAGTTTTCCAGCTTCAATTTTCGAAATCGTAAGTAGATCATTAATTAACTGAAGACTATGAACGCTAGCTGAATTCATCATTTGTAAAAATTCAATTGTCTCTTCAGGTTTTAATGTCTCATGTATCTCAAGCATCAACTCGGATAAGCCCTTAATCGATGCAATTGGATTACGAAGATCATGGGCTGCCATACCTAAAAACAAATTCTTCTGTTCATTTAAATCGGTAAGCATTTCGTTCTGTTTAGCTAAAACCAATCGTTGTTCTTCAAGACTTGTAATATCGTCAACAATAACCAAGGCCATTTCCTGACCATTAAATTTAATAAGCCTTGTACTGTATTGTAAATATTTGGTTGTTTTGACCCCTCGTATATAATACTCGCGAGTGAGTGATTGACGATCAACGGGTATATTTTGCATGAAAGCACCGAGTAGTGATTCTCTGAATTCACATTTATTACAATTGGAGGTTTCTCCACAATTTTTCCCCTCCTCTACAGAATAAGAACACCCTAAGGCATTTCCGCAAAGTTCTCCAAGTATATTAGAACGATCGTTTTGAAAGACACTTGTAAAAGCATCATTTATACTAGTTATACGAATTGTAGGATCAATTAAGAATATTGCAGAATTTACATTATCCAGTAATATATTCAGGAATTCATTTGACTCTCTCAGATCACGGATGTTGATTTTCATAATACGTCTCTCCTTTCCATTCGTAACCACAAAGTTAATTTCTTTTCTTGAAAATAAAATACGATTTGTAAGAAAACAGTACCTTTGCACCTTATTTTTTCGGGCTCATATTGAGTACGATAATTATTTCCATATCCTAAAAGAATAGCATTATGGCGATTCGATTCATCTCAGCCGAAGAAGCTGCTAGCTACATTAATAATAATGATGTAATAGGTTTTAGTGGTTTTACTCCGGCAGGTTCAGTTAAAGCAATTCCGTTGGCTATTGCCGAACGCGCAAAAAACGAACATGCAAACAACAAACCTTTCAAGGTTGGAGTTATTACAGGTGCTTCAACCGGTGATTCTCTCGATGGCGCTTTAGCGCGTGCAGAGGCAGTATTATTTCGCACCCCCTATCAGTCTAACAAAGACTTAAGGGACTTAATTAACGCAGGAAAAGCGGAATATTTCGATACTCATTTATCATCTGTAGGACCTAGCATTCGGTATGGTTTTCTTGGAAAAATTAACTGGGCTATCATTGAAGCATGTGATGTAAATGAAAATGGTGAGATTGTTCTGACTACCGGAGTGGGTATCTCTCCAACGATTTGTAAAGTAGCCGATAGAATTATCATCGAACTTAACCATTATCACCCTAAGAGTCTACGCGGAATTCATGACATTCATATCCAACAAGACCCACCTTTCAGAAGAGAAATTCCGATTTATAAACCTTCAGATAGAGCAGGAGTTGAAGTAATTAAAGTAGATCCATCTAAAATAGTTGGGATAGTAGAAACCAATCTTCCAGATGAGGTGAAAGGGTTTTCGAAGACTGACGAGGTAACCGACAAGATTGGCCAGAATGTTGCAGAATTCCTTGCCAATGAAATGAGAAAAGGCAGAATTCCTTCTTCTTTTCTTCCAATACAAAGTGGTGTAGGTAATATTGCAAATGCAGTATTAGGAGCATTGGGGGTAAATAAGAATATTCCTCAGTTTGAAATGTATACTGAAGTTATTCAAGACTCTGTGATCAGTCTGATGCAAGAAGGCAGAATCAGTTTTGCAAGTGGCTGTTCATTAACTGTTTCTCCTAATGTTTTGAAAACTGTTTATGAGAATCTTGAATTCTTTCGTAACCGATTAATACTACGTCCACAAGAGATTAGTAATAGCCCTGAGGTTGCACGTCGTTTGGGTATTATATCTATTAATACAGCATTAGAGGCAGATTTATATGGAAATGTAAACAGCACACAAGTCATGGGGAGCAAGATGATGAATGGTATTGGGGGATCAGGTGACTTCACCCGTAACGCTTACATCTCTATATTTACTTGTCCTTCTGTCGCCAAGGGCGGAAAGATTAGTGCATTTGTACCTATGGCGACACACACTGATCATAGCGAGCACTCTGTGCAGGTATTGATAACAGAACAAGGGGTAGCTGACTTGAGATCGAAATCTCCAAAAGCAAAAGCAGAAGAGATCTTAAACAATTGTGTCCATCCTGAATATCGTGGTATTCTACGAGACTATATCAACCATGCAGGAGTTGATTCACATACACCTGTAGCATTAGCATCAGCATTTGGGATGCATCTTTGTTTTGAAAAAACAGGTGACATGCGAAATGTCGACTGGACAAAATATGGTTTATAAAATTGTAAAAGAGGCCGAAAGTATTACACTCCGGCCTCTTTTAAATATTAAATAGAATAGTCTTATTTTACCAATCCCGAGAATCCCATAAAGGCTAATGCTAAAAGACTCCCAATGACCAATGTCATAGGAAAGCCTTTCATTCCTTTTGGATAACCATTTATCTCCATCTGTTCGCGTATACCGGCCATTAAAACAAGCGCCAATGTATATCCAACACCTGTAGCAGATGCAAAGATTACACTTTCGACTAATGTGAAGCTTTTCTGAACTGCTAACAGTGCAACTGCCAATGTAGCGCAATTTGTAGTAATCAAAGGAAGATAAATACCTAACGCCTGATACAATGGAGGCATAGACTTCTTAACAATAATCTCTACAATCTGAACCAGAAATGCAACTACAAAAATAAAGGTGATTGTTTGCAGAAACTCTATATGATAAGGAACCAGAATAAATGTTTGAATTAAGTAGGTAATAGCATTACCCATTGCAATAACAAAGGTAACGGCAGCACCCATTCCAATAGCTGTTGAAACTTTACCGGTAACCCCGAGAAAAGAACAGATCCCCAAAAACTGCGATAATATGATATTGTTAACAATAATCGCAATGATAATTATCTTAATATAGTCCATTGTTGAATCGAATTAAATGTTAGCTTTTCTTTTAAGTGCATTCATTATTGCGAACAAAAGTCCATATGTTAAGAATGCGCCCGGAGGCAAAATAAACAGTAAAATCTTATCTGCTTCAGCAGGTAAAAAGGGAAAGCCAAATATAGATCCATTACCCAAAATTTCGCGAACAATACTAATCAGGGTTAATGCTAATGTAAACCCTAATCCCATACCCAAACCATCAAGTGCAGAAGCCCAAACACCTCTCTTTTGAGCAAATGCTTCTGCTCTACCTAGGACCAGACAGTTAACTACAATCAATGGAATAAAGATCCCCAATGATTTATAAAGCTCTGGTGTATAAGCCTTCATCAATAGCTCAACCACACTAACACAAGTTGCAATGATTGTAATAAATACAGCAATACGAACCTTATCCGGTATATAGTTTTTAAGAACCGAAATGATAATATTTGACAGAACAAGAACAAACGCTGTTGCTAATCCCATCCCAACACCATTAAAACCGGTTGTTGTGATTGCAAGAACCGGACAAGTTCCTAAAACCATCACAAACGTAGGATTTTCTTTTATAATTCCGTTTGTGAATACTTTAAAATTACTCATGAAGACCTCCTTTCACAGCTGATGAATCAGATTTATTAGCTTCACCTGAAGTTGAATGAACAAAGTTTTTCATATATAAATTATAAGCTTTTTGAACGCCATCACAAAAGGCTCTGGAACTAATAGTAGCTGCTGAAATTGCATCAACTTTTCCACCATCTTTCTTTACCATTAAAGGAAACAGTGCTGGATTTTTACCATTAAACTGATCTTTAAACTTAGGCTCAGTCATTTTAGCACCTAATCCGGGTGTCTCTTTTTGTTCCAAAACTACGATGGTTTTTATAGTACCGTCAGCCAGAAAACCAACCATTAGATCAAATCGCCCACTAAAAGCTTTATTCGTAAATGTTTTAACAGCACAACCTACGCTCTGTCCATTCTTTTTTGCCGGATAGAATGTTAAGCCATCAATTTCTTTCATCTCTGCAATAGGATTATTATCAAACGAAGGCAATACATCTTTTACTGCTGATACTTCCTTTTGTTTTTCAGCCTTAGCGATTGTATCTTTTGTAAGCTCATAAACAAATCCTAGCCCGGCCACCATCGCCATTGAAATCAATGTCAGTGATAGCACCATATTCTTAAGTGTAGATTCCATCTTAGCCATTTCTAACCTCCCCAAACTTTTTAGGCTTAAAACCTTTATTTATTAATGGTACAGTAGCATTCATAATAAGAATGGCAAATGATACGCCTTCAGGATAAACACCCCATAAACGAATTAAGACAGTGAGGACACCACAACCAAAGCCAAACACCAACATCCCTTTATAAGTCATAGGTGAAGTAACCATATCTGTTGCCATAAAAAAGGCACCTAACATCAAACCACCAGCAAGTATATGAAAAACTGGATCAATATAGTGACCCGGATCAACCAAATACATTATCCCGGTAAATACAAAAACAGTAAGTAGATAGGAGACTGGAATATGCCAGGTAATAATACGACGATAGAGCAGATAAATACCGCCAAGAAGAATTGCAATAGCAGAAACTTCACCAAGAGACCCTCCAATCTGTCCCATAAACATGTTTTGATATGAAGGTAGTGTAGTACTAATTTTGTCAATCATCTCACCTTTCGCTAAACTCTCTTTTAAGGATCCTAAAGCAGTTGGACCCGAAATAGCATCAACTAAAACCCAATGGTTAGGAGTAGGAATAGGCCAATTGGTCATATTAACAGGAAAAGAAACTAATAAAAATACACGACCAACCAATGCAGGATTAAAAAGGTTTTTGCCTAATCCACCAAAAGCGATTTTTGCAACACCTATAGCAAAGATAGCTCCTAATGCTGTTTGCCACCAGGGAAGACTACTTGGTACATTAAAAGCCAAAAGCATTCCGGTAATCACTGCTGAGCCATCACTAAGCGATGCTTCTTCATGCAGAATATATCGTTTCATTAGATATTCTGCAACCAAACAAGTAACAATAGCTACAAGAATTGTGAGTAGCGCCGGAATACCAAAATACCAAACTGAAACGAAAAAGGCAGGAAGCATGGCAATAACAACTCCCCACATAATCTTTTTCACCGATTGATCTCCATGAAGGTGAGGAGACCCCGATACTGTAATCAAATTCATAGTTTAATTTTTTCTGTTTCTAATGATTTGTCCTACTTTGTTTTTTCCAACACGCATGTAATCGACTAGAGGACGTGCGGAAGGACATGTAAACTGACAAGAACCACATTCCATGCAATCCATAATACGATCGTCTTCTGCTTCTTCCCACATTTGAGCTTCTGAAAGTTTAGCCAGAAGATAAGGCTCAAGCCCCATTGGACATACTGTTATACATTTACCACAACGAATACAAGAAACGGGAGCAATGCGCTTACTTTCTTTTTTAGTCATAACCAAAATACCAGAAGTAGCCTTTGTAATTGGAGCATCAACAACCGAAGCTGCTCTGCCCATCATAGGACCGCCAATAATAATTTTACCGGTATCTTCAGGTATTCCACCTGCTATGTCAATCAGATCAATAATTGGTGTTCCAACACGAACCAATAAATTTGAGGGTTTTGATAACGCTTTACCGCTAACAGTAACTACACGCTCAAAAAGTGGTTTATTCTTTTGAATAGCTTCATAGACAGCAAAAGCAGTTCCAACATTCTGAACCACGCAACCCACCTCCATTGGCAATTTACCTGAAGGAACTTCCCTATTTATAAGTGCTTTTATCAATTGTTTTTCAGCACCTTGCGGATATTTAACTTTTAAGGCATGAACAGAAATACCCGGAAATTCAGAGGTTAACGAACTCAATTTAGCAATGGCATCGGGTTTATTATTTTCAATCCCAATCATGGCCTTATTAACTTTTAATCCCTTCATTAAAATGGTAATTCCCACCATGATTTCACGGCTCTTTTCCAACATTAACCGATGGTCAGCGGTCAGATATGGCTCACACTCAACACCATTAATAATGAGTACTTCAGGCTTTTTACCTTCAGGTATTTTGTATTTTACATACGATGGAAAAGTAGCACCACCTAACCCCACAATTCCTTTTTCATTAATCTTCTCAATAATAGCATCTGAGTTAAGCGTACATTCAGTGATCAATTGTGTTGATGTATCTATTGACTCATCCCAAACATCTTCTGTTGTTTCAATAACAATAGATTGACGACGAATTCCACAATAATCTATTACTTCTTCTACTTTTAAAACCTTACCTGAAACAGAAGAATGAACATTTGCAGAAATAAATCCATCGCCCTTTGCAATGAGCTGACCTGTTTTAACAATTTCTCCTTTTTCAACCAAGGGTTTGGCAGGATTACCTAAATGTTGAGATACAGGGATAAATACAATTTTTGACACAGGAACAACCTTAATGGGCTGGTTTGCTGATGTCTTGTTTTCTTCAGGGTGAACCCCTCCTATCTTAAAGGTTTTCAATCGATTGTCCTCCTTTTATAGCCATTTATTCAAAAATATTATAGGTTTTCCAATTGTTACGCTTCAGCTGTAGCAACCTCATTAGGTTTCTCTTTTGCAGGTGGAAAGTTGAGTTCGCTAATTGCGTTTGTTGGACATTCGTTAACACACTTTCTACAAAGTTTACATTTGGTAAAATCAATGTATGCAAGATTGTTTTCAAGTGTAATTGCATCAAAAGGACAAACCTTTGCACATTTTCCGCAACCGATACAAGCTACAGAACAATTTTTACGTGCTGGACCACCTTTCTCCTTATTTACACATGAAACATAAATGCGACGGTCTTTCTTACCTTTATAACGGATTTCAATAATCTGTCGTGGACATGCTTTCACACAAGCACCACATGAAACACATTTATCACCATTAATAATAGGTAATCCGGTTTCTTCATCTATCGACATCGCATCAAATTGGCAAGAAACCACACAATCGCCTAGTCCTAAACAGCCATAAGGGCAACCACTTTCACCTACATAAAGCATCTGTGCAAAAGCACAACTAGATGCACCATCATATGAACTTTTATGGGGGGCGTTACTTTTTGAACCAGCGCATCGCACTACTGCAATTTTTGGTTCAACTTCATTTGCTTCCAGTCCTAGTATCTTGGCAATTTGAGCCATGGCCTCTTTGCCACCAACCGGACAATTTAGATTTTCCAGAGATTCCCTCTTCACAATCGTTTCTGCTAGAGCACGACATCCAGGGAAACCACATCCACCACAATGGGCTCCAGGTAAAAGTTCCACTACTTCTTCTATGCGTGGATCTTCAATTACCTTGAACTTTTGGGCAACGATGTAAAGAATAATGGCAGCAGCTAAACCGATACCACAAATAGCCAAAACGGCAATTAAAATTGTTGAATTCACAGTTACTTCCTTTTTTTGGATTATTGCTGTATATTATACATTGAATTGATTTGGGTTGGCAAATGTAGAAACAAATTTTTGGGAGGCCGAATTTTTTAAAACAAAAAATCAATACACTACACCACTGATATACTGCTACTTACCTAATATCAATTATCTACAGACGCAATTTTATCACTACATAATACTGATAAACACTAAGTTACACTGTTATTTTAGAATTACTATAAATTACACATAAATTATTGTTTGTTAATAGATTAACAAACAATTCAAAATCATTGTCAATATATTATAATCATTTTTAGACTAAAAAAGTAATCCCGCTTTTCTAGTTAAGAATAACGGGATCACTTCATTCATTATAAAATAGAAGATCAGGGTTTTAAATAAATAAGGACTTAATATTATTTAAGATGGAATAAAAACTTTTTTTCAAATTTATGCCTAAAAATATGAAGAACTAGAAAATAAACTCCTATACTTAGTAAAGCAGATAATCCTGCCCACAACTCATTTTTTGTCCATGAAGTTACAAGTAGTAATACACACATGAAAATAATAAACGGAATTCCATAAGCAATAATAACGGCTCTGTTTCCTTGTCCGGTTGAGATTACAACATCAACAGTTTCGCCCTTTTCAACATGCTGATTCTCTTTTAACTGAACATCAACAATCTTCTCTTTCATGTCGGAAATAGAACAAGCACCTTTAGACTTACAAGCAGAACAAGCCGAAACAGAGACGATACGTACAGAAGCTCTGTCACCCTCCACTTTTTCCACAAAACCCTGATGAGAAACTTCATCCATAATTTACCTCCTTCTATATTTAAGTTCAAGAATACAATAACAAGCTAAGGAGTGCTAATAGAAACAGGTAATATCTTTCCATTAAAAAACTGAGCTCCAGTCATGGCAAAATTAGTAATAAAAGATGCCATTTGCTCAGGTGTATTTGGAGCAACATATCCTGGAAAAGCTGATTGAAGCATTTCCGTCTGAACCGCCCCCAAGGCAAGACAATTAACCGATATTTTCTTTTCCTTTAACTCTTCAGCTAAACATTCAGAAAGGATTGCCAATGCGCCCTTACTGGCGCTATATAACGACAGTCCCGGAAACTTTGCAGAACCCTGAACACCACCCATACTACCAATATTAACGATATGTGATCCTTTATGCATCATAGGAAGACATACTTTTATCATCTTAAAGGCGCTTTTCAAATTCACATCCATTAATGTATCAAATTCATATTCAGTCAATAACTCAAAAGGTTTATTGATCATCTTCCCTGCATTATTAATCAGGATATCTATTTTACTAAAATACTTTTGAATACGTGGTTGCAGTTCTGTTCGAAAAGCAGAGACACTTAAATCAAAAGGCATTGGAATAATAGTTGAGTTAGGAAATAAAACACTACACTCCTCTTTTAATCTGAGTAGACTTAATTCATTTCGCGCAATGGCGATTACTTTGCTATTTTCATAGGAGGCAAATGATTTTACGATCTCTAATCCTATTCCTTTACTCGATCCAGTTACGATAATATTCATATTTCAATTTCTTTGTCTTACAAGAGCGTATAGTGGTTAAAGATATTGCTCTTCACTAGCAACTAGCTTTACAAATGGACGAACAGCTCTTTCAAAAATACCATGAGCGTAAGCAATCGCCATACCATAATTAGTTACAGGGATTCCCGCATCAATTGCAGGTTTTAGTCTTGAAATAACCTGTTTTTTAGTTAAGACGCAGCCGCCACATTGTATCACCAGAGCATAATCATGAATGCTAACAGGTAAGCTATCAAAACCCGAAACAGTATCAAAAATAAGTTCTTTCCCTGTATAGTTACTTAACCAGCGAGGAATTTTAACGCGTCCGATATCGTCACATGACACATGGTGAGTACACGATTCTAAAATTAAGATTCTATCGCCATTTTTAAGTTTTCCAATTTCAGGAGTACCCTGAATATAATGCTCAAAATCTCCTTTTTGACGGGCTAGAACGATACTAAAACTTGTTAATGGTATATCCTTAGGTATTGAAGCATCTGCTTTTAAAAACACCTGGCTGTCGGTAATCACCAATGCCGGTTTAGGCTCCATCCTCCTGATATATGAATCCACTTCTCTTTCTTTCAGTACAATGGCTACTCCATCATTATCAAGAATATCCCTGATTACCTGAACTTGTGGAAGAATCAATCGCCCCTCTGGTGCTTCAATATCAATAGGTGTGATCAAAAGAACAACATCGCCATAAGAGATCAAATCACCAACCAAAGTATTCGATTTATATGCAGATGTGGGCATATATTTCCGAATAGCAACTACTAATTTTTCTTTATCAGGATTGATATTATTATACTCAATAATTTCAGTTGAATAATTCTTTCGAACCAATTCAGCTAATTCGGGATCCGATTTACTTAAATCACTTTTATTATGAACAACGAAGAAAGGTACAATGAATTCATTAAACTGTTCGATCAGGTTCAACTCGGAGTCACCAAATTCATTATCACAGATGACCAAAATGGCCAAATCAATTGTCTTAAGCGCTTCCAGCGTTTTATTGATTCTCTTTTCACCCAACTCCCCAATATCATCAATACCCGCAGTATCAATTAAAATAACAGGACCAAGACCTGTTATTTCCATCGATTTTTTTACAGGATCAGTAGTCGTTCCTGCTACATCCGAAACAATTGCAATCTCTTGTCCTGCTAATGAATTAATTAGAGAACTTTTACCATTATTACGCCGACCCAAAATTCCTATATGCGGTTTAGATTCTTTTCCTTTCAAAGTACGTAAGTATTGATTTACAAAATTAACAAGAATTTTACTATCGTGTTCATCTATTAGAAGCTATTCTAAAATGAAATATAACAATAAAAAAAGTCACAGTCTGGATTATCAAATCGATGAAAGAATCAAAAAAACAGAAGAGGACTTCTTACTGATCATACGTCTAGCCAGATTCACTATTATGTGTTTGCGTTAGATCATATATAGAATAACCTAACTGAGTAAGCTTTTGAGGACTCATTATTTCGGTTAACCAGTTTGTATCTATCAACATTAATCGGCGGTTCGCCTCAAAGACATCAATCTTTTCCTTTTTCATGAGAACAGAAAGTTCGGAGGCTTTATGATAACCAATAAATGGATTGAGAGCTGTAGTAATTGAAGGACTAAAAAACAATAAGTTCAAAGAATGTTTTTCATTGATTATAAGCCTACCGATTAAATTCTGGCAGAAAGTATTGTTCATCCCAATCAGCAATTTAAGACTTTCTATAATTGCATGACCAATCACAGGAACATATGCATTTAACTCCAGACACCCTTGTGCACTCAGGTTCGCAATAAGTTGATCATTAGCATATATCTTATGTGCAGCACTTATAATAAACTCAGGAATCACAGGATTTACCTTACCCGGCATGATAGAGCTACCAACCTGAACTTGTGGTATTTCCAGGCCTTGATCCTTAGAAATATCTGCTGCAAGTAACCGTAAATCATTTGCAAACTTTTCTAAGTTTATAGCATTTGCTTTAATAATTGCATGAATCTCAACAAAACTATCCAGGTTACTGGTTGTATCACTCAAATTTTCACTTCTTGTAACCGGTAACCCTGTAAGTTGTTGAAGGTTTGAAACTACTTCCATAATAAAATACCGAGGTATACCAATGCCCGTTCCGATGGCGCCACCGCCCAGATTAACCAACTTAATACGTTCAAAGCATTTCGAAACTCGCCACCAATCACGTGATAATGCATCATTATAATTACTGAATAATCGTCCCCATGTAGATGGAACCGCCTCTTGCATCTGAGTATATCCCAGTCGCAGAGAACTACGATATTTGTTTTCTAAACCTTCGATTTGTTGTCGTAATAAGTTGATTGAAGTCTCAAGCTGTTGAAGAAGCTTCATTACAGCCACCTTCAACGCAGTTGGGACAACATCATTGGTACTTTGAAAAATATTTGCATCTTCAACCGGATCAATGATATCATAACTACCAGCAATATTACCTAATTTGAGTAATGCTACATTCGCAATGATCTCATTAATATTCATATTAATACTCGTTCCGGCTCCTCCACTAATAGCAGGAACTATAAATTGATCAAACCATTTACCTTCAGCTATTTCAAGTGAAGCAGAAAGCAGAGTATCAATAACATCACCATTAATAAGTTTGATATTTTGCTTATCTGGTATATCACTTTTATTAAGTGCCTTTTTAAAACCTGAATATGTTATATAACAGGCATGTTTTACTAATCCCATGGCTTGGAACCACTCTTTCTGAAAAGGTGTAGTATCTGGAAAGTTCTTATAGGCTCGTAAAGCGTGAATTCCATATAAGGCATCTTCCGGTACATCCATCATTCCCAAAAAATCTTTTTCTTTACGCATATCCGATATTCAGGTTTGTAGAAATAACTTGTAAAAGTACAAATAGTAAATCTCAGTTCACATACCATGACCTGCAAATAATTTCATTTGAACTATTCAACAAAAAACAAATATTACTCTCTAACTAAAAGGATCATAAAATCTCTTATTTTTGAGCAATACTAAATTATCCAAACGCTATTCAATATGACCTTATTCTTTGAATTGTAGATTTCGTTTAAGTATCACAAGCAACTCAAACAAACCTAAAATAGATCATGAAAAAACAATTTATATTATCCATCATACTTCTGTTTTTTACATCATTATTAAAAGCTCAGCAAAATAACATTATTATTAATAGTGTGTTACCAACTGTAAGAATACTTGCTGATAGTTTCTATATTCCACAGTTAAACAGAAATAGAATTATCCGTATTTGTCTCCCAATAGATTACAACACCAATTTAAAAAGGAGATATCCTGTTATTTATATGCATGATGGCCAAAACCTTTTTGACAAAAAAACTTCTTTTGCTGGCGAATGGGGTATAGACGAATGTCTGGATAGTCTTCAAAAACTTTCTGGTAAAGGCTTTATTGTTGTTGGAATTGATAATGGAGGTGATAAACGAATAGATGAGTTAACACCATGGCCACACAAAAAATATGGTGGCGGTGAAGGTGCAAAATACATTGATTTCATTACGCAAACCCTTAAACCATTTATTGATAAGAAATATAGAACGTTACCCAAAAGAGAAAATACGATTATTGGAGGAAGCTCTTTAGGAGGACTCATTAGTGTCTACGCAGCATTTAAGTATCCTGAGGTTTATGGAAAAGTAATCAACTTCTCCCCTGCTTATTGGATCAACCTCGACTCTATTAAAATGTATATTCACAATAGACCTTTAAAATACAAGATTCAAATCTATTCTTATGCTGGCGAAAAAGAGGGAAAAGAGATGATAGATCCATTTGCTGAAATGGAGTTTTATTTTAAAGAGGCAGGAATAAAAGAAAAAGATCGTTTCATGACGCAATCACCTGATGGGGAGCATAAAGAATTCTATTGGCGAAGAGAATTCCCAAAAGCTATAGTCTGGCTTTTTAATATAAAATAGGTAAATGGAAAGAGGCTTCTCATGTATTCGGGAAGCCTCTTTAAATAATAAGTTTTATCAAAAACCAGATTCTTATTTATATCCTTCGTTGTGAACACTTTTCACAGCACGACCTGAAGGATCATTCATATTTTTAAATGAAGCATCCCAGGCAATCGCCTCAGGAGTACTACAAGCTACTGATGGTACCGATGGCACACAAGTAGCAGCAGAATCAGAGGGGAAATGCTCTGTAAATATTGCACGATAATAATACTCTTCCTTTGACATCGGGGTATGTATTGGAAAGCGATATTTTGCATTTGCAAT
Organism: Bacteroidota bacterium; assembly: GCA_013390605.1. Taxonomy (GTDB): domain Bacteria; phylum Bacteroidota; class Bacteroidia; order Bacteroidales; family Cfx3-03; genus Cfx3-03. The sequence goes on along the minus strand of JACAUB010000001.1, from coordinate 1,769,266 downwards.
TTGTTCGTCGGTCACACTACTAGATGTTACCTCTTTTAGCGTGTCAATCCAACCATATCCTACACCATCAGAAAATTGTTCTTTCTGACGCCAGGCAACACTAGCGGGTAACTGATCTTCGAACGCCTTACGCAGAATCCACTTCTCCATTTTTCCATCCTTTGCCATTTTAGCTTCAGGATTTATACGCATTGCAACATCCATAAACTCTTTATCCAGAAAGGGAACACGGCCTTCAACACCCCATGCAGCTAACGATTTATTAGCCCTTAAACAATCATATAAATGGAGTTTACTTATTTTCCGTACCAACTCCTCATGAAACGCTTGAGCATTAGGTGCTTTATGGAAATAAAGATATCCCCCAAAGATCTCATCGGCACCTTCGCCTGAGAGAACCATCTTTATACCCATCGACTTAATCACTCTCGACATCAAATACATTGGAGTAGAAGCCCGTACAGTAGTAACATCGTATGTTTCAAGATGATAAATAACATCTCTGAGTGCATCAAGTCCTTCTTGGATTGTAAAATGAATTTCGTGATGAATAGATCCAATATATTCAGCAACTTTTTTTGCAGCAATTAAATCGGGCGATCCCACTAATCCAACTGCAAAAGAGTGCAATTGTGGATACCAGGCAGCCTGAGTATCTTCAGATTCAACTCTTCGTGAAGCATATTTTTTGGCTACAGCTGAAATAATTGAAGAGTCTAAACCACCTGAAAGCAAAACACCATAAGGAACATCAGACATAAGTTGTCTATGTACAGATTGTTCCAGGGCATTACGCAACTCATCAATATCAGCAGGGTTATTTTTCACTGCTTCAAACTCCATCCAATCACGTGTATACCATTTTTTCATTTCACCATCTCCACTATAAAGATAATGTCCTGGTAAAAACTCCTGAATTTTATTACAGACTCCTTCTAATGATTTTAATTCTGAAGCTACGTAAAAGTTTCCCTTTTTATCCCAGCCCATGTATAATGGAATAACACCAATAGAGTCGCGAGCTATTAAATAACAATCTTTTTCATCATCGTATAGTGCAAAGGCGAATATCCCATTCAGGTCTTCTATAAAGTCTATTCCTTTCTTACGATAGAGAGCTAAGATTACTTCGCAATCAGAATTAGTCATGAACTCATAATTTTCTTCAAGCTGACTACGTAAAGCCTGATGATTATAAATTTCACCGTTTACCGACAACACAAGTTTTTTATCCTTACTAAATAATGGCTGACCACCAGATTCAGGATCAATAATAGATAATCTTTCATGAGCTAAGATTGCATTATAACCACAATAGATACCAGACCAATCCGGACCCCTATGGCGAATCTTCTTTGACATTTCCAGAACCTGCCCTCTTAACTCCTGAGAGGAAACTTTTAAATCAAAAGCTGCTACAATACCACACATAATTATTTTGTTTTGCTGGATAATATTTCAATAAAGTAATTCAAACCTAAATCAAAAAGGCTCTCCTTTTGGGAAAGCCTTTTTGCTATATTTTAAAACAACAAAATCTTCCCCTTTCACCATTGAAACGGATTATAATTAAAGAGATTATTGTTATTTAGTAAGTACATAATTTCGATTATTGATGATACAAAAGTAAAATAGAAATCAACAACTACAAGCACTTTATGAAAAATATCTTAAAATTTAACAATATCACACAACATCTATTATATTTTAAACAATAGAATGAAGCATCAAACTACAAAAACAGGAAGGTTGATTTGAATTAAATAAGTAAGTTATATCGTAATATTTGTCTTTCCAAAATAAGTTAATTCTAAAATACGTCACAGTTATTTCGAAATTCACCTTTAAATATTTTATTCTTTCCAAATGATCTAAATCAAATCATTATCAGAATGATAAGACAGGCACTCACGACATAATTTCAAAACAAAATCCGTTTTGAAATACATTTCCGACTAATTTTTCAGCTATTTTTAAAAATTATAGACATAAAAAAAGGGTCTTAAATAAGACCCTTTTTTAAAATACAATATGAAATTCTATCCTTTCACCAATTCCACGATAGCTTTGAAAGCTTCAGGATTGTTCATTGCTAGATCAGCAAGGGTTTTACGATTAATTTCAATGTTATTCTTATGAATAAGTCCCATAAATACAGAGTACGATAAACCATACATCCGAACACCTGCATTAATACGGGCAATCCATAGATTTCTGAAGCTTCTTTTCTTAGCACGACGGTCGCGGTATGCGTACTGTTGTCCTTTTTCCCAGGTATTTTTTGCTACCGTCCAAACATTTTTACGACGTCCCCAATAACCTCTGGCCAGTTTTAGGATTTTTTTTCTTCTTGCCCTTGAGGCAACTGCATTAACACTTCTTGGCATAACTTCTCAGTTTTTTACATTAGCGTCTCAATGTTATTGAGATCTTACGGAGCTAATTGTAAGGTTAAATTTAATTGATTAACACTGGAGCATATCTCTAACAGCCTTTGCATCTGTCTTATCAACAATAGCGAAATACGTAAGATTACGTTTACGCTTTTTTGATTTTTTTGTCAGGATGTGGCTCTTATAAGCATGCTTCCTTTTGAGTTTACCCGTGCCGGTAACAGTAAAACGTTTCTTAGCACCGGATTTTGACTTCATCTTAGGCATTGCTTCAGTTTTATTTGGTTATTAATAAAATGCGAGTTAATTCGTTTTTTTGGGAGCAAGCATCATAATCATACGCTTTCCTTCCAACCTTGGTAGTTGCTCAACCTTTCCATAATCGGAGAGACTTTGAGCAAACTTCAGCAATATGATTTCACCTTGATCCTTATAAACAATAGACCTACCTTTAAAAAAGACATCAACCTTAACTTTCGCTCCTTCCTGAAGAAAGTTAATAGCATGTTTCAATTTAAAATTGAAGTCATGATCATCAGTATTTGGCCCTAAACGGATCTCCTTCACAACAATTTTTGCTGTTTTGGCTTTAATTTCTTTTTGTTTCCGTTTCTGTTCATATAGGAACTTGCTGTAATCTATCACCCTGCAGACCGGTGGGTTTGAAGTGGGTGATATTTCAACCAGATCAAGTTCCAATTGGGTCGCAAGATCCAGTGCATCTTTAATATTAAAGATTCCTGGTTCTACATTTTCACCTACCACGCGTACAACTGGAGCTTTAATAAACTCATTAATCTTATGCGGGTTCTCAGGTTTCACATGCGGACCTCTAGGCCCCCTCGGTTTGTGCGGTATAGTTGCTATTTTATATTCTCCTATTGATTAGTTAAACTTTTATTTTATTTTAATACCCGAATATTAATATTCAAGTGATTTTTTGACTTCATCATTAATTAAATTAGCAAACGCTTCAACCTCAAACGACCCCATATCACCACTTCCTTGCTTACGAACAGAAATATTTCCTTCTGTTACTTCTTTCTCTCCAACAATCAATAAATAAGGAATTCTCTGAAGTTCAGCATCTCTGATCTTTTTACCAATCTTCTCACTTCGTTCATCGATTGAGGCGCGAATATCGGAATTATTCAGCAAATTTAAAACATTTTTTGCATAATCATGAAATTTTTCGCTAATTGGCAATATTATTACCTGTTCAGGAGTTAACCATAACGGAAATTTACCTCCGGTATGCTCAATCAATACCGCTACAAATCGCTCCATTGATCCAAACGGAGCTCTATGAATCATAACCGGACGGTGACGTTGATTATCACTACCAACATATTCTAATTCAAATCGCTCAGGAAGATTATAGTCTACCTGGATAGTACCTAATTGCCATTTACGACCGATAGCATCGCGAACCATGAAATCAAGCTTAGGACCATAAAAAGCAGCCTCACCATATTCAATGGTAGTATTCATGCCTTTTTCCTTCGTTGCTTCAATAATTGCATTTTCTGCTTTCTCCCAATTTTCATCAGAGCCAATATATTTTTCTCTGTTATTTTGGTCACGTAATGATATCTGAGCCGTAAAATCTGTAAAGTTTAAGGTCTTAAAAATATGTAATACAATATCAATAACCGCAATAAACTCTTGTTTTATTTGATCGGGACGACAGAATATATGTGCATCATCTTGCGTAAAGCATCTTACACGAGTTAATCCATGTAATTCGCCACTCTGCTCATAACGATATACAGTACCAAATTCGGCCAAACGAAGTGGAAGATCTTTATAGGAACGAGGTTTTACCTTATAAATTTCGCAATGATGAGGACAGTTCATCGGTTTCAGCATAAATTGCTCACCCTCTACAGGTGTGTCAATTGGCTGAAATGAATCTTTTCCATATTTTTGAAAGTGACCTGATGCTTTATATAACTCAACATTACCAATATGCGGAGTGATAACCTGTAAATATCCCGCTTTCTTTTGAACAGCTCTCAAAAAGTTCTCTAAACGTCCACGTAAATCTGTTCCTTTTGGTAACCACAAAGGTAATCCAGAACCAACGTTTTGTGAAAAAGCAAATAACTCAAGTTCTTTTCCTAATTTACGGTGATCACGTTTTTTAGCCTCTTCCAATAAAACCAGATAGTCAGCTAAATCTTTTTGTTTTGGGAAAGTGATACCATAAATTCTGGTAAGCTGTTTGCGTTTCTCATCACCGCGCCAATAAGCACCTGCAATATTGAGCAGCTTTACAGCTTTGATAAAGCTAGTATCAGGAATATGTGGTCCACGACAAAGATCAACAAACACACCACTTTCGTAGAATGTGATCGTTCCATCATTTAAATCATTGATTAACTCAAGCTTATATTCATCATTCTTTTCCGTAAAGAATGCCATCGCCTCAGCCTTTGTAACATCCTTGCGAATAAATTGCTGTTTCTGTCTGGCAAGCTCTAACATTTTATTCTCAATTTTCACCAAATCTTCCGGAACCAAAGCATAACCGCCAAAGTCCATATCATAGTAAAAACCATTTTCAATGTCAGGACCTATTCCAAACTTAACGCCAGGAAATAATATTTCAATAGCTTCGGCCATTAAGTGAGCAGATGAATGCCACATTGCTGCTTTGCCTTCTGTATTATCCCACGTAAACAAACGCAAATTTACATCATTATTAATTGGACGGGTAGCATCCCATACCTGATCATTCACTTTGGCAGCAAGGACGTTGCGTGCTAAGCCTTCACTGATGCTGCGGGCCACTTCAAGGGCAGTTACACCTTCTGAATACTGGCGGACCGAATTATCGGGAAAAGTAATGTTAATCATAACGTTTGTTCAAATTTTAAAACAAGGTTGCAAAGATAGACAAAAATCAAGGAATCTCAACCAAAACTATCGTTACTAAATTGTGAAAAAACAGAAAATCTCTATGAACGAAGGTTTCTGAGTATATAGACACCTTCGTCAATAGAGATTAAACATTCTTTTTAAATCATCAAATGGGCTTTTCCAATTATTTTAGCAATGTCGTATTCTGGTTTACGTGCCTTGCGAGAGAGCATCGCATTTGCCTCTGCATCATTCACGAACATCTCTTTTTCAGGATTCCATGTAAGAGGGCGTTTTAACTTCATACCAATCCACGAAACAGCACAAGCCTCCAAACTACGAGCACCCTGGTCTACCGGAGCAATCGGATCTTTTCGGCTAATAATGCTTTCAAGCCAGTTACGATAATGATCGTCGCTCTTCATCCAGGTTTTACCTTCAGGTCCAACCCTTGATGAAAGAATGTTATCATTACTTGCGTATAAAGATTTGCTTTTATTATCTACCGGTGCATTGCCATCACTCTTGGTGACTTTTTCGCTACCACGTGTACAAAAGACCTGACCTTCCGATCCTTCAAAACTTATTCCGGTAGGAAATTTATTATCCATAATTAGCTGAACACCATTTGCATACTTCATCTCTACATGATAACTGCTATGCACAGTCCAAACATCATCTTGCATAAAATCAGCATGAGCATCAATGTTTGTCGGACCACTAAGTTCCATTCCCATTGCCCATTGAGCAATATCCAAATGGTGAGCACCCCAGTTTGTAATCATACCCAGTCCAAAATCTTCTGTGGTTATCCAACCTGGTCGTCCATCAATACTATCCTGCGGATGAACACGATATTCCATATAGGGTTGTTCAGGAGCAGGCCCTAACCAACGATCATAATCAAAATTAGATGGAATCGATTGCGGTATTGGCTTAACGCCTTTGATCTTGTCTAATCCAACTCCAACCTTAATAGTATGTAACTGACCAATGCGACCATTTCTAACAGCCTCACTTGCAATACGAAATGTGTTCCATGGATGTTCTGAACGTTGCTGACTGCCCGTTTGTAAGATTCTTTTCTTTGCCCGAACTGCTGTACGAAGTGCAATAGCCTCAGCTATTGAATAGGTCATCGGCTTTTGAACATATACATCTTTACCAGCAAGAATCGCTGAAATGGCAACAATGGCATGTTGATGATCAGGAACACTTACAATAACAGCATCAATGTCAGGACGAGCCAGCACTTCATGATAGTCATGATATGTTTTGATCTCAACACTCGTTTCACCCTTAGCCTTATAAAAATCTTCGACCGTTTTCTGAGCAATCCCTAGCCGTCTGGAATCCAGATCACATACTGCTACAAAACGACAAAGGTCAGAATGATTCATGGTTCCAACCATATCACCACTTCCCATTCGCCCACAACCAATCTGGGCAATCTGAATACGACTATTGGGTTTCACCCCCGCAAAGACTGATCGCGGCAGAATCATTGGCAATGCAATAAGCCCGGCTCCCGCCACCAGAGAGGACTTCAAAAACTCACGGCGTGATTTGTTTTTCATTTTATGATGTATATTAATAGGTTGATCAATTTTATTTCTATCAAAAGAATTTCAACTTACAGGTTTCGATCGATTGGTGCGTAAAAGGCAAAAGGAATACACTTGAATTGACTTTTTTTAATAACGATGAAGAGATTACTTCCTCCAGCATATTTGTATTCTGTATTTCAGTACAAGGAATAAATGTTCTCATTTGTAATTGTCCATTTTTACCGCTTATATCATAATATCGTAAAACGATAGTCTCATCATCCTCACATTTTTTAATTGTCGAAATTATAACATTTTTGTTAGCATTATCAAAAAAGCTAAGGCTTTCTTTTAAACTAGCATTTTGGGCTTTTACAGGATCGACAATCGTTAATAGATCATTATTGGCTTCAATGCCCTTATCGTTCCCATTTAACCAACCTTTAGCATGTGAGAAAAGCGAAAACTTAAAATAATGATTACCCGTTTGAGGATATAAATTTCCTTCCCAATGACAGCTTCTGCGAGCCGCCATCATCAAAGGTTGCAAAATCGTTTGATGATTCAGCGAATCCGTTGGATCAATATAATCGGCAACGGCTACTGATGAGCTCAATGTAACACCGAAATGGTCATTTGAAGCCCCAATCCAGTTCATGATGCCTCTTGGATGGATATCTTTACAGATCGTAGTATATCGTTCACCAGCGGCTCCCGCAATTTCATCCTTTCCTACTTCTACTGTCCCATAAGGTACTTCATAAACCACCTGCCCTTTTTGCATGTTTAACGGCATGGCAAACCGAAACTCTCGATAGATTTCACCCGTCCAGTTCAGTAATGATACCTCAAAATCAATTTGTTTTAGATGGTTATAAATAATAACTGTCTCTTCCACCTCTGCTCCGCGAATTGGGCCTCTCACTTTATAAGCACTATATACAGGTCCTCGCTCAACTAATTGCCATTTCGATGAATAGTTGCTGGTTTTATCAAAATGTTCCATCGTGGGATGTTGAATATCAGAAAACTCACCTGCACCGGTCCCAACCGATTTCATAGTAAAGACTTCACCTCCTAAAAGCTTTCCTGTTTCAAGCAATTGTGTTCCATTCTCTTTATCAGTAATCTGCTTAATACCTCCATTGGCAAATTCCACACGATAGAAATCAGATTCTGCAACTTTTCCAATCTGCTTTTCTAAACCAACAGCTGGTTTATCTGAAGGCTTTACATAAAAAGTTTTATATCCCATTGATGGAACATCAATGGCAATAAAGCAAATAGAAGCCCTTTTCAAACTACCATCGGGATGCAAGCCAACCTTACGCATCTGAGCATCAACAATACCTCCATCAGCATCGACTAACTGAATATTTCGGGCTTCACCTTCTTTAAAATTAATGTCCATTGTAACAGGATTGCTTCTTTTCCATGAAAGGCTATTGAATACGACAACCGGAATACCTTTCTTTGAATCCGTATTAATATATGAAGCAATGCCATTCAACGCATTTTCAGTCATCTGCTTAGCTTCAGAAAGTGCAAATTGATATTTTGATTCAAACAGCGCATCTGTGATATCACCATTTTTTCCTCCCCAACCATGATCGGGGTAAATTTTCGATTCCCATGCTGTTTCTAATCTCCTTTCAGGATAGTTTCGAAACGATTTTTCTATCATTGCCCTAATTGCAGAAAACTTTTCGGCAGTAGTAATCATATTATCTCCCTCACGACTTGCCTTTATCGCTTTTTGATGTGTAGGGCCGTGAATATATAACCATACAGCCGGACGTTCTCCTTTGATAGAAGGGAGATCCTTTACAACAGATGTATATTCATCTAAAAACTGTGTAGATGTAGTAAGTGCTAATTTAGGTAACTGCATCTGTTTTAAACCACCCTTTTCATCTAAATACGAGTTGATACTATTCCATCGATCAATTAAACCGGAATAATCCTTTGCAGGACTCATATCATTATCTGAAAGTAAAGGAACAACCGGATCTTTGCCCTTTGCAACAGCATACGATGGCTTTTTAATCCATGATAAAGCACTTTTTGCAACATAATCAGCCGCAGCATTCATCTCTTTGTTTAAGCTGCCGTAGTCATCACCATAATGTCCTGGAGAATAAGTTGTGACATATGAACTATCAGGGCTATACCAATTAAAGATCCCTTTTTCCTGCCGACTCAATACCAAATATTTAGTGCCCGACTTCTTCATTATCTGCGGCATTTGTAACGTGCGGCCCGGAACATCAACATTCCAATATGTCACGGCCTGATAACCATCCATCTCCTTCTTCAACCATCGTGCCCCCAGATAGAACTGTCGGAGTAACGACTCACCTGAATACATCTCCTCATATGGCATCTGATATGTAGATCCACACGAAAAGATTCCATCTTTCAAAAACTTTGATAACTCAGCTTTGCGTTCCGGGTGGCGACCAATAAATTCGCGAACCATTAAAACATCTTCTATATCAAAACGATACCCCGGGTTCTTAGCTGCCTGATTAAACAACGGAGCCAATAACATGGTATCACGTTCTATTATACATTTTTCAGGACTATCCATCCACGCAATATCCTGATGGCTTGAGTTCATCAATAATATTTTCCCTTTATTCATGGGCGAACCCGATAACCCAAACAAGTTGGTTTGCAATGATGGAGTATATGAAAGTTTTACAGAGGCAGTGAAGGTATCGCCATTTTTAGCGGTTACAACCTGTACCATCGATTTCGAGTGAAGCTCCGATTTATTATATTCGGTGTTAAAAGGATCAATCACAAATATCTTTTTATTGTCAGAAAAAAATGTAAAGTATTTTGCTTTAAATGAACCTATTACCTCGGAGGTTGCAATTGATTCATCGCCATTTTCTTTAAAAACTAATTCTCCTTTTCTTCGATCGAGTGCAAAATTCTTTTTACTGCCAATCAAGTATGCAGGGGCAGCTACCGTAATCTTCAGCTTGTTCTTTGCTGTTTGATCAAATGTAAGGTTATACCATCCCTTATATTGATATATTTCATTTAAATAGCTAACAACATCAGCAGCCTTAAAAACCATGTACCAGGCATTCGATGACTTAGCTCTCCCCGTAATCCTTATTTTTAATGACTTCCCAGATGTAATCCACGATGAAGGACAAGTTAAAATAGTATACCCTTGTGCATCATTATGTATATCATGTTTGAGCGTAACATTTGATAATTCACCACCATCAGGAGAGGCAACTTTCCAGTTTTCATTCTTTGAATCTGAAAAGGTAAATTTCAACACATCATTGATATAGACATCAAATGGCATATCACCGGCATTCAAATTATACGATGATAACCAGATAAATGAAATCGATCCACCCTTCCAATCTGAAGGAACGGCCTTTGTTTCCCAAACAATATCCATTTTACCATCGGTAGCTCTGGTAAGAAACGCTTCTGATACATCATCGCGAACACAGCTATAATTAAGTTCCTCGCCCTTCAGCTTTTTTGAAAAGCCATCTACATAATTTTTGGCTTGGAAACTTAATTGATATTCTTTCTTTTGATCGAGTATCTGCCCCTTTACTAAAAGATGAAACGTCATTAAAAAAGAAAGAAAAAAGAAAAAAACAACAGGTTTTAGAAAATTTATTGTTCTCATAATAATTGTATTACATCATATTTTCAATATGCTTCTTCATTTTCAGTTATATTATCTTTTTCTATTCAAATCTAATATTTGAACAATTTAAAGCATTGTAATAACTGTTTTTGTTTTCAAAGTTAATCATTATTTGTAGGTACAAACCAGGAATAACTTTAAGGACAACAATTATTTTTAGCGTATCAGTCAAACTTTTCTCCAATATAGGATACAATTAAAAAAATATGATTTTACAATGGTGAGGATATCTAAAATCGAAGAAGGTTATTTAATTATTGAACGACCATCTGATGAGATCTATTCATTCAATAATTAAATAACCTTCCTTTTTAACTTCAATATTATTGATGAGTCATCCTTATTGTTTCCAACCGCCACCAAGCGCACGGTAAAGTAATACCACAGCACTCAGCTGTTGTAAGCGATCATTTACACTATTTAATTGTGCAGCCAAAAGACTGGTTTGAGCATTAAGAACTTCGGTATAGTTTGCTGAACCGTAATTTAGTAATTCTTTGGTATAATCAACTGATTTCACCAATGCAGCAAGTTGCATTTCCCGAAGTTTTATTTTCTGAACGGAAGATTGATATGACACTAACACATTTTGCACTTCATTTCCAGCACTAATCAGTGTGCTTTGAAAATTCAGTAAAGCTTCTTCTTGCTGTGCTTTGGCCACTTTAGAACGAGTAATATTGACTTTTTTATTAAAAAGTGGTTGAGTTAATCCACCTACGATGTTTGCAGCAAAAGAAGTCGGATCAAATAAATCTTTGAGTGCAACAGACGCAAGACCACTAGAAGCAGTGATTGTCAATGCCGGATAGAAATATGCAAGAGCACTTCTCGTAGTTTCATATGCACTCAGCACCAAATATTTAGACTGTATTACATCAGGACGATTGTCGAGTAACATAGCAGGAACTCCTATTTGCAAAATAGGTACTGCAGGTTGTTCTTCAATTTTTCCACGCTCGATAGTACCACCTTTACGTCCTAACAAAAGGCAAAGAGAATTTTGCGTCTCAAGTATTTGTTGCTTCAAATCAGGTATAGTCACTTCAGCAGCATAACGCGTTGCTTCGCTCTGCACGATAGCCGCTCCTGTAACTTTACCACTTTCTTTCAAAGCTTTCATTGTTTCAACCAAATCAATATTATTTTTCACAGTCTGTTCTGTGATAGCCAGCTTAGCATCAAAAGCCATTAAGTTGTAATAGACAGTGGTAATATCTGCAATCAGACGGGTCCGTACAGCATTTCTCCCTGCATCGGTAGCCAATAAGTTGGCATAAGAAGCATGTTTGGAACGGTTCAATTTGCCCCATATATCAATTTCCCAACTAGCTTGAGCGCCCAACTGAAAGTTATTCACTTCGCGGGGGCCGTCAGGATAGATAGATTCAGGGTTTCTGGTATATGTACCTTGCCCGAGAGCTGATATGGACGGGAAAAGTGCAGCCTTACTTTGTCCGAAGTATGCTTCAGCCTCAATTACTTTTTGCGCTGCAATTTTCAGATCGAAATTATTTTCAAGTCCTTCCTTGATGAGTTGCTGTAATCGTGGATCAGCAAACAATTCGTTCCATGGCTTATTAGCCAGCGATACAGTATCCGTCGCTGTTATGTCACCAAATAGTCCATCAGTTTTTACCGATTCAAGAGGGAGATGTCGTGGTGTGTCACAAGCCATCAAAACTCCGGTCAACCCAACGATAAGAATTATATTTTTAAAATATGTTGTTCTCATGTTTATAAATCTGTCTGTTAATTCAGTTAACATTAATCTTCCAAGGTATTTGTTTTAGGAATCTCTTCTATTTCCAGCTTTTTAACTTTTTCCTGTAGCGTTTGGAAGATCACATACATAGCAGGGATAACCAGAATACCGATCACAGTTCCTACAAGCATTCCACCAACTGCACCAACACCTATAGAGCGATTGCCGTTTGCCCCGATTCCGGTACTGATAACCAAAGGAAATAAACCAAAAATAAAGGCAAACGAAGTCATCAGGATAGGTCGTAAACGAGCAGTTGCTCCTTCAATGGCCGATTGAATAATACTCATGCCATGGCGACGACGTTGCAATGCGAACTCAACAATCAGAATAGCATTTTTGGCCAGTAACCCAATAAGCATGATCAGCGAAATTTGTAGGTAGATATTATTTTCAACCCCCATGATACGGGCAAAAATAAACGAACCGGCAACTCCGATAGGGAGGGTAAGGATGATCGAAAGCGGTAAAATAAAACTTTCGTACTGGGCACATAGAATGAAATAAACAAAAATTAAACACAATATAAAAATCAGAGCAGTCTGGTTACCCGAAGCCATCTCTTCTTTGGTAATTCCAGAAAACTCATACCCGTAATTTTGTGATAAGTTTTGTGCTGCCACTTCCTGGACCGCTTTAATTGCATCACCAGTACTGTACCCTGCATTTGCAGCTCCATTTACAGAAATTGAAGTGTACATATTGAATCTGGTAAGATTCTCAGCCCCGTAAACTCTTTTTGTACTGACGAATTCGGTAATCGGTGCCATTTCTCCGGTTGAAGTCCTGACGAAAATATTGTTCAGGTCTTCAGGATTTCCCCGATAACTAGGTTCTGCCTGTATCATAACACGGTATTGCTTTCCGAAGCGATTAAAATCGGATGCGTAATAACCACCTATATATCCCTGCAATGCAGATAAAACAGTACTTACCGAAATTCCCGACTGTTCACATCTGGCTGCGTTCACATCCACCTGATATTGTGGAAAATTAGTATTAAAAGAAGTTGTGGCATATTGAATTTCTTTACGTTGGCCCAGTACACCCAAAAATTGACGTGCATTTTGTTCAAAGGTTTTAATGTCACCACCCGTTTTGTCTTCCAGTTTCAATTCAAAACCGCCTGAAAGACCAAACCCGGGAACCATACCAGGGGTAAAGAATACAATCTTTGCACCTTTAATTTTAGCGGTAGCCATGAAAAGTTTGCCTATTATGCTGTTCACATCCTGCCCCTTTCCTGTTCGCTGTTTAAAAGGCTTCAGATTGCAAAAGTACATTGCGTAAGAGCTTCCGCTTCCAGCGAGTAATGAACTACCAATTATCTGCGAATAACTATCCATTTCAGGAACACCGGCTAAAACCAAACCTACCTGTTGCGCCACTTCTTTGGTTTTTTCTAAAGAGGTTGCAGGAGGCAAACTTACATCCACAAAAATAGTCCCCTTATCTTCTGTAGGGACAAAACCTGTTGGTGTAGTTTTCAGTAGAAAACCTAAAATTAAGCTAAAAACAATAATTAAGCCAATGGCAAGCCACTTACGTTTAATAAACCGGTTGGTTGTCCGCTGGTATCGTGTAGTAAGAGCATCGAATGTCACGTTGAAATAAGCATAAAACCGATTTAAGAACTTCATTTGATGAAGTGCACTTTCTTTCGATGGTTTCAGAAATATCGCGCAAAGAGCAGGACTCAGCGTCAATGCATTGATAGCCGAAAGAATAATAGCCACCGCCAAAGTAATCCCGAACTGTTTATAGAATACGCCGGAAGTCCCGCTTATAAATGTTACCGGCAGAAATACAGCCGACATGACCAATGTGATTGAAATAATAGCACCGGAGATTTCGTCCATTGCTGAAATTGCTGCTGCCTTCGCATTCTTTGCTCCCTGATCGAGTTTTGCATGAACCGCCTCAACCACCACAATGGCATCATCAACCACAATTCCAATCGAGAGTAGTAACGCGAACAATGTGAGCATATTAATAGTAAATCCAAATGCATTCAAGAAAAAGAAGGTACCCACAATAGCTACCGGCACCGAAATAGCCGGAATTAAAGTAGCTCTGAAATTTTGAAGAAATACAAATACTACAATAAATACAAGGACAAATGCTTCGAGTAGTGTACGACAAACTTTCTCAATCGAACTGTCGAGAAATTCATTGGCATCCATCAGCATTTTGATTTTCACCCCGGGAGGGAATGATTTGGATGATTCATTAATAACTTTTTTAATGTCGATGATGACATCCCGGGCATTTGAACCGGGTGTCTGAAATACTGCCATTGTTATACCCGGCTTGTTCATAGCAGATGTTGCAACCGAATACCCTTGCGCTCCCAATTCGATACGAGCCACATCTTTCAATCGCAATATGTTTCCATTTTTATCGGCTTTAATAACAATATCTTCGAATTCGGTAGGTTGGGTCAATTTTCCTTTATATTTGATAACGTATTCGAACGACTGCTTATTTTGTTCGCCGAAGCTACCGGGTGCTGCCTCCAGATTCTGTTCGTTTAACGCAGTGATAATATCAGTGGGCACCAATCCGTGTGCAGCCATAATATTTGGTTTCAACCAGATACGCATTGCATAGTCTTTCATTCCAAAAACCATAGCATCACCCACTCCCGTCACACGTTGAATACGAGGTGTCAGATTTATCTTGCAATAATTCTGAAGAAACGCTTCATCATACCTGCTATCGCTGCTATATACAGAGAAGACCAATAGCATACTGGTCTGGCGTTTACTTGTAGTTACGCCTGCTTTAGTTACTTCCGAAGGGAGCAGACTGGTTGCACGTGCCACACGGTTTTGTACATTTACAGAAGCCATATCGGCATTCGTTCCCTGTTTAAAATAAATATCAATAGCCGCCGAACCATTATTACTGGCTGTGGAGTTCATATAGGTCATGTTTTCCACCCCATTGATTTGTTCTTCGAGTGGAGTAATAACACTTTTTAGTACAGTCTCCGCATTTGCTCCTGTGTATGAAGCGGATACACGGACAGTCGGAGGCGCAATATCAGGATACTGCTCAATAGGCAAAGTCATCAGACCGATAACTCCCAGAATAACAATAATGATTGAAATAACCGATGATAAAATCGGTCGTTCTATAAATTTTCTGAACATAATTTCTTCTGATTTAGTTTTTGCCCTGATTTACAGATGAATTATTTTCCGAAAGACTTCCGGCATCTACCAATTTGGGTTTAATTTGGGTATCGGAACGCAATGAAGCAATTCCATCAAGCACAATCTTATCACCTACCTTTAATCC
This sequence comes from Bacteroidota bacterium, assembly GCA_013390605.1. Classification (GTDB taxonomy): domain Bacteria; phylum Bacteroidota; class Bacteroidia; order Bacteroidales; family Cfx3-03; genus Cfx3-03. Next base: position 1,753,708 of record JACAUB010000001.1, on the reverse strand, counting down.
ACCGGTCACCACGTATGAATCTTTCAGATTACCAACCAGTACTTGAATTTCGGTATCACGAACTTTATTATCCGACCCAACCACATAAACAAAATACTTACCTTGTAGCTCGAATGTTGCTTTCTGTGGAATAATAATAACCGCGTCAAAATGTTGCGGAATTCGTACCGAGCCATTACCACCACTACGCAAAGTACCATCAGGATTCGGAAAGCTTGCTCGTACATTTACCGTACCGGTTGACTGGTCTATCATGCCACTTGCTGTTTCGATACGTCCAGGACGTTCATACTCCGAGTTATCAGCCAGCACCAACGAAACACCAGGTAGCTTGAGAAATTTTTCCTGAATGTTTTTTCCTTTTAGTCCTTTGGTCAAAATCAAAAACTCTTTTTCATTGATTGAAAAGTATGCGTACATTTTTGTCGTGTTCGAAACAATTGTCAAAGGGTCTACAGAAGTACTACTCACTAAGCTCCCTACACGAAATGGAAATGTTCCGATGGTTCCTTCTGCCGGACTGGTAATCAATGTATATTGTAAATTTGCCTTTGCATTTTCGAGATTTGCTTTGGCTTGTGCCAGTTGTGCCTCTTTTGCTCTCAGGGTCGCTTCATCAGATTGCAGATCAAATTTGCTTATAATATTTTTTTCTACCAATGGTTTGGTTTTTCCAAGGTTGATCTGTGCGGCATTTACTTCAGCTTCGGCTACTTTTACCTGAGCATTGGCAGAACGAACTGTGGCCTGAAGATCATTAGCATTTAACCTGAAAAGCAACTGACCTTTTTTTACATAAGCTCCTTCATCAACATAAATTTTCTCGATATATCCAGCAATCTTCGACCTGATTTCTACAGTTTGTTGACCTTTAAGCGTAGTAGTATAGTCTTTAAAAAGTTGTGTCGATTCCAACTTAACGGTCATTACCGGATATTCATTTACCTGCCCAGCCATTCCCGGCTGTCCTCCTTTATGCTTATTGGCGCATGAAACAGCTATAAGCATGATCAAAATAAATCCAATTCTTTTGATTTGCATAATCGTTTTAATTTTGGTTTCTACTAGCATGGTATTTCGTAAATTATTGTTTTACAGTATTTTTTAAGCACATGATTTTAAAATTATAAATTACATTCGTCTTTATACATAAAACCAATTTTCTCTCAAAAAAGGTTTCATATATCAATAGTTGCAAATATCAACTATATGTATAAAAAAATATTACAATTCCTTCGCATTTTTTTGTATTGTCTGAACAACTTTATAAAAAGTATCCATATCAGATTTTGTAAGACCCATTTGAAGTTCATCTAATAAACCAAACTCAATGTCTAAATATTGTTTTATCACTTCACTTCCTTTATCGGTAACAAACAGGCATTTCTTTCGTCGATCCTGCGAATCGATAATTCTTTGTATTAATTCTTTTTCTTCCAGTGTGTCTATTAACCTTAAGATAGATGACTTATCCTTCCCGAAAAAATTAGCCATATCCTGTTGTACAACATCTTCCTCATTGTTACTGATTGCAAACAACAACCCGAACTGCTCTATGGTAAGTTTAGTTTCTGACGACTCATAAAAACGTTTTCGAAGAACCCTGAACATCTCTCTGTTCATTTTCGCAACGACCACTCCTAAAGGTAATTTCTGATCTTTCATTCTAAAGAAAATAAGATTTGGCAAAAATAAATAATTAGTTGACATCTGCAACTAAATATCTACTTTATTTTACCAAAATCTGTCATTAAAATATTTACAAATGCTATTGCTAAAACCTCAGGCCAACTGGCAAAAGAAAACTACAGATCAATCTTAGATAAAAATGAATAACTCCCTACCTGATTCTTTTTAGAGAAATCCTATAAGGAGTCATTCACGGAAAAATATTTGATTATTTAATTTTCCTTCTCAAATTATTATTGGATAATTACCAGTTATTTATCACTTTCTTTCATCCTCATGAAAAGTTTCTCGAGCATCTCTCCCGGTTAATCCTAATTCTCGTGATGATATTTCACGCATCTCTACTTTTCGAATCTTTCCGGTAACCGTAGCAGGAAAACTATCTACAAACTTCCAGTATTTTGGAATTTTAAACGAAGCAATTTGTCCATAGCAGAATTTATACAACTCATCTTCAGTGGCACTCTTTCCCGGTTTAAATTTCACCCAGGCCATCACCTCTTCACCATATTTATAACTCGGCACGCCAATAACATGTACCTCACTTATAGATTCATGCGAAAGGAGATATTCTTCAATTTCCAAGGGGCCAATATTCTCACCACCTCGTAAAATCATATCCTTGATTCGGCCAACAATTTTGACATAACCATCACTATCCATAATCGCCACATCACCAGAATGCATCCACCGAGCTTCATCAATAACCTTGTTGGTAGCTTCTTCGTTTTTCCAATATTTCAACATCACAGAATATCCACGGGTACAAAGTTCACCTTCCTGACCTACCGGAACAATTTTGCCAGTAGCAGGGTCTATGATTTTTATCTCCACATGGGGATGAACACGTCCAACAGTAGCAACACGTTTTTCAAGTGGATCATTTGCCAATGTCTGTGCCGAAACAGGAGAGGTTTCAGTCATTCCATAACAGATTTCAACCTCTTTCATATTCATTTTTTCCTGTACATCACGCATGGCTTTTATCGGACAGGTAGCTCCGGCCATTATACCTGTACGCAATGAGGAATAATCATATTTATTAAAGTTAGGATGATCCAACTCAGCAATAAACATAGCCGGAACGCCATATAAAGAGGTACACTTCACATCCTGAACAGTTTTTAAAACTGCTTCAGGTTCAAAAGCTTCACCCGGTATAACGATACAGGATCCATGTGTTGTAATAGCCAGATTTCCAAGCACCATCCCAAAACAATGATAAAATGGAACCGGTAAACAAACCCGATCATCTTGTGTATATTTTAATCTTTCGCCTATAAAAAAGCCGTTATTCAGAATATTATTATGTGTAAGGGTAGCTCCTTTTGGGAATTCTGTAGTGCCTGAAGTATATTGAATATTGATTGGATCATCAAACTGCAGACCATCTTCAATCTCTTGTAATTCAGCATCAGTTATTGAAAGTCCGGATTCGATAAATGATATCCAGTCGTGGTCAATGACAACAATATGTTTAAGATTAACACAATCGCCTCTTACTTGTCCTAAGATATCTAAATAGTTGGTTTTTCGAAATCCCTTCGACATGATAAGGGTAGTAATTCCAGCATGTTTTAATACGAATTTCAATTCAACCGGACGATAAGCTGGATTAATATTCACCATAATAGCACCAATTCGTGCTGTTGCATACTGAACAATCACCCATTCATAACGATTGGCGGCCCATATTCCAACCCTATCACCTTGTTTTACATTATTCGCTAATAGAGCTTTGGCGATCTCAGTAGTTTGGTTCCAGAATTCATTATATGTAGCCCTATAATTTTGATAAGGAACAATTAATGCTTCATGATTTCCAAACTTTTCGACAGTCCTTTTTAGATTCGTGCCAATGGTTTCTCCCAATAATGGAATGTTGGTAGCACCATGAGCATAAGACAACTTATACATAATAAATATTATTAAGAATGTGATTCGTCTCGGTATATTTGAGGACAAAGAAAATAATTATTTCAATAAAATCGGACTACACAACCCTGTAATCCATGAAAAAACTAACACATCAATTTTTATTCATAATAAATATTCGATAGAATAGTAACTAGATTTCAATAATTTATCTCTTAAATAATAATCATTTTTATACAAAATTTTATTATTTAATTTATGATTTTTTAATTTTATTGAATAGATACGCACAATTCATAAATGTTAATATTTAAACATTTCAAGAGTATATTCATAATAATTTAACACAAATTATCCTTTTCTAAAGAAGAAGAATACAAATACTAAAACACGTATGTTAATCCATAAAATTGCTTTCAACGAGTATAAGTTTTTTCTAAAAAAAGTGTTACAGAAATAACATGGGTAATTTAAAGCAGCAATTTGGCTATTTCAATTGTAATAATGTTCAGTTTATAAGTATTTGAAAAGATTAAATTATCAATGTTTACTAATTTTATTCTCAGAAAAGAAGATGAATATCTTTCTTTTATTTTTTATTCAAAAAATTAAATAAACAGACAAAATGGAAGGCAATAGCACAGAAAAACAGGTTTTAACAACAGAAATTAAACGTGTTAATCAAAACATTCATTTCTTGGGAACCGCTGGATCTAATAAACCAATCAGCATTGATTACACACCTCCCATCGGTGATGGACTTGGCTATACATCTTTAGAGTTACTACTATTGAGTCTATCGTCTTGTGTAGGATCGTCAGTATCACTACTGTTGAAGAAAATGAATAAAACCATCACTGATTTAAATATTACAGCGAATGGAACGCGAAGGACTGAACACCCAACAGGCTTTGAAAAGATTGTGTTGAATATTGCCATTACCTCAAATGATGTTGACAATAACGCTATGGATAGAGCGTTAAAGCTTTCGGAAGAATCAATTTGTCCGGTTTGGGCACATTTAAAGAATGGTGTCGAAATTGAAATCAATTATTCGATCAAGGTTACCGTACAATAAAAAAATTATTCACACTTAATTATAAGAATTATGTATATCATTTTGCTTACTTACCTTGTTGATTTAACAGAGGTCGATAAACATCTGGACGGACACAGACAACACCTAAAAAAATATTATGATAATGGAACCTTCATCTGCTCAGGTCCAAGAAACCCAAGAACTGGTGGTGTAATTTTATGTCGTGCACTGGATCAGGAAGTTGTTACGAAAATAGCCAATGAAGATCCCTTTATTACAAATGGTGTAGCTAGTTTTGAATTAATCAACTTTCAAACAAGCAATTATGTAGAAGAATTCAAGCCCTTCCTCGACTAAATACGGATCAATCTGAAAAGTTGGGGGAAATAATGAAAGCCTTTCTAAAACAAATTGATTGTATAAAATAACTCCGTCATTTCGACTTCTTGGGAGAAATCTGCTTAAAGTATGTGTATTTGGATTTTATAAGAGATTCCGGTTCTGCGTGAAACCTCCATCTAATACAGCCATATCATTCCTATAAGACGCTAATTTTAAGAGCATACAACAGCACATAAATACCAAATGAATTCACAATGCATTCACCATCCCTTCGCCATAACTCCCCCATATTAGTGGAGCCATGGTGAAGGGATGCCGGATCCACGCCGGACTCACGCCGGACCCAATAGTCGTAATACCACTGATATAGAATAATTTAACCTAAGTTAAATAAGAGATATTGAAGAATAAGATTATATAATACTGACTATAAACATATTGAAGACTAAAGCAATGTGAAATATAATCAAATTGGAATGACAAATCCCCCCCAACTTTTCCGACTGATCCTTATTTTATAGATAAAACAATATACCCAGTTTATACCGATTTATTATCAGGTACAAACTGGGTACGACCTTTGTAAAACATTGATTATAAAGGCGAATTGCGGAAAGCGAGGGATTCGAACCCCCGGTACCCGTAAGGGTACAACTGATTTCGAGTCAGTCCCGATCGACCACTCTGGCAGCTTTCCAATCATCTTCAAAGAAAAAAAGAAGGGTTAGCCCTTCTTATTAACCATTCTGCGGAGAATGAGGGATTCGAACCCCCGGAGGTATGACCCTCAACGGTTTTCAAGACCGCCGCAATAGACCACTCTGCCAACTCTCCAATGGTGCAAAGGTAAAACATTTTTTTAAACTGCCAAACAAAAAGTGACAATCACATAAAAAATACAGCTTCCATCATAATTATCTACTTCAATTTTTGAATTTTTATAGGGTATACTTTACAGAAAGCCTTAACTTTGCAATCATTAAATCATCCAAAATGATTATCTTTCATAAACTGTTTTATTTATTCGTTTATCTACTAAAATGTTTGCCTTGGTTTATCCTTTATGGTATTAGTAATTTTGTCTATTACGTACTTTACTATGTAGTCGGATATCGAAAAAAGGTTGTTTACGAAAACCTTACAAATTCATTTCCAGACAAATCAAAGAAGGAAATCAAAAAAATTGCACACCAGTACTTTCGTCACATGAGTGATATTCTGGTGGAAGCAATCTGCGAAGAAAAGATGGTAGCCCATTATCAAAAACATATGAGCATCAAAAATCCTGAGATACTCGAAAAGCTTTATACTACAGGTAAAAGTGTATTGTTAATTGGTGGACATCTTGGAAATTGGGAATGGCTCGGTGTAACCATGCAACAACTAACACCTTTCAATGCAAAAGGAGTGATAAAACCTTTGTCCAATCCATTTTTCAACGACTATATTGAAGCCATTCGAGCCAGACATAGTTCCGGTATTATTCCATTTAAACAAACCATTAGAGTGATGATTTCAAACAGAAATCAACAATTTCTATATATGCTTGCGGCTGATCAGACCCCTCATCGCGATGAAATCAGATATTGGACCAATTTCTTACATCAACCAACTCCGGTCTTTCAAGGCACAGAAAAGATTGCAAAGACACTCGATATGCCTGTGGTTTTCACTAATCTTTATCGCTTAAAAAGAGGTGTTTATGAAATGGAGTTGACCCTGATTACGGATACACCTAAGCTTTGTGCCGAGAATGAGATTACCGAAAAACATGTTGCACTATTAGAAAAAATCATACTCGAGAGACCTTACAACTGGCTATGGTCGCATAAGAGATGGAAATACAGGGACGAATACCCAAAATATTTACTAGAACAAGCTAATAAGCAAAAATGAAAATAAAAACAGCTGTCGTAATATTAAACTGGAACGGCAAACGGTATCTTGAGCAATTCTTACCGCTGGTTATATTGCGAAGCAACCAACAAGCTACAATTATTGTTGCCGACAATGGATCAACGGATGGTTCTGTAGAAATGTTACAAGAAAACTTTCCGGAAGTCCAAATCATTATAAATGAAACAAATGAAGGATATGCCGGTGGATACAATGCAGCACTGAAAAAAATTGATGCTGAATACTATATTTTATTGAACTCTGATATTGAGGTTGGCGAAAACTGGATAGAACCGGTTATCGCATTGATGGATGCTGACAAATCTATCGCTGCAGCTCAACCAAAGATTCTTTCGTACCTCGATCCGGCAAGTTTTGAATATGCTGGTGGTGCCGGAGGTTTCATTGACACGTTTGGGTATCCCTTTTGCAGGGGGAGAATATTTCAAACGCTTGAAAAAGATAACGGACAATATAACGATGTATGTGAAATATTTTGGGCTACTGGTGCTTGTATGTTTGTCCGTGCAGAGATATTTCACAATGAACATGGTTTTGATGCCGACTTCTTTGCCCATATGGAAGAAATTGATTTATGCTGGAGAATAAAAAATAAAGGTTATCGCATAATGTATTGTCCTGATTCGGTGGTTTACCATATTGGAGGTGGAACGCTTCCAAAAAACTCGCCAAAGAAGACCTACCTCAATATGCGAAATAACATTTATCTGCTCTTCAAAAACCTTCCTGCTTCAAAACTGATACCTATTTTCTTCCTCCGCTTTATGATGGATGGACTTGCTTCCATTAAGTTTCTTATCGATGGTGGCATAGCCGATTTTATGGCTGTAGTGAAAGCACACATGAGTTTTTATTGCAACATCAATAAGTTAATCAAAAAAAGAAAGAATATACAACCCCATAAAGTTGGTATCTTTCATGGAAATATTGTTTGGGAATATTATATCTTAAGAAAACGTACTTTCAGCGAATTACCAAAAAAACGGTTTCATAAATAACAGTACTTCACTATACTATAAAAAAGTGGGATGTATAAATAAATTATACACCCCACTTTTTATTTTTCTATTCGGATTTATGATTCAAAAAAGATATTAGATGATCATAAAAAGAATCAGCTGTAATTGATATATTTCTCAATATCTGAGATACATAAACGACAAGAGAATCATAAAGAATGAGGATTTCCTTATTGCATTATTCAAATCAGGTTCACTTTAGATTTCAGAAATTTATTTTACACCTGATATCAATTCAGGTTTACTAATTGTTTTAATAGCAATATTTATTTTCAGATCACTATCGGAAGAAAACTTACAATCGAACTTCAGTTTATGATTTCCGGCAGAGAGCTCAGGTATCCTTGATGAAATAGTAACATTACGTATAAACTTGCCCTTTTCATTGTAAAGCTTTACCAGACGACCATCACAAACCACTGAGTAGCCAGCCTTGTAATTGCCGGGTAGATCAAGTTGAAAATAGCCATCCAGTTCAATGCGTGGATTAATAATTTCACCTATTGTACCGGCTAATACGATTGAAAAGAAAAGAGGTTGCGCTTTATCCCGATTTACAAATTCCCATTCACTAAATGTCGGTTGTCCCGGCTGAAGCATTTGGTTTACATATCCGAAATTATATTTTGTAAACGGATATAACTTAATGCCTTCAGCATCCTTTTCAAGATGAAAATCATTTTTTGGATCTTTTAGTCTTGCACGTTGCTCAGGAGTAAACAGATGATTTCTATATACATCTTGCCAAAGTTTGATTAAGCCAAGGATCTTGTCAATATCCAGATTCTTTCCAAATCCGTTAGCACGTGCAACTAGAGCAAAACCTGCATTATAACCTGCTGCCCGAGCCATCATCCACTCAATGTCGTCTGTAGTAGTAGTAGCCGATACCAAGAACCAACCTAACATATTAGGCATATAGTTGCGTTCAAGTAACGGCTGGTTTTCGAATCTCAGATCACTCTGACTTTCACGGAAGCCACCATACCATGGTTCGCCCCAGTTCCAGTAATGACAGATATGCCAATAATAATGGTTCGATCGGCTAGTACCATTAATCAGATTATGTTTTGTTTCTCTGAAAACTTTATCAGCAAAAGCTTGCATAGCATAGTCTCCCTGACCTGAGGAATAACAACCTTCATGCCCATCAAAATCCATTTGTGATACACCTGTTTCATTAAAAAACCGAGCAAGGTTTCCAGCAATTTCCTGCTGTAAATCATAGTTTGGAAAGAAAACTTCATATGGATAATCTGCAAGCATAGATACTTTTTCCCCTTTCCTGTGTGCAGTAGCCTTGGTACCAAATGCACCACGCTGACAATCGGTAAGTTGAAAAGGTAATTGATTAGTTACGGTTCTATAACGAATTATTTCGTTCCCAATTCTAAATGAATGCAGTGCATTGGCTACAGTATTATTAAAATACTGGTTAGTTGTTACCTCAATCAAAGGATTATCCGCTGTGATATCATTAACAAGATCAGCTGATCCTGTAACAGCCAATCTTTTATCGGGTATAGGAGTAACATAAGGATCATTAGTATTGATGAAGGTGGTAAGGGTATGAACACCAAGTCTTAGCCCAAGTTTATCAGCCTTTTTAACACAGGCTTTAACACCGGCATTGCCATGGGGAAACCGGGTGGAATCGATGATGTAATGGCCCCATGATTTAAACGGTCCTTCATGATATAGCCCGCTTAATCCAGCCTTATTGGCCCAGTTCAGCAAAGTGTCTACATTGCTTTCATTGAAGTCAGAAATCATATAAGCTCTTCCAGTTTCAGGAGATTCTTTGATCCAGACGCCCTTAATAACCGGATGTGGTAATCCCTCTGCCAATTCAATTTCACCAATGTGTTGGAGTACTGATTTTTCAGGGCATCCGAATAGTGCGATTGCAGATCCTTCCAGTGTTTCACCTTTTATAGAAAGGACAGGCATCTCTGGAAAACGAGGAGAAGACTCACTCCATACATCCAGTTTACGTTCAATCGACCGATCGAGTGAGTAGGCCTGTAAACTGCTTCCATAATCCTGTTTTACAGCTGCAGAGCCGCGATTATTTTCAGATCCTTCTCCATTTTTCAGTACACCTCCCAATGTTTTAACATTCAACGATTGAATTCCTATAGCATATGTACTATTACGCACTACACCAACTACTTCACCAATAGTTTCGGTAATCTTAAGTGGATAAGGACCCCATGTAATCGCATCGGCAATACCTTCGGGCTGCATTTTCAACAATTCTAATCTCAGGTGACTCTTTTTCTCTGTGACTCGAACCTTTGCAGTTAGCTTATTTTGTTGAAAAGACAAAGTGATAATCTGTTTCTGCTTATCCCATGAAGCTTTTTCAGGATTAATCCATTCCCCTTTCACACGAACTTTAAGCAGAGGAGCATTTTGTCCGGATACAAGATAGTTAGTACCTGTTTTAGTATCGGACAGGCCTGTAACTTGTCCTTTATCAGTAAAAGAGAGACTAAAATCGTTTGTTTTTACCGTTGTTTCAGGACCCAAAAGTTGAAAGGCCATTAAAAGAGAAAGAAAAAGGCCAGAAAAGGTCATTCCATTAACTGATGCTACCATGTTCATACATATTAAATTTCTGTAGCGGCAAAAGTAAAAATAAAATCATACGCTATACAGCAACTATCATGTAGAAATCTAATAGAAATCTATACACTGGATGTATTATGAAAGATAATAGCAAATTTCAAATACATACCTAACAATGATCAAGCAGACTTTCAATAGCCAGTCTATACGAATCTAAACCAAATCCCATGATTGATCCTTTAGCATTTGGAGCAATAAAAGAGGTATGACGGAATGCTTCGCGCGAATATATATTACTGATATGAACTTCGATAACAGGAGTATTGATCGCTTTTATAGCATCACAGATGGCAACAGAGGTATGGGTATATCCACCTGCATTAAGGATGATTCCATCTATAGAAAAGCCAAATTCATGCAACTTATCAATAATCTCACCTTCACTATTGCTTTGAAAATATTCAATATCGATGGTTGAATAACGTTTTCTAAGCTGTTCCAGATAGGTTTCGAACGACTGGTCGCCATAAATACTCTTCTCTCTTACGCCCAATAAATTCAAATTGGGACCATTGATAATTAGAACTTTCATCCGTAAATAATTTTTAAAATAAGGCCTAATGGAACCGCATAATAAACTAACATCAATGTTTATGTTTATTAAAAAAATGCTCGTTTCATAGATCAAAACACTTCTCGAAATAGCTTTTACAAAAAACTAAGTAAAAGTATAAAAATATTGATTTACATTTGCAGTCTGATTCCAAGCAGGGGTGCCTTAATAAAACGGGCTGAGATCAAACCCTTTGAACCTGATTCGGGTAATTCCGACGAAGGGAGTATCAAAGTGAACTTTATTCACTAAGCAACATTTACCCCTTCTGCGTTGCTTAAGAGTTTAACTTATTATCAAATTTCATCATGAGAAAATTAATTATGTTACTGGCTGCAATAGTAGTTTTGCCTGTTTTTGTTATGGCACAATTTACTATTAAAGGAAAAGTAACCGATGCAAGAACGAACGAAGAGCTTCCCGGAGCACATGTATTTGTAGAAAACACACTAAAATCAACGATCACTTCACCAAACGGTCGCTTTAATATCAACCTCCAAAAGAAAGGAAAATATACTGTCACCGTTACCTATGTAGGGTACGATCCATTCCATATAAACATTGATTCGGAAAACAATAAAGACTTAGTCATCAAACTCAAGTCGAGTATTTACATTCAGGATGAAGTAATCATTCAAGGAACCCGGGCAGGTGAAAAGACACCGATGGCTGTTCAAAACATCACAAAGCGCGAAGTAAAATCATTAAACCTGGGTCAGGATATTCCTTTTCTGATTAACGCGGCCCCTTCTGTGGTTACTACATCTGATGCCGGAGCGGGCGTTGGTTATACTGGGATGCGTATCAGGGGTACGGATATGAACAGAATAAACGTCACGCTGAATGGTATTCCGCTAAATGATGCAGAATCGCATGGTGTTTACTGGGTAGACCTGCCCGACTTTGCATCAAGCGTAGATAATCTTCAGATACAACGAGGTGTTGGTACATCAACAAATGGAGCAGGCGCCTTTGGAGCAAGTATAAACCTTCAAACCAGTAAACCAAGTAGTGAGGCTTTTGCCGAAGTAAGTCAATCATTCGGTTCGTTTAATACCCATAAAACAACAGTTTCAGCAGGTACCGGAATGCTCAATAACCATTGGAGTGTTGAGGCACGAGCATCCAAAATAAATTCAGATGGCTATGTTGACAGAGCCTCTTCAAACCTAACCTCTCTTTATGGTTCGGCTGCTTACTATGGTACAAAAGATCTCTTTAAATTTACAGCTTTTTCAGGCAAAGAGATCACATACCAGTCGTGGAATGGTATTCCTTTCGATAGTTTAAAAACAAACCGTCGTTATAATAGTATGGGAGAATACACTGATGCGAATGGCAAGACACAATATTATAACAACGAGGTTGATAATTACAAACAAGACAACTTTCAAATCCATTATTCACATGAATTCAGCAAGCATCTTCTTTTAAATACAGCTCTTCATTACACAAAAGGTTATGGGTATTATGAAGAGTATAAAGAAAATCAGCTCTTTCAGAATTACGGTTTAGATGATATTCTGATAAATGGCAATCAAATTCAGATGGGAAATCAAATCATCCCTATTATGAATGGTAAAATTGATAGCACTAATTTAATTCGCAGAAAATATCTTGATAACGACTTCTACGGTATGAGTTATTCACTGCTATATACAACTCCTTCAACCCGTTTCACCTTAGGTGGATCAAATAACAGTTATTTCGGAAAGAGCTTTGGACAAATTATTTGGGCTCAGTTTGCTTCGAATGGTGCAATTAACCACGAATGGTACTATAGTACGGGTGATAAAAAAGACTATAATATGTATGCTAAGCTTGAGCAACAGCTTGGTGATAAAGTAAATTTATATGTTGACATGCAATATCGAATAATAGATTACAAAATCAAAGGAACAGATACAAATTTGCGCAACATTACACAAAATCACTATTTTAACTTCTTCAATCCGAAGATAGGATTGTTTGCTGATCTGAATGAAAACAATAACCTCTATGCCTCTTTCGCTGTTGCACATCGCGAACCAAACCGTGATAACTTTGTAAATGCAAATCCCAACAAACCGGAACCGACAGCAGAACAATTAAACGACATAGAGTTAGGCTGGAATTTCAAAAGTCAGATATTTAATTTTAATGCCAACTTTTATTACATGGACTATAAAAACCAGTTGGTACTAACCGGACAAATTAATGATGTTGGAGCAGCCGTTATGGAAAACGAATCGAAGAGTTATAGGATGGGGTTAGAGCTTATCGCTAGATTCAATATTAATAACCACTTTAGCTGGAATGGTAATGTTACTTTTAGCCAAAACAAGATTAAAAACTTTACCGAATATGTTGATGATTGGGATACATGGGGACAAAAAATCAATTCATTAGGTACAACGGACCTGGCCTTTTCACCCAATACAGTTGCTTTTCAACAGCTAACCTACGCTCCTATTCGCAATCTGGCATTCTCTTTTGAAAGCAAATATGTAGGAAAACAGTTCATTGATAACACATCAAGCAACGACCGTATACTAAACTCATTTTTCGTCAATAACTTTCGTGCAGAGTATCATTTCAAGACTAAATTTGCACGGTTGATCACATTAAATCTGGCTTTAAATAATCTATTTAGTGAGAAATATGAAACGAATGCCTGGGTATATAGGTATTACGAAGCAAACCGATATAAAAAGACGGACGGCTACTTCGCACAAGCAGGCTTTAATTTGATGACCGGTATTACAATAAGATTTTAAGTAGGCAATAGGTAGAAGGCAATAGAGGGAGTTGAGGATTCTTTCTATTGTCTTTTGCTTTTATAGACCTCGCTATTCCACGTTTTCCTATTCTATATTGCCTATTTTTTATACCGAATATCTCCAGAAAGTTTCCAGCACTTTCTATTCCCTATTGCCTATACCCTATTTTATCCTTTGAGATTTAACATATTCAGGTTAACTTTGCACTCTAATTAACTAAAATGAGCGACAATAAAAAGGCACAAAATATAAACATTAAGAATAAAGTTGCCTCCTTCGAATACTTTCTGCTCGAAGAGTATGTAGCCGGTATTGTATTAACAGGAACCGAAATTAAATCGGTACGCGAAAGTAAAGTGAGTCTTGCCGAGGCTTATTGTGCTTTTGTTAAAGACGAGTTGTTTATTAGAAACATGCATATTGCAGAATACAAATACGGAACCTATGCCAATCACGAACCTAAACGTGATAGAAAGTTATTACTGAACCGCAAAGAACTCCGAAAGATATTTACTAAAACGAAAGAGAAAGGATTAACCATCATCCCTGTTAAACTCTTTGTGAATGATAAAGGACTGGCAAAGATCGTTATAGCAGTAGCTAAAGGTAAAAAGCTCTATGATAAACGTGAAACGCTAAAAACGAAAGACCTAAAGCGCGAGATGGATAGAAGTGGTTATTAAAAACCAAAACATCAAAGAATCATAATCTCTTTATAGTACTCTTCTTAAGTTATAATTCTCATATTTATAGAAATTAACACCCGTGTTTTCATAACCTCCGGTTGGTGTTTTTCTAAAATGAAAACTATTTTGCAACCCTTTGTACTCGTATTGCGAAAATTGCTTTTCGAAATAAAGTCCATACTTCATTAAAGAAGAGAGGAAGAAATAGGTTACATCAAAACCATCAAAACCATACTTCTTTACATCCGGTACAGTATTGTATTCATTTTGAAAATCAGAAGTGAAATTTTTAATCTGTTCTTCTGAAAAGTCTACTAATTTATTTGAATAAAGATGTAGCTTAATATTAGACATCACTTTAACATCTAATTTATATTGTTCCCATGCCCCCATTCCTAAAACAGTAAAATCATATTGCCCGCTTATTTCATCTATCTTACCCAGCATATCTGAAACGATAGCCTCTTCATCTGACAATACAATCAAAACATTGGGTTTTGAAGTAGAAAGCTTCAACTTTAAACCACTTATGCCTTCGGATGCAAAAAACACCTCCTTAAAAAGGTTTAATTTATTTTGTTGATTTAAAGAAGATTGAATTTGAGCCTTTAAAACATCAGCCTCCGCTGCAAATTTCACTCTGTTCGTACGAACAAGAACTATGTTTGCATCATGAAAATGATTTTTCACAAAAGCAGCAACCTCAAACATCTGTCCGGTTAATGAAGGTTGTACTTTAAAAACCCATGGTTTCCCAACTAATATCTCATTTCTTTTTGAGAGGGGATTTACGATAGGTATTTTATGTTCTCCGGCATATTTTGAGGCGACTTCAAATCCTTTAGCATAAAATGGACCTATAATTAAATCCATATTTGCCATTTCTCTTTTTGCCAACACCTTTCGGGTTTTTTCAATGCGTTCATCGCCATCAACATCGTAAACACTTAGTTTTACATTTAGGCCATCTTTCTTAAGAAGATTAACAGCTAATAAAGCTGATTCATAAAACTGTACAAAATTAAAAGCCTTAGGATCCGGTTGATCAAGACGAATACTATCCATTTCGTCAAGATAGAATGGAACTAACAATGCAACCTTAAACTGACTCACCTTTTCCTTTACAGCAGGTTCTTTGGGAACAACAGAAACAGGAGCTTCTGATATTACGGATGTTTGACTTCCGGGCTTTGGCTTTTCTGAGGCTGGTGGTGGAATAATGAGCACCATATCTTTTTTCACGCCATTACTTACCACTGGATTCATTAACATCAAATCATCAATGCTAACACCATAACTTTTAGCAATTCCATAAAGTGTCTCTTTCGCTTTTACTTTATGATATTTAACCGGTATTTCAGTATTCGTGGCACTTTTCTGTATTTGGGGAGTTACTTCATTCTCTTTAACAGTTAACACTGTTTTGGGATTATCTACCGCTTTAGTCTGGACAGCCGATTCTGATTTCTTGTTTGGGATCTTTAATGTTTTACCTGCATCAAAAGAGGTAATACTGGGATTAGCTTTTAAAAGATCTTCCAGATCCAGATTATATCTTTTCGCTATTCCATATATGGTTTCGCCTTTTTTGATTTTATGATAAATCTGATCTCCTTCGCTTGCATCTTTAGAAAGCGAGCCTGAAGAAACAACATTATCTTTGTCTTTTTTCTTCAAAGAAGTGGATTGTTGTTTCTCCTGGGTCGTATTCAGATCTTTATAAGGAATTTTTAAGATCATGTCAGTTTTAATTCCTGTTTTCAAGTCAGGATTGTTCGCAATAAGATCATCTAACGTAGTTCCATAAGTTTTGGCAATTCCATAAAGCGTCTGACCATCTTTTACAAAATGGATATAATATTGCTTCCCATGAAGTGTTTCAACAATTTGAGAACGTTCATTTGAAACAGTATCCTGACTATAAACCGGAGTAAGGGCAAACAATGCTACTCCAAAACAAAGAACCAATGCAAACAGAATCTTATTGCGCATAACAAACTGATTTTATTCCCACTCTATCGTAGCAGGAGGTTTTGAGCTAATATCGTAAACAACGCGATTTACACCCTTAACTTTATTAATGATATCATTAGATACTTTTGCCAGAAACTCATAAGGAAGATGCGACCAATCAGCCGTCATCCCATCTGTAGAGCTAACGGCCCTTAATGCAACAACATTTTCATACGTACGCTCATCACCCATTACACCAACACTTTGAACAGGCAACAACATAACTCCTGCTTGCCAAACTTTGTTGTATAAGTCTGCAGATTTCAAAGATCCTATAAAAACATCATCAGCTTCCTGAAGAATTCTAACCTTTTCGGCAGTAATATCACCAAGAATACGAATGCCTAAACCTGGCCCCGGAAAAGGATGTCTATTTAATATTTCGGGATCAATTTCAAGTTGGAGACCAACTCTACGAACTTCATCTTTAAAAAGACTATTCAAAGGCTCTACAATTTTCAGCTTCATAAAATCAGGTAATCCTCCTACATTATGATGACTTTTAATTGTTGCCGATGGTCCTTTCACCGAAACAGATTCAATGACATCAGGATATATAGTACCTTGTGCAAGCCAAACAACATCTTCTATCTTATGCGACTCGGCATCAAATACTTCAATAAAAACTCTACCTATCACTTTACGTTTCGCTTCGGGTTCTGAAATCCCGGCTAACTCAGAAAGAAACTGATTTCCTGCACGAACGCCCTTAACATTCAATCCCATATGCTTGTATGAATCCAAAACTTTCTCAAATTCATCTTTTCGCAACAATCCATTATCAACAAAAATACAATATAACTGAGTACCGATTGCCTTGTGCAGTAATACTGCAGCAACGCTGGAATCCACTCCACCTGAAAGACCCAGAATGACTTTGTCATTCCCTATTTTTTCACGAAGCTCTTTAATGGTCGTTTCAACAAACGAAGCAGGTGTCCATGATTGATTACAACCACAAATATTAACTACGAAATTATGAAGTAAAGTTTTGCCTTCAGTTGAATGATATACCTCTGGATGAAATTGTATGCCCCATGTTTGTTCTCCTCTGATATGATATCCGGCTACTTTAACATCATGTGTACTTGCAATGATTTCAAATTCAGATGGAATATTCAGAATGGTATCACCATGCGACATCCAAACCTGACTTCCATTACTCATATCTTTTAAAAGAACATTCTCATTATTGATATATGACAAATTGGCTCTGCCGTATTCTCTGGAATTAGAAGGTTCTACATCACCCCCCGAATATAAAGCCATCAACTGGGCACCATAACAAACACCTAATAGTGGTAACTTCGAACGAAATTCACTTAAATCAGGAAAAGGAGATTCAGAATCACGAACTGAATATGGGCTGCCTGAAAGGATTACGCCTTTAATATTGCTAGTAATTGCGGGAATGTGATTGAAAGGGTGAATCTCACAATACACATTAAGCTCCCTAACTCTACGTGCAATAAGTTGAGTATATTGGGAACCAAAATCGAGAATTAATATCATTTCTTCCATGCTGCAAAGTTAGCCTGAAAAGTTCAATTGTACAAGAACTTAGCCATCGTTCAAAAGGTATTATTCCCTTAAAGATTCTTAAAATAACGTTTTAGCCAGATTAATTATATAATTAATAGGTAAAAGTTGTTTTAAAATCAGTTTTATTACCCACCTGATCTTCTAATTCAATGATCAATGAGTTAAGACCAGCTTTGACATGCCCATCTATTTCATACGTGATAATAGAACTCTTAGCATCAAAAGAAAATAAAACCCATTTACTATTAATAAATCCCTTATAGCTTTTTACACCTGAAAGGTTATCGCCTATTTTAAATTGCAGAACCCCTTTTTCTCTAAGCACTCTTTTCTTAAAACCAAATAGAGGCTTTATTACCGGAGGAATCGTATCTGCAGCTACCCCAAACTTTCCAAAACTTCTAACCTTTGCAGTCATAAATCCATTAGCCCAACGTCCACCTTCCGAAATAAAATCACCATCTTCTTTTAGTCGTACCATAACCAGTTTCTTCTGAAGTGCCGGATTTACATTTTTTGTTTTTATGCTTAAAGAATATGATTCATGAACTGGCGTATAAATATCATGTAGACAATGAATATTTGAATATAGAAAATCATTTCCGGGTTCAGTTGAATATTTAAATAAGAGCGTATCATATAATGCTCCTTTAGGAATAACCATATTCAAATCCTTGGTATCAAAGTAATTAATTTTATTCCAATAAAAAATCTTTTCATACTCATTTGCCTTTGCCCATACATAAGGAACCTTCTTACTTTTTAACCAAACAGACAACACTGAATAATGTCCATGAAAATCCTTTACTACACATCGAAACAGATGGATATTGTTATCATTAAACGAAAACACACCTCCATTTCTAGCTTCATCATATATTTTCAAGGGATTATTCGGATCGACAACAGAGCGAATAATTTTACGATTTGATTTCATGAATTCTGCATAATCGATAATGCTATTAACTGCTCTGCTTTGTAAAAAAGAAAATGTCTCAAAACGCATAGCAGTATATCGAAGTGAATCAAGGTAAAATTCAATAGAATATGCTCCTGTAGATATTTCATTTCCATTATGAAAATCAGCAGTCTCTATTCCAAAAGCAATATCACCTGAAACCTCTAAAGGAGATAGCATTTCCAAATAATATTGATTCTTTTTATTCTTCAACGTAAAATCTTTGGCATCAGAACTTCCATTAATCTGCCCCCTGTCTTTTACTGGCATAATTCTTAGATTTTTAATAATTGGCGGAATTGTATCGGCCATATTATAACCAAAGAAAAGTGGATTAATGGGATATTCAGTTTGGGTATTTCTGATTTCATAATGCAAGTGTGGGCCACCTGACAGTCCGGAACTACCTGATACAGCAATGAGATCTCCTTTCGAAACCGGTATTTCTCCTCGCTTTGGAAACACATCAACTTCAAATTCGTGAAGCTCATATTGTTTTGCTTTAATCCATGCATCAATTTTATGATTATAATGCTGTAGATGACCATATACCGATGTAAATCCATTCGGGTGATCAATGTATAAAGCATAACCAAAACCGCCTCCCTGAACCTTTATTCTCGACACAAAACCATCAGCTACCGCATAAACAGGATATCCTTCTTGTTGATTGGTTCGAATATCTATACCAGAGTGTAAATGATTAGCTCTGAGCTCTCCAAATGAACCTGAAAGTGTCATTGGAATATCTAGTGGTAACCGAAAATAATTATCTGGATAAATAACCTGGGAGAATATTGGTAAGCTATTGAACAGAAGAAAAATACAAGCCAGAAAAAATCTATTCATCATCATTATATTAGTAAAAACAAGAAGAAGAAATAAGCTGAAACAGCCTGTCAAAATTACAAAAAAAAGAACTTAACTTAACCATTTGTTAATATGTGTGTTAAAAAGCAAAAAACTTGCTTATTACTGATTTTAAGATCTTTAAAAAACAGATTGTTATATTCTTAACACATTAGAAGTAAATGTATTTGTTTAATTCACAAATTATTGCTTCTTTTGTAAGTTTTTTATAAAGCCTGAATAATGAGAAGAGTTACACAGGTTGATTTGTATGAAATGCTGTTTTAGAACCTTTTAAAAATATAAACATGAAGGCTGATTTGAAAGACAAACTTGTCTTAACGTCTGATGTGCTTAACATTTTAGCAAATAAGAACCTTATCGCTCCAGAGACCCGGAAAGAGATGCAAGAACTTTCTATGGGTGGTACCGATAAAGACGTTTTTGTTGTTGATTACGATGTTGAGGGCAAAGGGAAAGTTGTTGAAGCTACCGTTACAAGATGTACAAACGGTGTATCTGTTAATTACACAGATATGTATATGCGTAGACGTGATCCAGATTGCCTTGTGGTTGCCGACGAAAACGATACGGATAAAGCACGATATTTTGAGCGCTACGGAGAAGACTTTACAGATCTTCGTTCACAGACCTTTAATTGGCTTAATCAACAAGAAACACTTATTCTGGTGCCTTTTATGGCAGGTGGACACGATTTAGGATTTCCCGCGCTATTAATTGCACCTGAGAATGCAGGATTCTTTGCTGCTGGATTAGCTGACCTGCAGGGATTTATTCCTAAGAGTCAAATCCCTGATAAATTTAAGCCTGTTGCCATTATATTCCTTGCTCCTACATTCAGACACACCCATTTTAATGGTGGTCAAGTAGTAGTTCATAACCGTACAGAAGAAGTTCACGAACTATTCTCTTTCAACTTATATCCTGGTCCTTCTGCAAAAAAAGGTGTTTATGGATTTCTGTTACATATTGGAGAGATTCAGGGATGGCTTACGCTTCATGGAGCCAGTGTAAAACTGACTACGCCTTATGACAACGAATTTGTATTGATGCATGAAGGTGCAAGTGGTTCAGGTAAAAGCGAAATGATTGAAGAGGTTCATCGTGAGCCCGATGGTAGAGTTTGTCTGGGTATCAATACAATATCGCGTGAAAAGCTTTTGGTTTCATTGGCTGATACTTGTGCGATCCAACCTATTACCGACGATATGGCTTTATGTCATCCAAAGGTTCAAACCCAATCAAACAAGTTAGTTATTACCGATGCTGAATATGGCTGGTTCCTCCGGTTAGATCAGGTCAAAGAATATGGCTGTGATCCTAAACTGGAAAAATTGACTTGTCATCCTCCAGAACCATTGGTTTTCTTCAACTTAGATGGCAAACCGAATGCAACTTGCCTGCTTTGGGAACACACAATGGATTCACCGGGTGTACCTTGTCCAAATCCTCGTGTAATTGTACCACGTCATTTCATCCAGGATGTTATAAATGAACCGATAGAAGTTGATCTGCGTAGTTTTGGTGTACGTACTCCTCCTACGACACATGATGCCCCAAACTATGGTATCATTGGTTATCTTCACGTATTACCTCCTGCATTAGCATGGTTATGGCGTTTAGTAGCCCCTCGTGGACATGCAAACCCAAGCATCATTGGTGGCAATGCACTCACAAGCGAAGGAGTAGGTTCTTTCTGGCCTTTTGCAACCGGCAAAATGGTTGTTCAGGCGAACTTACTGTTGGAACAAATTCTAAGCACACAGTCAACGCGTTATATTTTAGTACCTAATCAACACGTAGGTGCTTATAAGGTTGGATTTATGCCCGAATGGATTGCTCGTGAATATTTTGCACGTCGTGGTTCCGCTAAATTCAAACCAAATCAATTGATTCCTGCTCGTTGTCCGCTCCTAGGTTATGTTCCTGAACATGTTAAAATATCAGGTATGAACTTACCTTCTTATTTAATGCATGTTGACACACAACTTGAAGTTGGTCCTGAAGGATATGTAAAGGGTGCTGAGATATTAAAAGATTTCTTCAAAAGAGAGCTTGCACAATTCCTTGTACCAGAATTACATCCATTAGGACGTCAGATTATTGAAATCTGTATGAATGACGGAACACTTGAAGAATATCAGGCAGCAATTAATAAGTTATAATACTACTGCTCGTTAAAATATCAAAAAAGGCTGCTCATTAATTTGAACAGCCTTTTTTCATTATGGTGCCAATCTTTCAATTTTCCAATCTGAAGATTGTTTTGTGTACCTTAAGCGATCGTGCAATCGAGCCGCACCACCCTGCCAGAATTCAAAATAATTCGGAATAATCTGATACCCGCCCCAATGTGCAGGACGAGGGATATCGATATCAGCATATCTTTTTTTAACAGCTTCAAGTTCGGATTCCAGAATATCTCTTCCAGTAATAACTTTACTTTGTGGTGATGCATGTGCAGCAAATCTACTATCTACTGGTCTGCTCGTAAAATAATCATCAGAGAGTGTACTATCAATCTTTTCAGCAAAGCCCTCTATTCTAACTTGTCGTTCAAGCGCACTCCAGAAGAAAAGCGCAGCTACCTTTGGATGATGTAGCATCTCCTCTCCTTTTCGGCTCTCATAATTCGTAAAAAAGGTAAGTCCTTTATTTGTTGCGTCTTTCAACAAAACGATTCGGGATGATGGATTACCATTTACATCTACAGTTGATAACATCATGGCAGTAGGTTCATCAATACCGGCTTCTATCGCCTGATTGAGCCAATGCCTGAATTGCAAAAAAGGATCGCTATTAACATTGTTTTCGAGAAGACGTTCTCTTTGATAATCTTTTCGTATATTGTGTAAGATAGGATGCGGCATAATAAGTTATTTTCTTTGAAACAAGAAAATTATCTCATTGTTCAGTGAACCAAAACCGGCTGCACCACATAAGCTGCCTGATAATATTCATTCACAGTCTGAACCGCCATTTTTTCTTTTGTAAACTTTCTAACATGCTTGAAAGCTTCATCAATAAGGTGGTTTCTTAGTTTCTCATCATCTAAAATCCGGATAATAGAGATGGTCATCGTTTCAAAATCTTTAACAGAAGCCAATAATCCGGTTTGTTTATCAATAATTAATTCAGGAATTCCACCTGCCGGGGTTGCAATAATAGGAACCTTGCTTGCCATAGCATCCAGAATAGAAGTTCCCAACCCCTCAGCATTAGAAGTAAACAAAAAGCAATCAAACTGCTTCATGATAGAAGGGATATCTTTTTGAAATCCCGTTAAGATTACTTTTTCAGTTAAATTCTTCTGATGAATATATTTTTGAATCTTCGTTCTATTCATCCCTTCACCAACAATAAAGAATGTACCCTTTCGTCCCTTCGTATAATAAGTAGCAGCCGTATCAATAAAAGTAAACAGATCTTTTTCATTGCTCAAGGCAGAAACATTGCCAATAAAAGGACGTTCTAATTTAGTCCCTAAAGCTTCCAGAGACATTAAGGGTTCTATTTTATGCGAAAACCTTTTAATTTCAACTCCAGAATAAACGGTTTCAAGCTTTTGGGTATTATAAACAATCTTCGAAACTTCATCTTTTACTTTATGCGAAACGCAAAGAATCTTCGTAATTAAATGATAATTATATTTATACCTTGATAGAAAGCTATTATTTACAGGAAAAGCTGTGCGTTTACTTACAATAACAGGAACCGTATTTCCATAAATGACAGAAGCCAATACTGCTAAAGTATGTGAATGAGAATCATGCGTATGAATAACATTAATCTTGTTAGTCTGGCAAACCGACATCAGAGAGTATGAGATAAATATCTTTAAGTTACTTCGATAAAAAGAATAATGAGCAATATCATGATCCTTACAATATTGTTCTATCGCTGATCCTAGCGGACAAAATACAACCTGTTCAATATCCATTGATCTCAATGATTCTATCAGATAGGTTAACTGCTGTTCTCCACCTCTCCAACTCAATGCTGTTGACACATGAAGGATTCTCATAAGCGTTAGTTTTTTTGTAGTTATATCATAGTACAGCTAAAATGCCAAACACCCTACAATCATAATTCATTTTAAATATGACTATCCAAATAGCACAAGGTTTAACCCCCTTATAAAAAATAAGTTAGAACATTTCGTTGATCGTTCAAGAGTATAGGCAATTAAATCAATGATTTTTCTTAATTTTGCAAACTCTTTAAAGAAATATCACAACTATGTTTGAGAATTTATCCGAGAAACTTGAACGCTCCTTTAAACTATTAAAGGGCCAGAACCGTATCACTGAAATCAATGTGGCAGAAACATTGAAAGAAGTGAGAAGAGCCCTTCTTGATGCCGACGTAAGCTTCAAGGTTGCTAAACAATTTACTGATCAGGTTAAAGAAAAAGCAATGGGTGAGAATGTACTCACAGCTGTTTCGCCCGGACAGTTAATGGTTAAGATTGTACATGATGAGTTAGCACAACTCATGGGTGGACAACGTGTAGACATTAACCTGAAAGGAAACCCAACGGTAATCTTAATGTCTGGTTTGCAGGGTTCAGGTAAAACAACCTTTTCAGCTAAGCTGGCAAATCACCTGAAACTTAAAAGAGGAAAGCGTCCTTTAATGGTTGCCTGCGATGTATACCGTCCGGCTGCTATGGAACAGCTTCGTGTTCTTGGTGAACAAATAGATGTTGATGTTTTTGTTGAAATAGATAGCAAAGAGCCTGTAAAAATTGCAAAGAAAGCCATCGCTTTCGCAAAAGAAAAAGGCCATGATGTAGTATTGATTGATACTGCAGGTCGTTTAGCTATAGATGAACAGATGATGAATGAGATTGCAGCCATCAAAGATGCGGTATCTCCTCATGAAATTCTCTTCGTTGTTGATGCAATGACCGGTCAGGATGCTGTTAATACTGCTAAATCATTTAATGATCGCTTGAATTTTGACGGGGTTATCCTCACAAAATTAGATGGTGATACACGAGGTGGTGCTGCACTGACCATCAAAACTGTCGTCAACAAACCTATTAAGTTTGTGGGTCTTGGCGAAAAGCTTGATGCACTCGATATCTTCTATCCGGAACGTATGGCCGACCGTATACTTGGGATGGGTGATATTGTTTCGTTGGTAGAACGTGCACAAGAACAATTTGACGAAGAAGAGGCTAAAAAGCTTCAGAAAAAAATAGCAAAGGACCAATTCAATTTCAACGACTTTATCGGTCAGATACAGCAGATAAAGAAGATGGGGAATATGAAGGAGCTTCTTGGCATGATTCCGGGTATGGGCAAAATGATGAAGGACATTGATATCGACGATAATGCTTTCAAAGCTATCGAAGCTATCATTCAATCAATGACACCTGCCGAACGTGAAACGCCAGCCCTTATCAATGGAAGTCGTCGTAAACGTATTGCAGCGGGTTCCGGAAACGACATACAGGCTGTAAATCGTTTAATCAAACAATTCGACGACACCCGTAAGATCATGAAGATGATGACAACTCAGGGACGCCAGGGAATGGCCAAGATGATGAAACGTCGTTAATCAACAAAATACCTAAACAATAATAACCTTTCAATAAAGAATATGGAAATCATTGACGGTAAAAAAATTGCAGCTACCATTAAAGAGGACATCAAACGTCAGGTTGCAGAAATCATAGATCGTGGAGAACGTGCTCCACATCTGGCTGCAATACTTGTTGGCGACGATCCTGCAAGCCATACTTATGTTAATGGCAAGGAAAAAGCATGTCAAGAAGTTGGCTTCACATCATCTATCTATAGACTTCCTGCTTCTACCAAAGAAGAAGAACTACTCAAAATAGTACAATTTCTTAATGACGATGACGAAGTTGATGGATTTATTGTGCAGGTTCCACTTCCTAAACACATCAATGAGACCACCATTTTACAAGCCATCAGTCCATCTAAAGATGTAGATGGATTTCATCCTGAAAATCTTGGCAGAATGGTTACCGGATTACCTTCATTTATTTCTGCTACACCATTCGGCATCCTAAAAATGCTGGAATTTGCTAAAATTGAAACAGAAGGAAAACATTGTGTTGTACTAGGCCGAAGCAATAATGTAGGTACACCGATCAGTATTTTAATGTCGAGAAAAAGCAATCCCGGTAATTGCACTGTAACACTTTGTCATACCAAAACCACCAATGTAAAAGAGATCTGTCTAACAGCAGACATCCTTATTGCGGCAGTAGGACAACCACATTATGTTAAAGCTGATATGGTAAAACAGGGAGCTGTAGTTATCGATGTCGGTATGCACAGAATTGACGACGACACAAAGAAAACAGGTTACAGATTGATTGGCGATGTTGATTATCTTACAGTCGCACCTAAATGTTCAGCTATATCACCTGTTCCGGGTGGTGTTGGCCCCATGACGATCGTTTCATTAATCATGAATACCTTTAAAGCATACAACAAAGAGATTTATAAATAGACCTATCTGTCTAAAAATAAAAAGAGCCATCCCAAATGAATATTTCGAAGGATGGCTCTTTTGTTTTTATCTGTGATCAGTCTTATTTCTCAATAGGATGGTCCAAATGGAACCTCTTTAAACGATTCCCCATTTCAGGAAATTGCGTCCTGGGAACCAATGAAACACAAGCCCTTAGTCCTTCAGAGTGTTCAGATCCGGTAATAGAAAGCGCGATAGCACTAATTCCATAATAGATCAACTCCTCAAGTAATGCCTCTCCACTTAAACCAGGATAAGCAATCGTAAAATAGAACCCATCAGCAATAGGTTGATCAATATCCTTATCATAAACAATGATAAAACCATTCGAAGTAAACAGTTCTTTCATAATGTGAGCCTTTTCACCATATTCACGAACATCGCGAACAAAGTTAAACTCACCCTCATTACACGATTTCAGAATAGCAGCCAGTGCATATTGAGCAGAATGTGCCGTACCCGAACTTAAACAATAGATGGTTCCAAAAACCATGGCTCGTCCAAAAATATCACTATTGTAATAGAGTAATAGATCTTCGTACTGACTGCTAAACAACTTATCAGATATAACCATCATTCCAATACGCTGCCCGGCATAACTAAATGCCTTCGAACTCGAAATCATCAGAATGTAGTTATCGGTATATTTAGCTACTGTTGGCTGGAATGGTGGCAGACCAGGCTTAGAATAATCCTTTCGAAAATCCATTCCAAAGTAAGCCAGGTCCTCAAGCACAACAACATTATACTTGTCAGCTAACTCCCCGATTATTTTCAACTCATCATCAGTAAAACAGATCCATGAAGGATTATTGGGATTTGAATAAAGAACCGAGTGGATGTTTCCCTGTTTAAAATAACTCTCCAGTTTCTCACGGAGCAAAGCACCCCGATAATTGTAAACATCAAATGATTCAAACTTAAGACCCAAGACCTTATGTTGCATTTTATGTACCGGGAAACCGGGATCAATAAACAATGTAGTATCTCTCTCTTTGTGAAGACGAGACAAGGTCATAAAGATGGCAAAACTTCCTTGCATAGAGCCTACCGTAGGAATACACGACTCAGGACTAACATCTGTATCGAGAAATAACTTAACGAAACGAGCTATTTCTAACTTCAGGTGGGGCAATCCATCAATCTCAGGATAAATAGCAGCCACACCACGCTGTAGTGCTTCTACTTCAGCTTCTACACCTACCTGGGCAGGTTTCAATCCCGGCACGCCCATTTCCATTCTAACGAATGAAATACCGGAAGCTTTTTCAATGTTATCAACCAATCTTTTAATTTCTCTGATAGAGGCTCTACCAACACTGGCAAGCTTCATTTCATTGATAACCTGGTTTACAATTTCAGATGGGATGGGAGTATCTTTCGTATTTGTGAGCATAGATAATTTAATAAATAGGAGAAAATATGTTGAGTGAAATATTCAGCAAATTTATAACTTCCTTTCAGGCTACAAAATAATCCTGAAAATATTTTTTCAGATTCTTTATATTATCTTTTCTTCCCACTAACAGCGGCAACAGAAAGAATTACACCTAACATGACACCCAGAAATGCAGCAAATAGAACCTGATGTTGCGGTGGCAATAGAAATGTGATCGTATGTGCCGGAATCCAGAAAAAAGGAATACTTTTCATCAAGACAAAACCATAATGTACATCCCAATTTATAGTAAATAGAATCTTCTTGAATTCTATTTTCTTAAAAACAGAGATAATTGAGCCATGATAACTTTCAATATGCGCATCGGTAATCTTATGAAATGTCATCATCAATGGTGCAAAGAGAATATTCAAAACAAAGCTTATGCAAAAAGCGGTAAAGATCTTTAACACTGTAATTGCACTACCAGGAGCCATTGCAGCAACACTATCTGTTAATCCACAATAGGCTAAGAAGGCGGGTACCCCAGTACTAAAGATGGTAAATGCGGTCTTCACCGATAAACCAATCAAACCCCAAACTAATGCACGCGGCAAAATACCGAAATCAGCTAAGTCGTATCCGCCTGTTTTTATCCGATATCCCAACACTTCTCCAAATGTTGCCAATACCGCAAACTTTATAAAACTCATTATTAAACCATGCTCCTTATTCATATCATTGTATAATAATAATAACGAAGTATTTATAAAAAAAGGTAAAACCAATAAGACGAAAAGTAAAAGGAGGGTACTATCATTCTTCTTCATAAAACAGATTTAAATTAATTCCAATCGGGGATAATGTTGTCATTATACATAGCCATGTTAACAACACTTATATAAATTAATTGCGCCATATCACGCATATCGTTTGGTCGTAAATATTCGGGCAAATCTTTAGGATGGTGATAATACCCTTCATACTTTCCGCCCCACAGACCGCAATCAAAAGCAATCCTATGATTCCGGTAAAACATGGCACCATCAGTCCGCGGACGTCCATCTGCATTTCTACGTCCACTTGTAATCAAACGAGTAAAGTATTTCGAATCAGCATCTTTAAAGAAACGATAAATCCCCGGGAAGTTATCGCCACCCGATATGATAAAATTATCGCCCATCCCAACCATATCAAAATTCAAGAAAAGTGTTTTCGATATATCAGTCACCGGATGTTCAGAATAATAACCTGACCCAACCAGGCCGGTCTCCTCCCCTCCCAACAAAAGAACAAGAACAGAGCGCCTTAACCTGAAAGGCGTTTCTGCCAATGCTTTACCAATACGCATAATTAATGAAGAACCTGATGCATTATCATTAGCACCAGCAATCGGAAAGTCTTCACTATAACCTACATGATCCAAATGAGCACATAAAACAATAGTCTCTTTCGATAATACAGGATCTGTACCGGGAATAAATCCTAATACATTCTGTCCAATTCCATTTTCAAAATGAGCCGACTTACTTTTTATGGTTAAAAAACATCCGGTAGAACAGGTATAAGGTCTTAACAAACGGCTAATATCTTTTTTTATCGCTGAATAGTCACGGCCACTCTTTTTAAATATATCACCTATGATCGACTCCGAAAGATGACATGAAAGCAATCCCTTTGCATATTTTATATTTGGGTTGATAATAATACCCGGAACGACAATACCTACCGCACCACGTGCAACCAGATTATCTATTTTCAAACTACGCTGTGATGCTTTTTCAAAGGCATCTTTCATCTTTTTATCAATTCCAATGTATGGATGACCATCTTCAACGATAACAATCTTTCCATTAATATCCAGATCTTTCAATTCATCATAACCATATTCAGGCAAACTAATTGCATAGCCCGCATATACTATTTCTGCTTTTATCTTTCCATTATCCGAATTAGCGCCCGGAGCATATTCATCCGGATAATTAAGTTCCTTGTCAGGCTGACCTGGAATCATCAGTATTGCTTTTGTACCGCGATAAACCTGCGAATAAGGATGTTGAAAGTTCTGAAAGAATGTGCCATTATCACCTAATGGTAATAGTCCCCATGATTCAAAATCCTTAGATACAAAATCGACAGCCTTAGCAAAACCGGGCGAACCCGTCAGCCGTCCTCCCATCTCCTTCTGACAAAGGACTTTTACTATATCCAGCATATCTGAGCCATCAATAGTCTTCATCACCATCTCGGCTTTTTTCGATTGTGCTTCTGTTAACTGAGCATGGGTATAAAAGCCAATTAGCAGCAAAAAACTCAATGTTACTACACTCTTCATATAAGGTGATGTCAAATGATGTAAGGGAAAATCGAACCGGCTAAAGTAATAAAAAAGAAGTACATCTCATGATTTCCCTTAATTTTAAGTACTTTTAATTTCTAAAATCATTAATACACTATTCTACAAAATCATATCACTAATCCATTGATACAATGTCTGTAAAAGTATTTTCCGTTGACCAGATCCGCCAGGGTGATGCCTTCACCATTTCAAATGAACCCATCAAGTCAATTGATTTAATGGAACGTGCCGCTAAGAAGTGTGCCGATTGGATTTCGGGACGCTCTACCGAACATGCGTTTAAAATATTTTGCGGGATGGGCAACAACGGTGGCGACGGTACTGCTATAGCCCGAATATTACAGGACGACTTTATTAAAGTGATGGTATATATCGTGCATACCCATGATAAATATTCTGACGATGGCATGAATAACCTCACAAAATTAGAGGCTCATTACCCCGAATTTATACAACATATCTTCACCGAGACCGATATACCAGCTATTGATTCTGATGATATACTGGTAGATGCCATATTTGGATCAGGGTTATCCCGACCAATTACCGGTCTTGGAGCAGCCATCATCAACCAGATGAATGAAAGCAAGGCTGTAATCATCTCTATCGACATACCTTCTGGATTATATGCTGATCATTCATCCATCCTTTCAAAAGGAGCCATTGTTCAGGCCGACTATACACTCTCTTTTCAAACACCCAAACTAGCCTTTTTCCTGCCCGAAAATGATATCTATGTAGGAGAATGGACGCTGTTAGATATAAAAATCCATCCCGATTATTTACTCAGTACCCCCACCCATTATTACCTACTCACAAAAGATGATATCAAACCCAGACTTCGTCAACGGACAAGGTTTAGTCATAAAGGCATATATGGACATGCATTATTGATCGCAGGATCGAAAGGAAAAACCGGAGCTGCAATATTATCAGCGCATGCAACCCTACGCTCAGGGGCCGGACTCGTAACCGTACACCTGCCCGAAGATGCAACTACGCCCATGCAAACCGCATTACCTGAAGTCATGATATCATACGACCGATCGAAAGAGGCCTTCTCGCACCTTCCAGATGTTTCACCCTATAGCGCCATAGCTATCGGTCCCGGCCTGGGTCAGCGTCCAGAAACAGCAACAGCCTTAAAACTATTGATTCAAGAATCACGCGTCCCCCTCCTCTTTGATGCCGATGCCATCAATATCATCAGCGAAAATAAGACATGGCTTTCGTTTCTCCCTCCCGGATGCATTTTCACCCCCCATCTCAAAGAATTTGAACGGTTGACAGGTGCAACTACCGATGGATTTGAACGATTGAAAATGCAGCAGGAATTCTCTGTTCGCTATAAATGCTACGTTGTTCTAAAAGGAGCCTTTACATCTATCAGCACACCTGAAGGAATAACTTATTTCAATCCTACAGGGAACCCTGGCATGGCAACAGGAGGCAGTGGCGACGTTCTTACAGGCATTATTCTGGGTTTGCTAACACAGCACTACACCCCGCTCGATGCTGCTTTATTAGGCGTTTATTTGCATGGATCAGCAGGCGATATTGCTGCAGGTAATCTTGGAGTAGACACACTCATTGCATCAGATATCATAGAAAATCTGGGAAATGCATTTAAAGCATTTACAGATTAAACCGTAATGAAAAATCAT
>JACAUB010000001.1:1695474-1721804 GCA_013390605.1 Bacteroidota bacterium | reverse complement strand
ACAGATTAAACCGTAATGAAAAATCATCTGGTTTAATCCACAGATTCTTAGATTTTTATAAACTATCTTTTGACTTCTTGTAATACTGTGCACTCGATGTTGAAGAGACATAAGGTGCCCAATCAACCATGTTTTTAAGTATCGTTTCGGAATCTGAGGAACATGATGGAGTAAGTATTACGCCAACGCCCTCGACAATAATAATCTGAACTTTATTCAGAAATTCATCTTTCAATAAATCAATCTGATCATTCGGGATAACAAAATAACTAATGTGATTAGGATAGAGAGGCACTATTTTAAAGAAGTTTAAATAACGGTTATCATTAGCAATTAAGTGAAGCCTATCATCCTCAGGCATTCTGCAGCCAGAGGGAAGTACTTGTGCCAAATCTTTTAAATCATTTACACTTTTCATTAACGAAATTTTAGTTGTTGTTTTTATTGCACAAATTTTAGAATTTATTTTCAATAAAACACAAAATATTCATTACAAAAGCACAATATAGATACTTCCCAATTCTTACAAATCCAATACAATCAGACATAATAAACTAGTTATCTAACAATTAAACTAAAAAGGCGATAAAACAGAACCTAATCTTTAAAGAGTGATTAAGTCGTCATTTAAGAACAACATCCTTGATAAAACAATAAGGATAATGGAAAAATATTGTCAACCACACTACTTAAAACGGAATATTGGCATCCAAAATTGAGACGAAACGTATCCAGTCAAATATATTGACATATTATCCTGAATAACCGTTTCGCTCAATCGGGGATATATAGAAAGCAAAACACAATTTCAAATATCCATTCTATAGAAAAGAAAAGCTAGTTTAGGATCTTCGCTAGTTTTTCATGTAAAGCTTCGCCTCTCAAATCCTTTGCAATGATTTTTCCATCCGGACTAATCAAGAAATTAGCAGGAACAGCATGCACACCATATTGCTGAGCCACTTCATTTTTTGAATACTTCAAATCAGATACATGAATCCATGGTAAATGATCATCTTTTATTGCTTTTTTCCATAGACCTGCATCTTTATCTAATGAAACAGCAACAATTATCAATCCTTTATCTTTGAATTTCTCATAGGCTTTTAACAAATTCGGACCTTCAGCTCTACAAGGACCACACCAGCTTGCCCAAAATTCCAATAACACATATTTCCCTTTATAGGTTGATAAATGTACCGGATTTCCCAGTGTATCGTTCTGTGTAAAATCCATGACAGATCTTCCTATTTTCACCTTCTCCAATGTTTCCAGACGCTCTGCTACCTCCTTACCCACGTAAGATTGTTTAACATTGGGTGAAAGTGCTTCATACAACGTCTTACACTCATCCAGATTCTGTTCAACAACAGTATAAAAAAGCTGATTAGCGCTAAGATAACTTTGGGGATGCTGTTTGATAAATCTTAATATAATCGCTTTCTCATTCCGGTAAAGTGAATCTGAGAGCTGCTTATACTGCTTTTGCGCAATTTGATCACCCTTTTTCCCGGCATCCTCACCTTGTTCAGATGCTGTAATTACCTTCGTTCGGTTATTTTGAATTTCCGTTTGTAACATCTCATATTCCAACTGACTTTTTGAACCTGTTACCGTAATCTGTGCTGGAGTATCAATATTACCCTGAATGCGTATTTCCGAATTATCCAATAAAAATAATCGCTGAAGACGTTGCTTCGAATTAAACAGCATAGCAACACAAGGCTCCGGAATGGTTCCGTTGATAACAAAAGAACCATCTTCTTTCACCTGTACTGTATCTGTTTTCTGTGCACCGCGAATTATATAAGCTAAACAAATAGTAGACTCTTTATAACCCGATAGCTTTCCTTTTACGATGAATCCATTCTTTGGGTTTCCAAATAATTGCGTTCCAAAAAGAATAAAGACCATTGATAATATTATCAATCTTTTGCCCATAATTTTAATGATATCATTGTTTTTATTCAATTCAGTTTACTGTAAAATCTTTGCCAGTTTTTCATGTAATACTTCGCCTCTCAAATCCTTTGCGATAATTTTTCCATCCGGACTAATCAGGAAGTTAGCGGGAACAGCATGTACACCATATTGTTCTGCCACCTCGTTTTTCCAATATTTTAAATCCGACACATGAATCCATGGTAAATGATCATCTTTTATTGCCTTTTTCCATGATTTCATATCTTTATCTAATGAAACAGCAACGATTACCAGCCCTTTATCTTTGAATTTCTCATAAGCTTTTAACAAATTCGGACCTTCAGCTCTACAGGGGCCACACCAGCTTGCCCAAAATTCCAATAACACATATTTTCCTTTATAGGTCGATAACTTTACAGAATTTCCTAAGGTGTCATTTTGTGTAAAATCCATAGCGGGTTTACCTATTTGAATCTTTCCCAATGTAGCAAATCGGGTAGCGATCTCTTTTCCAACATATGATTGCTTGATAACAGGAGCGAAAGATTCATAAAGTGCTTTACATTCATCCAGATTTTTCTCAACTATTAAATAGTAAAGTCGTGAAGCACTAAGATAACTCTGTGGATGCTCCTTAATAAAATTTTTAATAATAACCTGTTCATATTGATAAAGCGAATCCGATAGCAACTTATATTTTTTCTGCGCGGCACTGTCTCCATCCGTTTCTGCTTTATTACTTAATTCGGAAGCATGTATTACGTTATTACGATTGTTTTGAATATCCGCTTGCAATTTTTCATATTCATTCTGGTTTTTAGATCCGGTTACTTTTATCTGTAACGGATTTGCTATATCACCTTGCAACGTAATTTCAGAATTATCAAGAAAGAAAAGTCGTTGAAAACGATCCTTTGGACTGTAAATAATGACTTCTTCCGGTTCCGGAACACTTCCTTTAATAATAAAAGAGCCATTTTTCACCTGTACGGTATCAATTTTCTGGACACCATATATCACATACCCAAAACAAAGTGTAGATTCTTTCATTCCTGAAAGATGGCCTTTAATCGTAAATCCTTTTTTAGGCTGTGCATATAATTGGATGCTCAAAAGCATTAAAGCTAACGACATTATTATCAGTTTCTTACTCATAGTCTTTTTATTAATAGTTATGTTTAGTACAATAGAATATTTAATACAAAATAAAACAGAGGCTATCTCAAAACATGCATAAAGCAATAGTTTGATTTTGAAAATGTTTCAAGATAGCCTCCGAATTATCAACTTGTCCTTATATATGCATCAACAGGAGCACCAGGTATGCCCTGAATAGTCTTTGACGGAATAATCACACCATTAATACCAAGACTGATATCAAGGAAATAAATTTTTCCACTCTGAACACCAACCATTAATGTATTTGAATTGGCAAATTTCATCATCGTGATTTTGTCACCACTAAAACTTGCTGATAAGGTGGTTAGATCTGCCGTAATCCGGTTATATCGATAAATCTTATCATCCGAAGAGATAAAAAACTCATTGGTAACAGATGAAAGCCATTTAGAATTCGCTTTTACGATAGAGGAGCCGGCAAACGGTCTTTTCAGGATAGGTGTTATCGTATCCTTAACGCCTGCACTTCTCTTAAACTGGAATTCAAACACGTCGTTTGCATCATTCTTACAAAAAGCAAAATGAGTAGTACCAATCAAACTCATAAACAGTACCTTCGACAGCCCCACGTTTTTAGGATCAAATGCCAACGGAGTACTGCCCACTGCTGCAGGCACCACATAATCATCACCTACCCATTTTCCATCATATTGAAACTTGATAAACTTCTTACCAAATTCATCATATCCATATAGATATTGATATTCAGCATAGATAAACGAGCCTCCCAGCTTATAAGTACCATCACCTTTAGTCAGGTAGCCATCGCCCCACATACCATAAGGATCCATCACCGCATATCCAAGCGCATATGTAGTCGCTAATTTGTCATTCATTACACCGATCATGGCCGAACCATTTGAACGCTCATACTGTGTTCCCAATTTTACAGCACCCTTTTCCGGCACCAAAAAGTTATCTTTCACCGTACGTAACACACTGAGTGTATTCGGTTCCAGCTTCACTCCCGGATCAGCACCTTGCGAGCACAATACCCAGTAATACTGCATTCCCCAATAAAAGTTAGCACCGATCAGCTGAAGCGGACCATTGGGTAAGT
Organism: Bacteroidota bacterium; assembly: GCA_013390605.1. GTDB lineage: Bacteria > Bacteroidota > Bacteroidia > Bacteroidales > Cfx3-03 > Cfx3-03. Next base: position 1,717,642 of record JACAUB010000001.1, on the reverse strand, counting down.
CGTGTCCCTGCATCGTTCTGTATATTCTTGGCATTACCGAATTATCAGGTTTCACAAACGAAAGTTGGGCAACTCCACCCTCATCACTCAATACCATAACCCCTTTACTAAAGATGGTTGAAGTACTAATTTTAAAAGGATATAAATATTGAGTACCATTTACATTATTTGTCAGAATCAATTTCCCGGTAAAAACACCGACAACAGATCCGGGGGAGAATTTCAATGAGTCGCCATAAAATTCTTTCACACCATCAGGGAGTGTAATTTTCCAATGGAAACTAAAATCAGCTTTACCGGCTATTGTGACTTTTGGTTTAATTTTAAGCTCATCGCCCAGTAAGACGGTATATTCGGCATCAAGGCCTGTCACAACAGGTCTGGCCACATCCACATAGTCATAATTCCCTTTATCTTTAAGAGAGCAAGAGGTAATCAAGACCAGTGAAAATATTATAGAAATAAATAAAGCGTTTTTCATATCTCAATTTTTTAACTTCGGTTATTTGTTATTTTACCATAACTGCACCAGTTTCATCAAAAAAGCCATAGATGGTTGATCCGGAAGAAACAATTCCATATCTGAACTTCGTTGAAGGATCACTACTCTGATAAAAGTCGTAATTATTATCGCTGGTATGTTTCGTCAAGACCCACTCAGGGTGATTGCTAACCCAGGTAGTTAAAGTTTGTACATCACTACTTGTCGAAGTAAAAAATGGATTCCAGACACTCGTCATCGCATAAATTGAAACATAAAACAGAGGGCTACCATCAGGGGTACTCGAAAAATTTGTTCTCCCTGTTATCTTCGTCACAAGACTGTATGCAGTAGTCGTAAACTTAGGCAGATTGGATTCCCAATATGTCCACCAGGTTGGTTTTTTCAATGTATTCGAAAAAGTAACGCTGGTGTACTGATAACGGGGGTTCGATCCAAAAGACGCATTAGCTTCAATACGCAACCCTATTTTAACTGTAGATATATTCAGTTGGTTATCCCCTTTTTTAATGATCACCGGAACTTTAATAGACCCGGAGTCTTTAGGCATTACATACTGATCCTTCAAGGCTTCATAATGTTTCCCTACAACAGCCGTAGTACTATCTTTCACTACAGAAATCTTAATTTGACGGTCGATAGGTGCTCTGTTGCCCTGAATACGAACAGGAACATATATAGTATCCACATCTTTCACAGTGGGATGTTCCAAAAAAGAATAAACGATCGGTGTTAATGTATCAGATGTTGTACCAAAAACCGCATTTGTGACACCGATATATTTCATTTCATTTGCCTTCTGACATGAATAAAGCAGCACGCCAAGAACCAAACTCAGGCTTATTAAAATATTTTTTTTCATAAGAAGATGATTTTTATTGCGTTACAGTGCTACCATATTGAAGTTCTGCATCAGGAATTGGCAGAACAAAAATTTTATTACTTGCCGGGATATTTGTACCGTTTATTGTATTAATCGATTTATTCAACCGTTTAAACAAATAGAATAGTTGTCCTTCTGCAAAGAACTCTTTCCGAGACTCTTTAACCAGTTCTGAAATAAACAGGTTCTTATCATTTCCCGATAGTGTAGCAGTAATCCCCCTTTGAAAACGGACTTTATTAAAGTAAGTCCAGGCTTGAACAGGATCCGTATCAAAAGCACTTTCAGCAGCGATATAATACATTTCACTTAATCGAATAGCAGGCAACCTCAAATCATACATATTTGACGATGCATCCCGATGGTATTTATAAGTCAGCATCATATCTCCCGATACATTACTTAAGCTGTTATACAAGTTTGCATAGCGCATATCTGTACCACCAGGTCCACCCGAACCTGTTTCAAAGGCATTGTTAAAATAGGCGAGTGAAGTATACATTCCCTGATTGCTATTCTCAAACTTGTTGATCAGATCCGTTTTTAGTCCCGGTGAATACCAGCCGAAAATAAGTTCAGTATAGAATATCCGATCTTTCAGTTCCGGATCACTCGTGGTAATACGCTCTTTTGTAGACCATGGAAATTTATCGACAACCACACCATTCACAGTATTCTTGGCATTGATCACCTCCAACGCATTAGCCAGAGCAGTCACTTTATCCTGTTTATATAAACTAACCCTTGCAAGCGTACCACAAACCGCATAATAGTTCAACCGGTCTCTTCGGTTGTTGAAAAAGATATTCTTCCCAGTATTCTCATTGGTATATTTAGTATTGACAGCATCCTTTGTAGTTGTTGGATAACCAACAACATACGTTGTAGATAGAATAGGATCTGAACTCTTCAGTAATAATTTAGCAGCATTCAGGTCGGTGATGATTTTTGTCAACACCTCACTTACCTTCGAACGTGGAGCTCCTTTCAAAGAAAACTCTGTGATATAAGGTATTGCTACAGCATCCGGATTACTAGCATACGATGGTGCATATAACCGCAGTAGATCAAAATGCAGATAACCTCTGAGCGCCAAGGCTTCACCTTTAATGACTCCATAATTATTTCCTGAGAATATATTTTTCTTTGTATCGATATTATCAAGAATAGCATTACACAAGGCAATTGATTTATAAAGCTGTTGCCAAATCATATCGCTTTTACTAATCGCATCACTATTTGTGTAATCATAGGTAAAAAATGGTTTATAGGTAGAGCCCGACAATCCGCTAAGCGTATTTTGAGAATAATTACCTACCAGATAATCCAGAAAGCCACAAGTTAATTCGCCATACGACTGCGAAGTATTACAAGTAGCATATACGCCATTCAGTGCTTCCTGAAACCCTGTTTCTGTTTGAAAAAGTGTAGATTGTTCTACTTCCGACATTGGCTTTACGTCAAGCCATTTGCTACACGAAGTTAAAACGAACAAGCTAATACAAAGTATTATGATATATTTTTTCATCTGTTTTAACATTTAAAATTTGGTAATAATTGAAAATGTAACCGTTTTAGCAAAAGGATAATCAGTACCACGTTCAATATTTACTGATGACCATCTCCAAACATCCCAAAGATTTGCTCCAAACCGAATGCTCTCCATGCTTATTTTTTTTGCATACGTTTTAGGCAGTTCGTAAGTCAGATTAAGAGAAGTGATTCCAAATTCATTATCTTTCTGGATGAACCTCGAAGTAGCCCTGGTTAGTGATGTACTGGCTATCGACTTATAGAACGTTGCATCCCCCGGATTTTTCCATCTCTCTTCTAAAGCCCTGATATCAACATTATAACGGGGATCTGCATTTTCAACCATATCTACCAGCGTCTGATTGAAAAGATATCCTCCGAATTTATAATGCATATTGGTTGTTAAAACAAAATCTTTGTATGATACCGTTGCACCAAGATAACCTTCAGCCTTCGGAGCCCGTTCGGCACAAGGCACCATATCTTTAGGATCGTAGGTATAAGTCAACGTTCCGTCACGTTTTACCAAAACTTCCATACCTGTCTGTTTGTCAATGCCTAACGACTTCACTGCATAGATCTGTGTCAACGATTGACCTTCTATATATTGAGGAATAGGTCGGGTAAAATTATAAGGATCACTCGTAAACAGATTCTGGTTATAGGCCTTTAATGCCTCCGAAATCTTGAGTATCTTATTCTCGTTATGTGCAATGTTTCCGGTTAAAGTAACGCGCCAGTCTTTGCTACCCTTCAAGAAATCGAGTTTTACATTAAACTCGTAACCTTTGTTTTCAAGTTCTCCCAGATTTGATTTATAACTTGAGAAACCTAAAGATGGTGCAACATTAATATCGGCAAGTAAGTCTTTGGTTGTTTTCAGATAGTAGCGACCCGAAATCCAGATCCTATCTTCAAATAAGCCAAGATCAAGCCCCATATCCGTTGTTTGTGTCCGTTGCCATTTTAACAATTCATTTCCATATCCGATAAATCCGGCACCTACACCTGTAGAGTACCAGTTATTGGTATAATATTGATAAATAGTATTAGCCATAAACGGATCAAATGATACTTCACCCAGGAAACCGGTTGTAGCTCTTAGTTTTAGCTGACTGATCACCGTATTCTGTAAAAATTTCTCTTTATGCATGTTCCAGCCAATCCCAGTCGACCAGAAAGGGGCGTATTTATTTTTAGAACCAAACTTAGACGAACCGTCAAGTCTGAACGAGAAATCAAACAGATACTTATTAGCATATGAATAGTTTACACTTGAAAATGATCCGAACAACCTACTTTTCAAGAACTGACCAACCGGTGAATCACCAACTGCATAGGCGTTGGCAAAACCCAATTCCGTAAATTTATCATTTGTAAAGCCAATCGCTCTAATACCTCTGTTATCTGTACTACTTGTCGTAATATTGGTACCTAAAGCAAAATTTATATAGTGTTCACGAAATCCTGCTCCATATGTTAATACAGTACTTCCATCAAAATTATTCGCAAGACCGGTACTATATAAATAGCTACCTCTTTTTATATAATCGACAGGTTGATAATCATAATACATATTATCAAATGGCGAAGTAAATACATCAGAGGACGATTTATTCGTTGAATAGCTTAACATAGAACGCAACCGTAAACCACGTGCTATGGTCCATTCAAAAGAAAACTGATCGGTTAAATTTAAATATTCTGATTTGTCAAAGCTATTCAGGGTTGAATTGTATAAAGGATTCAACACGGCAGAAGTAAGTACTGCCCCACTTGATTGCTGAAGGTTCCAGATCTCCATTTCCCTATTATAATTACCTGCCGAATCTCTGATTGGGTAGTATGGATTTGCCTTCGCATAAGTTGAGAAGCTACCATAAGGTGAGTTGGTTACCTTGACATTCTCAACCGACAAATAATTCTTAAATAGAATTTTGTCACTTAAATTATAGGATAAGTTCATCCCCACTCCCAGACGATCTCTTCCTGATCCTTTCATTACACCGGGTGAAGTTTGATACCTTAAATCCAAACCATAACGAATGGCTTTAGATCCACCTTCAATATATACAGCATGTTTTTGACCGAAAGCGTTTCTAACCGATTGAGATAACCAATCCGTATTTACACCTGCAGCCAGAAACTCTCTTTTCTTCGTATAGTTTGCAATTTGTACATCCTCTGAAATATTGACCGTTGGTATATATAATCCGGCCAGAACTTCATAATCCAGTTTCTGTTTTGCATTCAATAAATGATAAACCGACAGGTCGGGCAACGACATTGTTGTTTCAAAATTATATGAGAACATCAATTTTCCCTCTTGTGGTTCTTTTGTCTTGATAACAAGTACCCCGTTAGAAGCCCTTGATCCATAGATTGCAGTGGCAGCGGCATCTTTTAATAAAGTAACCGACTCAACACGATTGATATCGAGGTCATATACTTTTTCAAGACTAACCTGATAACCATCAAGGATAAAGGTAGGCAGGTTGGGATTATTTTGCGTTAATGTTCTTTTGTCGAGTGGATCGGAAATAGATGACGAAGTACTTCCAAGTGCAGTAGTTCCTCTCACCTGAAATTCAGGAAGTTTATTAGGGTCAGATCCAAATTCATTATTCACAACCTGTTTAAACGAAGGGTCGATGACCTGTATATTTTGAAGCAGGTTTTGCGTTCCTATTCTCCTTAGATCTTCACCTGAAACAGTGATCGCATTACCGGTAAAACTCTCTTTTTTCTGGTTATAGTAACCCATTACGACAACCTGTTTTATCTGAGATAGTTCTTCCTCCATAACCACATTGATCACCGTACGGCCTTTTATTTCGACCTCTTGCTTTTTCATTCCGAGAGAAGAAAAGAGAAGGAATTTATCTTTTTCAGAAACCTGAATTTTAAAAGTTCCATTAACTTCCGTAACGACACCTTTATTCGTTCCCTTGATTAAAATGGAAACGCCTGGCAATGATTCGCCATGCACATTTGTAACCTTACCTGTAATAATGATAGGGGGAGCAACCTCAATATCCAAAAGAGCCGGTAGCTGAGAAATAAGCTTTTGCTTTATAACAATTATTTTACCAACGATAGACCAGGAGAGAGATTGTCCTTTTAAACAAGCATCCAGCGCCTGTTCCAACGACACATTCTTAACCTCAATATCAATAGTCCCGGCCTGTGATAGCAATCGGTTTTCATAAAAGAAATCGTATCCGCTTTGCTTTTGTATTTTTTTAAACACATTCTGCAACGATACATTTTTCTCAGTAAGTGTAACCTTCTGAGAATACCCCTCAGCTGTAACCTGAAGACAGGTAATAAAAAGTAAAAAAGCGGTCAACCTCATAATCCGCAAAATTTTAGTAAAATCCCATTTATAATACGGGTAGTCACAAAGATCCTTCTCTTTGTGTATGTTTTTTTTCATACTTTTGTTTTGTTTAGGTTAAATTAATTTCAGTCCTCAACGATTGTACTTTAAATCAGCCTGAATCCTTTGACCGGAAGTGTTTGAGCCATTTCCGGTTATTTTTTTTGGCTAATTATTCTTCGGCATTTAATAAACGGTTCTTTTTTATTGCTCCTCCTTTCCCCTTTTTCATAAAAGCATTAATAAACAATTATCCTTCGTTAATAATTTATATGATGAATTCCCCCATTATGGCATTACAATAAGCTTCCGTCCTTCAATTTTAAAATGGATTTTACTCAATTCAAACACTTTTAACAGTTCCGCCAGATTTGTATTTCTTGAGATATTTGCCGTAAAGTAACGTTCCGGAACATTTCCTTCATAGATTACATCTACATCATACCATCGCATCAACTGTCGCATAATCGGTCTGATCTCAGCATTATTAAACAGAAACCGACCATTCTTCCAGGCTACTGCTTCTTCCAGATCCACATTCCGAATGATAATTTTATCATTGGTCTGGTTATAAGATAATTCGGCTTCCTGACCTGGCTTCAACAATTCATTCAACTTTCCACGTTTTACATTTACAACCCCTTCCAGCAGTGTTGTTTTAATTTTGCCTTCATCACCATAAGCCATTACATTAAAGTGCGTACCCATCACATCAACCTCAACCCCATTTACTTTCACGATGAAAGGCCTCTTTTTAGTCAGGTTGTCTGATATTTTCAACGAAGCAACTTCAAAATAAGCTTCGCCGGTAATTTCCACAATACGTTCATTTCCAATAAAAGCTGTCGGAAACCGCAAAGAGGACGATGCGTTTAGCCATACTTTACTACCATCTGGTAATACCACTTGATATTGACCACCCTTAGGTGTCGATATTGTATTATACAAAACAGTAGTTGCCGGGTGCTGCTGACCCGCTAAATTATAAGCCAGTTGCCCGTTGTTCAATTTCAATACTTTTGTGTTGCCTTGCTGTGCAAGGGCTCCGTTTTGTGCACTATCCAAAATAATACTACTGCCATCCGCAAGCGTCAATACGGCCTTGTTTCCTCCCGGAGCTACATCATTTTTTAAACTTTGAGCAGTTTCACCAATTTCACCAGGCATCTTCTGGTAGTGACGTATCAAAAAGAAAGTAGCCGTCGAGATAAAAAGAACCACAATCGCGGCTGCAGCATAACTCAACCATGACCGACGAAACCCAATTTGTTTAGTTTCATCGGGCAACTCTTTTGAGATCTTTTCCCATATAGCTGCCTCATTTGTCTTTTGGAACTGTAACAGACCTTCTTTTATTCTTGTTCCTGAGATCACTTTATTGAAAAAAAGACGATTATTTTCAGACTCAGATAGCCAGGCTTGTAAAGCTTCCTGCTCCACATCGCTCAATTCATCATTGAGGTGCTTGACAATCAATTCTGCTATATTTTGCACATTGTGCGACATGATCATAAAATTTGAAAAATGGAAAATATATTTATAGTTTAAAATTATAGTCTGCTTTAAATTAAAACAAAAAAAAAGCCTGTTTTCCCAAAAAATAAATTCTTTTTTCAGGAAAATAGTGATAAAATATTGGGGAAAGGGCTAAAAAAAGAAAAAGATTATCAGAAATCAATGCGAAGAAGAAGCAATAAAAAGAGAAGCTCCTTCTTAAAAAGAGCACTTTTCAACAACTGTATGGCACGAAGTTTTTGATTAAGTACCGTCTTATTTGAAATGTCAAGTTGTAAGGCAATTTCATTCGTCTTTAACCCCTCCAGATAAATCAGTTTAAAAATATTTCTACATTTTCGGGGGAGTCTTTCTATTTCATTGTATAACAGCTGTAGCATCTCCGATTCTAATTCAGCAAAATAAATATCATCGTCAAATAAAACATGCTCACGCTGTAATTGCTCATGAATAGAAGTCTGACGTTCCATCTTTTTTACATAATTGAGACAACTATTTTTAGTGGTAATAAATAGAAAGGCTTTGATGTTGGTTAATGTTTCAAAATCATTATGTTTATGCCAGAGTTTGATAAAACTTTCGGCAACAATATCTTCAGCTTCAAGCTGATCATCTATAATACGGTTTGCAAAAAAACAAAGCGAACGGAAGTAAAGCAAGTAGATACGGTTTAAGGCCTCCGTACTCCCCTCTTTAAATTCAATAGCTAAATTATCGTTTGAATCTCCCCGTGTATTCATGTCTGCAATTTTACGCATTTAATCGTTAATAATCAATTGTAGAATTGCAACTCATGATTAAACCAACAAAATTTTTCCTTAGCGTACGTAAATAAACACTTTTTTATATAAAATTGTTGTTTTTTTCATCAACAGATCACTATTTATGCTATTTCTTTCATCAAAAAGAGCTTTTTTTTACTCATTGTGCATAAATTTTAAATATTTTGTCAGGATTTCAGATTCATCTTACGCAGCGGTATCGCTGTCAGATAAATTGCAGCAACCAAAGCACCGATTCCCGATATCAGAAACATCGCCTTCATTCCATAGACAGCCCAAAGTAGCCCCGCCAATGAACTCGACACCATCGTAGCAATACTCAATAAGCTATTGTAGAAACCAAGCGCAGTGGCCGTTTCGCCCTTCACCGCAATATTGGTAATCCATGCCTTCGAAATCCCTTCACTCGAAGCCGCATAAAACCCATAGAACAGAAACAATAAAGCAAAGCCAATCAAGCCATGTACAAATCCCATCAAGCTATAGACAATCGCAAAAATCACCAGTCCGATAATGAGGATCGTGCGCAAACCAATTTTATCAGCCAGTATACCGGCAGGGAAAGCCAGTAGCGCAAACGATAAGTTATAAAAGATATAGAAGCCAATCATGTAGACATCACTAAAACCAACCGCCTTCAGTGCCAACAATAAGAAAGCATCCGAGCTATTCATCAAAGCAAAAAACAACAACCCGATCACCATTAGTTTAAACTCTTTTGATGCTGTTTTCCAATAACCCAGATAACTAAAGAAGCCGTTTCCCCTTGATGACTTTACAATGTTTTTCTTCTCTTTTAAAAACAGCGTAAGCAATACCGAAACCAGACCGGGGATGAATGCAATGATAAAAAGCATCTTATATTGTCCGGGCCATCTCCAGAGATAGAACAGGGCGAATATAGGCCCTATGCAAGCACCAATGGTATCGAAAGCCCGATGAAACCCAAACACCTTACCTTTGTTCTCTTTGGTGGTTTCGTCGCTCAATAAAGCATCCCGGGCACTAACCCTGATCCCCTTTCCTAGGCGATCCGTCGTTCTCGCAAAAAATATCCAGATAGGATTAATAAAAACGATCATCAACGGTTTTGAGAGCGCACTCAACAGATAACCCAGCTGGATAAAAGGTAACCGCTTACCAATTCTATCCGAAAATTGTCCAAAATATCCTTTACTAATGCCGGCAGTAGCTTCAGCTACCCCTTCCAAAATACCAATCAATGCAATTGAGAAACCGATGGATCTCAAAAATATTGGCATTATCGGATACAACATCTCGCTGGCAACATCGTTAAATAAACTAACGAACGATACTAATAATATAACTTTGGTTATTAAGCCTTTCGATTGCATCAATATAAATTTTGAAAAAAAATCAAAGGTAATCGTAGAAATGTTAAAAAATATAAAAAAAAAACTATCTTTGGGGCGGGAATAATTATTGAAACATTTATTTAGCATTAATAAACGTTTAATCACTTTTTATGATCATCAACAATATCAGGAATTTACGTTATCCTTTACTTATCGCTTTAATGGCAGCATCAGTCACCACTTTTGCACAAAATCCAGCAAAGACAGCAAAGACAGAGGCTAATAATCGTCCATCGGTATTTCTTAGTCCAAATCCGTTTCGTGATGTACTTTTTCTAACATCCGAAGTGATCAAGCCTCGTCATAAAATTGAGATCTATTCATTAATAGGTGAATTATTATTCAGCAAGCAAGTTGAAACAGTAGTTCGTTTACCTAAGTTTCCACGAGGAATCTACCTCGCACGTGTTACCGATGAAAAAGGGCAACAAGTTATCTCGCAAAAGATAGTGAAGCTCTAAAACCCTGTTGAACAAACAGAAAAAAATCATAAAACATTTTGTACAATTGCAAAAGAGGCTGCTTCATTGAAACAGCCTCTTTTTTTACGTATCACCGGTTTTAATTTGTGGATCTGTCTTGTGCCGTTTTGATGTCATGCACAAATATGGTTTATAGCAATTTCATTATAATGCTACTATTTTTTACCTCTTTTTGAAATTTTGAAAGAAACCGCTGGTGTTTCCTTTAAATTTATTTTCGAAGGAAGGGTAATTTCAATCATATCATGATCCACTGGCTGATAATGAAGTTTTTCACCTTTGAACCCAACCAGACTAATTTCGCTATTCATCGCAACCAATGCGGAAGGAATACGTACTTTATTACTAATCAGCGAATCCGCTTTGCTTTGAATGCTAATCGCGTAAACGGTCCCATTTTGTTTGGTTGTAAAAAACACATTGCCCGATTCGTAAGGTTTTATTGGCCGGGTATTGTATATAGCTTCACCATTGACCTTAAACCACATTCCAATTTCGTTCAATATTTTTACAACTTCAGGATCTAAGACACCTTGTGCATCGGGGCCAATCCCTACAACCAAATTACCATTGCGGGCAACTGCTTTAACCAAAAGATGGATAATTGTTTCAGAACTCATGTATTTACTTGTCTTTGCCCACGCCCAGCCATGATCGCCCAGCGAAACACAAGCTTCCCAGGCATCAGCAAGGTAATGGGTTGGCATTTCATGCAATCCTTCCGGGGTCAGATAATCCTCGTAACCACCTCCGTTGCAACGATCAGCCACTAAAAGTCCGGGTTGTCGTTCCCTAGCCGATTTGGCAATTTCAGCCAGATTAATACTACTACCACTTACCTGACCGCCATCGAGCCAAAGTATATCAACATGACCATAATCAGTAGTAAGTTCATGAAGTTGATCTGCAGTAAATCGTTGAAATTTATCCCAAACCTCCGGATGTTCACTCCGCTTATAATTTTCGCTTCGGGTAGTTGCCGGGCCAAACTGTGGTGCCCAATAATAAGGCGTGTTCCAATCGGCTTTCGAAAAATAAATGCCAGTCCATAAATTGTTTTTTCTGGCTGCCTCCAACATGACTTTAACGACATTCGCGTTTTTATTTATCGAGAATGGGCAGACATTTGACGTGATTTTATAATCCGTAGTTTTGGTATCGAAAAAGCAGAAACCATCATGATGTTTTGAATCGACCAAAATATATTTTGCGCCCGATGCAGCAATGATTTTTGTATCTTTTTCAGGATCAAACTTCAACGGATTAAACGTTTTTTGTAAATCCTCATACACTTTTTTATAAGTTGCCCAGTCAGCATTCTCATAAGGAGTCGGACGCTTGTTCCAATCATATCTTTCAGGGCATAAGCTCCACGACTGATCAACAGTACCAAATTGCGTCTGTAGTCCCCAATTGTACATAATCCCAAATTTCAGATCCTGAAACTCATGCAACTTTTCGATGGCTTTCGTGTCTCGTGGAGGGATCCAGTTTTTACTTGCTTTATAAGCTCCGCCAAAACTATCACCACCTTCCAGAATCTGTTCCTGAGCCTGACAAAAGTAACCTGCTGATGCAAAAAGTATTGCCGTTAAAAAGAATTTTAAATTCATACATTTTTTCATAAACTTTTAGCCTTTTATATTATACGCAATATTATTTTAACGTGACTTCGATGTAAAACAGGGATGATATTCGAATCAAACATAGGAAGATTTTTTACGTTTAAACATTTGACATTTAAATACATAACAAAACTCATCACAATGATTGGCATAAAACAAAATTAACTAATTTTTCTAAATCAAGACAACTTATGTAAATATTTTAAAAAGTTAAGACTTGTTACATTTTATGTCAAAACAACGAAAAAAACACTGTCGACATCCAGTCCGAAATCATGATAACCGTCCGTTGCTTCCAATCCACTACTGGTAGGTTTATTGCAATACGCGGTTTCGGTATAAACCATATCGACCAGCTCAAGCCCCACCAACAAAAACCTTTCAGATTTACATCATCACGGTTCTGAATCCTTTTCGATAGCGACATGATATCAGAGAAGTAATAACTAGAAAAGAGATGTGTAATGCAAGCCAGTGATTTGCGTAAGAGCGATGTCCACATACTACAAGCTTTAAATTCACGCATATTCTCTCTTATATGGGCCCAAACCGGATTGTTCATGATGAGCTCTTTCGAAGCGCCTCCATTGGTAGCCATGACGTAAGCTTTTATGCGACGATTATAGTACGAAAGAAGACCTCCAAGTCTGCCTGAAAACTGAATAAGACCTTTGAGCAGTGCCATAATATCTGTTTTTAGTTGGTTGATTTATTCCCAAAAGTACCACAACCAACGAAGCCAAGTCAAGGATTCGGGGGTGGCCAACTGAAGCCATTGGAAGCCAACTGAAGCCATTTTCGGTTTATTTTGGCTTACATGGCAAAAAAAGGCTTTTTTTCCGCCCCTTTTTCTGCTCAATGCTACGAATAGTTGACGTTTCTTGTGACAGAAATCAGCGATGAATTGACCCTGCTTCAACAATAAAAGGATGTTAGTCTGATGTAGCTTCGATACCGATGAGAAAACCCATTTCAAAAAGGTGACAGATCGGTATTAGATTGGTGTCAATCTGGTTCTATGATACCTGATTGTTACCCAACAACTACCAGAGACGAAAGAGAGAATGATTCCACCTCTTATCTGCATCCATTCATCATCCTCGCATCATTCTAGACCATCCTTGGGAAAAACAATAAATATCAAAATCTGCATCCATTCATCATCCAATCATAATCGGGAACGCATTCCTTGTAAATTCAGGAGCCTGTTTCACTGTATAAAAGTGGGCGTAAGTTCTGATTTAATCAGTCCCAAACAAGAGTTCTTATGCACAAAACGAGGATTATATGTCGAAATCAGTGGAAAAAGAGCGGATCGAAATATAGCTTCTGGCGGTGACCAAAGAAGAGCAAAATAGCCACAGCTTATATAATTGTTCTTTAAAATTTAAGCTATTTAACACAACATAGATAGTCGGTAAACTGATGGAAAAGGTGAAATTTAACCTGTGGAATAGCTCCATCAATAAGACAAGAAAAAACCTCAAAAAACAGGTTTTTTACCCCGTTTTGAAGAGAAAAAACGACTTTTAACTGTTGTGTTTTGTGGAGAAATCTTTGGTGGAGAAGAACTGTCTCACCCTCGAAAATATGAAAGCAAAAAAAGAAGATGATGCTTATAAAAATCTGATAATCAATTTTAAAGAAGTTATATTTTATGCTAACGAAGCTAAAGATTCTCTTTTTTAAACAATTGAAATTACGTAGGGACGTAGGCTTTGTAAGGCCGTTTTCAGTATAATATATATAATGTGTATAATATAAAACTCAAAAACTGTTATCAGCTTTCAGCCCTACAAAGCCTACATCTCTACGTAAAATCAGAAGCAGGATGGATACGATTATAATTTCAATATTAGCTTTAGTGGTTTCTTTACAATGAACAAAATATGAGATGGAGTGAATTAAATAAGCCCAATATTGTAATTACGAAAATAGAAATGCAGCCTTATAAAATAATTTCAAAAGCAGATATTGTGCAAGTAACTTTCATTTATTTAGATTATCTTTTACATTGTTCATACTATTATCATCTTATTCATAATCAATATATAACTTATCAGAAACAAATCGAATAGAGCATTGAAATGTATCCAGATTAAGATTAACTATTTTATTTAATATATACTTTGATGTATCTTTACTAAATTCAATTACAGAATCCAAAACATATCCATTATCATTAGTAATTTCAAAAGTGTGTGGATCTGCTTCAATAAGTTCTTCATAGGAAACACCAATTTCAGTAGCAATTATTCTATACTTTCTTTCTTCTTGATTGTCATCTAATACATCCTTTGTAGTACTCATTTTTGTTTTATTTAAATTAATAGAAAATTTATAATCAGGGAATTATGCCCTGATTATAGCAAATATAATAAATAAAAGTGTTAATTGAAATTGAATATAAGAAATTGAAACAGATTGTCTTTAGATAATCAGTTATAATGCCTTAAGATTAAACTGCACTTATAAAATCATCTAAACAACCCATGAAATAGAGAAGTTATGTTTTTTCAATTTGAGCTATTATATTTTATCATGTATAGCGTTTGATATTTCACCAGAGGAGATGCTGTCAATTATCATTCTAAATATAATGACTGTAGTTCTTACTCAAATTATTCCGAATCAAAACTGGCGATTTTGTTAAGCTTTGATGAGGATTGTTGTTTTGAGGTGAACAATGCGTCATTAGATACAATATAGTGATGAGAGAAAAAATAGGTAATTATTATTTCTTGTTGCTTCCATTCGGAGCATTTTTTCAGTAAATGGACCAAAATGAAGGTACTAATAATGAATTTCTACTCTTTGTCTTGATTAGTATTTATAAGTCATTAGGAATAATTGCCTCCTATTTTTCTTGATATTATCAAAATAAGTATTATATCTTTAGCAAATTATCTTCATTCAATGAAGAAAACTGTGTAGTATTTGCTATGCTTGGAGAAGTGGTTATAATTGAAGCTGTAGATCTGGTTCATACTACGAAAGATATAAAAGAATTCATCACTGAACTTTAAAACAAATGAAAAAAAGAATATTCATCATAGCAGCATTTGTAATCACATTTCTGCTGGGGTTCGGATTCAATAGTATTATTACAAACCATATAAATCAATCAAAAAAGATGAAAAAAGTAACCGGAATTGGTGGGATCTTTTTTAAATGTAAAGATCCGGCTAAAATGAAAGAATGGTATGCTAAGCATTTAGGAATGGTTTCCGATCAGTATGGTCTCAACTTTGAATGGCGAGAGGGTGCTGATTCATCAAAATATGGTTCTACACAATGGAGCCCCTTTTCTGAAAAGACTAAATATTTCGAACCCTCCACCAAAGAATTTATGATCAATTACAGGGTTGAGAATTTGGTAGAATTGGTAGAAGATCTTAAGAAAGAGGGTGTCACAATAGTTGATACCATTGAGTCTTTTGATTATGGTAAGTTTATCCATATTATGGATATTGAAGGAAATAAAATCGAGCTGTGGGAACCTAAAGACGTAGAATACAATAAAATCGTTAACGGTCGTACAAAATAAAAAATTGACACAATATCTTACGAGGGTTCTTACTTGCGGTGGTGGAGTGCGACAGGTGTTATCCGGAATTGGGTGATCGTATCATTATTTAGTTCTTCCTTTCAAAGAGTCTTTTAAAAAATGAACTCTTACTTTTTTTATGATCTGAGTTTCGGTCTGCTTTATCATTCTTATCGATTCTTTTAAATAAACGATTAAAAAATCCTGTAATTCCTATTTCATGGTAGGGTGCACATCCCAGAAAGGTTGATTCTTCGCCAGTGTCTGCGAATTCGGTGAGGTAAGTATTACTTAACTCAGTATCATTCTCAATCTTGCCAAGTATTTTCGCTACAATGGGCAATGCCAATGATGACCCGGATCCCTTGCCACTATAAAAATGAACATCAGGGGTGCTGCCTCCCACCCAGGTACCCAAAACCAGATCAGGTGTATAGGCGATAAACCAGGCATTGGAATAGTTTTGAGCAGTGCCTGTTTTTCCTGCAAGATTTGCCTTTATCCCATACTGATTGCGAATGTTAGCACCTGTTCCATGGTTGATGGCTTCTTTTAAAATGGCGGTTATCGTTTTACAGGTTTCGGTTGTGAAAACGCCATCTGGTTCTACGGCTTCACGTTTATACAAGATGTTACCTTTGGAATCGGTGATTTTTTTAATCATAACCAGTTCGTTCATTTGTCCCTGGTTGGCGAAGGCGCCATAGGCCCTGACGATCTCAGAAAGTGACAGGTCGAGCGTACCCAGAGCAATTGACGGTGCATTATTTGTGATTCGGGGAAAATCCAATCTTTTGCAAGTATTCACAAGTTTGTCTCGCCCCACTTTGAAATATAAATCAACGGTAGGGAGATTCATCGAGTTGGCCAGTGCATACCACAGCGCAACTGTGCTGTTGGGCGTTGATGAATTGTTATAGTTTTGAGGCTCCCAATCCTCGTATCCGGGATATTTCTTTTCGGAGTTATCGAGATAGGTGCAAGGCGAAAAACCTGACTCTAATGCTGTAGCATATAAAAATGGTTTAAAGGCTGATGCAATTTGGCGGTGCGATAGTATCATATCGAAGGGTAGTATTTTGAAGTTATTTCCACCTACCCAGGAAATCACATCTCCGTTTTTTGGATTGGTGATCAGCACTGCTGCATTCAACATCTTATAATAATGCCATAAACTGTCGAATCTGGTAATGTTCTTTGTTTGGAAACCTCCGAAATCAAATAGCTCAACTTTTCGTTTTTGCATTGCTTCGTCATTAGAGCGGTAAAGCTGTTTTTGTTTAAGATACCATTGCTTCTTGAAATTGTGTGTTTCGAGCTCCTTATCAAGAGATGGCTGCATAGCAGTTAACTGATTTGCAATAGCTTCGGTGGCCATATCCTGAACTTGCATATTCAGCGTAGTATATATTTTCAATCCATCTTTTTCAAGGTTATAATCTCTACCGGTTTTGGCTTTGATGCCTTCTAATAGCTCCAATGTTTTTTTTCTGACCTGAAATACAAAATAGCCTGCAGGAGTCTTTTTATTCAAGTTCTCATAGTTTAGTCCAAGAGGTAATTTTCGCAAGCTACTTGCTAGTTGAGATGTCAGGTAGTGCTCTTTTTCCATTAAGGATAAAACCATATTTCGACGTGCAAGAGAATTCTCCGGATTGAGACGGGGATTGAAATAGGTATTCGCTTTTAACAAACCGATCAGCACTGCCGACTCTTCTATCTTTAATTCATTGGTGCGTTTATTAAAATATCGGTGCGCAGCTGCTTCAACCCCATAAACGTTATCGCCAAATGGAACAGAATTGAGATACAGCAACAAAAGCTCATCTTTTGTATAAATGTTTTCAAGACGTGCTGCTATGATGATCTCTCTTATTTTATTAACCGGCAAACTTAAAAAGCCGAAGTTATTACGACCATAAAGATATTTAGCCAGTTGCTGAGTTAAGGTACTCCCTCCTCCTCCACTGCTGTTGTGAAGTAATATACTTTTGACTAAAACCCGAAAGGAACTCCGTATGTCGTATCCCTTGTGCGAGAAAAAACGTTTATCTTCGGTTGCAATGAGTGCATTTTTTAAATGTTCAGGGACGTCTTCCAATCTGATATTTGTGCGATTCTGTGCAAAGTATTGGCCTATTAACTTATTATCTGCTGAATAGACCAGCGATGCTTCTTCATTGCTTATTGCTGATAGTTCAGTTTTACCAGGCAAAGGACCAAAAACACCATAATATACCAATAGAAAAAACAGCAAAACAAATAGTACTGTTGCCATAAATAATACAGCAACATATTTTAGAATTTTTGTAAGAAGAGACTTATTATAGTGCATACCTTGATTTTATCTTTTAATTGAACTGCAGAATTTTACACGTAATTAATTCATTTTATAATCCGGATGGAACTTACAGTGTTTGTAAAACATGCTTCGCTTCATAAATATTGCCTGCATTGGAAAATTGAAGTGTAAACAAATAACAAGCCAATTTTAAAATGATGTAGAAACCGGCTATACCAACAATTAGATATTCAAATATAAGTTACTTAATGAAGGTATAGTTTACACAATTACGGAAATGTATTACATCATTCACACATTTCTAAAAACCATGTGATGATGAGTTTAGGGGATAGAAAGCAAACAGGATATTCTGAACTGGCAACTCAAAACATGTGAATGATGTAACTTATAACTAAAGTTATGTAACACTTTAAGACATCAAAACCTCCACCTTTGACCTCTATTACTCATTGTTACTAAAACTACTTCAGACCTCTTCCTTTTTGAAAAACCAAAAAGATATTCGAGGATATAAAAAACTACATCGATATATTACACATTTATCCAAAATAACTGAAGGCATGATAACTAGAATCTTAACAGCCGTATTTTGCTTATTAATCCAGTGGGTTCTCATCATTCCTGCATATGGTCAAAACAGCAAGTGGACTATTCAAATGTGTATTGATTATTCGCTACAAAAGAATATCCAGATTCAGAAAATGCTACTGATCACTGAATCGAATAAAATTAATTTCAATGCTGCAAAAGCCAGTCGGTTTCCAATTGTAGATGCATCAACTCGTCAGGATTTTGGATGGTCAGATAAACAATCCAACGGATCAAATAACTACACCTTTAGCGGATCGAATAGCTCTTCGTTTTCTGTAAACTCCAGTGTTACACTATATGCAGGACTAAAACTCCAACAGAGCATAAAACAATCAGACATCAACTACAAGGCCGGGATATTCGATACCGAGACCATGAAGGAAACTATTAGTTTGTATATTATGGATGCCTTCCTTCAAATATTATATGCTGAAGAACAAGTTAAAAATTATAAGAATCAGATCGACTTAACGGATAAAGAGTTAAATCTGGCAAATGAACGGTTGAATTTGGGGGCTATTTCAAATGCAGACTATCTACTCGTGAAATCGCAACTATCTACTCAGAAACAAAGTATCGCGCTGGCGCAGGGATTGCTTACAACCAATAAGGTAACCTTAATGCAATTAATGGAATTGCCTATCACCAACGATTTCGAAATAGAAAAACCTGATCTTACCTATTTGATTAATAAATCAAGAAACGCTTTACCGGATAATGTTTATCAGATTGCACTTGCTACAAAGCCTCAGATCAAGAGTGCAACATTGCATAGTGAAAGCAGCTCCATAGATATTGCCATTGCCAGAGCAGATTTGATGCCTCGTTTGACGTTAGATGCTGGCCTTAGTTCAGGTTATATGAGTAATCAAACAGGTTCGGGTTATTCATTTCAACTCTCTCACAATTTCAGTCCTTCCATTGGATTAGGTCTCACTATTCCTGTCTATCATAATCTATTGATTAGATCGAGAGTTGATTTGGCAAAGATCAGTACCCAGAGTGCACAATTAGATGAGATAAACACAAAGAATGTATTAAGAAAATCTATTGAGACTGCTTGTACGAATGTAATCAATGCACAAAATCAATATGATGCAAGTCTGGAACAATATAAAGCTACTCAGGAATCAACCGAGGTGGCATCAGAAAAATACACACAGGAATTAATGAACGCGATTGACTTCCTGATTCAAAAGACGAATATGATTACTGCTGAAAGTAACTACCTACAAGCAAAATATAATTTGATTTTCAGCTATAAAACGCTCGATTTTTACTTAGGGATCCATTTAAACTTTTAAAGAAAAGCTTATAAATAATTCACAATGAAAAAAAAACTAATTATTCAGATAGCATTAGGCGTAATCATCCTGGTGATTATGTTCTTTGTTTTAAAAGCTTGTCAATCCAAGAATGGTGAGATAAAATTTGAGACTACCCTTGTATCAAAAGGGAATATCAACAATACGGTTACAGCAACAGGAACGATACAAGCAGTAAAGACGGTTGCAGTGGGTACACAGGTATCTGGTGTAATCAAAAAATTATATGTCGATTTCAATTCTGTGGTTAAGAAAGGTCAGATACTAGCTAAAATTGATGAGACACCACTTAAGGCAACACTTGATCAGAGTCTGGCTGCTGTAGTCTCAGCAAAAGCTGATCTCCTTTTCAAAAAGACAACTTTTGATCGTTACAAGGCACTGTTTGAGAAAAAGTTGATTGCAAAAGCTGATTATGATCAGGCTGTTATGAACTTCGATCAATCGAAAGCAAATCTCTCAAATGCTCAATCTACCTATGACAAAAGCAAAATAAATCTTGAATATGCAACGATTTATTCACCTATTGATGGGGTGGTTTTAAACAGAGCAGTTGACGAAGGGCAGACTGTTGCTTCAAGCTTTAACACGCCTACACTATTTTCTATTGCCAACGACCTTACACAAATGAGAGTAGAAGCAAATGTGGATGAAGCTGATATTGGACAGGTTAAATTAGGACAACGGGTTGAATTTAATGTAGATGCCTATCAAGATGTTAAATTTACAGGTACTGTTACGCAAATCAGGTTGCAACCGGTGGTAACATCTAATGTGGTGACCTATACTGTAATCATTGAAGCACCAAACCCTGATAAGAAACTGATGCCGGGCATGACTGCTAATGCAAACATATTTGTTCAAGAAGCGAATGATCTTATCGTTGTAGATAGTAAAGCATTGCGCTTTAAACCTGATAGTAAACTGATAGCAGATTATATGAAGAAATTTCCACAAATCGATAAAGACAAAATCAATCAGGAGGTGAGTGGAACTGTAAAAAAATCAAAAAGAGATAATGTTAAACAGTCAACACTCTGGATGAAAAATGGTAATGACTTTAAACCTGTTAAAGTGATTACGGGTCTTAGCGATGGAACTAAAACAGAAATCACATCAGGTATATTGGTAGGAAACGAGGTGATCATGTCGATGGAGTTAGCCTCATCGGATACGACTCAAACTGCGACTGTAAAAAGTCCATTTGCACCCTCGCGTCCGGGACAGGGCTCCAGAAAAAAATAAGACCATGAACAAAACAATCATCGAGGTAAAAGATTTAAAGAAAGATTTTCATGTTGGCGGGGGAATAGTCAGAGCTCTCAATGGGGTTAACCTTTCTATCGTAGAGGGAGAGTTTGTTGCTATAATGGGAGCAAGCGGATCAGGAAAATCGACTATGCTGAATATTCTGGGATGCCTTGAGAAACCAACTTCAGGGATCTATATACTAGATGGAGTTGATATGGCAAAACTGAATAAAGATGAGCTGGCGAGCTTACGTAATCAGAAACTAGGTTTTGTATTCCAATCATATAACCTGCTTCCCCGAACCTCAGCATTGGAAAATGTAGAGCTCCCTTTGTTCTATAACAACAAAGTAAAATCGGCAGAGAGAAAAGAAAGAGCTGAAAAGGCTTTGATTGCTGTGGGACTAAAAGACAGAATGGATCACATGCCGAATCAGTTATCTGGCGGGCAACAGCAAAGAGTTGCTATCGCACGCTCATTGGTAAACGACCCGAGAGTGATTTTAGCGGATGAGGCTACCGGGAACCTGGATACCAGAACTTCCTTTGAAATAATGGCACTATTTCAGGAACTGAATTCAAAAGGGAAAACCATTGTATTTGTTACACATGAAGCTGATATTGCTCGTTTTACATCACGAAATATTGTGTTTCGTGATGGACATATTCTTCGAACGGAGGATGTGAAAGACCGGTTTGAGGCTATAGAAATGCTGAAGAATCTACCGGCAACGGATGATGATAAAGACGCTGTGGCTGATGAGAATAATGCTGTAGGAACTGACGAAAAGAAAATCGCTTAAAGAAAAAGACTATGTATATAGGGAATCTTCTGAAATTAGCAATCTATGCGTTGAAAAGAAATAAATTGAGAGCATTTTTAACCATGTTAGGCATTATCATTGGTGTAGCATCAGTCATTGCCATGTTGGCTATTGGGCAGGGCTCGAAAAAAAGTATTCAGGATCAAATCTCAAACATGGGCACTAATCTTGTCTCTGTACAACCTAATTCGCAACAAAGAGGTGGGATTCAGATGGGAAATTCAGCTGCTGTAAGTTTAACGGTAAAGG
>JACAUB010000001.1:1541104-1695374 GCA_013390605.1 Bacteroidota bacterium | reverse complement strand
ACGGTAAAGGATATGGCTACAATCAGAGCTGAATGTCCTTCTATTGGTGATCTATCACCTGAGGTGAGAGCAAACGGTCAAGCTGTTTATAGTAACAAAAACTGGCCTACTAACCTTTTTGGAAGTAATACTGAATACATGAGAATAAAAAAACTGGAAGTGAGTGAGGGCCGATGTTTTACTGAACAAGAGGTAAAAGGTGCTGCCAAGGTTTGTTTAATTGGCAAGACGGTGATAGAAAATCTGTTTGGTAAAAATGCAAATCCACTTGGACTCATCATACGGTATAAGAAAATTCCTTTTACAATTATTGGTGTATTAAAACCGAAAGGAACCAATACTTATGGACAAGATCAGGATGATCTGCTACTTGCACCCTATACCACTGTTCAAAAAAGAGTACTTGCTATTACTTATTTTCAGAGCCTCCAATCATCTGCTATAAGTGAAGCCAAAACGAAAAGCGCAGCTTCAGAGATGGAACAGGCTTTGAGGAAATCGCACAAAATAAAAGAGGGAGCTGATAACGATTTTCGGATCAGGTCGCAAGATGAACTGGTAAGCACTTCTAGTTCTGTTAGTAATGTATTAACGATTTTACTGGGCGCAATTGCAGGGATTTCTTTACTTGTAGGTGGTATCGGCATAATGAATATCATGTATGTGTCTGTAACAGAGAGAACCAAAGAAATAGGACTTCGTATGGCTGTTGGTGGCAGAGCCAAAGATATCCTTATGCAATTTTTGATTGAATCAATGATGTTAAGCATACTAGGAGGTATAATTGGAATCTTTGTAGGAATTGGAGCTTCAGACCTAATCGGAGTTTTAATGAAATGGCCTGTAGTAGTATTACCGGCATCAGTTGTACTTTCGTTTATGGTATGTACGGTTATTGGTGTTTTCTTTGGGTGGTATCCGGCCCGAAAGGCGGCCAGCCTGAATCCAATAGATGCATTACACTATGAATAATTCAAAAGCCGGCCCGATTGGGTCGGCTTTTGAATTTGAAATAACCGATAGACCTTATTTTAGCTGGCATTTAGAATCTTTTAGCATAAAAAAACTTTGCTTATCGAAATTGATTCTCTATTTTTGATAAAATATTGAAACCTTTTATACATAGTTGCGTCAAATGGGTGTAATGAATAAAACAGGGTTCTTTAAGATCATTAATATTGAGCTGATATTCTGGATATGTGCTTTGATTTTGCTCGCTTTTACAAATCCTAATGAGCACCATTTTACGCTCTGTCCATTTAGTAACCTTGGGTTTAAATATTGTCCGGGGTGCGGTATCGGTCGATCTATTGCGTATCTGTTCAGAGGCGATATTATTCATTCCTTTCAAATGCATCCATTAGGAATCTTTGCTTTGGCTGTAATTGATTTCAGAATTTACCAAATCATTAACAATCAATATATTCACAAACAAACACAACAATAAAATGGACGAAAGATATTTTTACTCATTTAGTGGCATGGAAGCAGAAGAGTTTATGCTACTTAAACAGGCCACAAAAGATATGACCGAAGATCAACTGAAACAGTTTGTAATGGTCTATCAATCACGTAGAAAGGATCCTCAAACGATTCTACTCGTTACATTGCTAGGATTTTTTGTCGTAGCCGGAGTTCAACGTTTTATGACAAATCAGATTGGAATGGGACTTCTGTATTTCTTTACAGGAGGACTCTGTTTAATTGGAACTATTGTTGACCTTGTTAACTATAAAAAACTTGCATTAGATTATAATCAGAAGATGATGTTTGAAGCTATGCAACTATGCAAAATGATGAACAGCTAATGTTCAGAAAGTACTTATCGGTCTGCATATTGTCGGTTCTGATTGTCTTTAACTTTTCAAAAGTCAGCGCTCAGAATCGCCATAAGGCAGAACGACTTTTATCAAACGTAAAAAATGCTTTACAAGCTTTGGATGACTCCAAGGCTTTTCTGCTTTTAGGTGATTGCTTAAAAGCAGATTCCACTTATGCAGATGCATGGTGGCTACAGGGTGATTTGCAATCGGATAACGGGAATCCGGATGAAGCAATCACTGCTTATCACAAGGCGCTACTCTACGACCCTACGCTTATCCAGCTTCTGTTTTCTGTAGCTCAACTTGAGCTAAAAGTGGGCCATTATGGTGATGCAAAGAAAGATGCTGAAGATTATCTGGCTGCTAACAATAGTACTCCACACTATAATGCAGCCAGGGAGATTATTGAAAGGGCTAAAACAGCATTAGATATCATGCAGCGGCCTCTTTTGATTACCCTCCAGAATATGGGTCCCGATATCAACAGTGCGAACGAAGAGTATATCAATTCGGTTACTGCTGATGAACAGACCCTGATCTTTACCCGGAAGACGAAGAGTGAAGGAAACCATCCTCCGGTAGAGAAACTCTACATTGCACATAAAGACAGTTTAGGGTGGAAGACTACGCCCCTGCTGTTCAACTCGCCTATTGCAGTAAATGCAGGAGCATTATGTGTATCGCCCGATGGACATACAATCTGGTTTACTATCTGTGGGGCCAATGATGGCCTTGGGAGCTGTGATTTATATGTTTCACAACGACAGAGAGATAGTTGGAGTGAGCCTCAGAACTTAGGAGCTGTCGTCAATAGTGTTTCGTGGGATACACAACCTTCAATTTCATCGGATGGTAAACGGTTATACTTTGTAAGTAATCGGCCTGGGGGAATTGGAGGTTCGGATATCTGGAGTTCTACACTGCAAAATGACGACAGCTGGGGTGCTCCTGTTAACTTAGGAGAGCCGGTGAATACTCCTGCAGATGAATACTCTCCATTTATTCATCCCGATGGGAAAACGCTTTATTTTGCTTCAAAAGGGCATCCGGGCATGGGGGGCAGCGATCTGTTTATGACGAAGCTACTGCCGGATGGAAAATGGATGAAGCCGTTTAATCTGGGATATCCCATTAATACTTCGGGTGATGAAATAAGCCTGATTGTGAACCCTAAAGGAGATAAGGGCTATATCTCTTCGACACAAAGAGGTGGGTATGGAGGATTCGATATCTATTCGTTTGCACTTCCTTCGGCAATCAGGCCTGAACCGATGACTTACGCGAAGGGAATTGTTACGGATGCCGAGACGAAAGATCCACTGCCTGCCAGATTTGAATTGACCAACCTGGCGAGCGGAAAGGTTGAGAATAGTGCCTATTCTTCGGATTTTGACGGAAGCTTTCTGGTCTGTTTACAGCCCGGGAAAGAGTACAGCCTCACTGTAACCCATCCGGGATATCTTTTTTACTCGCTTCATTTTGCCCTTACGGAGATAAAAGAAGCTGGTAAACCCCATATTTTAACGATTCAACTACAGAAGATAAAGAAGAATAATGCGGTTATTCTAAACAATATATTCTTCGAAACAGGTAGCTATGTATTGCTGGATCGTTCGGTTTCTGAGTTAAATCGGTTAGTCGAACTGTTGAAGAATAATCCGACCTTAAAAATTATGATAAGTGGTCACACTGATAACCAGGGTGATGACAAAATGAATATTACGCTGTCAGAAAACCGTGCCAGGGCTGTTGTAGCTTTTTTGATCAAAGCAGGAATAACGCCTTCTCGACTTTCATCTGCAGGCTATGGAAAAACACTGCCTGTCGATACCAATGATACGGATGAGGGCAGAGCTAAAAACAGGCGCACAGAATTCAAAGTAATAGAGAACTAAAGTTTAAAATCAAAGTTGTAACTTCGCTTCACCAATCATATCATTAGATGAGCAACGCTATTATCACGATTAACAATCTTTCCAAATCGTATAGAAATGGAAGAACAGAGAAAAAGGTACTCCACAACATCAACCTTTCTGTATTACCCGGACAAATTATTGGATATATTGGTCCAAATGGAGCCGGCAAATCAACTACAGTAAAAATCCTTTCGGGTATTATCTCAGATTTTGAAGGTGAGGCACAAGTTGCCGGCTTCGATATTCGTAAAGAGCCCCTCAAGGTAAAGGAACATATTGGCTATATTCCGGAAAATGCTTCACTCTATGAGACATTAAGTCCGATGGAATTTCTACAATTTGTTGGACAACTACATAGGTTAGATGTCGCCAGAATTGAAGATAAAGCCATTAGATTATTAGAGTTATTCGATCTGAAACAAAGTGCACACGAGCGAATGAACACTTTCTCGAAGGGAATGAAACAGAAGGTATTAATCATTTCCGGAATCATTCATAATCCGGATGTGATATTTATGGATGAACCTCTCGATGGATTAGATGCCAACGCTGTCATCATTGTGAAAGAGATCTTAATGCAACTGGCGAAAGAAGGAAAAACTATCTTCTATTCGTCGCACATCATGGATGTGGTTGAAAAGATTTCAGATCGTATCATTTTGATTAACCAGGGAAAAGTTATTGCAGATGGATCATACGAAGAGTTAAGTCAGGGAAAAGACACTACGTCGTTAGAACAACTCTTCACCTTCTTAACCGGAAAGAGCGACCACAGTCAACGTGCCGGTGAGATCATTGATATTGTAGAGCAATAAAATAGTAACCTTGAATAACAATATAGCATAGAATGGTTAAATTCATCCTTATACTGTTTCGCCCATTCAGAAAGATAATAGAATGGGCCGGTGTAAATTACCAACAATTTGAGGTAATTCTACAAGCCAAACTAACTATGGACAATAGAAAGGTACTTGGCCACAATAACCAAAAGAAGACGATCAAGAATGCTTTGGGGCTGCAGGTATTTATCTATTGTATGATGGGTGGCTTTATGTCGACAATGCTGATGAAGGGTGATGGCGCCCTCTTCTTCTTTACGACGATCTTCTTTTCATTTATCATGATTATGGTGATCATGGGTTTGATATCTGAGTTTAATACTATTTTGTTCGACACCAGAGACAACTCCATTTTATTACCGCGTCCCATTACACCACGTACATTACTGTTTGTGCGCGTAATGCATATTATGATTTATTTGATGATCATTAGTCTTTCGTTATCTATCATTCCATTAATTGTATTTGCCATTAAGTTTGGGGTAGTGGCTATGCTGATATTATTGGCTGATGTTATACTCACTACGGTATTCTCTGTTTTTTTAACCAATATTATCTATTTGCTGTTGATGAAGTTTACTTCGGGAGAGCGGTTGAAAGATATTATTGTCTATTCGCAGATTGTAATGGCGATTATATTTATGGGAGCATATCAACTCATGCCAAGATTAGCTGAAAATGAGGCGTTGATTTCAAGCTTTAGTCAAATAAAAATGTGGATGTATCTGGTTCCACCTTTCTGGATGAGTGCCAGCCTTACCCCTATCATCAATGGTGAATTTAACATGCAATCATCTATTTTCCTCATGCTGTCGGTAGGTATGCCTATACTGGGCTTATGGATTTTAAGCTCTGTTCTGGCAAAGAACTTCAATGAAAGTCTTTCTGCACTGGATCAGGGTGATACAAAACCGGAAAAGAAAAAGGGGAAAGCTGAAAGTAACAGATTGATAGATTTTCTGTCTCGTATCTGTACTTATACAATTGATGAACGCATCTCTTTCAGAACAATATGGCGTATTGCCAATCGCGATCGTAAGTTTAAGCAGGCAGTCTATCCTGCACTAGGGTATGTATTTATTATCGTTCTGATGACGATAGTCAATGGAAAGACTCCCCTTTCAGAAATTGTAGATTCAAAGATATTTTTGGTCTTAATTTATGCTCCCTCTTTTGTCCTTTACATTTTAGTCTTTGCCATTCGGTTTAGCGACAATTTCAAGGCTAGCTGGATATACCAGACTATACCTGTAGAACGCCCAGGGCACATTATCTCAGGTGCTTTCAAAGCCATTGCAGTACAACTGTTTTTGCCTGTTTTTATTTTGCTGAACAGTATAACCCTTTATTTCTGGGGAATCAGGGTGCTTGGTGATATTGTTTTCGGATTATGTAATGCGTTTACAATGACTTATGTGATGCTTTTTATGCAACCAGCTGCCTTTCCTTTCTCTGATGAGAAATCGGCTGAACAATCGGGAAGAAATGTCACAAAGTCAATGTTAATGTTCTTTGCAATAGGTGCGATGGGAGGTCTTCATTATTTATTGATCTATCTGAATATTAATGCACTATATATCTTGCCATTGATGTTGGTTATTTTGTTTTTGCTCAGTCGAAAATATAGATTGACTCCTTGGCATAAAATGACAAACTTTGCATGATTTTTACTAAAACAACGATCATGAATACCAAATTAAAAACTGCGCTCATTCTTTTACTTGGTGTCCTGAGTTTGAATGTGACAGTTAATGCACAACTTTCATCAAGATCAGTCAATCAATATGTTAATCCCTTTATAGGAACAGCTGAACATGGACATACCTATCCCGGCGCCCAGGTTCCTTTTGGGATGGTTCAACTGAGCCCGGATAATGGATTTCAGGGTTGGGACTGGTGTTCGGGTTATAACTATGCCGACAGTGTAATTGTTGGATTCAGTCACACGCATCTTAGTGGAACCGGTATTGGTGATTTATATGATCTACTGGTCATGCCAGTGGTTGCTCCTTTCAAGACAGGAGCACCTAATCGGCCTGAGAAAGCGAGTTACGAGTATTCTATGTTCTCGCATAAAGAAGAGTTGGCAGAACCCGGATATTACAGGGTATTATTAAAAGATTACGGTATTTTTGCAGAACTAACAGCTACGGAAAGGGTTGGAATGCATCGATATAGTTTCCCGTCAGATAAGCAGCCTGTTATTATTTTGAATTTACAACATGCCATGAATTGGGATGCCACTGTAGATACCCGGATTGAGATATTGGATAATCAAACGATTGCAGGCTATCGTCTTTCTACAGGATGGGCTAATGACCAACACATCTATTTTGTCGCCAGATTCTCTCAACCTTTTATAAAACATGAAATCAATAATCAGAAAGTTTTAAAGAAGACAGGTGAACAATCAGGAGACTCACAAAAAGGATATTTCTGGTTTAGTAAAGATGCGAATAAACCCATCTTATTAAAAGTAGGTATCTCAGCCGTAAGTGTTGAGGGTGCCCTGCAAAATTTAAATCAGGAGATTCCGGGTTGGGATTTTGATGAGGTAAAAGATAGGGCCAGA
Source organism: Bacteroidota bacterium (assembly GCA_013390605.1). Taxonomy (GTDB): domain Bacteria; phylum Bacteroidota; class Bacteroidia; order Bacteroidales; family Cfx3-03; genus Cfx3-03. The sequence continues at coordinate 1,688,224 of JACAUB010000001.1, read as the reverse complement.
CTAGCCTGGGAGAAATCGTTAAACGTAATTAAGGTGACGGATAAGAATGAGAATGATAAAACAATATTTTATACTGCATTATATCACAGCATGCTGGCTCCTACCCTTTTTAATGATGTAGATGGTAGTTATCGTGGAGCAGATGGTAAAAACAGAATCAATAAATCATTTGCAAACTATACCACATTCTCGCTGTGGGACACATACAGGGCATCGCATCCGCTCTTCTGCCTGATACAACCTAACCGGATAAATGATATGGTGAATTCGTTGCTAGCCTTCTATAAAGAATCTGGCCTGTTACCTAAATGGCCTTTGGTGGGTTGCGAAACCGGTACGATGACAGGATATCATGCAGTACCGGTAATTGTAGAAGCCTATTTAAAAGGATATAGAAACTTTGATATAGAGCTTGCCTATGAAGCTGTTAAAAAGAGTGCCATGCAAGATGTGGAAGGGATAAAATACTGGCGTGAACTGGGTTATATACCTGCCGATAAAGAAAATGAATCTGTTTCGAAAGCATTGGAGTATGCGTATGATGATTGGTGTATTGCTCAGTTTGCTAAGTCGTTAGGAAAGCAAGATGATTATGAGTTGTTTCTAAAAAGAGCTGCCAACTATCGCAATCTGTTCGATTCCACTACAGGCTTCATGAGAGGCAAAATGGCCAATGGAGAGTGGCGGATGCCCTTCAATCCATTCATGGCTGAGCATCGGGCTAACGACTATACTGAAGGCAATGCATGGCAATATACATGGTTAGTACCTCATGATCCGGAAGGGCTTATTCGCTTGATAGGTGGTAATGAAAAGTTCAGTGATCGTCTCGATTCGTTATTCATGGTTAAATCGGAGCTATCGGGAAATACTGTTTCACCGGATATATCAGGATTGATAGGACAATATGCACAAGGTAATGAACCAGGGCACCACACCATCTATCTGTATAATTATGCCGGAAAACCTTGGAAAAGCGCTGAGAAAGTTCAATATATCAGAAAGAACTTCTATAAGAATGAGCCCAACGGAATCATTGGAAATGATGATTGTGGTCAGATGTCGGCCTGGTATGTCTTCGGTGCGATGGGCTTCTACCCTGTTGATCCTTCCGGTCTGTTTTACGCCATTGGAAGTCCGGCTTTTGAACGACTATCGCTGAAACTTCCCAATAATAAAATCTTTGAAGTGGTAGCCCGAAATCTGAGCGACAAGAATATATACATAAAATCGGCGTTGTTGAATGGACGTCCTTTTATGCATAATTATATCACTCATCAAGAACTTATGCAAGGTGGACGTCTTGAATTTATAATGGACAAGAGGCCTTCGAGAAGCTGGGGTGTTGGAAAGAACAATGTTCCACCCTCTATGACGCATTAGCAGTAATTTATTCAATAATACATAAAAAGAGGTCGTCTCAAAAGAATTTTTATTCCTCTGAGATTTCAATATCTGTATTCTTTATCAGATAGCTCTCCGAATAGAAAGAGACTGTTTCAGACTTTTGAGACAGCCTCTTTTTTATTGTAATCCTGAAAACAATTCAGATTCTGTTTTTCACTCTTCAGCGCTTATTATAGTCGGTACAAACTATTTGAGTTGATTGGTCTTTATGGTAATAATACTTTTGTTATATATAAGAACGATCAATCATCAGCGTTAACTTTCTTTCACAAACTAAACTACAGATGAAATTACAACTATTAGTCTTTACTCTCTTCTTAATAATATGCTACACTAAGTTGTTTGCAAATGAAAATAGGTCTGATGTGCCAGGAACTAAAACGACAATAAGTGGAACTATTCGTGACAAAAGTAATGGTGAAGCCCTGATTGGAGCAACAATCTATGTTAAAGAGCTAAAAACAGGAACTGTATCTAACAATTATGGATTTTATTCACTAAACCTTTCGCCCGGAGCCTATACATTGGTCTTTTCTTACATGGGATTTCAATCTACTGAAAAGAATATAGATCTGAAAAAAGAACAAACGCTAAACATAGAACTGGTCAGCAAAGAGAAGTTACTGAATGAAGTTGTGATTACGGCAAATAAAGCAGCTGAAGATATCAGGAAACCCGAGATGAGTGTAAATAAACTAAATGTGAAAACCATTCAACGAATCCCGGCATTAATGGGTGAAGTGGATGTGATAAAAGCTATTCAGTTACTTCCCGGGGTGACATCAACCAGCGAAGGTTCTTCTGGATTTAGTGTCAGAGGTGGAGCTGCCGATCAGAATCATATTATACTTGACGAAGCAACAGTATATAATGCATCGCATTTACTGGGTTTCTTTTCGGTCTTTAACAACGATGCGATCAAAGATGTGACACTCTACAAAGGAGATATTCCAGCTTCAAATGGGGGAAGGCTATCATCGGTACTGGATGTCAGAATGAAAGATGGTAATACCAAAGCTTTTTCAGGCGAAGGTGGTGTGGGGATTCTTTCGAGCAGATTAACACTTGAAGGACCTATTGGTGGAGAAAAAACATCATATATGATTTCAGGACGAAGAACTTATGCCGATATGTTTCTCCCTTTTGCAAGTGATAAAGACGTTAGAAACAACACGCTCTACTTTTATGACCTGAATGCTAAAATAAGTCACACGATTAATGATAATAATAGAATCTTCTTTTCGGGTTATTTAGGTAGTGATGTCTTTAAAAATAAGTTTGCAAAAATGGATTTGGGAAACCAAACGTTTACGGCCCGATGGAATCATCTTTTTAGCAAGCAGTTATTTGCAAACTTCAGTCTTGTCAGCAGTAAATATGGGTACGAACTGGGAACACCTGACGGAAATGCTAACTCTTTTGACTGGACTTCTAAATTGCATGATTACTCGATGAAGGGTGATTTTACATGGTATATCAATCCATCAAACACGATTAAGTTTGGTATTATCTCTACCTATCACACACTCGATCCCGGGATAGCAAAAGGTATTGGAAGTGAAAGCATTTTTAAAGAATTTGTTATTCCTATGAATTATGGCTTAGAACACGCTGCTTATATCAGTAATGAACAAAAAGTAACAGATAAACTAATCTTTAAATATGGACTCCGTTTTTCTGCATATCAAAATATTGGAAAGGGGACGCTCTATAATTATAATGCACAGCATGAAGCCATTGATTCCGTAGTTTACAATGCCGGAAAGATCTTTAAAACTCAGGGTGGAATAGAACCCAGATTGGGGATAACTTACAACTTCACTACTTCAATGGCAATGAAAGCAAGTTATTCCAGGACACTACAATATTTACAATTAGCCCAGAATTCTGCTGCCGGAACACCTCTCGATTTATGGTTCTCAGCAAGTCCGAATGTAAAACCACAAATTTGTGATCAATATGCATTAGGGTTCTTCAAAAATTTAAAAGATAATACGCTGGAGTTTTCGATAGAAGGGTTTTATAAAAACATGCAAAACACTATCGACTTTAAAGATCATGCCGTACTCTTACTCAATGAAAAACTGGAAGGTGAATTGCGTGTTGGCAAAGCTCGTTCGTATGGATTAGAGGTACTCCTAAGAAAAAATGAAGGTCGCCTTAATGGTTGGATCAGTTACACCTACTCGAAAACAGAACGCACTATTCCAGAGATCAATAATGGGAAAACATACAGAGCACCTTATGACAAACCTCACAATTTTGTTATTGTCTTTAACTATGAACTGACCGACCGATCTTACCTATCTGCAAACTGGATCTATGCATCGGGAACACCCATGACGGTTCCTGTAGCCAGAGCGATGATTGGAAATAAGATTGTTCCGATCTACAGTGAACGTAATGGATACAGGGCGCAAGATTATCATCGGTTAGATCTTTCGTATTCTATAAGAGAGAAGGAGAAAAAGAAAAGAAAATGGAGGGGTGAATGGAACTTCTCGCTCTATAATGCTTACGGGCAAAAGAATGTCTGGGCATTAAATTTTGTTCAGGATACAAAAGATCCCAACAAGAGTTATGCTGAGAAGACCTATCTGTTTACATTTATTCCTTCTGCAACTTATAACTTTAAGTTCTAACACAGACAGAGGTAAATCTATAAATTCAGTGCGGGTGTGATCTCCTTATGAATTTTATCAAAATGAAAAACAACGACTAATTATGAACTTCATGAAAACTTTAAAATATTTACTGCCTTGTTTATTAGGATTTGTCTTTGTACAATGCACCGAAAAGATCAATATAAAACTAGACAATACCTCTCCCCGACTTGTTGTTGATGGAGCTATTACTACTGATACGACAGCCCATAAGATTAAATTAGCGACTTCGACTGATTATTTCTATAATCAGCCGGCACCTGCTGTTACCGGAGCTCTGGTAACGATTAATGATGGCAGTTCTACAACTATATTGACGGAGAAGCCGGTTGGTAGTGGCAGCTATGAAACACCAACCACTTTCTTTGGAATACCGGGAAAGACCTATTCACTCCACATTGAGCTAAAAGAGGCACTAAATGGTCAGAAGATATATGATGCAACCGAAACCATGCCGAAACAGCTTAAAATCGATTCAATACAGATGGAGTTCAAACAAGATATCTTCAAAAAAGGAGCCTGGGAAACAAAGCTTTATGCACAAGATCCGTTAGATGAAAATTTCTATTGTTTCAGGGGATACAGAAACGATGTACTCGTGACTGATACCTTAGATCGTGTTACTATTACGGATGATAAACTGTTTAATGGAAGATATACGAATGGAATTTCAGTCCTTTACTGGAACCAGAATATGGACTGGGAAGTTATACATACAGGTGACCGGATAAAATTACAATTAGGTTCCTTAACAAAAAACTACTTTAACTTTATTCAGGAGCTTCAGCTTGAGGTTGGAGAAAAAAACCCACTCTTCAGTGGTCCCTCTGCTAATGTCAGAACGAACATCACGAATGGTGGAATCGGATATTTTGCAGCTTATTCTACTTGTTATGCTTCTACTAAAGTAAAACCTATTACAACTAAGTGATCGTTCTATAATATTTTCTAAATCAATTCTAAATCACTACACTTACTACTTTAAAACAAAAACCGAGGCTATCCTTCTTAAAGGAATAGCCTCGATGTATTTATAAGGAGATTTTCTCCTAATCGTCAAAATGACATTGCTTTAATAGCTTTATTTAGCTTTTCTAACGGTAATTAGTTTTACACCATGAGCAGGAACGATAGCTGAAAAAGAATCAGCAAAAGTGCCTAGATCTTTCTGACGCCAAACATCACGTGCAATTTGTTTTCCGGTTAAGCCAAGTGAACTCCATGTTGCTTTAATAGTTTCTTTTGTAGTGTTTCGATTAAACAGGCCTACCGCTTTTGAACCATCTTCGAGCTCTTTAACCCAAATCTCAAGACCACCTTCTTTAGAAACCTGACTGGCTTGTTTTCCGAGAGGATCCTGATTTATCTCAATAACTTCGTCATTGGTCAAAAGATTCTTAGTGAAGGCATCCATCTGTGTCATATCACAACCGATGAGCAGAGGTGATGCTAATAACGACCAAAGTGAAATATGTGTGTATTGTTCATCGGGTGTCAGGCGTGAAGGATGAAGCTGAGGCCCCCAACCTACTAAACCAACAACTAGCATGTCAGGATCATTCCAATGTCCCGGACCAGCATATTTTTCATGACCAGCTTGTTTAAAGCCAATACCAGCCATGCTGCTCCAGCTGTCAGTGATATCACCTGTAGTACGCCAACAGTTACCACCAATTTCTTCTCCCCACTCCCAAACATTACCCATTCCATATTGACAGAAGCTGAATAAGATATCGCGATCTACTTTATTTAATGCGTTACGTAAAACGACATAAGGTTTTTGGAGCTCAGCAAGAGTTTCTCCTTTAGATATATTGCCATAAGAACACCAGTCATATTTAATATAGTCGAAGCCCCAATTAGCCCATTGTTGAGCATCTTTATCTTCAAACTGATATGAAGCTGTAAATCCGGCACAAGTCAAAGGACCAGGTGATGAATAGAGACCTGCCTTTAATCCTTTGGCATGAATATAATCAGTCAGCGCCTTCATGTTGGTGAACTTTTTATTGATATTGATCATTCCATTAGCGTCGCGAGGTTCACCCATGAGCTTAGGATCTGTAGAACCCGGTTTTATTTCCCAGCAATCATCCATATTGATGTAGGTCCATCCATGATTGATCAATCCTGATTTAACCATAGCATCAGCAGCTGCTTTTACTTTATCCTGATCAACTGCATTTGCAAAGCAGTTCCAGCTATTCCAACCCAATGGAGGAGTAAGCGCAATCTTATCCCCAACAACAATCTTGAGTTTCCGTGTAGCAGTACCCAAGCTGTTTTTAGCTTTTAATGTAACAATGGTTTCACCTCTATCTTTAAGAACGCCAGTGATAATTCCGGTCTTAGCATCTAAAGAAAGACCTTGAGGTAAATTCTCTGCCATAAATGACATTGGTCTGGTTCCGGTAGCTGCTATAGTAAACATAAATGGATGTCCAGGACGAACACCAAATACTTTTGCTCCATTGATTTTTGGTTTAGGAGATTCAAGAGGCGTCAGAATATAAGGTTTACTTGCAGGAAGTTCACCTATAGTCTGAGGTTTAACGCCTTTATAAAGAATAAAAGCATTAGCCCAGTCACCATGATCCCAATCTGTTCCATCACCACCATCTTCTACGATAAGTGATAATTTTTTTACGCCTTTTAAATCTAAATCAATCTTAACTGCTTTTGTTCCAGAAACCATGAGTGGACTTCTGAATACCTCTTTTTTATCTGCTAAGACAGAAAATATAACACTCCCTTTATGGCCTGTAGCTTCATCATCAAGACCAACCATAGCTTGAAAACGTTGGGCACCACCCTTAAGATCCAGATTTATTAATCCTTCTGAATGAGAGCCGACACCATTTTTAAATATTTGACCTGCAATTGTTAGTGGGTTTCCACCAATTGAGAGATTGGGTTGAGCAGTTCCCCATCCCTGGGTAACTTTTGATAGATCAATCTTTTGAAGCCACAAGGTATCTGTCTTTTGGGCTCTTACCAATGAAACACTACATAAAGCAGCCAACATCAGTATAAAACTAATTCTTGATAAACGGGTTGTTGTCATTACAATATACTTTTGGTTTGAATTTTCATAGTCAAAGGTCTAAAGAGCATTGAAATAAAACAAGAAATAAATGGAAAAAAATAAAATATCAAATTTAAGGTAAAGTGAAATAAAAAGTAGCGCCTCTGCCTACACTGCTATCAGCCCATAAACGACCACCATGACGTTCTATGATGCGTTGTACAGTGGCAAGTCCGACACCTGTTCCTGGAAACTCCTGTTGTGTATGCAGCCGCTCAAAGGGCTTAAAGAGTTTACCCGCCTTATTCATATCAAAACCGGCACCATTATCCTGAATATAATAGATCGTTTCGCCTCTTTCTATAAGGCTTCCCAAACGAATCTTCGCCACACTCTTATTTCCGGTATACTTCCAGGCATTTCCTATTAAATTATCTAATGCAATCGACATTAATCCCATATCGGCATTTACATTTAACCCCTCCTGAATAAATTCATATACAACCCTGTCAGGGTAAGTATGACGTAATTTTTCTATTACCTGATGAGCTATACTACTTAAATCGACCGGAACCGGCTCTAGACTGGCATGAGCAGACTGTGAGAATTTCAATAAATCATCAATAAGATGTGTCATTGAAAGTGCAGAGGTTTTAATAATAGACAACAAACTTCTGGCTTCATCATCCAATATATCTGAATAATCCTGAACCATTAAGTCAACAATTCCATTTACATTACTCAGTGGTGATCGCAGATCATGTGAAACAGTACGGGCAAAGGCTTCTAACTCTTTATTTTTAGAAATAAGATCTTCGTTAAGAGCTTCCAACTGAGCCTGGGCCTGAATTAACTCATCATTTTTCTGGATCGCTGCTTCGTATATTGATAATAACAGATCCAGAATCTGTTTCTTCTCAGAGTTGATAGCATATTTCTGGCCCCGGAATACAATCTCAATCACCATCTCAGCACCACCACTTTGTCGGATAGAGCGATTAGCTAACAGATATTGGATTCTTGATAATAGATATTTCTCATCATAGGGTTTTGTAATAAAATTGTCGGCTCCGGATTGAAGTCCTTTAATTATATCAAGCGGATCATGAAGAGAGGTAAGCAATATTACAGGAATCTCTCTAAAATTGACGTCATTCTTTAAAATTGAACAGAATTCATATCCATCCATCTCGGGCATTACAATATCACTAATGATTAATAATGGATGTACTTCGGCAATAGCCTCAAGAGCCAGTTTACCATTGGGACAAACCATCACATTTAAACCATTCTCTTCTAAAAGAAATTTGATTTTCTTTGCTTGTACTGGTGAATCTTCTACAACAAGGATGTTTCCGAGTTTTGAATTAAAATTCATATACGAATTCATAATACTTATTTTATTGATAATGAAACGTTTCTTTTAATAAATTGAATAATTTGATCAGGTGATAAGATATAACTGGCGGCACCAATTCGTATAGCTTCGCCCGGCATACCATGAATAAGTGAGCTGTCAAAGTCTTGCGCAATCGTGATTGCACCTTTGTCTTTTAATAATTTTAACTCTTCTGCACCATCATCGCCCATTCCTGAAAGTATTATGGCTAATACCTGATTACGAAAAACTTCACGTACACTTCTAAACATAAAAGCAACCGAAGGACGATGTCCTTTTTCCTTTGAATCTTTAGATACCAGAATTGTGTTATATGCTTTAACGCCTATGTGGTGATTACCCGGAGCCATATAAGCTACTCCTGCAGTTAAGATGTCGCCATCTTTAGCTATTTTAATCGGAATATTTGATTGGATATTTAACCAATCAGCATAACCCTGTGCAAACTCAACATCAAGATGCTGAACTATTAGAATTGGAACAGAGATATTAGAAGGAATATTTTTCAAAATCTGTTGTAACACAAGTGGTCCGCCTGCAGAAGCTCCCAAAGTAATGATTCGGATAGGTTGAGTAATATCCTTTATTGTATTCGGGTTTTCTTGCGTAACGGAAGAGTTATAAATTCTGTTCCAACGTCGTATGACCTTAACTTCTGAAAGCAGCTTGACATTAGAAACAAAGCGATGAACGGTTTCATCAAAATCGGGGTTTCCGACACCGACCGGTCGGGGAAGAATTGCAACAGCACCACACTCTAATGCTTTAAATGTTTTAGCAGTATCAGTGGTATTATAATCTCCACTGACAATGACAATTGGAATGGGATTCTCTTGCATTATTTTAAGCGTAGCTTCAAAACCATCTAAACGTGGCATATTGATATCCATAGTAATGATATCTGGTCTGTTTTTTTTAACAAACTCAATGGCTTCCTGCCCATCAATAGCCGTTCCTATAACCTCTATACCAGGATCTAAAGAAAATACCTTGACCAGAAAATTTCTTACTGTCAATGAATCATCTGCGATGAGTATTTTAATTTTGCGATTGGTCATAGGCATAATATCAACAAAACATTAAAGATAGACACTAAATCAATCTATTGATTGCATCAATTAAATTACTTTGCTCAAAACTGCTTTTAACAATATAAGCATTGGCTCCCGACTCCATTCCACGTTGTCTGTCTGAAGGCTGTTCTAATGCAGTAACAAGCACGATAGGCAAATCAGATATTTTTTTATCATTTCGAATCTTTACAGTCAATTCAAAACCATTCAATCTGGGCATCTCTATATCAGAAACCACCAAATCAAAAGTCTCTTCCTGTAATAACTTATAGGCTTCAAATCCATCAACAGCAGTTTTCACAATAAAGCCAGCCGACTCTACAATATTCCGTAATAAAGAACGCGAGGTAATAGAATCATCTGCAACTAAAACACGTTGCTTCTCAACTGTAGCTTCTTCTGACTCAATATTGGATATTAAATATCCCTGTGGCAAGAAAGAATTTGCCTCTTCAATCAATTGTATTGCATTTAGTACAGGAACAACCCTTCCGTTTCCTAAAAGAGTAGCACCCGAAACATTTCTGACATTAATTAATTGCGACCCTAAATCTTTAATAATTCCTTCGTGTTCATCAAGTATTGAATCGACTATAAAAGCAATACGTTGTTGTCCGGATACCAACACCAATGCCGGTAAATAATTATCCCGATCAATTCTTTGCTTTTTAGTTGAAAAATTCAGCACTTGGTCTAACCAAACAAGACCTATATTCTCACCGTTATATAAAACAGTATCTCTGTTCTCTATCGTTTTAATATCTGAAGCTTTAACTCTAATTGCTTTTTCAATAGCATTTATGGTAATAATAAACTGGTTCTCTCCAATTTTCACCAGAATACCTCTAAATGTTTGTAATGTTACGGGAAGGGTAATAATAAATTTAGTTCCCTTATCTTTTTCAAAATCAACATTAATGGAGCCTCCTATCTGTGTAACACATTCAGAAACAATCGCTAGTCCTAAGCCGTGACCAGATAAGTCGGTAATAAAAGGACTTGTAGATAATCCGGAATTAAAGATCAGATTGGAGATCTCCATATCGGTTAGCTTCTCAGCTTTTTCAGGAGAGATGATACCCAATTTTATTGACGACTCAATCACTTTTTCTTTTTCGATACCCACTCCGTCATCACTAATCGTCAAGGTGATTTCTCCATCATTAAATTTTTCAATGACGAGATTAATATCGCCCGAACGAGACTTATTTTTCTTCAGGCGTTCTTCAGGCAATTCAATTCCATGATCAATACAATTACGCAAGAGATGAATAATCGGATCTTTAATCTTTTCAAGGATACGTCGGTCAATCTCCATCTCGGCACCAATAACCGTGAATATTATCTCTTTCTTCGTGTCTTTTGCCAGATCGCGTACCAGCTTTGGAAAAAGATCAAGGATGGTCGAAAAAGGCAGTAAGAGCGTGTTTTTAATACTAAATAAAAGATCGTCAACAGTCCTGGCCATTATTCGGTAATGCTGGTCCATATTTTTGGCAAGGATAGAAATATCTTCGCGCATAAGGCTTGAACCCTCAACAGAATTGACTGATTTGTCTTTTGTTTTATGATATTGAAGACCTACTCTTTTCAACTCTTTTAAATCATGCCCAAACATATTCTTGGCTGTAATTAACTCTTCTGCCTGATTAAGCAAACCAGATAATTTAGAAACAGGTATTCTAACTGTATCTTTTAGTCCGGTCACCTCTTGATGAACAACCTTTGCTTCCTTTTTTGTATAATAAGGAGACGCTATATCAACGGGTTCGGTTACATTACTTACCATCGGTATAGTTTGTCCGGTAGGTGGACTAAAATCATCAGATTCGATTTCATCTTCCACAGGATTAAGACTTTGAGTATTGGCTAAAACGGCTAAAGAAGCTGATGAGGAAGTCTTTTTAACTGAAAGATCCTCTGGTTCATCATCAAATGACATAGCTTGTAAAGTCGTCTTTTTTACTACAGGAGCAGTTCCGACACACAATGACTGTACATCTTTTAATGTATTAACCAATTGATCATTCGAAACAGTTTTTTTCTTTTCAGCAATATCGATAATATATTGATTCAATAAATCCATAGCACCATGCATGGTGTCAAAGAAATATTTCGATATCGAAATATTTCTTTGCTTTAAAAGAGATAATACACTTTCAAGACCTTGGCAAAGGCGTTCTACTTCAACAATATTCACCGCACGTGCAGCTCCTTTCAAGCTATGCATCTCACGGAAAGTAGTCTCAACAACTTTTTGTTGATCCTTCTCATTCAGACTCTTTTCCAGTTCTAATAGCCCGCTTATGATCGCTTGTTGATGTTCTGCTGCTTCGATCATGAAATCAGCGAGGAGCTCGCGAAGAAACGCTTCCTGTTTCTTATCCATAAACCTCGATTAAACTTTATATTTCTCAGAAATCATCTTTAGGTTTTTACTCAAATCATTCAGGCTATTTGCTGCAATTTGAGTTTGCTTGGTACCTATAACATTCTGTTCGCTAGCCTGCTTGATATTCTCCATTGCAGGAACAATCTGATTCATCCCGGCCATCTGTTGCTGACTAGACGAAGCAATTAGCATGGCAGATTGAGCTGCTTCATTTACACTATCAGAAAGCACTTGAATAACCTCACCACTCTGTTCTGAGAGATGTAGCCCATTTTCAACAGCCTTCACGCCCTCTTCAGTTGCATTTACAGCTGAGTTCATCGCCTTTTGAATGTCATTCAGAATATCTTTAATCTGAGCTGTGGCATGCTTTGACTGTTCAGCCAAACTTCTGATTTCCTGAGCTACAATTGCAAATCCTCGTCCATGTTCGCCGGCCTTTGCTGCTTCAATAGCAGCATTTACGGCTAAGAGGTTAGATTGATCAGCCAGATCATTTACTGTCAGGGTTATCTCACCAATGGTTCTGCTTTGCTCTGACAATTTCATTACACTTTCAGAAACAACATTCATCTGGTTGTTAATCCGTTTCATACCATCTATCGTATCAACAACAGCACGTTTTCCTAGTTGAGCTGCCTGAAGTGCTTTCTGCGAACTATCTACTACATTATTTGCTTTCTGGTTAGTAAGCAGTGCCGTTTGACGAACTTCTTCTACTGTTGTAGTAGTTTCAGCCATCGCTGTAGCTGTTTCAGTTGCACCAGTACTTACTTCTGTTGCTGTTGAAAGAATTTCACTTGCAGATGAACTTAATATTGTGATACCATCATTAATTTCATGATTAATCCGACGGAACATTTTCACAATCAATCGTGCCATAAAGAAACTAACAAACATAAAAGCAAAGCCAACAGATAAAACCATGATGAGCGAACTTAATGCCTCATCTTCATCCTGACGTCTAAGTTGATCAACAATGACATATTCTCGCTTGCTTTGATTATCGAGAATACTCAAAATCGATTCATAAAGCGGTCTGATCTGCTCATCCGACACTGTCCTTGCCTCTTCCATTTTTCCTTTAGCAATAAGTCCAATTTGATTTTGGCGCTTAGTTCTAAATTTATCAAATTCTTTTTTCAGGCTATTTATTTTATCAATCTGATTTTGATCGAGTTGATAATACTGTTCGATACTACTTAGGTTTTTATTAAAATAGGTATCGCTTGAATCAATTTCAGCCTTGAGTTTTTCTAATTCAGCAGTATTCCTAACCATCATCATCTCCAGTACCAGTCCCCAATTTCTATTTAAGTCAACCTTAAGCTCTGTTATTTGTTGACTGACCTTAGCAGAAGCCTGAACACGTTCGTTCATCCGGGCCAATGCATTTCGATTTAAATACGACATTGTGGCTACACCCAACATCAAGGCAAGTATGATAATCCCACCCCACATTAATTTCTTTCTGGTAGACAATTCATTAAGTTTCATATTTCAATCTTTATAAGGTTTATCTTTTTTTATTTTCCTGGTTAACAACGAGCTCAGAACTACTCATAAAAGCTTTTGCATTCAGGATAATAACTCCTTTAGCTGTTGCTCCTACCAGATAGTCTCTTTTAATATCACTTTTTACATAAGGCAAAGAACCTATCTCCGAATTTGCAATGTATTGATTACCTAAAATAGCATCGGCGACAATACCAAAACTTATATTCTCATAACTTAGAATCATCACTTTTGTAAACTCAGATATTCCCTTTTCAGGCAACATCAATATTTTCTTGGGATTAATTACTGTAAATATCTGTCCCCGAATATTAATAACACCAAGGATAAAGTCAGGTGTACAAGGTACAACCGTCAAATCTTTCAATGGAAGTACCTCTTTTATGAAAGAAGTTTCTATTCCGTAAACTTCGTCAGACAGCAAAAATTTAACTACAAAAATAGAATCAGCATTATTATCAATCAAATGCTCTTCAACCTTTGATAATTCATACGCTCTCGACTTTAATGTTCTTCTATCACGCGCGGATAAAGAAACTATTCCGTCTTTTTTCTCCATTGAATTCTCATTTTTCTTATTAAACCTGCTATAAAACCAGACGATTAGATATGGTCAATAATCATCTCTTTCAACCGCCCAACTGTCAATCCACCTGAGTCAGCAATGACTTCAGAATCATTCATATTTTGTATCAAATTTAATAAGTTTTTATAGTGTTTATTCGCTACTTGCTTTTTTCCTTCCATTCTGGCAATATTTCCTTTTAGAAAATGAGCCAATAAATGCGTATGATCAATATAAAGAACCTGATTGATTACTTTTCCTGCTTCATCTTTTTGGTTCTGATCAAAGAGAATTGTGGCAAGCAGATAGTAATATTCAGCATTCATTTTATTCGTAGAGATCAATTCATCACATAAAATACGGGCTTCTGTATGATGACCCGTATTTGCAAAGACCTTTGCTAACAGAAATTTTATAGAGGGTTCAGTGGGATGTAACTTCGCTAGTTTTTGTAAATGCATCATGGCATCTTCATAGCGAGTTCTATCAATTAATTTATAGATATGTTTCAAATCAAGTTTCTGATCTTTATTCTCCGCTTCGTGTTTCTTTCTATCATACGGAATAGCCGGTTCAATCTTTAGTTTCTCAACTTCATGTAAATGAGAAGAGTTAACACTTATTTTTGGGATCTCACTAATATCAACTGGAAAAGATAATCTTTCAGGTTTAGGTTCAGATTGATGATTCCATTTGCTTTTCCGATATACCAATGCTTCATTAATAATAACCTGGTTTAGAGTTGAGAAGTAGACATTTGAAACTTCTACAGGACTAGTTATAAACCAGCCCTCATGCGTCAAACATGCTTTAAACCGATCAACTACTTTTGTAGCCTGTTCTGTAGAAAAATACATTAATACATTTCTACAAAAAATAACATCCATTGCAAATGTATTTGTCTCAACCAAAGGATATTTATTATCAGCCAGGTTTAAATAAGAAAACGAAACCATCTTTCTTATTTTTGGTATTACCTCGAACTCTTTACCTATTTGCGTAAAATATTTTTTCTTCAAATTATCAGGCGTATCTCTAAACGACCATTGCGTATATCGTCCATTCTTCGCTTTCTGAATAAAATTTCGATTAACATCAGTTCCGATGATCGTAATTTTCCATTTATCAATATCCTGCATCGCTTCATTAAGCGACATTGCAATAGTATAAGCCTCTTCTCCGGTACAGCAACCTGCACTCCAGATTCTAATTTCGCGATTCAGTTCATCGCGATTCTTTATTATTTCAGGGATGATTATTTTCGTAAAGACATCCAGGCAGATTTTCTCACGAAAGAAATATGTTTCGCCAATGGTTAAATATAAGGCAAGCGTATCAAGTTGCTGAGGCGTTAATCTATTAGTATATAATGCATTGAAGAACAAAGAATGATCATTGCCAAATCCGGTTTCGGGTATTGCTAAACTCAGGGCGCGTTTTAAATCAGCAAATCTGTTTTTAGGAAAGAATAAACCGAGCTTACGTTCAATATGCTCACTAACAATGGATAATTCAGCCTCATGAATCATATTTTCACATCATTAGAAGGTGGGTCAAAATCATTTTGAATCAGAAAATTTATCTCGTCAGAATTTAAAAATGCTTCAAGATTATAAACAATAACCAATCTGTCAACAGTTTTAATCACACCATATATATCCAATCCATTCTGAATAGATTCAGAAACGACCAGATTATCACTGCTCAACTGTTCAATTCCTTCAATATCATCAACACGTAAAGCAACCTTGAAGTTTGACATTGAGGTGATAACAAACCGATTGTCAGGCTTTGTAATCACACCGGAGATACCTATTCGTTGGTGAAAATCATATACCGGTATTACGCTACCATGATAATTTATCACTCCACAAATAGTTTGAGGTGCATTTGGGACAGAGGTAACCTCTACGGCCCTGATTATCTGCTCAACCATGTTTAGTGGAATGGCAAACCGTTGCTTATTTAGCAAAAAAATAACAACCTGATCTATTGTGTTTAGTTGCTTCATGTGATGTTTTATTGCTCTCAGAAGAATAAGATGCCAAGAAAAAAATACCTGTAAATAAATTGAATGCTTATTCAACAAAATAGAGGTAGAACAGGGGCTCTGTGAATCATCAAAAATAAGAATTTAATATATCATATCTTAATTTTATCATTTAATTTTTTTGAAGTCTTTACTTTATCAATACCGTCGTTTAAATTACAAACTTCAACAATTCTTCAAAATCATAGGTTTACTTTGTAGATATTATTTTCAAGGATTTATATTCTCATTTTTTTAAAGTAAATAAAATGTATTTTGAAAAACATCTTTTTATAAGTCAAAGTCGATAAAAATAATTTCCAATTTGATTTATAATTTTCACACCCGATTTATTATAAAAACTGAAATCTTAACTATTACTCCAAATAAAAAACAAAGAATGAACTCGAAGTTATTTTCAATTGCGCTAATCTTACTTTTCTGTTCAATTTCAACCTTTAGTCAAAACAAGATATTACCTAAGCTCAAAGCAGGTGCTACGATTACGGGTAAAGTTTTGGATAAAGAGAATAAGAAAATGGTTGAATATGCAACCATAAAATTATACAAGTCGTCGGATAGCACATTAATTGCAGGGTGTATTACAGATATAAAAGGGGAATTTAGCTTAAAAGGAATACCCATAAATCAATACTATATAGAATATAGTTCAATGGGATTCTACCCTTCGCACTCAAAGCCATTTGCAATAGAATCAGCCAAAGCTAATTTAAATCTGGGTGTATTCGAACTTTCAACAGCAACCAAGGTGTTAAACGAGGTACTAATTACCGGTCAACGCACTATGTTTAACAATGCTATTGATAAGAAAGTATTTAATGTAGAAAGTGATATGATCAGCCAATCAGGAGCGGTTACAGATCTGCTGCAGAATATTCCTTCGGTTTCTGTCGGCATGGATGGAAATGTAAGTTTACGTGGATCAGAAGATGTAATGATCATGATCAATGGAAAAACATCTATGCTAACAGCTGCAAATAGAGCAGATATTCTACAACAGATGTCGGCAAGCTCTGTAGAGAAAATAGAAGTAATTACCAATCCATCAGCAAAATACAAACCAGATGGCACATCTGGTATTATCAACATTATATTAAAGAAAAATGCCAAACAGGGATTAAATGGGACGGCTACCGTCAATGCAGGAAACAGGAGTCGTTATAGTGGAAATCTAAATTTGAATTATAATCCTGGAAAACTGAATATGTTTGGAACTTATGGTTATCGACAAGACGACAGATTACGATTAAATGATGATAACAGAAAGATGACTGACACAAAAAATACGGTGAGTTATGAAAATATTCATGGTGAAGAAACAGCACGACCAGTAGCACAATTTGCTCGTTGGGGAATAGA
Organism: Bacteroidota bacterium; assembly: GCA_013390605.1. GTDB lineage: Bacteria > Bacteroidota > Bacteroidia > Bacteroidales > Cfx3-03 > Cfx3-03. The sequence goes on along the minus strand of JACAUB010000001.1, from coordinate 1,670,776 downwards.
ATATGAAATTGATAAGTCGAATCAGATTGGCATAAACGGCAATTTGTTTACCCGATCGATAACACGTCATAGTCTCAATGATTATCTTACTTATGATGCAAACAAACTATTAACAGATCATTATCAAAGACTTGGAACAATAGAAGGGCCTGAAACCGAACTTGGTTTATCCGGATCATATACCCACAAATTCAGTAAAGAGGGACACGAAATTCAGTTTGACTATGAATATGAACACTCTAAAGAGATAGAAAACAGCTATTATAACGACAACTTCATAACCCCTGTTCAATTGCCAACTTTCGATAATGTATTAATTCATAACCATGGTGATAAACATAATTTCTCTTTAGAATATAAAAATCCGATTGCTGAAAATATGGAATTCGAAGCAGGATTTAAAGGAGAAGAAGAGGTTACAAATTTTAATTTTTATGCTGAATATCGTGATAACCCTTTAACGTCTTCGCAGGGACCAGTTTGGAAAAAAGATTTTACCAAATCAAATGAATTCCGGTTTTCTGAGTTTGTGAATGCAATATATGGGACACTAGCCCATACAATTGGAACATTCAGTTATATGGCGGGTGTTCGTCTAGAATCAGCAGTAGTACAATCCAAACTCATAACGATGGATAGCATTGTTCCGAATAACTATTTTAATATCTACCCTACACTGCACATAATACAGAAGATTGATAAATCAAGTGAACTGCAGTTAAATTATAGTCGTCGTGTAAACAGACCCGAAAATGATGATCTCAATCCATTTCCTGAATATCAGGATCCGCGAAACTTAAGAGCAGGAAACCCAAAACTAAAACCTGAGTTTATCAACTCCTTTGAGTTTGGCTATCAATTCAAAATAGGTAAGACCACGTTAATTCCAACACTGTTTTTCAGAAGCAAGGTGAATGGCTTTACACAAATAACAAAGCTTATAAACGACACTACATATTTAACAACCCGAACCAATCTTTCAAAAAATCAGTCAGCCGGATTTGAGCTATTAAGTACATTAAGTATAGGCAGGTTTATAACCGGAAATTTCAGCACCAATATTTTTTATGACCAGATTGATGCCAGTAATTTGGGATATAGTAATAATAAATCAAATATAACCTGGGATGCAAAACTAAGTTCTACAATAACGATTACACGTACTACAATGATGCAATTAACAGCAAACTACAGAGCTCCTATGCTTACTCCACAGGGAACAATGCTGGCTCGTTATGGAATAAACATGGGCGCACGTCAAAACATCTTGAAAAACAAAGCCTCTATTATTGTAACGATATCAGATCTGTTGAATACAATGAAAGAATCGTCGACCATGGATACACCATTCTTAACAAAGAAAGTTATCAGGAAGAGAGATGCTCGTGTATTCTACCTCGGTTTTGTATATCATTTTGGATCATCAAAGAAATTTAAAGAGGAAGCTATACAGTTCGACGATAAGTTGTAACCTTATTCACAGTAATACATTTCTTTTAGGCTTTCATCTTAAGCCTAAACAATCTTTGATAAGCAAAGCTACCTGTCTAAAAAACAAGTAGCTTTGCACTTTTAATAAAACATACATATCGTGGCTCAAATTGGAAAAATAAACGAACTGAAAGTAGTAAAACTGGTTGACTTTGGAATCTATCTGGATGGTGAAGAACACGGAGAAATTTTAATGCCCAAAAGGTATGTACCAGAAAATTGTCAGCCTGGAGATACCGTCACAGGATTCGTTTATCTCGATTCTGAAGATCGGATTATCGTAACAACTGAGAAACCATATGCTATGGTTGATGAATTTGCCTTGTTGCGGGTTAAATCAGTAAACTCGATCGGAGCCTTTCTCGATTGGGGTTTAATGAAAGATCTGTTGGTTCCGTTTAGAGAGCAAACAGTTAAGATGGAAGAAGACAGAAGCTATCTGGTTTATGTTTACCTTGATTTTGAAACCAAACGGATTGTAGCATCAGCAAAACTCGATCAGTTCTTAGATATCAAACCCGTTACTTTTGAAAAGGGAGATATGGTCGATCTAATCATAGCCAATCAAACAGAGATTGGTTATAAGGCTATTATTAATAAAACATGGTGGGGTATTTTATACAAAAATGAAGTATTCCAGCCTTTGGAAAAAGGGCAGCATTTAAAAGGCTATATCAACAAGGTAAGAGAAGACGAGAAAATAGACCTTATCCTGCAAAAGCCTCATTATTCAAAGGTTACTGATATTTCAACCCTGATCATTGATAAGCTAAAAGTTAACGATGGTTTTCTGAAAATAACTGATAAAAGCTCACCAGAGAAGATTTATGATATCTTTGGAATCAGCAAGAAAGCTTATAAAATGGCAGTAGGATCATTATACAAATCAAAAATCGTACGGCTGGAAGAAGACGGTATCAGGTTAATCAACACTCAATCAAGATAAAATACTGCTTTACAAGTACTTATAAGTCCTTACTCCTGATTTTTACTTTTTCGCTTCGCGAAAGTGAAGCTCCCGCAAATCGCAGGTACGCATAGCCTCAGTCGTTAGCAGCAATTTAACGAAATACTACACAGACAATGAATAGACTTGACAGACTAACAAGCATACTCATACAACTTCAATCTAAACGACTGACAACTGCTCGTGAAATAGCTAAACGATTTGAAGTTACAAACAGGACAATTTACAGAGATATTCAAACATTAAGACTTGCAGGTGTTCCAATTGGCGAAGAAGAAGGAAAGGGTTATTTTTTAGTTGAAGGTTATCGGCTGCCACCTGTAATGTTCACAATGGAAGAAGCAAGAGCTTTGGTAACAACAAGTAAAATTTTAAACTACCATACCGAAGATTCTCTTAAACAAAATTACGAATCTGCACTTTTAAAAATAAAAGCAGTTTTATCACTCAAAGACAAAGACAGATTGGAATTTTTAAATTCAAGAATCGGATTTCAGAAACCTTGGGCACCGACAAGTTTGTATTTAGACACAATCCAGCATTCAATTACAGAAAGCGAAAAACTGAGAATAAAATATCAGTCAAGAGGAGAAGAGCAAATAACAGAACGAATAATCCAACCTTGTGCAGTTTATTTCAGTGGTGCTGTTTGGACAACTATTGCCTTTTGTGAGTTACGACAAGAAATAAGAGAGTTTCGCCTTGACAGAATAAAAGAACTCAAATTACAACAAACTCATTTCAACCCTGACAAGACTTTCAGCATTGAACACTATTTAGAAGAACGTTCAAAAAGATTATTTTTAAACCCCTGACAAAGGGCTGTCCTATGTGCCTTTTATCTTTGCTTCAAATTCAAACAAAAATGAATAAAAAAGCAATTTTATTAATCGTCATTGCTTCACTTTCAGGAAGTGTAAGCAAGGCACAAACCCAAGAAAGAATGACAGCAAAACAAGTAACAATCAGAGACAAACAAGTTGAAATTAATTATTTTCAACAAGGACAAGGCGACACAACACTTCTCTTTTTACATGGATGGTGTATTGACGGAACTTATTGGAAAAATCAAGTAGAATATTTTTCTAAAACTTACAATGTTTTCGCAATTGACCTGCCGGGCTTTGGCAAATCCAAAGCCGAAAGAATCAACTGGACAATTGAAGAATATGCCAACGATGTAACAGCATTTATTGACACAATGAACCTTAAAAATGTTGTAATCATAGGACATTCTATGGCAGGCGAAATTATGTTACAAACAGCATTAACCAACAATCCAAAAATAGTAGGCGTTGTAGGTGTTGACAATTTCAAATTTATTGACGTTGCATTTACACCAGAACAAATGAAACAAATGACTGACTTTTTTCCAATGCTTGAAAAGGATTTTAAAAATTCAGCACCTGTATATGCAGATATGATGCTTTTTCACCCAACAACTTCAAAGGAAGTGAAAGACAGAGTAAAAACTGATTTTGCCAATAGCGATTCCGTTATTGGCTATGGAACATTTATGAACCAAATGCAATACGCTTATACCGATGCACAAAGATTAGAACAGCTTAATTACAAGTTGTATTTAATAAATAATGACGGTTTTCCAACAAACGAAACTGGACTGAAAAACCATTGTAAAAATAGTTTTCAAGTAGAAACTATCTCTGCAACTGGACATTATCCCATGATAGAAAAACCGACAGAATTTAATTTAATATTAAAAAAAGTGCTGACAGGAATGAAATAAACTGATGCTACAAAGACCTATAAGAAATCATTATCCATCGATAAATACTTGAATGCCCTCATAAAGCTACTCTATATCTAGGGTATAAGCTATACCGTTGGTATAGCTTCGTTATCGGTAACAGGTAGCTAAATCGTATATATAGACGAATTAGCTACCTGTTACCGATAGAGAAGGAATAGAGAATATATGGGAGGCCCCCCTGATATGGAAGGGTTGTAGGGTAATAATACGATCACATTTCCTCTTTATCATCAACCAAATCAGCCTCAATTCTAAGATTTCCCATAATAAAGATCTGACGATCCGGCGTATTCTTTCCCATATAGAATGAAAGTGTCGAGGCTATATCTGAGTGTTTCTTCAGGATAACCGGCTCTAACCTTATCTGTGGCCCTATAAAATGTCTGAACTCATCAGGTGAGATCTCGCCTAATCCTTTAAATCGTGTAATCTCTGGATTCACCCCTAACTCTTCCATCGCCTTCTGCTTTTCTTCGGGACTGTAACAATAAAAGGTCTTCTTTTTATTACGTACCCGAAACAACGGTGTTTGAAGAATATAAACATGGTGTGTCTTTACCAAATCAGGATAGAACTGAAGGAAAAAGGTAAGCAACAACAAACGAATATGCATACCGTCCACATCGGCATCAGTAGAGATTACGATGTTATTATACCGAAGATTATCAATACCCTCCTCTATATTGAGGGCTGATTGTAAGAGATTAAATTCTTCATTCTCATAAACAACCTTCTTTGATAGCCCATAGCAGTTCAATGGCTTTCCTTTTAAGCTGAAAACCGCTTGTGTGTTAACATCACGACTCTTCGTAATAGAACCTGAAGCTGAATCGCCCTCAGTAATAAAGAGCGTAGAATCAAGCTTTCGTTCGTGATTACTGTTAAAATGAACCCTGCAATCGCGAAGTTTCTTATTATGGAGACTAACCTTTTTTATGCTCTCTTTGGCTAACTTCTTGATGTTGGTCAGTTCTTTACGCTCTTTTTCCGACATCATGATCCGCTGAAGCAATACCTCAGCAGTCTCCGAATTCATATGTAAATAATTATCCAGATTACGCTTAATCAGGTCATTTACATAGTTTCTAACCGTTCGGCCTTCAGGTTCCATATACATCGAGCCTAGTTTCGTCTTGGTCTGACTCTCGAAAACTGGTTCCTGAACCTTGATGCTAATAGCAGCTACCAATCCTGAACGAACATCACCAGGTTCGAAATCTTTTTTATAGAACTCACGAATCGTCTTGACCACAGCCTCACGAAATGCAGCATGGTGTGTACCACCCATGGTGGTATTCTGTCCGTTTACAAATGAATAATACTCTTCACCTGATTGATTTGAGTGTGTTATAGCACATTCAAAATCTTCTTCCTTGATATGAATAATCGGATAAACGATTGGCGTTCCATTCAGATTGCGCTCCAGCAAATCGAGTAATCCATTTTTAGCCTGATATTTTTCGCCATTGAAGTTGATGATTAAACCGGTGTTTAGAAAGGCATAATTCCAAAGCATCGACTCAACATACTCAATAATATAGTGAATGTTGCCAAAAATATCTTCGTCTGGTGTAAATGTTATTCTGGTTCCATTACGTTCGTTGCTATCTTGTTCAGGGTTATCAGTGATGAGTTCACCCCTGACGAATTCGACGATCTTGGTTTTTCCTTCACGAACACTTTGGGCTTTAAAATGGCTAGACAATGCATTTACGGCTTTTGTACCAACCCCATTTAGTCCAACCGCCTTCTTAAATACATTTGAATCGTATTTCGCTCCCGTATTTATTTTAGATACACAGTCGATCAGTTTTCCCAAAGGGATACCGCGACCATAATCTCGAATCGAAACCTGTTTTTCATGAATAGTAACTTCGACAGTTCTACCATTACCCATGATGAATTCGTCTACCGCATTATCTACAATTTCTTTTAAAAGAACATAAATACCATCATCAGCTGACGAACCATCACCGAGTTTGCCAATATACATACCTGGCCTTAATCGGATATGCTCTTTCCATTCTAATGAGCGTATGCTATCTTCGTTATAATTTTCAGCCATTGTTTGGGATTTTAATAGTCTACAAAGATATCAAATCAATAAAATAACAACCAACCTAAATGGCAGGTGTTAATAAATATTCATGTTAAAAATATAATTGATTCGGTATCAGCAATCAATATCTACCTAGAAAGTAAATACCGTTAAATTAGAAAAGCGAGCTTTAAACTTTGCAATTGCTGCTTCGGCCAATTCCCTCTCAGGGTACACACCTAATACAACCCTATATTCGCCTTTAGAATCTAATAGGATCAGTCTTTTAATTCCGGTCTTCTTCAGAAACTCCATCGTTTTAACAGCCTCTTTCAGGTCAGTATGGGTAGAGTGAACCAGATAATAGTTTTTAAAATTATTCGGGTCGATCTTTGGTTTATTCAATGAATTAGTTTCATCATTTTTACGAGCAACCTCCATTTTATTGTTTTTCATTTCACGGCTTCGTATTACTGAATCAGCATGCGAGATGCGAGATGTAACAGTTTTGTTATTGCTGCGAATGTCGCTTTTAAAATCTTCAGAACCATTCATCTGTTTTAGATCCTTTTTTGTCTGTGTAGTCGAAGCTCTATCGGGAATTTCGCTTAACCAAATAGATGCATATCCTTTATAGACACTCACACCCATACTTTGCCAGCTTTTGTTATTCCACTTTCCATTGCTCAATAAAAAGTCGGGAGTGGTTTTTTTCTTCAACCATAGATCCAATAAATCAACCATCGATTTATTTTCAATCGAAGAAATCATAATTTCGAACCCTTTTCCTCTAAATCCAACCACTTCGGATGGCTTAGCCGACATCTGCTCAAGATTTACAATATTGTTTTTAAAACAACAAGGTTTCCAGCTTCCTTTATCTGACCAGCTATATAAAGAACATCCATTTTTATCAGGCTTGTTCTTAAATACATCAGACAAATGCGTTTTGGCTACAAAACAAAGAGAAGGCGATACTTGTAGCTCGCCAAAGCCCTTTTTCGAACGATACTTATTAATCAATTCAGCTAGTTTAATCTCATCTTTTCCTATCGAAAAGGTGGAAGGAACTGAATGAACAGGTGCCTTCTGGGCAAATAATATCGGCTCCCATAACAGGATGCAAAATAAAAACAGTAAAGACTTTGTCATTTTTTTAAAATATTTATGTATAAAACGCTTCAGTTGATTCCTAAAACCAAAGCAATAATAATTAGACCATTGTTAAATTAATCAATATAAAAGCAAAGAATCTTATATAACCGAATGTTTTATAAGACCTTGCCTATCAATTGAAATTTCATTACATGTTTTCATTCGAGCTATTTACCTAGCTATCCCCCTTACGAATTACAAAACTACCAAATTAGGAAACATAAAACATAAAAGTTGTAAAGATTTTATTTGTAAATATTTCCTTTAAAATTGTGTGCCAATAGCTTTTAAACAGGTTTGCTGACAGATAGAATATTACACCTTAACTTACCTATAATTACCCTATGATTCTCATAACCGCTATACTCACAATATGGTTATCAAGTACCTATTCCGTCCATAGAGAGGGAGTAGGATTGTAACAACCCTGTAGTGACCTTTTAATAAATCTACTTGCGATGAGAGTCATAGATAAGTATTACCACAGTCACCGATAAGTTATCTGGTAATATTCTAAGAATATTTTATTTTCAAGAAATAATTTTAACCAAATACTTGTTTTGATGTAAAAAATATTTACCTTTGCAAACCCTAAAGAACGGGAAAAACAACCAAAAAGAATAAACGAAAGCAGTCGGATAAATATAACAACGCATTATGGCTAATCATAAATCATCAATTAAAAGAATCAAGACTAACGAAAAGAAAAGATTACGTAACAGGTATTACTCAAAAACCATGCGTAATGCAGTACGTAAATTTCGTGCTATCAATGTAAAAGAAGAAGCTGTTACTCAACTTCCTGGTATTGTTTCATTGATAGATAAGCTGGCTAAACGTGCAATTATCCACAAAAACAAAGCATCAAATTTAAAGTCGAAGTTAATGCGTAAAGTTAGTGCGCTATAATATTTCGCTATAAAATATTATGAAAGGCCTCTTTTTGAGGCCTTTTGTTTTTTATACCCTTTTCTTTTACATTTACATGACCAAACTAAAAGGGTATGGACAATTATATAAATAAACTTAGTATTAAACAGTGGGCCGAAGATGATAGACCTCGCGAAAAACTACTCCACAAAGGAAGACTTGCGTTAAGTAACGCTGAACTCATCGCTATTTTAATAGGATCAGGCACAAAAGAAGAATCAGCCGTTGATCTTTCTAAACGGATTCTTGCTTCAACAAACGACAATCTGGTCGATCTCTCGAAACTTTCGATTTCAGAATTAAGTCAATTCCATGGAATTGGTCCTGCACGTTCTATCACTATTATTGCTGCACTAGAATTAGGACGACGACGACGAGAAGCCCAGGCACTTAAAAAACGAACAATCAGTTCAAGTAAAGATGCATTTGAGGTAATGCAAAGTGCCTTAGCAGATCTTCATTACGAAGAATTCTGGATTCTGCTTCTAAACAGAGCAAATCAGGTAATCACCAAGGTTAACATTAGTGAAGGAGGCACGGCCGGTACAGTGGCCGATCCGAAAAAGATTTTCAAGTTAGCTATTGAAAATAACGCTTCCGGAATTATTCTCTGTCATAACCATCCGAGTGGTAATATGAAACCCAGTGATGCGGATATCAAATTAACCCACAAACTAAAAGAAGCTGGGTTACTGCTGGATCTCCCCATTCTTGATCACCTTATCATAGGAGATGAAAAGTATCTAAGCTTTACTGACGAAGGAATATTATAACAGATTAAATATCAATATAATCACTTCATAAAGAAACGATTATACCTATTTAAGGGTTCTTGAATAGTAGAGGCTGTTTCCAAAGAATTTCTACGCCTCTGAGATTTTAATATTTTGGAACTTTGTCGGATAGCTCTCCAAATAAGAGGAGGCTGTTTCAGAAATCTGAAACAGCCTTCTCTTTCTACTTTAGCGGAGACACAAAACCATGAATCTCTACCAGAACAAATCAATTTCTAATTTACGTTGTTCAGTTTATTGATTTTATCAAAAACTACCTTAAAACAGTTCCAGGGAGTATTGGTGCCGCCCTGCTCGTCTGCTTTGTCGGTATAGAAACCATCCAGAAAGATTCCGGCATCCGACCAGACCGTTTGTAGTATGCCTTGATACCTGCTCTTCATTATCCAACTGGAATGTGCTCTGAAATTAAGCAGATCATCAATTTGTGCTAAGGCTACCTGAGGCTTTCGCCAGGGACAACTGAGTACATTAAAGCCTTTCAGAGCAAAGTAAACAGGCGTCTGTTCGGCCCTTTCATAGTGCCAATCGCAAATAACGACATCACGGGGAATAAGGTCGATAGCCTTAAACGTATTGCTGTTACTGGCTTCCCAAATCCCCATACCTGTGGTCTTCCCATCAATTAACCGGTCGCCCCACATCCAAAGCTTGCGATTGCTTAGCGCCAGATGATCTCTGATAGTTTTAACCTCATTGGCAAACAGTATAGCTTTATCTTTTCCGGAACAACGTGGACACTTATCACTTCCAATATAAAATACCTCATCCAGTCCTGCATGAAATGCGGTGGTTTCGAAAACATCGCAAAGCTCATCGACCAGCTCAAAGACCACCTTATGAACATCAGGATGCAACGGACAATAGCTTTTGCAATATAAGCTATCGGCATTGGGCCATGCATAGGTTTGAGGCATTGTTATTTCGGGCGTTTCGTCGAACTGTGGATAGACTTTTAATAAGTTATACGTTTTGCTGGCCCACGATTGATGTCCCAATAAGTTTATCTGAGGAATGAGCTTAATGTTGTTCTTTTTGCAGACACTCACAATTTGTTTTACCTGATCGTATGACAGGGCAATAGAATCTTTTAATTCGGGATGGCTCTTGTATTGATAGTTATAGTCAACTCTTAAAATGAGCGTATTAACTAAACGGGGAGCCAGCTCATCATTTATAAAAGTAATAAACCGATCAAGATATACAGGCTTAGGCGCTGAAATACAGAAACCACGTGTTGGAACAAGTGTGTCAATAGGTTGCTGACTATGACCAGACGAGATGAACAAGGTCATCAATGAAAGAAGTGAGAAAATGAAATAACTGAAGTGCCGATGTTTAGTTTTCATATGAGGTAATTGTTAGTTATCAATGTCATTATCACTTAGCTAATTTAGGCATTTAATCCAAACCATCTCAATTATCGTAAATCGAAATATAAATAAAAAGAGAACCGTTTTATTTAATCATTTTAAAAGCCTTACAACACTAAGGTTTTATTAATTTTGTACACTTTATATTTCTAAACAAATACCAATGGATTTAGTCTGGCAAGAACGTTTTAAACTTAGAACATACGACGTAGATTTTAATAACAGGATGAAGATTAGTTCTCTCTTCAATTTCATGCAGGAAGCAGCAGCAAATAGTGCTAATTCGCTTGGCTTTGGATACGATCAGATGGTAGCCAAACAGCTTTTCTGGGTTATCTCCAGAGCTAAAATTGAGTTTACAACTTTTCCGGCATTAGATGAAGAGATTATTGTTGAGACCTGGCCCAGAACCATAGATAAACTTTACGCCATCAGAGATTTTATCATCTATAATCAGGATATGATTGAGATTGCAAGAGCAACTACGTCGTGGTTAATGATAAACGGGGCGAATATGCGTCCACAACGATTAAACAGCAATCAGATAGAAGTTGCCACGTTTGAGGGAAAGATAGCGATAGAGACGTTGTGTGAGAAGATAGAGCCATTAGCCGGATCAAACATAAAAACAATTAATACGGTAAAGATTGGGTACAACGATATTGATATCAATCAACATGTAAGTAATGTAAAATATGTTGAGCTGATATTTAATGCTTTCCCTATAGATTTTCTCCGGGATAAACAGATTACTAAGTTTGAAATAAATTTTCTGACTGAATCGAAGTACGATGATGTTTTGACGATAAAAAGAGATCAGGAGATCGAGGTTGATGCTACATCATTTTATTTTGAGGCATATAACCAAAACAATAAACCGGTTGTAACTGCTATGATACAATAAGAAACCGGGTAGTTGCTCTAAATACAATAGGAGTTGAGCATTCGACTATAGGAAAGATAAAGTATTCGGCACTTTGATCAGCTTAAGAAAACAATTCCCCGTCATTTTAACCACCTGAAAGAGATTTGCATATTTAAGTAGTGATGCTTTATGCAGATTTCTCTCTTCGTTTGAAATGACGGGGAATTCTGTCAGTCTAATGACAGGGTGAAGTATTTATCTTCCACCGGGAGGACAGTTTTCAAGCAAGAAATGAGTACTGATATTTGCCAGATGCACTCTTGTACCTGCTCCTTCAAATATGCCATGCGAACGCATTGGGTACGACATCATCTGAAACAGTTTATTGTTTTTAATCAGTGCATTGATCAACACTTCTGCATTGGCATAATGTACATTGTCGTCGCCCGTTCCATGAATATAGAGTAGTTTTCCCTGAAGGTTCTCTGCATGTGTATAAGGAGATCCGGCAAGGAAATCCTCTTTATTCTCGCTAGGTAATCCCATGTAACGTTCCTGATAGGTATTATCATAAGCAAGCTGGTTTCCAACAGCTGCAACGGCTATACCGGTCTTATAGATTTCAGGATACTGGAACAAAAGATTGAGGGTACTCGATCCTCCCCCACTCCATCCATGAACAGCAACGCGAGATGTATCAACAAAATTCCATTTTAAGATCTCCTTTGCAGCCATTGCCTGATCTCTGATATTGATAATACCGATTTTACGATAGATTGCTTTACGCCATTCTCTTCCACGAGGAGCTGGAGCACCTCTGTTTTCGACGGAAACATAGAGATATCCTTTATCTGCAATATTACCACCAAATTGTGAATCATTACCAACACCATATCTATCAGTGACTGTACAGGCAGCAGGTTCGCCATAAACGGTAAAGAAAACAGGATATTTTTTTGTAGGATCGAAGTCTTTCGGCTTAACCATCCAACCATCAATTACAATATTATCAACAGTAGTTACCTGAAAAAATGAAATCTGCTTTCCATTTGGGTCTGCTTTAAGTGTACTGGCAAGACTTTTCTTCTCATCAATTGGAAGATAATTTGGCATACTTAACCACTCTGAAGCCGGGAAATAAAGATGACTTGAAAAACTATGACGCGCCCATTTTCCATTGGGTGAAAATGAATAATTGTGTGTTCCTTCCAACTCATCAGCCTTCACTCTTTCAGGCATACTGCTGCCATCCAGTTTTGTTTTATATAGATAACGCTGTGTAGCATTGGTTGGAGAAGCGCTAAAATAAACCACGTTATTAGGTTCGTCAATAAGATAAATCTTCATCACATCAAAATCACCTTTCGTAATAAGCGACTCTTTTCCGTTAATGTCAATCCGATAAAGATGACGCCATCCATCTTTTTCACTTGCCCATACAAAAGCTTTCTTCTTTTCTATCCAGTTCCAACCGGTGTTATCGCCACCATTCCACGAAGGTTCGATATCTACCCAGGTTTTATCATTTTCACTCCAAATCTTCTTTGCAGAGCCTAACTTTGAATTGACAAGCATAATTCTTGATTCATTCTGCTTACGATTCAACTGTTGCAAAATGAGATCATTACTATTTACCCACTCCATACGGGTTAGATAATTTTGACGTGGATCGCCTTCGATATTCATCCACTTTGTTTTAGCTGAAGCGATATCCACAACACCTATTTTAACAGGTGAAGGATCTTCACCAGCTTTAGGATATTCAACCGGAACTACAAATGAATAGGTAGAGTCGGTAGTATTCAGCATCAAATAGTTTCTAACTTTAGAGGCATCGGTATTCCAAAAGGCGATACTCTTTCCGTCAGGACTCCATCTAAATCCATCTCTACAGTATAACTCTTCTGCATAGACCCAGTCGAAGGTTCCATTGATAATCCGATCTTTGGTATCAAATGTAAGTTGTTTGATTTTTCCACTCTTTAGATCTTCAACATACAGATTGTAAACAACACTGTTAGGTTTCTTATCCTGATAAACATAAGCAACATTCTTCGCATCGGGAGAGAATTTAGCATACATCAAACCATTTTGGCGAAGGCCATTCCCCAACTGTGTTAATTTCTTCGATTCCGTATCGTAAACCCAAACCTCGCCAGTTGTTTTATGATACTGTGTGGTTGTCTTTACGCCAAGAAGAACCTTTTTGTTATCATCTGACCAAACTGAAGAAGATACATTAATAGGTTGTTTTGCACCTGTGGGGGTTAGCTGATCAGCTTCAATTAAAGTAGTTCGTTTCATTGATGGTAAATCAACACGGATCACTTTACCGTTATCAAGCGTTAGATAACTATCGCCATTAGGAAGCCAGTTGACTGTTTGAGAGAGACAAGCCAACGTTAAAACGCTGAGTAAGATTGTAAGTACGTTCTTTTTTAGCATATTCGTAAATTATTAGATCCATTTATTAAATAAATTTTAGCGAATTTACGAATTTACAATAACGCTCATCATTAAATTGATAAAAGAGTAGAGAAAATAAAGAGTCTTTTTTTGTTTAAAAAAAATTCGAAATTGATTCACAAAAACTAAACCTTATTCCAACTTTACTGTTTAATTTAAAAATAAAAAAAATAGCCTTATGAGTTTCAAAAAACAATTAAATTGGCGCTATGCAACAAAGCGCATGAATGGACAAAAAGTTGATGATGTTAAATTTCAAAATATTTTAGATGCCATTCAACTTGCTCCCAGCTCAATGGGATTGCAACCCTTTTCTGTAATAGTGGTAAAAGATCTGGAAACCAGAAAGAAAATGGCTCCTGTTTGTTTTAACCAACCTCAGATTTTAGAAGCAGATGCTATATTAGTTTTTGCTGCATGGAAAAACATTACGGAGGAAAATGTCAATACATACATTGATAATATTATAAATACCAGAAACGCTCCATCAGAAAGCCTTGAAGGTTTTAAACAAAATATTCTCGGTTTGGTAAATGGCAAAACACAAGAAGAACTTGTAATATGGTCGTCCAAACAGGCATATATTGCATTAGGATTTGGATTATTTGCTGCAGCTATCGAAGAGGTAGATACGACTCCAATGGAAGGATTTAACCCGGACGCATTGGATGAAATATTACAATTAAACCAAAAGGGGTTGAAATCATTAGCGCTTTTAGCTGTAGGACATCGTGATGCTGAAAATGATTATCTCAACGGTGCAGCTAAAGTTAGAAGACCAGCAAGTGATTTTTTCATCCATATATAAGGAATAATTCCTAATTTTGAATAACTGATTAATATAGCAACAAAATGGCTAAAGTTTTCCAAATTAGGATAACCTTAAATGATGTTCTACCCGAAATTAGTAGAACCATTCAGGTATATGATGATTTCGATCTACATCGTCTTCACCTTGTAATTCAATATGCTATGGGATGGGAAAACTCTCATCTCTATTTCTTTGAAGATTCAGAAAACAAGTTCGAAATCTTTGATGAAGTTTATGACAAAGCCAGCAATTATGATTTTGGCGTTTATAAGGTAAAACTTAAAATGGATAAAAATAATTGGGATGAGCTCTTTGCAAAGATGCCTCATATGGCAAAATATGTTCGTACACCTAAAAAAGATGTCGACCCGAGAGAAAAGATCATTTCAGAACTTTTCAAGAACCCAGGCGATACATTGAGTTATATGTATGATTACGGCGACAGTTGGAAACATACGGTCGTACTTGAAAAAATTATGGATCCTGAAGCAGGCAAATTCTATCCTAACTGTATTGACGCTGCTTGCGCTTGCCCTCCTGAAGATTGTGGTGGTGCTCCCGGGTACGCACATTTTCTAGAAGTGATAGCTAACAGTAAACATCCTGAATATAAGGATATGATTGAATGGGTCGATGGTGAATTTAATCCTGAAAAGGTTGAACTATCTAAAGCTAATGCACAGATCAAGAAGTTATTTTCAAGTAAAGCTGCTCAAAGATAATTCTGAATAAAATAAACAAAAAGGGTGCGACTCGAAAGAACCGCACCCTTTTTGTTTATTGAAGTATCGCTGATTAAATTACACCCTGATCAAGCATTGCATAGGCTACTTTTAAGAAACCTGCAATGTTTGCACCTTTAACATAATTAATATATCCATCAGCTTGCCTACCGTTAACAACACATGCATTATGAATGTTTCTCATAATTTCATGTAAACGCATATCAACTTCTTTAGACGACCAATTTAATTTCATCGAGTTTTGCGACATCTCCAATCCTGAAGTTGCTACCCCACCAGCATTAACTGCTTTACCAGGAGCAAAGAGGATTTTATGTTCTAAGAAAGATTCAACAGCTTCAGGAGTAGATGGCATATTAGCACCTTCGGCAATAGCAATACAACCATTATTAATAAGGTGTTCTGCATCTTCTTTTCCTAATTCGTTTTGAGTAGCACATGGGATTGCAATATCACATTTCACTTCCCAAGGACGTTTACCTGCAACAAATTTAGAACCTGCAAAACGTTCAGCATAAGGAGCTACTACATCCTGATTAGAAGCGCGTAATTCAAGCATGAATTCAATTTTCTCACCAGAGATGCCTGCAGGATCATAAATATATCCGTCAGGACCAGAGATTGTAACCACCTTAGCACCAAGTTGAGAAGCTTTAGTTATAGCGCCCCATGCAACATTTCCGAATCCCGAAACAGCAACTGTCTTGCCTTCGAATGTCAATCCTTTTGTAGCCAACATCTCCTGAGCAAAATAAACAGCACCAAAACCAGTAGCTTCAGGACGAATCAATGAGCCACCCCAATTAGCACCTTTTCCGGTTAATACACCTACATGGGTATGAGTTAATTTCTTGTACATACCATATAAGAAACCAATTTCACGACCACCTACACCAATATCTCCAGCAGGAACGTCAGTTTCTGGACCAATAATATTCCAAAGTTCTAACATAAAGGATTGGCAAAAACGCATTACTTCAGCGTTAGATTTTCCTTTTGGATCAAAATCAGAACCACCTTTTGCTCCACCCATAGGCAGAGTTGTTAGGGCATTTTTAAAGATTTGTTCAAAACCTAAGAATTTCAAAATACTCAAGTTTACACTTGGGTGGAAGCGTAATCCGCCTTTGTAAGGGCCGATTGCGTTATTAAACTGAACACGATAACCAAGGTTTACATGAACCTTTCCGTTATCGTCGACCCAGGGCACTTTAAATGTAAGGATACGATCGGGTTCTACTATTCTTTCGATGATATTGGCTGACGCGAACTGAGGATTTGCATTATAGACCTCCTCAATGGATTCCAATACTTCACGAACTGCTTGCAAGTACTCCACTTCACCAGGATGTTTTCTTTCCAGGTCGGTCATTATTTTTTCTAAGTTCATTAGGATAGTAATTAGATTAATAAATGTGTTTGGAAATATATTTATTTGTTACTTTAATAACAGGACAAATTTAGAAGGATTCTGATGATAATTCAAAAATAAATAAATAAATATTTTAATAAAAAAATAAGTTTATATTACTGATTAATAGAATATTAAAAATTATAAAAATACAATTATTTAAATTTTACAATACCTGAAATCAACTTTAGCAAAAATAATGGGTTAAATTCGGCACAAATAATGGAAAAGTGCATCAATTTTACACAAAACACATGTAATAGTAGTGATTAAACATACCACTTTATGTATAATAATATAAATTTAAAACACTGTTTATCAACTATTTTAATATTTATAGTATATAAAATGAATATTTAAGAAAGCGTCTTTTTTTGATAAAAATATCAATTTATACGCTTTTGCTAAAAAAGGATAAAGATTGTAATTTTGAAAAAAAAACAGTCATGAATGGTGATCCGCTTGTTTACAAAGTCTTAAATCAGTTAAAAATCAATTTTGAATATTTTGAACATCCTGCTGCTCCGACTATTGAGATAGCAATGCAATACTGGAAAGATATAAAAGAAACGACCCATTGCAAGAATCTGTTTTTTAGAAATCATAAGGGAAACAAACATTTTCTGGTTATTCTTGAACATCTTCAGGAGCTAGATATCCACGAACTTGAAAAGCGATTGAAGCAAGGTAAATTAAGTTTCGCCTCTGAACAAAGAATGGAAAAATATCTGGGACTAAAGCCGGGATCCGTATCACCATTCGGGTTGGTAAATGATGAACAACATCATGTTCATCTGTTTTTAGATGAAAACATCAAACATCTTCCTAATATAAGCTTCCACCCCAATTTAAATACAGCCTCATTGGTTGTTTCATTTAAGGATTTTGAACGTTATCTGAATTGGACCGGAAACACTTTCGAATATATACAACTATACTAAAGCTGAACCCATAAAGAATTGATTATCCTTTTAAAATCAAATATACTGAAATGAGCATTATAGACAATCTAAACCAAATCAAGACGACCATTCCTGCTAATGTAACCCTGGTTGCAGTTTCTAAAACCCATACGGCTGAGGCAGTACTGGAAGCTTATTCTACAGGTCAAAGAGTATTTGGAGAAAATAAAGTTCAGGAACTATGTGCGAAACAACTTATTTTACCAAATGATATAGAATGGCATTTTATTGGTCACCTACAAAGCAATAAAGTTAAATATATAGCTCCTTTTATCACTCTGATTCATAGTGTAGACAGTCTCAAGGTTCTTACAGAGATCAATAAAGAAGGAATCAAAAATAACAGAACCATATCTTGTTTGCTTGAATTTTATATTGCATCTGAAGAGAGTAAGTTTGGATTAGATCTTACAGAAGCTGAAGCGATGCTGGAGAATCCTATATTTAAAACATTAGATCATATATGTATTGCAGGCGTTATGGGAATGGCCAGCTATACGGATGATCAAAACATAATAAAAAATGAATTCAGACAGCTAGTTAGCTACTTTAATCAGCTTAAAGCAAAATATTTTAGTGCTTGTGCCGACTTTAAAGAGATATCGATGGGAATGTCGGGCGACTATCTACTCGCGATTAAAGAGGGCAGCACGATGGTAAGAGTAGGTAGTTCTATATTTGGAGAACGCAATTATAGATAATTCTGAAGAGCTGAAAAAGACGTATTCTGACAATAGAAATACTCCTTCCTGATATTTTCTAAAGTAATCTGGATTTACTCGCGCATAACAGGAAAATATTTACAGAATAAATAGAATCTCTATCTGATGATTTACGGCTTAATTGTTATAAATTTGTTTAATAGCTATTAGATTTATACATTCAAAGTAGTTATGCATGATTTTTCTAGATATATCATAAAGACAACTAAAATAAATATCACATCAGATATGAAAAAAACAGCACTAATTACTCTTCTATTTTTATCAATATTCATCATTCGGACAAATGCTCAGACCACTAATATTGATCAGGTATTTAACAATAAATTCAAAGGCAGTCTTATTTCCAGTGACGATAACTTTCCAGATTTTGCGATTGGAAAGGACAGTATGAACTTGCTATTGATATCTTTACATAAAAATTTTGATATCTCTGAATTCAAATCAAAAACTAAATTTAGTGCTACAAAACTTGATTCAATTATACACTTTTTAGAAGGCAAAAACTACATCCATAGAATTGGAAACCAATACAAACCTACTGTATTTATTGCAGATACTGAAGAAGTAATAAATCTGTATAAATATGCGCTCCCGATTTCAAAAGAAATTGTCAAAACAGTAAAAGAATCACTGCCTTCTATAAAGGAAAAATTTACCAAATCGAATATAGCCCAAACTCTATCTTTCGAAGATTGGTCATTTTATATACTAAGCAATGTTTTAATAGATTATGGACAAATCGAGAATGTAGAGCGGGAGTTTCTTAAAACGACTTCTCGTCCACAAAGAAATGGAAAGTATTATTATTTATCATTAATTGAAAGCAATGACAAGAATGAACCTGTCGGCATTTATGGAAAACAGATGGGGGCTATTCATATATATGGTAACAATAGCATAGGATTAAAGGTAATATTCGCAGAAAATAAAATATCAGTTTCGGATGGTGCAATTTTCAGCAAGATTGCAAAAGACTTTTTGCCACATCTTTTAGAAATATTAGAGAGGAACAGGAAATATGCTGAAAATATATATAAAGAGATGGGCTATTCAAAGGAAATCACTTTTGATGAGTTTTATATCTGGTGGTTTCACTTTATATACACAAAAGCAACCAACTTGATGACTGCTGAGAGAATGTTAAAAGTGTCAGTTGTTAAGGGAAATATTATTACTCAGGAAGAGAATTAATGGAACTGCCCGACAAACCAAGGAGATAGTCTATAAAAAGATGAACAAATAATTAGGAATAGTATGATTGACAGAAATAATCAGTATTATACAATCTTATTACCTTAGACAGTTCTTATTTAACTTAGGTTAAATATCTATATATCAGAAGTATTACGACCATTGAGTCCGGCGTGAGTCCAGCGTGGATCCGGCATCCTTCCGCCATGACTGCACTAATAAGGGGAAGTCATGGCGGAAGCAGGGTGAATGTATTGTGAATTCATTTAGTATATATGTGCTGTTGTATGCTCTTAAAAGAAGTGTCATAGTGGAATATTATAGAAGTTTTAGAAGATGGTTACACTGAACAGGAATCTCTTTTTTTAATCCAAGCACCTATACTTTAAGTAGATTTCGCCCAAGAAGTCAAAACAACGGGGTTATTTTATACTATCAATTTGTTTTAGCAAGGTTTTTATTATTTTCCCCAACTTTTCCGACTGATCCATCCTTTTCTTCCGTAAAGAGATTATCTAAAATAAAAAACGCTTCACTAATATCGTGAAGCGTTACGTTTTGTAGCGGGAACGAGAGTTGAACTCGTGACCTCCGGGTTATGAATCCGACGCTCTAACCAACTGAGCTATCCCGCCGTGTTTGATGATGCAAATTTACTAAACTTTCTTAGAACTGCAAATCATCAACCATAAAAATTGATATTTTGAACAAAATATAGCGTTTAAACATTGAAAGTCAGAATGTTTATATACAGTTACCCTTCAAAGACTTCTTCTGCATTTGCAGGGATCTTTTTATTGTTTAACTGACTGATAAACAATCCTCCAATAACAATTACGATACCTATTATCTTCTGAAGAGAAAAGGCTTCATTTAACAAAAAAAACGACCCTGTGGCTGTAATTACCGGTATTAGATTTGTAAAAATACTGGTTTTACTTACCCCAATCTCTCTTGTCCCTATAGCAAAAAACACAAAGGCTAACGAGGAAGCAAATACGGAGAGCATTAAAAGTGCCGAAATCCATGAATAACTATACACAATACCGGATAGTTTCGTAAAATCAAAAATCAGAAAGAGAGGTAAAAACAAGATAGCGCCTATTAGATTCTGAACGGCAATAACCGTAAAAGCTGAATAATGAAAAGCTAATCTTTTCAATAGCAAAGAATAGACGATAGCTGCAATAACGGCAAAACTCAAACAGATCATTCCTATGGGTGCGGCATTTAACGAAAGATCTTTATTAACCAGCATAGCGAGAACCCCTACAAAAGAGAGAAAAAGACCTGCAACATTTAATAACGATAGCCGTTCTTTCAGAAAGAAAAAAGCGGCTATAGGAGAGAATACAGGAATAGTAGCAATGATAACAGCACTGATGGTTGCAGAAGAGTACTTGAGTCCAAAATTCTCACCGATAAAATATAGGAAAGGATTAAATAATGCCGAGAGAAAAAACAGTTTATAATGCTTTTTTTTAACCTTTTCGAGTTTGTTAAACAATTTTAACCCACCAAACAATATGCTTGACGAAAGGATAAGACGAAAGAAAACAGTAGTGATGGGCTCTAGATATCTAAAAACAATGGTAGACCAGATAAAAGACATTCCCCAGAATACCATAGATAAAATAATAACAGTGTAGATGTAGATTTTCTTATTCTTCGACATTTCTATTCTTTGATTTTTAATTAATTACGTTCAAAAATTACTGCTTATAGATTCACAAATTCTCTATATTAGACACATCTTTCTTAGAAAAATAAAATGTATAGACGGTTATTTGTTTTTTTTCTTAGCATGCATCTCATAAATCCACTCGATTATCTTAAGTATTCGTTTATTCTTTGTCTCAATCCGTTTGGCTTGCAACACATAATTCACCATTTCTTTTTGATAGGTATACGAAAGTGTTCTAAAATACTCCAGTGTAGGAGGCAGTAAAAGAAATGATTCCATGATCTCGTCAGGAATATCAACCACCCTTTGCTCAAGATCAACACTTAGCGTTACAACAACCTCATCATGAATATCTTTCGAAATCTGCTGCCGAATTTCCTTCCTTACCGGAAAAAAGAAAAGATCATTTCCCATGGTGACAATCGTACTCTTATAAGAAACGCCATCGATATCTACATTAACTGGAATTCTTTTTTTTCCACCGCCTAATTGAAATAGAAATTCCTTAGAAATGCAAACGGCAACACCTCCCGCATCAACAGGTTCTAAAACAGCAGTAAACTTAATTTCTTCCATAAAATATAAACTTTCGACAAAAGTAATGATTACAAAGGATGGTTTACCCAGTTCTTTTTATCTTTGTCGTAAACTATTCCAATTATGTATTCTGATAGTCAACTTCAAGCTATTCAAAAGCTAAAACAGCAACTAGAAGGCGAATTATTTACAGATAAAGCTTCATTAGTACTCTATGCAACTGATGCATCGGCATATCGTGAACTTCCCATAGCTATTGTGCGGCCAAAAAACATTCAAGACATCAAAGTACTCATTGCATTTGCACAAGAATACAAAGTACCATTGATACCGAGAGCTGCCGGAACCTCTTTAGCCGGACAGGTAGTTGGAACCGGAATAGTTGTCGATATTTCAAGGTATATGACCAATATCCTTGAAATTAATAAGGAAGAAAGATGGGTACGTGTTCAGCCGGGTGTTATTCTGGACGAACTAAACAAGATATTGGAGCCAATGGGCCTGTTCTTTGGTCCTGAAACCTCTACTTCTAATCGTTGTATGATAGGAGGAATGGTTGGAAATAATTCATGTGGGTCGCATTCATTGGTGTATGGTAGTACCAGAGATCATGTGTTAGCTGTTCAGGCTATACTTTCAGATGGAAGTGAAGTTGAGTTTTCGGCCTTATCTAAAGATCAGTATATAGATAAATGCAAAAAAGAAGATCTTGAAGGGAAAATATATCAGCAGATAGACAATATATTAAAGGATTCAGAGATTCAAAAAGAGATTAGAGAGCAATTTCCTGATCCCGATCTAAGAAGAAGAAACACGGGATATGCAATTGATTATCTATTAGAAACAAATATTTTCACTGAAACTGAAAGCCCTTTTAATTTCTGTAATCTGATTACAGGATCAGAAGGTACGCTTTGTTTTATGACGGAAATTAAATTGAATCTTGTTCCTCTGCCACCTAAAGAGAACATGCTGGTAGCTATTCATCATAAGACATTAAAAGAGGCCTTTAAAGCTAATTTAGTTGCACTAAAATATCATCCGGTAGCAGTTGAGCTAATGGATCATATTATCATTGAACAGACGCTGAACAACATTACCCAACGGAAAAACAGATTCTTTATTGAAGGTTCTCCCGAAGCCTTATTACTGGTTGAATTTGCTTCAGAAAGCAGACAAGCACTTGATGATACAGCAGAATTACTGGAAGCCGAAATGAGAACTGAAGGATACGGTTATCACTTTCCGCGTATCTATGGAAAGGATATTAGTAAGGTTTGGGCTTTACGAAAAGCCGGACTTGGCGTTCTTTCTAATATTCCGGGTGATGCTAAGCCTGTAGCGGTTATTGAAGACACAGCAGTTAGTTCTAAATACCTGCCCGACTATATAGACGACTTTATGATGATGCTCGAAAAGTATCATTTAAATTGTGTCTATTATGGTCATAGTGCTACTGGTGAGTTGCATCTGCGACCTGTTCTGAATCTGAAGGCTCCTGCCGACTTAAAGCTTTTCAGGAGCGTAGCTTTCGAAACAGCTAAACTGGTAAAAAAACATAAAGGCTCTTTGAGTGGTGAACACGGAGATGGCCGTTTAAGAGGAGAGTTTATTCCATTAATGCTGGGTGATAAGATCTATCAACTATTTAGAGAAATCAAACAGAATTGGGATCCTTCAGGAATCTTTAATCCAGGCAAGATAACTGATACTCCTCCTATGGATTCAAGCTTAAGATATGAACCCGGAAGAAAAGAACCTGTCATTGATACCATTTTTGACTTCTCTTCAACACAAGGTATTCTGAAGGCAGCCGAACAGTGTAATGGTTCGGGTGACTGTAGACGCACCTCTTTTATTGGAGGGCTAATGTGTCCGAGTTATCAGGCATCAATGGAAGAAAGTACAACAACCAGAGCAAGGGCCAATATACTCAGAGAATTCCTGACCCACTCCACTAAGAAAAATCCTTTCGACCATAAAGAAATTTACGACAGCATGGATTTATGTCTTTCATGTAAAGGTTGTAAATCTGAATGTCCGTCTAATGTCGACATTACAAAATACAAGGCTGAGTTTATGCAGCATTGGTATGATGAGCATGGTGTTCCGATGCGTTCACTACTCATCGCTCATATCAGCAAGATAAACTGGTTAGGAAGTCTTGTCCCTGCCATTTTTAATTTCACTATAACGAATTCATTTACATCCAACCTCTTAAAAAAAATCTTGGGTTTTGCTCCGCAACGTAGCATCCCTAAACTCTATCGGATGACGCTAAAGCGATGGATTCGGAAAGAAGAGAGGAAGACGACAAATGGAGCCATTAATAAAGGAACTGTATATCTTTTTGTCGATGAGTTTACTAACTACAATGATACAGAAATTGGGATCAGGGCCTATCAGCTACTTACTAAGTTAGGATACAATGTTCTGGTAACGGATCATGGCGAAAGTGGCAGGACTTATTTATCGAAAGGTTTGATTAGGAATGCAAAAAAAATAGCCATTCAAAATGTAATGAAGCTTAAAGATATAATTACACCTGAGTCTCCTTTTATTGGAATTGAACCTTCAGGGATTCTATGCTTTAGAGATGAATATATAGAACTTGTTGGGGCTGATCTAAAAGCTGATGCAGTTAAACTTTCGAAATCATGTTATCTTTTTGATGAGTTTATTGTAAAAGAGATAGAAAAAGGGAATATCAATCAGGAACAGTTTACTGATAAAAAACAACATATTCGCCTGCACGGACATTGTCATCAAAAGGCATTGGCGACTACTGCCTCTACTGCCCGAATGCTAACATTACCTCAAAATTATACCGTAGATGAACTTAAAACAGGTTGTTGTGGTATGGCTGGGGCTTTCGGATATGAGAAGGAACACTATTCACTTTCTATGAAAGTAGGAGGACTAAAATTATTTCCAGAAGTAAAAAATACGCCCGATGATGTATTGATCTCCGCACCCGGAACAAGTTGTCGCCATCAAATTAAAGATGGTACCGGAAAAAGAGCTTATCATCCCATTGAGATACTCTATGATGCCCTAAAGACAAAATAGGGTTTAAGCAATAACAAATAATCTGTCAGCGGTCTCGCACATTTATCTCGATCACAGGGAGAAATCTCTTTCTATCTTAAAGAAGATTTCTCTTATGTGGCTGAAATGAAGACAAGCGTCAAATGATAAAACAAAGGCTTCGTGTTAACTCTCCTATCCCCTTATTTTCTTTGTTAATACAGAGATTTCTTGCTATTTTTATAATCTCAAAAAAAGTTAAAAAATCGAATCTTACAGGTATCTGTTTTGTGGAGTATTCGCATTTCTTACTATAATACAAAGTTATTAAATATCAAATGATTACCAACTATTTATTGAGCTACTAAGGTTATTTATGGGGAATCTACTAATTATATTAAAAAAGATCATTTTCATTTTTATTCTATCAGGCATTGTACTATTATTTTATGCTTGCAATAAAAATGAAGCACCACCAAGTAGTAGTGGATCGTCTGGTAATACTACGAATAATACGGATAGCTTCAGTTTTGAGACATCACAAACAGTCGATGTTTCTGTTCAAATTCAATCATCAGCGTTAACCCCTACACCAAGAGTAATTAAGATTTACGACAATAATCCGGGAACAACTGGACAATTAATATCAACAGGCTTAACTGATGCCACGTTAAACTATACTTCAAAAGTAAGAATTCCTACTGCACTTGATACTGTTTGGATAGAAAATCAAACTGTATCAAATAATGTTGACATAATCAGAGAATATAAAAAAGTTGCGGTTGTAACAAAAAAGATAAATTACACATTTGCATCACTTGTACCGGGAGGAGTGCATAAAGCTGCCCAATATAATGATCCGGGATGTACAACCGGATGTACCAAAAGTATTACGACCGCAGTTTCTTCATTTCAAATACCCAATGGCGGACAAGTTTGCTTAACAGCTTCTTTCAATGGATCAATAAGTTTCATATCCACCAAAAGCACTACAAAACTCATCGTTTGTGGAAACGATACGATTAACAGCTTACAGTCAACCGGCTCCGGTTCATTAAATATCATTGTAACTCAATCGGGTAAATTGACGCTCAGAACCTTTTCGATGAGTAAAGTCAACATTACTAATTATGGAACTTTAAATGTTACTGGTGGATTAACAATTACTAAAGGTTTAACTGTTAATAATTACGGGACAGCAAATTTAACCGTTTTAACAAATACTGAAGGGAATTTTAATAATTACGGCGTTTGTAATATTTATAAAAGCTTAATGAATGGGGGGACCTTACTTAATCAAAACTTAATTCAGTTAAATGGCAATTTCACCAACAACCCAGCTTCTACTTTTACCAATGAATGTAAGATGGATGTTCTTGGAAGCTTTCAACAAAATGGCATAATTAATAACAGTGGTTATATCTTAGTATTTGGTGATGCACAGCTAAATAGTAATAGTACCACCAATATATTTCCGCAATCGAATATCGAAATTTCTAATCCTTCGCCATCAGTAAAGGGAGAATTAGCAATCTATGGAAATGTCATCGGATCAACTAAAGGGTGTGGAAAGATTACGGTCAATGGTAATACAAATATATACACTTCTGCAATTTTCACAAATCAACTTGATATATGCGACGCTGATGGAATTGAAAAATCAGAAATACCCCTTCCATCTAATGTAACGTTATGTAAATGCTTTATACCTCAATCTGTATGTACACCAACGTCAGGGACTAATGCATTATTAGATTCTGATGGAGATGGTGTACCTGATATTTTAGATGACTTTCCTAATGATGCAACACGAGCCTTTACATCTTATTATCCAAACATAGGAACATATGGGTCACTCTGTTTCGTTGATGTATGGCCAGCTTTAGGCGATCAGGCCTTTAATAGTCTTGTAGTCGACTTTCACTATAAGATTATAACAAATGCAAAAAATGAAGTAGTAGATATTTATGGTTCATTTCAACCAAGGGCGGAAGGAGCTGGAGTAGATAATAGTTTTCTGGTTGCTTTACCAGTTCCACCTCAGAATGTTGATTTAATAGAACGAACCAGTACAGCGGTTGCTACTCCCGGAATATTCGACATGAATCAAATAGGATATGAAAATGGTCAGTTAAATAATACAGTATTATTAGTTGTGAGTAGTGTTTATAAATACTTCAATTCGCAATACTATATTAATGTTTTTACTAATACGGCATTTTATCAAACAGACCCTATTACAATGCATGTTCAATTTAAACGACCAATACCTTCAACTCAACTTATTCCACCCTATAATCCATTTCTTGTTGCTCATCAAAAGCGGGGAGTCGAGGTTCATATGATGAATACACCTCCAACTGAATTAGCAACACTATCTTTATTTGGTACTGCCGACGACCGTTCAGTTTTAACGAAAGGTGTATATTATTGCTCTTCAACGAATCTTCCCTGGGTACTCGAGATACCTGAAAAATTCGATTATCCAGTTGCCTTAAAACAATTAGCTATAGCGTATAATAAATATAGCGAATGGGCTTCGTCAAAAGGTACAAAATACAAAGATTGGTATAAAAATAAAACAGGATACAGAAATGCAACTTATGTCTACATTAAAAAGTAGACCCAAAATAGAAACAAGTGTCCCGAAATAAAACTTTTATTTCTGTGTTAATTTATATAACAACTACAAACCAATAGATTAAATAGGGCCTGCTGAGAAACGATATAGGGATTGAAATAAAGATAATTATGGTTAAATTTGATGAATCAAGTGCAAGGAATTATGGGCATAACCAAGAAAAAGCGTGCATCAGCGCCCCATTACGTGAGTCCGAACCAACTGACCCTGGATGGATTTCAGACACCATTTGAACAAAAGCTAAGCAAAGATAACCGTTGGGTAGTATTAGCCCATCTGATACCGTGGGATGAAGTATGTGCCCTTTACATTAAACATGTCGGAGTAAGTAGCACCGGAAGACCAGCCATCAGTCCACGTGTTGTATTGGGTTCATTGATCATAAAACACTTGGGGAATTTTGATGATAGAGAAACAGTGGAACAGATCAGAGAAAACATGTACATGCAATACTTTCTGGGCTATTCAAGTTTCACTTCAGAACCACCCTTTGATCCGTCACTTTTTGTTGAGTTTCGCAAGAGACTCGGGATGGATAACCTGAATGCAATTAATGAAAAGATAGTAGCACTTAAAACAGAGCTGGAAACCTCAAAGCATCATTCAAAACCAACTGATTCAGATCAAGATCCGACAGATAATACCCCAGGTAGTGAAAACAGAGGCAGAGTTATCTTTGATGCCACAGCATGCCCTCAGGATATCGCTTATCCAACCGATTTGAATCTGCTCTCTGATGCCAGAGAGAAATCAGAAGAGTTAATCGATAAGCTCTATGATGTTTCTGTACACAAAAGAAAACCACGAACCTATCGCAAGATTGCCCGAAAGTGCTATCTGAATACAGCTCAGAAAAAGATCAAGTCACATAAAGTAATCAGAAAGGCAGTAGGCAGTCAGTTACGTTTTCTTAAAAGAAACATCAAATCAATAAACACGCTACTGAGTACATCTGCAAACATCTTATTAGAAGCCAAAGATCAAAGATATCTTTTGATTATCAATACGCTTTATCAGCAGCAGAAAAAGATGTATGACTCGTTTTCTCACAGCATAGAAGATCGTATCGTTAGTATTCATCAGCCTCATGTTCGTCCTATCGTTCGGGGTAAAAGTCAGGCAAAGGTTGAGTTTGGGGCCAAGATCCATGTGTCCATCATTGATGGTATCTCATTTTTAGATGAGTTAAGTTGGGAAGCTTTCAATGAAGGAAGCCACATGATGGAGTATATTGAGCGTTACAAACAACGATTTGGATGTTATCCCAGAGAAATTCTGGCCGATAAGATCTATTGTAACCGGGCAAACCGTGCAGCAGTAAAAGAAAGAGGGATCAAGCTCTTGGCCAAACCACTTGGTAGGCCTTCGGCAGTGCAGAAACACGTAAGTCCGGGAGAACGCAATCCGATCGAAGGTAAGTTTGGTCAGGCCAAGACTGCATATGGGTTAAACCGTATCAAAGCAAGGCTCAAGGACACCAGCGAATCATGGATTGCCTGCATCTTCCTGGTGCTAAACCTGGTCAAATTGGCCGGGATAGCACTCCCTTGTTTCATATCAAACATGGCATCGGCTTTTTCAGCAAAGGCAACGATGGAATCAATATTGTTGTACAGTGAAGAAATTTACTGTCGCATGATATCACCCTTGATTTGGTTGAAGCCTAGGAAAGTTAACTTTGAAGTGGAATACTGAGTTTTTCAGCAGGCCCTAAATAAATGGCATATGTTTTGATATATTTTTCTAATTAATCTCACAACGATGAAAAAAGAAGATTTACTAAAAATATTTTTCGTTCTAGCAGTAGCAATATTATCTTCTTGCCAGAAAGAAAATACATCAACAACTGGAACCACTCCCCCCCCTGGAGCAACAACAATGAGTGGGTTGAAAATTGATCCTAAATTTGATTTTACAAACACTGCAGATATTGCTGTTTCAATTCAAATTGAGACAACAGAATCGCGTCCAACTCCCCATTTAATCAGGATATATAATGCCAACCCGGGACAAGGTGGAACACTGATAAGTACAGGAATGACAAGTCCTGAGTTGGGTTATACTTCAGTTTTGAGATTGCCTAAAGCATTGAATAGCGTTTGGGTTGAAAATGTTGTATCAGGTGGAATACATACTTATAAAGAGGTAGCAGTCTTAAACAATTCTGTTCAATATATTTTCGGATTACCCAGTCCTGTCAGAAAATCAGTTGTAGTAGGTGATCCTGGATGTATTAATGGCGTTACCAGAACCATCTCGACTACACCTGGTTCAATAGAAATAAAAGCAGGTGAAGACGTTAGTTTACAAGCGCCTTATATCGGTGGAATTACTTTTAGTGGAAACGGCACACTCAGAATCTGTGCTGCTGCTACACTGACTTATATAAACATAAACGGAGGAGCTCAAGCAACTATTTACGTTTCTGCTTCTGGAAATTTAATAGCCCAATCATTAAATCTAAATAATCTGAACATCTACAATTATGGAACTGCTCAGATTTCAGGAGGATTAAATGTTAATAATGGTAGTAGATTTGAAAATCACAAATCAGCTCAAATCGTATCATTTAATAATAATCAAGGTACTATTTTTAATGATGGAACCATGGATGTTTCAGGCAGTAGCAATAATAATGGAACCATTATTAACCAAAACTTAATGAGATTATCCGGAGATTTTAACAACAATGGATCTGCAACAATAGATAATGAATGCAGGATGGAGGTTTCAGGTCGTTTTTATCAAAACCATAATCTTACAAATAATGGATATTTCTTAGTGAACGGCGAAGTTGCATTTAATGGAGGTTCAACAACAACGATGGGAGGTAATGCTTTATTTAGTGTAACCAACAACAATGGAGCGATCGGAAAAGCCACCTTTAATGGAGATATTGTCGGTCCGATTACCGGATGTGCTAAGTTATCAATCAATCATACAACCATTATCAATGGAGGAGCTCACTTCATTAATCAGCTTGATCTTTGCGATGCAGATGGCACTATAGAACAGTTAAACATTACGTTACCATCAACGGTTACCAGGTGTGCTTATTTCGTTCCAGCATCATCATGCAGCCCAAGCGATGGCACTCCTCCTCAAACTGTAAAAGACGCTGATGGAGATGGTGTTCCTGATGATTTAGATGAATATCCTAATGACCCCGACCGTGCATTTACCTCATACTATCCAAATAAAACAGACTATGCGTCTATTGCATTTGAAGATCTCTGGCCTTTTAAAGGTGACTATGATTTCAATGATTTCGTTGCCGATTATCAGTATAAGATAGTATCTGATGCTCAAAACAATATTGTGGATATCATTGCCACATACAAAGTTAGGGCAGCCGGTGCTACACAAAACAACTCCTTTGCATTAGCATTACCGGTTCCTTCCAGTTCAATTAAAAGCATCACCGGGTATCAGAAATTAGGACATAATTTCACGATGAATCCTAAAGGTTATGAAGAGGGTCATTTAAATAATACAGTCATTATCGTTGTTGATGAAGTTAATACTTACTTTGGGGATGCTTTAATGAACACAGGATCAATCATACCTTACAAAGATATGGCGCCATTTACAGTCACTATTAACTTTGCAACACATATTCCATCCAGTCAGTTAATACCTCCTTATAATCCTTTCTTAATTGCAAATCAGGAAAGAGGTAGAGAAATCCATTTAATTGATCATAAACCTACTGAAAAAGCCAGTTTGAATCTATTTGGAACTGGAAACGATGGTTCTAAACCTGAAACAGGTTCATATTATAAATCCGCCACATATCTTCCTTGGGCTATCGAGATACCAGTAAGTTTTGATTATGCTTACGAACGTAAAGAGATCACGTTGGCCCATCTTAAATTTGCAGATTGGGCGCAATCTTCAGGAACGACTTATAAAGATTGGTATTTAGATAAACCAGGATATCGTGATGCCACATTTATTTATAAAAAGCCATAACCCAATCGTATCAAATATTTGAGATTAAGACATAAAAGAGAAAAGCGATCAATTCAGTTGATCGCCTTTCTCTTTTATGTATGCTACAAAACTACTCAATGCCATCCGTTTTTTCTTTCTCTATATGAATGGTTAATCCATCATAAGAGAGATAAGTTTCTTTGAATACCGGAATAGCCTCATCTAATAGTTTTTCAGGTTCATCATATCGCGCTGAATAGTGACCAATTAATAATTTTTTCACTTCAGCAAGTTTTGCAATGGTAGCAGCTTGCTCAGCAGTAGAATGAAATTTAAGATCAGCTTGCTCTGTCAAATCTTTTAAAAATGTCGTTTCATGATAGAGTAGATCTACCTCTTTGATGAATGGGATGATAGTTTCAGTATAACGCGTATCCGAGCAATAAGCATAAGATCTGGGCGGAGAAGCAGGTATCGTCAATGCTTCATGTGGAAGTATCGTTCCATCTTCCATTATATAATCATCGCCCTCCTTTATGCGTTGGTATTCAGTATAAGGAATTGCTTCGCTGAAAACAACCTCCTTCCTAATCTTTGGGAGTACTCTTTTTTCTCTAAATAAAAATCCATGTGTAGGTATACGATGATCCAGCGGAAAAGCAATTACTTCAAAATCATCCTCATCACAAATCACTTCAGAGACTCCCGGCGTAGTTCTGTGAAAAAATAAAGGATACACTAACTGGGTTTGAGAATAGGTTAATTGAAGCAGAACAATCTCTTCAAGTCCTTCCGGTCCATAAACATGCAATTCTTTTTTTCTCCCTAATAAACTAAGTGTAGAGATCAGTCCCACTAACCCAAAAAAATGATCACCATGAAGATGACTTATAAATATAGATTGCAATCGTTGAATTCTAGACATATACTTTCTTAACTGAAGCTGTGTTCCCTCTGCACAATCAATCAGATATAATCGATCTTTAAAATTTATTACCTGTCCTGAAGGATTTCTATCAACAGTAGGAATTGCCGAACTACAACCTAATATGGTAATTGAAAAACCCATATAATGTTTCTTTTTTTCAAAGATAAAAAATAGAAGCGACCTAAACCAATTTATGTTATACAGTATAGGGTATATTATCCTTTACTAGGGAATATTATCAGATGACTCTCATAACCTATAAAGTGACGTCCTGATAAATTTGCCACAGAGGTGAGCATTTGATAAGATATTACGATAGCAAATCCTAACGATCCCTGGATGTTTGTTATTTCGATCATGATTTAAAAGCAACGAGCCCTCCTTTATAGGGAGGGCCCGTTAATTATATTGAAGAAAAGAATTAGTCTTCTTTTTTCTTTTCAGCTTCCTTTTCTGATTTTTCCATATCAGATTTAAGGTTAATCAACGCTTCTAAATCACCAAGTGTTGAACGCTCAAGGTTATCCTTTAGTTTCTTCACGGTACGTTTAGTAGCTTGTTCAGCAGCATCCTTTTGAGCTGTTTCTTTGGCTTTTTCAGCAGCTACAGCTTCCTGAAACAAACGACTATGTGAAACGAGGATTTTCTTGTTTTCTTTAGAAAATTCGATTACTTTAAAGTCAAGTGTTTCTTCAGCTTTTGCTGTTGAATTATCTTCTTTTTGTAGATGACGTGTTGGAGCAAAACCTTCTACACCATAAGGAAGGGTAATGATACCACCCTTATCTGTAACATTGGTAATGGTTCCTTTATGAACAGAACCTACAGTAAAGATAGTTTCGAATACATCCCAAGGATTTTCTTCAAGTTGTTTGTGACCAAGGCTTAAACGGCGATTGTCAGTATCAACATCAAGAACAACTACATCTATTTCTTCACCAATTTTGGTAAATTCAGCTGGATGCTTGATTTTCTTCGACCAGCTTAAATCGCTGATGTGGATTAAACCATCAACACCTTCTTCTAATTCAACAAAGATACCGAAGTTGGTAAAGTTGCGAACAACTGCTTTATGACGTGAGTTGATAGGATATTTTTCTTTGATATCCGCCCATGGATCTGGAATAAGTTGTTTGATACCAAGAGACATCTTACGATCGTCGCGATCAAGAGTAAGGATAACACCTTCTACTTCATCACCAACTTTCAGGAAGTCTTGAGCTGAACGTAAGTGTTGACTCCATGACATTTCTGATACGTGGATTAAACCTTCAACGCCAGGAGCGATTTCAATAAATGCGCCATAATCTGCAATAACAACTACGCGGCCTTTAACTGTATCACCAACTTTAAGGTTAGTGTCGAGTGCATCCCATGGATGAGCTGTAAGTTGTTTCAGACCAAGAGCAATACGTTTTTTGTTATCATCAAAGTCGAGGATAACAACTTTGATCTTCTGATCAAGTTGAACAATCTCTTCAGGATGATTAATACGACCCCATGAAAGGTCAGTAATATGGATTAAACCGTCAACACCACCAAGGTCAACAAATACTCCATATGAAGTAATGTTTTTAACAGTTCCTTCAAGGATCTGTCCTTTTTCAAGTTTAGCAATGATTTCAGCTTTTTGTTGTTCAAGTTCGTCTTCAATAAGAGCCTTGTGAGATACAACAACGTTTTTATACTCGTGGTTGATCTTAACAATCTTGAATTCCATAACTTTATCAACAAAGATATCGTAGTCGCGGATTGGCTTAACATCAATCTGTGAACCTGGGAGGAATGCTTCAATACCGAAGATATCAACAATGAGACCACCTTTAGTACGGCATTTAACATAACCGGTAACAACTTCTTGTTTGTCGTATGCGGTATTAACACGCTCCCAAGCACGTAGAGTACGCGCTTTTTTATGAGAAAGGATAAGCTGACCGTTAAGATCTTCCTGACTTTCTACATAAACTTCTATTTTATCACCAATTTTCAAATTAGGATTGTACCTAAGTTCTGAAAGAGGGATAACACCATCAGATTTGAAACCGATGTTTACAACAACCTCACGGTTGTTCATTGTAACTACAGAACCGTCAATAACTTCGTGCTCAACGATAGAACTTAACGTTTTATCATATAAGTTTTCAAGTTTTTCACGATCAGATTTTGAATAATTGCTTCCTTTTTTACCAAGTGAAGACCAATCAAATTCTGCTGGTGCAACGATTTCTAAAGTAATAGGTTCTTGAACTTCTGGAGTTTCTACTTGAGTTTCAGCAACAGATTCCTGAACTTCAGGAGTCTCAGCTATAACTTCAACAGATGCTTCTTGAATTTCAGGAGTTTCCTGAGCTTCAGGAGTCTCCATGTTTGTTTCGTCGATTGACATTAAGTTGATTTGATTTTGCAAAGTGCTTACGATCACTCGGGTTATACTTCTTTTGTTATCTTCAGATATAATAATCACGAGTCGTAAGTCCTCTTTTTATCATACCCAAATTGAGCGTGCAAAATTAGATAATATATTTTAATTAATCAAGCCATCAGGTAATTAAGAAATTAAAACTTTATTTGAAAGTTATTAAAGAGCATGTTATATTTGTATTATCCAATCCACAACCCGATGTTTCTAAAATACATCTACATTTTATTGATAATACTTCCTCTTTCGGGTTTTGCATCGCATTTACGATCTGGAGAAATATCATATAAACCAGTTCCCGGACAACCCAACACCTATGAAATAACAGTAATAGTTTATACCAATGCTTCTAAAACGGCTCAAACTGATCTCGTTTCGGTAAAACTTCAACCTGGCGATGGTACGGGAGTTTTAACAATACAACGAATTAATGGCATATCGGGAACTAATTCTTTTGGTCAATGGTGTGCTCATTTAGGTGAATTAATAACTCCATTAATCAGAAAAAACATTTATACAACAACCCATACTTTTCCAAAAGATGGAAGTTATATCCTTTCAATATCACCTTCGGCCAGAGATTTAGGCATTGTAAATATGCCTACGGGTAATCTTCCAATGTATGTAGAATCAATGCTTACAGTAAGTTCTTCACTAAAGCCCATGACTTCGCCACAGCTTTCGCTCCCTCCTATAGGCGATGGCTGTATTGATGCTACTTATAAAATTAATCCCGGCGCGATAGATCCTGATGGAGATCTTCTGAAGTTTGAATTAATCAGATGTAAAACAACTTTGATTGCTGATTATCCTGGTGGAATTGATATTGCGGGCTATAAATATCCAAATGAATTAGACGCTTCGGGTAGAACACAGTTTTCGATGAATCCTAAAACTGGTGTAATAACATGGGATAAACCTACGATGCAGGGCGAATACAATATATCTTTTCGGATTGAGAAATGGAGAGATGGTGTATTAATTGGATATGTATCTCGCGATATGCAAATTACAATTGCTCCATGTTTAAATGCACCACCAGTAATTGATCCGATACCCGACACTTGTGTAGAAGTTGGACAAACATTAATATATAAAATAACTAGCTCTGATTCAAATAAAGACACTTTAACCTTTACAACAACAGGCTTACCTTACGACCTTACGCCGAGTCCAGCTACTTATACACCAGATGGAACCAGCAATAATGTTGGTTCTACATCCGGCACATTTAGATGGACTACAACTTACGATCATATTCAAAAAAACCCATATCAGGTATATTATAAAGTTGAAGACAGTCATAATGGGTCGCATCTATCAGATGTATCATCCAATTTCATTACAGTTATTGCTCCCTCTGTTAAAAACGTCAGTTCTCTAACCTATTTAAATGGATTTAAAGTCAAATGGGACAAATCTCCTTATCCTCAGGTTATAGGTTATAATATTTGGCGCAAGACAGATACCCCAACAATTACAGCCGATAAGTGTACCCAAGGTGTACCCGCTAATTTCGGGTTTACCTTAGCCGGCACTGTTAGTGGTGCATCAACGGTCTCTTTTTTTGATTCTAACAATGGACATGGACTAATAACCGGTTTTAATTATTGCTACATTGTAACTGCCATCTTTGCTGCCGGCGGCGAAAGTCATCCTTCAGAACCTTTTTGTTCCCCTCTTATGATTCCATTCATTGAGGTTATACAAGATACGGTTACAGCTTGTTTAAAAAATACAATTTCAATAGATTCAACAATCATTAAATTTGAGAGTGATAATCCTTTAACAAAGTTTGAATGGAGCTCATCACCCGAAATAACACTTTCGAGTACTGATAAAATTTTGGTCACTGCTAAACTAAATAACCCGGGACTGTATTTTGTAAAAGTGAGAGCAACAATTGGACTATATACTGATTCTGCTAAAATTTATATAAAAGTTAATCCTATTCCTACGGCGAAAATAGCATTGAAGGACTTTCAAGGAATGCCCGATTCTGTTATGTATTACAATAATTCATCAAATTTCTCAAACATAGAATGGAAACTACCTGATGGAACCAGAAGTATGAATCCAGACTCTGTTATGGTTCAATATGATGCGAATGGATACTTTCGGGTCTATTTAACAGCAAACAACAAATATGGTTGTCCTGATACCACCTCGATACTCCATCGTGTTGTTTTAAAAGGACTTTCGATGCCCAATGCGTTTGAGCCCGATAGTCCACATCCAGAAGTTAATACCTTTAAACCAAAAGCTATTGGTTTACTTACCTATCATATTGGAATCTGGGATCTTTGGGGAAATCTAATTTGGGAGTCAACAAAACTTGATAATACGTGCCCTGTAGATGGATGGGACGGATGCGATAGAAAAGGAAAGAAGCTTCCCTCACAAGATTATATCTGGCGTGTAAAAGCTATTTTTATTGATGGGACTTCATGGAAGGGAAAAAAAGACCATTTTGGAAAATTTCATACTGAAGGATCCTTCATTTTACTACGTTAACGAATTATGAAACACCACTATATAAAACTGAGAATTTCATTATTTCTGATACTGAACATTATAATATTGAATGGTTTTAGTCAGGATGTTTCCTTTTCTCATTTTATGCAAAACCCGATATACTATAACCCGGCTGCCGTGGGTATAGATCAGGGATTTCTCGTTTCGCTTAATTACAGAAGAGCGTTAATGTATATGCCCTCAAAATTTGAGACTATCGCTTTTGGAGCTGATCAATCACTGCACGATGCAGGTTTAAAGGGAATGGGAGGCATTGGATTATATGTAACCCGAAATCAGGAAGGTGAGGGCAATTATAGTACAACTGCTATTGGAATTCCTATCTCTTCAAGGGTTATATTAACAGAAAAATTAAAGGTACAAGTAGGAATCACACCTACATTCTATCAAAAATCAATCGACTTTAGCCAATTAGAGTTTTTTGATCAGTTAAGTCCTGTTTATGGATTTGATGCATCAAAAGCAACACTTGCTCAATTATCACGAACGGATGGTTTACAACGAATCAATTTTTTTGACTTTTCTATCGGAATATTCGGTCGGTATGAAACAGATCCAACAGATCAGAGTTATGTTAAAGACGATGTCTTCGATTTTGGATTCTCAGTTCAGCATGTACCACAACCGAATCAATCATTTACCGGAGTAACAGCCAAACTTCCTTCTAAATACTCGCTAATGCTAAGATACAGCCATGTTTTAAAGAGTTATGGATTTGACGATGCAAGTATTCAACCTGTTATTTTACTTGAAAAACAATCAAGTATGCGAAACTATATTACAGGAATAAATTTCAAGTACAAGACTTTTAATATGGCCGGATTTGTGCGGCACGATCAAAACGAACTATTGCAGTCAACTGAGGTGCTAATGCTGATAGGTACCGAATTTAAACTGCATGAAAAGGCTTTTTCATCATTACAGATTAACTATAGTTTCAATTTACTAGTACGTTCTGCTAGTGTAAATAAAAATATCTCCAATGAGGTTTCGCTCATACTTCATCTACCCTCATTACATCACCCCAAAGACCCCTGTAGCTTCTATTTCTAATACGACGTATCCCATCGTTTCAATTTGTAGATCCGTCACATAAGTGTTTTCACAAGTTGGGGAAACAATCCTCAATTAACTTCTTTTTTAATGAGAAACTGCAAAAAATCATAGCCCAACTATCTCATTTTTAACATTAATAATTTTTATTTAAAAACATCGATATTGGCAGGATTTTAGAGAAAGATATTATGAAAACAATATGTTTAATCTCTAAAACCTTTAGTCATGCTAGAAATTTCAAAATCCATACTGGTCCGTTACAGTTTTAACAAGGATCTTTTTGCCAGTGAGCTAAAAAAGCTGGTTCTATTAATGGGAAGTAATCCCGAAGAAAGTCGTCATCTACATGAATGGTGTAGAAACTCTTATGGGAGAAAATATGGAAAAGAAATCCGTAGAGCCTTTAAAAACCATGTGTAATTCTTATCAAAGAAAATTCGTATAATTTCAACACATAAACAACACTGATTTCGATCAGTCTCCTTTTTAGCAGGGGCCGTGAGGTTACCCTGCTTTTTTTGCCCCCAAAGAATAAACTATTTTTCAAATAATGTATTTATATTGCATCCTTATTTGTTATTGTTGATAATAGTCAATAGGTATTGATAATGAGTAGTGAAAGAACTATTGTACATTTTGATTTAGATAGCTTTTTTGTGGAAGTGGAACGACTACAAAATAGCACGCTAAAAGGATTACCAGTCGTAATAGGTGGCTACTCAGATAGAGCAGTAGTTGCAAGCTGTAGTTATGAAGCACGCAAATTTGGGATTCATTCAGCCATGCCAATGACCAGAGCCAAAATTCTCTGTCCTAGCGCTATCATTGTTAAAGGGAACATGGGATTGTATAGTAAATATTCTCATTTAGTAACAGAGATAATAGAAGAAGAGTCACCTTTATACGAAAAAGCATCTATTGACGAGCACTATATTGATATAACAGGAATGGACCGTTTTTATGGATCATATAGCTGGGCGCATAATTTACGGTTACGCATTATTAAAGAAATAGGACTTCCTATCTCTTTTGGGTTATCGATAAACAAAACAGTAGCTAAGATTGCAACCGGCATAGCCAAACCAAATGGAGAAAAGCAGGTTTTAAGCAATGAGGTACAGACATTCCTTGATCCTCTCCCGGTTAGTAAAATACCAATGATCGGAGATAAAACAAATCAAATTCTTAGAAGCAATAATATACTTACGATTAAAGATCTAAGTAGCAGATCAAAACAGGATATTGAAAAGCTATTGGGTCATTATGGAATAATGGTATGGAATAAAGCAAATGGTATTGACAATACGCCTGTTATCGCTACACATCAAAGAAAATCAATTAGCTCTGAAGAGACATTTGAACACGACATAACTGATTTAACGATTATAGATCAGGTTATTGTTCATATGGTTGAGAAGATTGCTTTTCAATTAAGGATGGTGCAAAAGTTAACTTCCTGTGTCACGGTCAAGATTAGATATGCTGATTTTTCTACTGAAACCATCCAAAAACAGATACAATACACATCTTTCGACCACATCATATTATCAACTGGAAAAGAGCTATTTACAAAACTATACAAGAAGGAAAAATCAATAAGGTTAGTTGGTATCAAACTAAGTAACTTAGTAGAAGGAGCACAACAAATTGATCTATTTAACGACACGAGTGAAATGATCAATCTTTACCAAGCTCTTGACAACATGAAAAAACGATTCGGTAAAGACGCAATTCATCGAGCATCCGGATTGAAATCGAATATAGATGGATCAGCATCAAAGAAGAAGCCGACCTGATGTTTTACACCCCAACGTATAGAATAAAAAACAGATTCTATTTACTTATTGATTTCACCCAACATCCTTGTTGAATAAACAGCATGCGTCTGTTGTCCATTGTATTCCAAAAAAATTGGTTTCCAATGACTTTCTACCCATATTGCTGAGCCATCTTTATGAACTAAACGATGTGCTTTTATCGGAAAGCTAAGATGATAATCGGTTTTATTCATTAATTCAAGCATTATTGCCTGATCATCTGGGTGGACAAAGGTTAAAGAATGTTTACCTTCCATTTCTTCAGGATGATATCCGAGATGAGTATAACAAGAAGGCGAGATATAAACAATAATGTTCCCTGAAGAAAAAAGTGTTACAATATCATTTACGTTGTCGAGCAATAACTTAAAAATACCCTCTTGTTCTAATGTGTCTTTCTTAGAATAAATCGCAGATAAAGTATTCTTTTCATTTACACTTTTTAACCGAGTTTCTAAATCTTTTACTCTTCTTTTCAGTGTAAGTATTCTTTTATCACAAAAATATTTAAACATACTATAATAAAAATAAAGGGCATAATAACTAAATGCATAGCATTCAATTTACTAAACCTTATATATTAATAACGAAAATTCAAGGAGTCCCCACTCCCCTTTTTAAATCTTCACAAAGATATTCTTTTTATATAAAAAATGAGATATTACCCACATTAAAAAAACCCAGGTAATAGCATATAAAACAGAACTAATTTCTGCACCGTCTAAGGGTTTATAGATATGAGAATAGATAAATTCAGATAAACCAACTTTACCATCACCCTCAGCAATCATAATTTTACTCAGAGATTTAACCAGTAAACCCGATGAAACAAAAACGAACATGGCATTAGATCCAAATTCTATAAAC
Organism: Bacteroidota bacterium; assembly: GCA_013390605.1. Taxonomy (GTDB): domain Bacteria; phylum Bacteroidota; class Bacteroidia; order Bacteroidales; family Cfx3-03; genus Cfx3-03. Next base: position 1,629,639 of record JACAUB010000001.1, on the reverse strand, counting down.
GGTTTAACCATTTTCTTATTTCCTTTAATATCTATCAACCAGATAGAAACACCCAATACACACATGCCAAGACCAGCTGTATATACGACAAATGAACTCGTCCACAACGATTTATTTATAGGCATCGCTAAGTTCCAGATCATGCCGATAAAAACCAAAATAAGGCATTTACAAGCAATAAATTCACCCCGGTTTCGCCTTTGTTTTTTTCTAACAATTTACCCGAATGATAACCTAACATCACGGTGACAATAGCAGGTACTGTACTTAAAAGTCCTTCCGGATCAAAAGGAATACCCTTACCTTTCCATAAATGGGCAGGACCAAGTAGTGATAAATCTATTTTACGAACAAGATTAGTTGTCAGACTATATGGATCATCACCGCCCCAATGTACAAGTGAAAACCAGTATCCCAGTAATAATAATGCACCAATAAATTTATGATAGGTATCTTTTATACCGATACAAATAAAAGCACCGAAACCAAAAGCAAGTCCGATTCTTTGTAAAACACCTAAGATCCTAAGTTTTTCAGGATGCATGTTGTAGAAAGGAAAAGCAGTAAGCAGTATGCCAACTAAAAAAATCAGGAAAGATCGCTTAGCAATTTTATAAGCAGAACTAGCAGTTAATCGATGATCATATCTTTTAAACGAAAACCACATGGAAACCCCTACAATAAAGAGAAAAAAAGGAAATACCAAATCCGTTGGAGTACATCCATTCCATTCTGCATGTTCTAACGGAGGGAATATAGAGCCCCACGATCCAGGGTTGTTAACAAGTATCATCGCAGCTACAGTTAATCCTCTAAATGCATCTAAAGCTATAATTCGTTGAAATTTTTTGTCCATCATGCTTATTTTTGGCTAAATTATAGAAAATATATTGTATTCTTTCTAATAATTATCGCAATATAAAAGCTATTTCATAATAATTATACTCAAGCAAATGGTACTAACCTTATGATATCATTTCAAATCTAAGTAAATACTTAGTAATACCTTATAGAACAGATTAATAATTTCCAAGATATTGAGATCTGCATCTAAAAATAAAATTCAGTTACAAACACTAATGTTTCAGAATATATATTTCAACACCTCCATCGTTTCAGATTCATCTGTAATCCGCTAATAAAGATAGAAACTTGAAATTCACACAAATATTCAAAATAATATATATTTTGCAATGGCTATTCTTAAGTAAATGGTTTTACACTAAACTTTTTTAACTTTGCAAAAAATTAAGTTGTACTATGGGAAGAGCGTTCGAATATAGGAAAGCCAGAAAGTTTGCCCGTTGGGATAAGATGGCAAAAACATTTACCCGAATTGGCAAAGAAATTGAAATAGCCGTTAAATCAGGAGGTGCCAGTGTAGATACAAATGCTCGTCTTCGTGCTTTAGTCCAAAATGCAAGGGCCGAGAACATGCCAAAGGAAAACGTAGAGCGCGCCATAAAAAGAGCAATATCAAAAGACACCACTGACTATAAAGAGCTCTTATACGAAGGATATGGCCCTTATGGAATTGCTTTTGTCATTGAAACAGCAACAGATAATCATGTTCGTACCGTTGCCAATATTAGAAGTTATTTTAACAAATATAATGGAAGTTTAGGTACACAGGGATCTGTAGAATTCATGTTCGATCATAAATGTCTCTTTACCATTAAGAACAATAGCTTGGATATTGAAGAGTTAGAGTTCGAATTAATTGACTTTGGTGCTGAAGAGGTGTTTGAAGATGAAGATACCATTATGATCTATGGTGAATTTGCAAACTTTGGATCCCTTCAAAAGGTGATAGAAGACAAAGGACTTGAAATTATCAAATCAGGCTTTGAAAGGATTCCACAACAAACCAAAGAGCTAACAGAAGAACAGCAAACCGAAATAAACAAGTTAATTGATCGGCTTGAAGAAGATGATGATGTACAAAATATATATCATAATATAGCCTAAGAAACTTATTAATTCTATTTTTAGAGACTCATTCTGTTGAAAGGATGAGTCTCTTTTTTTATTCATTTCAGTTGATTACATTTGTCTAAATTCTATTTTTTAAATAAGATAAGAATTATGCTCTTGACATACTGATAAAATAGTCTGTAGGCTTGAATAACAATACAAAAAGATTTATTCATTTCTTATTCAAAAGACACAAACAATGATAAAACGATTATATTTTATCGCTCTTCTGCTCTTCTTTTCATTGCTCGGTTCTGCACAAACCATCAAAAACTATCATTCTTTTTTTGCAGAAGCCACAATCCATAATCAAAGTACTCACTTATGCATTATCCGGAAGTATACTCAAAATTCCCAATTACTATATCTTGCAGTAAATCCATCCACCCTATCGGTAGACATTTACCCTGAACGGAAATTGATCATAACATCAGATAGCACTAAATTTATGGCTTCGTTGTTTCCTAAATCCACCTATATTAAAGCCTGGAAAATGGCAAAGCATTACGAAAAGCCATTACAAGATGCCGGCATATCTCATGCATTACCTGATAGACAGGGTGTCATTTTAACTATTGACTTATGTCCGGCTCTAAAACCACTCGACCGAACATTATTTCTGGATATAATGAATCAACTCGATAATATTCAACAGCCTATCCCCATCGCTATCAGTGTTTCAGGACATTGGATGCTTAAACATCTTGACGATCTTGATTGGTTAAAAAAATTAGATCAGCAAAATAAGATTTCAATACTATGGGTTAACCACTCCTTTCATCATTTTTATAACAAGAATCTCCCTCTATATTTAAACTTCATGCTTTGGAAAAAGACGAATATAGAAGAGGAGGTTCTTCTAAATGAAATTACGATGCTTGAAAATGGGATTACTCCATCTATCTTTTTCAGGTTTCCGGGACTAGTATCAGAACCTAAAGTCTTCGAAAAAGTAATGAGTTATGGATTAATACCCATCGGGAGTGATGCTTGGTTAGCAAAAGGTGAAACAGCTGAAAATGGGAATATCGTATTAGTACATGCAAATGGCAATGAACCTTTAGGTGTACAAAAGTTCATCAGTCTGCTCCATAGGAACGAAAAAGAGATCAAAAGCGGTGACTGGAGGTTATTTGATTTACGTGAAAGTATAATCAAGGAAGCTGAACATCTGTAATCTTGATCAAAAACTTTTCTTATTAAAATATTCACCAATAATGACAAATAGTGCAGGAATAATAAACGAGATTGAATAAACAGCAACAATCCACATTTCAGTATGCTTATAAATGAGTAACCCTCCCAATAACAAGCTAGAGCCAATTGATATAAGTGCCCCTGTTATTTTCTTAAAGAAAGAATAAGCAACACCCATTATTGAAACAGCGATCAATGGAATCATTGGCCAAAGTGCACCCATCTTCCCATTATACAAATCAGGAAGGCCCTCTCCTACCATGAAACCACCTATGAAAAGTGATGTAATAATACCTAATCCTAGCCCTATAAATATCAAAGATTTAAAAAATAATTGCATCGCAAAAATAGTTTGAAATTTATAAAATAAGAGACAAATTTATTGAACTGTACTTGTTACGGTTATATAACCAGGGTAGGCAACTAAACGATTTCCAATTATAATTGATGGTTTGGCTTTTAGTTTAATACGGGTAGGCTCACCATTCGAACCGGCCAGATTTAATCCAAAATTAAGCAATGCTTGACCACTCTTTCCATTTAATACCTTTTTAAGATCTACATTCATTCTTAAAGGGAAAACAGCTACTCCATTTGCAGGAATATTAATTGCATCTTCGTTTGTTCCCGTAACCATCTCAATATCGTCAATAATTAAAATCCAATCCAATCTAGCCAAACCAGCAATAGAACCATTCGTGTTTTTAGCCTCTACATTCAAATTGAAGGTTAAAGGAAATGATCGTCCTGTTAAAGCAATAGCTAATTGTGCCGCATCACCTATATTCAAATCTGTAACGTCCCTTTTATTCTGAACCAAGACTCCGGCGAGTCTGACATCTTGTATATCTTTTAACCTAAAACTACAAGTGATAAAATTACTAGCTTGCTGAACTTGCTTCACTACATCGCATGATGTAATAGATAAGAAAATTAATAAACTAATGAAAACCTTCTTCATAGTATGCACAGAATAAATCAGAATTTAAAGATACTCATTTTTTTCAACAGCAATTCTATAAAACATAAAAAAGCCGATTATGACAAGTACTATTTTTTAAACAATACTTATGCCAGAACCGGCTTAAAAAGATTCAAATCAGATAAAATACCGATTAAAAATTCTTAATCATTGAATATTTAAGATTATGAATCAGATTTAGAAGAACGTTTACGTTCTGTTTCGTCAAGAATAATCTTACGCATACGCAACGATCTGGGAGTAACCTCTAAATACTCATCCTTGCCAATATATTCCATTGCTTCTTCTAAAGAAAACTTAACAGCAGGAATAATAAAGGCTTTATCATCCGTACCCGATGCACGAACGTTACTTAGTTTCTTTGTCTTACAAATATTAATCACTAAATCGTCTGGACGAATATGCTCACCAATCACCATACCTGCATAAACCTCATCGTTAGGACTGATATGGAAAGTTCCTCTATCCTGAAGTTTGTTAATTGCATAAGCAATAGCAATACCGGTTTCGCTCGAAATTAAGGTACCGTTTCTGCGGCCAGCAATATCACCCTTATAAGGTTCATAAGCCTTAAAGCGATGTGCCAGAATAGCTTCTCCCTCCGTTGCTGTTAAAACAGTATTACGAATACCTATTAACCCGCGCGAAGGAATTGTAAACTCAAGATGTACTCTATCGCCTTTTGATTCAATATTTTTGATTTCACCTCTACGTGATGTAACGATCTCAATAACCTTACCAGAAAAATCTTCAGGAACGTGTACGGTTAATGCTTCAATAGGCTCGCATTTCACACCATCAATTTCCTTATAGATTACCTGCGGTTGACCAAGTTGAAGCTCATAACCTTCACGACGCATGGTCTCAATTAAAATAGAAAGGTGAAGAATACCACGTCCGAATACATTAAATGAATCTGTTGATTCCGACTCTTCAACGCGTAAAGCAAGATTCTTCTCAATCTCTTTATATAAACGTTCACGAATGTGACGGGATGTAACATATTTTCCCTCTTTTCCATAGAATGGAGAATTGTTAATCGTAAACAACATGCTCATGGTAGGCTCATCAATATGGATAGGAGTTAATCCTTCAGGATTTTCAAAATCAGAGATAGTATCTCCAATTTCAAAATCATCAATACCCATTACTGCACAGATTTCACCACACTCAACCATCTCCTTTTGTTTCTCTTTTGCAAGACCTTCAAAAGTATAGAGTTCCTTAATTCTTGTTTTGAATATTTTACCATCCCTCTTTACCAGTGAGACAGGCATACCTGGTTTCAATGTACCTCTGTTAACACGACCAACAGCAATACGACCAATGTATGAAGAGTAATCAATACTGGTAATCATCATTTGAGGATTACCCTCATAAAATTTCGAAGCAGGAATATGTTCAATAATTGCATCTAACAAGTAGGTGATATCCGTTGCAGGAGTTTCCCAATGTTCTGACATCCAACCTTGTTTGGAAGAACCATAAACAATAGGAAAGTTTAATTGATCTTCTGAAGCATCCAGATTAAACATTAAATCGAACACCATTTCAGCAGTTTCGTCAGGGCGACAGTTTGGTTTATCAACCTTATTAATAACAACAATCGGTTTCAAATCGAGTGCCAACGCCTTTTGAAGTACAAAACGAGTTTGAGGCATTGGGCCTTCAAAAGCATCAACCAATAGCAAAACGCCATCAGCCATATTTAATACCCTCTCAACCTCCCCACCAAAATCAGAGTGACCTGGAGTATCAATAATATTGATCTTTACACCTTTATAACGAACTGAAACGTTTTTTGAAAGGATTGTAATACCTCTTTCTCTTTCCAGATCATTACTATCAAGAATAAGTTCGCCTACCTCTTGGTTGTCACGAAACATTTTTACCTGATGTAAAATTCGATCAACTAATGTCGTTTTTCCATGGTCAACATGGGCAATAATTGCTATATTTCTGATATCCTGCATGATAATTAATTTGCTTTTCCTTTTCAAATTGAGGTGCAAAGGTACGGCTTTTATCAACTTGAAATGATACCACTTCTAAAAACTTTATAATAAAAGAGATAATTGCGATCATCTTAAGATTAACTTAACAAAAATTAAGAATTTTTATAATTAAGATTGATTATTAAATAATTAATTCCGACATTTGTGTGCCGAAATACTTTAAGTAAAATGTCTAAAATAATTTCCCTTTCAGAAGCTGCTTCCATTGGAATCCATAGCATGATTCTAATCACTAATTCGAAAGATAAAATCAACGTTGCACACATCTCTGATATTACCAAATCATCACGGCATCATGTTGCAAAGGTACTACAACGTTTGGTTAAAGAGGGATTTTTAGAATCAAATAGAGGACCTAGTGGTGGATTTCAACTTAAAAGACCTCCCGAAGAAATTAGTCTACTACAAATTTTCGAAGCTATTGAAGGAAAAATACAAGATGGCACCTGTCTGTCAGACAACCCATTGTGTCCTTTTGACAAATGCTTGATGGGAAATATTATCAGTAGAATGACCAATGAGTTTCGCGAATATTTATCTAACCAAAAATTATCCAGCTATATTAAAACCACCAATATTCCAGAACTTATCGCTGAATATCTATAAGATCATTATTTAAATCATCGCTTTAAATAAGAAAAATAGCTGATGTGGATTTTAAGTCACATCAGCTATTTTTTTGAAGCCCTTGTTACTACTCATTGTAATCATTATTCACTTCTCCCCTCACATTCTAAATTAGTCCAACAGATACGATTGTATAAAGCTGTCTACTACAAATCATCACTAGCCATTCTAAATTACATTATCAATCCACTAATTTACAATATCTTTTATTTTATTTCAATTTTTCTCATTAAATAATGTTCTCTTTTTAAAATTATATATATATTTGCGTATTCAAATACCTATTTACACGTACACAATAATAACAATGTCAAAAGTAGTTCACATCTCAGAAGCAGCCTCACTTGCAGTACACAGTATGGCACTGATAGCATCAAATGAAGAGATGCTTAATGTGACTAATATTGCTGATTTAACAAGTTCATCCAGAAATCATCTGGCTAAAGTGATGCAAATACTGGTCAAGAACAACTATCTTACCTCCGCTCGTGGACCAAAAGGAGGATTCTTACTCAAAAAGGCTGCAGCCGATATCAACCTACTAGAACTATATGAATTAATGGAAGGCGAGATCGAGAAGCAACATTGTGGAATCTATACTGGAAAGTGTCCATTCACAACCTGTGTATTTGGCAATCTTGCCAATAAATTCTCCGAAGATTTTATCCAATACCTCAAATCAACCTATCTTTCTGATATTATTCAAAAAGTAAATTAATCAATAACAGAAAAACGTTTCTTTTTTTGAAACATATTGTTTATTGTATAACAACAGAAAAACCAGCAAAATGCAAAGAATAATTGTAAAAATAAATAACGATAAATGCGATGGTTGTGGACAATGCATTCCAAACTGTCATGAAGGTGCTTTACAGATAATTGATGGCAAAGCACGTTTAATTAGTGATTTGTTCTGTGATGGGCTAGGTGCTTGTTTGGGCCATTGTCCAGAAGGTGCAATTACGCTGGAAGAGCGCGAAGCCGAACCATATGATGAAAAAAAGGTAATGTCAATTATTGCAAAAGAAGGGAGAAATACTGTTCTGGCACATCTACAACATTTAAAAGAACACAATGAAACGGAACTCCTCCGTCAGGCAATAGAATACATCAAAGAAAATAATATCGATTTAAGTCCTGAAGCACCAACTGCTAAAGTAGCATCTTATGACAGTATAAAACAGGCACAGGCAGCCGAAGCTAAAGCGTCAAGCGGATGTGGTGGTGGCTGTCCCGGCTCAAAGGCTATCGATTTCAATGCCGTTAAGATAACACCACTTGATTCCACAACAGCTGAAAGCAATACAGCTCAGGGCAACACCCCATCCGCACTAAGACAATGGCCTGTACAGCTCCATCTGGTAAACCCACAAGCATCCTACTTCAAAGGTGCTGATGTAGTTCTGGCTGCCGACTGTGTAGCGTTTTCAATGGGCAATTTCCACAATTACTTTTTAAAAGGAAAATCACTAGCTATTGCCTGTCCAAAGCTCGACACAAACAAAGAGGTATATGTAGAGAAGCTGGCATCTATGATTTCTGAGTCACGTATCAATACTTTAACGGTTGTAATGATGGAAGTACCTTGTTGCAGTGGATTAATGGGAATGGCACAATTAGCACTACAACGTTCGGGTAGAAAGATTCCTTTGAAACAAGCAATAATAAGCGTTCAAGGAGAAATAATAGAAGAAGATTGGGTTTAAATTTATTCATTTTTGATACAGAAAATTAATAACTTTAAATAAAAAATTCATTCGCTATGACCACCACTATTAACGTCCAGAAAAGATTTTATCTTTTATTCATTTTCAGTATTTTAAGTATTACCAGTTATGCTCAGTTTTCATTAACCGGCGAATACAGACCCCGTTTCGAGGATCGGCATGGTTACAAGTCATTATTCAAAGATGGGAAAGAAACAGCATTATTTATCTCTCAGCGAACACGGATAAACTTGCTCTACACCGATAAGATGTACTCCGTTGGATTTTCCATCCAAGACATCCGGGTATGGGGGGACTCACCACTGTCAAGTCTGAATGATAACAGCTCCTCCTTTCATGAGGCTTGGGCAGAATTGAAGTTCAACAAAAAAACATCATTAAAAATAGGTCGACAAGAACTTTCATATGATGATGAGCGACTCTTTTCGCGTAGCAACTGGAATCAACAAGGTCGTAGCCACGATTTGGCTTTATTGAAATGGAATCCAGATGCAAGTTTTAAAGTGAACATCGGTTTAGCATTTAATCAGGATAAAGAACAAACAGACACCAGAGATTATACTATAACAGGCAATTATAAGTCGATGCAGTTTATCTGGGGGCACAAAGACTGGGAAAAAAACGGATTAAGTTTTCTATTAATCAATGTAGGGAATGAACAGTTTATTACCGTAGCACCCAATCCAGCTGTAGGCTATACCCGATATTCTCAAACCGTTGGAGGGCGTTATTCATATAAAGATGCATCATTTAGTTTGAACACAGCTGTCTATCTCCAAACAGGGAAAGACGCTACAAACAGAACCCTCGATGCAAATTATGCAGCTCTCGACTTCACCCTACCAATCGATCACCAATGGGAAATCAATCCCGGAGCAGAACACCTCTCGGGTACTGCTACGAAAGAGATATCGGCAACCAAAACAAACCACTCTTTCACTCCTCTTTATGGAACAGCGCATAAATTTAATGGCAGCATGGATTACTTCTATTCGAGCAACCATCTGGACAATGTTGGATTAAATGATATTTATGTAAACCTCAATTATAATAAACAGAAAATTTCAGCTAGTCTCACTCCACATATCTTTTATTCAGATGCCAAGGTCACCAATACAGCAAAACCAACCGAATCATTGAATAACTATTTAGGAACAGAGCTTGATCTTCAAATCAATTATAAGATTAACGACAAAGTACTTTTTACGGGAGGCTACTCACAAATGTTAGCAACCCGAACGCTCGAAGTGTTGAAGAGTGGAAACAAAAACAACATCAATAACTGGGCATTTCTAATGCTAACCTTTAAACCCGATTTTATTAAATAATATGTAAGTGTGAGTAAAAACTAATTTCGTCAATTCAAACACAAGGAGAAGTCTGCTAAAAAAGCTACAATATTTAATTAGTAGATTTCTCCTTTGGTAGAAATAACGAGAGGGTTAGCACTGGTAATATGGATTTTCAATCCGTACCAACAACATAAGAAAAGAAATTATCAAATCTAATTAAAGTATTAAAGTGCTTTTATTCTAATATAAAATAACTAATTATCAAACTATTAAATTATTATTCATTTATTTAAAAAAGTATAAGTTATGAGCATGTTTTGTTTTCAATGCCAGGAAGCCGCTAAAGGAACAGGCTGTACCGTCAAAGGAGTTTGTGGAAAGACAGATGATGTCGCAAATCTCCAGGACCTATTAGTATATGTATTAAAAGGAATCTCCTTTTACAGCACAAAAGCCAGAGAAAAAGGCATAGAAGATGCTGAAGTAAATCTATTCATCTTAGAAGGACTATTTACAACCATAACCAACGCTAACTTCGACCGCAAGGCTATCATCGAAAAAATCAGAAAAGGATTAGAAATCCGCACAAAAATTGCGACTACTCTTTGCAATGAAGGATGTGACTGTGATAAAACAACCCTCCCCGATGTTGCAATATGGACTGCTTCAACCGACGAAGAGTTCGAAATAAAAGCATTAACCGTAGGCGTACTTACAACAGAAAACGAAGACATCCGTTCTCTCAGAGAATTGTTGATTTACGGGATGAAGGGTATGGCAGCTTATGCTGAACATGCATACAACCTCGGATTCGAAGATGCTGCTGTAAATGCATTTTTACAAAGAGGACTTGTTTCAACTCTCAACAACAATTTGGGTGCCGACGAACTCGTAGCACTAGTACTTGAATGCGGACAGTATGGCGTGCAAGTAATGGCGTTGCTCGACAAAGCAAACACCACCTCATATGGTAATCCGGAAATCACCAAAGTAAATCTTGGCGTAGGTACAAATCCTGGAATTCTGATCAGCGGTCACGACCTAAAAGATATGGAAGAATTGCTCGAGCAAACTCAGGGAACCGGTGTAGATGTATATACTCATAGCGAAATGCTACCAGCACATTACTATCCAAAGTTCAAACAATATTCGCATTTTGTAGGTAACTATGGCAGTTCATGGTGGCATCAGCGTGAGGATTTCCAGTCGTTTAACGGACCTGTACTCTTCACTACTAATTGTATTGTGCCTCCTTTGGCATCAGCAACATATACCGATAGAATCTACACTACAGGAGCAGCCGGGTTAACAGGAGCCAAGCACATCCCAGCGCGTGAAAACGGTGGAAAGAAAGACTTCAGTGCCATCATTGCACATGCAAAACAAACCGCAGTACCTACAGAAATCGAAACCGGCGAAATCATAGGAGGCTTTGCACACAATCAGGTATTGGCTTTGGCCGATAAAGTGGTAGAAGCTGTAAAATCAGGTGCTATCCGTAAATTCTTTGTCATGGCAGGATGTGATGGCAGAATGAAAGATCGCAACTACTATACCGAATTTGCCGAGAAGCTTCCAAAAGACACTGTTATTCTCACCGCCGGTTGTGCTAAATATCGTTATAACAAACTTCCATTAGGCGATATCAATGGTATTCCACGTGTGCTAGATGCCGGACAGTGTAATGATAGTTACTCATTAGCTGTTATTGCATTGAAATTAAAAGAAGTATTCGAGTTAAACGACATCAACGACCTACCAATTGCTTACAATATTGCATGGTACGAGCAAAAAGCCGTTATCGTTTTATTAGCACTACTCTATTTAGGTGTTAAGAAAATCCATCTCGGACCAACACTTCCAGCCTTCCTTTCACCCAATGTAGCAAAAGTACTGGTTGAGAACTTTGGCATAGCTGGAATCACCTCTGTTGATGAAGATATGAAGATTTTCCTAGAGAACTAACCATCCTGACAATTCAAAATAATGGGATCAGCTTCAATTGATCCCATTATTTCTACTACTTGAAAAAAGTTAATTAGTACCATCCCGTCATTTCGATCAAAGTGAGATACCTGTTTCTATATTGCACTATATATGTTTCTCCTTGCGGTTGGAATGACGTTTTAATTGTCTATTGACGATATTATGGTCTTCAATTATCGAATAACGATAATTGAAGATTTAAATAATTATTTTTAATTTCATAATTATGTGTACGAACAACCTCTTGAAAAGCATTAAGCGCATCAACAAGCAGTTTAAAGACCTCTTCACGAACAAATCCTTCCTCAAAATAAGGTCTATCCTCATCTAAAAATGATTGGAAAGCAACACGAACATCTCCATTTAAAAAGTGTTTATATTTCTGATTTTCACGCACAGAAACAATTCTTTTTCTTAACTCCATCTCTCTCAGCTTAGCCCTATCATTCAAACCAGTTGCCTGTTTTACTGTAAGTCTTTCACTATAGAACGGGTTTATCGATTGATACATATCCTCTATAAGCTGATTATCTTGCGAAGTTTGGTTTACCGTTTCAATATACTCCTGATAGTTTGAAATCAAAAAATGAGAACTTCCTTTAGTCAGTGCCTTGCTGTAGAAAAATCTAAAAAGAACCTTATCCAGATCGTCAAGTACATAAGTATTCTCTCTCAAAGCATTAACTAAAACCTTACGTACATTCGAAGCCTCTTCAACTTTTAATTTGTTTCCATCAAAATCAAAAGTCTTTATGCTGTATTTCTGATCAATGATATCAGTTAATAACATAATATCAGCTGGCAAGCCTAATATCGTTTTAGAAAGCAATAAAATATCTCTGCTCAGTAGTTTGCTTAAGTAATCTAATCCTTTATCACTACTAGCCGGAGTTATATCTGCAACCACTTTCTCCGGCTCGAATGCAAATAGATCATGTGCATCAAAATACCCTCTATAGCGGACATCAAATTTTTGCTTTGCAAAATAGGCATCAATTCGTTCACAAAATAATACATTATCAATCGTTTGAGGTTCATTTTCAAATTCAATACGCTCATAAACTTTAGCTGTCATCGCCTTTTGTAGCACCGCAGGATTAGTAAACAATCCCCAAGCTGACGAAAGATCACCAGTTTTTACAATATTCATTAACATGAGATGTTGAATTCGATCCTTTAAATCGGGATGAGAAGCCCATTGATCTTTTATGCTAACCCTTCGTGGAATTGTGTTCATACGTTCAATATCAAGAATAGCCAAATCATTATTCACCCATTCAATGTTATTATCAAGTGCAAAACGCTTTATCAACTCACGATGGTTAAGATAAATATTATTAGCCTTGATACAATCATTAACCCATAGATCATAAAATTGGAGCAGCTTATTGTAACATAAAACAGCAGGTTCCAGTTTCAACAATGAAGTTTTAAGGTTATTACCACCTGCAACTACAGCAGCCATGGCATCAGCATGAAATTCCATCGCGCGAGACAGACTCATATAATTCCGATTCACCACAGAATAGAGTCTCTGCATTATCCATTGAATCCTTATTATGATCCACACCGTTATTCTTGCAAAAAAAGAAAAGCCTCCACCTATCCTGGCCCACGATTGAATCGTCTTGTTATACCCGTCATTATCATACAACATGTTGTATATAATAGAATTAACATAATACACATAACTTCCAAAACGCATACTTTTTTGAGAAAAATGTGCAAACTCATGAGCCAGGACTGCCTTAAACTCCATGATATTGGTCGAATTAACCAGTCCCAGACCAATCTGAAGATTCTTTTGAACCGGTAAAAACATACTCCAGAAGCTAGAGTCGTAAAACACACCGGCATTTACATGAGGTGCCAAAAATATTTTTTTAGGAAAAGGCGTATTTGTTTCTTCCGTTATTTCCTTGATAAAACGAAAGAGCATAGGTTCATTATCGCCGTTTATCTCAATCATTTCCGAACGATCAACCACATTCTTTTGAAAAATGAATTTAATCAAAAAGTAAATTACCATCAAATCAAGACCGATCAGCCCAAGTCCTAAAAAGACCGTAAAGAAATTCACATCTTGACTTAACATAGCGTAACACAACACAATGCTAAAAAAAGCTAATCCTAGAAAGGTAGCTACAACCAGCAGATACGTTGCGACAAAGAAGAGTAATGAAAGCGAAACCTTAATTATTCCATGTTGAAATGCTTTCGAAGGTGCTACGATAACATTACCATCAACATTCTTTAGATTAGATACCTGTGAACTAGAAAAACTCATCTTACAAAGGATAATATTAAAGAGACTATATTTTTATCAAAAATAATCTCTTTTAATGATTGGCAGAATATTAATTTTCAAAAAAATCTGTTAAAAAACAGAATAAGTCTTTTTTAATTGCACCATGATAGTTTGGTGTTTCTAATTAGCTAAAATCACAAAATAGGACGAAGCGATATCAAGAATTCAAAGATAACCAAATAAAGCAAATCGGAGCCATCTGAAGCTAATTTTATCTTTTCTTGACTTTATCAAAAAAAGTGGCATTTTTTCTGGGCTCCTTGGATTTTACTTTTTTATCAGAAGTTAAGATTATCAAAATAAAAAACTCTCAAAAATTCTATGAAATACCAATGTAGAATCGATACTGCTGGCAACACTCACCTTTACGAAGTAGTACAAGGGTATTTAACTGGTATTATATTCGTTCGATGATCCCAAAAAGATACCTAATAATCACCCGAAAGTAATCTAAAGAAGATATTTGCTACTAGCTGTTCTGATTCTACATTAGACTATCTTCCGCTCATCATATCACTAAGGGTAATTCTGAAACTAATGAAACAAAAATCGAAAAGATTAATACAATTTTAAAATACAATCGTTTATACAAAACAAATTTGTTGTCAATATTTCATTTGGCGGATAAAAGGAGAGGTCATTGAATGGAACAATGTCAAATCAGATAAAAGCAATTCCAAAATATGAATAAGAAACATTGGGCAAATTGTCTGATTAAAAAAAGACCTACCCAACAATTGTGAAGATAAAAGCCGTTTAGAGACGAACGAGAGCGCTCCTCGAATCAGATCTTGTTCATCTTAAAATGGCCAAAAGTTGTTATCGTACCAGATCTCTTCTTTTAACTCTTCATTGAGTTGATGCAGAATCTTATGGTGGCCCTTTTCCCACTCAGCTAACCAGTGGAAGATAGAGCGTTGTGCCGGATCGGCGGCATCTAGCGCAGCCTGTGTATATACATCGATAGCTTTCGTTTCAAAGTCGATAGCAGCCGAAATGGCTGCTGCTTCAAAGCCTGCTGCATTAATTTGCTTCTTGATGTCTTTCGTCATGATCTTTTCTACAAACCCAACGTCTTCCGAAGGAAACGCCTTTACCAGATAGGTATTGTGCTGCTTGAAGTAGATATACTGCTCAGATAGTTGTTCTATGTGGGTTTGCTCTTCCTTGGCCATGAAAAAGAAGATATTGCGAACAGCATCGATTTTAGTATCGGTTGCGACTTGCTCATAAAATGCTTTTCCGCGACGTTCCATCAAAATGGCATTCTTTAAAATATCTAATGGGCTCATAATTATTTGTTTTGGGTTGATAATAGAACAGAAATTGTAACCTATAAGGAGTTATTTTGTTCAACTTTTTAGTCTGTAATGATACTAAAAAAGTAGATTATTTATGCGATTTCAGGAAAAGATTTTCGATAATCAAACATTACCTTTTAGTTCATCGAGTTCTTTACGCATTTCCATCACGATAGCAGCTAACTGATGGAGCCCAGGCTCATCAGCATTGCCATATTTTTTAATACGCTGAACAGTCTGAGCGGCTGTTTGTGAGAGATTGAAATTTAAAGTACCGATGGCTCGCCATATTTCACAGACATCAGATAGGGCAATAATATAAGGCTCGTAATCGGGGTTATCAGACTTTAGCAAAAGGGTATTTTCATGAATTGTTTTGCTATATACACGCTTATAAATGATGCCTTCATTAAGGGTGAGAAGGATATAGGTCTGTCCTTCGTGAAGCTCAGTCCAATCCTGCAGATAATCGCAGAGGACATAGGTACCGGGTTGTACCGGAAGCATACTATCACCCCTTATCTGAAATACTCTTCGGGTTCGTTCGCTTGACAACTCCGGAACGGGTAGGGTGAAGTGTGGCAGCTGACCCACATATTCGGGATCAGCATAGCTATTGAGATATCCGGCAGTCGCTTTTACGGGCACTACTGTGATCAATTCACGGTTTTTAGTATCAACAATGGTGGTGAGTACACGTAACTGCGAGCCCTTGATATAATCAAGCTCGTCTTTCTTTGATTCGGGAGAATCAGGTAACGAAAGGTCGGTATTGATAAGCTGGTCGAGGGAAAAACTAAAATAAACAGAGATAGCCTGGAGCATATTTATACGGGGTATAGCTCTACCCTCCTCGTAAGCACCAATCATTGATCTATTGACATTTAAATCAACTGAAAGTTGATCCTGAGTCAGGTTAAACTGCTTGCGAAGGAACCGAATATTAGAAGCCAGAAAGTTCATAATTTATTTTTTTGCTAATTTAATAAGAATTCTGTTAAAATGAGTATTTTTGTTTTTATTTTAAAAAAATAAGCTTGCTATGACTGATCAGCTATTAGAAAAGCTAAATATTTTGGGTGCTGCTGCCAAATATGATGTTTCGTGTTCATCAAGCGGAAGTAGTAGAGCAAACAACGGTCAAGGTGTCGGCAACACTGTTTCGGCAGGTATCTGCCATAGCTTTACGGAGGATGGAAGATGCATTTCGTTACTAAAAATTCTGCTCACTAATAACTGTATCTACGATTGCGCCTATTGCATTAATCGAAAAAGCAACGATACGAAGCGGGCTACTTTCAGTGTTTCGGAGGTGGTAGACCTTACAATTAATTTCTACCGCCGTAACTACATTGAGGGTCTGTTTTTAAGTTCAGGGGTTGTAAGAAATCCGGACTATACCATGGAACGTCTGGCGGCAATTGCTCGCGACCTTCGACTGATTCACAAATTTAACGGGTACATTCATCTGAAGGCAATACCCGGAGCAAGTAAAGAGCTGATACATGAAGCGGGAATCTATGCAGATAGATTGAGCGTAAATATTGAAATTCCAACTGAGGCCAATCTGAAGTTATTGGCTCCCGATAAAAATTATGATGATACACTGAGGCCTATGCTTCAGATTAAAAATAATATAATAGAGAACATAGAGGAGCGCAAGATTTTCAGGTCGGCGCCACGCTTTGCCCCGGGAGGTCAAAGTACACAATTGATTATCGGCGCATCTCCTGAAAACGATCACCAGATCCTAAGTCTGGCGTCAGGTTTATATGCTGATCAGAAACTAAAACGTGTTTATTTTTCAGGGTATATGCCTGTAAATGACTATGACAAGCGCTTACCTGCGTTGAAAGAACCACCCTTGGTGCGCGAAAACAGATTATACCAGAGCGACTGGCTGATGCGTTTCTATTTCTTCAAGGCCGATGAGATTGTAAACGAGAAGTATCCAAATCTCGATCTTACGATTGATCCTAAGTTGAGTTATGCTTTGCGTAACCTCCACCTCTACCCTATTGACATCAATAAGGCCGACTACGAGATGATTTTAAGGGTGCCGGGGATTGGTGTTCAATCGGCAAAGATGATTGTGATGGCACGTCGCCATTGCAAACTGAATAGTGAAAACCTGAAGAAGATCGGAGTGGTGATGAAGCGAGCAAAATACTTTATCACTTGCAATGAATTGATGGCTCCACAAAAGGATTATCAGGCCGAGACGCTTCGATTTAAACTATTGAATGGAGAAACAAAGACCGGACGAAGGAAGATTAGCAATCAACTGGATTTATTCAACCCAATGCCACTGCTACCCTGATGAATACTTTTGTTTATGACGGAACTTTTGAGGGATTGTTGTGTGCGATATTTGAATCGTACACGCGAAAATGTATTCCTGATAGTGTGGTTGCCTCGAATAACTATTCTGCCGGCCTCTGGGATACCGTTTTAACAATCGACACAAACAGAGAACAAGCTGACAGGGTATGGAAGAGTCTTCAAAACAAACTCGCGCCACGCAATAAACAGCTACCCTTTCATGCTTTTTTATATGGCACGGAGGGTATTGACCAGGCTATCTTCAACTTTATCCGGCTGGCTTTCGATACACCACATTCTATTGATTATGATTATGCCAATGCGGATGTACTGAAGGTGAAACAGGCACAGAAGGTTGTTACAAAAGAGGCGATGCGAACTATTCAGTTTGTAAGGTTTCAGAAGACTGCAGATGATATCTTCTTTGCTGCTCTGAGTCCTGATTTTGATGTGATTCCGTTAGTTACGCTGCACTTTATGGATCGGTTTAAAGATCAGCAATGGGTTATCTACGATCTGAAACGAGAGTATGGAGTCTATTATAATTTGAAGGATGTAAAGGAGATTACCATGGATAACCCTCAATTTAGCCGATTGACGGGAGAGATAGATTCAAATATTATGGAAGAGGAAGAGGCTAGCTACCAAAACCTATGGCAAAATTATGTAAAAGCGGTTACCATCAGAGAACGTTTGAATTTAAAGCTCCAACTGCAACATATGCCGCGTAGATATTGGAAATACCTTACTGAAAAGCAAGGCAAGAAGGGTTAAATTGAATATCTTTGAGGGCAAATTCAGGATGTATTATCTACTGGCTGATTTAGATTTTAAATCTGAACCATCCAGTAGAATTAAACTTAAAAATCAAAATAAAACATTTAAATCATGAAACAAAGTGATCAATTTCTATTCGAATCGTCATTACCATGGGAAGATTTGGGTAATGGACTTCGGAGACAGATCTATGGATATGATGACAAAATTATGATGGTAAAGGTAGACTTTATAAAAGGAGCAATCGGTACACTACACCATCATCCACATACTCAGTCAACTTATGTGGTAAGTGGCTTATTTGAGGTAGCGATTGGCGAAAAGAAGATGGTTCTGAAACAAGGTGATGGCTTTTTAGCTCCACCTAACGCTATTCATGGTGTGGTTTGCCTTGAAGCAGGTATACTACTTGATGTGTTTAGTCCGGTTCGTGAGGATTTCTTGAAATAAAACTATTGATTGAAAAGTAACAACGATAATAACGTCGTTACTTTTCAATCAACTCAGGCTGTAAGGATACTTCAATCTTCTTCTGATCGGAACTGGTTAGATAGATAGCAGCTCTTTTAAGGAGTCTTTTTTCAATCAGTTCATAGCTGATGACTGAGAGCAAGAGTATACATGCTGTGCAAATCAAAAAATAATATTTTCCGTTAAACACACCACCCATCTTCAGGAATACCAGTAATGACGGGAGACCAATAATAACGATGGGATGGACGAGGTATAGTGAATACGACATATCGCCCAAATAGACTAAAAATGAAGGAACGCGAATACCGATCCCCTTATTGAAAAGCAGCAGAGAGAACACCAAAAAGGTTGAACTGAACATACTGATAAAGAATCCATTCAAAAAGAGGGAGACTCTGAAATAGAGCAAAAAGAAATAAACCAACGAAATAAGCACCAAGACGATCTGAAGGACTTTGGATTTGATAATAAATGATGAGTTATAGATGAGTCCAAGCAGTACACCTACAATAAAGAAAATCAATATCGGATTAGTGAGCAACAGAAAATAAGATAACTTGAAATCATAATTTACACTAGGTATAAAATTAACATATCCTTTAAAAATGAGTGGAATAAAAACCACTAATGTTGTAAAAACAACAAGAAGCATCGTCCATCGGTATCGTTTCAGAAACAGGCTTAACCCAAAGATAATATAAAATAGTACTTCATAATTCAATGACCAGCCCACTTTCAAAGGTGGCATTCCATATGCAGGTCCTAACGGTGAATTAAATAGCGGAATAAAACAGAAAGTCTTCAGTATAGTAAGGGGTTCTTCGACAAAAAAACTTAAGCTTCGTTCGTAAACAACAAGCCAAAACAACACCATGATATAATAAAGTGGAACAACACGGATCAATCGCTTGATCAAAAAGTTCTTTACATAATGGGGAGTCCCATCGCTCTTTCGGGTGGTATAAACCATGATAAAACCACTGATGATAAAGAAAATCTGAACACCAATAGAACCACTACCAAAAAGCATTGTACCATAACGCATTGCAGAGGTGTTTAAGAGTGCTTTCATATGAAAAAAGCAAACTAACAACGCTGCAATGCCTCGTAGTAACTGAATGATGTCTATACGTCGATTCATTCGTTATTTTTCAATTCGGATTCGGGCATCTACAGCAGTTAACTTCGACAGATTTCCTACCAACGGATTGATATCCATTTCCATTATTTCGGGTGCGGCCTTGCATAGAGCGGCTACACGTGTAATTACTTCAGCGTAGATGTCTTCATTAATACCTTCCTGTCCGCGTACACCCTGGATGATCTGATAGCTTTTTAGTTTCCTGATCATATCATGAGCTTCGCCAGAAGAGATAGGCGATAGTCCGGCCTGGATATCTTTAAATACTTCGATATAGATGCCTCCCATCCCGCAAAGTACCATGTGACCAAACTTGGGTTCGAACTTGGCACCTACATAAACATACTGACCGCTCAACATTGGTTGGATGAGGATGGCGGTGGTATCTTTGATGACAATCATTCGATTAAACTCGCGCCGGACAGTAGCTTCATCCTTTACATTAAGAACTACGCCTCCAACATCCGACTTATGAACCGGCCCCACTACTTTCATCACCACAGGATATCCTAGTTTTATAACGGCATCTACAGCCTCGTCGACAGATGCAACTACGGCCTCTCCTGCTCTGGGAATACCTGCAGCATCTAACAACTGCTGCACGTTATCGGGTGAAAGATAGCCTTCTGTAGCAGCATCAATCACTTTACGAATAGCTACATGATCGACTTCGGGAAGGATAATCTCTGATGGTGCAGGTTTTGGGGTATTGACTACTTTACATAGTGCATTTCCAAAGGTTACCTCGTCAGGGAAATAGATATTGCCTAACGAAACAAAATAATCAATTTCATCCTTAACATTTACAATAGATGGTAAAACCGGATAGATAGGCTTACGCGAAGTTTTCATCTTTTCGTTCAGCACTTTATAGACTTCATAAACGGGGAAGAGTCCGGGACTACCGAAGATAACCGCCATCCCATCGATATTATCAAATTGGTTATCGCAGTAGTCAATAATCTGACCTAACTGTTCAGCGGTACCGGTTGCCAGAAAGTCGATAGGATTAGCTACCGATGATCCGGAGTAGAGCTTAGCCAGGAGTTCTGAACTTTCAAGCTTAGGGATTTCAAGCCCTCCGTTAGAGAGCACATCGGTAAGCATAACAGCTGGCCCCCCTGCATGGGTAATAATAGCAATGTTTTTTCCTTTCAATTCGGGATGCATAAAGATAGAAGCTACCGTTGTAAGCTCATCGCGACCATGACACCTTACAATACCTGCCTTATTAAACAATACATCAACCGCAACATCGCTGCTGGCCAGTGCGCCCGTATGCGAAGAAGCAGCTCTGCTACCTGCAGCCGATCCACCAGCCTTAATGGCTGCAATCTGGCATCCTTTACGAATCAAAGAAGAGGCATGCTTTAAAAGTTTAGCAGGGTTTTCAATACTTTCGATGTACAAAAGCTTTACACGGGAACTGGTTTTCGGATCAAATGACTGGTCGAGATACTCCAACACATCTTCGACACCCAATTGAGCGCTGTTGCCCACCGAATATACACTCGAAAAAGTAAGTCCTTTCGACATACCCGACTCAATGATAAAGACAGCAGTTGCTCCTGAACCTGAAATAAAATCGACACCTTTAGGATCGAGTTTAGGAATAGGAGTCGAAAATACACCTGCATAGTTTGAATTCATCATTCCAATACAGTTGGGGCCAATCAAGCTGCCCCCTGTCTCGTTGATGACAGCTACAATCTGTTGCTCTAGTTTAGCTCCTTCGGGACTCTCTTCATGGAATCCGGCAGAAAGGATGATAAAAGCTTTCGTGCTTTTCTGGCGAGCAAGAATTTCGATCGTCTCCAGACAATATTTTGCAGCAATGGCAAGGATAGCCAGATCTACTTGTGGCAAATCATTTGGCGTATTATAACACTTTACACCCTGTACTTCTGTTTCTTTTGGATTGGTTACGTAAAGTGAGCCTTTAAACTGATGATCCAACAGATTTTTCAATACTTTACCACCCGGCTTGGTGATATCATTGGATCCGCCGATTACAACGATGCTCTTGGGAGCAATCAATTGGGATGTTATCATGACATTATGGTTTCATATTTTCATGCGAAGGTAGAAATCCATTTCGACATAAAAAAAATGTCACCCAACATTTCTGATGGGTGACACCACATGTATTAGAAAAACGGGTATCCTTTATTCAAAAAGCATTGCTACGGCAACTGTTTTAGTGCCAGCATTAACACCTACTGTAGGTGAAACATTATAAAAATAAGCAGGAGCCATACCGGTTAAAGCTTCAACCTTTTCGCCAAGAACCTTCGCATCGGCAATATTATTTGCGTGAACAATGCAATATTTCCAAATGTTACCTCGCTCTTTAATGGCCTTATCAACATAACGAACAGTCATGTTGAGATTAGCTTTATGGCTGTATGCTTTGTCTAACACATCAGCAACGCCATCTTTCATTGAAATAACGGGCTTCACATTCAATAATTTAGCAATAAATCCTTTAGTTTTGCTAACACGTCCGCCACGAACAAAGTTCTTCATGGTATATGGGCTAACGTATATTAGTGTTTTATTGCTCCACTCTTTCAATTTCGCCACTAAGTCATCGTGATTACATCCCTTTTCAAGTTCCAGTGCAGCACGTTGCAAAAGAAGTCCAAGTGTACCGGAAAGACTCTTACTATCAATTACTGAAATATGTGTTCCTGTCTGTTTGCTGATCTTCTCACCAGCTGAAAGACTTGTTGAAAAAGTGCCACTGAGTCCTGATGAGGCATGAACTGCAATGATAGATTCGTATTGGGTAGAAAGGAAAGTGTATTTATTGATAACATCATTAATACTGGGTTGCGATGTGGAAGGAAAATCAGGTGATTGATCCATCATATCATAAAACTGTTCAGCAGTAATGGTGATTTTATCGAGATATTGATTTTTTCCAAGGGTTAAGTTTAATGGAACAAAGTGAATTTGATGTTCGTCCATAAACTCCTTTGGGAGATCGCAGGTAGAATCTGTCATTAATGCGATAGGGTGACGACGATTTTGAATTACCTGTTGTTGCATCACCATATCATCTACTTTTTGGTTAAGTACGATAGCATGCTTTGCGATTCTCTCAAAAACAAGATAAGGTTGATCAGTATGAATGTGCAAACGCATTTTACGAGGAGACCCGGCAACTGCTATAGAATCGCCCATACCATCAATCAAGCTTCTAATTAACTTCTTATCCAGGTTGTCACCTGAAAGTAGAGCTTCAGTACAATAACGAAAGGTAATAACATCATGTGGGAAATCGCTTACAGAAAAATCTTCCTCAACAACAAGATTTCCCATATCTGCTCTAATGCCTGATTTAAGAAATTCAAGCATTCCTTCAAGAAACATTACAAAACCCTGAGCACCGGCATCAACCACATTCATTTTAGCAAGTGCCTGAAGCTGATTAGTCGTGTTATTTAATGCCTCTTGAGCCTTTTCAAGACCCGCTACCAAAAACTTGATAAAGTCGTCAACATTATCTTTGATGTAATAAAGAAATTCAGCCCATGCTCTGATAACAGTTATCATTGTTCCTTCAATAGGATTAGCGATGGCCTCATAAGCATATTTTACAGCACTAAGCATGATTTCTGCAAAAGTGCCAACATCAATCTTATCACGGCCCTCCATCTCATTGCTAATTCCGTATAGAAACTGAGCAAAGATAATACCTGAGTTACCACGTGCACCAACCAAAGCAGCATCGGCAATAGCTTCTGCAGTCCGATCAAAACTGTGATGAGGAGTGATATTATCAATAATAGACCTTAGCGTAGAGGCTAGGTTTGTTCCGGTATCAGCGTCAGGAACCGGAAAAACGTTGATCTTATTAATGTGCTTTTGATTTTCAATAATCTTTTTAGCACCCGACAAAAAACTGTAATACCAATTGTTGCCGTCAATCAGCGTTAATTGAGTTGTTGCGTTCAACCTTTAATAAATTAAGGTAGCGCTTCCCCTTTATAAACTTGCAAAGTAGAAACCGCCACGTGATTCAACATAAAATCAACACATAAAAATGCTGAATGTGACCATTCGCATAAAAAATTTCAACATGCAAAGGTAAGCATTCCTGCTTTCACTTTTCTAATAATATCTGTTTAAGTTTCTAACAAATTTAATTAACGGAATATTAAAATATTTCGCAGAAAATAAATCAGTTAAGTTATAAACCCAATTTGATTTAGATAATTATCAATTTGGGTTTAACTTTTTTTAAGTAAAAAAACAAAATTCCCCATTCAGATGTACGAACATATAAACATATTTACTACTACATTTGTTCTGTCATGTAAGTAAAGAATCATTATACCATAAAGGCATTTACGATTATTTCTTTACACAAGTTTTTAATGGTAATCTTGAAACAGATTAAAAAAACATAAATTATATCTTAAATTACTTTATTTCGGTTTAACAAATTTGTTAAATCAATAAATGAGTTTAATTTTACATTCTTAAAAAAATAACAATGAAAGCATTAAAATCATTATTACTCGTATCTACTCTATTCTTGATGTTGCCATCTGTATTCTGCCAGAATGCAAATCCAAATGCTCCACAGATGACATTCAAGAAGACAGTACACGATTTCGGAAACATTTACGAAGGGGGCAATGGGAATTGTGATTTTCCTTTTACCAATGATGGAAAAGAACCATTAATTATTATTAGTGTAAAATCATCATGTGGTTGTACAATCCCTGAATATCCTCAAAAGCCTATCTTACCAGGACAAACTGAAGTAATCAAGGTAAAATACGATACACAACGTCAGGGTCCTATTAACAGAACTGTAACCATTGTTAGTAATGCAAAAAATCAAACTGTAATGTTACAAATCACAGGAACAGTTATCCCTAAAGACAACAACACTTTACCTGAAAAAAAATTAAATCCACAGGGAGCACCTATGGCAAAATAATGCTAATGTAAGCATATTAAATACACCTGTTTAGATAACAAAAACACGACTATCCAAGTAAGGATAGTCGTGTTTTTTATTTTAGAAAATTACACATAAGTTGATAAGATTTGATTTATTGAATTTTCCTTTTTATACCTTTGCCCAGTTTTAAAATTTACCTGAATCACCCAACTTAACCTTTAAATTAAAATGCCAAATATTTCATCGCGAGGCATAGAGATGCCCGCATCGCCTATTCGAAAACTCGTTCCTTATGCCGAGGCTGCAAAAAAGAGAGGAATTAAAGTCTATCATCTCAATATAGGACAACCAGATATTAAAACACCTGAATGTGCATTAGACGCTATTCGGAATTTTGAACAAAAGGTGATAGAATATAGCCACTCTGCCGGAAATGAATCATATCGCAAAGCACTTGCCAATTACTATAAAGGAATAGGAATAAATATCGATCATAATGAGATTATGATTACCACTGGCGGTTCTGAGGCTATTATGTTTGCTTTTTTAAGTTGCTTAAATGCCGGCGACGAGGTTATTATACCAGAACCTTTCTATACTAATTACAACGGATTTGCCGTCTCTACAGGTATTAAGGTTGTACCGATACCATCATCTATAGATGATGGCTTTGCACTGCCTAAAATGGCAGAATTTGAAAAGAAAATAGGTCCCCGCACAAAGGCTATTATGATTTGCAATCCTAATAATCCAACCGGGTATCTATACTCACTGGAAGAGTTGGAACAGCTTCGCAAAATTGTATTGAAACATGATTTGTATCTTTTCGCTGATGAGGTATATCGTGAATTCTGTTATGACGGCAATACACACCACTCTGTGATGAAGCTCGAAGGACTAGACAACCATGTTGTGATGGTCGACTCGGTTTCGAAACGATATAGTGAATGCGGAGTACGTATAGGCGCACTACTATCGAAAAATAAAGAGGTAATGGCTACTGCTCTAAAATTTGGTCAGGCACGTCTTAGCCCCCCTTCATTAGGTCAGGTGGCAGGTGAAGCATCGCTAAACACACCCAAAGATTACTTTGATGAGGTTTATAATGAGTATATTGAACGTAGAAATACGGTTATTTCAGCACTAAATAAAATTGACGGTGTTTTGGCTCCGATGCCTAAAGGTGCCTTCTACGCTGTCATACAACTACCCATTGATGATAGCGACAAGTTCTGTCAGTGGCTTTTAGAAGATTTTAGCTATAAAGGTCAGACCGTTATGTTAGCACCTGCGACTGGTTTCTATGCTACATCAGGTTTAGGAAAGAACGAAGCACGTATTGCTTATGTATTGAAAAAAGAAGATTTGGTTAGCGCTGTAAAATGTCTGGAAGAGGCGTTGAAGGTTTATCCGGGAAGAACGACAAAGTAATAATCGTTCCGTTATAAAAAAGGCTGATCGAAATTAAGATAATTTTATCTCTAGATACAAAAAAAGGAGTGAACTTTTTCAGTTCACTCCTTTTTTATCAACAGCTAAACAAGGCTTAAGGCTATTGATTATACCCTGAGAAATATTTTTTTACGGTATAAGAAATAAAGGAAACACCATTCGACCAATAAAATAAAGATGACCTGCGTAAAAGGTTGAAAGTCGACTGGAATCAGTTTAACAATACTCCCAAAGAGTGCGTTTGCTGTATAACTAAAGTTTATATAACTGACAGACAAATAAATTGTGATAGAATTCATTCCGATAACAACAAATGGGAAAGCCCACTTCTGAAAGTGAAGTACATCGATTACAAAATAGAACAGTGAAAAAAGCAATAAACTCCATCCAGCAGTATGTAACACAAACGTACTGGTCCATAAATTTTTATTAATAGGGAAGATTGGATCTAATACACGGGATAATATTAAAAAGAGGGTACCGGTAATTAGTAATAATCCTGCTTTCTTATAACCATTATATTTTCCTTCCTTTATAAAAGCACCAGTCAGCGCACCCAATAAAGCTGTGGCAGTGGCAGGAATCTTAACCAACCATCCTTCAGGATCATGGATTTCACGATAAAGATGGCCTGGCATAAAGAGTCGGTCAATATATCCATTTAAGCTGCCTTCCATGGTCAAAACACCAGCACCAACACCCGGAACAGGAATAAACTTAAGCATAGCCCAATAAGCTACCAAAATCCCCACAACCCAAATAATCTGTTTCTTATAGTCAAAATTTAAGTAGATAAGCGCCCCAAACATATAAGCGATACCGATTTGACCCAATACACTTGCAAATCTTATTTTGTGGAATTCTAATACTTGCACGCCATTGATCAGAATACCAAACAATATCAATATCAGCGTTCTTTTAAAAATATGAAGATAAACCTCTTTTTTGGGGACTCCTTTTTCAAGTTGACGTTTTAATGAAAAAGGCATGGCTAATCCGGCCAGAAACAGAAACAGAGGAAAGATAAGATCCATAAAGTGAAAACCATTCCAACTTACATGATCCATCTGCTCTATTCCAAATGCGATAAAAGGAGAATGCGAATAATTTTTCAGAGTGAGAAAAAGTCCTTCGCCTCCAATGATCCAAAACATATCAAAACCTCTTAGCGCATCAAGAGATTTTAGACGTTCTTTAATGACAACTGCTTCCATTATTACTTATTTTGGGTTTAAATTTTATTAAAAAGGATAAGTGATATTGATATTTTAAACCTTATAAAAAACAAGTGCCAAATTAATAAATATTCTCATTAAATAATTTTAAAATTATCTTGATTGATTCATGATTTATTGAACATAAAAAAAGTCATCATGAAAAATTTCCATGATGACTTTTGGGAAAACTATCTTTAGAATAGACTATTTTTTCTGTATTAAAATGGCTTTATCATTTTCAACAGGAAATTGTAATTTCTCAATAGTTAAATCTGTAATATTATTAAAAACGACAATAGGGAGTGTTTTTGCAGTAGGAATCTCCATTTTATTAATATTCAACCCTTGAACATCATCGAAAGCACAAGCCGATCTAAAGTCTTCTTTCTGATAGCTCAACTGAATATTTTTCATTGTCAGGCCTTTTACATGTCGAACATAAAAACCCCAAACAGGTAATTCGCCAAACATTGAAAACTCAGGATAACCAGCTGGGTTTTCTGTAATATTGGTCAATGAATCCATTGGAAAACAAGCTATATCTTTACTTCCTCCTCCTTCATAAGTAATTTTAATATTTTCGAGTGTAACGTTTTGCACTGGATGTCCTGGCAAGCCTGTAATTGAAGAAGGTATAACATTGTGAGGATAACTCAAGAGAGGACCTTCCATATTGTATCCTTTATCGGGCTTTCCAGCTGGAACAAAAACAGTAACATTCCCGATGTAGACATTCCGCAAACAACTTACAAGTGAATCTTTATTACGATGCCCCAGGCGAATCAGAATGGCATTACCAGTATTCGTTGCCTTTATATTTTGCACATTAACATCTTCAAGTATACCTCCATCCACAGCTTCTAATGCAATAGCAGAACGGTAAGTATCGAAAACAGTAATATCTTTAACGGTAATATTTTTGAACCCGCCATAAGAAGCTGTTCCAAACTTAACACCATTCGCACTCGAACGAACAACACAGTTTGATATCATAATATTTTTGCAACCAAGATGCCGTTCTTCCGACTTTAAGCATATTCCATCATCAGCAGCATTGATGTTACAATTTGTAATGCGTACATTTTCAGAGTCGGTAATATCAAGACCATCATTATTCCAATACGAATTGCTAATAACTTTAATATTATCAATGATAACATTAGAGCAGTTTACATAATTCTGAATCCAGCATAAACCATCTTTTAAAGTAATCTCCTTTATTTGAATATTATCACAATAACTAAAATCAAGTAATTTAGGCCGACTACTTTCATCCGTTCTCATCTGGTGCCATGGGTTTACTGTTTTCCAACTCGCATCAATAAGTGTTCCGGCATTAAGCATCACATAGATGTCTTTTAAGAGGGCTTCTGATTGCCCTGCGATAACTCCCTTGCCGGTTATCGAAATATGATGTTGTCCTTTAGCTGAAATTAACGCATTAGCATTCCGGGGCCCATAATCAATCCGGCTTGTACTTGCCAACAATATAGCATCAGCATCTAAATGAAGTTCCACATTCGACTTTAGTTGTATTATGCCTGTCAAAAAATTCCCTGCAGGTATAAGAACAATTGCTCCACCCATCTTATTTGCCTTATCAATTGCATTTTGAATAGCAATCGTATTTTTTGTTTTACCATCAGCAATAGCTCCAAAGTCAACAATATTCAATGTTTTTTTCTGACTGAATCCGTGTAATGAATAAGCTGATAATATAATGATCAGCAATAGTTTCTTAATCATAATAATGCATTTTGAATGTTAAAAAACGATGTTGTTATTAACTGAATCTGACTTAGATGGAGGCAACAACGTTGTACCCCAAAGAGCTGATGGTTGAGCATCCATTTCTAATATTAAGTTTCCCCCAACCACAATATCATGGTGCTCAATCCATGCTCTTTTAAAGTCTTTTCCGTTTAAGATAGCCGATTTGATATAAATGTTTTTATCAGATAAGTTCTTTGCAATGATAGTAAAGTCCTTGCCGTTTTCCTGATGGATTACAGTTTGCTTAAAGAAAGGAGTATTAATTAAGTAATAGGACTGACCAGCGTTTGGATATAAACCCATCATGTGAAACGCTAACCACGACGACATAGCTCCCGAATCATCGTTTCCAGGAATTCCACCATGTGTACCATTATAGTATTTATAGATAATCTGCCTGATTCTGTCGCTACTCAGATCGGGACGACCAATCCAGTGATACAAATCAGGACTAAGAAATGAAGGTTCATTTCCTACATTATAAAAGTCCCTGTTAAATAAAGTATTGAGCCTGTTTTGAAAAGCTTCCTTACCTCCTGATTTCTTAACAAGCATCGCCACATCGTGAGGAACAGATAAAGAATACTCCCAAGAACTGGCCTCATAAAAGAAACCACACCACCAACAAACACATATGGGCCAGTCCTGCGCTAAGGGAGTATATTTTATAAAATTTATTTTTCCGTTACTTTCATTACATTGTATGCTATCAATCCATTTTCCAGAAGCATCTTTCGGCATGATAAAACCGCTAGATCCATTATCATTAATGTCGCGCCAAAGGTTTTGCCAGTTATCAGATTGTTTTAAAAAACGCCAATACTCTCCATTTCGATTGATTCCTTTGGCCACTTGTGCTAAACAAAAATCATTGTAAGCATATTCCAGTGTACGATTACCTGCTCTTACGAAATTTGAAGAAACATAGCCCAACCGGTTATAATCAGTTAAACCACCTCTCCCCTCTTTTTCTTCATTTCCACCCGGGGGATAAATGGCATCTTTTAGCATGGCCTCCAGGCCGAGATTATAATTAACTCCTTTCAAGCCTTTTACAAAAGCATCGGCAATCAATACATCAGCATTAGATCCGCCTTGTGTACGGCCATTACAATTTCCACTTCGTGCATCAGGCATATAACCTTCGCGTTTATAAATCTGTAATAAAGCATTTACAATCTCGACCTCACGTGATGGTGTAATTAAAGTAATCAATGGATTAGAAGAACGGAAAGTATCCCATATTGCATAAAAATCATCATAATAAGGTGCTGTATTCTCCCATAAAGGATTTTCACCGGTTCTATCAACAGGCATCAGCATGGTATGGTAAAGTGCTGTGTAAAACATTTTCTTCTGTTCATCGGTGGCACTTTTATCTATTTCAATCTTTGATAAGATAGACTCCCACTTCGATTGCGCCGCGTGTAATGTCTCTGTAAAGGACCAATGAGGTATTTCTGTTTCGATGTTTTGCTTTGCTTTTGAACAACTAATAAAAGAGATACCTATTTTCATTTGAACAGTATCACTACTCGATGAATCAAAGAAAAGCATTGCGCCTGTCTTCTCTCCTTCATCTATTTGTATTCTTTGTAACGGATATAGTTTCTCATTTTTCCATGTCGAGAACTCTGTAAAAGGCTTATTGAATACCGCTGCAAAATATACAGTGTATGCACTGCCATTGTTCCATCCTCCTCTTATTCTTGTATAGCCTTTTACTTCATTACCTGACACTACTTCTACTTCAGATCCCACAAACTGTTGAGCTTCGCGGCCATCTGGAATTGGTGTTTCCCCCAGATAGGCACC
This sequence comes from Bacteroidota bacterium, assembly GCA_013390605.1. Taxonomy (GTDB): domain Bacteria; phylum Bacteroidota; class Bacteroidia; order Bacteroidales; family Cfx3-03; genus Cfx3-03. The sequence continues at coordinate 1,598,341 of JACAUB010000001.1, read as the reverse complement.
CAAATCAATCTTTACGGCTTTTCTGCGCTTATTATTAAAGTTAAATTGATAATATGCAGCCTTTTGTGCAGTGGTGATTTCTGTTTTGATATTCCATTTCTGAAGTACCACACCATAATAGCCCAATTCTACCTGTTCATCGGTTCGCAAAGACGCTTGTTTAATAGATTCGAAATCGCCGGCAAAAGGCATGATAGATATGTTTCCATATTTCGGACCACCACCAGTACCGCTAACATGTACCTGACTAAATCCGTAAACAGGTTTTGACTGATCAGGCAGGTAGCCACTATTAGAATTTATAGAACAATCAGGACCTGGCTTTATCATCCCATAAGGATAAGAGGGGCCTATAAAAACATTACCATCGCCTTCTGCCCCTATCAATGGATCAACGTTCTTAAAATATTGGGCTTGAACCATCGTAGTGAACAGCGTAAATGCTATTACAAAGAGAAAAACAATTACACCGTAAATAGAATATCTCTGATTGTTTTTCATGCTTTAATTATTTTCCATTGTTACAACTTAATATGATAGTATACCTTTCCAGTTGTATTAATTATGATAAACAGATTGGATAACTGAACGATATTTACTGTAAAGCATTTTTGATTTTTCTATAGGGTTTCCTTGAGGTGTTACAGGAAACTGTTTTTGTGTATTTACCCATTGCCATTCCCATGCTTTGATCTCTTTTGCAAATTCAACATTATCCAATTCTTTACCTGTGCTTAGTGCCAGATCAATCTTCTGGAAAAATTGCAGCCACCTTGGTTTATAGAAATCGCTTAAGAGTCCGCTCCACTGACGGCATGAATATTCATGCAAAGGACTATTAGCACCCCCCCACAACGTTATCAGGTTACGTGCATTTCGTTCATATAAAGCCTTTTCTGTTTCATTTTCTCCCCATTTAGTGGCATCAGAAATCCATGGGCCCAATAAAAAGTCCTTTCTGGTTGCAAGCAGGGTATCAAGATCATCTATTAATTCAATAAACCGGCTACTATACTTCTCGAAATCTTCTCTATTTTTATGTTGATAAGCTTCTACCCATTTTCTTTGCAATGGTAATGCATAATTAGCTAATACTTGTCGCGTTATATCAACTAAATCGTATTGAAAGCCATCGCTGCTTTTACATGAATCTATAGCTTGAATAAAATGGTCCCAGGCTGGAAGTAATTGAATGGCGGGATAGTTTAACTTCGTTCTTGTCCATATAGCAACTGAATCACAAGTAGGGCGACCGGTAATAATAGACTCGGCACCATCTCTGATTACTTTCCCGTTGTAAACAGTTTTTTTCAAGATCTGCCAGGCCTGAATAGCATGGGTATTTACATTTCCATAACGGTTGAGAATATATGTTTGAAGCCAATAGTCTACATCAATAGGCTGATTATTCCATGTATGTTGCATCATTAGCTCATAAAGAACCGGATTCTGCTCAATTGCTTCCATTGTTAATCCGATACCTTTCATTTTACCTGAAAGGGGACTATTTAATGCCTTTGCCGGCTCAATAGCCACATCTTCAAGATGACCAAACAGATTTGTATTACCACCAAAGTTGTTCAACATATTCCATATCCAGGGTTTCCCATAAAATGCATCAGTTCTTTTCCATACAGGCTCAATTTCTGCTGCAAGATCAAGTAATAGCATGTGGTCATTGGGTACGGCATCGAGCAACGCTTTTATCTGTGGTGACTTCCAGAACTTGCGATCGCTATAAAAAAGCCATCCCTGCATCACCCATACGGCATCTTTATCCGCATTTCGCATTCCCTCATAGACTCTTTTACTCAACATAGAGAGGAAGGCCGGATCGTCGGAAGGAGGTTCATTTTCATTGAAGGTATCTGCTGAATAATAGTGATCGGTGCCATACAGTCCGGTCTGAACCTCTAAGAACCGTTTACCTATTTTTGCAAACATCGGATCTTCTGAATCTAAAATATAAGTATCAGCAAATCCATTTCTCCAATTTGTCTGTTTCAGCTTAGCACCAGGGAATCTCTCCTTAAAAGCAGCAGGGACATGGCCGGTGAAAGCCGGCAGAATAGGTTTCATACCCAGCTCGCGTTCTCTTTGTACAATTTGTTGCTCCAGTATTTTATGACCTTTCATCCAGCTATAGGGTAATGGTCCACCCCAACCGTCAATATTACCCATCCAAAACCATGAAAAGTAAGACGGTCCCGTAAAGAACCCATTTAATTCTTCATCAGTAAAACCCATTTCTTTATATACCTGTCTCCATGTATACTCTTCACCCGTAATAGCCAAAGGCATATTAATGCCATGTAGAGCCATCCAGTCAATCTCTTTTTCCCATCGCTTCCAATCCCACCAACTCATACTATAATTAAACGTGCAATAGTTCAAATAATAGCGATGTTCATAAGGGGTCGCTCTTTTGACTTTTGAAGATACTACAGGTAGTATTTTAGGCAGCGATAGGTTAGTTCCATTCCAGGTGATTTGACAATGACAGTATTCATTCAAATAACAATACAATGCAGAAGCTATACTAACGCCATTATTCCCTGATAAGACAACTTTTTTATTTTTACTTTCAATCGTAAAATAATCTTTACTATCATTACTTTTAGGCAACGACTGAATGACAAATTGGGTTACATGGCTTGGGATTATTCTTTGTAATAGCCCTTCAGATGCTTTTATATTTAATTGAGCCTTAAGACTAAAACTTAGCCCTATAAAGAATAATAACGTAATTATTTTTTTCACTGAGATTTCTTATTAGATTTTTAAAAACCATTTCTTTTTATACAAGAAATATAATAAAAGCAGCTGAATAAGTAATATAGAAGAACCTAACCATACAGGTTGCCAGAGTAAAGGCGTATAATTAATCAATCCACCAAATATAAAGATTGCTGTAGATTCAAAATTGACAACACCATGCGCTGCCATATAAATCAGAATTGAGTTTGTGCCGATCCAAATAAATGGTAATGCCCATTTTTTTAAACCGACTACTTCAATGATAAAGTAGAACACAAAAAGCAACAAAAGACTCCATCCACCTGCAAATAATACAAACGAACTTGTCCACATATTTTTGTTGATTGGAAAAACGATATCCCATAAAAGGCCAAGTACTAATAGTGTAAAACCAGCGATTGCCAATAGTACACTTTTTCGGGTAATAGTCCATTTTTCTGATTTCCATCTGAGGAACTGGCCTGTAAAAACACCAAGTAAGGCTGTTCCTATAGCGGGAATTGTTGACAAGATGCCTTCGGGATCGTAAACCATTCGATGTAGTTTTCCAGGAAGTAGTAATCTATCAATATATGCTTCCAGATTTCCGTCTGGCGTTAATACACCTGCACCATATCCCGGAACAGGTACTAACATCATGATTGCCCAATAGCCCAATAATAGAGCTGCAAACCAGATGAGTTGACTACGTAGATTAACATTAAGATAGAGGATTGCAGCAAAAAAACAAGATAATGCTATTCGTCCCAATACACTTGCGAAGCGGGTATTTTCATATCCCTGCCATTTAAATAAGCCATTAACAACCATACCACAGATAATGAGAATAAGGGTACGCTTAATTAATGAACTATAAATATTTCTTTTAGCAATCTTTTGATCACTTTCTGAGACATTATCAAGTTGTTTTCCAAAAGAGTAAGGCATTGATATTCCGGCAATAAAAATAAAGAGAGGAAATATCATATCATAAAATGTAAAACCATTCCATTTTGTATGATGCATTTGCGCTGACATCCAGTTGCAAACAGGAACATTGGTTGCTTTAGCGAAAGCATGCACAACGATCTCACCACTGATGATCCACATCATATCAAAGCCACGCAAGGCATCTAATGACAATAAACGACCAGAAGTATTTAAGTTTGTTTTTGCTGAAACCAAAGCCCCCAGCCTAAAAATATTTAATTTCATGGAGAAGTATTTATAGTACAATATTATTTTTTCTACATAAAGAGGAAATAGACAACCTGTTGTTTTATCAGAAATAGATTCACCTGTATTAAAATAATAAAATGAGATAAGATTTAAAAAAGATCCCGTAGCGTTTCTAACTTCGGGATCTTTTTATTTTATATGGGTCCTATGATAAAATAAGGATTAGCCTATTAATATCCAGGATTTTGCTTTAGTGCAGGGTTAACAACCATAGCCCCGGTAGGAATTGGAAAGATACGATGGTTAACATCGGCGTCAGTCTTAAAGCCCCATTTTCCTTCATACTTACCAAAACGAATCATGTCATTCCTATGCCATGCTTCCCATGAAAACTCGCGACATCTTTCTGAATAAAGAACATCTAAAGTAACAGTAGTAAGAGCAGGTGAGGTTGTTCTGTTTGCTTTAATCATATTAACTAAAGAAAGAGCTGTATGTCCAAGTGTTGGATTTCCACCACGTAGAATAGCTTCAGCTTTCATCAGGATGATATCAGAATAACGAAATACAGGTACGTCATTATTCTGATTTCTTGATGTTGAAGTATTGTCAGGGAAAAACTTAATATTACGATATCCCATATTCCATGCAATTTCATCATTACCAACATCAAATTGAGTAGGATCCTGACGCAAAGTAACGGTTGGTGTAAGATTAACCTGATAGGTATAAGCAGCTCCACCGTCAGCTCCGGCATAGAATTGATCATAACCTTTTTTTGTAGTAGTTACCATAACAGGAGTTACACCATCACTCATATATTGCAAACCTGTAAGCCATTGGCCATTTCTTACATCCTTTGAATCGTTGAAATTAGCATAAAATTCAGGCAATGTCATTTCTGGTGCACTAGGTGTAAAAGGTAATCCAAATTTAGTTCGCTCAGAACGAGGAACATCATAACGAGCATGATACATAAATCCATTTGTACCACCTAATGCTGATGCAGAAGGATCGTAAGGAATCGCAAAGATAAATTCCTTCATCTGAGGGCCATTATTAGGATAGAACATTTTGAGATAAGTACTCATTGGCTCAATCGAGTATGCAGCAGAGTTTATTACGTTATCACAAGCAGCGATACAATCATCATAACGTTTGGTGCCAGTATAATATTCAGCATTAAGATACATCTTTGCCAATAAAGCATATGCAGTGTATTTGTTTGCTCTACCGTATGTAGTAATTCCTGTTGAAGTGCTTAAGTATGGGATTGCAGCTTTAACTTCACGCTCGATAAAGTTAAATACTTGTGCACGGGGAATATTAGTATGAGGTGTAAAATCACCATACGTGGTATCAATTGGAACATTGCCATAGAGGTCCATGAACATGAAATAACCTAAGGCTCTGACCATTTTAATTTCTGCAAGATTCGTTTTCTTTGCAGCACCTTCAGGTTCAGTTGTATTTAAAATAGAAAGTGTTTGATTAGATGTTCCAACAATCAATGCTAGCCAATTCCAGCAACTATTTGTCCATGGATGATCTTTTGTCCAGTTATGATAATGAAGCATTTTATAGTTCTGATTATCATACCAGTTACCGCCAAAAGCAGGAAGGATGGCTTCGTCGGTACTGAGGGTTTGTGTAAACCAATAATCCAATGAATAATTGCCTCTTAAAGCAGCATAAACAGGTCCAGAGGCTTGGATAAATTGAGAAGAATCTTTTGGAAAAATACTCGGGGTTAATTCTGTTTTGATCGGAACATCAATCTTATGGCAAGATCCCAATATACTGATAAGTAGTGCCGAGAAAGCTATATATTTAAAAAACTGTTTCATAATAATTTCGTTTTCAAGTTAAAATTTAAAATGATACGTTTACACCAAATAAGATAGTACGAGTTTTAGGAAAGAAGTTGTTAGAATCAACTCCAGGAGCATTTCCACCCTGATTAATTTCAGGATCAACCCCTTTGTATTTGGTGATTACAAAAAGATTATTTACAGAAGTGTAAATACGAAGACTGGTGATGTACTGACTAATATGGTTAAAGTTATAACCTAACGTAGCATTATCCAATCTAATATAACTTCCATCTTCAATAAATCTTGATGAATATTTGTACGAGTTTACATCTGCCATAGATTCATTTCCTGCATCAACCAGAATATTGGTTAAATGAGCAGTAGTAGGCCTAAATAAATCAGCACGAGTAGCATTGAATATCTTATTTCCAAATACGCCCCTCACGAAGATATTTAGATCAAATCGTTTGTACCTAAAATTATTGGTCCATCCTAATAACATCTTAGGTTGTGCACTTCCTTCATAATGGTAATCTTTTCCAATAGTAGGAGTAGTCGTTAAACTTCCGTCTGCAGCAACATATTGTGAAACACCTGCTGAGTTTTTACCAGCATATTCCAAAGTAAAGAATTGGCCTAATGGTTTTCCGGCTTTTAATATCTGAAGTGTACTTCCTGTTTGACCACCACCATCGGGTTGCGTTAACCTGATGGAATCACCACCTGTAAACATTGGGTTGGTCATACTAAGGATTTTATTTACGTTATGAGCAATATTAACACTGGTTGTCCAGCTGAAATCCTTACCACTAACAGGCATAGCGTTTATCGTAACTTCAATACCCTTATTACTCATACTTCCACCATTAGCAACGATAGAACCTGCGGGTACAAGCATTTTATCAACAGTATAATTAAAGATCATCTGAGTCGTCTTTTTATTATACCATTCTACCAAACCACTTACTTTCCCTTTTAAAATGGTAAAGTCAACACCTAAGTTTGTCGTAGCAGTTTTTTCCCATTGTAAATCAGGGTTAGCAGCCTGAGTTGGACCATAAGCAGCAACCTGTAAACCATTATAATAATAGGTGCCATTACTTCCCGACATAAACTGTGCAGTATATGCATTAAATCCTGATGCGTTACCGGTTATACCATAACTTCCACGTAATTTCAAATCGGAGAAGATACTCTGATTCCTCATGAACGACTCTTGGCTAATTCTCCATGCAGCACCTACTGAAGGGAAATAGCCCCACTTCTTATTATCACCAAATACAGAACTACCATCACGTCTTACAGAGGCTTGTAATAAATATTTTTCTTTGAAATTATAGTTTAATCGACCGAAATCAGAAATTAAACGATTTTCCTGATAGATTCCATCCGCACCGAAATTAATTCGATAACTAGGAATTGCATAAGGATTACTTAATGCAAGGTTATTGAATCCAATATCATTTACTGCTAGATTTGTTGTAGAAGCCTGAAATCCATCACCATAAACATTACCCTGCCATGAATAACCTACAACAGCATTGATAGAATGGTCGCCTATTTTTTTGTTCCAAGTAAAGAATGTTTCAAGGATTTTGTTTGTATTCTGATAAGAATTACGCAAAGCAGAACCATTCGTTCCAAAATTCACCAATGAACGAGTATAGGGAGGATCTGGGTTATTATAGAAGTTAGCAGCATTATATTGAGTATAATAGCTATTATAAAATTCCCCATGCAAAGAGTTTTGGCTTTGATAAGAAATATTCAAATCATAGGTTAGACCAAAAGGTAGTTTTACCTGTGAAGTAAAGCTCGCTACAAGATTATTATTTTTGGTTTGATCCTGAGCCTTGTCGATCATTGCAACAGGGTTAAAATAACCTGTACCTGTTAGGTTTTCAAAATAAGTACCATTCGCATTTTTTATTGGTGATACCGGCAAATGGTTAACAGACTGCAATAATACTGTTCCTAATTGAGGTACATTATCTGCTACACTATTAGAATTGGAAATAGATAATCCTAATTTAACTTTATCATTTAATGCATATTGTTCAAGAGAAACACGAGCAATAACACGTGAAAGATTACTGGATTGGATAATTCCTTCTTTACCAACATAGTTGATACTAGCACTGTAATTATTATGTTCACCACCACCACTAAATGAAAGATTATGATTTGTAGAGATAGCTTGTGATCTTTCAATTGAAGTTTGCCAGTTTGTATTAGCACTTTTATCATCATTTGGAGAAAATGATTGATTAGTCGATGCACAAAAAGCTCTCAGTTGAGCAGCATTCATCATATCTAATTGATTCGAAACCTTTTCAAAGCCAACATATCCACTATAAGTCACCTTCATAGGTCCTTTTGTTCCTTTTTTTGTAGTAACCATGATAACGCCATTAGCAGCACGATTACCATAAATAGAAGTAGCAGCAGCATCTTTTAAGATATCAACAGATGCAATATCATCTGGTGCTATTACTGAAATATCTGCCCCGGGAATTCCATCAATTACATAAAAAGGAGCTTGTGAACTATTAATGGTTGATGCACCACGCAATACAATAGCAGCAGGTCTATTTGGATCACCACTGGTTGAAATATTTAACCCAGGTACTTTACCCTGAAGTAATTGACCCATATCTGTATAGGATCCATTATTCAAATCACCAGATTTAACGGTTGTAATAGCACTTGATAACATTTTACGAGAACTTTTACCATAACCGACAACGACAACTTCATTCAGTTGTGTGGTTTTATCTTTTAACGTTATTTCAAGTTTGCTTAACCCATTTACTTTCACTTCAGATGGCTCGTATCCCAAAAAAGAGACGATCAAAGTAGCATCAGAAGATTTAACATCAATTTTAAATTTCCCACTCATGTCCGTAATAGCTGCATTCTGAGTCCCCTTCTCTAGAACTGTAGCACCAGTAATCGGTGAATGGTCAGTACTGGAATATACAACTCCTGTAACTTGAAATTTAGCCATTCCTTTATCTGAAATGACAATAATCTTATCAAGAACAGTATAAGAAAGATGCGTATTTTTAAATGCTTTATCAAGAATTTCATTGATAGTAGCATTCTTCATATTCAAATTAACCTCAATATTTTTGTTAATCTGATTATCCTTGTAGAAAATATTGAAGTCACTTTGTTCTTCAATGGCTTTAAATACTTTCCCAATAGTAGCCGAAGAGAGATTCACATTTAACTTCTTTTCTTGTGAATAGGTGGCAGCCGTGAGGTTAATTACAGCAATTACGGTCAACAGTAGAGTTAACTTCATAATCCTAAATAATTTAATTACGTGTTTTGATGATGAAAAAAAACACAGATGTAATTCTTTTTTCATAAATTTGTAAGTCTTTAAGTTAATAACTGATCAAGTGTTATTGATTTTAAACAAATCGCATTGTTTGAAGGCATGGATCGGGAAACGTTGGCGCGTTTTCCGATTCTTTTTTTGCCTAATAGTCACCTTTTTTTATTCCATAGGCATTTCTTTTTTAATATTTTTACTTTTTAAGATTAATATAAATATCATTCAATTTAATTGTATAAGTAATTGGAGTTGTGATTTTTATTGCCTCCAACACCTGTACTAATGGCTCATTATGTGTAAACTTGCCTGTAAATCGCTCGTTCATTAAATCATCACTCTGTAAATGAATCGTAACACCATACCATCTTTCCAATTTAATTGCTATCTCATCAAATGTTTCACTGGTAAAATATAACTTCTGTTCTTTCCAGGCAGTTTGTAGTTCTGTATTTGTTTGAGCAAGTAATATGTTTTCAAGAGCATTAACCTCAATAATACTATCCTTTGAAATTTTCTGTTTATTTAGTTTCAAAATATTAGTAAGATTAGGTCTTATATCGTCTTTATAAAAGATCGATTTTTGATTGGGTTTTAAAATGGCCAGTGTTTTTTTAGTCGATACTCGTTCGATGGTTACCACTCCATTAATCAATGTTGTTTCAACAAAACCATCAGAAGGATATGATTTCACGTTAAAAGCAGTTCCAAATGCCTTAATATCAATTTTACCAGTCTTTACGATAAATGGTTTATTTGGATTTTTCACAACCTCAAAAAATCCTTCTCCGGATAAGAGGACATCTCTTTTTTCTCCATTATAGTCAGAATAGTAGGTTAGTTTACTTTCTGCATTCAGCCATACCTTTGTACCATCAGGCAGTACAATCTGGGTTTTAGAGCCCTTGGGAGTTATCACTTCATTTCTAGCAGATAACTGAGCTTTTGGTGGCATTAAATTAAAAACCAGCCATGATAAACCAACGGAAACAATAACAATAGCGGCAATTCGCAAAAATGAAATGAGAATATGATTTCTATTCTCTTCTTGTTCTTCCTCTTCATTCAATTCAATTTGATTTCTAAACCGTTCCCATGATTGAGTGCTATTGAATCGATCATCTAATGAAGCTTGAGAAACATCCCAAATATCTTTCATCTCAAAAAATAACTTCTTATTGGATTTACTCTCTTCGATCCAACTGAGCAAACACTCTTTTTCCTCTACCGAAGCCTCGCCGGTAAGTACTCTTGTGATTAATTCGATATCGTTGTTTAAATCTTTCATATTGCGTTCATATAATAAGACAAAGAAGCATGGATTTGCCCCCCCTCGATTTGCAAGAAAAAATAAATAATTTTTTAAAATATCTTAAGAAAAAGCAGAATCAATATTAGATAGTCCTTTAATGCATCACGCATTATTCGTAAAGCCTTAGAAATATGCTTTTCAACTACCGATACTGAAATATTAAGTTCGGCAGCTATTTCTCTATTTTTCAACCCCTTTTGCCGACTCAATTCAAAAACATTTCTGCATTGATCAGGTAGTGTGGAAATCACATTGTCTATTTTTATTTCCAACTCAAATAAACTTCTGGCATTGCCATGATCAGAACCATAATATTCAAGCTCCATCAAAGCAAATTTATCTTGAAGAATCTTGTGATGTTTATCAGTAATCTTTCTGTAATTGATATAATTTAAACATCGATTATGAACAGAACGAAACAAATAGGCTTTTAAAGTAGCCTCGGAATCTAAATCAAATTGTTTTTCCCATAGATTAGAAAATATCTCCTGAACAATATCTTCTGCAACATAATCTTCGTCTATAAATTTACAGGCATAATGACACAACCTACTATAGTAGTGTTTAAAAACCAGTTCAAAATTATGCTGATAATTTTCCATTAAAGGCCTTTTTTCACCATCAGAAGAAGAATAACATAAAAACCATCCAAGAATTATTGTCAGGCTTAGTAAAAAATTAGAAATAATAGTTACTGTTTTTTTATTCTTAGAGTGAATGCATTAGCAGTTTTAATCTGACAACTTTGTAATAGATAAGATCATTAATTTACCCTTCAAAAGGTGTTTATCCAACACTTAACACTATTGCAAAGATATGGTTTTGGGGCTCAAAAAAAAATAACATTATCAAAAGAGCCTCGATTTATAACAAATTTAAAAAATTTAGCACATTAATTTAATATTCAGAATCATGTCTCAAAGATGGGTGCACAATTTCCTAATATAAGAATAGAACAAATAATAAATAGTATAATTCGTAATAAGATTATTTACCTTTTCATTTTATTTTTAAAAAATGTAATTTTTATGTAACTATCATTATTATACAAGCTTTTAACCAAACTTGAATTCTGAGTATCTTTTCCCCCATCATAGCTGTTATTTGATGTAAGACTCGAGATAAATTCAGTAATTTTGGAACCACTCACCTTAAAAACAAATTTATCAAAATAGGGATCGCTCTCATCCAGTTTATGAAAAGGCACATTAATAATACTACAACTAAAACTTTTTGAGTTAGTATAAACTCCAGAAGGATGTGTTGTTGTGTGAGTTGTAACTTGAAGATTACATTTATTATCTGAAGTCAACTTACCCTTTACTGTACCGACATAAGAGCCTTTACTATATCTGAAAACACAATTAAAACTGTTACTAAATTCAAGATTGTTCCAATTTAAAGTATAATCACAACCTGGAGCGCCATCATCATTCTGTGCAAAATCGATCATATTTGAAACATAATCACCTGAAGAGGAGCTATTATAGGTATGCTGACCTTTTATCTCCAAAAATACCCATTTAGAACCTATTACAGGAATGTCGCTCACGATAAGATTCACCTGATCCGACTCAATGGAAACACCACCAAAACTAATTCTTGCATAAGCCTGATCACCTTCAGAAAAGTTGAATCCACTTTTCTCAAATAATCCGTTCTTTGCCTCAACCGTGAACTCCTTTTTTGACTTAGATTTACTATTAACTACTATGATAGAAACACTTCCATTATATTTTATTTCGGATGTATATTCCACATCAGTAGTATGTTTTATTGAGCCGTTAATTACTCCTTTTCCTGATGATTGCAAATTAACGGTTAGTTTTGGTATAAACAATTGCATCACATCAACACCAGCTTCAATAATATTAGGAATAAGAACATTTGCTTGTGATTTTACACAATCGAAATCAACGTAAGGTTCACACATTTGCGGAATTATTTTCGCATAATAATAACGATCCGTACATTCTTTAACTCCCAATTTAGAAGTATAATAATATTCAGATGGATCATAAGTCATATTATCAAGCAAGGGTGCGGGATATGAATATTCAGGATGGATAATCTGTTTTATTTCATTTTCATCCTTATCTCTTCCTGAAATAGTTTCATTAGTGACGAAATTGATATTTGTAAACATTGCCATTTCATGGGCTATATCACGGACACGGACCATTGTAGCCATCCGACTTTTCAATTCAGAATCGGGTGCACCTTTAGCAAAATTCCAAAATACTTGTGGTTCATTTAACCAAATATAATCAACGTACTCTTCATATGGATCGGGATTACCAAATACTCTATTATTACGCAACAATGGTGAAGGATGTGCGTCATTACGCACATGTGGTGGACAACCATTATCAGCTATCATATGTAATGTTTCGCCTAATGCTCTCCATGCCTTACCCATAAACTCACTTCGTTTATCTTCATTTCGTTCCTGTAAAGCCATTTTCATCCAAGCCTTACCCTTTTCCCATGTATACGAATGCTCCTGAACATTAAATGCCAGATTGCCAGGTTTACCTAAAGCCCATTCTACTCCATCAATATGGGGATTTGTAAAAATCCGTTGAATCAATCCAGTTACAATACCATTACTATTATCCGTAAGATAACGTTGGCCTGCTGGTTTAGTAGGATCATAGAAATGGCGCAATGATGCAGGAAGTTCCGGGACATCAGCTGAATAGCCGCCATGTTTAATCCATTGCATTGCACTTAACTCAGCATCCCCCTCTTCATCCGTCAACTTCAAAGCTGCATAATCAAGAAAATCGATGCTGTTTGTTTGAATTCTATCAGTATTTTTTGCTAATTCAACTATATCTTCGGTATGAAAAAAACCATCTTTTATTATGGCAACGCCTTTACATTGTTGGGGTATTTCTAATGAAAAAAAATATTTTTTAAATGCAGGTAGTATCGTTCGGTTTGTTGAGTGCGAATTTCTTTCTAAAAAAGCTTTGACAATCATCTCATTAATATCTGGATGTGCCCTTTTATTCCCATAACTTGTAAAAAAAACGATTATAAATAAATCGATCAATAAGAGAAGTGTAAATCTAAAATATCCTGAATTATTCATCTGCTTACATATTAAAATCTCATTAACAACCATTTTCCATTATCACCCAAACAAAATTCTGCAGTAAACTTACCATCCTTAGAGCTGAATTCATAAACTGCTAAACGGGCAGTAGCATAACGAAGCTTTCTCGCTTTAAAGTCGCTTGCAAAAGCTGACATATGAGGCTTCAGTTCAGCAAAATATTGCCTATATTTTTTCAACGAATTAGAGGAAAGGATTTTAGCCAAACGAGCAGTATCCGAAGTTGCAAAAATATTTTCAACAACATTTGCAGCACTATCTATTTTTACCTGATCATACTTTTCATTCTGATATAATGCCATAATAGTATCAGCATTATTAGGCTTATAAACGCCAAAGAAATAGAGCCCCGCTGCTATAATACAAAAAGTTACGATTATACTAACCACAAGACTAAAGACTTTCGATCTTTTTTTTTGTGGCCCCTTTTGAACTAACTGCTGGCGACTGCTATTAACTTGATTCGGTAATGGATCAGATAAAGTCTGGGGCATTTTTTGCGGTGTTGACTGATAGCTAACAGAAACAGGAGTACCACATATAGTGCAGAATTTAACCCCGGGACTTATGACTGAACCACAGAAACCACAAAGCGGAAATGCCGTTAAGGTGGGGTGTTGTTGAACAGTTTGAATAATTATTTCGCCACACTTACCACAGAAACGGGCATTGGGCTTAAGTTGGTTCCCACATTTTATACAAAAGCTCATATCAATATATTTTAAAAGCGATTAACATATTACTAAAAGCTATTCAATCCAAAATATATTTTTAATTACCTAAATATTTTTAGCTAAAATAAATATTTTTAGCAACTTAAATCAACAAAGACAAAAAATAAATCCTTTGGATAATAAAATCTGTTCATATTTAATTTGAAGAATGGGAGCTTTATCTATTTTATTAAAATATTGCAGAACTGTATATTACTAATTCTACCAGAAACTGCATAATTAGCCAGCTTGTTGTTTTTACATAACTACTGACCTATACAAATTCATCCAATTGAAAAAAGAACAGTTCGATCCATTTTCTTAATATTACAAAGGCCTTAACACAGTTTGATATTTTTTTTCTGCTTGGAGTAATATAGTATCGCTAATTTAATACAAACTGTTTCAAATAAATCCAAAGTAAATAGCAACACTTAGTGATCCTTTGTATCCAATCAATTATGGTTTCCCATTTCACTCTCCAATTATTCATAATAATCGCAATCAGATAAATTGGGAGTTGCAATTATGCCAAAATATTAGCAATATTGCAAAAGCAATTAAAGAGATTTTTTCATTGCATTTTTGTCGACAATAAAAAGAGTTAATGACTGATTACTCAGATAGATATAACCAAGAAAGCGTCTTATGGATTCAGTTCAGAGAAGGAGAGAAAAATGCCTTAGGATCTCTTTTTGAACTATATTATGATGATTTGTATGCCTATGGAATGAAATTAACAGGGAATGAGGAGTTGGTTCGTGATAGTATTCAAGACCTTTTTGTAAAGTTATGGGAGTCAAGAAATAGAATTAAAACTGTTAAACAAGTAAAACCATATTTAATCAGGGCTTTCCGTAATTTAACAATAGATCAATCAAGATTAGCAGAGAAAGTTCCGATTCAGAATGTATCAATTTCAGAGTTACCTGAATTATTAAATTTTGAACCCGAAGATTTTAAAACAGAAGCTGAATTTGCACAAGATCAAATTTCAAAGTTACTTAATGCGTTAAACGAATTACCCCCTCGGGTTCGTGAGGCAGTTTATTTGCGATATTTTACAGGTCTCAATTATGATGAACTTGCTACTGTAATGAATGTCACTGTTCAGAGTGCACGAAATCTGATTCATCAAGGAATAAAATCACTAAAAGAAGAACTGCTTGTTCTTATTGTCATCTCCAAATATGGTTTTCTTTTCCAACAATAACTACACATCATTTGTAATGACTTGATTTTCAAAACATTTACCTTTCTTCCAGATACTTTATAATTCCACTCATTTTTGATTTCCAAAACAAAAAATCATCTTCTGCAAGATTAATTTCCCGCAGCTTACAGTAGGGAAATTCAATAAAAAAATATTTTTTCAAATTTTCTACAGTATAAATTAACCTTTTTATCGTGTATATGGAAAAGAGTTAACGTATATTTCAAATATTGTGTCACAAAAAAGTCGCCTATGACATATTGAAAAACTAAAAAAAAACCGGATCGTGTTTGCACCACTCTCCGGCTTGGTATTAACCAAACGCCTTCTACTTCAGGTCTGTGGAAAAGAAGTATAAATAAATGAATGTTTGATTAAACAGTACAAAGTTATGAAATTTTTTACTAGAAGTGTATTAAAAAATAAACACACTACTCAAATTATCAGAACAATGAAGATTTCCGTTTTTCTTCTTTTGGTCGCTATTTTTCCTGTTATTGCAAATAATGCATATTCTCAGGATACTGAAATAGCCTTTAAACAAAAGAATATATCACTTGAATCGGTAATTCAGAAAATAGAAGCAAGTACAAATTATCGTTTTCTATATAGAACAGAGCAGATTGATATGCAACAGAGAGTAAATGTATCTGTTGAAAAGACATCTGTAATCAAAATTCTAAACGAACTTGCCAATTCCAATAATTTTAATTTTAAAATTTTAGATCACAATTTAATTGTTCTGTCTCCCAATAAGTTGGCAGCTAAATTTAAAGTAACCGGAACCGTAGTTTCAGCGAAAAGTTTTGAGACCTTAATTGGAGTAACTGTTAAAGAAAAAGGGACCTCAACTGCCACCGTTACTGATGTAAACGGAGCCTTTACTATTTTCGTTTCATCGCCTAAAGCAATTCTTGAAGTTTCATATATGGGATTTGAAAAGCAGGAAATTGCAGTTAATAATACGAGTCAATTTACAATCAAGCTTGTCGAAAGTATTAAAACACTTGATGAAGTCGTAGTAGTAGGTTACGGGTCACAAAAAAAAGTTACAGTAGTTGGTGCGATAACTTCAATCAGCACGAAAGAACTTAGACAGAGTCCAACTACCAACTTATCAAATGCACTAGCCGGTAGAATGTCAGGAATGATGGTAAACCAGTTCAGTGGTGGAGAACCGGGAGTTGATCAAAGCTCAGTTTTTGTTCGTGGTATGTCTACTTATAATACCGGAAATAACGCCCAAAGTCCTATCGTAATCGTTGATGGAATTGAACGCGATTTCCAATATCTTAATCCGGAAGAAGTAGAAACCTTTTCTATTTTAAAGGATGCCTCATCAACTGCAGTATATGGAATCAGAGGAGCTAATGGTGTTATCTTAGTTACCACCCGAAGAGGTAAACAAATGGAAAAAGCAAATGTAACCTTTAAAGCGTCAACAGGTGTCTCATCTCCTATCAAATTCCCAGACTATTTAGGATCAGCTGATTATGCTACATTATACAATGAAGCCAGATTAAACGACGATCCCAAAACAACTTCTGCTCTATTTTCTCAAGCCCAAATTGCAAACTATAGAAAAGCCAAAGGTGATAACTCTGATGGACTTGGCTACAACACCAATCTCTTTGACTATGCCTTTAAACCTAGTATGCAGCAAGACTATAGCTTAAATATTCAGGGAGGAACTAAAACAGTAAAATATTTTGTTTTAGCTGGCTACATGAATCAAAACGGTAATTATCAACACACGAATGATGGTCCCCAAAATACAAATGCAGTCTTTAAGAGATACAACTTCAGATCTAATATTGATATCAACATCACTGACGATTTCTATGTAAAACTAAATCTGGGTGGACGAATCCAAAATAGAATAGCTCCTGGAACGACTGCATCAAGAGTTATTACGATTGCAAATACACAACCCTCTATTTATCCTGTAATATTGCAAAATAACGATAATCCAGCCAATGCAAAGTATGAGGCAAAACATCCTGAAGGATTGCTTTTCGGATCACAACTATATCGTTATAACATGTTGGGTGAATTAGCTTACTCCGGATTCATCAATGAATATAAAACGTTCATGGATGGAAGCTTTGTCATGGGACATAAACTTGATTTCATCACAAAGGGCCTAACCTCTGAAGTTCAGTTTTCGTATGATATCCAAGCCGGGAACACTGTCGACAGAACGATTCCTCATGAAAGCGAAGGGTATAGGGAATATGGCGGATATGCAACCTTCTACCCAAGTGCAGGAGTTGATGTTTTTATGAACGGAGGGAATTATACCGGTGCTTATGTTTCGCCACGTCGTACAGATAATAACTCCATGAACAATGGTTATAATGCGTCAACGCCTCCTCCACAAAGAAAAAATGATGTACAGGCATCCTTAAATTATGCCAGATCATTCGGACAAAACAACATCTCAGCACTTTTATTAATCCGTCAATCAACCCGCACATACCAAAATGATGTTCCTTATGCTACGCAGGGAACAGCTTTCCGCGCAACGTATAACTATGCTGAAAAATATCTTTTTGAAGTAAATACAGCGTACAATGGTTCTGAGAACTTTGCAAAAGGGCATCGATATGGATTATTTCCTGCCGTAGCCCTAGGCTGGGTTGCCAGTAACGAAAGCTTTCTGAAAAACAATTCGTTCATTGATTATCTAAAAATAAGAGGATCTTTTGGACTTGTAGGAAGCGATCAACTTCCGGGAAATAGATTTGGATTCCTCCAATTTTTCACTGTAGATGGTAACAGCTATAACTTCGGCACAACACAAAATTCAAGTGCTCCTGCAAATGTATACGAAGGGAGTCTTGCTAATCCAGCATTAACATGGGAAAAGTCGAAGAAATATAATGCAGGTATAGAAACCAAAATATTAAATAACAGATTGAGTTTTACAGCCGATGTTTTCTTTGAACATCGTTATGATATCTTAACACAACCTGGAGATAACGGAGTGAAAAGTTTATCTGCTGTTGTAGGACAAAACTCACCACAGTTAAATCTTGGAATTGTAGACAATAAAGGTATCGATTTGGAAATTGGATGGAATGATAACATAGGAAAGGATTTCAGTTATTATATCAGGCCTAACTTTTCGTTTGCTCGTAATAAAATAAAATTCATGAACGAAATAGATCGGATTGCTCCTGATGGCAAACCTGTTCCTTATGCAGCCCGTACCGGCAAACGTATTGGTGAACAATTTGTGTATCAGTTTGATCATTTTGTAAAAGATCAGGCAGAAGCTGACAAATTAAATGCTGCAGTTTATCAACCATGGGGAAAATTAATTCCTGGAGATTGTGTCTATAAAGATCAAAATGGTGATGGCAAAATCACCGATCAGGAAGATAGAATCGCCATGGGCAATCCTCGTAATCCTGAAATCCAGTTTGGTATCCCCATGGGAATTTCTTATAAAGGATTTGACCTCAGTTTATTATTCCAAGGAGCTACACTTTGCAGTATTGAACTAACGGATGCTGCTGCATGGGATTTTCCAACATACGGACAAGATATTATAGGTAGGGTTAAAGACCTACATTTAAATCGTTGGACTCCTGCAACAGCTGCAACGGCATCTTATCCAGCATTACATTATGGCCCTTATCCAAATAACAAAAACTCACAAAGCTCACTTTTTCTTGCCGATGCTTCTTACATTCGATTAAAGAGCATGGAAATTGGTTATTCCATATCGCCTAATGCTTTGAGAAAAATTGGATTTTCAAAGACCCGCTTTTATGTTCAAGGTCTAAACCTTTTAACATGGGATAAATTGAAGAAATACGATGTTGATCCTGAAACAAATACAGGAGGTGACTGGTATCCTATTCAACGAGTTATAAGTTTTGGTGTTGATGTAACATTTTAATTGACTAAATCATGAAAAACAGAAAATATTTTTCGTTTACAGCCTTACTCAGTTTTGTATTTCTATTTATGTCGTGTGGAAAGGTACTAGATAGAGCCCCTGATAATCAGGTAACTGAAGAAGTTGCCTTTTCTAATTGGGATAAGGTTAATGGTATGGCAAACAAATTATATATGGATATGCGTGATCGCGATCGCGGAATTGTTGGCCTCCAGGATTTCTCCATATCAGGTATTACTGACGAGTGCAAAGGAACAAAAGTAGAACAAGCTATCCCCGACCAATTTAACTTTGGAAGTTTCGGCCCCTCTATCGGTATGCCAAGCAAAGCCAATGGAATGTATTGGAATGATTTCTACAATTCAATTCGTAAGGTGAATGTATTTCTTACCGGAGTAGAAAAATACAAATCGCCTGATAATCCACTCCAACCTGGCGACTTGAAAAACCGTATAGCAGAGGCTCATTTCATTCGTGCATATCTTCATTTCCTGGTTGCTCGTTGGTATGGCGATATTGTCTATATGGACTATGTGGCAGATCTAGCAGGCAATGTAAAATTTGTACGTCAATCATGGCCGGAAACACTTAAAAAGATGATTGCAGATCTTGATTTTGCTGCAACGAATTTACCAGTACGTCATCAGGATATTGAATTTGGTAGAGCAGATAAAGGTGCAGCTTTAGCATTAAAAGCAATTCTTTTATACATGAATGCCAGTCCAATGTATAACGGTGGAAAACTTCCTGGTATTGATACCCGTGTTGGCAAAGAAACCTATAGCGCATATGACGCAAATAAATGGAAACTAGCAGCCGATGCCGCCAAAGCAGTAATGGATCTTCAAAATAATGGAACACCACGTTTTAGCCTGTATATGGGACAAGGTTCCAATTTTCAGGCTGAAAGTAATAATAAGGTATATGCCAGGATCAAGCAGATATACATTGATCCGGTTGCTATTCAATCGGAGTGGATCCTAGTAATGCCTAATAATAAAGCTGAATCATGGCAAGGTGACCATATTCCACCAACTTGTGGTGGTGCAGCTCGTTTACAACCACTTCAAGAACAAGTTGATGAATATGAATTCATCGGTAACGACGGTTATGGATATGCAACTTATGATCCACAAGCAAAAGCAAAAGGTTTTGATGAAAATAGACCTTATGAAAATCGCGATCCACGTTTCTATTCAGATGTGATGTATCATGGATGTACTTATCAAAATAAAGTTATTGATATTGCAAACGGACCTGATAAATTGGGAGCAAGTAATGCCACATCTACCGGTTATTACTTACGTAAATTCTTTCATGAAGATTGGAAAAGAAGCGGTGGCTGGCCTTTGCATTTTCCAATGATTCGTCTTCCTGAAATTCAATTAATCTATTGCGAAGCAATGAATAAGTTTAGTGGTCCCAGCCAGGAAATATATACTGTTCTAAACAACTTACGTTCACGCTCATTCATGGCTCCGGTTCCTCCCGGATTAAATGCACAGGCATTGCATAAATATATTCAAAGAGAACGTCGTGTTGAATTTTTCTATGAAAACAAACGCTACTTCTATTCTCGTTGGAATTTAGAACCCGATTCAGATGTTGAATTGGCTCAGGAAGCAGCAGCAAAAGCATCCTCGACACCTGAAAATGTATGGCCATACGCCAGAACACAAAGAGTCGTGCATGGAATAAAAGCTGTAGCAGATCCAAGCGGAACAATGGTTGTTAATGGTGTAAATTATAAGATGCAGCGTTTCAAATTAGAAGACAGAGTCTTTACATCTAAGAACTATTTCTGGCCTTTAGTTTCGAGCGAGACCACAAACTGTCCTTCGTTAATACAAAGTCCTAATTGGTAATAAAATAATCAAAAAAGAAGAGAGACTATTTAATTATAACAGCCAGTCTCTCTTCTTTTTTTTAATCTTAAAACCTCAAAGTTTTCAATCGCTTTCAAAAAAATAAAATTTTTAAGAAAAAATATCAAACGATGAGAATTTAACTATTTGTATTTACATGAAATATTGAAATAGTTAAAGATACATACCCATTTATCTTTAGCTATTTTATCTTTTTAACTTGTCTGTTTTTTTATACTTTTTCTTAAAAAAATAGAGTATAAAACAGTAATTTTAACGTGTATCTATATGAGCATAAAGTTACACTATTACGTCTGCTCAAATTTAATTTAACATGGAAAACCACGAAACTTATTCTATTGAAGAGTTTGTACTTAACCCATCATTTCAGGCATATGCGCTGGAAACGAACTCCTATGATAAAGAATTGTGGGAAAATTATTTTATTCGGCACCCGGAGCAAGTGATCAGTGGCGAAAAAGCATCCAATATTATCCGGTTACTATCAAAAGCCAATAAGACACAATCTTCAACAAAAGCGCAGGACTATAAAAGGTTTATGCAGTCCATCGACCGTCAAAGTCGTCTGCAATTAGCGTTTCAGTCTTTATTACCCTCTTCTTTTAATAACATAGCCAGAATTGCTGCAGTAATAGCATTACTAATTACCATCAGTGGCTTTGGAGGAGTACTGCTCTCCAAATACTATTTAAAAAATGGACCTTCTGGTATTTGCAAAACAGTAGTAGGAAAAGGACAAAAATCGAAAGTATTTCTTCCCGATGGAACCGAGGTTTGGCTTAACTCAGAAAGCACATTAACCTATGCTACCGATTTTGGAAATGCTACACGTGATGTTAAGTTAATCGGTGAAGCCTATTTTAAAGTACATAAAGATAAGCGCCATCAATTCATTGTTCATATTGCAAATGTTGATATAAAAGTCTTCGGAACAGAATTCAATGTTAAAAGCTATTCTGATGAAAACACCATCGAAACAACACTTGTAACCGGATCACTCAGTATTCAAAAAATATCTAGTAATGAAAATACAACTCCGTTATTTCTTAAGCCTAATCAAAGAGCTGTAATCTACAAATCAGACTCAATAGCTGAAACAAAAGAAGTTGAATCAAAATCAACACCCATTAATCAAAAAGTAATAACACAACCCAGCGTTTCCCGTATTGCTACCATTACACCAGAGAATGTATTTCTGTATGCAGAAACCAATCTTGAAAAACAGATTGCATGGAAAGATCAAAAGCTAATCTTTAAAGATGAAACATTTGAATCTGTATCACACATGCTCGAAAGATGGTATGATATTAAAATTGTTTTTGAATCACCCGAAGTTCAAAAGTACAGGTTTAGAGGGATCTTTGAAAATGAAACAATCGAACAGGCGTTAAATGCAATGCGCTATACTACGCCTTTTGAATATACTGTAGATCACCGTACAATCCATATTAAAGCACGAAATGACAAAAGATAAATGCATATCGACACTTCACATCAGTCATTTTTAGGGTTATGTACTTTATTAAAAAAATCAAACGATACGCTGAAACCGCTCCAAATGAATTAATTTATTCTGGCTCAAGTTTGTTCGTACATATAAAAAATGTAATTTTATCACCTTATTAATCAACATCAGGCTTTCATCTTATGATTAATACATATAAAACTAAATACCCCTCCATTAAAAGGATATTCCTTCGAAACCCCCAACTAAAAAATAAATAATCACTATGAAAAATCGTTTTTATCTTCTCCTCATTGGAGGAGTTTTATTGCCTGTTTTACTATTTGCTCAGCAAATAGATAAAAGAGAAAAATACGATATCTCAAAAGATAAAGTATTGTACACCATTGGTTATGCCCACCTCGACACCGAATGGAATTGGGAATACCCTACCACCATTAATGAATACATCAAAAACACCATGGAGGACAACTTTAAACTCCTCGAAAAATACCCTGATTATGTATTCAACTTTACCGGATCACGTCGATATAATATGATGAAAGAGTACTATCCGGCCTCATATAAAAAAGTAAGCGACTATATCAAACAAGGACGTTGGTTTGTTTCAGGTTCTTCAGTTGACGAAGGCGAAGTTAACATCTCTTCATCCGAATCAGTTCTTCGCCAGGTTCTTTATGGAAACCTCTTTTTCAAAAGAGAGTTTAACAAAGAGAGCTATGACTATATGCTTCCCGACTGTTTTGGATTCGTAGCCACCATGCCTTCTGTTTGGGGTCATGCAGGCCTATTAGGTTTCTCTACCCAAAAACTCACATGGCGCTCTACAAATGGCGTTCCTTTCAATGTAGGCGTATGGGAAGGTCCTGATGGAAAAGGTTTACTGGCAGCATTAAATGCAACCAGTTATACTAGTAGCGTTGTCGATAGATTAGATAAAGACAAAGAATGGGCCGAACGAATGAACAGCAATGTCAGAAAATATGGCATTGGTTTCGACTTCCGTTACTATGGTACCGGTGATATCGGAGGAGCTCCGAGAGAGAAAGATGTTAAAAATGCTGTAAATAGTGTTAGACATGACGACAGCAATTTCAAAGTAGTCTTAACTCCTTCCGATCAGATTTTCAAAGATATTACACCAGCGCTTCGTGATAAGTTACCAACTTTTGCAGGTGATTTACTGCTAACCGAACATAGTGCAGGTTCTATGACCTCTGCATCATTTATGAAACGTGCGAACAGAAAGAACGAACAACTGGCTAAGTCGGCTGAACAATTAGCTTCTATAGCCGATTGGTTTGGTGGAGCTGCATATCCTTTGAATAAAATCAATAATTCATGGGATCTTGTATTAGGCAGTCAGTTCCACGATATCCTTCCCGGCACAAGTACTGTTAAAGCTTATACTTACGCATGGAATGATGAATTCATTGCCATGAATGGCTTCTCCGAAGTTGTAAAGAACTCAGTTAGCGCTATTGCTCACGGACTAAATACACAAGTAGAAGGAAAAGCCGTAGTAGTTTATAATCCTGTAGCCATCGATCGTGAAGACGTAGTTACAACTGAACTTACTTATGCAAAACTACCTGCCAATGTTAAGGTGTTTGATAAAAACGGAAACGTTGTCCCTTCACAAATCATTGCTACAAAAGGAAACAAGGTAACCGTAATCTTTTTAGCCAAGCTACCTTCAGCAGGACTTTCAGTTTTCGATGTACGCGAATCCAAAGAAAAAGCTACTGGTTCAGATCTGGAAGCTACAAACCAAACCTTAGAAAACAGCTACTTCAAAATAAAGATCGATGCTAATGGCGATATCGCAAGCATCTTCGACAAAACAGCATTAAAAGAAGTACTGGCAAAACCAGCTTCACTAGAGTTCTTAAAAGAAAATCCAAACGAATGGCCAGCTTGGAACATGGATTGGAAAGACCGTAAGAATCCTCCGATTGACTTCATGAATAAAGAAGTCAGCGTTAAAATTGTTGAACAAGGACCCGTACGTGTAGCATTAGCAGTTACTAAAAAAGGACTGAATTCAGAAATCACACAAATCATCAGTCTTGCTACCGGCGAAGCTGGTAAACGAATTGAAGTAAGCAATAAAATTGACTGGCAGTCAAAAGAAGTAAGTTTAAAAGCTGCTTTCCCAACCACTGTTAATAATGAGTATGCTACTTACGGATTGAATACTGCTGCCATTCAACGTACAAACAACAACGAGGTTAAGTTTGAAGTCCCCGGACGTCAATGGATCGATCTTACCGATAGACCTAACAATTATGGTGTTTCTATTTTAGAAGATTGTAAATATGGATCAGACAAGCCTGATAATAACACACTGCGTCTAACGCTTATGTATACCCCAAAAGCAAAGGATTTTGTTTATCAAGGTTCACAAGACTGGGGAATCCATGATTTCAAATACGCCATCTATGCACACGTAGGCGACTGGGTACATGCAATGACACCATGGCAAGGCAGCTTTATCAATGCGCCAATGATTGGTTTCGAAACAGCTAAACACGACGGAGCCATTGGTAAAGAACTCTCAATGGTTAAGCTAAACACAAACAAAGTAGACATCATGGCATTTAAGAAAGCCGAAGAGAGCGATTACTATATTGTCCGTGTAAACGAGCTATATGGTAAAAATGCAAACGGTGTTTCTGTTAGCTTCCCTGGTAAAATTGTTGATGCTTATGAAGTAAACGGACAAGAGAAAAAGATTGGCGATGCTGATTTCGCTAATGGAACCCTCAACTTCGATATGACCAAGTTCTTAATCCGCAGCTTTGCAGTTAAGTTTGAAAAGGCTACAGTAGCACTTGCAAAACCAGAACAAAAAAGTGTAACACTTCCTTTCAACCAGGATGCGATCAGCTCAGATAACAACAGAGCTGATGGAAACATGGCAAACGGATTAACACTACCTGCAGAACTCGTTCCTGCTGAAATTACAAGTGAAGACATCAACTTCAAAATGGGAAGTACAACTGATGGAGCTAAGAATATAGTAGCAGCAAAAGGTCAGACAATAGCCCTTCCAGCTGGCGATTATAACAAACTTTACATCTTAGCTGCAGCAACTAAAGACACACAAGGTGAATTGAAAGTAGGAAAGCAGATCGTACAACTTGGCGTTCAGGATTGGACCGGATTTGTAGGACAGCACTACGGGCGTAAGCTAACCGAAAACAATCAAAAAGTGACTGAAATTACAAACGCATTCAGCAAACTTGATAATATTGCATGGTATGCATCACATTGTCATTCGGCAAAAGCTAACGAAGCCTATCAGTATAGCTACCTCTACAAATACGAGATCAATCTTCCTAAAGGTGCTAAAAGTGTAACCCTTCCAAAGAATGAGAATATCAAAATCTTTGCAATCACTGTAGCCAATAATACCAATGAAGATGTAACTCCGTTACAACCGCTTTACGATGACTTCAAGGACAATAAGCCTGTAGCACTAAGATAAAACAAAGACCCCTTACAACCACAATAACAAACATCAAAAGCCCGGATCTCTTTCATAGAATTGAGATTCGGGCTTTATTTTTGTTTTCAGTTTTGAGACACCATAGAAATCTTTGATGACAATTTGGAATAATTCCACTTTTAATCATCCATTTTCAACAATATTGATCTGATGTGGTTAGATTATGGAAGTACGTATTTGATTTGATAGATATTATGGTTAGTTCTGCGAATTTCTTTATTTTTCTTTGTAGAGCCCCTTCCCATTCCATAATAAATGCAATATACCGTGAATGGAATACATATATAAGCATCTCTTCTTTTTCTGAGTCTGTAGTAATTCGGTCATATTATTGGATCCGCTTTTGATATTCTAAAGGTTTTTTCTATATGCCAAAGATTTTTGTAATTTTCAACAAGGTTGTATTTCTCCAATGATTTTGAAACAATCTGCACTGTAACACTGCCCGAAGAATTTCTCTTTTGTCTTATAACATCTACAAATATACTATCAGGCACCCAGTTTCAAAAATCTCCTCAATAAAAGTAAAGTATATTGAAGGCTTTTTTAGGTGCGAAAAGAATTCCACATACTCAACTCGATGCAGTAACTAACAAAATTGTATTTACACAGAAACTAGATTACAATTAGAATAAAATAGTATCTGCGCCCCATGTTTGAGGATTAAATTCCATAATGGTGTGTGGTAATACAGATTATTTCTTCTGTATTTTAAGGTTACTTTTCTTCAAAGAGGCTTTTTACCAACACTATAATAAAAAGTAACCCTTTTTATCAAGAGACTTAACTCACATATTGAAATCGTAAAACACTTCATTTTATATTTAAATGGTTTTAAATGCAAATTATGACACTTCACTATCTTTTCTTTAATCCGAAGCAGTAAGTCAGCTATCATTGCAATATTATTCATCCAAAAAAATTAATATGAAAACGATATCGTTAATTTATGTATTTAGTTGTCTTCTTTTTTTTCAACTATACTCTCAAAGAGATTTTCTAGGGACGTCCTCAAATGCCACTTATTCCGATGTTGCATATGCTACTAAATCAGCTACTCAAAAATTAGACATCTATTTACCTCTAGGAGAGGGACCTTTCCCTGTTGTAGTAATAATACATGGCGGTGCTTTTATGTTTGGTGATAAAAACCACGAGTCACGTGATGCTGAAACATTAGTAAAAAATGGTTTTGCAGCAGTCTCTATCAACTATAGGCTGAGCGAAGAAGCCCGATTCCCGGCTCAGATTCAAGACTGTAAAGCCGCTATTCGTTTTTTGAGGGCAAACGCAACAAAGTATAAATTAAATCCTGATAAGATTGCTTCATGGGGTGCATCTGCAGGCGGAAATCTATCTGCTCTGTTGGGTACATCAGGAGATATTCCTGAACTTGAAGGGTCAGAATTAGGAAATAGTTCTTTTTCCTCGAGGGTAACAGCCTCGGTTGATTGGTTTGGTCCAATTAACTTTTTAACAATGGATGCTGAAGCAGCTACGCTTGGCTTTACTATTGGTACAAATTCAGAGCGATCGCCTGAATCAAAGCTAATGGGTGCTGCTGTTCAAACCATTCCTGATCTGGTTGCTAAAGCAAATCCTACAACATATATTACCAAAGATGATGCTGCATTTCTTATTCAGGTTGGAGATACAGATAGAAATATTCCGTATACACAAAGCAAAAATTTTTACAATGCATTAGTTGCCGTAAAGGGAAGTGCAAATGTTGATTTTGAATTGCTAAAAGGAGCAGGGCATGGAGGACCTCAATTTTCTTCAATATCTAATATGAATAAGCTAATTGCATTTTTAAATAAGTATTTAAAATAAGGGGGATTATGGAGTAAATTTTTATTTACTCCATTTTTTTTGATAATAATATCTATAAAACTATTTGCCTATTACTTGTATTAATGATCCTCAAAAACGTTTCATATAGTGTTTACTTCGTTTCATTGCCTAATAATTACACTCCATGTTTTTAAAAAAGATCAGAAAAAGTAAACTACCTAACATTGCATTGTCATTCACTTAAAAATCCATAAACATGAAGAAAATATCATTAATTCTGGTCTTTGGCTGCCTGGTTTTAGTTAACTCTTGTGCAAAAAACATCGACTCAACAACAGCCACAGATACAAGTACACCCACTACAACGACAACAGCTACTGGTACAACCTATACAAATATCGTTTATGCTGCAACTTCATCTGCTGAAAAAATGGATATTTATCTACCCTCTGGTTCAGGACCATTTCCGGTTGTAGTATTAATTCATGGAGGGGCTTTTTTAATGGGTGATAAGAGTGATGAAGCAGCTGATGCAGCTGTATTAGTAGCAAATGGATATGCAGCTGTATCTGTTAATTATCGTTTAAGTGGTGAAGCACAATTTCCTGCCCAAATTCAAGATTGTAAAGCAGCTGTTCGTTTTTTGCGGGCAAATTCAACAAAGTATAAATTGAATCCTGATAAAATTGCTTCTTGGGGTGGTTCGGCAGGCGGAAATCTTTCGGCTCTTTTAGGAACTTCAGGTGGTATTTCTGAATTAGAAGGAGCAGAATTAGGAAATAGCACTTTTTCTTCAAAAGTATTGGCTTCTGTCGATTGGTTTGGTCCGATTAACTTTCTAACAATGGATGCAGAAGCATCTGCACTCGGATTTACAATCTCAACTAATGCAGCGAATTCACCTGAATCACTGATGATGGGGGCTGCTGTACAAACAATTCCGACCCAGGTTGCAAAAGCAAATCCAACAACCTATATCACTTCTGATGATGCTGCATTCTTTATTCAAGTAGGCGATCTTGATAGAAATATTCCTTACACACAAAGTAAAAATTTCTACAATGCATTAGTTACTGTAAAAGGATCATCAACAGTTAGTTTTGAATTAATTGCAGGTGCTGCTCATGGAGGAAGTCTGTTTACAACGACTGCTAATTACGCGAAGGTAATTTCTTTCTTGAATAGCTATTTAAAATAGCATTGTTATTTGTATTTTTATGGGGCAAAATATTTTATTCTGCCCCATCTTAATTTAAACAGATTGTTTATGGAAAATCTTTTCCCAGACAAAAAATACATTTTTCTTTATTCATTGACAGGCAGTTTATTACTTACCCTAATTCCTTTATTAATAGCAATGGATCAATTAGGTGAAAAAAATTTCATCTTAAGATTAATGGATGTAAGTGTACTCTTCTTATTGGTAATTGTAATTTTTTATTCCAGCTTCTGGTTAAATATAAAATGGAGTAAAATAGCTATGTCTCAGAAAATTACTTATAATTTGTTATTTCTTTTTCTGATTAGCCTGGTAAGTATTTGTATTCATCGTCCTATCTGGAAATTTGCAACACATATACCTGTTGGTTTTTATGTAAGAGATGAATTTGTTCGCAATTTTACAATATTATTGATGAGCTTTTTTGCTGTTAAATTTTATAAAAAAAATATCGAAAACCAAGAAATCAAAAATGCATATACCGAACTACAGAATAAGCATTTGAGCAGTCAAGTTACAGGACTCATGCAACAAATCAATCCTCACTTTTTCTTCAATACACTAAATACATTGAGTGGATTAGTACAAGAAAGCCCCGAAAAAAGTGAGGTTTTTATCGATAAACTTTCTAGGGTCTTCCGATATGTATTGAAAATGCAGGAAAACAACAAAGTATTGCTAACAGAAGAATTGAATTTTGCTGAAGACTATATTTATCTTTTAAAAATGAGATTTGAAGATAAGTTAATCATCGCTTTCAATGTGCCGCACGACATAAATGCCAAAATACCAACACTCTGTACACAGTTTTTAATCGAAAATGTCATAAAGCATAATAAGATAAACCGACAATTTCCGGTTCAGATCGTTATTGAAATTCAAAACGATTATCTGAAAATATCCAATACATTAGCACTGCAAAAAAGCAGTAATAGCACAGGCATCGGACTTAAAAACCTAAATCAACGAAGTGAGCTTCTTTCAGGGAAATCCATCATCGTTGATCAATCCGACAAAATATTTTCTGTGAGTGTGCCATTAATAAAATAATAATAACGTGAGAGTTATATTGATTGAAGACGAAGGCATCGCGCTTCGAAAATTTAAAAAAATATTACAAGAAGTAAATAATGAAATTGAAATTAGTGCAGAACTAGAATCTGTTTACGATGCAAATCAATGGTTTCAAACACATTCACTAGATGAAATCGATTTAGTATTTTCAGATATCCAATTGTCTGATGGATTATCTTTTGAAATATTCGAAAGACTTCAAGTGAGTATTCCGATAATATTTACAACAGCCTACGATGAATATGCCTTGCGTGCCTTTAAACTCAATGGGGTTGATTATTTATTGAAACCCATTCAAAAAGATGAGTTAAAGAGTGCTCTTAAAAAATTCGAACTAACAAAAAAACAATATTCTCAAGGTCAATTATATGATATCCAAAATCTCATAAGGCAGTTTCAGCAACCTAATATACCCAGTTTTATATCATTTCAAGGCGAGAAACTTATTCCATTATCCTGCGAAACAACTGCCTATTTCTATACACAAAATCAGATCGTCTATGCAGTCATCGATAGAAACAAATATGTATTGGAGGAGACAATGGACGAAATTGAGCGTAGATTACCTGCGCATCTGTTTTTCAGGGCAAATCGCCAGTTTATTATTCAAAAAAAATTTATTTCGAATGCCGAGCTATATTTTAATAACCGGTTATTAGTTCACCTTACCTTGAAAACACCAGACAACATCATTATCAGTCGTGAAAAAGCTGCACAATTCAAATCATGGTTAATCGGTTTATAAATTATTCATTCTTTTAAACTTACTATGGAATAATTCTATGCATCAATCAATCTCTGCATAATAAGTCTTTCTTCTATTTTAAAAGGTTAGAAATTATACTATGCTCCCCCCATTTAATGGTCTAAAGAATGGGGAGTAGCATATATAGAATTGAGATTCGGGCTTTATTCATTAAAAGAAATTATACAAATTGATTTATAATCTCACCCAGAACAAATCATCATCCTATTTATTTAAAACCCTATTGAAAAAGTCTTTCATATCGTTCCATGAATCGATATCTGCTTTTTCATTATAAGCAATTGGCATACTGAACTTCAAGCCAATTTTTGTTGCATCCGGATTAGTGAAGGCATGTGTAGCATTTGCATAAACGACAAATTTATAATCAGCCTTTATTGAATCCAGCTGATGCTCAAATGCATTTATATCATTTTCAGAAACAAACTTATCAATACCACCATGACAAACAAGAATCTTTGCTTTCAGCAGATCTTTATTTGCAGGAACACCAGCAAGTCCCCCATGAAAACTCACTACCCCCTTTAAATTGGCACCCAGTTTAGCTGAATTCAAAACAACAGAACCACCAAAACAATATCCAATAGCAAAAATATTATGGCTATCAGTTTGTTTGAACTCTTTAAGCTTAGCTAGTGCAGCATCTAAACGGATTTTCGATAGTTGAGGATCCTTATAAAAAGGTGTAGCCAATTCTTGTGCTTCAGTAGGGTTAGCAGCTATTTTTCCATTGCCATACATATCAACAGCCATCGCAATATAACCAAGCTCAGCTAATTTTCGTGCTCGCATAATAGGATAATCCGTCAAACCCCACCATTCATGAACCACTAATACCGCTGGACGTTTTCCCTTCTGATTTTGGTCATATACAATCACACCCTTAAAAACCGTACTACCCACCATATAAGTCACATTCTCTTCTTTGATTTTTGAAGTAGGAGCTTTTCCACCAAAACTTGAACTGATTGTGCCCATAGAAAGAAATATTAAAAGCGAAAACATTATTATATTTTTCATTGTGCGAATGATTTTAAATGAATATTAAAGGCTAACAACAAGGTCAATAAAAAGTTCAGAAAAGAGAATGGCATATCATGTTCATTTTAACTGAAGCCCAAAATATACTTGTATAAAGAAACAATCAAATGGCTAATCATAACAACCGTTCAAAAAAGCAATCCAATAAGCTAAAAATTATAAGAAAAAGTATAATTTTACACAAAACCGATAACCCTTAAACCCAACTTAAATATACAACTATGAAAAGAAAAATCACCGCACTGATTCTAATCCTGTTTATTGCATTTGGCTACAGTCTGAATGCACAAAATCCAGTCTCAATTACACCACGCGACTGGCACATGATGGATTTTCAACAAGACCATGTGTATGGAATAAGTATTGAAAAAGCATACACGGAATTACTCAAAAACAAAAAGTCCACACCCGTTGTGGTTGCAATTATCGACTCAGGAATCGATACACTCCATGAAGATCTCAGATCCGTTATCTGGCATAATCCCCGCGAAATAGTCAACGGTTTGGATAACGACAATGATGGTTATGTAGGAGATATCTTTGGATGGAATTTCATTGGAAGCAAAGACCCTTCGAAAAACGTAACAAAAGACACAGAAGAATCCCTTAGGGTTTATTACAAATACAAAGACAAGTTTGCTAATATTTCTTCTGAAGACCAGCTAAGTAAGAAAGACCGTGAACCATTTCGAGTATGGCAAAGAAGCAAAACAGTCGTTCTGCAAGCTACGAAAGAACAAAGAAACATCAATGCACTTACGAACGCACAAAAATTATACAACGAATATAATTCGCTTTTTCAAAAAGAGCTGAACAAAGACACCTACACCCTTTCCGACTTAAAGGCTTATCAGACAAAAGACGAACAAAAAGCAATCTCGCAGCGTAACTATATTTCCATGTTTAGAGTCTCTAAAACCGATACTACAAACAGCCTGCTCATTATTAAAATCGCACACATGATCGACTCGCTGAAGCCATTGGTAAAACTACCAGAGACCCCAAT
This sequence comes from Bacteroidota bacterium, assembly GCA_013390605.1. Classification (GTDB taxonomy): domain Bacteria; phylum Bacteroidota; class Bacteroidia; order Bacteroidales; family Cfx3-03; genus Cfx3-03. Next base: position 1,565,244 of record JACAUB010000001.1, on the reverse strand, counting down.
CGTGAATTACCGTGATGATATTGTTGGCGACAACTATGCAGACTTAAGTGATCGTTTTTATGGAAATAACAATGTAATGGGTGGCGATCACCGACATGGCACACACGTAGCAGGAATTATAGGTGCTGCCCGAAACAATGGAGTAGGGATGAATGGCATAGCAGATAATGTAAAGATTATGATGATCAGAGCAGTGCCTGATGGCGACGAGCACGATAAAGACATTGCATTAGCTATCCGTTATGCCGTTGACCATGGAGCCAAGATCATTAACATGAGTTTTGGAAAGCCCTTTTCGCCCGAACAAAACTGGGTAGAGAAAGCCTTCCGTTATGCAGCTAAAAAAGACGTGCTCATCGTAAAAGCAGCCGGCAACGATAGCAAGGATATTGACGTTGAACCCAGTTTCCCCACAACCCGTTATATCAAGGGCGATAAAAAAGCACCAAACGTACTTACCGTAGGTGCAAGTGGTGCTACAATGAAAACAATCATTGCAGCATTCTCAAATTACGGAAAAACCATGGTCGATGTTTTTGCTCCGGGTGTACGAATTTATTCTACAGTCCCCGGAAATAAAACCTATTCAGCGATGAGCGGAACCAGTATGGCCTCTCCAGTAGTAGCCGGTTTATCAGCAGTATTAAAGTCATACTTCCCGAAACTATCTGCAAAGCAGATCAAATGGGTTATCGAAGAATCAGTAGTTAAGATTAATGAACCAGTAAAAAAGCCAGGCACTACTGAACAGGTAGCAATGACAGAACTTTGCCACACCGGAGGTATTGTAAACGCCTATAACGCTATCAAATTAGCAGAAACAATAAAATAACAAATTACGAAATTCCTTTTTTAAAGGATAAAGAGGTTGCTTCGGAATAACGGAGCAACCTCTTTTTTCTGCTTAAGCTACTCAAGCATCAAAACAAACGAAATAAAATGAATTAGCTCATCAATGCGTTCTAGTAACAGCAATGAACTTCTCCGCCGCAAGCGGACGGAGTATCAAACCAAGAACAAAAAAACATCCGACCCAAGGGACATAGAATTTACCCAAAAGAGATTAAAATTAGAACAAATATTCTATTGATGAATAAAATGTCAATAGTTTTTTTCGATGTAGTGCATAATATGGCCTTTTGGCATACATTTTTTCTGTTCTGCAAGCTAGTATTGACAAAGGTTTTGCATTAACTTTATGTTGAAGTGCCACTCTATGATTACGATCACTGAAACTAAAATCTCAACTTAAACAGTAGAGCCTTGAATTTGGAAAACCAACTATTGATGAAGATAACGAAGAATAGAATTAATTTATACTAAAACAAGAAGCTGAACTATGAAATATACTAGATGAAGAAAGCATAAAGCTAGACAGTATCAGAGACGGTTCAGATCCAATGAAGAATACCTAGAATTAAAATAATTCATAATTTAAAAGTCATGAGAAACATGGGGGGTGGAGTATGGATAATGGTTATCATCCTGATGTTTTCGGGGTTGATAATTGCAGCAACAGTGAATATTATACTAGGGTTGTTTATCATTTGCGTTGCTATTTTGTTCTTCGTTAAACCTACTCCTCCCCTGTAGTTAGTATAACCAGTTACACTATGTGTTTGAAGATCCTCCTGCTTAACGGTAGGGGGATCTTTGCTTTTAGTGGCTAAGCACTTAAGAAGTTGAGAGGCATTTGTTATCTCTATTGGGTTATAATTCTTATTTTTATACCTCTAATATATTTATAATCATGATTATACAATCTTGCGTTCTTCAATATTGCTCATTTCATTTAGGTTAAACAACTATACACCAGCGACATTACTACCATTGGGTCCGGCGTGAGTCCGGCGTGGGTCCGGCATCCTTCCTCCATGATTGCACTAATAAGGGGGAGTCATGGCGAAAGCATGGTGGATCCATTGAGAAAGCATCGGGTAGTTATGAGCCATCATAGACTTTTTATCAAAGCTTTTTTGAGGCATATTATGAATGTCGTAGAAGATAGTTTCTTACCGATCCGAAATCGCCAAACACTGATAAGTAGATTTCATCCAAGAGATCCACGCTTTAATTTCGATCACTGAAACTGAAGAACGTGAGGAGCGTAAACAAGCGATTAAGGCTCAAAAAGGAGTTGAAACTAAGAACGAGGTTGATACTTATGAGACGTTGACGTTTAGTAATCAGGCTGCAAAACGTGATTTCATGCGTAGGATTGGAGAGAGAGGATGTTGTTTATATTAAGGGTGAGGTTTTTGATAAGAATATGAAAGATATGTTTGGGTAAATTAGTTCGCTTTGACGTGGTTTTCATAGTGTTGTTTTCGTATTTTTGGGATTCATTAAAAACCACAACTATGAAATTATTTAGATTTTTACTTATACCCATTATAATTATTGGGTTATTTAGTAGCTGTAAGAAGAAATATGTTTTAATAAAATCTTACAGAGAACCTTCAACTTATAGCTCAGGATATGTTACAAAAATAGAAAAGGATTCTATTTTTGCTCTAAATGATTTAGATGCATATTCTGAAGCATGTAATGATTTTATTTCAACAAAATTGACTTATAGAGAGATGAAAACAAATAAAATATTAGATACATTCATTCTTTATAATTCAAAACTTGAAAATATTAAACTTAAATTAAGAAAAAAAACAGTAGATTCTATAGAAAATGATTGGAATAGAATTGAAAAATTAAATTCTAATTCAAAATGAAAAACAACAGTTGAAGTGCCACTTTATGATTTCGATCATTACAAGAAAAGTTGGCTATGAAAAAGTCAGGAATTGTCTCGTCCGGATTTTTAAATAAATACCAGATGTTAATAACGCTAAATCCAACAAATCTTCGATCCAGTACTAACGCAGCATCCACGAAGATGGAAATTCCCTTACAACAGGAATAAAACAAGGGTAGTTGTCAGGTATCTAACTGGTGTGATGAAACCAATATAATATCTGACAACTACCCTTATATAATCTTGAAAAAATCTTTGTTATCGTCTGGGTAGATTTAGTATCAGCTCAACATCTAAACATAAAGGGTAAACATTATAATTCATGATAAATTGCCCATACAACAACTTCAATCGTTTGGAAAAGAGGTTATATTTTTCAAATGCTAAGATTGTTGAAATTATTGATTTCTCACTGTTAAAATTAAAGTGATCTTCCAAATATTTCGGTCTTATGTATCTAAAACAGATGGATATTCCCATTTAATTATTGTACTTTTAAACCGCTTTAATCCAAACTCAAATAAAATATTCACAACATGAAATCCTTTTGTTTTACCCTTCTGTTTTTGGTCATTGCCCTGTTATCATTTGGGCAGAAAGATGAAAAATTCAATGGATTGAACCTCAACATCGGTAATTTATACCGGTTGTCGGATGCGAAGACAAGGTCGATCAGTCCGGAAAACTATACCGGAGAACCTGGCAAAGCGGGAATGGCTACGCTTGAAAATGGCAATGCCCGTGGTGCTGGTCGTGAATTAGGTCAGGGATGGAAGCTGAATCCTTTTATCCATATTGAACCGGGTAAGACGGTCACATTAGCAGAAATTGATGGCTCAGGAGCCATACAACATATATGGATGACACCAACGGGTAACTGGCGCTTTTCGATCCTCCGATTTTATTGGGATGGTGAAAAGGAACCTTCGGTAGAGGTTCCGGTGGGCGATTTCTTTGGAATGGGCTGGGGGGTATATGCTCCGCTAAACTCGCTTGCTGTAACCGTGAATCCGGGGAGTGCTTTTAACTGCTATTGGGCGATGCCTTTCCGCAAGAAATGTAAGATAACGATGGAAAACATCAATACTGAACGTATGACGTTATACTATCAGGTTGATTATACGCTGACGGATGTGCCTGCAGATGCGGCCTATTTCCATGCTCAGTTCAGAAGAAATAACCCCACTAAAAACGCGCTATACAAGCTTGTAGACGGGATAAAAGGCAAAGGACAATATGTGGGCACCTATCTGGCCTGGGGTGTACACAACACCGGCTGGTGGGGTGAAGGCGAAATCAAGTTTTTCATGGATGGTGATACTAAGTTCCCAACCATCTGCGGCACCGGAACAGAAGATTACTTCTGCGGTTCGTATGATTTCGAGATTGAAGGAAAATACAAGGAGTTTTGTACTCCATATACCGGACTACCACAGGTGATTCGACCTGATGGCTTATATAATTCGCAACAACGTTTTGGCTTATACAGATGGCATATCATGGATCCGATTCGTTTTGAAAAGGATCTGAGCGTTACAATTCAGGATTTGGGTTGGAAAAGCGGTGGCCGCTATTTACAGCAACAATCGGATATCAGCTCTGTTGTGTATTGGTATCAAACGGAGCCACATGCTCATTTTCCGGCATTGCCTGATAAAAATGCATTGGAGGACAACTAGTCGCTAATGCTACAACTTTGAAGCGGTTCGGAGATGTTTCTTCATTTTAGGATAAGGAAACTCTGTGGCTAGTTCGCCGGAGAAATAATATTCGTAGGCCAAACGACCAAAGGTGTATTTCTTTCCCTGTATATCAATGGTTGAACCACCCACCTGTGGATCTTTCTTTGGAACTGATGCTACAAATCCAATATTATACAAGGTTGACATGATTTCCGGGCGGTCTGTCAGATCGTAACCGGCACGCATCCATTGGTTTTCTATCTGCCTAATGCATAAGGCGGCATAGAGATAGGCATAATAATGGTTCTTGGTATTGGTGATACGTTCAAAACGTTCAACATCGGGTTTATCGGTTTTAAAATCGAGCAGGTGTTCGTATGCAGCACCCAGATAAAAAGGAGAGTTTTTATCGATCAGATTATGTTCTATGGTCTTAGCGGTAAAATCTTTAATACCGGTTACACCCCAAGAAAAGGTGGTTTCGTTCGATAATATCTTGAGGGGTTGTATCCATTTCTTAAAGGCTTCTCTTCGCGAATCGAACAGCCGAATCTGCTCGGCTATCAAAACAGCACTGATCAATCGTGGATTTGCTCCTGTTATTTTGGATACGCTATCGATTACTTTTGCATCTTTTGCAACGGCGACCTTCAATACCGGCCACTCTTCGACGGTGCTCCACCAAAAGAGGTTTGAAGTATTGTTTTTCTTTTCTGTAAAAATCTTTCCATTATCATTGATCCGCTTATGGAAATCTGAACTATCGGTCATATATATCCCCATGGCATCGAGCATGTGCTCAACGGTATGTACATCTTCGGTACGCCGGTAATAATCTAATATATTCCGGGCATTCTTTGGATGCAAAACGCCCAATGCAAGTATTTTATAATAGGTAAGGCTTTTCAGCGATTCAACCTGTGCTGAATCTGAAAGCAATGCATGTCGCTGATCATCTGTTAGCGTAGCATGTTGAAAATACCGATCATTAACATCTACACCGCCAGGATCGTTAGTAAGCTTTAGCTTTACAGCTAACCAGGCAGAACAAAGTCCAAATCCTATGATTGCAAATCCGTAAACAAATGAGCGAAACAAAAGAACTTTCCAGGATAATTGCTTGATTTTACTGAACATAAGTTAGATTAAAAAAGTGTGCAAATATACGAAAAAGTAGACTTGCTTTTCAAACCTGATTCAACTATATTCTGTTAAATATATAAACTGCATCTGATTAATTATCATACAGATACCATGAACTCGATTTCTCAAAATCTTTATACAGCAGATATTTCTTCCTGGTTTTCTTGAATTGTGTTATCTCATTTTTCCATGATGACCGAATCTCGTCTTCCGTTTTACCACTTTCTATCTGTAATCGTAGGTTATCTGTTCCGGCTAATTTATCGAAAAAGTTGGTGAAGAAGCCGCTCTTTTTTCCTAATTGCTTATAGGCAGTGATTAAAACGGCCAGGGTGATTTGAGGTGATTTGGAATTTGAAAGAGCAGTTCCCTTTCCACTTAAATCGACACCATAACAGCGGACATCTTTAAATGGAGGGGTCAAACTGGCTCCTTTGGTGGCTATCGGCTTGAAAGAGAAGGCATGATCGGGCCAATCGGGATGACCGATATAGCGAAAAGGTTTCTCGGTACCCCGTCCCAGACTAAGGATGGTGCCTTCAAAAAGGCAGGTCGAAGGATAGATGTAGACAGCATCCATATCGGGAAGGTTTGGTGAGGGTTTTACAGGCAGTGCATATCGGGTGTTATGATCCCACCCTTTCAAAGGAATAACCTGTAGCTTACATTTGATGTGATTTGGAAGCCATCCTTCGCCATTTACCATCTGTGCATACTCGCCGGGGGTCATTGCGTAGACAATAGGAATAGGATGAAGTCCTACGAAAGAGGAAAACGAAGGCTTTAAAACCGGTCCGTCTACATAAAAGCCATTGGGGTTGGGACGGTCGAGCACCATTAGTTGAACGTTATTTAAAGCACAAGCTTCCATTACATAGGTTAATGTGCTGATGTAGGTATAGAAACGAACTCCCACATCCTGAAGATCGTAGACTACGATATCCAATCCGGCCAGATCTTGCGGGGTGGGTTTTAAATGTTTGCCATAAAGGGAGATAACCGGGAGCCCGGTTAGTTTGTCAACTTCATTATTAACGGTAGCGCCGGCATCAGCAGTGCCTCGAAAACCATGTTCGGGACAAAATATCTTTTTGATGGTTATGCCACTTTTAACCAGAGTATCGATCAATGAAACGGACCCGATTACAGATGTCTGGTTGGCTACTACTCCGATATTTTTACCCTTCAGCAGGCTAATATATAGTTCTGTATTTGAGGCACCCGGCTTTGTCTGAGCAATTGATGCCTTAGCATGATTTTGAGAAACAGGGATCGTCTTTTCAACCCTTTTTAAGGAATCTTTTTTTGATTGGTTTGATTCCATCATAGGATTTCTCCCTTCGACCGAAATGACGTGGAAGATAATAATGAACAAAAAAACGAATCTACTTGTAATGCTTTGCTTTATCATAATATAAAATTTATTCAACTGTAATACTTCCAGCTCCCGAATAGGAATAGATGTCGCCGCTATACATGGCATCAGCCGAAACGGGTCCCATATTAAAAATGCCTTTGCTTACCACCCTCACCATGTAATAGAATTTGCGTTCCTTCGTTCCATCAGCTTTCGTGAAATAGGAGATCCTGTCGTCTCTGATATCCATATAATCGGGGATCGAAGCCTCTTTGATCCATTGGTATTCGCGAATAGCTGAGATCCTCGGGTTCTCTATTTCAAAACATGCCGGTAGTAAATCTGTAACCACTACATTATTAACGACAGCCTGATCTGCAGAACGGAGCGTGACTTCAATTACCACTAAATCGTTGACTGTAAACTTTTGATTACTGATTTCCCTGCCTGTCCGGTCGAGAAATCTCTTTCGCACCTGCAACTGTTTATCGGTATTGCCAACAGGAGCGCTGCTTCCAATCCCTTCGGCATTGTAAAAGTAATAAACAGAACCATTACCTGAAGCGGAAATAGACAATCTCTTTCCAAATAATGTTGATTTAATCCTGAGATCTTTTTCAGTGAACTCACCAATACTGTTTTCACCCAATAGAATCCGGGCTGTTACTTTTTCGTTACTCTTTTCTTTAAGCACTTTTCCGATGGCAAGAAGCGCAAAAGCTCTATCCTGGGTGGACATCCAACGTTCTGCTTTCATGGCTTCTGTTAAACGTAACGTTAATGCACCAACAGCAGGATTCGTTTTATCGGCTTCGATTAAGGCATATAAAGAGATGGCTCTATCACGAACAGCGGAGGCATAACTACCACCTGTTTCGCGAACACTCTTTCCGGTAAAGGATTTAGGTAGTACGGATGCATACGACTGGCGGTCTCCTGCCAATGCATAAGCGGCAGCAAGCATATACCGGCTGTCGACTGTAAGTGATCCGATCTTCGATTTATAATAGTTCATGGCCGACATTTCAGGATGACCATTTAAAGCCAATACCAATAGAGAATAGAAAATCTCACGTTTGGGTCGTACAATGCGTTGCAGTTGTCCTGCCGGATCGATATACCGATCTTCGAACATCTCTTTTTGTCGTAGTTTCTGAACCAGATATTTAAGCGCCCCATCCAAGGTAGTAGGGTTGACATCATAACCGTTTCGTTGAGCTTCAAGCATAAAGTGAGTTGCATAAACCGTTGACCACCAATCGGCTTCAGATGCTGAAGGCCAAAGTAAGATGCCGCCATTAAAGATTTGTTGTGCATCAATTTTATGCAAAGCGAGACTAATGCCGTCTGTCGGAACAAATGGGAGTCCCTTCGGACCTGTAAATTGTAGTTTTACCAGATCGCCATAATAAATTAACGGGAAGGCTGCCGAGATGGTCTGCTCCATGCAGCCATAGGGGTATTCGAGAAGCTGTTGCAGGTCGGAAGCAAAAGCGACCATTGGAGATTTACTGACCAGCAGACTCGACGATACTGTTGAAGGGATAAATTTATCGGTGGTATTGACGTTTACAGAACCACCGGCCCTGACAGAACCTGAGCGACTGATCTTGGTTAATCCTGCTGCCGGACGAACGGTAAGATCGGTCAACTCGTTGTATTTCTTTTCCCCTGCTGTTACTTCGATCATGATTTTAGCAGTACCAATCTGGTTGAGTGCTATCAAATCTATCACCACCGAGCGTTCTGACCGCGAAGGAATCTGAATGGTTTTCGAGGCATTGTTTCCGGGTTTTACCGGACCTGCTGTTTTAACGGAAAGTGATACACTCAATGGTTTTTCAGTGGTATTAGTCAGGGTTACCGGACATTTCAACTGATCGTTCGGACTTAAGAAACGTGGGACTCCACTACTGATTACGATATCGTCGGCAATTTTTATGGTCTTTTCGGAAGCAGCAAACTTGCTCTGATCATAAGCTACTGCCATAACTCTGACAGCTCCTGAGAACTGTGGGATGTTTAATTTAAAAGAGGCTTCTCCCCTACTGTCGGCTTTGATAATTCCACTCCAGATTGCGAATGGCTTTACACGCTTGTTGGTTAATGGGTTGGCGCGTTTCCCCATCATAAACGCTGCATCACCACCAAAGGATGATACTTTGGCTGCCAGCTCAGGAAAGATTTCAGCATATAGATCATATGTTGCCACCTCTAGTGCCCTTTTCTGAAAATACCAGGCATACGGATCGGGAGAAACATAATCGGTCATCTGCAATATTCCTTCATCGACAGCAGCTATTGTAAGTTCAGCATTAGGCTGTGTCTTAATTTTAATGATTTGCTGGGTTTTAGAGGCCGCTTTTTCGGGAGCGGTAATACCTAGCGTCAAATGGTTTCGGGGCGCATTTACCTTGATAGAAATGGCTCCATGGGCAACTGTGACAGGAATAGATTGATCGTCGGCAGCCCTAAAGGCTAGTGCCGAAATATAAACATTGGGTACGTGTTCATCTTTGATGGTAAATTCAAAACTACCGGCTTTCTCTTTTAGGTCGATATAGCGTTGCTCCATCACTTCGCCACGTTCAATGGTGACGAGCAACCGTCCGGAGAAGGGAGCTGTTATCAGCATCCTGGCTTTTTCGCCTGGATGATATTCTGGCTTATCGGCTTGTATCTTAACCTGTCCTTTTCGATCTATAGGGAATGATGAGAACTGGGTATCGCCATAGCGATAAGCATAGAAACTTTTCGAGACATACGAAATGGATCCCGGCGAATAAACCCTTACTTCATACTGACCTGAAAGATACGGTGTGAAATCAATTCGATTGTTAGATGCAGTCAGGTCAATAGTTTTACTCATCATCTCCTTCTCTCGTTTCAAAGAGTTATAATGATAGCTTGTTCCTGTTTTTTCGAGCACATTTTCCCATGTATAATGAATGACCTTTACAGTTGTCCTTGCATTTCTGAGCTGTTCGCCATTGGCGTTTACAGCTGTCAATCCGATGCGAACCGGATTCTGGGTACTCACCCAACTGTCAAAGTCGCGGATACCAAAGAAAGCATTTTGCGTTGCCAGATCAAAAGTGACCAACCGATTAACAGGACGACCGTTTTCATCAAACACCGAGGTATAAAGTTTCCCTTCGATCATTCCAATGCCGGTAAAGGCAGGCAGTGGAATTGTTTCGTTGGCTACGCCTTCGGCACTGGTCTTTCCAGAACGTAGTAGATTATTTATCTGTGCTTCATTTTTATCGGTGATATTAAAAACGTAATCATCGAATCCTTTGGGCTTAAAGGCTTTTCTTTTCATGACCAGCTCCAGCTCATATTTACGATCGGCAGCAGGGGTTCCAAAGAGATTAGCTGCTTTTAGGGTGAACAATAGGTTCTGTCCGGGCTGGTAAACCGGCTTATCCGCTTTAGCAGTCAGACTAATTCTTTCGGGCATAAAATCTTCTACTTTAAATGTTTTGCTTTGCAGCAATACATCGTTGCCCGAAAGTACTTCAATGGTAAAGACACCGGTCATTATATCAGCAGGCAGACTAAATCGTGTTTCAGTAGCGCCCTGTTTATTCAGATTTCGCCGGACATAGAGCATTGCTTTACCATTCGGCGCTACAATCTTTACTTTTAAGGGTATGTTCTGAACTGTTTTCAGATCGATACTCCGAACAAGCGTGTTGATATAAACCGAATCGCCGGGACGATATAAATCGCGATCACCGTAGACAAATACATCCAATCCATGATCGAATGTACGTTTACCGGCAATATCGAAACGCGACATCTCTACGGATGAGCGATCATACATCAGGAAGTTGAAATCGTCGCCCAGTGTTGCTGAGATCATTCCAATAGTGAAACCTTTGGCTTTGGTTGCTATATTATCGAGCACTGCCACTCCCATTCCATTGGTCAGGGCGCTATATACTTTCTGATTATTACGGCTGATAAAGTCTATTTTAACGCCGGCCATCGGTTTGGCATCTTTGATGGAGTTGGCAAAGACCATAATTTTATTCACGCCCTGCTTTACGATTAACCCGATATCGGAAACAGAGACAAGTTGAATGTCGCGAATCCAACGTTTATCAGCACTTTCGACCTTAAACAGATAAATACCTTTTAGTTTTTCTTTGTAATTAATTTCGTCAAGGTTGATATTCAGCAATCTGATACTACCCTTTGCCGTCAATTTACGTGTATCGATCTCCTTCTCATACACCTTACGACCATAATCTTCATTCAAAGGATATCCTGTCATTTCGTGACTCTCAGCGCCATCATCTGCATAGTCATATTCCATTCCATTTTTGAAATATTGTTGAAGGTTGTTTTCGAATATCTTGAAAGCAGTGATCTTCAATTTTGGGACATTTACAATCTTTAAACCGAGATTACGATTTCCTTTGGATGTTAAATAAGTGCTCTGTTTATCTGTAAAGGTGATGAGCGGCTGAGGATTAGTAAAGAGTATTGACTGTACATAAACGTCGTTAAGTGGAATATCAAAAACACTTTTTAATTCAGGTGCTATACGAAGTGAATAAGCTTGGTCCTCTATGAAAGGTCCGACTAACTTAAACCCATTGGGCAATAGTTCTGTTGTGTAATTTATGGCAGGTGTTATGGTAATATATTTAGCCAGATCTTTAACGCCGACAGGTTGAGTGGTATAGATCGACAATACTCCTTCACCCATATTGAATTCGGGCTCTGCTTTTACAATGGAGAACTTTTCAGGCGAGGGTACTTCTACACTCTTCGAGACGCCCTCCGTCAACTTATAATTACTTCCCGGACATTGTAATCCGGGGGCAAGTTTCAGAGTCAGATTAAAAGCTTTGTCGGTCTTTGCAGAGAAGGGAACCACTGCAAAAGCCACCTCGGCTGAAAGGCCACTGGTAATTAAACGTAACTCCAGTTTTCTGTCATTCTGACTTATCGTCAATAGCTTAGCTACCAGGTTTGGATCGACTTCATAGTTGAAGGATAAGGTTACTCTGATTTCAATCCGATGTGAACCATCATCAGCATATGCCCAGTAGGCACTGGATTCTTTTAATTCAAGAAAAGCTGTATGAAACTGTATCACTTTATCAGATACACTATGATGTGATGCTGAAAGCTTTGATAACTCACCGGTTAACGAAGCTTCGAATGTAGAACTCGGAGGTAATGGCTGTGAAGGTGAAAAGATAAGCTCTTCAGCAGAGGTCCATTTAAACCGACCTTTCAATGCCGGCTTAAACTGTATATAATTTACGGTATCCCATTTATCGAACAGGGAGTCAGGGGCAATAGGTTCATTGAATTTGAAAACCAGATTTTGTAATCGGTCTACTTCATTTGAGAAATTCGTATCTGTTACCTTAATTTTGCTTCCGGAACAACCGGCTAGTAACACTATTACAGCTAGATATAATAAAGAACGTGTTTTCATTGCGGTGCTGATTAATGGGGTAAACTATTTGGAAAAATACAAAATATTTACGTATCATATTAATGTAAAACACCGAATAATAGTGATTTATTTTTATTGAAAAATAATGAAGCTTCAGGCGAAAAAGATGGAGAGAATTCTGTTTTGGTATTTCAAACCATAACCATCATTCTGACCAGAGGAAATCTAAGAAAGTTGTTAATCGATCTCTCCTTGGAATCAGAAAGACAATATAACAGACTATAAACTTATTCCAAGAAGTAAAATGTGTGCAAACTTTGCAGACAGACCGGTCATGAGATTAACAAAAGAGGGGAATGAAAAATAATTTCATTGCCCTCTTTATAGATTTTCCTGATTAATAATAGACGACTTCGCAGTCTGGATGTGCCTCTTTAAACCGGCCTATTTCTCGTTTACCGAGATTGGTATTATAACAACGCAATAGTTTAAGGGTCTTATTGGTTTCGAGTGACGAAAGACTCCCGACACGGGTATTGAAGACTTCTAATCGTTGTAGATTGGTTAACAATTTTAAATATTTGATCGTTTTGATTTGTGTTCCACCAGCACAAATAACCTGTAAACTTTTAAGGTTAACCAACGTTTCAAGAGATCGTACCGGTGTTCCTTCAATGTCAAGTTCAACCAACCCGGTCAATTGCTTTAATGGATCGAGCTCTTGAATAGGATTATTCGGACACTTCAAAACCAAAAGATCTTTTTGAGTTATCAATGGGGTTAAATCTGTAATTGATGTCCCCGAAAACTGTAGTTTTTGAATCCGATCTAATGTTTTCAATGGAATCAGATTCGTTATCCGTATATTATCTTTAAAAACAAGTTCCTTAAGATTTTGAATCTGATGGAGCTGTATTCTGGTTGGCATGGTATTAGGATAACCAAAAATAGTTTTCCAATCAGGAGAGAGGTTGTTCCACCAGCTTGTTAAGGAATCAGTCTGATATACGACTAAACAATTTGGAATCTTTCGACGAAGCGTATCTTTTAATGCTGCCGGAGCTTGTAATCCGTCCATCAAAACTAATCGCAGATTAGATAATCCATAAATTGGATCGAGTGATGTTATAGGAAGTTTATCAAGATTCAGAACATCAAGATTCTTAAGATTGCGTAAAGCAGATATGCTGGTAATACGGGTGTCAGAAAGGTTTAAGTTATTCAGATCGACCAGATCTTTGATCGGCTCAATAGAGATAATCTGTGTGCCTGCGATGTTAAGCGATTGAAGGTTTATGAACTTATCTACCGGATCAATATTTAGTATGTTTTGATTACCCGATATATCAACTTTCGTCTTTACAACCAGACTATGAAGATCTTCTTTAGAAGGAGTAGCAGGAATAGCAGCTAAAGAAGTGAAAACCTTTTTCCATTCGGTAGTAAGCTCTACCCACCATTTTAACAATTCTTCAGACTCAAAAACAACCAATACTCCGGGACGTTTCAACCCGAACCGGGATACTTCAGGCTTTTTAATTCCTGATTCATCACAATAGATTCGTTTTAAAACAGGCAATGCTTCAAGTGGCCGTAGATTATTTATAGGTGTCTGATCGCAAAACAATAGTTGTAGTGATGTAAGATGCGTAAGTGAGTCAAGACTGGAAATCTCCGTATGTTTAATATCGAGCCTGATAAGTTTGTTTAAACTGGAAATTGGCGAGATATCTTTTACCCGAGTGTCTGAAAGTTGAAGAATAGAAAGGTTTTGAAGTCCCTTTATGGGAGATAGATCGGAGACCTTACTATTATTAAAACGAAGGTCTGAAAGGTTTGATAAACCTGAAAGATAAGTCAAACTATCGACCTTGCTTCCGCTAACATTTAATCGTTCGAGATTAGAATAGGCTGAGATAGGAATCAGATCTTTTATATCTGTATTTGAGGCATCAAGCTCTTTTATATTTTGCATATATCGTAAAGGAGAGAGACTTTCGACTTTACAATTCGAAATGTTTAACACCTCCAGAAAGTTAAGATTTCGTATTGGCGTTAGATCTTTAACTTTCGTGCCTGATATATTTACATTCTGTAGATCAGTCAATTTAGCCAAGGGATCTAAATTATCTATTGACTTAAACCCGGTAAGATCTACATTATGCAACTTTACCAGTTTCCGGATAGCTCCATAAATGGATTCTTTTTTTAAGAAAGCTGTATCAAATGCAACATGTTGAATGGAGTCGCCCTTCCGGAGTGTCAACGAATCAGAATATTGCATTACCTGAGATAGATCGGTATTTTGATTTACTTTGATATTTTTACCCAAAGCAAATTTCCAGATCACAGGCATTCCATTCCACCAACTTTGAAGCTCTTCCTCTTCATTGATTTTGGTAGTATAGATACTTGCAATCTTCATGGTATTCTGTTCAGGGTCAAGATTAACCTCAACGTATCGAACCTTCGTAGAGTTAACCGTATCACCTTCAATTGTGCGACCATTTAACTGACGCGTAACTGTAATTTTAAAGAAAAGATTGGTAGGACTGTTTACCGTATACTGAACCTCATCGACTCTAAACTTAAAGGTTGCCCCTTTAAAGAAAAAGTCAATATCTTTGAGATAAGCCTGTACATCTTTATACAAGGGCACTTTACGTCTTTCATCAAGATCATCCTCTACCTGAACCTTTGGTGTGAGGAAAATCTTAGAAAAGCTATTATTAATAATGACCTCTTTTTCTCGAGGGATTGATTTACGATCGCCAAGGAAATTCAATGTTCCTTCTAAAAAGTTGATAAGATCGAGTGAACTTTGACGATATTTTTCCAGGTCTTCGGCTGAAACAGTGCCTTGTTGGGTATGTGTAGTATCTGTTTGAACCTGACCAGCTGGCTGGTCTTGACCTGTTATATGTGTTTTAGCAGGAGGTTGCGATTTTGATTGTGTTTTACCAGATGGTTGATGCTGTGCATTAACCGGCTTTACTTGCGCATGTAAGGTAAAGGTACCCATTATTAGTAAAAAGCCGGCAATACAGCCCAATCCTCTCATTTTAATCATGGTCATATATTTTAAGTAATCGGGCTTTTTCCTCTTCATTCACTTTTAAAAGATTAGAAATGAGCCAACCCGAATTAAATCCGGAACGGTTAAAATCATTTACTTCGAAATACCATCCATTTACCTGAAGGAAATGGAACTTGACACTATTAATTGTTTTATAGGTTAAATGCCCACCTTTTAATTCAACAAAGAATAGGGTCAGATAATCTGGAGTATAGTCATTTGGTGCATAATAATCTATATCCTTGGGATCATTAAATGCTTTTCTAAGATTCATAAAATCAATTTCATGACTCATAGGATGCAAAAAAGATGCTGCCTTATCGCTGGTGTTGGGATGAGAAAATAATTCAGAGAAGGAGTCGAAATAAACGTTGGATATCACCCACTTATAACCAAGACCAGACTTCTCTATTTGAAGATATATTAAAAGATTTACAGGATGATTTTGATAAGAAAACACAGCGTTGACCTCGGCGAACCAATTCCCCGTATGAAAATCCAAAAACTTTGGATTCTTCTCTTCGAGGACTTCATTTACAAAATCATTCTTTAGATTTTCAGTTATCGAATGATTTTGCTTATCGAAAAGGATGGAAAGAAAATTCTTACGCAGATGTTTTTCTCTAAATTGAAAATTATTCGAGTCGAGTTTATTTCCTTTTGCATCTTCTTCTCCATTAAAACGACGGAAAAACTGGGTAAGTTGTTTCGTTTGAGCAAAAAATGTAGATGCATCGAGTTTGCTTTCACCTAAGCTATTCTGTGCTTTAAGCGGATTATTCCCAAAAAGAATAGTGAATATAAGCAAGATATAAGCAAATGGTAAACGCTTAAGCGACACGGTTAATCGTAGGTTAGATAATTTCATGCAGTTAATATAATATTAGCGAAGATAGGTGTTTTTGCAAAACCGAAAAGCCGTTGTAGCTATTATCGAAATTTTCGATTATAACTACAACGGCTTTAACCTAATTTTTATTGTTTACGGACGGGTTTCTTTTACACGGATATCGCCAAGTAATACATCCCAGAATCCAATGGTACGACCACC
Organism: Bacteroidota bacterium; assembly: GCA_013390605.1. Lineage (GTDB taxonomy): Bacteria > Bacteroidota > Bacteroidia > Bacteroidales > Cfx3-03 > Cfx3-03. Next base: position 1,548,764 of record JACAUB010000001.1, on the reverse strand, counting down.
AATCTGAGTTTCTTTACGTTTTACATATATTGTGATATCTTTTTTAGTCGTATCGCGATAAACTAAACCTTTTTCTTTATTATATCCTTCAAAGCGTTGGAAGATTGTGATTACACCAACAAAAGTACCATCAGGTTGTTGTTCGAGGTCGCTTACATACTCAATATTGTACCAATCGATTGAAACCTTATCATAGTTCAAACGCATTAGTCTTTCAAAATATTCGCGAACTTTAAAATAGCTAATTTCAGGACGATATAGTGAAGATACACCCATTTCGCTACCTGGCATAAAAAGTTCTTCAGCACGTTGAATAACACGTTGTGCTTCAGACCATGGTGTTTCTTTACTACCTACTAAGGCGATATACTTGCTTAAGTCTCTGACTTTTTCAAGTGCAAGGCTATCTATTGCTTTTTTACGATCAGGTGAAATAGTTTCCTGAGCAAATATGGTTCCGCATCCTAATAAAAGGGCAAGGGCAATTATTGAAATTTTAAATGTCTTCATAGCTCCTGATTATTTTTTGGTTAGTTCGAGTTCTGTTATTTTACCACTAGCATCAAAAACCAGATTTGAAATTTGATTTACGTTACGCTTTTGGTCTTTTAAATATTCGAGATAACGCTTGATAGTAGTTGGACGATCATAATCTTTAGCGGTACCGTTTTGACTGATAGCAATTAAAACAGGAGCATCAGGAGTATTGAATAAGTTTAGTGTTTCAATGATCAGTTTGTTTGCTGCATCTACTGATGTTGCAGTAGCAATACTATTAAAAGCTTCATTTATTTTAATAAAACGAGGATCATTATTTCCTGCATTACGCATGGATTCTTCTAGTCGTCGTCGCTCTTCAGCTTCACGTAATCTAACTTCGTCTTCTGCACGTTTACGTAATATTTCGCGATCCTTTGCTAATTTATCTTCAACCTTAGCAATCAAATTATCAACATCTTTATCATTTAGATTCCATCCTTTTATCGTATTCAATTCAGTGTATTTCTGATCAAGGGTAAGTGTACTCTTGTCATCAAGTAATGCCTGAAGCCTTACTTTAGCCTGTTCAATTTTTGCAGCACGCTCGCGAGCAGCTATCTTCTTTTGGTTGTTACAACCGGTTATCCCAGCCGACATTGCTATAACTAGCATAACCATCAGCAGCTTTGTAGAAAGTCTGTAGATAGTTGGCATACTAAAACCTTTTAGCATACTTCCCTTTGTCATTGTTTGTAGATTCATGATTTTTTATAATATTGAATTTCAGTTGTTTATTATTTTCGTTTGTAAGCACATAGTATATTCAAAATCAACTTCAAGTTTAGCAATAATTTTAAGAAGTCTGACATTAAAATTTGTGTTTTTTTACATTTTATTAATACATTTATCCATCTTACTGTTTTCCAGCGTTAAAATACGCAAATCAATAGCAAAACTAAATTATTTGACTTAAATGAAATATGTATGGCTAGATGAATGCCATATTTTCTTTCTCTGTCAGTTTTCGTTGTAACTTTGCACATCAAAAATCAAACCACTTTATTGTGAAAAACCGAATTGATGAAATTCTTTTAAAAGATATCTTCACGAAAGATGATCTGATTGCGTTATTAGAGGCAAATGAAACTGACCGCAAAAAGATTTATGCCCTTTCAGCAGAAATAAAAGAAAAGTACGTTGGTAAGAAAGTTTATTTCAGAGGCCTTATTGAGTTATCGAATATCTGTTCGAAAAACTGTTATTACTGTGGTATCCGAAAAGGAAACCGCTCAGTAGATCGTTATATGGTTGGAGAACAAGAGGTGTTGGATGCTGCCCGATATGCACTTGACAATGGATATGGCTCAATGGTACTGCAAAGCGGAGAACGGAGTGATCGCAAATTTGTAAACGAAATAACTGATTTGCTCCAGAAGATTAAAGACATGAGCGATGGGAAACTGGGCATCACGCTTTCAATGGGTGAGCAAAGTGAAGAGGTTTACAAGGAATGGTTTGAAGCGGGAGCCCACCGTTATCTTATCCGCATTGAAACATCAAACAGAGAATTATATTACAAGATACATCCGCATGATTCAAAGCATGATTATGAAATCAGGATTAATGCATTGCATACGCTAAGAAATATAGGCTACAATGTTGGAACCGGTGTCATGATTGGCCTCCCCTTTCAAACTGTTTCAGATCTGGCTGAAGATCTACTCTTTTTCAAAGATCTCGACATCGACATGTGTGGAATGGGACCTTATATTGAACACGAAGACACTCCACTTTATGCTTTCAGACATCTTTTATTGCCAAAAGAAGACCGTTTTCAACTTTCATTAAAAATGGTAGCTATTCTCCGTATAATGATGAAAGATATCAATATTGCTGCCACAACTGCCATGCAGGCTATTGATAAACTGGGTCGGGAAAAAGCCTTAAAGGCAGGTGCAAATATCATCATGCCTAATTTAACACCTGTAAAATATCGCGAAGGTTATCTTTTATATGAAGACAAACCTTGTATTGATGAAGAAGCAGAACAGTGTAAAACTTGCTTAGAAGCGCGAATTCATCTGGCAGGTGATGAAATTGGATTTGGAGAGTGGGGCGATAGCAAACACTTCGAGAAAAGAAATAATGAAATTTAATAAAAGAAATAATGGCTCGTAAAAACAAAATACTTCCGCTGTTTGAAAATGTTGAAATATTGGATGCAGGTGCTGAAGGTAAAGCCGTTGCCAGAGTTGACAATATGGTTGTTTTTGTTCCTTTTGTGGTTCCGGGCGACATTGTTGATATCAAAGCAGTGGCCAAGAAAAGACATTACTATGAAGGTAAGGTTGTCAAGTTTCACCACTATGCTGAAAAAAGAGTTAAACCTTTTTGCGAACACTTTGGCGTTTGTGGAGGATGCAAATGGCAGAATATGGCTTATGCCGACCAACTTATTTACAAGCAGAAACAGGTTCAGGACCATTTCTCCAGAATAGGTAAATTCGATTTTCCTGAAGTAAAAGAGATTATCGCATCAGAGAAAACACGTTATTATCGGAATAAACTTGAATATACATTTTCGAGTAAACGCTGGTTAACAGATGAGCAACGAATAGACAACATTGAACAAGCATCATTAAATGCAGCAGGATTTCATTATCCGGGCTTCTTTGATAAGGTGGTCGATATAACAGCTTGCCATCTTCAACCCGAACCATCAAATGGCATCAGGTTGGCTGTTAAAGCGTATGCACTGGAACACGAACTCACTTTTCATGATGCACGACAATGGACTGGTTTCTTGCGAAATCTCATCATCAGAACATCTTCTACGGGTGATATAATGGCGATATTAGTCGTTGGATATAGAGATCAACCATTAATTGATGACTTGCTTTCGGTTATTGAAAAGAAGTTTCCAGAGATCACCTCTTTAATGTATGTAGTAAATGAAAAGAAAAACGATACAATTTCAGATCTTGAAATTGAACAGTTTAAAGGTGATCCATTTATTATGGAAGAGATGGAGGGGTTGAAATTCAAGATAGGTCCTATTTCGTTTTACCAAACAAATTCGGAACAAGCACATAAACTATATAGTGTCGCTCGTCAGTTTGCAGGTTTAACCGGAAGTGAAGTTGTATATGATTTATACACAGGAACAGGTACTATTGCGAATTTTATTGCCCGTAACGCGCAGAAAGTTATAGGTATTGAATATGTTCCAGAGGCCATTGAGGATGCGAAAGAAAACTCACTGTTGAATACAATTACAAATACAAACTTCTTTGCCGGCGATATGGTTAAGGTGTTGACTCCTGAATTTATTGCGGAACACGGAACACCTGATGTAATCATTACAGATCCTCCACGTGCCGGAATGCATCCAAAGGTTGTTGACCAGATTATTCTGACGGGAGCTCCTAAAGTAGTTTATGTTAGCTGCAATCCCGCGACACAGGCAAGAGATATCGCACAGATGAACGATGCATATCAGGTTATGGCAATTCAGCCTGTCGATATGTTTCCACATACACACCATGTAGAAAATGTGGTACTATTAGAGAAACGGCCTATCAGATTAAGTGTTTTAAATCCTGTTGTTGAAGCGGTAAGCTAATTCTAATGGAACTTTTATAAAAGAAAAGCCGGGACTTATAATCCCAGCTTTTCTTTTATATTGTTTACAAGCTGTTGTTCATCGTCTAACTTAAACTTTGCCTGCTCGTAATAGAAGCGACGTTGCAATAAATGGTTATTGATTTTCAGATTTAGCTCTTCGACTTCAATACCCTTTAATAATGGTCTCTTTCGTTTTCCTCTAATAAGTCGTTCAACCAAAACAGGAATAGAGGTATCTAAAAAAACAGTAACACCAAACTTGTTCATCAACTCCATGTTGTTATAGAAACAAGGTGCTCCACCACCCGTTGAAATAATACTATTCTTCCATGAAAGCACTTCTCGAAGCATCATATTCTCGATACGTCTGAAATTATCTTCGCCATATTTTTCAAAAAACCCGGAAATGCTGATTTTATAACGCTCTTCAATTAATTCATCCAAATCTGCAAATTGCCAACCTAATTCGGCAGCCAACTGACGACCAAAGGTAGTTTTGCCACATCCCATATACCCTACCAAAAAGATTAGCATAAAGAAATTAAGTTTTTTTTTTGCAAAGGTAAATATTTTCGACTGTATCACTCTTTTTCATTTATGCGTTGTATTAAGAAAAGGTATTCAAAAAAATAATAATACTTCAATACATTTCAATTCTCTTAATTTGTATTTTTACTGTCTCAATATTATAAATATAGCTGTATGAACCAGAAGAAAACAATTGTAAAAATCTTCACATCTGTAGCATTAGTTGCAGCTGTCACTTTTTCTTTATCTGTTGTGGGGCAATCGATTTCAACCAAAAACATCTTAGCCAAAAACACAAATGGAATTACAAAAAATGAAGTAACAAATAATCAGTTAACGAGCGCTTTAAGCGCTGAAAAGAATAACAATATGACCGAGAAAACTCAAAAACCATCACAAACTGTTGCAGAATGGTTTGCTGAAAAATCATGGTTTAAAGGATGTAAATTAACACCCAGCAATACCATCAATCTTGAGGAGTTAAAAAAACATTACGCAGTAAATAAAGCGTATTGGGAAAAAGTATTTGAATTTATCAGCAAAAATGACTTAGTAAATCTGCCTGTTGCGAAATATACCATTGATGGTGACAATGTCTTCGCACCTGTTTCAGAATATGAAACTAAACTTCCAGCTGATGGAAAATGGGAAGCACATAAAAAATATCTGGATATTCAAATTGTACTTTCAGGAAAAGAGCAGATGGGAATTGCCCCTATCAAAGAATCTACTGTTGTTGTTCCTTATAACGAAACCAAAGATGTTATGTTTGTTGAAACATCGGCAGGTAAAGATTATCATGCTCAACCCGGAACTTTCTTTATATTCTTCCCTACCGAAGCACACAGACCTAATATGATGGATGGTGAACAGGTGAAAGTGAAAAAAATTGTATTTAAAGTTAAGATGTAACGATCATTGTTCTTACAAACAAAAAATCCGGTACCCCCATTAAGTACCGGATTTTTTTATTTATTTTCGAACCACGTTGATTATAGACGCTCAGCTACTTTATCCCAGTTTACTACACTCCAGAATGCGGTGACGTAATCAGGACGACGATTCTGTACATCCAGATAATAAGCATGTTCCCAAACATCACAGGTTAATAAAGGTTTTAGACCATCTCTAAGCGGACATGCAGCATTTGATGTTTGAACAATTTCAAGTGTACCATCTGTTTTTTCAACCAGCCATGCCCAGCCCGATCCAAATAGTGTTGTTGCCGATGCAGCAAACTTGGCTTTAAATTCGGCAAAAGAGCCAAAAGAAGCATTAATTTTTTCAAGCAAAACACCGGTAGGTTCACCACCTCCATTTGGTTTAAAGGCTTCAAAATAGAATGTGTGATTCCATATTTGAGCAGCATTATTAAAAATAGGTCCTTGGGCTTCCTTAACAATATGCTCTAATTCAGTATTTTCAAACTTAGTACCCACAACAAGGTTATTCAGATTGTTCACATAAGTCTGGTGATGCTTACCGTAATGGAATTCCAGCGTTCGCTGACTTATAAAAGGTTCTAAAGCATCTACGGCATACGGTAGATTAGGCAATTCAAATTTCATGGTGTTTGATTTTTTGAGTGATTAAAATTACAATATATACTAACATTTACGAAACGAGCATGTTTTACAACCACATTCACTGTAGCAAATTTAATAAACGAGTTCTATCCAACCTATAAAAATAAATTATTTACGGATGAAAAGTAAACAATATATTTACAACTTTGAACAGCAAACTAATTATCTTTGTTCAGCTAACCGTCAAGTTATGTACTATAAAATAATTTCTCTTTTTTGTATCTCTGGTTTCGTTGTTTTGACTGCATGCAACAATCATCCGGAAAAGTCAACTGCTGCTCAACATAAGATTCAGACAACTGCAATTTCAGTAGATACATCTGATAATGCAGATGCTGATACTGTATTAACGCTGGATAAAGATAATCAGGAGGCAGTATATAAACCCGCTGTAATTTCTGGATTTAAGACCGCTTATAACCAATCTTTTAATTTCTCCTTTGAGCTTCCAAACCAGTGGCGCGCCATTGATGAAAGCACGATAGGTGATGGTTATTATGTTTTTACCGGAAAGAAATTTACTGACATTAGAATATATGGTGAAAGAATTACACCTGACAATGAACGTGTACTGGCTGAAGTTGATTCGACCGTTTTTAATAAAATTGAGACTTTTATCTTTAATGATGGAATAAAAGGACTTAAGCTATCAGGCCGCCAATATCGAATGTTTGTAAAAGACGCAGGTAAAATCAGAGTCTCTCTATACATAAAAGCACGTAAACGCTGGCTAGATCAGAATGAGGTCTATCTTGAACATATTGCTCATTCTATTAAACCAATTCGTACCACTAAAAAATAATCGTTCAATGTTTTATTTAGTTCTTGATCTTGAAATGAGTGGTCCCGACCCTGAATGGAATGAGGTCATTCAAATAGGTGCTGTATTATGTAACGACAATTGGGAAGAACTTGGTCAATTTATCACTAATGTCTATCCTGAAAATACTGAAAGCTTTTCAGCCCCTTCTCAAAAGATACATGATCTATCATTGGCTGACCTCCAGGACGCCCCAATGCTTTTTGAAGCAATTGAAAAATTTGAAAGCTGGATTTTAGAGACCTTAAAATATAAAGGGACCGATAAGCAAAGTGTATTTCGTAATGTTGCTATTTGCGGACAAAGTGTAATGTACGACATTAACTTTCTAAGGGCAGGATATCGAAAGGAGAAAGTAGATTGGTTCTTTTCGCATACACAATTAGATTTGCATCAACTTAGTTTTCTGATGTTTAAAATTCTTTCAGCAAATGGATACGATGTGCCCCGTAAACGAAGTCTAGAAGCCATCTCAGGATACTTTGAACTGGAACGCGAAGGTGACACACACAATGCATTGGAAGACTCCATCTTGACAAAAGATTGTCTGGCCGCTATATTCAGTTATGTGCCCTACCTGAAACTCGACGAGGATGCGATGGGTGAATAAATAAAAAGCGAG
>JACAUB010000001.1:1529912-1541004 GCA_013390605.1 Bacteroidota bacterium | reverse complement strand
GCGTCCATGCATCATATTTAATAGTCGCCTTGACAGGATAAATACTACAAACCCTAATGCAATAACAAAACATGCCACACCGCCAAAAATAGTACCCGGACCAAAACTGCCTACTTCACTGGCTATGACACCGCCTATAAGGTGAGCCAGAAATGTACTGAGGAACCATACACCCATAAACATAGAAACCATGTGCACAGGAGCCAGTTTTGTCACCATTGATAGTCCGATTGGAGAGAGCATTAACTCGCCAAAGGTGTGAAAGAGGTAAGCCAATAGAAGCCAAATCATGCTTGCTTTCGTTGCACCGTGATTTAACTGAGCTACAGCGCCCAACATAAAAAGAAAACCAATACCCAAAAGGACCATTCCAACACCCATTTTTATAGGGGTAGAAGGATTTTTACCTATTTTACTTAACTTGAGCCAAAGAAATGAAAATGGGAAGCCCAGTATCAAAACAAAAAACGGATTTACACTTTGAAACCACGGTGTCTGAATTTCAAATCCCATAATATTTCGATCAATAAACTTATCGGTAAAAGTTGTTAATGAACTACCTGCCTGTTCATATCCAGCCCAAAAGAAAGTAACAAAAAAGAGAAGGACAAAAATAACAGAGATACGATCTTTTTCATCTTTGGTAAGTGGCAGTTTCTCAATATTATCATTCTTTCGTTGTTTAGCCTTAGGTTGCTTACCGACGGTACCTAATATCGATGGAGCCATAATCCAATAAGCAACTAAACTTATTATTACAGCTATACCTGCAACAACAAAACCTGTCCGATAACCATATAATGCGGCAATACTACCACATATAATTGGAGCAGCAAAAACAGCACCATTAAATAGTTGATAATAGAGCGTGAAAGCACGATCGCGACGAGGATCACCCTGTTCATATAATTCGCCTATCATGGCAACAACAGTTGGTTTAAAGAAACCGTTACCAACAGCAATAAGCGTAAGACCTACGACAAACGGAAGCATCGTATTATTGATAGAGAGCGTTACCAAACCAGCTCCAATAAGTAATCCGCCAATAGTAACTGAACGACGTTCACCAAGTACCCGGTCGGCTAACATTCCACCAAAAAAAGGAAACAGATAGCATAAGCCATTAAATAAGCCATAGACCAACCCTGAAGTTTTTTCAGTAAAGTTCATTCCGGCAAGCTGATCAACAGCTTTATGGGTCATATAAAGCATTAACAGGGCGCGCATACCATAATATGCAAATCGCTCGCCAGCAGCAGTAGCAGATAGCAGATATAATGCAGGTGGATGTTTTTGGGTGTTTTCTGTATTCATGTGGTCGGTTAAATTTGCCGGCGAAGATATAAGAAAATGTTTTAATGTGCTAATGAGATAATAGGCCAATTTACTAATTAAGGATTAAAGTTTCGGAAGAAATGACAGGAGAGAAGAAAATGGCTAAATATATTTCAATCTTGAACGTTTGATATTTACTATACTCTGTCCTTCCATTAGTACATTCTTTTATAAACTCATTCACTAACCACTACATATGGTTTGAGCTTTTCAATTTGAGCGGGAGTAACTCCTTTCAATAAGTGCAATTCTTCTATGGATCTGAATTTTCCAAACTTCACTCTATAATCTGCAATAGCCTTTGCCAGATAATAGCCGATATAAGGATGTCGTTTTAATGCAGGAAATGGACAACTATTTATATTCATCTTCTTAATTTGAGAAGGATCTACCCTAATAGATGGTCGCAAGACTTCATACATTGTAGAATCTAAATCATACACCTCTAATAATTGTTCAGGACGAGCAAATCCACCCAGCAAATCACGATAACGGATAATACGTAAAGCATAAGCAGGGCCAATTCCTTTCAGTCCATCCAATTCAGCAGAATCGGCACTATTGAGACTCACAATATGAACAGGTGCTTTAATGACACTTGTTTTTAAAGGATAGATAGGCCTGAGTTTTGGAGCAATGATAATATAGGGTTCTAAAATGCTATATTGTTGCTGACTCAAACCATAAATTTTCTGTAAATCTTCTTTTTGATAAAAGTGTCCACCTTTCGATCTATAATTAAGAATTGTTTTCACCAATCGATTAGGAAGACCAAGTTTCATCCAATCCTTCTCATCGAGTTTATTAGGATCAAAAGGAAACGGAGTAAGTGGCTTAAATTTATACGAATTGGAATACCCATTTGAATAGTTTGCGTTGTTATATCCTGAGTAATAACCTTTTGATGAGTTTTTTCTATTCGCACTAAATCTACTGCTATCTGCCTCTCTGAGAAAAGCCTTCACCTCTTTGTTAAAACCAGTAGAATCAACAGCAACAACAGCTGGTTTCTGAGCAGAAAAGATCAATATGCCGTAAACAAGAATGATAGATGCAAATAAAACTAAAACAGCACGTTGTTCTCCCCTATGTAGATAAAAGAAATCTTTGAATCCTTTTAACATGGTAAAAAATTGTGATATATTGAAATACGTTAATTATCGTTCATTTTAAGTAAAGAATGCCCAATGCGGCAATGTAAACATCTTTTCTGATCGCAATAGTTCTTCTTCATATAATGCAATGCCTGCGTTTCGGCTGCTGAAGTAGGTTTTATCCCAATATTAATCCACTCTTTGGTCTCGTGATTTATCTCGGGGCCTATTCTTTCCAATACTTGTACAGCTCGTTCTGTAGAATATAAGTCACCAATCTGCTGACCATAAGCAAAAATAAGTGGTGGAATCGTATTAATGATCAAGCTATTAATAGTACCACTACCCATCACCTTTGATTTATGCAAAGACTTCTTATCGGGGAGATAATGATCTTTCCAGTAAGCGGAGACTTCAGCGTCAAAATGTATAGCGGCTACTTCATCAGGTGGCAAATTAAATATAGCATCCAGATCTATTGAGTTTCTATGCCAGAATGAAGCAAATTGAGCCAATCTAATTGTAGGAAAACCGGCTGGACGCATTCTCAAAAATTGCCAGTGATGAACAGGCATAGGCTCCAAATCATACTTTTTTCGCAGAAACTCAAACTCCAGCTTTAATCTATTAGGATACTCATCGTCAAACTTCTCTTCAAGAAACCCTGCTACGCCAAATAGTAGCGCTTCGAGTTGGAAAAGATTTGAACGATGACGTTGAATAATAGAAAACAACAGCTTTTGACTAAGAAGTTCAAAGGAGTCGCCATTTATTTTCAAACCAAAACTTCGTGAAAGCAACCGATAATATGTTTCATTCCAGTCGCATGAACAATCCTGATAGATTTTCAATATATTGACACTATTTGCCGTCAATCTTTCAGCCAGCATACGTTCAAACCATGATGATAAGGTCAGACGTTCGGTTTCCTTAATCTGTAAATGGCAAGGGACCCAACCCCTGGCAGCTAAAAAGTCTTTGTACTTATAGAATAATTTGTAATCAATCAACTTACCAACCTCTGTACAGGGAGCTAAAGGTAAAAACGGAGAAGAATCAGGAAAGTCATCATTGAATACTACATGAAGGATCACATTTTGAAAGGCCTTATCCAGATGGTGGGCATGTGTAATCCAGTCACTGGCATTAACATGTATTTCAATATTTCCCACCCAGGTAGTGTGACCAATTTTTATTTTGGCATTTAAAAAATCGGGGCCACTGTCGTGATTATGGAAACCGGTTTCGATGACTTCAATCGGCTCATTTAGGGTGGTGGTTAGCGCATTGCCAAAGAGGCGATACTTCCATAAATAATGCAAAAAGTCCTCATTCATTTCAAAAATTGCTAAAGTTAAATCGAATATAAGAAGATATAACAGATTGAAAGAAATGTCTTATTGGCAACAAGGTACACTCTTTTTTTCATATCTGATTAAAAAATTTGCATCAAAGAGATGGTGATACTATCTTTGCGTTGAAATTGGACGATTTCTTCGTTGGAATAAACCTTATGAAAGATCTTGAGTTGTTAGTTTCTGGTATTGAATACAAGGTTCGAAAGCTTATAGAGCAAACGAATGCTCTTAAGGAGGAGTTGAACCGGGTAAAGCTGGAAAAAGAAACACTGGAAAAGGTTGTTCGGGATAAGCGCAACGAAGTCAAAACGTTAGAAGAGAAAATTAAATTAATCAATGTTGCCAAAACAATTGAATCAGGAAAAGATTCAGCACAAGCAAAACAAAAAATTAATGATTTGGTGCGGGAAATTGATAAATGTATTGGTCTTTTAAATAAATAACGATTGGATCTCAATTAAAAACCAAGAAATGGCAGAATTGACCATAACTTTAAATCTGGCAGGGCGTAATTATCGACTAACTGTTGACGTTTCAGAAGAGGAAGTTATCCGGAAAGCTGCACATAATCTGGAAGGACAATTGAAAGCCTATGCAGAAAACTTTGGTTATAGCGATAATCAAGATCTGCTGGCAATGGTTGCACTCCATTTTGCAATATCATCGCTCAAACTGGAGCACGAATTGCATTACAGAGACTCACAAATGGCTGAGAAGCTACAAGAGATTGATAAGGTATTATCAGAAAATCAACCAATCGATTAAAAGGCTCCGTTCTTTCACATAGAAGACACCCCGCAATAGATTACAACAGTTTGGAAACTCAACATTAATCAAACTGGAGCATAAGCTCTTTGGTTTCTAGAACAGGCCTCATCTCAACTTCGGTTGAGACCACTCCGGTGGCAGTGGAAGTTCGAAATTCCTGGCAGCTCCAACTTTACGTTTTGGGGTTTCCCAAAACTCTTTGTAATTATTGCGGGTTTTTTCTTGTTTTGCAGCGTTTCTTTCCTACCTTAACCCCTTTAACAAATTAACATATGACAAATGAATTATTAATGATCTTAATCGCTGTCATGGCGGGTGCTGCAGCAGGGGTGCTGGTTGCAATCTCACTGATCAAGAAGGCAATTTATAAGAGGAATGCTACACTCATAACAGATGCCGAAGAAAAAGGAGAGATGATCAAGAAAGACAAAATCCTTCAGGCTAAAGAAAAATTTCTTCAGTTAAAAGCAGAGCACGAAAAGCAGATAAACGAAAAGAATAACAAGATACTCCAGGCTGAAAACAGAATCAAACAAAAAGAGACAGCCCTAAACCAGAAACTGGAAGAACAAGGTAAAAAACAAAAAGAGGTACAGACTATTAAAGATAGCCTAACAACACAAGTCGAAATTGTAACCAAAAAACAATCCGAACTGGAAAAAGCTCATCAACAAGCAATAGACCAGCTTGAAGCTATCTCCGGGCTCTCTGCCTCAGAAGCAAAACAACAAATAGTTGAAAGTCTGAAAGAAGAGGCACGCAATGAGGCAATGAATCATGTTCGCGAAATCATTGAAGAAGCAAAACTGTCAGCCAATACCGAAGCTAAAAAGATTGTAATTGAAACCATTCAACGTACTGCTGCCGAACATGCTATTGAAAATACCGTTACGGTGTTTAATATTGAAAACGATGAGATTAAAGGACGTATCATTGGCCGGGAAGGAAGAAATATCCGTACACTTGAAGCACTAACCGGTGTCGAAATCATTATTGATGACTCACCTGATGCTATCATCCTCTCAGGATTCGATCCTGTACGTCGCGAGGTAGCTCGTCAGGCACTCCACCGTTTAGTTACAGATGGTCGTATACACCCCGCACGTATTGAGGAAGTTGTAGGAAAAGTGAAGAAACAGATTGAACAGGAAATTATCGAAACCGGTAAACGTACTTGTATAGATCTGGGGATTCATAACATGCATCCTGAACTGATTAGAATGATTGGTAAAATGAAATACCGTTCATCCTATGGTCAAAATCTGTTGCAACACTCTAAAGAGGTTGCAAATCTTTGTGCTACTATGGCTGCCGAACTTGGCCTGAATTCAAAAATAGCTAAGCGTGCTGGTTTATTACACGATATTGGAAAAGTTCCTGATAACGAACCAGACTTGCCACATGCAATCTTAGGTATGAAATTGGCTGAGAAGTTCAAGGAAAAACCAGAAATCTGTAATGCTATTGGAGCTCACCACGATGAAGTAGAGATGGAATCGCTCTTCGCTCCTATTGTTCAGGTTTGCGATGCTATTTCAGGTGCCCGTCCAGGAGCCCGCCGTGAAGTTGTTGAGGCTTATATTCAACGCTTAAATAACTTAGAGGAAATGGCTCTTGCAATCCCAGGTGTTGTTAAAACTTATGCAATCCAGGCTGGTCGTGAATTACGGGTTATCGTTGCCGCCGACAAGGTTTCAGATGTTGAAGCAAATCAACTATCTTTCGACCTATCGCGTAAGATTCAGGATGAAATGACCTACCCTGGTCAGATCAAGATTACAGTAATCCGCGAAACCCGTGCTATCAGTTATGCAAAATAATCTTTCTTAACCGAATATTAAGAGGCTGCTTCTATTTGTAGGAGCAGCCTTATTTGTTAAATAGCGTAGTTGATTATTAAATCCTTCAGAATGCAAACGTCAGAAAACCCATTACGGAAACTTGCAATTCAATTAATTCCCGGCCTTCTCCCCCTCTTCATCTTTATTTTGGCCGACGAAATCTGGGGCACAAAAATCGGTCTAGTTGTCGCCCTCGTACTAGGTGTTATTGAATTTATAGTGGTATGGGTTAAACAAAAAAGAATAGATAACTTTATTCTGGCCGATACTGGTTTATTGCTCATTTTAGGTGGTGTATCTCTTATCTCAGCCAACGATCTTTTCTTCAAACTAAAACCTGCACTTATGCAGGTTATCTTTTTAGTCATTATGGGTATCGCAGCATTTGGAAACCCTGCCTTTCTATTAAAGCTTTCCGGAAGATACTTAGGAGGGATAAACCAGATAAATGCAGAGGGAGAAAAGATGATGCAAAAGATGTTGAAACGAATGGTTTTATTGATTTCGTTGCATACCCTTTTAGTTGTTTATGCTGCCTTCTATCTCTCAAAAGAGGCCTGGGCGTTCATTTCCGGCGGGTTGTTCTATATCATCATGGGCGTTTATTTCATCACAGAAGTGCTTTCCAAAAGGCTTAAAAACAGATCCACACTTAAAGAAGAGTGGTTTCCCCTTGTAGACATAAAGGGAAATGTTATCGGAAAAGCTTCCCGAAGTTTTTGTCATAGCGGCCCCGGACATCTCCATCCTGTAGTACATCTCCATATTGTGAATACCAATGGAGAATTACTTATTCAAAAAAGATCATCGACCAAAGATTTATTGCCCAATAGATGGGATACTGCAGTAGGTGGTCACGTAGCACTTGAAGAAAATATTGAAGCAGGACTTTTCAGAGAAGTAAAAGAAGAGATTGGCATTACTGACTTTAAACCTGTGTTCTTAAAACAATATGTATGGGAAACAGAAAGAGAATCAGAATTGGTATTCTCTTTTTTCTGTATTCATAACGGACCGTTCAAAGCTGACCCTGAAGAACTGGATGATCTTCAATTCTGGACAAAAAAGAAGATAGAATCAACAATCGGAACAGGTGTTTTTACACCTGTCTTTGAGAATGAATACCCTATGATTCGAAAACTTCTTAAATAGGAAACTGTTTATAAAGCAATCACACCAGGTATTTCAGCAGCTTTTAAGTATTTCTCAATAATCTCATCGACAGAAAAAGCAACTTCGCTTGCACTAACACTCATAAAATTTCCTTTAGCACTGGGCTTAAAGCGAATATCTGAACCTTCATGAAATAAAGCGTTAATCAAGGCGAGGGTCGAGTTATTATTAGAGATAATAAATTTATATAAATAGACATTAGGCCATGTTTGTTTTAACAAGTGTACTTTTAATGATTCCAGATTTTGTTTGTGCATACCGATTATTCTTAATCTTAATTTCTTTCATTATAAACAGAAAACTATACTTTGAGTTTTAAACTATTCATAGTATTTTCGTAAAACAAAAGTATTTCAAATGATTGAGAAAATAAAAAGTGCTGCTGAAGCTTTAAGACACTTCGGAGTATCAACAGCCGAAACTGGCATTATTCTGGGTACCGGACTAGGCAAGCTTGTCGACCATATCCAGATTATTCAGAAAATAGACTATAGTGAAATTCCGAACTTTCCAATCTCCACTGTAGAATCTCATAAAGGCCAGCTTATTTATGGAAAATTAGGCGCCCATACTGTATTGGCGATGCAGGGACGTTTCCATTATTACGAAGGCTATAGTCAGCAACAAATCACCTTTCCGGTAAGGGTAATGAAAGAGCTTGGTGTAAAACAGTTGTTAGTTACAAATGCAGCCGGAGCGATGAACCTTTCAATGAAGAAAGGAAGTTTGATGTTAATTGATGACCATATCAACCTCTTACCCGATAATCCTTTACGGGGAAAACACGAACCGGAATTTGGACCGCGTTTTCCTGATATGAGCCGTCCATACTCTCCTTTGATAAGTAATCGTCTTGAACAACTTGCTACGGATTTAAAGATAGTATTACATAAAGGAGTTTATATTGCCGTTGCAGGACCTAATCTGGAGACTCGTGCTGAATATCGTTACCTGCGAATGATTGGTGGTGATGCTGTTGGCATGTCAACTGTTCCTGAAGTTATCGTTGCTAATCAAATCGGGATTCCGGCAGCAGCAATTTCTGTACTTACAGATGAATGCGACCCTGATCATCTGGTTCCTGCAAACCTGAGCGATATCCTCGCTGTTGCAGCACTGGCAGAAGATGATTTGGTAAAACTGATCAAAGCTTATTTAATGGACTAATGCGATAATTTGCTAATGCAAAAAAAAGTTGAGCTGTTTTTTAAATTAGCATATTGAAAAATTATTTAATCAGACAATTTAAATGAAATAATGTGCTAATGAAAGAAACAGAATTGAGATGGTTCTTTTATTAGCACAGTTAAATATTATTTAATTAGATAATTTCTCTAATAAGAGAATGTGCTAATGAAAGAAATACTAAAGTGGGTTCTTTCATTAGCACATTAAAAAATCAGTACATTATTATTCCATTCTCTGTTTTACGGCCTCAAAAAGCACAATCCCTGCAGCTACCGAAACATTTAATGATTCTATTTCGCCAACCATTGGAATACGTATTGATTTATCACTCCGCTTGATGTATTCATACGAAACACCATCCTCTTCAGAACCCATAATAATTGCAGTAGGAAGCGTGAAATCAACCTGAAAATGGTATTCTGTTGCCTTTTCTGATGCGGCTACCACCTGTAAACCGCATGCCTTAACATAGTCTATTGTATCTTTCAGATTCTGACTTCTACAAACAGGTATTTTGTATAAAGCACCTGCAGAAGTCTTTACAGCATCGGCATTCATCAAAGCAGATCCTCTCGCGGGTACAATAATGCAATCGACACCAGCACATTCAGCTGAACGGGCAATAGCACCAAAATTACGAACGTCTGTTATACGATCAAGAATCAGAACCAACGGATTACGACCAATATCAAATAAAGCAGGAACAATTTGCTCATAGTCTTCATAAACAATTGGAGAGACAAAAGCGATAACTCCCTGATGGTTCTGGCGAGTTACCCGGTTAAGTTTTTCTAATGGAACATACTGCATTGGGATATCCTTCTCGTTCATCAGCTGACGTAGTTCAGGAAACTGTTCGCTACGTAGTCCATTAACTACCAATACTTTTTCAATCTCTTTACCGGCCTGTAGTGCTTCTATGACTGGCCGGGTGCCATAAATCATGGTATCTTTTATCATTCTCTTTAATTTACGCTTCGTCGTTATCGTTTTGTATAAATGAACTGGGTAAAGACTTGCTTGTCTTAACACCAAGTTTTTCCAATTTTCTTGCTTTATTAATCAGATTTCCTTTTCCATCTGATAATTTCTTCCGGGCATCACTATAAACCTTCTCCAGTCGTTCAATCTGTTCGCCCAGCATTTCCATATCTTTCAAAAAAGCTGAAAACTTATCAAACATCTCACCTCCCTGTCGGGCTATCTCTATAGCATTCTGGGTTTGTTTTTCATGCTTCCAAACCGAAGAAATAGTACGCAAGGTTGCCAACAGAGTAGAAGGACTAACAATCACTATTTTGCGTTCCCATGCAAAATTAAATAATTCTCCATCAAATTGAACAGCCGCACTAAAAGCCGGCTCTATAGGCATAAACATCAACACAAAATCAGGCGTATCAATAGCCGTAGCATGTTGATAGTTTTTATCACTAAGTCCTTTAATATGATTGCGAACTGAATCGCAATAAGCTTTTAAGTACCGATCCCGTTCCTCGGGTATATCCGATGAGATGTATTGCTCATAGGCCAGCAACGATACCTTAGCATCAATAACAATGTGCTTATCTTCAGGTAACCTGATAATCACATCAGGTCGCAAAACATCGCCTTCATTTGAACGTGTAGTGTATTGGATTTCATATTCAATACCCTTCGTTAATCCTGAACGCTCAAGTACCCGCTCAAGAATAACCTCACCCCAGTTTCCTTGTTTTTTAACATCACCTTTCAATGCACGTGTAAGGTTATTAGCCTCCTCACTCAGCTTCTGGTTTAACTCAAAGAGACTACGCACTTCTTGTTGCAGACTAACTTTATCACGAAGCTCCAGATTATAAGTATCTTGTACTTGTTTCTCAAAAAGTTGGATTCGTTCTTTCAATGGAGAGATAATATCTCCCAGGGTCTTCAAATTAGTATCACGAAACTCAGATGAGTTTTGCCGCAGAACACGATTGGCAATATTTTCAAATTCTAACATCAGTCTACGCTGAAGATCATCAATTTCTGTTTTCTGCCTAACCAGTTTATCGGCCATTGCATTACATTCGGCACTCGATTTTGTTAATGCAATCAGTGCCTGTTCTGCTCTTTCTCTTTCTGATGCAAGTTTCTGATCAAACAGATTCTGAATTTTACGAGCCGATAATAGCCAGCCTATTACTAAGCCAAGCAACACGCCTGCAATCAGATAAATAATTTCCATGATCGTTAGTTTGAATCTGCAAAGGTAGAAAAAAGAAGCGAACCTTACCATTTGTAAATAGCATTGGCAGAAACCAATATGCTAAAAGCTACAAATAGTAAGGTTCGCAACAAAATTTCAGATCAATAA
>JACAUB010000001.1:1519690-1529812 GCA_013390605.1 Bacteroidota bacterium | reverse complement strand
TCCCCAACACTTTTTTACCTTCGTTAATTACACGTTTAATGAAATCTAATTCAGCAAACAACCATTTATATTTATCAGTTTCATAAACACCCATTGGGCCTCCCATTATTAAAAGCCGATCCACAATATTTACATCCGGATAAATAGGATTCTCCCAACAGTTTATCTTAACCACTTCCAAATGGTTATTCTCAGCCCACATATCGATATAGCCCGGTTGTTCAAAATCTGCATGAATCAAAACATGAATTTTCATAAAATCTATTTATGGTTAACAAAAAAATAAAATTCAGAACCTAAACCTTTCATTTGGTTGTAATCAATGATATAAAACTTAAAAAAGTTTACGACAATCTCTTGATATAACCATTAAAAAATTATCCCCTTTAACAAACTACTAATATAGGAAAAATCATCTGCATACATCACTAGGATATGCTTATTTTAAATTCTTTCTTGTTTAGATAGCACCAAACATGAGGAACAGAAACTAACACAACTCATAATCAGTAATTAAACATCAACCCAAAAGCGTTTATCATGTTTACAACACTAAAGATTCGTATCTTTGCAAACACATTCATCCTTGAGCCATCCTTTTACCAAAACCCATTCAGTAAGATTTAATACTTCACTCAACAATCAATGATTAATAAGATACTTGAAAATCTAAAAATAGCAGATCTTAATGAGATGCAGCTTGCTTCTATCGAAGCCGCAAAAAAGAAAGGTGATATTGTTTTACTCTCACCTACCGGATCGGGTAAGACCTTAGGTTTTCTCTTACCAATTATCTCGCAGATGGATCCTGAGGATACCTGCATACAGACCTTAGTTATTGCCCCTTCGCGCGAACTGGTAATTCAGATCGAACAGGTTTTCCGATCAATGGGTACCGGTTTTAAAGTTAATTCTACTTACGGGGGTCACCTTGTTAAAACCGAAATAAATAATCTAAAAACACCTCCTGCTATCCTCATTGGAACCCCGGGTAGAATTGCCGACCATATCAGTCGCGGACGAATAGATCTGGATACCATCAGCATACTGGTTTTAGACGAATTCGACAAATCACTTGAGTTTGGATTCAAAGAAGAGATGTCATACATCATCGGGCAGATGAAGAATGTAAAGAAACGGTTTCTTACTTCAGCAACTGCTATGGATGAGATTCCTGAGTTTACCCAAATGAATTCGCCTATCACCTTAGATTTTCTATCAAATAGTGATGCAATCCCGGTTCACCTTCAATTAAAATCAGTCACTGCCATTGGAAAAGACAAATTGAATGTTCTCTTTCGCCTGTTATGTAAATTAGGCGATGAAGCAACACTGGTTTTTTGTAACCACCGCGAAGCCGTTGAACGAACCAGTGAACTTTTAACAGCAGAAGGCATCAGACATGGAATCTTTCATGGCAAAATGGAACAGGAAGATCGTGAAAGATCGCTCATCAAATTTAGAAATGGAAGCGTACGTGTATTAATAACAACAGACCTGGCTTCGAGAGGACTTGATATCGCTGAAGTCAGAAACATTGTTCACTATCAACTACCAACTACCGAAAATATATTTATCCATAGAAATGGTCGTACTGCCCGAATGAATGCAGAAGGAACCGCCTGGCTTGTACTAGCCGAGGGTGATTACGCCCCTAAGTTCATCACAGAACACGTTGAAAATATTGCGTTGGATGAAAACTATCCTTTACCGCAACAGCCCTTCTGGACCACTATTTATATAGGAAGTGGAAAAAAAGATAAAATTAACAAGACCGATATCGTTGGTTTGCTAATCAAAAAGGGAAATTTACAGAAAGAAGATGTTGGACTTATAGAAGTCCAGGATTTCACATCTTTTGTTGCCGTCAATAAAGATAAAGCAGCAGGACTGATCCGGGCTGTCGAGAATGAAAAAATAAAAAAGAAGAAAGTAAAGATCGCCATTGCACGATAAGCAAAACAAAAATGGTTGTTAATATCTAGAATGATGGAAAAACCATTTATCTTATTTATTAACAACCATTTTTTATACTTTATCCTTTTATTAAAAAGGAGAATCATTCAATTTAAAAAGTTCTACTTTTTTCAGAAGCTCTCGAATTACGTTGAGTTCTGCTGATACCCGTTCTACCTGTTCCGGCATTTCTGGGTTTATCCTGCATTCTGTATGATCCACCCGATCCCATAGTACGTGTAGTAACCTTTTTCTTTTTCACAGTGAGATTACCTTCCAAATTAATCGTTCTTGAATGATAAGGTTGATCTTCAATCACAGGAATCGTCTTCGAAATCAACTTACTGATATCGCGTAAGAATATTCTCTCTTCAGCATCACAGAACGAAATAGCCATTCCGCTTGATCCAGCCCTACCAGTTCTTCCAATTCGGTGAACATACGTTTCGGGAATATTAGGAAGCTCAAAGTTGATAACATGTGACAGTTCTTCAACATCAATACCGCGAGCAGCAATATCAGTTGCCACAAGTACACGTGTTTTTTTAGCCTTGAAGCTGTTTAATGCATTCTGACGTGCATTCTGAGATTTATTTCCATGGATAGCAGCCGATTCAATACCCGCTTTGGTCAGATCTTTTACAATCTTATCTGCCCCAAACTTAGTACGTGTAAAGATTAAAGCCGATTCAATAGAAAGACTATTCAAAAGATGGATCAGCAATGACTTCTTATCCGATTTCTCAACAAAATAAACACTTTGAGAGATCAAATCGGCAGTAGCAACAGAAGGAACGATTTCAACCTTAGCCGGATTATTCAAAATAGTAGAAACCAATTTTTGAATTTCAGGAGGCATAGTAGCTGAGAAGAAAAGTGTCTGACGAACAGTAGGAAGCTTTGCAATAATTCGTTTGATATCGTTAATGAAACCCATATCAAGCATACGATCAGCTTCATCCAACACAAACATAGAGATAGAACGAAGATTAACATAACCTTGATTCATCAGGTCTAACAAACGACCCGGAGTTGCAATCAGAATATCAACACCACGTTGTAAAGCAATAGTTTGAACACGTTGTGAAACACCACCATAAACAACAGTATGTCGCAGTCCTGTAAATTTACCATAAGCATCAAAGCTTTCGCCAATCTGTATAGCAAGTTCGCGGGTAGGCGTTAAAATAAGTGCGCGAGCACCTTTTGGACGGTTAGGTCCTAATTTCTCTTCATGTAATAACTGAAGAATAGGAATAGCAAAAGCAGCAGTTTTACCGGTTCCGGTTTGTGCACAACCCAGTAAGTCTTTTTTGCTAAGGATGATTGGGATAGATTTTTCCTGAATAGGAGTAGGTTGTTCGTAACCTTCAATTTTCAGAGCCCTTTTAATCGGCTCAATTAAATTCAAATTTTCAAATGACATTATATACGTTTAACAAAGCATGCATTAGATGTTATCTAGTCTTTTCCAGTGCCTTCATTAATTAAAAAAATTCATTAAAACCCATGCAACACTTCACTACCTATAAAAAATTCAATTAAAATGATTGAATGATTTGGAAAGATGGCAACACAATAGAAGTGATAACATTTTCTGTATAGCAACTAAATAAGTGGCATATAAGACTACTTCTACTTTCAACAGTTGGGTTTGAATTTGCTGCAAAGGTACAACAATAATCATTCCCTTTTATTAATATATATTAATTCTCTGTTAACCTGAAGTTTGTTGTATTAACCTGACTTTCGTTATCATCTCGTTCGGAAAAGAGCTATAGGTAAAAAAACCGGAAGCCGATAGTATCGGGTCGATGATATGAAGTTCCTTTGTATTGTCAAAAAATTCATTATTCACAAAAAGAGACTGTCTCAGGTTAAAAATTGAGACAGCCTCCATTTATAAAAAGTATGTTATCTACAATGATCCATCATCATAAGCTCTTTCACCATGAAGCGCTTCATCAAGTCCTGTTAATTCAGTTGCTTCAGACACCTTTACAGGAGTGATATAGTTAATTAATATCAACATGATGTACGTAAAAATAAAAGCATAAGCAGATGCTCCTACTACAGCAACAACCTGCTTAATGAAGAATGAGCTCCCTCCATAAATCAGCCCCTGCATACTCTGCGGAACCATAGCATTAATACTTGAAGAAGCAAAAACGCCCAGTAATATAGTTCCAAGTACACCACCTACTCCATGGACACCCCATACATCAAGTGCATCATCCCAACCCATTTTATTTTTTAATGCCACTGCATAATAACACACAAATCCAGAGGCAATTCCAATAAGAGCAGCAGCCCAGACAGGAACAAATCCTGCTGCCGGAGTAATTGTAGCCAATCCAGCCACAGCACCTGTTAACAGACCAATAAATTTAGGTTTTCGCACATGGCTCCACTCTATAATCAACCAGGTAATGGTTGCAAATGAAGCAGCAACATCAGTATTAATAAACGACTGAACGGTAATATTGTCAACTGCCAGTTCACTACCAGCATTGAAACCATACCATCCAAACCAAAGCAAACCGGTACCAATGGCCACAAGCGGAATACTATTGGGTGTAGCATCTTTATTTTTCCGCCCACCAACATAGATTACCGAAGCCAATGCGGCAAAACCTGCAGTGGCATGTACGACAATTCCTCCTGCAAAGTCAAGAATGCCCCATTGTGCGAGCAAACCACCACCCCAAACCATGTGAGCAAATGGATAGTAAACCAGGATTTGCCAGAGTACAAGAAAGATCAGGTACGATTTGAATGTAACACGATTCACAAACGCCCCGGTAATCAGCGCCGGAGTGATAATTGCAAACATCATCTGGTAAGCGAAGAACAAGAATTCAGGTATTTTCCCATTACCTGCGAATATGGAGTTTAATGTAACTCCATGTAAAAAGGCTTTATCAAGGTTCCCTATAAATGGACCAGTCCCGCTAAAACATAGCGAATAGCCGAAAGCAAACCATAGAACTGTGGTAAGGCCCATTGATACAAAACTTTGTATCATGATTCCAAGGATGTTTCTTTTTGATGCAAGACCTCCGTAAAAGAATGCCAATCCTGGTGTCATCAACATTACAAGGCTCGTTGCTAATAGCATGAAGCCAGTATTTCCTTCCATAATATTATTTGATTAAGATGGGTAATATGTTGGTTGTGTGCGAATAACAATACCATCAACCATGTCTTATAAAGTAAAGGCAAGCAGATATGTATAAATATTCACAATGCAAAGTTTAAGAGAAAGTGGACGGAAAAAAATAAGGGTAGTAACGTGATTTTAACTACGTGTTTTACGGAGACAGAAAACAAAAGTCTAAAAATAAGTCAAGCTTAATCTATAATTCGATAATCTTATTTTTTATAGCAAAACGCACCAGATCTATAGCGGTTTTTAATTCAAGTTTTTGCATCAGATGGTTTTTGTGCGATTCTACAGTACGTGTGCTAATACACAAGTTTTCTGCAATTTCAGGATTCGAAAGCCCTTCAACAGCAAGTTTTAACACCTCCATCTCGCGACTAGTAAGCAGTTGATCACTATTCTTTTCAACGGTTTCGCCTATTTGGGCTTTCTTCACATAAGTCTTTAAAATAATATTCGATATCTGTTCACTAAAATAGACATGTCCTTTTGAAATCTCGTTTAAAGCCTCAAACAGCTCTTTTTTTGAAGTATTCTTTGGCAGATAACCATTAGCCCCGGCTTTTAAAGCATTGAATATAAAATCTTCATTCGTGTACATCGACAAGATTAACACCTTTACATCCGAGTATTCTTTTTTAATAATCTTTGTAAGTTCGATTCCTGATATTTTAGGTAGCGAAATATCCATAAGCACGATGTCAGGTAGTACCATTTTGATTTTATCAAAAAACTCATACCCATCACATGCCTCGCCGGTAATTTCAAATTCATCACTACTCATCAGTAGAGACTTAATACCATCTCTTACCAATTGATGGTCATCGACCAGAAAAACCTTAATCTTTTTCAATCTTATTTGTTTTAACAGGTAAAGTTATAGAAATACAGGTGCCGGCATTAATTTGTGAATCAAAACTAATCGTTCCCTGAAGCAATGACACTCTGGCTGTCATATTTAATAGTCCATGGGTGAACTCATTAATTTTTGTATCATACAAAAAGCCCTTTCCATTATCACTGATGATAATGGTTATAACTGAATCTTTGCACGAAAGGTTTACCGAAGCATTTGAAGCCTGTGCATGTTTTAATATATTATTGAGTCCTTCCTGAATAATTCTGAAGATGTAGATTTTTTGCAGTTTATTTAAGTTTCCAGGTATATTATCAGCAGAAAACTGAATATCTGTTTTACCAAGTTCACTCAATTCATCACAGAGATTACGTATCGAAGTGATCATCCCAAATTCGTCAAAAACCGAAGGCATCAGATTATTTGAGATCCGCTTGATATCCTCAATGGTGTTATCAAACGATTTCTTAATATCCGTCAAGATTCTTTCAGATAGTAAAGAATCCGTTTCAATGTTTTCAAGTTTTAGTTTTAAGGCTATAAGTTGTTGTCCCAGACTATCGTGCAACTCCCGTGAGAGACGTTGTTGTTCAAGCTCCTGACCATCAATCATCGAACGTAGCCGTTTAGCCCGTTCACTTTTCAGCTCTTTTGCCTGTTCGTCCAACTTTTCAACCATCGTATTGAAAGTTTGAGTCAGTTCGCCAATTTCATCTTTAGAGCTGACAGTTAGTTTCGTATCAAAGTTTCCTTCACTTATACGGGTTGCTGCACTGTTCAATTTCTTTATAGGCAATGTTATCCGACGTGAGATAAACGTGATGATTATAAAAACAGCGATGGTAATAAAAATACTCAAAAACACAATCTCATCTCTGATCCGGTAGATTGGGATGATGGCTTCTTCAAAGTCGATCTCTGCTAAAATAGCCCAGTTTAAGTCGGGAATATTAACCTTGCTAAATGAGCTAAGTACAAATATATTTCTATAATCATACAGCGTTTTTGTACCTGGTTTATTATGAAAAGTATTAATGGTTCCTTCTGTTTTAACTACTGTTTTTAAAACAGAATTCTTCTGAAAGCGTGAAGTACTGCGCATTAAAAAATCGCTACCAACCAGATACGATTCTCCTGAGAAGCCCAATCCGTTCTTAGAATCCTTTTCAAGCATGATCGTGTTAATCACAGCAAGTGGCACCTCGAAAATCATGATACCGGTAATGCCTCCCCTAATATCAATTATTGGACTGCAAATATGCAGAAAGGAGAGATTTGTGTCAGGAAGAGTGCGCAGATCATCAATGTATAGTCCATTTTTTTCTGACACACGATTCCATAAGTAGTTGATATACCTGGTATCATTTAAACCACCTTTTGAATAAGAAGCAGGCACATTTACTCTAACAAAGCAGCACGATCGATTTCTTCCTACAATAGCTATTTGAGTATAATACTCAGGATTAATCTGCTGGATAAAAGAAGATTCATTTTTTGATAACTTTAAACAATAAGGGAGTCTGGGGTTTGTATGTTTATTAATCTGACTCGTAATTTTCAAAATATTATCAGAACAGGCAATTAGTTTTATCTCCCTTAGCTGATCACCTATAAACTGTTCGATTAAATCCTTCTTCACAACCCTTACCGAAGTAAGCTGATTAAAAGTACGTTCAAGGAGTACTTTTTTTGCATTATAAAACGAGTATAAAGCAACGATACTGATGATTACAACACTGAGAAAGAAGAAGTACACGTTCAGTTTATCCGAAATAGAAATTCTTTTCATTTGTCAGTCATCAGTTTTAACATAAGAATCACCCCTTCACTTAGCAATCCAAAAATAGGTAAAAAAGCATCTTCAAAACAATCGATGGAACAATTAGAGTTCAATTTGTAGCAAAGAATTATCGTCTCTTTTGAATGAGAATGAGGTCAGTTATTAATTATAATGCTTTTCATATCCCCTTATCTAAGTTTACTTCCACTAAATCTTTAGTAGTTATTTTGTAAATTTCTTCAACTCAACTTCTGCATAGATCTTATCTATTGTCAGCTTAATTATTTTATCAAGGTCACTGTTTTCGCTATAATCAGCCGGACAGATATAATCAGCTCTGTTTTGTTCAATAAGATCTTCACAAATTTGCTTAGGCGAACGTCTGGTCTTATCAGTCTTTGCCTTTTGATTATATACCGCAATGGCTGTTCCACCCTGATACTTTATCATTTTCATTGCAGGAACATCCGTTTCGCCATCGCCAATATAAATCATTTGACTAAACGGAATTGGTCTTTCATCATTAGGCATATACTTGTTGATTTCCGTATTATCGTATGAGTTATTGATTCCCTTATTTATCCGAAACAGGTATTGCGTTTTGTTCGTATAGTTAATAGCCAAAGCAGGCCATGTTGCGACTTCATTAACATCGTATTTAAAACCTGATGCATAAATATTGGTGAAATGTTTTGCAATCCTGGTCCCCTTCACAAATTCACGCAACCCCGAAGAGATGATATAATGTTCTATTTTAATCCCTTTATCGTGACCATATTTATTGATCCGATCAAAGTAGTCTTCTACTCCATCAAAGAAGGTGATTTCCTTTCCGTATTTCTCGAAATCTTTTTTCCGGATCGGCAAATCTTTTCTATGCGCCTGTTCTAGCATCAGTTCCATATAGGCAAGGATTTCATCCATATCATTTTCCTTTGCCCTTCTTTTTGATTCTGTCCAGAAAGAGGCAGCATCAATTTTCAAAGCAGGTATAAATGAATGTTCCTGCATATTTCCCGGAGCAAGCGTTCCGTCAAAATCGTAAGCTATTGCAACTTTAATTAGTTTTTTTGCCATTGCATGATATTTTTTTAAAACCTTTTCGCTAGTTTTCTTTCATCAGACACTGTAATCATTCTATAGTTCACTAAAATTAATCAAATTGATGATTTACCCTCAAAATTCTTTTTAAATACTTTTTACTACTTAAATTTAGCTTTGGAAAATGGCGACGATACGTTTGTACCAATATCATAATTGAAGCAGATAAGGCCTAAATTTGCAAAGTATAAAAAAATTATGTCCATTTTAAATAAAGAATAATGATTGATGCTGTAATTTTTGATATGGATGGAATACTAATTAATTCCGAGCCACTATGGAAGAAAGCAGAAAAAGAAGTATTTGGTTCTGTTGGAGTAGAAATCACAGAAGAATTATCAAAAGTAACAGCTTCAATGATAACCACCGAAGTAACCCAATTTTGGTATAGCCATAGCCCATGGGTAGACAAAAGCCTTGAGCAAGTTGAGAATGAAGTCATAGACCTTGTTGAAAATCTGATAATAGAAGAAGGAAAATCAATGGAAGGAGTCATAGAAATTTTAGAATTCTTAAAAAAGAGAAATCTAAAAATCGGACTGTCTACAAACTCTCCCTTTAAGCTTATTCCGGTTGTTTTGAATAAAGTTGGAATAGCTGACTTTTTTGATGCCGTTTCATCTGCAGAACATGAGCTGCAAGGGAAGCCAAATCCAGCAGTATTCCTATCTACTGCTAGAAAATTAGGAATATTGCCAACAAAATGTATTGTGTTTGAAGATTCTTTATCTGGAATTATTGCAGCAAAAAAAGCAAATATGAAAACTGTTGCGATCCTTCCTGATGAAGAATTTCATAGCCCAAAGTTTAACTTGTCGGATATAAAACTGAATAAACTAAATGACTTTAATGATAAACATTTAGAATACTTCTTAAAAAAGGAAAACGGCATTTCATAAAATGAGATTGTCACTCAATATTAGAATAACCTCTATGATATATCTTTAGCTCGTATGACATGGATTACAACAATAGTAACATCCATCTATCTTACGCGAAGGATATAATCTTTTTGCTGCCTGAACAGCATCCTTACAATTCGAAAATAAGCCTAAGTAACTTCTATTCGCAATAGATGGCAAGTATTTGCATGAGGATGTGTGAACTTCATAATCACCATTAGTTTGTTGATGATTATTTAAATAATAAGATTCCATAACTAATAAATGTTTAATTGAATAATATATTATTATCAAATGTAAACTTAATTATATTTATTCACAAATAGTTTTAATACTCTTTATAGATATTTTTCATTTATACAAT
>JACAUB010000001.1:1513554-1519590 GCA_013390605.1 Bacteroidota bacterium | reverse complement strand
TGCGGAAATAGTTATAGTTGGTAAGAAATCAGCAAGTGGCCTATTTTCAGCAACACCTAACTTTCTTTTCATGTCACTGGTATTATTTTACTGACTTCAACGAAATGATCAGAAACTAATTCACCTATAATTTTGCAGCTTTCTTTCGCTTTTTCAACTGCATTTAAAAAATTTCGCCAGTCTGCATATCCTAAGAGTGCCTGTAATTCCCTTGCAAGCCAATATTCTACACCCTCTTGCTCGTAAGCAGATTCTTCAAATGATTTATTGAGTTTGAATATCGTTTCTTTTTCCATTTTTGTTTCTTTTTTACTTTGACTATCGTTTGGGTGATACCACCCAAACGATAATATATCTTTTTATTTCTTTATCCTCTCAATAATATCAATAAGAGGTAACCATTTTTTAAAGTTTTACAATAAAGGTCTTCATGTTTTTCTAAGAGTCAAGTAAATCTATACTTATTATTGAGTTCTCCAGCTTTTGGTTAAAGAATTTTTATCTCGTTTGAAATAGGGATATAAGCTCAGGTGATTAAAATATGTATTATTACAAGAAACACTCCCCCAAGCCCAAAGATAATACTATGATATTTCGCTCCCAAAACGAAGGGTATCTCCACCCTATCTACACCCCATATCCAGGGCATCTCCACCCTAAACGCTCCTTTAGAGGGTGAATAAGGGGTGGAGATAACTTGAAGAAAATCTATGTCTCCCTTACAGATTGGAACCTTTTTATTTTTAACTTTGGAGTGATTTAGTATTTTATTCGGTAAAACGATCAAGTTGTGTGCACAATTTGTAGGAAGACCACTGATGCCATTTCCCTCTATAGAATGACCCCTGCCCCTCGACCTGTAAATGTTGTTTTTAGATGATTGTTTAGCCGTACGTTAAGATTAACTTTTTAAAACGGATTTTATAAACTTTAAACAATCAACAACTATGAAACAAACTACAAAGTACACGAATCAACCTATTGGCACCTTTGGTGGTTTTCGCCATTATGTCAATACTGCTACAGGGCAATATATCGTTGCCGGTAAAGGGGGGGCTA
Organism: Bacteroidota bacterium; assembly: GCA_013390605.1. Taxonomy (GTDB): domain Bacteria; phylum Bacteroidota; class Bacteroidia; order Bacteroidales; family Cfx3-03; genus Cfx3-03. The sequence goes on along the minus strand of JACAUB010000001.1, from coordinate 1,518,531 downwards.
ACAAAAAGCAGTTAAAAAGTAATCCCAAACTTATACGCTCGCTCGAAAACAGTGACGAATGGAAAATCGTTGGAAAATGGAGCCATCAGATCAGGATGAGTATGTCTGATATTATCCATCTGGCTTTTGGAGACTATACTGCGGGACTGAATCAGTTTGCCAAAAATCTTCAGAAGATGGATGTGGAGAGTTTGAAAGGCTATCGTCTTATTGAAACTTCAAAGTTCAAGCCGTTGCTCACTTCGATCAACTTTAATATACGGCATCCTTTTAATAAGGTTCTTGTCCGTATTCCTGATGTAACAACGGATAGCCAACGAAAAACTATTACGCTAAATATTCCGGGCTTCAGAGCTTGTAATGAAATAATCTGGCCTAAACCATATCATTATTTCAGGTTTTCTTTACAAATTGGTCAGATATCTGATTATATCTGGAATGAAAGTGAACGCACTTATGATCAACAATATCCAGATATAGAGCATCACCGGGTGGTTGTAAGAAGTGAATGGATCGACAGATTAGCTGGCATCTTTGATCTTTCATTGACAGCTTCCTTCCCTGATGAGTATCTCCCGGTTGAAAATGCAACTGTTGTGGTTGCGCTGGGAATTGAAATAGGTACGAATGAAACACCCGGTACTATCTCCTTCAAAAAGGGGGATGGCACTATGGCTTTGGTTGCTTGCCTGTAAATCAGACGACATCTAATAAAAAAGGGCTTCTAATTCCGGAATTCCCAAAATAAAAAAGCCGGCCACTCCAGATAAATGGAATGGCCGGCTTAATATTTATTCGAAAGAAGTTATTTCTTCCAGAGTTTCGACATCTCTTCAAGTGATTTTCCTTTGGTTTCAGGAACATATTTAATCATGAACCATGCGGCAAGAAGTCCCATGAATCCATAGATCCAATAGGCAAATCCATGATGGAATGTATTTGTCAAAAATGTACTCTTATCCATCATTGGGAAAGTCCATGACACGAAGAAGTTGGCAATCCACTGTGCTGCCACTGCAATAGACATGACCCAACGGATTTTGTTAGGAAAGATCTCAGAAAGAAGTACCCAGGTTACAGGTCCCCATGACATTGCGAAGAAAGCAGTGTAAGTCAACATACAAACAAGTGATCCTATTCCTAAACGTTGCAGGTAGAATGTAAATCCCAGCCCAAACATAGCAACTGCCATTCCCAACGCTCCGATGATCTGCAACGGTTTACGACCAAATCTATCTACTGTGAAGATTGCCAATACAGTAAACACCAAATTAATGAATCCTACCAATAACGTTTGTAATAACGATGAGTCGGTACTACTTCCGGCATTTTTAAAGATTTCAGGTGCATAATAAAGTACTACGTTGATACCAACAAACTGTTGGAATACAGAAAGTAGTATACCAATTATTACAATCAGAACACCATAAGAAAAGATGGTTCCTTTTTCTTCTACTACAGAAAGTTCGATTTCTTTCATTTCAGATTCAGCATGTTCTATCCCTCCAATTCGGGTAAGGATATCAAGCGCCTTGGGACTTCTGTTTTTCATGGCAAGCCATCTGGGACTTTCAGGAACAAAAAACAGCAAAACAAGAAATAACACAGATGGAATAACACCTGAAGCAAACATATAGCGCCAACCGATTTGCGTATTCCATGTAACATCACCCTGTTTTGAAATCATCAGATTTACAAAATAGATGATCAACATACCGAACACGATGGCAAACTGGTTCCATGAAACCAAACTACCACGGATATGGGCAGGTGCAATCTCAGCAATATACATTGGTGATAACATTGAAGCTATACCAACGCCTATACCACCAACGATACGGTAAATTACAAAGGAATAAAGGTTGCTTACGCCAAAGAAGTTTAACGCTTCGGGCATACTTGCACCAATAGCTGATAGTGTAAAGAGAACGGCTGCAATGATAAGCCCTTTCTTACGACCCAGTTTTTGGCTTACAACTCCCGCAGTAACGCCACCAATAATACATCCAATTAACGCACTTGAAATCATAAACCCTAGCAAGGTGTTTGCCTCGAGTTCAGGAAGATGAAGTGGTGTAATAAAAAATTCTCTAAGAGACCCTACTGCACCTGATATTACTGCAGTATCGTAACCAAAGAGCAGACCGCCAAGGGTTGCCACAAGGGTTATCGCCATAACATAAGCCTTGTTAGGCTTATACATTAGTTCGCCAGCTGTTTTTTCCATTTGTGGATAAGTTAAATATAAAGGTTGATCAATTGTTCAAACAGTTCTTGTTTTCCACTTGTCGTTTTAGGCTCGCCACTTGCAATTGCATGTGCGCGCAAATCTTCCAACTTCAATGCTCCCTTTTCGAATTCAGCACCCTTACCTGAATCATATGAAGCATAACGAGCTTTTCTAAGACTTAGATAATCGCTATTCTTCAAGATTTGATCTGAGATCATCAATGAACGGGCAAATACATCCATGGCCGAAATATGTGCGATGAAAAGATCTTCCATGTCGGTACTATTTCTTCTGATTTTTGCATCAAAATTAACACCACCTGTTGTGAAACCACCAGCTTGTTGAATAACCAACATTGCTTCTACAGTTTCATAAATACTTACAGGGAACTGATCAGTATCCCAACCATTCTGTACATCACCACGGTTTGCATCAATACTTCCCAAAAATCCTGCATCAGCTGCAACTTGTAGTTCGTGTTGGAAAGTATGGCCGGCTAAGGTAGCATGATTTACTTCAATATTCAATTTAAAATCTTTTTCAAGACCAAAATTTCTCAGGAATCCAATAACAGTTTCGCTGTCGAAGTCGTATTGATGTTTGGTTGGTTCCATTGGCTTAGGTTCGATAAGGAATGTTCCTTTGAAACCCTGGCTACGGGCATAATCACGTGCCATAGAAAGGAAACGGCCAAGATGTTCTTTTTCGCGTTTCATATCGGTATTCAGTAATGAAAGATAACCTTCACGACCACCCCAGAAAACATAATTTTCGCCACCTAAAGCAATGGTAGCATCAATAGCATTCTTAACCTGTGTTGCAGCATATGATAGTACGTCGAAATCAGGATTGGTTGAAGCACCATTCATATAACGTGGATTTGAAAACACGTTAGCAGTACCCCAAAGCAATTTAATGCCCGTTTCGGCTTGTTTTCCCTTTGCGTAATCAACGATCGTTTGTAACCGACGTTCTGATTCAGCAATAGTAGAACCCTCTTCTACGAGATCAAAATCATGAAAACAGTAATAAGGAACACCCAACTTTGAGATAAACTCGAAAGCATAGTCCATTTTCTTTTTAGCCTTTGTAATAGCATCTTTCTCGTTATCCCAAGGGAAAGTACGTGTGCCGGCACCAAATGGATCAGCATTATTACCACAGAATGAATGCCAATAAGCTACTGCAAATCTGAAATAATCTTTCATCGATTTTCCATCAATCAATTGGTTTTCATTATACCATTTGAATGCAAGTGGATTTTTTGATTCTCTTCCTTCATACCCGATTTTTCCAATTCCCTGGAAAAATGCCTTTTCGTCTGTTAAGCTCATTTTATTTAATGTGTTAGATTTATTGTTTTTTAAATTTTATTAAAGATTTTTTGTCAATAAAGTTTCCCAGCGACGATAAGCCGCTTTTAGTAGTTCAGTGTTCTTTGGATCGGGATTTACGATCTGAAGCACCTCAAGACCTTCAAATGCGGCCTCAAAAGAGGTATAGAGTCCTGCTCCGATAGCGGCACCCCGAGCTGCCCCTAAAGCTCCATCCGTATCATAAAGCTCTATCTGAGCACCCGAGAGTGTAGACAGCGTTTCTCTGAAGATTGGACTGAGGAATAGATTTGCATTACCAGCACGGATTACGGTAGGTTCAATACCGGTCTCTTCCATAATCTTCATTCCATAATAGAATGCAAATGCAATACCCTCTTGCGCTGCTCTGAGCACATGGGCATTGTTGTGTATATTAAAGTTCACACCAGATATCACACAACCGGGCTCACTATTATTCAACATCCGTTCTGCGCCATTACCAAAAGGCAAAATAGTAACGCCTTCGCTTCCGGGTGCTACAGTTGCAGCGAGTTGATTAACCTGATCATAAGATAATTCAGGTGCCACCTGCTTCTTAATCCACGAATTAAGAATACCGGTTCCGTTGATACAAAGCAGTACGCCTAAACGTGGATTTTCGTCGGTATGATTTACATGAACAAACGTATTAACACGCGATTGCGGATCATATTTAATCTGATCGCTTACACCATACACTACACCAGAGGTACCTGCAGTAGCGGCCAGCTCGCCTGGGTTTAATACATTTAAAGAGAATGCATTATTAGGCTGATCACCTGCACGATAGGTAACCGGAATACCTGCTTTTAGACCAAATTGACTTGCCACCTCTGTCAAGAGTGCTCCCTGAAAACCAAAATGAGGAACTCTTTCAGCCAAAAGCTCCTGATCAATACCATACTGATCTAACAATAATGAAGCAGGTGCTTTTTCGGTATAATCCCATAACATCCCTTCGGATAAACCGGTAATGGTTGTCGTTACATCACCGGTTAACATCAGCGCAATAAAATCGCCCGGCAACATTATTTTAGCTATTTTAGCATAGATGTCGGGTTCATTTTCTTTAACCCATGCCAGTTTCGAAGCCGTAAAGTTACCCGGGAAGTTAAGTAAATGGCTGAGACAATTTTCTTTACCAAGACTCAGTGTTGCATTATTTCCAATTGCAACAGCACGACTATCACACCATATAATAGATTTACGCAATGGTTGCATATCCTGATCAACACAAACCAAACCATGCATCTGGTAGGTAATTCCAATAGCAGAAACTTCATCAGCTTTTAAACCAGCCTGTTTCATGGCTTGAGGAACGGCATCTGCAACATATTTCCACCAAAGCATGGGATCTTGTTCTGCCCAACCTGATTGAAGTGCTTCAATAGG
>JACAUB010000001.1:1501573-1513454 GCA_013390605.1 Bacteroidota bacterium | reverse complement strand
AATTTGATCAAAACTAAATTCGCGAGGCAGCACTACTGTAAATGTAGACCCCTTATCAGGTATGCTCACTAGCGTAATTTTTCCGCCATAAGAGTCAACCATCTTTTTCACAATAGATAAGCCAAGTCCGCTACCGGTAATATGGCGTGTCTTGGTATTTTTGATTCGCACAAAGTCTTCAAATATTTGTTGCTGTTCTTCTTCGCTCATTCCAATTCCGGTATCACTCACAGAAATGATCACGGTATCCTTTTCAGCAGAAATCTGACAATCAACTCGACCACCATCGTGATTATATTTAACGGCATTCGACAATAGATTGTTCAGAATGATCTCCAGCTCGCTGGGATCTATGTTCATGGTTATCCCCTCCTGGCATTTCACATATACATCGACGTCTTTTTGAATAGCAAACGGACGAACGGTATCTTTTGATATTCTGGCAATATCTGCCACATTGATATGTTGAAGCTTATGCATGGGCTTACCCGATTTCAATCGCGTCAGATCTAGCATATCCAGAATCAATTGTCGCATTCCTTTTACCCGCTCAAGCGATCGTTCTATCATCTCCTGATACGGATCTATCTGATCGCCTAATTGCTTTTCTCCAATAATCCGAAGATATCCTTCAATAGCATTTAACGGAGCTTTCAATTCGTGTGACAACACACTCATGAATTGAAATCTGATCTGCTTACCCTCTGTATTTAAGCTTTGTGTCATCCTCCTAAGAAACAACTGCTTGGTAATATTCTCCATAGAGGAACGAAGTTCCTGAGGAGTGAAGGGTTTGGGAATAAAATCATAAGCCCCATCGCGTGTAGCTTTTACAGCTAGTTCGAGCGAGGCATATGAGGTAATCATAACTACCACAATATCATATTGCTTATTTCTGATATATTCCAGCACCTGTACACCCTGAATACCAGGTAGTTTATTATCGAGTAAAACAATATCGGGATGCTGGTTATCAATGATTTCTATTGCCTCTTCGCCTGATGCAGCTTCAAGCATTTCAAACTCAATATGTTCATCCATAAATGGATAATCGACCTTGAAGTTCTGAAGAATACGACGCGTACCCATTCTGATTCCGGGTTCATCATCAACAACAAGTACCTTAAAGCTTGCCATAATTAAATTTTTAGCAATCGATTAATTTCGCGTAACAATTGATCGGCACGAATCCCTTTATCCAAAAAGAGATCGGCTTTTATCCAACGACGTTCATCATCTCCCGTAACGTCAAACGACATGCCGGTCTCAGCTGTCACAGCAGTAGCGATGATGATAGGAACATCAGGATACTTCCGCTTCATTTTATAACACAGAATAAATCCACTATCGTCGTTTTCCATCATCAGATCGAATATTGCCAGATCGGGTTTTGATATTTCAATAATCTTCTCTGCCTCCTTCTGACTTTCGGCTGTGGTTACGTTAAACCCAAACTGCTCAACCTTTAGTCGGGTTTGAAACAGATAGTCAATATCATCATCAACAATTAAAATCGTTTTATTCATACGTTGCGCAATTTATTAATCGTCTTAAACTGATTTATACCGTGGTAAAATAATTGAAAAAGTAGTGCCGGTCCGCCCCTTGCTTTTATCTGCATTCGAAACAACATCAATCTTTCCGCGATGCATTTTAACAATTCCATAGACCAATGGAAGACCCAGACCTGTTCCTTTACCCAATTCTTTTGTGGTGAAGAAAGGAGTGAAGATCTTTTCCATGTGTTCAGGGGCTATTCCGGTGCCCGAGTCACTGATTCTGATGATTATTTCTGTTTCATTATCAGACAGTTCAACCGAGAGTCTTCCACCTTCAGGCATAGCCTCTACTGCATTCTTCTCTAAGTTTGTAAGCGCCTGCATCATTTGATCATTATCAACAAAAGCAGTCGGATCTGTCACCTTATGGTTAAAAACTATCTCTATATTTTTAGGATGGATAATAGAATCCAGACTTCTCTTCACAAAGGCCAGCATATCGGTTTCAGAAAGAGATACCTGATTTTTTCTAGCAAAGTTGAGTAACCCTCCTACAATCTTTTTACAGCGATTAGCCTGCTCTGATATCAACTCAAGATCTGATCGCATAGGGTCTTCTGTAGGCAACTCATCAAGCAATATATTGCTATACATAGTTATTACCCCTAACGGGTTATTCAACTCGTGTGCAATACCGGCTGAGAGTTGGCCCATATTTGCAAGTTTTTCACTTTGTCGTAAAGCCTGTTGTGCCGACTCCAGACTCTCATTTGAGACATGAAGTGCACTAATCGTATTATGTAAACTCTCAATAGTATAGGGTAAACACATTTCGGTTTCTGCAAGTCCTTCTGCAATGGCAATGGCATGTTCAATGCAGGTTTCGTAGCCACAAGCTCCACAGTTCAGGTGATCCTTTTCCGAACCCTTACCCATTTTATTAAGCGCCTTTTCAATTAAGTCTGTCGATGGTGAAGCTAATCTTCTATCCAGCGCTTCGAAAGACTGAGAAAAATCGAGAGTACTAAATTCGCGTACATCTTTTTTCCATTGATCCTTATTCAAATCATGTAACTTTTGAGAGACAAAGTTTCCAATTTGCTTTCTACGAATATAACGTTTTCCCTCTTTCGACATTCCTGGTCCCATAATGCATCCTTCGCAACATAATGCCTCAAGATGCTGAGGACCAAGATCGCCATCCTCAAACTCTTTTACAGCCTCTCTCACTTTCCATCGTCCACCGGCTATGATAACTAATCCATCACAAATACCCTCGTTTACATTTGTGGTTTGAAGTAAGCCACGACTTACCGGAAAGATACCTCCTTTGCCTCCATGCGGAGGGTCAAAATCGGTAGGCTCAATCTTATCAGGGACAATGCCATTCAGTGCAAACATGGCTCGCAGTTCTGTAAAAGTAATCACCTCATCAACCTCTTCAGACTCTGCCTTTTTCGCGATACAGGGACCTATAAAAACAGTTTTTATATCATTGCCATACTTTTTACGGACAATCCTGTTCATTGCCACCATCGGTGAGGCAATCTTTGCCAACGAGCCGACAATATCAGGATGATAATGTTCAACAAAATATACTACAGCCGGACAGTCAGACGAGATACAGGGTTCCGAAGTGTGATCACCAAGCACACGGCTATATTCTCTGGCTACCATATCGGCACCAAAAGAAACTTCATTTACATAATCAAAGCCTAACTGGCGAATCATTCCAACAAATACTTTATAGTCAGGAATGTCTATAAACTCGGCAGGAAAACTTGGTGCAATCATAGCTGCAACTTTATCAGGCCCTTTTAAAAGTTGGACAACCTCATCGATTGTTTGTACATAAACTTTCGCCTCCTGACTACAAACCTTCACGCAGCTACCACAACCAATGCAACGTTGGTGCATTACTTCTGCCTGACCATTTATAATTCGAATGGCTTTTACCGGACACTCTCTAACACAGGTAAAACATACCCTGCAACGATCTTTGAGGGTAAATACCAGCTGCCGTCTTTTGAAAGGGCCTTTCGTTTCCAAGCACTTAATTTTTTAAAGATGATTAAACATTCCATTCTTCATTATAAAAACACCTTACGCTCCTTATAAGTAGTGTGTAGTAGCGCTAAACATTTTTCACCAAGCGGTTCACCCAGATAATTTTTATACAATTCATTGATCCCGGTGTTCTTATGTGAAGCCTTTACAGATTCCTTTTCATCAATCTCATACAGGGTCTTTGCTCTTACTTTTGCCAACATTTTATCAGTAGTAACAGGCTGACCTCCACCATTCACACAGCCACCCTGACAAGCCATCACCTCCACAAAATGCAGATCATTTCGTCCGGCAGTAATCTCATCCATGAGCTGTTTTGCATGTTTTAATCCATTTACGATACAGAATCCCAGCACTTTGTCGCCCATTTCAATCTTGAACTCCTTGCGTCCCTTTACATTACGCGCCTCATGAACCTTCGCATAATCTAATTCACGACCTGTAACTTTAAAATAAAGAGTCCGGATAAGTGCTTCCGTCTCCCCTCCTACTACACCGGCAATCTTTGCAGAAGCAGAACGTGAAGCCATTGGAATATCTGCCTGCTCAGATTCAATCTGTTGCAGATTGATTCCGTGCAACTTTATCATCCTGCTTAATTCGCGGGTAGTTAATACAATATCCACATCAGCTATCCCTTTATGAATCATCTCTTCGCGTTGCGACTCAAACTTCTTTGCAATACATGGCATCACTGAAACCATCACAATCTTTTCAGGATCTATTTGTCGTGTCTCGGCATAATACGATTTTATCAACGCCCCTGTCATCTGCTGAGGCGATTTACAAGTAGTGAGTCGTGGAATGAGAGCCGGAGATACTTGCTCTAGATACTTGACCCAGGCAGGACAGTCGCCTGACAACAAAGGCAGATTTTCGCTTTTCGCAACCCGATCCAACAACTCGGCAGCCAGTTCATTGATCTCTAAATCAACCCCAAAAGCCGATTCAAACACCTTATGAAAACCAATCTTTCGAAGGATGGCATTGAGCATGCCATTTACATCTTTGTTAGGCTTAAGGTCGAATTCTTCAGCCAGCGTAACAGAGATTGTAGGAGAATATTGAACAACAACATGTTTGTCAGGATTATGCAAAGCTTCGAGGACAGCGGATATGTGATCCTTTTCAAAAAGTGCACCTGTTGGACAAGCAATAGTACATTGACCACAATTGATACAGCTCGATAAGTTTATCGGCTTATCAAAAGTAGAACCAATCACCATTTTATTACCCCTACTAATAAAGTCGAGTGCCGAAACAGCCATCTGTTCCTCGCATACCCTTACACATCTACCGCAAAGAATACATTTGGCCTGATCCTTTATGATGGAAGAACTGGCCTGATCAATTTTATATTTATTACGTTTACCTGAAAAACGACGTTCACGAACCCCTAGTTCCTCTGCGAAGTTTTGTAATTCGCAGTTACCATTCCTGATACAATAAAGACAATCATCCGGATGGTTTGCAAGTAATAGTTCAACAATCGTTTTACGTGCAGCAATAACCCTGGGTGAGTGGGTCCTGATCTTCATCCACTCCTCCACCGGATGCGAACAAGATGGAACCAGATCAGAATGACCTTCAACCTCAACCACACACATTCTACAGGCGCCGGTCGGGGTGAAATCCTCCATGTAACAAAGCGTAGGAACCCTGATACCATTGCGGTTTAAAGCCTGAAGGATACTTTCGCCCTTTTTGGCTTTTATGGTTTTATTATTGACTTCTATATCGAAAATCATAGCCTGAGAAGTTAAAATTAAGAGACGGTTATAGCGACAAACTTACAGGTATCAAAGCAAATACCGCATCCTGTACATTTTTCTGCTATAATGAAGTGGGGCTGACGTGGAGCACCAACAATAGCATTTTCAGGACACTTTTTAAAACATGAAGTACATCCGGTACACTTCTCAACATCAATAGAAAAGGTTCGTAACTCACGACAAACACCTGCTCTGCACTTCCGATCAAAGATGTGCTCTTCGTATTCATCTCTGAACCACTTCAACGTACTCAATACCGGATTGGGTGCAGTTTTACCCAAACCACAAAGAGAAGTGTCGCGAATAATACCTGCCAGATTCTCAAGTTGCATAACGCCTTTAAAACGTTCGAGGGTTTCATGACTCTTGTCATCGCCCGGTTTCTTGGTGATATGTTTTAGTATTTCCAGAATACGACGGGTTCCCTCCCTACAGGGAATACACTTTCCACAACTTTCACTTTGAAGAAAGTCGGTAAAGAACTTCGCTATGTCAATCATACAGGTATCCTCGTCCATCACAACCAATCCGCCCGACCCCATGATCAATCCATTTTCGCGTAGTTCTTCATAATCTACTCTCGTATCAATCAGATCTTCAGGCATACAACTACCCGAAGGACCGCCAATCTGAAGAGCTTTAAAAAGCTTATCTTTTTTTATTCCACCACCGATAGTATAAACGAGATCGCGAAGCGATGTTCCCATTTTCACCTCAGCCAATCCTGTGTTTTTTATTTTACCCGAAAGGGCAAACACCTTGGTTCCTTTACTGGTATTGGTGCCAATTGAAGAAAACCATTGTGGTCCATTCTCCATAATGGCAGGAATATTGGCCAGTGTTTCAACATTATTGACAACGGTAGGTTTTTCAAACAATCCATGTTCTGATGGGAAAGGAGGTTTATTTCGTGGCATTCCTCTTTTACCTTCAATACTTGCAATCAAAGCAGTCTCTTCTCCACACACAAAAGCACCTGCACCCTGACGAAGAGAGACCGAAATACTTACCCCGCTCTCAAAGATATTAGAGCCCAGCAATCCAAAATCATACGCTTGCTTCAACGCTTCACGCATTCTGCTAAATGCCAGATCATATTCAGCGCGGATATAAATATACGCTTTATTAGCACCAATGGCATAAGCGGCAATAGCAATACCCTCTATAACCCTGTGGGGATCACCTTCTATCACAGCTCTATCCATAAAAGCACCCGGATCGCTTTCATCCGCATTACAAATCATATATTTTTCATCATCGGGAGTCATGAGTGTGGTTTTCCACTTTATCCCTGTCGGATAACCGCCGCCACCCCTACCACGAAGACCTGAGTCCTGCACAATCGAACAAACACGTTCAGAGGTATAATTACGAATCGTCTTTATAAAAGCCTTGTAACCACCACCGGCAATGTATTCGCCCAAATCGGCAGGGTTAATAATGCCACAATTCTTCAATACAATACGTGTTTGATTCGCAAAGAAAGGAACCTGACTTATGAACAACACCTTTGGCCAGGGTTCAGCTTTTTCATGATGATATTGATAGATGATATCATCAGCATTAAGTTCATTATTTAAAACACCATCTAAAATAGAGTCTACCTTATCGAAAGTGACTTGTTGGAATGAGATTCTGGCTTTACCCGGCAACTGAACATCCATCACAGGTTCAGCAGAACAGAGCCCGATGCAGCCAACTTCAACAACTTCGGCATCAATTCCATTATCGGTAATATATTTTTTGATAGCAACCAATGTTTTTCCTGCACCGGCAACTAAGCCACAAGTGGAGGTTCCTAAAAAGATAATTGGCTTCTCAACCCGCTCACGTTTGAGCAGTGCCAGAAAATCACTATCCAGTTTAGGCTGCATGGATGAAGCATTCGAATCAAGAAATACCTGAAGCTTAGCGATATTATTTTCACTATCTAACATCATAGCAATTCCCTTTCGCGATAAGTTTTCAAAATCTGTCCCACATCCTGAATACTAAAACCCGTAAAGTACTCTTTATTGACATCCATCACAGGAGCCAGACCACAAGCACCAATACATCTTACAATGTCAAGACTAAATAGTCCGTCACGTGTAGTCTGTCCAGGTTTTATTTTGAGTATTTTTTCAAGCTCATTTAATAAGTTGAGCGACCCCTCAACATGACAGGCCGTTCCTCTGCAGATTCTTATATGATAGCGCCCTCTGGGTTCAAACCGAAACTGATCGTAATAGGTAGCAACACCATATAGTTTACTCGTTGGAAGTTTTAAAAATTCGGCGGTCAATAATATGGCTTCTTCCGACAAGTATCCCACCTCATCCTGAATCTCCTGAAGAATCGGAATGAGACGATCTCGGCTCAAATTAGGCTGGTTTTCAAGTATTTCTCTAATAGTCCGGCCCATAGTTTTATGGATAATTGTTAGTTTGATTCATCAAGTACTCGTTGTAAATATAGCAAAGGATTGGCAATTTTTCACAACTCAGTGTTATAAAAATAACAGTACTTCGATAATAACATTAAATTTGTATCTTTGCTTAGTCCTTTAACCAATTTTATTGTTTGATTTACAAATGATTAAATAAAATATAAGTACTGAAATTATTATTATTCCAATGTAAAATTTATAATCATTTTAAACAGATAAGCGCTATTTTTACCAAATCAAACAACTAAGGGCAATCACAAAAATCAACCAATAACCATAAAGGGAAGCAATTGCAGAATATCGATGGAAGAAAACAGAATTGAAATAATGATCTGCCTGGGTAGCTCCTGTTTTTCGAGAGGGAACAAGAAAACAGTGGATACAATTAAACAGTTTATCACTGAACATCATCTGGAAAACAAGGTTTATTTTCATGGAGGTCATTGCTTTGGAGGCTGCGAAAACGGACCTAAAGTCAAGATTGCAGGAACTGTTTATGAGAATGTTGATCACAATAACGTGATCGATCTGCTGGTTAGAACGTTTGACCCACTTGTTTAATCAAATAAATTGCTTTAAATGAAGCTCATACACATTCTTGAAGATAAGTGTAAACAATCATATTCTTGCGTTAGAATTTGCCCGGTAAAAGCCATTGAGGTAAAAGCTACACAGGCCACTCCTGTCATTGTTGAAGATCGTTGTATTGGTTGCGGAAGCTGTGTAACAGTATGTTCTTCTGATGCTATCACCTATTATGATTCAAAAGATAACGTTAAGGCACTGTTACAATCTGATGCAAAGGTAGCTGCTGTATGTGGTCCCAGTATTTCAGGTGAGTTTTCAGACATTACCGACTATCGTAAGTTTGTCACCATGATCAGGTCATTAGGGTTTGATTATGTGATGGAAGCAGCCTTTGCTGTCGACCTCGTAGCAAGGAAATATGCTGAACTATTTAATAATTTTAAAGGAAAATATTACATTTCCACCTGTTGTCCCGCCATCGTTTCTCTGATCGAAAAGTTTCATCCTGAACTCACCGATAACCTGGCTCCTATCATTTCACCTATGGTTGCCGCTGCCGAGGTAGTACATATGAAATATGGTGACGACATAAAAGTTGTTTATATCGGTCCATGCATCGATTACAAAAAAGAAGCACTTGCCACATCAGCGCAAGGGCTGGTCAATGAGGTGCTCACCTTTGCCGAACTTCGCGATCTCTTTAAAGAATTCGCCATCAGTGAAAGTAATCAGGAGTTCTCTGAGTTTGATGCCCCAATCGGGTCTAAAGGATCGCTTTATCCATTAAGTAATGGCATACTTCAGGCAGCCGACATCAGCGAAGACCTGCTTACCTCTACCGTGATTACTGCAGAGGGACGAGAAAGTGTATTAGATGCAGTGCGCGAGTTTGAACAGCACCTTGAAAAGATCAACCAACACTTCAATCTTTTCTATTGCGAAGGATGCCTTATGGGGCCGGGGACCACACAGAATGGCGACAAGTTCCTTCGTCGCTCCCTGGTGACCAAATATTCGAAGAAGAGATTAAAGACCCTCGATATAACCCAATGGAAAAAAGATATCGAGACCTATAACTCCATTGATTTTTCCAGAACATTCCATCCTAACGATAAGCGCTTACCCATGCCCGGTGATGAACAGATTGCTGAGGTTTACAGGATATTAGGCAAGAAAAACAGCGACGACGAAGTAAGCTGTGGAGCTTGCGGATATGCTTCCTGTCATGACTTTGCCACCGCAGTAGCCCAGGGACTGGCGCGTACCGATATGTGTGTCAATTTCACCCTGCGCAACCGGCAGGAGTATATTAAAGCGTTAAAGGTTACTAACGAGAAGTTAGCCAAGACACAAGAAGCACTGCAAATCTCTGAAAAAAGTGCCCGTCGCGAACAGATGTTAGCAAAGGAGGCCTCCGAAACGGTTTCAGCCATGCTTCAAAAGATACCATCGGGTGTAGTCATAGCCGATGAAAAACTTAAGATCATAGAATCGAACCACAGCTTTATAGAACTACTGGGCGAAGATGCACGCGAGATCAATGAAATCATCCCCGGATTGGTGGGTGCTGATTTGAAAAGCATGCTCCCTTATCAGTTCTACAACCTCTTCTCATATGTTCTGCAATCAGGTGAAGATGTAGTGAATCGTGATGTCCATTTCGAAGACACCGTATTGAATGTCTCCATATTCCCTATCCGAAGAGGAAAAATAGTAGGAGCCGTGATCCGCGATATATCCGCCCCTGAAGTACAAAAAGAGGAGGTAGTGAGCCGTCTGGGTGAGGTTATCAACGAGAACATGCAAATGGTTCAACAGATTGCTTTCCTATTAGGCGAAGGGGCTTCGAATACTGAAAAGATGCTTAATTCTGTTATTGAGAGCCATAAGACAAAGAAGAAGGATGATTGAGACACCGGTAGAAACCAACTTTCACATCGAAGTAAGCTGTCAGCAGAAATATTACGACGGAGAGCGAATCTGTGGAGATGTATTTATGTCGAGTCGCATAAAAGAGGAGAACCGCGTAGTGGCGGTACTCTCAGATGGCATGGGGCACGGAGTAAAGGCCAATGTACTGGCCACACTAACAGCTACCATGGCGCTCAACTTCACCAAAGAGCATAAACAGATAGAACGTACGGCCGAGATCATCATGAACACCCTGCCCGTCTGTAGCGACCGTCATATCTCATATTCCACCTTTACCATTGTCGATATCGAAATGGATGGTATGGTACATATCATCGAATATGACAATCCACTGGCTATCATTGTAAGGGGGACAAAGATCTTCACCCCAAACTGGAAGATCATCACCCTGGAGAGCGAATTAAACAAAGGGAAGCAACTACGTACCTGTAGTTTCTATCCGCGCAAAGAAGACCGGATCGTTTTCTGGTCAGATGGCGTTGCCCAATCAGGAATGGGTTCAGAAAAATATCCTTTTGGATGGGGGATAGATATGATGACCGAGTATGTGCTACATCAGGTTGAAAAAGAACCGGAGATAGCAGCACCCCGCCTAGGAGCAAAGGTAGTGAACATGGCACATGTAAACGACTTCTACCATAGCAAAGACGACACCAGCTGCGCTGTCATCTACCTCCGCGAACCCCGTAAGTTACTGATAACGACAGGTCCTCCCTTCAACGAAGAGAACGATAAACAACTTGGAGATGCAGTCCGCGACTTTCAGGGGAAGAAGATCATCTGTGGAGCCACTACCGGCGATATCATCGCAAGAGAGTTAGGCGAAAAGATCACCGATAGCTTTGAGTTTGAAGATCCTGATCTACCACCGGTCTCATACATGCCCGGCATAGATTTGATTACGGAAGGAATACTCACACTGGGCAAAGTAAATGAGATTCTCAAAAGATATACCAATAATTCCAAACTAGGCAAAGGTCCTGCCGACTCAATTGTCAAGCTGTTGCTTGATAGTGATGAAATCACCATGATCATCGGAACCAAGATCAACATAGCCCACCAGGATCCCAACCTTCCCATCGAACTAGAGATCCGGCGCACTGTAGTAAAACGAATAGCCCGACTGCTTGAAGAGAAGTTTTTGAAAGAGGTGAAGGTTACATATATTTAAGAAACTACGATGTTAAACAACTAAAGGGCAGACCGTCCCCCTTGTATAACAGACTCAAAACGAGTCACAAATATTAATTCAACAACGAATAAACTCACTCATTACAATCAACCTACGATAGAATAGAAGCCAGATCTTTAAATCAAGTACCTTCGTACATGGAGTTAAAATATTTCAAAAAGAACCTGACAGATTATTTATTTCTGCTATTCATGGGATTCTCATTCTGGCAATGTCTGAAAGCAAATCAGATAAATATCTTACTCTATTATTTGATTCTATTTTTTGTTTTTTTCTCATAAAAGCAACCGAGAATGGGGTTATCGGTGTATTCACGTTACAGTTTAAAACTAAAAATGGGAAAAAGAATTATTTTTTCGGAGCAATGTAAAAGTCTGCTTTTAAAATTGATTTGAAGAGAATTTAGAAGGCAAATTATCTTGTGATATATCTACCATAACTTCACTATATATATCAATATTAA
>JACAUB010000001.1:1490507-1501473 GCA_013390605.1 Bacteroidota bacterium | reverse complement strand
TCTACCATAACTTCACTATATATATCAATATTAATCTATTGCAAAATAAAGGTAATGGATGTATGATATAAAGTTTGCATGCACAGTATATAACTTTATTCGAGAAATAGGATGATTGAAATTGTGATTACTATTTTCATTATTGGCTATATAGCAATAGCTTTTGAACATAAGATTTGGAAATGTATCCTACGGATCATGTCTTTTGGGAATTTCTTGTGCTTTCGACTGGTACAGGCGGGAGTGCTATCATTATTGGTTCTGCGGCTGGAATAGCTGTTATGGGGATCGAAAAAATTAACTTTTTATGGTATTTGAAAAATATTAGTTGGGTCGCTCTTATTGGTTTCTTTGCTGGAATTTTAGTATTTATTTTACAACGATGGATGACCGGTTAATAGAACCCAGAAAGTGGTTTATAAACTATTTTTTAGCGTCGAAATAGGATGAACTATCACTATGGTTATTAGACTACGGATAATGACAAAAACTTGTCATTCGTGTAATAAATTAGTGACTCATTAACTTTTTCTAATCTTATAATGCGTTATTAAAACAATTTTGTATGTTTGCCAATAACAAAGACACCCATGTCTGAACAAATCAAAATAGGCTTTACATCAATACCACCGCAAGATGATAAAATTGCTTTTGATAATTTTTTCAAACATTTTTATCCCCGGTTAACTGCTTATGCTTGTTTGTTTCTTGAATCTGAAGCAGCAGAAGATATTGTTCAGGATCTTTTTGTTTATATCTGGGAAAATTCGAAATTCATTTCAATTCATACATCCTTAGAAGCATATCTTTTCAAATCTGTTTATCAACGTTGCTTAAATCAAATCAAACAACGTAAGACCAGAAACATTCATCTCAAAATCATTGAAAACTATTTATTGGAATTTGAATCGCAATTATTTGATCCGGATACAAATGATTCTATTCGCAAACTTTATATGGAAGAGCTGAAAGAGGATATAAACAATGCAATAGACTCTCTACCTGAAAAATGTCGTAAAGTATTTATGCTCAGTTATATTCATAATCTCAAGAATAAAGAGATCAGTAAGGTTCTTGATATTTCACAAAGTACGGTAGAAAACCATATTTACAATGCATTGAAGATACTTAGGCAGAAGCTAGCTAAACATTCGCACATAATTGCAATTCTCTTTCCATTATAGTTAATTGTTTTATTATATACTCTTTCTTTATCTCCCCTACTTTGTTTTTTTGTTAATTGATTAATAGGATTTTATAAATTAATTTATTTTTTTCCAAATTTGCTTAGGTGTTTTTGAATACTTAGTTGTCAATATAGTATTCAAAAGAATTAAGAAGTATGGCAAATTTCACTGAAGAGCTGATAGTTAAATATTTAAACGATGACTTTTCGAAGGAAGAGGAACTACTATTGTTAGAATGGTTAAAAGAATCTGAAGAAAACAAAATTGTATTCTTAACCTTCAAGAAGATCTATAATCTTCGAAAAATAAAGGATTATTCAGAACCGGATCATCTGGAGAACGCCCTTTATAAGTTTAATGAACGTACTGAATTTGTCCTGAAAAATCAAAGACGTGATTTCATTATAAGATATTCAAAATATGCTGCAATTTTTATATTACTAATTACGATTCCATTTGTCTTTTGGTTAGCTAATAAAGAAAGCCCTATAGAATTAACAACCGTTAAGGTAGGCATGTCTGACCCGATAAAAACAATCACATTACCCGATGGCACTAAAGTATGGATAAATAATGGGAGTACATTCAGTTATCCGGTTGCCTTTTCAAGAAATGAACGTAAAGTAATTATAGATGGCGAAGCATATTTCGATGTAAAAACTGATTCATTGCATCCATTCTTAGTTGATGCAGGCGCCATAAGAGTGCGTGTATATGGGACATCTTTTAATGTGAAAACAAATATTCCAAATAAAACAATCGAAACAACGCTGGTAAAAGGTAGAGTTTCTGTTCAGAACAATCAGGGTGAAGATCTTGCAAGACTAGTTCCTGGTGAAATAGCCCGGTATGAAAATAAAACCAAAGAGATCAAAGTAAGTCAGGTGAATACTGAATTATTGACTTCATGGCACAACGGTCTGGTAATATTTAATAAAGCTATGCTTTCTGAGATAACCAAAAAGATTGAAGAAGTATACAACGTAAAAATCATTATCAATAGTAAGAATCAGATCAATAACAAATTCAATTTTGTTTTCCGACGTACTGAGTCTTTTGATATGGTAATGGAAATGCTAAAGTTTGTAGCCCCCATTCAATATAAGAAGTATAACGATCAAGTATATATAAATTTGAAATAATACCCATTCATTAACCTAAATAAACTTCATTTTATGAGCCCATAAAAGAAAGAGAAATCGGGAAAATGTTACCAGCATTCCCCCGATTCAAAATGATTCAATTAAAAAAAATCTTCTAACTGTTATTAATTAAATCCTTACAAATGTATGAAAAAAAGATTACAGAAAGCTGTTTCTTTTGACAAGCAACTATTACTAAAAATTGTCATTATGTCAAAACTTTGTCTGCTGATAATAATCTGTTCAACTTTTACAATTTATGCAGGTACTTATGCACAAAATGTAAAAATCAATCTTGAGATGAAAGATACTCATCTAAATGATGTTGTCAATGCCATTAAACAACAAACTGAATTTGAGTTTGCCTACGATGCAAATCTGGAATCATTTCTCTTTAAGAATGTATCGATTAAAGCCCAGAATGAAAGTATAGATAAAGTAATGGCTAAAATTTTACAGAATAGCAATATCAATTATAAAATAATTGATAAGATTATTCTTCTCTCAAGAAGCTCTGTAAAAATAACAGCAGGTCTTGAAAAAGGCTCAACCTTGCAGAAGCAAAAAGTGAACGGTGCTGTTACTGATGGGACAACCGGCGAAATCATTGTTGGAGCTAGTGTTATTATTGAAGGCACAACGCTAGGTACAATAACTGATGTGAATGGGAAATTCAGCCTGGATATCCCAAAACAGAATTGTGTATTAGTAATTTCCTTCATGGGGTATAACTCTGAACATCTTAATTATAGTGGACAATCGATTTTGAATGTCAAGCTTACGCCAGATATAAAAAGGCTCAATGAAGTGATCGTTATTGGTTATGGCACACAACAAAAAAAGGATCTTACCGGTTCTATTGTTTCTGTCAGCACAAAAGAACTGGCTCTGGTTCCAGTCCCCAGCATTGGAGATGCCTTACAGGGTAAGGCTGCTGGTGTACAAATCATTAGTGCTGGTGCTCCCGGGAGTAATCCAACTTTCAGGATTAGGGGAACAGGAACTATTAACAACAACGATCCCCTTATTGTGATTGATGGTGTTCCATATTCATCTGGATTAAACCAGGTAAATATGACAGACTTTGAATCTATTCAGATATTAAAAGATGCATCAGCTACAGCTATTTATGGTTCCAGAGGTGCTAATGGAGTTGTAATTCTCACCACTAAACGAGGAAAAGGAGATCAGCCACACCTAAACATGAATTACTATTACGGTTTCCAGAATGCGACCAATATGGTGGAGATGTTGAATGCTTCAGAATTTGCACAAATGCACAATGAGATGCTGGCGGCCGCAGGTTTGGTAAAAAATCCGGCATTTGCAAATCCAGCATCTTTGGGTACAGGTACAGATTGGCTTGGTTCTCTTTTTAGAACAGCACCAACGCAAAGTTATTCGGTATCATATTCAACAAGTGGAGAAAAATCCAACTTTTATGTTTCAGGAAATTACTATAATCGGGATGGAATTGTAATAGGAACTGGATTTAAACGATATGTTGTTCAGTTTAACTCAGATACAAAAATATTAAAGTGGCTTAAATTTGGGAATAGTTTAAAACTGGAACATGATTTAAAACCTAGCGGAAATTATAGTATTCAAAATACAATGCTAGCTTTACCCACACAACCTATCCTTCGCGCAGATGGTAATTATTCTGGTCCCATTGCACAACCCTTATACGATGGGAATATCACCAATCCTATCGGTGCAGCAAAAATGGTTCAGAACAATACAAAAGGGTATAATATTCATGGTTCTGAATATGTGGAGATTGAGCCTATAACAGGTCTTATCTTTAAATCGAACTTAGGTATCGAGGCAAATTTCTGGAACGACCGCACCTGGTCTCCGAAATTTAAGTGGGACGCTATATCGCAGGATAACTCTTACTTACATCAAAGATCGAGTAACAGTATTACCTGGCTTTGGGATAATACGTTAACATATAACAAGGTATTCAATGATGTACATCACCTCACTGTAATGGGAGGGACCAGTGCACAATCAAATCATTATGAGTTCATGGATGGCTCTGTGCAAAATTTCGCCAGTGATCTTACGCAACAACTTACTAATGGTACCCAGCAACCAACTATCACTGGCAATGCTTCGGAGTGGGCGCTAATGTCATACATGGGTCGTGTCAATTATGGCTACGCTGAAAAATATTTAATTACCGGTACAATAAGAAGAGATGGTTCATCGCGATTTGGTTCCGGGTATAAGTGGGGAACTTTTCCTTCAGGATCAGTGGCCTGGCGAATTTCAAAAGAGGACTTCTTTAAATCAATTTCATTTGTAAACGATTTAAAAATCAGAGCTGGTTATGGGGTTACAGGAAATCAGGAAATTGGCAACTATTCTTTCGCATCCTCGTTAAACACTATAAAGTATAATTTTAATGGGAACATTATAAATGCAGTAGTCCCGAACATGATGCCCAATCCGAATGTAAAATGGGAATCACAGGAACAAAGCAACATAGGATTAGATGCTTCTCTATTAAATGACCGGATTGGAATTGTTGTTGATGCTTATATAAAAAACACTAAAGACATGCTTGTGCCTATGTCGGTTCCAGTATCAACAGGATATTCTGACGTTTCTGTACCCTTTATAAACGCAGGAAAAATAGAGAATAAAGGTATTGAGTTTACTATTTCAACCAAAAATCTAACTGGCAAATTTACATGGAATACTGATCTTAATTTCTCATTTAACCGTAATAAGGTTATCAGTATCAATGATACAGTACCACAATCTACCGGAAGCATCGGACTCAATTACAATCTTGCGCTAATACAGGCAGGCCATCCAATCAATGAATTTTATGGATTTGTAACTGATGGAATTTTTCAGACACAAGCTGATGTAAATAATCATGCTGTCCAGGTTCCTGGTAATGATCCCAATAACCGTACATCGCCAGGAGATATTCGTTTTAAAGACCTAAACAGTGATGGAGTAATTAATGACAAAGATCGTACTTATATCGGCAATCCGAATCCTAAATGTATTTATTCACTCAATAACTCATTCTCCTATAAAGGATTTGATTTAAATATTTTCATCCAAGGAGTATATGGCAATAAAATATTCAATGCCAATCGATTCTACACCGAGGCTATGTCGGTTGCCCAAAACCAGACCACAGAAACTTTGTACCGTTGGGTAGGACCGGGAACCAGTAACAGTATGCCAAGAGCTGTTTTCAATGATCCTAATAAAAATACACGGGTATCTGACCGATACATTGAGGATGGGTCGCATATAAGGCTTAAGACTGTAACGCTTGGATATAATCTACCTAAATCCTTGCTTCAACATGCAAAAATTACTTCAGCCAAAATATATGTATCTGGACAAAATTTATTTACAATTACCAAATACAAAGGGTTTGATCCTGAAGTTCCGGTAAGTGGAATTGATAATAACGTTTATCCGGTGACCCGTACAATTAGTTGCGGTATTAATCTGAACTTCTAATTTTAAAAAACTGATTGCTATGAAAATAACAAAATATATTGGGATCTCGATTGCCCTTTTCTTGGTAAGCTGTAGTAAAGACATATTGGAAAAAGCCCCGCTTGATTCGATTAATACAGAAAACTTTTTCAAAACCGAAGCCGATGCTATCGCAGCTGTCAATGGTGCATACCAACCTCTTCAATGGCCTAAACTCTACAATATGAGAATGTGGACAAGTGACATTATGGCTGGAAACAGTCTTGTTGGTGCTGGTGGAGGATCTGACGGTCAAGAGACACAAGATGAAGCTAATTTTGTAACTTCAACTGATAACCAGGGCGTATTAGATTTATGGCGTGGACCATGGCCAGGAATTTTACGCTGCAATATTATCCTCCAGAAAGTACCGGGAATGAGTATCTCCAACAACATTAAAAACCGTTCTCTCGGAGAAGCATATTTTCTTAGAGCTCATTACTATTTTATTCTTGTACGTTATTTTGGTGATGTTCCATTGGTTACTGTCCCACCAAATCCTGGTGATAATTTACTTCCTAAACGTACGTCAAAGGATGAGGTTTATAAACAAATTATCGGCGATTTAGAAAATGCAATTAAATTATTACCGCCTAGAGAGCAGTACTCCGCTTCAGATTTGGGAAGGGCGTCAAATGGTTCTGCTGTAGGGATGCTGGCAAAAGTTTATCTCACTATGGGAAACTGGCAAAAAGTTGTCGATTTGTGTAATCAAGTAAAATCATTGGGTTATGCATTAAACCAAAATTATATTGACAATTTTAACCCATTGAAGAAAAATACAATTGAATCATTGTTTGAAGTTCAATACGCTGCAAATGGTGGGTATGGATTCTGGGATAATGAAAATCAGGCTTCATGGCTAAGTACATTTACAGGTCCACGCGGTTCGGATATGGTTGCCGGTGGTTGGGGATGGAACCAGCCTACACAAGAATTTGTAGCTTCATACGAAGCTGGTGATTTACGGAAAGATGTAACGATTCTTTATCAGGGTTCTCCAAAATTTGATGGCAAGGATTATTTAAGTTCCTATTCCAATACGGGTTTTAACCTACGAAAGTTTCTAGTCCCTAAATCTATTGCGTCTTCATACGATAATAGTCCTATGAACTTTCCGGTACTCCGTTATGCTGATGTTTTATTGATGAAAGCGGAAGCACTTAATGAACTCAACCAAACCACTGATGCTGAAACTTCACTTAATGAAGTAAGAACACGCGCAGGGTTACCAGCAATTCATGGTCTAGCTAAGGATGTATTCCGGGAAAAAGTATTGAACGAACGTCGCATGGAACTTGCATTTGAAGGGCAACGATGGTTCGATCTTATCAGGATAAACAACGGAACATATGGTCTGAATTTTCTTCATTCCATTGGCAGACTTAATGCTACGGATAAACATCTTTTACTACCTATTCCTCAAAAGGAACGGGATACCAATCCTAATCTAACACAAAACCCTGGCTATTAGTCATGGTATTGGTACACAATTTATTTCTTTTTTATATTAAAATCGTTCGCATGAAACAGCCATGAGATGGTAGGTTCATGATAGAGATGAAAATATTCTCCTGGATGTTCCATGCGACTCAATTATAAAACATTTACTTATGAAAAATCCAAATATTACACACATAATCAACAGAATACACTTTAGGATTCTATATTTGGTATCAGTTTTATTGATCCTTTTTATGTCGTGTCAAAAAAATGACCCTTTAGCAATTAGCATGGGGGGCCCTATTAAGCTTACAGCATCCAATGCCAGCCTTGTTCTGAAACAAAAAGATGCTAAAAAGACCTTCTCGTATACATGGACCACCGGCACTAATAAAGGAACAGGTGCTTCTATCAGTTATATACTTCAGATTGATAAAAAAGGAAATAAGTTTGCACATGCTATAACGTTAGATATGGGTAAAGCCATATACACTAAAAGTTATAATATTGGTGAATTTAATGACAGTTTATTAATTCACTGGAGCTTACAACCTGGTATTGCAGCTGATTTCGAAGCACGTACGATAGCTGTTATCGCTTCTGTTTCGATTAAACCAGACACTTCAAATGTGGTTACAATCTCTATTACGCCATACCAACCTGTAACTAAAGAACTATACATGGTGGGAAATGCATCACCACATGGATGGGATATTTCAAACGCTGTAATGATGACTCCTGATACAGATGATCCCACGATCTTTAGATATCAGGGAGTTTTACAAGTAGGTAATTTTAAACTTCCGGTAAACAGAAATAGTAATTGGGGACAAGATATGTATATGAAAGATTTGACTGACCCCACTAAAATGTATCTTCACAAAGGTGGATCCCCTGACGATAGCCAGTGGGCTATTACAAAGTCAGGCCTTTATAAAGTGGAAGTGAATCTTCTTGACCTAACCATCAATATTATATCCATGGGAGGACCTGCTTATGACAACATATATATGGTAGGTGACGCTACACCAAATGGGTGGGATATTGCTAATGCAACACCAATGGTACAAAATCCTGATAATCTATACAAATTCACTTATGATGGCATTCTTAAAGCCGGTGCTTTTAAATTTCCGGTGAACAGGAATACAGATTGGGGACAGGATATGTTCATGCGCGACCTTTCAGATAGCACTAAGATCTATCTACACAAAGGTGGAGCTTCGGATGATAACAAATGGACAATTTATAAAGCCGGATGGTATCATGTATTGCTTGATTTGTCGAACAATACAATATCATACAAACCTCTGCAACTTTACATTGTAGGTTCTGCAACATCTATTGGATGGGATATTAGCAATGCGATTCAGCTTGCTCAGGATCCAAATAACCCCACTATATTTACCTATACAGGTGCTTTAGTGGCAGGAGAATTTAAATTTCCGGTAAATAGAAATACCGACTGGGGACAGGATATGTACATGAAGACAGACAATACCCACATGTATCTTCACAAAGGTGGTTCAAGTGACGACAATAAATGGTCCATTACAGATGCTGGTAACTATATCATCACGCTTAATGTTCAAACTTTAACAATAAATATTCAAAAACACTAGTTGTGTTGAGATAATAGTTGATGGACGAGCCGGCGAATAAATAAGTCGGTTCGTCTTTAATCTCTCAATATACTTGGCAAAAGTATGCATTCCAAATGTCAGATAAAAACATTCAGCCTATCATAAAGAACATATGGTTCCTTATCCTTTTCATTAATATTGGTTGCTTTAGCTGTAAAAAAGGAGAACCTATTCCAATTCCAACCTGGACTGTGGATCAGGTATCCATTTCGACGGACAAAGCATGTTACAAACCCAATGAACAGGTAACTTTCAACATCGATAACCACCTACCGGCAACGACCAAGATAAGATACAAATATCTGAATGAAACAATTTATGAAACGTCTCTCAATGGGCTAACCTGGAATTGGAAAGTTCCCAGTGATGATTTTAAAGGCTATATGATTGATTTATATGACATAATAAATGGAGCTGAAAAGATATATGGTAGTATTGCAGTAGATGTTTCTTCCAGTTGGTCGCATTTTCCGCGTTATGGGTTTCTTTCTAAGTATCCTAAACTAGCTGATTCTGAAATGGAGATTGTGATGAACAATCTCAACCGTTATCATATCAATGGCATTCAGTTTTACGATTGGGAGTATAAGCATCATTTACCGTTGGCTGGAACGAATACAAACCCATTTTCCATTTGGAAAGACATCATGAACCGCGATACGTATCTTTCTACTGTAAAACAATATATAAACCTTTCGCATCAACATGGAATGATGGCTATGTTTTATAATCTGGGATTTGGTGCACTTAACGATGCTTATTATGACGGAGTATCGGAACAGTGGTTTTTATATACAGATAAAAATCATGTTAACCGCGATCAATTCAATTTACCTTGTCCACCCTTTAAAAGTAATATCTACTTGCTCGATCCCTCTAATATTGGGTGGCAGAATTATATAGGTGCTAAAAATAATGATGTTTATTCCGTATTCAATTTTGATGGATTTCATATTGATCAGCTTGGAGACAGAGGCAAAGCACTTTTCACCTATACAGGTAACACTATCAACCTTGATGAAGCATACCCATCACTAATCGAGTCGATGAAAAGAACAGCCTCAGATAAAAAATTAGTGATGAATGCTGTTAATCAATATGGACAACAAGGTATTGTTAGTAAACCCGTTGAATTCCTGTATACAGAAGTATGGTCTCCAAATGAGGGATATAAAAACCTTGCAGATATAATAACCGCTAACGATGCATTGAGTAATAATAGTAAGAAAACTGTATTGGCTGCTTATATGAATTACGACCTTGCTAATAATCCAGGTTATTTCAATACGCCTGGTGTATTATTAACCGATGCAGTAATTTTTGCCTTTGGTGGTTCACATTTGGAACTTGGGGAACATATGCTTAGTAAAGAATATTTTCCGAATGAGAACCTTCAGATGAATAATGATCTAAAAACTTCTCTTTCCAAATATTACGATTTCTTGGTTGCCTACGAAAATTTACTCCGTGATGGTGGCATATTCAATAATCCGACCATCACCAGTTCTGGAAATCAGTTACAATTAGCGAACTGGCCTCCTCAGTCGGGTAAAGTTGCCGTTATAGGTAAAGATTTTAGTTCCAAACAGGTATTGCACCTGATTAATTTTGCAAATGCAATTTCTTTCGACTGGCGTGATAAAAATGGCACACAAACTATACCTAAGACTATCCAAAATTGCACACTCTATTTTTCAACTAATAAAACTGTATCAAAAGTCTGGTATGCTTCACCCGATGTCAACTTCGGTACCTCTTCCAAACTTGCTTTCACTCAATCTGGAAACCAAGTTTCGTTTATCCTTCCGTCCTTGCAATATTGGGATATGATTGTAATAGAATATCAATAAAAATTTCGTCTTCTTTTTCAAAAAAACACTTTATTAATATCATACTGATGAAAAGACTAATCATCTCAACACTTCTTTATCTTTTTTTTCCTCTCAACAATATATTCTCGCAATTTGGGGGGCAAATTGAGACTCCAGGTAAATGTTTATCTTATACAATAGAGAAAAATTGTATAACATTTGCTTGT
>JACAUB010000001.1:1480789-1490407 GCA_013390605.1 Bacteroidota bacterium | reverse complement strand
CTGAAAGTTTAAATATGGCTAGTCAATTTATGTTTGGCAAAGAGTTACTTGTTGCCCCTGTTACAGAAAAGGGGGCTGAAACAAAAAAAGTTTACCTTCCGGAAGGAAAATGGATTGATTTCAATGATGGTATTACTGTTTATCACGGAAATCAATGGATTAGTTACAAAGCTCCTTTAAATACTATTCCAATCTTTGTTAAAGAAGGTTCAATTATTCCAATGATGCCTGTAATGCAATACATAAATCAATCTCCTAATCACCCGGTTGAATTGGATATTTATGCCCCAAGAGAAAATAAATCAATAAAATTTGACTTGTATGAGGACGATGGTGAATCTAATAACTATAAAAAGAATATGTTTTGTAAGACCACAATTCATTGCTTAACAGCACAAACATTATGGAAGATTAATATCAATAAACACGAAGAAAACGAATACAAATCTGTTAGAAATCGCAATTGGCTCCTAAAAATACACGTAATTAATAAACCATCAAATATAATTGTTAATAACAAAAATATCAGCAGGTTAAAACTTCAAAATATAACAAATAGCCTGACTTCCGAATTTCAAAAATCAAATTGGGATTGGGATGAGAAGTCGAAGATTTGTTACATTAAAATCCCTGATATTTATCAATCTATTGAAATTGTTACGTCTAAATAATTATCTGTAATATGAAATCTAAAATATTTGTTCTAATAAGCCTTTTATTTGCTATTCTGTGCTCTTGTAATAAGAAATCGACAAACCTTCTTTATAAATCTTCGAAGTTTACATTCTATTCAAATAGTATTGTACAGGATTCAAGCAAGGCTGTTGCTTTATCGACAACCCAAATCATGTCTAACTATATAAGCCCTGCTAAAAAGAAATATAATCGTACTATCCATTTTAAGTTCAGTATTAATTGCAAAGATAACGAGCGAGCTTCAGGCAAAGACAACATGATGACTTTAATACCTGTAAACGGAGAGAGCAAAACACCATTGATTAAATTTGGCACACAATTAGTCGATACGGCATCAATGCAAAGCAATCTGGAACCAAATACAAAATGGACTGTTCGTCTGGATATGCGCGATATATTTAGCTCTTTTCGGGAAAAAGGTTACTACACCTTGTACAATGGCGATAAGCTATATAAAACAGACTTTAAAGGAGTCTTTATTGCAGGAGATGCAGAGCCATTGAGTTGGGATTTTGAGAATTTAAAGAATAAGAATCTTGAATTAAAAGATCCAGATGGTGACGGTATTTATGAGATATCACTTACAATGAATGATTCTATAAACAATTCTGAAATCAAGAAATGGACAATTAAACACAATATATATCAATATCCACAAATATCTTCGGGGCATTTAATGATTGATGCATTGTATAATTTAGGACTAGATGAACTAAAAACGAATATTGAACCCGATAGTACTTTTAGAACCGGAAAAGAATGGGCAGGTGTGTGGACACGTGATATCAGCTATAGTATTTTGTTGAGTTTAGCCATTGTAGAGCCAGAAATATCGAAGAAATGTCTAATGCGAAAAGTCAAAAATGGCAAGATTATTCAGGATACAGGTACTGGTGGAGCATGGCCTGTTTCAACTGACAGAGTTGTCTGGGTGTTAGCAGCCTATGAAATATATAAGGTAACGAATGATCAGGAATGGCTCAATACAATTTACCCAATCATCAAGAATTCACTCGATGCAGACATTGAAACTATATTCGACCAAACTACACATCTAGTTAAAGGCGAATCGTCTTTTTTAGATTGGCGGCAGCAAACATACCCCAATTGGATGAGCAGTGTAGATATTTACTCTTCTCTCAATCTGGGCACCAATGTGGTACATGCCAGAGCATATGAAATTATTGCAGAAATATCTAAACTAAAAGGTATCAATGGCACCAAATATCAACGAATAGCCAATGACTTAAAAAAAGGTATTAATCAATATTTATGGTTACCCGATAAAGGTTATTATGGACAATATCTTTATGGCCGATTGCAGAAATCCCTTTCACCTCGTTCTGAAGGTCTGGGAGAGGCATTAAGTATCTTATACAATATTATACCAGATCAACAGAAAGAAACTATTATTAACAATATACCTGTTACTCCTTATGGTATCAGTTGTATTTACCCTCAAATTCCAACTGTGCCACCTTACCACAACAATGCTATTTGGCCTTTTGTACAGGCATACTGGAACTGGGGAGCTGCCAAAGTTCATAATTATAAAGCCCTTGAAAAAGGGTTGGCAGATTTCTATCGTCCTGCCGCGCTGTTCCTTACCAACAAGGAAAACTTCGTAGCCGAAAATGGCGATTATTTTGGTACCCAAATAAATTCAGACAGGCAGCTCTGGTCAGTAGCAGCTAATTTAGCAATGGTTTATAGAGTTTTAGCAGGAATGGAGTTTTCCCCCGAAGGCCTGACATTTGCTCCGGTCATTCCTGAAAATTATGGCAGAAAGCTGATTTTGAAAAACCTTAAATTTAGGGAGACACTATTGAATATTGAAATAGATGGTGTTGGACATACCATTAACAGAACATTATTGGACGGGAAACCTATAAATAAAGCATTTATAGCATCTTCTCTAAAAGGCAAACACATTCTAAAAATTAAACTTTCAAATAAAATCGAAAATAAAGGAAAGGTTAATCTGGTAGATAATAAATTTTCAATGACTACACCTGTGGTACATATAAATGGCAATGAATTAATCTGGGATAAAGTTGCTAACGCTTCTAAATATATTATTTATTGTCAGGGAATTCAAATCATAAAAACAAGTGAAACTGCGGTAAAACTAAACAGCATAAAAACGGCAACCGAATATCAGGTAAAAGCTGTAGACATTAATGGCATGGAGTCCTTTTTAAGTGAACCAATATATATCACTGATCTTAACAATAACTGGTTTGTGGAAGCGGAACAATTTATCCCAAAATCGACATTGCCTTATAAAGGTTTCTCAGGATCTGGATTTGTTGAACTTACAAAAACAGAAAACACCTCCATTTCTCTTGAGTTCAATAGTCCAGATAGCGGTAAATACATCATTGATTTCAGATATTCCAATGGTAGCGGCCCTTATAACACTGAAAATAAATGCGCTATTCGCAGTTTGTTAATCAACAATCAATATGTCTGTTCCGTTGTTTTTCCTCAAATTGGATTGGACGAATGGTCAAACTTTGGCTATAGTAATCATTGTGAAGTTCCTTTTGTAAAAGGTAAGAATATCATTACGCTAAAGTATTTACCTTTTAATGAAAATATGAATATCGATGTAAATACAGCCATGTTGGATGGGGTAAGAATACGAAAGTTATAAAACATATAATAACACATAATTTGAACAGCTATCGTAATCATTAATAATCTATTATCTTATAATGATTATGGATTTAAAAGAAAATTTATTGTAACATACAGAAAATCAAAAAACTGATTAGAATGCAGAGTTAAATAATTTTACTATTATCGAAACTGAACACAAAGCAGAAACAATAAAATGCAGAAACGCTGACATTACACATAACACTATTTATATTTATAATATCAGCGTAGAGGCTGTCTAAAAGGCAAAAAAAGAGAGCCGCTCCAAATGGAGCGGCTCTCTTTGCATTGATATTATCAGATTAACGGTTATCTTTTTGCAGCTTGTTGTGCTTTTGTAATCTCTTCTAACTTACGTTGGAATGCTGATTTCTTTACGGGTTTCTTTTGGTTTTCTTTGATCTTTGCGTGAAGTTTATCTTCGTTAATGAGTTTTCGAAATGCATACATCTGTGCAAAGGTGATAAGGTTTGCTAACAGGTAGTAGTAGCTCAATCCGGAAGAGATTTCATTAAAGAATCCCAAAAACATAACCGGCATCAGATACATCATGGTCTTCATACCCGGCATCTGGTTGCTCTGGGCCATCATATCATTATTCAACTTGGTATAAATAATGGTAGAAATGGTCATCAATAGACAGAATAAACTGACATGATCGCCATAGAATGGTATGGTGAATGGCAGATTATATACTGAGTCGTATGCTGAAAGGTCGGTAGCCCATAAGAAATGCTGTTGACGTAGCTCAATAGAGGCTGGGAAGAAACGGAAGAAGGCTAACAATATAGGAAGCTGTAATAACATGGGTAAACATCCAGCCATTGGATTGGCTCCAGCTTTCTTATAAAGTGTCATGGTTGCTTGTTGCTTCTTCAGCGCATCTTCTTTCTTTGGATACTTGGCATTGATTTCGTCGATTTCAGGTTTCAGAATACGCATCTTAGCCGACGACATATAAGTTTTGTATGCAATTGGGAAGAGTACGATCTTCAACATGATGGTAAGCAACAAAATAATGATACCATAGTTAAGATTGAAACCACTTAGCCAATCAAATACTGTAATAACTGCATAACGGTTTATCCATGACAAAATGAAGAAACTCCATCCAAGAGGAATCTGTTTCTCGAGGTCGAGTTTGTATTTTCTGAACTCCTTATATTTGTTAGGACCATAATACATCTGCATGGCAATACTGGAGGTCTTTCCTTGCTCATAAGGCAGTGCTATACTCGACTCCATGTGTTTTAATGCACGACCCGGTGTAGCTACTGAAGATGATTTTGTACAAGCCAGGTCTGCATTTACAAAGTAATCTTTTGAAATCAGAGTAGATGAGAAAAACTGTTGCTTAAATGAGATCCATTGAATTTTAGTCTTTACTGATTCGGTCTTATCTTTCGTTTCAGGAAAATATTCAATATCTTTTGCCTGGTAAGGTTTGTAGTAGACAGTGGTATTTGCCAACTCTGTCTTGTGTGACTTTTCTAGTTGATGTAAACGGGTAGACCATTCAAGGGTTAGATAGTTGGTATTATCTTCTAATATGCCCTGCATACCGATAAAGTTCATCTTAAAATCAATCATGTACTGATTTCCGTGTACGGTATAGAGATATTCGATGTAACGGTTTTTATTTACTGTAGAATCAGCTCCTACAGCATAAACACGCATACCAAATTGTAATGAATCTTTTCCGGAAACCACAAGGTGGTTATTTCCTTTTTGACTTGCATTATACCAGAATGGCTCGAAGTATAAATCAGCAGTATTGATGGATTGATTTCCGGCAGGTAATGAGAGATTAAAACGCGAGCTATCGGGCGTAAATAGTATTAACGCTAGTGAGTCAAACGTTTTGTATTTCTTAAGTTCTGCCTGGGCAACACGACCACCCTTTGAATCGATCTGCAATTTCAGCACATCATTTTCAATGATAAATGGTTTGTTTTCGCCTTTACTGGCCTTAGAGAAGGCTCCCGATATAACTTTGGAAGCAGCACTGTCTTTCTTTACAGTGTCGGTAGTAGCTGACTTTTGTTGTTCTTGTTTCTGGGCAACTGCCAGTTTACTTTGAACTAACGCGATAGAGTCCTGCTTAAGCTTGAGAGCCTGACGTTCTTTTTCGGAAGGCATATTCCAGAGGCTATACCCCAGCATGAGTGCAAAAATCAGTACTAAACCGATAATCGATCTTTTGTCCATTGATTGTAGATGAGTTTTTTAAACTTTGCAAAGATAGTCTTTTTGCTACAAAGCAAAAAGGTTAACTGATAAAAGAACAATGCTGTTGCGCCCTCCGCAACAGCATTGTAAATGAAACATTTAGAATTCGACGCCTATCGTATTCTTTGTTTATACTCCATTGCAGCTTTGACCAACCCCTCAAATATGGGGTGCGGGTTTGCAACAGTACTCTTGTATTCTGGATGATATTGAACACCAACAAACCAAGGATGACCTGCCAGTTCTACTACCTCTACAAGATTATCGGTTGGATTTATACCTACTGCCATCATGCCAGCATTCTCATAGGCTTCCAGATATTTATTATTAAACTCATAACGGTGACGGTGACGTTCAAAGATATCGCTTTTTCCGTAAGCTGCAGCTGGTTTTGAACCCGTTCGCAAGGTACATGGATAAGCCCCCAGACGCATGGTGCCTCCTTTTGAGGTGATTTTCTTTTGTGATGTCATAATATCTATGACCGGAAAGTTCGTTTTGGGATTCATCTCTGTAGAATGTGCATCAGTATATCCTAAAACATTTCGTCCGAATTCTACTACTGCACACTGCATTCCCAAACAGATACCCAAGAATGGTATTTTATTTTCGCGTACATATCTTATGGAGATAATCTTTCCTTCTATTCCGCGTTCTCCAAAACCCGGTGCGACTACAACACCATCCAGATCGGCAAGTTTCTCGGCTACATTCTGCTCTGTAACATATTCTGAATGAACTAACCGAACTTTGACTTTGCAATGATGGGTAGTACCTGCATGAACAAATGCTTCGTTAATCGATTTATATGCATCTTTTAATTCTACATATTTTCCAACCAATCCAATAGTAACCTCTTCTGTTGGATTCTTTAATCTGAATAAGAAATCGGTCCATCTATTTAGATCGGGCTCTGTACCTACCGGCATATTTGTTTTCTCAAGTACTACCTGATCTAGTTTCTCTTCCTGCATCAAAAGAGGTACATCGTAAATTGAATCGGCATCTATTGATTCAATGACTGCTTTTTGATCTACATTACAGAATAAAGCGATCTTACTTCGCATACTGTCAGTAATGTGATGTTCAGTGCGACAAACAATAATATCCGGTTGAACTCCTGACTCGAGTAATGCGCGAACAGAGTGTTGTGTAGGTTTTGTTTTAAGCTCACCGGCAGCTTTTAAATACGGTACTAGTGTTAAATGAATGGTAACAACCCGGTTTCCAAACTCCCAACGCATCTGACGTACTGCCTCAATATAGGGTAAGGATTCAATATCACCAACAGTACCGCCTATTTCAGTTATTACAAAATCATAATTACCTTGACTTCCAAGTTTTTGGATACAATATTTTATTTCATCAGTTATATGAGGTATCACCTGAACTGTTTCACCCAGAAAATCGCCACGACGTTCTTTTTGAATTACCGATTGATAGATTCTTCCGGTGGTTACATTATTCGCTTGTGATGTGGGTACATTCAGGAAGCGTTCATAGTGACCAAGATCGAGATCTGTTTCAGCTCCATCCTCCGTAACATAACACTCTCCATGTTCATAAGGATTCAGTGTTCCGGGATCAACATTAATGTATGGATCAAGCTTTTGAATAGTCACCGTAAAGCCTCGGGCCTGAAGCAATTTTGCCAGTGAAGCAGAAATTATTCCTTTACCAAGAGAAGAAGCAACCCCTCCCAACACGAAAATGTACCTAGTATTATTCATAAAATAAAATTTGACGGAACAATTTAAGTCATTCCGGATTATGATGATAAAACAGCAATTATGTAAGAATATTAATAGGCATCCGGGATAGCCGGTAGGGAAAGCGCAAGAACAATTAGCGAATTTCCAGTGTATTTTGCCTCTATACACTGGGAAGCAAAGATACAAAAAAAGAATGCCGGAAACCCGGCATTCTTTTTTTATTTTTCTTAAAAATTTTATTGACCTAGATAAGCTTTCAAGAGTTTGCTTCTAGAGGTATGTTTCAACCTTCTGATTGCCTTTTCTTTAATCTGACGAACACGCTCACGTGTCAAATCAAATTTAGCTCCGATCTCTTCAAGTGTAAGGCCGTGTGGTAAACCAATACCGTAATAAAGATTGATTACATCACGTTCTTTTTCTGTCAGTGTAGCCAATGAACGTTCGATTTCTTTCGCTAACGACTCGCGCATTAAACCTTCATCTGTATTTGACGTATCATCATTCATGAATACATCAATAAATTTGGTGTCGTCATCTTCTGATATCGGTGCATCCATAGAAACATATCGGGTTGATATCTTTAAAGCAGCATCAATTTTATGTTCAGGGATATCTAATGCTTCTGCTATCTCTTCAGGTGAAGGAGGACGTTCAAACTTCTGTTCAAGTCTTGACGATTCTTTCTTAATCTTATTTAGCGAACCAACCTGATTAAGAGGAAGACGAACAATACGAGATTGTTCGGCCAATGCCTGAAGTATGGATTGACGAATCCACCATACAGCATATGAAATAAATTTAAAACCTCTGGTTTCATCAAAACGTTGTGCTGCTTTTATCAGACCAAGATTTCCTTCGTTAATAAGGTCGGGCAGACTCAATCCCTGATTCTGGTATTGCTTTGCCACTGAAACCACAAAACGAAGATTCGCTCTCACGAGTTTTTCTAACGCCACCTGATCTCCAGCTTTTATGCGTTGAGCAAGTTGTACTTCCTCTTCGGCTGTAATCATCTCTTCTTTACCTATATCTTGTAGGTATTTGTCGAGCGACGCTGTTTCACGATTCGTGATCGACTTAGAAATTTTAAGTTGCCTCATCTTCTCCTTTCAATTAACTTGTTTCATTTTCCCTTTGGAGGCGTAGATATAATTTTTCAATTATATCAGGTTCATCGGTACAATGTTATAATACGTTTTAGTTATAATCCAAATCCATAATAAGCACGCATACCATTTGGGTAAATACCTTCAATGAGTATGCCACCTTCTTTAGCTTTTAAAATATTTCCAAGTTCGTCAACGCTTCTTACTGACTTATTATCAACCTTTAAAATGATAAATCCTTTTTTGATACCTGAAGAATTTAATATTCCATCTTTAAGCGATGTTACCTGTAATCCATATTTTAAACTTAATTTATTTTTCAAATCATTGGGTACTTGTTGTAATGTTGCACCTAGTTGATTGAATATTTCACTGCTATTTTTATGAGCAATCTCTGTTTGCTCACTTTTTTCCTTGAGTACAACGCTTAACTCAAAAGGTTTATTGTCGCGAATTAAATAAATTTTAACTTTTTCACCAGTATTTTTTGTTGCAATTACTTCCTGAAGCTCGGATGTCCCATTTACAGTTACATCATCTACTGCTAAAATAATATCACCTTTCTTGATACCGGACTTTTGTGCAGGTCCATTTTCAACTACTTCATCAACATAAACACCTTTCGTATCCTTTAAGCCATTCTTCTCTGCAAACTCACCGGTTATTTCGCTTAAACTAACGCCCATGTATGCCCTATGCACCTCACCATGATCTCTTAAATCCTGATATACTTTCTTTACCAGGTTTACAGGGATTGCGAAAGAGTATCCGGTATAATAACCATTGGCTGAGGCTATTGCCGCGTTAATACCAATCAGTTCTCCATTTGGATTAACTAAAGCTCCACCACTATTTCCTCTGTTCACTGCAGCATCAGTTTGAATAAATGATTCAATAGACGACCCATCTGCACCACTTATAATGTTAATGTTTCGTGCTTTCGCACTTACAATACCAGCTGTTACTGTCGAAGTTAAGTTAAATGGATTTCCCACGGCTAAAACCCATTCTCCAATCCTCACTTTATCAGAATTTCCAAATGGAACAAAAGGCAGCTTCTTCTCATCAATTTTTATAAGTGCTAAATCTGTTCCTGGGTCAGTTCCGATAACTTTTGCGGTGTAAGTTCTCTTATTATTCAATGTCACGGTGATTGAACTTGCATTCTCAACAACGTGATTATTCGTTATAATATAACCGTCTTCTGCTAC
>JACAUB010000001.1:1466465-1480689 GCA_013390605.1 Bacteroidota bacterium | reverse complement strand
CTTAGTACAGATTAATAGATAGTTATGTTAAAAAAAGTTAATTGGAGATAACACGAAATTGTCAAGTAAAAAGCGTTACTTTTGTCATAATTTCAAATTCAATTTTGTCAGAGCTTTGACAGTTTTATACAGTATAAAAAACACTCGCTATGAATTATCAGTTTTATAAATATGAAGGGTGTGGAAATGATTTCGTTATAATTGATGATCGCATAAATAAACTGGAACTTTCTACAGAAACTATCACCAACTTATGCGACCGAAGATTTGGAATCGGTGCAGATGGGCTCTTACTTTTGAGATCGACACCCGATTACGATTTCAGGATGGTCTATTTCAACTCTGATGGTAGTCGTGCAACAATGTGTGGAAATGGGGCAAGGTGTCTTTCTGCCTTTGCTCATAAAATGGGGTCGTTAAAGACAACGGGCTCTTTCATTGCCGATGACGGTCCACATACCGCTGAAATCATATATATTGAAGACACCGAAACACAGGTAGCTATCAGTATGAAAGATGCTTCACCCGATCAATATACTTCGGATTATCTTTTTATCAATACCGGAACACCTCATTATGTACTCTTTGTTGACGATATTAAAACTGCAGATGTTATATCAATCGGGAAAAAAATAAGATATAATCCTGAATTTGCGCCAGTAGGCACTAATGTAAATTTTGTCCAGATTTCACCAGAAGGAATCATTGTAAGAACATACGAAAAGGGTGTGGAAGATGAAACATTAGCCTGTGGTACTGGTGTAACAGCTTCAGCAATGGCTGCTTCACTGAAAACAGGATCGACTTCCATTCCAGTTAAAGTAATGGGTGGAAACCTCCATGTTTCGTTTAATAAAAAAGATAATACTTTTACGAATGTTATTTTGACGGGCCCGGCTCGTTTAGTCTATACCGGCGAAATAACAATATAATAACACTCATAGTGAACGGATTAAACATCAGATTAAGAGCACTTGAGCCAAAAGATATCGACATTCTCTATCAATGGGAAAACGATCAAAAGCTTTGGAGTTTTGGTTGCACCACAGCACCATTCTCTCGTCATGTACTTGATCAATATATTGAGAATTCGCATCATGATATTTATACAACCGGGCAGCTTCGTTTTATGATTGATACGATCAATGCACATCCACAAACGATAGGGATGGTTGATTTATATGCCTTCGAACCTTTTCACATGCGATCTGGAGTAGGTATCATGATTAATGAAGATTTCAGAAATAAGGGCTATGGTTCTGAAGCCATCGATCTTATCATTGAATATGCCTTCAAATTTATGAACTTTAAACAATTATTTTGCGAGATTACTATTGATAACCCCAGTAGTCTGATTTTATTCAAGAACAAAGGATTCCAGCAAACCGGAACCCGCATAGAGTGGGTAAGAAGAGGAAATAAATTCATTGATACCCATTTTCTTCAATTGATTAATACCAATCACATTTAACGGGGGCTTAAGTGGATTACCCCTTTTTAAAGAAACAGCAAAACCTTTGAGAAAATGAAAAGAGTAAAAATCATTATTATCTTATTAGTCGTCGTTTTATTTGCAGCTATAGCCTCAGCTTATATTCTGCTCTATGCTCCGAATACCTCTATCTCCAGGAAATCTTTTTTATATATCAAGACAGGCTCAACTTTTAGTGATGTTATAAAACAACTTGAAAAAGAGAAGCTACTCAACTCTGTCGCTACTTTCAAGATCGTAGCGACCAAAATGAATTATAATAATCGTGTTAAACCCGGAAAATATTTATTAAAACCGGGATTAGGTAACTACAAATTAATTCAGTTACTCCGCTCAGGGAAACAGGAACCGGTTCATTTGGTATTTAATAACATCCGTACTAAACAGGATTTTGCGGGAAGGATTGCAGAACAGCTTGAAACAGATTCTGCGACTATTTTAAGCCATCTGAATGATAAACACTTCATGGCTCAGTTTGGATTAAATCAGGAAAATGCCTTAACACTATTTATTCCTAACACCTATCAGTTATGGTGGACTACCAACTCCGATGACTTTTTTAAAAGGATGGCAACTGAAAGAAAAAAGTTTTGGAATAGTGAGCGATTAAGTAAAGCCAAAGCGATTAACCTTACACCTGAGAAAGTGATTATTTTAGCCTCCATTGTTGAAAAGGAATCAAATAAGAACGATGAGAAACCTATTGTTGCTGGAGTATACCTAAATCGTTTAAAAAAAGGGATGTTGCTACAAGCCGATCCCACGTTGATATTTGCATGGAATGATTTCACCATTCGACGTGTTCTTAATGTCCATAAAACAATTGATTCGCCCTATAATACCTATAAATATAAAGGGTTACCTCCCGGCCCCATCTATCTGCCAGATATTAAATCTATCGATGCTGTTTTAAACTATCAACATCACGATTATATCTATTTCTGTGCGAAAGAAGATCTCTCGGGGTATCATAATTTTGCTCGAACACCACAAGAGCATGAACTTAATGCTGCACGTTACAGAAAAGCACTGGATGTTTTAAACATTAAAAAATAGCATCGATGTCAATTTTTAAAGCTTACGATATCAGGGGCATATATGGGAATGACCTCAACGAAGATATTGTTTACAAAATAGGATATTTCATCCCTTCTCTATTAAATACGCACAAAGTATTAGTAGGGCGCGATATGCGCACCTCCTCTCCTGCCCTTTTCAAGGCGCTATGCAATGGCATTCTTGATGCTGGAGCCAATGTTTATGATGCCGGACTCTGTACAACTCCTATGGTCTATTATGGGACGACTCATTTCAAATTCAATGCTTCAGTGATGATTACGGCTTCTCATAACCCCACAAAATACAACGGATTAAAAATTTCCAGAAAAGATGCTCTTCCAGTAGGTTTTGATACAGGTTTAGAGAATCTGGAATCACTAGTTAATGAAGGTGCAATCATCGTTTCTTCCAATCGAGGATCTATATTTCAGATCGAATCAGATCTTCAAACCGATTATTATCAGTTTCTCTCCACTTTTAAAGGTAATTTTTCAAATCTTAATATAGGAGTAGATTGTTCAAATGGTTGTTCAGGTTATTTCGTACGTCAGGTATTGGGAGATACTCCCATGTACATAAACGAAGTACCTGATGGAACTTTTCCAAACCACGAACCCAATCCGCTTGAAATTGAAAATGTAGAGCAATTGATTCATCTGGTTAAAGAAAACAAGCTTGATGTTGGAGTTATCTTTGATGGCGATGCTGACAGAGTAATGTTTACGGATGAGCTGGGTCGATTTATCTCTCCTGATCTTCTTATTGCAGCCATGGCACACTACTTTGGAGCGGGCCATCACAGGCTGGTTCTACACGATATAAGGACATCGAGAGCTGTAAAGGAGTATCTTGAAAAAGAAGGTTATAGAACACATATGTGGAGAGTAGGCCGAGCTTATGCTGCACTTAAACTCAGAGAAATAAAAGGGCTGTTTGGAGGCGAACTTGCCGGACACTATTACTTTAGTCAATTCTATTACTCTGATAGTGGATTCATAGCTGCTCTTCTTTTGCTCAATGTATTTGCCAAGTTCAAAAAAAAGCATGTCACAGTTGGGATGTTGGTTGATAATATTAAAGGACGTTGGGCAAACTCAGGGGAGATTAATTATCGCATTACGAGGAAACAAGAGGCCATGGATGCTGTCAGAGACTATTTTTGCTCAGCAGAAAAGCCAACAGATTCATTTGATTTTGATGGATACAGGGTGGATTTTGAACACTGGTGGTTTAACATCCGCCCATCGAATACAGAGCCCTACCTTCGTTTTATCGCAGAAGCAGATAGTACTGCCTTATTAAAAAAGAACCTGAATATTTTATCTAAAATTATAAAACCCTATCTGGACTAACCCTCTTCTATATTGAGTGATTAAGTTGAAGAATATTGTTCGGTAGTCACCCATTAGAAAGGATATCCGATACCCAGATTGAGCACTAGATTATTTCGTCGCCATTGTTTGTCGCCAAAATTTATCTGGTTTAAAACCCACCGTTGGCCAGAAGGCAAACTGGGTTCTCTCAATGGCATACCCAGATCAATCCGCAATAATAAGATGGTTAGATTGATACGTATGCCTACACCAGTCCCAACGGCAAGTTCATTCAGGAATGTTTTTGAAAATTGAGCACCTGGCCTTAAGGTATCTTTACTATACAACCAGATATTTCCCATATCAATAAAAAAAGCTCCTTCCAGTATATTATTGATCGAATAGCGCAATTCAGTATTCACCTCCAGTTTAATATCGCCTGATTGATCAAGAAAAAAAGAGAGGTTGCTTGCATTTGGATCACGATAAGTTCCGGGACCAACAGAACGACTACGAAAGGCCCGTAAACTGTTATTTCCACCAATAAAAAATTGCTTGATATAAGGAAGTTGATTTGAGTTGCCATAAGGAATACCAAAGCCAAATATAATACGATTTGCTAATCTTGTTTTTGAATCAATGGAATAATAATATCTTAGATCGGATTGGGTTTTGATGTATTGTGAAAAAGGCGCACTCAAAATATTTCGCTGTTGGGTAATTGGATCTTTATTAACGACAAGTCCTGCTATATTTCCAGAGAGATCGATAATACCATTAAAATAAAACCCTGTTCCTTTCTGGTTATTAACAAACGGATCAATTGTATATGAATAATTTGATCCTATGATAAACTGATTATCAATCGCATGTTTTAATATGGGGTTATGTGACAAACTGTCGAGATACTTTTGTGTTATATTAATAGCACGTACATAGTTAATAGAAAAGGGATTAAACTCATGCTGAACACTTATACTGGGTTTCCATACATATCCCAGCTCTGCTTTCATAGAATTCAACGTATATAATTTAAGACGGTTCAACAAATCATAGCTGATGTTTATTTTTGTTTTAGGCACAAATGCATTTGTTGTGTTTAAGTCAAAAAACGGAACTACAAATTTGGGTATTGTGAAAGTGATACCACCACCAAATTTATAAGTATTATAACCACTTTGATAACCACTGTATTGCATTTCACTACCTACATTACCATAAACATCAAGATGTTCAGCCGCACTGAAAGTATTCCGGTTTCTGAAAGTAAGCGTAAATAATGATCCTATATAATTATTCGATTTTGTATTTGCTGAAATTTCGCTCCGCAATGATTTTATGGGTAATGGTGTCAGATAATAATATGTATTCAATCTTCCGGTATCACTTTCGTTATTCGGAGATAACTCAAACCGGTTTTTCACAAACTTGAACACATCCAGACTAATCAATCTACTTAATGTAAGATTATGATCTGTGCGGTTATATACATCAGCAGAATCAAAGCGCATGATGTGTAGAAATAGTTTGGGTTTAAATTTCTTTCTCGGATCTATAATATAATACCCTCCATACAGATTTTTTTGTACATTGGTGGTATCTGGTTGTTTACTATTAATACGGTAATTAGGATAGATAAAGACATTATCTATGATATACGGTTTTTTAGCAACTACAGGGGTATTTTCTTTCACCCTGAGCAACAGATTTACTTTATGGTTACCAATAGTGCTATCGGCATCTAAAATTAATAAATCAGGACTAAAATAGTAGTAACCCTCTTCTTTTAAAACAGCGTCTATTCTTAATCGTTCAACTTTGACTACTTCCAGATTAAACGGATCTTTGGGATGAAGAAAGCTTTTCGATTTTGCATTTTTAATGGCACGCCCAAGGGCGGTAGTGTCTGTTTTAAAATCCACTTCTTTTATAGTATAGACTCTCCCTGGCATTAAGATATAGATTGCATGAGCCTTTCTCCCTTTTACGATTACATTTCCATTCGACACTGCCTGAAAATAGCCTATATTCTCTAAATAAGCTTGTAGAAGTTTACTATTATATTCAACATCGACACTACTTAGCAATACAGGTGGCTGACCTATCTTTCTGAAGAACTTACGAATGAAATTTTTTTTAATAGGATCGCCTGCTAGATTATAAAAAAACAATTTAAACGGTATTCCCAGAAACTTATTATTGGACAGAGGACGGATAAGAGAAGATGTTTGAGTTACCAGACTTTTCTTCTCTTTTCTTGAAAGAGTACTGTCATTCATCTTTATGGAAGCACCTGTATATAATGCATCTCCCTTCGGCACAAATTTAGTACTGTTGCACGATACCAAAATGACAATGGCAATCATTAAAAATAATATTGTAGTTCTATTTCTCATCCGTTTTGTTCTCTGAAAGAGGGGTAATGATTTGCTCTTTTGTACTGTCAGCTTTTATAATCTCGTTGTTTTTCCTGTTTATTTCTCTTTTCTTCTTTCGTTGTTCTACACTGGTAAATATGTCTTTAAACTGGTTGTAGTCAACAGAAATAATAAAACCAACACCGGTCTCAATCACATAACCCTCAATAGTACCGGTGTAATCATTTTTACGATAGACACGCAACATATATTTACCATCTCTACTAAGTTTATAGTTTAGTGCAAGATTACCGGCAAGATTATTTTTTTGCTGATTTGCCTGCATAGGCCCTTCCAATTCAAAATCGCTTCCAACGCTTACTGTTAAACGGTCGCTTAACAGATTCTTAGAAATACCCACATTTAAATTGGTGCGTTGTTGCATTGTTCCTGTAGTATAATCTTGTGAATTAGCCAGATCTAAATTAATATCCACACCTGCTATCAATCCACTGGTAAGCTGGTTTAGTTGTTCAGTTAAGAGCTTGCTTACACTTTGTCGGGCAAAGGTATTTGCGTCAAAAGATCCACTACTATTGGTAAAAGGATTTTCACTTACAAATCGACTCAATAATAGTAATGCGAAAACTTGTTTATTCATTTCACCTTGCTCCTGTCGAAGCTGAACTAATTTATTTTGAACGGTGGTAATGATCTCTTTTGAAACATTATAATTTTTTTCTTCTGGAAGGATAATATCAAAAGATATTTGAGGTTTCAAAAGTTCGCCCGCTAATAAAAGGTGTACTTCGAAGGGTAATTTCTGCTTATAAATATTTTGATCGGTTACGACAACTTGTCCTAGTACTAAATCAAGGGGGGCTGTATTGGCAATATAAATAGCTGTAACATCAATCTTTGCAGTTGTTGGCTCGCCTGTCCATACAATACGACTTCCTTTTTGGATATTAAATTTTCGTTTAACGAAATTGAAGGATAGGTCATATGAACCTTCTTCAATTTCATACGAGCCCACTAAAGTGATTTTTCTGCTAGCATCAACTCCACCCGTTAGTTGACCAATTCCTTTTATTTTTAGAAAATCGCCATTAGCTTCATCAA
Organism: Bacteroidota bacterium; assembly: GCA_013390605.1. Classification (GTDB taxonomy): domain Bacteria; phylum Bacteroidota; class Bacteroidia; order Bacteroidales; family Cfx3-03; genus Cfx3-03. The sequence goes on along the minus strand of JACAUB010000001.1, from coordinate 1,473,346 downwards.
CAATCAAATTAAAAACCGCATCTTTTTTAACATTGATATTTATAGAAACATCATAACCTACCAATGGGGACACTTTAAGTGAGTCGTAATGCAACATAAACAATGAATCCTGTGCTGAAGCACTCATATCTACAAATCGAACAAGACCCTCACGTTTTGCAACACCCGGCTCATCCTGTGGAAGTACTACCGTGAAATCTGTTTTATCATTGATGGTTAAGTCCCCATCAACGATAGGGTGTGTGGGTGATCCCTTAACGGTAAGTTTTGTTGAGAAGACCATCTTACCATAAAAGAGTTTATTGTCTTTTTTTGTTGAATTAATAGCCTGAAAATTATCTGCATTTACCTTTAAATCAAAATTATAGTTAAAAAAATCAGGCGTATTGATAGCTCCATCGATAACAATGGCATTATTAATTGTATCCCTGATAGTAAATTTATTTATTTCAATTCCCTTATTATTGATAATCGCAATGGCTTCTTTATCAATCTTATAAATATTATTAAGCTTACTTACATTAAATGCTGTATTGTTGAAATGAATCTTTCCATCGATATTAGGCTTTTCAAGAGATCCATTTATAGCAATTTTGCCAAATATATTCCCTCGGGCATCTTTAATCGCGCCTTGAGAAAAACCTTCGATAGATTTCATCTGCATACTTACCAGATCAACTACAAAATCATAACTACTATTAGCAGGCTTTACCACATAGTCTCCATTTATTTTCACATCATTACCATATCCTTTAAGGCTCACATCTGCATGATAGGTATTGGTTATATTGTTATTCACTTTGGCTGTTAGATTTCCTATAGTGTCCTTATATACGCTCAGATTGCTAACGGCAAGATCGGCAGTAAAGGTGGGTTGTTTTTGAATATTCAATACAACTGCATTTCCATTCAATAGACCGTTAACTAATAATGAATCGTTTTGGACAAAACCTGTAAGCGTTGACATATTAAAGTTCTTAAAATCGATATGCAAAGGCGTATTAACTTCAGGACCAGCACTATTAATATTTAACTGTTGTGCATCCTTGCTTAAATTAAAATTATGTGCATTGATATCTTTGTCTAAATATTGTATCTTATTATCTCCATCAACAATCCATCTTTCATAGTTCAATAAAAGATTTTCAGACTTTAAACTAAAACTGTAATTGTTTTGTGAGGATTGACTGAGTAACCCGTTAAGTGAGTATTTATTTTTTGATTTTTGATCTTTAATATTGAGTACAAAATCTAACTTGTTATTCTGTAAAGTACCCCCAAGGGTAGTAGCAAAAATATTCAATGAAGTACCACTGACAAATTTTTTAAATGAGGTATTAAAAACAAGTGCTCCATTTTTTGTAGTTGCATTAACATTCAACGTGTCTATTGTATAGGCTCCGTACATAATCCGGGGAGCTTTAAACGAAACAGTCCAACTACTATCATTGGTAAAACTACCTGTAAGTGTGCAGGGTTTTAATTGAGTTAATTGTGGTACCACAGCGATTAATGTAGAATTTCTGAACGCTGAAGCGTTGATGGTGAAATGATAAGGATCTACTTTTGCTATATCTTTTTTATCAGACAATAAAAAATATGGATCGATAGTTTGCTGGATGACATGGGCTAACTGTGTGAGTTTATATTGGCCGTTTATGGAGGCAGTAAAAAAATCAGATTTTAAAGACAGATTTTTATTATCAGAAGAACTATTTGCAATTATATTTAATGAATCAATGGTAATACGTTTGCCATTATTCACAAGAACAGAATGTGAAACGATTAATTTACCAACCAGATTATCGGGATCAACATTGGCAAAATCACCATCAATCTGTCCATGATAAATCAGAGGCTGCGTTGTTAAATGAAGTGGGAGGGTTTTAATACTATCAATGGTTGCTTTTAAATGAATTGAAGGATAGCTTTTCGAATCACTCTTCGGCTCTGCTATATCATTAACGTTGCCGTTTGATTCGATAATCAAATCAAGATTGGGATCGTGAATACCTACATTGAATTTATAAAATTTATTGGCAATACTTCCATCGGCTTTTATATTCTGATAATTATAGTCATTAAGAGTAACTGCTGAAATAGCCGTACTAAATGTGGCATTGGCAGTTTCGGGGTTATACCCATCTCCTTTTACGTTAAAATCACCAGTGAGTAAGCCAAGCTTGGAATTTTTCAATATAGTAGCTAAATCTAGATTGGTTGCATTCATCAGAAGATCATAGTGTGCATTGTTTACATCGGTGATATTAACTAAAGTCCCCTTTATTTTTGTATCACCCAGACTTGTCATTATTGCTAAATCGACATAAAAATCATTCATTCCACCTTTTATATGTCCGCTTGCTGCAATATTCTCTGGAGGTGTAATCGTTGATGGCAGATTTTTTTCAGGGATAAAAGAATGTATATCTTTTTTCGAGGTTTGAAATTTTAAAATATTTAAGTCTGCAACCATTTTTTCAGGATTAGGCAATCCTTTTATAACACCGCTTACAGCAATATTTGTTGCTGTTAATCCACTGACTATTAATTTTTGGAAGTTTATATTATTTAACTTCCCTCTCATCGTTATCGCAATATATATCGTAGAATTAGCTGCCAGAGAAGAAAGCTGATCTTTTAATTGTGGAACAAATGTCAATAGATCTTTCTTATCTATTCTACTGTTGTTCAGATCAATGCTCAAATTAAGTTCTCCTGGATCTTTTTTAATTTCTTGGAGAGACGCATAGGTAATTAGTGCTTTATTTTGTATTACAGAACCAGGAGTTATCATCAATAAATTGCGAAGAGATATGCCTGTCGGAATCATGTAAAAATCGGTAACAAGATTAGTTAAAACAAAACCGCTCTTCTCTTTCATGCTTGCCGACTTTACGGATGCATATATGGTGTCGATACTATATAGAAGATTGGTGGCACGAATTGAAAACTGCTGAAGTGCTAAATGCGAATAATCCATTCCTGAAGGAGCATGGGCTACGGATTGATCATCATATTTTAAATTCGAATTGTTGATGATTATCTCATCCGAAATAAACTTAAAAGAGGGGGCTGCAGATGAAGTAGTTGTTAGCTTTGTTACAAAAGCCTTCGAAGCAGTCGCTATTGTAATATTTGAATTGATTAAAAATGCATCTCGTAGAGTAATAGTACTATTTTTCAGATCAATAGTTTTGGGATGTATTTTTGCTTTACCAATAACAAAAGATGAATTCAGATGATTAGGGTCGTTTTTGTAAACTACATCAATATCTGAGAGATTTAGCTCTTTATTAAATAGATAAAGATCATGAACTGGAGGAGATGATAATACGGCATCTGCCTTACGCAAGGTTTCTTTTATCGGTTCGGTCTGATAAAAGTAGCCTTTAAGACCTTTTAACGAAATGGTGGGAATGTTAAACAATAGATGTGAGGGATCGAAAGCTGAGATCTGTACATCCAGATGTCCGAACGTGAGATTCATATTATTTCCGGTAACCACATCTTTATATATGATCCTTGTATTGTTTACAAGAATTCTGTTAATGTTCATTTTCAGTGAAGTTGTATCTATTTTCTTCACAACCTGCTTACTGGCAAAAGCGTCTATGATAAATTGGTAATTGAATACAGAATTTGGTTGAAGCCTTTTTGCTTTTATCACGATATGATTTAGTGCTATCTCTTTTATTTGGAGTTCACTCCTTAAAAGGCGAAACATATTAATGTTCACTTTAATTTCACCACTATAAAGCAATGTGTCTTTTGATTTATCGCCAAGAAAAACATTTTGTAATGAGATTGTGATTGGAAATTTAATTCGAAGCTTGCCGATCTCGACTTTAGATTTCAGTTTATATTCAAGATAAATGACGGTTTTCTTACGAGCATAATCCTGAACAACAGATGTTTGAATCATAACTAATACAAGAAGTATAAAAAAGACAAATGATGACAATAGCCACAATAACAATCGCCCCAGTTTTGAGAAAAAAGTTCTTCTTCTTTTTACTTCTTTTTGTATAGATTCCATAACTAGTTTACTAATCCGCACATCATAATAAATGTGCAGTAACTAGTTATAACAAGAATAATAAGTTATTGATTGTGTTTTATTTAAATATTTATTTTAAAATCCAGTACGGACGTATTGCAGGAATGTTATTATGATAGAGATCAACGTTATCCGGTAATTATTTCTTTACAAACGTCTTAATATATGCTTGATAAACCTCCTGATACAGAATCAGGGAATCTTCTCGTATAGCATAACTAAAATTAGTTGTTGAGTCTAGCGTAATCATATTATGAGACTGACTATCGAGTACTGAAATTCCACCTGTAGTAAAATACGACTGATCAGAAATTAATTTATTGTCTTTATCATATTGCAGAAATCTTCCTTCTTTTGTATACGTAACTTTATAAGTGTAACCAAGTGTTTTAGGTGTTTCATTGACTTTAGCAACTCCTCCTGTTGTATGAACCCATTCCCATGTACCAACCAAATCAGTAGTCGCATTAACAGTAGTAGTCTTGGTGCAACCAATAATTCCAACCAAAGCTAACAATATAACACAAAATATAGATTTCATCTATTTGAAGATTATTTTTTATTAATGTTTCAAAATCACCTTTTTAAATTGCAAAAAAATAAGTTCTACTCCCGAATCAAATAGAAACATTTTTAAGAACCTCTCAAAAAGTATCACACATCAAAAGTAGACAATTATATCAACATAAAGTTTATTGGTTATCGCTTTTAAGAGACGAAAAAAGATCTTATTCCTTTCTTGTACTGATACCACAGCTAATTTTACTAATTTGTATACTCTAATAAATGTGCAGTAACTAGTAATAACAAGAGTAATAAGTTATTGATTGTGTTTTATTTAAATATTTATTTCAGAATCTAGTTTGGTTGTATTGAATGTATATTATAACTTTAGAGATCAATGTTATTGGGCCTTATTTCTTTATAAAAGTAACATTGCTTCCGTCGTATGCCTCCTGATATAGAAACAATGAATCATTTCGTATTTCAAAACTAAATGTAGTTGCTGCATCTAAGGTAACCATATCGCGCTCTTTATTATCCAGTATAGATGTAGCGCGAGAAACGACATACGATTCATCATAAGCCAGTTTATTGTCTTTATCATATTGTAAGAATCTTCCCTCTTTTGTATAAGTAACCATATAGGTGTAACCCAATGTTGTAGGTGTTTGAATAGTTCCGGCAATACCACCCGATGTTTTAACCCATTGCCAGTTTCCAATCAAATCAGCTGATGCAGTATTTTCATCCGTAGTCTTGGTACATCCCATTATGCCAAATAGTGCAATTATTATAACGTGAAAAACAGATTTCATACTTTATTCTTTTGTTAATGACTCAAAATCACCTTTATTTTATTGCAGAAAAAAATATTTCTACCCTTGAAGTAAATAAGAAATAGCTTTAGTAACGATTAAAAAAATATATTTTAACTTAAAATAGACAATTATATCGACATAAAGTTCAAATAGATCAATAATATAGATCACTTCGCAACAGGTCCGATAAAATAGTACTCGCCCTTGAAAATATTTTTTTGGGTTATGATATAGCTCCGAAAAATTAAATCAGAAACATAAACTACATTAGATGAAATTTCAAATCACATAAGAATAATGAATTTAACAAAACTATCAGTAAGTATTCATCAACAGGATTGTTGTCTTACTTCCTTATAAATATATCAGATCCTGAATCCCAAGAATCCTTACGCTGAATCAAAGAATCATTTCGTATTGTGAAAATAGTGTTGGCAAATGAACTGGAGACAATCATGTTATATTCATTATTATCTAATACAGATTTTGCCTGAATAATAGAATAGTCGTAATCAAAAACCAATTTATTGTCTTTATCATATTGCATAACCCTACCCTCTTTTGTATATACAATTCGATGAGCATTCGCAGGTGAATTCTGCAATGTACTCGGTATTCCATTCGCTAAGGGAGATAAATTACTTCGAACCCATTCCCATGTTCCAATTAGACTATCATTTTTAACTTTCTCGTTATCTTTTTTACAACTAGAGAAAATGAATATAATGATTAGCGGCAAAAATAAATAAGTTTTCATCGTTTTGATTTTTTGGGTATACTCTAATGATGTAGAATTATCACATTAGGTTGCAACAAAGAAATATTTTCCCTTTTAAAAGGGAGTAAAGTACTGAAAAAAGGTTCAAAAAATAGACCTACGAGCTATTTTTAGTTTCATAAACAACTTTTATAAAAGATACACAACTCTGATTTAATGATGTTTAAAAATATTTTGCAATCAACTAAAATTATAGTTGCAAAACGTATTTTATAGTTGTATATTTGTATTGTATTATTTAAACCAGAACTTACGATTTATCAAGATGACAACGAAAATAAAGGAACTAACAAAAGCAGAAGAGCAGATTATGCAAGTATTGTGGGATAAGAAGAAAGCATTTGTTAATGACTTGCTTGAACTACTCCCCGATCCTAAACCGGCATACAATACTGTTTCAACGATTATCCGTATTCTGGAAAAGAAAGGATTTGTAGATCATAAAGCCTATGGAAAGACCCATCAATACTTTCCGCTTGTCAGTAAAAAAGCATACACAAAAGCTACCTTCAAAACCCTTTTGAGTGGTTACTTCAGCAATTCCTTCCAACAAATGGTTTCCTTCTTTGCTAAAGAAGAAAATCTGACACTGACTGAATTGGAAGAGATTAAACAAATTATGGAAGAAGAGATTAAAAAACACAAAAGCTGACAGCCATGAATGAATCATTGTTTTACAGTTCGAAGATAATTCTCTCAGCAGGATTATTCATCCTCATAT
>JACAUB010000001.1:1449760-1466365 GCA_013390605.1 Bacteroidota bacterium | reverse complement strand
CTGCCGGAATAGACATTCCCTCGGCAATGGTCATGTTGCTAAACGCCAAAGACTCCACCCTTGTCAACTTTACCCAAGCTGACGAAAAAGGAGTATTCGAATTTAGAGGTCTCAAAAACAGTGGATATCTGCTAAAGGTATCACACATGAGTTACCTACCCTATCAGAAAAGCCTTCTTGTTTCTGCAACCGACATCAACGATTTAGGTAAAATAAAACTTAAATTAATATCCAAGCAGTTAATGGAGGTCGTTATAAAAGCTGCCAAGGCCCCGTTAAAGTTCAGGGGCGATACGATAGAATATGATGCTTCTTCGTTCAAGGTTCCACCCGGATCAACAGTTGAAGACCTTTTGCGAAGACTACCCGGTTTAGATGTTGATGCCGATGGAAATATCAAAGCACAAGGGAAGGATATTAAACGCATCTATGTTGAAGGCAAATCATTCTTTGGTGACGACCCTAAGAGTGTTACAAAAAACCTGGGTGCTGAAGCAATCTCTAAAGTTCAGGTATTTGATGAAAAATCTGAACAAGCAAAACTCACCGGTATAAGCGATGGTGTAAAAGATAAAGCCATGAACCTTGCGTTGAAAGATGCCTATAAGAAAGGTTCTTTTGGAAAACTCACTGCAGCTGGAGGAGATCAGGACAGATGGGCCATGCGTGGTAGCTATAACAAATTTAATAAAACACAACAGCTCTCCTTTATCGGTTACGGGAACAATATCAACCAAACCGGTGTAAACTGGGAAGATTATGGAGAATTTAAAGGTCAAAACACCTTCAATAATTATGACAACGGCGACTTTGGCTTTAGCAGTGGAATGATGTACTATTCTTTTGGAGATGATATAGGTAACAATTTTGATGGCAGAGGACTCACCAAGAACTATGGTGCAGGCGTAAATTATAACTTTGACAACAAGAAAACCAAATTCAACTCCAGCTACTTCTATAATGAAACCACACGTACACTCGACCAGACTTCAAAGAAAGAGACATTTCTTGAGAGCAGTAGCTTTAAGAATGCCGATTCTACCCATGGAAAAGACTTTAGAGGCAACCACAGTGTGGGTATGCGTTTAGAACAAAATATAGATTCAAGCAATATTATTATTGCCAAAGCTAACATAAAATTCAGCAAATCAACTGACAACACATCTCTCTTCTCACAATATACCGATGCCAGCGATATCCCTACACGTACCTTAACAACAAACAACAACAATAATTTGGATGCATGGAATATAACCAGTGCTGCCATCTATCGTCACCGTTTTAAAAAGAAAGGTGCTAATTTTGCTTTAAGTGGTGGTTTTAATACCAGTAAAACTGATGGATTGGAAAACCCCTATTCGCTCAATCGCTTTTTTGAAGCCAACACCTATACCGATCAAATCAGAATACTAAGTAACAACAATAACAATACGACTACACAGTTCAAATCAAGTATGTTACTTACTGAGCCTCTATCTAAAAAAATATTTTGGGAAGTCTTTTACAACTTTAGCACAACCCGAAACGTTCAGGATAGGCTAACAGAGAACACTGCACTACAGAATATTAGAGTCGACAGCCTGACGGCTTACTACACTAATGATGTTTTATACAACCGTCTCGGAACAAGTTTTCGCTACTCTAACAAAGGCTTAAATGCATCACTTGGTGTCGCAGATCAAGAATTACAACTCAAAGGGAAATACACGTTGCGTAAGGATCTGCCTAATCTGAAAGATCCGATCGACAAAACATACTCAAACTGGGTTCCCAATTTAGATATCTATTATCAGATTACGAAGAAAATCTATTTAAGTGCAGATTACAGTTTTGATGTCACAGAACCGACAGTAAGTCAGTTAATGCCTATTGCCAATGTGAATAATCTGGCATATCGCATCGAAGGTAATCCTGATCTGCAACCTCAACGTAGTCATTCAATGCATCTAAGTGCTTCATACTGGGATCAGTCATCCATGTCCAGTTTATACATGGGTACTAACTATCAAAGTTATGAAAACCAAATTGTATACAACCAAACAATAACCATGGTTGATAAAATAGGGATGCAAACCGTTTCTACACCTGCAAATGTTGATGGAGGCAAAAGTCTTTCATTCTACTCTGGAATTAATTTTCCATTAGTAAAAACAAAACTAACCATGAACATCTATGGAAATCTTAATTTCGGCAAATCACCCACCTATATTAACGACATTGAGAATATCACTAAAAACAATGGATACCGCATCGGAACCTATTTCAACCTCACTCCTACGCCTAAGCTGTTGATGAGTATCAATGGATCGATCAATTTTAATGATATCACTTACTCTATCAGAAAAGAACAGAATCAGAAGATCAGAAACTATTCTTCAAGTACTTCTGCTAAATGGCAGTTTGCATCAAAATCATACTTTGAAACCAACTTCGATTATTCAGTTTATAAGAATGCAAGTTTTGGATTCAACCAAAGTATCCCGATGTGGAATGCATCCGTCCGTCAAATCTTTGGTAAATCCAATAGAATAGAGATGCGCCTGGCAGCTTTTGATATCTTCAATCGCAACCAGAGTATCTCGCAAACAGGAGCTCAAAACTATATTCTCCGTACTCAGGCCCAAACCCTTGCCCGATATTTCATGCTAAGCTTTAGTTACAATATCAGAGGATTTGAAACTAAACTCAAAAAGAATGGTGGATGGTTTTAACTAAAACAGCCCTTTATATTTTACCCTTACAAAAAACACACAATGCAACAACATAATCAATCCGCCCGGTTTAACCGGAGAAATCAAAAACCAAAACATTATAAGCTATTGAAGGTATTAGCTTTAACATTGCTTGTACTATTTTCTACAACGAGTTTTGCCCAAAAGATGGAAGGAACTGTTCGCTATCTCATGGCTCATAACTGGGTTAAGAAAATGGCTGCCGTAGATTATATGAGCAAACAAGATATCGACCGTTTCGCCTATATGTGGGGCAACGAGGAGGAATATAAAACCTATTCCAAACTAAACATCAATGCCACACAATCCAAATATGAAGATTCTGAAGAGAGTGCACAAAAAGATGATCCGGGATATTCATGGCTTAAAGACGAATATGTCATCACCCGTAACTATGAAAAAAAGACAATGCGTGATGTCATCGATATACTTGGCAAAACATATATCATCGAAGACTCACTGCATACGCCCAACTGGAAGATTCTAAATGAGATGAAAGAGATTGCCGGTCACATCTGTATGAATGCCTTTTGGAATGACACAGTTAAAAAGCAGAAAGTTATCGGATGGTTTGCACTCGACATTCCAAACGGTGGAGGCCCTGAACGATTCTTTGGATTGCCGGGACTGATACTAGAGATTAACATAAACAATGGTGCATTAGTTATTACTGCCGATAAAATTGAGCAAAAGAAACTGACCACAGAGCTCGACCTACCCAAAAAAATTAAAGGGAAGAAAATTAAAGAAGCAGCCTATTTCGCCATCTTAAAAAAGCACTTTGATGAAAAACGAAAGGCAGAACAACCTCCGTTCTGGAGTATTCGATATTAAAGTATAATTAATCAGATATTTAAAACAAAAGGTTATCAGGATATACTTGATAACCTTTTGTTTTTTAATAATATCAAAAAAACAGAGAATCATAAAAGAATAAGAGAATTTTATTCATGACCGTAAATTTAATTTATCACTTTTTTTAAATTATAACTTCATAAAATCTTCTTACATTTATAGTACTCAATAATAGTCACTCATTAAACCTCGTTTTAGAATGACAACTAAAATCAAACTATCCTCGCTAGGGCATGCTGCTCCTTCTTTCTTTGCACCAATTCTACTTTTTGCTTTATCTGTCATGGCAAGTTACGTCTTTCCTTCAGCGAACAACCGCTCCCTGCCCTTGCTTCCGTCTATACTTATACCGCAGAAAACAGAACAAAAACCTGTCATTAAGAAAAAATCAAAATCAACAATAAAATCTATTCCTACTATCATAAAGCCTGATTCTGTAAAACAGAAAAAAGATACTGTTACCATTCCTGAATTTCAAAGTCCTGAATTTCCCGGAGGGATAACAGAACTCAAAGAGTTTATATGCAATAACTTCAAATACCCTAAAGAAGCCATTGAGCACAAAATAGAGGGAAGATCAGGAGTCTATTTTTCAGTTAACCCCAATGGAAAAATCGCTGATTGTAAATTATATCAAGCTGTTGGCAGTGGATGCGATGAGGAGTTATTACGAGTATTGAGAATGACACCCTTATGGAAACCGAAAATTATAAATTATAAAACTGTAAATAGTGATTTCGACATAAAAGTGAACTTCCATGAACAAGGTACAAAGTTAGAGAGAATAGATCTAGATATCGAAGAAGAGTTGCCCTTAGTTGAAGGGAGTGAACAGAATCCTGAGTTCCCAGGAGGGTTAGATAATCTCTTGAAATATCTAAAGAACCACGTAAGATATAAAATTGAAGCCCAGAAGCTAAAATTACATGGCACTGTATTCGTACAGTTTGTTGTCTCTAAAACAGGGAAAATAACAAAAACAAAAATTTTAAGAGGGATAGGGAATCCCTGTGATGATGAAGCAATCAAAATAGTAAGTACAATGCCTGATTGGATTCCGGGAAGATATAATGGTCAGCCTGTTGATGTCATGTTTCAAATTCCAATAAGATTTGAGATCCCAAAATAAAAGTCTTATTATATTACTAGTTCCTTCACTCTATTCGAATCTATTACAACACAATGAACCATCAATTATGAAACGAGCAATCATTTTTTCTTTTCTCATATTCGGATCCATCATTTTACATGGGCAGCAGATACAATATTCTGAACCTTTCATCCTTAAAGGGTTAATCATAAACTACCCCAAAGATTATAAATATTTGAATATTGAATATCTTGATGTAGACGGGGACAAACAACGCAAAGAGATCCCTATAGACGAGAGTGGACACTTTAATTTTACAACACACGAAATTGTAAAGCCACAACAAATAGAAATATGGAATGACCAGTTAAGATCTATTTGTCTTTTTGCTGCTCCCGGCTACAATTTAACGATCAATGCAAAATGGAATGATTTTAAAATCTTCTATAAAACAAAAGAGGTCTCGGGCATTGGGTCAGAGAGCAACAGATATAACTTTATCCTTGACTCAATTTCAATTGCACAAAAAGAACCAAGTCCAAGATTCTTTGGTACCAGGTCATATGAAACAAAAGGGATCATCAAAGAGCGAAACTTTAAGGATTCAATTGCACATGCTGTATTTGATAAGAAATCAAACCAGGACAAATACTTTGACTTTTTTGGCAGGTTTGTTCGGCTGGACAATGAGTTCACAATGATGAATAACATCCTCGGTTGTTGTATTCAGCCAAAGACCAGTTATGAGGAGGCCGTATCTATTATTCAAAATAATTTTGATAAAGATTTTTTAAATCATCCTGGTAGTGATGAATACATGGTAAACGAAGTCTACAGAAAATACCTGCTTAATCGTTATCTTAATTATTTAATAGACCTCGATTATCGAAAGGACTCAACCCTTCAAAATATCAAAGGATACAAACTTGCAAAGGCAGTTAAAATCTATGATGGACTAGCAAGACAATATGTTTTATACGATTTAATGGTTAATACATTATCATGGGAAAAAGATCTGGATATATTATTGGAACAAAAAAGGATACTAAAGCCATATTTCTCTTTTTTAACCAACTCAGACAGAGAAAATATTGACACAATTATTAAAGAAAGAGAAAATGAATTAACTAAAATTGAAGAAAAGTTTCCTAATTCAAAAAAACAATACGCAAGATCATTCATAGGAAAGCCAGCGCCAACCTTTACACTTGAAAACAATAAAGGTAAAACTTATAAGCTTGAAGATTTCAGAGGAAAAGTAGTTTTGCTCGATTTATGGGCTAGTTGGTGTGATATTACAAGAGCTGAAAGGCCCTATTTAAAAGAACTCACCCATAAATACAAAAGAGATAAGAGGATCGCCATTATCAGTGTTGCGGTCTATGATAGTATTAACGAATGGAAAAAAGCACTAAAAGAAGATAAACCTGATTGGATTCAACTCTTCGATAAAGATGGAGTAGTCTTAAAAGCGTATGTTGAGGAACATCTTCCAAAGTTTATTCTGATAAACAAAAAGGGGATTATCGTGAATTATAATGCCCCCAGACCAAGTAATGGAAATAAACTAGAAGAGCTTATCAATGAGGAAATCTAGAAAGAATCAAACTTCATAAAATCTTCTTACATTTATAGTATGCATTAATAGTTACTCATTAAACCTCGTTTTAAAATGACAACTACAAAAAAACCATCCATTCTTGGACTCGCTACTGCTTCTACCTTTGCGCTAATTCTGCTTTTTGCTTTCTCTGTCATGGCAAGACCATCTATAATCAAGCCAAAATCAGTAAAACAGAAAAAGGATACTATTTCGACTCCTTTTGAACAAGATGCTGAATTTCCGGGAGGGTTTAAAGAACTCAAGAAGTTTATTTGCAACAATTTCAAGTATCCAAAAGAAGCTATTGACCATAATGTAAAGGGCAATTTAAAAGGGTATTTTACGGTGAATAGAGATGGGACAGTAAAAGATCTAAAAATATATAAAACTGTTGGATATGGTTGCGATGGAGAGCTTAGACGAATAATAGAAAATCTGCCATTATGGAAACCCCGAATCATATATCATAAAGCAGTAAATAGTGAGTACTTCGCTTTTAATGTGAATTTTTCCTGTCAAAGCACAAAACTAGAGGTAAGTGATATACATATTGATGCAGAATTTCCCTTACCACCCGTTGAACAATATCCTGAATTTAAAGGAGGATCGGAGATGTTATTGAAGTATCTGAAAGACAGTACAAGATATAGTGCTGAGACTCAAAAGTCAGGACTACATGGAACAGTATACATTCAAATTATAGTTACTAAAACAGGCAAAATAACAAAAACGAGGATCTTACGTGGAATTGGCTCACCCTGCGATGAAGAAGCAATCAGAGTGGTAAGTACTATGCCTGATTGGGTTCCAGGAATACAAATGGGACAGCCAGTAGATCTGATGTTTCAATTGGCTGTAAAATTTGAAACGCCAAAATAGTAACCTCAAAAATGTTTGTCATAAAAAGAGCTATTGACAGTATGCTTGAACAAAAAAAACCTCTATTTTTGTAAATATCAATCGATAAGCTTATTTCAATTTACGGATGAAAGGCATGAATGTTCTTTCTATAAACCGTCTATAATAAACTGATTCAGATGGGATAATTTACCCCTAATCCTAATGTAATTCTAATCATATCCTAATCTGACCCTATTCTAATTCTAATCATGTATTAGGAGTATGATAGAATGAATTTTGAAAATAAATAAGACGTTTTATAGCCTGGGTGACAATGATCCCATTATCATCAGTATATCATCAAACGATGATTAAGGAGAAATATATTACTCTTTCTTTTAAATCGTTGCCAAGATTCAGATAAAATCTGAAGGATGTTCTAAAGATATTGCGTGAATAGAACCGGTTGTAAAATTATTACTTCTATGAATGCAAATTAACTGATTTTTGTCAAAATATAATTTAAATCCGATCAACGATGTCTATTATCTACTATTTCAAAAAAGCAAAGGCATAAAAAAAAGCTTTACGTTAAAACGTAAAGCTCAAAATCAAAGTATGTTTTCAATGTAAGAGATTAAACTCGTCTAACATTTACTGCATTTAAGCCTTTTCTGCCTTCTTGAAGGTCAAAAGTTACTTCGTCATTCTCTCTTACTTCGTCAATAAGTCCTGAAACGTGTACAAAGAATTCTTTTTCTGATTTTTTGTCTTTAATAAACCCAAATCCCTTTGTGTCATTAAAAAATTTTACGATACCGTTATTCATAATAATGTGTGATAATTAATTCCGACAAAGATAAACATTAATAGATGGTTATTGCAAATAATTTCGAAAAAAATGAAATATTTTTGAAAAAAAATATTTTTTTTATTAAATAATTTCGATTTTGAAAACCTAAAACAAAAGGGTAAAACACACTTTTATCCAAAAACAACTGAATAACAATGATATATATTTATTTTTCATCAAACATCATAGATAAAACCTAAAAAATATTACTTTTAGTCAATCAAAAAAAACTTCACATCAATGAAAAAAACAGTTGCACTTTTACTACTTATATTCCTTTTTGCCATTGGAAATGGGAAAAACACTCCCAAAACCTTCCTGAATCTCCAAAAAACACCAGCAACAATCGTCGTTGAGACGAATGAATCGTTGATAAAACTTACAAGAAAAGGAAATCAATGGGTTGAGAAAGATATTGTGGTCAGCCTTAATAATATTCAAAATAGTCTGGTGGTCGAAATTGCCTCTCCTAATTTTCCTGTAAAGAACATCTATCTGAAATGGAAAATAGCTCCGTCTATGGACATGCTTTATTTAGGCGATGCATGGGAAAGGGCATATGGAAATCTTCAATGGCTTCCGCTGGATAGTACACGTATTATGCCCTGGTATTTTTTAGCAAGCAACAAAACCATTACACACGGTTATGGTGTTAAAACAGGTCCAAATGCGATGTGTAGCTGGAGAGTAACGCCTACCGAAGCCATCTTACGCGCAGATGTCCGCTCCGGCGGTATTGGCGTTGAACTTGGGAAACGAAAATTAACAGTTTGTACCATCGTATCAAGAGAAGGGAAAAACGGAGAGTCTGCTTTTAATGCTGCGCAATCATTCTGTAAGGTGATGTGTCCGAATCCAAGATTACCCAAGCAACCGGTTTATGGCTTTAACGACTGGTATTGTGATTATGGGAAAAATAATGAAGAAAATGTTCGTTATTATGCTGCTTTTGTCGCTCGTCTTGCTCCTAAAGGTACTAATCGTCCATTTATGGTCATCGATGATGGATGGCAGGTTAAAGGTGGTGGGTCAGGATATGGCGGTCCATGGGATAACAGCAACGAGAAATTCTCTTCGATGGAAAGGCTGGCAAAAGATATAAAACAGATGAATGTACATCCCGGAATATGGGTTCATCTTTTAACCGCTCAAAATGATCAACCTGATTCATGGAGTTTAAGACATTATCCTGCTATTTTAGATATTTCAAAACCTGAAGTCCGCAGTTATGTAGTTCGTATCGTGAAGAATCTCAGATCATGGGGCTATGAGTTAATTAAACATGATTATTCTACCAATGATATTTCCAGATCGTGGGGTAGTAGCGCCGGAGCTGCCGACACAGCTACATGGGCTTTCGCTGACCGTAGCAGAACGACTGCCGAGATCATTACGGATCATTATAAAAGTATTCGCGAAGCCGGAGGCGATGCTTTAGTGATTGGATGCAACACCATTGGTCATCTTGCTGCCGGAATCTTTGAAATAAGTCGTATCGGTGATGACACCAGCGGACAAGAGTGGGAAAGGGTGAAGAAGATGGGGGTTAACTGTTTGGCTTTCCGTGCTCCTCAACACAACACCTTCTTTGCTGTAGATGCCGACTGTGTTGGACAGACTAAAAAAGATATCATCCCATGGAGTTTAAACAGCCAATGGTTACAACTGGTTTCTCAATCAGGCACTCCATTGTTTATCTCCTTTAAAAAAGGATCAGTGACTTCTGAACAAGAACAAGTGATTGCTACTGCCCTTTTAAATGGATCGAAAGTACAGCCTTTAGGGGAACCATTGGATTGGTTTGAAACATTACAACCAAAACACTGGAAGTTAATGGGAAAGAAGGTCGATTTTAACTGGGAGAAAGCAAATTAATATTCTCAATATTCATTGGCCGAAAAAAGGTAGTCGTATAAATTTAAACGACTACCTTTTTTGTTATCCAGGATAAACATCTTTTCAATTAATTCGGATCACAAATCTATATTACTCAATAAATCGAAGGCTCTTTTACGATATAGCGTAGGAGTTACACCTGTAATGGATTTAAAAAAACGGTTAAAGTTTGTAATATTCTGAAATCCGGATTCAAAACAAACCTGATTTACCGAGTATTCAGGATGATGTAGCAACCGACAAGCATAACTTATTCTAACTTCGTTAACAAATGTCGAGAATGACTTCTGAGCACAAACTTTAAAAAACCGACAAAATGAATTAGGGGTCATATTTGCTAATGACGAAATCTCTACAAGCGATATAGGTCGCTTGAAATTATCAATTACAAAACGATAGATATGGTTTATTCTTGACGCATCTTTATCATTACTTATACTCACAAAATCACCATTTGATAATAATTCGTAATCCATTTCAACCATCAATAATTCTATTAATTCCAATAGACTTATTATTCTTTTTATTCCTGTAGCATGAGACAGGCGTTTCATTTTATCTTCAATCCTTTGGCGACTTTCATTTAGAAACCGTAATCCACGACTGGCTTTATTGATCAGTTCGTGAAAGGCTGTCTGCGTCTCTTCATCAAGAATCTTAGATATCGATGAAGATGCGAAATAAAGCACTATTGACTTAGTCCGAAGTCCATTTTCTTCATGATAAAAGAGAGAATCATTTTTCCAGATATGGGGTAAATCGGGGCCAATAAATACGAGATCGCCCTTTGAAAAAGAATCAATATGTTCACCTACTATGCGTTGCCCAAATCCTTCACTAATCAGAACCAGTTCACAATAGGGATGAAAATGAAAATGGGTATCTAAATAGGGCGTGTCGATCATCTTCATTGTGACGAGCTGACTTTCCTTAACGCCTAAATCATATAAACGAGGTTTCACTTTTTCATATTTTATACAATAATAACTATTATTATTATAAATAATTACAAACAGGGTAATCTAATACCAATATTTGATAATTTAATAAAAAGCAAGCTATTATTTTCGTCCTACTTTTAGCTAAGAATCAACAGTATTTCATTGACACATAAAACACTGATTATGAGCCTATCAATTTTCGATATCATTGTCTTTATACTCTTCATTTCAGGAGTGGTAGGATTAAGTACATGGCAAGGGAGAAAAGCTATGAAAAATCATTCCGGAGAAGATTATTTTCTGGCAGGAAGAGGTCTGGGATGGGGACTTATAGGTATATCGTTGATAGGAGCCAATATTTCAACTGAACAGTTTGTTGGAATGTCGGGAAGTGCTGCGGGAAATGTGGGATTAGCAGTTGCAAGCTATGAATGGATTTCATGTATTACCCTTGTAATTGTAGCACTTTTTTTCCTTCCCCGGTTTATTCGTAGCGGAATCTTTACGATTCCTGAATATATGGAGTACAGATATAATAGTACGGCAAGAGGGATAGTTGCATTTTACAGCATGACAGCACTGGTGGCTGTTTCAAATTCAGCAGTTATATACAGTGGAGCCCTGTTTTTAGAACGAATGCTGGGGATCGAAATGATCTGGTCGGTAGTAATCATAGGTATACTGGCAGCCTTATATGCCACTTACGGAGGACTGGCATCTGTTGTGTGGGCAGATTTGGTTCAGGGCTCTGCGCTCATCATTGGAGGTTTGATCGTAACTTTTATCGGAATAAATCTGATCGGTGGATTTGATAATTTCTATTTAAAAGGGGCCGAAAAAATGCATATGATTCTTCCTGCATCGCATAAAGTACTACCATGGACTGCTTTGGTATTCGGACTTTGGATTCCTGCATTCTATTATTGGGGATTAAATCAATATATTATCCAACGAACATTGGGTGCACGAACATTAAAAGAAGGTCAACGCGGTATTCTATTTGCCGCTGCGTTAAAACTACTCACTCCACTGGTTGTAGTTATACCTGGTATCATTGCATTCGAGTTGTACAAAGATCAGATTGCAATAAATCAGGATCTGGCCTACCCTACCCTGATCAGAGAAATTGTTCCGATAGGTTTAAAAGGATTTATCTTTGCTGCAGTCGCCGGAACTGTTGTAAGTGCATTGGCTGCAATGCTAAATTCGAGTGCTACTATTTTCACACTCGATCTTTATCGTCGGCATTGGAATCCATCAGTTTCAGACAAAAATCTTGTGCTGGTAGGAAGAGTGATGACTGTGTTTTTTGTCATACTTGCTTGTATCATTGCGCCTCAACTTGCGAACCCCTCATTTGGTGGTGTTTTCACTTTCATCCAGGAGTTTCAGGGATATATTTCGCCGGGCATACTTTGTGCTTTTGTATTTGGGTTGATCGTTAAACGTACACCTGCTTTAGCCGGCGTGGTTGGTTTAATTGCCAATGTCCCGATTTATGGACTATTACATGCCTTTGCATCAAACCAGATTTCGTTTCTAAATAGAATGGCCATAACCTTTGTATCTATTGTTGTGATCATGTCTGTTATCACCCTCATAATTCCCTTAAAAGAACCTAAACCTCTGCCTGTGAAGAATGATATCAATATAAGACCTGAAAAGTCAATTCTCATTCTCGGACTCGCGCTGATATTGGTCACATTAATTCTCTATTATATTTTCAGATAGCAAACAGATGAATACAATTCATTAAAAACGAATTTAATAAAACCCGAAAATGAAAAAACTGATACTTCTTTCTATAATTTGTTTTATACAGATTTCTTTTGGATGGAGTCAAAGCATTCCAAGATTAAGTCCTTTGCCTCAAAACAAAGACTTAATGCTCGATTTAAATGGAAAATGGCAGTTCAACACAACTCCAAATTCTGATTTTATTTCAAATCAGAAGATTGTAAAAAGCTGGAAGTCTATAGAGGTCCCCGGCGAATGGGTGATGCAAGGATATGAAGTAAAACCGAATAGCTGGGCAGGATATGCCAGAACTTTCCAGATTCCATCAGACTGGAATAATAAAGCAGTAAAATTAAGATGTGATGCTGTTTATAGCGAATGTGAAGTCTTTATCAATGGAGAAAAGGTCGGAAAGCATCTGGGAGGATTTACTGCTTTTGAGTTGGATATTACGAAACTAATAAAGGTAGGGAAGGAAAACTATATCACGTTAAAGGTAAAGAGTGAAAGTATTGCTGATTCTCTATCGAGTGGGTCTCAATATGCTGTTCATCCACTGGGTGGTATAACCCGTAAAATATTTCTGGTTGCTCTCCCTCAAATAAATGGTGCACTTTTTCATTATACTACCACATTTGACAAGGATTATAAAGATGCTCAATTAAATACAATTGTAGAGATTGCCAATGAAACATCATCGGGAGTTCAAAATATCAAATTAAGATATCAGCTCTATTCAATTCCTGAAAACAAGTTGATTATCCGGAAAGAAGAGAAGGTCAATGCAAATATTTCAGCAGGACAAACCATTAGCAAAGAGGTTATTCTCAATGTCTCGCATCCTGAAAAATGGGATCCGGAACATCCTAACCTCTATGCTTTAAAGCTTGATATTATTAAAGATAATCAGGTTATTGAGACAATTAATCGAAATGTTGGATTTAGACAGATAGAGATAAAGGGTAATCAAGTATTTGTCAACAACGCCCCCATTAAGTTAAGAGGTGTTTGTCGCCATGAGGTTATGCCATTAAGAGGACGGTCATTATCTCAGGGGCAATGGGAACAAGATGTTTTACTATTCAGAGCGGCCAATGTTAATTATATCAGAACATCTCATTATCCTCCAGCACCAGAGTTTATTGAAGCCTGTGACAGGCTGGGAATGTTTGTTGAAGTTGAAGCCCCTTTTTGTTGGGCTGAAGGAACTCCGGTTACTGAAAGCCGACGTTATGAAGCCCTAATTCAACCTGAAGTTGAAATGGTAAATACTTCTCGGTCAAATCCTTCTGTTTTAATTTGGTCATTAGGAAACGAGTCGGGCAAGTTTAAAGAATATTTTAGTGAGGTAGCAGATATCGTAAAAAAAACAGATCCATCCAGACCCCGCAATTTTAGTCAATATGGTCCCGACGGTGATGAGGGAACATTGGAAATAGCAAATCATCATTATCCTGGTCCAACGGGTCCTGATGTTTATGCCAAATATCCCCGTCCTATTACTTTTGATGAATACTGTCATTTGAATGCCTATAACAGACTGGAACTTTACACCGATCCCGGCGTTCGCGATGCATGGGGTATTGGTTTCGCACACATGTGGGAACGAATGCAAAATGTACCGGGAATTCTGGGAGGAGCATTATGGGCAGGTATAGACGATTCCTTCTTTTTACCCAATGGAAAAACGGTAGGTTATGGGACATGGGGACCAATAGATGGCTGGAGAAGAATGAAACCAGAATATTGGCATGTCAAGAAAGTATATTCACCGGTAAGAGTCAAACAGATTTCAAGTTACGATACATCCAATAAAACGATTTTATTTACAATCGAGAACCGTTTCCTCTTTAGTAATCTCAACGAATCAACATTTACCTGGAAGTGTGGAAACGAAGAAGGGGGCATCCAGCCACAGTGTGAAACCGGTAAAACAGTAACAATACCCGTTCAGTTAAAGACACAACCTTTACCAGGAGAACAGCTCTATATGGAAGTAAAAGATCACAGAGGCGTTGTTATCGATCAATATCAATTCAGAATATTGCCACAGGTTAATATCACGAAAACTGTTAATACTGGTTTTCAGCCTACAGTTGAAGAGGATGAACATACGCTTGCCATCAAGACAAAAAACTTCTCGCTTTTATTTGATAAAAAAAGTGGAACAATTTCTACAATTAAGACCACCAATGGGTCGACTGAAATTGTTATGCCTAAACTCATGATTCTACCCTTAAACGGTGAAGGTAATGGAACACAGATGACCGGAGAAAACATTCACTTCGAAGGATTTACTGCTTGTGCAAGCAATCAGATATTCATGAGATCAGATGTAAAAGTTGCATCAGATCAGGTCACATTAACGATCTTTGACTCTTATGATGAAGCTTTTGGTTCAACAAGTTATACGCTTGATCAAAGTGAAAACTTAACGATTCGTTATACTTATGAACTTAAACGTAATATGAATCCTCGTCAGTGGGGATTGGTGTTTGTACTCCCTTCAACATTTAATAACCTAAGCTGGGAACGAAACGGCTTATGGAATTACTATCCAGAGGATCATATCGGAAGATTAGTTGGAACGACTACCGCTTCAAATACAACAAATATGACAGGGCCTGCAGGTCCGGATAAACTACCAACTTATGCCTGGAATCAGGACCAAAATGAGTTAGGAACAAATGATTTCAGATCAACAAAAATGAATATTAATGGTGCAACCCTTTCAGATGGGAAAAACAGTTTTGTAGTTCAATCTAACGGATATCAACATATCAGATGTTGGCTTGAAAATCACAAAACAAATATTCTGGTTGCAAAATACAGTAATATGGGTGCCGAGAGATTTATGCGTCCACATGCACAATTAATTGATAAACCCTTAAAACAAGGAGATATCATCAGCGACACAATAAGCATCAAATTTAAATAAGAGACTACGTATTCACGCTTACAGATAAAAAACAAAGCACAAAATGGCAGAATGGAAAAATGATGAGGAATTATTCGACCTTATCAAGAAAGAGTTATATACCGCTGTGGTGGGAGATATTATGGATAAAATGGGAAGATTAAATCAATTTCTTTCCCCAAAACTAAAACCATTACGCCATGATATGTTTCTGGCAGGTAGAGCTTTTACTGTTTTAGAATCAGATATTGATAAACTGGATATGGAAACAGCAGCCCGGATGAAGAATAAATCATTTGGGGTTATGTTAGAGGCTCTCGACGATCTAAAGAAAAACGAAGTATATGTTTGCTCAGGCTCTTCACCCCATTATGCGCTCTGGGGCGAACTGATGAGTACCCGGGCCATGATGTTAGGAGCTGTAGGAGCTGTTGTCAATGGATATTCAAGAGATACGGAAGGAATTCTAAAGATGAATTTTCCCACATTCTCTTATGGTAGATTTGCACAGGATCAAGCACCGCGTGGAAAGGTAATAGACTATCGGGTACCCCTTCAAATTGATGAAGTTCTGGTAAATCCGGGAGATATTGTGATAGGCGATATGGATGGGGTTTGTGTTATTCCTCAAGAAATTGAAGAGACTGTAGTTATACAAGCACTGGAAAAAGCAAGGGGGGAGAAAACGGTACAGAAAGCCATTCTTCAAGGGATGAGTGCACGTGATGCATTCGACAAATATGGTATTATGTAGTTTTTAAACACTAATTTTAAATTAAAATTGAATGAGAAAATTATTGATCATTCTGTCGTTTTTATATTTCGGACAGTGCAATGCGCAAGATTCATTACATAAAGTAATTGCTCAATTCGCTTTCGAAACACCCAGGTTATCACCCAAACCTCAACTTGTTCCGGGAGTAGCTATATCATCTATCTCATTAAGTGGTAATTGGAAATTCAATGCCAATGAGAACAATTTAAGTAAAGCAGGAAACATCCGTGTGCCCGGTGAATGGGTGATGCAGGGATTTAATGTAAAAAAAGGAACTCCCGCCTACTATTTCAAAGCATTCTCCATTCCAGCAGATTGGATTGGAAAAAGAATTAAGATTAAATTCGATGGAGTTAGTTCGCATGG
>JACAUB010000001.1:1406189-1449660 GCA_013390605.1 Bacteroidota bacterium | reverse complement strand
TTCGATGGAGTTAGTTCGCATGGTATAGTCATCGTCAATGGGAAAACAATTGGAGAACATGAAGGAAGTTTTGCTCCATTTGAATTCGACATTACCCCTGCTGTCAAAGCCGGGGTAAATAAACTAGAGGTAATAGTACAATGTGAAACAATTTCAGATACGCTGGCATGTACTTCACAATACGCAGCCCATCCTGTAGGTGGAATATTGCGCAAAGTAACCCTCTTTACCTTACCTGAATTAAATATATCCGACTTTTTTTATACTGTTCGGTTTGATGCAAGCTATACAAATGCTCAACTTCTCTTGAATAGCAATCTATCCGCAGAAACCGCCACCCATGGAAATGCAACACTCTCGTATATATTAAAAGATGCGTCAGGAAAGATTGTCCCCCTAAAAAATAGTCAAAAGAATATTGAAGTTTTTAATTATCAAAAAACAATTCCGGTTAACTTCTCTATTTTAGTGAATGCACCTAAAAAATGGAATAGTGAACAGCCCTATCTTTATACATTAATCACTACCCTTTCGTTTAATAGTAAGATTATACAAGTCAACCAGCAGAAAATAGGATTTCGTCAGATTGAACGCAGAGGGAATCAGCTTTTCGTCAACAATCATCCCATTAAGTTAAGAGGTGCTAACCGTCATGAAGTACATCCATTACTAGGTAGAAGCCTCACCCCTGAACTTTGCAAACGTGATGTAGTTTTATTCAAAAACGGAAACTGTAATTACCTCCGTACTTCACATTATCCTCCTTCGGAAGAGTTTCTTGATGCTTGTGATGAATTAGGAATGTTTGTAGAAAGTGAAGCCTCTCTCTGTTGGATTCAACACGGTGCAAGTCCTATCTGGGAAAAATGGAATTATCTTGATGCAAAGTTTCTGCCCTTCATGGTTCGGGCAAATGTAGATAATGTATTAGCCGGTCGTCAGCATCCATCTGTCATCATCTGGTCGCTAGGTAATGAATCGCGTTGGAGTCCCCTGTGGGAAAGAGTGAATACAGAAGTAAAGAAACTTGAACCAAGTAGACCAACATCTTTTCACGACCAGTGCTGGGGTGGGTTTAACAATGCTGGGAGTAAAGCGGATCTTGCAAATTATCATTACCCCGGATTTAATGGACCGGCTGCCTGTGAAAAAGATAAGACACGACCAACATTGTTTGGCGAATATATGCATACCCAAACTTATAGTCGGCGAGAGGTTGAAACCGACCCATCTGTACGTTCAGACGCATGGGCAAACACCTTAAAAAAGATGGTCGACTCTGTCTATTTTTACCCTGCTTGCCTTGGAGGAGCTATCTGGTCGGGTATTGACGATATCTTTCACTATACAAAGGATTCAATCAGTGGATATGGCCCTTGGGGGATCATTGATGGATGGAGAAGAGAGAAACCTGAATATACAGGTATGCGTAAAGCTTATTCACCGGTGATCGTTTCAAGAATTGTAGTACCTGAGAATCGCGACAAGGAAACCATCAATCTTTGTATTGAAAACAGATATAACTTTCTAAATATCTCAGATCTTTCAGTTACAGCTAAACTTGGAAATAAAACAATACCCTTTCAGATTAACGTTCCTCCACTTTCAAAAGGAGAAATAAAAATCAGTACGAAAGGAGCCTTATCCACAGATGTTTTGCATCTGGAGTTTAAAGATCCGGATGGAAGAATCTGTCAGGAAGAGGATATCGCCATAAATAATACAGCGCATTCTTCAACAGAAATAACACCTGCAAAAGTTAAACTAAGTTTCACAACTACCACAAGCGATTATATCATCAATACAGATCATATCAGCTATAAGATCAATAAAAACAGTGGTGTCATTGAAGAAATTAAATCAGGCAATGCCATCGTTGTTTCAAAAGGTGGAATGATAATGTTAGTACCCCACAATGAAGATGATGGAGGAGCACCAAATATTGCAGGGAATAATTATACACAAAATATAAAACCGCTGGATTATACCACCCTTGAGAACTGGAAGCCATCTAAAGTTACCATTGCGAACCACCTTAATGAAGAGATCCTTGTTCATATAGAAGGAAGCTATGAAGGAAAACTCTCAGGCTATCAAGAATATCTGTTTCAGACGAATGGAGAGCTCGCCGTTACGTATGATTATACTACTTTGACCGACTTTACAGCCGAGGCTAATCAGCTTTTGCGTCAGGGCGGAATGTTTTTTGAACTTCCAAAATCATTTGATGAGTTGAGCTGGGAGCGTAAAGGCCTTTGGTCGGTATACCCTTTATGGGATCCGAACCGATTAAAGGGTACAGCAAAAGCAAATCCTCTCGATCTTAAATATGTTGAACCTCCACTCGAGACTCCTTCCCACTTATGGAAAGACAATTCAAATAAATTGGGTAGTAATGATTTTAAGGGAACGAAAGAACATATTTTATTCGCATCTTTAAAGGACTATTTGCATCATGAATTGTATATCTCATCTGACTATTCGCAAAGTGTACGTGCATGGGTAGATAAAAATCAGATCGATCTGCTTATTTCAGGTTTTAATGGACCCGGATCATGTTATTTCTTTACAGGTCCTCGTCCGGAATTCAAAAAAGGATCACATCTAAAAGGTTCGTTTAGAATTACAATTCGCTAATACTAAAATTAAAAAAATGAAAATAACCGAAGTAAAAGTCTGGCTTGTTGAAGGTGTTAAATACAACTGGACACTTATAAAGATATTTACGGATGAAGGATATACCGGTGTTGGTGAAGCGACCAACTGGCCGGGCAGTCCAATTGTGTATCATGCAGCAAAACATGTGGGAGAACGAATAATTGGACTTGATCCGATGCAAACTGATTTTATCTGGACAAAACTATACCGTGACCTGAATTGGATTGGTCCTTATGGCGCCAGCCTATGTGCAATCAGCGGCATAGACATGGCATTACTCGACCTAAAAGGAAAAGTACTTGGAGCGCCTTGCTATGAGTTATTAGGAGGTACATATCGTAAGGATATTCTGCTTTATGCCAATTATTGGTTCACGGGTGGAGGACATAATTCGGATGATTATGCTGCACAAGCTAAGATTGTTAAGGAGGCAGGTTTTACCGGTTTAAAATTTGATCCTTTTGCCCATACTAATTATCTTTATGGTGAAGACCTTTCATCAAACTTAACCCTATCACCGGCTCAACAAAACACGGCTTTCGATGTAAGCAAGGCTGTTCGTGATGCAGTGGGACCGGAATTTGATATAATGATCGAAACCCATGCCATGTTGAATTACCGTATTGCGGTGAAAATGGCAGAACGACTTTCAACATTAGACATTACATGGTATGAAGAACCTGCAGGACCTGAAAATGCTGATACTTTGAGAGCTATGCGCGAACGGATTCCTTCAAATATATCTATTTGCGTTGGCGAACGTCATTATACTCGTTTCGGAATCAGAACACTTCTCGAAAAACAGGTGTGTGATATCATCATGCCAGATATTACTCGCTGTGGAGGACCATCCGAAATGAAAAGAATGGCTACAATGGCCGAAGCCTACAATGTTTTGATTGCCCCCCATAATCCCAATGGACCTCTGTCAACACTTGCTTCAGCACATGTTTGTGCGTCTATTCCTAACTTCTTCAGACAGGAGTTCATGTTTAACGATGTAAGCTGGCGTGATACAGTTATCGATCATCCAATTAAAGAGATGATCTCTGATGGCCAACTCCATTTGAGTAATCGGCCTGGTTTAGGAGTCGATCTGATTGAAGAGGAGATGGAAAAGCACCCCGGGATATTACAACCCCGTCCTGGTTTTTATGTATAACTTTGGCAGAAAATAAATAGTATGGCTTTCGAGATCAGCTTAAGAGATCAGGTGGTTCTGATTACAGGTGTAAGTTCAGGAATTGGAGCCGGAGTAGCTGCCATGTTTGCCAAAGCGGGTGCTACAGTATCAGGGTGTGCCCGGGCAAACAAAGAGAGTAAATCAATCCATCAGTTCATCCAGTGTGTAAAAGATGAAGGTGCAAATGTGTTATATACAGAAACCGACGTCACAAATCCCAACGATTTGGAACATCTTGTAGAGAGAACCATTGCTCATTTTGGGCGTCTGGATATCCTTATTTCGAATGCTGGTGTCAACATTTTTGAAGGGGTAACCAATTGCAGCGAAGAACGTTGGGAATATAATCTTGATCTTAATCTGACTTCCCACTGGCGATTAAGCAAGTTATGTAAGCCCTATTTAGAGAAAAGCGAAAACGGATGTATTATTATTATGACTTCAAACCATGCGTTTTCTTCTATTCCTGGATGTTTCCCCTATAATGTTACCAAGACAGCATTAACAGGACTGGTCAGAGCAATGGCTATTGAACTATCACCGGGTATACGAACAGTTGGATTGGCTCCCGGATTTATTGACACTGCAGGAAACAACGAATGGTTTAACTCTTTTCCTGATCCTGAAGCAGAGCGACAACGAACAATCAACTTACATCCTGTAAAAAAAATAGGTACGGTAGAAGAGGTAGGTGCATTTTGTATATTCTTATCCAGCAAATGGGCAAGCTTTGCCAGTGGAACGACCTATCTTTTAGATGGTGGCCGGAGTGCTATTATGCAAGATTAATATAAAAACGAATGGAAGCAGAACTAATTGTAAAAGAAACAGATATTACCGGAGAGGGTGTGATGTGGCATGCCAAAAAAGCATCACTCTTTTGGGTTGACATAGAAGGATGCTGTGTTCACGAATATCATCCACAATCTAAAAGCCATAGGGTTTTCAAGCTAGATCAGATGGTATCAACAATTGTCCCCGACACGATGGGAAATCTGATTCTAGCATTGCAAGATTCGATTATCAGATTTAATCCAGACAATCAACAATCCGAAAAGATTATAGATATAGAAACTGATATCCCAGATAATCGATGTAATGATGGAAAGGCAGACCGTAACGGTCGTTTATGGATTGGGACAATGAATCTAAGCCTTAAAGCAAATGCCGGGTCACTCTATTGCCTGGAAAATGGGAAGCCACTACATAAAGTATTATCAGATTTAACAATTCCAAACGGATTGGCATGGACGGCTGACAACAAAACCTTCTATTACATTGATACGATAAAACATACTATTGACCGATATAGCTACGACCTTGCCACCGGAGAAATAAATTATGCCGGTATTGCGATCCGGATTCCAGCAGGAACAGGAGGCGCTGATGGAATGACGATAGACAGAACCGGACGATTATGGGTAGCTCAATGGGGTGGGTTCGGCGTTTATTGTTACAATCCTGATTCCGGAGAGATGCTTTCAAAAATTCAGGTACCTGCACCTCAGGTAGCCTGTTGCACTTTTGGAGGTCCATTGCTCGATACGCTTTACATTACAACAGCCAGAGCAGGTTTATCGGAGATTATGCTAGAACAATATCCACTCAGTGGAAGTCTGTTTGCCGTTAAGCTTGATACAAATGGTTTTTTACCTGATTGTTATAAAGGATAAAAATCCGTACAGAGCCACACGGCTATGAGATAGCACAAAATAAAAGAGCGGTTAACCTTTGAAAGGAAACCGCTCTTCTTATTTTCAGGGTGAAGGACGGGTCTCGAACCCGCGACCTTCAGAACCACAATCTGACGCTCTAACCAACTGAGCTACATTCACCGTGTTTGTGGTGCAAAAGTAAGATAAAGTTTAAATTCTGCCAAATAAAATTTACATTTTTTCTGTATTTCAATTTTACCGTTGCAGTAATTGACTGAATTGCTATTTTTGAAGTTTATTAAACATAATAAACCGATGGCAGATATCATTGATTATCAGATTTTCGGCAGTGAGATGCAGATTGTTGAAATCGAACTGGATCCTAACGAAGGGGTTCGCGCAGAGGTAGGTGCGATGATGTATATGGAAGACAGTATTCAGATGCAAACCGGTACCGGTGGAGGTCTTTTTTCTGGTTTCAAACGCATGATTAGTGGTGCAGGTTTTTTTATTACCACTTTTATGAATGGAGGAAACCGAAAAGCGCATGTTGCATTTGCAGCTCCATATCCAGGAAAAATCATCGTTCTGGAACTGGATAAAATAGGAGGAACGTTCTTCTGTCAGAAAGATGCTTTTCTATGTGCAGCGAATGGAATTGATATAGACGTAGCTTTTACTAAAAAGATTGGTGCAGGACTGTTTGGTGGTGAGGGATTTATCCTGCAACGCCTTACGGGTAATGGCCGTGCATTTATTCATGCAGGAGGTACAATCATTAAAAAAGAGCTACAACCTTATGAAACACTTCGCGTAGATACAGGTTGTTTAGTTGCCTTCGCTCCTACTGTCGACTACGACATTCAATTCATTGGAGGCTTCAAAAATGCTTTATTTGGTGGTGAAGGTATTTTTCTGGCTAAATTAACTGGTCCGGGAACTGTTTATCTCCAGAGTCTACCATTCTCTCGTCTTGCTGACCGGATTATCAGTGCAGCCGGATGGCAAAACCGTGATGAATCGAGAGGGATTGCTGGAATTGGCGGAGGCCTCCTTGGTGGAATCCTCGGCGGCGATCGCTCATTCTAATTGAAACATCAAAGGTCGGAAGTTATTCGATGGCATCAAAAAAGGTTGTACTTTTGAAGATGCAATCTATTTGATAACTTCCGACTTTTGATTTAAACCTATGATGCTTTTTCGTAGAAAACGAAAAGATTACTCCTCAGCGCCACTTTCCAGAATGGCGTTTAAACGGTTACTCCATGATAAACCGGCCATAATATCTATTTCAGTCATTCTTTTTGCAACAATCATTGCCATTGCCGGCTACCTGATTACACCTGATTCTACTCCTGAAGCAAACCTTCAGTTTTTAGAACTGGCAACAAAGCGTCCCGGCTTTAAGGTTGGCATGTTGAAAGTAAGAAATAACGAGGCCACAAAACATATCAATTTCTTTTACAAGATGCTCTTTGGAGTCGCCCCGAATTATGAGGAGATTCCCTTTTCGTCTTATAAAATTCAGGGAAGCGATATGTTGTTAACATCATATACCGACAGTAAAGAAGATGTACCCAATATAAAGAGAATCCCCCTTGCAGATATAGCTTTTGCATTAGCTGTTGATTCTACCGGAAAGCTGCCATTCATAAGGAGGGGTGATAATATTCTCTACAAAGATATTGAAGGTGGAAATAAAGTCATACCACTAGCTGAATTACAACAAAAAGTAATCAAAGAAAATATATCTTCCCGAACCTTTCTATTTGGTTCTGACCGTTATGGACGCGACGTATTGAGTCAATTAATGATTGGAACAAGAGTGAGTCTATCCGTTGGATTTATTGCAATTGCAATATCTCTATTGATTGGGATAACACTGGGCGCTATTGCAGGATATTTTGGGGGCTTTATTGATAACATCATTGTCTGGTTTATCAATGTAGTCTGGTCTGTCCCTACCCTCCTTCTGGTGATTGCCATTACATTTGTGTTGGGCAAAGGATTCTGGCAGGTATTTATTGCCGTAGGCCTCACCATGTGGGTCGAGGTAGCGCGTGTGGTACGCGGACAGGTACTTAGCATCCGTGAAAAAGAGTTTGTAGAGGCCGCCAGAGCACTTGGATATAAGAATGGGCGTATTATCTTCCGACACATCCTGCCCAATGTCATGGGGCCTGTAATTGTAATTTCTGCTGCCAATTTTGCCTCAGCCATTCTTCTAGAGGCGGGCTTAAGCTTTTTAGGTATCGGCGTTCAGCCACCCACACCATCGTGGGGGAGCATGATCAAAGAGAACTATGGCTATATTATTCTGGATTATGCTTTTCTGGCTTTGCTTCCGGGTATCGCTATTATGATAATGGTATTGGCGTTTATGTTACTGGGCAATGCGCTACGTGATGCATTGGATGTTCGGGCTGTAGGTAATGAGTAATTTTATTACTCAATTTTTTAATATTAAAAAAAACTTAACTCTCTATTTATGAAAAGGCTCTCTTTAATTTTGCTTAGCGTCTTAACAATAGTCGTTATTTCGTGCAACCAGATTTCAAATAAAAAAATCCCGACAGGAGATACATCCCAAACACTGTTTAAGGTTGAGGAAGGATTTGTAGATGCACATGGCGTTTTGATTTATTACAAAGTGGTAGGAAAAGGTGAACCCCTGGTAATTCTTCATGGAGGTCCGGGTGCTTCACATGATTATTTTCTGCCCTACCTTATGCCATTAGCCCGGAAGAATAGACTCATCTTCATCGACGAACGGGGTTCAGGGAGATCGGAAAAGGTGGAAAACACTTCTGCTTATACCGTAGAAAATATGGTAGAGGACGTAGAAGCTGTCCGTCAGGTTCTGGAACTTGGGAAAATCAGTCTTCTGGGACACTCGTGTGGCGGAGTACTCGCTCAGGCCTATGCACTGAAATATCAGAAAAATCTTTCTCATCTAATCCTATGTAGTACTTTTCACAGTGCCGCTAAAATGAATGAGGCCTTAAAAAATATAAAGGAAAAGATGGCACCTAAACTGAGAGCCCAAATTGAAAAGATGGAGAAGGAAGGATTGTATGGTCATGGTGAAGATTATGAAAAAGGCCGTTATACTGCCGAATATATGAAGGCTGCATGGGGCAAGGGTTACTTTCCTTACCTCTATAAGAACCATCCTGACCCAAACTACGATCCAGTTGCCAATGGTATCATGGCCTGGGATCTATATCGTGAGATGTGGGGAGCAAATGGCGAGTATGTCATTGATGGAAACCTTAAATCTGTTGAATATACCAATCGCCTTTCATCTATTACTGTTCCAACTCTTATTACAGTTGGCGACCATGATGAGTGTGCTCCATCGATTTCAGAGGAAATGCACCAGAAGATAGCTGGTTCAAAGCTTGTTGTCTTTCCAACGAGCGGACACATGACTTTCGTAGATCAACCTACACTTTTCATCTCTACTTTAAATGAATTTCTGAATCCCGGGAAATAATAGGTTTGATTGAAAGTCAAATAAATTCAAATTTGTTTGACTTTCACGAATAAAGCATTGACCTTTACAATGAATTCATAAATCAATGAATACTAATTGGATAAAAACAACTTAAAAAATCACAATCATGGAAAACGATAAAATAATTTTCTGGAGAAACCTTCTTTTAAGGACGTTTATTATTGGTGTTCTGTTTGCTATTTTGGTTTTTGTGTTATTAACTGTTTTTAGACCAAGACTGGAAGTGTTAGCAACTTTCATATTTGGAACTGATGAAAAAGAGATAAGAGAAGTACTATTAACCTTCTTCATGAATGTGCGACTCATTTTGATATTTTTGATCCTCTCACCGGCCTTAGCATTGCATACGATGATAAAAAAGAAATGAGTTCAACATTGGCTGTATGGATAATAGCATGAATGAGTAGAGGCATAGCATTGAAATTCAAAAGGAGGATAAAAAAGTCGATACAGTATTTAGCTACATTTACATTCAAAAAGAAACATGGAAAATCAAAAGAATTGGCATCAGAAGCATCATGAGTCATTAAGTTTTGGTAGTCATTTAGCCGATTCAGTGGCAAGAGGCATGGGGTCATGGAAATTCATCATCATTCAAACAATCATGGTGGTGCTTTGGATGGGGTTAAACCTTATTGGCTATGTTTATCACTGGGATGTATATCCATTTATTTTGCTTAATCTGGTATTCTCAACACAGGCAGCTTATGCAGCACCAATCATTATGATGTCGCAAAATAGACAAAGCGAAAGAGACCGGGTACAAGCGCAGGATGATTATAAAACGAATATTGAGGCTAAACTGGAAATTGAGGCACTTACAAAAAGACTTAACTCAATTGAGGTAAATAAACTGGATAAGATTATAAAAATGCTGGAAGAAATGGAAACGAAACCGGCAGAATGAACTTCTCTGCCGTAAGCGGACGGAGTATCAAACCAAGAACAGAAAAATATCAGCCTCAAGGGACGGGAATTTACCCAAAAGAGATTAAATAATACGTTGAAGGCTGAGTCAATAGGAAAGTTAACCAGATTTTTCGTTAATTCTACTACTTGAGAGAAATCTGTTTATGAAGTTGAATTAATAATAAGACTTCTCTTAAGCATCTAGAATGGAATCGATAGCCGATTGACAAAATGGATGTTTGCACCAACCTTTCAAACTAATCCGTTTCTAACATAACAAAAAGAGGCTGTCCTATATTGGGACAGCCTCTTTTTGTTATGTTAGAAAATTATGGTTTTACATAAATATTACTTGGAACACGGTAGCCTGATGCAGTATTGAAGTACCAATCAGTGTAAACCTGTCCTCCACTTTGAGCCCATTCAGCAAAGTGCAGAAATGCTGATAGAATAGAGGTCTTTTCGATTGGGTAATCATATTTCTTATAGAAGAGGATCGCCCATGGCAGGTTTTGTGCATTCAGATAAGATCTGATGGATGATGAATTGAAAGAAGAAACATTGCTATCATCATCATTTGTTTTGAATAAGCTGAAATTAGCTAAGGTTGTCGGTGGATAATTCGGTAAATGAATTTCATATCCTCTGTCTTTATTCGCAAAGATGAATGGATTATATGGAGCGACAAGCAGGTTTTGGTCAATGGGCTCAGAAAAAGTAAGTGTCATGTTGATGTTCTGTGGTTCTGTCCAGGGAACACCGGGTGTTGTATTTACACCAATTCCAGGGTATATCTGAGGCAACATTTTATAACCATCATCAAATAAAATCACTACGGCTTTATCCTGCCCTTGTTCCAGTCCTTTTGAGTTAATAGAAACCAGTCCAACCATAGGTACAGGCTGTCCGTTATCAAGTGTTACCACACAACTAGCAACTTTATCAGGAGTTACCGGAAGCTGCATTCCAAATCCATCATGATAAGATGCGCCCATTGCACGTAATACAAATTGTGCATTAATTTGGGTTATCTTATTTTGACTATTCGAAACCTGATCAAACTTGCAATCAACAACAATATCATTCAAGTCGTAGTCACCATTAGATGGCCATAGATCCTCAAATGCAATACTGGCAAATCCTGTTGAAGGAAATTGATTATGAATTGGTGCTGTAATATCTATTACATAATCAGCTGAAGCGACATCACTGTTTGTTGAACAGTCACTTATAGCAATGGCTTTCAATGTTTTGTTAGCACTTACTACTACCGGAGAACCGGCAACATAAAGCGTACTTCCTGATGTTGGATCTGTACCATCGGTTGTATAGTAAATCTTTGCTCCCGATGTAGCAGTTGAAATTGTTACATTTTGAGTTGTGGAATATGTTCCGGCAACAGGACTAAATGTTGGCTTTGCTACCTGGGGTAAATTAAGCGTATATACAGCCGTAACAATATCGCTGTTATTCATTCCTGTTTTTATAGCTATTGCCTTTATGGTTGTTGTTGCAGATACCGGGATTGCGCCAACATACAATGTACTATTAGCATCAGGAACATTTCCATTTGTGGTATAATAAATCTGAGCTCCAGTAGTTGTAGTACTTAATGTAACAGATTGGCAGGTGGTATATGTACCTGCTGATATACTAAATACTGGATTTACAACCTTTTGCGGAATATTAATCACATAGGCTGCTGAAGCGATCGCACTATTTATTGAACAGTCATTTACAGCGATTGCTTTCAATGTTAAAGAACTACTTACAACTACGGGTGTACCTGTTACATAAAGTGTACTTCCTGTTGTTGGTGTAGTTCCATTGGTTGTATAATAAATCTTTGCTCCCGATGTTGTAGTTGATATTGTTACATTTTGAGCTGCAGAATATGTTCCGGCAACAGGACTAAATGTTGGCGTTGCGACTTGGGGCAAATTAAGAGTATAAACATTCGTAATAATGTCGCTATTATTCATACCTGATTTTATCGCAACTGCCTTTATGGTTGTTGTCGATGTAACAGAGATTGCGCCATTATAAGGTGTACTTGAAGCATCAGGGACATTACCATTTGTTGTATAATAAATTTGAGCTCCGCTGGTTGAACAGCTTAAAGTAACTGACTGACAAGTAGAATAAGTCCCGGCAGCAACACTAAAGGAAGGGTTTGCAACTTTGGGCAGTCCACACGCTAAAACAGATTGGAAATCGGCTAATGTAAACGCTGCAATTTGATCAACACCACCTGCACTGGCATCCATCTGCTGAGCCTGTAAAGCAGTCATCGTGTATGTAACTGTAAATACCCCTGCAAGTCCATCTCCAATACCTGATGTATTATCAACTTTAAATCCCTGAAAAGGAGTACTTGCCCCAAGATTAGGACCCATTGCAATAGTATGGTTATAAGTCATTGAACCTGACACTACATTAACACTAACATTAGAATAAGTTCCGGGAGCAGCTTCAACAGAAAAATGAGAAAGTGTTTTACAACCAGGACCAGGAGATCCATCATTGATAACCGTAAGAACAATTGTATATGTATTGTTGCTGTTTAAAGTTACTGAAGTTAGTTTTGTGCTAAAACAAGATGATCCGTTTTGTTTTGTAATTGAACAATCGACCGGAGTGGCAAAAACATAATTAGAAAGCAGAAGAAGCTACAGCAATGTCAAACTGCTACTTTTTAAAATAAAGTATAATCTTTTCATAATATTACCTCCCGATTATTTAAATGTGTAATTAACTGTAGTACTATTTAATGGAAATTCAATATCTTTCTCATTGTACAATAAATGTACTTTAGTTTCGTAAGAAGGTAACGATAGTGTTATCTTATAAGCTGTCTGTGCTGATAGTAAAGCCTTGTGGTATATAGAGCCGTCCGAAGATACAATACTTACTAGATCCGTAACATTACCTGTTAAAGTAAACTGATAAGTTTTAACAGTTTTCCAATCAAAAGTCGACTTTACTTTCAGATCAGTCATTTTCTGAGGTGTAGTACTTACTGTAGATGAGGGTGAAACAAGAGCCTCTTTTTGACATGCGTTAAAAATAAACATTCCTACAAGTA
Organism: Bacteroidota bacterium; assembly: GCA_013390605.1. Lineage (GTDB taxonomy): Bacteria > Bacteroidota > Bacteroidia > Bacteroidales > Cfx3-03 > Cfx3-03. The sequence goes on along the minus strand of JACAUB010000001.1, from coordinate 1,436,653 downwards.
AAACCAAAAATATTTGTAAAGTTTTCATGGCTGATATTTTTTAATTGAAATATACTTTTCAATTACTATGCCAAAAGACTTAAATATATTTATATTACTATTATTCAACAGTATACACCTTTAAAAAGAATACCATATCGCACCAAAAAGGGACAAATTAATCATGAGATGTCCCATTAGTAATATTCTTCGATTACGTTTCAAGATAAAGCGACATAACTCAGTCTCAGAATTGAAAGAAAATCAAAACAGAAACCATATAGATGTGAACTAACATTATTTCTGAGTAGTTAAAGAGTATATAACAGGTATTATATTCGTTTAATGATATCAATAAGATACCCTACAATTACGAGTAGTCAATTTTAAAAAGCGCTTTTCTACTATCTATGTCTATTCATTTTCTGAACATCAGATCATTAATGATGGTTTCAGTTTTAAATCACGTATTGAACACAACCATGACAATACTCATTCTGCAAATTTAATTGTGGTATCTGAATAACAACAAAAGATCAATGGCCTTACAGTTAGTTTTATCAAATACTGTTTAACATGCTAATTCTGAGAGGTGAAATATGGAGAACTATTCATCTCAATTTGCAGTCTATTCCTTTTAATCTGGGATAATTTCTATCAAAATCATAGAGAGCTTATGTAATAAGCAAGAATTATATTGACTTGAGTACATAAATAATTTAACTTAGCAATGTATTTTCCTGTGATCACAATACTAAAATTCCAAGCAACGAACATGTTTATTAAGCATGAATACATACAAAATCAAGCATACGCGTTCAATCTGACCTTAATATAAAATTATATATTGATGAAACGAGCATGTTTTACAATCACAAACACTGAAATAAATCTATCATGCCAGGTCCATCAGACTTTAATCTAAAAATTATTTATTGATGAAATTTAAAATCCAAATTTATATTCTCCATTTGATTATAATGGGATCATTTTTACTACTTATAAATAGTTGCCAGAAGAACGAGCTTAAACAAAGACCCTCGTTGACGATAACTGCTATAAGCAATATAACCTCAGCTACCGCTTCTAGTGGTGGTAGCATTGTAAACGATGGAGGATCATCCATCAAAGCAAAAGGGGTATGTTGGAGTATTGGTACTACTCCTACTATTTCAGACAATAAAACCAATGACGGAACCGGAACAACAAAATACACCAGTGCCCTCACAGGATTAGCACCTGGTACAGTTTATAATATACGGGCTTATGCCACAAATACATCAGGAACAGGATATAGTAGCCAGTTAACATTTACCACTGTGGCTTTGGCTCCGGTTTTAACCACTGCAGCATTCTCGGCAATTACTACTGTAACTGCTACAAGTGGAGGAAATATCACATCCGATGGAGGATCTCCGATAACAGCCAAAGGAGTATGTTGGAGTACCGCCCAAAGCCCAACCATTGCAGATACGAAAACAGCTGATGGAACAGGTGCGAATAGTTTTTCAAGCGCGATCACCGGACTAACACATAATACAACTTATTATGTAAGAGCTTATGCTACAAATAGAATCGGCACAAGTTATGGAAATCAGTTAACCTTAATCACGCTTGCTGATTTACCCGTGATAACGACATCTGCGGCATCGTCCATAACGGCAACAACAGCAATTAGTGGTGGAAATATCTCGTTAGACGGTGGAGCTACTATTACTGCAAGAGGCATTTGCTGGAGTACTACAGCTAATCCAACTATTTCTGGTTCAACAACTACCGATGGTAATGGCTCAGGCATTTTCATCAGTAATATTACTGCATTATTGCCAGCTACACTTTATTATGTGCGGGCATATGCTACCAATAGTGCGGGTACTGCATACGGAGATCAGATCAGTTTTACGACAGCACCTTTTGTTTGTGGCAATACATTAAGCATCAGTCATGTCACTACTGATGGCATAGCACCCGTAAAACGAATAGTAAATTATGGAACTGTAACAACAAATCTCAGTGGAGCTAATAAATGTTGGATAACCCAAAATCTAGGTGCTACAACTCAGGCAAGTTCGGCCACTGACGCTACCGATGCTGCTTCGGGTTGGTATTGGCAGTTTAATCGCAAACAAGGTTATGCAGTTGGACCAAATCCTGTCTGGACAACTAATTCTATTTCTGAAAGCAGCGACTGGCTACCTGCTAACGATCCATGTACACTAGAGCTTGGCACAGGTTGGCGTATTCCTACTCATACAGAATGGACGAATGCCAGTTCGGGTGGAGCCTGGGGTTCTTATACTGATGCATATAATTCAGTATTAAAAATCCATGCTGCCGGAACATTGAGTAGTGGTAATGGAGTCTTGGATAGTCGTGGTTCTACCGGTAGCTATTGGAACAGCACACAAAAAGATGCCAGCTCAGGTTGGATTCTTATCCTCTACAATAGCTTTAGCGGTCTGGATGGCAGCAGTAAGGCCAGTGGTTTACCTATTCGTTGTATCAAAGACTAAATACCAGAAGCTACAAAATGATTATCAAACCTTCATGAACCTTAAAATACTGTTCCTGACTTTCAACCTTATAACTTTGCAAATATCCAACTGTTTGGCACAGGATATAAAGTTGAAAGTTTATTTACGGGGAGTTTACGAAAGTAAAATCACCCTACTTCCCTTAATTGGCACTAATGCCTTAAAGCCTTTACTTGAAAGAACAGGTATCAGAAAAGGAGAGACAGTTACTCTTTCAGTCCCCAACGACAAGCTACCCGGTGAGTTTGTACTACGTTTCGATTATAAAGAAAAAGAAACCAGCACTCCCTATCCTTCAGAAAAACATATTTTCATCTCCGATCAAAACCTGGAGTTGTGGGTCAATCCACCCTATTGCAATAATAATGATAGTACATGGTTCCAGAAAGATGAAAAGGAAAATAATTTATTTGTACAATTCAATAAAGAAAACGGAAAACAAAAAGCGCAGGTTGGCTTGCTTCAAAATTTTCTATTGAACTACGATGATCCTCAATCCACGTTTTATCAAAAAGGAATAGCAGAATATGAAAAAAGGCGCAGTCAATACAACCAGTGGATAATTGAACAATCTACCCAAAACAAGTCCTTATTTGTAAGTCACACTTTTCGGTTTCAATATATACCGCAAATAGCATTGAAGGGTAGTGAAGCTGATAAAATAAGAAGTGTATTAGCACATTATTTTGATGGAATTGATTTTACTGACTCACTAATTATAAAAACCACAAACTTAAAAGAGTGGATGAATGGATATGTAAATATATATGGCGCAATGTCTAAAACCGAAGCACTGCGTGATTCACTATTTACATTAGCCGGAAAGAATGCAATAGAAAGAACCCGATCTGGAAATCCAAAAGTGTATGGCTGGATGGTTGATTATTTCTACGCTGGATATGAGGCCTATAACATAAAAAAAGGCATGACCATGTTGCAAGAGTATATTGATGATCCGAATTGTTTAACCTCTAAAAAGCAACAAATAATTAAGCGGCTGGAAAGCATGACAAAATTAGTGGTCGGTACACCAGCTCCTGATTTCAACTTAAGCAATATCGACGGAAGTGTTTTTAATTTCCATGCATATAAAGGAACAACCAAATATAAATTATTACTTTTCTGGTCAGCCGACTGCGAGCATTGTCAACAATTAGTAAAAGAAATTAAACAATGGTATAATGAAACCGGTAACAAAGAAAAGCTCGATATTATTGCCGTAAGTCTGGATGAAACAGAATCAGAGATTAAAAAATGGGAAAGCACAATCATTGGCCTACCCGGGTGGAAACACTTTCGTGCAAAAGGAGGTATAAATGCAACCGTGGCTAACGATTATGCCATATTAAGCACTCCTGTTATGTTTTTAGTTGATAACAAGCATAATACAATTATGGGAATACCTGATACACTGCAACAATTAATAAAAGATTTGAGATCGCATTAATAAAACAGACGATACAAATCATACCCGGAATTATTTTAAAGATATTTTCACCTTAAAAAGGCAAGAAGCAAAAGAGAGTCAATATTAATGGGAGGGCGCTGAAAATGTATATCTTTAATTAATAACACTTAACGAGGGTTCGTTATAAGTAAAATAGACGCTCTGAGAACCGAATATACGAAAACGTTCTCCATCAGGTGTCCAAATAGATAAAAGGAAAAGAGGCTGATCATGATTTATGATACAGCCTCTTTTTAATTCTAAAGGACTTTTTCAGTGGCCTCACTAATGGGGAGGCTCTCTTTTCTTTCTTGATTTACTTATTCCATAATAATGAATTTTGCATCGCTAATTTTTTGTTGGGGTTGGTTGTTACCATTACCGGCATAGGTATTATTTAAAGATTTCATATTCTGAACGCTGTAGGTTTCAAGTCCATATCCGTTGTTAAAATGAATCGTATTATTATTAACAGTAATATTATCAGAACCGTGAGAGAGATATTCTATCATTACCCCACTCCTATCGTTTCCTTCAATCAGATTTCCTTTAACAGTAATAAAATGGCATTCAGATAATAACACGCCATAATATGCATTGCGGGCAATTTCGCAATCAGAAATCAGTGCCTTGCCGCAATGATCTAAAGCGATGCCACTACCATAAGGTGAAGTATCTAACCGGCTATCTTTAATCGTGATATCCTCACTATGACAGATTAACAGATTATGCTGCAGACGAGGACCGGGGACTACACTGGATCCGCTTTCGGTAAAGTCGCAGTTATCAACGGTTATAAATTTTGCTCCGTTAATATAGACGCCATTATAGGTGCAATTGCGAACTGTTAAATGAATGAAATTAAGGTTTGCCATCGAATGATCATTATTCGCTACAAACATAATTCCGCCCCTGTTTCCGCCACTTCGATATGAACGGGTTGAGTTGGGATCGCTTCCCGGATCAGTAGAACTGGCTCCTTCAACTACCAGATTTTGAATAGTAACATCATGCATGTCCTGTTCTGCATTTACGATAGCATCTCTAACACCTGATGAAGGACTTAGAAACAGAATAGTTGATCGTCCTTCTCCGGCAAGGGTAACACCACTAGGGATTTTCAACGTAGTAGGCAAGGTATGAATACCCGCTAAGGCAACCACCCAACGATTGGTACCTGCTACTGAATCAATTGCTTTTTGTAAAGACTGTCCGGGTGCAACGATGATTGCATTGGCCGGATAATTCTTTGCCATGGTCATCTCGGCTCCTGAAGGAAATGCGGTTTTACCGGGCTGCAGTTTTGTTGATTTAGGAGAATAGTTAAATATTGGTGCTCGAAAAGCTGTTAACACACTTCGGGAAGCCTGAGGACGAACAGAGTCGGCAGCACGTTTTACATAAGGCAATTCAAGACCTTTATATTGATAGTGACGATAGACATATTCATAATCATCTCTCAGGTTCTTTGCACGTTCTGATATTACATTAAAACAATATGGCTTTTCACCAAGCAGAAATTGGGCTGTATATTCAAAACCCAGGGCTATTCTATTATTTCCAATGGAGAAGAGGTCGACACCTTGCGTATAGGCTACCTTGGCAGCTCCGGCAAACTCACCTAATCCTAATTGAACATGTCCTTGATCTCTTGGTGTTTCCTGACATTGTCCACTAGGGTAAACATATTTAAAGATGCTTCCATTGACAGGGCCATGTAGAAAATGGTCGATAGCATTATTAAACATCTCTCTGTTATCCGTAAAGATTGCAATGGCCAATATCGAATGAATGATGGCTCCATCCCAATTACCATTTGCCTGAGGGAAATAGTAGCGCATCAAAGGATAATAAACAGTCATCAACATATTGGTAAAGCTATCTATGTCTTTTTGTTGCCATCCTGATGGAGTATAACGTAAGATTTCGGCTGCATTACAGAGGATATGACCGGTCCATCCGGCAAGTAGCTTTGCATCATTATAATCGAAGTCTTTTAGGACTGGCGACCATGCATTCAGTATTTCGATGGCTTTATTCGCATAGGCTTTGTTTTGTGTGATGTACCACATCAATGCACAATTGTAAGCCATATTAGAACCCTTTGAAAGTTCATCGCCTCCGATATTTGGTTTTCCATAAGGTCCACGTAGCACATGAGGGAAAGATTTCACAACAAAATCAAGATCGGTTGCGGTCTTTAAACGATCGAAAGCATCTTTCCATGGTTGTTTTCCGGCGAGAACTTGCGATTTCATGTAAGCCAGATCCTGTGATGTTTGATCAACACCGGGATGCACAAATTTCTGTGCGGAAGTTGTTAACGGCATCATGAAGATTGCAGTTAACAAAACAAGAATAACTGAGATAAATCTTTTCATAATTGTTTTACTTGTGGTGTTATTAATTTCTAATCTTTTCATTACTTCAATCACGTTGCATCATTTCAGGGTACTGTTGATTCTCAACCATGAAAGTATGTCATTATTTTTTGTTTTTTATGGACAAGGGGTTAGAATTAGAATCTGAACCATCCCAAATTATTTGTATTATTCAAGTGTAATGACTGCATCTTTTACGGCAGGTACGACAAAAGATATAATATTAGCCTTAATCGTTGCTTTTAGTACCTTCTTTTCAGCGCCAATTTGAATGAAACCTTTCGCATGACCGGAAGCCGGTAATTTAATTTCAGTGGCTTGATTACAGGTTATGGTATATTTATCGCCATCGATCATTAAGTTAGCTGATCCTTTTGAACTCATTGTATTTAATGAGAAATCATTATACGAAATCCGGGTGCCTTCGCCCAGATAAAGATAATCTACATGCTTTGATGACAGGCTGACTACACCCATATAGCCCTTAAAGCACCAACCCTCTTTTACATGAAGCTGCACACCTTTTACATCCTGAAACACCAACTGATCATTTGCTTTCACATTTGATATTTTTAGTGCTGTAAACATGCCCGGTTGCGATTTTTCTAACAATTCAACATGTTGCACGGTTGCAGATTTCGCACCCTGATAGGGCTCGTAAACAGCTATGAAAGGCCGAGTCCAGGCCTCCCCCTCTTGCCTGCAAATAATTGTAGGTGTTAGCTTTGAATTATAGGGTGATTGCGCAGTACCTGATGAAGGAGCCATCCCTGTATAGAAATCGCGTTTCTCCTCACCTGCATAAAGCACCTGCATAAACTTCTGTCGATTTTGATCTTCGGTTAAACTAAAGCGTGCAATAACTCCATTGGGTTGGTCACCTGAATGCTGGTACTGATTAATACATCTGAATCCGGGTGGATCCAAAGGCTCCTTAGAAATTGGAAACTGTATTGCTTTTAACACAATGGGCGTCATTGTAGGGGTTGACAGGGTAACACTATTGCCGATGTTATGATAAATATATTCATTACTCTTCGGATTATCTGACCGATAGATATCAACATAATACCCAGTGGTAGTCGAAGTACGGATGATAGCCATGGTACGTTGTTGATTGGTGCCGGTCGAACCTTCTACATAACGGGTATCGGTGAATGAACAGTAGGGTGATACGGCCGCTTTCTCCGGACGGGGTTCCATAGACTCGAGTACAATCTGACCCATGTTTTTTGTCCCCCCTCCGCCTCTAAAGAAGGGTACTGAAGCTGAGCGGGCATCAGCAGTTACCGTGTTATGAGCAGCAAATTGTGCATAATAATTCACGTGCATCGGTGCTTCGTAAGTGAGACCTTTGCCCGGGTCTATACCCATATTATACCCTGCGCCGTAAAGCTCCATAGACATTCCATTTGCATGGTTATGATTATAGCTGGCACCCTGCACAACAAACATCAACCCACTTTCCGGATCCATACCGTTGCGTTGAAGATAACACCTTGCAAAATCCAACGAACCGCTCCGGGGCCATTGATAGCTTTCACCTTTTGATGATGGAATGACCGGAAGATAGCTGAGTAACCCCATATATCCAGACTCTTCGCGTCTGTATTGTTTGTTATTAAGAAGCACATCCATCGAAGCCGTAAGTTGGTTCAATACCTGAAGTTTGTACTTATCCGCCATCGCTATTCCTATTTCGAGCATATCCGGACTTTGAGAAGGCCTGCCTGTATCACCAAATGAGGAGACTTTGAAATTAGGAAATGAATATTTAAGCATCACAAATGAGGAATTGAAAAGTGTCGGATATCGTTGAAAAATTGGATATCCATTCTTTTCCATTGCCAATGCTGACCGTAAAAGACTACCTACCGGATAGTTGTGATATCCTCCTGGCTCTTTCCAATGCCCATCGGGAGTAAACCACTTTTTAAGTGCTGTGGGCAGACTCAATTGTCCACCACCTCCTTCGGTAAGCGTATCTCTACTTAAAAAGAAACTCAGATAATAATCGCGAAGCTTTTTATCTTCAATAGATAATGCGGCATAAACAAGTGGAGGCGTTTCGGCAGCAAACCAGTTATTACCAATGTATCCACGTACGGTTAAGGTATTGGCTATCTTGGTAAATACACCTTCATAATATTTGGTTTCATAATTCTTTTCTCTGATATAATCATACAGAAAATCATAAGCCAGAATCATCGGTTCGGTAGCACCATCACCTAATGTCTGAATGTCAATCAGACCTGTTCGTACCGGGCCGGTAATCGGATTCTGATACCATAATCCTCTGGCCCATTGGCTCAGTATATCGGCTGCAAACTTTGCATAAGTCTCTTTTCCGGTAATCCAGTAGACAATAGATGCTTCTAATGCCAGATGATTTATGGACTGGTTAATATCACCAACATATGCCTGAGGATCTACCCACTCTTTTGTCGAACCCGGCTCTGTGCTTTGCAAAAGCATAAGCATGGATGTGTCATTTGGAACCAGCTCTTCAATAGTTGGCCTTCGATAACTAAATCCATTTTTCGAGATTGGTTGACGCTTATGTGGGGAAACACGTACAGTTGGGAAGGGAGCATCGCCGGCATACTTTATTAATTGGGTTCCATCTTCATCTGAATAGAACTGTGTATATCGTTTTCCAGGGATACGATTCATGAGATAACGGCTCAAAATCCAATCGGGATCTGTTTGATGTCGTTCTACATATGGGGTTACATCGTTAAATATTTTCGTGAATATTTGCCGAGCCCATGGTTGTTGTTTTATTTTATCAAGGATAAGTTGTTTATCCTCTTTATTTACAATAATATGTGGATGATTCTGTGCCTTGACTGAAGTATTGAACACAAAAACAAACAATAGCATTGCCAGTATCGTTCGGATAGTCATTGCTTAGTTTTTTTAAAGGAAAGGAATACAAACAACTTGTAAATAACGCAAGCAGGGTTTGTTGTAAACAGAAAAGGATTGCCTATTTTTTTGTAAAATAGTGATCCGCGAAATCAAGATATCGATCCCAATCATAGCTAGTGACATCATGTTTTCCGGGACGAATGTGATAACCAATTGTACTCATAATTGGTTTGTTAACATCGGGAAATACAGTTGCAGCAAGACCATCAGTACCAAGAAGCTTATAAACCGGACTAGCGTATAAACCACTTAGAAACTCACCCAACGGATCAGACCATTGATCTTCAGTAGCACTTGCAATATATATTGGTCGTGGAGCAATCAATGCAATCAATTCATGCTGATCGACCGGAAGTGCAACTTCATTATCATTGTATTTCTTAAAGTTTCCACAAAACCAGTGAGGAAAATTATTATTAATAATCTTTACAGTCTCCCCATAAATTCGTTTAGATAATGCAGCTCCACCACAACCTGACTCATTAGAGATTACAATAGCAAATCGCTGATCAGTAGCTCCTGCCCATATTGCAGCTTTTCCAAGTCTTGAATGCCCCATCACAGCAACTCTCTTTGCATTGACATCATGATCGGTTTCAAAATAATCTAATGCCCTGCTTAATCCCCATGCCCATGCTCCTATAGTACCCCATTCGTTGGGTTCGGGTTTGTTTTGATTGGGTTTGTAAAATAAAAGATGAATACCATTTTGAAAACCATCATCGAAATCAGGATCAAGATCACCACAATAGATTGTTGCTAAACCATACCCACGGTCAAGAATACGCTCGACCTGCCATTGCGATGCCGAAGCCCCTCTTGGTAACGGTTTATTTTTAGCAATCCAACTTTTGGTTATAGAGATTCCCGAATCTGCACAGATGGTATGGTTGCCATTAAAATTAAGTCCAACAAAGACAGGCACTGGTTTAAGATGGTTCTTGGGCAGATAGAGCAATATGGTCATCTGAGGCCCCTTTTTATCTGTTGTAAAATAGGCGATAACCTCTTTACGGATTGCTTTTCCACCGAGTGCATTGTTATCGATAGAAGCTACCGTAAATGTTACAGGAAGTTTTTTTTGAGGCATTTTACCATAAACATTCTCTTCGAATAGAGCCATGATTTCAGGACGACGAAGCTTCCACCACATTTTTGCAGTGGTAACAGCTTTACCATTGGCGAGAGTGAGCGGGTCGGGTAAAGTATAATCCGGCACCTTACTTTCGTCGGTATTCCCCTTATTCGATTGGGAAAAGCTTTTTCCGACCAGTAAAAGTTGGAATAAAACAACAGATAAAGCAAATACAGTGATTCTGGTAAGGTGTCGGTTTTTCATATTCTTATTTTATGGTTTTGTGGGTACAAATTCTAATTCATGACCACCTTTTAAACCTGCCTTCAAGTACTCCAGGGTGATGCGGGTAACGCCATCAGGCCAGTATCTCCGAAGGCCGGCATCGGTCACTTTAATAAACTCAATATTTGCCTTTACAATTTTTGGGTTATACGACATGACAAGATTAAAACCATCGCCTTCAAACTTCAGATATCCTGGAAGAAGTTCAGTCACCTTACAATAGGTTATCAGATTAGAACTGGTCAATCCTTCTTTCTTCTCAGTTAACTCATATTTATCAGAAATAGTAAAACTCTTTCCACGTTTCAGTGTATAACTACGAACCCAGCTTTTAACTTTTGCCTCTTCAGGATAAGCACCTGCTATATCCGTAGTAAAGAAAACCTTGGCCTTATCAGCAATAAAATTAGTATTCTTTGCTTTAAATTGAACACCATCTTTTTGATCAACACCATTTATTTTCGGCAAATTATGATATTGCGATTGCATGGTCCAGATTTCATAACGTCGGGGACTAAATGTTTTGGCGGTATACTGTTCACGACCAAGATCAATCAAACAAGGTTTTCCATTATAATATAGCACACACGATCCGACATCATTATGGTTGTGACTTTCAGCATTGAATCCGCCTTTAGCACCAAAGAAGAAACCCTGATAACTATCTTCTTTATCGCGAGCTCCGGCAACTTCAGTATCAGGTAGCCAAAAATCAGCAACCAATGCTTCTTTAGCTTCAGCATTGAGCAATTCATTGAGTAATCCAATATTTTTAATCTGATCGCAAATTTTACCCGACAGACTATGTTCGCCCATTTTGTTGAGTTTAGCAAGATATGCACCAAACTGTTGCATTTTGGGATCGCCTATAGCCTTACCATAACGATATACCGTGGCAGGACTACCACCTGTAGTTGCATCGGCATCGGCGAAGTTGATAAAATAAGGTGCATGAATATTGACTTTATAGAAATAGTTACCAATATTTTTGATTAACGGATTACTATAAACCTCAAATTTATCATTTGTAACATTGTTAATTAACGAAATACCTTCATACAATAGTGCACCGGCAGCTCCCCAATAAGATGGCCCTTCATCACAACCACCATCATCTGAATAACCATTTAAAAATTTATCCAGCGAATTAATGATTTTCTGAACTTCCGCTTTCTTCTTGATCGGATCATCTTCTAAAAGCAATACACAATTCAGCATATTATAATTGATCCAGGGATTCCAGTTATTAACACGGCCACCTTTAAATCCCATATAGCCAAAGTCAGTGTGTTCATAAAATGGGTTAACTGCCTTATGCATAATTTCTTGTTTCAATCGTTGAGAAATTAACGGATGTACTTTATCAAACTCATCTTTAAAGAGATGATATGTCCAGGCAAGATTACATGACACTTCGCCAACACCAAGGTCTACCGTTGGATCGTTTACATCAGGGAGTCCCTTGGGCGCTTTTTGTAAGTAAAAATGTGCTGACCAGCCCCACCACGTTTGCTCGCTATAATACCAAACACCATTGATGATCTGATCAATAAAACGACCTTTGCCCTCAATCAGTTCACCCATAACAAGCGATATTAAAGCATTGCTACATGCGGCATAAGCCTCTTGATGACGTTCACCTGAACGGTTAATCTCTAAATAGTCCGTTGCTTTTACAACAGGCCAATCATATTTAAGATATTTCTCAGCATTGGCAATATATTCAGCTCTCATAACCGGAGAGACATTTTGCCAGAACGCCCTGTCTTTATAAGTAGGCAGTTTATTCCATGAGTTGTCAGTAATCAGTATTTCGGAAAGTTTGATCTCCTTAGCCTTATTGGCCAGGATATTTCGCTCTTTAATGACCGGAACCTCTGCCATAACAGGCTTTTGATAGAGGAAGCAGGTCAGAATAAAAAAGGTAAAGAAAAATACCTGTTGATAAATGTGTTTGTTTCTCATTGCGGTATTGTTTTTAATAAAGGTTGGGTTGACTGGTATTTATCAGTTATACATTAGAAACGTTAGCATGTAGTTATTGAGAATAAATGTTTTATAGTAATGTTTTTAAAGAATATTATTTTCTTGTTTATTCCTTAATTTTATTGATAACGAATTATAGTAATTGCAGTTTAATAAGTTATTATTAAAACAGCCTGATTGAAGTAAAAGACCTTAAAAGTAAGAGATTAGCCAAATATTGAAAAATACAAACGATTGTCTTTCAATACAGCAAATAAAAAGGATTTATTATTTTATAAAAGAAATTAAGGGATGTATCTTTTATCTGGAGAGTATGCTAAAAGAGATGATAAGTAAAAAGCCATTGGGCCAGAAAAAATAGACCCAATGGCTTTAAATAATCGATGTTTTATTTCATCTGGTAACGTTTAATACTAACCGTCATCGATGATGTAGCAGGAGTAACAGAATTAACATAGATATAAGCTCTGTACTTACCATCAGCAGTTTCTACCCAAGTGCCAGCTTGTGCCTTTAAATTAAGAACGTAGTTAGGCGCATTGGTGAAATCAACAGCAGGAAAGTCAGCATCATCAATATATATACCATACTGAAGACGAGCAAGATTGAAATCATTTAGATTCCAGGTCTTCACCATCTTTGTGCTATTTGTTAATCCAGCAGGGAGTGTAACTCCCGGAAGGTAATCAGTAGCAGTAGGTGAAACGAGTGCATAATTAAAATTTATGCCGGCTATTGGACGATAGAGATATACTAAATCAATCTTAGCAGCATTAGCAGCAGCTGTTGCAGCATCATAAAAAGCCATATCGGCTATTGAGAAGTAGCAAGCTTTGTTATCAACACCAACCTGATCCAGTTTCATATCCATCTTTGTACAAGCATAAGGACCCATTGTATAAGTTACAGTTTGACCATTACTTGCTGTAGCAGAAAAAGTGAACGTAACTGATTTACCTCTGGCAGCCTCAGGAACAGTATAAAAATACCGAAGTGTTGCAGCGCAGGTATCCTTAGTAAATGTAACCACTGTTTTATTATCCGTATTTACAGAAGGTGAGCCAACAGCAATTCCAACATCTACCCCACTTGCATTTGTGTAAAATGATCTGTTTTCAAGATATGTACTTGGAGCACCGGCAATAGAAGCTTCAACCTGAGCAGAAACTATTTTTCCAGCACTTTTGGGCAGCGCCATTGCATAAGCAAACTCAATGTTTAACCCAACTACATTGGGGCCAAGTGTTCTCTTGATACAATCGTTTTTCAGTACCAGATTGGTGTCATCACTCTTTTTACACGCAGTAAAAGAGAGAACAAAAAACACCAGTAGTATTATATTAAAATATTTCAGTTGCATGATCGGATGTTTTATGGTTTAGGTTGAACTGTAATATACACTGTATAGGTTTTTTTCACCTTGCGGTTTCCTGAGATCACGGTCCACTGTTTAGGATGTGCTAAATCAGAGAAATCGGTTTTACCTGTAATCTTTGGATCGAGTTTAGCATCTGTTACCAGTGTAAACTGTGGATAAAGATTTTTAAGGTCAGTACCATAAAACACTGTAGTATTAATTGTCTGAGCCGTAGTATCAATTACTGCTGCAGCGGTCCTTACTGTCAGAAAGTCTGCACCCAATAATTCGAAATTACTCACATAGCACTGCGCCCTGGTTGTAATCAACAATCCATCTGAATCTACAGGGAGATCCTTAGAACATCTAACCCATGCAAATGTGATAAGGAAGAGCGATATTAATGTTATAATATATTTTTTCATTGCAATGTTTTTTTTAATGTTTATGAATATCCTTTTCAGGAAATTACAACCATGGTTTGTTCTGAGTCAGATTCGAATTCCTGTTACGTTCACTTGGCGGAATTCTGAAAATATAACATTGTTGATATGCTAACTCTGTAGTGTTGAGGAAGTATTGACTCTGGTTTGCACCATTTGTATCAATACGCCATACACCGGCACCATAAGGTGGACACCAAACTCTTTCGATAGCTCTCCAACGACGAAGGTCAAAGCTTCTTTGTCCTTCACCAAATAACTCAACAATACGTTCCTGCTCTATAGCTGAAAAGAATGTTGCCTTATCGGCTGTTTTTGCAGCAGCCAAAGGAGGTAAATTACCACGATGACGAATTTTATTAACCAATGCAATGGCATCAGATTGAGGACCGTTGATTTCGTTTGTAGCTTCAGCATACATCAGATAAACATCCGCTAAACGCATAACAGGATAGCTATAATCACCATCGCTACGTCCCTGACCAGCATAGTTACGTAAGAACTTACGGAATACATATCCGGAATTACATCCGTCTGTATTATAGGTAATATAACTTACACCATTGATAGTTACAGTAGAAGCCCAGGTTTTGTATATAAACGGACACATACCGGTAGATTTCAAAGAAGCCAATCCCACACTCATTTCATAATCCCACATGATAGACGATTTCATACGATAATCACGATTTGCATAACTGGCAGGATTAACGGCAGAATTGAGTTTCGTTCTGGCACCTGCTGTAGTTGGGTTTGTAGGAATCAATTTTGGAGCAAAGTCACCCGTAATCGTAGACTGATATCTATCAGCTATTTCATAACGAGGAGCTACCCAGCATTGTGAACCTTCATGAGAACGTCCGGCAACATCACGCATTAACTCTTCGCCCTGGTTTGTACCTGTACCACCATGCGTAAACGCCATAATTAATTCAGGATCATTATTAGCAACCGGCATAAAGAGATAGAAATAATTTGGAAGCACATCGGCATTTCCCATAGTGCCCCAGTCACCGGGTTCACCATTACGGAATAATGTCAAGCCATAATTTTCAATAACAGCTTTAAAGTCGGCAGCAGCAGCAGTATAAGCAGCAGTTGCAGCAGCAGCATCTGGTTTGAAAGTATCAAGTTCAGGCCAGCCATTCTTGTTCCAACATGCCCAGTATAGTTGAAGTTTGCCTCTGAATGCAAGAGCAGCAGGTTTAGCAGCACGCCCCGATACAGATGCTTTTACAGGAAGTTTATCATAAGCATACGTAAAGTCGGCTAAGATTGAATCTTTAACCTGTCCGATTGGCATACGTGATAGTTTTGAAACTTCAGCATCCGAATAAACTATTTTTGTGAAATAAGGAACATCACCCCACATAGAGATCAGGCGAAAATAAACCATACCACGAAGAAGACGAGCTTCTCCAATGATTGCCTCAAGACTGGCAACAGAAGATGGCTTAGCATTTGGAAGCATCTTCTTTACATTCTCAATAACATAGTTTGTACGATTGACACCACCATAAAGATAACTGTACATTTTATCAAAGCTGCTACCATAACCATTAGGATTATAGTTTCCGCCATTATAAGCATCACCTAATCGGAGATTACCAGAAGTTGTACTTGTTCCACGTACCCTGACATATTCAGCTTGACCATCAAAATAATAGTCGCGATCGAATAAAGGTCTTACTGAAGAGTATGCTCCCATCAGAGCAGTAGTAGCATCAGCTTCGGTATTCCAAAAAGAAGCTGAGGCCAAATCGACAGTAGGATTCTGATCAAGCAGATTTTTGGTACACGAACTTGCGAAAAGGGTCAATCCTGCCACAGCAGAATAGACGAATATTTTAAAAGTTATTTTTTTCATAATACCAGCATGTTTATAGTCCAACGTTAATACCAATCGAGAACGACTTATTCAAAGGATACATGTCACTAGCATTTCCTATCCGTTCAGGATCAAGACCACGAAATTTAGTTAATGTTAATAAGTTCTCACCTGTAGCATAGATACGTACATTTTCAACACCTATTCTTTTCATCCATTTTTTTGGCATGTTATAACCAAGTTGAATATTCTTCAAACGGATATAACTCAAATCGTCCAACCAGAAACTTGTTGTTGTAACATTATTTCCAAGACCGGCTAAACGTGGCCATATCCCATTAGGATTGGATACTGACCATGGGTTTTCCCATTGTGTCCAACTTGAAGCATAGCGAGTTTGTGGAATATTTGTTGTGTTATAACTATTCAGCCAATAATCTTTACGACCTGCAGCACCTTGAAACAAGACAGTCAAATCGAAACCTCTCCATGAACAACTGGCGTTAAAACCAAAGTTTGTAGTAGGCCTGTCACGTTGAGCATCTGCATTAGCTACCTGATCATTACCATCGATACGACCATCACCATTTATGTCTTTTAAAAGAAGATCACCCGGTGATGCACCTTGTGGAGTTGCATTGTAAACAGCCTGCCATGTCTTAGCAATACCGGCATCCTGATATCCATATACAAAATGATAAGGCATATTCAGGAATGTATATCCTCTATCTAAATATCCGCTCCAACTTTCAAGTTGTGTTCTGTTATATGAAGCGTTTAGATTAAACATGTAATTAAACTCACCAGCTTTATCTTTCCACGTAATATTGGCTTCAATACCTCTGTTACGAAGGTTACCAATGTTTACACGTGGGGCAATATAAGCACCCGAAATAAGGTTTGATATTGAAGAAGGTTGGTTCATTCCAGAAGTCAAACGATCATAATAATCAATTTCAGTAGTAAGGCGGCTTTTAAGGAATCCCAGATCCAAACCGGCATTAAATACGGTAGTTGTTTCCCATGATAGAGACTGGTTTGTCATTTTCTGACTTATAAAACCATTAACAATCGTTCCGCCGGTCATATAAGCACTGGCACCCAATGTAGGTTGTTGCTCGTAACGACCAACACCACTATTATTTCCTAAGCTACCATATGATAAACGTAATTTACCACTGCTTAACCAGCTTTCAGTATATCGCTTAACAAAATCTTCCTGTGTGAAACGCCATCCTAAAGCTGCCGAAGGGAACAAACCAAATTGGTGACCGGGAAGGAATTTAGAAGAACCATCATAACGAGTGTTTACTTCAACCAGATACTTATCGTATGCAGTGTAATTTAAACGACCAATATATGAACGAAGACCTTCCGTATTTGAGTTACCTGCCGTTGATTGAATTGTTGTCAATGCAGCATCAATTTCATGTAGTGAAGGATATAAACGGTCATTACGTGAAGCAGCTTCATAACGATCATACCAATACTCTTCGCTATATACAAACAATGCGTTTAATTCATGATGCTTTGCAAGTGTTGTATGATAGTTCAAACTACCGTTCAACTGTGTTTTATATCCGGTATTTGTTGCATTGCTGATACCTGCATTTGCACCAACATATACACGAGATCCGAAAGCATTTGTCTGGAAGTTGTAGGCTGTATTTGGTGTAGGAGCACTCCATTGAAATTGATTGTAATAATTCAATGCATATTCAACACGTGCAGTTAAACCCTTAATCGGGGTCCAATCACCATACATACTGGTATTAGCTTCCTGACGGTTCTGATAATTTAGGTTGTTGATGTAATAGGTATATGGATTATAGGCCTGAGGATCTTCACTATAAGCCATAACACCACCATAATTACCTGTAATAGGATCATAAGGAGTGATACCTGCAATTGCATATTGCATATCGTATCCGGCTGTATTCGTTGAAGCAGGATCTGTAAATCCCTGAGCATAAAAATAGGTGTATTTAGTCCAGTTACCGGCAAACTTAACACCAACGTTCATGTTGCTTTTGAGTTTATAATCATACGTAAAACGGGTGTTATACCGTGTATAATTATTATTAATCTGTAGACCCTTCTGGTCCATCACACCACCTGAGATAAAGAAGTTTGATTTATCATTACTTCCTGAAGCAGAGAGGTTGTAGTTTTGAACAGAACCTGTACGCATAATGATTTTCCACCAATCCGTATTAGGATACTGCAAAGGATTTATCATACCCAAAGCCAACCACTGATCAATAGTACCATCCTTGTATTGTAAATTAGAACGAAGCGTACTTACAGATGCAGCACGTTGCTCTAATGTTAACGCTCTTGGATAATCAGCCATAAAATCATATGCTTTGGCCGGAACTTCTGTAGCTAATGAACTTGAGAACTGGATACTTGTTTTTCCTTGTCCTTTACCTGATTTTGTTGTGATCAGGATAACGCCGTTAGCAGCACGTGAACCATATACAGCAGATGAAGCAGCATCTTTCAAAACAGAAATGCTTTCAACATCGTTCATGTTAATACGGTTGATATCAACATCAGGCATTCCATCCACAACGACCAAAGGTGATGCTGAGTTTACAGTACCAAGACCACGAATAAGCATACTAGCCTGGTCGTTACCGGCCATACCTGATGATTGTGTTACTGCTAAACCAGGAATTAAGCCCGACATACCAGACGATACATTTGTCAACGCACGACTTGCAAGTTTTTCATCAATTTTAACTGCAGAAACGGCACCGGTAAGGTTTACTTTCTTTTGTGCACCATAACCTACAATTACTACTTCATCCAATGTAGATGTTTCGCTGTAAAGTGTCACATTAATAAAGGCTTGTTTATCAATCGCAACTTCTAGTTTTTTCATCCCAATAAATGAAAAGACTAAAATTTTATCAGAAGGTGTTACCTGAACAGAAAAATTTCCATTTGCATCTGTTATGGCAACTTTATTGGTTCCTTTAACAGCAATCGTAACACCGGGAAGTGTGTTTCCTCTGTCATCTTTAACAACACCCTTAACAAAGATCTTTTGTTGTTCAGGGGTGATTACTACCAGGTTATTTTCCAAAATTTTATAACCCAGATTTGTCTTATCTAAAACCTGAGCCATGATATTGTCCAATGTTTTAGATGAAGATTCTACTTCAACCATCCGGTTAACATCCATCTGGTCATTTCGGTAGAGAAATTTATAGTTCGAATTTTTCTCAATAGTCAATAAAACATCTTTTACTGAAATATTTTTTTGAGGAAATTCAACTCTTAGATATTGAGAATATGCAGCTGCGGATACCTGCATCAAACCTACAATCAGAAAAAAGGTAATTAACTTCATGATTATCAGGATTTTTTTAAAACAGGGAAAAGAACGCCCTGCCACCGTAATGGTGTAATCATTTTTCATAACTTTGTGTAATTAAGTTAAACCATTAATTAAAGCATGCGATGCTTGATTAACCCAAAGCGAAGGTGAAACTTAAGTGCAATCTGTAAATGGTCTCAACATTTACAAAGCAGTTTCAGAACGGGGGAGATAACTATTATTTCCCCTGTTTTTTTGTGTGTAATTTTATGTCATAATCCTTCTTTTTTAGATGAATAACCTGGTTATTTTTTATAACTTATGTAGATTTCTTTTAAATTCATTTTATATTCAAAAGGAGTGGTAAGCTTCAGTGCATCAAGTGCCTGGTTGATATTTTCCTTTTCAAATACGCCTGTATATTTTAAACGGGTAACTTTATTATCTTCAAAATAGATTTTTACATCATAACGACGTTCAAATTTTGTGGCAAGGCTTTCAAAACTCTCATTATCAAAGAATAATTTTCCCTCTTTCCATCCAATAATAGGCTCAACATCTATATTACGAGCCACAATAGCCTGAGGTATTGTGGGGAGTGAAGAAACACTTACTGATGAAAGTTTTGCATTTGATGATGCAGATGATACTTCCTTTATCTCTTTGTTTATCTCACTTTGAACGAGCTGCTCATTCTTGATAAACTTAAAAGTTTCATTAGGCATGAGGATAATTTCGCCTCCCTTTTTCCCTTTAATATTTAATCCGTTGATGCTTATTTTTCCTTTTACAAGTGTAGTTTCAATCGTATTATCGCCTTTATAAGCACATACATTAAAGCTGGTACCGTAAACTTTAATATTAAACAGCGATGTATTCACAATAAAAGGTTTTGCCTGATTATGAGTAACATCAAAATAAGCCTCACCGTCTATATAGACAGTACGATTTTTTTGATTAAAAGTAGAAGGGTATTTAATGGTAGTATTTGAATTCAACCATACCTTACTATTATCCGGTAAAATGATTTGAGTGCGTTGACCTTTGGGTGATATAATTACTGTATATGCAGAATCTGCCGTGTTAAATTGAGCTTTTTCTTTCCAGAACCAACCACCTGAAAAACCAACCAATAAAAGAGGAATAGCAACTGCAGCTACCGTACGATAGATGAGCATCAATGATTTACCTGATCGCTCATGTACTTTTATACTTCCTCGAATCCTGCGCCACGATGATTGCTTATCCGAATAGAAATCGCCAGGAAAAGATAATCCGTTTTTCATATCAGCCTCAATCTCATCAACTATCAACTGATTTTCAGGAGATCTCTTTATCCATAAAGCAAATTCCTCTTGATCCCTATCCGTTAAAAGACCCTTGAAGTGTTTATCTAATAATAACCAGGGAATTCTTCTCATACTCTTTCGCGTTTAATCCTAATGGCACACAAAAAGGGCACTCCCCCCATGAAAAAATTAATAATTATTTAACATTTATTGATAAATATAAAACATATTGATTTTCAGAAACTTGAAACATGGCAGACACATAAAAATGATTGTATCCGATAAAAATGAAAAGTTGAGTTAGCGTAAATTAATCATTTTTCGCCCTAATCTACAGGTCTATTAATATCAACTTGGTACTATGAAACAAGCATGTTTTACAAACACAAACGCAGTAGTAAATTTAACATGCGAGTCCTATCAGACTTTAATCTGAAAATTATTTACGGATGCAAACAGATAATATAAAACTGCACGGTTGTGCAGCTTTTTGAATGAGAATAAGGTAATATGGTACGTGTCTTTACAGATTACACAATCCAATCATAAGGAGTGAAGAATACATCTCAGGATAATACCGATGAACATGTGTCTTGATTCTTTTTAGCGCAGTATTGACTTGATTATCAACAGTACTGATTGAAATATTCATCAACTCAGCTATTTCACGATAGCTTAACTCTTCGGAACGGCTTAGTTTAAATATCTGCTGACAACGTTCGGGAAGTAATGTAATCGCCTCATTAATGATGACATTTAGCTCTCTGAGTTCAATGGCTGCATCAGCGCCTACCGAAACTTTATCAACATTCTGCTTTGTCAGAAATGAAATCTTATCAGCCTTTCGCGAGTTATCACGCTTATAATTTAATGCCTTATAACGTGCTGCCTGATATAGATACGATTCGAAAGAAAGATGAATTTCTATAGTTTCCCGATGTTCCCAGATATAGACAAATAAATCTTGTATAATATTTTCTGCTATATCTAAATCCTTAACAAAGACAACAGTATACCTGCACAGATCATCATAATACTGATGAAAGAGATATTCGAGCGCAGATACCTCTCCAGCATTTAGCTGTTTCTGTATAAGCTCATCATGATCTCTACTTTTTAGCATTCCCTTTTCCTTTAAAAAACGATGTACAAACGTTTGTACACTGAAAAGAACCATTCCCTTCAAGGGGCAAATATATCATAAAATTAATACTATTTATACTATTTTATAATACATCATTAATACATCACCCGTAAATTGATTTACATTTTTTCAGGAACTTCAATACCTAACAGCTTCATTCCATTACGAATAACAGTAGCGGAAAAGAAAGAAAGATCTAATCTAAACTGACGAATAGCTTCGTTCTCTTCACGCATTATGTGATGATCGTGATAGAATTGGTTATATTCTTTAGCCAGATCAAAAATATAATTGGCGACTAATGCAGGACTTAAATTATTGCCGGCTTCCTGAACCACTGCCGGGAAATCGTGTAACAGACGTACCAGGCTCTTCTCTTTTTCGCCCAACATCTCCAGACCATAAGTCAATTCGCTGCTAACCTTAATTCCGCGTTCGGTAGCTTTACGCATAACAGAACAGATACGGGCATGTGTATATTGAATAAAAGGACCTGTATTTCCATTGAAGTCGATAGACTCGTCAGGATTAAACATCATGGTCTTTTTAGGATCTACTTTTAAAATGAAGTACTTCAAAGCACCCATTGCAATATTATAATGCAGGCGTTTAGCTTCCTCGCTGCCAAAATCGTCGAGCTTACCAAGCTGTTCCGTCATCTCGCGCGCAGTCTGTATCATGCCGTCAATCAAATCGTCAGCATCCACAACCGTACCTTCACGACTCTTCATCTTTCCTTGTGGAAGTTCAACCATTCCATATGAAAGGTGATAGATACCCTCTGCCCAGCTGGCTCCCAGTTTCTTAAGCACCAAACGTAAAACGTTAAAGTGATAATCCTGCTCATTGCCTACCACATAAACCATCTTGTTCGGCTTATACTCGTCAAAGCGCAACATAGCAGTACCCAGATCCTGAGTCATATAAACAGATGTACCGTCGGCACGTAATAGCAGCTTTTCATCAAGTCCGTCACCGGTCAGATCGCACCAAACAGAACCATCTTCTTTCCGAAACAATACACCTGAATCCAATCCCTTTTGAACCAGGTCTTTTCCTAACAAATAGGTTTCAGACTCATGATAAATCTTATCGAAAGAAA
This sequence comes from Bacteroidota bacterium, assembly GCA_013390605.1. Taxonomy (GTDB): domain Bacteria; phylum Bacteroidota; class Bacteroidia; order Bacteroidales; family Cfx3-03; genus Cfx3-03. The sequence continues at coordinate 1,413,547 of JACAUB010000001.1, read as the reverse complement.
CCCCCATGCGCTTATACGTTTCGTCAAAGCCTTTGTAAACCCAGCTATTCATCATTTTCCAAAGCTGAATAGTCCCGGCATCACCCTGCTCCCATTTTCTAAGCATCTCTTGTGCTTCGAGGATAAGGGGTGCATTCTTTTCAGCATCTTCCTTCTTCATCCCCGACGCTACCAGTTCGGCAATCTCCGCTTTATAATGCTTATCAAACGAAACATAATATTTCCCAACCAGATGGTCACCCTTGAGTCCTGACGATTCAGGCGTTTCACCTCCACCAAATTTAACCCAGGCCAACATTGATTTGCAGATATGGATACCACGGTCGTTGACCAGGTTAACCATGACCACATTCTTCCCATTCGCTTTTAATATCTCTGATACTGAAAAACCGAGCAGGTTGTTTCTAACATGTCCCAGGTGAAGTGGTTTATTGGTATTAGGCGACGAATATTCAACAACAATCGTCTCGTCAGATTTTGCTTCAGCAAATCCAAAGTCAGGGGCGTTAAATTTCTGACCGAAGAAGTTTAACCACTCCATATTACTGACAACAATATTAAGGAATCCCTTAATCACATTAAACGATTCGACAAAAGGAGTTCGGGCAACCAATGCTTGTCCTATTTCGTTAGCACATTGTTCGGGTGACTTACGGGCAGCTTTTACAAATGGAAAAACAACCAGTGTGTAATCTCCTTCAAACTCTTTACGAGTTTTAGATAGTGATAATTCGGAAGCTGATAATGAAAGGTTATACAATTCATTAACGGTAGCAACAACCTGGTCAGCAAGAATCTTGTCGATCATTTTATATTTTTTGAATGCAGAATATGGTTAAAAAGGTGGAATACACAATAGCATGTTTTCGCAGTGCAAAGTTACATGTTTTCATTTTCAGTTGTCGAAAAAAACAGAGATCTTAAAAACTTAGGTTCTATTGTAGAAAATAGCGGGGATGGATTCTTTAATTATATCATTCTCATAATCAAGTCACCCCTACTGAGTATAGCCGTCAAGCTAACAATTATAAATATCACATTATCAAATTGGTATCCAGAATATGTCTACTGAAAAAATATAATTTCGGAGCTACATATTTCCAAAATATTATTCCAAAAGGTATTGGTCAAATAACTTTCTTATTTCAACAGTTGCTACAGGGCGGGGTGCGTTCTTATGGACCAGTTTTCCTTGTTTATTGTATAGCAGATACCTGGGGATGGGGTATATTTCTAATTCTTCAAGCATTTTGGAAGATTTCGGATTTCGTATTACATAATTGTTCTCATTCAATCCGATTTTCTGAATGCATTCTTTCCAGTCAGCCAGTTTTACGTCCATTGAGATATAAATAAATACAACTCCTTTGGGGCCAAACGCTGTATCCAACTTTTTTGAATCAGGCATATTCGCCCGACAGGCTCCACACCAACTCGCCCAGAAGTCAACATATACCACTTTGCCTTTATGAGAATTTAGAATTTCTTTAAAGGTTTTGTTGTTACCCCTGATGTCTTGTAATTCTAATTCATTACTGGTTGGAGGATCAATCCTGTATTTTTGTTCAAAATAGCTTAATAATGCAGTGTCTTTTACCTCTTTCCTGAATTTTTTTGTGTACTTCTCAAAGTCACTTTCCGAATATTCTTGACTTATATATTCCATAGTCTGAAGCAGAAAATAGTTTTTAACTTTTACATATAAGTTATTCCAGTTGCAGATCGAATCAAATACTTCCCTGTAATCAGTTGAAAATGAATTCGGAGTTACTATCTTTTTTATCTTTTTTACTTTAAGCTGTAACGTATTATATTTCTTTGAAATATATTCCCTATAATAATTATAAAACAGAAGGGTGTCGTTCTCACGGGTAAGTGTTGGAAATAGTATATCCTGAAATTTGTTATTTTTTAAAAGAGAATCGGAAAATTTCCATTTATAATAAAATGCAAGAGAATGAAGACTGTATATAAAATTTATTTTTTGGTAATTATAATAAGTCTCTGAAATTGCATTCGCCTTTCTCATAGAATCCAAAAAATAATTGGTTTTTGCTAGCTCTACTTTGGATTCCTTTTCAAATTGTACTTTTTCCATGGCGAATTGTTCCTTAAATGAAGGTGGGGGATTTTTTGTAAATTCAGATAGGTGAGAATATTTTGTCATTGCCGAGTAGTCATCATGGCGAATACGTTCATTAACTAAATAGTCATAGTTAATTTCAGAAGACAACACTTTTCGGTTTAATACCTGGGCCCATGGTTTATTTCCCTGATAGGTAAAAAGTACCGTGTCGCCATTTTTAATTAAGTACCCCATACTAGACAAACCTTTGTAACTATGAATGAGTTCAATAAAATTTCTATGTGTTTTTATTACAAGGGTATCATACATGGTGACATTTTTAAAGTTAAAACCCCGATGGATTAAATGATCATCTATATAACTTATCTGATAATCAGACTTTTTCTCTTTAATTCCTATCTTTCCAATAAAATAACTGTTATCGGGAGCATTTTTAAATATGAGGACAATCTGACCTCGTATGGGTTGTTTGATATTCTGTCCTGAAGATGTTGAAGGATAGAAACCGAAAACAAAAAATAGAGCTAAAATTGGAATAATGTTTTTCATTTTAAATAATTTAAGTATAAGTAATTTATTCGTTTAATGAATTTATAGTTTAGTAATCTGTACCATAAGGCCATTATTTCTTTCTAACCTGGCAGTATCTTCTTGATAATTTATTTTATGTTCAATCCAATCTCTATTTGTGTTGTTTGTCAAATATGAATCGTAAATAAATTTCCAAAATACGATTAAGGCAATTATACCGATGATGCTTTAAAAAAGCTCCCATGACTAATTATTTAAAGATTTAATAAAAGTATAACATATTTTAACAATAAACCAAGTAGTATCTTGATTTATTGTATGTTTTCCCACCTTTCTTGGATGAAATGTAAAATATTTTATTTTAACATAACAATGGTTATAATAACTTCAGGATAAAGTATAATGCCTATTATAAATTTCACAGAATATTTCGATATACATTTTTCCAGAATTGATTTATTATATGAATATTACAATCAACCCCTAAATCCTATGATAATAATACCACTTCAAGGTCGAATTATGGAGAATTAAAACCAATAATGTACGGGCATCTTCAATTTTCATATTACTAACCAGCCCATTACAACGTTTTATAAATTGTTAACTCATTGTTAAAAATTATTCTGTATAAGTTTCTTGACCGAAAAACTTAAACACGTATCTTTGCAGGTAATTTATCACTCACTCAATCCTAATATATTACCCTTAATCCATTCGTAATGAAACAAAACGTAGTGATTATCGGGGCCGCCGGAAGGGACTTCCACAACTTTAACACGTATTTCCGTGGAAAAGCTGAATTCAATGTAGTTGCTTTCACTGCTGCACAGATCCCCGACATCGACGGAAGAGCTTACCCGAAAGAACTGGCCGGGCAAGATTTATACCCCGATGGTATTCCAATTTATGCTGAGTACGACCTTGCTCAGATCATAAAGGACAAGAAAGTTGATATTTGTGTTTTTTCGTACAGCGATGTACCTTATCCTCGCGTGATGAACGTGAGTGCTATCGTCAATGCTGCAGGAGCTAATTTCATGCTGCTGGGACCCAAAGACACAATGGTAAAAAGCACAAAGCCTGTAATTGCAATCGGTGCTACCCGTACCGGATGCGGCAAGAGTCAAACCTCTCGTCGTGTTGTTGAATTACTCATGGCTAAAGGCTTAAAAGTTGTTGCTGTTCGTCATCCAATGCCTTACGGCGACTTGAATGCGCAAAAAGTACAACGCTTTGCAACTGTTGAAGATCTCAAATTCCACAAATGCACCATCGAAGAGATGGAAGAATACGAGCCACATGTTGTTCGTGGTAACGTAATCTATGCAGGAGTTGACTATGAGGCTATTCTACGTGCTGCCGAGAATGATCCTGATGGTTGTGATGTAGTATTGTGGGACGGTGGAAACAACGACTTCCCTTTCTACAAACCCGACCTGACAATATGCGTTGCCGATCCTTTGCGCCCGGGTGCTGAAGTATCATACTACCCTGGTGAAGTAATGGCCCGCATCTCTGATGTTATCGTTATCAACAAAATTGACTCTGCTTGTCTGGATGATATTAATATCGTTCGCGACAATATCGCTAAGATTAATCCAACTGCAATTGTTATAGATGGTGCATCACCACTAACCGTTGACAAGCCTGAATTAATTCGCGGTAAACGTGTATTAGTTGTTGAAGATGGTCCAACCCTTACCCATGGTGAAATGAAGATTGGTGCCGGTGTAGTAGCTGCAAAGAAATTTGGTGCTGCCGAACTGGTTGATCCTCGTCCTTACACTACCGGTAAGTTAAGCGAAACGTTCCGCATCTATCCTAATATAGGTACATTGTTACCTGCAATGGGATATGGTGATGAGCAGGTTGCCGACCTTGAAGCCACCATTAACAATACACCATGTGATGCAGTTGTTATTGCGACCCCTATCGATCTAAACCGTATCGTTAAGATTGATAAACCCACCGTTAAAGTTGGTTATGATTTACAAGAAATCGGATTCCCGAATTTACAGGGCATCATTGACGATTTTGTTCAGAAGCATAATCTAAAATAATTTGTTTTAAAGGCGGTCATTATTGATCGCCTTTTTTATGAAACCCTCATTGTTATTGAGTGAACAGCAAAAAGGGAAAACCATTAAAGCACACGTTAACGCTTTAATTATTAGTGAGAATTATTAAAAAAAGGTATTATATTTAGGGTTGAAAAATTGAGTTAATTATTGATGAAGCAATTTAAGAAAGCAAAACTAGTCTTTGAAGACGGAACGACCATGGAGGGCTACTCTTTTGGTTACGAAGGTTCCGTTTCGGGAGAAGTGGTTTTTAACACGGCCATGACTGGCTATCCCGAAAGTCTGACCGACCCATCGTACAAGGGTCAAATCCTTGTGCTCACTTACCCTCTCGTAGGTAACTATGGGGTGCCGGCCACCGATGTTGAACAAGACAACATGCTAACCTTCTTTGAATCAGAAAAGATTCATGTGTCGGGTTTAGTCATTGCCCAATATTCATTGCAGTTTAACCACTGGAATGCAGCAAAGAGCCTGGGCGAATGGCTGACAGAGAACAAGATTCCCGGAATCTTTGGTCTCGACACACGTGCTATCACCAAAAAGATCAGAGAAAAGGGTGCTATGTTAGGAAAAATCATTGTCGACGATGTTGATGTTGACCTTTATGATCCTAATCTGGACAATCTGGTTGATCAGGTGAGCCACAAAGAACGTGTTGTTTATGGTAATGGCAAGTATCGTATTCTTTTAATCGACTGCGGAGTAAAGTTTAACATCATCCGCTATCTGTTAAAAGATGGAGACACTACTGTAATCCGTGTTCCCTGGGATTATGACTTCAGTAAAGAAGAGTTTGACGGACTGTTTATATCAAATGGTCCTGGCGATCCTAAAAAATGTGTTTCCACAATTGATAATATTCGTCGTGAATTAGAAGGAGACCGTCCAATCTTTGGCATCTGTCTTGGGCACCAGCTCATGTCACTTGCTTCAGGAGCCGACACCTTCAAGCTCAAGTTTGGTCATCGCAGTCACAACCAGCCAGTGCTCAAATGTGGCACGAAAAGAGCCTATGTAACCTCTCAAAATCATGGCTTTGCAGTAGACAATAATGCACTTACTCCGGGATGGGAACCCAACTTTATTAACCTGAATGATGGAACCAGCGAAGGTATTCGCCATATCAGCAAACCATTCTCATCTACTCAGTTCCATCCCGAAGCCTCGAGCGGACCAACCGATACAGCCTTTCTGTTTGATGAATTTTTAAATCTGGTAAAGAAGTGGAAAGACAAATAAAAAAAGTATTGATCCTTGGATCAGGCGCGCTAAAAATTGGTGAAGCCGGAGAGTTCGACTACTCAGGTTCACAAGCGCTTAAAGCCCTTCGCGAAGAAGGAATAAAAACAGTATTGATCAATCCGAATATCGCTACTGTTCAGACTTCAGAACACATCGCCGACAAGATTTACTTTCTGCCGGTAACACCATATTTTGTTGAAGAAGTTATCAAGAAAGAAAAACCTGATGGTTTGTTACTCTCTTTTGGAGGTCAGACAGCCCTCAACTGTGGTATTGCACTCTACAAAGGTGGTATTCTTGAGAAATATAATTTAAAAGTATTAGGTACACCCGTTCAAGCAATTATCGACACCGAAGACCGTGAGATCTTTGTTGGCAAGTTAGGCGAAATCAATGTACGTACCCCACGCAGCATTGCTTGTACAACCATCAAAGAAGCAGTTGTTGCTGCCGGCGAGCTGGGCTACCCTATCATTATTCGTGCTGCTTATACATTGGGCGGACAGGGATCAGGTTTCTGTACCACCAACCAGGAGCTCGAAACCTTAGCTTCGAAAGCTTTTTCGTACTCTAACCAGATTCTGGTTGAAGAGTCGTTAAAAGGATGGAAAGAAGTAGAATACGAAGTAGTTCGCGACTGTTACGACAATTGTATCACAGTTTGTAACATGGAAAACTTTGACCCACTGGGTATACATACCGGTGAAAGTATTGTAGTTGCTCCATCGCAAACCCTTACCAATGCCGAATATCATAAGCTGAGAAGAATCGCTATCGAGATTGTTCGTCACGTGGGCATTGTGGGTGAATGTAACGTACAATATGCTTTAGATCCATTCTCAGAAGACTATCGCGTTATAGAGGTCAATGCACGTCTGTCACGCTCTTCTGCGCTTGCATCGAAGGCCACAGGCTATCCGTTGGCACTTGTTGCCGCACGTTTAAGTCTGGGTTATGGATTACACGAAATACGTAACGAAATTACCAAAGAGACCTCCGCATTCTTCGAACCTGCACTCGACTATGTAGTTTGTAAACTACCCCGTTGGGACCTTAACAAGTTTACCGGCGTAAATCGTGAAATCGGTTCGAGCATGAAGTCGGTTGGCGAGGTAATGTCTATCGGTCGCACCTTCGAAGAGGCTATCCAAAAAGGATTGCGAATGATCGGTCTTGGTATGCACGGCTTCATCGGAAACAAAGAGGTTGAGTTCGAAGATGTAACCTACGAATTGAATCACCCTACCGATATCCGGATCTTTGCCATCGCAAAAGCCTTTAATGAAGGCTGGTCCATCGAACAGATCTATGAACAAACCAAGATCGACCTTTGGTTCCTCTATCGTTTAAAGAACATCTTCGATTATGGCGAAGAGATCAGCACCTTTAATAACTTCCAGGAACTTCCTGAC
>JACAUB010000001.1:1401451-1406089 GCA_013390605.1 Bacteroidota bacterium | reverse complement strand
TCCAGGAACTTCCTGACGAACTCATATCAACGATTAAGAAGCTTGGTTTCTCTGATTATCAGATTACCCGCCTCATCTTAAAAGAACGCATGAAGGGTGAAGAGTCAATTCTCAACTTCCGTGCTTATCGTAAATCAAAAGGGATCACTCCTTTTGTGAAACAGATCGATACACTGGCGGCTGAATACCCTGCACAAACCAACTATCTATATCTCACCTATAATGCATCCGAACACGATATTGAGTTCTTAAATGATAATAAATCAGTTATCGTACTCGGATCGGGAGCTTACCGTATCGGTAGTTCTGTAGAATTTGACTGGTGCGGTGTAAATGCACTACAAACCGTTCGGAAAGAGGGATTACGTGCAATCATGATCAACTACAACCCAGAAACGGTAAGTACCGATTATGATGTTTGCGACCGTCTCTATTTTGATGAGTTATCACTCGAACGTGTACTCGATATCACCGATCTGGAGATCCCTAAGGGCGTCATTATCTCTACCGGGGGTCAGATTCCAAACAATCTGGCGATGCGCTTACACAAGGAGAAAATCAATATTCTGGGCACATCAGCACTCTCTATAGACAGAGCAGAAGACCGTCATAAGTTTTCGCAGATGCTCGACGATCTGAAGATCGATCAGCCTTTATGGAGAGAATTGGTCAGCATCGACGAAATTCACGACTTTGCAGAACAAGTTGGCTATCCGTTGTTGGTTCGTCCTTCGTATGTGTTGGCAGGAGCTGCCATGAACATCGTATCAAACAGCGACGAGCTTTCCGACTTCTTAACGTTAGCCGCAAAGGTATCTAAACAATATCCGGTTGTAGTTTCCAAATTCATGGAACACGCAAAAGAGGTTGAAGTCGATGCAGTGGCAAAAGATGGCGAAATCATTATTTATGCCATTTCAGAACACGTAGAGTTTGCCGGAGTTCACTCCGGTGATGCTACCATCGTATTTCCTCCGCAGAAGTTATATGTAGAAACGGTTCGTCGTATCAAGAAAGTATCCTCGCAGATTGCGAAAGAGCTTAACATCAGCGGTCCTTTCAACATTCAATTCCTGGCCCGCGATAACGACATCAAGGTTATCGAATGTAACCTACGTGCTTCGCGCTCCTTCCCATTCGTTTCAAAGATTCTGAAGACCAATCTGATTGAGATTGCTACCCGTATCATGTTAAATCTACCGGTGAGCAAGCCCAACAGTTCCATTTTCGATCTGAATTATATTGGCGTAAAAGCCTCACAATTCTCCTTCTCCCGTCTGCACATGGCCGATCCTGTTTTAGGAGTAGACATGGTTTCTACCGGTGAAGTAGGCTGTATTGGAGAGGACTTCTACGAAGCCATCCTCAAGGCTATGCTCAGCGTAGGTTATCGGATTCCTGAAAAAGGTATCCTGATATCATCAGGGCCAACCCGTTCTAAACTGGAGCTGATCAACAGTGCAAAAGAACTGGCAGCAATGGGCTACCGCTTGTATGCTACCAAGGGTACACATCTGTTCTTCGAAAGCCATGACATACCGACCACCATGCTTCATTGGCCTGATGTTAACGATGAACCCAATGTCCTTACCTATCTGAAAGAAAAGCGCATCGATTTGGTAATCAACATTCCGAAAAACCTTTCGAAGAAGGAATTGGATAACGATTATACCATTCGCCGGCTTGCAGTCGACCTCAATATTCCGCTCATCACCAATGCCCGATTAGCATCTGCTTTTATCATGGCATTTCATAAATACAAGCTCCCCGATCTCATGATCAAGAGCTGGGACGAATATTAAACCAAACCTGGAGAGTAGTGATTTTTTCACTATTCTCCTTTTTTTATTCATTGAAAACAACAACAGTCAAAACAATGAAAAACAAGAGTCTTGTTTCAATCAATGACTTCACCAAAGAAGAACAGTGCAGGATCCTCGACCTGGCTGAAGAGTTTGAAAAGCAACCACGACAGAAAATCCTTGACGGATATGTGGTAGCCACTCTCTTCTTTGAGCCCTCAACACGAACCCGTCTGAGCTTTGAAAGCGCGGCAAACCGCCTTGGAGCCAAAGTAGTTGGTTTTAGTGATGCCTCATCTTCCAGCGTACAAAAAGGTGAAACGTTGAAAGACACCATATTGATGGTGGGTGGATATGCAGATGTAATTGTGATGCGCCATCCCCGCGAAGGAGCAGCACGTTATGCATCTGAAGTGTCAAAAGTGCCCATTATCAATGCCGGCGATGGTGCTAATCAACATCCTACCCAGTGTCTGCTCGACCTGTTTTCGATCAGAAAGACACAGGGCACGCTCGACAACCTGAATGTAGCGTTTGTAGGCGACCTTAAATATGGCCGTACTGTACATTCGCTAACGATGGCATTGTCTCAATACAATACCACCTTCCATCTTGTATCACCTGAGTCGCTTAAATTACCCAGCGCCGTAAAACGCCACATCAAGGATAACAACCTCGAGTATCACCAATACACCGAGTTGGCCGAAGCCATTCCACATGTCGATATTTTATACATGACCAGAGTACAACGCGAACGTTTCTCTGATCCTATAGAATACGAAAAGGTGAAAGACTCATGTATCCTTTCAAAATCGCTCATGGCTAATTGCAAACCCAACATGAAAGTGTTGCATCCGCTACCTCGTGTAAACGAGATTAATGTAGATGTTGACGATACACCACAAGCATACTACTTCCAGCAAGCACAAAATGGAGTATATGTTCGTCAAGCCATTCTTGCATCAATACTTGGGGCAAAATAAGCACTATTAAATCTTAATTGAGATGGAAAAAGTTCAAAGAGAATTAAAAGTAACGGCCATTGAAAATGGTACCGTAATCGATCATATACCCTCCAATCGTGTTTTTCAGGTAATCAAAATATTAGACCTGACCGATAGCCCGGAGGAGATCTTCTTAGGGGTCAACCTTGAGAGCAAGAAGCTTGCTGATGGAAAAGGAATCATTAAAGTAAGCAATCGTTATTTTGCCGATCATGAGATTAATAAAATCTCTCTGGTAGCCCCATCAGCAACCCTGATCGAAATCAGAAACTACGAAGTCACCTTAAAAAAGAAGGTACAGATTCCTACAACAGTGCATGCCATTGTGAAATGTTTCAACCCCAATTGTATCACAAACCACCAACCAATTACTACCTGTTTCAAAGTAATTGATGAAATAGATTTAAAATTACAATGCCGCTACTGTGAGAAGATAACAGCAAAAAACAATATCGTGTTTCTGTAAAGAGACACCCTCATCATCTAAAGCCCTTCAGTATCGTTTCATGATACTGAAGGGCTTTCTTTTATCCGCCAACCAAGGGTTTGAGATAACTGAAGTCGATACCTCCATCCAATTTATAGACAAGCAATCAGCGCCATTGTGCCATCGCCCTTACTGAATGAGATAGTGCCCGGAGCTTCATTCGATCCTATTTCAATCCCCAATCCAACCGTTACCGTTATATTTTCGGCTGGGAGCTTCGTTTCTGCAAAAGAAGCAGTCAACGAAATATCCAACGGGTTCGTTGATTTCGACATCCAGTCACCTCTTATAACAATCCGGTTATCCTCAGCATTCGGATATTCAGGCGTAAACTTAACCCCTTCATCATCCCACAGATAATCAGAAAGCTGTCCAATCTGCAATGTAAACCTGTAATATAAAAAAGGACGAGGCCAGATCAATTCGTTATTCGAAACAAACTGAGGCATATTCACTGTTATCGTTTTCCGATCTTCGCTAACGACCACCTCCGGTTCACGCGTCAGAACATGTTTAAAAAGATGCTGCTCATTAAAATTGAGAGACGTTAACAATGATTTGTGTTGCGATGATTTAACACCCCGATGACCACGGAGATCTTCCGTATCCATTTTCTGGATATTCTTGCCCATCTGATTAATCCAGGAAGTGTAATTGTTGTAGCATAAATGGACAATGTCAGACAGATTCATTCTGACCAAATGAGTCCATTTTGCACAAATCCCATACTCGGTATAGTTTTCGCGTGTCCGAATTAAATCAGGATTATTTTTCATCACACTACCCTTTGCACCACCCTTACCTTTCACGATGTAAAAGCCGTTTTTATCAACATAATGACACAATCCGTCAAAAGTGCCCAGCGGTTGATTGGTATACTTAATACCCTTTGCCATGATTGTTAAATTTAGAAGTTTATAAAATCCGTTTTCTGTAAGTTATTCCTAACATACGGCTAAATAATCATCCAAACTAAGTTTACAGGTTGAGAGAGAGGGGTCATTCAAATTTTGAGAAATGGCTACAGAGGGACTACCTACAAATTGTTATATACAACTTGATTATTCTACCGAATAAGAACATAAATCACTTCAAATATAATCATAAAATGAATCCGATCAGTAGGGATAATCTACATTTATTTTACCCGTTCTATAGGGGTTCTGTACCCCTTGGGGGTAGAGTACGGGTACAGATCCCGTACAGAACGGGTAGAGAACGGGTACAGATCCCCCTAAATTTATGGAGGTGTCCCTTACTGAAATAGGTATACACATTTAAGTATTATTACTAGAAAAAGTATACAGTAAAAAATCAATTCACTAAAATAAGTATACATTCCTAA
>JACAUB010000001.1:1280677-1401351 GCA_013390605.1 Bacteroidota bacterium | reverse complement strand
CTGTTGGTCTAGGTAAAACATGGAGTGCTTTGGCAGTAATGAAATATTTTCAGATGCAGGGACGAGAAATCGTATTATTTTGCCCTAAGAAACTGGAACAGAATTGGAGTCAGTATCTAAAACGTAAAGATTCTATTTTTGAAGATGATAAATTAGATTACATCATCCGTTTTCATACTGATCTACGAGAAGGTGGACTAGAGCATACACAGGCAAACCTTGATTTTTTCACAAATGACCAACCCAAACTATTTGTAATTGATGAAAGCCATAACCTTAGAAATAACAAGTCGAGCAGGTATAAATACCTTGTCGAAGAAATTCTTAAGGAATCAACAGGCGATGTTATGGTTCTCCTGCTTTCTGCAACCCCCATCAATAATTCATTTAAAGATGTCAGAAATCAATTTAGATTATTGGTAAAAGACAATAATGAAGGATTTAATGAATCATTAGATGTTAAGAACATTGAACATACATTTAGGGAGGTACAGGCAAAATTCAATGAATGGAGCGAAAAGGAAGGGGCAACATTAGCAGATTTCCATAGTATGATTAAAGACAGTAACTTTTTCAGGTTAACAGATCATCTATTAGTTGCCAGAACCCGAAAACAGATCAACTCTCATTTCGATGCCAATCTTGCATTTCCAAAGCATAAAAAGACCAGGAATATATTCAAAACACCAATGAAATTTGGAGATGTAGAAAGTTTTGCTGAGTTGCTGGAGAATATGAAATTAAATTTATCTGCTTATCAACCATCATTCTATACCTTTACAAATGAAGAAATTAAGCAAAGGAAAAAAGAAAAAAGAGCAAAAGAGAAAAAAGGAGAGAAACAAGATCAAAAGGTTGTATTAGAAGATGATATCCAACGTGAGTTCTTTCTGGTAAAAATGATGATGATTTTATTGCTTAAACGGTTGGAATCATCATGGTTTGCCTTTCAGATAACAGTAAAACGAATTCATGATCATCATAAAAATGCACTTGATATAATTAGCCGGTATGAAGAGCAAAAAGAAAATATAACAATAAAATCTGACGATGAAACGGTAGAACAACTTCTTGATGAAGATGAAACCGGATTACTGGATAAATATCTACTTGGCAAAAAAGATCCTATTCCGATAAGTAAAATTGACAAAGCCGGTAGGCTTGACAAGTTCAAAAGAGATATTAAAGAAGATAAGAAAACGCTAAAATACATCCTCGACAATATTGATGAGTTTAGTGCCGGAATTGAAAATGAACAAGCAACAACTTCAAAAGACAGCAAACTAGAAGAACTATTGCACATCATTAATAAAAAAGCCGGAACCACCAATAAAAAAATTGTCATTTTTTCCGCTTATAAAGACACGGTACAATATCTTTTCGACCAGCTAAAGAAAAGAGGTTTCCGTAATTATGCTTTTGTATCAGGTGATGAAAATAAAGCCTGGAATAGTTCCGTTTCAATAAACAAACACGATCCAATATTAGAACGATTTGCACCCTATACCAAACTTTTCAAAGAGAAAAACTGGAAGTCATTCGAGCCTTCATCAGATAGTTTAAGTACTGAATCCAACTACGAAGAATGGATAAATTGGTTAAAAACAGAGCATGCAGACACATATAATAAAATAATAAATCCCATTGATATACTATTGGCGACTGATGTTTTAAGTGAAGGACAGAATCTACAGGATGCTGATATGGTTATTAATTACGACATTCACTGGAACCCGGTTAAAGTTATTCAAAGAGTAGGTCGTATTGATCGTATCGGTTCGCCCAACAGTTATATTCAATGTATTAATTTTTGGCCGGCAAAAGATATTGATGATTACATAAACCTGAAACAGAGAGTAGAAAAGAGGATGGCTTTAATGAAACTAGCCGGATCTGAAGTTATTGATGATTTTACAGATGATTTTATGGAGATGGCTGTCGATGATAAACTTGAAGCCAGACAAAATGCCAATATGTTGCGCCAAATGGAAAACGACATAGAAGACATTGAAGCCGAGAAATCGATAGGATTTGCTGACTTCTCATTTGATAATTACCGACAACTACTCCATGATCTTCTCAGTGAAAAGAAAAACGAATTACAACAATTACCCAATGGCATATTTTCCGGTTTTTGTGTTGAAAACGATCTGTCCATGCAAAATGGATTAATCGCTTTATTAGGCTACCCTTCTGCAAAAAAATTCAATACACAACATCAATACACATCACACGAGTTGGTTTATATAGATTTGGAAGGAAAACAAATTTCGAATAACCAAAAAGTCATTCTCGAACAATTACTTAAATATCATAAAGAGCCACGTTGTGTAGATAGTAAGATAGATAGTGGAGATGAGCCAACTATTGTTAATCTAGGCAATGCCTTGCAGAAATGGATTAAAAGCCAGGCAAAAAGTGAAGAAGTTCAAGAAGATGGCACAATAAAAGAAACCATGTCGCAAACTAGTTTAGATTTTGTGAATCAGTTAAAAAAGAATAGTGCACTTGCCATTCAAAAACTTAAAACAGAAGGATCTATTTCTGATAAATTTGCATTTGATAATTTTGATTTGATTACCTGGTTAATTGTAAGTTAATATGGATTTTCAAAAATTAGTAACGAATATACAATCGGCTAATACTTGCTTACAGCAGAATGCAGTGAAAGCTGTAAACATTCAAATGACGATTAGGAATTGGCTTGTTGGCTTCTATATTGTTGAATTTGAACAATACGGTGATGACCATGCAAAATATGGCACACAATTATTAGAGATACTTTCAAAAAGCATAAAGATCAAAGGATTAGGTGAGACTAATCTAAAGATATGTCGTCAGTTTTATAAGATTTATCATCAAATTATTGATCTAGTTAACCAGAAATTCGATACTCTTATCCCTTTACCAATTCGTCAGACAGTGTCTGACGAATTAAAGGCAATTGCATATGAGCAAAATAGAATTCGTCAGACAGTGTCTGACGAATTGAGAGAAGCTAAAAACCATCAAAAGGAAGCGAATTATCTTTACCAACTGTTATGTACTGCTTCATACAGTCATTTTATAGAATTGCTAAAAATAGAAGATGAAGTCAAAAGGAAATTCTACGAACTTTTGATTCTCAAAACAACACCAAACGTAAGAGAATTGCAACGACAGATCAGCACCTTAACATTTGAACGGTTAGGTTTATCCGGTGACTATCAGTCTTCTTTTGAGCAGATAAAACTCAAGATAAATCCCGGGAAAAGTTCAGATATTGTAAAGTCGCACTATTTTTTTGAATTCTTAGGCATAAACTATCCACAGTTCATTGAAGAAAGTGAATTAGAGCAAGCATTGATTAACCATTTGCAACAGTTTATCATAGAACTGGGTAATGGCTTTTGTTTTGAAGCACGGCAAAAACGAATTTTAATAGGCGATGAATATTTCTTTATTGATCTGGTTTTTTATCATCGAGTGCTAAAGTGTCACGTGTTGGTGGAGTTGAAAACCACAAAAGCAAATCATGAACACATTGGGCAGCTAAAAACATACCTCAATTATTACAAAAAGAATATCCAGCAACCAGATGATAATCCGCCAGTAGGTATTTTATTGGTAACAGATCAAAACAAGGCGTTGGTAGAATATGCAGTAGCTGACTCGGATAAAGAAATATTTGTAAGCAAATACCTGTTACAACTGCCAGATAAAAATAAATTAGCTGAGTTTATTGAACGCGAATTAAAAGAATTTTGAATATGAAATTACAAAACTTCAAAGAATTAGGATTTCTTCAAGCAATAAAAGCATTATTCAATGAACTAAATGTTCCTATAAACTATGTAGCTGACGAACCAACTTCGATAAAAGATATATTGAAAGATACCTATAAAGACAACAGCACTTTTCAGCTTGTTGATGAAGTATATTTTGTGGGAATGGTGGATGATGCTGCATTTGATGGGAATAAAAGTTTGGCAGTTGATAAAATCAAATCAGACTACGATGGCATTCTTCTTTTTGGTGTTAGTTTACATCAAAGAGAAAATAATTTGCCACCCACACGTTCTCAATTGGCTGAAGTAACAAGAGCGTTCAACCGAGAGTTTTATTATACACCAGTTGTTGTAATATTCAAATATTTCGATGACAAAACGGAATACATTGCTTTTGCAAATACCGAAAGAATTAAATATAAACAAGAATGGCGTGAAGGTGAAAAGGCAGGGAAGGTCTCGTTGTTAAGAGATATTGACATTCAGAAGCCACACCCCGGACACCAACAGATTATTAATGAACTCCAAATTCAAACTTCAGGAATAAAGGCAGTAGATTCTTTTGCAAAACTTTACACCTATTGGCAGGAGGTTTTTAGTGTAAGTATTCTTAATAAACGATTTTATCAGGAACTATCGAACTGGTATTTTTGGGCCATTAAGCAAGTTACTTTCCCATCAAAGCCTACCGAAATTGATGCCCATAAGAAAAATGCTAAGCTTGACGACTTAATACAGGAACATAATGCAACAAATGTAATCCGCTTACTAACTCGTTTGCTCTTTACATGGTTTATTAAAGAAAAGAAACTCATACCTGAGGAGCTTTTTAACCTTGAAGCACTTCAATCTGATATTTTAAATGAAATTGCTCCATATCATGAAAATGGTTTGTTTAAACAGTCTAATCTTGATAGTGTCTATTACAAAACCATTTTGCAAAACCTGTTTTTTGCATCATTAAATTGTCCTATTAAATCTGATGGGACAGACACTAGAGAGCGAAGTTTCCGTAGCGATAAATATGGTACTCACAGGGGAATAGATTATTTGATGCGATACAAAAGATACTTTAAAAAACCTGAGACATTCTTGCAAATGATGAACAATACTGTGCCTTTTTTAAATGGGGGATTGTTTGAATGTTTAGACGATAAAGACAAGAATATTTATATTGATGGATTCTCAGACAATATGACGAAAGGTGAACAATTGATTGTTCCCGATTATCTGTTTTTTGGCGTTGAAGAACATGTTGACTTAAGTGCCGAATATGGTGTAAGTAATAGCAGTACAAAAAAAGCAGCCGTGAAAGGTTTGATAAATATTCTTAAATCGTACAAATTCACTATAACAGAAAATACACCAATAGAAGAAGATGTTGCACTTGATCCCGAATTATTAGGTAAGGTATTCGAAAACCTTTTGGCTAGTTATAACCCTGAAACCAAATCAACTGCCCGTAAGCAAACAGGTTCATTTTACACCCCACGTGAAATTGTAAATTACATGGTTGACGAGAGCCTTATTGCTTACATGAAAAATACAATTGTAGATTGGGGAATTGATAAAAAACAGATTGATGAAAAATTACACCGATTAGCTTCTTTTGATCTTAAAAACCCATTTGAAGAAAACGCTGTACTAACCCGAGAAATAATACTTGCTTTGGACAAATGCAAAATCCTCGACCCTGCCTGTGGTTCAGGAGCATTTCCAATGGGGGCATTGCAGAAAATGGTACACATATTGCAAAAGCTCGATCCTGAAAATATAGTCTGGAAAGAAATACAAATTGCAAAAGTACAGGAGGAGATGCTAGAAGCATTTAATAGCATTGAAGATAAAGAAGAACGTGGCAAAAAATTAAATGAAATAAACGATGCATTCGACAAACGAATAAACGACCCAGACTATGCCCGTAAACTCTACCTTATTGAAAATTGCATTTATGGTATAGACATTCAACCTATTGCCACACAAATTTCGAAGCTTCGTTTCTTTATTTCATTGGTGGTTGATCAGAAAAGGAATAAAGAAGCCGAGAACTTTGGTATACGCCCATTGCCAAATCTTGAAACTAAGTTTGTAGCTGCAAATACATTGATAGGTATTGAAAAGCTCAATTTACAGACCAAATTATTTAACACTAAAGAATTATCAACGTTAGAAGAAAATTTAAAGGGGGTTCGGCATAAACTATTCAGTGCACGCACTAAAGAAACTAAAAATAAATACAGGCAAAAAGACGAACTGTTAAGAAACAAGATAGCAGAATTATTAGAAATTGAGCTTAATAATGAAGTGGATGAAATCATCAAAAATGACAAGAGAAATTCACAAATCATATATTTCGATCAAATTGGAAACTTAGAAGAAGCAGAAAACCTAAAAGTTGAGCTTAATACACTTAGGAAACAGTTTCAATCAAAAAACAACACAACTTCTCGAAAATTGGCAAATTGGGATCCATATAATCAAAATGCTTCTTCGTCATTTTTCGACCCAGAATGGATGTTTGATATTTCAGAAGGTTTTGATATTGTGATTGGTAATCCTCCATATATTTTAATTCAAAACATCCCCAATCTATCAGATAATACCAAATATTCATACAATACCTACAATTGTGCTCAATACAAAATAGATTTATACCATTTGTTCATTGAAAAAGGGATAGGTCTTCTTAAAAAAGGTGGTACAATTTCATATATAACCCCTAATACATTTATTAAAAATAAACATAACAATAAATTAAGAGAAATAATTTACAAAAGCTGTTCCATATATTCTGTTGTTCTATTTTACACTCAAGTATTTGAAAGTGTATCTGTTGATAATCTAATATTTGTTTTTATAAAAAATAAACCTAGAGACGCATCAAATGTATTTGAAATTCGAAATTCGATTTCTGATATTACTGTTCCAACTAGATTATTTGACCAAGATAAAATCACTTCACCTGATTATGTTTTTAATTTTGATAATGATATTCAAAATGAAAAAATAATATCTCAGATTATCAAAGATTCTTTCCCCTTAAAAAATTATGGTAGAGCTTACTTCGGAATCCAAACCCATGACAGAAATACTTATGTTTCTAACATACAAGAAAATGGAAATTGGAAACCTGTTATTGATGGTGGAAATGTATTCCCATATAAAATCGCGGAGTCTACTGAATTTGTTAATTTTGTTCCTGCGGCAATCAAAAGTGGTGGTAATATTTCTGTTTATGAAAGGCAAAGAATTGTAATAAGACAAGTAGGAAAGTATCCAGAAGGGGCAATTTGTGAACCTGGTATTTTTACGTTAAACACAATTTATAATATTTTCCTTACAAAAAGTGAAATCAAACTAGAGCTTATCCTTGCAATTATAAATTCTAAAATAATAAGGTACTATTGGCTTGCCACAAATTTTGATAACAAAATAACTTTTCCAAAAATTAAAAAAGCTCCAATAGAGAACATTCCAATAAAATCATTAAGCCCTTATAATTTGGTCATTGAAACTCTTGTGTTTTTATTAAAACAAACAAATACATTAATTAGATCCATTTTTATTGAAGTAATAGATGCCCTCGTCTTTGAACTATATTTCCCAATTCACATGAAAGAACGAGATATTGATGTACGCAAATTTATTGAACGAGATATTGAAAAAGTGATGCAAAACAGAGAATTTAAAGAACTAAACGATATTGATAAAGGACAGGTTCTGTTGCAACTATATCAAACATGGATACATCCGGATAACGAAGTGCGTAATCGCATGAAATTGTTTGCTGTGAGAAGCCCCGAATTATTAAAACCTATTTTGGAAAGTTAAATTATGAAGCGGATTAAAGAAATAAAAATAAAGAACTTTAAAGCATTTCAAGAAGAACAAAGCTTTGATATAAAAGGTAAAAATATTCTGGTCTACGGAAATAATGGATCCGGTAAATCATCTCTATTTTGGGCATTATATACTTTACTGCAAAGTAGTACGAAATCGGATGATAGTGTTCGGAAATATTTCAAGAAATACATTCCTTCTGATACATCTACCCATCAGACATTGAAAAATATCTTCATAGATAATTTAGAAAATTCATATATCAAGCTTACATCCATTGATAAAGAAACTGGTAAAGAAGATACTTATACCATTTCGCACGATATTATTAATACAAACAATAATGATGATACCATCATTCAGGAATTAAACCTAGCAAGTGATTTTATCAATTATAAGTTGCTGCATAATTTTTATCGTGCCTCACACAAACAAGAAACAAACCTTTGGCCGGTTTTCGAACATGATATTTTTCCATTCTTAACCGAGGGTACACAAAATTGGTTGGAGGATATTATAATGGGCAGAACAACAGATGTTCCTAGAACTCCAAAAGGGGCAGTAGTAAGCAGAGATAAAAAAGAACGTTTTATTCAGGAAATAAAGGCACTAAATGATAAAATCCAAAATCTACTTACAGAGATCCAAATAAATGCAAACACATTTATCAAGAACCATTTCTTTGAAGGCAAAGAAGTAATTCGCATAGCAATAGACTTTAATAAGAAATTCAAGTTTGACAATGTTCGTTATGATTTATGGGGCGATAAGCAAGAAGGCTATCGACATGATCAATTACATATAAAATTATCAGTTGAAGTTAAAGAGGAGAAACCGATACCTCATTGGAATAAAATTGAGAGGGTTCAGTCATTTTTGAATGAAGCTCAATTAACAAGGATTGCAATTAGTATTCGAATAGGGGCTTTAATGACAAGACCATTAGCCGAGGCTAAGTTTAAAATTCTTGTACTAGACGATATGCTTATCAGCTTAGATTTGTCAAACAGGATGGATGTAGTAAGAATCTTCCTCAATAAAGAAAACAAGCCTGAACTTAAATTTTTTAATGACTTTCAGAAAATTATTCTAACCCATGACAAAGGCTTTTTCAATCTTATCAGGCGTAATACAGATGAAGAAGAATGGGTTTATTATAACTTCGCAAAAGACGAAAGCAATAATTCAGCTCCAAAAGTTAAAGAAGACTTGACATCTCTTCAAAAAGCAGTAAAGAATTTCCAGGAGGAGGAATTTGAGAACTGTGGTAATGAGTTACGCAAAGAAGCAGAAGCGATACTTACATCGTTTCTTGACCCTAAAATGAAGAAGATGAACAAAGAGTTTAAAAGTCTGAATGAAAAGTTAGAAACAGCCTTTAATGTAATTTCAAAACAAAGATTTCAAAAATTCAATCAAGTTTTTATACCGGATATTGAAATTAGCAAACTCAGAAAAATAAAAACAAATTATCAACTCGATCCTGATTTTGAAGAATATGACAGAATAAAGCTCGATAATCTAAAAAACAGGTTGTTTGATTTCCTACTAGAATTCAATGAACAGAGAAACCGCAAAGAATTATTGATAAAAGACACTAAAGAAATTTTGGATCGGGTTATGAATGCTGCATCACATCATACAGAAAACCCATTGTATAGTACAGAATTAAAACAAGCAATTGAAGGAATAAAAAACTTAAAAGAAAATATTAATACGTAAAAGATTCACATTAAAACAGTAACTGGATGTTTCAGTTTATAAAAAGAATATATCCCGTTTGCGAAACTTACCAAATGTTATGTATAATTGCTAAATATGAATTAAAGATAAAAGAAAATAAGGCCAGTTAAAAACTAATCTTTCTGCCAATACAGAATTACTGGCTACCTATTGCGATATTGGTAAGATGGTACTTCTTCGTCAATTTAGGCGAAGAGTCATATTTATCAGATCATTTACAATTTACGCTATAACATATAATGGAATGTTCACCATCCATGATTCTTCCTTGTAATCGGACAATGATGTGCGAATGTTTTTTTGATTCCCTAGACATTTACTTATTCCCTTATAAAGTTGATACAAAAACACACTTTTATCAAGATAAAAATGTAAACCTCCAATACTTTTATCAGGATAACAACATCCGAATTACGCTAATTTATCTTTTAAAGTTTGATCTGTAAGTAAGCATTCGGTGAAGTCCGTCTTGTTTTCCTGAGAAATCGGGATTTCACTATCAAAGTTATTCTAAAATGTTCAGAGAACTTTGATAGTTTTAGGAGAGTATGTTACTATTTGGGTTTTGCAGTTTAAAATTGTGCGGTAGTAGTTCTGCCAGGTCTTTGCTGTAATCCTGGTCGTATTTATGGATGTTGTTCAGAAAGTGGATATACCGGCAATGCTGGTTCTTCGTCAATTTAGGTGAAGTTTAACCGACTCTACTGAGTACCACTTTTCTTCTGAGGAGCTCAAAGCCAGCCCTGCCATACATTTGTCTTTTAATACTTTTTAATCTGTTAACCTGTCCTTCAACTTGTCCGTTACTCCAATTTGTAATTATTGCATTTCTTACGGCTTCAATATCACTTTTCAGACCTTTAATAAACGTTTTTAGTTGAGACTTACCAATAGTCAATGTCTTTTTCATCCAATCTTCTAATAACGAATCGTCGTTGCCAAGTAAGAGGGTTTTAAATGATAAAACCTGATGACGCAGGTCTTCCAATAGAATGTTCTTACTTATGAGCTCACCCATAATTTCTTTATCTGTTTGATCTTTGATTTTTGACAGATCTGCGAACCCAAGGTATTTTGAGATCTTTCGAGGTGATATTAATCGGTGCTTAACGTTTGCTATTATATTCACTGCAGGAGTTGTACGCATCGGATGATCTTTATATCGTTCATAAAAAGCAGTCCGACTTCCTTTAAAACCTGCCTTCTTAATAATTTCAAATATTCCCGTTATGATTTTCCCTTCTGACAACCAGTTTTCTATAATTTCCTGATATTCATTATAGTTATTCTTTATATAAATGCTTTTACAAGGTAAGATATCCATATTTGAATAACGGCGAACGGTATTTCTTGACATTTGTAATGTTCTTGCGATGGTTCGGAAACCAACGCCATCTTCAATCATTTCTTTAACTTTTTCAAATCGACCTTTTAAATAATCATTCATTTCACCTTTCTCTTTTTAAGGAACTTTCCCTGATTCCTCATCCGAACTTTCATGTACAAGTGTCTCTTCTTGTAATGAATCTTCATTTATAGAATTGACTAAGTTCCGGTATTCAATACGAATGATATCATATACACAGTCTGATAAATTCTTCAACAAATGAAATCTGTCTGCAACCTGTATGGCATCAGGTATGATTGATGATACTGCTGGAGGCATTGATACTGAACTAAAAACACTATCAGACATCGCTAAGAATAAAAATATGGTCACATTTATGGCAAATTATGTTGGAAGATCAGGAGGATATGAATGTGCAGGACAATCATCTGTTTGGAATGAGAAAGGAGAACTAATTGGGCAACTTGGAGACAAAGAAGAAGGTTTAATTTTTTTCGATACAAAATTCAAAAAAATAATTACTGCCACTAATAAATAGGACGCTGAGCAGTACGCAGTCCCAGTGATGAGTCTGTAGTTGCTAAGATTGTTGTATCGGCTGGCTTAAAAGTGCACTTTCCGCGGGCGGTTGCTGCCATTTTATTACCACTTCAATATAGGGCTTTTTAACTGCTCTGTCGATGATCGGATCCCCCCATTACTTATATATTGGATATATCGGATATATTCACAGACATATTTACGCATTCATATTATGATAGTTATAGACACTGGTTTTTATTAGACCAAATCACAAATGGTTTTGTAGTATTAAAATATTTTCGTAATATTATTATTTTTTCGTAACACTATTTTATTTTCGTAGATTTAATTTATTTTCGTAATTTTGAGCGTTACCATTTTATCATGATGGACTCATGATTTTAACTATCACAATTTATAAGAATATTAATAATCAAACTAAGCTATGAAACTACAACTAATTTTTCTGTGTGCAGTACTAAGTACGTTTACTGTCGTATCTCAAAATGTCAAACTATCTATATCAAACACAAAAGCAACGGATAACTCTGAAGTTTGGTTTTGTAGATCAATAGATGGGGACCCAATCAATTATGTTATAAAATATGACAAAGAAATATTTAAACAAGGGAATATTTTAAAATCATTTTCTATTGATTCAACGATGTTTATCATGATAGCAGACAATCCGTTTGTGCCAAAAATTCGCATGGTAGTATGCAAAGATGACTCTGTACATATATTGGTAAACCAAGATACAATTTCACATAAGGTATCGGTTCATTTTACTGGATCCAATGCTAAAGGTCATGAGATTTATTATAACAGTCCATTATTTGTAGGAGGAAAAACATTAGGAATTGTTTATCCGTTCCTGGGAAAATTACGAAACTTAGATGAAGCAATTGAAAAGACAGAACAGCTAAAGGGAAAACTATTTTCTCCTATTGATAGTCTGTTTAATGCCAACCAAATTTCAAAGGAATATTATCAGTTTGTTAAATTAGAAGCTGATGCTGAGTTTCTAAATGCCATTTTAAGCACTACCAGTTCATTATTAACGGATCAAGATGAGAAAAAATGTATACTAAATAAAAATGAACTAATAAAACTTCAAATTTATTATTGTGAGAAATATGATCCATTTTCAGCAAAGTATAGAAATGTAAATTATAGAAATGAAAATTCGAGACGTAAATGCATACTAATCGCGGATAAAATATTAACTAAAAATGGAAATGCAACCAATTTAAAATTATGGGATACAAATGATTCCTATTACAATTTTGCGCCAAAGGAGATCCAAGAAGGAATGTTTGCTACAGATTTGATATTTAAACAAAAATTTGGAATGATAAGTGACGCTCAAGCAATGAAGAACTACAATAAATTCAAGGGTATATTTCCAAAAAGTGTATTTTTACCAGTAATAGAATCTTCTTTAACACTGCAAAATAATGATATTTTACCCTACTCATTATTAACTTACAATAGTGTAACAAATGGTCTTAAAGTGATAGCAAACGATTCTTTGACCACCTTTAAGAAATTTCTAAATAAATATTTTGTCGGCAAATTTGTAGTCGTTGATATGTGGGCAACATATTGTTCACCTTGCAAGATTGAATTTGCATACGCTAAAGATATACATGACTTCCTTACAAAACATGGTATAGAATTACTCTATTTCTCTGTTGATAACCAGAATAATGCAACCGGTTGGATCAATGACATAAAAAAATACAGTTTAAATGGTTATAATTATTTTGCTACTGATAATATCACTTCATATTTGAAAAAGTTTTTTAGCCCAAATTATCTAAGTATTCCACGATATTTCTTATTTAGTAGAAATGGAGATTTAATTGATAACAATCTGCCAAAACCATCAGATACAGATAATTTTAAGTCTACAATATTGAAAAAATTAAACAACTAAATTTTACTGAAGTGAATTATATGCTGATAGAATATCCACAATTTAAGATAAGATATAAAATTGGTGTATTATCAATACTTTAAATCAGATTGAATTCTTTTTTTGTGAACTACGTATTTCCTATCATCTATTAAAATATGATAGTCCCGTTGATACATAAAAAAAACCGGTTTCCCTAAAGAGAGCCGGTTTTTTTATGCAACATTTACATTAAATATTCAGAAACTTTGATTGACATTGTAGCAATCTTTGAAATTGATCTGGCATGAGACATCTCTTCCACCATATTGCAGTGAATTTAGTGGCGCCAATTTGTGTGAAATAGTTAGAGAAATAAAAAGTGTGATTTTTTTTTGCTTCTAGAAAATATAAATTTGACCTTTACACTATTGTCAGATTAGATTTCATAAAAAATACATATAAATGAAATTGTCTATAAAACAAAAACCCTGAAGTGTGCCGAAGCAGGGACAACAGGGAATAACATTACAAATGTACGATATATTTTACTATTTTGTTCCTTTTGGATATACCGGCAATGCTGGTTCTTCGCTAATTTAGGTGAAGAGTCATTATGCACCAGATCATTTTCAATTTACGCTATAGCATATAATGGAATGTTTTCCATCCACAATTCTTCCTTGTAATCGGATAACGATGTGCGAATGGCTTTTGAAGGTTTGTACTTTTCACAAAACAACTTGAAACTTTTTGCTTTCAGGTTTTCTCCCAATTTCACCTCAATGGGGATAACTTTCCCTTGTTCCTGAATGACGAAATCAACTTCCGCGGTACTCCTGTCGTTTGTCCAATAGCCAATATAGCGTTCACTGTCCAAACGCAATTGCTGCATCACAAACTGTTCGGTAAGCGCTCCTTTAAACTCGGTAAAGATTTCATCGCCTTCAATGATCGTCCGTACATTAAGCCCTGCCATTGCTCCAAGCAAACCGACATCGTGTAGGAATAATTTAAATACAGAAATGTCCTGATAAGCAACAAGCGGGATACCTGGTTTCGACACGCGGTAGCTTTTCAGCAGTAAGCCACAATCTATCAGCCACTGAATAGCTAGTTCAAAATCTTTAGCACGGGCTCCTTCTCTTATGACCCCATACACAAATTTTTTATTTTCTTTGGCTAATTGCGAAGGAATGCTTTGCCAAACCATCCGAATACGGGGCACGGTCTCATTTGGTGCATGTTTAGAAAAATCGCCTTCGTATGAGTTAAGTATCCTGTTCTGGATACGGCGGACTAGTTGCCAATCACGGGTTTGAACAAAAGAATCTACA
This sequence comes from Bacteroidota bacterium, assembly GCA_013390605.1. Taxonomy (GTDB): domain Bacteria; phylum Bacteroidota; class Bacteroidia; order Bacteroidales; family Cfx3-03; genus Cfx3-03. The sequence continues at coordinate 1,386,897 of JACAUB010000001.1, read as the reverse complement.
ACTTCGGGCATGCCTCCTACGTAAAAATAATACCGCAGATACTCCCTGAGTTTAGCGGCAAACACAGAAATCACCCCCCAGTCCTTTGACTTTAATACTTCAACCAGTGCCTTTTCATTTTGTGATAATAGAAATTCTGAAAATGAAAGGGGACGTAAGTCGAGGAAATCAACCTTTCCGACCGGAAATGAAACCTGGCTGTGCAATCCCATGCCAAGTAAGGAACCAGCAGCAACCACATGGTATTGGGGAGCTCTCTCACAGAAATATTTCAGGGAGGTAATCCCGCGTTCTGCTGACTGGATTTCGTCGAAAACGATCAGTGTATCTTCTGCTGTTATGGTGATTTGAGCATGTATCTGAAGTACGGTTATTATCCGTTCTATATCAAAATCGCTGGCAAAAATAGTTTGTAATGCCGGGGTTTCTTCAAAATTCACATAAATAAATTTGGCATATGAGGAACGACCAAACTCCTGCAAGAGCCATGTCTTTCCTACCTGACGTGCACCTCTTACAATCAGTGGCTTACGGAATTTATCTTCCTTCCACCTGTATAAACTGACAATTGATTCACGATACATACACTTGTTCCTTTATTAAATTGATACAAAAATACACTTTTATCAAGATAAAAATGTAAAATTACAACACTTTTATCAGGATATAATATCCGAATTACGCTGATTTGTCTTTTAGAGTTTGATCTGTAATTATTTGTCTTCACAACTTTGAATTTGCTCGGCTACTTTACGGAAAGTGAACAAACATAGATTTATCATTTACACCATACCGGCCAGATTAGTAGTGACAAGTAAAAAGCTCTTATAAAACGCTGATCAGACTGAGAGGACACTGTTTCAAACTCCAGTACGGTGTATATAGCTGTCATTTAGCAAACATTTACAAAGAATCTGTAACCTTTAATATATTGAGTGTCTAATATGTAACTATTAAATAAATCACTATGAAAATATTTACGCTATTAGTATTACTACTTTTTATTTTTAATGGTTCAAAATCGTTCGCTCAGGAAGCTTACAATAGTAATAAGCCCAAGACCCTGACAGAGTTAAAAAACTCAATTCAAAAAATATTAAAAGAAACGAAAACGCCAGGTGCTGGAGTAGTCTTGGTATCAGGTGATGAAACTATCATGCTTGAAGGGTTTGGCAAAGCGGATATTGAAAAAAATATCGCTGTAAATGAAAATACAATGTTTCGGCTTGGCTCAGTTTCAAAGGTATATGTCGCATTAGCCATTCTAAAATTACAGGAAGAGGGTCGTTTAAGTCTCAAGGATAAGATAAAAGATTTGATTCCTGAAATTAAATTTTATAATCCTTGGGAAGATAAACATCCTATCCGAATTGAAAATCTGCTTGAGCATACTACGGGTTGGAGTTACTGGCATTTTGCTGAGCTTGGCAGCGATGATCCTAAACCGAAAACGCTTAAAGAAGCGCTTGATTTTTATCCTAAGTCAAGAACTTCAAAATTCATTCCGGGAACACGTATTCAATACAGTAATGTTGGTACAAGTGTGGCGGCCTATATTATTGAAAAAGTTTCAGGATTGACCTTTGAAGACTATATCGATAAGAATTTTTTCAAACCCATGGGAATAGAGAATATGACTTATCTCCAGACTGAACAATATAAAAAATCAGGCGCAAAATTATACGAGAATGGAGTTAAATTAAACTACTACAATATTCTTTATCGTCCTTCTGCGGCGTTGAATGGGTCTCCAAAAGATATGGTAAAGATGATTAAATTCTTTATTAATAGAGGAAGGATCAATAATAATCAACTAATTTCAGATTCCTCATTAAATAGGATGGAAAGATCGGAAAGTCTATCATTATTATCAAAATACGAAATATTTAAAGGATGCGGTTTATCAAATTTCGCTAATTACTTTAATGGTTTTATTTATCATGGTCATGGAGGAAGCCTTCCGGGTGGCAATGCTGATTTTGCGTATCTCCCGGAATACAATATGGGATATGCCGTAATGATTAATGGAGGTGATGAAGATGCGGTAAATAAAATCGCCAGTTTAATAAAATATTATCAAACAAAAGATCTTGTACTAAAACCGGTTGCAATAGATCACAAAAAGTATAAAATAACTATCGATCCATCAGGATACTATACAATTATCAATCCTAAATTTGAGCTTACCGGATTTTTTGAACGTATTAAATATGTTCAGAAAGTATGGTTTAAAAATGATACGTTGTATTCAAAACGCCTTATGGATGGAAACTCCATGACAAAATACATTCCAATAGGAAACAATGAATTCAGGTCAGCCAATGCTGAACGAAGTGAGTTAGCGTTGATAAATGATCCACTAGATGGCAATCTAATTTGTATTCATGCGTATTTAAAAAAGATTTCACCATTTTGGGCATACACTCTTATATCCATGTTCTATGTATTTTTTATAATACTCATTAGTACCATTATTTTTGGATTACTTAGGACTTTGGTTTATTTGTTTGGAAAAAAGAAAAATAAAACTGCTTTATGGGTTTGTATATGGCCGCTTATTACCGATTCTTTCATTTTTGTTGTAGCTCTTTCAATATTTTTAACCGCTAAAACAAGATATGATTATTTCCATTTATTCGGGACAGCTAATATAATATCTGTTATAATACTTGTTTGCAGTATCTGTTATGCATTAGCATCTGTCTGGTCTGCATATTATATTTTCAAGAATCGTCGTGTAAAAATGTCTAAAATATTTTATTTTCATTCTGCATTAGCAGCTATCCTGAATTTAATTTTCATGCTTTACTTTTTAAGCAATGGATTAATTGGTATTCCAATCTGGATTTAGCTTATTAAAGAATAGCAAATAACGAATGCTACATGTTTTCAATATAAGTGAATGAACAATAATGGCTTTGAAATATTAGAATCGGGTTATTTTGACAGTTATTACCAACAGAATGTTGTGAATTAAAAGGTTAAAATAACACTGAATTGATTTGCTATCTATTATCAATTCTGCTTATATTTGTATAACAACAATAAATATAATACGAACACATTAGGTGTAATATATGCGTTAAAATATTAGTAAAATGAAAAAAACATCGTTATTTATTTTGTTATTGTTCTGTGCTTTGTCTGTGTTCTCACAAAAGCAGAACCCGACTAGAAAATTATCGAATACAGAAAAAATACTTGGTTTATCCAGATTATGGGAAGGGGTTAGAAACAATTTTGTGTATTATGACCACCTTAAGTTTAATTGGGATAGCCTTTATTCGGCATCTATACAAAAAGTACTGGATACAAAAGACTCATATTCTTACATTAAAGAGTTGGAAAGAATTGTTGCTTCCGTCAAAGACGGACACACATATATTATTCATGATGTGACTCCTGATTTGAAAGACATAATCAAGCCCGCTCCATTCACAACAAAATTCATTGATGGAAAAGTTTTTGTAGACAAAGTATGGAGCTCTGATTTTATAAGCAAAGGGGTAAAAAGAGGCGTTGAAGTAACGGCTATAAATGGTATTGACGTAATAAAATATGGTGAGGAAGTTCTAGTCCAATATATACCTTCATCAACTACGCAATGGTTGGATTATAAAGTATTCAACAGATATGAGCTTACCAAAGGAAAAAGAACTATTCACGTTAATGTGGAATTTTATGATGGGGAAAAGAAATTCTCAATAGATGTTGATAGAGATAAGAATTGGGATATTCAGCAGAAAGAAAGGAAGTCACACCAAACTGAAACAGATGATTATTCATCTCTAAAATATTCAAAGCTAGATAACAATATAGGACTTTTGACTATCAGCGATTTTATGAACGATTCTTTTACTCAACTTTTTGACAGTTTATATTCTGAAATTCTCCAATCAAAAGCGTTGATTATTGATTTGAGAGACAATGGCGGTGGTCGTTCAAATTATGCGGACTATATCTTAACCCATTTAAGCTCCAAACCTATTAAAACAAGCTCGTGGAGTAGTAGGATGTATATTCCGGCACACGCGTCCTGGAACTATCCGCCAGAATGGTTCTCAAGTCCTTCAGAATACTTAACACCTGTCGAAAATAAGAAAATATACGATAAACCTATTGTAGTCTTAGTGAATGCCGGGACATTTTCTTCTTCGGAAGACTTTTGTGTAAAGTTCAGAGGAATGAAACGGGGAAAATTGATGGGAACAACAACGGGTGGCAGTACTGGAAATGGTGTTCTGATTACCTTGATTGAAGGGATTGCAAGTGCTAATATCTGTTCAAAAAAAGATATCTCACCTGATGGTGTTGCTTTTGTTGGTGTAGGTGTAATTCCTGACATTGAGGCAAAAGAGACAAAACAAAGTTTTATTGATAAAAAAGACATCATATTAGAAAAAGCTTTATTAGAATTACTAAAAAACTAAAAGCATTCTGCTAAGACAATGTAAAATAAAACAAGCATGTTTTATAAATTTAAACGCTGAAGTAAATTGAATATACAAGTTCTTTCCAACCTATACAAACAAATTATTTACTGATGAAATACATCTGTTCATTAATAACTGTTTCGGATATAAAACGTTCTCGTGATTTTTACGAGAATCTTTTAAACCAAAAGGTGAAGTATGATTTCGGAGAAAATATAACTTTTCATGGGGATTTTGCTATTCATTTACAATCGCACTTTAAGGAGCTGATTGATAATAAAGAAATAAAACATGGAGGGAATAACTTTGAGTTATATTTCGAGTATGATAATGTAGAGCAGATTGTAAAGTTATTAAAGGATAATAATGTTTCATTTGTTCATGAAATTAGAGAGCAACCGTGGAGACAAAAAGTTGTCCGATTTTATGACCCTGATGAGAATATTATCGAAATTGGAGAATCAATAGAATATTTGGCGTTTAGATTAAAAAATGAAGGATTGTCAATTGAACAAATAGCCAGAACGACAAATATGCCGATAGCCTTTGTAAATGAATCGATTGAAAAATACAATAGATAAGTACATACGCTTAATAAACAGACCTTGATGAGACTTCCAGGAACGAACTGGAAGTCCATGTTGTTTCGTATTTTGTTAACTTTGTCAACAAAATCAACCTCGTGTCAAGATATATCCAGAAGCTTATTTTACAAGGAGAACATCAGCAACTCGACTTTAAATTCGAGATCTCTGATGCTAAGAAGATTGCTCGCTCGTTGGTTGCTTTTGCGAATACGGATGGTGGAAGGTTGTTGGTTGGGGTAAAAGATAATGGAGCCATTGCAGGTGTGCGCACTGATGAGGAGTTTTATATGGTTGAAATGGCGGCTCAACTTTACTGCAAACCACCGGTCCACTTTACGGTAGCCCAACACAAGGTACAGGGACGCACTGTTCTCGAAATCTATGTCCCCAAGAGTGAGGAGGCCCCTCATTCTGCCCGAGACAAGGAAGATAAATGGATGATCTACATCAGAGTAAAAGATAAAAACTTTCTGGCGAACAGTATTTTATTGAAAGTATGGAAAAGGAAGAAACAATCGCAGGGAACTACGCTCCATTATACGGAACCTGAAAAAAATTTACTCAAATACCTAAGTGAATTTCAACAGATTACTTTTCGTGAATTCATTCAACGGGCTGCCATTAAACGAAACGTTGCTGAAACTATTCTGGTTAACTTCATCTCGTTAGGTATTGTGGAAATTGATTTCCAAGAGAACGAAACGTATTATCGCTTAGCACCTAATTGGCAGAAGAGTTAAAACATTCACAATATAAATCTGTTTACCAGAAAAAGTAGCATCAAACTATGATTATTATATTATCGCCCGCTAAGACTTTAGACTTTACCCCCACCCTGCAATCTTTGTTTCAATCTAAACCTGTTTTTTATAAAGAAGCAGATTATCTGGCTACTACGCTAAACTCCTTCACTCCTGATCAGCTGGGCAAATTAATGAGTATCAGTCCGAAGTTAGCAGAGCTGACTTTTGACAGATATCAGAAATGGAATACCAAAGAGACAAAGAGTGCTTCAAAACAGGCTATTTTCACTTACCACGGTGAAGCTTTTGAGGGACTTAATGCAGCTACTTTTAATGATGAGGAGTTAACTTTTGCGCAACAACACCTGCGTGTTTTATCAGGTCTATATGGCATTTTAAGCCCACTGGACTTGATTCGGCCTCACCGGCTAGAGATGGCCGCCCGACTAAAAAACAGGCTTGGAAAGGACTTATACACCTTCTGGAGAGATAAAATCACTACACAGTTGAAGAAAGAATTAAAGCGTGATAAATCGACATTAAAACAATCCGTTCTGATCAATTTAGCTTCAAATGAATACTCCTCGGTAATAGACTTAACAAAACTTAATGCCAGAATCATAACGCCGGTTTTCAAAGAATATAAGGATGGAGAATACGCCATTGTTAGTTTCTACGCAAAGAGAGCCAGAGGTATGATGAGCCGGTTCATCATTCAAAACGGCATAACAGATCCTGAACAAATGAAACTTTTTGATAGTGAAGGTTATTATTATAACGATCGGTTATCTGAAGCTGACAATTGGTTATTTACAAGAGGGTAAAACTAGTCTTTATACATTTCGTCAATAAATTTTTTAAACTTCTGAGCAATGATTCTACGCTTAATCTTTAGTGTAGAGGTAAATTCGCCGGTATGAATGGAGAACTCTGTATGTAAGAGTTTGAATTTCTTTACCTTTTGATAAGAAGCCAGATCCTTTTGAACCTTATGAAGCTTCTCCTTCATCATCTGGACAATTTTTGAATGGTTGATGAGTTCTTCTCTTGTTTTAAACTCTATTTTAAGCTTTTCGGCATACTCTTCGAGGGCTTGAAAAGAGGGAACAATCAATGCAGTTAAATACTTTCGTTCATCGCCAATAACAACTACCTGCTCAATAAAGGGCTCGGCTGAAATGACGCTCTCGATGAGTTGTGGGGCTACATATTTACCTCCTGATGTCTTGATAAGGTCTTTAATGCGCTCTTTCATGATAAGATTACCATCATTATCAAACTCTCCTGCATCACCGGTTCTGAACCATCCATCTACAAAAGCCTGTTTAGTCTCTTCGGGTTTCTTATAATACTCTTTAAAAAGGCTATCTTCTTTGATCAGAATTTCGCCTCCCTCGCCTATCTTAATATCGATAAATGGTAGCGGCTTTCCTACGGTGCCGAACTTATAATTAATAAATGGATAGGCTGTTACTGTAGCCAATGTTTCAGTCATGCCATATGCATAAATTATATGTACACCGGCAGACTGGAAGAATATGTTGATATTATCAGGCAACATGGCTCCTGAGCATGGCATGTAACGAATTCTGCCACCAAAAGCTTCGCGTCCTTTTGCCAAAACCAGCTTGTCTGCAATTTTCAGTAGCATCCGATCATGTAAAGGTGCAGTTTTCCCCTGACGGTTATAGTTCATTACACGCTTACCTACTCTAAACGCCCAACGGAATATTCGTCTTTTTACTACTGATGATGTCGCTACCTTTTCATTAATAACGTTATAGATTTTCTCAAAGAAACGAGGTACCGTGCACATCATAGTAGGTTGTATGACCTTTAAGGCCTCAACAACTCCTGCCGGATTTGATAAGTAGTTTATCGTAACTCCTTTATGTAATGCAAATAGTGTCCACGCTCTTTCAAAGATATGGCTTAAAGGTAAAAAGGCTAACGAGATATCTTTATCATCAACCTTTGTAAGATAAGCATCATGAATTTTAAGGAAACTATCAAAATTTCTATAGAGAAGCACAACTCCTTTAGCCTCTCCGGTGGTACCGGAAGTATAAAGAATGGTGGTAATATCTTCGGTGGTCAGACTATTTAATCTGTTCTGAATAATTTGATCAGTTTCAGCATCTGCTTCATCAGCATAAAACTGTTTAAAGTAGAGCGCATTCTTATAATCTTTCAGATCAACACGCTCATCAAAAACTACTATCTTTAATTCATTACCTGATTCCGCGATAACCTGAAGAATTTTGTTGTACTGTTCCTGTTCACCTACAAAGATCAGTTTCATTTCGGTCTCTCTGATGATATAACTAACACTAGAAACCGGATCCGTAGAATATATAGGAATGGAAACAGCACGAACATTCATCAACGCAAAATCGCTAATGGTCCATTCGGGCATATTGTTTGAGAATATACCCACCATCTCCTGCTCACCAACATCTGCATGAATAAGCGCACGTGATATGCTATCAATGCGCCGTCCCATCTCATTCCACGAAATAGTTAACCAGCTGTTGAGCACTTTATCTTTGTATCCAAGAGCTGTTCTTTCACCGTATGTTGCAATTCTGTCTTTTAAGAGCAGAGGAATGAATTTATAGTCCATTTATTGAATTAATGGTTAAAAAGGAAAAAAATGAAGAATTGGTATTTCGTACAAATGTATATAATAGTATTAACCTGACGAAAAATAATTTCGGGGATCAGAATACACGGTTTTGCTTCTATCGGGTTTTAATATTGTCTAGATTAAATTCCTCGAAGCTTGCTTGCAAGGAAAACATTTTCCAGATAATACCTCGTCAGCTTTACTGCGAGGTGGTTTCTTATTAAAATTTAATTTTCGAATAGGGGCTAAAACTTTTTTGTGTGCCATTGTACTAAACACTATAATGAAAAAAAGATCATTTTACTTTTTCATAACACTTCTACTATTTCAAGCTCTTTTACTACAAGGATGTAAAAAGAAGAATGCTACTGAAGTCATAGTACAGGAGCCTAAACTTACAGGGATTCTCAGCACCTTACAAAAAAGCCATCCCAGACTTCTTCTCACTGATACCCGGATTCAGGAATTGAGAACGTTAAGTAATACCGATACGAAGCTTTATCGATATGTATTAGATGTATTGGCTCAGGCCGAAAAAGACATGCTCAAAACACCTATCCAGCATGTATTGATAGGCCCTCGTATGCTTGATCAAAGTCGTGAATGTCTAAGCCGTGTCTATAATCTCTCCTTTGCTTATCGTTGGACTGGTAACGAAAAATACTATAATTCTGCGATTGCAAATATGAAGACAGTTTGTGCTTTTGCTGACTGGAACCCTTCTCATTTTCTGGATGTGGCGGAAATGACACATGCTGTGGCAATTGGATATGACTGGCTTTATAATAGGATGGATCAGCCAACTCGCGATCTGATCAAGGCAGGACTTATCAGACTGGGTCTGAATGAAGGGACAAAAGCATATACTCAAAATGCATGGTGGGCTAAAGACAGTTACAACTGGAATCAGGTTTGCAATAGTGGCTTACTGATTGGAGCACTATCCATTGCTGAAAGCGATCCTCAATTAGCATTATCTATTGTCACTAAAGCAATTGATAACCTACCCTATGCGCTGAAAGGCTATGGTCCTGATGGCGTATGGTGCGAAGGTCCGGGATACTGGGAATATGCTTCTGATTATACTGCGTATGGAATTTCAGCGTTGAAGAGTGCGCTGGGAAGTGATTTTGGATTAACCCAGACTCCGGGAATGAGTATAACAGGCTATGTCCCTATGTATTCTACTGGCCCGACTAGCTATATGCTTAACTATGCTGATGTTGGGGAAAAATCAAAACCCGGAGCCCCACATCCTCTAATGTGGTTGGCTAATATTTATAACAATAACCATTTTTCGGACTTTGTACACGACCAGTTGACTAATGCAAAATCTAATGTTTATCATATTATATGGTACAGGCCTTATGCAAACTCGGCTGCAAAAAGAGATCTGGATAAGTATTTCGATGGCAAGGTTGCTTTATACTTTTCAAGAAGTTCATGGACCGATCCTAATGCTTTATGGGTAGGGATCAAATCGGGTTATAACCAGGTAAATCATGGGCACCTGGATCTGGGTAATTTTGAACTTGATGCATTAGGTGTTCGCTGGGCCAGAGATCTTGGATCTGACGATTATAATCTCCCCGATTATTTCAGTGGGACTACACAAACCAGTCCAAGATGGACTTATTATCGATTGAATTCTTTTAGTCACAATGTACCGGTATTGAGTGGCAGAAATCAGGATGTAAATGCTGTAGCTACTTTTATAAAACACAGTGAGGCTGTTGCAGAACCTTTATCGATTATTGATTTTACTCAAGCTTACAAGGAATTTGCCAGCTCAGCACAACGGGGATTAAAAGTAACAGATGATAGAAAATCAGTCATCATTCAGGACGAATTTGTGTTGACAAAAGCAAGTGACATAGCCTGGGGAATGACGACTGATGCATCTATAGAAATCGTTAATCCGCAAAAAGCCGTTCTCTCTTTAAACAACCAGAAGTTGACAGCCAGGATATTATCGCCAGGCAACGCTGTATTTAGCATGGGGTCTGCTGAACAATCTGCTCCTCAAAAATTGAATACCGGTGTTAAACGATTATTTGCAAAAACACCTTCAACAACAGGGGCTGTTACTATTATCGTACTTCTATCACCACAATGGGGTGGTATTGAAAGTTCATTTAACCCTGTAATTAAATCACTTAAAGATTGGTAGATGAAATTTAAAAACGAATACTTGCATTCGCAAAAAAGTCAGTAATCATTTATCGTCATAAAACAAGTTGATGCTATAAAGAATTGTGTGAAAGAAAAAACAGAGATGTCCTAATAATGAGTGACCAATCCTTAATCAGGAGTGATTACCATTGTTACTTTCGAACAAATACTTTTATTTTTCTGCAAGTAATACAATTTTTCGGACTGCTTTTATGTTATCTTTATGCTAGTATTATGGCTAGTATATTTTTAATTGAATTAAATAGCCTGCCAAATGACGTATTACAATCTTTTCAGCCATCTAAAAGAGGTCTACAATTACGACGCACCGTTAATTGAAGTAGATGATATGGTTGAAATTAGGAATTTTGATTTCCATTCACCCAATTTCAAAATTCTTTCGGGGGAAGCTGCTTATAACTGCCCTATCCACAACGAATTGTTTCCATGTGATCATGCTACCAGTAGCTTACTTAATTTCGGAAATACATTACTCGATGTGGCTGACTCTAAAGTAGCTGAGAACTCACAGTTTCGCTATTCTATTTTTACACCAAAAGGCACCTTGAAAACCAATAAGGTGATCATGATGTTTCATGGTTTTAATGAAAAACACTGGCATAAATATCTGACATGGGCTTATCGGTTATGTAACCTTACGGGCAAAACTGTCATTCTTTTTCCGATTGCATTTCATATGAACAGAGCTCCACAAGACTGGAGTGATAAACGAAAAATGTACTCTATCAGCGAAAACAGAAAATCGCACTTCCCGGATATTATAGATTCATCTTTATCAAATGTTGCTATCAGCACACGATTACAAATAAGACCACAACGATTTGTCTGGTCCGGCCTGCAAACCTATCATGATGTGATCGACTTCATTACAACGATCAGACAAGGGGGACATCCTTTAATCAGTGAGACTGCTACATTCGATATTTTCGCATACTCAATAGGGAGTTTGTTATCGCAGATTCTGATGATGGCGAATAGCAATCAAATATTTGATAAGTCGCGCCTGTTTATCTTTTGTGGTGGGGCCACCTTTAATCGCTATTCAGCCGTAACCAAGTTTATTCTGGATAGTGTGTCGAATGTAGAGCTTTATTCGTTTCTGATAGAACATCTGGAACGACATATGGAACAGGATAAACGACTCGGTCACTTTTTAGGTGAGCAACACATAGAAGGGAAATGCTTTAAGAGTATGTTGAATTATAAACAGCTGAAAAACTTCAGAGAGTCACGTTTTAATGATATTTCTGATAGAATCTCAGCCATAGGGCTGGAACAGGATACAGTGATCCCTCCTTACGAAATGTGCAATACACTAAAAGGATCGTCATTAAAAATCCCTATCAATGTTGAGTCGCTCGATTTTGAGTATGCTTATAAACATGAAGACCCATTTCCGGTTAATCAGAAGCTTGACGAAGTGGTTATGAAAAATTATATTTCTGTATTTGATAAGGTTGCAGAATTCCTGCAATAAAATTCAAATAATTTTATTACCTTTGCGCTCCTTAATACCTACCCAAAAGTTTTCGGGTAAGGTTATTGGTTATCAATACTATAAAAATTCGAAGGCATAATCAAACAACATTTCAAATGAACATTACCAGAGAAGATATCGGCAATCTGAATGCCGTTTTGAAGGTTGAACTAGCCCCTGCAGATTACCAGGGTAAAGTTGAAAAGACACTGAAAGATTATCAACGTAAGGCAAATCTTCCTGGATTCCGTCCTGGAAAAGTACCTTTTGGCGTTGTAAAAAAGATGTACGGTAGTTCTATTACTGCTGAAGAGCTAAACAAAACAGTTTCAGAAAGCCTAAACTCATATATTCTGGAAAATAAACTGGAATTATTGGGTAGCCCAATGGCAATTGTTGATGAACCACTCGACATAGACATTGTTAACCCTAAAGAAGTTACTTTTAAGTTCGAAATTGGTATTCAACCAGAAATTAATGTCGCAGTAAACAGCGAATTAGCTATGGATTATTTAACAATCACTGTTTCTGATGAAATGGTTGATCGTTATTTAGTTGATGTTCAAAAACGTTATAGCAATCAAACAGATACTGACGTATCAACTGCAGATAGTCGTTTAAAAGGTACTTTCGTTGAATTAGAAAACGGTGAACCTAAAGCAAATGGTATCACCAATGAGGCTTCTCTTTTAGTTGAAGTTATTAAAGACGAAGCTTTGAAAAGCCAGTTTATTGGTCTTACTGTTGGTTCAACAGTTATTTTTAATCCAATGAAAGCATTTGAAAATGCGGTAGAAGTTGGTGTGATGTTAGCTATTTCTAAAGATCAGGCCGAAACGCTGGAATCAGATTTCAACTTTACCGTAAGTGAAATTACCCTGATGGAAAATGCTGAACTGAACGAAGAGTTTTATGCTAAACTATATCCGGGTGAAGAAATAAAGACAATTGAAGATTTCCGTGAACGTATCCGCAAGGATGCTGCTACTTCGTTTGTTCAGGAAAGCGACAAACTGTTTATGGATAAGGTAGTAAAGACTTTGATAGAAAAAGCTAATCTTGATCTACCTGATGCATTTTTAAAACGTTGGATCGTAGAGAGCAATGAAGGGAAAGTTTCTGCTGAGCAAGTTGAACAAGAGTATACTAACTATGCTACTTCTGTAAAATGGCAACTTATTGAAAACAAGATCATCATCGATAACGATCTTAAAGTTACTGAAGAAGATATTCGTAATCACTACAGAGCGATGTTCCGTTTTTCTGAAGAGATGGATGACGATATGAAACAGAGAATTGATACTATTCTTGAGTCATTCATGAAAAACAAAGAAGAAGTTAGAAAAATAAATGATCAACTTCACGACAAAAAACTCCTTGATTTGTTTAAAACGGTAATTACTTTAAATGCGAAAGAAGTTTCGTACGAAGATTTTATTAAATTAGCTACCGAAAACAACTAATAATATCATGGACAGCAACGAGTTTTATAAATACGCAACAAAGCACAGAGGCATCAGTAGCACAACGATGCAAAAATATACCTCTGCCGTTAACAATTACATTTCGCCTACCATTATAGAAGAGCGTCAGCTGAATATTGCCACTATGGACGTATTCTCTCGTTTAATGATGGACAGAATCATCTTTTTGGGTGTTCCCATTGATGATTATGTAGCAAATATTATTCAGGCTCAGCTTCTGTTTTTGGAAAGTGCTGATTCTCGTCGCGACATTCAGATCTATCTGAATACCCCAGGTGGTTCAGTTTATGCTGGTTTAGGTATTTATGATACCATGCAGTATATAGCACCTGATGTTGCAACTATCTGTACAGGTATGGCAGCAAGTATGGGGGCAGTTTTACTCTGCGCCGGACAAGCCGGAAAGCGTACTGCGCTTACACACTCTCGTATATTGATTCACCAACCAATGGGCGGTGCTCAGGGTCAGGCTTCAGATATTGAAATCACTGCCCGCGAGATATTAAAACTCAAAAAAGAACTCTACGAAATAATTGCAATGCATTCAAATCAAACGTTTAAGAAAATTGAAAAAGATTCTGACCGTGATTACTGGATGACTGCGCAAGAGGCTAAAGAATACGGAATGATTGATGAAATTCTGGTTAGAACTAAACAGTAATTCATGTTTTCTTAAACTTCATTAATTCAGGATTGAGGAGTTCGGACTTCTCAATTCTGATTTTTTGTAAAAGGTGGTCGGTCATACGACCCTCTTTATCTAATTGAAACTATGGCAAAGAAAATCGAGAAATGTTCATTTTGCGGTCGCGACCGTAATGAGGTGACTACTCTGGTTACAGGGTTAGAAGGTCATATCTGTAATTATTGTATTGATCAGGCCAAAGCTATTATCGATGAAGATCTTGGATCTAAAAGCGATAGTAAATTTGCTGAATTGCATTTATTGAAACCTATTGAAATAAAAGATTATCTTGATCAATATGTGATTGGACAGGATGATGCAAAAAAGGTTCTGTCAGTAGCCGTTTATAACCACTTCAAACGTATTGGCCAAAAAGGCAAATCTACCGGAGAAGTTGAAATTGAGAAATCGAATATCATTTTTGTAGGCGAAACCGGAACCGGTAAAACCCTTTTGGCTCGTACTATTGCAAAACTATTAAATGTTCCCTTCTGCATTGCTGATGCTACTGTTTTAACAGAAGCCGGATATGTTGGAGAAGATGTAGAAAGTATTTTAACCCGCTTGCTACAAGCAGCAGATTATGATGTAGCTGCAGCTGAACGTGGAATTGTATTTATCGACGAAATTGATAAGATTGCCCGTAAGAGTGACAATCCATCTATTACGCGTGACGTATCGGGTGAAGGTGTTCAACAGGCTTTACTCAAGCTTCTTGAAGGTGCAGTGGTGAATGTGCCTCCTCAGGGTGGACGTAAGCATCCTGAACAACGCATGATTCAAGTCAACACACAAAACATCCTCTTCATTACCGGTGGTGCTTTTGATGGAATTGAAAAGAAAATTGCTAACCGAATGGCTACTAATACAATCGGTTATTCAAATGATCAACAAAAACATTTAATAGATCGCTCAAATCTATTACAGTATATTGCACCACAAGATCTAAAAAGCTTTGGATTAATTCCTGAACTGGTTGGTCGTCTACCTGTTGTTACATACTTAAATCCGTTGGATAGAGCCGTACTACGTCGTATCTTAACAGAGCCTAAGAATGCACTTACCAAACAATACACAAAGTTGTTTGAAATAGATGGCATCGAATTAGAGATTGAAGATGATGCCTATGAATTTATTGTCGACAAGGCTGTAGAATTTAAATTAGGCGCACGTGGACTCCGTTCAATCTTAGAGGCTATCATGACCGATGCAATGTTTGAACTTCCCTCAAAGGCAGATCAGACACATTTTCTTGTTACAAAAGAATATGCTGAAGAACAAATTTCTAAAACATCAGCAATCCGTTTAAAGGTGGCTTAAATATGCCCCGGCATACTTTTTGTATTTTATTATGGAAGCTGAATTGCCCATGAAACGGATTTTACTTATAGCTGTCTTTTTACTCCTGACCGGAATCATTTTTGGTCAGGAAGTAAAAGAGAGCAAACCCAATAAAGGTTTTGTAGTAAAAACGGCTGTAGTAGATGGCGACACTATCCCAAGTATCGAAGTTCCCCCTACCGTTATAAACGATTATATTCACATCATGAGCCCATCTGAAAGATGGGAATGGGAACGACTGGTCAGAAATGTGAAGAAGGTTTATCCCTATGCTAAATTGGCCGGCATAAAGTTTAGAGAGTATAATGCAATTGTGAAGGCTGCTAATAGTGAGCAGGAGAAACACAGGCTGATGAAAAAAGCCGAGAAAGAATTGAAAGCTGAATTTGAAGGACAACTAAAAGACCTTACAGTAAGTCAGGGTAAGATATTAGTAAAATTAGTTTACCGCGAAACAGGAAATACGACCTACGATATTGTAAAAGAGTTACGGGGAGTTATTGTGGCCTTCTTCTGGCAAAACCTGGGAAGAATATTTGCAGGATATAACTTAAAAGTTCAATACCAGCCACAGGGAGAAGATCATCAAATTGAAGCGATCATTTTCATGATTGAAAGTGGAAAGTTATAATTGATCAGTACTCCATCATTCCGGGATATATAGGGTTATAATCGATAAGAACGTCGTCATTTACCATCTTGGAGGTATCCTAATAAATTGAATGCTACTCTTATGAAAATTCTCTCTACGTTTTAAATGGCATAAGGCTCTACTTGCCGATGCTATAAAACTATCTTCCTCGCCCCTGTAACACAATCAGAATTGTGTAAATCAAAATTTTTATATCCACTGCAACTGACATGTTTTCAATATATAACATATCATATTTCAACCTTTCAATCATTTGATCCACATTCTCAGCATATCCATATTTCACCTGTCCCCACGAAGTAATACCCGGTTTTACTTTATGCAACATCAAATAATGTGGAGCTCGTTCTATGATCTGATCAATATAGTATTGTCGTTCAGGACGGGGACCTACCAATGACATCTTCCCTATCAATACCGTAAGAAACTGAGGGATCTCATCTAATCTTACTTTACGAATAAACATCCCAAACGGAGTAATGCGAATATCATTTTTAGAAGAAAGCTGAGGTCCATTGACCTCTGCATCTATATACATTGTTCTGAATTTAACCATATTAAATGGTTTCCCATATTTTCCAATCCGTTTCTGCCTATAGAGAACCGGACCTTTAGATGACATTTTAACACCGATGGCTGTAAAAATAAAGGCAGGTATCAAAAGTATAATAGCAAATATAGAGATGAAAACATCCATTAATCGTTTAATAACCTCTTGCCATAAAGGCATCATCTCAAATGAGAGCTGAATAAGTGGGGTATAATGAATGCCGGTTGTCCTTATAATCCCTTTCAGATAATCATGAGACGAAGGTGCAATTTTAATGACTATTTTCGAAAGTTTTAATTCAGTCAATATATGCTCTACTTGTTGTAAATCTTCATCCTCTATCGCAATGATAACCTCTTCAACAGCATATTCATTTATAATGTCACTAATTTGATTTAAACTGCCAAGATAGGGTAATGAGTTCGACAACCCCGCTTTGTGTATTCCATCCACACTTATAAATCCAACAAACCTATTTCCTTGAGAAAGTGTCTGTTTTTCAATTTCATTATAAAGCTTTAAGCTGTTGGCTCCTGCTCCAATCAAAAGCGTATTAAACCCTATAATCCTGTTGTGAATTAACCAGGCAGTTCGACTGGTAATCACTAATCGCCCTAAATAAGTCAATAAAAAATGGAGCCAGAAAAAACTAAAACTAATCAGGATATATCCTTTTAATCCAGACAACACATCATCGAAAACAAGTGTAAAAGAAAGAAAGAAAAATCCGATTAAACAGGTAGCGAATGTATCAAATAACTCTTTTAACCTTGACTTATGATAAATCTTACGATAGTATCCATTAAACATATAGAGGACTACCCAGAATATAGGAACAATAGTTACTCCAAAAAGCAAATGCTGATCAGTAAGCGTGAATGAGGATAGGCTTGGAACAGAAGAATTTAATTTATATTGAAGCCAGAAATAATAAATAGTCCATGCAAACGCTGCGGATAATAAATCCGATATAACATAACGAGTTACTTGCAGCGATCTATTCATATATTTTAAAAAAAAGAAACTTCCATAGCGTATTACTGCTATGAAAGTTTCAACGTTATTTTAAACCGCAGGTTACATATTGACCGCTAGTTTATCAATAATCTCATAAGCTACTGCCAAAGCATTATATCCATCTTCAATGGTAACAGCTGGAGTCGTATCGTTAGCAATTGCCTGATAAAAGCTAAACAGTTCGGTTTGAATAGCATTGATATTTGGAATTTCAGGCTTATCAAACAGAATCTGTTTCGATCCTTTGTTTTCACCCAAATCAATAACCATATCTAATGGACCTGCAGTTTCCGGATTGACATCACGTATACGAATGATCTCAACTGCTTTCTTCAGGAAATCGACAGACACGTATGCATCTTTCTGGAAGAAACGCGACTTACGCATATTCTTCATTGAAATACGGCTTGCTGTTAAGTTGGCCACACAACCATTATCAAACTCTATTCTGGCATTACAAATATCAGGAGTATCACTTACTACTGCAACGCCACTAGCACTAACCTTACGGATATTCGCTTTTACAACACTTAACACAACATCAATATCATGTATCATCAAATCCAATATCACGGGGACATCAGTACCACGTGGATTAAACTGAGCCAGACGATGTGTTTCGATAAACATAGGTTTATCCAGAAAAGGTTGTGCTGCTAAAAAAGCAGGATTAAAACGTTCAACATGTCCTACCTGAACTTTAACATTTGCTTCGCGGGCAATCTCTATCAGCTCACGTGCCTGATCAGGAGTGGTGACAATAGGTTTTTCGATAAAAACATGCTTGTATTTCTTTAATGAAAGAGAAGCACATTCAAAGTGTGAAATTGTAGGTGTTACAATGTCGACGACTTCTACTGCATCTACTAATTCTTCTACAGAAGAAAATGCAGGAATACCAAATTCGGATGAAACAGCTTCACATACAGCACTGCTAGCATCGTAGAATCCAACTAACTCAAATTCCGGAATTTGTTTAATGCATTTAATATGAATCTTTCCGAGGTGACCAGCACCAAGAACTCCTATTTTAAGCATACATCTTTTTTTGCAAAAGTAAATTTTTTTTGTGGAGCCCGAAGTAGTAATTTTGTAGAAAATATGCAGTTTTGAAAATTAATGATTAAATTGAAATACTGATTAATAAAAATGCTGGACACATACCGTCATAAAGGACTAAGAAAGAAGCTGGTCGAAACCATAAGACTAAAAGGGGTAACTGATGAAAATGTTTTAACTGCCATTGAAAAGGTACCACGACATTGGTTTATGGATTCATCATTTCTGGAATTTGCATATGAAGACAAGGCTTTTCCTATTGCTGTAGGACAAACTATATCACAGCCATATACTGTGGCATATATGACCGAATTGCTTGAATTAAAAAAAGGTGACAAAGTTCTTGAAATTGGAACAGGAAGTGGATACCAGGCATGTGTACTATCTGCAGCCGGAGCAAAAGTATTTACGATAGAACGACATAAGATACTGCATGAAAAATCGAAAATATTTCTCCCTTCAATAGGGTTTGGAACCATCAAACAATTCTATGGCGATGGATATAAAGGTCTTCCTACTTATGGACCCTTTGATAAAATCATTGTAACCTGCGGTGCTCCCTACATCCCCGAAAGCTTAATTACGCAACTCAAAATAGGCGGCAAAATGGTTATACCTGTCGGTGAGGGTAACACCCAAGTAATGCAAAGTGTAACCCGTTTAACAGAGACCGAAAACCGAATTATAGATCATGGCTTGTTTCGTTTTGTCCCCATGCTTGAAAATAGAAATGAAAAATAACCAGATAAAGACTACATGAATCAGAACCGCGAAAGACATCGTCCATTTATTATCATTCTGCTTACTGTAGCAATACTTCTTTTTCTGACCTGGGCAAAAAGTAACTTCAGTGTTAAAAGTTTCAATTTCAAACAGGTCAATATTCTTTCTGATGTCACAAAAAAAATCACACTATCTTCCATCCCAAAGACGGCTCCTAAAGAGAAGATTAAATTAACTAAAAAAGAGCAGAGACTTGCAAAGGCAGGAAAGTTAAATAAAGATAGTCTTATGCTGGTTCTTCAGAAAGATGAACGTATAAGTGATTTCAGAACAGATAGTCTGGATATTTTGGGTCGATTCTTTAACCGACTGGAGCAAGCTGAACAAGGAAAGAACCGGGTAAGAATTGGTTGGTTTGGTGACTCAATGATTGAGGGCGACTTTATTACCCAAACAGTTAGAACTGCTTTACAAAATCAATTTGGTGGAAAGGGAGTTGGATTCGTTACGATGCTTTCTCCGGTGGCAGGATTCAGGCAAACCATTGGACAAACCTCTTCGGCCAACTGGCAAACATATACGGTACTAGCCCCCCGTAAAGGCTTTTTCCCGGGCATTGCAGGTCAGGTCAATATTCCGATCAACTCCACAGAGAACCCTTCTTCATGGGCCTCATTTACCCCCGGAACAGCCGATGGTAAGTCAACCTTTCAAACACTAAAGCTTTACTATGGGCGCAGTCGAAAAAACCTTCTTACCTATTTTCTGGATGGGAAACCATTTACAGATTCGCTTAAAGGGCGTCTCCTGGTTAATGAGTTAACCTTGAATACACAACCTGGTTTACATCAATTAAAAACAGTATTTAAAGGTGACTCATTAACCGTTTTTGGAATTAGTGATGAGTCGGAAAATGGTGTTCTTCTCGATAATTTATCTCTTCGGGGTAATTCAGGTACTCCTTTACAAGCAATTCCGGAACAGGTGTTAAGACAGTTTAATAATTATCTGAAATACGATCTAATTGTACTACAGTATGGCACAAATGTAGTAGCAACTACCGAAACGAATATGGATTGGTACGAAAAAGGAATGATCAAAGTAATAAATCGATTAAAACGTAGTTTTCCGCAAGCCGATATTCTTTTGATCAGCGTGGGTGATAAGAGCTATAAAGAAGATATGCAATTTGTTACACAACCAAATGTCCCTATACTTGTCGAAACACAACGTCGTATAGCGAAGCAAACCGGCATCGCTTTCTGGAATCTTTTCCAAGCGATGGGCGGAGTCAATTCAATGGCTAAATGGGTAGAATCGCCAACTCCTTTAGCCAATAAAGACTATACCCATGTAAATGTCAGAGGCGCAGCCAAATTAGGTAAAATCATCAGCAACAATTTATTGAATGAGTATCAACTGTATAAAAAGAACCGTCGTTAAACTCTTTTTGCTGTTGATGCTTCCCATTCATCAACTGAATGCACAAAATGAGCTTCCACTTCCAACAGCAATCCCTTCGTTTATAAACCAGAAGGTCAATAACATTATCAATCCCAAGGCAATCGAGGGATTTATGCATAAGCTGCATCAAATTGAACAGGGAGATACAACTATTCTGAGAATCTTGCATATTGGTGATTCTCATATCTATGCTGATCTGTTTACGGGAATGACGCGACAACTATTCCAAAAACGTTTTGGTATTGGTGGGGCTAAACAGTTAATGAGATATAAACTTTCTGACTTCCAAGATTCAACCAAGACCCTTTTTATTGAGCCCAATCTTTCTGATTCAACAAATAAACGAGGCATCCTTTATGATGTAGCAGGGGCTAATGGAGCAGAATATTTAACCTATAATCAAAACTACCTTTTCTTTAAAGAAACCCCTTTGCTAAAACCTGATTTGGTCATCATATCTTTAGGAACGAATGAAGCTTTTGGATACTTGAACAGAAGCGTATTCGAAAATAATATTGATGCTTTCATTTCGCAAATCAGAACGTATAATCCAGGTGTGGAGATATTGGTCACAACACCTGGTGATGCAATGAAAAGAAAACGTGTGCACAATCAGAATATAGACACTGTACGAAAGATCTTAATTGATTATGCAAATGTTAATAATATCGCTTGGTGGGATTTCTATAAAGTGATGGGAGGAGCGGGTTCAATGAAAAAATGGTTTTCGAAGGGATTGGCCCAAAAAGACAAAGTACACCTCAGTAAGGAAGGATACTTAATTCAAGGATTTTTATTTTTTAATGCATTAATGAATGAATTGGACAAACCTGCAAATAAACGCTGAGCAAGTAGCTCAACAATTGATTTACGATCCTAAGTCGCCAATGCTGTTTAACACAGGGTTATTCTTGTGGGTATTCCTTTTCTTTATGGCTTTCTACCAATTCGTTCAACAGAAAACCACATCACGAATCGTATATATTATTGCCTTCTCCTATTATTTCTACTACAAATCGAGTGGGCACTATGTTTTACTTCTCGCACTATCAACACTTGTAAACTACTATCTTGCATTACTCATTGCAAGTAAAGAGAAGCCCTTAAATCGGAAAGTTGTATTGGTTATAGCCCTTATTTTTAATCTGGGGATGTTGGGCTATTTTAAATACACAAACTTTCTGATCGACATTTTTAATAAATTATCCCTTACACATTTCGATTTTACCAATATCTTTCTACCAATCGGTATTTCGTTTTTCACCTTTCAAATTCTTAGCTACATTATCGATATCTACAGAGGAAATCTAAAGCCCTTAACCAATCTATCCGATTTTGCTTTCTTCGTTTCGTTCTTTCCCTCTATTCTGGCCGGACCTATCGTCCGTCCACAAGTTCTGATACCCCAAATCAGGAAACCAGTCATTCTTAGTCGTGAAGATATAAGCAGAGCCATCTTTTTAATTGCTGCCGGTCTCTTTAAAAAAGCGATCATCTCAGATTATATCAGTCTCAATTATGTAGATCGTATTTTTGATAACCCAACACTGTATAGTGGTTTCGAAAATCTGATGGGAGCCTATGGTTATACCTTACAGATTTACTGTGATTTCTCAGGATATAGTGACGTGGCCATTGGTATTGCATTGCTGATGGGATTCAAATTAAAGGATAACTTCAACCTCCCCTACCGTTCGGCCAGCTTAACAGAATTCTGGCGCAGATGGCATATCTCGTTATCTACGTGGTTGCGCGACTATCTATACATACCATTGGGTGGAAACAGAAAAGGGAAATTAAGACAATATCTTAATCTTTTTATCACTATGCTACTGGGAGGTTTATGGCATGGAGCTTCTTTGAAATTTATTATGTGGGGAGGGATGCATGGTAGTATGCTGGCCGTAGAGAAGATGATTTCACCTTTTACCAGGAAACAAACAGGTAAGCTTTGGCGCCTTGGAGGTATACTCATCACTTTCCATTTTGTCACACTCTGTTGGATATTTTTCAGAGCTGACTCTTTTAACACCGCTATTCAGGTCATTCATCAAGTAGCGACTAAATTTAATGCGTCGATAGCATTAGAAGTTGTGACAGCCTACAAACCTGTATTCTTTTTGTTTGCATTGGGCTATACCATGCACTTTACACCTCAGATTATAACACAGAAACTCCAGCTATCTGTTGCAAAAGCACCAGCCTTTGCACAAGCACTCTTATTGGTCATGGTGATCTGGCTAATCATTCAAACTAAATCAGCTAACGTTCAACCTTTTATCTATTTTCAGTTTTAGTTTCATCTTTTGAAACTTTTTCATCTTCCTCTATATCTTCCATGTAATAGGGAGCTGTCCCATCATCTACTTCCTGCAAATTATCATCATCATCATTCTCTTCATCAATGGCGTATTTGTCTGCACCCGGACCCTCCTTCTGAAAATAGAAGGCAAGAAAAGTTCCGGCTAGTCCACCCATTAAATGAGATTCCCACGATATATTCTCTTTCATAAACAACTCAGGAAAGACACCCCAGATCAAACTACCATATAGAAAGACCACTAATAAACTAAATGCAGAGAGTCTTTTATTATTCCGAATAATTCCACTAAAAAAGTGAAAAGCAGCAAGGGCATATATCACACCTGAAGCACCGATATGTGAGGCATCGCCTCGTGCAAAACACCATACCCAAAGACCTGTAATGAGCCATGAATAGATCAATATCTTCCAGGCCAGATCCCGGTAATAATATATCAACCCGGCAAAGAGTAAGAAAAATGGAACGCTATTCGCTGCCAGATGATGTATATCTGCATGAAGTAAAGGAGAGGTGATTATTCCGATAAGGCCTATTGGTTCAAGTGGAACAATTCCATATTGTCCTAAATCAAGTCCCAGAAGCATATCAGCTCCCAGAATGAGCCACATCAATGCTAAAACCAGTGCCGGAATCAACAAACACCGCCATAGCAACATCGCTTCTTTATCTCCACTTTTAATTTTCATCCTACAAACATACTGTACATCATACAATGATAAACAAAAAAAGGAATAATCTTTACTGAAACATTATCAGTATTTCGATTATTCCTTTTAAACAGACCAGACGGATAAGTTATAGAACGGATCCTCCTTATTATTTTAAATCGGTTGGTGCAGATTTTAAATTTACACCAACTGACAAAGAAAGCTTACAAAAAATCAATCACTAATATTTTGGAGTCCTTGGTTTCTTAACAGTAAATACACGCGAGATATTAAAGCCAAAGAAGATATTACCATTGCTCCATTTGCCTTTGGTCTCTGTAATAAAACCACGTTCAAACATGGGTTGAGAGTTGGTTAAAAACAACTGGAAAACGTGACCGCCTGTTTCTATATCAATTCCCACTGAAAGACTATTGTCTAAGGTCCCTGATTTAGGTTGATTCAACAATGCATAATATTCAGCATTCACACTCATTCTTTGCGTCAGCTTATAACGACCACCAAAGCCCATGGCGTAAAAGTCATTTTGATCATTTGTTAAGGCTACAAGGTTTTTATGCACCATTGTAGGAGATAATTGTAATGATAGGTCGTTGCTAAACTTTCTGGCAATCATCATTTGATAAGTATAAGATAAACGAGATGAGAAAAAGTTTTCACGTGTAGGATCCTGCCATTTCAAAGAGTTTACAGCCATGCTAGTAAGCAGTGTAACCGTAACAGGCATTGTTTTATAACCCGATGATTGTTTTAGCAACTTATATTTTAAGAATCCATCAAAAGTCTTTTCATATGAGCTTCGTCCAATGCCCACACATAACCGATCGGTGATTCCATATTCTAATCCCAGCCGAATAGTGGATTGATCCAATCCGAAGAAATTATATGAACCGGAGTTGATAGCTCCAAAATGGTGAGAAATCAACAAAAGCAATACGCCTGGTGCTTCATTCTCAACAGAATGACCATCAACAATACGTGTTGTCTTAAAAGTTGCATAAGTATAATTCGTTTTAGCAGAATCTTTTCCAAATGCATCTAATAAATCCTGTGCCGAAACCTTAGCAGTAAAACTAACAACCATCAGCAATAATAATATCTTTATATATCTCTTCATGACGTAGCGTTTAAATTATTTCTGAATAAGCGAACACTTTTCGAGTACAACATCCGTATCATTGAATCCCTGACAAATTCCCTTTACTTTAATTGTTTCGCCAGCTTTCGTTAATTTAGCTTTCTGAATTTCGGTAGGTAACATTGTACAACGGACTCCCTCATCACCAAACATTCCCTGTGTGAAGGAGAATACCAAAGTCACCAACGTATCTGATGCCTCAACCTTTGTAATGGCTCCATTCAGTTCAATCATTTTTCCATTGTACAAAGTGGCCGAAGCTTTACTATCTTTTTTAAAAGCGTCATACAATTGTTTTGACTCAAGCGTATATTCAGGTTTTAGATTTCCATAATTGGGTTTCGCTTTATTCACATAGAAATAAACCGATACGATTGCAATAAGAAGTACCATTAGTACTGTTGCTGGAATTAAGATCTTTTTATTCATAACCTATTATTTTTAATTATTCGGAGCACCCAGATTAACCCATTTTTTTATTTTTGCCAGATCGCATGTCGGTAATTTAGAACCACCTTTCGGCATAGGAGAAAGACCACTATCCCAATTAACAGAATGACCCAGCGTTCCATTCAAGGCTATAACACTTAATGAAGCATAGGTAGAAGTAACAACCCCACCAGATGCAGCTGAACCGGAATGACATGAGTTACAATTAGCCGACATCATTGGGGCAATTGTTCCTGCATAAGTTACAGCAGTTGTATCACAAGCAGTTGCGGCAGTACCGTACAATGCTTCCTCTTTATCATAATAACAAGCCGTTAACAACAGTCCTATTGCTAAAAAGCTTATAATAGTACGTTTCTTCATAAAATTAATTATTTAAAGCGCCTCTGTATACCCAGGCTTTTATTTTACCAATATTACAATCTGTCAATTTCCCGTTTGGTGGCATAGCCTTATATCCGGCACTGTGCATTATAGTACCCACCAATTTTTTATTTGTTGCCATTGTCTTAACATCGGTATAATTATCCAGTTTAATGCCACCACTTGGATTATTACCACTATGACATCCTGTACAATTTGATTGAAGAATCGGTATAACTGTAGTACTATATGTAACGGTAGTTGTATCACATGCTTTATCTATGCAACCATTATTTTTAGCACCTTGCTGTATCCATTTTGAGACCAATGTCAATTGCGCTGTTGTCAGCGGAGCCCTTGAACCTGGAGGCATACTACGCCCTGAACCGGAAGTAACTCTTATCAATTTACTACCAGTAGGGTTACCCGGTGTGACAATTTTCTTAATATTGCTATAAGTAGTCAATGCATCAGGTTCACTATTTCCATCATGACAACCCGACATAGCGCAACTCGATATAATGAGTGGTCCGACATCATTATAAAAATAGGCTGAATCAGTGCTACAAGCCAATCCTTTATAACGTGTGGAGTCGGCAGCAAGATTTGCAAGGGGAACAGTAGATTCATGTTTGCATGCACTAAAGAAAATCACAAATCCCGTGAAGAATAGCAAAAAGTGGGTTCTTTTCATACTGACTAATTAATTAAATATATGTTTTATAAAAGTAATAAATAAGAATTACCAATTATTAACACAACAACACAATAGAATAATTGTTAACATAGAATAATTCTAAATTGATATCTGGGGTGGTCTTAAAAAAATAGTTATTTTTGAAAAACTTTAACAAGTATCAAAACAGAAGTTTAAAAAACTAACTAAAATTAATCTTTTTCGTTTTCGGATTATCTAAAACTAATAAATAAGTCATTCGTTTTCCGGGTACTTAAATTTTTAAACTAATTCTTTCTCATAAAAATGGCAAAATTAAATCGATTATTAATTGTATCGTTAACTGTACTAACAGTATTACTATTTAAAACCGGAACAGCTTATTCTCAAGAGGTTAATCCCAAAAACACCATTGAAAAATATGCCCGTACTTTACAGTTGTTAAACTATGGATATGTTGATACTGTAAATCTAGACAAACTCACTGAGGAAGCTATCGTGGCCATGCTTGCAAAGCTGGATCCCCATTCAGTTTACATTTCTAAATCCGAACTTGCTGAAGCCAATGAACCATTACAAGGCAGTTTTGATGGAATTGGTGTTCAATTTCAAATATTTAAAGATACTGTTTTAGTAATCTCGCCTGTTGCCGGGGGGCCTTCAGATAAGGTAGGTGTACATTCGGGCGACAAAATCATTAAGATCAATGGAGAACCCTGTACCGGAAAAACTGCTACCCAGAAATTCGTATTCGAACATCTGAGAGGCCCCAGAGGAACGAAAGTCAGTATTACTGTGATACGCAAAGGCACACAAAACTCACTTGATTTCACTATCGTTCGTGATAAAATTCCCATAACCAGTATCGATGCCGCATACATGCTCGAACCAACCATTGGATATATAAAACTGAACAAGTTTGCCCGGACTACGATGGACGAGTTTCACGAAGCGCTAACAAAGCTAAAATTAAATGGTGCTAAAAGTCTTATTCTTGACTTAAGAAACAACACCGGTGGATTTATGGACATAGCCATCGATCTCAGTGATGAGTTTCTAAGCGCCGGAAAACGCATTGTATACACACAGGGCTTACATAGTCCAAAACAAGAGTTTTCTTCTACAGCAAAAGGTGACTTTGAAAAAGGCAAGCTTGTTGTCATGGTCAATGAAGGCTCTGCCTCTGCCAGTGAAATTCTTTCAGGAGCCATACAGGATTGGGACAGAGGTCTCTTAATCGGACGTCGTACTTTTGGAAAAGGATTGGTACAACGACCATTCGACCTTCCTGATAGTTCACAAATCAGACTTACTATTGCACGTTACTATACCCCTTCGGGTCGTTCTATTCAGAAGTCATATAAAAACGGTGCAGAAAAATATTCGGAAGATATCCTTGATCGCTATAAAAAAGGTGAAATGATTCATGCCGACAGCATTCACTTCCCTGATTCATTAAGATATTCAACTAATGGAAAGCGATCTGTATATGGAGGCGGAGGAATCATGCCCGACATCTTTATCCCTATTGATACAACTTCGAACACGCGTTATTTCCTTGACCTGTATCGTAACGGATTACTCAATCAATTTCCACTTGATTATGTAGACAAGTCGAGAGCAAAACTGATTGCAAAGTATCCTACTTTAGAAGTATTTAAACGTGATTTTGACAAGGACCATTCTTTAATCAACGAGTTTACTGCATATGCCGAAACAAAAAATGTAAAGAAGGTAGATAAGGATCTCGAAGCATCATCCGTTGATATAGAAGCAGTACTCCATGCTTCTGTGGCACGAAATCTCTATACCCCTGAATCTTATTACGAAATCATCAACATTGTTGACAAAGAACTTCAGAAAGCATTAGAAGTAATAAAAAGTGATGATTGGTTTAAGAAGAACAAGATTAATTTTTAATCACAATCAGCTGGAGCTGATTACAAATTTTCTCCAGCATAGAAGTGCGAACATTTGCATAAGTGGATTTATAATTCATATTAGCAATTACGCGCTTATTAAAGCCAATTATTCTTTTTAAAATAGAACAAACGCTGCTTTATATTGATAAAGTAGCGTTTGTTTTTTTAAGATCATCAATCTCAAAACATAATATTAAATACTTTTGCTACGCATTCCCAACATCTCATTTTAAAAGCCACTATGAAAAAGGTTATTCTGTTATTATTCATCATTCTATCAACAAGCTTTATAAAGAGCTATGGTCAACAGCAGCAAAATGTTGCACCAGATTCGACAAATTATACCTACTGGGTAGAACAGATGCATAACCCTAATGCGAACTTTTTTGATGTTCAAAAAGCATTTAACAGATATTGGGCTAACCGCAAAGTCACAAAAGGATCAGGATGGAAAGTATTTAAACGATGGGAATACATGGCACAGCAACGTGCTGATTTCACGGGTGTACTTCCTGCACCTATCTCTATAACCCGTGCCTTTTACGATTTCAAACGTAAAGCTGGCTCTACCAATAGTGTCTTTACCGGCGATTGGAAATGCCTGGGTCCATTTAACTCACCGGGAGGATATATTGGCGTAGGACGTATCAATGCCATCGCTTTTAGTCCTACAGATCCCCAGACATTATATATAGGCGCCCCCTCAGGCGGTTTTTGGGTAACACATAATCACGGGGCAAATTGGACTCCCCTTACCGATAATCTCCCTTCATTAGGTGTTTCAGCAATATTGATCGACAAAACGAATGCAAATACCATCTATCTGGGTACAGGCGATCGTGATGCCGGAGATGCAGCAGGAATCGGTGTCTATAAAAGCACTGATGGAGGCAGTAGCTGGCTACAAATGAATACAGGTATCGTGAGTGCAACCGTCGGGAAAATTATTCAACACCCAACGCAGCCCCAGACACTTTTAGCTGCAACCAGTAGTGGAATTGCCATTACTACGAATGGAGGTTTACTTTGGACGCTAAAAAACACAGGTAATTTTCAAGATATTCAATTCAATCCATCCAATCCATCAATCGTTTATGCCACAGCTTCCGGTGCTTTTTATAGATCTGTTGATACAGGTTCTACATGGACAAAAATAACCGGATTTCCCACAGCAGTTAATCGTGGAGCCATTGGTGTAGGTCCCTCAGCCCCAAACGTAGTCTATTTCCTTCTTTCAAACAGTAGCAACAGTGCTTTTGCAGGCTTCTATAAATCAACCGATGCCGGATTAACCTTTCAGTTAGTCGTTAACTCACCTAATATTCTGGCAGGCGATTGTGCTGGTACAGAGACGAACGGACAGGGATGGTATGATCTTGCAATTACCGTAGAACCTACTGATATCAATACAGTTTATGTGGGTGGAGTAAACATCTGGAAATCTACTACAGGTGGCACTAGTTGGCAAGTTCTCTCCGGATGGTCACCATCCGGATGTGCCGGACAAACCGTTCATGCCGATCAACACTTTTTTGGCATCTCACCTATTAACGGACGTCTTTATATTGGCAATGATGGAGGCATCTGTTATACAGCAGATAAAGGTACTAAATTTACCGAAATAGCTCAAAACATACCCATTGCACAAGTATACAAAATTGGTCAACACCCTGCTTACACTAATCTTTTAGCAAACGGATTTCAAGATAATGGATCCTCTTATTATGATGGGAATAACAAAAGTTGGAACTTGCTAATGGGAGGAGACGGAATGACTTGTGCATATGACCCCATTGATAATATTGTTTATTCAACACTATATTATGGAGATATTTACAGAACAAATAATGGAATATATAATGGTAAAATAGCAGGAAATGGAACCAACAATATCACTGAAACAGGTGGTTGGGTAACTCCTTTTATTATCGATAAAAGCAATTCAAATGTAATGTTTGCCGGATATAATAATATCTGGAGATCACAAAATTGTAAAGCGACAGCCAGTAATGTCCGTTGGGAAAAGATCACTACCCAATCATGGACCAAAAGCATTAATGTAATTAAGCAATCGACCGCTAACCCCAAAATACTCTATTACGCTACTGAGAATCTTCTTTTCCGTACAGATGATTGTATGGCTACCAATGTGAGTTTTACGACACTTAGTGGCTATCTTCCGGTAAAAACCAAACTTATCACTGCTATTGAGACCCATCCGACCAACGAAAACATTGTTTACATCATAGCGCGTGATCAGGTTTTCAGATCTGCAGATAAAGGATTAACATGGACCGAAATCACCTTAAACTTACCAGCCATCTACAAAAGTTCTATTATCTATAATAAGCGTATTAATGAAGGACTATATGTAGGCACCGATGCCGGTATTTATTATAAAGATAACACCATGAGCAGTTGGGTTCTCTTCTCTACTGGACTTCCGGTAAGTGTACAGGTAGAAGATATGGCAATCTATTACGACAAGAATGTCCTGGCTAATGATCGTATCCGAGCTGGAACCTATGGCCGTGGATCATGGGAGTCAAGTCTCTTTTATTCAAAACCCACCGCAAAATTTGCAGTTGTAAATCCAAGCATAGCACCCAACTGTACCGTTCAATTCCAGGATCAATCGTCAGGAATACCATCAACGTATAAATGGACTTTCAGCGGAGGCACTCCATCGACCTCCACTGATATCAATCCAACTGTTCGCTATGATATTCCGGGCAAGTGGGACGTCAAACTAGTGGTCACCAATAGCATGGGGGCTGATTCAGTATCTATGACCAGCGCTGTTGATATAAGCAGCACCATCATACCTACCCCTGCTTTTGCCACACCTCTCTTAAAATATTGTGCGAGTGAACAACCAACTATCACCTTTTCGAACTCAACAGACTACTGTCCCACTTTTTATCAGTGGACAGTTACACCTAACAATGTTCACTATCTAAATGGGACCTCTGCTTCATCTGCCACACCTAGTTTACAATTTACACAAGCCGGCAAATACCAGGTAAGTCTGAAGACCGGAAACTATAATGGGACCAAGATTGAGACTAAAACTGACTATATCATCGTACAAGGAAATAAACTGCCCTTTGAAGAGCAGTTTACAGCAAATCTTTCTGCTGCGTTATCATGGCAAATAAGCAATACGAAGACAGGATCTGCCACAAGTTGGAACATTGTTACAACACCTACCCCTTCAGGCGATAACAAAGCCCTTAACGCAAACTTTTTCCAAACCGGTGCGAATGGAACCACAAGGCTTATCACCCCATCTATCGACCTTACCGGCCAGACAAACCCCGTTTTAAGCTTTAAACATGCGTATGCGCTTAGGGATATCAATGCGGCATCCGACTCTTTGATGGTGTCTGTTTCTGCCGATTGTGGAGCCACATGGACACGAATCTTCACCGGATCAGAAAATGGACATGGAACCTTTGCCACCCATGCGCCTACAACTACAGAATTTATTCCGGCGACAAAAGATGATTGGAGTGGTGGAAGCTTTGGACCAAAAAGTTTCGAAATAGACCTAACCCCATGGGCGGGAAAAGACAATGTAAAGCTGATGTTTGAGGCATACTCAAACAATGGAAATAACCTTTATCTTGACAACATTCTTGTCGCAGCAGGCACACAAACAGCACCAGCCAATCTATCCGAACAGGTCTCTATTTACCCTAATCCTTCAGAAGGTATCGTAAATATTGAATCAAAATGGTTGAAGAAAAAATTTCACCTCGATGTAATGAATTGGACAGGAACCACTATTCAACAACGCGACATCACTCCCGCTTATGATGGATTATTGAATCAGATAAACCTATCCAAAATGGGAAAAGGAATTTATTATATTCGGATTACAGCAGAACAAGGCGTATTCCTAAAGAAAATTGTTATTATTTAATTTTTAAAAACTATGATTACCTTAAAGTTCAAAACATCATTTAAATGTAATGGCTGTGTAAATAGCGTTCGAACACAACTTGACGCTGATTCAACAATAAAAGAGTGGAGTGTTGATTTAGAATCACCCGATCGGACACTAACCATAACCAGCAATGAAGACATCACCGATGAGGTATTGTCTATCGTTAAGAAAGCAGGTCATACAGCAAGTGTTATTTAACCATAGCCTGTCAAAATCTTTGAAATAGCGCTATCAGCTTTTGTCTATTAATCGGCTTCGCAATATAATCATCGCAACCGGCTGCTATTGCCTTTTCGCGATCGCCGCTTAATACATAAGCTGTTTGCGCAATAATAACAACTGATTTATTAAAATTTCGAATCTCTCTGGTAGCCTCATAGCCATTCATTTCAGGCATCTGAATATCCATTAACACAATATCGATATCAGGATGCATTCTACATGCTACAACAGCCTCTAATCCTGTTTTAGCATACAAAACATCATTGCAAAACTTTCTAATGATCTCTGAAAGCAATATCTCTGATGTTGCATCATCTTCCGCAATTAATATTTTAAGGTTTTTATTTTTAGGCAATACTATATTAGGAATCGAATATATCATCTGCATACCACCCTCCTCTACAGGGTGGTATGGTATTGTAAAATAGAATGTCGATCCTTTTCCCTCTTCACTTTCCACCCAGATTTTACCACCAAGCATCTCAACATATGATTTTGAAATAGACAAACCTAATCCTGCTCCTTGTAATGCTTTCTTATCTATCACATCTGCCTGAACAAAACGAGTGAATATCATATTCTGTATATTTTTAGGAATACCGATACCCGTGTCCTTTACATAGAATGTTAGCTCAAATGGCTCAACAATTCCCAAAAAGCAGCCTATTTCAATAGAGCCATTATCGCTATATTTAACAGCATTTTTAACAAGATTAGTTAATATGGCATAGATCTTTTCACGGTCTGTTTCAATAACCGCTTCATTTAACTGCAAACTATTATGAAGTTGCAGTAGCATCCCTTTTCCTTCAACTTCTGGCTTAAAAAAGGTATAAATATATTCAAGTTGTTCATTGATATTACATTCTGATAGAACAACTTCAGTCTGCCCAGCCTCTATTTTCGAAATATCTATCAGATCATTAATAATATTAAGCATTCGAATACCACTCTTTTTGATAATGTTAATATATTCGTTTTGCTCCGAACCGGTAAGATCCGGTTCCTTTAGCAGATCAGCAAAACCTAAAATACCGTTCATCGGTGTTCTTATCTCATGGCTCATATTTGCTAGAAATGCAGACTTTAGACGGTCACTTTCTTCGGCTCTCTCTTTAGCAATTCTAAGTTCTGCATCAGCTTCATTCAGTTTCATTAAACTATCTGCTATTTCTTCATTTTTTTTCTGTAATTCGGAATTGATCAAAACGGCCTTCTCATTCTCAAGAATATAACCTTTTATAATAATATTAATAATAAGATAAATAAAAATGAAATAGAAAAAATTTCCCATAAAATGATCAACAAAATGTTGTTCATTATTGTCGAAGGGAATAGTTATTTTCGGATAGTAAAATTCAGTAATAGTCAATATTGAAAAAAGAGCTAAGAATGTTAGAAAAACAACTACTCTATGTTTTTGCTGAACAATAGCATAGCTAATAAGAAATAATGTAATCATCAACGTAACATTACTTCCTTGAGAACCAGCATTTAAGATCCAGACGAAGATGTAAAGAGAAACCGAAAAATAAAAGAAAGGCAAAATAGAGCGCTGATAATATTTTGAGCTTCGAGATAAAAGAAAAAACATGAAGCCAACCAATGAATAAAAAAACGAAACAAAATTCATCCAGAAGTTCACACCAATTGAAACATTAATCACTGATTCAAAAAGAAGTAGAATCGTAGCTAAAAAAGTAATCAGGATATAAATTTTTCGAGACATCGATAAGTCATCGTATTTATCAAAGATCAATTTATAAAATTCATCTTTAATCTTATTTCCAATAATTACTTTTCCCATCTTTATATTATTATTTTTCTCACTAAAAAACAGCTAAAACCCACCCCATTTATTAAATGCTTTTAATAATAAAAATATCCTTCGTATTAACAAAGAAATACAATATTAAAGATCTTATAGGTTATAAACTTATTGTATGATATCCCCTCATACTCTTCAAAAAACAAATTTAATTAAATCTGATCACTTAAATTAGCATAAACAATTTAGTTAATTTAAAGAGAAATCATTTTGATGTGTTTAGGAAACAATTTATAATAAAACAACTTAACATAAGGTGTTTTTGTTTAAAGTTAATTCAAAGATTATTAACAAAGGAAAGAATACATATCATTCTTCAGGATTAATCCTGATGGAAATTTATTTCAATAACAGTACCCTTACCTATTGACGATGAAACAAAAATCGCACCACGATGAAGAGTTATAACTTTCTGAACTAATGAAAGGCCTATTCCGGAACCTCTATATGCATAAGCATTACTTGCTCTAAAAAAAGGTTGGAATAGGTTGTTCATTTCAAGTTCAGGAATGCCTATTCCTTTATCTTCAATTCGTAATTGAATATTATTTAAATTGGCATTGAGTATTACATCTACTTTATGGGGACTAGAAAATTTACATGCATTATCAATGATATTCATGATGGCAATTTTCAACAAACTAGAGATCCCCATAATTGTAATCAAATCAGATGTTTCAGGCAACACAGGGAAATGAACTTCAATCCGTCCCTTATATTTTGTTTTATCAAAAAGCTCTTTAATTTCCCAAATTAATTCATCCAATCTAATTTCATCTTTTTTCATATTTGAAAGATCGAAATCAGTTTGAGCCAAGCTAAGCAGATTACTGGTCAGTTGATCCAATCGTTCGGCCTCTTCCATCACCTTATGTAACGAAACAATATATTCTTCAGGAGTCCTTTGTTTATTAAGTGTTACTTCCGTTTCGCCAAGAATAGCAGTCAGTGGATTTTTTAACTCATGTGAAGCATTACGGATAAAGTTCTTTTGCAATGTAAATGAGTTTTCAAGTCGTTCCAGCATTTGATTAAAAGTTCGGGTTAGTTCAGCCAGTTCATCGGTACCATTAATCTCCTTTAATCGTAAACTCAAATTTGTAGCACGTATTCTTTTTACATTCGAAAGAATACTAGAAATAGGGTGTAATACATTCCGGGCATAAATCTGACCTATTAAAAAGACAAACACAACACTAAAGAAAAATATCAGTAATAGCTCTTTCAAAAGTTTTTGTTGCTGTGCAATACCAAATCGATCAGTCGCGGTAACAATAACAATAAATACACCTTGATTGTCCGGATAATATATCCCAACACCTTGTTTATCCTGTAACTGAAATCTTATAGTTTTTCCTGCCCACAAATCATGGATCAAATAATCAGGCAAAATCTTCTTCAATGAATCATAAACAACCTTTTCATTATTGGTATTGAGTACAATCTCTTCGGCATCGGGTAAACTTTTCGCATATCTAGCCATCACTTTCTCATAAACAATAGTGCTCATCTCATCTTTTTCAAAATATTTCCAGGCTGTAAGATTTGTCTTTTCGAGTACCTGATCATAAAAATCTTTTTCTCTGGAATGTGATGTCAAATAATAGACAAATAGAAAAGAGAACAAGAGCACAACTGATACGAGTCCTGCAAAAGTGAATACTATCTTATGACGAATTTTCATACTACTCCTCTTTTAAAACATAACCCATTCCAATTACTGTATGAATTAATTTTACTTGAAAACCTTTATCTACTTTGTTTCGAAGATAATTTATATAAACCTCAACCACATTGGTATTCATATCAATATTTGCATCCCACACATTTTCAATAATATGTGTTCGCGAAAGCACACGAAGTTGATTCGCCATCAGAAGCTCTAATAGTCTAAATTCTTTTGTTGTAAGCGAGATATTCTTTCCTGAGCGGGTAACGATCATTGTTTCGGTATTCAAAGTAAGATCAGCAAATTCATAAATTTTAGCCGTATACCCCATCCCTTTTCGCCGCAAAACAACATTTATCCTTGCAATCAATTCATCAAACATAAAAGGCTTGGTTAAATAGTCATCTGCACCTATTTCCAAACCATTCACCACATCATCCGTGGTACCAAGGGCTGTAAGCATGATAACAGGAACAGCATAGCCCATATTACCACGATATCTTCTACACATTTCAAGCCCATTCATTTGTGGAAGAATCACATCAAGAATAATCACATCATATTCTCTCGAACAAGCCAGACTTAATCCCATAGCACCATCAAAAGCCACGTCAATATTATGTCCTTTTTCTTCCAGTCCCTTTTTAATAAAAGAAGAAACATTGACCTCATCTTCAACGACTAATATATTTGCCATAGTTATCTTTAAATGATTATATTTTAAAATATTCCGAGTATTATGATTATCCAAAAATACCAAAAAATCATGTCTCCTTCTATAATCATTTCACCTCCTCAGAGTTTAGAAATATACGTATGTCAGGTTATAGTCATAA
The DNA here is from genome assembly GCA_013390605.1 of Bacteroidota bacterium. Taxonomy (GTDB): domain Bacteria; phylum Bacteroidota; class Bacteroidia; order Bacteroidales; family Cfx3-03; genus Cfx3-03. The sequence continues at coordinate 1,349,819 of JACAUB010000001.1, read as the reverse complement.
CATCTTTTATATTCGCTGCCCTTCAGATGTTCTTCCTTTAAAAGCTGAAGGATTCAAATGATTTCAACATCGAATAATTTTAATCATCTGAATACCAAATAGACACGGCAATAAACAACCAGTTTAAGCCAGTTTTTTTGTTTTATACCTGTAAACGCCCTTGAAAAGTATAGGAAAAATAAACAATGTTAATACAGTAGATGTAACTAATCCTCCAATGACAACAATTGCTAATGGACGAGAGGTTTCAGAACCTATCCCAATTGATGTGGCAGCCGGCATAAGTCCTATTGCCGCCATAATAGCCGTCATCATAACAGGCCTTATTCTGGCAATAACGCCTAATCTGATTGCATCGTCCAAATGTATTCGTTCATGTAAATTCTTCTTAAATCGAGAGAGCAGAATTACATTATTCTGAATACAGATACCAAACAAAGCAATAAATCCAATTCCTGCCGAAATGCTGAAGTTCGTGCCCGTTAAAAGTAGTGCAGTTACCCCTCCAATAATGGCAAACGGAACATTTAGAAGAATTAATCCTGCATCTGTAACATTCCCAAAAAGTACAAAGAGAATGAAAAAAATCAAAATCAAGCTGATAGGCACAACCAACTTTAACTTACCGGAAGCCCGTTGCTGATTTTCAAAGTCGCCTTGCCAGGCCATACTATATCCTTTGGGCAATTTAATAGCGGATTTCACCTTCTTTTGTGCTTCTTCAATTGTCGATCCCATATCTCTGCCGCGAACCGAAAACTTAAGTGCTACATATCTTTCATTATTATCTCTGAAAATCAAAATTGGACCCGTAATATTCTTTATCTCGGCAATCTCTTTAATAGGCACCTGTCCACCTGTTTGTGTAGGCACCATTAAGTCTCCAATCTCCTTTTCCGTCATTCTGTATTGAGGCAAAAAGCGAATTCTGATATCAAATTTTTTATATCCGTCATAAAAAGTCGAAGCGGCCTTTCCTCCTATCGCCATTTCAATAACCGCATTACAATCGGCAGTAGCAATGCCATACAGTGCCATTTTCTCCTGATCAAGTTCAATATGTAATTCAGGTTGTCCCTGGCTTTGAATCACTCCAATATCATCAATGCCTTTGATGTCTTTCATAATAGAATATGCACTATCAGCCTTCTTATCCAGATACTGTAGGTCATCACCGAAAAACTTCACTACAATGGAGCCTTTCACGCCCGACACGGCCTCTTCAACATTATCCATGATCGGTTGAGAATAGTTAAATACCACACCCGGAAACTTTTGCAACTTCTTATTCATCCTGTCAATAAGCTCTTCTCTGTTTTTTTGATGTTCCATCGCTTTAGTATGATAGATATCGATAAGCATTTCTACATTATAAAAGCCGGTAGCATCAGTTCCATCATCCGGTCTACCTGTTTGCGATACAACCTGTTTCACCTCTGGAAACGCTCTGATAATATCACGCATCTCTTTTGTAACCTTGACTGATTCATCTAAAGATATACTCAAAGGCAAGGATGCCCGCATCCAGATAGCTCCTTCATTTAACTCGGGGAGAAACTCAGAACCTACATATTGAAAAGATAAGACACTCATCACCAATAACAGACCTGCCACAATTAAACTAAATCGTTTATTTCTGTAACATCTGTCAAAAAAAGAGACAGACCGTGAGGTAATAAAAGTCAAGAAAATATTATGTTTCTCTTTTACATTTCGCTTAAGTAACAGACTGGATAAAACCGGAACAAGTGTCAACGCAAAAATCAAAGCTCCCAGCAAGGCAAATCCCAAGGTCCATGCTAAAGGAGAAAACATTTTTCCTTCCACCTTTTGAAAAGAAAAAATAGGCAAAAGGGCAGTAATGATGATAAGTTTTGAAATAAAGATAGCCTTACCCATTTCAGTCCCTGTCTCTTTGATGAGACCAAGTTTTGACAATGGATTAAATTTATCCATACCTACGATTTGTGCTTTTGCTGCCATAGCAACAAAAATACCTTCAACCATTACCACCGCGCCATCAACGATAATCCCAAAGTCGATAGATCCAATAGAAAGAAGATTGGCCGACATCCCTTTTATACGTAAACAGATAAAAGCGAACAACAAGGCCAATGGAATAATCAGAGAAACAATCAAGGTAGTCCGCCACTCGGCCATGAAAAGAAATACTATCAAGGTAACAAACAGAATGCCTTCAATTAGGTTGTGTATAACCGTACCCGTAGCAAAGTCAATCAGATTCTGACGATTATAATACGTTACAATCTTAACATCCGACGGAAGTATCTTCGCATTAAGGTCATCTATCTTATCTTGTACTTTCTTAATAACCTCACTGGGATTAAGTCCCTTGCGCATTACTATAATTCCTTCAACCACATCCGAACTATCATCCTTTCCAACCTGACCAAGTCGCGGCAGATGAGATTCCATTACGTTAGCAACATGCTTTACAAGAATGGGATTCCCGTTTATTTTCTTGACCAGTATATTACCAATTTCATCGAATTTATCCAGAATTCCGATTCCCCTTACGACATAAGCCTGCGAGTTATGATCAATCACATCACCACCCACATTAATATTACTCCGATTAACAGCCTGATATACATCCAAAGGTGTGATACCATATTTAATCAGCGATTGCGGATCAACCTGTATCTCATAAGTCTTGGCTTCTCCACCAAAACTAACCACATCAGCGACACCCGATACCGATCGAATATGTCGTTCAACCATCCAATCTTCTAATGTCTTTAGTTCTCTATTGCTCCTAGATTTGCTTTTCAGTGTAAACCGAAATATTTCTCCGGTAGGTCCGTAAGGCGGTTCCACTTGTGGTTTTACGCCATCAGGCAGATCCACATTCATCAAAAGATTATTCACCTGCTGCCGTCCAAACGCATCATCAACATTATCCTCAAAGATGACTTTCACTACAGATAAACCAAACAGTGTTGTCGATCGTACATCTGTCTTGCTTTGCACTGAATTCATCGCAATTTCAAGTGGCATGGTAACATACCGTTCTACTTCTTCGGCACTCCGACCCTGCCATTGGGAGATAATTGTAATTTGCGTATTAGTAACATCAGGAAAGGCTTCGATGGGTGTATTGATATAGCTGACAATACCTGCAATAATGATGATAATTACCGAAAAGAATACAACAAATTTATTCTTCAGCGAAAAAGCTATAATATTTTTAATGAATCTGTTCATATACAAAAGAGATTAAAAGCATCCATGTTTACGCAATAATTGAAACCATTATATTATTGATCCAATGCATTATAAATTAATAGCTGCATATTAGAAATCACTTTTTCTCCCGGTTTTACACCCGAACGGATATAAGCATATTTGCTGGTCGTCCGTGTAATATCAACCTCTCTCGTCTGTACATTACATTTATCATGGTAAATAATTACCCAATGTTTATTTCGATCAAAAACAATGCATTTTACGGGTACTGCTAACATAGCAGTATCTTTTATCTGGCTAGCCACCACCTTTGCAAACATCTCAGGTTTCAGTAAATTCTCTTTATTATCCAGCTGTATCCGCACCTTCATTGTTTTATTGTCCGGATCGAGTACATTATAAATCTTGTCTATCTGACCCTCAAATTGCCTGTCCGGATATGAGATGGTTGTTATTTTCACCTTTTCGCCAACCTTGATATTTGCGATATCCGATTCGTAAACATTCGCCAATATCCATACCCTTTTTAAGTCTGAAATGGTAAATAGATTCGAAGTATTATCAGGTCTTATCTGCATATTAGGATTCACAAACTTTTCAACAATAAATCCTGAGATGGGCGATTTAACAATATAATTAGCATGCGACCCACCATAAATTGAAAGCACAGTAGTTGCCCTTTTTAGTTCAGAGCGGGCCTTTTCGGTCTCTTTCACAGCCGCCACATTCTCTTTTGCCGAAATCAGCCCACTCTTAAACATATCTTCATTAGCAGCAAGGTTCTTTTCAGAGACCGCCAGATTAGCTCTGGCAGAAACTATATCATTCTCCACTCCCGCTATTTCTGTACTTCTGACAACAGCAAGTACTTCGCCTTTCTTAACATAATCGCCCAGTGCAACCTTTACATCCATTACATTTCCGCTTACCATTGGATAGAGTTTTACCACTTTATCCTGATCGAAAGTTACTTTCCCAACCAGATTAAATTCCTGCACAACCGGTTTTATAGCTACCGTATCAATGGTTATCTGATGCATTAAGTTATCAGGTATACAAAATTTAGTGGATGTCTTTGGTGCTTCATTGTTATGCTTTGGCGTACATCCGGCCAGAATCATTATTATCGTGATTGTTATCCAACTACTTTTCATAATTGTTTCTATATTTTATTTGTTTACGATATCCCTACCTATTGCGAAATTGAGATTCTCATACGCATTGGCTCTATTATTTCTTAAGTTGTTAATCTGGACAATATTGTTTTTATAGGCATCATAATAATCAAGAAATTCAACGATACCGATGTTCTTCTTCTCATAATTTTTAACCATCTCTTCAACCAACGCATCAAGGTCGTTCACAAAAGGTTCATCAAACTTGTGATACAATCGATCTGCCGATAAGGCATTAGAATATGCCTGATTTACATCAGATTGAACAACATCCATTGTACTCATTAGCTTAACTTTACTGTTCTCCAGATTAAATCTGGCCGACTTAATATTACCCTGATTTCTATTAAAAAAAGGAAGATCGATCTGCATAGATAGAAAGTTAAAATTGTGTACAAAACTTCCGTTTCTATCCCATCCAGCACCTAATGTAATATCTGGTGTTGCAAGTGCTTGTTGGTAACTCAAATTAGCCTTATTGATGTTAATATCCGTCTGTGCCATCATTAAATCATACCGATGAGCGGCTGCTGTATCGATTAACGAAAGGAGTTTTATGGAGTCGAGTGCAATAAAATTCATATTGTTTGCTTCAATCCGAGGTAAATAGTTGATATTTGAAGTATGTAGCAACACATTAAAATCAGACAAGTTACTAATGAGCTGTGTTGAATAGCCTTGCTTTTCAGACTCTAATGAAAAAAGAAACGACTTTAGCCTTAACACCTCTTTTTTAGAAACATATCCTTTTTCCAGTTGCTTTTCGAAGACCGCTATTAGTTTCGAAAGAGAGCTAATTTCTTTATCATACAAACTCAGTGTTTGATTGAGAAAATAGATATTATAAAAGTCGCTACGTAACGAATATTTCAGTGTTCGGATCAAGTCGAAATAAGTTTGTTCTTCCTTATTGTATGAAAGCTCGGCTATTTTAATCAGTTTGTTTCGTTTGCCAGCTAAGAGGAATAGTTTTTGAATAGAACTGGCGGTTTCACCTTTCGCTGAAGCGTCAAACCACAACTTTCTATCCGGGTCGTAAACATTCTGACTTACGTTCAATGTAATATTATTAAACAACTTTGCCTGTATAATCTGAGCCTTTGCAGCATCCACATTATAGCGTTCAGCAAGCAATAGCAAATTTTTAGAAAGGAAAATTGCATCGGCTTCTGCAATACTTATTGTTTTAACTTCTTTAAAACTCTCCTGTCCTAAAATGTAAGAAGATGTAAATAGTAAGATGGAGAAGCTGAAAAAAAATCGTTTTACTGAAGACATCATATTTTTATATTCTAATGATTTACGATACAAAATTATGTCCCCGGTATTAAGCTGATCTTAGAACCACATTAGAATGAGATAAGAATATAACAAAACAATATTTTTAATTATAATATACTGATTTCATGAATTATAACTTAGAAACAAATTGATAACATCAGATTAATATTGAAATCAAAAAATATATATACTTTTGCACCCGCTTTAAAAAACCTGGAATGAGGATTTTTGTTAAATACTAATTACTTCATTAAACGACTTAATTATATTTATAATCAATCGTTTATTAAAAAATTACACAGGAGAATATATGACTTTAAAACAATCAATATTAATTACAGTCTCACTCTTTCCTTTGTTAGCTTGGGCACAAACAAATCCCGATTCTATTTCTAATCGTCGATGGTGGAACTTTCATTATCAAAGCACCATCATTACACAAATGCATCCAGCATTTCATGCAAATTATTCAGGCAATAACAGCTTAAAATCTAATAATGAATCAAATACCTCAATCTCCACTACATTATTTTTAGGAGCTAGAATATGGAAGGGAGCTGCTTTATATTTCAATCCTGAACTTTCCGGAGGTAGTGGATTCTCTAAAACAACAGGAATTGCCGGTTTTCCCAATGGTGAAGTATATCGCGTTAGTGATGCCACTCCACAGATCTATATCGCACGACTCTACATCCTACAAATCATCTCCTTATCAAAAGAAACCACCGTCATTGACGATGCCATGAATCAGTTATCCGGCAAAATGCCTACCTCCTATCTTGCATTAACAGCAGGAAAATATAGCCTGATGGACTTTTTCGACAATAACCGCTTTAGTCACGACCCACGCACGCAATTCTATAATTGGGCATTAATGGGCAATGGAGCATGGGATTATCCTGCCAACACCCGTGGATATACATATGGCCTCACCATAGAGTTAGTCAAGCCCACATGGGCAGTCCGATATGCGACCGTACTAATACCTACTAAAGCAAATGGAGCTGTAATGGATAAAAAAATTACACGATCTAATTCGCAAGCTATTGAATTTGAACACAAATACAATCTGTTTGGAGAAAATGGGACCATTCATTTCATCACCTTCTTGACCCAGGCTAGAATGGGATCATATAAACAAAGTCTCGACTTTGCTACCATACACAATATTACACCAAACATAGATACAACGGCTGCCCTTGGACATACCAAGTATGGCTTTGGGATAAATATTGAGCACAACGTAAGCCATAATGTTGGACTTTTTTTCAGAAGTAGTTGGAACGATGGACACAATGAAACATGGGTATTTACAGAAATAGACAGAGCCTTAAGCATGGGTTTAGAACTCGATGGCAATCTATGGAACCGAAAGGATGATCATCTTTCATTTGCCTTTTTAATGAATGGATTATCAAAAGAACACCGAAATTACCTGAATGCCGGAGGATATGGCTTTATCATTGGAGATGGCAGATTGAATTATGCTACGGAATGTATAACCGAAATATATTATGCCTTTAAATTAAAGAACACGGCATTAACCTTTTCACCCGATTATCAATTTGTGTTTCATCCTGCTTACAACAAAGACCGTGGTCCTGTAAATGTATTTGGGCTACGGGTACATTTTGAATTTTAGAGAAATTATTTTAGTTCGAAACTTCACAAAGAATTACTTCCTCCTTTTTCTTTTTCCACTCCGAAGGATTATTCACCGTTATTTTTTTATTGTTGTAACCTGATTATTCAACTATGAGAATTTACTCATAAAATCAGGGGGAACTGTACCCCTTCTGTACCCGTTCTATACCCGTTCTGTACGGGTACTGTACCCCTAGGGGGTATAGAACCCCTACAGATCCCCTAAATATCCCCTACATAAAGGCTACTCATAGGAACAGTTTTAGGACAAATTTATGCTTACATTCGATAAAATGCTCAGGTTATAACGATTCCAGAATCATGAAAGAGTTTAACTTCCACACAACCTGTCTCAGTCCCCTCTCTCACAAATAACTGAATGAATAGTGGAGGAACATTGCAAACAATAGTCATAATACAACTGATATAGAATTATTTACCTTGATAGAAACAAAAAGGACAAGAGAACGAATAATCATATATGCCTAATCATGAATCATTTACAATTAAAATCCAAACATTTTCCGATCAATCAACCAAATATTGAAGATGCATTTCTTTAATAATTTCAAAAATCCAGCATCAAAATCATAGAAATACTGTTATCTATTTTTAAACTAAAATGTACATTTATAATTGCATTTTAGTACAATTCTCATTTTATGTTTTTAAAGAAATATTACATTTTAAAAATATGAAATAATTTCGCAATTATCACATTATTAGCGACTTTAAAAGTGGAGAAAATCATCAATAATTCAATAACAAAAAACACGCTTCCACCATGTTTATACTCCTTGTGCACTTTTAAAACATGCATATTCCTCCTATTCTTTATATCATCAAATTGGGTGAGAGGACAATCTATTCATAACTTATCTGATTTTCCAGTATCTAATACTGTATCGCCTGCAGCTTCTTTGCTCAGCAATTATGTGCACATTGCTTCTGAAACCGGTAATGAAAAAGAGGCCGCTGATTTTATGATGCTACAATGTAGAAATAAAGGGTTGGTCATCGAAAAAATAACGTACAAAAAGGGAAGTTATAATTTTGCGGCTTCGCTTTATCCCCTTAATCTTCATAAGCCTAATATTATTTTTTTAAACCATATGGATGTTGTCCCGAGTGGTGATCCTGCTAACTGGAAGCACCCTCCCTACGAAGGCTTTATCGATGATGGAAAAGTATGGGGAAGAGGATCTTTAGACATGAAGGGGCCCGCAATTATTCAACTCTCTGCTATTGAACGATTTGTTCAACTGGCACAAAAGGAAGATTTACCATACAATGTTACTTTATTATGTGTGTCGGGAGAGGAAACTGGAGGAGCCAAAGGCAGCGCTATAGTTGCAAAAAACTTCAAAGAATTGTTTACCCCTGCCATCGTGATAGGCGAAGGTGGATCAGGCATTGAGAAAGTCAGTTTTTTACCAAAAGGAAAGACATATTTTGGGGTTTCTATTATAGAAAAGAAACCACTATGGTTGAAGCTCAGTTGTTCATTACATTCTGCAGGACATGCTTCAATTGTAGGAAAAAATTATGCCAACTTGCATTTGATTAATGGACTTCACAAACTTGTCATGATGAGGCAACCTATCAAAATGACCTCCGAAGCTATGCTCATGTTTAGAAGCACAGGAAATATTGTTGGCGGCTTGAGAGGATTCACCATTAAGCACATCAATTGGCTAATATTCAAGCCATTTTTAAACCATTATGTTTATCAAAACCCGGAGCTGGAATCTATATTATGCAATACCATAACGGTATCAAATCTGGGAAATGCTGACGCCAGCCCTAATCAGAATGCTCAAAAAGCTACAGCCCTGGTTGATTGCAGACTCTTACCCGGAACTTCACCAGAAGAAATGATTAATTTTATCAACAGAAAAATTAAAGACACTTTACTACATGTCAGCATAGTTCAGCAAGGTCCAAATCAAATCACTACCCAACCTGAATTCTTCTTTGAAAAATTGGCTAAAGCTATTAAACAGACATATACAAATGCAGAGGTTGTACCCATACTGTTCCCTGCATCAAATGACAATTCATATTATAGGGCTGCAGGTTGTCCGGTGTATGGTTTAAACCCAATAATTATGTCGCCTTTGCAAATAAAGTCGATTCACAACAACGATGAATATATCGAACTAGAAAAAATAGATAAAGGAATCGAGGTTCTAGAAACCTTTCTACGATCTATTTTAATATTACCTGATGCTACCCGATCATCGACAACAATGCATCAGCAATAGAACGGTTATCAGCTAGTCGTGGCACTTTATTCTGTCCACCCAACATTCCTTTATTTTTCATATATCTGTCAAACGAACCCTGCGGAAGTACTGTAATCATTAATTGATCTAAAACATGACCAGAAACCAGATCGTTATAATATACATTCTTTACACGTAATGCACCATCCAGCGCTGAGGCAAACTGCTCTAATGAAGCAGGTTTCTGTTCAAATTCGATAAACCATTCATGTCGGGGTTTGCCTGTAACCGGATAAAGCAGTGGAGCAACCGTAAACTCTATAACACGAGCATCGCACAATTTAAGTGCATCAACCATAGCACCTTCTACTTCAGATGCGATGACATGTTCGCCAAATGAGGAGATGAACTGCGAAATACGTCCGCTAACTTTTATCCGATAAGGTTGCGTGCAGGTAAACCTTACCGTATCGCCAATAGAATATGCGTAGAGACCTGCATTACTAGTGATAATCAGTGCATAATCGATTTCTGTTTTCACCTCTTCCAGTGGTATTCGTTCAGGGTTTGCCTTTCCGATCTGTGCCAGTGGGATAAATTCGTAAAAGATGCCACTGTTGATATTCAGTAGTAAATCGTCGGCGGGATATTGATCCTGAAAAGCAAAAAAGCCTTCAGAAGCAGGAAAAAGCTCAAGTGTGTCTATCTTGCGACCGATTAACTTATCGAAAATTGCGCGATAGGGCTCATAATTTACACCGCCATAAACAAGCAATTGTAAATCAGGGAAGATTTCGCCGACTGGTTTCCCTGCTTGTTCAACCAGTTTCTCGAAATACATTCTAAGCCACGAAGGAATACCGCTTATCAATGACATTCGTTGTGTAATGGTTTCGTCAACAATTCGATCTACTTTCTTTTCCCAGTCCTCAATACAATTCGTTTTCCAGGAAGGAAGACGATTTTTCTGAAGATATCCGGGGACATAATGAGCTGCTATCCCAGAGAGTCTTCCCGAATCAATTACACCATGTTTGTCGAGCACCGGACTTCCCTGCAAAAAGATCATTTTATGATCGGTAAATCCGCTATTACCGGTAGCATCTATGTACATTAGCAAAGCATTTCTTGCAGTATCAATGTGGTTATGAATTGAATCACGGGTTATCGGAATGTATTTTACACCAGAAGTCGTACCCGATGTTTTAGCAAGATAGATTGGTGATTCAGGCCAAAGGACATTTTTTTCGCCTGCTGAAACACTGTTGATCCAAGGCCTCATTTCTTCGTAATCGGTAACAGGTACTTTTTCCCGGAAATCAGAATACGTTTTAATATTCTGAAAATCATATGCTATCCCAAATTGAGTTTGTCGTCCTTTTTCAATAATGCTGGTAAATATCTTCTGTTGGCATACAATTGGGTGTGCCACATCTTGTTTTATCTGACCTGCAATCCAATGCGCAAAAGGCCTACTCAGTAGTGATTTGATTCCCATGAAAACAAATATTAAAATGGAAAAACAGCCTGTAACAGAAAGAATTAATGTTGATGAATAACTCGAACATTCAAAGTTAATAACTATTAATTACTATTTCGCGTTAATAGAGCCGATAAATTTATTTATTCAACTTTTTCGCTACATTTGGCATTCACTTTTTATAATAGTTACCAAATATTGAACGATGAGTGCTTCTTTACTCCTGGTCATCATCCTTGCTTATTTTTCTATTTTGATGCTTATTTCGCATCTTACTTCTCGAAATGTTAAGGATACTACCTTTTTTGATGGCGACAAGAAATCGCCATGGTTTCTGGTTGCTTTTGGAATGATTGGCTCTGGGATCTCAGCGGTATCGCTTGTTTCTATTCCCGGTAATGTAGGGAATAACAACCTTTACTATTTTCAGTTTATTCTTGGAACCATTGCAGGCTATCTCTTCATTGCATTTGTGCTGACCCCTATATATTATAAACTAAAACTTGTTTCTATCTATTCGTACCTAAATATTCGTTTTGGAAATGTCACCTATAAAACCGGATCACTATTTTTCCTTGTGTCACAATCTTTTGGAGCAGCACTGCGATTACTGTTGTCGATTAAAATTTTACAATATGCTTTTTTTGACGCTTTACATATCCCCTATTTTGTAACAATCATTATCGTTTTAATTCTGATATGGCTTTATACCAATAAATCGGGTATTAAAACAATCGTCTGGACAGATGCCTTACAATCTCTGTTTCTGATTACAGTTATTGTCATTTCCATCATCACCATTAAAAACTCGCTGGGTCTCTCGTTTTCCGGGATGGCTACAACAATAGCACATCATCCATATGCTAAAGTTTTTGATTGGGATATGGATTCGGGATCAAACTTTTTCAAACAATTTATATCAGGATTATTGATTACAGTTGCATTGGTTGGTCTAGACCAGAGCATGATGCAAAAAACACTTACCGTTAAAAATGCAAAAGACGCAAAGAAAAACGTATTAACCTTTAGCTTTTTCATTGCATTTGCACAAACCCTGTTTTTAGGTCTTGGCGTATTGATTTATTTATACGCGGAACGACATGGAATTAAACTAGCTACTCAAAATGGACAGTTTCTGAATACGGACGGTCTCTACCCCTTGCTTACATTGAATTATTTTGGACAAATAGGGGTTATCGCCTTTTTGATTGGTGTGATAGCATCGACCTTTGCCAGCATTGATTCATGTATCGCAGCCTTAACAACAGCCTTCAGTTACGATTTTATGGATATTGAAAATCTGCCTCATGAAGATAAAAAGAGAACAAAAAACCATGTACTATTTGGAGTAAATGTGGTGATGTTCGTAATTGTAATGTCGTTTTGGAATAGTCAGGGCGCCATTATTAACACGATCTTCAAAATTGCCGGATATACGTATGGTCCTATTTTAGGCTTATATATGACCGGACTGTTTTCAAATATCAAATTGACAGAGAAACTAGTTCCGGTGGCTTGTGTAGGTGCTGCATTTATTACATGGTTACTCAATGAATATTTTATTCGGGTCTATCATTTTGATTTTGGGTTTATGAATATTTTTGTAAATGCCTTACTGACTGTTTTGTTTCTGTTTATCATCAAAAAGAGAGTACAATGGAACCTGAAAATAAAATAGCAATAAATCTGACAACAGATCCACAAGACTTCGTAGTTTGTGGAACGATGATGGCGAAGTCTGACCCATGGATTACGTTAGGAATGAATTATGACCTATGTATCAAAGCATTTGAAGGAGCTTTAAAAGAAATTTATATAGTCAGTGTAAATGAAGAAATAGTCGGTTTTGTAATCCTTCAAATGGGCGGAACGTTCAAGGGTTATATACAAACACTCTGTGTCAGCGAAGCATATAGAGGTAAAGGCTATGGTAAAAAGCTTCTCCACTTTTGCGAAAAGCGGATTCTAACAATTTCGCCCAATATATTTATTTGTGTTTCTTTATTTAACAAAGGAGCTATTAAGCTTTATGAGGAATTTGGGTTTAAACGGATTGGGGAATTAGAAAATTTTGTAAAAGAAGGTTTTACTGAACTATTGCTTCGAAAGACATTTGGTCCAATAGTAGGATATGCTGGAATTTAACAAACGTAAACACTAAGCTAAACACAAAAACTTTTCACCCCTTCATAATGGTTCAACTTTAAATAGTCTTTAGTTAAAAACTATTTTCATAATAAATTAAATTTACCCCGCACTATTGTGGACAAACCAACCATTGTTCGTTTATTAGATTTAGTTAAATAAATAGAACACCAGCAAATCCTATATCTACAGAAAGATCTTTATTTAGAATCTATTTAAACAGTGATTTAATCAGTTACAAGTTGTGATTCTGTTATCGCTATTCTAATAAAAGGAGGCAATAAGACTTTATTAAAAAAAAATTAAATACTTAAGATAAAAACAAAGTACCTACACATAATAAGCACAATTTCATTTGCATTTAGGTCTAAATAAAGTTATCTTTACAAAGTATTCATAATAAAAGTAACGTTTTTGAATCTGGAGGGACTTTTAAAAGCGGTTCAAAATTAGGAAAGTATTTAAGAGAAGTTTCAAAAAACACAGTTGCTGAATCTCGACCGTATGTACAAATGGACAGTAAGAAAATAGATTAACGATTTTTACACGTCATAACATTTGTATAATCCAAAATTACATGTAGACAGGAACGTTTTAAAAAATGAGCATGTCTAGCATAGGTGTATAAAATGAAGGTGTTTCCTAAAAAAAGCCTTATCTGTACGTAAAATTAAACCTATGAAAAAAATAAAAAAAACTTTCTTTATTGCTATTGCTACTATTGGACTTATCGCATCAACAAATGCACAGTCTAAAGAGGGTTCACTTGAGGTGAAATATCGCCGAAGCTCTCTTCATACTATTCTGGTAGAGACCGATTATTTTCCACGCAAAGAAACAGTAATAAAAGCTTATAATAAAGCACCCTTCCCAAATAACTATAATGATCATACAATAAGCGCTGAGTCGTTTGACCCTAAAAAATATCCAGTTCTTGCGTCAGAACGTAGTGAGCGTGATCAAAAAAACCATGAAGCAGCTGCACAAATGGCTAGTTCATTTAATATTGCTGCAGCAACGAAAGGGATCATTGATCCTGATGCCAACGATTTACCTATCAGTATCAACAAATTTTTTAATGATGCCAAAGTAGCAAATCTGCTAGTAGCAAAATGGTATAATCGAAAGCCTGATGGTTCCTTTGACATGGATCTAATCGGCTCACGTGGCTTTTACAATGCATCTGAGATGGAAGCAAACATTGGAAAAAGCTCTGCCAGAGGTCTTGCATCAATATCCGATGCAGGTGAAGAATTGATAAACAACACATTTGTTGTTGTATCTAAATTAAATTTCATAAGTAATGAAATAGCTGCAGCCAAAATAAGAGACCTGGCTAAAGATGCTGCCGCTAAAATAGGAAATGAGTTTTTTAAGAAACTGGCACTTGATGCTGCTGATAAAACATACCAAAAGACTAAAGAAGGTTATTCTGTTCTGACTACATCCTTTTTATATCAACTAGTCTGGAATGATTCAATAGCTGCTGTTTTTTACAATGATCTATGGATGGATAAAAACAAAATTGATCCAAAGAAAAAAGAGGCGTTTGATAATACACATTTATTTAAACTTAAATACATAGGTACAGAAGGCTCTGTATCCATCGTTTTGTTTTCTCTAAAAGAAAAAAGGACCGAAGATCAAATCATAGAGCTCGCCACCATTAGAAATGTTGATGCTGTTTTTGCTAAACTTCAGAAAAAATATGATGTATTCAAACCAAAAGTTCCACTTTATACAGGTAATCCGATAACAGCAAAAATAGGAATGAAAGAAGGATTAGAAGGAGGAGAAAAATTTGAAGTGTTCGAACAAACCATTGATGAGAAAACAGGTCTCACTAAATATGTAAGTAAAGGCAAGATAACAGTAGACAAGAACTTGATTTGGGATAACAGATATAATGCAAGCGATGGTCCGGCAGAGCTCCCCTCTACTGTTGGAGAGGCTTCTAAACCAGTTCTCGATCGCACCACATTTAAAGGAGGAAAAGATTATTATTCCGGAATGTTAATCAGACAAATCAAATAATCTTAAACCGGTTATTGTTACAAATTAAAAAACAGAACTTTATGTTATTATTAACCCAATAATATTCCAACAATGAAAACACTTTTATTAAGAATGAACCTGATATTGATAATGATGATTGGGTTTTCTGTTTTAGTTCAGGCACAAAGAAAAAAACAGAAACAAGAAGATAGAGATACCCAAGCCTGGAGATATGAAATTGAAGCTGTCAATACGGGTGTTCAAGGCACATATCTAATTAAAGTATGGTCTTACTCATCGAGTCCGAATGCGGCAATTGAACAATCGAAAAAGAATGCCGTACATGGAATTATGTTTAAAGGGTTTAACGGAAGTCAGGGAGTACCTGGTCAAAAAGCATTATGCCCTGACCCTAATTCGGAAATAGCAAATGAGGATTTTTTCAGACCGTTTTTTAGTGATGGAGGAAAGTATATGAAGTTTGTAAATATCACGAACGATGGTGCTGTTGCCGCTCAGGATATCATCAGAATAGGAAAAGAGTATAAAATAGGATTAATCGTCTCAGTAAACGTAGCAGCATTGCGAAAAGATTTGGAGGATGCCGGTATAATTAAAAGTCTCAGTAACGGATTTTAAATTTTAAGCACATGAAAAAATTAATCGTTATTACAATTATTGGCGCATTGTTTTTTGTACTTACCGGATGTCCTTTAGAACAAGGAGGTATTTCGAGAAACTACAATCATAAAGCTGAAATCACCGGAAATTATACTTACAAGACAGAGTGCTTAGGTATTGATGCAGATGGTTCACAAAAATTAAGCACCTGGGGAAATGGAAGAAACAGACATGAAGCCATTGAACAAGCTAAAAAGAATGCTATTCGTGATGTATTATTTAAAGGTATTATTGAAGGCAAAACAGTCTGTGATCCAAAACCAGTTGTTACCGAAGTAAATGCGCAAGAAAGATACGAATCATACTTTTATAGTTTCTTTGCTGATGGAGGCGAATATCAAAATTATGTCTGGCTTTTAGAAGACAGACCGAGAGACCGGGTATTTCCTGATCGTGCAACCGTAACATACAACGTAATATTGAAGGTGCAAAGATTAGAACTGAAACAAAAAATGATTAATGATGGTATTCTACAATAATTTAATAATCACTTAAATTTATAATATCATGAAACAAATATTAAAAAAACTAGTCCTTACCATTATATTAATTGTTGGCTTAATATCAATAGCTTTTTCGCAAGCTAAAAAGCCAACTATTATGGTTGTACCCAGTGATCTTTGGTGTATTACTAATGGTTATATTTATGAATTTGATAATCAAGGCACGAAAGTAAAAATTCCGAATTACAAGAAAGCTGTTCAGGAAAGCCCTGACTTGATGATGGTGATTAGCAAAATTAATGAATTGATGGCTGAACGCGGGTTTCCTTTGAAAAATCTTGAGTCGGCGTTGAAGACACTTGAAAGCGAATCGGCCGAAAACTCAATGCTTGAAAGTAAGAGTGGTGCCAGCCTTAGTGAAACACCTGTTGATAAATTAAAAAAGACAGCAAAGGCAGATATATGGATGCAGGTAACCTGGATGGTCAATCAAACCGGTCCAAAAAAATCAATAACCTTTAATCTTCAAGGATTAGACGCCTATACCGACAAACAAATAGCAGGAGCTTCAGGAACAGGAAATCCATCTTTTACTGCAATATTGCCGGTTCTCTTACAAGAAGCTGTTCTCGCACATCTCGACAACTTCAACAATCAACTGCAGATGCATTTTAATGATATGTTTGATAATGGAAGAGAAATTGTTATTCGTGTTAAGAAATTCGATTCATGGGATGGCGACCTTGAAAAAGAGTATGATGGGAAAGAATTAGGTGCACATATTGAGGACTGGCTCAAAATGAATACTGTCAAAGGAAGATTCAACACTTCAGATGCAACTGAAAACATGATGCTTTTCGAACAAGTCAGAATTCCATTGTACGATAAAAATGGCAATGCAACTGATGCCAGAGGTTTCTGCAAAGGTTTACAAAAGCATTTAAATCTGCCTCCTTTTAACATCACCAATAAATTGATGATGAAGGGTCTAGGACAAGCAACTATCGTTATAGGAGAAAAATAATCATCAAAACATTTTCGCATGAAAAATCTAAATCATCTACTAACGCTAATTGTGTTAGTTACATTGTGTTTTGGTGCTTATGGACAGGATAATGTAAATAATGCATCAGAGAATGGGCGTATTGGCTTGACTGCATACGTTCCGCAACAAGTAGATAAAATATCTGAAGGAACCGGAAACATGTTGGTGAATAAACTGAATCAGATAGCCACGCAAAATGGATTTGCAGGAGATGCCTATTTTAGTCGGTTTATCCTTACCGCCAATATTGTACCCCTAACAAAGGATATTTTAGCAACTGCACCTCCAATGATTGCGCTTACACTGGAGATCACCTTGTATATCGGAGATAGTGAAGGTGGTACATTATTTGCCAGTAAATCCATAACATTAAAAGGTGTCGGAACGAATGAGACAAAGGCATATATCGATGCCATTAAAAAGATAAGACCTTCTGATCCTCAATTTGATTCTTTTTTGGAAGAAGGTAAAAGCAAAATAATAAACTATTATAACACAAAATGTGATGCCATTTTAAAACAGGCTCAGGTACTGACTAATACAAATAATCTTGAGGAAGCTATTGAACTTTTAATGGGTATTCCGGATGTTTGTATGGATTGCTATAATAAAAGTATGGAAGCCGTTGCACCCATTTACCAACAATTAATTGATCGGGATTGCCAGAAAAAGCTAGCCGAAGCTACTCACATATGGAATGCCAATCAAACCATTGAGGCTGCAAACGAAGCAGGAAGATTGCTGTCGACGATTGAACCTCGGGCAGCTTGCTTTAGAGATGTTAAAACACTGGCTAATAGAATATCTAAACGAGTTTATGAAATAGATAAACGTGAATGGAATTTCGTTTTAAGAGAACAACAAATAAATAGCCAACTAGAAAGTGAAAAAATCAGAGCATATCGTGATGTTGCGATTGCTCGTGCCCGAAGGAGACCCCCTGTCACTGTAATAGAACATAAAGATTACATTATAAAAAATTGGATTAATATACATTAGACATATTCTGTATACTGGTATCATCGGGGACGAATTCTGTAAAAGGACTACTATTTCGTCCCCCTTTTTTTCTTTTCTAATCAACACACATTATTGATTCACACTTCAGAATCACCATCACAAATAATTAAATAACAGGTAATTAATAATATATGGAACAGATCATTATACAAAAGAAAATAAACCTCTCTATATTCAACATCTAAAATGAGATTGAAATCATGTTGAACGAGATATTTTCATAATTTTGCAAAACTTTTTGAAAGACAAACTTATGGCACAGATTATCAATGATATCTCGAGAACATTTAATGAATATTTATTAATTCCAGGGTTAACTAAAAAGAATTGTACTCCCGACAAAGTCAGTTTAAAAACGCCACTTGTTAAATTTAAAAAAGGAGAGACTCCTGATATAGAACTTAATATTCCCTTTTCGTCTGCAATAATGCAATCAGTATCTGATGATAAAATGGCTATTGCATTAGCACGAAATGGAGGCGTTTCATTCATCTTTGGTTCTCAAACCATAGATGAACAAGCCGAGCTTGTTAGAAGAGTAAAGAAATTTAAAGCTGGATTTGTTATAAGCGATGCCAATCTGACTCCTGATCATACTTTAAAAGATATTATTGAACTTAGGAGTAGAAAAGGTTTTTCGACAATTGGAATAACCGATGATGGTACTTCTTATGGAAAGTTAATGGGAATTGTTACAGACAGAGATTACCGCCCAAGTAGAGATAACATAGACATGAAGATCAAGGATTTTATGACTCCTTTTTCTAACCTGATCACAGGAAAGTTAGGTATATCTTTAAATGATGCCAACGATATTATCTGGAATAATAAGCTGAATACGCTACCTATTATTGACGAAAACCAACATTTAAGATATTTTGTTTTCAGAAAAGATTACGATAATCATAAAGAAAATCCCAATGAATTACTGGATTCTCATAAGAAACTAATTGTTGGTGCAGGTATCAATACAAGGGATTATATGGAACGGATTCCAAAATTGGTTGAAGCCGGTGTTGATGTTTTATGTCTCGACTCGTCGGATGGTTTTTCTGAATGGCAAAAAGAGACGATCAGCTTTGTCCGAGATAATTATGGTGAATCCGTTAAAATTGGTGCAGGCAATGTAGTTGATAAAGATGGTTTTCTCTACCTGGCTGAAGCAGGTGCTGACTTTGTGAAAGTAGGCATTGGAGGTGGCTCAATCTGTATAACCAGAGAACAAAAAGGAATTGGAAGAGGGCAGGCTACTGCAATAATTGAGGTAACAAAAGCTCGTGATGAATATTTTGAACAATCTGGAATTTATGTCCCTATTTGTTCGGATGGTGGCATTGTACATGATTACCATTTGGTTCTTGCATTAGCTATGGGTGCCGATTTTATTATGATGGGAAGATATTTCGCAAGATTCGATGAAAGTCCGACTAAAAAGCTGATGGTTGGTGGCACATATGTAAAAGAGTATTGGGGAGAAGGATCTAATCGTGCCCGTAACTGGCAAAGATACGATATGGGAGGTAGCGACAGTCTAAAATTTGAAGAAGGTGTAGATAGCTATGTTCCTTATGCTGGTAAACTAAAAGACAATCTGGATATTACATTAGGAAAAATTAAGTCGACAATGTGTAGTTGTGGTGCGATTTCAATAGCTGAGTTAAAAAAAGAAGCTAAAATAACATTAGTATCTTCGACCAGTATTATAGAAGGTGGCGCTCATGATGTAATTTTAAAAGAGACAAAAAATTAGTTCAATTTAATGCTCAAGATACTCACAATTATTGGAGCCAGACCTCAGATCATTAAAGCAGCTGCTTTAAGCAGGGCTATCCGCAAGTCGTTTGGCGACCAGATTCAGGAACTGTTATTGCATACTGGTCAGCATTATGATCAGAATATGTCGGAAGTATTCTTTGAACAACTCAAGATCCCTCGTCCTGATTATAATCTGAATGTCGGTTCAGGAAGTCATGGCAAACAAACAGCGACAATGATCAGTGGCATTGAGGAAATATTACTCAAAGAGAAACCGGATTATCTGGTTGTTTATGGCGATACCAACTCTACTCTGGCAGGGGCTATTGCTGCGTCAAAGATTCATGTTCCAATTGCACATATAGAAGCAGGACTGCGTTCATTTAATAAAAGTATGCCTGAAGAGATCAATCGCATTATGTGTGACCATGCCTCTACCCTGCTCTTTTCACCTACCCTCACTGGCATTAAGAATCTTGAACATGAAGGATTTAACCTGGCGAACACAAAACCTTTCACTAACGATAAGCCCGGTGTTTTTCATTGCGGAGATGTGATGTTCGATAATAGTCTTCACTTTGCGTCACTGGCTGATCAACAGTCGAGTATATTGGCAGAAAACGGATTAGAGAATAACCCATTTATTCTTTCAACTATCCATCGCGATAATAATACAGACCAACCTGAACGACTCAGTTCAATATTTGAAGCTATCTGTGCAGTCGTTGCGCAACACAATCTATCCGTAGTGCTACCACTCCATCCCCGTACAGCCAAATTATTGCAGAAAAACCTTCCGAATGCATTGTATCAACAGGTAATAAAGAATAAAAAAATTATTCTACTTCCTCCTGTATCATTTCTGGATATGATTGCACTAGAAAAGAATGCAAAGATGGTTATGACAGATTCGGGTGGCGTTCAGAAGGAGGCCTACTACTTTATGAAACCATGTATCATTATGCGGCCCGAAACTGAATGGGTTGAGATAGTAGAACAAGGAGCCGGAAAATTAGTTGATGCCGATATGCAACGTATTACAGAAGCAGTTAGCTATTATTTAAACGATGCCGCCCCAACCTTTCCACAAATATTTGGAGATGGGAAGGCCGCTGAATTCATCTGTTCTACGCTACTTGAAAACAAACAGTTTTAATCATAAATAATTGTTTTACAGATAATTTATTTATTACTCTGCTAGATGAATAATCACTTATCAGAATAATGAAATACGATAAATAATAAGAGTCTAAACGAAGAGAGACTGAATAACAGAAAAATAAATTAATTTCTCATTTGAAATTAATTTTAAAAGCGCTACTTTTGCAGTCCTTTTAAAAATAATTATTTTTTTTAATTTTAAACACAACAAAATGTCTAAACAGTACGAAACCGTTTTCATTATGACTCCCGTTTTGTCTGATGATCAGATGAAGGAAGCGGTAAGCAAGTTTGAGAAAATTCTTGTGGATAAAGGAGCTGAGATTATCTTAAGTGATAATTGGGGCTTGCGTAAGCTTGCTTACCCTATCCAAAAGAAAAGCACTGGATTTTATCAACTGATAGAATTTAAAGCTCCAGGCACTGTAATTAATGAGCTTGAGGTGGTATTTAAGCGTGATGAGCGCATCCTTCGCTTCTTAACAGTAGCACTCGATAAGCACGCAGTTGCTTACAATGAGAAAAAGCGAAATGCTAAAGCTGCAAAAGCTAACAATCCAACCGTTTAATTAACTTCAAAAGATTATCAAAATGGCCGCACAAAACAATTCGGATATTAAATATTTGACCCCGATTGCCGTCGATATCAAAAAGAAGAAATATTGCCGTTTCAAGAAAAGTGGTATTAAATATATCGACTATAAAGACGCTGATTTCCTTCTGAAATTTGTAAACGAGCAGGGTAAAATTCTTCCTCGTCGTCTTACCGGAACTTCTACTAAGTTCCAAAGAAAGGTTGCACAAGCTGTTAAAAGAGCTCGTCACCTAGCATTAATGCCATACGTAGCTGACTTACTTAAATAAGGGAGGGTAATAAACCATGGAAATTATTCTGAAAAAAGATGTAACCAAATTGGGTTATGCCAACGATATTGTAACCGTTTCGAATGGTTACGCCCGTAACTATCTTATTCCTCAGGGATATGCTGTTCTTGCGACTGCAACTAACAAGAAAATTGTTGCTGAAAACGTTAAACAACGCGCATTCAAGGCTGCTAAACTAAAAACTGAAGCAGAAGATATCGCTAAATCAATCGAAGCTGTTAGCGTTCGTATTGGTGCTAAAGCGGCTCAAAATGGTAAAATTTACGGTTCTGTTAATGCACTTCAAATTGCTGAAGCATTGAAAGAACAAGCCAACATTGAAGTTGACCGTAAGAAAATCATTATTGACGGCGAATCAGTAAAAGAAGTAGGCGAATACGTTGCTAAGATCAATCTTGGTAAAGAAGTATCAGCTAGCATTAAATTTGAAGTTTACGCTGAATAAACAACACTATTTTATTTTTGAATCCCGGTAAAGGTTACTTTTACCGGGATTTTTTTTAGCTATGCTGTCGAAAAACAAAATAAAACATATCGCTTCTCTGCATCAGAAAAAGCAAAGAGAATTGCATAAAGAGTTTATTGCCGAAGGTACTAAACTTGTTGTGGAACTACTTAACAGTTCTTTCGAATCTACCGGTATTTATGCTACCGAGGAATGGTTTGAAAACAATTTGCTGCCAGCTAACTTTACTGGCGAAAAGCACATCGCCTCCACGAGTGAAATGGAGCGCATTACAGCACTCTCCACGCCCTCTCCGTGTCTGCTCACTCTAAAGACCAGAAACACCGTCTTCGATACCGCTATTGCAAAATCAGAGCTGGTTTTAGTACTCGACGACATCAAAGATCCAGGAAACCTTGGAACCATTATCCGTACTGCTGATTGGTTTGGATTTAGATATATAGTCTGCTCAGAGCAGACGGTTGATCTGTTTAATCCTAAAACAATCCAATCGACAATGGGATCTATTGCTCGCGTAAACATTTGTTACCGGACTCTTGAAACAATGTTTAAAGAGTTGGATAGATCCGTTAAGATTTATGGCGCACTGCTCGATGGTACCAATATGTTAAATACGGATTTTTCTGATTCGGGAATTATTGTTATTGGGAATGAGTCGAGAGGAATTTCTGAAACTATTCGTCCTTATATTACTGATAAAATATTTATACCCTCATTTCAAGCCGATACCCTATCTGGAGGTGCCGAATCATTAAATGCCTCAATTGCAAATGCAATCATCTGTTATGAATTTAGACGAAATAAGATGATTTCGAAATAGCTTCCATATAAAACCAGTAAAAACAATAGCGCATCTTATTTTCAAAACAATATCATAAAAGGGTCACTAAAAAAGCATCAGAATTAACAACTTTTAAATGGCTTTTTCCTTTTATTTTTATTATATTTGCAATCATTCTTTACGAATTTAAATTATTTAGCCGTGGAAGATTCAGCACGTTTGATTAATTATCACATTGAGGAACTCAAAGATCTGGAAAATCTTACTGAACGTACCAAAAATGTATCCTTAGAAAATGAGCTCGACACTCTTTATAAGCTCGTTCACTACTACCAAATAAATGGAAATTTTCTCTCCCTTAAGAACTGCGGTCTAAAAACAAATATTCAGCTGAATGAGATGGCTGAAAAGTATATAGAGAAATATTCAATTAAAAAAGGTGATCTGGACTTACCTTATGATCAGAATAAGTTTGAGACTTTACGGAATTATTGTTTCACTAAATTCAATATTCCATCAGTAGAGATGGAACCGTTTAAATATTATTTTCTAGCTCACGCTTTCCCTTTCTTTAAGTTTATTGGTTTAATCATAAAGCATCTGCTAAGTGAACGCGAGAAATATATATTCGAACGCAATTTTGGATTCATCATGGGTACTAAAAAGTTAACCCTACAGGCGATCGGAGATAAATATGGCATTACACGTGAACGGGTTAGACAGATTGCCCAAAAGATTCCGGATAGGGTTGAAAATGCTCTAGCCTCCTTTGCCGGAGAATACGAAGAATACTTTAATTATAATATTCGCCCTCGTAAAGAGTTATTGTTGATAGATCAACGTACTGCCGAGTATATTAATAAAGGTGAAGAATTAAATTTCTCGCCTAAGTTTTATGCATTTGCTTTTGCTACAATCAATAGCAAAGTACTTTATACTTTCCAGAATATTGAAGAGATATATCAAAATTATTTTCTCGTCCATACCCGAAATGCTGAATTCTTCAATTTCGAGGCATACTTTAATGATTTGTCAACCAGAACGAACGTTCGTATTGAAAAACGATATGAGTTCAATTTTGATAACTACCTTAAAGAATTCAAACTAGTTGATTGTAAGACTGATCAATACCACAAAATTAAATTCATCTGTCGTAAGATAGCTACACTTGAGTTTAAGGTCCTTTTTGAAGGAAGCAACATAGTATTCGAACGAAATACAATGGTTCGACTTTCCGAATACATTATGGACATTCTGGTTTCAGCCAACCGGCCATTAAGATTAGTTGAAATTGCACGCGACCTGAGAGTAAAAAGTCCTAAGATGCCTCCAAATCTTGAGTCTCTACGGTCAACTATTCTTAGTATTCCAGGAGTCATAGCCATTGGTAAAACCAGTACATATGCACTCGACAGCTGGACACATATCAGAAAAGGTACAATTAAAGATATCGTACGAGAATATCTCGAAAGTATGAACGAACCGGTTCATATTAGTGAGCTCACCAAATATGTAAATAAATTCAGAAAGACTACCGACAAAAACATCTATTCAAACATGAAGCTGGATAGGGACGAAATGTTTGTTTTCTTTAAGAAAGGATATGTTGGATTAGCTGAAAAGACTTACGGGCATCAGGATAAAAACGGACAACTTAGTTTGTTGTAATGTGCTAATGAGAAGTCGAGTACCGACTACATTAGCACATTATCGCATTGTAAATTTTTATAACTGTTCTTGGATAATTTTAGCAAATCCTGGTGAACACTTTGTTTTAATATGTCCCTTGTCATCAGAATAGATAAAATAAGCTTCCAGATCAGGGTTGTGTTTTAAAAACTCAAGTGCCTTATCCATTCCCATTACCAGAAATGCTGTACCATATGCATCAGCAGTGATACTGTTTTCAGCTAATGTTGAAACGGCAAGCAGCGTATGATGTACCGGATAGCCGGTAAACGGATCGATAGTATGCGAATACTTTACGCCGTCTTTTATAAAATATGCACGATAGTTACCCGAAGTAGAGAGGGCCCTGTTTTTAAGCGTAACTACTGCTTCAAGTTGTTGTTGTTGCAGGCTGTCAGCAGCCGGTTTTTCAATCCCCACACTCCATCTGGTTCCATCTATCTTCTTTCCTTTTCCTAAAACTTCTCCCCCAACATCAATCAGATAATTTTTTATCCCTTTTGATTCAAGAAAACGTGATATCACATCGGTTGAAAAACCTTGGGCTATAGCATTGAAATCAAGCTGAATATTGGGGTTTTCTTTAATAATCTTTCCATCAACAAGCTTAACCTTTTTATATCCAACATATTTTTTCAGACTATCCACCTTACTATCATCCATCTTTATTTTAGTCTTGATACTAAACCCCCAGGCACGAACAAGCTGTCCAACGGTAACATCAAAAGCACCGCCCGACTTCTCAGAAACCTCCATGGCTTTATTGAATACCTCAGTAAAGTATGGATCGGCCTTTGCCGTAGGATCATTATTATTAAAACGAGAGATGATGGAGTTAGGTTTATAGATAGAACATGATGTATCAAACTTCTTTAAAATCAAAGCAATGGAATCCTGAAAGTTGCGTCCTTCATCGTCCACATAAGTAACTGCATAATAGGTTCCTTGTGCTTCGCCACCACATTTAACTAATTTGGGTTGCTTTAACATACAAGCACTAAGCACAATACCTAGAAAGAAAGAGAATAAGAGAATTTTTTTCATGATCCATAATTTTGTGCAAATATCGTTATTATCAGTTATCTTTTTATCCTATAAAACTGTATTTTTGAAAATCAGCTTATCTATCCCATAATTAGAAGAATTCAATCGATGTATATTTCAACAATAAAGAAGGTCTTATTATTCGGATTAGCACTTTTGCTATCCGTTAAACTGTTTTCTCAATCACAAACCGGCTATACCCGGATCCTTGATAAGTTCATTAAAACAGTTGAGGTACATAATCCCAACGATCCTTTTGCGCCTGCCACGCTTACACTTAACAACAGTCAAAGCCAACTGAATGTGAGCTTTGACGATTTGAGAGGAAGTATTATGAGATATGCTTATACAGCAATACACTGCAATAATGACTGGACTCCATCGCGTCTATGGCCCAACGAATACTTTAGCGGACTGACTGAAGATCGGATTAATAATTCTAAGTCATCTTTTAGCACCAGACTGGCCTATACACATTATACTTTTCAGTTTCCGGGAACATCGATGCAATTTACCCGATCGGGAAACTATCTGCTAAAGGTCTACGAAGATGGTCGCCCTGATAACGTTCTTTTCACTTATCGCATTTATGTAGTGGAGACAATGGCTTCTATAAATGGAACCGTTAAAAAATCGTCGTCTGTTGAACAACGTGATAAATCACAAGAGGTAGATTTTAAAGTATCCACAGCCAGTTATCTGATTGACCCACGAAGCAATGTTAAAGTGACTATTTTACAGAATGGCAGAGAGGATAATGCCATCTCCGGATTAAAGCCCAAACAAATCATGGGGTCCGTACTCGATTATGACTACGATACGGGAGAGAACAGTTTTGAAGCAGGCAATGAATTCCGCAGGTTTAATACCTCTAGTGTCAGAAATGCAATGGACCATGTCTCGAGTATTGTCGTCACCGGAGACACCTGTAATGCACTTATTGTTCCTGATAAGACCAGAGCGTTTGGGAACTATATCTCTGAAAAAGACGTTAATGGTAACTTTATTCCTAACACAATCGACTACCAGAATACGGATACCGAGGGAGAATATGTAAAGGTAAAGTTCTTTTTAGGATTAACGATGCCTATTGCCCATGGTAAACTTGTCGTTAGTGGTCGGTTCAACCATCAGGTTGATTTTGCTCAGGGTAGTGAGTTTCTGATGCATTATAATCCTGCACTAAAAGGATATATTGGAGAGGGCTTATTAAAACAGGGATATTATGATTATCAGTATCTCTACTATCCGGAGCCTCAAAAGCCCGGATTAACAAGTCTGGCTGAAGGCGACTTCTCTGATACTCAAAATGAATACCAAATCTTTGTTTACTACCATAAACCGGGCGAGGTTTACGATCGGTTAATTGGTGTGGGAATCATTAATAAAACTACAGGAAATTAAAGGATAGCTAATTTTTGTCTATAAGTCAATCCTAATCTGCAAAAAGAGTAACCCATCATTTTCCAATAACTGTCTAAAGATGATGAGACATTTCCGCCTCAACTATAAAATCATTCTTTTATTATCCCAAACTTATTTTTTCATACTCCTAATGCATGAATAGAATCAGAATAGAGTCAGATTAGAATATGATTAGGATTAGATTAGGATAAGGCAGTCATCGTAGGACGATCGTCTCATTAATATCAGAGTGCCTTAGCATGAAGATCAAAACAGAATAAAGATCAAAACCATATAAATTATGGTATAAAAAACAAAGGCTCCAATTAAGGAGCCTTTGTGTGGCAAGCCTTCCAGAACACTTACCGGCATTAACCCAATCAACTCAGGAAGTAAAACAAATTGTTTAGTATGCAATAAAACATTAACCAGAAATCTTATTTTCAGATGCAAGCATTTCATTAAGATTGCGTTGAGCTTCTGCAGGGAACTCATGTGAACCTGGGCCACAAATACATCCTCCAGGACACGACATGACTTCGATAAAGGGTGCAGGTGCGGCCTTTTTAGAAGCAAACGTCTTCATTAACCTCAACTGCTTTTTAGTAAGTCCATCTACCAAATAACTCTTCACATCCACATTATTCAACGTCATCAGCGATTTGGTAACACCTCCGCTTACTGCAAAAACACGAGCAAATCCTGTCTCAGCATCCCAGTTTCCATATTCGTCACACTCGTCGACATCAATCTTCCATCCATTCAACCAACAACCCAGCTCTTCAAACGTCATCACAAAATCCACATCAGGATTTCGCATTCCTTCACGACGTTTTGCAATACATGGGCCTATAAAAACAGTTTTGTTTTCAGGGTAACGCTCTCTGCACTTTTGAGCAGTAAAAGCCATGGGAGATGGTGTATCTGAAACATATTTCTTTAATTCAGGAGCATGAATATCAACGGCTTCAGTCCATGCAGGACAACATGAAGTTGTCATAAATGGCAAACCTTCGCTCTGTTTGTGCTGAAACTCTTTATATTCAGCACGCGCTGTATCTACAGCACCCTCGGCCACATCAACTACCTGATCAAAACCAAGTTCCTTAATAGCACCAAAGATACGTGCCGGAGATGATTTATACTGACCGAAAAGTGCAGGTGCTACGATTGCTGTTAACTTCTCGCCGTTCTTCAAAGCCTTCATGACTTGTAGCATCTGTGTACCCTCCATGATAGAACCAAATGGACAAGCATTTACACATTTACCACAAAGTATACACTTCGATTCATCAATAGTCTCTTTACCCTTTTCGTTCTTGCTGATAGCACCCACCGGACACGATTCCTCACATGGTACCGGCATATAAATGATTGCATGATAAGGGCATAATTTCTGACAGATACCACAACTCACACACTTTTTCTGATCGATGATAGCTTGACCATTCTCAGAACGTGATACGGCTTCTTTCGGGCAATTCATCTTACACGACTGTGCAATACAGCCCTTGCAAAGATTTGTTACTATATAATTTGCTTTCACACATGATGTGCAAGCCTCTTCAACAACTGTTAGTATACGATCAGGCGACTCTGTTCTTTCCAACACTTCTTCAGCATAATCAGCAAGTAATCTACGCTCATCAGCTTCATTCTCCACCTCGAAACCGAGTATTCCCATCATTTTATATTTAGATACTGCCCTCACCTTGTGGATACAACATCTATCTTGATGAGCTCGTCGACCAATTTCATAAGGCACCGAATCAATATCTTTAAGCTTCTCCTCATTGAAAAGCTCTGCAAGCCGGGTTAACAGATCGCGACGGATAATCATGGTGTTATTTACAAATGCCATTATAACCTCCTCAATATTATTCACAAATAGAAAAAATACTTCTCCCGATAAAGGCTCAGGCTTGGTGAATGAATTAAAGAGCCTTTACCAGGATTAGTATGTGACCCTTTTACAGGCCGGTATTCATTTACTTACCTTCGTAAGCTTTAATATACAACTCTTTAATCTCTTCTATGGAAGGATAACGAGGATTGGTTCCTGTACATTGATCATCAAAAGCTAATTCAGCTAAATCATCCAGACGAGCATAGAATTCTGATGCTTCAACACCTGCCTCACGAATTGATTTTGGAATGTTTACTTCAGCTTTTAACTTCTCGATACCCGCGATTAATGATTCAACCAAATCTTCAGGAGTATTGCCTTCGAACCCACAATAGGTTGCAAAACGAGCATAACGTTCTATTGCCAAAGGATATTTGTATTGTGGGAATGTTGCCTGTTTACGAGGAGTATTTGTTGCATTGAAACGAATGACATGTGAAATAATCAATGCATTAGCCAATCCGTGTGGTATATGGAACTCTGAACCTAGTTTGTGGGCCATTGAGTGGCAAACACCCAGAAAAGCATTAGCAAATGCAATACCTGCCATTGTAGAAGCATAATGTACTTTCTCTTTTGCCTTCAGATTCTTTGCTCCTTCTCTATATGAGGTTGGAAGATATTTGAAGAGGATACGTCCGGCTTCCAGAGAATAAGGGATAGTAAACTCAGTAGCAAAAACAGAAACCATTGCTTCAAGTGCATGAGTTAAGGCATCAACACCCGACCAGGCAGTGAGCTTTGTAGGCATTGTTAATACAAACTCAGGATCAACAATAGCCATATTTGGAGTCAACTGATAGTCGGCGATAGGATATTTAATTCCTGTTTTCTCATCGGTTACTACAGCAAATGGTGTTACTTCAGAACCGGTACCCGATGTTGTTGGAATGGCGACCATGTAGGCTTTGCGACCAAGTGCAGGGAATTGGTAGATACGTTTACGGATGTCCATGAAACGTAGAGCAAGACCTTCAAACTGAGTATCAGGATACTCATACATCAACCACATAATCTTAGCACAATCCATTGCGGATCCACCACCCAAAGAGATGATCACATCAGGTTGGAAGGCATTCATCGAAGAAAGACCTTTTTTTACATTTGCCAACGTTGGATCTGGTTCAACTTCGTAGAAGATACTGAAGTCTATGTTCATCTTCTTTAATTCGCGGGTTACCTTCTCGGTATATCCTAAATCGTAGATTGGTTTATCAGTGATGATAAAGGCACGTTTACGACCGGCTAAATCGGTTAGCGCAACAGGTAAACAACCATATTTGAAGTATATTTTTGGTGGTATCTGCAACCATAACATATTTTCTCTCCTTTCAGCGTTGGTCTTAATATTCAATAGGTGTTTAACACCTACGTTTTCACTTACTGAGTTACCGCCCCAGCTACCACAACCCAATGTGAGTGATGGATCTAACTTGAAGTTGTAGATATCGCCAATAGCACCTTGTGATGCGGGCATATTAACAAGTAGACGTCCTGTTTTTAATAATGAGCTGAACGATTCAATTCTATCTGTATTACGAAGATCTGTATAAAGAACTGAAGTATGACCAATACCACCAAACTGAACCAGCTTGATCGCTTTTAGCTCGGCATCCTGGAAATTCTTAGCCTTATACATAGCTAAAATTGGAGAAAGTTTTTCATAAGAAAATGGTTCGTCATCAGCAATACGTTCAGCCTCACCAATCAATACCTTAGTTGTTTTAGGAACCGAGAAGCCTGCCATCTCAGCAATTTTCCATGCATATTGACCAACAACCTTAGCATTTACATGTCCATCAACAATCATTAATTTTCCAACTTTATCTTTCTCATCTGCATTGAGGAAGTAGCCACCACTTTCAGCAAATTCCTGACGAACTGCATCATAAACCTCTTCAACAACAACAACACTTTGTTCAGAAGCACAGATCATTCCATTATCGAAAGTCTTACTCATTAATACAGAGTTAACTGCCATTTTCAGGTGAGCCGTTTCGTCAATGATAGCAGGAGTGTTACCGGCACCCACACCTATGGCTGGAACACCTGAAGAATAGGCAGCTTTAACCATTCCGGGACCACCGGTAGCCAGAATCAAGCTGATTCCCTTATGGTGCATTAAGTGTTGTGATTTCTCAATTGTTGGAACTTCAATCCAACTGATAATGTCTTTTGGAGCACCTGCTTCAACAGCAGCATCTAGAATAATCTTGGCAGCAGCGATAGTGCTTTTAGCAGCACGAGGGTGTGGAGAGAAGATAATTCCATTACGTGTCTTTAAACTGATTAATGCTTTGAATATGGCAGTAGAAGTAGGATTAGTAGTAGGAACAATACCGGCAATAACCCCAATAGGTTCTGCAATTTTACGAATACCCGCCGAGAGATCTTCTTCTATGATACCACAAGTCTTTTCGTCTTTGTATTTGTTGTAGATAAATTCTGATGCAAAATGGTTCTTGATCACCTTATCTTCAACAACACCCATACCGGTTTCAGCAACAGCCATTTTAGCCAGCTTGATACGACTACCCGCAGCAGCAAAAGCGGCCTTACGGAAAATCTCATCAACCTGTTCCTGACTGTAGGTACGATAAATTTTTTGTGCATCATGTACTCTACTAATTAAATCTTCCAACTCCTGAATATCGGTACTGAAGCCAGGTTTTACTTCCTGAAGAACTACTTTCTTCGTCTCTTCTTTCTTTGTCTCACCACTCTCCTGTGCGACGCCTTTCGTGTTCTCTTTCATAATCTTAGGTGTTATAAATTACACATTCAATGAATACAATGACTAATTTTGTAGGTCAGCTCTTAACGCTGCTATAATTTTTTCTAATGTTGCCTGAGGCATTAATTTGCCGTTGACTTCGGCATAAGGTGGTTTGGGTTCTGAACCTAACTTATCACAACCAAGACAAACTGAAGCCTCTACATAGACTTCGTCTTTTAAATCATCGGGTAACTGACTCTTTAAATTATTTAGTTTAGAGCCTCCCATAACGTAGCAATAGGTTCCTACGCATACTTTCACACTTGATTTTTTTGCTGATTTCATGGTATATTTATGAGTGATTGGTTTCGGATTATTTATTATATTTCAAAATCAAACTTGTTGTTATTTCATTAACAATACGCATCTCCTTAGCCAATAAGCATGCCACAAAATATAATTTACTAGTTTCAAGACTATTAATAATTCGGAATAAATATACACAGTGCGGTATTGTCACAGGATTGAACAGATACGCACAATACCACATGTACTATTTCAGTACAGTGTTAGAATATTACACACATTGTAAATCGATAATAATGTATAGTTTCATCATTATTTAAAAGAAATATGATTAATATCTGCCATTCTGCCATCAATTATGTGAAATAATGAGGGTATTACTATAAATAATATAACGAATTAGTCTAAATAAGTTTATTTTATACTAATAATCAACAAAAAGGCACAATAGTTGTCTATTCAGGTATAGCATCACCTATATGCTGAATTTATTAACAAAAATTATTATAATGAGAACTGCAGTATTTAGCACAAAGAGTTACGACAAAGAATATCTGGAACAAGCCAATGCCGGAAAACATGACCTTGTCTTTTTTGAATCTTCTTTAAAGGCAAGAAATGTTGTACTTGCCGAAGGATTCGATGCGGTTTGTGCATTTGTAAACGACAATGTTTCAAAGGAAGTAATTGAGGATTTAGACAAAATAGGAGTTAAACTAATTGTTTTACGCTGTGCCGGGTTTAATAACATAGATATTGAAACAGCAGCAAATCATAACATAACCGTATTAAGAGTTCCTGCCTATTCGCCCCAAGCCATTGCAGAACATGCAGCAGCACTAATTCTTACCCTGTCACGTAAAACACACAAAGCGTACAATCGTGTTCGTGATGGAAACTTTTCACTCGACAGGTTAATTGGCTACGATTTATTTGGTAAAACAGTAGGTATCATAGGTACTGGTCGTATTGGTGCAGCGCTGGCAAATATAATGTTAGGATTTGGTTGCAAAATCATTGCATTCGATAGTTACCAGAACAAGGAACTAATCGAAAAAGGAGTAGAATATATGAGTCAGGATGAATTGTTCACTAAGGCTGATATTATCTCTTTACACTGTCCGCTTACTCCAGACACCCATCACATGATTAACAGGGAATCATTAAATAAGATGAAGAAGGGTGTTATGTTGATTAATACCAGTCGTGGTAAGTTAATTGATACGGAAGCCGCTATTGAGTTTCTGAAAGATGAGCACCTAGGATATCTTGGAATTGACGTATATGAAATGGAAGAGAAGATTTTTTATAAGGATCTTTCGGAGGTTGTGATTCGTGATGATAAAATTTCTCGTCTGGTCAACTTCCCAAATGTATTGATCACAGCACATCAGGCGTTCTTAACAGATAATGCCTTAACGCAGATTGCAACAACAACTATTGATAACATAACAGGGTTTGAAGAGGGTTCATTCAACAAAGCAAATGAAGTTACCCACGATATGGTTAAATAAAAAATCAATTTAACACTTTACTATCCCTTATTTTTTTAACTAGTTTTGTGTTCAATTTGAAATATAACATCATGCTTGACCTACTCTATTCACGCCATAGTATTCGCAATTATTCAGATCAACCTGTTGAAACTGATAAAATTGAAACGATCATTGAGGCGGCATTACTTTCTCCTAGTTCCAGAAACCGACAACCCTGGGAATTTATTGTCGTAACAGATAAAAAAGTCTTACAACAATTAAGTATGGCCAAACCAAATGGGGCATCGTTTTTAGCAAATGCAACAATGGCTGTTGTAATTGCTGGTAACACTGAAAAAAGCGATGTGTGGATTGAAGATTGTTCTATTGCAGCAATAATCATTCAATTAACTGCACACGACCTTGGACTTGGAAGTTGTTGGATTCAATTAAGAGAGCGTATGCATAATGAGAATACCAGTTCCAGTGCGTATGTTAAAGATATTTTAAGATTACCAAATCACTTTGAAATTGGTTGTATTATCTCTATTGGCTATCCAGCAGAAGGCAGTAAGGTCAATTTAAAGACAAAACGTTCTACTGAAAAAGTTACCAGGATTTAGTTCCTATTGTAAATCTTTTTACAGCTAATATCAGTATAACTTCATTTATTTCACTCGAAAATAATTTGTCTTTATAGGTCGGATGGAACTCGCAAATTAAATTTACTGCAGTGTTTGTGTTTGAAAAACATGCTCGTTTCAAAAAAAGAAAAAGCTTCTTCCCTGAGAATAAGCTTTTTCTTTTTTTTCCTAACGACTAAGCCTATTCCTATCAATATTATACCTATATTTATATAACATTTTCCTTACTTTTGTAAGAGAAACAACTAGAATAATTATGCAAATAGAAAAACATCTTAATACTTTATTCACAAGGTGGTCGGGTTGCAGTCCCGATCAAATAAC
Organism: Bacteroidota bacterium; assembly: GCA_013390605.1. GTDB lineage: Bacteria > Bacteroidota > Bacteroidia > Bacteroidales > Cfx3-03 > Cfx3-03. Next base: position 1,314,922 of record JACAUB010000001.1, on the reverse strand, counting down.
TCCTGTTGCAGCCTCCGGATCAAATCGCAAATATTATAGAATTTCATCTGGAAACATCAGTGCAATAGGAACCTATAATCCTGATGAAAGAGAAAACAGAGCGTTTATCTATCTTGCAGAACATTTTCGTAAAATCCAATTACCTGTTCCTGAAATTTATGCGGAAGATCTGGCAAACCATTGTTATCTTCAACAGGATCTGGGCGACTTGACACTCTTCAAACAGCTTGTTTTGTTGAGAGAAGATGATGATTTTCCAAATGAATTGCTCGACATCTATCGAGAGGTTGTTGGTTGGCTTCCCCGCTTTCAGATTGAAACCGTTAAAGGATTAGATTTTAAAAATAGTTATCCTCGAGAGGCATTCGATCGTCAAAGTATGAACTGGGATCTCAATTACTTCAAATATTATTTTCTTAAACTGGCCAATATTCCATTTGATGAACAAGAGCTGGAAGATGACTTTATTCGTTTTACAGACTATCTATTAAATGTAGGACAAGATTATTTCATGTATCGTGACTTTCAGAGCCGCAATATCATGTTACACGAAGGTGGGCAATGGTTTATTGATTTCCAGGGTGGTCGTCGTGGGGCACTTCAATATGATTTGGCTTCACTTCTTTATGATGCAAAAGCGGATTTACCTGTTGACATAAGAGAACAACTACTTACGCATTATATCTCCTGCCTTAGCAAGATTATCAAAGTAGACGAAGAGAAGTTTAGAAGAGAGTTTTATACTTTTGTCTATATCCGTATCATGCAAGCCATGGGAGCTTATGGTTTTAGGGGCTTCTATGAAAAGAAAGAGCATTTTTTGCTGAGTATACCCTATGCACTGCAAAACATGGAATGGCTATTGAAGAATCATCCTCTGGCTGATCGTTTTCCGGCTTTAAGTCGTGTACTGGAAAGTGTTATTGCCTCTCCTATGATTAAACAAGCAGGACGGAAAAAGTTGCACATAACCGTTAATAGCTTTTCATACCGAAAAGGGTTGCCGGTAGATACTTCAGGAAATGGTGGTGGATTTGTATTTGATTGCCGTGCATTAAATAACCCAGGACGTATTGATCAATATAAGTCGATGACGGGAATGGATTTACCGGTTCAGCAGTTTCTTCAGGAGCAGCCAGAGGTGCCTATATTTCTGGAACATGTGTTTGGCATCGTTGATCATAGTGTAACGACCTATCTTTCTAAAAACTTCGAACACCTTCAAATCAACTTTGGATGTACTGGAGGGCAGCACCGTTCTGTTTTCTGTGCAGAACAGACAGCCGCGCATCTTCGGTTAAATCCACAGATAAAACTTACGTTGAATCACATTGAACAGAAGTTCAAATAAGAACGCTTACTCAATACGATTATAAATGATTTGTTATTTTTTTTAACTTAATATATTTTTTCACTTGAGTAAACAACTCTCCATATTCGATAGTTTCTCCATAGAACCCTATAAAGATCAGGCAGATATTGTAGAGAAGACAGCTGGCCAGATAGCAAAAGATTTTGCACTATTTGGCCTCCCTATTGATTTTACAGGAAATTCAGATTGGGCATACATAGAGCTGTTTAATCAGATGTGTCCGATTATAGATCGATTAATTCATCGTGACTATCCACGTCTACTCTCTTTGTTATACCAAATAGATTTATCACCTATCACCATAAAAACAGCGCGTGAAGAAAACCCAGACATGCCGGAAAACGAAATACTTGCACAATTGATTATCTATCGGGAATTCAAAAAAGTTGTAATGCGAATGTATTTTAAATCGAAAAAGATTTAATAATAACACATGTTACACCTCCTCTACCCATGCTTTTGTAAGTGCTCTCAAAAAATAATTTGACTCCTGAGCACCAGAAACTGAAAATTTCTCGTCGATCAAAAAGAAAGGAACCCCTTTTATTCCAAGCGACTTAGAATCATGGATATCTCTTTTCACTTCATCTGTAAATCGATCACCAGCTAATAAGTCTGCTACATCATTTGTTGACAAACCGATCTCATTAGCAATTTTTGCAAGTGTTTCTTTATCCTCTATATTCTGTCCTTCGGTAAAATAGGCCTTGAATAAACGTTCCTCAGCTTCATTTTGCAACTGATTAATACCAGCGAGATGGATAACACGATGCGCATCAAAAGTATTTGCAGGCAGTGCCTTTTCAAAATTAAACGTAAGCCCCACAGCTGCTCCTCTATCTTTTAGTTCGCTATTCATTTCCTTGACATCTTCAACACCATATCCCTTATGTTCAACTAAATAATCAGTAATAGTTACACCAGGTTGATAATGACTATTGGGGTCTAATTGAAAGCTATGCCATATTACCTCAACCTGATCTTTATATTCAAACTGTGCCAATGCATTTTCAAACTTTTTCTTACCCAAATAGCAAAACGGACAAACTACGTCACTCCAAATTTCCACTTTCATTGTCTCAATTATTTTTAATTGTAGTCGATAAAAAACGAACTACAAAAGATGTTATTAATTAAATTTTCAACATAACTGTAACAGGTAAAATAGTGAATAGTTTAATAATTATCTGTGGTAAACCTCTCCGTGTTTTTTTGCATAATGCTAATTTGATGAAAAGAGTATCTTTTACAGCCTTGCACCCTAAAAAAACAGCATTTATATTAAATTAACATTGTTAAAAAACATAACACCTCAAAAATAATGGTTAACCTTTCAATATTTTTAAAAAAACATAACAATTAATTTATATTATTTCCATTTGTTATAGTTATCTTAGCATTTGGAAATTAAACCCTCTTTAGTTTATTAAATAATCTAATGAAAGCACTAAATAAATCCAGTTATATCTTAACATTATCAATCCTCATTGCAGGATTAATACCCTACAAATCGGGGGCTCAATCATTACAAGAGATTGAATCAAACCGGATAACGCTATCCAACGGTTGGAGTCTTACACCCAGCGGGAAACAGATAAATTTAGGTGATTTACCTCTTAATATTGCAGTTTCTCCATCTAAGAAATTATTGGCTGTAACCAACAATGGTGAAAGTGATCAATCAATTGAATTATTTGATGCAAATAGCCATCAATTACTCGATTCTGTTACAATGGGTAAATCCTGGTTAGGACTAGCATTCTCTTCTGACGAAAAATCACTTTACGCTTCTGGGGGGTATAATAACTTCATTGTACATTTTGCTATTAAAGAAAATAAATTATCTCCTGTCGACACCATCAGGCTTGGCAAACCGTGGCCAACAAATATTGGTGTAGCAGGAATTACAATCGATGATAAGCACCATATATTATATGTAGTAACGAAAGATGATAATTCACTTTATGTTGCCGACCTTTTGACAAAAAAAGTAATCGCAAAACATGATTTAGGTGGTGAAGGTTATACTTGTATTCTCTCACCGGATGCCAATACACTCTATATTTCGTGTTGGGGATGTGATAAAGTCAGGATATTCGATACTAAAAAACAACTGTTTTCTGGATCCATTGATGTGGGCGATAACCCTAATGATCTTTGTTTAACCCGTAATGGAGAATTTCTATTTGTAGCAAACAGCAACGATAATTCTGTTTCTGTAATCAACACAAAGAATCAGAAGGTAGTTGAAACCTTAAATGCTGCACTCTTTCCGAATGCACTCAATGGATCTACCACCAATAGTATTGCTCTGAGCGAAGATCAAAAAACTCTTTTCATCGCCAATGCCGACAATAATTGTCTGGCTGTTTTTAATGTTACAAAGCCTGGAAGTAGTTTAAGCAAAGGCTTTATTCCTGTAGGCTGGTATCCTACCTGTGTAAGGGTTATAAAACACACATTGTTCGTTGCCAATGGCAAAGGGTTATCATCATTAGCAAATCCCTTTGGTCCCAACCCTCTAAGCCGAAAACAAAAAGTAGATTATCAGAAAAATGGACAGGTTGTTCAACAGAAAGTACAATACATTGGGGGGCTATTTCGTGGTTCATTAAGCATCATTCCCATTCCGAAGGATGAACAACTATCCCTATTCTCGCAAGCAGTATATCACAACACACCCTATTCCAAAGAAAAGGAAATTATAACGGAAGGGAAAGATGGGAATCCTATTCCTTATAAAACAGGTGCAATTTCTCCTATTAAATATGTGTTTTATGTCATCAAAGAAAATAGAACTTATGATCAGGTTTTAGGAGACATCACTGAAGGAAACGGAAATAAAAATCTCACCATATTTGGTGAAAAGGTAACGCCTAATCTGCATGCATTAGCACGTGAGTTTGTTTTACTCGATAACTTCTATTGTGATGGAGAAGTTAGTGCTGATGGTCATAACTGGTGTGCAGGTGCTTATGCAACCGACTATCTGGAAAAGACGTGGCCAACAAGTTATGGCAGTCGTGGAGGAAATTATGATGCAGAAGGCATCCGCGCAATAGCGAACAATAAGAATGGCTTTATCTGGGATAACTGCAAGCGGAAAGGAGTATCATACAGAACTTATGGTGAATTCATGAATGGGAATAAACCCAATATTGCTTCGTTACGCAACCATTTCTGTCCAACTTTTACAGGTTGGGATCAATCGGTACACGACACAACAAGGTTTACTCAATGGAGAAAAGAATTTGATTCGTTAGTAGCTAATAATGAATTACCACAACTCAATACCGTCCGTTTTATTAACGATCATACTGAAGGATTACGAATTGGTAAACATACACCTCTTGCAGCCGTTGCCGATAATGATTTGGCAGTAGGTCTGTTTATAGAACACCTTAGCAAAAGTAAAATCTGGAACCAATGTGCTGTTTTTATAGTAGAAGACGATGCACAAAACGGCCCCGATCATGTAGATGCTCACCGGACAACAGCTTATGTTGCCGGTGGATTTGTAAAACAAGGATTTGTCGATCATACACCCTACTCTACCGCGTCAATGGTACGCACCTTGGAACTTATTCTTGGCCTACCACCAATGAGTCAATATGATGCTGCTGCAACCCCTATGTGGAGATGCTTTTCCGAAGTCAGTAACCATCCCGTATTTAAGGCTCGACCAAACAATATTGATCTGGAAGAAAAGAACAGTGTAATCAGTAAATGGTCTAAAAAAAGTGAGCTTTTCGACTTCAGCAATGAAGATAGAGCTCCTGAGGCTGAATTAAATGAAGTATTATGGATTGCAGTAAAAGGTGAGAATAGCCATTGTCCTGCACCGGTTCATGCAGCTTTTGTTAAGACTATAACTGAAGAAGATTAGAAGTAAAAGGGATTGTGTATAAATAAAGATAATCTGTGGCTGGATATCTCTATTTAGAAAACACGAACTCATTGTATAATTTTTTAATTATTTTGTATTATGAATGCCATTAATGAATCAACACTTATTGAAGTATTTGCCGGGAACGCTTGGGATGCCGGCTTAGTGAAAAATCTCTTAGAAAGTGCAAATATCCTAACATTTCTTAAAGATGAGTTTCATGGCTCATTAGCTCCATGGCAAACAGATGCAGGAGGAACGGGTTCTATTAAAGTTGTCGTTTCAAGCAATGATTTTGAACAAGCGAATGAAATTGTTGAGCAGTTCTATAGGAATCTGGAAGAAAATTAATAAATATTCTTCTTTCAATCAATACATTGATGCTATTACTTTTGATCATTGAATCCGGCATAGCACTCAAAACGAGCAACTAAAAAATATTTGTGTACCTTTGCACACTCAAATATTTTCTTTAGTTACTCGTTATGATTGAGAAAATCTGGAATAAAGCATTTATCCTACTCACGCTTTCTAACTTTTTAATGTGTGTCACTTACTACTCACTTATCTCAACGCTACCTGTTTATATTAGCCATGAACTCCATGCATCAAAAAGTACAGTAGGTTTAGTTTTGTCGTCATACATTATTGCATCTGTTACTATCAGACCCTTTACCGGCTTTGCACTCGACAACTTCGGTCGAAAAACTATCTTTCTTTCCGCACTTCTATTATATGCTATCATCTTTTGTGGTTATGCTATTGCATTTACTATTTTATTCATGTTTTTCCTTCGTTTTGCACATGGTTTCACTTGGGGAATTGTACAAATATCCAGTTCTATACTCGCTGTAGGCATGATTCCGGATGCTAAACGAGGCGAGGGAATAGGGTATTATGGACTATCGGCTACAATGGGAATGGCCATTGGTCCTTTAGTCGGACTATTCATTTTGCATAACTGGGGATATACAGCCCTTTTCTTATCCGGATTCGGTATTAGTTTAATAGCTCTACTTTGTGCTTATCTTATTAAATATCCCCAAACTAATAATATTAAAGAGCATAAGCCAATGACAGTATCCTCTCTGTTCGACAAACGGTCTGTTACGCCATCATTTAATCTAACGATTATCCAGATTACGTATGGAGGACTTATGTCGTTTATTGCGCTATATGGGCATGAAATAGGGATTAAAAATAGCTCAGGGTTCTTTTTAGTCTATGCATTAGGCATCGCACTATCCCGGTTTAGCTCGGGTAAAATGTTTGACCGGAGTGGCCCACAACATATATTAACAATATGTATTTCTCTGTTAATCATTGGATTCTGCTTTTTAGCTTTTGTTCAAAATTCAATAGGATTTTATGGTTCAGCTATTATTTTAGGAATAGGAAATGGTGTTATATTCCCAACATTCCAAACTATGGTAAATAACTTGACCGATTCGGACCGAAGAGGAGCTGCAAACTCAACACTTTATACATCCCTCGATATAGGAATGGGACTAGGAATGATTATTGTTGGTTTTATTTCACAACATTCATCCATCAGTGCAGCATTCCTTGTATGTGCTACTATCTGCCTGGTGGGACTTATTTATTTCCGTTATATAGCTTTAGGGCACTACCAAAGATATAAGCTCACAGCACAATAGTTTATTATTATCGAATACAAATATTAGATTTCGAACACCAGATATATTGATAACCATATATAAATAACTGAAGTCAGTCATCCGTATTACATTCCAAAGTTTAAAGTAAAATAATATCATTTTTTTCAGAGTACTCCTCTAAAATAGGAGTGATTATATATTTTCATAAATATATTTAAGAAAAATAGTAGAATTTATCCACACTAAAATTAATTTCTCAAAAACCATCATTACTTTCTAACTTTTATAAAGATTGGCTATAATTTAAAATAAACCTATTTCTAATCAAAATAAATAGTTCGGATTATATAATACTGAAATAAAGACATATAACATTCTATTTTTAATCGCATCTCAAAAACAAAATACAATTAATAAAACCAGCAATCTAATATCAAAAAACACACTTTTTATACGAATACCCCCTAAATAAAAGACACAATATTCAAATAAATAGTATTTTTTTAAACACACCCCCTATTTTTTTATTGCATTCGTATATTTTTATATTATTTTTGTATCGAAGTTTGTTTTTCAGGGAGGGTAACTTCAAATAATATTAAGTTTTCAAAGCCACCCCCTATTTTTAATAACCTATCTTAAAATAAAACTAGAAATACTACAAAGATGATAAACGTATAATAAGCAATAAAAAAAATAATGTTAAACTAAAACTTTAAAGCCATGAAAAGACTAATTTATTCAGCAATTCTAGTGTTAACAATTTTAGGTAACACTGCTAATGCACAAACAACAGCTCCGGAAGAAAAAAAATCAACCATTAATATTGGAGCCGATCTAATGAGCAGATATGTATGGAGAGGTCTTGATTATGGCGCATCACCAAGTGTACAACCCTATATCGAGTATGCTCATAAAAGTGGATTTACGTTAGGTTACTGGGGAGCCATGAGCACATTGGGGACTTATTCAGAAGTAGACCTATATGCTAAATACGCGGTTAAATCAATAACTTTTATTGCTACCGATTACTTTTTTCCAAAAGATGGTATTCCTGTAACAAAATCTTTTGAATATCTAAATTACAAAAAAGCAACAACCGGACATTTAATTGAAGGTTCAGTCCAATATAAAGGTGGAGATAATTTACCCCTAAGTCTATTATTAGGAACTGTATTTTATGGTGCAGACCAAAAGAGCAACGGCAATTTACGCTATTCGACATATGCTGAACTAGGATATACCTTTAAATGCAATGGTTCTAATTTTGACACCTTTATGGGATTAACTCCGTCAAATGGTCTTTATGGAACTTCATTCGGCGTTGTTAACATGGGCATTACAGGTTATAAAACCATTAAGCTAACTGACAAATTTGAATTACCACTCAAGGCATCCATTATTGCAAACCCACAGACTTCAAATATCTACCTCGTATTCGGAATAACACTATAAATAAGAATTTACAAGAATAAAAAAATAGTCTGTAATTGGAGTTGAATTAATCATTTTGGTTCTCCGATACAATACTATCAAAAAGTATATTTAAAATAAAGTGTCTAATTTAAAAAGATGAGTTATGAATTTAAGTGCAATTAAAACCCGAAGGGGTGAGTTCTTCGCTCGAATGAGTGAAAACATGGCAAAGCCCAAGAACTGGAAACTAGGTTTTGCAATTTTTGCCGGAAAAATAATCGGTTTATTTATTGCCTTATTAGCAATGATGATATTGCCTGGTATTTTAGGTACTCCGGCAATGGCAGCAGAAACCTACACTCCTCATGAAACCTCGGTCATTAACTCTATTAATACAATCTGGACTTTAGTTGCTGCAGCTTTAGTATTTGGAATGCAAGCGGGTTTTGTTATGCTCGAAGCAGGTTTCGCCAGAAAAAAAGAAACTGTTAATATATTAGTCGAATGTGCTTTAGACACTGCAATTTGTGGTATCTCATTTTGGGCTATTGGTTATGCATTCATGTTTAGTCATGGAAACGGCTTTATAGGATACCATTGGTTTTTCTTACAAGGTATACCCGCAACTTATGAAGCAACAGGTGTTGCAGTATTAGCCCATTGGATCTTCCAGTTTGCATTTGCAGATACGGCTTCGACCATTACTTCAGGTGCTATGATTGGTCGTACCAGTTTTCGTGGTGATATCATATACAGTATTTTTGTTACCGCATTTATCTATCCTATCATTGGACATTGGGCTTGGGGACCAGACGGATTCTTAGCATTAATGGGAACACCTGGTCACTTCCTACCTACATTAGGACAGGGATTCCGTGACTTTGCGGGCTCTTCAGTCGTTCACACCATTGGTGGAATGGTTTCTTTAGCAGGTGCAGTTGTATTGGGTCCCCGTATAGGACGTGTATTTTTACGTGATAACAAAGAAAAGGGGGGCCTACCTGCTGCACATAGTTTACCGCTAGCTACAATCGGTGCATTCCTGTTATGGTTTGGCTGGTATGGATTTAACCCTGGCAGTACACTTTCAGGAATGGACATACAGGGAATTGGTCGTGTAGCTGCTAATACAACACTAGCAGCCTGTACAGGATCGTTGGCGGCCATGTTATGCGCCTTATGGCTTGGACCCTTCAAAGGGAAATTTGATACAGGATTTACGCTTAACGGTATGTTAGCAGGACTTGTAGCCATTACGGCCCCTTGTTACTGGGTATCACCTTTAGGATCTGTAATTCTTGGAGCTATCGCAGGTGTTATTGTATTTGGTGGCGTTTACCTACTTGAATATCTTAGAATTGACGATCCCGTTGGTGCAGTTTCTGTACATGGTTTCGCTGGTATCTGGGGAACATTATCATTAGGTTTATTTGCAAGTGGCGAATACGGTGCTACGGGTCCAATGGGCGCTGATAACTCTGCCCCAGTTAAAGGACTCTTCTACGGAGGAGGCTTTGATGTGCTAAAAGCACAAGCTATTGGTAGTTTTACGATTACAATAGCCACATTAATTGTATCGTTTATTGTAATGTATGCTGTTATGAAATTACCTTATCCATTTAAACTACGTGTTGAACCTGAAGGAGAAATTGGACATGGCGGCATTGATGTTTGGGAACATGGTGCAGAAGCTTATCATGATTAATTAAAACTGCTTCTGACAAGATATTTTTATAAAACTGAAAAAAAGATAGTGTTTCTATTTTCCAAAAGTAAATTGTTTTGAAAAAAGAAACACAACCTTCAAAATAAAAATATTAAATTTAAATGGTAATAATTTAATTTTAAACGACATGAAAAAAATCGAAGCCATAATAAGAGTCTCTAAGTTCCAGGAAGTAAAAGAGGCATTGCATGCAATTGATATTGATTTCTTTTCCTATTGCGACACAGTTGGTGTTGGCAATGAAAAGAAAAGAAAAGGGTCATACAGAGGCACATCAGATGATACCGAATTCATTTCACGTAGAACACTTTCAATTGTTGTAAGAGATATAAATGTCCAGAAAACCATAGATTGTTTATTGGATACTGCATATACGGGTGCTGTTGGAGATGGGAAAATTTTTGTGATTCCTGTCGAAGATTCGTATCGAATACGCACAAGAGAGAAGGGAGATGATTCTTTATACATTAAAGATTAATCGTTTTATCAGGTTTTTATAATTTTCTCTTCCTGATAATTGCATATATCTACAAGGTAATGGCGACAATAAATGAGAATTTGTTGTTTCTGTTACCTTGTTTTTTTAATAAAACAACTAAGATTCCACTCGTTTGTTATATATTTGTAATAATCTATTAGAAAACAATATACTATTACTTTAACAGGCTTATTAGAAATATTATTTTACCGAGAAGATCATATGCTGATTATTTAATCTAAAGAAGCAAAACCATGAAAAAGATTGAAGCAATTATTCGCAAATCAAAGTTCGAAGAGGTAAAAGAAGCGCTTCATGAAGCCGATATCCAATGGTTCTCTTATTGGGATATCACCGGAGCAGGAAAAGAACGAGAAGATATGGTTGTCCGTGGACAGTTGTTTCAATCGAGCTATATTCAACGAAGAATGCTTTCTATTGTGGTTCGTGATCAGAATCTTGAAAAAACCATCAAAGCAATTATGGACGCTGCTTGGACCGGTGAATTAGGTGATGGAAAAATCTTTGTTTCAACCATTGAAGAGACATACCGAATCCGCAATGGACAAAAAGGTCCCGATTCCCTCTATTAAAAAGCAAACAAGGGTTTATCATTTAACATCAAAGCCTACATGTTTCAGCAAAAAAATCTGTAGATAAAAATATTCAGACCCAAATCATAATACTATATCATCCCCTTCTATAAGAATTCAACCATTTTCTTTTGTTAACAGGACTAGTCGTAGTTATTCAGCACTTCTCCTTATTTAGCTTTACCGAAAAAGAAATCTTATTTCTCTATCCGTCCATTTTTCACTCATCACACTTTAGACTTAATTCTGATAATATTTTAGATTCAACTATTCATTATTTTAAAAAGTATCTCATAAAGATAGTTTTATTTTTTTTCAATACACACCCCAATATAAACACTAACAATTATAAATAAAGTAGTTTTTTTTACAAAACACCCTATTTTTTATACCAATATAACAATATTTATATTATTTTTGTGTCATAATCAATAAAAATAGAAAACTGCACTTATTTATTAAGTTTTTAAGTTTTCTTTCTCATTTTATAAATGAGTTACTGAATAAACTAATATTGCTACCCTCAAAGCATATCATTTCACGTCTAAACCCAACCTTAATTTAAGGTACAATACTAAAAAAGAAACTGAAAAAAGAATATTTGAAAGAATACGCCATCAATAAAAAATAATACGCTGATTATTTTATCAATAAAAAACAAATAAGGCCATGAAAAAAATCGAAGCAATTATTCGCAAAGCTAAATTCGAGGAAGTAAAAGAGGCGCTTCACGAGATTGACATCCAGTGGTTCTCATATTGGGATATCACAGGAGCAGGTAAAGAAAGAGAAGACATGGTGGTTCGTGGACAGATGTTCGAATCGAGCTATATTCAACGCCGCATGCTCTCTATCGTCGTTCGTGACCAAAACCTGGATAAAACCATTAAAGCGATTATGGATGCTGCATGGACCGGTGAATTAGGAGATGGTAAAATTTTCGTTTCAACTATTGAAGAAACTTTCCGTATTCGTAATGGTCAAAGCGGACCTGAATCTCTCTATTAATAGAGATGCTAACAAGTAATGATTTAGAATAAAGGCATTTAATGGTTGATTTAAATTTAAAAGCGATGAAAAAAAGTATTTTTGCAATAATATTGATAATGGCAGCTTCCATACTGCCCGCGGCAGCACAAGAAACAGCTGCAAAGGTTGTACCACACATTGATTTTGGTAATACTGCATGGATTATTGTTGCCACAGCATTAGTAATGCTGATGACCATTCCTGGTTTGGCTCTCTTTTATGGTGGTCTGGTTCGCCGCAAAAACGTTTTAAGCATCCTGATGCAATGTTTCATCATAATGGCTATGATTAGTATTGAATGGGTAACAGTAGGTTATAGTCTTTCATTTGGAAGCACAACCGGAGCATTAGCGCCTTATATTGGTGGCTTCCATTGGGCATTCTTACACAATATTGGCATCAATGATGTTAGTCCTTACTTCATTTCGCAAGCTAACGACCGTATTCCTCATATTCTTTTTGTGTTATTCCAATGTATGTTTGCCGTAATAACCCCTGCATTGATTATTGGTGCTTTTGCTGAACGTATTAATTTTAAAGGTTTCGTAGTATTCACACTCCTTTGGTCAATCTTTGTATACAATCCGGTAGCACATTGGGTTTGGAGTGCTGATGGTTGGTTATTCAAATTAGGTGCGCTAGACTTTGCCGGTGGTACTGTTGTACACATCAATGCAGGTATTGCAGCACTTGTAATGGCGTTAATGTTAGGTAAACGCAAAGATTACAGGGGTCACGCCATTCCTCCACACAATATTCCCTTTGTAGTTGTTGGTGCCGCATTACTATGGTTTGGCTGGTATGGTTTTAATGCAGGTAGTGCACTTGCAGCCGATGGCTTATCGGTTAGTGCATTCCTTGCAACACATGTTGCAGCAGCAGCAGCAGCACTGACATGGGCTGTTATTGATTTCTGCATCGAACGCAAATCAACACTTGTTGGTATCTCCACAGGTGCAGTAGCTGGTCTGGTTGCAATTACTCCCGCAGCAGGATTTGTAGATCTAACCGGGGCTCTGGTAATTGGTATTATTGTTTCGTTGGTATGTTTTTATATGGTAGCTTCAGTTAAATCACGCTTTGGTTATGATGATTCATTGGATGCTTTTGGTGTACACGGCATTGGCGGTATTATCGGAGCTATCTTAACCGGTGTATTTGCAACTCCGCTAGTTCAATCATCATATAGTGGATTACTTTATGGAAATGCACATCAACTTGTTGTTCAGTTGACGGCTGTAGGTGTTACAATTGCATTTTCAGGCGTTATGACGTTCATTCTTTATAAGATAGTAGATAAAACAATAGGTATGCGTGCAACGAAACAAGAAGAGTCATTAGGACTTGATGAAACAATGCACAACGAAATTGCATATACTGATATTGACTAATATTATCATAAATTAAAGATTATCAATATTATATTTATAAATAGATACAGAAAAGGCTTGTCATAAGACAAGCCTTTTCTGTATCTATTATTCTCCTTTAACTTACCTTTAATTACCTATGACCCTCATCGCTGGTATCCTTAATATAGGGTCAAATATATCTTTGATAGGTACCTGATACGTTTATAGAAGACGGAGTAGGATTGTAACAACCCTGTATCGACCCTGTAGTGACAATAGGTGCGATGAGAGTCATAGGTAAGTATTACCACAGATATCTCCCAGTTATCCTATCATCACAAGTATAAGGATAATTTACTAAAATCAGAAACCCCTCGTCAACAACTTAAAGTTGTTTCTGGGGGGGTCTCTTATTGTGTTTGTGTTTGCGTTCTATTAGAGAAGGAGCTTATCTGATAAATAATAGCTCACGATATTTTGGGAGAGGCCATTTTTCGTTGTCAACAATCAATTCGAGTTTGTCGATATGGTAGCGAATTTCATCGAAGAATGGGAAAATAACGTTAGCGTAAGCTAATGCCTTTTCGCGTTCAACTTCAATGTTATTAGCCAACTTACGGGCTTCAACCATTTCATTTACTTTATTCTCGATGATATCAACGCGTTCTGAAATCTCCTTAATCAGTTCTAAACGACGTGAAGCAAGTACTTTAAAATCTTCAGCAGAGTAAAGATTCTTTAATCCTTGAGCATTGCTAATCAACATGGTCTGATATTCAAGAACAGTTGGAAGAATATGATTCATAGCTAAATCACCCAAAACACGTGCTTCAATCTGAACTTTCTTCACATACAGTTCGTAACGAACTTCTGTACGTGCTTCCATTTCTCTGTCGTTATATACTTTAGCACGCTTGAACAACTCTCTCGATTGCTCTGATACATATGCATCATAAATAAGTGGCACACATGATTCGCAATCTAGTCCACGCTTTTCAGCTTCAACCTTCCACTCATCACTATAACCATTACCGTCAAAACGGATGGGCTTAGATTGTTTAATCAATTTACGAAGAACCTGGAGAATTGCTTCGTCTTTTTTAACACCCTTTTCAATAATTACATCTACTTCAGTTTTGAAATCAACTAATTGAACAGCTAAAGCAGTATTTAATGCGATCATTGGAGAAGCACAGTTTGCAGATGAACCTACTGCACGAAACTCAAAACGGTTTCCAGTAAAGGCAAAAGCAGATGTACGATTACGATCGGTATTGTCAAGAAGAATTTCAGGAATCTTACCAATATCAAGTTTGATAGCGGTCTTTTCTTCTGGCGACATTTTTTCTTCAGTTACTCTTGTCTCAATTTCGTCGAGCATTTTAGTCAACTGACGGCCAAGGAACGCTGAGATAATTGCAGGAGGAGCTTCGTTAGCCCCTAAACGGTGTTGGTTTCCTGAAGATGCAATAGATGCCTTTAATAGTGCATTATGTTTATAAACAGCAGCAAGTGTATTTACAAGGAAAGTAAGGAATTGTAAATTCGACTTTGGCGTTTTACCTGGTGAAAGTAGATTAACACCAGTATTAGTTGAAACTGACCAGTTGTTATGCTTACCTGATCCGTTAATACCTGCAAATGGTTTTTCGTGAAGAATTACTTTGAAGTTATGACGACGAGCAACAATACGCATAATCATCATAATCAAAAGATTATGATCATTAGCCAAATTGGTTTCTTCATAAATAGGAGCAAGCTCGAACTGATTAGGAGCAACCTCGTTGTGACGAGTTTTAACCGGTATACCTAATTTATATGATTCGAACTCAAGATCTTTCATGAAAGCAATAACACGGCGAGGAATCTGACCAAAATACTGGTCTTCCAACTGTTGGTTCTTTGCTGAGGCGTGTCCCATAAGGGTACGATCAGTCAAAACTAAATCAGGACGAGCATTATAAATAGCTTCGTCAACCAGAAAGTATTCTTGTTCCCACCCAAGGTTACTATTAACCTTCGTAACGTCTTTATCAAAATACTGACATACTTCAACAGCTGCTTTATCAAGATAATGAAGCGCTTTTAAAAGAGGGGTTTTATAATCTAAGGCTTCACCTGTGTACGAAATAAAAATAGTAGGAATAATCAGTGTATCGTCTAAAACGAAAGCAGGTGATGAAGGATCCCATGCTGTATATCCGCGAGCTTCAAAAGTATTACGGATACCACCACTAGGAAAACTTGATGCATCAGGTTCTTGTTGTACTAAAAGCTTTCCTGAGAAAACTTCAATAGCACTTCCAGTCCCGTTTGGTTCAGCAAAAGTATCATGTTTTTCTGCAGTACCTTCAGTTAAAGGTTGAAACCAGTGTGTGTAGTGAGTTGCACCCAGGTTCATAGCCCAAGTCTTCATACCCATTGCAATCTGATCTGCTATTTTCAGATCAATACGAGCACCATTGTCAATAGCTCCAACAACAGCTTTGAAAGCCTCTTTTGGGAGATGCTTTTCCATTTTCTGTCTGTCGAAAACATACATTCCGAAATAATCAGAAACATTTGCGCCGGGAGCAGTTACATCAACCGGTTTTCTTTTTAATGTTTCTTCTAGTGCTTTAAATCTCAAAGTTGCCATACCCTAAATTTTGATTTGAACGTTTCTGATGCAAAAATAATATATTTTCAAGACTACCCCCTGTTTTATTTGTATAATTTTATTTTTTTTACACTTTTCAGGGTTTAAAACTCATTTTTTAACAATATTCTCAATATTTATTTAATTTTAAGCTCATAAATCAAAGTCAAAAGTATGTACAAAATTTTAAAATATACTTTTTAAAGGTTCATTTTTTAATGCCCGATAAAAAGAGATAACATCAAAAAGGATAAAATCGTTTAATAATTTAAATGAATCAAATGATAAATCATGATTTCATTCCAAACAAAAAACGTAATGGCTTAAAAGGTTTTATAGTAAGGAAATAGATTACATTCGTAATTAAAAAGGAGGTTGTAGCAATAATGAAAAACTTCGACCACATATTCGAATCAAGTTGAACAATAAAATAACCAATGATTAGAATGATTGTTTGATGTAGACAATAAAAAGGCAATACGGCTTCGTTTAATAGATGGCACCATGTAGACTCTTTATCTAAATAAATGATACCCAAACCCAATAACACGACTAACCATGACCAGGTTGTAAGCGCGCCTGCACTCTCCTGAAAAATATAATATCCAAACTGACTATTATCCTGAAACAGATGATTTAACAGAGTGCCTTTCATTCCAAACGATAATAAATAGACAATAAAAAATAATACTCCAATTATCAAAGCTGGCTTGATACTGTTAATGATTCGCTTTCTGAAATCGACATGGAGTAAAAGGAGAAATCCGTTAAAGAAATAAACCGCATAAAGGAAGAAGTCTGCCCAATCTGTATATTGTGGAAAGCTTTTCTTTAATAAAACACGTACAATGGCAGCAGGAATAAATAGAAGCAATACACCTGCAGGCAGTTGCAATATTGCATTAATTTTTTTAATAATTTTTTCTTTATGGTTCTTTACATATTGCATGATAGGAAACAGTATTATAGAGATAAAAAACAGGTGGGCCAAAAACCAAAGATGATACGAAATGAGCCCTAACCATGCAAAACTAAATCCAAATGGATAATTAAAGATTCCCCCACTAAAGTAGTATCTCAGAAACTGGATGAAGCTCCCAATATAATGATGTTGCGTAATAGCTTCAAGATATTTTTGTGGGGGTATCAGCACCAATACGCCTAATAGATAAGGTATACCTAACCTTTTTACTTTATCAAACACATACTTTCCAAAAGGCTTATTCAGAGAAAAGGTTGCTGATGCACCCGACAGCAAAAAGAATAGGGGCATTATCCAGATATTAATAAAACCAATAAAGGGAAGAACAGCCTCAGAAGTAGTAGGATTCTTCACATGCCAGAACAGAGGATCGTAGAAACGAGCATTGTGAAACAGAAAGACAACAAGTATTGCAATGATGCGCATCCAATCAATAAAATAGATTCTTTTCATAATGTGTGATTTAGTGGTTTAAAATTATTTTGCACAAAACTAAATCACAAGGTTAGGAGATAATGAATCTGTTTAGAATGGGGTTGTATTTATTCATCAGAAAAAACGTGTGTATTTACAAATGAGAACACTGTTGAACTTACTTTATGCGAAACTCGGAAGGAGTTTGTGAAGTAAACTTTTTGAAAGCTTTATTAAATGCAGATTTCGAATTATAACCAACGTTTTCGGCTATCTCTTCTATTGTTAACTTATTATTTTCAACATTTTGCAATATGGCCTTAGCGGCTTCAACCCGATAAAGAGCAACCCAGTCATAGAATGTCAAGCTCAATTTTTCATTGATTATCTGTGAGACAACATAAGGAGGTTCGGAAATCCTTTTTCCTATTCGGGCTAATGAAATCAAGCTATCAGTATACATCTGCTCTTCTTCCATCAACTTCACCAATTTTTCTAATATCTCTTGTTTTTTATCCTCCTTTACTCCGGAGTTATTATACTTTTTAGGCTCAGTCTCTACTTGTTGTTTCGATGAAATAATTGATTTTGTTAATTCGCGAATGGTATTAAGATATATAACGAAAGTTAAAAAGGCGGCAATGATATGATCGCCCAGATCATGCACAAAAATATATTTAATAGCTATAACGACTAGCATAAATAGAATCAGCAAACAGTTGAACAGAAACCACCATTTCAACTCCTCTTTATTTTTAGCAATGCCACTAATTATTTCAGATTCTTTAAACTTTCTGATTAATTGAAAATTTAAAACCATATAAATAGTCATCTGTAAAACACAGATCTGAAGCTGAAAGTCTCTAATAATACCATAATAATGATAAAATGAATAATTACCAATGGTATGCCAGGCTTCGGTATGATGTATGAAATAATAACTATGAAATTTATAATCGTCGGGAGCCAGATAAAATGGAATAAAATAAAGGATATACAGAAATAAAGGAATAAAATGTGCCCATATATATTTTATAGAAGACTTAGTATCAATATGTCGAATGATTAAGTAGGTAAGTGGAGCTATGGCAAATTGAAATGGTTCAGAAAAATCGACCAACCAAATCATAGAATACATGTATCCTGTTCTGTTCAAAAAGATCTCGGCAATAATGAGGGTAAACGACAAAAAGAGAAGACCAGAATAAATTCCTTTCCAGGTTCGTTGCATGAAATAGATAATCATAAGAATGGTTCCTTGCACAACTCCCAGCATAATAATGAAACTGGCAAAGTTTAACATGGTTTGACCGGGATTGGGTATCATGCTTTTACAGTAAATGAATTGATATTTTGCGAAGTTAAATCGAAAAGAAATAAATTGAAAATGAAAAATAAAAAAAAAGGTGTAAAGAGACTCATTTCGTCTTTCTTTATACCTTTTTTGATTGATCGATTCAAAAAGGAGTCCCCCACTCCTATTGAAATTTCGATAATTATCTGTTTTTATTGATGGGCTTCTATTTTTTGGTATACCCTTACATAATCGACATCCATCCGCTGTGGAAAGATACGATCATCGATACCTTTCTGTCCGCCCCAATCACCTCCCACAGCAATATTCAATAAGATATGAAAACGTTTATCGAAAGGCCATTCTTTAAATGTCTTATGTTCATTATTAAAACTCAGATACTTCTTATCGTCCACAATAAGACTAATCTGTTCCGCATCCCATTCTATTGCATATACATGAAATGCTGTATGATTATCAGGAATAGCTACTCCCTTTGTTTTTTGTGTATTAATTCTAAAATAATATGATTTTGTATGAAGTGACCCATAAATTGTATCAGGTTTATAACCTACATTCTCCATAATATCTATTTCCCCACTTGAAGGCCACTGACCATAAGCCCAATCGGTGGGAAGCATCCATATAGCAGGCCACATTCCTTTACCTGCAGGTAGTTTTGCCCTGATTTCAAAACGACCATATAACCAATCGCCTTTACCCTTTGTGATGAGACGTGTTGAAGTATATCCCTTTCCACCCATATTTTCTTGCTGGGCAATGATTGATAATACACCATCATGAACCCATACATTTTTTTTACGACCTACCGTATAAAATTGAGCTTCGTTATTACCCCAACCCGATTTATTTCCCAGAGTATCATATCCCCATTTCTTTGCATCGGGCAACCCCTTGTAATTAAATTCATCACTCCAAACCAGTTTGTATCCTTTTTTTAAAGGAGCTTTATCGGTTTTTTGTGCATAAATCAACCCACCCGAAAGCAGATAAAGTAACGTTATAAATAGTGTTAGTTTGTTACATTTCATAAAGTATTGATTTATTAATTTATTGCATAAAATAAAATTAGAAGAATAGATTATGCTATTCTTCTAATTTACATTTCAACTATTTAATAGCAAATGATCCTTTTAATCCTTCAACAGAATTAGAGCCTATCCAGACATCAAAATCACCTGACTCAGCCTGAAATTTTGATTCATTATTCCAAAATGCCAACTCTGTTTTTGTTAATGTAAAACTTACACTCTTTGTCTCACCTGGTTTCAGACTTACCCGTTTAAAACCTTTTAACTCTTTAACCGGACGGGTAATACTTCCAAAACGATCGTGAATGTATAGCTGTGCTACTTCATCTGCTTCGTACTTGCCAGTATTTGTGATATCAACAGATACCTCCACAAGCCCATTCATTGGAATTACATTCTTCGATACTTTTAAATTTGAATACGCAAAGGTAGTGTATGATAACCCATACCCAAATGGAAAGAGTGGTTCAAATCCATAATCTAAATAATGTGAAGTATTTCCCAACGAATGCTGTACAGCTTCAACCGGTATCTTATCCAGTGGCGTCCAGTTTTTGATATCAGCAGGACGACCAGTACTTTTATGGTTATAATAAATAGGAATCTGTCCTTCTCCTTTAGGAAAAGTAATAGGCAATTTTCCAGAAGGAATGGCATCGCCAAATAGCAAGTCAGCAATTGCTGGGCCTCCCATGGTTCCATTGTGCCATGCATAAAGAATAGCATCAACTTTTGGAATCAGATTGCCGATAGCTAAAGGTCTACCAGCCATTACTACCATTACAACAGGTTTACCAACTGCTGCAACAGCTTCTATCAATTCGTTCTGTTTACCTTGTAGATGAAGCTCTGCCAGTGAATGTGCCTCTCCCGAAAGAATAGACTCTTCACCCACAACCAACACACACACATCTGCGTTTCTAGCCGCTTCTATAGCCTCTACAAAGCCAGAGACACTCTTGTCACGACTAATAGATAACCCCTTCGCATAAACAACCTGAGTCGCTCCAAGCTTCTCTATAATGGCTGGCAATACAGTTTTTGAATCAGCCTTTTTGCCATCGAATACCCAGGTACCCATCTGATCGTGTGGAGCATCAGCTAAAGGACCTATAACAGCTATTTTCAATGATTTAGATAGTGGCAAAGTTTGCTTATCATTTTTCAATAATACAGCACTCTCAATAGCCATCTCTTTAGCTATCTTTAAGTTATCATCCGTTAATAATACCTTTTCAGTAGAAACAGATGTATATGGGTGATCAAAAAGACCTAGCTTAAATTTAATACGCAAGATATTAGCAACAGACTCATTTATTTGTTGAATAGATATTTTCTTTTCGTCTAGCAACGTTTTAATATTCTCAATATACGATGAGCTCGACATTTCCATATCAACTCCTGCATTAATTCCCTTTTCAGCTGCATCTTTAGACGTGGCACAAAAACCATGATTGATCATTTCTGCTATCGAGCCCCAATCGCTTACCACAAATCCATTAAAGCCCCATTCATTACGCAAAATATCATGTAGTGTATGACGGTTACCTGAAGCAGGGATGCCGTTTATATCATTAAATGAACTCATATAAGTTGCTACTCCTGCATCTTTTGCAGCTTTGAAGGAAGGAAGATAAATATTGCGAAGTTCGGTTTCAGGTATCAGAGATGTATTATAGTCTCTGCCACCTTCAGCTGCACCATATCCTACAAAATGCTTAGCACATGCAGCTATAGAACCCGAAGCAGCCAAATCCTCTCCTTGCAACCCTTCAACCATTGCCTTTGCCATAGCTGAAGCAAGATAAGGATCTTCGCCCGGACCTTCCGCAACACGGCCCCAACGAGGATCACGACTAATATCAATCATTGGAGCAAAAGTCCAACGAATACCATCACTAGAAGCTTCTTTTCCTGACACATGCATTGCCATTGCTACCATTTCAGGGTTCCACGATGATGACATTGCCAATGGAATAGGCATAATAGTTCTATAACCATGAATAACATCGCGACCAACGATAAGCGGAATACCTAAACGACTCTCTTTAACAGCAATACGCTGCAATGCATTTACCTTTTCTGCACCAATAACATTCAGGACCGACCCTATTTTACCTTTTCTGATCCACTCATCCACATCGGAGGATGATTTAAAGAATGCACTTGGATCTATTTGAAACATTTGTCCAACTTTTTCATCCAGTGTCATCTTGTTGATCAGTATATTTATCTTTTTTTCTATTGGATCTGCTGTTGGTTTCTGTGCAGAAATCAAGAGAGAAAACAATACAAAAGAGACAAGCAGAAATGACTTTCTTTTCATAGTTTAAATTTTATAAAAATCTTAAAATAATAGTAACCCGAGAGCAGCTATCGAAATAGATATAGTTTTATTCAATAACCAAAGTAGTAATTGAGTGAGGCATACTTACTGTTGGAGCAGCCTTATTCGCCATCCAAAGGAAATAAGGAACTTTTTTATCACTCGAATTCATCACTACTACTACAATCTTTCCATCAGGGTTTTGAAAAGCAGTGGTAATCAATGAGCTTTTACTTGCTGAGCTAGTAATTCGTTTAGCACCGGGGCGAATAAACTTTGAGAAATGACCGATATAATAAAATGAATTGGTGTATATCAGTTTACCGGTTCTGGTGTCTGCATGAATGGGCGCATAGCAAAAATTCTTTACGTGATTTGGACCTCCGGTTTCATCTAATAAGATATTCCAATCTGTCCAACCTACAGTGCCATTATTTAAATCATTTATCATAGACATACCATATCGTTCACCTAACTTCCAATTAGAAACACTATCTAGTTTAAAGTTACCATTACAACCTTCTGTAAATATCAGGTTTTTATCAGGAAACGATTCTTTTACGCTCTTTACATTATCGAACATCGGAACGCCTCCGCTCCAGTCTTCATACCAGTGAAACCCAACACCCCAGATATATTGAGCAGCATCTTTATCATTTAGTATTTCACTAGCTTGCTGATATAATAGATCACGGTTATGATCCCAAACTATTATTTTCTTATCACCTAATTGTTCTTTCTTTAAAGTAGGACCCAGAAATTTTTTCACAAAATTCTTTTCATCAGCAGCAGTGAATAGACATGACTCCCACTTTTGTTTTGCCATGGGTTCGTTCTGTACGGTTAAGCCCCATATTGGAATACCATTTAATTCGTACGTTTTAATAAACTTAGCATAGTAGTTTGCCCATGACTGAGCATATTCAGACTTAAGTTTGCCACCATGCAACATATCATTATTATCTTTCATCCATGCCGGAGGGCTCCAGGGACTAACAAACAAAGTGAGGTGATTAGAAGCTGCACTAATTGCTCTTTTAATAAATGGCACCTTATATTGTAAATCGTGTTGAATCGAAAAGGTCTTTAAGTCTTTGTCATTATCCTCAACATAAGTATAACTTCCACTTGAGAAATCACAACTATTAATATTTGTGCGGGCAAGACTATATCCAATTCCATCCTCCTTATCATAATAAGCTCGCATAATTTCATCCTGCTTATCTTTAGGCAGCTTATAAAATGTTTCGGCGGATGCATCTGTTAAGGCCCCACCGATGCCCAATAAGGTTTGGAATTTTTTAGTTGGGTCAACAAAAACACATATTTGTGTTTCAATGGGTTGTTCTAAATTAACAAAAGAAAGGGTCTCGGCTAAAGTTAATCTGAAATTACTATTATCAGCAGTAGTATATAGTTTTACTACCTTAGGTGCTGATTGTTTTAGATTCACAGACGATCCCTGTTTTTTTTGAGCCTGCGTTGAGAAGATAATGCTCAGAAGCATTAATACTAGAATTGATTTTTTCATAACAAATATCATAAAAGTAAAGAATGATTAGCGGTCCTGATAATTTTTTAAGATTTAAATCGTAGTTAAAAACCAATAATAAAAAACATTGATTTCAAGTATCACATTCAATCATAAGATAACATCATGTTACCAAATATATGTTCCAACTGAACCTCCTAATAAAGTAGAAGTTACAATCTTTCCATTAAATTGAATATTAAAAGTTTGACTTGAATTACTATCGTTTAAAACGATTAAAACCTTTTTGCCCTCAGGGGTTTTAAATGCAACATTTTGCAACGATCCTGCAATGTTCGAAGCAATTCGAACAGAACCTGTCTTTACAAATTTAGCAGCATGAGCAATGATATAATACGAGACATTGCGGGTTATATTTGCCCCTATAGTCAAAGCACCTAAGCAAGTGTTGCAGCCACCTGGTGTATGTGGCTGATAAGAAGGATCAGAGGCAAGATTCCACTCTATTACATTTTTGCTCCAGTTTCGGGTTGCACCAATTATGAGCGTTTTTACATGCCAGTTGAGGTCGTTGCCAAAGTTACTGGGTCCGCCAACCCATTGTTCGGTAAAGTAAACATTTTTTTCTGGATAATTTTCATGTACAAGTGTTAAAGCGCTAATATCTCCACTATAAAGATGAAAAGCCGAGCCATCTATATATTTCTTTGCTTCAGGATCACTTAACACAGTTAATGGATAATTAGGAACATCGCAGTTATGATCGTATATAATAATTTTTGTATCAATATTGGCAGCTTTAAAAGCAGGACCTAAATTGTTTTTAATGAAATTGGTTTGCTCTGTTGCCGACATTGACATACTGGGATTATTATACGGATTCAGTGGTTCATTCTGAGGTGTAATAGCGTCAATACGAATACCTTGAGCCTTCATAGCATTGATATACCTTACAAAATAGTCGGCATATACTGAATAATATTTCGGTTGTAAACTCCCTCCAACTGTATTATTAACTGTTTTCATCCAAACTGGTGCCGACCAAGGACAGGCTAGTATCTTTATATTAGGATTTAGCGCTACAATTTTCTTTAGGAGTGGAATCAAATCATATGAATCAGGAGTTAAATTAAAATATTGAAGTGGAGAATCTGTCTGCCCTGCCGGTATATCATCATATGAAAACACACTTGCATTTAAATCTGATGAGCCAATACTAATACGCAAATAGCTAATATTGATATTGCTACTATCTGCTGTAAATAATTCTTTTAACAAAGCATCACAGGTAGTTGTTGGTAGACGGTTAATCAGATATGCACTTCCCCCGGTTAATGCAAAACCAAATCCATCAATAGATTGATAGGTTTGAGTAGTATCAACTGTAATAGTAGGATTTGAGTTTACGCTATTATTAAATAGTAAAGCAACATTCTGCTTCTGAAATAATACTGACTGATCGCTTTTAGTAAGCCAGAAAGCAACATCGGTCTTTACAGTAGTAGGTGGTATCACCGGATCTGTAGGTTTAGTATTCGTATTATCACTTTTTTGTGATTTGCTACATCCAATTGTATTGAAAAGCAAAAGACAAATAAAAAGCAATACATGCGATTTGTTATTTAAAATAGCCATACTTTTTATTGTATTATTAGTTCTTCTTATTGATACTTTAAGCTCATTTATGATTAATCCGCTATGAATAAATTTATCACCAGATTGCTAATTCACTTTACTGATTGAGAATTGCATGAATCCAATATTAGCACCCCCTTTTTCAAAAATCAGTCTTAACCTCTGTGTTCCCTTTAGTAATTTAATATTATTGATGACAATATCGTTCCACGACTGCTTAGTTCCGGTCAACGGTAACTCCACAATATTAGATACATTTATGCCATTTACCTGCAGTCTGATTTTACTTCCCGAAATTGAAGCAGCATATCGAATTGCAACATCATAATTAGCAGATAAACCTACCTCTAATGTATATTGCATCCACTCTCCGTCTACCGTCCATCCTATATTATAACCCTTCGATTTAGGATTTACATCATCTGTCTTTTCAATATCAACACCATCATTTCGATAGGCATATCCACGATTCCATGAAGTGTGTTTACCCGTATTTACATGATAAGTAGCAATATCGGTATCGAAATAAGCTTTTCCATTTTTCCCCATATCATAATCGGTAGCAGCAACGATGCCAGGAACCTTCAAAAGTGCAAAAGGTTTTGTTGCTGAATCTTTGACCTGTCTGAACATGGCATCAATTACATCTTTATGAAAAAGACAGTTTTCAATTTTGAGATTTTCAACCTGTTGCATTAAAGCTGCTTTGGCTGATTCGACAGAAGGTTTTACACCTCCATTTTGCCAGTAACTAAGCAGAGCCTGATATCCGTCAGTCTTCTTTATCGTAAGTGGTCCTACAATAGAATTAATTTTTTTTAACGGCCACCATGCCCATCCAATATTGTTATTCTCAACCAATTGAATAGCATCAGTAAACCATTGGTTAGAGTTTTCACCCGATTCGCCTAACCAGATGGGGACATTATATTCATTACGAACTTTTAAATAGGGCTCTATCGCATTCTGGTCATTGTAGTTCCAATATTTATGAAAACTGATAACAAGATTATCATCCCACAATGGGAATAGACCTTTATAGTTATTACCCCATCCATTCCCTTCAATAAAAATAATATGCTTTTTATCCACCTTACGAATGGCATTTGTAATATCAATATAAAGTTGACGCAATGGAGTATTTGAAGCTTCTACCAATCCGTTTGGGTTTTCCCCGGGTGTAAAGTTCCAATTCGTTTCATTAATCAAATCATAACCACCAACCCAGGGTTCATTTGCATATCGTTCTGCCAGTCGTCCCCAGAGAGCAATTGTCTTTTGTTTGTTTGCTTCACTCTCCCATAACGATGGTTTTGCCGCATCATAATCAGATATAGCGGCATCATGTCCCTGTCCACCAGGGGCTCCATGTAGATCGAGTATCACATAAATCTTCTTTTCAGAGCACCATTTTATTAAACTATCTGTTATGGTAAATCCTTTTGACAACCATGTGTTTTTACTCACAACAGATTCTTTTTCAATGGGTAAAGTAAATAAGTTGTAATGCAGAGGAACCCTGATCGAGTTAAAACCCCAGACTGCTAATGAATCTATATCCTTTTTTGTGCAATGGTTTGCAAGCCATGCATCATAAAAAGCTTCCGTATTTAAAGGACCAATTAAGTCCTCTATCTTTGCTTTTATCTTAGACTGAGTATTAGCAAAACTACTTGTTTCGAGCATGTACCCTTCCTGGATCATCCATCCACCAAGCCCCATTCCTCTTAATATAATATTGGTGCCATTTTGATCAATGATTCTCTTTCCATCAGCTT
Source organism: Bacteroidota bacterium (assembly GCA_013390605.1). Classification (GTDB taxonomy): domain Bacteria; phylum Bacteroidota; class Bacteroidia; order Bacteroidales; family Cfx3-03; genus Cfx3-03. The sequence continues at coordinate 1,287,840 of JACAUB010000001.1, read as the reverse complement.
TTAGACCTTGAGCAAATAGAGCGGAACTCATTCCTATCAATAAAAGAAACAAAATGAGACTACTTACTTTTAATTCTTTTTCCTTAATCATTCGTTTCAATTTTTTATTGGAATACTCTAACATAATCAACTAGCATTCTTTGTGGAAAAATTGTTGAGCTATCAGGATTACCCGGCCATTGTCCACCCACTGCAACATTAAAGATAAAAAAAGACGGACTATTGAAGGGCCATGACCCATTAGTGATATCCGTATTTTTAGCAGTCATATAAACCTGATCATCTACCAGCATCTGAATATTATTCTGTTTCCAAATCAAACTAAACACATGGAACTTATCAGAGAAATCGCCAGAAGATAAGCTATAACCGTTATTAATCGTTCCACTACTTCCATCATTTTGAGCCCAGTGAACAGAACCTATAACCTGTTTTGGATTAGATCCGATAAGCTCCATAATATCAGTTTCTCCACATTTTGGCCAATTGACCATAGATATATTAGAACCTAACATCCACAATGCAGGCCACATACCTTTTGCTACAGGGAGTTTTGCACGTATATCAATACGTCCATAAGTAAATTCTTTTTTATTTTGAGTGGTTAGTCGTGCCGACGTGTAGTTATTAGTTCCAATCGTCTCTTTACGAGCTTCAATAACCAAACAACCATTTGTTAAATATGAATTATTGGTGCTTGATGTATAGTATTCCAATTCTTGGTTTCCCCATCCGCCTCCACCAACTTCATAATTCCATATTTTGCTATCTAAAGTAGCACCCTCAAATTCGTCATTCCAGACCAATGTATAACCAGGATAAGATAAAGGTGTGGTATAGCCTGTATTATCTATTGGAAGATAGTTTCCTTTATTTTGTATAGTTCCAATTGCTTTACCTGTACCTGAAATAGTAGCATTTGCGGGAGAACTAATCTGAACATAGAAATATTGATCGGCCTGACGCAAACTATCACCTCTTATTGGAACATCTATATAACCAACTGTTTGACCAGCTGTTATTGTCACCACACCTGATTGTGCAGTGAAATCATTATTAGATATTGCGGTTCCTCCAACAGTAGTATAATTAAATGTAATATTCTGAGTACTGGCAGAACTTACATTGATAAAAAAACGGAAACTGGTAGTTAGCTTATTATCTCGTGCCTGAGTGACATCAATAATTGACAATGTGGGCAATATTGGTTCAGTTTTTGGAGTTGATTTATCTGATTTGCTACACGAATAAATGAGCAATAGTGATACTATTAATAGAGTTAAACGCGTAATATTTTTCATGAATCTATTTTTGTGTGTTATAAATAGCCGGTCATAATAAAAACTGACCGGCTATTTTAAATTACTCAATTATTATACACAATGAAAACGATTAAGATAGTCCGGATTATTGTGCAGAATTTGCACGTAGTGTAAATGTCCACCAACCTTCAGTAGCACTCCAGTTACCATAATGAAGTGTCAACATAAGCAAATCATAATCACCATTTGGATCGGTAACATGCTGCATACTCCATATATCATAAGTAACCGAAGTTGCAGTTGCACCATTAGGTGTTTCATTATTATTAATCGCTTTTGGAATTCCAATGTGAGCACCAACTCCGATAACTTTTATTTGCCCTAATCCTTTAATACCACCGCCAGGAATTACAGCATACTTAAAGTTACCTGATCCCCAAGGTTTCTGTGCTGTAGTATATTGATTTACTGTCTGACATGTCGTGGTAGGATTGATACCGATATAACCGTCAGAGAAGAAATCACCTTTATCATCAAACATAAAATCACCAGATGCATTAAACTTAAAAGTATAGGTGTCATTAAAAGCGCAATATCTATCAATAACTTCCTGTGCACCGCTTGACCACCATTCGCCACCACCAGCAAACTGACCAACCTTAAATGCACCTGGAGCAGGATTCATCTTCCATGTTTTCTGTGTACACGATGCAAGAAAACCCAATGGATTTGTTGACGAACAAGCAGTAGGATCTGCTTTCGTAGTTGTAACAGTCTTACTGATAGAATCTAATCCACCTGAACCTGCGACCAACAGTTGAACGGTATAGGTACCAGGAAAAGTGTAATTCAATTTAATAGTATCACCTTTTAAATCAGAATAACCAAGATTAAGATCAGCCGCTTTCCAATAAGGCATAACAGCAATATTCGACTTATTTACAAGCATTACACTGTGACCATCAGCACCCATCACAATATTAAAGTCTGCCTTTGGTTTTGCACCTAAATCAGCAATTTTACTGTCTGGCTTACAAGCATAGAAGATAGATCCAACAGCTAGTAAAACGAATCCAAGCTTCAGCCAATTTGAATATTTAAAATATTTTTTCATATCAATATCTTTATAAAAAATTTAAGCCTAATTATAGTTTGGGTTTTGAACGAGCTTTGTCCCATTTAACTCTTTAAGTGGGAGAGGCAATACTTCATGTGTGCCGGCTTTAAACCCTTTAAAAGCCAATACTGATGCAGCCTTACCTGTACGAACCAAATCAAACCAACGATGTCCTTCGGTAGCAAGCTCAAGTTTACGTTCATTATAAATATTATCAAGTGTAGCAGGAACGGATGGCAAACCAACACGTTTGCGCACTGCATCAAGATATGCCTGAGCCTTCCCAGGTGTACCACTACGAACCAACGCTTCAGCTTCTAGTAAATATGTATCAGCTAAACGGATTTCAATATAATCATTTGGAAAGTTCAGCTCAGCTTGTCCTGTTGTAGAAACATATTGGGCTAATGGAGCAAACTTCTTAATGAAGAAACCTGTATTCTGATAACCTGCAATATAACTTCTACCAGGAGCGGCTGCAACAATACTGTCTAGATCAACAACAGTATATTTATAACGAGGATCACTCTTCATTGCTGTAGCAAAATTCTTGATAATCGGATTAAAACTCCAACCACCTGACCAATATGTAGGACCACTATAACTACGTGGACCAACCATATTTACATAAACATTTCCCAAAAATTGATTCCAGTTACCCCAACCAGCATTTTGTGTACCAGTATGATAAATTTCAAAGATAGATTCTTTGTTGAATTTATTATCAGGACTAAAAATGGCACCAAAGTCAGATAGTAAGCCATAATTTGGAGAAGTATTTACCTGTTCCAAATAGTTCGCAGCCTCTTGCATACGGCTATTATTATTCTGGTAGATAATAGCCTTTCCAATCAATGCTAAAGCAGCACCTTTAGTAACACGACCATTTTCAGTTGAAGGAACAACACTTGGCAAATCAGCAATAGCCTCTTTTAAGTCTTTTTCAACTTGAGCATATACGTCTTCAGGCTTAGCTTGAACTACATTATAAAAGTCAGCTGGAGAAACAGGAGTTAAGATTAGAGGAACATTTTTAAATAATCTCACCAATCCGAAATAATAGTAAGCGCGCAAAAACTTAGCTTCAGCAATATATCGGGACTTATTAGCAGCAGATAAACCAGGTACTCCTGCATTTATTTTCTGAAGAATAAGATTAGAACGATATATTCCGGTATAGTACTTACCCCAGAAACCACCCTGAGGACCTGTTGCACCACTTAATGTATAATTATTCCAAACTTGCCAAAACACCATATCGGTGGCACCACCACCTCCAGCATAACATTCATCGGAAGCTGAATTCAAAGCACCTAAATCGTCAATATAGGTATTATCTCCACCACCTGACTCCCAGCCCAGTGGATTGTATGCTGCAACCAATCCGGCAAAAGCCTGATCAGCATTCTGATAATAGTTCGATTCCAAATCAAGGCCTTTAGGAGTAACATCCAAAAAGCTCTTCTTACAGGAGGTGTTCAATTGAACAACACCTACAATCATTAATAAATATAATAGTTTGTTTTTCATTGTTTCGAGTTTTTTATATTAGAATGTTACATTTACACCAACCATAAACGAACGGGCTTGTGGATAGATACCGCGGTCAATACCATAGCTACCACCTCCGATTTCAGGATCGTAACCAGTGTATTTTGTAAATGTTGCAAGGTTATTGCTGCTAACATAAATACGTGCCTTTTGCAATCCTACTTTCTTGATAATTTGGTTAGAAATAGTATAACCAAGTTGTAATGTCTTGATTCTAAAATATGAACCATCTTCCAGATAGAACGAAGAAGGATTGGTGAAGTTACCATTTACATCACTATCCGTCAGACGTGGGAATGAATTTGAAGTCCCAGGACCAGTCCAACGACCTAAGGCTGCAGTAGAGTAGTTTGCCGTTAAGATATCTAAACGACGTAATCCCTGGAAGATCTTGTTTCCTGCAACACCTTGTCCAAAGAACATAAGATCAAAGTTCTTCCAACTTACATTAGCTGTAAATCCGAATGAAAAGTCAGGGGTAGGATTACCAATGTAGGTTCTGTCAGCTGATGTAATTGCACCATCACCATTCAAGTCTTTATATTTGAAATCACCTGGCTTAGCATTGGGTTGAATAACTTTACCTGTAGAACTCTTATAATTAGCTACATCAGCAGGAGTTTGAAATAGCCCCATTGTCTCGAAGCCATAGAATGATCCGATTGGTTGACCAACTGCAGTACGACTAATTTCATAAGCACTGGCTTGGAAATTAGCACCGGTTAAGAAGTCTTTATCAGCGCCAAGGTAAGTTACCTTATTCTGTAAATAAGAACCGTTAGCTTTTAAATCAATCTTAACACCTTCAACTTTTCCATGATAACCTAACTCAAGTTCTATACCTTTATTTTCCATATCAGCTATATTTCCCCAAGGTTGTCCGGAAGCACCGATATAAAGGGGCAACTGAACCTGAAGCAACATACCGCTAGTCTTTTTCTTGTAAACATCAAAAGTTAAGCTAAAATTATTGAAGATGGTAGCATCAAAACCAATATTGGTTTGAACAGTTTGCTCCCATTTCAAATCAGGATTAGCAGGTGCGTTTGGACTATATCCAATTACAACGCCATTATTTCCAAATACATAATTCCTTCCGCCACCGATAGTAGATACAAAAGCAAAATCACCAATATTATCACTACCGTTAACGCCATACGAACCTCTTACTTTCAAAGTATTAATGATCTCATTTTTAGGCCAGAAATCTTCAAGATATGGATTCCATCCAATAGAAACAGAGGGGAACTTACCATATTTGTTATTGCTACCAAATCGTGAAGAACCGTCAATACGTAGAATACCTGTAAATAAATATTTACCTGCATAGTCATATGTCAAACGACCAAAATAAGAGCTCAGCTTATAGGGTTGATTTTCCCAACCACCAGCAATTCTATTAGCTGTAGGCAGGCTGTAATTCATCGAGGCCTGACTAAATGAGGAAACAGGTAAACCTAAATAGGTGCCACTTAATCCTGTTGCGGAATTACTCTGAGCACCAGTACCAGCCATAATAGAAAGGTTGTGCTTATCAAAGCTACGTGAATAAGATGCTGTATTATCCCAGTTCCATAGCAAGCCATAATTAGTATTTCTTGAGAAACTGGTATTGGTTAAATTTGACTGCGTAGCACTCAAATAAAATAGTTGTCCAAACGACTCACCACCATAAAATGCAAGCTTAGCCCCAATACTCGATCTCAGTTTTAATCCCTTAATAGGTTCTATCTCAGCAAATACATTACCAACCATATTATGCGACCAGCCATAATTACCATCTTGTGTTTTGATATAAGCTAATGGATTTGTCATTTCCTGACCTACATATTTAGAAATTCCATAAGGATTTCCGTTTGCATCACGATAAACAGGATTAGTGCTATAAGGATTTGAACCGGCAACAGTAGGATCAGTAATAACGATAGGCGTAATAGGATCTAAGTTAATAGCAGAGCTCAAAGGCCCTCCAAACTCAGTATTAGTTCCTAATCCACCTTGACTTTTAATGTATGAATAAGCCAGATTGTTTCCAAAGGTTAACCAGTTCTTAACTTTATGAGATGAATTAAAACGAAGTGAAATTCTTTCATAATTAGAAATAGCAGTTGCAACAATACCGTCCTGTTTGAAATATCCAAACGATGAATAGTAAGTCGATTTATCATTACCGCCACTAATACTTACTTCATGATTTTGAATCTTCGCATTGTTATTAAATATTGTGCCTTGCCAGTCAGTACCAGCACCAAGTGATTGAGGATTAGGAAACAAAATCGAACCTCCTGCAGCAAGTGAAGATTCATTTCTCAACGTTGCATACTGTGTTGCATTCAAAAGATCCAATTTACGAGCTGGAGCTTGCGTGCCATAATAGGCATTGTAATCAACACTTAATCCTGAATTCTTCCCTTTTTTAGTAGTGATCAAAATAACACCACTGGCAGCTTTAGTTCCATAAATAGCGGCAGAAGCTGCATCTTTCAATACTTCGATTGACTCGATATCCGATTGGTTCAGATAATCAATACCACCTACATCAATTAAAACACCATCCACTACATACAAAGGATCACTTCCATTGATAGAGGTTGTTCCTCTAACACGAACTGTAGATGAAGCACCAGGCTGTCCTGAACTGGAAGCAATGGTTAATCCTGATGTCCGTCCCTGTAAAGCCTGCTCTATTCTTGAAATAGGCATTGATTCCAGATCAGCAGCTTTAACACTGGTAATTGCTCCAGATATTACACTCTTCTTTTGAGTTCCATAACCAACCACTACAACTTCATCAATGTGTTGTATGTTTTCAGTTAATGAAACATTAAGTACTTTTTGATTACTGGCAACCGGGATAGATTTAGTATCCATTCCAATAAAAGAAAAGGTAACAATATCTCCATTTTTAATATTAATGGAATATTTACCTTCGACATCGGTAATAGAACCTCTTGTGGTTCCCTTAACAACAACAGTTACACCTGTTAATGGCTGTCCATCTTTTGCAGAGGTAACAAGGCCCTTCAGTGTAAAGGTCTGTGCAAATGACCCGGTTGTTAGTAAAACGAAAATTAGTAAAAGTAATCTTTTCATAATTTGAATGACTTTTGGTTTTTATTTGTTTTTGCCGGCATTATTTTTTGGCTAAAGTAGTGCACCAAGTATAGTATGCAATATTCAAACATCCATCAAAAATGCTACAATCATCATTTATGATTACAACATAATTACAT
>JACAUB010000001.1:1120279-1280577 GCA_013390605.1 Bacteroidota bacterium | reverse complement strand
ACAATCATCATTTATGATTACAACATAATTACATCATAAAATAATTATAAAATTGATTAATAATATATTAAAAAGATAAAATAAAGGGAACTACTACATCACAGATAATTTATTTATTTCTCATAGTGAAGTATAAAATCCACTGTCAACGAGAAAGTCAACCAATATAATTATAAATAGATAAACGATTGAGTTTACAAATAATTAATTCAAGAACAAGATGCTAAAATTATTTACAAACCTGCATCTTGTTAATTAATAATAAAAAAGTAGAATTACTAATATAGTGTTTAAATAGATAACATAAACTCTGTTAGATTGGCATTTCGGTCGAGTCCAAGTTTCTTTCTGATTCGATAGCGACTTATTTCAACGCCTCGTGTACTAATATTCATAAGCGTTGCAATCTCTTTACTAGAAATATTCATTCTCAAATAAGCACATAATTTCAACTCGCGGGGAGAAAGTTCAGGACATTTAACTTTAAGTGCTTTGAACAGGTCCTGATGTACTTGCTCTACATGTGTATCAAAAACCAACCACTGTTTTTCGCTATCGATCTCCTTATTCACACGTTTAATCGCACTAACCAATCTATTTTTTACTTGATCATCTTCAACTGCACCCACCATATTCTTTAAATCTGTCTTCACCTTATTCAAAGAATTATTCTTTTGAATGATATGCATGGTAGAATTTGCTAATTCCTTTTCTTTATGTTGCATCTCCGATTTCAGGGTCTCGTTCCGAAGCCTGATCATCTCCTTCTCTGCAATCAAGGCCTCTTCTTTTAACTTCTGTTCACGCTCTTTAAACTTTTCGCGTTGCCGTTCCTTTTCCTTTAATCTTGATTTATCCATACTTTGTTTAAAGAACTGTGCTCCCTGGTATACTAATCCAAACAAACATAATATATAGATTATCCAGGCAACAGTAGATCGATACCAAGGTGGCAAAATCTTAAAAGTATATTTTAGATCAGGAGAAATGGTTCCGTAGACATTTCTAGCTCTAACAAAAAACGTATATGAGCCTTCATGGAGGTTTGTATACTCCTTTAAAGTCAACAACGTCCAATCTGACCATACATCGTCAAACCCTTGCAGTTTATATTGAAAATACACTTGATGATCCTCAAAGAAGCTAGCCGAATAACTAATAGATAAGGCGTTATTTTTAAATCTGAATTCAGGAATAATTGCTTGAGTTGGATCTATACTATTAAAACGATACGAACCCTCAGCCGTATCTTTTGAATGTAAATCGTTAATATGAACCACAAAATTCTGAACATAGTCCTTTATATATTCTGAATTATAATGGGCAAAACCGCCTTCTATTCCAAAAAGGACATTCCGCGTATCTAAAGAGTTAACATGTCCAAAACTAATAATTCTACCACTTAACTGAGAAAATGGAGCCAGGATACTCTTATATGACCCATCTTCCTGTAATCGGTATACGCCTGCCTCTTGCCCTCTATTAAACCATATATTTTTTTCTGCATCTTCATAAAGCACATCAATTCTTTGCTTATTCACAAAGAGATCCTGATATTTCACATCAGTTTCAAACTTCATTTTCGAATCATTATACCTATATATACCACTATCTGTTGCAAAAGCAAGATCATTTCTTATCTTGTATAAGTTGATTCCTTTATCAAGCGGTAATCCGTTCTTTCTATTAAAAAGTTTCCTTGAAACTACCTTTGTTAAAGCATCATCCAGCTTTAACTGAAACACACCTTTATACCAATGCGGAACCCATATATAACCGTTTTTATCTATTTGCAGAAATCGGGTACCCTCTTTGAAACCTGCAATTGTATTATGAAACTTCCACTGATCTCCAATCTTTTCATAAACAGATATACCTGAGTAAGTACCTGCAAGAAGTTTTGTATCGCTCAGCTTCAGAAAAGTCCACGTCCCATCGTGTAGTGATATCTTTTGAGCTTTGTCATCCTGAATCTGGAATAAGCCATTATTATGCCCGCAAAGTAACGTATTATCTTCGATTGTAAGATTCCACACCTGCCCTTCCATTCCCTGAATGAGCTTAAACGACTCCTTCGTCTTCAACGGGTTTAAAAAATCAGCCCACTTAATACAAAAGAGCCCTTGGTTTGTCCCCAGATATAACCTGTCTTTAAAATGAACGGAAGCATATCCAGTACCCAGATCAAAATAATTTTGAATAAATGTAACCGGACTATTAAAATCGACCAACGAAATTCCATTATCTAAACCAAGCCAGATATTTCCTTCCCTATCGCTACCCATACTCAAAATGGTATTATTCTGAAGTCCTCGTTCCCTATTCATTTCCAGGATAACATTTCCATTTCGATCTGAAACAATCAATCCGTTTTGAATGGTTCCAAAAGCGTAATACTTATTCTGAATCAAGGTTCCCGAAAAAATCTGATACCGTTTTAACAAACCGTTAACTTGCTTATCCCAAGGCTTTACTTTTACACCGTCATAGAGATATAGTCCATTTTTGGCTGTTCCTATAATCACTTGATCATCGTTAACGGGCAAAATAGACCATATCTGTGTTCCTGCAAAGAATTCTCCATCCGGAATACGTCTAACCTTACCATCCCGATATTGCATTAAGCCTTCCGTTTCATCATACACCCACAGAATACCATTCACATAATATGAGAAATGAAACCGCGAACGAGGCAATACCACATGAATCTTATTTTTATCATAAATATAGATTCCATTAAATGATTGAAATACAATACCAAAACTGGTTTTATGAATACGCCAGATCTCATCTAAGTCGCCTATCTGGCTTTTTACTAAACTATTGAGTGAATGATACTTTAGCTGACCGGCTTGATTAGGTTCATAATAACCAATTTCGTTAAACGCACCTATATAAATACGTTTATTATCGACACAAATTGAACGATATGTGATCGGAAATTCATTGTATGTCCGCCAGTGCTGTCCATCAAACTCAAGAAGGCCATTGTTGTTAGCAAAATAAATCATTCCGTTCGAAGCCTGCCCCATGCCCCAATTCTGCGTACCCGAATTATATTCAGCCCGCGTAAAATTAGTTAGCCCGGGAAGACCATAACGCAATAATTGAGCATCTATCTGATTTGCAAACAAAATACATACAACAAATAACAGGATGAATTTACATTTCATAGATCAGTATATTATTCATCACAAATATAATCATGAAAGTAAATAAATACAGAAAAAAACAAAGACCGCTTTGTTTTCAACCTCGCTTATTCACCCGGTAGCCTCTATATATAGAATAGAGATACGTAACAAGACCAATCCAAACTAAGCAAAAACTAATAAAATAGTTCGTTGAAAACGACTCTTTATATACAAACAGACCTATCAATAAAGAGATTGTTGGAGAAAGATATTGTATAAAACCAATAGTAGATAATGGAATTCGAGTAGCAGCCATACCAAACAGAAAGAGTGGGATAGCCGTAACCGGACCTCCTAAAATCAACAAGAAATCTGTAAATGCTGCATGATGCATAAAAGCACCCGTATGGTGATGATTAACATATAACAGATAGAATAAAGCTATAGGTGCAAGAATAATCGTTTCTATTAATAATCCCGGCAATGACTCCAAATCTATCCTTTTACGTAATAACCCATATAATGAAAATGATAAAGCCAATATTAACGAAATCCATGGAACAAAACCCAGATGCACTGTCAACCAGGTTACTCCTGCAAGAGCAAATACCAAAGCAATTATTTGAGGACGAGTCAAACGCTCTTTCATAAATAAGACACCTAAAAGTACACTCATAATTGGGTTTATATAATACCCTAAACTTGCTTCTACAATATGTCCCTGATTTACAGCAAAAATATAGACACCCCAGTTGACTGCAATCAGTAAACTTGTCAAGACCAAGGTTCCAACAATCTTTTTGTCCTTAATATAGGTCAAAAAAGATTTATTTTTTATCAGTAAAATAATTCCAACCAGAAACAATAATGACCAGATCACACGATGTGCCAAAATCTGTTCTGCAGGAACATCTTTTAACATTTTCCAATAAATTGGAAATACACCCCATAAAACATAACAAAGCAAGGCATAAATCAATCCCTTTGCATACGATTCCTTCTTGTGATCAATCATTGTAACCTTTTTTTGCAAAGGTACGGTTAAAATAAAACAATCTATAATGCCTAATACATCACTGTCGCGAGAATATAAAATGGTTGTCAACTTCTCAAATCAACCATGCTTACGTTATAATCTTTAAAACTGTTGACTTTTTCCCCATCCAAGCAATGAATATAAATATCTTTATTATTTCCCTTTAAAAATCTTGCTTCATGATTCGTTAGTACTACTTTTGCATTTAAATAAACAGATTATAATTAACTTTATATTTCAGCTAGTTATAATCTGTTTATAAGACAATTATAATTTCCGTATAAGTAATTAGAAAGATGAAAAACACCCATAACACGTAAAACAGAATTAGTCAATTAAACATCATATAAATTCAGTTGAAAGTATTATAAACTCAAATATAAAGCATCCACATTTTAATTTATCCACGTTATGGGCATCGTTATTTATAAAATCCTCCAATTATTCTTACTGACTTTTGCGATTGGTTTCTTCATCGCCTTTATCATAAAAGTTTTGATGATAGTAATTCAATCGACAAGCAGATCGCACGCTTCAAGTAATTCTCGCATTAAGTGCTATTACCGTGCAGTCAGAATCAGGCGTATCCGCAACAAAAACAGAATGCACGACACCAATAACAGCAACGACCTTATTCGTTTCTATTACGGTTCAGATTCTGAAGATTCACAAACAGCTAAACTCTAAGATTAAATTTCTGAACTAATCTCATCATGGAAACGAACAACTTTCTTAATCTCTTTCAAGGAGTAGCTACGCTTGTGCATTCAAGTACAGAAATCATGATTGCTCGAATCGGATTAATCTTATTAGGGCTTCTTTTAATTTATCTTGGTAAAAAAGGCGTATTGGAACCTTTACTAATGATTCCAATGGGTCTTGGAATGGCTTCAATCAATGCAGCAATTCTATTTATGCCTGATGGTTCACAGGGAAACCTTTTTGTAGACCCATTGATCACTAACCCTAACCAGTTAATGAATATTCTTCAAATAGACTGGTTACAACCTATTTATACCTTCACTTTCAGTAATGGGCTCATCGCCTGTTTCGTCTTTATGGGTATTGGCGTTTTATTAGATGTTGGTTTTTTGTTGCAACGGCCATTTGTCAGTATGTTTCTTGCCCTATGTGGAGAACTTGGAACCTTTGCAACTATTCCTATTGCTATGGCCTTTGGATTATCTATAAAAGACTCAGCATCTATAGCAATGGTCGGAGGTGCTGATGGCCCAATGGTACTTTTTACATCTCTGAACCTATCTAAAGATCTTTTTGTTCCGATTACAGTAGTTGCATATCTCTATTTGGGATTAACCTACGGTGGATATCCATACCTCATCAAATTGATGGTTCCTAAAAGGCTCAGAGCCATCAAAATGGATCCTCCTAAGAAAGCAATGAAACCTATTACATCTGATCACAAACTGGCCTTTGCTGTCATCATCTGTGTAATTCTTTGTCTTCTTTTCCCTGTAGCAGGTCCACTTTTCTTCTCACTATTTATGGGCGTTGCCATTCGTGAATCCGGACTGACCCATGTCATCGAATTCATTGGTGGCCCACTATTGTATGGCTCAACTTTCTTCTTGGGACTATTACTTGGTATTTTATGTGAAGCACATCTTATATTAAATCCGGCAGTATTACCACTACTTCTTTTAGGAATTGTAGCTCTACTCCTTTCAGGTATTGGTGGATTATTAGGCGGCTATGTCATGTATTTCATAACAGGAAAAAAGTTCAACCCAGTTATTGGAATTGCAGCTGTTAGTTGTGTCCCGACAACAGCAAAAGTAGCACAGAAATGTGTTTCTGAAGCAAATCCTAAATCGATTATCCTACCTATCGCATTGGGAGCCAATATTTGTGGAGTCATTACAACAGCAATTATTGCCGGTATCTACATCACACTTATTCCACTACTCTTCAAATAAACAATTACTAAATAACACTCTTTAAAGAGGATAGGTTTCGATCTATCCTCTTTTTTTGTATAAATTAGTTCCAACTATTGAATACTATGATAATTAGCCTTAATATTGTTAGCACAAATACATCTGTTCAACCATCACGCTATTATGAAAACAACACTTCTTCTTTTAGCCATCATTATGTCAGTAATAGTACAATCGCAAAACAACAAACCAGCTACTTTGCGCAATAATTTCTATATCACAAATCAAGCCCCACTAGTAGCAACTCCATACACACAACTCCCAATCGGTGCTATCAAACCTCAAGGATGGTTACTAAATATGCTTAACATCCAGAAGGATGGACTTACCGGACATCTCGACGAAATCTATCCAGAAGTATGCGGCAACCGCAATGCATGGCTGGGTGGTGATGGCGACAGCTGGGAACGTGGCCCTTATTGGGTTGATGGATTAGTGGCTTTAGCCTATGTACTTAATGATGATAATTTAAAGGCGAAAGCCGCAAAATGGATAGAGTGGATGATCAATAGTCAACAACCCAGTGGCTACTTTGGGCCCAAACCCTTTACTCAAAAACCTGTAAAAGAAAATGGGGTACAGAAAATTGTTCCTGAAGATTGGTGGCCCAGAATGGTAATGCTTAAAGCATTACAGCAATACTATATGGCAACTAACGACCAACGTGTTATTCAATTGATGACCCATTACTTTAAATATCAGCTTCAGGAACTTCCTAAAAACCCTTTGAATAAATATAGCTGGTGGTCAGAACAACGAGGAGGCGAAAACCTGGCTGTAATCTACTGGTTATACAACATCACCAAAGACAAATTTCTGCTCACTCTTTCCGAAATAGTATTCAAACAAACTTACGACTGGACCACCACTTATGGAGACGGTCGTTTACGCAAGCTCAATCCATATCCCGACTTCCATTGTGTCAATCTGGCACAAGCATTAAAGCAACCTATCATCTACTATCAACAACACCCCGAAGCAAAATATATCAATGCGGTTAAAGAGGGTTTATCTGCCCTCCATGACTCCCATGGTTTTATAAACGGAATGTATGGGGCCGACGAGAACCTGCATGGAAACGATCCAACACAAGGCTCTGAGCTATGTTCGGCAGTAGAAATGATGTTCTCTTTCGAAAACATACTTCCTATCACTGGCGACGCTTATTTTGCCGACTATCTTGAAAAAATTGCGTTCAATGTACTACCAACTCAAGCTAACGATGACTTCACCCGCCGGCAATACTTCCAGCAGGTAAATCAGGTATTATGCACCTATGACGACCGTAACTTTTATAATGATGGCGATGGCCGTATTGTGTTTGGACTCATCACCGGCTATCCTTGTTGTACCGTCAACATGCATCAGGGATGGCCTAAGTTAGCACAAAACCTCTGGTATGCCTCAGCTGATAATGGTCTGGCGGCATTGATATACTCAGCATCTGAAGTCACCGCAAAAGTTACTGATGGTACTATAGTAAGACTCAAAGAAGAAACCGACTATCCCTTTAGTGATAAAATCCAATTTACCTACCTGACAGAAAAGTCAGTTACCTTTCCTCTCCACCTGCGTATTCCTGCCTGGTGCGATAGTGCTAAGATCATGATTAATGAAAAAGAATATTGCAGCGCTAAGGGCGGACAAATCATAAAGATAGATCGTCAATGGAATACAAACGACAAAGTTTGGTTGCAACTACCTATGAAGCTCCAAACCAGTAGATGGTTTGAAGGTTCGGTAGGTATCGAAAGAGGTCCCTTAGTATATGCTTTAAAAATCGGGGAAGATTGGAGAGAAGTAAAAACCAAGAAATGGAAAGATTCGTACTTTGAAGTCTATCCAACCACTCCCTGGAATATTGGACTATCCGAAAAGTTGATCGAAAACAATGAATTTGAATTTGTGAAAAACAATACGTCATTATCCAATATGCCATGGAATCTTGAAAATGCGCCGGTCATGCTAAAAACAAAAGGCATAAGATTACCCGGTTGGACATTGAATAATTTTTCGGCAGGAAAGATTCCAATACCCACCTTAGAGGCTTCATCATGGGCCAATCGAAATCAGGAAGAACCTATCATATTAATTCCATATGGCTGCACAACATTACGTATTGCAGAGTTTCCTGTGGTACCCGTAAAATAAAGCTAACGAATGAATACTAATTTCACCATATTAAATTCTGACTCCATCATTGGACGATTCATTAAATGTGTTAAAGCAGCCTTTCCTAAAGGAATGAAGACCTCATGGTGGTTAATACAAATCACCATTCCCGTATCACTTATCGTCTTATTGCTTGATTACTATGGCGTATTAACCTTCATCGCACAATATACCGAACCACTATTTAAATACATGGGGCTACCAGGTGTAGCAGCTGTTGTTTTGATTACCAGTATCTTCACAAACATCTACTCCGTAGTAGCTGTTTTAACTACGCTACACCTCCCCATGCGCGAAGGGATGATTATCGCAACCATGTGCCTTGTATCTCATGCCTTCATTATTGAAACAGCCGTTTTAAAGAAGACCGGCTCATCTGTAGTCCGCATGCTATTACTTCGTTTCATTGGAAGTTTTGTTATTGGATGGATGCTCAATCTCATTATGCCCGGTACAGCGGCCACTCACTTTGCCACTATCAATAGTCAACACAAAGAATTATCCACCGTTCTATATAATTGGGTCTTTACCATATCAGCAACAATCCTAAAAATCATCATCCTGGTCAACCTGCTATTGATCTTACAGAAGATGTTGGAAGAATTTGGACTAATCAAATACCTGGAGCGCCCCCTATCTCCACTCCTCAAACTGATGGGACTTCCCGAAAAGACCACACTATCATGGATTGTAGCTAATCTCATCGGCCTTGCCTATGGATCTGCCATTATGATCAGCCTGGTTGAAGAAGGGAAACTAAATAAAGACGATGCAGATCTACTCAATCATCACATCGCGATATCGCATTCACAGCTTGAAGACCCTTTACTTTTCCTTACCCTTGGCTATGCCATTCATTGGCTGATGTGGCCCCGACTATTATTGGCTATTCTATCCGTATGGCTTAGAAAAGCAGAGCTTCATTATTTAATTAAGCGATAAGAGAATAAAGGAGTTTAATCTCTTCCGGCCACACCTCTTCATTGGGTGTTTCCAAGATCAAAGGCATATCATCAAAGCGTACATCATTCATAATCAACTCAAATGGAATCATGCCAATAAAACCAACGCTTTTCAGACTTTCATGACGGTCAACACGCGTGCCAAGATCCTTTTTAGAATCGTTCAGATGCATGCCTTTCAGATAGTTAAATCCAATAATCTCATCAAATTGTTTAAACGACTCCTTGAATCCTTCTTCAGAAAGAAGGTTATACCCAGCAGTAAATGCGTGGCAAGTATCAATGCAAACCCCTACCCTGCTTTTATCATCAACATGATCAATGATATAGGCCAGATGTTCAAATTTAAATCCCATATTGGTCCCTTGGCCCGCCGTATTCTCTATCACGGCCGTAACTCCTTTTGTTTTATCAAGGGCCCAGTTTATCGAATCTGCTATATTATTTAAACAGGTTTCCTCATCAATCAGTCCAAGATGGCTACCCGGATGAAAGTTCAACCGATCAAGACCTAATTGTTCACAACGTTGTAATTCATCTAAAAAGGCATCTCTCGACTTCTCCAGACTCTCCTTTTCAGGATGCCCCAAATTGATTAAGTAACTATCGTGTGGCAATATTTGACGTGGAGAGAATTCATACTGAGCACAATGGTCTCTGAACTTTTTAATACTCTCCTTGGTTAACGGTGCAGATTTCCATTGACGCTGATTTTTAGTAAACAAGGCAAAAGCTTTTGCTCCTATATTTTGGGCATTCAGAGGGGCATTTTCAACTCCCCCTGATGCGCTAACGTGTGCTCCAATAAATTTCATAAAATTGAAAGTTTAAACAAAAATAACAATACAAAAGTTAATTTGTCGTGATCAAATAATTATTTTTAATTCTAAAAGTATTTTTTGATTTTTTCAGTAATTTTCAAATTCAAAAAGCACCCTCTCATGAAAGCGAAATTATTTCTTAATCTATTATTGATCATACTTATTATGAATTCATGTACAACAAAAACTCCAGAGAAAATGACCCCAAACACTCCCGATTGGAAATCAAAATTCGATAACGAACTTCCTTATCTGGGTCATCGAAATTGGATACTAGTGGTCGACAAGGCCTTCCCCATGCAAAGTTCCGCAGGAATGGAAGTAATTAATACCAACGAAAACCTCATTCCCGTCTTAACATATGTATTGTCACAAATCAAGACTTCATCGCACGTCAGACCAATTATTTATACCGATCAGGAATTAAATTACATTCATGATGACTTTGCTACCGGAGCTGATACTTATCGTACGACATTACAGAATACGTTAGCCGGAGCTGAAATAAAGAACCTTCTGCATGAAAATGTATTTACAAAGCTCGACGAATCATCAAAACTTTTCAAAGTTGTAGTGCTTAAAACGGAATGCACTATTCCTTATTCCAGTGTATTTATGCAACTCGATTGTGCCTATTGGAGTAGTGACAAAGAGCTATTACTTCGCAAGGCAATGTCACAAGACTTAAAGAACAAACCCATTGTAAATCCATAAAAGAGAACCATTATCCAAATAGCCCGGGATGAATCTCCGAATATGGAGATTCATCTTTTCAGTCGAAATTAAGGCTGTGGCTTTCTATACTTCCGGCATCTGCGAACTATCAAATGCCCCTTTTCTTAAATTTATGCCATACTCAAGATAAGCCTTTAAACAGGCTAGAAAATTAGCCCAACCTTCTGTATTTTGAGCCATCCATTTAATACCTGGTTTTGAATTTTTTCTTTCCTTTTCACTAATACGAACAAATGTAGACCCATCTTTTTCTGAGAGTTTAATCTCAACTAACGTTATGGGGCCTTTTATGTCAGCCCAATAAAATGATACATTTTTATCCTCACTAATTCTGAAAACACGAACTTGAAATTGATAGTCAAATTCAGGAAATTGCCACGTGATAATAGCACCTTCTTCCAATCGTCCAGATCCTTTCAAAATAAAGTATTTCGACATAATTTCAGGATCTACAATAGCCTCAAAAACTTCATGAACAGGCTTTTGGATATGTATTCCAACTTTTATTTTCAACATCTTTGCTCCCATCATATTTTCTTTTAAAAAACCATAAATGACACTTTTATGTTAAATCTTATTGCGGAATTGTAAAATAAAATGCAGAACCATTACCCTCTTTGCTTTCAACCCACAATTTGCCACCATTTTTTTCAACAAACTCCTTGCTAAGTAGTAAACCCAACCCTGTCCCCATTTCTCCATCCAGTCCAACGCGGCTATTTTTGGCATCCAACTTAAAAAGATTTTCTATCATCTCAATGTTCATTCCGATACCCGAATCCTTTACCATAAACAAAACAGACTTATCTTCAATATGGCTTGTCGAAATGGTAATTTGTCCATTTTGAGGTGTAAACTTTATTGCATTAGTAAGAAGATTACGAATAATCGTTTGCAGCATATTCGTATCAGCAAAAACCTTTTCATCTGAGGGTATATCAACAATAATTTCAATAGCTTTCTTCCTTGCTAATTCAGTAACAATTTTTAATACATCAGGTACTATTTCATATAAACTGAGTATTCGGGGAGTGAAAGAGATTTGCTGACGTTGCATCTGTGACCATTCCAACAAATTTTCCAGTAAATTATAAATATTACGTGCAGAATTTCTTAAGTCGTACATCAAGTCTTTCTTTTCGTCTGGCTCAAACTGTTGTGTTTCATCAGTCATCAATTCAGCAAGTCCAATTAATCCACTTAATGGACCACGTAGATCATGCGCAATAATTGAAAAAAATTTATCTTTCGTAGCATTAAGTTCCTGTAGTTCCTCACTTTGTTTGTATAGTTTCAGATGGGTGGCTACACGTGCTTTTACTTCTTCAGCACGAAATGGTTTTGTTATATAATCCACACCTCCTGCATTCAATGCCCTCACAATATCATCAGGATCACTTAAAGCACTGATAAAGATAATAGGCACATCACATAACTTTGAGTTTTCTTTTAGGCGACGGCAAACCTCGTAACCATCTATATCGGGCATCATAATATCAAGGAGAATCAAATCAGGCTTTTCTCTTTCGGCCGCCTGCAATGCCAACATTCCATGTGGTACTGGTCGTACCTTATATCCGCTATCTTTTAAAATGGCACCCAATATTTTAAGATTGGTAGACACATCATCAACGATAAGTATATTCGGAATTGTTGAGGCTGAAGCAACATTGTTATTCATTATTAATTCTCCTTTTGATTAAATATTTCCAGCAAGTAATCGTAATCATAATTCCTGGCGTGAAATAAAAGATGCTGGATCAGTTCTGTATTATCAGTTTTAATACCATCAATCAGCTCAATCAATAGATCGAAATCAGCAGCAGAAACAGCATTTATCATTTGTAATTTTAGCCCAATGGGTAATTTGTGGATATCCTTAATAAATTCTTCATCATCCTCATCATATTTTCCCTCTTTAGAAGCCAGATCTTCAGCTTCATAAACATATGAAATACCAAGTGCTTTTCCAATGGCACTGTACAATTCATTTTCTCTGAAAGGTTTACGCAGAAAGTCTTGCATCTCCAGTAAACGCATCTTTTCTGTCTCATCTTCAAATGTACTGGCAGTCAATGCAATTATAGGAATATATTTTCCTTTTTCAGTAGCTTTAATACGCCTGGTAGCTTCATAACCATCCATCACCGGCATACGCATATCCATCAAAATCAGATGTGGATTCCAGTTTTCAAATTTAGTGATTGCGTCTTCACCATTGATAGCCTGATTCACCTCAAATCCTACCAACTTCAATAAATTTGTAGCCACATACAAATTCTCCTCTTTATCGTCGACGACCAAAATACGATAAACCTCTTCTCCCTTATCTATACAGATAACCCGTTGCAGATTATTTCGTTCAACAGTTTCGATTTCACCTTTTTTAATGATCACCTTAATAGTAAACACCGATCCGGTACCATACTGACTTGATACTGTGATATCACCACCCATTATGAGTGCTAATTCACGACTTAATACCAATCCCAAACCCGTTCCGCTCCCTTTTTTCATACCAGAACTCGTCTGTACAAAATGCTTAAACAGATTACCGATTTCGTTATTAGAAATACCGGGGCCAGTGTCTTCTACTTCCACGATCAAGAAGCATGACTCATCGTTTATTTCTTTTGTATGAGCTCTTACTGTTACATTCCCCTTATCTGTAAATTTGATTGCATTTCCAATCAGGTTTATAAATATTTGACGCAACTTACTATCATCAACGGTAACATAATGTGGAACATTATCAGCTACATCAATAGTCAGCTGAAGATGTTTTGCCTGAGCTTTATCTTTGAAAAGAATCTGAATATCGTCAAATAGCGAATACAAATCTATATTAGAAGGATTTAACATGATACTACCTGATTCTACTTTTGACAATACCAGAATATCATTTATCAACGCTAACAGATGTTCGCCTGCCCGAACAATCGACAAATTATACTCTTTTTGTATATTAGACAATTGCCGATCACGATTCATTAGTTGAGAAAAACCAATGATCGCATTCAGTGGTGTTCTGATTTCATGCGACATATTAGCAAGAAATAAACTCTTCGATTTATTTGCTGCCTCGGCTTCTTGTTTAGCTTTTAATAATGCCGCTTCCGTTTTCTTCTTAAAGATTACCCCCGCTAAAATACTGGCGTATATCTTCAGCAAGATGATAACCTGTTCGTTCCAATGCTTCTTCTCTAACACCGAGTCGAAACCAATAAATCCAATGAATGACGATCCATAAAACATGGGTACCGTCACCACGGATTGAATACCTTGCAAATTTAGTACCTGCTTCTCATCAGCTCTTTCAACAGGCAAATCAGCAACCGACTCAATAAAGACATGTTCATTATTTAAAAATGCCCTTTTCCAGTATGGTAATAAAGAAAAAGGAAGGCCTTGTAAACTATTGATTTCAGATTTAATTCCCTTTGCACACCATTCAAATGTATTATTTATTTCATCTTTAATAGCATCTAATTCAAAGACTAGCGTCCGATCTACTTTATTAAATTCGCCAAGTAATGCCAAAGAGAGATTTATTTCGTTCTCCAATTGTTTAGAATCGGCCTGAATAAGCCGTCCTGAAACTGTAGATATAATGTTGTAAAAATCATTTTGCAGCTTAATTTCTTCTTCTAACTTCTTATTCTCAGTAACATCAACCATTACCGTTAAAAAGTAGCTTTTTAACTGACTCTCAATAATTTCCCCAGAGAATAGACCAATCAGAATATCGTTTGACTTAGATTTTAATTTTAACTCACGATTATGTACATAGTTGCTTTCAGCTAACTCATCAGAAATTTCACGATGCTTTTCAGGTTGTATAAATAGTCCTAGCTGCTCAGAAGTTTTTCCAATAATTTCTTCTTTCGTATAACCGGTTTTGGCAAGAAATGCTTGATTTACTTCGGTAAAAACTCTTTCCGGAATAGCGCTTATCGCCATTGGGGCAGGGTTGTTTTCAAAAATTTTATTAAATTTCTGCAACGATTCCTGTTCTTTGCTCAAATCTTTAGAAATACCAAAAACACAATCTTTCCCATCCCACTTTCCAAACCAAACGCGTGTTTCAACGGGTACCAATGTTCCATCTTTTCTAACCAGGGGTAACGGACAAAAATCTCTTTTTCCGACAAACATATCTCTAAATATCATCTTTGCCTCGTCACGTTTATTTGCAGGATGGACATCCAGAATCTTCATATGGGTTAATTCATTGATAGAATAACCAAGATGACGCGAAACAGAGTCATTTACATTAAAAATCTCGCCCTGTTGATTCGCTATAAAAACCATATCATCTATCGATTCAAAGAAGGTACGAAAATTGACTTCACTTTCACGCAGCGCCTGTTCTGAAAGCTTCTGAGCCGTTACGTCATGAGAGACTCCCACCAGCCCGTTAATAACACCATGCACATCACGCAAAGGCACTTTCGACACCAACAGATAGTGCAACATGCCTTCATTATCCGTCAAAGTACCTTGAATATTTAAAATAGATTTTCCGCCTAACATCACCAAATTATCTTCAATCAAAGCACTTTCTGCATGGTCTTTCGGATATAGATCAAAATCAGTTTTACCGATAATATCAGATTCAGAATACTGTCCCGCAAAATGTACTTCTTTAGGATTTGCGATAATTTTTCGTCCATTAAGGTCTTTAACATAAATAGCATCAGGAAGTAAATCTATAATTGTACGAAACAAAGTACGTTCATTTTGTAATGCCTCTTCAACCTGATTACGTTCCTCTATCAGTTTTATCAATGAGTCGAACAGAAAACTGCTATCAGAAACATTAATTTTACTTTCATTTTCTAAAGAAGGGTTAAGCGCATAAATGGCCTCTTTGACCTTGTTTATCGTTTCTAAATGTTTTTCGGTGTTAAGTTTCTGTTTCTGATAAGCATCTCTAAGCTCTTGCGAACTGATTTCAATAGAATTCTGAAGTAGTTTAGCATCGTCTTCAAAGCTTTTATACGTATTATCGATGTCTTGAATAATACCTTTTAATACTTCCGGCATATTGTCTATTGATCCGAAATGTCTTTTAATCTGTCGAACTAAAAGCTTGTTCAAAGTGTTTTCCATAGGAAAGTAGATTAATCTTCTTTAAAAAGCGTAATCGTCATTGTTTGATTATGTAGCTCACAATGCTGTGCAAAAGGTTTGAGTGGACATATTTCTCCATACGAATAAAAGCCAGTCATTGTAACGCTATTGCCAATCACCTCACGAATAACTTCCAGCTCTTCTTCCGCTCTTTGTTTCAACACGATTTTTCGTCCTACACAGCTAATCAGGATAGCGAGATCGGGAGATGACTGTTGTAAGCTGACTTTCGACATTTCAGCAGCATCACTAGCCCCATATATCAGCTTATCATTATTTGCTTTCATCAGTCTCACATATTCGCCTTGCGGAATATCACCAGCAAAAGTCATACTCCCATCAGCTTCATTTACTGCTAAAATAGTACGCACAAGTGCTGTCTCGGTATCTTTTAGTCGCAGACTTAACGGAAAAAGCAAAGCCGAAGCGGGTAATCCTGCAGCATGGTCGCCCAGATAGCGCTTATACAGTTCTAAAGCCGGCTGACCATCAAGCTCATACAATATATTTCCTTCAGAACGTGTAACCTCACGATCGACACCAAACGAATCCCAGCCGCCCATCGATCCATAGCCAACCTTTAGGTGTTCACCATAGAAACCAATACCTAATACCAGGTTTTTTACACCGGGTCCATTGAAAACCATAACCGTTTCAACAAATGCAATCTGATCACCAGCCAGACCACCTGTTACAGAAATTTTATCATTGAGTTTACTATTGAGTCCTTTTGTCAGCTCGCTACCATTAATATTTAAGCCTTCAGAAAACACCATAATATGTACAAGACCTTCTTTGTCTAGCTTTTCTGCCAGATTCTCGCCCACCCTAAAACTATTTTCCATCGCATCAATATGTTCAACAGCAACTATAATTTGTGTGTTCTCAAACCATACAGCCGTACAAACGATATTGTTATTCATCACCTCTTCTTGAAATATTTCGCCCGAAGTAGAGCACCCTACTATCTGTGCAACAGGATATGTATTTCTAATAAAATCAATATGTTGTTGTATCTTAAGTAAATCCTTATTGCCAAATAAAAAAACAAGTTGAGCTAGTTTTCCCAATCGCTCATCACTCTTTTTCACCCATCCCTTCGAATCAGAATATATACATTGCTCTGTTTTCATGATGCTTTTTTATTGAAATTAATACATAATAAATAAGGTCCTATAATATATCTACCATTCACTCAAAAAAAAGCCAGAACCCATTTACCGTATTTCTGAAATCTTTCATAAAAATACTATTTAATATTCTTATTGTACAACATATATATACGAAACAAAAAAAAACATTAAGCTCTACTTATATTTATATCCAAAAGAATACGCAACAACTCCATCACACCTTTATCCGATCTAAATTATACTTTTGGAATGAATAAATAATCAAACACACTGTTTGCAGAATTGTTTTAATCTAATTAAAACACAAGAACATATGTAATATACTAATACCACAAAAGAATACGTTGTGTGTCATAAAAAAAATAAAGAATAAAATTGGATTAATCTAAAAAGCTGGGGAGAGTGTTTGTTTTCTTACTTCAGCTAAAACCATTATCTCTACCTTTTGTGAAAAATCATATTTTTTATTCTGTACTGGTTGGTCTTTGTACCGAACAAAGACATAAATCAGTTCAAAAACGCTCCTAAAATTTATCCAAAAAGCAGGATATTTATACCTCTATTCTAGGGGTTCTGTATGGGTTCTGTACCCCCTAGGGGTACAGAACCCATACAGAACGGGTATAGAACGGGTACAGAAGGGGTACAGATCCCCCTGGGTTTATAAGTACATTACGATATTTATATCCTTTGTGTAAAAGGGGAGTGTTCGAATTGAGAAAAGGAACGATATCTGACTTTCAAACAGATTCTATTTTGATAGCACAGAGAAATTAAAGCCTTCTTTTAAAGTAGCTATATCGACCCAAATAGCTGGAAGAACTAGACTGGTTCATCCCGGTTAAAAAACATAAAGGAATTAACCAGATTACTTATCTTGAAAAGCATCAAAGCGCCAGACTATTTAGTCCAGCGTTCTTTATGGATTAAGTTTAGTAATGATCGGATTAAATGCTTTTGTAAATACGATTACATGATCACCGAGATTTAGATTCTCTATATCATTATTAAATGCAATAACTTTTGTTATTTGATTATTGCCAGATATAACCGTAACAACATTAATCGTTTCATGATTTTCAATACGTGCTATCTGTCCGGTAATCTGAACTTTACCACTGATATTATTATCTAAAAAGACATTTTCTGGTGTGCCACTTCGTTGGATAACTCCGTGCTCAATAACCAGTACTTGTGTTGCCAAACGGAACACTTCGTTTAAGTCGTGACTCACCATTATAGTTGTTGCTCCTGATAATTGGTGAGCCTGTAGAATTTCATTTTGTAACATGGCTCTCATTTCGGCATCTAATGCGGAGAGGGGTTCGTCTAATAATAACAACTGCGGTTTATGCGCGAGTGCCCGAGCCAAAGCTACACGTTGTTTTTGACCACCCGACAAGCCGTTAGGTTTTTTCTTTCTGAATTCGGATAGACCAAATATTGAAAGTAGCTCGCTTATTCTTTTTGGATCATGTTCTGGTTGAGCATATTGAATATTCTGTTCTACTGTCATATTAGGAAATAACGCATAGTCCTGAAACATTAAACTGATGTTTCTTTCTTGTGGAGTGATATTAAATTGCTTTTCGGAATCGAACCAGACCATGGAACCAAATTTAATAATACCACTGTCGGGTGTTACAAGTCCTGCTAACATGCGCAAAAGGGTTGTCTTTCCGGCTCCCGACAGACCAAACAGAGCAACCAATTCACCAGATTGTATTTCGGTCTGAATAGCAAGATTCATCTCACCATTTGCAGTAAACATCTTTTTCTTAACATCTATATAGATTACATCATTTTCCATGTATCCTGTTTTTTGTTCACACTATAGATAGTCGTGAGTAATACTAGCGAGATGACAAAAAGGATAAAAGCATACTTATTAGCAGCTGCAAAATTAAGCGATTGTACCTCGTCATATATTGCAATGGAGGCTACACGGGTTTCGCCGGGCATATTACCACCCACCATCAACACAATTCCAAACTCGCCTATGCTATGTGCAAAAGTGAGGGCAATGGCTGTGATGATAGATGTTTTTATGTTTGGAAGAAGTACTCTGAAAAAGGTAACTGTTTTTGATTTGCCCAGTGTATATGAGGCTTCGCACAAACTATTTGGCAATGAACGAAGTCCGGTTTGTAATGGTTGAATCATGAAAGGCAGACTGAAAAGAACTGATGCGATAAGAACACCACCGAATGTAAATGCAAGTCGAATATCTAAAACCCTAACAAGCCATGCTCCAAACCAGTTTTGAGGACTATAAATCATCAGCATATAATATCCGATAACAGATGGAGGCAAAACCATGGGCATGCTTACAAGCGCTTCTATAATAGGTTTTAATCTGAATCGGGAATAAGCTAACCAATACGCAAAGGGCATTCCAATGATGATTAATATCAGCGTTGTTGAAATGGCAAGTTTTAGCGTAATCCATAAGGTTTGAGCAAATGTAGCATCCATGGTTTGATTTATCTTATCTTCATGAGTGAAATTTCGTTAGCTTTTACCAATGCAACTAATTCATCGCCAACGGTTATTTGGAGATAATCAACTGAACGGGTGGTAATAGCAGAAGTAATGGTATAGTGTTGAAATTGTAATAGAATGGTGCTTAATAACTCGCCCCTCTTCACACTCAGCACGTTGCACTTCATACGATTCCGCAAACTTATCTGGCCGGATATGTTTTTTGCAAGTGTTACTTCGGTTTCTTTAAACACTACATCAACACTATTGCCAATCTGAAGCCATTTGGGATGGATTGTCGACTCGATGAGCAAAGCCGAAAAGCCATGTCCATCTACATCAACATCTATCAACATAATTGATTCGACCTTTTGTATTTGCGTTATGATTCCTTCTAGTCTATTCATCTATGGAACAATAAAACCGTACTTTAAAAAGATAGGTTTGCATTCTGGACTCAATACATATTTCATAAACTTAGCCGCTTCAGGATTGCTTTGCCAGCTTTTAATCAGTACCATGGCTTGTTCAACGGGCTTATAGGTTTTCGTATCCAACACATAGTATGACCCTTTCATTTCAGGTGATAAAGCCAGTGCAAGAGCCAGAAAACCAACCTCAGCATTTCCTGTCTGCGCAAATTGTGCAGCTTGTGATATATTGTCAGCGTATACAATCTTGTCTTTTACCTTATCGAAAAGATGATAATACTTTAAACACTCCACCGCTCTGGCACCATAAGGAGCTATATCAGGCTTGGCAATTGCAATACGATTTACTGATTTAGTAGTAATGATATCTAACCCTTTCGACAGATCTAGTGTATTGCTCCAGATTACAAGTTTTCCAAAAGCATAGGTCTTTACCTGCCCAGAAACAATGCCTTGTGCTTTTAATTTATCAGGATATACTTTATCGGCAGCCATAAATAGATCGAAATCGGCTCCATTGGTAATCTGCTGAAATAAGGCTCCAGATGCCCCTACGTTTACAAGGATTTTTGTTTTGGAACTGACCATTGCATATTTAGCTTTTATCTCGTCGAGAATAAAACGAAGGTTTCCGGCGGCAGCTATTTTTACTGTTTGTGCCTGAAGGTTGATACTTAATATGATCAATAGGCAAAAGATTATTCTTTTCATAAGTTTATCTTTTATTTGAATTAGGTATTTGTTATAAACTACTTGTCTTTAGGTTTTTAATACTTAAACCATTCGTAAGCATGGTTTTCTATTTAATTTCCACAGGAGGGGTTTTATAAAGTTGTGGCTTTATTGTCAGCATTAAATAGATCCATTGAGGTTGATGAATAGTAATTCCCTGTACTTTGAAATATTTATTGGTGGTAGTTGTATTGAAATATCGACTATACCCACCCTGAATAGTTATCTCCTTCGAAGCAGTGTAGTTTACCACAAAATCGACTTCTGAACCAAGATTTTTATTAGTTTTAACTTTGTTATAGATAAAATCTTTATCGAAAGAGAAAAGATGACCGATTAATTCGAACGATAATCTTGGATTTATTTTAGTATTTAAGCCACCATAGTAGTCTAACAACCCCTGCGATGGTAAAGTGGAAAAATATTCCATATGTCCATTATAACTATGTGTGGATCCATATAAACGATTAAAAGTATTTGATTTCCCAGCATTGATATCTGTTGCCGAACCCGAATAATAATCTTCACCCAAATTAGCTACAAGATTTTTTGTAATGTTGTATGAAATCTTTGCAGCCAGAAAGTAAGCCCTCAGGTCAGCATACCCACTGCCAAAAGTTTTTGTTGGATTATTACCACGTTGCATGTATCCGGTAAAGGTAGCGCCCCATACAGAAGAGTCGTTGGCAAAGACCAGATTTCCACCATATGTTATTCGGGGAAATACAATTTTATAGTTATTTTTCTTTTCAAATCCTTCATATATTCCAATGAACGAAAGTGTTGTACCTGTAAAGATCTGTTTAGATAACCAACCATAACTCATCGTTTTATAATTCTGCTTTGGAGTATAACCATAAGTTACATTTAGAAGCGTATCCTTGCTATTATTGTAAGCAAACCCCATGTGAGCTTGAATAAATGGACTTCTATACTTAAAAACCAGAACATCATGAGAGATGCTTGTATTACTCCAATTGGGCGCGGCCAATAAACGCTGATCATCGTATTTCAAAGGTTGGCGTCCCATTTGCAGTGATAAACCCGAGGTTATCAGATATTCAAACCAGGCTTCGTAAAGTTCAACTTTAGAGGTATTTATTTTATTATCACTGTTTCCCCATATTCGGGCATCCTGAAACGAAATCCGTGCATTCAGAATCTTTCCTTTATAATCGACATTCAAACGGGTACGTTGTAAGGTCAAAAAACCGGCATCTAATGTATCTGCCAGTGGATTGCGAAACCCTTGTCTGAATTCGGTACGGGGACGAAACTCTGCGTCCATTGTAGTTTGACCATATGCTTTTGAAAAACCCGACATTATAATATAAGTTAAACAGAGCATTACACAAATCTTCTTCATTTTTAGTACTTTTAGACGTTAAAATTTAATTGGATTTTAATAGTCCGGAACTTATTAATCATTTCCAGCGATTGAGTTCCGGACTTTAATTTTTTCTTAAATTGATAGTTCTTTTTTTTTACCCGTTATAAACCGGTTTAGATAACGAAGAGTAAAAAAAATCACAGATTTAGTTCCACATTTATCTGACTTACCAATTTATTTACCTGTATTTCAATCATTCTATACTCCTTGAGTATTCTTCGACCATAGCTTGATATTTCGGTTCCACCACCGTTTACACCTCCCCGTTGCATTATTACTAATGGAGATGGAGCCAAACGATTCATCTCAACAATCATCGTCCAGGCATGCTGATATGAAATCTTTAGTTTTTTGGCTGCACCACTCAAACTGCCGCACTGCATAATTTCGTTTAGCAATTCGGTCTTATGGGATCCTAAAAAGCAGTTTCCGTTTTTTTTAATGAATATGTGGCATTCAACTTCAATCATGGCTATTTACAATTACAATGTCCATCTTTACATTCGCAAGGAATACCAATAATGACTTCGGTCGATTTAATAACCGCAAAAGCTACATCTCCCTGTTTAAGATCCAGATCAAGAATAGCATCTCTCGATATAATTGCCGAAATGATATTCCCATTGCCAAGATCCAATAAAACCTTTGCTGTAATCAATCCTTCGTCTACTTTCAGAATCGTTCCTTTTAGTTTATTGCGTGCACTTAGTTTCATATTGTTGAGATTATTTATGAATGAATGGTTCGACAGAGACTATTCAACCATTATGCCAATATCATAACAAACTGATTATTAACAAATAGATACTAAAATAACAATCTGGAATCTTACATTTATGTAGGTAAAACAGATTGATTCTTACAATAATGTTATTTTACAAATCATGGTGGATTACTATAACAGAGAATGGATTTTTTAATCAAAAATTATGAATTAAATAATCTTTATGTTTGAAAAACAAACCACTTATTGATGATCTTTGAGAATTTTAAATTGCAATTACTCTACTGTAACATATTAGTAGCTCTTGGCGCTACAAATTTTGTTACGTTTCACAAAGTAATTCTTTGATTTTATTTGTTTATTTATTATATTAGCTCTTTATCTTTAAAGCAAAAGAAAGCAATCATACAATGAAAAAATATGCACATATTATTGCAGGTTGTGGTGCTGCAGGATTGAGTCTGGCTTACCATCTTAGCAATGTAGGATTCCCGGGTGGATCTATTTTAATGATAGATCGTGATGATAAAGAGGCTAACGACCACACTTGGGGCTACTGGAGCAGAAGTCCGCAACCATTCGATGCTATTGCAAAGTCGACCTACAAAAAAATTGCACTTAATGCCCCTGGCAAACAAATTGTTTTTGATCTAAACCGTTATAAATACAGAGTTATTGAAAGTGCTACGCTATACGCCTTCATAAAAAATCATCTGGCTCAATTTAAAGAAGTTGAATGGCTTAAAGCAGAGATCAAACAATTTAGAGAAGAAGACAACGAGGGGATTGTTGATACTTCAGAAGGTTCGTTTAAAGCCGATTACATCTTCAATAGTCTCTACAATGAGAACGAGATAAAAGAGAGAAGTCGGATGTATATTAAACAACATTTTAAAGGCTGGACAATCGAAACGACATCAGATACATTTAATCCTGAAGTGGCAACACTTTTTGACTTTACAATTCCACAACAAAACCAGTTTCGCTTTATCTATATCTTACCCGAGAGTACAACTAAAGCACTGGTTGAGTTTACTATTTTTTCAGAAAACCTTCTTGAAGAATCAGTATATGAAACAATGCTTAAAGAATATATTGAGAAGACCTTAAAGATTTCATCATATAAAATCACATCTGAAGAATGGGGTGTTATTCCGATGACTGATCACTATTTTGCGACCCGCAAGGGAGATCGAATTATCAATATTGGTATTGCTGGTGGAACGATCAAGGCCTCTTCGGGTTATACTTTTAAAAGAATTCAGCGCCATACCATGCAACTGGCACAACTGTTAAAAGATCAATGGCCTCCATATATTGATGCTAATTCAGGACCAAGGTTCAGATTCTACGACCAGATTCTTCTGAATATAATGATGCGAAATGGAGGTGCTGGAGTTAAAATTTTCTCTGAACTATTTTCTAAAAATGGTCCTGAAAAAGTCTTTAAATTTCTTGATGAAGATACAATGCTTAACGAAGAGCTCAAAATTATATCTTCGCTCCCATCATTTCCTTTCTTAAGATCTATGGTTACTTTGGCTGGAAAAGAGGTAAATCCTATCTCAATGATGAAGACCGTAATCAATAAAGAGGGAGAATAAAGCGGATGACAAATTCATAGTTTAAAGGTGCTGACTATAAATCTGCAAGAAAAAAATATTTAGGAAGCTGTGGATTTGAAGTATACACCATCAATTTTATCAGGCAAGGACAGGTTTAGAATTTTCAGCTGTCAGATAAAATAAATTTAATATTCAGATTAGAATTCAAACAAATCGAACAGATATTCGTTTAATCTTTTAAATAAATAATTAAACATTTTAAAATAATAATATACGATTATGGTTCGATTATCTACTATCTTCATTATAACATTGCTCGTCTTTAACAATATAACACAAGCTCAAAACGGTGTTATCAAAGGACGTGTTTTCAACAGTAGTACCAATGAGCCTGTAGCTCTTGCGACTATTCAGGTCATTGGAACACAACTTGGTGCCATTGCTGATTTTGAAGGAAAGTTTATTATTAAAGGTGTTCAAGCTGGATTTGTAAAATTGAATGTCTCTTCTATTGGCTACGAAAAGGTTATTACCGAAGAGTTTCAGGTAACCAATGCAAAGGCTTTTTTTATCGATATACCCTTACAGGCATCAGCGGTTCAACTAAAATCAGCTATCATTACTGCCTCTGCTTTTAAAAAGCCTGTCGAAAGTCCGGTCTCAATGCGATCATTAATGATCTCCGAGATAGAAAAAACAGCAGGTGCTAACAGAGATATATCAAAAGTTATTCAGGCACTGCCGGGTGTAGCTTCCACGGTATCCTATAGAAACGATATCATTGTTCGGGGTGGTGGTCCCAGTGAAAATAGGTTTTATCTGGATGGGGTTGAAATACCTAATTTGAATCACTTTTCGACACAGGGGGCTTCAGGAGGACCGGTTGGAATTATAAATGTTGATTTTATCAAAGCAGTCGACTTCTACTCTGGTGCATTTCCATCGAACAGAGGAAATGCATTGAGTTCTGTGCTTGAAATGACACAGGTAGATGGAAATAAAGATCGTAATATTTTTAAAGGATCTGTAGGGGCTTCTGATCTGGCATTGACCATGAATGGTCCTCTTTCAAAAAAGACCACCTACTTTGTTTCAGTCCGTCGCAGTTATCTTCAGTTTCTTTTCAGTGCCATAGGTCTTCCATTTCTTCCTACATACAATGACTTTCAGTTTAAGGTTAAAACTGAATTCAATAAAAACAATTCATTAACCTTTATTGGCTTAGGTGCACTTGATCAGTTTAAACTGAATACGGGATTGAAGAATCCGACCGAATCACAACAATACATTTTGGATTATTTACCAGTAAACGAGCAAAAGAATTACACGCTTGGTCTTGTATATCGCCACTTCATTAAGAATGGTTTCCAAAACTGGATATTTAGTAGGAATTATCTGAATAACAGACTCTATAAATATAAAAATAATGATGAATCTTCGTCATCGAATAAGACATTGGATTACAACTCTGATGAAGCCGAAAATAAATTCAGGTTTGAAGAATCTAACTTTTTGGGAAACTTTAAAATACTTTTCGGAGCTGGTGCTGAGATAGGGCAATATAAAAATACAACACAACAGATTCTTTATAGTCAAGGTTTACCAGTAAACATAAACTATACAAGCACCTTAAACCTATTTAATTACAATATATTCTTTCAGGCTAGTGAAAAGGTTTTTCAAGATCGGTTAATTCTCTCATTTGGGTTAAGGACTGACGCATCTGAATACAGCAATAATATGCGAAATCCTTTTAATCAGCTTTCGCCTCGTTTTTCACTTGCCTACAACATTACATCAAAAACCTCGTTCAACTTCAACATAGGACGATTTTATCAACGGCCAGCATACACTACTCTGGGCTTTAGAGATAATACCGGTATGCTTGTAAACAAAGAAAACGATCTGAAATATATCAGAGCCGACCATATCATTGCAGGACTGGAATTTCATCCATCCGATGATGCCAAGCTAACTGCCGAAGGATTTTACAAGCTATATAACAACTACCCCTTCTCGCTTGCAGACTCTGTATCACTAGCCAGTAAAGGAGGTGATTACGGCACATTTGGAGATGAGGCTGTCAAGTCAACTTCAAAAGGTAGAGCTTATGGTTTTGAGTTGTTAGCACGTGAGCGAAGCTTTAAAGGATTCAATATCATTGTTTCGTATACCTTTGTCAGAAGTGAATTTCAGGATAAGAAGGCAAAGTATATTCCATCGGCATGGGATAATCGGCATATTATTGTTGCGACAGTAAGTAGATCATTAAAGCGCAACTGGGATATCGGATTGAAATGGCGCTATGTAGGTGGAACGCCATATACACCTTACGATAATGAACTGAGTGCACTAAAAGATGCATGGGATGTGAGAGGTAGAGCCTATCCCAACTACAATCTATTCAATAGCGAACGGTTAAATGCATTTCACCAACTCGATTTAAGAGTTGATAAAGCGTATTACTATAAAAAAATTACGATGCGTTTCTATGTAGATATCCAGAACGCATATAACTTCAAAGCTGATCAACAAGCTGATCTGGTGAGAGTAATGGACGCCAACGGAATACCAGTTATTGAGAACCCTACTGCACCTGCAGCACAGCAACGCTACCAATTGAAGCAAATAAAGTCAAATGCAGGAACGGTGTTACCAACTATAGGGGTTATTATTGAGATATAAAAACGAAATCGGGTTAGCGTAGATCAAAAATCTATTCTAACCCGATTTATACATAGTCGGTATACTACTTTATTTCGAACGTAGTGGGCAATCTCCTTAAAACAATGCTACATTCAAAACAGATTTTTTCCTGAAATCGAAATAAAAAAAATCATTTTTATAATTACTTCAATTCATTAGAATACGAATATGGTAAATCTTCTTTCTTAGTACCCTTAGTTTTATTCGGAGTTGTGCTCATTTGTAGATCAAACTTACCTCCACGTAAAAGATCCTGATGAGTGATAAAGTTTTTGGTATACTCTTTTCCATTCAGCATGGCTTTCTGAATATAGCGGGTTGAAGGATTATTGTTAGGTGCATTTACTACAAATGTTTTACCATTCTCCAGATGCAGCGTTACCTTTTTGAATAAAGGCGAACCGAGTGCATATTCTCCGCTACCTGGACAAACAGAATAGATTCCCATGGCTGAGAGTACATACCAAACCGAAGTTTGTCCATTATCTTCATCACCACAAAGTCCGTCAGGATTTGGGGTGTATAGCTTATCCATAGTCTCTCTTGCCCAATATTGTGCTTTCCAGGGTTCACCAGCCCAATCATATAGATAGATACCATGTTGGATAGGTTGATTTCCATGTGCATATTGCCCCATTCCGGCTATTGCCATCTCGGTGATTTCATGAATCTGAACGCCATAGTATGAATAATCATACTTAGGAGCTGCGGTAAACAGTGAATCAAGTTTAGTAGCAAACTTATCACGTCCACCCATCAGGTTCATTAATCCCTGAGGATCATGAAAAACAGCCCAGGTATAGTGCCATGAACAACCTTCAGTAAAGGCATCGCCCCATTTCTCAGGAACAAAAGGAGACTGAAAAGTTCCGTCCAGATTCTTACCTCTCATAAAGTTGGTCTGCTTATCAAATACATTACGATAGTTTAGTGCTCGCTTCGAAAAGGTATCCACTTCACTCTGGGGACGATTTAAAGCCTTGGCCAGTTTTGCAAGACAATAATCATCATAGCTATATTCCAGAGTACGGGCAACATTCTCATTCACCTTAACGTCGTAAGGCACGTAACCCAATTTATTATAATAATCTACACCTAAACGTCCTACTGATGACAGAGGACCGGCATTCTTTGAGTTTTTCACCAATGCTTCATATAGTGTATTGATATCATATCCACGGATTCCCTTGAGATATGAATCGGCAATGAGGGATGCGGAGTTAGACCCAATCATACAGTCGCGATGACCTGGACTAGCCCACTCTGGCAACCAGCCACTCTCTTTATATGCATTTACAAGTCCTTCCATGATATGGCTATTCAGAGTAGGCTGCATCAAAGTAAAGAATGGAAATACCGCTCTAAAGGTATCCCAGAAACCATTATCGGTAAACATATAACCTGGTAACACCTCTCCATTATATGGACTATAATGTACCACTTTATTGTCTTTATCAAATTCATAAAACTTACGAGGGAACAAAAGACCTCTATACATCGCCGTATAGAATGTTGTTAACTGAGGATCTGTTCCACCTTCTACCGAAATTTTATTTAACTCTTTATTCCATGCACTCTTTGCTTTGGCTAATGTTTGATCGAAAGTGTCATTTCCAAGTTCACGTTTAAGGTTCAACTCAGCCTGATCATAGCTAATAAATGAAGAGGCTACTTTTACATTGACCACTTCACCTTGCTTTGTTTTAAAACGAACAATAGCTCCTACATGCCCGGATTGAGCTTCTTTAGAATATTTCTGTAACAATGAATCTTTAAAAGTATAGATGGCTTCAAAATCTTTATCGAAATAGGCTACAAAATAGTTTTTGAAGTTAGCAGGTACTCCACCATGGTTATTTTTACAATAACCCATTATTTTGCGCTGCTCAGGAATGATCTTTACATACGATCCCTTGTTAAATGCATCGAGGATAACAGACGACTCATCAGATTTTGGAAAGGTAAAACGAAACTGTGCAGCTCTTTCCGTAGGCGTTATTTCGACAGTAACATCGTAATCGGCCAGATAGACTTTGTAATAATGAGGTTTGGCAGTCTCTGTTTTGTGCGAGAACCATGAACCTCTTTGATCTTCCAGAAACTTCAAACTGCCAGTTTCAGGCATCAATGAAAATGCGCCATAATCATTAATCCAGGGACTGGGCTGATGGGTCTCTTTAAAACCTCTGATCTTATAAGCATGATAGGTATA
This sequence comes from Bacteroidota bacterium, assembly GCA_013390605.1. Lineage (GTDB taxonomy): Bacteria > Bacteroidota > Bacteroidia > Bacteroidales > Cfx3-03 > Cfx3-03. The sequence goes on along the minus strand of JACAUB010000001.1, from coordinate 1,251,252 downwards.
AGCCCACCCATTGCTATTATTTCCGGTTTGCGGCGACCAGAAATTCATCCCCCAGGGTGTTGCAATGGCTGGATATGTATTACCATTCGACAAGGGATAATCTGAATCTGTACCAACTAGTGGGTTAACGTATTGCGTTAACTCTCTGGTCTGGGCTTTTAATGCTAACGATGCTGATAGACAAGCAACGAGCAATAAACTGTTAAGAATTTTCATGCGATAATAGATTAATTGTGTTGGGTTGATAAAAAAAGGTTATTCAATTTCAGAAGGATGTAACTTTTCCATCAAGACAGATAGATCGTCACCCGGCTGGAATTCTCTGGGGTCTTGTCGATATTCAAAATAACGGAGTGGACGGGCTCCGACAAGTTCTAATTGCCCATCATTAATAATCAAGGCTGTAGCTTCTCGAAGGCCAGCAACTTTTATTAATGGATTAACGGCTAAGAACTCCATAATACGCTGTTCTCTGGTTTCACCACCATGTCCTTGTGGATTGGCATCCAGATAATGCGGATTAATCTGAAAAGGAATAATATCAAGTGTATTAAAACTTTCAGGTTGAATGATTGGCATATCATTGGTTGTTCGTAATGAGGGGCAGGCTACATTACTTCCGGCACTCCATCCAATATAAGGTGTCCCTTGAAGTAGTTTTTCTCTAATCGCTTCCATAATCTTCCAACGATAGAGCATAGCAACCAAAAAATAGGTATTTCCACCACCAATCATGATACACTCAGCCTCTTTCACTGCCCTAACGGGATCGTATTCGTCAACAATTGAATAGACTTCATAGCCGAGCTCACTAAAAACAGTCTTTACTTTTTGAGTATACAGAACATAAGAAGGATTTACCCCCTCTGAACTAATATTAACACCGGCAAAAGGGATAAAAAGAATTCGTTTTACCGACTTATTTTTTAGAAATGTTGAGATATATGGACGTGGCCATTCAAGATAAGCTTCGCCCGGATTCGTTGAATTACTGATTAACAGTAGTTGCACTGACATAGTTGTAGTTTTATTAGAAAATAAAGTTATTAACTTTATTGTTTACAAATATCGCAAGAAATAGAATGAATGCAAACTAATTTGAGAAGAGCTTCCATTGCCTTTTATAGGCAGTAATCAACGTAGCAAACCATCGTTCGTTTAAACTATAACTATTCAGCTTTTCAATAACACTCATTTCTGTGGTATGATCACCCGAAGCCAGCATCTCGCCTACTCTTTTTTGAAGCGATAATGTTTTATCCGGTTTCAGTTCAAGCGCGGATATAGATTTTAAGAGTGTAAGTGCATACGCCGGTTGATGGTTATTTACAAATTGCATAGAAGCTTTCAGCAAAAAAGCGGTCTCTTTTCTCGACTGAAGAGACGCCATGAGATCTGGAGCCTCAATTCCCCACTTATCCAAGTCATTAGAACGATAATAATCATTAGCCTTACCAAAAGCCTCAATAACCACTTCGGGTTCCTGTGTAGCTATCAGAGAATCAAGTTGAAGCTTCCATTTTTTGAATACGATAGGGGCATCAAGTGATCCAAGTAATTGGTTAGCAGCAGACTTATCAATAGCACACTCCGCTTTAAATGGTTTATCAATCAAAAACCTTAATTGGATGCTGGCTCTCAAGAACTCTTTTTGTTTTAGGAGAAGCTTTATCTGCTCGAAATCTTTATTATAAATGTTCTTTTGCTGATCACAAACCAAGTTGTTATAACTAATTCTTGATGATTTCAGATCGACCAAAAATCCATTATCCCCAGTCTTAGAAAGAATCTCCTGAAGACTATCTGCCACTTTAAGCATGATAAATGAACTATCTACATCGCCTGCCCATATTTTCATGTGAATATTATCGATATATTGTCGTAGCTTTTCTCTGACATATTGATCATTGGGAGATTCAGTGTTCATCCTTGACCTGCTAAAATCTCTATTTAAAGAATTTCCGGATGGACGATTTGATTTTCTAAAATCATCCATTGCTGGTTTTGAGACTTCATTTGCCAAATCTCTTACATTATCATTATTACGAATGCTTTTTTGCTGTAAACGTGTCCGTTGTTTACTTATTTTAGCAAGCAAAACAGTTGAGTCAATTATCTTTGATTGGGTTACGGCATTATTTATCACGTTCTTGGTCTGTTTTCCTCGCGATGCTAAAGGCTCTTTGGTATCAGCAAATCTGTTTTGCGACCGGGTTGTAATAACCTCAGATTCTTCTTCTGGAATCACAACGGCCAAATCTTTTCCAACCCATGGTCCGTATCCGGAAGGGCGACCACTTATAGCCTGAAGTCGGATACGGGCTGTTTCGTATGAATTCTTTAATCTGGCAGAATCGGCTAACTTTATGACCTCCTCAAATCCAGCAAGTGCAGAAACGATATCATTGCTCTGATAAGACCGCTCTGCAGATTGCAATATATTCTTACAGGTCATATCAGCAATATATCTTTCGCGGGGATCACTTTGCACCTTATCAGAATATTGACTTTTAATAGCAAGTGCTTTTCTATAATAATCAGTACTTACCCTGAACACATCACCCTGCATAGCTTTAACCGCAATATCCAGATAATATTTATAGAGCCGCTGACTCAGGTGAGTTATTAATTCATTTTCAAAGGACGATTGCTGATCTACGAGCAACAGACTATAAAGATCAGAAGTTTTCAACATGCCCATGGCTTCAGAATACTTATCATTGTCGACCAGTTTAGCCGCCTGTTTAATCATTGCCATCTCTATCGTCGCACTAAAAGCAACAATATCTCGCTGAGTGATCATCTGATGTGGATGTGCAGAATTATAGATTTCAACGAAATCAAGCAAATCTTTATACCCAATATGCGTCATGCGACTTCCAGCCATTTGTGTTAAATAGGCTGATCGATTGATATCAACTTGTCCAGTATTAAAATAATTAGCCAGACTTTCTGAAAACAATATTGCAGCATTTGACAGATCGGCCTGAGAAATCGTATTAACTTTTGCAAAATCCTGTTCAATCAGACTGCGCTTAAAGCGATTCACCTGAATCTGCTTAGTAAACATCAATGAGTCGATCTTCTGAAAATAAGGATACTTATCAAATCGCTGACGAGTAATCCAGTCATTTAACAGTGCTACTTCAATGGTAGAGGCTATAAAGGCCGAAGGATTCTTTAACTGGCTAAACTGCATAGCATCCATCAGCTGCTCAGTTCTATGCATGAGCCATGTCGCCGTAAAATAGCGTTCTACTAATTTAATCTGATTGGTCGCCATTTCATAATCCGCATCAGAATGAAAGAAACAGAGCTTCTCAATAACAGGAATCTCTGTAACGTTTTTACCCAAAGAAACTGAGATATTACAGTTTCCGGGATTTATAGTTGCCTCTCTTACATTTGCCAATATGGATTTAGACCTTCCCGACCCCGAAGAAGAAAGTTTAAAGCTGACACAAGTAGGAAAGATAAAATTCGAAATATCAAAACCTTTATACTTAACATCTCCAGTCAAATGAAGATCTTTAAATGAAATATGAGCTGTAGTCGATCCATCACGATCTGAGTTAAGTGTAATAGAAACAGAATAATTAACCCATAAACTAGCTATCTCCATACTTTGCGGACGACTTAAAGCAATGGCTTTTACAATTCGACCGGTCGTTACAATCAATTCACCTGAAGGACCTTTTGCCGACAATAGATACTTATTTATCTGAACAACCTCTTCAGAAGGTTTCTGGGCTACACCCGAAAATACCGGTAAGAAAAGAGAGATTAAAATGATGCTAACTAAACGCATTATGCTATTCTTCATTTATTAAAACAATAGACAAAGATACTATTTCTATCATTTTAACCATCTTGAAAAACATGAACATATTATAGATTGATTATGGAACCTTTTGAATCCACATCCGGCAATATGTGATCAATGTATTAATTACATTGGAAGACTTGTGCCACAATAAGCGCACTTTGTGCTAGAAGCACTTGGGATCGTTTGGGCAAAAAAAGCTGTGCTGGAAATCAACATAACTACAACCATTAACGCCTACATACTATTTTAATTATCGGGCTCATAATACAAGGAATAGCTTCTATTTATTAATCCTTGCCTCCCATTCATAAATTTTATCCTGAGCTTCACGTGCATCTTTAGCTTCGGGCTCGAGCAAGAGGTATCTTTTCATGTAAAAAACTGCCATATTATAATATTCCACTTGAGCCGCAATCAAAGCAAGATTAAAATAAGCTGCAGGATATGATATTTGATCCACTGCAATCGCCTTTCTATATAAAAAAATAGCTCTTAAGAAATCACGCTCTTTATTAAAGGAATTAGCTTGTACAATATATTTTCGTTGTTCTTCAGATACAGTAGGTTTTACAGCTAACGCACGATATTGATCGGCTAAAGGTTTAAATGTTGCATTGACCTCAGAATCTTTCATTGAACTAAAGTGGTGTTGAATAAATAATAAGTCATCAGCAAACTTCATGGCAGATGATTTATCCTTTTTTCGAAAACAAAATCGTGTATATGTCGTAAATACAGTAATATCATCACCATTATTAAAGACTTTTATGGGTGATGATATTTCATAAAAACACAAAAGTGTTTGTGATGGAGTTGTATTTGATTGGAATTCATCATTCTTCACTAAAACAGATCCCTCTAGTCTGTCAACATAATTCCATGTCAAAATAATTTTTTTGGCATTTTCAGATAGATCAGCTATTACCTTATTCAAATCAGACGCTCCATTTTTAGAAAGATCCGGATAATACTCAAATGTACGTTGCGCACTTGCATTGTTTAAAACAAATACAACGGCCACTACTACCAATAATAGATTTTTTTTCATCGTTATCATATTTTTTTACCTTGTTTCGCGAATAGTTATAATCCAAGCATAACTTCCCATTCATAGATTTCGTTATTACACTTTTGGTATTTGATATGCCAGATTGAGAAGAGGGCATTTATTCATCAAAAAAAGACAATGCATTAAAGGAAAACGAAAGCTAAATTTAGTAGGGATAAGGATTTATTGTAATCAATACTGTAAAATAATCACAATGAAAGGAATAACTTCTTTTTTGAAATACTTTATAAATATACAATCTAATTTCGCTATTTAGTTCATTTAACCTTAATATTATTTTTAAAAAAAACTAAATAATTAATTGATCAGTATTTCATATAAATTAACGCTAATAAAACAGACACAAAATTCAAAATAAGGATCATATATTTACATTTTCACTAAATATTTGTAGCCTCTGAAGCGAAATTGATCACCTGTTTCAAAATTGTGTATTGGAAGGTAAAAGGCAAAAAAAGCAAGAATCCATAACTTAAATTGACTATAATTACATTAACATCCGATGTGTTTTTGCGATTTTAGTTTACACAAAATTACCATAGTCTTAATACAGACGAAGCATTCAGTTAATATTCGAATGGTACTTTTGAAAAAATAAAAAATCTAGATTCATGAAGAAAAAATTTATTTATCTGCTTTGTCTTATTGGCATCTTATCATTAGGCGGGTGTATCAAACACACTGATGAAACCGTGCCCCCTACTGTCAAATTTATGGTCATCTCTGACATCCACTACTTTGACCCATCATTGTTTGCAGTACCTATTAATGCTAGTTTTCAAGGTTATTTAGCAGCAGACCGTAAATTGATCGTTGAAAGTAGTGCCATACTGAATAATGTTTTAGCTTCGGTTCAGGCAGAAAAACCAGATTTCCTTCTAATTACCGGTGATTTAACAAAAGATGGAGAGAAATTTGACCATCAAAAATTAACTACCTTATTTCAAGCGCTCATCGATAAAGGAATTAAAGTGTTGGTTATCCCTGGAAACCACGACATAAATAATTCTGCATCAAACAACTATCTCCAAGCTACTCCTGCAAAAATAGACAATGTATCCCCAGCAGATTTTGCATCGATATACGCTAACTGTGGGTATGGCTTAAATACTTTTGTAGAACGTGATGTCAATTCGTTAAGCTATGTTTCTGAACCGATAAAAGGTGTTTGGGTTTTGGGTATTGATGCTTGTCAATATAATCCAACAGGTATAACTGCCGGAGCCATTTCAGCAAATACCCTCACCTGGGTAAAATCAATCGTTGCTAAAGCAAAACAACAAAACAAAATATTGCTTTCAATGATGCACCATGGACTGGTAGAACATTTCGCAGGCCAGAGCACCTTATTTCCTGAATATGTTATTTCAGACTGGCAAAATGTTTCGACTCAATTAGCCGATGCAGGAATGAATGTAATCTTTACAGGACACTTTCATGCACAGGACGTCACTAAGAAAACCAGCGCCAATGGATTTGTTTTTGACGTAGAAACAGGAAGCACAGTTACCTCACCTTGTCCTTATAGAATTGCCACATTAAATACAGTGACGAAAACTTTGCAGATAACGTCAAAAAAAATTGATGGAGTTACCTATAGTACCATTCCTGCAGGCACAACATTTCAACAATACGCTAAAGATTATTTAACGACCGGAATGAAATCCATTTCGTACTATATGTTAAATACACCGCCTTATAGTATTCCGGGTACCACAATATCTGCATTACAGCTTGACAGAATAATGGCCAATGCATTTGTTGCACATTATGCAGGAGATGAAACGCCATCAGCAGCAGATAACACCGATATCCAAACTGTTAAAACAATGATACCAACGTTGGGAGGAGCCATTCAAAGCGTCTGGACAGATCTTAATCCGGCTGATAATAATGTAACAATTAATCTTACTACCGGAACTTTTACTAACAATTAGATTTCACTAGTTTTTTATACTGAAGCGGCAGAGTTTAAAACTCTGCCGCTTATTTTTTATGGTAGTTTGATTCTATTGATTGTAAATTCCAGATTACTAATATCACCTTGTGCTTCATTAATTCTGGAGTTTGAAAAATACAAATAACCATCGTACAGACCGAAAGTATCAGCCCAACGAATGGCATCACCTTGAGCCAATGTCTTAATCGTTTTTCTATCAGGCATTAGATATTGAATTTTATTATTTTCCAGATCTGCAAAATATAGATTTCCCTTTTTATCTATAATCATACCATCCAATGCACCTGTTTTAATTTGAAAAGGTTTTACGGTTCTCAATTTCGAAGGACTCAGTAAATCAACCACTTTTATACCGTATAGCGTATATCCTGTCAGCGCATGAAAATAAAGGATATCATTTTTAGTATCCAATTCAATTCCATCTGAATGAGCTGCTTTTTTCCAAATCTTTCCGCCAAAAGAAAGTTGATCTACTTCAGCTTTTGTAAAAGGATGATTATCGAAAACCCTTGTAAAAGAGTTAGTCTTAATGTCTAAGATAATCAAACCTGCTGCTCCTGAATCAGTAAAATAGATTTTCTTTCTTTCACTATCAACACGCAAATCGTTGATATAAGATCCCTTTTGCAAAACGGTTTCAGGAATAGAATAAGTCGTTTTTAACGTATTTGTTTTTAAATTATACACATAAACTCTTGGCGAAGCAATACATCCGGCGAACATAGGATTAGAGGTTTCTAAGATAAAAAGTTCGTCATTGATAGCTAGTACTGACTGAACACCTATAAATTTTTCACTTACAGGTTGTCCAACCTCCCATGAATTTAAATTTCCATTTGGATAAGGTTTATAACTGCCGTCAGCAAATACTTCTACTACAGAAAAGGGCACTCCGGTTCTCCACCGTGGGAAGTTTGCAAACATCCGGCCCTTTTCTGTAACCGTGACACCGGTTACTTGAATGCCTTTAAAAGAAGCTACTTTTTGAACATTGTTTTGTGCCCATGTAGGAACCGAAATAGTAATCAAAATCGTTATAAGATGCACTAATTTTAACATGATACTAGTTTTTATAGAATGTATAATCTTTTCAACCAAAACGTTGAAGCAGCTATTTTGTTGTCCGACTTTCAAACATCATTTTACAATGAAACCACAATCTTTCCACGCGTTCTTCCGGTTTCTATTAGTGTATGTGCTTGTGGCAAATCATCAAAAGAGAATGTTTTTGAAATGGTTGCTTTTAGCTTTCCCTCCGACAACCATTCAGCCAATTGGTGCATATCACTACCATTACTTTTCACCTGTTGGTGACTGACAATTACATCATACTCTTTTGCTAAATCAAAAGTTTCCTGAGAATTACCACCTGACGGAAGTGTTATAATGGTCCCACCCTTCTTTACCGTTAGAATACTTCGTCGTAAAACATCTTCATTGAGTGCATTAAGCACAAAGTCCAGATTTTTCAAGACATCTTCAAAAGCAGTCTGGGTATAATCAATCACATCGTCAGCACCTAAAGACTTCACAAAATCAATATTTTGGGTAGAAGTGGTAGCAATTACTTTTGCTCCCAGAATCTTGCCGATTTGTACGGCAAAATGTCCTACTCCACCAGCGCCAGCCTGAATCAGTATTCTATCATTTTCTTTTACATGATTTCGCAAAACCTGAAATGCGGTCAATGCTGCTAATGATGTAGCTGCAGCCTCTTCGTGACTAATATTTTCAGGTTTTATCGTCAAATGATCTTCGGGAGCCGTTACATATTCGGCATAAGACTTACCATGACCCGGAAAATTTATCATTCCGAATACTTGATCACCAACCTTGAACCTAGTTACTTTACTTCCAATAGTTTCAACAATTCCTGAGACATCCCATCCCAGAATAACCGGTCTATCCTCTTTTATTTTTTCATAAATGGCTTTACCAATTCTGACTTTTACATCTACCGGATTTATGGATATTGCTTTTACTTTAACCAGCACCTCATTCTCTGAAGGAAAGGGTTTGGCAATATTAATAATTTGCAATTGTGAAATATCTCCTGGTGCATTTAGTTGATATGCTTTCATCTCTTTATATCTAAAAATCGTTGTCTCGAAGTTCAAAACAGCGTGTTAAATTTCAATAGTTCTTTGCAATTCGGATGCAAAAGATGTAATTTCACATCCGCTATCATTAAAGCAAAGTTAAATGAGCTTTGTTCAAATTCTATCTTAAAATGAATTTGAAATAAAAACGAACATCAATCCATCACACTTCAATTACAGCCAAAAGAAGAAAATCTGATGAAGAGATACTTTTACCCAGACACTAAAATCTCCCTTTTATTATTCAGTTCTGATTCTATCCAAAGCCTAATACAGCATTAGGAGTTGATTTGAGTTAGATTAGGATATGATTAGGGTCAGATTAGGATTAGTCGATAAGGGTAGACGAATTATCAACTAATTATCAGTTCATTATCAGGGAAATGAATAGAAAGTTTAGGATAATGACAGAAGGGAAAAAAGCGATGATCAGAGGAGCCATACAACTTGCTTTTCATTTGATATTCACAAAGATAAAAATATTTCTATTAAAATCAGGACATATTCATAAAAAACAAAACTCATAGAGAAGCACTTGATATTTATTAGTAACCGGAGATTCTAAACTCAGTTCTCAATAATATATTTTTTAAGTATATTTAACAAAAAAGCCTGATTTACAGACCAATCGTACCCAAATATATATTTAGATTTACACGTTATATTAATATGTTTTTCTGACTACTATTTTTCATTTTCAACATATTGTAATTACACTTTGAGTAATAGCTACAATAAATTATTAATCATTAGACTAAACTTTCATGGAAAAAATAATAGTGATCATCATGTTCTATGTTTGTGTCTTAATCTAGGCCAACGACCAACCATGCTATCTTTACCTACCTGTAGCATAAAAATACAACCTGCTAGCAGAGATAGTATTTTAATAATCAATATTTTGAATAATTTATCACTTACTGAAACTGATAGAAAATAACAGTTTCTTCTTAGTCTTTGTATACCCTAGTTATAACTCTAAATCATAAATTAAATTAGACAAGAGTGATATAGTTCAATACATGCACGTACAACTAATACAAACAGCGTTTAACATAGCTGATGAATTTAAATTGTAATCTTTAAAGTCTAAATAATTATGGAAAAAAATAAAACAACCCCTGATCAGTTAATTAACTGGTCAAGTCTTTCCAGGTTCCTGTCTGGAAATAGAAATAACATTAAAAAAACAATCCCTTTCCCCTCCAAGCATAAAAGACACATCGAAGAACTCGAAGATTTGATAGCAAAATGGATGGAAAAATTTAAAGCTACATAATTGATATTTTTGGCAAACGTTCCTAAAACCGTTCCTAAAAAAATACAAAAGCCTTGTAACCAATTAATTACAAGGCTTCTTCTTTAAATATTAGTACCCAAGACAAGACTCGAACTTGCACAACCGTAAGGTCACTAGTCCCTGAAACTAGCGTGTCTACCGATTCCACCACTTGGGCAAAAAACTTAAAGAACATTGAGAGTGCCCAGAACAAGACTCGAACTTGCACGTCCTTGCGAACACCACCCCCTCAAAGTGACGTGTCTACCAATTTCACCACCTGGGCAACTTTTGTGACTGCAAATATACGGCTACTTTTGGAACTGACAAGGGGTTCGGTAAAAAAAATCCAGAATACTTAACAATTCCTTCGCACCACTTTTTTTTGTAAAAGTTAATAATTTTACTAATTTTATGAGCTCTATAAAACTACAACGACTAAAGCAACCTCGCGAATGCTATTCTATTAACCTTAACTGGCCTATATGCTTACACAACAGGATTTAAAACAAATTCAAAGTAAGGGCATTGATCTCGAAACCTTTGAAGAACAGATTGAGAACTTCAGATATGGTTTCCCATTTATTGACCTGGTTGCTCCTGCAACCATAGAAGATGGTATCAGAAAATTTACAGATACCGAATTAAAAGGGTTAGAAAAACTATATAATAATGAAGCTCCTGACCATGCGATATTAAAATTTGTGCCGGCAAGTGGTGCCGCAAGTCGCATGTTCAAAAACCTATTCACATTCAGAGAAAAGTATTCAGGATTTCAAAATCAAGATAAAACTTTGTTCGAAGCCGATAAAAGTTTTAACTCTGTCTACTATTTCATGAATAACATCAGAAAGTTTGCCTTTTTTGATGAGCTTACAGCTGCTCTCAAGAAAGATGATTATGATATTGATAATGAATTGAGTGAAGGAAACTATGGTTTAATATTGGACTATATCCTACTCGAAAAGGGTTTAAACTATGCCAATCTTCCGAAAGCACTCTTACGCTTTCATCGCTACGAAGAAAATCAACAACGCATGGCCTTTGAAGAGCATCTGGTTGAAGCCGCCAATTACTGTAAGGATAATGACGACCGTGCAGCAGTTCATTTTACCATTTCACCTGAACATGCCAACAAGTTTATCGCTGATATAAACCTTGTTAAAGATGCACACGAAAAGAATTTCGATGTTACTTATGAGTTAACATTCTCTGTCCAGAAGTCATCAACTGACACTATTGCGGTGGATATAAACAATAAACCATTCCGCGACGAAGAGGGTCGATTAGTTTTTAGGCCTGGTGGACATGGTGCTTTGATTGAAAACCTAAATGACCGTAAAGGCGATATCATTTTTATCAAAAATATTGATAATGTTATTCCTGACCGACTAAAAGAAGAAACTTTCAGATACAAAAGAGTAATAGGAGGTTATCTGATCAAGGTCCAGGAAAAGATTTTTCAGTATCTTGAACTGCTTGAAACCGGAAAAGCTATTGAGAACGATTTGACTGAGATTGAAAAGTTCTGCACTCAATCACTATCCATAAGAATTTCTCCCGATTATGATAACATGAAGCGTAATGAAAAGGGTGAATACCTTTTCAATAAGCTAAACCGTCCAATCAGGGTATGCGGCATGGTGAAAAATGACGGTGAACCTGGTGGAGGGCCATTCTGGGTGAGAAATGCTGAAGGTGAAATTTCTCTACAGATTGTTGAATCATCACAAATAGATCTTAACAATCCAGATCAGAAAAGTATTTTAGCGCAAAGTACACACTTTAATCCGGTTGATATTGTCTGTGGGGTGCGTAATTATTTAGGAGAATGTTTCGACCTACACGATTTTATCGATCCTTTAACTGGTTTTATCTCATCCAAATCTATGAATGGAAGAGAGCTAAAAGCACAGGAGCTTCCCGGATTGTGGAATGGTGCTATGGCTGACTGGATTACAATATTTGTTGAAGTTCCAATCATTACCTTTAATCCTGTTAAAACAATTAATGATCTTTTAAGAGAAGAACATTTATAATCGACCGAACAATTTAGGTTTAAAAATAGTTTACTAATACAGCATAAATAAGAAGCCTGCCTCTTAAACGGTTGGCTTCTTATTTATTTTCTTAATTACCCGAAATACAAATGAGATCTGTTTCTGCCCTTTTATTAAACGAGATGATAGAAAAACAGGCCCCCATTCAACTTATTGATATGCGGGAACCTGAACAGTTTGAAAATTATCATATCAAAGGGGCTATTAATATTCCTATCCGCGAGATTAAAGACAAGACAGAATTAATCAATCCAAAACTTCTGGTTATTCTATATTGCAGCTTTGGTGCCAAAAGTGAACATATTGCCAACCATTTAAGGGAAGCACTGGATAGCAGAAACATATGTCATCTTCAGGGAGGTCTTTATGAGTGGTATAAAGAGATAGATCCAACGGCTCCGTTTTGAAAAGTGATTGAGTATTTATCATTTTGAAAATAGAAATTTCTGTCCTTTCAATTGATGAGGAGAAATATTCTTTATAGCATCACTGTACATAACGACACATTTCTCCATACGGTAGAAATGACAGTTTTATTGACACGAACGGTGAATTGATATTCTTTAGAATTACAGAAGCGATACTAGAATCTACTTACGTGGTTTTGAGTCTCTTTTTTTTGTAACAGGTCGTGCTGAACCATTACTTTTAGCGCCTTTATTTCTTGGGTGCGTACTACGCCGTGTTGGTGAATTAGAAGGATTATATTCAGGAGCTTCACCCAGCTCTTTAGGCAATGATATTTTATAGACATCGCCTTCGAGCATAATCTCTATTTGTTTAAAAGCATTTTGCTCTTTCCGTTCTTTATTGATAAAAGTTAACGCAACCCCTTCACGTTCTGCGCGTGCGGTACGTCCAACTCTATGAACATAATCTTCCGGATCATGGGGGACATCATAGTTGATAACCAATTCAATAGTATCAATATCAATACCTCGGGCCAATACATCTGTTGCTACCAGAATTCTGGTTTGTTGATTTCTGAAACGAAGTAAAACATTCTCACGAGCTTGTTGATCCAGATCGGAGTGAATCTCTTCAACCGAATTAAGCACCCGCTTTAACTCGTGGGCTATATTTTTTACAGCTTGTTTAGTAGAAGCAAAGATGAGTACACTTTTCATCTCTTTGCCTTCCAAAAGATGAGAAACAAGTTGAATCTTATTTTCATTGTTTACCAGATAAGCTGCCTGTAAAACAGACTCGGAGGGTTTTGAAACAGCAAAGTTTAACTCTAATGGATCTTTTAATATCTTTTTAGCAAACTCTCGGATCTTTGGAGGCATCGTTGCTGAAAACATCAGGGTTTGCCTTTCCTCTGGGAGAAAACTTATTATCTTTTGGATATCTTCAATGAATCCCATATCGAGCATACGATCAGCTTCATCCAATACCAGACAGCGTAAACCTTCGGAAGAAAAGTGCCCCATATTCAGGTGCATCATCAGTTTTCCCGGAGTAGCGACGATAATATCGCTGTTAGTCATCAATGCCTTTCGATGTGTATCATACTCTACCGCATCTCCACCACCGTAAACAGCTTTAGAACTTACGGAAACAAAATATCCCAATCCTGCAACCTGTTGATCTATTTGCATAGCAAGCTCACGGGTGGGAACAATAATGATAGCTGAAGTAGTGTTTGTCGGGTTTGTTGCAATCTGGTTTATCAAAGGAATGAGGTAGGCTGCGGTTTTCCCTGTACCGGTTTGAGCACAACCTATAATATCGCGTCCCTCAAGAATAGGGCCTAATACAGCTTCTTGAATAGGTGTTAATGTTTCATACCCCATCGAATCGATGGCTTCCATTAACCCTGCGTCAAAAGAATAATCTACAAATTTCAAATTAATAGTATTTATTGCAAAGTTAATGATAATATAGACACCTTTTTATTCGCTTCAGGGCACAAAAAAGGGGTGCTAAACACCCCCTTTTTGTATAAAGATTGGATTTTATCCAATTACTTTTTCTTTCCTTTTTTAGTTGTTGCAGCAATAGAATCAGCTTTCTTTACTGAATCTGCTTTGCGAAGCGAATCAGCTCCAAGCGCATTGATAGAATCAGTTTTGCGAATTGAATCGGCCATAAGAGCAGCGATAGAATCAGCTTTGCGAATTGAATCTTGTTTTGCTTTTTCAGCTTTTTGCTCTGCACTTGGACCACAAGCAATGAATGAAGCCATAGCAGCAATAACTAATAATTGAAATAATCTTTTCATGATGTTTTTATGTTTTTTTAAAAAGCGTTGCAAAAGTATAGCTATTCAAAATAGGATGATATATTTCGTCCATTAAATTATTACTAAAAAAAGAATAAAACCACACCACAAAGTAAATATCTATATTTCAACACATTATTACTTACACAAGATCAACACTTTGAGGAAAATATCTACATTTATGTAAGAAATGCTTTTAGAAAACAATAAAATAGCAGCCCCTAACCCCCTTTTTGAAAACGGATAGTTTTTGAATTGCGATCGAATAAACTACCTCGCAGCCAGCTGACGAGATATTACCTGAAAATATTTTCCTATCGAAGCAGAGCTTCGAGGAATTTAACCTAAACGAGATTAAACTGGGAAAAGAAGAATCCTTTTTGTAAATTTGTCATACATTCTATTCAATCTTCTCATTCATCTATTTTATTAATATCCAACATAATGGCTCCTCTAGCTGAATTACTTCGACCTATATCACTTGACGATTATATTGGGCAGGAACATCTTTTAGGATCCGGGGCTATTCTGCGTCAGGCTATAGAATCAGGAAGTATCCCTTCAATGATATTATGGGGGCCACCAGGCGTTGGAAAAACCACATTGGCTCATATCATATCTGCAAAGTTAAACAGAACATGCTATACCCTTAGTGCAATCAGTTCTGGAGTAAAAGATGTACGAGAGGTGATTCTTAAGGCTCAAGAAGAAGATAAAAGTGCGATTCTTTTTATTGATGAAATTCACAGATTTAGCAAATCACAACAAGATTCATTGCTTGGGGCTGTTGAAAGAGGTATAGTTACATTGATCGGTGCGACGACTGAAAATCCCTCATTCGAAGTAATAGCCCCTCTCCTATCACGTTGTCAGGTTTATATTCTAAAATCGTTGGGTGAGCCTGAACTAATAAAAATTCTTGATCGGGCATGTAGAGAACTTGAAACAAGAAATGGCTTTACGATCACCATAAAGGAATACGATGCGCTATTACGTATCTCAGGAGGAGATGCACGTAAGCTTTTGAATGCCATTGAGCTTGTAATTCAGATGGAAAGCATTAAGGACAAAAACATTGTAGTTACGAATGAGAATACAGTGCGCATTATCCAAAAGAACCTCGCCTTTTATGACAAAGGGGGAGAAATGCATTATGATGTCATTTCTGCCTTTATTAAAAGTATCAGAGGAAGTGATCCGAATGCTGCAGTATATTGGCTGGCACGTATGATAAATGGTGGCGAAGATCCTTTATTTATTGCTCGAAGATTACTTATATTAGCATCGGAAGATATTGGTAATGCAAATCCAAATGCTCTATTATTGGCCAACGCATGTTTTGATGCTGTTAATAAAATAGGATATCCCGAGTGTAGAATTATTTTATCACAAACTGTAACTTACCTTGCTTCATCAGCAAAGAGTAATGCGGCTTATATGGCCATCAACAATGCACAGGAGTTGGTACAACGAACAGGCGATCTGCCTGTACCGCTTCATATCAGAAATGCGCCTACCAAACTAATGAAAGATATTGGTTACGGAAAGAGTTATCTATATGCACATGATTATGAAGGGAACTTTGCTGATCAAGAATTTCTACCTGATAAGGTATCGGGACAAAAACTTTACGATCCCCAAAACAACCCTAGAGAAAATGAACTCAGAAACAGACTTAAACAACTTTGGAAGAACAAATACGGGTATTAAGTAATTAGAATATAAGAAGAAGGAAACCTTTTCATGGGTTTCCTTCTTCTTATTCATCTATTATCATGACAAAAGAGCACATGCAGAATGCTTTTCAATACGAAAAACACTTAGAGTATCGCTCTTCTGATTCTGGTTAGTTTTTCCATAAGATCTTCCAATAGATCTAAACGAAGCATATTTGCTCCATCACTCTTGGCTATAGCCGGATTAGGATGGGTTTCGATAAATAGTCCATCAACGCCAACAGCTATCCCTGCTTTCGCCAGGGTTTCAATTAAATCAGGACGACCACCTGTTACACCTTCACTCTGATTCGGTTGTTGCAAAGAGTGTGTTACATCAAGAATTACGGGAACATCATTTTGTTGCATAACAGGAATACCTCTGAAATCGACCATTAAATCAGTATAGCCAAATGTAGTCCCCCTTTCGGTGATCATTACATTGGGATTTCCTGCCTCTTTTACCTTTTCAACAGCAAACTTCATGGCCTCAGGAGAAAGGAACTGTCCTTTTTTAATATTCACGACCTTTCCTGTTTTTGCAGCAGCAACTAATAGTTCTGTCTGGCGACATAAAAAGGCCGGAATTTGAAGAACGTCTACATATTGAGCAGCCATCACAGCCTCTTCCTCTGTATGAATGTCAGTTACTGTAGGAATTCCAAGTGTCCTTCCCACATTTTGTATTGCCTCTAACGCCTTGAGATCGCCAATACCTGTAAAAGATGATAGTTTTGAACGATTTGCTTTTCGATATGAAGCTTTAAAAACATAAGGTATTTCAAGCCTATCCGTAATTGCTTTAATCTTCATTGCAATTTCAAGAGGCATATCCTCATTCTCAACCACACAAGGACCTGCAAGAAGAAAAAAATTTCCACTATCGGTATGTTTTATACCAGGAATCATTGTAAGCATACTATTTTTATTTTTTACAAAAATAGGTAATCTCTATAAAAACAACACTACTCCTTCTGGATAAAGCAGATTTATTGCTAATCGAATAAACAATGTTACGACAAAAAATAAAAAACAGAGTATCATTATAGAGAGAATCAAAAAACCTAACTTCCGATCAGAAGGAAGTTGTAGCATTGGCTCAATTCCCAACCAGAATAATACAATAGAATAAATGCTGATTAAACCAAGATATTGAGAATTCAATCCTGTATTTATTAATATGGTTGCAAAAAAAAGCGGAGTATAACTATAAATTAATAGACGAGAAGATGATTGAGGGTGTGTAGTTGCTCCCATGGACCTACCTATTTTACCAATCATTACACCACCCAATAGAATAACAAAAATGGGAGCCAGTAAATTAAAAAACAACATAGTAAAGATAAAAGGAACCTTAAATTGTGTAAGATTAGAATCATTAGTAAAATCGAGATAAATACTAACAACCTTAACGATAGCACTTAAAACAATTAAAGGCCATGCATAATATTTAATAATCGTACCAAGTGGTTCGGAATCTACAGCAATCCCCTGCCATTCTTTCAACGGAACAAAAAGAATACGAAACATCCGTTTTAAGGTTTTAAATAATCTCATGGCATTAGGTTTACAATCTTCAAAAATAGCTAACAATTATTAAATAGTTCCTAAAATATTGAAGTTATTGATAACTTTATATTGAATCGATTTAAAATACAAAAGAAAAAACTATCTTAGCTCATTAATTTAAAAATTCATAATCATGCGTAGATCAACTTCTTTATTCGAGCAAACCATTACTTTAATGTTTATTATGGCGTTTTTAGTACTGACAAGTTGTAATGGCAAACGGACAAATACGAATACAAACGGGAAACTTGAAGGAAAAATCAGTATCTCTGGGGCCTTTGCACTATATCCTTTAGCAGTAAGGTGGGCTGATGAGTTTAAAAAAATCCATCCCGAAGTTAAGATTGACGTTTCTGCTGGTGGAGCAGGAAAAGGAATTACAGATGCTTTATCAGGGATGGTAGATCTTGGAATGGTTTCGCGCGGAATAAATGCAGCAGAAACAGCAAAAGGAGCTTTCACAATAGCTGTAACTAAAGATGCTGTTTTGCCAACTATTAGTGATAAAAATCCGGTATTGGCTGAACTCAAACAAAAAGGAATAACAAAAGAGCGTCTGGCTCAGATTTTCCTTTCAGGAAATATAAATTCGTGGGGCACAAACCTTGTAAAAGTAGACAACAAGGCTCAAGGAAAAATAAATGTTTATACACGAAGTGACGCTTGTGGAGCTGGGGAAATGTGGGGAAAATATCTTGGAAAGAATCAGGAAGCACTTAAAGGTGTTGGCGTATTTGGAGATCCAGGTATTGCAGATGCTGTAAAAAAAGATCCACTTGGTATCGGTTATAATAATTTGATATTTGCATACGATATTCAAACACATAAATTCTATACCGGTATTGCTGTTATCCCAATCGATGTGAATGGAAATGGTAAAATAGATAAAGAAGAAGATTTTTATGGAACATTAGATGAGATAATGGCTGCAATAAAAGATGGTCGTTATCCTTCTCCTCCGGCTCGTGACTTGTACTTTGTAAGCAAAGGAAAACCGGGAAATCCTGTCTTAACTGCTTTTCTAAATTGGATCTTGACTGATGGACAGAAATATGTAAATGAATCAGGGTATGTGCAATTACCTGAAGCTACTCTCAAAAAAGAACTTGATAAACTAAAATAACCTGTGAAGCTTAACTTCAAATTCTTTACCATAAAGCGGCATTTACGTGATAAGCTTGCCAACAGCTGGATGCTTATCTGTTTAAGTTTTGTTATTATTATGCCGTTAGTAATTGGTATTGGTCTAATTTATAAAAGTGGTCCTTTATTAAGAGATAACAGTCTTTCATCACTGCTATTCTCTTCAGATTGGCGTCCAATGTCGGGACACTTTGGATTGCTAACCTTTATTGTTAGTTCAGTATGGGTGACAGTCTTGTCTTTATTGATAGCAGGGCCCATTTGTCTGTTGTCAGCAATTCACTTAACACAATATGCTCAACCTTATGTGTTAAAGATAATGCACCCTGTAATCGATATTCTCGCCGGAATTCCTTCTGTCATCTATGGGGTTTGGGGTATCTTGTTAATTGTGCCTTTTGTATCGCACGACCTGGCTCCTTTCTTTGGTATGCAATCATCGGGATACTGTCTTTTATCAGGAGCAATTGTTCTTGCCATTATGATTATCCCATTTATTCTGAATATCTTAATCGAAGTATTTAAAACGATACCGAATGAGTTAAGTGAAGCTTCATTATCATTAGGAGCAACAAAATGGCAAACCATTAAATTCGTTTTGGTAAAAAAGGCATTCCCCGGAATAATCTCTGCTTTCGGATTAGGAATATCAAGAGCTTTTGGTGAGACCATAGCTGTTTTGATGGTAACGGGCAATGTAACCAAAATACCAACCGGAGCATTTCAATCAGGCTATCCTTTACCTGCATTGATTGCCAATAACTATGGAGAGATGTTAAGTATACCTCTTTATGATTCGGCCTTAATGCTTTCCGCTTTAGTTTTATTTGTAATTGTTTTGATATTCAATGGACTTTCCCGTATTTTCATTATGCGGGTAGAAAAGAATACGTAACCTATGAGAGATTTTCGATTTATTGAAGAAAAAATCTTCAGAGTAATCATGTTTATATCTACTGCAATTATTGCTTTAGCACTTCTCCTCATTTTAGCTAGTATTCTATACAAAGGATTACCAGCCATTAGTTGGGAAATGCTTTCGCAAACACCTGCCGGAGGCTTCTATTTTGGTAAACATGGTGGAATTCTAAATGCTATTATTGGCTCAGCTTATCTTTCTATCGGAGCATCGGCCTTAGCCTTTTGCGTTGGGCTACCGGTTGCGCTTTATATGAATGTACATTTGGCAAAACGGAAGAAACTCATTAATATGATTCGTTTCTTCCTTGATTTGCTATGGGGGGTGCCGTCAATCGTTTATGGGGCTTTTGGATTTGGTATCATGATTTTTTTGGGAATCAGAACTTCTTTACTGGCAGGGATTGTCACTGTAACTATTTTTATTATTCCTATCATGGTAAGAGGAATGGATGAAGTTTTGAAAACAGTTCCCAGAGGGCTCCTTGAAGCCTCTCTATCGCTGGGGTCAACTAAAAGTGAAACAGCTTATCGGGTATTTTTCAAACAAGGTTTTGCCGGACTTATTACTGCTTTTCTGCTCTCCTTTGGCCGTGCCATTGGTGATGCAGCATCAGTCTTATTTACAGCAGGATATACCGACAGTATTCCAACATCATTGATGCAGCCGACGGCAACATTACCTCTTTCCATCTTCTTTCAGCTTTCATCACCAATAGAAGAAGTCAGAGTCAGAGCCTATGCTTCAGCAGTAGTACTTACTTTATTTATCTTATTTATCAGTCTTTTATCAAGGTATACATCAAAACGTTATCAAAAGAATAAAATACAGTTTTAAGTTTACTTTTGAACTTTTCATGATGAAACACATTTAATGGCTTCATCAGTAAATAATTTTCAGACTAAGGTCTGATGGAACTTGCGTATTAAACATACTACAGTGTTGTGTTTGTAAAACATGCTCGTTTCGTCAGATGATTTTACTTCAAAATATTTATTAAGAAAATGGAAGAAAAACCCAAAATACGTGTACGTGATTTAAATATTCATATTGGGAAACAACATATTTTAAAGAATGTAAATGTAGATATCCCTCAAAATAAAGTCACAGTTATTCTGGGCCCCTCGGGTTGTGGCAAAACTACACTGCTTAAAAGCATGAATAGGTTAACCGATCTTTATCCCGAAGTTAAAGTGTCGGGAAATATTTTTATTGGAGAAGAGGATATCCTTCATACTACTACCGATATAACTGAAATCAGAAAAAGAATGGGATTATTAAGTCAACGTCCCTATCCTCTACCCATGAGTATATTTAATAACATTGCTTATGGATTACGAATCAGTGGTCGCATCCAGAAGAAAACTTTAAACGCAAGGGTAGAACATTATTTGCGTCAGGCTAATTTATGGGAAGAGGTTTGCGATCGTTTAAAAGACCCCGCTTCTGCATTAAGTATTGGTCAGCAACAACGACTATGTCTGGCCCGGGGATTATCTGTCGATCCTGAAATCATTCTTGCCGACGAGCCTACCTCTGCGCTTGATCCTATTTCAAGTGACGTAATTGAGAAGAAATTTATTGATCTGAAAGAAAACTATACGGTTGTTTTGGTTACCCACATACTCCGACAAGCTCGTCGTATTGCAGATAATGTAATATTTATGTACATGGGTGAAGTTATTGAACAAGGTACCGCAGAAGAGATATTTGAAAACCCTAAAGAGGAACGCACCAAGCAATATCTGAGAGGAACATTTAATTAATCAAACTATTTTTTTGTCAGGTGCAACCTTTTCTCATAAGCATGCATCATTTTTAAAAACAGGTAAAAACTAAAAAAGCATTCAACAAGCAATGGATTATACTAAAATCCTTGAAGGCTGCCTCAAAGGAAATTTGAAGGCTCAGCGCGAGCTTTATGAATGCTTTGCCGGTAAAATGCTTGGTGTATGTATGCGCTACTCATCAAACAGAGAAGAAGCCAAGGACATGCTTCATGATGGATTCATAAAAGTATTTACCAAGCTTGATTCCTTTTCTGGAACAGGACCGTTGGAAGCATGGATAAGGCGAATAATGGTAAATACGGCACTTGAACAGCTCAGAAAGAATGATGTCCTTCGTGATACGACCGACTACGATGGAGCAACAGATCATATCGAAGCAAACGTTGATATTATAAGCGACATAACACGTAATGAATTAATGCAGATTATTGCAGGAATGCCGCCCGGATATCGAACTGTTTTTAATCTCTTTGCAATTGAAGGATACTCACATCAGGAAATATCCGAACTGTTGCAAATAAGTGAAGGAACTTCTAAATCACAATATTCAAGAGCCAAGAGCTGGCTCCAATCAAAAATAACCGTCAAATACAAAGTTCAGTGAAACAAGAAGACGACAAATTACGCAGCCTTTTGCAGGATGTGTTCAATGATTACGAGGTAACTCCTGAACCAGGCGACTGGAATCGGATTGCAGAGTCATTGAATCAAGCAAAAGGACGCCGTCGTTTAATATGGATTGCTTGGTCAGCTGCTGCAATAACACTTCTTCTTTTAACAATTTATACAGGCAATGAGTACTTTAGCAACAAATCTTCTATCGCAACTACTCACCAAATAAACACGATTGCCAGTGCTAAGAAGAATCATACTACGGCTGCTAAAAGTCAGGTAGCAGGCAACATATCAACTAATCAACTGACCAATGAAAATAAAATATTGATTAAGCCATTAGTAGCACAGACTGTATCTAAAAATCTCAAAGCAGAAAAGGCAAATTCTGATGAGATACTACTGGCCATTAATAATAAGAAACAAGCAGATAAGAATCAACAACAAATTGCAAACAATCAAAAGCTAGCTCTATCAAAAGAATTGCAAGTGACTAATGAGCCGTCCTTGACTAAACCGAATGCAGATAAAGTTCTCGATACGAATCCTATTCTAGCTTCAAATGACAAAAAGAAAGAGATTTCCATTGAAAAGGCAAAAGAACAATTAGCACAAGAACAGCTCAATGCATTGAAAGAAAACCGAGAAACAAAAAAAATAAAATCTACTCGTTCATTCATTTTATCTGGATTGGCATTAGGAAATAGTAGTGGATTCCAACCATCAAGTGGTTCTGATCAACCAATGGCAAGTAATACTCTCGCTTCATCAGTCGCATCCAGCATGTACCTTAATTCGGTTAAAATATACGATCTAACAAACTCTTCCACACCCAATATTAGCTCCTATCAAAATATAGCGCGAAATTTCAAACCCCCAATAACAATAGCCTTGACGGCTACTTTCTCTATGGGTAATAAGTTTAGCCTTGAATCTGGCTTTCAATATACCAATCTTCAATCGAATGGACAGGTTACTATTAATTCAGTTAATGATATTCAGTTCATTACTTACAATACTTATAATATAAACGAAGTGCTTCATTATATTGGGATACCAATTATAATGAATTATACCCTTAGTGAAAACAAGCGATTAAAAACATTTATCAGCACAGGCTTTACCTTCGAAAAGGGTGTTCAGGCCTACTATAAAGCCGTTTCAAGGGACGATTTACCCGGAGCAATTAAATTCACGAATCATGGTTCAATCAAAGGATTACAAGAATCCTTTTCCAGTGGTATAGGTTTAAGTTATTCATTTATCCCTCACTTCGAACTCTATATCCAACCTTCTTTAACGTACTATTTCAATACAAACAACTCTAATGTCACCATATATTCAACAAATCCCTGGTTGATTAATTTAAGAAGTGGCATCAGGTATAACTTCAAATAATTTTCTATTTTTTTCCACACAAGTAATGCAACCTAAATTAGGTTTCCGGCATCATGCTATATAAGCAAACCAATACAAGCAAAGCTATGAATACAAAACGAACAGGCACTCTACTTTTCGTAATCGTAATGCTCCTCACTATAGGAGGTTGCTCAGATAAAGTAAAAGATACGGTGACTTATACTGCAAATATACCGATATATCAAAAACGGGATGAGTTTGTAAAAAGTGTGAAAACAGGAGCCATGAAGAATCTTGTAAAACCAGGCAAAATATTTCTGAAAGGAAATTACATCTTTGTTAACGAGCTCTATCAAGGGATACATGTGATAGACAACAGCACACCTTCATCACCAAAGAATATTGCTTTCATTACGATCCCCGGCAATGTGGATATTGCAGTAAGAGGTAATACGCTATATGCTGACAGCTATGCCGATTTGGTTGCGATAGATATTACAGACCCTACCAAAGCAACAGAAACAGCCCGCTATGATAATGCCTTCCCAAATGTGATGCCTCCAACAGGAAACAACTTTCCAGTTGCAGCAATTGATACGTCAAAAGGTGTTGTGGTGGGCTGGAAACAGGAAAGAGTAACCGAAGATGTCAATAAGCCTTATTATTATATTGGGCTTATGTATTCAACTTCAAGCCTATATGCTCTTGATAATGGATCTTGGGCACAAGCCTCTACTGCCGGAACGGGTTCTACCTCACAAGCAGCTATAGCAGGTTCACTGGCAAGATTCGTTGTATATGGAGACAAGCTTTATGCTTTGACAAATTCTCAAATGAAGGTATTCTCAATTAGTGGCGTACCGGCATTAATTAATAGCATATGGACCAGTTGGCAAGCAGAAACACTGTTTATCAGCGGAAATCTAATGTTTGCAGGAACCAGAAACGGATTGATTATTTATAGTCTGGCCGATCCTTATACGCCAAAACAAATCTCTACGTTTAGTCATGTATATAGTTGCGATCCTGTTGTAGTTGAGGGAAACAGAGCTTATTACACCATGCGGTCAGGTAATAATTGCGGCCAATCGATCAGTGGAATGGGAGTTGTAGATATCACCGATCCTACCAAACCTGTAGAGTTATCATTCTTTGCGCTGAGTAGTCCCAACGGCTTGGGAATCGATAATAACCGATTATTTATTTGTGATGGAGATAAAGGATTAAAAGTATTTGATGCTACCGATCCCTTAAAGTTGCTGGATAATCAGATTGCAACTTTCAATACTGTTCAGGCTGTAGATGTTATTCCATACAATAACATACTAATATTAATTGGTCAGACCGGATTAAAGCAATACGACTATACCGATATCCACAACATAAAGCTCCTAAGTACAATACCCATAACAGCATTTTTTGCAGACTGATGAAAACACTAACGACACTTATATTTGTGCTTTTGACTATAGTAGCCACCGCACAAAATAAACCGACAAGCACGGTTTATCTGAAAAATGGATCTGTAATTAAAGGCAGAATCATTGAAAACAATCCACAAGAATCTGTAAAAATACAGACTGCTGATAAATCAATATGGGTCTTCAAGAACGCAGAAGTTGAGAAAATAGATACAACATCGTCTTTAACAAAAACACCACAAGGAGAACCTCTATTCAGCCTAAAAAAAGGATATTTCACACAGGCACAAATCGAGCTGATGCCTTCAAAGAAAAAGAGTGATGAAGGTACTGTTCCTTCAATACTAGGTGTATTCGGTTATCAGCTAAATAAACACTTCTCTGCAGGAATTGGAACCGGTGTCGAGGCTTACCACATCAGCATGATGCCTGTTTTTGCAGAAGGCAGATATTATTTTTTGAACGATCGCATTACTCCATTTATTAATATAAAAGGAGGATATGCTTTCCCATTGGAAAATGGGAAAGATGACGCCCGGAACATAAAACTTATTAGCCATGGTGGTATAATGGCTGGTGCAGAAGTAGGTTTTTTGAAGAGTCTATCTTCAAAAACAGCTCTTTCTTTCAGTCTCGGGTATCGCTACCAGCATTTGAAACAAACAGGAACAATGAATCAATATTATTATCCGTCCTATTCAGATTATATGTTACCATATAGTTCGGGTACTTATATGGGTGATAGAAAAATATCAACAGACTTTCATAGAATCATCATCACGTTGGGGATTAGATTCTGGTAAACACATTGCAATTTCGTCAAACCTTTAAAACTTGTCAACCTTAAACAACTCGAAAATCTATCCTTACTTAAACAAGAAACGCGGCTTAAGCCGCGTTTCTTGTTTATACTGGTTCCAATTTTAATCAGACAGATAAACAGAACCTTTTAAATTGTTTTTTTATGACTAATGAGAAGTAGTCCCATAAATGTTATAAACCCATTCAGTATTAGCAATTCAAAACCAAAGGTGTATCCAGAGAAAAGCACCTTCGAATTAGCACTCAACAAATAACAAATAACGGGTGAACTCAAAGCGATCAAAGGGACCCATTTATCCTGTACTCCTCTTTTAGTAAACATCCCAAAAGAAAAAAGCCCCAATAATGGACCATAGGTATATCCTGCAACCGTAAAAAGTTTATCAATAACGGCTCTATCATTTATCGCTCTAAATATCACGATAACAGCTAGTAGTAAAAATGAAAACGATACATGTATAATGTACCTGATCCTCTTTTTTTGTTTTTCAGTTAGATGGTCCTTTTTATCTAATCCAATAAAATCAATCGAAACAGAGGTTGTTAACGATGTGAGTGCACCATCAGCACTGGGATAAGCTGCTGAGATTAGCCCTATCATAAATACAAGACCGGCAAGCGGACCTAAATGATTAATAGAAATGATCGGAAACAGATCGTCGGTACGTTCAGGAAGTGCTATTCCTTTTGAGCTTGCATACATATAAAGGGCTGCTCCTAAAAACAAGAAGAGAAGGTTCACAAAGATCAATACGAAACTAAACGAGAACATGTTCTTTTGTGCATCCTTCAGATTACGACAGCTAAGATTCTTTTGCATCATTTCCTGATCAAGTCCTGTCATCACAATGGCAATAAAGGCACCACTGAAGAACTGCTTCACAAAGAAATCCTTGGCGTGCCAGTCAAACTCAATTAATTTAGAATATTTACTATTTGCAACCTGATCTACCAGTCCTGTAAAAGACAGACCTAGATCTTTGCAGATCAGATGAAGCGAGATAACTACAGCTGCCAGCATAAAAGTAGTTTGCAGTGTATCCGTCCAGATAATAGTCTTAATTCCTCCTTTCATGGTGTAGAGCAAGATAAGCAGTATAAATATACCTACTGTTGCAATAAAAGGAATACCCCAAGCATCGAAAACGAATATCTGTAGCACATTCACTACCAGAAACATTCGAAAAGATGCACCTATTGTCCGTGATATCAAGAAATAAAAAGCTCCTGTTTTGTACGACCAAAAGCCAAATCTTTTTTCAAGATACGAATAGATTGAAGTAAGATTAAGCCGATAATAGAGTGGCAACAAAACTGTTGCAATGACTGCATATCCAAGAAGATAACCAATTACAACGCCAAAATATTTAAAGCCCCCTGTGCCAACCAGTCCGGGAACCGACATAAAGGTTACACCCGAAAGCGAAGCACCTATCATTCCATAAGCCACTACAGTCCAAGGCGATCGCTTATTCCCATTAAAAAATGAAGCATTGTCAGCCTTTCGGGTAGTAAGCCAGGTTACTCCAAATACAAGAATAGTGTATCCCAAAAAACTTAAAAAGATCAATAATGGTGTCATGATAGCAGATTATTAAATAGTGTTGATGAAATCAACAAACGCCTGAACCCCATTAAAACGATAATCTACCAATTCAGGATCAACTTCTTCAAACGTTCCATTTTCAGCAACTAAAGCTGTTATGATCCCAAGATTTCTTCCAAACCCCATATCACCCTTGGTATCACCCAATATAATGGCCTTTGAAAAGTCAACATCGGGATAATCTTTTTTTGCCAAAAGCCCCATACCAGGTAAAGGTTTTCGCAATGGATCATTATCAGTATTAAGCGATGGACAATGGTAAACACGATCAACCCTTCCCCCAGCCTCTTCAATGGCTGTTAACATCTTATGATGCAAAATAGCTAAATCAATTTCTGTCATCAGCCCTTTTGCAATTCCTTGTTGATTTGTAACGATAAAGATATGGCCAAATAGCTGATTGAATAAACGAAAAGCATCAAGGACCCCATTATGAAAGACAAACTGCTCCCAAACCACCACATAGTCATTTGGAATTCGTTTATTGATCACACCATCTCTATCTATAAATAGCGTCCACGAAGAATCTATTTTACTTAAATCTGTTTTAATCATATAAGCACTGTAGAAGGCAAAATTATTTTGGGAATACTGCGGCTTCAACCAGTTCGCATAAAATATGACCAACCATAATATGTGATTCCTGAACCCTTGGGGTGTCAGTTGAAGGCATATTTAAAAGATAAGTGCATTTTTCCTCCATAAGTCCACCTGTTCTACCCGTCATTCCAACAACAATCATTCCCTTCTGCTTCGCGGTTTCAATTGCTCTAAGTATGTTTCCAGAGTTTCCCGAAGTTGAAATAGCAACTAATACGTCCCCTCTTTTTCCCATAGCTTTGATCATTCGGGCATAAACTTCATCGTATGAATAATCATTGCCAACAGCTGTAACAAAAGATGAGTTTACATGTAATGCCTCTGAATACAATGGAGGCCTGTCATAATAAAAACGACCAGAAAATTCAGCAGCCAGATGTTGTGCATCGGCAGCTGAGCCCCCATTACCACAAAACAGAACTTTGCCATCATTTTTAAAACAACGGGTCATTTCATCAGCAACAGATTGTATCGTTTTAAGCAATTTATCACTACTTAAAATTGCATTTTTCACTTCAACAGAGTCGCTAATAGCTTGTTTAATACGATTATTCATTTCTTTACACTTTTAGTTCCTTATTATTTACATTCACTGATTAGGGTTTCGATCTCGCTTACAAAAACGGACCAGGTAAACCGCTTCTTCTCATTTATTGTATTCGCAACAAATTCTTCCTCTTTGTTGCCAACATAGAATTTGCTGATAGCACCAGCAATAGCATCAGGATATGGGTCGACAACATAACCAACTTTTCCATCAGGTACAAACTCTTGCAATCCACCTACCCTAGTAATAATCATCGGTTTATTAAAGTGATAGGCAATTTGTGTTACACCGCTTTGGGTTGCTGTTTTATACGGTTGCACCACAGCATCGACAGCACAAAAGTACTTATAAACCTCATTATCGGGAATAAAGTTGTTAATAAAGATAAATTGATCCTTCACTTTATACTCATCAACCAGTTGAA
Source organism: Bacteroidota bacterium (assembly GCA_013390605.1). Classification (GTDB taxonomy): domain Bacteria; phylum Bacteroidota; class Bacteroidia; order Bacteroidales; family Cfx3-03; genus Cfx3-03. The sequence goes on along the minus strand of JACAUB010000001.1, from coordinate 1,222,208 downwards.
AAACAGGTTTGGAATCCGAGTAAAACTCTCCCGCAATAATAAATTTAACAGGAAGTTTTCTAACAGCAGGATCAGCTGCCGCTTTAATCAATAAGTCGAGGCCTTTATATTCGCGAATGAATCCAAAAAACATCATATAATGATACTTGTCATCCAGTCCAAGTAACTTAATAGCATCTTGTTTTGGAATGAGCTCACCATATCGATCATAGATAGGATGTGGAGAAAACCTTCGTGGTTTATAGATATTAAATGAAGCCAGATCTTCCATTACGCTTCGCGACATCACAAGAAAACCATGAACCGAATTCACAAAATATTGTATCAATGGACGGTCGGATGCCGAGTGCTCGTGAGGAATAATATTATCGGCATTTGCGATAACTTTTGTGTATTTATTTCGCTTTACAATACGTGCCACCGTACCTAAGCTGGGCCCTATAAAGGGAATCCAAAATTTAACAATCAGGATTTCGGGACGCATTTTCATAATCTTCCAACCCAATTTCAGCCAGGAGAAAGGATTGATAGAATTTAATGCCCGTGTAATCTTATAGGCAGTAGGCGCCTCTGCATCTGAGAATTGTGTTTTTCCAGGAAAAAGAAAATCAGGATATTGTAGCGTAAAAGTAAACACCTCAACATCATAACCGGCTTCAATGAAAGCCGTAGCAAGGCTCTCCGTAAAAGCAGCAATCCCACCCCGAAAGGGATGGGCTGGCCCAATAATAACTACTTTCTTCATTTTATTCATGCCGTGTGATTATAAATCGCCAACGGTCTTTTCAATTAAATAATTGTTTCGCTCCGATGAATTTCTAGAGATCAGCTCTCCTAGAAATCCAGCCACAAAGAGCTGCGTTCCCATCACCATGCTCAGTAACCCAAAGTAGAATAATGGACGATCAGTCATTTTATAAGCTGCTTCAAAAAACTTTTCATAGGATAAGTATCCGGCAATACTAAATCCAACCAGAAAAAGAATACTTCCAAGCATTCCGAAAAGATGCATCGGGCGTTTACCAAAACGCGATACAAAAGCAATAGAGATAAGATCGAGCGGACCATTAATAAAACGCGACATTCCAAACTTAGTAACGCCAAATTGACGCTTACGATGTTGAACTACCTTTTCGCCAATTTTATCAAATCCTGCCCATTTAGCAATTGCCGGAATATATCTGTGCATTTCGCCATATACTTCAATGCACTTCACTACATCTAAGCGATAGGCCTTTAATCCACAGTTAAAATCGTGTAGATAAATTCCCGATATTCTACGGGTAACCCAATTATATAATTTAGTCGGAATCGTCTTGGTTATCGGGTCGTAACGCTTTTTCTTCCATCCTGACACCAAGTCAAAACCCTGATTCATGATCATATCATAAAGCTCAGGAATTTCATCAGGACTATCCTGCAAATCAGCATCCATCGTAATAACAACATTACCTTGAACCTGAATAAATCCGACATTCAACGCTGCTGACTTACCATAGTTACGTCTAAACTTTACACCTTTAATTACCGGATTACGGGAAGAGAGCTCTTCAATTTTATTCCAAGACCCATCGCGACTACCATCATCCACAAGGATGACTTCGTATGAGAAACCGCCCGTCTGCATTACACGTGCAATCCAAGCGGTCAGTTCTTCCAGTGATTCTACCTCATTATAGAGAGGAACAACAACGGAAATATCCATATTTTTAGTTTTCTTCTTCAGTTGAATTTTCAGCTGCGAAGATATCTGGTTTTTTCTTTGTAAATGCAGAAACGATTAAAGATAACACGATTGAAGAACCTAGACTATAAGGAATCGCTTTAATAACAGTGCTTTCAGGTGTCATAGCAGCCATCTTTGCCTCAACCTCTTTCATCGTATTTTCTGGAATATTTGGATTATTCTGTAACATTTCCAACGTTTTCTCTCCAATTTTAGCCAAATAATCAGGAGCGATGAACTTATAAAAGATGTAAGTTAAGATCAAACTAATAATACCTGAAACAATTCCAGTAATTAATGAGTTAATAAAACCCTGTCCATAAGTTAAACTTCCATCAAGATATTTATCTCGAAGTGTTTTATTACTTAACCAGAAGAACAAAATCACCAGGCCTAACGTAATAAATAAGTTTAGCATCGACATTCCGATGGAAAACATATTAATATTAAGTACCCAGTAGAGTAACATCAAAATAAATGATGATAAGGCAAGATAGAGGCCAAAAAGCGCTGCATTCGACAGCATGTTTGTTTGAAAATTTTTCATAATTGGTGATTTAACGGTTTGGTTTAGCAAATATAAGGCCTATGAATGGAAAAAACCATTTTTTTTCCAAACTTTATTGGAGTGATTGGTTTTTTTGTATCTTTGCAAAGGGTAAGTCTTATACGATCAGCTCCTGCTGAACTCCCCCAGGACCGGAAGGTAGCAAGGGTAAGTGGTTGTAGCGGTGCGATATAAGTAGCTTACCCTTTTTTTATGCCCTTTAAAATCTCAAAATTCTTCTCTGCATATTCCAATTCTCCACGTTATTTCGAACGAAAGAAGAAACCGCCAGGTATAATCACCACATTAAAAAAGTTAATAACAAAAGAAAATTGTTGATAGTTTTCAACTAATTGGTCTTTAAATAAGTATTAATTTTACGCTCCAAACAAACCGGTTATGTTATTACACATTCATCCTGATAATCCATCAGATCGACTTATACAACAAGTTGTAGAATGTTTAAATGATGGCGGTGTAATCATCTATCCAACCGATACAATCTATGGTATTGGTTGTGATATCTTTAGATCAAAGGCAGTAGAAAGAGTTGCACAAATCAAAGGAATCAATAAAGACAAAGCAACATTCTCATTTATTTGTCACGATCTAAGCTCATTATCTCAGTTTGCCAAACCTATCCCCAACAATATCTTTAAGTTGATGAAGGCAAAGTTGCCCGGCCCCTTTACATTTTTACTAGAGGCGAGTAACAACGTTCCGAAGATCATCCATGGGAAGAAAAAAACAGTTGGTATTCGTGTTCCCGACAATAAAATAATCACCGACATAGTTCGTTTATTGGGTCATCCAATTATAAGTACGTCTGTTCATGAGGAAGACGACTCTATTGAATATAGTACAGACCCCGAGTTGATTTATGAGAAATTCCGAAATTTGGTTGATATTGTTATCGATGGGGGTTATGGAGGTATTGAACCTTCTACCATACTAGATTGCACATCAGACGAAATAGAAATCATTCGTCAGGGAAAAGGAATTATTTAAAATTAATTTCTGAGATTACATAACATATTCGCAAAATAAATCTAATATGCCAATCTATTCAAATTCAATAGATTTTAAGAAATAATGCAAATTTGGAGGCTTTAGATTTGGAAGTTTCAAAAGAATTCATACCTTTGCAAAATCAAACACGATGATTCGCTAGCTCAGCAGGTAGAGCACATCCCTTTTAAGGATGGGGTCCTGGGTTCGAATCCCAGGCGGATCACAAAGCCATTCTTTTAGAATGGCTTTTTTCATATAGGCAAAGTAAAGTAGAAGACAGAACCCTTTCCTAATTCACTGGTAACACCTACCTCACCATTGTGGCCTTCAATAATTTTTTTAACGATTGCCAGACCCAAACCATGACTATTTTCTCCACCAGTAGGGCGAACACTCGTCTTCTTAAAAGGATTAAAAATTCCATCAATTTCATTCTCGGGTATACCTAGCCCATGATCGATAACTTGTGTAACGATTTGATTTTTTTCTCTAAACACTTTTACAACAACAGTAGTATCTGGATATGAATATTTTACAGCGTTACTAATAAGATTATTCAATACCTGATCTATTTTCCCTCCATCAATAGAAAGAATTTGATCAGCCATTTCAAACTCACTGATAATATTTATTTTTTTGTTTTGAGCCATAAACCCATTCATCATTATGTTATGTTTGATAAATGAGAAATAGTCTATTCTTTCTTTTTTCAGGTCTAACTTTCCAGCCTCAATTTTAGAAATATCTAAAAAATCATTTAATAAATTAAGCATCTCAGAACTTACTCTTGTTATAGTTCCTGTATATACTTTAAACTCATCCCCTATTTCTTCATTTAGTAAATCAGCAAAACCCTGAATAATACCTAATGGATTTCTCAAATCGTGAGCGGCTATACCTAGAAACTCATTTTTTTGCTCATCTAGCAATAACAGTAATTGATTCTGTTCTTCAAGTTCCTTTATTATTGCATTAATAAAATATAACAAACGGGAGATTATTCTAGTATGCTGATTTGTATATGGGTCTGAATCTATTTTAACATTTCCAGATGGGTTCAACTCTTCATTTACCCCTTCTTTAACTGCAGCACCTTCACGAAATCCTACAGCTACCATTGTTGAATTAAGCAAAGAACTGAAGTTTTTGTCCGCAAAAAACTCACCAAAAGTATAAAACCCAGCAGTCGGGGCTATTTTATTAAATGGCTCTGTCTCACGATCTATTTCTTGTTGCATCAGAAATCGTCGACAAATACATGTATACAGAAAAATGGCTTCAGGCTTAAAAACTTGCATTTGATTTTGAATATGAATTGATTCAGCTAAAATCATTTTAGGATCTCCATATCCAATTCTAAAGGTTTCTCCCGCTTTCATATCAGCAACCAGCTGGATAGAACCATCTTTTTCATTAACAAAAAAAGGTACTCTTGCAATTGATTGACCCTTTCTATTAATGAGAAATGGAAACTCAAGACAATTTCGAAAAAAATTATTATCAGCTTTAATACCTAAATATTTCTCATAAACTGAAAATGCCGAATTACCATCAATTGTTTTAACAGACATATTACCAACTTCGGTTATGGTCATTTCTTTACTCATTGGAAACCAACCTAGATAGGTGCGCGGCTCAATGTAAAGATCATTTCCGGAAAAAGCAACAGCTATAGCACCTTGCTCAAAACAACGTTGCCCATCAAAGATGAGTGATTTCCGTTCATTCGCATAATCACCCGCCCCACCACCAAAAACAGGAAATGTCAAATCACAATCAGTAATGCTATTAAATAATTTTCCGGAATCACTTGTAGTGGGTGTTGAAAGTAGAAGTAGGCCTCTAACATTAGTATTCAAAGATTTGATATTCCCAATCACTGTTTTTCCTATGCTTTCCTCATTACCGGGTAAACAATCGTATGAAAAAATATTCAGTGTTGCGTTTTCAAAGAAAGAAAATAAAATCACTGTTGAATTTGTAATTATTTTACCTTCATTAATCTCACCAACAGAAGAAGCCCCTATAATAACTGCAGAAGAAAAAACATTTCGGATTGCATGGCCTAACGATTGATACCATTCTCTTTCGTTTTTAGCGGAGAATATTTGAACTAAAAGAGATTTGAAACCACAAAAGGAAGTTAATTCTTTAGATTGCAATATCTCATTTAAATCATCGATGCTAGGTATGTTATAATTAAGTTGTTTCATTGCACACTTTAATTTAATTAATAGATTAAATATCAAACAACTACAACATTTAAAAATCAATCAGCTAACCAATTAATCTTTCTATCACATCTTCCAATTCAAAATTAAGTTTGCATTTTCAAATTGAAACACCAATTTTCACCATATCATTTTATGCACAGTTCAATTTTCATTTAGTCCAGACATTTATTTACAAATCATTCACTCATTTGCACAAGTAGTTTATATTTTCTGTATCATAAAAAAACGATACAATTGATATTAGAAAAAGCACTCAACATACAAATCATAAATCAGCAGTTCAGATTATCCTATTTTATAAATTAGCTTGTTTAATACTTTTTCGTGCGAGTCGCCAATGGGTTAAGAATAGTACAAAGCAGATCAATATAATCAAACTGGAAACGATAATAGTTTTATTAGAATTAAATAATACTTTATCTATTTTGCCTTGTTTTGCAGCTTCATAGACCTTTCGTAAGATCTGATCGTCAGGTAAAATATTTTTTTGATTACTATCTTTCTGCTGAATTGTTTTCATCAGATCAAGTTTGTACGTCTCAAAACTAGTTAGATCTGGAGAATTATAGCTACCAAAGGCGGAATGGAGTGGATCCGTTTTGTCAATGACTGCGTCAACAAGACTCGTTACACAAATTAAAAATGTAATTACAGTTACTAAACAAACCAAATATCCGTAAATGTGCGTAAAACGATTTGATTTTTCCATGAGAAAATGTTTTTAAGATAAAAAAAATTAATAACCTTATTTCGATCTTATTGCTAAAATAGCAAATAAGATGATTAAAATTACAAAAAATAAAACAGTAAGTCAATTGCTTATTTTCTTATATCAAATAGAATAGCCGCAAAAATTATTCAAATATTCACTTTTCAGCCTGGACGTTTTGCAAAAGAATAGAATACACGCGCTATACACTATTACATTGTCAGATGTACTAAACTCGACTAGACTCTAAATTAAACCAAAATAAAAAATAACTGATAATGAATACAGGATATAAGGGCTCATATAGTTGTATAAATTTGATTGTTTTCTTGAAATATTTTTTTGACCTTTACAAAGCAATCATCATAAAGAAATCAAGGATATAATAACTTAAACTTATTAAAATGTCAGAAAAAGACATAATAATGGAAAAGATTTTTTTGCAAGAAGAATCGTTATAATAATAAAGAAAACTACCGGAAATATCATTGAATTTGTAATATGAGATCACTCATTCTAAATTAGCCATAAAGTCAATATAATGAAGAATTCTATAATTGATTTAGTACAAAATGTAGCAATATTGCTTGCTTTTGCAATGTTTTATGAAAACTTTTGGCTAAAACATGAAAAATCTAAAAATCTTGGAACAAAACTCATAACAGGATTAGTTTTAAGCATAATTGGAATTATACTAATGCTTACCCCATGGACACCAACGCTGGGGGTTACTTTTGATGCTCGTTCGATTATGCTTACCATTTCTGGCTTGTTTTTTGGCCCAATTCCTACAATTATGGCAATACTATCGACCAGTACTTTGCGAATAATAATGGGAGGTGGAGGAATATGGATGGGACTAGCAGTTATCGTTTCTTCAGGAACAATAGGAGTATTATGGAGACAATTTAGGCCTTCGTGGCGCCAAAGAAAAGCACACACTGAATTAATTGCTTTGGGACTAATTGTTCATCTTGTGATGTTAGGTTGTACCGTATTATTACCATTGGCTTTAATTCTACCAACGATGAAATCCATAGTATTACCATTACTATTGATTTATTCACCAGCCACAATGCTTCTGGGCGTTTTATTATTAAGACAATCGAATAATTTTCAAAACAGGCTAACTAAAGAAAAGTTATATGAAATGGAACTACGATTTAGTCAGGTTCTTAAAAGTGGTAGTATTGTATCAATCATACTTGATATTTCAGAGAAAATCATATTCTATAATAAATATCTACTAGAAATAACCAACTATTCAGAAGAAGAGATTTCACATAAAAATTGGTTTGAGATACTTTTGCCTCAAGGTATAAGAAATGATATAAAAAATATTTTCGAAAAGAACTTACCCGATGAGTATTATTTTGAGCAGATAGAAAATGAAATACTTTCTAAAAATGGAGATCCGATTTTTATCTCATGGTACTTCACCATTTTACATGATGAAAAGAAAAATATTTCCGGGCTCGCTTGTATGGGAGTAAATATCACTGAACGTAGAAAGTATGAGCTAGATCTAAATGCAAAAAATGAAGAATATCAACAAATAAACGAAGAGTATCAGCAAATAAATGAAGAACTTAATCAAAGTAACATTGAATTAATAAAAGCTAAAGAGAGAGCCGAAGAGAGTGATCGTTTAAAATCTGCTTTTCTAGCTAATATGAGTCATGAAATAAGAACTCCTATGAATGGCATTCTTGGCTTTGCCGGATTACTTAAAGAACCGGATTTGACTGGAGAGAAACAACAACAATTTATACAAATTATTGAAAAAAGTGGCAACCGCATGCTCAACATTATCAATGATATTATTGATATTTCGAAAATAGAATCAGGGCAAATGGATATTTCTATTTCAGAAACGAATGTAAACGAGCTAATTGAATATATATATACCTTTTTTAAGCCTGAGGTTGAAAAAAAAGGAATGCAACTTTTCTTTTATAATGGTTTGCCAGAAAAGGATGCCATTGTTAATACTGATCATGAAAAGATCTATGCAATTCTGACAAATCTGGTTAAGAATGCAATTAAATATAGCGATAAAGGTATTATTGAATTCGGGTACAATATTCCCCTGGCTACAAATATTACCAAGTCCGCTGAACTAATGTTTTTCGTTAAAGATACAGGCATTGGAATTCCTTTTGAAAGGCAGGAAGCTATCTTTCAACGCTTTGTACAAGCTGATATTATCGATAAAAGAGCTTATCAGGGTGCCGGTTTAGGCCTGTCGATTACCAAATCATATGTAGAGATGCTTGGTGGTAAGATTTGGTTAGAAAGCCAGGAAGGAAAAGGATCAACATTTTATTTTACCATCCCTTATAGCAATAAAACGCCAGAAAAAATCACAAATATTATTTCTCGAAATACAGATAACGATCAAAGATTAAGTAAGCATCTTAAGATATTAATTGCAGAAGATGATGAATCATCTGAAATATTACTAAATGAAATAGTAAAAAAAGATAATGAAGTATTAGTAGCAAAAAATGGATCGGAAGCGGTTAACACATGTCTTCAACATCCTGATATTGATTTAATATTAATGGATATTCAAATGCCAGAGATGAATGGATATGAAGCAACTAGAGGTATTCGAAAATTCAACAAGCATGTCATTATTATCGCTCAAACAGCTTTTGTCCTGTCTGGCGAACGTGAATTGGCAATAGCCGCAGGATGCAATGATTATATTTCAAAACCGATTAAACAAGCTTCGTTAATTGATGTAATAAAAAAGCATTTTAATTAGTCATTGTGACGTATTTCAAATAAAAGATGGCTTATTTATATGCTAAATAATTTCCAATTCTAATTATAGCATGTAAAATAACAATTGATTATAAACATAAAACTGTCATGAAAAAGCATTTGAAGATTTTGAGATATCTCTTTTTAGGAATTCTTGGTTTAATTATTTTTACATGTATAGGATTGCTTTTTTATTACCAATCAATTTATAAAGAAACACCTCTATCTGCTGATGTATCTAATATTCCTCAAAATACAAAAACGATGCTGACTTCTGATAAACCTATTCTATTACCTGTTCCTAAAAAGATGGAATGGACAACAGGTCATTTTACGTTCACAAATCCTATTAAATTTAGCGCTCCCAAAGAAGCAGTTATAACCATAAACAAAATATTCCAACATCATTTACATTTAACGGGAATTGTAAACATATCAGGGACAATAAAATTCATCAAGACAAAGGAGCTTAAACCACAAGCATATCATTTACAAATACAGCCTGCTCAGATCCATATTGAGTATGGAGACGATCAGGGTTTGTTTTATGCGCTCACTACACTGAAGCAAATAGCAATACAGTCTAATAATCTATTACCTTGTGTAGATATTGAAGACAACCCTGACCTTGCAACCAGAGGAGCCATGTTAGATATTAGCAGAGGTAAAATACCCACTCTCGAGACTCTTTATGGCATAGTAGACTTCCTTGCCGATTTAAAGTATAATCAGTTACAACTTTATATTGAGGGTTTTTCTTTTGGATATCCCTCATTTAAGGATTTATGGGAGAAAACAGAAACGCCATTAACTCCTGAAGAAATCAGAAAATTAGATACCTATTGCAAAGACCGCTTTATTGAGTTAGTTCCAAACCAAAATTCACTCGGACATATGGGTCCATGGTTAGCTACAGATCAATATAAAGATCTGGCTGAATGCCCGGAAGGATATAAATTATTAGGCTTGATTGATATTAAAACCACGCTATCGCCTACCAATCCGAAAAGTCTGGAACTGGTAAAAAAAATGAGCAATGATCTACTGCCTAATTTTCAATCTAATCAATTTAATGTAAATCTTGACGAACCATTTGAATTGGGAAAAAACAAAAACCATCCGATTAAAGACCCAAAAGAAATAACAAAAATCTACATCAACTATGCTATACAACTCAATGATTATGTAAATAGTAAGGGGAAGAAAATGATGATGTGGGGCGATGTAGTTTCTAAGAGTCCCGAAATCATTCCAATGATACCAAAAAACATAACATTACTAGAATGGAGATATGAAGCAGATCAACCTTTTAATAAAATCTGTGCTAAATATCAAAATGCGGGATTGCACTATATGGTTTGCCCTGGAACCAGTTCCTGGTCAAGTTTTACTGGCCGCACTGATAATATGATGCGTAATGTTGAAAATGCTATTAGTAGTGGTATTCAATTTGGTGCAGCGGGAATCCTAATGACTGACTGGGGTGATACACCACATTTGCAATATCTCACCGTAAGTTATGCAGGTTTTGCATATGCAGCTGCGCTAAGCTGGAACTTTGACAGTAAAAGGCGGTTGGCACTGGGCAATTATTTGAGTAAGGCCGTTTTTAACGATAGCAAAGGAATGATGGGCAACCTGATAATGGAGTTGGGGCGTTACAATCAATTCGAAGAGTATCCAATGCTATCTATGACAACTACAAGCATGTCTTATCTATTCGGAATAATGGATAAAACGATACTCGATGCCATTAATAAAAAAATGCAACGTGGTATTTTTGAATTACTTCCGTTTGAAGATGAACTTAAAACAACATTAATCAATAGATTTAACAATCCTAAAGTTTATAATGCTAAAGCGATCATCCATTTTGTAGATAATCTCGAAAAAGAACTCCTACAAACAGATATGCATAGACAGGATAACGCATTAATCCTTGCCGAATATAAGAATGCAATACGGATGATCCGTCTGGGAGCAGAGCTTAAACAATACAACAATTATCACCTTCAACAATCAGATAAAGAGAATAAACATTTATTATTAGAAATGAAATTGCTTTGCTCAACAATAATGTCAGAACATGAACGGTTATGGAAACACCGTAATAAATTGAGTAGTCTTGACCAAAGTATGAGTTCGTTCAAAAAATTACAAGTTCAAATAAATGAGGCTCTAGATTTGATGTATAAAAATACCTTTACCCGTTTAATATACAGGAGTATTGAAAAAATAAAAAGTGCTACTGCTGTTCTATATTTAAAATAAGTTCGATGCCATAATCTTTGAAAAAAATGCTGATTCATTTATCATACTGATATATTTTATATTACAGGATAATCTACTAAGCTTAAAGTGAAAACCGAATAGGTAGCATAAAAAATATTCAAAAGTAGTAATTATAAACACTTATAAATTTAATAATCAACATATTGATCACATTAATTTTTCTCATATATAGACTCTAATTTCTTCAAGTTTGATAAAAAATTAAAGAAAACCAAAAATTATCATCCATTCTCTTTGAGATATCCTTTTAATTTGTACCTTTGCACCCTCAAATGAGATGATTCGCTAGCTCAGCAGGTAGAGCACATCCCTTTTAAGGATGGGGTCCTGGGTTCGAATCCCAGGCGGATCACCAAATACTTGAACGACGTGAAACTCTTCTTGAAGACCATTTCTCCTCTCTGGAGATTTGGCAAGAATTGGCATACCATCTGTACAAAACATTGCCGATGAATTGAATATATCGGCCAACTACTTGAGTAGTTTACTCAAAATGCTTATCGGCAAAAGTTCCCAGCAACATATTCACAATAAGCCCATCGAAAAAGCCAAAGAAAAACGCTCAACCAGCGATTTATCCTTCAGCGAAATTGCTTATAAACTGAGCTTTGAACACTCGCAATCGTTCAGTAGTTGTTTAAGGTAAAAGCAATAAGAGTCCGCTTGAATTTCGGGCGGGGTTTAATCAAGTTTCTGAAATGACGACTGTAAAATTCGAAACATATTATCCTACTGAACGGTTAAAACCATACATCAAACAGTATATTGTGTCAGAAAGTATGTTGGAAAACCAATACAAGGTTTTTCCATCAACCGGACTCGTTATTGGCTTTCAGTATAAAGGTTCGCTTACCTCAATAACCAATGAATCAAGCACCAACCTTCACGCTGCCGGAATTACCGGAATTACTGACGGTTACAAAACGTTCAGGAATTCTGTAAATATCGGAACTATTTTGGTTTATTTTACTGAAACCGGGTTCACCAGTTTTGCCACGCTTCCCTCCTATGAATTATTCAATTTAAGCATTTCGCTTGAAGAAGTTTTTGACAAATATTGTATTCGTGATGTAGAAGAGAAACTCTCGTTTACCAATACTGATGGGCAACGTATCAAAATCATCGAACATTTTTTAATATCGCAACTTAGGGAGATTGAATCAGACAGACTAATAGTTGAAGCCGTAAAACTTATTTACCAAAGCAAAGGAGCCATTCGGATAAAAGAGCTGAACGAAAAGCTTTTCATCAGTCAGAGTCCATTTGAAAAACGTTTCCGGAAAATTGCAGGAACCTCGCCAAAAAAGTTTGCATCTATTGTTCGGTTTAATACGGTATTGAATAGCCTCGGCAACAACAAATCGCTCACCGAGAGATGCTACGAAAATAACTTTTTCGATCAGGCACATTTTATCAAGGATTTCAAGCAATACACCAGCGATACCCCTGAAAACTTTAAGAGGTTCTTGTAGAAAAACGATTTTTTACAATCGTAAGAGCTTTTCGCTTCGCATCTTTGCAATATAATCTATTCTGAAACAATTAATCATTAAAATTTCAAACGTATGTTTACAGTAGAACAAATTGAGAAAGCGCACGAAGCGGTAAAATCGGGAGCCGACTTTCCAATGTATATTCAGGAGATCAAGCAGATGGGTGTTACCGCCTTTGAAACCTGGGTGAACGACAGCCACACTGTTTATTTTGGCGAAAACAATTTCAGTACAACTTCGCAACCGCAGTACGAAAAGCTGACCATTGCCGACCAAAGCGACAACGAAAAGTTTGCCCATTATCTTAAAATACACCAACAAGGCGAAACCAATTATTTCACGTTTTGCGCCCATTGTGCCGAAACGGGCATCGAAAAATGGGTAGTTTGCCTCGAAGTATTGACTTGTACTTATTACGACAAAGCCGGAAAAGAAATTCTTGTAGAGCCAATACCGCATTGAAAAATCACCGAAATAAAATCTAAAATTTATATTTCTGTTTTATGCAGTTCCAACAAGAAAGCCGTCTTGTTAGAATTACCTATTTTTGTATCATTGGTGTCCAGTTAATACTTCAAAATTTTCATGTTGAGGCTTATCATTTTACCTCTACGAGGTAAGTAATGTTTGGGGCTTGATTTTCTACAACACTAAATCTCCTACGGAGAATTTTCCGCTTAGCAGATAAAGTATTGTAGGTCAATATTTATAAATTCTCCTTTTCCGCATCGCGGATAAACATCTTGATTTACTGAACATCAATGCTTTTGTATTAGAAATTCGAGTTGTAAACAAAACAAATTAACACCTAAGATATGAGTTATTGCACCTACATTCCGTTAATGACTGAGCCGAGCCGAAGTCTACACGCCAATTATCACGACAACCACTACGGGTTCCCAATTCACGATGATAATGAGCTGTTCGGGCGGTTGATTCTCGAGATCAATCAGGCGGGACTAAGCTGGGAAACCATCCTGAAAAAGGAAGAAAACTTTCGTCGGGCTTACGACAATTTTAATATCAAGAAAATCGCTGCCTATACTGAAAGCGATCGCGAACGCCTACTTAACGATGCTGGAATCATCCGCAATAAGCTGAAAGTGAATGCAGCCATCGAAAACGCAAAAACGATTCTTCAGTTTCAAAAAGAATATGGTAGTTTTGAAAAATGGCTAGAACATCACCACCCTAAAACGAAGGAAGAATGGGTAAAACTTTTAAAAAAGACCTTCAAATTTACCGGTGGAGAAATTGTCAACGAATTTTTGATGAGCATCGGCTATTTGAAAGGAGCACACGACGAAAACTGCCCTGTTCACCAAAAAATTATTAAAACCCAACCTATGTGGCTGACAAAGTAAATGGACGCACGATTGGTAAATCCGTTGGAACACTATTACGACAAGCAAAACGACGAAACAAAAGCTTGTTTACTTGCCCTGAAATCAATCATCATGTCGGTTGATCCGCAAATTGTGCATTTCAGAAAATACCAAATTCCGTTTTTTAGATACAAAAATTTCAGTATTAGTTTTTTATGGATAAACAAGAAGAAAATATTGTTGGGCTTTGTTGTTGACAAGAAGGCTATGCCGCAAGAAAATATGAAGCGACAAAAAGATGGAGTTTCAACACTCGAAATAAACCCGTTGGAAGATATTCCGATTGAATTAATTAAGAATAAACTGCGTGACCTGATTGAATGCTATGAAAAAGCATTGCAAAAAAGCTAAATGTAGCGATCAGAGGAAATATTCACATAAATATCACATTTAAAGCTAAAAAAAAATTTGACAGGCAGACAATATTGATGAAAGGTTGAGGTGTATATGTAGAATAATAGTTACATTTATCAAAATCAACAGAAAAAATGACTCAGAAGCCTGCATCAAAAGAAACTATACAAAAATTGTATGAAAACATGGGAGTTAACTTTTCATCGTTTGTTCCTCAACTTTGCAATTGTAATAACTCTTTGGAAAGCTTAGAATCATTAAATGAAGAAAAGTCTAAATATCCCAAAATTCTTAGATTATGGAAAATACTTCTGAAACTACATCAATTTTCTTTGATCACAAATTTGGATTTAAGTACATTTCTTAGAGCTAACTTTAGATCTTCTTCAAATCCAGAAAAGCGCTGTAATCTAAAATACGTTAATGTAATATCAATTGAAGGATATAGCTATTTATTTGGTTTTGGGATAGATAAGACTAATGCACTATGGGAAATAGTCAAAAAATTAGCAGAACAAATAAATGATGCAGAATTAATCAAAGATATTGTTGATATTGAACAGCGGGCAAAGGAATTTGAGATTGCCTATGCACAGCAAAAAGACAGAGACAAAAGGAATTTATCCATTCATTATGATTCAAACCCAATAAAAATTCACAACCTTTTGTCGCAAATAAGTGAAGAATATGAGACAATAAGAGCAGGTGGCTTTTTAAAGGTCTTGGATGATATAACGCTTTTTATAAATAAGTATATTCGAAAGTACCAAATACCTCTTATTTATTCGATTAATGATTATGGTATAGATGTGTGGAAGATATTCAATCATTTCCCTGACAATAACAATAATCTATTCAATGAGCTAGACAAGAAATTAGTTTATTTTGCAGAGCAATTAGAAAACGTTGTTGTACATTGTAAAATGCCGGAAGTTATTCAAGAAAAGCTTCAACTTGATATGACGATTGTCGAAAGACTTCAACCATTGATTTTATCAACTTTTCCTGGTATTCATATATTCTTTATCTATTTGGACTTGGCGTGTGCTTTAAGAGCGTATTTAAGTTCAGAATATTATTTTGAAAAGCAATTAAATCTTAGACGAATTAATGTTGTCGTATATGAAGGATTTAAGCATCTCTATGGATATACAGAAAGTGATCATCTAAGATCATTTTGGCATAGAAATATCACTTCAGTTTTAAACGATTCAACAAATACAAATCTATTAGATTCATTAGCTAAAATAGAGAGAGAGTTAAAAGAATTAGCTTCTGATAATGGAATTAATAATAAGCAGTTAAGAGAATGTAGTGTTCATTATAGATATCAAAAAAGAGATAATATCGTTACATTGTTTCATGCGTTGGTTAAGTCCAACCCGTTGATTGAGATTAATAAATCTCTAAAATTATTAAAACTACTTCCTGGATTATTAAAGATAAATACTGAGTCTGTAAGCTTTAGATATAACTTGGAGCAGGAGAAGATGAAATTATCAAACAATAAAACATTAGCTCAGATTGATGGTATCCTCTCTATGATTGACCAAACAAAAATTGATCTTGATAAAAAACAGGAAATCATAAGTAACATCAATAAAATGAAGAATTTATTAATGTAATTCTAATACAATGAAAGTGCTAGAGAGACAGAATTTTTGAACATTCACAGTCATTCAGCAAGTTGTTTAAGGTAAAAAACGAATATTTCACCCCAAGACTTCAGCAGATCATTTAACTAAATGTAAAAGACGTTTATTCTGAAGTTGGGTTTGAAAACATGTCGCATTTTCTCTACTCGTTAAAAACAGTTTGGTTATTGGGTAACACAATTGCTAAAATAAAGTTTGCATTTCGGGTAAGTCCACAGAACTTTTATTCATTATTCTTATCAATTTACCACTCAAAACATTCCATTTTCGTTTACTGTGTCAGTCGGAACAGCCTGTCCAAAGTCCCAAAGTTCAACAATTTTGTCTTTGTCTAATCGAAAAATATGAATTACCGCTATCTCTAAGTCGTTTTTTATCTATTGCACACGGGAATGAACCGCAACTAAATCGGCATCTTCCAATGCTCTCTGAATTTCAAAAATTTTATTGGGATTGTTTCTGGCGCATTCTTCTATTGCGGTCATCAAAGTATGTCCTTCCCCTTTGAAGTAAGCATTGCGGAATATTAGCACTAAAGTTCATTAGATGCACAAATGTGCTTAACAACAAAAGTGTCATAGAAGCATGTCACCCACTTTTTTGCCAAACTGCTGTTATGCGTTCGTTGTTTTTCGCTTATACTTTTCCGTTATATTTTGGGTCAAAATCTACCATCCATTCAATGCCGAATTTGTCTCTAAACATTCCAAAATATGCCCCCCAAGGACTGTCGCCAATAGGTACTTCAATATTTCCGCCTGCTGAAAGTCCGCTAAATAATTTGTCGGCTTCTTCACGACTTTCTGCACTAATAGATATCTTAGACCTGTTTTCATTTTCATTTACTGGTCCCATACTTTCTGGAACGTCATTGGCCATTAAAATGTTTTTGCCAATTGGCAAAGCAATGTGCATTATCTTATTTGCATCATCTTCTGCTACCGGATATTCAGGGCTTGATATATCTCTGAGGCGTATAATCTTTGCGAACTCTCCGCCAAATACTGATTTGTAAAAATTGAATGCCTCTTCGGCATTTCCGTTGAAGTTAATGTGTGGATTGATAAGTGCCATAATTTATATTTTTTTAATTATTTTTTCTTTGTTTCTTATTCCAAATGCCTGAGCGTTGAGTATCGCAATACTATGACTCCTAACGGTTCGGGACTTGCTGTCAGACGGGGTAATAAAGCACTAACACTCAATAGAAGTACTAATGTTCAAAGATAGCAAAATGTTCAATAGTAGCATGTCAGCTCCGCTTGCAGCAACCCTTGTTAGCGGTTCGTTGTTATTGTCTGTATAGTTCAGTTACCCCGCAATTAAATTTTCGAGTAGTAGTCAATATTTTTTTTGTCTTTGATGTCTACAAACATCCATATCAATATTTAATGCCAATCCAACATCATCGATTGAAGGATTGGTATCAAAAGCCGGAGATAAACGTCATCCCCCCGGATGTAATGATGAATCCATGTTTTTTTTTAATGGTCATCGGTATTGGAAATTAGCATATCGAAAACCATTTTTCGCCATAACCTGGTGTAAATTCTCTTCTATGCATATTCTAGAAAGCTGGATCTGTCCGACAAACTGTGGGAATAGTCCACTTCCTCTTTTCTACTGAAGTAGTCATTCCGACCACGTAAAAAGAGCTTCAATTTAAATGTGAACATTTTAAGGACAATTTTTTCAAATGATCAAAATGACGGAGCTTTATGTGGTCGCCTTATCATGGTCATCCCCTGAACTTTCCGAAGGATTCTTCTCTTTTACGCTGAAGATAAAAATATTCCAATACACTCATAAAAACAGGGGGATCTGTACCCGTTCTCTACCCGTACTGTATGGGATCTGTACCCGTTCTCTACCCCTAAGGGGTAGAGAACGGGTACAGATCCCATACAGTAAAGCCATAGATCTCCTGCTTTTGGGATTAGTTATAGGACTGATGCTGAAATGATATATGTTCTTATTCGGTAAAAAGATCAGCCGATACGGATTATAAATCTATATCGACTGAGAAATAGGGGTTCTTGTAGAAAAGTTGTGTCACATTAATCAACCGAAAATAAGTTGTTCGTATAAAACATCTTTTCCCTTTTGATCTCTTGAGCGAGATTTGCTTATAATTATTCACAACGAAAAATAAGATTTCTCGCAAGTGGACAGAATAACAATGCCTTATCTAATCTATTTATTTTGGAGCGATAAATATTCTCTAACGCTCTTGTCTGATCCCAGGATATTCAGAAGTAAACAATAAATATCCCCTGATAATCTATACTTTAATATTGCATCACAACATTAAGCACAAATGACCAGAGGACAACCTACTTTTACAGACAATTAGAGAATTGTAACTTTAGTAGTCTTGCGGATATCATCGGATGCAGCACCAACCAGAATATTGAAGTCTCCCGGTTCTGCATTCCATCCTTTTATGTTAACATCCCAGAATGAAAAGTCAAGATCTGATAAAACAATCTTTACTACTTTAGATTCACCGGGTTGTAGGGTTACCTTGGAGAAACCTTTTAATTCCTTTATAGGCCGGGGAACAGATGATTTAACATCTTGCAAATAAAGTTGCGCAGTTTCTGATCCGGCAACTTTACCACTATTCTTCACTGTAAATTCAACGATTAAACGATCTCCTTTTTTCAGTTTTGCTGTTGATAAGGATATTTTTCCATATTCAAAGCTCGTATAAGAGAGTCCATGTCCAAAATGATACAATGGTTCTATTTTCTTTGATTCATACCAACGGTAACCAACAAACACACCCTCTTTATAAGTAATGTCGTTCATTACTCCCTTCATCAAACCATCACCACCCCATCCTTTGTAAAGTTCTTGTCCTTGGGGGATATATCCGTAACCCGGAGAATCTTCAAACTTCTTTTCGATAGTAATAGGAAGTTTTCCCGAAGGATTTGTTTTACCTGACAAGACTTCAGCAAGTGCTATATTTCCATTCTGGCCTAAATACCATGCATAAAGTATAGCCTGAACTTTATCATTCCAGTTTGTCATTTGAATTCCGCTACCTGAATTCACAATAACAACAATCTTTGGGTTCTTAGATGCCAAATCAAGGATCTGCTTATCTTTCTCTGCTGGGAGACTAAATGATCTGTCGTATCCTTCACAGTCAGAGGTTCCAATACTCATCAAAACGACATCAGCAGCCTTTATTTGTTCATCTGTTGGGTTCTTTTCATATACTAACCGATCGCCAAATTCATCCTTCAATGCTTTTAACATAGTTACGATGTCGTATCCTTCAACTTCTGCAGAACCACCTCCACGAGCCAAGGTTTCTATATAATCACCGGTTAGTAGTATATGTTTGATTCCTTGTCCCTTTAGTGGAAGAATATTGTTCGTATTTTTCAATAGAACGATGGCTTCGCGAGCAGTCTGTAGTGCTACTTTTTCATGTATCGGATATTTGCTCAGATATTTTTCATCTTTAACAGGACGGTCAAATAAGCCCATAGCTATCTCGGTACGAAGGATTGCTTTTGCCATTCTGTTAATATCAGCTTCTTGTATTTCTCCATTTTTAAGAAGAGTGAGTGCATTCTTTTCTATATATTGTTTACCAGGCATTTCAAGATCTTGTCCTGAAGTGATGATCTTTTTAGTATCCCAAACCGACCACCAATCTGTCATAACAAGCCCCTTGAAACCAAGATCTTTCCGCAACAATTGATTAATAGCATAACTACTTTGTCCACACCATTCACCATTCAACTGATTATATGATGTCATTACATCCATAACACCGGCATCGACACCTGCCTTGAATGCTGGTAGATAGATTTCGTGAAGGGTACGTTCGTCTACAATTGAATTAGAATTCCTACGATGGAAATCAGTATTATTACATACGAAATGCTTCAAAGTAGCCATTGTACCAGTACTTTGCACACCTACTACATAGTTTTCAATCATACGCGCCGATAAGAATGGATCTTCTCCGAAATATTCAAAGTTGCGTCCATTTTGTGAAACACGATAGATATTCATTCCGGGACCTAACAATACAGCAACATTTCCGGCTCTACATTCCTCACCAATACTGCTTGCAAATTTCTGTGCCAAAGCGGGATTCCATGTTGATGATAGTGCCAGCGGACAAGGGAAGGCGGTTGATTTATCCATCTGATTACTCAAATTCTTTCGGATGTGTACGCCTTGTGTTGCATCAGAAAGATACAGTTCAGGAATCCCATACTTTTCAAATCCTTTGATGTAAAACGAGTTATCCCCACTAATAAGTTGTAGTTTCTCTTCAATATTCATCTTTGATAATACCACATCAGCTCTTTTATCTGCTACTTCGTAACTAACGGGCGGATTAAATTTTGGTCTTTCCTGTGATCTACCTACCAGGCTTAAAAACAGGAGACTCAATACAAATAGGCATTCTTTTTTCATTATGAATCGTTTTATAATTTAGATAATATGATTATATTTTTGACAAGCATTTTTCTTTAAACTAAAAAGGTTAGTTTAACTTTGAATGATTTAAAAGAATTCTGGCAGATTTAATATTGAATTTTCTCTCTTACTCCACAAATTCTTTTCTCTCTTTTTTACAAATAAGCTGAGCAGCCCATTTACCCGACTGGGCAGCAGGGGGCAAACCTCCACCCGGAAACAACCATTGTCCACACATATAGAAATTATCTAACCCCGGCAAAGTCATCTTAATCGTTTTGCTGATATTAGTAGATGAAGGCAGAAAACCTTCATATGCTCCTTTCCAAACACCGGTGTAGCGCACTGTTGTTTTAGGTGTGGCTACATCAATTTTCTCTACAAACGCTGACACACCAGGATATTTCTCTTCAAGCAATGCCAAAGCATCATTTTCAATTTGCCTTTTCTCAGCCTTGTAATCTTCACCAATTAGATCCTCCCAAAGGCTCCAGGGACTTTCGAACCGAATAACGAGAACAGTCTTACCCTTTGGAGCCATTGTAGCATCGAAAGAATAGTTCATTAACGAATAACCATTTTTTAGCACGGTTTTGCCTATTCGCAATCCATTAGAAAGAATAGTCTGGTTTGCAACACCACTGTTAATCTCTTTATCTATACCAAAAGAGACCTGTACGATAGGAGTAAACAGAGGCCATGTTGAATAGGCCGTTTTAATCTGCTCGGATTGATATTTACCTTCAAGCATCTTAAAAATAGTCGCATAACCATCAGCAGCACTGATAACATAGTCTGCATCGATTATTTCTCCGTCATGGAGTAGAACACCCTTAGCAATACCGTTATTCACAATAATTTTGTCAACTTTCTTGACCAAATATAATGTTCCGCCCAACGACTTAAACTTTTCAGCCATTCTAATAGACAAGGGTAACGATCCGCCTAAAAGATAACCTGCGTTCTTTTGATGAAACCATCCCAGCATCATCAAAAAAACTAAAGCAGAGAAATCATTTTCACCAAAAATAGATTGAAGAAAAAAAATAAGACGTTTATTAGTAAGCTTTAAACCTTTAAAGTATTCATTACATGTTTTCTTACCATATTTAATCAATATACTTAGCGTTGGAATTATTTTCAAAAAGGATGTGAGATAATCACTTACACTTCGCAATTCGGCAGGATTAGCAAAAGGCTGTAGTCTTGATGTTTTTTGCATATCACTGCACATCTTTTTGATAGCAACTGAATCTTCAGGAGCCATCTCGATCAGATACTTCTCCCAACGGATGATATCAGAATATATGATAAACTCGCCCTCCTTTTCATCAACTATTTTGGTGTGGATAGCCTGATTAATTACTTTAATATTTTCATTAAGAACACCCGTAGTTTTCCAGATAGAATGAAAAGGCCCGGATGCTGTTCCAACCAACCAATGCAAACAATAATCAAAACGATAACCTTTCCGATCCCATGCCGTACACTGTCCCCCCGGAAGATTATTCATCTCAAAAATCTCAGTATCAAAACCATTTAGTTGACAATAAATACCAGCTGAAAGACCCGATACACCTCCACCAATGATAACTACCTTTTTATTCACGACCTTTTGATTTTTGAATTTTATTAAAATTTCTAATATACAATTCCTCAACTTCGCTTCTGGCCCATGGCGTTTTACGCAAGAATTTCAGACTAGAGCTGACACTAGGATTTGATCTGAAACACTTAATCGTGATCATATCGCCCAACTTTTCCCATCCAAAATAAGCTACAAGGTCATTCAATATCATTTCAAGCGTGACACCATGAAGCGGATTGTTGGGTTGTTGTATGTCCATAAAACAAAATAAATTAATTAAACGATAAAAAAGTATTGATGAGATTCTTTCACCGTTACGTAGAACGAATACCCTTTATAAAAGTACAAAAAAAGGGTTATGGTTAGATAAATAAATTTCTTTGTAACTAACTATTAAGAAGTATTCACTAATAATCACAAATCATTTTGAGCAAAAAAAGTATTGTATTAAATAAATTTAATTATCTTTATACAATCACTTGTTATTACAAGTTAAAAAAATCATAATACTTAATTACAGCATATTACCAACAAAAATAAATCTAAAATCAGCACCAAAAGCTTATCGAAATTAATATAAATTTATTATTTAATTTATCTTCACAATGAAAAACCTAGCCTTTGACGCTGTCAAAGATCTTTGCACCAATCTCGGTGCCGACATTACATTGGTACAGGGTGCCGGTGGTAACGTTTCTTTTAAGCAAGAAAACGATTTCTGGATAAAAGCATCAGGTACATGGTTGGCAGATGCAAATCGAAGTGCCATTTTTGTTCATCTTGATCTGAAAAAGGTTCATGAAGGTGTTGAAGCAGGTACAAATGATTTTACACCAGCGATAATTGAAAATATTGGTCTACGCCCTTCTATTGAAACATCGCTTCACGCCATTTTACCACAAGCAGTAGTCGTTCATGTTCATTCTATTCATTCATTATCATGGGTTGTTAGAACCAAAGGCAAAGAACAAGTTGCAGAAAGATTAGATGGATTAAACTGGGCCTGGGTTGAATACGTTAGACCTGGATTACCCCTAACACGTGTAATTCAAGCTATCTTGAAAGAGAAACCGGAAACAAATATTTTACTGCTTGCAAATCATGGTGTTTTTGTTGCTGCTGAGACAGCATCAGCAGCCAGTGATCTACTTGCTGAAGTTGAAAGAAGACTGTTGCCACCAGCACAATCTTCTAAAAAGCTAGAACAGGCCAAGATAGATCAATTGGCAAAATTATTACCACATGGATGCCGTCTTCCTGCGAATCCAATGGTAAATTTATTAGGACAAGATCTCAGGTTTATGGAGTTAGCGATTACCGGATCGCTCTATCCTGATAATGTGGTATTTATTGGACCATCTTTCTCGGCTGTCGCACCTTCTGATTTGGATGCTCTTGCAAATGCATTATCTACCACACCATTTTGTGCAATTGTAGAAGGCATGGGGGTTGTATTAGGCCCTAACTGTTCTGAAAGTGTTGAGGCACAACTAGAGTGTTTAGTATTGTTATGCCCTACCCTACCTGATATAACGGAATTGAAATATCTATCAAATAATCAGGTTGCTGAATTACTTAACTGGGATGAAGAGAAACTACGTCAGGCTTTAGATAAAAGCAGACAGGCTGCAAAAAAAAGCAACTAGTTTATTCATTAATCTAAAAAGTCCTGTTTTATATTGTTGTAAGAATCGGTTTGTAAAGATCAGTAATCTGCACCTCTTCATCACACCCTAAACTGGTTTATTGTATCACCTATATTATTTTAAAACAGAACCATCTAAAACGACAAAGGCTGTCTCCTAATCAGAAACAGCCTTTGTTATTTTACGCATGAATCAAGGTCAACAAATTTTCACGACCTCAATCCCCAGAATCTTACCCAGTTTATCAATTTTATCGGCTACATGACCAACACCAATGGCGCAGTGATGGGCAGGTCCTTTTTTGGACCATTTGTTCATAAATTCACGGGCCCCAATAGAAAAACGATAGCGACTATTAGTATTCCCGATATTTAGAACAGGTCCTTCAACAGAAGCACCCTCAGCAGTCAATAAGAAGAGTCCATCTTTTCCTTCAACGACAGAAAGTAACGTCACCGGGCCATGTTTTACACTCATCTGAATAGATAACCCTTTCCCGGGTTTTCCATGAAATAAGGGTAATGGAACCAGTTTAACTCTTCCCTCTGCTATCGCAAAATGAGCAGGGCCATCATGACCGAGCATCACGATATCATCGTTAAAGTCCATCAGATAGAATTCGCTAAACGACCCACCAGCTCCAAGTTCTGCCATAATCTTCATGGCTTGTGCATTTTTAACTTCACACTCACCAGCTACTGGAATATTCTTACCGGTCAGCAGTGTATTTCCGGCAATAACTGAGGTTACAATATTTTCATAATCATTACCTGCCATACCTTCATAATAGTAGGCCATAGCACCAAGATTATGAGCTGTAATGAGTTTATCCAAAGCAACGGATGTGTGTGCCGCACGTTCTATTTCATCCTGATCGCACTCATCAACAACTTCAAAAGTAGAATAGAACTCCTGAATTTTGATTTGAATATCTTCAATCGTAACCTCATCTCTCAGTTTTTTCAGCTCACACATCTCCAATAGTTCGATGTGTGTACCAAAGACAGTAGACTGTAGTGTAGTATCCGTATATACATCAAGCATTCCGCCATAATAGTGGCCTAAAATACCTAATCTGTTTGTACGCATAGATGCTGCAACTTTAGCTGCCGCCACCCAGCTCCCGATTTCGTCCCAGGCCTGTTTATCTTCAAGATACCCTGTTACAAAATCATATTGAATTCCAGCTCTGTTAAATACACAAGCTATTTCGGGGACCGAACAAGCCTGACAATGTTCCAACCAGATGCCGGTCATTTTTCCTCTATCGCCCAACGCATTGAAAGCGGCATAATCCAATACCGGAACAGGTTGAAGATTAAGAATAATAACAGGAACTTTGACTTTCTGAGCAACTGGCAAAACTGTTGAAGAGAGTGCATAGGTTGACACATAAAGAAATACAATTTCGACATCATTCTTCTTTAAAAAATCAGCAGCAACCTGCGCTTTTAAAGGGTTATCCACCATTCCTGCATCAACAACCTCAATACCATACTGTTCAATCTTATGCTTTATACTATTTTGATAACCCAACAGATTATCAAGAAGTCCTTCAAATTGTGCCCAGTAAGTATCGAGGCCTATTCCAAATAATCCAACTTTTGTCATTTGCTTTACTACTTTAATTCTTTAATATTTAGCACTTTATTTAAATGGCTTATAAGCTCATTTTAAAAGTATAAATCCCTGAACCAACTTGAAATACAGATTGATTATTTTCTGTTTTCTCAAATTTAATCTCTTTGATTGACTGAATAGGATTTCCACTTTCTGTAATGGATGAAAGATTTGTTGTTGGGAAATAGACAGTCGCCTTGCTATTTACCGGCACTTCTATCTTCATTTCAAAATTATTGTCCTCTTTCTTCCATTCACTTACAATTAAACCATAGGGCGACTTAAAGGAAGCATTTACAAACTTTAAATCTCCAACCATTAATGGATTCATGATGATATGCTTAAAGGCAGGTTGATCTGGATCGCCCTTAATACCGGCTAAGTTTTCATAATACCAAATCACTAAATCACCTAATAACATTACGTGGTTACCTGAGTTCATTGAAGGATCGGCAGTATTTCCATTCCAAAGCTCCCAAATTGTAGTAGCTCCATGTTCTGCCATGTAACCCCAACTTGGATAATCCGTATTGGTAGTCAGCTTATAAGCAACATCCGGACGACCATATTGTGTTAATAAACGCATGGTTTGTTGAGCACCAACTAATCCGGTACTGATATGTCCGTTAAAGTCTTTTTCCGTTTTAGTAACGATGTTGTTGAAAACAGCTGTCTTTTTATCATCGGGAACCAGACCATAAGCTAAAGAAAGAAGATTTGCTGTTGCTGTATTATTTCCATAGCAATTGTAAAATGTATCGTAGAATTTATTGTTATATGCTTTGTAAACAACTGCTGCCAGATCACTATACTCTTTTGCATCTGCCGGTTTATTCAACAATGTTGCAAATCGTTGCATCAGAGTTAACATTTCGTAATAATAAGTGGTACTTAATACTGCCCCACTAGTTTTACGTGAAGGATCTACTGAATGAATTAAGCTAGGCGTTTCAGGAGGCATACACCAATCGCCATAAGTGTCTTTAACTAAAATACCATTTACAAGATATTTGCCTTTCATATAAAGCACCCACTTTCTAAATGAATCATAGTGCTTGCGAATGGGTTCAACATTACCAAATTGATCATACAACATGTTTGAAATAATCAGATAAGCTCCCGGCCAGGTGATATTATCACTATAAATCTGCCAATATGTAGGAGCTACATCAGGTACACTTCCATCAATACGCTGTGCATCTTCAATATCCTGCATCCATTTAGCATAAAGCTTTGAGTTATCAAAAACAAAACTTTCTCCTTTTGATCCCATAGCACGGTCACCTAACCAACCTTGTCTTTCGTCTCTTTGTGGACAGTCAGTTGGAATACTACGATAATTACCGCGAATACCCCAATATGCATTTTTATAAATTGTATTGATGGTTTTATTGGAAGTTGCAAAAGAACCGGTAGTAGCCATATCATCATACACAACTTTTCCCTCTAATGCGGATAGATCAGGCTTCCCGGGAAATCCGGTTACTTCGACAAAACGATATCCATGATAGGTAAAACGAGGTTCATATACTTCTACACCATTTCCTTTAAGCGTATATTTATCAGTCACTTTAGCACTTCTAATATTAGCAAGATATAATTGACCATCAGGCAAAAGTGTTTCAGCAAAACGAAGGGCCACCGTTGTTCCTTTAGCTCCTTTAACGGTTAGACGTGACCAACCAACTAAATTCTGCCCCATATCGAAAATGAATTTCCCAGGAGATACTTCCGTTATAGAAATTGGCTTTACGGTCTCTTTAACCTTGATGGGTTCGGTCATTTGAGCTGAAAGTTTTGGACTTCCCGGTTTTACTAATTCAGCATTTAACCATTTTGAATCATTAAAATTTGTTTTATTCCATCCTAAGATCTCTTTTGTAGCATCATACTCTTCACCATCATACTCATTATTAGAGATGATCGGACCTGATGCAGATACTTTCCAGCTACCATCGCTTACAATTGTTTTTTGAGAACCATCTTCAAATTCTATAGCAAGCTGGATAATTGCTTTTGGAAAACCGTATGACACCATGGTTGTGGGTACTTTTGCTCTGGGAGCAAAATATCGTCCATTTCCAAGAAGAACACCTATTGCATTTTGGCCACCTTTTATTTGTTTGGTAACATCAAAAGTATTGTAATAAGCCCTTTTACCATATTCGGAAAGAGCCGGAGCCAAAACCTGATCGCCTATTTTCTGTCCATTGACATAAAATTCAAAAAGACCAAGTCCGCAAACATAAGCAGTAGCACGTTTAATCTTCTTGGTTGTAGCAAACTCTTTTCTCAACATTCGAGCTGAAAGACGAGACGCTTCTGAGTGTATATCATCTGCGCCAACAGCTTTATCTAATCCGATCCACTTTCCTTTCCAATCAGCATCATTGAGCAAACCCATTGACCATTGGGCTGGTTGGCTCCACGATGAAGCTACACCACTTTTATCCCAGACTTTAACCTTCCAAAAACAAGCAACGCCCGATTTTAAAGATTTACCAGCATACAATACATTCAAATTTTCGTCTGAAACTACTTTCTTTGAGTCCCAGATATCACCTTTATTGGCTTGTAGATTTTTTAAAGAACTGGCCACGATAATCTGATAGGCCGTTTGAATTTGTCCGCGCTGATCTGATTTCGAAATCCAACTAAGTCTTGGTGAAACAACATCAATTCCTAACGGATTAATCATTCGTTCGCAACGAAGATCACCGGGTAAAATTGAAGCTACAGATTGATTTTTCTGTCCAAAGCTTGTGGTGAATGACAGAAAAAGACAAAATAATAAGATAAATAGTTTTTTCATTTTATGCTTTGGTTTAAACGAGTGGTTTTTTAATGTTTAAATGTGATAAATGTAAGTTCCTAAAAGAAAAAAGATACTTAATACTGTAATTTTAAATCAATGCTGTTTAGTTAGTGGATTTTTTAAAAGAACTGATTTTTAAGCTGGACTATAAAAAACCAGTGAGAATACATTCGTTTTTATTGACAAATACCCTCACTGGTTTAAATCATTTTGTTTTAGCTAAGAAAACGTTTTCTGAGATCTTCAACCTGATCATCATTAATAGGTACCAGCTCACCAAGTGGAGCTGCTAATACTAACGATTTGGCACTAAACTCAGCTACTTCAAGCTTATCAAATGTCTGAAGCAATTTATCTCCAGTAACGATAACGGAATCATTCTGAATGATTACAGCTGGTGTATGTGATAATAGATCTGGAATAACCTCATCATTTGAAAATGCTTTTTCAAAAGGTAAGAGTGGAACATCCTGCAAAAAGATCCAACTTTCGGGTATTGTCCGAACATCAAATTTCATCTGAGCAATACCAAATGCCATCAGATAAGGTGACTGGGTGATAATGATTGAATTGATATGTGGATTCTGTTCATAGATTTGCTGATGTAGATGTACTGACCGACTGGGGATCTTCCCTGTTTCACGTTTCCCATCTTTAATCTGAACAATATCATCTAATTGGATATCCCACCTCGAAAGATTCTTAGGTGTAATCAGAAAATCATTATCCTTCCATCGAACTGAAACCGTACCATAAGAACTGATCATTAATCCCTGACGACAGGCACGACTTACAATATTGCAAATCTCAGTACGCTTTTCCTTCTCATCAGGAGGATAAGTTACTGTTTCTTGTTCGGGAAGAAGATCGGGAAGGTGTTCTTCGAATTCATTAATTTGGTCATCTGTAAGATAATTAGTATTACCTAAAGACTTACTGAATAAAATAGCACGCGAACAAAATTCAAATGTTTCAAACCGTTCATAAGCATCATTCAAATCCGAACCACCTAAAACAGTTCCATGATTTTCCATGATGATTGCCTTATAGTCTTTTTTAAATTCTTCAGCAATCTTTTCACCAAGTTCTACACTACCCGGTAATGCATAATCAGCATAGCCAATTGATCCACAAACATGTTTTGCCTGCGAGATCACGTTGGTATTCGGAATTTGACGTACGATACTGAACGACACTAATGCAGGTGGATGTGCATGAATAATGGCTTTCAGATCAGGACGGTTTTTATAGATTGCCTGATGAAAAGGAAATTCAGATGAAGGTTTGTGTTTTCCAATAATGGTACCGTCTTTTTTAACGCAGTTAATATCAGCA
Organism: Bacteroidota bacterium; assembly: GCA_013390605.1. Lineage (GTDB taxonomy): Bacteria > Bacteroidota > Bacteroidia > Bacteroidales > Cfx3-03 > Cfx3-03. The sequence goes on along the minus strand of JACAUB010000001.1, from coordinate 1,192,580 downwards.
GGAGTTAACGTTCCCTTATCAATACCTGAAGGTGTTATCCAGATATCTCCATACTCATCGATCACTGAAATATTTCCCCCTGAAGTGGTAGTCATTCCTCTTCGATAAATTCTGCTAATAATTAATGCAATCTGATCACGAGGATGCATCAGACGACAATTTAGAATTTCATTCATTCCTTTAAATTTTACTTTACATTAGATATTAAATTGGCCTAACGATTAAAGACATCCCTTTATTTCGCTAAGCCCAAGATCAATTTCAGGGAGTTTGCCTTCAAACACAGATTTGCCTACAACTAAAGCAGCTCCTAAAGCTGTAGAATTACTGATTTCAGATGTATACACTTTTTTATCAGGAAAACGACTTGCAATAAGGCGAACATAAATTTCGTTTTTTGCAAATCCACCTGAGATATACAGAGCAGCCGTATCATCACTCTCTGTTTGAATCAATTGAATTGCCTGACAACTAAGATTAACCAAATCAATCATCAATTGATGATAGGCTTCATCATAAGAAGAAAACCGTGATAAATCCACAGTAAGATCAACATAATCGTCGGGAACACCATGTTTAAAGAAGACCGGTAAGTCCTGATTCTTTTTTGTAAACTGTTGAAGCAGGGATTCATTAATCTTAACCGATTTATAACTGTCTTCAGAAACATTAAAATGATTAGAAAGACGTAATGCGTTTACTTCATGAATATGACCCAGAAAAAGACGCGACGATTTAACCTGCTTCTGATCAGCACTAAGATAACATAGTGTATCTTTAATGAGTTGATCGTTGGTTAAGGGCTCATCATTAAATGGATTCATAAAAACGCACCATGTCCCGGTCGAAATAAGGATAAACTTTTCCGTACTACTCATCAGATAAGGGACCAAAGAGGCAGAACTATCATGAATGCCTATTCCGAAAGGAATCGTTTCGCCCTCAAAGGGTACTTTTAACACAAGAGAATTTTGTGAAGGTGCCGGAAAGTTTAGTTTTTCATCTAATACCCATTGATGATAGACTTGATTATCAAAATTCCACAAGGCAGTATGACATCCGATAGAAGTATATTCTGAAACCACTTCGCCGGTATAAAACGAACTGAGGTATTGTGGAAAGTGAACAACGTGTTTAACATGTTTATACACATCTGGTTTGGTTCTTTTCAACCAAAGTGCCTGCAAACCTGAATTCAACATACCCAAAGCCGGAGAAGCGGTAACGCGACTAAACTCCTGAACGCCCCCATATTTTTCATAAAACCCTTCAAGCACGCCATCCGGCATGGGCTTAAGATAATTATAGGCTGGTGTCAATCGGTTTAAATTATCATCCAGATACATGAGTGTCGCACCATAGGTTGCAAAATTGACAGCTGCCAGCTTATATTCGCCTAATGAAATAATGGACGACAGCGTTGCTGTCATCCATTTCTCAATCCGGTCAATATTATCGCAGGCGAAACCATCATCGTCAGTTATCTCTTCAAACCTTTGGTCTTCTTCAAAAACAACATGATATTTTGTATCAAATAATAAGATCTTTTTATTTGATTTACCAATATCAAAGATAGCAATTACATTTTTAAGCATAGATAACGACTTGTTGTTTATCTTTTTACCAAAACTTCGGCCTCGTATTTTTCTATTTCTGCAATATAATCTTCTCCAATTAATACATTGTTGATTAAACAATAGTAATCGTAAACTGCACCAAAAGGTTTTGACTTCATCACTTCTAGCATGGCCAATCTTCTAAAGAAATTGCCAGCTTCTTCAGCTTCAACCAAGGCTTTAGTTGGTTCGAGAAGCGCACACAAAAATGCTTGTTGAGCAGCTCTTACGCCAATAACATAAGCACCAATACGATTAAGTGTAGCATCGAAATAATCTAATCCGATATTAACACGATCTAATGCTTTTGCTCTGACAATTTCCTGAGCTATCAATGATAATTCGTCATTTAAAATAACAACATGGTCGCTATCCCAACGTACACCTCTGGTAACATGTAATAAAATTTCATCCAGATAAAGCAGACATGATGAAATTTTATCCCCGACTTGCTCTGTTGGATGGAAGTGTCCATTATCAAGCGTAATCAATGTATTATTTTTGATAGCATAACCCAGATAGAATTCATGTGAGCCAACCACCATTGCTTCTGAACCAATACCGAATAGTTTACATTCAATCGAGTCTTTAAGATACTCTTTTGGGTATTCAACACTTAAAATCTCGTCAAGCGATTCTTTCAACAATTTACGATAAGTATAACGATCAACAGGAATATCTTTAGATCCATCAGGAATCCATAGATTATGAACACATGGAGTACCTAATTGCTTTCCCATTTCTGCACCGATCAAACGACAACGCTTAACATGCTCAATCCAGAACCTACGTGTGGCCTCATTTTTACTGGACAAAGTAAACCCATCATCTGCCAATGGATGAGAGAAACAGGTTGCATTAAAATCAAGTCCTATTTTCATCTTCTTAGCCCAATCGATCCAGCTTTGATAATGAGCAGGTTCAATCTGATCACGATCTACTTTCTGACCTTTAAAATCGCCGTAGATAGCATGAAGATTTAAACGTTGGCTCCCTGGTAGAAGAGACATCACTTTTTCAATATCAGCTTTTAACTGTTCAATTGTTTTTGCTTTTCCTGGATAATTACCGGTAACCTGAATACCACCACCGCCTAATTCAGCATCTGGTGTTTCAAATCCGCTAACATCATCGGCTTGCCAACAATGTAAACTAATGTTTACTTTGGCCATTTGGGCAATTACCTCATCGGTATTGATTCCCATTTCAGCGTATTGCTCTTTGGCATTTTGATACGCGATTTTGATTGTCTTGCTATCTTTCATTTCTTTAATAAATTGACACAACAATTATTAGATTAATTACTTTAATATTTTCCGTTTTAAAACTTATCAGTCATCGAATCTGATTACAAAATATCTGTACGAATCTCATGATCTAATAAATTATTTGTTAGACCTTACCAAATATTATTACTTTTGGAAAGTCCATTAAAATCTTATTCATTTAAAGTTCAAAATAATCGTAAAAAGGTTGTGATATCAATATGCGATTTGGACTATTTTTTACATAAAGTGACACAATTATCATTATGGCCAACTATTTTAAATATTTAACCCATAATCAGGAAAATGAGGATTGGGGATTATTTATAAATGTTGCAGGTTATGCGTCAATTCCGATTGGAAGCACATACCCTCCAAAGGGTCATCCATTTGGTTATGAGTTTTCGTGGGAAAAAGGGCGCGTGCTTCATGAATATCAGATTCTGTATATTACCGAAGGGGAAGGAATTATAGAAACCAAAGATGAAACTATTCCGATAAAAAAGGGATCTATTGTCATCATTCGACCTGAGATGTGGCATAGATATAAACCCCTGAAAAAAACAGGATGGCATGAAAGCTATATTGGATTTAATGGAACTTTTGCTAATTCCATTTTTAATCATTCATTTTTCTCTACCGAGCCACCGGTTATTCAGGTTGGATATCACGAGAGTATCATTGAAGTATTTCTTGAACTGATTAACTTAATCAGAGATGAGAAACCAGGCTACCACGAAATGTGTTCGGGTTTAGTAATTTATATACTTGGAAAAATTCTTTCTATTAAGAAAAAAGAAGATTTCAACAATAAATCTATCGAAAGCATCATTCAGAATGCTTGCATCATTATTAGAAATAACCTGACTACTAATTTAAACATTGAAGACCTTGCCTCTGATTTAAATATCAGCTACTCACTTTTCAGAAAAGTCTTCAAGAAATATATGGGTCTTTCTCCTGCTCAATATCATCTATCATTAAGAATACAACAGGCAAAATATCTACTTTCTAATAGCAACATGTCGATCAAGGAAACAGCATTCAGTATGGGCTTTTGCTCTATATACTACTTTAGTAAGCTCTTTAAAGAAAAGACCGGTATGACTCCGGCTAGTTTTTGTAAATCAATAAATGCAAAATTTGAAGAACGAGAAAGTCAATAGCACATTAAATAACAAATATTTACAAATAACCTATTTCTTTTGTACGACCGTTTCTATAATGGAGAAAATGTTTCATCACAATATAAAATATTTTACTTTTGTAATGAATGAATAGAACATGTTTTCAAACCAGATTCATTTCTAGTATAAAAGATACCCGATAAAATACGGATAATCAATCGATACTGATGGTCTAATCCTAATCTGACTCTAATCATATCCTAATCTAACCCTAATCTTATTCTAATGCTGTATTAGGCTTTGGTTTGGACCAGAAAAGAAAAATAAAAGAACGATTTTAAAATTCGACGAACAGTTTCCCTCCATAATCGCATCTTCATCCGGTAGTAATTAAAGAATATAAAATTGGGAATAGTCGATAAACTTGGAGAGTATAAATCATCCTAAAGATAAGTTAATCTTAAAAAACAACTCCAGCCTTTCGAACTTCTGAAAAAAATCTGCTTTTAGATATTTGTATTAAATATGAGATTTCGCAAAGTGATCAGAACGATGGTTAGGATCATATTGTGTAAAAGGATTCTTCACCCAGCTTTACAAACCCATCCCTAAATTGGAATTAAAACAGAAATCAAAAGGGCCATTCGGTTGAAATTAACAACTTTTTCAAGAGATTATTGAGTAGATCTTCAGTTCTAAAATTAGTTCGTTTATAACTAGAAAACAATTGATTTTACTTGAAATGCAATACTTTTTCTTTCTTAGCAATTTACTGTGAGTGTGCAATATAGAATTAAAACATTCTATTTTATTCGTAAATAATTTTCAGATTAAAATCTGATGGAATTCACTTATAAAATCTACATAAGTGTTTCAGTTTATAAAACATCCTCGTTTCATTCTTTCAAATTTCTCTTACAGCCTCTTTTTTTAAAAAAGCCGACCTTCAAAAAGTCCTATTCAGTCGATAAAAACCGACCATTGGTCTATTACTTTTGTTACAGGCCTCACCTCTATATACTTTTGAATCAAAATTAATGAGGCATGAAAACTAGAATTATAATCGCAACAGTAATTTGCTTCTTTCTACAGTGGTTGGTCAATCCCACTTATGGTCAGAACAGCAAATGGACTATTCAGAAGTGCATCGATTATGCACAACAAAAGAATATCCAGGTTCAGAAAACCCTTCTTAGCACTGAATCGAATAAAATCAATTTCAATGCTACAAAAGCTAGTCGGTTTCCGATTGTAGATGCATCAGCACGTCAGAGTTTTGGATGGGCAGATAAACAATCAACAGGATCGAACAGCTACACTTTCAGCGGATCAAACAGTTCAACTTATTCTATTAGCTCTAGTGTTACGCTTTATGCTGGTTTAAAACTCCAACAAAGTATAAAGCAATCCGACATCAACTACAAGGCAGGAGTTTATGACTCTGAAACAATGAAAGAAACCATTAGCCTAAATATAATGGATGCTTTCCTCCAGATATTGTATGCTGAAGAACAAGTTAAAAACTATAAAAACCAGGTCGATTTAACGGAAAAAGAATTGAATCTGGCTAGTGAGCGATTAAAACTGAGTGCTATTTCTAATTCTGATTACCTCCAGGTGAAATCTCAACTGGCCACTGAGAAACAGAATCTGGCCAATGCACAGGGACTTCTGTCAACAAACAGGGTTAACTTAATGCAATTGATGGAATTGCCCATCACCAATGATTTCGAAATAGAACACCCCGATCTTACTAACCTAATTAACAAATCAAGGAAATCGTTACCCGATAGTGTATATCAGATAGCACTTGCTTTAAAACCACAAATTAAGAGTGCTACATTACGTAGCGAAAGCAGTGCACTAGATGTAGCCATTGCCAAAGCAGACTACATGCCACGTGTATCACTGGATGCAGGCTTTAGTTCTGATTATATGAGTGCACTGAAAGGTTCGAGCTATTCGTTCCAGCTTTCACATAATTTCAGTCCTACTATTGGATTAGGAATTTCTATTCCAATCTACCACAATGATCAGATTAAATCGAAGATTGAACTGGCAAAGATCAGCACACAAAGTGCACAACTAGACGAACTGAACACAAAAAATCAGTTAAGAAAATCAATTGAAAACGCTTGCACCAATGTAATCACTGCTCAGAATGAATATGATGCCAGCAAAGAGCAATACCAGGCTAATCAGGAGTCGTTTGCAGTAGCTTCAGAAAAGTATACACAAGAGCTGATGAACTCAGTTGACTTTCTGGTTCAAAAGACAAATTTGATCACATCAGAAAGTAATTACTTACAAGCTAAATACAATTTGATCTTCAGCTATAAAACGCTCGATTTCTATTTAGGTATCCCATTTAACTTTTAAAGAACAGCTTAAAATAATTCACAATGAAAAGGAAAACAATCATTCAAATCGTATCAGTCGTCATTATTATTTCGATTGTTACCATTGTTCTAAAAGCTTGCCAATCCACAAAAAGTGAGATAAAGTTTGAAACCACACTTGTTTCAAAAGGAAGCATCAGTAATACGGTTACGGCAACAGGAACAATTCAAGCTATCAAGACAGTAGCAGTTGGCACACAGGTTTCGGGTGTTATCAAAAAGATATATGTTGATTTTAACTCGGTGGTTAAGAAAGGCCAGATACTAGCCCGGATTGATGAAACCCCACTTTTGGCAACCCTCGATCAAAGCAAATCAGCAGTTATATCGGCTGAAGCAGATCTTCAATTTAAGAAAGCCACTTATGATCGTACAAAGGCACTGTTTGAAAAAAAGTTGATTGCAAAAGCTGATTATGATCAGGCTGTTTTGAATTACGATCAATCGAAAGCAAATCTCTCAAGTGCAAAATCTAACTACGACAGAAACAAGATCAATCTTGAGTATGCTACAATCTATTCTCCTATTGACGGGGTGGTTTTAAACAGAGCAGTCGACGAAGGACAGACTGTTGCAGCCAGCTTCAATACACCTACACTGTTTTCTATTGCCAACGACCTAACCCAAATGAGAGTAGAAGCCAACATCGATGAAGCTGATATAGGCCAGGTTAAATTAGGACAACGTGTTGAATTTAATGTAGATGCTTATCAGGATATTAAATTTACCGGTACCGTTACCCAAGTCAGATTACAGCCGGTAGTAACTTCAAATGTAGTAACCTATACTGTAATTATTGAAGCACCCAATCCTGATAAGAAGCTGATGCCAGGTATGACTGCAAATGCAAGTATTTATGTGGACGAAGCAAAAGACCTTTTGATTGTGGATAGTAAAGCATTGCGTTTTATGCCAGATAGCAAACTAATGGGAGAATATATGAAGAAATTTCCTCAAGCTGCTAAAACAAAAATCAATCAGGAGCTAAGCAGCAAAACAAAAGGTGCAAAAGGAGTCAACAATCAATCTTCAACACTTTGGCTGAAAAAAGGAAACGAAATTGAACCTGTAAAAGTAGTTACCGGGCTTAGCGATGGAACAAAAATGGAAATCAAATCAGGTGTTTCTGATGGAGATGAAGTAATTTTTGCTATGCAATCATCTACTACTAATTCTGATACTGCAAAAAAAGAGACTGTAAGTAGTCCATTTATGCCAAAACGTCCAGGTGGTGGGCCTAAGAAATAGAGCCATGAATAAAACAATCATAGAAGTGAGAAATCTAAAGAAAGATTTTCACGTCGGCGAGGTAACAGTACGAGCCCTGAAAGGTGTTGACCTTTCAATATCAGAGGGAGAGTTTGTTGCCATAATGGGAGCAAGCGGATCTGGAAAATCAACCATGCTGAATATTCTGGGATGCCTTGAGAAACCAAACGCTGGAGATTATATTCTTGATGGTGTGGATATGGCAAAACTTAGCAAAGACCAGTTAGCAGCTTTACGTAATCAAAAACTGGGTTTCGTCTTTCAATCATATAATCTTCTCCCCCGTACATCAGCACTGGAGAATGTTGAGCTCCCTCTTTTCTATAACAATAAAGTAAAAGCAAAAGAGAGAAGAGAAAGAGCACAAGAAGCATTGGTAGCCGTCGGGCTTTCGGATAGAATGGATCACATGCCCAACCAGTTATCGGGAGGGCAACAGCAAAGAGTAGCAATTGCACGCTCATTGGTAAACGATCCTGTAGTTATATTGGCTGACGAAGCAACCGGAAACCTGGATACAAGAACATCTTTTGAAATCATGGCACTATTTCAAGAGTTAAATGCAAAAGGAAAAACAATTGTATTCGTTACCCATGAAGCTGATATCGCTCGTTTTACATCACGAAACATTGTATTTCGCGATGGACACATTCTTCGATCTGAAAATGTTACTGACAGATTTAGTGCGATTGAAATGCTGAAGAATCTGCCTGTAACTGATGATATTGAAACCGCCTAAAGAAAAAGACTATGAATATCTCGAATCTTCTGAAAGTAGCAATATATGCTTTAAAGCGAAATAAGCTGAGAGCATTATTAACAATGCTGGGCATCATCATTGGTGTGGCATCGGTTATTGCAATGTTAGCCATTGGGCAGGGATCTAAAAAAAGTATTCAGGATCAAATCTCCACTATGGGAACAAATCTTGTTTTTGTGATGCCAGGATCACAACAAAGAGGTGGAATTCAAATGGGGAATTCTGGTGCTATAAACATTACCGTAAAAGATATGGATGTTATCAGAGCAGAATGTCCTTCAATAAGTGATATTTCGCCCGAAGTAAGAGCAAACGGTCAAGCGGTATATGGTAATAAAAACTGGCCTACCAGTCTATTTGGAAGTAATGCTGAATACTTTAAAATCAAGAAAATAGAAGTAGGAGATGGACGTTGCTTCACAGATAAAGAGGTAAAAAGTGCAGCAAAAGTCTGTTTAATTGGCGAAACTGTGGTAGAGAACCTTTTTGGTAAAAATGCTAATCCTATTGGACTTACTGTCCGATATAAAAAGATCCCTTTTAAGATCATTGGTATTTTAAAACCAAAAGGCACAAACACTTTTGGGCAAGATCAGGACGACCTTTTACTGGCGCCCTACACTACGGTTCAAAAAAGAGTTTTGGCTATCACCTATTTCCAAAGCATCCAATCCTCAGCTGCAAGCGAAACAAAAACAAAAGATGCAGCTAAAGAAATGGAACAGGCATTGAGAAAATCGCATAAAATCAAAGAAGGAGCTGAAAACGATTTCACCATCAGATCGCAAGATGAGTTGGTAAGTACTTTTAGTTCGATTAGTAATGTTTTAACCATATTATTGGGAGCCATTGCCAGTATTTCGTTACTTGTAGGTGGAATAGGCATCATGAATATCATGTATGTATCTGTTACTGAAAGAACCAGAGAAATCGGGCTGCGTATGGCCGTTGGTGGTAGAGGTAAAGATATTCTAATGCAGTTCTTGATCGAATCGATTTTATTAAGTGTGCTTGGAGGAGTTATTGGGATTCTTTTAGGTGTCGGGGCATCAAGTCTCATTGGAACAATAATGAAATGGCCAGTTGTAGTATTGCCAACTTCCGTTGTACTTGCTTTCTTTGTTTGTACAGTAATAGGTGTTTTCTTCGGATGGTACCCGGCCCGTAAAGCCGCAAGTTTAAATCCAATTGATGCGCTTCGATTTGAATAATCTGATGGCGGTCAGATTCAACCTTCATCAGAACGATAATTCTGATGAAGGTTCTCATTTTAAATCCGCTTAATATTTAATACTTTTGACTAAATTAAACCACTCTCATGAAAATTTCATTTTTCAATAAGCAAAAGTTAAATATATTATCACATATATTGGTATGGCTATTCCTGTTCCTAGTTCCATGGTTTTTCTTTAACCAAAAATGGGATCAAAACATGAATGAGATTGGAAAGTATTACTATAAAATCTTCATTTATGGAATCTACTTTTACATACTCTATCTATGGGTAGTTCCCAAATTCTTTTTTAAACAAAAAAAATACACCTTCGTTATTATCTCCATTCTTCTTATGACAGGTTTGTATTTTCTCGAGGACCTGGGACACAATACATTCTTCCCTGATACACAAAAAGATGCCGTTTTCAGACAAGAAATTTCCATACTATTAAAGAAATCTAAAATACCGACCCCTCCCTTTAAACGGATGCATATTTACGACTTTCTCCTCACATCCATTTTTCTTACCGGGGCATCGTTGGGAATAAGAGTAGTTGAGAAATTTTCTGAAAATGAGAAAATACGTAAAGAATTAGAAAAAGAGAAATTGCAATCTGAATTGATATTTCTTAAATATCAGGTAAGTCCTCATTTTTTCTTTAACACGTTAAATAACATCTATTCATTAATTGAAATAGATACAAAAGATGCACAAACAGCAGTGCTAAAGTTATCCAAAATGATGCGTTATCTCCTATATGAAACTGAACCGGAGAAAGCACGTATCAGCACAGAAATAGCTTTTATGACCAACTATATTGATTTAATGCGATTACGATTAACAGATAAAGTTGTATTAAACATCTCCTTCCCTGAAATAACGGATGACTTTTTTATTCCTCCACTCCTATTTATTCCTTTTATTGAAAACGCTTTTAAACATGGTATAAGCAATAGAGATCATTCCTTTATCGATATCTCGATGACGATTGAGAATCAAAATATTGATTTCAGGGTCAAAAATAGTATTTCAGGATTTGTTTTTAATGAAACGGAAGTAAAAACAGGTATTGGGTTAGAGAATGTAAAAAAGAGGTTGAAACTTCTTTTCAACGACAAATACAATCTTACCATTACCAATACCAATAACATTCATTACATAACGCTACAGATTAATAATTCCTAATCATTTGAATTATGATACGAGCTATTGCAATTGATGATGAACCATTAGCACTTAAACTTATTTCAGGCTACATTACAAAAACACCGTTTCTGGAACTGGCAAACACTTTTGATAATCCATTAAGTACGCTGGAATACCTTGAAAAGGAATCTGTCGATTTAATATTTGCTGATATTCAGATGCCTGATTTATCGGGCACTGAATTTGTACGTATAATGGATCAAGGCCCTAAAGTCATTTTCACAACGGCTTATGAACGGTATGCAATAGAGGGATTCAAATTAAATGCGGTAGATTATCTATTAAAACCTTTTAGTTACGAAGAGTTTTTAATTGCATCGCAAAAAGCAATGAAATTAATAGAGCTTGAACAAAAGGCGTTACCCCAGATTGAAGCGAATAACGAATTTCTCTTTTTAAAATCCGAATATAAAATCCGTAGGATAAATTTTAATGATATTTTATATATTGAGGGCTTAAAAGACTATATCAAGGTATTTGTTAAAAACGAAGACAAACCCATCTTGTCTATCAGTACGCTGAAAATGGTTGAATCTAAACTTCCTGCAAAATATTTTATGCGTGTACATCGGTCGTTTATTGTTAATCTGAACAAAATAGACACCATTGAACGAAGCCGAATTGTATTCGGAAAAGAATATATTCCGATTAGCGAACAATATAAAGATAGCTTTCAGGAATTTCTGGATAGAAATTTTCTTTAGTCTGTTTCAACTTTAATTATCTTTGACTGGTTAATATTAGAGTGGATGTTATTTTGATTTCCGAAAAAGATTGGTCTTTTTTGAAATCAAAGTATATACATATCTTCTATTTTCTTTCAAATTTTAATGAACGGAACTGTTTTACACTATAAAGAAACATTATGAGAATTCTATTAGCCCTTCTCCACAATAAATATTTCAAGATTGGATTGTTCATCCCTTTATTTATATTTCTTTTTCATATTTCAAATGGTGTTATTGCGAATAACTATATTCTGCAAAAAAAAACATCCTATAACAGTTCTTCAAATCAAGCTGATACACTAAAACATAATCCAATTGCAATGCCTTACAACAGATTAATTGATCCTGTTGGTACAGTGGTTCGATTTGGTGATCCTAATCTGGAAAACCATAGTCTTGATGCAACACTACTCCCCGGGAAAAAACAAATCGTTGTCGAAGATCGCTATGGAATCATCATATTAGATGTGGCTACACAAAAAATTCTTGCCCGTTATTCACTCCCTGGCGACAAAAAATATAAATCCTTAATGAGCACCTTTTCAGGAATCAAAGCAATTGAAAAAGATGGCGAGACTTTCATTTTCTGGAGTGTTGCTGGAAATGGGACACCAAATGCATGTGTATTACAAGCAAAATGGAATGGAAAAAATATCTCAATTGTTCAGGCATTTATACTTAAACCATTATTACCATCACCTACTGCACTACCTAACGAACTTGAAGTTTTAAATGAAAATGGTGAATTTTATCTATACGTAGTACTCAATGGGAATAACCAGATTTCAAAGATTAGGGTTCGTGACCAACAAATAATATGGACTGCCAGCACAGGTGTTGCTCCTTATGGAATTACGATCGTAAGCAATTCAGTTTATGTAACAAATTGGGGAGGTCCTATCCCTACCGATACTATTCATCAAGAAACAGCCGGTGTACCATGGGGAAGTACCTATATAGACCCTAAAACCGGAGCTACAAAATTTGGAACCGTTTCAGTTTTCAATAAAATAACAGGAGAAAAAAATAATGAAATAGCTGTTGGACTTCATCCCAACGCCATTATTCATTCACCTGACAATCACCTGATCTATGTTGCGAATGGTAACAGTGATTATATTTCAGTAATAAATATTAAAACGTCAAAAGTTATTGATACTATTCCGGTTAGTCTGTACAAAGCAAAAAAATATTACGAAGGAAGCACACCTAATGCTATGGCGATTGACCCAAATGGTAAAACACTATACGTTGCCAATGGGATGAATAATGCGTTAGCCATTATAGAAACAGGTGTTACAGAAAACCAGTACAAACTAATAAATCCACATATACGTGGTTTTATTCCAACAGAAGCTTATCCATCAGGCATTATTTTATTAGATAATAAAATCTTTGTCACTAATCTTGAGGCCACGGGTGCAAGAGTAAATAGTAATACAATCTTAAAAGACTCAACAATAACCAAGAAAACGGATATTCCAATAACAGTTGAAGGAGCATTCAATGCACACAAACAACTTGCATCTGTCTCTTTTATACCCATGCCTAATCAGAAACAACTAGATCTTTACACTGAAAAGGTAAAGAAATTGAATCTGGTTTATCAAAATATTTTATCACGCCGGTTACCTCGAAAAGGAATAGCCCCACAACCTATCCCTGAGCGAATTGGAGAGCCTTCTCTTTTTAAACATGTCATCTATATCATCAAAGAAAACAGAACTTACGACCAGGTCTTAGGTGATATGAAAGAGGGAAGCGGAAAAGCGTCATTGTGCATCTTTGGAGAAAACTTCACCCCTAATCAACATCAATTATCAAAAGACTTTCTCTTAATGGACAACTACTTTGCTTCAGGAAAATGTTCTGCAGAGGGGCACCAATGGACTGATGCAGCTATTGTTACTGATTATGTAGAGAAAAATGTGAGGGCCTGGTTTCGCAGCTATCCGCATGTTCAAACAGATGCTATGGTTTATAATAAAGAGGGATTTATTTGGAATAATGCACTTGATCATGGAAAGACAGTACGCATCTATGGAGAAGCCTGTGTTCCTAAGACTGATCCATCTGAAAACTGGACATCCATTTATCAAAAAACAATCAATAATCAACCCATTAAGATTCAAAATATTACTACTATTTCCAGAGTTCGCCCAATACTCTCGCAAGAATATCCCGGATTTGATAATCCTAAGATCAACGACCAATTGAGAGCCCGTGCCTTCATAAAAGAATTAAACGAGTTTGAACAGAAGCCCGGAGATCAACTACCACAACTGATGATTCTTGCCTTACCATGCGACCATACTGTTGGAACTAATCCAGGATACCCCACTCCGAAAGCGATGGTAGCCGATAATGATTTAGCCCTTGGTAAAATTATTGAAGCGGTAAATAAAAGTCGATTCTGGGACTCTACTGTCATTTTTGTAACTGAAGACGATTCGCAAAGTGGATGGGATCACGTATCAGCATATAGAACCACTTGCTTTGTAGTTAGCCCCTATTCCCGACTACAAAAAACGATATCGACAAATTATAACCAAACATCCATGGTGAGAACCATTGAACAGATTTTAGGTATTCCACCGATGAATTCATTCGATGCTACAGCAACCCCTATGTTTGAATGTTTTTCAAAGAAATCTGATTTTACTTTCAGATATACAACCCTACCCAATCGCATTCCTTTAGATGAATTAAACCAACCATTATCTGCATTAAAAGGTAAGGCGCTGTATTATGCAAAGCTATCCTCTAAACCCGAATTTGAAGGCATAGATTCTGGAGATGATGATGTCTTTAATCGAATTCTGTGGTTCAACGCAAAGGGCAATGTCCGATACCCTGCCAAAGAGGCTGGAAAAGATACAGATGACGACAAAAAAATTACACTAAAAAAGGGATCTCAAAATAAGATCCCTCAATTTACTGCTAAAATATTAATAAAATAGTGGTTATAGAAGTTGAAAATTAGTTCAGTTCTCTGCTATTATATTGACGGTCTAATTTGCTATGTCCAATATATCCATAGTCACCGTCATGTCTATGTGAAGATCTTCTGCTTTGATGGCGTTCATTTTGGTGGTATCTTCTTCCATTAGGGTAGTTACTATCCCCATAGAATAATGGAAAACATGAAGTAAGGAATCCTGCCAGAAATGCAACAACGAGTATTATAATTAACTTTTTCATCTTTAAGGTATTTTAAAGTTTATAAACTATTGTGTACAAAACTAATGCCAGACTATTGAATATAAGTATAAAAACAAAAGGCGATCTCTAGCGCTTATTTACCAGCTCTTTAATCGTGTTTTAGTTAAAAGAAAATAAATAGTTAAACAATGTTATTTATATTAACATTGTTCATTATATTTGCAATGTTAATTAAATAATACTACTTCGAAATGGACAAGAAAGAGATTCAAGAACAAAGAATGCGAAGCTACTTTATTGAGGCAGCCAAGGAAATTATTCGCGGTGAGGGTTTTAAAGCAATCAGTGTGCGAAACATTGCAGAGAGAGCAGGCTATTCCTACACTACCTTGTATAATTATTTCAAAGACATGAAAGATCTGATCTTTGTATGTGTAAAAGATTTTCAGGATGAATGTACACAGTTTATATCAGAACAGGTAAAAAAAGATCAAACCGGAACTGATGCGATAAAGTCGAAGATGATTGCTTTTTCAAATTACTTTATTCAATATCCAGGCATATTCGAACTATTCTATGTTGAAAAAATTCCAGATCTAAATTCACAACAATCTACAACACAACTGATCTATAATTTTTTAGACAGGCTTTGTGAAGAAGATTGGAATTATTGCTTAGAGAAGAAACTATTCACCAAAGAAGAAACAGAAGACGCAAAAGTTCAATTGCAATTTTTCATAACCGGGCTATTACTTTTCTATCTGAATAGACGTCAACCATCTGATTATAAAGAGTTCATCACACTAAGAGATAAGCAAATCACCAATTTATTAAAGCAACACAACTAAATTGCAAGGAAGTTAGCACCAATCAAACAGAAAATGATGAATAACGATTCTTTTTTGCGAGAATTTATGACTGAAGTATGGAACAAGCAAGGTTTCGATAAAGTTGAGAAATATATTCATAACGAATACAATATTTATCTTGATACTGCTGATCCGTGGGAAGGGAAAACTTTATCACACCTGGAATATAAGAAACGATTAAAATATTCATTTAATTAGTGGGCATACACAAGTTTTTGACAGATATACAGCTGCTAAACAATTAGGATTTATAAAATAATGAAAACGAAGAAGGATATTAAAGAGGAATACAAGCAGATGAAATTTCGAATGGGAGTTTTTCAAATAAAAAACATATCAAATAACAAAATATTTGTAGACAATAGCGTTGATATGACTTCTACATGGAACAGGCATAAATTTGAGTTAAAATTTGGTACACATAGAAATAGAGAATTGCAAAAAGATTGGAACGAAAAAGGAGAGGACAATTTTGTTTTTGAGATTTTATCAGAATTAAAACAAGATGATGAAAGAAAAGTTGACTATCCAAAAGAATTGCGTTTACTACAACAAATGATGATCGAAGAAATGAATACCCCAGAAGAATTAAGATACTAATAAACCAATGATGGATTATCAGAATGACTTTAGGATCATTAAAAATGATTCATTAGAACAATACGAACTTTGTGTATTCTTATCACCTGATACTGTTTTGGTACAATTAAATAAAGATATTACTGACACGATTACTTGCACCATAGAAGCTAATAAATCTATTGGATATGAGGCAGTGAAAAAGATATGGTATAAGGGCACTCAAAAATGGGAGTTTAGAAAAGTAGCTGCAGCGTTTACGAGAACCTGTAAATATATTTTGCAAAATCATCGTCTTAGTTTACTTTTGTTTTAGGTTGATTTTGATGCCTCCTAATAACCGAAGCTATTATCAATCATACCAACACAACTAATTAACAACGGAATATGAAATTGACAAAACAACTTTTTTTCTTCGTAACCCTCCTTCTGTTTTGCTTAAATCTACAAGCACAGAAATGCTATGTTTTTGTAGGTTCCTATAACGATGACAAGAATAAAGAGGGGATTTATATCTATGAACTGGACACACTAAGTGGAGTATTGCACAAGCTTTCGTCTGTTAAGAATATTCTGAATCCCTCTTTTCTGACATTATCTACAGATGGGAAACGCCTATATGCCTGTACTGAGACAAAAACTGTCAATGCAGGTTCAATCAGCTGCTTTGCCTTTAATCCACAAAACCAAACATTGTCTTTCATAAATACACAGAAAAGTGGTGGTGATAATCCGGTTTATGTTTCCATCCATAAAAGTGAGAAATGGATCGCGAATGCTAATTATTCAGGAGGGAGTGTTACGGTATATCCTTTAGCTAAAGATGGATCGATAGAACCAGCTAAGCAGGTCATAACCTATTCGGATAGTAGTGTTAACAAAGCCCGACAAGATCATTCGCACATCCACTCGTCGGTGTTTTCTCCGGACAATAATTACCTTTTCCTTCCTGATTTAGGTGCTGATAAAATAAGAATTTATCAATTTGATAGTTCAAAAGATCAGCCTCTTCAACTTGCTAAGATTCCGTTTGTAAAAACTGCAGCAGGTAGTGGCCCACGACATTTTACTTTTCATCCGAATGGAATGTTTGCTTATTGTATTGAGGAAATGGCGGGAACCATCAGTGTATACAAATACAAAAAAGGGAGACTTGATCATATACAAGATATTGTAACTCATTCTGATCAATATAAAGATAATTTTGGGAGTGCAGATATTCACATTTCGCCCGATGGCAAGTTTCTTTATGCTTCGAATCGTGGCGGAGAAAATAATATCGCTATATTCTCAATCCAAAAAGATGGGAAATTAAAGACGATTGGTTATCAATCTACATTAGGTAATCATCCTAGAAACTTTGCACTCGATCCAACTGGAAAGTTTCTGATTGTTGCTAATATGAATAGTGGTGATATCGTTGTTTTTAAAAGAAACAGCATAACAGGTCTGTTAACAAAAGTAGGAACAGATATTAAGGTACCTACTAGTCCATCTTGCATTAAAATCAGACAGTATTAGCCAAAAGAAAATAATAAACAACCCTTTAGTGACTAGAATAAATTCGGCTTTAATTTGTCATCAACAATATTGTAAATAGGTTGTTGGGTAATAGGAGTGAATTTATCAGAAATCCTTTTCTGACACACCTTATTCTTTATTTAATTAAAACTATTTTATTCTGGCTAAATCAGTAAATAATCAAAGACACTAAAGAAAAAAACAATGAAATACAATCAATTAGGAAAAACTGGAGTATTAGTCTCAGAACTCTGTTTAGGGACAATGACATTTGGAGGAAAGGGTTACTGGCAAGCAATTGGAGAACTTCCACAAAATGAGGTAAACCAATTAGTTAAAACAGCTATTGACAACAAGATCAACTTCATTGATACAGCAAATGCTTATTCGGAAGGATTATCAGAAATTATGCTGGGAAAGTCAATATCTGAACTTGGAATCAATCGCCAACAGGTTGTAATTGCTACAAAACTTCGTATCAGAATGGGCGAAGGAGCCAATCAGGTTGGCTTATCCCGATTACATATTGCTGATTCTGTAAACGACAGTTTAACCCGTTTAAACATGTCACACATTGACCTCCTGTATATCCACGGTGTTGACCCACTCACGCCTCTGGAAGAGACCATGAGAGGCCTTGAAGATGTTGTGAGAGCTGGAAAAGTTCGCTATATCGGAATCAGTAATCATCCGGCATGGATGGTAGTAAAAGCTAATAGCTATGCAGACAAAATGGGATGGACTAAATTTAGTGCTCTCCAAAATTACTATACCATTGCAAGTCGTGACATAGAACGTGAAATAGTTCCGATGGCGATAAGTGAGGGTTTAGGATTAATGCCATGGAGCCCTTTAGCCGGTGGATTTCTATCTGGCAAATATACCCGCCACAATGAAAAGGCAGGAGATAGTCGACGTGATAATTTTGACTTCCCTCCTATCAATAAAGACAAAGCTTACGATATTATTGATTTAATGACAGAAATTGGAAACGCGCATGAGGTATCAGCAGCCAGGGTTGCGTTAGCATGGATGCTTTCAAAGCAATATGTCACAAGCATTATTGTCGGTGCAAAAAGAAACGATCAATTATTAGATAACATCGCAGCTACTCAACTGAAATTATCTTCTGAAGAACTAGAAAGCCTGGATAAAATATCTGCTCTTTCACCTGAATATCCCGGATGGATGGTTGAAAGACAAGCCACCGGCAGAATGCCTGCATAAAGAATTATAAAAGGAGGTATCTTTGTAAACAATAATCGATAAGCATAATAATTCGCTAATAGGTTATAAAAAAAATACCTCTTTTCATTTTATAATAACGCAGAACAGAAATTGACGGAAGACGAAATAATTGATGTTATTGTTATTGGTGCAGGACCGGCCGGATTATTCGCTGCACAAGTTTGTGGGGCAAAAGGATTGAAAACCTGTCTCCTCGAAAAGAATAAATCAGCTGGATTAAAGCTACTCATCTCAGGAACGGGTCAATGTAACGTTACACACGCGGGAAAGATAAGCGATTTTCTCACTCATTATGGTGATAATAGTCGGTTTGTGAGAACTGCATTATATAATTTCTCCAATGAAAATGTAATCTCTTTTTTCCAGGAAAGAGGACTTAAACTAACTGAAGTCAATAATGGAAAAATATTTCCTGAAACTTTAAAAAGCAGAGACATATTAAACATTTTACTTTCTGAATGTATAAAAAACAGAGTCAGTATAAAATATGAAACCTCTATTTCTTGCATAACCCAAAGTGATAATTTATTCAAGGTACAGACGCATACGTGTTTATACATCACAAAGAATATCATTATTTGTACCGGCGGAAAATCATATCCTAAAACAGGCTCAACAGGAGAAGGATATCGTTTCGCCTCTCAACTTGGACATACCATCACTCAAATAAAACCAGCCCTTACCTCCATTATAATAGACAACTTCCCATTTCAAATATGCGCAGGAATTTCTATCACTGATTCGGTTATTCAACTTTATAGAGATTCAAAAAAGATCAGGCAAACACAAGGAGATATTCTATTTACCCATAAGGGCATTTCTGGACCCGGCATACTTGATTTTAGTCGCTTCCTTGATTCTGATGATACCATCAGACTTTCTTTAATAGAAATGGCAAACAGTGACGAGTTTGAGAAGCACTTATTAGAACAAATTTCTATTAATGGTAAGAAATCAATTAAAAATTGCCTATCCATTTATGAAATTCCTGAAAGGTTGTTACTGGCTATTCTCGAGCTAAGCCAGATAGACCCTTTAAGTAAAGCCGCCGATCTGGAAAAGACAAAGAGAAAAGCATTGGTAAAGAATATCACTGAATTAGAATTTAAAATAGATAGACTAGGTAGTTTTAAAGAAGCAATGTCTACAAATGGAGGAGTTGCATTAGCCGAAGTAAATCAAAAAACAATGGAATCGAAACTAGTTAAAGGTCTTTTCTTTGCCGGAGAGGTTCTAGATATTGACGGAGACACAGGGGGATATAATATCCAATTCGCGATATCATCGGGGGTATTAGCAGCTCAAAACGTTTAGTATCTTTTTTTATAAAACAAAAAGAGGGTGCCCAAAAATAGGACACCCTCTTTCCCTTTTAAATTGTATTATTTATTTGTGTAAATATTTGATGCAACTCTATACCCTGAAAGATCTTTGTACCAATCTGGATATGAAACACCTCCACTTTGTGCCCACTCGGCAAAATGTAAGAAGGCGGTAACAATTGCAACTTTCTCAACCGGATAGCTATAACCTTCATAGATATTAATAGCCCAGGGCAAATTGTTGGATGTCTTATAATATCGCTGTGTTGAAGGGCTACTGGTATCCTCACCTGTATTAAACAAACCAGTATTTGCTAATGATGTAGGAGGATAATTCGGCAAGTGAACTTCCATATTCCTTGTCTTATTAATAAACATAAATGGATTATAAACAGCACTTGTAAAGACACTACTGTTTACAGGTTCCGCAAATGTAATCACTAAATTAATAGTATCCGGAATAACAAAAGGAACTGTTGGATCTGTATTTACGCCAATACCTGGATGAATCTGTGGAAGGACATCATAACCGTCGTCAAATAAAATAACCACTGCTTTTGCCTGATTCTTTTCCAGACCATTTACAGGGTCAATAGAAGATAGTTTTCCAACCGGAACCGGATTCCCATTTTTCAGTGTTGCAACACAACTACTCACCTGTGAAGGAAGTACTGGTAACTCAATTCCAAATCCATTATGGTAGGTTGCCCCCATGGCACGTAAAACTAATTTAGCTTTAATTTGAACTACCTGATTATCCGAATTAGTAATCTGATTAAATCGATAATCAATAACCATGTCGTTCATGTCATAGTCAGCTTTATAAGGCCAGTTATCTTCGTAAGCTAAACTCCCATAACCAACACCTGGATAGAAGTTATTATAGGCGCGTGTCGGATCCAAAGGATAATCATCCTGATTATCAGGAACACCATCACCATCGGTATCCAAGCCCCCAAGATTAATTAGATACTTACCCTGCGATACATCACTATCACTAAATCCTGGTGCATAAGTAATGGCGTTGATTGTAGTAGTAGTCGATACAGCTATCGGATCTTTATAAACAGTACCTGTTGTTTTAGTTGGGACTGTGCCGTCTGTAGTATAACGAATGACTGCATTTGCTGTAGTTGAACTCAATACAACAGACTGAGGATCGGTATATGTTCCGGATACAGGATTAAATTCAGGACTTGCAGCCTTCGTCAGTTGAAATGTATAATCACCAGAAACTACATCGCCATCTTCCACCCCGGTCTTATAGGCAATTGCTTTCAACGTTGTGTTGCCAGTAAGCGCTATTGCTGCAGTATAGATCGTACCAATAGTTTTGCTTGGAATAGTGCCATCAGTAGTATATCTGATAATGACATCTGATGCAGAACAGGTCAGGACGACGGATTGTAATGATGTATAACTACCTGGAGCAGGAGTAAAAGTAACAGTCGGTTTAATCTTATAATCACCCAAAGCTACATCACTATCAAGCATATTGGCTTTGTATGCATATGCTTTTAGCGTTTTATTTGCATCAACGATCACTGGAACGGTATAAACTGTTCCATTTGTTTTGCTTGGTGTTGTTCCATCCAATGTATAAACAATTGAAACGCCAGATATTGCGCTAGCAATTGTTACGGATTGACTTCCTGCATAGGTTCCTGCAACCGGAGTGAATATAGGTGCAGCCAGTTTGTCTAAACTGATCACATAATTTGCACTTTTAGGATCACTGTTAGTCATGCCTGTATTGATAGCAATTACTTTAATGTTTGTACTAACAGGAATTGATATAGCACCTGTATAAAGTGTACCATTAGTCGCTGAAGGATCTGTACCGTCGGTCGTATAATAAATCTTAGCATTTGCAGTAGAGCAGGTTATGGTCAACGACTGTGGTAAATTGTAGGTACCAGCTAATACACTGAGTTCGGGTGTTGACACCTTTATATTGTATTGATTCGATACGACATTACTCTTTGAATAATTTGTTCCATAAGCAATAGCTCTAATCGTTGTATTAGCACTAATCGTTATAGGACCTGTATACTCGATACCCGTTGTCTCGGTTGGTGTTGAATCATCTGTTGTATATCGAATTTTAGCACCAGAGCTTGTTGTTGTAATCGCTACACTCTGACTTCCGATGTATGTACCTGCAGCAGGAGTAAAAGTTGGATCATTTGCCGGTGCAAGAATAGTATAAAGACCTGAAGTTATTGTACTTGGAGTCATGCCAGCTTTCTCTGCATATGCCTTTAATGTAGTTGTTGCACTTATAGATACGGGAATAGAATACCTTGGACTTGAGCTAGTTGGATCCGTTCCGTTAGTTGTGTAATATATAGTAGCATCTGAAACAGAAGATGTTATAGTTACATTCTGAGTTGCATTATAAGTGCCGGGAAGAGGTGAGAACTGTGGAGCAGCTGTTGGTAATAGGATAATATAATCACCCGATGCGATATTACTATCATTCATTCCGGCTTTGTAAGCAACCGCTTTTAATGTACCAGTAGCACTGATGGATATAGCAGAATTATAAATCGTTCCATTGGTAGAGCTGGGTTGACTTCCATCGGTTGTATATTTGATGGTTGCACCACTGGTTGTCGTAGATAAAGACACACTCTGTGTAGTTGCGTAGCTGCCAGGGGTAATTGAGAAACTGGGGATTGCACATTTTATATTGTAAACCCCAGTAGTAACCGAACTATTTAACATGCCTGCTTTTACTGCTATCGCATTCAAAGTAGTATTTTGAGAAACTGCGATTACGCCATTATATAATGAGCTAGAAGTAGTTGGTGTGGTTCCATTGGTCGTATAATAAATGGCAGCTCCCGATGTTGTTGATGCCACTGCTACACTTTGAGCTGTATTGTATGATCCAGGCTGAGGTGTAAATGACGGTGCATCAACAGCAAGTAACTGAATAACATAGCTACCTGTCACCAGGTCACTATTAGCCATCCCGGTCTTATAAGCGATGGTTTTAATCACCGTTGAGGCATTTACAGGAATAGCTTGCGTATAAACAATACCGTTAGTTGGACTTGCATCACTATTATCGGTCGTATATTTAATGGTAACACCATCTGTTGGACATGTAATAGTAACACTCTGATATGAGTTATAAGTACCCTGGGCTGGTGATAAAACAGGATTAGAAATTTTCAAAAGTGAAATCACATAATTACTTGAGGCAACATCACTACTAGTTGCACCTGTCTTATAAGCTATTGCTTTTATTAAGCTGGTTGAGGTTACCGAAATTGGAGTGGAATAAATCGTTCCACTTGTTGCACTTGGATCACTTCCATCAGTCGTATAACGTATAGAAACACCAGGAGTAATACTACTTAAAGCAACAGACTGAAATGCATTATAGGTACCCGATACCGGCGAAAATGTAGGATTTGCACATTTGATAATATAGCTACTTGAGCTTACACTACTGTTTGCCATTCCGGTTTTAACTGCTATCGCATTGATTGTTTTGCTTACATCAACACTCACTTGGCCAGTATAAAGGGTACTGCTGGTGGTAGGAGTTGTACCATCAGTTGTGTAATAAATTGAAGCACCGGCCGTAGATGAAGTAATCGAAACACTTTGCGTGGTATTATAATTTCCGGCTTGTGGCGAGAATACGGGAGCAGCAACCGGTAACAATACATTATAAAAGCCAGTAGCAACTGCACTATTCGTATACCCCGACTTCACTGCAATTGCATTAATTGTAGTTGGCGAAGTAATATTAATAGATGACGAATAAATAGGACTGGTTAAATCAGGTGTACTACCATCAATTGTATAACGTATAGAGACCCCTGATGTAGAACAACTTAATGTAACATTCTGTGCTGTAGTATAATTTCCTGCAGAAGGAGACATGGTTGGAGTAGGAAGTACGGGAGCAATAATATAACTCTCAGATGCAACATCGCTATTTGATAAACCACTTTTTACTGCTATTGCATTTATAGTTTGATTAGCATTGACAGTAATTGAAGCACTATATTTTTTACTACTTGTTGTTGGGGTTGAGCCATCGGTCGTATAATAAATAGTGGCGCCAGTTGTAGTCGAACTCATCGAAACGGTCTGTGCAACAGCATATGTTCCGCCGGCAGGAGTTAACACCGGCATTGCACAACCAACCTGACAATTATATACGGATTGAAAATCTTCTGAACCAAAATCTGCATCATCATCTTTTGTTTTTGTATTACCGTTATCCTGCCATACCTCAGCATCCACAGTTTGATCTTGCAAAGAAGTAATCGTATATGTAACGGTAAAACTTCCAGAAGTGCCTTTTATTCCAAAATTGGTGATGTTATCTATATAAAAACCTGTAGAAAAAGGAAATCCGGAGACCTGTGGGCCTAAATTAACAGTTCCGGTAACATTATCACCGGACACAACATCAAAACGAACATTAGAAAAAGTGCCTGTATTTGCTTCAACGCCAAAACGGTGAAGCCCCTTTCCACTCGATCCGTCATAATTAACAGTCATAACAATCTGATAACCTCCGCCAACTTTAGTAACCGATGTTATGGTTGTTTTATATCCATCCCCATTATCTTTTCTTATTGTGCATCCATCATCAGCAATAGCAACCGCATGAAAAGAAAATAATAAAACCACTATTACAGCAATGGTTTTATTGATAAAATTAAATATCTGTTTTTTCATGGTTCTAATAATTAAATGTATAGGATAAGGTTGGTCCACTTAATGATATTTCAACATCGTGTTTATTAAACAGAAGGTGAATTGTTTTCTCGTATGATGGTGCAGAAAGGACTGCTGTTAACGGACTGTTTGCTATCAGATAAAACTTCTGATTTACGCTTCCCGATGGTGTTACCAAGATCACCGAGTTATCTGATTTTGATTTCAAGGTAAGCTTGTATTGCACCGAAGTCTTCCAATCAAAGGTTGGTTTAACAACCATAGCATCCATTGTCTTTGTTGCTGCACTTGGTGTACCAGGTGAAGGTATAGGATTATCTTTCTGGCATGACCCAAAAACAAACAATCCGACTAACATAACTAAAAATATTCTTAACTTTCTCATGATCATTGAAATTACGTTGTGTACGCGTATACAATAGCTGTGCCAATAATTAATCATCATCATATCAATACATTAATAAATAAACAATCATCTGATAATCCCAAAATAGGACATATTGTCCTTTCTTGGTGTGGTCAAAATTAAATTCTAAATAATAAAAATATAACCAAAATTCCTTTTCACAATTAAAGAGAAATAGTAAAAAAATGCATTCAATTCCCAATATAGAATAACTATCTAAAGATAATACGATAACCTATAAAATCATTGCCCTTTATCAAAAAAGTTATCAAGAATATCCAAAATAAATAACCCGGCTATTTTAATCTCCAGCAATGAAATTGTTAATAACTCTATTTAAAACCTGATTTTGAGAAAAGTAAGGACTAGTAAAATATAATTATTTCGTTGGTCTCTAAAATTTCAGCTTAGTTCTCATAAAAAAAGAAACAGTTCAAGAAAAATATTGTTAATACCTTACTTTGAAACAATTTGATTCAAACTACATAAAAAATAAATTATGAAAATCTTACTCACTGGAACGACCGGCTATATCGGTCAAAGTCTACTCCCCTCGCTATTAAAAGATGGGCATGAAGTAATCTGTTGTGTAAGAGACATAAACAGGTTTGATGTCACAAAATATCAATCCGATAAATTAAGTGTTATAGAAGTTAACTTTTTAGATATAAACTCACTTCATGCCATTCCTGATGATATTGATGTTGCTTACTATCTAATTCATTCAATGTCGGCAGTAAATCAAGATTTTGAAAAGCTTGAAAGTATCTCTGCAAATAATTTCAAAGATCGAATTCAAAAGACCAAAACTAAACAAGTTATTTACCTAAGTGGCATCATCAATGATGCCAAATTATCAAAGCATCTTAATTCAAGAAAAGCAGTAGAAGAAATTCTGTCGTCCACATCTTTCCACCTAACAACCCTAAGGGCAGGAATCATTTTAGGTTCAGGCAGTGCATCTTTTGAAATTATGCGCGATCTTGTTGAAAAACTACCTTTTATGATTACGCCAAGATGGTTAAACACAAAATCACAGCCTATTGCCATCAGAAATGTTATCGAATATTTAAAAGGAGTATTGTTATTTGAATACGCTTTCGACAAAAGTTTTGACATTGGGGGTCCTGAAATCCTGACCTATAAAGCGATGTTATTAGGATTTGCAAAAGTCCGAAATTTGAAAAGAGTTATTATTACGGTCCCTGTCATGACTCCAAAAATATCATCCTACTGGCTTTATTTTGTGACCTCAATATCATTCACATTAGCGGCTAATCTTGTAAAAAGCATGAGTGTTGAGGTAATTTGCAGAAATAATAATCTAAGAGAGATGCTTGGAATCAGGCTTTTATCATTTAAAGAGGCAATACTACTCGCTTTCGATCGAATTCAACATGATAGCGTGGTTGCAAGTTGGACTGATGCACTCACGAGTAATGCGATTCAGGAAGGATTTTCAAAACTACTTAATGTCCCAACATTTGGTTGTTATGTAGATAGTCGAAAAGCTGAACTCACTAACGTAGACAAAGCATTAAATAAAATCTGGTCTATTGGTGGCGAAAATGGTTGGTATTATGCAAACTGGCTATGGGAAGTAAGAGGTTTCTTAGATAAGCTTTCAGGAGGTGTTGGCTTACGGCGAGGTAGAAAAAACAGCACAATGATATATACAGGCGACTCACTTGACTTTTGGAGAGTTCTTTACGCCAGTAAAGATGATAAAAGATTATTATTATTCGCAGAGATGAAATTACCCGGCGAGGCTTGGTTGGAATTTAAAATAGTTGGAAATACACTTTATCAAACAGCTACTTTTCGACCTTTAGGATTATGGGGAAGAATGTATTGGTATTCAGTCCTACCCTTTCATGGATTCATTTTTAGAAATATGTTGAAAGAAATTGCATCCTAACATCTTATCTACAGAGCAGATATAACCAAATATTATATTTTCCGCGTTGGATGAATTAGATTTCGACTTATAGATTATCAAATAGTTATCATTTTAAATCTCTACGAGTTTAAAATCCTAATCAATTAGTTTTGATCAAATTCCAAATTAACTCATCCAACGGATTATATTTGTACTTTTTTACAAAAAAACCAGCTTGCTGGCGAACCTAAAATCAAAAACGATGAAGCATCTTTTCAAGATTCTAATATTTCTTGTATTACTAAAGTGTACGACATCAGTACAAGCCAAAACTCAAATAGACAAAAAACAGGATCCAGAAACAACAGTATATGCGAATCGTGTAAAAGCAGCGTTTTTGAAAGGATGGAAGGCTTATAAAACTTATGCATGGGACATGGATGCCGTCAATCCCATTTCACTAAAAGGACATAACTGGTATGCTGAATCTTTATTGATGACTCCAATAGATGCATTTAGTACTATGCATATCATGGGCCTAAAAAAAGAGGAAGCTGAAGCCAAGAAACTAATTTTCGAGAGACTTAATTTTGATAAAAACTTTGAAATTCAACAATTTGAAATAGCTATACGCATTATGGGAGGACTGCTCTCATCGTATCAACTCGATGGTGACAAACGTTTTTTAAATCTGGCCATTGATTTAGGTAATCGCATGCTCCCCATATTTAACTCACCCTCTGGAATGCCCTATAGATTGGTAAATCTAAAAACAGGAAAGGTCTCAGGTAATATAACAAACCCTTGTGAAATTGGCTCCATGTTATTAGAATATGGCATGCTTTCAAAGCTTTCAAAAAATCCAATTTATTATGAAAAATGTAAAAAAGGAGTTGTTGCAGTTTATAAACTGAGGGGTAAAACCGGATTAGTAGGATCACAAATAAATATTGAAACGGGCGAGTGGACAAACACTCAAGCACATATCAGTGGTGGGATCGACGCTTATTATGAATATCTGTTAAAGGGCTGGTTGTTGTTCGATGATCCCGAATTAAAACAAATGTGGGAGACATCGCGCAATGCAATTAACACCTATCTGGCCGACGAAACCAAAACAGGATTTTGGTATGGTTGGGCCGACATGAATTCTGGCGAAAGAACCCTTACACAGTTTGGTGCGCTAGATTGCTTCTGGGGTGCTGTATTATGTCTTGACAAAGATTTTGTCAGAGCAAAAAAGCTTCAGAAATCAATTGATAAAATGTGGCGCATGTATGGAGTAGAACCTGAATGCATTAACTATTCAAATATGAAAGTAGTTGCACCATATTATATGATCCGTCCCGAAGCCATTGAAGCAACGTACTATTTATGGCATTTCACAAAAGACAAGCAATATTATGAGATGGGAAAAAACATGTTCGAATCTATCGAACAATATTGTCAGATTGATAATGGTTATGTCCAGATACAAGATGTACGTACCATGGAAAAGTGGGATGCTCTTGAAAGCTTTTTCTTTGCCGAAACCATGAAATATTGTTACCTCTTCTTTGCTCCTAAAAAAGCATTCGATCTCGATAAATGCATATTAAACACTGAAGCCCATCCATTTTTTAAAACATGGAAAATTAATAGAAAAGGGAAGCACCACCATTAACAATAATTAAACTATTTTTATATTAACTTATGCTGCACTGATCTGTTCAATAGAAGATGCGGTAAATATTGTCTTGATGAAAACTATTTGAGACAATGTGATAAAATACAGTTAATAAATTAAAATAATATTGTGATTACATGATATCCGGCAACCATAAATAATAACAATTCAATAACATAAGCCATAACGCATATGTTAAGTGTAATATCTATCGGTTTTGCATTTAATTTAATATCAGTTAATTCAATTTAAATATTACATTTAAAAACGCTGTACCGCCTGTTATTTAATATTTCAACATCATCACAGGCATGAAAAAAATAAAATTCATCTCCAGCGATTCTAAACAACAAAATTTCGCAGATGCAGTCCGACAAAATGTGACCGATTACTTCAATGAGAAAGGAATATCCACTAAAGGAAATTTTTCATTAGTAGTACAGTCGTTTGTAATGCTTTCCATTTATATTGTGCCGCTTGTATTAATCCTCACTGTTTCAATGAGTGCTTGGATAGCAATGATTCTGGCTATCGTAATAGGCATCGGTATGGCAGGTATTGGAATGTGTGTAATGCATGATGCTGTTCACGGATCATATTCCAGCAAAGAATGGGTAAATAAAGTATTTGGGGGAACCATGTACTTATTAGGTAGTAATGTCTTCAACTGGAAAATTCAACATAACTTTCTACACCATGCGTTTACAAATATTGATGGATCAGATCAGGATATTTCATCAAAAGGCCCGTTACGATTATCTCAACACGCGCCACTTAAAAAATTCCATCGGTATCAGTATATTCACGCATTCTTCTTTTATGGATTTATGACCATATCCAAGCTTATTAACGACTTTCCGCAATTAAGGTCATTTAATAAAGCAGAAATTACCAAGAAGAGAAATCCAAACCCCAGGTTTGAATATTGGAGAATGGTATTTGTTAAAGTAGTCTATCTAGTTGTTTTCATTGGTTTTCCTTTATTATTCACTGCATTTAGCTGGTGGCAGATACTACTTGGTTTCTTTATCATGCACTGGACTGCAGGATTTATTATGAGTACGATTTTTCAAATGGCTCATATAGTAGAGATAGCCGAACAGCCAATGCCTAATGCGCAAGGTGTTATTGAGCAGGAATGGGCTGTTCATGAATTGAATACTACCGCCGACTTTGCGCGAAATAATTTCTTACTCAATTGGTACATTGGAGGTTTAAATTTTCAGATCGAACATCATCTGTTTCCAAACATTTGTCATATTCACTATCGTAAAATAGCACCAATCGTAGAGAAAACAGCGAAAGAATTTGGCTTTACCTATAATCTGAAACCAACGTTCTTAAATGCACTACGTTCACATGTTCGTAAACTAAAAGAGCTCGGAAGACTAAATGCAAATAGTCTTGCATAGATAGCCCATCATTTTTACTTTTGAATTGTTTACAATTATCTGACACATGATAAACTCAGGTTAAATCACCATGAAAAATATCGATAAACTCATATCCATCAATTCAATAGAAGATATTCTACCCGTCTATAGAAATACCCCTATCGGATTACTGTTAGAGTATCACAATTTAAACAGATCTCTTGAACCTTATGAAACAGCTCAGCTATTAGTTGGAATGTGCATGGATAACCGAAAGCATCTCAATATACCTGACAACTTCGCTTTTATCATTCGGGCAGGAGGGGCTAATTTAAGATATAGTGAGTTTAAAGTATCTTATGCCATTGCGGTTGGAAATGTCAGTTATATAGCACTCATTGCGCATAATCACTGCGGGATGGTGAATCTGGTTGCACGTAAAACCGAATTCATAAACGGTTTAGTAGAAACAGCCGGATGGAAAAAAGAGAAAGCAGAAGAACACTTTATGCACTTTGCGCCTATGTTTGAAATTGGAAGTGAGACAGATTTTACATTGAGCGAAACCAGAAGACTTCGACTTCGTTATCCAAAAATAACAATTGCACCATTATATTACCGGGTTGAAGATAACAAGTTATACTTCATTGATGAAAATTAAATAACCTCGCAAACAAAGCAGACGAGATATTACGTGAAATCATTTTTTCAGGAAGCAGAGCGTTAAGAAATTTAACTCAGTTGAGTTTAAAGTTCTGTTTAGGAATTGTGTTTTATTCTTTTTAATCTGTTAAGACAGGTATAAAATAGATTGTAGATAAAAAACAATATTCTATTTATCAATACACTAATATCTATTTACTAATTTCCCACAAAGAAATAAATTCTCTAACCAGATGATTTTTATTGATCCAACTGATGCAGACCTGCAGTCTGCATCAGCAAAGTTCTTCATTCCGATAGAACTTCCAGTCATCTCGAATGAAGTAACAGATCTCTTTTTTAGCTTCACATTATTTCGACCAACTGGGAGAAATCTATTTATAAACAGATATTCAACAGACTTCGCCCTATGTTCAAAATGATGATACCTTTAGGAGAACTTGTTGTTGTTTTTTATTTGAATCCGATTCTAAAGTTTTAATTTTGATAATTATTAAAGTCCGTTATCAAAAACAACCTTATAAAACTCAACAATCACACAATTCTAATAAAATAAGCGAATGCAAACAATTTTCTCTTTTAGATCAGCTACACTCATTGCTCTTCTCTTATTAACTTCTATCTCTGCAAACTGTCAGGATCATTATAATGAACGAGCGAAGTGGTTTATTGACGCCCGGTTTGGCATGTTCATCCACTGGGGAATCTACAGTGGCGCAGAAGGTATCTGGAAAGCTGAGAAACTTCGAAACGATAATAATTATGCTGAATGGATTCAGTACCGAAATCGGATAGATAAACCAGAATATCTAAAACTGCTCGACAGTTTCAGCTGGGAAAATATTGACCCTGAAAAGTGGGTTATACTTGCCAAGGAATCAGGAATGAAATATGTTGTAATCACGGCCAAACACCATGATGGCTTTGCACTGTGGAATAGCAAAGCTAGCAATTACAATGTTGCAGAATATACTAATCCAAAAAGAGATATATTAAAGGAACTCGCTGTAGCCTGTAAAAAACATGGGTTAAAACTAGGTTTCTATTATTCACATTGGCTCGACTGGGAGCATCCATACGGGTGGGATCATACCAAAGAGGTTACAGGCATTTCTTCTGAGAACTACGACCGTTACTGGCAGGAAAAAGTAATTCCCCAGATGCGCGAACTACTCACAAATTACGGCCCTATCAGTATGATTTGGTTCGATATGTGGATTGACCACTCACAGACGGTAGTAACAAAAGCACAATTGTTACAATTAAAAAAACTGATTCGCGAACTACAACCCAATTGCCTTGTCAACTCTCGTCTTGGACTTTCTGTGGAAGAAGATAGTGATGTAGACATTCAAGAACTGGGTGATAATCAACTCGGAAGTCAAAAGAAGGATTTTCCATGGCAATCACCTGCTACTGTTGCACACTCATGGGGTTTCAATACACTCGATTCTGAATATAAATCAACCACTACGTTACTTCATTCATTAATTAATAATGTGAGTCTCAATGGTAACTTTATATTAAACATTGGTCCTAAAGCCAATGGAAATGTTCCTTTCGAGATATCACAACGGATGCTGGAAATGGGAAAATGGTTAAAAGTGAATGGTGAATCAATTTATGGATGTAGTGCATTCGACCTACCCAAAGATCAACACGACTGGGGTAAAATAACCTGCAGAAAAACACAAACAGGCACCAATTTATACCTCCACATCTTCAATTATCCGCTAAATAACAAACTTAACCTCTCTGGCATAATTACTAAACCGAAAAGGATTTATTTGCTTGCCGACAAAAAGAAAACGCCACTATCGTTTACGTTTGACACTGTATTGACCACAATTAATCTACCCTCGACACAACCCGACCCTTATGTTACGGTTGTAGTTATAGAATATTCGCAGAAACCTGAAATCTTTAGAGGTTTAGTTGCAAAAACAAGAGATGGTGGTTACTCTTTCACATCATCAAATCTTTTCACTCCTGTTAAAGATCTTAAAATTGAAGCTGAACAACGTGAAGGAACCATTCCATCATATGTTATGATAAAAGAAAATACCGAATTCAATTGGAAGGTCTATGTAGATAAACCCGGACAAAAGACATTCGATGTTTCATACAGCTATCAAGGAATAACAGATAAAAGTCATATAGTACTAAAAGTTGCAAACCAAATCGTTATCCATAAAGTTTCGCCTACTGGAAAAACGGTTGGTGAACCGCTCTCTAATTGGGTTATCGACAACTTCAAGTCTAACCGTATGGGTTCGCTCAACTTTCCGGCAGCAGGTTATTACGACATTGAGTTGCAAATAGTCACTGAACAAAATGATGAAGTAAAGTTTCAATGGCTATGGATGAAATAATTTGATTACTGGAATCATGCTTTATAAAACAAAAGAATTAGGGTTTGTTGCAACACCAGATTCTTTTGTTTTATATGGTTGAATGTCGTCACCATACCAATGCTGTATCTGAACCGTATTTACTCCGTATATATTGATACGGTTAAGATACGGTAAAAATACGACAAAAGCAGGGTGAAAAACATAGTCATGGGTAAACCGTAAGCGTCTTTTAGATTCAGGATAAATTGATAATAGAAAAGAAATGAATTAGTCTATCGAATGGGTGAGACTATCCCCTTCTGAGATTCAACGATCCTGTTTTTCTGATTCGAATCAAATTCTCAATAGAATTTTAAACAACCGGTTCGTAAATTAAGCAAGTATCTTTTAGTTTTTGCTTAAATCGAAAGTACAATTTTTTTTTAAATAGTATCTTATTTAAAATACACTCTATATCTCCGCGTAGGATGGTAAAACTTCTTATTATAATGACGTTCAAAATCTTTTTGCATCAACGCAGCATTAAAATCATAAAAACCTTTATCATTTTTTGGCCAATCTTGTGGAATATCAAAACCTTTACTGTTTCTAATAAAAATAATAGCATCCATCCTCTTTTTATAGTTGCACCTTTCAAATTGTGACATCGTCATTGACCGATCCACCCAATACATATAACCTATCCGATTATAGAGATCAGAAGATAAGCTCTTATAAAAAACAGATTGATTACTCTTCATACATAAATCTTCTAAGGAACCAGATAGAGGCTGATCAAGTTCATTTATCGCCGTAATTTCTACAGTGTTTGCATACGTATATAAACCGTTACCCAGTAAAATGGCTATGGAATAAAATTCATTACCATATTCTCGATTAAGCCAATATCCAATAGAATGTGAAAAGATTGCTGAGGGATTTACATTTAATTTATTAACTGAAGAAAAATCTGCAAAGATTACAGCTTTTTCATCTTTCTTGAGTTGCGACGTGATAATTTCTTTGATATTATTAAACCGAAGAAAAGATTTATCAATTTCCGGTTTTCCTTCATTTAAGTAGGCACGGGTTAGATTTTTTAAAGCACTTAAAAACAGATTGGCCTCAGCTGGTTTTAAATAGTTATTCAAACTATCATGGTTTGAGGCAAATCGAAAGGCTTCCTTAAATTGTTGTTTACAAACTTTCAATAACAACGAATCAAAAAATAGAGAGCTTTTATTCAAGCTTATTAAATAATCGGCAAGATAATTATAATAGATCACCCCCTGAGTATCAAATCCGGCAATCGTCACTTTTTGATCGCTGAGTTGATTATACTGCTTTACCCATTCCAGAAAGGATTCAAACAGTGTAGGACTTTTTGAACCATAGACTAGCGGAGATAAAAACTCCTGATATTTTGTCTTTAAATCGCCATGAACATATTGATTCCATTGTAGTGTGGATGATAAGGGATAGTCTAAAAGTACCAGACGGCAATTCTGATGCTGGATCATCTCTTTCATCAAATTATAAGCACTCTCCTGACTAGAAACGCTTCCCGGAACTGTTTCACCAAGAGCTACGAAACGATGTGTTTTCAAATCGTTGATTGCAGCATAACTTTGCGCGTCATGATTGTCTAGTTGCGTATTTTGCTTGATATCTACAAGTTGTTGATCTGAAACACTTTTGACAGGAGTTGCAAGTGAATAAATATCCTTGCCATCTATTATTAATGAAAGCCGACTTAAGCTGAAATCAGTATTTTCTCTATGTTCTTTAAAATGTGCGATTGAACTACTTACGCCTACTTCAATATAAATAGAATGTATTCCCTTTAAATTAAAGATGGCTCGATGATTTTTCCAGATTTCAGAATAGATTAAATTGATAGAGTCTTTTCTGATGACTTGTTCGTTATAATCTAAGCCATATATTTTGATCCATGATAGATCAACATTTTGCATTTTCGTATCTATAGTAAAAACTCCTTTTAAAGCCGTTTTAGGAAGTGGGATGAGTTGAGATATTTTACAATCGAATGAGATCACGTCCGAATTTAAAAGACCGGAAACATAACCTGATATCTTAAGTGCTCTTACTCCTTTTTGCTTCTCTGCCTGGTCGATGGAAAAAGTATAATTGCGCCCATTTAATTTCCAAGAAGAGGCCCCCCTCTCTAATCGTAAAAAATCAAAATCATAATTTATAGAAGGGGATGACAAGGTTTGGGCAATACCCGAAAAGCCTAGCCATAGAGAAAATACGGTGAGAAATAGTCCCTTCATGTTTTTTTTAAAAAAGTGAGATGTGATTATAGATTTGCTATTTTAAAACCAAATAGCAAATTTACATTTCATTTCACAGAAACCAATAGAAATAAACGATTATGCTACATCGACTTAAATGAATTATTTACCAAATCGTTTATTTAATACTTAATGTAACCTTCTTATGTAATTTGTATCATTAAAAAAGAAATAGGATAAACGCAAAATATATTAGCGAAGTGATCGACATTATTAATGCCAAAGAAAAAACTCCTGTCTACAAATACATTATTCTGTATTGTAAACAGGAGTATTATTTAGAGATCAAGGATTTCTAAAGTAATGTTATTAGATCACTTTTTCCTTTTCTTTATCCCAGATCACCATTCGCTTTTCCTTGAAAGCTTTCGTACCCATATGACAAGTAATAGCTTCCTGGAAACCTTGGTCTATATTACAACTTGGCATCTGGTTGGTTCGAATGCACTCTAGCCACTCTTTAATATGCAAGAACGTAGCATCGGTCAACTTACCATTTAACATGGTATACATCAATCCACGTGAAGCGAAATATTTGTGGGTAGCCGAAGTCATTGCATCAATAGTTGTACCGGCTGGTTGCCAATCGAGGAAAGGAACCTCGGAATTAATCTGTCCTGATTTGAGATATTTTTCGTATTTTTTTGAACTACCATCAACATACAACTGAATGTTTCCACCCAGTTCCATAGTAGCATCACCGCCCATAATCAAACGTTTTCTTTCACGAGAGTTTCCTAATGTAGCTGAATAGATCAGTGATAAATCTCTATCAGGATACTCCATTACCGAATTAAATATATCTGGAACAGTTCTACCGTCTTTCCAATAATAGATTCCTCCTGATGAAGATACTCTTTCAGGAATACCCAGCTTTAGAACCTGATTGATGCAATCATACTCATGAGACAGTAAATCGCCTGTTAAACCACTACCATAATCCCACCAACAACGCCATCTGAAGAAATGAGCTTTATTAAATGGGTTTTTCATTCCTGGTTTAATAAACTGTTTCCAATCAACATTACTTTCGTTAGCTTCCTCAGGAATATCATATTCCCATGCACCACCAGGGGAACTTCGATTTGTACTGGTTTCGACCAATGAAATTCTACCCAAAAGATTTTTATCTTGTTCTAAAAGCTCAGCGGCTTTAATATAACTGGCAGACTGTCTGTTCTGATGTCCTAACTGAAAAACAACACCATTCTTCTTTACTGCATCACGAACTAAATAAGCTTCATCCAGTTCGTTTGTCATACATTTCTCGCAATAAACATGTTTACCGGCATTAGCTGCTTCAATAATCATCTCGGCATGCCAGAAGTCAGGCGTAGCAATAATTACGGCATCAACTTCAGGACTATGAATCAGTTCTCTAAAGTTATTAAACCGTTTTATGGGTTGTCCTTTGAACTCGTCTTTGGCTTTCTTTTCTCTATTAGATAAAGCGATCATTCCTTTTTCAGCACGAGGAGTATAGAGGTCACAAATACCTGTAAATACGATATTCAAATCTTCTTGCCCAATAAAAGTTTCATAGCGTTTGTCATTTGAATCTTTTTCAGCAGCAGCCTTCAGTTCTGAAATCATATCAGGATGTGCAAATCCAGCAGCGCGGCCAAGGTCTGATCCACGTCCACCATAACCGATAAATCCTAAACGTAATGTTTTATTATTTCCTGCCTTAGCAACCGGAACAGGAGTTGATTTGACATTTATAACAGGATGCTCTTTTTCAAATTCTTTTAGAAAATTAAAGACAACTTTTTCATTTTCATTCTTCTGCTTTAAGCTAACTGCCAATATATATGAGCCCAATATGGGTAATGTTGCTAATCCTTTAACAAGATCCCTTCGATTCATTTTATTCTGTTTAATAGATGAATTAATAATTTCAAAATTGAACAATTAAATACCAAATTTCCAAAGGGACTCTGGAAGAAGCCTCTTTAAACCAAAGTATTGACTCGTTGGAAGCGTATATAATAGAAGCATTGCAATGAGTTCGATCAGGTTCTTATCTACAAAAAGATAGTTTCCTTCAGTAGGCATTGCAAACGACATACCAATAAATGGGGGGTGAGAGAGATAATAAAATGCCAATAAGATGACACCGCCTATTAATGCCGGACGCTCAAAAAGACCAATAACTAAACAAAGACCTACAAGTGTAAGTCCGAGCATGTTCAGCCAATCTGAACCTGAAACAATAGCCGGGTTTTTAGCCATTGCATGAAAGATACCAGAAACGGGTCCTTGAGAATCTAATAAATAGAGAACACATGACCAACCTGGTTTCAATACTTTGGTAACTCCTTCGTGTAAAAAGTGCCAACCAATTGCAATCCTTAGGATGATAAGGAGTGTCTGTGAAGATTGTTTTAACTGCATGGTAGTGTAGTGATAAATTTATATGTTAATAAATGTGATTTTTTTAGTATTATATAATAAAATTCAAAACACAAACTTTTGCTATTCAACCATTTACATATTAATAAAATGATTGCATTGAACTGCTAAAGCTAGTAAAAAAGTTCTTGTATGGACATGAAATATCAAAAAAGTCAAGAAAACATCCTTAATTATCAAAAATCGATAACTCTGTTATTTTCTACTCAAGCTTAAACAAATTTTAAAGTTTGTATTTCAATACTTTAACCTACAACTTTTTTAACTTGATATTTTTAAAACAGATTTTACTTCCATGATTTTGAAGTCCAATATAACCTGTTTTTGCTTTTCCGTAATCAGGCAGTTCGTTAAATTTACAAGCTTTAACTTTTGCATACCAATCAGGAGTCCAAGCTTGAAAGTCTACAATTTTCTTGCCGTTTAACCAATGTTGAACATGCCCACGATTAACAACAATCTTTGTACTGTTCCATTGACCTACCGGATGAAGTATTTTCTTTGTAGTATCTGCCAGATGCATTGCATAATCAGCACCTGTTTTTTGCCATTCAGCTAGTTTGTCAGGCCATCCCAAATCGTCTATCAACTGATACTCAGGGCCTGTTTCGTAAGGACTATGATATTGTGATCCTTCAACCACATGATAGAAAATTCCACTGTTACCTTGTGCAGAAATCTTCCAGTCGACTAACAATTCAAAGTTGTCGTACTTCTGTGCTGTCAGAATATCTCCGCCCATGTCCCCTCCTCTACCATAGCAGGTTAATTCATTTTGTTCAACTGACCAATTTTTAGGGACATCTGTAAGATTAAATCCTTTCCAACCATTTAGGGTTGTTCCATCAAATAATAACACCCATCCTTGCTGTTTTTCTTTTGGAGATAGGGTATTCGATGATAATTCTTTCTGTTTTTGAGCAAAAAGAGCCGAAAAACAAAAAACTAATAAAAGCGGCAATAATTTTTTCATGATATTAGGTGTTGGGTTATAATTTAAGACTAACAAAGCTATAACAATTTTAAATTCCAATTCAAGATAAATGTTGTTTTTTTACGGTTACAATGAAATATAACTTTTAAGTTAATTTAGTTAAGAAAATAAATTTAAACATTTGCATTTCTCATTAAATACTTGCTCAATTTTAGGTAGAGGTTATATTTTCTTAAAAATCAACGATTTTAATTTTCAAAATATTAAATCGCTTTAATAGCATTGTAGTTATTAACATTTTTACGCTAACTACCCTCAGCTTGATTTATCAATCTACATTAATTTGTTAACAAAAAATATCAAAAAAACAGAGTTATCCATTTTTTAAATCATTATATTTGCGATAATTAGAATCAGAATACTGTCAAAAACCGCAATATTATGAAAATCACGATTGTTGGTACAGGATATGTTGGTTTAGTTACCGGCACTTGCTTTGCAGAAGTGGGCATAGATGTAACCTGCGTAGATATTGATCAACAGAAAATTGAGAATCTCAATAAGGGGATTTCTCCAATTTACGAACCAGGGCTCGATGCGATAATCGAACGCAATGTATCTAAAGGTCGCCTTTCCTTTACAACAGACCTCTCATCATGCATGGATGACACAGAGGTAATATTCAGTGCCGTAGGAACCCCTCCCGATGAGGATGGTAGTGCTGATCTGAAATATGTTTTGGATGTAGCCCGTACGGTAGGCAAAACCATGAACAAATATATACTGATTGTCACAAAAAGTACTGTCCCTGTTGGAACTGCAAAAAAAGTAAGAGAAGCGATTCAGGACGAACTTGATAAACGAGGTGTGGCCATAGAGTTTGATGTAGCCTCAAATCCTGAATTTTTGAAAGAGGGTGATGCAATCAGCGACTTTATGAAACCAGATCGGATAGTTGTGGGTGTTGAATCAGAAAAAGCTGAAGCCATCATCAGCAAACTATACAAACCTTTTACACTCAATGGACATCCTGTTATTTTCATGGATGTGCCTTCGGCTGAGATGACTAAATATGCTGCAAACTCAATGCTTGCCACCAAAATCAGCTTCATGAATGATATCGCCAATCTTTGCGAGATTATTGGAGCCGATGTAAACATGGTTCGCAAAGGAATTGGATCAGATAGCCGTATAGGTCATAAGTTTATTTATCCTGGTATTGGTTATGGCGGTTCTTGTTTTCCAAAAGACGTAAAAGCTCTTATCAAGACAGCAGAAAGTGTGGGATATCCTATGCGGGTGTTAAAAGCTGTTGAGGAAGTAAACGATAATCAAAAATCAGTATTGTTCAACAAATTTTCAGAATACTTTAATGGTGACATTAAAGGTAAAACCGTGGCTATGTGGGGACTTTCATTTAAACCCCAAACGGATGACATGCGCGAAGCACCAGCACTAGTACTGATAAAAAAACTTCTAGAAGCTGGATGTCATGTAAGAGCTTACGACCCTGTAGCTATGCACGAAACGAAAAGACGAATTGGAGATACGATCTATTATGGTAAAGACACCTATGATACCTTGGATGAAGCAGATTGTCTCTTTGTTGTAACTGAATGGACCGAATTTCGTTTCCCCAGTTGGGGGGTTGTTAAGAAACTACTCAAATCACCAGTTATTTTT
This sequence comes from Bacteroidota bacterium, assembly GCA_013390605.1. Lineage (GTDB taxonomy): Bacteria > Bacteroidota > Bacteroidia > Bacteroidales > Cfx3-03 > Cfx3-03. Next base: position 1,151,922 of record JACAUB010000001.1, on the reverse strand, counting down.
GATGGACGTAACATTTTCGACCATACAGATTTAGAACACTTCGGCATTGAGTATATCGGGATCGGGATAAAACAACGAAAATAAATCATTATTATGTTAAATAAAGCCTGACTGATTGCTTTTTCAGTCAGGCTTATTATTTTTGTATAACATTTACAGATAATAAGATGAAGAAAAAAATATTGGTTACCGGTGGGGCAGGCTTTCTGGGCTCGCATTTATGCGAACGGCTATTAAATGAAGGTCATGATGTTGTATGTCTGGACAACTATTTTACAGGACAAAAACAAAATGTGGTGCATCTTCTAAAAAATCCATACTTTGAGATTATCCGTCATGATGTAACCACTCCTTTTTTCATTGAAGTAGACGAAATCTTTAATTTAGCCTGTCCTGCATCGCCAATTCATTATCAATATAACCCTATCAAAACAATGAAAACTTCTGTCATGGGAGCTATCAATATGTTGGGGTTAGCAAAACGTATCAAGGCAAAAGTATTACAAGCTTCTACAAGTGAAGTATATGGAGATCCAAAGATACATCCGCAAACAGAATCCTATTGGGGAAATGTAAATCCTATTGGCGAACGTGCATGTTACGATGAGGGCAAAAGAGCTGCAGAAACACTTTTCGTAAATTACCACAAGCAAAACAATGTCAGAATTAAAATCATCCGTATCTTTAATACATACGGTCCAAGAATGCATCCAAATGATGGACGTGTTGTCTCGAACTTTATTGTCCAGGCGCTTAAAGGAGAGAATATTTCCATATATGGTGATGGAAATCAAACACGGAGCTTCTGTTATGTTGACGATTTAATCGATGGAATGATACGAATGATGAACAGTCGTGATAGTTTTACTGGACCAGTAAACATTGGAAATCCCGGCGAATTCACAATTCGCGAGCTTGCTGAAAAAGTTATACAACTCACAAACTCGTCTTCAAAGATTATTTATCAACCTCTTCCTTCTGATGATCCAATGCAACGTAAGCCAGATATTACATTGGCTCAAAAAGAATTGGGTTGGGAACCTAAAATCCATTTAGAAGAGGGATTAATTAAGACGATTGAATTTTTCAAATCAGTTATATAAAACAATATGAATACCATTCTAGTAACAGGTAGTAATGGACAACTGGGTAACGAACTTCGGAAATTAGCAAAGGATTATACTGATTTTCAATTTATTTTTACTGACATAGCAGAATTAGATATCACAAACCCTTTGGCTATCGATGATATGGTGTCATCTCATCAGGTTCAGACTATTATCAATTGTGCTGCATATACTGCTGTTGATAAAGCGGAGAGTGATGTTGAAATGGCAATGCGCATTAACGCTAAGGCACCACAGTTTTTAGCTGAGGCAGCCAAGAAATTTAATGCATTACTGGTTCATATCTCAACTGATTATGTTTTTTCAGGTCAAGGATTCCAACCGTATAAAGAAGATGAGCCATGCGCACCTCAATCTGCCTATGGATTAACAAAACTAAAAGGCGAAGAAGCTGTTATCAATAGTAACTGCAAAGCTGTTATCATCAGAACCTCCTGGTTGTATTCTGCTTTTGGAAATAACTTTATTAAAACCATGCGTAAATATGGTGCTGAAAGAGGGTTTCTTAAGGTCATATTTGATCAGATTGGAACCCCGACCTGGGCAGGAGATTTGGCTAAAGCGATTCTTGATATCATTCCTCAAACGAAACCAGAAAGTTGTGGAATTTATCATTACTCAAATGAAGGTGTTTGCAGTTGGTATGATTTTGCAATAGAAATACTTGAAAAATCAGGCATCCCCTGCAAGGTAGAACCTATCGAAACAAAAGATTACCCCTCACCTACCACTCGTCCATATTATAGTGTATTAAATAAATCCAAAATAAAACAAGATTTCAAACTCTTAATTCCTTATTGGAAAGAGAGTTTATCGAAATGCTTATTGGAAATTGAAACAATGTCTCTTTAAAATTCAGTGAAGATGGAAATCGATGAACAAATTCTAAACCGAGCTAAGAAATGGCTGGAAGGAAATTTTGATGACGAAACTAAGAAACAGGTACAAGACCTTATTGATAATGATGCAACCGAACTTACCGATGCATTTTATCGCGACCTGGAGTTTGGTACAGGAGGATTAAGAGGGATAATGGGGGCAGGTACCAACCGTATGAACAAATATACGGTAGGTATGGCAACACAAGGATTAGCAAATTATTTACATAAAAGTTATCCCAGGGAAAAAGAACTCCGCATAGCAATCGCTTATGATTCGCGTAATAATAGTAAATTCTTTGCTAAAACTGCTGCTGATGTTCTTTCAGCAAATCATATCAGAGTTTTTCTTTTTGAGGATCTTCGTCCAACACCTGTTCTGTCATTCGCAGTACGCGAATTACATTGCCATAGCGGTATTGTTATTACAGCGTCCCACAATCCAAAAGAATATAATGGATATAAGGTCTATTGGAAAGATGGTGGTCAATTAGTTTCGCCGCACGATACCAATGTTATTACAGAGGTTCAACAAATAGCAACAGTTAACGATGTCAAGTGGAAAGGCGACAGAGCGTTGATTAACTTAGTTAGCGAAAGTGTCGACACAGCTTATATTGATCGCGTTAAGGCATTAACGCTTAGTCCTGATGCCATTCAACGTCAAAAGAAAATGAAGATTGTCTATACCCCTATTCATGGCACGGGTATTACACTTGTTCCACGTTGTTTGAAAGAATTTGGATTTGAGAATGTTTCTATTGTTGAAGCACAAGCAGTACCCGATGGAAACTTTCCTACTGTAATTTCTCCAAATCCTGAAGAACCCAATGCTATGAGTCTGGCTCTTCAACAGGCTAAGGAAATAGATGCTGATTTAGTACTGGCTACAGATCCTGATGCAGACCGCGTAGGTGTTGCTGTGAAAGATCCACATGGAAATTTCATCCTGCTCAATGGAAATCAAACAGCTTCTGTTCTAATCTATTACCTCATCACCAAATGGAAAGAAAACGGAAAACTGAAAGGGAAAGAGTATATTGTTAAAACCATTGTGACATCAGAGCTATTAAAAGATATAGCCTTGAAAAATGGGGTTGGCTGTTATGATGTATTGACTGGCTTTAAATATATTGCCGAAACAATCCATAGCCATGAGAGCACTAAAACATTTATCGGAGGTGGTGAAGAGAGTTATGGTTATCTGGTAGGTGATTTTGTTCGCGACAAAGATGCTGTTATTGCTTGTTGTATGATAGCTGAAGCTGCTGCATGGGCTGCAGACAAGGGTAACTCGTTCTTTGAACTTCTGGTTGAAATGTATACTGAGTTTGGTCTATACAAGGAGAAACTCAAATCAGTTACAATGAAGGGCAAAGCCGGAGCAGAAGAGATCCATGCCATGATGGTTGGTTACAGAACAAATCCTCCAAAAGAAATTGCTGGTCAGGCCGTAGTTGAAATCAGAGATTATCTCATCCAAAAGATCCATAACTTAAAAGAGGATACATTCCAAAAGATCAATCAACCAAAATCTGATGTAATACAGTTTTTCCTTGAAGATGGAAGCAAAATTACGGTTCGACCTTCTGGAACGGAACCTAAAATTAAATTCTACTTTGGCGTAAAAGCACCATTAGAAGGAAAAGAAGCTTTCGACAAGGTAAACCTTGAACTCGATCTTAAAGTAGACAAGATTATTAGTGCGCTAAATATTTAATTTTAAACTCCATAAAAAAGAGGTCACTTGAATAAGGACCTCTTTTTTATGGAGTTTATTATACTTTTTATTATTCGCCCAGCGTAGCAACCATTACAGCCTTAATAGTATGTAAACGGTTTTCAGCTTCATCAAAGACAATAGACATCGGAGATTCAAAAACATCTTCAGTAACCTCCATCCCATCTAAGCCATACTTTTGGAAGATTTCTTCGCCCATTGTGGTTTCGCGGTTATGGAAAGCAGGTAAACAATGTAAAAACTTAACATTAGGATTATCGGTTAGTTTTACCACATTCATATTGATTTGATAGGGACGAAGCATTTTAATACGTTCGGCCCAAACTTCAGCAGGTTCACCCATCGATACCCATACATCGGTGTACAAGAAATCAACCCCTTTTACACCCTCTTCTACATTTTCGGTCAACTTTATTTTAGCACCGGTTTCTTTAGCTATTTCTTGACAAGTGGCAACCAGTTCTTCGTTTGGCCAATATTGTTTAGGAGAAGCTATACGGAAATCCATACCCATTTTAGCAGCACCAACCATTAAAGAATTTGCCATGTTATAACGAGCATCACCCAAATAGCAGAAAGAAACTTTATTCAATGGTTTTTCGCTATGCTCCATTATAGTCAGGAAATCGGCCAGAATCTGTGTCGGATGAAACTCATTGGTCAAACCATTCCAAACAGGCACACCAGCATACTTAGCCAATTCTTCAACAATATGCTGAGCATACCCACGATATTCAATGCCATCATACATTCGTCCAAGAACACGTGCTGTATCTTTCATCGACTCTTTTTTACCCATTTGAGAACCAGAAGGGCCTAAATAAGTAACATGAGCACCTTGATCTAAGGCTGCAACTTCAAATGCACAACGGGTACGTGTTGAATCTTTTTCAAATAGAAGGACAATATTTTTCCCCTTTAAGCGCTGTTTTTCTGATCCGATATATTTGGCTTTTTTTAGATCTACTGACAGATCAAGCAGGAACTTTATTTCCTTCGGAGAAAAATCTAATAGCTTAACGAAGCTGCGGTTTTTAAGATTAAATGCCATTTTAATATAGTATTAAATGAAATCTGATTACAAAATTAACCTGAATAAGTTAAAAGTCAAAACATTTAAGAAATTCATTTTGATTATGTTGCTTTATTACACAATTGAAATACGGGTTCCGCCATTATCAACGCCCAACATATTTGAGCTTGTAATAATAGCATCCTTACCAGTATGAGTCACAAAATAGATAGCCGCTTTTACTTTAGGCTCCATGCTACCCTCTGAGAAATGTCCCTCGGCCAGATATTTTCGGGCTTGCTTAACACTAATTCTATCGAGTGATTTTTCAGCAGGAGTATTATAATTAATGCAAACTTTTGGTACATCGGTCAGAATGAAAAATTTATCTGCATTAATACTTACAGCCAATGCTGCAGAAGCTGAATCTTTATCGATAACAGCATCAATCCCCTGTAACTTGTTTTCGGCAACCCAAAAAACAGGAACGCCACCTCCACCAACAGCAATTACGATCTGGTGGTCGCGCACCAATTTTTCGATAGAACGTTGGTTCAAGATAGTGAGGGGTCTGGGCGAAGCTACTACTTTCCGCCAGCCTCGCCCACGCGGATCTTCATGATATTTAGCACCAGTTTCACTGAATAAGGCATCAGCTTCTTCTTTTGAATAATAAGGTCCAACAGGTTTATTTGGATTTTGAAATGCCGGATCCTCTTTATCAACCAATACTTGCGTAATAATGGTGATGATATCACGCTCCAGATCATGTGCTTTCAATACATTGCGTAACTGTTGTTCCAGAATGTATCCGATAAAGCCCTGTGAATAAGCAACGCTAACATCCATAGGCATATCAGGAATACCATACATTTTATTACCTGCTGTGTTAGCGAGAATAATATTCCCCACCTGTGGTCCATTTCCGTGGGTTAATACAAGATCATAATTGTTTTGAATGAGCGTTAGCAAACGCTCGCTTGTTTGGTAGGCATTGGCTTCCTGCTCATCGATAGTGCCTTTTTGGTCACTTCGAAGCAGGGCGTTACCCCCAAAAGCTACAACTGCCAGTTTTTTCATAGTGAGTTAGGATGAGTGAATGGCAAATTTATGAAGTTAAACGGATTGGCAACCTCTTTTGCCTTACTAATTAGCAAATTCTTTACTTTTGCTTTTATAATGTATTTAATAGATGCCTTCATTTATGAAAAAACAAACAAAAGCCTTTACCTATGCATTTATAGCCATTTTCTTTTGGTCCACCGTAGGCTCGGCTTTTAAGCTCTCACTACGATCTGTCAACTTTTTACAACTCCTGTTTTATGCTTCTGCCATCTCGCTAATTGTGTTAACAATAATACTCCTCATCCAGAAGAAATTCTATTTAATAAAACAATATGGGTGGAATGGAATCAGACATTCAGCCCTATTGGGAATTTTAAATCCTTTTGGATATTATTTAGTTTTATTAAAAGCCTACGAATTATTACCAGCCCAAGAGGCTGTTGCCTTAAACTACATTTGGCCCGTAACACTGGTTCTTTTATCTATTCCTGTTCTCAAACAACCTATAACATCTAAAAATATAATTGCAATCATCATAAGTTTTTGCGGAACAGTAGTAGTAGCCACACATGGGCAATTTAGTAACATCCATTTTTCTAGTCCATTAGGTGTATCCCTCGCATTAAGTAGTTCAATTATATGGGCCTCATTCTGGATTTTTAATGTAAAAGATAAACGAGACGAAGTAGTAAAACTATTTCTAAATTTTATCTTCGGTTTTATGTATTCAACCATAGCTTGCATATTTTTCTCTAAAATTAAGATACCAGAATTTAATGGAATATTGGGTGTAACTTATATAGGTTTTTTCGAGATGGGAATCACATTTGTCCTTTGGTTAAAAGCGCTTCAGTTATCTACAACAACAGCCCGAGTAACGAATTTAATCTATATCTCTCCATTCTTATCGCTGATGTTTGTAAATCTTATAGTAGGCGAAAAAATAATTCCGGCTACTATAGCAGGTCTTTCGCTAGTAGTCGCCGGAATTTTATTACAACAATATTTTAGTGCAACGGATAAAAAGAAGAAATCACAGCTTAGATCATAAATTTCTTGACAACAACAAGCAAATCTTTTGGACTAATTGGTTTACTTAGGTATTCATCACAACCTGCAGCTAAACATCTCTCTTTTTCTCCAGCCATTGCATAAGCAGTCAGTGCCACAATAGGCAGATCAGGACGCTCGGATTTGATTCTGCGTGTAGCTTCATAACCATCAATACCGGGAAGATTAATATCCATAAATACCATACTGATATCTGGATAGTTTAAACAAAAGTCCACTGCGGCATTTCCATCGGTAATCCAATGTATACTCACTTGTGTAGATTTAAGTACCGCCACAATATATTGATAATTAGATTCAACATCTTCTACAACCAGAATATGTTTACCACTTAAATCAAGCTGTTGACGTGCCTTAATTTTTACCCCGGCAGCCAATTCAGGACTTGGCTTTATAATAGGCAGGATTATTCTAAAAAGAGAGCCCTTCCCCTCTTGAGATTCCAGTAATATTTGACCATCCATCAAATTAACCAGATGCTTTACAATCGTAAGGCCAATACCGGCACCACCAAACTTACGCGTTAATGAATTATCAGCTTGTCGGAAAGGCTCAAAGATGTTTTTTTGTTGAGAAAGAGGAATTCCAATTCCTGTATCTTGTACAAAAAATTCAATCTGATGGTTTTTATTTAATTTATATCCAAAATCAACACTACCCTCATCGGTAAATTTCAATCCGTTACCTATTAAAATAGACAGAAGTTGTTTTAACCGAATCTGATCATTAAAGAGCATAAATTCTTCATCAGAACCGGCAGAAGAGATATTTATCGAAACGTTTGATTTATGGTCATTTTTGTTCTCAAAATCATCTAATAATTCAAGTAATAAACGATTTACACCAAAGTACTTTGGTTCTAACGTAATTTCGCCAGCTTCTAAACGAGCAACCTCTATAATGTTGTCAATAATTTTCAGTAAGAGTCCTGCATTTGAATTTATAAGTCCAATATATTCTTCAGTCTCTTCTTTACTTATGTCTATGTCATTTAAGAGCGTAGAAAAACCTATAATTGCATTCATAGGTGTTCTTACTTCATGAGACATATTTGTAAGAAACGATGTTTTCAATTTATCACTCTGAATAGCACGTTCTTTAGCCTTAAGCAATTCCATTTCAGCCTTCTTACGCTCGATTGAGATCCGTATTTGATTTGAAATGAATTTCAATAATTCCAAATCTTCTAGTGTGAATGCATTTCTGTTCTCATAGTCCTGAATTACCAAAGCACCAATGACAGACGCTTCTGATCGTAAAGGTACTCCCATCCAAGCTTGAGCAGGTACTCCTCGCCGATCAATAATACCCTCTTCAACCATTCTCTCAATATCTTCATATTTTAAAAGTACAGCCTCATTTCTTGAAAAGACATAGCGTGTCAGGGTTTTCCCGGCAGGAATAACAGGAATTTTTTCCTCTACCTGATCTTGTTGAAAAGGTAATTGAAATTCATCATTTACAGGATCATATATTGCGATAAATAAATTAGCAGCATTAATTAATCTATTCAGCTCCAAATTAATAACCTCATATAATTCAAATAAATCTTGAGCCGGCCCTACCGCATTTGCAATGTTTACGGCAACTTGCTGTGCCAGTTCACCTCGTTTCAAAACTAAATTAGATTGGGTTGCCTCTAATTGAAAAGCATGATCGTCTACATAAAGATGTATATCTTCTTGTCCTATTGATTGTAGCGTAGAAACTATTTTCTGCTGCTCAGCAGCATCATCTCCTATGAGTATGATCTTCATAGTTACCTATGTTTAAGTAAAATGATAAAGTTAATCTATTCTTTTTTATCTGTAACAATATTCAAAGGATTAAATTGAATCCAAAATAAATTACCCTCACCTTGAATAACTTCGGCACCAAACTGTAAACTCAATAAATTACAACCTTTTCTAACAATACTTAAACCAATACCCGACTGTTCGTTCTGTTCAAAAAATCCAAACTCTCCATTTTCAGAGTTCAAGAGCTCTAATACACGAGAAGAAAGTGCTTTTACATTTGAATGAATGAAAAGCTTAACTCCATTCGTTTCATTTTGAGTATAAATATGAATTATGGGTCTTACATCCTGCTCAGCATTATCAAGACTATATAGAACCAAATGGTAAATTATTTGATAGAGGATAGGCCTACTTGAATATACCTTAGCTAACTTATCATCAACAATAATACTTGCATTCCGAAAGTCAATTAATTTTCTATAATCATTCAGTACTTGATTAATTACCACCAAAATATCAAATTCTGTCATTTCAATCTCAGTAGTACCTAATCGATGGTATTGAAAAAGATCAATCATTATCTTTTCAATATTATCAGCTGAATATATTATATTATCACAATAGCTTTGACCATATTCACCTAAACTACTCGCACAGTTTTTGACAAGGCCATCAGTTAATGCAACAATACTAAGAAAAGGGAGTCTGATACTCCTTGTTAAATTATGGGTAAAGCGATCAAATTCAAACTTAAGATCAGATAGTTGCTGCTCAAGAAATTGATTTCGTTCTGTAAGCTTATTTACTAGTACCCTTAGCGCCTCTTCATTTGTAACCGAATCTTTCAAATCATTCACTATTGAGAGATTTATATCAATTGATCCATAAAGACTTGTCTGGCATAACGACATAAAAGCAGAGGATTTTCGTTAATCCTTATCATACATGTCATTAAATTTTGCGAACAAATGTTCTTTAATTCTCACAAATATAAATAAATCAATTTACAAAAAACAAGTTTTTCAACATTTTATTAAATAAACTGTTTATAAACTCCAATCTATTAAATCTCAATTCTTTTCGTATAAAATAAGATCTGTGTTGTAAAATAAGAAGTTAAATGATTTTTTTTTCAAATAAAAAAGGCAAAAAAAATCTATAAACAGCATTAGATCAGGAATGGTAAAAAATAAGTAATTTTGTAACCCATGGATAAGAAAAAAATAGCCTTTCATACTTTTGGATGTAAGTTAAACTTCTCTGAAACCTCTTCTATTGCAAAACAGTTTCCTGATGATGAATTTGAAACTGTTGATTTTAAAGAATCTGCAGATATTTATGTCATTCATACCTGTTCTGTTACTGCCATTGCAGAAAAGAAATGCCGTGCAGCAATCAGACAAGCTGCCCGTCGTAATCCGAATGCAGCCATTAGTGTAATGGGATGCTATTCTCAACTCAAACCTGATGAGTTAGCTCATATGGATGGTGTTAAATGGGTATTGGGTAATGCTGAAAAGTTTAAACTAGCTGATATTATTAAAAACGAGTGTTTTAATGAAGTAAATCAGGTAGTCGATCAATCTGAAATTGCGTCATCGACAACGTTCGTCTCATCCTATTCTATTGATGATCGTACCCGTTCATTTCTAAAAGTCCAAGATGGTTGTGATTATGCCTGCACTTATTGTACGATTCCGTTTGCTCGTGGGCACAGCCGTAGCGATACTGTTAACGGGACTATTGAAAAAGCAAAACTCATTGCAGCCTCAAACGTTAGAGAGGTTGTTTTAACAGGTGTAAACATAGGTGACTTTGGGAAGCACCAGAATGAATCATTTTTTGATCTGGTCAAAGCGCTGGATGAAGTAGATGGTATTGATAGATATCGCATTTCATCTATTGAACCCAATTTATTGACGGAACAAATCATGCAGTTTGTTTCGACATCAAAAAGATTTACACCTCATTTTCATATTCCTCTTCAGGCAGGTTCGGATAAGATATTAAGCTTAATGCGCCGTAGATATGTCCGTTCACTTTTTGAAGAACGGATTAAACGGATCAAAGAAATAATGCCTCACGCATGTATTGCAGCTGATGTAATTGTTGGTTTCCCCGGCGAAACTGAAGAGAACTTTTTGGATGAATATCGGTTCATTGAGAGCCTCGACATTTCATATCTTCACGTTTTTACCTATTCTTCAAGACCAGGCACAAAGGCAGCTGAAATGGGTGGGCATCTTTCAAACCATGTTAAAGAAGAGAGAAGCCGCAAGCTTCATCTTTTGTCAGATGAAAAAAAAGAGATATTCTACCAAGCAAATATCGGAAGAACTGTTAACGTATTATGGGAATCTGATGTAGAAAAAGGCATGATGTCGGGTTTTTCAGAAAATTATATCAGGGTAAAAACACCTCATCGGCCTTATCTTGTTAACCAAATTACCGCTGTTACGCTTGATCATATTGATGAAGATGGATTATTTATTGTTTCATTAAATAGTTAAATGATCACAAAGAGAGCTGACAAGCCAATAAAAAGACAACAAGTAGAAATCAATATAAAAACGTATATCATGGATTATCAACCTTTGTGTAATGAATTGATCATCATCTGCAAAAATGCGGGCCAGTTTATTCGGGAACAACTCAATCTAATTACTGAAAACGACATACAACAGAAAGGAAGTCACGATTTTGTAACCTTTGTTGATAAAACAGCAGAGGAGATGTTGGTTCGTGATCTACATAATCTTTTACCCGAAGCTGGGTTCATTACCGAAGAAAAGACCTCAACTATTGTTGGTGAACGCTACAGTTGGATTATAGATCCCTTAGATGGTACTACTAATTTTCTCCATCGCTTACCCTGTTTTTGTGTTAGTGTAGCATTAGTTGACGGAAATGAACCCATTATCGGAGTGGTTTATGAAATAAACCTTGATGAATGCTTCCATGCTACTAAGGGAGGTGGCGCTTTTGTAAACGGCAATCCAATTAAAGTATCCTCACAAAGCAATCTGGATCGTGCACTAATAGCTACAGGTTTTCCTTATACTGACTTTTCCTTACTGCCACAGTACATGCAACTTTTTGAGTATTTTATTAAAAAATCATCAGGTGTACGAAGAATTGGTAGTGCTGCCGCCGACTTAGCTTATGTAGCTTGCGGTCGATTTGAATTCTTTTTCGAATATGGGTTAAATCCATGGGATGTTGCTGCAGGGATTTTACTGGTTTCTGAAGCAGGGGGTATTGTATCCGATTTTGACGGTGGAAACAACTATCTATTTGGTCGTAGATTGCTTGCTTCAAATGGCAAAGTGACAAATGAGTGTTTGCAACTTGTAAAACAGTATTTCAACAACTAACATTTTTTTCAGATTATGTATATTCCTCTCGGTAAGTTCTATGATGGAAAATCAGCTTCAGGATATGGCGCTGATTCTGAATTTTCAACTTCCGGTATTGCTATTACTTATTCTTTACCTACCGGCGAAAAACAGGTCATTAATTTTAACTATCAAGCAATAGCAGGAGTTTATATTAAACCTGGCAAAAAATTATTAATTGTATTTTATAACAATACGTATCAATACCTGGAAATCAAGAGCATTGAACCAGTTGTTTCCATCTTAAAAATGGCCGGTCACCCCCCTACTTATCATTCTGTTAACGATTTTATAAGTTCAGATAATGGTAAAGTAATTACAATTATTGGGGGAGCCATCGCAATTATTTTGGCACTATATTTTTATATTATTCCGTTTGCGGCTGATACTTTTGCTCAAAACCTTCCAATAGAATATGAGGTAAATTTAGGCAATAAGATATATAATCAATTAATAAGTCAGGATAGCATAGATACGCTACAAACGAATCTTGTCAATCAATTTGCTAAGGAGATAAATTTCGATACCAAATATAATCTCGAAATTACAGTAGTCCATAATAAGGAGCTAAACGCTTTTGCCACACCGGGTGGTCACATTCTGGTTTACGATGGATTATTGAATAAATTAGAAAACCAAGAAGAGCTAACAGGATTATTAGCTCACGAAGCTACACATGTTCGCGAACGTCATTCCTTAAGAGCAATGGCCAGCGATCTATCGCGTTCTATATTTCTCTCAATTATTCTTCACGATCGAAGTGGAATCTCATCTGTATTAATTCAAAATGCAGATATGCTCAACTCACTTCGTTATTCAAGAGATATGGAACGTCTTGCAGATAAAGGCGCTGTCGAAACCATGGTAAGAAACAATATCAATCCCAATGGAATGATTCAGCTACTTAGCCTTTTAAAGCGGCAAGATAAAACAGACCAATCATACACCTACCTCAGTACTCATCCTGCTACCCAAGAAAGAATTTCTGATGTAAGAGATTTTATTCAAGAGAATCAGTTCAACGTTAAGGACAACTCTAAACGCAGTAAAATATGGGATGAGCTGGAAGTAGATATTGCGAGAAAAGAAAAAAGCGCACATCATTAAACATTTACAATTCAGTATATAAGCTTTTGAAGATCAACCAGAATGTAAATTTAAAAACTTTCTGAACTATCGCTCAACTTAATCATAAATCACTCTCATATCTACCTGATAATGAATCGATGCAGATGGTCTAATTCTAATCTGACCCTAATCATATCCTAATCTAATCCTATTCTCATCCAAATGTTACATTAGGCTTTGGTTAGAATTAGAAAAGGGAAACAAAAGTACCATTTTTAGATCTCAGGAAAATTTTACCATAGTTATCTTATCCTTATTGATCTAAAGTCGAAAAAGAATGGATTGACAATAATACATTCTTTTCACCTCCAACTTTTCAAACCTGACTCCAATCAATAGGTGTTAATCCTTGTTTTGTCAAAATTTCGTTGGTCTTTGAAAAATGCTTACACCCAAAAAATCCATTATATGCCGATAAAGGAGATGGGTGAGCTGACTTTAAAACATAATGTTTGTTTGTATCGATCAGGGCCTCTTTTGCCTTGGCATAGTTGCCCCATAGTAAAAAAACAATTCCCTGACGCTGCTTTGATAATTCACTAATTACCCGATCTGTAAATATTTCCCAACCTCTTTTTTGATGCGATCCGGCTTGATTAGCTCTTACGGTGAGGGTGGCATTGAGTAATAACACTCCCTGATCAGCCCACTTTTCAAGGTTTCCATCCGATGGAATAGCCATTCCGATATCCTGTTGCAGCTCTTTAAAGATATTCTTTAAAGAAGGTGGAGCTTCAACACCAAAAGGAACAGAAAAGCATAAACCATGCGCTTGATTAGGTCCATGGTATGGGTCTTGACCAAGAATTACCACCTTTACTTTATCAAAGGGGGTATGATTAAATGCTGAAAAAATCAAAGAACCAGGGGGATATAAAGTGTGGTTTTGTTTCTCTGCTTGCAAAAAAGCCTTAAGATCAGCAAAATAATCGCTTTGAAATTCACTGATTAGTACGCTTTTCCAGCTCTCTTCAATTTTGGGATTAACAGATGTATTCATTTGTATTGAAAATACGTTTACTTTGTTAGGAAAAATAAAATCAGCGCTTATCTTTGTTAGGCGGTTTGATTAACCAAAATTACCGTATTTTTTTTAATATTTCGATGCTATGCTCAATAGAAAAATTGTAACGCTGGCGCTTTTGCTGACAACTATTCTCTTTACAGGAATAGGTTTTACTCAAATAAAAGTTGAACAAGATACAGTGGGAAACTCTGTGTTACTTACACGCGAACACAGCTTTTATGGCATGTTGCACTCGAATGGATGGGGCTTTGGCTACAGAAAAAGTTTGAATGATGAATTCTTCAAAAAGAAAATGTTTGAAGTTGAATTTCTGGAAATGTGTTCGCCAAAGCAAACAAAGTCGGTCAATCCATATTTTTCTGATGCAAGACCATACTACTACGGGAAATTAAATGCATGCTACATCATTAGAAGTGGTGTTGGATATCAAAATTTAATGAATCAAAAGCCCTATTGGGGAGGTATCGAAGTTCGATATTTCTATTATGCAGGAGCTGAAGTAGCACTGGCTAAACCTATTTATCTTCGCATCGTTAACGACGTTAGCACGGGTCCGGTAGTTGATTATACAATCACGACTGAACGTTATAACCCTGACATTCATGATATTGATAATATTTATGGAAAAGCATCGTTCTTTAAAGGATTTAATCAAATAAAACCATATCCTGGTTTGTATGGTAAGTTTGGTTTCAACTTCGAATATGGTCAATATAATACAAAAGTTGTAGCATTAGAAGCTGGTGTTATTGTTGATTACCATCCAAAAGCCGTTCCAATTATGGCTTTTACTAAGAACCCCAATTTATTAACGACTGTCTACATTGCCTTTCATTTTGGAAAACGATACAATTAATTCAACCCAAATAATATAATATGAAAACAACTACTCAACTTCTCAGTGTACTTTTACTCATTACCCTATGGCTGCCTTTACAGGCTCAAGACCAGGAAAAAGGGTTTAAGTTCACAACCATTGTAGATCTTAAAACAACACCGGTAAAAGATCAATTTAGATCTGGAACCTGTTGGAGTTTTGCAACAACCTCATTCGTAGAAACAGAACTGATTCGTATGAATAAAGGTGAGTTCGAATTGTCACCGATATATTTTGTTCGTTATGCTTATGAAAGTAAAGCCGACAAATATGTTCGTAGAAATGGAACTGCTAATTTCGGAGAAGGGGGACAAGCTCATGATGTTCTAAATGTAATTCGCGAACATGGCTTTGTAACAGATGCTGCCTATACAGGTTTTGCAGCTGAGAAAAACCATGTACATGGAGAGCTTGATGCCGAATTAAAAGCATACATTGATGTGGTAAAAGCGAAGAAAAATGGCACGATCTCTGAAGTATGGAAAGATACATTCAGTGCAATGCTTGATATTTATTTGGGAAAGCTTCCAACCACTTTTTCTGTCAACAATAAAAAAACAGATCCGATTTCTTTTACTAAATCAACAGGATTTAATCCTGACGATTATGTTGAAATTACATCATACACACATGTTCCATTTTATCATCAGGTAATGATTGATATTCCTGATAACTGGTCGCAAGATCGTTATTATAATCTGCCGATTGATGAGATGATGGACGTAATAAAGTCTGCATTAAAAAATGGGTATTCAGTATGTTGGGATGGTGATGTAAGCGACAAAGGGTTCTCTCATTCAAATGGACTGGCCATAGCCCCTGAACGTGATATTACCTCGATGGAAGGAACTGAAAGAGCGCGTTGGGAAAAGTTAACTGAAAAAGAACGTCAGACTCAGCTGTTTTCATTTACCAGCCCTGTTCCTGAAAAGAAAGTGACACAAGAGATTCGTCAAAAAGCTTTTGACTCGCAGCAAACCACCGATGATCATTTGATGCATTTCACAGGAATGGTAACCGACCAAAATGGCACAATCTATTTTAAGACCAAGAATTCATGGAATAGTAATAGTAATAAATTGGGTGGATATCTAAATATGAGCGAAGCTTATACACGAATCAACACAATTGCTATAATGGTACATAAAAATGCCATTCCTAAAGAAATAGCTAAAAAACTTGGGTTATAATTGATATTAGTAACCACGAATACCCCGTCAAGTTGAAAAGTATCTTAAACCTGACGGGATATTTGTTTATACAAAGTGCTTACTTCCAGTAGGTCAAGGAGATTTAACAACTTTTAGTTTTTCATTTAACATTTTTTAACAGGCTGAAAGTCAAGTATAGTCACGCCTCCTGCTATTTTTGTACCACTAAACGAGAATGATTATGATCGAAACAGACATCAAGGAACTAAATGAACGCATCCAGCGCGAAAGTGCCTTTGTCGATATGATCTCCATGGAAATGGGGAAAGTGATCGTTGGGCAGAAACATATGGTTGAACGCCTACTGATCGGGTTATTGTCAAACGGACACATCTTACTTGAAGGCGTACCCGGATTAGCAAAGACATTGGCTATTAAGTCGCTGGCTGGAATTATAGACGCAAAGTTCAGCCGAATTCAATTTACACCAGACCTGTTACCAGCCGACCTTATTGGTACACTGATATACAGTCAGAAGCGTGAGGAATTTGAAGTTCGTCAGGGACCTATTTTTGCAAACTTTGTTTTGGCCGACGAAATAAACCGTTCGCCTGCAAAAGTTCAGAGTGCTTTATTAGAAGCAATGCAGGAACGTCAAGTCACAATAGGAGCTCAAACCTTTAAACTTCCTGAACCATTTTTAGTATTGGCAACACAAAACCCCATTGAACAAGAGGGGACATATCCTTTACCGGAAGCTCAGGTCGACCGTTTCATGCTGAAAGTAATCATCAAATATCCTCAAAAAGAGGAAGAAAAGAAGATTCTTCGTCAAAATATAGCACAAACCTTTCCAGCTACCCGTCCACTTATCTCGCCACAAGATATCCTGAAAGCCAAAGAGGTAACTCGCGCAGTATATCTTGATGAAAAGATTGAAAATTACATTACGGATATTGTTTTTGCAAGCCGTTTTCCGGAAGATTACAAACTGGGAAAATATCGTAGCATGATTAGCTACGGAGCTTCACCACGTGCTAGTATCAATCTTGCACTTGCTTCGAAAGCATACGCATTTATCAAACGACGTGGTTACGTTATTCCCGAAGATGTGCGTGCAATTGCACATGATGTTTTGCGCCATCGTATTGGGTTAAGTTACGAAGCAGAGGCAGAAAATATTTCTTCTGAGGATATCATCAATGAGATCCTCAATATGGTTGAAGTACCCTAGTCTACAGATGGAAACTACTGATATACTAAAGAAGGTTCGCAAGATCGAAATAAAGACGCGTGGATTATCTCGCCAGATTTTTTCTGGACAATACCATAGTGCGTTTAAAGGGAAAGGTATGGCCTTTAGTGAAGTTCGCGAATATCAATATGGCGATGATATTCGCAATATTGACTGGAACGTCACCGCTCGCTTTAACCATCCTTTTGTAAAAGTTTTCGAAGAAGAACGCGAACTTACTGTAATGTTGCTTATCGACGTTAGTGGTTCAAACTTTTTTGGCACCCGTTCAAAGCTAAAAGAGGAACAGATGACTGAGATTGCGGCAGTGTTAGCCTTTTCTGCCATTAATAATAATGACAAAGTGGGGGTCATCTTCTTTAGTGATAAAGTAGAGAAATTTATTCCACCAAAGAAAGGATCGTCGCATATTCTACGCATAATTCGCGAACTGATTGATTTCAAACCAGAAAGTAATAAAACTGATATCAGTGTTGCATTGCGTTATTTAACCAATGCAATAAAAAAAAGATGTACAACTTTTGTGATATCAGACTTTATCGATCAAGGGTTTGAAACGGCATTGCGCATTGCAGGTAATAAACACGACCTGGTGGCTCTCAGAATATATGATCATCGCGAAACCGAACTGGCAAATGTTGGGATGGTAAAATTATTGGATAACGAAACAGGAGAGCAGGTTTGGGTGGATACCGCAAGGAAATCAATCCGTGATGCCTACAAAAGCTGGTGGACTGAAACCGATCAGCAAATTACAACTCTCTTTAATAAAACCGGAACTGATTTTGCCAACATCGCTACTGATCAGGATTATGTAAGGCCACTTGGTAATCTGTTCAAAAGGCGTGAAATGCGGAAATAGTGTTGTTTAAACCAAACCAAGTCTATGATTCGCTCTATTAATATATTATTACTGCTTATTGCGGTATTATTTTCCTTTGAAGGAGTTGCTCAGCAGAATAAATCTGTAGAAAAGGCGGTTGTAAAAGCCGACACCTTACGCAGGTCTATTGGCCAACAGGTAGTTTTGACCATTAATGTACAAGTTCCCTCTACCAAAAGACTGTTATGGCCTTCTATTCCAGATTCACTGGGGAAACTGGAAGTAGTAAAAAGAGGAGCCATTGATACGCTTAAAGGAAATGAAAAAAACTGGAAGCAATACAGTCAGAAACTTACTGTTACCTCTTTTGATACCGGATATATTGCATTTCCAAAACTTCCATTCAGGACAGGAATCGGAAAAGATACCAGTTTAATTGTTTCTGATTCAGTAATTTTGCAATATACTACAATAGCAGTTGATACCACAAAAGCTATAAAGGATATTAAAGATGTAATGCACGCGCCATTAACAGGAGGTGAAGTATTACCCTGGATTTTAGCAATTATGGCATTAGGAGCTATTGCAGTTATTGCTTATACCGTCTATTTGAGAAAGAAGAGTAAGAAACCGCTAATTCTTTTTAAACCTAAACCTGAAGTGCCTGCTCATATTAAAGCCCTTGAGGCATTGGATCATTTGAAAGAAGAATCGCTTTGGAAAAAAGGGAAATACAAAGAGTTTTATACTGGACTGACTGATATTTTGAGAGAATATATGGAACAACGTTTTGGTGTCATGGCTCAAGAAATGACTTCAGATGAGATTTTAGAAGCCTTGAAAAGACTTTCATTACAAGAACGTTCCATGGATAAACTCAGATCACTGTTTTTCACTGCCGATATGGTAAAGTTTGCCAAGGGTATACCCGAAACAAATGAAAACGAAGAAAATATGGGAACGGCTTATGATTTTGTTGAAACAACAAAACCGGTACCTGTTGAAGAGAAGACCGAAAAGAAAATTGCTGAAACAGAACCAACCGATTCTAAATCATTGACGAATTAAAGTACTGAACATGTTTAACCATATTCTATTTGCTTCTACCGAATATTTTTACTTATTGCTGCTTATACCTGCGATCATAGTTTGGTATGTGCTACGATTTCGTAAAAGCCAGCCCTCTCTAAGGGTTTCGAGTACGTCGCCCTTTGCAAAAATAAGCAGAGGTAATAAAACATGGCTGTACCATGGACTCTTCGCCTTAAGAATGGTAGCGCTGGTTTTATTGATTATTGCGCTGGCAAGACCGCAAAGCACATCAAACCATCGTGATATTAGTGTTGAGGGTATTGATATCGTAATGGCTATGGATATCTCAGGCAGTATGTTAGCTCAAGATTTTACACCAAACCGTATCGAGGCTGCTAAAGAGGTAGGAATCGATTTCATTAATGGTCGCCCCAACGATCGAATTGGATTAGTTGTATTTAGTGGAGAGAGCTTTACCCAATGTCCATTAACAACTGACCACGTTGTTTTAACAAACTTATATAAAGAACTCCAAAGCGGAATGATTGAAGATGGAACTGCTCTTGGTGATGGATTGGCAACCGCTGTAAACCGGTTAAAAGAGAGCAAGGCTATCAGTAAGGTAATTATTCTTTTAACAGATGGTGTAAATAACATGGGATCTGTAGATCCGGTTTCAGCTGCTGAAATTGCAAAACTTTATGGTGTAAGGGTTTATACTATTGGTGTTGGAACACAAGGCTATGCTCCTATTCCTGTTCAAACACCCTTTGGCACTCAAATACAAAACATGGAGGTACAAATAGATGAGCCCTTACTAAAAAGAATCGCAGATATGACCGGAGCTAAATATTTCAGAGCCGTTAATAAAGATGCGCTATCAAATATTTATAAAGAGATCGATCGAATGGAGAAATCTAAAGTCGATGTTACTGAATTCAGAAAAAAGAGTGAGGAGTTTATGCCTTGGGCTCTTGCAGGTTTGATTTTACTGATTACCGAACTTCTTTTGAGATACTCAGTTTTCAGAAGGTTACCTTAATTTAATGATTGGTTATGCTTAGATTTGAACACCCATATTACTTCTATCTTTTTGCACTTGTACCTTTACTACTTGTGCTCTATATTCTTATGCTAAGATGGAAGAAAAAAGCACTACAACGTTATGGTGATACTGAAGTAGTGAAACTGTTAATGCCTGACTACTCTAAAAAAAGGCTATTTTACAAATTTTTACTGCTCCTGTTTTCATTTGCCTCTTTGGTATTGGCTTTGGCAAATCCTCAAATTGGATCGCGCATTGAGAAGGTTGAACGCAAGGGAATAGATATAATGATTGCTCTTGATGTTTCGAATTCAATGCTTAGCGAAGATATTCAACCAAACAGAATTGAACGTGCAAAACAAGCGGTTTCGCGTTTAATAGATAACCTTACGAACGACAGAATAGGTATGGTTGTATTTGCAGGAAAAGCATATACGCAAATGCCAATCACAACTGATTATGCTGCTGCACGCCTATTTCTGGATGGAATAAATCCGGGTATGGTTCCAACACAAGGTACTGCAATTGGTGAAGCTATTGATCAATGTATGAATTCTTTTGGGGAAAGTAAAAAATCGAAAGCTATCATTATTGTAACAGATGGAGAAAACCATCAGGATGATGCCGTTGCTAAAGCAAAAGAGGCTTACGATAAAGATATACGCGTTTACACTGTTGGTATGGGTTCTCCTGATGGTGCACCAATACCTATGATTATTAATGGTAGAGCCGTCGGATATAAAAAAGATAAAGATGGAAACACCATAATCACAAAAATGAACCCTGTTGCTCTTGGCGAGATAGCCAATGCCGGTAATGGCGTTTATATTAGTGGTAATAATACCAATAGTCTAAAAGATGTATTGAATAATATTGATAAGTTAGAGAAATCATCTATAGATAGTAGAGTATTCTCTGATTATGAAGATCGTTTTCAATACTTTCTAGCATTGGCATTACTTTTATTAATTTGTGAAATATTCATCTTCGAACGAAAAGCCCGTTGGGCTGATCGTATTAAATTGTTCGACTAAGGAGGACTTACACATGACGAAACGATTGGCAATAATTGTATTTCTCCTTACAAGTCTGATAGTGCTTCCATCCATTATGATGGCACAAAATAGCCGCAGTCTTTTAAGAAGAGGAAACAGTTTTTATGAAGATAAAAAATACAAAGAGGCTGAGATAAATTATCGGAAGGCCGTTGAGAAAGATACTTCATCGGTACGCGCACAATATAATCTGGGAAATTCTTTGTACAAGCAAGATAACTATAAAGAGGCATTACAACATTATCAGTCAGCTTTACAGAAAGTGGCCAACCGAAAGATAATTAAACCTTCTTCAATGGCTAAAACACTTCATAATTTGGGAAATACCATGATGAAGTCTAATCAGTATAAAGAGGCCGCTGATGCTTATAAGCAATCTTTACGAATCAATCCCCAAGATCAAGATACCCGCTATAATCTGGCTTATGCCCTTCAGAAGCTGAAACAGCAGCAACAACAAGACAAGAACAAGAAAGGCAACGATAAGGATAAAGACAAAAATAAAGACGGTAAGAACGATAAGAATAAAAATCAAGATAAGAAGGACGATAAAAAAGACAAGCAGGATCAGAAAAAAGATCAGAAGAACGATCAGAAACAGCAACAACAAAATCAACAGCAGCCTAATAAGCTCTCTAAAGATGATGCACAACGAATGCTTGATGCATTGAAAAATGATGAAAAGAAAACACTTGATAAGCTAAGGAAACAAAAAGCCAAAGCTGCCGCAGTTTACATTGAGAAAGATTGGTAACTTTGAAACTGAAAACCGACAACATTAATACTATGCTGAACAAACGAAGAAAACCATCACTCCTTATCGGACTTTTCCTCTTTTGGGTGCTATTGCTTCCAACAACTATTTTAATGGCAGCAAATATTGAATTTGTCGCTTCTGGTCCAAAAGAAGTGGGACTAGGGGAACAATTTCAAATCGTTTTTTCCGTAAATGCCAACGGAACTAATTTCATAGGTCCCCAAATAGCAGGATTCTCTGTATTATCAGGGCCCAATGGTTCCACTAGTTCTAATGTCCAAATTATTAATGGTTCGATGACACAAAGCATCGCTACCAGTTTTTCCTTTTATCTACAGGCAACTCAACTGGGAACTTTCACAATAGATGGAGCTACAATTACTGTTGGTGGGAAAAAGTATAAATCCAATTCTATAACCATTAAAGTTGTAAAGGGCCAGTCATCTGGTTCTCAACAACAACAAGGTGCAGGAACTACATCTTCCGTTGCACTTGGCTCCAAAGATGTTTTTTTAAAAGCATTTGTGAGCAAATCGAACCCAATGGAAGGTGAGCAGGTTTTAGTAGATTATAAAATATATACACGGGTACCCATTCCTGAATATGCAGTAACAAAACTTCCATCCAGCGTAGGATTCTGGGCGCAGGATTTACTGGAAGCAAATGTGAAGCCAAAACAATATACTGAGCGAATCAATGGACAACAATATGCTGTTGCAGAGATAAAAAAAGAAGCCTTGTTTCCACAAAAGGCAGGAAAACTTATTATTCAGCCTATCCAGGTTGATGTTGTTGCCCAAATGGCTATTAAACAAGCTAAGAAAAAAAGGGCTACTGATCCCTTTGGCAATGATCCTTTCTTTGATAGTTTTTTCGACGATGTGTTTTCTGGCCCACAAGTTCAACAGGTTAAACGAAGCCTTACATCAAATAGTCTGGTTATTAATGTACAGTCTCTTCCCAACGTTCCTCATGGATCAGGAAAACCTGTTGATTTCACTGGCGCAGTCGGACAGTTTAACTTTAATACATCCATTGATAAATCAGCAGTAAAAGCTGACGAACCTATAACATTGAAAATTACGGTTTCCGGCAAGGGGAATATTAAGCTAATCGAAAATCCAAAGATTACTTTTCCTACTGACTTTGAAGTTTATGATCCAAAGGTTTCAGACAATGTTACTGCATCCGGAAATGGGATTTCAGGAAATAAGACTTTTGAATATTTGTTGATTCCAAGAAATCCTGGAAAGTTTAATATCAAACCCTTTAGTTTTACCTATTTTGATTTAGCACAACGACGTTATATAACTCAAACATCTCCATCATACACGATAAATGTAGCAAAAGGAGATGGAAGAAGTTATACTACAGGGGTTTCTCAAGATGTGGTAAAAAGTTTGGATAGCGACATCCGATATATCAAACGAGATGTACCAAAACTTAAAAAATATGATGACTTTTTCTGGAATTCCATTGGATTCTGGATCGCACTAATACTACCATTTGTTCTTTTCTGCGTGTTCCTCATTACGATGAAAAATGAGATTAAGAAAAGACGTGATTTAGCTTTAATGAAAAACAGAAAAGCTACACGGATGGCAAAAAAACGTCTGGTAAAAGCAAAAAACTTTCTGACCGTAAAGAATAGCGATCGCTTTTATGAAGAGATATCACAAGCATTGTGGAATTATTTAAGTGATAAGTTCTATATAAAACGTGCAGATCTTTCGATGGAAACTGTTAGAGAAACGTTACTTGAATACAAAATCACGGAGAAAACCGTTGATAATTTGATAGCAATGCTTGAAAAATGTGAGTATGCACGATTTGCTCCTGCAGGAAAAGAGAGCGATTTGCAACAGGTTTACGATTCAACAATTACCCTTATCACGACTATTGAAAATGAACTTAAATAAGCAACAGAAGATGATGAATACGCTGAAAAGGATATACACTCTCCTGATATTGATATTGCCGTTGACACTCTGGGCCTCTACGCCTGAACAACAAGTGGCCAATGCTAATAAGGCTTATTTCTCAGGACAATACGAAGCTGCAGTTAAGATTTATGAACCTTTGGTAAACAAAGGGTATGCTTCACCTGTGCTTTTTTACAATTTAGGAAATTCGTATTTTAAATTGGGCAACATGCCAATGGCCATTCTCTACTATGAGAAAGCAAAAAAGCTGGCCCCTACCGATTCTGAAATAGCTCATAATATACGACTATCGAATACACGTCTTGTAGATAAATTCGAGGCCGTTCCTACCCTCTTTTATGTCCGTTGGTATAATAGTGTTAAAAACATTCTTTCACCCGATGGAATGGCTCAAATAAGTTTAACATTTATTGCCCTCTTTTGGATATTATTGGCAATTTATTTCTTTGCCCGAAGGAAACTGGTACGTGTTCTCTCCTTCTATGCGGCTATTCTCTTCATAGTCGTTGGTGGTTTTGGTATGATACTGGCTTATCAGGCTCATCATGCAGTATTGAACCCCAGTGAGGCGATCGTGATGGACCCGGCTGTTGGCGTAAAGAGTTCACCTGATCCAAAAAGTATTGACCAGTTTATTATTCATGAAGGAACAAAAGTAAGAGTAATGGATCGTATAGGCGAATGGAAAGAGATTGGAATAGCAAACGGAAATTCAGGATGGATTCAATCAAATGCTATACGTGAAATTTAACCTCCCCGCATGACACGTATCGGTATTATCTCTGACACTCACGGACACATACATCCAAAGATATATGAATTCTTTGCTGCTGTCGACGAAATATGGCATGCAGGAGATATTGGGAATATTAAAACAGCAGATATCCTTGCTGAATTCAAACCGTTACGAGCTGTATATGGAAATATTGATGGACAAGATGTTCGATCAAGCTACCCACTCGTACAACTCTTTATAAAAGAAGAAGTGAAAATTTTAATGACGCATATCGGAGGTACGGCAGGACAATATACATCGGAAGTAAAAAAGCTCATTCAAAAAGAATGTCCACAAATTTTTGTTTGCGGACATTCTCATATTTTAAAAATAAAATATCAGACAAAAGAAAAGTTACTTCATTTAAACCCTGGAGCTGCCGGCATCTCAGGATTTCATCAAGTAATAACGATGCTACGATTTGAAATAGATGGTAAAGAGATAAAGAATATGGAGATTATGGAATTACCCCGTTCATCCAGAATCATTGATTAACGAATTCTATCAATCGACTTTATCAATCGCTCATCCTTATTGATTGCATAAATAGCAAGGACATGAAATACCAAGGCGATAACAGGAAGAAAAGATCCAAATTCATAATTAACCGGCATCTTGATCTGCTTAGCTAAATGGTCGCCATAAACGAAATAAGTTAAAGCAATAAAACCTAAATTAAGCATAAGCGCAAAACGTGTAAGCCTGATTTGAAGTGGTCTATTCTTAAACAGAAAAATAGTGACAGTTGTTAACACGATTGAGAGTGCATTTACAACAAGCAAAGGCCATGTGGGTGTTTGTTCAAGCGGACTAAATCTAGAGAATCCTTTTATGCTAAAAATGATAATATCTTGATTATTACTAAAGTTAGCCAATGGGAAGAAAAAGAGAAGGCCCAATACTACTACTGCTAAAAAGAGATAAACACTCTGTATTCTCTGAATCATAAAATTTTAAATTTAGAGTGCAAAGATAATTGATTCGAAACGTATAAGAAAAAAGAAGTTCATGATTAAATCATTCAATCTAAAAAGATTTTCAGAAATAGGTACCATTTTATGGGATTGGAATGGTACTATTCTGGACGATGTTGATATTTGTGTGACAGCAATGAATAAAATGTTGATAGAACGTAATATTCCAACAGTTACTACAGAGTTCTATTACCAGAATTTCACTTTTCCAATAAAAAACTATTATGAAAAAATAGGATGGGATTTTACTAAAGAAGATTTTGGAAAAGTTTCTGAAGAGTTTATGGCTAATTATGATGCATTATTTAATAGTGCACCTTTACATCATAATATTGAAAAAACATTTGCGCTACTCAAAGAGCAAGGCTATCGCCAAATGGTACTCTCCGCTCTGGAGAACAGTCTACTTACGGAATCACTAAAGATTCATCATCTGAATCAATACTTTGAGGCATCATACGGTATTGAAAACATTTTAGGTGGTGGCAAGATACATCTGGCAAAAAGATTAATGGCTGAACAAAAATTAAATTCTGCCAATATTTGTATGATTGGAGATACTGAACACGATTTCGAAGTAGCCGAGGCTATTAAAGCACAATGTATCCTAGTGGCACATGGACACCATACGTTTGAGCGCCTTTCAAACCTTAACACCCTTGTTGTTCATAATTTAGCTGAATTAATGGAAGTATTTGATAAAGTTTGTACCTTCAAGGCTGAATAATTGACCATAATGAAAACTCAGTTAGTTGTACAATTTTATTTGATTTTAAATAGAAAGACGAACGTTATTATGAATAGTTCAAAACGTATCCTTATCAATGCGTTAGTCCTACTGAGTCTACTATTATTTTTTAATATACCGTCTAAAGCAGGTGAAATACTCAAAAAAGATAGTGCCACTGCTAAGATTTCCAATGATAGCATTCTTGTTTTAAAGCCAGATAAATCGTATTCAACTTTCAACGTTCCGATACAGTTTTCGTCGTTTATTCAAGTAAAGGTGCATGGATTAAAGCAGTTACAATTACTTGCTGAACATAAAAAGAAACCGATCATTCTATTTTTAGACGGCATCCCTATGAAAGGAATAACACCAGTTGGAGGAGATGCAAAAAATGATGTTCTGTTTTTTGTACTTCATAGAGATAGTGCATCAATGATTCAATGGAACTTGTTAAAAAAGATTATTACCGAACAAAAGAAGAAAGAACTCTCTGTATCTGTTGGATTTGAAAGAGAACAGGCCTTTCCAAGTAAGATTATGATGACTGCTGAATTAAGTAGAGCAGGTGATTACTTTTTAGCAATTCTCACTGGCACCTTCTTTATCATTATTTTTACTTTTTTAGTAAAACGAAGTAACGTTTTAATTGACGGAAAAGACACTTTTTCAGGCAAATATTCACTTGCCAAAATTCTCCTGGCACTATGGGTTATGTTGATCCTCTTTTTTTTAGTTTTTATTCTATCTTCTACTAATTCATTACCACACCTTCCGAATTCTATTCTGATGATGATAGCTTTCTCCGCAATAACCTTATTTGGAACCACCGCTTATCATATGTTATATCGAAAATCAAATCAAAATCTTTCGCCAATAAAAACAATGTCGAAAGGGTTCTTGGTTGACCTACTCACTAATAATCAGGGATTAAATTTATTTAAGATCCAGCTTTTATTTTTCAACTTATTTATAATGGTTCATATAACGATAGTGGTCATTTCCGAAATGATATTACCTTCCTTTGAACCTAGATTTATTGGACTAATAGCATTAAGTTATTTATTTTATTTATGTTCGCTTCCTTTTGAAAAGAATCCCTAGAATTTCTCGGGTTCTGGTAGTTTTAAAGAATCGTTAACAGAAAAAACAATTCCTTCACTACTGACAAGTTCTCCATTTTTATATTCCTCTTTTCGTACTCTTTTCCCAGTCGCATCATAGTAAATCCATTTTCCATTCTTCTCTCCTTTAAGATATTCACCACTAATCATCAATTTTGCTCCAGGATAATAGTACTCAGCAACTCCATTAGACATATCATTCAGATAGTTTATGATCGACATAATTTGACCATCTTGAAAATATCTTTTCCAGGTCCCTGTTTTCAGATTATTTTGATAATAAGCTTCAAGACTTATCTTCCCATTACGATAAAAATTTTTCCATTGTCCATCCTTTTGATCAGCCTTATATTTTTCAGATGCGAGTAAAATTTGTTCCTCAGAATAATATTTCCATTCGCCTTCTTTCTTTTTATTATTATAAATTCCTTCTGATTTTTTTATTCCAGAGGCATACATGTTTATAACTGAAATTCTTTGAGCCTTATCGGAAAAGACAGATTTTGCTTTAATTGTACCATCTTCATTGAAATAGGTAAATTCACCTTCCGGAAGATCGTCTTTATAATTTCCGATAGATTTTAGAACAGCTCCTTGATAACGCCTCCATTCACCTTGCTTCCTTCCCATTGCGTCAGTTTTATTACTATTCTGCCCCATCACCCCAAATGACTGAATAGTTATAAAAAGGGAGAGAAGAAGGATAATTTTAATTTTCGAAGAATAATTGAACTGTGTCATGATGGGTTTATGTATTTTTGCAGTGCAAATTTATGCTTTCCTAATCCATTGTTTACTTTTTTTTCCAAATTATCATTGTGAATAATTTCTCTTCAAAGCTACTTGAGACTGCGGTGAACGAATTAGCCAAACTGCCAGGCATTGGCAAAAAATCTGCTGTTCGTTTGGCTTTACATCTTTTAAGGCAAAACACACAAGAAGTAGAGTCACTGGGAAACGCATTAATTAAAATGCGAAATGAAATCATATTCTGTAAAAATTGCTTTAATATTTCCGATACGGAAATCTGTGAGATCTGTAATAATCAAAACAGAGATGCTGGCTTAATTTGTGTTGTTGAAGATGTACGAGACGTAATGGCTATTGAGAATACTGCTCAATTTAGAGGCTTATATCACGTTTTAGGAGGTGTTATTTCACCCATGGATGGGATTGGCCCTGGTGATTTAAACATCACGCCTCTTCTTTTACGTATCGAAAAGCAGGCTATCAGAGAAATAATTATGGCACTCTCCCCTACAATGGAAGGAGACACCACCAACTTCTATATCTATAAAAGATTAAAAAACATAAAAGTGCTCGTTACTACTATTGCCAGAGGAGTATCAATTGGTGATAATTTGGAGTTTACAGATGAAATAACATTGGGTAGATCTATTGTAAATCGTCTTCCGTATGAAAGCACATTTAATAGATAGTCATTAAGAACAATAATTATTACTCAATCATCTCAGCTGAAATAATTGCACGTAATCGTTTAAAGATTAAACTTCTTCGGATTCTAATTCTCTGATTATATCAAATATAGTTAATTGATTTTCGCTAATAATCATTTCCTCATTTCCATATTGAGAAGAGACATTCCGTTCGAGATATTCTTTTAAAGCTAGTTTCAAAAGTTGTACAGTCCCTAAATCATGCATATGACAATAGTCATCGATAATTGATTTCTGCTTCTCCGTTACTTTAAAGCTTATTGGACGATATTTTATTTTCTTTTTCTTGGCGCTTCTTGTTGCCATATCATTCGAATAATAGGCAGCAAAGTTAAATAAACTTTATTTTCACAAATTAACTGTGTTCACAAAAAGAATTGATTTGTTAGTAAGTCACCTTGATGAATAAAAAAAAACAAACTAAAAAAGTTTTTATGCGTAATTTGTTCCTGAAAAAAGAAAATATTTTTTATTTATAATTATTCTGCACAAAATAATTTCAATAAATTAAACTGTTTTTAATATTTGACTTTATTTTAATAATATTCTAAATAAATCAATCATCAATAATAATAATACCTAAATCAATAATTCTTTATAATACTTTATAAAACAGTAATAAATGTTAGTTAATTTCATTATCGTTTAGTCTCCATATATTTGCAAGCAAAACACATTATTAAATACTGTAATCCAACACTTTACAACAAATATCGAAAATATTAGTAAAAATATTAAAAAAAAAGTTCAAATAATAAACATCTTTAACAAATCATTGTTAATTTTGCAATCGAGTAAATCAATGCTTAATTACCGTATTTACTCACACCTATAACCAAAAACAACAATTTTAATAAAACGACAATGTACAAAGCACAATTATCAAAGTATGCTATATGGCTTTTTGTGGGCATTATGTTCACCACTGCCAGTGTCGTAAAGGCACAAAGCCTGAAAATAGTTCCTCAAAATTCAACCGTGACTATTTTTGGGACCTCAACTATCCATGACTGGGAAAGCAAAGTAGAACAAACAAGTGGTGAATTAGTAATAAACAGTTCAAAACAGATTCAAACACTTGTAGTAAAAATACCAGTTCGCTCAATTAAGAGTGGAAAAGGGTTGATGGATACCAAAACTTATGATGCTTTTAATGCTGATCAAAATCCTACGATTACTTTTCAATTATCAGAAGCAACACCGTTAAGGATTACTGGAAAAGATATTGAAACAACATTAACCGGAAATTTAACCATGGCCGGTGTTACCAAAAAGATAAGCTTTAAAACGACCGGAAAGATTACTGGAGAAAATGTTTACAAATTTATTGGCAGTGTTCCGCTCAAAATGACTGATTTCAAAATGAAACCTCCAACAGCAATGTTAGGTACTATGAAAACCGGAGATGCAATTACCATCAAATTTGATGTTACAGTAAAGTAACATCATTACCAAAATAAAAAGCCAAAAACAATTTTAATTAAACGAAAGAAAAAAATGAAAAAATTATTATTCACTCTTATTGCTGCCTTATTTATGAGCAGCCTTGTATTTGCTCAGATACGTCCTTACGACAAAAGAGGAGTCAATGTATTTGAGAATCCTAAGGTCGACACCTTAAAATTTAATGGAATTAAACTAAAAGTGGGCGGAGCTTTTACCCAATCATGGCAGAGCCTACAAGAAACCAATACTGCTGCTCCAAAACTGGTAAGTGGTGTTGATCAAAATAAACTGGTTGCTCTTAGCCCTGGTTTTAATACAGCAAATGCAAATCTCTTCTTGGATACTCAACTTGAAGATGGTGTTTATTTGAACTTAACAATGTATCTCTCATCACGCCATCACAATGAAACATGGGTAAAAGGTGGATTTATTCAATTCGATAAACTCCCATTTTTACACAGTGCATTCTTTGATAACATCATGAAATATGCTACTTTAAAAGTAGGACATATGGAAATAAATTATGGTGATGCACACTTCCGTAGGTCAGATAATGGAAATTCAATTTATAATCCATTTATTGAAAACTACATCATGGATGGATTTGCAACTGAAATTGGTGCAGAAGTTGATGTTCAACACAATGGATTTATTGGTGTTTTTGGAGTTACCAATGGTGAAATTAAAGGTGACGTTGCAAAAGTTGCACCTGTTGCAGGTGCAGGTGATGGAAAACATCATCCATCATTTCTTGGTAAAATTGGTTTTGACAAGCAGTTAAGCGAAACCGTACGTTTACGTATTACCGGTTCTGGTTACTACACTGCTGGTGCTGTTTCTAACACACTATATGGAGGAGACCGTGGTGGCTCACATTATTTTTCAGTAATTGAAAATGCTATTTCTACTTCAACAGCCTTCTCAGGACGTTTTAACCCAGGTTTCACGAATAAGATCAGTTCTTTAATGGGTAACGTATTTCTAAAAGCAGGTGGTTTTGAATGGTTTACAACAGTAGA
>JACAUB010000001.1:1000343-1120179 GCA_013390605.1 Bacteroidota bacterium | reverse complement strand
TTAGGGTCCATCTATTCGTCAATTCCAGATTATGAAAAGGCCATTGATGCTTATGATTTTGTATTAGCTATTGATGAAACCTTTGTAAACGCTTACATCAATAAAGGCACCGCTTATACAGCACTCGAAAAATATGAAGAAGCTTTAAAAGCATATATGGAGTCGCTTAAATATGAGACTCCTGAAGAGATGACTTACTATTTTATTGGCGAATGCTACGAAAAATTGGGTCAACTTGAAAATGCCGAGGACTTCTATCGTAAAGCTATAGAATCTGATCCTACAGTGTCGGCTGCGCGAATCGGGTTAGGATGTGTATTAAGTGAAAAAGGACATCATACAGAGGCTATTGTTTGCTTCAAAGAAGCGGTTAAAATCGCTAAAAATGATGGAGAAGCCTGGTATCTTTTGGCCGATGAATATATGGAAATTGGGGAGCTTACTAAAGCAAAAGAATGTTATGCAAAGTCTGTATCATGCGACACGACAAACCCTGATGTTTGGCTTGATTATTCTAATGCATTTGCCGAAGAAAAAAACTATTCTAAAGCTATAGAGATATTGCAAATAGGTTTTAAGCATCATTCAGATTCTACAGACTTCAAGTATCGAATGTTTGATTATTACTTAAATAATTTACAGGACGATGAAGCTTTTGCTATTCTAACTGAAGCGCTAATGGAAGATTACGATTCAATGGAACAGCTTTTTGAATATTCTCCTGCATTTCAGTCAAATCCAGCAATTATTGAATTTATAGAACGGTTTCGTCCACCTGAATTAAATTCTCTTTTGGATTCTTCATTGAATTAAAAAATCACAGAACTAAATCAGACGCTGTCTTAGATTATAAATCAAGCAGCGTCTTTTGATTATAAAAAAAAGAGTATGCGTGTATTCGGATTAATAGGTTACCCTCTCTCCCACTCCTTTTCGCCAGGTTACTTTTCTAATAAGTTTGCTAGAGAAAATATTAAAGATACTGTTTACCAATTATTTCCATTAGAAACTATAGAATTTCTTCCCCAATTATTACTCGCTGAACCTTCTATCCATGGTTTAAATGTTACAATACCTTATAAACAACAAGTAATTCCATTCCTCTCAGAGATTGATGATATCGCCCTTAAGATTGGAGCTGTAAATACAATAAAAGTAGAACGACGAGATTCCCATGTTTGGCTTAAAGGTTTTAATACTGATTTTAATGGTGTACTTGAAAGTTTAAAAGAAGCAAAAGACTATAAAAAAGCACTTGTGCTTGGAAATGGAGGTGCAGCTAAAGCTGTTTTATATGCGCTAGAACATCTTGGTATCGATTATAAATTGGTATCAAGAGCTCCTGCTACCCCACAGCAAATTTCATATCAAGATGTAACATTTGACCTCATAAAAGAAAACAGCCTGATTATTAACACAACCCCACTAGGGATGTACCCAAATATCGATGCATGTCCCTCTCTTCCTTATGAGGCAATTGGCCCAGATCACTTTGTTTTCGACTTGATTTATAATCCCGAGGAAACCTTGTTGTTAAAGAAAGCTAAACAAAAAGGAGCGAAAACATTAAATGGTTTGTTAATGCTCCATACGCAAGCTGAAACCGCTTGGCATCTTTGGAATAAGATCTAAAATATTTATCTTTGATTCCAGTTTCTTAAAATACTATTATCATGGCCAAGCCAATAAAAATATTTAGTCACGACGAAATCCAACATATTCTTTCATCGCACGACGAACGTATCATCTTTGAAAAAACGAATATCATTCCTGATGAATCTGACCTGCGCGAGTTATTACATGAGTATGTAGATTATAAAAACATAAACGAACGATCAGTACTCGGTATTGACATCTATCAATATAGCACATATGGGGAATTTGAACAGACGTTGATACCTTTTATCTTCAAATCTCTTTTTGCTTCCACTATTGATCTTTGCCTAAAAAATCATAAATATATTTTCCAGGAATATGATGCAAAACGCATAAACAGAAACTTTATTAGTACTGGAGATGGCGGTTTTCTAATTTTTTCTACACCGCTACATGCTCTGCTATTTGCTGCAAACTTCGCACTCATATTGCGTGTGTATAATGCCTACCATTACTTTCCAAAACTCCGTAATATCATTGGAGGAATGAGTGTTCGCTATGCTATTACGCATGACAAAATATACTCTTTCGAAAACAACTTTTATGGTAGAGCTATTATCAACTGTGCCCGGATTCTTCAACGTGATTCGCTAAACCGTTGTTTAATTGACGAAAATGTACACCGATGGTTTACACTAAATATGGAAGGAATAGAAAACCTTCAGGTGATTAGTATTGAAGAAATTGCGAACATCTACTATTTTCAGGAGTTCGACCAATCGTTTTTAACAACGTCGAAAGACGAAATATTTGGAGCAGAGTCGACCAGAAGAGATGGAATTATTAACTCCGACATACTGAAAATAGGAAAGATCATGTCCAAAGAGACCGAATTAAGTATCTATAATTTACATTTACAAATTTCACTTCGTCTAAGAAATGATGATGATCCTACACAAGAAAAGCTTGTTACTGTTTCGTTAGGAAACTTAAATACCTCTGGCATTTAAAACTTTTTTGTATTATCTCTTGTTTAAAACAAATTACAGAAATAGTTTTCTATGCAAAACGAAATTCAATGACACTTCTTTATTTTTAAGCGTTGTATAAGTTGACAAAAGAAATTTTCAAAATCTTATATGTCATTTAAAAGACATATAAGAACTCAATTTATTCTAAATCATAAAAATTCTATCAGCCTAATAAAATAGTATAAACGCATGAACAAATATTTTTCATTTCTCTTAGTAATTGCTTTTATTATATTTGGCTTTATTGGATGCAAAAACGTGACGTCAGACAAAAATAAAAAGCCTGTTGTTTTTGTCAGTATTCTTCCTCAACAATATTTTGTACAACGTATTGCTGGTGACAAATATCAGGTTGAAGTGATGATTCCACCAGGAATGGGACATTCAGATTACGACCCTACCCCATCGCAAATGAAGGAATTAGCCAATGCTCAATTATTTTTTAGAATTGGCTATATCGTATTTGAAGAAGCCTGGATGGCAACCATTGCAAAGAATAATCCACAACTAAAAATCATTAATACCAGTGATGGGTGTTCTGTATTAAAAGAAGAAGAGCCTTTTGAAGGTAATTTACATCCTAATGAGCAAGCCGGCCATTCTGCAATTGAAACGCATAAACATAATGCTTCTGGTATAGATCCTCACATATGGTTATCACCTAAGGAGGTTAAAATTCAAGCCAAACACTATCTTGACGCATTCATTCAAAATGATCCAGCAGAAAAAGATAATTTCACAAAAAATTATGTAGCACTAATAGCAGATGTGAACAAACTTGATTCGACACTGAAGGCTGAATTGACTCCTTTAAAAGATCGCAAATTCATGGTTTATCATCCTGCACTTACCTATTTAGCCAAAGATTATAATCTTCACCAGATATCGATTGAATACGCCGGAAAAGAACCAACAGCCAGTTATCTTTTTAACTTGGTTGATTTGGCACGAAAAGATAACATCAAGGTCATCTTTATTCAAAAACAATACGATACAAAAAATGCATCGGCCATTGCAACAGAAATAGGGGCCCGATTGATTCAGTTTGACCATATGGCTCCCGATTGGTTAGATAATATGTATCGACTGGGGACAATGTTGAAAAAAGAAATGAGCGAATAAGAAACGATGGAACAGTTACTAGAATTAAAGAATCTCTCAGCTGGTTACGACAAAAACATTGTTCTCTCTGATGTAAACATGAAGGTTTTTGATCGCGATTTTATTGGCGTTATCGGTCCAAACGGAGGTGGAAAAACCACACTTGTTAAGGTTATTTTAGGATTACTAAAACCCCTTAAGGGAGAAATAACGTATTGTGTAAACACCCGAAATTTCATTGGATATCTTCCTCAGATTAACAAAATAGACAGTAAATTTC
Source organism: Bacteroidota bacterium (assembly GCA_013390605.1). Classification (GTDB taxonomy): domain Bacteria; phylum Bacteroidota; class Bacteroidia; order Bacteroidales; family Cfx3-03; genus Cfx3-03. The sequence continues at coordinate 1,116,171 of JACAUB010000001.1, read as the reverse complement.
CAATCACTGTTTATGATGTTATTCTTTCCGGATTGATGAGTCAAAACCAACTCATCACTAGTTTTAATAAATTAGACAAACAGAAAGCTGACGAACTGCTCGAACAAACAGGAATAGCACATCTAAAGAAAAAGCCAATTGGTGAACTTTCAGGTGGCCAAATGCAACGCGCTTTTCTTTGTCGGGCACTAATATCATCACCCCGATTACTTATTTTAGATGAACCCAGTTCGTTTGTTGATAATAAATTTGAACATGAACTATACGGATTACTCCACGATTTAAATAAACAGATGGCTATTATCATTATTTCGCATGATGTAGGCACTATAGCGAGTTATGTAAAGACGATCGCCTGCGTCAACCGTGAACTACACTATCATCAATCAAACATCATTACAGAAGAGCAACTGGCTGATTATAACTGTCCGATCCAGATTATTACGCATGGACATGTGCCACATACCGTTCTTGAACATCATCATCACTAAGCCTTTTATGGAACAAATTATAGAGCTATTCAGATATCAGTTTTTTTACAATGCCTTTCTCTCTGCGTTATTGGCAAGTATTGCCTGCGGATTTATAGGGACCTATATTGTAGCCCGTCGAATTGTGTTTATCAGCGGTGGAATCACACATTCATCATTCGGGGGAATTGGAATTAGTTATTATCTTGGATTTAATCCGGTTTTGGGTGCTGCGGTTTTCTCCATTCTATCAGCGTTAGGTATCGAATATATCTCTAAAAAGACAGAAGTTCGCGAAGATTCGGCAATTGGCATCCTTTGGTCGATGGGAATGGCTTTAGGTATCATTTTTATATTCCTTACACCAGGTTATTCACCTAATCTAATGACTTACCTTTTTGGAAGCATACTCACCGTAAACACCACCGATTTGCTTTTAATGGGCTTGAACACATTGGTCATTGTTGTATTCTTTCTAATATTTTACCGCATTATCCTTTATATCTCTTTTGACGAGGAATTTGCCCGAGCCCATAAAGTACCTGTAATGCTTTTCAACAATATTTTACTGATTATGGTTGCATTGACAATTGTTCTTAGTATTCGTGTCGTTGGAATTATTTTGGTAATCAGCTTTTTAACATTACCACAAACCACAGCAAATATTTTCACAAAAGACTTTAAAAAGATGATTGGATTCTCGGTGTTATTTGGATGTCTCGGCTCGTTTAGTGGATTAATTATCTCTTATTATGCTAACATTCCAAGTGGTGCATCTATTATTTTCTCATTCGCTGTCATCTTTATTATCGCCAAAGTATTAAAAGAATTATCACTTTCTTTCCATTTACGACATCAATAAATAAATGTCTGACCTCTTGCTTTTTCGAATGAAAGGATCTGCTATTTCAAACAACGTAATAAATTCATCAATAAATAGTGTTGTTTAATAAGCAGATTGCTCGCTTCGTTAAAAACAACGAATACCTAAATCAATTAATCAAGCGCTATAGGTTTTATATTTCAGAAAGAAAAATAGAGAAATAATACTAAGCAATCCAAAAACAATTCCGGCAATAAACAATGCCCGACTCAATCCATATTGATCAGTACACCAGCCATATAAAGGCCCCAGTGTAGCAAAAATAAGCCTGATCACAAAATTTCGTACACTCAAAATAGTTGCCCTTTCTTCTGAAACAGAAATACGGTTAATATAATCGCGTAAAGTCGGAGTAGCAATACCGCGGGCAATATAGAATGCTGCCAAAATGAATAATCCGTAAAAAGAATTTACGAAAGACAGCAAAAGGTACGATGCAATCAATGTAAGGGTAAAAAAGAGTGTTGTCTTTCCTGGGCCAAACCGTTTTTCAACTCGCCAGGCATAAAAGGCCGCAAATCCCACAATCAGATTCAAAGCAGCCCAAACAAAACCAAAACCTTCAACTTGTAAATGAATTTTGCTAAAATAGGGCTGTGCAAACCAAGCCATCGTTAATGTGGATGCTCCTGTTACTGAGGAAAAAATGATATTCCATTTTAGTTTTACATCACCATGAATAGCTTTTAAAACGATACGGATCACATCTTTAACTCCCGGCTTTCTGGGAGCCAATTTAACCGGAGGTTCTTGTAAAAAAAGAGCAGCGGGTATGGCAATTAACGAAACAATAGTCTGCACAAAATAAGGTGTACGAAGTGAAATAACGGCAATCAGTCCACCAATAATTCCTGCCAGCGCCTCAGCAAAATTACCAATAGAGCTAACCCTACCTTCAAAACGAGTATACTCTTCGGATCGATTTGAAGCAACCAACGTATCATAGAGCATAGCGGAATCGGCTCCCGACACTAAACTGGCACTGATACCCAGAATAGTTTCGGCCACAGCAAATTGCCAAAAACCATAAGAAAAACTATAAATGAGGTAACCACCAAATCCCAAACATGCTCCAATCAAAATACTTCGTTTCCTACCAAGTATATCTGCAAAATATCCTGTTGGGATTTCCAGTACCATTATTGTAACCGAATAGACTGCTTGTAGCGTAAAGACCTCACGCATAGAGAGTCCGTTTGATTTATAGAATAAAACGATGATAGGCATTACCAAATTCATCCATTTGGCAATTTTAACAAAATAAAGGGCTCTTAAATTCCGGGAAGCAGTAAAAGGCATTTCTTTTTCTTTATTACACTGCAAAGATAAAGTTCATTTTACTTGTACTATCAAATAATAAAAAAAGCGATTTATTAAATCAAAAAAATAATTCTGAAATATTCTAAAAAAAGACAAAAAGGAACTACTTTTATTACTGAAATCTATCCAAATATATTCAATCTTCATTTTTCTGGTTTATTGCTCTTATAAGAAAAGAAATAAGTTCACTATCATTTAAATTGTCCTTTTTTGGCATGGCTTATACGTTTCACATATCTTTAGTCCACATAAATATCAGTATTTATATTATTCTACCTATGAAACGAGCATGTTTTGCAACTTCAAACACCACAATAAATTTACCATACGAATTCTATAAAGCCTTCATTTAAAAATCATTCACTTATGAAACTAAAATACAGACATTTGCTCTTAATAATAGTTGTCATTTTGACAAGTATTAAATCATTTGCACAATCGACCGAAAACATAAATTCTGATCTATTGAATAAGCCCTGGCAGGCTAAATGGATAACTTGTCCGGGTATCTCAGGAAATGAGTTTGGCGTATATCTTTTCAGAAAGACTTTTACCCTGAATTCGGAGACAAAACAATTCATCATTCATGTATCAGCTGATAATCGCTACAAACTATACGTCAATGAAAAATACATATCGAATGGACCAGAAAGAGGTGATTTACTTAAATGGCATTTCGATAGTTTTGATATTGCACCTTATCTAAAGCAAGGAGAGAATATAATTACGGCTCTCGTTTGGAATTTTGCAGAAGAACGTCCTGTAGCCCAATTCACCAACCAAACCGGATTTATTTTGCAAGGAAATACTTCTACTGAAAGTATCGTTAATACAGATAAAAATTGGCACATATCAAAAGATTCGGCATATACCTCGCTTCCTGTAAGAATTCCGCAGTATTATGCTGTCGGTCCAAGAGAAAGATTTAATAGCGAATCTCATCCATGGGGATGGTTACAAGCATCATTTGATGATTCAAGTTGGAAGAAGGCAAAAGAATTATCGTATGGTACACCCTTAAAAAGTTTTAAAGAATATGGCGAAACATCACAATATATACTTTATCCACGTGATATTCCGCAAATAGAAGAAAAGCCCCAAAGATTTATACAGATACGACGTTCTGACTTACCCGGGATTCCTGAAAATTTCCTTACTGGAAAACAAGCGATAACAATACCCTCGCATTCTAAAATCAAAATCCTTTTCGATCAGAACAATCTTACAAATGCATATCCGGTATTGAAGTTTTCAAAAGGAAAAAATAGTGAAATAAAACTCACTTACGCCGAAAGTTTGGTCAACGACAAATCTGAAAAGGGAAATAGAAATGAAATTCATAATAAGAAAATTGTCGGAACCCAAGATAATATCATTTCTGACGGTGGTGAAAATAGAACCTATCAGACTTTATGGTGGCGCACGTTCAGGTATCTGGAGCTAGAGATTGAAACCAAAGATGAACCATTGACCATTATTGATTTCTATAGCATTTTTACAGGCTATCCTTTGACTGAAAAGGCAACATTTAAGTGTAATGATTCTGCGCTCACAGATATCTGGAATGTGGGATGGCGCACACAACGACTGTGTGCTGGTGAAACGTTTTTTGATTGTCCTTACTACGAACAACTTCAATATGCAGGTGATACACGAATCCAAAATCTTGTATCTTCATATGTTTCGGGCGATTTTACAATGATGAAAAATGCAGTGGCATCCTTACATGATTCTCATATGCCATTTGGTTTAACGCAAAGCCGTTATCCGGGTTATGTAACTCAGATTATCCCTCCATTTTCATTGATATGGATAACCATGGTTCATGATTATTGGATGATGAATGAAGATAAATCGTTTACAAAGTCGATGATTCCAGGCATATTGGATGTTCTAAATTGGTACGAATCGAAAATCGATTCAACCGGAATGTTGGGACGGATGGAGTGGTGGAATTTTGTAGATTGGGTAAACTACAAAAACTGGAATAGTGGTACTCCTCCCGGAATTAATACGAGCAATTCTTCAATAATTAGCCTGCAATACGTATATACACTTGAAAAAGCATCTACACTTTTAAATGCCTATAATTTCAAGGACCCGGCTACAAGATATTTAAAACTGGCCGAAAGCATTAAATCTGCTGTTTATAAAACATGTTTTGATAAACAAAGAGGATTATTAGCAGATACACCTGATAAGCTCAACTATAGCCAACATGCAAATATATTAGCGATTCTCACAAATACGATCGCCAAAGAGTTGCAACCTGTTGTCATGAAAAAGATTCTAAATGAAAAAGATATAGCCCAGTGTTCATATTATTTCAGGTTTTACTTAGCCGAGGCAAATGAAAAGGCTGGATTATCTGAAGGTTATCTGGAGATGCTTGACCCATGGAAACAAATGCTAGATAATGGGTTGACTACTTTTGCAGAACAACCAGACCCTACAAGGTCAGATTGTCATGCATGGAGCGCATCGCCTGTTTACTACTTTTTATCATTAGTTTGTGGAATAAAACCTAATGAACCTGGATTCAAATCAGTTCGAATAGAGCCTCATATGGGACAATTGAATTGGATAGAAGGCACTATGCCTCATCGTTTAGGTACAATTAGTTTAAAGCTAAAAAAAGACAAGCAGAACAATATAACCGGTGAAGTTTCCTTGCCTAAAAACCTGACAGGATTTTTTATCATGGAAGGGCTAAGCAAACCTTTGAAAAGTGGAATTAACCCTATTCGGATTAACAAATAGTTGAAACCATTTTAATCCAATAACAGCTTTAATCTCTCTAAATTCTTTAAATTTTTAGGATCTTCAAATATTTCATTTATCTCCCATATTGAAGATTAACTTGGCATATTTTGCTTATAAAATTAGGGGGATCTGTACCCGTTCTCTACCCGTTCTGTATGGGATCTGTACCCGTTCTCTACCCTATAGGGGTACATTACCCGTACAGCTCCCCTATAGATCCCGAATATATGAGCTACATATAGGATTCGTTATAAGGTAGTATTTCAAGCTTTATATTTTAATAGTACACGCTGGAACAAAACTTCTGATTCACTATTTCAGATACCTGTTAAAAAAGGCTATTATTTTTTTCAATATTTGAAATTGCAGAAAACTGTTGTTTTCCCATGCCCGGCACCTTTTAGCAATTCAAAATTCACTCTCGCTGTGTGTTTTATCGCAACAAAACATTATGAAAATTCTTGCTTTGTGAATATTAAATATTTGTTTCTAAATAAGATAGTACTTAAATGTATTTCATTTTTTATCTAAATCACCTCAAATATAGAATAGAAAATGATTTGAAAAATAAATACTTAATTCCATAAAAAAAGTTGCTTTTCAATCCATTGGTTTGCACCAGTTTCATGAAAAGCAACTGTCCTAATATCAATATTATGAATTAGTATTCCGTCAATTATCCTTTTGAAAATTAACTTTTATTTATCAAATGGATAATTCGAAAAAATGTTTATTCTAGTTATAACCCGGATTTTGTGTAAAGACTGATTTATTGGTTACCGCATCAAGCTGTGTCTGTGGAATTGGTCGTACCAAATGGTAATCCTTGATATATTTAGCAGCATCAGGATTCATAGTATTAATACGGCTTATTAACTTACCAGTACGTTTTAAATCAAACCAACGCAATTGCTCTCCACATAGTTCTCGGGCCCTTTCATCTAAGATGAAATCAAGCGTTACCTGCGCAGGAGTTATTTGCATTTGAGCAGTACGACCAGGTTTAGCAGCTCTGGTTCTGATTTGGTTAATATAGTATGCTGCAGAGTCCTTATCGTTCAATTTCAATTTAGCTTCAGCTGCTATTAAATACATCTCTGCCAAACGAATTACAAAAACGTCACGAGCACTCTGTGCTTCAGCAATACTGGTTCTGGTAGGATCCAGGAATTTCGACAGAGAGATATAAAACTTATTTTGAATCGGAGCTCCGGTTGAACCATACACCTTGGCGTAATCATACGTTTTATATTTTGCACTTTGTTGAGCAACAGGGATAGTCCCTTTTGGACAATAAGCAACAGTGTCGCCAATTTTAACAGTTCCACTAGCTTTGTTAGCCAACCAAACAGTTTGGAAAGAGCCACTGAATCTTGAATCATTTACATCATCAAAAAGATTTAACAACGATAGAGTTGGCATATAACGGTTAAAAGGACGACCGTAAGGGATATCTCTAATCAATGTACTTGTATTGACCTGGTCGTAAACCATCAGATACAAAAGATGATCATTATTAGAACCACGTGAATGACCATTTGGATATGATGAAGTGGTAAGGTCATTATTTGCCAGATTAGTTGAATAATCGATAGCCCAAATAACCTCTTTGTTTTTCAGATTCGCCATGCTCCATAGATCAGAAAACTTTGGTAACAAAGAATAACCATAATTCTTTATTACGTTACTGGCTAAGGTATTAGCTTCGGCATTCATGCCACGGGTTAAATACATACGCGCTAAGAATGCTTTTGCAACAGGAATAGTAGCTCTACCATAATCTGTGGTAGTTGCAGGTAAATTTGCAACAGCAAATTTTAAATCTGTAAATATCTGGTTATAAATAGTATCCACAGGAGTTCTATTTGCAGTTGTAACAACACCAGAAGTAGGTTGTGTTGTAAAATTAACACCACCCCAGGTTTCTGCAATATGCCAGTAATAGAATGCACGTAAAAATCTTAATTCACCTTCACGCGTTGCTTTTTGAGCTGCAGTATAATCTGTAACTTTTGAAATAGCAGAAATACCTGTATTACAAAGATTGATTGCAGCATAAAAATTATTCCATAACAAATTCAAAGAGGAAGTATTACTTCCCTGAAGGTTGTTATACTGAGTAAGCTGTGGGTAGACATCACCTGAACCGCTTGTCCATATATCGGTACCCATTTCTGAAACGCTGACCCCTTCCTCTTTTCCATACCAGAATCTATCATAAGAATAAGCAGCATTAACTAATGTTTCAAAACCGGCAGCCTTAGTAACCACAGTAGACGCAGTTAATCCACTGGGATTATACTCGTCCAGTTTCTTTTCGCATGATGAGACAAGGACCATTAACCCAAATAAGCCCAAAATCCACGTATATATTAATATTTTCATGATCTTTAATATTTTAAGAATAATTTGAATTAAAATTCAATATTTAACCCTGTAACAATGAGCTTGGTTAGCGGATGTTCGAAAGAGCCACCTCCTTCAGGATCATAATCCTTCACTTTAGAGAAAGTAAAGTAGTTTTTAGCACTTGCATACCAACGAATTGATGTTACATGAAGTTTTTTAGCTAAAGTAGAAGGAAGAGTGTAACCCAAGGTTATATTTCTAATCTTAACAAACGATCCATCTTTATATCCCAACGTGGTAGCAAATGGTAGCGCAGCTCTTGAAATTTTAGAATCAGGTTGAGGATAAGCGTTTGTGGGGTTATCTGGTGTCCAATAATCAACTACTGCACCATTTTCAATACCATTAGGCTCATATTTTAATGCATAGCTTGAAACGAAAGTCTGGCCAATTCTTGCGAAAACAAAGACATTTAAATCAAAACTTTTATATTTAAAGTCGTTGTTAAAACCAATACTATAAAGAGGAACAGCTGAACCAACAACCATTCTATCATTAACAGCAGTGATTTTACCATCACCATTAACATCCAGAACCCTTATATCACCTGGTTTATAACCATAACTTGTAGCAGTAGTAGCATCAACAGTCTGCCAGATGCCAATCTTCTGGTAGTCATAGAATGAGTTTACAGGACTTCCTATAATTAAACTATTCGCAATATCACTTCCATTTGGTAAGTAAACAATACGTTCCTTATTTCTGGTATAAGTAATATTAGATGACCAAGAGAAATCCTTGCCTTCAATATTGATTGTTTTCAAAGAAACTTCAATACCTGAGTTTCTTGTTTTACCAACGTTGTTAAGCATAGACTGTCCACCTGACGTTGTAGGTAGTTGTTGTAAATATAAAAGATCTTTAGTTTTAGAATCGTAAATATCGACACTACCTGAAATTCTATTTTTTAGAATACCAAAGTCAATACCAAAGTTCTGTGTTGTAGTCAACTCCCATTTAAGATTTTCATTTCCAATTTGTGGTTGTAGTCCATAAGCTAAGGCTGCTACGTCATTCCATGCAAAAGGAATTAACATTACGCCACTTTGTGTTTGGTAAGGTTTAACAGCAGAGTTACCAGCTACACCATAACTACCTCTTAGCTTAAGATCGCTAATCACAGGGATACCCTTCATAAACTTCTCGTCAATTACTCTCCATGCTGCTGCTGCAGATGGGAAGAACGCCCAACGATTCTTAGGAGCTAATACAGAAGCCCCATCTTCACGTCCGGTAAAAGTAAGTAAGTACTTTTCTTTGAAAGAATAATTAAATCTAAACGCTCCTGATTCCATATTGCTACCAACATAATTACTTGAAATAGCAAGATTTGAAGGATTATTCTGCAAAGCATAAAAAGATTGGTTTGCTAATAATTGTCCGGTACCTGAAGCAGATGAATTATCGCTACGGTTAGACAAATAACTGGTTACAGCCATAAGATTTAAAGAATGGTCACCAAATTTCTTTTGATAAGTGATGATATTTTCCCATGTTAAATCAGTTTGGGTTGTATTGGTAACAGAAGATAATGAACCTGTAGAAAGTGCTCTACTAATTGTGTTTGCATCTTCGAAATGACCATTACGTGTACTTGCATTAACAACACCTAAATTTGAACGGATAGTTAAACCTTTTACAGGTTTCCATTCGGCATAAGCTGTTGAGAGTATACGTGTAATATTATTTTGATTAATATAAGAACCTGAAATCTCTTCCATCAATGGATTGACCTGATTACCGTTTCCTGGATATTTTGGTAATGATCCATCAGCATTATAAGGTGCAAAGTAAGGAAGTACTTTATTTGCTACTGTAAGAATATTATCATTTCGTAGATTCTGATCGTAATAAGCCAATTGGCTTTCAAGGCCTACTTTGAAATTATTGAAGATAGTTTGATCAATATTCAGACGAAGTGTATAACGGTTTGAGAAATCATTATTCAATAACCCTTTTTCTTTAAAATAATCGAAAGAGAAATAGACTTTAGTCTTATCTGTTCCACCAGAAACACCAACAACATAATCTTGCTGAGATCCCTGATTCAAAATAAGCCCAGGCCAGTAAGTAGAAGTATTTGCATTAATTGCTGCAATTTCAGATGCGCTAGTAAAGACTTTAGAATCATCAGCAGTAGAATTCCAAATACCGTTGGTTTTGTATGCTTGTCTTTTCAAATTTGCAAATTGGGTTCCATTCATAGGTTTCGGATAACCTGCAATATCAGAAATACCATAATAAGTACCTGCAGTAACTTTCACTTTCCCTTCAGAACCTCTTTTTGTTGTAATGATGATAACTCCATTTGCACCACGTGAACCATAAATAGCAGTAGTAGAAGCATCTTTCAAAATATCCATGCTCAAAATATCATTAGGATTGACATCCTGAATATTTGAGTACTGAATACCATCAACAATATACAATGGATCGTTTCCAGCGTTAATTGAACGATTTCCACGAACAGTAATACTAATACCGGCACCAGCTGCTCCACTACTTCTTATGATATCTACTCCTGAAATCTTGCCTTGAACGGCTTCCATAACGTTGCCAGCAGGTGATTTTACAAGCTCTTCTGTTTTCATAGAACTAACAGTACCTGTCAGGTCTCTTTTTCTAACAGTACCATAACCAACTACAACAACCTCATCTAAACGCTTAACATCAGAAGTTAGTTTTATATCAATTTTTGTTTGACCTTTCAATGTTATCTTTTCAGAAAGATATCCCATGAAAGCAACCTTTATTACTGCATTAGATTTAGGTAAATTAAGAGAGAAATGACCATTTACATCTGTTTGTACACCAATGGTTGTTCCTTCAACTGAAACAATTGCTCCAACAATGGGTTCATTGGTAGAGGCATCGGTTACTGTCCCTGTTAATTTATTTTGTTGTTGTGCTGAAAAAGGAGAAATAACAATAACATTATTTTCCAATTTAGTGTATGTTGCTTGTGTATTGTGCAATACATTTTGCAAAATCGTTTCGAGCGAAGCTTGGTGCAAATCGCAGGAAACAGTTTTATCAAGAGCATTAAAATCGTCGGAATAGAAAAAACGATATGACGTTTTACTTTCCACAATTTTCAGAACATCTCTGACTGCCAGATTATTAATGTTTAGGTCCAGTTTCGATGTTTGCGAATAAACGCTTGCTGAAACATTTACGGACAACAACAGGGTTAATAGTATCGTTAATTTCATGGCTAATAGTAAAGGTTTGAACCCCTTAGGTAAATAGACGGAGTTCCAATTACGATTTTTTTTCATAATCTTTCATGTGTTTAATTATTTATTTTTTTGAACGTTTCACCTCCGGCAAGAGGTATTTTTAAACAAATCTTGAACTAACAGACTGAGGCTCTAAGCCTTCATCAGTTTTAAGTAACAAAGGAAACTTTTCCCATAGGGTAATTATTAAAGTGAATAATCTGTTTATTTACAATTTAATTCTGTGTAGGCTTGAACTTTAAAATAGATCAGAAAAACCTGAGAAGAAAGATAATCGCTTAAGAATCATCCTCAGTAAGAAGAAGGAAGAAAACACCAATCAACGCAATAAAATTAGCAACCTTAATGTGCAAATTCAGCTATTTGATAGTTTCAAATTGGAAGGAGTCCAAGTTTGTAAAAAATAATTAGGTGCAATTAATAGAACCATAAAACAAAAGCCATTTTTTATTTATCTTTGGCTGTGTTTAATTATTTATAATTGGACGAATTACCCTCGGCAAGGGGTAATTTTAAACAAATCTTGAACTAACGGATTGGGGTGTTCCATACTCTAATCCGTTTTCATTTAATAGTAGATTCTCTTCATCTTCTTCAACTTTGATTTACTTTAAATTTATTAATTCTCAATATTTATATTGGCCGACTTAAACTCTTTTTCAAGTCTTTCGTCTTCTGAAATTGTAATGAGTCCTTTTTCAACTTTATATTTCAAAGGAATTGTATGACGCAATATAACAAGCACTTGCTCAATAGTTTCATTTTGCAGAGTTCCGGTAAAATGATATTTCTTTATTTCGTCCGACCCGATCTGAATCTTAATATTATACCTTCTTTCAAAATCACTTAACAAACTTTCGATATCACGTTTCTCAATAACCCAGCGTTCATCTTTCCATGAGGTATATAATTCAGTTTTAATCTCTGCTTCTTTCACTGCATTGATATCTTTCAAGAGAACAGGAACAGATTGTTGGGCTTGGTTATTCAAATCATGAACCTTATTTAATGCATTTATTCGCTGTGAGTTATCATTATAAAAAGCGACTTTATCATTTGGCTTTAAGTTTATAGCGAAATCTTTATCTGAATTATCTTTCCCTGCAATAACAACTTTACCTCTAACAAGAGTAGTTGTAATCGAGTTTTCTTCCGGATAAGCTTTTACATTAAAAGCTGTTCCATATGCTTTAATCGCAAGTTTCCCTGCTTTTACCACAAAAGGTTTAGATGAATCAGTTTTCACATCAAAAAAAGCTTCACCGATCAGCTTTACTATTCTTGTCTTTTGACCAAAATCAAGGTTATAATCAAGTCTACTACCCGCATTTAACCAAACTCTCGAACCATCAGGAAGAGTTGTGACAGCTCTTGAACCTAAAGTGGTTTCAATATTCATTTTACGGTCAGTAAATGCTATTTGATGGTTGTTGATCCAATATTGATTTCCAAGTGCCCCAATGGTAAGAGCAATTAAGACAACTGCTGCAACCCTTATTATTCTTATAAAAACAGATGGCCTGTTAGCTAGTTCCTCTTCTGAATCATCTTCATCATCAAATGCATCTTCTGCGTCGGCATCACCACGTTTAATGATATCCGGATTTATAGTATTTATAGAAACAACATGATTTGTTTGTGATGTTGCCAGCCAAATATTTCTAATGGAATTAAAATATGATTGATTATCTGCTGATTCCTTTATCCAACTTGAGAGAATTGAATTCTCTTCTGGAGAAGTAGCACCAGATAAGTATCTAATAATTAAATCATCAATTTCAAATAAATCACTTTTCACTTGTCGTAGTTGTTTGTTATTACATCTAAGACGTAAAAAGTCAGGTTTCGGTCTACAAGAATTTTGATTATCCTATAAAAAATCTTTCAACGAATCTTTAAGCTTTTGCATAGCTCTGACCATTTGTGTTTTTGTAGTGCTTAAAGATATATTTAATCGTTTGGAGATCTGAGGATATGAAAGCTGTTCGTAACGGCTAAGTATAAAAATTTCACGACATTGCTGAGGTAACTCTTGTACTGCATTATTAATAGCGTCTTCCATCTGAGCAGAAAATAGCTTATCGAAAAAAGAATCATGATCTTCTAATTCAAAAACATTAAGTCGCATCTCAAGATCATCATAAGATATGACATTCATTTTTTTATTATTTACTATATTTTTTCTAAGATAATCAATACATAAATTATGTGTAATTTGATATACAAAAGCTTTAAATGATGTTTTGATTTCTAAAGTACTGCGCATGTCCCATATTTTCAGGAAAACATCTTGACCAATCTCTTTTGCTAATTCATGGTCCTGTACAATACTCTGAGCATAAAGAGTAATCTGATTAAAATATAACTGAATTAAATAACCAAAAGATTTTTGATCTCCAGATTGAATTCCTTTTAAAATCTCTTGTTCAATTTGATCCATTCTTCAAATCGCTTAATATTCCATTTGAGTTATTACTATTCAAATGTAATTTATTTTATCAAACAGCCTACGGAATTACAATTTTTACTTGTATTATAAATATTACTTATAAAAAGCATAGAGAATCTATCGAAAAGAAATAGGCTAGAAATCCAGAATAAAATTACATTTAAAATCATTATTTCAGCAAAATAATTGTAACACTTAGAACAAAATTCATTTTTTAGTACCACCAGAAAACACTAATTTTACCGATCATTTAAAAATCAATAAACTCAATGAATAACATCTGATTATGAAAAAAAATATTATACTAATCTTTCTGTTTATTATACTACAAAGCCTAATTCAACCGTTATTTGCTGCAGTACCCGAAGGCGTTTCCAAATCAATTTCAACTTCTTTCGAATTAAATGGTTCTACATTATCGGCTTTGTGGGCTCTCCCCTTTTTAGGAATGATTTTATCTATTGCTATTTTCCCATTAATACTTCCAAAATTTTGGAGTGCCCACTATGGAAAAGTCTCATTTATCTGGAGTGCTATTGTATTAATAGGACTTGCGATTAAACAAGGATTCGGAATTAGTCTTTATAGTTTAATTCTGGTTATGTTCGAACAGTTTTTGCCTTTCATTTTCTTATTGTTGTCTTTATTTACCATAACCGGAGGGATTAAGCTTAGAGGAGAGCTTATAGGAAATCCACGATTAAACACACTTATTCTTTTAATTGGTGCCATTTTATCAAGCTGGTTGGGAACCACTGGAGCCGCTGTGCTTCTGATACGCCCCCTAATCAGTGCAAACCTATGGCGTACCTACAAAGTACACACAATTGTATTCTTTACCTTTATTGTTGCAAATATAGGTGGCTCACTTACTCCTGTTGGTAATCCACCATTATTGATGGGTTTTATCAGTAAAGTACCATTCTTTTGGCCACTTAGCAAGTTATTAGCTCCAACAGCTCTTGCTTGTGGTATTTTATTGGTGCTTTATTTCATAATAGATAGCTACTTTTATAAAAAAGAGACAAAAAGACCTGTTACGAAAACGAAGACAGTACTCAAAATTGAAGGTGGATGGAATCTTATTTTATTGGTTGGCGTAATTTTTTCAGTGTTAGCATCAAGTCAAGATTGGGGTATTGCTTTTTATGTATATCATGTTCCAATGCCGCTTAGCGAATTAATTGAAATACTAGCGATGCTTGCCATTACATTTATTTCATTAAAAATAACCCGTAAAGAAACTCGTATTGCAAATCAATTTAGCTGGCATCCAATACTGGAAGTAGGGAAAATATTTGCGGCTATCTTTGTGTGTATGGCTCCATTAATTGCCATGTTACGTGCAGGAACAGAGGGACCCATGAAATTTATTATCGATAGTCTTTCTGCTAATGGACACCCTATTAATGGCATGTATTACTGGCTATCAGGAGGCTTATCAGCATTCTTGGATAGCGCTCCTGCCTATTTGGTCTTTTTCAATACAGCCGCAGCACCTGCTGCAGCCGCTGGAATGGCTCCACATGCATTTATGACAGGTATATTGCCCGCTACTCTTATTGCAATTACTGCCGGGGCTTCATTTATGGGAGCTATTACGTATATTGGTAATGCGCCTAATATGATGATTAAAGCAATAGCGGAAGAAGATGGTATAAAAATGCCATCCTTTTTTGGATATATGCTTTGGTCTGTGTCTATATTAGTACCATTGTTTATTTTAATTCAATTTATTTTTATACTATAAATGATTTAAAATCGTTCTAAAACGAACCTAAATAATAAAGCCATTCGAGTTATACTGAATGGCTTTATCCTTTTTTTTATAAACACTGAAATGGCAACAGATATGGTGTTTTAACTTTTAATAAAACTAGAATGACTAAATACGGACAAACCTGGTGTGGTAAAGAATGGTTAAAAGTTTTAGACAAAAATGACTTTGGACTTAGACTTACACGAGGAAGAATATATGCTCTAAATGGAGCTGTAGATTCGTTAAACATTCGAGGTAATAGAATAACTGCTGAAGTTAAAGGAGGTAGAAAAGCGCCGTATAATATAAAAATAGATGTCTCAACATTAAGAGAAGGACAGCGATTAACATTAATAGAAATAATAAAAAACAATCCTGACCTGCTCTCAAAAATTCTAAATAAAGAATTCCCTGCCGAGCTAAATACACTTGCACTTAAACACAACATCCACCTGTTCCCTAAAACCTCAAATGATTTTAGTATGAGTTGTAATTGTCCGGACTGGAAAACACCCTGTAAACATCAGGCTGCAGTGATCTATGTTCTGGCAAATAAGTTAGATGAAAATCCTTTTATGCTGTTTGATTTGCATAATCTGGACATTATAAAACAACTAACTTCAAACATTGCCCAGCGAGAAGATGTTGGACAAATTATGAAATTGGGGATCCTTTTGACGGAACCAAATGCAAAAGCCAAGCCGATACCATTACTAACTGAAATCGAGTCAATTGATCTTTCTATTATTCCTCAGCTTGGAGATAAAATAGTGAGTTTATTAAGGCCTGATCCACTTTTTTGCAATTATGATTTTAAAGAGATCCTTTTACAGGTATATCAAAAAGGGCTATTAGAGACCGGCAATAACGCAATAACAGAATTGTCCACTTTAAATCCATTGATTCGATATAATAAAATCAAAATTAATCTTAACTATTGGCTGGAATTTGTAAACATTGAATTATACAATGAAGGAAGAAACGATGATATTGTCTTTTTAAATCTAAAAGATTTTATAAAACATCTGGTTTTACTTGAAGATAAACATCTTGAAAAGTGTAGTATTGAGATTATTTTCCTCCGAAAAGTACGTCTCTTTTGTATGGAGTTATTAACAAAATCGGCCATCCTACCTCAAGTTATTGATTTGGAAGAAAATAGCTATATCATAAGATGGATTCCAGCTTGTAATGAAAAAATAGTTAACGAGATTGCCATATCACTAAAGGATCTCTGCCCTGATAATTTCATAACTGTTAGAGCAAGGAATCCCATTAATGGTGGAGATCTTGAGTTTTCTAACCCCTTTAATCATCTTTGCTCGCTGTTCTTAGGTTACTATATTCAACAAAGAGCATCCGCTATTCCTGATATGAACATGAGTAGCACAATAAGCCAATTTTTCTTTACCCCCAAACATGCTTTTTTTAATAAATTTGAAAACAAAGAGATACCGATAGAAATTGGACAGTGGCTAAGTATTTTTAATCTGAGCAAAAACAATTACGCTCCGGTAATTATGGTTACTGAACATCCTGATGGATTTGAAATAAGTGTATTAGTTCAATCAAAAAGTGATAAAACAAATCTTCCAATTGAGTTAGCTCAATTTTTAACCGCCCCACAATTTAAAAACGAAAGTATTGAATTACTTAATGATCTAGAACTTATCAAACAATATTTTGAAGAGCTAGAAATCATTATTTCAAGCCATGGCAAAAAGAATATCATACTTTCAAATGTAAGTTTTACAGCAGTTATTACAACTATCATCCCATTAATCAATCTTTTAGGAGTTACAATATTACTACCTAAGCAATTAAAAACGATTGTAAAACCTCAATTATCACTATCCATAAAAAGTCAGGCAGGGTATAATATTGGACAATCGTTACTTGGACTTGATACTGTTTTAAATTACAATTGGCAGATATCAATTGGCGATGAAACAATAAATCCTCAACAGTTCTATAATCTTGTAGATGGGTTATCCGGACTAGTAAAAATCAATGATCAATATGTTTTGATAGATCAGGGAGATATTAATGCTATGTTTGAAAATCTGGATACAAACAAAGTATTAACGAATAATGATCTTTTCAAGATTGCCCTCTCAGAGCAGTATGATGGAAAAAGAGTCAAATTAGAACCCCAGGTTGTTTCAATGCTTCATGATTTAATGAAAGTCGACAAAATAGACCTTCCAGGGAAACTAAAAGCAATTTTACGACCTTATCAAATTAAAGGATTTGAATGGCTCGTTAAAAATGCCCAACTAGGTTTGGGAAGTATCATTGCCGATGACATGGGACTTGGCAAGACGATACAAGTAATAAGTGCACTGCTTCATTTTAAACATCAAAATCTTTTAGAACACAAAAAGGCGCTGATCATTGTTCCAACTTCATTGCTTACAAATTGGGAGAAAGAAATTGAACGATTTGCACCTAGTTTGTCTGTTCATGTATTTCATGGCCAAGATAGATCATTTAATTTCGAAAATAAAGATGTTGTAATTACCTCCTTTGGAATGGTTCGCAATGAGGTTAAATTAGAACAGACAAAATGGTACGCTATCGTTGTTGACGAAGCACAGAATATAAAAAACAATAATACTACCCAAACAAAAGCAATAAAAAAGATAAAAGCTGATGTTAAAATTGCCATGACAGGAACTCCTGTTGAAAACAGATTGTCCGAATATTGGAGTATTTTTGATTTTATTAATAAAGGCTATCTGGGATCATATAAATATTTTTCAACAGAATTTGCCCGTCCTATTCATGATAGCCACAATGAAGAAAAGATAGATATTTTCAAAAAAATAACGGCACCTTTTATCATGAGAAGACTAAAATCGGATAAGAACGTAATATCTGATCTTCCAGAGAAAATTGAAAGCAACCAATATTCAAATCTTACAACAGAACAGGCTGCATTATACCAGAAGATGGTAAATGAAACCATTCAACAAATTGAAACGACTAAAGGAATTGAAAGAAAAGGGTTGGTATTAAAACTACTAACGACTTTAAAACAAATTGGTAATCACCCATATCAATATTTAAAACAAGGTGAATTAAAACCTGAAGCATCAGGTAAATTACAATTATTACTTAATATTTTGGATAATATTGATGATAATAATGAAAAAACGATCATCTTCACTCAATATAAAGAGATGGGGAAATTATTACAGCAATTTATTCAGCAACATCAAGGAGAAAATCCACTATTTCTTCATGGTGGTACCACTAGAAAGGAGAGAGACGAAATGGTCGATTTATTTCAAAATTCAAAGTCGCATAAAGTATTTATTCTTTCACTCAAAGCTGGTGGAAATGGGTTAAACTTAACAAAAGCAACAAATGTTATCCATTACGACCTTTGGTGGAATCCTGCTGTTGAAAATCAAGCAACAGATCGTGCCTATAGAATAGGCCAAAAAAGCAATGTAATGGTATATCGATTAATCAATAAGGGAACAATCGAAGAGAAAATTGATGAAATGCATACTAATAAAAAAGAACTAGCAAACCTCACAGTTGCATCTGGAGAAACCTGGATCGGCGACTTAAGTACACAAGAATTAGAGTTACTTATAAGATTAGAAGCCGATCAAGAATAACAGGACCTACACTTTTTCCGCTGTATCTAATCGATATTATTCAGAAGCTATTTAATAACTACTATTTGATTATTAAATTCAATTTTATCGTCATGTCTTAATTTTTTACGACGCTGAAGTTCTACGTTCTGATTTACGATAACTTCACCATTATCAATACATAGATTTGCCTCACCTCCCGACTCTACCCAACTCAGCAATTTCATCAATTGATTTAAAGCAATAAATTCATGTCCTTCCAAATCGAATTCTTTCATTGTTTTTTTCACAAAAGTAACTGTTTTCATACGGTTTCTACTAGTGTATGATAAATATAAACCCATTTCGAAGTTGAAAAGATCGTGATTTGAGCAATAATGACGATCATTCAAAAAAGAAACTCCTAACGACAAATTGGCAGCCCTACTCGGCTGGCACATCCTTTGATAATAGTATAAAAAATCAAAAAGTAATATAATTATGGCTAAAGGACACATTAACGTTCAGACCGAGAACATTTTTCCAATCATTAAGAAATTCCTTTATTCGGATCATGAAATCTTTTTACGTGAGTTAGTTTCTAATGCTGTTGATGCAACAACAAAACTAAAGGCATTAGCCTCAATGGGTGAAGTAAAAGGTGAGCTTGGAGATCTGACAATAGAAATAAAACTTGACAAGAAAACAAAGACACTTCATGTAATTGACAGAGGAATTGGTATGACTGCTGACGAAGTAGAAAAGTACATCAATCAGATTGCTTTTTCATCAGCTGAAGAGTTTCTCGACAAGTTCAAAGGAAAAACGGACGAAGAAACCAATGCTATTATTGGTCACTTTGGATTAGGCTTTTATTCATCTTTTATGGTGGCTAAAAAAGTTGAAATTATTACAAAGTCGTACAAAGATGAACCTGCAGTAAAATGGGAATGTGATGGCAGTCCTGAATATGAGACATCTCAAGTGGAAAAAAGTGATCGTGGTACAGAGATTATACTCTATATTGCAGACGACTCTGAAGAGTTTTCAGAAGAGAATCGTGTATTAGAACTATTAAAAAAATATTGTAAGTTCTTACCCGTTTCGATCAGATTTGGCGAAGAATCTACTTGGGAGCCTATTGAAGGCGAAAAGGATAAAGATGGTAATGATAAGACGAAAGAGGTTAAAAAACCACGCGTTATCAACAATACAAATCCCGCTTGGCGGAGGAAACCTTCTGAGTTAACTGATGAAGATTATAAAAACTTCTACCGTGAACTCTATCCTTATACTTTTGAAGAACCACTCTTCAATATACACCTTAATGTTGATTACCCATTCAACCTTACAGGAATTTTATATTTCCCAAAGGTTAAAAAGAATTTCGAGGCCCAACGCAATAAAATTCAACTCTATTCAAATCAGGTTTTCGTAACAGATTCAGTAGAAGGTATCGTTCCAGAGTTTCTAACACTCTTACATGGAGTTATTGACTCGCCGGATATCCCTTTAAATGTGTCAAGAAGTTACTTACAGAGTGATTCGAATGTGAAGAAAATTTCAAACCACATCACGAAGAAGGTAGCAGATAAGCTTGAAGAAATATTTAAGGCTAATCGTGAAGACTTTCAAGAAAAGTGGGACGATATTCGTACATTCATTGAATATGGAATTATTTCAGAAGAAAAATTCTATGAAAGAGCTGTAAAATTTGCACTGTTCAAGAATACTGAAGGTAAATATTTTACGTTTGATGAATATAAAACCGCAGTTACAGAAAATCAGACAGACAAAAATAAAAAACTGGTTTATCTTTACACAACGAATACAGAAGAACAACACAGCTATATTCAAACTGCGACTGAACATGGATACGATGTTTTGGTAATGGATGGTATCCTTGATCAACACTTTATGAATACATTGGAACAAAAATTTGAACAAACAACTTTTGCCCGTGTCGATGCTGATATTATTGAAAAACTAATTGAAAAGGAAGAATTATTACCTTCATTGTTAAGTGAGGATGATAAGAAAAAAATACAACCGATCATTGAACAGAACCTTGATAAAGCACGTTTTCATGTTGTTTTTGAAAGTTTAAGTGCTAGTGATCTGCCAGCAATAATTACTCAAAATGAATTCATGCGTCGTATGCGTGAAATGAGTGCTCTTGGTGGAGGTAATGGTGGATTTGGTTTTGGCAATATGCCAGAAAGTTATTCATTGGTTGTTAATGCAAATCATCCTTTGGTTAACAGACTTGCATCTGAATCTGATTCAACAAAACAAAGTGAATTAGCAAAGCAGATTACTGACCTGGCACTTCTAAGTCAGAATTTATTAAAAGGTCAGGATCTTACTGCCTTTATTAAACGTAGTGTTGATTTACTCTAATACTAAACCCTGATATCACCTTTTATAAAAAACAACATTGAGGGTGAGGTCTTTTAAACATAAACCGAAAAATGAAAAAGTCAATTATTATTATTGCAGGTATTGTTTTGTTTGTGATCATTATGATTGCATGGATTTCAGGCATGTATAACGGCTTGGTTAATCGTGAAGAAGGGACAAAACAAGCATGGGCTCAAGTAGAAAATGTTTACCAGCGCCGTTCCGACCTCATCCCGAATTTGGTAGAAACTGTAAAAGGATATGCCAATTTTGAGAAATCCACATTGACAGATGTTGTTAATGCTCGTGCCAAAGCAACACAAGTTACTGTAGATCCAACCAAATTAACCCCAGCTCAGATTCAAAATTTCCAGGGTGCACAAAATGGACTTTCGTCTGCTTTAGGTCGTTTAATGGTTGTTATGGAAAAATACCCTGATCTGAAAGCGAATCAAAATTTCTTGGATCTTCAGGCTCAACTTGAAGGTACTGAAAATCGAATTGCTGTTGAACGCAAGAAGTTTAACGAGGTTGTGATGGACTACAATACTGCTGTACGCAGATTTCCACGTAATATTTTTGCCGGGATGTTCGGATTTCAGCAAAAAGGATACTTCCAAGCTGAGGAGGGTGCTGCAAAAGCACCTAAAATCAAGTTTTAATATTGGTACTAAACTCCCCTTAACTTAATGTTAGGGGGAGTATTCTCTTTTTTATTTCGATATATACTAGATTATTAAAAGATGTCGACTTCAGCAAAGAATTTTTTCAGTCCTGAACAACAAGAAGATATCCTAAGAGCTGTTCAAATGGCAGAGCTTGATACCTCAGGAGAAATAAGGGTGCACATTGAAAATCAATGTCCGGGGGATGTTCGTGAAAGAGCGGCTTACCTCTTTAAAAAACTGAATATGACCAATACGGAACAACGTAATGGCGTTTTATTCTATCTATCAGTTGACCATCGTAAATTTGCTGTGCTGGGAGATTCTGGAATAAATACGGTTGTTCCTGAAAACTTCTGGGATGATGTAAAGATGATTATGCTCAATCAATTTAGAGAGGGGCGATTTACAGAAGGGCTCACAGAAGCAATTTTAAAAGCAGGAACACAATTAAAGCAACATTTTCCACACAAAACCAATGATGTTAATGAGCTACCGGATGAAGTTTCATTCGGTGAAAACTAAACGACCTGTCATGAAAACGATTAAAAATATTTCAGGAATTCTTTTGCTTATACTTTTATCTCTCAATTTATCAGCTCAAGATATTCCGCAACAACCCAATCCCCCTCGTTTAGTAAACGACTTGGTAGGCATCCTATCCCCTGATCAATCTCAGCAACTTGAACATCAATTAAACGCATTTAACGATAGTACAAGTAACCAGATAGCTATAGTCATCGTAAAGTCATTTAACGGCCTTACGGCAAATGATATGGCACAACAAATTGGTTCAAAATGGGCGGTAGGCCAAAAAAAATACAATAATGGCGTTGTCATATTGATAAAACCGAAAACAGCTGAGGGAAAAGGTGAAGCTGCTATAGCAACCGGATATGGACTGGAAAGCGTACTCCCAGATGCTACTTGTAAAAGAATTGTCGACCAAATTATGGTTCCTGCCTTTAAACAAGGAGACTATTTCGCAGGGATTACAGCTGGTACTACTTATGTAATGAAATTCGCTACTGGTGAATATAAAGATAACTCATTAGCCTCAAAAAAGAAATCAAAGAAACCTGTTTTCATTTTGCCTCTTATCTTAATTATTATGGGTTTTATTGTAATGAGAGGTTTTAGAAATCGTTCAAATCATCACTCGATCGGACATAACGTTCCTATCTGGCCATTCTTATTTATGGGTGGCTTTGGCGGTGGAAGCGGTAATAGTGGAGGTGGTTTTGGTGATAGCGATGGAGGAGGCTTTGGGGGCTTTGGAGGAGGCGACTTTGGAGGAGGTGGTGCCAGTGGAAGTTGGTAATTGCTTTCATTAATCAAAATTTAAGGCTCATCTGAAAGAAATCAATATAACTAATAATATCCTTATAAAACGGGTTTATTTATTTAAAGCGCACTAACATCTTCCTGATAGATTTAGTGTGCTTTAAATAGGTGAAGCCGTTTTTTTTATTATATAGATACCAAAGCATTCCAATCCTTATATTTTTGATTTATATAAATTCCCGTAAGGAGAAAACAAATATTATCCATTTTTTTGACTTGATTTAAAATAATAGAGTGTGTATCTTTATCTGTCCGATACAAAGACACCTAATAATTTCTTTATTCCTTATAGTCATGAAAATAAATACTATTACAAGATTTGTGCTCTCTATATTCTTTCTATCATTAAACTTCTATACTGAACGAGGTATAGCATCCAATTTTACTAACATTAAAAGGGGAGAATACTTCTATAATGTCCTTACAGATTCTATCCCGAAAACAGTTATTTTACATATCACACAAACAGGGTCGACTAAACCTGATGGAAGTATCAAGAACCCTTTCAAGTCAATTGCGGAAGCCCAGAAAAAGATAAGAACTTTTATTAGTTCAAAAACAAGAGGTTCTATAAAAGTAGTAATTCACGAAGGGATATATGAATTAAATGAGCCTCTTTTGTTCACATATGAAGATAGTGGCAATGAGAATTTATCCATTTCATATGAAGCAGGAAAAGGTGAAAGACCAGTTATTTCAGGTGCTTGTAAAATAAAACCTACCCAATTAAACAATAGGATATGGACATTAAACATTCCTCAGTTTAAAAACGAACTTTTTGATATTTATATTAATGAGCATCGCGCTACAAAAGCAAGGACACCCAATGAAGGCTTCTTTTGTCTTGATTCTATAAAAGAGAGTATTGCTGAAAAGAACAACGAACAAAAAACAGCAAACCAACATCTATTTTTTCCTAAAAAGGCCTATATCTCTTTAAAAGAACTATCCCCTGATGAATTAAGTAATGTTCGATTTAATGCATTTTTCAAATGGGACAATATGATCAGGTTCTTAACAAAAAAAGGGAATGGAGACGGAGAGTATATTACAAAGGGAGAAAAAATGAAGCCTTGGAATCCTCTGGAAAAGCAAACTCGTTTTTATCTTGAAAATTATCCTGCTGCATTAGATACTATTGGCGAATGGTATCTGGATAAGCAAATACTAAGATATATTCCTTCACAAACTGAAAAGAAACTAACAACTACTATCGCACTTCCAAAATTAGATAAGCTATTAATTATCGAGGGTGATATTCAAAATAACAAATTGATTGAGAATATTACATTTAAAGGTTTGCGCTTTTTATATTCAAACTATACACTTCATCAGGAAGGGTTTGAGCCCGCTCAATCCGCTTCATCTGTAGACGCAGCATTAATGATAAACGGAGCAAATAAAATAAAGTTCGAACAGTGTGAAATAGCGCATACTGGTCAATATGGTATCTGGTTTAAGAAGGGTTGTTCTAATTGCACAACAGTGCATTGCTATATTCACGATCTAGGGGCAGGTGGCATACGAATTGGAGAAACAACCATACCAAAAGATGAACGACAACTTACACATAATATTACAATCGAAAACTGTATTATACACTCCGGCGGATATAACTTTCCAAGTGCCGTTGGTGTCTGGATAGGCCAAAGTGGAAATAATATAATTCGCCATAACGATATCGGAGACTTCAGATATACAGGAGTATCAGTAGGATGGATCTGGGGATATGCATATAGTCCGGCAAAAAATAATAAAATCATTTATAATCATATCCACCACATTGGATGGGCTTTATTAAGTGATATGGCTGGAGTTTATACACTGGGTCAGTCTGAAGGAACTGAAGTGAGTAATAACGTAATCAATGATATTTACGCATACTCATATGGTGGATGGGGATTATATACGGATGAAGGATCATCCTTTATTAAGATGGAAAAGAATCTAGTTCTCAATACAAAAACAGGTGGATTTCATCAACATTATGGAAAAGAAAATATAATCAGAAATAATGTGATTGCTTTTGCTGATAATTATCAATTGCAATGTACACGTGTAGAACCGCACTTATCATTTACCTTTGAACATAATATTGTAGTTGGAAAAGAAGGCGTATTACTTCAAGGCCCATGGTTCAATATAAATATAAAAATGGACAGAAATTGTTATTGGTTTGAAAATGATATTCCTTTTAATTTTAATGGTAAATCGATAACTGAATGGATAGAAGCAGGAAGAGATGGATCGTGTTTAATTGAAAGTCCTGGAATAATTGATGAAAAGAACCAGACCTTCAAACTAAAAGCTGAGCTAACTAAAGCTATTGGATTCAAAATCTTCAATCCTACTGAAGCAGGAGTATATGGAAGTATAGAATGGATTCAAAAGAGTAAACTTTCTTCATCGATCATCCAGGATTTCAATAAACTGGTTTCTGAAAACAGACGACTTAGGCCACAAAATAACTGATTGGTTTGTTTCGAAGCTAATATGCGCTATTGATTTCTTTAGTTTATAAAAGAATCAGGAGAATAATTGATTTTGAAAATAATTAATATGAATTAGTAATTCTATTTCATTCACTATTTGATGATATCAAACGAATCATAAATATATCTATTTGTAATTTGTCTAAATTAAAATATACGATTTTTCAAAATTTTCATTGTTAAACTCTAAACAATTCGGTATTCTGGTGGTTATTTGATGAAAAAGATAATACTTTCAATAAATCATGATTAGTATTTATTATATTTGGCTGCAACTATGAAGAAACCATTATTAACCAGTATTTTTCATCTATATTATGATGGGTTTTCTACAATGAATAAAACCAGTAGAAAGCTATGGTTAATTATTTTTATCAAGTTATTTATCATGTTTGCCATTCTTAAAGTTCTCTTCTTCCCAGATTTTCTTAAAAGCAAATTTAAAAATGACAAAGAGAGAGGAGAATACGTCATTGAACAACTCACCAAAACAAAACGATAACATATGATGCAATTTGACTATGCACTAATTGATTGGTCAAGGGCACAATTTGCCCTTACGGCTATGTATCACTGGATTTTTGTTCCTATAACATTAGGAATTACATTTATCATTGCCATTATGGAAACGATATATGTAAAAACAGGCAATCCGGAATGGAAAAGAATAACGAAGTATTGGATGACGCTATTTGGTATAAACTTCGCTCTTGGGGTTGCTACCGGGATAATCCTTGAATTTGAATTTGGCACAAACTGGTCAAATTATTCTTGGTTTGTAGGCGATATCTTTGGAGCCCCTCTTGCCATTGAAGGAATTATGGCGTTCTTTCTTGAATCAACATTTATTGCACTAATGTTTTTTGGTTGGAATAAATTAAGTAAAAGAGCACATTTATTCTCTACATGGATTACAGCAATAGGTACTAATCTCTCAGCTTTATGGATTTTAGTTGCAAATGGATGGATGCAATCACCTGTAGGAATGGGATTCAATCCGAATACAGCTCGAAATGAAATGGTTAATTTTTGGGATGTCTTTCTCTCTCCCGTTGCTGTTAGTAAATTTTTGCATACTATATCCTCATCTTACACCTTAGCTGCTCTTTTTGTAATTGGAATTAGTGCATGGTACTTATTACAAAAACGGGAAATATCATTAGCACGAAAGAGTATGGTTGTAGCTGCTGTTTTTGGATTAATCACATCTTTGTATACTGCGGTTACTGGAGATGCCTCGGCAAAGCAGGTAGCTGACAAACAACCAATGAAATTAGCTGCAATGGAAGGACTTTACCAGGGAAAAGAAAAAGCGGGTTTGGTTGCTTTTGGAGTACTTGCGCCTCAATCAAATACTCAGAAAGAACAATTTATTAGAGATTTTTACATGAAAATTGAGATTCCAAATGCGCTTTCACTACTGACATACAACAATCCAAATGCATTTGTTCCTGGTGTAAAAGATTTAGTAGAAGGGAATAAAGAGAAAGGCTTGGTCTCAGTATCAGATAAGATGGTCATGGGAAAGACAGCTATTAAAGCATTAGCTGATTATAGAAACGCTCTTAAAGCAAAAGATTCATTAAAAGCAGCTGATGCTAAAAAGACATTAGATGCTAATTTTAAATATTTTGGTTACGGATATATTGAAAATGTTCACCAAACTATCCCCAATGTAGCTCTTACGTTTTATAGTTTTCATATCATGATAATTCTTGGATTCTGGTTTATCATATTCTTTAGTGTTATTCTAATTATGATCTATAATAACAAAATATTACACTCTAAACTTTGGCTTCGACTCTCAATAATTGGAATCCCATTAGCTTTTTTGGCATCTGAAGCCGGATGGATCGTAGCAGAAGTGGGCAGACAACCATGGGTAATTCAAGATTTAATGCCGGCTATGGCTGCTGTTTCAAAAATCAGTACGGGTACCGTTCAAATAACATTTTGGTTATTTGCCATTGTCTTTACAGCTCTGCTAATTGCTGAAATTAGTATTATGACAAAACAGATTAAATTAGGACCTAAAGATGGAGGACAATAATTATGTTTGAAACACAATCATTAGAATTTTTACAGATTTATTGGTGGATTATTGTATCCATTCTTGGGGCAGTTTTAGTTTTCCTTATGTTTGTACAGGGAGGTCAAACACTTATCTATACTGTTGGGAAAACTGAACAACAGCGAACGCTTATTGTAAATTCGTTAGGTCGAAAATGGGAATTTACATTTACTACCTTAGTTACTTTTGGTGGAGCTTTTTTTGCTTCATTTCCATTGTTTTACTCAACTAGTTTTGGCGGAGCATACTGGGTTTGGATGGCTATCTTGTTCTGCTTTATTCTTCAGGCAGTTTCTTATGAATACAGAAGCAAACCTAATAATATATTGGGAAGTAAAACCTTTGAAATTTTCTTATTTATAAATGGAGCATTAGGAACTATCTTAATTGGAACAGCAGTAGGCACCTTTTTCACTGGTGCTAATTTTTCCGTTGATAAAATGAGACTTACTGAAATGGCATCTGTGACCATCTCGCGTTGGGAAACACCTTGGCACGGTTTAGAGGCCGTTCTTAATTTGCAAAACGTGGCATTGGGATTGGCGGTATTCTTCTTAGCAAGAATCATTGCATTATTATACTTCATGAATAATATTTCGAATGAAGAAATCTTTAATAGGTCAAAAAAACAATTATTAATAAATACTATTCCATTTCTCATTTTCTTTTTATTCTTTGTTGGGAAGCTTCTGCTAATTAGTGGTTTTGCAGTAAGACCTATTACGGGAGAAATTTATATGGAACCCTATAAATATCTTCACAACTTACTTGCCAATCCCATTATTCTGGTATTATTTTTAATAGGAGTTGTTTTGGTATTATATGGAATCTTAAGTTCTCTTCTCAAATTGACAACAAATGGTATTTGGTTTGCAGGAAGTGGGACATTCTTAACAGTATTCGCACTGTTTTTGGTTGCTGGATTAAATAATACAGCATATTATCCATCATTAGCAAGCTTACAGAGTTCTCTCACAATTCAAAATAGTTCATCCAGCTTCTATACATTAACTGTAATGAGTTATGTTTCATTATTGGTTCCATTTGTGATTGCTTACATTATCTACGCATGGAGATCTATTAATAATAACAAAATAGATTCAAAAGAATTGGAAAACGAATCTCACGCTTATTAACAAAAGGAGGATATTATGTATTTTCAAATGACTTTATGGTTGCTGACATGGCCCATTTTGATATATGTTAGTTATTTAATTGTTGATTACGCAATTAAGAAACTAAAAGATTGATTAGATATCATAATTAATTCTGACTTTTTTTGAGCAGCATTATAGACTGTAGCGAAAGTCAGGTTAGTTATAGATAATTATTAATCTTCTTGAAATCCAGATAAGCTTTAGTTAGTGGTTTATCTGGATTTTTGCTTTTATTCTTCTATTTTATACTTAACGTCAATATTTAAATTCAATGACAAAAAAAATTAGATTAAAGAAACATTCATTTTTTTATTGGATTTCTCAATTTTGAGTATATTTTTGTTAAACCAAGTAATCAAATATCAATTAGAATAACGGAGGATCTATGGCAAATTTATCAACACAATATATGGGGTTAAAACTAAAAAGCCCATTAATTATAGGTAGTTCAGGATTAACTAATTCAGTTGAAAAAATAATTGAATTTGAGAAATGTGGTGCTGGAGCTGTCGTTCTAAAGTCGCTGTTTGAGGAGCAAATCAGAAGTGAAATTAAAACGACAATTTCTAAAAATGATATTGGATTTTATCCAGAAACTGAAGATTATATTTCAAATTATTCAAAAATTCATGCACTTGAAGAATATCTAGAGCTGATCAGAAGTTGTAAAAAAGCTGTTAAAATCCCTATAATAGCTAGTATCAATTGTGTTTCTGCATCGGAGTGGACATCTTTTGCTTCTCAGATACAAAATGCCGGAGCTGATGCACTTGAATTAAATATTTATATATTGCCTTCTGATGTTTCACATTCCGGAGTACAAAATGAGAATATCTATTTTTCTATTTTGAACGAGATAAAAAATCTCATTAAAATTCCAGTAGCGCTAAAGATAAGTCCATATTTCTCCGGCTTAGCTAATATGGTTCAAAAATTATCATGGTCTGGTGCGAATGGATTAGTTTTATTTAATCGCTTTTATTCTCCAGATATAAATATCGATACACTTAAAATCAATACGATAAATACATTTAGCTCACCTGAGGAAATGGCGAATACACTACGTTGGGTTGCTATCTTAAGCGATAAAATCAAAACTGATATTGTTGCATCAACGGGAGTTCATGATGGAGATACTTTAATAAAAATGTTGTTAGCCGGTGCTACTGCTGTTCAGATCGCATCAACGCTATATAAAAATGGATTTGAACAGATCGAAGAAATCCTAAGAGCTCTTGAAAAATGGATGGAGAAAAATGGCTATTTAACAATTAATGAGTTTAAAGGTAAAATGAGTTTTAAGAATACACAAAATCCAGCTGCTTACGAAAGAGTTCAGTTTATGAGGTACTATGCTGGAATAGAGTAAATCAAAACACTAAAATGATTGAAGCAAATGCGGTTCACCTCAGTTCTTGGATTGAGGTAGATCAAAACAGTGATTTCCCTATACAAAACCTTCCATTTGGTGTTTTCAGAAAGAAGAAAAATATATTTTCCAATCATTTAGCTACCAGAATTGGCGACACTGTAATCGACCTTTATTTTATAGCAAAAAATGGATTTTTCGAGGGCTGTGGTGTTGATAATATTGAAATCTTTAACAGAGCTTCACTGAACGACTTTATTGGATTAGGACAACCTGTTTGGCGCTCTATCCGAAAAAAGTTATCAGAGCTTTTCAGATATAATAATCCTTTATTAAGAGATAACTATCTCCTGAGAAGTGAAATCTTACTATCTATTGAAGACGTAGAGATGTTACTTCCAATAACGATATGTGATCTTACTGATTTCAATAGCAGTCTCGAACACGCTATAAATATTGGTAAAATGTATAGAGATCCTGCAAACCCATTGCCTCCAAATTGGAGACATCTACCTGAAGGTTACCATGGCCGTACATCATCAATTTTTATTTCCGGGACAAATATTCATAGACCAAAAGGGCAATTCAAACCTGGTGATTCTGCGTTCCCTTTATTTGGTCCATCGCGTAGAATCGACTTCGAATTAGAAGTAGCATTTATTAGTGGTTATGAATCTCATGCCGGAATAAGAATTCCGATAGAGAAAGTTGAAGAGAAAATATTTGGCATGGTGCTGTTAAATCTTCTAGCTGCCAGAGATTTTCAGACTTGGGAACAAATACCTTTAGGTCCATTCTTATCAAAAAGTTTTGGAGGTCTTATGTCACCATGGATAGTTACACTAGATGCCCTACAACCCTTTCGGATTGTAGGTCCCCGTCAAGAACCTGAAGTACTGCCCTATCTACAAACTAAAGGTGCTCATAATTATGACATTTCATTAGAAGCAAAACTCAGAGTGGATTCTTTAGATCCACTTACACTCTGTAAAACAAATTACAAATATGTTTATTGGAATATTTGCCAACAAATAGCACATCAAACAATAAATGGAGCAAGAATTAGTATTGGCGATGTCTTCGCGTCAGGAACAATTTGTGGACAAACACCTGATTCTTTTGGGTCTATGCTTGAGTTAACCTGGAGAGGTTCTAAACCAATCCAGTTAGCCAATGGTAAATCAAGGAAATTTCTAGAAGATTATGATATTATCACGATCAATGGATATGCAAAAAGAAAAGACAATAGAATCGGATTTGGAGAGTGTATAACCCAAATTCTTCCAACACTTTGAAAATCTTTTCTATCTTTGCATTTTACTCCTTTTTATGAGCTTTCTTGAATTTGTCACAATACTTTTAATTGCTATTGGACTCTGTTTTGACTCTTTCGCTGTCTCTGTATCGAGTGGCTTAATGATGAAACACATCACTTTTTATAATGCAATGAAAATTGCTTTTTCTTTAGCTTTCTTTCAAGGATTAATGCCATTAGTAGGCTGGTTAGCTGGCAAAAGTATTTCATCATACTTACTTGATTATGACCATTGGATAGCATTTAGTCTGCTTATGCTTATTGGAATAAGAATGATTATCGAGAGTCTTAAGCCAGATGAAGAAAAGACATTTAACCCACTCAATATATGGGTTTTGATAACTATGTCGATTGCGACCAGTATCGACGCATTAGTTGTTGGTCTCAGTTTTGCATTTTTAAAAACTGACATCTATTCTTCCTTAATTATTATTGGATCTGTAACCTTTATTGCTGCTATGTTAGGAATACTGTTTGGGAAAAAAGCAGGCCACAAACTTGGTAAAAGAATGGAAATTCTTGGTGGTGCCATTCTAATATTGATTGGATTTAAAATTCTAATAGAACATCTACTTTAGTTTATATATAGAGATATCTGTCTCAAAGAGAATCACAAGACATATCACACATAAAAAAGTGTTGAGCGAATCAGGAACTATTCACTCAACACTTTATTCTAGAAATCATATCAATTAAGGATTTAGGATGACTTAAACTTGATCAAAGCACCAACTTAATTGATTAAGGTATTCTTCTTAATATTTCCAATGTAAAATCCCAAAACTTCAATACGGATGAAATGCTAAGTCTTTCGTCTGGTGAATGTGCCCCCTTCATTGTTGGACCAAATGAAATCATATCCATTTCAGGGTATTTCTCTCCAATTAAACCACACTCTAATCCAGCGTGAATAGCTAATACCAATGGATCAATACCGAACAATTCTTTATAGATACTATCCGCTAATTTTAAAATTGGTGATTCTGCATTTGGAGACCAACCAGGATAACCATCTGAATGATGAACTGTAGCCCCTGCAAGTAAAAAAGTAGCTTCTACCATTGAAGCGATATTCTTCTTTGCCGATTCTACTGAACTTCGTTGGCTAGTTGTAATTTCAAAATAGTAATCTTTCTTTTTCACAGAAGCCAAATTTGTAGAAGTCTCAACAAAGTTGTCAATTTCATAAGACATAGCAATTACGCCATGAGGACAGGCAGATAAAGCATTAACCAATTTAAAAGCATCGTCATCCTTTATTGCAACTGAAGACGAAACAGCCTTCTCTATCGTAATAAAAACATCTGAGTCAGTAATTTTTAGTTCATTTTTTATCTCTGTAAACATTTTATCAATTAAATAGCTGAATGTAGCAACCTGATCATTATTAACAGCTACAATCGCCCATCCTTCTCTTGCTATTGCATTTCGAAGATTACCTGCATCAATATCTACTAATTGGATTGTAAATTGATTCATAGCAACCCACAATATTCTCGAAAGTATTTTAACAGAACTACCTAATCCTTTATTTATATCATCGCCAGAGTGTCCACCTTTTAATCCACCAACAATAATTTTCAAAGAAGTAGTATCAGGATTAATTGGTAATGTGGAATAATTTAAATGAGCAACAGTATCAATACCTCCAGCGCACCCAATATAAATTTGTCCTTCATCTTCAGAATCAAGGTTAAGAAGAATTTTACTATTTAAAAATCCAGGCTCAAGATTAAATGCACCTGTTAAACCAGTCTCTTCATCAACTGTAAATAAGCATTCAATTGGACCATGTTCAATATTCATCGAATCAAGAATGGCTAATTGAGTTGCTATTCCAATACCATCATCTGCACCCAATGTAGTTCCTTTTGCTTTAATCCAATCACCGTCAATATAAGGTAAGATAGGATCAGTTTCAAAATCATGTTCATAATCAGAATTTTTTTCACAAACCATATCTATATGACTTTGTAAAACGACAGAGCTTTTTTGTTCAAACCCTTTTGTTGCCATTTTTCTAATTAAAACATTACCTACTTTATCCACTGCATAAAAAAGAGATCTTTCCTTTGCAAAATTGATTAAATATTGAGCAATTCGTTCTTCCTTTTTTGAAGGTCTTGGAATTTTGCATATTTCAGCAAAAAAATAAAAAACCTTAGAGGGATTTAATTGTTGTATTGTTGAAGTCATTTCATTAATTGTTTAAACACAAAATTAAAGATATTAAAACAATTTACTACTTTACTTGTAAATATTTATAAAACAATTTTAACAGTAATAAAATGGAGCTAAAACAGGTTATTGAAAAAAGAATGAGCATCCGAAGTTTTACAAATGAGGAAGTTAATGAATCAGATTTAAAAGAGATGGTTCGCAGAGCAGGATTGGCTCCGACCTTAAATAATTCCCAGCCATGGAAGTTCATAGCCATTACCAATAAATCTAAATTAAAAGAAATGGCAGAACTAGTCATTTCTAAATTATCAGATTTGCCACTAAGGTTAGATGAAATTGGCCAGAAAAGACAATTAACCAAAGTAGAATGGTATTCCACATTCTTTGAAAATGCTCCTTCTTTAATTGCATTAATAATGAAACCCCATGAAACTGATTTAGATAAAAGTGTCAACCTCTCCCACGATGATATTATTCAACTCAGGAATTATCCTGATCTGCAAAGTGCCGGAGCTTCTATTCAGAATATTCTACTATCGGCTGTTGATCTTGGATATGGTGCTTGTTGGTTAAGCGGTCCAATGATTGCGAAAGAAGAATTACAGACGTACTTAAACATAGAATCTCCTTGGCATCTTATTGCATTTGTTGCTATCGGAAAACCATTTGGATATCCGAATCGTCCATCTAAAAAAAGTATTGACGAAATATTTACAATAATACGATAAAAATGAAACCAATAATTAGATACTAATTAAAAACGACACTTTATTTATAATGACAATATATTATAAGACCCCAAATTATATTTATGAAACGAGCATGTTTTACAAACACAAACGCTGTAGTAAATTTAATATGCAAGTTCCATTAGACCTATAACAAATAAATTATTTACGAATGAAAGAATTTAACAGAATAACCATTAAACAAACCTCTATTATATAGGCATACTTTTTATTATCAAACTATTAATCTTTAATATCAACATTTTTTCAACCTTGTAATAGTATCCATTGGGTCAGTTGATCCAAAGACAGAACTACCTGCTACCAATACATTAACACCTGCATCAAACAAAATCTTTGCGTTATTTAAATCAACGCCTCCATCTACTTCAATTAGCGCTTTCGACCCTGTTTTATCTATCATATTTCGGAGTCTGCTAATTTTAGAGATACTCCCTTTAATAAAAGATTGCCCTCCAAAACCTGGATTTACACTCATTATCAAAATCAAATCAACATCGGGAACAATCTCTTCTAAGACATTCAGGGGAGTATGAGGATTTAAAGCAATGCCTGCTTTCATCCCTAAATTATGTATCGTCTGAATATCTTTATGGAGATGAGGACAAGCTTCATAATGAACAGTTAGAATATCAGCACCAGCAGCTTTAAAATCATTAAAATATTTACCTGGTTCTTCAATCATTAAATGTACATCTAATGGCTTTTTAGCAATTGTTTTAACCGCCTTAATGATCGGCATACCAAAAGAAATATTTGGAACAAACCGACCGTCCATAACATCAACATGAATCCAATCAGCATCGCTTTTATTCAGCAGCTCAATGTCTGTTCCCAATTCAAGAAAATTTGCAGCAAGTATGGAGGGGGCGATAAGACGTTTCATTCTCAATTTTTTATTTACAAAAGTAAAAAAAAAGTCCAGGCTCTTGACCTGGACTTGAGTTGTTATCCCAAATAAGATTGTAGAATTTTACTTCTAGAGGTGTTTTTTAATCTTCTTATGGCTTTTTCTTTAATTTGCCTCACTCGTTCACGCGTCAGGTCAAATTTTTCACCAATCTCTTCTAACGTCATCGGATGGCTTCCATTTAAACCAAAGTAAAATCGAATAACTTCAGACTCTCTTGGAGTAAGGGTAGATATTGCTCGTTCTATTTCCTTTTTAAGTGATTCATAAATTAAACCACTTTCAGGAGTAGGAATATCATCGGAACGCAAAACATCATATAAGTTATTATCTTCATCCTGCATTAAAGGAGCATCCATTGAGACGTGACGGCCAGAATTTCTGAGTGAATCTTTCACTTCTGTTTCTGTAATCTCAAGCATTTCTGCTATTTCATCAAAATTAGGCTCTCTTTCGTATTCTTGCTCAAGTTTAGCGTATGCCTTATTTATTTTATTTATCGCACCAATTTTATTTAGTGGCAGTCTAACAATTCTTGATTGTTCAGCTAAAGCCTGAAGAATTGATTGGCGAATCCACCATACAGCATAAGAGATAAATTTAAACCCACGTGTTTCATCAAATCGTTGGGCAGCTTTAATTAAACCTAGATTACCTTCATTAATTAAATCAGGAAGACTTAATCCCTGATTCTGATATTGTTTAGAAACAGAAACTACGAATCTTAAATTTGCTTTAGTAAGTTTTTCAAGCGCCGCTCTATCACCTTGCCTAATACGCTGTGCTAATGACACTTCCTCTTCTGCTGAAATAAGATCTACTTTTCCTATTTCTTGAAGATATTTGTCAAGCGAAGCGGTTTCTCTGTTCGTAACCTGCTTTGATATCTTTAATTGCCTCATAAAAAGTTTAGAAAGTTGAATCGGGCTTACAACAAGGAAAGCCCGAGGAGAATGAACAAAAATTGATTAATTGGTATCTGGCTTAGGTAATAAAACCTTTCTTGACAATTTCAACTTACCAGTCTTACTATCAATTTCAATCAATTTTACATCAATTTGATCGCCCACTTTCAATACACTTTCAACATCTTTAAGACGTGTCCAATCAATTTCAGAGATATGAAGTAAACCATCTTTACCAGGCAGAATTTCTACAAAGGCGCCAAAAGCAGTTATATTTTTAACAGTCCCTTTGTAAACTTCACCTACTTCAGGTAAAGCAACAATTTTTCTGATTCTTTCTTTGACAGCATCTATCGATTCTTTATTATTGGAAACGATATCAATAATTCCAAACTCACCTTCTTCAACAATTACAATTGTAGAATTAGTTTCACGTTGCATTTCCTGAATGACCTTTCCGCCTGGTCCAATCACTGCACCAATAAATTCACGAGGAATGACAACCTTTACAATTCTTGGAACATGAGGTTTGTAATCTTCACGAGGAGTACTAATTGTTTCCTCTAATTTACCCAAAATATGTAATCTTCCTTTGCGAGCTTGTTCTAATGCTTCAGCCAAAACCTCAAAAGAAAGACCATCAACTTTGATATCCATTTGACAAGCAGTAATACCATCACGAGTACCACATACTTTAAAGTCCATATCTCCTAAATGATCCTCATCTCCAAGAATATCTGATAAAACAGCATATCTTCCGGTTGCATTGTCAGAAATTAATCCCATTGCAATTCCAGAAACAGGTTTAATCATTTTTACGCCAGCATCCATCAATGCAAGCGTACCTGCACAAACAGTAGCCATTGAAGACGATCCATTAGATTCAAGAATGTCAGAAACAATACGAATAGTATATGGATTAACATCCGTGCCTGGAATCATTGGCTTTAACGCACGCATTGCTAAATTACCATGACCAATTTCACGACGACTGATTCCACTCATACGTTTTACCTCACCAGTTGAAAAGGGAGGAAAATTATAATGAAGAATGAAATTAACTTTACCTTCAAACATCGGAAGGTCTATAGTTTGTTCATCCAGTTTAGTGCCAAGTGTTACAGTTGTAAGTGACTGGGTTTCACCACGTGTAAAAATAGCAGAACCATGTGCCATTGGTAGATAGTCAATTTCACACCAAATTGGTCTGATCTCATCTAGTTTTCTACCATCCAAACGTTGTCTATTTGTTAAAACAACTTCGCGAACCATTTCCCATTCTACATCATGAAAATAACGACTCGTCAAAGCAGCTTTTGCTTTTTGATCTTCCTCTGATAGGGTTGCAATAAATTCAGCTTTTATTGCATCAAATGCATCGCTTCTTTCATGTTTTGCTGAAGCTTTTGCTGCAACAGCCCATATTTTATCAGCACAAAATTCTTTTACTGCTTTACGAAGATCTTCATCATTTGTTTCATGACAGTAAGTCCTTTTTACTTTCGATTTTTCAACCAATTCAGCTAAATCAATCTGAGCCTGACATTGAATACGGATAGCATCGTGAGCAGCTTTTAAAGCACCAATCATATCAGCTTCCGAAACTTCTTTCATTTCACCTTCAACCATCATGATGTTATCCATAGATGCACCAACCATCATGTCTATATCGGCATTATCGGTATCAGATTTCGAAGGATTGATAATAAACTTTCCATCTGTTCTCACAACTCTAACTTCAGAGATAGGACCATTAAATGGAATATCAGAAACGGCGATGGCAGCAGATGCAGCTAAACAAGCAAGAGCATCTGGCATAACATCATTGTCAGCAGAGATAAGCGTAATAATAACTTGAATTTCTGCATGAAAATCAGAAGGAAATAATGGCCTTAATGCGCGATCTATTAATCGTGCAGTAAGAACTTCATGATCAGAGGGTTTAGCTTCACGTTTAAAAAAACCACCTGGAAATTTTCCAGCAGCCGCATATCTTTCGCGATACTCAACAGAAAGAGGAAGAAAATCCACATTCTCTGCTGCATTTTTATTTGCTACCACTGTAGCAAGTAACATTGTATCGCCCATCCTAACAACAGCGGAACCATCAGCTTGTTTTGCAAGCTTTCCTGTTTCAATAGAGATGGTTCTTCCATCACCTAAGTCAAATGTTTTTGTAATGCCTATCATAATAATGATGCTTATTATTTAATTGTGTCAGGTGTATTATATCAAAAATAAATAACCAATAAACAAATAATGACTGATTTTCAAAAAGTTATCCTAAGAGAAGAATCATTTTCCATTAATACAAAAAAAGGCAATTAACCAATTGCCTTTTTTGCACTAAATGTCTTTTTAGCGTATTACTTTCGGAGACCTAATTGCTTGATAATCTCTCTGTAGCGACTAATTTCTTTGTGGTGAAGGTAGTCTAGCAATTTACGACGCTTTCCTACCAGAAGAACTAGCGAACGTTGCGTAACTTTATCCTTCTTGTTTGCTTTCAGGTGCTCGGTTAGGTGCTTGATTCTAAAGGTAAATAAGGCTATTTGCCCTTCCGAAGAACCAGTGTCAATATCCGACTTACCATACTGCTGGAAGAGGTCTTTCTTAGTTTCTGATGTCAGGTACATTGTCAATTCTTTTATAATCGTGATTTAAGGGCTGCAAAATTAATACATTTTTTCGAAAAACCAAACCCCTGAGTTTTTTAAAAATTTATTTCTGCAAAAATATATAAAATTATAAAACAAAGTAGCTTTTTCTTGAACTAAAGATACTTATTTTAAAATAAACTTAAACTACCTCTATGAGAAATGTTTAATGTTTTGTTATTTTTTTTAAACAATTTAACATTTCACTATAAACAAATTCATTCAGAATATTGTTTTATTGATAGATTTACACACAATTAAGCTGTTTTTTTATATTTAGTTCTAACCCATCCTACAGTTACTAAATACAAAACAACTGTCCAGAATATTAAAAGAGAAATCTATCAATTACACAATTATTTTAATTCAATTAAAAAATGATCAATTCCTAATGACTGACTTGCTATTCTACTTTCAGAGCAAAGTCAATCTCTAAGTATAACGATTTATAAACCTCAGTTAGCAAAGAAAATACGAATGAAAAAAGTGATTGTAATTGGAGCTGGTTTTTCAGGTATTGCCGCAGCTACACATATTTCGTTATTAGACTCAGAAGTTATCGTATTTGATAATCATAGCCACCCAGGTGGAAGAGCCAGAAAGTTTGAAAAGGAAGGATTTACATTCGATATGGGGCCCAGTTGGTATTGGATGCCTGACGTTTTTGAAAACCATTTCAAACACTTTGGTCGTGCAGTCTCTGATTTTTACACACTTAAAAGATTGGATCCATCTTATCAAATATATTTCAGCTCAACAGAAAAGCATTCCATTCCAGCCCATTTAAATCAGATATTCAAACTTTTTGAGATACTTGAACCCTATTCTTCAAATGCCTTAAAACAGTTTTTAGCTGAAGGTCAAGAAAAATATAAAGTAGCAATGTCTGACTTTGTCTTCAAACCAAGTCTTTCAATAAAAGAATATTTCGACCTTCGATTACTCAAGGCTGCTTTCAAGCTCCATATGTTTACTGCTTTCTCAAAATACACAAGTCGTTTCTTTAAAGACTCACGTGTTTTAAAACTACTCGAATTTCCTATATTATTTTTAGGTGGAACAGGAGATCAAACACCTGCAATGTATAGTTTAATGAATTATGCTGACATGGTTTTAGGCACATGGTATCCAATGGGGGGAATGTTTGAGATTGTTTCAGGTATGGAAAAGCTTGCAAAAGAGAAGCATGTTTTATTTAAATATAACGAAACTGTCGAAAAAATAGTCATTAAAAATGGTAAGGCTACAGGAATTATCTCTAATGGTGTCTTCTATGAAGCTGATGCGATTATAGCTAGTGCTGATTATCATTATATCGAACAAAATCTAATTGCTCCCGAATTTAGGAAATATTCAACCAAATACTGGGAAAAGCGTAAGATGTCTCCCTCTTGTTTGATATTTTATATTGGTGTAAATAAAAAGATAGATGGTCTAGAGCATCATAATCTAATGTTTGATACTGATTTTAACAAACATGCTCAACAAATTTATAATACACCTTCATGGCCTGAGGATCCTGCTGTATATATATGTGCTCCTTCTATAACAGATCCAACAGTAGCACCAAAAGGATATGAGAATCTTTTTGTTTTAATTCCACTTGCAGCTGGTTTATCAGACAATGAAACTGAAAGAGAAAAACTATATCTGAATGTAATGAAGCGCTTGGAAATATTAACAAATCAATCAATTCTCCCAAATGTCATTTATAAAAAAAGTTATGCGATGAACGATTTCGCTAAAGACTATAATGCATTTAAAGGAAATGCATACGGACTATCGAACACATTGCTACAGACTGCTTTTTTAAAACCGAAAATGACAAATAAAAAAGTCTCCAATTTAGTTTACACTGGACAACTTACTGTA
Source organism: Bacteroidota bacterium (assembly GCA_013390605.1). Taxonomy (GTDB): domain Bacteria; phylum Bacteroidota; class Bacteroidia; order Bacteroidales; family Cfx3-03; genus Cfx3-03. Next base: position 1,075,205 of record JACAUB010000001.1, on the reverse strand, counting down.
CCGGGGCCAGGAATTCCGTCATCTATTATATCAGGAAATATTGCAGCTCAACTCATTAAAAATATTTTGTTCTAAAATATAGGCTATGAAAGATCTATTTGATATGATTTCCAGGCAATCCAGTAAATTAACAACAATAACATACAGTACCTCCTTTTCAATGGGAATACGTTTTTTTAGTAAACGCTTCCATGATCCGATATATGCTATTTATGGATTCGTTCGTTTTGCTGACGAAATAGTAGATTCCTTCCATGGATACGATAAACAAAAGCTATTAGATCGATTTAAAAATGACACATATTTAGCGATAGAAGAAAAAATAAGTCTAAACCCAATTTTAAACAACTTCCAATGGGCTGTAAATAAATACAATATAGATATAGATTTAATAGACCTCTTTCTAAAAAGTATGGAAATGGATTTACAAGAAATTACATATGACCAATGTAATTACGAAACATATATTTTAGGTTCTGCAGAAGTAGTCGGATTAATGTGTTTAAAAGTATTTTGCGAAGGAAGTGAAGCTAATTTTTCAAAGTTAAAACCCAGTGCCATGAAGCTTGGTTCTGCATTTCAAAAAATCAACTTTTTAAGAGATCTTAATGCCGATTACACAGGTTTAGGACGTTCATATTTTCCAGGTATCACTATATCAGATTTTTCTCAGGAATCTAAATCTGATATAGAAGCTGATATTCAAAAAGACTTTGACGCTGGATTATCAGGCATACGTGTTTTGCCATCAGGTGCACGTTTTGGAGTATATGTAGCTTATATTTACTTTTACGAATTATTTCTAAAGATAAAACGAACATCTGCAAAACAAATAATGGAGAAGAGGATACGAATTAGTAATCCAAAGAAGTATTCTCTTTTTGTAATGGCATTTATACAGCACAAACTAAACAAAATTTAAGCATAATTGGTTTAAGTAAGATGAGCGAAGATAAAGTAATAATTGTAGACCAGAATGACAACCAAGTTGGTATAATGGAAAAAATGGCAGCACATCAGAATGGAGGCACACTACATCGCGCTTTTTCAATATTTCTTTTCAATAAGGAAAACCAACTTCTACTTCAAAGACGAGCACTTTCAAAATATCACTCCGGAGGGTTGTGGACCAATACATGTTGTAGTCACCCAAGGCCTGGTGAATCAATTATTGAAGCAGGAACCAGACGAATGAAAGAAGAACTAGGAATAACCTGCCAGTTACAAGAATATTTTTCATTTACATATAAAGCAAACTTAGACAACGAACTAACTGAATACGAGTTTGACCATGTACTTATTGGCGATTTTGCAGGAGAGGCATCATTAAATTATGAGGAGGTTGATAGTATAAAATGGCTAACACTAGAAGAAGTAAAGAAATTAATGATTGAACAACCTAATGACTTTACAGTTTGGTTTAAAATTGCATTTGATGAGGTTGAGAAACATAAATTAAACAGAGTGTAAATTTACGCACACCAAAACCATTTTACTAAATACTCGAATGGATATTATTGATTCTATTCTATTGGTTCTAGCAGGTTTCATATTTATGGAATTTATAGCTTGGTTCACTCATAAATATGTTATGCATGGTTTTTTGTGGATTCTGCACAAAGATCATCACATCAGAGACGGTCGTAAATTAGAATTAAATGACTGGTTCGCTTTATTTTTTTCAGTTCCAAGTATTCTGTTAATCTATATAGGGTCTACGCATAGCCTTGATTATCGATTTTGGCTTGGCATAGGCATTATGTTCTATGGCTTAGCCTATTTTATGTTTCATGATATATACGTTCACCAACGCATCCCTATTTTAAAAAAACACACTAACAGATATCTTCGTGCAACTATGAAAGCACATCTTGATCATCACAAACCTAATGTGCAATCTAATTTCGGATTTCTACTAGCGCCTTTACATTATTATGTTTCCGAATTCAATAGAAAAAACTAAATTATCTTTATTTCAGACCAACTCATTTCCAGAATCCAAAATTTCAAGAGGCGATTAGCTCTTAACATCATTTCCCGAAGGACGCTGAAAGACTTGCAATTCAAACTCTGGAATTATTGCCAAGATGTGATCAAATAAATCAGCTTGAATGCGTTCATATTCAACCCATTCCTTAATTTTACTAAAAGCGTAGATTTCGATTGGTAATCCTAATTCTGTAGGTTGCAGTTGTCTGACTAACAACGACATTGATTGGTTCAAATCTGGATTACTACGAAGATAAGCATCAAGATATGCTCTAAAAATCCCCAGATTAGTTTGGCGCTTTCCGTTTACCAAAACTGTAGCATCATGATTATTTCCAGCATTAAATTCAGCCAATTCAATCTCTTTCTTCGATATATAATCTGAGATTAATTGTATTTTACCAAACTTCTCAAGCAATTCTCTATCACAAAATTTAACACTATTCATATTAATCAGCACAGACCGTTTTATCCTACGGCCCTCAGATTCAGTCATCCCTCTGAAATTTTGAAAAGAATCAGATACAAGCGCATAGGTAGGAATTGTAGTAATTGTCATATCTCCATTTCTGATTTTAACTGTAGTTAATGTTATTTCTGTAATCGTTCCATCAGCACCATATTTTGGCATTGATATCCAATCACCCGGACGCACCATATCATTTGCAGAAAGTTGAATTCCTCCTACTAAGCCAAGAATTACATCCTTAAAAACAAATAATAAAATTGCAGAAGCTGCACCAAGTCCTGCCAAAAAGGAAGCTGGTTTTTCGTTTAAGACATAAGCGAGAATCAAAATTCCTCCAATCACATAAACAATGATAGATGCAACCTGAAGATACGGTTTAATAGGTCGATACTTTGAAACCTCTAATGTTTGGTATATTCCATCTACAGCATTGAAAAACGAGTTAATAATAAACATAAAAATGCAAATGATGTATATACTGGTCAAAGTATGAACAACATGCACTGTTGTTGTACCAAATTCGCTTAAAGTTTCAGGTGCTAAAGCATAAATCAAAAATCCCGGAATCAAAAAAGCCATCCGATGAAAAACACGATTTTCTAGTAATATATCATCCCAAACATTCTCAGTTTTGTCTGCAATTCGTTTAAAAACGCGTACAATTATAAATTTTGCAATATAATATAGAATAACAGATAAAATTAAAACCAATATAAAATCAGTCATATTCCATAGCTGAGTAGCCGTTGAAGTAGAGCAACCTAATTGTTTAAGCCATTGTATTACATTTTCGCCTAAAATAGTAAGCATAGTTTTATAATTATTTTTTTTAATTTATCATCATCATTAATCCGGTAAGCATCGAAACCCTATAGCAATACTCCATTCTATAAAGCATGAAAAGAACTTATTGTTCAGGAGAAAACATGGGATCCCAAGGAGGCAATAAAATTGCTTCTTTGTCAAGTATTTTCATTATTTCTGCAGGAATATATTTTTTGTTTACAACCAATCTAAACATATACTCGTCAAACCATTTATCAGTCATTGTAAGATATCCATTATGACCACTTTCTGCGCCCCAACTATTCTCGAGTAACCAGTTAATCGGTTTGCCGTCTTTATCAGTATCAACACCTATTAAGGCCATTCCATGTGATGAAGAGCTTTCATTAGTCTGAATCCGTTGTTTTTTATCCATATTCAACTTTATGGAAAACAACTGATCAGGTTGATATTGGCCAACATTTAAAATACCTGCAGTTGAATTAAGTTGCTTGCCTACATCACATGAGAAATAGAGTGCCTCATTGTTCATTATACTTTTTTTGGCAAGCTCTTTTAAATCATCTGTAGGTAAATTTATATAATGCCAGTTACTTCCATCAGCCATATTACGATCATACTGAATTTCATAAAGCTTATAAAAATCGCGTGAAGGATCATTCATAAACATCACATAATCTTTCAAGTTAACACCTATAATCGTTTGATAAAATGATTGAGGAGTAAATATCCCGGCATTTACAATTTTGTCTGTACTATCTTTATATCTCCAGGTAAATGTGGTTGGAGGTTCGCCCAAACAATAACTTAATATACGGTATATATCAGAAAGCATTTTAACCTTTTCAACTCGTAAATCAGCAAATGGAATAGGTTGATTTGATTTAACCTTTGCCCTTAAACTCATCCCATATGTCCTTAATGTTGAGGAAAGTAAAGAAGTTAATTCACCCGTATTTTCAGTATGTTTTGTTTCGGGCATTACCGAAGATGGAACTAAACCATATTTTGTAACAACATCAGCAAATGTCGTCCACTGCCCCCCATCGCCTATTGGATTCTTCAATAGCCATTCAACAGTTCTATCGGTTAGTGGCTTATTTGATGTAGCAATTATACCTTCTAAAAACAGATTAGATTTTTCAAACTGATCCCAGAAAAAATTATAGTTTTGCGAAAATTCAAATTCATTAATTCCTAATTTCGCAATAGCTGTAGGTCTAAAAACATTCAGACCTGTAAATAACCAACACCTTCCCGACGATTTTTGATTCGTAATCCCTTTAGATTTGACCCTATACGAAAAGTAGTGATCAATTTTTCCTGCTAAACTTCTATTCAATGCCAAGTCTTTGATCTTATTATTAGATATGGCATTCATCAAAGCAGAAGCCTTAGGTTCATTGGCAAACTGTTTACGAACCTCCTTTAAAACATCATCAGTTACAGATCCGTCTTTTGTTTGCCCGTTCATTAAAAGAGGGAATAACATTAGCAGTGCAAGAAAACCAGCGATTATTTTTTTCATAGCTATAGAAATAAAAAAATAGATGTCAGATGCAAAAATAATAAGATGTTTTTAAATACCCATACTAAGTATTCATATCAGAATCGAGTTTTTGATAAAAAACAGAGCCTCACCCTCCTGCTTTTTTAACTTTATAATCCATCTTTTGAAGTAATTCTATAACCTTATCTCTAAAATCGCCTTGAATAATAATCTCACCATCTTTGGTTGTCCCTCCAACCCCACATTTACTTTTCAATATTTTCCCTAAATCAGCAAGATCTTGATCCTTACCAATAAATCCAGTAACTAAAGTCACTTTTTTGCCTCCTCGTTGCTTTTTATCAAGCATCACGCGTAGATCTTGTTTTGAAGGGGATAACGTATCCGGAGTTGTATCGTTCTGAAATTGATACTTATAATCAGGGTTTGTCGAAAAGACAATTCCTATAGGATTTGTTTTTTTTGCCATAACTATTGATTTTAAGGAATAATGACATTCAGTGAACGAGGATTAATAGAAAAATGTAGTGGTCCTTTTAACGAAACAGGCTCACCATCAATATTTACTATTAATGTTTTTTTGGTATTTACAATCACTTCTTTGGCTTTAATAATGTTAACGAAAGTAGATCTATGCACCTGTTTAATAAATAAAAGTGGAGCAGTAAATGGAATGGAATAGAGCGGAATCTTCTGAACAATACAGATATCCATTAAGCCATCGTCAACACGTGCATTGGGAGCAATGCTGGTATTATAGCCAAACTGATCAGAATTAGCAAAACTTATAAACAGTGCTTTATGTGTTTCCGAATTCCCATCGATCAACAATCTATATTCCTGAGGTTTGTAATAATAATATTCAGAAGAGACAATATTCAAATAGGTTCTGAAACCTCTTGTCTTATTACCTGCAAACTTTTCAGCAACAAAAGCATCAAATCCAATGCCTGCTATACTTAAATATGGGATATTATTGACCTTAATCGTATCCATATTAAGTATTTGCATTTTATTAATCACAGAGATGGCTTGTCCCATCTCCAATGGAATATTTAAATGGCGAGCTAAACCATTACCAGACCCTGCTGGGATAATTCCCAAAAGAGTCTCAGTATTTATTAGTTCACCGGCAACTTCATTTAATGTTCCATCTCCACCCACTGCAACAACAACATCAATTTTATTTTTCACGGCCGCTCTACTTAGCTCAGATGCATGACGTGCATATTGCGTAATCTCAATATGAAAATCAAAAATTGTTGTATCTACAAATTCAGAAACTAAAGAAGCAAATTCATCTGCAGAATTATGGCGTGGACCAGAAGCGGGATTTACAATAAATAAAACTCGTTTCTTTCTCATTTTTCTATTTACTAACTACCAGTTTGTTATTAATCATTCTGGAGTTATATTGTTGAATAACGGCTTTTAAAATCTTTTCCATATCAACTGCTTTTTTCCGATTGATATTTATCAGATTCTTTTTTAATAGTGGGTCACTTTTATAATCAAACAACCCATGACTTACTTTTCCATCAAATTCTAGCGCATAATTATCTTGAATAATTTGGTAATTATCGTTAATAAACGTAACATTTATCTTTAAAGCTGTAGAATCAAAAACAGAATGCCCAAATGAAATAACTTTCCCCTTATATTTTAGATAATCCAATATAGAAGGCAAAATATCAACCTGTTGAACAACTTTTTCATGATACCCTTTAAGGTTTCCAGCAGGCTTAAAGAAAAGGATAGGAACCTGAAATTCCCCAACTCTACTTTTGTATTCTGGCAAATCACCTTCCGAAGTATGATCAGCAGTAATAACAAAGAGTGTGCTTTTATACCAGGGCATCTTTGAAACCGTTTTAAAAAATTTCCTAACAGCAAAATCCGAGTACATCACACTCTCCTGAATAGGCAAATTACCTTTTCTAAACTTTCCTTTATATTCAGCGGGAATGGAATACGGATGATGAGACGATAGCGTGAAAATAGCAGAAAAGAATGGCTGTTTAAAATCGTTCATTTTATTGGCTGTATATTGCAGAAAATGCTCGTCCCATATTCCCCATTTTCCATCAAAATCATTTTCGTTATTATACTCTTTCCTACCAAAGTAAGCTGTGAAACCAGCAGACTTAGTGAAGTCATCAAAACCCATCGTACCATTTGTACCTCCATGAAAGAAGGCTGAATAATATCCCTGTTGGTTTAAAATACTTGCAAGACTATTTATTTTATTCGCATTATATTTAGAAGTGATAAAGTCACCCGAAATCAGATTTGGTATGCCCGTTAAAACAGCAGGAACCCCTTCGATAGTTCTTTTACCATTAGCAAAACCTTTGTAAGCAAGACAATTACCAACAAGTGAGTCGAGAAATGGTGTAAAACCCTGATATTTTCCATTATTAACCCCTTTGTTAAAAACACCAAAATGTTCGGCAGAAAAACTCTCCAGAATGAGTACTACAACATTTTGTTTTTGAAAATGAGCTGTATCACTTGGATTTAGTGGGAACGACTGCTCGGGATTGTATATTTTTGCAACTTCTTTATCCGAATAAAAATGAGGATCGATCAACCCATTACCTTCAACACTCTTTAACATTGTAAAAGTGGTATTCAAAACTACTGGTGCATTCAAAGGATCTGCCATACGACTAGCTGTTATAGGACTTATCGGTCGCAATTGGAGTCCTCCTCGCATCCCAATAACTGCAAGGCCGCCAATAATTAACATTCCCAAAAACTGACTAATAAAATAAATAAAAGGTTGTTGATAATTAAATGATCTTTTGTAAATAAATCTTTTAGAAATGACTAATAAAAACAAAGTCATTAAAACCCAAATTACAAAAACATACCAAAAGTCCCTCAAAAATAGTGGAACCTCAGTTAGAATATCATGTCCTCCCCCTAAGCCAAAGAAGTTAAATATATCAGATCCAGTTCTTTTTAACGAAAATCTGTAAAAAGCCATATCAGCATTATTTGCAAGGAATCCAAGCGAATTTATTACAATAAAAAGTATAATCAATGCCTTTTGATATGATTCTCTCTTTTTAAAACTAAAGGGTAGTATTAATAACGCAATAATAGGAAGATTCAAAAACAGAATAGCCGAGATATCAAATCGTAAGCCATAAAACATGCATTGTAAAAGCCCAATAAAATCTATAGAAGGAAATAATCCAGTATTAAAAGAATAGAATAATATTCTACAAATAGAATATAATAGTAATATCGTGAGGAATCTTACAGACCAAACGAGAAAAAGGTTCGAGGAGGTGTATTTAGTTCTGATCATCGCTTAAATTATTGGTACAAAATTAAGAAATATTCGGGATTATATGAAGTTTAAATAAACCAGGTATAAACATACTGGGGATTTTTTCCCCAAATATTTGACTTCTTCTACATCCTTATTTACGTAAAAAAAACCTTTAATCCGGCATATATTCTACTGATTTACAATTTTATAAATGTTAAAAATTCTAAAAAAACAGTATCAAAACACTATTAATAAAAATTAAACACCAAATAATTATTAAAAAAATACACGGTTTTTTTATTGAAACCACTTGCATTTTATCAATAGTGCGTATATTTGTGCCGAATATTAACCAACAACAAAATTCGAAAAATGAAGAAGTTATTTGTTCTCGTTTCAGTAGTAGCATTATTTGCTGCAGTAGCTTGTAAATCAAACACTCCTAGTGCTGAGCAATTAAAAGCTGATAGCATCAAGAAAGCTGACAGCATTGCTGCTGTTATGGCTGCTGACACTACTAAGAAAGTAGATTCAACTGTTAAGGATACTACTGCTAAGAAAGTAGAAGCTGCTAAACCTGAAGCTAAAAAGAAAAAGTAAGAAATCTCCCTTAGGGATTTCTTCATAAAAAGAGAAGTTGGAAACAACTTCTCTTTTTTTTGTTTTTTATTTTTTTATTAAAAATGTATTGCAGATCCTGCCAAAAAGAGCCAACACCTTCATATCTTTGTAGCAATCATACTAAACTAGCGTTTTATCATTTCTCAAACTGTTTTGCAACACCTTTAAATCATTATCACAAATCACATAGATAAATATCTGATAATCAATATACAATTACATGTCTTATCCTAATATAGGTTGACAAAAGTTAGAATTAATTGTTAATCTAAATCAGGCAAGCAATGAGAACGTATAATCGTTATTCAGACAAATTTAAACGATCTCTAGTACAAAAAGTAGAGGATGGAAAGATTGGTAAAAAAGAAGCGGAGCTCAAATATGGGATCAAGGGTCATGCTTCAATTAACGGATGGATTCAGAAATATGGTTATTTAAGCCAGCGTACAATGAAAGCCAAAACAGGGAATACAGAACCAGTTAAAAGTCTGCAGGAACTTGAAGCAGAGAATCACAGACTACGCAAGGATCTGGACATGGAACAACTGCGTAATCGTGCACTGAATGTGATGATTGATATTGCTGAGAAACAGTTTAAGATTCCAATAAGAAAAAAACCTGGAGCCAAACAGTAGAAGATATAAAAGCCACAGAGTCTCATCACCCAGTAGGTGCACTCTGCTCACTGTTTGGCAAAACCCGTCAGGCATATTATAAAAAAGATAAAGAGGATTTTAAACAGCAGGTCAATAAAGATCTGATTCTCACTATTGTTAAAAGCATACGGGAGAAACAAAAACGTTTGGGAGGGCGCAAACTATGGCACATAGTTTCACAACAAATCCCTACCAATCAACAGATTGGACGTGATGCTTTTTTTGATTTGTTGCGAGATCAGGCATTACTAGTACACAAGCGAAAAACACGAGCGTATACGACTGATTCGCATCACTGGCTGCACAAATATCCAAACCTGACTAAAGAATTTATCCCATTAAGACCTAACCAGTTATGGGTAAGCGATATTACTTACATCAGAGTAGAAAAAAAGTTTCTATATCTTTTTTTAATTACCGATGCCTATTCACGTAAAATCATAGGTTGGCAACTTTCTGATACAATAGAGGCTCACAATGCCGTCTTGGCCTTAAACATGGCCATTAGCCAACTTGCTGATGATCATGGAGAGCTCATTCATCACTCTGATCGCGGAATACAATATTGCAGTTTAAAATATGTGAAGTGCCTTAAAAAGCACTATATCAATATCAGTATGACGGAAAACGGAGATCCTTATGAAAACGCTATTGCAGAAAGAGTGAATGGTATTCTCAAAACAGAATGGCTCTACGAGATGAGCTTGAAAGGCTATGTCGATACTAAAAAGGCTATCCAGTCTATTGTAGGTATCTATAATAACGAACGTCCACATTCCAGTATTGAAATGTTAACACCTTCACAAGCGCATCTGATGAGCGGGGAGTTAAATCGATGCTGGAAATCACACAGGAAAATATCGCCGGGACATATTGCAAAACAACCATGAAAATGCTTATTTTTGTATTAGTAGAACTTATCTTCAGGCTCTTCACTACCCGACTAAAGTTACATTAGTAAACTTTTATCAGGATTATAAAAAGAAAATAGTCAACTTTATTTAGGACGTGACAACAATCTAATCCTAATCTGACTCTAATCATATCCTAATCTAACCCTAATCAAGTCCCAATGATGTATTAGGCTTTGTTTAGAATTAGAAAAGGAAAACAGAAGTTCTATTTTTTGATTGAAGAGATATTATCCTATAATCGTCAGATCAATGTAAAAGAATGATATTATAAACGTATAATTTATTTACTAATAACATTAAAAAAAGAATAATAACCTCTCATAAAGATTGACTACGAAGTAAAAGTATTTTGTTAGAAACTTAAAAACAATAGAAATGACTGTAAAAGTGTCAGGTTATATTTATTTTCCAATTTACAAGTACTGAGTAGATAAATAATTCAATAAACGGCATAATTAGTGATATAAACGATTATTGTATTAATATGCTGAAAATGGAGCTAAAGCCTCAAAATATGGAATAAACTCTGTAATTTTGCACCCATGCATAAAATCATTTCAATGGCATTCATCAAGAATTATCTGATGATAGCTTTTATAGCTATTTCAACTTTAGTTTCTGCTCAAAATAAAGACAGTAAGGTACAAACGGTTCAATCTGCTTCACGCAAACAGGCAAAACCAGCTGTTATAGACAAAGACTCTTTACAGGTTTTATATTCGCTGGACAAGATTGATTCATTAAAAACCACTACATATTATAAAATTGATACGCTTATCGAACGATTTCAATATTATAACCCTATATTACAACCTAACAATCCAATGGCATCACAAGGCAACATTGGACAAGCTTCATATCCGTTATTATATAATACGGCATCACCTAATGGATTCGACTTTGGTCGTCATTCCCTCGATCCATTTCTTTTTTCACCCGCTAATCTAATTTATTATGTTCCTAAACGTCCCTATACGGTTTTAAATTATGTCTCTGGAAAAGGAAAAGAACAGTTATTTAGAGTTATTCATAGCCAATCTCTTCGTAAGGGCCTATATTTAAGTGTTGACTATAATTTAACAAATTCTGTTGGAATCTATGATAAAGAGGGTACCAATGAGTATTCGCTGGGTATTTCACTTAATTTTACACGCCCTGACATCCGTTATCAAGGAAAAATAAATTTCACAAATAACTATCTTAAAATCCAAGAGAATGGTGGGTTAGCAGATTTATCTATTTTCTCTGAAAATAAGGAACCAAACCGAACGCTGATCCAAACCAATTTAACTGATGCTCGTAATTATATCCATCAAACTGGTGCATATATTCATCATACCTTTTACATGGGTAAATTAAAAGCAGCCCGTCCAGGTACCTCTTTTTGGGATATGGTTATTAATACCTTTAATGCAGGAACGCTGGGACATATTTTTCAGTATGATATTAGAACTGACAAATACATTGATACAACCCGAGTGAGTAAACTTTATCCAACGTTAAAGGTAGATCAACCATTACCTACCGATTCTATTCAATATTCACGCGTTAACAATACATTCTATTGGACAAATCAACGAGATAGCAGTTTACAGGTACTTACGTTAAAGTTTGGAGTAAATTATGAGTTGGTTAATGTAGGTATATTAAAAAAAGGATATATTTTTAATCAGACTACTCCATTTGGACAATTTAGTATGAATGCAGGTAAAAATATTGAAGCATTCGGAAAATTTAGTCTTACGACTGGAGGATACAACGACAAAGACTATCATTACCTAGGAGGAATACGCACTCATTTTGGCCAAAGGCCTCGCAGACAAATTATTTTTGAAGCAGAAATGTATAGAAATGAAACCGAACCTGGATATTTCTATCATTATTTTAATTCAAATCGTTACACATGGAATAATTCATTAACGAAAATAAAGACTTCAGGATTAAAGGCAAAAGCTGAAATATTTGGACTCCTTGTCTCAGCTAATTTCTGCAATTTAAGTGATTTCGTATATCTCGATACAGCAAGTATTGCCAAACAAAGTGATCAAACAGCTAATATTCTTCAAATAAGTGCCGATTATAGTCTTCACCTTGGAAAATTTACATTTAGAAATGTTTTTAATTGGCAAAACATAGCAGGCACAAATTATATCAGATTGCCCCAGACGATTCTTAACTCAACGCTTTCATACCGCGAAGATCTATTTAGAAAGGCGATATCTGTCGAAACAGGAGTTGACATGCTCTACACCTCATCATACAAAGGAAACGCTTATAACCCGGCGCTAGGTATGTACAGACTTCAAGACAACATTACGGTTGGCGACTATCCTTATATGGATGTATTTGCTAATTTAAAAGTTAAACGAACCCGTATATTTGTTAAATATCAGCATGTCAATGCCGGAATGATGAAATACAAGTATTATTTTGTTCCTGGTTATCCACAAAATGATGCAGCCTTTAAATTTGGATTCTCTTGGATTTTCTTCGATTAAGCATAAAAATCTCGTTGTCGCAATGCCTCAAATGCAATGATTGCTGTAGCAGTAGCAACATTCAGAGAATCATGTTTTCCCAGCATTGGAATGATAACGGATTGGTCTACTGAATCTAACCACTTTTTCGTTAAACCATCAGCCTCAGTACCCATCACAATAGCACAGGGTACCGTCATGTCAATCTTATGATAATTCTCCGTTGCAGTTAAAGCAGCTGCAATAGATTTAATATGATTCTTTTTAAGCCATTCTAATGCCTGTTCAGTTGAACATGAAACCACTTGTTTTGTAAAAACGCACCCTATACTCGAGCGAATAACATTAGGATTATAAATATCAGTTAATGGATCACAAACGATGACAACATCAGCCCTTGATGCATCGGCTGTTCTAAGGATAGCACCAAGGTTTCCCGGCTTCTCCACCCCTTCTAAAATAATTACCAATGGCGATGCTGAAAGTTTTATATCTGCCAATGTTTTATGAATAGCCGAAGCCATTAAGATTAATCCATCTGATCCTTCTCGATAGGCTATTTTGGAAAACACTTCGTTACTAACTTCTATTAATTGATCATTCTTTATCATTGAAAGTACTTCACGACTTTCACTATTTAAAAGATCGCCACAATAAAATAAAGAGACCGGTTCTATATCAGCTTCAATAGCCCAACGGATTTCGCGACTACCTTCAACAATAATCAAGTTTAGTTTTTTTCTTTCTTTCGACTTCTGTTGAAGTAGTACCACCTGCTTAATTCGTGGATTTTGAAGACTTGTAATTCTTTCTGCCATTTTGTATCATTAAACCGATACAAAAATACAAGATGTTTCAAAGCAATCACTCAAAGCTTTTCAAAAACCGAATGAATAGATTAAGAGTACTATTAAATCGCTAACAAAAGAGCGTATAATACCCAATAGCTATAAAGGCATCTTTTTACTTTCGTGATCAATAAACAACAGCTCAATTTATATTGTCTTTCTCAAACTTAAGTTTTCAATGTTTTCTGACCATTTTTCAACATAATCAAAGCTTTCTCCGCTCTTGTCTGACGTGTCGCTTCTTGCTTAGCAGACCCAACCCAGTCGCAATATCCACGTTTATATGACTTTGATAAGCTATCAAAAAAGTCTTTAGCTTCTTTATCCGTATCAAGCAATGTTTCAAGTTCCACTGGTACCCCTTCAATATGCTCACCTTTTTGCAACATCTGTTTTTCTTTTTCTTAAGTTGTTTTATATTGTTGTAAAGATATTAATAATTCATTTCTGACCCATCTGGCACTATTACAAAAGATATAAATCCATAAAATGAAGTAAGAGAAGTTATAAACCCAACCTTTAATGCCTCCATTATTTCGACTTTAGGAAAAAGTCCGTTTTTAATACGACTATTCTTTTTTAGAAGATTCCTCTCTCAGTTCAGAATGATACCTTTCGCCAGAATGACGATTACAAATGGGATGAAAAAACAGATCTAGTACAAGTTTATCTAATGATTATAAAACACATGAGCCTGATAAATCTAAGCAATTTACCAGACTCATATAATAAGTTAATTCAGTTCAGTTAGTTTTTTCCTTTAATTAGAAGGTTGCCATTGGCATCAAAAATCAAGTCACTTGATTTACCTTTTAAGGTAATCTCAGCCTCATACGTCACTTTGTTCTTGCTGTCGATGGTTTTGGCAGCTTCAGTAATTTTGTGTTTGGGGAAATTTTTAACAACATAATCTAAAACGGCTTTTGGAAGATCCTTTGTTTTTAAAGCAGTTTCAACTTCTAGTCGTTTACCTGTTTTGTCATAATTAGCTGAAGTTTCAACTCCATTTAATTTAAACTCTGCTTCAAAATCGTTTTTCTCAAGACCCCAACTTGCTTTTTTTACAGAAGGATAATCTTTTTGAAAAGCTGTACTGACTGCTGCTGGAACTTTCACATTTCCTTTTTCTTCTTTTTTAGCCTTTTGAGCTATTACAGATAGGCCAAACAGACCTATAAGCATAATCAAAAATAATCTTTTCATTTTGCTTTTTATTTAAAGTAATAGATCAAAATTAAAACTCAATTTAGAATTTTTATTGAACATCAAAAATCACTTCAAAAAGATGAAGATTATTTTCCCATCGATATATCAATTTCCAATTATAGTGATCAACAATTTTTTTAACTATTGCTAATCCCAATCCGCTACCTTGTGATGAAGGATTTATTTTTGAAAACCGACTATATATTTTTGACTCATCAAGAGCATCTCCTCTACTTGTATTAGATAATATCAGCCTGCTTCCTATCATAGTAATATCTATCACTCCAATGTGCTCCGTATGTCGAACTGCATTTAATAATAAATTACTAATTAAAACTTCAATAAGTGAACTATTTGCAGAAACTGTAAGTTGACTATCTATAGATGAAGTAAATTTTATCTCTTTTGCTTCCGCTTGAAGAGAAAAAAAATCAATTTGTTTCTTTAGTATTTCAGTCACAGACAAAATCTCATTTTCCGCATAATGATTGTGATCAAGTTTAGAAAGAAGCAGTAGATTTTTATTTAGTCTACTCAACCGGGTAACCGATTGATTTAAAAATGCGATGATATCAGCTTGAGCCAATGTAATATTACCAGTCTGTAGCAATGTATCTAATTTTGCCTGGAATACTGCTAATGGCGTTTGAAGTTCGTGAGCTGCATTTTCAATAAACTCTGTTTGACTATTATATATGGCAATATTACGTTCAATTAGTTTATTGACGGATTGATTCAATCTGGAAAATTCTTTAATATTGGTTTCAAGCCATTGTGGTTGTCTATTTTTGTTAATTTCAAATTGCTCTATTTGAGCAAGCGAATCATAAAAAGGCTTCCAGAGTTTAATAGATAGATAACGTGTAATAAAATATAAGCCAACAAATAATAGCAGAATAATCCCCAGAAACACCCATGCTATACTTTTTACCAGATCTTCAGATTCTATCGTATTCATACGAACTAATAAAGAATAGGGCTTATTTTCAATCACAATAGGAGTCATCAAAACACGATAGGGTTGTTCTTCATGTTCTAACGTATCTAAAATCATCTGATTAAAGATTGTATCATGCTTTATTTCTGATTGTGCATTGATAATCTTAATATTCCAGTTCATAGAATTCCAGATCTCAACGTCAGATTTTTTAAGATGAGATAATGAATACTTGAAGAATTCTCTTTTACTCAATCTAAGCGTTTCCTTTGTATCTCCCGAATACATCCACTCTGTAGTGAAATAAAACATGGGAGCACTCACAATCAATACAGCCAGTGCAAAAACGATATAATATCGAAGGGTTTTATTTAATAATTTATTTGTCATCCCTGCCATTTATAACCCACTCCATACAAAGTCTTTATATAATCAGCGCTGCCATATTCGTTTAGCTTTTTTTTAAGATTTTTCATGTGCGCATAAACAAAGTCATGGTTATCAAGCATATCGGCCATATCGCCCGAAAGGTGTTCGGCAATGGCAGCTTTGGATAATACCTTATTTCTGTTTCCAAAAAGGTAGAGCAATAAATCGTATTCCTTGCGAGTCAGATCAATGTTTTTATGATTAACCCGTACCGATTTTGCATTTAAATCTATTTCTATTTCATTGAAAGAAATCACAGGAATACCATTAAACATCTTTCGACGAACAACTGCATGAACGCGTGCCAAGAGTTCAGAAAGATGAAATGGCTTTGCTAAAAAGTCGTCAGCCCCAAGATTAAGACCTTCAATGCGTGTTGAAAGTGTGTCTTTTGCAGAAATAATAATGACACCATCAAGCTTTGCATTTTGTTTTAATTCACGAAGTACCTTAAACCCATCACCATCAGGCAGCATCAGATCAAGAAGGATACAATCGTAATCGTAAAACGAAATTTTTGCAAGGGCATCTGATACTGTTGATGCAATCTGACAAATAAATCCACTTTCAGAAAGATAGGTTTCTATACTTTCGGCCAATACCCGTTCGTCTTCTATGATTAATATCTTCATCAACAACAAATATAGTCAGAGAATATGAATGAATTTTGAATTATAGTTACTTTTGTGCTCTTTTTCATCATCATAACTTCAAATGAAAAAAATTTCACTCCTATAAAATTGTTGAAACAATTTCATTTATTAAAGCCCAAAACAATTTTGAGTCTTTGTAGTTAATCATCACATCTTATTTTTATTCATTTATCTAACATCATGAATCACAACCAGGTCAGGTTCTCATCAGATATTAAAAGGCTTGAACTTCTTGCTCCTGCAAAAAACGTGGAAGCTGGAATGGCCGCTATAAGTTGTGGCGCAGATGCTGTTTATATCGGAGCTCCCCGATTTGGTGCCCGGCAAGCAGCTGGCAATTCGGTGAAAGATATTGAATTATTATGCAATTACGCTCATTTATATAATGCCAAAGTCTATGTAGCTTTTAATACATTACTTTTCGATTCGGAAATAACTGAAGCGGTACAATTATGTTACGACCTTCATGCTTCAGGTATCGATGCATTAATCATTCAGGATATGGCATTAATGGAGGCTATACTTCCACCGATCCCTATTCATGCCAGTACGCAAACTGATAATCTGGCACTTGAAAAAATATTATTTCTTGAGAAAAGTGGTTTCTCGAGAGTAATCCTCGGTCGGGAGTTGTCTCTATCTGAAATGATAAAAATCAGAGAAAATACACAGGTTGAATTAGAAGCTTTCATTCATGGCGCATTATGTGTTAGCCATAGCGGACAATGTTATCTTAGCCATTCATCCTCAGGTCGAAGTGCAAACAGAGGAGAGTGTGCGCAACCTTGTCGTCTCCCCTACACACTAGAAGACGCTGAAGGAAAACTAATTGCTGAGAACAAACATCTTTTATCATTAAAAGATTTGAACCTCTCAGCTGAGATCCTTGAATTAATAAAGGCTGGCATAACCTCCTTCAAAATTGAAGGTCGTTTAAAAGATCTTGCTTACGTTAAAAATGTAACATCTCATTATCGTAAAAAAATTGACGAGGCAATTCTTCAACTAGATGGTTATCAAAAAGCATCATCAGGAACAGTACATTTCAACTTCATACCTGATTTAGAGAAAACATTTAATCGTGGATATACTGATTATTTTTTTCACGATCGATCAAAAGATATCACTGCCTTCGATAGTCCAAAATCGACAGGAAAGCCTGTTGCGCATGTAGAGACTGTAAGAAATCAATATTTTACAATTTCAGCACTCGAACCGATTCACAATAATGATGGACTCTGTTACTTCGATAAAAGAGGCAATCTTCAAGGGATAAAAGTAAATCGGGTTGAAGGAGAAAAGGTATTTCCATTAACCGTACCTGATCTTGAAAAAGGGCAACTCCTTTATCGAAATCATGACCATGAGTTTACCCAACAACTTGAATCAATTACGCCAAACAGAAAAATTGAGATTACGATTTTACTAACAGAAGAGTCAAACAGTTATAAGCTTAAAATCGTTGACGTGGAAGGGATTTCAGTGTCTCTCTCCTTTGAAAAGCAATATGATGAAGCGCGAGATAGTTCAAAGGCCCTTCAAACGATCAAAGATCAACTGGATAAATTTGGACAAACAATCTATCACCCCACAAATATCTCGATAAACCTAAAAGCCATTCCTTTTATTCCTATCAGTAAACTAAACGAACTACGTAGAGATATTGCCGATTTATTAACACAAAATAGATTGTCGCATTATAAAGAGTATCAACAAAAACAACACTTAGCGGCAGATAATAATCGTCATTCATTAGAAGCACTTTCAACACCTTTCCCTGCAAAACAAATTGCATTTAACGGAAATGTTGTAAATAAACTTGCCGCAAAGTTTTATGAGCGACATGGAGTAGAGCTGATTGAAGATGGCTTTGAACTTATTGACGATTTCACAAATAAGCAATTGATGGCAACTCATCACTGTTTAAAATATTCATTCGGCCTTTGTCCAAATAAGCAACAAGCGAACCAAAACCAAGAATTTAAAAGCCCACTCTTTTTAGTAACCTCAAAAAGGAGATACCGGCTAGCGTTTGATTGCAAAAACTGTATCATGAAATTAATCTATTAACACCAAATACTATTTAAGAATGAAGCTTTTACATCCACAAAACTGGAACGATTATGAACTAATTGATTCCGGTGAATTTGAAAAACTTGAACGATTTGGAAATTATATTCTGACCCGTCCTGAGCCCCAGGCTGTATGGAATAAATCGCTATCGAACAGAGAGTGGGAGAAGCTAAGTAATGCCTTTTTCAGAAAAGAAAAAAATGATCCAGAAAAAGGAAAATGGTCGCTCAAAAATGGGATGCCCGAACAATGGTATATAAATTATTCCTATCAAGAGATGACTTTCAAAATGCGATTAGGCCTAACTGGATTTAAACATGTTGGAGTCTTTCCGGAACAGAGCGAAAACTGGAATTACATTTATAATCACATTAAAGAAATTAAGTCAACAGATAGCTCATCTGATCGACCTAAGGTTTTAAATCTGTTTGCTTATACCGGTGGTGCATCATTAGCAGCGCTTGCTGCCGGAGCAGAAGTTGTTCATGTCGACTCTGTTAAACCCGTATTATCATGGGCCCGAGAAAACATGGAAGCGAGTAGCATGAATGGAATTAGATGGATACTGGAAGACGCGCTTAAGTTTGTCCAACGCGAAGTACGTAGAGGTAACACCTATCAGGGAATCATTCTCGATCCCCCGGCTTATGGCAGAGGTGCAGATGGAGAGAAATGGGTTCTAGAAGATTCTATCAATGAGATGATGAAGCTCTGTAACCAGCTATTGGCACCTAAAAATAGCTTTCTCATTCTCAACCTCTATTCAATTGGATTCTCGGCATTAATAGCAGAAAACCTTATTACCTCTAATTTTGAGGATAGTGGAGATCTTGAGATCGGAGAACTGTTTATTCCAGATCAGCATAAAAAGAAACTTCCTTTAGGTGTATTTGCGCGCATGAGAAGATAGATTTATGTATCTTTGATTAAATAATTTTCCCAAAAAGAATTGAATCAAACTGTTAAAATCGATAATCATTATAAAAAACGACACCAAGAGTTCTTTATCAACAATTTTTTGTATGCATCATTACCATGTCACAAACATAATCAGATTATTACGAATCATAAATTAATTTAACACTTAAAACGCTAAAGGTATGTTCCTAATTGTTCTAGGCATTATTGCATTAATTGCAGGAATTATTGTTTCGAGAACCTATTCGCCCATTCAACGCTACAGCAATGTTTTCAGGTATGTAGGAATTGTTTTGGTAATAGTTGGAGGGTTATTTTCTTCCATCATCCAGATTGGAGCCGGCGAAATCGGTGTCCAAAAATTATTTGGGAAGGTTAGTCAACGAACATTAGAGAGTGGATTAAATTTTGTAAACCCCTTGGTTGAAGTTGTGAAATTTGATACTCGTACACAAAATTACACAATGTCGGCAAAACATGACGAAGGAGATGTTGCAGGTGATGATGCAATCAGAGTTTTATCGGCAGATGGGCTTGAAGTAATTATCGATATCACCATCCTTTACCGAGTTATTCCTTCTGAGGCTCCCAATATATTAAAAGAGATTGGACCCGATTATAAGAATACCATTGTCCGTCCCATTTGTAGAACAAAAATCCGTGATAATGCTGTCTATTATGATGCCGTTGCACTCTACTCTACAAAGCGTGATGAATTTCAGGCTCGTATCATAAAAACGATTGAGAAGGATTTCAAAATAAGAGGTCTGGTTCTTGAACAGCTCCTTGTGCGTAATATAAATCTACCTGCTTCCGTTAAGACAACCATCGAATCGAAAATCAATGCAGAACAAGAAGCACAGAAAATGACTTTCGTACTTCAGAAAGAAAAACAAGAAGCCGAAAGAAAACGAATTGAAGCACAAGGTATTGCTGACTATCAAAAAATATTAAGTACTGGATTAAGTGACAAACAACTTCAATACGAGATGATTAAAGCTATTTCCACCTCTCCAAATGCAAAATTAATTATCATGGGAGGTAATAAAAACACACCACTAATACTAGATGGGAAATAGTTTATAATCTATTGAATTAAAAAAGGGGATAACATCTGTTCATAAAGAAACAGTCATGTTATCTCCTTTTTTATTAAACAAAAAGGCACATAATAAAAAGTTTCAGAAATTAATAAAAGATTCAGATAAATAAGTTTAATTTGAAGTTTGAAATATTGAAAAGAAAAGTGGGGGCTTTTCTTTTCCTATTCAATGTACTACATACACTCATCATAAAACTTAAACACCTTAAATAACCTCAAGAATGGACAAACGAACTTTTCTGAAGAATTTTCTTACACTGGGATGTTCAACACTCATCATGAATAGAGTTGGAGCATTAAACATTCCTTTTGTTTCAAATCACGTATTAAATCCCCCACTTTTAACAAACAACAATGTCAAATTATTTGTGTGGGGACATGGATCGCCTACGACAACATACCCCGATTGGATAAAATATTTTGATTCGTTAAAATCTTACGGCATAAGTGAGGTAATAATGGCAGGAGAAGATGCTGTATTATCTGCTGCTATCCCTCCCGCAAAAGAGGCTGGAATAAAAGTACATGCATGGACCTGGATTATGAACCGGCCACATGACCCAATAGCAGCACAACATCCCGAATGGTTTCAGGTAAATAGAAAAGGTGAAAGTTGTTTTGATAAACCACCCTATGTTGGTTACTATAAATGGGTCTGTCCGAGTAAGCCTGAAGTACAAAATCATCTGCGTGAAACAGCCCGAAGAATTGCTACACTAGAGATAGAGAGTTTTCATATGGATTATGTTAGATATCCAGACATCATCCTCCCCGAAGCACTACAACCCAATTATAATATCGTTCAAGACAGAGAATTCCCAGAATACGACTATTGCTATTGTGATGATTGCAGAAAAGAGTTTAAGACTCTTACAGGCATTGATATTCATCAAGTGACTGATCCTACTGCAAATCTTGAGTGGAGAAAGTATAGATACAACAGTGTAACAAAGGTTGTCAAGATCATAGCAGAAGAGGTCCATAAAAAGAATCGCAAGCTCACTGCAGCAGTATTTCCTCATCCTGAAATGTCGAGAAGAATGGTCAGACAATCATGGAGCGAATGGCCGCTAGATGCAGCTTTTCCTATGATTTATCAAAACTTCTATAACAAAGACATTCAATGGATTGGAGACACTGTATCAAAAGGAGTCAAAGAAATAAAAGGGCGTTTCCCCATTTATGCCGGACTATTTCTACCTGCTTTTAAAAATGCAGAGGAACTAAACGCAGCAATTGAAATCTCGATAAGAAATGGTGCTGCCGGAGTCTCCTTATTTGCTGATGGAAATCTAAAACCGGAGTTAGTTATCCCTCCAACCAAATCATAAATAAAGAATTAGAATTACACTAAATATTAGAGGTTGTTTGTTTTCTTACTTCGATTGAAACCATCATTTCGACCTTTTGGGAGAACTCTCTATAACGTAATTTTCTCCAAAAAGGTCGAAAATAATGAATCTGATTAAAGAGAATAAGTGGGAAAAGGCTACTTATTCTCTAAACTACCTTGTTTTTTTGCTGTCCTTTAGTAAAGGCAACAATATTATCATAAACAATTTCAGTTCTATCTACTATTGCTTCCTTGGTAGCATATCCAATATGCGGTACAATAACTGTATTTGGAATATTTACTAATGGATGATCAAGTGGCAAAGGGGGTTCTATATCGAAAACATCCAAACCTGCACCACCAATAATACCCGACTCTAGTGCATTTTTTAGTGCCAGTTGATCAACAACATCTCCACGACTGGTATTGATGAGAAGAGAAGTAGGTTTCATTAATGACAATTCTGTTTTTCCAATGAGATGACGAGTTTCATTTGTAAGTGGAGTATGTATGCTAACAATGTCGCTAACTTTCAATAACTCGTTTAAAGGAAGATACTCAATCCCCATTTCTACAGCATTCTGTTTTAACGATCGACTATGAGCTACTACCCGACATCCAAATGCCTGTAAAACACGTGCTACATTTAACCCTATAGCACCGGTGCCAATAACACCGACAACTTTACCGAATAATTCACTTCCTAAAAACCCATGACGTCCCATCATATTTCTACTCTCTGTATTAAATGGGGTAATCCTTCGATACAGATCAATCATAAGACCTATGGCTAATTCAGTTACAGCATGAGTAGAATAACCTGCTGCATTTGAAACCATGATTCCATGTTCCTTGCAATAATCAAGTGGAAGATGATCACAACCAGTAAATGCTACTGAGATAAACTTTAGATTTGGTGCTGCCTGTAAAATTTTTGCTGTAAGTTTTATGTTGGAAACAATCAATACTTCTGCCTCTGCTATTCTTTGAACCAACAAATCTTCGCTTTCTTGGCGATCCGTATAATATATAAACTGATGGTTATTAACCTCTGCACGAGTTGCTAATGACTGAAGTTGGTCTTTTGTAAGCCCTATGTTTTCAATTGCTACTATTTTCATTCGGTTTAATTAAAAAAAACGTGCAATAGTAAGGAAATTAATCCATAATACTGCACGTTTACTCAACTCAACCAGAATAAAAAAACAAAACAACCAAAACTCTTAAAAATGAATATTTATCAAAAAAAATATTTTATACCATTCCATAAATCTTAATAGAACCAAAAGCTACTTCAGCTCTTATTGTAAGAATGGGTTGTTTAGGATCAAAATTTGAAGAACGCCAGAGATGATCACCAAATGCATACGAACTGAAATCTGGGAATTCTATAGAACCAAAAGCTGCCTTAGATATAATCTGAACATTTGAATTCGGATTAATTCTTGCCTTAAAATCGCCAAAAACACATTTGATTTCCACATTACGATTTTCATCTCCAGGCAATTTAGAAAAATCAACCATACTCGATCCAAAAACCACACTATACTCAGGCTGGATATTAGCTGGATCGAAATTAGTATTTGAAAAGAACTCAGTATGTCGATGATGGAAACGATGACCACAACGACTATATTCCTGCTTATTAGAAATTAATCTAAGCCCCAAAAACATTAATGCTAAACCCAAAGCTAGCTTAAAAACTGGAATATGAAAATGCCAAATCTCTTCAGCAAAAAAAGCGGCCCCGAGTACGATTAGAAATGCTCCTAGTAAGAATGGAAATATTGAGTTACTTTTCATGACATATTTTTTTTATGCTACAAATTTATGCACAGCCACGATTCTATAAAATGAAAAGATTACAGACCGACAACAATTCAATCTGAAATGGCAATAATGACGATTGAAATGATAATTAGATTTTCTTGCGTAATTCAATAAATATGTATGCTACCGCTGGGCAGATGGTAGAATTTGTTAAGCATAAGTCTAAAATCTGAGCAATTTTAGGTCTATCTGTATGAGGATATTCTTTACATGCTCGTGGACTTTCTTTATAATGCATACAATAGTTATCTTCAGCCAGAAACGGACAAGGTGTCTGTTTAAACATAAAGAAATCATCATCATCCCTTACTACATATTTCTCACACAACGCCACCATAGACATTTTAGCCGATTTACTTAATCGTTCAATATCCCTATCAGTAAGTCTGGGACTAATTCCTCTACAACAATTAGCACACTGCAAACAATCAATAAATTCGAATGCCTCCTTATGTAATTGATGCACCATGTCGTCCAATAATCGTGGTTTTATTTTCTTTAGGCGAAGGATCATTCGTTTATGTTCTGGACGATCTTTCGTTGCTTTATCGAGTAAAGCCAGGTACTCCTCCGCTATATTCATTTAATAGTGATTAATAAGTGATAAAATTAATACAATGATTGCTGCATGAAATAAATTAACATTTCTGCCATAGAAAATAAGAGCATGCCATCATCATATCACGACCTGCTCTTATATATTCGGTCAGTCAAGCTTTCTTAAATACAAACAGTTATACTGTGAATATTTATCGACGATAAATAGCCAAAAAACTAATTGATTCCTCGAGCCCTTTTAATCTCATTATAGGCTTCATTTATTTTTTGAAACTTTTCTTTTGCATCGTGTGCGACCTCATCACCTAAATGAGCAACTTTATCGGGATGGTGTTTTAGAGCCATCGTTCTATATGCTTTTTTAACCTCTTCGTCGGTAGCCGTTTCGCTAATCTCCAAAATACGATAAGCCGCATTTGTATCTTTCACAAACATAGCTTTAAGCGATTCAAACTCCTGTAAAGGCAATCCCATCAGAGCTGCTACTTCTTTTAATACGGATAACTCCAGTTGGTCTACATGATTATCGGCAATAGCTAATCCGAATAGATAGTGCATCAATTGTAACCGCGAAGGATAATCCATATATTGTTTAATCTGCCCACAAACCGGAGCTACCGGAATATCCTGTTTCAAAATTTCTTTGAATAATTTAATACGATCTTCTGCAATAGATTCTCCAAACTGCAAAACAAAAAACTTTTTTACATAGTCAAGCTCAGAACGAAGCAACTTACCATCAGCCTTCATCACTGCAGCCGACAATATTAATAATGACACACTAAAATCACCTGGTCGGGTTCCTGAAGCCATATTCACCGAATCTGAATCAGCCACATATTGGCCAGATTTCATAGAATCGACCATCGAACCAAATATCAATCCCAAAATACCTCCTATTGGACCACCCACTGCCCAACCTAATCCAGCACCTAGTATTTTATTTAAGAAAGCCATATTATCTTTTATTTTTTTTGCAAAGATAAGCGGTTTGACCTTTTGGCAAACAAACACATTAAAACATCTCCAGTCATCATAATTAAAATAGTTATACTTAAACAAGAGTTAAACGGAGAGATTGTAAAAATTCCGTACCTTTACAACACTTTTATTTATGGAATATTAGCCTTAAGATGAAAAAAAAGGGCACCCTTATTAACAAAACACTCAGAGTATTACGTATTACACTCTATGCTTTTTTTATTTCCAGCATATTGTCGGTAATATTGTATCGTTTTGTAAATCCTCCGTGTACACCCTTAATGTTGATTCGTTGCACCGAACAGATTGTCAATGGTGAAGAACTATCAATGAAGAAGGATTGGGTATCTATAAAAGAAATATCGCCCAATTTACAAACAGCCGTAGTAGCATCAGAAGACATTCATTTTCTCACTCACTTTGGGTTTGACTTTGAAGCCATCCAAAAGGCAAATAAATTAAATAAAAAAGGAAGTAAGCTGCGTGGAGCAAGCACCATTTCTCAGCAAACCGCAAAGAATGTATTTTTATGGCCTGGCAGATCGTGGGTTAGAAAAGGTGTTGAAGCCTACTTCACTTTACTCATCGAAACATTTTGGAGTAAACAACGTATCATGGAAGTCTATCTCAATGTCATTGAAATGGGCGATGGTATTTATGGAGCAGAGGCCGCTTCACAAAAATATTTTAAGAAATCATCTTCAGAATTAACAAAAGGACAAGCGGCATTAATTGCAGCTGTGTTACCAAACCCAAGAAAATGGCATCCCGACACCCCCACATCATATATTCTAAGAAAGAAGAATAAGATTATGGAGGTGATGCGTAAAATAGAAAGGGTCGATTTTAAATGATGATCGGTTAAAACAACTCTGAAAGTTCAAGCCAGCGCATCTCTTTTTCTTCAAGAAGCTCGCCAATCTCAGCATACCGAGTTGATAATCGTTGTAGCTCATCTGGTTTTGACTCTCCTGAATTCATTTTCTCAATGACAGCGGCTTTTTCTATTTCCAGTTTCTCTATATCGATACTCAAAGCCTCATACTCCTTTTGTTGCTTATAGGTTGGCTTTTTAGAAAGCTCTTTAATCCGGGGTTCAGCTTTTATCTCTTTTGCCTGCTTCTGTACAGCTTTAATTTTTTGTTCTTCTGCTAGCTTCTCTCGATAATAGTCTGTATAATTACCGTAGTAGTCTTTAATTAACCCATTGCCTTCAAAAACAAATACATGATCAACAAGCTTATCCATGAAATATCGGTCGTGAGATACAATAATCAAACAACCAGGATATCCCAACAGGAAATCTTCTAATAATGTCAATGTAAATACATCCAAATCATTGGTAGGTTCATCAAGAATCAGGAAGTTAGGTTGCAATAAGAATTGCATAAGTAAATACAACCTACGCTTTTCGCCACCGCTCAAACTGGAATAGTAATTATATTGAACAGGAAAACTAAAACCGAAGTAATACAAAAACTGTGATGCAGAAACAGAGCCTTTACCTAATGGAATATCCTCTGCTATATCTTTTATAATTTCAATGACTCGCTTATCCTCCATCGGAGCTAAACCCTCTTGAGAATAATATCCCATCACCAGTGTTTGACCTGAAATGATTCTGCCAGTATCAGGTTTGTCGCTGCCTGTCAGTAAATTTAGGAGCGTTGATTTTCCCACACCATTTTTCCCGACAATTCCAATACGATCACCTTTCTTGAAGGTGTATGAAAAATCATCAATCACCTTAAGCGAACCGTACGCCTTATTGATATTATAAACCTCTAAAATTTTTCCACCCAGCCTACTCATTTTAAGTTCGAGCTGAGGTATTTTATCTTCAGTTTTCTGAAATGCTTTATCTTTTACTTCGTAGAACGAATCAATCCTTGCTTTTGCCTTAGTTCCTCGAGCCTTTGGCATTCTCCGCATCCATTCCAATTCATTTTTATAAAGAGATCGGGCTTTTTCAATTTCAGTAGCTTCTATTACTTCACGTTCAGCTTTCTTCTCTAAAAAATAGCTGTAATTACCTTTATATCGAAATATCTCATTTCTATCCAGTTCTATTATTTCATCGCACACATTATCCAGAAAATAACGGTCGTGAGTAACTACAAGCAACGTGAGTCTCTGTCGTTCAAGATAATCCTCCATCCATTCTATCATCGCAATGTCCAAATGGTTGGTTGGTTCATCCATTATCAACAAATCGGCTTCCTCAATAAAAATACGGGCTAATGCAAGTTTCTTCCTTTGTCCTCCTGACAAGAGTGAAACCTGTTGATCTAGCTTTCCTATCTCAAACTTAGAGAGAATCTCTTTTACTTTCGCCTCATAGTCCCATGCTTGCAGCGCATCCATTCGACTGATTGCATTTTCCATTTGAAGCTGTACTTGAGCAGAATGGTCGTGTTCCATCAATTGCAAACAAGTTTCATATTCACTGATAGCCTGCATAAAGTTATTATCAGAGCTAAAAAGCTCTTGTAAAACAGTGTTACTTTCTACAAATTCAGGGTTTTGAGGTAGATATGCAACCCGGAGATCACGGTTAAATACAACACGTCCTGCATCAGCATCATCGATACCAGCCATTATTTTTAATAATGTACTTTTACCAGCCCCGTTACGAGCAATAAGAGCCACCTTTTGGCCCTCATCTATACCAAAAGTGATATTTTCAAACAGTACTTTTTCACCGTAAGATTTAGAAAGTTGTTCAATCAGGACTACGTTCATGCAATTAATTAATTTAGACACAAAATTAAGCCATTCCTTCGTTCAGGAGTGCTTTTATTACAAATAAAAAACTCCCTTTGTGGGGGAGTTTTTTAAGAAATTCCATCAATATCAGAAACTTATGCTTTCTTTACGTTGATCGCTTTCTTACCGCGCTTATCTTCAGCGAGTTCATAAGTCACTAGATCGTCATCAGCTACTTTTTCAGTTAAGCCTGTTACATGAACGAAAACTTCCTTTTGAGATTCGTCATCAACTATGAATCCAAATCCTTTTTTTTCATTAAAAAATTTAACTTTACCGGTAAACATGGCAGTAATAAATATTTGAATAGTAAATAAGTGAATTTCCGGAGATAACTTTCATTACCTCCTACAACAAAGGTAAAAAAATTTTATCCGATTCAAAGTTTTTATACTATTTTTTTATATTCCAAGAAAAAAATTAAAAATAATTTATTTAATTATTGGACCAGCTTTTTCCAAACGTATACCTTCTTCATTATCAGTGAAGTTCTTAAAGTTTTCAATAAACTTTAAACCAAGTGTTTTGCAAGCTTCATCCCATTTTTCGGGAGAACTCCATTGTTTTCTGGGATTTAAAAGTTCAGAATCAACATTTTTCACCGTCTTTGGTACCATCAAATTAAAAACTGGTAACTCTTCATATTCAGCAACATCTAACGAACCATCTAAAATAGCATCGATGATCGCTCTTGTTGATGGGATATCAATTCGATGCCCAATACCATAAGCTCCACCAATCCATCCGGTGTTAACTAAATAGGCAGTGGATCCAAAACGATCCATTTTCTTTGCTAATTCTCTTGCATAAACTGTAGGATGAAGTAATAAAAATGCAGCTCCAAAACATGATGAGAATGTTGGTGTAGGTTCAACAATACCCCGTTCAGTACCGGCCACTTTTGCAGTGTAACCACTTAAAAACTGATACATCGCCTGATCTCTCGAAAGCTTAGAAACGGGTGGCAGCACACCAAAAGCATCAGCAGTTAAAAAGATAATCTTTTTTGCAGGTCCACCTATTGATTTTGGACGAACAATATTATGAATATGATAAATAGGATATGAAACACGTGTATTTTCTGTTTTCGATCCATCAGTAAAATCAATTTCCTTATTTATTGGATTAACTACTACATTTTCCAATAATGCATCTCTGGTTATTGCATGATAAATATCGGGTTCCTTTTCAGCACTTAGATTAATACATTTAGCATAACAACCTCCTTCAAGATTAAACACACCATCATCATCCCAGCCATGTTCATCATCTCCAATTAATAAACGCTTTGGATCTGCAGATAATGTGGTCTTGCCAGTGCCTGACAATCCGAAAAATATAGCAGTATCTCCATTAGCACCCATATTAGCAGAACAATGCATTGAGGCCATTCCTCTCAGTGGTAGATAATAGTTCATTACAGAGAAAATTCCTTTTTTAATTTCGCCCCCATACCATGTTCCTCCAACAACGGCCATATGCTCCTTTAAATCGAACACAACAAAGGTTTCACTATTCATCTTCATCTCTTTCCAACGCGGATTCATAACCTTACATGCATTTAACAAAACGAAGTCAGGTTCAAAATCAACAAGCTCTTCTTCCGTTGGACGGATAAACATATTCTTCACAAAATGAGCCATCCAGGCCACCTCTGTAATCACTCTAATACGGATTCGGGTATCTTCATTTGCTCCCGAAAACCCATCCTGAACATATAATGTACGTCCAGAAAGGCCTTCACCTGTAATCTGGCGCAAATAACTCCAATTTTCTTCGGATAACATCTTATTATCCGATCCTTTTCTACCATCAGCTTTCCACCAAATATTTGCTTCGGTAGTAGGCTCTTTAACAATATATTTATCTTTAGGTGAACGCCCGGTAAAGACACCAGTATCAACAGATACAGCACCTGTATTGGTTTCAATACATTTTGCGAAACCCGTTAAGGATGGATCAGTTTCGTGGGCATAAAGTTCTTCGTAAGAAAGGTTATGAAATACTCTTTTAACATTCTCGATGCCATACTTAGAAAAATCAATTGCCCGTTCTCCGGGCTTTGACACAATGCTTTTAGTTTGAATCATACTGAAATAGAATTAAAAGATGAAATTGGTATAATGTTGATTGAAAAATTGTATATAAAACACAATCCCCCTCCTAGTAATTCCTGGAGAGGGATTGCGATCAAATAATAATCTGATTTTAAATGCACAAAGCATTTGGGTATCATGGCTCAGTTTAATGTTTGTATAAAAAAACCCAATGAATGGAGCAAATTTAAATATATTTAAATGAATTAACTACCTTTTTAACATAATATTATCGAAGATCGGGAGATTAAAGAGTCCATTCGATATCAATATACTGCCATATTATAAAAACAGATTATCCAAATTAATTAAACGGAAAATATGGATCAGACGGAAGCGTTAGAGAGCGAGTCTATCTTATCATTCTGGTCACCAATATCATTCTGGTCACTTATAAAAAATCTCATTAAAATTGAAAATTGCCATAAGTAGATTTCTTTCTAAACTAGAAATGAAAGACCTCTTATGATGAACATATTTCATAATGTAAAGCTCTTGAAGGGTTACAGCTGCTCAAAGATGTTCAGCTATATAAATCAAATTTTAGTATATACAAAAAAAGAGGTCGTACAAAATGTACGACCTCTTTCATATTATTTAAAGGAAAAGAAAATTACTTACCCTCTTTAATAGCAGCTTGTGAAGCAGCCAAACGTGCAATAGGAACACGGAAAGGTGAGCATGAAACATAGTTCATACCAACTGTATGGCAGAATTCAACTGATGATGGTTCTCCACCATGTTCGCCGCAAATACCAACCTTAAGGTTTGGACGTACGCTACGACCTTTTTCAGTACCCATACGAACAAGTTGTCCAACACCTTCCTGATCAAGAACCTGGAATGGATCGAATTTCAAGATGTTCTTATCAAGATAGATTGGGAGGAATGAGCCTATATCGTCACGTGAGTAACCAAATGTCATTTGAGTTAAGTCATTTGTACCAAATGAGAAGAACTCAGCAACATCAGCAAATTCGTTAGCAGTAAGAGCTGCACGAGGGATTTCGATCATTGTACCAACAAGATACTCGATTTTTTCTCCACGTTCTGCAAACACTTCTTCAGCAACACGACGAACGATGTTAATCTGCATTTCAAGTTCTTTCTTTGTACCAGCAAGTGGGATCATGATTTCTGGAATAGCTTTCTTGCCTTTTTTATTAAGGTTCATTGCTGCCTCAATAATAGCACGAGTCTGCATTTCAGAAATTTCAGGATATGTATTACCTAAACGGCAACCACGGTGACCAAGCATTGGGTTGAACTCGTGTAGGCTTTCAACTTTACGTTTAACCTGCTCGTAGCTAATTCCCATTTCTTTAGCCATTTCTTTTTGATTTTCTTCTTCATGAGGAACAAACTCATGCAAAGGTGGGTCAAGTAGACGAACAGTAACAGGAAGTCCATCCATAGCTTCGAAGATACCTTCGAAATCCTGACGCTGAATTGGAAGTAATTTAGCCAAAGCTTTACGACGACCAGCTTCATCATCAGCAAGAATCATTTCGCGCATAGCGAAAATCTTCTCACCTTCAAAGAACATGTGTTCTGTACGGCAAAGACCAATACCCTGAGCTCCAAATTTACGAGCAACAGCAGCATCATGAGGAGTATCTGCATTCGTACGAACATACATTCTTGAGTATTTATCAGACAATGTCATTAACTCTCCAAAGTAACCAGAAAGTTCAGGAGACATCGTTGTGATTTTTCCTTCATAAACTTCACCGGTTGAACCATTCAAAGAGATGAAATCACCTTCGCTATATACATTACCGCTCATTTTAACAGTGCGGGTCTTGTAGTCTATTTCAATTTTTCCAGCTCCTGAAACGCAACACTTACCCATACCACGAGCAACAACAGCTGCATGTGAGGTCATACCACCACGGGCAGTAAGAATACCTTCAGCAACGTTCATACCACGTAAGTCCTCTGGAGAAGTTTCAATACGAACAAGGATGATTTTCTTTCCTTCAGCAGCCCATGCTTCAGCATCATCAGCAAAGAAAACGATCTGGCCTGTAGCAGCACCTGGTGAAGCAGGTAAACCTTTTGCAACAGTCTTAGCTTTTTTCAGTGCGGCTTTATCAAATACAGGGTGTAATAACTCATCAAGTTTTTCTGGTTCAACACGTAAAATTGCGTCTTTTTCAGAAATCATACCTTCAGCAACCATTTCCATAGCAGCACGAACCATACAAGCACCTGTGCGTTTTGCATTACGAGTTTGAAGCATCCATAATTTACCATCCTGAATGGTAAACTCTATGTCTTGCATATCCTTGTAATGTGTTTCAAGGTGATTTTGAATGTCAAATAGTTCTTTGTAAACAACAGGCATAGTCTCTTCTAATGAAGGATATTCCTTTTTACGAACGTCTTCTGTAATACCTTGTTGAGCAGCCCAACGAATTGAACCTTCTAATGTAATTTGTTGTGGAGTACGGATACCAGCAACAACATCTTCACCCTGAGCATTAATTAAATACTCACCGTTGAAAATATTTTCTCCGGTAGCAGCATCACGAGTAAAGGCAACACCGGTAGCTGAGTTAAGACCCATATTACCAAATACCATAGCCTGAACGTTAACAGCTGTTCCCCATTCTGCAGGAATATTGTTCAGTTTACGGTAAAAGATAGCACGATCGTTCATCCAACTATCAAATACAGCTGTGATTGCACCCCATAACTGTTCCCAAGGATTTGTTGGGAAATCATTACCGGTTTTTTCTTTCACAACAGCTTTGAAGCGCTTAACCATTTCCTGAAGATCTTCAACTTTAAGTTCAGTATCTAGTTCAACACCTTTTTCTTCTTTAATCTCTTCAATAATAACTTCAAATGGATCGTGATCTTCTTTTGACTCAGGTTTCATTCCAAGAACAACATCACCATACATTTGAACAAAACGACGATATGAATCCCAGGCAAAACGTGGGTTTCCACTCTTTACTGCTATGATTTCAACAACTTCGTCATTTAAACCTAAATTTAAAATGGTATCCATCATTCCTGGCATAGAGGCACGCGCACCTGAACGAACAGAAACCAACAATGGATTTTGAGCACCACCAAATAATGGGCCACCTACTGCTGCTTCAACTTGCTTCATAGCAGCTTCAACAGCAGGCTTAATAATTTTTACAGTCTCATCTTTACCTATTTTGTAATAGTCATTACAAACTTCAGTTGTAATTGTAAAACCTGGAGGAACAGGAATTCCGATCAAATTCATGTCATGAAGGTTTGCACCTTTTCCACCAAGCAGATTCTTCATACTTCCGTTTCCTTCAGCCTGCTTTCCGCCAAAGAAATAAACGTACTTGTTTTCGCTCATTTTTAGGTCTCCTAAAATTTATTGATTTTATAGTTGATTTTCAATGTTATACACGTTTAGACACTCTCAATCGTGATGCAAATTTACGCAAAAAAAAAATTATAATCATTGAAAAAAATTGCCTGTATTTATGAATAAATTGTAAAAATGTACGATCATTAAAAACATTTTACGCTAAAAAATCAAAACATTTAAAATGATTTATAATTTCATAAAACGTTATATGCTAATAAAATCAAGCATTCTAAACAATATTATCAAATTAGACTAACTCTATCCAGCAAAGAAAACACTTAATAGACATCTTGAAAAAAATGTTGAAGCATCTATTATTTTAGCAGATATCAATTAAAGAAAAACTCGTCATGCCAATAATCTGATATAAATCTGCTGATAAATGTTTGTAGTTACCAGTAGATTTCTTTTCAGAAGTTGAAATGACGAGTTCAGGTAGACAGATAAATTTGGATTAATCTTTAATTCCATTTGCATTAATCCAATTAAATATTTTTTTCATCGATTCAATATCACTAAAATTTGTATGTTCTTTTTCAATCTCTTGTTTCAATAAGGCTGCATTCGATGAAAAATATCTGAGTAAATCCCGCTTGCCTAAAACCAATTTCAATTTACCATAATGCAACATATAGAAAAAATATTCAGTTTGATAACTAACAGCCTCATGAGGTGTCAATTTTGTCATACTCCCCTCGGGTGTAGTATATGAAGAATAGCCTCCAATGCTTGCAGCAGCACTAGTACCACCATATGCACCAATTCGTTCAGCAAATCGTTTCTGATGAACCCTCAGACAAAGTGAAATAGTACCTTCAACAAGAATTTCAACAAAAGAATTTTTATTATTAATAAAGTGCCGATCAGCGATATTCACTACAGCTACTTTATCTGGTTCAGCTAAAGATAAAACCACTTTATCAGGTCCAATAAATTGCATCTCATTCAAAGCAGTTTCATAATTCAACATGGCTCTACTTGAATGCCCATCTTTAAAAATAACTGATCCTTCAGTAAACTGAGGAAATAGATATGGAGTTTGAACTGAAGCGGTATCTTTTTTGTGTTGAGAAAAACACAAATTACTGATAAGCAGAAAACAAATTAACGATGTGTGGTGAAGTTTGAGTTTCATTTTATAGCTTGTTTTTCATCAAAGATACAACACATGTACAAAATAAAACAAATAAAAAAAGTAAAGTTTCTTCCAATAATCTGGAATTACTTTACTTTTATAAATATTTAATTAATTTCATATTGAAAAACAATCCACCTCAAGAATTATCATTTTTCCGAAAGCAATTGTTCAATAAATTTTTTAGTTTCATCAGCAAAATCCAAATAGTGTTGACCTGTACCCGGGCCACTAAATCCTGTCTCAACTTTTCTGATCACACCTTTACGGTCGATAAATACTGTTGATGGAAATGCCATCGGCCCCTGAAGCATTGGGAACGCCGCGGCTCTATCTTTACTTCCGGCTTCTCCGGCATGTAAGAACACAAACTTAGCGCCAATAGCATCACGGAAACGGACAATCCGTTGTTTCGACTTTTCGTAACTTTTCGTTTCAAAACAAAGCGTTATAATTTCAAGACCTTTAGAATGAAGCTCATCATAAACCGGTTTATAATACCGCACTTCATCCATACAATTCGGACACCACGATCCGGCAGCTTGTATGATAACAACTTTCCCGACAAAGCGTGGATCAGTTAACTTAACAATTTTCCCCTCCATATCAGGAAAAGCAAAATTGAATTTAATATTTGGGTCCGACACCTTAACCAATTCGTCAGCTTTAGGTAATGCAAATTTTGGATTCTTTATACCTTTCCATTCCGATTTCCACTTACGGCTACCGACAAACTTACCATTAACCAAACTACCATCAGCACTCACATCAGCAGTAATCAATAATGTATGCGCTCCGTCAATAGCAGAAACCATAAATTTACGACCCGAAACTTTTCCATCAAGATATCTGTAGTCACCACTCGTCGTTAAAATACTTCCGGTAACAAGATCACCAATTTGAAAAAACTCACCCAAAGTCTTCGACTCATCAGCAGTACCCGGATTTTCGGTAATTTCATATTTACCGGTTATATTAACGGCTGCTTTCTCTTTATACTGATTAAACCGATCGGTTATGCCATAATTAGCTGTAAACTTATAGCCATTCCCCTCTGCCCTTCCTTTTGGATAGTATGTACCTACTAGTTGAGTACCCAGATCTTCTGCAATAATTTCACTTTGAAACACTGGGAATTTCATCCGAAGCGTATCATCTTTTATGCTGAATTCTGTAATAGTGATACGCTCACCGGCATTCGTCACCTCAACAACTTGTTTCGCATTTCTGTTATATGTATGAACAAAATTAAAAGGCATATCAGAATTGTGATTATCATCATTGAGCTGTATAACGCCAACCCAATTACCCATTTTGAAGGGGGCTTCTTTGCTTTGTACATTAGCAACACTTTCAATTCCTGTAAACAATAGCGTTAAAACAAACAGTTGAAATATCTTAGCTCTCAAAATCATGATTTCATTTTTTTAAAGATGGTTGATTATTGCAAAAATACACTGTTTTGCAATTATTCAACAGAATTATTTTGATTGATTAGATTTCCCTTTTCTGATATTCTTAATGATAAAACATTGTAATTTTAGTGAAAGATATTTCAGAAATAAGACAAATTATCTTTGAATCCTGTTTTTTTGAATCCGATAAAAAACCGGAGTTCCTAATAAACTACCAATACACAGAACCGCTGAAGGATATAGACCCGCCTTCTGGAAATATCAAAACTGAACAACTTCCTTAATCAATCTAAGTAGCTTCAAAAAAGAGGATACATCTCTCATAAATTGATGGTTTTGTCAAAACATTTTCAACCCTTTCTCAATGATTTGTCCATAGTTTCTCCATACCTTATAAGTATGGACTAAGTATGGAGGAACTATGGACAAAGTATGGAGATATTATGGACAAACCCATCTGCATAGGGAAGATATTGAAGCGATTTATCATCTGCGTATGGGGTGATTCGAATGAAGACAGAAATAAATTCTCAGACACATTGATCAATGATCAGAACTGGATAAAAGTGCTTTCGAAAAAGCAGAAAACCATGAAAATGGTTTTCTAATGCAGACATAAAAAAAGGGAGGAAAAATGATCTGATTTCATTTTTCCTCCCTTTTATTTTAATTATTGGTAACAACCTGACCTTTTTCGCCATAAAGATCAACAGCTCCTTTTAGCAGAACAGCTATGACCGTCACCTGATCATCCTGCGCTTTTTCGGGGAGGTCAATGTATAACAAACCGGGAACCTCACTCCAATAAGCTTTCCCAACTACTTTCCAGTTTAGTCTTGTTCCTGTTCCGACTACCCATATTCTATTGACTTGATTTTTAAGACCTTTTATCAAGACAGGACCATTGGGTTTCCCATCGACAAAAAGATAAATGATATCCTTTTCCTTCGACAAGGTAGTAGCTCCATAATAATGTCCTAACGGAATACCTGCCTCTGTTCCATAAATGGCTTCGTGATGTTTATGGGTCCACCTACCCAATTCCTTTAACACTTTAACCTCCTCGTCAGGAATGGTTCCATCTGGACGAGGACCAATATCTAACAATAGATTTCCGCCAAGCGACAGGCAATCAATAAAGATTCGAATAATCTGATTGGCCGATTTAAAGTTGTGATCGGTATGTTGAAATCCCCATGAGTCATTGATGGTCATACAAAGTTCCCACCATTTATCCGTAGGACTTGTTATAGGCAATCCCTGTTCAGGTGTGCCATAATCGCCATAGCCCTGTAGACGACTATTCAATATCACGTTAGGATTCCAGCTAAAGAGCGCCTTGCGCAATTCTTTTGCTTTCCACTTTTCAGCACTCTGTTCCCAGTCACCATCAAACCAAAACAGATCGGGTTTATAACGTGTCGATAACTCCTCTAATTGTCCAAAATTAAATTTCACAAACTTATTCCAGCGGACACTATCATTGCTGTATTTTATTTGATTACGGGTGAAGTTTGGATAGTTTTGATCAGACCAGTCGAGCAATGAATAATACAATCCAACTTTAAGTCCACGTTTTCGAATAGCATCACACCAGGGACCTACTAAATCTTTTCCGGCAGGTGTTTTCTTAGCTACATTCAGATCGCTTAAATGCGTATCCCATAATGCAACCCCATCATGGTGCTTAGTGGTGAGCACAGAATATTTTGCGCCGCTCTCTTTTATAAGATCAGCCCATTGATTTGGATTATAGTTAGCAGCTGTAAATCCGTTAAGTTGCTTCATATAATCGTCGTACGAAAGATAGTTATTGTAAAACGACCACGATTCATCAATACCATTTACAGAATAGATGCCCCAATGAATAAAGATACCTAGTTTGGCATCTTTAAACCACTGCATACGCTTTGCTTTCTGATCAGTAGACTCATCGGTCTGGGCAGTAGCGGGTTTGAATTGTGCTAATAGCATCAACGCAACCACAAAAATATTTAATATCGGTTTATTCATATTTCAGTTTATTATTCAAAAGTAATTTCATCAGCCATCAACCATGCGGACTCTCCCCTACCAATGTGCCATTGAGGAATTCGTCCGAAATTATGTGCCACTACTTTTATAAAACGAGCTTCGCGTGCACAAAATGTTATATTTACATCTTTCCTTTCAACTGGTTTTATTTCTGAGGCAGGTGCAATATCTTCAAAACCCACAGATGTATACGTAATGCCATCATAGGAGAGAAATACCTCGACCTTTGAAGGAAAGAAAATCCAAGATTTAGTATCCTGCAATAAGCCTACTGAGACATTCTTCATCGACACATTTTCCTTTAAATCGATAATGGCTTCCATATCTTTCCCATTAAAGCCAGTCCATCTGCCATCAGCACAATTAAAACCACCTTTTATTCCATCAATCAAACCTAAAGGACCTCCACCCGTATATTTTAAATCAGGGGCATTTTTTAGGCTGATACCATATTTCGATTTTGAGAATATTGAAGATCGAACAAAGCCTTGCACTCCATCTTTGCGAATAGCAACAGCCTTAACATTCGTCTGCTTGTCTAAGGTTATGGGGCTGTTATAAAGCAACGATTTCGAATCAGGTTCAGAACCATCAAGCGTATAATAGACTGAAGCGTTCGGATCACTCGTTGCCATGCTTACTTCCATTTTGTCAGTAAAAGCAGCCGTTTGCGGGGTAATTGTTACCTCCGGCAAATTCAGATAGAGGCCAAATGATGAAAGTGTTGGATTTAAACGCGATTTCAATATCCGAAGTCGCACTTTATCAGTCGTAACTGTATTAAATCTAATGAGGCGTTTGTAGCCAACGGTAGTTCCTTCAGTAAGTTTTGTCCATTCGTTGTTAACCCATCCTTCCAACACAAACTGCTCTATACGTTGTCCAATCTGAATATTCTCTTGAAGCATCAACACATTAAAGGTTTTATTACCTGTTAACTGAAGATTTAAAGTTGCCGTTGACTTATCTGTAGCAGCAGCCCACCATGTTTTATTGTCGTTATCGATACAGAAATCAGCCTTTTGTTTTCCCAGTTGTGAATCGGAAGTGATTTTCGCACCGCTTACATAATTAGTAGTAAAAATATCATCGACAGCTTTTCTAAACGACATTAAGCTATGAACATCATTCTCATGTAATAAACCTCTCCGATCAGGAGGAAGATTCAATAATAACAATGAATTTCTCCCCACACTGCTAAAATAGATATCAAGAAGTGTTTCTGGAGACTTAACCTGCAAATCTTCGGTAGCGTGATAAAACCAACCCGGACGAATCGAGACGTCAACCTCCGAAGGATACCACACCAATCCTTTTGCAGCTGAAATAACTGCCCTGCTACCTAAATCGGCAATCTGCATATCGCCGGTAGGAACAAATGCACCATCACCTGCTTTTTGTTGAGAATTGGCTGATATATCTTCTACACTCTGAGCCGATACAGGAACAACACTCCATTCCGTTTCGCGACCATAGCCACTTTCCGTTCCCACCCATCTGATATCAGGTCCCATCACAGCAATCACTGCATTAGGTTGTAGCTTACGAATAATAGAATAATATGATTTCCAATCGTAGATCTGTTTTTTCCCATTAGCGCCTTCGCCACATGCTCCATCAAACCAGACCTCTGCAATATCGCCATAGTTACTGAGGAGTTCTGTCAACTGATTCTGGAAGTGAATATTATAAGCTGGTGAGTCACCATAGCTCTTATCATGACGATCCCAGGGTGAAACATATACACCAAACTTCATACCCAATTCTTTACAAGCTTCGGCGACCTCTTTAACCACATCACCCTTCCCGTTTTTATAGGGGCTATTTTTCACACTATGTTCGGTAAATTTACTGGGCCATAAGCAAAAGCCATCATGATGTTTGCAGGTTAAAATCACCAGTTTTATTCCGGCATCTTTAGCTGTTTTAACCCATTGTTTTGCATCAAGATTTGTTGGATTAAAAACAGATTCACTTTCTGTTCCTTCGCCCCATTCACGATCAGTAAAGGTATTCACAGTAAAATGGAAAAAAGCAGTGAACTCCATCTCTTGCCAAGATAATTGGCGGGGAGATGGGGCGATATTTGCTGCCAGCTTTACGATCTGTTCTTCAGAAGCAGTAGCAGGTATGAGTGAAGAATTGTGTCCAAGATTTGTTTTAGTAGGCATCTTACAACCAGAGAAGCTGAGCACAAGTCCAATAAGACTCAAGCAGAATAATTTCCTGTTTATCATATAAATGATGGAGTTAGTTACTTTGATAATTCGTTTAAAAGTTCTTTGGCATTATTGACTAAATCAGCAGCACTATCGGCTGTAACACTTGTCAACGTGAATGTTTTCAACAGTGAAGAAAGTTGAATTAATTTAGCATTAGCCATTTCACTGTTATCCTTTTGCAGGGTTTGTTTGAGTATTCTGATTTTCTCAAAGTCCTGTATTCCCTCTCTCAACCGTTCAAATCTTATTGAACTTCTAGCACCGGGATAGACGAGATAAGTATCACCAGCAGGCCATGCCGTGAAACGAGAATCTCTTTCCGGATCTTTACCCCAACTATTGAAAGCCCATCTCAGAAAACCATTATATCCGGTTGCAGCAGCATACCAACCCATGAGTGTATTTTCAGCAGCAGGCGAAAAAGTGAAGTTATTAGGATGTTGAGGTTTGGAACAACAAACATAGAAAGTGGATGGCCTTTGTTTTTTGAGTCGCTGAGCAAGCGAGGCCGAGTCAATAGCAGGGTCGATAAAGGTGCATAAATCATAAACCTCATTTATCAATTCAGGATGAACATTCCCTGCGAAAGCAATTTTCAACTCAGGAGTAGCCTCTTTTATCAAATTGATCATGTTAAGCATATCTTTAATATTACGTTCATCCATCGCGATACAAGTCATATTCAGCCATCCCTTATTTTGAAGGTGTTCTCTAAAAGCTAATAAGAACGGGCGCCAATGATTATTGAAAGCCTCAGAACCGGGCTCCGCTTTCAACACTTTTAAACTATTCGATTCTTCGTCGAAATACTGAAAAGCATTAGACCATGGGATCATAGAGTAACAATTGATCTGTTCTTTAATACCACAACTCATTGCAAACTCAACCCACTGGTCGAAGAGTGTAAAGTCGTACACCCAACTTCCATCTGTTGTTTTGCGCCATTCAACCATACTTCCATAAGGATCAAAAGTTTGTCCACCCCATGGATCATTAATAATAGTAGTCGTAATACACTTTTGTCCGGCTTCAGCAAGCATAGTCAAGTTTTGACGCAGGGCGTCCCAATGCTCTTCAGACCAGAGCTTAACCTTTTCAAAACGCGATATAGCCCAGGGATGTTGCCAAAGATCGAGATGAAAGCTCCAATCAGCAGGCTTGGGTAATACCCAATTTTGCACATCCAACGTATAATGAAGGCGACGTTTAAATCGTCCCTTCGCCTTTATTTCAATTACACCATTATAGGTGCCATTTTTAGCATCGGCTGGTACGTTGATAGATATCCAAATCGGACGAGTTGATTTTCCAGTGATAGAAAATGTTTCATCAGTAGCAAGCATATCAGGCGCCAGAGAAAAAGGGATGGTATCATTTTTACGGTAGCCACAACCATTCAAAAAAAGATCAGTTAAGACATAACGAACCGGATATACATTGATAAATTCATGCGAAATCTTATTTTTCTTAAATGTCAGATCTTTGGGAGTGATGGTTATATTCTTAAGGTTTTGAAGTGACCAAAGCAGGACTTGCAAATTCACCCTCTCCCCTTTCCATGCAGTTAATTTAATTTGAGAAGAGAGGTTCGTTTCAGGAACACAATTTCTACGATAAGATTCATCTATCGATCCAAAAGAGACTTTTAATGAAGTGCCTTCCTTTTCCCAGCGAGGAATATCTATTTTTGAGGTATCATTTAATTCTAGACGATTTAAATAATTAACCTGAGCAGCAATTTGCTTTAAGGAGCAAAAGATTATTAGCCCGATGAGAAATATTAGTCTGATATTATACATCTTACAAAGATAAATGAATTTGAGAAAAGGATTTGCTAAAATAGTAATTCAATTCAATAAACATCAATCTCTTTAAAAAATTTAATAATCTATTTATGACTTTAGAAAATTTTTAAAAGAAAACAGAATTAGCTATTACTGACAAACTGAAATATAAATAGCAAAAAAGCAGCACACCGCATTGGGAGGCTGCTTTTTTATCATTTTATGCTGATCAGACGATATGGTATTAATATCTACGTTTATTTAGCAGATTTATTCCAAACAAATTCACCCTTTTCAAGACTCCAATCCAAGCCAAAGAAACCGGTCATTAAAACGCCCTCTTCACCCTTTGTCATGACCTGACTGTTTAGTATCGTACAATCGGGTAAACCTATTCCGGGACTCATATAAGGTAATCGGTCAGTAACTTTCATCCCTATAACTCCAGTACCTGAAATAACAGCAATACAAGCGACCTTACTTCCTATACGTGGGCGAACGAACAGACAGGAAAGATTCTTTCCTTCAATTTTTTTTGTACCGACCATTATGAAATCATTCCCGACCTGAACCGGACTTTCCGTTAAAAGGCTAGTCCATGCACTATTAGTATTACGATTACCATAAATCACGATACTTCGATCAACATCGGCTTCAGGTTTAAAATCAGTGTCGGCAATGATTTCAATAGCCCCATTCCCCTGGTACCAGAATTTTTCAGCATCGTATCTTGCTTTATTAAAGGCCCAGAGGTTTTCTGCGGGAGATCCTTTGGTACCAAAAACAAACAACATCCGGTTACGAAATGCATCTTTAAAA
This sequence comes from Bacteroidota bacterium, assembly GCA_013390605.1. Classification (GTDB taxonomy): domain Bacteria; phylum Bacteroidota; class Bacteroidia; order Bacteroidales; family Cfx3-03; genus Cfx3-03. The sequence continues at coordinate 1,032,003 of JACAUB010000001.1, read as the reverse complement.
GTACCATAGCGAGCGGCACCCTTCATGCCAGAGGAAGGCTCACTTGAAACATTCCATTTACCATCTGTTTTTTCAAGCCACAGCTGCTTCTGATCTTCCTTAACCTGGATATTCTCAATTTTTAGACTATCCAGATTTACTGAAACGATTTTACTACCCGTTAACATATCCAAATCGAATGCCATTCGTTCAACATTAACAGTAGAACCCACAAAGCTACTACTCCCAGGATTAAAAGTAATATGCGCTTCACTCATTTTCAACTGCTCAGTCTGTGCATCAATACAGAGCCAGTTGTTCCGAGCTGAGACACCTGGATTAGCTGTGAGAAAATTAATCTGTCGGACACGATCTTTTAACGGACGCGAATGCCGGGCAAAGAAATCGAACATAGGAGGCCAATCAACACAATCGGCACCAGGTTCGGGCGAAACATCCCACCAGTGATTGGCATTGGGTTGAAAATGGTATTGGAAGTCTTTATGTCCAATTTTTTCGAGTTGAGTAATCATCATCTTGGCCTGATCAATGCGAACATTATCGTCTATCTCACCATGGATAACATAAACGCCGAGTTGTTTATAATTTTCAGCATAATCAAGCGTCTCGCTTGTTGTTGTAGAGCGGCGAATCATTTTACGAATTGCAGAGGTATCTACTATAGTTTGTCCTCTAAAACGATAACTCCAGAAACTTATCCATCCTGCACTTGGTGCTATTGCGGCAAATTGATCAGGATACATAGCTCCGATATGCCAGGTGCCATGACCGCCCATGGAATGCCCGGTTAAATAAACTCTATTCTCATCAATATTGAACTTTTTCTTTGCTAAGGCAAGAACCTCCATGGCATCAAGGCGACCCCAATCTTCCCAGTTAAAACCATATGGTCGCCTATTCGTTGGCGAAACAACGATACCCCATGTTTTTGGAAAGTAAGATCCGCTTTGGTTGATAGCTTCAACGGAAGCACCATGAACAGATAAGAATAAAGCCGTAGGCTTATTATGATCATAATTAATAGGAGGTAGAACACTATAATATTGAACACTTCCTTCAATCTGACTAATAAACGTCTCTTTATGATTTTCGCTATTCAGTAAAATCCGAATGGGTACTGAAACAGTATCGACCACCTGATTCCCTGTAGCGTTTTTACTAAAGAGCGTTAGCTTTACAAGCGTGCTTCCTTTTGCTAAAAAAGGCTCACCCTGCATATGAAAACCAATCTTCTTAATGGTATTGGGTTGAATTACGCTTACTTTTTCTTCACAAATCTGCCCCGTTCCAACCTCTGCTTTCACAAAAAGTTCTTTTAATGGCGATGATGTTGCGTTAATAACACCTAATCCACCCCATGAATCAATCTTATTACCCACTAAGAAATCGGGTAACGTTGCATCTTTGTGCATAAAAGAAACCGGTTTTGCAGGATGATAAAGCATTGCTTTTAGTCGTCCACGTGAAATCCTAAAAAGTAATTCATTTTTGCCAGGATTAAGTTCTACAGGCAACGTACAATAATCCCAATCATTTTCCCAGGATTGATGTGTTTCGCTCATACCATAAGGGTTCCCTACCCTGGGGGATCCATTTACATAAACCATATCGTTACCTAAAAGACGCAAAATCATATTGCTCTTTTTCTTAAGATGAATAGTCACCAAGAGATAACCACCCCCGCGAACCGTGGTATCAGCAAACCATCCTTTATCATTAACCTTTATTGTTTTCCAAATTCGTTTTTCACCATTAGTAAATGTAACAACATCACCGCTTCTTGGTGTTTTCCATGTATTAGTTGCAATAGCTGCCTCAACAGGATTGGTAGAGATAATGGTTTCAGAGATACCTCGTATTAGTTGTAGGGAAAGTCCCTCCTTTAGATAAACTGTATCTTGGTTTTGTGCCTTTGCTTGTTGAAATGTACAAAACATGAAGACAAGACAGAAAGACAAGATTTTTTCAATAGTTAATTTTCTTTTCATTTTGATTATTGGCTAAAAGGGTTGATGATTTTAATTAAAAAGGGTCTTGCCAAAAATAATAATATTGTACGAAAAACCAGATTAATAAATAAATTATTTAATTTATGATATCTTACTAATTAAATTTTCAAATAAACAAATGGTTTTTTGATTATCAGGTTCAATTATCTGACTAGATATTCTATTTCATTAATCATTATAAATTAAATAAAAAATCAAGAATATGCTTACCATCATCTTAAATTTATATTTGTAATGACCATAATATTTATATATTACATTTAGTTGTGGCATTGAAAATATAATTTTAACTTTTTTTTTAATTTACTTGCTAACTTAATTCAAAAAGTGCTATTTTTGATGCGGGGAAATGCTAATGAAATCAATTCAGCCTCGTTTATCAAAATTGTTCTTAACGTTTATCGAAAAAGATACGCTGAAAGTGAATGATAACGAGAAGTGAATAACAATGCAGAATTTTAACGCACTTATTGCATATTTTTATGTAAAGGGTATTTTATTGAGTTTTATCTGCAAATAATTTTACTTATCTTCTTTTCCCTTTCAATCATCTATTTCATTATAAAAGCTAATCTACTACCTAAAAAAATAGGTTGCTTGATGAATATTCACTTAAAATCTGAATGTTTCAAGGCGGCTATTTTTACTCTAACAGAAATTCATTGCTGAATATCTGTATTAACTTGTTTAAACTACTAACCTAAAGTCCGAATAATAACGGGAAATGGATTCTAGATCAATTACGTGTTATACAAAATAAAAATCATGTAAAGGTGATTTACATCAAATGTTAACCCAAATCTTAAATTTTATGAATTTTAAAATTTACTTAAAAAAAGGATTTGCAATGCTTATTGCAACCCTTTTTCTGTGCGTTGGTGCTTTTGCACAACAAACAAAACTGAGTGGTACGGTCGTGGATTCACAATCGAAGGAAACTCTTCCAGGCGTAACCATATCGGTTAAAGGAACAAAAGTTCTTGCCATAACAGACATGAATGGGAAATTCAATATTTCTGCTACTACTGGCGCAACTTTAGTTTTCAGCTATATTGGCTATAAAACGATTGAGATTCCTGCGGTAGCAAACATGACCGTAAATTTAGAAGTCGATTCCAGACAACTGAATGAGGTTGTGGTAACTGCTTTAGGTATTAAACGTGAGGCCAGAGCATTAGGTTATGCAATAACTTCTATAAAAGGAGATGAACTAACTCAGGCAGGTATTACAACAAATCCATTGACTGCACTATATGGAAAAGCAGCTGGTGTTGGAATTCAGGTTGGATCGGCAGGACCTACTGGTGGGGTAAATATCAAAATTCGTGGTGCAGGTAGTCTTTCTACGAGTGCAAATACACGTCCACTGTTTGTTGTTGATGGGGTTCCCATATATGATGAGAATACCAATATGGCATCCAGAGGATATGACCCACTCAATTCATTTGACTATGGAACAGGTATCAACGATATCAATGCAGAAGACATTGAATCTATTGATATCTTGAAAGGTGCAAAAGCATCCGTGCTTTTTGGTAGCAAGGCTGGAAATGGTGTTATCATGATCACAACTAAGAAAGGTCAGAAAACGAGAGGCCTTGGAGTTTCTCTTTCATTCCAAAGCACCATTGAACAACCTGTCAGCTATATTAAATGGCAAAATGAGTTTGGTTCAGGGACTTCTATTTATGATACCGTTTTCGCAACTTTAAATGGAAAAAACGTAAGGAAACTAAACAGCCAACGTATTCAATTTGGTCCAGCCTTTGATGGCAAACCTATTATGGGATACGATAGTATCATGCGTCCTTATCAAGGTTATCCTAATAACTGGAACAACATGTTCAAGAACACCTACACAAATGTAACTACGGCTGCAATTCAAGGTGCGAATGATAAGGGAAGTATGCGATTATCCTTTACAAATAAGGATTACAAAGGAGAGATGTCGAATTTTTACCAGAAGGATAACTCAATAAGTTTTAATGGACAAATAAAAGCTTCTGATTTAGCAACATTTGAGGTTATCACTAACCTATATCAGGTAAAGACCCAAAATCGATACCCTAATGTTGGACGTTTAGTTTCTTATGGTGTAAATAGAGACATTGATTACACGCTATTTAATAGTATGTATAAAGATGCTCTAGGCCAAAAAGTTAATTATGAGAATCTTGGTTTACCAACCTCTGTGAGTGATGGAACAGGTTATTTGAACATGCTTTGGCATCAGAATGAAGATAGAAATATCGATGATAAAACACACTTTACCGGAGCAATTAAATTCAATCTAAAATTCACTCCTGACATATTTTTGACAGGTACTGCTGGTACTGATTATACGGATTGGGACTTTACTAAAGAAACTGCTGTTACACAAATAACCCCAGCTGTTCAAGGAGGTCAGTTTGGTTTTTCAAGAAGAAATACTGTTGTTCAAAACTATAACACGTTCTTGAATTACAACAAACGATTTATGAATAACAAGCTTGAAATTTTAGCTTTTGCCGGACCTGAATATACAAAGACAACTGATAATACAATAGGCGTACAAACAGTTGGTGGCCTTCAATTTAAAGATTGGTGGTCTCTTGATGCTTCATCCAGCCAACAGGGATCATTTGACCAGACAAGAAATTACACAAGAAGCAGTATATCAACATATAGTGTATTAGGATCTGCTTCATTTGGTTGGGAAAGTACTTATTATTTGGAACTCAGTGCAAGAAATGACTGGTCGTCTACACTACCTCCAAAAAACAACTCGTATTTCTATCCCGGAGCATCATTTTCATGGAATTTTAGTGATACCTATAAGATTCCACACCTTCAATATGGAAAATTCAGAGTATCTATTGCAGATATAGGAAGAGCAGCACCTGCTGGATATTTTGCATATCAAGTTAATAGTATTGGAAAAATCCCTAATACGCCAGCTGTAACAGTATCTGGACCTGGATCTTTATTTTCAGGAGATTTAAAACCAGAAAGAAGAAGAGAATTTGAAGTTGGTTTTGACACACGTTGGTTTGATAAAACACCTTTAGAAGTTAACTTCTCATTCTACCATGCTTCGGTATACGATCAAATTATGGCACTTGGAATCGCTCCAGAGAGTGGTTGGAATAATATCAAAATCAATGCAGGACAAGTAAATCAATGGGGTTATGAACTTTTCGCAAAGTTTACGCCAATTCAAACCAGAACCTTTAAATGGGATATTTCTGCAAATACCTCTCCTCAATTCTCTAAAGTTATCAAGCTTTACCCCGGTATTCATTCATATGTAATTGATGGAGGTTCAAGTTATTCAATTATGGCTGTCGAAGGTAAGACACAAGGTGATATCCAAATGTATGATTACCAGAGAGACCCAAATGGCAATAAGATTGTAAGTAATAGTGGAGTATATTCACCTGATAACAGTAAATTGGTTACAGCCGGAAATATTAATCCTAAATTCTTTGGTGGGGTTCAAACAAGTATGTTTTATAAGAACTTCAGTATGAATTTATCTTTTGATTTCAAATTTGGCGGTAAATTCTTATCATATTCAAACTACTATTTATTAGGAAACGGATCAACTACTGCAACTCTACAATATAGAGACGAAAAAAGAGGTGGTCTTCCATATTATTTAGATAAAAACAATAATATGGTAAAATGGCAAAACAACACTGCTGCTCCAGCGGCTTCAAAGGATGGACGAGTATATCATGATGGCGTAATTCTTCCTGGTGTGAAAGCAGTGACTGCAGCAAATGGAACTGTTTCGTATGTACCAAATGATGTAATGATTACTGCCGCAACTTATTGGGGACAATATATCCACGATATGAGTGAGTGGTTTCAACCTGATAATTTAGTTACAAATGATTACATTAAATTCAGAGAGATTGCTATCATGTATACATTCCCGAAAATTTTTGTAAACAAATTGAAATTAGAAAAATTATCAGTTTCATTAGTTGGACGTAACCTACTTTATTTATACAAAACTATTCCAAATATTGATCCTGAATCAGCTCTTGGTAGTAATGTATTTACTGAATATTCACCTCTTCCTGCTATGAGAACTTATGGTTTCAAAATTGACATAAGTTTCTAATTATAAAATCATTAAAAATATTGAATATGAAAAAGTTTCAAATATTATTTATTGTTGTTGTTTTGATCTTTGTTTCATGTAAGAAAGATCTTGAGAACCAATTTAAAGATCCGAATAAAGTTAATCCTCCAACTGCTAGTGTTATATCCGGAATGTTTTCGAATATGCTGTATCAATGGAAACTTTATGTTCAGGATTATGGCGAATATTGGTGGCAAAATAGTGGATGGGGGGTACCTAATTATGCGCAGGTGACCCACCGCTATATTACACAACGCTATGCAGCTAATTATGCAGATTATGCAGATCTTAGCAGTGGAAATGGTTTTGATCCAAGTGGTATTAGCGAATACAATGATTTCTATACAAGGATGAAAGATTGGGCATTATTAAGAGATAATGTTGCATCTTTATCAGGTACTGATCTGAAAGATAATCAGATCTATTTATTACTGGCAACGGTAATGAAAGATTATTATGCGCTAAAAATTGTGGACATGTACAATAGCATTCCATATTCAGAAGCTTTTTTGGGTAATCAAGGAAATTTCTTTCCAAAATATGATGATCCAAAAGCAATTTATATCTCTGTACTTAATGATTGGAAAGACATAGCTGGTAAATTAACAGCTGTTAAAGCTGGTATGTCACCTGCCGCTCAAAACCTACTTAAAGATCAGGATGTTGCTTTTAACGGTGATGTAACAAAATGGATTCAATACTGTAATTCATTACGTTTGATGTATGGTGTAAAATTAGCTGGTGTTGATCCTACTGATGCAAAACCTCATATTCAGGATGCAGTTGCCAACTTACCTACAGCTGATATGACACTTCCTTTCTATAATGGTGAAACACCTAATGGCGGTGGGATGATTGTACGCGGAATGTATGAAAGAACTTATTGCAATTTCATTCCTAATTTAATTATGAAACGTATGAATTATGGTACATCTGCTTATGAACCAGGAATTGATGATCCACGTTTACCTGTGCTTTCTATGCCAACAAAATATAACGATTACCGTGGTGTAAGTATGGATGCAGATGGTGCAACTGCTGCTTATGTTGCAGGAGATAAGTACTACGCATATGGGGATAACTTAGCAAGCTCTTTATCCACTAATGCAAAATCCATGTATAATTTTGCCACTTTCTGTTGGAATTGGCAGAACTATCCTGCTTTCATGATGACATTAGCTCAGGTTGATTTATTAGAAGCCGAAGCAGTTTTAAAAGGATATGCTACTACAGGTAAAGCTGCTAGCGATCATATAAAAGATGCAGTTGTCCATTCGTGTGATATGTGGTATGGTTTAAATGCTAAAAATGCTTCATGGAATCCTCAAGTTGCTTTATTGCATCCGACCAAGGTTCCTGCTGACATTGCAACATATTCGAATACTGTTAAAACAAAATTTGATGCTGCTGCAAACGTTGAAGATAAAATGGAAATATTGATGCAACAAAAATATATCCATCTTAACATCAGCAATGAATTTGAACTATGGGCAGAGTTACGTCGTACCCACCATCCGCTTCTTGAGCCAATGATTATGATGGGTGTAAAAATGAAACCCTGCCCTGAGCGCTTAAGATACCCTTCTTCTTCACTCCAAACTAATCAGGATAATTATTTGAAAGTAAAAGATCAAGATAATTTCTCTACACCGATCTTCTGGGTTCCCTCAGATAAAATAGGTAAGGTTTGGTATATGGATAACGTTTTATAATCTAAAACCCTAAAAAAGGCTGTCCTCTCGGACAGCCTTTTTTTTATATTCAAATATGAGAATAAACCCTATGTAACATCATAAGATTATCTCTTTAAGATTCGAAACCATATTCCCAATCCATTTTCTGTAATCGTGAAATTAGAGATATAATTGTATTCAGTTGTTTTTAGAAGATCTGGCACTATATATTCTAGTTTTATATTAACAGGAATAGTCGCATTATTTATCATTAAATTAGTCCTACTTCTTTCATCAGATTCACTATCATTTGAAAAAATCAACAGAATATTCTTTATAAGTTTGCAAAAGAGGTTCTCATTATCAATACTTAATATTCCAGTAGTCAGAGAGAAGGAGATCACTTCCAAATCTGAGAATTTAGTAATAACACCCATATGCAAAATATTTTCTCTTTCATTGACCAGATTATTTAATAATCTGAAGAATTTTATTGAAATATATTTTTAGGTTATCATGTATTATGTTTAGCTATTTTTATTATCACCATTATACCACTAAAGATCAGCAATCTGATATATTATTATTGAATCTTTAGAATAATAAATTCAATCAATAGGCATTAAAAATATTTTTTAATAATTTATTGCATTTTGTAATAAATATATTATTTTTGTTACGGGGAAATGCTAATCAATTTTATTCAGCCTCGTTTTATCAATGCAGTTCTAAAAGTTTATCGAAAAAGATAAATCGTTAAACGGATGATAACGAGAAATGAATTACACACAGGAATACCAGGCACTCTAATACCATTAACAAGTATGAGTGTGATTATGTTGATTATGTGCAAAATCCAACTCTCTTTTTCCTTTCCATTTATCCTTTTCGTTAAAAAGACTAAACCAACTACCTGATAAAATGGAATCAGTCAGAAAAGTTGTGGAAGGATCTTAACCAATATAAAAAATTTCCCGTCCACAACCGTAATGGCGAACACCATTTTTCTAACTTCCCGAACGACTTTTATCACTAATATCGGCATTTTGATGAAGAGAGAATCTCTAACCTGTCAATAACGATAAAGTGTTATAAACAAAGTCACTCTACCTACCACCCAACTTTTCGGACTCGTCTATAAAATGGAATACTTGAGGATTTACTCATTGTAAAGACTATTTACTAGTAACCATTTTAACACTCACGGAAATTCAAAGTTGAAAATCTGTTTGTTAACTTAGTGATTCTTCTAACCTGAAATCCAATAAAATGGAAATACGGATTCTAAATCAATTACGTGTAAGAAAAAGAAAAATCATGTAAAGATGATTAAATTAAACATCAAACCAAATCTTAAATTTTATGAGTAACAAAATTTACCTTAAAAAAAGCTTTGCAATGCTTATTGCAGCACTTTTTATGTGTGTTAGTGCTTTTGCACAACAAGCAAAATTGAATGGTACGGTTGTGGATTCAAAAACACAAACTACAATACCAGGTGTTAGTGTTATTGCAATTGGAACAAGCGTTAATGCAATAACCGATGTCAATGGAAAGTTTAGTATTCGTGTAAAAGAAGGTGCTACGCTTAAATTCACTTTTATCGGATATAAAACAGCGCAGTTGAAAGCGTCACCTAACATGATCGTTCAGTTGGAGCAAGCTGCCACAGAACTTGATGCAGTAGTTGTAACCGGTTTAGGTATTACCAAAGCTGCCCGTTCAGTTGGTTTTGCACAAAGCACCGTTAAGGCGGCTCAACTTGTTGAAGCAGGATCTCCAAACTTTGCAACTGCATTGTATGGAAAAGTTCCAGGATTGAGAATTGCAGCAACCCCGGGTGGTGCAACCAGTGGTGTTGCATTACAGATCCGTGGTGTAAACTCAGTAGGTTTCAAATCTACCCCACTCATCGTTATGGATGGTGTTCCGGTTAGAGATGGAAGTTTCAACAATAATAACTATTGGGGAGACCAACGTATCCGTTCAAATGGTTTAGTTGACTTTAATACAGAAGACATCGAGAGCGTTACTGTATTGAAAGGTGCATCTGCTGCAGCGCTGTATGGTTCGGAAGCTGTAAATGGTGTTATCATGATTACAACCAAAAACGGTAAAGGGAAAAAAGGCTTTGCTGTTGATGTAAATGCTAATTATTCTATGGACGAAGTTGCTTATCTTCCAAGATGGCAAAAACAATATGGTGCAGGATTTGACCCAGGCTACAATATCTACAGCACTGATGCGCAAGGATTTACTCACCAAACTTTAAACGGAACTTCATACAGAGCTTTACCACAAGGAAGTTTAAGCTTTGGTCCCGCATTTGATGGGCAACCTATTTTAAGCTGGGATGGTAAAGTGAGACCATATAGCTATCAGGAAAATGGTTTTGCTAATTTATTCCAGAAAGCGAACAATGAAACTTTTAACGTTTCTGTAACTAATAACTCAGAAAAGTCGATGAGCCGTTTCTCTTACACAAACCAACACACTGAAGGTTTAAGTGCTAATTCAAGAAACGACAAACACAACTTCAATATGAACAACACATTCAAATTTGGGAACAAAGTAACCCTTGATCTGATTGTGAACTACATGAACTGGCACATCCATAACAGACCGTATATGATTGACCGTATGATCAATAACTTTACGGGTATGTTTCCATCATTTGACAATGGTAATTGGTATAAAGACAGTTATAAAACAAGTTTAGGTTATAAATATGTAACAGGTTCAAACCAGAGTTTGACACCTAATGAAAACATTAAATATCCTAACTACAGAACCGACATTCTGGATTATATGTGGAATGTAATGGAAAACCAAACTGATGAGTATGAAAACAGATTAAACGGTGTTGTGAAAGCTACATGGGAAATCTCAAAAGGTTTAAGCCTACAAGCAAGAACATCAACAGACTACACCTCAACAAACTCAGAAAATAAATCTGCTTCTACTCAGCCAATTGCATATGGTCCTTCAGGTGGTTATTCAATTGGATCTGATATATCTTCCATCCTTTATGGTGATGTTCTCCTAACCTATAACAAAAGATTGAACCCGGATTTTGAACTTACTGCAATGACTGGTTACAATGCAAGAAAAGAGAAATATAACTCAACATCAGTGGGAACAAATGGAGGCTTATCAACAGAAAATAAATTTGATCTTTCAGCTTCACAAAATACGCTTTCTTCAAGTGGCTCACAAAGATATTTTATGACTGATGCAATATTTGGAACCGTTAACTTAAACTGGAGAAGCTATTTGTATAGTGAATTTACCATCAGACAAGACAGAACATCTTCAATGCCTGCAGACAACAATTCATTTGTTTATCCTTCAGTAAATGCTGGTTTTATTTTTACAGATGCATTCAAGCTTCCTGAATTCCTGACTTATGGTAAATTAAGAGGATCATGGGGTATTGTAGGTAATTATCCACAGTCTTATGTCGCAAACCCTGCTTATTCACCAACAAACCTTGGCGATCAGGGAAGTGGATCGGTATTGGTATCGACCATCAGAAACAGCCCTTATGGTAATAGTTTGATCAGACCTGAAATGAAACATGAATATGAATTTGGTCTTGAAACCAAATTCTTTAAAGGTCGCTTAAATCTTGATATTACCTATTACCATGCAAAAGTAGTTGATCAGATCATTCCTTTAAGCTTACCAGCTAGTTCAGGTGGCACAAGTGTTCTAACAAACATTGGAAGTCTGCAAAACAGTGGTTTAGAATTAGCAATCAGCGGTACTCCTATTCTAACCAAAGACTTTAGTTGGGAAGTAGGATTGAACTTAGGTTCAAACAAAAACAAACTGTTAAGTCTGTCAAATGGTGCAACTGAAAGACAAGAAGCCAATTACGATGGCGACGCAGCAAAACTTGTTGACGTAGTAGGTCAGCCTTTAGGTGTTTGGTATTCACACCCTATAGCAACCAATGCTCAGGGACAGAAAATTATTGATCCAACAACTGGTTGTTATACGCTTGATGCAAATAAATGGGTGAATTATGGTAACTCCATGCCAAAAGTTACTGGAGGATTCTTTAATACATTTAAATATAAAGGCTTCTCATTAGATATCATGACCGATTTCAGATTTGGTGGATATGTAATGCCAACGGGTATTTATTGGCTAACTTGTAGAGGTTTAACTGAAGAAAGCACTAAAATTCCTGAAGGTGCTGGCAAAACAGGTTTAAATTTCTATGTTGATGGCAACACAATTGGCCATGAAACAACTGCTACAGCTGGACCTAATGGTGAAAAAGTAATGAAAAATGGATTTATCCTTGATGGTGTATTGCCAGATGGCACTCCTAATAATATTGTTATTTCTAATGCTTATTTTTATTGGAATTCATACAATTGGGGAGGCCCACAATATGGTAACTCTTTGTATTACAAATATATCGTAAAGAATTCGTATATTAAATGTAGAGAAGTGTCTCTATCTTATACCATCCCAGCAAAAATTGCTGCAAAAATTGGTGCACATAATCTGCAGTTCTCTGTATTTGGACGTAATTTATTCTATTTCTACAGAACAATTAAGGATATGGATGCTGAACAATTATCAGCTGGCTCAAACTGGCAAAGTGGACTTAACAATGCCGGTACAAACCCATCATCAAGAACATTTGGTGTTATGTTAAGAGCTAATTTTTAATCATTAACCTTCTAAAATTTAATATATATGAAAAAGAATATTGTATTCGTAGTGCTGATGCTTTTATTGAGTATTACAGCATGTAAGAAGGATAAATTTGCAGAATATTATGTAGACCCATCTTCAATTGGTGCCACATCTATTGAAAAACAGTTTTCGGGTTCGGTTTCTTCAATGCTGGACTATACCATGTATCGTTACTGGAATTACTTCGTCGTATTGCAAAATACAGCGCTCCATTATACCCAGGCAGTAGCATGGCAAAATGGGCCTAAACAATATGAACCAGGATCAGCTGCTATTGGCGCAAGATGGGGGGCATATTATGGATTTGTAGCCCAGTACAAAGAATTACTAAAGGTATACAACAGTGCTCCGACTAGTGAACAAAAAGATAAAAGAATCTATTTGATCGCCGGAACGATCTTCTATTATGATCAGACCCAGAAGATGGTTGACCTCCACGGGGATATTCCATGGTCGGCAGCTGGTTTACTAAGCACAAATAATGGAGATTATGGAAAATCATATGCTAAATATGATGATGCTGCAACAATTTACACTAAAATGTTAGATGATCTGAAGGCTTATGCTGATGAATTGAATACGTTATCAGTCCCATCAGGTATGGCAGGAATCTTCAAAACACAAGACTTTATTAACAAAGGTGATTTGACAATGTGGAAAAAATATTGCAACTCTTTACGTGTAAGAATGTTAATGCGCGTATCAGGTGTTTCTAGTTTTCAATCGCGTGTAAGTACTGAAATGGCAGCTATTGTTGGCGCTCCTTCCACTTATCCGGTTTGTAGCACCAGCAGTGACAATATCCTTATCAAGGTAAATTCTCTTGACAACAGTTCTGTTACATCTGATCTATACTCAGGCATTATTGGATGGGGTAGCAACGACAGAGCTAACAAGATGATGATTGATACGATGCAAAATAATGCAGATCCTCGTTTAAGAGCAATGTTCCAACCAGGTGTTTTATCAGGCACAAAGTATATCGGATTAGATCCTTTAATGGATGCTACATCACAAGGCAAATTATTTGCAAAGGATACACTTGCCAGATATAACCTGTCGACCATTAGCAAGAACAAAAAGTTACCTGGTATTCTTGTAACTTCAGCTGCTACTCAACTTTTATTAGCTGATTACTATCTTAACATTGCAAATAATGATGCTGCTGCTAAAACAGCTTACGAAACGGGCATCAAGAACTCTATCGATTATTATTATATGTTGCGTTCGATCAGTGACAATAACGAAACAGCTGTAGCTCCTACTTCAGACGCTGAAAAAACTGCTTACTTATCAAGTAACATTTCATGGGGCAAAGCAAGTTCAAAAGCGACAAAACAAAACCTGATTGCATTACAGAAATGGATTAACTACAGTGTTTTGGAGCCATTAGAAAGCTGGGCTGAAATCAGAAGGACGAACCTTCCTGTATTAAAATTCCTGAATGATAATACTTCATCACTAGTTCAACAACCTCCTATGAGGTGGACATACCCTGATGATGAAAGAGTATATAATGCTACAAATTATAATACAGTAAAAGCTAAGGATAATTTAACTACCAAGATTTTCTGGGATATAAATTAACCACTTTTGTTGAATTGATTTCATACAGAAAAGGCGACTCTTTGAGGTCGCCTTTTCTTATTTACGAGATAACAGAAACTTTCATCGCTGATCTAAAGATTCAATATCACATCCCATGATCCTTTTTCTGTGATCGTAAAATTAAAAATACAATTATATTCAGCCGTCTTTAGAAGATTAGGTACTGTAAAATCTAGTTTGATATTAACGGGAAAAGTCGCATTGTTTATCATTAAATTAGATCCTTTCGTTTCGTCGGATCCGCTATCAGATGATACATTTAAATTACTCACTTCATTGAAATTTGATCCTGCCCGCATAAATTGAATGGTTATCCGATCAAGATTACCAAGAGATTTTCTAATGGTATATCTGGGAACACTTTGATTTCGATTAATGACATATGCAGGGATTCCTGTTCCTTCATATTTACCCCGTCGCCAAATACCAATTTGTGTGGAATCACCCTTCGAGGTATGCCATGTATATTTACCCTTTCCATCCATTATTCCTTTTCGCCAATCGCCTACATAGGTAGATCCATTAGCCCAAACATATGTTCCTTCTCCATCAGGTAGTCCTTTTTTGAATTCACCTTCGTAAATATCCGTCCCTTTTGCTACACCCTTACCCTGCGCGAGTCCATTTTTACATTCCCCTTGATAACTATTGGATATCTCAGGTTTTAAAACTTTACACTCTTGAGAAAAGAGATTATTTGTAATCATCAAAGAAACAATTAGAAGTCCAAGGGTTTTCATGGTTGATACGTTAAATGGTTTATACAAATGTATGATTATTAAAAACAAATTAAATTATTTTAGCTGTTATTCCATTAACAACAAAATAAAAATAGTATCTTTGTACCAATTAACCCAAGAGGCTGAATGTTTGGCTTCGAGGCTTTATGTATCAATCATCTGATCCGGAGGACTTACTTATGGAAAGGAGAATAGGCTCTGCCCTAATACTCATTGAAGATAAACAGGAGGTTGCACTACTCAACCAAATTATCTCCCGTCATTCCGATATCATTATCGGTAGGCAAGGTTTACCCCTGCGTGACTATCAAATCAATATTATCTCTCTTATTCTTGATGGAAATTCAGACCAGATTAGTTCGTTAACCGGACAACTGGGACGCCTTAATGGCATTCAGGTTAAATCGGTAATGCTTAAACCGATTGAAGTTAATAGTAATTTCAAATGAGAAGCTGTTTCTCAATCTTTGTGTCGAAATAACTGAATTAAATAAAATCAAGAAATGAAATTCACACCAGAGAAATGCCGCATTCCAGATGAACGGATGAAACCATTCATCGACCCCGAAGAGATTTGGGACTTAATAAACAATACCAAAAGCACACCTGAACGAGTTCGCGAACTTATTGCAAAGTCTCTTAGCAAGCAGAGACTTACAATGGAAGAAACAGCTGTTCTGCTCAATACAACTGAACCCTCGCTAATTGAAGAGATTAAAGAAGGAGCACGAGAATTAAAGCGTCTTGTCTATGGAAATAGAATTGTTCTATTTGCCCCACTTTATGTTGGAAACAAGTGTATCAATAATTGTCAATACTGTGGATTCAGATCAACTAACAAAGAACAAATCCGTACTACGCTCACAGATCAGGAATTGATTGACGAAGTAGAAGCACTTGAAGAAACCGGACAAAAACGTCTCATATTGGTTTATGGCGAACACCACCACTACTCACCCGAATTTATAGCTCATAACGTTAAATTAGTTTATGACGTCAAAAAGAATCATGGTGAGATCCGAAGAGTAAATATAAATGCAGCGCCACTGGAAATTGAGGGATTTAAAACCGTTAAAGCCGCAGGAATTGGAACCTACCAAATTTTCCAGGAGACCTATAATCCTGAAGCCTATAAGATCTATCATCTGGGTGGAAAGAAAATGGACTTTGAATATCGTTTAACATCACTTGACAGAGCTCAGGAGGGTGGTATTGACGATGTGGGTATCGGCGCTCTTATTGGCCTCTACGACTGGCGTTTTGAAGTACTTGGACTTATCCGTCACACGAACCATTTAGAAGCCTGCTATAACGTTGGACCACACACCATCTCCTTCCCCAGAATCAAAGATGCTTCGGAATTAAATATTAATGGGAAGTACATGGTCAATGATAAAGACTTTGCCCGACTGGTTGCAATTCTCAGATTAGCAGTTCCCTATACCGGAATGATTCTTACAGCACGAGAAACGCCTGCGCTACGTAAAGAGGTTCTCCAATTTGGAATATCACAGATTGATGGAGGAACAAAACTTGAGATCGGTGCCTATGCAGAGACAGAAAATGAAGATCAAAATCTTCATCGCGAACAGTTTGCTATTAATGACAGTCGTTCGCTAAATGAAATCATGGACGAACTTATCGCAACCGGCTTCATGCCTTCATTCTGCACAGCATGTTACCGATTGGGCAGAACGGGAGAGCATTTCATGGAGTTCTCTGTTCCTGGATTCATCAAACGTTTCTGTACGCCCAATGCTATCCTCACGCTGAGTGAATATCTTGTGGATTATGCTCCGGTCGAAACAGCAGAAAAAGGTTGGCTACTGATTGAAAAGGAACTACAGGCGCTTCAAACAACTGCAGAGAAGATTAACGTTACTGAAATCAGAAATAGAATAGAACAAATAAAAGCAGGTAAACGCGATCTTTATTTTTAAAGATTATTATACAACTTCTGAAATTTAACAACAGGGCTGTCGCCAAAAAAGTGACAGTCCTGTTTATTTAATATTTAATGCAAGAGAATTAAGAATTAGTTGGAAAATATTTTTCATTCTTAAATAAGTCCTCTATCGACAACTTTGCCAGTACGATCACTTAGAAGGAATCTGTTTCCAGATATTTACTATTGCCACTTAAATTTTACACAAAAGGTAATGATAATGGGGCACTCAGAATGGGAAACGAACTTTTTAGCTCAACATTTCAAAGTAACCCGATTAGACTTCTCTTAAAACAGATTCAAGATCTTCAAATTTTGCAATATAGTCGTCCATAGAACGACGAATAATTTCATGTGCCTCATCGGCCCCAAATGTCTGAGCAATTTCAACATTGCGATGAATCCCGGGAAGATCTTTATAGGTTAGAAAATAATGTTTCAAACGCTCTACTACCAAAGTAGGGCAATCGTTAATATCTTTATATTCACCATAAACAGCATCGTGAGCAAGAACAGCAATAATCTTATCATCAGATTCATTGCCATCCAGCATTCTGAACCCACCTATGGGAATAGCTCTCACAAGAATATCTCCATGAGATATTGTTTTTTCAGTCAATACACAAACGTCAATAGGGTCACCATCACCCTTAATCTCTGTTTTGCCAGAACGCTCCATACAGTATTCAGCTACAGACTTTCCACTTAAAGTTTGTGGAAGAAAGCCATAGAGAGCTGGTATTGTATTTGAATATTTTTGTGGTCGATCGATTCTAAGATAACCACTTACTTTATCCACTTCATACTTCACAGTATCCGTTGAAACCATTTCTATGAAACAGTTTACTTCAAGAGGAGCGTTATCTCCTAATTCTACCCCATGCCATGGGTGCGATTTATAACGTAGTCCCATTAGCTTTCCAATTGGGTCCATAATTTTGTTCGGCATACACTATCTTTTTATTAAAATTTGTGGTGCATTGAGATTCTCAACATCGATATTAACAACAGGTTTTATCTAAAAATGTTTAAGCATAAAAGGACAAAATGACATCTTAACTCAATCTTTTTCAGACATTTTTACAGTTTAAACATACTCTATATCTATTGGCAAAGATATTGATACATTATTTTTATTAAAAACTAGTATCATGAATCTAAATCAATATACAATTAAATCACAGGAAGCCATTCAAAAAGCTTTTCAGATTGCCACCGACAATCAACAACAAGCCATTGAGAATACGCATATCTTAAAGGGGATTCTAGCTGTAGACGAAAATGTAACCCCATATCTGCTAAGAAAATTAAATGTTAACCCAACTACGCTTGAACAAAGTGTAGATCGTCTTTTAGAGCAAATGCCACGTGTAAGTGGTGGAGAACCATATCTGGGAAATGAAGCTTCTGCAACACTTCAAAAAGCACAAAAATATTTAAAGGAGTTTGGTGATGAATTTGTAGCTATCGAACATTTATTATTAGCATTCCTTTCTGGTTCGGATACCATTGCTCGTCTTTTAAAAGATGCTGGCATCACAGAGAAAGAGTTAAAGGCAGCTATTCTGGAGTTGAGAAAAGGGGCTACTGTAAATAGTCAGAGTGCCGAAGAAAGTTATAATTCGCTCAATCGCTTTGCGCTTAATCTTAATGCACTGGCAAGGTCTGGAAAACTGGACCCGGTGATAGGTCGTGACGAGGAAATTCGTAGGGTACTTCAAATACTTTCACGAAGGACAAAGAATAACCCCATCCTCATTGGAGAACCCGGCGTTGGTAAAACGGCTATTGCAGAAGGACTGGCTCATCGGATCATCAATGGAGATGTCCCTGAGAACCTAAAGTCAAAACAAATCTTTTCTCTCGATATGGGAGCATTAATAGCCGGTGCCAAATATAAAGGAGAGTTTGAGGAAAGATTAAAAAGTGTAATCAAAGAAGTAATTGCATCGGATGGTGAGGTTATTTTGTTCATCGACGAAATCCATACCCTAGTGGGTGCAGGTGGTGGTGATGGAGCTATGGATGCTGCTAATATTCTAAAACCGGCATTGGCTCGGGGAGAGTTAAAAGCCATTGGCGCCACTACTCTCAAAGAATATCAGAAATACTTTGAAAAAGATAAAGCCTTGGAACGCAGGTTCCAAATTGTAATGATTGATGAGCCTTCAACCGAAGATGCAATATCAATATTAAGAGGACTAAAAGAACGTTATGAAATGCATCATCAGGTTCGTATTCGCGATGAGGCGATCATTGCTGCCGTTCAACTTTCACAACGCTATATAACTGATCGGTTTCTTCCTGATAAAGCTATCGACCTTATTGATGAATCAGCAGCTAAACTTCGTTTGGAAATAGACTCTTTACCGGAAGATCTGGATCAGACTGAACGAAGAATACGTCAGCTTGAAATTGAGCGAGAGGCTATTAAGAGAGAAAAGGACCAAGCCAAATTGAAAGAGATCAACGAAGAATTAGCCAATTTAAACGAAAGACGTAATCAGGTTAAAGCTCGTTGGACACAGGAAAAGGAGTTTATGAATGCGATTCAAAAGGGGAAAAATGAAATTGAGCAATTAAAACTTGAAGGCGATCAAGCAGAACGTGAAGGTAATTATGGAAAGGTTGCCGAGATAAGATATGGTAAAATTCGCGAAACAGAAGCACGGATTGAAAAACAAAAGATAAAGCTCCATGAGATTCAAGGTGACACTCCCCTCATTAAAGAAGAGGTGGGTGCTGAAGAAATTGCAGAAATTGTTTCGCGATGGACTGGTATTCCAGTTACCAGAATGCTGCAAAGTGAACGTGAGAAGCTTTTGACACTAGAGCAAGATTTGCATAAACGTGTAGTAGGGCAGGATGAGGCCATTTCCGCCTTGGCTGACGCCATCAGGAGAAGTCGTGCAGGGCTTAATGACAACCGTCGACCCATTGGTTCATTTATCTTTCTGGGCACCACAGGGGTGGGCAAAACAGAACTTGCGAAAGCGCTCGCAGAGTTCCTGTTTGATGATGAAAACTCCATGGTACGGATAGACATGAGCGAATATCAGGAGCGACACACTGTTTCGCGCCTCGTTGGTGCACCTCCAGGATATGTTGGATATGAGGAAGGTGGTCAGCTTACTGAAAAAGTAAGAAGAAAACCCTATTCAGTAGTACTACTCGATGAAATTGAGAAGGCACACCCTGATGTGTTCAATATACTGTTACAAGTATTGGATGATGGCAGGTTAACCGATAATAAGGGACGGACTGCCGATTTTAGGAACACTATTATTATCATGACTTCAAATATTGGTTCTCATCTGATTCAAGAGAAACTGAGTCATTTAACTGATGCAAATCATGATAATTTACTTGATGAAACCCGAGAAGAGGTTTTTGAACTTTTGAAAAAAACAATTCGACCCGAGTTTCTAAACAGAATTGATGAAGTGTTAATGTTTACACCGTTGTCGAAAACAGAAATCAGAGGGATCGTCACACTACAAATTGAAAGAGTAAAAGAAATGTTAGCCGGCAATAATTTAAAACTAGTCATCACCGACGAAGCACTTGATCTTTTAGTAGACTTAGGTTATGATCCACAATTTGGAGCACGCCCTTTAAAAAGAGTCATTCAACGAAAAGTACTGAACGAGTTATCTAAAATGATACTCGCAGGAAAAGTCTCACCAGAATCGATTATTCATATTGGTGTAATGGATAATGAATTCACCTTTAGTAATAAATAGAATCCGTTAGAAGGTCTGTAGAAACAAAATTTTACGGACCTTCTTTTTTCATCATAGAATTTGATCTATTGATATTATATTTTCAAATGTTTTTCTCCTTAATTCAGTTTTCAAAAGAGCAAAACAGTAGTAAATAAGCACGGTTTCAACGCCAGATAATAGAACTAAACGGTAATTTACTTCAAAAGAGATTGATTTCAGTTTTCATTTAATAAATTTCTCTATTGAAACAGACTGATAATCAAGATATGAATTTTAAATATTTCTTTTTTTCTGTAAAACATCAAAAAAAGTTTGGCAGAACAGAATGATTTTGTATTTTTGCAATCCCAACGATGAACAACTCATCTACAGGGGCCAAACTCACGGAGAGATGGGTGAGTGGCTGAAACCAACAGTTTGCTAAACTGTCGTACTCGTAAGGGTACCGGGGGTTCGAATCCCCCTCTCTCCGCAAGGATTTTAATCCTTGGCCCACCGGGTTAAAGAAATTTAACGGGGCATAGCGTAGTCCGGTCATCGCGCCTGCTTTGGGAGCAGGAGGTCGCAGGTTCGAATCCTGCTGCCCCGACACCGAAAAGGGATAATCTGAATCACACCAGATTATCCCTTTTTCTTTTATCTCATGTTTTTTTAAAATTTAACTTTTTTATAAAATATTGTTTTGGTTATTTCTGCTGCACCAATGTATACTCCAACAATTAGCAATAAGAGTAAATAAGTAGTAAGTGTAAGAGGACTAAATCCAAACATGACGCCAAGCGGTGTAAAAGGGAGAATTAATGTAAGAACAGCAATAGAAATCGTTGCGATTAACAAATATTTTCCAGGTTTGCTTTTAAAAAATGGCTTCCTACTTCGGATAACAAGCACGATCATGGATGCTGAGATTACCGATTCAATAAACCAACCAGTTCGGAATTGACTTTCATTAATTCGTAAGACAAGCAAAAGCAGCCCAAAAGTCATATAGTCAAATACAGAGCTCACCAATCCAAAGGTTATCATAAATTTTCGAATAGCTTTGATATCCCACCGCCTTGGATGATCTACCATTTCATCATCTACATTATCGGTAGCAATAGTCATCTCTGGAAAATCGGTCATCAGATTAGTGAGCAGTATCTGTTTAGGAAGCAATGGAAGAAATGGTATAAAGAGTGATAATCCTGCCATGCTAAACATATTTCCAAAATTAGCACTTGTAGCCATAAAAACATACTTCAATGTGTTGGCAAAAGTCGTTCGCCCTTCGCGTACTCCCTCAATCAAAACACCAAGATCTTTTTCAAGCAAAACGATATCTGCGGCATCCTTTGCCACATCTGCAGCAGTATCAACTGAAATACCAACATCTGCGGCATGAAGTGCAGATGCGTCATTGATACCATCTCCCATATACCCTACAACATTGCCAGCCTTTCGCATAGCTATGATGATTCGCTCTTTTTGATTGGGTTCAATTTCAGCAAAAACATCCACCGCCCCTACCCTTCTGAGTAATGCGCCATCACTCATTTTACCAAGATCTGTACCAGTAAGGATTTTATTATTAGATAGTCCCATCTTCTCACTTAAACTAGCTGCAACAAGTTGGTTATCGCCAGTAATAATCTTGAGTGAAACACCCAATTTTTTCAAGCTGGCAATAGTTTCAGGTATGTTTGCTTTGGGAGGATCAAAAAGGGTGAGAAATCCTATAAATGTCATATCTGCTTCATCTTTTTTACTTATGAGCGAATCAGATGGCATATTTTTATAAGCAATACCTAAAGTTCTAAAGCCCTTTTTGCTAAACTCGCCAAAGAGCTTCTGTATTTGATCATGTAAGGTGGCAATTTTAACAACAGCCCCCTCTTTTGTCTCCACAGATGCACAGACATCAAGAATATTGGACAAGGCACCTTTGGTTATCATGATATGTTTATCGTCATGATTAATGGTAATGCTCAAACGCTTCCGCAGAAAATCATACGGAATTTCATCTTTCTTTTTATAACCAGAAAGATCTAACTTATGATAGTTAAGAATAGCTTCGTCAATAGGATTTGTAAAACCAGTTTCATAAAAAGCATTGAGATATGCGAAAAGAAAAACCTTATCATTAATAACACCATATACATCAAGTACCGATTCTACTTGCACTTTTCCTTCAGTAAGAGTGCCAGTCTTATCAGAGCATATGATATTCATGCTACCAAAATTTTCGATAGAAGCCAACCTCTTTACGATCACTTTCTTTTCAGCCATCTTTTTGGCTCCATGTGCAAGGTTGATACTGATAATAGCGGGTAACAACTGCGGAGTCAACCCAACTGCAAGGGCAAGTGAAAAAAGGAAAGATTCTAAGACAGGTCGATGCAAATAAACATTGATAGCAAATATGATGACTACCAATATCAATGTGACCTGACCTAGAAAATATCCAAATTTACGTATACCTTGTTCGAAATCAGTTTCAGGTGGTTTAAGTTTGAGCCGCTCTGAGACTTTTCCAAATTCACTATTTATACCGGTGAGTGTCACAAGGACCTTCGCATTTCCACTTACGATATGGGTCCCCATCCATACTGAATTTGTTCGTTGAGAGAGAGCCGTATCGGATGATAATACTGCAACATTTTTTTCTACAGGAAAGGTTTCTCCGGTAAGCATTGCTTCATCTACAAACAAATCTTTCTCTTCGATCAGTAGGCAGTCGCCCGGCACTATATCACCTGCATTAAGGATGACGATATCACCAGGCACAATATCTTCAATAGGAATTTCTTTTTGCTTACCGTCACGCAATACGGCTGCTTTTATTTGAACTATAGCAAGTAATTTCGCTATAGCATTTGAAGCACTATACTCTTGCCAGAAGCTAAGGAGTCCGCTTATAACAACGATGGAAAGAATAATTGAAGCATCAACCAGATTGTGTAAAAACAATGATAATCCTATTGCAAATAAAAGAATAAGTATAATTGGACTCTTAAACTGAGAAACCAGGAGCGTGACTGTATTAGAATTCTTTTGAGGTTTCATTCGATTTGCCCCATAGGTTAAAAGCCTTTTTTGGGCTTCTTTAGTTGTTAATCCATGGAGAGTTGTCTGAAACGTTTTAAGTAATTCAGTAGTGGGAATGCTCCAAAAAGAGGGAGGATTTTGGTTCATATGATAATGTTTTAAACATTAAATGCTAATTTGATTCCTTCTATCAGCATATTTGCTCCCAATACGCCTAAAATCAATCCCATAATCTTACCTATAATTACAAAGTTTTTGTTTCCAATAATTTTAACAATATAGCTACTGTAATTATACGCAACATATGTTATGAATATTATAAAGGCAAAGATTAATATGGTTATTAGTACATGAAACAAATTTGCATTTACAACAAAGTTCATTGCTGTTACAATTGTTCCTGGACCAGCCATAATAGGAATAGCTAATGGTGATATGGCTATACTATCATCGAAAGTTTCATTATTTTGAAGATGTATGCTGGATTTTTTTGATTGAAGCATTTCAAACCCAATATAAAAAATCAGAATACCTCCAAAAATTTTGAAAGCAGGAATAGTCAATCCGAATATTTGGAAAATATATTTACCAACTACGATAAACGCTAATACGATGATAAATGCTACAATATTAGCTGTTTTAGAAATTGCCTTTTTTTCTTTTTCTTCGAGCCCTTCTGTTAACTGGATAAAAATTGGAATATTAACAAATGGATTCATAATGGCAAAAAAAGCCATAAAAACTGTTAGCGAATAGCGCCAGATATTTTCCATTAAACAGTATTGAAATAAATACAATTAAACCAGCTTTGATATTATTTATTAAAAAATAGAGGCTGTTCAATGAAGAACAGCCTCTATTAAAGATCTATTTTAGATTACTTAACGATTGCCTGGAATTCAGATGTATTGAAGAATCGAATAAATTCACGGTCATTAGCAGCTTTTACTTTGAAACTACTTTCCATTTTTATCGACTTCATCAAGCTTTCATACAATAATCCGGTATCGTTAGTACGCGCACCGGCGATAGCAAGTAGATAATACGTATCAGCAGCAGCAGGAGCACATTTTAAAGTTGCAATAGCAGCGGTAGGATTACCAGCAAGTAATTGTGCCAAACCTAGGTTATGACGACAGTTATTGCCGTTAAATGCACTAATAGCATCATTATATCTGGCTTTACCAATCAAAGGAATACCTCTGTTGTAGTTTTCATTAGCCCCAAGGTTTTGAGCTTGTTGAAATAAAGCTGCAGCAGCTTTTATATTTCCTTTACTAGCTTCCAGTGCACCAAGATTATTGATAACAATAACATTCTGAGGCGATAAACTATTCGCTTTATTCAGATAACCAGAAGCCTCAGCAAGATTGCCATTTTCAAGTTCAATAGCTCCTGCATTATTATATGCTCTCCAATCACCATTATGTAATCTCAATGTAGTTTGATAGATCGTAAGTTGTATTTTTGAGTCTTTCGTTAAAGTAGTTGCATAAAGCAATTCCTCATTATTAAGCGATTCAGGGTTACTGGTTGCATCACTAAGTATCTGATCATTTGACTTATCAGGTATCAAACTATTAACCCTGATGTTTGTCCGACGTAGAGGAGGCAGAATATCAACAACTAATACTCTGTATGTTTTTTTCATTTTCTTGATAGCTTGATCACGTTTGTCAGCATCAGGCTCGTTATTAAGAATATTCAAGAGAGAGTCTTTTTCTTTCAAATTAGAGGCTTGAACTGCTTTCATAAAACCATTCCAATCTCCACCGTGTCCCATCGTATTGATTGTTACACCCCGAAGATCCTTTTGGAAATCAGTAGCATTTTTGTTAGCACCCATTTTAGTGAACTCATTTATTACATAATCTTTACCGGAAGCGGCACGTAACTCTGATAATTTTTGATTATCAATAGCACGACCTTCAGGAGATGAATAACCTTCAACTTCAATACTCTTAATTCTCCATCCTTTATTAATAAAGCTATAAAAAGCATCTAGCTCAACTTTCGATTTCGAATTTAGAGCAAGATCCCAATTAATTTTGAATGTATTTACCTTAAAGATAAAATAGATTGTAGCTTCTTTTGATTCAATCTGCTCAACTACCCTTTTATCAGATGCAAATAGTAAATTCTCATCATGCTTAATCCATAAAGGAGTAATAATAACACCATCAGCTATTTTGCATGGATCAACATCTACATACTTATCTTTCGACCTAATCAATTGCGCAGTTGCACTTGCATCTACAGCACCTGTTGAAGGTTTGTAGAGAATTGAATTCGTCATAAGCTCAGATACATTCATTCCCTGCATATAAGGAATTGTTTGTTTAAGGGTAAAGGTGCCTCCTGTTTTAAAAGGGATAGCAATACCATCACCAGTTACCTCTTCGCCCTTAAGAGTGAAAGAATTCAGTAAGTAAGTTCCACCATTATATTTTAATTCAGGAGTGATTAGAATAGCAGCTTTTTTCAACATATATCTTTCAGGTACAATCCCATTGATGGTAATTACTATTGAATCGCCATGCATTTCAAGTGGATTTGGTGAAACTACATATTTTATCTTATCGCAGTAATCTACAGCCATTCTCTTTAGGTTGGTGCCATTCTTAAAATCATAATTGATACCAATAGTGAAGTTTGCCAGCCAGTCCCTATGTTCTCCCTGAACTTTCCCGTCTAATTTGTCTCCATTGTTCTTGTTAAGACCGTAAATGCTTGAAGCTTCAAATGTAGCACCCCAGTTGTCATCAAATTTAAACTTAGTACCAACACCATATGGTAAAGCAGTTACAGGAGCCCAGTTTGATGGACCTTTACCAGTTTTAAATACAGTGGTTTCTGTTGCAATTGTATAATTAAATAATACAGTATACATATTTACTACGCCAAGACCGGTAAATCCATAGAAGAAGAATCTTCTGTCCGGATTATAATTGAATAAGTTAGTAAAATCTATAGTTGGTTCTAAATAATATCCCAAATAATGGGTCTGAGCTTTGAAATGATAAAAGGGATTTTCATCGACACGACTTTTAAAGGTTCCACCATTAACAGAACCTCTAAGTCCGAATACAGGAGTAAACTGGAAACCAGCAAGGAATCCGCTAGTAAAACCAGTTTGTTTACCTATTTTGCCAAGATCTACTGGTGTTGATCTAAAATCTCCATAAATAAGATTTCGTCCGGCATTTAGGTTAAGGTACAAATAAGGATCAAATCCTTTATTTTGATTACTGTTATGGTCTATATCCTGAGCAAATGACATTAGCCCTGTCAGTAAAACAAAAACGAATAGAAGAAACATTTTTTTCATAATTGTAGGTTTTAAGCTGTTTACTAATCAAAATTTATAAATTTATATTTAGAGGATTATTATATGCGATTTTATTATTTATTAAAATTTTATTCCCAAAAACATTTTTTTTACAACAAGAATAATCAATTTACTCATTATCAAGATTATATATTACCATTTTACTGAACAAGTAAATTTTTAAAATATGCCTTCACAAAATCATGCATTTTGATTGCAGGCATTTTATCAGTATTTTTTATCTCAATTTTTATATTTGCAAACAGATGATCAGATTTTAACAAGTTTAATAGCTCATTCTTTGCATCTGTCGGACCAAATAGAACTACCTCCTGATATTTTTTTATAACATCGCTTAGCTTTTTGTAATAACTTGATTGTAACTGTTGCTCTTTGTTATGCATAAATTTTTCATTCTTTTCCAAACTAAGTTCTTTTTCTTTGGGGGTAAATCCTGACACTATAATATTTTCAATAATCGTATCATTTGATAAATCCATTAAAAAAGCATTCGAATGATCCATCCAGATTCCTATTTTTTTTATCTCTTTCATTTCGTTTATATTTAATTATTGATTAAAATGATTAGCAATACAAGTCGTATATATTGACAGCTCAGAATCATAAAGACGAAGTCTATTTCTGAGAGTAATAATTTCGTCCTGCATAGTATTTATTCGTTGTAATAGATGAGAGATAGTCTCTATTCCTTCTATATTGATATCCAAATCATAATATAAGCGAACAAATTTCTCTAATTGTTTGAGTTGGCTTACGTTAATAAACTCCGTTTCTTTAATAGTAGTAATTTCTATCAGTCCATTTTGTTGTAATGAACCAATAAACGAAATCTCTATGTTGTGAATGACACAGAATTCTTCAACGGCTATTAAATAATCTGTTTTCATTGTTTACACTTTAAGAAATTATGATTTAGATAATTCAGTAAATAATTCTTTTTGCTTGTCCGTTAAATTTGTTGGAACTTTAATAGAGTAGGTTATATATAAATCGCCAAACTGTCCTTCATTTTTATAAACAGGGAAACCTTTACCTTGAAGCTTTACTT
Source organism: Bacteroidota bacterium (assembly GCA_013390605.1). Lineage (GTDB taxonomy): Bacteria > Bacteroidota > Bacteroidia > Bacteroidales > Cfx3-03 > Cfx3-03. The sequence goes on along the minus strand of JACAUB010000001.1, from coordinate 1,004,037 downwards.
TACTTCCATTTTGTGTTTCAGGCTTAACTTTTAGCTTTACTTTTCCATTTAATGTTTCAATAGTAATTTCACCTCCTAACACAGCTGTGTATAAGTTCAAATCGATTGTAGTGTATAAATTACTATCCAATCGTTTAAAATTTATGTGATTGGCTATAGAAAAAGTAATATATAAATCACCATTAGGACCACCATTCATCCCCGACCCACCATGTCCGGCTATTTTAATTGTTTGTCCATTTTCAATTCCAGCTGGAATTGTGATTCTTATATTCTTTCCATTAACAGTCAGTGTTTGTTTGTTGGTTTTGAATGCATCAATAAGATTTAGGTGTAGTTCTGCATTAAAATCTTCTCCTCTATATCTCACCTGTCTACCTCGACCAGCACCAGTTGCGCCACCGAACATAGATTCAAAAAAATCAGAAAAATCTCCTTCAGATTGAGATCCTGCATATCTTGTCCCTTGAGCGTTAGAAGATTGACCCTGATATTGTTTTGCCTTTTCAAATTCATCAGCATGTTTCCAATCCTGACCGTATTGATCATATTTCTTCCGTTTTTCAGGATCACTTAATACTTCATTAGCCTCATTGATCTGCTGAAAATTCTTATTGGCATCTTTATCATTCGGATTTAAATCAGGGTGATGTTTTCTGGCTAATTTACGATAGGCATTTTTTATGTCCTTCGGCGTTGCCATCTTATCGATCCCTAATATTGTGTAATAGTTTACGAAATCCATGTGATTTGTATTAATTAGGCTTTAAAGAATGAACAATCAAATTCCCCATTATTGACCTTGCTTATCTACCGACTAAGAAAGGTTACAGCATCGATTTATTCATCCACTTTCATCAACGATTTCAAAAAACACTTAACTGATTATAATAAATGTATATTCGTGATTTAATTTTTGAACATATGTCACTCAGAATCAAGATTCGTCTTTTGTCGTACGGATTAAACCAATCCCTGAAATAAAAAACAGAAGACCCAGTATGGTAAAAATGATAACTGTTTTAATATCAGTAGAACGACTTGTTACCTGTACAAATAATACTCCAGCATAAATAAGACCGCCTATTCCAAATGCTGTAAGTAATGCGCCAAAAAATCTTTTGATATTCATAATATTTATTTTTAAAGATTTGTTGATATTAAATCAATTTTTCAACAAGATTTAAATCTTAATGAAGCTGTCTAAAATGAAATCATTCATTTTTTTGTCACTTAAAAAAGCACTTGAATATTTTTAATATGTTTCAAAAATTCTTTTACCATACAAAGTCAAATATTTAGATAGATCTAAGCCAGGGTTCGAAAAAAACAGACTACGAAAAAGACACAATTAGAAGTTTTTTATCTTACTTCGCTAAATCATTCTCAAGGATCTTTTTTATTTCTTGATATTCATCTGCTGTGATTTGACCTGTTGCAAATCGTTTTTGCAAAATATCAAGAGGTGAATCCTTTTTATTTCGCTGTCCGGGAATATTATAAGGCACTGCAAATATCCAGAAAAGCAGCACCAACCAAACACACCACCAAATAAGATCCATTCCCCAATAATAAGTACTATTATACATGATTTTAAAATTTATGATAAGTTGTTATTGAATTTTATATAATTAATTTCCAGAGATGACACCATTTCTTTCAGATCAATCTAATTGACAAAACGCTTTAGCATTTAACTTTGAGATACCTGAATTAAATGATTTTCAATACAATTATTTCGCAGGCTAATCAACCTACCTATTTTGATGTTGCCAATACCCCTTTATCCAGCGATTACCGCGTGAGGTTGCCTGCCAATGACCGGTAACGTATATACGACCCGGTCTTGGGCGATCCCAAAAACCTGCACGCTGAACATATACATGGGTTTGATTGCTCCAAATCCAGTCACCATCTATCCAAACATGAAGATCGCTTGGGCGTGCTGGCCTTTCATTTTCAACATACGTAGGTTCTGATGCAACATAACCAGTAGCAGTACAGGCATTGACAAATAATCCGATCCCTGCTAAACTGATTATATAAATAAACTTTTTCAGCTGTTTACCAACTATTGTAATACTACCCACTTTAGTTGAATGTATTAATAGTTTACATACGATCGTTTCGAGAAAATCGTTTTGTAAGTCCGTATTCTTATTCATGTTATTTAATTTTAGATTGTGAATGAACTATAATGTAAGATCAAAGGTGCGAACTTTAAATCCGAAATGTGTTACACAATTAAAGAGAAGTGTTACATCTTTCACATGTTTTCACGTATAAATCATTTTGCTTGGCTGACTACAAATAAATAATAGTTCACAATGTGTCATTGCCAATTCTATAAAATAAAGAGATGCTAATAGGGATTGATATCTCAAATTCTCAACACCCACCTAACTCTTTTTTTTTGCAAATTTGATCAACTCAGTATTAAATTTTTGAGTTTCCTCCAGAAACAAACTATGACCGCTGTTCTCAAAAGCAATGATATTTGAATTTGAGATTCCCGCTTTCATTTGTTCAGCCAGATCAAAAGAACATATTTTATCTTTTTTGCCATGCATAATCACAGTAGGAATTTTAATTTTAGCCAAATCATTTCTAAGATCTGTATCACGTAATGCAATTAAACATTGAGCCGTTGCATGAGAAGAAGCACTTAAGCAAATTCCGTTTAGCCAACCACTGATTCCTTCATTTAAAGATTTTTCATTGGCAGAAAATATCTTAGCAAAGTCAGATAAAAGTTTTGGCCGATCCTGATAGTTTAGCTCTATTAAATCATCAACTGTACTTATGGGAAGATTGTATTGAAAATCATTACGTTGTGTCCATATCGGGGCTGCTGCTCCAAAAAGAGCGAGTTTAGAAACATGTGCACAATCATACGTTGACAAATAACGAATGGCAATAGAGCCTCCCATCGAAAAGCCACCTAAAACTGCATCTTTGATTTCCAGTTTAGCTAAAACCTTTTTTATATCAAGTGCATGTACATCATAATTATACGCACCATAAGGTTTATCCGATTTTCCAAACCCTCTTAATGTAATACCAATAACACGAAAATTTTTATTTATCAAATCATTATATTGGTATTCATACATTTCATCACTTAGCGGCCATCCAGGTATTAATATAATTGGTCTTCCTTCACCAGCATCAGTAACATGTAAGCGAACATTGGGTTCTACTTCGATGTATTCTGCTCTAGCCATTGTACAAGTCGTTTTATCCAGTAATTTTTGCATCGTTATATTTTTTAATTATCGTAAATTATTATTTCACAGATTATTTCTTTGTTTAGGCAATTCACCCTAGTGATTCTACATCAACAACAGAATGAAATTTTCATTTCATTTTTTAATCTTTAAAGCAATTCATGCTTCCTTAGTTTAAACATTTTATATATTTCAAACCAAATTATAGATGTTAATCCTGCCAGGCTACAGATAATGATATTGATAAATTTAAGTTTCTGAAATTGAAATAATTCCAGAAAAAATGGAATATTTAAAATCAGTATCAGAAAGAAAACTGCTCCTCCTACAACCCATAATACTGCTTTATTTGGGGCACCTATAATCTTAAATATGTTGTCAGTCCACGACCGGTTTGTTAATATGACCACAATGTTTGAAACGATTAAGGTGATAAATGCCATTGCCCGTACTTCTTTAGCTACATA
>JACAUB010000001.1:944643-1000243 GCA_013390605.1 Bacteroidota bacterium | reverse complement strand
CCGTACTTCTTTAGCTACATAGCCTAAGTGCAAGCCAATAAAATAAATGGCAAGGGTTATAGCTAGAATGCCAATACCCTGTAAGCAGCTGAACATAATCTTATTTACACCAAAGAATGGTTCATCTATTCTCTTAGGAGGACGGTTCATTATATTTTTCTCTTCTTTCTCAGCCTCAAATATGATAGAACATGCCGGGTCGATGATTAATTCAAGAAAAACAATATGCACAGGCCATAATATAATAGGAAAATCCCCTAATAATATTGGGAATAACGACAAGCCAGCTATGGGGACATGGATTGCGAAAGTATACCCGAATGCCTTTTGAAGATTATCAAATATCCTCCTTCCCAATTTTATGGCTCCAACAATAGATAAGAAGTTATCATCCATTATAACTAGCGATGAGGCTTCTCTAGCAACATCAGTTCCCTTCTCCCCCATTGCTATTCCAATATTAGCAGATTTAAGTGCAGGAGCATCATTAATTCCATCACCTGTCATGGCAACAATTTCATTATTCCGTTTTAATGCATTTACGATTTTAAGTTTTTGCTCAGGAACGACACGGGCAAACACATTGATTTCCTTAATTTTTATGCATAACTCATCATCAGACATTACTTGTAATTCAAGACCAGTAATACAAGTATCCGAATTTTCAAGACCTATTTCCAATGCTATATGCTTTGCGGTTATGGGATAATCGCCTGTAATCATTATCACTCTGATACCCGCTTTATAACATTGGCTTACTGCTTGTTTTACATTTTTACGAATAGGATCGGAAAGGCCAATTAAGCCAATAAAATCGAATGTAAAATCGTGTTGAATTTCAGGTAATCCTTTTGCATTTATTTTTGCTTTAGCTACACCGAGTACCCTTAATCCATTTGCGGCTAATTCTTCAACAGCTAATGATAAGCGTTTTTTGTTTTCTATATCTAAATGACACAGGTCAAAAATAGCTTCTGGTGCTCCCTTCGTAGCAATTATTTTTTCCTGTGTCCCTTTAAAAGAAAAAACACGTGACATTGCCAACATCTCTTTGGAAAGGGGGTATTCTTTAATCATTTTCCAATTCGTATGGATATGCTCAGTGCCCTTCAGATTAAGAATTCCCAAGTTTGTGATTGCCTTTTCCATGGGATCAAAAGGATTGGTTTGACTGGAAAGAATACCATATTCTATTATTTCATGAAACTCAGAATTAAAATCTTTACCTTTTGTTACTGTTAAAAAATCTTTTCCATTATAGAGACTCGTAACCGTCATTTTATTCTGTGTCAGCGTACCTGTTTTGTCAGTACAGAGTACTGTTGCAGAACCAAGCGTTTCTATCGCCGATGGCTTTCGAGTTAAAACTTTCTTCTTCGACATTCGCCAGGCTCCCAGTGCCATAAACACGGTAAGGATTACAGGAAATTCTTCCGGCAATACAGCCATGGCCAAAGTTATTCCAGCCAGAAAGCCATTAACCAGACTTCCACGGGTAAGTGTGTAACCAATTACAACCAAAAGACATAGCACACCGGCAATAATCGTTAGTTTCTTCACCAACGCCGCCATCTCTTTTTTAAGACGCGTAGGTTCCTCTTTTACATCTGCTAGTGCTTTTCCGATTTTACCAATTTCAGTATGAATGCCAACACTGGTTACTTTTGCAATGCCGTTTCCCTGAACAATCATAGATCCGGAATAGACAAAAGGTAAATCATCCCCACCAGGTTGAATATTTTTCTCAATACCATCCCAATCACCTTTTCTAACGGAGACTGGTTCGCCTGTGAGTAACGATTCATCTGCCAATAAATTAATCGAATGGATAACAGTAGCATCTGCAGGAACCCTATCTCCCTCTTGCAACACAATTAGATCGTCTGTCACGACTTCAAAACCTGCAATTCTAGTTTCCTTACCATCTCTAATCACTAATGCTCTGGGACTTGCCATCTCCTTTAAGGCATCAAGTGCTTTCTCGGTTTTCTTTTCCTGAAAAAATTCGATTCCCATAATAACAAAGACAAATCCCAGAAGCATAACCCCTTCCCGCATATCACCCATTACAACATACAAAGTACCACAAGCAACTAAAAGTATAAACATGGGTTCTTTAATAACACCAAGAGCAATTGATAATAGATTCTTGGGTTTTGCTGAAGGAAGACTATTATACCCTTCAGACCGTAACTTTGCCTTTGCCTGAATAGCTGTTAATCCGTTATATTTTTCGGATGTAGTATTTAAGTTCAAGATATGTATTAAGATTAGTTGCGTTTTCTAGTAGGAATAATAAAAAGTGGGATTGTAGAAAGATGCAAAACATTTTTTGTTACACTCCCCATTAGTATTTCATCCAGCCATCTTCGGCTATGTGAGCCCATAACAATAACATCTGCGTGCACTTCTTTTGCTGTAGCTAATATAGATTCAGCAAAATCACCTTCTTTGATAACAGTTTGAATTGTTTCATCACCGAGATGATACTTTGCTTTTTCAAGAAATTGTCCAGATATTCTTTTCATCTCTTCAATATTTCCTAATTGCAATGGAACCGTATCCATGCTTCCGGTAAATCCCATTATTGGAGAATATTCTGATGAAGAATAAAATACCGGATCTATAAGCACATGCAATAATATAACTTCGGCCCCCATCGCTTTTGCTAATGAAAATCCTACTTCGGCTACTTTTTGTGCTGTTGGATCATAATCCACAGCAATCAACACTTTTTTTATATTAATCGTTTTCATATCGTTATTTTATTATGGTTTACAGTAGTTTTCAGCTTCAGCATTTGATTAAATTCATTCTTTTCAGATACAAATTCTATCTCTAATAAGATTATTTTTTATGAAGCGCTTTCAATTTTTTTAATGCTTTCTCAACAACATTTAGGTCATCATTGTATTTGTTTTTAAATGATCGCCATTCTAACTTTCTGGAGACTTTAAAATCAGTCTTAGATTTCTTCAAAGAAGAAATCTCTATATGCAAATTTTCTTTATCCGCTTTCCAGTTTTCGGCTACTTCCATTATAACTGCCATTTTGATTTTGTTTTTAACCTGTCTATCGACAAGCCGGTTAGTACTAATTATTTTACTTCAAACGTATACTCTTTTAACCTAAGAAGTGTTACATAACTTTCGATAAGAATTACAACATTCACACATTTCGAAAATCCAGCGAATACAGCTGAAGCCGTATTTTCAATAACAATGTCTATCAAAAAAATAATTTATGAATTAGAATTATGGGTTCTATAAACAAGAGAAGCTACAAATTACACTGATCTATTTTGTAATTTGTAGCTTCCTAATCTAAAAGTAGTTATAGTATCTAAGGCTTTGACTATCCTTTAATTATTTCCTCGTCCTTTATTTCTATTATCCTTCATCATTTTAGAATGCTCAGGATGATTTTTGTTTACAAAATATTTTGAATCATGACTATCACGAATCGATTGCTGATTCGAATGCTGATTTGGTGATCCATATTTTGTCATATTAGAACGGTGGTGCATATATGGTCTATTTTCATTCATGACTACTTTCCGGGTACTATACATATCATAGTTCCTATATTTTGAAGGCAAATAAGCTCTTGTCACCCAACGACCATTAAGCTGATAGGTATACTGACGATTAGGCACATTGTAATAAGCTTGAATATCAGGCAAATAATAATTATCTACATGATCATATCCAACCGGGCCCCAAATTGGTTGACTACCAATATTGACACGTAATTTAATTTGTGCAGATGTTGTTTCACACAACAAACCACAAGTGCATAAAATGATTAAAAGAACTAGCTTTTTCATAATTTACTTTGTTTTTTTATATTGGTAAAGTTAGATCACTTAGATTCTGGAAGTGTTACATAACTTTAGAAATAAGTTACAATATTCACACATTTAGCATTCGGTTATTAATCTGAGCCAGGGTAAATAAATAATTCATTGTAAATATTTACTTAGTAGTGCATTTAATTTATCATATTCCAATGGTTTTGCCAAATATTCATCACAGCCAATTGATAGAATTTTATTTTTTTCATCTTCAAAAGCATAAGCTGTTTGCGCTATAATAGGCAAATCCGGTCGTATCTGTTTTATTAACTTTGTTGCTTCAATTCCATCCATTACAGGCATTCTTATATCCATCATTATTAAATCAATATCGGGTGTTGTTTTTACTTTTTCTACTGCTTGTGCTCCATTTTCGACATGAATTACGGTAATGTCAGATTTTGACAAAATTCGATTAAGATATCTGAAACTTGTCCAATCGTCTTCAGCTACAAGAACTTTTCCATGGGCTTGTTTAACAGGAACATCAATATGATTCATCTGTCTTTGAGATCCTACCTTAACAAGCTTATAGGGTAATGTGAAGAAAAATGTTGTACCTTTATTGATATCCGATTTTACCCATATTTTTCCACCCAATAACTCTACTAATCCTTTTGAAATAGCAAGCCCAAGACCTGCACCTTCATAATTTTTAGTCATTGTTTGTTCTGCTTGAATGAACCTATCAAAAATTCTATCGTGTAACTCCTCTTCAATTCCAATACCTGTGTCTTTTACATAAAATTGTATAAAATCATCTTTAATCTCAAAGCCATAATCTATATTTCCTGATTTTGTAAATTTCACAGCATTATTTATTAAATTCGTAAGAATCTGATTCAGTTTCGTTTCATCTGAATATATCGTTCTAGATTCATCATTATAATTATGAAAACTTAATCTAATATTCTTAGCATTGGTTATTGGAGAAAAGAATGTGAATAAATCCAAGAATATACTATTAATTAATATAGGGGTTCGTTTAATTTCAATCTGACCTGTTTGTATTTTGGATATATCCAGAACATTATTAACAATTTCAATAAGGCGTTTCCCACTTTGTATTATTATTGTTGTAAATTCTTTAATCTCCTCTTTGTTAATATCTTCATCATTTAACAACGAAGAAAAACCAATAATCCCGTTCAGTGGTGTACGTATTTCATGCGACATATTCTGAAGAAATGCTGTTTTTAATTTATCACTTTCTTCGGCATTCTCTTTCGCTATAATCAACTCAGCTGCCCGTTTTTCTTTCTCTTTGTTTTGAAATATTAGTTCGCTGTTAGCAATACTCAGTTCAGCTGCTCTTTTTTCCTTTTCATCGTTTTGAAAAACCAGTTCTTTGTTGGCAATAATTAATTCGGCTGCTCGTTTCTCTTTCTCTTTGTTTTGAAAGGCCAGTTCTTTGTTTGCAATGATTAATTCTGCCGCACGATTTTCTTTCTCTTCGTTTTGGAAGGCTAGCTCTGTATTTGCAATAATTAATTCGGCTGCTCGTTTTTCTTTCTCTTCATTCTGAAAGACCAGTTCTTTATTCGCAATGATTAACTCTGCCGCACGATTTTCCTTCTCCTCGTTTTGGAAGGCTAGTTCCGAGTTAGCAATGATTAATTCCGCTGCTCTATTTTCTTTCTCTTCGTTCTGGAAGGCTAGCTCTGTATTTGCAATAATCAACTCGGCTGCTCGTTTTTCTTTCTCTTCGTTCTGAAAGACCAATTCTTTATTGGCAATAATTAATTCGGCTGCTCTATTTTCTTTCTCTTCGTTTTGAAAGGCAAGCTCTTCATCTGCAATGATTAACTCAGCTGCTCTATTTTCTTTCTCCTTATTTTGAAAGGCAAGTTCTTTGTTGGCGATAATTAACTCTGCTGCTCTATTTTCTTTCTCTTCATTTTGAAATGCGAGCTCTTCGTCAGCAATGATTAACTCAGCTGCTCTATTTTCTTTCTCTTCGTCTTGAAATGCAAGCTCTTTATTTGCAATAATTAACTCTGCCGCACGATTTTCTTTCTCTTCATTTTGAAAAACAAGTTGCTTTTTAACAACAATTAATTCTTGTTCTTTTATTGTAATATCTCTTACGTTTGCTTGAAGTTCTTTTTCTCTTCCTAAATTGAAAGCAGTAAAGTCGCGTCCAACACCAAGCACACCTATTAAGAATCCATTAGCATCGAACATAGGCGTCTTGATCGTATCCAGAAATGCGCGATGTCCATCATCTGAAAAAGTGACCCATTCTACATTGGAAGTAGGCTTTCCTGCATTCATAGCCTTAATATCATGTTCTCGAAAAGAGTCGGCCATTCCGCGATCTAAAAAGTCGTAATCAGTTTTTCCAATGATTTCAGCTTCTTTGGCACCAAAATATCTTTCAAACATTATGTTGCACGAAAGATATACACCGTCCTTATCCTTCAGCCAAATTAAGTCAGGTATAGCTTGAACAAGCGTGTGCATGCGTGCTTCATAAATGAGACGTTCCGTCTCATCCTGCTTGCGTTTGGTAATATCCCGGATATTCCATTGAATTACCTTTTTTTTATTTACTAAAAAGGTATTACTTATTAATTCAACATGAATCGGTTGGTCTTTATCCGTAATAAGCAGTAAATCATCATTACGTATTGTTCCATTTTTTTGTAAATCAAAGAAACCATTCTGATCTGCAACTATATTTTTGAAGCATCCAATCTCCCAGATTATTTTTCCAATAATTCTTTTTTTAACAAAGCCTAATAGATCAATTAAAAATGGGTTTATCTCAACAATTTCTCCGGTTTCTGCATCCATAATAAGAATTCCTTCTTTCGATGTTTCAAAAAATCTACGATATAGAACGTCCGATGCAATTAGCGCTTTAAGAACATTCGGTTTAGTTTGTTTTTTGGGGAATTTCTTCTCGGAATTTTGAAAATCTATAGCACTCATGATTCTTTAATTTTAGAATATTTCTTCAAGTATAAAGATGGTTCATTTAGCTCATAAAAAGATTACATAATTATAGCTAATAATTACATAATTCACACTATTTCAATCGATAGACATTCACTATTTGGAACAATAATCTCAGCAATGGTATTTAGCAATTCTAAATCTGTTCTTCTTTTCCTTCTTTTGCCAACTCTGCCAGTTCTGCATACTCCTTCGAAAGAATGATTATCTCTTGTTCTGTTTTTATCTCCGCATTGATAACAGCATTACTGGCCAACTCATGTGATGATATCAATTCGTTCACCTTCAAATGAATGGAGCCCGAAAACCGGTTAAATGATTTTTGGATAATAAACAAACTTAAAAAAGCAACACCAAGTAACAGATCACCAATGACATAATGAATATCCTCTGTATAAAAACGTTTGTTACTCAACCAAAATATTACTGTGCACAATGCAAAAATAAAGGTGATTGAATTGCCGAGTAAAACAATAGCAAAAGAGGCTATTTTCTCGAAATTCCTTTCAATATGTCTATATACTGTTTTCATTCTCCTTTATCTTCATCCAAATTATCATGATCATCGTCACTTAAGCTGTAATAATTATTCTCTTCATCTTCGCTTCCAATATTTTCCTGTATATCATCCAGTTCAGACCCCGGAACATCTAAGCCGCTGCCTGAAATATTGTTACGAGAATTTTCTTCATTGTTTCTTCCAACTTCATTGTTTTCATTCAGATCTTTTATTTTGGAAATATCCTCAGGATTAATATCACCTTCTTTTTGGAATTTACTGTAAATGTCTTCACTCTCTGTGTACAATGGATAACCCTGAAGATTATCGTCATCTTCTCTTTCTGCCCCTTCTGTAGGCAAGTTCGAGTTATTATTTTTATCTTTCATATATCAAGAGTTTTGAAAGCACGAAATTAAGGCACCTATACTGCATAAGTGTTTCATAATTTTAAAAAAAAGTTACATCATTCACACATTTTCCTATCTAAAACATAAGGATGTTTGAGTAAAGGTGTAAAAAAATAAGTCGCATCGCTAAAATGCGACTTATATATACGCTTAGCGAAAAAGGAAATCTGTCTAGCGAGCGTTTTTTTCAAGAACCGATTAACGGGGAACAGGCTCGTGTACCTATTCGTTGGTCATGGAAGGAAGATTGGAAAATTTCCATGTTCCTGATGCCGTTTAGCCAATCTAACAAACCGATAAAAACTCCGCTAAACAAGAATTCCAAAAGATTTTCGCTATTTAATAACAGTATATTACTAACCAACAAATACTTCTGTCTTTTTGTTAAAACCAATTTTATTTTGTACAGTTCATTTATGCGAAATGATTTTCAAAGATAAATCTCTGAAAATCAATTCAGTAAAACGGTAATAAATAAATTTTAATTACCTATAGTTTGATTAACAAGGTAGTTTTCCATCCCCATTTGATCAATCTGTGCTCGTTGTATTTCAGCCCAATCAACATGACCCTCTTCCATTTTAAGTATTTTGGCTAGTAGGTCTACAGTGCCTTGATCATCAACCTCGCGAGCGAGCTTAATTGCAGCATTATATGCTTGTATTGCATCAAGTTCATCTCCATTATCGTTACGGATCATTTCTGAAACATTTTTGCCAATCTTTATCGAATTAAGTTTGGATACAGTTGGAGCTCCTTCAAAAAAGATAATACGCTCAATAAGCCACTCAGCGTGATGCATTTCATCCATTGCTTGACTTCTAATCGCCATGTGAAGTTTAACGTAACCCCAATTTTCACACATTTCAGAATGTACCATATACTGGTTTATTGCTGTGAGTTCATCTGCCAAAAGCGAATTTAAGACTGTAATTAATTTTGCATTTCCTTTCATCGTTGTGCTTTTTTAAATTTAATAATTACTATTTAACTCATTCATAGGAATAGAATCAGGTTAATTTAAAAATGCCCTAAGCATCCAGGTCATTTTCTCATGTTGTTTCATCAACCCTGTAACAAAATCAGCTGTACCAAAATCTTCATATTTATCGGAAAGAGGAGTAATATCATTTCGAATGATGCGAATGATCGTTTCGTGGTCTTGCACTAATGTTTGAATAATTTGTGTAGAATTACTGAAGTCGTGTTTTTCTTCACCCATATGTGTAATACTTAGGAAATCTTTCAGAGAACCTAAAGCAAAATGACCAAGTGAACGTATCCGTTCAGCAATTTCATCAGTCATCCCACCTAAGGCTTCATACTGGTCTCCAAAGAAAGTATGCAGCTCGTGAAAATTTGTTCCGTTTACGTTCCAGTGTGCATTTCGTGTTTTGGTATAAAGCACGTATTCATCAGCTAAAAGTGTATTAAGAAAAGTAGTAATTTCTTCTATTCCGCGATCAGAGATTCCAATAGTTGGTTTCATTATTTTTAGATTACTTTTATTTATTTAGATTAAAAATTTCAACATAAATCTACAATTACACATTGTCTAATATGTTACATAACTTTAGAAAAGAATTACATTATTCACACATTTTCTGTAAGAACTTATAGGTTATAGATTATAAATTATCATATGCAACTCTTCGCGGGTTTTCCCGATTTTTTGTTGAATAATATCAAGCATTTCTTCATGCTTGCCATCGCCACATGCTAAATCTTCTTCAGATACATTTGGGTATTGTTGGCGAAACTTTGTCTTTAATTCATTACAATTTTCATTAATATTAAAAATGCTCATGTCATTAGATTTATAAGGTTATATTCATCCATAAAAGAATCATCATTGAATTAGTCTTAAGTAAAGATAGGTTGCCATTTTTGTAAAACTATTACATAATTATATAACAATTTTATAAAATTCACATATTTTTAATATTTCAGATATTTATAATCATGAAGCTATCAAAAAGAAAAACATGCTCTGAAGGACTTTAAAAGAAAAAATATTCTATTTTTGTGAAAATCGATCAATAAGCGACTTTCTCAGCTTCTCAAACCGTCACTTATTCTCTGGCTCTTCCTTACCCGACTAAATTAGTATCTGCAAACTTTGGTCAGGATTATAAATAAAAAGAAGTAACCTTTATTAGCATATGACAACCTGATAATGAACCGATACTGATGGTCTAATCCTAATCTGACCCTAATCATATCCTAATCTAACCCTAATCAACGCCTAATATAGCATTAGGCTTTGGTTAGAATCAGAATAGAAAGTAAAAAGGAAGATTAAAAAATAAAATGACTGTTATATCGCGATGAATCTATCATCATTGAACATAAATTGAAGAATGGCAATTAGAAGTTTCTCTTAGATTAGATTTCCCGCAGGAGGTGAATTTAACAGATTCGAACAATATCATTTAAGAATAGAATCTCTTGTAAAATTAGATTTTCCGTAATCAAAAATCAACTAATAGAACCCGAAAAATGAAAACAAATATTCATTTTTCGGGTTGTCTAAAAACGTATAAACTTCTTAATTTAAGATAATATAGTTAATCTTTCACTTTTTTTCTTCTTCTTTTTTGGGTGCTTTTAGTTGTTCCTTTCTGTTATTGTTTGATGGTCCTACCGTTTTCGGTTGTTGTTCTCTTTTATTATTTTGAGGTTGATTTACACGTTGAGGCTGTGAAGGCTTTACAGTGTTGTTATTATTCTGCGGTTGCACTGATCTAGGTTGCTGAACTCTGTTATTATTTGGGACAGGATTTGCATTTTGAGGTTGAGCAGGTCGGACAACATTATTATTACTATTCTGTGGCTGCACTGATCGTGGTTGCTGAACTCTTCTATTATCTTGAGTAGGATTTGCATTTTGTGGTTGAACAGGTCGGGCAACATTATTATTGTTATTCTGTGGTTGTACGAATCTTGGTTGCTGAACTCTTCTATTATCTTGAGTAGGATTTGTATTTTGAGGTTGAACAGGTCGGACAACATTATTATTGTTATTCTGTGGTTGTACGAATCTTGGTTGCTGAACTCTTCTATTATCTTGAGTAGGATTTGTATTTTGTGGTTGAACAGGCCTGACAACATTAATATTATTCTGCGGTATTACAGTATTCGGCTGTTGCACACGGATGTTATTATTGGAGGGATTGTTATTTCGTGGTTGATCTGATCCATTTCTTCCTGAAGGGTGTTTAACATCCTTCAAATCAATCAATCTAGATGGAACTGGTTTCTGATCCCTATCATTGTTTTTCTTTATATCTGGCCTGTAGATCCGTAATTGTCCATTATTTACAGATTGTCCTGGTTTATTGTTTTCCTGTATAGAAACAGGACGAATACTTCTGCCTGAAAACCTTTGTACGTCTTCTCTTTTAGGGCCATAAACATATGTTGTATGCCTACTGTTATCAAAATATGTTTGATTAATCACTGTGGAGTTTCTAATAATCTGATCGTGATCAAAATGGTTGATATAATAGCGATTAATATCGGGACGATCAAAATCTCTGTCTCTTACAAAAGTCCAATGATCATTACGCCTATCATAATTATTTCCAAAACTAATACTAAGACTTATACCAGGACGCATGGGTGACCAGCCATAATAGCCTTCGGCACTTCGCCAGTTAACCCATGAAGGCCCCCATATGGTATCAGGAACCCAGAACCAGCCATAATTATTATCATAATCCCAACGACCATAATGAAAAGGAGCCCATCCCCAATCATAATCAGACACCCATGTCCAACCATCATCGGTTAATATCCAATGGCCAGCCGTTGAATAAGGAACAAATTCTGTTCCGACATCAGGAATCCAAACGTAACCATAATTAGGATAGTCTACCCATTGACCATAAGGGCTTAATTGATCATAGAAAACCTGAAAACTCACACCTGCTTGTTGTGCAGATACTTGTTTTGGCATTACGACAAATGATGTAATCATTGTAAGTAATATTGCTACGATTTTAATATTTGATTTCATGGTGATTAGAATTATATTTTGTGATTCTGTTGAGGTTTGATTTTATGACACAGATTTCCACTCAATGATTCGGGTAATCTATGTTAAAGGATAAAGATATGTTCTACCAATAGTAATAGTGTTACATAACTTTTTAAAAGAGTTACATTATTCACACATTATTTGACAAGAAAAAAAGCAAATCAACACTGCTATACAGATAAACCTGTCCATTATATATCATTAATGGGGTTACGTATAATAAAAGAATTTGTGTTTATAGATAATCCAATTAGTAATCATTAATTAAATACCAATTGTTTTAATGATCTTTTGTAATGTATCAGCTGAATGTTTAAACATTTTTTGTTCTTGATCTGATAAATCGAGTTTCAAATATTTTTCCACCCCATTTAAATTAACAATAGATGGAATACTAATACAGACATCGCTTATGCCGTAATAATCATTAATTAAAGTTGAAACAGGTAAAATTGAATTCTCATTTCTTAAAATAGAACGGGTTATTTTAAGCATTGACAATGCAATTGAGTAATTGGTTGCGCCTTTTGCCTTTATAATCTGATATGCTGAATTTTTAACTTTCTCGAATATTTCAGACAATACATTCTTAGCATTAAAAAGCTGAGCATAATCAGTACAATACGTTTCGATTGCCATTCCTGCAATGGTTGCATTACTCCATATAGGGAGTTCGGTATCGCCATGCTCTCCAATAATATAAGTATGTATATTGTTGGGATCAACGCTGCATTTTTCACTGATCATATATTTTAATCGAGCTGTATCGAGAACTGTTCCAGTTCCCAAAACTCTATTTGAAGGAAAGCCTGATATTTTCAATGTGACGTATGTAAGAATATCTACTGGGTTCGTTACAACCATAATAATAGTATTCTCTGCATATTTTGTGATAGCAGGAATAATTTCTTTAAATATAGTCAGATTGCAGATCGCATTTATTTTTTTTATTCACATAAGTTGCTCGGCTTTTCCAGGCAATAATGTGGATTGATATTTAGCAGTTCTTTTATTACAAAATATTAAGTTTCAATATAAAGTTATAGATTGCACCTATAATTTCACCTCTGCTTTAGAACTTCGTATTTCATCAAAAAAGGGTGTCGATTTCCCTTCAACACATTTTACTGCATACAGATAAAGCGCAGCACTCCAGGTTTGCCAGTCTTGTCCCATTGGCAATCCATCCTGAGCCTTTATCCATTCGTTAAATCCAAAGTCAAGACTGGTATTTGTCGACATTTTCACACAGCGGGTAAGTGCTAAAAGTTTTTCCTTGGCTAACGTGTATTTTTCGGCTGCAACTAAGGCGGCTACATAAAGTCCACATATAAAAGGCCATATTCCTCCATTATGATATTCACCAGGTTTATTATATATTTCATATCTAGGCAACCAATCTGGATCTTCCGGTTTAATATAGGGGAAGAAATTAGGTGGCAAATCAATTGCCAATTCTCCTTTCTTTCTCATATCTGAGCACTCCTCTTCTATCCATGAAATCATTTCTTCAGCGCGTGTTGGCGATGCCAACCCTGAAAGAATGGCTAAACTATTGCCAAGCAAATCGAATCGTTCACTGCTATGAATTTTATAAGACCAGAAAGCATAGTAAGGTTTATGTTTTACAACAAGACCTTCGTGAACATGGCGGTGTTGATTTCCTCCGGTAATTGTAAAACGCCCCATATCCTGACGCATCTTATCTGCTTTTTCATTCAGATCCAAAAGTCGGAGATAACTATAAACAATCGTATTTACAAACAACCCGTACCCTGTAACCCATTGCTCGTCGCGCCAATCACTTGTTGGCTGCTGAGCAACCAGATGTCGGTCTGAAGGACTCTGATATTCCATCCATTTCAATGCTTTATTTATAGCATTTTCAAGAAAGTCATGTTCACCGGTTACTTTTCTGAAAACGCCAACACCCAATAAAAATAAAGGTGTTGTATCACTTGATCCACGATCTTCTTTGTCGTGCACTAATGAGGGAATATGTCCCCGTTCTGTTTGATTCTTTGCCAATGTTTCTAATACTTTCCTAATACTTTTTAGTAGTTTTGGATTATCAGAAACCGCTATACCAAAGATTGAAAACATCAAATCTCTGGTATATGGCTCGGGATATCCCCAGCCGGCAGTTCGTGGAAGTCCTTGGAATGGTCCATGTGCATTATGTAGTAGTACCTCAAGGGCTGCCTTCTTAGCCTCTTCTATCTCTTGCCTATCAATAGCTTTCATGATTTCAGATTATTTTATTCCTAATCTATCATTTATTATTTGCACAAATCGTTTTGCAACAACACGATAATCAAAATTTCCAACAACACGAGCTCGACCAGCTTTGCCCATTTTATCGCGCAATGCTGCATCTGTCATCAGAATCATTAAATACCTTGCAATATCTTGAACATTTGCACGATAATCCACGGTCCGGGGTTTCTTAAATTCCACAATATGTTTATCTTCAAATCCTGACTCTACACCAAGCATTACATGGTCTACTACTATTTTCTGTGCAACATTTGCCAAAAATGCTGTTTCACCATCGATAAGTGTATCAAGCATCCCCATAGCTTTGATACTTATAACCGGTTTTCCGCAGGCTCCTGCTTCTACTTGTGGCATTCCAAAACCCTCTAATCGTGAAGGTGCTGCATAGATGTCGCATGCCCCAACAAGATAAGGCATAAAGGCTCGAGAAATGGTGTTGGTTTCATAAGTGACATTCTTCTCAATACCCAGATGTGTTGCCATTTCAAGATCAATCAAATTTTGAACCTTTGTTCGCGCCTGAGGCCATACTTTGCAGACATACTTCCAATCGGGCGCTTTATTATCAATGAGAGCCAATGCCTGCATTACTTCTTGTGCACCTTTTGATGCAGCATCGCCGCCAACTGTCAAAATCATTAACTGATCGGGAGAAATGCCAAGAGACTCACGGACTGCCAGAATTTTAGGATCATCTTTTTTATATGGGATAAAAGCATCAGTATCACAGCCAACGGGCAAAACTTCAATGATATCGGCATTGATTCCATCACGAACATACATCTCCTTTACCCAATTCGATGTTACCAGAATAAGTGGTAACGCATTCAAAATCTCTTGATAGTTTGCAATGTAACCATCGGCTACCAACCAGGGAACAGGTTGTATTCCATATCGTTGTGGGTGAAGCACCAACTGTGGGGTATGCCCCCAATAACCTACACCAACAACTACATCTGGTTCAAACCAACGATAATACCATTCTTTTTCCTGGGCTGATTCAAAATGAACAGCATGAGCATCTACGCCCATTTCAAGAAGGCCTTTATAAAGTAGATCACCTTGTGTTGCAAGACCTCCAGGTGAAGGAGGATAATCATATAAAACTAATACTTTCATATATAGTGAGTTTAAAAAATCATGGTGATTAAATCAGTTATTTTAAAACACCTTTATCATTAAGCCATTTTACAGCTTCATCAGGGTCTGTAAATTGCCAGAATGCTTCCGCCTTTGGTGTTGTTTCTTCTTCCCAGCCATTTTTTGGATATTCATAAATGTCTGTAATAAGGCTATATTTTCTAAGCCATATCGGTTCAGCAAGTATTTGGAATAACGAAGCTCTTTCGATAGCCTTTGGATAATATGCTTTATTACCATCCTCATACGCAAAGGTCCAAAGTTCATTGGCGGCTATTTTACCTTCTTTCCAGAGTGTTATAACTGCTTTACTGATTTCTTCGTGTCTGAGATGTTTTGTGTATTCTCCTGACGGGTTATGCGTAATTATGAGATCATAATGCTTTTGAGGTAATAGATTCAGTATATTTTCCTCTACCTCATTTTCTCCCAAAGGATTCTGCTGAGGCCCATCATCAAGATCACCCATGACCCCTTCAGTTTTAAGAATTTCTAATGTTTTGTAAAACTTAGGTGCTCGATTTGTATCGCTTCCCCTGCAAAGACAAACAATATAACATTGCCATAAAGGATGGCTAAGTATTGTTCCACCAGCCCATAATGTTTCATCATCAGGGTGAGCAACTATAAGAGCTATTGTTTTTTTGGTTAATTGATCCATTAATAAAACTTAGGTGTAATAATCAGAAGAACATAAAAGTTCCTTTTCAGTCTTATTGCTCTAAAAGCTTATAAAGCTCTTTCAAATCAGGCGATAAGATCACTTCAGTTCTGCGGTTTCCGGCACGTCCTTCAATGGTTTCATTGGTTTTTATAGGATAATATTGACCTCGTCCTGATGCAATAATCCGATTAGAATCAAAACCATTGTCTTTTGTTAAAATACGTACGATTGAAGTAGCTCTTGCTGTGCTGAGATCCCAATTATCTGAGAATAACTTTGTTTTAATGGGGACATTATCTGTATGGCCTTCAATCAAAACAGTAATGTCTTTGGTGTTATTAAGCACAATTGCTAAAGATTTGAGTGCCTCTTTCCCTTTAGGATCAACAACATCACTACCCGATTTGAATAGTAATTTTTCTTCAAGTGAAATATAAACTTTACCATCCTTAACGTAAACATATAACTCATCAGTTTTATAATTCATCAACGCTTCAGATATTGAGTTTTTAAGTTTGTCCATCACATTCCGCTGCGATTGAATCATATTCTGAAGAATATTTAAACGCTTTGCCTGATCTGCAATCGTCATTTTAGATTCGGAATTAAGTGCCTTTAAATCATTTTGAATCATAGCACTTTCATTCTTCAAATTTGCTTTTTCATTCTGCAAATGTGTTCTTTCATCTTTAAGATTATTTACCTGTGCATTACAATCAGTCAGTTGATTGTGAGTAAAAACACTGTCTTTTTGAAGCTGATCTACTTTGGCTTCAGAGGCCATAAATTTTCTAGTTGGCACACATGAGGTAAACAATAAACAAATAATCAACGATAAGAATACAAGGAATTGAAATGACTTTTTCATTTTGTTTTTTTTAATGATTAATAATATTACAAAGATGAGTTCCTTTAAAATAAATAGTGTTACACAACTTTTTAATTATATTACATCATTCACACATTTTAAAAAAACGATGATCACTCAAATAGAATATCGGTTACAACAATCTTCAACTTTCAATTATCGTATTTTTTGATTTGAATTGAATATGTGTTAGGAATTATTTTTTTACCATGTGTATTTGCATATACTTTGGTGAATTCAGCACCGAAATAGAGTATTATGGCTGAATAATAGACCCATACCAGTATTAGAATAATGGAACCTGCGGCACCATACACTGATGCGATATTATAACTTCCAAGATAAATACCGATTGCAAATTTGCCTATCATGAAAAGGAAAGCAGTAAATGAAGCTCCGATGAGGCAATCACGAAGTGCAATTTTTCCATCAGGTAGTGTTTTAAAAATGATGCTAAACAACAGTGTTATGATAAAAAAAACGACCAATAGATTAATAAGATATAACAAGAATATTGTATCCTTTGGAAGAAGAAACGCCAACCGTTTACTGAGAACATCAACTATAGAATTTACAATTAAACCAACCAATAATAAAAAGCCTACTGAACCAATCATTGAGAATGACGTAAGACGATTGTATATGTATTTTATTAAACCGCGTTTAGGTTTTGCTTTTAAACCCCATATATAATTTATTGAATCCTGAATCTCGGCAAACACACCTGATGCTCCGATAAACAAAATAATGACACCTATTGTTGTAGCAAAAGTACTACTGTTTGAGAGCTTTACATTTTTTATCGTTTCCTGAATTTGGATTGCTGCACTATTTCCTACCAACAAATTAATCTGTCCAAAAATCTCACCTTTTACAGCATCAGTGCCAAAAAATATACTGCTCATAGAAATGATAATAATAAGCAATGAAGGTAAAGAAAAAATAGTATAATATGATAATGCTGCGCTCAATTTCACTGCATTGTCATCTATAAACCCATTGAAGGTCTCTTTAAAAAGATACCCTATCTTTTTTGGTACAGTTTTTATTTGCATTCTATAATTGATAAAAAAGATGTTTTCGACTTTCTATTTTTAAAGTTAGTCACAAACGTATGATCATATTTTCATATTTGTATTACATAACATTTGGAAAATATTACATCATTCACACATTAAAAAATGCGTCCAGACAAACAAGGAAAGATTATTCTATCGTCAATTTTAGCGAAATACTACTATAGCTGGTTTTCCTATTTCAAAATCTCTGAATCCAAAACCAGTCGTATTAAATGAGTTTATTTTAAATACATTCTGTCCATTGCCAGGAATTAATGGATAAAATGAAATTGATAATTGAAAAGTGTTAATAATTAAATTTTCATTTTTAATTAATACGCCAAATCCTATTTGTGAATACACATGACTGTTTTTAAATCCTGTCCCTGCATCTCCAAGCATGCCGAGAGAACATATCAGATAGGGTCCAAAATTGAATCCTATTACATTCCATGGGGCATATGATTGTGTTTGCAAAGTAAATAACAATCGATTGGTACCCGACAAAGCGGAACTATTGAATCCATTCAAGCCATAACCATCTTTTAGTGTTAAACTATCATTAGTAGATCGGTTTAAGCCTATCATAATTTGCGGCTTAACAAATTGTCTGAATTTCCATTTCCCGATTTCAAATAGTCCCGTAAAATAATTAACCCCAATCGTAAAGACACCTTGTTCAGCGCGTGAAGCATGGAAGAAAGTTCCATATTCGATGTTTGTACTCAGATATCCCCATTCATTATAGTTTCCATAAGCGTAACGTATTCCAACATACATCCTCCCAATATTATTTTTAACCTGATAACCACCAGTTAATGCATAAACTCGTCCAATAGGTACATCTTCTATAACACCATAATTAAAAATATATTTATCCTGAACATATTTCCGGGTAGAAATTCCAATTCCGGCAAGATAAAAATCCTCAGTGGAATAATTATGTAATGGATCATAAAGATCGGATGGTTTTTCAAAATAACGAACACGTAGATAACGTCCAGCCAAAATCAAATTGGTTGTACGTTCATCTACAGATTTACCTTTGAATACCTGAATGGCTTTACCTGCCCAATAGTCTTGCGTACTAAACTTCAAATTCAAAGGAACGTAAATCGAATCAATATACTTCAATGAATCTTTTTTATATTGATACGCAATATATGCTCCTGCCGCCCACTTTGCTAAAGGAGAATAAAATGGGCGCTCTATATCTAAGGTTCTTTCAAAATTCCCATAACCATCAACCCCATAGTGAAATATTGTATGGATAAAAGTGTTTCGAATATTTGAGATAGAATAATTTGTATTAAACGAATTTATTCCAGAAGAAAAATTTCTGGTAAAAGCATTTTGAAACTCGTGTCCAAATCCTAAGAAATTTCTATCTAATAAATTAAAGGTATTACGCGAAGTGGAAATTAAAGCTTTAGGCGTTATGCTCCAATTATCCAATTCGCGAATAAAGACATCAACAGAATCTGAATTCAGTGAAGAGACCTTTACAAAAAAAGAAACATCCCGAACATATCCACTACTACGAACCAACCGCTCAGATTCTTTTACCCGTAGCGAATCGAATATCTGATTTTGACGAATAAGTAACAGATTTCGAATGGTAATAAGTTGTGATTTAACATGCAATTTATTACCTGCTTTAGCTAAGAAATTTTGTGAAGCAACAATCGTATCCGCTATAGAATAGCCAAACGGATCAAGTGTCTTGATATTAATATTTCTGATTACTTTCCCTTCAAAAGTACTATAAGGTTTCTGGATCAGTTTCCTATATAGTCTTTTTTTAGCCTTCATTTTAGATGACTTAGTTGCGATCGATTTAAATACCAACTTGTACATAAACAGATTAAACTTGTTTCGTTTGGAATATGATTCAAGATTCTTATAAAGATGCGTTGAATCTTTTCTGACAGTATCGTGCTGTGAAAATGCAGATTCACTTATAAAAATTGAAATCAAAAAAAGTAAGACTATATTTCTTTTCATCTCAATCTATTTTTTCATTTCTTTCTTTTTTTCGTCAGCGTCTTTCTTCTTTTGCTCATCAGCTTTAGCTTTCTTTTTAAAATATCCTCTGAAAAGGAAATTTGACTTGGCAGCATGCATATTTTCATCTAACCCTTTGCTGCTTTTTTTAAGATTCACTATAGTCTGACTAATATTTTTTGCAATTGTTGAATCTTGAATTAATTTTCCCAGTGTCCCTTTCCCCCCATTTACTTTAATCATAATTTTAGCCAATTGATCTGTAATTATTTCAGCATTATACGCTGTTACCTTCAGGCTTGCCATGATAGCATCTGTTTCAACCGGTTCTTTTGACTCTATTTTCTGTCCATCTTTTACTATTGAAGCTTCACTACTACCTTGTGTAATAATCAAAAGGCGGTCGCCAATAATACCAGCAGAACCAATGCTTGCTTCACAATCTGTTTTAATAAATTGTTGAACTTCTTTTTTTATTAACATATCAACCCGCACTGTTGAATCATTGATAATAATTATATTATCAACAGTCCCAACATTGATTCCAGAAAAACGAATATTACTTCCAATAAGTAAGCCGCTTACATTATTGAAAGTTGAGGTAAGTTTAAAAACAGGATCAAATAAGTTTTTCTGCCTTCCAATTAAGAAAAGGGTAATTACCAAAAGTGCCAATCCGCCTGCAATAAAAAGTCCTAAACGTACTTTGAATTTAGATGTTTGCGTATCCATTTTATTATAATATTATTTTAAAATGTATGAAATTCATTATTTAAAGAATGATTTAATTAATACATCAGTTGACTTTTCAAACTTTTCTAATTTTCCTTCTAAATAGACTTCACCGTCATGCAACATAATAATGCGATTTGCCGTACTCCGTGCACATTCAATATCATGCGTAATGATGATAGAAGATGTTTTATATTTTTTTTGAACGTCATTGATGAGAGAGCTTATTTCGTCTGATGTAGCGGGATCTAATCCAGTAGTTGGTTCATCGTACAACATAATCATGGGGTCAATAATAATAGTTCTAGCCAGACTGATTCGTTTACGCATTCCACCCGATAGCTGTGATGGCATTTTATCTACGGCATCAGCTAAACCAACATTTTCCAAAACCTCATATACTTTTTTGGTTATATCATTTTGAGTCAGATCTTTTTTTATCCTTCGCAATGGGAATTCCAGATTTTGTCTTACAGACATTGAATCATACAATGCACCACTCTGAAATAGAAAACCTATCTTCTTTCTCAATGTTCCCAAATCCTCACTGTTTAATGCACTTACATTTTCTCCTAATACATTAATTGTTCCTCCGTCTGGATTTAATAGACGAACAATACATTTTATTAAGACAGATTTTCCAGAGCCTGATTTTCCAAGCACTACCAGATTTTCTCCATTAAAGAGTTCTAGCGATACATTTTTCAATACGTCCTGCTTACCAAAACCTTTTATAAGGTTATTTATAACAATAACCTGTCTGTCAGTTTTAGTTTCAACTGAAGCATTCGTTGCTGTTTGGTTTGTATTCATATCATATCTGTAATTTGCACAGCAATCATATCCACAATTATCACCAACAATGATGATAGTACAACCGCTGAGTTTGCTGCAATTCCTACACTTTCTGTTCCCCGCCCTGCTGTATATCCTTTATAACAGCCAACAAAACCAATCACTGTTCCAAAAAAGAATGATTTAATTAAGGCTGGTAAGAAATCAATAAAACCCATATTCTTAAATGCCTGAGAAAAGAACAAAACAAAAGTCACGTCACCTTTAATATTTGCCCCTACCCAGCTTCCTAAAATACCAAGTGCATCAGCATATAATATCAATATAGGGATCATCAATGTAGCGGCTAATACTCTTGTGACTATCAAATACTTCATAGGATTGGTAGACGATACTTCCATAGCATCAATTTGTTCTGTCACTTTCATAGAGCCTAACTCAGCCCCCATTCCTGAACCAATTTTTCCTGCACAAATCAATGCGGTTATAACCGGGCCCATTTCTCTGATAAGCGATGTAGCGACCATTCCGGGAAGCATTGAAACAGCTCCGAAATGCATGAGAGAGGGCCGTGCTTGAATAGTAAGTACCAAACCCATAATAACACCTGTTACTGAAATAAGTGGGAGGGTTTTATATCCAACTTGAAAACATTGACGAAAAAATTCTTTGAACTCAAAATCACGTGAGAACATTTCTTTTATAGTAAGCGAAATGAAAATAAAAACATTTGCGACATCAGTAAAGAACCCCTTTACGTTAGCTGCAAAATCAAATGATTTTTCAGTAAGCTTTATGGTGCTTTTTTGTGCTCCTTTAATAAGTGGAGTTATTTTGATAACAGGAATAATTTTCCTCATGATAAAACTGTTTTATTTTATTCAACTATCGTTCAAAATAATATGATCGGATCAATTCCAAAGAACAAAGATGATTACATTGCTATTAAGAAGCATTACATAACTTTTGCAATTAGTTACATCATTCACACATTTTAAATAAAATATATCTTTTGTATTAAAGCATAAATTTTAAAACGACATATACTAAAAAGCAGAGACTCATATTGAGACCTCTGCTTTTTTATACTAATAAATTTCTATTTGATTATAAAAAACTTACTTTGTAGGAATAATATCAATGATAACTGTACGGTTATAAAAACGTTGTTCCGGATATTTATTTTCAAACGGTGCTAAGTTTAGATCTTCACCGAATCCGTATACTTCTATTTTCACATCACTTCTACCTGCTTTTGAAAGTGCATTTTCAAGAATGCTCTTGACTTCATTAGCACGAGCTACTGATAGTTTGAGATTATAAGCTTCCTCACCAATAATATCGGTATGACCGTGAATAATTACAGTTGCACCATTAGGAATCCTAGGTGTTACAATATCAGTGAGATATCTTTCATAAATAGCGATGGCTTTCGACTCGTTAAATTCGAAAATCACACTAAATCTCATTCCTTCTTCATTAGTCGTTGGAGTCCAAAGAACCATATGTACAGAAGTTTCCTTACGTACCGTATTCCCGCTCTTTGTCTTACCAATCATCGTCACCGTATAGTCACCTTCAGGACGTGTACCTAAAATTGATTTCCCTGGTATACTCATTGTTTCATCAGTATAAGGCCCAAAATATTGTACTACACCTTTATCATCTTTGATTTCTAACGACCATGACGAGAATGCTGCATTAGCTCCCTGAACATTGAAAGAAACATAACTATCAAGCGGTGCTTCCTGCATAGAAATGATTTCTACAGGTCTTAGTGGAGCATCTGGGCCGCTCTGGAACTCCATCAGCAAGACAGGGGAACTACTTTCGATAGACACTCTTCGGTCGCCCTCACGAAGCAGAACCAGGTCGGTTTGACCACCAGGATGTTCAGATGGAATCTTTGGTTTATTCCGTCCTTCGATGCTGATTTTTGAAGGAGCAATATCAAAAGTACTTACCAGATATTGTTTGACAGATTCTGCCATTTCACGACCATCTTTCGGTCCTTTCTCTGATGATCCTACCAACATAATAGTTACAGAAGGATTTTTCACCATACGGTCACCCAGGATGTTTAGCACATTATAATAGACAATCATCTGGCGCTCTGAACGACCTGACAGATTTATAGGTTTGAATGATTCCAGTTGGTCTTCTTTGAAATCATTTACCTGATTTTTCTTTAGCAAAACATAACGGTCAGGTATTTCAGTTGATTCCAAGTCAAAGAATATGTAATTACGAAGTGGAAATATCTCCCTAACCTTACGTTCAATAGGAATATTCTTTGGTGCATTAACAACAAACTGGACTTCTGGATCTACTATTACAACTTCAGCCTTTACCGGTATAACGGCTACTGGCATTAGAATTTTATGTCCGCGTCCTAACTTAAGAGCAGCACCAACACGCAAAGTGGTTATATTCCATGTTTCTGTTGATCGTGGAGATTGACCATAATAAGGTTGAAAAGAGACAAAAGGAGAGAGCACATATTGTGTATGCTTGCTCTTCGATGAAAGCTGAATATCATACCCTGCTCCGACTTGCATCGAAATTAGCGTATTATTCACATTGCTAAAATCACCTTTTACTTCAGGGTTTGCAGCTTGCCCTATAACATTCGGGTTAGTACCCAACTGATAAGAGAATGTCTTCTCTACATTAAATGCCAGACGAGGACCACCATACAAATAGAAATTAGATCTAAAAGGGGCTAATCGCAAACTCGGCTCCACTGTTAAGTAAGTAAGATTCGCAGATAAATCAGCCGGACAGTTACAGGGAGTGATTACCTGATTAAATGAGCCTTTACGATTATCATATCCAATCTGTAGTATTGCACCCAATACTGAGTGGGGGCGATGAAATTCTACAAGTGGAGCAATAAACAAGCCGACTCCGTCACCTTCATGAAAAGTAGTAGGAACGGTTAAATATTTATTCAAATTTTGAGTTGAACCACGATAGTAGTCAAAATTTGCTCCAGCCGCTGCACCAAACCACCATGAGGGTCGTGTATATTGAATCTCTTGGGCCTGAAGAGGCGCCAGGATACCTGCCAAAATCAAAGCACTTAAAATAACACTTTTCAAGGCCAGGAAATAAGGGAACCACGCCATGCGTGATTCCTTTTTCAAATTAGTTATAGCTTTCATAATTATTTATAATTTACGGCTTATTGATTATGTTTGTACTAGTCATTACTACAGAACCATTTCTAGCAAGCATTCTGCCTACCGCGGTTGCACCTGAATTCATCGTAATAGATGTTAAAGCCAGAATGTTTCCTTTAAATGATGTAAAATCTCCAATGGTAGCAGAACTACCAACTTGCCAATAGACGTTTTTAGCTTGAGCACCTCCGGTAAGGATAACATTTCCACCTGCTCCACCGACTGTAGTAAAGCCTGCTGCTACCTGGAATATCCAAACAGCATTCGCATTACCTTGTGCATCCAGCGTTAGATCGCCTGACTGTATTAACAAAGTTGATGTTGATTTATAAATACCCGGTGCAAGTGTTTTACCACCCTGATCGCCTGCTACTGTTGCAGGTGCAGGAGAAACGGCTCCTGCTGCGAAAAGATATGCATCCGTCAGATCTTGTTTAGCCTGTATCAACATTGCAGCAACAGCACCACTATCATCTGAGGCAAAGATTGCTCCATTCACTACTATTGCTGGAGGAAATCCTGTAACAGAAGAGCGAACACCCGGACTTATACCTACATCTAGATCATTAATCACACTGAATCCAGCATTGTTGCTAACTCCAACACCTGATAGAATTCCAAATCGACCAGCTGTTTTAAGATCAGGAGCAATTGGACCTGAGGCTGCTATAGTACTAAAGCTCCACACATAGTTGTTGACTAGTGGGGTTCCCGCAACATTTTTAGCTCCGGTTGTAATAGTAGCAGTATAGATAGTACCCGGCAAAAGATTACTTGTTGGAGTAAAAGATGCGGTTGAACCACTATATGAAATTGTTCCAGCGACTGCAGTTGTTCCTTGTTTCAGGGTAAACGTTGATGAAGTAATTGTCGACGAATTCATTGGAACACTAAAAGTTGCAGCAACTACTTTATTTAAAGCAACACCAGTAGCATTATTTGCCGGGTCAGTTGAAGTTATCGTTGGAGCCGTAAGAGCTAAAGTGGTAAAGATCCATACATAATCATTTGCCAATGTTGTACCCAATACATTTTTAGCTCCTGTTGTAATAGTAGCAGTATAGGTAGTATTCGGTGTAAGTGCGATATTTGGTGTAAAGGATGCAGTCGAACCACTGTAAGAAATTATCCCTATGACTGATGTTGTCCCTTGTTTGATGGTAAAGGATGCAGTAGTAAGACTAGTTGGATCCATTGGCACACTAAATGTTGCAGCAACTACTTTATTAAGACCAACACCCGTGGCATTATTTGTAGGGTCAGTAGATATCACTGTGGGGGCTGCAAAGGTTCCGGTTGTAAAGCTCCAGACATAATCATTTGCAAGTGATGTACCCGGCATATTCTTTGCACCGGTTGTAATAGTACCAGTGTAAACAGTATTGGGAATAAGGGCGACAGAAGGAGTAAAAAATGCAGTTGAACCACTATATGAAACTGATCCAGCAACTGCAGTTGTTCCTTGTTTCAGTGTAAACGTTGATGAAGTAAGTGTCGACGAATTCATTGGAACACTAAAAGTTGCAGCAACTACTTTATTTAAAACAATACCAGTTGCATTATTTTCCGGGTCTGTTGAAATTACAGTAGGAGCCGTAAACAATGTGGTAAATGTCCAGACATAATCATTTGTTATTGACGTACCTAGTACATTTTTAGCTCCGGTTGTAATGGTGCAGGTATAAATAGTATTGGCTGTAAGTGCAATATTAGGGGTAAATGATGCAGTTGAACCACTGTACGTAACTGTCCCTATGACTGATGTTGTGCCATTTTTCATGGTAAATGATGCAGTAGTAATACTAGCTGGATCCATTGGTACACTAAATGTAGCAGCAACTACTTTATTAAAGCCAACTCCGGTAGCGTTATTTGTTGGATCAGTAGAGATCACTGTGGGAGCTGCAAAAGTTCCGGTAGTGAAACTCCACACATAGTCATTAGCTAATGCTGTTCCCGACATATTCTTTGCTCCGGCTGTAATAGTACCGGTGTAAACAGTATTGGGTGTTAGAGCGATAGATGGAGTAAAAAATGCAGTTGAACCGCTATACGTAACTACTCCTGCAACTGGTGTTGTTCCTTGTTTTAAGGTAAATGTTGTTGCATTAAGCGTTGACGAATTCATTGGAACACTAAAAGTTGCACCAACTAATTTATTTAAAACGACACCAGTAGCATTATTTACCGGGTCTGTTGAAGTTACCGTTGGAGCCGTAAACAATGTGGTAAATGTCCAGACATAATCATTTGCCAGTGAAGTGCCTAGTACATTTTTAGCTCCGGTAGTAATGGTGCAGGTATAAACAGTATTGGCTGTAAGTGCAACATCAGGTGTAAAGGATGCAGTTGAACCACTGTACGTAACTGATCCCATTACAAATGCTGTCCCATTTTTGATGGTAAAAGTTGCTGTAGTAAGCGTAGAAGCATCCATTGGTACACTAAAAGTTGCAGCAACTACCTTATTAAGACCAACTCCGGTAGTGTTATTTGTCGGATCAGTAGAAATCACTGTAGGAGCCGCAAAGGTTCCAGTAGTAAAGCTCCAAATATAATCCGTTGCGAGTGCAGTACCCGGCATATTCTTTGCTCCGGTTGTAATAGTACCCGTGTAAACAGTATTGGGAATAAGTGCGGTAGAAGGAGTAAAAGATGCTGTTAATCCATTATAAGAAACTGTTCCTGCGATAAGCGTTGTTCCTTGTTTTAATGTAAAGGTTGATGCAGAAATGGTAGATGGATCCATTGGAACACTGAAGGTTGCAAAAATCACTTTATTAAGCACTACATCAGAAGCATTATTTACCGGGTCTGTTGAATTTACTGTAGGAGTTAGAAATGGAGTTGTAAATATCCAAACATAATCTTTTGCCAGTGGTATACCGAGTGTGTTTTTAGCTTGAGTGGTAATGGTGCCAGTATAAACAGTATTAGGTGTAAAAGCAACTTTAGGTATAAAGGTTGCTATCGAACCAATATACGTAATTGTCCCTTCGACTGTTGTTGTCCCTTGTTTTAGTGTAAAGCTTTCATTGGTAATGGTTGTTGGATCCATTGCTACACTAAAAGTTGCATCCACCTGATTAAGGACTACACCCGTTGCATTATTTGCCGGATTAGTAGAAATTACGGTTGGTGAGTTACCTGCAGAAAATGTCCATATATAATCGCTACTAAGTGAAACACCTGCTTTATTCTTAGCACCAGTAGTAATAGTACCGGTATAAATGGTATTGGGTGTAAATGCGAAAGTAGGTGTAAAAATTGCTATCGAACCACTATATGAAACGATACCTTCAATTGTTGTTGTACCTTGTTTCACGGTAAAGGTTGTTGCAGTAATTGTCAATGAATCCATTGGCATACTAAACGTTGCAGAAACTACTTTATTAAGGGGTACACTCGTAGCATTATTTGCAGGATCTGTTATAGTAACTGCAGGTGTTGCACTAGTCGTAAAAGTCCAAATATATTCGACTTGTAACGCATTACCCATTAAATCTTTCACAGTAGTTTTGACCCTACCCGTATAACTTGTATTTGGCGTAAGAGCTGTTGTTGGAGTAAACGTAGCAGTTAAGTCAGAATACGTAATAGTTCCTGCTATTGACGCTGCTGCTTGTATTGCAGCTTTATCGTTAATTGAAATTGTTGCAGCTTTGTCGATACTCGAAGTTGATGTTGCTTTGTCGGTACCCATTACACCTGCCTTCGGTGTTGTTTCTTGTATAATAATAGATGAACTGTTGATAGTAGTAGGATCCATTTTTTCATTAAATGTCACTGTAACTATCTTGTCTAAACGAACACCCGCAGCACCATTAATGGGGTTTGTCGACACCACAATCGGACATACTCCAATGGTTTCCTGAAAGTTATCTTTCTGACATCCCGCTATTAAACCAACCGATACAATCGCAATGGCTGTTAATAGTTTTTTCGTTTTCATTTTTTTCTAATTTTAATTGTAAATAAATTTTCATCACATAAAGTTATGTCTGCCAATTCTATAAGGTGTTACACAATTTAATATAAGAGTTACATCATTCACACATTGGATTTTTATACAAGTCCCAGGGAATAAGACAAATCATATCAGCCCTTAAAACCGATTGAATAAATGCATTTTTCCACTTTTATTTTGCAATTGTGTTTTGGGTAAACTATCTGGTTTATTATATTTCTCCATGGTTAATCGTGCCATCAGATAACTTACTGTAGATTCTGCTCCTTGATTTAGGTTTGCATGTGTTTCCTCAAGTCCGTCGTAACAACCGCCGGTACAGGGATTATATATAATTTGATGTAATCGGTTATTTCCTAAAAACCAGTTAAATGCAATCTCCATTTTCTGGAGGTATGTATCGTCTTTAAATTCATCGTAAAATTCACTTAACGTCATTATGGAATAGGCTACATCAATAGGTTGTTCGCCAAATTGAACTGCGTCCTTTCCCTTCTGAAGCCAGCTTCTATTTGAAATTACTTCTATCCCGTTTTCATTAAATGTTTTCGACAATAGAAAACGAAACGATGATAAAGCAATCTCTCTATAAATAGTTTCGCCGGTTAGCTTCCATGCTAACAACATAGCCTCCGGCAAAATACTGTTAGCATACGTTAGATAACTCTCAAACCAATCCCATTTTCCACTTGATTCGTGTTTATACATCTGAACCAATCGATTGGCAAATATTCTCAATAGCGCAAGTTTTTCAGGAGACTTATTGATGCTTAAATAAAAATATAGACCCTTAATTGTAAAAGCCATTGCACGGGTAGAATAAATTCGATCTATGCGAAGCAATGTTTTTTCAATGATTGCTTTTGCTTCCGATATTATTTCTTTTGGTAAAAGATCATCTAGTGATAATACATATCCTAACGCCCAAATAGCTCTTCCATTAGAATCATCTAGATTGGTTTCTTTATTTTGACTTGTAAACTTATGGTTTTCATCTACATAATTTAAAAAATCCCCACATGGTTGCTGGCAGCTTTTAATAAAGGTGAGATATTTATCTATTTCGTATAAACTCTTTTCATCACCTGTCAACTTAAAATACATGCACATAGCCACCATGGCTCTTGCATTATCATCTAACGTATATCCTGTACTGATATCAGGTTGATTTACTTTTGAAAACTGAATGATTCCGGTAAAGGTTGTCATTTGTTTCAAGTGGCTTAAATTGATCGGAGGGAAATTATACTGTATCTTAATTTTATCGTTGGAAATCTTTGCGAACAACATAGCGTGTGCAACGGCAGAATTTTCCCATGCAGTAGAAACTATTTTCTGTAACGTATTTAAACTTATGCTTCTTCGTAATACATCATCTTTGAGCAGCCTGATTACACCCTCAGCTAATTGTTGTGAATTACGAAAATCAAAGATAATTCCAGTATCCTCCGTCAATATTTCTTTTGCATGAGGAATGGGAGTAGAAATGATAGGACATGCACAACTCATTGCGTAAGCGAATGTACCGCTTACAGCCTGGTTCGGATCATTGGTAGTAAACAAATAAATATCCGTAAGTTGCAAATATTCAAGTAATTCTGGCAATGACAGATAGTTATTAATAAATATAACATGGTCTTGAAGTGAATATTGCACAACCAGTTTCTCCAGACTTTCGCGGTATTTTTCTCCCTCTTCTTTTTTAACTTCAGGATGTGTTTTACCAATTACCAAAAATACCACTTCGGGACTTTCCTTAACAATGGCAGGTAATGCTTCAATGGTTGTTTCTATACTCTTTCCAGAACTAAGCAACCCAAATGTCGTTAAAACCTTCCGTCCTTTTAATCCATATTTAATCTTCAGAAAATTTTCGCTTAAATGGGGAACTAAATGGGTACCGTGAGCTATTACGGATATTTTTTGCTTTGACAAATCATATTCATTCATTAAAAGAGCTTCAGAAGTATGGGTCATCACAATGATTGACTCGCATTCGTGAGCAATACATCGAACTTTTAATTTTAACTTTTCATCAGGATGTGGTAATACTGTATGAAAAACAATAACAACCGGTTTTGAAAGATCTTTTAAAAACTGAAGAAAAGCGTCTTCCTGCCGATTAAAAAAGCCAAACTCATGCTGGATCAATACGATTCTAATACCATCGTCTTTATTAATACTAAATGCCAGTTTTTTATACTCTGCGACGACAGAAGTATTCAAAATATATTTTACTTCGCGAGGATATGTATATTCTGCATTGCCCGATTCTAATGCACAGACTTTGATTGACAATGAACTACTGAATTTGTTATTAAGGGCCTTAATCAAATCCTGAGAGTAAGTAGCTATACCACATTCTCTTGGCGGATATGAAGTAATAAATAATATTTCAGCACGTTCATTCTCATTATCTCTATATGTGGTTTGCTTTTTTATTTTATGAGTGATCCCGTTAAAAATAGACTTATTGATATCTGGTAACTCATGTTTATGTTTGGTATTTTTATAAAAATCGCGAGCAACTATTTGATTTTTCATCTCTTGTAGTATTAGTTATAAATTCTGTCAATAATGAGGGTAGATTTAAGGAAACACAAATACCATGTATACTAGTCACACGATTAAATAAAAAGGATTTCCCAAATGAGGTAGTAGTGGTAGAAAAACTAGATTATTCATTTTCGTTTTTCACTGTATTTTATAATTTCAATTTTTTCAACGTTATTAAAGGAGGCATGGTGTCGCCTAATAGAAACCCCCAGGGCTTTAAGGGTTCAATATGATCAAAAATGACTTTAATAATGGCAAGAAGTGGTAGGGAAAGAAACATACCGGGGATACCCCATAAGGCGTTTCCTACAAATACGACTATAATAGAGAACAGTGCATTTATTTTAACTTTTGACGAAACAATTACAGGGACGATATAGTTATTGTCAATTAATTGAATGACATAATATGCTATCATAACATACAAGGCATACCAAGGAGTTGATTTGGTGACCAATGCAACCATTACCGGCAACGAAACACCCACAATTCCACCAATGTATGGAATAACATTAAGCAATGCACCAAGAATACCGAGCAGGATAGCATATTGAATTCCAAGCATTAAAAGAGCAGTCACATGTAATATTGAAACTATGACAAATTCGATAAGTAATCCTATAAGATATCGTTGAATAACATTCTTGATTTGTAAAACTATTTCGCTGATCTGTTTTTGATTGCTTGAAACAAAAACTTTGTGAATAAAATCAAGTAAAAGATTCTTGTAATATAATATAATAAAAACATAAGTAGGAACTAAAAACAGTACGACCAACCCGCTACCTAAGTTGATCAGTGTTCGCCCAATTGCAGCACTACTGGTATTGACGAGCTCGCCTTTGGTTTTAATAATCCATTCATGGATTCTTGCAGGATTTATGCCGAGATATTTTGAGGCATTGGTGATCGTTTCGTTAAGGAGAGTCGTAAGTTTATTAACCAATATTGGCCATGATTCACTAAAGAGACTTGCCTGCGAAAATATTAGCATACAAAACCCAGTAATGACTAAAAAAGTGATAAATAAAGTAATTAGAATTGCTATTACTCGATTTATTTTTCTTCGTACAAAAAAATCTACTATTGGAAGAAGTACGATGGCTATGATAATGGCAAAAATTAATGGAACAATAATGTTCTGTGCGATGTAGAACATCGTTATTAAAGCAAATAAACCGACCAGAAGAATAGTTGCTTTTGCGTAAAACGGGAATATAATTTTTTTTTCTATCACGTTTTTGTAGAATTCAAATTCTTTTTGTGAAGAAGATGTTGAACAACATACTTGCCAAATGATTTAATACCACCCGGATGGTCAGCAACAGCAGTTGTTACACCTAACTGCACAATAGAGCCAAAAAGTTTTCTCAGAATATTGCCCGATGTTCCTATAAATATTTTTTTAGATAGATATCCAGTAGTTAGTCCGATGGCGGCATTTAAGATATTATCGATCAGAAATGGAGATGACACAGCATCCGTGACTGCTCGTTTAAAAAGATTAACAGGCTTTAAGCTTGTAAGCGTAATACTAATTTCCTCTTTCAATAGTCGCCCATTTATTGCTTGTTCAATTTCCATTAATTGAATTGCATTTTTAAGCTCGGAAATAGAAGTTATATTTTCCATGATATTTTATTTGAGCAACTGTTTAATAAAATAATTACAGATACGATCTTTAAGCCATTTATGCATAAAGAGTTGTACAAAAACGCCTATCATACCATAAAACGCAGCAACTATAAATAATCCGTAATAGGTATTGCCAAGGATTTCACCAAGCCAAAAGGCAAATCCTAAACTGAGAAAAGACAAGAATAAAGCATATAAAACGAAAACAACATAATGAGGTATCACTGAGGAAACAACATCCGATGTTTTATCAAGTGCTTTAAGTTTTGCTAACTCAAGGCTTGTATTGCCATATGCAGCAACTCTTTCAAGTAATGATTCTATCAATTGTGAATGATCTTCCATGGCTAAGATTTTGAATATTTTAAAAAATACTTCTATTTATTTAGGTTTAAGCGAATTGTAAAACACCATTAACAATGGTTAAAAGGAATACAGTTTCTTCCTTTGCAGTTAGTCTGTATTTTATATTTTCATTAAGCGTCAGCAATTGACCTTTTTTTAGCGTTACAGTTTTTCTGCGGGTATAAAACTTTAGTTTCCCCTCAATTATTTGAACAGTAATTGACTCATTCGACTGAAATGATTTGAGTTCTGTTCCTTCTTGCAATATGATAAGTATAATCTGCTTATCAGTATTTTTAAAAAGAATCATTGAATGGAGTTCCTCTTTGGCCCAGATATCTTGATGCTTCATTTTTTCAACTAAGCGTGGTATATCAAAAGTGAATAATGAAGTATTAAGAGAACTTTTATTTTTGCTCATTGGAACAGTTGTATTCAATGATTCTTTTTCCATGATTTGTTTATTATCAGACTTTGTAAGATTCAAATTACTTTGATGATTTCTTTAAAGCTTAGCTGTTCTTTCTTCCTTTTTCATTTCATTTACTTTGGCTTCTGCTTTTTTAGCATAGTCTGACACTTCATCCTTCACCTTTTCATATTTTTCGGAGATACCTTCAAGAAAATCATTGAATTTGTCTTTTAATCCATCAACAAGGTCTTCTTCCTTTCTGGATATTTTCTTTCGGGTATCCGAACCTTTTTCAGGAGCAAATAAAACTCCTAACAATGCACCGGCGGCAACACCAGCTAATACGCCTAAAAAAACTTTACCTGAATTCATGTTATTTGATTTAAAATAGTTTATAATAAAATAATGAGTAATAATAGAATAATGATAACAGCACCTACCGAAAGATAAACACCACCATTCGATTCTCTAAGTTGGGTTTTGATAGAACGAACTTCTTTACGCAAACTTTTCTTTTCTACAGAAGTCAAATTCGACTTATCCATATTTTTTATAACTTCTAACCTTAATAATAAGGTTTTTGCTTCTTTTGCACCCGTAGGTGTTGTGGCTACTAATGCTGATGGAGCTGTTGTAGCTGCCATTGATTGAAATGGATTAAATGCTAATAACATACATGCTGTCATTAAACAAAGTGCGATTTTTTTCATGTTTTTTTTATTTAAAAATTTATTTTATTTGTTTGATTTAAAGTGGTCTGTTGCCTGATATAACTCTTAATATCACTGCTATAATTGCTATAACAAGAAGAACGTGGATGATGCCCCCGGCACTGTAGCCAATGAATCCAATTGCCCATGCAATAACCAGGATTACTGCTATGACATAAAGTAAATTTCCCATGGTCTTTTATTTAAAAGTTACATTATTTATTTTTTGCCGTTTTCGCGACCATTATTTTGATCCTTCTCCCTGTTTTTATCATTGCCACGACCACTATTGCGGTCTATGCCACGACCAACATTTCGGTCATTACCACGGTTGATATTTCTGTTATTCCCTTGTCCAACGTTGCGATCGTTTTCACGTCCTACATTTCTATAGTTCCCGTGGTTCATTCTTCCATTTGAGCGACCATTATACATTGCTCTTGAATGATCATTTCCGCGTCCTGGTCTCTCACCGATGGTTCTTTGCGAAGCACCATGATAACCCCTTGCATATCTGGTTCGATAGTCAGCATGATGATAATAAGGTGTATTTCCACGATAACCTCTCATCACGACTTTGTATCCGCCATACAAATCGTAATCTCTGTATTGCGAAGGAAGATACCTCCGATGAACCCAAACACCTCCAACATTATAAATAAACATGGATGTTTGAACATCATAATATGACTCTACGTCAGGTAGATAATAATAACGTGCATCATCATATCCTACAGGCCCCCATGATGGAGCCACGCCAAGATTGAGCCGCACTGATATTTGAGCCTGCCCGGTGCTTGCACAAAGCAGCACTATTCCAATAATGATTAATTTTAAAGCTTTCATTGTATTTTTTATTTAAAATCTGAAACCTAACGTTGCCTGATACCAGACATTTTTGTACCGTGGAGTAGACGATGTTCCATCTCCGTTATTATTCGAAAGATCCCACCCTACTCTTGCACCTAATACAATATTGTTAAGGTTAAAATCAATACCTCCTAAAAAACAGAGAATGTTTCTACGGATATTTTCATTTTCAAATTCCTTTTGCTGATCAATCGTTGTTGTTGAATTATTAAATACATCACGTTGTTTAAGCAGATAAGAAAATTGAGGACCAATCAGCAACGTAACCTGACTACTTGGTTTAACTTGCAACAAGAGGGGTATATCAAGAAAAGTAGTGGTACGGGTAAAATCATAGTCACCACCAAGAATACTACCTGTTGCCTGAAATCCTTTTTGAGAATACAGTATTTCAGGTTGAAAACCAAGGTATCTTGTAATAGGAATCGATAAGAAAGCACCCGTTGCTAAACCGAATTTGGGGTCTGCATTAAATTGCTCACCTTTTGAGTCGTATACGTTTGAATAATTAGCTCCTATTTTTAAACCAAACTGAAGCTCATTGCTAAAATCAGATCCGTGCCGCTGTGCATTACAATAGTTAACCACCAATAAACCAGCAACTATCATTAAAATTATTTTTTTCATCATTTTCTATATTTAAAACTAAACCTATATTATGTCTAAATTCTGATATTACTTTTTTAGATTATTTTACGTTCTTAACGGTTAAGTCTTTAAAAGCTTTACCCAGTTCGTCCATATCATGATTATATTCGACTTTGAATTTTTCCCATTTGTTATGTTCTTCATCTTTATAATTATCCAGTCGCATTTTCATATCACTATTTCTTTTTTCCAACTCGGCTAATTTCTTTTCGTATTTAGCTCTGTTTTCCATTTTTTCTTTCGCAATCCTCAATTTGAATTCAGCAATATTCTTTTCATTATCACTGATTTTCGTTGCTGATTCTGTTTTGAATTGTTGTATAGAATCTTTCAATGCCTGATTGAGTTCTTGATTCGCTTCAACTACTTTGTCCTGAGCGTTTTCAACTTTTGTTTTCGACGACTGGCAACTTGTTAACATGGCTCCCGCGATAAGCGTTGTTAAAGCGAGGGTGAAAATTCTTTTTTTCATCTTATTTGTTTTTTATTTAAAATGCTTTACTATGTGATTTATAAAATACTGTATAATGTATTTATCATTAAACGAAATGATCTACAATACAGTAGATGATTAAAGTTCTGAAATTATTTTGTGTATCTCTTCTTTTGACTTACCCAGTTTTGTCTGGAGCCTACCTAACAATTCATCCTCTTTACCTTCGGCTAACAATAAATCATTATCTGTCAGCATCGCGAATTTTTGTTTTAATTTTCCTTTTGTTTCGTTCCAATTTCCTTTTAATTCAGTTGTATTTTTCATAATCGGTTGATTTTAAAAATTAAT
The DNA here is from genome assembly GCA_013390605.1 of Bacteroidota bacterium. GTDB lineage: Bacteria > Bacteroidota > Bacteroidia > Bacteroidales > Cfx3-03 > Cfx3-03. The sequence continues at coordinate 963,836 of JACAUB010000001.1, read as the reverse complement.
AAATAATTGTTTGACAAAGATGATTATACCTAAAGCGATAAGTGTTACATAACTTTGTGAATAAGTTACATCATTCACACATTGGTGATAGAAAGGCCTAAACGTCTATTTTAAAGCTGTTTATTCGTATCCACATTTTATGATGGTCGAAATCATTTTAAAACGTTCGTTTGCCTTTACAATATTTGAAGAATGAGCGGGTATAATAATTGACTGACCTGTTTCTAATAAATGTGATATACCATCTATTACAATCTCAGCCCGTCCATCAATGATTTGGACAAATGAGTCGAATGGAATTATTTTTTCAGTTAATGCTTCTCCCTTATCAAATGAAAATGCAGTGATGTTGCCTGTTGACTTTTTAATTATAGATTTCATCACCACCGAATTAGAAATATATTCAATGATCTCGATAACAATAAGTGTTTTTGCTCTTTCAATTTCGTGATAATCCATCATTCCAACTTATTAATCAGATTAAAAATCTAATTTGAAGATTAAAGGCTAATTCTTTTTAAATTAACCTTTAATCTTCATTCTCTAATTTCTATTATTGCTAGTTGTATAATAACTGCTCTTCAATATTCAACCACAATATGATTGAACTCAAGTTTAGGAAATGTCTTTTTTTCTGTTGTTCACCCTTTATATTTAGAAAACAAACAACAGAGATGTAAAACAACACCACAAAGATGCACCCCTTTACTTCTAAAAACGTTACATAACTTTTGAAATAAGTTACATCATTCACACATCTTCATTTTGGCAATATCACTTTTACAAGACAAAAAAAGAGCATTGCTAAACTAACAATGCTCTTAAACCCAACACAAACAACAATAAAACAATATATTACATCCTTTCCATATACCAATTTAATTCCTTTTCCAATTTTTTATATTGAAAAATAGAAGTAATGATTTTTTGCAACCGAACAAATGCTGTTTCGCTTTTCACTACATAATCATAAGCCATGTGATGCATACAGCTTATTGCTATGTCAATTTTATCCTGAGATGATAACATTACTACGGGTATATTTGGATTTAATGATTTAATTTTATCCAATGTTTCGATTCCGTTTATTGCATTTTTCTCAATTCCGTCCAGATAATAATCTAAAATGATAACATCGGGATTATGTGACAAATTTTCCAGACAAAGTTCGCCTGTAGCATATGTTTCTATTACAAAATCAGCATGTTCAAGAAAATCATTCTCTAATAATCTCAAAAACAAGATATCGTCGTCGACCAGAAATAGTTTTATTTTATCTTCTCTTTTCATGAGTTTGCTTTTTTAATCCGGTTTAACTCTTCTTCTAATTCAGAACAGGCCTGTGTACAAACGTTTCCCAATTGAAAAACCAATTCATGTATACCATCTGCCTGTTTTTGTGTACTTGCATAATCTTGTACTTTTTTGGCCATGTTTTCAAAATCTATACTAATGCCCATTATTGAAAATGAAGGAATCATTTTATGAACGGCCGAGTATAATGAAGCCCAGTCTTTATCTTGGAAGCTTTGATTCATAGCGCTAATTAAGGGTGGAATTTGTTTCAGATAAAGAGAAATCATTTCCATCATCAATACAGGATTAGATTTTGTGCGTTGCATTAAATATTCCAGATCAATACATTTGATTTTTTTACATACAACGGCCCCATTCTCATCGAGTACGGAATGTTCTACAATGAGAGGTTTCTTAACCAGGCCTACTATTTTACTATACAATAATCGTTCGTCAACGGGCTTTGCAATGTAATCATTCATCCCCACCGATTTGCATTTTGCTAAATCAACAGTAGTTACATCAGCCGTTAAAGCAATAATGGGGATGTTAGAATTCATTGTATGCCGAATATAATCTGTAGCTTCAAAGCCATTCATTTCAGGCATTTGTAAGTCCATTAAAACAATATCGAATGATTTTTCTTTTAGCTTTTCTATAGCAATGAGTCCGTTTTCAGCAACATCGCGCTCAAATCCATATTCATCCAATATCGTTTTCATTAGCAATTGGTTGAGTGGGATATCTTCGACTACCAATACTTTTATATTTTTGATTTCTACATCTAACTCCTCAAGTTCCGTTTCTAAATCAGCCTCGGCATTTGTTTTCAAAAAGTTCAATACAAAACTAAAAGTAGATCCTACACCAATTTTACTTTTTACATTAATTTTTCCGTCCTGCGACTCAACCAACTGTTTAACAATAGCAAGTCCTAATCCGGTACCTCCAAATAACCTTGAAGTACCACTTGTTGCCTGTTGAAAATTTTCAAAAATCTTTTCTATTTTATTTTCAGCAATACCAATACCCGTATCTATAATTGTAAATTCGATCGTTACATTATCTTCTTCTTCGTTGAGCAAGCAAACACGTAAAGTAATTTCCCCTTTTGTTGTAAACTTTACGGCATTACTTAAAAGATTCGAAATAATCTGATGTAAACGTACCGGGTCACCAACTAAAACATTCGGAATATTGCTATCGTATTCTTTAATCAACGCTATATTCTTTTCCTGTATTTTTGCCTCAAACAGATGAAGCATTGCCGAAACAGATAATGCCATCCTAAAAGGCGTTTGCTCAAAAATCATTTTCCCTGCATCTACTTTTGCCAAATCAAGAATATCGTTGATCAGCACAATTAATGCATCGCCACTCATTTTAATTGCTTGCAAATATTCTTTTTGCTTAGCCGACACTTGCGACTTCAATAGAACTTTTGTGAAGCCTATAATCGCATTCATAGGTGTGCGAATTTCATGACTCATGTTCGACAAAAATTGCTGTTTTGCTCTTACGGCTTCTTCTGCTAAATGTGAAGCCGTTTCAGCTTTACTTTGTGCTTCTTCTGCAATACCAACTGCCAACTCTGCAAAAACTTTCGCCTCAATTAATTCTGTTTCAATCCTCTTTTGTTCAGTAATATCACGTGCAACGACAACAACCCCCAATACATTTCCACTTTCACTTTTATAAACAGAACCATTAAACAAGACATCGGTAAGCTTGCCATCTTTATGTCGAAGCGTAAGGGGTAAACCAGCAACTGACCCATTTGCGAATACTTCCTGATAAACTTCGCGAGCCATTTGAGGATCAGTAAAATAATCAAAGAAATCGGTACCCGTTAATTTTTTACGGGTCAAACCTGTTATGTTTGCCATTGCCTGATTCATATCGGTGATTTTACCTTCAGTATTAATAGTAACTAACGGATCAAGGCTAGCTTCAATTAGACTTCTGGCATATTGTGATTCATGCACTTTTGTTACTTCCATTTTATTAAATTTATCACACCTTTTTAAAAGATAATCTTTCTTAATTTAGACACTGCTTTTTTTATTTATTCAACTGAAATCCGTCTTGTATTTTTCAATTTCCGAAAGTGGGAAGGAGAGAGTCCGGTAACTTTTTTAAATTGATTGGATAAATGTGCAACGCTGCTATAATTCATTTTCCATGCAATTTCAGTGATATTTAGTTCATCATAAATAATCAATTCTTTTATCCGCTCAACCTTATGAAAGATGATAAATTGCTCGATGGTAGTACCCTGCACTTCTGAAAAAAGATTCGCCAGATAAGTGTATTCCTGATTTAGATTTTCGTTCAAAAGTTCAGGGAAATTTGTTTTGATGACTTCATTTGAATGATAAATCATTTTAATAATTATATTTTTTACTTTTTCAATCAATACTGCTCGTTTATCATCCATCAATTCCAGTCCGGAATTAAGTAAAGCTGCTTTTAGCTGTTCTCGTTGTATTGCAGAAATAGTTTCCATTATTTCTACTTCACCTAAATCAACAACAATAAAATGTAGCCCCATTTTCCTCAATTCTTCCTTCACCGCTTGTTTGCAACGGCTACTCACCATATACCTTATATATAATTTCAAAATAATTTCATTTTTATATAAATGTTAACAAAGATCTAATCCTTCGTATCAATAATAGTTACATAATTATTATAAAAAGTTACATAATTCACACATTTAGATCACAATATATAGCCTAATATTACTCACTAGCCTAAGAATCAACAGAATTTGTTTCGTCTTCAACGCAAAAGAATTTATCAAAGAAACCAATAACTTAATTACGATATACTTTTTCATTGTCAATGATTTTAATATCTATTCCTGATTTCAATATAAATTTCGTATATTTGTAGATAGGCACTCTTTAAACTTAACATTATATTTGATTGAAAATCTACATCAAAAATATGGTTTGCATCAGGTGCAAAATGGTAGTACAATCCGAATTAAAAAATCTTGGATTACATTATATATTAGTGAACTTAGGTGAAGCTGAAATAATGGAGAATATCACTACCGAACAATTAAACTATCTGAGCAATGCCCTTAAAAAAACCGGGCTTGAATTGATGGATGATAAAAGAAGTATACTGGTTGAACGAATCAAAACAACGATCATTGAATTGGTTCATTATACGGATGATCAATTAAAAATTAACCTTTCAAATTACCTAAGCGAGAAGCTCAACCACGATTATACCTATCTGGCAAATCTTTTTTCTGAAGTTAAAGGTACCACCATAGAGCAGTTTTACCTAACCCATAAAATAGAAAAGGTAAAAGAGCTTCTGGTATACGATGAGCTTACGCTATCAGAAATTGCCTATAAAATGCATTACAGTAGTTCTGCCCATCTATCAAACCAATTCAAAAAAATGACCGGCCTCACCCCATCGCATTTTAAAAGCCTAAAAAACAAACGTCGCGGCTCTTTGGGAAATGAGTAAATGAGCTTTAAAAATTCACACCTTTGTATAGTGTAGCTTCAGAAATAATACAATTTATTTTTGAATCAAATAATCTCCATTATAGCGGAGAAAGAGCGTAAAAGTCAACAAATTTCAAGTGCTTTATTGCTAAGCAGTAAAGTCTTTCGCTCCAGTAAAATTTAAATCTATAAACGTCTTTAATGAATCTATCAAGATGGTAAAAAGATGATACATCGATCCTAAACAGATGCGTTTGTCAAAACTTTATCGATCCTTTCTCAATAGTTTCTCCATAGTTAGTCCATATCTTATAAGTATGGACTAACTATGGAGGAAGTATGGACAAAGTATGGAGATACTATGGACTAACCCATCTGCTTAGGATAGACGTATTAGTGATTTATCATAAATTTAGGGGAAGAATTGAATGATGAATAGGTTAAAATATCAGGTATGTTTATTACCGAATTATTTTACAAAATTGGGCTTTGCTGAAAACTTAAAATCGTGGGTGTAGGTCAAAAAGTCAACTAAAAACATCTATGATGAAGATGGTTTTCCTAATAGAAATAACATTATCCTGTTGATAATGTGGCGCAGAATAATTATGCAAAAGAAAAAGTCCTTCAGCGTTGAGTCGCTGAAGGACTTTGTATATTTATTAACCAATTAGAATTTAAAGACGTTAAGCCATTTATTTTTTACGATCATCAACAGGGGTATTTTCTCTGCTATTACTTTTATTAATTTTCAGTGGTTGTTTAGGTTGAGATACATTATTCTGAACGTTTACAACTTTCTCACGTTGATTAACAGGTGGTGTATTATTGATGGGTTGTGCAGGTCTATTCATGTTTTCCTGATTTCGGCCTTGTTGATTAGCCGGCTGAGTATTATTTGCAGGTTGTACATTATTCATGGGTTGTGCAGGTCTATTGACGTTGCCACTATTCATGCCCCCCTGATTCCTGCCTTGTTGATTCATTCTTTGACTATTATCAAAAGTTGGAGTGGTTGAACGGTTTGCATCTCTTTGATTTTGATTAACCGTTTGAATTTGTTGATTTACATTGGCTCCCGACTGGTTATGGTTATTGAAATTGTCGCGTTGAGCATTATTCCTACCATTATTATTTTGTTGTTGATCGCTGTTGCGGTTAGCAGGGGTGTTGTTATTTATAACATTTATCCTTTCACGATCATTCTGGGGATTATTAACGGTAGGTTGTTGAGTTACTCTTCCCGACCCATTATTATAATTACTCCTATTATTAAAGTTTGAGTTATTATTGTCCGAGGCGTTTGATCTTCCCGATCTATGATAATCTGAGTTCCGATTATTATTATAGTTCGGGTTATTATTAATTCGTTCTCTGTCATTTAAAAAGTTTGATGGACGCGAATTTCTATAAGCGTCACCCCTTCTATTAAATTGAGGCCGATATATTGAGTACCGATCACCACGCAAATATTGACCCGGACGGTCATTGTCATAGATACGAATAGGATTTATTGCCCTTCCATAACGACGTTGAAAATCAACACGTTCCGGACCATAAACATATGAATAGTTATACCGGGCGTCAATATGGATATTAAAAAGCAGGCTGGAAACTCCGATCAGTGCACTATATCGAAAACGATCAATAAAATAGTTGCCAATATCATATCGCATTAGATCTCTGTCTCTAACAAAACACCAACTACCAAGTGGAATATTATTACGACCATAAGATGTTCCGATACTCATTCCTGGACTCATTGGGGCCCATCCATAATAACCCGGTGACTGCCTCCAAATTACCCACGCAGGTCCCCATTCAGTATCCGGAACCCATACATTTCCATATTGTTCGTCCCAATACCAACGTCCATAATGGAATGCTGCCCAACCCCAGGGGTAGTTCGACGACCAGGTCCAACCATAATCTGTAAAAACCCAGTGACCATTTGTAACATAGGGACGGAATCCGGGTTGCACATTTGGAACCCAAACATATCCAAAATCCGGATTATCAATCCAGGTACCATAATTACCCAATTCATCGTAAAAGACCTGGAGGCTAATATTTTCATTTTGAGCAGATGTTCTTTGAGGTACTGCCCATAGTGTAGTAATCACTAAGATTATAAATACACTAATTTTAGTTGACGTTTTCATGATTCAAATATTAACGTTGTAAAAAATTCAACATCTTATAAAGGTCGTTAACGGTTTATATTGTAAAAAAGGCCTTAGATTAATTGTTGCAATCATTTCTTAGAATCATGCATCTACAAAGATATAGCCAAGATTATGCCAAAACAAATGCGCTTGAGATTTAATTTCAACCTTACTGTGATGCTGTAGATTAAACATCTATAACTTTTAATATATCCTTTTACATTAGTGCCTCAAACAGGATATTCAAAAGATTGAAAAACAGAAAACAAGAATACAAGTCATTAAAAAAGCAGGTCGATAATATAGAAACTTAGCGTAAAAAAGATAAAATAATAAATAATAACTTTTTTTTTCGAAATATCATAAAGTGTATAAAAAATGTAATATATTTACCGCAATCTATTACAGTTCCATTTGTAATCTGTAAGTCACAAAATACAAGGAATTCATTTCGTGACAAACATGAAACAGAAGATTTCTAAACTGTAAAGATGAAATATTATTAATTGGAAATCTCTTTTTTGTTGTCATTAATATTCCAAGAACAAACACTAACACAAATTATCAAAATTTTAACAAAAACAAGTATTAACAAAAAATCACCGTCTATCGAAAAACAATTACGCAAACACAAACAATGTAAATAAGCTGTCTGTAATCTAGACAGCTTATTTTTTTTGTCTTCTGAAATTCATAGATCAGCCCGAAATATTGAAGGAGAATCCTTTTTGTCATTCTGACTATAGTCGTCATTTTGAATTAGCCGAAAGTCATGATGCAATATCTATTATTCCAGAATGAGTTAATCAGAAAAGGATTCGTCATTTCGACAATTTGGAAGAAATATGCATACAGGCATTAGTAATTACAGCGGAGATTTCACTCAGGCGTTTCGAATGATATAGATGGTCAGCATGAAAAGACAGACAATCTAAGACTTTTTTAACTAATCCGTTATTGCTTTCAATTGACCAATATGATGGAGGTTTTATGTTTTACAAAAAACATATTCACTACAATCATAATTAAACATTTATTATTCAATTTAATATCTATTTATTTATTCATCGTTTTATTTTCAGGGTGTTTAGAAATTATATTATTATCATGAATTTTATTTTTTATTATCTTAGCGCCTCAAAACAGGCCGATATAATATAACAAATTATGGGATTTTTAAAAAGATTTGATGCTAAAATGTTGGGGTATGGTTTTATAGAAGAAGCTTTTCTCCCAAGTGGAAAAGATGAATACTATCTCCGTTTTGAGCAAAATCCAAGAACAGACTTTAGAAATTTAACCGGACAAGAAGTAGATCAACTTGTACGCAATGGAAACTCGTCGGACTGCTGGGATAAAATTATGGTAGCCGATCCTTTTGAGACTTCGCTGGTTAGAAATTGTAGTTTTTATGGCTTAGTGCGTATTGGCAAATTAGAACCGCAATGTTTGGAGTTTCACGATCTCAGGCTTCCGGTAGGTCTTTATAATTCAATGATCATCTCATCTGATATAGGAGATAATACGGCCATTCATAACGTTGGATATTTATCGCATTATATAATTGGTTCTGAAACCATGCTTTTCAACATTGAGGAGATGGAGACCTCGTATAGAGCCAAGTTCGGAAATGGAATGTTGAAAGATGGAGAAACAGATAACCACAGAGTTTGGTTGGAGATTTGCAATGAAAACGGTGGTCGAAAAGTGTTGCCCTTCAATGGCATGTTGACCAGTGATGCCTGGTTATGGTCGAAATATCGCGACGACAGTGCATTAATGCAGAAACTGATGGAAGTTTCTGAAAATCAATTCACACGTCATCGGGGATATTATGGAACAATAGGTTCTCAAACTGTTATTAAAAATACGAAAAGTATAAAAGACGTATCGGTTGGCGAAGCTACCTACATAAAAGGTGCTAATAAATTAAAAAATCTCACCATCAATTCTCAACTCGACAGCTACACACAGATTGGCGAGGGCGTAGAATTGGTGAATGGAATTGTTGGTTATGGTTGTAAAATATTTTATGGTGTTAAGGCTGTCCGTTTTATTACGGGGAATAACTCATCACTGAAATATGGTGCACGATTGATCAACTCCATTTTGGGCGAAAACTCAACGATATCATGTTGCGAAGTTCTCAATAGTCTGCTTTATCCCAGTCATGAGCAGCACCATAATAATAGTTTTCTGATTGCCGGAACGGTTTTAGGACAAAGTAATATAGCCGCCGGTGCCACCCTCGGATCAAATCATACTTCGCGTTCGAACGATGGGGAAATGGTTGCAGGAAGAGGTTTCTGGGCCGGGTTATCTACTTCAATTAAACACAATAGTAAGTTTGCAACCTTTATTTTATTGGCTAAAGCAAACTATCGTAATTCATTGAATATAACGCTCCCCTTTTCACTGGTGTCGAATAATGACAAATACGATCGACTTGAGGTGATGCCTGCTTATTGGTGGCTTCACAACATGTATGCATTGGAAAGAAACACATGGAAGTTCAAACATCGTGATTCTCGGAAAGTAATAGGACAACCTTTTGAATATAACTATCTGGCACCCGATTCTATAAGCGATATATTAGAAGGAATCAGACTACTTGAATATTGGACTGGAAAAAAAATCAGTGGTGGTCTTGCTACCGAGTTCGATATGATACGTATTGGGAATGAGTATTTGTCAAACAACTTGCTTTCAGAACTAACTGTAAAAAACTCAGGATTAGAAGATTCAAATCGTGATGTAATTATAAGAAAGCCGCAAGTTGGCTGGCAAGCTTATCGCGATATGATCATCTATTACGCTTTCCAATCGTTTATCGAATTGGCTGAAAGCAATAATGATAATGCATCATTATTCGAATCATTGAGTGCATCGTGTGTAAACGATCAATGGATTAATATGGGTGGTCAGCTTATTCCTGAACGTGAACTTGAAAGATTAAAATCAGGAATTAAAAAAGGAAAATTTAAAACATGGGACTCCATCCACATGGAGTACAATAATATTGAAAAGGGTTATATATTCGAAAAAGCTTGTTTTGCAAAGTATGCGCTCGAAAAGATTACCAAAAGAACTGTGGATTCTGAATTAATTGCAGAACTAGCGCCACAAGCCCTTCAAATTGCAAATTATGTTAAAGATCAAACGATAAAAGCGCGTCAAAAAGATTATGTTTCGACCTCACGGAAAATGATGTATGAAAACGAAAAGGAGATGTTTGCCGTTTTAGGAAACCCAAAGGATAATGAATTTATACAGATCTCGATAACAAAGTATGAAAACTTTAAAGAGGCTGTTTTTGTATTAACTTCACTACAAACACAATCCGTTTAGTTGTGTTTGTAAGCAAAAAAATGATGCTATTCTGAAAACTGTAGGTTCATTTAACATGATGAATGCTATTATTTTAAACATAAACATATCATTGAGCGGTTAAAAATAAAATTTAATACAAACTGAACGAAAAAAAATCTAAATTTGGTGAAGGTTGTAATGACAAACATTACTTTCTTCACCATTTTTTTATGAGAAAGAAAATCATAATAGCTGTTTCTACCCTGATTATCATTTTGATTTTTATCTCGGGGGCTTTTGAATTCCCAAAGTATGCAGGCAGAATGCCTGTATTGATTTTGATTTTTGGCATTGAGTTATATTCGTGGTGGTCTTTTAAAGGTTCGACTACTAAATGGGGGAAATTTGTACTACGGTTCTTTTGGATCCCCGACATAATGTTACTTATCTTCTTTCTTATTGCCCGAATCATTCCATTCGATTTATGGTATGGGCCATTACGGGCTTATTTCATGGGACTTATTTTGATAATTTATCTCCCACGATTAGTTCCAGTACCTTTCCTTTTGATAAAAGACATATTCAGATTAATCGGGAAATCCGAAGGGCATAATTATCCCCGCATCCAGAAATGGATGTTTAATAATGGTATAAAATTTTCGCTGTTCACTTTCGTGATCTTGATCTATGGAATGTTGATAGGTGTCTATCAGTTTAAAGTTTATGATGCACAGGTAAAAATAACAAATCTGCCACCATCGTTTGAAGGATTAAGAATAGTACAGATTTCTGATATCCATTTAGGTAGCTGGATATCAAAACATCCTTTGCGTCAAGCTATTAAAGAAATCAACAACCTATATCCTGATATCATTTTATTTACTGGCGACTTAGTCAACTTCACATCCGACGAAGCATTTCGTTTTAAAGATGAGCTTAAATCATTAAAAGCGCCTCTGGGTGTCTATGCTATTTTGGGAAATCACGATTATGGCGATTATTTAAGTTGGTCTGATTCCATTGCTAAACAGCGTAATATGGATACGCTTTTCTGGTTCTATAAACAAATTGGCTGGAAACTGATGCGTAATGAAAGCTCCTTTATTCACAAAGGGAACGATTCCATTCTTCTTATCGGCGTTGAAAACTGGAGTGTAAAAAAACGATTCGGTCATAAAGGGAACATGATAAAAGCAATTGGAAGCCACACTAATGCCGCTGTAAACATATTATTATCGCATGATCCAACACATTGGGAGGCTGAAGTAAGCAAAGATTTCCCAACAATAGATCTTACACTTTCAGGACATACCCATGGTATGCAAATGGGATTTGAAACAAAATGGTTTAGGTTTAGTCCGGCACAATGGATGTATAATTATTGGGGAGGGCTTTATAAGAAACAAAATTCGACAGGTAAGGCCCAATATTTGTATGTAAACAGAGGACTGGGACATATTGGTTATCCCGGCAGAATTGGAATGAATCCTGAAATAACATTAATAACATTAAGCAGTAAAGAATAAATAATAAGTAATTTATAATGATATAATTACAAACAAAATTCCAATACTGGGTTAGTTAATATGCGATTCGTTTTACTCATTTTCATCGCTTTGATTACGTTAGTGGCTAACGCCCAACAAAACTTCTATGTCGTTACTTTTAAAGATAAAAACAACTCTACATACACTATTTCGCATCCTGAAGAATTTCTTTCACAAAAAGCAATAGAAAGAAGACAACGACAAAAGATAAAAATCAACTCAACAGATCTCCCTATTACCTATTTCTATAAAAAGAGTATAGAGGACCTTGGAATTAAAATCAGGCTTGAAGTAAAATGGTTTAATGCCGTTGTTATTCAAACAACTCCTGATAAGTTGAATAGTATTCAAACACTTTCATGTGTTGCTAAAATTGAATCATTAGGACCGCTGCCCACATATAAATCCGGGAATATTAAGACGCTTTTCAAAAATGAGACATTAACAAATTTATTTACAAAGAAATCGTCACAAGCTGTAGATTATGGTATGGCCAAATCACAGATTGAGCAGATCAATGGAAACCTACTCCATAATCAAGGTTATCTTGGACAGGGAATGACCATTGCAGTTCTTGATGATGGATTTAAAAACCTATATGATCTTTCTGTATTTGACAATTTACGCAAGAGTGGGCATCTAAAAGGTGTAAAAGATTTCTCAAAAAACGGTAACTTTCTAACCTCCCTTGATGATTCACATGGTACTGAGGTTCTCTCCTTACTTACAGGAAACCTAAATTCAACGCAAATAGGAACAGCCCCAGAGGCCGATTACTGGTTAATCAGGACCGAAGATGCAAAAGCAGAGTATCCATTAGAAGAATATAATTGGGCCGCAGGAGCTATATTTGCAGATAGTGTAGGTGTCGATATCATTAGTTCGTCATTAGGATATTTTGAATTCGATTCACCCTATGCATCATCAAACTATACAATCGATCAGCTAAATGGAAAGACAACTTTAATAAGCAGAGCTGCAGAGAAGGCTACAGAAAGAGGAATTTTAGTTGTAAATGCTGCTGGGAATGAAGGGACAACAAAATGGAAAAAAATAATTGCTCCTGCTGATGTTGATAGTGTTTTAACTGTAGGTGCTGTAAATACAGCAGGAACTTCTGCTTCATTTTCATCATATGGACCAAGTGCTGATGGACGAATAAAACCAGATATTGCAGCTACAGGCTATGGAACAGTATTGGCCAACCCATCAACTAATACACTGATTACCGGAAATGGAACATCATTCTCAACACCACTAATAGCCGGATTATGTGCTTGTTTATGGCAGGGAAATCCATCTGCTTCAAATTATGATCTGCTAAAAGCCTTGCGAATCACTGCATCAAAAAGTAGTACCCCTACAGATCAGATGGGATTTGGTATTGCCAATTTTTATAAGGCTCACCTGTTTTTAAAGAAGAAAGAAAAAGTAATTGCGTCCAAACCCTCCTTCATTGTTACACCCAATCCATCAAAAGATAAATTCGATCTGATCATTATGAATAATTCAATATTAGACTGGACCATAGAGATCTACTCTATTTCTGGAAAGCTTATTGAAAGACAAACACATATCATCCCCGAAAAGACAATCTCTATTGGCGATACACTTAAATCAGGAATTTATCTTTTAAGAGTAATGGGTGGAAGTGAGATGGCTATCGAAAAGATTATCAAGGGTTAATAATGGAAAATAACAAGAGATCCTTTCTTTGAAAATATCAAAGAAAGGATCTCTTGTTATTGAATGTAAATAGAAAAAGGTTATTAGAAAAGCTTTTCAAGCTTAGCAACCAAAGCAGATTTTGGAACAGCGCCAACTTGTTTATCAGCAACTTCTCCACCTTTAAAGTATAGAACTGTAGGAATATTACGAACGCCAAACTTGGCAGTAACTTCGGGGTTATCGTCTACATTCAATTTTCCAATAACCGCACGACCTTCATATTCTTTGGCCATCTCTTCAATGAGTGGCGTTAGCATACGACAAGGACCACACCATTCTGCCCATAGGTCAACAATAACTGGTTTGTCTGACTTAACTACTAATTCTTCGAAATTAGCATCTGTGAATTCTAAAGCCATAATTTTGATTTTAAACTGTTTGTAATAGTTTTAAGAACAATGTATTTTAAAAAATGTTTATGCTATCAGTCTGAATTTTATACCTTTTTGTTGTAACTCTCGCAAAACATCCGAGGTTTGAATCTTTATTCTGGTCGATAACATTTCAACCGTTGTCTTTTCCGAAGCATCAAAAATAAGAAATTTCAAGGATGTATTGCCTCGGTTCTTTGACATTAAATCGGTGATATATGTCATATAATCTTCGGTAACATCCTCATAGGCGGTTAAAACAGTGATAGCCCTTACCTGCTTATCCAACACATCAGAAAGCAATTGCATGGATGAAACTTTAAATTCAAAATTATCCTCCTGTTTAAATCGGTTTGCAATTTTAGCTTTGATGAGCAGTGGTGTCTCGTTCATCATATACTGTTTAAAATTCAGATAATCATCTGAGAAGAGCACTACCCGCATCATTCCACTCTTGTCTTCAATGTTAAACGCACCAAAAGGTTTATTGGTTTTTGTTGTTCTATGTTCAACATTCGAAACGATACCGGCAATAGTTAATTCCCGACCAAGAAAGGGTTTAAAATCATCCTTAAATTCGGCAATCTGAATATTTGTAAAGTTTTTTATTTCAACATCATAATCATCCAATGGATGACCTGAAATATAAAAACCTGTCACTTCAAGTTCTTTATTTAATTGTTCCAGTTTTGTCCAGGGTTCGCATTTTGGAAGTTCCGGATCAGGGATAGACATTTCGGTTCCCAAATCACCAAATAAAGAAGCTTGCGATGAACTAAGGCTGGTTTGATAATTCGTACCATATTTAATCAGCTTTTCGATAAATGAAGAGTTGTCTTTATCTACATAGAAAAACTGTGCTCTATGAACATTTCCGAGATTATCAAATGCACCGGCCATGGCCATGGCTTCAAGTGATCGACGGTTACAAGCTCTGAGATTAATACGTTTAACAAAATCGAAGATCGATGTAAATGGACCGTTAGCTTCGCGTTCGTCAACTAATGACTCCACAGCAGCTTCTCCAACACCTTTTACGGCACCTAACCCAAACCGGATTTCTTCTTTTTTATTAACGGTAAACTTATGCATCGACTCATTTACATCCGGACCTAAAACCGGAATCTTCATCTGTTTACACTCATCAATCAAAAACGCAATCTCCTTAATATCACTTAGATTGTGCGTTAAGTTGGCCGCCATAAATTCAGCAGGGTAATGAGCCTTTAGATATGCTGTTTGATAGGCAACATACGAATAACAAGTTGAGTGTGATTTATTAAAAGCATATTCGGCAAAAGATTCCCAATCGCTCCAAATCCGTTCAACAGGTTCCTTCTCCATTCCATTTGCCATACACCCTTTAATGAATTTGTCTTTTAGCTCATTCATCACAGCGATAAGCTTCTTTCCCATGGCTTTACGAAGCTTATCGGCTTGCCCTTTTGTAAATCCGGCCAGAGCTTGCGAAAGGAGCATAACCTGTTCCTGATAAACCGTGATACCATAAGTATCGGCCAGGTATTCTTCCATCACGGGATTGGCATATTCAATTTTTTCACGACCAAATTTACGATCAATAAAATTGGGGATGTATTGAATAGGTCCCGGACGATAAAGTGCATTCATTGCTATAATATCCTCAAACCTGTCGGGCTTTAACTCTGCAAGATATTTTTTCATTCCGGGAGACTCAAACTGGAATACAGCTGTCGTCTCTCCCCTGCTAAATAGCTCAAATGTTTTCTTATCGTCAGGAACTAAGGTGTCAATATCAAAATCTAAAACATGATGATGTTTAATATTGATAAGGGTATCATTAATAATAGAAAGCGTTTTTAATCCCAGGAAGTCCATCTTGAGCAAGCCTACCGACTCTACTAATTTGCCTTCAAACTGGGTAACCGGCATGTCTGAGTCCTTCGCGATACTTAGTGGAACAAAGTTTTTTAAATCTTCAGGACCAATGATAACGCCACAGGCATGCACCCCCACATTACGAATTGACCCTTCAAGAGTTAATGCCAGACTCAATGTCTTTTGAACAAGCGGTTCGCCAGAAGCCTTTGCTTGTTTTAGCTCGGGTACATCATTAAAGGCTGATTCCAAGGATACTTTTGGTCCTTCAGGAATCAACTTTGCCAACCGATCAGCCTCTGTTAAAGGCAGTTTCAACACACGTGCCACATCTCGAATAGCCGACCGGGCAGCCATTGAACCAAAGGTGATAATCTGAGCTACTCTATCTTTCCCATATTTCCCAATAACATATTCTATTACTCTTCCACGCCCCTCATCATCAAAGTCGATATCGACATCGGGCATGGATATACGTTCAGGATTTAAGAATCGTTCGAACAGTAGTTTATACTTAATCGGGTCAATATTTGTAATTGAAAGGCAATAAGCAACAGCAGAACCGGCAGCAGAACCACGTCCCGGTCCTACACGCACCCCCATCTTCCTTGCTTCCAGAATAAAATCCCATACAATTAAAAAGTATCCCGGAAAGCCCATCCATTTAATGGTGGCAAGCTCAAAATCCATACGTTCCTTAACCTCAGGTCGCTCTTCCATATCAGGCCAACGGAGGCGAGCTCCTTCCCAGGCCAGATGTTCGAGATAATCATACTCCGTTTCAAACCCTTCGGGGATCGGAAAGACAGGTAATAAAACATCACGGGTAATTTCAAACGACTCAACTTTTTCAACGATATGCTGTGTATTTGATAACGCCTCAGGAAAATCCTTAAACGTTTCAGCCATCTCTTCAGGTGTTTTGAGAAACTCATTACCCGTGTAATGCATCCCTTCGGTATCATCAACATCCTTACCTGTATTTAGACAAATAAGAATATTGTGTGCATCGAAATCGTCTTTATTGATGTAATGAACATCGTTAGTGGCAATTAACTTAAGATTATACTTTTCGGCCAGAACTTTCATTCCATAATTGACCATAACCTGTTCCTTATAGCCATGGTTCTGTAGTTCCAGATAGATATCATCTTTGAAAATCTCAATAAACCGTTGAAGGATCTCCTCTGCCTTTTCTAAATTAAAATTATAATTTGAATAATCGCCATTAGCTACAGGTTGATTAAATCGTGTAATCGTTTTAGGTAAATGACCACCTAAGCAAGCGGTACTTGCTATAAGTCCTTCGCTATGCTTGCGAAGCAGATCATAATCGATCCGGGGTGTATAATAAAAGCCTTCAGTAAATCCTTGTGAGACTAATCGGGATAGATTTTTATATCCTTCAAAGTTTTTAGCCAATAAAATTAAATGGAATCCACTACGATCATCTTTGCCTCCTTTATCGAATCTGGAGCGATCCGTAACATATACCTCGCAACCAATAATCGGTTTAATTCCCTGTTTCTTTGCTTCATTAACAAAGTCAAGAACACCATACATGTTTCCATGGTCGGTTATCGCGAGGGCATTCATCCCCGTTTTCTTAACTTTTGAAATCAATCCCTTGATACTAGCAGCACCATCAAGGATTGAATATTGCGTGTGAACGTGTAAATGTGTAAACTCAGACATGTATATCAATTACTTACAGATAGACTAAATTCATCCATCGAATTTGTAAAATTACGACAATTTAAGGGGGAGAATAAACAACTGTTGAAAAGTTGTGAATAAAAGAATTTTATTAAACAATCTGCTGATTGACAATGTTGAATGCGTATCTTTATAAAAAATCTCAACTTAAACTTCAATGAGTACTATTTCAATTTATGCTATTGATCCTTGTATCTTTTTTCTTCGATATCACGAAATAGAACCTGTTTTGTATCAATAGTGGGGAAAATTGAAACATTACAAATCGGTGATTCTGTTTTTTTTGTTAAAAGTTCTAAAAATCACTGAGTACTTTATTTTAAGTTCCAAATTTGCACAAAACAAACACTCATGAGGATCAAATTACCAAATCATCTCTCTTTTAATGATCTTTTGGAAAAATTGCCACCACAAATAAGGCAGAAACTCCCAAATAAGCAACAAGTAAAACGGTTCTCTATCATTGCAGCCGCTCTGTTTTTTCTCATTATCGGGATTTTACTTATTTTCAGAGGGCCTATAGCCAGGTCCATCATGAATAGTAAGATATCATCATTTAATAAAGCATATAACGCTGAATTAAAAATTGGATCCTTTCATTTTGATGGCCTAACCGGTATTAAAATTAGAGATATCAGCCTTAAACCAAATGATGGCGACACTTTACTCACAGTAAAAAATGTTAAAGCAAGCATAAGCATTTATCGGCTTCTTCGTTTCCATATCGGATTCAGTGAGATGGAAGTAAATGATACCCACATAAATCTGGTAAAGAAAGATGCAACCCACACAAACTATCTGTTTCTATTAGAGAAAAGAGGTGTCAAGGATGATACAATTGAAGACCCTCAGGTTAATTTAGCCCGCCGCTATGATCGATTACTGGATGCAGTATTCTCAAAGATTCCATCAACCACAAATATTTCCAACTTCTCCATTCAGGCCAATATGGAGGGAAATCTATTCTCTTTTAGCCTTCCAAGTCTTAAAATAGATGATCGAATTTTCCGTTCCTATGCAATCGTCACAAACAAGGGAGAAAAAGCACTTTGGAACTTTTCAGGAAAGTTAAATCCATTAGATCGCGATGTGATGATTAAACTATACGCCGGAAAAGACCAAAGAATTAAAATACCGTATATAGACCAGCGTTGGCAAGCAAAGGTTGGATTCGACACTTTACAATTCAGTTTGGAAAATTGTCGTCTTTCAGGTGGCATTCTATATTTTGAAGGCAGCGCGGCCATGTCAGGCCTTACCATAAATCATCCTAAAATATCGCCACAGGATGTCTTTTTTGACAAGGGAACAATGGACTATCATATTCATATCGGTGAGAATTATTATGAGGTGGATAGTGCATCTACATTTACCTTTAATAAATTAAAATTCAATCCCTATTTCAAATATCAGGTAAGCCCTACAAAACAAATTACCGCTATCATTCACAAAGGGCCATTTAACGGACAAGATCTTTTTGAGTCGCTTCCAAAAGGATTATTTACCACGTTAGATGGAATTAAGACAGAGGGGCAATTAAGTTATAATCTTAATTTCTTTGTGGATATCAACAACCCTGATTCTATTCATCTTTTCTCTGAGTTAAAACGACATAATTTCAAGATTGTACATTTTGGAAATACCGATTTCAGAATGCTGAATTCTGAGTTCATCTATACGGCATTTGAACATGGAGACCCAGTAAGAACATTCCCTGTAGGTCCACAAAACCCT
>JACAUB010000001.1:815682-944543 GCA_013390605.1 Bacteroidota bacterium | reverse complement strand
CCGGAGCTATCAATACGAACATCGAAAAAGCTGCAAAAGCAGAAAAAGATCGTTTAGTTGCAGAAGCTAAAATCAAAGAAGCAAGAGCAGCAGCTATTGCTAAGAAGAATCAACCTGCAGAAGTTGCTCCTGAAGCAGCTCCAGAAGCAGAAGCTACTGAAGAACCAGCTGAAGAATAGTTTGTTTTTCCGAAGCAAAACTTCTTCGGTCTAAAAATAGGAGGCTAAGTTGAAAAGTGAATTGTTTATTTAAACAACACTTCCAACTTAGCCTTTTTATCGTTTTATAAGTTGATTAAATTGATGATTATATCTTTAAATATCAAAAAAAATGAAAAAAGAAAATTGCTTTAATCTGGGAAAAATAACCCGTTTATTTGGGACAAAAGGTGAATTAACCCTTCTACTTGATGTGGATGATCCGAATGATTATGCAAAACTTGATTTTTTCTATGTTGATATCGATGGCGATTTAGTTCCGTTCTTCGTTGAAAAACTTACGTTCAGAAACAATAACACGGTTATTGTTAAACTGATAGACCATAATGATCCTCAAGAAGCTGAGAAATTGATCAACCATTTGGCTTATCTTCCGCTAGACAAATTACCTCAGTTAAAAGACGATCAATTCTATTTTCATGAAATTATTGGCTATCGTGTAATTGATGATGAGGCTGGAGAGATTGGATTTGTGAAGGATGTGCTCGAACTCCCCATGCAAGAGCTTATCCAGATTGACAAAGATGGAAAAGAGATTTTAATTCCGGTAGCCGACGAATTGATCGAAAAGGTAGATCGTGAAAATAAGATCTTATATATTTCAGCTCCTGAAGGGCTCATTGATATTTATCTGGAATAATGGAACGTACACCCTTTCAGTTTAAGCAATTCTCGGTAGACGATAAGGGTTGTGCCATGAAGGTAGGAACCGATGGTGTTCTTCTTGGCGCATGGACCAGCGTGCCGCACGACGGCACTTTTTTAGATATCGGCACTGGGTGTGGACTAATCGCACTCATGCTCGCACAACGCAGCTCAGCGCATATCACCGCCATAGAAATAGAGCACGAAGCAGTGCAACAAAGTCTTCAAAACTTCAAAGATAGTCCATGGACTGAAAGATTGACTGCTGTTGCGGGTGCAGTTCAACAATACAATTCCCTATCGAAATTTAATTTAATCATCAGCAATCCACCTTTCTTTACAAATTCGCTCAAGGCACCCGAAAAACAGAGAAACGCAGCTCGCCATAATGATACGCTTCCTCCTGAAGCGCTCTTATTTGCAATAGATAATTTGCTTTCTGATGATGGCATCTTCGCTTTTATATTACCGGTCTCTGAAGCGCAAAACCTCATCGCCACTGCTTCAAGCCATCATCTCTATTTAAACAGGAGCTGTTTAGTTTTTTCGAAAGAAGGGAAACAACCTAACCGGTTGATGGGAGAACTTTCGAGATCAGATAGCAGCATGGAAAAAGAATCGTTATATATCAGAACTGCAGATGGGAAATATAGCCAGGAATACAGAACCCTAACTGAGCCTTTTTATTTGATGCTGAAAGATGTATAATAATTCTTATTTACCCTTATTCTGGTTTCCTCTAAATCAACTTTCATCAATAGAGCGGCTTGGCGGTAGATGATTTTAATACTTTCATCCAGATCATCCGTTTCTAAAAAAAGATGGTCGTTGGCAATTTCAGGTAATAATATTGCGGCATTAGATGTTTCGTCCAAGAGTGCTTTCCCTAACGAAAAGTAGAATCCATGTCTGATCAACTCTTTACCGATAGTTTGATTTGCATTGAAACCATGAATAATCCATGGTATAGATGGCATGATCTCTTTCTTCAATCGTATCAATTCATTAAAAGCACGCACACAATGAATGATAAGTGGCTTTTTAACAGCCTCTGCTATCAAAGCATGTTCTTTAAAAATTGAAAGCTGTAATGAAACAGTTGGGTCGCATAATAAATCTAATCCACACTCGCCAATAGCCACGACATCAACATCGGCGCTTGCCCTATTAACGACCTCCATTGTTGACTTCATTTGGCTACGTTTTAAATACCATGGATGCCAACCAATAGAATAAGCTGATAGTGATTGATTATGATTGATTAGCTGATCTATCTGTTCAGGAAACAGATTTACGATCTTAAAAACATCACTTTCTTCTTTCAATGAATGTGTATGAAGATCTATAAATGAAACAGTTGAAGGTGATTTCATAAAAAGAGCTGTTTTGATAATTCAAAGATAAGAAATACCATCTAACCGAATACACAATACAAACTATCTTGTATATTTATCGATCACCGTTTTTAACGAAGGATACATTGCGAATAATGTTGGTCGATCGCCCATTTCGAAATCCTCAAAATCAAATCCCGGTGCTACACCACACCCTACTAAACTATATGAACTCGAATCTAATACACGTGCTCCAAACCAATGACCCTGTGGAACCACATACTGTAACTTTTCGCCTAGCAACAGATTTCTACCTAAAACAACCTTTTCTAAATTTCCATCATCATCTATAGAAACAATCTCTAAAGACGAACCCTCATAAAAATGCCAGATCTCGTCAGCCTTGATTCGATGGAGTGTAGAGAAATCATTACCTTCTAATAAAAAAAAGATAGAAGTAGCAAAAGTTCTATCCCCTGAAAAACGAGAAGGAAGATGAGATAAAGGGATAACCTCATTACTTCGGTAAATCTCTTTATACCATCCTCCCTCCGGGTGTTTATTCAAAGAAAGGCCATCAATCCAATATTGGGCCTTTTCCATTATTCACCAATTCCTCTACTACGGCTATAACCTTTCATTACACCGCGACTCGACCTGTTAATAAATGAAAGAATTTCATCACGTTCAGGAGTAGCTGGCAAATCTCTTTCAATCATATCGAGAGCTTTGCTAACATTAAGATTTCTAACAAAAATATAACGATAGATCTCTTGTATTTCACTAATCTTCTCATTAGTGAATCCTCTTCTACGCAAACCGATAGAGTTTACGCCAACATATGAAAGGGGTTCACGAGCAGCCTTAGTATAAGGTGGAACATCTTTACGAACCAGCGAACCGCCAGAGATCATGCAATGTGCTCCAATATTCACAAATTGGTGAACCGCTGACAAACCGCTAATAATAGCCCACTCATCAACGATGATATGACCACCTAGTTGAACACCATTTCCAAGAATGACATTGTTTCCAACTACACAGTCGTGCGCAACATGTACATAAGCCATTAACAAGCAATTGTTTCCAACTACTGTTTCTCCACTGACTTTCGTTCCTCGGTTAACAGTTACAAACTCACGAATGGTAGTGTTATCACCAATACGGGCGAGTGTATCCTCTCCACTAAACTTCATATCCTGTGGAATAGCAGCGATTACAGCACCGGGAAATATTTTACAATTCTTTCCGATCCTGGCACCTTCCATGATGGTTACATTCGAACCAATCCAGGTACCTTCTCCTATTTCAACATTCTTTTCAATATTGACAAATGGTTCAATTACCACATTTTTGGCAATCTTTGCCTGTGGATGAACATATGCAAGGGGTTGATTCATGCGGATACTGTTATTTTAAATAGATAATCCGTTATTTAACAAAGTGAATTATTTTTTGGAAATCTGCGCCATCAGTTGAGCTTCCATCACCAACTTATTTCCAACGTACGCCTTTCCTTCCATCTCGCAGATACCTCTACGAACAGGAGAGAGTAAACGTAAACGGAAAAGAAGTGTGTCACCGGGAACTACTTTATGGCGGAAACGTGCATTTTCGATCTTGAGGAAGTAAGTAATATAATTTTCAGGATCAGGAACTGTACGAAGGACGTAAATACCACCAACTTGTGCCATTGCTTCAATCTGTAATACACCTGGCATTACCGGCTCATTTGGAAAGTGTCCAACAAAGAATGCTTCATTCATAGTAACATTCTTTAATCCGGTTACGCCGCTATCATCCATCGATATAATCTTATCAATTAAAAGGAACGGGGGGCGATGGGGTAATATTTTTTTGATAGCATTTATATCAAGCAATGGAGCTTGATTAGGATCAAAGTGAGGTACTGCCGAAATCTGTGATTTCTTTTTGAGATACTTTTTGATCATCTTAGCAAATTCAACATTTGTTGAATGGCCAGGACGAGTTGCGATGATATGCGCCTTCATAGGCTTACCAACCAATGCTAAATCGCCTACAACATCAAGTAGCTTATGACGGGCAGGTTCGTTAGGATAACGAAGATCAATATTATTTAATATTCCTTCTTGTAAAACCTCAACATCAGGTTTATTAAAGAAGGTAGCTAATCGTTGAAGTTCGTCTTTAGGAATTGGGCGATTTACAAAAACAATAGCATTATTTAAATCACCACCTTTTACTAGATTATTGTTTACCAGATATTCCAATTCATGTAGGAAAACGAAAGTACGGCATGAGCTAATCTCATCTTTAAACTGACCGATACTTTGAATTGAGGCAAACTGAGTTCCCAAAACTCTGGTTTCATAATCAATCATCGTTGATACTCTAAAATCATTATCTGGGACAGCAATCATTTCAGTCTTTCTGGAATTGTTTGTATAGGTGATAGTTTCATCTAAAACCAGATATTCCCGATCAAATGATTGTTCAACAAAACCTGCTTTTTCAAGTGCTTCAACATAATAACGTGCGCTACCATCAAGTATGGGTGTCTCTTCACCATCAAGATCAATTAAAGCATTATCGATGCCCATACCTGATAGCGAAGCCAAAACATGTTCCACCGTCGAAACACGTACACCATTCTTTTCAAGGGTTGTTCCACGAGATGTATCTACAACAAGATCGGCATCTGCTTCGATTACAGGACTATTTTCCAGATCAATACGACGGAATTTATACCCATGTCCATCAGGAGCCGGATTAAAGGTAATAGAAACGTTCTGTCCGGTATGTAGTCCCGGACCTGTTAGTGTTACCGATTCTTTTACAGTTCTTTGTTTCATAGTTTTCATGGCGGGCAAAATTAAGAAAATATCTTTTACCCTAAACGGTTAGTAATATTATGTAATTAAAACAGTTCATATATGTTGAAAGTAGCACAAAATTAATGGCTGCCTTCAAGTTCATTCAGCTTCTTTTCAAGTAGATCCAAACGCTTCATGATATCCGGTAATCTTTTGAATCCAACAGCAGACTTTCTATATTGGCCTATTTCAAAGGCAGGTGACCCCATCAAAATGGAACCATCTTTTGCCAGACTATTCGCAACGCCACTCTGTGCGGCAATTTTTACATTATCAGGAATAACAAGATGTCCGGCTAAACCTACCTGACCAGCTATCTGACAAAGTTTTCCAATCTTGGTAGATCCCGAAATCCCTGTTTGGGCAGCGATAACGGTGTGTTCTCCTATTTCGACATTATGCGCTATCTGGATTAAGTTATCCAGTTTAACTCCTTTTCGTATAAAAGTAGAACCCAATGTAGCACGATCAATGGTTGTATTAGAACCAATTTCTACATCATCCTCAATAACCACATTACCAATTTGTGGAACTTTCTTATAATCAGCACCTTGTTGTTGCGCAAACCCGAATCCATCACCGCCTATTGCAACACCGGCATGTAGAGTACAACGGTTTCCAATAACACAATTATGATAAATCTTAACACCCGGGTTAAGTGTTGTTTCTTCACCAATAGAAACATTTTCACCCAAATAGACCTGTGGATAAATTTTAGAGCCCTTGCCAACTATTGCATTGGCTCCGATGACAACAAACTCTCCAACATAAACATCATCCGCAACTTTTGCAGTTGGATGAATAAAAGAGAGACTGGAAACGCCTGTTTTACTGCTTTTCCTAAACTGATCATAAATCTCCAGAAGTTGTGCAAATGCAGCATAAGCATCTTCAACCGTAACCAATGTAGCCTTAACAGGTTGTTCAGGTATAAAATCTTTACCAACAATTACAATTGAAGCATCGGTAGTGTATATATAAGAAGTGTATTTTGGATTAGCAAGGAAGCTAAGCGTTCCGGGTTCTCCCTGTTCTATTTTCGACAAGTTAGAAACCCTAATTTCAGGATCGCCCTGAACCTCTCCATTTAAAAATTGTGCAATTTGATTGGCTGAAAATTCCATCTCTTAAATCTGGATTAAATGTTATTGAATGCATTGAAAATAAAGCAGTAAACACAAGAATAAATTCAACACATTGATATTGCAAATATTAAATCGACAACATCCTATTAATTTTTTGCAAAGTAACGATTTTTTATCATTCAATAAAGGAAAGATACAATATCAAGCAAGTTTTGGATAACATAAAAAATGTTTCATTGCTGATTTTGAGAGTACTGACACATTTATTTGTTCAGAAGCTTCTGTTATGTCAACAACAACACCATCTCTGTATAGTATTTTGATTTTATCACTTTCCGGATTATAGGCATTGTTGGTAATGGTGCCTTCAAATACCATGTTCATATCCTCATTCAAACTATCGAAAAGCGTAGTACCCACTTGCTTTTTCACTGCTGCAATATAATTAAGATCAAATGGTTCGTTCTGCAATTCTACCCTGAAAAGTTTTCGGTTAATCAAGCTACTGCTTAAATAAGAAAGCATAGGATCTGAGTGATAGGCCCAAACCTTCATTGCTGCATAAATATCAAAGTCATCCAAAAGAGCAAAAGTATCTAAAACGTCATACCGTTCCAAAAAATCAGTTTTGGTAAGTCGATTCGCTAAAAAAAATTGTAACGGAGGAGAGCCGAAAAGTGGAATACCGGCTTCGGCTAACTCCTTTGCACGTTTCAAGATATGTATTAACATTTGCTCCGCCGCCACCACCGTTTTATGATAATAAACCTGCCAATACATAAAACGTCGTGCCATTATAAATTTCTCAATGGTGTAAATCCCTTTACCTTCCATTACAAGCTCGTCATTGTGAATATTTAACATAGCAATAATCCGGTCGGTATTGATCACCCCTTCAGATACACCGGTAAAATAGCTATCGCGTTTCAAATAATCTAATCGATCCGTATCGAGCTGACTAGATACCAGCTGATGTAAAAATCGTTTGGGATAGGTATCATTAAAAATAGAAATAGCATCTGTAAGCTTTCCTTCAAACTTTTCATTCAATCTTTTCATAAAAAGTATTGAAAGATCTTCATGTGTCATACAATGAACAATACTGTGTTCCAGTGCATGCGAATAAGGACCATGACCAATATCGTGCAACAAAATAGCCAGGATTACAGAATCCTCTTCATGTGGTGTGATTTCATTTCCTTTCTGCCTAAGGGTATCGATGGCCACTCCCATTAAATACATGGCTCCCAAAGCATGCTGAAAACGGGTATGTAAAGCACCAGGATAGACCAACGGGGTTAATCCGAGTTGTCTGATTCTCCTTAAACGTTGAAAATATGGATGTTCAATAATATCGAATACTAATTCATTCGGAATAGTAATAAAACCATGTACCGGATCGTTAAAGATTTTTCGTTTATTTGGTGCTAAAGTGCTCACTTATTACTTATTTTTGTATTATGCAGAAAGTAAAAACAATGAAACAACTATTTTGAGAAAAATACGTTTCATTAGTAGGTCAAAAATAGTTAGTTTTTTTCAATTGTTTCTTTCAGAGAGAAGGTTTTATGGAGAAAGTACAGATTCTGTGGGCTGATGACGAAATATCGTTATTAAAACCTCATGTTTTATTCTTAAAAGAGAAGGGATATGATGTTTCAACCGCAACCAGTGGAGATGAAGCCCTGGATCAAGTAAAAGCAAAACAGTTCGACATTGTCTTCCTCGATGAAAACATGCCGGGACTATCTGGTCTTGACACATTACAACAGATTAAAAGTAAATTTCCAAACCTGCCTGTTGTCATGATCACGAAAAGTGAAGAAGAGTCGATTATGGAGGATGCGATTGGTTCTAAGATATCAGATTATCTTATTAAGCCGGTAAATCCTAATCAAATTCTTCTATCATTAAAACGTATTCTTGAAAAGAAAAAGCTTGTTAGCGACAAAACCAGTCATAATTATCAACAAGAATTCCGGTTTATTGGGATGGAAATATCCAACCGTCTCAACTACGAAGAGTGGGTAGAGGTCTATCGTAAGCTGGTACATTGGGAAATAGAACTGGATAAGTCGACAGATGAAGGCATAAAAGATGTCCTCAAGATGCAAAAAGAAGAGGCAAACAATGTCTTTAATAAGTTTATAGAGAGTCATTATCTTGATTGGTTAAGCGGAAAAGATCAAAACAGGCCTGTTTTGTCACACACGCTCATTCGTGAAAAAGTATTTCCGCTACTCACGGAAGATGGCCCTCCTACCTTCCTGATATTGATCGATAACCTTCGATACGACCAATGGAAAGTACTTCAACCTGTTTTCGAAGATTACTTCAGGGTTGAAAAAGACGAAGTCTATTATAGTATTCTGCCTACCGTTACCCAATATGCTAGAAATGCGCTCTTTTCAGGATTGATGCCGACAGAAATCAGCAAGAAGTATCCTAATTTCTGGGTTAACGAAGACGATGAAGGAACCAAAAATCAGTATGAAGGAGATCTGATGTCCGAACTTTTAAAACGATTTGGCAAAGACATTAAACACTCTTATAACAAGATACTCAATCTGAATGCAGGAAAAAAACTTGTTGAAAACCTTCCAAATCTCACTGGCAATAAATTAAATGTTATTGTTTACAACTTTGTAGACATGCTTTCGCATGCCCGAACCGAAATGGATGTAATACGTGAATTAGCTGATGATGAAGCTGCTTATCGTTCAATAACAGTATCATGGTTTAAACACAGTCCTCTTTTTGATATGATAAAGTATATTGCAGAAAAAAAATGCAATATTATTATTACAACCGACCATGGTTCTGTGAAGGTAACAAATGCAGTAAAGATTATTGGCGATAGAAATACCAATACCAACTTAAGGTATAAAACAGGAAAGACACTTAATTATAACAAGAAAGAGGTCTTCGAAATTAAGAATCCAACCGATGCATTTCTACCAAAAGGTAATGTAAGTTCATGTTATGTATTCTGCCGGAGTACCGATTTCTTTGCATATCCGAATAATTTCAACTATTACGTTAATTACTATCGAAACACATTTCAACATGGAGGTATCTCTATGGAAGAGATGTTAATTCCTTTTATTACACTAAAACCAAAATAAGCAGCTCTATATGCAATTGAAATTTGTCTGTGAAAATGTTCATAGTCTTGATTCTGCTGCCGCTCAAATATTATCAACATTTTCCAAACAACGTGTCTTTGCGTTGTTTGGAAAAATGGGAGCAGGTAAAACTACTTTTATTAAAACACTTTGCCATAAACTACATGTAAAAGATGTTGTAAACAGTCCTACATTTGCTATTGTTAATGAATATTTAACAATAAAAGGCGAAAGCATTTTCCATTTCGACTTCTACCGTTTAAAGAAAGAAACTGAAGCCATTGATATAGGATACGAAGAGTATGTATTTAGTGGAAACTATTGTTTCATTGAATGGCCTGAGATGATTGAGAACCTTCTTCCCGAGAACTATGTCTCAATTAAAATAATGGTAGATGAAGAAACAGATATTCGAACGATTATTTGTTCTGATGAAGAATTATTAAAGTAAACCGGATATGGCAGGGCATGATGAAGGAAATATTGGGATGTCGCCTATGGAAAAAATTATTCCATTAGAGGAGACATTAGAGTGTTTACGGAGCAAACGAAAATTGATAATTGGTATTCCCAAAGAGATATCTGACAACGAAAAACGAGTACCGTTAACCCCTGATGCTGTGAGCTCGCTTGTAGGGCACGAGCATACAATATTTATTGAAACAGGTGCCGGCAATGGGGCTCATTATGAAGACCATCGTTATAGCGAAGCAGGCGCCCATATTGTTAAAGATATTCGCGAAATCTACCAAGCTGACATTATCTTAAAAATGGCAGCTCCAACCCTTGATGAAATTGATATGGTTAGAAATCGCCAAACCATATTATCGTTTCTTCAACTCCCTGGATTATGCGAAGAGTTTTTCAAACGACTTTCCGCGAAAAAAACAACAGCTATCAGCTTTCAGTTAATGAAGGATCGCACAAAAGCTTTCCCCATCATCAGAGCTATGAGTGAAATAGCAGGAAATACCTGCATTCTGATTGCCGGTGAATACCTCAGTCACCCTGAATATGGCCGTGGGGTTATGCTTGGAGGATTCTCCGGGATAAGTCCAAGCGAAATCGTGATTCTGGGAGCTGGTACGGTTGGAGAGTTTGCTGCCCGCGCAGCCATGGGAATGGGTGCCATGGTAAAGGTGTTCGATAACTCTGTTTATAAACTACGTCGTCTACAAAACAACCTCAATACCCGTATCTTCACCTCCATCATTCAACCCAAAACGCTATCGGAAGCATTACACTCCGCGGATGTAGTCATTGGAGCTATTCACTCTAAAGAAGGACGTACACCTTGTTTTATTTCGGAAGAGATGATTGCACAAATGAAAGCAGGTTCTTTAATTATTGATGTAAGTATTGACCAGGGAGGTTGCTTCGCAACTTCTCGCGTTACCGATCATAATAGTCCTGTATTTATCAAAAATGGTGTAACCCATTATTGTGTACCTAATATCCCGTCAAAGGTTCCTCATACGGCAAGTATTGCATTAAGCAATGTCCTACTTCCTATTCTGCTTGATATTGGAGATCGTGGAGGACTAACAGAATTGTTAAAAACAGATATCGGCGTTCGTCAGGGAGTATATATGTATAATGGAACGGTTACTAATAAATTTATCAGCGATACATTCCGTCAACCATTTCAGGATATCGATCTTTTGATGTCGGCATCTTTTGGATAGAATAACACATTATTTTTATTATACGCATATTCTGGCTTCATATGTCATTCGACCACTTGAGAGAAGTTTCTTTATAGATGCTACCTATTTTAGAGATTTCGCCCAAGTGGTCGAATAACGAGAAGCAGATTCGTCTTTAATAGTCAAGATAACAGCGTATTCTACGATCAGTTTTCTCCTAAAATTAAGATAGTGAATTTTTTAGGCTTTTTCTTCTTTGCCGCTCTTTTTTAATCAGCGAGAGCTCCCGACTTGTTTGTCCTGCAATAGAAGTATTCTCTTCAGCCCTTCTGATCAAATACGGCAGCACTGATTTTACCGGACCATATGGGATATATTTTGCAACATTATATCCACCATTCGCAAGGTTAAAACTTATATTGTCGCTCATGCCATACAACTGGGAGAAGAAACACCGTTCATCATCTTTACTGAGTCCCTGTTTTTCCATCAGTGCGGCAAACAATCTGCAGCTATTCTCATTATGTGTTCCACAGAAGATAGAAATTCTATCCAAGTGATCTATTGAAAACTGAAGTGCTGCATCAAAAGCATTATCCGTAGCTTGTTTATCGGGATGAATTGGCGAAGGATAACCTATTTGGAGAGCCCGTTCACGTTCTTTTTCCATATACGCCCCTCTTACAAATTTGACACCCAGATAATAATTATTTGCTACTGCCTTTTCATACGATGCTTTTAAGAAATCCAACCGATCGGTTCTATACATTTGTAACGTATTGAAAACGATAGCGCGTTCCTTGTTATATAACATCATCATCTCTGTAATCACATCATCAACAAACGACTGATACCATGAATCCTCAGCATCAATCATTAGACGTACCCCCTTCTCAAATGCCCGCTTACATAAGATAGCTATCCGTTCTTTAAATTTCGAGGCATCTCCTCTTTCAGTTTCGGTCAACTCATAATGTGGATCGGCAGCCTTCTCCAAAACCTCATGAGAACATAATGCAGTAGGTTTAAATACCGCAAATGGAACATTTATATCAATTGCAGCATTATCAATCGTACGAAGAGTCTCTTCAAGGGTATGTTGAATAATCGCCTCGCTACTCATCCCTTCAACAGAATAATCAAGAATCGCCTTTACGTGATACTTTTCAAGTACCCTCACCAGCTTAAAACAATTTCCAATAGATTCGCCACCAACAAACTGACGATATATTGTAGGTTTTACAGCCCAGGAAACTGGAAAATGTATTCTTTGCGCTGCTTCAACCAACACTTTACTAATCTTGACTAATGAAGGGTTTGCAACTGTTTTAAACAAATAATAGGCACGTAGTAAATCGTTATCATTTTTGCTTTCGAAGGCAATGGCTGTATCATCAAATAAGATCATTGTTTACAATTTTTACCAAAAATAGATAACGAATCATTACAAAGATGAAAAGTGAAGTATCATTTTTGAGTACTTTTGCATATTATGAATACAGATATTGTTCTAAATCCGCTGGGGTATCCCCTTATTGTAGCTGATAATAATTTCTCAACTATTAATCAACTACTTAACAAAGAGGCCGAATCAGGCTGCACATTTTTTATTCTTGTTGACGAGAACACGTATCAACATTGTATTTCTCAACTGCTTACTAATATAGAAGCACTTGCTCAGGCTGAGATTATTGAGATTGAGTCGGGCGAAGAAAATAAAACCATTGAAATCTGTACACATCTTTGGGAAGCATTAACCGAAAATGGTGCAGACCGTCGATCTGTAATGATTAATCTTGGCGGAGGAGTCATTACCGACATGGGCGGTTTTGTTTCTGCAACGTATAAAAGAGGAATTCGTTTTTACAATATTCCAACTACCCTTTTATCACAAGTTGATGCCTCTACAGGTAGCAAGACCGGTGTAGACTTAGGGGGATTAAAAAACCAGATCGGGGTGTTTGCCGATCCGCAAGCGGTCTTCATCAATCCTGCTTTTTTAAAAACGCTCCCCTCCAATCAAATCCAATCAGGTTATGGAGAAATTCTGAAACATGCCCTCATTGCCGATAAAGAGTATTGGAACGCGATTAAAGGAAAACATTATACTGAAATAGAGGATTGGGGCGCATTGATTTTACCTTCCTTAAGAATAAAGAGTGAAATCGTAGAACAAGATCCTACTGAAAAGGGATTGCGTAAGTTGCTCAACTTTGGACACACCATTGGTCATGCACTCGAAACCTTTGCACTCGAGAACAACCATCCCCTTCTTCATGGGCAAGCCGTTGCACTTGGGATGTTAGCCGAAGCATGGCTTTCAACCCAACTTACTACATTATCTGCCGATCAATTTGAAGAAATCAAGGAGGTTATTCTATATAATTTCGAGCTTTACAAACCATCTGAAGCTAACTTTGAGCGATTACTTGAATTGATGGGACATGACAAGAAAAATATTTCGGGTCAAGTTCGTCTAACACTATTAAATGAAATAGGCAAAGGTGTTTATGATATCAAATGTGATCCTAAACTGTTAAAGGATGCATTACGCTTTCTAACATCTATTTAACTACATCTGAATTAAGCATCTTCCAATTGATCATGAGCCCACAACAATATACCATACACGCGCCACAAAAACCGATTAAGGCAGAAATAACATTACCTGCTTCAAAAAGTTTTGCCAACCGGCTCCTTATTATGAGAAGCTTCAATTCTTTCATGAAAATTGATAATATTTCAGATGCTAATGATACTGTTCTTTTGCAGAAGCTAATCAATGTAATGCAGGATAAGGAACAAGGTAACTTTTCTAAAAAAGAGACCGGAACCATTGTGCTTGATGCTGGTCCAGCCGGTACTGTCTATCGTTTTATGACAGCCCGACTGGCTATTGAATCCGGCAACTGGATATTAACTGGTTCAGATCGCATGAAAGAACGTCCGGTAAAATTACTGGTGGATGCATTGAAAACGCTTGGTGCAGATATTGAATATGGCGAAAAGGAAGGCTTCCCTCCCCTCTTCATCAAAGGGAAAAAAATTAAAGGAGGCGCTGTAACAATAGACGCGGGAGTGAGTAGTCAGTACATATCAGCCCTCATGATGATAGCCCCTGCACTTGAAAACGGGCTGCAATTAACATTAGGAGGAACCATAAGCTCACTTCCCTATATTGAAATGACGGCGCGCTTAATGGAGGAGACTGGCATTAAGATCCATCGTCATAAAAACAGTTATCACATACCTCCACAAGACTATGCTTCTAAACAGTTAACCGTTGAACCCGATTGGAGTGCTGCCTCTTATTGGTTTCAAATGGTGGCACTTAATCAGGATGCAGAAGTCCTGTTAAAAGGGCTAACGCCCAATAGTCTTCAGGGCGATAGTGCCGTTAGAGCACTTTTCGAACATATCGGGGTAACTTCTCAATTCACGAGTGAAGGATTGCTACTTAAACATATTCAGGATAATGCAAACCTGTTTACAGCTGATTTTACAGATATCCCTGATCTGGCACAAACATTTGCGATAACCCTAGCAGCAAAAGGAATCCCTTCAAAATTAAAAGGTCTTCGATCTCTTCGCATCAAAGAAACTGATAGAATCACCGCTATCATCAATGAATTAGCGAATGCAGGTTATCAAGCTATTGAACGAGACAATTTTGTTCTCGAAATACCTCAGCAGACCCAAAGATTGTCAACACAACCTTCTATTCCATTTATTCACACATACCACGACCACCGAATGGCGATGTGTTTTGCACCTTTAGTATTGACAGGTACTCCGCTTCAAATAGAAAATCCTGCTGTGGTTGAGAAGTCGTATCCTAAATACTGGGAACACTTAAAACAGGCAGGTTTTTTGATAGAAGGCTAAAAAGCGAATAGATTGCGAAATAAATTTTGCATCTGTTTTAAAAAACGCGTTTTTCTAGGACAAGTAAGTCATAACTATTTGTTATTTTTGTACAAATACTTAGCTTTAATTTATGGTAATAGACATTTTTATCCCCTGTTATATTGACCAGATCTATCCGGAAACGGGTATGAACATGATCAAGATTTTAGAAAAAATCGGTCTTGAAGTTCATTACAATCCTAATCAAACTTGTTGTGGTCAAACTGCATATAACAATGGATTCTGGGATGAAGCTAAGGCTGTAGGTGAAAAGTTAATCAAAGATTTTCCGCATAATCGCCCCATTATTGGACCATCAGCATCATGTATTGGTTTCATAAGAACCTATTATCATCAGCTTTTTTTCAACTCTGCACTTCACAATGAATTTCTTGTGTTGAAAAAGAACATGTATGAATTTACCAACTTTTTGGTTAAAGTATTAAAAATAAGTGATATCGGAGCTACTTTTCCACATAAAGTCACCTATCACGACTCCTGTTCGGCCCTTCGTCAACTAGGGATACATGACGAACCCCGTATATTGCTCAAGCATGTAAAAGGTCTCGAACTCATTGAAATGGAAGAAACCGAAACATGCTGCGGATACGGAAGTTCGTTTACCACTAAAAATGAGGATATCTCTTTTGCTCTGGCCGAAAGAAAAGTTCAGAACGCACTTGCCACAGGTGCTGAATACATTGTATCAACCGATGCAACCTGTTTAATGCATATGCAAGGATATATTGATAAACATAACCTGCCCATTAAGACCATCCATCTAATCGATGTACTTGCTTCGGGCTGGGAATAATCGTTTTACACTACATGAATCATATTCAAAAAATAGCTGCCGAATTTTCATTACAATTATGGCAGGTCACTAATGTTGTATCGCTTCTCGACGAAGGAGCTACTATCCCCTTCCTTGCCCGCTATCGTAAAGAGAAAACCGGCACACTCGATGAAGTAGCTATCTCATCTATTCGCGACAGAATTAGTCAGCTTCGTGAGCTGGATAAACGACGCGATGCTATTTTAGAGAGCATCAAAGAGCAAGGCTTGCTCACACCAGAACTGGAACAGAAGATTGCGCATGCCGAAACGATGAGTATCCTCGAAGATCTTTACCTACCCTTCAAGCCAAAACGTAAAACCAAAGCGACTGTTGCAAAGGCAAAAGGATTAGAACCTCTTGCTAAAATTATCTTCAACCAAGCACCCGGTGATATTGAAGGAAAAGCAGAAGCTTATATTTCAGATGAAAAGGGAGTTGGAAATACCGATGAAGCACTTGCAGGAGCCCGCGATATTATTGCCGAATGGGTAAGTGAACACGATGTAGCACGTTCCAGGATGCGCCAGCTTTTCGAAAGAGAGGCTTTTATCAGTTCCAAAGTGATGCGTGGGAAAAAAGAAGAGGGGTTAAAATACGAAAACTGGTTTGAATTCAGCGAGCCACTCTCAAAGGCCCCCTCCCATCGTATACTTGCTATGCTAAGAGGTAGCGACGAAGGAATTCTCAAGATTAAAGTTGAACCGGAAGAACAAAGAGCCATAGATCAACTTGATCGCCTCTTTGTAAAAGGGAGTACCCCTGCAGCACAGCAAGTAAAGAAAGCCATAGCTGATAGCTACGATCGCCTCCTGCAACCATCCATGGAGACCGAAAGCCTTCAGAAAGCTAAAGAACGAGCTGACCTGGAAGCCATAAAGGTATTTGCCGAAAACATTCGGCAACTGCTCCTTTCGCCTCCATTGGGAGAAAAAAATGTATTAGCCATTGACCCTGGTTTTCGAACCGGTTGTAAAGTAGTTTGCCTCGACAAGAATGGCAACCTTTTGCATAATGAGACCATCTATCCGCATCCGCCACAAAGTGAGTTTAAACAGGCAATGGCAAAAATACAGAATCTGGTTACCTCCTATAAAATTGAGGCAATAGCAATAGGCAATGGAACAGCTGGTCGAGAAACTGAATTTTTCATTCAAAAGATCCCCTTTAGCCGAGAAGTTATAGCACTTATGGTTAATGAGAGTGGCGCCTCTGTATATTCAGCATCTTCAGTAGCGCGCGAAGAGTTTCCAGAATATGATATTACCGTAAGAGGTGCTGTCTCTATTGGACGACGGCTCATGGATCCGTTAGCCGAACTGGTTAAGATAGATCCAAAATCTATCGGAGTTGGACAATACCAGCACGATGTAAACCAAAACCTACTGAAAAAAAGTCTGGAAGACACCGTTGTAAGTTGTGTTAACGCCGTTGGTGTAGAATTAAACACAGCTAGTAAAGAGTTATTAACCCATGTATCCGGATTAGGGCCTGTCCTTGCTAAAAACATTATTGATTATCGCACTAAGAATGGCGGATTCACTAGTCGTAAGGAACTTTTGAAAGTAACCCGATTTGGCGAAAAAGCATTCGAACAAGCGGCTGGATTTATACGCATCCGTGATGCAGTTAATCCTCTTGATCAAAGTGCAGTTCACCCCGAAGCCTACCATGTTGTCGAAAAAATGGTTAAGAAACTTGGTTGCACCATCAGCGAGCTCATGAGTAGCGAAGAACTCCGTAAGAGATTAAAGCTCGAAGAGTTTATAACCGAGACCATTGGTCTTCCAACCCTCACAGATATTATGCTTGAACTTTCTAAACCGGGTAGAGATCCTCGTAAGAAATTTGATATCTTCGAATTCGATAAATCAGTTCGTAATATCGACGATGTGGTCGTAGGAATGGTGTTACCCGGTATCATAACCAACATTACAGCATTTGGCGCCTTTGTAGATATCGGTGTTCATCAGGATGGACTGGTTCACATCAGTCAGATGACCGACCGCTTCATAAAAGACCCCAACGAAGCCGTTAGTCTCAACATGAAGGTACAAGTTAAAGTTTTGGAAGTAGATAAAGCCCGTAAACGTATCTCACTTTCTATGAAAAACATTTAACACGTTTCAGTCGTTTTCAATTTATCAGTAGATAAAAACCATTCAATGTATGATGAAGTCTATAAATTTGAATCTGCAAAATATCGGAAAGCGTTTCAATCGTGAATGGGTATTCAAAGGCGTAAATATTCAATTGAATGGAGGAGACAGAATAGCGGTATTAGGATCGAATGGTTCCGGGAAGTCTACCATTGCAAAAATAATGAGCGGTTTCGTCATTCCCTCTGAAGGATCTGTTCAGTTAACAGTAGACAACAAATTGATTCATACTGATCAATACTATCAATATCTTAGTTACACAGCACCTTATCTGGAGTTACCTGAAGAATTCACACTCAGTGAAATGGTTAATTTTCAAAGAAAACTAAGACCATTTATAAACGCCCCCTCAACTAGCGAGATCATCCAGAAGTTGGGGATGGAAAAACAGATGCATAAATCTATAGTTCTATTTTCGTCAGGCATGAAACAACGGTTAAAATTATTACTAGCCTTAATCAGCGAAGCTGCTATTACCATCCTTGACGAGCCTACTGTAAACCTCGACCAACAAGGAATAGCGTGGTATCGTCAATTAATTACGGAATGTAATTCCGACAAAATAATCATTGTCTGTTCAAATCACCAATCCGATGAATTTGACTTTTGTTCGCAACAGTTATTGATCGAAGAATATAAATCATAAAGAAAAGGTAAAAGAGACTTCATAAAAGCATTGCAGATACATCTTTTTTATGTACTTTTGCATGCTTTTAAAAACAAAACTTAAGTATTAATCATCAATAATTTATGGCAACTACAGCTGAATTCAGAAACGGTTTATGCATTGATTTCAATAACGATTTGTACGTCATTACCGAGTTCCAACATGTGAAGCCCGGCAAGGGAAATGCATTTGTCCGCACGAAGCTGAAAAGTTTAAAAACAGGTCGTACCCTTGAAAACACATTTCCTGCAGGTGTTAAAATAGATATTGCACGTATTGAACGTCGCCAGTATCAATACCTTTACAAAGAAGGCGACGGATATAACTTTATGAATAATGAATCTTTCGAGCAAATTCTGGTCGAACCTTCATTAATAAATGCGCCTCAGTTTCTAAAAGAAGGCCAGATGTGTGAGATCGTTTTTCATGCCGACACGGAAACAATCCTTTCATGCGAACTACCTCCATTTGTTGAAATGGAAGTTACCTATGCTGAACCAGGACTAAAAGGAGATACTGCAACCCGCACACTAAAAGCAGCTACTGTTGAATCAGGCGCTACAGTTTATGTGCCGTTATTTGTTAATAGCGGAGAGCGTATTAAAATTGACACCCGTACAGGAGATTACTCTGAACGAGTTAAATAATCCCTTATATTTCTTATCATGCAACTTACCCCTGCCCAATCACTCGACCAGGTTGCCGAGCTTATTGAAGCCGAATATTTTGGCGATCCTAATTTCCAGATCAGCGGACTAAATGAAATCCATATGGTTCAGGCTGGTGATCTTACCTTTGTTGATCATCCCAAATATTATTCGAAGGCGCTTCACTCAAATGCTACTACAATTATCATTAACAAAAAAGTAGAGTGCCCTGAAGGAAAAGCCTTGATTTTTCATGACGATCCCTTTGCCGCCTATGTTTCATTAGTAAAGAAGTTCCGTCCATTCATTCCTGCAACAGCCATGGTCAGCGAATCTGCGGAAATCGGCCTAGGTACGATCATTCAGCCTGGTGCTTTCATTGGGAACCATGTAAAGATTGGAACCAACTGCCTCATCCATCCAAACGTAACCATTTATGATCACATGGTTATCGGAAACAATGTTATTATTCAATCAGGAACCATAATTGGAGCTGATGCTTACTATTTTCAACGCAAACCTGCAGGATATCGTAAGTTTGAATCATGTGGAAGAGTAATATTGGAAGATAATGTTGAAATAGGGGCTAATTGTTGTATCGACAAAGGTGTATCAGGTGATACTATCATTGGTTTCGGTACAAAAACCGACAACCATATTCAGGTAGGACATGATACCTATATCGGAAAACATTGTTTAATAGGTGCACATTCAGCTATTGCCGGAGTAACTAGAATTGAAGACGACTGTATTCTCTGGGGACGTGTTTCCATTAATAAGGATATTGTTATTGGAAAAGGAGCCGTTATTTTAGCAACATCAGGTGTAGATAAAACTCTTGAAGGAGGGAAGGTTTATTTTGGTACCCCGGCTGTTGAAGCCCGCAGAGCATGGAGGGAACTTGCATGTGTCCGCCAATTACCCGAGATTATTGAAAAGCTAAAATAATCTTCAGTTTTTCCAGATCATGTTTTTTTGAGCTGTTTCCCAACCGAAACAGCTTTTTTTACTATATATCATTATTTTTTCAATCTCCGCCAGCTTTTGGATATTCGCTATTTCATTTTAATCCGACTACTTCATTATTTCGACCGAAAAGAGAAATCTATATTAGAAGGAGATTTCTCTTTTCAGGCAAAATGATAAATACACTGCAAAATGTGATGGACAAATTAAATCTTATAATCCTTAATAATCGTCTTCGGCAGATAAAAAACATTGTTGATATCATCATAGACCACAACGGATTTCAAGACCTTCCGAACGCCATTGATAAATAGTTCATTTTTATTAGCTGGAATCGTAATTATCACATCGCCTTTACGCGCCTCCAATACAGCACCTGTTTTCAAAGTCTTATCGAATCCTGAAATTTTAAAGTCATAACCTTTCAGCACCTCTGTATGTCGACTAAAATATCTGGACGTAGAATCATTCAGATTAATCGGAACACCTCCTACCGCTAGTTGGTTACAGAAGAACCGATTGATATCATCGCTGCCGACTACACCATGCAAACTGGTTCCCGAAGGATATACAGCCAGAAACACATCCTCCCCAGTATGACCATTCGTTGTAAAACCAACGTATGTTCTCGAAGTAATAATCCGGGCAATTGGCTTTACCAGATTACCAACCCTTTCAGGTTTTCCATTTAAAGCAGTAAATTCTTCCTGAAGTGACTTCACTTCAATTGTCGTCAACACAATAGAAGGATCGCCTTTTCTAAATGCTGAAGTTAAAAATACAGAATCAGCTTTAAAGGCGTTATTAGCATATAAAGGTGTCACCATCTCTTTAGCAATTCCATCAGCCGTAAGCTTAAATTGTTTGAGAGGACCATATAATTTTGAATAACTCAATTTATCATACCCCGAATTGGATAAGCGACTTCCCATACTTATGCCACTATTCCCATGGTCTGGACATATCACGATAATCGTTTCAATACCTTCTTTCTCTTTTTCTTTCGCAAACTTTATAGCAGCACCCACAGCCTTGTCGAAAGCCAGAAACTCTGTAATTACACCTATAGGATCATTATTATGAGCAGACCAGTCAACCTTGCTCCCCTCAACCATCATAAAGAAACCTTGTTTATTATCCTTCGATAAAAGTTCCAATGCTTTTTGTGTCATCTCCTCTAATGAAGGAATCTGATTTGGGTTCCGGTCTATATCATTCGGAACTTCTATCGGACTAAATAGAGCCCAAGTCTTCTTACCGGATAGCTGTTTGAATCTTTTGTAATCATCTCCATTTTCAAAACTTACAGATTTTTCATCAGTAAACAACGTATCGTATCCATTCTTAGCCAAATAAGCTCTATTTTCACTATTGATAAAAGATGTTCCACCCCCAAACAGCACATCAATACTATTATGAATCATCTGCTCAGC
Source organism: Bacteroidota bacterium (assembly GCA_013390605.1). GTDB lineage: Bacteria > Bacteroidota > Bacteroidia > Bacteroidales > Cfx3-03 > Cfx3-03. The sequence continues at coordinate 923,022 of JACAUB010000001.1, read as the reverse complement.
AATCATGTAGTAAGCATTTCTATCACGGCTATGTGCAGAGAAGTCAGCAGGCGTCGCATGTGGAAACTGACAGGTAAATACTAACCCTGTTCTTTTTCCTGCCAACTTAGCGGCTTCCAATACCGTCATCAAAGGCTGATAGGCCTTATTTTTATCCACTTTCACTAAATCATTTCCTTCATCTTGTGGTGGATATGTAGCAATAAATCCGGTTTGAGAGGCATATCCGGTTGCATACCAGCTCGATGTTGGAGCTGAATCCCCAATAGGAGCATTCGAAGAGTGCGTTTTAACCAATCCACAAACGTAAGGATCAAGAGATAACCACTTCAACACAGGACCACTGTTATACCAACGCGACATTGACAATACGCTGGTAGAAGTACCATCTGGAATCATCATAATCACATTCCGGATTTTCTTTTTACCTTGTGCATTAGCAAAGAATGTTAAAAGAACAAATAATAAAATGAGAATAGTGTTTTTAGTTTTCATTAATAATTAATTTTAAGATTAAGGTCGAATGGAACGCACATGTTACATTTGATAATACGCTGTAAAACATATACTCGTTGCATAAGCTTAAATGTGAGTTGAAATTTAGTTTTATAAATAATAGAATATCAAGAAGCCATTTATCATTTTTCAAAAATAACAATCCTTATCTTAAAATAGAAACATATTAAATAAAATAATAAAGAATTAATTAAAAGTTAATACTTATAAGGGGTTTCCAAATCATTTATCTTTGTATAAACTATGGGGTTTAGTGAAAAAATATACATTGAAATATGAGTTTATTAAAAGCAAGCATATTAGTTATTGATGATGATATTGATGTATTAACTGCTGTGAGATTATTGTTAAAAACAGAAGTTCAGCAAGTTATTACTGAAAAGAATCCAGAAAATATTCCATCACTTCTCTCCTCTCGTTCATTCGATCTGGTTTTATTGGATATGAATTTTAATGCATCCATCAATACCGGAAATGAAGGTTTATATTGGTTAAAACGTATTAAAGCGTTAAAACCTGAAATATCTGTAATCATGATTACAGCTTATGGAGATATTGATCTGGCAGTACGTTCATTAAAAGAAGGAGCCTCCGACTTTATTGTAAAACCATGGCATAACGAAAAATTACTATGTACCATAACTGATATTTTAAAAGAAAAAGCGCAACAGAATATTTCTATTACTCATCAAATTAAAAGCAAAAACTACAATCCTGATTTATTAGGAAGTAGTGATGCTATGCTTGATATCTTTGCTAAGATTGATAAGATTGCACCTACTGATGCCAATATTTTAATTCTCGGCGAAAACGGGACCGGAAAGGATTTGATAGCAAAAGCTATTTATGAAAAGTCGTTACGAAACAAGCAACCTTATATAAAAGTTGATATAGGTTCATTAACGGAAACACTATTTGAAAGCGAATTATTTGGTCATAAAAAGGGTGCTTTTACTGATGCCAAAGAAGATAGAGTCGGAAGATTTGAGGCCGCTAACGGTGGTACTTTGTTTTTAGACGAAATAGGGAATATTTCATTGCAGCAACAAGCTAAACTCTTAACAGCATTACAGAACCGACAGATTACCCGTCTTGGTTCTAATCAATCAATACCTGTTGATATACGATTGATTTGCGCCACTAATCTCCCACTGAATGAACTTGCTAATGAAAATCGTTTCCGAAAAGATTTAATTTATCGTATTAATACTGTTGAAATTATTGTCCCTCCTTTACGCAAAAGAAAAGAAGATATCATATTGCTTACAGAACATTTTGCCAAAATTTATTCAGCAAAATATTTCAAGACCAATATTAGCTTCTCTGATGCTGCAATACAGAAGTTAGAACAGTATCACTTCCCGGGGAATGTAAGAGAATTGCAATACATAATAGAAAGAGTTATCATTATGGCTGATGGGAATGTATTGGCGCCTGATGATTTGATCTTCTCCCCTATCGAGTCGTCCAATCAAAATACAATGGACGAAAATGATGAAACCAAACTGAGTACACTAGAAAAAAACACTATTTTAAGAGTGATAGAAAAAAATAACGGCAATATTACAAAAGCAGCAAAAGAGTTGGGATTAACCCGTACAGCTCTATATAGGAGACTGAGTAAGTATGAAATTTAATAAAACCGATTGGGGTATTTTATGGAGAGTAACATTATTACTTACTACGCTACTCACTTTTTCCTTTACCATACTAAAAGGACAGTATATTTTTGACTTTGTTATTTTGCCAGTTGTTATTTTTCAAGTGGTTGATTTTTATCGTTTACATAAAAAAGCACAAGATGAAGTAGAGCAATTTGTAGAATCCATTCACTATAGGGATTTCTCAAGACACTTTAATGTAAAGCAAGCACCCGTTGATTTACAACCATTACGACAAGGATTCAACGAAATCAATTCAACCTTCAAAGTAATCAGCAAAGAAAAAGAAACGCAATACCAGTACTTGCAGAAAGTACTAGAATTAGTAGATACAGGGATTCTTTCATACGAGACTACCAGCGGAGATATTATATGGATGAATGAATCACTTAAAAGAATATTACAAGTACCTTATTTAAAAACCATTCATTCTTTAGACAAAAGAGATCATACGCTCTATACACAAATTTCAAGTCTTACTCCCGGAGAAAGAAGCATTAGTACCATTCATCGCGAGAAAAGCAACTTAAAAGTAGTTTTATCGGCTACGGCTTTTCAAACTGAAAACATTCAATACAAACTCATTGCTTTTCAAAATGTAAATGAGGCACTAGAAGAAACTGAATCCAAAGCCTGGCAAAAGCTATTAAGCGTAATGACACATGAGATCATGAATTCTGTAGCACCCATTTCTTCTCTCGCCAATACATTACAAAGCAGATTAAAACAATTCGCACAAGAAACACCCGATCCTTCTGGTATAGCAGAAGACCTTGAACTAGGAATAGACACCATAAGAAAACGAAGTGAGGGCTTACTTAAGTTTACAGAAACCTACCGAAACTTGAACAAAATCACTAAAGCAAATCTGGCAAAGGTTTTTATCAGCGAGTTATTTGAAAACCTTCACCGCTTAATGCAACCTACCTTAGCACAAAAAAATATTGAAGCAGCAATTATTCTCAAAGAGCCTTTACTTTCGGTAGAAATAGATGCAGGTTTAATAGAACAAGTATTAATAAACCTCATTTTGAATGCCATTGACGCAGTTAAAAGCAAGCCTGACCCAAAAATAGTTTTATCGGCATATACCGATAACGATAGCAAAATAATTATTAAACTGGCTGATAATGGATCTGGTATGCCTGATGACGTATTGGATAAAATATTTGTTCCTTTTTTTAGCACCAAGAAAAACGGCAATGGTATTGGTTTAAGCTTATGTAAACAAATTATGATGGTCCATAAAGGAAGTATCACTGTTCAATCAAAAGAAAATGAAGGAACAGCATTTTACCTCCGATTTTAATTTATTTAAAATAGCCTGTTCTTAATTTGATATTATATATAACTCTAAATATCGGATGTCATCCCTTATGTATGACATCCGATAGACATAAAATTTGTTATATCGATTTCACACTAAATGTAAGTTAGTAATGGAATATCTAGTTATTTTTCAATTTTTCCATCTAACAGGTTAATGATTTGAGAACCATAAGCAGCATTCTTTTCAGAATGTGTCGCTTGAACAATGGTTACACCGTCTTCCTTATTTAGCTGTTTAAATAGCTCCATAATTTCCTCACCTTGTTTACTGTTTAAATTTCCAGTTGGCTCATCAGCCAGAATCAATTTAGGTTTAGCAACCAATGCTCTTGCGATGCCGACTATTTGTTGTTGCCCTCCTGATAATTGTGTTGGAAACAGATCCTTTTTACCAACAATATTAAAGCGATCCAAAATATCTGCAACGATAGCCTGCCGATCTGAAGATTTAATGTTCTGATACAACAATGGTGTTTCAATATTCTCATAGACAGTTAATTCATCAATTAAGTGATATGCTTGAAAGACAAAACCAATATGACTCTTATACAGTTGCGACCTATGCTTTTCTTTTAACTGGTGAACAGGTTGATTGAGAAAATTGTACTCTCCTTCATCAAACTCATCTAACAAACCCATAACATTTAACAATGTTGATTTACCAGAACCTGATGGGCCCATAATACTGATAAATGCACCTTCCTTTATCGTTAGATTAATATCCTTCAATAAAAAGACTCGATTGCCACCAACATTTACCCATTTAGAAATGTGCTTTAATTCTATCATAATTACCTCCATCCCCTTATTAATAAAGGGGTTATTTATTGATTACTTTAATTATTATCACCTAATAAATCGCTCGTTAGTCGTTAATTATAAATACCTTGCACTCATTATTCCATTTTCAAACTCTTTACCGGGTTCATCAGTGCTGCTTTTATAGCCTGAAAACTTACAGTAGCCAAAGCAATACTTATAGCTACAAATGCAGCTATAAGAAAGGCCCACCAGCTAATAGGAACCCGATAAGCAAATTCTTCTAGCCATTGATGCATTATCCAATACGATAATGGAAATGCAATAAAACAGGCGAATAATACTAGTTTTATAAATTCTCTAGAAAGCATATTTGTAATCTGACCTACACTTGCACCCAACACTTTGCGAATACCAATTTCTCTGGCCCGTTGTTCAGCAGTAAAAGTGGACAGACCAAATAAACCAAGACAGGCAACACAGATGGTGAGTGCAGCAAAGATATTGAGTATTCGACCCGTCTTTTGTTCCACAATGTATGTTTTGCTATAAAGCTCATCCATAAAGACGTAATCAAATGGTTCATCAGTATTAAACTTTGCCCATTGCTTTTTCATAGCAGCCAGTAGTCCGCTCACATCTCTGCCCTTTACTTTTATTATTAATCCCCATTGAGGCTGCAATACCATTACCAGTGGAGTGATTGCTTCATGCAATGATCTGAAATTGAAATTTTTCACCACACCAATTACTGTAAATTCTTTTTTCTGTTTACCATTATAATTAGCATATGTAACTACATGTCCTACAGCATCTTTACCCCAACCAAATGCATTTGCTGCAGCTTCGTTAATAATGATACCTGTCGAATCAGTACTAAATGTTTTGGCAAAATTCCTACCTGCCAAAATATGCATACCCATAGTAGGAATGTATTGTTCATCAATATCGTATCTCAACATACGTGTTACCAGATTGTCTTTTCCATCAGGATATATCATGGTATTATTAGAGTAAGACGGTCCCACTGGTTTATATGCAGATGTGGTCACATTCAACACGCGTGCATCTTTCAATAACTGTTCTTTAAATACTTGTTCATTCTTTCCCAATGCCCATGAATTATTCAGCACCAGTAACTGATCTTTATCATAGCCGAGCTGTTTATTCTGAATATACTTAAGTTGTTGATAAACAGTAATCGTTCCAATCATAAGTCCAACTGAAATAAGAAACTGAAACACGACCAATCCCTTTCGTAGGATGACACTCATTTTTCCTTGCAAAAGGCGACTTTTTAATACTACGACCGGTTTAAATGATGACAAGAAGAAAGCAGGATAAGTACCGGCCAATAGTCCTACCAAGAATGTAAGTGCCAATAAGCTTAAAATAGTTTTAGCATTAAAGCCAAGTACTAAATTTTTCCCTGCAAGATCATTGAACACAGGCAATGCCAGCTGTGCCAATATTATTGAAAGTATCAATGCAATAACAGTCACCATTAAAGATTCCAGCAAGAACTGCCATATCAGGTCGTGTCGTAAAGAGCCCATTACTTTTCTTACACCTACTTCTTTTGCACGTTTAGAGGCACTTGCAGTAGAAAGATTTACAAAATTAACACAAGCAATTAACAACATAAATATGGCAACGACACCAAATACATATAGATATTGCACATTACCTCCAGGTTCCATTTCACTATGTCCGTCTGAATGCAAGTGAATATCAGTTAAGGGTTCCAATGAGAAACCTAATTCATTGCCTTTGGTACGAAACTGACTTAAACTCATCCCCATCTCTGATACAATCTGTGGCCCCATATATTTTTCTACCATAGCAGGCAATTTGGCTTCCAGCTTTTTATAATCGTATCCTTTCGATAAAACAAGATATGTAAAATAATTTGAGACCATCCAATTTTGTTCTCTGGCTTCTTGCATGCTACTCATTGAGCCCAACATATCAAAATGGAAGTGTGCATTCGCAGGTATTTTATCAATAACACCTGTAACAGTATAAAGTGAAGTACCATTATAAAACTTTAACACCTTTCCTATTGGGTCTTCATTTCCAAAATATTTTTTTGCAGTTTCTTCTGTTATTACAATACGGTTGGGTTGTTGCAAAGCAGTACTGGCATCACCTCTCAACAAAGGAATTGTAAAAACCTTGAAGAAATTAGAATCTACATAAGCGAAAGAACCATTTTGAAAAGTTTTATCGCCATAACTTACTTTCGGATTACCATATGTACGTATTCTTGTAGCTTCTTCAACCTCTGGATAATCATTCTTCATGGTTTGTGCAACAGGTGGCATTACAAATGGCTCATTAATTTTACCGCCATTAACTGATGATTTGAACACAACACGTACAATTCTATCGGCCTTTTCATTAAAGCGATCATAACTTAATTCATCCTGTATGAAAAGTAGGATAATAAAACAGGCAGAAATACCAATAGCTAAACCAGATATATTGATGAATGAGAAAACCTTATTTTTCAAGAGATTTCTCCAGGCTATTTTCAGATATGATTTTAACATAATGATAGTTGAATTAAAATATTTCAAATTCTGTTACAGACATTTACCTGCGTTCCATCTCCCCTTGTATCCCTCTCTACTCCGTTCTCAAACTCTTTACAGGATTTCCTTTAGCGGCTTTCATCGTTTGAACACTAACCGTTATTAATGCGATCATCAATGTTATGATTCCTGCGATAACAAACATCCACCAACTTAAACGAATCCTAAATGCAAAATCCTGTAACCAGCTATTCATATAATACCATGCAAAAGGAACGGCAATAGCAGATGCAGCCAAAATGAGTAATAAATAACTTCTAGTCGTTAATTTCACAATATCTATAACTCTTGCACCCAGTATTTTTCGAATGCCAATTTCTTTTGTCCGTTGTTGGATGGTTAATGTTACTAAACCAAAGATTCCTGCTAATGATAATATGATAGATAACACTGAAAAGTAAAAGAAAATACGTTGAAATCGTTCTTCATTTTTGTAAAGGTTATTATATGCTTCATCTAAGAACCAATATTCAAAAGGGACATCAGCAACTGTATTCTGCCATTTGTTTTTGATTTGTGATAACAATGAAGCAGGACTGTTCGACTTATACCGGACAGCCAGATAATCGAACCGGTTCTGCCATGCATGATTAGTAATAATAAGAGGCCCGATTCTGTCATGCAATGATGAAAATATGAAATCCTTCATTACACCTATCACTTTATGTGATCCGTTACGTGAAATGGTTTTCCCTATCGGTTCAATCCAACCTAATGTTTTTGCCAATGTTTCATTGATGACATATCCATCGGCATCAGTAGGTCTATCTTTCGAAAAATAGTTTCCGGCAATCATACTGAAACGGAATGTCTTTAACAAATCGTCATCTGCATCCAACTGATGAATAATCATTACCTTCGTATCTCCTTCAGGGACAAAGCCATTATTCGTAATACCATCATGAGGAATAGCGGAAACTGTCGAAACACTTTCTACATCAGCTAATCCTGTTAATTGTTGTTTCAGTACATATGCTTCCATTTTTGTTTTATCCCCTACTAACGGGATGGCAATGATGTGGTTTTTATCAAAACCCAACGACTTATTTTTGGTATAGTGTAGCTGAAGGTTAACAATCAATGTGCAGGTCATTAGTACTGTTGTAATAGCAAATTGTACGACAATCAATCCTTTCCTAAAGCCAGAATGTTTACTTTTTGTAGTAGCAGTTTTCAGCGTTTTCTGCGCATTTAAAGAAGAGAGGTAAAAGGCCAGATAACTTCCGGCCCCTACCCCTACAACCAAAATCACCAATAAAGCAACAACAAACAAAAACAAAACACCACCTACTGAAAGGAGCATGGGTTTCCCTAAAATCTGCTCATACAACGGTAAAGCAGTAAATACAATAACAATAGATAAGATGAAAGCAAAAAATGTCATCAAGATAGATTCACCTAAAAACTGTTGGATAATCTGTTTCTTCAATGCTCCCAACACTTTTCGCACGCCTATTTCTTTAAACCTTGATGATGCCTGTGCCGTGGTGAGGTTAACATAGTTTACGCACGAAATGATTAAAATCAAAAGAGCCACCACTCCAAACACATACAAGTTGGTTCTGGTATTCTCAGAGTCTTCATCATACTTCAGATGAACATCATGCAAAGGCTGCAGCATCGCAATAACTTTCAGCCCACTTTTTTCATAAAGACTATTGATATTCTTCCATAAAAAAGCAGGAAACTTTTTTTCTAATGAAGCTGCATTTGCAGGATCATTCAATTTCAGGTAAGTAATGTATTGATTGCCGCCATTCCAGTCCATTGCATATTTCGCAGGGTCTTTATACAAGGTTGAAAAGGAAATCAACGCTTCATAGCTAATTTGTGAATTATCAGGAGCAGCATCTGCTATACCTGTAACCATATAATCGTTTTCACCATCAAGACGAACCGTTTTCCCAACAGCATTTTCATTGCCAAAAAGCTTCTCAGCTAACGACTTGGTTAACACGATAGAATAGGGTTGTTTTAAAACATTTACAGGATTGCCTGAATGGAGCTTAAAAGAAAACAACTTAAAGAAAGTGGAATCTGCAAAACAAATATTCGACGACTTTATTTTGTTTTCTCCTTTCGTAATGAAAACCTCATGATGTTCTGAAATACGGCAGAATGATTGTATCTCAGGAAATTCTCTTTGTGCATCAGCTCCAAAAGGTGGCGTAAACACAGGCGACTTACCTAAAGATTTTCCAGTATTGAAAAACTCAAAACCAACCCTATACAATGAGTCTTTATTTTTATGAAAGTTATCATAACTTAACTCATTCTGAAAATAAATACCGATCAATAAAACTGCTGCTATTCCTACAGACAAACCAATAAGATTAATAAAAGAAAATAATTTGTTTCTCACAAAATTTCGCCAGACCGTTTTTAAATAACTTCTTATCATTGTTAAGTGTTTTTATAAATATTTTATTAATCATTGATTTTCGCACTATTACATCACATCACTCCGTTCTCAGACTTTTCACAGGGTTTGCAACAGCGGCTTTGATTGCCAAGGCACTGACATTTAACAATGCAATAAATAGTGCAATTACCCCTGCAAACATAAACATCCACCAACTAATATTAATTCTGTATGCGAAATCTTCCAGCCATTTGTTCATGCCCCACCATGCAATCGGACTTGCTATCACAATGGCAATACCTACAAGAATGACAAATTCTTTCGATAACAATGATGTAATATTCGTAATCGTTGCTCCCAATACTTTACGTATACCTATTTCCTTTCTTTTACGTTCCGCGGTAAATGCAGCTAATCCAAATAATCCTAATGCAGAGATGATGATGGTAATAATGGAAAAGATAAGGATCAATTTCGACGTTTTCAAATCAGATTTATACAAAGCATTAAAAGTATCGTCCATAAAAGTGTAATCAAAAGGTTCATCAGGCAGAAACTTATGCCATACTGCTTCCATTGTAGCCAACGTTTGCATGATATTACCCTCTCTGGCTTTTACAGAAATGTAAGTCATCCAAGCTGGGTTATTGTGGATTAAAACAGGTTCAATTTTATCGTGCATACTACCATGATGAAAATCTTTTACTATGCCGATAATAGTACCTTCAATTTTATTGAAACTGAATCGTTGCCCTATAACAGGTTGATGTAAATCAAATACTTTAACAGCTGTTTCGTTTAAAATGTAATTTTTCAGATCTGCCTTTTCATTTGTAAAATACCAGCGTCCCTCTTTCATTTTTAGATCGAACACTTTTTGGTAGCGGGCATCAACCGATAAGGTATGTACCGTAGGATTGAAAAGGCTGTCTTTTCCATCCCACTTTGATGACCCTGAGTTCGTATTGGTAACATTTACAATCGGTTGATTAGAGCTTGTCACCAATTGCGTATTTACATTTTTTGACAACTCATATTTTATGTTATCAATAAAACTACTTCTTGCATCTTCTTTCATATAAATTAAAGATTTGAAAGGAAGTTGCATTGAAACAATCTGTGAACGATTATACCCGGGATTGGAAGACTGGACAAACTGTAACTGTCTAAAGACAACAACAGTTCCAATAATCAGCATTACAGAAAGAACAAACTGAAAAACGACCAACCCTTTTCTTAACCCGGAATCTTTTACTTTCAATAGGCTTTTGCCCCTGAAAACATTTAACGGTTTAAATGAAGAAAGCAGTAATGCAGGATAAATACCATTTAAAATAATTGTTGCTATTAAAGTACCCAACAACACTTTCCACACCATAAGCGAACTAAATGGTGAAACAAAGCTCATGTCTGTTAATTGATTAAAATACGGAAGACTTAATTTAATAAGTAAAAGCGAAACAGCTAATGCCAGCACACTCACTACAACAGATTCGGTTATAAACTGAGAAAACAAATGTTTACTGTATGCACCGACAATCTTCCGGATGCTTACTTCTTTGGCACGCAGGCTTGCTCTGGCAGTAGTAAGATTTACATAATTAATGCAAGCAGTTAATAACAACATCAAAGCCAACACACTAAATATGTAAGTTTTTTTCTTCTCCGTATGTTTAAATGAAGAGAAGCCTATTCTTGTATCGAAATGCATGCTCGTTAACGAATGAAGCGAAATGGTAGCATTATTATCCTTACCCCTGTTTTTTGCAATTACCACATTTAGTTTCTTTACAACAACATTTATATTGGCTGTTTTTGTCAATTTCAGGAAGGTGATGTAATTAAAATTACCCCAGCCAGTATCCGTACCGAATTTCTTTTGATTTGTAATAAATACGCTTAATGGCATCAATACATCAAACTGAAAACTTGAATTAGACGGATTATCTTTTACAACCGCTCTTACCGTAAAATTGGTAGAGTCAATTTTTATGGTTTGGCCTATTGACTCCTGATCTCCAAATAATTTTTTGGCCTCTGATTCTGTAAGAATCATACCATAAGGATCTTTGACAAACGATATTATATTTCCCTGTTTAAAGTCGTAATGAAAGACATCAAACCAATTATTATCGATATACGCACATTTTTTTTCACTAAATAATTTATTATTGATATTAAATACCTGGGGTTCCCATTCAGACATTATCCTCGTTGCGGTTGCAATTTCAGGAATATCCTGCTTTGCAGCAGAAGCCATTGCCAATGGAGAAGTTTCCCAGATCCAGTCCTCATTTTTTGAAACCTTTATATGGTTTACAATGCGGTAAATATTTTGAGCATCGGGGTGATACGAATCAAAACTCCGCTCATTCTGTACCCACATTAATATCAATACGGCAGCTGTTATCCCAACTGATAAACCAAAGAGATTTATAAAAGTGGTCGTTTTATTTCTCCACAAATTCCGCCATGCAGTTTTGAAATAACTTTTAAGCATTGTTTAATATTTATTATTACACATTATGAATCACTTTTACGGATATTCAATTAGAACCCCTATTCAATTCTCAGATTCTTTACAGGATTTGCAATAGCCGCTTTGAAAGCCTGAAAACTTACCGTTAATAACGCAATAATCAAAACCCCTATGCCAGCTACAATAAAAATCCACCACGAAATTTGGACACGGTAGTGGTAATTCTGCAACCACTTATTCATTGCCCACCATGAAAAGGGGACTGCAATAAAGAAAGCGATAAGCACCAGTTTCAAAAAACTTTGAGATACCAATAGCGTTAAATCAGGCACAGTAGCACCGAATATTTTACGGATACCAATTTCCTTGATCCGTTGCTGGGTGACATAAGTAACCAACCCAAACAATCCAAGACAGGCTATCAGAATAGCAATTACGGCAAATAAAGTAAAAATTTGTCCTGTCTTCTGTTCTGTAGCATACAGAGAAGCGAAGTTCTCATCCAGAAAATAATAAGAGAATGGGGCACTGGAATTGAATACAGTCCATTTCCTTTTTATGTCTGCAAGCAGGTTCCGAATATCAGTAGTTTTTATTTTAACAATTAGACTCGTTCTATAATTAGCACTGAGTGTCATCATCAGCGGAGCAATTTTCTGTTTTACAGAAGCATAATGAAAATCAGTCACAACACCTATTACTTTGTAAGTTTGTTGTCCAGATCTTACAATGGTTTTACCAATGACATTATTCTCACGCCAACCCAAACTATTAACGGCAGCCTGATTGATCACTACTGCAGAAGAATCGGTTGAAAAATCTTTTGAGAAATTCCGTCCCTGCACTATTCGCATACCTAATGTTGGAATATAATCATAATCAACGTGAAAAATATCAGCATGAATCTCAGAGCTGTTTTCATCCGCTTCCTTATCTTTCGGATAGATTTGAGTTCCATCCATATTAGGGTTTCCCGGGATGTCTGTTCCTACACTCACATTTACAATCCGACTATCTTTCAGTAACTCCTGCTTAAAAGCATTTAGAGTACTTTTGGGGCCTAGAATATATGTATCCTGCAAATAAAGAACCTGTTCTTTATCGTATCCTAATTTTTTATTTTGCATAAAATACAGTTGCTTATAAACCACCAAAGTGGCAATTATCAGAACCGTAGAGACCGCAAACTGAAAAACTACTAATCCACTACGCAAATGACTTTTACGAGTGGTTGAGTTTGATGAAATACCTTTTAAAACTTTAGTAATATTAAAAGATGAAAGAAAGACTGCCGGATATATTCCTGCTAATATTCCAACAATCAAACCCAATATCAATACAGCTACAAGACATTGACTATTGAAAAAGAAACCAAAATCAATATGTTTACCTGATATCTGATTAAAGTATGGTATTAATGCATATACAATTATAAATGCAAAAAAGATAGCAATGTATGTAATAGAAACTGATTCGACCAAAAACTGCAAAACCAATTGCTTTTTTTTAGATCCCATTACTTTACGCAAAGCCACTTCTCTAGCCCGTTTTGCTGAAACAGCAGTGGACAGATTGGTAAAATTAACACACGCAAGCAACATGATAAAAATTGCTAATGCCCCAAATATATAGACATACTGAATATCTCCATTTGGTTCAATTTCCTGTTTTGTATTAGAATATAAATGTATGCTGGTTAATGGTTGTATAAAAAAGCGGAATGTATTAACGGTTTTTTGTGCTTCTGCCAAACTTACCCCCATGTCATGAACGATTTCTGGCACCACATATTTGGCAACTAAGTTTGGAAATTTTGCCTCGAGCTTCTTAGTATCTGCATTTTTGTTTAAAACCAGATAGGTATAAAAACCAACATTACTCCATGTTTGTGCCATTGGAGGCATTGAAGAAAGACTACTAAAGGCATCAAAATGAAAATGAGAAGGATCGGGTATTTGATCTATTACGCCTGTAACTTTAAATGTCAATCTTCCCATCGACAACTGCTTCCCCATCGCTTCTTCTTTACCAAAGTATTTATTGGCAAAAGCTTTCGTTATCACTATGCTATTCGGCTCTATCAGTGCAGTCCTAACATTACCCTCAATAAATGGAATAGAAAAGATTTGAAAAAAATTAGAATCTACGCAAGCTAGCTTCTGCTCTTTAAATTCCTTATTCCCATATTTCACAAAAGTCTCTCTTGACTTTAATAATCGGGTAAAAGCTTCAATCTCAGGAATAGCATTTTTCATTCCAGCACCCACACCTATATCCACATGAGTGTATGTCTCAACACTGCCATTACCTGTAACGTTTATACCTACCCTGTAAATCTGCTTTGCTTTTTCAGGATATTTGTCATAACTCAACTCACTATAGACAAACGAAGCAATCAACATACAACAAGCAAGCCCCATTGCTAAACCAAAAATATTTATAAAAGAAAAAACTTTATTTTTATTCAGGTTTCGTAAAGCAATTTTAAAATAGTTTTTTATCATAGTGCAGTTATTTCAAATGAATTATCTAGAATATTATGACTTTCTACTTAATTCGTTATACCTACTCGGTTCTTAAACTTTTAACTGGATTTGCTACAGCAGCTTTAATAGATTGGAAACTCACCGTTGCTAACGCAATTACCAACACCATCAATCCGGCAAGAACAAACACCCACCAGTGAATATTTATTTTGTATTCGTAATCTTTTAGCCAGTCAATCATCAACCACCACGAAACAGGAAATGCAATGACGACAGATATTAAAACAGGTCTCAAAAAATCTTTAGACAATAATCCCGTGATGCCACTTACTGAGGCACCCAATATCTTTCGGACACCAATTTCCTTCGTCCTTCTTTCTGCGGTAAATGAAGCCAAGCCAAACAGTCCAAGACATGAAATAATGATAGCAAGGGCGGCAAATATGCCGGCCAGTTTTTCTATCAACGTTTCTGCTTTAAAGAGTCGGCCAAATACATCATCAACAAACTCATAACTAAACGGATAACCAGGATTATTCGCTTTAACCACCTTTTCTACTTCTGCAAGAGCAGCTGTCAAGTTGGTATTTGCTCTCATACGAATGGACATAACATTCGTATTGGAGGTATCAGCAAACATGATTAATGGATCCACAGGTCTGTAAACATCATTAGAAACGAAATTCTTTACAACACCAACAACAGTGTACTTCTGACTTCCCCTGTTAATTACAGAACCAATAACATTTTTATTTTTAATGCTCTTCTCAAGCGTTTCGTTGATAATGATATTATTACTGTCTGCCTTTAAGTTTTCATAGAAACCTCTTCCTTTACTTAATTGCATACCTTGTGTTGAAATATATTCAGCACTTATTCCTTCAACTGTAATCAGAATTTGTTTATCAGGGGCCTTACCCTCCCATGAAAAGTCACTGGTATTACTGCCCATACTTAAAACATTACTATTACTAATGCTTGCATTTTCAACAACACCGGTATTTAACAAGTCATTTTTTATCGCAGAAAAATGTTTTTTCATATTACCCTGCAACCAAGTAGTAATAAGATTATCTTTTTTAAAACCCAAATCTCTTTCTTTGCCATATTGTATCTGCTGATAGATAACAGTTGTGCAAATAATCAAAACTACCGAGGCAGAAAATTGTATTACCACCAATGCCTTTCTTACGAAAGCAGCACTGCCTGTTTTTATCTTAGCATGTTTTAAAACAAGTGCAGGATTAAATGATGACAAATAAAACGCAGGATAACTCCCTGCTATAATACCACATATCAAAGCGATAACAACGAAGCCAACAAGGTGGAATGGCTGAAAAAGCCGAAGTTCTAAATCTTTATGTACCAAACCATTAAATGCCGGCAATATTAATAAGATAATCCCTATTGCCAATAACATAGATAAAAATGAGAGCAAGACAGACTCTGAGATAAACTGAGTGACAAGTTTTTGTTTTGTAGCGCCCATCACTTTTCGTATACCCACTTCTTTTGCACGTTTTTCACTTCGAGCAGTAGCGAGATTCATAAAATTGATACAGGCAATAATTAAAATGATCCAGGCAATCAAACTAAATAGACGAACATTCTTTATCAATCCCCCCTTTTCATTTCCATTATTATCAAAACTATTGTACAACCTGATTCTGTTAAAAGGATACAGCATCATTTTAGCATTGGTCTGAGGAGCTTTTGTCTGGACAAAACCATACAACGGTTTATTAATAGCCGCTACATTTGCATTGGGATCTGTTTCAGCATAGGTGATAAGGCCATTACTACCCCACTGAGTTAACCACTTGTTTTGTTCCTCATATACCTTAAAAGAAATCAGCCAACTGAATTTTAGAGAAATGTTCTCAGGTAAATCTTTAAAAACCCCACTAACAACATAATCTTGTTTATTGTCTACCTTTAACGTTTTACCAATAATATCTGTTGAACCATAGAACTTCTTTCCCATCTCTTCAGATACGACAACAGAATGTAATTGAGTAAAAGCTGTAGCAGCATTTCCTTTTATAAATGGGATAGAAAACATCTTTAAAAACTCAGCATCAACATATCGGCCATTTTCATAAATAGATTTATCGGCAAGAGAGAATAGCATTTCATTTCCCCACGTTGAGCGAGCAGTCTTTTTAATTCCTGGTATTTCTGTTTTTATAGCCTGTGCTAACGGACCGGGTGTTGCATCAAATACAGATGTTTTACCCTCATAGGTTTGTTTATCTTTTACGATATACAAATTATTTCTATTAGGAAAAAAATGGTTGTAGTTCAATTCATCTTCCACCCACAGCAAGATTAATGCAGCACATGCAATACCAATAGCCAATCCAAAAACATTAAGGAGACTGTAGGTTTTATTCCGAAGAATATTTCTGAATGTGATTTTTAAATAATTTTTAAACATGATTTTTAATTTATTCAGTTTTTAAACTCTTCACCGGATTTGCTATAGCTGCCTTCATCGCCTGATAACTCACTGTTAATAATGCAATTAATAAAGCCAAAACACCTGCCAATACAATTACCCAAAATGAAACATTTACTCTATAAGCAAAACCTTGTAACCATTTGCTCATTGCCCACCAGGCAAGAGGCGATGCAATAACAATAGCTATCATTACCAGTTTTAAGAAGTCTTTACTTATCATTCTTACAATACTGCTAACACTTGCCCCCAATACTTTCCGAATGCCTATTTCTTTTGTTTTTGTTTGTGCAGTATATGTGGCTAAACCAAATAAACCCAAACATGAAATAAAAATAGCAATGCCCGCAAACACATTGAAGAGTGTACCTGTACGTTCATCAGACCTATATTGCGCCTCAAAATCTTTATCTAAAAAATTATAATTAAAAGGGACCTCACCTGCGTATTTTTTATATTGTTTTTCTACCGAAGCAATGGCCTGTTGTGCATTGATGGCAGTGGTACGTACATAAAGGATATTTCTATTCTTCCAGAATGTGAAAAAGATTAAGGGTGAAATCTTTTCTTTTAATGACTGAAAATTAAAATCACGAACGACACCTTTGATGGTGCCTTTAACTCCGTGAAGAGAAATTTGTTGCCCGACATACGGTTGCTTTAAGCCCATTTTCTTTACCGCCGTTTCATTTAAAATATAAGAAGAGCTATCGGCTGGAGTACCCGTAAGATTATCTCCCTCAATAAATTTCATATTCATAGTTGGAATGAAATCCTTATCTGCCGAAAGCTGGGTAATGATCATGTTGCTATTGACGGGCTTCGTTGCCCAGTCAAGATCGCTGGTTGAACTGCCAACATTGGTAAGGTTATAAACATCCGATGCAGCAATATTCAGAATCCCTGACTGTTTTTTTAACTCAGCTTTTACTGCATCTAAATGATCCACTACTTCCTGAGTGAGTGGAACAGTAAAGACATAGCTTTTGTCATACCCTAAATCTTTATTTTTCACAAAATGCAGCTGGTTTCCCATTATAATCGTGCAAACCAAAAGGATGACGGAAATAGCAAATTGAAAAACAACCAGGGCTTTTCTAAACGACACAATACCAATACCGGAAGAGATCTTCCCTTTTAAAGATTCATTAGGTTTGAACGACGATAACAATAGCGCAGGGTAAATACTTGAAGCAATCAATGTGCCCAATACTGCCAAACCGACAACTTTCCACTCATCTATATCCGACAAACTAAAAGATAAAGTCTTGCCCGATATACTATTGTAGAGCGGCATAAATAAAAATATCAGAACAATAGCCAGAACAGTTGCAAAGCAAAATAACACAACGGTCTCAATCGTAAACTGAAAAAATAACTGCTGCTTTTTCGCACCTATAATCTTGCGGATGCTCACCTCTTTTGCCCGGATTAAGGAACGTGCGGTTGAAAGATTTACATAATTAATACTGGCAATTGCCAACAATAGAATGACTACGATCATAAATATTTGAACCATTCTAAGTGCCGTATTATTTCCATCGGCACTTATTAAATGAATATCTGCCAGATTTTGTAATTGAAAAGAAGCATCGCTATCACCGTTTCTCAATTTTTTAAATAGATCAGAAAATACCTGCCCTGTTTTTATAGGATTAGCATTGGCTTGTAGTTTCACATAAGTAGTGAAAGCAAAATTGCCTATATCTTCATCTATCGTTTTCCAGTTTCCGTTACCGCCAGTCGCAGTAAATAGTTGTGCATAAAATCCGATCGGAAATAATGCATCATAGTGAATACTAGAGTTTTCAGAAAAATCTTGCAACACACCCGTTATTGTAAAAAAGCTCTTTTTAAACCGAATAGTTTTGCCTATCACATCTTCATCTCCAAAAAGTTTTTTTGCAGTGGATTGTGTAACAACAACAGAATTATTATCAGGAAAAACAGTTGCCTTATTTCCTCTTACTAAGTGAAAGCTAAACATAGAGAAGAAGTTGTGATCAACATATCCAATCACATTTCCGTCGAATGTTTTGTTCTTGCTTTTATCAGAAAGGACCTGGTCAGATTGGCTTTGAGTTCTTACTACTGATTGAACTTCCGGGATAGATTTTGCCAAACCGGACAAAGGAGCAGGTACCCCTTTCCAAGTCACGTTCTCGCCATTAGATTTAAAATGCGCACTTAACTGATAGATATGCTGATATCCTTCATTAAATTTATCATAGCTCAACTCATTCTGTACCCATAACAACAACATGATGCCCGTTGCTAAACCAACTGCCAGGCCAGTAATGTTGATAACCGTATAGAATTTATTTTTCCATAAGCTCCGCCAGGCTGTTTTAAAATAGTTTTTTATCATGACAACTGTAATTTGTTATTGCTTATAGATATTTTTCTGTTCACGCTAAATAAAACTCTTATACCAATATATTTTCTGTAACCGTTTGCCCATCCAGCATACGAATAATACGATGACTGAATCTTGCATCGTGCTCGCTATGTGTTACCATAATAATGGTTGTACCTTGTTCATTCAAATCACTTAACAACTCCATCACTTCACTTCCATTGGTTGAATCGAGGTTCCCGGTAGGCTCATCAGCCAGAATCAATTTTGGATTATTTACTACCGCTCTTGCCACTGCCACACGTTGTTGCTGACCACCGGAAAGCTGTTGAGGATAATGGTTACGACGATGCATGATCTGCATCTTATCCAACACCTTTTCAACTTTCTCTTTTCGTTCTGATGGTTTTACCCCCGTATAAATTAATGGCAACTCCACATTTTCATATACCGTCAATTCATCGATCAGATTAAAACTCTGAAATACAAAACCAATGCTATGCTTGCGGATATCTGCACGCTTTCTTTCATTAAAATGAGCGATTTCAATTCCATCGAATATAAAACTACCGGCATCCGGATCATCTATCAGTCCTAATATATTTAACAAGGTAGATTTGCCACAGCCTGAAGGTCCCATTACAGCAACAAACTCTCCTTCTTTCACTTCCATTGATAATTTATTGAGTGCAATGGTTTCTACATCTTCTGTTCTGTAGATTTTTTCAAGGTCTTTAATCTTTATCATCTGATTGGTATTTTTATTGAATGATTACTGTTTGATTGAGTTTAGCCCTGATGATGCAAATTTGGAATCTACATCATCATGACTTTTTATATTAAATAATTAGTCGATTACTTTTTCAGAACAAGCTCCTGCATCGTTCCATAATTTTCATAATTACTGGTTATTACTTTATCGCCGGGTTTTAAGCCCTGTAACACTTCGTAATAATCAGGATTCTGACTTCCCAGTTGAATATCTGTTTTATAGGCAACGTTACCATTAGAACTCACTTTAAAAATCCAGTTTCCCCCGGTTTGCTGATAGAAACCTCCACGAGGCAATCTAACAACTTGTTTTTCATCACTTAATGTCAAGCGAATCTGCAACGTCTGCCCGCGACGAATACCTTTCGGTACAATTCCATCAAATTGCATATCTACCTGAAATCTACCATTGACAACTTGTGTAAACACTTTACTGATTTTTAATTTATACATCTTGTCGGCAAAAGTGAAATCACCTTTCAACCCACTATATATGCGCGAGATATAATGTTCATCAATATCAACACGGACTTTAAAACCGCTTAAAACATCAATCTGACCAAGTCGATCACCCTGTCTTTTCGTTTGTCCAATTTCCGCATCCAATGATGTAAGCTGACCTTCGATTGGTGATTTTACAATCAAATCATTTACTTTCTGACGCATCATATTTAAGGCTTCCTGCGAACCTTTATATGATCGTTTATCCTGTTCAGTCTGTTGAGCTCGTGAAACAGAATCTTGTTGCAATATTTGCTGAGTCAGTTTTTTCTTTCGCGAATAATAATTGTAATCATTTTGCGCTTTTTTAAACTCCTGAACACCAATAACCTTTTGTTCAAATAACTGCTTATCCATCAAATAAACACGCTCGGCCTCCTGAAACATACTTTCTACATCTGCCATCTGATTTAACTTACTAACTGTGTTTTGTTGAGCAGCATTGGTGTTAATCTGCATTTGTGTAAGTGTATTATAAACAGTATTTTGCTGGCTCATCATCGTCATTAACAAATCTGTATTAGACAAACGTAGGATTGGTTGACCTTTTTTCAGGACGGAACCGTCCTCAACAAACTTCTCTTCAACCCTGCCTCCTTCACTGGCATCCAGATAAATACTCGTTAGTGGCAACACAACTCCATTTACAGGAATAAACTCCTGAAATGAGCCTTTTGTTACTTCACTGATGGTTATCCTTTCTTCATCTACATTTAGTTTTGACTTACCCGAAGTAAAATAATAGCTTGCTGCAATCAATGCAACAATAGCCACGACAACGACAATTGTTATAATTTTTTTTGGGGGCCACTTTTTCTTTTCAATTACTCTATCCACAGTTATTCAGTTTTTTGTTCTTAATAAAATCTCATCCATTCAAGACATAACGAAATACAATGCCAAAATTATTCTTTATTCAATATCAACTATTTAAATATGCATAAGTTCAGAAACTGTACGGTTACGATACAATAAGTGCATGCTTCCGATACAACCCGATTTTCCAGAGATCTACTGGATTAATAATTAAAAAAGAACCAGAAACCAGCTTTTTTTAAATCACATGAGGCTATAAGTGAATCAAAATACGGACCAACAAAACAAATCGTTAAATTTGCCACATACCATAATTTTCTTCATCCAATAAAAACAAAATGTATCTATTCTTCGACACAGAGACTACCGGACTTCCCCGCAACTGGAAAGCCCCTGTCACAGACTTAAATAACTGGCCCCGTTTAGTTCAGTTAGCCTATCTGTTCTATGATAAAAGTGGAAACTTCATTACTGGAGGAAACCATATCATTAAACCCGAAGGCTTTATCATACCAACAGATGCATCCAGTGTACATGGCATAACAACAGAAAGAGCATTGAGTGAAGGAAAATCATTACATACTGTTCTTCTAGAGTTTCAATCACTCATTGAAGAATCAGGAATACTGGTCGCACACAACATGAGTTTTGATGAAAAGATCATGGGTGCCGAATTCTTACGAAACAAGATGCCCGATAGCATTGCCACCAAAAAGAAGATTTGTACGATGCAAAGTACCACCGACTTTTGCAGAATTCCCGGACCTTATGGTTTCAAATGGCCAAAACTGGCAGAACTACACTATAAATTATTCCAGACAGGTTTTGAAGAAGCACATAATGCCGAAGCTGACATTAATGCTACCGCCAAATGCTTTTGGGAGCTACGTAGATTAGGGATTATCTAGAAGGCTTGAACTTTTTATATGTATCATAAAAACCTGAAAGAAAAATCAAAATACGAAATACATTTATAGTTTAGCACTATCATTTCGAATGAAGTGAGAAATCCACTTTTAATAAGCCTGCGACTGTCACTTAATACGCTATAGGTAATAAATCTGCGTCTGCGATTTATTACCTACATTTTTTTCAAAACTGTTTCTAAAAAATATAATGAATTATTATTTTCATTATTATTGTATTCTATATTTTGATTTGCTTTTATCATGTTCATCGAATCATTTTAAAAAATCAATTCAACTTAGTCAAATAGCATTTGTGATGTTTTATTTATTACACTCAGTTAATCAATGTAAAATGATAAGACCTATACTAGTAGTCATAGTTTTTACCTTCTATGCGCAATTAATATTTGGCATCGGGAACTCCAGAAACTTTAATTACATCAGTAAAGAAGATGGATTATCACAAAACTACATTTCGTCTATTTTACAGGATCAACATGGTTTAATGTGGTTTGGAACCATGGATGGATTAAATTGTTATAATGGTTATGATTTTAAAGTCTTTTATAGTAACGCTAATGATACCACAACAATTAGTTGTAACCAAATAAAAAACTTAAATTAGGGAAAGATGGCTCAATCTGGGTAGGAACTTATAATGGATTAAACCGTTTCGATCCCTCCACGAATAAATTCAAACGGTATCCTATTTTATCTCCTACTACCCGAAAAAATGAAATCAATTGTCTTTATATTGACAAAGAGGGACTAGTCTGGTTTTGCTATACTGACGATGTGAGCTTAATCTGTTTAAATCCAACCAATGGAAAACTAAGTTTCTTTAAATTCCCCCCATTTATCGATAAACGTAATTTACCTTCAACGCAAACAAAAAAGACTACTTATTCAATCATCTCACTATCGCCATCTGGCAATAACAAGTTTTGGATAGGTACAAATGAAGGTTCTCTCTTATTATTCGACAAACAATTAAAGAAATTTACTCAAGATATCGTCATTGATCCCTTATATCAGGTCTATCACGTGGTCGAAGTCGATAAAGATAATTTATGTGTAGGCACATTTAATGCAGGCTTCTGTTTTTATAATATCAAAACTAAGAAGCGAAGTCCTATTTATAATTTTAATCCAAAAGATAAACCCAATTTAAATTTCTATTGGGATATGGTTAAAGCTCCTGATGGCAAAATCTGGTTTGGAACATTAGAATCAGGAGTATTTGAATTAGATATTAAAAAGAAAAGACTAGATCAAACTATTTTTTCACTCCCTTCTGATAACCGAAATATTAAAAGAGGTGTTTGTTCCATTTACTTTGACAAGAGCGGGTTAATGTGGTGTGGAACAAATGGATATGGGCTTTTCAATATGGTACCGTCATCCAACCAGTTTAACAACATTAATCAGGAGTTTAAGGGGATAAAAGAACGATTTACATCAAACGACATGGAACTCTATGCGTGTTTGTCTTCCGATTTTTATCAAAACACGTTGAGCTTTCAAAGTGTACGATCAATCTATGCCAACAATGATTATATATGGGTGGGCGGATACAATGGGTTAGATAAAATAGATCGTCGATCTGGCATCATAAAAGTAATTGATAATCAAATCATCCCATACGTAATGCGACTAGATTATGATGATCCGGAAAACACGATGTATATTGGAACAGAAGCAGATGGGCTGCCATTATTTCGTTTAAACTTAAAAACCAATAAGCTTACCCATTTAAATCTTAACTGTAATGCTATTTATTCCATGTATGCCGAAAAAGGATATCTATGGCTCGGTGGTCGTGATGAGTTGATTAAGTATAATATTAAAACAGGTAAAGAAGAACGGTTTATCAACAACATGTTGAATTCAGCCGGGCAAAAAACAGGAATGATAAAAGCTATCACTAAGGATAAAAATGGAAACCTATGGGTCGGTATACAAGGAATAGGATTATCAAGATTAGATGAAAAAAGTAAAAGATTTATTCATTATAAAAATGATCCAAATCAATTAAATAGTTTGAGCAATGATATCATCATTTTCTTAAACTGTGATCAAAATAATAATCTATGGATAGGGACAAGTGGCGGTGGACTCAATAAATTTGATGCAAAAAGAGAACATTTTACCCGGATAACCACAAAAAATGGATTGCCCAACGACATGGTGTATGCTGCTCTATTTGATAAAAATGGTCTTCTTTGGGTCAGCACCAATAATGGGATTTGTAAAATCAATCCTAAAAATCTAGATATTAAGTGCTACTATGCAACTGATGGGTTACAGGGCAATGAGTTTAACACAGCCGCATTTTTCAAAGATAATAAAGGAACGATGTTCTTTGGAGGCATCAATGGTCTGACCTATTTCACTCCTGAAGACATTGTAGAGAATAACTTCAAACCCAATGTCGTTTTAACTTCCGTAAAAAAATATAATCAGGAAGTATTATTTGATAAGCCGCTCACCGAGTTGAACGAAGTAAACCTTTCATATACCGATAAAGTATTCTCTCTTTCCTTTTCTGCTTTAAGCTATTTTCATTCGCACAAAAACAAATATAAATACCGGTTATTAGGGTTGAATGACGAATGGATCAATCTAGGTTCGAAAAGAGAGATCATTTTTAATGGTTTGCAATCTGGATCCTATATACTCGAAGTTTCCGCATCAAATAATGACGATGTCTGGACCGATAAGCCATTAATCCTTAGAATAAATATAACTTTCCCATTCTGGAAGACATGGTGGTTTTATAGTCTATGTTTTATTCTATTCATCATATCGATAATTGGTTATAATTATTATCGTACGCTTTCTATTCGACGATTTAATGCCCACTTAAAAGAACAAATTGAAGAACGTACCCGAGAAATCGTTAATCAAAAACATGAAATAGAAGCGCAAAAAGAAAATGTTGAGCTCATCAATGCAGCTCTCGAGCATTCAAATGCTACAAAAGATAAGTTTTTCGGCATCATTGCGCACGACTTAAAGGCGCCGTTTAATTCAATCCTCGGATTTTCGAGTTTGCTTAAAGATGAGTATGACAATTTCACCGATGCAGAACGTCGTAATTTCATTACCAGCATTTTTAATGCATCAGAGTCATCTTATAAATTATTAGAAAACTTACTTGAGTGGGCTCGTATGCAAACCGGTAAAATAGAATATAATCCTCAGGAAATCGACCTAAGTAGCATAACCACTGAAATAATCACGTTATTATACTCAGCTGCATCTGCAAAGAAAATAATGTTAACCACTTCTATTCCCTTAAATACGATCATTTATGCGGATGAAAACATGGTTAAAACCATTATCCGCAATATTGTTTCAAATGCGATCAAGTTTACAAACACCGATGGTGAAATTATTCTTTCTACCGTTGAACGTAATGCAGTGGTAGAGATGAGCATATCCGACAATGGAATGGGAATGTCGCCTGATATATTGGAGAATCTATTTAATCTTGATTCATCACACAAAGCAAAAGGGACAAATAATGAGTCAGGAACCGGGTTGGGTCTCATCTTATGTAAAGAATTTATCGAACGAAATGGAGGAACCCTATCCGTTGAAAGTATGCCCGGCAATGGAAGCACTTTCAGAATAACATTTCCAAAACCATTATATACTGATTAATCGCTTACAAGCACGCCACCAAAGCCATGGTTCCATCGCCTGAGGTTGCAGAAAGTGTGCTATCGCCTAGTTTTGATGCAAATTCAATGCCCAATGCAACTAAAACAGTCACATCATCTGCCGGGATGGCTTCATCTTTAAAGGAAGCAATCAACGATATGTCGGTAAAATCAGTATTATTCGATAGCCATTCGGTCCTGACCGAGATTCTGGTGTCTTCAAGATTTTCATGGGCCGGTTCAAAGTTATTCTGCGCCTCTACCCATATATAATCTGACAATTGACCGATGGTCAGTGTGAATCTATAAAAGAAATATCTTTTGCCCCAGTTCAACTCACTAAACGGTGAGAAATGAGGCATGTTGATGATTACCGTCTGCCTTACGTCATCTGATACGACCTCCGGAACACGACATACGATCTGCCGGAATGGATATGTATCATTGAAATTGATACTGGTTAACAGGTTCTTGTACTTCGATGAAATGATACTTCGATGGCCTTTTTTACCTTCTCTGTCTTTTGTCTGAATAACTTTTGCCAACTTGGTAATACCGCCCATATAGAATCCCGAATTCAACTCATCCAGATCGTACAGACTCATACGAATCAGATGACTCCATTTGCCACATGCCCCGAACTCGGTCATGTTTTCTCGCTGACGAGCAAATGCCGGATGATTAAATATTAAATCTCGGGTGGCTCCACCTTTCGTGGCTAATACCCATTTTTTTGCGGCGCTGTTGTAATACGAACGAAAATTGCCGAGGGATCCTGTAAAGCGAAAGGGTCCTGTAATTTCTCCCATGACTGTTTCTTTAAACCTTGTTAATAATTCAGTTTTAAATAAATTATCCCAAATGTTCGGCTAAACAATCAACCCATCACTATTTACAGGAAGAAAACCAGGGGTCATTTTATTACTACAAATGGCTTCAACTATCCATCCTACAAATTATCGCATTCCTTATGATCATTTTCACCGAAATAAATGATACACTGATACAAAGATAAGGTTATTCCAGAAGAAAGATTACGATTTTAACATAATTTATTGGGGGTTTTCTTATGGTTTGTTTGGGGTATTATACCGCAGATAAACCCCAAGAAAACCCTAAACAAACCGTAAGAAAACCGGATACTCCCTTTTAATATCGATCCAAATTATCATAAGCTGATCTTGAGCATAGAATCCTTGTTCGACAAAATTAAAATAGATGAATCTGAATGAATCGGTCGTAGAAAAAACGAAAACCTCTATACAATAAATTTTGAAATTTTGGTTTTCACTTTAAATGATATCTTTTTAACTCCCCAATTTTTCAGGTACTCCAATCATTGAAAACAAAAGATTGAGTTTTAAAGATGAATCATTGAAAGAACCAACAGTAATCTTTATTTCATTCTCACCTACACCCATTAATGGAATATCATTTAAGTCAATGTTTGATACCTTTTGTCTGTTGTGGTCGGTTACATAGATTTTGTTTCGTTTACAAACAATGTATTGGCCTGAACGAACGGGTGTGGTAATCTTTATAACTTTCCCACTATTTAGTTGAATAGTAATGTTTGAAATGGATGCATCTTTTTCACCGGTTATCTGCATTGCAAATTCAAAAGATTGAGAAAAGTATGGATTTTTAATCGTAAAATGAGACATATTATCAGAAATACCTACAACAGTATTAACCTCTTGTACCGGATAAAGATTGAAGGTTTTTTGGTCAAGTTGCTCCAGGTGATATTTGTTTTCCATTACACTCAGTTTCTTCCTATGGTTTGCTGTAAATACATTTGCAATTCTAGCATTTTCCCATGTTTTGATTGCATTGAAGATCTCATATTTTTCACCGCACTTCTCGACCTCGTTTTGGCTTATGCCTAACATATAAGTAGCTCCCCAACCAATAGATTTAGCTTGCAAATTCTCTGCAACAGCTGCAGTCCAATCAGAGTGAAGATCAACAATTCCAAATGTACAAGGCAAATAATTGCTGAGAAAGCCATATCTGATATCTTTTCCCTCGATTCCCCATTTGTTTGTAGCAGGATTAAACATATTATTACCACCTCCCACATTACAGATGCTCATATAGTGCCAGTTACCTTCTGCAACAGTCGACCCCATAACACGCAGATATGGCACGCCTAATTGGTTCAGAGTAGTAAACAGCTTTCGAAAGAACTTCTTAAACGAATACTGACCATGACCTTGATACATACAACTTTCAAGTCCATCGAAATCGATATAGTTCATGCCTCCGTCTTTTAAAAGGTGTGCATAATATTCAGCATATTTATCCTGCAATCGCATATCGGGTACAAACCCACGATAGCAATTGGGTTGTAATTTAACGATGACCTCACCTTTTTTATGAATAGTTACGGGTGTAGAATATGAACCTCTTTTTATGTTCAAGAGCGTATAAGGTTTTGTTTTAGTAACGCCGGAATAGGTGATAAGTTCTTTTCCTATTTTCAACACATTCGTATGGTTTCCTTCCCATCCGCCAAATTCATTTAAGTAACTTGTATCTGCAACTGTAATAATAGTATCAGTGGGTTGAATTTCCTTTGTAACGGTTGTGCTTAACATTGTACATAAGCTATCATTAGGAAGAGGCGATACATCGCTACTGTGGGGTTGAATAAACTCGCACAACGTATGTAATCCATAAGCAATTCCTTCGCGGTTGGTTTGATCTGTATACTCCTTGATACTTATTGAACCATTAGAAAAGTTAATTTTCTTATTTGCCCATCGATCAGCCGGGTTCGGATAATATTCACCAAGTCCCTCATCCTGAACAGCTTTAAAATTCAATTGTCGGGCATAGCTTATCAAACTATCGTGAACTCCCCACCATGCAATATCAGGTCTATAAGCAGCCGGATCTTTTATCCATTTACCATTTATCTCAGGATGAGGCAATCCTTCTGCAAGGACAATGTTTTCTATTACATGCAAACCTAAAGTATCCGGACAACCATAAAAAGCAATGGCCGAACCCATAAAATCTGCGTCAACAGGAGCAACAACTTGATGACGTGGAGAATTTACACCTACAAAACCCGGAAGAAGTGTATAAAATATAGTTTGTGGTTTTCGCCGGTCTCTTGCATGCAACGTGATAGTAGAACCAAAAGAGGGTTCAAGTGAAGCTCCGTTGCCTGAGTTCATCCGATAGTATTCTTCCGGATGCGAAAAAAATGCGATATCACTAATGCCATCGCCACCAATAGGAAATTTTTGTCCTTCACTCAGATTTGCAGGTAATGGATATAGTTTAGGATCAGGTGAATGAATATAATAAAATAGTTCATTCATATCACCATCACAGGGTGGCCCACTGGTAGTATTGTCATCCAGCGCCATGATACCTATTGCATAATCATTGTTTCGTACCACCGAAATGATTTCACCAATCGTCTTAGAAATGGAAGTTTTATAAGGACCCCATACGATATTGTCAACTCCGTTGCGTGGAGAAAGGGATAGCAATTTGAAACGTAGATATTTTCCTTTTTCTTCTGCTTTTACAGTCGCAACTGAACCATTTGGATAAGATAAAACAATTTGATTCTTAGCAATATTAAATCGTGCAGAAAATGGCAAGATATAACCTTCGTTTTTATATAAACTCAGCAACGCTGACGAATTACCGGAAGGGCAATATTCTTTATGAGATGCGTTGTCTTTAATACTTGTAATGAAACCTTGCTTATTAATATCGATGGTTACATATTCTGTATGAAACGAGTGTGTTTGTGCAATGACAGGATGCTGTATTACGAGTAAAATCGCACAAATCATCCAATATGTGAACATTGATTTTTTGAAATTGATCTTCATTTTTAAAGATTAATTAATGACTCATTAACAGATATCTATTCATCTAAAATTATAGAAAAATAGAAATTCGAATTTACATTTACTTGTTTTTAAGCTGAAGATATAACAACCAACCTTTTTTAGGTTCAACAGTTATTTCATCATTAATGCCAAACTGGCGTGCAATCTGAAACCCTGGTATAACCGGAGCTGAAATGATTACTTTTGAAGGATCCATACCCAATGATTTCCAATCAACACTAAGTTTTATGCCGCTTGTGGACGAGGCCCATGATGCGATAGAAATCAATACCTTCCCTTGATGAATATAGGCTGTCGCCAGTACATCTGGATTTGTAGTTTTTACAGGACATTTTTTATCCCAATAGCCAATCATTTTAGCATGTGAGATATCAAAATCGTCCCATATCTTCCAGATTTCACGGGGATCGCAATTAACGCCTTCAGTGTACCATGGATAGCGGACTGTCATGCCATAAATCATTCCACGCCATGGATTACCTCCTCCCTGAAGCATGTCACCCATTAGTCCGAAAGGTATTCCTGACACCTCAACTAACCAGTTTGCAGGCGACATCTTATCATAATTAAAACTCTCTCCAAACCATAGTTTGTTGATGAATGGAAAATACTCGGTATACTGATTGGCAGGGCCTATCGAAAACCCGGTATTGGAATGCAGGTCAAGTAAACAACCGGGTTTTACATTATCCATTACTTTTCGCATTCGCTTTAGCATATTTCTATCGAATGCAACATCATCCAAATAGAGGCCATCGATATTTTGGTTCTTTACCAGCCACTGTAGTCCCTCAATGTAGTAATTATACCAACGCGACTCTCCACTTGTAATAACGGCAGCATCACATGCCTGATAACCATTAATAGGTGTGAACCACTGAACATCATAATTATCAACAAAATGTTCACGTAACCATGGATACCCGCCTCCTTTTCCACCACCTAATACTTCAGTTCCCAAGCTGCGTAATGCCCAGATTTCGGGAACCTGATTTGTTAACTCTCTGATGGTATAATAGATTTTTACTTTGAGCCCTTTATTATGCCAATAATTAACAAAATTCTTCATGCTATCAATTGCAATAAATGGATAGTTTATATAGGGGTTTATAGGATTGGCATGATGAACATTGGTGATTTTGATTCCTGTTTTAAGATCATCAATACCTGGAGCCGGTTTGTTTCCATTATGGTAATACCGATTCAAGAACTGATCAGTTGGATCTGTCTTTTTCACAGGAGTGATCAGCAAATCAAATGCGAAAGTAATTTCCTGTCCGGCTTCCATCGTTCTTTCACCTGAATAGGTAGTAGCTACAACTTCGTTTTCAGCTGCTTTGAGATTATATCCACCTTTGTTTTGGTTATACCAGCTAGCCGGAGGTGCTGGATGATACAAATTAAGCAACGGTCCACTATAACTGGCTCCGCGCATCTCACAGTGCAATCCTGCATCAACAGAACCAATCCAATAACTATCCTGGGGGCCTTTCCATTTCCAATCATAGGATTCAGGACATTTACTACCCGGAAGCCCCATTCCCATAAAGTATTGACAGACTTCTTTTTTGACAGGTATCTCAAGCCTAATGTCCTGGATCAGAACTTTCGACTTTGCTTTCACTTTTACCGTATAGTTGATATTTCCATCGAATTCCATGGTACCATGACTGGTAAACGAAACTAAATTACCTTCAGCTTCAGCAGTCCATGCTACCCTGCCTTCGTTTTGTGTGGTATAGTGGAAAGATGAGGCGTGTAAGTGTTCAATACCTTTATCTGTCTCGATGACAAACTGTAGAGGATGATTCAATACCGATTTATTATTACTCGTGATATCCGAAATTAATCCCAGATCATTTAACCGGATGCTTCGCATAAAACACTTTATATCCTTATCTTTTACTTCAAGAGGAGTATATGGTTCTACCAAATGATCATCAATTCCTAATGTCGAGTTTAGCCATCGAAGTCTGGAATGACGCCAGGGCTCGCTATCGCCACGATCGGATAAAATCGAATCTTCTACATTGATCTTTATAGTAATTGTTTGAGGTTTATCATTTTTAGGAGAGATAGTTAAATCTACAGAATATTCACCAGCAGGTATATCTTCCGGAAGATCAACACCAAACCAAAGAGGCTGAACTTTTCCTTTAGGTATATCGACTCGTTTTCTGAAATTCTTTCCCTCTGCATCGGTTCCTTCCAGATTAAAACATGTCAGCTTATCAGGATAATCACTATAAGAAACAGAGATATCTTCCAGATCTTTTTGAGATGCATAAACACCTATCTGAAAAGTATAATACTCATTTCTCTTTGCGACTCCTTCAAATTGTTTTTGAGCTCCATTTTCAATCCACCGTAAAGGAAGATCATTATTCATTCGAATCGGGAATTTTCGATCTTCAGGAAACAGCAGATAATTGGAGCTACTATTATTAACCAGTTGTTTTATCTCAGCTTCAGTAGCACAAACTTCCATCGGATAGAAACTGTCGAATGCTGTTCTTGATTGGATCTGTAGAATTATCGCCTCAGATAGTAGTTTGTTTTTTTTGTCGTAAGGTTGAGAAATAGCATTTCTTTTTACCCATTCAGCATCAGGAGCCTCTTCAGGGGTTAAATAATCTCCATCAAACCATCCACTATTTTTATTCCCTTTATAAGGCATATAATATACATAGTAGTTTGTTTGACCGCTTTCGGGCTGAAAGATGAATTCACCAAATTCTCTATTAATATTCAAACGAAAGATGTTTTTCATCACCTTTCCCTGTAGATCGGTAATGATTAACCTTTTTTGTTGAGGGCCAGAGTCTCTTCTTCGCCAAGGAATCATTACGTAAACAGCATCAGATTTTGCGTTTACTATAATTTCGGTTCTATGGTTCCCATAGTCTTCATCCCAGGGAGTTTCCGGAATCGAATAGTTTATTTTTTGGTGTTGGCTATAGGCTGAAGTTGAGAATAGTACCAACAGAAAAGACCAAATGATATAATGCTTAAACATTGTATAATTTTTTAGAAATGGGTTGATTTAATTTCTTTAACTTCTCCATTTAACCGGACTTTTACCTGTTTCGGGTTAGCCGATCTGACTTTATAGGATATTACTTTCCCATTCTGCCAGGTACAATCGACTACAAAACCTCCGCGGGCACAAAGACCGGTAAATGATCCGTTAGCAGCCCAGGCTCTGGGGATAGCCGGTAATAAGTCTATTTCGCCGGCATGACTTTGCATCAACATCTCTGTCATAGCAGCAGGAATACCGAAATTACCATCTAATTGAAAAGGAGGATGGTTGCAAAACAAGTTAGGCAGGGTATTGTAAGTGAGCAATCCTCGTATCATAATTCCTGCGCGCTCGCCTTCGCCCAGACGGGCCCAGAGTGCACATCTCCATGGCCAGGTCCACGAACGACGACTATCGCCAACTGTCGACTCTACGGTAAAAGGAGTGTTGATGTTTGTTCCATAATTTCCACTGCGACTTCGTAAGGTAATAACTGCCGCAGCAGCTAATTCTGGTGTTTTAGTCATGCTGATCTGACGACCTGGATAGACTGCGAAAAGTTGTGAATTATGACGATGTTGATCATTAGGATCGTCACGATCGACCTGCCATTCTTGTAGTTGACCCCATTTTCCAATTTTATTAGGGGCTAAGTGAACTTGCATATCTGCAATTTTCTTTTGGTAGTCGGCATCAATATTCAAGGCTTTGGCACACTCCATATAATTTTGAAAGAGATCCCAAACTAATTGTTGATCCATCATAACGCCATCTTCGCGTGGACCATGTTCAGGCGACCAACCATTTGGAACCATCAAGGTACCATCAGGCATCTTTTTGAGGTTATCTTCCCAATATTCGCAAATTTCCTTTATTATTGGATAAGCAATTTTCTGAAGATAATTATTGTCTCTGGTAAAAGCCCAGTGCTCATATACATGCTGTGCATACCAGGCACTGGCAGGAATATTCCATTCCCAGCCATTACCACCAAAAATACTTTGACTGGTACGTGCTGTCCAACCACGGGTTTTATCACCAAATGCTTTTCGGGTAGCAATCCGACAAGGCTCTTGAGCAGCAACAATAAAATCGATGAGTGGAAGATGACATTCTGAAAGATTGGTCGTTTCAGCAGCCCAGTAATTCATCTGAATATTAATGTTGTTATGGTAATCGCTAGCCCATGCAGGTATATTACTATCGTTCCATAACCCTTGTAAATTAGCTGGCAATCCACCCGGACGGGAACAACTAATCAACAGATATCTGCCATATTGAAACATAGTTTCTTCAAGGTTTGGATCGATACCACCGGCAGCATATTTTTTCAGGCGAACATCTGTAGATAAGGCAAGCGTTTCAGCATCACTATTTCCAATATTTATAGCAGCCCGTGTTGTTAGCGCTTCGATATCTTTTACATGTGTTGCCTTTAATTGCACATAGCTTTTACTTAACGCAATAGCTAATTCGTTTTTAATAACTGGCATTGGATCTTTGCCACGCCAGCCTGCTTTGAAATCCGGTTGGTAATTCGTTCGGGCATCTAAAAATAAAGTAATTGATTTACAACCATCAAATATCAAGCAATCTTTTTCTATGTTTGTAGTACCACCTTCGTTAAGGATCTTCAAAACAGCAGCATATTTTAGCTTATTAGGCATTTCGCCAGCAAAGCTCAATGTTTGAGGAGTAGCAAGACTGATGGCTCCCTGTGCTGATTTTAAAGAAATCTTACCCGACAAAACACCTTTTTTGTCAGCCTTGAAGTTGAAAACCATTACCTGATCTGGATGACTGGCAAATGCTTCCCGCTTAATATTTACACCTCCCTGTGTGAAATTGGTTTTGTGAATGCCCGTAGAAATATCAAGTGAACGGATATAATTTGTGGCGGTGACAGATTGATCTTTAAATGTGATAAACAGCTCACCAAAATTCCGATAGGAGCCAAAACCAAGATCCCCTGTTTTATATTCGCCATCCCAATTATTATCGCCTGACCAAAGACTTTGTTCATTAAACTGGATGCATTCTTGAGCTACACCACCATAGATCATTGCGCCCATACGACCATTTCCAATTGGAAGTGCATCAAGCCATCTGGAGGCTTCCTGCTTATACCATAAAGCAAAAGAAGACTTGCCTTGAGCAGAAATTGTTCCTGAAAAAGAAATTGAAGCAAGGACTATCAGTAAATACTTTTTAAACTTATTCATAGCTGATTAGATAAATTTTTCCGGATTGAATTTTGAAAGAACATATTTCTATTTGTAAAACATTTATTCGTTTTTCTTTTTTCCATGATGATTAATAAGACACCTGTTAATTTGTTGAAATATGAAGTTTAATGAAATTGTAGATTTCAGACACTTCATCTTCTTTTAAATTTATTGAATCAGAAAATATGCAGGTGTATAAGCACTCATTTTAAAAATAAATTTACCATTTATAATTTGGAGTGGAGAACCTATAGTTGCACCTCTCAAATCGACCGGAGTAGCTTTGACAGATGCACTATTTCCGGGTAGGGTAACCATTACATTTGTTGATTTTCCTGTGACCTCCCATAATCCTAAAATAAGACCTACTCCATCCCGATTCTGTGAGAAGTTAGTAATTCTGATACCTTTCCGCGACAACGTAAGTCCAGCAGCCATTGCAGGCAATTTTCCTGCCTGACCGTTGGAAACGCCCACCAATG
This sequence comes from Bacteroidota bacterium, assembly GCA_013390605.1. Taxonomy (GTDB): domain Bacteria; phylum Bacteroidota; class Bacteroidia; order Bacteroidales; family Cfx3-03; genus Cfx3-03. Next base: position 887,754 of record JACAUB010000001.1, on the reverse strand, counting down.
CAGGATTACGAGCTTCGATAGCTGAATTCACCAGACTTGTATCGTTCAGATTCTCAGTTGCCCATATACGAACCCGTGAAGAGAGTGATCCTTGTATCCAATAGGGGAAATTAATGGTCCAGATATTATTAAACATACTAACCAATGCCAATGGTTTAGTTGGGACATAATCAGGATCAATCATACAGATTCCTTTATCACCAAAGCTCATGATTCCATGGTCGAGTGGGCTAATTCCAATGCCCTTTCCATGCTGATCCGCAATCATGGCACCAGTATTTACATATCCATATGTGCGGTTACTGCCTCGTGCAAAATCTTTTGAAGGATCTACAACTGCACCAATACGTCCTATGCGAAATTGTGGATTCTTCGCATTAACCGGCAAGTAAATTGAACCGGATTCAGGCCAATAGTCAGGTTTTTTATCGTCCAGACGAACTGTAATTTCAATCCATGGCGAGTTAAGAGGAAGCATTATAGTCGTAGTTACTTTTGACTGAATGATTCCCTTTGCAGGAGCATGAAGTATTGCTTCAACTGTTGTATTTGTATTACGAATAGCCATCTCCTCAAATTCAGGAACTGCATTTTGATAAGATGGAGAAGAAGGAAGATCAGCACGCACATTCCATCCCCTACAGACCTTGCCATTTGCACCATAGACCGTATTCAGATGACTACAGTTCAGGTGAAATTGTAGGTTTTGCAAACTATCGAAACGTTCGTAGTAATATTGTCCGAACGCATATTTAGCATTATGATCAATAAGCTCGCGGCCATCCTTCTTATTAATGATAGAAATAATTCCACCACGTTTTCGATCAACCTTAACTTTAAGGTATTTGTTCTCCAAAACAGCAATATCTGTATTTTCAATTTTATCATTAAAAGCTGTCTTTTTCAATGGATACGTTTTATATCCACAGGGAGGGAGATCTTTCGCGTAAAATTGTTGTCCCTGACTATTGGGTATTTCTATTAATGCATCACGTTTCCAGGGAAGTGGATTGAAGATGACCATACGTTCACCTTCAACAGCAACAGCATCGGCAAGTTGATTGATTTCCCGAGAAGCTAAGGAGTCAGTAATTTTTGAAGCTTTATTGATATAATCTGCATGATCTTTCCAGGTTTTACTAAGCCATTTACAGTCTGTGTCGTTTTTAATATACTCTTCAAAATTCTTAATTTTATAGACATTCTTACCCTCCAGATTACGTGCACCACCCCATGTATGCTCACCATACATCAAACTTCGTTCGTGAGCAGTAAATAGTTCGTCCCGAATATCTGATCGCGATAATCCCCATATTTTCAGGTGAGAATCCAATGTCTCCACAGCCGTAATTTCCGACCGCATTTTATGTGCTGTAGCCTCTTCCAAGGGCATAGTTCCCATGCCATGTATCCAGCTGTCTGGCATATCAGCACGTACAACCGGTATTTTCGCTCCTTTTTTTTCTTCAGCAAAAATTGAATCGGCAAAGTCTTCCATCTTTCCAAGATGTATTCTTACGCCAGGCATGTTTCGTTCAGCTTCTTTTAACAAATTCTGAACTTCGCTATTTTTGGGTGGACCAGAATTATCACTGGTTACGATCATAGCCAACCAGTGCTTATATTTCCAATCCTTAGGAGGATAGAGACCATGACCAAATTCATTATCTGATCCATACCCCTGAGGTTGCATGGTGAGTAGGCGTGAACCATCAGGACCTTGCCAATAATAGAGTAATGGAATATCCGGGCGTTCGTTTGTAGGATTAACTCCGATCTGTAGGAAATCTATTCCGGCGTGTTTTAAGAGAGTAGGCCATATCCAGGAATGACTTGGAACATCCGTCATCTTACCCGAACGGGATAAGGGAATACCTACATCACGACAGACTTTTGTATGTATTGACAGACCAAAAACCAGATCTTCCAGATCAAGGCTTTCTGTCTGAACTGTTACAGGTAAGGCATGAACGACAAGGCTACCGCTCTTCATGGCGTTAACAACTCTAGCCCGTCGTGCAGAATCCTGACCACTCCATAAAATCTGATAGGCGACCCACGAAGGAATTGTCCATGCAAACCGCTTTTCTGGCGGTAATTTGTATGACTCTTCAATGAGTTCGAGCGCATGATCTATCATGCTGGTACGATAGATATTTACAATTTCTGGAGCCGGATGGGTAAATCCAATATCAAAATGTGTTTTATATGCTACGGTAATACCCTCCAGTTGTGTGCCAGCCAGTATAGCATCACCCCCATTCTTTAGTGTTTCAGGAGTATGAACATCTAATTCAGTGTACCATGTATTAGTCCATGAAGGTTTGACTTTGAGCATGAGTGTTGGTTTAACATCCCAGACGAGCCATCTGAATCTTCCAAGCAACTCACCTTTGGCCGCTTTAATATTTACACCATGTTGTCCACCCCATCCCTGACCTGAAGTATTGGGGCGTGTATCCACATCTGCAATTTTTATCCACTCCTTCCTTTCAAGGTTATCAAAATCCGGACTTAAGGATGAGCTTCCATAAAGTGTGTAAACCTGCGGACCTCTGGAACCATCAAACTCCTCGCACCAGGTAGTTCCACCAACCGGTCCATGTGCAGAATAACTATTTACCATTGCAACCGGAATAATTTTTCCAAGGTCCATTACAATCTTGCCGCCATTTGCATTATCGTTGGAAAAACAAAAGAAATCTCTTAATAATCTGCACTCTTGTGGCAAGACACCATTATGTAATCCATCAGGTGATAAACAGGAAGAAATTGCCTTGTTACCTAAAATTGTAATTGTAGAATACCGGGCTGCATCTGTTTTAGAGGGACGCATTATTTTAGTAAAAGCCCACCCCTTTTCTATTTGCTCTGTCACCACAACACCCTGACTGTAGCAGAATAATGAGAACAAAGAAAGAAATATAAACAGAGATATTTTCAATTTAATTTGGATTTCATTCCTCATATTTGTTTTTAATCTTTAAAATAAATCGCAGATGAATACTTATCACTCATAAAAGTCAACGCAACACGTTCGCGGAAGGGTTTACCAACATCGGGAGTTTCACTTAATTTCCACCTTTACTTCTGAATCCTTAAGTCCATTACTGCTCGCTTTAACTTTAAAAGAGCCTTTTGCTCCTTTCTTAGCTTTTACGATTACAAGAGCCAGGCCATTGAATGCTTCCCTTTCGTGACTTTGAAATGGCACAAAGCTAGTGGCATCACCATTATCCGTTGCAACAATTTCTCCGGGACCTTCAATCTCGAATTTTATTAGTGGATGTGAGCGAGGAACTGTTAATCCATCTTTGTCCTGAACTTTAACCGTTACAAAAGCCAGATCAGCACCATCTGAGGTTATGGCATTTTGATTAACAGTAAGGTTTAGTTTCGAAGCCTCTCCGGTAGTTTTTACTTCATCGGTAGCCCATTGTTTACCGTCCTTATAGACAATTACTTTAACATTACCTGGTTCGTATTTAACACTGTCCCATACCAAACGAAAATCCAGACCAAGTCTCTTAACTTTACGGCCCATACTTTTACCGTTAACAAAAAGCTCTGCCTCTGTTCCAGAAGTATAGACATGCACCGGAGTGATTTTCCCAATTCGTTCCGGCCAATTCCAGTGTGGTAAAATATGAGCCATAGGAAAATCGGGTCTCCAATGTGCCTGATAATTGTAAAAACGATCTTTAGGAAAACCGGCTAAATCAACGATACCAAAATAGCTACTGCGCGATGGCGGATTGTTTTTACGCATCTCGTCTAGTTTCTTTTCGAGCTCAGCTCTCTTAGAAGGATCGTTACGAAAATTCAGCAGATTAGTTTCGTCGGAAGTGTAAGGTGTTGGCTCTCCAAGATAATCAAAACCTGTCCAGACATATTCACCTAATAAGTGAGGATATCTGGCATTAGTTCGGAATTGCTCGTCTGGAGAACATCCCCAACCTGGTTTTGCATAGTCGTATGACGATATCTGCCAGTTTTTATATTCCGTATCAAAGAAGTATTCACCACGTGAGGTTACACATGATGAGGTTTCGCTACCCAGTGTAGGTTTATTGGAATACCTTGGATCGGCATCCCATTTAGGCTGTTGACTGAAGAAATAATTTACACCCATGATATCCAATGCAACAACGGCCCCAACTTCACGACCACCATCCGGGTCATTGTATCCATTTGAAACAGGTCGTGTGGGGTCTTCTTTACGAACAATATCCGCCAGATGTTTGGTCATCTCTACATTACGTTGATCCATTACTTCATTTCCGATAGACCAGATAAAAACAGAGGGATGATTTCGGTCGCGATGAACAAATGCTTGCAGATCTTTTTCGTGCCACTCATCATAGAGTTTGTTATAGTCCCATTCTCTTTTTCCATGTTTCCAGCAATCAAATGCTTCGTCCCAAACCAGAAAGCCCATTTGATCAGCCAGTTCTAGCAATTCCGGTGCCGGAGGATTATGTGAAGTGCGCAATGAATTGCAGCCCATCTCTTTTAAGATAGTCAACTGCCGGTGTAATGCACTGGTATTAATAGCAGCACCCAATGCACCTAAATCATGATGATTGCAAGTTCCCTGAATCTCCACTCTCCTCCCATTTAACAGAAAACCATTACGTGATGTAAATTCTATAGACCGGATTCCAAATGGAGTATTATAAGTATCTACTACTTTACCATTCACAGATATTGTTGTTTGAGCAAGATACCGATTAGGAGAGATAATATCCCATCGTTTAGGATTCAATATGGTTGCGTATAAAGATGTTGTACTACTTGTTCCGGCTTCAATTTTAATCACTGATTTATTGAATGCAGCAACTTCAGCTCCAGGTTTATTATTTTTATCTATTTCAAAAACAGCAGTCTGTATCGTTGCATCAATAGATGCCTTCTCTTGATTATCGACTGTTACATCCATTTTTACCTTTGCTGAAGCATTAGAAATTTCGGGTGTAGTAATATAGGTTCCCCAATGGCCCACGTGCACCGGATTGGTTTTCACCATCCAAACATGGCGATATAATCCAGCTCCCGGGTACCAACGCGATTCCCATTTCTCAGTATCCAAACGTACTGCCACTAAGTTTTTCTTCCCAAATTTTAGAAATGGAGTCAAATCCATCCTGAAAGAGTTATATCCATAGGGCCATGTTCCAATATAGTGACCATTGAGCCATATTTTTGCATAAGCCATAGCTCCATCGAAGTCAAGAAAAATTTGCTTTCCCGCATCTTTAGCAGAAATAGTGAAATACTTACGGTACCAACCAATTCCTCTGTAAGGCAACTTGCCTGTCTCGCCGGCAAGATCGATTCTAAACGGCCCCTTTATGGCCCAATCATGAGGTATATTAAGTTTTTCCCATGTAACATCATTGACTTCAGCTTTCTCCAACCCTTCGGGTTCTGCTATCGTTGAACCATCGGCCTGTAAGCCAACGTGGGAGAAGAGCCAATTATCGTCAAACAACTGGACATTAACAGCCCCCATTCTTTTAATAGCTTGGTCATTGTTTTTTTGTTTACCTTGTGCAAAGGCTGAAATAGATCCAGAAATTATCACAATTAGTATTGTATAAAATATGAATCTGGTTAGAATTGTTCCGTAGATAGTTTTCATTGCAACTTTTTTTTAATATTGTTTGTCTGCTATTGAATATTCGTTTAGTTCCTTTTTCAAATTCTGATTTGGCTTTTAATAAATCATCAGACTTTTAATAGTTTCCTTTTATAAGGACAGCCCTACTAATTACAAAATCTCCATTTATAGTAGTTGCATGTTATGTCAAAAAAAAGAACCTGAATAGCTAAAGCAATTGAGTATTATATTGATTTTGTTCAATTTCATTTTCTCATACCCATAACATTCAACTCATCTCAGTCCTCCAAGAATGAAAGGGGAAATCTTTGCTTAACTTAAGGAATCACAAATTTATTTTTTAAGTTGTATTTTTAATACTGTTATATACTTATCAAGATTTTTTTGCGGAATGGTTACTAATAAATCATTTTTTGATTTGTAAAAATCCACATGACTTTTATTACCAAGTATACTGACCGACTTGAATTTATTGTTCATTCCTTTGAGAATTACAGCTGCTTTAGATCTCGAGTCAACAAAAAGGTATAAACTGGTTCCGTCTTTTGAAAGAGTAGAATAACCTTCATAGTTCTCTTTAGGTAGTCCTTTTTTATTTCCATAAACAGATGAGCCATTCTTCTTTAACCATTTTCCTATCTCATCAAGTCGTTCAACACTTTCTACCGGGATCTCGCCTGCTGCAGTTGGACCAACATTCAATAAATAATTTCCACCTTTACTTACAATTTCAACAATATTTTGAATGAGTGCATCTGCCGCTTTCCAGTTATGATCATCTTGTTTAAATCCCCACGACTTATTTAAGGTCATGCACGATTCCCAATCCAGATCGCTTGCTTTCCCTAAGATTTCCTGTTCGGGAGTTCCGAAATCACCCACTGCATCATCAGTTTTATTCATGCCCTGCATTCCGCTTCGACCTTTTCCTACACGATTATTCACAATGAGTTTTGGATCTAAATTTCTTAAAAAGTTATACAGATCTTTTCCTTGATCTTCAGTCCATTTATCGATCCATTCCCCATCAAACCACATTACCGCAGGATGATAGTTATGAATAATCTCGGCTAATTGTGGTTTCAGATATTGCTCCCTGTACTTTGCCCAATCATTAGTATTATTCCCATTTGCATCGGGTTGATGCCAATCCATAATAGAATGATATGTGCAAAAACGAATTCCCTGCTTTCTACACTCAACACTTAACTCTTTTAAGATATCACGTTTGAATGGGGTTGCTTTCGTTACTGTGTAATCCGATACTTTAGAATCCCATAAACAAAATCCGTCGTGATGTTTTGATGTTATGACGATGTATTTTACACCTGCTCTTTTCGCTATCGACACCCACTTCTGAGCATTAAACTTTTCAGGATTAAATTGTGTGGCAAAAGTTTCATATTCTTTGATAGGGATTTTCTCATCATTCATGATCCATTCGGCACAATCATGGTTAGAAACTTTTCCATGATATCGCCCGGCAGGTACTGAATATAACCCCCAATGAATAAACATACCGAAGGTTGCATCTTTCCACCATAACATCCGTTTGGTTTTCTCTGTTTTGCTCTCATGCAAATAGTCCTTTTGTGCAATCCCTTGAAATGTTAGTAAAATTGCAGCTAGTAGAATTAATAGTTTTGTTCTCATATCATTTTATAATTAAATTGAATACCTTGTTAGGATTAAACTGTCGGTATACGCTGCATTATGGACTGAGAAATGAATGGGAGCCCAGTCAATAATTCTCTGATTATACCATCCATATACTCTCTCTCCATGCAGATATCAAAATCAGACTTTATTTTTAATAAGACCATCCAGCATTGATTATTTGTTTTCATTGTTTAATATTTTTAATCGTAAAACCACTGTTTAAAATCTGTATTTGATTTTTGGAGTCCTTAGGTGTTATTTTCATTTTTTTCACTTTTCCATCTTCATAAACACCGTCAATAGTCGTATTATTGGGCGCATTAACCTTGAAGTGTACATCCCATTCTTTAGGCCAGGAAGGAAGTAAATACACTTTATCACCTTCATATTGAATAAGCATTCGCTGCAAAGCGATCATCGCTACATTTCCATGATCCTGATCGGGCGTCCAGTCATAATTAGGTCCCCAGAAAGCTGGAAAACGGAAACTCTTATCCCAGTTCGAAAAACTCTCGGTCACCATTCGTTTTGCTTCGTCCGTTAATCCAAGGTACGCGGCCTGGATTGAATTTTGTTGCCAACCACCATTTTCCTTATGCGTCCTTACTGCAAATGTCCTTTTTGCCAACTCAATATTGGGTTTTCCTATTGTAAAAGTTCTGTAGGGGAAGACTGCATAGAGTTCAGGGTTTTCTACATTGGCTTTATCATAAAACTCAGCTGCCGGTGAAAGAATCGTATCGTTATTGACAACCCTTAAGGGTATTTCAGGTAAATCATTGATTAGTTGCTTCCATTGTTGACATTGTGTCACACTAATAAGTGTGTTGGGTAATGCTAACATTTTTTCTGCAACTGCTTTAATCCCCACGATTTCCGGTAAAGGATTGACTGCTCTATGAAATGTTTCGAGTGACATGGCTGGTGAAAATAGTATCTTTCCATCAGTACCCCGTTTCCAATGTTTATCAAAAAAGGTAAGGATCTCCGAAACTAAAGGTACTAAGGTGTTTTTGGCAAAACTATTGCTGTGGGTAAATGAATAATAATCGAGCATCATAAACGATAGTTCAAGTCCTCCCTGCCAATAGTATCTGATATACGGATTCGTAGTATATCCATCAGCAAGACTTGTTCTATTGCAACCATAATCACCATTGGCATGGGTACCCCAGAAATTCATGGTTTCAGGAAAAAATGCACCTTCATGTTTGTAATATTTTTCTGTAGCTAATTTACGTAAAGGCAAATCGTTTAAAAACATACCAAACAAAGGCTTCATCATTTCAAAATCACCTGAAACGAGCATTGACCAATAAGGTAAACGCGTATTTTGCCACCAGAAGCAACCACCCCAAGAACGATAATCGGCATCTATTCCTTTAAAGTCATCAGTTCTATTATACGTATCTACTGTAAAAATTGTCCCGTTGAATTTGATAGGTGAATTGCCACGTCCACCACAAGCATTGATAAAATGTTGTAAAATGTATCCTTGTGTAACTATCTCCGCTTGTTTACGATTTGTTGTATCTTTAGATGAAATATAAATATAGTTTCTGTTCCAAAACTGCGACCACCATGCATAATGATTCTCCAATCGTTTTTTTGTAGCTACTTTTTTAATATCAGCTACATTCTTCAGTACGGTAGCTTGCCATGATTTGATTGAACCTATTTGTGTTAGTGGATAAATATTTATTTGAAAACAATTAGATGGGTTCTTACTGATTAACAAAGTATCATTTTTATTAAAAAATCCATCAGCTTCAATTATTGCTCCAAAAGTGCGATCTAACAAGGGATCGATATTGTTTTTCGTATACTCGCCCAGTGATTCTAATTCAAGATTATCTTTCCAATGAGAGTATTTGTTATGATGACACCAGACAATCTGATTATGGGTAGTTGAAACCAGCGTATCCGGTTCCTGAAAAATATTCCCTGCACAATTTTTATCATATGATGACTCTCCAATACCCCATAGTGAAAATGACTCTTTACCCTTTATCTGGTGTCGTTTTTTTCTCCATGATTCAAAAGAAACTTTTGCATTAACAGGCTTCTTATTAACAATGTCTACCTGAAGTGTGGGATGATTGGCATCCACCCATAGTCTAATTTTCGACTGACCGTAATTTATAAGGATTTCTCCTTGTTGTAATTTTAATTCTTGTGAAAATGATTCTCTCTTAAATGGATTTGGATTTAGGGTTATCCGAATTTTTCCAAGTTTAAGTAATTGTCCGTTTTCGCTCCATGCATCTGTTTTTGACAAGTAAAAAACAAGATCTCCATTTCCTTCCACCCAAACATTTACACCTATATCACCATTTCCTAATGGCATTGATCCCTGCGAATTAATTCCGGGTGTACTCCATTTGACATTGTAATCATTTAAGTTCCTTTTCTGAGCTTGAAGCAAACAAATATTTATCAAGATCAACAGAATCATTAAATATATTTTTTTCATTTATGAAAAATTAATTTTTATTTCTTAATCAACTCATTACCATTAACAGTAAATACTTCTGTTGTTCCTGCTTTTACGAAAACCTTAGGGCAAGAGCTTACAAAACCTTGGGGATATGGTTTAGATAGATCTTTATCAATAAACACAATTATGTTTGCATCAAATTGTGTAGGATTAGAGATTGTTAACCGATTTTCCTTTAGCGAAGCTTCTACATGGTCAAAAACCACTAATTCTTCTTTCACTGGGTTTATATAGATTCCGGGGATTTCTGCTACGGTAAGCATTGCACTTACTTGCGCCCAGGTATTTCCATGAAATAGTCCGCCCACTTGTCCTTTCCCTTCCCAATCACTCATATTAACCCGTTCATTAATCCATCCAGAATGTTGATCGCTGATAGGTCGGTCATCTCGTGAAATATATTGCATGATATTATGAGCAAGGTCGTGAACCATGTTTATATAAAGCTTATTCCCGGTAGCTCTATATAGCCTAAAAAGACAATCACCTGATAATGTACAAATCCCGGGTCCTCCATGCTTGTTTTGCGTACTTGCCCAAACAGCTCCGGTTGTTTTCATATCCAGTTTGCCAAATACAGAAGCTGAAGGAAATTTATAATCATAACTAACCATCCATGTTGAACAGAAAGCAGCCGCATCTTCAGCATATTTCAACCACTCCTTTTCACCTGTTACCTCGTATAGTGCCATGAAGGATTCTAACATGGCAAAAGATGATTCAGAATCGTTATTTTGCAATATTTCACTGGGACCTCCACACGAAACTCCTTTTATGGTGAAATTCTTATAATAGTATCGGGCTGCCGCTTTTGCTACCTGTATTAACTCCGGTCTGTTTTCAAATTTAGAGGCTAATGTTAATCCGCCAATTGCCATTGCAGCACTATTGCTACCGCCTACTTTTATTTCTCCGGTCTCTATATCAATAAACTGACCGAACTGTCCAAGTTTTTTCCATAATGTCACAAACGCATCAGCAAATTTTCTAAGTGGCTCTTTCCATACTTCTGGCATTTGCCAATTCGGATTGATTGTTTTTTTGGATAAACAATATTTATAAATATAATAAAGAGCATCTGCATCTTTTCTAAGCAATAATAAGTTGTCAGGATGAGGATTCCAAAAGCAATCACTACACCATGCTGTACCGTTACTGCATGAATAATAAAAACCGCTCTTAGTCTGACTTTCTGTGATCACTCTATTGTAATTCTTCAAAGATCTTTCCCGCGATAATGGTTGCCCGATCATACTTAATGGATATGTAACCATACATCCACCTACCCAGCCTAATTGAAATTTCATATTCCATCCCTCTCCACCCAACGTATAAAAGTTATTCTTTTCATCCCAATACTCTCTGTTTTGTTGTTCTTCCATAAGTTCAAACGCTTTACTAAAAGGCAGTTGATTGATGGAGATAGAGGTACCTAAACTTTTGCGGATTGAAAGAAATTGTTTGTTTAGTTCGGCCGGTGAATTGATATTCCCGAAAATATAAACCTTACATTTTATTGTTACTTTATCGCCTTGTTTCCAATCAACACCCGTTTCGTTTGAATCTGTTAACCGACATATTCCATATACTTTTTCTCTTACACATGGTGCTGCAATAGTAAATTCGGCTTTTGTTCTCTTCTGGTTCTCTTCCAGTGTCAAAACACTATTACCTAATTCAGTAGCCTGTTCTGTCAATATCCATATTCCTTTTTTTAGTTTTGGAAAATACACACCTAGTGATGGAGTGCTTAAATCTCCTGTATTTAAATCTAACCGTGATTCTCCTTCGCACTTATTCAACCTCGGCACATCGGTAATGGTAATGGGCGCATCAACGCTGTAATCTTCTTTCTTAAATAAAGGAGGATAACTATATTTAAGCACATCAAAGCGATTTCCATTGTATACAGCGGCTGGCATAATGACATAATTATCTGTTCCCCATCGATCAAAGGCAAAATTCACTGCAACTCCTGCTGCGGTAGCACTCCCTTTTACAAGTTGAAAGGAATAGGTGAGATCTGAATAGTTATTATTGACAACTCTTTTGACCTCATCGCATTGCCAGGTAGCATTTGATTTATGAAGGATAGCTTGCTTTTCCTTAAACTTGAATGCTGATGCTTCTGCTACTTTATTCTCTTTATAATATTGAACCCGGGCGGTTAATTGAATATTCAATTTATTAAGAAAAAGCCTGCTGTCTTGAGCCTGGGATGAGAGAACCACTAAGGATATTACGAGAGTTAAGATTAACCTTTTCATCAGTAAATAATTTTTAAATACGGTCTGATGGAACTCGCATATTAAATTTAATTCGGTGTTTATGTTTTTAGAACATGTTCGTTTCATCAGTACAGAAATGTTTTTTAGTTTTGTATTTTTATTTCACAACAGTATATTGAAGGAATAAATAGCTGCCCGGTTCTTTTATTGTGAAGTTTGTTTTCCCATCGGCACCTGTTTTTTTTATCCAGCTTTCCCCGGTTTCAATATTGGTTAGCCTAATCTTCTTTCCTGCAAGCAGTTTTAATTGTACTCGCTTTTGTGTCTGGTTATTATGCAATTCTCTGAATAATAAAATGTAATTGTTGCTTTTTTCATTCTCGTTTATCATCTGAAATCCTGACCAGCTCTGGTTATCAGGTTTATCTCCAATAGGAAATGTGTAACAGTTAAAAATGGCTTCACGGTGTTTCTTATAGAGGGAAATAAAATGCTGTAGCTCTTCCTGTCCCTGTACATCCAGATATTGTGCACTTTGAAAGAAACAGGGAACAAAGGGCACGCCCATTGCGAAACAATATGAGTGACTGTATTGCGGTGCATCACTTCGCTCGGGGTTAGTTCGTTTTGGGTTTTGCAGCATCACTTGTAGTTTATTGCTGTTGAAATATTTTGCCATCAACCAATGCTGCCGTAAAACTTGGTATGGAACCATGGTGAGGTGAGCTGGTAAACTCTCCTGTAGATTCTGAAAATAGATGCTTCCATATTCCTTACAATAATACCAGCCATAACGAGGATCATCATATTCCGGACATAGGGTAAATTGAGTCTTCATCCAGGCATGTTTCAACACTTCCCGGTATTTCTTTATTCTTGTTTCGTAATCGCTTCGGCTCGCCAGATGGTCAAAATCTGCTTTCCATGATACAAAACCTAGTTCATCTACATTCTTATTTAGTTCTTCGACTGTAGACAATTGTGCTGTAACCCATAAGCCAAAGCGTAACCCGTATTTATCAGCTTCTGCTTTTATATCCCTCCATCCATTTTTATATTTGGGAGTAAATCCATGTGCGTCATTAAAACGGCCTCCTTTTTGCCAGCCATCATCTATTTGCATTACATCAATGCCGAGTTTTGACAATGCAGGTATCTCTTTCATCAAATAGTCTTCTTCGGTAAACCTTGCGCCATCAGGATCAGCCGGCCCCCAGGTATTGCTTAATATGAACATATCTCTTTCAGGAAATACCGGGTAACGTGCTCTATCGAATTGCTTAAGTGCCATCTGCATTCCGTCATTGCCTGCTGTCCACACGATGGTCCATGTGGCCCAACATTCCCGGTAACGATCTGTCACGATTTCATCGGGGGTAAGTCCCCATCCGGTTACAGCAAGTCCATTCGGACCCGCATAATAACTTCCGGTATTATGCGCTTGTTGGTTTACACATTTGGGGGATTCTTTCACCACACAAATTCCATTTTCTCCTTTATTGTATTCTACACTCAATCCACTTGCCCAGTTATTATCTTCTGTTAAGAACAAGGGATAACCGGTTACTACTGTCTCTTCCAACATATCACGGCTAGGGTCGTGTCTACCTCCGGGATTATTGTAATACCCCCAGTAACGACGGGTATTTTCAATATTAAAGTTGAGTGGAAGATACTCGCTTCTAGCACTAGGTACTGCTATCTTGTATCCACAATCCATTCTTTCTCCTTCCTTATCGGGTAGTCCTTTTGAAGAATAGCCCTCCAATGCTTTTACCCGTAATTGGGTGCGTATGCCTGGAGCATTTGGATATACCCAGATAACATGTTGTATCTCTATTTTTGATGCAGGATATTTTATGGTCGAGATGACTTGCAGGTGTTTATTTGAAAAGCCTTCATCGTCACTTTCTGTCACGTTCACATCAACCAGTTCTGCTGATGAGGCATCGCTAATTGCACCGGGCAGATCCCAGTCGCATTGATAGTTTACATTTGTTTTCCCATATTCTTTTCCGGTACTTTGGTTCTTAATGCTTACTGTTTGTAGTCCCTTTCCCGTCCAATTCCAGGTTCGTTCTAGCTTCCCGGTGAATACAGTAATTCTGTTGTTATTTATAACTACTTTGGCATTTTTATAAGCAACTGTCGTATCAGTGACAATTGGACTTGCACTTACACAAGTTGAGAATATTAACAATATCAGTAGTAATATATTCTTATGCTTTAATATATAAGCCATAATAAAAGAATTTTGTTTTGCTACCATTTTTACATCAAAGTAGTAAATATAGAATTTATCAAAGAGTGAATACCATTATCCTACTAAATTTCAAAAGAAATTAAAATTACTTGTAATCATACCTGAACCAATTTATATCAACATATCCTGAAGAAGCATCATTGTTCCAACAAAAAAGACCAATCTCCACTCCTCTCCAATTACACCAATCGTCTAATTTGAATTTTTCTCCTGCAAGTTTAAATTTTTTGCCATCAAAACTGTAATAAAATTGATACGTATTATCTTCTGATATCGCTTTTAACCAAACTTTATGGGTTGGTATTAATTTTCCATTCTGATTTCTAGCGTTAGTATAAGTTTGAATGAATCGTTTATTATCTTTTTGTACAATCTTTAATAAGCCAAGATTCTTACTGACAACACAGAGTCCAGCACTTTGTCCATTTGTCATTTTACTTATATCGATACAAGTAGTAATATTTCCATATTTGCTACCCATTACTCGTTGCAGAAGTGTATTGGATGCTTTAAAGAAATCATCTTTCTGTAACGGTTGAGAAGCATATAAGCGTAAAAATCCTTTTCGTTCAATCAAGGACCATTTGTCATTACGGGGCGAATGGTTCCATTCCCACATCAGCCCTAACGAACTAGTATTAAATTCATCGTTAGTTTGTGGACGAACAATAGGAAAATTAGAAATTGGCTTCTTCCCCTCCAATACCATGCTACCTACACCATCAATTTCAACTTTTCCGATTATTGGCCAATCGTCAATCCATGTAACAGGAGCCATTGCGAGAGTACGGCCCATGGGGTTTGACATCACTGCCCAATGATGCAAAAAAAACCAATCCCCTTTTTCAGTTTGTACCAATCCACCTTGAGCTGCATTATTACCAAAATCCTTAGACTGCATCCCTCGTTCCTGACAAAGGCGTTTATGTTCATAGGGACCATAAATATTCCTTGAACGCATCGCCATCTGTGCTCTATGTGTATCTTTAAAATCCTGACAATAAAGAATATAATACCATCCGTTTATTTTATACATTTTGGTTGCTTCTGCCACAGGCCCTTTATGTATGACAATTCCTGAATCTTGTAAATGCTTGCCATTTGCAGTAAGTTTAAATAATTTAATATCATAATCATTTGGCCAACCTCTATCAAAATTTGCACACGACAAATACATCTGACCATCTTCGTCCCAAAATGGACAACAGTCATCATAGTTTTTCGCTTTGAAAACCTGATGTACTTGTTCCCAGGGTCCGGCTGGATTAGTAGCCGTCGTCATAAACAACCCAAAAGCAGGATCAAAAACGTATATCCAATATTTGCCATCATGATATCTGATAGCAGGAGCCCAAACACCATGACCATATTCTCCCATTTTATTGGCAGAATAAATACTATCAATATAAGCAATGTCAGTAATCGCATGTCCAATTATTTTCCAATTCACTAAATCCTTTGAGTGTAATACCGTAATACCTGGGCTCAAATGAAAAGTTGAAGTGATCAAATAATAATCACTGCCCACGCGTATCACATCAGGATCAGAATAATCACCATTAATAATGGGATTTTTATACATACCATTACCTTGGTCACCCCAAGAAAGGACTTTAACTTGCTGTGCATACCCTGTACTAATATAAAACAATAATACAGTTAAAATTAGCCTAAATGGATTCATATATTTTTGATTATTGCGTTCATGAGAAGTTGATTTATTGATATTGTTTAATAAGTATCATTTCATCCTTAGCTAATGCTAATGTTAATTTTCCATCCTTAATTTTTCTTATTCCAATATATTTTTTTCCTTCAGCAGTAATTCGCAGAACCTTTACCTTTCTTATATCAGACCACCGCTTAGGAAGATCCCATGTTTTGTTTTCATATCCATCTTGGCTATAAGCAATCAGACTTTCACCATCAATCCATAATGCAGGAATTAGTATATCACCATTTTCAACAAATGTTACATTATCTTGAGTTACTTTGTAGAGTCCTTTTGAGTAGGATGTCCTGACATTCTCAGAAAACTGAACAGCTTTATACTCATTACCATTCAAAACAAATAATCGGGTTAACCGATTCAGATAATACCAAATAGTTGTTTTCAGGCAAAAATCCTCTTTAAATCCAGTCAGATTAACCTTATCCTTTTTCACAATATCTTCACCCTGCATACTGGCTCCAAATAATTTACCCCATATGCTATTATCTTTCCCCCCACAATAGTATGAGGCAGGCCATTTTAAATAATTATTAAGTCCACCATCGAAATTCCATGCCATTGGTTGATAACCTTCAAAAGTCAACTCCCTCAAGAAATCAACACCCTCACTGGTTACATCAATTCCTTTCGATGCCCAATATTTGAAAATATTTTTCTGTGCCTCCGTTTCATCTTTCACAGTGAAATTCAGATATGGACTAATAGGCCCCTTCTCTAAATCGACATGATAGTTTCCTTTTTCATCAGTAATAGGAATAGGAGGCCAGGTGTGAAATGCATCAATATGTACTGTTCCTGCTTTTTGCAATGGTAGGAGTTTACAAATGCTATCAATTCTTTTTTGAGCATATCCGGTTTTCCATTCCTGAGCATAACTAATTGGATAACCCCATTCGCCCTCGCGTAAAGTGCCGTCAGTATTTTTAGCGATAATATCATTTTTAAGATACGTTTCCCAGAGAGGACTATCCTTATATGCATCAAACATATTGAGATGTAAACTAATCGTAGTATTATATTTATCAGCCTCTTTCATCAACCACTTCAAACTTTCTAAAGAGGTCGTATCAACAGATCGTTTCAGTATTTTATTTCCTTCAAACCATGCTGGGTACTTCGAATCATGTCCATTATATTGCCATCCAACCAGATATACTATCTTTGGAATCCCTAAAGTAAGGTTATCTATTTTACGAATAACATCTAGTATCTGATCATAATTCAAATACAGCACCGATTGTCCATTGTCTTCACGTTTAAGCTTACCGTCAAACAATGCCTGTGACATGAATAGTTTGATGGTAAGGGTTTGGTGATACTGATGATGCCGGGGAATGAATGCTTTTTGATCTTTTTGATACGAAATAAAGATCGTATCAAAAAGACTTTTAGGGAAGTAGTGTCCAGCAGAAACTTTATTCATAGAACAGACCAACAGTACTATGCAAAGTGGGAGTACACTCTTCAATTTATTAATATTCACACATTTAAAATTCATTGAACAAGATCTCTGATTATTTAGTAGTTGTGTGCACTCTTTCAACTGAAATATCAGTAGAAAGCTCTTTTACAATCATATTTTCAAGACGAACCGTGACAGCATCAAACCCCTCAATCTGATTTTTTTTGATTTCAACTTTTTTACAAGCATTCAGATTAAACTGAGGACGAGAACCTCCTTGTTGTTTCATAAAACCAGTACGAATAATTTTGTTATTACTAAAGATAAGATTTTCAGTACTACGTGCCGTCAGGATTGGAAAATCGTAAACTTTAAATACATTGTTTTCAACACGTATATTTCTATGCACGATATATCCAGAAACCATTTCGTGGTTCTCCGGTGCAATAGCTATCACAAAATTATCAGGAGCTGAGTTATAACCACAATTATCAAAGATGTTATTCCGGATTGTAACATCTTGTACCGGACCCGATTCATACCAGCTTGAGGCATCGTTGGCTATCAGTATAGCATGCATCCCCGTTTTAATAAATTCATTATTCTCTATTAATACTTTCCTTTGGGTAGTGATAAGCAATCCACGCGTATTGGTTCTTTCAAACCGACAATTACGTATAACAACAGAAGGTGTCCAAGTAATATTTTCCAGACAATCCCCGACAACTATATCCCGGGGAACAGGCTTTACAAATTCAATCTGCATCTCATTTTCCGAGATCAGTTTTGCTGAAGCAACGATGTTGGATCCATAGATCTGAAGTTTCGACGAATGAACAAATGCAACAGAGTCGTCCGCAAAAAAAGCTTCAAAGCCATAGGTCTGCGGATGCATAAATCGAATTTTCAAAATAGTTGGTGAGATAATTTCTGTAACCTGAAGGTGTGTACCATGGACATTGATCGGATCATCATGTGATCCGCTAAATCGGCTGTTTTCGATAGTTACTTGTCCTTTACATCCCGAAAAGTGTATACAGTCTGCAAATGCAGCTATCACTCGTCCACTTTCTGGACGTGGCATTACAAAAACACTGTCATAATGCAGATTTTCAGAAAACTGATTTACAATCCCCAACCCATGCATATAGTGCATCGAAACATTTTTTAGATTAATATTTTTCGATAGATTGATAAATGCACCAACCTGGTCGCGAATAGGGTCACGAACAGAAAGTACTTCTCCAGAATGAAAACTGTTTTTTTTGAAATCTCCTGTAAAGTGAACCTGATTAGTAGCAATAGTGACTGCCTTTGCTTTGTGAAACGGAGACCAAGAGCTGTAAAAAGCTGTCCCTTTTTCAGGGTTTACCAATATTGCATGGAAATTTTCCATACCCCAACCCTCTCCATACCATCTCAACCTATTATTAACAATTGCGTACTTCGAATCGGGGTTAATATCAGCAGTGATGGCTGTATCGGAGACCTCCCTAAAAGTCATTTCAGACATAGTTGGCCGTTCAAAATCCATCTGAATGTTCTGTAAATGGATATTCTCACAATGATCTAAAGCGAAGGTGATCATTTTACCATGAAACACGAATAATGATCCATTTCCTTCAATCGTAAGATTTTTAATGTTTTCAAATAAAAGTCCGATTGTTTTTATTTTCGATGGGCATTCCATCTCCGAAGAGGTATTTGAAATAAAATAGTTTCGCCTTTCGGCATATTCAGGCCAGAAGTCATAACGCCCTTTTGGAAATACTAATCTTGCTTTATTGTTCTTTTTACAAGCCTCAATAGCTTTTTTTATTGCGGGTTCTGCATTTTCAAAACTCCCCCGTTTTGCACCATAATCAGTTACACTGATTGTGTTTCCAGAGAATAATGTATCTTCCTGTATACCCGGCATCGACCAGAGCTGTTGCATGGGTTGTTTATGGATTCCTTTTTCTGCATATCCAAAAAAAGGAAGAATAAATAACCAGATATAGGCAATAATAATTATCTTTTTCATAAGTGTTGTTATTAAAAAACATCAATAAGATACTATCATTCTGAACTTTAATTAACGAATCAGTTTACCTTTCCAAGGCAAAACATCATTGTGTAAACTGGTGTGAGAATAGCCTGATATTTCTGGTTCATTCTCTACAATAGTACTCTTAGCATCACAAGCAATATCTGAACGAGAAGGACGAGGAATTGCCAAAAAATTCCACGAACCATCACCCTGCTCTATAATGACATGAGGTTGTGCATGACTGCTATAACCAATAATTAGATTTAAGATTATTGAAAATATGAGTAAGTAATTTCTCATAATGATCTTTCCATTTTTATAATTTCACCGGAGTAAGAAGTAAAGGCGTATTTCCATTGATACTAGTTGATATACTGCCTTTTTTAAGAGATACAACACGACGATCGGAGAGGCCATTCGCTGTGACTTTCTGAACACTTATTGTTTTTACACCTTTCCATTCAGCAGGAACACCAAATGATCTTCCCACTTGATTTGTAGTAGAAAATATTACATAACTGTTGTTCTTTAACCATGCCACAGGGAAGAAAATTGTGTTTTTATCCCGTAGCGTTAAATTGTTTTTCTTTACAGTGCTATCAGCCAGCGATACTTTTACATCATCAGAAAAGTAAGCTACTCGTTGTTTCTTTTCACCTGTAACCTGAAGTCGTTTCAATCCGTTCAGATAGTAGTACTGTGGAAAATTCAAAAAGAAATCCTCTGTAAATCCTTTTTCCCATTCATTATCTGCAATTTTATTGTTCTCACTTGGAAAGCGTCTTTCTCCATACATACTGGTTCCAAAGAGGAATTCGAGGCCGAAATCACTATTGCGAAGATCCGGATTCATGTGGCTGCCTGTACAAATATTTGCCGGTACGTTCAGATAATCTGCTTGTGTTCTATGATTAAAGTGCCAGTAATATGGAATAAGCCCTGTCATGTAATCCATTACCCATTCACTGGTAGGATCTATTCCTTGCTCTAGCCAATACCGGCAAATTTTCATTTGATATTCCCTTTCTGTAGACAATGACTCATTATGACCCTTGCTCTCTCGTGATATCCATGCGTCAAGGTGAATCGTACCTGCTTCTTTTAGCTGTGGCAATAGTTTCAATAAACTATCTATTCTTTTCTGCGCAAAGCCCTTTTCCCATTCATTTTTATAATTAATCTGATAAGATTTAAGATTATTGTAAAATCCAATTTCCATCAAGGAACCATCCGCATTTTTTGAGATCAAATCATTTTCTACATATTCTTTCCACATCATACTATTGTTGTAAGCATCAGTCATGTTGATATGAAGACTCACAGTAGTATGATACTGCTTTGCCTCTCTCATCAACCATAACAAACTTTCTTTGGCATCCTTATCCTGTGGACGTTTCAGTGCTTTATTTACTTCAAAAAAAGCAGGATATAAATCGTCGTGTCCGTTATATTGCCAACCTGTGAGATAGATTATTTTGGGTACTCCCAACGTAATATTATCAATATCCTTTATCAGTTTCAATGCTTTCTCAAAATTGATAAACACTTTAGAACCACCTTTCCCATCAGGAATAGCATTCATCATTTTCATAACCAGCGTCTGATGATATGCATGTTTAAATTTTGCAGGCTGGAGAGTCACTGTATCGGGAATACTTTTATAAAAGCATTGTCTAGCGAATATCTTATTCTCAGAACAAATTAAGAGTATTATATAAATCATAAACAAGAACATTAACCTGTTTATATTTATACTTTTTTGTTTATTGTGTGAGTAAGTAATATTGTTAGTCATTATAAGAAATGTTTTTTATAAATTATTTTCTTAGCTCATCAATATCTAATGAATAAATAGAAAAAAAGAATCATCATTAACTATAATAATGGTTAATGACGATTCTTTCATTTATTAAATCACTCAATTATTTGAGTTTAAGTGTTTCTGAGATTGTGCGGTATCCATTTCCACCCATATACCTATAATTAAGTGTAAAGGTTTTGGTTGCCGGATCATATTTATTAACTGCACCTGGCACCATCTCACCTAATAAACTTCCACTGGCATATTGTGTAACGACAACAGAATTATCTGAATTAATCTTTATTGTAATAGTATAACCACTACTTCCAAGGTCAGAGTGATCTCCTGTAATCGTTGAAGCATCAACAGATGTAAAGTATTTATCCAAATTTAAATCTCGGGGAGAAGTCGGATGGTCAAAATGACCTGTAGAATGATATAATCCCTCCCATTGATTTACAACCGGCAATGGAGCCACAACAACTGTATAGGTTTTAGATGATCCGTCTGCCGCTGTTACTTTATAAGACGTTGCTTTAGAAAAATCACCGGGTTTGCCTAATTCAGGTGAACCATTTTGTGGTGCAATATTGGCTGCATTTGGAATAGCTGCATAAGCCCAAATACTTGTCAATTTCACATTGATTCTCTGTTTAGTGGGAACAGATGAGGGAATAGATAGTTTACAATAAATTGTGTCATTGCCATCTGCTCGACTCGTAATTTTAATGGTGTTATTCAATTTGGCAACAGAAGATACTGTTCTTATGTCGACAACTTGTCCATTTTGTCTAACTGTATCCTGCGACAACCAGCGAAATTCAAAATCAAATCCTGAAATTGCTTTTTGGTTAGAGTTATTTGTCACAGGCAAACCTTCTTTCAAACATCCTGATAAAGAAACGATTGAAAAGAAAAGAAACATATAAACTAATATTTTTTTCATAATCCTGATTTTTTTAAATTAATTATTGAGTCCAACCCGGGTTTTGTACCAATTTAGAATTCTTCTGAATTTGATCATATGGCACCGGGAACAGATAACGTTTGGGTGTGAACACAAGCGCACTGCCTCCTTTTTCATTAATTGACACTACATTAAAATTGACTCCTTGTGCATCAATTGACATAGCTCTCATTTTCCCATTCAATTCAGGGATCACAAAACCTGCAGTGACATAACTTCCATTTACAGCTCCACCCGATTTTTGCATACCCCAGCGAAGTAAAGACCAATATCTATCTCCACCTTCTAATACCATTTCAACATTACGTTCTCTGGTATAAGCCATCCACAGATCCACACCTGTTGAAGTAATTGAATTACTAAAACCGCCATGTGTTTGGTATGTTTTGGTTATGTATTGTTGAGCCTTAGCTTCATTACCTAATTTAATAGCTGCTTCTGCATAATTCAGGTAAGCCTCACCTAATCTCAATATTGAATAACAATATGGAGTATTGTCAGCATACCATAACTTAGCATCGAAGTAAACATATTTGCGGAACCAATAACCGGTTGTAGAACCATTAGTAGCTCCACCACCAAGACTGGGGGCAGTAACATTACCATCGGCACGGGTAAATGCTAAATTTTTAAAATACATACACGAATCATAAATAAACGTGGAATAGAAGCGTAAATCTCTGTTACTATGAATTTTTTGATAAATATTCTTTTTTGTAGTAACATATGAGGTCTGATCCCATGCTTTCTCTTTTCCATCAGCATCGGTTACCAGATAATCATCAGCCAGATCCTGAGTAGGAGCATAATTACACCAACCTTCAAACGACTCAACCAGAGGGTGTTTAGACATGGCTGCTGATGATAATTTGCCTAAACTATTATCAACATTTGTAACAAGTCCCTGCATTGGGGTTCCCCCAAAAGTTGTATTTATTTTTGACTGTTCTAAGATTAGTATCTGTTCGTTAGAAGCAACTGCAGAACCAAATGTATTAAACAAATTGAAATAAGAATCCAGCGAGTATTTATTCAATGCAAAAAGCAGATCACCATTACTGATAACTTGTTGATAATATGAATTATCATTCAGATAAGCTCCACCTTGCAATGCAACTCGCATTGCAAGAGCGTAAGCAGCGCCTTTTGTAGCTCTTCCTCTTTCATTACTTGCCGGCAGTTTTTCTGCTGCGAGTTTTATATCGTTTAATACAAAATCATAAGATTCTTTGATCGAAGCACGTGGAATATACATATTATCATCCGGAGTCAGAACCTTGTCAATAAGCTGGATACCACCAAATCGCTGTACAAGGTAATAGTTAACCATTGCTCTCAGAAAATAAGCTTCACCTAACATTGTATTTTTGTCGGTCTCAACAAATTTAGATGCTGTTAATTTGGAAATTGCCAGGTTACAGCTTCTGATATTTCCATATTGTCCCCAACCTGCGTTATAAGTCCTATCAATTTGTTCTGCCTTTACAGAAGTATAACTTCCGCCCCAAACCTGGTTTTGAGCATTTTTAGTAAGACATTCTTGAGATAAATCAGTGTACATTCCTAAAACATTAGCATAAAGTGTATTCATATATCCTTTTGCCATGCTTGCATTACCCCAAACCTGATCTTCGGTATATTTATCAAGGGGCTTAGTGTCCAGCACCTTATTGCAACTGGTTAGCAATAGAGTGAAACCGATAATAGTGAGAAATAATATTTTTTTCATTTGAATATTTTTTAAATTAGATGATTAGAATCCCACATTTACACCAATCGAATAGGTTGAATTGATCGGATAGCCAAAGTTGTTTGAATCCCATGCTTCAGGATCAAGATACTTTTTGCAAGGAGAGAATGTCAATAAGTTTGTTCCGCTGACAAATAAAGAGAAGGAATCAACCCATTTCAAATTACTTAAAACACTCTTTTTCAAATCATATGAAATGCTCATACTTTTTAATCGGACATATTGTGCATTTATCAGCCAAAAGTTAGAACTTGTATAATTGTTACTGCTATTCGCA
The DNA here is from genome assembly GCA_013390605.1 of Bacteroidota bacterium. GTDB lineage: Bacteria > Bacteroidota > Bacteroidia > Bacteroidales > Cfx3-03 > Cfx3-03. Next base: position 863,529 of record JACAUB010000001.1, on the reverse strand, counting down.
CTTGAAGCGATAGGTCTTGGAAACATTGCATTGGTATTACTTGTTGTCCAATAGTTTGTCTGATAGTTATAGTTGTATCTTCCCAAACCATCCTGAGCCTGCAACAGGCTTCCGATATAAAGATCTCTTTTCCCGGTTCCCTGAACAAGCGCATTGAATTTGAATCCTTTATATTCAGCATTTAAAGTAACTCCAAAAACAAAATGAGGCGAAGTGCTGTTTCCTTGTTTTCTAAAGTCCTGTTGGTCAATCTTCCCATCTCCGTTAACATCTTTATACATTATATCTCCCGGAGCCAGTGATGTTGAACCAATTCTTCGCGGATTATTCATCACCTGATCATATGATTGGTAGAATCCTAAAGAGGTATACATACTGCTATAATAGTTTTCCAATGATCCTTGCGATCTCGTATATGGGTTTAGCAAAGAAACACTGTCTTCATTTGATTTTTCCCAAAGAGAATTATAATAGGTCATATTGAATCCTACACCATAAGAAACCTTTCCTATTTTATCATTATAGGAGATATTTCCATCATAACCTGCTTTTCTGTACGCCGCACTTGATTTTATCAATGGAAGGCTTTTTCCTAATGGATCAACATATCTGGAAGCAGGACTGGTTAAATATCCAGTTGTTCTACTATAAAAATAATCAAATGATCCTGTTAGATGACTATTTAGTGTAGCAAAATCAAAACCCAAATCATATGATTTGGTAGTGTACCAGCTTAAATTATCGCTGGTAAGATCGCCCTCTGAAAATCCATTTAGAAGCTGTCCACCCGAAACATATACCTGTGAATTCATGTTATATGAAGGTATATATGCATATCTGGAAACGTTATCATTTCCTACAGTTCCAAATGATCCTCTAATTTTAAAGTTGTCAAAGATTTTATTTTCTTTTACTACTGCAAAAAAATTCTCGTCAGAAACAGTCCATCCTAATGCTACAGAAGGAAAGAATCCCCATCGTTTTCCAACTGGAAAATTGTCAGAGCCATCGTATCTGCCACTTAGTTCAACAATGTACTTATTGTTATAATCGTATTTAGCACGACCAACATAACCTTGTCTGCCCCATTTACTGGCATTACCATTATTTGTCATTGTACCACTTGATCCTGCAAACAACTGATCAACAGCTGATGACATAAAATCTTTTCTCCCTGCATCAAACCAGTTATTACTTCCGGCACTGGTTGTTGATACCAGCGTGAGGTTCATATTATGCTTGCCAAAAGAGTGGGTATAGTCAACTTGTCCTTCAAAATTATAAGATAGCGTTCTTGAATATTGTTGATATTTAGAAGGAGCAGAGTTTACTCTTTGTATTCCTAATTCATCATACTGTGGAGCCAATGTATAGAAAGCATCAAAGCTATAATTGTTCGTAGTATAATCTCCCAGCGCTTTCAATTTCAATCCTTTAATACCTGGAACAGTCCAGTTTAAGGTCAGACTTCCATCGTTAACATAAGTGTCGCCTTTTTGATAACCAGAACCTGGGCCAATATCAGCTAAAGGATGATCTGTTAAATCAGAGATTGTCCCATCTTTATTGTAAGGTTGATCCAATGGATGCACGGCTTCTTTATGTGGCATCTCTGTTGGGCTCTTCTTATTAGAAATATTTCCATTCAAATTCAGAGACACCTCTAATCCGATATTATCAAATTTGGAAGTAACATTCGAACGATAGGTATAACGTGCAAATTTATATGCGTCAAATTTATACTCAGTTCCTTGATTTAGATAACCAACACCTACATAGTATTTTGTATTATCACTTCCACCTGAAAGCAATAATGACTGATCCTGTTGAGGTGCAAATTTATTCATCAATGTTTTGAACCAGTTCGTATTCGGATATCTGCTCGGGTTTAGATTATTTTTAATAGTATCCATGACCTTTTGCGAATATGCATAGAACGGTCCCATTCCATTTGCCTGAGCTATATCATTTGCTGTCCGTGCATAATTGTATGAATTAATATAGTCGATTGGTTGAGACAGTGTATTGACTGCAAAACTGTTTTTGTAAGTTATATGAAAAGCCTCTTTATAACCACCTTGCTTTGTAGTAACCAGAATAATACCATTAGCAGCTCTTGCTCCATAAACAGCAGTTGCCGCAGCATCTTTCAGAACACTGATACTACCAATGTCATCTTTTGATAAAGCAATAAAATCGCTATTACTTTTTACGATCCCGTCAATAACATATAAAGGATCACCTCCACCACGAATAGAGATTGATGGAGTCGTTCCAGGCTCACCACCCTGACTTTGTACAATAACTCCGGCAATTCGTCCTGCCAAAGCTGCACCCATATCAGTATAGGGCGTATTAATGATCTCTTTAGTTTTCAGCGTTGCAACAGAACTGATCAATTTAGCTTTCGATTCAGTACCATAACCTACAACCACAACTTCATTCAATCCAATACTCTCTTCTTCAAGAACAACATTGATCATGGGTTTACCATCAACTCTTATTTCTTGTCTTTTCATCCCTATAAAAGTGAATACCAAAACATTTTCTTTAGAAGTAAGATTAATCGAGTAAATACCATTTTCATTAGTGACGACAGCCTTTATTGTACCTTTAACAGAAACGGTTACCCCGGTCAGCGGTTGACCACTTTTGTCTGTAATCTTTCCAGTAACCTTCAGTTGCTTTTGCTCGGGTGCGGGAGAAATAACAATTAGATTGGTTCCTACCAGTGTGTAATTAATGCCAACGTTCGCTAATACAGTATTCAGTACACTGCTTAATTTTTCGTCCTGAGCATTTATGTTTACTTTTTGAGTTAAATCTGTAAATCCGGTAGTTCTATATAGAAAGCGATAGTCTGACACTTCTTCGATTTTTTGAAACAGCTTATCCAGACTAATACTTCTTTCATTTAACGTGATTTTTTTATCCTGCGAGTAAGCCTTACCAGCTGTAGCAGGAATTATGCACACCAAAAGAAAAAATGTAAATATTTTCATAGTCAATAGAATTTGGTTTGTGCTTCTACTTTTTTTTAGAAATCGTTTTAAATTTTTCATAAATTTGTAATGATTTATCAAACAATTAGTTTATAACTACTTTCCTTCTTTCCAATTGCGAGGCAGTAGGTTTGATCGATTAACAGCCGGAGACTGCGTCAACAGTTTCCGGTTTTTTTTGCTATTATTCCTCTTCCATAGGCATATATGATTTGAGTTTTAAAAATCTGTTTTTTTATTATTCAGTAATATAAACGGTCCGTTTTTCAATTATAAAATTAAATGGTGTAGCCAACTTTAATGCACTAAGAGCCTGCTCAATCGTCTCATTTTCAAACGTACCCTTATATCTGTATTGTCTGATTTTTTGAGATTCGATAATTACTTTTACATCATACCAACGTTCAAGTTTCGTTGCCAGTTCTGAAAAAGACTCATTCGTAAATACTAAACGTTGTTCCTTCCATGCTGTAATCGGATAAGGATTTAAATTCTGTATTAAATGAGGTTTAGTTTTAACAAGAACACTTTCATCGGCTTTCCGCTTGAGATCCGTCTTTTCATCTTCCTTATTTGCAATAACTTTAGAAACTATACTATTTTTTCTATAATATACAAACTGTTCATTCGGTTTAAGCATTATCTCACTCTCTTCACTCCTTTCCTTCCGTGATATACCTAAAGACCCTTTTATCAGTGTGGTTTCTACAATTTGTTCGTCTTTATAGCATTTTACATTAAATTCGGTACCGTAAACCTTTATTTTTATTTCGGCAGTATTAACTAAAAAAGGATGCTCATGATCGTGTGTAACGCTAAAATAAGCTTCACCTATCAACGAAACTTCTCTTTTATTCTTTCCGAAGTTTGCTGGATAAGTAAGTTCGCTTTCCGAATTCAACCATACTTTTGTATTATCGGGTAATATCACAATCGATTTTTGTCCTTTCCCTACAATCGTCTTACAAAGTTGATTATTATTCAAATTCCCAAAAAACATCTGTATTCCAAGTCCTATTGTGACGAGAAGCAAAATGGAGGCAGCATAGGGTAAACTTTTCTTTATAGTCCGAACAGCCAAATCAGTCCATGTCAAATTCTTTTTTCCTGTTAAGATCATTCGGCTTTTAAAATGATTTAATTCTTTTTGAAGATCTCCGGGATCGGGCAGTTGAGCCCTTGATAGTAATTCTAAAATCTGGGCAGCCTTTTCTGCCTTGGATCTTATTTCAGGATGGCTTTCTATGATAAATTCCCATGTTTCAACATCATGGGAGCTGTCCTTCAATACATAATGAAGGAACGATTTATTATCAATAAAATCTTCGATATCCCATTGGGTATAATCTATCATGGCACATTAATGTTGTGTTATAAAATCATTTTCATACTACACGTACGTTAAAAGATTTTATACTCAAAAAAATGTGACTTTTTTAAAAAAATTTCAATGTTCTCTTCAGAAACTAATTTTTATCCTTGTAATGCATAAGGAACGGCTGCAAGAAAAACCAGATAAACATCTTTCATCTGCTGGAGACCACGATGAACAAAGTTACGTGCCGATTGGACATTAACGTCCATTACACGAGCTATTTCGGTATAGTTTAATCCGGTAAAGAAACGCAGGTATATCGCTTCTTTAACCCTATCGGGCAATGTATTTAGCAAGGCCAGGACTTTGGCCGTTTGCGCAGCGGTTTCTTCATTACTAATTCGAAAATCCTCATGCGAAAAGACTATTTCATCCTTTTCAATACCTTGATGTGTTCTTTCTATTGTTTTTATTTTTCGCCAGTAATCAATGATCAAATTCTTTGTACACCTTAAAAGAAAAGGTTTCAACGATTCAATAGGTTTTAACTGACTATATGACTGCCAGATATTAACAAAGAGTTCCTGGATAATATCGTGCGAAAGCGCTTCATCTTTCGTCAGTTTTAAAGAATAGCCATATAACTCAGGATAAAAACGCACAAATAACGTTGAAAAGGCATTTTCATCACCTTTCCGAAGCTTTTCCCATAAGACAGCGTCTTCACTTGCTATATAAGAATCTTTGTGCATAAATAATATGAAGTGATTTTTTTTTGCAATGATGCAAAAAATTGCACAAATATACAAATGTTCAAACATAACTGTCCACTTAAAAATATTTTCAAATAGTTACACAAAACTGACAATATGCTCCTATAGAGATCTTTTTATGATTGCAAATAGTATCAAATACCCATCTTACAAATTATTGCATTCATTATGATCCTTTTTACCAAAATAAATCATACGCCGACAGTAAGTTCATGTTATGATCAAAGGGTTCTAACGGTTTTAATATAATTTATCTATGGTTTTCTTGTGGTTTGTTTAGGGTATAATACCGCAGATAAACCCCAAGAAAACCCCAAGAAAACCCTAAATAAACCGTAAGAAAACCGGATACTCCCTTTTAATATCAATTCTATTTATGATCCGTTTATCATGTTCGTAGAATATTAATTCGTTAAGATTTCAATCTTAAATCAGTATGATCTATTAATAAAGTTACTATTTTTGAGTCAACCTAACCAAATAAACCCAATGAACACAAAACGAACCTCATTCAAGACGTTAACAGTATGTTTTCTATTTGCCTTATTCACCTCATTATTAACCTCTAGCAGCTATGCTCAGTCCTCTAAAAAGGCCGAACCGCTCTTTAAGATTGGTATTGCAGGATACACTTTTAAAGATTTATCTGTAGAGCAATCGATTGATTTAATGAAGAAGGTAGGTGTAACAAACCTTTCAATTAAAGATATTCAATTACCACAAACAAGTACACAACAAGAAATCGATGTTGTGAAAGCTAAATTTGCTGCCGGTGGAATTACGCTCTACACGGTTGGTGTAATCTACATGAAAACCAAAGAACAGGTCGACGTGGCTTTCGACTATGCTAAAAAGGTAGGTGTAAGCCTGATTGTTTGCGCCCCTAACTACGAGTTATTAGGTTATGTTGAGCAAAAGGTGAAAGAAACGAACATCAGAACGGCTATTCATAATCATGGCCCTGATAATCCACTTTATCCTAATGCTACTGACACATGGAATCATATCAAGAATATGGATGCCCGCATGGGAATCTGTATCGACATTGGCCATACACAACGCGATGGACAAGATCCAAGTATTGACATTGAACGTTACAAGAGTCGTATCTTCGATATCCACATCAAAGATGTTTCTGAAGCAACGAAAGCCGGAAAAACGGTCGAAATGGGAAGAGGTGTAATAGATCTCCCAAAGTTTGTGAAGACACTGAAAAAGATAAAATACAGTGGTGTTTGTAGCCTGGAATTCGAGAAAGACAGTAAAGACCCACTAGCAGGTGTTGCTGAATCAATCGGTTATTTAAAAGGTATCATTGCCTGTACGGAATAAAAATCGATTGCTGAATTTAAAAAGTCGGCTAGTGTAGATTTGTAATCTGCATTAGTCGACTTTTTTGTAGATACTTACAGCCATGTGGCTCTATAATATCAATCTACCTCATCTTTCTTTACCAACGCTTTGGTAGAGAGCATTCCACATGCGGCATAGATATCCAGTCCTCTGGAGGCACGAGTGGTGGTAATAATACCTTTCTGATTCAATGCCTGATTAAAATGAGCAATGGTTGCCTCGTCGGATCCCTCCAATGGTGTACCGGGAATGGGATGAAAACGAATCAGATTGATACGACACTCTATTCCTGAAAGGATACGAATGAGTTCTCGAACATGCCGAGGCGTGTCGTTGACACCTTTAAACATAATGTATTCGAACGAAATCCTCCGTTGCGGTTCGAGCGGATAAGTACGAATCTCTGCGAGTACATCTTTAATAGGATAGACATTCTGTATCGGCATCAACTGTTTACGCTCATCATCAAAGGGAGTGTGCAGACTGATAGCCAGATGACAACCACTACGATGTAAAAATTCTTTCATCCCCGGAATGATTCCAATTGAAGAAACGGTAATCCGCTTCGAGCTCATTGCATAACCCCATGATGAGGTCAGTATTTCAAGACTGGTCAATACGTTTTCAAGGTTATCGAAAGGTTCACCCATTCCCATGTAGACCATGTTGGTAATTTGTTCGCGTTCGGGCAGACTATGTAGTTGATTCAGTATCTCACCTACTGACAAATGGCCCTGAAATCCCTGTTTACCGGTCATGCAAAAGAGGCATCCCATCTTACAGCCGACCTGTGAAGAGACACAAAGGGTGGCGCGGTGTTCATCTGGGATATAGGCGGTTTCTATAAACTTCCCTACTTTGGCGGGATAAAGATATTTTTTGGTGCCATCTTTGGATACTTGCTCTTTGATGGGGGGTTCAAGTCCTAAATCATAATTTTCGCTGAGCAGATTCCTGGCTTTCAACGAGAGATTCGACATCTGCTCTATTGAGGTGATCTGTTTTTTGTACAACCAATCGGCAATCTGTGTGGCTACAAATCCAGGCAACCCTAATTGCTTAACAACTTCTTTAAGTTGCAGCAATGTCATTCCAAACAGCTTATCTTTCATTTTGCAAAGATAATAAGAACCTGCTCAAGTTTTTAATCTTTATGATAAAGATCGAGTGCTGTGATAATGGCGGTGAAACCCCAGAAAGGAATAGCCGATTTATCGGTATCCAGAAAATTATTCATAAAACCATGTGCAAAGTAGGTGATGAGACTGAGGATCGTAAACAGGCTCAATAGTCTGACTTCTTTCAGTGCAGCCTTCTGATAAACTTTAATTCCATAAAACACAATAGTGGAGAAGAGAACAAGAACGCCCAACAATCCCGGCCAGCCACTTTCAGCCAAAGGACCAAGGTACTCGCTATGGGCATTTCCTCGCTCACCCAGATCAGTACTGATGATTGTCTTTTCGCGAGCTTGTTGGTAGGGACCGTATACAAACTGATAGGTTCCGGGGCCCCAACCCAGATTGGGTCGTTCCGAAAAAAGTCGTATCGCACTGTGCCAACGATTGATTCGTTCGAGATTAGAGGCATCTGACGACACATTCGAGATCGACTCAATGTGTTCGATATAATTGGCCGATGACTCTTGCTTATTCTTCACCAACCGATCCATCAATTCTTGCTGATAGGTATAAAACCCACCAATAACGATGAACCCGGCCAATACGATCCACTTTAGTCTGATACGAAAAGCAATAAGTAGAAACACCATAGCCGAAACAGCAACACTAAACCAGGCGGCACGGCAATACGACAATAGTAGGGCTATACTAAAAAGAATCAATAGAAGGAATGAAACCCAACGAACCGGAACACGATAGATATTGGTAAGCGAGAAGCCAGCTAATATGGGTATAAAAAAGGCCAACATGACACCATAAGCCGTATGATCGTTAAAGAAAGGAGCCATCGACCAATTGGCTCCTTTTTCGGAAAATCCATAAGCTGCGTGGTTGATTGAGGTATTGACAATCACGATAATAAATGCGATGATATAGAGCCAGTAAAACAGTTTAATATTTTTCAGTTTTGAAAAAAGTGCAGTACCCATGAAGAGCATTGGAACAACAAACCATAACCGGGCAATCAAATGTTTGAAAGAGACCAACGGAAGTTCACTTGTAATAGAAGTTGTCACCATCCAAACAAGATTAACGATCGCCAAAATAACGATGGGATGCTTGAAGATTCGAGAATCAGGAAGTTGCCGCATCAACAGCTTCAGTACAAAAATGAGTAATAATGCTGCAAGTAATGGCTCGGTGGGGATAGAAAGGCTTAGCTGTGGAAAAAGATCTTCGATATTAACCGCTAATGGTGTGGCAAAAACGGTAAAAAAGAAGACATAATCGAGTTGATAAAGAAAAGAAAAAGTCAGCAAAATTGCAATTGGCAACAGCCATCCCAACATTGGATAGTCGAGCTGTAATAATACAACATTTAGCGTGATCGTGATCAGTGCTATCAGATAAAACAGCCGGATAGGTTGCCTGAAATAATGAGTGAGCGCCTTCATTAATTCCGATCTGTGATAATAGCAGCAGAGAGGGTTTCTTTGTTTTCAATCACAATCAGCACCATTATTGAGGTGATCAGGGTGATGGTCATTGCAGCTAACACAATGATCCACCTTATGGGATAAGCCTTTTTCTGTGATGGATAAGGAGCTGTAACGACATTATAAAAGGTATAATCGCGTTTATAATCAGCCAACGCATCGTCTTCTTTGACTTTCAGGTCGCCTAACGTCGAAACGGCTCTGCGAAACTGCTCATTGATTAAGTAATGTAATGCACCTTTGGTCTCAATTTGTTTTTTAAGGTTTAAAACCGCTGGGGTATTTACGCTTGTACGGTTAGCACCGTCAAAAGTACGCAGATATCCTTTAACCATCTGTTCGGTTTGCTGATCCACATTAACCAATTCATACTTTGCACTCAACTCTTTGAGTAGCGTACTGAGCGAATCAATCTCCCTCTCTTTTCTGAGTAGTGTTTCATGACGTAACCGGTAGATCTCGCCATATTTCTCGCGCTGTAGTGTAGATACTTTTCGATTGTAAAACGAGAGTATGGCATTGACCATCTTGCAAGCAATTGTGGAATCTGTGTCCATCGCTTTTACCTCCACCGATTCGTAAGCAGTTTTGCGAATCGACACAAACCTATCATAATAACGCGAAATAACATAATAGGCTTTTGCACTTTTGGGATTAATTTTATAATGCTGATAGAGATTAAATGTTCTGATAAGGCTGTCCTGAATATCACGCGATTGGAATAACTGGAGCATTTGTTCACTATTACTTTCCTGAGAATAAGGTTGAATATTTGACGGGTAGACCACAGCCATTGAAGAGAACCGAGGCTGTATAAAAAGTGGAGAGGAAAAAAATGCTGCAGCAATACCTGCAATGAGCGTTGCGATAACGAGATGCTTTCGCCACTTATAGGCTATGGAGATCAGATTTAAATTATTGAAGTAACGCGTCATTGAACCATTGTTTTTTCTATATGAATAGAAGGTCAGGTTATATGGCAGAAATTATATTTCACCATTTGCTTGTAAAAATATTAAATTGAATTGGGAAAAACAATTTGACCCTGACAGTATTAAAAGAACTTATACTTTAATAAAGGTTCCTTTCTTATACATCCAATACATGATAATATAAATTAAGCCCAATGCTGCAACTGATTTAATGAATGGATAATAAGCGAGGGTAAATTGTTCCAATCCAAAGATGACTCTTTGTACAACAGATTCGAAATCGATGAAATGGGTAGCCATATATACAAAAATACTATTCATTCCAATGACTCTGAGCCAGAAGCTCCATCTTTTAAATCCCTTCACATCGATGACATAATAGAAAGTAGCTATCAGCAGAAAACATAATCCCGATGAAAAGATAACAAAAGTAGGATTCCAGATATGTTTAACGATAGGATATTGCAGATTGATAGCAGATCCTACCACTACCAAAATGGCTCCAACAAGTGCTATCATAAAAGCCTTTGATGTCATCTGATTTTGAAACTTAAGAAAAGAGAGTTTGAAGGTATTCGAAATAATAATACGGCTTGCAAAAACGCCTGACATTACGGTCGCAATAAACCCTAAAGAGCTCAGCACCCATGTATAATGAGATGGAGCATCATCAAAAGAACCGAGTAGCCAATGTTCAAAATATCTTGAAGTATTAATATCAGGGGTACAAATACCTGCTGCATGCCCCGGTACAGGAACCAGATATAGAATAACCCAAAAAGCAAACAGTAGTGATACCGTGACACCAACCTGCCATTTCGGACTTAACTTAATATAGATCAATAATGAAATAAAATAACCTACGGCAATAGACTGTAGAGTATCATGCATAAAAAACATGCGTGACGGATCGAGTGTAAGAAAATTACACTGACACATTCCCCCTAAAACAAATAGAATAGCAGAGCGCTTTATTGCATGCAACAAGATTCTTCGGTGAGATTCACCTGAAGCAATTCGTTTGTTCATAGAAAAAGGAATGGCCATTCCAACCATGAATAAGAATAGAGGCATAATCAGATCATAACAGCGAAACCCCTCCCATTCTACATGTTCCATCTGTATAGCAATGGTTTGCATAAAACCAAGATTAGAGGCTTTCGCCAAATAAGAGACAACTCGTTCGCCTCCAATAATCCATAACATATCGAATCCACGTAGTGCATCCAATGAATATAAACGTGTGTTTGGTGTAAGCGTATTCATTTTATGGCGGGATATAAGTTTAAGCATGGTACAAAAAATTATGTATTCCATGCGTTGGTAAAAATATCAAAATGAATTGGAAAAAGCAATATTACTGCTTTAAGAAGAAAATAATATTATTAATCGATTAGTAGCGAGATGATAGATTGGAACACTAAAACACGCTATTATAGAATAAAAATCACCTATTAGCATATTCGTTAATCGGCACATTAGTCTGTATATAACGACTTGATAGTCCTAAAATCAATTAACCTTAACACCAGTACTAATAGCAATCCAACCATACCAATTATGATGATCTGCACCATCCAGTTTACCGGTACATATCGGGCCAGATATGCAAAACAGGAGATCAACAGACCAAAGCTCATTAATGCAGGAATAAATTTTTGTCCCACCTGAACAGGTATGATTCGTATGGCAATAACCATCTCTGAAATGGCAACAAACCCTTGTGTAATAATACCAGCCCATGTTGCACCTAATGCCTTATAGGGTGGAATCAATACCAGGTTCAACACCACATTGATAACCAAAGCAAAAACCAGTATCCGGTTCAGAATCCGCATTGAACCATTGGCTGTGAGAAGCGAGCCAAAAATGAACATAATAGAGATGGATACAAATGAAAACATCAATACACTAAATACTTGTGCTGATTGTTCGATATGGTTGACATATAGCAACCCCATCAGATCTGTACTATAGAAGAGAGAGATTATTGCGACCATGAAAGAGAAAGGAAACAAGAGGGCTAATGAAACCCGAACCAACGAGCTCACATCGATATGCTCAGAAATCATCTTTGCATACAACGGCAATAATAAGATAGAAAAGAGATAGGGTAATACGTTAAAGGCTTCTAACAATCGAAATGCATTGGCATATATAGCTACTTGCTTTATTCCATCGGGTAACATACGCTCAAGCATAACAGAATCCAGGCGTGAGTAAAAGAGCATTAGTATCATGAGTATGGCATAAGGCAATCCTTTTTTGATAACCTCTTTGCTGAAACCAGGCTCAATCTTGAAATGTATTCCAGGAGAGTGATGAAGTACAACCCAAAAGGCCAATATTGCCGTTATACAATAGGCTAATAATTGTGCATAAACAAATCGTTCTATAAAAAAGTCCCCCTTCAAAACATGTCCCCAAATAAGCACTGAACAGATAAATATCATTAATAATTTATCTAAAACAGAAAAGAGACTTTCGGTTTTGAAGAGTAATAGGGCTGAAATGTTTGATCGGAGAAACAAAATTAAGGAGGCCATAAATTGAATAAGTCCCAGATAAAATAACATGTGCATCTGACGATGGTTGTAACCGATGAGATAGCCAACCCCAATCAATATCAACGCATAAAGGACAGATAGCATAAGTTTCACGATCAACATGCCGGAGAAATGCGCTTTTAAAAGGTCGTTATTTTGCGATACCTGTCGATTATTGAAACCGGTTATTCCAAGATCAAGAAAGATCGAGAATATTATACTAAAATTAAAAATAGAGTAGTAAAATCCATAATCAGAGCCAGTGATATTCTGAACGGTTCGGTCAATACCAAAAATCCAAATTGGTTTTATCAGCAGGTTGAGTGCTAATAAAAGACTTAAACCGGAAAGAAATTTTTTCAGCATATTTTGGATTAATCGCTATGATTGAAATGGGCACAATGAATTGAATGAAATTAAGTAATAATCTCAACAAAGTAAACAAAAAAGGATATTTTTTAGTTTAAATATCCTCTTATCTTTGTACAAAGGTAAAACAAAGAGATTACCAGCTCAACTATTTCTTTCCACTTAATCATATCACTAATAATCAAATATATAACCCAAATTAGATTGTGAAAATTGCTATCAATACCCGATTACTGATATCTGATAAACTGGAAGGAATTGGATGGTTTTGTTTTGAAACGTTAACCCGAATTACGAAACAACATCCAGAACATGAATTCTACTTTATTTTTGATCGGGCTTACGATACTGAATTAAACTTTGCATCGAATGTAAAAGCTATCGTGATATCTCCGCAAGCACGTCATCCCCTACTCTATCTGATTTGGTTTGAGCTTAGACTACCAATTATTTTAAAACAGATAAAAGCAGATCTTTTTCTTTCGCCAGATGGTTACCTCTCATTAATGAGCAGTGTTAAACAGATTGCCGTTTTTCATGATCTTAATTTTGAACACTATCCTAATGACCTGCCTAGGATTGAGATGTTATATTACACACATTTCTTTCCTCGTTATGCAAAAAAGGCTTGTCGGATTATTACGGTTAGTAGCTATTCGAAGAGAGATATCACAGAGACGTACAAAATAGTCCCCGAGAAAATTGATGTAGCGCTAAATGGCGTTGGAGAGATATTTATGCCGATAAGTCTGGCCGAAAAAGCACTTTGTAGAAAGACTTTCACTCAGGGTATTGAATACTTTATTTACGTTGGCTCTATTCACCCAAGAAAAAATTTAACAAATCTTTTTCTAGCATTCGATCTATTCAAAAAGAGGACTCACCTACCCAATAAAATGGTTATAGTCGGAAATAAAAAATGGTGGACTAGTGAAATCAACCGGGTATACGAACAGTTGCGTTTTAAAGATGATGTAATCTTTTTGGGAAGACAGGAGACTTCGGTGCTACATCATTTACTTGCTTCGGCTGAAGCATTAACCTATGTTTCGTATCATGAAGGTTTTGGCATTCCTATTCTAGAAGCATTTGCTTCGGGAACTGCTGTTATCACCTCGAATATAACCTCAATGCCGGAAGTAGCAGGTGATGCCGCCCTGCTGATAAACCCATTTTCTCCTGAATCAATTGCAGAAGCCATGGAGAGCATCTATCGCGAAAAGGGATTAAAAGAGCAGTTGATAGCAAAAGGGTTGGAGCGTGTAAAGCTGTTTTCGTGGCAACAAACAGCTGATCGGGTATGGCATTCTATTGAAAAGAGTTTGAACCTTTAACTAAATAACATTTACCTCCATATCCAGATGAACGCCAAAGGTGTTATAGACTGATAGCATGATATCATCGGCCAATGAAATAATCTCATGTCCGGTTGCTGTGCCATAGTTTACAAGCACCAATGCCTGATATGCATGAACACCTGCATCGCCTTTGCGATATCCTTTCCAACCACATTTTTCTATTAACCAACCTGCTGCCAGCTTGAACGAGCCATCGGGTAATGGAAAAGCAACTATTGTAGGATACTCAGCTTTTAACCTGTTATAATGATCGGTATTTATGGTAGGATTCTTAAAAAAACTTCCAGCATTGCCAATGATAAATGGATCGGGTATCTTACGACTACGGATAGCAATAACAGCTTTACGAATAGCCTCTATACTCAGCGTTGTAATGCCCATTGCCTCGAGTTCGGCTGTTATTGCACCATATTTTGTATGAAATGTTGGATGATGTGCCAACCTGAATGTTACAGATAGAATAATATATCGTCCTTTTGCCTCGTGTTTAAAAATGCTATCACGGTATCCAAACTTACATGTTGTATTTTGTAGTGTGACGATTTCGCCGGTTTCTTTATCATATGCAGTTAGATATTCTATGGCATCAGATACCTCAACACCATATGCACCAATATTTTGAATTGGGCAACTACCAACTGTTCCTGGAATGAGTGAAAGGTTTTCAACACCTGCATATCCATGCGATACACACCAATCTACAAAGACATCCCACACCTCCCCTGCATTACCGGTAACCAAAGAATAATTCTCATCCAGCGCTGCCACTGAGATTCCTTTAATACCCATCCGAAAGATGACACCATCATAATCGGAAGCAAATAACATGTTGCTTCCGCCACCTATAGGCAAAAAAGATAATCCGGCTACTCTGGGTTCGTGAAAGATTTCTTTCAGCTGATCTACTGATGTAATCTCTGCAAAATAACGTGCTTTGGCTTCGATACCAAAGGTAGTATAGGGTTTTATTGAAATATTCTCTAATAAATGCATTGCAATTTAATTGAAGTGCAAAGGTAAAGAAATATCTTTGAAGCCTTTTCTTATCTTTGCTTTATGCTGCAACCTATTGCTATTATCTCTGTAATCAACGATCTGGTATCAGATCAACGGGTAGACCGTTCTGCTATCACACTTTGCAGTGCTGGCTATGAGGTATTATTAGTCGGAAGAAAACGCAAAAAGAGTCCATCCCTACTTCCTCGTGATTACGAGACCCATCGCATGAAATTACTGTTTGAAAAGGGACCACTTTTCTATCTGGAATACAATATCAGGCTATTTATTTTTTTAATTTTAAGAAGACCTACATTATTGTTGAGTAATGACCTTGACACATTACTACCCAATTTCCTGATTCATAAACTAAAAGGATCTGTTCTGATCTATGATGCACATGAATACTTTACGGGAGTACCTGAACTGGTTAATCGCCCATGGGTTAGAAAGTGTTGGAAAACACTGGAACAATGGATGATACCCCGATTAAAATTTATGATTACAGTGAATGATTCAATCGGTCAATTATACAAAACAGAGTATGGCATTACGCCACTTATTATTCGAAATATCCCTTTTAAAAACAGCACAACCTTTGATGATAATGGATTGAAGAAATCAAGATCAGAACTGGTAGAATGGAAAAAGTTGATAAAAAAACAACTCATGCTACCTGAAGAAAAACCAGTCATCATATTTCAGGGGGCTGGTATTAATATCAATAGAGGTGCCGAAGAAGCAGTAATGGCCATGCATTATACAGAAGGGGTTATCTTGCTGATTGTTGGAGATGGTGATGTGATTGAACTATTAAAAACACTGGTAAATAGATTGAAGCTAGAAGAAAAGGTCTGTTTTATAGCCCGGCAACCCTATCAATCGTTACACACCTATACCGCTATAGCTGAATTTGGAATATCGTTTGACAAAGACACAAATATAAACTACCGGTTTAGTCTGCCGAATAAGCTATTTGATTATATCAATGCAGGAATCCCTGTAATGGCTACTCCATTGCCAGAGGTTAAAAAAATCATCGAACATTATCAATGTGGAACTTTTATTGAAAACCATGAGCCAAAACATATTGCTGATTGCTTTATGCGACTTTTACATGACAAAAAGAGATTATGGGCATATCGGGAGAATACACTAAAGGCCGCAGAACAATTAGATGGAGAAATGGAGTTGAAGCAATTATATGATTTAGCGTATATTTGTAATAAAGAAAACATTGCCAATTGAAAGACTATCATTTACATATTATCTCTTTTGACATTCCATATCCTCCATCATACGGTGGAGTGATTGATGTCTTTTATCAGATAGCCTATCTTTCAAAAGCCGGTGTAAAAATTCATCTGCATGCTTTTGATTATGGCAAGGGAAAACGAGCTGAAGAACTGGAACAATTATGTTATAGTGTAAACTACTATCCTCGTCAAACGGGGATATTGTCAGCCCTCAGTAATAAACCTTACATTACTGGGAGTCGTAGATCGGAGGCACTCGTATTGGAACTATTAAAAGACAACCACCCCATTCTATTTGAAGGGCTCCATTCCTGCTATCATATTTCGGATAAACGATTAGCAAACCGACAAAAAATATTCAGAGAAACGAATATTGAACACCTGTATTATGGCTATCTGGCATTAGCTGAGATAAATCCATTTTATAAGTTATACTTTGCTTTTGCGGCTTTAAAACTTAGATTTTATCAACGGGTTATTCGTCATGCAGGTTTAGTCTTTTGCGTTTCAGAAACGGATACAATTTATTACAAAAAGAAATTTCAGAAAATACCGGTTGTCTTTATGCCGTGTTTTCACAAAAACGAAGAGGTCTTACTTGAAAAGGGAGCCGGAAGCTACATCTTATTTCATGGGAATCTGGAAGTTTCGGAAAACATAAAGGCTGCCATTTATCTGATGGAAAAAGTAATGAACGATATAGATTATCGTTTTATCATTGCAGGAAACAATCCAACTCGTCGTATCAAAAGAATTGCTTTACAGCACCCCAATGTTGAGGTTATTGCAAACCCGGATGAAGAACAAATGGAGAAACTAATTAAAAAAGCCCATCTTCATCTATTGATAACTTTTCAGGCTACTGGCTTAAAACTAAAACTACTAAATGCACTCTTTAGAGGAAAACTAGTAGTTGCCAACAGTAAAATGGTCCATGGAACAGGACTTGCTCCACTGTGCTTTATCGCAGACACACCTGATGAATTAAAGAGTTATATTCATCAGTTAACAGACTATGACTATAATTTTGCCGAGATTGGAAGGAGGAGAGAATTACTGCTCCACCGTTTTAACAATAAAGAGAATACCAAAGAGATGATCAATCTGATCTACCGAAAAGATTAACTATTCACCAACATATTCAGTAGTTCCTTCATTATTCAAATCGTCAGGGTAAGAGATTGCGTCATCCTCGGGATGTAAACTATTATCGTCAGAGTATTTTTTTTCGATCTCAATAAACTTTCCATTGACACAGCGAACAATACGTCCGGGGTAGTGTTCGATCAAATGGTAATTATGGGTTGCCATAAGAACAGCACTTCCACTATGACTAATTTCTAACAATAATTGCATAATACCATTGGAACTATCAGGATCTAGATTACCCGTAGGTTCATCAGCTAAAACTAATGCGGGACGATTAATCAAAGCACGGGCAATACAAATACGCTGTTGCTCGCCTCCCGAAAGTTGATGTGGCATCTTATGTCCTTTGGTAGAAAGTCCCACCATTTGTAGGACCTCATTCATACGAGCCTCCATATCAACTTTATCTTTCCATCCGGTAGCCTTCATTACAAAGAGAAGATTATCTTCAACACAACGATCAGTCAGAAGTTGGAAATCTTGAAATACAATCCCAATTTTTCTTCTCAGATAAGGGATATCGCTCTGCTTAATGCTTAATAAGTCGTATCCCGCCACAACAGCACTACCATCTACCAGCGGCAACTCACCATATAATGATTTTAGCAGACTACTTTTTCCGGTTCCAGTTTTGCCTATAAGATATACAAATTCGCCCTTATGGATATTAAGACAGACATTGGATAGCACCAATGTGTTTTTTTGAAAGACAGAGATATCTTTTAATGAAACAATATTTTCTGAAGACATAGTATAGGTTCATAAAAAGAAATAGTCAGGAAAAAAAGTTAAATACATTCCCCTAACTATTTCAAAATGAAAATTTTATTATTCATAACGTAAAGACTCGATAGGATCGAGATTTGACGCTTTAAGAGCAGGGATAATTCCGGATACTAATGCAACAATAAAACACAAAGAAAATCCAAGAATCATCCAAACCCAGGGTATAATAAAGGAGCTCCCTACCAAATAGGAGACGAGATTGCCAATGAGAATTCCTAAAAAGACCCCTAATATGCCACCTAATTGAGCAATAAAAATAGCCTCAACTAAAAACTGATTACGAATGGTCTTTCTATTGGCTCCAATAGCTTTACGGATCCCAATTTCTCTGGTACGCTCTGTTACAGAAACAAGCATAATATTCATCAAACCAATTGCTGCTCCAAACAAGGTGATACCGCCAATAATCTTAGCAGCTAAACTAAGATATTTAAGCTGATCAAAAAGCATTTTAGCAATAACATCGCTTTTGGATATTTCGAAGTCTGGATCTTGATAAGGCCTGTTCTTTCTGATAATCCGAAACTTACTCATAGCTTCACCTTCTGCCCCTTCCAGATTCTGATTGGCCAAAGCCATAATATTGATAGTATATGAAACATTGGCACGTGGAAAATACTGTCGTGCTGTATTTAAAGGAATGATACATGAGTTATCTGAATTAAACCCAATACCTGAACCACGGCTTTTTAACACACCAATGACTCTGAACTGAGCTCCACCCAACTGAATTATTTTACCAATAGGATCTTCTTTGTTTTTGAAGAGATTATCTTTAACGCCACCACCAATAACCACTACAGCTGTTCCATAAAAATTTTCGTTTGCAGAAAAGGCTCTTCCCTTTTCAACTTCATCACCAGATGTAGTCATATAGTTTTCATCACCAGCAGTAATTCGAATATTTGGATTTGTTTTTACACTACCGTATTTGGCTGTAGACGATCCCGAAGCAAAATAGTATATAGCCACTTTTGCCGGAAAATCATATCCTTCTTTAAACTCATTGGCTTGCTGAATTGTAATTACAGGATAATAACGCGGACGCTTTCGATCGCCCCCCATATTAATTTGAATAGATCTGTTCCTAATAGTTAATGTATTGGCACCCATTGCAGTAAAATTTTCATTAAAGAAATACTTTATTGCATCGATAGATGTAAGAATACCTACTAAAGCCATAATCCCAAAAGCGATAATTAGTATGGTTAGCATAGAGCGCACAAAGTGACTCCGGACAGCGGAGATAGAAATTCTAATGTTTTCTCGAATTAACTGGTTCATAGCAGTATGGTTTGCTACAAATGTAGCAAAAAAACAGTGTTGAGAAAAGAGATTTTATCTATAATTTTTTCAGCTATTTCTAGTCTTAATATAACTGCTGGTTGCTATGAGCAAAATCAATTACACAGGAGCAAATTAATTAATATTTATTTTAAAACACACCCCTCCTCTACCTTGCAGCAACCTCAATTAATTGACCTATAGTGGTTAATACAAATGTCCAGCATACAACAGATGCTGCTAGATAAGCTAATAGATGCTGGTGCTTGGAATAATAAGTAATAGCTAAAAACGTACCAATTGGAATGGATAAGAATATAGGTGTTAAAACAATAATACCCAAAAGACCATATTGTGATCGTATAATTGCTATACGTCGGCTACGTTTCGAAAATATCCTCTTTGTTGAATGTACTGAAAACAGTTTTTTAAAAAAAGATATTGATTGAAGATATGGCTTAAACCTATTTGTGTAATATCGATGATAAATAGCTATAATAATGTGGCTTAGATGATAAAAGAACCATACACCAGCCACTCCTCCTACGGCAGTAAAAACAAGTGTTTGTGAGTAAGAAAAACCCATGTGTATCGAGACAAATGGAGCTGCAAAGAGCTTAAGTCCACTCATAAAGAAAACACCCAATACCCCCCATATTTCAACATCAATAGTCATTCGATAAATATTAAAGTCTTTACAAAAACATTCTAAAATTTAGTTTGTTTTGAAAAACGATCAATAAAATCATTCACATTTATCAATAGAAATCCTTACTTCTGGTGGCTGAATCGATTGGTGTATCATTGAATAAACAAAGGTAATATCTTATTTAGATTTTTGATTTAAATATGATAACATTAAGTCTGCTGCTTTTTCTGAAGCTCCATGCCCCCCCAGAATTTGTTGAAGCGATTTGTAATCGTCAAAAAGTTTTTGACGTTTTGTTGGTTCAAACAACAACAATTCGAGTTCTTTTCTGATATTTTCTCTATTCAAATCAACTTGAATTAACTCCTTCACAACCAACCTATCCATTATAAGATTGACTAGCGAAATGTATTTCACCTTAATCACCTGTCGTGCGATGAGGTAAGAAATATAACTACCTTTATAACAAACCACTTCAGGAACATTCAATAGTGCTGTTTCAAGTGTAGCGGTCCCCGAAGTGACAAGGGCTGCTACTGCATTGTTCAACAAATCATGAGTCTTACCAAAGGTTAGTTTTACGTCTCGAGTCCCAATAATCTTTTGATAAAAAGATTCATTAATTGAATTTACACCGGCAATGACAAATTGATAATCAGGAAAATCGTTAATGACACTTAACATTTGGTGTAGCATCTCGGTTATTTCCTGTTTCCGGCTACCTGGCAGTAGCGCAACAATCGGTCGGTTATCCAATTTATTATAAACTTTAAAATTATCGCCGTCTAATAATCGTATCTCATTTTCTTCCTGAATAGCATCAAGAAGAGGGTGACCAACAAAGTCGACCTGAACACCAAATTTCTGATAAAAATCTTTCTCAAAAGGCAGAATAACAAACATTTTATCGACATTCTGCCTGATCTCTTTTACACGCGATTGCTTCCATGCCCAGATTTGAGGAGAGATATAATAAAAAACCTTGATCCCCATCTGATGAGCCCATTTAGCAATACGAAGATTGAAACCAGGATAATCGACCAAAATCAGAACATCTGGATGAAAAGAGATAATGTCTTCTTTACAGAACTTGAGGTTTTTAAAGATTGTACTTAGGTTACTGATCACCTCTACAAACCCCATGAAAGCAAGATACTTATAGTGTTTGACCACTTCTGCTCCCTGATCAGCCATTCTATCTCCGCCCCAAGCTCTGAAATGAGCAGAAGAATCTCCCTTTTTAAGTGCTTTTATTAAGTTGGCTGCATGCAAATCACCTGATGCCTCGCCTGCGATGATGTAGTAGTTCATGGTTGACTTCTTTACTAAAACATGGTTTAATAAATGGCAAAATGGTTAAGAAAAATGTGTAGCCCTAGCAAGATGAGCGTGGTAAAAAGTGCACCCTTCCCAGTCTTTTCGTACTGTATATTTTTTAAATAATATCGTGCAACGAAGAGCGCCGGAGCACATCCCAAAATAAGATATTTACTAAATGGAAGTTGAAATGCGTTCCACCCCATCTTTACAAACAGCATAAAAATAGGATATAGAATTGCAGCAGTGATAAATGGCAATAATAATGCAATAGTCACACCTAAAACGATAGAATTTTTCTGAAAGAATGCAGGTAATTTATTCATTTATATCAAGTTAAAAAAATCAAATATACATATTAAAAAGTCCATTTACTCAACTGTTCAATAGCCTGATAAGCAGTTAAGTCAAACTGAATAGGGACAACAGAAACATAATTGTGGGCTATAGACCATTCATCATTATCTTCTCCCTTATCAACATTTACAAATTTGCCCGTAAGCCAATAGTATTTCCGATTTCGTGGATCGGCCCGTTCTTCGAATTCTTCATCCCAAAAAGCTTGTGCCTGACGTACAACTTTCACACCTCTAATAGGCTCGCTCTGTTTTGCAGGGAAGTTGACATTTAAACAAAGATAAGAGGGCATTCCATGTTGTAAGATATTATTACAAATGGAAAGGATATAAGAATCGACATGCGTGAAGTCTGCATTGATGGAATAATCGTCGAGAGAGAAACCGACAGAGGGTATATTTTCCATTGCACCTTCTAATACAGCGGCCATGGTACCAGAATATAGAACATTGACAGAGGCGTTAGAGCCATGATTGATTCCGGATACAATTAAATCGGGATTTCGGCTCATCACTACTTTCTGTCCTAACTTTACACAATCGACAGGTGTCCCATTACAACTGAATTCTTTATAAAAAAGTTCCTCCTTTAATTGATTAACACGTAAAGGTGAACTTATCGTAACTGCATGCGACATCCCACTCTGGGGCTTATCAGGTGCCACAACAACGACATCTCCAATCGTACGCATCAGTTTGATAAGATGACGAATTCCGGGTGCCGTAACTCCGTCATCATTGGTAATTAATATTAATGGCTTGTCCATGCACAAATTTACAATTAATACCGGAATGGATTATTAAATTTGTGTTACCCCTGCTGAAACGACAAACTTCATTACATCAGTGGAATTTGCATGGAGCGGAGTGACATTCTCAACAGGAACAATAACAAGCATGCCGGCAACATTATAGGAATAGGGTAAATAAACAGCAACTTTGCCTTCAGGAATACCCAATCGGGTTAAATCATGAACTGTAATAAAACCGATCTTTTCTAAATCAGAGTTTTTGCTTTCGCGAAGAAGAACAGGTTCGGAAAATTTCTTCTTTTGTCCCACAAATGCAGAAAGCAAATCTTTAACAGAGGTATAGATTATTTTTATGAGTGGGGCGCGACTTATGATACGATCGAAAACCACAAGGAAGGGCTTAAAAATAATGGTAGATCCCAAAAAGCCAATTACAGTCAATCCTGCAAGCATGACAAGAATTCCTAATCCAACGGTATAAAACCCAAGATACTGTGTCACAAAATCGCGTAGGATTCCGTCTATATATAGAAACCCTTTCATCAAAATGTAAATTGTAATGCTAAGGGGTGCTATATAGATTAATCCTTGAAAAAAATAATTTAATACCCACTGACCTACTTTTCCTACTTTCATAACATTGTATTTTTTATATTTTTCGACAGAACAAACTTGTGATATATTTCTTAACACCTAATACCTACAAAAAGGACAATAAATAACTTATTTAATTCATTTCACCTTGATTATAGACAATTAATAATCAACAATATCGACACATCAAACTATGTTATAGTCAAAAGAATATCTAATCTATCGCTGATATAAATTGTTGTAATTCATCATACAGTTGCTGAACAGGTAAGCCCATTACATTAAAATAAGATCCGTCAATCTTTTCAATACCGATAAACCCTATCCATTCCTGAATTCCGTAAGCTCCCGCCTTATCAAATGGTTTATATCGCTCTACATAATAATTTATCTCTTCATTACTTAACGTCTTAAACGTGACTCTTGTTTCATTAAAAAACAATTTCTTTTTAGACCTATTTCGAAGACAAACAGCTGTTATAACGCTGTGGGTTTCTCCTGAAAGTGAACGCAGTATTTCAACTGCATGAGCCTGATCATCAGGCTTACCCATTACATCATCTTTCAGACAAACAATTGTATCTGCAGTTATTAGTATCGTTTCATTGGTAAGAGCAGTTGAAGGATAAGCCATTGATTTCAAATCAGCTAAAAACAAAGCGATATCAGCCCCCCTTAACTCTTCAGGATAACTTTCATCAACACTCAGATTTTCTAACGCAAAATCAATCTCAAGCCTTCTCAGGAGTTCTTTTCGCCGGGGAGAACCAGACCCTAGAATTATTTCAAAACCATTTAACTGATTTTTCAGTAAACTCATTATATATGTATATTTATTAATTGAATACCTAAGATTCCTGCTACCATTATTAATTTCATAAAAGTAGATATGGAATGAAAATCATTTTTCGAATTCGCTTTTATCAATCTATAGATCAAGACAAAAAGCGGAAGCTGTATAGCTGGAAAAATATAAATAGCTATCAACTTCAACTGATGAGTAAAGCAGATGATTTGGCAAAAAACTAAAATAAGAGTGGTCAAAAATACAAATACAAATACTACTCGTTTTGAAATGTTAACACCATATGCTATCGGAAGCGTATTACAACCCTGCCTCTGATCTCCCTCTATATCTTCAATATCTTTTAATATCTCTCTGATCATAGTAGTGAGGAAGGCAAATAGTGCATATCCACCCATTAACAGATTGATTTTGGAGAACTGTGGATATACTAAGATAAACGATGGTGCATCATTTCGCAATGAAAAAAACTCATATAACCAAAGTAGGACGATAGATAGAGATCCACAAAAGGCGATAATGAAATTGCCGATTATCAGTCGCTTTTTAAAAGACTCAGAATAGAGATAAAGCAACAATGCTATAAAGCCATAGAAAAAACCCACTTTATATATACCGCAAAACCACCCGGTAATAAAACCTCCAACAACACCTGTTAAAGTTAATACTAGATAAGCCATAAAGGCTTGATCAAATGTGATGACTTTTCCGATAGACAATCGTGAAGGACGATTGATTAGATCTATCTGATAATCAAAATAGTCATTGATGATATTGCCACCTGCTACCACCATTAGAAAAGAAAGTATGAAAGCAGAAAAGACCCATCCGTTTAAAGGAGACGAAATACCTAATGAAAAAAAGATTGGAAGATATATTCCGACATGGAGCATCACATAAATTAGTGATAAAATGATAAGATTAGGTATTCTGATCAATCGCAGCCACGCTTTTACGACCTCTTTGGCAGGATATTTAATATTTTCCATTTATTAATATAATTTTAATACAGGGAGCCTTTTCATTAGAAACACAGAGACTGATTATACGCACAATTAATTACCACTGATATGCATCATCATTCATCCATTTACCCTGAACTTTTAATACTTGCTCTATTATATCGCGCACACACCCTTCGCCACCTTTCTGATGAGATATATAATCAGCAACACTTTTTACCTCTTCTACTGCATCAGCAGGACATGCTGATACACCTGCAATTTTCATCACTGGATAATCAGGGATATCATCACCCATATATAAGACTGTATCGGTAGTTAAATTATTATCTTTTAAATATTTATCAAAAACCTCTATTTTATTATCAACGCTCAAAAACACATCGACTATTTTGAGTGCTTCAAAACGACGGAGCATAGATACGGCATTGCCTCCCGAAATAATAACCACTTTATAGTTCTTCTTAATGGCGAGTTGCAATGCATAACCATCTTTTACATTTGCAACACGTAAGGCTTCACCATTTGGTAATGTAATGATTTGTCCATTGGTAAGTACACCATCATAATCAAAAATGAAGGTGTTTATCTGAGGTAGGCGTTCTCTGTAATTTGCCATGATATGTTGTCTTGGTAATTATTAATTTGTTTTTAAAATTGAACGAGTATTTCCTGTTAATTTATTTAGCTTTTTATTGTAGTGCCCGAATGATACATTGATAGAATTCTATCAGTAATCATTTTGTATAGCTCATTTAACTCTTTATCATTTTTGATGAGGTCTAGATGTTTTGCGATGGTATCCATATCACCCCGTTTGGCCGGTCCTGTTTGAGCTTCAAAGGGAGGAATATCGTTTATTTTTAATGCTGTTTCAACAATCAGTGGTTTTATCAATTGAACAGGTAAGTTGTTTTCGGACAAGAAATCAAAGGCCTTTATATAAAGATAGTTGCTGAAATTATTTACAAGTACTGCCGCAATATGGATTTTTCGACGCTGATCATCATTGATGATATGAACAGAATTAGAGAGCTTACTGGCTAATGAAAAGAGTGATTGACAATATTCTTCAGTTGTGGAATAGACACAAATGGGAATAGTATTAAAATCGACCGCATGTTGTTTTGAGAATGTCTGAAGGGGATAAAAAATGCCAACATTCATTCCGATAACTGATAAACTGGAAAGCGGTATAGTTCCACTGGTGTGAACGACAAGTGCTGAACTTTTTTTTAATTTGTTTGCAATGACGCTTATGGCATCATCAGAAACAGCTAGTATGATTAGATCATGTTGATTTAATAAAGTTAGATCGTTGATATAACGAGCACCAAATAATGATGCTAAGGCTCTACCTCTCTCTTCATCACGATTATAGATACAATGAATCTGCTGACCTGCCTTCAATAAAGCAAGCCCCAAGTGAGTAGCTACATTACCAGCACCTATAATTGCTATTTTAGAAAACTGTTTATCAAACATAGATTAAATAAGACCACAAAAGTAGTAATTATTCAGTCTTAGTCCATCAACTGTTCCTCTTTTGAGCAGTTAATACCCGAGCGAACAAAGAAATAGACAATCCAACAAAGATGAGCAATGCACCAAACCATAAAACAGATATCCAAGGGAATGAAATGGCTTTGAATAAGATAAAATCGGGTTTCCGGTTATATACACCTAATTCTATAGCATCTGATTTACTAGAGGTCATCTCAAATCGTAAACCCAGATTCCATGCATCAATGATGGCATCTTCATTGAAATAATTATCACCTCGCTTAATGAATTTACACACTACATGCTGAACAACTCCACTTTGCGCTTTAACACTTAAATGAGCCGTTAAATCTACATTTACATATGCCACATCCTTAATATCCGCTTTTACATCATCAAGCGTAATAATATAATCGTCATATTTAATAGACTGCTTAAATGAAATAGGGCTTTTAGAAGATAGATTAAATTCATTTAAATTTATAACATTATTGTTCGCTTTCTGTTTTTGAAAATCCCCGGAGAGTTCTGAAAAACTGATATATGTATAAATGTCTTTATACAGAAAATGATGTGTATCGGGATTATAAACATTACCCATTCTCTCATTTTGCTTCATGGTAGGCGATAACGAAAATATTTTTTCTTTTAATAAACTATCTTTATAAAAATTAATCTGATAAAAAGTTTCATTTTGTCTAGCAGTTCTACTACTATATACGACATAATAATCGTCGAGTTTGACAGTTAGTCCACGTTTTAACATAATACTCTGATCCGATCGGATAGCATGATTATTATTTTTATCCCTAGTTTGCTTGGTTAGGATTTGGGGATTGGAAAACGTGACAATAATACCGATAACAAAAACAGAAAAACCAATATGAGTGATGATACCTCCTAATGCTTTAAGGTTTGTCTTTTTTTGGAACAGGGACATTAATAAAGAAACAACTGTAAATATGGCTGCAAAAAAAAGGAATAAAAGATAATACTTTTCTTTTGGCATCCATGAACCTAAAAAGAACGTAGTGCTTAGACAAAAACAAATTAATATTAAAAGAGTGTATCTTAATCGCTTGAATAAGTTTTCATCTACTGATTTCAACAATTTAAATTGAGACAATACAATTAATATCAAAACAAAAAATGCAAAAGGCGTTTGCCAATGATTATAAAAGTTAGTGGCATTCAAAGGAGGAGCTATATGTAAACCAAAAAGCTTATTCCAAACTGGAATTGAAGTAGTAAACGAAATTTGAAATGCAGAAAGCGCCAATATTAATGAACCTATTAACATCAAGAAATCGACAGTAAAGGCGGCTTGAAACGCAGTAAAAGACATAAGATCCTTATATCTATATATCAGAAAAGATAGTCCCCATAGCAGCAAAAGCAGGTTTATAATCACTAAATGAAGCGAAAGTCCATCATTACCAAATGCATGAACTGAGGTTTGACCAAGAATACCACTTCTCGTCAGGAATGAGGCATACCACACCAATACATAGGAGATAATCGTAAAGGAATAAGCAAAAAAGTGATGCGCTCCTTTTCGGTAAACAATTAAAAATAAATGAAGTGATGCAATTAAAAATAATAAGGGAACAATTGAGGCATTTTCGACGGGGTCCCATGCCCAGAAGCCCCCAAATGTGAGAGATTCGTATGCCCATGCACCACCCAATAAAACTCCGGTAAAGAGTGTTAATACGGCAAACAAAATCCAACGTATTCCCGATTGTAACCATTGGCGATAATCACCCTCCCACAAAGAGGCAAGCGCATATACAAAAGGGATCAATGCAGCGGCATATCCAAGAAACAAAATTGGAGGATGTATTACCATCCAATAGTTCTCCAATAATGGATTTAAACCCATTCCATCTTTTATAAACGATAGGTAATTTGCATTATGAAAGAAGTTATTTCCCAAGTTTTCAGGTAAATTTCGAAGTAAGAGAAATGGACTTGCACCAATTTTCAAAGTTCCGAGATGTAATCCTAATAATGTTGATAGTAATATAGTTTGAATCAATGCAATTATTGCCATTAGAGTGGATCGCATTCTTTTTGCTGTAAATAACACGATAACACCTAAAACAGATTGAAAGAGCCCCCATAATAAAAAACTGCCTTCCTGCCCGGCCCAAAAACAAGCAATTGTATATTTTAGAGGCATTAAGATAGAGGAATACTTCCAAACATAGGCATATTCAAAGTAGTGATTAAAAATAATATATACTAAAACTGACGAAGAAACTACCAATGCGACTACATGAAGCAAATAACTAATCTGCCCAGTATGAAAAAACCTCTTTTTATCATCATCTGTGTTTAAAATACGACTAAAACTGAATATTATCGCAGAAAACAGCGCCATAAAAAAAGAAAGGAGAATACTAAGTTTTCCAATCTCACCCCAAACTATATGTTCATTAATCATATTTTCAAATATATAAAGAAAATAAAAGACTCATTTTATTTTTTTAAACCGCAAGTCAAAGAAAGTAAAAATTGTATTTGCAATTATAATTCAAATCAAACACTTGCAAATTAAAAGAGTTCATCTTACTTTTGAAGCACTAAAAAACGCTACACTTACTATAAAAAATAATTTCTTTAAAAATATACCGGATGGACGAAACAATTAAGGCTATTATAGTCGATGATGAATCGGAAGCCAGAGATTTATTAACTGCTCTGCTGGAAGATTATGAAAACATTTCGGTAACTGCACAATTAGGTAGTGTTGATGAGGCTATTGCATTTATTCTAGTTAGCCCTCCTGATCTGATTTTTCTTGACATTCAGATGCCTAAAAAAAATGGCTTTGAATTAGCTATTGCTTTACGCAATTTAAATATTAAATCGCATATTGTTTTTGTCACTGCTTATGATCAGTATGCAATACAAGCCGTAAAACATGCTGCATTCGATTATTTACTTAAACCTATCAATGAAGAAGAGCTCCGAGAAACCATCACTCGTTTTATGCTAACAAAACCTAAAACCGGTATTAGTGACAAGATAGATAATTTACTTGTTGTAATAAATGATAATTTCAGAAAAAAACGTTTCAATACTAGATCTGGTTTTATTATGCTCAACTTTTCGGATATTTTTTACATTGATGCTGATGGAAATTATTCTAAAATATATCTTACAAATGGTACCCAAGAAATCGTAACACAAAGTTTAGGGCAGATGGAAGAAGAATTACCTCCAACTAATTTTTTCAGAATAAATAGATCTATCATCATCAATATCAAACATTTAATACGTGTAAATAGACGAAATAAAACATGTATAATTTCGTATGAGGAAAAGAATCTTGAGTTTCCAATTCCATCTGATCAGATCAAACTTTTAGAATCAATAAATTATTGATTTACAATAAATTAAACTATATTTTACAATTTCATCAACACTATACTCTATTTTTCAATATTAGATTTTTAATTTTTAAAAAAAAATTAAAAAATGGGTTCATACAGAAAAAGGGGGGGGTTCGTCCTGAAAAGGAAGGGGTTCATACAATAAGTATATTTTTTCTTTCATTGTCGCTTTTTTTAGTATATTTTTGTTGAAAGAAATAACAGGAAATATTCTTGTATAATTTAAATGCAATACTATGATTATTCCAATGCTTTTCACTATCGTCTATTTGCTATCCTGTTTCTGGGTAGCTGCAGCTGCAAAACACAGAAAGGTCGGGTCTCAATGGACTTTTCATATTGCAGTTTTATTTACACCTCTTGTAGCTTTAACCGTTGTACTATTCTCTGCTAAAAAACTAGAAACTCATTTACAATTTTTCCGTTGCAAACGATGTGGTTATGAATATTCGGAGAAACACGCCTCATGTCCAGCTTGTGCAAAAGAAGGATTAAAAATTTATGTAAATGAATCAATAAAACCAGAAGTTATATTAAGATAATTTTACTTTTCCTTCCTTCGGGACTGTTCCCCAGACAGGTGTACTTTTCTTACTTAGCAATAACTTTTCGCCTCATCAATCCCGATTTTCCTAGTCCCGAAAAATCGGGATTTTCTATTTAATATAAATCTTTTTATTTTTGCCCTATATCTTTTCAAACTGATTAATAATTTCTATAAATAGACCCATAAATTTTTATATCTGCCAATTCAATCTGAATTAAAAAGAGGAAGTCAAATCAAACAACTTTCTAAAAATAAATCTTTATAAAAACAAAAAATCAAGCTACAATAGTAATTTACTTTTTTCATAATTTTATTATAAAAAAATCCTAAATAATGACGTACCGTAACATCTTTTAACGCTATTTTTGTAATTGAGAAAAAAAGTCAAAAATGTTTGTACGATTAAAAACACTTTTAACAGGATTAATCCTGTTCACATCGTTGAGTTGTGATAAGGCAGCTGAAGCGACAACACCTGTAAATAAGCCGAAACAAAAAATAGATGAAGCGGCTATTAAAGCTAAATTCGGAATTCCAGTATATTTTAATTTCATTGAAACCCTCAAAAAAGAAGGATTTGTCTTTTGGGATTTCGATAAATTTTACAAATCTGATAAGTCAAAACTACCTGAAAAGTTAATTGTAATCAGACATGATATCCATGCACGTGACATAGACGGTGGTGTTAATGCCAATAAAGTTGAAAAATATTTTATAGGCAGTAGAGCGGCAACCTATTTTGTCATGTATAATGATCCTACTGAAGAATACGATTCAGGGCTTCAACAACAGTATCTTAAATTTATAGCTAGTTTAAATCAGGATACCGTAGATGTACAACCCCATATTTCGGCAAACGATTTATACATTGCAAATAATAATCCTTCATGGAAATATCAAGATATTAGTGAATTAAAAGAATTATTCGATAAATATTATGAGGTAAAAAAGACCAGTGATAGTAAGGGACTAGGTACTGAGATTATTATTAAAAGTGTCGATACATTACATCTGAAGCAGATGAATACGAAATTAATACAGATTCTAAAAAGCTATAATGCTAAATGGGAAAAGGATACAGGTTTAAAAGCAAAGTACTATGCTTCACATGGCAGCAAAGTAAACATAAATATGGTTTTAAATAATGCGGTGATTCTTGATCAATTCTCATTACTTCGTAGTGGTGCTTATGAATTTGACACATATAATAGCTGGATTGCCGAACATCTTATCTATCTAAGTGACAACAGTATACCTTCTTGGATTGGAAAACCAACAGAAGTAAAACCCGGTAGATACCAATTACTGATGCATCCGTGGGTTTGGGAAAATTACACGTATCCATCGGGAAGTGTCAATTCCGCTAGAAATAGTTTTTCAATAATAAATAACAATAAACAAAAGAAAAAGGTTAGTTATTTTAAATAGTGTATTTTCTTTTGAATATCCCTAAACAAAAAAATCTCATCAATAAAAAAGCTGATCCAAATAAATGGATCAGCTTTTTTATTGATGAGATTTTAGCTTATTACAATATTTCAGAAAAAATTATCTTGCAAACTTGAACTGTTTTCCAAGATATTTTGCATTGTCTCCAAGTATCTCTTCAATACGAAGTAGTTGGTTATATTTTGCAATTCTATCAGTTCGGCTAGCCGAACCAGTCTTAATAAGACCGGTATTTAATGCAACTGCTAAATCTGCAATAGTAGTATCTTCAGTTTCTCCCGAACGATGACTCATAATTGCTGTATATGAATGACGATATGCAAGATTAACCGCATCAATAGTCTCTGTTAAAGTTCCTATTTGATTAACTTTTACCAAAATAGAATTAGCCACACCCTGATCAATGCCCATCTGTAAACGTTGAGAATTAGTAACAAACAAATCATCTCCTACAAGATTAACACTTTGACCAAGGGTATCAGTAAGTAATTTCCAACCTTGCCAGTCGTCTTCAGCCATTCCATCTTCAATTGAAATAATAGGGTACTTATCGCACCATTCTTTCCAATATGAAACCATCTGAGAAGGAGTTAATTTATCACCAGTCGATTTATGAAGATGATAAACATCTTCATCAGCAAGATAATATTCTGAAGAAGCCGGATCAAGTGCCAGACAGACATCTGAACCTGGTTTGTAACCTGCTTTTTCAATCGCTTGCAGAATTACCTGAATAGCCTCTTCGTTAGATTTTAGATTTGGTGCAAATCCACCTTCATCACCTACGTTAGTAGAATATCCGGCTTTTTTCAATACTGATTTCAGATTATGAAAAACCTCAGCGCCCATACGAATAGCTTCACTAAATGATTTAGCACCAACAGGCATAATCATAAATTCCTGAAAATCGATAGAATTATCGGCATGTGAACCACCATTGATTATATTCATCATTGGAATAGGAAGCGTATTAGCATTAACACCACCTACATAACGGAATAAATATTGATTGGTTTCCTGAGCAGCAGCATGTGCACAAGCTAAAGAAACACCAAGAATCGCATTTGCACCTAACTTCCCCTTATTAGAAGTTCCGTCAAGCTCTATCATTTTACGATCTATTTCATTCTGATCTGTAACATCCAGTCCTCTCACCTCTTCATTGATGACTGTATTTACATTATGCACTGCATTTAAGACTCCTTTTCCTAAATAGAGACTCTTATCATCATCACGCAACTCAACGGCCTCATGGATACCTGTCGAGGCACCTGATGGAACAGCAGCTCTGCCTAAAACACCGTTTGAAGTAACTACATCAACTTCAACGGTAGGATTTCCCCTAGAGTCAAGAATTTGACGTGCGAAAACATTAGCAATTGAACCCATTTAATATGTTTTTTAAGATTACACAAAATATAATTCACTCTTTCCAAAAGTAAAAGAAATTAAACAAAGAATGCTGTAAAAAGTTGAGTGTAATTTTTAAATAACACGAAAAGAGGACAAAGTAAATTACTTTATCCTCCACCGTGTTCCCATATAAGATGGTTATTTATTCGTTGGAACTACTTTCTGATGTAGTTTCATTTGCTTCTGGAGCTTGTTCAGCAACAGGAGCTACAGTAGCAGTTTCTTTTTTACGAGTACCACGACGTGTTTTAACAGTTTTTGTTTCCTTTTCTTTAACTACATTATAAGTAGTATTAAAGTCAACAAGCTCCATAATACACATTTCCGAACTATCTCCTTGACGGATTCCAGTTTTAAGAATACGAGTATATCCACCTGCACGATTTGCAATCTTACCAGAAACAACATAAAACAGTTCGTGAACTGCATCGTTGTTTTGAAGATAACTAAATACAGTACGTTGTGAATGAGTAGAAGTATCCTTTGACTTCGTGATTAAGGGCTCAACGTATGAACGTAAAGCTTTAGCCTTAGCAAGAGTAGTTGTAATGCGTTTATGCAGAATGAGAGAAGACGCCATGTTCGACAACATCGCATGACGATGAGCGCTAGTTCTTCCTAAGTGATTGAATCCTTTTCTGTGTCTCATTGCGATTATTCCTTATCTAATTTATATTTTGCAACATTCATTCCAAACTCCAAACCCTTAGATTTAACAAGCTCTTCAAGTTCTGTAAGAGATTTTTTACCGAAGTTACGGAATTTCAACAGATCGTTTTTATTAAATGCAACCAAATCACCAAGTGTTTCTACATCTGCAGCTTTCAAACAATTAAGCGCGCGAACAGATAAATCCATATCAACAAGCTTAGTTTTAAGAAGTTGTCTGATGTGCAACGAAGTTTCGTCAAACTCTTCGGTTACGGTTTTTTCTTCATTGTCGATAGAGATCTTTTCGTCAGAGAAAAGCATAAAGTGTTGAATCAGAATTTTTGCTGATTCTTTCAATGCTTCTTTAGGTTGAATTGATCCGTCGGTTTGAATGTCAAGTACTAATTTCTCATAGTCCGTTTTCTGTTCTACGCGATAGTTCTCAATAGCAAACTTAACGTTCTTTATCGGGGTATGAATTGAATCGATAAATATTGTGTTGACAGGAGCATTCAAAACCCTATTTTCATCGGCTGGAACGTATCCTCTACCTTTATCGACACTGATCTCCAAAGTCAGTTTGACTGAAGGATCCATATGACAGATCTCCAGATCAGGGTTCAAAACCGCGAAAGTAGAGAGAAACCTATTTAAATCGCCTGCTTTGAAGGTATCCTGACCAGCGATCACGATATGAGCTTTTTCAGTTGTTTCACCTTCTAACTGGCGTTTGAAACGAATTTGTTTTAGATTCAGAATGATATCTGTTACATCTTCGATAACACCTTTAATAGATGAAAACTCCTGCTCAACTCCTTCAATCCTGACAGATGTAATAGCATACCCTTCCAGAGAGGATAACAATATTCGCCTTAAGGCATTTCCAATTGTTATTCCGAAACCTGGCTCGAGCGGCCTGAATTCAAACACGCCTTTGAAATCATCGCTTTCAAGCATGATGACTTTTTCCGGCTTTTGAAATGCTAAAATTGCCATAAATATGATGTTCTTTGAATTGGTAATTGCTGACTGATAAAAATAAGTAATTTTATTACTTTGAATACAATTCCACAATCAATTGCTCATGGATGTTTTCTGGAATATCTTCACGTTCTGGAAAGCTTACAAACTTACCAATCATTGATGAACCATCCCATTCCAACCAAGGAAATTGATTGCTACGAGAAGCCAGCGAATTTACGATTACTTCAAGTGATTTAGATTTCTCTCTTACACCGATAGTATCACCAGGACGAAGTTCATAAGATGGAATGTTTACAACTTTTCCATTTACAGTTACGTGACGATGAGAAACAAGCTGACGTCCAGCTGCACGTGTTGGGGCAATACCAAGGCGATAAACGACATTATCAAGGCGAGCCTCGATTAATTTCAAAAGGTTTGTACCTGTGATACCTGCTTTTCTTGCAGCTTTAGAGAAGATATTTTTAAACTGGCGTTCCAAAATACCATACGTATACTTCGCTTTCTGTTTTTCCATAAGCTGAGTACCATATTCAGACATTTTTTTACGCTTGTGAGCCTGCCCATGTTGTCCGGGAGGATAACTTCTCTTTTCAAAGTTTTTATCGTGACCGTAGATTGGTTCTTTGAACTTTCTGGCGATCTTTGACTTCGGGCCAATATATCTTGCCATACTTTATTATTTTTTA
Organism: Bacteroidota bacterium; assembly: GCA_013390605.1. Lineage (GTDB taxonomy): Bacteria > Bacteroidota > Bacteroidia > Bacteroidales > Cfx3-03 > Cfx3-03. The sequence goes on along the minus strand of JACAUB010000001.1, from coordinate 827,724 downwards.
CCTAAAATAAATACTTAATAACGAATTTTCAACACTTTTCACAAAGTGTTATACCCTTCTACGCTTGGGTGGGCGGCAACCGTTATGAGGTAATGGGGTGATATCCTGAATTTCAGTAACCTCAATACCAGTGGTATGCAAAGTACGAATTGCAGACTCACGTCCAGAACCCGGTCCTTTTACGAATACCTTTACCTTGCGTAAACCAAGGTCGTAAGCAGTCTTTGAACAGTCTGTTGCTGCCATTTGAGCTGCATATGGGGTATTCTTTTTCGACCCTTTAAAACCCATCTTACCTGCAGAGGCCCATGAAATAACTTGACCTGCATTGTTTGTAAGAGAGATAATAATGTTATTGAAAGAAGCTGTTACATAAGCTTTACCTACAGGTTCTACTTTTACAACTCTCTTTTTTGATTGTGTTTTGGTGCTTTTTGCCATGTGCTGATTATTTCAACCAATTTTGAAATTACCTTAATTATCCTTTATTCGGTGCTTTCTTCTTGTTAGCAACAGTCTTTTTCCTTCCTTTACGTGTACGTGCATTATTCTTGGTCGATTGACCACGAACAGGCAGTCCAACACGGTGGCGGATTCCGCGATAACAACCGATATCCATCAGTCGCTTGATGCTCATCTGAACTTCAGAACGAAGTGCTCCTTCTACTTTAAAAGTATCGTTAATGATTGTACGAATACGATTTTGCTCATCATCGTCCCAATCTTGCACTTTTTTATTAAAATCAACACCTGCTTCGCTCAGAATCTTTTGGGCGCTAGTGCGACCGATTCCGTAAATGTAGGTTAAGCCGATTTCACCTCTTTTATTTTTCGGTAAGTCAATACCTGCAATACGTGCCATATTATGAAATCTGAAATTATATTATTAATTACCCTTGTCTTTGCTTGTACTTAGGATTCTTTTTATTAATCACGTACAATACCCCTTTGCGGCGAACGATCTTGCAATCTGGAGTTCTTTTCTTAATTGATGCTCTAACTTTCATTTTGCTGTTTTTTAAGCGTCATTTTATTTATATCTGAACGAAATTCGGCCTTTACTCAAATCATAAGGAGACATTTCAACTTTAACTTTATCTCCTGGTAAAATTTTGATATAGTGCATCCTCATTTTACCTGAAATATGAGCAGTTATTACGTGTCCATTTTCCAATTCAACTCGGAACATTGCGTTCCCTAAAGATTCGATTACAACACCATCTTGTTCAATTGATGCTTGTTTAGCCATTAATTTACCGGTTATTTAATTTTTGTTCAACACTCTTTCAATTTCCTCAAAACTCGACAATATGTCAGCTTTATCTTTTCCGATTGCAATCTCATGTTCAAAATGAGCAGAAGGCTTTCTGTCACTGGTCCGTATTGTCCAACCGTCAGCTTCCTGAACAATTGACTTCTTACCGAGGTTTATCATGGGCTCTATACAGATAACCATTCCCTCCTGTAAGATCATTCCAGTTCCACGTTTTCCATAATTAGGCACTTCAGGCTTCTCATGCAGCCGCTTACCTATTCCATGCCCAACCAGATCACGCACTACCCCATACCCAAATGATTCAGTATATGATTGTATGGCGTATCCTATATCACCTAAACGGTTTCCAGCAATAGCCTTTTCAATACCAAGGTAGAGAGACTCTTTTGTCCGAGTTAATAAATTCTGAACCTCTTCACTGATTTCACCTACAGCAAATGTATAGGCCGAATCACCATAAAAGCCATCCAGAATGGTTCCACAGTCAACAGATACAATATCACCGTCTTTTAAAACTCTTTTACTTGGAAATCCATGTACAACTTCATCATTAACAGAAATGCATAAAGTTGCAGGGAATCCACCATAACCTTTAAAAGCAGGTAATGCACCATTACTGAGGATAAACTCTTCAGCTATCAGGTCCAATTCTTTGGTCTGAATGCCAGGCTTAATATGCCTGGCAACTTCAGCCAATGTTTTTCCAACAAGTAAAGAACTTTGCCGTAAACGGCTTATATCTTCGGTAGTTTTGAGTTCAATCATTGAACAATTGATTAATATCCGGCAACCGGGTATGCATTACGTCCTTTAATACGACCTGATTTAGTCAGACCTTCATAATGACGCATCAGTAAATGACTCTCAACTTGTTGTAGTGTGTCTAAAACAACACCAACTAAAATAAGTAGAGAAGTACCACCGTAGAATTGCGCAAACTGGCTACTTACACCGGTTATACGAACTAATGCGGGCATAATTGCAACCAATGCGAGAAATAATGACCCAGGTAAGGTGATTTTAGACATTACATCGTCAATAAACTCTGCAGTCTTCTTCCCAGGTTTTACACCAGGAATAAATCCACCATTCTTTTTCATGTCTTCAGCCATCTGTTTTGGCTGAATCGTAATTGCAGTATAAAAATACGTAAAGACTACGATTAATATTGCATAAGTAAAGTTATACCAAAAACTATTGATATCCGTAAATGTAGAAGTGAACCAAGATACACCTTCACTACGTGAGAAACCAGCAAAAGTTAAAGGCAAAAACATAATTGCTTGCGCAAATATGATAGGCATTACGCCTGCAGCATTAACTTTCAAAGGAATGTATTGACGAACACCACCATATTGTTTGTTACCAACAATTCGTTTAGCATATTGTACCGGTATTCTACGTGTGCCTTGAACCAAGAGAATACACATCAAAACAACCATTACAAGAACAGCAATTTCAATGAGGAAGATTACAAGTCCACCACCTTTTTGTTCAACACGAGAAGTAAGTTCTGAGAAAAGAGCAAACGGTAAACGAGCAATAATCCCGATCATGATAATCAAAGAGATACCATTACCAATACCCTTATCCGTAATTCTCTCACCAAGCCACATTACAAACATAGTACCTGAAATAAGAGTTACTACCGATGAAACCCAGAAGAAAATAGGTGGAGATGTCATTCCCGGATCAAAAGGATAGATTGCACTACTGGGTAATTGACTAACAAGGTTAGCAATATAACCAGGCGCCTGAAAACCTACAACTATTACCGTTAACCAACGAGTAATCTGATTGATTTTCTTTCGTCCACTTTCCCCTTCTTTTTGAAGCTTCTGAAAATAAGGAACAGCCATTCCAAGTAATTGAATTACAATAGAAGCAGAAATGTAAGGCATAATACCCAATGCAAAGATGGAAGCATTCGCAAATGCCCCACCTGAAAACATGTTTAGTAGCCCTAACAATCCACTATTTGACTGATTTCTTAAATTAGCCAGCATTTCTGGATCAACTCCAGGAAGAACAACATGAGCACCAAGGCGGTAAATTAATACGATACCCAAGGTATAGAAGATACGTTTACGTAGTTCTTCTATTTTGTAGATGTTCTGAATAGTTTGGATTAGCCGTTTCATTGACCGTTAGATTTTTGTGGCAACGCCACCGTTTGATTCAATAGATTTCAGAGCAGATGCTGAGAATGCATGAGCAGTGACATCAATCTTACGGTTTAATACCCCACGACCCAATACCTTTACCAATTGCCTTTTTGAAGCAAGACCGTGTTCAATTAACGTATTTACGTCAATAGCATTCAAATTAAATTCTTCAACTAATTGTTGAATAACATCAAGATTAATACAATGGTATTCAACGCGGCCAGGATTCTTAAAGCCGAATTTAGGAACGCGACGAACCAAAGGCATTTGACCGCCTTCAAATCCCAATTTGCGACTATAACCCGATCTTGACTGAGCTCCTTTATGACCACGTGTTGAAGTGCCACCTCTACCAGATCCCTGGCCACGTCCGATGCGTTTTGAGCTTTTTAATGATCCTTCTGCAGGTTCAAGATTATGTAACTCCATAATATCTTTTAGATTATTTATCGTTGTAAATAATTATTACCTTAAATCTCTGTGATTGTTACAAGGTGATTAACCTTTGCAATCATTCCTAAAATTTGAGGAGTCGCTGTAACTTCTATGGTTTGGCTAGTTCTCTTAAACCCTAAAGCTTTTAGCGTCCTTTTCTGACGTTCAGGATGGCCAATACCACTCTTAACTTGTGTGATTTTTAACTGTTTCATCGTTCCAAGAATTTGAGGATTAACCATTAAATACTTTATCAATTCCCACTCCACGTAGCTGTGCGATAGTTTGAGGATCTCTCAGCAACATTAAAGCATTCATTGTAGCTTTAACAACACTATGAGGATTAGATGATCCTTTTGACTTAGCCAACACATCCTTTACCCCAACACTTTCAAGTACAGCACGCATAGCACCACCAGCGATAACACCGGTTCCAGGTGCAGCTGGCTTTAGGAATACTAAAGCTCCGCTATATTTTCCGTATTGTTCGTGAGGAATAGTGCCTTTATGTATAGGAACCTTAATAAGATTCTTTTTAGCGTCATCGATTCCTTTAGCAATAGCAGCCGTTACTTCCTTGGCTTTGCCAAGGCCGTGACCCACTACGCCATTTTCATTTCCAACAACCACAATTGCTGAAAAAGTGAAGGTTCTACCCCCTTTAGTAACCTTCGTTACGCGATTAATAGCTACAAGTTTATCCTTGAACTCTATTTCGCTTGATTTTACTCTTTTGATGTTTACGTTTGGCATAATGATTAGAATTTAAGGCCTCCCTCTCTGGCTGCTTCGGCCAATGATTTTACTCTGCCATGATACAAATATCCGTTTCGATCAAATACTACAGTGTTTATACCTGCTTCAATAGCACGTTCTGCAATAAGACGACCTACCAAACGAGCTTGTTCAATCTTGGTTACTTTATTATTAGCAATTGCCTCAACTTTAGACGTAGCTGAAATAAGAGTACGACCTGCAGTATCATCAATAACCTGTACGTAGATTTGCTTATTGCTGCGGAATACCGTTAGGCGTGGACGCTCAGCAGTACCATTAACAACCTTCTTAATTCTGAGTTTGATACGGTGCCTTCTGTATTCTCTATTTGTTTTAATTTTCTTGATAGCCATCCTACTAAGGAATTAATAATTTGAACATTATTTCTTATCACCTGACTTACCAGCTTTCCTGCGAACAACTTCACCAAGGAAGCGGATACCTTTACCTTTATAAGGTTCGGGTTTACGAAGTGAGCGGATTTTGGCCGCTACTTGTCCCAGTAGTTGCTTATCATGAGAAGTTAGTGTAATGATAGGGTTCTTACCACGCTCAGTAAGCGTTTCAACCTTTATCTCTACAGGCAAATCAATAAAAATATTGTGTGAGTAGCCAAGTGCTAGCTCCAGAACTTGTCCGGTTGCACTGGCTTTATATCCAACGCCCACCAGTTCTTGAACAACCTTATATCCTTCCGAAACGCCTTTTACCATATTGGCAACTAATGCACGATACAAACCATGCATAGCACGATGGCGCTTTTGGTCGGTATGACGTTCAACGGTGATGGTAGAATTTTCGATTTTAATACTAATGCATGGATCAACTTGTTGCGAAAGTTCGCCCAGTTTCCCCTTTACGGTTACCAGATTCTTATCACTGATTGTAACCTGTACTCCCGCCGGAATCTCGATAGGTAATTTTCCTACTCTTGACATAAATTAGCCTCCCTTTCTTTATTAGCTGATGTAACATAATACCTCACCGCCAATACCTCTTTTACGGGCTTCCTTTTCGGTCATAATACCTTGAGAAGTCGAAAGGATGGCAATTCCGAGACCATTTAATACTCGTGGGAGCTTTTCGTGATTTACGTACTTACGTAAACCTGGCTTACTAACACGGATGAGCGTGTTAATAGCTGGCATCTTACTTACAGGATGAAATTTTAACGCAATTTTGATAATTCCAGGAATGGAATCATCTTCAAATTTGTAGTTAAGAATGTAACCCTGATCAAAAAGAATTTTGGTCATCTCCTTCTTGATTCTAGATGCAGGAATTTCTACAACCCGGTGGTTGGCCATCACGGCATTCCTTATTCTTGTCAGATAATCTGCAATAGGATCAGTAACCATACAATGATGAAACGATTATGTGATTTGTAATTAAAAAAATTATTTCAATACTCCAATAAAAGCTGCAAAGATAATAAATTACCAGCTCGCTTTTGTAACTCCAGGAATTAATCCATTAAGAGCCATTGTTCTGAAGTCAATACGTGATACACCGAATTGACGCATGTATCCTTTGGGTCTGCCAGTTAGTTTACAACGATTGTGTAATCTTACTGGACATGAATTTTTTGGAAGCTTCTGCAAACCAACATAGTCACCTGCAGCTTTCAGTTCTTCACGTTTAGCTGCGTACTTATTTACTAGCTTTTGACGTTTAACTTCTCTCGCTTTAATTGATTCCTTAGCCATAAATTATTGTTGATTTTGATTTTTGAATGGTAAACCAAATTCTTTCAGTAAAGCTAGACACTCTTGGTCAGTTTTTGCTGTAGTAACAAAAGTGATATCTAAACCACTTATTTTAGCAATCTTGTCGATGTTAATTTCAGGAAAAATAATTTGTTCCTGAACACCAAGTGTATAGTTTCCACGTCCGTCAAAACCTTTTTCATTGATTCCGCGGAAGTCACGTACACGAGGAAGAGAAACAGCAACCAAACGATCTAAAAATTCATACATCCTGTCTTTACGCAAAGTAACGCGAACACCAATTGGCATTCCTTTACGAAGCTTAAAGTTAGAAATATCTTTTTTAGATTTGGTTGTAACAGCTTTTTGACCAGTAATGTTAGTCATTTCTGTTACAGCAGATTCGATCAATTTCTTATCGGCAATTGCTGCACCCAATCCTTGGTTAACGCTAATTTTAACGAGTCTTGGAACTTCCATTGGACTTCTGTACTGGAATTTTTCCTGTAGAGCCTTTTGAATCTCGTTGTCGTATTTTTCCTTAAGTCTTGTTGTATAACTCATTGGTTCTTAGCCTCCCCTGATTATTTTTTAATTATTTTAGCTTTTCTGCTTGGTTTTCCCGAAGCATCGATCAGCATCAGGTTACTTACATGGATAGGAGCTTCTCTCTTAACAATACCACCCTGTGGGCTTTTGGCATTGGGTTTTGTATGTTTCGAAATAAGATTTACGCCTTCAACGATTGCGCGCTCTTTTTCGATTTGTACTTCGAGAACTCTGCCCTGTTTACCCTTTGAATCGCCAGCGATAACCATGATGTTATCACCTTTTTTGATATGTAGTTTCGTGCTCATAATGGTAAAAGGTTGATTGGTTAAAGCACTTCTGGTGCTAGTGAAACAATCTTCATAAATTGCTTTTCACGTAATTCGCGGGCAACTGGCCCAAAGATACGTGTACCGCTCATTTCGCCGGCATTATTCAACAGAACGACTGCATTATCGTCAAAACGAATATACGATCCATCAGCTCTGCGAATTTCTTTCTTGGTTCTAACAACCACAGCCTTTGCAACAGCGCCTTTTTTAACGTTGCCCGAAGGAATAGCGTTTTTCACAGCAACGATGATTCTATCACCTACTGAGGCATATTTCTTTTTTGTCCCGCCTAATACTCGAATGCAAAGAACTTCTTTTGCACCGCTATTATCAGCAACAGCTAAACGTGATTCTTGCTGTATCATAATTACTTAACTCTTTCAGTGATTTCAACTAATCTCCAACATTTAGTTTTACTCAGAGGTCTGGTTTCGCTAATGCGAACCGAGTCTCCAATGTTGCAGTCATTTTTGTCATCATGAGCAGCAAATTTGGAAGTTTTCTTTACGAATTTTCCATATTTTGGGTGTTTTACCCGGCGCTCAACTTGTACAATAATGGTTTTATCCATCTTGTTGCTGACTACAACCCCTGTTTTTTCTTTCCTTAAATTTCTCTCTTCCATCGTTTAAAGATTACTGGTTGTCATTTTTTACTGCTTGTACTTTCGTCCTGCTGCAAAGTTCAAAGGTCATACGTGCGATATCTCTACGTACAGCTTTAATCCTAGTTGGGTTGTCAAGTGGTGAAACAGCATGGTTTATTTTTAAACGAGCGAGCTGCTTCTTTTCCTCCTCCAGGCGTTCGCCGAGGTCCTTGGTTGAAAGCTCTCTAATAACTTGTGGTTTCATCCTTTTCCTTAAATTGTTTCTTCAACGTAATCTCTACGAACAATAAACTTAGTTTGAACTGGGAGCTTTTGAGCAGCAAGCCTTAAGGCCTCTTTTGCTATTTCCAATGGAACTCCTTCAGCTTCAAAGAGAATTCTGCCGGGCGATATGCGGGCCACAAAGTACTCTGGAGCACCTTTACCCTTACCCATACGAACTTCGGCAGGCTTTTTAGTTATCGGTTTGTCAGGGAAAATCTTGATCCAAACCTGACCTTCACGTTTCATGTAACGTGAAAGAGCCTGACGGGCAGCTTCGATCTGACGACCAGTAAGAAGAGCTTCTTCCAAGGTTTTTAAGCCAAATGACCCGAAAGCCAATTCTGCCCCACGCTTGGTGTTACCCTTCATTTTGCCCTTTTGCTGCTTCCTATATTTAGTTTTCTTAGGCTGTAACATTCTTGATCAGTATTAAAAGGTGTTACGATAACTTATCGTTTATCTTCTGTTGCGGTTGTTGTTATTGTTGTTATTACGATTACGACCACCGCTATTTGGCTTACCACCTCTTGGTGCTTGGCCTGAATTACTCTTGCTATTTTTGTTGGCAGTATTTTCGGTACTTGGAACAAGATCCACTTTACCGTAAATTTCACCTTTACAAATCCAGACTTTTACACCTATACGACCATAGGTTGTATGAGCTTCTCCCAAAGCATAGTCAATGTCTGCACGAAGAGTATGCAAAGGTGTACGTCCTTCTTTATACTGTTCTCTACGAGCCATTTCAGCGCCTCCTAAACGACCACTAATCTGAACCTTGATACCTTCGGCTCCGATTCGCATTGCAGAAGCAATACTTGTCTTAATAGCGCGACGATAAGAGATACGACCCTCAATCTGTTTAGCAATTGCAGCAGCTACGATAACAGCATCTATTTCTGGACGCTTAATCTCAGAAATATTGATCTGGATTTCTTTACCTGTAATCTTCTTTAATTCTTCCTTCAGCTTATCTACTTCCTGGCCACCTTTTCCTATGATGATACCGGGACGAGCTGTATTAATAGTAACTGTTACCAGCTTCAGGGTGCGTTCAATGATAATTCTTGAAATACCTGCTTTTGCTAAACGAGCATTCAGATATTTACGAATCTTATCATCTTCTACAAGCTTCAAATCGAAGCCCTTACCGCCGAACCAATTAGAGTCCCATCCTCTGATGATCCCTAATCTGTTACCTATTGGATTTGCTTTTTGTCCCATTAAACAGTATGCGTTATAATGTTTAAAAACTGATTACTCTTGATTAACTTTAATTCTACTATCGACAACAAGGGTCACGTGGTTTGAACGTTTCCTGATTCTGTGTGCCCGTCCTTGAGGAGCAGTCGAAATGCGTTTTAGCATTCTTCCGCTATCTACTTGAACTTCCTTCACAAATAGGTTGCTGTCTTCGTAACGAACACCTTCATTTTTTGCCTGCCAGTTATTAACGGCAGAAAGCAATAATTTATAAAGGCGACCACCTGCTTCTTTAGGTGTATGTTTGAGAATACCAAAAGCAGTAACCACATCTTTTCCGCTAATAAGCTGGGTTACCAGTCTCATTTTACGTGGAGAGGTGGGGCAGTTGTTCAGCTCGGCAAAGCTTACATTTTTCTTTGCCTCTTTTCTCTTTTCTGCGCTGATATGTTTTCTAGCTCCCATTATTTCTTAGAGTTTCTTATTTTTTACCTTTATCCTTGCTTCCAGAATGACCCCTGAAGTTGCGTGTAGGCGCAAATTCACCAAGCTTATGACCAACCATATTCTCGGTAACATATACTGGAATGAACTTATTCCCGTTGTGAACGGCAATGGTCTGTCCCACAAAATCGGGAAGAATCATTGAAGCGCGTGACCAGGTTTTGATTACAACCTTTTTCTTAGAATCAACCGCTTCAAGTACTTTTTTCTCGAGCTTATAGTGAACGAACGGACCTTTCTTAAGTGAACGACTCATGTGTTTAAAGCTTTAATTCGATTTACTTTTTCCTTCTTTCAATAATAAGACGGTTAGAGTCTTTTTTACGAGATCTGGTCTTATAGCCCTTAGCAGGCATACCTTTACGTGATCTCGGATGTCCACCCGAACTTCTACCTTCACCACCACCCATTGGGTGATCTACAGGGTTCATTACAACACCACGAACACGTGGACGACGACCGAGCCAACGAGAACGACCAGCTTTACCTGATATTTCAAGACTATGGTCTCCGTTTGAAACAATTCCGATAGTGGCTTTGCATGTCTGCAAAATCATACGGGTTTCTCCAGAAGGCATTCTTACAACTGCGTATTTACCGTCGCGCGACATAAGTTGCGCTGATGTACCGGCACTACGAACAATTTTGCCTCCTTGATCTGGTTTAAGCTCAAGATTGTGAATTAAGGTACCGAAAGGAATTTCACTCAGATAGAGAGTATTACCAATTTCGGGAGCCACGCCTTTTCCCGAGGAAACCTTCTGGCCTACTTTTAGACCATTAGGAGCGATGATATAGCGTTTTTCACCATCAGCATAAACCAACAGAGCGATACGGGCAGTACGATTTGGATCATATTCAATAGACTTAACCGTTGCAGGAATTAATTCCTTATCACGTTTAAAGTCGATAACACGATACATCTGCTTATGACCACCACCAATGTAGCGCATGGTCATCTTACCCTCATTATTCCTACCACCCGACCTGCTTATAGGTTGAAGCAAGCTTTTTTCCGGAGTGGAGGCTGTAATTTCATCAAATCCGCTTATAATCTTAAAGCGTTGACTTGATGTTGTCGGTTTGAATTTCTTTAAAGCCATTTAATTAGATATTGCTATAAAAATCAATAGTTTCACCTTCTTTTAGCGTAACAATAGCTTTCTTACGAGCACTTGTTTGTCCGCTAATAAATCCGCTCTTTGTGTAACGGGATTTGGCCTTTCCTGGAGTAACCATGGTATTGACATCCTGAACTTGTACGCCGTACAACTCTTCTATGGCTTGTTTTATTTGCAACTTATTAGCTTTACGTTGCACAATAAAACCATAGCGATTCAGCTTTTCTCCCATGGCTGTCATCTTCTCAGTGATAACCGGTTTAATTACGATGCTCATTTTTTATAACCGTTTTAGTCTGACAGTGAATGATTTAATTACCAAAAGCCTTTTCAATTTCACTGATAGAGCTCTCAACAATTACCAAATTATTGGCATTCATAATGTCATAAGTATTTAAATTAGAAGCCTTTATAAGCCTTGTTTGGCTCAAATTTCGGGACGACAAATATACGTTTTTATTTGTTTCGCTAATAACAAAAATCGTTTTTTTATCGACTAGATTCAAACTCTTTAGCAGATCAACAAATGCCTTTGTTCTTGGAGCTTCAAAATTGAAGTCTTCCAATACAACGATGTTGTTACTTTGAGCTTTAGTTGAGAGTGCTGATTTACGAGCAAGCCTTTTCAATTTAATGTTAAGCTTAAAACGATAATCACGAGGATGAGGGCCAAATACACGAGCTCCTCCACGCAAAAGTGGAGATTTGATACTTCCTGCACGAGCACCACCAGTTCCTTTTTGCTTTTTCAGCTTACGGGTACTACCAGAAATTGTAGACTTCTCTAAAGAGTCATGTGTTCCCTGGCGTTGGTTTGCTAAATACTGCTTTACGTCAAGATAAATAGCATGGTTATTTGGAGTAACATTAAATACTTCATCATTTAATGTTACGGTTTTACCCGTATTTTCTCCTTTGATATTATATACTGTTAACTCCATCTTTCAATAATTAAAAATGAACCACTGGGACCTGGAACAGAACCTTTAACTATGATCAGATTTTTCTCAGATACAACCTTTAAAATTTGAAGGTTTGCAACTTTTACTCTCTTGCCGCCCATTTGGCCAGCCATACGTATACCTTTAAATACACGTGATGGG
>JACAUB010000001.1:806503-815582 GCA_013390605.1 Bacteroidota bacterium | reverse complement strand
ATACGTATACCTTTAAATACACGTGATGGGTAAGAAGATGCTCCAAGAGAACCAGGGGCTCTCAATCTGTTATGCTGGCCGTGAGTCGCTCCACCAACACCTTGAAAGTTGTGACGAACAACAACGCCCTGAAAACCCTTACCTTTTGATAGACCAACAACATCAATATATTCACCCTCCTGGAATAAATCTGATTGAATTGTTGAACCTAATACATGACCATGGTCATCTTCAAAATTGGTGAATTCAGCTACATACTGTTTTGGTGTAGTACTTGCTTTTGCAAAGTGACCTTTTAAAGCAGCTGGAGTATTTTTCTCCTTCTTCTCTCCATAAGCCAATTGAATCGCCTCATATCCATCTTTCTCGATGGTTTTGATTTGAGTTACTACACACGGACCAGCTTCGATTACAGTGCATGGCACATTTCTACCAGAGGCATCGAAAATACTGGTCATTCCTACTTTTTTTCCAATAATTCCTGACATTTTCTTTTGCGATTTATGTCAATTAAAAATATTACGAGTCTTTTCTCTTTGCACCTAATTATACTTTGATTTCCACTTCAACTCCACTAGGAAGTTCAAGCTTCATTAAAGCATCAATGGTTTTAGACGTAGTGCTGTAAATGTCTAAAAGCCTTTTGTAAGTACAAAGTTGAAACTGCTCTCTTGACTTTTTGTTAACGAAAGTTGATCTCAATACCGTGTAGATCTTCTTATCGGTGGGCAAAGGAATCGGCCCGTTCACGACAGCACCGGTCGACTTTACGGTTTTTACGATTTTTTCTGCTGATTTATCAACCAGATTAAAATCGTACGATTTTAGTTTGATTCTAATTCTCTGACTCACTGTTTTTTATTTTAATAGTTGCTCAAATTACAAACCCTTTACTTTCTTGATAACCTCTTCAGCTATATTCGTTGGAACATCAGAATAATGAGAAAACTCCATACTTGATGAACCGCGTCCTGAAGTTATCGTACGCAATGTAGTAACATAACCAAACATTTCTGAAAGGGGAACTTTTGCCTTTATGATTTGTGTTTTAATTTTTGCTTCAATTCCTTCTACAAGAGCACGACGTTTATTTAAATCGCCTGTTACTTCTCCTACATAGTCATCTGGAACAAAAACTTCAACTTTCATGATAGGCTCCATAAGAACACATTTTGCCTTACGGCCAGCTTCTTTGAATCCAATTTTGGCAGCCAATTCGAATGATAGTGCATCAGAGTCAACAGCATGGAATGAACCATCCTTCAGTACTACTCTTAAACTTTCTAATGAGAACCCTGCCAAAACACCGTTTGACATAGCCATTTCGAAACCTTTTTGTACTGATGGAATAAATTCTTTCGGAATGTTACCACCTTTCACTTCATTAATAAACTGTAGACCCTTGAATCCTTCTTCAGCAGGACCCATTTCAAAAATGATATCAGCAAATTTACCTCTACCACCACTCTGTTTTTTATAGACTTCGCGATGTTGTACAGTAGAATTTACTGCTTCTTTGTAAGCTACCTGAGGTGCCCCCTGGTTAACTTCTACTTTAAATTCTCGTCTTAAACGGTCAACAATAATTTCAAGGTGTAATTCACCCATACCTCTAACAATGGTTTGTCCACTGTCATGATCTGTATGTACCTTAAATGTTGGATCTTCTTCGGCAAGCTTAATAAGTGCATTATCAAGTTTGTCAATATCATCCTTTGTTTTGGGCTCAAGTGCAAGTGCTATTACAGGCTCAGGGAACGACATCGATTCCAAAATAATCGGGAACTTTTCATCACACAAAGTGTCTCCGGTTCTGATTGTTTTAAAACCAACTGCTGCGCCAATATCACCAGCTTCAATTCTATCAAGCGGATTTTGCTTGTTAGCATGCATTTGCATAATACGAGAGATACGCTCTTTTTTACCGGTAGTGGTATTAAGAACATATGATCCGGCATCAAGAGAACCTGAATAAACACGGAAGAAAGCAATACGGCCCACAAATGGGTCAGTAGCAATCTTAAATGCTAACGCACAGAATTTACCTTTTGGATCAACACTGCGGAATTCTTCGAGTTCGGTTTCAGGATTGATACCTGTGATACCTTCAACATCATTAGGGCTAGGAAGAAAAGCAGCAACAGCATCTAATAACATCTGTACACCCTTATTCTTAAACGAAGCACCACATAATACAGGGAAAATTTCCATTTTAACAGTTGCCTTACGAATAGCATCCATCATCTCGTCTACAGTGATAGATTCTGGATCCATCATATATTTTTCGAGAAGATCTTCGCTTTGTTCAGCAACAGCTTCGATTAATTTTCCACGATACATTTCAACGTCTTCTGCCATATCGGTTGGAATTTCTCCCTCGATTACATTCATTCCTTTCGAAGCTTCATCGAAATAGAATGCTTTCATCTTGATAAGATCAACCACACCTTTAAAGTTTTCTTCAGCACCAATTGGTAAAGCCAAAGCTACCGGATTAGCACCTAATTTTTCTTTTATCTGGCCAAGTACATCATAAAAATCTGCTCCAGCGCGATCCATTTTATTAATAAAACAAATACGTGGAACTAAATATCTGTCGGCTTGTTTCCAAACAGTTTCACTCTGTGGTTCAACACCACCAACAGCACAAAATAAAGCGATTGAACCGTCAAGTACACGCAATGAACGCTCTACCTCAACTGTAAAGTCAACGTGACCTGGAGTGTCAATAATATTGTATTTATATTTGTCCCCTTTATAGGTCCAAAATACAGTTGTTGCAGCAGAAGTAATTGTTATACCTCTTTCCTGCTCCTGAACCATCCAGTCCATGGTGGCGGCCCCTTCGTGAACCTCGCCGATTTTATAATTAATACCGGTATAATACAATATGCGCTCAGTCGTGGTGGTTTTCCCAGCATCGATATGGGCCATAATCCCGATATTCCTTGTAAAGTTCAGTTTTGCCGACATTGATAATTTGTATTATTTTTTATTCCTAAAAGTTGCAGGAATAATGATTTAAATTTGCTTGTGCTATTTTATCACTAAAATAGATACTGTTTTAGAATCTGAAATGCGAGAAAGCTTTGTTAGCTTCTGCCATTCTGTGGGTATCTTCCTTCTTTTTGAATGCAGAACCTTCTTCTTTGTATGCAGCCATAATTTCAGATGCCAGCTTTTGAGCCATTGTCTTTTCATTACGTCTACGTGCGTAGTTGATCAAGTTCTTCATGCCGATCGACGCTTTACGTGATGGGCGAATTTCTGAAGGAATCTGGAAAGTTGCACCACCGATACGACGGCTACGAACCTCAACACTAGGTGTTACATTGGTTAGCGCTTTTTTCCATATTTCAACGCCATCTTCTTTCAGCTTTTCATTTATAATGTCAATTGCATCATAGAAGATGTCATAAGCTAAGTTTTTCTTGCCACCGTACATCAAGTTGTTAACGAACTTTGTTACAAGTATATCGTTAAACCTTGGATCGGGGAGAATAATTCTTATTTTTGGTTTTGCTTTTCTCATTTCGTTAAAGCTTAACTATTAACTTCTTATTATTTCTTGGCTTTCGGACGCTTTGTACCGTATTTTGATCTTCTTTGGTTTCTACCATTAACCCCTGAAGTATCAAGTGCTCCACGGATAATATGGTAACGAACACCTGGTAAGTCTTTTACACGACCACCGCGGATCATTACGATTGAGTGCTCCTGAAGGTTGTGACCTTCTCCTGGAATATAGGCATTTACTTCCTTGCCATTGGTCAGCCTTACCCTTGCTACCTTACGCATTGCCGAGTTTGGCTTCTTTGGAGTGGTAGTGTATACGCGTGTACACACACCTCTTCGTTGCGGGCAGGAATCCAAAGCAGGAGACTTGCTCTTGTCTGTCAGCTTTTGACGTCCTTTACGAACCAATTGTTGAATTGTAGGCATATCTGATTTATTTTTTTGATAAATTTTATTCGTAAACCCCTCTTTTTTTGGGGACTGCAAAATTACACATTAAACTGATACAACCAAGACTTTAATGCGATTTTTTTTCACATTCAAGCACTTAGAATAATCTGTCAAAAACAGGAGCTCTTTTAAGTTTTACAGAAAGGGGGAATTTTGAATCGGAGAGGCAATTTTATCTTCATATGATGACTATCGATGCATGCTGTCAAAAACACTTTGCACCGGCAGAAACCTATAATTGTCCAACTTGGTCAGGTTTCCCACTTACTGTTATCGGATATTTCCGGTAACTAATCCAATTTTTCAATCAGATAACTTCAGGGTTTTGAGGGTGCAAAATTAATACTATTTTTCACAAAAACAACTATGTAATAAAATTTAATTCTTTTTTTATTACCACTGGATAAATTAACCAATCCAACCTCCTACATTTTTGTTTCAAAGATGATGATATTATTATGATACACTTTTCATAAAATCAAAAAAATGCCCTTCTATGATTCAATTCTATCACTAAATACTACCTATTGTATTATTTGGAGTAGAATTGGGTCAGATTAGGATAAGATTAGAATAAGGTTAGGATTAGCCCCCTTATATACTTTCATTGTCAGGTATTTATATAAGTAGTTTTTGATGATGATATAGGCTTAATAAGCGGTATATCTAAACACCTCAATATCAAATCATCTGATCGCTTTCGTAACAAAGTTATTACTTTTTAGGATAATATCTGTTAAATTAAAAAATATTTTGTGGATAACTTATCCTATAAAATCTCACATTCCAAAATGCTACTCATTTTTTGCAGATAAAATAAGTGGTAACTTTGCACCCGAAATCTAAAGGACTAAAGTGAAAGAAATTCTTGAATCATTGAATGAAGCACAGCGAGATGCTGTAAAACACACCAAAGGGCCGGTAATGGTTATTGCAGGAGCCGGTTCCGGTAAAACACGCGTACTTACCTTTCGAATTGCCTATTTACTTCAAAAAGGGGTTGACCCCTTCAATATATTAGCACTTACTTTTACAAACAAAGCCGCAAAGGAGATGAAAGAGCGTATTTCAAAGCTCGTTGGTCCCGATGCCCGTAATGTTTGGATGGGAACATTTCACTCAATATTTGCCCGTATCCTCAGAATGGATGGACATTTGCTGGGATATCCCTCAAATTTCACTATCTATGATACCGACGATTGCAAAAGTGCAATCAAAGGTATTTTAAAAGAGATGAACCTTGATGTAAAGGTTTACGATCCCAATTTTGTTCTTCACCGTATCTCTTCGGCAAAATCTAACCTCCTTTCTGCAGAAGATTATGCAACGAACAGCGAAATCCAGATGCAAGACAAAACTGCAGGAAAACCATTGGTTGGTGAGATATTTATGAAATATAGAACCCGGTTATTTAAAAATTCAGCAATGGATTTCGATGATCTACTATATTATATGAATATTCTTCTTCGCGATTTTCCTGATGTGCTCTATAAGTATCAGCAAAAATTCAAATACATCCTTGTCGACGAGTATCAAGATACCAACTTTGCTCAATACCTTATTATAAAGAAGCTGGCTGCCCGAGATGAGAATATTTGCGTGGTTGGTGATGATGCACAAAGTATTTATGCTTTTCGTGGTGCCAATATTCAAAACATACTAAATTTTCAACGCGATTATAGCGACACAAAAGTATTTAAGCTCGAACAAAATTATCGCTCTACACAAAATATTGTAAATGCGGCAAACAGTATTATTTCTAAAAATAAAGATCAGATTTTTAAAGAAGTTTGGACATCAAACGAAGAAGGACAAAAAATACCGGTTTTAAAAGCAAACTCGGATACAGAAGAGGGCGCCTTGATAGCACACTCCATCTTCGAAACAAAAATGAATAATCAACTCCATAATCACGATTTCGCTATTCTTTATCGTACCAATTCGCAATCCAGAGCAATGGAAGAAGCACTACGTAAAAGAAATATCCCCTATCGTATTTTTGGTGGACTCTCTTTTTATAAACGAAAAGAGATAAAAGACCTGTTGGCATACTTCCGTGTTGTTATCAATCAAAATGATCAGGAGGCACTAAACAGAATCATCAACTACCCTGTACGTGGAATTGGCAAAACAACTATCGAGCGTTTACAAGTAGGAGCTACTGAGACAGGACTCTCGATGTTCGAATTTATTGAGAACATTAATCAATATAATATAGGTATAACTTCAGGTGTTCGCGATAAGATTGAGCAGTTTGTCATCATGATAAAGAGCTTCAGGGCTCAACTTGATATCCGGAATGCTTATGAGCTGGCGCAGCATATTGCCACCTCGGCAGGAATACTCCGCGATCTGAGTGAAGATAAAACACCCGAAGGCATTAGTCACCTTGAAAATCTCGAAGAGCTTCTTAATGCCATAAAAGAATTTTCAGAAAAAGAGATTGATACTACTTCTGAAACATCTCCTAATACACGTACACTCCCCGATTTCATGTCGGATGTAGCATTGCTTACAGACGCAGATGAAGATGATGAAAAAGATACAGACAAAGTAAGTATGATGACCATCCATGCCTCAAAAGGGCTTGAATTTCCATACGTATTTATTGTAGGTTTAGAAGAGAACCTCTTCCCTTCTCATATGGCACTTAGCTCGCGAAGCGATTTAGAAGAGGAACGTCGTTTGTTTTACGTCGCATTGACCCGTGCTGAAAAAAGAGTAACACTCTCATATGCAGAAAGCCGTTACCGATGGGGTTCGCTTACATTATGTGAAGTTAGCCGCTTTGTAGAAGAGATAGATCCCCGGTTTTTAGAGATGACGGTTAAAATTCAGCCTAAACAAGGGTATCAGCAAGAACGTCAATCTTTTAATCAACCCTCTACGCAAAAAAGCAATCCTGTATCAAAAGACGAAACAGTTGGTCGCAATCTTAAAAAGATAGAGAAGAATCAACCTTTGCGGTCAGCTCCTTCCCTTTCTCCAAACCCTGCGCCAAATCAGAATCCGAATCCAAACTTTCAACCTGCAGCAATCGATGCAATTCAAGTGGGAATGGAAGTAGAGCACCTACGATTTGGGCAAGGTAAAGTGATAACAATCGAAGGTAGTGGTCCCAATAAAAAAGCAACTGTCGCTTTTCCTGTAATAGGACAAAAACAATTATTATTACAATTTGCAAAACTCAGAATCATTGAATAATAAAGTATTTTAATCATCTCAAAAAAAAATCACATTGTTATAATGATAGTTTACTGATTTATAGTATTTTTGTTGCATAAATCAAAACCAGTAAACCCGAGCATATTCTATCCGGATTTGGAAAACCTTTTTTTGACCTTCATAAAACAGGTTTTGATAACATTAACTACCACCAGAAACCATTTTTATCATGGAATATAACACAACACGTCCCAATATGATCATTTCTGAATATGGGCGTAACATACAGAAAATGACAGAGTATGTCGTTTCAATAGACAATCGTGACCATCGTACGAGAATGGCCCACGCCTTAATAAACATCATGGCCCAAATGCATCCTGATTCGCGCGAATCGGTCGATTTAAAACATAAACTTTGGGATCACTTGTATATTATGGCCGATTTCAAATTAGATGTTGACTCGCCATTTCCTATGCCATCACCACAAGAGCTCTACACTCGTCCTGATCGTATTCAATATCCTCAAGAGGACATTGCTTTGCGTCCTTATGGAAAAATAATCCATAAAATTATTGCGGAGGTCAGCAAAATGGAAGATGGGCCAGAAAGGGAGCAGCTTGTGAAAAACATAGCAAATCACCTCAAAAAGTCATATCTCAACTGGAATAGAGACTCAGTAAATGATGAATTAATTGCTGAACATCTTGAGCTATTATCAAATGGAGTGCTTAAATTAAGTGGGGATACCCGATTAAGCCATACCAACGAAATTTTAGGGCGTAATCGTCCGGTGACTGCCAATAAGCCGAAAAGAATGCAAACGGGTCGTCCACAAAACAATTCAAACAATAATAACCGTCCTCCAAGAGACGGAAACAATCCAGCAGGAAGAAGAGACTTTAAAGGAAAAAGAAGACCCTAACCATCAATCTGAAATAAGCGGCACAATAGCATGAATTCATTCGAGATAATTGGCGGAAAACCATTAAGGGGTGAAATAATTCCACAAGGAGCAAAAAATGAAGCCTTACAGGTAATTTCTGCAGTTCTTCTTACCTCACAAAAAATTATTATTAAAAACATCCCCGATATAAGGGATGTTAATAAATTGATAGAGCTACTTCAAGAACTAGGTGTAGATATTGAGAAATTAGCATCAGACACCTATTCTTTCAAGGCTGAGTCCATCAATCTAGAGTATTTTAAAACCGATGACTTTCGTTCGAAAGCCACCAGTTTAAGAGGATCAATCATGATTATTGGCCCCCTACTCGCCCGTTTTGGAACAGGATACATTCCTCAACCCGGTGGAGATAAAATTGGCAGACGAAGATTAGATACCCATTTTATCGGACTTCAAAAATTAGGTGCCCGCTTTGAATTCGATCATGAAAACCAATCATTCCGGGTCGAAGCAACTTGTTTAAAAGGGGCTGAGATGCTTCTTGATGAGGCATCTGTAACCGGTACTGCTAATATTTTAATGGCTGCAGTTTTAGCACAAGGAATCACAACAATATTTAATGCTGCTTGTGAACCTTATATTTATCAGCTTTGCACCATGCTTAATAACATGGGAGCAAAAATAAGTGGTGTAGGATCTAATTTATTAACGATAGAAGGAGTAACAAGCTTAAATGGGTGTACCCATACCCTCCTACCCGACATGATTGAAGTAGGATCATTCATTGGATTAGCAGCCATGACCAAATCCGAAATCACTATCCGAAATGTAAATTATAAAATGCTTGGGCCCATTCCTGATGTGTTCAGAAGATTGGGGATAACAATAGAGCATCGCAATGATGATATTTATATTCCTGCTCACGATCACTATGAGGTCGAAAAGTTCATGGATGGCTCTATCATGACGATTGCAGATGCGCCATGGCCCGGCTTCACCCCCGACCTTATCAGTATTGCTCTTGTAACCGCCATTCAAGCA
>JACAUB010000001.1:786775-806403 GCA_013390605.1 Bacteroidota bacterium | reverse complement strand
GAAGAGAAGCATGCATCTCTGCAAAGAGATGGAGAAAACCTGATATACGAACTCTTTTTGAGCTTTCCTGAAGCGGCATTAGGTTCATCAGTTGAAGTACCAACGCTTGAAGGAAAAGCAAAAATTAAAATTGAAGCAGGGACACAAAGTGGAAAAATCCTTCGTTTAAAAAACAAAGGACTACCAACAATAAACAGATATGGCCGAGGCGACCTTCTGGTTAGCATTTCAGTTTGGGTTCCTCGCTCTCTTTCAAAAAATGAAAAAGAGATGCTCGAAGGATTATTACATTCTGAGAACTTCAAGCCTAATCCAAGTAGCAAAGACAGAGGATTCTTCGATAGGATGAAAGAGTACTTTCAATAGATCCTATTTTTCTCTCGCAAGAGAGTCTATATATAATCACGGGGATGGGCACAAAACAAGCTCATCCCCGTTTTGCTTTTCTACCTTTTGCATTTCAGCACCATTTTTCAATCTTTCGGCTTCCATTTTTGACAGTTTAACAAATTATTATACACTACTCTAATTATAAATTCTCTAAATTCGCCATTATATTCATTATTTAAATTATTCATCAGTCTTTTCTACAAATCAACCCAAAACTTTATGGACCTTTTTGTTGCCAAAGACGTTACCAAGCGCTATGCTACTCAAACAGCACTAGACATGGTTAGCATCAATGTTCCGGAGAATAGTATTTATGGTCTGTTAGGACCTAATGGCGCCGGAAAAACATCTCTCATCAGGATCATTAATCAGATCACAGCTCCAGATCAGGGCGAGCTTTTTATTCGAGGAGAGAAGCTTCATCCTAAACATACCGCAATGATTGGATATCTTCCAGAAGAACGCGGATTGTACAAAAAAATGCCAGTTGGCGAGCAGGCTATGTATCTGGCTCAGCTAAAAGGTGTACATGCTCACGAAGCCCAGAAACGATTAAAAACCTTATTCGAGAAATTCGAGATTCAGGATTGGTGGGGTAAAAAAGTTGAAGAACTTTCAAAAGGGATGCAACAAAAGGTACAGTTTATCGTAACCATCGTACATCAACCACAACTACTAATTTTTGATGAACCCTTTAGTGGATTCGATCCAATCAATGCAACCTTAATTCGCGATGAAATATTGGAACTGCGCAAGAATGGAGCTACTGTCATTTTTTCGACCCATAATATGTCATCTGTTGAAGAGTTATGTGATGATATTGCACTAATCAATAAATCGAAGAAAATATTGGAAGGGCGTGTCAACGACATAAAAAAAACATATCGTTCAAACAGTTATGAACTTAGTTTTACAGGGTTTACCGGAGATATAAGCACGATACTTCCTTCAGATTTTAAACTTTTATCGCAGATAGAAGATGAAAAAGTCAGCACGGTCAAGATAAAACTGCCTTTAGATGAAAAGCCAAATGCTTTATTACAAAGCGTTATCCCCTATTTAGAAGTTGTTGCGTTTAAAGAAGTACTTCCTTCGATGAACGATATCTTCATTGAAAAAGTCCAGGAAAAGCCCGAAGAAATATCTGCAAACCTTACAGAATAATTAGCTATGAACAAGATTAGTCTCATCATACAACGTGAATATCTTTCAAGAGTAAAGAAAAAGTCGTTTATTATCATGACCATCCTGGGGCCCATATTAATGGCCTCTATGTTTATCGTTCCGGTAGTAATAGGTTTGGTTGCTAATACAAAACGAGAAATTCAAGTACTTGACGAAACCGGATGGTTTCAGGGCAAATTTAAAAATGATAACGGCATTACATTTAAAGCTTTCACAGGCCCCCTTGTAGCCGGTAAAGACAGTGTTAACAAAGGGAAGTTTTATGCCTTGGTTTATATTCCAAAATCAGATATCAACTTACCTTCGAAAGCTATTATTTACGCTGAGAAACAACCTGATATAAATATTAAAAACTCGATCAGTTCCACCATGGAGAAGGAGATTGAGCGAACAAAACTTGCAGCGCAAGGCATTAGTGAAGAGATGATTAAAGCATCCAAAGCCAATGTCACGGTAACAACAATGACCATCAAAGACGGAGGCAAAGAAGAAAAAAGTTCAACAGAGCTAGCAATGGGATTGGGCTATCTAAGCGCTTTTCTCATTTACTTCTTTATCTTTTTGTATGGTGCCCAAGTAATGAAAGGAGTTATTGAAGAGAAAACAAGTCGCATTATTGAAGTAATCATCTCGTCCGTTAAACCCTTCGAACTCATGATGGGCAAAATTATCGGTATCGCATTAGTCGTACTGACACAATTTTTACTGTGGGTAGTATTAACGCTGGGTATAGTCGGAGTCTTTAAAGTAGTTGTTCCCGATAAAGGAAAAACAACGAATACTGAACAGATGATCAGTCAGGCTTCAAACCAAAATAACGGTGCGGCTAAGACTACAACAATAGAACCAGAAAAACAGGTTGGAAATGACTTCCTTGATGGATTAAAGAACATTAATTATCCACTTGAAATATCGATGTTCATATTTTATTTCATTGGAGGATATCTTCTGTATGCCGGATTATTTGCAGCTATTGGAGCAGCCGTAGATAATGAAACAGATACACAACAATTTATGCTCCCTGTGTCAGCGCCACTCATTATCTCTATTGTTGCAGCTCAGGCTATTATACAAAATCCTGATGGACCTCTGGCCTTCTGGTTATCTATTATTCCATTCACATCACCTATTATAATGATGATCAGATTACCATTTAATGTACCTTGGGAACAAGTTGCATTATCCATGGCATTACTGGTTGCAGGGTTTCTACTTACTACATGGATTGCTGCAAAAGTATACCGCACAGGTATCTTGATGTATGGTAAAAAAGTAAGCTATGCTGAAATCTGGAAATGGATCAGATATAAAGGATAATCAATCTCTTATCATAAAAAAGAAAAAAGAGGAATCGTTCCATTACGGTTCCTCTTTTTTGGTATAAAAATTGTAAATTTGGATGATAATCCTGAAGATATATTTATGGCAAAGATCCTTGTAGTTGATGACGAAAGAGCAATCAGAAATACATTAAAAGAGATACTCGAATACGAAAAATATATTATTACAGATGTGCCTGATGGTATGGAGGCCATAGAGCAGGTAAAGAATGATCAATTTGATGCGATATTGCTTGATATTAAAATGCCACGTATGGATGGCATTGAAGTTCTCGAAGAAATCCTAAAAATATGCGATACTCCTGTCGTAATGATTTCGGGCCATGGCAATATTGAAACAGCTGTTGAAGCCATCAAGAAAGGTGCATATGATTATATTGCAAAGCCACTCGACCTAAATAGATTGCTCATCACCATTCGTAATGCATTGGATAAATCACGTTTAGTCAGTGAAGCAAAGATGCTTCGTAGAAAGGTGGGCAAACAATATGAGATGATCGGCGAAAGTAAGTCTATTCTTCAGATCAAAGAAATGATAGATCGTGTAGCACCTACTGACGCACGCGTTCTTATCACTGGGTCTAACGGGACAGGCAAAGAGCTGGTAGCCAGATGGGTCCACGAACAAAGCAACCGTTCAACTGGTCCTTTTGTTGAAGTAAATTGTGCAGCTATTCCTTCTGAGTTGATAGAAAGCGTACTATTTGGACACGAAAAAGGTTCCTTCACTTCTGCTATCAAACAACGAAAAGGAGACTTCGAACAAGCTACAGGAGGAACACTTTTTCTTGATGAGATTGGTGATATGAGTTTATCTGCACAGGCAAAAGTTCTAAGAGCACTTCAAGAGAATAAAATAATGCGTGTTGGAGGCGAAAAGGAGATCCCTGTTGATGTTCGTGTCATTGCAGCTACAAATAAGAATTTGAAAGAAGAAATAGAAAACAAAAATTTTCGTGAAGACCTTTTTCATCGACTCAATGTGATCCCAATTCATGTACCTAATTTAGCTGACCGTATAGATGATATTCCGCTTCTGGCCAACTACTTTATGGAACAGATATGTCAGAATAATGGAAAGCCTTTAATGATATTTGAGGAAGAAGCACTCGAGCTACTCCAGAAAATCAATTGGACAGGTAATATTCGTGAGTTACGAAACGTTATTGAACGATTGACTATTCTATGTGATGGAACCATTACCAGCAGCGACATACAACGATATGCGATGACCTAAAACCATGATTAATGTATCTCTCTTTTTACAATTCCATAGCTAAGCATATGTAAAATACGTTCCAATCTAAGCTCTGGTGATTTTTCATTCTTATCAGCCATCATAGGCACTTCCAGACCCTTAAGTGCTGTTGTTACCGCTAATGAAGCTAATTCTTCATCTTCTATTCTGAAAAGTCCCTTTTCTGTACCCTCTAAAAATATATTCTTGAGCAATGCAACTTCTTGTTGATCATAGTTCTCTCGCATTTTCTTCACAAAATCCATGTGAAGTAAGAAGTCGTTATGAATAGCCTGATAGTAATTAGTAAGGGCATCTACAACCTCCATTCGTGTTATCACATATTGTCTGAATTTTTCAATCGGATCCTTAGCGTTCGAAATTGCTTCCTGAAGTTTATTTGTCATAATTTCGGCTTCAGTCTCAATCACTGCACGAAAGACATCCTCTTTACAAGAGAAATAGTAATATATAGAACTTTTACCCATTCCTGTAGCAGATGCTATTTCGTCTAATGTTGCTTTTTTATATCCATAAAATGCAAAGATCTTTCTGGCAACTTCTATAATCGTTTCTTTATTTTTTCTTTTGTCCATATCAGATAAATTATAGACTGTTATGTCTAACAGATCCAAAGTTACCAAAAAAATAAGATTTCCAAACCATTCTTCAATAAATATAAAGAAAAAGAGATCAAAGCCCAATTAGAATGTGTATTTTTGTAGCGCTTTACAAAGCACTCTGGGGTTGTTTGGTTTTGACAGCGAGGGAGTGGAGGTGTAAGCATGCCGGGCGTTGTGAAAGTGGCCCGTTAATCCCAATTCTCACAGCCTTTAAATGGCAATGATTACAATTATCAGTTAGCTGCTTAATCTAGGTATTAAATAGCTACTTGTTCTCCGGGCAGCCTCGACCGACGGCGGCTCGATATAGGACATCGCAAATGTCGGAATAGTTCTGTCTGCTCCCCGCAGGCATTGCGAAACAACAGGGGATAAGGAACAAGTAGGTCTGCTGACTGCCGGCTTGTTTCCGACAACTAAGTGACAGATAAGCATGTAGAAAGCAGTTTTGCTACTTGTTTGGACGCGGGTTCGAATCCCGCCAGCTCCACAAGAAAAGACTAAAATATCCTGTAAATTTAAAATTTACAGGATATTTTAGTTTAAACCATTTTTTCTTTTATCGTTGATGACTGACACTGGTTTTACAGATGCATTTGATTAATGAAAAGGCCCCTTTATACTTGAAATAATAACAATACTTAAACAATAAGAAATATTACTTTACCGGAGTAAGGTATATTTCTCTAAAAGTAAATCCTAATTTACCCTCTGTTAATTCAATCGGAAGAAGAGTCAACTGATAAGTACCTGGTTTATCGAAGGTAATCCGTCCACCATTTGTAAATATTTTCCGCCAGTAATGGCTTCGGTTATTAAACTCTTTTCTGTCAGCAACAATTTTACATTGAAGTTCCTGGCCATTTACAATAACCTTTACAAGATGATCACCCTGCCATGTTGGACTCTCCGCCGAACCCTTTTCTGAAGTAACAATATTAACTTTAAAGATACCGGGTTTGTCTACTTTAAATTTCCAGGTAAGTTTTGTACCCACATCCATCCAGTTATCAGCACCACCCCCACGTGAAGAAAAATTCAATTTAACAAGCTTATCACCTTTCATTGATTCCGCCATAACGCCTGGCAAATAAACTGTACCATTAGCTTGTTGACAGATTGATTCCTCAACCTGAGGTTTTCCGTCAATTTCCATCACCACAACAGAAAGCACTTTATCAGGTGCGAGCAACGGAAGTTTGATCTTTAAACGATGATGATCAAAAGCCTTATCATATATTTCTTCGAATGCAATTGATTTCTTTGATTGATCCGCTAAAAGATAAACCTTTTTCACTTTTGACTTCAATCCTTCTATTTCAAGACCATTCTTTTTCCAGTCAAAGATACCGAGATATAGTTTTCCGGGTTTTTGGGTTATATTCCCCCATTCAAATTCAACGGGAAAAGGACTGGACATTGTTCCATAAATACACTCATTATTTATTTTCATCCATTCTCCAACCTGAGCGAGTATCTTAACAGAGGCGTCTGGAATTAAACCGTCTGGAGTGGGTCCAACATTAAGTAAATAGTTACCACCTTTACTGGCAATATCAAAAAGCAAGCGAGTAAGGTCTTCAGCAGATTTCCATTTTGTATCGTTCTTCTTAAAGCCCCATGTGTCATTAAGTGTTGCTGGGGTTTCCCAATCGCCTGGAATTATTGTGGCAGGAACTGCATTATCACCTGTTGAAGCATAATCGGGTTCTATACCACCACCAATACGTCCACTAATAATGCATTCAGGTTGCAATTTACGAACTAATTCTTTCAACGATTGAGCTTGTTCCTTCGATATAGTCATTGGAGTATCGAACCAGATCAGGCCTATCGGACCATAGTTGGTCAGTAACTCTGTTAATTGAGGTTTTACTTTTTCATCCAAATATTTTTGAAAATCACGTTCCTTAGGGAAATCCCATTCATTATCAAGTCCATTGGGTTCGTTCCAATCTCGTGATTGAGAATAATAAAAACATATTTTAATACCTTGTTTTTGACATTCTTCAGCTAGTGCCTTTATTACGTCTTTTCCATAAGGAGTAGCATCAACAATATTATATTTTGAAACATTTGACTTAAACATCGCGAATCCATCGTGATGTTTAGCTGTAATTGTCAAGTATTTCATTCCTGCGTTTTTTGCTACCATTACAAAGTCTTTTGCATTGAACTTTATCGGATTAAACTGATTTGCCAGTGCACGGTATTCATTAACAGGAATCTGTGCCCTTTTCATAATCCATTCACCAATACCTGAGATCTTTTTCCCTTTCCATTCGCCGCCAGGAATACTATATAATCCCCAATGAATAAACATGCCAAAACGTGCCTCTCTCCACCATTGCATGCGTTCATCCTGAGTGATGCTTTTTTGCGCAAAAAGACTCGGAATAAGTCCAATAAAAATAAAGAAAACAAAAAGTTGCTTTTTCATTATAAATTATTTAAAAAATTAATCAAGAAAAAAAGAATTAATTATTGCACTACAATCTTATGTCAAACCTATCAGAGTCATCCCTTATAGGCTTAACACAAGACCATAGTGCATTACTGATCAATAGAATAAATACACTAACTAATAACCTGGATTCTGTTTCAAATTTTTATTAACATTGATTTCCGATATTGGAATTGGCCATCTTTCATTAATACCTTTCACAAAAACCTTTTTGCCATATATATAAAATCCCTGATTATCGACTTTGTATTTAACATAGTGGGCCGGATCATTGGTAAGCCATAGACCTGTAAAAGTAGTATTAAGCTCATCATAAGCAATTCCCCATCGTAAAATATCATATAAGCGCAAACCCTCAAAAGCAAGCTCTACTTTACGTTCAGTTCTAACAATTGTTCGAAGTGCAGTTTGATCTATGGTTGTAACCTTAGGCAGATTAACAGCAGTGCGTCCACGAACCTTGTTAATCGTTTGATCGAGTAATGTCTGATTAATTGCTACACCTGCTTCTAATTGCGATTCCAGATATCCTAAAAGGACTTCAGCATAACGTATTACAATTGTATTCCCTCCATAATTTCGCAAGTTTCCTGTAAAATTCGGATCACAGTATTTCATAACGCCATATCCTGTCCATTGTGGGTAAATTGAAAATTCGTCAGGCGAACCTGAACCTGGTTCTGCAACATAGAGTTTTCCTTGAAAAATAGTTCTATTCGATATAAAAAAATTATAATCCATTCGCGGATCACGGTTATTATATGGATGATTGGGATCGAAAAGAGGTGATTGAGTAATAGGTAAACCATCCTTACATCCAAAATCTCTAACCAAATTATTAAAAGGAGCAAATTGATGCCAACCACCCCAAGCTACCGGAAAGTAATAAAGTGGTAATGAAATAGCATAGAGATCCGTTAGATACTGTGTTGCAAGAATAACCTCGGGACTTTTATTATTATACTCTTGCCAGAACATTTCAGCATAATGAGGATCAATACTATATACATTTGAATCGATAATCTTCTTATAGGTTGCAGCAGCATCACTCCATTTTTTTTCAGCCATTTGAACTCGTCCTAAGATAGCTAAAGCGGCACCAGCAGTCCAACGACCAGCTTCAGCAGTCGGACGAGTTAAAGGAAGAGCTGCGGATGCTGCCTGTAATTCCGATTCTGCAAAAGCCCAAACATCAGCTTGTTTAGTTTGGGTTATACTATTAGCTTGAGATACTGTAAGCAAATGTTCAGGCATAGGAACATCTCCCCAATATAATGCCACATTAAAAAGAACATACGCGCGAATACTTCTAACTTCTGCAATCATAGTTGCCTTGGTTGTAGCATCCATATTAATCTGACCAATATGGTCAAGAAAATTATTGCACGTAGCAACTTTTGAGTATGCATTCTGCCAATATGATAAAATATTTGCATCAGCAGAATTTACATTCCCACTATTTATTCCTTCCGTAACATTTGCTTTATCATTACCTTCGCCTGCAATAAAATCCAGAAATAGGAGTCCCCTATAACTGAAAAAATCTTGAGTTCCTGCATTATAAGTAGTAGCATAACACCCAACGAGTGCAAGTTGAGCATCTGCTGCGGTTTTCCAAAAAGTCCCATCAGAAACAGCATCTAATGGTTGTTTACTAAAAAAATCTTTATTACAACCTGAGCTAAAAATCATGAGCAAAATCAAACTAGCCCATATTTTAGATAATATTGAATTTAAATATCTCTTTTTCATTTTACTAATTTTAATAGTTAAAATTTAACATTTATCCCAACAGTATAAACGCTGGATATCGGGTAAAAATTTGAGGCGTTATTGTATGTTTGATTCATCTCTGGATCCCACCCTTGATAAAAATGATTTAGCGTAAAAAGATTTTGACCGCTAATATAAATTCGTAATGAACTTAATTTTAGTTTTTCACTTATACCTTTTGGAATAGAATAACCAAGCTGTAAATTCTTTAACCGAATAAAACTTGAATTTCTAAGCCAGTAAGTTGATGACAGTTGATCTCCACCTCCAAAATTCGTATTACCTAATTTAGGATATGAAGCCCAACGATTGGGGTTGGTTGTCGTCCACATATTATCAATCTGCCATTGCTGAACCTGCCCGGCATTAAAGAAAGCATTAGCCATATATATCCCCATTCCTTTTTGGAAACCGCCTAAACCTTGCACTAATGCGGATAAATCAAACCCTTTATATCTAAAAGCAATCGTTCCACCATAGGAATATTTAGGAGTTGTAGAGCCAATCACTTTTTGATCATAGGCATTAACTATTCCATCTGGAGCACCATTTGGTCCACTGATATCTTTATAGCGGATAGTTCCAGGAGAAGCCAAATAAGGCTGTTTTGGATAAGTTGACACATCACTAGCATCTACAAATAAACCATCTGAAACATAACCATAAATTGCACCTATTGATTGTCCAACAAAAAGATTACTGTTAATATCAGTCAGTTTACCTCCACCAAGTTTCGTTACTTTATTTTTAGTATATGAGAAATTAGGTACGATATTAATTTTCAAATCCCCTATTGATGTCTGATAATTTAAAAGAAATTCAATTCCCTTATTATTCACAGAACCAGCATTTGATGTTGATGGCGTTAAACCAAGCACGGCTGAAGCTGTTACATTATAAAGAATACCGGTTGTGGTTTTGTCAAAATAATCTACCACTAAATTCAGTTTACCTTTAAGAACAGATAAGTCAACACCAAGATCGTTAATTTGCGTTGATTCCCATGTAATATCAGTATTGGCCAATGTAGTCACTCTGGTTCCTGCATTTAAAACGCCTCCAAATGGGTAATTCTGACCTGAAGTCACGTTACTTTGATAAGGATAAACCCCAATATTCTGGTTTCCTAATGTGCCTGATGAAGCACGAATTTTCAGATTATCTATCCATTCAAAATTATCTTTAATAAACGACTCCTCTGACACACGCCATCCTGCAGAAAATGAAGGGAATAGACCCCATCTGTTTTTTTGAGGGAAACGTGATGTTCCATCATATCTTACATTTGCTTCAAAAAGATACCTGTCCTTAAACGAATAATTTAATCTTCCAAAATAGGATCTTAAAGCCCATTCATTTCCGGAACCACTGGATTGCATATTGGTTGCTGCAGCAGCATTTAATTGATATAATAAATTATTTGGAAAATTATCACGATACCCTGTTAGCCAGTCTGTTCGATATGATTCTTGTGAATAACCTACCAAAACATTAAAACTATGTTGGCTTATTTTTTTTGCATATTGTAGTAATGATTGCAATGTGAGTAAAGAACTATTCCCCATTGTTTCAGTTAAATTATTAGGACCTAATGTTTTAATTGGGCTATAAACTAAGGTTGATAGAAAGTTGGTAGTTGTATAATCCGTATAATTGTACCCAGCTTTTCCGCTTAATGTCAAACCTTTCAATATTTCCCAGAACAACTCTGCTCCACCTAAAAAATATTTACTTTTAGTTTGAATAAATGATGGACTATCCATCCATCCTTCAGGACTATAATTGTCTTGATACCCATATGTACCATCGGACTTTTTGCCTGCGATATTCGGTGTAATACGAACTGCTAAGTTCAACATATTCGTTACATCTCCATCTGATGAACGTGGTTCTTTAGTAGAAGCACTATTTCCACTTAAATCTACTTTTAGCTTTAGGGTTTTCGTTATTTTGCTATCAAAATTCAATAGGAAGTTATACTTATTGTAAGTATCCTTCGCTACTAAGCCATCCTGTTTTAAATAACCTAAAGAAAAGAGGAAAGAATTCCCAAGATTCCCCCCCATAAAACTTACATTATGGTTGGTTTGAAATCCATCCCCTGAATTCAATAAATTCTTAAGATGAGGAACATTAGGATAGTTATCCTGATCAGAACCTGATGCAAATGCTGCAATTTGATCAGCAGTATAAGCAGCAGCTTTCCCATCATTTGCATTTGCTAAATTTCTATAGGTAGCAAATTGAGCGGAATTAAGAAAATTTGGTAATGTTGTCACCTTTTGAACTCCGAAATAATCGCTGTAACTAACTTGTAACTTTGATTCCTGCCCTCTATTCGTCTCAATCAGAATAACTCCGTTAGCAGCCCTTGTCCCATAAATAGCACAAGACGCAGCGTCTTTCAGGACAGAAATACTTTTTATATTTTCAGGAGCTACCGCATCAATTGATGAGGCTAACCCATCTACCAATACCAAAGGAGTGTTACCTGCATTTGAAAACGTGCCTAAACCACGAATTGAAATCGAAGAGGCATCATTGCCAGGACGACCTGAACCTTGAGTCACAGAAACACCACTTACTAAACCAGCCAGAACCTGTGATGATTGAGTGATGGGGCGACTTTGTATTTCACCAGGGGATATACTAGCAACTGAACCTGTTAAATTAACTTTCTTTTGTCTACCATAACCAACCACAATTACCTCATCAAGTTTTTTAACGTCCGACGCCAACTTAATATCTAATATCTTTTGATCACTAATGGGAATATACTCTGTATTGTAACCTAAAAACGAAACGGCAAGAATTGCATTAGTTTTAGAAATATCCAAACTAAACTTTCCGTTAACATCAGTAACGACAGCAAAATTGGTACCTTCAACTCGAATAATTGATCCTACGATAGGTTGGTTGGTCGTTTCATCAGCAACAGTACCTGAAATTCTCTTAGTTTGTGGCTTCGGCACTTGAGCAGAAACAATTATATGCGTACCGCTAATAGAAAATGTGCAATTTGTCTCTTGCAGAAGCTGTGTCATAACCTCACTTAAAGAAGTTTCCTTTGGTTGCAATGTTATTACCTTTTTGACATTTATTGTTTTAGCATCGTAATCAACCGAAAGTCTGGTTTGCTTTTCTATTTGATTAAAGGCTTCACGCAAGGTTATGTTATTTCCGACAAGTTTAACCTTTTGATTTTGTGCATAAACCCCGGACATAGTAACAAATAGAAAGAAGATGAGCAATAAATGTGAAAACATATTCCGTCTTTTCACACCTATTAAATTGGTAAAATATTCCATATCTTTGTATGTTTTTTAATTAAAATACTGTTTGATAAATTTATTTTTTGCGAAAGATTCTTTTTTCAGATGGTATTTTGCGATTTCGAAATCCGGGGAGAAGTGTTTCGTAGCTCATCTTCCCGGTTTCTTTTTTTCATGGTTTTATCTCCTATCTTTTAGTTTATAAATACAGTTGACTTATTTATTTTAAAAGTTAGTCCACTTATCAATTGACTCAATACTGTTAATGCTTGGTCTATTGATTCGTTTGGATTAAATTTTATGTAATATGAACGTCCATTATATTTATTGGCATTGTAATTAATCTGCACATTGTATTTCCGTTCCAGTGTAGCAATAATCTCCTCAAACGAGGCATCCTGAAATATAATATATCCATTTTTCCATGAATTCATCTTTTCCGCATCTACTGTTTCTACAGAAACTTGGTTGGACCTATGATTGAATATCAATTGTTCATTAGGTGTTAAGATCTTAGTTACAGGTGTATTTTTATTGACCGTTACAAGCACACGTCCCTCTTCAAGCGTTGCCTTTGTAAATATTGAATTTGGATAAGATTGTATGCTAAAAGTAGTGCCCAGTGCCCGCACACCAATATTCTTTGTTCTTACAATAAAAGGGCAATTAGGGTTCTTTGCCACCTTGAAGTTGGCCTCGCCACTCAAATACACTGTACGTGTTTCATCTGTAAATTTTTCAGGATATATTAATATGGAACCGGCATTCACCCATACTTGAGAACCATCAGCAAGTTTTACGGCTTGACATTCGCCATATGGAACAAAAAATTCGACGAATTTAGATGAAGATATTTTATGTGTTTCAGAAGTAAAATAATAAGTCATAAATGAAGTTCCCATTAGTAATAATGCAACAGCGACATATTTAGCAACTTGACGATAAACTATACGTAAACTATTCTCTGATCTCGTCTCGGAAATAAGTTCCTGCAATTGTTCTAAATCATCCCAAGTTTGTGGAGTTACAACCGAGTGGCTACTTTCCCACATTTTTTTCATCGCTTCATCTTTCTCTAATTCATTATCCTCTAAACGAAACCAATAACGAAAATGTAATTGAGTACTTTTTGAAAATCTATTTTCAAAAAACTTTCGAATAAAATTCTGTATATTTTGTGCATCCACGTTTTTGGCTTTTCATATAAGTAAGCCAAACAGCGTTCAACACACAGTCTAAAAGAAACTATTTTCTAGAAGAATAATATAAGGCTCATTTTTACTACTTTACGAATATCAGAAAGAGCAGATGTTAGGTGATTTTCAACAGTACGTTTATTGATACTCAGTCGTTCTGCAATCTCATCATTGCTTAGTCCATCAACTCTACTCATTTGATAAATCAACTTTCGTTGAGGAGGCATTTGACTTACTTTGATCTCAATTAAGGTTTCTAGCTCTTTCACAAACAGCCCTTCTTCTACACTATTTACTTCTATTGGATGTAAAAGCTGTTCAACTTCAAACTTTTCATTTACTAACGAGTGATCGTAAAAATTACAAATAGCATTTTTACCCATTCTAAAAAGATATGCTTTGAATGAATTGACTTGTGATAGTTTTTCTCGACTAGTCCATACACTTAAGAAAATATCTTGTGCCATATCACGAGCTACCTCTTCATCTTTGATGAATCCGTTCAGGAAAAAGATGAGTTTAGGCTGGTAATACAGAAAAAGCAATTCGAAAGCTTTCGAATCGCCTTTGCTCAATGCGTCTATATGTTTTCCCTCTGATGTTTGGTTCATTCTTTAAATTAAGAAGAGAATAAAGAACTAGAAAGTAACTTTTCAGATGCAAATATATAGTTTACTTAATGCATGTCATAAATATATCCTGACTTTTATCTTAGTGCTACATCAGAACAAGTAATGTGGAGCATCATCAATACATTTTTGAAACCACGTCAATCTCAATCCGACACTTCGGATTGCAAATGGCAAGAGGAATAGCTTCCAACCCAGGAACGAAATTAAATATTCGTCCAGTATCTGTTGGAAGAAATACGATCTTACTATCTGATGAGATTTTCACGAGAGAGTGATTCTTATGAATATGAATCAAGTGGTCGGATAAAACAACCACTTTTTCAGTTGATTTAGAAACAACCGGAAAAACTACCCGAATAGAATCATTGCTAAGAGATATCCCTGAATCAAAATCCAATATAACTTTATCGTCATAAAAAGTATAAATAGCCTGACATTCAATCTCGTCGGCATATGGAGCATTCTGATCCTGATCAACTAATTTAGAATGAGTAGTCACAATGACTTCTCCTCCCCCCTCTTTGACAACTATCGAAGCCTTTAAATCAGAAATATTCATGTACATCTTACCGTCTTTCATTAATTCAATGCGAGGAGTTAATGGCATAGAAAACGGATCATTGTCGGGTTGCATATTCCCGACTTCTTGCAGCTTATATTCAGTCATACTCCCCACAAACAAAGGGCCGGTCTTTTCGTGCCACAACATAGTTAATGCACCACCTGTAGCATGACCATTTTTCATGGCATATTCTCTATCGTAGCCAGTTACTGTTGCTCTAAACATTCCAACAGAAATCAGATGCGTTTGAATGTCTTGAAAAAAACGACTTCCATAAACCTTTTCGCGAGGAAGAACAACTTTTCTCAAATCACTCTTTACTTTTGGGATTCCCTGATCGAGAATCGTTGTTAATGCCTTTGCGTGGCACATTGTATGATGAACACATGGTAACACCTTATGTGAAAGGTAATGAGGACCACCGTAGAGCAATCCATCATAAGTACTGACATTAAGGAGTTCAGTATTTTTAAGTGCGGCTCTATAAAACCGAGGATCGCGATCTGCCATTAGCGCATAAGCAGGCTGGCATCCATCAGAAGTTCTGCTTCCCCAATAGGTCCATTTATAATTGCGCGTGCCCCAACTATTATCCCATGCACCATCAGGAAGCATAAATTCCATATGATTTTTCAACACTGGGGTAATAGCATCCAGAACTTCGGTATCGTTTGTGAATTTACCATATAATACAAGAGCTGGCAACGACTCTTCAACGTTGTAGCCTAAATCGACAGAATAACATCCTTTTCCACTTGAGGTGTAATAAGGTCCGCCTTCTCCTTTAAGAAATCCATCTTTCTTAGTAATAAAGCCCAATGCTTCATGTGCAAGTTTTCGTCCCTTTTCTTTGAACTCCTTAATATCAAGTATTGTGCCGATTAAAGATAGTCCATAAGAAGCAGTTATCGGATAATTTATATTCCCATAATCAATTGAAAAGTTGTTGTATATAAAAATACCAGCTTTTTTTAATCTATTTTCTATCTCGCTTTTAAATTGATTATCAAGTAGTGCTCCATGGTATCTCAATGACTCGGCAAGAGCAATGGCACTAAATACCGTAATTCCTTTCCATGAGCCCTTAACAGGGTCGTTTAACCATGAGCCATCTGGCTGACTCATGTTTTTCTCCATCCATTTATATAACAGCAAAGTAGCATCCAGATATTTACTTTGTTGCTTTTTTTTTGCCATATAAAGCAATGGATAAATAGCATCTCCTACCCTACCATGAACTCTTCCACATGCAGGGCACATTAATCCCCCAAAGTCTACAGATTCGGATTTAGCATTGACCTGCAATTGAATAAGTGCATCAATCCATGTAGATAAAAGGTTATTACTTAGATGAGATAAATCATCGTCAGCATTAAACGAAAGTAATGTATTGCTATATGCATTAGTACCAACCAGCAAGCCGACGCCTCCAACTGCTGTTAATTTGATAAAATCTCGTCTTGAAGCCATTTTATTAAAAAAATTAATTCCTATTAACAGGAATAAGCCTAAATGTAAGCATGAATACATGATATATGAATAGCATCGTTTTCATTCTGAGAACCTATTAACATTAGTCCAAACCTGTTATTAGAAAAAACTTAAACAACAGATTTGGGCTAATCAATTTGATACATTAACAACTTAAATTTAATTCCCTTTTATAAGACAGAGATGCTTTGATGTTTTTTATTTGCAATAAGTTCAAACAATAGAATCCCTTCTCCACTACTCTTTATACCTTTGATCTTTTTCCCATCCACCGAAATAGTATATTGACTATTCGGTTTCAAATTTGCAATACTATATTCTATTCTGGTTTGTCCGCTGGTTGATGATTGACTCCAATTATGATGATTGGTGTCCCAGTCTATGATTTCAAGTGAAAGTGTTCTCCCCTTTTCTGTTTTAGCTTTTATCGAATAGTGTTCTTCTTTTGCTTTAAAGTAGTTCAGCTCATCTGCTTTTGCATAAAAGCCAAAATCTGTTTTTGAAGAGATCTTAAACTGCTTATTTGTGATAACATATTGTTGCTTATCCAAACCAATGGAAAGTTTTTCTCCTCTGAAATCATAATAGAGTTCGGTTCCAGCTAGTTCTTTCGTGATATGAGGATTTAGATATAACCGATTATAAAGTGGATTTATTCCATAAATGGCATAATACAATCCAACTACGGCTAAGCTATTTCCCGAGAGGATATCATCGCCTAAGCCATCCTGCTTAGTACGCCCATAACGTTGGAAAGCTAATCCATCTTTACTATGCTGACTTAAAACGTTCTCAACGTATTTTAATGCCAGTTCTGGTTTATAATCTGCATAAGCTTGAACGGCTATGCTACCCCATGATAAAAAGATGTCACCATTTTCATAATTTGGAAAAGGAAACTGCCAGTCATTACCTTCACCAATTTGATATGAATACATACAAATGGGCCAGAAGAACAATTTTTCCTTTTCCATTTGGTCTTCAATCTGATCAAGAATGACTTTAGTTCTGTTTTTGTCCTCGCAAATACCATATGCTATCGCCATAAAGTTTACAGGAGTAACCAGATTATTACCATGAATCGAGTTATCCTTATCGCGCCAATGAATGTAACATTGTTTTTCTTCGTCCCAGAAACCACCTTGTTTGGTCGATTTATTAAAACTCTCTTTTAACTTTTCCGCATAATCGCTATAGTAATTTGCCTTCTGTAAATTACCCAACTGCCGTTCAATGCCTGACCATAAGACCAATGCATGATACAACTTGGCATTTACAAAAGCATTCTCAAAAGAGGCCCAGATTATATCAATCCAGTCACTCCCTCTTCTTTCCTTTTCACTATTGGTCATCACTTCGACCAAATGATTTCCATTTGAGTCTCGCTTTAGCATATAATCCAATGCCTTCTCACAGGCCGACTGCTGTTTGGCAACCCATACTTTATCACCACACTGATCATAAAGATCTGCAACATTAGTCACAAAGTCCGGATTCGAGTCCATCAGATAGCCCCATTGTGCCTCATAAAAACCTTTAGGTGAAACAGTCCCTGCCATGGCATCACTGTTTTCGTATGCCCATCTCGATATCACTCTTCCATCTGGCTTAATGGCATTGTCTCTATAAAAATCAAGACATTTCTTATAGCCTTCAAGATAGTGTTGATCATTAATTGCTACACCAAGTTGCCCGATATATTGTTCGTGCAAACAGATGGGGCCGTAGGGGGTATGCCAACTATTACCACCAAAGTGTTTTGCATCTATAACGCCTATGCGTGCAATAGTGTTTAATACTGAGGTTACTCTATCTCCATCTATTCCAACAAACTTACCTCTATTGTATTCTTTATGATAATCAAAGGGTGTAAGGGTGATGGTTTGAGAAACCTTCTCTTTTGAAATTTCAAAGCTTGACCAGACATCTGTTTTGCCACGTATAAAACGACGTCGGTGTGTATCGTCATCATATCTGGGTATCATTTCATGATCTGAAACGGTTACATTATATGCTAACTTATCTTCGCCAGACCGGGTAAAACTACTGGCGATTTGCTTTCCGGAAGAGGCTACAGTTATCTTCAATCCATTACCTGTTTTACTATTCCAGAAAGCCGAATAATTTGAATGAACGCCATAAGTAAACTGCTTATCCCGAAACAGATAGAACCAAGCAAGTCCTCCTGATTCTAAGAAAGCGCCCTCCCATGTGTTGATATTGTTAAAATTAAACGAGGGAAATGATGCTTCATCCACAATAAATGATTTGGGAAAAGTTCTCTCTGTATCAAAAAGAATGTCTTTATTAGTGATTGTGAATTTCCAGTTTTCGGTAATTTTTAATTCATTATCCCCATAAGTTATTCCATTTACCATAACTGT
Organism: Bacteroidota bacterium; assembly: GCA_013390605.1. GTDB lineage: Bacteria > Bacteroidota > Bacteroidia > Bacteroidales > Cfx3-03 > Cfx3-03. The sequence goes on along the minus strand of JACAUB010000001.1, from coordinate 787,854 downwards.
TCGATTGGTTATATCTACGTTAGGCGATGAGTCCAAATTAAGTGTTGAATACGTTTTACCAAATGCTTTAATTTGGGAATAGATCCCGGAGGAACCTTCTACAACCTTCTGCCCGTTTACTTCCAAACAGGAAATATTGCACCGCTGATTATATTCAAGGGTGATTTTGATCTTACTGTTTCCAAAAACAACTACCTTGTTCTCGGTATCATTTTTAGTAACATATTGCTGTGCATAGCTAAAACTGACAATTTGTAAAACAAAAAGCGTGATTAGAAAAAAATGATTTATAACTTTCATAAAGTTTTTTTAAGTAATCAAATTTAGGAAAGGAGATTGATTAAAAAAAATAAGATTTAATCTCTGCTAAAAGACTCAGAAGAGATTAATTAGCAGATTATTTTAAGTGCGGGTAATATTTCTTTATTAAGGATTTTGCTCCTATTGAAAGTTCATCCAAAGTTACCGGTTTATCCTGAGGACGGGTTTGTTTTTGATTTATCTCTCCCATCAGACTCCACCGTCTTGTCATCTCTTCAGGTTCTTTTACTTTCAAATCGTACCATGTAAAATCAATTACTTTTTCAGGAGTATTTAATTTCCAGTTTTTCAATAATGCTAATCGAAAATCTTTATTCATAAACCAACGAATTTCCATATCGGCATCAGATCCTCCGATTCCCGATCCTTTTTCCTCAAAACGATAATTAAAATTATTATTCTTATAATGATTTCTCCAGATTAGACCAAACTCACCTTGAGTGATAAATTTCACATCAGGCCAACGTTTTTTTATGTTACTCAACCAATTTTCTAATCCTACAGCATCGTATGGAAGGCATAATTCCCAGCAATTTGTGACCCATGCGAAACCATTTAACTCATACCCGCGGTCAAAATGAATGGCAGTGCTATGAAGCATCTCTTTTAATCCGATTTCATCTCCATATTTGCCAAGTGTTTCAATAGGCCCAACGCCCATTCTACTGTTAAATCCTTCAGCAAAACCCTCTCTACGGGCAGCCAGAAAATCCGTTGTCCATCCATCAAGATTCACACAATCAATAAAGTCATCCTTC
>JACAUB010000001.1:736163-786675 GCA_013390605.1 Bacteroidota bacterium | reverse complement strand
TCTACGTATCCTTTTGACATTAACCACAAGGCTTAGTGTCAAAAGGTGATCCTGAACACGCAGAACACCTTCTGTCGGATGCTTCATGTAATGCTCATCCATTTTACGCATGAGCTCAAGGTTCTCTTTACTCTCCCCATGTGGTTTATAATAAACACTACTACGGTTAATATCAAGAAGTTTACACTGCTTACGAACACTCAAAGTCGTTTTATCCAACACTAATGTTTTATCACCTTTCACAGGCCGAGTTTTTTTGAGACTTTTTTTAAAAAAGTCATTCTCCATCTCAAGCTGGCCTATCTTTGAAAAGAGACGATCTTTTTCGACTTGGTACGCTTGTTCTGGGGCTTTGGTCTCAAATATTTCTACTGAGCGCGCTATAAACTCCTTCTTCCATCTAGCGATCAGAAGTGGTTGTACATCGAACCACTTGGCTAACTCAGCTAAACTCTCACGCTCTTTCAAGGCTGCAATGGCAACCTGCGCCTTAAACTCTCCTGATAAATTTCTTCTTATTTGTTTCATAATGGGACTGATAAAATTAATCCTTTTTTTAATTTAATCAGTGGTCCGGTTTTTGGGTAGTACTATATGGCGCGATAGGGTAACGATAACTCAATACGGGCTGTTTCAAAAAGATCAAATTGAATAGAGGTGCTAAGATATCCTCTGTCGCCAATTAATGTGTAATTAAACAGCTCATATTTAACTTCTTGTAAATAATATATATCATGGACAAAAGCCTTGGTCAAGTTAAAAGAACGAATAACACCACTTAACCCACAAACACTGTGTAGTTTATATCCATAATAATGCGTTTTCTGAGCTGCACAATAGCCAAATGAAGGAGATTGATCAAAATTGTCTTTCCCAAGTTTACAACGTCTGGATCGAGAGAACTTAAAAACTGGATGAGCTTTAGAATCAACACAGAAATAGCTTTCACCTCCATCGATTGCTGTTGCAATATTTGTTCTGATGGTGTCGGTTAAGTTAAACTGTAATTTCCGTCTTTGATTATATTGTCTCCGAGATATGAAGTTGAGAAAATCTGAGAAATAAGAAGATACCATTTCAAAAAAAAGAGTATCTTCTTTAAAAATTAATTTCTGTCCAACGTAACACCCATCAATCCTATAACGACTTCGTTAGCCATTGTCTTAAGGGTCAATCCCTTCAACTCTTTTGAATAATCCAAAGGCATGTCAAGTATTATTGCGCCGCCTCCATCCAGAAATCTTTTATCCAGTTCTTTATCCTTAATAACATTTTCAAAGTTACGTGAAACAAGTCCTGTTTGCAGAACAACTCGAGGAGGGCGAGGCTGATGCATTGAAAATGAATATTCGTCAGTAAAGTAATCTCGTTCAATTGGAGCCCACGTTTCCGGATTAATTAAGTGTAAAACACTTTGGCTACCGTCTTTATATTTTATGGTAATAGTTCCATTTTCAAAACGACTCTGCATTTGGTTGCTCGACCCTGCCATCAAAAAATAAGCATGACTCGCATTCCCATTTAATGGAACGGAAACAGAGTCAGGATAATTATCCCAAAGTGAAGTAAAAGCGATATTTGGCTTTTCGCCATTCTGAGGTGTTGAAAAGCTTAAACCAAACGGAGTTATAAATAGATCATTATTAGCTCTTAATCGAAAACCACTATCATCGATAACAGCTGACCGGAGGGGCTGACACCAATCACCTATTCCCTGTGTAGGTATTTGCAAAGTATTATAAGGTGATCTGGGACTCAGATATTTGTTTCTGAATATTTGGGTTATCTTGTCATTAAAAAAAGACAACATATTAACCTGCTCAAATTTAGCCCGATTATTAAGGGGCAACTTCCAATTAACCAATTGAGCCAAATATTCAGCTCCGTTTTCCGCAATAAATTCAACATTATTGGTTCCTTTAACAACAGAATTGGTGGGAATAACAATAAGCTCCGAAATGGATCCAGAAGCAATTTTCAGGGTTTGAACGTATGGATTTCCTGAGTTTTTTCCCACTAGCAATTTGCCATAAATGGGATGTGCAGAATTATTTCTGACATAGAGATTAAGCTTTTTGTCATCCTCCAGATCTCCTGCAACGATCTCCACAGCATCTTTTAAAGAAATATTGATCGGCTGCCACCAGATCATTTGACCCTTTTTGATCTTTGCGAAAAGAGTTCTCTCACCCGTCCTTCCGTTCAATTTCAATTGCAAAAGTGAGCCATTGATATCCTTTTCAACAATGATTCCTTGTGGATCTTTGATATCTAGAATTTCACCTTTTAAAAGGATGGGTATTTTTTCATTGAGAACAGCAACAACTTCCTCTGGTTTTGTTTCAAATAGATTCCGGCCCCAGATTATGGTCACATTATTTTCTTTTACTGCCGGAAGTTTAATCTCCACTAAAGTGCGCCCCACATTTTCTATTACAGTGTAATCACCTTTGACTCCGTTTACCAAAATGTTATTTATTTGATCTGTTTTTGCTGGAATCTGAAGTTGAATCTTTGTCTGTTTTGTTCCCTTCTGTCGAATAGTGTATTTACTCTTTCCTGCTTCAAATCGGTATATAAAATCAATATAGGGTAATCTAACCGATGCATGCTCCCATATAGCGGGGAATCCAGGTTTGATAATCATATTGTTATGCATCAGATCGGGCTGAATCCCAAACAGACCTTCCACTAATGCACGTGAAGATATACCTATCACATCAGCAAAATCACGGTAAACTTCAATCCTGCTTGCTGCATTATAAATAGAGGTCATAGGGAAATTTCCCGGACTCGATCCGCAATACATCACATCCATCACACTGGATTTTAATAGATTAAATGCTTCTTCTGGTCTTCCTCCCTGCCAATATGCTAGTGAAGTATGCATCTGTTCTGCGGTTGCAACATTGTTAGTCGACCAAGCGTATGGCATCCAGTTTGTTGTAGCAACCATATGATAATTTTCACCTTCCATTCCTTTTATTTTGAAAGGTATATGAGGAATACTTGTATCGATATAACGTAACAATTGATACTCCTGAAATTGATCGGCAATCTTTGAGTCGATGGAATGGTAAACTGTCCATAAAGCGGCTGAAGGGTGTAACGCTTTATTGCCTAGTGCATCAACAAACTCGGCATACCATCCACTATCTTTTAGCCAGAGTTTACGATTAATCGCATTACGTATTTTATCTGCTTCTTTACGGTAAGGTTTCGAATCTTTCCCAAGTATCATTGCTAGTTCAGCTGCATGCAGATTAGCATAATAATTATAGGCTGATGAGTGAGTTACTCCACCACCATTATAATAAAGTGCATCACTGGCCCAGATACAACAATATGCATCATATAAACCATCTCCATCAGCATCAAAAGTCCTTTTCTCCCAATCCAGATGACGTTCGATCGTCGGCCAGACTTTTTTAAGATACGTCTTATCACCAGTCCAATTAAAATGTCTAATTAGTGCATCTATAAAAACCATATTCATATCGTAGTAACTCAAATCCGACAAGACTGGATGATTTGGTAGCGGACAAATATATCCACTACTGTACATTGCATTACCAATCCTTTGTTTGGCTCGAGCTAAATGGGCGGTTGTATCCATTTCGACAGAGCCTGAAAGTGGCGCAACCAACTGCGAATTACTATAAGCAGAGAAATGGGTTTCAGCACGATCATTCCATCCTAATACATCAGCAATATAACTGGCTCGCCAGCCTGGAATTCGAACCCTCCAGGAAATCGCCCCATGAAGATATGAAGGTTCTTCCCATATTGCATCCCCTGCTACACTTAAAGCCCCGCCAATTGTGTTGATATATTTATCAGGAGTATCCATAACAAAACGATTAGCTAGTTCAACCCGCGATTTTTCTGCCTGTTCAAACAGCGAAACCAATTGTATCTCGTTGAGAAATTGTCTTTTTTGAGGGTTATGAAATGAGAAGTATTGTGTTTGCTCACTTTTTAACTTCACTTCTCCAATGACAATTGGAAAAGTTACCATATTCTGACTTTTGATCAGCCCGACAGGTGTGTTTACGTCATTGGCATCTCTAATTCCCAATATCGAATTCTCTGGGAAAGTTCCTATCATCATCTTGTAATCTGATTTCATTTTTATCATTTTACCGTTTGCCAGAGCGTTTGAAATAGCACTGTATTCATCTTTCGATAAAAGGCCATTGGCTCCATATACCAGAGAGAAACTATTTTTATTTATTCTATAATCATTACCCGTACAGTTATTAGCTTTCAGAAAGAAACTATCATCTGGATCAACATTCCGTTCTCCATCGCGTCTGAACATAATATTTGATGCTCCACCATATACGATTAGCAACTTACAACCCATAGGTATATTGCTAAAATCAGCTTTTAGTATCACGCCCTCTTCATCGTTCATTGCCAAAACAGTTAAAAGCAACTGCCCTTTATCCAGAACAGGATCACTAATTTTATAGATTAATGACCCAGAACGATAATGCGTTTCGATCTGTTTTGCTTCAGTAAGCCAAATGCCTTTGTCCCCGTTAACCAAAGCCAATTTAACATTTCCACCCATCCCAGGCATATAGAATGCAAATTCTGGCAGGTCGCCTGCTTCCAACCGAAAAGCACTGTTTGTTCCATAAATTGCGCGATTAAACTTTAATTGCCCATTCGTTATAACAAAATCATCGCCTTCTGGAAGATAACGTATTTGCCTCAGGCCTGTCTGACCTTCTGTAAGAATATAATTGCACAGAATGAATAATACAATAAATAACCTAACCAAAGTCATATTACGAAAAATACTTTTTCGTTGATGGAAATTATAATCGTTAACCAATATACCGTTTAATGCCAATGAATTTTTTTCTTTCATCTGTAATTCTTTTTTTTTATAATAGGGCTAGATCGAACTTGCACGTACCATTTTATTGATGTATTTAAAACATGTTTGTTTTATACGATATCATTTTCTCCGCCTATGAACTTAATTCAGCTTAAAATCCAGTACTAAGTTTCTGTTATCCTTCACAATTTTAATGATGCCACTATCGAATTGAGACTGAACAAAAGGGCTTATAATTCCCATATCAGGTTCAAGATTCGTTTTCACACCATTGACTGTTGGTCGATCTTTGTAATCTAACGAAAGTGTCAGTATATCTCCATTCAGCGAAGAGTATGTCAATAGTTCATTTTTCAAGGTATATTTCAATTTTAGAACTTTTTTCTGAAATGCATCATAATCTGTAAATTCGACCTGTCGAGCAACTTCTAATATTACAGGTGAATAATCTTTATTACACACCAACCAATTACCCATTTTCATCTCCTTCCACGAATAATCGCTATCAATACATTTAATAGCAGTATAACTTCCATTGGTTTTCATAAACACCCAGCCATTCTTTTCCACCAGATCACCGATATTAATTTTACTAATCCATAACTGCATCTTCCCTGCTCCACGACTATATAGCTGATCTTTCAGTTTCTGAACGATAATACTTCCCTTTTTCTGAACACACCAGAACTGGTTGTATGCACGTTGATCCTTTCCGGTTTGGCATTGCGCATAAATTCTAGAATCTGGATTTCCATTAAAGATAACTCCTACCCAACGGTTCTGACTACTGATCATTGTCCAATCTTCATACGGCCTGGCATCGCAAAGCAGGGTTCCCGCAATAAATTCGGGAGTACAGTAGCTATAACGAACTAAGCCTCCGTTTTCTGCCAGATGGTAAACAGGAGGTGTAAAAAAACCTTTTTCTGCTAGACCTTGTTGGCGTTGTGTTATCTCATAGTTTTTTCGACCTGCAATATCAAGTGCAATATCCATCACAACCAATGGCATTCGATAGTTACTAGTGATAAGTGTATAAAGATTTCCTTCAGGTACACTTAACTCATTTATCCCTAAATAATACCATGCCATTTTCCAGAATGGGGTTCGTCCCCTACTACTTTCCTCAGGATAAACACGACTCTTTCCTCCGCCCCTAACGCCATTCAACTGTTCCTGAGCCCAAACAGCCCAATAGAAATCTAACAGTTTGCCCGATAGCTCACGCAACTGTTTATCAGTTCCGAAATCATAAAAGTTGTAAATTCCTTTGAGCGTTTCCAGTCCATATCCATCATTGGCCATTTCTATGAAAAGACCTCTTCGACCTCGTTCCAGTATCCACTGTTTTATATAGTCGTTCCATGCTGCAAAATGTTCTGATGCCGTAAATCCATCATCATATTTGAGATTCTTATAGAGCAATTGTTCTTTAAGAAATTTTGCGAAATGCCATGCACAATAGAATCGTTGAATATGGTGGTTTTCAGACTCATCTATATGCCATGTTTTACTGATTTTGTATTCCGTATTAACCACTTTCGACTGTGTTTTCGAATATTGCCACATCATCAGAAAAATTTTCTCCTCTGCCTCTTTACTAACCAATCCTGCACGAAGAGCCCCCCTGCTACCAAAAAACTCTATAATCCTGCACAATTCATCGGACGCCCAGTAAAAGCTGTCTTTGTCCTTGTATGCTTGAGGATATCCGATATAATAATTACAATTTTCAATTAATGCGCTGTTTGCTGCTCCGATCTGTTCATTGAGCCAGAAACACTTGAATGCAAAGTCAATCAGAGAATAGCTATAATTCCTCGAAAAGTTCGAGCCACCTGGAAAAATCGGTGGCATAACAGCCTCTCTTACCAAAGGTTTTGAATGCAATCGTTCAAATGCGAGTGCTCTTCTCTGTTCGTAACCTACTCTGATCCTTATCAATATAGAGTCGCTGTTTTCTAAGCCCATCTTTTGACAGGATGAACGTATCTCACTTCTTCCATTTTTGGCAAAAAACAAAAGCAGAATTAACATTAATAATAAATCGTTTTTTATTCCTATTGGCTTATACATTATTACTATTATATTTAACACGGAAATAATTTAGAATCATTATAACATATATGTTTAAATGAGATGATTTATTGATTTTTGAATCGTTATTTTTTTAATAATGCAGTTGCACACCAGAGTACGGGAGCCTGTCCATGTAAGTCTCCCGTTCTTTTTTGTCGGTTTAAATAATATTGATAATTGTTCTCTTTGTTGGTGCCTTCACATATATTGGTTACATCCCCATCTTTATTGATATACGAGCAGAGTGCGATCCATGCTTTACGAGCCGCAGGAGCATAAATATTAGCATCTAACCACCCTTTTTTTACACCCGTAATAAAAGCAAAAGCAAACATTCCGGTACACGATGTTTCTTTATAAGCTTTTGGATCATCAATAATTTGATGCCACATTCCATCGCTATCCTGGTTATTCAATAACGTAGCCATCATCTTTTGAAAGCCTTCCATGATATGCGATCTATTTTTCTGATTTTCAGGGAGTGCTAAGAGTAATTCAGTCATACCTGCAGCCATCCATCCATTTCCACGCCCCCAATAGATAGGGACATTGTCGGCGTGATGAAATAATCCATTAGGTTTTTGCAATTCATCAAGATATGCAACCATTTCTCTGGCTGCCCTATTGATATAAATTGTATCGCCAGTGGCTTTATAAGCTTGCGACTGAAGAATAGTAATCATATACATGTCATCAATCCACATTCTTGTTTGCCAGCTCAGTCCTAAATTATACCAACGTTTTTCATCTGATTTAAGTTTGATATACTCTTCAGAAGCCAACTTCTTAAACTGTTCATTAGCCATATTTAAACCTAAATCCAGAAGTTGTTTATTCTTATTCAGGGTATATACTTCAAGCGGAATAGTCCCAAAAACGCTATTATCAACATGATTAGCCTTTGGCACCAAATATGACTCGTCTCCCAGAACAAGCTCAGTGCGCTTAGTTAGACGATTGCACAGATTTGATTGTCCTGATACTTCAGAAAAGGTCAAAGCTCCATACCATGTACAGACATCTGGATAGACGATCTGTTTAAGTGGATAATTAAATAAGTCCTCTTTTTTTTGTTGCTCTTTCGTATACCAAGATCCGGTATTGGAGTGAGGCCGTTGCAGAAAACGTTCAGTCAGTTTCGTTCCAATGGCAACAGGGTCTGCCTCACCGGGGAGATCATTAAATATATTTGTCTTCAAACTCTTTTGACCATTAGCAGAGAATGAAAGTAACAACACAACAAGAATTAAGATATTTGATAATCCTGAGAAATTCATAATGATTATTTATTTTTAATTGAGAAAGAGTATTTTCCTGAACCTGTTTTAACAATGATATAATCTCCCTTTTGACCAATAATGTCAATCTCTTTCACCGAAGAGAGTGCTTTGCCACTTTCTTGAATAAGATCTGCAGATTTTGAAGGAATATAAATTGTGGCAGAAGTGTTTGGAGGAATTTCAACCACCATAATTAACTTTTCATTCTCCAATTTCCATGAAGAAACAGCTTTACCGTAAGGGGTCATCAATTCTGCTGCTACATGGGTAAGGTCTCCACCCAAATGTGGCTTCACAATAATCGCTTTATAACCCGGAGCATCTTCCTGTAAACCGGCAACAACTCTGTAAAGCCAGTCTCCTATTGCGCCATAAGCGTAATGATTGAAAGAGTTCATTACTGTTGACTGGAAAGTTCCATCTGGTTTCTGTCCGTCCCAACGTTCCCATATCGTTGTTGCACCTGATTTTACAGGATAGAGCCATGAAGGATAGGTCTCCTGTAATAGCAGTTTGTAAGCCACATCGTCGTATCCGAATTGCGAAAGCACATGACAGATATAAGGTGTTCCAAGAAACCCTGTAGTTAAGTGATTCTTATAATTAGAAATATTCTCAACCAATCTTTCTGCAGTTTTAGTACGCAAAGATTCAGGTAGCATATCAAAATAGAGTGCTAGCACGTATGCCGTCTGTGTGCCAGAAACCATACGACCATTAGGAGTAACAAACTCTCTAACAAAAGCATTTTTAATATTATCCAGCAATTCAGTATATTCTTTTACCCCTGTCTCATTACCTAATACCCTAGCTGTATTGATTAGCATCTGTGTAGAATGTGCATAAAAGCATTGAGTGATCAGTGACTTATCAGTCACGGCTGAGATACCATATCGGTCGTCATCAGGACGATAGAAGAGCCAATCACCAAAATGAAATCCTTTATTCCACAGATAATCTTTGCTGTTATTTTTCATAAAATCTACCCATGCCTTCATGCTTGGATATTGTTGTTCGAGAACCCGGGTGTTCCCATAAGCCATATACATCTGCCATGGAATGATGGTCGATGCATCAGACCATCCACTTGATCCACTTTCTGAATCAGCCAGAACATCAGGAATAACAAATGGGACACGACCATCTGCATGTTGGTCTGCTGCCAAATCCTTGAGCCATTTAGTAAAAAAGTTTTCCACTCCTCTATTGAAAGTTGCCGTTCGAAAGAAGGCATGAGCATCACCAGTCCAACCCAAACGTTCATCACGTTGTGGACAGTCGGATGGAATATCCACAAAATTACCTTTCTGCCCCCATTTGATATTACTCTGCAACTGATTGATGAGATGATTGGAAGTTGTGAACTTTCCCGTCTCAGTAATATCCGAATGCAACACGATAGCACTGAAGTTTTCAGGAATCAGATTGCCTTTCACCCCTTCTACTTTGATATATCTAAACCCATAATAAGTGAAATGAGGCTCAAATACTTCCGTTCCATTTCCTGAGAGGATATAGGTGCTGGTTGCCTTTGCTGATCTAAGGTTAGCTGTATAAAAGTTTCCCTCTTTATCCAAGACCTCAGCATGATAAATTCGTACGGTATCCCCTTTAGATCCCTTCACTATCACGTGATCCCAACCTACTAAGTTCTGCCCAAAATCCAGAACCGTCTCTCCTTTTGGAGTTGTTATTACTTTTATAGGAGTAAGTGTTTCCTGTTTACGAACCGGTTCATTATAAGTAGCAATGAGGTTATCTGTTGGATACCCGACAACGTTTACCCCATTCCATGCTCTATCATCGTAACCAGGCAATTGCCATCCAACTTTTTCTTTGTTTTTGTCAATGGTTTCACCGAAATAGATTTCAGAAGACTGGATACTTCCTGTTGACGACTTCCATGAATCATCAGACACAATCAAGGCTTTACTCCCGTCGGTATACGTAACATCTAACTGGAGAAATAAACCAACAGATTTTCCATAAAGGTTTTTCTTAACATACCATGTTAGATAACTTCTATACCACCCACTTCCAAGTGTCACACCAATAGCGTTATCCCCCTTTTTTAGCTGTGAGGTCACATCATAGACCTGATATTGCAACCTTTTATTATAGCTGGTCCATCCTGGAGTAAGATAATTATTGCCCACCCTCTTACCATTGATACTAGCTTCATACATTCCGTGAGAAGTAATGTATACCAAGGCTGATCTGATCTCTTTTTTTAGTTTAAATGACTTTCTGAATAAAGGGCTTACCCTATTATTGGAATCCTCATTATAATCTGGTTCAATCCATTTCGCTTTCCAGTATGATTTCTGAAGGCAAGCCATTTGCCAATAGGCTACTTGACTCCAACCAGATTGTTTCTCTTGATTATCCCAAACACGCACCTGCCAGTAATACTTTTGCCCTGATTTCAAAGGTAAACCGGTATATGTTATATTAATTGATTGATCTGAGATGATTTTACCAGTTTGCCAAACACATTGGCCTTCCATTTTACTGTTTTCACTAACCCTAATTTCATAAGCTTTCTGTTTTATGTTCCTGTTTTCGCTAGCTAACACCCAACTTAAACTCGGATTAGATTGATCAATACCTATAGGATTAATAAGGTGTTCTATTTTTTGTTGCAAGATCTGCACTTGGGCTTTCGATACCAAACAGATCAAAACAAATCCTATTATTATAAATATTTTTTTCATTTGTAACTTACATGAAGATTAAGATTTTATTCTATTCCGCGATAAACTGCCAACTTTAAAAAAGGTTAACTAACATAATTCATGTGGTTTAAATGCTCAATGCAACTAAAACAAGAGGAATTAAACTAATTCTTCCAGTATAAAAACCTTGAAATATTAGTGATAAAAGGAAGCTTTCACATTATACTCAACAAAAACTAGTTGAAGAATGTCTTTCGCAAAAAAAGGCATAAAGAATACAGAGACAGGTTGGGTCTCTGTATTCTTTCTATAATCTGATATCAATAACCAGGATTTTGCTCAGCCGCCTTTTCTGAAGCTGTCAGTGCACGTCCGTCTTTCTGGATTGCATCGAGGTATGACTGAGGAATCGGACGAAGGTTGTGCTTTTCCATAATATTTGGTGCAGCCTGCTTGTTGAAGGCTCTGGCACGAGCTACTAAAGTTTTGGTACGAGAAAGATCTTCCCAACGATAAAACTCACCCATCAATTCGCGTGAGCGTTCATTCAGTAAGAAACACATTGCACGATCATAATTACTGGTATAACCCAATGTCTTGATGATAGATTCGTCTACTGCAGGCAATGAAGCGAAACTTGAAACTGTCAGGTCTGTTGCAGCGGTTGTTTCTGGAATATTGTTTGATTCATAATATGAATTCTCAGCATAAAATGAGTTTTTCGTACCAAAGCTGAGCCACCCGGTTGGATTAGAAATTGAATTGTACGCAGCTCCGCCATCTGTATAAGCTTTGCGGCTTTCCCCAGCTTTATATGCAGCACGAGAACGAACAGCATTAATATAAGTCAATGCTTTTGAGAAATTATTTTGACGGATACAAACTTCAGCAGCTGTTAGATATGTATCAGCCAAACGAGCAAGAATACCATCGCGATAACCATTAATATCACTTACACCTATCCTAGAACCATCTATAAATTTATTTAGTGAAGCAAATCGATTCTGAAAGATATCACCATTGAGATATTCCCCACCTTCAGCATACGTAGCAAATACACTTGGAATAATCTTTCCGGTCTTTGTATCTTTTATTTTTGAAAGACTACCCGGTGTGGTAAAACGAGTATCATTAGGGTTATTGATAATATACATAATTGAGAGGTCACCTAACACATATCCAGAACCAGCAGCAGGATTATTAACAGCATACTTAGTCTTGAAGCTCTTCCAGAAACGAGAATCGTTTACACGGTCGTACACGTTATAAGCATAATAGTTAGTACGCAAACGTTGATATTCCCTACCACCCGCAATATCACGCATCATTTGTGGAACATTTAGATATTGCGATAAATAAAACAGGTGGCACATGTTGGCATAAGCACCCCATGTTGATTTATCTGAAGTAAATTGCGCGGCAAGAATAATTTCGTCTAGTTTTTCATTTGCACCATTTACAGCTGTATAATTCCATAAATCAGAGAAGTTGGAGGCTAACTGATGATGAGAGATAACTTCATCTGCAAATTTCAATGCGTTAACCAAGTCAGAGGTCTTTGTTGAGCTATTCCAACTGTCATTAATTTCGCTTGCACGGAACAAATATGCCTTAGCAAGGTAGTGAGCGGCTGCATCTTTGGTAATCTTACCTGGAAGAGAAGCAGAAGAAGGTAATTGGTTGTATGCGGCAGTAAAGTCTGCTATAACCTGATCCATTACTTTCTGTGCAGAAGCACGTGAAAATTCACGTTCAGCTGAAGTACTTGGTAACAGTTTCAAAGGGACACCACCATATTGGCGTACCAGCTTCTGATAATTGAAAGCGCGTAAAAAATAAGCTTCACCCATATAAGTATGTTTAGCTGTACTATCTTTTACAATACCTGGTGCTTTCTGCAGCAAAAGATTAGCTGAGTTGATAGCAGTGTACATATTATCCCAAAGCGTATTAGCCATCGTAGTATTTACATTGACAGCTGTAATCATTGAAGAGAAGCTTCCATCATATGCATTCCATGTAGCGTTTGACCCATCACCTCCGCAACGGAATTCATCAGTGCCGTAGTTGGTCGTTGAATATGACCACTCTGAAGCGAAATGAAAACGTAAGTTATAATACATACCCGTTGCCAAATCCTTAATACCTGCTTCTGTATTGAAATAATCAGTATTTCGTGTTGTAGTTTGATTCTCATTCAGGAATTTTTGGCAGGAAATATTAATAAGGGTAATCATAGAGAGCACCATTATTCCTAATAATATTTTTTTATATTTCATAATGTTTTTCTTTTTTAAGGTTATCAGTAACTTAGCTTAGAATCCAACATTCAGACCAAAAACAAATCCACGGTTCCAGGTTGAAGAGCCTGTGTCCATATCCAGCCAGTCGATCTTTGAGAAGAGCATACCAGGATTTTTGGCTTGTGCATAAACCTTCATCGTCTGCAACCCAAGTTTTTTGGCGATTGATGTAGGGATGTTATAACCAAGGTTGATATCGCGAACCTTTATAAAAGAACCGTCTCTATAACCCAATATGTTATAGTAAGGGTCGCCACCTGCTACATTGTAAATTGGTTTCTGATAATCGGCATTTAGGTTGTTTTCATTATAGTAACTAATACTTCGTTGTGTATATCGTCCAATCTGTACTTCTCCTCCCGTATTAACCATGTACCCAAGTCGTCCAAAAATAAAGACAGAAAGATCGAAGTTTTTATATGTAAATGTATTCGTCATGCCAACAGTCCAACGAGGACGCGTGTTGCCAATAATTACACGGTCATTGTTCGGATCAATTTTATAGTCACCATTTTGGTCAACAGGACGGGCCATTCCAACCTTAAAATTTTGGCCGTTTGCATTAAACTTAGCCATTTCAGCAGCATCTGAGACTTTCCATAATCCGGCAGAAGCATAGCCGTAAATAACACCAATAGGCTGACCGATGAACCAATTATTTGAAATATCATCCGATTTACCATTAGCTAAAGAGACGATTTCGTTTTTTTGCCATGCAGCATTTAGACTGGTTTCCCAATAGAAGTCCTTCGCCTTAATGTTGATAGTTGTCAACGTCATATCGATACCTCTGTTTTTAGTACTACCTACATTTGCATAGGTTGTAGTATAACCGGTCAAAGCTGGGATTGACATCTGCATTAATAAATTAGAAGTGTTTGATGTGTAAATATCAACCATACCTGATACTCGACCTTTGAACAGAGAAAAATCGATTCCAAGATTATACTGTGTAGTCTTTTCCCAACCGAGATCCTGATTTGCCATCGGTAAGTTACCCCCATTTATCAAAGATTCGGAAGGGACATATCCAGGGGTTATAGAACTGCCATATGGATAGAATAATGAAACGATACCACCTTTTGTCTGATATGGGGAAATTGCAGAATTACCAGTAGTACCTACACCAAGACGGAGTTTTAACTGACTGATCCAATTTGTATTTTTGATCCAATCTTCCTGTTCCAAACGCCATGCCAATGCAGCAGATGGAAAAAATGCCCACTTGTGACCTTCAGCTAATTGAGATGCACCATCCCAACGACCGGATATGGTAAGCAAATATTTGTCGGAAAACCCATAATTGAAACGTCCCATATATGACATCAACTGGCGATCGGTCAATCCTGAATCCCAGCTATTGAGAGACGATACGTTTGTCATATTCAATGCATTCCATTTTTGTGTTGGCAATGGAATGCCCAATGCACTTATGGTTGAGTAGTTGGTGTTCCATGCTGAAGTAGTTTGAAGTAAGGTTGCACCAAAAGTGTGTTTACCAAACTTTTTATCATAGTATAGCAAGTTATCTAATGTCCATGAGAAGTCGTTTTGGTTTTGCAAAGACGCATAGTTAGGAGAACCGTTACGACTCACTGACATTGCATCAATGTAAACACCGTTTTTATAGAAACGAAAGTCCGGGCCAAAGTTTATTCGATATTTCAGCCCTGGCAATATATTCAATTGAGCATACAAACTGCCCAATGCACGGAACATCTTACGCTCATTATTAGTGTATTTCCATTCGTTAACTACTGTCTTAATTCCATCATCACCACCTGGATAAGTGATACGGTTACCAATTGAATCATAAGGAACTGCATACGGCAAGTTGTTATTTGCAGCTACATAGATGTTCGTCGGGCCACCGCCTGCAGATGATACACCATACTGTTGAATACTAAATGTTGTATTGATACTAGCACCCATTTCAAACCACTTCACTGGATTAACATCTACACTTACTTTAGAAGTGTAACGTGTAAAGCCCTGTCCTTTCATCGTGCCGTCTTGATTCAAATATCCAATTGAAGCATAAGCCTTCATTTTATCAGTTCCACCACTTACACTCAGGTTATGTTCATTACTTATTCCAGTTTGTGTTACCATACCTGCCCAGTCGGTAGTTTGTACTTTTGAACCATCCCATGTTCCGGTAGCCCAACCTTTCATAATATTATTCCAAGCACTTACATCATTTGCTCCTAGGAAAATCACTTTATCATTTGCTTGAGTAGGTTGGTCTCCTCTAGGATATTTGGCAGGATCTAAATAATAATACCCCCAACGTCTCCATGTCAAATATTCGTCGGCAGTCATCATTTTGGTACGATCCTGAAGATTTTCAATACTCACTGAACTTGAATAATTAAAGCTTAACTTTCCTTGCTTTCCTTTTTTGGTAGTAACAAGAATAACTCCATTAGCACCACGTGATCCATAAATAGCTGTTGCGGATGCATCTTTTAAGACATCGATTGACTCAATGTCTGTAGGATTTATTGTTTCTATGCCTGATGAAGACATTACTGGAATACCATCTACCACATAGAGGGGACTGTTACTTGCAGTCAATGATCGTGTCCCACGAATTGTTATTGACCCTATATCCCCAGGACGTTCGTTTGAAGTAATATCTACACCGGCAGCTTTACCCTGCATTGCTTCAATTGCATTTGAAACCGGACGAGCTTTCATTTCTTTTTCACCAACACGAATCATAGCACCGGTAACGTCACTTTTTTTCTGTGTACCATAACCCACTACTACAACTTCGTCAAGCGATTTTATTGATGGAATAAGAATAATATTAATGAGATCTTCCCCTGTTAATTTGTGTTCCTGAGTAAGGAACCCAATATAAGAGAAAACCAATATTGAATTCTTATTTGTTAATTCTATATTGAAGTTTCCATTTGAATCAGTTATAACGGCATGAAGCGTTCCCTTTATTGAAATGGTGACTCCAACCAAGGGTTGACCATTTTGATCAGTTACTTTTCCAGAAACTTTAAGTATTTTTTGAATTGCAATCTCATTAACTGGCGTTAGTATGATATGTCGATCTTTTATAACATATTCAACATTATTATCTTCAAACAGCTTATTCAAGATATTATCAATTCTTTCATTTTTAAATGATAAATTGACTTTTCGATTTACATCAATTAATTCATTATTGTATAAAAAATAGAATTCGCTTTGATTCTCAATTAATTTTAACACCTCTTTTACTGTAGAGCCTTTAAGATCAAGAGAAACTCGGGTTGTTTGTGAATATGAAACTCCTGCCATGACATTTAGTGCACTAAACAGAAGCAAAAATGCTGTTATACGCATAACTAACAATATTTTGTTGCACTTTTTTAATAGCAAGTGCAAAAGTGTTTTGCTTTTTTTCATAAATTTACATGTTTTTAAATTCTTTTTAAAAATGTTACTTCTCTTCTTCACAAGAGAGGCTTAAGGAGGTGCTACAACACCTCTTTTTTTTGATACAGTCGTTATCTCTTCATAGGCAAATGGCTTTATTTTTTTTCTATTATTATTTTTGATTTGATCTTTATTTGATTTGTTATTGGATCAAGAACATTTGGCTTATATCTGATTTTTATCGGCGATGATATTTCAAGCATCTCAAGAACATCCTTGAGTGTCTCATCCTTAAACTTAGTAGTGATTTTATACTTATAAACTACTGGATCTCTTACTATAATTTCAGTCCCATACCATCTTTCCAATTGCTTTGCGACTTCGCCAAAAGATGTATTATCAAATATCATCATTCCCTTTCGCCAAGCGGTAAACTTCTCCGTATTTTCAATACTGGTGATTATGTGTCCATTTGCATTGTCAACTATTGCTCTGGTTCCTGGCTCAATAACAACTTTATCTTTTATATCTTTCTCGCCATTTTTTGAAGGATAAAGTTCAACTTTACCTTCATCAAGAAATACTTCTGTTCTTTTTTCATCATTGTATGCTTTAAAATTGAACTTAGTTCCCAATACTTTAACTTCAAGATTGGCTGAATTAACAAAAAATGATGATCCATGAATTTTTGAAACCTCAAAATAAGCTTCACCTTTGATAGCAACTCTTCTGTTCGACTTAGTAAAAGGGATGGAATAGGAAAGCGTACTACCTGAATTCAACCAGACTTTGGAACTGTCCGGCAATGTTAATATCGAACGCATACCAATGGGACTTTTGGTAGTATAAATCGATGATGCAAAAGTTTTTTCAGCTTTCTTATTGGAAGCCATATACCATAAACTGCCAATCAGTAATGGGATAAAAAGTATTGCAGCAACACGCTGTACTTGATTCAAGAACCTATGGAAATGCATATTCTTTTGCATGCGTTCCCGAACCGTCGCATACGCCTCATCAACCTCAATCTTTTCAATCTGTGAGATTGATGATAAAGCTTCTTCAACTTCGTCATCAAATTTCATCAATTTCCTTCGATCGATGAATTCAGTAATTTCTTTGTTTTCCATGTTGATCAATCTTTAGATAATACAACTAAAGATACGATCACACGTAAGCCAAATCAAAAAAAAATCAGAAAGTGAAAACAGAAGAAATTATGATGATAGTTCAGAAAAGACCCAAAAGAAAAAGTAACCCGACATAATCTTTGAGTTCGGTCTTTAAAATTTTGATCGAGTTACTAATATGTGTTTCAACTGTCCGTTTTGAGATGTTTAGCTTTTCAGCTATCTCTTCATTTTTAAGTCCATCAAAACGACTCATCTTAAATACTTCTCTATTTCTATCGGGAAGCGTATCAATACATCGCTTAACTTTTTCCTGTAACTCAGATGCAATATAGAGATTTGGATCATAAAGAAGACTCTTTTCAGAAAGCGATAATAAATCATGAATAGATTGCTCTTTTACTTTTTGATGTTTTAAAAAATTCAGGCAACTATTTTTTACTGATTGAAAGAAATAGGATTTCAAAGAATCAGCAGTTTTCAAATTACTTCTTTTCTCCCACAAACGGATATAAAAATTTTGAACAATGTCTTCTGATTCCTCCAAATCAAAAGTAAATTGTGAAGCAAAAACTACTAAACCAGCATAATAAAATCGAAATAATAATTCAAAGGCTGTTTCATCACCATCTTTTAACCTTTCAATCAAAACTTCTTCATCAATCCCATTAATACGTTGCATCGTGTAAAAAAGATAATTGGAGGTTTATATTGCGACAAATGTAAAACAAAAAAAATCATTGTTCCCTATCCAATATAAAATAGCGTTTCAGCCAAACGAAAAATCTAGTTTCGAAACATGATTTTTTTACATGCTTGTAGGATTCGGCTTGGATAATCCTAATAATATTAGATTTCGTATCGCTACCAGTTGTAACATATTAAAGATCAAAATATTACAGAGACAACCATTTAATTATCCTTATTTCTATTAAGTTAATTCACTCTATACCAGAGGTATTACAGCCATTGAGTCCGGCATGAGTCCGGCGTGCTTCCGGTGTGACTTCGCCATGACTCCCCTATTATGGGGGAGTTGGAGCGGAGGCATGGTGGAAGCATACGGAACTCTATTTGGATGGAAGGACCATTATCCCCTCATTATCGCTGAATATTAGGAGCGTGAAAGGTAAATAACTGCTAACCTTTCCGATTGATCTATAATTTGAATGAGCATGTTTTACAAACACAAACACGGATGTAATATTAAAATGCGAATTCCAACCGACCTATAAAAACAAATTATTTACGGATGAAAATATTGATAAAACAATGGCTGACACTTTGCAGTAATCAGCCATTGTATAAGACTAAACAGAATAAATAATCATTCTATTAATAACCAGGATTTTGTTCCAGTTTTGCATCCTTATTAAGTTGAATTTCTGTCAAAGGAATAGGCAATAATAAATGTGTTGCGGTTAATCCAACAGTAGGATGTTGAGCATCATTCGAGTTCAACTTCAAGGCTCTATCAACCAATGTACCAGTCCGCATTAAAGTCATACGTCTGTTTTCTTCACCTACCAACTCACGAGCTCTTTCATCTAAAATGAAATCCATCGTTATGTTTGCTGCCTGTACCTGACCCTCAGCCGGATACTTTGGAAATGCTCTTTTCCTTAAAACATTTATACTTGCGGCTGCATCTGTCAATTTTCCTTGCTTGAACTGTGCTTCAGCTAAGAGAAGATAAGTTTCACCTAAACGCATAAGTGGAAAATCTTTAATCATTGCATAGCCAAAAGTATCATTTGGATCAAACTGTCCCCACTTTGTAATTGAAGGACAAATTTTATACAATGTATCAGGACCGGTATAAGGAATAATCTTTCCATATAAGGTGGGTTTTGTAGCATCATTATACCAATATCTTCTTCGTAAATTATATTGCGAATTACGAATATCAGACTTCGAATAAAGCTTGTATAAAACCCAATTACTGAGTCGTAGACGGGCAATTCCTCTCCCCCCAAGAGAATCACAAAGAGCCATACCATTGATATTATAGTAGGCAGCACCCCAAACTCTTCGTTGCTGTGGCGATCCTGTATATCCACCTACAACAGATGCCGGATTTTCCTCTTCCAATACCCAGATATTTTCAGTATTTCCCTGTGATCGGCGTTGGTTACCATAAACAAACATATCAGAATAATAATCGCCAGGGAGAGCCGTTTTAGCACCAAAACGAGATTTAATGAGGCTAAACTTTCCACTGTTTATTACATTTTGAGCCTGCGCCTCTGCCAGATCAGGTTTTCCCATTCTTAAATAAACCTCAGCAAGTAACTGCATCGCCATAAACTTATTAGCTCTTGCATACATTTTCCCTTTGGTATTTGTAGGCACTGATTCAATATCAGGCAAATAAGTTGATGCGTAAATAAGATCACTTACAATGAAATTATTAACACTATCTAAAGGAGCACGTACAAAATCGGTTTTAGGACCTGTCAAAGCATGTTTTACCAAAGGAACTTTTCCAAATAATGTAGCTAAATTATTGTAGGCATAAGCACGAAAGAATTTTGCTTCAGCAGCAATACTATTCTTCCCATTTGTTGAAAGCTTAGCATTAGCCACATTATCAATAATAATATTAGATAAGTTTGATAATATGTAATTCCTGTTCCAGATATAACTTGCTGCCCCATCATTAGCTGTCAACAAGGCATAATTGTAATAAGGAACTTCTATACCTTGCTGGTTTGCAGTAGCATTTGCGACATCCGTTCCTACCTGCCATACACTTAGATAACCTTGATTATCGGAATACGTAAAAAAAGTACTTACATGATTATATAAACCGATTAATGAAGCCTGAAATCCTAATGAATCTGTAAGTGTTACAGGCGTATAGGATGAAAGAGGAGTTTCGTCCAGATAATTCTTTTTACATGAGATAGCTCCAATAAGCATGATGGAACTAACTATAATAAATATATATTTTTTCATGTGTTTATTCTTTTTAGGATTATTTAAATGATAAGTTTACGCCTAAAACAAATGAGCGTGTTAGCGGATAATTATTAGTCCAGTCACCTGATCCTCTATATGAGTAGTTGTTTTCAGGATCCCATCCTATCCACTTTGTGAAAGTGTATAAATTCTTTCCACTTACATAAAGTGTACAATTTTCCAAACGTAATTTCTCTAATAAACCTTTTGGGAATACATAGCTGAGCGTTACATCTTTTATTCTTGTATAACTGGCATCGCTGGCATATCCGTAACCCCTTGTGTTATTATACGACAAGGAAGGACGCGTATTACTCATATTGGTTGGCGTCCAATAACCTACTTCCGCAGGTGTATTTCTTCTTCCGGTTTCATCTCCATAATTCAAATCTGGATCACCTTTAGTCATCCCTTGAAGGGTTTGAATAAAAATATTCAGATTGAAATTCTTATAATAAAAGGTATTTGTAAAACCACCTGTCCATTTGGGCGTTGTTTGTCCTAAAATAACCCGGTCATCGGCAGTAATTTTACCATCACCATTTACATCTTTAAATTTCAGATCGCCTGGTTTTGCACCCGGGTCTTGTTTAGAGGCATCTTCTCCGGTTTGCCATACACCTTGCAATACATAGTCGTATACTACACTAATTGGATGACCAATAAACCACCTGTTGCCTAAATCGTCTTTCCCATCACCGTAAATATCTACAATTTTATTTTTATTGGCAGCAAATACAATTGAGGTTTCCCATTTAAAATCCTTACTAACAATATTCCGGGTATTTAGTGATATTTCAAGACCCTGATTCGTCGTTTTACCTATATTATCCATTACAGAACTATAGCCGGTAATAATTGGAATACTTCTTAAAAGGAGTAGATCGTATGTATTGTTATGATAATAATCTACTGTACCGGTGATTCTGTTATGAAGAACAGTAAAATCAATACCAACATTCATTGTTTTGGTAGTTTCCCAATTGAGGTTGGCATTCCCAAGATTACCTGCTACAACACCAATTGTACTTATTCCTGAAAAGGGATAGCGAACAGCATTATCTGTTGTAATCGTCCGATAAACACTTACACCCTCATTACCTGTTTTTCCATAAGAGAGTCTGAGTTTAAGATTATCTACAAATGAAACGCTCTTCATAAATGATTCATTGGTTACATTCCATGCCAAAGCAGCAGAAGGAAATACTCCATACTTAGTAGTATTAGCACCAAATACTGAAGAACCATCACGTCGTGCAGTTAAAGTAATTAAATATTTACTGTCGTAAGTATAGTTTATTCTTCCCATTTGAGAGTTCAGCCCATACCTATCAGCAGAAGAGCTACTAGTTTGAGTTGCTCCTGCACCAAGATTGTCATAACTGATGATATCATTTACAAAACCTGTTGCACCGGCAGTTGAAGTTATATACTTTCTTTCTTGTGCACTATACAATCCGGTTAAATCAAGATGATGCTTATTCCATTCCTTTGTATAATACAAGATATTTTCAACAGTATAGTTATTTGTATGTGCATTTGTTATACTCGCTGTTCCTATTAAATCATTATCAGCTCTTCCTGTATAATTAGCGTAACGCTCAGGAAAATAAATATATCCAGCGTTTAAACGATACTTCAATCCTTTTAATGCTCCCGAGAACTTTACTTCAGCATAAACATTACCATTCAGGTTTACGGTACGACTCAATCTGTCTGTAGTTAAACCCAGTAAAGGATTAGTATATAATTGCTCAGGATTCATCGGATAGATAGCATAGGTACCATTTGAATTATATATTGGTGCATACGGACTCATTGCCGTTGCATTTAATAAATTGGCTCTTCCTCCATCGTAATTATTAGACGAGAGAAATGATGACATCCCTACCGTTAAAAAGCTGGTGACATTAATATCCAGGTTGGTTCGTACAGTTGCTCTGTGGTATTGGTATCCATCAATTACCCCTTTTTGCTTCATATATTCACCACCAACATAATATTTCACATCAGCAGTACCACCAGAAATACTTAAATTCTGATCGTTCATAATACCTTGTTGGGTTACCGCGCCAACCCAGTCTGTTACTTTTCCGGCATTATAATTTGCTAATTCGCCATAATTAGGAACAGGATTTGTTTGGGTTTGCCCTGTTGCCGTCATGTAATCTTTATATTTCTGGACATAATCTACAGCACTACGTGGCTGAAGTATGTGTGCGATATCTTCAATACCGGTATAAGCACTTAAACGAATAACAGGTTTACCGGTAAGACCTCTTTTGGTTGTCACCAATATCACACCATTAGAGCCCATAACTCCATAAATAGCAGTTGCTGAAGCATCTTTCAAGACCTCAATAGAGGCGATATCGTTTGGATTAATATCATTTAATGATGAGCCAACTGTTTTAATCAAAGGAATACCATCAACAACAATATAAGGGCCCGACTGAGCAGTTATAGAGTTTTGTCCTCTCACTAAAACGGCCGGCACACTTCCGGGAACAGAAGATGTATTGGAAATATTTAATCCGGCAACAGTACCTTCTACAGATTGTAAAACATTAGTAACAGGAATGGTTGCTAAACGTGATTTAGGAACAGATGTGATAGAACCTGTAACATCAGCACGTTTTTTTGAACCATAACCTACAACCACTACTTCGTCCAGACTTTTCACATCGCGGACAAGCTTTATGTCAATTCGTGTCTGATCCTTTATCATTATCTTTTCAGTAGTATAACCCATATAGGTTACCTTAAGTATAACGTTTGGTTTTGGTATATTCAATGAGAATTTTCCATTCGCATCTGTAACCGTACCTTGGTTAGTACCCTCTATCATTATACTTACCCCGATTAGGGATTCACCGCTACTGGCATCTACAACAGTACCTGTTATTTTTTTCTGCTGTAATTCAGAAACAGGTACTATAACGATTGCATTATCTGCCATGAATTTATAGGTAACATTTTCATCGGAAAGTAATTCTTTTAAAATTTCATTGATACCTTTTTGATGAACGTTTATAGATAAAACTTTATTCAACGATGTAAAATCATCATTGTAGAAGAAACGAAAATCACTTTTAACTTCAAGTGTTTTCAAAACTTCGCGAACCGTCTTGTTTTTCAATTCTAAATCCATCAATGTGTTTTGTGAATAAACTGTTGCTGAAACTTGCAAAACACATAAAAGCGTGAGGAAACAGCTAATTTTCATAACTAGTAAAATTTTGCCGATTCGGGATAAACCAAACCGATAATTAATTAGTTTTTTTTTCATAATTTTGTGAATGTTTTGTAATTAGACAAGTAGTAAGGTATTCTTCCTACAGAATATCTTACATGTTAATTGGAAACTAAACAGGGTGGGTATTGACCGTACCTACTCTGTTTTTAAATTCAAAGATGAAATCATTTCATAGGCATTTAGATTTTGTTAATACTGCATTATTTTTAAATAATTTACCGATCTCTCTTTATCAAAATCAATAGTTACAATACCCTCCTTAATTTTATATGTCATTGGCACTGTCAATTTCAATAAATCGAGTACTTGTTCGAGGGTCTCTTTTCTGATTATTCCAGAGATTCTATATTTTTTTAACAAATCAGATTTAAAAACAAAACTGACATTATAACGTCGTTCAAGCATTACAGCCAAATTATCAAGCTTTTCACGCTCCACAGTCCACTTATCATCTTTCCATGATGTATATAAAGCGGTTTTTATATCCCGATCAATACTAACTGGGATACTCTCATTTTTAGATTTATCATCGATCGTACTTCTATCCACACTGGTGGTTACAATATTTTGTTTTTTAGGTTCGATCTTAATGGGGCCTATATTTTCTGAAAACGATTTCCTAACGTAGATCAGGTTCTGTTTAGGCTTAAGAGATACATTAAATTTCTTCGAGTTTTTATCAGTACCTTCAATTTTAACAATACCTTCAACTAGTGTAGTGGTAATAGTAGCTTCATCAGGATAGGCTTTTACATTAAAAGTGGTACCAAAAGCCTTAACACTCATTTCAGACGTTTTAACGATAAAGGGTTTTTCAGGATTAGTCTGAACTTTAAAAAAAGCCTCTCCTTCAAGATATACCTCTCGATGATTCGTATTATAAGTCTGAGAATAACGAAGTTTACTTCCTGCATTTAGCCAGACTTTAGTACCATCAGATAACACTAACTTTGTCTTACTCCCCAAAGGTGCGCTAATTTCATTTACACTATTTTGAACAATTGAGCTCAGGTTTATTGCTTTTTTAAATCCGAAATAGGTGGCAAGCCCACCAAGCATAAATGCGAATATCAACATAGCAGCTATTCTAGCTATAAAAGCAAAGTCAAAGCGATTATCCGATTCGTCTGTATTTTCTTCTTCGATTAAAGCTTTTGCTTTTTGCCATGCATTCTCTGCATCAAACCGAGTTAGTGGGTGAATGGACGAACTAACTTGCCATGCACTCTTCATCTGATCAAAATAAATTTGATTATCAGTGTCTTCTTCAATCCATCTTTTCAAAAGCTGGGTTTCTTCAAATGAAGCTTTATCTGAAAGGGCCTTTACAATAAGGTCCCGATAGAAATCATCAATATTTGAATGCAGATCTTCCATATCATTTGCTGTTATTAATAAGACAATAAATTAAAATTAAGGGTGACAAAAAAAATGATCTTTTTATAAATGGGGGTTGTTTTAATCTTATGACAAGAATAGCTCCATAAGTAAAACAAAGAATATGAATTCATTAGGTATTCTATGGTGTGCACTGACCTTTTTCTTAATATTTGTTCTAAGCTTCTCCAACGCTCTTCTAATTTGCGTTTTCACTGTGTTGACTGATATATCTAATT
Source organism: Bacteroidota bacterium (assembly GCA_013390605.1). Lineage (GTDB taxonomy): Bacteria > Bacteroidota > Bacteroidia > Bacteroidales > Cfx3-03 > Cfx3-03. The sequence goes on along the minus strand of JACAUB010000001.1, from coordinate 761,151 downwards.
TCCGGGCTATTTCTTCATAACAGAGATCTTCAAATCTACTCATCTGAAAAATAATACGACATTGTTCGGGTAAAGATTGTATAGCTTCTTCTATATCACGTTCCAAACCCTCATAAAAATAGTCATCTAATGTAAATTTGTCTTCCGCTAACAATGCAAACTCAATATTCAGTAAGGTATCCTCTGTATATTTTTCTTCAAGATTTTTCACAACCTGAATGTGCTTTAACAAATTGAGACAATGATTGTAAACGCTTCTATATAAATAGGCTTTCAAAGATGTCCGAATATCAATTTTATTTCTATTTTCCCAAACCTTAATCAGAATCTCCTGCACAACATCTTCAGCTAATTCATCATCTTTAACTAAATCAAAAGCATAAGTACATAATAATGCATAATAGCTTTTAAAAACATATTCAAAAGCCTTTTCATCTCCCAATTTAATTTTACCACAAAGCTCCTTTTCGAGATGATTCATATTAAAAACTAAATATAAACTTCAAATGCATTTTTTTAGTTTGCAAACATAATTAATTACAACTCAATTGCTATTAATAATTCTATTTTTTTCTTTGACCGGCATTTAACTTTATTCAAATAAATTCATCAAAGATGCGTTCAAAGAAGTTGCTTTACATCTTCCCCACATCTTCTGCTAACTAATATTCTGAATGTTAGAACCCATTTAGAGGAACCATTTATATGAGCGTTATCATATTTATCAGTACTTTTGCAGCCCTTATACAAACTATGGAATATCAATATTATACACTACCAAACGGTTTACGCATTGTCCATCGCAGAGTTGCAAGTAAAGTTGCCCATCTGGGAGTCGTCATCAATGCAGGTACCCGCGATGAATTACCTCATGAACATGGCCTTGCTCACTTCATTGAGCACATGATTTTTAAAGGAACGAAAAAACGTAGTGTTTTTCATATCCTTTCACGTCTGGATAGTGTTGGAGCCGATCTAAACGCCTTTACAACTAAGGAAGAGACTACAATATATGCTTCTTTTATTACTTCGCATTATGAGCGAACAATGGAGTTATTTTCCGATATCTTGCTCAACTCAACCTTTCCTTCAAAAGAGATTGAGAAAGAACAAGAAGTGGTGATTGACGAGATTAATTCATATAAAGACTCCCCTGCAGAACAAATTGTTGACGATTTCGAAGATCAAGTATTTACCGGCCATGCTTTAGGAAAAAACATTCTGGGCACTCCCAAAATGGTAAAACATTTTACGCGCGAAACGATCCAACGATTTATTGACGAGAACTATATCCCTTCAAAAATGGTGATTTGTTCTGTTGGAAACATACGTTTTGAACGGGTCATTCAACTGGCACTAAAATACTTTTCAGATTTCCCCTCAAAACCGGAAATACGTATACGTGAAGTATTTAAACACTATAACCCAACGCAAAAAACCATTCAACGTTCTATCTATCAAAGCCATTTGATGCTTGGATCTGCGGCATATGGATATAGCGATCCTAAAAGAGTTGCACTAAGCCTGGTAAACAATCTACTAGGCGGGCCGGCAATGAATTCCAGACTCAATCTGGCTATTCGCGAAAAGCATGGCATCACTTATTCTATTGAATCGCAATACACTCCTTATGCTGATACTGGTTTTTTCAATATCTATATGGCTACCGATGATGTGAACATTGAAAAAGCAACAGCTCTTGTTCATGTTGAATTAGATAAATTACGTGATATTAAAATGAGTAGTCGCCAACTTCGTCAAGCAAAGCGCCAACTCATCGGACAGCTGGTGCTGACGTTCGACTCCAATCTTAACGATATGCTCTCTATGGGGAAAAGTATGTTGGTATTCGACAGAGTAGATAGTCCTCTTGATGTATTTCGTAAAATCGAATTAGTTACCGAAGAAGAGATACTGGAAGTATCAAACGAAATATTTGCGCCTGACTACCTAAGTAGTCTTCTCTATCTTAACAAATCAAAAAACAAACCTAAGCCTTAAAAAAGCATGATCACAAAGGAACTAGAAGAGTATGCCGCTACACATAGCACAGCTGAATCAGAACTGCTAAACCAGCTCTGGCGTGAAACATATTTAAAGGTTTTAAGTCCTGGAATGTTATCCGGGCATCTGCAAGGAAGGCTTTTGAGCATGTTAAGTCATCTATTGCATCCCAAACAAATTTTAGAGATTGGCACCTTTACGGGATATTCAGCATTATGCTTAGCCGAAGGGCTGGCAAAAGATGGCGTATTGCACACTATTGAAAGCAATCCCGAATTAGTCGAGATTATTACGCGCTATTTTAAGGCATCAACATATAATAATAAGATAAAACTACATATAGGTAAAGCACTTGAAGTAATTCCAAATATAGAGGGAATATTCGATTTAGTTTTTATTGATGCCGATAAGGAAAATTATATTAACTATTACGACATGGTTTTCAATAAGGTAAAACCTGGTGGACTGATTTTAGTTGATAACACGCTATGGCATGGCAATGTTTTAAAGAAAAGTGATAAGGGAAAAGAAACAACTGCAATACGAGCGTTTAATGCATACCTAAAAAATGATGAACGGGTTGAAAAAGTATTGATGCCCTTTAGAGATGGGTTAACAATGATCTACAAGTCTAGATAAAAATGCCCCCAGTCGTCCGAAGACTTCTGAAGGACATTTCTATTTCTCAAAGCCATCTATACCTGTTTTCTAATCTATCTTTTGTGAATTGTGAAATTAGTAATTCGTTGTTGAGTTATAGTACCATCAAATAACTGCAACTTTTACCTACCAAAAACATTACAAATTTAGATTACGAATAAAGAGAAAGCAACAAAAAATATACTTATTGTATGAACCCCCTTATTTTTGGGACGAACCCCCCTTCTGGCTGTATGAACGCCATTTTTAGGGTTTAAAAAAAGGATAAAAAATGGTCATTTTTCAGCTTTTTCCCCTCCAAAAAAGAGGAAAAATTCTCCTTTTTTCTCCGTTTTTTAAAAAAGACAAAAAAAATGAAAAAAATGCAGTTTCATCATTCAAATCATAGCAACCACTCCGAATATTGGACAGAATTCTCCATAAAAATAAAGTACTATTTTGTTAAGATTTCTCCATACGTTCAAAATAACGAATGTATGAATCCATATCAAAGATATAAAAACAAAAGAAGCTACTTCATTTAACTTTTAGTACCTTTGTACGCTAAAAAATCCTTTTTTAGTATGAATCCAAAAGTTAGCATTATAATGGGCAGTACTTCTGACTTACCAGTAATGGAAGCCGCTGCTAAATTTCTCAACGAAATGCAAATTCCGTTCGAGATGCATGCCTTATCTGCTCATCGAACTCCTGAAGCAGTAGAAAAATTTGCAACAGAGGCAAAAGGTCGTGGCATTGGCGTTATCATTGCTGCAGCCGGTATGGCCGCACATTTACCCGGTGTAATTGCAGCCATGACTCCATTGCCCGTAATTGGTGTACCCATTAAAGCATCACTTGATGGATTAGATGCAGCTCTTGCCATTATGCAAATGCCCCCCGGCATTCCTGTTGCAACTGTAGCTATTAATGGAGCACTTAACGCAGCCATTCTTTCAGCTCAAATTCTGGCTACTGCCGACCCTATTATTGCTCAGAAAATAGTAGAATACAAAGAAGATCTGAAAAAGAAAATCGTTAAGGCAAACGAAGAATTAAAGGGTGTCAAATTTGAATATAAAACAAACTGATTCGTCCTTAATTGTTAAGTTATCTCAGCTTTACAAACACTTTTTTATCTACTTTTGCAAATCTTATTGAATTCATTGTCGCTTAATTATTTTCGGCCTTAGATTCATTTTTTATATACGCCAAAAAATCTTTTCATGAGTACCATTACCGTTAAAGACAAAATATTCTCACCATTCATTACCGCCGATGTTCTTGATAAAGCAGTAAGTAAAATAGCAGCCGCTATGGAATCTGATCTAAAAGGGAAAGACCCTCTCTTTCTTGTTGTTCTAAATGGCGCCTTTGTTTTTGCTTCAGATCTGATGAAAAAACTGCATTTCCCATGTGAAATTTCATTTATCAAACTTTCATCATATTCAGGACTTCAAACTTCAAATAAGGTACGTGAATTAATTGGACTGAACGAAGACATCTCAGGTCGTACAGTTGTTGTTTTAGAAGATATTATTGACACAGGCGTTACACTTGGTGAGTTATTAGAAATTGTAAAGTCTAAAAATGCAGCCGATGTAAAACTTGCTGCACTTCTATTTAAGCCTAATGCATTTCGTAAGGATTATAAAATCGATTATTTGGGATTAGAAATTCCAAACGATTTCATAGTAGGGTATGGACTTGATTATGATGGATTCGGAAGGAATTACCCCGATATTTATAAAATTGTAGAGTAACACTATCACCATATTGTACCTTTTATTTTATAATAAACCTCTTAGTTATGCTAAACATTGCACTTTTTGGCCCTCCAGGCGCGGGTAAAGGAACTCAGTCAATGCTATTGATTGATAAGTACAAACTAACCTATATCTCGACAGGCGACATTCTTAGAGCGGAAATTAAAGCTAAATCCGATTTCGGAATGCAAGCACAAGCCATAATTGAAAAGGGTGGATTAGCCCCTGATGAATTGATCATTCAAATCATCGAAAAAAAGATTCTGGAAAATGCCGATAGTAATGGTTTTCTATTCGACGGTTTCCCAAGGACCATGGTTCAGGCTTACATTCTTGAAGCATTACTTCTCAAGTTGAATGCAACACTAAACTGTATGCTTTGTCTTGATGTCCCTGAAGATGAATTAGTTCACCGTCTTTTAGAACGGGGGAAGGTATCAGGTCGTGCCGATGACAACGAAGAGGTAATTCAGGTTCGTTTAAAAGAATACAATACTAAAACATTACAAGTAATTGATTTTTATAAAGTAAGAGATCAATACATTCCGATTGAAGGTATGGGAACCATTGAAGAAGTTTTCGAACGTCTTGTGGAAAACATTGATCATACGTTAACAAATGTTTGGTTAAATATCGTATTACTTGGAGCTCCGGGTGCAGGAAAAGGTACTCAGGGACGATTAATGGCCGAGAAATACAATCTTTATTATATCTCTACAGGTGCCAAACTTCGTCGTGAGGTTAAATCAAACACCGAAATCGGTAAAAAAGCAAAAGCTTTCCTTGATAAAGGAGAGCTGGTACCTGACGAAATTATCATTCAACTTATTGAAAGTGAAATCAAAAAACATGCAAATGAAAGAGGTTTCGTTTTCAAAGGATTTCCGCGTACGATGCTACAGGCATATATTCTGGATGGACTACTTCGTCGATTAAACTCTTCTGTTTCGCTTGCTCTTGAGGTTAAGGTTCCAACACTCGAATTACTGAAACGACTACATGCAAGAGGTTTAACCGAAAAAGCACGTAGTTATGACACGAGTATAGAACTCATTATTAACCGATTGGAGGAGTACGAACAAAAAACTGCACGTGTAGTAGAATACTATAAAAAGCAAGGGAAATACCAGGCTATTGACGGTGTTGGTTCTGCTGATGAGATTTATGACACACTCTCAACATCAGTAGAAAAAGCATTCCGTAGAGCTCGATAAACAGGTGTTCGCTCCTTGCTAAACGTGATTATTTAAATTTAAAAAAACATGGCATCATCAAACTTTGTTGATTATGTGAAAGTCTTCTGCCGTTCAGGAAAAGGTGGTGGAGGTTCTGTACACTTTTACCGGGGTAGAGCTATACCTTTTGGGGGGCCTGATGGTGGAAATGGCGCACGGGGCGGACATGTTATCATTCGAGGTAACAGTCAATTGTGGACTTTACTACATCTAAAATATACTAAGCATATATATGCCCAGGATGGAGGATCGGGTAAGGGTGCTAACCAAACAGGAGCTGAAGGACAAGATTTTTATATCGATGTGCCTTTGGGAACTGTAGTACGCGATGCAGAAACAGGATTGGTTGATCTGGAGATAACTAAGCATGGCGAAGAGAAGATCTTAATGGCTGGCGGTCGTGGAGGAAAAGGAAATACCCATTTCAAATCAGCGACGATGCAGGCGCCTAAATTTTCTCAACCAGGAGAAGATGCTATTGAAGGATGGAAAATTATTGAATTGAAAATCCTTGCAGACGTTGCATTGGTGGGGTTCCCTAATGCAGGAAAATCTACACTGCTTTCTGTGGTATCTGAAGCTAAACCAGAAATTGCTGATTACCCTTTTACAACACTCACTCCTAACCTAGGGATGGTTTCGTATCGAGAAAAACGTTCTTTTATCATGGCGGATATCCCTGGAATTATAGAGGGAGCACATGAGGGTCGTGGATTGGGATTGCGATTCCTTCGCCATATTGAACGCAATTCTGTATTGCTATTTATGGTACCTGTTGATGCAGAAGATATCAAAAAGGACTACAACATATTACTCAATGAGTTAAAAATGTATAATCCTGAGTTATTAGATAAACCACGTTTATTGGCGATTACTAAATGTGATCTTGTTGAAGAAGATGTACTGAAAAAACTGGCTCGTAAGTTGCCAAAGATTCCACACATCTTTATCTCTGCCCATACCAATAAAAACATTTTAAAACTGAAAGATTTGATTTGGGAAACAATCAATCAACCAGAAGAAAATCAATAAACAATCCGTTATATAAAAAGTCGTTAAGCTTCAACACAGTATCGCTTAACGACTTTTTTATGTGTAATATTTTATCAAGGCTTTATCTATATTGTAACCGTTCTAATCTTAAATAACTGATTGCCATACCTGGCCACAAGATAGCCAATCAGCGCTCCATAAGCACCTCCACATAACACATCTCCCGGATAGTGAACACCCAGATAGATTCTACTATATGCAATCAATACAGCCCAACCTAACATGATTGGAAGTATCCACTTATACTGTCTTCGCAAAAAGAAACCTAAAAGTGCAACCAAAGCAAAAAAGTTTGCTGCATGAGAAGATACAAATCCGAAGTCTCCTCCCCTATAATTATTCACAACATGTACTAGCCCCTCTAATGAGGGTTCATGACTAGGTCTCAAACGCTGTACTGTATTTTTAAACAATAAAACAGAACCCTGATCAGCCAGTGCAATTGTGATTGCTACTAGTAAAAGGATGTACCATCCTTTCTTTCCATATGTTTTGAAAACCAGATAGAACAAAACCAAATAGACAGGGATCCAATTCAGTTTACCACTGATAAAAAACATAATCGGATCCATAAAAGTGCTATGCCATCCATTAATAGCCAGAAAAATAGACTGATCAAGATTTAATAATGCATTCATTTTTGAGATCTAATTATAAGACATAATAATTTAATAGCCCAATTTTCTTCCGGTCATCTCGTCAATAATGACCTTGTAAGTACAGACTTCATTTACCGCTGGCGTTCCATATGTAAATTGACGATCAGTGTATTTACTCATGATCACATTTAAAACATCAACCTTTTCATCAAATGCTTCGATAAATTCAATTCGTCCGGTTACAATAACGCTTCTATATTTCATTGCATAGCTACATGCGACATTCTCATGTTGGTATTTTAATTGATGGTCTGTACTGAAGGCTATACAAACATGATTATTTTGTCGTAAAATATCCATCTTCTTTCCGGTTTGAGCAGAATGAAGATATATTACACCGTCCTTAACACCAAAATTATAAGGGACTACGTAAGGATGATTGTTTTGATCTACCATACTCACATAACATGCTTCACATTTCTCAATCACCTCAAACATCTCGGGTTGGTTAGTAATCCATTTACTTCTCATTGTAATATATGTGTTAACAATTTAAATTCCACTTAAATTAATAGAAACCAATGCCTTTGTTACTATACTACCACCATTGGGTTGTACTACCTGTATTCCCAATTCGAAAGGGAACATAAATCGAAAGAGATGAACATCAGCTGTAAGTTCAACACCTCGTCCGGCTATTACCTTTTTAAGTGTTGTATCATAAAAAAAGTTTGCTTTTATCCGTTTAATATATGCAATCGGACCTATACTTAAATCAGGATAAAGTAATGGCAACTTATAATTTAAGGAGAATGTTGACTCTTCATTTGATGTAGGCGTTGGATTTCCTCGTGGATAGTTGATCATGTTTCCAAATACCATAACACCTGCTTTCCGATCTTGATAAGCTATGTAAATTTTAAATCCATCGTGTTTCAAGATACCAGGTAAATACACATTTCCTTCAAACGCAAAGATATCGCCGGCAGAGAGACCTCCAAAAGGAGTATTACGATACCCAAAAAAGGTGCTTATCCCTAAACGGGGGGCCAAATCACGTTGTCCATATTTACGATATAAGTACGAATAGAACTGATAATCCATTGAATGAAAAGTTCCATCGATCAGACCCTTTGGCAATCCAGCATCAGGGACCATCTGCTCAACCGATGTTTTTATTTGAGGTTCAAATCCAAAATATGTTGGCCCATTATTAAATTTAAGTGGTAGTCCCATAGATAGAGATATTTTATCATCATTATAATTATAACGATGATATTGCCTATCAGAAGTGCGATAATAGGAATAATCTCGTCCATTATCATAACTCAGATTAAATACGGGATACAATGCCTGATAACTAATAGAAGTATTAAAATGGCCAAAACCATTTTCGTCTTTTAACTGATAATTTGCAGTAACAAAAGTAGTACTTAAAACATCCTGACTACTTAAACTAACCCCCTTTCCCACTGTTAGATCATTCGAGTTAATATAAGCAGGGGCCCAACTGTGAAAATTAAGTGCATGTGTCAATTTATGATAGGGCTCTGAAGTGTATGCTTTATCTGGAATATTAGGTGTAGTAACCAATCCACCTTCTTGTTGAGATAGCATTGCAGAATAAAGCCCTTCAGGACGATCATTTTTAATCTCAATCGCTGTCCAATCGGATGGATGAAAGTCCATCTCTGCGATACGGTAGCCATTTGCATTATAGTCTGAGTAGACTAACTTTGTTCCATTAGGGCTAACCTCAGCATCAACAGCACCAAAGCGAGCATGCGTAACCTGATAAATTTCGCCTGTTGCATTTTTAAGTGCATAAACATTATCAATACCACCATAAGTTCCATTAAAAAGGACATAATCACCAACAGGACGAGGATTAGATTTTTCGTAATAAGAGGGTTTCGATAGCTCTTGCTTTATACCTGTGGATAAATCTATTTTTATTATTCTCGATCCCTCTCCGTTTAATGCAATACAGAAAATAGATTTACCATCAGACGACCACTTAGGGGTAATATAAAAATCATCTTTTGATTCAATTAATGTACGTTTTACATCTCCAGTGTAACTATCAAGAAGAACAATTGAATAGTCATTTCCTTCGCTTACTTGTGATACGGCAAGCAACAAGCCATCTGGCGATACACTTGGGGCAAAGTATCGACTCTTATGTGTTAGTGTATGCCACTGTCCGGTAGCTAAATCAGCATATTTGATAACAGAATAGCTACAATTTTGCCATCTGGCATCTATCTGTTTTTCGGTCCAATATAATCGATTGGTATGAATTGATAGGTTATCGGCAGTAATACTTCCAGGTTTGTTTTGTCCCATAACCGAAGTATGGTCAGAACTTGTCATGCTGATATTATCTGAAGAGAAAAGCCCTGGAGTAACCAAAATCCGTTCCTTCCCATTACGCTCAACCACTACAAAACGACTTATATCATCAATAGAAGTTCTTTCGGCAACCCACATACTATCATTAATGTAGTGAGGATATTTATATCGGGTAAAGTCTTTATTATAAGGAGAAACAATCTTTGCAGCTGAACCGGTTTCGTTGAAAGAACCCCATCGACTTTGCAAATAGTCCATTGTATTGGCATAAAGTTTTTCTTTGGTCATACCCAACGATTTCTTTAGGCCTCTGTTGAATGCCCATGGCAGATAAGGGTTGCGAGCTACAAAACGTTCAACCTTTTCCCAAACATACGGATCTTTAGAGATTTCCCGAGCATTAGATACTAATTCATATCCCAATGCATAATGGTCGGGGGTATAATTACGATATGACCCATTTACTGCTTTATCGTATGAGTAATGACCTGTCTCTGCTAATTGTGCTCGGAACTCCATACTAAAATTAGGGACCCTGCCTCTGCCGCTATTACTTAATCCTGTTTCTATTGCAACGGCATCACCCTCTATAAACCATAAAGGTAAATAAGCGCCTAAAACAGCAGCAGCCATTTGCTCTCCAAAAACATAACCCATAATCTTTGAGATTCCGGTATTCATTTTAGCTAATTGCGCTGAGTGCCTGAGTTCGTGGATAGCCAACTGTTCCATCCAGGGTTGAGCATAGCTAGACTGAGGAGGAGCCGTATAAAGCTCTAAACGGCGGGGGGCCCATATTGAAAAAGCATTTGCAGTTACATCTTGAGTATGCAATACTACCGGCATTTTAGGTATTTTCACATTTAAGCTATTGGGCGTAAATTGATGCGAATACTCCAACAGATTGATAAACTGCTGTGCCTTACCTTCAAACTGAGATGGATAGATTAGACGAAAATTTTCCGAATTCATCTGTCTCCATTTTATAGCCCCGGGATCTTGTCCCAAACTATAATATTGTGCAAATCCATAAAATGGAAAAAGAACAAACAGAAATAAAGATCTAACGTATTTTTTCATTTTCAATATCTTATAACTAATGAGGCCATAGTTCTCTATGACATATTAAGTGGTGATTTATTAAAATTTATCTGAAATTAAAGAGAGAAATAAATCATTCAACATTCTGTTATTTCATTAACGCTATGATATTCGGTTTTATTTTACATATCGCTATTTTACCTCAAGCTTAAAACCTGTTCCATGAACATTTAAAATAGAGACATTCGGATCATTTTTAAGATATTTCCGGAGACGGGTTATAAATACATCCATACTTCGACCAATAAAATAATCATCCGTTCCCCATATTTTCTTCAATGCTTTCTCTCTGGTAACCAATTGATTTATATTCACACAAAGTAATCGAAGCAGAGCTCCCTCTTTTGGGGTAAGCGTAATAGAAGAATCTTTGTCAGACAATATTAAATTTGTAGAATCATATTTAAACTGACCAATTAAAAACAGTTCAAGAGGATCTACATCGGGTATATTATCCATTCTATTACATCTCTTCAATATCGCATCTAGCCTAAGATTTAATTCTTCGGTGCTAAATGGTTTTGTGATATAATCATCACACCCAACTTTAAACCCTTTAATTCTGTCTTCCGGTAATGACCGTGCAGTCAAGAAAATAATCGGTACCTCCTCATTGTGCATTCTAATCTCCTCAGCCAAAGAAAAACCATCTCTCTTTGGCATCATCACATCAAGCAGAATGATATCATACTTTGCTTCACGAAAAGCTTTTAACCCCTCTTCGCCATCATGAGCAACCTTTACACGAAACCCTTGTAAAACAAGAAAGTCAGATAAAATTTCTCTTAGATTTGGATCATCTTCAACCAGTAACAGACTGGCTTTCTTCACTATCTTGTTCATCTATCGTATTATTTTGATGAATAAATGGGAAAAATAATTCGAACTTGCTTCCTTTACGTAGCTCACTTGAAACTTTGACAGTACCTCCGTGAGCAGCCATTAATGTTTTAACATAATAAAGACCTAATCCAAAGCCCTTTACATTGTGCAAATTCCCAGTTGGCACTCTATAAAGATTTCGAAAAATGTGACGTTGGTGTTCTTGACTAATACCCATTCCTTTATCTTCAACAGAGATATAGAATCCAATATCGTCAGACCAGGTCTTCAATGTAATATGTAATTTTTCAGGTGAATATTTTATAGCATTGTCGAGTAGATTACTGATTATATTTATAAAATGAATTTTGTCAATTTTAAAGGTATAACGTGTAGCTTTTAAGTTAATACAGATATTACCTCCAAGTGGTTTTACTGCAAGGATGAATCGTTGAATCAGATCTCGGATGATCTGATGTGTATCAGCTTCCCGCATCTTTAAGTGATATTCACCCTTATCTAAAATAGCCATCTGTAAGACCCGCTCAACCATAGAACGTAATCGTGAGTTTTCATCGTAAATCATTTTGGCATACTTTCCAACTCTGTTAGAATCGGCAAAGACTTCGGGTTTTAATAACATCTCACTAGCCAAAGAAATAGTAGAAATAGGCGTTTTAAATTCATGGGTCATATTATTAACAAAATCCGATTTCATTTCACCCAATTTTTTCTGCCTGTTTAAAATATACACAACATACCCAAACAATCCAGCCAAACCAATCACTAAAAGCTGAGAAAGAAGCATTAATGGAAAAAGTCGACCATTAATAATATCCTTTTCTTTATCAAAATAAACAGAAAGCACATATCCATCAGCTTTATGCAAGCAGGTCAACGCAATTTTATGATTACTTTTTACAACTTTTCTTTCATTTACACCACTTCCCTTAATTGCAAACTTTTTTGTTAAAGTACTATAAATACCAAATTGAAAATGAGAGGTTATTCCTAGATCATGAAACTCTTTTGTCAATAAAGAATTGAGTAAAACAACATTAATTGCTTTAAGTACTTCAGGAGATTCAAGGTCGCATAATTGTGCACAGTCATTATCTACAAAACTTATTGGTTGTGTTTTTTTAAATAACTGATTCACTACTCCTTTTAGCGCAATCTGAGATTGATTGTTAAACTGGTCTTCCTGAAGCTTAATAGCTTTTTGAAACCAGAATAACTGAATAAAAATAATCCCAATTAGACCAATGGTAGCAAGAGAAATAACAGTGCCGATAAAGCGTTTGTTCATAAAAAAGTGGAATAGGGGATAAAATTACAGAAAACATGATTAGTAGTGCTTACTTTATTCAGTGTATTTTTTTCTACTAATCAATTTTTGAATATTTTTAACGTTATAACAGTGTATCACTTTTCGTACCTTTGCTAAAAATTGTAAGAAATGGAAACCATCCGTACTACCTATCTTGGTGATTTACGCACTCGGGCAACCCATGTACAGTCATCCGAAGAGTTACTAACCGATGCACCTGTAGACAATCTAGGAAAGGGAGAATATTTTTCGCCAACAGACCTTGTTGCTACCGCATTAACTAGCTGTATGCTAACAATCATGGGGCAGTTGGCAAACCAATATGACTTCAACATTGATGGTACGAAAGCAAAAACCACAAAGGTAATGGCATCAAACCCTCGTAGGATTGGCGAAATAATTATTGAACTTGATTTCCCAGCTATTCCTTACACAGACAAAGAGAAAAAGCTAATTGAACAAGCAGCAAAGATTTGCCCGGTTGCACAAAGTTTACACCCTGATACTAAACAAACCATTATCTTTAATTTTCATTCGTAAGTTATTAATTAAATGAGTGAAACACTAAAACAAGGAATCAGAGGAGAGATGGAAATACTCGTTACTTCTAAGCTTACTGCAGCACATATTGGATCGGGCTTAGTAGAAGTTTATGCGACACCTCAAATGATTGCTTTAATGGAAAACACTGCCCAACAATCTGTTTCAGCTTGTATTGAAGATGGATGGACAACCGTTGGTACAGAAGTTAACATTCGCCATTTAAAAGCGACCCCCATAGGTATGAAGGTTCGTTGCGAAAGTGAACTGGTTTCTTATAATGGAAGAAGTTTAACTTTTTCTGTAAAAGCATGGGATGAAACCGGACTAATTGGAGAGGGAACCCACAATCGTTTTATTGTAAATACTAAAAAATTTATGGCCAAATTAAATGGCCAATAACATATCTTAATCAACCCGCCAAAACAAATCATTCTACCATTGAAAGCCGAAAAGAATAATTATCATTATGTGGCCAAAACCCTGGAAGGGTTAGAAGAGGTCCTTGAACGAGAGCTGATTGTACTGGGTGCTCGTAATACACGTATTTTAACACATGCAGTTAGTTTTGATGGAGATAAATCGCTCATGTATGCTGCTAATTTTCGTTGTCGTACAGCTTTGCGTATCCTCAGACATGTTACTTCTTTCAGCTTTACGTCTGAAATGGAATTTCATAAAATCCTTAACGAAATCAGATGGGAACACTACATTACGCCTGAGCAACATATAGCAGTTGAAGCGACAACCAGCAATTCGTTCATGAGTAATGTCCGTTTTGTTGAACAAAGGACAAAAGAGGCTGTAACAGATCGTTTTAGGTCAATCTATGGGCAACGTCCTTCCATTAATAATTTCAATCCCGATCTATTTATTAATATTAATATTTCGGAAGATATATGCCAGGTTTTTGCAGATAGCACATGTGAGTCGCTTCACCACAGAGGTTATAGAGTGACCAATGGAACCAATCCACTCAATGAGGTTTTGGCAGCAGGTATGATTTTAATGAGTGGATGGGATCATCGTTCTGATTTCTTTGATCCAATGTGTGGATCGGGCACCTTATTGATTGAGGCTGCCATGATCGCTAATAATATACCGGCAGGTTCATACCGTAAAGATTACGGTTTTATGCATTGGAAAGATTACGACAAAAATCTTTTTCAGCGTGTAATGGAAGACGGTTTTAATCAGCAAACCGAAGCAGATATTCAGATTTGTGGTTCTGATTCGTCAGAAGAGAATCTTGAAGCAGCTATTCAGAATATACGAGCTGCAAAATTGCATAAGGATATCTTTGTTTCGCACAATTCATTAGAAGACCTTGATCCAGATATAGATCAACCGGGTATCATTATGACCAATCCACCGTATGATGCACAAAGCGATCCGGAGGTCGTTGAAGCACTCTACAGCATGATAGGTGAAAACCTCAAACAAAAATTTATTGGATTCCAGGCATGGATTTTAAGTAGCGATTTTGCTGCAATGGCGCTTTTCAATTTGAAGCCCAGCAAGAAAATCACACTGGTAAACGGACACACGGATTGTAGATTCATGAGGTTCGACCTTACCGAAGAGACCAAGAAAGTTTCTTCAAAACATGACGACTCAACTGAAATTGATTTCAGTTAAACCCATAAATTGTAGAAAAGGTTTTTCATATCGACTAACTTTCAAAAACAATACCTCAGTATTAAAAGCCTCTATACCTTCATTCTACCCGAAGGGAGAAATCTTCAATAAAGATAGATTTTCCAAATTGAAGCCCTTCCTTCGGATAAAATGACGTAACCCGATTTAATAATCACGATGGATCGAAGAACCTTTTTTGTTGATGTATTACTTCCGATACCTTTACCGGGTGTATTTACCTACAGGGTTCCTTATGATCTAAATGATAGTATTGCCCCCGGAATGAGGGTGGTTGTTCAATTTGGACAAAAGAAAATCTATACCGGCCTAGTTAAACGAATACATGAAGTTCCACCTGTTGCTCATCAAATAAAATATATCCTTTCGATTCTTGATCTGGCTCCAATTGTCAATGAAAAACAGTTGGCTTTTTGGGATTGGATTGCAGAATATTATCTATGCTATCCTGGTGAGGTAATGAATGCAGCATTACCTTCTGCGCTGAAGCTTGCTAGCGAAACAAAAATCGTGCTTGCTCCCGACTTTGATCGTGACTATACACAGCTTAATGATCGTGAATTTCTTATTGTTGAAGCACTCGAGCTCCAAAAGGTGATTACGATTACCGATGCTTCGAGAATAGTGGATATGGCCAAGGTAATTCCATTGATTAAAACACTGATAGAAAAAGGCGTTGTTTTAACACAAGAAGAGCTTACTGAACGTTATAGGCCGAAATTAGTTACCTATATCCGATTAAAAGGAGAACTTCACGAAAACGAAGAACTACTTGGTGAAGAATTTAACAAATTAAGCAGCAGAGCGTTTAAACAGCTTGAGTTACTTATACGCTTTGTTTCATTATCCAGATGTTTTACTACACTGGAGCGCGAAGTAACCAGAGAAGAGCTTCTAAAAGACTTCAAGAATGGTATTGCACTACTAAAAGCTTTGCTTGAAAAAGGAATTCTTGAGACCTATAAAAAAGAGGTTAGTCGCCTTCATGAGGCGGTTGCGGAAATGAGTGCAACTCAAATTGAGTTAACAGACATTCAACAAACAGCACTTGATGAAATTAAAGATGCCTTCACGGCAAAAGATACTGTTTTATTACATGGAATTACCGGTTCTGGTAAAACGGAAATATATACCCGTCTAATTGAAGAGACGATCAGTCAGGGCAAACAGGTGTTATATCTTCTACCTGAAATTGCTTTAACTTCACAAATAATTACCCGTCTCCGTAAATATTTTGGTCCCAAAGTAGGAATCTACCATTCAAAATATAATGAGCAGGAACGGGTAGAAATATGGAACAGGGTTTTAATTGGAAATTTTCAAAACGATTTCCAACAATATAGTGTTGTATTAGGAGCCCGCTCTGCTCTTTTTCTGCCATTTGAAAACCTTGGACTTATTATCATTGATGAAGAACACGATTCGTCCTACAAGCAAATGGATCCGGCCCCGCGATATCATGCACGTGATGCTGCCATTATGCTTGCCCACATGCATGGAGCTCAAACACTTCTTGGTTCTGCCACACCATCTATTGAAAGCTTTTACAACACTCGTGAGGGGAAATATGCCCTTGTTGAATTAACTAAACGCTATGGTGGAATGTTGCTTCCAGAAGTCCAATGTGTTAATATCAAAGAAGCTACGAAGCGAAAAGAGATGGCTAGTCACTTTTCTAACTATCTCATTGAAAACATTAAACTGGCTATTCAAAATAAGGAACAGGTCATCTTATTTCAAAACAGAAGAGGATTTTCACTTCGTATTGAATGTGACTCGTGTAACTGGATGCCACAATGTGTGAACTGTGATGTAACGTTGATTTATCATAAGAAAGAGAATCATCTCCGTTGTCATTATTGTGGCTATACGACCCGAATTCCTGAAAAGTGTCCCGAGTGCAATAACACTTCATTAAAGATGAAGGGATTCGGAACTGAAAAAGTTGAAGAGGAGTTGCAGCTGATGCTACCCGGAACCATCATAGAACGAATGGATTTGGACACAACCCGCAATAAATCTGCCCACCAAAGAATCATCTCCGATTTCGAAAACAAAAAAATAGATATTCTGGTCGGCACACAGATGGTAACGAAGGGATTAGACTTTGACAATGTGAGTCTGGTTGGGATTCTAAATGCAGATAACATGATCAGTTATCCTGATTTCAGATCATTTGAACGGAGCTTTCAGCTAATTGCGCAGGTAAGTGGAAGGGCCGGTCGTCGAAATAAAAGAGGAAAGGTTATCATTCAAACCCATAACCCTGAACATGCGGTAATACAATATGTAATGGCAAACGATTACGATGCCATGTATAATAGTCAGATATTAGAACGTAGGAATTTTAAATACCCCCCATTTTATCGAATTGTAAAACTCACACTCCAACATAAAGAGGAAGATACGCTCAATAAGGCAGCAAGCGAGCTAGCCCGTATATTAAGAATCTCTTTTGGAAAACGAATATTGGGACCCGAATTCCCTTCTGTCAGTCGGGTAAGAAATAATTATCTTAAAAACATTCTGATTAAATTTGAACGGAGTTCGAATTTAATTGTCATGAAGGAAAAGTTACGTAATAGCTGTAATGAATTTGTAATGATGTCTGAATTTAAACAGATTAGAATCATCATTGATGTTGACCCGGTATAATACAATCTCGCCATTTTACTCAAGCTGTTTCGACCTTAGAGAGAAATCCCTTTAATAACGATTATCTATACGCAGATTTCGCCTACAAACGCAATGACGATACCCACGGTTAGCGCAGATTACAAACCGGCATCATCTTATTATCAGAATCCCAGTTTATCAAGGTGAGAAGGTCTGACTATTTTTCTTTTTTCTCCTTAGGAATCATCATAAAGACATCTTCGCTATCCTTCTTCATAAAATATTTCTCTCGCGCAAACTTTTGAAGATGCGCAGTATCAGACATCAGATCGTATGTCGCCTCACTATCAGCCTTGATCTGTTGAATATAAAACTGTTTCTCTTGTTGGTAGTGATGGAGCGTACGCTTTGCTTCGATTTGTTGCAGCACGTTATTTTTATCGAAGATAAGTAACCATGTCCCAAACAACACCAGCACAATAACAAATTTATTTTTTAATATGGAGAATATCTTCCGAAACATACGTGATGAATTTACCCTACAAAGGTAAATAAGGATGAGTGGTTATCACTTAGTTTTAATAAAATTTTATTACGAACAATTTAAAAAATCATACACTCCCAAAAATGATCAATTTTGTTGATATCTTTTTATAGAACAATGGTGTTGTCAAACATTACTTCTCAAAGCTATCAAGTAATAATAAAATTTCTTTAGGAGACTGAACAGGCGGATAGCATTGCCTATCTGAACAGATAAATACCCCCGTTTTCGTAACTTCACGATAATAAGAAGTAAGTGGAAGGTCTAAATGATTACCAGCCAGAGCTACGAAAGGCAAAAATGAAGTACCAATTCTTTTCCGTTGCTCCAATCCATCAACTAAATTAAAAACCACACTAGATGGTCCTTTCATTAAGTCAAGTCTTAATACAGCCCAATTTGCAAAAGAGGAAGGATGCTGTAATGGAAGATCACCCAGCACATCCAGAGCACGTTGTGCATTCTCTCTGTATTTTCCTTTTTCAAAATAAACAGCTAGTCGCACCAACGAACGTGCCATTACTGAATTAGGAGAAGGGGTAACACCATCATGCAATTCAAAACGTCTGGCGACTAATGGTTCATCCTCATCTGAAGTAAAATAGAAAATACCTTGATCTTCATTATAAAAATGGTCAATCACTACCTGTGTCCATCTCATTGCCTGATTAAGATACGCAAGGTTAAAGGTAGCTTGATAAAGTGAGATAAAAGCATCAATAGCAAAAGCATAATCTTCTAAAAATCCATTTATACGGGCAGTTCCATTTCGCCAGGAGTGAAAAAGTCTATCGTGGTCATCCGACATATATGTGAGAAGGAACCGGGCATTCCGTTCAGCAACTTTTAAGTAATCGTCATTGTTAAATGCAATTGAAGCTTCTGAAAAAGACTTAAGCATTAATGCATTCCACGAAGCCAGCACTTTATCATCTTTACCCGGAGGAACTCTAAGCGTACGTCGGTCTAACAATAACGCGTTAGCTTTCTTCAATTTCTCGTTCCAATCTGTAGCTGATAAACCCTCTGCTACTAGAAATGACGCCAGATCTATTTTAGAGACTAAGATGTTATTATCATTTTCCCAATAACCCTCTGCTCCTATTCCATAATATCGAATAATTAAATCAGCGTCGGCTCCGAGGACCTCGCGAATTTCTGTTTCTGTCCATACATAATATTTTCCTTCTTCACCCTCGCTATCGGCATCAATTGACGAATAAAAAGCCCCTTCTGAAGATGTTAATTCACGATTTACAAATTGTAGTGTATCTTCAGCAATCGTACGATAGAAATCATTTTTAGAGATCTGCCAGCCTTCCGTATAAAGCAATGCAAGTTGTGCATTATCATATAACATCTTTTCAAAATGCGGAACTTTCCAATTTTCATCAACCGAGTATCTTGAAAAACCGCCACCTATCTGATCATAAATACCGCCACAAGCCATCCGGTTTAACGAAACCCATAAAGGATCGAGCACTCCAGATCTTCCGATATAAGCAGCATAACGAAGCATATAGGATAGAACAATTGGCATAGGAAATTTAGGAGACCCTTTGAGACCACCCTTTAAAAAGTCAAGTCCTCTCTTTAAGTTCTCCCATGTTTCGGTTATATCTTCTGTAGAGTCATCTCTTCGGACAGGTCTAACTGAGTACAATTCTTGTTGTTGTATTCCTTCAGAAACCGCTTCGGCCTGCCTGATGAGATCCGTATTTTTGTTTTGCCATAGATAATTAATTCGTTCTAAAATTTGTATCCATTGATCAGAAGGGAAATAGGTTCCACCCCAGAATGGTCTTCCATCAGGCAATGCAAAACAATTAAGAGGCCAACCACCCGTCCCATTCAATGATCGAACAGCATCCATATAAACCTGATCAATATCAGGCCGTTCTTCACGATCGACCTTTATACAAACGAAATATTTATTCATTACCGAGGCTACATGCAGACTCGTAAACGACTCTTTCTCCATCACATGACACCAATGGCAAGCCGAATAACCAATACTAATTAGTAAGGGTTTATTTTCAGCCCTTGCCTTTGCAAAAGCCTCATCACCCCATGGATGCCAATTGACAGGATTGTTAGCATGTTGAAGCAGATAAGGACTTGTTTCACTGATCAGTTTGTTGGTAGAATGTCCGTTTGTATTCATAATATAACTATTCTAACTTCATAACAAGCAAATCTAGCTGTTGTTCATAAAAGAAGAGAAGTTGTATCTTTGTATAAAAAGAAATACCATGTCGGGATTAGACCACCTGTTTCATACATCTGCATTCTTTGAGGCCGCAAGTTGGGTCGATCATGTTGATAAAATTGCTGATAGGATAGTACAGCAACCTGATTTAATTAACGATTTATGGGAGATTGTTCAGAACGAGGATGAATTATCATGGCGAGCTGCCTGGACGATGGAAAAGATCAATGACAAGAGACCTGAAATGGTTCATCCTTTTTTAAACGAATTAATCATTCAAGTAGAAAAAACAAATAAGAATGGAATTAAACGTCATTTTCTAAAAATGATCAGTCTTCAACCTCTACCCGAAGATATTACAGGCAGTTTTGTCGATTATTGTTTCAAGATTTTACTCTCCGCCGACGAACCTATTGCTGTTAGAGTTCACGCCATGCAAATTCTGTTTAATGTTTGTAAAGAAATCCCTGATTTAAAGAATGAATTGATTGAATCTATCCAATCTATCCAAACGGAAGCCAGTCCCGGAATAATATCAAAGAGTAAAAAATTACTCAAACAACTTAAAAAGGGTTAAATTTTATTTTTTTTTACCCCCGACTAACATTTGTATTAAATCCGTGTTTACATTTGCAGCAACAACAAAACACAAAAATGATCAAGTTTAATCTAAATAATTGGTGGTGGCGCTTCATATTTACGAAAATATCGTGAGTTAACGAGCTATGCCCCCTTTAAAAAAGGCCTTTCGTACCACGAGAGGCCTTTTTTGTTTTAACACCAAAAATTTTAGCAGACATGCAAACCATCAAAACAAACACCAAACAACTCCTTTCAGACACCATCACACCAGTGGCGCTATATTTAAAAATTCGCGACAGGTTTCCAGGTTCGCTTTTACTAGAAAGTGGCGATTATCATGGTGGTGATCAAAGTCTCTCTTACCTCTGTCTTCAACCCATTGCCGGATTTATTGTACAACAGGGTAAGGCACTAATCAACCTGCCGGGCGAAGCAATAAACGAAGTGGCAATTGAAGGACCGGAACATGTAACCAGACTTCTTCATGAGTTTAGTGGGTCATTGGTACCGAAACAAGATGAAGAATCTGCTTTCAATGGAATTTTTGGATATCTTGGGTTTGAATCTGCAGCATTATTTGACAATATTAAACTAAGTGAAAATCCCGATGAGTTATCCATTCCAGATATCCGCTATCACTTTTACAAATATCTGATTGTAATTAACCATCATCAAAACAGGGCTACTCTTGTTGAAAATCTGTTACCGGGAGAAGCTTCATCAATGAATGATTTAGAACGTCTGCTATTAAGTAGCGGGCTCGTCTCTTATCCTTTTGCAATAGAAGGCAATGAGTCGTCAAATATGACAGATGAAGATTATCTGGAATTGGTAGCAAAAGGAAAAAAACATTGCCGTCGTGGTGATGTATTTCAAATTGTATTATCACGCCGGTTCGAACAATCATTTACTGGCGACGAATTCAATGTATATAGAAGCCTCCGTTATATCAACCCATCTCCATGGATGTTCTTTTTCGATTATGGCGACTATCGAATCTTTGGATCTTCTCCAGAACACCAAATACTGGTTCACGATAAAAAAGCAACCATCAGCCCAATTGCCGGCACTTATAAAAGAACCGGAAACGACAAACTTGATCTGCAACTTGCTGAAAAACTTTGTGCTGATCCAAAAGAATCCTCAGAACATGTTATGCTGGTCGATTTAGCTCGTAACGATTTAAGCAGACATGCCCGAAATGTAACAGTCTCTTCTTTTAAAGAAGTACAGATATTTTCGCATGTTCTACATTTAGTATCAACGGTTACAGGCGATATGATTGATGGAGCAACACCGGTAAGTTTGTTAGCAGACACGTTTCCTGCCGGAACACTTTCGGGTGCGCCCAAAGTGATGGCTATCGAATTGATTAGTAAATACGAACCTACACGTCGTAGTTTCTATGGCGGCGCCATTGGCAAAATCGGATTCGATGGAAGTCTTATTCATGCTATCACTATTCGTTCATTCATGAGCAAGAACAACACACTATACTTTCAGGCAGGAGCCGGAATTGTTGACCAAAGTGTAGAAGAAAATGAGCTACAGGAGGTCAAAAATAAACTGGGGGCATTGAGATCTGCCCTTGAAATGGCCAGTACAATTTAATCAATACAGTCCATATTTCCCAATTCATTAACAAAGGGCTGAATATTTAACAAACAACCAACAAGTTAAAACATCATCAACTATGAAAATCCTGGTTCTCGATAATTATGATTCATTCACCTACAATCTGGTTCATTACCTTGAAGAACTTACGGGTGAACAGGTAACAGTTGCCCGAAACGATATGATAACAATTGAAGAGGCTGCAATGTATGACAGGATTGTACTTTCACCGGGTCCTGGCATTCCTGATGAAGCCGGAATTATGAAAGAATTAATTGAGCGGCTAGCTCCTGAGAAAAGTATACTGGGTATCTGTCTGGGTATGCAAGCCATTGGCGAAGTATTTGGAGCCAAACTGGTAAATCTGGAACAAATTTATCACGGTGTGGCAACTGATATTCATGTTACCGAACCTTCAGAGTTACTTTTCTATGGACTACCTCCTGTCTTTAAAGCCGGACGCTACCACTCGTGGGTTTTAGATAAAGAGAGTATTCCATCAGCCTTAAAAGTTACGGCTACTGATGAAACTGGAATGGTGATGGGCATAAAACATACTCGTTATGATGTGAGGGGATTACAATTTCATCCAGAGTCTATTCTAACTGAACATGGCAAAATCATTTTGGCAAATTGGCTTGGCATAGCAAATGAAGCAACCGGAGCCCCTATTTTACCCTCGCCTGACAATACAAATTTTACATCACCTTCTGCATTCTCAGGTACATTTTGTTAATACATCACACATGGAATCAATGAAAGCTATTTTTAACAGATTATTTCAATACCAGACACTGAGCAGATCAGAAGCCGAAGAGGTATTAATAAATATTGCTGCTGGTCATTACTTTGGGTCACAGATTGCCTCATTCCTAACTATCTTTATGATGAGGCCAGTAACGTTAGACGAATTACAAGGATTCCGCGATGCCTTGTTGAACCTGTGTATTAATGTCGACCTGAGCGATTTTAACACCATCGATGTTTGTGGCACCGGTGGAGATGGTTTCAACACCTTCAATATCTCGACACTAAGTTCTTTCGTTCTGGCTGGCTGTGGTGAGAAAGTAGCCAAACATGGTAATTACGGTGTATCCTCAAATTGTGGTTCTTCAAACATACTGGAATTTGCAGGCTATCGTTTTACTACCGATACTGATCAATTTAAAAAAGAACTTGATCAAGCCGGAATTTGTTTTTTACATGCTCCGTTATTCAACCCAGCACTAAAAGAGGTTGCCGGAATTCGACGTCAGTTAGGTGTTAAAACATTTTTTAATATGCTTGGACCAATGGTAAACCCTTCAAAACCAAAAAATCAGTTGGTTGGCGTTTACAGTCATGAACTGGCACGACTTTATAATTATGTTTATCAGTTGGGTTCTACTAACTACTCCATCATCCACAGTAACGATGGGTACGATGAAATATCGCTGACAAGCCCATTCCGTGTCATTACAAAAAACAGTGAAGAATTATTAACCCCTGAAGGAGTAGGTAAGAAAACATTAACTCCCGAACAGCTTTTTGGAGGCAACACTGTTGATGAAGCATCTAAAATTTTCATGAATGTTTTGAATGGAAAGGGTACCGAAGCTCAAAATTCTGTTGTAAATATAAATTCAGCATTAGCGTTACAAGTCATGCATCGCGAAAAAAGTCTGGACGAATGTCTTGCGCTAACAAACGAATCAATCTTTTCAGGAAAGGCACTTTTAGCCTTCAACAAATTAATCGAACTGAGTAATCAGTAATAATACTTATTTGAATGAACACCATCCTCTCCGAAATAGTCGATTTCAAAAGAATCGAAATAAAAGAACGCAGTTTACGTCATTCTATTGACCTCATACATCAATGCATTCCTTTTTCCACAAAGCCTGTTTCCCTTCGTGAACGACTTTCTGCTGAAGGTGCAAGTGGAATAATCGCTGAATTTAAACAACACTCACCATCACTGGGCGTAATAAATAAAGAGGCAGATGTAGTCCGGATTACTACCAGCTATGCTGCTGCAGGCGTATCTGCCCTCTCAGTACTCACCGAAAGCCGTTACTTTGGCGGATCTTTAGACAACTTCAGCATAGCTCGCCAGAATAACAGCTGCCCAATGCTTCAAAAAGATTTCTTTATCGACGAATATCAAATCTATGAAGCAAGAGCATTAGGCGCTGATGTCATTTTATTGATTGCAGCCATTCTCACCAACGAAGAGGTGAAGAAATTTGCTGGCATTGCGGCTTCGCTTGGCATGGAAAGTATCCTTGAAGTTCATACAGAAGATGAATTGGAACGACTATGTGATGAAGTTTCATTGGTTGGTGTT
>JACAUB010000001.1:727022-736063 GCA_013390605.1 Bacteroidota bacterium | reverse complement strand
ACGACTATGTGATGAAGTTTCATTGGTTGGTGTTAATAACCGTGATCTTAAAACATTTGTCACCGACCTTGGAAGAGCCGAGGAACTCTCATTAAAAATCCCAAAAGGATTTGTTAGAATTGCTGAAAGTGGAATTAAAACAGGAGAAGATGTTGCAAGACTAAGAAACGCAGGTTATCAGGGATTTTTAATAGGCGAAAGATTCATGAGCCAGCGTGACCCGGCAAAAGCTTGCGCTGATTTCATTCAACAGATACCATCAAACCTTTCTCAGCGTATTAAGAAATAACAATATACTAAAATTATATTACCTAAAAACTCTATCGTATGTTAATCAAAGTTTGTGGAATGAAATTTCCTGAAAACATGCTCAATGTAGCAGCTGCCGAACCTGATATGCTAGGATTTATATTTTACGATGGCACGCAACGTAATATGGCTGATTATCTATCACCCGACGATTTGAAAAAATTATCACCTAAAATCATCAAGACAGGTGTTTTTGTAAATGAAACTGCCGATCAGATTATCCGCACGGTTGAAAAATATGGGCTCAATGCCGTTCAATTACATGGTGATGAGTCGCCCGAGCTTTGCAAGACAATCAGTCGTACCGGATTTCCTGTTTTCAAAGCATTCAGAGTCAGTGATGATTTCTCATTCGAGTCCACAGAAGCCTACTCCCTGAGTTGTCGTTTCTTCATATTCGATGCTGATGGCAAAAGTTATGGTGGAAACGGAACACAATTCAACTGGGAAAAGCTTAAATCATATGATGGACAAACCCCATTTCTATTAAGCGGAGGAATTAAACCAGGAGATGAAGAAAACTTGAAGAAAGTTAAGCACCCACATTTGGCTGGTTTCGATATCAACAGCAAATTTGAAATAGAACCCGGATTAAAAAATGTTGAGTCCGTAAAAAACTTTATCACTACACTTCGTTCTTAATCATAAAAAAATTAAGCTGCCACTTATGTTGTGGCAGTTCTCTACCTGAAAATCACTTCAGGTAAAACAAAAAACACGTATAAAATGGAAGAATCAATCTATAACATCGATAAAAATGGTTTCTATGGAACCTTTGGCGGGGCGTTTATCCCGGAAATGCTTCAACCAAACGTCGACGAGTTATTGGGAAGCTACCACCGCATTATGGATGAACCCGGTTTCAAAAAAGAGCTCCGAATATTACTAACCGACTTTGCCGGCAGGCCTTCGCCACTTTATTTTGCACCAAGACTGTCGGCACATTATAAATCGAATATCTTCCTAAAACGCGAAGACCTCAACCACACAGGTTCGCACAAAATCAACAATGCACTAGGACAAATATTGTTAGCTGAACGACTGGGTAAAAAAAGAATTATCGCCGAAACCGGAGCTGGCCAACATGGCGTTGCCACGGCTACGGTTTGTGCACTAAAAGGATTGGAATGTATTGTCTATATGGGCGCTACCGATGTGGAACGTCAAGCACCCAATGTTGCCCGTATGCGAATGTTAGGAGCCAAAGTAGTACCCGTAACCTCGGGAAACAAGACACTGAAAGATGCCACCAACGAAGCCATCCGCGACTGGATTAGTAATCCGACTGATACCCATTACATCATTGGGTCTGTGGTTGGGCCTCACCCTTACCCTGATTTAGTAGCCCGCTTCCAATCTATCATCTCAGAAGAAATGCTCGAACAATTAACCGAGAAGATTGGACGCCCATACCCCGATGCTATCATTGCATGTGTAGGTGGAGGAAGTAATGCGGCCGGTGCATTCTATCACTACATCAACAATCCAGAGGTAAAACTATATGGGGCTGAGGGAGCCGGAAAAGGTGCTGATACGCCTGAAACCGCCGCCACCATGGCTGTTGGCTCAACCGGGATATTGCATGGAAGTAAGATTTTATTGATGCAAGACGAATATGGACAAATTACAGAGCCCTACTCTATTTCGGCAGGATTAGACTACCCTGGAGTTGGACCATTGCATTCTCATCTTCATGCAACCGGACGTGTTAATTATCTTCCGGTCACCGATACTGAAGCACTTGGTGCCGCACTTCAACTAACCCGCCTTGAAGGAATCATTCCGGCACTTGAATCATCACACGCACTTGCTGTGTTGAATAAAATTAGCCTGACTCCCGACATGAATGTTGTGATCAACCTTTCAGGACGCGGCGATAAAGACATGGATACGTATACATCTTATTTTGGATTCGACAATGAATAGAATTGACAACTTATTTCAGACAAAGGGAAAAGACATCCTCTCCATTTATTTTACAGCCGGTTTCCCTGATTTAAACGATACTGCTATAATACTTCAACAACTACAAGATTCCGGAGCCGATATGGTTGAAGTAGGTATCCCCTTCTCCGATCCGATGGCCGATGGTGTTGTCATTCAAGAAAGTAGTCATCATGCACTACAAAATGGGATGAATCTGGATATTCTGTTTGAACAGCTTGAACAAGTAAAAACGAACATTACAATGCCGATTATCTTAATGGGATATCTGAATCCGGTTTTCAAATATGGCATGGAGAAGTTCTGTAAACGTTGCGTATCAGCAGGAGTATCCGGTGTAATCATTCCCGACCTTCCATTGGAACTATATATTAATGATTACGCTACGCTATTTACCAAATTCAATCTTTTTTACATCCCTCTGGTAACACCCCAAACACCAGATCACCGAATTGAAAAACTGGGAAGAGAAAGTAAAGGGTTTGTTTACATGGTAAGCACAGCCTCTATAACTGGATCGCGTCCAAATCTGGAAAATAGTAGCGACTATTTTTTACGTGTTCGCAAAATACTACCCGATACACCATTGTTGATTGGTTTTGGAATTCAGGATGCAAGCTCATTCAACACCGCCAGCAAATATGCTAATGGAGGAATTATTGGGACCGCATTTATCAAAGCTTTAAAAGAAGTTTCAGAACAAACAGAGCACACCAAAGCTCTTCGTCAAAAGAGTGACGACTTTATTAAGAATATCAGGGGTAATTAATTTTCTCATTTATCTATATACATAAAAGCCTGTTGCAGTTATATGCACAGGCTTTTATTTTGAAATATGATTGTCAGTTAAAGAAAGAGATATTGATTTATTTAATAAAATTCCAATCCTTAATATTGTAACGAATTCCCTTGAAACTGCCTTTACGTTCTACTATACCTTTTCCATTGGCAACACTTAACACCACCTTGTTAAAACCTCCTTGTTGAAAATCATAGGTAACACCATCGTCTTCAAAAAGAGTAAAAGGTGTAGAGCCATTTCCAAAAACCTTACAAGTAATTTCGAAAACAGAATGTTCATCTACAAAATTAAGCGGTGTAGCAACAGGTACAATCGAGCCTTCTTTCACAAATAGTGGAAGTTTATCCATCGGTATTTCAATCATATATGACTTTCCACCAATATATTGCTTCAATGAATTATAGTCATACCAGTTTCCTTCTGGGAAGTAGACTACCCTTGTTGTACTGTCCTTTGTCGTAGGAGCTGCCATCATACTCTGGCCAATCATGAATTGATTTGCAATCGAGCGAACGCGTTTATCTTTAGGATTATCCATAATAAGCGGACGGAAAGGAGGCAATCCTTTATCGTAATAATCTGCAAAAGCAGAATAGATATAAGGGATCAAAGACATCCGTTCTCTGAATAGATTGCGTACCAGTTCTTCCAGTTTATCTGCATTCACATGTTTGACATCTGCATTATTCAATTCTCTATTTAACTGAAACCAAGGTACATTCTTCAAATACCAGGAATTTACAACAGCCTGTGGAGCCATCAACATGGTCTGCATCCGACGGATAAAATCTAGCTCAGACGCTGCATCGCGCAACTCTGGTGACCAAAGCAATCCCCCGAAAGAGGCGGTAGAAATCATACTGATATAGTCGTTATGCCCGTATATGTCGCTATATAAAACAGCAGGAAGTGACGAAGTAAAAACATTTGAGCTACGATAATCAAAATAAGTCCGCTGGTTCTTCTTCTTATAAATATGCGCCAGCGTTCGGGCATAGAGTGAACCAAATAACTGGTGCATCTGCTCTCCATCAATACCTGATGGAAAAGTGGTCATATCGGGAAAACCCCACGTCGATTTAGCATCCATTATGTTTGAGTTATCACACTCATCCAGTTTGAATGATGCAATTCCTTTATCGACCAGATTCTTCTCATGATAATCTGCAAAAATTGCAGCAGCCTTAGGATTTACAAAATCAGGTACTAATCCATTCCACACTAAAAAGCTCCCGGCCATTTTCTCTAAGTCTTTATAAAATGGGGCGGCCGGATTAACATATGCATGTTCCCACAAGTTGACTTTGAAATTCATCCCTTTTAAACCCTCTATCATCTCTTGCGAACGTGGAAATTTATCTGACCAGACATACGAACATGAGTATGCTTTTGTATGCCACCCCGGTTCAAGACCTAGCACATCGCAAGGAATCTGATGTTCACGAAAATAAGACCCCATCTTTAAGACTTCATCCTGGTTAAAATCGCCCTTTACCCGATATTTAACGCCAAGTCCCCATAACGGTGGCATGGCGCCACCGCCCGAAAACAGATTATATCGCTGCACACTCTCCCTGAGCGTTTCGCCCAGAAAGAAAAAGACTTCTACGCCCTCTGCCGAAGGTACATCAATCCACATACTCATTTTACTTTGTGATTGATTGGCATATAGATCTTGTGTAGAGAATTTGAGTTTTTCCTGCTCTTTTATGACCGGCTTTTGTTGGGATAGGTCTTGGTTTGTTCCACAAAGGAATGTGACATAACGTGAAGTGTTGACTAATACTCCATAGCCGGCAGTCGAAACATAGAAAGGTTGGGGTGCATGGGTATATCCAATATTAGAGGGATTATCGTTTACAATAGGACGTTTCCGCAATCCTCGTTGTTCAAATGTGCCAATCTGCATGCCAAACCCATACAACTGTTCCTCTTCATTCAATGGAATACGGATCTGCACTCCCCGACTATTTTTTTGCACTACAACATCTTTCAAATCGAAAGGAAGGGACTTATCGCTAAGTTGCTGCATTGCTTCCTCTCTTGGCTTTTCTGAACAAAAGGTATAGGGTGAGTATTTATCGGGTGTGCCCATACTCAGCTTTATGACACCCGGTGCAATGGTTTGTATTTTTATCTTCGGCTGTTGTGCAAATACTACCGTTGTCAATAAGACAGCAAATAATAATAAGTAATTTTTCGTTTTCATTGTAGGTATTGGTTTTGGATCAGCATTTCAAGATTCCGAAAACAAGAACATAAATATTCTCAATTCAATGTAATAAAACCTATAACAAACTATATAAATACATTAAACATTTTATGGTCTGTACGTCCTGCTTATGTTAGCGTATCAAAGATATAATTATTTTCATTATCACTTCGTGTGATTAAAACTTTACAAGATTGATCTTAAAAAGCCGATCACTCTTTATTATCTTTGGTGAATACTTCATTTTGCAATCTTTCAATTAATGACGAACCTATACATCTCAAAACCTATCAATAAAGCTTTGACAAAAACAATTCTTCTGGCTTGTCTCATCTTTATCTTTTCATCTATATACAACGAGGCTAATGCCCAAAACAAAAAAATAGCCATCTTTGGTTCATCCGTTGCAAAAGGAGTTGGAGATACAACTACTACAGGTGGTTATTCTGGGTTTATAAAGCAATTATTAGAGAAAAGAGGTTGGACAGTTGTCAATGTTTCAAGAGGAGGAGATAATACAGATAAAATTATGCCCCGATATGAAAGCCAACTACTTCCTGAAAAAGCAAAATACGTCATTCTTGGACTCTCTTTAGGTAATGAAGGCATCTATTCACCGTCGGAAACAACACGAAACCGAATTTTTGAACGATATAGAAATGGCATGTTAAGATTGATAGCGTTGTGCCGTCAAGATGGGATGACCCCTTTCGTCACCAATTGCTATGCGCGTAATGACTTTGAGTTGCCCCATTATGAAGCCACCAAAAAGATGAATTTAATGATCAATATGTGGGATATACCCAGTATGAATGCCCTTGGAACCATTGATAATGGGAAAGGGAACTGGGTAAACGGCTTCTGGCACGACGCATTCCACCCAAACGTTCAAGGCCACAAAGAGATATACTATTCTTTCGTCCCATCAATCTTTGATGCGATGGAAGCAGGAAAGAAAACACCTTATAAAGTAAGAAGCACTCGTTATTTACAACTTAAAAATGAGATATCTAATCAACCTTTGACTTATATTCCTGACGATACTATCCACTCATTTGCAATAAGTTTTCTGGTAAAGAGTCCGACAAAAGGCACCTTAGCGACAATAAAAGAGGGGGATCATGCGTGTGGAATTATATTAAACAACGACAAAATAACGTATAGAGCAGCCAATGGATCAACATTATCAGGTGATACTACACAAACGAATAAAGGATGGATTTATGTTGTAATATCTCATCAATGGGCTTCCGGAATCACTTCACTATTTGTAAACGGACAATTAGCAGGGACAACCAAAGAAAATCTCAACTTCAATAAATTTATTTTAGGTGGCAATGGTGGAGAAAAGAATCTATCCGGATCGGTAAAAGAGGCCGGTTATAAGGATTTATTAATTTACAGATCGGCGTTGAACATTGATGAAGCCAAAGCACTTTATTACGACCAGTTATTACAATCGAGCTTAGAAATCTATGCACCACTGGATGATGCCGTATATAAATCAGGATCAAAAGCAAATAACTATGCCCAGAGTTTATCCCGGCTTTTGATTAACAGCTCCACCTTAACCTCAAAAGAGGAATAGTCTGTAAAGATAATCCATGAACCAAAATCAGAAAAACACCTACCAAGAGCTACCAATCACGTTCCAGATATTCAGAAATAATCAAAGTACAACTACCCTCAAATCAGAAATGAGTTTCCCTTGACTCCTGCATAACTCCGCCATACCTCCCACGAATGAGTGGAGTCATGGCGGAAGGATAGCGGAAGCACACCGGACCCATGCCGGACCCAATGGTAGCTATCCTACTGATATAAAACAATTTAACCTAAGAAAAAGAAGAGATAAAAGATAGAGACAGATCGTAATCGCTTTATTATAAACAGATTAAGATAGAGTCTATCGAAAATTTCATGATTAGCTTGAGCTTCAGAACTAAATAATACAGAGATCAATACCCTAAAAAAACGTCAAAGTTTCTTTTTAAAATACAATATATGCCCGGGGATGACCAAGGCAATAAACCAACCGATTGCCTCTAACAACATTTGGTCTTTTAATACTAAAAAGCAACAGGCATAAGCTAATGCAGCGAAAATAACACCTCCAATAATAATCAATGTATATCGATTAATGATTCCGGTTATTACAATCGCAAAAGCAGTAAGAACCATGAAAAGTGGATGTTGGAGCGTAAAATCTACTTTGTGTAGTTTCGAAAAAAGGATCACATTTGTTAATGACAAACTAATAAACATAGCAACCCATACAAACAACACAGATAAACCATCATGACTGATGACTTTCTGTTTTATCTTAACAAAATAGTAAATGGTAAAACCGATTGCAATAATCTCTAATATCAGTTCGACAAATTTCAATGTACGATGAACGCTGTTCGGCACAAACAATATCTCATTCAGGTAATGAGATAAAAAGCCAATCGTCAAAGCATATCCCCAAATGAGGAATAAGATATTATCGTTTTTGAGTATTTTACCAGATGTCTGAACCATTTCTTTGATCAATTCTGGAATTTGACTTTCGTCGGATTCGGATAATGTGCTATTGTTTTTCATAAAACCAGTGTTTAAATATATTTATAATTACCAGCATTCGTTATGTAAAAGCACTCAATGGGTTTCAGATTAATTCTGATTTCGCTGTGTAGATCCGAACGTCCATTTATCACTAAAAATCTGAAAGATAGTCCGTATCAAAAATACAAAAAAATAAAAAATATTTTCCTGATTCATGCATAAAATTCTTTATAAAGATCTAATATTTAGTTAAGAAAAGAAATATGATGATTTTTATTTGTGATGAGTAAAAGCAAACCGGTATATCAACTAAATTTACATTGAAAATGAAATAGCAAACATGTCGTCCGTTAATAATCCGCAATTACAATTAGCATCAGATTTTGTAGAGTATACCAATAAAAATATTTTTCTCACCGGGAAAGCCGGTACCGGAAAAACTACATTTTTATTAACCCTGAAAAAAAAATCGCCTAAGCGCATGATTGTTGTTGCTCCAACCGGAGTTGCAGCAATCAATGCAGGTGGCGTGACCATCCATTCTTTTTTTCAACTACCCTTTGGACCACATATACCCTATGCCACAACTACAGGCACTAATTCAGTATCATCAGAGTCTCCTGCCAATCAAACATCCATGTTTAGATTTAGCCAGGAGAAAATAAATATCATAAAGAGTCTCGATCTTCTCGTCATCGATGAAATTAGTATGGTCAGAGCCGATTTATTAGATGGTGTTGATGAAGTATTGCGTAAATATAAAGATCGCTATAAACCTTTTGGAGGTGTACAATTGCTGATGATTGGCGATCTACAACAGTTAGCACCTATTGTAAAGGAAGAAGAATGGAATATATTGAGAGAATATTACGACACCGTGTTCTTTTTTGGTAGCCGGGCATTACAAAAGACCCAACACATAGCCATTGAACTAAAACATATTTACCGACAAAGTGACAATACCTTTATCGAAATTCTCAATAAAGTTCGCGAGAATAATATAGACGCACATACACTGGAGCAACTAAACAAAAGATATATTCCCGATTTTGCAAAGGATGCTGACGACGGTTATATCACACTCACTACACATGTTGCAAAAGCGAACAGACTCAATGAAACAAAGCTCGAAAAACTTTCCGGCACAGTTTATCACTTTGAAGCAATTACCAGTGGTGAATTTCCTGAATACAGTTATCCTACTGATTATACATTAACGCTAAAGAA
>JACAUB010000001.1:699457-726922 GCA_013390605.1 Bacteroidota bacterium | reverse complement strand
ACTGTTTGTAATCAACACTTCAGATTCCTGCTGTCTACCCTCTTCATCAAATGACCTTTTCACCCTGCTTATCAATTCATCTTTTTCGTTATGTTCTTCCTGAAGAACAACATTCCCCTTTTCATCATAGAAAAATGAGATAAAAGAATGATGATGACCATCTTCATCCTCCTGTAATGAAACACGATCGTTTTCATCATAGGTATACCGAGTACGCTCTACTAAATTACCGGCAGCGTTATATTGTTTAATAACTTCTTTACGACCTTTTTCATCATATTCCGTTACCTCACGGTGTTCTTCTTCATCCAATGTGTTGCGACGAAGCAAAGATGCAAGGTCATTCTTTTCGTTATATTCATATAGATCTTCAGAAATCAGATTATCGGAACCATCATACACTGCCTGACGAATGAGTAAACCGTTCTCATATTCAAAAGTCTCGACAGTCTCTATGTCACCTTCGTCATCCTTTAGTCTTCTAACAGCGAGTTTATTGTTTTCATCATATTCACACTCTACCGTATCCGTATTACCGGCCATATACTCTTTGCGTTCCAATACAACATGGCCATCTGCATCATAGAAAAGGAATTTACTTTCCAACACCTCGCCTCCTTGCGAAAAAATCTCTGCGCTCTTTCTATCTGCAGCATCATAACGATATTCTATACTATCATCCTCCTGATCATAATGATCAAAGTTAATCTGTTTCAGTTCCTTGCCCTGCTCATTAAATTCGAAACGTTGAACACGATGTGAATCAAGACTTCCACCAGAAACAGGAATAATATTGGTACGAATTGTTGTAATACTTTTTAAGTTAGCCATGAGATGGATGTTTTTTTACAAAAGTAAGTAATAAATACTTTTTTCCAGTTTTTTCTATCTTTACAAATTCAAAAAACGCCCCATGAACAAACTTAAAAATTTACTCATAGCTGCTGCATTTGTCAGTAGTTTATCCATTAATGCACAAACTGTGAACTATCCTGTTACAAAGAAAACCGATGTAGTAAACGACTACCATGGTGTAAAAGTTGCCGATCCTTATCGTTGGCTTGAAGATGATAACTCAGCCGAGACTAAGGATTGGGTGAAGGCAGAAAATAAAGTAACCCGTCAATACCTGGATGCTATTCCTTTCCGAAATAAAATCAGAGAACGACTTGAGAAGATCTGGAACTTTCCAAAATATGGCACACCCCATCAGGAAGGAAAATATATTATCTTCAGTAAGAATGATGGAATGCAAAATCAGAGCATTCTTTACATTCAAGAAGGGCTAACCGGAACACCCCGCGTATTGCTCGATCCGAATAAAATTTCGAACAATGGCACCGCTGCCCTTGGCGAATATGCCGTATCAAACGATGGAAAATATTTTGCTTATAGTGTGGCTAAAGCCGGTTCAGACTGGAACGACATTTACGTAATGGAGGTTGAAACAGGGAAATTATTGACTGACCAAATTAAATGGGTGAAATTTTCAGGCATCTCATGGCACGGCGATGGATTCTATTACAGTGCTTATGATGCCCCGAAAAAAGGAGAAGAGCTTTCGAAGAAAAACGAGTTTCATAAAATCTACTTTCACAAGGTTGGAACATCGCAAGATAAAGATCAACTGATTTATAAAAATGACAATTTCCCACTCAGAAACTATGGTGCCACAGTAACAAATGACGAACAATATCTTATCATGTCAGAAACTGCAGGCACGAGTGGCAACGCCCTTTATGTAAAGAATCTGAAGAAAGAAAATGCTGATTTTATAAAGGTCGCCGAAGGATTTGACTTCGATTACGGTGTAGTTGAAAATATCAAAGGCAAGTTATTGGTTCACACAAATGATGGCGCTTCTCGTTATCGATTAATTCTTATCGATCCTGAAAAACCAGCTCGCGAAAACTGGACTACAGTAATTAATGAAGAGAAAAATGTTTTGCAGTCGGCTGTAGTTGTAGGTGGTCATATCATTGCCACATATATGAAAGATGTGTCAAATAAATCAGTTCTTTTTTCTATCGATGGCAAGATGCTTCATGAAATTGCTACTCCTGGAATTGGCACCATTAGTGGATTCACCGGCAAACCCGAAGATAAATTCAGCTTCTATAGTTTTGCCTCTTTCACCATGCCCACCACAATCTTTAGATACGATGTTGCAAAAAATAGTTCAGCAATCTTTTCTCAACCAAAACTAGATTTCAGCACAACAAATTTTGAGACCAGACAAGTATTCTATACCAGCAAAGACGGCACAAAAGTTCCGATGTTTATTGTACACAAAAAAGGATTAAAACTCGACGGAAAGAATCCTGTTTATTTGTACGGTTATGGTGGCTTCAATATCAGTCTTACACCGGCATTTAGTGCAGCTCGTATGATCTGGTTAGAAAAAGGAGGCGTATTAGCTATTCCAAATCTCAGAGGTGGAGGTGAATATGGCGAGGAATGGCACAAGGCAGGAACTTTGCTTCAGAAACAGAATGTATTTGATGACTTTATCTCAGCTGCAGAATATCTGATCAAGCAAAACTATACAAATTCATCCAAACTCGTTATTGCCGGTGGCTCTAATGGAGGATTATTGGTAGGTGCTTGCATGACACAAAGACCAGACCTGTTTAAAGTAGCATTGCCAGCTGTAGGCGTAATGGACATGCTTCGTTTCCATAAATTCACTATTGGATGGGCTTGGACCGGAGATTACGGATCAAGTGACGATGCAGAACAATTTAAATACATCCTCAAATACTCTCCTTTACACAACCTGAAAGCAGGTGTGCATTATCCTGCAACACTTGTAACCACTGCCGATCATGACGACCGTGTAGTACCGGCCCACTCATTTAAATTTGCAGCAACCCTACAAGAAAAACATGTTGGAGAAAATCCGGTGCTGATCAGGATAGAAACAGAAGCCGGACATGGAGCAGGTAAACCGACCAGTAAGCAGATTGACGAATGGTCGGATGTCTGGTCGTTTACCTTTAAAAATCTTGGGTTGAATTACTGAGAAGTCCCGTCAGGAAACTTAGAAGGCTTTGCAGTATTTGGATTTGTAATAAAATCATCATCATGCAACGACATCAGAAACGACTTCAACAGTTGTTTCTGATTTGTCGAGAGCCTTACACCTCCAGTATTTACGTGATGCATCAATGGACTAATATAGGGTGATGCAACAACACCTGTAGAATAAAAATCGAGTACTTCGTCGAGAGTCTTAAACCTTCCATCGTGCATATAAGGCCCTGTCAAGTCTATATTTCGCAAGCTCGGTGCTCTGTATGCTCCTATATCCATGGGGTTTCCGGTAACATGAAACCGGTCTCTCGGATCATCGTTTACCCCTGTAAAATCAGTTTGCTTGCCATTATTATAAAAGAGATTTGTAGTAAACATTGGATTTCCACTACTACCATGACAGTGAAAACAGTCGCCCCCAAGTTCTGTAGTAAACAATTCCAGTCCCGCCATCTCATCATCCGATAAAGCTACTTCGCCTCGAAGATATTTATCAAATTTACTATTGGCAGAAACCAGTGTTCGAATAAACTGAGCCACCGCCCTTTCAATATTTTTAAAAGTCACTTTTTTTGAGCCAAAAGCTTTTTCAAATAGCTCAGGATACCCTGGGATTTTTTGAATCAATGCCACTGTCCGGGCACTATCACCATTTAACTCATGCGGAGCAGTAAGTCCCATATAGACTACATCTTCCAGTGTCTGCCTACCTGGCATAGGGTTTGACGGATGAATAAGGCCATTCCAGAAATATCCGTTGTTATTAAAAACCAGATTCATCATTGGGAGCATCACATGAGGTGTTTTAATTCCGGTAATACCAAAAGGATGTCCTCCAATAAACTTAGGATGATCTATACCACATTCAAAGGCCCTGCTTTGTAAATGACAGGTGCCACAACTCATCATCGAATCAGGATTCGTACTGCCCGTCATGCGACCATCATAAAAAAGATATCGTCCTAATGCAATCCCTTCTACCGTTAAAGGATTATCGGCAGTAATATTCAGTTCTGTAGGAAAGTATTTAGGGATGGGCAATTGATAAGGTGTTGGCTTATAAACTACTTGCTTTGAGTCTTTATGACAACCTTGAAAAAAAACAAACAACAGCAACAATACGAAGCATTGAATGAAGTCAAAACACAACCCTTTTCGACTAAAACATTTACTGCTATATGATCGATTCATTTCTTTTTTCTCCTAAATAATGCCATCACAAAGTAAATGATAATAAGGTTTAAAATCGTTCCAAACGTCACTTTTCTTTCAACAAAATAGAAACGTATTCAATTAATGAAAAAACTTATGTCGTTAATTAACATATTCAGAGTACCTTTGCACCGGATTTTAAAAAAACAGATACCTTGCAGTTCGAAGACTTAAATATAAACGCTCCACTACTAAATGCATTGGATGATTTGGGATATCTATATCCCACACCTATTCAGGAAAAAGCTTTCCCGGCAATTATGTCGGGTAGAGATTTAGTGGGAGTTGCCCAAACCGGTACCGGAAAAACTTTTGCCTACCTATTGCCAATTTTAAGGCAACACACATATTCAGAACAAAGAGAACCTCGGGTACTCATTGTTGTCCCTACCCGTGAATTAGTTTTACAAGTGGTAAGCGAAATCGAAAAGCTTGCCAAATACATGACTGTTCGTGTGGTTGGTGTTTATGGTGGAACGAATATAAAAACACAAGGACAGTTGGTTTACAATGGAGTGGATATACTGGTTGCTACCCCTGGTCGGTTAGTCGATTTAACAATGCATGGTTTACTGCGATTGAAGTCAATTCAAAAACTCGTGATCGATGAAGTCGATGAGATGCTAAATCTTGGATTCCGCCCACAACTATTAACCTTCATGGAGATTCTGCCACAGCGTCGTCAGAACCTGATGTTCTCTGCAACATTAACACAAGATGTCGAGCAGTTAATAGCCGAATTCTTTCATGATCCACAGAAGATAGAGATTGCACCTCATGGAACTCCACTTGAACAAATCATTCAAAAAGGATACTATGTCCCCAACTTCACCACAAAGGCCAACTTGTTAGAGTATCTGCTCAAGACAGACCCTGACATGAACAAAGTACTGGTTTTTGTTGATAGTAAGCGTGGTGCCGACAGGTTATTAGAATTGATAGACAACTCTTTTCCCGAACTTATCGGTGTTATCCATTCCAATAAATCACAAAACTACCGTATCAATTCTCTCAGACAGTTTGAATCAGGGAAGCATCGTATACTAATTGCTACCGATGTTGCAGCCCGAGGATTAGATATTTCAGATATCACACATGTCGTCAACTTCGACACCCCAACGGTTCCTGGTGATTATATTCATAGAATAGGAAGAACTGGTCGTGCCGACAAACCCGGTGTAGCAATTACTTTTATCAACGAAGCGGAAGAAATATATCAGGAAACAATAGAACTATTGATGAATAAGCGAATTCCAATGGAAGAGATATCGCCTGAAGTTGTGATTTCACCGCTTTTCTCCGATGAGGAAAAGCCTAAGTTATTTGATAAAAACTACCTTCAGCCTGCTTCGATAAGACAATCGAAAGGTGCCTTTCATGAGAAGAAGGAGAAAAATAAAAAGATTAATCTTGGTGGACCTGCTAAACGCCCTGCTAAAGCGGGTAAAAGAAAGAAGTTTAGAAGCGGAAATTATTAAGCACAAATATATTTTTGGATTTATATAGATATCCATTTTTATATTTGTAATAAATACATTATAAACACACTCTCTATTAAGATTCTTAACATTATTTTGATCGTAAGGAGAAATATCCTAAAAGTAATACTTCATCTAAAAGCAGATTTCTCGCTTCGTTCGAAATGGCGGAGGAGGGCAGAATGACCAAGGTGATGAATGGTAACAGAAATCCTATTTTTCAGTAATCTTGTCCATTAAGATGGTCGATTCAATACCAGTCTCGCCATTGCTTGGGGCTTTTTCTCCACCCAAAAGCTCTTGAACCATGCACGTAATAAATGGTTGTTGAACATGTTCAGGATAAGGAATCTCAATTTGTTCAGGTATAAAATCCACTTTTTCAAGAGTTATTATTGGCTCTCTAAAGAATGAAAAGGTCAACTTTCCTTTTGTTCCGATGATCTCGGTCTGATCAATTGTCAGACTATTTGGCACAGTAAAGCACCATGACCCCGAAAACAAGACTCCTGACTCAAATTCCATCACAGCAAGTACAGTATCATCGGCCTGATATAATCCGGCAGTATTCTTTGCAACACTTTTTATTGTTTTCACAGAACCCAAAAGGTAAGTCAGATAATCAAGCTGATGTGAAGCCATATCATGAAAATGACCACCACCTGATATAGATGGATCAACACGCCACCCCTTCACCATCTCGGGATTAAGTTCTTCAGGCTTTGCAGGACTATGAAATTTCAACTGTACCATTTTCACCTCTCCAATTGCTCCTGAATTAATTAACCGTTTTATTTCTATAAAATAGGGAAGCGCTCTTCGGTAAAAGGCAACGAATAAGGGTTGTTTTGTTTCATGGCTCACAGCAATCATCTCTCTACACTCCGCTTCGTTCATTGCCATAGGTTTCTCAACATAAACCGCTTTCCCTGCCCGCATTGCTTTGATAGCATAAGCAGCATGGTATTTAGGTGGTGTGGCGACATATACCGCATTTACTTCATTGTCATTGATCAAATCATCAGCATCACTATACCATTTGGGGACTCCGTGTCGTTTGGCATAATCAGCAGCCTTCTCCGCATTACGACGCATAACAGCAACTAACCTCGAATTAGCAACTTTATTAAAGGCCGGACCACTTTTCTTCTCTGTCACATTTCCACATCCTATTATACCCCAGTTTACCTGTTCCATTATCTAAATATTTATATAAAATTTCATGACTTTTCGAGAACAAACTTACAAAAGTTAATGCTCAAATCCCATCTTAATTGAGCATGATAAATATGCTCTAACTTTTCCATCCGATCGAAATTTAATCGATTCAATTAATAAGTAAAACTTTATACTACTTAGAATGTTTATGAATAGCATGACAATCTACAATAAGATATCACCTATTTATAAGATCCTTTTGATTGGCTTAATCTCTAATTTTATGAAAACTGCCCATTTTATAAAGACTATCGTTTTTCTACTGATACTTGTTTCACTAAGTTCAGCAGGATGTACACAAACCGTTAAAAAGAAAACGACAACCATGAATCTAAAGAAATTAACCCCGGAAGAAGCCCGCATAATATTATATAAAGGAACTGAGGCACCATTTACAGGCAAATATAACAATACGTTTGAAAAAGGCACTTATGTATGTAAACAATGTGGTGCAGCACTTTACAACTCATCAGCTAAGTTTAAGTCAGAATGCGGTTGGCCTAGTTTTGATGATGAAATTAAGAATGCTGTCACACATATCCCCGATGCCGATGGTAAACGTACAGAGATACAATGTGCAAATTGTGGCGCCCATCTAGGACATGTGTTTATCGGTGAAGGATTTACCGAAAAGAACACCCGTCATTGTGTAAACTCCATCTCTATTGAGTTTGTCCCAGCAGATGCTAAAAAGGAAACGTTAACTGAAACTGCAATCTTTGCAGGTGGATGTTTTTGGGGTGTGGAATACTATATGCAAAAAGCCCCCGGAGTTATATCCACAGAAGTAGGATATATCGGAGGTCACACAGACCATCCTACTTATCGTGATGTTTGTTCACATACAACAGGGCATGCTGAAGCGGTAAAGATTATTTTCAATCCAAAAAAGACCACCTTCGAAGCAGTGGCTCGCCTTTTCTTTGAAATACACGACCCGACACAGCTTAACCAACAGGGACCGGATAAAGGTGATCAATACAGAACGGAAATATTTTATTTGAACGACGATCAAAAAGCGATTGCGCATAAATTGATAGGACTATTAAAAGATAAGGGCTATAAAGTAGTAACGAAAGTTACTCCAGCTACCACCTTTTGGAAAGCTGAAGATTATCATCAGAACTACTATGAAAAAGAAGGAGCCCAACCCTACTGCCATGTATACAAAAAGAAGTTTTAACAGATTTCATGATCCGTGGTGTATATTGAATGGTATTGTATTTTCAATCATATAAACGGATAAGTTGAGGCTCATTTATCATTCTAAAATAAGTTGAGTGTATAAATCGTGGTCTTCGCCATATTAATTCATCTTAAAATTCTATTTTTTCCAACTATTGTACGACTGGTTAAATATATTTTTGTGTAGTTTTGTGCACAGTCGATTTACATGAGGGGGACAAAGTTCATTTTCTTTATTTTACTTCTATTGGGAGTGAAATTTCTTTTTGCTCAAAACAAAGCAGAACTCGATTCAATTCATCATTTATATCTAGTAGCAAAAACAGATACCACACGTATTCTCATTCTTACAGAATGGTCGAGAACCATTTATAACGCAAATCCAGATTCTTCTTTGCTCTTGGCTAACAAAGCATTGCAATTATCAAAAATACTCAACTATACAAAAGGAATAGGTCGCTCTGAACGAGCCATTGCCTATTACATGATTTTAAACGGAAAAGAGTCATATGCCGAAAGGCTATTAAAAGATGCATTCAATCATGCGCAAAAGGCCAAAGACAACTACTGTATTGGTCTCATTCATCTAAGTTATGGAATACAGTTCTATCTAAAAGCAAAATTAAATGCTGCAATACAGCACTTTAATTTCAGCCTATCCATCTTCATGCAATTAAAGAATACTGCTGAATTAGGGAAAATCTACAATAATATTGGATTAATGTATAAAGAGAAGGGGGAATTCTCAAAAGCTATTGTTTATTTTAACAAAGGAATTTATACCTGCAAAGAGACCCACGATCTAAACACATTGACCTTGATTTATAACAATCTGGGATTAATAGAAATGGCAAAAGGCGATTGTAGTAAAAGCCTTGAATATTATTTTGCCAGTTTAAAAACACTCGAGAATAACAGTAACAAGCGAATGCTTTCAATAACCTATAATAATATTGGGAACACATATAGTTATCTCAATCAAAGAGATAAAGCAATTGAATTTTCAAAGAAGAGTCTGATCGTTTCTGAGGAGATCGGATCTAAATCTGCTATTGGTCTTGCCCATGAGAATATTGGACTCATTTACTATCGTGCAAATCCTCCTAAATATATTGATGCACAGAACTACTTTCAAAAAAGTAAAAAATATTTCCAGGAAGCAGGAGAATTAAGTTCAATCGTTCAGGCAAGCACCTATCTTGTACAAACACATATTGCTCTTAAGCAACTCCCAGAAGCATTGGATGAACTTAAAACCGGATTCAAATTATCCAGAAAGATTGAATCTGATTAAAGTAAGGCTGGCTTATATGAAGCAGCAGCAGAATATTATTATGCAACAAAGTCGTATAAAGAAGCACTTAAATGTGCGAGAATAGGTACTGCATTTTCAAAAAAAGCTCATATATCTTCCATACTCATTGATAATTTAGAACAAAATTATCTAGCTGCTGAGAAACTGCAACTATTTAATGAAGCATTTCTGAAATTAAAAGACTATGTCACATTATATAAACAGCTTCAGGATCAAAATGAAAAGAAAAATTATTTCCTGAAAGAATTTAAATTCAAAGAGGAGAAGCTACAATTTGAACAACAGCAAAAAGAGCTTGAACTTAATAGAGAAGCAAACAGACGTTATTTGGTATGGATTGGAGGTACCGTAGGAATGCTCTTTCTAATTTTCTATCTCTTCCTGATCTCAAAAAATCTTAAAAAGCAGAAAGAATTCAACAAGGGGCTGAGAGAGATCAACAACACCAAAGACAAGTTTTTTTCAATAATATCGCACGACTTAAAAAGTCCTTTCAATTCAATTTTAGGATTTTCTGAACTTCTGAATGACAATATTGAAGAATTAGAACAAGAAGAGTTAAAAAAAATAGCTGCTTCAATTTATAAATCATCCAAATCCACATACGACCTTCTTGAGCAACTTCTTGATTGGGCAGCCCTTCAATCGAAAAAGATAGAATATAGTCCAAAGAAGATCGATTTGAAAGCCCTTATTATTGAAAACATTAAAATGGCAAACTTCAATGCTGAACAAAAGCAGATCCAAATTACAGATAATACTCCCGATTCGCAATTTGTGTTTGCGGATCAGAACATGTTGAATACAGTGATTAGAAATATACTCACTAATGCCATCAAGTTTACTTATAGTGGAGGGAAAATAGAAATCAGTTCTGCTATAAAACATGATATGCTATTTCTTTCGATCAAAGATAATGGACAAGGTATTGCATATCAGAAATTAGCAAATCTTTTTAATCTCAATATCCAGAACTCCACCAAAGGCACAAACGATGAAAGTGGAACAGGATTAGGATTGATTTTATGCAAAGAGTTTATTGAAAAAAACAA
Organism: Bacteroidota bacterium; assembly: GCA_013390605.1. Taxonomy (GTDB): domain Bacteria; phylum Bacteroidota; class Bacteroidia; order Bacteroidales; family Cfx3-03; genus Cfx3-03. The sequence goes on along the minus strand of JACAUB010000001.1, from coordinate 716,429 downwards.
AGGAGAACTTATCATTGAAAGCGAAGAGGGAGAAGGTAGTAACTTTATTATTTCACTTCCTTTAATGGGTTAATTAAAATAAAACTGTCATTTTATCCTAACAAAGACTTCTTCATAAACATTCTATGCCTTATATGGTTAAATTTCTTCTTCACTTAACGTTCCATAAAGAACATAAGAAAAATGAAAACAGCCATTATTATTGGAGCTACCGGTTTAACCGGCTCACAACTTGTAGATTTACTCTTACATGACAATCGATTTAATAAAATAATAGTTTTCGGGCGAAGATCTATTGGAATCAATAATCCAAAACTCGAAGAACATATTATAGATTTTGATCAGCCTGCTCACTGGAGAGATCTCGTTAAAGGTGATGTTCTGTTTTCTGCTTTGGGTACCACTTTAAAGGCTGTAGGGAGCCAGGATGCACAATATAGAATTGATTATACATATCAGTATCAATTTGCAGAGGCAGCTGCCTCAAACCAGGTTTCAACTTATGTTTTAGTATCATCGGCAGGAGCCAATCCATCCTCTTTAGGTTTCTACATACGAATGAAGGGAGAGCTCGAACGCGATATTAAAAAGTTACCGTTTAAACATATTCAGATTATTCAGCCGGGCCCCTTAGATGGCGACCGGAAAGAGGATCGGAAAGTAGAACGGTTCTCACTCAAAGTCCTTAAATTCTTTAACAAGTTAGGCATATTGAATAAATACAAGCCAATACATGTTAGAATAGTGGCACAGAAGATGATAGCTGTTTCGTTTTCAACTGCAACCGAGCCACAGACCTACACACTACAACAGGTTTTCGAATTATAAACCGCTTTCTAAAACCTGCCCGTTGACTTTTAGCGTACCTTTGTATAAATTATTACACTATGCAACTTAAAAAAGGCGATAAGGTTAAGTTTTTGAATGAAACCGGAGGTGGTGTTATTTCGCGCATCGAAGGACTTTTGATTTTCGTTGAGATTGAAGATGGTTTTGAAATTCCAACAACCAGCTCAAATCTTGTAAAAATTGATGCTATCGATACAGCCAGCAGATTTTTTGATGAAGATTTTGGATTCAGAAAGCCTAAAACACCTGCTGTTTTATCTCAGACAGACCTGCCAACCCAACAGAAAAATATAGATACTCAAAACGAAGAAGATCTTTCTGAACGAGTATCTCAAAAGAATTTCCATAAACCCACAGTAGATAGCAGTCGTTTTCCAAAGGGAGTCTACTTAGCAGTCATTCCTCAAGATCAACGGGTATTGATTTCTGGCGCATTAAATATCTATCTGGTTAACCATACCGAAACGGACATTCTCTTTAATCTCTACCTTCGTAAGCCTGATGGAAGATATGCTGGAACAGATTTTGGATCGGTAGAACCCGATAGCAGTCTGCATCTTTTCGAGTTGGAACGTAAAGATATAAACGACTGGAATGATGGTATCTTACAGGTTCTCTTCCATCAACCTTCAACGCCTAATCCTTTAAGCCCGGTGTCGTCTGAGTTTAAGATTAAGCAACCGAAGACCATGAAAGAAGATAACTATACTGAGTCACCATGGTTTGTAGAACGGGCTATGCTTATTCTTGCTGTTGAAGTTCCGGGATCTGACAGACCCGATCAGAACATTCTGGACGAATTAGCTGCAAAGTTTGGACAACCGCATACAGCACAAAAATCGACCATCATTATAAATGAATCTATCATTGAACGCCATAAAATAAAAAGTGGAGAAGCTGAAGTTGATCTTCATATCTCGTCACTTACAGAAGACTATGGACGTATGACCAACTTTGAAATACTGAAACTACAAAAAGAGTATTTCATGAAAACCCTTGATTGTGCGCTCTCAGAGAACTACAACAAAGTGGTTTACATTCACGGCATCGGCAATGGAACACTCCGCCACACATTAACAGAAGCATTGAAAGAGATTGAAGGTGTTCGGTTTAGGAATGCAGCCTTTGCACAATATGGCAATGGAGCCATTGAAGTATTACTGGGCGAAAGTAAATAATCAGCCTATTTAAGATTACCTTTGCAAAAAATAAGGTGGTCGTCGGTTTCTATCGCTTCTGTTCTTGAGACAGAAGAGGAAAGTCAGGGCAGCATAGAGCACCATACTTCCGAAAGGGAAGGACTCGTAAGGGTACAGAAAGTGCCACAGAAAATTACCGCCTGTTCTTTGGAACAGGTAAGGGTGAAAACGCGGGGTAAGAGCCCACGACGCTGGCTGGGAACAGTTGGCGGGGGTAAACCTTATGGGCTGAAAGATCATGTACACCGGGGCGTTTAGAGAAATCTAAAATAAGGGCTGCTCGTCCAATCTCGGGGGGTAGGTCGTTTGAACCTGTTGGCAACAGCAGGTCTAGATAAATGATGGAAGTTCCGGCTTGCCGGAATAACAGGATCCTGCTTACAAGACGACCATTTGTATATTAAATCCCGCTGTAATGGCGGGATTTTTGTTATCAATCATCTCCGTAAATGTTATCTTTACAAGCTGAATTAACAATTAACGGATGATAAAACAAGCGTGTTCATAAAATTCCAATCTAAGACGGAATCCCACATGCAAGTTCAATCTGACCATTTTAAACAAACTACATACAGATGAAAAGGTATTCTATTCTGCTTTTTGGGTTACTGACAATCATGCTTCCTGTATCTACAATGGCTCAAGCTACAAAAGTACTTCAGCCCACCTCCCTAAACAGGATTATGGCAGATGAGCTATACAGTAATGAAAATTTTAGTGCTGCCCGAATTCAATTTGACCAGATTGCCAACAACAAAGCGCTCTCTCCTATTGAGAGAGATGAAGCTACACTGTTTGCAGCCCTCTGTGGAGCCAAACTACAAAATGCTGATGCGATTTCCTCATTACACGAATACATCAACACACATTCCGAGAGTGCTTCTTTAAATACTGCATTTTTTGAATTAGGTCGTTTGCAATTCAATGATAACAACTATAGCGAAGCACTAATCAGTTTTGAGCAGGTAGAACTTAACAGCTTAAACAATGATCAACTGGCAGAGTATTACTTTAAAACAGGCTATTGCGAGTTTAAGGCAAAGAAAACGGACCAGGCCGAGAGTTCATTCTTTCAGGTAAAGAAAGGCACATCTCCTTGGGCCATGCCAGCCACCTATTACTATTCGCACATTGCGTATATTAAGGGAAAATATCAGGAAGCTGAAAACGGTTTCAACACCTTAAAAAATGTTCCGGTTTATAGCACATTAGCACCTTATTATCTGGCGCAAATCTATTATCAACAAGGCAGATATGAAGATTTGTTAAAACTTTCGGTTCCACTAATAAATGACAACACTAGCAAAGCCTCTGTCGAGATGATCCGACTAACCGGCAATGCCTATTTTAACAGAGAACAATATGCTGATGCAATCCCCCTGCTTGAACGTTTTGCAGAAGCTAATCCATCAGCCCTTAACCGAAACGACTACTATCAATTAGGCTACGCTTGCTATAAAACAGCTAATTATATCAAAGGGATAAAATGGTTCCAAGAGGTTATCCGCGAGCAAGACTCTCTTTCTCAAAACGCATGGTATCATTTGGCCGATTGTTATCTAAAAACAAACCAGAAAAAGTTTGCCGGAGAAGCTTTCCTCGCTACCAGCAAAATGAAATTCAATAAAGAGTTGGCAGAAGAAGCACTTTTCAACTATGCCCGTCTCTCTATCGAAACTAATTTCTCACCCTACAATGAAGCCATTAAAGCCATACGCGCTTATATAAGTACAAATCCAACCAGTAATCGCATAGACGAAGCTAACAATTTGTTAGCTCAACTGCTACTTGTGACGAAAAACTATAAGACAGCTTTAGAGATTATTGAAACGGTAAAAAACAAAGACGAGCAACTGAAAGATGCTTATCAAAAGATTGCATATTATAGAGGTGTAGAATTATATAACGATCGCGACTATAGAGAAGCCATTGCGCTTTTTACTAAATCGCGTCAATATAACAACGATCGTTTTGTTTCACTTCAATCGCTTTATCTGACTGCCGAAGCCTACTACCAACTCAACAACTGGGATAAAGCAGCCGACTATTATGAACAATTTAGTGCTACAAAAGGAGCATCTCAAAATCCCGGATTCCTTTATGTAAACTATAACCTTGGATATTGCTTCTACAAACAGAAGCAGTACTCACAGGCCAATGCATATTTTAAACGTTTTGTTCAAGACAAAAGAATTAAAGATAATCGCAGTCTCTCTGATGCTTATGTTCGTTCTGCCGATTGTTCTCTGATGTCAAAGAACTTCAGCGAAGCAATCAGAAGCTATGATGAAGCACTTCAGCTAAGAGCAGCATCTCCTGAATATATCTATATCCAAAAAGCAATGGCTATGGGAGCCAGAGGCGATTTAAAGCAGAAAGTGCAAAGTCTTCAACAGATCATCGATAGGTATCCCCAATCCCCTTATTCTGACCAGGCTCATTATGAGATAGGCAACGCCTACCTGCTTCAAAAAGAAGACACAAAAGCATTGGCCGCTTTCAATGAAGTCATTACCCGCTATCCTAAAAGCCCGATGGCAGCTAAATCGATGTTGAAATCAGGACTTATTTATTACAATAACGATCAAAATAATCAAGCTGTTGAGATGCTTAAGTTGTTGGTTTCAAAATATAACAATACACAAGAGTCACGCGAAGCACTTGCTACGTTGAAAAACATCTATGTCGACATGAACCGTGTAGACGATTTCGTGGCCTACTCATCTAAATTCCAACAAGGGAATATATCTTCTACTGAGCAAGACTCTCTACTTTACGTGGCAGCCGAGTCGCAATACCTGAAAGGGAACTGCGCAGAGGCTATCCGTGGATTCGGGTCATATCTAACCCAATTTCCAACAGGAAGCTTCGCTGCAAAAGCCGCATGGTATAAAGCAGATTGCGAAAGTAAATCAGGTGATAGTAAATCAGCCTTAGAAGATTACGAACGGATCATCTCTTTACCTGCATCTGCTAATTATGATAAAGCATTAGCCGGGGCCGCAGCAATAACCTATCAACAAAAGCAATACGCAACAGCTTTAGATTATTACACAAAACTTGAAGGGACTACCACTGACAGAACTTTACGCAACGATGCCTATATCGGGCAAATGCGTTGTAATTATAAACTAAATAACTATGGATTAGCAGCACAGGCAGCACAACGACTGGGAAATAATACGGAGAACAGTGCAACAGTAGTTGCAGAATCTAATCTTATCATCGGTGTTGCTGCTTTAAAGCTAAATAATTTACCATTGGCAAAACGATCGCTCGAGAAAACAGTGTCCAACCAGGGAGCAATTGGGGCAGAGGCGAATTATTATCTTGCCCTTTTAAATTATAACCAACAAAAATATAAGGAGGCCGAAAAGACCATCTTGAACCTTCAAACTAATTATTCATCTAACGATTACTGGGTTGCTAAAGGGTTTGTTCTATTGTCTGATGTATATGTTCAATTAGGGAATGCATTTCAGGCAAAGGTCACACTGCAAAGTGTAATCGAAAACTATAAAGGCGAAGATGATGTCATCCCTTCCGCCAAAGAGAAATTAAGTCAGTTAGATAGCTCAAATACAACTACAAAATAATGAATCAGATGACTTCAATACGTGCACTTATAATATCAGGGCTTATTCTTATAACACTAAAAAGCTCATTATTTGCCCAGGAAAAGAAAAAAAGCTATTCAGAAGAGGTTACTGTAACATCGCCTTATCAACCATCTGTTGCTGATGGAAACAAGATAACTTTTCAACCTAAAATCAGCGACTCAACCATTCAATTGGCAAAGCAGATTTACTCCATAAAACCATTTCCTCTTCAAACAAAGATTACGATCAACCCGCTAGAGGCTGCAAAACTAACTGAAAACCAACCAACTTCAACATTCAGAAACTATATTAAAGGGGGACTGGGAACAACCACTTCTCCCTATGTTGAGTTCTTTGCATCTAATGACACCAAAGAAAACAGCCTCTTCTCCGTTCATCTGAAGCACCTCTCTTCTCTTGGGGAGATTCCAAACCAATGGTTTGCAGGACAGAGCGAAAACATGGCGCAGATAGCAACCCAATTCTTTAATGAATCCAACGTCATCAAACTAAGCGCATCATACAACCGTGATGTTTATCATTATTATGCGCCCAAATTATTTAAGGGAACCACGCTTCACGAACCGACAGAAGACTCGTTGCGTCAACGTTATGGATTATTAAAAGCCTCTTTGGGGATAACCGGTAAATCAGAAGATGAGGAAGCACTGAAATATAATTTCGCTGTTGATGCCTCAAATCTTCAGGATTACTATAAAACACAGGAGACAAATATCCAGGGAAATGGAATGATCAGAAAGAGCACCGACTGGTTTAGTTTCAGTGATCATCAATCCATGGGCCTTAATGTCTTTGTTGACAATAATCGTTTAAAAAATGTATTGAAAACAAAAAGCAGCACACTGGTCGAACTTTTCCCTGCCTATCATCTTCTCTTTGATGAGTATCAAATAAAAGCAGGGCTAAAAGTTACGTTTGATCTTGATTCTGTTTCGCATATCTACTTTCATCCTGAAATTGATACAAAAATTGGTCTAATAACCGATAAGCTTTATCTGATAGCAGGTTTGAATGGTGGGTTACAACGAAACAGTTTTAATACATTGCGACTAATGAATCCATTCATCAGCTCGCTAACCAATTCAGTTACTGAAAACAATAAGTTTACTATTTATGCCGGTATAAAAGGAAACATAGCTCAAACAGTTGATTTCGAAGCCCGTTTTGAAAGTAAAATCATTGATAACATGCCACTTTTCATCAATGACACACTGTCTATAACACACCAACAGCGATTTGATGTGATAACCGACGACATCAATCTCATTCGGGTAAACCTTTCAGCAGGTTACACTGGAACAGATTTCCAAATAAAACTGAATGGCACATGGAATAAATACTCAACCAATGCAGAACTCTATGCATGGCATTCTCCTGAAATGGAGGGCGCATTTGAAGCAAGCGTAAAAGTAGCTCCTAAATGGAATTTAAACACCAGAATATTTGCATGGGGCGATAGTTATGCCAAGAGCTGGGATGCCCAAAAGCAAGTAGTTGCCACAAAGGTAAAAGGAGCATCCGATATTAATTTTGGTATTATCTATAAGCCTACAAAACAGTTGTCAGCTTTTATGAATCTGAATAATATACTAAATAACAACTATGAAAGATGGAACCGATATCCATCTTATGGCTTTAATGCAATGGCAGGGTTATCATTTGCTTTCTAATGTGTATATTTGTTTATTAAAATAAAAAGACTTTGATTAGCGCGCGTTTACATTTATTACTATATCTGCTCATTGCATTGACGCTTTCCTCGTGTATAACAACCGGGAAGCAACATCGCACCGGGTTACGATTACACAGAACCATAATTAAGGTCGACGACAAAAATATTAGCAAGGATGACTTAACCGGCTTTTTGCGTCAGAAACCCAATAAAAGGTTTCTTGGGTTATTCAGCTTTAAAGTATGGATCTACGAATCTAATCAACCAAGAAAGCACGACACAAAGCTTAAGAAATGGATGCGCGAACGAATGGGTGAAGCGCCGGTAATAACTGACTCGTCACTCACTACCGGTGACGCACTCCAGATGTACAAACACCTTTATAACAAAGGTTATTTTAATGCAAAGGTTAAGGCAAATATTGACACACTTAGAAGAAAAAGAGCAAATATTATTTTCAATATTAAGGCACAACAGCCCTACCACATTCGGAACATTGCTTACGAAATACATGACAGCTTAATCAGCAAATTAGTTCTTGGTGATAAATCAAACTCATTGATTAACTCCGGTGATCAATTGGATATCTATGCTATGGGCAACGAACGTGATAGAATAACAAGAATGCTCAAGAACACCGGATACTACATGTTCTCAAAAGAATTTCTTAACATCAAGATCGACAGTACCCTAAACAACCATCAGGCTGATATTAAAATCATTATTCGTGGAGCAAATGGAACCGGTGATGAACGATTGACACATAAGCAGTTCCGTATTCGCAATTTCAACATCTTCCCTTATTATGACAACTACAATACCAGCTTATCAAGTCAGGATACGGTATTTAGTATGAATAGAAAAGAGCTATCTCCTTCGCAACAACTTCATCAATATCGTTTTATACAGGAAGGCCCATTACGAATCAAACCACAAGCCATTATCAATGCATTACTGATAAATGGAGGAGATCTGTACAATCTGGATCTTACCACACAGAGTTTTGGAAGGCTGAGCGACATTGCAATTTACAGATACGTTAGTATTGATTACAAACTCGTAAAAACACCCTTAGGGAAGGACAGCACAGCCCAACTCGACTGCAATGTTCAACTGATGCGCAATCTGGCTCAGTCATATTCGCTTGAATTCGAAGGAACAAATAATGGAGGGCGCCTCGGTATTGGAGGAAACGTCAACTATAAAAATTTAAATATCTTCAGAGGAGGCGAAACCTTTTACATTAAACTGAACGGTGCTGCCGAAATGCAACAATCGGTAGGCCAATCGCAAACCAAATTTCTTTTCTTTAACACCTTCGAATCAGGAATAGAGTCAGGCATTACTTTTCCAAAGTTAATGCTGCCATACAGTCACCGGATGTTTACAGGTAATAACAAACCAAAAACGACGATTCAAACAGGGTTCCACATGCAGAACAGACCCGACTACCAACGCTACATAACTAATCTATCCTTAAATTATGAATGGAGACCATCCGCTCATATCACACATAATCTGGCGCCATTAGATTTAAACAGTGTTCGGATCATCAATCCATCTACAGATTTCACAACCTATCTGAATAGCCTCGACCCACGATTTAGAACACAATATAGCGACCATTTCATTATGGCACTACGATATACTTTTCTGTATAACACACAACAAGGCACCAAAGCCGGCGACTTTATCTATTTCAGAGCCAGTGCCGAATCATCAGGAAACACCTTAAATGCGTTGCATTCTATTTTAAATGAACCGAAAGATGCCGAAGGATATCGTACCCTGTTTAATATCAAATATGCGCAATACGCCCGAACCGATTTCGATTTCAGATACTATAGCTACGCCAGTATTAAAAAAGCGTGGGTTTTAAGAACTGCTGTCGGTATTGGAATCCCTTACGGAAACTCTAAAGCGTTGCCTTTCGAAAAAGCATTCTTTGTCGGAGGAGCCAATGATATGAGAGGCTGGATGCTGCGATCATTAGGGCCCGGTAGTTACTTCAATCCCACGAACCGGTTTGATAAATCAGGCGACCTGCAACTCGAAGGCAATATTGAATATCGTTTCCCAGTCTACGACTTCATCAATGGAGCCGTCTTTACCGATGCCGGAAATGTATGGTTGCTTAATCCAAACAAAGATTTTGCAGGTGGAGAAATTACTTCCCAATTCATGAAACAGATTGCCGTTGATGCCGGATTCGGTATTCGTTTCGACTTTGGTTTTTTTGTCTTGCGTATAGATGGTGCTATCCCACTCCGCTACCCCTATCTTCGTGGCGACCAATATTGGGCTAATCCTTTAAGAACAAGCTTGAAAAATATAGTTTGGAACTTTGCAATAGGTTATCCTTTCCAATAAAATGGGCACAACATCATTTTGATTTTCCACTATCATTTCAAACGAAGTCAGACATCCTCATAAATACCCCTGCAACAAAACAAAACACCGTCATTTCGAACATAGAGAGAAATCTCCTTATAGAACACCAAACAATCAATCAACCCTAATAATGAACGTCGAAGAACTGTTTTTAGAAAATTTCCCTTATGAACCAACCAATGGACAACGGGAATTAATAGGCAGACTATCGAGGTTTTTTATCACCCAGAAAACGCCAGGAGAGCGAAGGTTATTTATCATCCGTGGTTATGCCGGAACCGGTAAAACCACTGTAGTAAGCTCATTGGTTCAATCTCTTCCAAAAATCAACAAACAGACCGTATTATTGGCCCCGACCGGTAGGGCCGCAAAAGTATTGACAGCTTATACCCGCCAACAAGCCTTTACCATTCATAAAAAAATATACCTTCCCACTACAAATAAAGATGGTTCACTCGTATTAAGAGTAGCTCTCAACAAGCACAAGAACACTGTTTTTATTGTAGACGAAGCCTCCATGATACCAAAGAGTCAAAACGCCTTATCATCTCCTTCCCTCTTTGGTTATCGCGATGTGTTGGACGATCTGATCGAATATGTATATTCGGGGCTCAACAACTCCATCCTCTTCATTGGTGATATCGCTCAGTTACCTCCCGTAGGGATGTCAATCAGTCCAGCCCTTGATCCCGCTGCCTTAAAAAGCAGCTACCATCTCGATATTTCAGGATATGAACTAAAAGATGTAGTCCGACAATCCCTAACATCCGGAATACTTGCCAATGCAACAGCCCTTCGTTCAAAGCTTTCGGCAAAAGACATCACCATGCCCTTCTTTAATACCGAAGGATATCCTGATATCCAAAGAATTAATGGTTCAGAATTAACAGAACTACTCGAAACAGCCTATTCAAAATTTGGCCCTGAAGAAGTAGCCGTGATTACCCGATCGAATAAACGAGCCAACCTCTTTAACCAGCAGATCCGTCATCGGATACTCTATAAAGAAGAAGAGATAGAGGCCGGCGACCTGATGATGGTGGTAAAAAATAATTATGCATGGCTATCACCTGATGCCAAGACAAGCTTTATTGCCAATGGCGACATCATTGAAATCAAGCGGATCAGGCATATCGAAGAGATGTATGGATTTAAGTTTGCCGATGCCTATATCCAACTGATCGACTATCCTGATGAGCCAGAACTTGAAGTGAAGTTATTATTGAACACCATCATGTCAGAGTCCCCTTCTCTCTCTTCAGAAGACAACCGAAAACTCTTTGAAGCCGTGATGGAGGACTATATGGATATTTCGCAAAAGCGTAAAAGAATAGACATGACCAAAAAGAATCCCTACTTCTGCGCCCTAGAAGTTAAATTTGCTTACGCCTACACCTGTCACAAAACCCAGGGAGGACAATGGAATACCGTTTTTGTTGAGCAGGGTTATCTTAAACCCGATGCCATGGATGCCGAGTATATGCGATGGCTCTATACTGCCGTTACACGGGCTACTGAACAATTGTATCTTGTGAACTTTTCGGATGAGTTTTTTAGTAAACAGGATTGGTTAGTACAGTAGAAGTTATTTATGGAATATTGAAAAAAGCACTGTAATATTTACAGCCATGTGAAAAAGAATACTATAAACGAGTCCATAGTTCATTCGAATATAGCCTAAGATAAAACCCAAAACTATTTGAGGGCTGCCGAGAATATAAGAGAATGCCATTATTGCATAAACATTTCCGGCAAAGTTCGTTGCATGTATTAATCCGAAACTAATAGATGAAGCATAAAAGAAATATTTAAAATTAGCAGCTATAAATAATTCAATTTTGCTTATGGAAAAGAAAATTAATAAACCTAAAAGGGAAAACAAAAATATTGATAGACTGATAACAATAAATAGATGTGATTGAAATACTGAGTAACCTATTAATGCCACAACGATTGAAATAAATAAAACTATGTTACTTTTTTTAAACTTCAATAATCCCCTAAAAAGTACCTCTTCCGAAATCGGAGCAAGTATAAAAACCGCTAATATTTTCAGCCACTTTGTTAATCCAATTTCTTCATGTTCTAAATGACACATCTTACAAATAATGTAGATAACAACGCTTAATGAAATTGCGCTTACTATATAAAGGCCATACAAAGCCAAGAAATAAATAAATCGAGGTTTTGAATTTACACAATAAACAGGCTTTTTCAGATAGGCTAATGGGTCAAGCATTTTTATAAATTTTAGGAATGTTTATGTTTAATCAACTAGAATAATATCTCAGTTGCCATTCAGCAAAAGTAAATTGGACAACTTAAGCTTCAAAATAAATATATAACATTCCTCGTTCAAAAATATATTTTACTATTTTAATATTTCAATTACAAATATCGCTAATTTTAACATCTCATTAAATAATAATATGTAATATATGAAAAAACTTATAGTTTTAGTATTGATAATATCATCAGCTATTTATAGTCAGGCTCAAAAAGAAAAGATAGAGTTAAATCTTTCAAAAGGAGAAACATATAAACTTAATATTACTGATGTGATGTCAATGAATACGCCTGATAATGGACAACAAAATATAGTTGACATCATATTTGTTTATAATATGAGTTGCAAAGTGGTTGATGTTCAAGATTCGATATACGATATCGAGATGAAAATAGACAGTCTTTCAAATAAAAAAAAATCAAATTCGAAATCTGATGAAATAAACAATGATAAAGTAATTTCAAAAATGATGGAGCCGATTATCGGCAAAGTCTTCAATCTTAAATTATCAAGCACAGGGATCGTAAACCAAATCAATATAGATTCAGCAACATTAAAAGTATTACCCTATACAAAAAAAACAATAAAAGAATTTTTTGAAATGATTCCAGCAATATATACTAGATCGGGAGTATCTATAGGTGAGAAATGGACAGCCGATATGAAATCATATTTTGGTTTTTTTCCAAAAATAAAAACGACGTATGAATTAAAGGAGGCTAGTAATAATTATTTAATCATTACTGGATTGGCGAATTACAATGGATCTGACTCGCAAAACAAAAGCATTCCAGATATGACAGGCGTGACAAGCACTATAACTTCATTTATAAAGATAAATAAAAAGACCGGATGGATTATAGATGCCAAGATCAATCAAAAAGCAAAAGGTCCCGTAAGTTCAAAAAACGACAAGGAAAAAACTAATGTAAATAATCAAATGACAGTTGATTTGGAAATAACATTTAGGGATAAATAATCTAGGATAAAATATAAAATAACGCTTTATAAGCGGTTGTATGAGAACTGAATATTGTTCTTCACTTTTCTGATAGGGCCAAGAAATATATTGTTTTCTATTGAAAGCAGTATTTATAATGCGGGTTTATTTACCCTAAATTTTACTGAGATACTCTTCTCTTCCTTTAGTGTATTTTCAATTTTAGCATTCACCATTTTAGCTTCTGCTTCATACTTATCTGTTTTTTCATCAATCGCCTTATACAGAAGATTCAAGCTTTGAATTCGTAGATTACAGTATTCTATTAATTTTCGATCCTTTAAATGTAGCGACTCTGGAATCTTAAGGCTATCGGCCTCCTTTATAACCTCAATATTCTCATTCCAATAGAATAGACTTCTGGATTTAATTTCTTCAAGAAGTTCCTCCCTTGAGCAATGATTAATTTTTCGAGATACTTCCATTGCCATAGATTCCAGATTTACAAATTTTTGCATTTTCTTTTGATAAGTCCCAATCACTTGACCACTATAACTTCCGACTGAAGCAGAAGGTATATTATGATATTTGTAAGGGATATACCGATATACAATAGCTCCGGAAAAAATAAACAGATATGTAAGTACCGAGACAGTGATTATTTTAGATCTGTTATCAGTATAAGTTTTAAGCGATGGATAAAAAGCATATCCTATAAAGAGGCCGGTAATAAACCCACCAAAGTGTGCAGCACCATCAATACCCGCTCTTAACCCATTCACCAAATTGAAAATAACAAAAAACGCAATAGGAATCAGTAACAATTTACGAGCACTTTTCTCTATCAAATTCGTCGTTAACATTGCAATAAAAACACCAAACAACCCAAAAATTGCACCTGAAGCACCCGCACTAATTACTAAATCATTATACCATAAACTGAAAAGACTGCTACCAAAACCTGTTAATAAATAAGCCGACAGAAATCGCAATTTACCGATAAGTGGTTCAAGCAAAAAACCAACACAAACCAATGCAAACATATTCATCATGATATGAATTAAGCCCGTATGTAAAAAACAGCATGACATTAATCGCCACCATTGTCCATCCAATGTAATCGGTTTTAAATTTGCCCCCCATTTAATTAAACTTGCGTTGTCAGCATTCAATATATTCATACCACTTATCACCATCACTAAAAATATCAAAATATTGACATTTAACAATATAGGTGTTATAAAATACCCTTCTGTTGGAATAAAAATCGAAAAGGCATTGCTTTCCTTTTTTTGGGAAGAAGTCGGTATTATATCAAATGGCTTAATTTCATGAGTGGGCGATTGCAAAACCAGATTCAAAATCATCTTTTGAATAGTTTCATCGGGTGTTCTCTTAGCTATGTTATTACACGCATTTATTAACCCCGTAATATTATCCTCATTTCGTTCCCAATTCCATAATTGAGAACCAACACATTCGCTTTTAAAAAAGGCTTTATCATTTTCAAATCGAACTGTAATCTTTTCTCCAAATAAAGAAAAAATAGACTTTGTATATGCGATGATGCCATTTAAACCAATATAACTTACCTTCCATCCTAATCTGTTTATAGCATCATTTAATAGTACTAATGTCTTTTCAGGACTACTAATATCTATTTCAGACGTATATTCTGGAGTAATTTTTTTTGCCATATAAATTATATTTTTAAGTCCATGTCAATTATAATCAATTAATAAATTCATTAAAAAGATAGCATTGTCCAGTATATACTATTCTAAAGAGCTATGAGGGAAAACAATTATAATTTTATTTCACAGCAAAGAACAGCATGGTTTATTTTAATCGCGTTAATCTTATTGATTTAAAAACAGGCTGTCCAACATTTTTCGATTTAGTCTGGTATTTATTTACATCCAGATATTATTCGATAAATGGCAGAACATAATAAAAACCTCCACCAATCTTTAAAGAATTCGGTATAGCATTTACAGGTATGTTTATTACATATCCTCCATAGAAAGACAGACTGCCTCAATCTTATATTTCGGCATCACTTTCTCTTTGAGATATTTTATTTTAGTATCAAACAGTTCCGGCCTGAATTCTTTGCGTTGACGTTTTACCTCCGCTACAACAGCCCTATTCTTCTCTGTTCTTAAAGCAACAATATCTAATTCATATTGATTACCTTTTGGATTCCACCACGAACCAATTTCACGATATTCAAAGCTTTCTGCGAATTTTTGCTTAAAATACAGTTCCAGCACCTTTCCGGTATAAGTAGTGTAATCATCTGTTATCATTTTTCTTAGTGCTGTGAAGTTCTTGATCTCAATGTATGAACGATTTCGATCAAAATATTTGAACCAGAATCCCAAAAAATTATCTCTTATAATAAACCGAACTGCCTGAGTGCCTTCTTTTGAAAAAATTGGACGTATGCGCATAATTACATTGTAATCTTCGTCCAACCTTTTTAGATAACCGCCGATACTAATACCTCCCAATGCAGATTCTATTTCGGACTGCGTATTTTTAGAATTTGCAATAGCACCTAATATTGAGAAATAGGTCGCATAATTCTTTCCAGACTCTTCAATAAGCAAATTCTTTCCTTCATCAATAAATGGAGAATTATCTCGTACCATAAACTGAATCATTTCTGGAACTGTAAGTGCCCGGTTGTCGCAGAATAGCTCAATATATTTAGGAATACCGCCTGTAAAAGTATATAATGCCAATAAATCATCGTTAGTATATGAAGGTGCATAATCCGTCATAATCTCCTTCAGAACGCTCAATTTAAATGGATAAAGTTTTAGGATATTGTCGGCACGGCCAAACAAAGGTTCTTTCTCATCTTGAAAGATTTTATGCATGAGCGAATAAATAGAGCCGCTGACAATCAGGTTTACGTTGGATTTCTTTCGGTATTGATCCCAAAAGTTTTGCATATCACTGAATACTGACTTATTGATATTGTAAAACTCCTGAAACTCATCAATAATTAAATTGAATGAACGATGCGTGCCCAATTCCATTAAATATTGGAATAGAGAGCGAAAAGTTTGAATCCCATCTGGAACGAATGTATCAAGAGATTGTCTTATAATTGGCACAAACTCGTTAACCAGAGCAGCTTCATTCTTACGTCCCACAAAAAGATAGACTGAAAGAGTTCCTTCAATCGCTTTCGCGATCAAACTTGTCTTCCCAATACGACGTCTACCTGTTACAACCGTTAAGCGCGAACTCTCTTCAAATGCTAATTGTTGAATTCTTTTCAGCTCAGCTAACTCCTCTTCGCGATCATAGAATTTCATATATTTATATTTTGAAACCCAGGTTACTGTAACCGTGGTTACAAAAATAATATTTTATTCATTAAAAACATAAAGCACTACAAATTAATTTATTAAAGTTTAATTAAAAAACTATTTTAGTGAATGAATTATGAATGTTCCATCAAATCTTCAAAGACACCAAAATCAATTGCCGTATAGTTATCGCCTTCTGATTTGATTTTTAAATCTTTCATCTGTCTAAGTTCCTTAATATTGGTTCATAGAATAAGTTCACTGTTAAAACGAGCTTTCGACTATTGACATCGAAAGTTATACAATAGAAGCTTGTCGAAGCTTCAATATCATTTTATTAGATCATAAATAGGCTTCGACAAGCTGAATTTCAAAAGAAATTATCTCTTTTTGATTTTAAAACCTAAAGCAATAGCAATTGCCTCTAACGCAGTAGGGTATTCATCACTGACAGTGATCACAAATGCTGTTTTAATCAGGTAATTTCTCTCAGATTCCAAAGCTATTTTTAAAGCCTCAAAATCAGTAAGCACGTAATCTAATTTCAATTCCTTGACGAGTTCTTCAACAGCACTCGACGGCCAAATGTCTGTTTTAAATTGCATTTTAATAGTTTTTAATTGTGTAGTTTGTTGAAATAATAATTATTACTATGTAAAATTAATATTATAATTTTATAATATTTTTAGAT
>JACAUB010000001.1:565113-699357 GCA_013390605.1 Bacteroidota bacterium | reverse complement strand
GATATATTAATTATACAAATAAAAAATAATTTACCAATCAAAGTACATTGCCCATGAAAAGAACACTTTATAGAAAAACCAATAACTAGAACCTAATGAGACGAAAGCCTCCAAATAGTTTTTTAACCTTTTGTATGACAAAAAAAATGATTTTCACTTAGAAAAAAGTAACTTTACAACAGTTTATCTATTTTCCAGATTATTAGTGAGGCTTGCTAAATCAAATTAGAAGAATGTTTGACGCTTGAAAAACCTCCATGCTACGTTCCCGGGATATTGACTAAATGATGACGGGATTATCGTGCAATAATTTTCATAAAATCTTAAAATTGCTCTCTTATTTTCCTTTTCACATTCTAATCAAAGCCTAATACGGCATTAGAAGTTGATTAGGGTTAGACTAGGATATGATTAGGGTCAGACTAGGATTAGACCATAATAATCAGATAATTTCCAGACATTTACATGAGTAATTTCTCTTGACAGTAGAAGAAGACAAAGAAACGGTTTGAAAAGCTGTAGAATTTGCTTTTCGGCTGGTTTCCACAAAATTAATATTATTTTTTATGCAACGAGTATGTTTTATAAGCACAAACACTGAAATAAATTTAATATGCGAGTTCCATCCGACCTATAAAAACAAATTATGTACGAATGAAATATCTATAACTATTTTGAAAATTCTTGCGTTAAATCCACTACTTCCCCCTATCTGTAGATAGCATAGATAAATCGCTATATTTAAGCAAATTACATTAATTATATTTAAAATAACGCGTTTAAATCTGAAGAATAAAGGAGGCAAATCTGATTACGGTAGATAGATGGCTCCGCCAATGACATCTTTGGTAGCACCGGTTACGGAAGAGAGACAATTGGCTTCGCCACGCAAACGCAGAACACCCAGAAAGGCAAAAATAAGTGCTTCTTTATAATCGATGATAGTTGGTGAGGGAATTGTGATGGTGTGGAGCATGTACGCCCGCAGGCGTTCGATGAGATAGGTGTTCTTAGCACCTCCACCTGTAATCAGCAAAGTAGCGGGTAAAAACGAGGCAAGGGCCCTGGCAATCTGAACAGCCACATGTTCTGTAAAAGTGCACAACAAGTCAGGAACAGATAAACTACTTCGTTCTATAAGTGGTAATATATTAACATCAGACCATTCAAAACCCAACGATTTGGGTGGCGACTGTTTATAATAATCCAGATTATTGAGATCTGCTAACAGATTGACATCTACCCTACCCGACCGGGCAATGGCACCATCCTTATCATATTCAAAACCCAACAAACGTGCAAACCGATTGAGAATAGTATTAACCGGACAGACATCGAATGCGATAGTCTGTCCATCAGTCTGATAGGAGATATTTGAAAAGCCTCCCAGATTCAAACAAAAGGTATAATCTTTAAACAAGAGACGGTCGCCAATAGGAACCAAAGGTGCACCTTGTCCATGGCACGCTACATCCGAACTTCTGAAGTCGCAAACTACTGGCAAACCACACTCAGCTGCAATGGCAGCGCCACTTCCTATCTGAGTGGTCAATCCAATTTCTGGTTGGTGAAAAACAGTATGCCCATGCGATGCTACAAAATCAGGATTGAGGTTATATTCTTTTACAAATGAAGAGATCATCTGTCCGAAACACCTCCCAAGATCAACATTAGCGCGGGCATAGGTAAAGGCATCTGTCTTTAATAGTTGAGGCAATAGTGCAATCCATGATGCAGGATAAGAATAGGTTGCCGCTTTTTCAATAGAATAGCTCCATCCCTGAACTGACTTTTTAAATGTACAATAGGCAAGGTCGACACCATCTAATGAGGTCCCCGACATTAATCCAATGACGGTATACTGAGTTTTGTACTGTTCCGGTTTCAGGTTATTCATCTACCCAATGATATTTCAGGATTATAGTCTTATAAAGCAGGTAACAGCGTTTCAAGCTTCATGCCTCGTGAACCTTTTACAAGAATACATTTGCCCTCGAAAGGATTTTCTGTAATCCATTGTAGTGCCTCCTGTGTGGAAATAAACCGTTTAAATGTGGTGGTCTCTGACACTTCACTGAACTTAGGACCTATCAACAAAACGGTTTTGAAGTTGAGTTTCAGCAATAAGATGACGATTTGTTGATGTTCTTCTTTGCTTTCGTCACCCAGTTCAAACATATCACCCAGAATAACAACTTTGGGATAGGCATCAAGGGATGCAAAGTTTTCGAGCGCTGCTGCCATACTGCTTGGGTTGGCATTATAAGCATCAAGGAAAAGTTTGTTACGCTCGGTCTGTTTTACTTGCGAACGATTATTTGCAGGGATATACGATTCGAGTGCAGCAACTACTTTGTCGACAGGAACCTTAAAATAGGAACCTACACAAATAGCAGCCATCACATTATCAATATTATAACTTCCCACCAGATGTGTGTGGATTGGTATTGATAGTTCAGAACCATTATCATTCCAATTTACGATAAGGAAAGGATCGGACGAAACAATTGACCCAGAATAACTGGCATCTACAGACTCACCATAAGTTAAGGGATCAAGTTCAGAAGCCAATTGTAGCAATACGGGTTGACGGGTACAAACGAAGGCTTTACCACTTACGGTTTTGAGATGTCTATAGAGTTCAGTTTTTCCTTTTATAACACCGGCCTCGCCTCCAAAGCCTTCAAGGTGAGCCTTCCCTACATTGGTAATCAATCCATGCGTCGGGTTGGCAATAGTACAAAGAAACGCGATCTCGCCTTGATGGTTTGCCCCCATCTCTACAATCAACATTTCTACTTCAGACACTTTTGCAGAAAGCAGTGTTAAGGGTACACCGATGTGATTATTGAGATTCCCCTTGGTGGCATGGGTTCGATAGTGCGAACTCAATACTGTATTCACAAGCTCTTTGGTAGTGGTTTTACCATTGGTACCGGTAATACCGATAACGGGACAAGTAAATTGTGTACGATGATACCGTGCTAAATCTTGTAGGGTGGTCAGCACATCATCAACCAGAAAATAATGTTGACCAAGTGCAACAGCAGGATCGTCAACAATAGCAAGTACGGCTCCTTTCTCTAAAGCCGCTGCAGCATATTTATTCCCATCAAAAGACTCGCCCTTTAAAGCGAAAAACAGACTATCCGGTTTTATCTCTCTTGAATCGGTGCTTATTAACGGATATTGGGTAAACCAATCATATAGTTGCTTAATTCTGTCCATGGCTATCAAAAATAAGCCCATCCCTAAACTGTTAGGGATGGGCTAAATTTTATTTTAATAAATTTATTTCTTCTTTCTTCCCTTTTGGTCTGACGATCCGGTACGAACCATTGCACATCTGAATCCAATAAAATCGGTTGACTGGTCCTGATCAAGGAACCTACGTGTAGCAGGACTTAAGAAATAAGCAGGATCTCTCCACGAGCCACCTTTGTAAACTCTCGATTTATCAGTAATCAATGAGGTTGAATCATACATCAAACCAGTAGTATTTGCAACACTTGGTTTGGTTTTCCAGTCGGTTTGAACCGTTGAAGCAAAGTCTCCATCCTTATAGTTTACCTGGTTGGCAGATCTGTAATTTAAACGGTTAGCATTGTCCTGAACAGGTTTGTAACGCATCCTACCTAGACTGTCTTTCAATGCTGGCTGTCCGGTAGAAGGATCTAAAACTTTATCCTGAAACACATTACCACGGAAAGGGCTCAAATCTGAGACATCTTCATGCGATAAAGGACGGTAAACATCCTGTACCCATTCAGCAACGTTGCCAGCCATATTGTATAGACCTACATCATTGGGTGGGTATGCATCAACAGCTGCAGGGATAGCTGCACCATCATTCAAATTACCGGCAACACCCATATAATCTCCACGTCCACGTTTAAAGTTGGTATTTAACTTTCCGTATGTTCTTCTGGAATCAGACCTCATTTGGGATCCATTCCAAGGATATATTTTACGTTGATTAACCTGCTCTCTTTTCGTATTTCCTATTAATCCAACAGCAGCATATTCCCATTCGGCTTCGGTTGGGAGTCTGTATTTTGGTAACAGAATCCCATCTTCAATTTGAACCTGACGTTTTCCATTGTTACTTGCATTATTAGGATTCAGTGACGGCATCGATTTATTTACATTGCCAAGATATTGTCCGGCTAAATAAGCTTCGGTATTGAAATTATTTTCGTTTTGTTGTTTGGTATCTGGCTTCAAAAACTGTTTTTTGATCAGGATATCTTCATTTACACGATCTGTACGCCAGATGCAATATTCATTGGCCTGTACCCAACTTACACCGACAACCGGATAGTTTCTATAGGCGGCATGGCGTAAATACTCTTCAACCATGGGTTCATTATAAGCTAATTTTTCGCGCCAAACCAGGGTATCTGGCAATGCTTTACGATATACCTGAGGATAATCGGCACCAAAGACACGCTGCAACCAATAGAGATATTCAACGTAATCGATATTCCGTACCTCAGTTTGATCCATATAAAATGAAGGAATCGTAACTCTTCGTGGAAAGTTATCTTTTTCTGCAGCAGGATTATCATTGGTCTGTCCCATTGTAAATGTTCCACCTTCAACCAGGACTAAACCGGGTCCTCTTTGTTGTTCAAGGAAAGGTTTTACTTCAAAACCACCATTCTTGGGGTCGTTATAGTTCCAACCGGTAGTTGAAGATACGCTTTTCTTGCCACTACTTCCACACGAGGCCACAACCAACAATGCGGCAAAAAAAGCAATTCCGTAGAAAAGATTTAATTTCTTTATCATTTCGTAAAACATATTAAAAACCTCTCAATCATACTTATAACGATCACAAAATTCTATTATTGTCAGAAAATGAAGATTAAATATCATCAGATTGATCAATAATGGTTTCGAGTTGTCATTACGCAACAATATTACAAAAAAAACTTGCTATAGACTAGCTAAATTAAAAAATCATAAACCAGAATTTCACTATTATTCAAAAGGATTTCATTTGTGCGGTTAATTGTCGGCCCGGATGGTTATTTTTGCATAAAACTAGCCCTGATGACCCTTAAGAAGTTGAGTCTGATAATGACTTTTATTTTAGCCACTCAACTGTTGGCTGAAGCAAAGCCATTATTATCGGGCATCGTTACACATTCTCTACTTTCGAGTGGTAAGTGGATAAAACTGGCTATAAAAACGACTGGAATATACAAGATTACATACAGCGATCTTCAAAAGATGGGGATCAATCCGGCGTCTATCAACCCCGCAAATTTAAGAATAGTTGGGAATGGGGGTGGGATGCTTCCCGAGACGCTAGGATCTCCTTATTATGACGATCTGATCGAGAACAGAATTTGGGTTGAGGGAGAAGCGGATGGACATTTCGACATGAACGATTATATTCTTTTTTATGCAACGGCTCCCGACACATGGAGTTTTAATGGACAACAACTGTTTATACATAAAAAGAACCTCTACAGCGATCAGACTTTCTATTTTCTAACAACCGATAATGGACCGGGATTAAGAATAAAAAGCAAAGATCAGGCTGTAACTGCTGCGACACATCAGGTAAATACATTTAATGACTTTGCGGTTTATGAAAAGGATGAACTAAATCTGATCCAATCAGGTCGGCAATGGTTTGGAAAAGAATTGTTGAACGGACAATCGCCAACCATTAGTTTTCAATTTGACAATGTAGATGATACTTCACCTGCACAAATAAGGATAAATGCTGCTGCCCGATCTTCAAACCTGAGTTCTATTGTCCTGAAAAACGGTAGTCAACAACAACAGTTAAACATCCCTCCCATCTCATTAAGCGATTACACCAATGACTTTGCGGCAATGGGTTCTGCAGTATTTAGTTTTCAACAACCTGCTTCAAAATTCGATCTGAATCTCAGTTATCCAAAAACTTCGGATGTAGGAACGGCATGGGTTGAGTTCATTGAAATTAATCTTCGACGGAAACTAATTTTCAAAAGCGGACAGCTTCCTTTTACTGATATTCTCTCGCAAGGAACACAAAATGTTGCTCAGTATAATCTAAAGAGTGGAGCTTCAGCTACAGTTTGGGAAGTAACGGACCCACTACATCCTTCAATGATGAATACAACCATTGTTGGACAGGATTTATCGTTTAAACTTGCTGCCGATACCCTTAGAAGCTTTATTGCTTTTGATAACTCCGTATTTTTAACACCTGAGATTATAGGTGCAATCGCAAATCAGGATCTGCACGGGGCGGATGTGCCCGATCTGTTGATTGTAACGAATCCGCTATTCATGAATGCAGCCAATAGACTAGCCGACTTTAGAGCATCACATGATGGCTTAAAGGTTTTGGTTGCTACTACAGATGCTATCTATAATGAATTTTCATCGGGAGCGCAAGATATTTCAGCCATACGCTATTTCTGTAAACGATTATATGACAAGGGGGCAGCAAATCGGAAGTTTAAATATCTATTGCTAATGGGTGATGGATCTTATGATTATAAAAGCAGGATTGCACAAAACACAAATTATGTACCGACTTATGAATCGACCAATTCGTTAAGTCCTATTGTATCGTATGCCACCGACGATTACTTTGGCTTTCTCGATAATGGAGAGGGAAACAGCATAAACGACAATATTGATATCGGCATTGGACGTCTGCCTGTAAAAACTGCCGCCGAAGCTACCGGGGTAGTTGAAAAGATTATTTACTATTCAACAAATAGTCCGCTTGTCAATGGTGACTGGAGAAATAGTATTTGTTTTGTTGCTGACGACAAAGAGTACAATGCTTTCATGGATCAGGCAGAAGAATTAGCGAATCAGGTTAGTAATTTAAATGCTTCACTGAATATTGATAAAATATATCTGGATGCTTTTCCTGAAGTATCAGCAGCAACGGGGAAAACCTATCCATTGGTAAATGAGGCGATTGATCAACGAATTGATAAAGGCACATTGATTATTAATTATACCGGACATGGCGGTGAAGCTGGTTGGGCACAAGAGCAGGTGTTGACACTAAACGATATTGCCAAATGGAAATCGTTTAACAATCTGCCGGTATTTATCACGGCAACTTGCGAATTTAGTCGGTTCGACAATCCTCAACTTTTATCAGCAGGCGAACAAATTCTCTTAAATCCAACAGGTGGTGCAGCGGCACTCTTTACCACCATCCGTCTAACTTTTGGCTCGCCCAACTTTACGCTCAATAAAAGCCTTCTGAATAACTGGGTAACTCCTTCCGGAAAATATTTTCGACTAGGGGATGTACTTAGGTTGGCAAAACTAGAAAACAGCAACACCAATAACACACAGAAATTTGTATTGCTTGGCGACCCGTCTATGCAACTGGCATTTCCTAAATACCGGGTGATTACATCTACAATAAATGACAAAGAACCTGGCGTTGATACCTTAAAGGCTCTATCGAAAGTTACCGTCAAAGGTTTTATCGCAGATAACAATGGGGCTCCGAAAACTACGTTCAATGGAACACTCTATCCGTCTATATATGATAAGGCTTCGTTAGTCAATACGCTTGGAAACGACGGAGAGCCTGTTTATAGCTTTTGGCTTCAGAAAAATCTTATTTATAAAGGGAAAACCGATGTAGTAAATGGAGTTTTTAATTTTTCTTTTATCGTCCCCAAAGATATTGCCCTGCGTTTTGATAAGGGCAAATTTAGTTATTATGCGACGAATGGCACCGATGACGCGGTAGGCAACGAGTCAAGATCTGTGATTGGAGGTTTTTCAGACATCCCGATAACAGATAAGACAGGACCAATGGCAAGGCTGTTTCTCAATGACACGCTATTCAGACAAGGCGGTTTAACCGGAACAAGCCCAACATTATTGGCATATATCAATGACGAAAGTGGAATTAATACCCTGGGAACCGGTATTGGTCATGATATTACCGCTGTTATTGATGATAAAACAGATCACACCATTATTTTAAATGATTATTTTGAGGCCACGAAAAACAACTACAAAAGTGGAATGTTAGCTTATACACTCTCCAATCTTCAGCCCGGAGAACATAAAATCAAATTTAAGGTTTGGGATGTGATGAATAACTCTTCAACTTCAGAATTGCTGTTCAAAGTAAAAGATGAGGCGAATCTTGAAACCGGAGAGATAATGGTTTGGCCGAATCCTTTTAGTACTTCGACCTCCTTCACTATTCGGCATAACCAATCAGGAAAAATAGTCAAAGCTGAGGTTCGCATTTATAATCCAAAGGGAAATCTTATAAGGATATTCACAGCAAACTCAACGACAGACGAAGGGATAGTAGGCCCGTTTTATTGGGATGGCACGACCATAAAGGGACAAAAATTAAGTTCGGGACTCTATATTTTTCAGGTAATCCTAGAAAGCGAGAACGGAATTACTTCAATACGAAACGGTAAAGTAGTTATTGCGAACTAATCAGATTTACTGCAATAACAATTCAAATAATTCGTTTTTCTAAAGATGATTTTTATACATTTGTAACTAATCCTAATACATAAAAAAGTTATGCGCTCTTCTTTTATACTCAAGAATCTGCTTTTCACCATAGCTCTGTTCGGTTTCTTTGGATTGGCATCTGCCCAAAATCAAACAAATTACATTGGGCAAGACCCGTTGAATACTGTAACTACTGCTGTTCCATTTTTGATGATAGCCCCTGATGCAAGAGCAGGCGCGATGGGAGATGCAGGTGTTAGTTCTACGCCCGATGCTTTTTCGCAACATTGGAATCCGGCTAAATATGCTTTCGTTGATACAGATATGGGATTTTCACTATCATATAGTCCATGGATGCGTAAGTTAGTAAGTGATATTAACCTTGCATATCTTACAGGATACAAAAAGTTAGATGACAGACAAGCTATCTCGGCTTCGTTGCTTTATTTTTCATTAGGAGATATCGTATTTACAGAAATTACGGGTCAGACCATTGGTAATTACCGTCCAAATGAATTTGCACTCGACTTTTCATATTCCCGTAAGTTATCGGAACACCTTTCAGGAGCCATTACAGCACGTTATATTCATTCGAATCTAACGCAAGGCCAGGATGTTGGTGGACAAACTACGAAACCGGGGAACTCTGTTGCTGCCGATATTTCTGTTTATTCTCAACATAAAGTTACAGTATTTAACACAGATGCACTCTTTGCCTGGGGTATCAACATTTCAAATATCGGTTCTAAGATTTCGTATACCGACGATAACACCCGTAAAGATTTCATTCCAACCAACTTACGTATTGGACCAAGTCTTACTTTTAATCTCGACCAATATAACACGTTAACTTTCATGACCGACTTCAACAAGCTGTTGGTACCTACTCCTCCTATCTATAAAATCAATGCCACCACTAACCAACCTGAAGTTGGTGCTGATGGAAAATATATTATCGCTAAAGGCAAGGACCCTGATGTATCTGTTCCTGCAGGAATCTTGCAGTCATTTTACGATGCGCCCGGTGGAATGAAGGAAGAAATCAGAGAAGTTACACTCTCATTGGGTGCCGAATATTGGTACAATAAACAATTTGCAGTTCGTGCAGGATATTTCTACGAACACCCAACCAAAGGAAATCGTAAATATTACACCATGGGTGCCGGATTAAAATACACCAAATTCAAACTGGATCTATCCTATCTTGTTCCTACCGAACAACACAACCCATTAGAAAACACTTTGCGTTTCTCTATGATTCTTGATTTTGATGCACTGGTTCAACCAACTGCTGATAGAAAGTAAAAGCATTCAATCTGGAGTCTTTTGTGAATTGTGATATTCAAGACATATCTCACCTAAGACATCTGGTTATACATTTCTGATTTATATTTGAATGAAAATAAGAGTAGGAATTGGTTATGATGTACACCAACTTGCCGAAGGAATTGATTTTTGGCTTGGTGGAATAAAAATTGATCATCATAAAGGCTCGGTGGGCCATTCGGATGCTGATGTTTTGATCCATGCAATCTGTGATGCCTTACTAGGCGCGGCTAATCTTCATGATATTGGCTACCATTTTCCTGATACTTCGTCTGATTTCAAAGGTATTGACAGCAAAATTTTACTAAAACGCGTTGTTGAGTTATTAAAAGAAAAAGGATATTCGATAAGCAATATAGATAGTATTATCATTTTGCAAAAGCCAAAAGTAAAGCCTTATATCGATATAATGAGAGAGACATTGGCCAGAGTGATGGAGATTGAACCAGACGACATTTCTATAAAAGCCACTACTACAGAGAAACTTGGCTTTACCGGTCGCGAAGAGGGTATAGCAGCACAAGCCGTTGTCCTTATTCAAAAATAAAGCCCCAATCTTTACAGAATGGGGCTCCCATTAATCGAAACTCACTTTTTGCAAACCTTATATCTTATTTTACGATGGTTGTATCAGCATTTATAACTTTCCCATCTTCTTTATGGATACGAATGTTCATTCGTTCTCTTAGGGGCATATTCTGATTACGTCCCATACCTCCTTGACCTCTCATCATATGACCTCTTCCAAATTGCATTCCATCTTCCTGATCTTCCATCATCCGACCGCGACCAAATGCCATTCCACCTCTTTGGTGACGCATATTCATCATATGACCTTGGAATTCTCTTAGTTGTTCTGGTGTTAAAATATCTTTAACTGCTAATTTGAATGAAACACCTTGTTTTAGTATCTCGCCTTTTAAAGCCATCATTTCATCAATTGTTTTATTTATCGCTTTAACATCTGCTTTATCAGCTAGTGTTAAGGTTTTAAGATGAGCAGCTTTCTCTGCATGTTGAGCTCTTAATAACTGGATAGCTTTCATGTGCTCACCTCTCAGATTTTTCATCTTGGTTTGTTGCTCCTGGGTTAAACCTGGAATCATCATTCCACCTTCACCCTTCATCACACGTTCAACACGGATAACTTTAGTCTCCTTTTTAGAATTATCTTGAGCTGAAGCTGTATTTACACCAACTGCCAGAACCATTACTCCACTAATTAATAATGAAATACAACCATTTTTTATTGCATTTGTTTTCATATCTTATTTTTTAAGGATTTGTATTTTTTTTGTTTATAATAAGACTGATATCATTTACATAGGTTTAATCCCCGTTATCTTTTTTTTATATAATGTTGAAAAAAGCCACAAAATCAGTGTACTATTTAAATAAACCCAAAAATTAACATTTACATTCGGTGATTATAATCGCTCTTTTATCTATTTTTGCCCGCTGTTACTAAAATATCAAACGTTGGAAACAATTCATTTCTTAATTGATTTTATACTGAACATTGACAAGCACTTAATTGAAATAGTTAGTTCTTATCAAACATGGGCTTACCTTATTCTATTTATCATTATATTTTGCGAAACGGGTTTAGTAGTGACCCCCTTCTTGCCTGGAGATTCATTATTATTTGCAGCTGGTGCTATTTCGGCTATGCCGGGTAACCCTCTCCAAATCCATATTCTGGTAATACTATTAATGATAGCAGCCTTTTCAGGAGATAACACAAACTTCTTTATTGGAAAATTTCTTGGAAACAGTGTATACGAACGTAATTTCAAGCTCATCAAACGCGAATACATTGATAAGACACATGCCTTCTATGAAAAACATGGTGGAAAAACGCTTATCATTGCCCGTTATATGCCAATAATTAGAACCTTTGCTCCTTTTGTTGCCGGTATTGGAAGAATGACTTACAAAAGATTCTATATCTTCAGTATCATCGGTAATATTTTGTGGGTTAACTCTTTTTCTTGGGCAGGCTATCTATTTGGTAATATTCCAGTAGTAAAAAACAACTTTACAATTGTCATCTTCGGTATTATACTCATCTCCCTTCTTCCTCCTATTGTTACAGTTCTAAAACAACGCTTCTCAAAATCAGATGTATAAACAACCGAGAATTTCAATTGTTATTCTTTTAATACGTTTTTGTCTTTAATCCGAAAAATGGATTCACAACACTCTATCAAGCGTAAGCTCTCAGCAGCCGGCGCAATTATCACTCTGGGCATCGTATTTGGAGATCTCGGGACTTCCCCTCTCTATGTAATGAAAGCAATTAATGCGGGCTTGGGGATTACACTAAATGCCGAAAATATTATTGGTGCCATTTCGTGTATTATTTGGACCCTTACACTCCAGACAACTGTTAAGTATGTAATTATTACGATGCGTGCCGACAATAAAGGTGAAGGTGGAATTTTTTCACTTTACGCGCTAATCCGTAAAAGAAGAAAAAAAGTTTATGTCTTAGCGATTATAGGGGGAGCCGCACTTTTAGCCGATGGCATTATAACACCTTCGATTACCGTTGTTTCTGCGATAGAAGGTCTGCGTATGGTAAAACCGGATGTAAATGTTGTTCCAATCGCACTGGTTATCATTACACTATTGTTTTTTGTACAACAGTTTGGGACTGATGCTTTGGGCAAATCCTTTGGTCCCATCATGTTTATTTGGTTTTTAGCACTTGGAGTACTTGGAATCAGTCAGATTTCAGGATTTCCTATGGTATTAAAAGCCTTCAATCCTATCTTAGGATTACGCTTGCTTTTCTTTCACCCGGGTGGTTTTTTACTGCTGGGGGCAATTTTCCTTTGTACAACCGGGGCTGAGGCTCTTTATTCTGACCTAGGACACTGCGGATATAATAATATTCGCGTTTCATGGATATTCGTTAAAATAAACCTGATTCTTAACTATTTGGGACAGGGTGCATGGATCATCACACATAAAGCATCTCTTACGCCCGACACCAATCCGTTCTTCACAATTATGCCGCACTGGTTCCTCATTCCAGGTCTTATTCTGGCCACCGCAGCGGCAATCATTGCCAGTCAGGCACTCATCAGTGGATCGTATACCATCATTAGTGAAGGTATACACCTTAATTTCTGGCCCAAAGTAAAGATTAAATACCCAACCCGGATCAAGGGACAGATGTATATACCCAGTGTCAACTGGATTCTTTACATTGCATGTATGGGAGCTATCGTGTTATTTAGAGAATCGTCGAAAATGGAGGCTGCTTATGGTCTATCGATAACCATAACCATGTTAATGACAACGATGCTCATGACGTTTTATCTTTCGGCCAAGAAAATTTCGCGTAGTTACATCGCGGTATTTCTAGCTTCATACCTTATTATTGAAGGATCTTTTCTGATTTCAAATCTTCATAAGTTTGTAAATGGTGGTTGGTTTACCATTATGATGGCATCTTTCATCTTCACCATCATGTACTCTTGGTATAAAGCACGATCTATAAAGAAAGGCTACCTCAAATTTGATAAAATAAGTGACTACTCGGATGTACTAAAAGATTTACACAACGACCACTCTATTCCTAAGTTCTCAACTAACCTTGTTTACCTTACGCGTGCCGATTATCCTACAGATATTGAAGCCAAAATCATGTACTCTATCATCAATAAACAGCCCAAACGAGCTGACCTGTATTGGTTTTTCCATGTTGATATTGTTGATGAGCCCCACACCTTAGAATATAAACTTGAACATATCATACCTTTTGTTTTGGTACGTGTTGACTTTAAAATTGGATTTAAAGTTGAACCCAGAATTAATCTCTACTTCAAACAGATATTAGAAGATTTAATGCAAAAACATGAAATTGATATCATAAGCCACTATCCTTCATTGAGGAAATATGGTATTCTGGGCGACTTCAAGTATATCATCACCGACCGTGTACAGAATTACGACTTTGACTTTAGTCCTATTGATCAATTCATTATGCAGATTCACAATCTGGTTAAAAGAATTGCAATTACAAATGTTAAAGCATATGGGCTCGACACATCCAACGTAACGATAGAAAAAGTACCGCTGATGGTTGATCCACCAACAAAGGTGAGGCCTACACGAATCAATTAAAAGAATTTATTACCATCAGAGGGAAGCGCAATTATAAGAGAAAAGAGACGTTCAGTCAGTTTACTGAACGTCTCTTTTCCTTTTTTATATCGATTAACATCAGAACTTGTTCTATTCGTTTTAACTTTGCGACTTATTTATCAAATACTATGAATTACCAACAAACACTCGATTATATGCTTGCTCAGCTGCCTATGTTTCATAGGATTGGCGCTGCTGCTTACAAAGCAGACCTGGGCAATACACTTGAATTATGTGAACTGACAAATTATCCTTATCGCTTCTACCCTACTATTCATATTGCCGGTACAAATGGCAAAGGTTCTGTATCTCACTTTTTATCGAGTATTCTACAAGAGGGAGGCAAGAAGGTAGGACTCTATACTTCACCTCATCTTCGAGACTTTAGAGAGCGGATAAAAATAAATGGTGAGATGATTTCTAAGGAGTATGTGATTGACTTTGTTGAAAAGTATAAAAATGACTTCGACAGGATTGAGCCTTCCTTTTTTGAAATGAACGTTGCACTTGCCTTCAGCTACTTTGCTGATGAAAAAGTTGATATCGCTATTATTGAAACAGGATTAGGGGGACGACTGGATTCTACAAACGTTATCAATCCTCTGGTTTCTGTTATTACCAATATTGGATATGATCATACCCAATTCTTAGGAGATACACTCGCTAAGATTGCTTTCGAGAAAGCAGGAATTATCAAACCACAGGTTCCGGTTGTGATTGGGCAATCGCATTCTGAAACACAGTCGGTATTCAGAAGACATGCCGCCGAAATGCATGCAGAAATCCATTTTGCTGATGAACACATAGAAATAGAGAATATATTGTACACGCTTAACGAAAGACCTTTACTTTCCGGAAAAGTTATTGCAGACCATCAACTCTATTTAGAGAACCTTAATTCTCCTTTGGCTGGTTCCTATCAACCTTATAATATTGTCACTACTATTCAAACTGCTCGCTTATTGGAAGAGATGGGGTGGCCTACTTATCCTGAAATGGTGAAGAAGGGAATAGAAAAGGTAATTGAAAACACGGGCTTTAGCGGACGTTGGCAGATGTTAAACCGTAATCCACTTACGATATGTGACATTGGACATAATGTGGACGGAATTAAAGAGGTGGTGAAACAGATAAAACTGACACCTCATCATCAACTTCATTTTGTTTTTGGGGTGGTTAGTGATAAAGACATCACAGGTATGCTGAGTCTGCTTCCCAAAAAGGCTGTTTATTACTTTTGTAAGGCCGATCTACCCAGGGCACTTGATGTATTTACGTTGAAAGAGATGGCTTCAGGATTTGGTTTGAACGGCGAGGCCTATTCTTCAGTAGTTGAAGCTAAAGATGCAGCAACAAATAATGCGAAAGAAAATGACCTGATTTTTATAGGAGGGAGTGCTTTTGTAGTCGCAGAAGTAGTTTAAAGAAGAAAAACACCCTGTTGAATTTTATTCAACAGGGTGTTTTTCTTCTTTTACCTTACAGAAACCCTTAGGGGACTTTTCAGAATTTCCGAATACCTTTTCAAATAATTAAACCACTCTTCGGCTGTTTTAATTCTTCCTGCTTTGTCCCAACAAGCTCCGGCATAATAGGTAAACGGTTCTGATCGATAAAGATTAGAAATAGCTAATAAATGGCCTTCGGCAATAGCCATTTTTCCACCTTCAGGAAGTATTGCTCCTTGACCAATGGTTCCATTTTCGGCAGACTTAGGTTCCCAATATCCTAATATACCATACTTCTCCTGCAATAATCGTTTATCCTCTCCATTTCGGGTTACTAAACCAACAGCAATGGGAATTTTCTTCTCTTTCATCTCATAGGTTACACTAATTTTACTCAATTGTGAACCAGCAGATAATGAGATTGTCCTATGTTCTTTAATTAGTATACCATCGGCAACAAATGATGCATAATCCAGTTTAAAAGTTGTACGCAACGGACCGTTTTCTAATATGGTATAGCTGACAAAATTATTTGCAAGCCAGAGTTTATCATGAATATATGGAGCCTCTCCCCCACAACCAAGCGTCCTACCCACTTTAAAACAATCGAGACCTTCTCCATGATCTTCGTGGTAATTATCTAGTTTATACCACTTATTAATGACTAATGAATCTGTTCTCTTGACCCATACATCAATTCCATTGCTTAACTCGCCAGTTTTTTCTAGAGCCGGACCATACACACGGTGTGCAATCCGATCATTTTCCCATGCAAAGTCATCTAACCGTTCCGGAACAAATCGACCATAAGTAAGAGGATTGAAAGAGGTTGGAGTTCCTTCTAGTATCTCATACTTTTTGGTCTGTTTTGCATCATTCGATGATTGAATTAATACAAACTGAGGTAACTTTTTTTCATTATAAACGACTTGTGTGATTTTTTCTTTTCCTGTTGAAAGATCAATAACCTTAAAATTAACCGATTTTAGCTTCTTGTTTCTATGTAATAAATCTGCAAAAAGGATTTCTACAACTTCATCTTTCACGACAAAATTATTTCTATTGTAAACCTCTACGATTAGATTTTTCGGATTAGATTTAAAAAAAATTTGTCCTGTAGCATTGACGGTGAGCAGGCTAAACAATACAAATGTGGCGAAGAGATATTTCATAGCAATTCCAAAAGGATGGTCGTTTAGAAACTTGTAATTGAATCAAAATTCAAAAAACAAAATTAATGAAACATGGGGTTTATACAATTAAATCTATCATTTTCGTGAATAAAAACCACAATTTATCTAAAATTTGTAGAAAGTTGGGGCAGCGCTATATTTTGCCAGACTAACCATAGCAGTCTTTCCACACTCAACCGTCATAACAGAGTCGCCCTTTCGACCAAGAGGGAGAAATCTGTTTATTAGTGTTAGTTTCTTGAGATTTCTCCCGATAGTTGAAAGGAAGTGTATTGGACGATAAACTTATTCCAAAACATTAAATATTTCAAATCTTCAAACACCCCTCTAATGAGGTCTGTTCTAATCATTAGCCAAACTATTTTCAAAATCAATCCAACAATTACACTGTATAAAAAACAGAATCTACTCTTTTAGTGCTCTGTTCAAAAAATCATTAACCGGCTTCATTGCTTCGAAAACACTTTTGATTAATGCAGGATATTGGGCAGAACAAACAACTTCATCACTTACACTATGCATCATGGTATAATGGCGATATTTGAGCAGTTCAACATCAGGAAAGTCTGCAGGATAATCACGAGGTGCTTTTTTCAATTTTCCCTCATCGGCCAACGCACCAAAATATTTCACAAATGCTTCAGTACCTAATAATCCTTTAAATTCAGGGCTATTAAAATAGACCTCCTGTCTGATTCTTTTTAATGTATCAGGTTCGGGCATATATATTCCGCCGGCTATCATACTGGCACCCGGTTCAAAATGCAAATAGTAGCCACCATAAATACTTTTACGTCCCCCACGAGCAATATAAGCCCCCATATTAGTTTTATAAGGGGTTTTATCATGTGAAAAACGGATATCCTTATATATTCTAAATACACACTCTTTGGGTGCTAACTCGCCAACAGTAGGATCAATCACTCGAACCATTGTAATAGCTTCTTCAACCAATGCAAGAAGCATCTTATTAGCCTGCTCATACCTTTTTTTATTTTCAGCAAACCACTCTCTATTATTATTTGCATTTAAATCTTCCAGAAATCGCAATATTTCTTTCGTCTCCATGATTTATATTTTTATTTAATCGGTAAATATATTTATGCTCTGATTGAACTTACATGTGAAATTCACATTGGCGTTTGTATTTTGTAACATGTTCGTTTCAACAAAAATAATTCTTTCATTTTTATCTTGGCACTTTTTTTATTCGTATTTTTATACATATAGTATAAGAGATGACTAGTCATTACTTACTTTGCTTCCTTTTGACACTACCACTCCAAATCCAAGCAGAAAAAGAAGGTGATCCGGCAGGTGCCAGTCAGGCCGGAATAGGTGGAGTTTCTGTCTTCACCAGCGGAATATGGGCCGTAAATAACAATCCAGCGGGTTTAGCTAGGATATATCAACCAACAGCGGGGATATTTGTTGAAAACAGATTCT
Organism: Bacteroidota bacterium; assembly: GCA_013390605.1. Taxonomy (GTDB): domain Bacteria; phylum Bacteroidota; class Bacteroidia; order Bacteroidales; family Cfx3-03; genus Cfx3-03. The sequence continues at coordinate 681,323 of JACAUB010000001.1, read as the reverse complement.
TATTAAAAGAACTCTGTTTTAATGCAGCATCATTTGCAATTCCTGCTTCGAATGGAGGCATGGCAATAGCAATAAGTCAGCTTGGCACCAATCAATACCACAACTTATTTGCTGGATTTGCTTATGGCCGAAACTTTGGAGAGATGTTCTCAGCAGGTATTCGCTTCGACTATTATCAGGTATCATATGGAAGCGAATATGGAAAGGGTTCTGCCATTTCATTCGAGACCGGAATACAATGGAAGATAAACGACAAAACAGATCTGGCATTGAGTGTGTTCAACCCAATAAAAGTTCAATACAAGAGTTCGCCACCACAAGAGATCCCATCGCTATGGCGTGCAGGAATCGCTTACAAACCCATTGACAATCTTCAACTCCTTTTTCAGACCGAAAAATCTTCTCGCAATGGATATACTATTCGTTATGGCATAGAGTATTCGGCAAATGAACAGATTTATCTACGTGCCGGTTATAGCACTAATCCCTCAGGAATTAGTTTTGGTTGTGGTTATACCTTTTCGGTCTTCACTATAGATATTGCTACTAAATGGCATCAAACGCTTGGATTTTCGCCACAAGGCTCCCTCATCTATAGATTATAATTATAACGAGATCTATTCTCACCCAATAGAAACTACAAAATGAACCATTCATATCTCCTTTTGATAGTTTTTCTGCTAATCACCCTTAACGGCTATAATCAGACTGTAGTTTCGGAAGAAGAGGTGTATGAGCTGGAAACATTGAAAAGTCAAGCCGATCTTGATCATGACTTTTCTGATCGCGAAGAACTTCTCAGCTATTTTAGTCGCCATCCACTTTATATCAACTTTGCGACGCTGAAACAGCTAAATAGAATTCCATTTTTAAATGAACTTCAAATAAAAAATCTGATTATCTATAGAAAGCTTGGAGGGTTAATCATTTCGCAATATGAACTCCAGTTAATCGAAGGGTTTGATCGGGAGGTAGTTGAAAAGCTTACTCCATATATTGATTTTTCAACGGATAGGAATAAACAACTGATCACTACTCCTGAACTGATTAAAGAAGGAAAGAATAATCTCGTTATCCGAGTCGCTGGATTTAACAAACCAAAAGATAGTGCCTTTCTTGGTTCTCAAACTAAGCTACTGGTTAAATATAGATACAATTGGAGAAATAGAGTATCTGCAGGCTTTACGCTGGAAAAAGATGCAGGAGAACCACTTCTTAAAAAATCATTAAATCAGACAAGAGGGTTCGACTTCTATTCAGGATTTATCTCTCTGGGGAGCCCTACCAGTAATACCAAGGTCATCATTGGCGACTATCATCTTCGATTTGGTCAAGGAATGGAAATCTGGAGTGGTTATAATATTGGCCGAACAATATTTGCATCAGGATACACTCGAAAGTCGCAGGGAATTGTTCAAAATAGTTCGGCTATGGAGAACGGTTTCATGAGAGGATTAGCTGCGACAACAAATATTAAGCAGTTTACAGTGACAGGGTTCTTTTCTGCATCGCCACTAGATGCAAGAAAAGACTCCACACAAAACCAGATACGAAGTTTGGTAACGGATGGATTACATCGTGATAGTGCCGAAATGAGCAGAAAACACAATACCATGTTATTAAGTTATGGAGGAAGAGTGGCTTATAACTTTGATGTTTCATCAATTGGTTTAAATATCATCAAAGGAATTTATAGTATTCCACTTGCTGAGCAGACATCACTTTATAAAAAATATACACTTATTGGAAAAGAATTTCAGAACCTGAGTATCGATCATCGGATTGTGATGGGAAAAATTATTTTGAGTGGTGAGACTGCAATAGATCAAAAAAACAGTATCTCTATGATTCAAAACATATTATATCAACCGACTTATGGAACTACTGTATTTATTTCGTATCGAAACTACTCTGTAAAATATAATGCGCCATTTGGCAACTGTCTTGGAGAAAGTGGCATTCCTCAAAATGAAAGAGGGCTCTTTGCAGGTTTAAATGTATTCCTTTCAAGTAAACTTACACTCAGAGCATTTACAGACTTTTATCATTTTCCGTGGTTAAAATATAGAATTGATGCCCCCTCTTCGGGAAGTGAGCAGCAAATTCAATTAGAATGGAAGCTAAATAAACAGTCTCTTTTAGCATTAAGATTAACCGTAAAAGATCAGCCATTAAATATACCGGTAGTAGACACAATAAACATAAATGAAGTAGAAAATCTACACCGACTTAATATTCGATTAACCGGAAGAATTGCATTGGGATCTGGATTTGCATTACAATCAAGAGGTGAATGGAATCAACTACAGCAACATTCGGGAACAACAGATGGGAAGCTCTTCTTACAAGATATTTCATGGAATAGCAAAAGGGATAAGTTTAGTATAACAGCACGACTTGCACTATTCTCCACTTCATACGACAATCGTTTCTACACATATGAATCTGATCATCGATTTGCATTTAGCACGCCAATGTTATATGGAGAAGGGAAAAGAGCTTATCTATTCGGAAAAATAAAGATTTTTGGAAATCAAACCTTAACCTTAAAGATTGGATCTAGTTTCAAAAGAACAACGACCAATAACACTTCCTCTATTATTCAGACAACACCAACAGACGACAATAATTCCTCGCTAAACACTGATTCATGGAGTCCACTTGAAATAAGCGCACAGCTCATTATTAAATTCTAATAGAGTCGTCCTTGCCATGTATTTCTCTCTTCGAGTTTTTGCTCAAATAGCCGGTTGAATTCATCATTTCTCAGGTTAGACCAGGGAGCGCTTACCAAAAATCTTGGCGGGACCTCTCCTGCAAATCGCTCTATCACGAAAGACGGATTCAGTTGTTCTATAAATTGAATCATAAAATCAAGATACTCATCCATCTTGAAAAGCTGAAAAGATGCTGGGTTTGCAAGATATTCTTCAGCCATACGGGTTCCCTTTATGATTTGTAGCTGATGAAACTTAATATTATCGAGAGAAAGTTCAGATACCATTGCTGCTTCAGCCAACATCTCCTCGCGCGACTCACCCGGTAAACCAAATATCAGATGGGCTCCAACCTTTATTCCACGCTGTACACTTTTTTCTATGGCGGAAACACTTTCGGCCCATGAATGACCTCTATTGATTCGGTTCAGTGTTGTATCATAACATGACTCTAAACCATATTCAAGGATTACATAATGTGTTTGACTTAATGTAGCAATATAATCGAGTATTTCATCATTCACGCAATCGGGACGGGTACCGATCACCAATCCGATCACCCCTTCTACAGACAATGCTTCTGAATAAAGCTGTTTTAATCGTTCAATAGCGGCATATGTATTTGAGTAAGGCTGGAAATAGGCCAGAAAATCTTTGGCTCTTCTATAACGTCTGGAGTGAAATTCGATACCCTCAGATATTTGTTGTGTAACTGATTTAGTAGGCTGACAATAAGAAGGGTTGAATGAGTCATTATCACAATAAGTACATCCCCCAACACCTTTCGTCCCATCGCGATTAGGGCAGGTAAAGCCGGCATCTACTGCCACCTTTTGAACCCGTTGGCCAAATGCTTTTTTGAAATACTCAGAATACGAATTATATCTTCGGGAATGCCCCCATTGAAAAACATGTTCATCCATGACGCAAAGGTAAAAGTAAAAAGGCTGCCTTTTTGAGGACAGCCTTTTTAAGGTCTTAAAAAAAGAACTTAGGATACCGAAGCACGTTTAATTATGTGCATAATAGAGAACATGATAGAAGCCGAGATAAGTGCTACCACTACCAATAATAAGAAGAACTGCCATAATTGCCAGTTTTCATAAAAACGGCCGATGTAACCAGCTAAATAATTACCAACAGCTGTAGCTGATAACCATCCGGCTTGCATTGTACCACGCAATTTAGGTGGTGCTACTTTAGAAACAAAGGATAAACCCATCGGGCTTAAAAAGAGTTCAGCTATTGTAAGGGTAAAGTAGGTCGATATTAGCCAATAAGGACTAACTGCAAGGCCATGGCTTACTGCATTTCCACCTAAATCATTTACACTGGGTAGGCCATATGAGGCATATAACATAATAGAGAATCCAATGGCAGTGATAACCATCCCTATTCCAATCTTACTGGGCGCTGAAGGTTCGGTGTTTTTATTATGAAGCCATAAAAAGAAGGCAACAATAACCGGGGTAAGGAACACAACAAACATAGGATTGAAAGACTGAAATAACTCAGGAGAAATCATATTGCTATCACCCATATTGCTCAGATTATAACCCAATATAGCCAATCCGGCTAATACAAATGCACCACCGGCAAGTTTGAACTTTAGGTTTGTCTCTTTATTAATCACTGCAACCATACCTAGAATAACAGAGAAGATGGCCAATAAATTAGGAATAGAGAAGAGCAGAAATGTAAATTTACCTGCTACAAGATTGGTATAATTCTTTGCAAAGAAGGTTAATGTTGAACCGTTTTGATGGAATGCCATCCAAAAGAAGATAACAATCACAAAAACCAGTAGAAGTGCAATGACTCTGTCTTTCGTTTGTTTAGGAGTTAGCTCAACAGCATCGCCGGTTTTAATTTTATCTTTTTGCAGATAATCACCCTCTTTATAATACTTACGAAAAGCTAAGAATATCAGAATACTAATTAACATAGAAACACCTGCAGCTGCAAACCCCCAGTTATATCCATGAGAAAGCGCATTTACATAATTATGAGCAAACTGAACCAGACTAGCAGAATCTGTAGTATGAGCCATCGTTTGGATTTTACCAAGATTTTCAGTAGTCACAGTATGCCCTGCAATCAAGTCATTGGCAATCTTTGGGATTGCTGAATCATAAGTAAATCCGGAACGTTCCATCATTAGATTTTTCAGGAATCTGGCAACATGTGGCGCAAACATAGCCCCAATATTAATACCCATATAGAAAATATTAAAAGCGGCATCGCGAAGATGACCAATTTTAGAATTCTCATACAAGTTACCTACAATAACAACGAGATTACCTTTAAATAATCCAACGCCTAAAGCAATAACAGCTAATGCAATATACATTGGAGTAGGGCTTGCGCCTGTTTGCGAAAGCAAGGCATATCCAATGCCCATGGTAATAATTCCAAGCGTACAGGTTTTGCCATAACCAAGCCAGGCATCAGCAATAATACCACCTAACAATGGAGCAAAATAAATGGCAGCTAAAAAAGTACCATATAACCAGGAAGCCTGCGTAGCATCCCAGCCAAAGTGGTCTTGAAGAAAGAGGGTAAATATAGCAAGCATGGTATAATAACCAAACCGCTCGCCCATATTAGAGAAAAACAGAACATAAAGTCCTTTGGGGTGTCCTTTAAACATAGGTTGTTTGTTTTGTGAGTGATTACATAGATTATTGAAATCGGTTAAGGCAAAAATACAGAAAAATTAACCATTTCTCAATAACTACTATACTTGAATATATGATCATCATAAAAATAAATGATAATATTTCACTTAATTTAGTGTAATTATTTTTTAGTTCATTCGTCATACAAATAGAGACCTAAAAAAAGATGGAGATCTGGCAAAATACATTCCGCGATAAATTATATCGACTTGCATTACGACTGCTCAACAGCAGTGACGATGCCGCTGATATAGCTCAGGATGTATGGCTAAAGTTATGGCAACGAAAAGAAGAGATTCCAAAACTTAAAAATGCAGAAGCTTTTGCCTTTACCATGACCAGGAATTTATGTCTCGATGTACTGAAATCGAAAAGGTTGAAAAACGAAAGATTGGATTCAAAACACGAGAACAGCTTAAGCTCTTCAAATACAGATTTGCTGGAACGTAATGAACAATCACAATTGATCCATCAGGCGATTAACAATCTAACCGAACAACAAAGAACAGTAATTCATTTGCGTGATGTGGAGGGTTACGAACTATCTGAAATCGCTGAAGCACTCAACATCAGTGAAAACAACACAAAAGTTATCTTATGCCGGGCACGACAAAATGTGCGAGAAGCAATATTAAACTTTGAACGCCATGAACAAGAAGCATATTCAGGATTTACTCGATAAGTATTTTGAAGGAGAATCTTCATTGAGTGAGGAGATGGAGTTGAAAGATTTCTTTCTCAAGACTTCTATTCTTCCAGATGAATGGAAAGCTTACAAAAAACTATTTACCTATTTTGAAAATGAGTCTGCTAAGAGAATGCCTGTCTCAAAAAAGGCACATCATCAGAAAAGTTTTTGGTGGACCATTGGCCTTGGACTCACTACTGCTGCAACTATTCTACTTCTATTTACGATACATTTGCCAACTACACAAAAAGAACTACATCCATTGGCAGTGATAACTAAGCAGCACGATTCTATGTATGGGAAATCTGTTTCACAAAAAAAATCAGAGACAAAAAAGTCGACAAAGAAAGAAGAACCTGAGAAAAGTAAGCCTGCCCGAACAATTATTGGTGACCACCCCTCAACAATACTTGCGTTGAAGGATGAAAAGGTGCCGAATACAAATATCGACAATACCATTAAAAGTTCGTTAGCTCCACTTGACAAGATGGACGATATCAACCATGCTTTACAAAAATTCAGATACTTCGACTTAATGAATAAATACCTTCCGAACTTAACGGTTCCTATAATAAAGAAAGATCCAAAAAATTAAAGAAATTGAATTTACAATAAGATAAAATACAAGTTATCACCTCTGTTAAACCCTTTAAAAATTAATAAACATGAAAACTTACCTAACAAAACTCACATCCATCGGATTCCTGGTAGCACTATTTTTATTTGCCGGCTCCGTTCAGGCTCAATCAAAAATAGCTGATCTATGCAGTAAATTGAGCGAAAACAAAAAAATGACTGTTGTCAATATTTCGAAAGATATGATGTCCATGATAAATGGAGATAACGAAGGGCTAAAAGACATAGCCGCAGCTGTTGAAAGCATGCGTATCATTTCAAGCGAAAAGTTAACACCTGAAGAACAAGCTGATATCAATAAAATTATCACTCCAATTCTTAACGAAGGATATAAGGAATTAATGAATATCTCAGATAAAAGCGAAGGTACAGATGTTAGAATTTGTATTAAACCATTAGGCGAAGATCAGATCTCAGAATTTGTTATCTACGTTAGAGAAGGGAAAGAACTTTCACTCATTTCAATTACTGGTAAGATTCCAAAAGCAAAAATCATGGAGCTAACCCAATTGGCCAAAATTAAGGACATGGGTATTGGTGACATGGTAAAATAAAGCATTTTTTTCTAAAATGACAAAGCAGGCGAGATCATGATCTTTCCTGCTTTGTCATTTTAGTTTAATTGAAAATAAATGATCAGACGAAAGAAGTTGGAGGATTCATTGTTCTAAAAGCTGAGAGGCTAAAACATCGTTATTTCGAGCACTTGAGAAAAATCTATTCATAGATGCAGCAATGCTTTCTGTAGATTTTTCACTTTTTCAAAATGATAGTTCAAATTGGGAATAATGAAACGAATTCTTTCGCCTCAGCTCCCTGTTTTATTCATTTTCATCTTTGAAAAGCACTCCTCATTTTACTGAAGTTTCGTCTATATCATTTCTCTTCGAGCGCTTTCTTTGACGACCCGACTCTTTCAATGCCCTCGAAATGATCCATTCCAACTGACCATTGGTGCTGCGAAATTCATCTGCAGCCCACTTCTCTACAGCATTTAGAATCACCTCATCTATTCGTAAAGCAAATGATTTTTTTGGCATAATCTATTGTTGCAACGTTCCTGTATTGATAACCGGACTGGCATCTTTATCAGAACAAAGTACGACCATCATATTGCTAACCATAGCGGCTTTTCGTTCATCATCAAGATCGATAATATGCTTTTTTGATAATTGATCTAAAGCCATTTCAACCATTGATACAGCACCTTCTACAATTTTAAATCGGGCAGCAACAATTGCTGTTGCTTGTTGACGACGAAGCATTGCTCCGGCAATCTCTTGCGCATAAGCCAGATAAGTAATCCGAGCTTCTATCACTTCTATTCCTGCAATTAAAAGACGTTCTGACAATTCTGTTTCAAGCTGAACATGAACCTCTTCTCCTCCCGAACGAAGCGTAATCTCTTTTTGCTCTTCATCAAAATTATCATAAGCATAATGACCTGCAAGTTTCCGAATGGCCGATTCACTTTGTATCTCTACAAAACGAACATAATCATCTACTTCAAAAGAAGCTTTAAAGGTGTTCTGTACACGCCAAACCAAAACAATACCAATCATTATTGGATTTCCCAACTTATCATTAACCTTGATAGGTTCACTATCACGGTTGCGCGCGCGTAGTGATATTTTCTTTTTAACAAAAAAAGGATTTACCCAATAAAAACCATTTTCATTTGCGGTGCCCACATAGTCTCCAAACAAAATCAATACTGATGCTTCATTAGGATTAATAACAAGATAACCGCCAAAAGTTATAAATCCACAAACTAATAAAAGACCTCCTAAAATGGATGGGAATACAGCTTCATTTGCAATAAACAGAACACCTGCTCCACTACCTAGTAAAGCTAAGGTCAACAAAAGTCCCACATAACCTGAAAGAGGACGGTGATAAATTTCTTTTTCCATGATGATTTGTTTTGATATTAATATGATATCACAAATATAATATTAAGCATGATGGAAAGTCAATAATATCGCCTTTTTTATTTTGTTGTTTTTCTAACATTCTTTATTAATTCATAAAATATTACTTTTGTAGAATAATTAGTTCAATCAATAAAAGATCCAAACAAGCAACAAAACCAGCTATACAACAAACTATTTCAAGCAAGTTAAATGCGATCTTTTACACAAAATAATCAAATTACAAATGAAATACAAACATCTATTTTTTGATCTCGACAGAACACTATGGGATTTTGACAGTAATTTTATTGAAACCTTTAAAGAGATTTTTACAAAGTTTTCACTAGAACAGAACGGAATACCTTCACTAGAAGCTTTTACTACAACGTATATCGGACACAACGATCGTTTATGGGATTTATATAGAAATGATAAAATCAGCAAAGAAGAACTTAGAGACACACGCTTTATCATCACACTAAATGATTTCGGAATAAACAATGTAGCACTTGCCAATGAAATTTCTGAGGAATACATTTTCATCAGTCCCCGCAAAGGAATACTAATGCCAGGAACGATTGAAGTTCTTGAGCAGTTAAAAAACGAATATCATCTACATATTATCACCAATGGCTTTGAAGAGATTCAAAAAGTAAAAATGGAATATGCCGGATTAAATGATTATTTTGATTGCATTGTCACCTCTGAAGAAGCTGGCAGTAAAAAACCTGATAACCGCATATTTAACTATGCTTTAGAAAAAGCAGGTGCTAAAGTAACTGAAAGTATTATGATTGGCGATGATTTTGAAGTAGATATTTTAGGTGCTACATCTATTGGAATGGATACCATTTTTTATGATCCCAAGAACACTGAAAGAGTTGATCAAATGTCTACGTACAGAGTAACACATCTTACAGAGTTATTATCACTTTTGGAAAGAAAAAACTAGTCATAAAAAAGCCTCCCAATGGGAGGCTTTTTTATACCAAAAGTTGGCTTTATTTTTTTGGTGCTGGAGCAGCAGCTTTTGCCTTTGCTTTAGGACAAGCTTTACAGTCAGCTGATTTCTTAGAATCCTTACAGCAAGCTGCTTTTTTAGAATCTGCACAACAAGCTTTCTTTTCTACTTTTTGTTCTGTTTTAGGTTTATTATCCTGAGTTGCGGCTGAAGCAGGAGTAATAGCAACAAAACTTACAAAAGCTAATACAGAGAAGAATAATGATACTTTTTTCATTTTAATATTTTTTTAGGGTTTAATGTTTAAAAACAAATTTACTGACCTTCTAGCTCATAAAGCGAATCAATCTTGTTAATGTATTGTTAAAAAAATTATTGAAAACGACCAATAACAGTAGTTCTACCAGTCACAACTTGCCCAATTTTCACATCAATAATAGTACCAAGTGGCAAAAATAAGTCTACTCTAGAGCCAAACTTAATGAACCCCATCTCTCCACCCTGTGTCGCAATTTGATTTTCTCTTGCATAACAAACAATTCTCCGTGCTACAGCTCCGGCAATCTGGCGCATTAATAATTCATGCTCGCCCTTTACGACAACAGTAGTTCTTTCATTTAATTCGCTTGATTTTGGATGCCAAGCCACTAAGTATTTCCCTTTATGATATTTTGAATATGCCACAGTTCCTGCTATTGGGAAAAAGTTAACATGTACGTTATTTGGAGACATAAAAACGGAGACCTGAATACGCTTATCCTTGAAATACTCTTTTTCTTCTACCTCTTCTATAGCGACAACCTTACCATCGGCAGGACATACAATATTATCTACACCAAAGCTAATCAGCCTTTGCGGGTAACGAAAAAATCGAACGATAAAAGCAAAGAAAAGTATGATTGCGGCAATTATGCAATAGTTCAATACTGGTATTCCGCTTAAAAACCATGCTGATAAAAAAATGACAACAGCCGTTAATGCAAATGCACCCAAAATAATCTGGTAACCCTCCTTATGAATCTTCATTATCTTTTATTTTACAAATAATTCAACATAAACAAATACAATTGGTGCTGAAACCAATACTGCATCAAAGCGATCCAGTATTCCACCATGCCCAGGTAAAATATTTCCAGAATCTTTAATTTGAAGACTCCGTTTTAACATAGATTCGACCAAATCCCCTAGTGTTCCTGTAACCACAATAATTGAAGCTATAACGGCCCAATGAATAAAAGGAATTGATAACTCAAATCGTGATAAAAACCAAGCTGTCAAGATAGCTGTTAATCCTCCTCCAATACTCCCTTCCCATGATTTTTTCGGAGATATACGCTCAAAAAGGCGATGCTTTCCAAAGGTCATTCCGAAAAGATAAGCGAAGGTATCATTTATCCACAAAAGGACAAAATAGGACAAGAGTAATATATAGAAAAAATTACTGGTAGGTAAATATAAAAAATTCAACAACCCAAATGGAACTGCAATATATAAAACGCCCAATAACGTTAATGCAATATTCTCAAATGGGGCAGATTTGTCGCGATATAGTTCAACAATAAAAACAAGCATTCCAAAGGGTAATAAAAGAAGTAAAAATCGTTTATCCAACAACTCGGTTGACAATGCGGCTATACCGAGATAGGTAAAAGCCCCTAAAACCATTCCAAGTTTCGCTTGCGGCTGTCGGCCCCCATTTTTCAATAATTTATAGAACTCAAACAAGCCCAACATCGTAATTATAAAAAAAAGACCGGAGAAAATAAGCTGAGTACTTATAATAGCGGTTACCAGAACAGCAACAAATACAGTCCCCGTAAGAGATCGTTGTACAAAATTATTCACTTTCAATTTTACTGATTAAATTTAATGCGACCAATGCATTTTCCTTTTCGACGTACAATTCACACTCACCAAAAAGATAAGCTGAATCTTTTTTATTGATGATAACAGCATCAATATCTTCATCTTGAAGAATACTCTTGGTTATTTCTACAAGATATTCCTGATTTGAACTAAATACTTTTACCCAATTTTCATTTTCCATCTTACTGGTTTTCAGGTGAATCATCAACAAGAAATACAAATAAATTCCGTGTTCCGGTAGCACCGGTTACTTTAAGATTTTCAATTCCAAAAGAAACGCTTGGGCCTGTTATGATACTAACCAATGAGGGATATTGATTTGCATATTTTTCACGTAAAACCTTTAAAGCGACCTGTATATCAGGCACTATTTGAGAGGCCATAGCTACAACAACATGCGTTTCAGGGTAAATATTCAACTTACGCCCAGCGGTTTGCTTAGATGATATTACAATGGCTCCAACCCTGGCAACCAATGATTCACAAAAGGTTACACCAACCTTTGTTTTCAAGAAATCATTTGGAGAAGTAGAACAAGGAATTTCAGCAGCCTTTAAAACCTTTTCCAATTGAGGGTCAGCAGTAAAAACAGCAGACCAATTATTTTCAAGGAATATTGCTTTAAGGTTATCAATCAATGTAGGAATATCCTCACAATAAACAAAATTCCCATTGACCTTTGTAAACTCTTCGGCAAAAGCAATATCCAATGTTTCGGTAATTGGGACATAAATCTTTTTCTCTGGATTTCCAACTACCACAGGAGGTTCAGATTTATGAATAAGTGCATTTCGAATGCTTTTGAGCATCTTTTCCTTGGACGTTGACTCTTCCATAGGATCCCTGTTAAGCCGGATTTTCAGTTTGGTGATCAGAAGGTGCTTCAGCTTGAGGTAGAGTTTGAACCGGTTTTATTTCAGGTAGTTCAGATTCTTCAGCTTTTTCTTCAAGTTTAGCATCGCCATTTTCAATTAATAGTCGTTCTTCCTCAAAAGGACGTGGACCAAAAATAGCTTCAAGATCCTCACGATAGATAACCTCTTTTTTGAGCAACTGAAGTGCTAGCGATTCCAACTTTTCTCTATTGGCAATAATAACCTCCTTGGCTCTGTCGTAAGCAGCTTCAATAAGTTTCCTTATTTCCTGATCAATAATTTCAGAAGTCTTTTCACTATATGGTTTAGTGAACGTGTATTCTTGTTGTCCAGATGAATCATAATAACTTATGTTGCCAATTTTATCATTTAGACCAAAATATACAACCATTGAATAGGCCTGCTTTGTCACCTTTTCTAAATCGCTTAAAGCTCCTGTAGATATTTTCCCGAAGAATATTTCCTCCGATGCTCTACCTCCCATTGCAGAAGTCATCTCATCAAACATCTGTTCAAAAGTAGTAATCTGACGTTCTTCAGGCAGATACCATGCAGCACCCAAAGACTTTCCACGAGGGACGATCGTAACTTTGACAAGAGGATGTCCATGTTCTAATAACCAGCTCACAGCGGCATGGCCTGACTCATGGTAAGCAATCACCTCTTTTTCATGACGAGAAATAATTTTATTACGCTTTTCTAATCCACCAACAATACGGTCGATTGCATCAATAAAATCCTGTTTCTCAATAATTTCTTTATTCTTACGAGCTGCAATAAGGGCCGCTTCGTTACATACATTAGCAATATCAGCACCAGAAAATCCGGGAGTCTGCTTTGCAAGGAACTCAACATTTGTATCAGAACCCTCAAGCTTTAGTCCCCGCATATGAACTTCGAAAATTGCTTTACGTTCTTCTATATCTGGTAACTCAACATGTATCTGCCTATCAAAACGACCTGCACGTAAAAGCGCACGATCTAAAATATCTGCTCTATTAGTTGCTGCTAAAATAATTACACCGTTATTACTCGAGAAACCATCCATTTCAGTAAGCAACTGATTTAATGTGTTTTCTCTTTCATCATTACCACCGGTAAATGAATTTCTTCCACGAGCCCTTCCTATTGCATCTATCTCATCAATAAAAATGATACAGGGAGCCTTTTCTTTAGCTTGCTTAAATAAATCACGAACTCTACTGGCGCCTACACCTACAAACATCTCAACAAAGTCGGATCCGGAAAGTGAGAAAAATGGAACTTTAGCTTCACCCGCAACAGCTTTCGCCAATAATGTTTTACCAGTACCCGGAGGGCCTACTAATAATGCACCTTTCGGAATCTTCCCCCCAAGTTGAGTATATTTCTTGGGATTCTTTAGAAAATCAACAATCTCCATGATTTCAACTTTGGCTTCTTGTAAGCCAGCAACATCATTGAAATTGATATTAACCATTGTATCCTTATCAAAAAGTTGTGCTTTTGATTTTCCAATATTGAAAATCTGGCCACCACCACCTGACCCCTTGTTCATCATTCGCATGATAAAAAACCAAGCAACAATGAGTAACAAGATTGGGAAAACGAGACTTAAAAAGTCACCAGCCCAATTCTTTTCATCTACATTTTCGATATAAACCGGATTCTTCAGGTTTACTTGTTCGTCAGTAACATCCTTTTTAAAGGAGTCATACGACCCAAATTTATAAGTATATTGTGGAGAATCTGTACCAAATCCTTTTGAATTCTGTACATCCTTAAACCGATCTAGTTTAAGGCTATCCTTTTTAATATAAATTCTGGCATAATCTTTATTTACAGCCTGAATTTTATCGATATACTGTTTCTCGATCAATACTTTAAATTCGGCCCACTCAATCTTTTTAGTGGTACTATTAAAGTTAAAGAAAGTCATCGCAAGGAAAACACCTATCAAAAGAATATAAACCCAATAGAAGTTAAACTTAGGTTTAGGAAGTTTTCCGTTAGTTCCCGGAATGATCGGTTTTTTATTATTTTCGTCTGCCATTTTGTATTGCAGTTATATTTTATCGGATAACAATTATGCTTTCAATTTGTTAGATTTGCGAACCTTTGGTTTCGCAGTTTTAGTAGTAGCACCATTCATAATTACACCTGAAACAGGCTCATTTACTTCGGTTAAATCAGCATCAGCCCATAAGCTCTCCAGTTTATAGAAACCTCTCGCTTCAGGTTGAAAGATATGTACAATAACATCAAAGTAGTCAATTAACATCCACTCTGCATTTTCTTTACCTTCTATAAAAGAGGGACGTACCCCTATAGAACCAATAACTTCATGTTCTACAGAATCGGCAATTGCTTCAACTTGAGCACGGCTATTGCCCTGACACACGATAAAGAAATCTGCAACTGGACTATTTATAGGGCGCATATCAATTTTGACAACCCTTTCGCCTTTTTTCTCTTGTATAGCATTAATCACAATATCAGCTAACATGGCTGACTCTGATCTTTCTGAATTTCTTTTTATCATTCGGTTATTTTACAAAATCAATTTACAAAGTTAAACAAAATAAGCAACCCCCAAAAGTAAAAACGGATGGATTATTGCCGAAAATCAATAAGTTGTAGAAAACAACACCTATTATTTTTTATTATTTGTTGATGACTCATTCTTATCAAGATTTATACCAAGATCAATTATAACTTTGTATAAAAGCACTATTCTAATGGACACACAAATTATAGGTAGTCATATCATTGAAATTGAGGAAACTGCATCTACAAATATCTATACTGACAAATTGCTTCGATCTAAAAAACAAATTGAAGGAACTGTCATAATAGCATATAATCAAACAGCAGGACAAGGTCAAGACCAAAACAAATGGGAAAGTGAGCCCTTTCAAAATCTCACTTTTAGTATTATTCTTTACCCTACTTTTCTCAGTCCCAGCGATCAATTTCAGTTAAGTAAAGCCATGTCATTAGGGATAATAGACTTTCTTAAAAGCATACTACAGGAACACCACGAAATCATCAAAATAAAATGGCCCAATGATATCTATGTTGGAAATAAAAAAATCTGTGGAATACTTATTCAAAATAGCATTACTGGTAACTGCTTGTCAGATTCTATTGTTGGAATAGGCCTCAATGTAAACCAATCTACTTTTAAAAGTGATGCTCCTAATCCAATATCCATTAAGAACTTAACAGGCAAAGAAATCAACCTCAAAGATTGTTTACCGGCAATTTATAACGCATTAAACTACAGATATAACCAACTAGCAAATCATCAAGATGGAATCATAAAACAAAATTATATTGATGCATTATATCGCTTTGGGGAGTGGCATAAATATAAAATAGATAAAAGTATCCTGACTGCAAAAATTAACGGAATCTCAGCATACGGACAACTATTATTAGAAGGTAAAAATGGGAGTAACTATGTCTGCAACATTAAAGAGGTTGCCTATGTTTTATAAGCATTAATTCAATTTAGTGAGTTCTTAATTAAAATTCTTTAATAAAATCTCAATTAATTTATTTTGGTCAAACGGTTTCGCTATATAATCGTTGAATCCGGCAGCCATACATTTACTTATATCCTCCGCAAATGCATAAGCGGTTTGTGCGATAATAGGAAGTTCAGGACATAATTTTTTTATTTGTCTCATCGCCTCATATCCATTCATGATGGGCATTTGTATATCCATCAAAACAACATCAATATTCTGATCCAGCAAACAACTATTAATAGCTTGCTGTCCATTATGTGCTTCTATAATATTAATATTAGTTCCATCTAAAATCTCTTTGATAAGTTCGATATTTATATCAATATCGTCAACAACCAGAATGGTTTTACCTTCTAGATTTACTACTATATCTTGCTTTGATATGACTAAATCGCTATCTTTCATCTTAATAGAATTTAAGAATGTCTTTATCTTTCATTTATATTTAACAATACGAATACTGGATTTATAAAAAACGACAATCTGCTAAATCAACCTGAAGTAACCTAATGATTAAAAAAACACAATCTGATTTTAATATAAAATGTCAGGGAAATAGTGAATACTATTTTTCAAAACAACATTGGTTAATAAAAGTTTGAATTACAAAAAATATGTAATTGATAATTTCATTCCAAAAACTTGAAATTAATAATACCTATGATCAAAATAGCAAAATCACTTTTAGATAATCTATTCTACATAAAGCACTTATATCCAAATCCAGACATTAATTAGTATACAAAAAACATATAACTATTCAATGTAGTATTAATTCTATTCTGACTTTGAAAATTACGCTTCGATTTTCAGTAAATCTTAAGGCACACAAACGAAAAAGTAACAGCAATATTAAACAAATAAAAGTACAAATCTTGTCAATACTCTTCGAGAAATAATGCCTATTAAACCCAAAATAGAATTTAATATGATGATACTTCCACATTAGCGCTGGAAGCTGATTTTTTCTTATCGTCTTTCACCAATGATGCGGCAACAACCTCTGCAATATCCTTCACCCCTACTGTTGAAACCTGAGCAAATGTCTTTTTGCAAAGCGGACAAGCCGTAATTAATTCATCAGCAATACCATCCACTAAATGAGAAACGGCATCAAAGGCTATTTTTCTTCTCTCCTCGCTTTTTAAAAGCAAATTGCCTAAGCTTCCGCCACAACAAAGCGCCTCCTCTCCTTTACCTTTTCCGGAATGCAAACGACCCAGATGTTTCAGCACCTCACGTGGTTCATTATAAATATTACTTCCTCGTCCTAATTCACAGGGATCGTGATATGCATAAACATGTGCTGTTTTTTCAACTTCTATTTTGCCTTTTTTTATTAAAGAATGAATAAACTCAGTATGATGAAAGACATTAACGGATAAAGAATAGTTTTCTCTGAATACTTTGTAACAGATTGGACATGAAGTAACCAAGATTGTAGCTCCGGAATTATTTATCAATTCCTCATTATGTTTCATCAACTGTCTAGCCGAATCAATTTCGCCACTCATCATTAAGGGTCTACCACAACAAACCGATCCATCTACATCGATCATAGTATAATCGGTATCGCTCTCCTCAAAAATCATTTTCATCGATTGAATGACCGAAGGAGTTAAATGCCCCATACATCCAGCAAAGTATGCCACTTTGGCTGATTTAACTTTCTCGTTACGCAGATAATCAAAATCACCACTCGCAATTCCTTTCGCCACCTTTCTACTATATAATCTTCGGTTTACGGTATCAATATTAACAGGGCAGGCTGTTGCGCATCTGCCACATAACAAACAATCGTGGAGATCATGGTCGCTAGTATCCTTATTTCGAATAGTTTGAAAAAAATATGAAGGTTGTGGGGTTCTGTGTTCGGTAACTGTTGCAAGCTGACATTGATCAAGACATATACCACACCGGGAACATGAGTAAATTTCAGCCTGTGCAAAGCTCTCATTTGTATCAGTATTTTTCACTCCAAAATGACGCATAAAAATAAGCATGATCTCAGAAGGGATATGCATATACCGTGTCCAGGGAACAAGTACAAAAAAGAGGCCTAAAGCAAAAGAATAAGTCCACCATGCAGGAATTAAAAAAGCTTCAGCAGGAAACAGATATCCAAGCATATAGCCAACAGATCCAGTTAAAAATCCACCTGTATGATGAATTTCTGAAGATAAACTCTCAGCAATTAGCCTACTAGGAAAAATAAACCACAGTGCAAATAAAGCAACTTTGTCTCGAACCTTTAACTTAGTGCTTTTTTTTAGTCCAAAAGCGCTGGAGAAAAAACGTTTAACCATTGCAAGCACCAACCCGGATAATACCAGTAACAAGAAAAAATCCATAAAAAAAGTAAAGATCATACTACCCGGTATACTCGACTTATCATGAACAAAAAACTTAAAGAAAATAGGATAATATGGAGGGTTAATTTCGGTTCCAGCGTAAAATCGAGCCTCAATATTACCGATTAATATCAACATAAACCATCCGAAAGCAAAACTCATGTGCATATAACCTAACACAATGTTTCGCATAAAGATTCTTCGATGTAAAAGACTTTCCATTACGATCTCGCGAGATGCGGAAAAGAGCTTCAGGCTAAAAAGGCCTTTTCGAAAGCGTAACTGATCGGCTTCGGGCATTTTTTTAACCCAGCCAATAAATCTGATGATCAGAAATATAAGCAAAAATGCTAATCCCAGACAAAAGGGAATGACAAAAGGGTTAAACTTCATGATGTTTTTTTTCGTTTAGGACTTTCCTTAACTGATACATAATGTTTCGGGTATTAACACCTCGTGGACAAACCAGCATGCATTTTCCGCAAAGCATACATTTTTGTAACTCATTTATAATCTGCTTGTCACTACCACGTTGAATATTGATCACTAACTTTCTGAAACTAAACTGAATAAACCGGGAAGCAGAACAGCTTCCAGCACAACTTCCGCACGACATACAACTAGATATGGAAGGTTCTGCTTTTTGAATATGGAGAGCCAACTCTCTTGAAAGATTATCATAATCAAGCTGTTGATCCTTCAATATGGTAAATCCAAATTTGCTCATTTTAGTTTTTATTGGACAGTTGATCAAAATAGTTCATGATTGTTAATGCTGCAGATCTGGCATCATTCAATGTCTCTGGTATATTTTTAGGGCCAGTGCATGTGCCTGTAACAAATACACCTTCCTGTTTAGTTTTATTTGGATACAGTTGTTCATCAAGCGGCATTATAAATCGATCCATACCAACTTCTAGTTGCATCTTTTCTACCAAAGGAACAATTGATTTAGATAATTCCATTCCTACCATTAAAACCATCAGATCTACAGTCATTTTTAATGGTTTACCCAAAAGTGTATCTTCAGCTTTAACAATTATAGTTTTATCTTTATTCTCTGAAGCCTCACTTAAACGCCCCCTTATAAACTGAATACCATATTTTTCTTGCGCCTCCCTATAAAGCTCTTCAAAATGACGACCAAACATTCGTAAGTCCATATAAAAGCAAAATACTTCTGTTTCAGGACTTGCTTTTTTTATTTCTATGGCTTGTTTAACAGCCGTTACGCAACAAACCCTTGAACAATAATTATTACAAACCTTCTCATCCCGCGAACCAACACAATGTATCATTGCTACTCTTTTGGGTAGCGTTCCTTGAGATGTAGTAAAATGATGTTCCTTTATTTTATCTTCAAGTTCAATAGAGGTTATTACATTATCATAAATTCCATATCCATATTCTTCTTTTCGTGTTGCATCAAAAGTATCAAAGCCTCCGGCAAATAAAACAGCATCGGCAAATATATTATCAATAAGCGCTGAATGAATAATATATCCACCATTACCTCGTTCAATATTTTGAATAATGGTGTTAGAAAGAATATGTATTGATTGAGGTAGTTGATCTAAAAGTGTAGCTAATATTTCTTCACCTTTTCGCATATTTGGAAATAGTAAATCCCATTTAGCTACATGACCACCTAGTTTTTCACCAGCATCAAAAATTGTAATTTCATGTCCTGATTTTGCCATAATACAAGCAGCTTCCATACCTGAAATTCCTCCACCAATAATAGCAACATGTCTTTTCAGCATACTAACAACATTTAAAAAATTCAGGTAACACCGGTTCACCTAGAAATTCACCTTTACTGCCTCTGTATTTTAATTCCGGATCGTACTCAATGCCCATTTTGTCGAGCACTGGTTCACAATTAACCTGATGCATTTGTAAACCCAATTCCCAAGGATCGTAGCCCAATACCAAACCGGCAACCTCTTCATACGTAAATACCGGAATCATCTGACCATTTGGACCATAAGCGATGTTTTCCATTTCGCCAATAACATATTGCCATCGATCCAAAAACATTGGACATCCAGGGCAGTTTGTTATAATCATATCAGGTTCATATGGTTGCATTGACTCAAATTTCTTCTGACTACAAGCAATAGAGTACCCTCTATTTGCTTGAACCAAATATTGTCTAAATCCAAATCCACAACAGTGACGACGTTCGGGGTAGTCAATCACCTCGCCACCCCAAGCTTCCACCATACCTGCAAGAACGTAAGGATATTCGGCTCCACCGATACCTTTACTAGGAAACATCTTTGAATAATGGCATCCAATGTGCTCAACAACCCTTAAGGGACGCCCGGTATGAATATCAACCAATTTATACTTAGCCTTTGCTGCTATTTCATACCTGAATTTAAAAATAACATCACTGGCATGTGCCAGATTCTTTGGTTTAACAAACGTTCTTTTGGTTGCTTTATATAAATTTTCACGAATCTGCTCTTCTATTAATGGAAAATGCTCCCATGTCTCCAAAATCTCAGTATACAACCCAAAAGAGGTAATACATGAAGGCACATAGTTCTCTAATCCGGCTTCAGTCATCAGAGAGAATTGACGGGCAACCACCGTTTGGGTAGTTTCAAAAGGAACAATATCTGTGTGATAACCAATTCCCGTACAACTTGTATGTGCCGGATCTTCATTTATATCCCTTTCTAATTCTGTTCCTATTATTTTGACAAAAGCACGTTCGGAACCAGGAAAGAAGGTCTGACGGATACAGCTTCTGACATAAAAAAATTTATCATCTGCAACCTCCTTTTGGTAGTCTTGCCAAAGTCGACGTTTTCCTTCTAGTTTCATAGTTTATAATGATTCTGATTATTAGCCGAAATTAGTTCAGCAACATATTCATTATCTAATCCTTCTCCAAATTCCAAACCCCTATCCTGAGCAGCTTTCTTTGAATATGACTCAATCATTTCAAATCGTTTAGTTCCACCTGTTACTTCAAAAATTGCTTTTAATTCGGCAAGTGCTTCTTTAGGAATTTTACGTAATGCTCCTGTTCCTTCTCCATCAAGATTAGCTCCCATCTTTTCATAGACCAATTGCATATTTTCATAACCCCACTCCCAAGTAGGTCCCTGTTCGGGATGTAGTGCAGGCACCACTGCTTTATTATGAATACAATATCCAGTTTCCAGTATGTTATGACCTATTACTCTTTTCAATAATAATTGTTGTCGTCCTTTTTCACTATTTACAAAATAGCCCATCTCCTGTGATGTGGCGCGCAAGGCCATTATAATTAGCCCAGGAGTATTACCACGCGGGCAACGGGTTTTACACGACATACACTCCCCACAATACCAAATAGTCTCACTAGAAAGCAATGCTTCTATCTTATCATCATCACGACTTTGTACAATTTCTACAATGGATCTGGGTTCGTAATCATAAAACTCTGCAGCAGGACATATTGCGGTGCATGTACCACAATTTACACAGGCCTTCAACCCCTCAACCAATCGGATATCTTGAGCAATTTTATCAAATAATTTACCCATTTTATTTTTTTATAAATCTATAAACAAGTAAGTTAAATAACAAACAAAATTTTATCCTACTTAAATAATAGACAAATAATAAGTAATGTTATTGTTATTCTCTTCACAAAAAGGTAATGCAAATATAAAAAAAAGAAGGAAATATAATTACGCTTTCTTGTTTCTTAAAACAAGAAAAATATCAATTCGCTGGTTAGATCAATTCAAAACGTAGTAAAATAAAAAAGCCGGAATAGTATCCGGCCCTCATTTGAAAAACATTTTTTATGAATAAATTTTCTCCAGGTTTTTAGCCATCAAATCTACCAGATTCTGAAGGGGCTTAGAAGCCATCATACTAAAAACAGGATTTAAGTCTGCACTAAAAACAATTTTTGCTTCGCAATGATCTGTTCGTATGGGAATTAATAAAACTTGAAGAGTGAATTCGAAGGGAGATTTTCCGTCAGGGACAACATTGACTCGTTCAAAAGGCACACGCTCCTGAACCTTCATACTAAGTGTTGTCATATTTTGAACTGTAAATGAACATGTATCAGCAGTAGAATGCCAATTGGTTATCTGCTCCGGCATAAATTTTCCAAAATTGGATAAATTGCCAACATATTCAAAAACATTCTCAGCCGAACTATTCAACTGAACGTTTTCACTTTCAAACTTTTTCATCAATCGATAAATTTATCAGACCATGATTGAGGGTTTTCTCTCCACTCAACTAACGATTTTAAATCAGCTTCTTTAATATATTCTTGTTCATGGGCTCTTTTAATCAGATGCTCATAATCAGTTAATGTATTCAAAATACAACCGGCAGCTTTGAAATTCTCTTCGGCAACTTTCAGGTTATACGAAAAGATAGCAACCATTCCTTTCACATTGCACCCAGCTTCACGTAAAGCGTGAACAGCTGCAAGGCTACTCTGTCCGGTCGAAACTAAATCTTCTACGACGATAACACTTTGTCCCGATTCTATAACACCCTCTATTTGGTTATCTAATCCATGTCCTTTTTTCGAAGATCGAACATACACAAAAGGTAGGCCCATTTCTTGTGCTACCAAGGCGCCCTGTGCAATAGCACCGGTAGCCACTCCAGCCACTACATCAACAGTGCCAAACGCTTCATTAATAAGCTTTACAAACTCTTGACGTATATAAGTACGAACTTTGGGATAAGACAATGTCTTTCTATTATCACAATAAATAGGTGATTTTAAACCCGAGGCCCATGTAAATGGTTTATTAACATCCAATTTTATTGCTTTAATTTGCAATAAAAATTCAGCTACAGCTAAAGCAGTTTCTTCATTCATTTTCATATTGCAAATGTACAAAGTTTTTATCAACCAAAAAACGATTTATCTTACGCAAAACATTTCGAATATCCGGTTAGGAGATCAGGACATCCTTGCCCATCCTCATTCGAAAAAAGCTATGATTACTGAATACCAAAGATTTGTAAATGATCCGATTACTTTGCGTTTGATTCTGTTTAGTCCACACCATCCTAAACTTATGTTTCAAGATTTTTTGTCAATGTTTTCTGAAATTGAAGCAGCTGGAGGTTTAGTGATAAATCCTTTCGGACAAATTTTGTTTATTTTCAGATATGGCAAATGGGATTTACCAAAAGGAAAAATTGAAGCTTTTGAGAAGAAAGAAGATGCTGCTGTTCGTGAGGTAGAAGAAGAGACGGATATTCATCAACTGGAAATTCAATATCCATTGATACGAACGATGCATATTTACGACGACAGAGGTAAACGATTCATCAAACACACTTGGTGGTATCATATGAAAACCATACAACAGAAGGTACCTACACCACAAAAAGAAGAAGGCATTACTCATGCGGAATGGATAGATAGAAGTCGATTGACTGAAATAATGAAAAACACTTATCCTTCTATTATCGAAGTAATAAATTCTTATTTAGAAAACGAAGAGACAGCGTTAACACAACAAGATTAAAACTATTCGATGAAAAAAATTGCAGTATTTCCGGGCTCATTTGATCCTATCACCAAAGGTCACGAATCGATTATTTTAAGAGCTTTACCCCTATTCGACGAAATCATCATTGCAGTGGGCATTAATTCCGATAAAAAGGGATATTTCCCTCTCGAACAAAGAATTAAGTGGATAACTCAGGTGTTTAAAAATGAACCCAAAATAAAGGTTCAGAGTTATCATGGATTAACTGTTGACTTCTGTCGTTTAGTAAAGGCAAAATACATATTACGTGGTTTGCGCACTTCTGCCGACTTTGAATTTGAGAGAAGTATTGGGCAAATAAACAAACAATTGTATGGAGACATTGATACCATTTTTTTATTAACACAGCCGGAACACACCTCTTTGAACTCATCAATTGTGAGAGAGATTGTTCGCTATAATGGTGATGCAAGTCAATTTGTACCTGATGGTGTTAAACTCATTAAACCCGAATAAACCAAAAACAGGCCTCACTATTTTCACTCAGAAATAAATAGGACTATGAAACGAGCATGTTTTACAACCAATCAGACCAATGAAAATTTAACATGCGAGTTCTTTCCAACCTATAAAAATAAATTATTTACAGATGAAAGAGTGCATTCTCTTTTTACTTATTCTATTTCCGTTCTACTCATTTAGCCAACAACCGATCTCTATTTCGGGAAAACTAAAAATGAAGCCAGAAACGACAATCCGTATATGGAGATATACGGATAATATAAGTTTTGAACGCCAGATAATCCATAAGACCAAATCCAATGCCGATAGTTCTTTCAATGTTTCTATTCCACTAACAGAAACTGAATTACTAAATATTTCAGCAAATGAATATAGTACTCAAATACTGTTTGATCCGGGGCAAAACTATTCTATTGATTTAACTCCATTTTCAAATCAATCGGGAAAGAGCCTTCAAGTCTCATCAGGAAGTAGACCATTAATACCCCAAAACGATTTAATCAAAGCATATGATATAGTCTCCGATTCAGCAATATCGCTCTTATTTGAACACACAAACCGACGTCCTACATCAAGTAATATTAAACAATTTAATGCGGTTATCGACAAAGGACTTCTGAAAATTGACAGTAAGTATTGTAAAGACATTGTTCAATCTTTACGTATTCACTTTTTAACTATGTCGAGAGCCAATAGCTTCTCAACAGCAATAAATACTTATTATCATTGTGACAACCTTCCTTTAGAAAATCCTGCTTTTCAATCATTGGTTTCTGAAAACTTTGAGTCTTATTTCAAATCTGGACCACCTTCAATAACACGATATAACTTATTTTCAGGAATACCGGATTCTCTTCATTACACTGATTTGTTAACGACCCTTTCAGTTGATTCGTCAATGACATGTCTTCCTATTCGCGAAATGGCTTTGCTATGCAATCTGTATAGCATGATTAAAAATGAAGAATTGGAACCTCAAAAGGGAAATAAATTACTGAATGAGGGTGCTAAAAAATCTACTAGTCCCTTTAACCGTAAGTTGGCAAGTAATTTAGCAAGCAGTCTCCTTGTAAAAAAGCGAGGGACATCTCTTCCTGATTTTTTGATTATCTCGCCAGAGGGAAATAATATTAGCCTCTCAAACTTCAAAGGAAAAGCTTTACACATCTCGTTCTTCTCAGTTAAAGGGATGGCCGATAGAAATCTTTTAAACCAACTTACTGATATTGCACATTTTGCAGATAGCCTTGGCGTGGCAAAATTCATCTGTATAACTACGGATGAGAATAGAGAAGAGATCACAAAATTTTGGAAAGAAAAAAAATATCCGATGCAACTTTACTTTGCACCGGATGATTATGCATTAATAGACTTCTTCAATATAAACAGTTTTCCGTTTTTCGTTTTACTCGATGCTGAAGGAAAGTTAAGTAGCCTTACACCAAACTTCCCCGGCGAGCTTCTACTAAAACAAATTATTAATCTTCAATCTGTTGGAAATCAGTATCCGATACATAATCAGGCTGATCAGAAATCTGCTCCTTCAATTCTGCAGGATCATCCAGTGAAAAAATAGAGAAGTTTACTCTTCCATAATTCCTTTGCTGGTTTAATAATGGATGATCTTTAAATTTATTAGCACTAGAGTGCTCTAAAATCAACCATCCCCCAGGCTTTAATAACTTCTGATTAAAAATGAGATCAGGGATTGTTTCAATTCCTTCCATATCGTAAGGCGGATCTGCAAATATAAGATCGAAAGGAACTTGAGGATATTTCAGAAAGACGAATACATTAGCTCGTTGAACAGCTATAATTTTATTAAAGCCATATTCCTGAGCAGCTTTTCTGATAAATTCTGCACACTTAAAATTATTATCGACAGAAACGATACGTTTAGCTCCTCTAGAAGCAAATTCATAAGAGATATTTCCGGTACCGGCAAAAAGATCCAACACATCGAGTTCTTCAAAATCGAAATGATTATTTAAAATATTAAATAAACTTTCTTTAGCCAGATCGGTAGTAGGCCGAACAGGTAAGTTAGCTGGAGTCTTTATAATTCGTCCCTTATTGGACCCACTAATTATTCGCACAAATTCAAATTTAAAAGATTATAAAAGCGATGGCTTTCTAACTTCTCCAAGGCATAACAATACCTAAAGTCATCATTTCGTGTCATCAAACGAACATTTCGCACATACTTTTGTATCTGCAAATGCAATTTATTGTCCTTTTCAATATCGCCACATAAGTATACATCAGCAGTTTCTGGATTTAAGCCCATCTGTTCAATAGCCATCACCAGAAAATAAAGTACGTCTTCATTTGTCTGACAAGTATAACTATTCAACAATTTTAATTTACGTTCTTGCACAATCATCAGATCGATGGCTCCATTTCTAAAGTTTACTAAGGCTAGCCCTTTATTTTCATTATTTCGATATTTATTAAAAAAGGCAGTCATCAAAGAAAAATTACTATGATGAAATCGAGCGAAAGGGTATTTATATTGAAGAAACTGAGCCAGTCCAATCGGAACACCATAAATCATTGCCAAATCGGCAATGGTATGTGTCTGAAATAAAACTTCTTCGCCAAAAGTATTTAAAAAATTAAACTCATAAATAGTTTTATAATTTGTCGAACTAAACAATGAAAGAGGGAGCAACGTAAACCTACAATCTTCAAATAGGATATTAACAGCAGCAAATCTTCCATTTATCCATGGATGCATAGCTGCAATTTTATCAAACATATCTTCAACTACCTGTTTATCCAATC
The DNA here is from genome assembly GCA_013390605.1 of Bacteroidota bacterium. GTDB lineage: Bacteria > Bacteroidota > Bacteroidia > Bacteroidales > Cfx3-03 > Cfx3-03. Next base: position 654,343 of record JACAUB010000001.1, on the reverse strand, counting down.
GTCTAACACCTTTATAAGCCGGATTAACAAAAGAGGCAAGTTGAGTATACATATTTCTATCTGGATCACACATACAAAATGAAATACTATCAGCAGCTATCCGAACCGAAAGGCGATATCGTCCGGTTTGAAAAGAATCAAATGATTGATCAACAATATTTAATACCTGTAGAAATTGTAAACTCATCCTTAAAGATTTGATAATTATATGCCGTTTCCAGAAAAAAGGATCAACCATAAATTCTACGCTAAGCCATGAAAATTCTTTTGCGTCGTAATATTTGAAATTTGATTATAATTTGATGAACATCATCATGCAATAGATTTACAAAAGTAAACCATTTTAGACGAATCAATCTAAAAATACAATTATTAAATGGGGAGACAAACTACTTCAGTATTAAATAACCTATTGTAACAAGCATTTTATCAATATTATCCATACATTTTGAATGCAGAAAGAACATAAAAAAGTAAAAATCAATCATGGATTAACGTGCAAAAAATATTTTCTTTTTAACACTAAAAAAAATAAATTTGTCTTAAAAAGAAGAAAGCAAATAGAAATCAACATTTTAAAAATTGATTGACAACAACAGAGTTGTTAAAAATATAAAAAAACATTAAAGTTTTTGGCCTAAATGTTGCTTATTATTTCATAATATCAATCGAATTATTAAATTTGCCACAACCAGAAGAAATCAAAGCGTATTAACCTCAACAAAACGGAACGAAAATGAGTAAAATGAAAAGGCTAAAATCTGCGGGACTGCTTTGTGCAGCCCTATTCCTGTTTGCTATGGCGGGAAATGCTCAGACTAAGGAAGATGTTATAAAAGCATTTAACCAAGGTGTTGCTGCATTTAAAACAAACGATTTTGTTAAAGCAACCGAATCTTTTCAACAAGTAATTGACCTTGGCACAAAAGTAGGAACAGAAGCTGATACCCTTAGAGGCAAGGCCGAAAAATTTGTTCCCGGGTTACAATTTAAAGTTGCGGTAGGTATTATTGGAAACAAAGCCAGTACAGGCGCTGATATGCTTGCTTCTTTACAAAAGACCATTGATCTTTCAACAAAATATGGCGATAATGAAACTGCTGCAAAAGCAAAGAAGATCATACCTCAAATTTACACTAAAATAGCTACTGATGCTTTCAAAGCAAATGATTTAGCAACAGCTTTAACTAATTTCGATAAAGTTATTGAACTTGATCCTAATAATATTAAGGCACTTGTTAGTAAAGGTGTTATTTACAGAAAGCAGAATGCTACTGAACTTAATATGGCTACCATGCAAAAAATCATTGAACTGGGAACCAAACTTTCAGATACAGTTAGTGTAAAGGGAGCAAAAGAAGTTTTAGCTGGTGAGTATATGAAGACAGCTAATGCTGCTTATGTAAAAAGCGATTTTAAAAGTGCAATTCCTTCAGCAGAGGAAGCTTTAAAATACGATTCAAAAAATGCAACTACATATTACATCCTTGCATTCTCTCATAACAAATTGAAAGAATATGATGATGCTCTTGCTGCTATTGAAAAAGGAATTCCTTTTGAAAACCCAGCAAAAGAACAAGTTGCCCGTTTTTACTATGAAAAAGGTGTAGCCTTAAAAGCAAAAGGTGATAAAGAACATGCATTAGAAGCATTTAAATTAGCTAGTGCTGGAAAGTTTCTTGCTCCTGCAACACTTCAGATTAAAGACATAAATAAACCAGTAGTTCCTGCTAAGAAATAATTAGCATTCTATTTTAAATAAAAAAGACCGGCTATAACCGGTCTTTTTTATTTATGTTTTATAAAATGCACCCAGGATCTATCGAAAAAGGTAGGGCGAGTGTTTGTTTTCTTTTCCAATCGAAGCCGTCATTCTGTCCAGTTGCGAGAAATCTTATTTTCCATCGTGAACTGCGATAAGCAATTTTTTATCCCAAAAGATCAAAAAGATAAAGATGTTTTATACAAACAACTTATTTTGGGTTGATTAATGTTTCACATCTTTTCTATAAGATCTTCTGTTTCTCAGCCGATACAAATTCATAATCCGTATCGGCTGATCTTTTTACCAAATAAAAACAGATATCATTTCAACAGCAATCCTATAACTAATCCTAAAAGTAGGAGATCTATGCCTTTATTGTACCCGTTCTGTAGGGGTACTCTACCCCCAAGGGGTACATTACCCGTACAGAACGGGTACAGAACGGGTAGAGAAGGGGTACAGATCCCCCTATTTGTCCCTTACTGAAATAGGTATACACATTTAAGTAGTATTACTAGAAAAAGTATACAGTAAAAAATCAATTCACTAAAATAAGTATACATTCCTAATAAATTAAAGTTAGTAATTTTATTTGAAACATTTTTTAAATAGTTTTACGTAAAATGGCACCATTTTTTAAACGCTATCAAATAATACTTCTTTCTCTTTTTGTTTTACTTTCGGTTTCCATTTCTTTTCCAGAACCCCTTTCATTTGATGAGCCTGCACCGGTGTAAGGTAATTACAGCTCATGTGGGGGCTTAGCTCATTGTAAGCCCTAATGCTCTTTTGAATAACTTCAAGGGCTTGGGTAGTGTCTGCAAATTCACGGTTTAAGCTAAACTCGTACTTGAGTATTCCATTAACCCTTTCGGCAATGGCATTCTGGTAAGGGTCTCCGTTTTCAGTCATACTGATCCCTAATCCTGCAGTATGTAATAAATCCACATAGTCACCGCAACAATACTGGGCTCCCCTGTCAGAGTGATGGATATGGCTGATGTCGTATTTTATTTTCTGGCTCAAAGCCATTTTCAAGGCATTCATGCAGCCCTCAGCCTCCAAGGTTGGGTGAAGGCAAAACCCCATGATTTGTTTGGAATAAGCATCCGTGATCAACGATAAGAAGTTAAATGCTTCCCCTACCTGGATGTAGGTAATGTCTGAGACCCATACCTGTTCTGATTCATTGATAACAAGATCCTTTATCAGGTTGGGATATTTCTTCATCCAATGTCTGGAATCGGTTGTCACCACATATCGTTTCCTGGGTCTTATTGTCAGCCCATTTCCACAAAGAAGCCGGTGCAGGGAGTCTCTGCCCATTTTTATGTGATGATCCTGAAGCGTTTTTCTTAACATGTGATAGAGCTTGGGGGTACCTGTACAAGGCAATTCCCGTCTTATGATGGAGACCATTTCCAAGACGATTTGTTCTTCATTCAGCCATCTTTGCTGATTCTTTCCTTTCTTATAAAAGGCATAACGGGTTTTACCAAACAGCATACAAAGTGGCCCGAACCCTACTTGTGCATGGCTTTCTTTCATGGCTTTGACTGCTTGGTACCAGGTTTTTTTCTGATATCGATTTTCAGCTGATCCTCTGCGATATCAATCATGGTCTCCAATGCTTCTACCTTAAGCTTAAGCTGTTCTATCTGTTTCTGTAATGCCTTTGTTTGCTCGGATGAACCTGATTGAGATTGTTCGTTCTTTGCCATAGTGTCCACCAGTTTAGGAATACAAGTATACAACTTTATCCAACTTTTTATGGTTCTTTGTTGCACCCTGTAACGTGTAGAGGCTTCCTCAATGCTCATGACTCCTGATTCTACCTTATACGCTATTTGCCTTCGATCGGAAACCGATAGGAGCACTCGCATGTAGTTCTCCCGATATTCTGATGAGTATCTTTTTAACCAGTTTAAAACTGTGGACGCATCCAGAACTTCGTATTTCTGCATGACTTCTTTTATAGAAAGTGATCCTTTTTCCAGTTCCTTCACTATCCTGATTCGATCCTCTTCTGGGTATACAAAATAGCGTTTACCCGATACATTTCTTTCAACTCTTTCTCTTTTCATTCCCATATACAGTGTTTTTTTAAACGTTTATACTGTATACCTTTTTCAGTAAAAGACATGTATTAGAATATTTATATCTTCAGCGTAAAAGAGAAAAATCCTTAGGGAAGTTCAGGGTATTTATAGTCCTTGCTAAGGTGACCACATAAAGCTCCATCATTTCGATTATTTAAAAAAATCAAGTAATATATTCACGTTTAAATAAAACTTCTTTCCACGTGACCGGAATGACTGCTTCAGTAGAAATGAGAAAGTGGACTATCTCCTCAGTTTGTCGGACAGATCTAACCCCATGGGATATCAGCCAGAATCGTTATATTAAAAAGATGATAACAAGATTTACTAACACAATAGCTCCAAATCCAATAGTCAGACTTAATCTGTTATGTTTTGAGCCGAGACAAACAGCATAAACATACTTTAAAACATTATTACTAATAATAGCTTGCATAATTGCTCTTGCGATAGCATCGGTTCCAATCGAGAATTTACCCTGGAAAAGATTTAGCAAAAAAGGATCAATATCAGTAAATCCGACCATATAAGAGAGTGTATTCAATCCACCTGTTCCAAAAGTACGGATAGTAAAATAGGTAAGAAAAGTAAAACCCAAATAAAGAAGCGTAAAAATTATTGCTACTTTAAATTCAAGTGGGTTCTTATCTGTTAATTCGCTCTTCACCTCTTTAACAGTATGACGAGCCCTGAGCCAGAAAAATAGTCCCAAAGCAATAGATAATGCAATTAGAACCAAAAAATATGGATAAACCAATAAAAACAGCGTAAAATTAAAGATAGCCATGATAATTAACACCCGAAAGAACATCATGGAGGAAGAAATAATAATTGCAGCACCATACTGACGAGCATTATCTTCATCTTCTTTACTCTTTCTAGATAGAATTAAGGTCGTGGCGGTAGAACTATATAAACCACCCAAAATCCCTGTCACCAAGACACCTGAATCCTTAAATACGAATTTACGAAGCAGATAACTAAAATATGAAATAGATGAAATAACAACCATGGCAAGCCATAGCTTATAGGGGGTGATACTTAAGTATGAAACAATCGGTGTATCGGGTAATAAAGGCAAAACAATACCAGCAATAGCCAAAAATTTTCCCAGGGTAATAAATTCCCCTCTGTTCAACTTTTCAGACAATGATGTAAGTGATTCTTTAAGCTCAGCAATTATCACAACTGTTACAACTACCAGGATAGAAAGCCAGAAAGGTTGTTTAAACACAAGTGGTGCCAGGCTATAAGTTATCAATGCAATCATCATCGTGGTGATTCCATAATCGGAGAGTTTTGCTATTTTATAGAAATAGTTAACCGCCAGAAAAAGAGCCAATATAATTAATCCAATTGCATATAAAATTAGACTTACCGGGTCAACAACATATAAAACGTAGCCCAAAAGGCCAATAAAAGTAAATGTACGATCTGTTCCAAACGAGAATTGAGCACTCCTGGCAATATGTAAATTTTTTTGAGATAACCCAATTAGCAATGAAAAAACCGTCACCATTAAAAACCGGTATAGATCGGGCGGTATATTAGAAAAAAATTCATCCATAAAGCAATCGGTTTAAATCATTATTCATTGATTAAAGATACGTATAATCGGGCAACGCTTCAATAAAATCTGCTTTCTGTAGTTGATAATCTATTTTACAATAAACATGGCGAAGGCCATTTGTAACACCAAGATAATCAACATGCATAGGCATGTTATATCGCAATAGCTGATAGAATACATCTTCATTAATCTCAATGGTTGGGGCTTTAACCTCAATAGCCAATACCGGTTGTTGACCTCCCTTGAACACTACTATATCGGCCCTTTTAGATAAATTATTTACCCTGAGTTGTTTCTCAACAGCGATATGAGAAATAGGCACTCCCTTATAGACATTTAAAAAATTAACATAATGCTGCCTCACCCACTCTTCAGGAGTTAGGGCAACAAATTTACGACGAACCCTATCATAAACCTGTACTTTCCCATTCTCGGTTCGTGTTTTGAGTTCAAAATCAGGTAGATTTAATTGAATCACATGAAAAAATTTAATGGATAAAGTTAGGTTATATTTTTTGATTTGCTACCTTTGTAAAGAAAGTGCCTATGAAGACCAAACTCGAAATTGTAGAAAACTGGCTTCCCCGCTATACCGGTACTCACCTTGATGAATTTGGACAATATATCATCCTGGTTAATTTCAATACTTATGTCGAATTATTTGCTGAATGGAATAATGTCCCCATTCATGGCCACGACCGTCCAATGCCAAATGCTACAGCAAATAACATTACTATCATTAATTTTGGCATGGGAAGTGCCAATGCCGCATCTATTATGGATCTGCTAAGTGCTATTCAACCCAAAGCAGCTCTTTTTCTAGGAAAATGTGGAGGCTTAAAAATGAAGAATAATGTTGGTGACTTAATATTACCAATAGCAGCAATTAGAGGCGAGGGAACCTCTAACGATTATTTCCCCCCCGAAGTACCTGCCCTCCCTGCTTTCAATCTACAAAAAGCTATTTCTACCACTATACGCGAACACAAACGCGACTACTGGACCGGAACAATTTACACCACCAATCGTCGCGTATGGGAGCACGATAGTGCGTTTAAGGAATATCTACGCACAACCAGATCAATGGGTATCGATATGGAAACAGCAACTCTTTTCATTGTCGGTTTTGCAAATCATATACCTACAGGTGCTCTCCTTCTGGTTTCAGACCAACCAATGATCCCCGAAGGAGTAAAGACTGAAGCCAGTGATGTAAAAGTATCTGAGCATTATTTAAACGACCATCTAAAAATTGGCATCGACTCATTAAATCAGCTTATAAACAACGGCATTACTGTTAAACACTTAAAGTTTGACTACAATTAATAATTCTACATTAGGTCGTTTGATTTTTGGATTTATCTTTGTGGTATGGCAGAACCTAAAACCACGCATGTTCAATTATTGTCTGACCTGAAGAAAAAGGCCTATAAGCCTGTATATTATCTTGTAGGCGACGAACCTTATTTTATTGACCTTATCTCTGATTATATTCAGGATAATGTGTTAACTGAAGATGAAAAGGCTTTTAACCTTTCCGTACTTTATGGTAAAGATGTTGATATTTCAGCTATCGTTGGAGCTGCAAAACGTTTTCCAATGATGGCTGAATATCAAGTTGTAATTATTAAAGAGGCGCAAGATCTGAAACTTTCAGGAGAAGAAAATGCAAATAGGTTAATTCACTATCTAGAACATCCCCAACCCTCCACATTGTTGGTATTTTGCCATAAACACGGTAAGCTGGATAAACGTACGGCTCTTTACAAGGCCATATCTAAACATGCAGTAGTTTTAGAATCAGTTAAATTATACGATGATAAAATACCTGATTGGATCAACGCCTATGTACGTGATAGCGGATATAGTCTTTCACCAAAAGCTTCATTGCTTCTTGCCGAGTCGTTAGGTAATGACTTATCAAAAATAGTAAACGAAACCAGTAAGTTATTTATTAATTTACCGAAGGGTGCAACCATTAATGAAGATTACATAGAACAGAACATTGGCATCAGTAAAGACTATAATGTTTTCGAACTACAAAATGCGCTGGGAACACGCAATGTAATGAAGGCAAATACTATCATTAACCATCTATCGGCTAATGCAAAAGACAACCCGCTAATAGTAACCATTTCGCTTATATTTAGTTTTTTTAATAAACTCATTATCTATCATTCTTTGTCTGATAAATCACAGGGAAATGCAGCAAAGGTACTTGGGGTAAATCCTTACTTTTTAAAAGATTATGTTAATGCGGCCAATAACTATAAACCAGATAAACTGATACGAATCATCTCTTACCTCCGCGAGTACGATCTCAAATCAAAAGGTGTAGAGAACCTCTCAGCTACTGATGGCGAATTATTAAAAGAATTAATTTTCAAAATACTACACTAACATTCATAAGTAGAATCTTAAAAAGATCAAAGACCTACTCTTCTGATGCAACTGCAAATATTTTATCAATAACATTTCGATAGCGCTCTGATATTACATTCCGTCTTAATTTTAACGAACCGGTAAGCTCTCCCGAATCTATTGTCCACTCATGATCAATAAGTTCAAACTTTTTGATCTGTTCATATGTACCAAATTTCTTATTGAACCGATCTACTTCTTTTCTGACACGCTTAATGATCTGAGGGTGACTTACCATCTGCTCATTCGTTTTAGCATCAATCCCCTTATGGATACAATAAGCTCGTAGAAACTGAAAATCAGGAATAATTAATGCAGCAGCAAATTTTTGATTTTCACCAACAACTAGTGCATTATCAATAAAAATAGATTCTTTCAGTTTGTTTTCAAGAAGTTCAGGACTGATATATTTACCCATTGAAGTTTTAAAAATAGCCTTCTTTCGTCCGGTGATTTTTAGCAGATCGCCGTCAACCATGGTGCCTATATCACCAGTATGAAACCATCCATCTGTATCAATAGATTCTTTGGTTAATTCAGGTTCCTTATAATAACCTATCATTACACCGGGCCCTTTACTGAGAATCTCTCCATCTTCAGCAATCTGAACCTCAGCTGTAGAAATAACAGGACCAACAGTTCCAAATTTAATCGTTCCCTCAACAAATGTATTTACAGAAATAACCGGAGACGTTTCAGTCAACCCATAACCTTCCAAAACAGGAATGCGAGCTGCCCAATATACACGCAATAATCTTGGCTGCAGTGCTGCACCTCCCGAAACCATAACCTTTAAATTTCCACCAACCGCATCTCTCCATTTAGAATAAACCAGCTTGTCAGCAATACTCCGCTTCAATTCATAATACCAACCATTAGCACCATTGAGCTCATAGCGTAAAGCAATACGTAAAGCCCAGAAAAATACAAACCGTTTAAAGCCTTTAAGTTTCTTTCCCGTACTAAATATCTTATCATAAATTTTTTCAAGAAGCCGGGGTACCGTTGTCATGGCATCAGGCTTAATTTCGCGCATATTATCTGCAATGGTAGCAATACTCTCTGCATAATAAACAGAGATCCCGACATATTGCCAAAGATAGGTGAGCATCCGCTCATATACATGACACAAAGGGAGATAGCTTAAAGCTTTCCCTTCTTGTCCAATTGGTGGTATATGCGAACAACTCATCATATTACTGATGATGTTTGCATGTGAAAGCATAACACCTTTTGGATTTCCTGTTGTTCCAGAAGTATAAATGATAGTGGCAAGATCATTTTCATTAATAGAATCTCTCAACAGTTGCACCTCAACAGTGAGTGGATTCTCTTTTCCTGAATTTAATATTTCCGTATAGGAAGGAACACCCGCACATTCTTTAAAAGAATACACTCCAATTATTGAGGGTATTTCAGGTACAATATGCTCTATCTTTCTATTAATATCCTGTCCATTAATAAAAACCAGTTTAATCTCAGCATGCGCCAAGATATACTTATAATCAGATTCGCTTATTGTTGGATAAATAGGAACGTGAACTGCACCAATTTGCAATAATGCCATGTCCACAAAGTTCCATTCCGGCCTATTCGGTGTTATTGTTGCTATATTATCACCCTTTTTAATGCCGAGTTTTAAAAGACCATAACTAAGATCATTGACAATAGATATATATTGATCAATGGAATACTTTCTCCACTTTCCGTCTTCCTTTCCTGCTAGTACATCTTCTTTTGGTAAATAATGTGCTTGGTGAAAAGCAAGAATATCAAAAAGTCGTTTTACTGATTCCATTGATTTTTAGTTTATTTAAACATTTAAATTATAATATTAATCCCGATCCTTGTTATTGCCATTGAAGATCTGCGCTATTTCACTTTTATACTTTTTGGTAACATAGCTTCTTTTTAATTTGAGTGTTGGTGTCATTTCTCCAGACATAACAGTCCACTCATCAGGTAATAATATGAATTTTCTTATCTGCTCTGTCTTGCCCAACTGTCTGTTCTTCTTATCAATTTCATGAGCATATAGCTTAAAGACCTCAATACGCTCAATCATCTCTTTGTTTGAACTAACCGTAATACCTTTATGATTACAATATTCCTTCAGTTTTTGAAAATCAGGCACAATTAAAGCTGCGGCAAATCGCTGGTTCTCTCCAACAACCATAACATTATCAACAACAGGCGAAGTTTTTATTTTATTTTCAACAGCTTCAGGTGCAATATACTTTCCCAATGATGTTTTAAATATCTCTTTTTTACGACCTGTTATTCGAAGCTGTCCCTCTGGTTCAATTACGCCAATATCTCCGGTATGAAACCACCCATCTTCATCGATCACTAATTTTGTCAGTTCTGGCTCCTTATAATATCCTTTCATCACACCAGGACTTTTACATAAAATTTCTCCATCATCAGCAATCTTCAACTCCACACCAGGCATAGGTGGGCCAACTGTTCCAACTTTAAATCCATTCGGATCAGAACTGGTAGTAGCAATTACCGGAGAAGTTTCGGTAAGTCCATATCCTTCATAAATAGGAATACCAGCGGCTCTAAATATTCGGATCAGACGGGGTGCGATGGCTGCTCCACCCGAAACAACAATCTTAAACTTTCCACCTAAAGCGGCACGCCATTTAGAAAGTACAAGCTTATCTGCAATGCCTAATCGAAAACGATACCATGCGGTATTATGCCCACTCACATCATAATGATCGGCAAGATAAACAGCCCAATTGAAGATAGCATGCTTAACTCCTTTTAATTTATGTCCTGCCGACATAATTTTATCGAATAATTTTTCAATTACACGCGGTACAGCACACATCATATCAGGATTAATCTCCTTAATATTGTCTCCAATAGTCCCCAGATTTTCTGCATAGTAGATCGAGATACCAAGATATAAGTACATGTAATTCAACATTCGTTCATAAACATGACAGAGGGGCAGAAAACTTAGTGCTCTCCCTTCTGGTCCAAATGTTGGAATATATGAAACGCTTATAAAGTTGCTGATCAGATTTTGATGGGTCAACATAACCCCCTTTGGATTTCCGGTAGTGCCCGATGTATAAATGATAGTTGCTATATCATCGGTTTTAATTTCGGCTTTCCGACGTTCTACTTCATCTGGATTAGGATTATTTCGTCCAATCTCACGTAAGTCAATCACATTCCGTAAATCATTATGTCCTGTAAACCTAAATACTTCCATAATTGAAGGTACATCAGGAATAATTGCCGAGATTCTACGATAAATATCTTCACTTGAAAGGAAAATAAGCTTCACTTCAGCATGATTTAATATATATCGATAATCTTCTTCACTAATCGTAGGGTAAATCGGAATATGGATAGCACCAATCTCCATGATAGCCATATCCAAAAAGTTCCACTCAGGCCGGTTATTACTAATTGATGCAATTCTATCGCCTGGAATAATCCCCATACTAATCAATGCATAACTTAATTCAGCAACTGCTTGTTGAAATTCAGTAAGTGAATACCCGCGCCATTGTCCGTTTTCTTTAGCGGCCAAAACATCAGGTTTATTACCATAACGTTCCAGATAACATGGAAGAAGATCAAATAATCGAGTTAACTGCATAACCGGAAAGATTAAAAAACCTAAACTTTATAAATATTAGTAGCACTGGCTTGCGCCGTAGGTGTAATAACAAGATCGTTAATGCAAACATGTGCAGGAAGTGAGATCACATAATAGATAACATCAGCAATATCATCAGCCGACAGAGGAACAAATCCTTTATAAACATTATCAGCCGCACTTTTGTCTCCCTTAAAGCGAACAATAGAAAACTCTGTTTCTACAGCTCCAGGAGCAATTTGTGTAACTTTTATTCCATGCTTAACCATATCTGTACGCATTGCTTTTGTTAAAGCATCTACTGCATGTTTTGTAGCACAATAAACGTTTCCATTGGCATAAACTTCTTTTCCGGCAATAGATCCGATATTAATAATATGCCCACTGTTTCGAGCAATCATGAGTGGTGCAAAGCAACGGGTTACATAAAGTAATCCTTTAATATTGGTATCTATCATACGTTCCCAGTCGTCAATAACACCATCTTGTATAGCGTTTAAACCAACAGCCAGTCCTGCATTATTAAGCAATACATCAATCGATTTCCAGTTATCCGGGAGATGGTTTACAGCATTCTGAACCGCTTCCAGATTCCGCACATCAAATACAAGAGGAAGCACTTCTATACCAAATTCTTTAACAAGTTGATTAGAAAAAACCATTAAACGATCTTCTCGACGACCTGTTAAAATTAATTTACATCCATTCTTAGCAAATATCTTTGCAGCTGCCTCTCCAATCCCACTGGTAGCACCAGTAATAAGCACTATTTTTTGCATAATTATATCCTATCTCATTAAAATGAAAATAGTCCTTTTAATTACAAAAGAACTATCATAAAAATTAGTCAAGAAGTGTTAACGCCACTTTTACCATATCCATAAAGGCAGTCTGCCGTTCTGAAGGGAAACAATGTTCACCGGTAATCAGATGGTCACTTACAGTTAATAAAGAAAGAGCCTGTACATTAAATCGAGAAGATTGCATATAGAGACCAGCAGTTTCCATTTCAACAGCAAGGACTCCAAATTTACGCCAGACGGCATAAGGATCAGTAATTTCAACATCATGATAAAAAATATCAGACGATAAAACATTCCCTGCTTTTAAAGTTAAGCCTAACTTCTTAGCTCCTTCAGCAGCCTTCAGTAATAAATCAAAACTCGCCGTTGGGGCATAACTCATTCCATTAACCGCGCGACTAATAATAGATGAATCGGTAGAAGCGCTTACGGCCATTATCACATCCCGAACCTTGATATCATCGCGCATACCACCACAAGTACCAATACGGACAAGTGTTTTTGCACCATAATCACTGATCAACTCGTTAACATAAATTAAGTGAGAAGGTAATCCCATTCCCGTTCCTTGAACTGAAACACGTTTACCCTTATATGTGCCTGTAAATCCAAGCATTCCTCTAACTTGTGAATAGCATACAGCATTATCTAATAAATTTTCGGCTATAAATTTTGCACGAAGTGGATCTCCCGGGAGTAATACGAAATCAGCAATCTCACCAGGCTTGGCTTCAATATGAATACTCATAAATAAAAAAAGTTTGTTACACAAATGTATAGGATTTTTATTTATTGATGCGAACAATTATTTTGCTAAATTAGTTTCCCATTTTTGTATTGCTAATGATCAATACGTTAAGAATAAGCGTTCAATTATTTTTAAAAAATAATTCGCCCAAAACATGTCTTTTTCCTTATTGTAGGTTACAATCAATCTTAATATCAAAACAACTCGGGACTCATTTTCAACAATTGGGTAGCTTTCATTTCATTCTGTATAGTTCTCAATGCATCTTTGCTGCATAAATAAACACAAAGAATAGTCAACACATTATTGTTGGCGAATGAAAAAGAAAACTTACAACACAAAAAAAATGAAAAATCTCTTTTTATTGACTTTTATTCTTTTCTCCGTTTTTAATAGTAAGGCACAAACAATCATATCAGGAAAGGTTTCTGATAAGGCTGGACAAACTTTACCCGGAGCCAATATTTTCATCAAATCTACTTATGATGGAATCAGCAGCAATACTGAAGGTTTATTCCGCTTCCAGACAAAGAAGACCGGTGAACAAATATTGGTAATTAGCATGATGGGATATGATAAACAAGAACATAAAATTGAATTAACAGGAAAAGAGATCTACTTTGATATTAAGTTAAAAGAAGCATATAATCAGCTAAATGCGGTCGTTATTACAGCAGGGTCATTTGAAGCAAGCGAAGAGCGAAAGTCAATCACACTGAAACCTTTAGATATTGTAACTACAGCAAGTGCTGCAGGTGATATCTATGGTGCATTAAGAACTCTTCCGGGAACACAGCAGGTTGGAGAAGACGGCCGTCTTTTTGTTCGTGGAGGAGAGAGTTCTGAGACAAGAACTTATATTGACGGAATGCTGGTTCAGAATCCTTATGGATCAAAAGTCCCCGATATTCCTTCACGTGGAAGGTTCTCTCCTATGTTGTTTACAGGTACCGTTTTTAGTACTGGTGGATATTCTGCAGAATATGGACAAGCCATGTCCTCGGCACTCATTCTTAAAACAGAAGGTCTGGCTCCAAAAACAATCACCGGGATATCATTATATAGTCTTGGCGCAGGATTAAATCATACCGAACGATGGGAAAATAGTTCGCTGGCAGCTTCAGTAAATTATTTCAACCTTCAACCCTACTTTAACTTAATTAAACAAAAAGTAAAATGGGATAAGGCCCCTGAGAGTAAAGACGGGTCTATCATATTCAGACAAAAAGTCGGTAAAAATGGACTTCTAAAACTATTTTCATCATCATCATCGAGCGATCTTAAACTTCAGTATCCTAATGATACGATGTCAGAAGGAACAATGCCAATCAGAATTAAAAATAAGAATGATTACATAAATACCACCTACTCAACACCTCTTGGAACAAACACCACATTGCTGGCTGGGAGTGCCTGGTCGTACAATAATGACTTTAAAGACATTGGCAGCGATAGACTAGACGAAACGGACAAAAGCTTTCAGGCACGATTGAGCATCCACCACAATTTTACAAATCGGCTAAAACTAAAAACCGGAGTTGAGTTAACCAGTGAGAAATTCAAGCAGGACTACTATAATCATTTAGACTCAAAAGACTACATAACCGGATATAATGAAAATATTACTGCGGGATTTGCAGAAGCTGAATATACGCCTGTAAATAAACTAGCATTGAGTGCAGGAGTTCGTAGTGAATATTCTTCAATTCTTCAAAAATCCAACCTGATGCCAAGACTTTCGCTAGGCTTTAAAACTTCTGCAACTGGATCAATTTCACTAGCTTATGGAATATTCTATCAATCACCAACAGCTTCGGCCCTTCGTTTTACACATCAACTAAGTTTTGAGCAAGCCAATCACTATATTCTTAACTACCAATATGTAAAAGACGATCGTACTTTCAGAGTTGAAGCCTATTACAAAGACTATCTTCATTTAATCAGATATACCACAGAAAACACACCGGATCCTTTAGCTTATAACAATCAGGGACATGGGTATGCAAAGGGAATCGACATCTATTTCAGAGACCAGAAAACGATTAAACACCTCGATTATTGGCTAACCTATTCGTTTATAGATTCAAAACGACTTTACAAAGATTTCACACAATTAGCTACACCGTCCTTCATAAGCGATAATAATGTAAATGCGGTATTCAAATACTTTGTTCCAAAACTTCAATCGCTAATTGGTTTAACCTATAGTTATGCAAGTGGCAGACCCTATTTTAATCCCAATTCAACTGATTTCATGAAAGATAAAACAAAAAGCTACAATGATGTCAGCATGAATCTCAGTTACATTACAAGTTTCTTTGGAAACTACACAATAGTCTATTGTTCAGTCAGTAATATATTTGGCTTCAATAATGTGTACGGTTATCATTACAGTACAATTGCCGATGCATCAGGTCATTTTGCACAACACGAAATCAATCCTCAGGCAAAACGATTCGCTATGATTGCAGTGTTTATCTCGCTTGAAAAAAAGAAATAATAAATTCATATTCAAACAAAATAATCCTTAACTTAAAAAATAAAAATAATGAAAACAGTCTCTTTAACAATCGTCCTTATGTTGGCTTGCTTTGCCCAACTTTTCGCTCAGGATAAAAGTGAATTCAAAAACGCAATGGGTGCAACTTTATCAGAGATGAATACAATCAAGGATAATGGTGCATATCTTGATTTATCCAATAAGTTTCAACGCATTTCTGAAGCTGAACCAACAGAATGGTTGCCAGCGTACTACTCTGCACTTTGCACAACGCTATACTCATTCGGCGAAAAGGACAAGACAAAAGTTGACCTTTTATTAGATCAGGCCCAAACGATACTTGATAAAGGCCTAAAAATTAAAGCTGGTGAATCTGAACTTTGGGTGTTACAGGGGATGCTCTTTCAGGCTCGTATTATGGTGGATCCAATGGCAAGGGGACAAAATTTCTCTATGAAAGCAAATGAAGCATTTGAAAAGGCAGAAAGCCTAAATCCGGAAAATCCTCGTATCTATTTTCTTAAAGGCCAAAGTGTAATGAATATGCCAAAGATGTTTGGTGGTGGCAAAGAGGCTGCTAAACCTATATTCGAAAAGGCTAAAACCAAGTTTGAAAACTTTAAACCAACAAACGAAATATATCCAAACTGGGGGAAAGATATGAATGAAAAGATATTAGCCTCCTGCAATTAATCATCTATTTTTGAGATAAAATAATTATCTTTCAAACCTTTTATAATAGTGATACTGGGTTTGGAAGATAATTATTAAAAAACCTATGAATTTCATTATGTCACCCATTAAAAAATATTTGTTTTGAATACCTCAAAATTTCATGTCCAAGTCTCATCCAGAAACTATTTAAGGTTCTTCCTCGAACAAATAAAGGTTTTACTTATTTGTGGTGGAATAGGTATTGTTACATCAACGTTGTTTAATAAGTCAATACATTGGGAAATATTAGATAAAGAAATTTTTTATGGTATGGCCATTGGATATCCTTTATGGCAAGGGAATGGAATCATTGGTTTTTTTGTACGACGCCATTTCCCTTGGCATAAGGGTCCTTTAAAAACACTATTGTTGGTTTTTGGAGCAGGCCTTTTATATTCCATAACTGCTATTCTTTTTATCAATTTTTCCTTATTTAGCATTTGGAGTTCCAGGTTTATTACTTTCTCTCAATTAATAGATCGTGGATTCTATACAATGATCAGTGAAATTCTAATCTGTATTATTATTACCCTGATTTTTTATTTGGTCTCTTTTTTCAATGAATGGAAAAAACTATTGCTACGCGAAGAACAACTAAAAAGAGAAGCATTAAGTCTGCAGTTTGAAGCATTAAAAAATCAGGTCAACCCTCATTTTCTCTTTAATAGCTTAAATGTATTGACTTCTCTTGTAGAAACAGATTCTCAACTTGCCGTAAAATTCATCAAGCAACTCTCTGATGTTTACAGATATGTATTAGAGAACAAAGACAAAGAATTGGTAGATCTCGAAACTGAACTAAAATTTGTAAATGCGTACATTTATCTTCAGAAGATCCGATTCGACAGCAGTCTTCAGGTCGAAATCTCCATTCAAGACAATAAGGTCAGTATAATTCCATTATCTCTTCAGATGCTTGTAGAGAATGCCATAAAACATAATATTGTCTCTTCAGAGCAACCTTTACATATAAACATTTTTACTGATGATAATTATTTAGTGGTCAGGAATAACCTCCAAAAGAAGCTCGTAATAAAAGAGACCGGAAGTATCGGATTAAATAACATCCGCGAACGGTATAATTTTTTCTCTTCCTCTCCGGTTATCATTGAAGAGACGAATGAATGGTTCACTGTAAAACTACCACTAATAGAAAAATAAAGCTATTACAATGACTATATTAATAATTGAAGATGAAAAGCTTGCTGCCAATCGTTTACGTGGATTAATTGAAACGATTGATCATACCGTAGAAATTGTGGGTATGCTCGATAGTATCAAGAGTACTGTTATCTGGTTCGAAACAAACCAACAACCTGATCTCGCCTTTTTCGACATCCAATTAGCTGATGGTTTAAGTTTTGAAATATTCGATCAAGTAAAAGTAAATTGTCCGGTCATCTTCACCACTGCTTTCGATGAGTATGCCCTACGTGCATTTAAAGTCAATAGCATTGATTATCTTTTAAAACCAGTAGATAGTGAAGAATTAAAACGTGCGATGGATAAATATCAGCATTTGCATTTATCGAAAAACGAAGAGCAAGTCAATCAATCTACAAACATCTCATCACCAGTTATGGATAAAGTGTTACAAATGTTAACCAAGTCATACAAAAACAGATTTTTGGTAAGGGCAGGCGAACACATTAAAACCATTTCTGTAGATCAGATTAACTTTTTTTACAGCATGGGTAAAGCCACATTCTTAAATAGTTCGGAAAATAAAGAATACGACATCGATTACACGCTGGAAGAACTAGAAGTGCTATTAAACCCCGAGCATTTCTTTCGTATCAATCGAAAATATATCATTGCCATGAAGTCTATTAAGGACATAGTAAATCATTCCAACAGTCGTTTAAAACTACGCCTGATCAATTCAACGGATGAAGAGATTATTGTAAGTCGAGAAAAGGTAACGGCCTTCAAAAGTTGGCTTGATCAATAACCATTTGTTATTTTGAAGTAGACTTATACATTGGGGATACCTTTTTTGAAATCACACTCGGACCTGGTATTGTTCCATTAACCGGTTTTATTATCAGATTATCAAAGAGTGCAATATTACTGGTTTTATTTTTACTTCCAGATACCAAACCGACCATACCTGCAGGATATTTGGAATCAGTGGTGGTTAGTATCTTTGTATTGTCAACAAACCCAGTGATCGTAGTTCCTGAAAAGCGAAGCATCAGTGTATGCCATGGTTTTACATCCAAATCAGATACTTTCCCTGTTGCTAACAATATACCTGTTTCAATCTTTTGGTCCATAGTTGAAACATACAACGAGCATATACCATCGGAAGACAGCGTCATATAATAACCGCTTGGATTACATCCATACCCGCTACCAGTGGCTATTACACGCCCCATGATACCAGCCCAACCATCCTTATTGATACTAATATCTGAGCTAACTTCATAGTCCTTCCAGTTTTGATCTCCTAAAATAGTATATGGCATCCATTCGGGAGCCCAACTCTGTGATCCGGCTTCTATAACCTGACGTAAACAGTTTCCTTTATGATCCGGACGTTTTGCAATTTCATAAACACCAGCTATATCAGCAGTGTAATGTGGCAAATAGCCATAACTTTTTGCATCTTTATACTCCTCAAAGTTTTCGTAATAAGGAAATGGGAATGGCTTAGAAGAAGGAATATCCGAAATAGAACCCTTCTGTTGTCCTGTCGTTGTTGAGATAGAATAAATAGATTGAGGTTCCAGTGTAATCTCAAACTTACCATTTACCGGAGTGATATCTGCTAATTTCACAAACTGTTCCTGAACATTACTTCGCCACACACATAGCTTGCCCAAAGACAATCCACCCGAAACATTAAAAGAGATTGTCTGGTTTACTTTAGCATCTTTGGTTTCGACAATGATGCTATAATCGTTTCCCGGCGACTTCATCGTAACATATGTTCCACCATCATGGAGTTTGCCACAGGCTCCATTTAAATATTTCCAACCAATCTGACAAAACTGTCCATAATGAGCGTATCCCCAAAGAACCGGACGAGTGAAATAATTACCACTCCAGGGTTCACGGGCTACCATAATAGCGGGTTCTATCGGAAATGGCTCAATACTGTATGTCGAAGCAACAAGAAACCAATTCACAATCTTGGTTACACCACTCTCAATGAAATTCTTGTTAAATGACTCCACCAAACTAATCTCACAGTCGAATCCTTCTTTATAAATATGTTCTTCGGAGTTCCAAATGGGCTTACCCAACTCATCACTTAACTTCATCACATCAGCCGGTGTAGCTATTTCAGACATTGTATGTGCACTCATAATATCAACAGCTGCCCTCAATTCCGGATCTGTCTTCATGTCTTTGCACCAGTCGAATTTTTCTTTCCCCCAATTATCAAAAGCATGAATTTTGACTCTCGACAGGCCATTACGATTCAGCGTTGCTCTAAGCTTTTTTACAAAATCCTCACTAACACCTTTTTCATTACGACAACCAACGGCATCCAAGTCGAGTCCATAAACATTTTTCAATCCTTTGATCCATTTGGTATAATAATCACACATGTCCTGCGACCAAAATATGCCATCTCCCACCCAATTAGGACAACCCCATGCATTCGCATCCAGTGAAATCGCAGGGTTTCTTTTTTTAGCTTCGCTCATGAGCCACCATTCATAACCCCTGCTATAATTTTCATCAAATCTTGAATGCTGATGACTTGACTCTGATCCCTGCGTTGAGTTGCCATCACCCGGAACCTCTACTAACAAAGCTGATATTGAAGCACCAAATTTTGGTTTGAATAGAAAGTCTAAAATCTGACTTCGTTGAGGTGTCGGATAATCTTTTAACAACACCGAAGTAGCACCTCCTCCACTCACTGCACCAATACCATCAAATCGCTTTCCACCTAAGGTTCCATCGATTTTAATAATTTGACTTTTAATTGTCAGCACGTTTAGTGTCATCACTAGACAACACAAAATCGAAGATTTAATACACAGATTCATTACTTTCATAACTTCCTATTCAGAGGATTTACATCAAGATTCTGGTGACTAAGCAAGAACCTCATGCTTTATTAACTTTCGTCTCTTTATTTTGGCAGCAATTTACACTCCCTATTACTTTAAGATTTGAAATGATTCAAATCGTGCAGTTGTTATATCATTTGTGTTATGAGATGTTACAGCCAAACCAACAAATAATTTGTTTGGCAATACTTGCTCATATGTTGAATACAACTTCCAACTCTTATTATCACTACTCATATACGACTCAAAAACATTTCCATGACGTTTAAGACGAATCCAGGTATTCGGAAATGTAACATCGAACTGATGACCAGCAGTTTTTAAGTCAGGGTAAATAGCTTTCATTTCTCCGGCTTTCTCTAATCGATATTGAAATTCGCAGCCTCCATTATTTTTGTTTCGTGCACTGTTATCGGGAAAAACCTGATAATATACATGTTGACTATTGTCACTTAAATCAGCACGCGCCATTATGCCTGCTTTTGTATACTTATTAGCTTCACTAAGACCTAAAACCTGTACACTTAAATCGAAATCTCCTTTTATTGTTTTATAACTGAAATGAAACTCATCGTGTGTTCCCCAAATATCAGCCCCACCTGCATTGATATCAATACTTTTATCAGTAATTGCCACTTTGCCAACAATAGCAGGATTACCAATATCAATTTGTTTAAGCGTTTTTATATTTATCATTTTAGAATTGCTTTGAGCAACGATAAAGCTGCTCATACAAGCGAGCAGAAATATAAGTGAAATTGTTTTTTTAATCATTGTTCTTATATTTATTTGAGAAGATTTTGAAGTAAATTCACTTTATATCTTTAAGAAAAAGTGTCCTACTATCTTTTTCGAATTCTTTAAAATTTTCAGCACTTAACTGACCAGGAAACGGCACATAAAAGTGAGTTGGTTTATCATGTGCATTTCTCCAAAATAGCACATACGAAATGGGATAATCCTTTATAACAGGCCAGAGTGTTTCAGTCCACCATTTTGGATCCGGAATTGATTCAAATCCGGTTTCAGCAAGAATTGCTATTTTACTATGCTCTTTTGTAACAGGTACTATTATATTCAGACCTTTCGTAATAGATTTCTGATAAGTTTCCTTTCCGGCAATTCCATTCTGATATTCATCAAAACCCAATAAATCAACAATTTCATCACCGGGATATCGCTCAAGATACTCCATTGCGTTATTAAATCCCCCAGAAGAAGAATAAGCATAAATAATATTGTGAACACCGCGTTGTTTTAAATGATTAACTGTGTATTTCCACAAAGAAATATACTCTTGTGGCGTACAAAGATTTTGTCCCCACCAGAACCAACTACCCGTATGTTCGTGCCATGGTCTAAAAACTACCGGAACGGATTTGCCTTTTTCATCCTTTAGTGAAAGAAAAAAATCAGCCAGATGATCCAGCATTTTCAAAAACAAAGCATTCTTTTCTCCTCCAGGAAGTACGCTTTTAACCACTAACTTTGAAGAGACATCCCATGCATTTTTTTCTGTTAAAGGATTATTACAGTGCCAACTAATCGTATTAATACCACCCTGATAATTCACCCATTTAATTCCATCTCTAATATTATTAAAAGCAACGCCATCCAGACTTGAAGGACCATCTAGCTCCAGACCTCCAAGCTCCCAACCATAAACAGCAGGATAATCACCAACAGTCTGCTTGACATCTGAAACACCTTTGATATTCCATGAATGACCATAGACGAAGTCATCCTGATGACCAATCATAATCCCCCTTCCAACTGTTGATAACATCTTTGCATATAACTGAATAACTTCTTTTGTAGCCTTCGAGTCGGCGGGCTTTTGTGAATAACCCTGTAGCATAAAACTTAAGATACAGAAAATAAAAAACAATATTTTTTTCATAAAGCAATGATTAATTAACTATTAATGTATTAATAGACGCTGGAAGTAACTGAATATAAGTATACATTTTCTTTGATTTTGCAATATTTTTTTGAACATCCCAATTATTAGACGCTATAGTCGTTACCATATCAATGGTTATGAGTAAAATATTGCGTTTCATGTTTAATCAAATTATTTATAATGATACAGAGATATTCTTTGAATACTTACTTTTTGAGCAGGAATAACCAAGCCTGTTCCATCATAAGTACTGGCATGTACCTCATCACCGTTTAGTCTTCTTTCAGCCACCCACTTTCCGTTTTCAAAAGTCCCTTCGTCTACTACATCAATTCCAATGCGCATCGAATTGTTCTTCGGAATAAAATATACATCCAGTGCAGTTCCAGCACAAACGAATTCCTGTTTACCTGTTTGAATGATGAGACCACCACCAATATTAATTTTATCTCTTCCGCCTAATTTTGCTTCTATTATATAATCCCCAAGTTCGAATCGTTGGACCGGAGTAATAGAATCTACCAATATGCCTTTCATCGTTCCCTTCCCCTGGTTTTCCAGAATAAATGGAGCCATCTTCCGTAATATGGCATAGCTTTCGTCTAACGGATCATTTATTGCATAGCTCACATTATCAATTCCAAATGGAGCAAAACAGCTGGCACTATATTCTCCAATGGCATAGAATACTCTTGCCGCACCAAGTTTTCCGCCACGTGTTTCCGGAATAAATAATGGATTATGACTTCGGGTAAATTCCTGACATGTCCAGATAAATTCATCGGTATAGATATCAGGAGCAATAAAGTCAATAGATGGGGCGGCTACGCGCCAAACATCAAGTACCTGAGGTAATGGACATCCTGAAGGATATCTCCCCGGCCAATATGTATCGGGCTGTTTCAACCATGCATTCACATACATAGGAATTGGGTATTCTTTCTTGCCGGCAGCTGCAACCTTACCAATATAACTGGCATAATTCCATGCCATAAAAAGTTCTTCCGTATAGTAAGAATAAAATTTCCAGTCCTTTGCATCAGGCCTAAATTTGCTTTTTCCAAATACTTCTTCCCATGATCCTGACGTTTTACTGCCATTTTCTTTCCATACTTTATATAGTTCAGGAAACAAGAGATCCTTTTTTTCTACCAGATATTTTATCAACTCTGTTGGTACAGATCCGTTGTAAGCTGCATTGGCATGGTCTGCAAAATCTCTACGAGCATTACCTGGTGTTTCACCTAAATGGTCTAATACCCCAACCTCATTTTCGACCTGCATCATCACAACCGTATGTTGCATGCCATCAACTTCTTTTATATGCCGCATAAGGGCTGCAAAAGCTTTTGCATCTTTTTCAACAGAAGCCTTTCCAAACGTCGACAATATTTCTAATGGCTTTCCCTGTTCATCCTTTACTCTGGGATATTTTTCGTAATCTTTCTTCACCCACGAAGGGATATATACAGAACTGGCATTCTTCCAGCTACCAAACCAGATGAGTACTAATTTCAGGTTCGCTTCCCTTGCACCCGAAATAGTACTATCAACTAATGCAAAATCAAATTTTCCCTCTTCAGGTTCAATCAATTCCCACGAAACAGTAGCAATGACTGAATTAAGATTTTTTGCAGCTAGCTTTTTCCAAACGGGTTTCATGTATTTGAATCCCCCGGCTGTTGAATTATGCAATTCGCCTGAGAGCATAAGGAAGGGTTCCCCATCAACATTAAGGCGGATAGCTGTACCCTGCTTCTCAAGATGAGGGATTTGAATGATATTTAATGGTACCCCTTGATTAGAAATGCTATTTTTTTCCTGTCCGTAACTAAAGAATGGAATGACTAAACTTATTGCTAAAAAAAACCGAGATAAGAATCTTGAACTTTTCATTAGATTATAATCTTTAGGAAAAATATCGAAGTGTTAATTACACTAAATGAAAACAATAACTTCAGTTTAAAAGTGTAGCCTTTACACAAAGATATCAATAAATGGAATAAACGAACAACTCATTTTCTACAGAAAGTGATACTATTTTGCACATAATGAATTATTAGTTTATAAAAAAACCGGGCCGCAAATCTCATAGTTAGCGTAACCTTATCAGTACCAATCTAAAACTAGTTATACAATAGGTGAATTATTCTAATATAGAATGAAGGATTTTGCCATATCACCTGCACCACTATCTCCCATCAGACAATATAGTCTGAATATATAAAACACCAAGACTTCACAAAAAAGGCAATTCAAATTATTGATGCTTTGTAATAAAAAGACACAGACTATCAAAATAAACCAGGACCTTATTCAAATAAATAATGCAACCTTTCAAAGAATAGAAAAGTTGCATTATTCACTTAAATTAAGTTACAAATAGAATGGTTGTATAGAAACAACAATTGTTTCTATCGCAAACCCACATGGTCCATGTAGACAATACCAGTCCAAGACTCATTTTGGAACATTATATCTGTTATTGTTGCAGGACTACCTAATTGAGATAAAGGAATTTTAAACTCTACCCATTGCCCTTCCTTGATAGTAATCGGATAATTCGTTCCACCGCTAGGTTGAACATGTATTACCTTACCATCTGTGCCTGTCGTTCCGAAAATGGCGAAAGTTAATTCGGTATATGGAGCTGTTGAAACATTTCCATTTGCAAATTTCAAAGCACTCCAGTTACCAGTATAATTCACTTTGATAGCAGCGGCTCCATCACGTACATTTTCAGTGTTAGCAAAATCAATTGTAGTGCCCCAACCCCAGTTTTGCCAACTACCTTGAAGTGCATCCTCATAGATAGCATAGGCTAAAGGAGCCAGATCAGGAAGATCGCCGATAAATTTTAATGAAGTTGCAGATTCAACAGTAAGTCCTGATTTTGCTACCAAAGTCACCGTTCCTCTATTAGCATTTGCCGGAACAGCAACAACAATTTGAGTAGCCGACTGGCTTACAAATGTAGTTACAGGGTTTGCAATTCCTTTAAAAGAAACGCCACCAACAAGATCAAGGTCTGTACCAGTAATGGTAAGATTTCCGCCTTTAGCAATAGGATTAGGAGATATCCCTGTAATAGTTGGCAATGTCACAATAAGTGGGCTATTACTATCAAATGACAAAGGCTTAGATCCACCATAAGTAAAAGTTAATATTCCACTTCGTGCATTAACAGGAACCTTAACCACCAATTGGTTTAGAGACTTACTTACAAATGTTGTTACAGGTATATCCTTGGCAAACATTATTTGTGTTATCCAATTTACATATTGCCCTTTAATTGTAATATTGTCTCCTGGTCGGGCCTGAGCAGTTACAGAAGTCACAGTTGTAGTTACAGTAAAATTCAACAATGTTTTAGACACAACACTACCGGTGGGTGTTCTTAAAATCACCAGACCTTCTTCTGTTGTTTGAGGAAGAACAAGCTTAATCTGCTCTGATGTCTGCTTTATGAATCCTGAAGCAGGAATACTGTCATTTACAAATCTGATTGAAGTGACTTTATCCAGGTTATTTCCAATAAATACTATAGTATCACCATGTTGAGCTCCCGATGGGCCAAAACTAAGTAATTCAACTTTACCTGAATTTGCATTTGAATCCTTTTTACACGATGTAATACATCCAAAAGCAATTACAAAGCAAACCAGTAAAAGCAACTGATTTTTAAATATTATTTTTATCATCATTGTATTTTTTAGTAGTTGTGAAACAATTCTCCCTATTTCTTAATAACCTTAGGTACAACCCTGAAATTATCAAAAGACATATCACAATCAAGATCACCGCCACCAAAGAACAGTATCCTTGTATAATACCCATTCGCATTTAAAGAAAGTGGAGTTCCATAACTTTTTGCAACTTCATCAAAAGGAATAGTTACGGTTTGCCACTGACCCTTTGTGTCGTAAGGAGGTTTCCAATTGTATGCATTATTATTAAAGTCACTACTTAAACCGGCATTAATAACAATATTATTACCATTATAAGGTTTAACAGTATTAACCTCAAATTTTAAATTATAATCTGATGGTTTAAGGATTGCCTCATCTGGAATGTTTTTACTGATTGCCCCCATTGCATCAGGTGGTCCACCTGCTGCTTCTATCCAACTCCAGCCACCAATAAACTTCTTAACGCGTATATAATTGCCATTAATAGATGGAGGATCACCAGCACCTGGAGTAGAGACTACAAAAGATGCATTCCACCAACCGGTAAACGGATCACTACTGATAAAGATATTACGATTATCCATAAACCAGAAATCAGATTTTGTAACTCCAAAATTAGTAGTAACAGTAATCTGGCCAGGCAATGCACCGGCAGGCACCTTTACTTTAACAATTGTATTATCCGTTGAGATAGACTGGACTTCGCCCTTTACACCACCGGCAAAAGTAACTGACATTGGTGCATAGAAATAATTTCCATGAATAGTTGCAACACCATTAGGAAGCACGTATTCACAATCCATACTCGACACAACAGGTTCACTAATCTGAACTTTGAAATCATATAATAATGTTTTCCCATTAGAAAAAACGATCTTTAATTTATTGGTTATTGTCAAAGGAATAGGTGTAGGAACACTCACAAGAATACTTTTGTCAGTAACATAAGTGGGTGTCAAAGAAGCTTTCTGATCGTTGAACCAAACCTCAACAGCATTTTTTAGATTTTCACCTACAATTGCCACTAAGTTTCCTTGAAATGCACCTACCAACAACGAGTCAGATATTTTAGGGTCTGTATTACGAACATATTTCACCAAAGGTTCGCCATTATTGGGAAGCGAATCACTTTTGGTACATGCCGTATAAATACCTGCTAAGACAATCGACAATGTAAGTAGCAGTATTAATTTATATGCTTTTTTCATATCACTATGTATTTTATTTAAAAACATTTGTGTTTGCCTATTTTTTATAATCCACAGCTGGTTTCAAAAGGTTAGGCGCCTGGCTAAGTTCTGCTGTAGGAATTGGCAGTAAGAAATTACCATCATTTGCATTAATGGTTCTATCTGTTGTTGCCCATGACGTTTTAACTAATGTCCACATAGTTGGATTTGGAAAGACATCAGGTTTAGTAGCAAATAAGCCCCTATCCTGTGAATTCAAAATTGAATACGCTTTTGCTTTATTGAAATAATGTAAGCTCACTAAATCGTACCATCCCATACCTTCCATCGCAAACTCAACAAACCGTTCTTTAATGATCACATCCAGCGTAAGAGGTTTTATGAACTGAGGCAAACCAGCCCGCATGTGTACAGCGTTAAAATATTCCAGTGCTTGTGCATCAGTCGTTGATGCATTATTTCCGAGTGTAGCTTCTGCATAAATCAAATACATTTCAGCCAAACGCATCATATAAGTATCATTACCATAGCGTTGACTAGATGACTGACCACCAACATCTTCTGCCTTACCAGTTACATATTTCTTTATACTTAGAAAACTAACATCAGCGGTATTATTAGGAAAAATTAATTTCTGTTTTCCCCCTGTTATTGTCTGTGTTATTTCCGGATAACTTGCACCTGGCAACATAAAGGTAGCTTTCAGTCTCTGGTCAAGTGTTCTTCCTTTAAGTGTATCGCCTTTTGCAGAAAGAGTAAACCCATCATATTGTGTCATCATCCACCATGTAGCACTTTTATCACCACCCCAACCATCACCATTGGCAATATCTGGACTGTATGCTAAATAAGAAGGTGTTGAATTTTGAGTTCCCCAATCATTAGGTCCTGAATAGACCCACTGTAATGAGAATAAAGACTCTGAATTATTATCATACGGGAATAAGAATAAGTCACTATAGTTTTTCAATAAGGCAGCTCCACTATTCTTAATAACACTTTGTGAATAATATTTTGCACTGTCAAGAAAAACCTGATTTCTGGGTCCAGCACCATTTGCTTCTAATCCAGCTCTGGTGAGATAGAAACGAGCAAGCATACCTTGTGCGGAATATTTTGTTATTCTACCCGGACGAACAGGTGTTGCAGGCAAATCAGCTTCAACAGCACGCATCTCTTTTGTGATAAATTTCCATACGCTGGCTTCAGTATTTCTACTAACCGTTGTATCAGAAAGTAACGTCAGATTATTTTCAATAATTGGAACAGCTCCCCAGTTCATCACCAAGAAACGATATGCTAATGCTCGCATAAACCGTGCTTCTGCAATAGCCATCTTTTTTACAGCAGGAGTAACAGCAGGACCGGCATATTTGTTAATATTCTGAATTGCAAGATTAGATTGTCCAACTACAATAAAGAATGAACGCCATGATGTACCATTTTCAGGAGTATCACCAGTAGTGTTGAAAAGAACATTACCTCTGTCGTTATATGCAGAGTATGCAGTTCCTGCCCTGAAATCGCCAAGATTATAAGAAGCCTTATCATTGTAATCAAACCAAACTTTACTATATAATAAGGCCGTACTAGCCAATACCTGATCATCGGTTTTATAAAAACTGGCATCAACAATAGAATCAGTAGGTGGCTTTGAAAGGAAATCCTTAGAACATCCAATCAATAGAACGAATGGAAGTAGAACACCTGCCCAAAAATATTTACGTTTTAAATTTGTCATTTTAATCATTTTTTAAAAATTTACACCTAGATTAAATGTATAAACAGCAGTTAATGGATAACGTCCGTAATCAACACCGATAGCCTGATTTCCAGCATAAGTATTACTTCCTACATACGACCCGACTTCAGGATCATATCCTTTATAGCCAGTAAGTGTAGCAACATTCTGTGCACTTAAAGTAAGTCGTGCTCCTTTTATCACTTTTATCTTAGAAATAAGACTTTCTGGTAGATTATAGGAGAAGGATATATTTTTGATTCTAACGAACGATCCGTTTTCAACCCATTTATTGGTTAGACGAGTATAATTTCCATTGGGACCATAAGATATTCTGGCCACATTTGTATTGGGATTTGCCAACACAACATCTCCTTGAGCATTTAAAATTGGCTTAGCATAATCCATTGCATTAATTAATAGGTTTCTGCTGAGATTGATGTTATTAGGATTGCTATTTACAGAAGCTAAATAATTGTAAATATCATTTCCAAATGTACCAGTAACAAGTATACTCAATTCAAAACCTTTGTACGTAAAGGTATTTGTAAAGCCACCATACAATTTAGGCCATGGATTACCAATATTTGTCATATCATAAGAATCAATGATTCCATCAGGTTTTCCATTAGGACCGCTGATATCTTTATACTTAACATCTCCAACCCATACACCATTTGTGGCATCAGTAGGGAGTCTTTTACCCGTATTATCAACCGGTACAGCACTCTTATTTATTTCATCAATTGATTTAAATAAACCTTCCTCAATATATCCTCTGAATAACCAGGGAGCCTCTCCGACAGAAGAACGTTGTGTCCAGTTACTCATCCACCATGATGTACGTTCTACAAAAGCTTTATCAGAGTAGAATTGCAAGATCTTGGTATTGAAAACCGAGACATTAAGGTTTGATTCCCATTTGAAATCTTTCTTAACAATATTAGTTGTATTCAAAGTAACACCCCATCCTTTATTTTGCAGTGATCCAAGATTCACTGTTGGAGCTCCAACAGATCCTGTTCCGTTTGTACCCATATACCAGGGTAAAGGATTATTCATCAAAAGATTATCTGTCTTTTTAACAAAATAGTCAAATTCTAATTGAATTCTGTTTTTTAAGAATGCAACATTAAGACCAATATTATTTGTTTTTGTTTCCTCCCATTTCAATCCGGGATTGCTGTATTGCGAAGGTAAAAAGCCTGTTCCTGTAGGGGTAGCTCCAGTCGACATAGGAGAATAGATTCCACCGCTACCCTGATTACCTGTTGTTCCGGTTTCAAATCTCAACTTCATATCACTGATGAATGGAACATTAAAAAACTTCTCCGAAGAAATTCTCCAAGCAGCTGATAAGGAAGGGAAAATACCCCATTGGTTTTGTGAACCGAAATTTGAAGATCCATCTCGTCTAACGGTTGCGACAACAAGATATTTACTGCCGTAGTTATAACTTAAACGACCAAGGTATGATTCCATACCCCAGGTGCCTGAACCACCAGAGTTGTTTGCAGTTGTAGGATCACCAGCATTTAAATCAAAAATATCATTGGTAAGAAAGCCTGTTCTTGATGCACCAACATTTTTCCAATCTGATGCTTGAGCCTCATGGCTCGCCATCAAATCAAAACTATGTTTCCCAATCGTCGTATTATACTCTAACAATTGATTCCAGTTCCAATACGTATTTACACTCGTGCCGTTATTTAGATTTGCTGTTGCGTTTATTGCCCAGCCTATTGAATACGTTGGTTGGTAATACGTAGAATTTGTATATCCAACATTTGTATTAAATGTTGTTCTAAAATCAAGTCCCTTCATCAATTTTATTCCGAGATTCAGTCCACCCAAAAACTGTCTGTTTATGTTGGTATTGGTGGTTAGGTTTGCAATAGCAATAGGGTTTACAGGTGCAAATTGATTAGCACCATTTGTGATATCACCACCAGCCCATGTTCCATCAAAATTTTTGACCGGTACCTGGGGAGTTAATTGTAAAGCATTTGCAATAACATCTCCCTGGCTTGTGGCAAGATTTGAATTTGTTTCATTAAAACTAAGATTGGCTCCAAGTGTCATCCATTCTCTTGGTTTATTGTCAACATTTAGTCTGAAACCATATCTCTTAAACCCTGAACCTAAAGCAACACCCTTTTGATCCAAATATTCACCTGATAGATAGTACGTTGTTTTATCATTTCCACCACTCACACTGAGCTGATGTTTATCCATTGGCGTATTCTTAAATAATTCACGTTGCCAATCAGTTCCATTGCCTAATAACGTAGGATCCATGAATTCTGCAGGAGTCTTTCCACCGGCTATAGCGTGAAATTCATTCACCATCTGCGCATATTGTCTCAGATTCATTACATCTAAATGATGAGGAGGTGCCTGAATACTATATTGTTCGTTGTAAACAATTTTAGCATCACCAGATTTACCACGTTTTGTAGTAATTAAGACAACACCATTTGTTGCACGCGAACCATAAACTGCTGTAGCAGAAGGACCTTGCAAAATTTGAATATCTTCAATATCGGCAGGATTAAGTCCGGCCAGATTAGATGAATTAGAAACTGATTGTCCTTGAACCTGAACACCATCAACCACGTATAATGGTTCAGTACTTCCATTAATTGAACTTACACCTCGAATATTAATAGAGATACCGCCACCAGGTTGACCCGAGTTTTGCGTAACATAAACACCGGCTGCTCTACCTTGAATAGCCTGTTCAATAGTCGTATTAACAGTTTTCTCTATATCTTTTGCAGATACAGTAGTTTGGGCGCTGGTTAAATCGCCTCGCCTTGATTTACCATATCCTATTACTACAACCTCATTTAGTTTTGTAGTTTGGCTTTTAAGTTGAATGTTTACAACTAAGTTGGTTCCAAGTTTTATCTCTTGTTTTTCATACCCGATATAGGTTATGAATAAAGTTGCATTTTTGTCAGAAACATCAAGAGAATATTTGCCATTAATATCAGTTACAGTACCATATTTTACTCCTTTTGAAGATACGACAGAAACAGTAACACCAATTAAAGGATCCTTGGTATCAACATCAGTAATAATACCAGAAATCTTTTGTTTTTGGGTGCCTTCTGTAATTTCTTTAACAGTAGGCTTTGTAGTAGCAGCTAATGCCGAAAATGGCACAACATTTACCAGAAGTAGTAATGTAACAAGTTTCAAGGCGAGCAGGTAAATTTTATACCGTTTATAAATCGCCGTAACAGTCAGCATAGATGTTTTTTTCATTAATTGAATGATTTTTTGTTAAACATACTTAGTCGCTCATTTATCATAAAAAGCAACCACGACTTGTTAAATAATCCCAGATTAAATATTAAAGAAATAATGTATTGATTTACAATCTATAATAACGTAATCGGGATAAAATAATTAATATAGAGCGACTTTATAGTCACTCCTTTTTAATTGAGATATTGCCTTCAATTTTTCATAGGCTTTCTTTTAAGCTTCTGTTATTAAGAGGTATTAAATTTTACATTTAACTTGTTGAATATATTGACATTGAAAAAACAGACAATTAGTAATCTATCGTAATCAATACCACACACCTAACAAAAAAGAGTATCTGCTATAATTAACAAAGTCAAGATAAGCAGGAAGAGGCGAGACTTGGTTTGGGTTGAGAAAAAATCAAACTTCTTCTAAGAATAGAAGTTTTTAAAGGATAGTATAAGCGTAATTATCTTTTCAAGGTTTCATATTTTAGTGAATACTCATTTTAGATCAAATTCACAGACTCATACAATTAGTTTAAGTAAGCTATTTGATTTTTTTAGTCCTAATGAAAGGTAAATAAAGAACAAAAAACTGGATGAATCATTTTTGCAAGTTTTTTTGCATTACAAACATCCAAAAGCTATGTTTTTTTAAATGACGTAAGTGTGTAATTACACTATCAAAAAGAACGTAGTTTTTAATTCAAATTCATCAAAAACAAATTTCAAGTAATACGAACATACAGTTTTCTTAATTTCAATTAATTAAAAAATATTTAAAGAAAAATAATTACACACACTTTCATTCAGACTCAAAGTGTATCAATGACACAAATGTATCATAAACAGAAAAATTATATCAACTCATTTTCAACAAAAAGCAATACTATTTTGCTCACTTTAAGCAAAATCCAAATCTAAAAAGAGAGGATAGCGTAATAACACAGATATATGATCCTTGTAACACCAAGACTACTAAGCGTATAAAAATACAATATACATGAAATACAATAATTAATGATTTGAAACAAGAAAAAATTAATACAGTCCAGTATAAATCAGAATCTAAAAAGCAGCAGACATGTCAGTCAAATTTGAATAAATATAATTTATTCAAAAAAGCATTATAAAATTCCAATAAGCAAATAAGAGTAATAGAAGAACAAATAATATTGAATAAATAGAAAAAATAGATTCTAGAGAATAAACTAAACAGATTTCTCTCCTAATGAAAATTGCAAATAAATACATTATAAAGAAAGCTGCATCCCGGAATACCACTTCCTCATGCCCTTACATAGTATAGGAAATTTTACACTTACCACTTTTTATATTTACAGTAGAAGGCTTTTCACCAGATAGCCCATAATCATTTCCTTCTATTTTATAGTTTTTTATACCGGCTGGTATTACAACCCCTGCCTCAATTCCAACAGGAATTTCAAGCTCCATCTCCATTGTTTTGCCCTTTACTTCCCAATTTACAACAATTGTTCCGTAAGGTGTCTCCTTCGATGTTTTGGCCCAGTTAACCGCTTGGGGTACCTGAGGTTGAATTAATATTTTTCGGTATGCGGGAGCATCTTCAACTAAGCGAATACCACCTAATGCCTGATAAAACCACGAACCGATACCGTTGTAGCAATTATGAATCCAACTCCGTTGTCCATCCCAGTGTTCCCAGGTTGTTGTGGCACCATTGTCAATCATATTAAGATATCCGGGATAACCTTTAGCTTTAAGCATTGTATACATGAGTTCTGTTTCCTGATTTTTAACAGCCCATTCTGTAAGAACTGGAATACCAACCAACCCTGTGGCAAAATGACCATTATGTTCATTTTTTGTCCTATCAACAAGTCTTTTGGTAACTGTAGCAACCAATTCGTCAGGAATAACATTCGCAAGCATTGGATAAGTAAGATCTATCTGTGAACCGGTAGCATAACTATTATTTATCTTGTCAAAATAAGTTTGTTGTATTTTCGCCCTCAATTGATTTTCCTTCTGCAAGTATAGCTCAGCATCCTTATCTTTACCCAGTAACTTTGCAATTTTCCTCATTTTGTCGTAGCAAACAACAATGGAACAATTATTGACTAAATCTACCGATGCCTCAGATGTCTGATCAACCCCTTTCGGAGTAGCCCAATCGCCAAGATACCAATTTCTATAATCATTATCAGGCCAACGTTTCAGCAGACCATCAACACTGTATTTATCAACATACCCCAACCATTTTTGCATGACAGGATAGCTTTTTTGAAGAATAAGCAAATCTCCATAATTCATGAAAGTATTCCATGAAGCTGTAATAATAAAACCACACCAATATGGGCCGCCCCCCGCCGCATAAGGATTTGGAGCTGTATGAGGCATACCACCATCCTCTCTAACACAGTCGCCCCATGCCTGAAGCCAATTACGATACAACGGAGCCAGATTAAACATGGTTTGTGCAGTCATCGTAGAAGCATTTCCATCGCCCCCATACCCCAGACGCTCCAGTTGAGGACAATCAACCAAATAACCACCAAGACTGAGACAACGTAAGGTATAGTAAATCATGTCATGAATTTTATTCAGGTCGGAATCTGAACACTCAAATTTTGACCCCAATCCGTAATCAGGATGGATCAAGTAAGCACGGATAGAATCAAGACTGGGTGCTTCATCCAGATTTGAAACCCGGACATATCTGAAACCATGATAATTAAACTTATCCTTAAAGACTTCAGGTGTTTCGCCGGATGCTATATACCGGTCCACCTGCCTTTGATCAACAAAGTCTCCGTTTCCTTTCATGTGATCGCAATATTCCAACACGACCTTCTGTGACTTTTGTAATTTCGGGAAATGAATTTCAAGCCAACCAGTCAGACTCTTCCCCATGTCGATTAAGAATGTTTTATCTGAAAGAGATGATATTTTAACAGGTTTTAGCGTCTCTTGAATTATATTGCCTTCTACCATTTGCGGACTCACTTCATGCTCGGGAACAGATACGACCGATACGGGACTCCAATTAGGGGTATTGTATTTTCCTACAGATAACCCGTTTTTAGCCAACCGCCCATCAAGTTGCTCCCCGCCAAAATGATTAGCACGCCAAAGGCCAATACGGGTATATTCACTATTTTTCCCTACCCATGATGAATCAGTTACCAGTATTATTTTCCTTCTCATTCCTGTTAGCTGTTCGAGCTGTGCTTTCACCAGGGGACTCTTATTGACAACTCCTGGTAAACCCTCACTATACCAACCATTTCCTAACCACAAAATCAGATCATTACGACCTTTTCTCACAAGAGAAGAAACATCATACACTATTACCAACGAACGTTTGTTAAATTGTGAAACGGCAGGAGCAAGAACATTATTACCGACCTTTTTTCCATTTAAATATACCTCATGATAACCCAGTGAATTAACATACAGAAATACTCTTTTACCAATATTTTCAACATTAAACGACTTCTTCAGTTGTGGACATTCGCTAGAATCAGTTTGTTGTGGAAACCCAATGTATGAAGCCCGCCAGTCTTGTTTATTTAAAAGGCCTATACTAAATTCGGAAACAGGACTCCATGACGAGACATGTCCCGATTCATCCCATATCCTTACTTTCCAAAAGACAACAGATCCTGAATTCAGCACCTTTCCCTTGTATGAAATCATAATATTATTAGAAGACACTATCTTACCTGAATTCCATAAATCAGCCCGATTTTTATCGAGTAACGAAACATCACTTGCAACTAATACTTGAAATGCCTTTTGTTCAGTTCCTTGTTTATCACTCTGGATTTTCCAACTGAAACGGGGCATCGTTTTATCTATTCCTAAAGGATTTCTAAGATTTTCACACCGAAGGTCCAGAACTACTATATTCTCTTGGGCTAAACATGTTGAAAACAAAAAAGAAAAAAAGATCTGTACTATAATGAATAATCGTATCATGGAATATTTTGTTTGATTGATTACTTATACAATTTACTTAGTCAAATCTCATGAACTAAATTAAAAAGCATTAACCGTAATTTTTAAATTATTATTTATCAATCACTCATACCTGGACAAATCCGATGCTTTCACTTCTCAGCAAAAGCAATAATGTGGCCATCAGGGTCCGAGAAATAGCAAACCTTATCACCCCAGTCCCTATCAGAAATTTCACTTATTAATCTAGCTCCACTTGCAACTGCATTATCAAACTCCAGCTGAATATTTTCAACATAAAAATAGAGTTCACATCTTGGAATCCCCCTCCCATTGTCAGGATGTGGTGTTTTATCACCCAAGATCTTTGCAATGCCTTTGTTAGGCATAAGTCCAATTTTACAGTTTTCAGATATCCGAAACTCGGTCATTCCGGGAACATGCAAATCAGGTTCTCTTCGAAATAGCTTTGTATAGAACTGACAACTATCTTCCTGACTGCTTACATACAGAATGGTCTCTACAAGTTTAATATGGTTTATCATTTGGTTCTATTTTTGAATTTTCACAAATCGAAATGAACCGATTGCACCTACTTTTCCTAGAACTTATTACTTTTTTACGTTACTTACCTTTTCATTTTTGACAGGAGAATAATCACGCTGTACTTTTTCATTTACAATTATTGAGTCAAAGTAACATTTCACACCCGTTGCTTTATTGACATCTTCAACATTTTGAATATGAAAGTGTAAGTGAGCTTCTGATGAATGTCCTGTATTTCCACAAAGGCCTAATAACTGACCTTGAACAACTTTCTGACCTTCTTTAACTTTTATCGATTGATGTTTAAAATGACAGAAAACAAGGTATTCATTGTTTCCAGTTTTCAAAATTACCGTATTCCCCCCTACGTCGAATAAATTCATTTCACTGGGGATATTATCCTTTACCCCATCTACTACAAGAACGATTTCTCCATCGCAAGGTGCAATAATCTCTTTTCCGAAAGCATAAAAGTCTTCATTTGTTTTCCCATCTGTTTTATATGTTTTCCCGGATTTATCTATAATCAGAAAATCAAAAGCATTTTTTTGAGCTTCACTTTCTACATGATAATTTAACTCCTTAGTATCTCCACCCCAAAAGACATCCCAGCTACCTTTAAATGGAAGAATGAGATTGGTTTTGTTACGCACAATTTTTGGTAAGTTATCTGGTTTAAATGGTTTTATAAATAGTCCATTTATTTTTGATTTATCATCGACAGAAATATTTACAGCAAACGATCCTCTTTCGAATTCTGTTTTATATGAAGCATAAGAAAGGTTCTCATATTTTACAAATGCTCTATGTGTAATTTTCCCTACCTGACTCTTTAATCCTGTCAAAAATTCATTCGTCTTATCGATAGGTAATGCTTTCTGCATATCAACCGAGAACATAGCAAAAATACTATCATAATTGCTTTGATTGTACGCTCTTTCAAACTGATCGGCAACAGTTTTATAAATCGGCTTTTCAACCTGAGAAAAGATGCTACTTGTTACAATTGTTAATATTAAAGTAAAATAAATTCTTTTCATGTCACGTTATTTTAAGTTTTATGAACCTCATCTATACAATTCAAAACTCATTCTCTACAAATCCAAAATCAGCGAATTTAATTTCATAATTAGCATTAAACAGTCCACTAGAAAAATTATTACATACCAAAAGTATTAATCATAATTCATACTTTCACTGATATTATCAAAAATTATAAACATAATTTATATTTTACGTTATTCAACCCCTCCGCAAAAGAATTCATTCTAAGAACCATTGAGCATAAATTCGGCGATCTACTTCAAATCAAAGACAACTATCCTAAAATGGTGATCATGATGGCCGAACAGCTTAGTAACACGCATCAAGGAATAACACATACACCCATTCGTAAATTCCTGCAAATCTAAAAATGAAACGGCCGACAACTAATCGTATCACTCAATTAGCTGTCGACCTATTCCACTTTTCAAATCACCAAAAGGCAATACTTAGGTTATTGGCAAATTGCCTAAAAACACCCAACTATCGCCATAGTTCCATTGCCGGGCACAATACAGTGAGTGTTGTATAGCACAGATGCTGCCAACTCAACACCCATTGAAACCAAAATCATGGTTTGATCTCTCAACTGATAATCATCGGCAAACGAAGCCACCAGTTTAAAATCAATAGGATCTGTACTCACCGATAGCCATTCGCTTACGACTGTCTTTCTGCTTCGTGCTGTATCTGAATACACAGGTTCAAAACGACTTTTCTTCTTATTCCATGCCACATCAGGTATCTCTGATATAGAGAGATAGACTCGATAATAGCAAACACGTTCTGTCCAGAAGAACTTCTTCCAAGAGGTAAAATTATCCAAGGTAAGTGTTACTTCACGACGGTCGTTGGTAATGGATACGATTGGATCGCCACGAAAAACTTCAGTGAATGGATGGGGCTTATTCATAGTATACCCCAATAATGGAAAGTTAAATTCTGACGATTTAATACTTCTTTGTCCGTTAATGTCTGTTTTATTCAGGTTTTGAATCTGACTGGCAATCTTTACAAGATAACAATTGTTTTGTCCTTGTTTTAAATGACTTAGATCATCGGTTGCAAATCTAATTAACCCTGACCAGATACTCCGGGCTTTAAGCTCTTCATTTCCGCGTTTAGTTCCGAGATTGGTTTTACTGTTTTTGAAAGCAGATTTAGTAGGACCACTATATTCAGAGGCGACATATTTACCTGTTGATTTGATGTAACGGATCACCACCCCTCCAATTTTACCTGTCATTTTAATTGCGCTAACAACTATAGCCATGATGTTTGTTTTTTATGGTCGCTTTCGGTTGTTATCCATCGCGACCGGTTAATAATTCAGTTAGTTATTTGATTTTTAAATTATGCTCGAGACTTCGGTTTAAAACTTTCGGGAGGGGCCATCTTCCGTTCACTTCAAACTTTAAGTTCTCTTTTTGTTGATCAACTAACCGAAATTACAAAACAGCTATTCGTCTTGTCAAGGATTTTATAGGCGACAAATGTGGACATACGCGGACAAAACGCGACATTTTTCATCTTTTTTGAAAAAACAGGCTAAAAGATGGGAACTTTTCACCCCATCTCAGTAAAGAATCTTTAAATTTGTGATGATCGATTTTTAATTTAAAATGGAGCTTAAATCTCCTTATACCATTTCTAAAAACTTCTACACTACTTATCTATTACACTTCTACCATTAAGTGATAATGATGGTATAATTACCCTTGATTCCAAAATCAATTCGCTATAATTCCGAAGAAACTCCGCCATGCCTCCAAATACATAGTGGAGGCATGGCGGAAGGATGGTGGATGCACGCCGGACTCATGCCGGACTCAATGGTAGTTATACCACTGATTTAAAACAATATAACC
Organism: Bacteroidota bacterium; assembly: GCA_013390605.1. Classification (GTDB taxonomy): domain Bacteria; phylum Bacteroidota; class Bacteroidia; order Bacteroidales; family Cfx3-03; genus Cfx3-03. The sequence goes on along the minus strand of JACAUB010000001.1, from coordinate 614,893 downwards.
ACTATTTCATATAGCTTTTCCGGGATTTTCTCCCTATAAGACGCACTATTTCAGGCTTTTAATCCATTCTCTTGCATTCACAAAAGCCTCTATCCACGGAGTTACCTGATCGTTTTTACGATCGGCGGGGTAGTATCCCCACTGCCATGGGAAGATGGATCTTTCAAGGTGTGGCATCAGTGTTAAATGACGGCCATCGTTTGATACAACACAGGCTGCATCGTACATAGAACCGTTTGGATTGCCCGGAAAACTATCATAGCTGTATTTTGCAGCAATATTATATCTCGACTCTTCGTATGGGAAAGAGAACTTACCCTCGCCATGCGCTACCCAGATACCCAGTTTCAGTCCGGCTAAACTCTTAAACATGACCGAATTATTCTCTAAAATATCGATGGTTAAGAACGACGATTCGTACTTATGGGTATCGTTGTGGAGTAACTTATGTTTGATTTCGTGCTCCGGATATACCAAACCTAGTTCGGCCATCAACTGACATCCATTGCAAACGCCCAACGAGAGAGTGTCTTTGCGGGCATAGAAACGATCGATAGATTGTTTGGCTTGCTCGTTAAACAGGAAGGCGCCTGCCCATCCTTTTGCAGAACCGAGTACGTCTGAATTGGAAAATCCACCTACAAATACGATCATCTGAACGTCATCAAGGGTCTCTCTTCCGGTTACAAGGTCGGTCATGTGAACGTCCTTTACATCGAATCCGGCCAGATAGAGTGCATAAGCCATCTCACGATCGCCGTTAGAACCTTTTTCTCTGATGATAGCTGCCTTTATGCCGGTAACTACACGACACTTAGGATCAATGCCGTATTGGGCAAAGGTTCCTTTAAATTCGTCAGAAAACTGGTAGATGCGTTCAGTGATTTTATAATTTTCGAAACGTTCGGCGGCTTTTAGCTCCCCACTTTGAACACGGTCGAGCAGATAAGAAGTACGGAACCAATCGTCGCGTAATGCGTTGATGTCAAATGAATAAGTTTCAGTATTCAATGTGATTTCAACGGTACGGGTTGCAACAGGTTTGCCTATGACAGTGAAGTTGATGCCTCTGTCGTGCAGGAATACGGATACAAAGTCGAGATCATTGACCTGAATCACAACACCCGGTTTTTCGCTGAACAGGAGACGAATAATATCAGCCTCACCCATCTCTGAAAGGTTGGCTTTAATACCTAGCGTATTTAAACTAAAGGTCATCTCGAGCAGTGTGGTAATTAATCCACCGGCTGAAATATCATGACCAGCCAGCACCATCTCTCTGTTGATCAGCTCTTGTAATGCCGTAAATGCATTTCTGAAGTAATTAGCATCGCAACAAGAAGGTGTTTCGTCGCCAACACGATTTAAAATCTGTCCAAATGAGCTACCGCCCAGATGGTATTCACTATTTGAAAAATCGATATAAACCAATGAAGAAGTGAGTTGTTCCTGTAGAACGGGGCTCACTACTTTACGGATGTCTGTTACCTCGCCGGCAGCTGAAACGATAACGGTACCAGGAGAGATTACTGAATCTCCACCCTTATATTTCTGGGTCATCGAGAGTGAGTCTTTTCCGGTAGGGACATTAACACCCAGTGCAACTGCAAAATCGCTCAGTGCTTTAACGGCAGTATACAGTCGGGCATCTTCACCTTCATTGCGGCAAGGCCACATCCAGTTTGCGCTTAATGATACACCTGACAGACCTTGTTCGATAGGAGCCCATACGATATTAGTCAGCGACTCGGTTACAGAGAGCACTGATCCGGCAGCTGCATCAGCCATTCCACTTACAGGAGCATGTCCAATTGAGGTTGCAATACCTTTCACACCCTGATAATCGAGTGCAACTACGCCAAGATTGTTCAGTGGTAACTGTAACGGACCGGCAGTTTGTTGATGGGCTATGCGACCGGTAACTGAACGGTCTACCTTATTGGTTAACCAGTCTTTACAAGCCACGCCTTCTAACTGCAATACCTGACAAACATATTCATTAATCTTCGCAGCGGTATAGGTAATGGTTTTATATTGCTCATTTTTGGTGACATCGCGCATAATAGTGCGTGGAGGCTTTCCAAAGAGGTAATCTAATTTCAGGTTGATTGGTTTTTCGCCGGTAGCCCTATTTTCAAAAGTGAACTGCATGTCACCGGTGATATCGCCCACTACATACATAGGCGCTCTTTCGCGATCGGCAACACGATTCAGAAAATCGACATTTTCTTGTTTAATAAGAAGTCCCATACGCTCCTGAGATTCATTTCCTACAATCTCTTTTGATGAAAGCGTTGGGTCGCCTACTGGAAGTTTAGTGATATCGATACACCCACCCTGCTCTTCAACCAACTCTGAAAGCGCATTAAGGTGACCACCTGCACCATGGTCGTGAACAGAAACGATTGGATTATTATCACATTCTACCATTGCCCTGATGGCATTGGCAACACGTTTTTGCATTTCCGGATTCGACCGTTGAACGGCATTGAGCTCAATAGCGTTTTCGTATTCGCCGGTAGCTACAGATGATACTGCACCTCCACCCATTCCGATACGATAGTTATCGCCACCCATCACAACAACTTTATCACCGGGATGTGCATGACCCTTTTGGCTGTGCTCTCTCTTGCCGTAACCAATACCACCAGCCATCATAATGACCTTATCGAAACCAAATTTCTTCTGGTTTTCAAAATGTTCAAAGGTTAAAACGGAACCGCAAATGAGGGGTTGCCCAAATTTATTTCCAAAATCGCTGGCACCATTAGAGGCTTTTATCAGGATCTCTTCAGGTGTTTGATAGAGCCATTCTCTGGGTTCTGTTGCTTGTTCCCACTCACGGTTGTTCGCTGTACGTGGATACGAGGTCATATAAACCGCTGTTCCGGCAATAGGCAATGAACCTGTTCCTCCGGCTAAACGGTCGCGAATTTCACCGCCACTACCTGTTGCTGCGCCATTGAAAGGCTCAACAGTTGTTGGGAAGTTGTGTGTCTCGGCTTTAATCGAGATCACGGTATCTATGTCTTTTACTTCAAAGAAGTCGGGTTTATCTTGTGTTGCAGGTGCAAATTGCTCTGCTTTCGGGCCATCGATAAAGGCTACATTGTCTTTATAGGCTGAAACAATGCGACCGGGAGTAACATTTGAGGTCTTTCTGATGAGTTGGAAAAGGGTTTCAGGCTTCTCTTCTCCATCAATGATGAATGTTCCGTTGAATATTTTGTGACGACAATGTTCGGAGTTTACTTGAGAAAATCCAAATACTTCGCTATCGGTCAATGGGCGTCCAAGTTTTGTGGCAACACTCTCCAGATAGGTAATCTCCTCTTCGCTAAGGGCCAAACCTTCCTGACGGTTGTATTCGGCCATATTTTCGATAGAGACAATCGGATCGGGTTGTTTATTGATGACAAAAACCTCCTGACCAGGATTGGTATAGAGCCGTTGCAACATGTGATCATAACGGGCATCTTTTGACTCAACTTGTAGAAACTCTTCAATACGGCTAATGCCACTGAGTCCCATATTTTGGGTTATTTCTACTGCATTGGTACTCCATGGAGTAATCATTTCGCGCCTTGGGCCAACAAAATAGCCAATGAGGGTTGTTTGATCTACATACTCGGCATTGCCGAATAGCCAACTGAGTTTTGATTCAGCCTCTTGTGTTAGGGGATGTTTAACATCTACCGCAAAAAAGACCGACGATTCACCTTTGAAATACAGTACCATTGAATTGATAGGTTGGAATTTGTGTGCAAAAGTACGAATTTTATTACTTTTATCCTTGGTACAATCGTTTCATACCTTTCCAAAAATGAATATTATTTTAGTTCAATAGAATACAATTTTTTGGTTATCAGACACAAATAAAACTAATATAAAACAAAAAATCTATACGATTTTGCTATAAGAACAAATGGTAATCTGGAAATAAGGAACAATTGTTCATTATAATAGAAACCAGATCCTCGTAAATTAAATCAATGAAAATCCATTAGGTGGCAACACCTAAAAAAATGATGAATTCTTGATTTTAAAAGTTGATTTCGATTCTTATTATCTGTTATTTTACAAAATTAAAAATAACGGATACTAAAATTTCTGTATGACTTGTAAAACTAATACAACGCATTGCTTTATGAATAAAGTTTCTGCCCGGTTAAAAGGCAATATTCATAGCGATTTTAATTAGTTTTTGAGAATTATTTCACTCGGTTATCCATATTTCCTGATGCATAAATCAATGATGATGAAACGAGCATGTTTTACAAAAGCAAACACTATAGTAAATTTAATATGCGAGTTCTATCAGACCTATATAAACAAATTATTTATGGATGAAATTGTAATAAATATTTTACAGTCAAAAAAGACATTCGATTGCATTTTCTAAATAAATCAGAATCAGTGATAATCTTATTAATCATCCTGAGAGAATATCTTAAAATTATTTCGAACTAATCACACCAACCACTAACCAATATAATTAAAAGAACAAATGAATTCAAATGAAAAATCGCGCCGAACGTTTCTAAAACAGGCCTTATTACTGTCGGCTGCAGCTGCTGTTCCAACCATTTGGACAAAGGCATCAAGTATGGCTACATCTGCACCAAGACCGTTAAAAGCGGGTGAAAAGGTAAATCTGGCTTGTATCGGAATCGGGAACCAGGGCGGCTCTGATGTTATGTCGCTTTATAATACAGGTTTATGTAATCTGGTCGCCTTTTGCGATGTGGACATGGGTGCTCCCCAAACCCTTGAGGTATTGAAAAAATTTCCTGATGTCCCCCGTTTTCAGGATTTCAGAAAAATGTTTGACAAGATGGGCAGTCAAATTGAAGCCGTATCAATAGGTGTACCCGATCATTCTCACTTTCCTATTACGATGATGGCGATAAGTCTTGGTAAGCATGTATATGTTGAAAAACCAATGGCTCGTACGTTCAACGAAATAGAGTTGATGATGAAAGCTGCCAGAAAACATCCGAATGTAGTTACTCAAATGGGAAATCAAGGACATTCGGAAGCAAACTATTTCCAATTTAAGGCATGGGCTGAAGCCGGTATTATTAAAGATGTGACGGCCATAACAGCTCACATGAATTCGGCTCGCCGCTGGCATGGTTGGGATACCAATATTAAAAGCTTTCCTGCTGCTCAACCAATACCTGGCACTCTCGATTGGGATATCTGGTTGGGTGTAACACAACAACACGATTATAATAAAGATTTTATTAATGGACAGTGGCGTTGTTGGTATGATTTTGGTCTGGGTGCACTGGGTGATTGGGGTGCCCATATTATTGATACGGCCCACCAGTTTCTAAATCTTGGACTTCCTTCCGAAATAAATATGCTGAAAGCGGAAGGACATAATTCATTCTTCTATCCCCAATCTTCTACAATTTTATTCAAATTTCCTGAACGGGGTCACATGCCACCTGTTGATATTACCTGGTATGATGGCATAAACAATATCCCCTCTGTTCCTGCAGGCTATGGTGTTTCTGAGCTTGACCCAAATATTCCACCTACCAGTACAGGAAAGATTCAACCAGCTAAGCTGAACCCTGGTAAGATCATTTACAGCAAGGAACTAACGTTTAAAGGTGGATCGCATGGTAGCACATTGTCGATCATCCCTGCAGAAAAAGCAAAAGAGATGGAATCAAGACTTCCGGAAGTCCCCAAGAGCCCTTCAAACCATTATGCAAACTTCCTTTTAGCCTGTAAGGGACAGGAAAAGACGCGTTCTCCTTTTGAAATAGCAGGTCCTTTAAGTCAGGTGTTCTCGCTAGGAGTAATGGCTCAAAAGCTGAATACTAAATTGTTGTTCGATAGAAAAACAAAGCAGATTACGAATAATAAATTAGCAAATGAACTTCTAGTAGGTCTCCCTCCACGTAAAGGATGGGAACAATACTATAAGATTTAAGGTTTCACAAATATCGTTATGCTTACCTAACAACAAATATTATAACTAATGAAAAGACTATTATTTTCCTTAATCGTTGCATTAGTCTCTGTTACCACACAGGTAACAATGGCTCAGCAACAGCGGCCTGGTCCTCAACCTGCTCCCGAAACCGGCGAGAAGTTTAGATTAGGGATGGCTGGTTATACATTCGCAAAGTTTGACATCGACAAAACACTTGAGACGATGCAAAAAGCTGATGTTCATTATCTTTGCATTAAAGATTTCCATCTTCCTTTAACAAGCACTGAAGAACAGATTGCTGCATTCCATGCCAAGTTAAAAGCAAAAGGGGTTACTGGTTATGCTGTTGGTCCGATTTACATGAAATCAGAGGCTGAAATCGATCGTGCATTTGAATATGCAAAAAAAGTTGGGGTAAAACTGATTATTGGCGTTCCCAACTATGATCTGCTTCCTTATGTGGACAAAAAGGTTAAAGAATATGGTTTCAATTACGCAATTCATTTGCATGGACCTGATATTGCAACCTATCCTGATGCAGAAGATGTTTGGAACCATGTTAAAGATCTTGATCCAAGAATTGGAATGTGTCTCGATATTGGTCACGACACACGAAATGGCAAAGACCCTGTTGCGGATCTAAAGAAATACAAATCACGTGTGTTCGATATCCATCTTAAAGATGTCACAGGACATACTAAACTTGGTTATTCGCTCGAAGTAGGACGTGGTGTCATTGATTTTCCTGCCTTTGTAAAAATGCTTCGTAAAGTAGGGTATACCGGTGTTGTTAGTCTTGAGCACGAAAAGGATATGACAGATCCTTTTATGGGAATTGCCGAAGACATTGGATACTTTAGAGGTATTATCAGAGCTACAAAAGAATAGTTAAATTATGAAAGATATCTCTAAATGATATCATGTTTATCTCCCTATAAAAATCTCCCTGCCTATTATGACAGGGAGATTTTTCGTTAAAAGCAATGTAGGATGTGGAAATTATTACATAATAAATATAGTTCTTCGAATCTCCAAAATAACAAAATGATGATAGAGATCACTAATAAAAAAGATAAAATGATTTTTGACCAGAAAAGCATATTATATTTAAAGTTAAACCACTTTAATAAAGTTTAAACTAAAGTTAAATAGCTATAATAATATTAGTAATTTTAATTACGCGATTGATTACGATACTAAATGAGCTAACTATTTGGTATAGCTGATTTTTTTGCAACATATTGATAATAAATAACGAAATTTAGCTCCTTTATTCAAGAAATACGTGATACGACAGAGCTAAAAAAAGAAATCAACGATTGATTAAAATAGGCAAAATGATTGATTCAGGTTTTCTAAAACAACAACCATGAAAAAGTATTTTCTAATTTTATTTTTTGGTATATTTTTTTTCGCCTTCCATTTCGGTGCTTATTCAAATAATAGATTCATTGTTCAACAATTTGTAGAAAAAGGAGATTCTACGCATAGTTGGATCCGCATAAACCAACTTGGCTATGCCCCTACAGGAATTAAAGTGGGTGTTTGGGCAAGTAAAGCAATTGAGGACATTAAAAGCTTTGCGCTTATTGATGCCCGAAATGATAAAATAGTCTATTCCGCGAAATCAGGAATTCGGTATGGATCGTATGGGCCTTTTAAAACAATTTACCGACTTAATTTTTCAAAGTTCCAGAAAGAGGGAACCTATTATTTAAAAGTAGGAAAGATAAAATCATCCTCATTTAAAATCGGAAATAACATCTACCAAGGCATGTCCGATTTCATTTTGCGCTACATGCGTCAACAAAGAAGTGGATTCAACCCTTATCTTAAAGACTCGTGTCATACAGCAGATGGTTATACTATGTATGGTCCTATGCCCGATACCACACGTATAGATGCATCCGGTGGATGGCATGATGCTTCTGACTACTTACAATATGTTACTACGTCAGCTAATGCAACTTATCATTTATTAGCAGCCTATCGTGATTTTCCTGATGTATTTTCGGACACTCATCTGGCAAATGGTCTGAATGGAGCAAATGGCGTTCCCGATATTCTGGACGAAGCAAGGTGGGGATTAAAATGGTTGCAGAAAATGCATCCACGTGAAGACTGGATGTTTAATCAATTAGCAGACGACAGGGATCACCAGGGAATGAAGTTGCCTTCGGATGATAACATTAATTATGGAGTAGGTAAAGGCAAAGGAAGACCGGTATATTTTGCAACAGGCCAACCCCAGGGGTTAGGCAAATATAAAAACAGATCTACAGGAGTTGCCTCCACTGCAGGAAAATTTGCGAGTGCATTTGCCTTAGCCGCTCAGATATATAATACCCGAAAAGATTCATCAGCTGCTACTTTTAAACAAAAAGCTCTTTCGGCTTATAAGTTGGGGATGGATAAACCCGGGGTTTGTCAAACTGCACCCAATCTGGCTCCCTATTTTTATGAAGAAGATAATTGGGTGGATGACATGGAATTAGGAGCAGCTTCTCTTTTTCAGCTTACCGGAGAACAGAAATATTTTATGCAATCGAAAGGTTTTGGTTTGCAAGAGAAAGTAACGCCATGGATGGGCAAAGATACGGCTCGACATTACCAGTGGTATCCTTTTCATAATTTCGGACATTACGAACTTGCAAAGAAAGCTGATGCAAAAACACGGGCTGAGTTTATTGGGTTCTATAAAGAGGGTATACAACGCGTATCAGAAAAAGCAAAACGGAATGGATTTCTAAGGGGAATTCCTTTTATATGGTGCTCTAATAATTTAACGACTTCGTTTGCAATTGAGTGCTATTTATATAGACAGCTAAGTGGTGATCAATCTTTTACTGAACTTGAACAAGCAAATTTTGATTGGCTTTTTGGTTGTAATCCATGGGGAGTCAGCATGGTTTATGGTCTTCCTGAAGGAGGCAATACGCCCAAAGACCCCCATTCGGCATTTACCCATCTAAATAATTACCCAATAGATGGAGGTTTGGTTGATGGCCCTGTTTATGGAACGATCTATAAAGGCTTGAGAGGCATAGTATTGTATAAACCCGATCAATATGCAGATTTCCAGTCTGATTTAGTTGTTTATCATGATGACTATGGAGATTACAGTACCAATGAGCCCACCATGGATGGAACTGCTTCTTTGGTCTATTTAATGGCGGCTAAAGAAAGCGAACTCATTAAGAAAAAAAACAATAGGGAAATAAAAGATACACAAGGGGCAGTGATTCGTGGAAATACAACAAAGAAAACAATGGCTCTTGTATTTACGGGTGATGAATTTGCCGATGGAGGAATTTCTATTCAAAACACATTAAGAAATCAGAAAATTAAGGCTTCATTCTTCTTTACCGGGCGCTTCTATGACAACCCTGCTTTCAAATCATTAATCATTGGATTAAAAAAAGATGGCCATTATCTTGGCGCCCATTCTGATAATCATTTACTATACTGTGACTGGACAAAGCGTGACAGTCTACTCGTTTTACAGAAGCAGTTTAGTGAAGATCTGAAAAACAATTATAAAAAGATGAAAAGTATTGGCATTGAGAAGAAAGATGCTCATCTCTTTTTACCTCCTTATGAATGGTACAATAAAAAAATTGCTGATTGGACCGATGCTGAAGGGCTAAAATTAATCAATTTCACACCCGGAACCCGGTCAGCGGCTGATTATACCTTTCCAGAAATGACAAATAAATATGTTGATTCAGAGAAGATATATAAATCCATCCTGGATTATGAAGCTACTGATAAAAATGGATTAAACGGATTTATTTTACTATTACATATTGGCACTGATAGCAGGCGAACCGATAAATTCTATAATCGGCTTAACGACTTAATTTTAGTACTAAAGAAAAAAGGATATCATTTTGTTAGTGTTGATAAACTATTTTAAAAAAATAAAAAGTCATGTACTACTCTCTCTTAGAGAAACAATATCTATTAATTTTAGTCCTTCTTTTCGGTCTAAATATCAAAACGGAGGGAGCTGTTGTTGATTCGCTTCTATTGAATAAAGTGAATTCAATAATCAAGGAGGTCAAACATAAATATGCGCCTGATAAGCGAACCGAAATATTCAACACCTCTCTTTCTGCATCCGATTCGCTGGTTCTCAATATTGAAACAACGAAAACCGAAGCTATCATTGCATTAAAAGAGAGATTTGATCAATTAAAAATAGTGATCAGACTTAATGAACAGCTTTTACCATCAAAAGAGTTGGGTGATCAAACTTTTGGTGTAGCTAATTTATCTGTTTGTAATAATCGGTTAGATCCTGATAATGATGCTGAAATGGTTACGCAAGTAACTCTTGGAACACCGGTTAAGATTTTAAAGAAAGAGAAAGGTTATTATCTTGTTCAATCACCCGACCATTATATTTCATGGACAGATGTTGACGGAATTACCAGAATGAACGAAAATGAATATCATAAATGGATTTCTTCTAATCTGATAGTTTTTACGAAAGGCTATGGACACTCTTTCGAAAAGCCGTCCTTAGTGTCGATGCCGATTTCAGATCTTGTTGCAGGTAACATGTTGAAATTAAAAGGAACCGACCACCGTTTTTATAAGGCTTTGTATCCAGATGGGCGGATTGCTTATATTCCTAAGAGGAGTTGCACGTTATTTAGAAAGTGGATATCCCGACCAAATCCGACTGCAAATAAAATAATAGAGACTGCAAAAACGTTAAACGGAGTACCTTACCTGTGGGGTGGGACTTCCATAAAAGGAGTTGATTGCAGCGGGTTTACCAAAACCTGTTATTTTTTAAATGGCATCATTATTCCAAGGGATGCTTCACAGCAAGCATTAGTTGGTGAAAAAATAGATATCTATGAAAACGACACGGTAAACATCACTAAATGCCTGAGAAACTTAAAGGCAGGAGATCTTCTTTTCTTTGCCGGAGGGAAGTACCGACATTCAAATCCCAAAATCACCCACACAGCTATTTATATGGGTAATGGTGTATTTATTCAATCTGCCGGTATGGTTAGAATAAATAATATGGTACCTAATTCGAAAGCATATGACGACTTTGAATCAAGGACATTGGTTTGTGCCCGAAGAATATTAAGTTCGATTGGCTCTTCTGAAATAAGTCGCATTGATCAACATCCTTTTTATAAATTCGCTTCAAAATAATAGATATGAGCAACAGAAGAGACTTTATTAAGACAGCTGGAGTATTAACCGGCGCTTCTATTCTATTTAATACGGCTCCTTTATTGGCAAACGAAAACTTTAAGAAGACTGCAAAAGGGAAATTTAAGCTGAGGTTTAGACCTTATACATTAAACTTAAAACATGTCTTTACACTTTCAACCAGTTCGCGAAGCACAACACCTGTTGTACTTACTGAACTTGAATATGATGGCATTATAGGATACGGTGAAGCCTCAATGCCGCCCTATCTCGGTGAGTCGCATGAATCAGTTTTGAAGTTTCTTTCCAAAATAGATCTTTCAAGTTTTGATGATCCATTTGAGATGGAAAATATTCTGGGGTATGTAGACCAGATAGAGACCGGGAATAAAGCGGCTAAAGCCTCTGTAGATATTGCACTTCATGATTTGGTTGGAAAGATAATGAAGCAGCCCTGGTATAAGATTTGGGGATATGATCCATCCAAAACGCCATCTACATCGTTCACTATCGGAATCGACACCCCTGAAGTAATTCGTCAAAAAGTAAAAGAGACAGATATCTATAAAATACTAAAGGTTAAGTTGGGTAGGGATACGGATAAAATGATGATAGAAACCATCAGGCAGATTACAGATAAGCCTATCTGCGTTGACATTAATCAGGGATGGACCGATAAACAATTTGCACTCGATATGGCTTTCTGGCTGCACGAAAGAGGTATTGTCTTTATTGAACAAGCCATGCCCAAAGAGCGGATTGATGACAATGCATGGTTGACTGAAAGGAGTCCGATTCCAACTATTGGCGACGAAGCAGTACAACGATTGGATGATGTATTGAAAGCACATAAAGTGTATAGCGGAATTAATATTAAACTCATGAAATGTACAGGTATGCGTGAGGCTCATAAAATGGTAACGCTGGCAAAAGCACTGGGGATGAAAGTGATGATTGGCTGTATGACAGAAACTTCATGTGCGATTTCGGCTGCTTCACAACTATCACCAATGGCAGATTGGGCAGATCTGGATGGCGCTTTATTGATTAGCAATGACGTGTATAAAGGAATGGAAGTACACAATGGGAAGGTGACCTTAAATACGTTACCCGGAATTGGAGTAAGAAAGATTTAAATAATAAACCTTTGCTCAAAAGGCAAAAATGAAAATAAGAACAAATGAAAAATCTATTATTAATTATCTTCATGCTTTATTCACTTGCTGCATCGGCTCAGCAATTTATGCAAACCAGCATTGCATCTCAACGTTGGGTAGATCATACATTTAAAAAGCTATCAAGAAAACAGAAAATAGCACAGTTAATGGTGATTCGCCTTTCTGAAAAGAGAGGGAATGAGGTAGCGTTTTTTGATAAAGAGGTAGAAAAGAATATTCAAAAATATAAAATTGGTTCTGTTTGTCTGTTTCAAGGTACCTCTACGGAACAAGCTGAAGTATTAAATAAGCTTCAGGTAAAAACGAAAATACCATTAATGGTTTGTGTTGATGGGGAGACTGGGCTTGGAATGCGCTTTTCTGATGTCGTTTCTTTTCCGGATCAGTTAACGATTGGAGCTATTCAGGATGCTGCCCTTGCTTATAAAATAGGACAAGCAATAGGACGACAATGTAAACGTGCAGGAATTCAGGTTGATTACGCTCCGGTTGTGGATATCAATAATAATCCCAATAATCCGGTTATTAATTTCCGTTCGTTGGGAGAGGATAAATATCGCGTTAGCTTGTTGGCTGCCCGTATCATGAAAGGAATGCAAGATGAAGGAGTTATGGCCTGTGCAAAACATTTTCCGGGTCATGGTGATGTTAACGTAGACTCTCATCTCGACCTACCGGTGGTTCCAAAATCTATGCAATCACTAGATTCACTTGAGCTATTTCCTTTTAAACAAATGATTAGCGAAGGTATTGGAAGCATAATGATTGCTCATCTCTCTGTGCCGGCAATCGACACGATCCAAAACCAACCAACCTCTCTCTCTAAGAAAACGATTACAGGGTTACTCAAAAACGATTTAGCCTTTAAAGGACTCATCTTTACGGATGGCCTTGAAATGAAAGGAGTGACAAAATACTACCCCGAAGGAACTGTTGCGGCACAGGCTTTGATTGCAGGCAACGACATGTTGTGTCTTCCATCAGATATTAAACTAAGCATAAGAAAGGTGAGAAAAGCCATTCGTCATGACAAATTAAGCTGGAACGATATTAACGAAAAAGTAAAGAAAGTATTACTGGCAAAATATAATCTGGGACTTGACTCACTAAAGCCCATAGAAACAGCTTCACTTACTAATGATTTGAATGCAGATGTTAATTCTATAAAGAAAGAGGTCTACGAAAATGCAATTACACTTCTAAAGCAAAGTAATAATGAAATATTTCCTTTGTCGAAAGTAAAAAAGATTGCTTATGTTGGGATAGGAATAAATAGTGCAAATCATTTTGCAGATAAATTGAAAAAGGATTTTAATGCTGATTGTTATTACTTTGATTATTCAGCGGATAATGTTTCAGCTAATACACTCATCAATAAGCTTCAAGATTATGATGCAATTGTTCTGGGGATTCATAAATACAGGAAATATCCTGCAAACAATTTTGGAATAAGCGATGCTGCTATAGCGTTAGCCCGACAACTTCAACAAAAAGATAATGTTGTCAGCTTTACTTTTGGAAATCCCTATGCTATCAAAAATTTTGCTACTGCACAAAACCTTATAGCATGTTATGAAGACGACAGTATCATGCAGGATGTTGCTACTAGCTTTTTAAAAGGAACAATCATACCCAAAGGGAAATTACCTATAACAGTTTCCCCTCAATATCATTACGGCAGTGGAATAGTTGCCAATAGTAGCTTTCCAATAGTGAACCCGGAAGAAGCTGGTCTTGATGGAAAGAAATTAAAACTGATTGATTCTATCGCGAACAACGCTATTCAGAAAGGAGCTACTCCCGGTTGTGTCGTTCTGGTAGCACGAAATGGAAAAGTTGGGTTTTATAAGGCTTATGGGAAAATGAATTATGATAGTAATGAACCCGTTACTACTTCGACGGTATACGACATGGCCTCTGTAACCAAAACATCGGCTACAACCTTAGCAGTCATGAAGCTTTTCGAGGATAGACGGCTTGATTTAGATAAAACGCTTGGCGATTATCTGCCATGGACACGTGGAAGTGACAAAGCATCGCTCAAAATAAGAAGTGTTTTACTTCATCAGGCAGGATTAGTTTCGTTTATACCTTTCTATAAAGAGACAATCAATAAAGAAACCGGAAAACCTAAACCCGGATACTATCAGTCATATCAGGATAAGACATTCGCAATCCCGGTGGGCGAAAAGATGTTTATGAGAAAAGATATCACAGACACACTATATAAAAGGATCATAGACAGCAAACTTGGCCCCCAGGACAAATATATCTATAGTGATAATGATTTCATTTTCATGGGAAAGGTTGTTGAACAAATAACAGGCATGCCTTTGGATGAATACGTAAGAAACACTTTCTATCTGCCATTGGGAATGATGAGTACAACGTTTAAACCAAGAGAACACATGCCACTTAATATCATTGCACCAACGGAGAAAGAAAAGTATTTTCGACTACAACAGATAAGAGGTTTTGTACATGATCCTGGAGCTGCAATGTTTGGAGGAGTTGCTGGTCATGCAGGCCTGTTCAGTAATGCTTATGATTTGGCCAAATTATATCAGCTATTTCTAAATGGAGGTGAAATGAACGGCTTAAGATTGTTAAAGCCTGAAACCTTAAAATACTTTACGTCCTACCAAAGTGATATTAGCAGACGAGGACTGGGTTTTGATAAACCTGAAAAAGACAATGCTACCAACTCGTCACCCTACCCATCAAAAAGCGTTTCACCATTAACTTTTGGACATACTGGCTTTACCGGAATCTGTGTTTGGGCTGACCCAAAATACAACTTGTTATACATTTTCTTCTCTAACAGAGTTTGTCCGGATGGTGAGAATAATAAACTGAGTGAATTAAGTGTAAGATCAAACATACAAGAGGTTATTTATCACTCAATTATAAACTAACCAGATACAATCAGGAAGAGGATCAAAGAACCGGCTGGTACAAATTTACAATCCCCATATAATATTACAATTTGGATTGTTGAAGCGGGTTACAGATCCACAGTTAAGGGGGTACAGATTACAAATCTGCACCAGCTGATAAATCCATACTAGCCGATTTACCTTATTACTTATATTTTTTACAATAGAATAAAAATAATACAATGAAAATTACAACTGAAAAAGATTCGAATTACAACGATCTTGAGAAGATGTCAGTAAGAGAAATCTTACAGAACATTAATAAT
The DNA here is from genome assembly GCA_013390605.1 of Bacteroidota bacterium. Classification (GTDB taxonomy): domain Bacteria; phylum Bacteroidota; class Bacteroidia; order Bacteroidales; family Cfx3-03; genus Cfx3-03. The sequence goes on along the minus strand of JACAUB010000001.1, from coordinate 599,385 downwards.
GAGGATAAAACAGTGCCATTAGCTGTTGAGAAAGCATTACCACAAATTGAACAACTCTCGACAGTTATTGCCGAGAAGATGAAACTTGGTGGACGATTGTTTTACATTGGAGCAGGAACAAGTGGTAGACTTGGAATTTTGGATGCATCGGAATGTCCTCCAACTTATGGTGTACCCTTCGATTTGGTTGTAGGCATTATGGCTGGTGGTGATAAGGCTATCAGAAAAGCAGTTGAATTTGCAGAAGATGATATTAAACAAGCGTGGAAGGACCTTCAGAACTTCAGTATCCACAAAGAAGATGTGATTATTGGTATTGCGGCTTCAGGCACAACTCCTTATGTTATTGGCGGTCTGCGTCAGGCAAATAGAAACGGCAATGCCACTGGTTGTATAGTATGCAACTCGGGAAGTCCCATAGCTGCCGAAGCACAATATCCAATTGAGGTTGTAGTAGGACCAGAGTTTGTAACCGGCTCAACACGTATGAAATCGGGTACAGCTCAAAAGCTGGTTTTAAATATGTTATCTACAACTGCAATGATACAGCTAGGAAGGGTGAAAGACAACAAAATGGTAGACATGCAACTAACCAATAACAAATTGGTTAGCCGTGGGACAAAAATGATTATGGAGGAAACCGGAATCGATGAACAGGCGGCATCAGCGTTACTCACTAAATATGGCAATGTCAGAAAAGCAATCAAAGCAGCACTGAAAAAATCTTAACACCTTCATGTTTAATCGATACTTAATATGTCTCCAATAATTCTTTTATCCTTTTTAGTTGGGTATTTTGCTGTACTAATTGTCATTTCACATTTCACTTCAAAAGGTTCGGCTGACAACTCCACATTCTTTATTGCCAACAGAAATTCAAAATGGTACTTTGTAGCTTTTGGAATGATTGGCACAGCATTGTCGGGAGTTACATTTATCTCTGTCCCCGGAGCTGTTGAAAAGAGTAGCTTTAGCTATTTTCAATTTGTTTTAGGAAATGCTGTAGGGTTTATCCTGATCGCCAAAGTATTACTTCCATTGTTTTACAGGATCCATCTGATATCCATCTATACCTACCTGGAAAAAAGGCTTGGTTTCTGGAGTTACAAATCAGGAGCCATGATATTTTTAGTTTCACGTACGATAGGATCTTCATTTAGACTCTATTTGGTAGCAATAGTACTTCAAAAGTTTATCTTCGATGCATGGAATGTTCCATTTTGGATTACTATTGTTATCTGTTTAACCCTGATCTGGCTTTATACGCACAAAGGTGGACTAAAAACCATCATCATTACAGATACGCTCCAAACAGTATTTCTGCTATCGTCTGTTGTTTTATCCATTTGGTTTTTATCAAAAAGCATGGATCTTAATCTTAGCCAGGCTTTTGAAACTATAAAACATAGTTCCTATTCCAAGATATTTTTCTGGGAAGATTTCATGGGAAGCAAATATCATTTCCTCAAACAATTCTTTGGGGGAGTCTTTGTAACCCTCGCCATGACAGGTCTGGATCAGGATTTGATGCAAAAAAATCTGAGTTGTAAAAATATTGGCGAAGCACAGAAAAACATGTTAACATTTACAGGCGTATTTGTAGTAATCAATATTTTCTTTTTAAGTGTAGGGGCTTTGCTTTATGAATACGCAGCAGCGAAAGGTATAAATGTTCATGCTTTGCAAACACCCGATCACCTGTTTCCTGAAATTGCATTAAATTATTTGAGTACTTTCCCGGCTATTATTTTCATGCTAGGGTTAACTGCAGCAACATTTGCGACTACCGATTCTGCTTTAACGGCATTAACAACCTCTTTTTGTGTTGATTTCTTAGGATTTGATAAAAAGGAGAACAAAGATGATCGTAAACTTATCAGAACCCGGCATTATGTTCATTTTGTATTCTCTTTTGTCATCCTGATGGTGATTCTAGTTTTTAAAATCATCAATAATGACTCTGTCGTTAATTCCATTTTTAAAGCTGCGGGATACACCTATGGACCTTTATTGGGCCTGTTTATTTTTGGTATGGCAACTAAACGATTGGTCAGAGATAAATTAGTCCCGTTTATATGTCTCGCTTCACCGCTTATTACCTTTGTCATTGACATGCATTCATTTACATGGACTGGTTATACGTTGGGATTTGAACTAATTGTTCTTAATGGATTAATCACATACTTGCTCTTGCTCTTCACCAGTAAAAAAGGTGAAATCAGAAAATATAATGCATTAGCAGAAGTGGGGTATCAGCAAACAGAATTTTAAAATATATTCGATGTCATGAAGAGTCTTGTCTCTTGCTATATAATAATTATGTTTGCGGCCGTCATGAATTGTCAGCAATGGGTGCCTACCAAATATAAATTAACGGATATCAAAATGGCATTTCAGAAAGGTCGATTTACATTGTCCAAGCAATGGGCTAATACACTTTTAAATAAAAACAATCTGGATCTGGCGACAAAAAAAGAGTTAATGTCTTTGATGGATTTAGAAGAACGAATCAGCGCTGATTTCACATTGTCGGAGGCGGAAGTAGATGTCCGATTAAAGAAAGTAATTGGGACATTTTCACAAGAGGACAAAGCTAACTGGGAAAAGAAAAATTGGTTAGAATACAGAATGATTGATGAAAAGAAATGTTATTTCAAACGATCTGTTTCAAATCTCAAATTAATCCTTGCCAGTCAACAATCTAAGCAAAAATCTTCTCCGGGATTGGTCACTACCAAATTCTCACTATTTCTTTTAGAGCATTCCAGAAAGGTAATTACTTCAGGGGATTCCGATGGGAAACCCGTAGAACCAATAAACATGAAAGTCACTTACCGCATCACCGTCAATGCCGATGCGGTTCCTGATGGCGAAACAGTAAGATGCTGGATGCCATGGCCACGCGAAATACATAATCGTCAACGAGATATAACTCTTATAAAAACAAGTCCTACAAACCATATTATTGCTCCTGACAGTATTGAACAACGTTCGATATACCTTGAACTGACAGCATTAAAGGGGAAACCGACGATATTTGAGATCCAATACACTTATCAGTCAATGGCTCAGTATTTTGAACTAAACAAGTTAAAAGTATTCCCTTACAATAAGAACGCTGCAGACTTCAGACAATACACAAGTGAACAATATCCTCAAATCATATTCTCAAATAAAATCAAACAGCTATCAGATAGCATTGTGGGAAAAGCTAAAGATCCGGTTGAAAAAGTAAGAAAACTATATTATTGGATTAATGACCACATTATCTGGACCGGGGCACTGGAGTATTCTATTATACCCGACATTCCGGGTTATGTGTTATTAAACCGACGTGGAGATTGTGGCATGCAGACATTGCTCTTCATGACAATGGCCAGATACGAGGGAATACCTGTTAAATGGCAAAGTGGTTGGATGATGCACCCTGGAGAGGTAAATCTACACGACTGGTGCGAGGTTTACTATGAAGGAATTGGATGGGTTCCACTCGACATGTCGTTTAATCTTCAAAATTCGAACGACATCAAAGAGAAAGAGTTTTATATCAGTGGAATAGATGCATATCGAATGATTGTAAATGATGCCATCAGCAGTCGGTTTGTTCCTACTAAGAAGTTTCCGCGAAGTGAGCCCTATGATTTTCAGCGTGGAGAAGTAGAATGGCGTGGGGGGAATCTCTATTTTAATCAATGGGATTATACTATACATGTTGAATACACAAAATAGTTTTCTGCTGCTTTGTAATTTAGGAGTTGTAAGTACGTTCCTTTTGCATTAGTCCCACTTTTGTTCATCTAACATCTGAGTCAAAATGGTTGAAAGTGGATAATTTACGCTATCATATTTTCACAGTTATTCTAATACTTTATTTATCAATCAAAAAGGTCAATTTCAAAAAAAATACAGTTCTTTTAAATGGATGATTTGAAATAATAAAGTATAAAAAATAAGCTGTAACTTTGAAATTGTCATAATCTACACAAACGGATAAATATGAAAAAGAAATTACAACATCTTTCAACAAAAGCATTAAGGATTGTAATGATCCTTGCTTTAATGGTGCCTTTTCTACAATTAAAAGCACAAACACCCTCCTACCCTTTTCAAAATCCTGCGCTACCTCTTGATCAGCGTGTAAATGATTTGGTCTCCAGACTTTCACTGCAAGAGAAGATCAAATTAATGCAAAATAAAGCAACCGGCATTCCTCGTCTTGGAATTCCGGCTTACAATTGGTGGAATGAATGTCTCCATGGTGTGGCTCGCGATGGTGTGGCAACTGTATTTCCTCAAGCCATTGGTATGGCTGCAACATGGAATACAGCATTAATTCAGCGCGAAGCTGATGTCATCTCAACAGAAGGACGTGCAAAACATCAGGAACATGTTCGTAAAGGTGAGTTTGGCATCTACCAAGGTCTAACTTACTGGACACCTAATATTAATATTTTCAGAGATCCCAGATGGGGACGTGGACAGGAAACGTATGGTGAAGATCCATTCCTTACATCAAGAATCGGCGTATCATTCGTAAAGGGCCTACAGGGAAATGATCCTAAATATTTTAAAGCGATAGCAACAGCAAAACATTTTGCCGTTCATAGCGGTCCTGAACCTGCTCGCCATAGTTTTGATGCAACATGTAGCAAACAAGACCTCTATGAAACATATCTTCCAGCTTTTGAAGCACTAGTAAAAGAGGGGAAAGTATACTCATTGATGGGAGCTTATAACCGTCTCTATGGAAAACCTTGTTGCGCCAGTGATTTCTTACTTACGGATGTCTTAAGAAAAAAATGGGGCTTTGATGGTTATGTTGTTTCGGACTGTGGAGCTATAGACGATATATACAGTGGACATAAATTTGTACCTACGGCTAAAGAGGCTTCTGCACTTGCTGTAAAAGCGGGTTGTGATTTAACATGTGGTACTGAATACGATGCACTGGAACATGCTTTAGCAGATAGACTAATCAGTATGAAAGATATTGATAAAGCTGTTAAAAGACTCTTCGTCGCTCAGTTCAAATTAGGCTTATTTGATCCTGAATCGATGGTAGCATATGCACGCATACCTTATTCTGAAAACAATACCCCTGCACACAATAAGTTATCGCTTGAGGTTGCTCATCAGAGTATGGTTTTACTAAAGAATAATGGAACGCTCCCTTTGAGTGCGAAATATAAAAAGATTGCCGTAATTGGCCCGAATGCTGATGATACAGAAGTGTTACTAGGCAACTATAATGGAGATCCTACCAATCCTGTGTCAATACTTCAGGGCATCAAAAACACTGCGGGTAAAGGCATTGAGATCATTTATGAAAAAGGGATGAAGTCGTGCACTGAAGTTGGCGAGAACAAAGATCTTGCGCTCGCCGCAGCCAATAAAGCCGATGCTGTGATTTTTGTTGGTGGAATCTCGCCAAGATTAGAAGGTGAAGAGATGCCAGTTAAAATTGAAGGTTTTAAAGGTGGTGACCGTACAAACATAAACCTCCCTAAAGAACAGGAAGAATTATTAAAAGCGTTAAAAGAAACTGGAAAGCCGGTAATCTTAGTATTATTAAGTGGTAGCGCCTTAGCAGTTAACTGGGAAAATGAAAATCTTCCTGCTATTCTTCAGGCCTGGTATCCAGGACAACAAGGTGGAAATGCAGTTGCAGATGTTTTATTTGGAAAATATAATCCAGCAGGAAGACTTCCTATAACATTCTATAAGTCAGTTGAAGATCTTCCTGGTTTTGAAGACTATGGAATGAAGGGACGAACTTATAAATATTTTGATGGAAAAGTTCTATACCCTTTTGGACATGGTCTAAGTTTCTCAACATTCAAATATAACTCAGCCAAGGTAACTGCTCCTTCAATTAAGGCAGGACAATCTACCTTTGTAGAAGTTAGTATCACTAACAAGTCAAAGATTGCCGGTGATGAAGTAGTTCAAGTTTATGCTGCATCTAAATCAATAAAAGCATTTCGTCCGGTCAAGGCATTGGTTGGTTTTTCAAGAATAACAGTACCTGCCGGAAAGACCGTAAATGTAAAGATTCCTGTCAACCAATTCTCAATGAGACAATTTGATGAATCTAAGGATGATTATACTGTATATTCTGGTGTTTATGAATTAATGATTGGTTCATCATCATCAAATATCAAAATCACAAAAAGTCTGACTATTAAATAGTCGTTATAAACCACTAACTAAAAAGAGGAGCCCGAAAGCTCCTCTTTTTGTTTTTGCTCTTATATTAATCCCAATAACCTTCACTTAGAATATATTTATCGTTGATATAACAGGACAAGCCTTAGAATCAGTAATATTAATCTTTATCATGCCGGTTTCAATAGGGTCAACTTTCAAAATACGCTTGTACCCTATTGTTGTACCATTTGCAATTTGTTGCCACTTGTTATCTTTCCATGCCTCAACAGTGAAAGCTTTAATACGTTGTCCAAGCTTAATATATTCCTGAATAACAATATACTTCATGGTAATAGGTTTTGCAAATTTTAATTGAAGACTTCCATTTTTTACATTATCATCAGTTGCCCAATAAGTATCTTTCTTCCCATCTACGACATTTGCTGCGGCATATTTTACTGATTTTCCTCTGAATGAATCAGCAGTTACTTTTGCGTTTAGTGCCAGATCAGTTTTAAAGGCTTCATCCAGTAGTTTCTTCCAACCTTTGAGTGACGCTAAATCATTTTCATTAATCAAACCTCGACGATCTGGAGGAATATTTAAGATTAAATTAGAACCACGTCCTACCGAAGAAAGGTAGATATTAAAAAGATTTTCGGGAGTACGAACCTTTGTATCTTCTTTTGCATGATAAAACCAACCCGGACGAATAGAAACATCCACTTCAGCTGGAATCCATTTATTTCCATTTGCGGAACCCGTATTTAGTAGATCACTTATTCCAGACTTTCCGGCATATATGGTATCGTTAGAAATTGTATTCCAATTCGTTTCATTAATATAACCGCTTTCGTTACCACACCAGCGAATATTTGGTCCTGCATCACTAAAGAATAGTATATGAGGCACTAAAGACTTAACCATTGCGATGGTATTAGGCCAATCGTAATATTTTGAAGCATCAATATGACGAACTTCCTTTTTTCCACCATAATAACCATCACCACCATTCGCTCCATCAAACCACATCTCAAAAACAGGTCCGGTAAAAGATAATAACTCCTCAAGCTGGTTGCGATAATAAGTAATATACGCTGGCGTACTATAATCAGGATTATTGCGATCCCATGGTGAAAGATAAATACCAAATTTTATACCTTGGCGCTTACAGGCCTCGGCTACTTCTTTTACTATATTTCCTGTCCCATTTTTATACGGACTATTTTTAATGGAATGTTCGGTGTATTTACTAGGCCATAAACAAAAACCATCGTGATGTTTACAGGTCAGAACCAATCCTTTTAATCCGGATCCTTTAATTGCTGTTACCCACTGATCAACATCTAAGTTTGTAGGGTTAAATACTTTCGTTGATTCATCACCAAAACCCCACTCTTTATCGGTAAAAGTATTAGTTGTAAAGTGGACAAACGCATAGTTTTCCATTTCATGCCAATTCAATTGATCCTGAGTCGGAACTGGTCCACAAGGTGCAGGTGGGAGTGTCTTCTGTGCAAACGAAACACTTATTAACCCTGCGAATAAAAGTGTTAGTATTTTTCTATTCATCTTTTAGTTGTTTGTTTTATTGACTGGTAAAACTTGAATGTGTAAATTTACAAACATAAATCAATTGTTAAAGCGCTAAAATATACTTATGAAAAATAATCGATTATCATTGAGAAAAAGGAGTATAATGATATTACTATACACCTTTTTTATCATTCCGACACTTACTTCGCAAACAAATATACATTTTCAATTTAGGGAAGATCACTCTTTCAAAATTGCCCAATTCACAGATCTTCATTGGAATAACAAATCAACAAATTGTTCAAAGACGATTGAGACTATTCAGCAGGTTCTTATCTCTGAAAAACCAGATATTGCAATTATAACTGGAGATATTGTTACTGCTAAACCGGCAAAAGATGGATTGCTAGCAATTGCAAAGATTTTCAATGATTTAAAAACACCCTGGGCCATAACACTTGGAAATCATGATGCTGAACCTGAAATATCACGAATGGAGATATTTGAACTACTTAAAACATCACCTTACTTTGTGGGCAGTAAAGGCCCCGTAATGTATGGTTGCGGAAATTATACAATTCCAATCAGAGCATCGAATAAAAAATCAACAGCAGCTGTAATCTACTGCATGGACTCAAATGACTATCCAAAAGATAAAAAGGTTGCACATTATGACTGGATCCATTTCGACCAGATTGATTGGTATCGTAAAACTAGTGATAAATATACATCTGCAAATAACAAATCGCCGATCCCTTCAGTTATGTTTTTTCATATCCCAATCATTGAATTCAATAACATTATTGGGAAAGAAACAACAATTGGTATTAAAAAAGAGAATGTTGCATCTTCAGAAATCAATTCAGGCATCTTTGCTTCAATAGTTGAAAAAAAAGATATTATGGGTATCTTTGTTGGACACGACCATAATGATGATTTTATAGGTATATATCTTAATATTTGCATGGCTTTCGGACAAGTTACAGGTGCCGATGCTTATGGAGAACTAGAACGTGGATCACGTATCATCGAACTTCATGAAGGCAAATTCAGTTTTGATTCATGGATAAGAACAAATGCTAGTACAAATTTTAAATATAATTATCCATCGGGAAAGAGCATTTAATAATTAAGAAAAACAAGTTGCAGATACTGGGTCACGACAAATCATCATTTCACCCTCAATCAAAATCAATCATGGCTTTAAGAACTCCGTCTTTATAAGCGGTTACTAAATCAAATGCAGCCTTAGTGTCTTTAAATTTAAACCGATGTGTTACCCAGTTATCCACATTGATAACACCCTCACGCATCAAATCTAAAGCATCTATGGTGCAATGGTTTTGCCTTCTGACACTTTGGATACATATTTCTTTGCGTCTTATTTTATCTGCACTTAAAGACCATCGGTCAAATTCGGGAATACCAATGATCATTAATTTTCCACCAGGTTTAAGTATATCGATGGCTTGATCTAGTGCTTCTTGTTGTCCACAGCATTCAAAAACCACATCTAATAAAAGAGGTTCTTGTTCCGATATAGAAGCTACAATATCTTCTTTGCTTGGATTCCCTATCCAAAAAGCGCCATTCTGTTTAGCCAAAGTTAGACGTTCGTCTATTTTATCTGTTACAAAAATTTCACCGGCTCCCATAGCAATGGCAGACAATAAAACACTTTCACCAATAGGACCAGCACCTAAAACACCAATAGATGAGCCCAACATTGGCATAGATAATTTCACAGCATATAACCCTATTGCAAGGGGTTCAGAAATAGCTGCCTGATCAAAAGTCATCGCATCAGATATAGGCAAACAGCAATGTTCGGGTAAAACTATATATTCAGAGAGACAGCCTTCTACTTGTTGAGGACAGCCTAAAAAATTTAACTTTCGACAAGTATGCGGTCTTCCCGCTTTACATTGGTCACATTCCCCACAATGCATAGCCGGCTCAATAGCGATTCTGCTTCCTGCCTTAACTGTTTTTACGTTTGCACCAATGGCTTCAACCACACCAGCTCCTTCATGTCCCACGGTAAATGGATACTCAACGACTTGACTACCGATTTTACCTGATGTGTAATAATGCACATCCGAACCGCAAATACCAACGGTTTTCATTTTTATTAATACATCATTATTGTTTTCTATTTTGGGCTTTGGAGTATCCATCATTTTCATTTGAAGGAGACCAGTCAATTTCATTGATTTCATCAGTAAATATTTTTTAGATTAAAGCCTAATGGAACTCGCATAAATTTTCATCAGTATTTAAGTTTGCAATACCTATTCGTTTCATTAATAATTTATTTTAAAACTAAGAACGAATAGAAAATGCATGTTAAATTTATATTGATGTTTGTTTTTATCGAATATACATGTTTCATTAGCAAAATATTCTTAAAAAGGATAGATATTTTGATTACCCATTATACAATACAAAGTTACGATTAAAAAAATATCAGCATAGAAATCATTCTAGCTTTACTAGTTAATTTATTGTGAAGTAGAATCTTCCAAACTAAACTAGCCGACCGAATTTTGAATTATAAATTCAACTTTTAAAGTAGAAGCCTACATATACTTATATCTGACTTTTATTCATAAAAAAACATAATATTCATGTAATCTACCTGAATCAAACCATTCTAAACACTGAATAACAGACAATTAAATCATCTATATATTATTTTAATTAATATAAATCACTCTATTGCTGAATTATCCGAAAAATGCATTATTATTAGTAGTACCTTTGCACACAATTTTTATATTTATAAATGAATCAATTTTCAGAAATTGGCCTTGCGCCAGCGCTATTACAAGCGGTTGAAGAACTGGGTTTTGTATCTCCAACGCCTATACAGGCAGAGGTGATTCCCCTGTTAATAAATGAGAAGCAGGACATGTTGGGACTCGCCCAAACGGGCACTGGGAAGACGGCGGCATTTGGTTTGCCCGTTTTGCAATGGACCGACGTAAACCTGCAAAGTCCCCAGGCACTTATTTTAAGTCCTACACGTGAATTGGCCATGCAACTCTGCAATGATCTCCAATCGTTCGCAAAGCATATGGGAAGAGTTAACATCGTTCCTATTTATGGTGGTGCAAGTATTGATGTTCAGATAAAACAACTTAAACGCGGAGCCCATATTATTTGTGGAACTCCTGGACGTATGCTCGACATGATCCGTCGAGGTGTAATCGACTTTTCGCACCTTCAGTTTTTAGTTTTAGATGAAGCTGATGAGATGCTTGATATGGGTTTTCAGGATGACTTGAATGAGATTCTTGCTCAAACACCATCCACCAAGAACACATTACTCTTTTCGGCGACCATGCCACAGGAAATCATCCGTATGGCTCGCAAGTATCTTAAAAATCCTGCTGAGATTACTATTGGACAACGTAATACAGGAAGCGATACCATTCGCCATCTGTATTATACTATTCATGCCAGGGAGAAGTATCAAGCGTTAAAACGCATTGTTGACTTTCATCCTGAGATCTATGGTATTGTTTTTTGTCGTACAAAGATCGAAACACAAGAAGTTGCTGATAACTTAATGCGTGATGGCTATAACGCAGATGCGCTACATGGAGATTTATCTCAAGCTCAGCGTGACAGCGTTATGAATAAGTTTAGAATTCGTCATCTCCAAATTTTGGTCGCAACTGATGTTGCTGCTCGTGGATTAGACGTTGATGATCTTACTCATATTATTCATTATTCTTTACCTGATGATTTAGAAGCATATAACCACCGAAGTGGACGTACAGGACGTGCAGGAAAAAAAGGAACTTCGATTGCGATTATTAATTTAAAAGAAAGATTTCGAATTAAATTAATTGAGAAGGCTATTAATAGGTCATTTAGCCCTGCCAAGGTTCCAACTGGATTTCAGGTTTGTGAAAAACAGCTCTTCTCCATGATTGATAAACTTGAAAATATTCAGGTTAACGAAGAAGAGATTTCAGGATTCCTTCCTTTTATCCTTAAAAAATTAGAGGGTCTTGACAGAGAGGAACTTATAAAAAGATTTGTTTCGACTGAATTTAATCGATTCCTGGAATACTACAAAAACGCACCTGATCTAAACGTTGATGAGAGTGCAGAAAGAGTTCGCCGTAATGAAAGAGATAGAGAAGTAGGACATTCTGGCTTTATTAAATTCTCTCTTAATATTGGCGGAATGGAAGGTATTGCTCCACCTCAGCTCATTGGATTAATTAATGATTTGACAGGTGTACGTACTACTAAAATTGGAAGAATTCAAATTCGCCCTACATTTACACTATTCGAAGTAGATGCACAATCTCAAGAGCTAATTGTTAAATCTTTTGCGAACCAGCAATACCAAGGCCGTAAACTACGATTAGATATTTCTACGGAAGAGGACAGATCCAGTTCTCCAAGGAGAAGTGGTGGTGGATATGGTGGAGGTAATAGAGGTGGGGACCGAGGAGGATATCGTGGCGACCGAGGAGGTGATCGCGGAGGGAACCGTGGTGATCGTAACGACCGCAGTGGTGACTATGGTGACAGACCAAGACGTCCTAGAAAAGACTATTAATCATCGACTGATTATTCTAAATAAAAAAGGAGGTTGACAAATTCAACCTCCTTTTTTTTATCTATTTACCATATTTCATTGAGGCTAACCACCGCTCGGCTTCAATAGCAGCCATACAGCCAGTACCGGCTGCAGTAATAGCTTGTCGATAAATTTCGTCTTGTACGTCGCCGGCAGCAAAAACACCTTCAATGTTTGTTCTGGTACTTCCGGGTACCGTTTTTATATATCCTTGCTCGTCCAAGTCAATCTGATTAACAAATAATTCAGTATTTGGGTGGTGGCCAATAGCCACAAAAAAACCTTGTACATCAATCGTTTTTACTTCATTTGTTTTAACATTCTTTAAACGAACACCGGTTACAAATTTATCATCACCCACGATCTCTTCTGTCACATGATTCCATAGCACCTCAATATTAGGCGTATCAAACACACGAGCCTGCATTGCTTTTGAGGCTCGTAGTTCATCGCGACGAACAATGAGGTATACTTTTTTACAGAGGTTCGACAGATAGGTAGCCTCTTCTGCAGCAGTATCGCCGCCCCCAACAACAGCAACATCCATCCCTCGATAGAAGAAACCATCACAAGTGGCGCAAGCAGAAACACCATGTCCATTGTAACGTTGCTCTGATTCAATGCCCAACCATTTGGCTGTTGCACCTGTTGAAATAATTACAGTTTCTGCTTCAACAATTTTATCATCATCGGTAGTAACAGTAAAGGGACGTTTATTAAAATCAACAGTGCTAATAATACCAAAACGGATATCTGTGCCAAAACGTTCGGCCTGAGCTCGGAGATCTTCCATCAATTCAACTCCTTGAACCCCCTTTGGGTATCCAGGAAAGTTATCGACCTCAGTAGTTTGTGTCAATTGCCCTCCCATTACTAATCCGGTATACATTACAGGGTTTAAATCAGCACGAGCAGCATAAATAGCTGCCGTATATCCAGCTGGACCTGATCCAATTATCAAACATTTTACTTTTTCAACTTCTTTACTCATCTTAAATATGTTTAATTCGTGATTTTTTATATTAATATTTATTCATTCACTATCACTACAAAAATAAGTAGAAATGGTTCACCTTCTTTTACGAATATTATGCCATCTTCAATTCTTCATTAATTTATGACAAATTAACCTATTTTATTTTTTTTACTCTACCTTTATTCAATAATTATCAATTGTAAAACCATGAACAGCTATTCTCTTTTTATGTTTAGATTAATTACTTTTTACGATTGATAAAAACGCAAACTTCTTTAAAATATTTGTTATTCAATTAACATAAAAAAAACTACTAATCAGAGACATGGAAACTAACAATAAAAGATATCTGGAAAATTGGAGCGATGAACGAAATAGTGCAATGCTTTATTCATTTCTTGCTGAGAATGAAAAAGACTCTCGATTAAGCGAAGTATATAATAGACTTGCAGCAACCGAAATCAGGCATGCTGATCGTTGGGAACGATTAATAAAAGAAAACGGAGGTAAAGTACCATCTTTCAAACCAACATGGAGAACAAAAACATTATGTTGGCTGGCTAAGAATTTCGGTGTTGAGATGGTTCTGCCCACTGTAGTAGGAATAGAAGATAAAGGAACAGATGGCTATAAAAACCAACCTGAAGCACAAGATTTTATATCAGAAGAACGTTCGCATTCTAATTTATTGAAACAAATAAGTCGTACTGGAAAGGATGGATTAGAGGGAGGAATGTTGGCGAAGCTTGAAGGCAGGCATAAATCAGCTGGAGGGAATGCCTTAAGAGCTGCAGTCTTGGGTGCTAGCGATGGTTTACTTTCAAACTTCAACCTCATTATGGGAGTAGCAGGTGCTAGTGCAGTGGCAGCTACAGCAGTGAATAATAAAGTCATTATGTTGACGGGAATGGCTGGCCTCTTGGCAGGTGCAATATCAATGGCCTTAGGAGAATGGATTTCTGTACAAAGTTCAAGAGAATTATATTTACGTCAAATAGAAACTGAACGATTTGAAATTGAAGCAGCTCCTGAAGAAGAACTTGAAGAGTTAGTATTGATCTATCAAGCTCGTGGTTTAGACGATGAATCGGCTAGATTATTAGCTTCCAGATTGATGGCAAATCCTGATACAGCATTGGATGCATTAGTTCGCGATGAACTTGGAATTGACCCAGACGAACTTGGTGGATCAGCCTGGGAAGCTGCGTTAACCTCATTTGCACTTTTTGCTTTAGGTGCTGTAATTCCATTACTTCCATTTTTGTTTACAAGCGGGTATCTAGCTATTGGGTTAAGTGCAGGTGCCAGTGCTATCGGATTATTTATGCTCGGAGCAGCAATAACACTCTTTACCAATAAACCTATATTTTATTCAGGAATGCGACAAGTGTTCTTTGGGCTTATTGCTGCAGGAGCAGTATATTTAGTAGGTCACCTAATAGGAGTTCAGATGGCTGGTTAATTCATTAAGTTTGGAATAGAAACATTCATCAATATTTAAATAAGTAAAAAAATGAAAATGTTAAAATACTTTTTAATCATGAGTCTTACTTTTTTTCCCTTCGTGCTTATTGCTCAACAGAACCAGCGTTTTGTAGGATCATGGATGGGAAAACTGAATGTTGGCGCAATAGAACTTAGACTCGGAATAAACCTAAAAACTGATAGTACTGGTCTTATTCATACGACACTTGACAGTCCTGATCAGAATGCTTATGGCTTAAAAACAGATAGCACGAATATAAATGGCAACATTGTCACTATTGAAGCTAAGAATATGATGGCCAGATTTGTAGGCACTTTACTAGCGGGAGATTCTGCTATTAATGGAACATGGAGCCAAGGAGGAAAGATATTTGACCTTAATCTCAAAAAGTTGCAACGTCCAATTATTATAAACCGTCCACAGGAGCCAAAGCAACCTTTTCCTTATAAAAGTGAAGAGGTGAAATTCACAAACATAAAAGCGAACATTGAGCTTGCTGGCACTTTAACTCTCCCCCAAGGAGAAGGGCCTTTCCCTGCAGTAGTTCTTGTAACAGGTTCTGGACCACAGAATAGGGACGAAACATTAATGGGACATAAACCATTTTTAGTAATTTCTGATTTCCTAACCAGACACGGCATTGCTGTATTACGTTATGACGACAGAGGTATCGGTAAATCAAAAGGATCTTTTAGCCTCGCTACTTCATTCGATTTTGCTGATGATGCAGAAGCTGGATTTATGTGGTTGAAACAACAACCGCTCATAGATAAAAACAGAACGGGTATTGCCGGACATAGTGAAGGAGGGCTTATTGCCCCTATTGTAGCTTCACGCAATAAGAATGTTGATTTCATCATTCTTATTGCAGGCACCGGTGTCTCAGGTGAAGATATCATCCTTGCTCAAGCTCAATTAATTGGCCTTAAGAGCGGAGGAAGTCCTGAAGCATTAAAAGAAAATGATTTATTCAGCCGGAAACTTTATTCTGCCATTAAGAAGGAACCAAACAATGACAAAGCGATACCGGAATTAACAAAAATATATGAGGAAGGTATTGATAATAGTAAATTTTTAGACGATAAAGTAAAGGTATTACAAAAAAAACAAATGAATTCATTGCTTTTACAAATTACCTCACCATGGTTCAGAACCTTTCTTCAACTCGATCCCAAACCCTATTTATTAAAGACAAAATGTCAGGTATTAGCAATGAATGGAACTAAAGACTTACAAGTTCCATGCGACTTAAATTTAAATGCTATTGATAAATATTTAAAGCTAGCAGGAAATAAACATTATAAAATTTTAAAAATAGATGGCGTAAACCACCTATTTCAGCATTGTGAGAAAGGGATACCTGCCGAATATTCAGCTATTGAAGAGACTTTCGCCCCTGAAGCATTAAATGCCATGAGCGATTTTATTCTTCACCTGAAAAAATAAAATTTGTCTGATTAAAACAAACTTTTCTACTTTTGTCCATTATTTTAATCATAGCTAAATGGAATTATCAAGTCTTAATGCAATATCACCAGTTGATGGTAGATATCGGAAACAAGTTGAATCGCTCGCCTATTACTATTCAGAAGGTGCACTGATCAATTTTAGAGTGTTAGTTGAAATTGAATACTTTATTGCATTATGTGAACTACCCCTTCCCCAATTATCAGGCTTTCCAAAAGACCGGATTGATGATTTGCGCGGAATCTGTCGTGATTTCACTTTTAAAGATGCTCAAGATGTAAAAGATATAGAAAAGGTTACTAATCATGATGTCAAAGCTGTTGAATATTACATTAAGAAAAAATTTGATAAATTAGGATTATCCGAATTTAAAGAATTTATTCATTTCGGGTTAACTTCACAAGACATTAATAATAGTGCATTACCTTATGCAATGAAGCTTGCACAGCAAGAGGTAATACTCCCTCTATTGGAAGATCTTGTGAATAACCTTGCTCAACGAGCTAAAACATGGCGAAATATCCCAATGTTAGCCAGAACCCATGGGCAACCTGCATCACCTACAAATCTCGGAAAAGAGATATTTGTTTTTGTTGAAAGACTGCGCCAACAAATAAAGATCTTAAAATCAATTCCATTTACAGCTAAGTTCGGTGGTGCTACTGGCAATTTCAATGCTCACCATGTGGCTTATCCTTCTATTAATTGGGTTGATTTTGCAAATAAGCTCATGACAAAACTAGGTTTGGAAAGACAACAGACGACTACCCAAATTGAGCATTATGACTATCTGGCCACCTATTTTGATTCATTAAAGCGGATTAACACAATTATTCTGGATTTGGATCGTGACATGTGGACCTATATATCCTTTGATTATTTTAAACAAAAGATAAAAGCAGGTGAAGTTGGTTCATCGGCGATGCCCCATAAAGTTAATCCTATCGACTTCGAAAATTCAGAAGGTAATATTGGTATAGCTAATGCATTATTCGAACATCTCTCAGCAAAGTTGCCCGTTTCAAGACTTCAACGCGATCTAACAGACTCAACGGTAATCAGAAATATTGGGACTCCCTTAGCTCATACAAAGATCGCTATCAAATCGCTAATCAAAGGTTTAGATAAACTAATTCTCAATGAAGAAAAAATCAAAAAAGACTTGGATGATAATTGGGCAGTAGTGGCCGAAGCAATTCAAACAATCCTTCGAAGGGAGAATTATCCTAATCCTTATGAGACTTTAAAAGAATTAACCCGTACAAATTCGAAAGTCACTAAAGAAACGATGGCATCTTTTATTGAAACACTACAAGTTTCTGAAGAGATAAAAAAAGAACTGAGAAAAATATCGCCAGAATCATATACTGGAATATTCAATTTCTAAATTCTTTTACGAATAAAAGCAGCCGTATTTGATAGTACGACTGCTTTTACTATTTTTCAACTGCATCATTTAATCTTCCTTTCAATGAAAGTAACAGGCTTTACATTTATCCGCAATGCCGTTAAATTCGATTATCCAATAGTTGAAGCAATCACTTCAATACTGCCAATATGTGATGAATTCATTGTCGCTGTTGGTAATTCAGAAGATGAAACCCAACAACTGATTGAACAGATTGCATCGCCCAAAATACATATTATTAATACGGTTTGGAACGATGAACTACGCGAAGGAGGTAACGTTTTAGCAGAAGAGACGAATAAAGCCTTTGATGCTATAAGCAATGATACTGACTGGGCTTTTTATATTCAGGGAGACGAAGTTATACATGAACAATACCTACCCGAAATTCAGCACAGTATGAAACGATGGCTTTATCACAAAGATGTTGAAGGGTTAGTATTTGACTACCTCCACTTCTACGGTTCTTATGATTTTATTGGAGATTCGCGTCGTTGGTATCGTAAAGAGGTTCGCATTGTAAGAAATAATAAAAAAATTCGCTCCTATCGTGATGCACAAGGTTTTAGAATTGAAGGACGTAAATTAAAGGTTAAACAAATTGCTGCATGGGTCTACCACTATGGCTGGGTTAAACCCCCTGAAAAGCAACAATTAAAACAACTTCATTTTAATCGTTATTGGGATAAAAGCTTACCAGATGGAGATAAAACATTGGTAATAGAACCTTTTGATTATTCGCAAACCGACTCTGTCGCATGGTTTAAAGGGACCCATCCAAAAGTCATACAACAACGAATAAACAAAATGAATTGGGAGTTTGGATTTGACCCGACTCAAAGAAACCTCACACTAAAATCAAGATTGCTTCATTGGATAGAGGACAAATCAGGTTGGAGAGTTGGTGAATATAAAAATTATAAAATCATCTAAACTAGAGAAACATCAAGCTCTTCACTGAATGTTTTTTCAACTTGTTTAATTCGTTAAAAGATTATTCCTATTTTTGTAAAAAGTATTGCGCACCATGGATTTAAGCCAAATTCTTAGTATTGCCGGCAAGCCCGGTCTTTTTAAGTTAGTAGCTCACTCAAAAAACGGTTTAATTATTGAATCGCTTATTGATGGCAAAAGAATTAATGCCTTTATGAATGAAAAGATTAGCTCACTCGAAGAGATTAGCATCTTTACATCAAATGAAGAAATGGCATTAAAAGAGGTACTTCGAAATATGTACACCCAGACGAATGGTCAAAAAACAATTGATCACAAATCTGATGACAAAGCAGTAAAAGCATTCTTCGGACAAGCTATTCCTGATTATGACCAAGATCGTGTTTATGTATCGCACATGCGAAAAGTAATTGGCTGGTACAACTCTTTAGTTGACAAAGGATTAATTGACTTTATTGACGAAGATAAAAAAAATGAATCCGAAGAATCTGTTCCAGAATAAAAATTAAAGTCCGTTTTTATACGGACTTTTTTTTGAACATTCTTTTGGGTAATTGTTTATATAGCAATAAAAGTTGAAACGTGAAAAAAGTAATTCATAACCTTAAAGTTCTAGAAAATAAGTCAGCTGGAGGTGATAATTTTACGCTATTGCTTGAAGCTCCCGAGCCATTGCCTGTCATAATACCCGGTCAATTCTGTGAAGTAAAAATAGATAACGATCCTGCCGTTTATCTTCGTAGACCTTTTTCAATACATAACGTTGATTACAAATCAAATACACTAACCTTACTGATCAAGGTACTTGGTAAGGGTACTGCTAGGCTTTCAAAAATCAAGAAAGATGACAATTTAAGTGTAGTTTATCCACTTGGCAAAGGTTTTACCATAACTAATGAACCAAAAATACTTTTAGTAGGTGGTGGGTGTGGTGTTGCGCCATTACTATACATGGCTCAAGTATTAAACGAAAAAGGAATAAAACCAACAATTCTTGTGGGAGGCAGAACTATTGCCGATGTTCCAAGAGTTGAAGCATATAGGGAAGTTGGAGAAACTCACGTTGCCACTGAAGATGGGTCTTTGGGTGAAAAAGGGCTCGTTACTCAACACACTGTTTTTAAAGCACACCTTGCTGATTTTAAACGGATCTACACTTGTGGTCCTGAGGGAATGATGAAAGCTATCGCAAAGGCAGCAGAAGCGCTTGAGATCCCTTGTGAAGTTTCCCTCGAAAATACAATGGCCTGCGGTATTGGCGTCTGTTTATGTTGCGTTACAGAAACCAAAGAAGGCCATAAATGTGTTTGTACAGAAGGCCCGGTCTTTGACAGCACACAACTAAATGGTTGGAATATCGACAAAGCCTCCACCTGTTCTAAACCCTATCTTAAAAACGAATAATCATGACTGATCTATCCGTAAAGATTAATAAACTCAAACTAAAAAACCCTGTAATGACTGCATCAGGGACTTTTGGATATGGATATGAATTCGAAGACTTTATCGACCTTTCTCGACTAGGAGGAATTGTCGTCAAGGCTACTACGTCCAAACATAGAGAAGGAAACAAATATCCACGAATGGCCGAAACATCCCTAGGTATGTTAAATGCTGTTGGATTACAAAATAAAGGTGTTGATTATTTTGTTAAAGAAACTTGTCCAAAATTAACAAATTATGATACCCACTTTTTTGCAAATGTTTCTGATTCTACCATCGAAGGTTATGTAGAAGTCGCTGAAAAAATCAACGAACTCGATTACATTCCAGGAATTGAATTAAATATATCATGTCCTAATGTAAAAGAAGGAGGAATGGCATTTGGGACTAGTTGTCCTTCAGCTTATGCAGTTACAGAAGCAGTAAGAAAAGTCTATAAAAAAACACTTATTGTAAAACTATCACCCAATGTTACAAACATTGCTGAAATAGCTAAGGCAGTTGAGGATGCTGGGGCTGATAGTGTCTCGCTTATTAATACACTATTAGGAATGGCAATTGATGCTGAAAAGCGAAGGCCTGTTCTATCTACTGTTACAGGAGGGCTGTCAGGTCCTGCTGTCAAACCCATTGCATTACGCATGGTTTATCAGGTTTCCAAGGCTGTAAAAATTCCGATTATTGGGATGGGTGGAATTTCAAATACCACAGATGCTATTGAATTTCTACTTGCCGGAGCTACTGCTATTCAGGTTGGCACAGCTAATTTTATCGATCCTCAAGTTACTATAAAGATTATTGACGGCATTGAAGACTATCTCATCCGTCATCGCATAAAAAAAATATCCGATTTAATTGGTGCATTAGAAGTATAATCATTTTTTCAAACGATAAAAATTAAAAAGGATGAACGTTAATTCGTTCATCCTTTTTAATTTTTATCGTTTACTGATTGTGCTTTTCTACATTCCCAGTTCGTTTTAAAACGCCCCAACCTTCAAGCTCACCTTTTATCGCTCTGATGTATGATTTAAATAGAACAAAGAATAAAAGTTGACGATAAACTACGCGTTGTACAAATAAGTCCAATGCTATTCTAAGCGTAAATTTTTGCTTATCATAATGATAAGCCACCATTGAAATTAATAGATCAACAAAATAATAACAGATATAAAACAGACCAACCTTCCCAGCATTAGGTGATAATATATTACTTCCATTCACGGAAAACAAGGAGAAAAGCATCATTAAATCAACCAGAGGACTAAAAAGAGGCAGTAACATCTGAAAAACAAGAAGGTTTGGCAAAACAATCCACCCAAAATTAGGAATACGCCGAGCAAAAATCAGATGACGATGTTTCCAGAAGCTTTGCATGATTCCAAATGACCAGCGAAAACGTTGCTTAAAAAACATTTCAAGTGTTTCAGGGGCCTCTGTATATGATAATGCATCATTGCAAGTACGTACCCGATAGCCTGCTCTCAGCAGTCGCAATGTCAAATCACAATCTTCAGCTAAAGTGTCAGTTTTAAACCCACCCACTTCAACCAACGCTTCTCCTCTAAAAGCACCAATGGCTCCTGGAATTACAGTAATACTATTTAGATAATCAAAAGCTAACCTATCAAAGTTCTGACTGGTTGTATATTCTATAGACTGCCAACGCGTAAGTGTATTAATTTTATTTCCAACTTTGACATTCCCGGCCACAGCAGCAACATTTTCGTCTACAAACGGAGCTATCAATCTGGAAACTGCTTCAGGATGAAGAATTGTATCTGCATCAATACAAACCATGATTTCACCTGAGGCTTTTGTAATCCCAAAATTTAATGCCTGGGCTTTCCCCCCATTGCTCTTTGTGTAAATTTTTACACGAGTGTTCCCTTCAAAATTCTGTTTAATAATTTGATAGGTACTATCTTTAGAGCCATCGTCAACAAATATGATCTCAAAATTAGGATAATTACTTAACAAAAGATTCTCAACCGTTTTTGAGCCAGTAACCTCTTCATTATATGCAGGCACAATGATACTCACAAAAGGCTGATAAATAGATACAGGTAACTTCTTTGCTTTTTTATTCTTCCTGTGTTGCAGAAATGAAAAGAATGCCACAGAAGTAATCTTTATCAATGATAAGATTAATGCAAGAAAAAACACAGAGTAGATAAAGTAATCGAAGAAATAGCTAACGAGGAATACAGTAGAATCAGCCCTGCTAAGATATTGACTAATTCCGCCTGACTCGCTGGGCATAACATCATCACGAGTCCTACCCATTAATTGAGCTACAGTAACAAATTTATACCCTTTACTTTTAAAGAATTCAATTATTCTTGGTAAAGCCTTTATCGTTTCGCGCCTCAGTCCTCCAGCATCATGCAAAAGGATGATATTTCCAAGCTTATACTGCCGCATAGTTCGGGCAACAATTGTATCAGCAGACACTCCTTTTTGCCAATCCCATGGATCAATTGATGAACCTATAGTAAGATAATTTTCACTCTTGGCAACTGCAATCGGATGAATCTGAGCAGGATTAATTGGCTCAGCATCGTCATCATAAGGAGGTCTGAAAAGTATTGTAGCATGACCAGTTATACCTTCTATCAGACGCCCTGTAGCGCGTAACTCTAATCGGATACGGTCATCGCTTTCGTTTTGAAGATTAGGATGCAGTAATGTATGATTTCCAATCTCATGTCCTTCATCATAGATTCTTTTTACAATAGGCAAATGATCCTGTGCATTAATTCCTGTAACAAAAAATGTTGCATGAATTTTATATTGCTTCAATATATCAAGTAATGCAGGAGTATACTCACCATCCGGTCCATCATCAAATGTAATGGAGATCATTTTATTTTTTTCTCCACTTTTCTTAATAACAAAACAAGTAGGTAATATCTTATAACTTTCGTTCGTTATTAGTTTATCTGGATTATTAAATTCAAGTTTAACAAGCCCTTTTGAAGGAGATGAAAGAATATCCATTATTTCACCTGCACCAATAAAATCGACGTTGTAAGAAGAACTAATATTTTCAAGTTTAGAAATATTTACCGGGTGTTTCTTTAACCCCTCCAAGCTAAGATCTTGATTATAGAATGTCCATATTCGAGTATCTTCAGAACCTAATCGCCAAACAGCAACACCAGCTATTCCAAAGTCTTCAGCGGCCCTTATTGAATTAAAGGCAGTTATCGCATCGGCAAAATAAACCTGATGCTTAATGTTATTATCATCCCAATAAGAATAATCAAGATTAAATGTTTTATCATCAAAATGGACTTTCCCTTCACTCTCAAGAGCTGTAGATATAGCTTCCTGATAGGTGACATCAACACCTTTCGATCCGGCCGTCCAATCATAGCCATAAGCCGCCAGACATAAAACAACTTTCTCTGAAGGGATCTTCTTACAAACATCGTCCAGTGCTGCCTCTACCCACTCTAATGCAGCAATAGACCCAGGCAAAGTGGATGAGTTATGTTGATCATAACCCATTACAAATATCAAATCATTGTTTTTAGCAAGAGCATCTGTATTATAATCTTCATTAAAAGGGGCAATATCCTGACTAACGAGATATCCAAGAGGGTGAAGCCTTTCGTAAAGCTCCTTCTGGAAAATAATCAAATGCTCGTCTGTAGTTTCCTTTAAATCTTCAAAGTCAATATTTATACCACTAAAATGATATTTATGTAATGTAACAATTATACTATTAATTAAGATTCTTCTTCGAGCGGGCGAATTAATAATACGATGGATATTATCCCCGTTCCATTTATTATTAAAAAAGTTTGATAGCATTGGAACAATAGCCACTCTATTCATCCGCATAATATTTAATGCAGTAGAATCAATTTTAACAACTACCTGAGAAGAAGAGTCGGGAACAAACATCCATTCAGGCAACACCATATTAAGATGGGTAATGCAATTACGTAGTGAGAAATTACTCTGTTGATCCCAATTTACATAAAAAGCTGCACGAACAGGATGAAAAGAATTATTCTTTTGAATTCGTGCTGCAGGGAAATGATAAAATTCACGTTGCTTTTTTTCTCTAATTTCCTTTAACGACTTTTTAAATAACTTGGCATCGTGTTTTTTTAGTGCTGTTTTTACTTCATTTTCTGTAAGGCGATCATACATTTCACCTCTTTCCCTGATTTCAGGAATATGTATAAGTTGCTTTTGAAATAATGAGATAATAATGGTAGTAATGCTAAGTCCTAAAAATATTAACAATACCCTTATTAACCATATAAATCTACGCCAACGTTTTGGTTCAAGAGTTTGAAATACTTGTCTGTTATGTGGACTCATGTTTTTATTAATTGGTATAATTACGAATATACGTTCGAAAAAGATTAAATTAATATTTTTTTTTAATATTTGGAAAAGTTTAAAATATTAATCCTGATCGCCACTATCAAAATTATTCTCATCAGATTCAAAGCGAAAATAATCAGGCATAGTAGCATTTCTCTCGTATTCAAAAAGTTGTTTTTCTAATTCCGCCTCTTTTAATTTCTGCTCTTGTTGATCAGGAACAGAAAGAATCGTTGACTGGGATTCAACAGGTTCTGCTATAGCCTCCGCAACAGGTTCAATAACAGTTGTCGCATGGCTAGCTGACTCATTTAGTTGTTCGACTCTACTTTTTAGATGATTATTTTCCTTATTGAGATCATACACGATCTCCTGAAGATCAGTATTTTCTTGTCTGACTTCAGCCATATTTTCTCGCAAAGAGGCTGTCTCTTTTTCTAAAATTGCTTTTTCAGTTAAGAGTTCTGTTATCCTCTTTTTAAGCTCAAGAATTTCGCTCTGAAAAAGAACCACTTTTCTGGAAATGACTTCAGTATTTGAATTCAACATAATTTCTAAATGAAGCGATTCAACTAACGTATTATTTTCAATTTCTGACCAGGATATATTTGATCAGGGGTCTTAATATTATTATCTTTCAATATTTTATTGTACATTTCTGTATCGCCAAAATACTTTTTAGATATTCTTCGAAGGCTTTCACCTGGTTTAACTTCATGATAAACAACACCCCCTTGAGATTTTGTTTGTTCAATCTGCTTAGGTTGAGAAACTGGTGCTTGACGTTGTGAAGATGAGTTCTGGATCTGGTTCTGAGCTGATTCCTCTTTCTTTGGTTTGACAGGAACGTCACTCACATCACTACCGCTTCCCAATCTGGTTCGAAGGTCAATTATTTGCTGAAGATATTGATCATTTTCAGTTTTCAATTGATCAATCTGTTCCGTCAATTGTCGCATTTTTGTTTGATTGACATCAGCAGCAGCCTTTGCATCTTTATATGCAAAGAAATAAAAGAGCACAAAAGCAATAATTGTCACTAAAACCAAGAAATAGGCCAGCATTAAGGCAGCTGTACTTCCACTCCCTCCCTCTTCTATAGTATCTATCTGTCCGAAAACCTCAAGATCCGAATTACAACGGGGGCAACGAGGCGATCCCTTTTTAATTCCTGACGCCTTGCATACAGGACATTCAATATTATTATTCAATGTACTCACAGTAACTTATTTATTTCTCTGAACAACTTTTCAAATCGGTTAAATGTATTTTCTGAAATATTTTGATTTAGATTCGGCAACAATGCTATTTCACGAGCTACTCGTAACCGATCAAATCCCTCCCGACCAAGTATTTGTGGTAAATTTAATAGCACGCCCTCCTCAGGAATCGGTTTATATGATTCTGCTACTTTGGCACCATATGCACTCATAATAGCAAGTGCATATTCATTTGGCTCAAATAAATCTTCAATACTAGCTTGTGAAACAGAAACAAATTGGTCATAGAATCGTAGGCTCTTTCCATTGGTAAATTGATCAAACACTTCATTATCGTGTTTTGTTTTGTTCTTAACATTATTACCAGTTGGCATTAAACAAACAACACTATTTCTTGCACTTTTTAACAAAAGTAAAAATGTGGCAAGCTTTTCAAGACCTCCAATAGGAAGAATTGTAATACCTTCCTTAAGTCCTGTTCGGCTTTGTGCTTTTAAAGCTCCCGACATTAAACTGAGTAATATCAAATCGGTTGGGTCTTCGACCAATAAATTTTTGCGATTATTAAATAGGTTTTGCGAAATGTCAAAGCCTATAGCGGCTTGTAAAGGGAAAAGTGTATCCGGGTCATTTTCCAAAACCATATCCGAAACAATGCTTCCTTCACTCGTATCAGCAACTGTTCGAACCCGATCTAGCTTTGCCGGATTAATTAAGAAAGGAGAATGTGTCGAATAAATAACCTGATGATCAATAGACAAATCCTCAATAAAACGTAATAAATCTGCCTGAGCAGCAGCATGTAAATTTAAGCCGGGTTCGTCAAGCAATAGAATAAGATTGTCGCCAACCATATTTTTAACTTTACTAAACCAAACGACAAATGAAAAAAACATATTTAGACCTTTGCTCCTATTACGTAAAGGGAGCGTAATTCGCCGTGTTGTATTACGAATTCGAATATGTAATATTTTATCTTTTGTCTCCTTTATACTCTCTATCTCAAACTTTATTTCAAGATCTTTTTCTGTAGTCCAATACTTAAAAATATAATTAGTTACATCGTTGGCGGTGGCTTCTAAGTCAGCCAGATAGCTCTCAAAATCATCAGCTTCAAGTAATTTATCAATATCAATTTTTGCTAAATCAAAAAAAGCTTTAGAGATACGAAGTTTTTCATCATCCTTTGGTGGATTCTTTAGATCCTTAATACTTATACGAGTAGGCAATAGATAATATTCATCGAAATACCAGAAATACGGAAGAGCTGGCTTCAAATAATGTTTTGCAATATATCCCTTAATAGGGTTACTCCAAGAGTATGCTTTTGAATAAATTCTGGTTTTAAGATCGTCAGCCATTTGCGACAAAACAGTATCATTACGTTTAACATCGCACAATTGCATCAATTCGGTAACATTTCGAATGTTTCTAAGTTGAGACTGCAAATCTTCACTAATAGAAAATCTTTGATAGAATTGGTCTAAAAATTTACGTTCGTTTACCTTCAATCCAAACCAATGCGTTTTCCCCATAAAACTAATACCATAGGTAAAACTTCTGCTTTGAAGAACATCTTTTCCAAGATCATATTCGATCACTTGAAGCATCTCTTTACTAAGCTCAAAATCGCATCTAAGAGCCTCAGTATCTTCACCTGAATTTTTAAAGCGAATGAGTTCATTTCGAGGATAATCTCCTATCACATTCAATTTAAAGAATGGGTTGTTTTCAAAATAATTAATTTTAGCAACCGACTCCAGGAATGCTGTTTTTCCCGACTCATTCTTTCCAACTAAAACAGTGACCTTATCGTCAATATTGATTTCCTGCTCCTTGCTGAAACTCTTATATTTATTAATTCTGACTTTTGTAAGCTTAAGCTTCATAATACCCGTTTTTAATGGATCCGGTAGCCATTGTCATTTGCCAGGAAACCAATTTCGACAAATAAAAAAATTATTTTATCCAACATCAAATATAATAAATCAATGTTAATGAAAACAGTTGTTATTGGAAAAAAGAAATTTTGGAAAATTTGTGCAAATATAGCACAAAATAGCCATTAAAAGGTCTTTTAACCAATTTCAATAAACGCAATTTACTCAAAAAACTAGATAAAGAATGGTATATTTTGTTACTTTGCAAAAAAAATGAAAGAAAATGAACGTATTATTACTTGGATCAGGAGGAAGAGAACATGCAATAGCGTGGAAAATTGCCCAAAGTTCTAAATTATCTAACTTCTTTATTGCTCCTGGTAATGCCGGAATGCGCGACTTAGCTCAAAATGTGAACTTACCATTGAATAACTTTGAAGCAATTGGTACTTTTGTTAAAGAGAATGCTATTGATATGGTAATTGTTGGTCCAGAAGCTCCGTTGGTCGATGGTATTCATGATTATTTTCTTTCAACACCCGAAATCAGTAAAGTTAAAGTAATCGGCCCCATCCAAAAAGGAGCACTATTGGAGGGAAGTAAGGATTATGCCAAGGCCTTTATGCAACGGCATAAAATCCCTACAGCTGCTTATAAAACATTTAATAAAGATAATTTCAAAGAAGGTAAAGATTTCTTAAAAAGTTTACATCCACCGTATGTTCTTAAAGCTGATGGTTTGGCTGCGGGAAAAGGGGTTGTAATCTGCACAACATTGGAAGAGGCTGAGAAAGAGTTATCAGATATGATTGAATTTTCTAAATTCGGCAATGCTTCTGCCAAAGTTGTTATTGAACAATTTTTAAGAGGAATTGAATGTTCAGTATTTGCACTTTCTGATGGGAAATCATATAAACTGTTACCTGTTGCAAAAGATTACAAACGTATAGGAGAAGGTGATACAGGTCCAAATACTGGAGGTATGGGGTCTGTTTCTCCAGTTTCTTTTGCTGATGACATATTCATGCAAAAAGTCAAGAATCAAATTGTAAAACCTACAGTTAATGGATTAATAAAAGAGGAAATTGAATATAAAGGATTTATCTTTTTTGGATTAATTAATGTTGACGGAAATCCTTTTGTTATAGAATATAATACCAGAATGGGCGATCCTGAAACAGAATCTGTTTTTCCAAGAATTAAAAATGATATTCTTGACGTATTTAATGCAGTCTCAAACCAAACATTAAATGAGTTAGATCTTCAAATTGATACTCGTTTTGTAGCTTCAGTGATGTTAGTCTCGAAAGGATATCCTGATACTTATCAAAAAGGAATTGAAATGACTATCCCATCAGCTCCTGAAGGAACATTATTTTTCCATGCCGGCACCAAATACCTTAATGGCAAAATTGTTACTGATGGAGGAAGGGTTTTATCTGTTTCTTCATTTGGGGAAACAATGGAAGAAGCATTAGCCAAATCATATACTGCGGCAGAAACAATTGAATTTACGACAAAACATCTTCGACGTGATATCGGATTCGATTTGCACTAAAATCATAAAATAAATGTTACTAAAAATATTTCGTAGTCAATCACCAATTCAATTCCTTCTAATTTTGATTATTGGATTGTTATTGTGGACCCTCCCCGATAGAGGAGCTTCAATACAACCACCCGCAAATTTTGATTCTGGTATTTATCGTTATATTTCAGGATTATTCGTAGCTTCTTCTTCATTTTCAAGAACTATTGCATTCATTATCATCATTTTTCAAGCAGCTCTTTTAAATTATCTTCTAATTAAAAACAATCTGGCTGCTAAAAACAGTCTTCTCCCCTCTTTCTTATTAATATTATTTTATTGTAGTACTCCTTCTGTTTTTCAATTATCAGCACCTTTAATATCATCCTTTTTTATTCTTTTAGCTGTTGCAGAATTGGCGAGTATGTATGAACTGAAATATGCTTTTACCGAAAGTTTTAATGCATCTTTTTTTATCACTATTGCTTCTTTTTTCTATTTTCCTGCATTTATTTTTATTTTACTTCCCTGGGTCAGTTTTCTCATTTATAGAATTGTATCATGGAGAGAATGGGTAATTTCTTTTATAGGTATGACATCAGCCATCCTTATATTTGCATTTTTCTATTTTTGGAATAATAAGTTACTAAATGTTTGGACTTCTATTATACAATTCTTCGAGAATCCGCTACGATTCCATATTCAATTATCTACTCCTGAAATTATTATTTGGTCTATTGTTGGACTTATCCTATTGAGTGCCATTTTTAACCTAATGAACCATGTTAACGAAAAAATAATAGCTATCCGAAGAAAATATTTAGTTTCTCTTCTGCTCTTTATTATAAGCATTTTATCGTTTACGTATGCTGATTCCAACTATCGCTTTCATCTTGCTTTTTTAGCCAGCCCTGTTGTGATTATTTTAAATAATACATTGATGTCAAGAAAAAAACAAGGTCGCGCTGAATTGATTTTATGGATACTAATTTTTGCTGTTATTGCATCGCGTACAATCTAAAATAACGCTATTAAAGAATATCAATTGAAGCATCATAAAATTTCAGAGTTATACATCTGACATATATTAAATTACTCGCTGATGAAAACGCCAAGCCAACCGTTAAAATCATTCTATCAAAATATTGTTTTAGAAGCTGGAGTAGATGAAGCAGGAAGAGGATGTTTGGCGGGTCCGGTTGTTGCTGCCGCAGTTATCCTCCCATTATCATTTAATGATTGTGAATTAAATGATTCAAAAAAATTAACAGCAAAACAACGTCAGCGAATTAGTTTAAAAATAAAAGATGAAGCTCTTGCATGGGCAATAGCAGAAGTAGAAAATGAACAAATTGATCAGATAAATATTTTACAGGCTACATTCATGGCCATGCATAAAGCAATAGCCAGCCTATCCATTAAGCCCAAACTTCTTTTAATAGATGGGAATAGATTTAAACCTTTTCCTTCTATTAGCCATCAATGTTTCATCAAAGGTGATGCTACTTACCAATCGATAGCTGCAGCATCCATTCTTGCTAAAACACAACGTGATTTTTTAATGGAAAATTATCACAAACAATATCCAGTATATCATTGGGACAAAAATAAAGGGTATCCAACAAAGGAACATAGAATAGGAATTAAAGCATTTGGTATCTCGCCCTTGCATAGAATTAGTTTTCAATTATTACCCCCACTCGCTCTTTTTTAAATGAATATTAAACAAATTAATAATTGTCTGTTTATATATTTAAATGATTGATTAAAAGAAACAATCTTTCCACTGTATCTTTGATAATTAAAACTAGAAAATTGAAACGACTATTAATAAAGATCTGGATTAAGGTTAAGCTAAAACCTCTTATTGCATTGGCTATTGCAGTAATAATTTTCTCACTGATAATATTGCCTCTTGCATATTATTTTTATTCAACGCAAAAAGAGATTCAACCCATTCAAGCGATACCGAATGATGCTGCACTAATATTCAAAATAAATAGAATTGGACAGAATTGGTCTAAAGTAGAGAAGTGTCAAGTATGGCGGAATTATTTACAGGAATCGCAGAACAATGATATCGATCAAAAAATCAACCTCTTTCTTAAATTGATTATACACAACCCCGGTATAGCTAAAGTTGTAAAAGATAATCCTTTATTCATATCGTTTCATCCAATGCATGATGGTAATATAGGAATATTATTTACTTTTCAGGCCCAACATTCAATCACAGATAGCGATATCAACCCCATTGTAAGAAGATACTTTGGGCCTAAAATACAGATTATCGTTGAATCATTTTCTGGAGTGAGTTATCGGAAAATTTATTTTAAAAAAGGAGGACAAATTATTAATTTAATTCTCAGAAATGGTTTACTAATTGCTTCTACCAATGCAAGTTTAATAAACGAGACAATTGAAAAAATAAAATCAAATACAACGGTTACATCTCCTTCTTCATTTTATAAAGTTTGTCAAACAGAGAATCCTAAAGCAGCGGCAGTTCTTTACATTAATTACAGAAACATTCCGTCTTTATTAAGTAATCATTTAAAGAAAGACAGTTATGCCTCTTTTTTTAATGTTAACCATTTTAGTGATTGGACAGAACTCGATATAACAATCAACGAAAAGCAGATTCTTTTTAATGGGTTCTCTACACCAGGTGATTCAACAAACACCTTTCTTAATCTATTTGCCGATCAAAAAGCTACACATACTGTTGTTGATAGTATTTTACCAAGTAATACAGCTGCTTTTATCAATGTAGGTTTTAAAGATTATCAAACTATTTTCAGAAGACTCAAAATCCAATTAAAACAACAAGGAAAATTAGAAGTATTTGAAAACCAACTTAGGTTAATTTCTGATAGCTTAAATTTTAATGCAGAACAGACGTTAACGTCATGGATCAAGAACGAGGTGGGTATCGCATTTACATCCAATCCATCGCTTTCTGAAGAAGAAAATATATATGCTTACTTTAAAACCAATAGCCCGGGAGTCGCAGACGCATCACTGGCTATTCTCGCAAAGAAAAACACAATGGTTTATAATGGCACATTAATCAGAATGATTGATTTACCATCATTTTTACCCACCTACTATGGAAAACTATTTCCCAAATTTGACAAATACTATTTTGCTGTTATAAAAGACTATGTTGTTTTTGCACATTCTGTAAATGCACTTACAGCTGTAATAAGTAGTTTTAATGCTGGTAAAGTATTAGCATCTTCTCCAGTTTATCAAAACTTTAGAAATAACATTTCAGGATCTTCAAATGTGTGGATTTACATTGACTTACCTCAGATATTAAAACATCTTTCCAACTTAATCTTGCCAGAATTAAATAATAAGTCACACCTAATTAAAATAGCTAAATCGGCTAAGCTATTAACAGCTGAATATGCCTTAGAAAACAAGCTTTTTTATACGAGTATCTGCATTGCTACTGATACTTCAGCATATAGACCTTCACATAATCAATCTGAAGACCAAATTGCTAATAAGCCGGTTCCGGATTGGTCAACTACACTGGAAGGAAAAATAAATGCAGGACCAATAATATACAAAACATCAAAAGGGAAACAAATCGTTTTGATTGATGAAAATAATAAAATCTGGAGCATAAACGAAAAAGGAGAAGTTCAATGGAATCATCTAACCGGAGGACATATTATTGGGAATCTACGCATAATAGATTATCAAGGGAAGAACGTCATTGCCTTCAATTCTAACGACCTTATATATCTTTTAGACGGAAACGGAGAATACATTAAAGATTATCCAATGCGATTGCCAATTTCAGCAACAAATGAACTTGTACCCTTTATGGGCACCAAAGAGGGTCTCTCTTTTTTGATTGCCGGATCTGATAATAGGCTATATGCTATTGGCATAAACGGGAAAAAACTTAGCAGCTGGAGCCCTCCTCAGATGAAAAGAGCTATCAGAAATCCGGTTCAAATCATTGAATACAGTAATAGAAAGCTTGTTGTTATAAAAGATGAGGAAGGTCGAATTAAGATATCAAACTCAAAAGGCGAAGTTAAAGGCGACTTTGAGAAAGTCCCACAACTCTCTTCAAATTCTTTGTTTTGGGCAAATCACACTAAGTCGAAAGGTGATATTATTACGGCAGCTGCAGATGGCGACCTGCTTTTTATTAATACAGATGGAACATTTTATAAGCTGCCTTTTGAGACCATTATTAAAAATCCTTTTTTTATTTTTGATCAGTTTGACAACAATGAGAAGCCGAATTATATTTTTGCCGATGAGGCTCGTTTAACTGTTTTCAATCAACAATGCGAAATAATTTATGAATTCGATACCAAATCGTTTCCGCGATTTCAACCTTATGCCTACACAACCCCTAATAATAAAAAGTATTATTTAATGACCTTAGCAAATGGCAGCCTAGTATTCTTTGGTCCCCAGGGTGTTTTAAAGAATTTCCCTGTTATTACTAGTGATACACCTCCTTGCATCATTTCTTTATCAGGGAAAAACATCATTGAGATTATTACAACTGAAAATAAAATAGTTCGAACATATCAATATAACATAAAGTAATTTTAAAATTCTATTCTAAATCGAAATTTGATTTAGAAAATTCATGAATAATAAAAACAAAAAACCACAATCTCAATGCTTGTTAATGTGACTCTCTATCACTATTTTTGAACTGAACATAATGGGTTATAAGTTTGTTTTGAAAAGTTCAATACTGCTTAAGCATTATTGAAATGAAAAGACGCGTAATTAAGTAACTCTCAATGGCAAGTAGAATATGATAATGAGCATCTCTTATAATGAACGAAAAGATCATATCGTTTCATTTCTTTTAAAGCTACAACTATTCTAACATTTCCAATTCATTTTCCTATTAATCAATATTTCCAATTATAAATAGCTTGGCATGAAAAAAAATCGACTACTTTTCTATATATTAATCGGATCAGTCATTATTCAAGCTTGTGTAAAAATAGCTGATTTTAACTTCTCAAAATTAACAAAACCTGTATATGATGGAGAATGGGCATCTCCGTTAGTAAGCTCGCACATCGCCATAAAAGACATACTCAAAAATCAGGACGGCCTTATCCAACCTGATACACAAGGAAATTTAATGATAACATATAGCCTTAGAAATCTTTTCTCAAAAACGGCTGAAGAAATAATAAAAATCCCAAACCAACATCTTATTCAAAACACCAATTTTTCAACACCCGCTTTGGGAACCGGTGTAAACTATACTTACTTATTTACCCCTGA
>JACAUB010000001.1:426581-565013 GCA_013390605.1 Bacteroidota bacterium | reverse complement strand
CCGGTGTAAACTATACTTACTTATTTACCCCTGATATTCCTTTGGCAGGAGCAAGTGCAACCCAGCAACTCGACTCCGTTTATGTCAAATCAGGAAGTCTCAGAGTACAAATAAATTCGAACTTCAATAAAACCACTTCTCTTAACTTAAAAATACCCTCGCTCATCCGTAGGACTACCCGGCAATTAGTCACCATTCCTCAAATGACACTAACACCTACTACATCAGGAAATTTTGTTGATATTGACATTAGTGATTGTATTCTAATTTTGAAACCTATTGGTAATACAAAAAACAATTTACACTTTGATTTAGGAATGACGTTACAAGGGAACACCAATCCTACACTATCAAACTATTCTCTAAACTTAGATACTCAAATTTTAAATTTAAAGTTTACTGCCCTTTATGGGAAATTAGGAAACTTCACTATGAATCTAAACAATTCGCTTGATATTGGAATTTTTAATAAAAGTATTGGAGGGGCCTTTCAATTTGGATCTGGAGCTGTTGGGCTAAAATTAAATATTGATAACAGCTTTGGAATGCCTGTTCAATTAAACATAAAGAATCTCACATCGCATTCTGACGCTGCAACACCTCAAGATATTGCCATCAACCTTTTTGGCTCAAATAACCCTAACATTATTAATTTAGAAGTGCCGACTATTTTTGGAGGGAATAAAACAACAACTATCTCAACCACTAATTCAAATATTCAAGAAGCGCTTAGTACCTCGCCCAACAGAATTTATTTCAATGCAGATGCTTCTATAAACCCCTTGAATAATGGGAACCTGAATTTCGTATCCGATCAAAGCAAGATTAATGTAAACATGGATGTGCAAATGAAACTCTATGGAGGTATTACAAATTTCGCAATTCAGGATACACTCAACTTTAACTATAAAAATATTGATCAGTTAGAAAATATGACTTTCAGATTAAATACTACAAATGGATTTCCTTTGGCAGTAAAGCTTCAGCTTTATTTTATAGATGATTATTATCGAGTTCTGGACACCATGTTTCCCGAACCTCTTGACTATATTATCAAACCTGCAGTTATTGGTCCTTCTCCCGATTATAAAGTAACGAGCCCCACTGAATATCAATTTCCAGATATTGTCTACAACTCAACTCGGATAGAAAACATTAAAACAGCCCGGAAAATAATTCTAAAAGCTACGATGAATACAATAAATAATTCGTTTGTAAAGATTTACGACACAAATTATATCAATATTCAGCTATCTTTAAAAACTAAAATGAAGATACAATCTAACTAAATCCTTAAGCCATGAAAAACAGCTATTTAAAAATCATAGCAGTCCTTATCGTTGCCCTGGGTTTGGGTAGCACCAATCTAAAAGCACAAAACGAACGTTCATTGTTCTATATGCGTCAAATTCCTCAAGCATCTTATGCCAATCCTGCATTTATGCCCGAATTCAAGTTCTACCTAGGTATACCTGGTGCATCATCAATTTATGCAGCTTACAATAATAATGGATTCAAATACAACGATATAATTACACGTAGAGCCGATGACTCGTTAGTACTTGACCAACACAAATTACTAAATTCGCTTGGGACAAATAATGATTTAGGAATTCGGATTAATGAAGAAATATTTGCACTTGGATTTAAAGCTGGCAAAAGTTATATTAGTTTATCGCTCAACACAAAGGCCAATTTCAACTTTCATTATACTAAAGACTTTATGTCGTTATTAATTAATGGTAATGCACAATTTTTAGGAAAGAGTGTTGATCTCAGTGAAACAACGGCAAATGGAATTGCTTATGGCGAGGTTGCACTTGGCTTCGCGCATCAAATTGATTCAAAACTTTCTATTGGTGCCAGATTGAAATATCTATACGGAATAGCTGCACTTGAAACACAAAACTCAAAACTAAAATTCACATCTGATCAAAAAACCTTTGCCCTCACTGCGGTTTCTGATATCCAGGTAAATATGGCTCAACCTACTAACGACAAAAACAAAGTTGATATGAATACAATGTTTAGTAACCCGGGAATGGCTTTCGATCTTGGGTTTAGCTATGCACTTACCGATCAATTCTCAATAAATGCAAGCATTCTTGACATCGGAAGCATTACATGGGAAAAGGAGGCAACTAATTATATCAGTAAAAAGCCAAATAGCAGTTTTACCTTTAATGGCCTAGTCTTAAATGATTTAATTAATAAAAAACAAACAAGTGATTCAACATTCAACCATCTACTCGACACTATTAACAATATGCTTAGCATAAAAGAGAACCATCAAAGTTTTAAAACCAGATTAGCACAAAAGTTTATTGTCGGTGCAAGTTATAAGATTGATACAAATACCTTAGTAGGCTTAGTTTTTAGAAACGAGTACTTTGCAGGAAATTATAATCCCTCTTTAACCGTATCCCTTAACCATGAGTTTGGAAGAATTTTTAGTGCAATGATAAGCTATTCATATATTGACAGAAACGCCTTTAACATTGGCACTGGGTTTGCGCTAAATCTTGGTCCTTTACAGTTATATGGTGTAGTCGATAATGCGATTGCAGCGATGCAGATAACAAAAAGTCAAACAGTAAATGCTCAAGTAGGCTTAAACTTTGTTTTAGGGTATACACGAAAGAAGAAGGGATTTAAAGAACCTTACATTCCCCGCATTCCACCATCGGCATTAGAAGATGATCTTAAACCTGCACTAACACCTTGATGATTTTTAAATGGTAAACATCAATATAAAAAGGAAAAAAGCTGCTGTATACCACAGCAGCTTTCTGTTTTTACAAAAATTGAAACCAAAAACTTTTTATAAAAAAAGCCAGAACTCTAGTTTACGCATTTAACTGATTAATCCAGTTATCAATTGATGATACAACAACATCATCTATAGGTAACGAGATAATTTTTCCTGGAACAGTAAATTTTTCCAATTCATAGCTTTTCTTTAATGAACCCACTTTGGCAAAGTTATGATCCAGTCCTGGTAATTCGAGCAGTGTAGCAGCACCCGGACGATAGAAATTATAAACATCAACCATCTCCTTTATCGAATTATTATCTGTCATTTTAGTATCAGCACTGCCATGTAAAACCAATAGTTTAGTGTCCATTATGCTTAGATACATCCATGAGTCCATCTGTTCCAAAGATTGAATATAAGCAATATTTCGTCCCATTAAATCCTCTTCACCATTCCATTTAAAATATTTACGCATCATCGGAATTAATTCCTGGTTTGTAGCAGCAAAATCTGATGGCTTAATTTTATCAACCAAAATTCCACTTATTATTTTCTGACAATCTTTCATAATATTGGCGACTTGTTCTTGTCCATAACCACCATTTATCAAATTAGTTCTGATTGTATTACTCAGATATTCAGATGGAGTTGATGAACTCGAACCATATACAATAACACCTTTCACATTATTTCTGGAAGCCAGCAACTGACTAATTTTTCCACCTGTAAAATGTCCGAGTAAAAATGTCTTGGTACTATCTACAAAAGAATATTTTTTCAATTGCTTTAATGCTTTTTCAAACGCTAAAGTTTCAAGAAATACATCAACACTATTTGCATTAACCTGATCCATATATTCACCTGTACCAACATTTTCAACACGCATACAGACGTACCCTTTTTTAGTAAGATTATCGGTTATTTGTCGATATGTGTTACCCTCATCAACGTCACAGACTGGACCCGAATTTCCACTTTGAACAAGAAGAATTGCAGGAGCTTTTTCTACACCTTTAGGTTTTGTGACAACACAGCGAATTGCACCAAGCATAAATGAAACCTCATCATTCAATACATCAATATCAGAAGATGTCTCGTGAACAATACTATTAGGTTTTCGCAGGTTCAAAAAATGAACTTTTCGATTACGCCAAATCTTATAGTTAATAAATTCTCCGGTTTCTTTAGCTAATTTATCGGTTGTAAAATCTGATGGCTTTTTGACATCACGACCATTAAGTGCAAGAATAATATCTCCGGTTTTAAGTGTTATCTGGTGATCCCCGGAATTATTGGCAGGATTAGCAATATAAACGCCCATAGCTGAACGAAGTCCATTTGCTTTCGCAATAGTGTGAGTAACTGAAAGTAGTTTGAAATTCCCAAAATCATTAGAGACTGATGCATTTGCATAGGCTCCACTTTGTGCTATAAGAAGAAGCACAAGACCTGCAAAGAATGATAATGTTTTCATTGTAGTTAGTTTTTGTAGTTTGTTAGTTATTATTAAAAGTATTGCCCGGATAGATCGAACATTGTAGTTAATATATAGACGAGGTGAATCAATAAAAGTTACACATTTAAGGAATATTTTTTCAGACCTAATTTTTAATAGAATCTAACCCGCCTAGACACTATAATATAAATAAATATTTAAATATCAATAATTTAAATACTAATAAAACAGCAAAAAGAAAACCGACAAATCAAACAAATTGAAGCAGAAGAAAAGGAAGAAGATACGAGTTATCAAAATAAAAGTTATACAATCAGAACAAAGAAAGTGAGATAAACAACAGTACCTAAGATGAAAAAGACTACGAAAACAAATAATAGTTACTATTCGCAACACGGACATTGAGTATAACTTGTAATAATTATGCAATAAATAATAACAAAACTCATTTTTAATACATAAAATATCTAATTTTAAATCGGAAATATGATGGAGTAAAACTGCTCTAAAAGTTAAGCTCCTTCTTATTGAAAAATACGGATACATTTTTTGAATAACGAGACTTAAGTACTTAAATATAAATAACATGAAATTCAAATATTTGATTAGTCTTTTAGTTTTATTGACAATTTTATCTTGTTCAAAATCAAAAGATAATTCCACGCCTAACTTAGTAAATTATGGAAGTTTTTCACTTCTAATAGGAAAATCATATGCAGATGTAACATCAGCTATTCAAGGGACAGTTATTTCGAAAGAAGCTACACTCATTAAAACCACAATCCTCGTAAACGCTGAAACCATTCCCGTTAATTATGAATTCAAAAATAATCTACTCGATAAAATTACCATAACATCAAAAACCAATGATGCTACTGATTTGCTTGTAAAAATTTACAGTGAATTATATGGAACTGCTGATTATAAAATTTACACTTCTGACTTAACACTTCCTCTTAGTCTGGATCAATCTACTTTTGAACAGAATTATAGAATTAAGACCTATCAGAACCACCCAGTTAATTATGCTGAAGCTGATTGGCAAAAGCCGACTTTTACCATTTCTGCAATTTATACAACAAGTTTGGTCATTCAAATATCGGCTATAACAAATACCCCAGTATCCTAAGAGATTAAGAAAAAATGAAAGTTTATATTCTTTCCATTTTGAAGGATAAAAATTCTTTCCTTCTTTAAAAATGATAAAATTATACTTAGCCGAAACAATTTGAGGAGAGTGTTCTTTCTCTTATCTCGATCCAAGCCGTCACTCTGATCGCTTGGAAAAAATTTTATTTTTAATTTCATACATCCTAAGCAGATTTCGGATCAGTCAGAAAAGTTGGGGGGCTTTGCCATTCCAATTTGATTATAATTCACATTGTTTTAGTCTTCAATGTCTTTATAATCAGCATTATAAAATCTTATTACCTTAGACAGTTCTTATTTATCTTAGGTTAAAAGACTATATATCAGAGGTATTACGACCATTGAGTCCGGCATGAGTCCGGCGTGGATCCGGCATCCCTTCACCATGGCTCCACTAATATGGGGGAGTTATGGCGAAGGGATGGTGAATGCATTGTGAATTCATTGTGAATTCATTTGGTATTTATGTGCTGTTGTATGCTCTTAAAATTAGTGTCTTATAGGAATGATATGGATGTATTAGATGGAGGTTTCACGCAGAACCGGAATCTCTTATAAAATCCAAATACACATACTATAAGCAGATTTCTCCCAAGAAGTCGAAATGACGGAGTTATTTTATACAATCATTTTTTTTAGAAAAGCTTTCATTATCCCCCCAACTTTTCCGACTGATCCATTGAAACCAGTCAAAGTGCCGGCTGAGAGCCATACAATATAAAAAAGGCACTCACAAAATAAATTGCAAGTGCCTTATATTCAAACTGTCGGAGTAGCCAGACTCGAACTGGCGACCACTTGCACCCCATGCAAGTACGCTAGCCAACTGCGCCACACCCCGGATGCTTAATAACATTACAAAAATAGTTATTTTTTTCAAATTCAAAAGTACTTCTTGAAAAAATAGTCACGTCTTAAATTAGGAAATGGGTAAGGTAAAAAAGAAAGTAGATCCGTTACTTTTATTTCGCTTCACCCAAATATAACCACCCATTGATTCAATATAATTTCGCGTAAGGGTCAAGCCTAGACTCATCCCCTGATCTTGAATATTCAATTCTCTCTTAGTTTGCTTAAAACGTTCAAACATAATATCGATCTGTCCTGTATCAAATGAAGGACTATTATCTTTTATATAAAACTGAACCAACGAATCAATAACTTTATAACCAAACTCAACTTTTCCATTAGCTGATCTTCCAATCGCATTCTCTATCAAATGGGTTATTACCTTACGAAGTCGATCGGGTATTGTTTTAAACTTATAATGCGTCTCCCCAAATTGCAAAAACAAAACCAACTCAATGTTTTTTTTACAAGCTAAGTCACTTTCCAAACTATAATAAGTATGAATTTCTCTCAGAAATTCATTAAGATCTATTACTTCATGGTCCTGAATAATTTCACCTGATTCAATTCGGGCAGCATCAAATATTTCTACTACGAATTTCAAAAGTGCATCACTATGTTGATGTATGATTTCTATAAATTTCTTTCTCTCAGATGGCGTGAACGATTTATCACGTAAGAGTTCAGAAAAACCCATAATTGAATTAAGGGGTGTTCTGGTTTCATAAGAGATATTAGCTAAAAATGCAGTTTTCAACCTATCTGACTCTTCTGCTTTAAAACGTGCATGTTCTAAAGCTCCATTTCCTATCTCAAGTTTGTTCTGTTGCGTGGTAAGCAACATATTCTTTTCCATAATAGATTTACTTTGCTTATTAATCCAGAATAATGAGATGAATATTAAAGAATAGCCAACAACAACAAACAAAATTAACCTACCAAGATTGTCTATCGTTTGTAAATTAGAACGAAGATGACTATCTAGCTGAGACTTATTCGCTCTTAACTCTTTTATTTTAAGCTCTTTTTTATCTAATTCAACTTTACCTGGCAGATCTTTTGAAAGTAATTTCAATTGAGAAACCTCACTACTATCTTTTCGAATTCTAAGAAGTTCTGAATATTTTACTGCAGATTTATAGTTTCCAATATGGGCATATAGTTGTGCAATCTGTTTGAGAATTGCCAACTCTAACTCGGGGAAATTTTTCTCATGTGCCACAGTTTTACTTTGTAAATAATTACCTATGGCTTCATTATATCGCTTTAATAGCTCATTAGCTTTCCCTTTAATGAGATAGCTTTTACATAAAGTGGAATAATTATCTTGATTTAACGATTCTGCTATCGCTTTATTTGCCCAATAGATACAATCCTTTTGATTAGTTTTTAACGCAAATTCGGCATTTGAATAATACGTATTAATCAGATTATTGCCCGAGATATTCTCCCCCTCACTCGCAAAAGAGATTATACTAAAACTACAATAGAGAAATATAAGGAGTAATTTACGCATAATTAAGAAGTATGATTAAAATAATAATTCAACTTTTCAATCAGATCGACTGATTGAATAGGATTATAAGGACTATTATCAATATCTTCTTCAATTTCTATCCCGCCATTTTTATGTAATGCTTTTATAGATTGAACAAGAATTGGAACATCAGGAGCTATACGTGTAAGAAGCTTAATAGCATCAGCGCTGTTGATTCGTGGAGATCCCGAGTCTATCAAAATCACATCAGGAGGATTTTGTGATTTTAAAAACGCTATTGCTTCATAACAATCATTCGCTTTTATAATTCCAATTCGGGTAGGTCGTAAAACATATTCACAATATTGAATGGTTGGACTAACTTTGTCTAGCATTAAAACAGTACGACTACTCCAGTCATGATTACGTATACCTTCAACAGAATGACTTCCATTATTATCATTTAATGAAATAGTATATATTGGTAGTGTAAACCAAAAAGTAGAACCATTACTAAGGACAGATTCCATCCATATCTTTCCACCAAGTATTTCGACAAAACTTTTGCTCAATGATAAGCCTAACCCAATCCCTCCAAATTTACGGGTAAATGATTCTTCAACTTGTCTGAATTTTTCAAAAATAAAAGCCTTATCCTCTTCAGATATGCCTATTCCTGTATCACGAACATAGAAATAGATGCGATTTTCTTCTATTCTATCAACGCCAAATTCAATTGAACCCTTTGACGTAAACTTTAATGCATTATCCAATAAGTTATTAAACACCTGCTTCAATCGAACACCATCAGTGTTTATGGTTAAATCATGAATACTTCCAGGAAGATTTAATGAGAACCTTGGTTTTTCTCGTTGAAGTGAATTTAGACGAGTTGAAAATGCATCTTCAATTTCGAAAAGCATCATATCTATTCGACAAGGTGCAATATTAGGCATAAACTCTCCAGCTTCAATTTTTGCGAAATCGATAATATCATCAACTATTTTCAAAAGAATTTCAGAATTAGATATAATCTGATCCACAAAAGGATTTGTATTCTCATCATCGAAGTCGCTAATTTCAAGAAGCTCCGAAAAACCCATTATCGCATTCATGGGTGTTCTTATTTCATGAGACAT
Organism: Bacteroidota bacterium; assembly: GCA_013390605.1. GTDB lineage: Bacteria > Bacteroidota > Bacteroidia > Bacteroidales > Cfx3-03 > Cfx3-03. Next base: position 556,188 of record JACAUB010000001.1, on the reverse strand, counting down.
ATTAGACAGGAAAGTGGTTTTTAATCGTTCTGATCGCTGTACTTCGATAAGTGCTTTTCTTATTTGTTCATTCTGATTTAAAATATCCTCATTCTTCTTATTATGGAGTTGATTTACATAACGAATAGTTCGGTTGTGTCGATTAATCAAAAAAAGCAATAAAGACAACAAGATAAATCCGATAATACCAAATAAGATCAGCAAACGCTGTTTTAACATTATTTGCTCATGGTTACTTACTTCGGCCTGATCCATTTTATTATCTGATTCCAATGATTTTATTCTTTGTTGAAACTCGTCAGAACGATAAACTAATCGTTTTTCTATTAACCGAACATGTGATTTCAAATTAAAGACACTATCGCGTAAAGAGTTGTATTTATTGGCGTATTGATATGCCTCCTGATAATTATTCTGCCTTTCACAGAGTTCCTTCATTCCCATTAAAGATGAGAGTCGTAACCGAACCTGTTCGTTATTTTTTGATAATAAAATAGCTCGTTCTAATTCATACCGGGCTTTACTATAATTACCTTTTTCCAGATTATATAAGCCATTAATTCTTGAAATTGCAGCCTGAATTGATGGATCCACATTACCGACAGCTAACATGATAGCAGAATCCACTAAAACACCTACCCTGGACATGTTTTTATCGTTTAGCATAATTTCTGCTTCGCCACATAATGATTCTGCCATTCCAGATTTATTATTTGCAATTTTTTCAATTTTAAATGCCGCAATATAATTTTTTAATGCGTCCTTATATTCCTTTTTATAAATATAAACTTCACCAAGATTACGATGTGTAAATCCTGAACCATCTAATATGTGAACCTCATCACTTTTAATGAGTGCTTTACGAAGATAATCCAACGCATCATTGTAACGTTGCCATCCTGCGAATAGCATACCTAATTTATTCATAGACCAGATATAACCACCTGAATCATTTAGCTTTTCACAAATAATTGAAGAACTATGATAAAAATCAATCGCAGCCTGAAGATTTCCTGAAGCATTATACCAATCGCCTAAAGCCAGATAAACTCTGGCCAATAAAAATGACTTATTTGATTTCCGAGCTATTTGATAAGCTCTATCAAATTTCAGAAATCCCTTCTTTTTATCATTATTGAATAAGTACACATAACCACTTAAGACTGATACATCTACAGTTATCGAGTCATTTTCAAGCTTTTCTGAAAGTTCTATTGCATTTTCAAAAAGTGGGTATGATTGTGTATATAAACCTTTGTCACTTTGTATTAAAGCCAAAAATTTAAACACATTGATTTGTCCGCGTATATTATTTGTCGCGATAAACTCTTTCTGTGCTTTTTTCAAATAGAGTTCAGCTTCTGTATACCGATATATGCGATATAAAGAAACGCCAACCCAAAAATCAGTACGAGCCTGTAAACCAATATCATCTATAGATACCGCATATCTTTGAGCACTTTGAGCAGCCAACAAACTTTTTTCAGGAAAAGAAAGTAAATTCTTCTTTGCAAACAGAATCTGATTCAAGGCCTTCTTACGAATAGAATCACCTTCGATAGTATGTGTAGAATTAGTGATCCCTTTTGCCGTTAGAAGGAATAAAATTCCAAAGCAAAAAAAGATACACTTTTTAGTAAATGCATTTTTCATCCAAATTAACATACCTCTCCTCTCATAGAAAAAATACAGAAAGCAATACTCTTCATATTTAATCCAGAAAAAAGGGAAAAGTAACCCTGCTAAATGTAAAATAAACAAAAAAACTTCTACGTACGAAAAAGAAATGGTCTGCAAAACTAAATCAATACAAAAGAAGCTTCTATATTGAAAAGCGAGTTATACCTATCGGATAATCTGAAAAAATAATTTCTTTTATTTTTGTGTAATGTTCCGGGATATTAACAAAGTCAATATTTTCTGTATTAATAATCAATACTTTCATATCTTTTTGAGTTCGTAGATATGCTAAATATGCATCCTGAATTTTAAGAAGATACTCATCCATTATTTTTTGTTCGTATACTCTACCCCTTTTTTGAATATTTTGTTGCAAACGGTCAACTCCTGCATGCAAAAAAACAATAAGATTTGGTTTTGGAAGATTAGGAAGAATAATAGAAAATAATTTATTAAACAACGCATACTCGTCATCTTTTAAAGTACTGCGCGCAAAGATTAAAGATTTATTGATAAAGTAGTCTGAAACAGTAAAAGATCTAAACAAATCATGAGCTGTTAATTCTGCTTTCAATTGTTGAAACCGTTCTGCTAAAAATGATAATTCCAAGGGAAATGCATATTTATCAGGATCTTCGTAGAACTTTGGCAGGAAAGAATTGTCTTCAAACTGTTCCAGAATTAATCTGGCATTAAATTCTTCAGCAATCATCTTTGAGAGCGTTGTTTTACCCGCTCCTATATTTCCTTCAATGCACAAAAAATCATAATGGGTCATTACCTAGCACTTATTTAATTTAAATAGCTTAGTTTTTAACGGATCATTGCACTTATTTAATAAATCTATAAGCGTTTCATGAAAAACCGGATGTATAAAATCTTTATCAATTTCACATAATGGAACCAATACAAAGTTACGATTTTGTATCTCCGGATGCGGAATTATCAATTGAGATGTTTGAATAATTTCTGAATCAAGAAATAAAATATCAATATCAATTGGCCGGGGCTCGTAACCAATAACGTGAGAATTTCTTTTACGTCCCAATTTCTCTTCTATTTTTAATACTTTATCCAGAATATCAAATGCAGATAATTTAGTTTTAAATATAACAGCCTGATTCAAAAAATAATCAGCATTTGTCATACCCCAAGGCTCTGTTTCATATAATGATGAGATTTGAAATATATCACCGACATCATCAACTAAATATTGTATGGCTTTTTGTAGAATCGTTTCCCGATCTCCTATATTGCCTCCCAAAATCAAATATAGTAATCTCATCTCTAAATCATTAAAAACATAAAAGGTGATAACAGTATTTAAGATGATCGTATTTTATCCGTTCATAAATTTATTAATTTAAGGACTGACTGAACGCGCATATTAAATTGACATTAATTTTCTGTTTAAGAATAGGCTCATTTTATATTATCTGAATCTTTTGCACTGTTCCATCATCATTCTGATCTTTATTGCATACGATTTATCTTCTGCCCAATGTGATGCTAATTGATTCAATGATGGCCCGCTTCCTCTTTTAACATTTCCAAACCGCTTATCTATTAACGGAAGATTTAAAGGATCTTTTGAACCATATGCTTTTAAATGTTGAATATGTGCAATTACACCCTCCCGCATGGATGGATACCGGTCAATCTCTTGCGACCCTTCAAATGCACCAATACCAGCAAAATTATTTAAATCAGGAGGGACCATACCATCGAATTTCAAGAAGCCCGTTTCCAAACACATCTGTATAAAAGCAATGTCATGGTTAACACCTTCCCTATCTGCTGATTCAACATAAGTTGCAACAAACTCATGAGCAGTTAAACTATCTATTTTCTTGTTTTGGGCTAATAGAAATGAGGTCATTTGAGGAATTGAAAAAGAGCCGTGACTCATAATTTTTATGGAACGCCCTGCAACTTCCATTATTTTTTCATCCACCGTGTCATAAGTCGGAGTATGCAGAAAAACAGAATCCAAAACAACAGGAGCCTCTAGCATTCGCTCTATTGAGTCGACAAATCTTTTTTTTGCTATCTCATATTTTTTATCGTCTTCATAAAATTTGCCGGTAAAATAAAGATAGGTGAGTATTGAAGCAAAAGCGACTAAAAGAACAACCCATGAGGTATATTTATCTCCTTTGAGAGATTCATTTACCGGCGATGGAGGAAATGCATTTTTTAGAAAGCTTTTCAGATTTCTGAGTCTTGTCAGAAAAGATGGTTTCTTTCGCATATAATAAATAGTTACAACAAAAGTAAACTTTATCAACGAATTTATAAATGGTGAAGATATCCTTATTCATATTTACAGAACAAACTAATTATGTTATATACAATCATCATACAAAGGAAATTTAAGGTTACGCAACAAAGGCTTTTTGGCTTATCTTAGTGCCTTATTTTTAAACGACCTTTAAACCCGGAAAACTAAATATTTAGATGTATGAAACAGTTTTTTAAATTCATGTTTGCCTCGATGTTAGGAACTTTTTTAACATTGGTTATCACTATTTTTCTATTAGTGATGATAATTGCAGGAGCCGTTATGTCGAGTACGAAACCTGATACTACTATTCCTCAAAATGCAATATTGCGATTAACATTAGATACCCCCATCAATGAACGATCTGTAAACAACACGCTAAACGATCTGGGATTAGGAACAAAACAAGCCACTGGGCTTTATGAGACTGTAAATGCAATCAATACTGCAAAAACAGACAACCATATAAAGGGGATTTTGCTCGATCTGAGTGCGGTCCCAGCAGGGATGGCAACAGTTGAAGAAATCAGAAATGCGTTACTTGACTTCAAGAAATCAGGAAAATTTATTTACGCATATAGCGAGACCTATTCACAAAAAGCCTATTACCTTGCTACTACTGCAAATAAAATATACCTAAACCCTGTTGGAGCTTTAGACTTTAGAGGTATTGCAGGTGAAGTAATGTTTTTGAAAGGTTTGATGGAAAAACTCGATGTTCAGGTTCAGGTTATCCGTCATGGGAAGTTTAAAAGTGCAGTTGAACCATTTATCCTTGATAAAATGAGTGAGGCAAATAAAGAACAGACTCTTACCTATATAAATGCAATTTGGAAACAAATGCTAACTGGTATTTCGCAAACCAGAGGAATAGATGAAGATCAGTTGAATAAACTTGCAGATAACCTGACTGGCTACACACCAACCCTTGCACTAAAGGAAAAACTAGTAGATCAACTCATTTATAAAGATCAATTACTGAAAGAAATAAGAAAGAAACTTAACCTTGGCGAAAATAAAGACATAAATTCAATCAATTTAGGAAAATATGCAACTTCCATTGAGAATAGAAATGAAGGTTTCAATAAAGACAAAATTGCCATAATTTTTGCTCAAGGAGATATCGTTTCAGGTGAAGGAGATGAAACAGCAATAGGCTCAGAAGGAACTTCGAAAGCGATCAGAAAAGCAAGGCTTGACAAAAGCATAAAAGCTATCGTTCTGCGTGTCAATAGTCCCGGCGGAAGTGCTTTGGCCTCCGATGTAATCTGGCGCGAAGTGACGCTTGCTAAGAAAGAAAAACCAGTTGTTGTTTCAATGGGAGACCTTGCCGCTTCTGGAGGATATTATATCTCATGTGCTGCCTCTAAAATAATTGCTAATCCAAATACCATAACCGGTTCAATTGGTGTTTTCGGACTTATTCCTAATTTCCAGAAAGCACTCCAAAACAAGCTTGGCATAACATTCGACAAAGTTTCCACCAACAAACATGCTGATTTTATCTCTGTTTATCGACCAATGACAGGTGAAGAAACCAATATCATGCAACAAGATATTGAAAGGATTTATAGCACTTTTATTGGAAGAGTCGCCGAAGGAAGGAAGTTGGCGGTATCGACTGTTGATGAAATGGGACAAGGAAGAGTTTGGAGTGGCACCGATGCTAAAAGACTTAAACTCATTGATGATTTTGGTGGGCTAAACAAAGCAGTAGAAGAAGCTGCAAAAATGGCAAAGATCAGCAAGTACAGTATCAGAACGCTTCCCAAAATAAAAGATCCATTCGTAAAATTAATGGAACAGTTATCTGGAGATTATCAAGATACCCGTCTTCAAGCTGAATTGGGAAGCTATTTCACCTACTTTACCTTCTTACGCAAAATGGCCAATGCTGATAAATTTCAAGCGCGTATGCCTTATGAATTAACTGTTTATTAAGTATTAAACGAGGCTATCACTCATAAATAGTGATAGCCTCGTTTAATACTCTAAAAGATTAAAATTCCGTAAGACTTTTATATCGTTTAACCTTCTTCAATGAATCTGCAATCGCATAATTATTGTCATAAATAGCTCCCTCCCAATCACCATACATTGAATTTGGCAAAACAATAAACCGTGTTCCAAATTCTCTCTTCATTTTATCAACCAAATCTTTTCGTTCCTGACTGGAATGTTTTCCATCAAAATCGGCAGTAAAATCTGCCAAACAATCTCCAAATAGAAGAGAGATATGTCGGGTCTCCTTAATTTTCAGTCGTCTTGGCTCTTTACTATTTTCATCAGATTTTAGTAAAAGATGATTCTCATCAATATTACTAAAACCAGCATCTTTAAGGTTTAAAATTGTCGACTCACGCTCAGTGTCCTTTCTATTAGACACAAAATAGACTTCTACACCATTTGCAGTTGCATACTTAACAAAATCAAGTGCACCGGGTATTGCCTTAGCCTTGGCTTTTACAATCCATTCCGACCATTTATTAGGATAAGCAATTCTTTCTAAAATACATTTAGCTTCATAAGGACTATTATCTAAAACAGTTTCGTCAATATCTAGTACGACGCATCTTGGTAAATTAATTTTCCTATCATTCAAATCTTTATCCAGCATATATTTGGCTAGATTATATGCCTGATAGCATAATGCACGATACTCTCCGGCGGTTTGCTGAAACGCTACAGCCATAACCATATGTTCGTTTCGATTTGAGAGGTCTCGTGATAGTGTATCCGTAACAACCGTCGTTTCAGTTTTAGTTCTGAATTTGTCTTTTGCCTTTTTAGAATTACATGAGGTCATTATTGCGAATAAACTAATAACCAGAAAGCATAGAGAAGTATTCTTACCCATTGTTCCTTTTATTTTTTGTGTCAATACAAATTTGAGATATCAGCATAAAGATACAAAACGAAAAAAGCCGAAGCAAATTGCTCCGGCTTTATATTAGAATTGTTTTTGAACTATTCTTGAGTGAAAGCTTGATCGGCTAAACGTTTATAACCATTATAACGCCATTTAGCATTTACTTCAGCTGCTTTAAAGAGTTCAGCTGCTTCTGCAGGAACTGCTTTTGAAAGTGATGAGTAACGAACTTCGCTATGTAGGAAGTCTTGGAATTTATCCCAATTAGGTTCCTTCGAATCAAGTTGGAATGGGTTCTGTCCTTGTTCTTCAAGCATTGGATTGAAACGATACATGTGCCAGTATCCAGCCTCAACTGCTGCTTTAGCCTGAGCCTGTGTTTTACCCATACCATCACGTAAACCATGGTTAATACATGGAGCATAAGCAATGATCAATGATGGTCCTGGATAAGCCTCTGCTTCTTTAAGTGCTTTCAGATATTGTGACTGACTAGCGCCCATTGAAACCTGAGCAACATAAACATAACCATATGACATTGCCATCATACCAAGGTCTTTCTTACGAACCCGCTTACCTGAAGCAGCAAACTTAGCTACTGCACCAACTGGAGTTGATTTTGAAGACTGACCACCTGTATTTGAATATACTTCGGTATCAACAACAAGGATGTTTACATCTTCGCCTGAAGCAAGAACATGATCAACACCGCCATAACCGATATCATAAGCCCAACCGTCACCACCAAAGATCCATTGGCTCTTCTTGATCAGGTATTGCTTCAACTTAAGAATTTCGGCTGCAACAGGAGATGTTTCTTTTTCAAGAGAAGCAATGACTTTCTCAGAAGCAACTTTAGATGCTAATGAATTATCTTTCCCAGCAAGCCATTCAGTGAAAGCATCTTTAGTTTCAGCACTCATGCTTCCCGCTAATTCAGCCTTCATTAAACTGGCAATATTATTGCGCATTTTGTTTACAGCAGTTGCCATACCAAAACCAAACTCTGCATTATCTTCGAATAGAGAGTTTGCCCATGATGGACCTTCGCCTTTAGCATTTTTACAATATGGAGTAGCTGGAGCAGAACCACCATAGATTGAAGAACAACCTGTAGCGTTTGCAACCATCATTCTATCACCAAATAACTGAGTAATCAACTTGATATAAGGAGTTTCGCCACAACCGGCACAAGCACCCGAGAACTCGAATAATGGTTGAGCAAATTGACTGTTTTTAACACTCTGTTCTTTTGGAACAATGGTGTCTTTGTAAGTCACATTCTTAACCATGAAATCAAAGTTTTCAGCCTGAACCATCTGGCTTTCAAGAGGCTTCATTACCAAAGCTTTAGTCTTAGCAGGACAAACATCTGCACAGTTACCACAACCTGAACAATCAAGTGCACTGACCTGCATTCTGAATTGTAGACCAGCAAATTGTTTGTTAGGAATAGCACTTAGTGTATCAACACCTGCAGGCAATTTGCTCATTTCATCTTCGTTAAGAAGGAATGGACGGATAGCAGCGTGAGGGCATACATAAGAACACTGGTTACACTGGATACAGTTTGTGGAAACCCATTCAGGAACGTTTACAGCAATACCACGCTTTTCATAAGCAGTAGTTCCTGCAGGGAAAGTACCATCTTCGCGGCCAAGGAATGCACTAACAGGAAGATCATCTCCTTTTAATGAGTTGATAGGCTCAACCATATTCTTGATGAATTCAGGAATATCGCGGGTATCAACTTCTTTAACAGGAACTAATGATTTCCATGCAGCAGGAATATTAACAAGTTCAACATCACCACCACGATCAACAGCTGAGTTATTCATAGAAACAACTTCTTCACCCTTACGGCCAAAGCTCTTGATGATTGCTTTCTTCATGTAATCAACTGCTTTTTCGTAAGGAATTACGTTGGCAATTTTGAAGAATGCACTCTGCATGATTGTATTGGTACGATTTCCAAGTCCAATTTCTTCAGCAATAGCAGTAGCATTTATGATATAGAACTTAATATCATTTTGTGCCAGGTATACTTTCATCTCTTCAGGTAAACGAGCTAGAGTTTCTTCACCTGAATGAATACTGTTCAAAAGGAATGTACCTCCCTTTTTCAGACCTTTTATTACGTTATACTTTCCAAGATAAGAAGGAACATGACAAGCAACAAAGTCAGGAGTATTTACCAAATAAGGCGAGCGGATTGGTTGATCACCAAAACGAAGGTGAGAAACAGTAACGCCACCTGATTTTTTTGAATCGTATGCAAAATATGCCTGACAATATTTATCAGTAGTATCACCGATAATTTTGATAGAGTTTTTATTTGCACCTACGGTACCATCTGAACCTAAACCATAAAATTTAGCCTGGAATGTCCCCCCTGTTGAAAGGTCAATTTCAGGAATCAATGGTAATGAAGTGAAAGTAACATCATCAACAATACCTACAGTGAAATGATTTTTAGGTTCGTTCATTTTCATGTTATCGAACACAGTAATCATCATTGCAGGAGTAGTGTCTTTTGATGAAAGTCCATAACGACCACCAAGAATCAATGGACGGTTTTCTTTTTCATAGAACATCTCTTTAACATCAAGGTAAAGAGGATCTCCATTAGCACCTGGTTCCTTCGTACGATCAAGAACAGTTATTTTCTTAACAGTAGAAGGACAAACATTGAAGAAATATTTAGAAGAGAACGGACGGTATAAGTGAACAATAATTACACCAACCTTTTCACCAGCTGCATTTTTGTAATCAATTACCTCCTTAATAGTTTCAGTAATTGAGCCCATTGCAACGATAATATTCTCAGCATCTGGAGCGCCATAATAATCAAATGGGTGATAAGTACGACCAGTAATCTTAGCCATTTCTTGCAAGTACCCTTCTACCATGTCAGGAACTGCATTGTAAAAAGAATTAGAAGCTTCGCGACTCTGGAAATAAATATCAGGGTTTTGCGCAGTACCACGAGTCACAGGATGCTCAGGATTCAAGGCACGTTCTCTGAATTCTTGAAGCGCCTTAGTATCATATAATTTAGCGATCGCTTCTCCATCTGGAACTTCAACTTTCTGTATTTCATGAGAAGTACGGAAACCATCAAAAAAGTGAAGGAAGGGAACACGTGTCTTTATTGAAACTAAGTGAGCAACCGATGCGATATCCATAACCTCTTGCACACTGCTTGTAGCAAGCATTGCAAAACCTGTTTGGCGAACAGCATATATATCCTGGTGGTCACCAAAAATTGAAAGAGCTTGAGCAGCAACTGCACGAGCTGAAACATGGAAAACAGCAGGAAGTAATTCACCGGCTATTTTATACATGTTTGGAACCATCAAAAGCAAACCTTGAGAACAAGTATACGTACTTGTTAAAGCACCAGCCTGAAGAGAACCATGAAGAGCACCTGCTGCGCCTGCTTCTGACTGCATTTCGACTACCTTTACAGTTTCGCCAAAGATATTTTTGCGTCCGAAGGCAGCCCATTCGTCAACGTATTCGGCCATCGTTGAGGAAGGAGTGATTGGGTAGATGGCAGCAACCTCGCTAAACATATAAGCGACATGTGCTGCGGCATAGTTACCGTCACAAGTGATAAAATTTTTCTTTGTTGTCATATGCTAATTATTTAATCTGCCCTATTTTAGATTTGGCCAAGGGCCGGTCTGAAATTTGCTGCAAAATTACTATTTAAACTTAATCAAACCTCCACTTTTCATTTTTTTCATTAGTTCAATTCATAATTTAAAATGAATACAGATTGCTATAAAATTTAACCATTTCAAATGAATGGAATGGATTGCATTATGATGAACAATGAGTAAGAGAATGAACAAGTTTTTTACTTTATAAAATCGCCAATCTATATTACTATTATCAATTTTATTCCACTGGTTTATAATTATAAACTTATTAATTTTTATTCAAAGACATCTATAAAAGTTAAATAATTATGAATTTAAAAAACAATCAGAACTACGATATTTTGCAGCTATTAACCATCAGTAAACAACCCTCAAGTTTTTTTATTCTATACCTTTGCGTTAAATTATTTTCAATGGAAACAATCGCTAAAATCTATAAAATAGGATATGGCCCATCAAGTAGTCATACCATGGCTCCACGCAAAGCTGCTGAAACATTTCTAAATAAATACCTTGAAGCAATTAAATTTAGAGTAACACTATATGGTAGCTTAGCAGCCACTGGAAAAGGACACTTAACCGACCAAACGTTATTTGAAGTATTTGGAAGAAGCAAACTTGAAATCCGTTGGGAACCATCTGTCTTTCTTCCTTTTCATCCAAATGGAATGAAGTTTGAAGCGTTAGATCCTCAAAATAATATCATTGGAGAATGGACGACATATAGTGTAGGTGGTGGAGATATTTCTGACGAAAACAGCAAGCTAGAAACCAAACAGGTTTATGAGATGTCATTCTTAACTGATATTTTAAAATGGTGTGAAACAAATGGAAGAACTTTTTGGGAATATGTTGAGTTATGTGAAGAACCCGAAATATGGAAGCATCTTTCCAATGTGTGGAATATAATGAAAGAATCCATACAACGAGGAATTGAAAACGAAGGAGTACTTCCCGGCTCAATAAAACTTCCACGTAAAGCTTCATCCTATTTGATTAAATCAAGAAGTTCACATGGGACACTTCAAAGCCGAAGCGTTGTATTTGCCTATGCACTAGCTGTTTCTGAAGAAAATGCAGGAGGAGGTGAGATTGTAACAGCACCTACATGTGGTTCTTGTGGTGTTATTCCTGCAGTCCTATACCATATGCAAACAAGGTATGGTGTTTCTGATCAAAAAATAATAAGAGCACTAGCAACAGCTGGGCTAATAGGAAATGTTGTCAAAGAAAATGCTTCAATATCTGGTGCTCAGGTTGGTTGCCAAGGTGAAATCGGTACTGCATGTGCAATGGCATCGGCAGCTGCAACTCAATTATTTGGAGGTACACCTGCACAAATAGAATATGCAGCAGAGATGGGGCTTGAACATCATCTTGGATTAACTTGCGATCCTGTGGCAGGATTGGTACAGATACCCTGTATTGAAAGAAATGCTTTTGCTGCTGCACGTGCATTAGATTCGTGTGCTTATGCAATTTTATCTGATGGAAAACATCGGGTTAGTTTCGATAAAACAGTTATAACGATGAAACAAACCGGTAATGATCTACCCAGTTTATACAAAGAGACCTCCGAAGGAGGTCTGGCATTTTTTTGTGTATAAAGAATAATATTTATTAAAAAAGGACCCTCAACTGAAGGTCCTTTTTTTTTCATCATTCCTTAATTTTTTTAAGAATTTCTTTTGCTTCGTGCTGGTGTGTATTTGTAGTAGTTGCAGAGATTTTTTCAAGAATTTTTGTAGCTTCGTGTGGCTGACTGTCGCGCAAATAACTTAGGGCCAGATACCATTCAGCATTTTCAACGAACAGATTATTGTGGTTTTTCACAATAAAACTAAATTCATTGATGGCCCTCTTATTCTGTTTAGTTTCAATACTAGCAAGACCAGCATAATATCTAACATAGATATTATCAGCATCTTTATCTAATATCTCATTAAAAAGCAAAAGAGCCCCATTAAAGTCACCTTCATGATACTTCATCATCGCTTCATCGTTACTATTACTGCCTGAACGGGTAACATTGTGAGCACTTTCACCGGCATAGTACATCTCAAATATCGTTTCATTTGAGTACTTCACAGGATTCATTAAACGTAATGCACCGGCAACCAGTATAAAAAAGGTAACACTTGCCGCAACTAAATACCAATGAGAGTGTAGAGATCTTTTTCCAAAGCTTTGAGCACGAGCTTTTTCTTCATTGATTACATGACGCATTCTTCTACGCAGGTCAATAACATCCTCCTGCTTCAATGATGCGATAAGCTCAATTTCAAATTGTAACTCTTGCTTTAACTTAGGGTTTACTGCCAGTTCTTGTTCAAATTTGAGTTTTTCACTTTCAGACATATTTCCTGAAAGATAATCCTCAATCTGCTGGCTGTAAGATGTTCTTTTAATCATCAGCGATAAGGTTTAGATAGTTTGGATCATTAAGGATACGATTTTTCAATTCTTCCTTACAGTCATATTTTCTAGTCTTGGCGTATTTCTCAGTTTTATATCCCATGATCTCTGCAATTTCACGAAGAGATATTTTCCTTAAAAATAAGCGCAACACCTTTTGGCAATCATCACCCAGACTTAAAAAATGTTTTTGGTATAGTTTAATTTTCTCATCCTCTACCGTATACATCTCTTTTGTAATTGATTCGGGCAAGGTTACAGGCTCTTCAACCTCAACAAATATTTGGCGTATGTCCTTCAATTTGCCCAATCTTTGTAACCAAAGATTTTTACAAACAGAATAAAAAAAAGTTTTAAATGAACTACTTAAAACGAGTTCTTCATCTTTTCCTTTTTTGTAGACAATTACCAGAGCATCTTGAAAAATATCCTCTGCATCCTCGTCAGTTCCAGAATTCGAAACAATCAAATTTTTTATTACAGGATACAACTCTCTGTAAACATATTTGATCATATCATCATGCCGTAACTTTAATCCTTCAATTATGGCTTCGTCCGAATAGCGAATCATTGCCTATGTTCTTTAATCCAACTTTAACAAAAAGGTAATACCATTTCTGGTTTTTTTTTTATTTAATTTTCTAAAGCATTATTAATCACTGCTAACAATAAACATAAATATTTGTTTTATCTTTGTTTTTAACAATATTCTTGCTGTAAATTTTCAGCCAAGGTACTGCAAAAATGCTCAACACTGCAAAGTTGAAAATTCTTTTCCTTTTTTTGGCATTTTCTGTATTACCTTTTTGCATTATTTGGATTAATATGTATAAACGTCCCTATTCCTATTTCAAAATTAATGATTTAAACTAAAATCCAATAATGATGGGCAAGAACATTTTAAACGGATTAATAATGGTAATAGTTGCTTTACTTACACTATCATCCACTCAGGCACAAACCGTTAGCGTATCTGGTAAATACATTTACCCCAACGCAAATCAAACACCACTTAGCAATATTCAAGTAGCTTTGGTCGACAAAAACAATCAGGTTATATCCACCACCATTACTAACTCCGAAGGTATTTATCTCTTTCCAAGAGTTCCCTATGGTGATTATACAATAAAAGCATCTACTACCCAGCCATCACCGGGTTATACTATGAGCGATTGTTTTAAACTCCTTTTGTATTTATCAGGCTACAACACTCTCACAAGCATTCAAAAATTAGCTGCCGATGTTGATAACAACAATATTGTTGATCGGGCAGATTTTAATCTGATGTTAGCAAAGTGGTTGAATCCTTCAATTAAATTTCCCGCTGGTGATTGGAAGTTTGAAGAAGTCCATTTCACTATCAATTCTGGGAAAGGTGCTGCGGCTCCAGATGTTCCAATTCCTCCATCTAATGGAACGCCAACCGGTGATTTAGGTTCAGTAATGGTTCCCGGAAATAAACCGGCAACTACAATTGCATCAACTTTCACCAATTTTTCAAGCATCATCAACACATCTGTAGAACTTCCTGTTAAATTAAATACCGGTACTCCTGTTTCAACACTTGGTTTAACAATTGAATGTCCTTCAAATTTCAAAATAGAACAGATTGTGCCATCCATTCAGGGTCTAAATGTAAATATTGAAGGAAATTTAATCCGGGCTACCTGGATTGATTCAAACATCAAGCTGCTTGATGCAGCAAATAACACGACCCTTTTTGTTATCAAGGGAAAAGCCCTTAATAATAGCGAGATAACATTTTCTTTAGGAGATAATAGTCAACTAATTAGTAAATCAGGAGAGGTTATCAATGCAGCTAAAATTGAACTACCCAGATTATCTATTCAACAAAACGAAACATTTGCCTTTGCGCTAAAAGGAAACTTCCCGAATCCTTTTAATACTTCAACGAAGATTGTCTATTCATTACCTTCTGCCGGAAATGTTGAAATGAAAATATTCAATATACAAGGGCAGTTAGTTGCAACCCCTATAAAAGGATATCAGGATGCAGGTATTAAAGAGTTACCTTTTGATGGAAACAACCTACAATCTGGTGTATATTTCTGCACAATTAGCCTAAAGGGAGATAAGAATTTCAATGCGACTTCCAGAATGGTCGTTGCAAGATAGACTTAATAAATTTCAGTAACAAAGAAGGGTCATTCTATTTCAGAGTGGCCCTTCTTTGTTTTGTTTAACTTTATGAAAGACAAAAGCAGTTCATTCTGATTTAGTTAATACTCTATCAGACTCAAAATCAAGAATAAACCCAGCTGAATAAATACTTCAAATTTCAAGAGGATCTCAACCCCAAACTTTAAATTTAAATCCTGAGGAAAAAATATAATACGTAATAAAAAAAATCACTTCTTTTATTCATTTATTCAATCCTATCCGTAACTTTACGCCAAAGTAAGTGGTCATCTTCAAGTCTAAAAACTTCTTTATTCGGTATGTCTATAATCTCTACAAGCAGATTTCGTTTTTCACGTTATCTATCATTACGCCTTTATTTTATTTTGTTGATTTCAATTTTTTGTTTACCTGGTTTTGCAGCTCATCCACAAGCATCAATTAAGCCTACTTCCATCCAAGATGCAATTAAACAAGCTACGCTAAAACTCAATCAAAGTAAACCTGATGAAGCAATAAATATTTTACTAAAAGTCCAATTTAAACCTAATAGTATTGAAGATCAAAAATCTAGTTATGCTTTTCATTTTCTGTTCGGGGATTGCTATTCCAGAATAAATAGTAAAAAGGAGTTAGCTCTTCAACAATATAAAGAGGCTAGAAAATGGGCACAGATATTAAAAGATGCCCAAAGACTTGGAGACGCAAATCATAAAATAGGAGTATGTTTAATTGATTTGAGTAAACCTGAAGATGCCAGAAAAGCCTTTAATCTTGCGCTTCAATATAAGACCCAGCATTTTGGCAAAGATAATATTGCATTAGCATTAGAATATAATGGCATAGGTAATTCTTACTTATATACTCATACGCTAGATAAAGCCTTAGAAAACTACAATAAGGCCTTATCGATAGGATTAAAAACAAATAAAAATTATATAGACAATGCAATATTTTACCAAAATATCGCCATCGTTTATACCTCCAGAGGTGACTATGATAATGCCTATCTGTTTTTTAACAAATCAGGAGAGGTAATGAAAGTAACCTATGGAGAAAAGAGCTCTGCCTTAACAATGTTTTATTTAAATCTTGGTGTCTCTTTATATCTGAGCGGGAAACCAAATAAGGCTTTAATTTACTATGATTTAGCTGAGCCAAATTTGAAAACAATTCCATCATTAAGAAAAGATTTAGGCATTTTATACTTAAATAAAGGAAATATTGCAACAAGTCAGAAAGATTATGGTAATGCATTAAACTACTATCAGCAATCTTTAAAAATATTAAAAGACTTTTTTCCAGATAATCATCAAACAATAAGCACATTAAGAGTCAACATAAGTTATATATTTGAAAACCAAGGAAATTACATTGAGGCTCTCAATACATTGGTAAAGATTAAAAGTAATGATCCAAATTCTCCACTAATTATAAAAGTAGAAAGAAATATAGCCGGTATTTACGATAAATTAGGTAAATTTTCTGAGGCAGACAAATATTATCAATCCTCCATTAAAAAAGCTAAGATGTTGCCAAATCAGGAGACAGAATATGGATTCTCGCTAAACCGCTATGGTGAATTTCTAATGTCTCACATGAAAAACGGACTACCTTATTTAAATGAAACTATTAAGATTTTTCTAAAATATTATGGAAATAAGAGCAGGGATGTTGCTTTTGTATATAGTTCTTTGGGAACCTTTTACACTCGAAATAATCATGATTATCAAAAAGCATTAGCCTATTATCAACAAGCATTAATCTCAATAGATGAATCATTTTCATCAACAAATATATTAAACTCTCCAACCGTTAAAAATGCTTATCCGTCTTTTGTTTATTTTGATATTTTACAAAATAAAACATTTACTCTATGGAATTTATACAGAAAAGAAAATCAACGTACTGATTTACTAAAGGCAGCTATCCGTTCAGGAGAACAAGCATTAGTGATGATTGATAAAATTCGCGATACTTATGGTAATGAGGAGACAAAATATTCTACACGCGAAAAGTCTCAACAATTATCATTGGTATTGATGCAAATAACATCAGCCCTCTATTCAAAAGAAAAAAACACAAAATATATTGACGATGCTTTTCAATTCTCTGAAAAGAGTCGATCTGCTGTTATGTTGAGTTATCTTAGGGAAGCTGAGGCTCGTAAAACCATTTCACTCCCAAAAAAATTACAAAAGCTTGAGACTGACCTAAAAAATGATATTTATAATTATCAAAAATTCATTTATGATGAAAAGCAGGCAAAGAATCCTGACAAAAACAAACTCGATTTGTGGGATAATAAACTTTTTCAACTAAACCAAAATCACGACAGTTTAATTAAGATCTTTGAGAAAAACTTTCCTTCCTATTATAGTCTTAAATATGATAAAAATGTCATCAGTAGCAAGATGGTCACCGAAAAGCTTAGTAAAAAGCAAGCTTTTATCGAATATTATTTAACCGATTCAATATTATTTAGCTTTATCATCACGAAAGATGCTCACCGCTTTACCAAAACTATCATCAATTCAAATTTCCGGAAACAAATATCTTCGCTCAGAAATCAACTAACTGAAAATAATTATGCGAAATTAGATAAATCGAATTACGACCGCTTCGTTAACACATCCAGAGAACTCTATGATATACTATTAAAACCTTTTAATGCAGAAATAAAGGGAAAAGACTTGATTATTGTTCCTGATGGAGAGCTCCTCTATATTCCTTTCGATATATTATTATCAAGCAATCCAAAGAAAAATGAGATGGATTTCCGCTCATTACCCTATCTAATAAAAGATCACGCAATAAATTATGGACCATCAGCTACTATTCTTTTTGGAAGAAGAGCAAAACACATACATCAGCCGATCGACTTAGCCGCTTTTGCCCCAACATATAATCAAAATCAACAATATAAAAACCTTGTCTATAATCATCCAGATTCTATAATGACACTATTACCCATCCCTGGTGCAAAAGCAGAGGTGGGAAAGATTTCAACTATTTATAAAGGAACTGTTTTTGAAGGATCTGCAGCTTCAGAAAGCGCATTTAAAATCGAGGCTTCGAAGTATAATATTTTACATCTATCGGCCCATACCATTATTGATAATGACAATCCAATGTACTCTAAACTTGTCTTTTCGCCAGTATCCGATAAGAAAGATGATGGACTCTTAAATACTTACGAACTATTTAATATGAAATTGGGTGCTGAGCTTGCTGTTTTAAGTGCCTGTAATACAGGTAATGGTCGATTACAACTGGGCGAAGGTATTATCAGTATTGCACGTGGTTTTTTCTATGCGGGCGTACCTAGTGTAGTCATGACTTTATGGTCGGTAGAAGATGCTTCGAGCGCACAATTAATGGAACTTTTTTATAAATATCTTCATAAGGGCCTACCCAAAGACGAAGCCTTACGCCAAGCCAAATTAGAATTTTTAAGTCATTGCGATCAACTTGAAACCTATCCCTATTTTTGGGCGGGGTATGTAAACATTGGAGATAATTTACCTCTCGAAAACAGATATAAAAGCTTTTACACTTATCTATTAATTTGTGCAGCGTTGTTAATCACTTTCGGATTTATTCTTTATTATTCTAAAAGAAAAAAATAACAATCAATTAAAATAGTACAGCTATCTCCATCAAAGTTAGAATGCCCATTGCTTTATTTGTAATTTTGCAAAAAAAAACTGTGATCTATCCTTTTAATTTTGAAGAAAAAATTGGGTTTACGCGAATTCGCGAAATGATTGAAGAACGTTGCCTAAGTCAGCTGGGCGAAGACCTGGCTAAAGAAATGCATTTTTCATATAATTTTTCAAAATTAAGTCTCTATCTGAATCAAGCGAATGAATTTAAAAATGTTTTAATATCAGGAAGAGCATTCCCTTCTCAGGATTATTTAGATTTAACCTTTGAGTTAAACCGCATTAAGACACCTGGATCATTCATATTTGTTGAGAATTTATTCGACTTACTTATTTCGCTCACCACCATTAATGAATGTCTACAATTTTTCAAGCATAAGGATTCTGAACAATTTCCTTTATTGGTAAAGCTTGGGAAAGATGTTTTTATTCCACAAGAGATTATTATATCTGCCAATAAAATTATTGACGATAAAAAAACGATAAAAGATACCGCTTCCGATCAGCTTAAAGAAATCAGACACCAACTCAACATCAAAAAGAACAGCATTAATAAGCGCATAGCCCAAATAATGCAAAAGGTAAAAAAAGAGGGGTTGTCGCGCGAAGATGCAGAAGTAACCATTAGAGATGGGCATTTAGTTATCCCTATAAATGCTGTCAATAAGCGAAAATTAAAAGGGTATATCCATGATGAATCAGCGACAGGTCAAACAATATATATAGAACCTTCAGAGATTGTTGATCTTGGAAACGAACTTAGAGAACTTGAGCTAGCTGAAAAGAGAGAGATTATTAAAATCTTAACGATATTCACAGATAGTTTGCGTCCATGGATTGAGGATTTAGAAAATGCCTATCAATATTTAGGGATAATTGATTTCCTAAGAGCAAAAGCTCTCTTTGCATTGGAAATAGGGGCAGTTTTACCTGAGCTGAGCAACACTCCTTTTTTAGAATGGCGTAAGGCGGTTCATCCACTTCTATTTATAAATCACAAGCAACAAAAGAAGAAGGTAGAACCCCTAACAATTGAATTAAACCAACGAAATAGAATTCTTATCATTTCGGGACCAAATGCCGGAGGCAAATCTGTATGCCTCAAAACTGTTGGTTTGCTTCAATACATGTTTCAATGTGGATTACTTATTCCGGTACATGAATCATCAATTGCAGGAATCTTTAAACAACTTTTTATCGATATTGGTGACGAACAATCACTGGACAACGACCTAAGTACTTACAGTTCACACCTGATGAACTTAAAGCATCTATTAAAAAATGCGGATAGTCAAACATTATTTATGATTGACGAATTTGGATCAGGAACAGAACCTCAGTTGGGTGGTGCTATTGCTGAAGCTATTTTAGAAAACCTGAATGCAATTAAAGCTTTTGGTGTAGTAACTACACACTATGCAAATCTTAAGCTCTTGGCCGGTAAGCAACCAGGCATGATTAATGGCGCTATGCTTTTCGATGTAAACAATATCCAACCTCTTTACCAACTTCAAATTGGGAAACCCGGGAGTTCTTTCGCTTTTGAGATTGCTCGAAAAATTGGATTTCCTGAATCAATATTATCTGAAGCTATTTTAAAAACAGGAAGTACTCAAATCGATTTCGATAACCAGCTTAATCAGTTAGAACAAGAACGAAAAGCATTACTTCAAAAGAAAATTGAGTTAGATTCGGCCGATGAGTTTATTTCTGAGATAATGGAGCGATACCAAGCAAAATTAGAAATACTCGAAAGCACTTCAAAAGATATTATTCAGAAAGCAAAAAACCAGGCTAAAGATATTTTGTCGAACAGTAATAAGCTAATTGAGAATACGGTTCGCGAAATAAGAGAAACACAAGCCTCAAAAGAAAAAACCAAAATAGCCCGCGAAAAAGTTTCTACCCTCAAACAAGAATTGGAAATCATTGAACCAGCCGAAGTTGTTAAAGAGATCAAAAAGAATGCGCCCGTGATCGTTCAACTTCATGAAGAAAAACATGAAGAAAAGTACACCGGCCATAACAAGACACCGATTGTAGGTGATTTTGTTAAAGTAATCGGACAAGAATCGATCGGTCAGGTCATCAAACTATCCGGCAAAAAAGCTGAAGTGGCTTTTGGGCAAATGAAGATGAGAATTGATCTAGGCAAATTGGAAAAGGCAAAGCGATCTGAAATCAGAAAAGATAAAGATAAGAGCTATACATCGAGTTACAGTAGTATAATGAGCGACCTTAATGACAAAATGGCTCAATTTAAGCTACAACTCGATTTAAGAGGCAAAAGAGCTGACGAAGCACTTGACGAGGTTCGACACTATATTGATGATGCCATTTTACTTAGAATTTCGGAGGTAACGATCCTGCATGGAAAAGGAAATGGGACACTCCGAGAAGTAGTTAGGCAATTTCTCACTTCGATTACAGAAGTAAGAAGTTTCAAAGACGCCCCTATTGATATGGGTGGTTCTGGTATTACGGTTGTTACTTTACGATAAGCTGGCATAGTTTTAGATTAAAGATAGAGAAGGTGCAATGCTGGCACTACGATTAATTGAACTGTCGAATGGATAATCAAGATAAAAAACCGAGATTTGGGTTACGAAAGAAAATAAAAGAATTGTTAAGCCCTATCAACCTAGTAGGATTAGCTATTGGTGCGATTGCCGGATTTGTTTATTATAGACTATTTGGTTCTTCACCGACAAACGGCCCCATATCTTCTAGTCCCTACTTAACAATTCTTTGGGGAGCCTTGATTGGATTCCTGATAACCGACATAGCCTATCAATCGTTTAAAAAGCGAAAGTGAAATAACATATAATGAGTATGTTATTTCACAAAATTAAAGTTTACGATTTTAAGAAATAGATTTGAAATATTGAGCTACATTATTTAAAATTAAAATCCAAAAGCAATTGCCTATCTTCTCTTTCGATTCATCCTACTTATATTAAAAGTCTGATTAAAATTTAATAACCAGACCGATATTATCGCTGCTGAGCTTGAGCGAACCTATTCTGCATATCAACTTCATGAATTTTCTTTTATGAATCAATAAGAATGATATAACGTTTCTATATTTTATCTTTCTGCAGTATCTTCACCCTACTTTTACCGTATGGGATAAAATTATGAGTATCTCATAAATTAATTTTCCCATTAATTTAGAAGACGAATCGAAAGATGATTGGATTAAATTCTAAGGCAAGTTCTAATATTCTTAAAAAAATAAAAGATCAATATCCTGATACTGAATAGCTGATTTAAAGATCCGCCAGATAATTATAAATTATATTCCATTTTTACTTTATTGGGAAGTGATGTAACAACAAGATTATATGAATCATCAATCCATTCAAAATAGAGCGAGTCGTTAATTTCGTCAGTAAAATAGACTGTATTCCAATGTTTCTTGTTCATGTGGTAACCTGGTTTGACACAATCATAGTGTTCTCTTAAAGAAATCACCTTTTCCGGATCACATTTTAAGTTAGCACGATCAGAACCAGACAAGCTGATTAGGGCGAACATCTTGCCTGCTACTTTAAACACCAAAATATCCTCACCAAAAGGAAAGCTTTCTGATGTTACTTTTTTCATCAAACAATACTCTCGAAATAGCTCAATATTCATCGTTTCACTAATTTAAATGATTTAAGTCGTTTTAAGGGTTTCTATGAGGAAATTATCCCCAATACAAAAATCAGGCCTCTTTGTTGTTTTTTACTTATATTGCTGTATACATGCATACTAACAACAAGAATAAAGGCGTAATTTTTTAATAAAAATAGTTTAATTTTGCTCGCTGGTGCAATTTTAAAAAAATTATATAATCAGGCACACCAAAACCAAAGCATTATGTCATTAAAACAAAAAACATCTGACCTCAAGCGAAGAATGCGTGATGCATTGCAAGGGGGTGGTGAAAAGGCAATTGAAAAACAAAAGGCCACGGGTAAAATGACGGCTCGTGAACGTGTTATTGCCTTATGTGACCCTAAATCTTTTCACGAATATGACCTATTCGTTGAACATGCCGGAAAAGACTTCGACATGGGCGATAAGTATCTTCCAGGCGACGGTGTAATAACCGGTACGGGAACCATTAATGGCTACCCTATTTGTATCTATGCACAAGACTTCACTGTTGCAGGTGGTTCACTTGGATGGATGCATGCAAAGAAGATTACTAAAATCATGGATCTTGCCATGAAGCTGAAAGTTCCTATTATTGGCATTAACGATTCAGGTGGTGCTCGTATCCAGGAAGGGGTTAACTCTCTAGCTGGTTATGGCGAAATCTTTTTCCGTAATACGCAAGCATCTGGAATCATTCCTCAGATTTCTGTTATCCTTGGCCCATGTGCAGGTGGAGCTGTTTATTCTCCAGCATTAACCGATTTCGTTTTCGTAGTTGACAAAATCTCGAAAATGTTTATCACCGGACCTGAGGTAATTAAAACAGTGTTGGGTGAAGATATCTCAATGGAAGATTTAGGAGGAGCTCGTGTTCATGCTGAAATTACCGGTAACGCTCATTTCTTCTCAGAAAGTGAAGCTGATTGTTTTGATCAAATTAAGAAACTTTGCAGTTTTGTTCCCTGGAACAACACTAAAAAAGCTGAACCATTTCCAAAAAAACCACCACGTACTCGTCAATATAATATTGATGAGATTTTCCCGGCTAACCCACGTCAACCTTACGACGTACGCGATATCATCAAATCATTAGTCGACGACTCTGAATTTCTTGAAGTTCATGAGTTATTCGCACAGAATATTGTAGTAGGTTTTGCGCGTCTTGCGGGTCAAACAGTAGGTTTTGTTGCTAACCAGCCACTTGTTTTAGCAGGTGTACTTGATTGTGATTCATCAGACAAAGCAGCTCGTTTTATCCGTTATTGCGATGCTTTTAACATTCCGCTTGTTACAATTGTTGATTTACCAGGATATCTTCCAGGTGTAGATCAAGAGCATGCTGGTGTTATTCGCCATGGAGCAAAAATTCTATATGCATACTCTGAAGCTACTGTTCCAAAATTGACTGTTATTACCAGAAAAGCTTACGGTGGTGGATACATAGCAATGTGTTCACATCACCTGCGTGCTGATTTCGTTTTTGCATGGCCAACTGCAGAAATTGCAGTAATGGGTCCAGAAGGTGCAGCAAATATTATTTTCAGAACTGAAATTAAGAATGCTGAAAATCCTGATGAAATGCGGAAAACTAAAATCAAGGAGTATAAGGATAAATTCGCAAATCCATATGTTGCAGCTGCCTACGGATATATTGATGCCGTTATCGAACCACAAGAAACGCGTAATTTGCTTATTCACGCTATCGAGATTTCGGCTTCGAAAAACGAAGAAGGTCCAGCTAAAAAACACGGTATTCCTCCATTCTAAAAAGAAACAAAATGTCAGTACAACAAGAAAATGAAATTTTTCAGAATCTGGCGATTGATGATGTTAGTTATAAAACAAAACTAACACGTAAGTTTCTGATGAGGAAACCTTACGAAGCAATTGATCCAAAGAAGATTATAGCTTTTATTCCAGGAACAATTATTGAGATAAAAGTGAAAGTTGGAGATTTAGTTAAGAAAGGCGATTTACTACTCATAGTTGAAGCTATGAAGATGTATAATGATATACGTGCTCCTTTTAGTGGTAAAATTAAGAAGATACATGTAGTGCCGGGCCAAAAGGTTCCCAAAACTGATCTTTATCTTGAATTTGAATAAATTTTGAATAATAAAAAAGGCGGTCTCATTGCTGAGACCGCCTTTTCCTTTTTATATATTTTGATTATTGTAAAAAGTATTAGCTTCGTCGATATGGCTTAATATTTCATGTTTACCTTGCCCTGATGTAGCAGAGGATACTAAAAAAGGTGGTACTTCGTCCCATTCTTCTTTCAGACGGGCAATATAACTACTTACATTCGAAACTATTTGATTTTTAGTCAGCTTATCGGCTTTTGTAAATACAATTACGAATGGTATTTCTGATTCACCCAACCAATTAATAAATTCAAGATCAATCCGTTGAGGCTCCAACCGAAGATCTACCAATACAAAAGTATTCATCAGATTCTTCCGTCCGCTAAAGTAAGAATAGACCATTTTTTCCCACTCTTCTCTTGCTTTATGAGAAGCTCTTGCATAACCATATCCCGGTAAATCAACAATAAACCAACTCTCATTAATCAAAAAATGATTAATGAGTCTGGTTTTTCCTGGTTCTCCAGAGGTTTTGGCTAAGCCTTTCTTCCCTGTTAACATATTTATTAAAGAAGATTTTCCAACATTTGATCTTCCAATAAAGGCATATTCGGGAAGTTGTGTCAGTGGACATTTTTCCAAAACAGCGGCACTTTGAGTAAAAACGGCTTTAGTTATTTGCATATTTATTCCTTATCCCTGGAATAGGTTGTTATGTGACGATCAATTTTAACATCATAAATGTCATTAATCTTAATGATGATACCTGTTTCTTCAACATCGCCAAAAGGAACATTAATTGCAGTTCCAAACGACCTCATTGTTGACGATAAACTCATATAAGCACTAACAAGTGGTGGAATTGTTTCACCAAACGAGCGAACCTTTTGGACTAGAATACGATAGTTTGCCTCAAATGTAGGCGCATTAAAGATTGGTTGCAATACCTCCAAAGGTGTTTGAATATGTAGTTCAAGTTCTTCGATTGGATAAACCAAATCTTCTTTATCGTTAAAATACAGATCTAGAAAATAATGAATAATATCACGCGCTTCTCTATGATATTCTGGGTACATTGTAAATTTCCCAAAGAAATATTCAACATCAGGATTATCAACAATAATAGCACCTAATCCATCCCAAAGGTTATCAAGTGAATACATCCCCTTACGCATGTTAAAGGTTGGTTGATAATTTGGTTGAACAAACGATCGACCAAGTTCAACTGTAACAGGAAGATATTCATCAATGAATTTTTGGGAATATTTAAATAGATGAGCTGTTGGTGTATGAACTACTCCGTTTTCATCCTTTTTCAATTCTTTACAATGTAAAAATCGATATCCTCCAACTATTTCTTTATCTCTTGGATTCCAAACAATTAATTGTTTGAAAGGGTCTGGACAAGTATCAAATTCATCCAAGTCTAATTCATCACCTGTACCGCCACCTGCATCACGAAATGACACTTCGCGTAAACGTCCAATCTCTCTTGTAGTATTTGGAGCATTCTGAAATGTTACCACATAAATTTCATTATTACCATTATTAGTTTTCCTAACAAAAGTTTCACGCGTTAATTCCTTTTCTATTAACGCTGTATCAACTGGTGGAATAATAGTCTTCATCTCTTTCTCATTTTAGATACAATCGGTTTTCAGATCCAAACAATAATTTTAAGTTTAGTTCCGGCTTAAATTAAAATATTTGAAGCAACAATTATTAAACGCTAAACTCTATTGATTTGTTATGTTCAAGTTGATAAACATGTGCTTTTATCTTATCAGCCCACTCAATATCCTTAAAGCGTTTATCAAAAGTAGCCCAAGGTATAGGTTTGCCAAAAATGATATGAATATTTTTATCCTTTTGCTTAAACATCTCATCAACCAGATAAAGCATTTCGATATTTAATTTTATACCTAACCGCTTTCTCCAGTTTGCTAAATTATAAAACCAATTAGAATTTCTTCCGGTGACGTGAACAGGAACAATAGCTCGTTTATAATATCGTGATTTGGTTACAAAAGTCTTTTTCCATTCCAAATCCCGAATAACTCCTTTTTGCTTTCTGGAACAGAGTCCTGCCGGAAAATATAAAATTGTTTTATCCGATGCAAAAGTATCATTGATGATTCCCATATTCTGAACATTGCTTCCATGCTTATTAATAGGAATAAATAAGGATGCCAAATTTGGAATATTCATCAATATATCATTTCCTGGAATGGCAATATTTTCATGTACCTGTCCTACGACCTTAGCTAAAGCTAATCCATCTAATCCACCTAAAGGATGATTTGAAGCTAGCAAAATCCGCCCATTTCCAGTAATATTCTCCAATCCTTCAAAGGTTATAATTACACCCATAAAATCAAGAATTGCAGTAATAAAATCAAGATTTTGAAGATTCTTAAACCGTGTAAGTGCGCCATTCAACTCTTCCTGATGAACAACACGCTTGAGATAATTAAAAAAAAATTGAGGTATACGTCGAGCCATTTTTTCATCCTTATCTCGAAATACCTTTTCAACATCTATCATTTTAACTTCAACATTCGTATCCATCACTCCTTTTATTTAGCATAATAGCACCTATTCCTTAGATTGCAAAAATAGCATAAATCGCCTTTCGTACTTAGCTCTTTTGATTTTACTATCTTCCGTTTCCTATACATTGTCCATTTATCAATGGTTTCACTACTATTACATCTCATATTATTCAGTGTCAACACTCTCTTAGCCGCTTTTTGGTTACCCATTTTTTCTCCATTGAATTTAACAAAAATATTTTTTTATTAACAAGTGGGATAAAATGGTAGAAAGTGGAGTTTCCGTTGTATATTTGACATCTAATAATAACAGTTAAGAAAATGCCTCATTTAATTGGATCTCACGAATGTAAGCTAGACACGAAAGGGCGACTACTCTTTCCTGCCCCGCTGCGCAAACAGCTCTCCAATGCTGTGGATGAGGGGTTTGTAATCAAACCAAGCACTAGTGGAACTTATCTTGAATTATACCTAAAATCAGAGTTTCAGAAAAAACTTGATTACTTAGCACAGAATCTAAACATGTTTATTCCCGAAAATCAACAATACGTACGTATGTTTGAGCATAAATGTCGAATTGTTGAACTTGACCCCGCAGGTAGAATCCTTATTCCAAAAGAATTAATTGATTTTGCAAATATAAGTACAGATTTGGTAATACAACCGAGTTTAGGTAGGGTAATTGAAATTTGGAATAAAAAAGCTTTCGATGTACATATAGAAGAGATCCGTAAAACCTTTACGGAAATGGGAAAAACAATTTGGGGCAATCCTTTTAACAATCAGAATTTAAAATAAAGAGCCATGTATCATAAACCTGTACTATTAAACGAAAGTATTGATGGGCTCTCTATTAAGCCAGACGGCACCTATGTTGATGTAACTTTTGGAGGTGGTGGACATTCGCGTCTTATATTAAGTCATTTAGAATCAGGACGATTACTGGCATTCGATCAGGACGAAGATGCTTTAGCAAATGTCCCTGATGATGAACGATTTGTATTAATCACTCAAAACTTCAAATACTTAAAAAACTTCTTACGACTACACAATGCTTTTACTATTGATGGAATACTTGCAGATCTTGGGATTTCTTCCCACCAAATAGACAATCCCGAAAGAGGTTTCTCTACACGGTTTGAAGGGGACATTGATTTCAGGATGGATCGAAGAAAAAAGTTAAGCGGTCGCGAACTAATTAATACATGGGAAGAAGAAGAGCTACTCAGAATTTTTGCCCATTATGGAGAGGTGCCAAATCCACGAAAGTTGGCTAATAATATTATCAACTATCGTCAAAATAAAGAAATCATCACCACCAGCGATCTAAAAGAAGCTATTGGAAATTGTGCGCCAAGAGGCAAAGAATTTAAATATCAAGCCCAGGTTTTTCAGGCTTTACGTATTGAAGTAAATGGAGAACTTGATGCGTTAAAAGAACTATTAAAGCAGGCTACCGAGATGCTTGCACCTGGAGGTCGGCTGGTTGTTCTAACCTATCACTCTTTGGAAGATCGTTTAGTAAAGAACTTTATTAAAACTGGAAACTTCGAAGGGAAACTTGAAAAAGATTTCTATGGGAATCCAATCGTTCCACTAAAACAAGTAAGCCGGAAACCTATTATTGCTTCAGAGGAAGAGATTACTGAAAACAATAGAGCACGGAGTGCAAAATTAAGAATTGCAGAAAAAATTTAACAATGGCATCAGTTGTAAAAAATACGATTATTACGCCAAACGAAGAGCCAAAAATCAGGGAGCCCAGACCCAAAAAGGCTACTAAATCTGCCCTTGCTCTGCTTATCAGCATGCTGATTTCAGGGAGTTTCCTAGAGGGTAAAAAAGTAACCCAGCAAGTTCCTTTTATTCTCTGTATTGCTTTATTGGCAATGATATATATAGGGAATAATTATAATGCACAAAAAACTGCTATTGCAATAAACAAGACCAGAAAAGAGATTGAAGGATTACGCTATGAATACATCTCAACAAAAGCGAACCTAATGTATATCAGCAAACAATCTGAAATAATCAAACGTCTTGGTGGATCAGGATTAAAAGAAGCGATTGTTCCTCCTGAAAAAATATTTATTGAAGAGGCTGAATAAGAACAACAATTGAAAATGGAAAAAAATAAGTCTATCATAATAAACCGAATTGCGGCAGTGTACTTTACAATGATATTTGTAGCAATACTGATCATTGGAAAGGTACTATATATTCAATTGGGCCAAGGTAAAATGTGGAGAGAGAAAGCTGAAAAGCTTAATCTCCGTTATGATAACACCGAAGCGATGAGAGGAAATATCTTATCGTCAGATGGTAGCCTATTAGCTACCTCTGTTCCTATTTTCGAAATCAGAATGGATGTTGCTTCTGAAAACATAACAGATGAAATATTCAAGAACAACGTTGACTCACTTGCTTTATGTCTTTCAAATTTATTCAATGATAAGTCTACCGCTGAATATCGCAAACTTTTAAAAGACGCCCGAAAAGAGAATAATGGATATCTATTAATTAAAAGAGATGTAACCTATTCAGAATTAAAGAAACTTCGCAAATTCCCGATTTTCAAAATGGGAAAATATAAGGGAGGTTTAATTTCAATTGCCCGTAACAAGCGTATCTACCCATTTCGTGAGTTAGCGTTTAGAACCATCGGATGGGCTAATGAAGAGGCAAAAAAAAAGGTTGGTATTGAAGGTACTTTTAGCACTCAGTTAGCAGGTGTTTCGGGAAAGCGACTGATGCAAAGAATTGGAAATGGAACGTGGCGTCCTATTAATTCGGATACAGAAATAGAACCTGAAAATGGTACTGATATTGTTACTACAATAGATGTAGGGATTCAGGATGTAGCCGAAGCTGCTTTATTACGCCAGCTGGTTGCAAACGAAGCGGATCATGGTTGTGCCATTTTAATGGAAGTAAAGACCGGAGAGATCAAAGCTATTGCAAATCTTGGAAAAAGTGAAGATGGCACGTTTACTGAAAAATATAATTATGCTATTGGTGAAAGTACAGAACCGGGTTCTACATTTAAACTAGCTTCAATGCTGGTTGCGTTGGATAAAGGTGTTACAAATTTAAATAACTATGTAACAACTGGCAATTTTCAGTATGCTAACCGTGTAATGCACGATTCACACGAAGGTGGAAGAGGAATGGTAACGGTAAAGCAAGCTTTTGAAGTATCATCTAATGTAGGTATTTCGCAAGTAATCTACAATGCATTCAATAGAAAACCGCAAGAATTTATTGATGGGCTCTATGCATTGGGTATAAATCAACCAACAGGAATAGAACTCAAGGGGGAAGGGACACCTCAAATAAAAAACACAAAAAGTCGTAGCTGGTCAAAAGTATCACTTCCATGGATGTCAATTGGTTATGAAGTAGCAGTAACCCCATTACAAACTCTCACGCTCTATAATGCCGTAGCAAATAATGGGTG
Organism: Bacteroidota bacterium; assembly: GCA_013390605.1. GTDB lineage: Bacteria > Bacteroidota > Bacteroidia > Bacteroidales > Cfx3-03 > Cfx3-03. The sequence continues at coordinate 525,736 of JACAUB010000001.1, read as the reverse complement.
TAAGGTACGCCCAATGATCATAAAAGAGATTCGGAAGTCAAATATTCCTGTAAAAATATTCCAACCCGTTGTTTTAAATCCTGCTATTGCATCAAAAAGCACGATTGAGAAAGCAAAGAAACTACTTGAAGGAGTAGTGGAAAATGGAACAGCAACTAATGTTAAGTCATCTATTTTTAAAATAGCCGGTAAAACGGGTACCGCTCAGATTGCACAAGGTAATGACGGATACAACAAAACAAACTATAAAGCTTCATTTGTTGGGTATTTCCCGGCAGATAATCCAAAATACAGTTGTATTGTAGTTATCAATAATCCTTCAAAGGGGATCATTTATGGTGGATGGATTTCGGCTCCCGTATTTCTCGAAATTGCACAAAAGGTCTATGCTACAACGCCAGAATTACATCGTCGTCAGATTGACACAATCAAACAAAGTATAACTGCTCCAAAATTTGCTGCCGGTAACAAATCTGATCTAAAAAAAGTTTGTGATGTTTTAGGTTTTAAAAGCGATTTGGAAAAAGTAGATGTAGATTGGGTAAGAGGGAGCCAATTTCAGTTTACATCAGCAAATCCAAAAGCAGGATTAGTTCCGGAAGTAATAGGAATGGGTATTCGCGATGCGGTGTATTTGCTCGAGAAGGCAGGATATAAGGTAAGATTTAATGGTAAAGGAAAAGTTATCAGACAATCTATAGAACCCGGTGTATTTATGAATAGGGGAAGTTTAATTCAACTTGAGTTATCACCCAGAGCATCTAAAGGAATTATTGAAACAAAGCTAAAAAAGGAAGAGCACAGTGAAAACGCTTAGTGAAATTCTTTATAAAGTCCGGTTAACTGAAGTAATCGGATCAACAGCTATACAAGTGAGCGATATATGTTTCGACTCGCGTAATGTACAGCCTGGAAGTCTATTCGTAGCTGTTAAGGGAACACATGTAGATGGACATCTCTACATAAGACAAGCCTATCAGGATGGTGCTATAGCAGTTATATGTGAAGAGTTACCCGAATTTCAGGCATCCGACTTCACCTTTATCAAAGTAAGCAATAGCAGTCAGGCATTGGGGCAGGTAGCATCAAATTTTTATGATCAGCCTTCAACCCATCTAAAAGTTGTTGGAGTTACCGGAACAAACGGAAAAACCACTATCGCTACACTACTCTTTAATCTTTTCAGAGCATTAGGATACAAAGTCGGTTTAGTATCAACCGTATGCAATAAAATTGAGGACCAAGAAATTCCAACATCACATACTACACCTGATGCAATTAACCTAAATAAACTATTTGCAGAAATGGTAACGCAAGGATGCGACTACTGTTTTATGGAGGTTAGTTCGCATGCAGTAGTGCAGGAAAGAATAGCAGGCATCCAATTTACAGGTGGAATATTTACAAATCTCACACATGACCACCTTGATTTTCATAAAACATTTAATGAATATCTAAAGGCTAAAAAGAGATTTTTTGACGAGCTCCCAGCAAGTGCTTTTGCACTTTCAAACTTTGATGATAAAAATGGAGCAGTAATGTTACAAAACACGCGGGCTAATCGAAAATTCTATTCACTTAGAACGTTATCCGATTTTAAAGCAAAAATTGTAGAGAACCGAATTGACGGACTCCAGCTAAACATTGATGGTAATGATGTTTGGTTCAGGTTGGTAGGCGATTTTAATGCTTATAATTTGATGGCAATTTATGGTACGGCAATTTTACTCAACCAGAATCCAGCAGAAGTTCTAACGGCAATGAGTGCATTATCAGCTGTTGAAGGCCGCTTCGATTATGTAAAATCAACTGATGGGATCATTGGTATCATTGATTATGCGCATACCCCAGATGCATTACTAAATGTTTTAAACACAATTGATGCATTACGTACCGGCAATGAACAAGTTATAACGGTTGTAGGATGTGGAGGCGATCGTGACAGAACCAAGCGTCCTATCATGGCCAAGATTGCAGCCGATAAAAGCAATAGGGTAATTCTTACATCCGATAACCCACGTTCCGAAGATCCTGAGGCTATACTTGCTGAAATGCAACAAGGAATTGATACGATAGCTTCGCGTAAAACACTCACGATTATCAACAGAAAAGAGGCCATCAAAACGGCCTGCGCGTTGGCTCTTCCCGGCGATATTATTTTAATTGCCGGAAAGGGACATGAAAAATATCAGGAGATTCATGGTATCCGACACCATTTTGATGATAAAGAGGTAGTAAGAGAATTTTTAACAATTGCTGAAAAACAATAAGATATGTTATATTATCTATTTATTTATTTACACAAGGCGTTCAATGTTCCTGGAGCGGGAATGTTTCAATACATTTCTTTTCGGGCAGCCTTGGCTATTATCACTTCACTGACCATATCCATGCTGTTTGGCAAATCGCTTATAAATTTTCTTCGTCGCAAACAAGTGGGCGAAACTGTTCGTGATTTAGGTCTGGATGGACAAAAAGAAAAAGAGGGAACCCCTACGATGGGTGGGCTCATCATATTGGGCGCTATTTTAATACCCGTGCTTTTGTTTACAAAACTTGATAATATCTATATTTTATTAATGATATTCACAACCGTATGGCTAGGATTTATTGGTTTCTTAGACGATTATATCAAAGTTTTCAAGAAAGACAAAAAAGGATTAGCGGGGAAATTTAAAATAGCAGGACAGATTGTTGCCGGCATTGTAATAGGTGTTAGCATGTATTTTCACCCTGGAATTGTTATTCGTGAAAAATTTCCTGAAGCCAAGGACAGACCCGTCAATGGTGTATCACTCTTTGAAAGAGCAAGTAGTCACATTGTAAAGTTTTCTCCTATTCCAAAGAAATCGACAAAAACCACCATCCCATTCTTCAAAAACAATGAATTTGATTATTCTAAATTAATCAGTTTCCTCGGAGAAGGATATAAGAGATATGAGTGGTTAATTTTCACGTTAGTAGTCATTTTCATTATCACCGCGATATCTAATGGTGCAAATCTCACCGACGGGATGGATGGTTTAGCAACAGGAACTTCTGCCATCATTGGATCTACCCTCGGAATATTAGCCTGGGTTTCTGGCAATATTGTTTTTGCTGATTACCTTAACATCATGTTTCTCCCAAATACCGGTGAGTTGTCAATCTTTATAAGTGCTTTTGTTGGCGCCTGCGTAGGCTTCCTGTGGTACAACACCTACCCGGCTCAGGTATTCATGGGCGACACCGGAAGTCTCGCCATTGGAGGCATTATAGCGACTTTTGCCATACTCATTCGCAAGGAGTTATTGATTCCCATCTTATGTGGAATTTTTGTGGTAGAAAATCTATCTGTTGTCCTACAGGTATATTATTTCAAATATACCCGAATCCGATTTGGAGAAGGACGAAGAATATTCAGAATGTCACCGCTACATCATCATTATCAAAAGCTTGGTTATAAAGAACCAAAAATAGTTCAACGTTTTTTTATTGTTGGAATTATGCTGGCTGTTTTCACCATCATCACTTTAAAAATCAGGTAACCCACTCAAAATAAAACAATCGTATGACTTTAGAAGAACTAGCCTTACAAGGAAAAAGTAGTATCCATAAATCTATGGCCGCAAGCATAGCAAATCGCCTGATCGAAATTCGTAAAGATTCTATTAAACAGTGTCTTTCCGATTTTCAGGATGAAGAACACCGTTTAGAAACGGTAGCAAATATTGCAGGAATCGAATTTGTAAACGATTCAAAAGCTACTAATGTAAATTGCGCATGGTTTGCAATGGAAGAATATAACAGGCCTGTAATCTGGATTGCCGGAGGAAATGATCATGGAAACGATTACTCTAAGTTATTCGAAGCAGTAAAAAGAAAAGTAAAAGCACTTATTTGCCTTGGCGAAAACAATAATCGATTTATCGAATTATTTTCTCCATTCATTAAAACTATTGTCGAAATAAAATCAATGGAAGATGCAGTAAATTACGCTTACTCTATTGGAGAAAAAGATGATGTTGTCTTACTATCACCAGCTTGCGCCAGCTTTGATCGCTATGCTAACTATAAAGAAAGAGGGATCGCTTTTAGGCAAGCAGTTCATAATCTTTAATTAATCAACTTAAATGAATAGACCTCAGACCATATTAAATAATTTTAAGGGCGACAAAGTAATTTGGATTGTCGTTCTGTTTCTGTCCATTTTCTCAATGATGGCTGTGTATAGCTCTACGGGAACGTTGGCCTATCGCTTTCAACATGGAAATACAGAATATTATATTCTGAAACACCTGTTCATTCTAATCATGGGTGGAGCACTGATGTTTTTGGCTCATAGAATCCCTTATACCTTCTTTTCCCGAATAGCAAATATACTCTTTGGTATTAGCATTTTATTGTTGTGCTACACCCTGTTTTTTGGAAGTACAATCAATGAAGCAAGTCGTTGGGCCACAATTCCTGTTCTAAATGTATCCTTTCAATCATCTGATGTTGCCAAATTAGCCTTAATTATTTTAGTCGCTAAATTCCTGACCAAGAAACAAGATTCAATTACTGACTTTAAAAAAACATTTATCCCAATACTCATACGCATAGGGATCATTGTATTGCTCATTTTACCAAGCAACCTTTCAACAGCTGCTATAATATTTATCACCAGTCTTGTATTAATCTACATTGGCGGAGTAAACATTAAATACCTATTTTATTTAGGTGCTGCGGGAATTATTGCCTTCATACTTTTTATTGCAGTTGCAAAATACACTCCCCACATTGGCGGACGAATCGGCACGTGGCAAAATCGGGTTGTGACCTTTATGGGTGGCGATGGAAGTGATAAATTTCAAGTTGAACAATCAAAAATTGCTATTGCTTCAGGTGGATTTTTCGGAAAGATGCCTGGCAATGGAACACAAAAAAACTTTCTGCCTCACCCCTATTCCGACTTCATTTTTGCAATTATTATTGAGGAATTTGGATTAGCCGGCGGCTTCTTTATGCTTGCACTTTATATTATTTTATTTACCCGAGGGTACAGACTAGTCGTGAAATTTCCACATACATTCGGTGCTCTTTTAGCGATAGGATTAAGCTTTAGCCTTACTTTTCAGGCTTTAGTAAATATGCTTGTCGCTGTCGATTTAATGCCTGTAACAGGGCAGCCTCTTCCTTTGGTCAGTATGGGAGGAACCTCTATTTGGTTTACCTGTATTTCGATTGGAATAATTCTTAGCGTAAGCCGATATATTGAAGAGCATAGTCAGGACGGAACAGAAAATAACACAGACGATGAATATGCAGGAGCGTAGATTAAAGGTGATCATCAGTGGCGGTGGAACAGGAGGACATATATTCCCGGCGCTTGCTATTGCGGGAGCATTTAAGAAAATCGTTCCCGATGCCGATATCCTTTTTGTAGGAGCAAAGGGAAAAATGGAGATGGAAAAAGTTCCTCGATATGGATTTCCAATTATTGGTCTTTGGATCAGTGGATTTAAGAGAGAGTTTTCTGCTTCAAACTTATTGTTCCCGTTTAAGTTGCTGGTTTCAATGATAAAAGCCATATCTATTATCATCAAATTTAAGCCAGATCTGGTAATTGGAACTGGAGGATATGCAAGTGGTCCTATACTGAGGGCGGCAACATGGCTAAAAGCACCTATTCTAATCCAGGAACAAAATAATTTTCCGGGTGTAACAAATCGAATCCTTGGACGAAAAGCAGCCTGCATTTGCACGGCCTTTGAAGGAATGGAAACTTATTTCCCTAAAGATAAAATCTTTTTAACAGGCAATCCAATTCGTGAAGAGGTATTCATTGAGAGAGCTGATAAAACAACAGCCACTGCATCATTTGGGTTAAATACGCAAAGACCGGTGATATTTGTAGTAGGCGGAAGTCAGGGTGCCCGAAGTATAAATCAAGCGATCTCTGCAAATCTGGAATACCTTAAACAAAACCAAATACAGCTCATCTGGCAAACCGGCGTCAATTATCTTCCAACAGCAAAAGCTGATGTTGAAAAACTTAATTACGACGGCATAAAGGTTTTCGACTTCATAAATGAAATCAACCTTGCATTCGAAGCCGCCACGATAGTGGTTTCAAGAGCAGGTGCCATTGCAATTTCAGAGTTGTGCCGGGTTGGAAAACCGGTTATTCTGGTGCCTTTTCCTTTTGCAGCAGGAGATCATCAAACAAAGAATGCACAAGCCCTAAAAGAAAAAAATGCAGCAATTTTACTGCCCGATACAATGGTTAAACAAGATTTAGCGAAAGAAATAGTTTCATTATTAGCGGACAAACACAAGCAAACGTTATTAGCAGAATCCATAAAAATGATGGCTATTCCTAACTCGGCAGCAATGATTGCAGAAAGAGCATTACAAATTATTAAAGCCTAAGATTATGAATATTGAGCAGGTAAATAAAATTTATTTTTTAGGAATAGGTGGTATTGGAATGAGTGCCCTGGCCCGTTTCTTCAAAAGCCGCGGATGTTCTATCTATGGCTACGATAGAGTATCTACCCCCCTGACTCAGGAGTTGGAAAATGAGGGAATGCAAATTCATTATCACGAAGACGAAGATTTGATTCCAGATGGAATTGATTTGGTTGTCTATACTCCTGCAGTACCAAAACAACATACTGAATATCAATTTTTTCTCGACAATGGCTATCCCATTCTAAAGAGATCACAAGTATTAGGTTTAATTTCATCCGGATATAAAACGATCGGTATAGCAGGAACACATGGAAAAACAACGATAACTACACTTACAGCGCATCTGATGGAGCAAACCCCAAACAAGGTTAATGCATTCTTAGGGGGAATCTCAAAAAATTATGATAGCAACCTACTTCTATCGCCTAAAAGCGAATGGGTAGTTGTTGAAGCCGATGAATATGATCGATCTTTTCTACAACTGTTTCCACAGATTGCCGTAATTACATCAGTTGACGCCGACCATTTGGATATTTATAAAAACATCCTTGCACTCAAAGATACATTCACGCAGTTTACAGGTCAAATAAAACCAGGTGGACAGCTAATCATAAAAAAAGGCTTAGTTTTTAATGTAATACAACGTCCGGGAATAAAGGTTTATACCTACTCACTTGATCAGCAAGCCGATTTTTACATTAAGAATCTTGCCATTCAAAAAGGTCAATATATTTTTGATCTCTTTTTGAACGGCACTGAACTAAAGGATGTTATTCTGGGACAACCCGGATTATTTAATGTTGAAAATGCCATTGCCGCTTCTGCAGCAGCATTTCTGGCAGGGGCTACCCCTGATGAAATCAGAAAAGGTTTACTCAGCTTCGTTGGAGTACGTCGCAGATTCGATGTACGTATCAATAGAGAAGATCTGATCTATATCGATGATTATGCTCATCACCCTGAAGAATTGAAAGCATGTATTAATTCGGTCAAGCATCTTTATCAAGAGAAAAAGATAACTGGTGTTTTCCAACCGCACCTGTTTACCCGTACCAGAGACTTTGCAGATGAATTTGCAAAGAGCCTTGAACTACTCGATGAAATTATCCTCCTTGATATATATCCTGCCCGTGAATTACCAATTGAGGGTGTAACATCAGAGATACTACTGAATAAAATAACGAAATCACAAAAACGTATTTGTAGTAAAGGAGAGCTTATTGATGTACTGAAATCGTTAAAACCAGAATTATTATTAACACTTGGCGCAGGTGATATTGATCAGTTTGTTCCAATTATTGAAAAAGCATTATAATCAGATGAAAAAGGCAAAAAAGATACTGTTAATCATAACGATTATACTCGTTCTAGGAGGATTAATCGCATTGGTTGTTGCTGTAAGCACTGTGCATAAACAAACGATGTGCAAAGAGCTTAGTATCAATATACGGTATAACGATGCTGATAACTTCATTACTGAGAAACAGGTTCGAATACTTGCTGAAAAAACGGGTCAATTCGAAAATCAACCCATTGACAAAATTGATATCCCTGCATTAAAAAAAGCCATTGAGAAACATCCTTATGCAGCACATGTTGATGTAAAAACAAGTATTGATGGAATATTAAGGATCTCACTGGAACAAAGAGAAGCACTTGTTCGTATTTTCAATCAGGATGGAAATAGTTTCTACATTGATAAAGAAGGCGTACTACTTCCAATTATAAATGGAACTGCTTCGCGATTAATTACAGCAAACGGCTTTATTGCACAACAATATACAGAAGAAAATCGGTTTAAACTAGCTGATTCTTCTACAGATTCACTGCAATTAGCTTCGAATCCTTTGTTCAAAGTTTATAAATTGGCGCTGTTTATCAATAAAGATGACTTTTTAAAGGCGTTTGTTGAAGAGATATATATCAATCAAAAAAATGAGATTGAGATTATCCCCAAAGTTGGCGACCAGATTATTCAGTTTGGAGATATAGATAGAATGGATGAAAAATTCACATATCTAAAAGCCTTTTATCATTCAAATACAACAAAAGGTGGATGGAATAAATACGCCACAATAAGCTTAAAGTATAAAAACCAGATTGTTTGTTCTAAAAAATAACCACAGATGAATAACTCAGATATTATTGTAGGTCTTGATATTGGTACCAGCAAAATTGCAGCAATTGTTGGCCGATGGAATCAATATAATAAGTTGGAGATCTTGGGATATGGAAAATCCGAATCTTCAGGTGTCAAACGCGGTGTTGTTATCAACATTGACAAAACAGTTGCCAGTATACAAGAAGCCATACAAGAAGCTGGTGCAAAGGCGAAAGTTGACATCCGGGCAGTTTATGTGGGCATTGCAGGGCAGCATATAAAAAGTATGCAGCATCGAGGCAACAGAATCCGTCAGAATAGTGACACCGAAATCACCCAAGAGGAGTTGGATCAGCTAACTGCTGATATGTATAAGTTGGCAATGAATCCGGGCGACGAAATCGTTAGTGTTACACCTCAGGAATACACTATTGATGGGGAACCCGGTGTTACTCAACCAAAAGGGATGATGGGAAGTAAGATCGAAGCTAATTTTCATATTATTACTGCACAAACTACCGCAGCAAAAAACATTCTAAAATGCGTTGCGAAAGCAGGCCTTACTGTATCGGGACTAATTTTAGAGCCGCATGCATCATCACGAGCGGTTTTAAGCGAAGATGAGAAAGAAGTTGGCGTTGCCCTTGTTGATATTGGTGGAGGCACATCAGATATTGCTATTTTCTATAATGGAATCATCCGTCATACTGCTGTTGTTCCATTCGGAGGCGAAATCATTACAGAAGATGTTAAAGAGGGCTGCACCATATTAAAAAAACAAGCTGAAGATCTGAAAATTAAATTCGGATCTGCTCTTGCAAAAGAAAATAGAGCTGATGAATTAGTTTCAATTCCGGGATTAAAAGGAAGAGCTGCAAAAGAAATCTCTTTGCATAATCTTGCAAATATTATCCAGGCACGAATGGAAGAAATTATTGAACAGATATATTTCGAGATCAAGAACTCCGGGTTTGAAAAAAAACTAGGTGCCGGCATTGTATTAACCGGTGGTGGTTCTCAATTACGTCATCTTCCTCAACTTACCGAATACACAACCGGTTTGGATACTCGTATAGGTTTTCCGAGCGAACATTTGGCACAAGAGACCGCTCCTGAATTACTGGGCCCAGCTTTCGCAACTGGTATTGGATTGGTGATCATGGGATTAGAAAATACAAATTCTCATTACACCCAAATGAACGAACCTTCCGAAACTGAGAAAATAAAACCACAGAAGTCCAATGGATTTATCAAATCTCTTATCGATATCATTGCTCCAAAAGATGAAGTAAAATAAAAAGATTTGAACAATTAGCTGTTAATAAGTTTTATGAAAAATATTGACTGAAATCATCTACAATATCAGGTTTCAGTTTAACTTTAGAAATTAGTAAATATGTCAGATATGCTCAAATTCGACTTGCCAAAAAATCAATCATCCATCATAAAAGTCATTGGTGTTGGAGGTGGCGGAAGTAACGCTGTTACACACATGTACAAACAAGGAATCAAGGGAGTAGACTTTATTCTTTGCAATACAGACTCTCAAGCGCTATCATCTAGTCCAATCCCAACTAAAGTGCAATTTGGTTCAAGAGGATTAGGTGCCGGTTCAATTCCTTCTGTTGGAAAAGAGGCTGCACTCGAAAATATTGAACAAATTAAGGAGCTTCTCGAAACCAATACCAAAATGTTATTTATCACTGCTGGGATGGGTGGTGGTACAGGAACTGGTGGTGCACCCGTTTTAGCTTCTGTTGCTCGCGAGCTTGGAATCTTAACAGTAGGTATTGTAACGATTCCTTTTGCCTTTGAAGGTCGTAAGCGTCGCATGCAAGCTGATGCCGGAATAGAAGAACTCAGAAAATACGTTGATACCCTACTTATCATAAGTAACGACCGGTTACGCGAACAATATGGCAATCTTAAGCTAAGTGAGGCATTTAGTAAAGCTGATGACATTCTCACTACTGCAGCCAAAGGAATCGCTGAAATCATCACCGTAACGGGTTATATCAATGTTGACTTCGAAGATGTAAAAACGGTTATGAAAGATAGTGGTGTTGCCATCATGGGATCAGGTATTGCTGAAGGCGAAAATCGCGCTCATCAAGCAGTAGAGATGGCATTAACTTCTCCGCTATTAAATGACAACAACATTGAAGGTGCATCTAATATCCTTCTTTATATTGCCTCTGGTGATGAAGAAATTTCAATGGACGAAGTAACCGAAATAACTGATTATATCCAGGAAAAAGCTGGTTCAACTGCCGAAATTATTTGGGGAAATGGCACTGATGAAACGTTAGGAAATATGATTAGTGTTACACTTATTGCTACTGGTTTTATTACTAAACGTCATGGAAATGATGGGTCTAATATTATAGGTACATTATACGATACACCAAAAAATCAAGCAGTTCAGCCAGAAAAGGTACAAGAAGAAACCGACTTTACCGTGTTTACCAAAACTGCAGATGGTCAGGTGTCTGAAAAAAGACCCACACTGGAGATTATTCAGCCAATGGCCTCGCAAACGTCTCAAGTTTCTGCGTCATTAACTCCAACGCTATTCAACCTCGATTCGTCTGTAGAACATCAAAAAGCAATTCTATCTAATCCTTCGGTTCCAGAACCAAGTGTGTCAACAAATAATCCTGCTGTACCCCTTTATACTGAAAGAGTTGAACCACAAATAAAGCATCCTTTAAACGAACCATTTATCGACCTCGAAGGTTCTCTTAGGGAAAGAGCGGCCGAACGTGTATCCCGTTTAAAAAGCTTTAGCGTAAATGGAACAAATGCATCAATAGAAGAGTTGGAAAATCAACCAGCTTATCTTAGGAAAAATGTTGAATTAAAAGAAACACCAGCTGCTGATGCTTTCAATATTTCGCGTTCAACATTAACGCCCGATGCAAATAACAATATAGAAATCAGATCAAACAACCCATACCTACACGATAAAGCCGATTAATCAATACTCTTTCAAGTATTAATGAATCACCAACTATCGTTTGGTTATAACCAATAAAACAATCATAATATGGAACTGGAAAAGCTCATCAACGACGATATTAAGCAAGCCATGCTTGCCAGAGATAAAGAAAAACTCGAGGCTTTACGGGCTATTAAAGCAGCTTTACTACTCGAAAAAACAGGTAAAGATGCAAGTAGCGGTGAGATTCCTGAATCTGTTGAGCTAAAAATGCTTCAGAAACTTGTAAAGCAACGCAAAGAGTCTGCTATAATCTATGTACAACAAGGACGTCAGGATTTAGCAGATCAAGAATTATTTCAATCAGCTATCATTGAAAAATACCTTCCTGCTCAAATGAGCGAAGAAGAGGTTAAAGCAATCATAAGCGCTATCATAACCCGTGTTGGTGCTAAAGAGCCCAAAGATCTGGGTAAAGTAATGGGTGCTGCAACCAAAGAACTTGCAGGGAAAGCTGATAACAAAACCATATCCGGAATCATTAAATCAATTCTAGAGGGTTAATTCCACTACTAAGCTAATATATAAAAAGCGTATTATCTTTTTACAGATAATGCGCTTTTTGCTTTCGCTCTAGAACATCAAAATCAAACGTCTGCATTAAGGAACTATTGAAAATGAAAAGATCGTTACTTCGCCCAAAGGGAAGAATCTCATAATTAACAGCTACAAGCAGATTTAGCCTTTCAGTCGAAATGAAGGAGAAGAATGAACTAACGCATTCTATAAAAAGCAACAAGAGCGAACCTAAAAAAGGTCCGCTCTCGAGTTATTATTGTATTAGATAACCAACATTTAATTCTTAGAGAGTTATGCTCCAAGCATTAAACGTTTAAAACCTGTAACGGTAAGTGCTTTATCTGCTTTAGTAAGCACCTCGCGAATCGTAACTTTGTTGTCCTTAATAGACTCTTGATTAAGAAGCGTATTCTCTTTGTAGAATTTATTAAGTTTACCCAAAGCAATCTTCTCGAGCATCTCTTCAGGTTTACCTTCCTGACGAGCTACATCCTTACCAATTTCGATTTCTTTTTGAATAGTTTCAGGATCAACATCATCCTTATCAACAGCGATAGGAGCCATAGCAGCAATCTGCATAGCAACTTCGTGACCGATAGCGGCTATTTCAGCAACATCCTTCTTGTTTAATCCAAGAATAGTAGCTAAACGATTACCGTGATGATTGTAAGAGAAAACGATAGGAGCTTCGATTACTTCAAAATGAGCAATCTCCATCTTTTCGCCAGTCTTTCCAATCAAATCAGTCAGGCTATCTTCAACAGAATGGCCATTAAGGTCTAAAGCTTTCAGTTCATCCAATGATTTTGGAGCTTTTTCAGCAGCAAGATCAATGATAGATTTAGCGAAATTTACAAAATCATCAGTTTTACCAACGAAATCAGTCTCGCAGTTTAACATGAATACAGCTGCATAAGTTTGATCAGCATTCGTTTTAGCTAAAACAATACCTTCATTAGCGTCTTTGTCAGCACGTTTATTTGCTAATTTCTGACCTTTTTTACGAAGGAATTCAATTGCTTTTTCGAAATCGCCGTCATTTTCTTTGAGTGCATTTTTGCAATCCATCATTCCTGCACCGGTCATCTGGCGCAGTTTGTTAACGTCGGCAGCAGTTATATTTGCCATATTATTCTCTCTTTAGAGTTAAAATTTCTTCTTTGGAGCTCCACCACCAGCTGGCTTGCGAACAGGTCCGCGATTACCACCAGCAGCAGGTTTGCGAGGACGTTTCATCACTTCACCTTCATCATTTGCCTTTTGTTTGGCAAGTTTTTTCAGTTCAGGATCTTCCTCATCATCAATGTCGTAAGCACGACCTTCAGTACTATTATCGGAATCAACTCCCTCATCATCAGAACGTTTGTCTTTATCAATTTTACGTTCCATCAGACCTTCTTCAATAGCTTCAATCATCTTCCATACGATTAAAGAGATAGCTTTTGAAGCATCGTCATTTGCAGGGATTGGAAAATCTACAAGGTTAGGATTTGAATTAGTATCAACGATAGCGAAAGTAGGGATGTTCAATCTTCTAGCTTCAGCAATAGCAATACGTTCTTTCGAAATATCCACTATAAATAATGCAGCGGGTAAACGATTCAAATCTGAAATAGAACCTAAGTTCTTTTCAAGTTTAGCTCTTTCGCGAGAAATCTGTAGACGCTCACGTTTAGAGATACTTGTGTAGTTTGGTGTATTCAACAATTTATCAATGGTCGACATTTTGCGAACTGCCTTACGGATAGTTGCAAAGTTTGTCAACATACCACCAGGCCAACGCTCAGTTACATATGGCATGCCAACTTTCTTGACATGATCTGCAACGATATCTTTAGCTTGTTTTTTTGTTGCTACAAATAATATTTTCTTGCCTGATTTTGCAATCTGCTTCAAGGCTGCAGCAGCTTCATCGACTTTAGCTATGGTTTTGTATAAGTCGATAATATGGATGCCGTTACGTTCCATAAATATATATGGAGCCATATTAGGATTCCATTTACGCCTAAGGTGACCAAAATGTACACCTGCGTCCAGCAATTCTTCAAATGATACTCTTGCCATTAATTTTTTTCTTAAAGTTTACCTTCTGTTAGTGACAATTGCTAAGTAGTTCTCAAAAAGAAGTCTCAGCAATTTAGATACTAAACTTTCCTTTTCTTTCAAACGAATACTATCGTTTGCTGAACTGGAATCTCTTACGGGCTTTTTTCTGACCAGGTTTCTTACGTTCAACCATACGTGGATCGCGTCGCATAAGACCTTTTGATTTCAGAGCAGGGCGAATTTCTTCGTTAATTTCTACAAGTGCGCGTGAAATGGCAAGGCGAACTGCTTCAGCCTGTCCTTTAAATCCACCACCATCTAAAGTTACTTTAATGTCGTATTTCTCAACAACATTAGCAATTTCGAGTGGCTGGCGAACTACATACTGAAGAATAGCTACAGGAAAATATTCTTTATAATCGCGTCCATTAACGATTATGTTTCCTGAACCTTCTTTCAAATAAATACGTGCAACCGCAGTCTTCCTTCTGCCTAAAGCATTGATGACTTCCATACTGATTACTTAATTTCGTTAAATTTAATTGTTTTGGGCTGCTGAGCTTCATGATTATGCTCAGGACCTACAAACACCTTCAGGTTTCTGAATAATTCTCTTCCCAATGTGTTTTTTGGTAACATTCCTCTTACTGCCTCTTCAACAAGGGCAAAAGGTTTGGTTGCAAGTAACTGACGTGGAGTACGAGCGCGCTGTCCTCCCGGATGGCCAGTGTGATGGATGTACTGCTTATCGGTCAACTTCTTACCGGTCAGGCGAACCTTCTCGGAGTTGATAACGATAACATAGTCGCCACAATCTGCATGAGGGGTATAGCATGTTTTGTGCTTACCTCTCAACAAATTAGCAACCTTTGAAGCCAGTCGTCCTAACACTTCGCCCTCTGCGTCAATAACCAACCATTGTTTGTCGGCTGTTTCTTTTGTAGCAGAAACTGTTTTGTAGCTTAAAGTATTCATCGGCTTTTTTAAATTGTTGCAATAAAACATTTATCCCAATAAAGGGGTGCAAAGGTAGCAATGAAAAATCGTTTTAACAAATTTATCAACAATATTTTATTGATAATACGCTAATTGGTAGGCCAGTTCAAGCACGATAAGGCTTTATCACTACAAAAATAACTTTTACCTCCTTCGCTTAGCATAATTTCTTCACTTATTTTTGCAAAAAAATAAAATCATTTACCGCTAGGGGTCTAGCAATTTTAACTCTACTCATGAATGCAGCAGCCAAAAAACAGATCGATCTTTATTATGCACTTCGTCTCGAAATTGATGAATTGAGTAATAAGCTTTCATCCGAACACCATAAACATCTCGAATGCAAAAAAGGATGTGATAAATGCTGTCTTAATCTCAACATTCTTCCGGTAGAATATTATGCCATACTCAATGAGTTGACTCCTGCTGGAGTTCCTGAAATCTCAACCATCACTGACAGAGATGATCCCTGTACATTCTTAAAAGATCACGCCTGTACTATCTATCCTTCGCGGCCGGTTATTTGTCGTACACACGGATTACCCATGCTCTTTTTAAATGATGATGGTGATGATATGGAGCTAGCCTATTGCGAACTAAACTTTACCGATGCAGAAGATGTTGAGTTTACCGATGAAAACACCTATCCTGAAGATACTTTTATGAGTCGGCTTTATCTGATTAATCGCGAATTCGTCAAACATTTTAAAGAAAAGCAATTCAACGAACAGCAAATCATTCCATTGATCGGAATTCTTAGCGAGCCGAAATAAATACAGAGACTACTTTGTAACCGGAAGATAAACCCGATTTCAGTTAAAGAAAACACCACGATCAATTTTTTATACATTTTTTCCCTCTGACTCTTATCCCTAACATTGAGGATACAACTTGGGTATTACTATGAAATTTCACTTCCATAACGAAGGGTATCTCCACCCCATATGCACCCTATATCCAGGGTATCCCCACCCTTTCCGCACCTCTAGAGGGTGAGAAACCCCTGAATATACCCTGAATAAAATCTGTATATGGGCTACTTATCAGAAAAGTTGTATGGATAAATTTGAAGTGATATAAGAGAAGGATAGATTAATGGTATATAAAACAAAACGAGGCCACCCCTTTCAGGATAGCCTCGTTCAATATGATCAGAAAAAATTATTTTCTGGTGTCAATCAAAATTTCAAGAATCTTGATCGCACATTCAGGAATTTTTGATCCAGGACCAAAAATAGCTACTGCACCTGCCTTGTAAAGAAAATCATAGTCCTGTGCAGGAATTACGCCTCCAACAATCACCATAATATCTTCGCGACCCAGTTTTTTCAGCTCATCGATAACTTGAGGGACTAAAGTTTTGTGGCCTGCAGCAAGACTAGATACACCTAAAACATGAACATCATTTTCTACAGCCTGACGGGCAGCTTCGGCTGGTGTCTGGAACAGGGGGCCCATATCAACATCGAAACCTATATCGGCATAACCGGTAGCAACAACCTTTGCACCACGGTCGTGACCATCTTGTCCCATCTTTGCAATCATGATACGAGGACGACGTCCTTCGGTTTCAGCAAATTGATCTGCCATGATAACAGCATCCTTGAATGCGTCATTGTCATTTGATTCAGCAGAATATACTCCGGAAATTGAACGAATCACAGCTTTATACCTCCCATATACTTTTTCGAGTGCAGTACTAATTTCGCCCAGACTGGCACGTTTACGAGCAGCGTCAATAGCGAGCTCCAGTAAGTTGCCTTCTTGGGTTTCGGCACAACGGGTCAGTGCATCCAATGCTAAAACGACCTCTTCGTTATTACGTTCGGCCTTCAATTTTTGTAAACGCTTAATTTGAGATTCGCGTACAGCAGTATTATCAACCTCAAGTGTTTCAATTGGATCTTCTTTTGCCAATCGATATTTATTAATACCGACAATGGTGTCTCTGCTGGCATCAATACGTGCCTGACGACGTGCAGATGCTTCTTCGATACGCATTTTTGGCAATCCGGTTTCGATAGCTTTCGCCATACCACCCAGTGCTTCTACTTCCTGAATCAACCCCCATGCTTTGTGTGCCAATTCATTGGTAAGCGATTCAACATAATATGAACCGGCCCATGGATCAACAACTTTACAGGTATTGGTTTCTTCTTGTAAATAAATCTGTGTGTTACGCGCTATACGAGCAGAAAAATCGGTAGGTAAAGCAATAGCTTCGTCGAGCGCATTGGTGTGCAACGACTGAGTATGACCCATTTCTGCACCCAGTGCTTCAACTGCCGTTCTGGTGATATTATTAAACGGATCTTGTTCAGTTAAACTCCAACCCGATGTCTGAGAGTGTGTGCGCAAAGCCATCGACTTTGGGTCTTTTGGATTAAACTGGCTTACCAGCTTAGCCCATAGCATACGAGCGGCACGCATTTTGGCGATCTCCATAAAATGGTTCGTTCCAATAGCCCAGAAGAACGATAAGCGAGGAGCAAATGCATCAACCGGAATACCGGCAGCAATACCTGTACGCAGATATTCAAGTCCATCAGCCAAGGTATAAGCTAACTCAATATCGTTGGTAGCACCGGCTTCCTGCATGTGATATCCGGAGATACTAATTGAGTTAAACTTCTTCATATTCTTTGAAGTAAATTCAAAGATATCGGCAATGATTTTTACAGAAGGAAGTGGTGGATAAATATAGGTATTGCGCACCATAAACTCTTTCAGAATATCATTCTGAATGGTACCACTTAATTTATCCATCGAAACGCCCTGTTCTTCGGCAGCAACAATATAAAATGCCAGAATAGGAAGCACAGCTCCGTTCATGGTCATCGAAACCGACATCTTATCAAGAGGAATCTGGTCGAAGAGGATCTTCATATCGAGAATAGAATCGATAGCCACACCTGCTTTACCTACATCACCAACTACACGTTCGTGATCGGAATCGTATCCACGATGTGTAGCAAGGTCGAAAGCAACCGATAAACCTTTTTGTCCGGCGGCAAGGTTTCGACGATAGAAAGCATTAGATTCTTCGGCAGTAGAGAAACCAGCATACTGACGAATAGTCCATGGTTTCATTACATACATGGTAGAATAAGGGCCACGTAGAAAAGGAGGTAAACCGGCAGCATAATTAAGATGTTCCATATTTGCAAGATCAGCTTCACCATAAACTGGTTTAACTGCAATTTGCTCATTAGTCATCCAATCGGCTGCGATACCGGCATCTTTTGCCCACTGTTCACTGTCTTTCACAGCAACGTGAGTCTTTATATCTGTTTTTTTAAAATCGGGTCGCATTACGTCTTTGTTTTGATATTGTACAACATTGCAAGGATTAATTAATCCTTATCATCTTCGTATTCATCTTCTTCGGTTACACCGAGTACTAACTGTAGATCGCTTAAAAACTCAAGGGTGTTAACACGAACATGTATAAAGTCGTCTACACCGGCTTCCTTCAAGTTTTCTACAATTTCTTTAGGGTAACCTGCAACGAGAACAATAATCTGATCATTAACATTCTTGATCATTTTAGCAACAGCAGTACCAAATTCGGCATACTCGTCATCTGAACTGCAGACAACCACAACCTTAGCATTTGAAGCCAATGCGGCTTTAACACCCTCCTCGGCTGTTTTAAACCCTGGATTATCAACAACATCAAATCCGGCGACACCAAAGAAATTGGTACTAAATCCGGCGCGTGCTTTACGCATAGCCAGATCACCAATTGTTAGTAAGAATACCTTAGGACAAGGATTTCCATCGGCAATGTATGTTTCAGTAGCAAGACGTACATCTTCAAAATCTTCAGATCCCCGGAAGAGGAACAACGGCTCGTAAGATGGGCCTTTTTCATCATCTTCTTCAACCTCTTCATTGTCAAAATCTTCCTCTTCTTCTATTTTGTCAAGCATCAATTCTTTCGTATTTGGATATTGATTTGTACCCAAAATAGAAACCTTACGATTTGCAATATCTTTTGATTTTTCGACTGCAACCTTTGCAATCTCTTCCTGAACAAATGCAGATTTAACAGCTTCAATCATACCACCCTTTTCTTCAGTAGCAAGGAACAAATTCCATGCATGTGTAATCAGCGAGTCAGTAAGGTTTTCAACATAATAAGAACCTGCAGCAGGGTCAACAATTTTATCCAGATAAACCTCTTCCTTCAGAATCACCTGTTGGTTACGGGCAATACGTTGAGAAAACTCATCTGATTCTTTATAGGTAACATCAAAAGGAAGAACAGTAATAGAATCTGCTCCTCCAATAGCTGCACTCATCGCTTCAGTGGTTGTACGAAGAATATTTACATGTGAATCGTAAATTGTCTTGTTCCAGATAGAGGTGGTACAGTGAATATAGATCTTTTTAGCTTCGTCGGTTGCACCCTTAAACTGTTCAACCATTTTAGCCCAAAGGTAACGAGCAGCTCTTATTTTAGCGATTTCCATAAAATAGTTAGAACCGATGCCAAAACAGAGGTTCATACGACTGGCTACTTCATCAACAGAGAAACCTGCATCTGTTAAGAAAGTGATGTATTCGGCAGCACTGTTTAAGCTAAAGGCCAGTTCCTGAACTGAGGTAGCGGCAGCGTTGTGAAAGAAATCACCATTAATTGTAATTGCTTTGAATTTAGGCAATTCAGCAGCAACGAAGGCAAGTAGTTCGGCCGCCTGAGCCATGTCTACTTCCTGAGAATAATAAAAGTCGCCATAAAGCAACAGATAACTAATAGGGTCGAAGTCGAAAGAGCCGGTAATACTCTTTGCATCAACACCCAGCTTTTTTAATGCAGGTACTAATAACCTTGCAAATTCAACCCAATTGGGCGATGAATAAAAATGCAATGCTGCTTTTTTAGTATCAACGCCTTTTAAGAGGATAATTAAATCTTCAACGGCAACAACCTTTTCAACATTAAATCCGATGGCAGTAGCACCGCGTTCCAGCGCATTAACGGCAATAGCATTCGCTTTTACAACATCTGCCTCGTCAATGTCCTGACGAATTTCCCATTCGTTACATTTGGTTTGATTACCCCGTACATAAGGATATTCGCCCGGATTAGCCTTTAGGTAGCTCAACGATGAAAGGTCTTCAGCTCTATAATAGGGCTTAACTTTAAAACCTTCATACGTTTTCCATACAAGTCTTTTCTCGTAATCGGCACCTTTTAAGTCTTCCCGGATCTTAGCTTCCCATTGAGCAGTAGTAACCGCAGGAAATTCAGTGAACAACTTTTCGTCTTTCTTTTGATCCATAAGATGATCTTTTGTATGTTTATAACCTCGCTCGTTGATTCTGAGGAGGTAATTCAAGTGATTAAAAGTGGTGCAAAGATACTGATTTTATAAAACTACAATCTATTTTTTGGCCTTGATTATCAGCCATGATGCATTCGGGGCTCTCACATTAACTTGAATTTTAGGGCTAAAATGTCCCATTTTCAGGAAACAAGTTTTATCTTTGGGATCGAAAACATTATTCGATTAGTATCGTTGATCATTATTCGGCAAACACATTTTTGAGACATGAAAAAAGTATGCATCAGTGGAGCTAATGGGTTTATCGGAAGAAATTTAAAAGCTTTTCTTATAAAACAGGGATTTCAGGTTGAGTCGCTATCACGCGATGATATTACGGGAAGTGATACTGTATTGGCAGAAAAAATAAGTGGATCGTATGCAGTAATTAATCTGGCAGGCGCACCTATCATTCACCGATGGAATAAAAAATATAAGGAAGAGCTTTACATCAGCCGAATCCGGACTACACAAAGAATCACCAATGCCATCAGAAATTCAGCGCTTAAGCCATCGATGTTTATCTCCACTTCGGCAGTGGGTATTTATAAAAATGGTTCACACAATACGGAAACGACCTTTACTTATGACACTGGTTATTTAGGTAAAATCTGTAAAGACTGGGAGGCTTCTGCTTTTACTACAGCCAAGCTTACACGAACTGTAATTTTCAGACTAGGAGTTGTTATTGGAAAAGATGGAGGTGCACTTAAAAAGTTGCTTCCGGTTTTTAAACTTGGATTCGGTGGACAGATCGGAAATGGCAAACAGGGAATGCCTTGGATTCATATAGACGACCTATTACAAGCTTATCTTTTTATGATGAACCATTCTGAAACAGATGGAATCTATAATTTAACTGCTCCTGAGATTCTTTCAAATAAAGGATTTACAAAAATAATGGGAAATGTACTTCGTCGTCCCACCCTCTTTACTGTTCCAACATTTGCATTGAAACTTATTTATAATGAAGGTTCAATTGCATTAACTGATGGTGCTTTCGTTGAGCCTAAAAGATTACTAGAGGATGGATTTGATTTTCAATACCCTGATATGGAAAAAGCATTACAAGATATTGTTAAGAAATAACCACTTTTTTAATGTCCTGAAACTTGAAATGTTAACAATTCTTTAAAATGATGTAGTGTCGAAACTTTTCACCTCTTTTCGGGTTATTTTTGCGACTTCTAAATGACATCAATAAATCTTGTGAAAAAGAACAGTATACAAATCATCATTATTGCACTGTTTCAGTTGCTGGTGTTTATTACCCCCCAGGTAATAAAAAGCACACACCATCATCATGCTGAAGCGCAATATGCTGTTCAGGTTAAACCTAATTCATTAACCACTACACACGAACAATGTCCACTTTGTCATTTTGAATTTGTCACCTTTATCAAAACAGATAAAGAGAGACAAGCTATTTTCAAAAAGATTCTGTATACCGTTTCCACAAGAAGTACGTCTAAGGTTATATCTGCTTCTTTTAATTGCTTCTCAAACAGAGCCCCTCCCCTTTTTACAGTCTAATTTAAGCAAGGACTTAGAAACTTCTTAAATTTTATTTTACAATTTCTTTAGAAACCAGGCAACTGTCTGATGCAGATTTGTAATCTGCACTCCTTAGCGTTGAATCCGTAATTCATTTCAAAATCCAATTCAAAATATTATAATGGAATTGCGAATCAACTGTTAAAGAGCAAAGATTATAAATATTTGCCAGCAGCAAGAGTATCTGTTTTGGTTTTCTAATCTCAACTATCGCTCGCTCCCAAAGAAGAAATTTTTTAGTCAACATCCTCTCGTCATTTCGACTGAAAGGAGAAATCGCTAAATGAAATCAATAAGAAGATCTCTCCCTCTTGCCCAAATAACAAGATACACTAAACTACAATTTTTTTTCTTATCACTAAATGTCATTCTATTTTTCCGACTTATTCTAATATATTGTGAATAAATCGATTATAATCTATCACTATTCTATTTGCACTCAAAATATCTAAAAATGAAAAAGAAAATTCAGCTGTTAGTAATCATACTACTGACCACCTTATATACATTCGCCAACAATAACCTAGCACATTTAAGCATTAAGACAAACAATAATGATTTGCCCAAAACCACCAATATAAATCATTCATTAAACACTGAAAAACTCCCCGAATTATTAACAGCCTATCTTTCAGGAAAAATCACCATTAAAGGAACAGGCGAAACAATACCTGGTGCAGTCATTTATATCCCTGACTTAAAAAGTGGTACGTCTTCGGATGTTAATGGATTTTACAAATTAACAAATCTTCCAAAAACAAAGTTACTGGTACAAGTGAGTTATCTAGGTTATAAAACAATTATTGAAAAGATTGATTTTGCAACAACTACCACAAAAGATTTTGTGCTTGAACCTTCCATTACTGAAATTAATGAAGTGGTCATTACCGGGACTTCGCGTTCGTCAGAGATCAAAAGAAATCCCATACCTATTCTGGTGATGGATAGAAAGACTATCGACCAGGTGATGAGCACCAATATTATAGATGCAATTGCAAAACTACCCGGAATAAATGCGGTCACTACAGGCCCAAATATATCAAAACCTTTTATTCATGGAATGGGGTTCAATCGTGTTTTAACATTGGTTGACGGAATACGGCAAGAAGGACAACAGTGGGGTGACGAACATGGCATTGAGGTGGATGAAAATGAAATTAATAAAGTAGAAATTGTAAAAGGACCGGCAAGTCTAACGTATGGATCGGATGCATTGGCAGGAGTGGTAAACTTAATACCCTTTCCATCAGTAGCACCCGGCAAGATTAAAGGAAATCTTTCAACAAACTATCAAACAAATAATCGGCTTATCGGCACATCTGCTTCAATCGACGGGAACAATAATGGTTTCATATGGGGAGGTCGGATGTCGTACAAACAAGCTACAAATTATCAGAATAAATTTGATGGTCGTGTATTTGGGACTGCCTTTGCTGAAACGGATGGGAGTGGTTATGTAGGGCTAAATAGGGCTTGGGGCTATTCGCACCTGAACTTTTCAGCTTTTAATGATTTACAAATGATTCCTGATGGCAGTAGAGATTCTATAACACGTAAGTTTACCAAACAGATTACAGAAGCCGATACTTATCGACCTATTGTTTCTGATGAAGAGCTAAATAGCTATAAAATAGGCACACTACATCAACATATTCAACACTACAAGATTTACTCCACTAATAATTTCATACTAGGAGATGGCAAATTAGGTGTTACGCTAGGTTACCAACAAAACATTCGTCAGGAATTTAGTCATCCTGAATCGGCATCAACGCCGGGACTTGACCTCCTACTCAACACCTTCACTTATGATTTTAAATATTATTTTCCGGATTTTAACGGATGGGAAACGACATTGGGGGTTAATGGGATGGCTCAGAAAAACCAAAACAGAGGAACAGAATTCATCATCCCTGATTATCACCAATTAGATATCGGCCCTTTCCTTCACATAAAAAAAGATCTGGGAAAATTAGATCTTAGTGCCGGTGTACGTGTAGATAGCAGAATTTTTTCAAATGATGGAATGTTTGTAACAACAGATCCTACTACCGGATTTGAAATGCAAGTAAATCCGACCTCCACCCTGACTAAAGAGCAGATCTTTACTAAATACAATCATACCTTTTCAGGTCTATCGGGTAGTATCGGAACAAGTTATAGGGTAAATGAAAATTTAACGATAAAAGTAAATATCGCCAGAGGATTTAGAGCACCAAATATTTCAGAAATTTCTGCCAACGGTGTTCACCCCGGAACCAATCTTTATCAAATTGGAAATCAAAATTTCAAGCCTGAATTCAGTCTTCAAGAAGACTTAGGTATCTTCTATTTGCACGAGCATTTCAAGGGAAGTATTGAACTTTTTAATGCTGATATCGACAACTATATCTTCAACCAGAAGTTGCTAAACCACCTTGGACAAGATTCTGTTATTATAAGTGGTAATGAAACTTACAAATTTCAACAATCAAAAGCCCATTTATATGGAGGCGAGTTTAGCCTCGACATTCACCCCCATCCACTCGACTGGTTACATTTCGAAAACTCGCTTTCTATTATTTTTGCTATAAACAAAGGAACAGCCGGTGTTAGTGTTGCCAGCGATGCTAAGTATTTACCCTTTATTCCTCCTTTGCATACACACTCTGAATTGAAAGCAGATATCACACAACATTTCAAGTCTTTTTCAGGTGTCTATGCAAAAATAGAGATGGACTACTATGCAAAACAAGACAAAGTATATGCTGCTGATAATACGGAAACAGTGACACCGGGCTATACATTATTTAATGCCGGTTTCGGAGCTGATATTTTGAACAAAAAAGGAAAAACTTTTTGCAGTATTCATATTTCAGGAAACAACATTACCGATGTGGCCTACCAGTCGCACCTTAGCAGATTGAAGTATTTTGAAGATTATCCAAACAATGGTACTAGCAGAAGCGGTATTTATAATATGGGAAGGAATATCGGATTTAAACTATCATTTCCAATTGGAAGCTAGGTTCCTTTTTGGGACCTAGCTATTAACCACAATTAACTATTTAAATATCATATGCCTTGGCAAGTGTTTCAATCTTGCTGAGGCATTTGGTTAAATCGCCTCCACAAATATTGTGAATATCAATTTCACCATATTGTTGCAAAAGGGTTTGATGATCATTTTCCGTAAGTACTCTATCAGCCATTTTAAATAATATATTGTTTTCTTTGTTAATGTGATTCCGTAAGAGTTCAATATAACCGTTCATATTTTGATAAATGAGTGGTAGTGCTTTCTTATCCCCTGTCTTATAAAGATTGATATTGTCAGCCATTCCTTTTACATAATTCCGTCCCTGAACATGCTCTTTCAGCATTACCCCAACAGGTCCTTGATCAATCGAAAAACCTTTCTCGACTAATAATGGGAATAATAATGTCTCCTCCTTGGCATGATGAAAACCATCAGCAAAAGTTTTGATCAAATCAACCATTACCTCCAGGTGATCTACATCAGGTGTCTCAGCATTAGTAGCACGTTCCATCACATCAATCAAACGGAGGATATGAACGTGATCGTTCTCCAGATTCTTTGTTGCACTATTCATAATACAAGTTGTTAATTTGCTAATTCAAATGCTTTAGGATACAATATATTATTCTCAAGGTGAACATGAATATGGAGGTCATTATCGAACTGTTCTAACAACTTAAGAGCCACCTGATATGTATTGCAAGCATCAGCAGGAACAAGATATTTTTGTGTTAATTCACTAATCCTATCTATTGCTGAACCGGCAACTTCATGCTCTCCACGCATACGTGTTATCTCAGATATAATGATTTTATTCGCTGCAGGTACGCTACCTTTTATTGCCACTTTTATGGCAGGAAATAACACGTCCTCTTCATTTTGAAGATGTTGAGTCAACTCTTCATTTATCTTTCCAAATAATATAGCAACTTCAGCTAGTTCAGGATGGTTGGAACCATGTACCCTTGCAATTTTCTGAGTATAGAAAACCAATTCAGGTAATGTCTTTATAACAAATTTATGATGGGTATTTACAATATAATCGCAGAGGAAGTCGAGATTCCATTCATTAAATCTCTGCGACTCATTAATTGGTAATTGGTTGAGTTCGTTCAATTCTTTTTCAAGATTTGTTGCATCTATTCCTTTTTCTATGCAAGCCTGATGTAAACTCTTATTTCCACCACAACAAAAATCAATACCTGCATTCTTAAATATAGAAGCTGCTCTGAAATCATGAGCTACAACCTCACCAACTGTATTTGCATCAAATAATACCTTTGTCATTTTTCAAGTTTTTAATTTTAGACTGCAAATATACAAATTATTTCTTATTAAATGACAAAATGGTCTTTTTATATTTATACATTTAATTTTCTCATCGCTTGGAAAAAATAAACAGTTCTAAAGTTG
Source organism: Bacteroidota bacterium (assembly GCA_013390605.1). Classification (GTDB taxonomy): domain Bacteria; phylum Bacteroidota; class Bacteroidia; order Bacteroidales; family Cfx3-03; genus Cfx3-03. Next base: position 499,325 of record JACAUB010000001.1, on the reverse strand, counting down.
TACTAAAAACATTTCCAACTAAAAAACGCAACCCTAAAGTAGTGGTAGACCAAAATAGAATCATTGTTTCTTCAGATAATCACTAATAGGAATTTGCCATCCCAATTCTATAAACGAATCAGAGTGGCATCTATTTTTTCATTAATTTTACATTTATGTAACCTGCACAATTAAACATTATTAAAATGGAAAAAGCATATAAAGTCTGTCAAAGTTGTGGAATGCCGTTTAAGAAAGATCCAATCGGAGGGGGGACTAATGCTGATGGTTCAAAATCATTGATGTATTGTAGCCATTGTTATAGCTCCGGTCTATTTACACGGCCGGATACAACTGCCGCCGAAATGAAAAGCCTCGTTATTGAGAAGTTAGTCGAAATGAAATTCCCTCGCTTCATTGCAAAACTTTTTGCCGTGAATATACCCAAACTTGAGAGATGGAAAAACAAAAACTAAAATACACAATGAAACGAGCATATTTCTCAAACGTTGTAGTAAATTTAATATGTGCGTTTTATCTGACCTTAATCTAAAAATTATTTACGGATGAAAATAACCTTACTTTGTTTTGTGCTTATTTTACTATTCGGTGCTGTTCAAGCACAAGAGAACAGTAAAGTACTCCTTTTCCGAAATGAAAAGCTAACTATTGATCAAAGAGCAAAAGACCTGGTATCCAGACTTTCAATTGAAGAAAAGATTTCGTTACTTCATGCAACATTTAAAGGTTTTCCACGGTTAGATATTCCAAAATATTATCATGGTAACGAGGCCCTGCATGGCATTGTTCGTCCGGGAAAGTTTACTGTATTCCCTCAAGCCATTGCCTTTGCAGCTACATGGAATACCGATCTAATTTTATCGGTTTCTTCAGCCATCTCGACTGAATCAAGAGCAAGATGGAATGAGCTGAAGCAAGGAGAAAATCAAAAGGATCTGTATAGTGATCTGTTAACATTTTGGTCGCCGGATATCAATCTGGCTCGCGATCCCCGATGGGGAAGGACACCTGAGACGTATGGTGAAGACCCATTCCTGAGCGGACGGATGGGCGTTGCTTTTATAAAGGGACTACAAGGTACTGATCCCAAATATTTAAAAGCTGTTGCAACTCCAAAACATTACACGGCAAACAATGAAGAACATAACCGTTTTGAGTGTAATGCCATCATGAGCGATCGCTCTATGCGTGAATATTATCTGGCACCCTTTGAAGCAGCGATAAAAGAAGGAAAGGCTGAGTCTATTATGAGTGCTTACAATGCAGTAAATGGAATTCCCTGCACTGCAAATAAGCGATTATTAACAGGTATCCTTCGTACCGAATGGGGGTTCAATGGCTATGTGGTTTCGGATTGTGGAGGCCCCGAGTTGCTAGTAACGAATCACAAATATGCGAGGAACAAAACAGAAGCAGCAAAACTAGCATTAGATGCAGGACTGGACCTTGAGTGTGGAGAAGATACCTATACCACCTTTTTACTAGATGCATATAACAAACAAATGGTGACCGAAACGCAAATAGACAGTGCGGCCATCAGAGTATTAAGAGCCAGATTCAAACTTGGTGTTTATGATAATCCGGAATGGGTTCCTTATAATAAAATTCCACCCACAATGGTCGGATGTAAGGCACATCAGAATTTGGCTTTAGAGACCGCTAAACAATCCATTGTGTTATTAAAAAATGAAAAAAATGTTCTCCCTTTAAACAAACAGTCAATCAAATCGGTTGCCATCGTGGGTATCAATGCAGGAGTATGTGAATTTGGCGATTATAGCGGCATTCCGTTCAATACGCCAATCAGTATTTTAGAAGGGATAAAAAACAAAGTTGGAAAGAAAGTTAAGATTAATTATGTACCCTGGACTAATCGTGAGGAGGGTTCAGAATTAATTCCGGCCAATTACTTTCACTTAGAAAAGTCTAAGAGGAAAGGATTAAAAACAGAATATTTTTCAACAATGGACTTGACGGGAGAAGTTAAATGTCGAGTCGAGCCCATTATTAATTTTGATCCAGCTAATCAACCTCCTGACCCATTTATTCCAAGAAGTCCCAAATCAATTCGTTGGACAGGTGTATTAACACCTAGAATCACTGGTGAATACACAATATCAGCTAATTCTGATGATGGATTACGTTTATACTTCAATGGTAAATGCATGATTAATCAATGGGTAGATCGTTCAAACAGCAGCAATAAATTTAAAATAATGTTGCAGGCTGGCAGAGAGTATAAAGTTGTAATGGAATATTATGACCATGCCGGTGATGCTATTGCCCAATTAAAATGGTCGTTACCTGAAGAGACTAAGGAAGAAATTTACGCAAAAGAAAAGAAAGCGGCCAAAGAATCGGATTATGTAATAGCCGTTTTGGGAATCAACAAAAGTATTGAAAGAGAAGGACAAGACAAAAAGGATCTAAACCTTCCAGCAGACCAGGAGATATTTATCAAAGAACTATATAAGGCTAACCCCAAAACTATTGTTGTTCTAGTGACCGGCAGCCCTTTATCCATAAACTGGATTGAGGCAAACATCCCAGCCATTGTAAATGCATGGTATCCTGGAGAACAAGGAGGCGTTGCGGTTGCTGATGTTTTGTTTGGCGATTATAATCCCGCAGGGCGACTACCCCTTACTTTCTATAAATCGGTAGATGATCTTCCACCTTTTGATGATTATGAAATTCCAAAAGGTAGAACGTATCAATACATCAATAAGAAACCACTCTATCCATTTGGATTTGGATTAAGCTATACAAAATTCGATTATGCAGATATTCATATCGGACAGGAAGCCTATTCCAGCAAGGATTCCGTAGAAGTGAATGTTACTATCACAAATAGTGGTAAATACAATGGCGATGAAGTTGTACAATTATATGTTCATCAGGAGAAAGCTGATTACAGACAACCTGCCAAACAATTGGTTGCATTTAAAAGAGTGACTATTAAAAAAGGCGAATCAAAAGCAGTTAAATTAAGATTTGCAGTGGACCAGTTACATCATTGGGATGAAGCCAATAAATGCTGGAAAGTACAACTAGGTGAATATAAACTCATGCTAGGTTCCTCTTCTGAAAATATTCTGTTAACACACTCGATCAAAGTCACAAATTAAGATTTGCTTATTCATTTTATAAAACAAAAGAGGAACGCTTACTGCGTTCCTCTTTTGTTTTATAAAATATTTTTTTCTTCGGCTTTTGTTAAAACTACTTTAAAATTTAATTACTTTGGAGCCACATTTAAAAAGGGTATTTTTTACCCTTATAATCATGCATGTAACGAGCAAAAAGAAGCATTATGTCTATTTCTGAACAAGATGTAATCACAAAAATCAGAGCGGGAGATATTGATTCTTTTGAATCTATCTATTTAGATCTTCGTCCAAAGTTATATGCATTTTGTAGAAAGTATGTAGACGACATAGAATTAGCAAAAGATATTGTTCAAGATGTATTTTTTTGTTTTTGGGAAAAGAGATTTCTGCTTCAAATAAATACTTCAATCAATGCCTATCTCTTCCAAATGCTTCACAATAGATGTCTCAATCATTTAAGAAGTGAAAAAGTAAGACTGAGTTATCAAAATTCGATTGAGTTAAAATTTAAAGAAACGGAATTAAATTATTTTGATGAACTTCAGGAAAGCCATGTAAGTATCTATTTTAAAGATATTGAAGAGATTTTTAAAAGAAGTATAGATTCGCTACCTGAAAGTTGTAAAAAAATATTTCTCTTAAGTCGTGTTGATGGAATTGACAACAAGACGATTGCAGAGACGTTAAATCTTTCCATAAGGACAATTGAACACCAAAACTACCGGGCGCTAAAAATACTTAAAGAGCAATTAAAAGACTACCTCCCACTGTTCCTGTTTCTTCTTTCGCATTAACCTTCCATTTTAATTTCAGATTCGTATTTAAATATTCATTTCTCATGTAAGTAAGCATGACTATTTAGGTGTCATACTTAAAAAGGGAAAAGAGATATGAACTCGAAAAATGACTACTATATTACTTTAATTTCAAAACAACTTTCTACTGGAGGTACTTCCGAAAAGGAAAAGGAAGAAATATTAGAATGGATAAAAAAAGATAAAGATAACGAAGTGCTATATTTTAAACTCAAAGAGATTTGTGATGCAGGGATGTGGAATACTCGTTTAAAAGAGGCTAATTCTGCTACTGAATGGAAACTTCTTTTAGAAAAGATAAATGAATCATCTAATACTTTTCAACAAACAAAAACACCTTTTTTAAAAATAGTTTTTTCTTATACAAAATATGCAGCAGTTCTTTTAGTGGGTATGCTAATTTCTTTCCTTATTTTCAGATATCCGACTAAATATAGCTTAGAAAAAGATCCGGGGCTGGTCATTATAACCGGAAAAGGTGAACGAACCAAAACAATTCTACCCGATGGTACTAAAGTCTGGATTAACTCATGTAGTTCATTCAGTTATCATAAAGAAGGAAAAATAAGGAGTGTCGATCTAAAAGGTGAAGCATATTTTCAGGTCAAGAAAGATTCTTTACATCCATTTATTGTAAATAGTTCCGGGTTTAGCGTTAAGGCACTTGGAACTGCTTTTATTGTCACCGGATATGAAAATTCAAATGAGCTAAGCACCGTTTTAGTAGAAGGATCTGTTTGCGTTGGTACTGAAAATCAAAAAGAGCAGACAATCATTAAACCCGGTCAAAAAGCAACACTTTCGCCTAATCGAAAAAATATTGCAGTCCAAAATGTTGATACCGAATTATACTCAGCATGGAGGTTTGGTGAATCACGTTTTGTAAATCTCACCTTTGAAGAGATTGCAAAGAGACTGGAACGATCACACAGGGTGACCTTCATTTTTCATAATCAAAGAATAAAGCATCTTACTTTCTCGGGTACCTTCTTTGATTATGAGTCAATCGATACTATTCTTAACGTTATAAAAATCAATACCCACATGAATTATACTATTCAAAAAGATATAATTTACATCTATTAATTCACTGTTTGTTAAATTAAATATATTGCCTATGAGGGAAGAACAGGATTTCTTTAAAAGCTGAAAGAGCGGAAAAGCGCCACTTTCCCGCTCTAATGTTCAGCAAAACGCATCTAAAAAATAACGCTTTTATTGTTCAACTAAACATTGATAAAATTATGAATTTATCTACAATTCTAAGACATAACCATAAAATAAAATGTCTTACCCAAACACTTCGAATAATGAAAATATTTGCAATTTTGATGTTATGCTGTACCCTTTCGGTAATAGCCAATAGCACCTATTCACAAAGCACAAAAGTGAATATTAATTTGAAGGGTTCCACTCTTTTTGATGTTTTCAGGGAAATTGAAAAACAATCAGAATATCGTTTCTTTTACCATAATCAGCAAATTGATATTCTAAACAAGATTGACGTCGTTGCAAACAATACGAAAATATCGGATGTTTTAGAGTCTGTTTTTAAAAACACCAATATTGCTTATAAAGTAATGGATAAGCATATTGTCTTGATTACAGTATCAGGTATAGATAATTATGAAAGCACCATATCAACTGAATTCCAACAGGTTCTCAGCATTTCCGGAGTTGTAAGTGATTCAAAAGGGAATTCTATTCCAGGAGTTTATGTAAGAATTAAAGGAACAAAACAAGGTGCGGTAACAGACATTAACGGAAAATTTACACTTAACATTCCAAGCCCACAAACAGTACTACAAGTTTCATGTATGGGTTATGCTCCGCAAGAACTTTATGTTGGGAATCAGAAAACGATAAAAATCACATTGCAAGAAGATGTAAGAAATCTTGAAGAAGTAGTAGTTGTGGGTTATGGGACACAACGAAAATCAGATGTAACAAGCTCTGTATCCAGTGTAAAATCAGATAAATTTTTAAAAGGATCTGCAAAGGATGCGGCTCAGTTAATTCAGGGTAAAGTATCCGGATTAACTGTTTCTACTTCATCAGGCGACCCAACACAAGGGACTCAAATTATGTTGCGTGGTATCAGTACTTTGTTAGCATCCTCCTCACCACTAGTTTTAGTTGATGGTATACCTGGAAGTTTAACTACTGTAGCTCCAGAAGATATAGAATCAATAGATGTATTAAAAGATGGTTCGGCTGCAGCAATCTATGGAACTAGAGGGACAAATGGTGTAATCCTTATCACAACAAAGAAAGCTACTAATGAAATGAAGCCGACAATGGAGTACTCCAGTTATGTAAGCACACAAACTATAGCTAGAAAAATGAACTTTCTTGATGCCGCTGATTACAGAAAATTAATTAAACAAGGAGTAGGATTTGAAGATCTTGGAGGTTCAACTGACTGGCTTAAAGAAATTACACGTACGCCTATCAGCCAAACACATAATCTCACCTTACAAGGAGGAAACTCAACCTCCAACTATACGGCTTCAGTAAACTATAAAGGCTCAGAGGGTATTTTCAAACGTTCAGACAACAATCAACTTATAGGACGAATTGATTTAAATCATGCGATGTTTGATAATAAATTGAAGTTCAATCTAAGTTCATCATATAGAAATGATAAATATTGGACAGGTGGTGATGGATATAGCTTTAATACCGGAGTATACAGACAAGCAATTATCCGGAATCCAACTGATGTTGTAAAAAATGCTAATGGATCATGGAAAGAAACCGACACCTATATGTATGATAATCCTGTTGGATTATTAATGGAGACAGATGGCCTGAATGAAGAAAAAGAGATGCGAGTTGCAGCAAGTGCAATCTTCTCTCCTATCAAAGAACTAAATATCAAATTATTGGTATCACAAAATAGTGATGATATATTACGTGGATATTACCAAACAAAACAAAATGTTTCTAATACCAAATATGGAAAAAATGGATATGCATCAAGAAGTACCGCTGCTTCTAAAGACAATCTTTTAGAATTCACTACTGATTACTCAAAAAGTTTCGGGAAACATAGAACATCCATATTAGGTGGTTATAGTTATCAAGATCAAACGAATGAAAGCTTCTGGATGCAAAACTGGGATTTCCCAACTGATCTCTATTCATATAATAATATGGCAACCGGAGATGCGCTATCAAGAGGCGAAGCATTAATGGGTAGTAATAAAAACGCATCGAAACTAATAGGATTCTTTGGTCGACTTAATTACAATTTTGATGACAAATACTTATTAATGGCAAGTATCAGAAGAGAAGGTTCAACAAAATTTGGTGCCAATTATCAGTGGGGCAATTTTCCTGCCGTATCTGTAGGTTGGAGAATCTCTAAAGAATCATTCATGCAATCACTTGATTTTGTTGAAAACTTAAAAATCAGAGCCGGTTATGGAATAACAGGAACTGAACCAAGCAACCCATATATGTCGCAAATTAGTTTAAATTATGGCGATCGGTTCCTAAATAATGGAAAATGGATTCAGGGAATAACACCTGTCAGAAATGCTAATCCTGATTTACGTTGGGAAAAGAAAAAAGAGCTCAATTTAGGACTCGACTTTTCATTTTTGAAAGGACGTATTTCTGGGAACATGGATCTTTATCAAAGAAAGACAGTAGATATGCTTTATGATTACTCAGTACCAGTACCTCCAAATCTGTACAGTACTACTACTGCTAATGTTGGTGTAATGGAAAACAAAGGGCTAGAAGCATATATTCAGTTTATTCCATTAAAAACAAAAGACTTTAATTGGACATCCAGTTTTACCTATTCTACCAATAAGAACAAACTAGTATCTCTTTCAAACGACCAGTTTAAAATGACCAACGACTTTTTCGATACGGGATATACGGGTGAACCCATTCAGACTACAACCCATCGGGTTAAAGTTGGTGGCCCTATTGGCAACTTCTGGGGATTCAAATCAATTGATATTTCGGCTGATGGAGTTTGGATAATTCAGGGAAAAGATGGGAAACCCAAAAGTATTGTTGATGCCTCAGATGATGATAAACAGGTCTTAGGCAATGGACTTCCTAAATACTATCTTGGATTTAATAACTCTTTCCAATATAAAAACTTCGACCTTACCGTTAATCTACGTGGAGCCTTTGGATTCCAGATTTTAAACTTTCAACGTATGTACTACGATAATCCAAAGGTCACACAATATAATATGCTGAAGACTGCATTCGATAAAGTTTACGGAAAAGCCGTTCTAAATAGTGATCTTGCATTGGTGAGTTATTATATTGAAAATGGAGATTATTTAAAGATTGACAATGTAACATTGGGATATACCTTTAACTTGAAAAATATAAAGTTTATCAAAAATGCAAAAGTATATGCATCTGGCCTTAACCTATTGACCATTACAGGATATAAAGGGATTGATCCTGAAGTTAACAGATCTGGACTAAATCCTGGAGATGACGAACGCGATAAATATCCAACTACCAGAACTTTCACTCTAGGCATAAATATTACATTTTAAATTACAGTGTCATGAAAAAAACATTTAAATCATATATAACACTAATCCTTGCTCTTTCCATTATCGTATTAAGCGGTTGTACAAAACTGGATGAAAAGGTTTATAGCGAAGTACTACAAAAAGATTTTGTGCCTACTGAAGCAGATATTCCTTCTTTAGTCGGACCAGTATATTCTGTAATGAGACCCATGATGGCTGATTGGCAAGGTTATTTTGATGTTCAGGAAGAATCAGCTGATGCAATTGTAACTCCAGCCCGTCCAAATGGATGGGTCGATGGTGGCACTTATCAACGTATGCATAAGCATGAATGGACAACCCAAGAATGGCAACCATGGAATCTATGGAATAATTGCTATACTGGAATTAATACAGCAAACAGAGTAATGTATCAAATTCAGTCCGGCCAAATAGCGATGACAAAAGGGAAAGATGCACTCCTAGCTGAATTAAGAACTGTTAGAGCATTTTATTATTACCTCTTATGTGATAACCACGGAAATGTACCATTAGTTACAGATTATACCAGCAAAGATGTTCCGAAACAAAGCACACAGCTCGAAATCTATAACTTTGTAGTAAAGGAATTAACAGAAAGTATTCCTTTACTACCGGAAGAGGTTAGTACTGTAACCTATGGTCGATTTACTAAATGGGGAGCTAAAACACTCTTAGCTAGAATCTATTTAAACGCTATTACTTATACCGGTACTGGTATGTGGACTGATTGCTCTAAATTATGTGATGAAGTTATTGCAAGCGGAAAATATATTCTAGAGCCCAGCTATAAGGAATCGTTCAAAACCAATAATGAAACATCAAGAGAAATCATATTTGCGGTTCCCTATGATGAAACTAAAGGTCAGGGATTTGGTATACATATGAAAACACTTGATCCTAAAATGAGACTTGTATTCAAAATGGAGGCTCAACCATGGGGCGGTAGCTGTGCAGTACCTCAATTTATCAATACATACGATCCAAACGATAGTAGATTAAAAGATACCTGGCTCATGGGAGATCAAATAAACCCTGATAATGGGACTGTTGTAATATCTTTTCCAAATTATATTGGAAGTATCTATGGCCCAAATTTGAGCAATGAAGGTTATCGTATTGGAAAATATGAAATTAAACAGGGTGCAAAAAGCAGCTTAAGTAATGATTTCCCAATCTTTCGATATGCAGAAGTATTATTAATGAAAGCAGAATGTCTACTCAGGACAGGGCATGCCGATGATGCTGCAGCTATTGTAACCCAAGTAAGAAATCGAGATTTTAAATCAGTCCCTTCGAAGGCAATTGTTGCCGGAGCTGATCTTTTAAAAGGTAGTAGTTATATTTATGGCTATTCATTAAATGGGGTTATCTCTCCGGTTGAAGGCGGTGCAAATATTACTTATGGAAGATTTTTAGATGAACTAGGCTGGGAATTTGCTGCAGAAGCTCATCGACGTCAAGATCTAATTCGTTTTGGAGTCTTCTCAACAAAAACATGGCTAAATCACAAGCCAAATGGAGCAACAAAAAAGATTTTCCCTATACCGCAGGAAGAATTGAATAAGAATCCTAATTTAAAACAAAATCCTGGATACTAAGAAACGATTAAACGCTACCGTATCATTTTATCCACTTGGGAAAAATCGCTTTATCTATTAGCTGATTTTTTCCAAGTGGCCGAAATGAAGCTGGGCAGGAATGACGTGGTTGGGCTTAAACAGTTTCTAATTAGGGCCTGCTGAGAAACGATATAGGGATTGAAATAAAGATAATTATGGTTAAATTTGATGAATCAAGTGCAAGGAATTATGGGCATAACCAAGAAAAAGCGTGCATCAGCGCCCCATTACGTGAGTCCGAACCAACTGACCCTGGATGGATTTCAGACACCATTTGAACAAAAGCTAAGCAAAGATAACCGTTGGGTAGTATTAGCCCATCTGATACCGTGGGATGAAGTATGTGCCCTTTACATTAAACATGTCGGAGTAAGTAGCACCGGAAGACCAGCCATCAGTCCACGTGTTGTATTGGGTTCATTGATCATAAAACACTTGGGGAATTTTGATGATAGAGAAACAGTGGAACAGATCAGAGAAAACATGTACATGCAATACTTTCTGGGCTATTCAAGTTTCACTTCAGAACCACCCTTTGATCCGTCACTTTTTGTTGAGTTTCGCAAGAGACTCGGGATGGATAACCTGAATGCAATTAATGAAAAGATAGTAGCACTTAAAACAGAGCTGGAAACCTCAAAGCATCATTCAAAACCAACTGATTCAGATCAAGATCCGACAGATAATACCCCAGGTAGTGAAAACAGAGGCAGAGTTATCTTTGATGCCACAGCATGCCCTCAGGATATCGCTTATCCAACCGATTTGAATCTGCTCTCTGATGCCAGAGAGAAATCAGAAGAGTTAATCGATAAGCTCTATGATGTTTCTGTACACAAAAGAAAACCACGAACCTATCGCAAGATTGCCCGAAAGTGCTATCTGAATACAGCTCAGAAAAAGATCAAGTCACATAAAGTAATCAGAAAGGCAGTAGGCAGTCAGTTACGTTTTCTTAAAAGAAACATCAAATCAATAAACACGCTACTGAGTACATCTGCAAACATCTTATTAGAAGCCAAAGATCAAAGATATCTTTTGATTATCAATACGCTTTATCAGCAGCAGAAAAAGATGTATGACTCGTTTTCTCACAGCATAGAAGATCGTATCGTTAGTATTCATCAGCCTCATGTTCGTCCTATCGTTCGGGGTAAAAGTCAGGCAAAGGTTGAGTTTGGGGCCAAGATCCATGTGTCCATCATTGATGGTATCTCATTTTTAGATGAGTTAAGTTGGGAAGCTTTCAATGAAGGAAGCCACATGATGGAGTATATTGAGCGTTACAAACAACGATTTGGATGTTATCCCAGAGAAATTCTGGCCGATAAGATCTATTGTAACCGGGCAAACCGTGCAGCAGTAAAAGAAAGAGGGATCAAGCTCTTGGCCAAACCACTTGGTAGGCCTTCGGCAGTGCAGAAACACGTAAGTCCGGGAGAACGCAATCCGATCGAAGGTAAGTTTGGTCAGGCCAAGACTGCATATGGGTTAAACCGTATCAAAGCAAGGCTCAAGGACACCAGCGAATCATGGATTGCCTGCATCTTCCTGGTGCTAAACCTGGTCAAATTGGCCGGGATAGCACTCCCTTGTTTCATATCAAACATGGCATCGGCTTTTTCAGCAAAGGCAACGATGGAATCAATATTGTTGTACAGTGAAGAAATTTACTGTCGCATGATATCACCCTTGATTTGGTTGAAGCCTAGGAAAGTTAACTTTGAAGTGGAATACTGAGTTTTTCAGCAGGCCCTAATTAGCTTTGCCAAATTCTTTCGTTGTAAATAAAATATTAAAATGAAAAAATTCCTTACTATTTTTTGTATTCTGTTATCATTTACAATAATATCATGGTCACAGACAATCAAAAGAAGTGATGCACCAGATAGAAAAACAAGCAAAAAACAAGTTCTATCACCGAGGCCTATTGATCCACAAGTAATTCATGACCAAAGCGACATGACTTGGGCTGATTATAAGCCTATTCCGGGACATAATTGGGCCAACCCATCCCTTATTCCAGAACGTAATTTCAAAATGGCTTTAGTGGCAGTTGATTTTTCCGATCAGCCTTTTGTGATCACACTGCCAAAGAAGTCGGATCTTTTTGGGAACCCTCAGATAGGCCCTATTAAACGAGAAGATGTCCCAAAGTTTTATTCAGACTTCTGGCTTCGCCCTTCAATAATCAACCACGGACAAACAATAAACGGCTATTGGATGGAACAGTCACGTGGCAAATTTGGCATCACAGTTCTTGATGCTTATGGTCCATATCGTATGCCTAAAAAGCTTTGGCAATATGGGCTAAATGAATGGGGACAGAATAATTCAACACCTGATGGATCAACGGCAAACAGTGAGATGGAACCTGATGTTGACGCGCTCTGGAAAGCAGCGGAAGGAGATATTAGTAAGAAATATGATGCTATCCTGCGCTTATATGCAGGTTACGATGAGACGGGAGTATGGCTTGAATTCGGAGAAATGAAATTCTTATCAAAAGAGGATATCCCTGCAAAATGGGGAAATCCAGATCCATTAAAACCAAGATGGAGTCCGACCCGCTATGTTCCATGGACATCATGGAAAGCAGGACAGATGCAATGGGGAATTTCTTCAATCAGACAAGGGGAAAACTCTGGAACAATAACGCATGAGCTTGGTCATTTTGCTTTTGATATTGGAGATAACAATAACAATCCATATATCAAACCATATAGAAGAGCAGGTTCTGGTCCATGGGACATGATGGATCGAGGCTCTTTCAACGGTCCTGGTGGGCCTCATATGAGATGGGTAGTACCTGCAACAATGGGGGCAGGTATGCCGGCTGGCTTGATGCTCAGAAATAGGATATTAAATGGATTTCTCCCATCAAGTCAGGTATTAACGCTCAGCCGTAAGGAACTAGCAAAATCAGGTCCTGTAGTTGCTACAATTACTGCAAGAGCCGTTGAACCGCTCCAAGGAACATTTGCCGGTATAATTATTAGGCTCGATGGTGCAATACCTCACGACAGAACGCCTATAGATGATCCCGCTATTAATCCATTGTCTTCAGGTGTTCCAAACTTCGACTTTTATTCACTTGAGGTTATTCAGCGCATAGGTTATGACTCATTCTGCCCCGACAATGGGGTTCTTCTCGCAAAGAATAAAGATAAGGAAAGCAGTAATGGTGGTCCCAATGAGTTCAACTGTTTTAATTGGGTTATTGATGCACATCCCGAAGACATTAACAAGGTCGACTATGTTAAACCGGACGGAACAGTTGTAATGAGGACTATTGCTGATTATCGTCAACTGAATGATGCACTGTTCCATGCCGGACTTAATTCAGGCAGTCAGTTCGAATGGGAAGATACTGCAAACAGGTTACACTTTTATATAATTGATATCCAAAAGGATGCGAATAAAATACTCGTCTATAAAGTAGGAATCAGATCACTTGATGAAATTGGATCTCAACTACAAAAAATAGCTATTATTCCTCCTTCTACCAAAAAAATGAAATCACAAGGTGAATATCTCAATTTTATACTTTCCAATACAAGCTTGGCAACAATGAAGGATACGGCATCACACAAACAGATTTTAGCAGTTTCTCTTAATAATGATATTTATCGTTTGTCTGTAAAGGTTGAAGGAAAAGGGTGGAAAGCTCAACTGTTGAATGCGCTGGCAGCTGTAAAACCAGGTAGCACAGAAAAAATATCGATATTTTTATCAAACAAAAAAAGATGTTCTGGCTCTGCCAAAGTGACACTAACAGCCATCTCAGAAAGTAATCCATTAAAAACAGTTTCATCTTCATTTGAAATAAAGGCACTATCAAACATCTATTAAGTTTAAAAACAAATAAAATTATTGTTATGCTAATGAATTTGGCATACAAGTAAAATCAGACACCCACTTTAATATAATCCAAATAATTACATAAATGAAGAAAATATTATTACTTACGACTTTCACACTCTTGTCGTTTTTAATTCAGGCGCAATCCTATGCTCCCGAAAAGCACACTACAAAATTCAAAATCGCTCCAGTCATCGACTTAAAAGCAACCGCATTTAATATCCGTGATGTAAAATTACTGGATGGTAGTATTTTTAAAAATGCTATGGATAAAGATGCTGCATACCTTTTACTGGTCGATCCCAATCGTTTATTGCATAGATTTTATAAAAATGCAGGCTTACCCACCAAAGGTGATGTTTATGGAGGATGGGAAAGCGAGGGGCTTTCCGGTCACACCCTTGGACATTATCTTTCAGCATGTTCGATATTTGCTATAACATCTGGAAATCCTGAATTCAAAAAACGTTCTGACTATATTGTTGACGAACTCGAACGTTGTCAAAAAGCGCGTAAAACAGGTTACGTCGGAGCTATTCCTAATGAAGACACACTCTTTAATAGAGTATCAAGAGGTATTATCAAATCAGGAGGCTTCGATTTAAATGGAGGATGGTCTCCATGGTATACGGTCCACAAGGTGATGGCTGGATTGATTGACGCGTACCTATATTGCGACAATCAGAAAGCATTACAAGTGGTAATAAAAATGGCTGACTGGACCCATAACATCGTAAAGAATCTAACAGAAGAGCAACGTCTTAAAATGTTAAATTGCGAATATGGAGGAATGAATGATGTTTTAGTAAATATTTATGCTATTACTGGAAATAAAAAATATCTGGATCTCTCCCGCAAATTCAATGATGAGTTTGTAATGGGCCAATTGGCTAAAGAAATTGACCCAATGCCGGGCAAACACTCAAACACGAATGTACCCAAAGCAATTGGTTCGGCCAGAAGTTATGAAGTAACTAATACTCCTTCAGATAAAACCATTGCCTCCTTCTTTTGGAAAACAATGGTTCATCATCACTCTTATGTCATTGGCGGTAATAGTAGCTACGAATATTGTGGAGAAGAAGACAAGCTAAACGACAGATTAAGCGATAATACCTGCGAAACATGCAACACCTATAATATGCTGAAGCTTAGTATGCATCTTTTTTGTTGGCAGCCTAGTCAGGATTTAGCAGATTATTATGAAAGAGCGCTCTATAACCATATTCTCTCTTCACAAAACCCAACAGATGGAATGATGTGTTATTTTGTACCACTCCGTATGGGAACACAGAAACAGTTTAGTGATCAATTTAACACTTTTACATGCTGTGTAGGTACAGGAATGGAGAATCACAGTAAATATGTAGAGAGTATTTATTATCAGGCGAAAGATGGTGGTTTGTATGTAAATCTGTTTATTCCATCCATATTAAATTGGAAAGAGAAAGGGATCACCATTAAACAGGAGACCAAGTTTCCCCAAAGCAATAAATCAAGTTTAACATTTATAACTAAAACACCTAAACAATTTCCATTATATCTAAGAAATCCAAAATGGGCAGCCAATGGAGTAGTTGTGAAAGTGAACGGGGAAGTAATCTCAACATCGTCAAATAAAGACGGATATCTGGTTATTAATCATAAATGGAAAACAAATGATAAGGTAGAAATCACGTTACCGATGAACCTTCATACAGAGAGTATTCCTGATAATCCAAACCGTGTAGCCTTTTTATACGGACCTATCGTTTTAGCCGGACAATTAGGAAAAGAGACGCCCGATCCTTTAGTAGGAACTCCTGTTTTGCTAACTGATGATCGTAACATAAACAATTGGATCAAACCAGTAGAGAATGAGCCATTAACATTTAAAATGGTTGGTGTAGGAAAACCTTTCGATCCATTATTGAGACCATTTTATGGCTCCTACGATCAACACTATAGTGTCTATTTCGATTTTTTCACCTCAACAGAATGGACTTCTCGCCAAGCTGAATATGAAGCCGATAAGAAACACCAAAAAGAGATTGAAGAAAGCACTATTGATAATTTCAGAATTGGAGAGATGCAGCCCGAACGCGATCATAATCTGCAATCGAGCGCTCAGTCTTATGTTGATGAAGCATTAGGCAGAACAGGTCGTGAAGCCAGACCAGGAAATTTCTTTTCTTTCGAAATAAAGACACAACCTGATAAAAATAATAGCTTATTGTTGACTTATATTGGCGATGATAAAGACAGGAAGTTTGACATCCTCATTGATGGTGTTAAGTTCACAACTGTTGAATGGGGCGGTGGCAAGGCCGGAAAATTCTATGATTTCACTTATCCTATTCCATCAGAAGTCACTCAAAATAAAACAAAAGTTACTATCCGCGTTGAGGCAAATTACAAAAAAACAGCCGGCAGAATATTTGGTTGCAGAATAATAAAAACAAAAATAGAGTAGTCTTTTTCTGTTTTGTTGTTATATTGACGATGAAGCGGGTTCACACTGAACTCGCTTCAATTTTATAAAACAGTTGTATTATTCAATGAATCCTGCTGAGAGTGCAAAATCTGGATGGCCTCCGGAGCCTGTTTCTCAAAATCAGTCCAGCCACATTCTATTGATATTCGACCTTGGTATTTTATTTTGCGTAGTGCTTTGAAAAATGGCAGAAAACACTCCTTACTCACTCCCGGAGCAGCACGTTTAGCTGTTTCGGCAATATGACAATGAACCAATAATTTACCAGCAGTCACAATAGATTCAGCAGATTCACCCTCTACATTCATATGGTAAAAATCAGCTAACACCTTTATATTTTTATGATTTACCTCTTTTGCTATTTCACAACCTTCGATTACAGTATTAATAAAGTTTGTTTCCTTACTATTTAAAGGTTCAATAGCAATGGTAACTCCATTTATCATGGCAATCGGACCTAATCGTTTTAACAAATCCACAAACTGTTTTCGGGCTGTTTGTTTATCAAATCCCTCCGGAATTTTTCTAGAGGCCCCACTGCCAAAGACAATAATTTTAATACCAGCCTCTTTAGCCCTTTCTAAAGCAATCGTAGCAAATTCTATTATTTTATCAGGTACTGCATCAGCCCCCACACAACGCAAAGATCCAGGAATAAAACTATTGCAAGAATAGACTTCAAACCCACTCTCCCTGATCAAATCCAATTTACTGCGAAATACATTTTCAGATTGTGTAGGTGCTAATAAATCACCTACACTACATTCAATATAATCAAAGCCTAAATTCTTTGCTAATTGACTATTTTCTGCCTTCTGACAAACGCCTAATGTGAAATATCTAGGTTTAATAGGCAACTTCTTTGCACCTAAAGAAACAGAAAAACAAAATAAGAACAGCACAAGAAAACTGAGAAACAGTTTATGCGCAGGCCAATAAGATTTGATACTGGAATAAGATTTCATCTTTAAAATAGTATAATAAAACACAAAGAATTATATTTTTCAAGTACTTGCGTTAAGAAAGTCAACGCTTCATGCAATGAGCATGAAGCGTTCGCAAGAAATGTTAATATTTAAAAACTTTATTGCCAGCCATTACCTGCTTGGTTTTAGGATCAAAGACAACCTTCTGTCCGGTTCGTAAAGCAGCTGTACACATTATGTTTGCAACAGAATGATTATATCCAGCCTCAACAGGTGCATTTGTCTTGGGGTTTCTATTTCGAATACATTCCATCCAATTCCTCATGTGAAGACTTGTCAATGGATCTCCACCCATACTAGCGCCTGTCTCAACCTTGATATCGGGTAGTGACATCTCGTCTAGTAAGAAAGATTTCATACCCATCTCTTTTGCATAACGTTCACTCAATCCTCCTTCCGAAGTGATTTTATTGGTAGAAAGATCTAATTTCCCTCCATTCGAAAAATAAACTTCTTTTGTTTCTCCAGCTGAATTAGTTTGTCTTGATGAATATATTACTTCAAACCCATCAGCTGGATTTTCAGCAGAACCATAATCAAATACGGCTGTCATCGAATCATAATTTTTGCGTCCATCGTTCCACAGATAGATACCACCGTTGGCAGCAACCGATCTGGGATAATTCAGATGCGAAAACCAGTGCACCGTATCAATTTGATGAGCCATCCACTGTCCGGGTATTCCTGACGAATAAGGCCAGAACAAACGGTACTCTAAATATTTTCTTGGATCCCACTCTTCGAAAGGACGATTCATTAAAAATCGTTTCCAATCGGTATCCTTCTCTTTTATCGTACTTACAAGAGCGGGACGTCTCCATCTACCAGGCTGATTAACATTCCAAGTCATTTCGACACCTACAATCTTTCCAAATTTTCCACTCTGAATATAGTCGTGAGCAGCCTGATAGTTTGGTCCTGAGCGACGTTGAGAACCTACTTGCAATACTCTGCCTGTCTCTTTTACAGCCTTTAATGCAAAGTTTGCATCATCCATTGTCTCAGCGAAGGGCTTTTCGCAATACACATCACATCCGGCTCTGACGGCCTCTGCCGCCAATAATGCATGCTGAAAATCAGCAGTGGAGATAATAACAGCATCGGGTTTCTGCTTCCACAACTCATCTGTATTAATAGCAGAATTAATTTTATGACCTGTTTTATCTAGCACCCATTTCAGACCAGCCTCTCTGCGAATACTCCATAGGTCGCAAACAGAGACAAATTCAAAATTAAGGTTATTTGCATGATTTAAGACACAAGGGCCCAATGTATCTTTAAATCGATCAGAGAAACCAAGAATAGCTAGTTGAACTCTGTCGTTTGATCCTCTAATTCGTCCATAACTCTTGGATGAAAAGCCTAGCCCCCCTATTGCAATACCTGCAGAAGCAATGGCCGATTTCTTGATAAAATCTCTTCGGGTTGACATATTGCGGTTGTTTATCTTCCAAATATAAAGAAAAGTGCAATCGATGGCGTTAAGAAGTATAAAATATATTTTTTTTCTAACTTTACTAAAAGCTTGCCTAAAAAACGAGTTTATCCATTTCTAAAATTGAAGCTGTCGGTTTTTTTCATATACTTGAAAGAAATTTAAATTAACCTTCATACATCACCCAAAGCATGAACTTCAAACACTTGATTTTCTATTTTACAACTGTTCTTTGTGGCTCTTTTTCTTTGATTGCAAATGCACAACAGCTTCAATTAGATGAAGATGGAATAGCCGAAAGTTGCACCAGTATTATGGTAGGCCGAAAAGCATCTACCGATGGATCTGTAATCACCAGTCATTCATGTGATTCAAATTACCGAACATGGTTAAATATTGTTGCACATAAAAAAAACAAGCCAGATAGTAAAATGAAAATCTACTGGGGTACATTACATACCGAAAGTATTTTCGACTCCACAACAATGATTAACAAAGGCGAAATACCTGATGTTGAAGAAACCTTTGCATACCTCAACACAGCATATCCCTGTTTAAATGAGAAACAATTAGGCATCGGAGAATCAACCATTACCGGCAAAAAGGAGTTGGTTAATACAAAAGGTCTTTTCTTGATTGAGGAGTTGGAAAAAATAGTTTTACAGCGTTGTACAAATGCACGTGATGCTATAAGTTTAATCGGAAAACTAGTAAAACAATATGGCTATGCAGACTGGGGTGAATGTATTACTATTGCTGACAAACGAGAAGTATGGCAACTAGAGATATTTGGAAGTGGCACTGATGAGATTGGAGCTGTTTGGGCAGCTCAACGAATTCCAGATGACCATGTTGGTATCTCTGCCAATATTCCACGTATTGGCATATTGGATTTAAAAGATACAGACCATTTCATGGCATCCGATAATGTGACTACACTTGCACAAAAGATGGGATGGTGGGATGGAAAAGAACCTTTTAAATTCTGGAAAGCTTATAGTGGTGGGAAACCATTTGGTATCCGCGAGTTTTTTGTTCTATCCAGTTTGGCGCCATCACTTCAACTTAAATTTGAAGCAGACGAACTGCCCTTCTCTGTTAAACCTGAGAGCAAAATATCGGTACGCGATGTGATGAGATTCTATCGTACCACTTATGAAGGGTCTCCTTATGATGCGACCAAAAATCTAATGGTCACACAGAAAACAAAAAATGACAAAGGTGAACTGGTTGAAGAAAAGATCATGAGTCCTGTCGCTAATCCATTTTTATCTCCCGACACCCGAACACTATTCAATGAACTCAAGCCAGGATCTGTTGAACGTCAACGTACAATAGCTGTTCCGCAATGTTCATACTCACACATCATTCAATTGCGCGATTGGTTACCGGATGAGATCGGTGGAGTTGCCTGGTTTTCATTCGATAACCCTGGAGAGAGTCCCCGATTTCCTATCTTTTCGGGAAACCTCACTCTACCAAAAAGTTTTAATATTTGTATGCAACATCGCTTTAGAGAAGATGCTGCAGGTTGGTGGTTCAGAAAAGCCAATAAACTGGCTACCGTAAAATGGGGCATAGCTCGTAAATATATAGAAGAAGGCGTTAATGAATTTGAGAATACAGCTTTTGAAGAACTTCCGATGGTTCAAAAAAGAGCCCTTGAATTGTATAAGGATAAAGAGGTTGGAGTAAAAGAATTAAAATACAAAGAATTTTTAACTAATTACACCAATCATTTTGCCTATAGTGCCATGTATAAATGGAACGAAATCAGTGAAACTCTTTGGGCTTTATTTGCAAGAGGATTCTAACTTTTTAGAGTCAAAATATTAACTAAAAGTTCAAAAAAAACAGCAATAAATACGATCATTATTTTTTTGAATTTTTCAACTTGAAACCAAAAAAACACTATTTTCAAACCATCATAAATATTCAAAATTATGTTGGTTCAGTTTCAAATTGAGTATATAACGCATTTTGGTCAACAGTTAATGATTGTTGGCTCATTACCGTCTTTGGGAGGTGGTTTATTACAAAATGCACAGATTATGTCGCTACAGGATATTCAATCCGGACGTTGGACATTTCAGATAGAGTTAGATACAGATGCCGATTTTCAATACCGGTATCTTGTCAAAGATGATAACTCAAACCATATCATTGAAGAGTGGGGCCCTGATCGTGTTTTCAGATCCGAAAAGAGACCAGACAAAACCATCTTACTAGTAGACCACTGGCGACCAATGTCTGATCCCGATTTTGCATTGCACTCCTCCGCATTTAAAAATACTATTCTTAAACCTGGGGAACTCTTTAAAGCACCGAAAAGTAAAGCGACAAAGAGTAAAGACACTATCGTCTTAAAATTAAAACCCAACGTCATTCGTATAAAACCAGGTCACAGAGTTGCAGTAGCAGGAAGTGCAAAAGCACTTGGAAATTGGACTGAAGAAAAGGCGGTACCACTTGGAAATCCTGATTATCCGGAATGGATAGGAGAAGTTAATGTAAATATATCCGAGTTTCCGATTCATTACAAATATATGATTCAGAACGAAAAAGGCGAAACTGAATTTTGGGAAAATGTAACTGAACGGACTATTAATCTCCCAGAAGGGAAAACACCTGATATCATAGAAATTGGTGATGAAAAGTTTGACTTTCCACTCGATCAATGGAAAGGTACCGGAATTGCTATTCCTGTTTTCGCGTTACGGCGCAAACAAGGTTATGGCGTTGGAGAGTTTACAGACTTAAAGTTATTAGTTGATTGGGCTAACAAAGTTGGTATCCGACTCATCCAGATTTTACCAGTTAATGATACTGTCGCCCGTCATACATGGCAGGATTCTTACCCCTATGCTGCTATCTCGGTCTTTGCCTTACACCCTATTTATATCAACCTATTAGAAATAGGAAAACTAAATGCCGGTATTAGCCAACAGATTATTGAAGAACATGCGACTTACCTTAACTCGCTTGAAAAAATAGATTATGAAGCAGTGATGGCTCTGAAGTCAAGATTCTTTAAACTTATTTATGATCAGACCAAGAACGAATTTCTAAATGATCCTGAATTCCTTTCATTTTTTGATAAAAATGAACATTGGCTCAGACCCTATGCAGCATTTTCATATCTGCGCGACCTTTTCAACACACCCGACTTTAACCAATGGGGCGAATACAGTAAAGCATCAGATTATCTCATGGCTCAACTAACTAACAAAGAAGCTCCCCATTATGACGATATTGCAGTTCATTACTTCATTCAGTATCATGCGCACAAACAGCTACTTGAATCATCAGAATATGCCAGATCAAAAGGTGTTGTGCTCAAAGGCGACATACCTATAGGCATATATCGCAACAGCGTTGATGCCTGGCTCCTTCCTCAATTATATCACATGGATTGTCAGGCTGGCGCCCCTCCAGATGATTTTTCAACGAAGGGACAGAACTGGCGTTTTCCAACCTATAATTGGGAAGAGATGGCAAAAGATAATTATGCATGGTGGCAACAACGCCTTCGCCAACTTTCAGAATATTTTGATGCCTTCAGAATCGACCATATCCTTGGCTTTTTCCGTATATGGGAGATTCCAGCTACACAGGTAGAAGGGCTAATGGGATATTTCAATCCCAGTATCCCCTATTATCGCGACGAATTACAAAACCGTGGGATCTGGTTCGATGAAAGGAGAATGTGTCAGCCTTATATTCGTGAGCATTTCCTTTGGGAACGTTTTGGTGATCTAACTGATTTTGTAAAATCCAATTATTTAGTTGAATATGAATATGGGCGATATAATCTACATCCAGATTATGACACACAACGAAAAGTAGAAGAAAGACTATCTCCCGAACCCGATGCAAGTCCAGAAATGAGAAATCGTCTCGAAAGAATTTCACAGGGTTTAAATTCACTCATATCAGAAGTAATATTTTTATATGCTCCCGGCACAGGAGGGAATGCATTCTATCCACGTAATACACTTCATTTCACCCGTTCATACCAGGAACTTGATAATCAAAACAAACATTACATCAACGAATTATATATTGATTATTTCTATCATCGTAACGAAGAGTTCTGGCGGGAAAAAGCAATGACCAAACTTCCTATTATCAAAAAAGCCACTAATATGTTGCTTTGTGGTGAAGATTTAGGAATGGTACCGGCCTGTGTTCCAAGTGTGATGAATGAAATGGGGATTCTAAGTCTTGAAGTACAACGAATGCCTAAGGATCCAAAAACAGCTTTTGGTCATCCGGCTAACTATCCCTACTTATCAGTAGCAACTCCTTCTTCACATGATACTTCTACTATTCGTGGCTGGTGGGAAGAAGATGGAGGACGATCGCAACGATTTTACAATGAAATACTTGGCAATTATGGTTCTTCACCTGGACTGTGTTCAACGGATATCGTCCGTCAAATAATTATTCAACATCTACATTCACCAAGTATGTGGGCTGTTTTTCCAATTCAGGACTTACTAGGAATGGATGAGAAACTGCGTCTGCCCAATGCAAATGCTGAGAGGATAAATCAACCTGGAAACCCTAACCACTATTGGCGCTACAGATTGCATATAGACCTTGAAAACCTCTTGAATCAAACTGAGTTTAATAATTTTATTCGGGAGCAAATCAAGTCATCGGGTAGATTGGATATTTATTAATCAAAAAACAACTATTTAAGAAAGGACTTGTAAGCATTAACCATTTCAAGAGCTTGTTTATGTATATTAAATGACGTTGAAACACCTGATTTGCCAGCAATACTCAAAGCATCCAGCGTCTCAGGTTCTGACAAGATTTCAGCCAGCATATCAGCTAAAGGCATAGATTGATTAGGTTCGTATACTAATCCACCTCCTGCTATATTTATGATTTCAGGAAAGGCACCTAAAGCTGGCTGAATAACAGGAACACCTGAGGCCATGGATTCGAGCAGATATATTCCGAAAGCTTCACCATTTCTAACCGGAACTGATATTAAGGATACACTTTCAAAAAATTGTTTCTTCCCTTCATCCCCAAATGAATCATGGAAAACTACATCACCACTGTTTTTACTTTTTACCAGTTTATTTTTAAGATCTCTGATATATATAGTATCATCGCCAGTAGAACCACCGGTAATGATTAACCGAACATCCTCAAATCCCTGTCGTCCCTTTAATTCAATAAACGCATCGACCAGAATATCTAATCCATTATCATGACATAAACGAGAAATATAACCGACCGCTCTTTTCTTTTCAGAAGGTAACAGAGATGTATAATCATCCGGGGCTACACCAATGTGGACGGTTCTGAGTTTCTCGTTGGGTATCATCATCTGCTCTTTCATCCGTGCAGCATAGAAATCACTAACTGCAATAAAGCCATCAACATACTGAACATTATCTTGCATCAATTTCCAAACCCGATTGCGATAAACAGGCGCCATCACATCAACCCATACATCTTCATCCTGTAATGAACAAATCAGTGTTGTATTTAATCGTTCTTTAATACGATGCGCAAGACCAAGTAGTAAAGCATTGGATAAGTGAATAATATCAGGTTGGTAATGTTCTTCAATCCAATCCACCATTCGTTCCAGCTCTTCCTTTTGCTGTCCATTCTCTCCCAGCAACATGGATACCGTCATTTCCTCTAATCCAGCAGCATTAGTAGAACCAGCAAATCGGGCAGCCAGTTTTAAAACAGGACCTGTGTTAAGCAGTTTATCAATCCATGATGGAGCATTTCTGAATATAGGGTATAACTGTTTCAAATAGATACTCACTGCACCATAAAAGACAGGAATTCCGTTATTACTAGCATCATGCGAGAAAAGGGGAAGATACATAGGAATTTTCACAACTTCATGACCCAGATCTTTTAAAGCAGGTACATATTTACTATCGCGTAAACAATTTCCACAATAAAAGCTGCCACCTGATCCCGGAATAATGTGCACTATTCTCATATATTCAACTTTTAATAAAACTATAGATTTTCTAAAATCATATCCATGTTCTGACCATGATATTCAAAATGACCTAATGTTCTAAACCCGTTTTTATAATAAAAGTTTACAGCTTTTTCGTTATCACATTGAACGCCACCCCATAATATTACTCGCTGGATACCATAGCCTTTTAATTCAGTACATATAAATCTAAATAAATGATCTCCAACGCCACAACTTTGCCATGCATCGGCAACAGATGGAGCAAAAGTACAATCCGTTTTATTGTCAAGACTCAAACCATACGACTGTAACCGGAAACGATCGTGCTCCAGATAACCAATTCTAATGATTGAATATGCTATCAATTCTGAAGTATCGATATCCAGAGCAACATAGCCAAGATGTTCATCTACATTTATATAGAAATCAATAATAGATTGTCTATCGAAATGGTGAGGGCCAAATCGTTTTCTGGTTTCATCACTTAAATTCTGAAGATATTGAAACAATCGATCAATATCATCAATCTTAAGTCGTCGCAAGAAAATTTGTCGATTGTTTTTAGCTTGTACTATCACCTTTTTTATGATAATTCATCACCCATTCTATTTCATCCGCTCTACTATCCTTCAGCATTTTAGCCAACACTTCCTGATATTTCTTTGAGGTTAAATCTCCTTTTTCCTGAGCTTATTTCAGTTATTTTTGATTGTAATATTTTAACGCTGATTGTACTCATACGTTGCCAATACTACTTCTTTAATAGTTCAGGGTTTCTAAGAAATCCCACAACCCAAACAAGGATAAGTACAACGGACGGCATTACAATACTAAGTCCCCCTGTCATATGAATGATAATAGCGCCTCCCATATAAGCACTTAGTAATAATGTCCCGTATATATTTGTCCTTGGTAATAAGAACAATAGGGATGAAACAATTTCACCAATGGCAATGATAACACGCCAATTTGCCAGATGCAATTTATCCATCTGTTCAGGTTGTAAAACCAGTTTACCAGTTGCACTAAACAAAAAGAGGGCAGTCAATAAACCTGCAATCACCCATGCAGTAATTTGTCTTGTTTTAGAAATTTCTGTTGTTGCCATAAATTATGATTTTAAATATTAAAAAACAAGTTTTCAATAACAGTGTTCAACAAAAATGGATAGATTTAACCATCCATACAATTAATTGATATAACATTATTATAAACATTTTTGTTTAGGTTCACATGTATTTCAAGCATAACATGAATGATTCTATTTAAAACGTAGATAAAATTTTCATCAAAGTAAACTTGCAGGATGCTGAAGTGTTGATAATAAAAGAATCTATGAAAACATAATGTTTTTCATGGCTATCACATTTTTTACAATGACAAAAAGAAAATCGTAAATCGACAATTATGAAAAAAGATGTTATTATCAGTATAAAACCACTTGAATCTTTGTGGCCCGTTATAAATCCCTTCCTCTTTTTCGCACATCATCTCGATAATTATCCGGCAGGAAACGAAGAAATGGGTCCGGCAGCATCGCTCAGAGGAAGAAATATCGGCAATGATTTTACCGCTAAAGATGGTTGGCGAATGTATCATGGTGACACGATTCCAGGATTTCCGGTACATCCACACCGTGGATTTGAAACTATTTCCATAGTAAACAAAGGATTTGTTGATCATTCCGATTCACACGGACAGGCAGGCAGGTATGGCAAAGGAGATGTACAATGGATGACAGCAGGATCAGGCCTGCAACACAGTGAGATGTTCCCTCTGCTTAACATAGAAGGAGAAAATCCACTGGAATTGTTTCAGATTTGGCTTAATCTACCAAAATCTAAAAAGTTTGCAGACCCACATTTTAAAATGCTTTGGACCGAAGACATTCCAGACTATAAAACAACGGATGAAAATGGGAAATCAGTTATCGTCAATGTAATTGCTGGGTCCATCGCCAATGTAGCTGCGCTCCCGCCCGCACCGGATTCATGGGCTGCCGATCCTGAAAATGAAGTTGCAATCTGGACCATTCAAATAGACGATGGTGCTAAGTGGGAATTACCGGTAGCAAGTGCACAAGTAAATCGGATGTTATATTTCTATAAAGGATCTTCTCTTACTATTAATGGCATTTTGGTCTCTTCGAATCAAGCAATTGAGTTAAAAGCAAATGAACAAGTGATAATAGAGAATAGTGATTCTACAAGTTATCTTCTATTATTACAGGGGAAACCCATTTTAGAACCAATTGCACAATACGGGCCATTTGTCATGAATACAAAGGCAGAAATCGAACAGGCCATAGACGATTACCGAAGAACAACGTTTGGAGGCTGGCCATGGCCAAGTGATAGTCAGGCACATCCACGCACACGAGGTCGGTTTGCGTTACATAAAGATGGTACGGAAGAGATCAGATAGAAAAAGAAACTTTGGTAAACCACCACATTCCATAAACATCTTTTACAAAT
This sequence comes from Bacteroidota bacterium, assembly GCA_013390605.1. Classification (GTDB taxonomy): domain Bacteria; phylum Bacteroidota; class Bacteroidia; order Bacteroidales; family Cfx3-03; genus Cfx3-03. Next base: position 472,049 of record JACAUB010000001.1, on the reverse strand, counting down.
GTTGTGCAAATCAACTAAAAAAGAAAAACCAACTACTAATAATCAAGTAATTGGTTTTTGTTTATAAAACAATTCATTAAAACCCATTAAAAAAGCCCTATTCTAGTTAAAGAATAAGGGGTATTATATCATTGATCTGGATTATTCTTTTTATAATTGAAAAATCGGTGCTCTTAAAAATGTGCGTTATGCTTACAGTAAAGTGCTAGCTTTTTTTGTGTCCGAAAAATACCTCCAATCGGGATATAGTGTTCTACCGGGTTTAGTATTTGATTTTTGACAGCGAGATGCTTCGCATTGAGATTATTGAGTATTGATTCTAAATTGTAAAGACCAAATACCAATTATTTTTACTTGATATTATTTTTCTTCCTCAAATCTCAATCTTCTGATAAGATTGTTGTAGTATTTTAAAGTTTCTTCAATTTCAGAAACAGGAATCGAAGTGCCTTCTAATGCCTTTTTTACCGCCTCTAAAGGCTGAATTAGTTCCCTGCGAATGCTATTCATGATGGGATGCCTTGCAGTAGTAATGAGCTCAATACGTCTTTTTTTGGCCATTTTTATCCATTCTTGATACCTAGGTACTGGAGTGCCATAAGACAACATTTCATCTGTTTTATCATATAATTCTTTAATGATCTTTATTTCCAATGATTCAACAATTGTTTTAATGTCTCTTTCGTCCAGAGATAAAAGCAGTTTCGCTCTTTGAGGTGATTTTTGAAAAAATCTTTTTCTCTCTTCTTCTTCTTCGGTGTCAAAATCTTCGCTCATAATGCCCTTGGCTTTGAATTATAGATCATCAAAATCGCCCTCCAATTGTAAAATTCGATGTTTGTAATTTTAATTATTTTTTTTTTAGCTGATATTTTTTCTATAGTTAAATAGTCATTTTTCAGAAAGCAAGCAAATAACATACTTATTGTATGCCCCCCTGTTTTAGGACGAAGTATCGTAAGCATTCGGAGAACCCCGTATTTTGAATTGCTTTTTTTGGTTTTAAGTTTAGACTTCCAATTAAAACCAAGCGATGTTAAAAGCGAAACAATTTCTAACCATCTATGATGGGTTTCTGGAATCGGGTTTATCCGTTCGTGATTATTGCACTAACCAGTTGAAATCTCGCCAGGATTAGAAAGACAAAAGGGACTTACCCCAACTTTTCCGACTTATCCAATGTTTCCTCTGTTGTTTATTCAAATCAAAAACATCCTAAGTGAAAAATGAGCTAACAATGAAAACATACAAAGTATGCGATTTAGTGATTTTTTTTGTTTTAGCAAAAGATTATTCCGCAAACAAAAGAAACGCTCTTAAATGTTCTTTCAAATAAGCAAAAAAAACAATAAATGACTAGGACAGGTATTGTTGAAAACGGTTTTGAAAAATAATTGTGCTGTTCATCCAAAAAAGAGGAGGACTCGTACAATAAATCGGGGTTTTATTGACATTTAAAAATAAAGAACTTAGCTTTACAATTACCGCCAAGTATTAAAGACAGAGATAACTGACAATTTGCTATTAAAAAGGAGAAATAATAATCCAACGCTCAAAACAACACATTTACAAGCCTTGATGCACATGCCGATACTTCAGCTTGCAAAAAAGTTGTTTTATTGCCCAACACATCCAAGCCACCCGCCGCCCCCTATGTAGAAAAATTTGATTTGCTTTGAAAAAAGATGTATTTTTGACAAAATCGTCAAGGTGAAAAAATCAAGATAATGAAAGAAACATTTGGAGAATACATACACAATTTAAGAGTTGAAAACGGTTTAACTCTAACCAAGCTTGCAGCAGCATTAGATATTGACCAATCCACTTTATCAAAGATTGAGAATTGTAAAAGAAATGTACCAGAAGAAATTTTACCAAAACTATCTTATTTTTTCAAAATAGACCTAAAGCTACTTGAAAAGGAATTAAATAGCGAAAAGATTGCAAATATTCTATACAAAGAAAATGATACCAAAGAATTGATGAAACTTGCTGAAGAAAAAGCAAATTATTTTAGAACTAAAAAATTACAACAAGGAATAATTAATTTTTAATAATGATTGGAGCATCTTTATTTTCAAGTGCAGGCATAGCAGAAACATACTTTGAAGAAGTAGGAATAAATATTGTTGCTGCTAATGAATTAGTTCAGGAAAGGGCTGATTTGTATCAGGCTTTGTATCCTAATTCTAATATGATTGCAGGAAACATATTAGATGATAAAGTTTTTAAAGCACTCGTAAAAAGCACACCCGAAAAATTAGATTTTTTAATAGCTTCCCCACCTTGTCAAGGTATGAGTGTTGCTGGAAAAAACAGAAACTTAGAGCAAATGCTCAAAGATGAAAGGAACTATCTTGTTTTTAAGATTATTGATTTTATCAAGTTAAAATCCCCTGATTTTGTACTAATAGAAAATGTGCCGACATTTTTCAAAATGGTATTGCCTTACAAAAACCAACACTTGAAAATAACTGAAATCTTAAATCTCATTTTTGGTAAAGAATACAATATTGAAGCACACGTTTATGATGCTGCCGAATATGGTGTAGCTCAAAGACGAACAAGAGCGATTATAAAATTATATTGTAAAGGCAAAAAATGGGGGCAGCCAATTAAATCAAAAGAAATCATAACTGTTGAAGATAAAATTGGTTCTTTGCCTAGTATTGAAGCAGGACAAAAATCAAAAATCAAATGGCATTTTGCCAGGAAACATTCAAACAACCATATTGAATGGATGAAGCACACACCAACAGGAAAAACAGCGTTTGAAAATGACAAATATTTTCCTGTAAAACCCAATGGTGAGAAAGTTAAAAGCTATAATACAACATACAGACGAATTAAATGGGATGAACCTGCCCCAACCATTACAATGCGGAATGATGCAATCAGTTCTCAACTAAACGTACACCCTGGCAGGAAATTAGAGAACGGAATTTATTCTGATGCAAGAGTCTTAACACCTTTGGAGTTAATGTTGTTATCTTCGCTTCCGCAAGATTGGAATATCCCTGACAACACTCCTGAGTTACTTATCAGAAAGTGTATTGGAGAATGTATTCCACCACTTTTAATTAAGAATATTGTTGCTCAAATAAACCAATAAAATGACTTTGAGAATAGATAGTAAAAAATGGATTTTGTACCGACACACAAGGGATTTTAATAAACTTTGTACTGTTGCTGAATTTTTAAAGTCGTACACAAAAACAGGAATTTCAAAAAACGATAAAACTAAACTCAATTTAAAATTAAGAGAATTGGGTTTATATAATGAACGAAACCCTGAATTACCACTTGATGCGATTAATCACAAAATCAATCAACTTTCATATTATATGTTTGGCTATCAAGCCAAAGTTGATGGACAAGACAGATTTTTGTTCAGTCCGCTTGGAAACTTGTTTTTGAAGCACGCTGATGACAAAGTAAAAGCAGCCAAAATTTTTCTTACAATGCTTTGGGCTGTTCAATATCAGCACCCACACAGCGGAACGGACAACGAGTTTCAACTTTATCCATTTCGCTTGATTTACAGACTTTTGTTAGAACCCAAACTTTCCAATAAACTTTTTGCTTTTGAAGTTGCATATTCTGTTGTTTTTTTTAAAGAAGCAACAAAAGCCTCTTACAATTATTTGGTAAAAAAACTGTTGGAATTACGAAAACTTTCAGACAAAGAACTTGCACAAAAATTCCAGAAAGACCGACACGCTTTTGTAAATTCAGCTTACGAATGGGATTATTATGTTTCAACCTTATTTGAAAGTGCAGGTGTCTTGAACAAGAAAAGGGGAGTTGTAATATGCAAATTGCAACATGGAATTACAAATACTTTCAGAAAAATAACAAGAAACGAAGTTTCTATCCCCTCTAATCTGAAAAATTTAGTTGAGCAGTTACAAAACGAATACTCATTTTTAGAAAAACCATTATTGCTCAACGACCCGGAACGTCTGAAAATTGATGTTATTAAAGAGATTTACAGTTTCTATCCAAAGTCCCTTCTGATAGAAATCGGAGAACTTGCAGACGATATTAAATTTGAGTTACTTAATCTCCCTAAACTTATTGAGCAATACGCAAATAATAATGAAGGTGCAGAAGCCTATCTTTTTGAAGATGCATTAACTGATGGATTAAATATGTTTCACAATGTTAAAGCTGAAAAAATAGGTGGAGCCGGAAATACAGACATTGAATGTTTATATATTACTAAAAACAAAAAGTTTGCAGTCGATGCTAAATCAACTAAAAATAAATTATCATTGATTAACTCTGGTAGATTAGAAGGGCATCGTGAAAAGATAGGGGGTGTATATACTATTGTTGTTACACCAAGATATGTCCCTGCTGTGCTTCAAGACATACGTACAAGTCCAATTGTAATTATTCGCGCAAACACTTTTTCTGAATATCTGTACAACTGTATTGACAACGACGTGAGAGAAATAGACTATGAAGATTTTGACAGCATTATTGTCAATAATCTTGGCAAAGATATTAGTAAAAATATTTCAGACTTGACTATTTCAAGGTTTGCAATCAAAAGTTAAAATTTTCTATGATTACAATTACAAGAGAAAATAATATGGAATTAATGGCAAGGTATCCTGATAAATATTTTGACCTTGCAATAGTTGATCCTCCTTATGGTATTTTGAACAAAACCAAAAGAGGTGGAGATTACAAGTTTAATATGGACGAATACAGTCAATGGGATGTAAAACCCAATAACGAGTATTTTAATGAGTTGTTTCGGGTTTCAAAAAATCAAATTATTTGGGGTGGGAACTATTTTGGACAACTTTGGGCAAGAAGTGAATATAATAAAGGTTTCATAATTTGGGATAAAAATCAGCCCGAAACATTGAATAATTTTTCGATGGCTGAAATGGCTTGGTCATCGTTAGACAGACCATCAAAAATTTTCAGATTTAGTGTTAGAAAAAACAGAAATAAAATTCATCCTACACAAAAACCAATTGAGCTATACGACTGGCTTTTGAATATGTATGCTAAAAAAGGGGACATGATACTGGATACTCATTTAGGAAGTGGAACTATTGCTATTGCCTGTTATAAAGCGGGGTTAAGTCTTACTGCTTGTGAAATTAGTGAAACATATTATTTAAGATCATTGGAGAAAATCAAAAAATTTGTTCCAGAAAGTGCAATTCACACAAATGATAAAGATGCTTTTTCTCTGACATTTCCAGACCAAGTAAAATCTACGAATGGATTATACAAACAATATAAGGAACAAGTGGAACAACTTAGATTATTTAAAGAGCAAAGAGTAAGATATTATGAAAGTGTACAATAATCTTTGCTTAGTAGTCAAGCACATTTGCTGGTCGCGCAAAACCAACGCACAACCAAAACCAGCCAAAGAGCTTGCCTAGCCAAACGTACGGCAGACAGAAACGATGTAGTAAATTGAAATAAAAAAAGACGGAAAACAAAGAACACCAGGTGCAACAAAGACTATAATGTAATAAGGGTTTCAGTGGTAATTCAAGCATTCTGCCCCGCCCAAACTTCGGTATCGGCATACAGAAAAGCAGCACGCAATTCTGAACTATGCATAGTCTCGACTGATATTTTCAAATCGACGATTGTTCAACCATTACCGCCTTTAATGTATTGTATAGCCACCGTCATTGAAAAGTAAAGATAAAAAGTGCTAACCCTCTTCTATTTTTACTTTTTTTGTTGTGTGTCCTTGTTGTTTATACGATTATTAAATGCTATTGACGAATTAAATAAACATGTCGTATCTTAGCACTTATGTTCATTAACATATTTAATCTTATCACATTAGATTGGATATATAACAAGAGCAATAAGACGGGAAGTAAAGAAGTACATGATCAAAACGTATTTGCTAAACTGTATTTACTTCGCATATCTCTATAATGGTAAAGATGGATCAAAATATTTCAATCGTTTCATTTTGAGTGAGCTTATCAGTTAGTCCTGTTTCAATTTACAATAATACTTCGTTATTGGTGAAATTTGGATTGATTGATAAAATATCAAGTGACACATAACTATTAACCAAACTTTCAAAAGATGTTTGCTGCCTCATTGATTAATCTATTTTAACGGCTAAATTATCCTATATACAAATGAAATAAGGCTTTTTTAATCAGTTTTCCGACTGATCCAGTTTTGACAAAAAGTTTCCTTAGTTGTTTTATATGCAAAAAGGCACTTACAAAATATTTGTAAGTGCCTGATTACTTGTAGTCTCCTCGATAGGGATACAAAACTGCAATAATGACACATTGCACAATCTCAGTAAAATAGCCACAAACATTATTTAAAGCAATATTATACAATATTTTAACATCATAATTGTATTGCAAAACATATTATTTATTTTGATAAAATTGCATAGATGTTTTACAAAAAGCCTATATTTGTAAAACCATTTACCCAATTTGTAAAACCATGGCAACGATAAAAGCGTACATTCGTAGTCCAAGAAATGAAGCAAATGTCTATTTTCGTCTAAGCGATGGACGTGATATTTTGATCTATCACAAATCAGATATCAAAGTCAATCCTCACGACTGGGACAAGAAAAAGGATTGTATCAAAGCTAATCTTTGGCGTGACAGAAATGAAGAAAAGGAAAAATTCAATAAGTCAATCGTAGACCGCAAAGAAATAATACAATCAGCTTATAAAAATATTGAAAATAAAGAAGGTGTAACTTCTAAAATATTAGAGTTAGAAATCGACAAACTCCTACATCCTGAAAACCATGTTCAGGTAATAGAAAAACCAAAATCATTCTTTGAATTATTTGAAAATTTCATTGCTGATCACAAGGTCAGCCAAAGAAGAAAAGATAATTTCAAGGTAGTTTTGAGAGTACTTCGCCGTTATGAGATATACACGAATACCGTAAAGAATAAAACTCTCACGTTGGCCTTAGATACAATCACAGGCGATACTTTAAGAGATATAGAAACCTATTTAATAAATGAACACACGCTTTTAGAAAAGCATCCTGAAATAATCAAAGCAGTTCCAGAAAGCAGAACTCCTGAAGAAAGAGGACAAAACACCGTTAATAATTGGTTTACTAAATTTAAAACGTTCTACCATTGGGCTATTGAGGGCGGCGAAACGTCAAATGATCCTTTTAAAAATATCATAATTAATAAAGGAGGCAAAAAGATTATTATCAAAGGCTATAAAATAGAAACGTGTAGATATGGAACGCCCTATTCTTTAACCATGGATGAGAGAACAAAGCTACTGAATCATAATTTATCTTTCAACCCACAACTAGAAGCGCAAAGAGACATCTTTATATTCCAATGCTTAATAGGCTGCCGGGTTGGTGACTTACTCGAATTGACAAGCTCAAATGTTATTGATGGATTTATACAGTATGTAGCCAATAAGACAATAACAGAAAAGGCAACCACTATAAAAGTACCGATTAGTAAAACCGCTCAAATGATTATTGATAAATACCCATCAAATAAAGACGGTCGTTTATTACCTTTCATTTCGGAACAAAAATATAATGAAGCAATCAAGGACGTGTTCACATTAGCAGGATTAATACGAAAAGTCACAATAATTAATCCAACTACAAGCAAGCCTGAACAACAGCCACTTAATAAAATAGCCAGCTCACATTTAGCGCGTAGAACTTTTATTAGTTTGATGTATAAACAAGTATCAGACCCCAATATTATTGGCAGCATGACCGGACACGTAGAAGGAAGTAAATCATTTGCACGTTACCGAGAAATTGACGATCAGATAAAAAAAGACCTGGTTAATCTATTGGATTGATAAATATGTTATTCTCTTTCACAAAACCAATCTTAAATGATTTTTTCTGTACTGGTGTTATTACGGTTGTTTTCGTCCTTGTACTGTTGGTTTTATAATACCGTATTGAATTAAAAGTTACAGAAAAATGCATTGAAAATGTTTTTCACATTTTTTATGTAGATTTTGAGTATTATTTTTTAGTATTATTAAAAAAGCATTATTTAAGAGTATTATTAAAAGTATTATTAAAGATGCTATCTTCTTGCTGTACTTCTTGTTGTGCCTCTTGTTGTGTCTCTTGCTACAATCTTGATGCATTATAAACTTGCTGTAATCATTCTGAAATTAAGTTCCGAAATATAAAATACTTGTTCATTCTTTGTTCAGATACTTGTTTACTGTTCCCACTGACAAATTTAACTCTTTTGCAATCTCTCTTTGTGTTAATCCCGACTTGCTTAAATCAATGGCTTGCTGCTCTATTGTGTATGCTTCTGCTCTTCGATTCCAATAGTTGATCTGGTTCTGTTTATTTTTGTCAGGGTTCTTTATTCTCCACTCCCTTTGATAAGCGTTTTTTAATTCTCTCGCTGCTTTACTAATATTTTTCATAGTGTATGATTTTTATATTAAAGAAATTTTGATGCTTCTTTTATTCGTTGTTTTAAATCCTGTTTACTTTTTGTTTCTTTGACAAGGGTTGCAAGCTCTTCAGGTTCCATATATTTTGAAAAATACAAAATGGATACATACGGTTTTGATACGAACATGATAAATTGACGTTCGGCCAAAGTCAGAATTAATTTATCCATATTGAAGCGTTTAGAGTATTTTTTAACTGTCGGTAATATGTGATCATTCTTTTGGTATTTATTGGTTGTATAATACACAAAAGCATCTTTACTTTTGCACCCTATCATCCGGGAAAGGATTGCAGGTTTATTGCTTGTTGCAAAGTTTCTCATTCCGATCATTGATTTGATAGCAATATAAGCACGGAACAAATCTAAATCTCTACCAGAATCCCGAAACTCAAAAAGCTGTTCAGGTTTTATCATGGGCATACAATCGGAGCCAAATTTTTGCTCAAATTCCTTTTGATATGCAAGACCTTCTTTGTACCCTTTGATAGTTGAATCTATGCCATGATCTTTGATATATAAAAAGTCTTCGGCCTGTGCTATTTGATAACGTAATATTGCAGCCTTTTTAAATTCATGATCTGATTCAAAAAGACCTAATAACTCTTCACTTACTTCCAATGGATCAAATGAACTGCCTGAAAAACCGTTGTAATCTTCATCGATTGTTAAGCATCCGTTATTAGCATATTTCTGGATGGTTGAGTACAAACTATTTTGTATCATTTCATTTTTACGATAAAATGCGTACATCAGTTGTCTAGCTACTTCAGTAATAGTATAATTTCTAATGCTTTTAGCATAGTAGACAATCCCATAATCAAGGATCATATTTAATCCCTGTTTTGGGTTTTGATACGTTTGTTGTAAAAGACATAATGGAAATTGTATGTACCTATCTTCTCTTTTTACTTCGCTCATTTTTCAACCTCCCCAAATGATTGAATAAACCATTGTAAAAAAGATGTGAAGTCAGTAGCGATATAATAAATACCTCCGTTTCTTTCTACGTCTATTTGATATTTAAGTTCTTTGATTTGCTTGAAAGCTGTTAATTGCTTATCTTTGTCCTGCTTGATTAAAAGGGTGGTACTTCGAAGGTGCTGCTCTTTTTTCATTTAGCCCTCCCCCTATTAAGAAGTGCTTTTACTTCAGACATCAAATACCTTCGACCGCCACCAAATTCGATAGTTTTCAGATACCCTTTACGATCCCAGCGCCAGAGCGTCGACAAATTTACATTTAAGATTTCACTGACCTGTTTAGGAGTTGGGTAAGTTTCTGCTTTGTCTTCTATAACAATTTGTTCAAGTTCTTTTTTGCTTTCTGCAATCAGATTCTTACCCCATGCGAATAAATCCTCACTGTTAACAGTTAAATTAATCGTTACACCCGTTTTGATAATTTCGTCAAGATTCATTGTTTTATTTGTTTGCATTTTATGTCTTTCCCTAAAAGGTGGCCATTCCTTTTAGTTGTTTGACATTTTATTATATTGCAAAGTTACAACATTTCAAGACTAATATTTATATTATTTAGACTCATTCTATGTTTTACATCATTGATTTTCATATATTAATAACATATGCTTACATTCATATTTATAACATATATTTTAAATAATTTTCTCAATAATTAATTTATAAATGTAATATATTAAATATTAAGTACATAAATTTCATTAAAGAGCTAAAATTTAATGAATAAAAAACTTATCAACAAAAACCAATTTTATTAACAATTGGGCTATTCAAATGGGCTATTCAAAATTAATCAAACAGCCTTTAAAAGAACCTCAAAACTAATTGTTATATTACTCTTCTATTAAGACTTACTCAAAGTCCATTTTAGGCATTTTTCTGTTTAAACAATGGATAACACTACTGAAAGGAGAAACCTGCTTAAAATGGGTAACGTATAGGCAAAAACAGGCAATTTCAACAAGGAGTTAAATATCTAGTAAGTTCTATTCTTCTTCTGGGATTTTAAAATCTTCAAACAAGTCCTTTAGATCTATTTCTAAGGCTTTGCAGATTCTTATCAATGTTAGAAACGTCGGATTTGCATTTCCTTTCTCCAATCTACTTACGTTCGGCTTGTCCATTTCGCAACGATAACCAAACTCAACAGCGGTAAACCCCTTATCAATTCTTAATTTCTTAATGAGGAGTCCCAACTCTTTCAATGTTTTATCTGGTTTTTCTTTCATTGGAAAAATAAAACCAAATGAAAGATTTTATATTCTTTTCATGGTTATCATATATGATAACTAAATTTTGTATTGTACATTTGTTGTAGATTAAAAAACCAGTGCCTAAACTTAAAAGCCAAATATTGTAACAGAGATATTATTTTTTAACCATTAAACTTACCTATCATGAACACAGAAACTATTAAAGAAAAAGTAATTGCAAGTGAAGGACAAAGAATAATTGCTTTCACAATTGATATTGTCATTATCGGATTTTTCGGTAAGATTTTAAATGGTGGGAGTAACGAGGTTCTACTTTGTTTCTTCCCTTTTTTATATTTCTACTTTCTGGAAGTGTTATTTGATCGTACTATTGGTAAATTAATGTTAGGAATAATGGTTGTTGACGCAGAACAAGAAAATTATACCGAAAGAAAAATGATTCTGAAAGTTTTTATTAGAAGCCTTTGCAGATTCATTCCTTTTGATCTTATTTCATTTTTTTTCACTGAAAATCATAATTTATGGCACGACAATATAAGTCATACTAAAGTAATTAAAAGAAAAGCGCTAAAAGATTATTACTTTAGCAATTAAGACATATAATAACTATAAATTCACTTGCCATCTGAACATCAATAATTTAACTTTACAGCTAATTCAGTTCTTAAAAGAGTATGATTTAAAATTTAAGCACATGAAAAAAATCGTATTATTATTCTTAGTTTCTTTATTATTTACTGCCCATAGCTTCAGCCAATCTGCGAAAGCAAAAGCTGATGACTACCTTAAAAACGGAAACGAGAAATTAAAATCAGATGATTTTTTAGGCGCATTATCAGATTTTACTATTTCAATAGAATTTAATCATAATAATCCCGAAACATTTCATAATAGAGGATTTGCAAAATATCGTTTGAAAAATTATCAAGGAGCAATTGCTGATTATACAAAAGCTATAGAGATTTTTCCTGATTATGCAACGACATACAACTGGAGAGGGATGGCAAAATACCTTTTAGAAGATTATCGAGGAGCACTTAACGACTACACTAAAGCAATAGAACTAAATCCTAAAGACGGTGAAACATATTTCAATAGAGGAATGGCCAAAATTATGCTTGGAGACAAGAATTCAGGTTGTTTAGATTTTAGTCGTGCGGGTGAATTAGGTTTTGCGGAAGCTTATAACGCTATTAAAAAACTTTGTAAATAATCAAAAACAGTTTTAAAATGTATATGTGTTAATTTAATCAGCTTGTCTAATAATTTGAAAAATGAAAAGAACAGTACTACTTCTATTTATTTCATTGATATTCACACCAATAAGCTATTGCCAAACAGCTATAGAATATTTTGAAAGTGGGATTTCTAAGTATAAAACTGGTGATTTTCAAGGAGCAATAATTGAATTTAATAATGCCATAGAAATTGAACCTGCTTATTCTCAGGCATATTTTCATAGGGGTATTTCAAAATACAATTTAGAAGATTATAGGGGAGCTTTTTCTGATATGAGTGTGACAATGGGATTTGAACCTAAAAACCCAAAGGTATATTATAATATAGGTGGTATTAAAGCTAAATTAGAAGAATATCATCTTGCTATTCTTTACTTTTCTAAAGCAATAGAACTTAATCAAAATTATGCAGAAGCATATTTCAATAGAGGAATGACTGAGTATTTAACTGGAGATAAAAATTCCTCATGTATTGATCTAAGACGAGCTAAAGATTTGGGATATACAAAAGCTTACGAAGCAATTAGAAGGTTATGTGAATAAACTAATTAAAAATATTAAAATGAAAAAAATATTATTCTTATCAGCAGTTTTAGCATTAACAGCTTTAAGCTTATTTGCTCAAACAAAGAAAGACGGAACTCCAGATATGCGTTACAAGGCTAACAGGCAAACGCAAGTCAATACATACACTGTACCAAGTACTAATACAAGTGTTCGCTATCAAAGAGGGTATATAAAAGAAAATGGGACTTATGTTCAACCACATTATAAAACAAAGGAGAATAATACTAACCATGATAATTTTTCAACCAGTGGAAATACCAATATTTACACTGGAGAATCCGGTTCACGTGCAAAGGACTATTCACCAGAGGCAACAAACTACGGTAGTGGTAAAACTATTCAAACAGGTTCAAGGGGTGGACAGTACTACATAAATAGTAAAGGTAAAAAAACCTACGTCCCTAAAAGATAGAATTGAAAAATTGAGGGTTTCAACGAAAGAAAAAGATCAATAACGTTTTTTTAAAATCAAGAAAATGAAAAAGCAGCTATTATTCCTGTCAGTAATTTTTCTCTTTCTCATAAGCAATGTTTGTTCACAAACTGTTTATGTTACTAAGACTGGGAAAAAATATCACAATGAAGATTGTAGATATTTAAGACAAAGTTCAATAGCAATTAATTTAAATGATGCAATAAAAAGGGGTTATACACCATGTCTTGTTTGTAAACCTACCGTCACAACTTCAGAATCTTATTCAACTATTCCACAACCATCAAATAAAAACTATAAACAAGCAATTTCAGTACGATGTTCTGCTATTACGAAAGCAGGAAGACAGTGTAAACGAATGACTAAAAGTCAAAATGGATTATGTTGGCAACATGGAGGTAATTAAATGACTTAACCACTGTTTCATAAAAAGGAGGGTTTACAATGAGAATGTTTTATCTATGTCTTTGTTTGTGTTTCTGTCTTTTTTCATGCTCTTCTAAATCAGAGAAAAAAGGCAACGAGAATACTTCGGTTAATAGTAATTCGTCAAATTATTCTGATAATAGCAAAAACAATTCAAATTACTCGGAAGATAGCGAAAACAATAAAGATGACGAAAACAATTCCGAAAATGAAATCAGTAGCGATAATGACAATGGTTGCAAATATAAAGACGGTACATATTCTGCAACAGTAGACTATAATAATCCTGAAACAGGGTATTCCCAAACATATACTTTAGACGTAGAAGTTAGAGACTGTCAAGTAGTTCAAATTAATTTCCCGAAAGGCGGGTATTTAGATGAAGACCATATTTCACCTGCCGACCTTGATGAAAACGGAAATGCTTCAGTTGAGGGAGAAGATGGCAAAACTTATGAAATACAAATTGACTGAAAATAACATATCCATAACTGCACATTTACAAGAGTAAAACAACGTGTAAAATCGTCAAATAATAATACAACTATTTATACAATGGTATTTTCAATTAACGAGTGTTCGTCTCCATATATATTTAATACATTCCACACGCCCCGACCTTGAAACGAAAATTGAACCTGTGCGAATCCCCACCCTTGTATTTTTACATTTTTTGTTGTGTTTCTTTGTTTACAAAGCTATTAAATACTATTGACGAATTATATAACTTATCGTATCTTTGTACTTATATTCATTAACATATCTAATATTATTACAATATGTTATCAATAGAAGAAATTGGCGCTATAACAAGGGCAATAAGGCAGGCGGCAAAGAAATACATGATCAAAATGTATCTGCTGAATTGCGTTTACTTTGCTTACTTGTATAATGGAAAAGATGAATCAAGGTATATAAACCGTTTTGTTTTGGGGTTCTCAGTTAGTCCGGTTTCAATTTACAATAACACTTCTACATTAGTTAAATTAGGATTGATTGATAAAGTATCAAGTGATGTATACCTATTGACTGAACTTTCAAATAATATTTGTACCTTTATAAATAAAGAAATTACTAGATAAAATAAGGTATTTCAACACATGTTTTACAAATGCTTTACAAATGATGAAAAAGAAAAAAGCTAACTATTGATTAACAACTAGTTAGCTTTTGATTTTTATTCTTTTGGTCTCCTCGATAGGACTCGAACCTATGACCCGCTGATTAAGAGTCAGCTGCTCTACCAACTGAGCTACGAAGAGGAGTTTCGTTTGACGTTGCAAAGGTAACAAAATTTTATTAAAACCAAGTTTTTGAACACCTTTTTTTCCTTTATTTGTTTTACTTCTTTTCTTATTCCCCAAAAGTCTCCTTTCTGAAAAACACATACCTTTGCATTTCCGAGCCGATTATTATGAATAAAAAGAATAAGATCCCTGATTTTGAATCAGCACTTAAGGTAAACGAAGGTATTGAACAACCTTCGCAGATTAATCAAGATGCCATTAATCGCTTCAAGAATAAGCGACAAGGCCTTTTAAGTGTTGATGAGTATGTTGAAGGCGTTTTAAGTGGTAACCGAACAATTCTCAGTAAAGCCATTACGCTTATTGAGAGCTCACTACATACACATCAACTACTGGCTCAACAAATCATTGAACGTTGCCTCCCCTATTCAGGTAAATCATTTCGCATTGGAATAACCGGAGTCCCAGGTGTGGGAAAAAGCACTTTCATAGAGGCTTTCGGAACTTATCTTACAAATCTGGGACATAAACTGGCTGTTCTGGCTATCGATCCAAGCTCGTCACGGAGTAAAGGCAGTATCCTTGGCGACAAAACGCGTATGGAAGAACTCTCTGTGGATCCAAATGCTTTTATTCGCCCCTCCCCTGCTGCCGGATCGTTGGGTGGAGTAGCACGAAAAACAAGAGAATCTATCATTCTTTGCGAAGCAGCCGGATTCGATCTTATTTTTGTAGAAACGGTTGGTGTAGGTCAAAGCGAGACTGCCGTTCATTCTATGGTCGATTTCTTCCTTCTACTGATGCTTGCCGGCGCCGGAGATGAACTTCAAGGTATAAAGCGAGGCATTATGGAGATGGCAGATGCTATTGTTATCAACAAAGCAGATGGCGATAATTTATTAAAAGCAAAAACGGCAAGAGTAGAATACCAGAATGCACTACATCTTTTCCCTCCAACAGAATCAGGATGGCATCCTGAAGTTGAAATCATGAGTGCTCGATTAAAACAAGGAATAGACCGCGTATGGAATCTGATTTCCGACTATCAAATGCTAGTAAAGGAGAACGGGTATTTTGAACTGAATAGAAAACACCAGATGAAACGAATTATGCACGAGACCATTGAACAGATGCTCCTTGATCATTTTTACAGACAAGAAGGCATAAAGGAACTGATTCAACAAGCTGAAATAGATCTTGAAATCAATAAGTTAAGCTCTTATCAAGCCGCATACAAGGTGCTCAATCATTATTATAAATAATCTAGAATCCTGATTTCTTAAACAATTTCCTTCTTTTCAGGAATAAGCACGGATGCAAGAATACTTGTGACCAGTATACCCAATACAACTAACAATGAATCTGAAGTTGAAAATCCCCATGCATCCAGATAGTGATGGAAAAGCATTTTAAACCCTATAAATGTCAGTAGCACTGATAATCCTATCTTCAAAAATCTGAAGAGATTTACCACATGCATCACCACAAAGAAAAGCGAACGAAGACCAAGTATTGCGAATATATTGGAAAAGAATACGATATAAGGATCTTGTGTCACAGAAAAGATAGCTGGAACCGAATCGACAGCAAAAATAACATCGGTAAATTCAATCACTAATAAGGCGATAAACAGAGGCGTTATCAGAAATTTCCCTTTCTTCACAATAAAGAAATATTTACCGACATAGTTTGGATAAACAGGGAAAAAGCGTGAAACAATTCGTACAACAGGATGCTTTGCAGTCTCAATTTTATCCTCTTTATTGCGTTCCAGAAACATCTTGACGCCTGTAAAAACCAACAACACACCAAACGCATAAAGTATCCATGCAAATCGTTGGATCAAGGCTGCACTAATAAAAATAAAGAGGAAACGCATAATGATAGCACCTAATATTCCCCAGAACAACACGCGTTTATAATATTTATGTTGAACATCAAATGCCAAAAATATCAAGATCATCACAAAGACATTATCGACTGAAAGGGCATATTCTATCAGGTAACCCGTCATGTACTCAAGCGAAAGATTATGACGATATATTACAAGGGCCTGTTCAAAGGTTTCGTTGGTCAATTTAATAGGATGCCCGTGCAACACAATAATCCTTTTCAACTCTTCCATATTTGGAATACCATGTATACGGTCACCAAAAAAAACAATTAAAACATAAAAGATCAATGCAAAGGCTACCCAGACACCAGTCCAGGTTAATGCTTCCTTGAAAGGAACAACATGACTATGTTTACTAAAAACCCCTAAATCAACAACTAAAACAGATATTATAAAAAGTAAAAAACCGGAAAAAAAAAGCACTTCGTGTAGATTCATTGTTTTTATAACGATTAGAACTACAAAGATAACGATTCTGGCTAAATGATGTTCATTTTAATCCAAAGACCTCATTTTCCAACACTATACATTTTGAATAAAAATTCACAAAAACTTCTTGTAGTATCGTTTTACTTTATAATTTTGATCCATTAAAATCTAATATAAAAACATTATGCACAAAAATGTTTCCATGAGCCCGAATCCTCTGGTTCAGTATCTTAATAAGCCTGCCCGCGACTTTACCCGTAGTGATCTGATGCGTTTTATTGAAGATCATCACATCGAAATGATCAACTTCAGATATGTTGGTGATGATGGCCGCCTAAAAACATTGAACTTTGTCATTAACGACAGATCATATCTTGATTCAGTACTTGCCCGTGGCGAACGTGTTGACGGATCGAGCCTTTTCCCTTTTATTGAAGCGGGATCAAGCGATCTATATATTATTCCCCGTTATAGAACGGCTTTTGTTAATCCTTTTAGTGAGGTCCCCACACTAGATATTCTTTGCTCGTATTACGATAAAGATGGAAATCCGTTGGCTAGTTCACCTGAATATATTTTACAGAAAGCACATCGTACACTCAAAGCCCAAACAGGTTTTAGCTTTGAAACGATGGGGGAGCTTGAATACTATGTCATCAGCCCAAGTCAGGAATTGTTTCAGGCAAAAGATCAGAGAGGGTATCACGAATCAGCTCCTTTTGCAAAATGGGAAAGTCTCCGCACAGAAGCTATGCTAGCCATGGCCAGAACTGGTGCCTCTATAAAATATGGACACTCCGAAGTAGGTAATTTTACACTGAATGGCCTGGAATATGAGCAAAACGAAATTGAGTTTCTTCACACAAACGTTGAAGATGCCGCTGATCAATTAATTATTGGAAAGTGGATTCTACGTTGTTTGGCACAAAAATATGGGGTAAACATCACGTATGCCCCAAAAATCATTGAAGGGAAGGCCGGAAGTGGGCTTCATATTCACACCCGTATGGTTAAAGATGGCAGGAATGCATTTGTAGAAAATGGCCAGATTAGCGACATCGCCCGAAAAACTATTGCCGGATACCTTGATTTATCACCATCATTAACTGCTTTTGGTAACACCAACCCGACTTCTTATTTTAGATTAGTACCCCATCAGGAAGCACCTACCAACATTTGTTGGGGAGACAGAAACCGTTCCGTATTAGTACGTGTACCATTGGGATGGAGTGGCAAAAACAGAATGGTCTATGATGCGAATCCCAAAGAGCCTGTTCATGATATGGATGGTAGTGACAAACAGACCGTTGAATTCAGATGCCCTGATGGATCGGCTGATATCTATTTATTGATGGCCGGACTTACTGTAGCCGCTCGTCATGGAATCGAAATGAAAGATGCATTAGATTATGCTTCACGCACATACGTAGATGTTAATATTTTTGCTGACGAATACAAAGAGAAACTTGGAAAACTGCTTCATCTTCCTGCATCCTGCTTTGAATCGGCTGATAGACTGGAAGCACAAGCTGATATTTACAAAAAATATGATGTCTTCCCTGACAGTGTGATAAAGGGAACTGCCCGCAAATTACGTGGCTTTAACGATCAGGATTTAAGAAATGAAGTACTGAAAAACAAAGAACTAACAATGCAACTGGTTAATCAGTTTTTCCATTGTGGATAATTGATTTTTTTAGTTGAAGGGGTAAGGCCATCTTCTATCGAGGATGGCCTTTTTATTTGATCACAACTCAACCACGTGGCGATAATGATGATATAATTTACTCCAATACCGTATCTGAACCGTATTTACTCCGTATATATTGATACGGAATAGATACGGTATACACCCGGAAAAAATAGGGTATCAGCTCGGTTTAAAGAAAAATCATATCATAATAGTCCTGACATTTTTGGATTGTTATAGCAGGAGGAGATATTAAGATTTGCAGAAGAGTGAAAAGAATTGTTAATTAGCTTATAAATCTTCTTTCGTTTGATTTTTAATTATTTAAAAAAATAACCTGCAAAAAAATCTAATAACAAAAACACCTTTCTTCAATGTAAAAAGCTATTTCACATAACCGGAAACGATATTTATTTTAAGCAAATTGTTACAATTTGGAATTGGCTAAAGAAATAGCAATAAAACGGTACAATAAAAAGAGGCTATCCATTGAGACAGCCTCTAAATTTGATATCATATTTTTAGAAAGAAAATTAATGCGAAGTTGAGTTGCCTGTTTTTACTTCACCTTCAAGGATGACCTGCATAGGAATTACCGGTTTTGCAGGATCAAACATACAACGATAGGTAATGTGACGTTTATGAAATACACCTCCCAGTGCCACATGAATCGCCAGCATCTGTGGATTAAAGTCGCCTACCCATGATAGTTCAAGTTCAGTATATTGTGGTTTCCGATCCATCACCTTTCTCAAAAAGAGAAAAAAGCCAGATTCAATACCCAACCTTCTATATTGTGGAGATATACCCATTACCATCACACGCGTGCGAGTAAATCCTTTTGTTTTTTGGTAATATAAAAATTTAAGTTTGTCCCAAATCGAGTTCATCTTGCCATTTAAATAGTAAATTACCTGATTGGCATCGGGAGCCATGACTAAAAAGCCAATGGGTTCATTGTCGTGATAGGCAAACAATATCATCTCTTCGTCCATAATAGGCTTAAGTTGTCTGAATTGTTCACGCAAATCCTCCAGATTAATCGGAGTGAAGTTTTCATGATATGCCCAGGCCTTATCATATACCACTTTAAAATCATTCAGATATTTTTCCATATCCTTAATCTTAAAATGTTCGTAGCGATAACCCGGACGATCACTAACTCGCTGTGCTATTTTTCTAAAACGTTCGTTAAAAGGCAAGGTTAAATCCAGTTTATTGGTAACCTGTTCGAAAAACTGTTTAAAACCGTATTGTTCAAAAAGATTTCTATAATAAGGCAGGTGATAATTCATTCCAAAACTAGCAGGTGAAAAACCTTCTACGAGTAATCCCCAGAAGTTTTCATTCTCTCCAAAGTTAATCGGGCCATCCATTGCTTCCATTCCCCGTGCCGACAACCATGTTTTACATTGATCGAACAGCAGAAAAGCGGCTTCTGTGTTATCGATACATTCAAAAAAGCCCATTCCACCTACCGGAACTTCATAATTATATGCTTTATTTTTATTGATAAAAGCGGCGGTTCTACCAATTAATGCTCCATTATGGTCTTTTAAAATCCAACGAATACACTCGCCATGTGTAAAGAATACATTCTTAGAAGGATCGAAAACAGCCTCAACCATTCCATCTAAGGGACAAACGAAATTAACATCTCCTTTATAAATTATACGGGCAACATCTAAAAACTGTTTTGCCGTCTTTTTATCATTTACTTCTACTAACTGCATAACATAATGTAATTGGTCGGGTGCAAAGATAAGTGATATTCCAGATTATGAACCGAAACATCCGCTATGAAAAGGCATCAAATAAGGGCTTTTTATGAATAAACAACAAAAATAGTCGCTGATAAGAATTTCTAAGAACCATTGTTCGTTTATTGGGATTATATTTGCAAAGAATTTCGACAATTAGCGTGAAAAAAATATATACACTTGTATTAAAAGCCTATCTAGGCCCTTTGGTGATGACTTTCTTCGTTGCCCTCTTCATCTTATTGATGCAGTTTCTCTGGAAGTATGTTGACGATTTAGTAGGAAAAGGTCTTACATGGGACGTAATTGCAAAACTTCTCTTCTATGCCTCATGGACTTTTGTTCCGATGGCATTGCCATTAGCAATCTTATTGGCATCATTGATGACTTTTGGGAATCTTGGCGAACGTTATGAATTAGTGGCAGTTAAGGCTGCAGGAATATCGTTGCGCAGATTAATGCTACCACTGATTATACTATCAGTTATCATTAGTATCATGGCATTCTTTTTCTCAAATAACATTCTGCCTGTTGCCAATTTAAAATTCAGATCCATTCTTTATGATGTTCGCCAACAAAAGCTGGCCCTGAATATTAAGCAGGGGATTTATTATAGTGATATTGATGGTTATGTTATGCGGGTTGGACAAAAAGACCCGAAAAGTAATATGATGAAGAACATTCAGATATACGACCATACCAAAGGAAATAATAACTCCCCACTCACAATAGCTGATTCAGGAACGATGGTTCAGACTGCTGATCAACAATACCTGATTCTAACCATGTTTAGTGGTTATAATTATGATGAACAATCTGACGGGACAAGTTATTTCAAACACCCTTTCCGAAAAACCTATTTTCAAAAAGAAGAGTTGCGTTTCAATCTATCGGGTTTTAAAATGGTTAGAACGGACGAAGATTTATTCAAAAAAAATTACATGATGCTTAATTTAAAGCAATTAGATCATGCAACCGACTCTTTAAAGAAACAATATGCATCGGCTCAGCTAATTGCGTCGGCCAATGTTTTGAACACGCTAAACTATTTACACCAGTGGTCGAGCGATAAATCAAAGAAAAAATTAGTTACCGATACAGTTTTAAGAAACAAGAAAATCTTTGCCAAGAATTTCCGCAGCGAAGAGTGGGCGCAGATCACTTCTACGGCAGCCAGTTCGGCTCGCGAAGTTCAATCGTCTTTAGATTATTACAGGGGCGATCTGACCTCTCAACAAGAGGTTATTAGAAAACATGAAGTTGAGTGGCAACGTAAATTTACGTTAAGTATTGCCTGTCTGATACTTTTCTTTGTGGGCGCCCCAATGGGAGCAATTATTCGAAAAGGTGGATTAGGACTTCCTTTAATACTTGCTGTTCTCTTTTTCGTTCTTTACCATGTAATTTCGATGACCGGAGAAAAGGCTGCTAAAGCAGGTGGACTTGATGTTGTTACCGGCATGTGGCTTTCGTCACTTGTATTACTTCCTATTGGAATTTATCTCACTTATAAAGCTACAACAGACTCACCACTACTTGATGCCGATGCGTATATTAAATTTTTTAATCGATTGTTTATTCGGTTTGGAATCATAAAAGAAACTGGCACCAAAGAATAAGCAACCATAAATGGAGTGCTAATGAAGGTTTTAATGCTCTGTAACAAATCGCCCTGGCCAACTAAAGAAGGTGGCCCCATTGCTATGAATGCAATGGTAAGAGGACTATTGCAAGCAGGATATTCCCTGAAGATTCTGGCGTTGAACACAAATAAATATCCGGTTCAGTCCTCTTCAGTTCCTGTCGAATTCAGAGATAAAACCAATCTTTCTTTGGTCGATACGAATCTTTCTTTTCAGCCCTTTACCGCTTTAAAATCTTTATTTACAGGTCAGTCTTATCATGTGCAACGCTTTATTACACCGCAAATCGAAGCTGCTATTGTTAAGATACTTTCGAACGAAACTTTTGATATTATTCAGTTTGAATCTATTTTCCTGACACCATATATCTCAGTAATCCGAAAATATTCAAAAGCAAAACTGGTTTTAAGAAGCCATAATATTGAACACCACATTTGGCAGAGGCTAGCCAATTATACAACTAACCCTTTTCGTAAAATAGTGCTTCGCCATCTTGCTTCTACACTAGAAAACTATGAGTGTTCAATTTTAAATCAGTTAGATGGAATCATGACTATTACAACAAAAGATGAAACCCGATTTAAAACGTTAGGGTTCAAAAATCTTTTGTCGACAATTCCATTAAGTATTGAGGTTTTTAATAATACTACCGTTGTATCACCTGTTGAGCCCATTTCTAAACAGACTTCGTTATTCCATATTGGGTCGATGAACTGGATACCTAACCAGGGTGGTATCAGATGGTTCCTGCATGAATGCTGGCCATTAATTCATAATAGTTTTCCTTTATTAAAATTAGTATTGGCCGGAAGAGAGATGCCTATGTGGCTCAAGAAAACAATCATGTCGGGAGTAGATATTCAGGGTGAGGTTGAAAGTTCGACCGATTTCATATTAGAAAATGGAATAATGGTTGTTCCTTTATTTGCCGGAAGCGGCGTCAGAGTTAAAATACTGGAAGCTATGGCATTAGGAAGACCTGTAATTTCAACTATGCAAGGAGCAGAAGGAATCGAATGTACGGATGGATTAAATATATTAATTGCTAATACTCCAGAGGAGTTTTTATCGGCTATTACTAAATGTTTAACTGACCCAAATTTGGTCAATACGCTAATAAAAAATGCTTTACAAATTATTCAAACAAAGCATCAGCCTGACCAGGTCAGTAAATTAGCTGATCAATTTTACAAACAACTCATTCAATTTTCAAATTGATGAAACGAACATGTTTTATAAACACAAACACTGTAGTAAATATAATATGCGAGTTCCATCCGACCTATAAAAACAAATCATTCACGAATGAAACGAATATATTCAATAAAAACTGTTGTGAATACTAAAATGCGATTTTCGTCAGAGCTTTATCTAAAAATTGTTTACTGATGAAACTGGTAGTAATCCTTTCGCGAGTTCCATTCCCAGTAGAAAAAGGTGATAAGCTCAGGGCTTATCATCAACTACGTTGTTTATCAGAAAATCACGAATTGCATTTGATCTGTCTAAATGATACCCCCCTCCATCCTGATGCTGTTTTTGAATTAAAGAAATACTGCAAAACTGTAAATATTTTTGATCTAAACCCATTTGGCTTATTCTTTAACCTGGTATGGGCCTTTATTACAGGTCGTCCCATCCAGATTGGATATTTTCATCGTTTTGGTGTAAAGAAACAGATTGAAGAATTGATTGAAGAGTTAGAACCCGATCATTTGTATTGCCAACTTTCGCGTACGGCAGAATATGGTTGCGATATACCTATCTCAAAAACAATAGATTATCAGGATGTTTTCTCTATTGGACTCAAAAGACGTTTAAACGAGCTACCCTTCTGGAAAAGAATCTTTTTCAGAATAGAATACGAGCGTATGGCACAGTACGAAGAGACAATCTACCATCTCTTTGATCATCATACCATTATTTCAAAAGCCGACAGGGACTTATTACCTTTTTACGAAAAAGACGCCGTTGTTTTAATTCCAAATGGTGTAGATTTCAATTTCTTTGTTCCTGATAAAGAGGCAGCCAAACGCTATGATCTGGTCTTTACAGGTAATATGGCTTATCCACCTAATATTATGGCAGTTGAATATTTGGTAAAAAAAATATTGCCTTTAGTCTGGGAAAAAAGGCCTTCCACTAATTTACTCATTGCTGGTACCACCCCTCATTCAAGAGTCAGAATACTTTCTGAAAGCAGGATTTTAGTTACTGGATGGCTTAAAGATATCCGCCCGGCCTACACAGCCTCTCGTATTTTTATTGCTCCCATGCAGATAGGAACCGGTCTTCAAAATAAACTTCTCGAGGCCATGGCAATGCAGTTACCTTGCATTACTTCGATCCTTGCCAATGAATCGCTACAAGCCAAAGCTGATATAGATGTTCTGGTTGCCGACACTCCACTTATCTATGCCCAGCACATTATATTCTTACTAAATAACGAAGAAAAGGCTGCTAAACTAGCAAAAAATGGATATCATTTTGTGAAATCAAACTATGATTGGGAGGCAGCCACTGCTATTTTATCACACCTGATCGAAGAATAATTACATTTCGAGAGCTGAACGCCTCAAAACCATTCTTAATGACATCTGTTTTTTGTACTTTTGCAAAAAACAATCAGTATGGCAGACGACAAGAAGATTATCTTTTCAATGGTTGGGGTAAGCAAGGTATACCCTCCAAGCAAACAAGTACTTAAAGATATCTACCTGTCATTTTTCTATGGTGCCAAAATAGGTATCATCGGTTTAAATGGTTCAGGTAAGTCAACACTGCTTAAGATTATTGCCGGTGTTGAAAAATCTTTTTTAGGAGATGTGGTCTTCTCGCAAGGTTATTCAGTTGGATATCTTGAGCAAGAGCCCAGTCTTGATAATAGCAAAACAGTAAAAGAGATTGTACAAGAAGGCGTACAAGAAGTTGTAGCGCTGTTAAAAGAGTACGACGAAGTAAATAATAAGTTTTCAGAACCTATGAGCGATGATGAGATGGATAAACTCATCAATCGTCAGGGCGAACTTACCGAACTATTGGATCAACACGATGCATGGAATCTGGATACAAAACTTGAACGTGCAATGGATGCACTTCGTTGTCCGGATGGCGATGCATTGGTAGCCAACCTCTCCGGAGGAGAACGCAGACGTACGGCATTGTGCAGATTGCTACTTCAGGAGCCTGATATTCTGCTACTTGACGAGCCAACCAACCACCTTGATGCAGAATCTGTTGAGTGGTTAGAACAACACCTTCAACAGTATAAAGGAACCGTAATAGCCGTTACTCACGATCGTTACTTCCTCGATCATGTTGCCGGATGGATTTTAGAACTTGATCGTGGAGAAGGTATTCCATGGAAAGGCAACTACACTTCATGGCTTGAACAGAAAACCAAGCGTATGATGATGGAAGAAAAGACCGAAAGCAAACGCAGAAAGACGCTTGAACGCGAACTCGAATGGGTACGCATGTCGCCCAAAGCCCGTCAGGCTAAAGGAAAGGCCCGTTTGAATTCGTATGAAAAGATGCTGAATGAAGATACCAAGCAAAAAGAAGATCATTTGGAGATCTATATTCCCAATGGTCCCCGTCTTGGAAACAATGTTATTGAGGCCGTTGATGTTTATAAGGCTTATGACGACAAAATTCTGTTTGAAAACCTAAACTTCAAATTACCTGCCGGTGGAATAGTTGGTGTAATTGGACCAAATGGAGCCGGTAAAACAACACTCTTCCGTTTAATCATGGATCTGGTGAAACCAGATAAGGGTGAGTTTTTAGTCGGCGAAACCGTTACAGTTGGATATGTCGATCAGGCTCATGCAAACATAGATCCGGAGAAGACGGTTTATGAAGTAATATCCGAAGGAAACGAACAGATGTTGCTGGGTGGTCGTATGATTAACTCAAGGGCTTATGTATCGCGCTTTAACTTTGGTGGTGCTGATCAGGGAAAGAAAACAGGTGTTCTATCAGGTGGTGAACGTAACCGACTTCATCTGGCTTTAACCCTGAAGAGCGAGGCTAATGTATTATTGCTCGATGAGCCAACGAATGATATCGACGTAAATACACTTCGTGCCCTGGAAGAAGGTTTAGAAAACTTTGCAGGTTGTGCTGTTGTAATTTCTCATGACCGATGGTTCTTAGATCGTATAGCGACTCATATCCTTGCTTTTGAAGGAAATTCTGAGGTATATTACTTTGAAGGTGGTTATAGCGACTACGAGGAAAACAGGAAGAAACGTCTTGGTGACGAAACACCTAAACGTATCCGTTATAAAAAACTAACCGTTTAAGTAATGAAAAAAATAACCTCCGAATTACTGGATCAAATTTCAGAAGAAGCAGTTGCATCACCCCGTCAACGGATGAACTACAATTTTCACGAAGATTTGGGAGCAGAGCTACAACGCCTGTTAAATGCCATGGAGCCTTATACATATATTCGTCCTCATCGGCATCTCGATCCCGACAGGGAAGAGCTCTTTGTCGTTCTACGGGGGACTTTATTGGCTATCCAGTTTGATGAGGAAGGAAATATTACCGACTCGCTTGTTTTAAGTGCCGAAGAGGGAAATTATGGTGTAGAGATTCCTCCCCGAACCTATCACTGTATTCTTTCGCTTGAGCCGGGTTCTGTTGCTTTTGAAGTTAAATTAGGACCATATGTTCCAAAAGGACCCTATAATAGTGCACCGTGGGCTCCTGAAGAAGGTACTCCCGAAGCAGAAATTTATGTACGCGAACTCGTTAAAAGAGCACACATTTAATTCTTTGAAATATAGGGGCTAACCGTTTATAATTATTCGGTTAGTTCCTTTTTATACCGATTTACAATTATGGCTGTCCAAAAACCATCTATCCCAAAGGGAACAAGAGATTTCTCGCCTGTAGAAATGGCGAAACGTAATTACATCTTCGATACCATCCGTTCGGTGTTTAAACGCTATGGTTATCTACCCATAGAAACCCCTGCCATGGAAAATCTTTCTACCCTCTTGGGTAAATATGGTGAAGAGGGCGACAAACTTCTCTTTAAAGTGCTTAATTCGGGTGATTTTCTAAAAGACGTAAATAAAGATCTTCTTGATTCGGCAGACTCGAATAAAATAACTACTCTCATATCTGAAAAGGGGTTGCGTTACGATCTGACAGTACCCTTTGCCCGTTACGTGGTTCAGCACCGTAATGAAATTGTATTTCCTTTCAAACGCTACCAAATACAACCTGTATGGAGAGCCGACCGTCCACAAAAAGGTCGTTACCGTGAATTCTATCAGTGTGATGCTGATGTTATTGGTTCTGATTCGCTCTTCAACGAAGCTGAACTTTTGTTAATGATTGATGATGTTTATACACAACTCGGCATTAATGTTCTGATTAAACTGAACAACAGAAAAATTCTGGCTGGTATCGCTGAGGTTATTGGCGAATCAGATCGTTTAATCGATATTACCGTTGCCATTGATAAACTTGATAAGATTGGCCTGGAAAATGTAAACAAGGAGTTGGAGGAACGTGGCCTTTCACTCGATGCTATCGCTCGCCTGCAACCCATTCTGCATCTGAAAGGAAACAACAGAGAAAAGATCAATAGTCTGAAATCAATATTAAACACTTCGGCAATTGGCACGAAAGGACTTGAAGAAATTGAAACCGTATTAGATCTGGCAGACGAAAGTGAACTGAAAACAGAATTAGAACTTGATCTAACGTTAGCCCGAGGTCTCAACTACTATACTGGAGCCATCATTGAGGTAAAAGCACTCGATGCAAAAATGGGAAGCATCTGTGGTGGTGGACGTTATGACGACCTCACCGGCATCTTCGGTCTCCCCGGTGTCTCAGGGGTGGGCGTTTCGTTCGGTGCGGAACGTATTTATGATGTGCTTACCGAGCTAAATCTTTTCCCGATCGATACACTTACCGGAACACAAGTTCTCTTTGTCAACTTTGGTCAGAAAGAGGCGTTACATTGCCTGAAACTTTTAACTGCTATGCGGAAAGAGGGAATTAGCGCTGAGCTTTATCCTGAATCGGCAAAGATGAAGAAACAGATGTCGTATGCTGACGATAAAAAGATTCCATTTGTTATCCTGATTGGTGATGAAGAGATGAACACCGGCATCTTAACATTAAAAAACATGAAAAGCGGTGAACAGTTAAAGTTAGCGATTGCTGAGTGTATTAAAACAATAAAAGAAAATTAATACATTGGAGATGTTCAATTTGCAGTAGCATCTCCAGGTATTTCTTTTTTTGATATAACTATTTTAGAATACTATCGATCATATTTCATACGGCTTGACAAATTATACTCCTTAATTATGTCCGGAGGAGGTATGCAAATACATTCAAGGCTTCTGAGACTGGGAATAATATATAAATGTCAGAATGAAAAACGTACCCTATAATTTAGTATACCAGTCACGTCCCATTTACCTTTTCCTCTTCAAAAAAAATTCTTTTTTCAATGCAACCTTTTTGCCCTTATTTTAATCATCTATTCATACAAAACTAAAATAGAATTATTTACAAACTACAAATTATTCTACGATGAAAAGAGGAATGATAAAATGGGGGATTGCATTGTTAGTGGCAGGTCTGTTTTTTACCACTGCGTGCATAAAGGATAGCGATTACAGCCTCGGTAAATTCTGGCTTAGCTACGGTGTCATAAAAGGTCAAAGTGGAAATTTAAACGTTAGGTTAGATGATGGAACCATTCTCTACCCTATCTTGAGCAACCAACCTTTTCTTACTTCATATACCACGGATCGCCTGTTGGTAAACTATACTATTCTTGGTAACAAGATTGAGAATGGCGACACAAACTATATTGTTAAAATAAACGCCATCGATCGTCTCTTGAAAAAGAGCGTAACTAAACTTACCAAACAGAACGCTGATAGTCTCGGCAGAGACCCTGTCGACGCAAAAAACTTCTGGTTTGGAAATGGTTTTCTCAATGTGAATTTTGCCTTTAAACAAGAATTTAAAATTCATCTAATTAATCTGGCGAAAGACACCATCCAGCCTACAACAGGAGAAATATCTCTTTTACTGCTACATAATGCATGGGGCGACAATCAAATGAACGAAAGATCAGGATTTGTATCGTTCGATTTAAACAGTCTACTCAATGGAAAAGATTCGGTAAAAATTATCGTGAAATCGAAAGATTATTTAGGTGCCAGTCACGAATTTAAAGGAACTTATAAAAAAGAACAATAAGGTTGGACAGTTGGTTTTTCATTACAGGCGGTATTCAAATATTGGATACCGCTTTTTTTATTTTAGATAACAAGCTGATTTTTTTGCTACTTTAGCAACGTGATAAACGATCGAAATATTCCAAACTGGAATCTGATGTTTAAAATTCAGATCAACCGTACCTGTCTCTAGGCTCGGATAATATTCTATTTCCTATTTCTCCTGGTTTTTGTAATTCTTTTTACAATCCAATTTTCTATTTATCCTTATATAAATTCATATGGACAACCATATTATTTCTACTGACCCCATATCATTCCAAACGATTGCATCGATTATTCATAATCGTCGTAAATTATCATTATCCTCACATTCCATTGAACTGATCCAGAAATGTCGTACCTATCTCGATAAAAAAATGGAAAACAGGAGTACTCCTGTTTATGGTGTTACTACAGGGTTTGGAGCACTTTGTACCATTACCATTCCAGAAAACGACCTATCACAGCTGCAAAATAACCTGGTAATGAGTCACGCCTGTGGCTTCGGGAACGAAGTCAATCCAGAAATCGTCAAACTAATGCTGCTGCTTAAAATTCAAGCATTGAGCCTTGGAAAATCAGGTGTACAGGTACAAACTGTTCAACGGCTAATCGACTTATTTAATAATGACATTCTACCTGTGGTATATGAGCAGGGATCACTAGGAGCTTCGGGCGATCTGGCGCCACTTGCACATCTTGTACTCCCCATGCTTGGCTTGGGCGAGGTCTGGTATAATGGCACCAAAAGAGTATCAACAGAAGTGCTTAAGATCTTTGGATGGGAACCTATCTCCCTACAAAGCAAAGAGGGTCTGGCATTGTTGAATGGCACACAGTTTATGGGTGCCCATGGAGTGTTTGTATTATTAAAAGCACAGAATCTAAGCAAATGGGCCGATACACTGACCGCCTTATCACTTGAGGCTTATGATGGACGACTTGATCCATTTTATGCACAGCTACATACGATTCGTCCACACAAAGGACAGATCGAGACTGCAAGTAATATTCGCTCTTTGCTTGAAGGAAGTGAACTCATTAAGCAGGCAGGAAAAAAAGTACAGGATCCTTACTCCTTCCGTTGCACCCCACAGGTTCATGGGGCTGCAAAAGACACTTTGAATTATGTACAGTCAGTTGTGTTAACCGAAATAAATTCAGTAACTGACAATCCAACCATCTTCCCTGATGAAGATCTCGTTCTCTCGGGAGGTAACTTTCATGGTGAGCCATTGGCCATGGCCTACGACTTTATGGCTATTGCACTAGCCGAACTTGGCGCTATTTCTGAACGAAGAGTTTATCGTCTTATTGCTGGCGAACGCAATCTCCCTTCATTCCTGGTTGCCAACCCCGGATTGAACTCCGGCTTTATGATTCCACAATATACTGCAGCCTCCATTGTAAGTCAGAATAAACAATTAGCAACACCCTGTTCTGTCGATTCTATTTCATCAAGTAACGAGCAGGAAGACCACGTTAGTATGGGCTCAAATGCTGCTACACGTCTCATTCGCATGATTGATAATCTGGAAAGGATTCTCGCTATTGAACTCTTTACAGCAGCTCAGGCACTTGAATTCCGCAGACCATTAAAGTCATCTGAATTTATTGAATCATTGATACATGCCTACCGTCAACGAGTATCGTTCATAGAAGATGATAAAGTAATGTACACTGAAATGCACAAAACAGTTCAGTTTATGAATGACTTTACCGGGAGGGTAAATACTTTTCTGAAAAAATAAAAAAAGCCGGATTACTGATCAGCAAATACAATAGCTAATCAGTAATCCGACTTTTATAGTATACTTTAAGAACTCCTCCTTACTTTTGTGGAGTAAGGTTTAATTTTATCTGAAGTTCTTTCAACTGGTCTTCATGAATAGTAGATGGAGCATTTACCATCATATCGCGACCTGAATTATTCTTTGGGAAAGCAATATAATCGCGAATAGAATCGGCACCACCAAATACGGCACAGAAACGATCAAAGCCAAAGGCAATACCACCATGAGGAGGAGCTCCAAACTCGAAAGCATTCATCAAGAAACCAAACTGCTTCTGAGCCTCTTCGTTGCTAAAACCTAATAGATTTAGCATCCTGTTCTGCATCTCTTTATTGTGAATACGGATAGAACCTCCACCAATTTCAGATCCATTGATAACAAGATCATAAGCATTAGCACGTACGGCCCTTGTATCGGTATCTAATAAAGGAATATCTTCTGGCTTTGGAGCTGTAAACGGATGGTGCATAGCAAAGAAACGACCTGACTCTTCGTCCCACTCTAACAATGGAAAATCGACAACCCAAAGTGGTGCAAATACCTCAGGATTACGGTAACCTAAACGAGATCCCATTTCTAAACGGAGTTCACCTAATGCTTTTCTGGTTTTCTCAGCTTTACCTGATAGAATTAGAATAAGATCGCCAGGTGCTGCATTGAAACGCTCTGCCCAAAGCTTAAGATCTTCAGGTGTATAGAATTTATCTACGGATGATTTTAACGTACCATCCAGATTATAACGGAGATAAATCAATCCACCTGCTCCAATTTGTGGACGTTTAACCCACTCTGTGAGTTCATCAAGTTGTTTACGAGAATACTCAGCACAACCTTTTGCACAGATACCTGCAACAAGTTCGGTTTCATCAAAAACCTTAAAGTTTCTATTTTTGGTAAGATCGTTAAGCTCTTCAAAACGCATTTCGAAACGGATATCCGGTTTATCAGAACCATAAAATTTCATGGCATCAGCATAAGACATTCTTGGAATTTCTCCAATCTCAAGCCCCTTTATATTTTTAAACAGATGACGAACCAGTCCTTCAAAAGTGTTTAGAATATCTTCCTGCGTTACAAAAGCCATCTCACAGTCGATCTGAGTAAACTCAGGCTGACGGTCAGCACGGAGATCTTCATCCCGGAAACAACGAACAATTTGGAAATACCTGTCATATCCGGCAACCATTAAAATCTGCTTGTAGGTTTGTGGTGACTGAGGCAGTGCATAAAACTCGCCTGGGTTCATACGTGAAGGAACGACAAAGTCGCGAGCGCCCTCAGGTGTAGATCCGATAAGATAAGGAGTCTCAATTTCCAAGAACCCAATGTTGTTCATATAATTACGAGTTTCTATACCCATTTTATGACGTAACATGAGGTTGTTTCTCAGAATATTTCTACGGAGATCGAGATATCTGTATTTCATTCGAAGCTCATCACCACCATCGGTATTATCTTCAATGGTAAAAGGAGGAATTTTTGAAACATTTAATACCTCAATCTTATCAACGATTATTTCGATATCGCCGGTATCAAGCTTTGCGTTTTTATTACTACGCTCAGCAACCAAACCCGTTGCACTGATAACATATTCACGACCAAGATTACGGGCAGCCTCGCGTAGCTCAGCATGTGTATCTGAATTAAAAACAAGCTGGGTTATGCCATAGCGATCGCGCAAGTCAACAAAGGTCATTCCACCTAAATCGCGTGATCTTTGGACCCATCCGCAAAGGGTAACTTTTTGGCTAACGTGGCTGATTGTCAGCTCACCACAGGTATGTGTACGTAACATCTTCTTTTATTTTGAGTTACAAAATTACAAAAAGTTACGCTTTTATTATGAGATTCTATAAATCAGATTAATTTTGTAGATTCTATTTTTAACTTTTTTATCAACCCAAAACAAATTAATTAAATGAAAATCCTTACAATCAGAATGTTGACACTGGTCGTTTTATTAATGACCATTGGCTTTGTGAAGGCACAAACTGGTAAAGACCAGAGTAGCCCTTACCAGTTTACTGAAATAAAACGACTGCCTGCAACTCCTGTAAAGGATCAGTATCGCTCAGGTACTTGCTGGAGCTTTTCAGCAAATTCTTTTCTGGAATCAGAACTCCTTCGCCTCGGAAAAGGAGAATATAATCTCTCGGAAATGTTCATGGTACGCCACGCTTATGCTGATAAAGCTAAAAGATACGTTCGTTTCCATGGTTCACTGGAATTTGGTGGCGGGGGTGCTTTTCATGATGTAATCAATATGATGCGCGAATATGGTGCCATTCCACAAGAGGTTTACAGTGGAAATGTTATTGGAGAAGTTGGTCCTGTTCATGGTGAAATGGATGAAGTATTCAAAGATTACATGGCTGGTGTTATCAAAAATCCAAATAAACACCTCTCTCCAGTATGGTATAAAGGTTTTCTGAGTCTGGAAGATGCTTACCTTGGCGAAGAGCCTAAAACTTTCACCTATCAGGGTAAAGAGTATACTCCTCAAACATTTGCACAAAGCTTAGGTCTAAATCTTGACGATTATGTTGAAATTTCATCCTTTACCCATCATCCTTTCTATAGCAAATTCATCATCGAGGTTCCCGATAACTGGAGCAGTGACCAAGTATATAATGTTCCGCTTGATGAGATGATTGAAGTTATCAACAACTCTATCGACAAAGGTTATACTGTTGCATGGGCTTCTGACGTAAGCGAAAAAGGATTTAAACATGGCGCCGGTTATGCTGTTGTTCCTGAAGTTACTGAAAAAGCAACCGCAGGAATGGAGATTGATAAATGGCAAGCTAAAAAAGAAGGTGATGTAGCTGCTAAAACTACTCCGATCAAAGAAAAGAACATCACTCAAGAGATGCGTCAAGAGGCTTTCGACAACTATGAAACCACTGATGATCATGGTCTTCACATTATAGGCACTGCTAAAGATCAGGAAGGTAATCCTTTCTATATCGTTAAGAATTCATGGAATGCAAATAGCAACAAATTTGGTGGTTATTTCTATGCTTCTGTACCTTTTGTTAGATACAAAACAACCTGTATCATGGTAAACAAGAAAGCAATTCCTGCTAAGATTGCCAAGAAACTAGGTTTATAATTTTATTTTTCAACTTCCATAATGCTCTCGTCTAAAGCGGGAGCATTATTTTTTATCTTTATCAGATCAATAAAATAGTACAAACTCAAACAACGGGTTATGAAAAAAATATTATCTATTACTATTGCAACAGTTTTAATGGTTGCATTGTTTACAAATAATAAAGCTATGGCTCAAAAAAGATCACTGAACCGCGATGAGATTCCGGCACAATACAAATGGAATTTCAATGATATTTTCAAAAATTGGGACGAATGGAATGTAGCCTTAAAACAGGTTAGTGCCAAGATGGACGAGATTGCTGCAATGAAAGGAACGTTGAAACAGGGTCCTCAGCGATTATTAAAAGCAATGAAGCTACAAGATGAAATGGGTATTCTTGCTTATAAAGTTTATCAGTATCCGGGATTGATGAAAAACGTTGATAACCGAAATACAGAGTTTAGTGCCAAAGTGCAACAGGTTCAAATATTGTTTTCAAAATTTGGAACAGCTACTGCCTGGATAAGCCCTGAAATGCTTACCATTCCTGAGACAACTATGCGTCAATGGATAGATCAAACACCTGAACTAAAGATTTACAAATTTGGGCTCATGGATCTTTATCGTCAGCAAAAACATGTACTTGACGAACCCAAAGAACAACTTCTCTCCTACTTCTCTCAACTTGGTGGAGCTCCTGCTGATGTCTATACAATGATTACTACAGCAGATATTAAATATCCGACCATCAAATTATCTGATGGAAAAGATGTTGTATTAACCCCCGGCGCATATAGTCAGATATTAGCAACAAACAGAAACCAGGCAGATCGTCGTACGGCATTCCTCGCTCACTATGGAATGTATGATGCACAAAAGAATACAATTGCGTCCGTGTATAATGCAGTTTGTCAGGCTGACTGGGCTGAAGCACAAGCCAGACATTACACTTCATGTTTGCAGGCGAAGTTAGAAGGAAATAATATTCCAGAAGATGTTTATAAAAATCTGGTAAATTCGGTCAGAGAAAACTCAGCTCCACTACAACGTTTCATGAAGCTTAGAGCGAAGACACTAGGGCTGGAAAAATATTATGGCTACGACGGATTGATTCCTCTCGTTAATTTTGACAAGCAGTATCCTTACGAGGAAGCAAAGAACATGGTATTGGCTACTGTCACACCATTGGGAAAAGATTATGAAAGCAAAATGAAGACTGCTATTTCTGCAGGATGGCTTGACGTGTATGAAAATACAGGCAAGACTACAGGCGCTTTTTCGAGCAATGTTTATGGCGTTCACCCTTATATGTTGTTAAATTATAACGAAACACTCGATCATGTTTTTACATTAGCACATGAATTAGGACACACACTACATTCCGTTCTTTCAAGCGAGACACAGCCTTTTGCAACACATAATTACACCATCTTTGTTGCCGAAGTTGCCTCTACGTTCAATGAAAGACTGTTGCTCGACTATATGCTGGCTAAAACAACCGACCCTAAAGAACGGATCGCATTGTTAACACATGCTATTGATAATATCGTGGGAACCTTCTATACACAATCACTTTTTGCTGATTTTGAGCTACGTGCTCATACGTTAGTTGAAAAAGGAGAGCCTATTACGATTGATGTATTGAATGGAATTATTGCCGACTTATATAAGGCCTATTATGGTGATGCACATGCCCCCGAACCACTTTATAATCTGATATGGGCCCGTATTCCTCATTTCTATAATACCCCTTATTATGTTTATCAATATGCAACATGCTTTGCCTCCTCTGCACAGATCTACAAAAGTATCACAACAGGCAGCAAAGAAGATAAACAAAAAGCAACCGACAAATATTTAACACTATTGAAATCAGGTGGTAATGATTATCCTATGGAGCAGTTAAAGAAAGCAGGTGTTGATTTATCAAAACCTGAAACCATTAAAGCTGTTATTACTCAACTAGACGAAATGGTTACATTACTCGAAAAAGAATTGGCTAAAACAAAATAAGATAAAACGCCTACATCAAAAAAGGTGATAGTGCAGGATTGTACCCTACACTATCACCTTTTTCATTTTTTTATAATTCCAGTAGTGTAAACTTCATTTCATCAATACATTACTAAATTAGCCCTTTGTCTTTTATTTATCCCGGATAGTTTCCGGAAATATAATCAGATAGTGTCTTTATCGTATGATCTTTTGCATCAAGTAGATTCTTTAGGATGTCACCAATAGAAATCATTCCTGAGAGTTCCCCCTGTTTAAAGATAGGAAGGTGACGAATTCTGTTTTCAGTCATCGTATTCATCAAATCCTGAAGGTCGTCCTCTTCATCAGCAACAAAAATATCAGGTCTGGTAGTCATAATATCTTTAACCAATAAAGTGTGCTGATCCAGATTAAACAATACACATTTTTTAATCACATCGCGTTCAGAAAGAACTCCAACCAATGCCCCCTCATCATCTCGCACAATCACTAATCCGATATTGAGTTCCACAATTTCGGAAACAGCTTCTGCAACAGTCGTATGCTCATTAATACTAAAAATCTTTCGTCCTTTAGCATCCAATATATTTTTGGCCTTCATAAGCGTATGATTTTTTGAGTTTACCCAAAGAATATAAACGAAAGAAGGGTTAAATTGTTTACAGGAACACAAATGATGAAAAAAGAGTGGATTTTAAAAAGTAATCTTCTCGAATAGATTACGTTCGCCAGTATATTTTCTTCTTAGTAAAAAATGAAGCAAACAACATTACAAGCGTAGTAAATATAATACCTTTAAGAAACCCTAACCAAGGATTTATATCCATTAGATTGAGAACATGATTTAATCGGGTCAAACCTAATATCGGCCACAACACCAATGATCCGGAAACATATGCAATCATAGGATTCTGTCCGGGTAATATCAAAAATGATAATATCTTTTGATACTTCCAATAATCGCAAAAGATTGAGAAGATGATTAATGACAGAAATGCAAGTCCCGATGTTACAAAATAATAACTAAAAGTAGCGAAATCTTTTTTTATTCCTCCTTCGAAAGCTTCAAAAAAGAGACCCAATACTAATAAATACATTCCTGTTATAAATAGTCTCCTCCACAAAGAGGCATAACTTGATTTCTCTTTCTTTACCAAAATATGAGCTATTGACAATAACAGAATGGTACTTAGCATATTCAACACTAAGTATCTGGCATACAGAAACACAACATTCTGAACAATCAGCACTAGCAAAACACCTAGCAACAGTGCTGAATTAGTTTTACCCGACAAATTATTTGTTTGATCATTCTTATTCACACGAATCCATTCCATCATATATTCACCTGCAATAGTTCCAGGAATAATGATAAAGAGATATTTCAGAAAATCAAATCGATATAGCCATGGAAATGGTGTTAAATTAAACAACCATCTATTCCAACTACCCTCTACTCCTGAAGATAAAAATATGGCCATAATAAAAGGAAGGATTGCAATTCTATACATTGGTTTCTTTTTTGTAAATAACCAGATAATAGACCCAAAGACCGATACATTTGCCAGAATCAGAATTATTACATCACAGGAATCCAAGCTAAACTGCCGGTTTTTTGCATAGGTTATAGTAAGCATCAAGATAATGCTAACAATAAAACCTCCTACTTTAATAAGCCATTGCCATGTTTCACTTAAATTCCATGGTAATTTCATAAACATTACAAACATCAGGACGAAAGCGCTCAGTGATATCAACCAGGCTCTGTTATCAGGAGGGCTACTGATATTGTAACTAAACATGTGCTCAATAAAGATTGCAAAAAATGCCAATTGCAAACCTCTTATTAAAACATCAACAACTAATCTGGTTTTCGACACACCACTTTCTATCTTTTTTGTCATTGCAAAAGGGAAAGCAGCCCCCATGGCGAATAAGAAGAACGGGAATACCAAATCTACCCATGTTATTCCTGGAATAGAAGGAATAAATTGATGCAATGGAGGTGGAACCTGTGCATGATACATCCACCCCGGGAGAATTCCAAAGGTTATACTACCTGATAGAATCATTGTAAAAATTGCATATCCGCGTAATGCATCTAAAGCAACGGCTCTTTGGTTAGTTGGATTCATAATATTAATAATTATTATTACATAGGTTATAAAGCTTAACTATTTCATTTTTGCATAACCTTTAAAGTAGTCAGGATTTTTTTTCAATCCTTCATAAAAGAAAAACACTTCTCCTTTGACACCCAGTTTTCGATTCTGCTCTATCATCTGGCTCAGAAAAGTAACAGATGGATTATAATCATCAACCTGAAGTAATATCCCCGGAAAGACTTTATCTCTTTTTGCCAATGGTATTTGTTCCATGGTTTCGTTCATCAAAACCTTATATTTATCAAAGTCGTATCGATAGACTTGTGGACAAATAAAATCTACCCAATCATTTTTAACCCATGTTGGCCAATCCTGAAGATATTCCTGTTTGCTCCATGGAAAAATACTTGGAGCCATACTGATGATTAATGAAGGTTTCAGAGTTGTAACTTCATAATGAATACGTTCCATGAACTTATTTAAACGGTTTGCCCTCCATGTTAACCATTTTGCATCTTTATTATCTAAAGGAGGTAAGCTGTCGTGATGTTCTATTTTGTATTGTGAAACAGTATATTTATCATAACCGGCTTCAGATGGCAACGCAGGTAATCGGTCATCGCCCTGAATACCATCTATATTATACTTTTTGACGACCTCTGTAATGATAGACATCATGAAATCCTGTACGTGCGGATCGAAGGCATTCATCCATTCAAAATCATTTTTAGAAACCAATTTACCCTCTTTATTAATAGCTGCCCAATCAGGGTGTTTCTGTATAATAATCCCGCCATTTTCTTTATAAGAACATGAAAAACCAAATTCAAACCATGCATATACTTTTATACCTTTAGTATGAGCCTCTTCTATCACCTCCTTCAATGGATCACGTCCTTGATACTTTTCCATGATAGGGATCCCGAACTCTTTATTCATTACATTGCTAGGATAGAGCGTCCTCGACCTGTTCCAGGTTACAACAAAAATTGTATTAATGCCTGATTGTTTACAAACTTCAACAGCTTCTTTAATATTTTTTCTAGAGTTGAGAACCTCACTGGCAACATTTGTTAACCAGACCCCTTTTATATTATTTGGAATAGTTTTCTGGGCATTTACAGATAAATAACAGCATAATGCAATGATGAATAATTTATATTTTTTCATGATTCTTGATAAGTTATTTTGATGTTTAAAAAGGGAATATTGCTTTCCCCGGATACAATGCTTTATAGACTAATCTATTATTTTCAATGCCCTCATAAAAGAAGAGAG
The DNA here is from genome assembly GCA_013390605.1 of Bacteroidota bacterium. Classification (GTDB taxonomy): domain Bacteria; phylum Bacteroidota; class Bacteroidia; order Bacteroidales; family Cfx3-03; genus Cfx3-03. The sequence goes on along the minus strand of JACAUB010000001.1, from coordinate 432,548 downwards.
ACTCTCCCATTATTCCTTTCGACCTATTGCATTTTAAACATGCGTAAAGATAGTCATTGGAGGGCATGTAATTTCCTGATCGTGCTAAAATACCGGGAAAATATTTGCTTTTATATGAAATATTCTTGCTTAATACTTGTGATATATCTGTGTCTATCAATGCTGTATAAGAAGAAACACCCTGACTTTCATTTCGATAAAGTTGAGGTGAAATCAAATCAACATATCCAAGTTCGAGCCACTTATCCCAAGCCTGTAAATAATTTTTATATCCCCACCCATAAGGTGTAGGTGCAAAGGCAACAATACAATTTTGACGAATATTTTTTATTGCATGATATAGTTTACCGGCAAACGTTGTTAGCTTATCAGCTCTCCATTGCATCCAGTCGGCATCTGTATCAGACGAAGGGGTTCCTCTACCTGTTTCAGATTTATAAAGATTCAATGTGTAAGGCTCATATCCTCCATTGATAGGCATTGCCGGTAACCGATCATCGCCCTGAACGCCATCAACTGCATATTTCTGAACCACTTCAGAAAATAAATCAAGCATAAACTTTTGTACTTCCGGATGTATTCCATTAAGCCAATAGAAACTATTTTTAGCTGTTATATTACCCATATTATCTTTACTTGCCCAATCCGGATGAAGCGTGATTAATGGAGAAGGTTGTCCGGCATAATGAGAAGCGAACCCATATTCAAACCATGCAATTACTTTGATACCTTTTGCATGCGCCTTATCAATAAAAGTTTGCAAAGGATCCCACCCGGGATATATCTGAACATCTGATTCTGAAGATGCATTCAATACTTTCTTTAAAACAGTACTGGGAAATAAAGTCTGACTTTTATTGTAAACCACAACATAAGCAGTATTAAAACCTAAGTCGTCGAGCTTATCAACACAATCGCTTATGTTTTGAACACTAGAGAGCGCTGAACTGGCTACATTTGTTATCCAGACCCCTCTTACTGCTACATCAGCTTTCGTAGGGATATTAAATACAATTGAATATTTTTTTTCCTTATTACCGAACTTAGCTGTCAAAGACTTCACCTGATTATAATTTACATATACCCCATTTGCAATAGAAACGTCTAACCCCGGAGCAGAAACCATCATTCTCATATTGCTCAAATCACTACCATAAGGTAGATTAAAAATAATGGAATCATTTCTTATGGTCCCGAACTGAAACATATCAGGCAATGTTATTGCAGAAATAGAAATATCTGAGTTATTATTTGGTGTTGGTGAAATTGCATTTTCTTTTTTTGAACATCCCAATAAAAATACCAGACAACTAAGAATTAATAATAATCCTGTTTTCATGAAGTAATTGTATAGTCGTTATTTTACGTGATTTTTCAATGATCCGCCGCTTATAAATTTAAAACAACTTTTTGAAAGGCACAACAAATTATGATAATGAGTTGACCCATTACAAGAAGAAGAGAAAAATAAAGAGAAATAAGGAGCGTGAATACATCACTTAAGAGCTTCACGCTCCTTGGATAAATAGGATTGATTAATATCCTGTATTCTGTGTTAGATTATGATTCTTATCTATTTCACCTTGAGGAATTGGATAAGCAAGATGTTTTGGAAGAATAAAGAAACGTTGTTCTCTATAAAGTCGCTTTGCAGCACCATTCGTCCAATCTACCGGCACACCCAATGTAGCATCAAACAAAGGAGCTGGAGCAGGGTTCGTAAATTGAAGGCCCTTATTTGCGACTAAAATCATGGAAGAGGTACTCTCACCATAAAGGATACCATTCATCACTTTATTAGCATAAGCTCCATCATCCCATCTTCGCATATCCGCAAGATGTAACCCTTCATTTGCAAGTTCAACCATTTTTTCTCTTCGAACAACACGTCTGAGTTCTGCTGCATTATTTGAAGTAGTTGCCGGCATACCAGCTCTGGCTCTCACTTTATTGATTGAAACAGCAGCTTTAGACAAGTTACCCAATTCTACATAAGCTTCAGCATTCATCAATAAAATTTCAGCATATCGCATAAAAATCCAACCAACTTTATCACCACTACCTGCCATCGACCCATTCAGATCTCTATCCTGAGAATATTTTCTCCAAAGATTTCCATTCATCATCTGACGGGCACCATAAACACCATATGAACTTGAATCTTGATTTAAGGTAGTAGATAAAGTAATCTTTTTAGTTGTAACATCATACTTATAAGTATAATAACCTAAATGATAAACAAGATTGATATTGGCAAGGCTGGTATCACCAGGTATGATAACAGACTGTTTCATTCTTGGATCTCTATTTTGATTTGGTTGCGCAGGATTATACAGTGGCGATTTATCAATAGTCAAACCATCTTTACACTCAAAAAGGTCGACTAAAAATTGAGAAGGAGCCTGACTGGTTTGTCCATCCTGAGCCCTTGAACCCTGAACAAGATAGAGATAACTATACGAACCCGGATCAGAATCACCATAAGGATATACCCACATAATTTCATTTCCAACATTAGCGATCTGACCAGCTTTTCTGAACAGGTTTTTATATTGTGGGTTCAGCGAATAAGGTCCCTGTGTAATAATACTATCAGTCACATTAGCTACAACCTGATAGTTTTTAGAAAGCATTGCCAAACGTGCAGATAGACCCATTGCAACACCCTTACTAACTCTTCCAGTTTGTGTAGGTAACCAATCAAGCTTTTTAGCGGCATCAGATAAATCAGAGATTAAGAAGTTAATTATCGTTGCTTTAGAAGTACGCTTGATTGAATTGATCTGATCGCCGGCAAGAGGTTCTGTGTAAAAAGGCACATCACCATAAAAGGTTATCAAATGCCAATAAGCAAAGGCACGTACAACTTTAGCTTCAGCAACCATTCTGTCGTAATCTTTGGCAGCTAATTTTGATTTAGCCTTTTGAACACCATAGATAAAAGAGTTAGCTCTCGAAACAGCTACATAAAAATCACTCCAGATTGCAGCTACAGCACCATTATTAGAAAGATATGTTCCTGTACCTAAATCTCCCCAGGAATAACCAGGTTTACGCTCCATTCCAAGCTCGGTAAAGAGGTCGAATTTAGAATAAAGTGGTGTTTTATTAGTTGGTGCCATTTCAGCACTAATCGCATTATAGACACCGGTCAGTCCTTGGTTTGCTTCAGTTGCATTTGAATAAAAGTTATCAAGAGAAGGAGAATCTAAAGGATTCTTATCAAGATATTTATTGCAGCTGTTTAATAACAAGATACCACTTATAATAAACAGCGTCTTCAAAATATATTTTATGTGTTTCATAATATTAGTAGTGTTAATGGATGGATATAATTAAAATGTCACATTTAAACCTACTGTGTAAGTTTTCATAATAGGATAAAAATATCCGGTGTTATTGCTTATCTCTGGATCAAAACCCTTTTCATAATGCGAGAAGGTAAATGGATTTGTCATACTGAAATATATTCTGAATTTAGAAATAGTTAACTTATTCAGCAGATTTTCAGGGAGATTATATCCAATTGTTATATCCTTCACACGCATAAATGAACCATCTCGAAGCCAGAAAGTTGAATTTTCCCAGTTTCCATTTCCACCATTATAAAGACGAGGATAAGCTGCATTTGTATTTGTTGGAGTCCATCTATCCAATGCAGAGGTCAATCCTGATGCTACATAATTACCACCGTTAAATGGATATACCACCCCCGAAATATAGTTATCGCGTTTACCAACACCATAAAGATAAATATTGATGTCAAAATTCTTCCAACTGGCATTTAAGTTCAAGCTATACTCATAACGAGGAAAGTTATTTCCCATTAAAACTCTGTCTTTGGAATTGATGGTGTCGTTTCCGTCCTGATCTTTATATTTTATATCCCCAGGAGCAGAAGTCGGTTTAAAATAAGGGAGCACCTGATTCTTCGCATTCAAATCTTTAGTCTGATAAAGACCATCTGCTTGATACAAATAGTATGAGTTAATAGAATAGCCTGCCCGTGATAGGTACATTCCATTTACGATATCCTGACCCTTTGTATCATTCACCTTATTCTTAACATCAGATAGGTTTGCAGTAGCACTATAATTAAAATCACCTATACTGTTTTTGTAAGTTACGGATAATTCCCACCCTTTATTGGTCATAGATCCTGCGTTAATAAAAGGAGCAGCAGTACCAACATAAGCAGGCACCGGAACTCGCATTAACATCTCAGAGATTTTCTTTTGATAATAATCGAAAACAATGGATAGTTTATTCTTCAACATTGACACATCCAGACCCGCATCAACCTGAGTTGATTTCTCCCAAGAGATTCCAGGATTTGCACCTTGAGTTAACGAATAGCCCATGTTTTTTGCATTACCAAAATAATAGTCGGTATGGGGCGTAAGCGAAGCAGAGAATGGATAGTTTGTTCCACCACCCAGATCCTGATTACCTAATATACCATAAGAACCTCTGATCTTGGCAAAAGTAAATATCTCCTTCAATGGTTCGAAAAACTTCTCTCTGCTTAAAATCCATCCGGCTGAAGCTGATGGGAAGAAACCCCATTGCTTATTTTCTCTCTGACTAAAACGAGAAGAACCATCATATCTTCCATTCAATTCAACCAGATACTTATTATCAAAATCATAATTCACACGACCAAAGAAACCGGCCAATGCATATTCGTATGCCCCACCACCTACAACTGGAGTTCCGGTTGCATCATTTAAATATGGCATCGTAATATATTGCAAACTATCCCGGTAAACAGACATGTTTCCATTATGATAATCTTGTCCCTGAAATCCCCCTTGTACTTTAATATGATGATCGGTTAAAACATTGAATGAATAGTTTGCCTGAGCATAATAATAATTCCAGGTATCCCTACTATTAATATACCGAATGTCCTGACGAGCGCCAGATTGTGTAGGAGTAGAAGCAAGATCATAACTGTTCTGTAGCGGATTTGGAATATAAACGCTATATGGAAGATTCTGAACTACTTCCTGAGTGTAACTACTTTTATAAGAATAAGAAGCTTCAACATTGAAGTTTTTAAATAACTCGGCAGTTAAACCTAATTTAGTCTGTAAAGTAGGCGTTTGGGTTAAATCTGTACCTGAGTGTTCGGCCATCCCAATTGGGTTGTACTGGTTAGATTGTGCAGCAGAGCCATACATGCCATCACCAAATTTACCAGGCCACATTGGCGACATGACTAGTGTTCTTTGGATAATATCAGAAGCAGCTAGTCCGGCAGGTTGTAAAACAGAGGCATTTGTATAGTTAATATCACCATAGAAGTTAACATTTTTTCTTATAGCAACATCACCTCTTAAACGCAGATCGTATTTCTTGAAGTTATTGTTTTTAATAAGTCCTTCTTGTTTTAAATAGGTAGCTGCACCCAAGAATTTAGCTGCATCAGTTCCCCCAGAAATGATGACATTATGATTTTGTAAGATAGCAGAGTTTGTAAACACTTCTTTTTGCCAATCAGTATTAAAACGATTCATATTATCAGCAGGCTTAGTGCGATAGTCATCAATTTGAGCCTGGGTAAATACTGCAGCCTGACCTGCATTAACAGAAGCTTCATTTTGCAAGATCATCTGATCTACACCCGAAAGTACATTGGGTAGATTTGTAGGTACCTGTTTTGCAACATAAGTATTATAACTTACAGTTGCTTTCCCAACTTTCCCTCTTTTGGTCTTAACCAAAATCACACCATTGGTAGCTCTTGCGCCAAAAATTGCTGTTGAAGCAGCATCTTTCAAAACAGATATGCTTTCAATCATGTTTGGGTCAACATCATTGATATTTCCTTCAACATCGTCAATCAAAACAAGTGGACTCGTTGATGACATCATTGAACCAATACCACGAATATTAATACGTCCACCATCCTGACCAGGTTGGCCTGATTGTTGAGAAACAGTTACTCCAGCAGCAACACCCTGT
>JACAUB010000001.1:348594-426481 GCA_013390605.1 Bacteroidota bacterium | reverse complement strand
GTTACTCCAGCAGCAACACCCTGTAACAAAGTACTGGTTTGAGCAGCCTGGCGCGATAAAAGTTCTTCTCCTTTCACTGATGAAACAGACCCGGTTAAATTAGCTTTCTTTTGTTGCCCATAACCAACAATGACAATTTCATCTAAGTTCTTAACTTCTGTTTTTAATCCAATTTCAAGAAATGTTCTGCCTTCAAGTTGAATTTCCTGACGAATATACCCTATAAAAGTAAACACAAGTGTAGTATTCTTGTCTAAAACATCTATTTTGAAGTTACCGTTAATATCAGTTAAAACTCCTGTTTTAGAACCTTTTACAACAACACTAACACCTGGGAGTGATAAACCGTTTGCAATATCAACTACGCGACCGGTAATTGTGATTTTTTGTTGTGTTAAAGCTTTAATATCAGCAGCAGGTGCCAATACGATAAGCTTATCCATCACTTTATATGACAAGCCGCTTCCCTGGAAAATTTCAGTAAGGGCATTAGCTACTGTCAATTCAGTTGCATTAAAACTCACAACCTTTTGGGTATTGAATTGGCCTGTCTTATAGAAAATCTTAAATTGGGTTTGTTCTTCAATAGCATCAATTATTTTACCCACAGTGTTTTGTGAGCTCGACAATTTTATTTTTGCGTCCTGTGAATAGACCTTAGCAGAAAGTTGCAATGAAGTTATCAGGATAAACAAGAAGGTTAGCTTCATGATCAAGAACAGTTTAAATAAATTATTTTTCAGGGATAAATACCCCAAAGTATACTTTTTAATCATAAATTTGTATGTTTTTAAGTTTCACTTTGTTTGATGCTATATTTTGACGTAGAGCATCACTGGTTAATTTTAAACAGATCGGGGAGTGTTCGTAGCATTTCCCGGTTTTTTTACATTCCTTATCGCAGTTACATATTACATAGGCCTCTTTTTAAGATGATTACTGTGATTTCTTTATATAGAAAATGTTGTTTTCCACTTTATATTTAATTCTTGCAGTCAGTTTTATGGCATCCAGTACCTGATAAACGGTTTCATTGTTTACAAACTTTCCTCTGAATCTTAAATCTTTAAGACTCGCATCCTGCATCACAATCTTCACATTATACCATCTCTCCATCTTTACAATCAGATCCTCAAGTCGTTCGTCTTGAAAAACGAGCAGTTGATCTTTCCATGAAATAATCAGGTCCGTATTAACCTTTTGTACAACAGTTACACTTCCATTGTTTTGATTTGAGGCTAATGTTGTTTGCGATTGAATATTCTTTTCAGTTATCTCTTCTGGCTTACCAGGCACGATACACTTTTCTTTTGGATTGAGTAAAACAGCTTTATTTGTGAATTTATTTTCAACCCTTACCAGTCCACGAATAACAGTGGTCTCTACATTTTTATCACCCGGATAGCTCTTTACATTAAAAGCAGTTCCTAACACCTTGATATTAACAGCATCAGTTGTTACACAGAAAGGGGCTCCATTTTTTTTTCATTACGTCAAAGTAGGCTTCACCCTGAAGATATACAGTACGGTTTTTTTGATTAAAGTTCGTAGGATATCTGAGTTTACTACCTGAATTTATCCAAACATGCGATCCATCAGCAAGTACGATTTGTGCTTTTTCGCCAATGGGTACAATTAACTCATTAAAGGCAGTTTCATTATTAAATCCTAAATTAAATTGAGTAGCGAAATATAGCAGAACAGAAATGCCAAGTAAAACCACTAGAGCTGCCGCAACTTTCATCCAGGTTGAGAACATTGTTCTTTTTAAAGGTTTTTGCTCCAATGCGTCCTTCTCTATTCTACTTAAGATCTGACACAATGATAATTCTTTATCTATATCCACCTCTTTTTTTCGTGCATTAAGCAAGACCTTTGTAACCTGAACAGCTGTATCAAATTCTTTTTGCTGTGAAGGATGTTGTTGAATCCAATCCTCCCATTTCTTAACAGCAACAATATTTCGTCCGGCAACATAATCCTGAAAAGAATTATCCATTACCAGATCTTCCAACTTTTCTATATTTATCTCGTTCATAATCCACATACATTAATAAAAACACCACCAGGTTCGTTTTATACTCACTTTGGTAAAGATAAAATTGATAAAAAAGATAATAAAAAAAGCTGAATTAATCATAAGGATTGGTTTTCAGAATTTTAAATTACTGTACCACTCCAAATAAAAAGGTCAGCCCATAAAAAAAGGGATTTAGGATAATCAGCTTATCAACTATATGGAAAAAGACAACGTTCGCCAATCAAAAGAATAAAAGCTTCAAGAATCATCATTTCACGAAGTGTCTGCATCGCACGATGCAAAGTATTTCTAACTGATTGGACATTCGTATCCATTATCAGTGCTATATTTTCAAACTCCAGATTTTCAAAAAAACGAAGATAAATGGCTTCACGTTGTCGGGGCGACAACTTACTTAATACCTCTAAAACTTTTTTTTGATTTTCTTCAGTAACCTGTTCATTAATTATAAAATCTTCTGTCGATATCTGAACTTCAAACTCAAGTAATGGTTTATCAGTAAAATAATAGCGATTATAAATAGATAAGCAGTCTTCAATATGTCTACGAAGTGCTTTTAAGAGATACGGTTTAATTTTAGAAGTTTCGGATAAAGATTTTCTGTTCTTCCATAATTTCAGAAACATCTCTTGTATAGCATCCTTTACGATTTCTGTATTCCCTGCAAGTTTCATCCCATAATTAAACAAATCATCATGATATGTTCTAAAAATAGAACTAAGTGCTTGCTCATCACCTGATAAAAATAACTGCCACTGTTTTTGTTCGTCCATTCTAAATTTGTTTCAGTATGTTGCCCCCATTTTACCAAAACCAGCAACAAACTTACATCAAATTCTTAAATTCTAATAATAAAAGAATTTCATCAAACTTTAGATTAAAAAAAGAAGAGATCCTCACTTATTTAAAGTAAAGATCTCTTGAAATAATTCATTTTATTTCAACTGTCAATTTATGAAGCCGTTTAAAAGCCCCTTAATCTAACCGATAAATACGTTCTATCAATTGCCACTTTTCATCAGCAGTAGCATCAACTGAGGTCTTTTGAAATCTCGAAACATGCGCTTCCCATTCACTTTGTCGGGGTTTTGTTGCCAACAGTGTCATCGCTTTATCGTGATCAAAATCAGGAACAGTGTCCATAATCATAAAAAGGCGTGTACCAAAGAGATATATCTCCATATCCAGAATGCCTACGTCTTTCATTCCCTGTGTAATTTCAGGCCATGCAGCTCCGGCAGCATGTACTTTTTTGTAGTCTTCAATCAATTCAGGATCATTTTGAAGCTCCAACGTTTTGCAAAACCGTTTAAAGCTGGTATAGTTTACTTCCTTCTTATATTCCATGACTATTACTTTTTGAAAACATTGATATTTTAAATCGGTTTACTGAAATGTAAAAATGCTGCCGGGTAAACAAAACCCGACAGCAAATTTAAATTAATTTAGTTGCACCACATCAGCTGTGAACTTACTTTTTGAATTCAATCTTAAATCCACTTACAGGTACAGCCGATGTATTTGCAGGTATAGATATTACCAAAGCATCACTTTCCTGTTTCCATTCCACCTTAGCTTTGCTTCCCAGCAATTTAACTGAAGCAATTGCTTTTGTAGCCAGTTTTGAATTTTTACCCAAAGAGAGTATGCGAATATCTTCAGTTGGAATGCCTAAACAGAAAGCATAAAGGGTATTCCCTTTGGTCGTAAAACGAATTTCTTTAGCCGAGAATTTAAAATTCTCATCAAACCGATTTCTTTTAACAACAGACTCAGCTTGTGCAGGTCTTTCGCCAAATACTTTCCATGGACGGGTTCCATAGATACCTTCACCGTTTACTTTCGTCCAGTCGCCAATATCTTCCAGTGTCTTCAGCATATCAGGCTCCAAATCACCTTCAGGCGTCTGCACAATATTGATCAGGAGGTTACCATTTTTACTTACAATATCAACAAGCATCTGAATGATTTCAAGCGAACTCTTGTATTTCTGTCCCGTACGATAAAACCAATCACCAATAGAGGTATCAGTCTGCCATGGATATGGGCTAATTGAATCCATCACACCTCTTTCGATATCCTGCGTCCATCTACCTTCTGATGATTCTTTACAGTTGTAAACGGCCTCTAACTTTCCACCATTCTTTTTGAGGTCTTCATTATAATAATGCGCAATCATTTCTCTGCCAACATCACCAAAAGGCAACCCGCTATCAGAATACAAAAGGTCTGGGTGATAGTTATCAATGAGCTCTTCAATACAACTCAACCACTCTTTTTGATTTTCAGGATTATTTGTCAACCAACCTTTGTCATCAGCTACAGTTTTATTATGGTAAAGATCAGCATATTTAGGATCTGCTCCGTCATATGCCACACCTGTCATTGGACCCGTTTTATCGGCTCCGTGACTAGGCTGATACCATGTATAACTGGCACCCAAATGTTCTGAAACACCAAAACGAAGTCCTTCTTTCTGAGCAGCCTTTTGCCATATTCCTACAACATCTTTTTGAGGGCCCATGTTTACTGCATTCCATTTGTGAATCTTTGAATTCCACAGGAAGAAGTTATCATGATGCGTACCCATACTCACAAAATATTTAGCACCAGCTTTTTTATACAACGCCATCAATTGTTCTGGATTCCATTTCTGGGCCTTCCACAATGGAATAATGTCTTTATAACCAAATTTAGAAGGATGTCCATAATGTGCTACATGGTACTTATAATCGGCACTTCCTTCTTCGTACATCTGTCTGGCATACCAGTCGCCCTGACGAGGAACAGCCTGAGGGCCCCAATGTGCCCAGATACCAAACTTAGCATCCAAAAACCACTTTGGATATTGATATTGTTTAAGCGAAGCATCTGTTGGCTTAAACTTTCCATCTGTCGCCTTCTCATTGCCTTGCTGGGCATTGACAGATAAGGTTAGGACTAACGCCAGAAGACTAATAAGTCCGATCTTTGTAAAAATTCCTGATTTCATTGTTGTCAATTTGGGTTAATATGAATTAATATGAATTAAGCTTTTATGTCGATTAAGAATTTTGAAACAATACTCGGATTTGCACTCCAATCATTTAATGCATTGGGTGTTTCATTGAAAGGATAGATTTTTGTAATCATTTTGGGAAAAGGCTTTTCTCTACGTTCAAGCATCTTTATTACGGCTGGAAATACACGCAAAGCATTTCTTGATCCAAGCACATCCAACTCTTTTTTGATGATTTGCTGAGTATCTAAACTGGTTTCCCCTTTAGCATATCCAATCATGACAACTCTACCTGCAAAACAAACTGAGGCAATGGCTAACTTAAAAGTGTCACCATTACCCACTGCTTCAATAGCAACACTAACTCCTTCATTATTTGTAATCTCTGCAACACGCTTTTTAACATCTTCTTTGAGAGCATTAATAACATAGGTAGCACCAAAAACCTTGGCGCTCTCAAGCTTAGTGTCGTCAACATCAACGGCAATTACAGTAGCACCTTTCCGAACGGAAGCACATACTGCACCCATTCCGATAGCACCACATCCAAATACTAAAACAGAATCCTGCTCATTCACTCTGCCTCTGTTCGCAGCATGGTAGCCTACGCTAAGTGGTTCTACTAATGCCAGCTCATGAAGCGTAAGAATCTGACTTACAAACACCTTTTCGAAGGGAACAACAATTCTTTCGGTAATAGCACCATCACGCTGTACGCCAAAGGTCTTATTGTTCTCACAGGTATTTTCTCTTCCTGCTTTACATGCCGGACAAACACCACAACTAGTATAAGGAGAAACTGTAGCAAGATCACCAATTTTTATTGTTTCCGGTACCTCTGCCCCTTTTGCCAACACCTTCCCACTTATTTCGTGTCCCGGAATACGAGGAAAAGTAACCAACGGCATCAATCCTCTGAATGAATTTAAATCACTACCACATAATCCAACAAAACAAACATCAATCATTACATCAGCAGGGCCCATTTTAGGTTCTGTTGTCTCCATTGGAATAACTAACCCAGCCTCTTTTATCGCAAAAGCTTTCATTATTTTAATAATTTAATTTTATTAACAATAGTGTTAACCTAGTTTGTACACCCGAACAGCATTACCACCTGTAATTGCAGCCTGATCTTCATCAGATAATGCTGAAATATAAGCTAACACAGTTTCCATTACCAATTGATATTCTGCTACTACAGTACATACAGGCCAATCAGATCCAATCATTAACCTTTTGGTTCCAAAAGCTTTAAAGACTACATCCAGATAAGGTGTCAAATGTGCAGGTTTCCAATTAGTCCTATCGGCCTCTGTAACCATTCCTGATAGCTTACAATAGACATTCGGATATTGAGCTAATCGCTCCAATCCAACTTTCCATTCACTTATTACCCCTTCTTTGATGGGTGGTTTTGCAATATGATCGAGAATAAATCGTTGCTTTGGAAACATTGAAACCAGTTCTGAAGCTGCATCCAATTGCTTTGGAAAAATCAAAATATCATACGCCAAATCATACTGACTTAAACATCTTATTCCATTAAGAAAGTCCGGTCGCATCATAAACCGATCATCTGGTTCGTCCTGCAAAACATGACGTACACCAACAAGTTTGGGTGACTTTGAAAAACGTTTTAAATGATCATCAACAGAATTACTGCACAATGGAACCCATCCTACAACACCCTTAATCAACTCACTTTTCTCAGCTAATCCTAACAGCCATTCGGTCTCTTCAATCGATTGTCTTGCCTGAACAGCAATAGTGCCGTCAAAGCCAATAGACTCTACATGAGGAGTCAGATGAGATGGTAAGAAATCTCTTTTGAGTAGTGTCATTTGATCATCAATCCACCCATACTCTTCGGCTGAATAGTTCCATAAATGATGATGACTATCAATCTTCATATAATGATCGGATTTTAGGTGTTTTCCCAGGTTAAGCGACTTACCGGTTTTAGAATATCAAGTACCTCTTGAAGTAGTACTTCATTTTGAGGCTCTTCAGCCCATCGAATATTTTCAATAAAATTGTGCGGATTGGCACTGCTTACCAATGTGGTTGTAATCTGAGGATTCGTAACCGAGAATTTCATTGCCAATTGTTCAATTCTGTAGTTCTTCGATTTACAATGGTTTACAGCCTTCACTACCTGTTGTTTCAATTCATCACTTGCCGGATGCCAATCTGGCCAACCACGCTCGCTCAATAAGCCCATTGATAATGGGGAAGCATTGATGATGCCTACACCATGTTCTTCAAAAAACGAGAGATAATCAACCAATGCATCATCATTCAAACAGTAATGACAAAAAGAGAGTATCGTTTCAACAGTACCTTTTGGTGTATTCTCAACAACATATTTCAGCTTGGCTAATGGCAAACCGGTAATTCCAACATGGCGGGCTAACCCTTTTGCTTTTATTTCATGAAGCGCAGGTAGCGTTTCATTGATCACCTGATCAAGATTACTAAACTCAATATCATGTACATTAATTATGTCGACATAATTGATATTGAGCCGTTCAAGACTTTCATACATACTCTCCTGAGCCCTCTTACCACTATAATCCCAACTCTTTACTCCGTCAGCGCCAAAACGACCTACCTTAGTAGACAAATAATATTTTTCTCTCGAAATATTTTTCAGTGCTTTACCCAATACTGTTTCAGCCTTAGTAAAACCATAGTAAGGAGAAACATCAATGAAATTAATTCCCCTTTCAACGGCAGTGTGAACTGCCTGAATTCCATCCTCTTCTTTGATGGAATGGAAGACACCTCCTAACGAAGAGGCTCCAAAACTGAGATTCGATAATTTCATCCCAGTCTTTCCTAATTCTCTGTATATCATATTGCTTATAAATTATTAATAGTAAAATAGTGCTTCCTCTACCTACTGACGAACCTTATGTCCCTCAACAGCATAATAAAGGATGAAAGCAAACAAAGGAATAGGTGCATAGAAACCAACCGACATAGAAGATACATCAGCAATCCAACCCATAAACATTGGAAAAATAGCTCCTCCCACAATCGACATCACGATAAATGAAGAGGCTTTCTTTGTCTTTTCGCCCAATCCTTTTATACCCAAAGCAAAAATGGTTGGGAACATAATAGACATAAAAAAGAAGATCATGAACAAAGAGATAATAGAGATCCACCCTAACCCAAGACTAACTACTGGCAGCAACAAACAACACATCAACGCATAAAATGCAAGTAGACGTGTAGGCTTGAAATAGCTCATCAGAAAACTACCCGAAACACGACCAATCATAAACAGGCCAAATCCACCAATACCTAGTATTAAGGCAGCGGTTGAATTTGAAAAATGAGGTGTAAGATCTTTGTCAGTCATATAATTAACAAAGAAGCTAAACACACCTGTTTGAGCAGCAACATAACAAAACTGTGCGATAACAGCCAACACAAAATGGCGTTGTTTTATCAGTGGTTTACTCGAAAAGGAAGTAGCTGCCGAATCGCCCGCCACACCATGTACAGGCTGTTCTTCAGTTATTTCAGGAAGCGAAACCCTCAGATAAACTAAGGCAATAATCAAAACGATGGTTCCAATCACAAAATATGGAAGCATTAACGATGACAATTTATTACCATCAGCACCACCTTTATTTCCTAGGATGAAGAGTCCACCAATGATAGGACCGATAATCCAAGCCAGACCATTAAAAGATTGTGAGAAGTTGATTCTTCGCTCTGCCGATTCTGGAGGTCCCAATTTTGTAGTATAAGGGTTTGCAGCTGTTTCTAATGTGGTTAAACCACATCCCAGAATAAACAGGCCGGTCAAAAAGAGCCAAAACGATTGTATCAATGAAGCTGGAATAATCAAATATGCCCCGGTAGCAAAAAGAAGGAGTCCCATGATAATTCCTCTTTTATAACCAAAACGTTTCATAAACAGACCGGCAGGTAATGCCATTAAGAAATAGGCCATATAAACAGAGAACTGAATGAGTCCCGATTTAGCCTTTGAAATTTGCAATACATCCTGAAAATGTTTATTCAACACATCAAGCATTCCATGAGCCATACCCCATAGAAAAAAGAGTGCCGTAATCAGGATGAAAGGAAGTAAATTTTCTTTCGTGGTAAGTTTTTGGTGTCCCATAAATTTATTGTTAATTAATTTGGTGTAAGTATTTTGTTTATTTAAGGTTTTCTGTTAACTGAACTTTTCCATTGGAAATCCTCTTCGATTATAATAGACAAAGGATTTTCAGGTTTTTCTTCCATTAGTATTTCATCGATAAGGGTATTTACAGCAATATGCCCCATCTTTCGTGGATCCTGATTGATAATAGTTAATGAGGGACTAAATAATTGCGCAGTATCACTAAAACCATAACCAATAATACCCACATCACCAGGAATATCCAAACCCAGTTTCCTGATTGCTTTATATGCACCTAGTGCAACACGATCGTTCACTGCCAGAATTATTTCCGGCAATGTCCCTTTCTCATGAAGCTTCATAAATGCACGATATCCATCCTCAACTTCATATCCCCCTTCAATAATCCATTCACTATTTAATTGAAGTCCATTTTTTCTAAGTGCGGCTTTATATCCCTCGCATCTTTCTCTACCAATGTTAATAGAGGAATAGCCTGCAAAGTGTGCAATCTTAGTATATCCAGCCTGTGCCACCTCATCAATAGCATCCATTGTTCCCTGCTTATCATTAAATACAATAGTGCTAAAGCCTAATTCTTCAATTGCACGGTCAAAAAACACCAGGGGAGTATTAAACTTTTTGATGTATTCAAATATTTCAGGATTAGAAGTCGATTGAGATACACTTACCAGCAAACCATCTACCCTCATCCCTATTAAATTTTCAATATTCTTCCGCTCAGTAGCTTCATTTTCACGAGACACCGTAAGAATGACGTGATAGTTGCGTTCAGTAGCTCCATCAATGATACTATCGATAACATACGAGAAGAAACTATTTTCAAGATCAGGAACCACCACTCCTATTGTCAGTGTCTTACGTGTAGTAAGCTGCTTTGCAATCAAATTAGGCGTATACCCCATCTCTTTTACAGCTTCATGCACCCGCTTCTTCATCTCATCCGATATATCCGGATGATCGCGTAAAGCCTTTGAAACCGTAATGCGGGTAACATTTAATTTGTCAGCAATATCTTTCTGTGTAATATGATTCATTTGACCTAAAAAAGGTTTGTTTTTAATTTACTTACTCGCGAACTTTCGCGGGTAAAGATATAAACAAAAATAAATAGTCAACACTTTTTGAAAAAATATTATTCATTTTTTGAATTTTATAGACAAGCATCAAAAAAATAAAAATCATAAAGATGCTTTAATTAGCTTTGTAAAAAAAACATCATGTTTAGTAAAACGGCAGCAGCACGTATATCTGTTATCTCGAATACTTCACTTGTCATCATAAAATTCGTCGCCGGTTTCGTAAGTGGTTCCGTAAGCGTAATTTCTGAAGCAATCCATTCAATGATGGATCTTTTAGCTGCTGTTATTGCATTTTTCTCTGTCAAAGTATCTGACACACCTGCCGACGAACGTCACCCATATGGCCACGGTAAATATGAAAATGTATCAGGAGTTATAGAAGCACTCCTGATTTTTGTTGCTGCAATTTGGATTATCTATGAAGCTATTGATAAACTAATCCATCCAAGGCCACTGGAAAAAGCCGGTATTGGAATGATTGTGATGTTTGTATCTGCAATCATCAATTTTTTTGTTTCACAAAACCTGTATAAGGTAGCACGTAGAACAGAATCTATAGCACTAGAAGCCGATGCACTTCACTTAAAAACTGATGTATATACTTCGTTGGGCGTCGCAATTGGGCTTTTATTAATCTATATTTCAGGCATACAAATCATTGACCCCATTGCGGCAATATTGGTAGCATGTTTAATCTTAAAAGAGTCATATAACCTTTTAAAAAGAGCCTATAGTCCACTACTTGATGAAGCCATCTCTAATGACGAATTGATGGATATTGAGGCATCAATTAAAAAAAGCAACTATCCATTCCACGACTTAAAATCGCGTCAATCAGGCAATATGCGCTTTATTGAATTCCACATGGAAATGCCGGGAGATATGCCGTTAAAAGAAGTCCACAAAATCTGTGATGATATAGAAGAAGACATTAAAAACAAAATCCCCAATATCCAGATCAATATACATGTTGAAACCCATGAGGCGATAATAGCTGACAACTAATAATAAAAATTAGGTAATGCTTTTTATAAAAAAGTACGGTCAATAAACACCTCCTCTTAAAATAATTTCTAACTTTGCCCACCCGAAGCAAAAAGGATCGTAATGAATGCGGGATGTAGCGCAGCCTGGTAGCGTGCGTCGTTCGGGACGACGAGGTCGCAGGTTCGAATCCTGTCATCCCGACTAGGTAGCAGTAATAATCAGTGTATTATAAATATTTTGCATTGATTTTGCACCAAATAGTAGATAAAAGGAATTGGATAATACGCTGATTCCTTTTATTTTTATTTGACAAAACAACCTAAACCCTTTGGAAAAATCTGTCCAAATAAATAGGGATTAAGACACCATTTCTGTAATGATGTTTGATAATTAATCCCACCATATAATCTACTGTTATTGTAAGAACCAACATACGATTCAAAAGTAAGCTTTGCTTCATAATAACTCTCAAATTCAAACCGTTATACTTCTTCTGTTTCAATTACTCTTTGATAAGTTTCAATGTAGGCATTCTCAATAGGAGTAGTGTTATCGTAAACTCCTGATTGGCTTCAGCCACACACACATAGAAACTACCTTACATCATGAGCGATGAATTGAGATTCATCATCATTACGGATATTAACTTCTCAATGCGTGCTTAGCAATGATTTTCTTGTGCCTTTACTCAGATAACGACTTTTCCACCGCGCAAGGAACGATAGAGAGAGATGGTACTTGCGCCAGATCACTGTTTTCTCTTCATGTTGAAACTCCTAAACGATGGATAAAAGCGTTTCAGGTATAAATTTTCATCGTGTTGATTTCATACCTTAAATCTAATAGGCCAGATTATTTCATTACAAACTCTGAAGCCCGGAATATTTAGCGTAATAGTTTTTCGTTGGCTATCCGTTGTTACATCAGGAATACGGACAAGAACCTTGTTAAAAGGATGCCGTATATTAAAGTTGATCGAAGTGAGCAACGGCTTGAACTTTGAGGTTTCAATAAGACGATAACCTTTCAAGCCCTCTACATCCATCTTCTGAAGATTTTTGGCAAACTGATTCAGTCCCATGGATAGTTTCCAAAAGCCAGATGGATAATATCAAACACGAAATATCCATAAGAAGGAGCTTGTTTAGAATTATCCTTCCCCAGTTTTCTTCGTCTGGCTCTGGTCAGTCAACAAATGGGAAGTGCCGTTGAATCAATAAACTTAATTGCAATCTTTCAAAGCAGTGTAAGTTTCATCGATTTCTTTCTGGATGCCGTAGGCTGCATTCATTACTTGCCCATTGATCTTATTTGCCTCCTTGATGCGGTTATAACTAAGCCAGTAATCCATGCCATTGTATATTTGCTTGATTGAAATATCAACTAAAGCAATCATAGGGACTTTCTTAGCAACCCATTTCCCGAAAACCTTATTGGAAGCAGCTAATTTAGAAATATCGAGCAGTGTTTTTAACTCTGGTTTCTCGGATTCAAAATAAGTTTTCATTTTTGGGTCTTCAAGCAAGCTATTAATTTCATCGTTCGAATTAGTGAGTTGATTCATCAGGCTACTCATACCATCTTTTATGAAGGCCTGCCAGTCATTCATGTTATTGGCTAACTCTGACATTTTACCTTTTGTGGATATAATCTTCAAGGTATTGATTTTGGCTTGTAGATCTGTAACATTAATACCTTCGGCAGCCATCTGTTTTACATTTTTATTATAGATATTTTGAAGCCGTTCAGCTGCTTGGCCCCTTTTAGTTAGCCTGTCAAAGAGTTGCCCTGTAAAATATTCGAGACCATCTTTAGCTGCGTTGACCAATGCGTTCTGGTTGGCGGTTTCCCAAACATCAAGTTCATTTTGCGAAAGGTTTACCGTCTTCTGAAACTGGTTTCTTTGGTTGGACAGTGAACTTAATTTCTTGACAAGGTCTTTACAGGCAGGTTTAGGAATTTCTGGTGCCGCTTTCCCTTGAGGCTCATATTTTTTTAAAAGTATTGAAATCGGAAGGCTATCATTTTTGATACTTGCGACTACATATTTTGATGCTTCCCGCAAGTCAACCACATTAGGGTCATTATCAGTATTAGTTAATGTTTGTAGGTCTGCTGCTGGCATAGCATCTCCAAAAAAGGGGGTTGGATTGCCAGGTGTTAAAGGACCTGAAGCTGGTAATTTCAATCCGCCTTCAAATTGATCCCTTGCACCCCTCGACATGTTTTCTGCATTGCCATCCAGGGTTTTGAATTCCACGTTCGTGTTATTTAACGTTTTGATTTTTAAATCCTGAGAACCTTCCAGAAGTTTGTAAGACTTCATCATCTTATCATATTCAGCCTGGGCAATCGCCTGTTGTTTCCGCTGTTGTTCAGCTGCCCGTAATGCTGCCTGTTGTGCTGCGATTTGAGCGTCCCTTTCTTTTGCTTCAAGCACTTTTTTATCATTTGCAGAATTATTGCTGAATATAGAACTTATGACCTTTTTAAATACAGCACCAGCAACCATATTTCCGAACTCTGCATTGGCATTGTATGTTGGTTTTGCAGCTGATGAACCCGCGGCTAAGGTATATGGACATTTAGGACCGTGTATTCCATTTGGTAGTTGTGTGCCACAATAAGCACATACTGCATTTTGAGCAATAACATTAATATTGCCAGTTAATACACCCAGGAATATTACACAACATAAAAATTTGAATATCTGATTCATGACAATGATGGATTAGCGAATGAATTTAATTCTGCATCAAAATTTCCCATTCATAGATTTTATCCTGGCAGCTCCTTGCATCAGAGGCTTCAGGCTCAAGCATCAGGTATTTTTTCATGTAAAAGATAGCGGTCGAGTAATCGAATACCTGAGCTGTGAGTAAAGCCAGATTTGAGTATGCAGAAGGATAAGCTGTTTGATTTACTTCCAAGACTTTATCATACAATTCAATTGCCTTTAAATACATTTTTTGTTGATTCATAACATTGGCTTGAACGATATATTTGCGTTGTTCTTCTGTAACAGAAGGTTTTGTTTTCAGGGTTCTGTACTGAACGGCTATTGGCTCAAAAAGAGTGAGTTGTTCGTTCAACGGTTTTAAATTAAGTTGTTGGAAGTAATAAAGATAATCAAGTAATTCCCACTCATATACCTTATCCTTATAGATACTCAATATCAAGTCACCAAGCCTTAAATCGCATCCCCAACTTTTGTCCTGTTTCTGATACATTATGGCTTCCAATTTGTATTTTTGAAGGTCACAAAAATAAATAATAACAGGTTTTTTAGGTGCTTTGAATAATAGTACTACTCTGTCGTTCAGAGCATAAACTTCTTCAGGTTTATACCAGTAATTATTTTCAGTATTAGGAAAATAGGCAGTTTTTATTGCTCGGGTTAAATTGGTTTTAGCAACACTCAACGCTACTTGAGGAAGTTTCGGTGTATATACTACTTTTTCTTTCTGGGCAGTCACTTCAGTTATAAAAAGAATTTTAATCCACAATATCAATATTAATCGTATTGTTTTCATTTTTTATATGTTATTTAGAAATTTGTGCTTCCCATTCATAAATTTTATCCTGGCAACTGCGGACACCAACAGACTCTGGTTCAAGCATCAGGTATAATTTCATATTATAAATTGCAGCGTCATAATCTTCTACCTGAGCAGACAGTAATGCCAGATTCGAATATGCAGCAGGATAAGCAACCTGATCTATTTCAATTACTTTCTTATATAGTTCAACAGCCTTTTCATAAGCCTTTTGCTGATTAAACATATTGGCCTGAACAATATATTTTCTTTGTTCTTCCAAAACCTGGGGCTTAACTTTTAATGCACAATACTGTGTTGCTACTGGCTTAAAAATGTTAGCCAACGAGTCGTAGCGTATCTTATTGAGTTTATGTTGAAAATAAAATAAATGATCTGCCAGATCTTTCAATGTGTTATCATCAAATACATATAAATTATCACGATAAGCATTATTTTTTAACACAAGACTTATGTACTTATTATAACTAGATCCCTGACTACGTTTAGTAACGACTATGGGGTTCAGTATGTCTGAAAATTTGATTATTCTACTTGATTTTTTATAGACCATTTCAAACCTATCGTCAAATACCAGAACTTTTTTGGGATAATTTTTCAGACCAGGGGTAGCCTCTTGATATAATAAATCCGTTAAATGAGATTTTGCAATATTTAAATCTTCATTCGGAAGTTTTGGATGATAAATTGTTTCAGTTTTAATTTCCTGTGCATTTGCATAAGAGGTGAAAAATAAAACTAAGTAAACGAACAATGCTAATAATCGAATAGTTTTCATGGCGTTAATTTTAAATGCGTTTTTTTATTTTCTGTTCCCATTCATAAATCTTAACCTGCCAACTGCGTGCATCCGTTGAATATGCTACGCCCCATTCTTTAGACCACTAAATGGGTTTTCTTTATTTATTTTTTTAAAATTAGTAATAATAATTTGATATTGTGGTGTTAATAACGGAAAAGAATGTCGGATAAACGAATTTTTAAATCAGACATAATTTTAAAAAACTATTCTTACACTTGAGAAGTAGAATTATTGCTCATGCAATAAGAGCGGGATGTAGCATAGCCTGGTAGCGTGCGTCATTCGGAACGACGAGGTAACAGGTTCGAATCCTGTCATCCCGACTAAATGTTTTTTCCCAAGATAAAGGCATGTAAATTATATGATTTGCATGCCTTTTCATTTGTTTAAATCAATACCAATTGAACAATTTCAGTGGAAATAAGAACTAAACGATGAACTAAATTAAGTTTTAATTTACTTCACTAGAAACGATTCAAAAGCATTAAATCAACATAATGCTTCGTTTATTTTAGTTTTATCTGAATGAGTTTGGCGGTCTTTTCAGAATGAGTTCTGGAGAACCCAAAAGTATGCGAGGACATATTGTCATTGAAAGAATAGTTTACATTTTCTTGCAAAGAAGAACTAAAAGAAGCATTTTTTGAGTTCAGATAAATACTCAAGAAAAAAAATAATACTTTTGCAAAGTGTAATAAGCGTTTATGCAAACAACATCTTTCAACTCATTAAAGAAGAGTGTATAAGAGATAGTCAGTAATCTACTGGCTATCTATCCTTTCCCTGGAAAATCATCCGGGCTGTTTTTCTATTATCAATAATCTATTATTTAATCCTATCCATGTTCTTAATGTGGAAAAGGGAGTTATCTGAATTCTTCAGTACACTAAAGATATTAAAAATATTTTTATGTCACTGGCAGCATTCATAATGAATAACAGTATGAAGGAATTTGTCACAAACCTCAGATATAAAATTGAAATAAAAATAAATTCATTAGAATCTACTGAAAATGATTCACTAATAAGAATAAATCAGATTATCAATTGTTTAGTTGATTCTCTAAAACAACTTAAAATTTTCATTGTCAATTATGAATTCAAAAACCAAGAAGAGGAAATACTATTCTTCAAAGAGTTGAAGCCTCAAATTTATAGCCTTCTTCTATTTTATGTTCGTTTGTATAAAATAGAAGAAAAGCGACCTGCTTCAAATAAAGTATCCGAAGACATCTATATAAGTCATGAAATTAAACAATTAGATAAGACCTTTACCAATTCTCTTGATTTCTATAATTATTACAGAACAGGAGATTCTTCATCTGATTACAAATACTTTGTTCGAAAGAACTATGATCGGTCACTAGACAAAGACCCCTTATCCTTTGAAAAGGACTATATGTTTTCAACAAGTTATGACTATGAAGTGGCTAATATTATTGCAAATGATTTACTCAAAGCATATCTCATTTCAGAATTAAATATAGTGAGCAATGCTGCTTGCAACAACCTGATTTCTCTTATCGCTAATAAACAAATGAAATGGACGGATTCAAAAGTTTCATTAGTTGAATTTGTTTATGGCCTTCATTCCTGTGGAAGCATTAATCATGGAAATGTAGAGTTGAAAGATCTGATAATGTGTTTTGAAACGCTCTTCAACATAGAGCTAGGTGACTTCTATCGTGCTTTCTTAGAAATACGTGAACGAAAAAAGAGCAGAACACAATACATAGAACGGATGAGAGATGCCTTGATAACACGGATGGATGATTTTGATAAATAAAAATGAGCCATCTTGGGAAATCTTGGGAATCTCTCAACTTTTTAATGCTGAACTTTGTATGAAACAAATAATAATAAAACGATGGACGAAAAACATGATTTAATAGCGAATTTCGATCTTAAAATAATCTGTGACTTCTTTAGGCAGTTAGATAGACAAGGCCCCGGTAGCGAATCTGAAACGCTGAAGGCTTTAGGTTTTATTAAGGGATTACCGATAAACGCTAAGATTGCAGATATTGGTTGCGGAACAGGAGGACAAACTATTACACTGGCAAAAAACATATCCGGAAAAATTACGGCAGTAGATCTTTTTCCAGGCATGATAGAATATCTTAACAATCGGGTAAAGCACTGTGGTTTTGAAAATAGAGTATCAGGTCTTATTGCTTCAATGGATTCTCTGCCTTTTTCTAAAAACGAATTTGATCTGATATGGGCAGAAGGCTCTATCTATCATATTGGTTTCGAGAGAGGGTTAAGTGAATGGAGAAAATTTTTAAAACAGAATGGTTTTATAGCTGTAACTGAGGTAACCTGGCTTACAAATAATCGTCCAAATAAAATTGAAAATTATTGGAATGAAAACTATCCGGAAATAAACACAGTATCACATAAGATCAAACAGATGGAACAAGCTGGGTATATTCCTCTTGCCACTTTTGTTTTGCCGGAATCTTGCTGGATAGATAATTTTTACAAACCAATGGCTGATCACCTCAAAGATTTTATAAAACAACAAAATTATAGCAAATCGGCTCAACAATTTGTAATCCGACAAAAAGAAGAGATTGCTTATTATGAACAATATAAGAAGTATTTTGGCTATGTTTTTTATATTGGCCAGAAATATGAATAATCACCGTACAATACCATTATGGAGCTTATTCATTACAATAAAATAGGACACATAATATAACAGCGTATCAAATAATTATTAATACGGAGATGAAATTAGAGGATTTAGGATATAACGATAAACTTGAAGATTTCAGACTAGAGCAAAGACTGGATAGTTTTGAGATCGGGAGAGTTATTGCAGAACACAAGGAGCGATATATCGTCAACACGCTTAAGGGTGAATTTGAAGCAGAGATAACAGGTAATATGCGTTTTACTTCAAAAAACCGCGAAGATTTTCCAGCTGTTGGAGACTGGGTAGCACTGACAACATATAATTCTAATTTTGCGATAATTCATAAAATATTACCGAGATTCTCAATTATCAAAAGGCCGGCAGTTGGTCAATTTGGAGAGATTCAGATTATTGCCACGAATATTGACTATGCATTTTTAATTCAAGCTGTTGACAGAGACTTTAATATTAATAGGCTTGAAAGATATCTAACCATTTGTAATTCTTCGAAAGTTAGACCGATAATTGTTCTTAGTAAAACTGATTTAATAGAGGAATTAAGACTAAATGAAATTATAGAAAGTGTAAAAGTACGGATTAAGGAGATCCCGGTAATTTCCATAAGTAACGAAACGCAGAGAGGTTATGAAGAAATAAAATCTGTTATTATGGATGGAAAAACATATTGTATGCTGGGCTCATCAGGTGTTGGTAAATCTACATTATTAAATAATCTAGCTGGCAACCCTATAATGAAGACCAATACGATAAGCAAGAGCACAAATAAAGGAAGACATGTAACAAGTCATCGCGAATTAGTTATTATGGACAAGGGTGGGATTTTAATTGATAATCCAGGCATGAGAGAAGTAGGTATTGCTGACTCAACAAATGGATTAGAAATTACTTTTGATAAGATCATCAGACTTTCGCAAAATTGCAAATTCACGGATTGCACTCATACCTATGAGATTGGCTGCGGTGTCATTGAGGCATTAGAAAAAGGAGAACTGGACAGGGCCTCTTATGAAAACTATTTAAAAATGGAAAAAGAAAAAGAATATTTTGATTTAACATCGACAGAAAGACGAAAAAAAGACAAAGTGTTTGGAAAAATGATTAAAAACTATAAAAAAAAGAAATTTAATTCTTTCTGATTTTTTTGTGAGTTTACAGTCTCTAAATCAGCTCAAAACCCGACCTAAAACTTCTCTGAAAAGCAAGGTATCTATAATTATAATATAGGGGTTCTGTATGGGTTCTGTACCCCTAGGGGGTACAGAACCCATACAGAACGGGTATAGAACGGGTATAGAACGGGTACAGATCCCCCTAATTTTATGAGCGTTGTCCCTTACTGAAATAGGTATACACATTTAAGTAGTATTACTAGAAAAAGTATACAGTAAAAAATCAATTCACTAAAATAAGTATACATTCCTAATAAATTAAAGTTAGTAATTTTATTTGAAACATTTTTTAAATAGTTTTACGTAAAATGGCACCATTTTTTAAACGCTATCAAATAATACTTCTTTCTCTTTTTGTTTTACTTTCGGTTTCCATTTCTTTTCCAGAACCCCTTTCATTTGATGAGCCTGCACCGGTGTAAGGTAATTACAGCTCATGTGGGGGCTTAGCTCATTGTAAGCCCTAATGCTCTTTTGAATAACTTCAAGGGCTTGGGTAGTGTCTGCAAATTCACGGTTTAAGCTAAACTCGTACTTGAGTATTCCATTAACCCTTTCGGCAATGGCATTCTGGTAAGGGTCTCCGTTTTCAGTCATACTGATCCCTAATCCTGCAGTATGTAATAAATCCACATAGTCACCGCAACAATACTGGGCTCCCCTGTCAGAGTGATGGATATGGCTGATGTCGTATTTTATTTTCTGGCTCAAAGCCATTTTCAAGGCATTCATGCAGCCCTCAGCCTCCAAGGTTGGGTGAAGGCAAAACCCCATGATTTGTTTGGAATAAGCATCAGTGATCAACGATAAGAAGTTAAATGCTTCCCCTACCTGGATGTAGGTAATGTCTGAGACCCATACCTGTTCTGATTCATTGATAACAAGATCCTTTATCAGGTTGGGATATTTCTTCATCCAATGTCTGGAATCGGTTGTCACCACATATCGTTTCCCGGGTCTTATTGTCAGCCCATTTCCACAAAGAAGCCGGTGCAGGGAGTCTCTGCCCATTTTTATGTGATGATCCTGAAGCGTTTTTCTTAACATGTGATAGAGCTTGGGGGTACCTGTACAAGGCAATTCCCGTCTTATGATGGAGACCATTTCCAAGACGATTTGTTCTTCATTCAGCCATCTTTGTTGATTCTTTCCTTTCTTATAAAAGGCATAACGGGTTTTACCAAACAGCATACAAAGTGGCCCGAACCCTACTTGTGCATGGCTTTCTTTCATGGCTTTGACTGCTTGGTACCAGATTTTTTTCTGATATCGATTTTCAGCTGATCCTCTGCGATATCAATCATGGTCTCCAATGCTTCTACCTTAAGCTTAAGCTGTTCTATCTGTTTCTGTAATGCATTTGTTTGCTCGGATGAACCTGATTGAGATTGTTCGTTCTTTGCCATAGTGTCCACCAGTTTAGGAATACAAGTATACAACTTTATCCAACTTTTTATGGTTCTTTGTTGCACCCTGTAACGTGTAGAGGCTTCCTCAATGCTCATGACTCCTGATTCTACCTTATACGCTATTTGCCTTCGATCGGAAACCGATAGGAGCACTCGCATGTAGTTCTCCCGATATTCTGATGAGTATCTTTTTAACCAGTTTAAAACTGTGGACGCATCCAGAACTTCGTATTTCTGCATGACTTCTTTTATAGAAAGTGATCCTTTTTCCAGTTCCTTCACTATCCTGATTCGATCCTCTTCTGGGTATACAAAATAGCGTTTACCCGATACATTTCTTTCAACTCTTTCTCTTTTCATTCCCATATACAGTGTTTTTTTAAACGTTTATACTGTATACCTTTTTCAGTAAAAGACACGTATTAAGGTGTTCATCTCTTCAGTATAAAAAAGGAAAACCAGCCGAAAAATCAGGATCTTTTATTGAAATTGATGAGGTGATCAGATAAAACACCATCATTTCGATCTTTTGAAAGAAATCGGTTTCCATGTGTTCACAATTGCAGCAGAAATATTTGAAAGCTTTTACTTATTAATAGTATGTTTAGATGGCAGAAAAGAAAAAGGTATTATATTTGAAACTGGTGCTTGAAATATTTTGGATATAACGAATGTACAGCGATGAAGGCCATACATGAAAAGATTAAAAAAATCTGAAAAACCCGATACAAACTAAAATACAAATGAGAAAATTTGTCAATCTTATTTTTCTTCTTGCCTTAACGCAGTCAGTCATTGCACAGCAGGCAAATGTAAAAAAGCTGCTTTACGGTGTAGCTTATTATGATGAATACATGCCTTATGAGCGTTTAGATAAGGATATACAAATGATGAAGGATGCGGGTATCAATGTTGTTCGTATTGCAGAATCCACATGGAGTACAGTGGAACCGCAAGATGGGGTATTCGACTTTACGCATATTGACAGGGTGCTAAATGCTATGCATAAAGCCGGAATAAAAGTAATTCTTGGTACGCCTACATACGCAGTTCCAACATGGCTGGTACGGAAGTGCCCGGATGTTTTAGCCATCACCCCACATGGACAAAATCAATACGGTCCCCGTCAGAACATGGACATTTCAAATAGAAATTTCAGGTTTCATGCCGAACGGGTAATCAGAAAAATAATGGAGCATGTAAAAGACCATCCTGCTATCATTGGATATCAGTTAGATAATGAGACCAAAGCATATAATACTGCTGGTCCCGAGGTGCAAAAGCTATTTGTTGAATACATGAAGGCTAAGTTTGGCTCGTTAGATAGTATCAACAAGGCTTTCGGGCTTGATTACTGGAGTAACCGAATTAATAGCTGGGAGGACTTTCCTTCAATGACAGGATCGATCAATGCTAGCCAGATAACAGAGTTTGCCAAGTTTCAACGAAAACTAGTTACAGATTATCTTACCTGGCAGGCTGCTATCGTAAACGAATATAAACATCCTGAACAGTTTCTAACCCAAAATTTTGATTTCGAATGGAAGGGTTGGTCTTATGGTATCCAACCAGATGTCGACCATTTTGCTGTAGCTAAAGCCTTAACTATTGCAGGAGTAGATATCTACCATCCATCGCAGGATGCACTTACGGGCACTGAAATTTCTTTTGGTGGAGATGTAACCCGTTCTATGAAAGAAGGTAAAAACTATCTGGTACTAGAAACAGAAGCACAGGGTTTTCCTGAATGGGTGCCCTATCCCGGACAGTTAAGGTTACAGGCATTTAGTCATTTAGCATCGGGCGCCAATATGGTAGAGTATTGGCACTGGCATTCAATCCATAATTCTATTGAAACCTATTGGAAAGGTTTGTTAAGCCATGATTTTGAACCCAACCCTACTTATAACGAGGCAAAATCGATTGGTAAGGATTTTCAGAAACTTAGCCCCTCTTTACTCAACCTCAAAAAGACGAACAACGTAGCCATTCTTTTCAGCAATGAAGCGCTATCTGCGTTTAACTGGTTTAAACGTGGTTCGAGCTATAATGATATTCTTCGTCAGATGTATGATGCGCTTTATAGGATGAATGTAGGAGTTGATTTTGTAGATCCAACCAGTACAAATATAGAAAAATACAAGCTCCTGGTTGTGCCCGCCTTATATGCTGCACCCGACAGCTTACTGGAACGGTTAAATCGTTTTGTAAAGAATGGAGGCCGTATTGTGTACACCTTTAAAAGTGGTTTTTCCGATCAAAATGTAAAGGTGAGAAGCTGTCGCCAACCAGGAATTATCAGTGAAGCCTGTGGAATAAATTACAGTCAGTTTACCGAACCAAAAAACGTATCTTTAAAGGGGAACCCATTTCAGGTAGAAAACGAAAACAACAAAGTAAATACGTGGATGGAGTTAATTACTCCAACTACAGCAAAAGTGCTTGCTTATTATGATCACCCGGTATGGGGTAAGTATGCAGCTATTACACAAAACAACTATGGCAAAGGAACGGCAACTTATATAGGATGTATGACCAGTAATCAGGTGATGGAAAAAATACTGGCCGATGAGGTAAAGAAAACAGGTTTATGGGGAGAAGCTCAAAAGTTATATTTTCCCATTATTACGAAAGAGGGGATTAATGAACAAAGCAAAATAGTGCACTACTTTTTCAATTATTCTGCCAAACCCAGCACCTTCAATTATACTTTTGGAAATGGTCGCGAATTATTGCTTGACAAAGTAATAAATAAAAACAGTGTGGTAGATTTAGAACCATGGGGTGTAAAAATAATAGAAGAGCAATAAACTATTGCCAGTGTAAGAATGAAAAAAGCGGCATTATTTAGTTCCGGATTTAGGACTTAGAGGATGACTTTCTACATACTAGCAGTTTTATAATAATAAGAGAATCCGTGTTGAATTTTAATTCGAAGAAATCCAACACGGATTCTCTTTTGAAAAGACAGACTTGACTATATTGACAAAATTGTTCCATCCAAACCCAACGTTCTAATAACCGTTGGAGATGAAAATGCAAAAGGAGCGAACTTTTCGATAAGACGAATATCAATCCGGATAATAGAATAGTCTATGAATTTGACAGAAATGAAACAAATCCCCACTAAGAAACATCATTAAACAGATTTCAGAAATTACTGATAAAGTCTTTACATCTCTAACAATAATCTTTACAAAATCCTTATAGATTCTGTTGCATTTTTGCATCATTAAAAATGACAAACACGGAATATGATATTTTTATACCTTAACAAATATTTTAAATCACACTAACATTCTAGAATCATGAGAAATAAAAGCACTCTACGTAAACTATTTCTGGGAATAATCGGTTGCAGTATGATTTCGGTCTCTGCCAAAGCACAGGATGCAGTAGCACCTTCACCATTTAAAGTCACCGCTGACATTGTAAGTAGTTACGTATGGAGAGGTGTTTTATCCACAGCTACTCCTACCCCCAATATCCAACCGACCATTTCATATACAAAAGGAGGTCTGGAATTGGGCGCATGGGGATCATCCGATTTCAATGGAGGCTATAAAGAAGTCGACCTCTATGCTTCATATACTGTGAAGCAGTTAAAATTTACGGTTACGGATTACGACTGGAATTTCAAAACCCGTTATTTTAATTACAAGAAAAAGGAAACCGATCATATTTTAGAAGGATCGATAGCTTATAGCGGCCCTGAGGCATTCCCGATAAGTATTGCTGCAAATGTTATGTTTGCTGGGGCCGATAAAAAATACGACACCAACTTAAATGCAATAAATCCTGATAAGCAAGCCTATTCTACGTACATTGAGCTTGGATATGCCTTTAAAAACTTTAGTCCATTTTTGGGTATTACCCCATCTGATGGTTACTATGGCGATGGTTATGGAGGAGTTAGGGGGTTGGGTGTTGTAAACCTTGGCATCAACGTAACTAAATCGTTGAAAATAACCAATGATTATTCGCTACCCTTAAAAGCTACACTGGGATTTAATCCACAGAAACAAGATGTATATTTGGTATTTGGCATAACATTATGATTATTTTGCCATCATCGAACGTCAACGCACATTTATTTCATGAACTTCACAAATTATTGGGTTAGTCTCTTTTGAGGACCTCTTTACAATTAAAAACGTGAAGTAGAATTGCACGGAAAGCTTTAAAAAAGAACTTCACTCTTTTTTAAACATTGTGGTGAAAGACTCTTCGTAAAGTATATACTTCGCGAAGAGTCTTCAAACTATTATACAACTATATGTGTTATTATTCCTTAATAGAAGTTCTGTCGGCTAATGTCATTCTTGCGATTTCATCTTTTCTTTTAAACACAACTCCTTGATGTTTTTGCATATAAGTTATTATTTCGTGTGCAGCTTTCACCATTTGAGGGGTTCCTCCAATACGGTCATGAAAACTGATTGACATTTGTCGACGTTTAAATTCAGACTCCACATACAATTGATCAAACTCCATTTTAACCTGATGATAAAATTGGTCAACAGAAAAATTCTTACCTTCAATTAATTGAATATCATTACATCTTAACGTATAAGGTACAACAACGAAATCGTTATTATTTACCTTGATAATAAAAGGTTCATCGCGACTTAAATCGTCAATATGATAGATGAATCCAAGTTCTTGCAAAATGCGCAAAGTGTTCTCACCTCGTCTAAGCCAATTAGCATTATAGCCGACCGGAGTAAATCCTGTGATATTCTTCACGGCAGTTACACCATCGCTGACGAATTTTTTTTCTTCCTCATACGACATTGTATATTGCGTTGACCAATTCATACCATGTGCAGCTGCCTCGTGACCTCTTTCGACAATCTCTTTAGCCAATTCCGGATTCTTTAACACAGCAGCTCCTACCATATGCGATGTAACCTTTATGCCTAATCTATCCCAGTTATCTAGCATTCGTGGTATTCCTTCTTTGTAACCATATTCAAACCATGTAGTAGCTGGTAAATCCTTATATCCCTTTTGAATATTTTGAGGAAATGGGCTCTCAGCATTATCAGGCTGTCCACCTGCCTCAAACTGCATAGAAACGGAGACAACAAGTCTTGAGTCATCCGCCCATTTTGTTTTCTGATTTCTGATTTTCTGATCCATTGTTTTTTGATTCTTGTTAGGTAAAGCAAATAAAGATCTCTGTGATTGTAATACACCCGCAATTCCTAATAGGGTTCCCTGTTTAAGAAATTCTCTTCTTGTCCCCATACCTCTTATTTTTTAAAGAGAATATTATCCAATGCCATTACATTACTACTCTCAACGTATTGAATTAAGAGTGCAAAAAATACAACATGGATTAGTTGCGAAGGAAGTGCTTCCCAGTTTTCAATCATGCATGTTCCAAAAATAAGTATGAACATCACTAATCCACCAATCACTGAAGCCTGCTTAGTAAATAACCCGATCAACAGTAATAGCCCTACGGAGAATTCAGCAAGAGGCAATACATAACTAAAAGGGATTACCAATACTTTTGGTAAAATAGATTTTTCGAATGTTCCAGCCATCCAATTGCTAAAAGCTGAAAGTTTTGGTAATCTGACTAATCCATGACCAAACATGCTTGCTCCGATAGCAAGACGTAATAATAAGAATGTTATTTGTTCCATCGTTTTTGATTTTTTTACGGTGCAAAGATGGCAATGGAATTATCTTTTGTTTTGTACAATCAAAGGTTTCATTTGTACATTTGTAGGTATGAAAATCAGGAACCTTTATCAACCTTTCGAAGTAGACCTTTTGGAAATAAAGGAATACGTAGCAAAAGAACATAAAAACACATTCTTCGAAATGGTATTTGTGTTGGAAGGAAAAGGAATTCAAATAATAAACGACCACACGCTACCTTATGGCCCGAATAAATTATTTTTGATATTTCCCCAAGATCGACATGGGTTTGAGGTTCTTGAACCCACAAAATTATTTTTTATCCGTTTCAACGATAGTTATCTCAAGACACAAAGTAAAGAATGGATAAAGAAAGTGGAATATATATTTCATAATCATAATCACTTGCCGGGTTGCATCCTAAAAAATGTAACGGATAAGCCAATAATACGTTCAATCGTTGAATTCTTAATTCAGGAGCAAAGAAATAATTACCCAAATCATAATGAGGTAATTACACAATTTATTAATTCAATCATTACATTAGCTGCAAGAAATATCACATTGATGGATACGTTTTTAGACAGAAAAAGAGGCTCAGATGATGTCTTGTTACTACTTAATTATATCCATCAGAATATTTACTATCCGGAAAAGCTAAAGTCAGAACAACTGGCTGATCAGTTTAATCTTTCGCCGACATATATCACAGAATATTTCAGAAAGCATATCGGACAAAGTTTACAACAATATATAACAGAATATAAATTAAAGTTAATTGAAACGCGATTGCGTTATACGAATGTTCGATTAAATGAAATTGCTTATGAATTTGGTTTCACAGACCAAAGTCATTTAAACCGTATTTTTAAAAAATATAAAGGGCATAGTCCTTCTATATATCGACAACTGAGCAAGAATACCTCTATTCTCCCAACCCAATAATAAAATATACGACTTAAACTACTTCCGATTTTTTATTTATCTATAAACAATACCTTAATCTGGAACAGATAGATCTGCCTTGCATTAATCGTTTTATTGCAAAAGATGTCATGTAGTACAGCTTCTTCTTTATAAAATCTTTATACCCCAAGGAATATTCCTTACAAAACCCTTATAAATTTCGATGCATTTTTGTATTCTAAAAAAATGATGAACAATGAATACAACAATTCTATTGGCAACAACCAAACCCATTGAGATGAGTACTTCTTCAGGGTATATTATCGGGGCGATAATCGCGCTGTTTATTCTGGCATATCTTTTATTTACACTTATTAAACCCGAGAAATTTTAACGAAATGACAACACAAGATTTCATACAGATCATTCTGTTTTTTGTCTTATTAGTAGGACTTACGCCTGTTTTAGGCAATTTCATGTTCAAGGTTTTTACGGGAAAAAAACATTTTATGCTACCGGTTTTCGGTTGGCTTGAAAAGCTGACCTACAAATCTATTGGCGTAAACCAAGAGGAAGAAACAAACTGGAAATCGTACACTTTCAGTTTACTTATGTTTAATTTGGTTGGATTTGTTTTTGTGTTTCTGATACAACTCTTTCAAACATACTTGCCATTAAATCCGGCTCATCTTCCAAATGTATCGTGGCATTCCGCATTCAATACGGCAGTAAGTTTTATGACCAACACCAACTGGCAAGGTTACTCTGGAGAAACAACGCTAAGCTACTTCGTTCAAATGATAGGTCTTGCTGTGCAGAACTTTGTGAGCGCGGCAACAGGAATAGCTGTTTTACTCGCTCTCATAAGAGGTATCTCTCGTAAAACAACTGATAAGCTTGGCAGTTTCTGGATAGATCTTACGCGTTCTACATTGTATGTACTATTGCCGCTTTCAATACTATTTGCCGTTGTATTGGTCGGTCAAGGTGTTGTTCAAAACTTTAACACATATGAAACGGCTCAGACTTTACAAGGTGTACACCAGACAATCCCTGTAGGCCCGGCAGCCTCGCAAATTGCCATTAAGCAACTAGGCACAAACGGAGGCGGATTTTTTAATGCCAATAGCGCACACCCTTTCGAAAACCCAACTCCTTTTAGTAATTTACTAGAAATGTTGGCCATATTACTTATCCCTGCTGCCTTGACTTATACCTATGGAAAAATGGTAGGATCGACACGACAGGGTTGGGCAATTTTTTCTGCAATGTTAATATTACTGATAGCGGGATTGAGTATTTCGCTCTATGCAGAATATTCAGTCAATCCTATTTTCGGCCATCTCCACTTAATGGAAGGAAAAGAAACCCGTTTTGGCATCACGAATAGTGTGATATGGTCAACGGCAACTAGTGCAGCATCAAATGGTTCGGTTAATGCGATGCATGATAGCCTTTCGCCAATAGCCGGAATGGTTGCTATGATAAATCTGATGCTTGGCGAAATCATCTTTGGTGGTGTAGGTGCCGGATTATATGGCATGGTCATATTCATCATTCTTACTGTATTTATTGCCGGCCTTATGGTTGGACGTTCACCCGAATATCTGGGCAAAAAAATCGAAGCATTTGAAGTTCAAATGGCGCTAATTGCTGTACTTGCGCCAAACTTTATCATACTCATTTTCACTGCATGGGCTTCAGTAAGTAATGTTGGACTATCAAGCCTTAATAATAGTGGCCCTCATGGCTTTTCTGAAATACTCTATGCCTATAGCTCAGCTGCAGGAAATAATGGAAGCGCTTTTGCCGGCCTAAATGCAAATACAGTATTTTACAATCTCACACTTGGCTTTGGGATGTTAGTAGGTCGCTTTGGAGTTATTATTCCTGTACTGGCAATAGCCGGAAATCTGGCAAAAAAGAAGGTCACTCCTCTTTCGGCAGGTACATTTCAAACGGACAATGGACTGTTTATCGGTTTACTTATCACAGTGATTCTCATTGTCGGTGGACTAACACATTTTCCCGCTTTATCTCTTGGTCCTATCGTTGAGCATCTATTAATGAATAGTGGAATTACATTTTAATTTTCGAACAAAATGAGTACAAAACAAAATACAAGTCTTTTCAATAAAAAGATCTTATTGCAGGCTACAAAAGATAGCGTTATCAAATTAAATCCTGCTTCGCTAATTAAAAACCCTGTCATTTTTATTGTAGCAATTGGCTCGGTTCTTACATCAATCATTGTAATTGCAGGTATCTGCCAAGGTAGGTTCTCTTCTTTTAACCTTCAGATAGCTGTCTGGCTTTGGTTTACGGTATTGTTTGCTAATTTCGCCGAAGCTATTGCCGAAGGAAGAGGAAAAGCACAGGCTGAAAGTTTACGCAAAAACCGTGTACAAACCAAAGCTCGTAAAATTGTTGGCAAACAAGAAATTTCAGTATTAGCACCCGAACTAAAAAAAGGGAACATTGTAATTTGTGAAGCCGGAGACATTATCCCTTCCGATGGCGAAGTTATTGATGGCATTGCAAGTGTTGATGAATCTGCAATAACAGGCGAGTCGGCTCCCGTTATCCGTGAAAGTGGTGGTGACCGTTCGGCTGTAACAGGAGGCACTAAAGTAATCAGCGACCGAATTTATATCCGTATTACCGCAGAACCAGGTGACACATTTATAGACCATATGATTGAGCTGGTTGAAGGTGCAAAACGTCAGAAAACGCCCAATGAAATAGCGCTAACAATACTTCTCTCCGGGTTGTCTATTATTTTTCTTTTGGCAGTGGTTACACTTCCGGCATTCTTTGGTTATAGCCTCACAGCATCGGGCCTGCCTCAGTCGCACAACTTAACAATTCCAGTACTAATTGCTTTGCTGGTTTGCCTTATCCCAACAACCATAGGAGGCTTACTGAGTGCAATAGGCATCAGTGGCATGGATAGGCTTCTACAACGTAATGTGATTGCAACCAGTGGACGTGCTATTGAAGCTGCTGGAGATGTAGATGTGCTTTTACTTGATAAAACCGGCACTATTACACTTGGTAACCGTATGGCAACCGATTTTATCCCGGCAGAAGGAGTAACAGTTGAAGAACTTGCCGATGCGGCTCAGCTTTCATCGTTATCTGACGAAACACCTGAAGGACGTTCAATTGTTGTGCTTGCTAAAGAACAATTCAATATTCGTGGGCGCGAAGTTCACCAACTCAATGCTTCATTCATCCCATTTACAGCACAATCAAGAATGAGCGGCGTTGATTTTATAACAGACGATGGAATATTTCATCATATCCGCAAAGGGTCGTCAGAAGCTATTCGCACATTTGTACAAAACAGTAATGGCTTTTATCCTCAAAAAATTCAGGATATCGTTTCCGGACTAGCTCGTCAGGGGGCAACACCGTTGGTTGTAGCAGAAGACAACAAAGTTTTGGGTGTTATTCACCTCAAAGACATTGTAAAAGGCGGTATTAAACAGCGTTTTGCAGAACTGCGACAAATGGGTATTAAAACAGTAATGATAACCGGAGATAATGCATTAACCGCAGCAGCTATAGCAGCTGAAGCAGGTGTTGACGATTTTATGGCCGAAGCAACACCTGAAGATAAATTACGTCGCATCCGTGAAGAACAAGCAAACGGTCACTTGGTAGGTATGATTGGTGATGGCACCAATGATGCGCCTGCTCTTGCACAAGCCGATATTGGTATTGCAATGAACTCGGGGACTCAGGCAGCACGGGAAGCCGGAAATATGGTTGACCTCGACAGCAACCCCACCAAATTAATTGAGGTTGTTGAGGTAGGGAAACAATTGCTGATGACCCGTGGTTCACTTACGACATTTAGTATCGCCAATGATGTAGCTAAATATTTTGCTATTATTCCGGCAATTGCCATTTCGCTGTATGCAGGCAAATCAGGCATTGGCCCCCTTTCCGCCCTAAATATTATGAACCTGGGGTCTCCACAAAGTGCAATTTTAAGCGCGATAATCTTTAATGCAATTATCATTATCCTATTAGTTCCTTTGGCGCTAAAAGGTGTTCGTTATAAACCCGTTTCTGCAAATTCCGCATTAACCCGTAACCTGCTTATTTTTGGTTTAGGTGGTATTATTGCCCCTTTTATTGGGATTAAACTTATTGATATTCTAATCAACCTGTAAATCAATTACAAAATGAAAACACTCACCATATCATTAAAAATATTTCTGTTTTTCACAATCCTGACAGGAATCGTTTATCCGCTTTTTGTTACAGGAATAGCACAGATTCTATTTCCGGTCCAGGCAAACGGAAGTTTAATTGTAAAAAACAATAAAATAATAGGAAGTGAACTTATCGGTCAACAATTTGATAGTATTATTTACTTCTCATCCAGACCTTCGGCTATTTCATACAATCCTTTACCTTCCGGAGGTTCAAATTATGGCTTAACAAGTGCTAAACTTAAAAATCTGGTTACTGAACGCAAGAACAAGTTTATTGCTTTCAATCAATTAGATAGTAGAACAGAAATTCCATCTGAAATGCTTTTTGCGTCGGCAAGCGGTCTTGATCCGCACATCTCACCAAAAGCAGCTTTATTACAGGTTGAAAGAGTTGCAAAAGCCCGAAAATTTAGTACTCTCCAAAAGCAAAAATTGATAAAATGTATCAATGATAAAACAGAAGCTCCTCAGTATTTATTTTTGGGAGAAGAACGAATAAATGTATTAACTTTAAATCTCGAATTGAATAAACTGGATCAGAATATTACAGACAACAAATAAAATCGAACTGTCATGAAAGCATCAATCCGAACAAAATTCAGCTTAGGAATTGTATTTCTCTTTATAATCATTTTGTTATTATCCATCTTATCCGCTTTTTATCTTAACAAACTATCAAAGAAAACAAGCGCAATTCTGAAAGAAAATGTTATTTCAGTGATTTCTGCCCGCGACATGTCTGAAGCGCTGAATAATATAAATCAAGAAATCACTAGTAGCTTTTTCAATAAAAGAATTGCAGATAGCATATTTATAGACAAAGAACTAAAGTTATTTGAGAGGTCGCTTATATTAGAGAAAAGTAATATAACAGAGATTGGTGAAGATAAACTTGCATCTGCAATTGAAGTTGGCTTTAATGAATATCGTGGGTCTGTCGTAAAACTTATAAGCTCAAAACAACCGGTAGCCAACATGCCTGAATTACAAAAAGAATTCAATAATCTTTACCCTCAATTTGGGGCTCTATCAAAACTGAACGAAAAAGCCATTGAAATAAAGACCGATGATGCCAAAATATCGGCAAAAAACGCTTTAATTCAAATGACAATTATTGGTGCCATGTGTTTTTTAATTGCATTAAGTTTAACCTATAGCTTTGCATCCTATTTCAACGAGCGATTCTTTCAATTGTATAATGGAATAAAGGAGATTGTTTCAAGTAATTATGGTCAAAGGTTATATTTCGATGGAAAAGATGAATTTTACGAAATTTCATTGGTTTTTAATGAAATGGCTGAGAAATTAAGTGAATCCTATCCCAAAATAGCATCAATGGTACAGGAGTATTCGGAGAAAGAGCTTACACTTAACGATATTCAGGAGTTGAAAATGATTTTAACCCGAATAAAGGATATTGAAGAACAAGCAATAGAGTTAATTTCAAAATTAGAAAACAAACAATAATACATGAGCTTCCTGGACAACCGCCCAAATCCCGATGAGCTTTTAGCTTCTTTGATGAACGAAGAAGAAAAAAGTAAGCGCGGTAAATTAAAAATATTCTTCGGTATGTGTGCAGGTGTGGGCAAAACTTACACCATGCTACAAACTGCCCATGCCGAAAACTTGAAAGGCCGTGATATTATCATCGGATATGTTGAGACACACAATAGAAAGGAAACCGCAGAATTAGTAGAGGGATTTGAACTAATT
Source organism: Bacteroidota bacterium (assembly GCA_013390605.1). Lineage (GTDB taxonomy): Bacteria > Bacteroidota > Bacteroidia > Bacteroidales > Cfx3-03 > Cfx3-03. The sequence continues at coordinate 393,107 of JACAUB010000001.1, read as the reverse complement.
CCTCGCAAAACGTACGAATACAAATCTACTCCAGTTTATGAGATGGATTTGGACGCCATCCTTGCTCGCAACCCGGAGATTGTTTTGGTCGATGAACTGGCCCATACTAATGCTCCTGGAAGCCGTCATACAAAAAGATATCAGGATGTCCAGGAAATTCTTGAGAACGGAATCAATGTTTACACAACATTAAATGTACAACATCTCGAAAGTCGTTCTGATACTGTAGCTCAAATAACAGGTATCATCATCCGTGAAACGTTGCCTGACGAAATTTTTGAAAATGCTGATGAGGTTGAAGTGGTAGACCTTGTCCCCGATGAATTATTACAAAGACTTTCGGAGGGAAAAGTATATACCCCTGAACGATCGAAAGAAGCTATAGAAAATTTCTTTCGCAAAGGGAATATAACCGCCTTACGTGAAATGGCATTGCGCATTGTCGCCGATAGAGTAGACAAGCAACTACACGACTACATGCAGCATAAACGCATTCGTGGGCCATGGAAAACAGGGTTACATCTTCTGGTTGCCATTGATTATAGTCAACAATCAAAGAGATTATTGCGTTGGGCGAAGAACCTTTCCTATTCAATGGGAGCAAGTATTGAGGCCATTTACGTTGAAACACTACATGTACTTACACCGAAGGAAAGGGAACAACTCGACAAAAACATTCTCCTTACCAAGCAATTAGGAATTAAATTTCGGATCATTACCAATACTGATATTGTTAAGGCTATTGTCGATTTTGCACAAAAAGAGAATGTGACACATATTATTGTTGGCAAACCTCGTATTCGAAATGTAATGTCTATGTTCCGACTGGGCAATTTAGTAAATAAGCTAATACGGTATAGCGGAAACATTGATGTTTATATTCTGGGATCTGATAGTCAAGCAAAAGATCATTTTAAGGAAAGGGTCTCTATTCCTTCTTTTACTTCTAATATTCGTCAATATTTTATTATTGCGCTATTTGTCTTTTTAACATCATCCGCTTGCTATCTTGCTAAGGACTTTATCGGATATCAGGTTGTATCCTTTATTTTATTGTTTTTGGTATCTTTTTTAGCACTTTTCTTCGGAACCGGCCCTATCTTGCTTGCGGCAACATTAAGCGCTATCATTTGGGATTATTTTTTCATTCCCCCGCAATTTACCCTGCATATCGAAAGGCCCATAGATATGCTTATGCTTGTAATGTTTTTTATCATTGCTCTGCTCAATGGAATTCTAACTTCAAGGGTTCGCCGTCAGGAGAAAAAAATCAGGATTCGTGAAGAACGCACCGAAGCTCTTTATCAACTCACAAGAGAATTATCTTTGGGCTCAGGACTTGATGAGGTATCTAAAATTGCAGACAAGTATATTCAGAAGTATTTCAATTTAGATTGTGCCATTATTCTTAAAAATGACTTAAACCAACTTAATGATCAAGTTCAACACGAAACTAAAATAACCCTTTCAGAAAATGAATTTAGTATTGCCGCCTGGGTTTTCAAACATTCTACTAAAGCTGGAAAACATACTGATACATTACCATCCACTGACTATACATTTTATCCTTTAACCGGAAACAATGATAATATGGGGGTTATTGCCGTAGCACATACGAACATATTAACACAAGGTGAAGAACAATTTTGGGAAGCCTTTATATCTCAGATATCGGGTAGATACGAACGTGAGTTTTTGCGAACTACTGCAAAAAAAGCATACTTATTGAATGAATCGGATAAACTTTACAAAACGCTCTTCAATTCGATTTCGCATGAGTTGAGAATTCCGGTTGCGACTATTATGGGGGCTTCAGATACACTTTTATCTCAAAGTTATCCCGAAGAAACAAAATTGAAATTATATTCTGAAATTAATACAGCCTCTGTCAGGTTAAACCGACTCATCGAAAATCTGCTAAATATGTCGCGTCTTGAATCAGGTCGTATCACTCCACGTCCCGACTGGTGCGATGTTCATGATCTAGCAAACAAAGTAGCTGATAATCTCAAACAGGAGCTAATCCCGTTTAACCTCTCGACTGTCATTCCTGAAGATATGCCGTTGGTTTATATTGATTTCGGGCTTATTGAACAGGTTTTACACAACTTGGTTTTAAATACAACCCAAAATGCTCCAGCTGGTTCAAATATCAGAATCAAGTTTTTCTATGACCATGGGTTTCTTACAATTCAGGAAATGGATAGAGGAAGTGGATTTCCTCCTGCAGAACTATCATCGGTCTTTAACAAATTCTATCGTGGAAAAAATGCAAAAGCAGGAGGAACCGGATTGGGTCTATCTATTGTAAAAGGATTTATAGAAGCCCATCAAGGCACGGTAATTGCGGAAAACAGACAAAATGGAGGTGCTCTTTTCACCATTAAGATTCCTGTTAAGATTTCTGAAATGACACAATTTAACAAGTAAATTGATTAAATGACAAACACCGGCACCATACTGATTATCGACGATGAAGTTCAAATACGTCGACTACTAGAGATTACACTTTCTGCCAACGGGTTTAAAATTGCTGAAGCAACAACTGGAAAGGAAGGCCTGGTATTAGCAACCACCGTACATCCTATACTTATTATCCTCGATTTGGGTTTACCTGATGCCGATGGACTTGATATTTTAAAAAAACTCCGTGAATGGTATCATAAACCAGTCATCATTCTTTCTGTTCGTAATTCTGAAGATGATATTATTAAGGCGCTTGATAATGGAGCCAATGATTATCTTACAAAGCCCTTTCGTACAGGCGAATTACTAGCTCGCATAAGAGTTGCCATCAGGCAAAGTGAAAATATTTCAGATAGTCCTATATTAGAATTTGGATTATTAACAATTGATTTAGTTAATCACATAGCTCGTAAGAACCACGAAATCATAAAACTCACTTCAACCGAATTTTCACTACTCGCATTATTAGCAAAGAATGAAGGCAGAGTTTTAACACATCAATATATTTTAAAAGAAGTTTGGGGCATGGGGTATGTAGAACAAACCCAATATCTGAGAGTATTCATTGCCCAATTACGGAAAAAGGTTGAAGACGATCCTGCTAAACCACGATTATTAAACACAGAATCGGGTATCGGTTACCGATTTGGCTGTTAATGATTTATAAAGAATCAGGTGATGTATTCTATCATTAAATGATAAATAGTGCATACACTTATTCAGCAGCTATAGAGAATAAGCTGCAAATTCCATTTAATTTCCAGACAAAGATATAATTTCATAGTGCTTTATCTTTTACTAAAAGAGATAGTTACAGAAAAAAATCAGAACCAATTTCAATCACTAAATCCATTACAGTAATCCGTTTTGAAAATTCTATATTTTACTTACTGATTATACCACCAAGAGACCTTCATGAAAATAGTTTCTGTAGGATTTCCTAAAATCTGCATGATCACACTGATTTTTTTTCACCGAAGAAGTTTCAAAAAAATCCTATCATCGATCCCATGTGTAGCTTTTATGTTCTGGATATTTGTGAAATTTATATTCACTATCCAAGTGTAATGTTCTGGATTTTACATTTACAAACTATAAAACATGTCGTAGTATATCGTATAAATACAGCTCCAATAGAAAAAGCCTGTAGATTAATTATTTACAGGCTTTTTCTAAAAACTAATCTGGAGCCTCTCAAGGGACTTGAACCCTCGACCTGCTCATTACGAGTGAGCTGCTCTACCACTGAGCTAAAGAGGCATTGTAAACTGCATGCAAAGTTAAAAGTTTTTTAATGTAAGAGGCGCCATTTCTACTGAAATATCACACTACCGTATAAGAAAAGAAGGCTGCTGAAAAATAAATCCTTTTCAGCTGCCTTTTCATATATTTTAACTCATCTTACAAATGGTCTTCGTAATATTGAAACAACTTCTTATAGAGGTGGATCCGATCAGGACCTACTACATTGTGTTCGTGACCGGGATAGACATAATAATCAACTTGAACACCTTTTTCTACACACTTCTTCAAAAATAGCAATGAGTTTTGCCATACCACTGTATTGTCGCTTGTTCCATGAATAATCAACATACGTCCTTTTAAGTTTTGTGCATAGTTTAAAAGGTTGGCATTTTTATATCCTTCAGGATTTTCTTGAGGTGTATCCATATAGCGCTCGCCATACATCACTTCATAATATTTCCAGTCGATTACGGGGCCACCTGCAGTTGCTACTTTAAAAACACCAGGCTGTTTTAGCATCAATGAAAGGGTCATGAAACCACCATAACTCCATCCGTCAACAGCCATACGATCTGCATCTACAAAAGGTAATGACTTCAGATAATTAACACCCACCATCTGATCATCTACTTCAATAGTTCCTAGATTTCGATGAATTATGCTCTCAAAAGCAAAACCCCGATCGGATGTTCCATGATTGTCAAGAGTGAAAACAACATAGCCTTTAGCAGCTAAAAGCTGAAACCATGCATTACCACCTCCCATCCAGGTGTCAGTTACCAGTTGAGAATGAGGACCACCATATACATAAAAGATAACAGGATATTTCTTTGTAGGATCAAAGTCAGCGGGTTTAGTCAAACGATAGTATAGATCAGATCCATCCTTACTTTTGAGTGTACCTACTGTAATCTCTCCGCGCTGAATGTTCTTCCATGGATTTATATCCTCCTGAAGGGTGCGAATTAACTTTCCACTAGTAGCATCAATCAAATCATATCGCTTTGCAATATCAGTACTGGAAAGCATATCAAGGATAAAACGACCATTCGTACTTATTTGAGCGGCGTGGGTCCCATGAAGCTGTGTTAAACAAGTAGTAGTTCCACTTTTCATATCAAGTACGTAAAGATGGCGTTGAATAGGACTAACTGCTGTTGAGGTATAAAACAACTTGCGCTCTGTTTGATCAAAACCATTTACATTGGTTACTACCCAATTTCCTTTGGTAAGCTGCTTTATCAGATTTCCTTCTGTATCATAAAGATATAAATGAGTATATCCATCACGTTGGCTTTGCCAGATAAACTGGTTTGGCTTCGTCTTTAAGAATAATGCAGGATTTAGCGGTTCTACATATTGAGGACTTGCCTCTTCGAACAGGGTCTTTACAAACTCTCCGGTCTCTGCATTGTATTTGTTATATTTCATCTGGTTTTGACCCCGGTTCAGTTCAGCAATATAGATAAACTTTTCTGAAGGATCCCAACATATATTAGTCAGATAATGGTCATCAGGTCCTGCTGTTTTCAAAAACAGAGTAGTTCCTTTTGTTGGATTATAAACGCCCAAAGTAACCTGATGACTTGTTTCACCAGCCATAGGATAGCGTATAGCATCAACTTTAGCAATTCGTTGGGTGATATCTACAATGGGATACTCTGCTACCATCCGCTCGTCCATTCTGTAAAATGCTAACAGATTTCCTTTGGGTGACCAAAATATTCCGCCCTTTATGCCAAATTCATTTCTATGAACAGATTGTCCGTTCACAATACCTTTATCTGTATCCTGAGTAACGGCTTTCTCTTTACCATCTATAGAGACAAACAAATTATTATCACGGGTAAAAGCAACACGATATTGAGAATCTTCAATATCCACATTAGCAGCATCAGTAGAGAAGCTATTCAGCAATTGAGCTGTTCTTTTTGAGATACTATACTTTATGGCTTTACCTTTATGCGTAAAGGTGAATTGATCATTATCAACCCATTTGTACGAAGGCAACAATTTTAGATCTGTAATTTGAAGTAGCTTAACTGCCTCATTCAATTGCTGAAGTTTTAAAAGTGTATCAGGCTGAGCCGATTTAACACTACCTTTTAAGATTGTTTTACCATCAGCATTATACGTAAAAAAATCGGATGTTCCCATCCATTGTAGGTTTCGCAACGATTTAGCCGAGAGAGAAGGAGTGGCAAGATCAGCCCAATCCATTTTACGCGTTTGGGCATAAGAATGTCCACTGAATACAAAAAGTAACAGTAGAATAAACGTAGAAATACGTATCATAATGATTTATTTTGTTAAAGAACTTCCATGGATAGCTTGTGATATTTCAGTAATGAGACTCGCATCTTTTTCAATAGCATTTCCAACAACAAGAATATCGGCACCTGCCTTACAATTTGTTGCAGCTAATTCGGGTGTACGAATCCCACCACCCACAATCAAAGGAATAGAGATACTATTACTAACGCCACTAATCATGGCTTGCGATATAGGATTTAAAGCACCACTTCCACCATCCATAAAGATTAATTTCAGCCCCAGCATCTCACCCGCCATAGCAGTGCAACATGCAATATCAACCTTATCGGAAGGAATAGGTACAGAATTGCTCATATAAGAAACTGAGGTAGGTCTACCACTCTCAACCAACATATAACCAGTAGAGATTATTTCCAGCGATGTTAGTTTCAGATAGGGTGCTGTAACAACATGACGACCGATTAGCATTTCAGCATTTCGTCCCGAGATCAATGAGAGAAAAAGAATGCCATCAGCACGATAACTGAGCTGCATATTATTTCCAGGAAACAAAATTACCGGGATGGCAGTCTCCTTTTTTAACGTTGTAATGCATGAATCAAGGGCATTATTTACAAGAAGACTTCCTCCAACAAAGAAATAATCCACTTCTGCCTTCAATGCAAGGTCAGCAAGTTTTAGGATCTGTTTATCGTCAAGTTTGTCAGGATCAACCAGAACTGCAAAACTTTTCTTCCCGTTTAATTTCTTCGCGGTGATTTGATTATAGATATCCATTACCGGCATTTTTAGACTACAAGTATACTAAAAAATAGCTTTGGCTATTTTACAAATATTATCGGGTTTTCCCATGGTATAAAAATGAATAGCAGGCACCCCAAACTGCATTAGCTCTTTGGTTTGTTGTATTGCCCATTCAACACCTACTTCTCTAACCATACTATTATCTTTACACTCATTTACAGCCTTTACCAAATCTTCAGGGATATCAATATTAAAGGTTCGTGGTAAAATTGAAAGATGGTTCTTCACAGATATTGGTTTAATACCGGGTATAATAGGAACCATAATGCCAATCTGTCTGCACTTTTCAACAAAGGCAAAGAACTTACTATTATCGTAGAATAGCTGTGTCACAATATAATCGGCTCCAGCATCTACTTTTTCTTTAAGATAACGTAAATCAGTATCCAAATTTGGAGATTCACTATGTTTCTCAGGATAACCTGCAACACCGACACAAAAGTTTGTTGGCGAAGGTTGTAACAATTCCTCTTCCAAATAAATCCCTTTATTTAAACGACTAATCTGCTTTACCAAGTCGGTTGCATGAACATGTCCACCTTTACTTGCCACAAAAGTCTTATCTAGTTTTGGAGCATCGCCACGTAATGCTAACACATTATCAATACCCAAAAAATGCAGATCAATTAATCCATCTTCTGTTTCACTAGGACTAAAACCACCACAAATCATATGTGGAACAACATCTATTCCATATTTAAAACGAATAGCAGACGCAATTGCCACGTTACTAGGGCGTTTCCTTACGACCTGTCGTTCAAGTAACCCATTTGCCTGTGGTTTATAAACTACCTCTTCTCGATGATAAGTAACATTAATATATGAAGGACTAAATCCTACCAATGGATCGATAGCCTGATAGATTGTCTCTATAGTCTCTCCTTTTAAAGGAGGAAGCAGTTCAAGCGTAAATAATGTACGCTCAGCATTTTTTATATGATCAATAACCTTCATATTTCTGATGTTCTTTTATTCATAAAATGGCAAAGTTGTATGTCTCCATATAAACATTATGTTATGTTTTCAGACTTACTACCATAAATTGCTCTAAAATCAATAATTAAGTGTAGACTGCAACCATCTTTCGGTCTCTTCGAATTCTATGCCTCTGCGCTTAGCATAGTCGGAGACCTGCTCTTGACTAATCCTACCTACATTAAAATAACGACTATCAGGGTGAGCGAAGTAAAAACCACTCACGGATGCAGCAGGATACATAGCATAACTTTCCGTAAGGTGAATACCTGATTTTTCTGAAGCGCCAATCAACTTAAACAGATCACCTTTTTCAAGATGGCTAGGGCAAGCAGGATATCCAGGAGCTGGCCGAATACCTTGATACTCCTCTTTCAACATCTCAGGAATAGTCACCGTTTCATCGGGTGCAAAGCCCCAGAACTCTTTTCTAACCCTATCATGCAAAAGCTCAGCAAATGCTTCGGCCATTCTATCGGTTAGAATCTTAATCATAATACTGCTGTAGTCATCATTATCTGCCTCAAATTGAGCACACCATTTTTCCAGACCGATACCGGCTGTTACGGCAAAGAAGCCCATATAATCTTCTACATCTCCTCCTTTTGGTGCAATAAAGTCAGAAAGACAGAGATTGGCAACACCTGTTTCTTTTTTCTCCTGATTTCGGAGGAAATGATATGTTTGAAGAAGATCTGTCTTCGCTTCATCGGCAAATATCTCAATACTATCGCCTACTGATTGAGCAGGTAATATTCCAAAGGTAGCATTAGCTGTAACCATTTTCTCACTAATCATTCTCTTCAGCATAGCCTGAGCATCTACAAAAAGTTTTTTAGCCTCTTCGCCCTTTAACGGATCTTCAAGAATAGCAGGATACTTTCCCGTCATTCTCCATGCATGGAAGAAAAAAGTCCAGTCAATATATTTACTAATCTCTTCTAATGAATAATCTTCGTATGTTGTAACCCCATATAATGAAGGTTTTGTAGGCTTATATTCAGAAAAGTCAGGAACAAACTTATTAGCTCTTGCATCTTCTAATGAAATATACTCAACATCATTTTTTCTATTTTCATGCTTATGGCGTGTATCTTCGTAGCGCTGTTTAAGTGTACTTTCAAAAGCCGGACGCTGATCGTTTGAAAGCAATGCAGCAACAACACCCACAGCTCGTGAGGCATCGCGAACATGAACGACTGTTCCCTGATATGCAGGATCTATCTTAACAGCAGTATGAACTTCTGAGGTAGTAGCACCACCAATCAACACGGGAATATTAAAGCCCTGCCGCTGCATTTCCTTTGCCACATTAACCATTTCGTCAAGCGAAGGGGTTATCAAACCACTCAAGCCTATCATATCGACCTTTTGATCTCGTGCTTCTTGCAATATCTTTGCAGTAGGAACCATCACACCAAGGTCAATAATCTCATAATTATTACACCCTAATACTACGCCAACAATATTTTTTCCGATGTCATGGACATCGCCCTTAACGGTAGCCATTAAAATCCGACCTGCTTTTTGCACCTCTCCAAGTTGTTCCGTCTCAATATACGGGAGTAAAATAGCCACTGCCTTTTTCATTACACGGGCACTCTTAACGACCTGAGGAAGGAACATTTTCCCAGCACCAAAAAGGTCGCCTACAATGTTCATTCCATTCATTAAAGGACCTTCAATTACTTCGAGTGCTCTTGGATAATTTTTTCTAGCCTCTTCTACATCTTCATCAATATATTCAACGATCCCTTTAATCAGTGCATGTGCCAAACGCTTAGCAACAGGTTCATTTCGCCATTCTTCCACTTTTTCTTCCTGCTTACCTTTGGCTTTAACTGTTTCGGCAAATGTAACCAGGCGCTCAGTAGCATCAGGACGACGGTTGAATATAACATCTTCAACCAATTCCAATAGCGTTGGATCAATATCATCATAAACTTGTAATACGCCTGCATTCACAATAGCCATATCCAGTCCAGCTTTTATAGCATGATACAAGAAGGCTGAATGCATGGCTTCTCTTACCGTGTCGTTTCCTCTAAACGAGAAGGAGAGATTACTTACGCCTCCACTTACCTTAGCATAAGGAAGGTTTTTTTTGATCCATTCAACGGTCTTGAGAAAATCAATTGCATAGTTATTATGCTCATCAATACCCGTTGCAACGGTTAATATGTTGGGGTCAAATATAATATCCTGGGCTGGAAAATGAATCTCTTTCGTTAAAATATCATAGGCGCGTTTACAAATCTCTATTCGTCGTTCGTAAGTACTGGCTTGGCCCTCTTCATCGAAAGCCATTATAACCACAGCTGCACCATACTGTTTTACCTTGTTAGCCTGAAACCTAAATGAGTCCTCGCCCTCTTTCAGCGAAATGGAGTTTACGATAGCCTTTCCTTGTAAACATTTCAAACCGGCCTCTAGTACACTCCACTTTGAGGAGTCAACCATAATAGGTAGCTTAGCAATATCAGGTTCTGCCTGCATTAAATTCAGAAAACGTACCATCGACTTCTCTGAGTCTAACATGGCATCATCCATGTTCACATCAATTACCTGAGCACCTCCATCTACCTGATTACGGGCAATAGTGAGTGCTTCTTCATATTTTTCTTCAGCAATGAGGCGGGCAAACTTTCTGGATCCCGAAACATTAGTTCGTTCTCCGATATTAATAAAGTTACTTCCTTCAAACATCTGAAGTGGTTCTAATCCACTCAAATGAAGTTCCGGTTTAATCGTAGGTAGCTGACGTGGGGATGATTGAGCAGCCAGTTTGGCCAACTCTCTGATATGATCAGGTGTAGTTCCACAACAGCCTCCAATAATATTAACATGGCTTTCGTCGGTCATAAGTTTAACTTCCAACGCCATCTCAACAGGAGTTTGATCATATTGACCAAACTGATTCGGAAGTCCGGCATTAGGGTAAGCACTTACATTAAACGGAGCCTTTATGCTCAACGTTTCAATATGTGGCCGCATGTCTTTTGCTCCCAAAGAACAATTAAAGCCCACACTTAAAATATCAGCATGCGATATTGAGTTAAGAAATGCCTCAACAGTTTGTCCTGATAGAGTCCTTCCACTGGCATCAGTAATCGTGCCGGAGATCATCAATGGAATCCGGATATTTCGTTCTTTTAAAATATCGTCAATCGCAAAGATCGCTGCCTTTGCATTAAGGGTATCGAAAATGGTCTCCAGAATAAGTAGGTCTACTCCCCCATCTATCAAACCTTTCAGTTGTTCTTTATATGCAAAAGCCAAATCATCAAAACTGACAGCTCGATACCCTGGATCATTTACATCGGGCGACATAGAAGCCGTTTTATTAGTGGGACCAATAGAGCCAGCTATAAAACAATGTTTCTCAGGATGAGTCTTTTCAAATTCAATAATTGCCAATTTTGCAATTTCTGCCGAAACCTTGTTTAATTCGTAAACCAAATCTTCCATCTGATAATCGACCATCGAAATACGATTGGCATTAAAGGTATTGGTCTCTAAAATATCGGCACCAGCTTCAAGATATTCACGATGAATAGCTTGAATGATCTGAGGTTGTGTAATGGAAAGAAGGTCATTATTCCCCTTCACATCGCATTGATGATTCTTAAAACGCTCTCCGCGATAATCTTCCTCCTGTAGATCATAACGCTGGATCATCGTTCCCATAGCACCATCCAACACCAATACACGACGTTTCAGTTCTTCTGATATTTTATTTTGCGAATTATTCATAGTAACAGATAAAATTCTAACAGTTATAATTTAAAAAGTAAATAAATTTTTTAACAAAGGTACAACCTTAACAATTTGTATAACTTTAAGATTTCTTAAAATTTGAATGGAATACAAATTTACAACACATTAACTATCTCAGGTTATAGATAAAACAGACATAGTCAAGAGGATAATCAGACCGCACGTCAAAAGTACAAAATTCTTTAATGCCATGCAAGTTATTTATACTCAATCAAAATAGCGAGTCAATCGCATTAGGGATCAGGATAAAAACCATTTTTATTCTTTTGATAATCTTAAAGAAAAGATGTAATTTTGCAGCCTTAAAAAAATTGAATTCTTACATGGAAAACTTCACGGTTGATACCAACCTTCAGTACAAAGTAGCCGATATCAGTCTTGCAGACTGGGGCCGCAAAGAATTAGATATTGCAGAGAAAGAAATGCCCGGATTAATGGCCTTACGAGCTAAATATGCCGGACAACAACCTCTTAAAGGAGCCAGAATTACGGGTTCTCTTCACATGACGATTCAGACTGCTGTTCTGATCGAAACACTTGTAGAGCTAGGAGCTGATGTACGCTGGTGTAGCTGCAATATTTTCTCTACACAAGACCATGCTGCTGCCGCAGTTGCGGTTGCAGGCGTTCCTGTATTTGCATGGAAAGGCGAATCACTTGAAGAGTATTGGTGGTGTACCGCTCAGGCACTTACCTTCCCTGGCGATAAAGGCCCAAATCTTATCGTTGATGATGGTGGCGATGCTACTCTTTTAATTCATCTTGGATATGATATAGAAAATGATCCTAAGCTTTTAGAATATCAGCCTAAAAATGCTGAAGAAGCTGCTATTTATAAAACACTCCGTGCTTTCTATGTCGAAGATACTACCCATTGGCATCGTACGGTTGCTGATTGGAAGGGCGTTTCTGAAGAAACCACTACTGGTGTTCACCGTCTATATCAGATGATGGAAAAAGGCAAACTTCTTGTTCCTGCTATCAATGTTAACGACTCTGTTACCAAAAGTAAGTTTGATAATCTTTATGGTTGTCGCGAATCATTGGCTGATGGGATCAAACGTGCTACTGATGTTATGATTGCCGGCAAAGTTGTTGTGGTTTGCGGATATGGAGATGTAGGTAAAGGATCAGCTCGCTCTATGCGTGCTTACGGTGCCCGTGTTATCATCACCGAAATCGATCCGATCTGTGCACTACAAGCTGCCATGGAAGGATTTGAAGTAAAACCTATTGAAGACACACTTGCTGAAGGGAATATCTATGTTACTACTACAGGAAACAAAGACATCATCACATTGGAGCATATGCGTCAGATGAAAGATCAAGCTATCGTCTGCAACATTGGGCACTTCGACAATGAGATCCAGGTAGATTTATTAAACGAAGCAAAAGACATCGTTCGTCAAGAAGTAAAACCACAAGTTGACCAATACTTTTTCGAAGATGGCCATTCAATATTTTTACTTGCTGAAGGCCGTCTTGTGAATCTAGGTTGCGCTACAGGACACCCATCTTTCGTGATGAGTAACTCTTTCACCAATCAAACATTGGCTCAGTTAGAATTATGGCAACATGATTTGGCTGTAGAGGTTTATCGTCTTCCAAAACATCTTGATGAAGAAGTTGCACGTTTACACCTTGACCAATTAGGCGTTAAGCTTACAGTGTTATCAAAAGAACAGGCCGACTACATTGGTGTTCCTGTTTCAGGCCCATACAAACCTGAACATTACAGATACTAAAATCATTTGATTGCATAAAAAAAGGCACCTATTGGGTGCCTTTTTTTATGCAATCAAATGAAACGTGCTTAAACCTCAATAGCTTTATTGATTTTATCAGCAATTTCAATAAATTCTTCTTTACTCAATTTCAGTTTTTCCTTTTTAAAATCAAAATCACTCATACTGTTTAAAGGAACAAGGTGAATATGTGCATGTGGAACATCTAGTCCTAACACAGCTATACTTACCCGAAGACAAGGCATCGCTTTTTCAATACCCTTAGCTACTTTCTTAGCAAAAGCCCAGAATAATTCATATTCAGCATCTTCAATATCAAAAATATAGTCGGTTTCCTTTTTAGGAATCACTAAAGTATGACCTTTTGCTAATGGAGAAATATCAAGAAAAGCATAGAAATGCTCATCCTCGGCCACTTTATAAGATGGGATTTCTCCTTTCACGATCTTAGAAAAGATGGAAGCCATGTTATTTTATATTAAACGTGAAATAGAAACAACTTCAAATGGAATTTTTCCGGAAGGAACTGTAACCTCAACTTTATCGCCAACTTTCTTTCCAAGTAAGCCTTGTGCAATAGGAGAACTAACAGATATTCTGCCCTTCTTAATATCGGCCTCATTTTCAGGCACCAATGTATAAGTCATCTCAGCACTATTTGTTAGATTTTTAATCTTTACAGTAGATAAGATCAACACTTTGGAGGTATCCAACTTAGACTCATCAATGATTCGGGCATTTCTAATTGTTCCCTGAAGTTTTGATATCTTTAATTCTAACATCCCCTGTGCATTCTTTGCTGCATCATACTCTGCATTCTCGCTCAAGTCGCCCTTATCACGTGCTTCTGCAATCTGCTGCGAGATACTCGGACGTTCAACGTTAATCAGATGATTAAGTTCGGCCTTTAATTTAGCAAGACCTTCCTGAGTATAATATTTAACTTCGGTCATAGTCCAATGGTGTTTGGGGTAAAACAATAAGACAGAAAGAACCCTTTTGGGTAAAAGGGTCCTTTCTGCTATGTCGTAAAAGTATAACTTTTTTAATGCTGCTGCAAATATACTATTAATTTTAAAAGAAAAAGAAAATACAGGCTATTTTATATACTTTTCAATGAAGTTATGCGTTAGATTTGAACCAATTGAAATAATTTAGTTTGGTGAAATAATATTATGATCAAAAAACAAATCGTGTTGTTTAAACTCCAAATTTCAAATAAATCCTGTTGAAAAGAAATAAATTAATGAAATACCTGCTACAGTTTATCATACTCTTTATGTTACTTTTTGCCGGATCATGTAAAGACGAAACGCCTTATACGATCCCCTATGTTCCTGTAGGATTTTCTGTATACCCTAACAGTTTAGACAGTGATTTGGGGGTAAGTCGTTATAAATATTTTTTGCGCGTGGGGTACCGAGGAATTGTTGTATATAGATTAGCGATGGATCAGTTTATGGCATACGACAGAGCTTGTACCTTTGATTCGCAAAATCTAAAAGCCATAATAGAAGTCGATGCAACTGGAGTAGTAGCCAAATGTCCTGTTTGTGGATCACAATATCTACTAACTGATGGCTATCCTTTCAAGGGGCCAGCCACAAATGCCTTGCTAAAATATCAAACTTCGTGGAATGGATTTCAAGTGGTGATTACAAACTAAAAATCATTCATACTTTACAACTATCGTTTACTCGTTAAATGATATTCATTCGAGATATAACAATTTAACAGCTGTATTTCAATATCTAATAATTTACCTATCCGTTATTGTAAGACGATCACTATTTTCCTTCTTTATTTAAAAAAGTAAAAATATGTTGTTATATTTGATACTCATTAATGGATCAATCCAATAATGAGTACCTTTTTCTTTAAAGAAACAAGATCACAAAATGATGCGTAAATTATCGGTTAAAACAATTAAACTTCTTATATTTTCAATCACTCTTTTTACAATAGCGTGGTTGTATCTCCATTATACGTACCAAAAAGTCAATAAAAAAGAATTTGAAAATACGATTCAAGTTGCAAGAACGATAGCAGCTACCTTTAAAGTTACTGATATAAATGAACTTCAATTAAATCTATCTGATACAGCAAAACACGCTTATAATGATATAAAAAATACACTTATAAAAGTTATTCAGGCTAACCCAGATGCAAGATTTTCTTATATTTTCACAGAACGAAATAAAAAAATCTACTTTATAGCCGACTCTGAATCACCAGCCTCCAAGGATTATTCACCTCCTGGGCAGGAATACACAGAAGCTCATCACGAAGATTATCAAATATTTAAAGACGGGAAAGAATCATCTACCGGGCCCGTTACCGATAGATGGGGGACATGGATGAATGTTTTGGTTCCGATTAAAAACAAGGCTACCGGAAAGACTATTGCTGCATTTGGACTTGACTTTAATGCACATATATGGAGCCGAGCATTAATATATGAGGTTGCTGAATCAAGCATTTTACTGATTCTATTATTTATTTCTCTCTTATTTTCATACAGGATAAGATTAAAAAATTTCTTATTAAAAGAAGAAAATAGTTCACGAAAGAAAGCTGAAAACGCCTTACAAATTACTGAATATCAACAAAAATCATTAGTTGAAAATATAGCTACAGGTATTGTAGTTCATCGACCTGACACTTCTATTTATTATTCTAATCCAAGGGCCTCTTATATACTCGGGTTATCAGAAGATCAACTGAGAGGGAAAACAGCATTTGAGAAAACATGGCATTTTATTGATGAAACAGGGGCAAAATTATCCTTATCTGATTATCCTATAAATAAAGTAAAAGACCATAACACGATCCTTAAAGATTACATCATTGGGATTATCCGTCCTGATATGCAACATCCAGTCTGGGTTATTTGCAATGGTTATCCAACGCTAGATTCGAAGGGTGATTTATTAGAAATAGTGGTGACCTTTAATGATATTACACAACTTAAAGAATCGGAAGAGAGATTACAAGAAAGTGAAAGAGAACTAATCGAATCTCAAAAAGCATCAGGAATAGGCAGTTATTCATTAGACATCATAAAGGATTATTGGACAAGTTCGATTACCTTAAACAATATTTTTGGTATTAATAATAGTGATGTCCATTCCATAGATGGTTGGCTTTCACTTGTACATCCAACTGAATATCAGGAGGTGTACGACTATTTTAATGATGTTTTAGAAAAAAAAGGTCGTTTTGATAAAGAATATAGAATTATTTCAAAAGATAAAGGTATAGAACGGTGGGTGCATGGCATCGGCATGTTTGTATTCGACAATCAGGGATATCCGGTTAAAATGATCGGTACAGTTCAAGATGTAACTGAACGAAAAAAATTTATTGTTGCATTAAACGAGGCAAAGATAAAGGCTGAATCTAGTGATAAACTCAAAACTGCGTTCATGAACAATATTTCACACGAAATCCGTACTCCATTAAATGGAATTCTGGGCTTCGGTGAGCTCTTGGCATCTAATGAACACACCATTGAAGAAAGAGCAGAATATTTCAGATTTTTAAAAAGCAATTGTAATCGATTAGTTTCAACTATTCACGATTATATTGATATCTCCTTAATTGTGTCGGGTAGCGAGGAAGTAAATAAAAGTTTTTTGATTATCAATAAATTAATAGAAGAACTTGCTATAAAATTCCAATCCAAATGTGCTGATAAAGGATTAGTGTTCTCTTTAGATTGCCCAACATGGATATTTACTGAAAGCATTTATTCTGATTTGAATCTATTACTAAAGATATTTAATCACCTGTTAGATAATGCTGTTAAATTCACCTATCATGGTAAAATATTATTAGGTTGTATTAAAAAAGAAAGAAATATAGAATTCTTTGTTAAAGATACAGGTATAGGAATTGATAAAGATAAAATTAATCAGATATTCGATTCTTTTACACAAGCTGATTCATCATACACAAGAGGACACGAAGGGAATGGGCTGGGATTATCTATCGCTAAAGGATTAACATTATTGTTGGATGGCGAAATACGCGTTGAATCTATTAAAAATGTTGGCTCTACCTTCTTTGTATCAATTCCAATGAATGAATCGAGATAAGTCATAAGGATATTAAAACTGGCGGTAGCCAAATCCCCTATTTACTTAAACCAAAAACGGCCTCAGTTTTAACTGAAGCCGTTTGTCTTATTGCTCATTCTTAATAAGCGCGTTCGTTTCTACCTTCAATGTAGTTAATGAAAGTTTTATTCACTACTTTATTTCCACCTGGAGTTGGATAATTCCCGGTAAAATACCAATCCCCACGATGTCCGGGGATTGCTGTATGTAAATTGGCTATGCTCTGATAAACTACCTGCACTTTTGCATTGATACCAGAAGGGGTGACTAGCTCAGATACTTTCTCTGATATTTGTTCATCGGTAAAAGGGGCATATATGTCTTTAACATAGTTTACAATTTTCTCCTTTGGCAGGTTTTCTTGAGCCTTGCACTTTCGATAAACTTCATTGATTACACTCTCCTGTTTTGTTTGCTTTAAGAGAGCAATGGCGGCTTGAAAGACAATAAAGTCGGATATTTTGGCCATATCAATTCCGTAGCAGTCAGGGTAACGAATCTGTGGAGCAGACGAGGCCACAACTATTTTTTTAGGACCTAACCGATCAAGAATGCGGATAATACTCTGTTTTAAAGTCGTACCACGAACGATAGAATCATCGAGTACTACCAGATTATCAATACCTGCACGAATGGTACCATAAGTAATGTCATATACATGGCCAACCAAATCATCACGCTTGGTATCTTCTGTGATAAAGGTTCGCATCTTAATATCTTTAACTGCTACCTTTTCAACACGAGGAGTTAACTTAAATATTTCGTCAAGTTTCTCTACTGTTAGATTACCAGAAGCCTCAAGAATATGGTCTTTCTTTATTTCATCACAAAATCGATAAAGTTCTTCCATCATGCCATAATATGCATCTACAGCTGTATTAGGGATATACGAAAAAACTGTATTCTTAAGATCATGGTCAACAGCTTTCAGAATCGAAGGTGTCAGCAATCGTCCTAAAGCTTTACGCTCGCGGTATATTTCGACATCAGTACCACGTGAGAAATAAATACGTTCGAACGAACAGCTTCTTCGTGCAGTAGGTTCTTTGCATTTCACCTCTGAATATGTGCCATCTTTTTTTATGATGAGGGCATAACCGGGTTGTACTTCTTTTACTGATTCGAAAGGAACATTTAATGTGGTTTGGATAACCGGACGTTCAGACGCTGCAACAACAACTTCATCATCCGCATAATAGAAAGCAGGACGAATTCCGGCAGGGTCTCTCAACACAAAAGCATCTCCATGACCCAACATCCCTCCAATAGCATACCCTCCATCCCAAGCTGCTGATGATCGCTGAAGCACCATCCGTAAATCCAAATCAGATGCAATTTTCTCTGTACTATCACGTTTTCCATATCCCTCAGCTTTTAACTTACGATAAGATATTTCATTTTCCTTATCCAGAAAATGACCTATCTTTTCAAGTATGGTTATGGTATCTGATGTTTGAACAGGATACTGACCTAATTCGACCAACTTATCAAAAAGCTCATCAACATTAGTCATATTAAAGTTTCCGGCAATAACAAGACTGCGTGTTTTCCAGTTATTCTCCCGCATAACGGGATGTAAATTTTCAATATCGTTCTTTCCAAAAGTACCGTAACGAAGATGCCCAAGAAAGACCTCACCAGTAAACTCTAAATTGTTCTTTAACCATTGAACATCTTTAAGACGATCTGGATTTTCAGCTTTTACTGCTTCAAATTTATCGAAAACAGTTTTGAAAATATCTTTAATTGGTGAGGCTGAGTTCGAACGTAAACGACTAATATAGCGTTGACCTGGCTGCATATCCAGCTTTACGTTTGCCAAACCGGCACCGTCTTGCCCACGATTATGCTGCTTTTCCATCAACAGATGGACCTTATTTAATCCCCAGAAGGCAGAGCCATATTTTACCACATAATATTCTAGCGGCTTTAACAATCTGACCAAGGCTATACCACATTCATGCTTAATTTGATCACTCATAGAGAACGTTGATAGGGTGTAGTTTTGAAGGTGCAAAGGTACGTAAAAACGAATATCCCTTTCAATAACACATCAACTAAATATAACCTTTTAATTATTTGCCTTTAGTGGCACTTTGGGGATAGTAAAAGTGAATATACTACCTTCATTTTCAACACTCTTAACCCATAGCCTACCTTGATTTTGTTCAGCCATCTCTTTACAAAGCAATAAACCTAAACCTGTTCCTATTTCATTATCAGTCCCAATAGTTGTTGCGATATGCTGTGGTTCAAAGAGATGAAGTAATCGGTCTTTACTGATTCCAACGCCTTCATCCATGATGCTTACAGCTAACATTTCACGATTTATGTCAGAAGTATAATCTTGAGCAGAAATTACAATTGTTCCTCCAAATGGAGAAAACTTAATGGCATTCGAGATAAGGTTTCGTAAAACAGATTGAACCATATTCAGATCAGCAAAGACAATTGCCTGCCCTTCAATTTCGGAAATCAACTTAATATCTTTTCGAAGTGCCTGTAAACGATAGAGAGAGTTGATTTCATTAATAGACCCTACAAGATCAAAAGAAACTGGTTCAAATTCGAATACACCTGATTGATGTTTTGCCCAATCCAATAGATTCTGTAATAATTTATACGAGTTATCGGCTGCAATAAATATATTTCGGGAAAATAACTGTTTCCGGGATTCTTCAAGCTCTGCCCAATCTTCTGTTAATAATTCCGAGAGCCCCAGAATACTACTAAAAGAACTACGAAGATCATGAGCGATAATGGAGTAGTATTTATCACGAGTGGCATTAACTTCTTGCAACTGTAAAGTATATGCCTCTATCTGAGCCTCCGAACGTTTACGTTCTGCTATATCTGTCGCCAAAATAATCAATACATCATTCCCAAAATAAACTGACTTATACAGACGTACATCTAAAGGAAAGACATCGCCATTACTTCGTTGTGACCAATATTCAAACTGTTGGGGCTGTGAACAAAATGCATTCTGAATACAATTATTAATATAATCCAGGTCATTAATATTACCGGCTCCTAACTCAATAAAATTCTTTCCAAGCAAAAGATCTCTTGAGTAACCTAACATCTGAACAGCACCTTCATTTGCCTCTAATATCTTATCATCCCTGCTATAAATAAAAATACCTTCGCTAATCGTATTAAACAAATTATAGTAAAATTGATCGACTTTAGAATCAGAACTGATGATCGACCTTATCTCATTTAATCGAATGAGTGTTTCTTCTCCATCAACGTATATCTTCTCTGCTTCTATGCCATCAATAATACAATATTTTTTTCCTGCTCTTTCGAGGTTCGAAATAATAGAAGTTCTATTAAATGGAATACATAAATTCAAATCGGCATTAGATGTAGAAATAATTAATAAACCATCATTGTATCCAACTAAATAATTAGAATTTTGATCTGAAAAATAATTAGTCAAAATACACTCTGCAGATGAATTATAGTAACTAATTTCACTTCCCTTGATAAATAAATAAGCCTCCTTACTTTTCTCCGTTAGTAGGTTTAGCAAATCAGCATGTGGTGTATACTTCATCTCAATGTATCATTTTCTTATACAAAAATTAGAAACAATGTTTAATCTTAATCAATCGCTCCTAGATATTATTAAATCACAATACTAATCAGTTTAGCTAATTTTATTGCAAAACATCATTTGGAGTTCAGCTTATAGCATATCATATTCCACAATAAACGAACCATTTATAAATTTAAACAGTTGTTTTGTAAATTAATACTGCATTATTGTAGAACATGAAACGTAAAATGATTCGTACATACTAAAACAAAATTAGTAATATTTTATTTTTTTAAATAATCAGATACCTCCTTAGATAAAAGCAGTTAGAAAAATCGATAATCGTTTAATTAATGAATAGTTCGATTAATAACATCCATGAGCTCTTTTTTACTAAAAGGCTTAGTAATTATTTCATCGATTAAAGTAGCATAATCACTCATATGAAGAATCTGGTCTGAATATCCTGTGACTGCAATTATAGGAACATGAATGTATCTATCGAGTTTCTTGATCTCCCCAATAGCTTCTATTCCATTCATTCCGGGACCTAAATTGATATCCATCAAAATAAGCTGAAAAAATTGATTAGATGCCATATTTACAGCTTCGTATCCATTACGAGCAACTACAACAGTGAAACTATCGGATATATAATTAAGAATTAACTCAACATTAATCTCATTATCTTCTACAACTAATACTGTAAAAAGTCCATTATTTAGAACTTTCGGCGCATCAATTGAATCAATAAGATCTTTTTTTTCAATACTAACTTCTAACAATTGATGAGAATCAGGGAATATCAGCTCAAAAGATGATCCTTTATTAAGCTCACTACTTAATAGAATCTTTCCGCCAATAAGTCGAGCCATTTTTAAACCTAACGATAGTCCCAGCCCTGTTCCTTCCTGACTACGACCATATCCTTCACTTACTTGTCTAAATTCTTTAAAGATAATCTGATACTTATCTTCAGGAATTCCTATCCCTGTATCATTAACAGATATTGAAATCCATCGTTTACCGTTTTCAAAAAAGTCTTTTGCAAAAATTGATATAGTCCCTGCTTTTGTAAATTTAATAGCATTATCGAATAGAGAATTAACAATTCGTTCAATAATTTTTCGATCGGCATTTACATGCAATGAATCAGAGACTTCAAGTTGTAATCTGATATTTTTTGATTGTATATAACCAAGATAGGGTTGAGTTATTGTCATTATCGCATCCTTCAAAGCAAAATCTCGATTAACAATTTCAAGATTACCGCTTTCAAGCATCGCCAAATCAAGTACTGTATTAAGAGTGTACATTAATCTTTCACCTGATTTACAGATATGGTTTGCCATTTCTCTATCACTTTCATTAGAAAGATTATCGCGAAGTAGTTCTGAAAAGCCTAATATACCATTCATTGGCGTTCGAAGTTCATGACTCATATTAGCCAGAAGTGCTGACTTCAACTCACTTGACTCCTCTGCTGCTTCTTTAGCAATCAGTAAAGCCGCACTAAGCTTTTCTCGTCCTTTTATCTCTTGCTGCAGTTCAAAAGTACGTTCCTCAACCAAATGTTCAAGTTCTTTTCCTTTTTGAATTCTGATGCGATAATTAGCAACACCAAAAGCAATCAAAATAATCAACAGACCTACAGAACTGTAAAACCAAACCGAACGGTAAAAAGGACGCGGAACATAGAAATCAAAACTATCTTTTGATTCAGTCCATTCTCCATCACTTCTGCTTGCTCTTACTTTAAAAGAATAATTACCCGGTGCAAGATTGGTAAAATAAGCTATACGCCTATTTCCAACCGACTGCCATTCTTTATCAAATCCCTGGAGCTTATATTGATATGTTATTTTATTCGGATCAGTAAATGTAATTGCGGCATAATGTATCTCCAGATAGTTTAAATTAGAGTTTAATTTAAGTGGTTTATCGACTCCTTCTTCCCTATTATTAACTAATACTTTATCAATTTTAACCAAAAACGTTGAATAGCCAATATCCATTGTCTTAGGATCAAACATAGCCAGACCTTTAGCTGTTGGAAAGCACAAAATTCCATCAGGCGTTATACATCCAGGTGGCAAAGCACCACCATTGCACTCTTTTGTATTCATGCCTTCAGCTACACCATAGACTTTTGAGTGAACAGACGTAATGGTTCCATTTACGAAATCTCGTAGTTCTTTAAAACTAACTTTAGCGATTCCGTTATTAGACCCCATCCAAAGAAAACCAAAATTATCAGGCAATAACTGCATAATATTATCATCGAAAATACCATGTTTGGAAGTGATAGTTGTCACTTTTCCATCCCGATAATAATTTAATCCTGAACCAATTGTTGCAATCCACAATCCACCGTCAGCATCAGGCAATAGAGATAAAATAGTTCTAGCTTTTAACCCTGTCTTTTCGGAAATAGAATAATGTTTCCCCCTCTCAATATATTGTAATCCATTGCCATCCGTACCAATCCAAAATTTTTCATGCTGTTTTAGAAGAGAAAAGATCTTTTGCGTCTGAAGTTCAGTCCCCCCAAAAACAGGATGCAATGTATCATGCTTTAAATAATTAAGGCCTCCCCCATCTGTTCCAACCCATACACCCTTTTCTGGATCATTTAGAATAGCCGAAACAATTTTACGTTGTTTTGAAAAGTCTTTGATAACTGTAATCTGATTTCCATCAATCTTGTTCAATCCTCCACCAGAGGTTCCTACCCAAATAATACCATTATCTCCTTCGCCAATTGAAAGGATGATGTCATTTGATAAACCTTGCGCTCTTCCAAAATGTTTTAGCTTTCCATTTGCATATTTATACAACCCCTTTTCTTCTGTACCTATCCAAACATTACCTTTTGAATCACATAATACCGGAAGAATTACGTCTGATTCCAACCCAGACTTTTTATCAAGCATAAAAATGCTCTTTTTCTTCAACTTAAAAACTCCACCTGCAAAAGCACCAATCCAAATATTTTTCTCTTTATCCTTGAACAGATTAAGAATAAGGTCAGATATAAGTCCCTTTTTAGAATTCAAAGCTGATAACAGATGAGTTTGCGGGTGATAACAAGCAACACCTCCACCATACATTCCTATCCAAACGGATTCTTTATCACTAATTAAACTTGATATTGAGTTATTAGGAAGTTGCCGGTTCAATTCAAAAGGGACTAATGAAATTTTCTTTGAATCCGGTATTTTTTTCGCAATAGTAATACCACCGCCATTTGTTCCAATCCAAACGCCATTACCATCTGGAGCAGCACAAATTGATCTAATATAATTGAATGACAGCCCATTAGAAACAGTATAATTAGTAAACTTTCCTGATTCGAACAACGACAATCCATTTACAGTTCCAATCCAGATACTCCCGTTAGGATCTTGAAATAGACTCTTTATGTGATTATCAATTAACCCCTGCTGTATAGAATATACTTTTCTTTTTTTCCCATCAAATTTAATTAACCCTGTTTCTGCGCCTCCAATCCAAACAGATCCTTGCTTATCTGTAAGGATCGAATTAATCTGCTTATTATTTAGATCAGGGATAATATATTCAGAAAACTTATGGCCATTGTATTTTATAAGTTTCCCCGTCCGTGTTCCAATCCAAAGGATATCATCAAACCCACAAAATAAACTAGTAATAAAACTATCTTCAAATTCAGGAGTATTTTTACTATTATAGATAACAAAATCGCTTCCATCATAACGAATAAGACCCTCCTCTGTACCTAGCCAAAGATATCCATCATGTGTTTGTGCTAAAACATTTACACCATTTACAGGAAGTCCCTTCTCAGTATTCCAACTATCAATAGTATACTCATTTTGATTAGGCAGAATAGTTTTAAAAGCAATCAGATTTTGAGTCCTACCATTAAAAGAGAGTAGTAGACAAAACAAAACAACCGTTTTAGAACATTCTAAAAAGAAATTCATTTTTTTACAGAATGAAGCGTTCCTCAAATATAGACAATTGTAGACTAAAATTCACTATTTATCAAAATAAAAATAATCTATCATCAATATTATCGTGCACCACGAATATCATTAAGAAAAAATTCAATAGCACCTCGATCCTGAAGGGTAACATAGATGGTTTTATTATTCTTTCCTCCAAAGGTTACATTAGAAGTTTTCAATCCTTTTGTCTTAACCTCACGAATCAGTTTACCTTCAGGGCTTAAAACCGCAATACACCCTTTTCCATAACGGGCGACATAAAGATTTCCTTTATGGTCACACCGCATTCCATCTAATCCAAAATCTTTGAATTGGTAAAAAAGTCTTTTACCCGAAACATTTCCATTCGCATCCAAATTGTATATCCATATCTTCAGTTGAGCACTTTCATTTACATACAAGTGTTTATCATCAGGTGATACTTCTATTCCATTAGTTGTTCCCATATTCTGCTCAAGCATTACCAGCTGATCATCAGGCATTATTTTCCAGATAACTCCAGTACTATTGCTCCAATTGGGATCACTTGCAAAAAGAATTCCACTGTTACTAATTGCTATATCATTGGGCTGATTAAACTGATCCGAATGGACCAAGACACTAATTTTTCGGGTTTTAACATCAACCTTAAGAACATTATGTCCTTTAAAATCAGCAATAAACATTTCACCTGAAGTGTTAAACCGAATACCATTTCCAATACATCCTTCCGGAAGATTAATAAAAATCTGAGGTTTCGTTTTCATCCTGATCAAGGCGACTGTTCCATCTTTCTCCATATTTACAACAAAGAGATTTCCACGTTTATCCGTAGCAGGACCTTCGCAATTATTTGTAAAAAGATGTTCAGCAGTAACATCTTGTGCCTTCCAAAGCCGTGACTGAGTCAATTTGCATGAAACCGCGAAAAAAACAAAACCTGAAATAGAAAGAAATATAATACTACTTCTGAAATGAATGATTACCTTAATAGATTTGTATATTGGCATAATGTTCAGTATCCTTAAATATTATTATCAGACTAACTTTTAAATTTGAGTGCTAACAGGTCTTTATTGTAATTTCCGATCTTATCTTGAAAAAACAAACAAAAACTACACCCTTTGTTTTAATGCACTTACTGTCCGCCAACTTCTAGAAGTTGCCTTCAAATTCAGTTTTGTTTCAAAAAAATTAGTGGTTAACTTAGTTCTACCATATCCAGTAGGACAAAAGACATAAATCTCTTTACCAAATTGAATGAATGTATCCAAGCCTGATTGAGTATCTTTAAGTTTTGAAACAGCTACCTCATTAGGCTCTTCTGATAAAAAAGTCACATATAATTTATCCATAACTTCGTCAGAAGAGGAAGTTAGAAAAGGATTCCTTTCAAGTATCTCCATGATATCAAACCCGTTTCGAATAATAACGGTAATATTCAATTCCATTTGCTGTGCTATTTTAGCTTCGATGGATTTTTCCAAAACCTCATTCTGTGCATTCTGGGTCTGGAAAACCACATTACCACTTTGAAGATAAGTCTGGACTTGCAGAAAGCCCATAGATTCATAAAGGGCTTTTAGGTCGGCCATGTTTATTTTATTTTTACCGCTTACATTTATTCCTCGAAGCAGTGATATGTAAGTTTCCATCTTATCTGAAGTAGTTAAGTTAAAGTGGAAAAGTTGGCAAGTGAGTTATCTTTCCTTTCAATAGTGTTACTATTAATCCGTTTTATGAACGACAAGTATATCCCAACTTTTCCACCTAATCCCTATTTCTTCCTTAAAAAGGGTTTAATATCAATTGCCATCAATCAATTCTTTCGTCCAAGTATCAACATATCATTAATAATAAGTGGCGAACATGGAGTTGCCTCTTCTATTGGGGTTTCACTGATAAGCTTTCCATTTTTACAATCAACAAAATAAAGATAACCCGTTTTTCCAAAGAATGAACTATTCATCACTAAAACAGAGTCTTGAAATATAACAGGCTTTACGAAGAATATCCCTTTAGTTGGAATAGTCCATTTCACTTTCCCATCTGAAAAACAGAAAATTTTAAAAGCATTAATGGTAGATCCTACGATGAGATCCTTCTTATAAAACACAGGTGTGGATGGAAGATAAGTCTTATCTGGATCTATAAAAGTCCATTTAGGTTTACCAGTTTTCACATCTAGTGGACTAAATGTATCATGCTGACTTCCAAAGTATAAAACACCATCTTTAATCACCATTTCAGATACGATCGCCCCATATTTCGGACGCATATTTTCCATTCTATACTGCCATTTCAATGATTTAGTTGGCAATGATACGGCATATACAACACCATCCCAATCTCCAAAATAAATAATATTGTCTTTTATTACAGGAGTTGTCCGAATTATTTTTTTTGTAGGAGTAGTATATTTAAAAACGCCTTTCCCTGTTCTAATATTCACACCATTCAAATTCCCCCATTCATCTCCAAAATAGGCAATATCATTTTCAATAACTGGAGAAGAATGATGGTAATCTGTTAAATCGACCGAAACAACAGTCTCTGCGTTATTAGCCACAAAACGCCATATTAGAATTCCGGTAGTAGCATCGAAGCCATAGAGGGCACTTCCAGATTCTACGCAAACTATATTTCCTTTAACCGCTGCAGACGAATTAATCGGATTTGCAACCTTGCTATCCCATTTAACAACACCAGTTTTCGCATCAATAGCAAAAAAATCTCCATCCATATTACCAATATAGATAATATTACCTCTAACAACCGGAGTTGCCTCTATAGAAGAATCAGAAATAAATTTCCAAGTTATACGTTCGGTAGGTATTTGAGAAAAGGAGAAAAAGGGGATTAATATTCCCAACAACAAAATGAAAACATTTTTTTTAGTGTAGATTTTTTCCATGGTTCTTTTTTTAATGATAAGTGCATATGTTGAATAAAAACATTGTCAGCTCATTTATTGAAACGACCCTGATACAAGATATTTGAACCACAAATCGAAACAAATTTTCATTATAAAGAACATGATCAAACCCAAATAATGACCGCTATTGCGGTCTCCGCATCATGTTACTTTCATTCCAACAGGTATGCCAAATATATGAAATAAATAGGAAAAATGAAATCTTTTTTATCTAAAAAACACTTAGTTAAAAAAATCTAATAACTAATAATTTATTATTTTATCCAAATCTATTTTTCCTTTATCAATTCTTTAAAAAAACAAGATATTAATTATACTGAAATAAAATATTATCTAATTTAGCACTTTAAAATAAAAAGATAGCTAACCGGTTACAATTAACGACATCTGTAAAATAGCTATTATAATAAATAGACCGCTAGACCTAATACATGTTATTGCACTAAAAGAAGTAATTGAAGTGATAATTGTGATAATTAAACATGAACGAGAAAACAAGAATGACAATTTATCAAAAAAAGTGTCGTGAATAGAAAAGATAAAGTCTTAAAGCTCGCTGTTCCATTTAAGATAAAGGCAGAAAATATTCTTCAAGCAAAAGAGATTATGTTAGATTTCCCTAGAAATAATGACGAAATAGGACAACTTCATCGTGAATATCTATTACAGAAAAAAGAACTTGAAATACTAAAGGATGAAGTTGTAAGAGCAAAAAAAGAAGCAGAAATAGCGAATGATAAATTTCATAATATTTATGACTTTGCGCCAACAGTATATTTTACGTTTACAATTGATGGTGAAATCACCTCACTAAATATAAGTGGCGCCCGTTTACTTGGTAACGATAGGAATGATCTACTCAATAAGAATATTAAAAACTTTATTGCAGAAGAATCACGCTCTATTTTAAACAATTTTTTAACCAATGTATTTAAAGTAAATTCTAAAATTAGCTGCGAATTAATGCTTTCACCCCATAATAGTCTTCCTGTTTTTGTGATAATAGAAGGTGTTCTTAATAAGTATGGAGAGAAATGTTTAGCCACAGTTATTGATATTACCGATAGAAAAAAAGCCGAAGGACACATTATTGAAAGAGAGAGAAACACTGAACGGTTATATACATTACTTCGAAGAATTACCGATAATATGCCAGACATGCTTTGGGCAAAGGATTTAAATAATCGTTATATTTTTGCGAATAAGGCTATGTGTGAAAAGCTATTCAACACAAAAGACACGAATGAACCTATTGGTAGAAGCGATATGTTTTTCGCTAAAAGAGAAAGATCTATGCATCCAGAAAACCAAAACTGGCATACATTTGGTGAAATCTGTCGTGATTCTGAAGAAGTGGTTATAAAATCAGGAAAAACCGAACACTTTGAAGAATTTGGCAATGTACAGAATCAGTTTTTATTTCTTGATGTATATAAATCGCCTCTATTTGATGAGGTAGGGAATATCATTGGGACTGTTGGCGCCGGTAGAGATGTCACGAAAGAGAAAGAAATAGGAAAGGAACTACTTGAAAGTGAAGAACTTTACAGGAAATTAGTAAGTACATCTCCTGATGCTATTTGCATGACTAATATGGAAGGCTTTATCACATTTGCTTCGCCCAAAGCGATTGATCTTTTTGGATATAAAAATGACAATGAGATTATTGGGCATCCTCTCATTAGCTGGATTGCTCCTGAAAACAGAAAAAAAGGAATTCGCAATTTCAAACACCTAATCAATAATGGATTCCCATTAGATAAAGAGTATTTATTGATAAAAAAAGACAAGACACATTTTCATGGCGAGATCAATGCCTCGGTTATTCGATCAGCAGATCAAAAACCTAAAGGTCTCATTATCATAACAAGAGATATAACTGATCGTAAGCAAGCTGATATAGCGATAAAAGAGAGAGAGGTAAAGCTGAAAGAATTAAATGCGACGAAAGATAAATTTTTTTCCATTATTGCCCATGACTTAAAAAGTCCTTTCAATGGCATAATTGGGATCAGTAACCTTATGAAAGAAGAATCAAAAAGGCTTGAACTCCATGTTATTCATCAATATGCAAATATGATCAACTCATCAGCAGTTCAAACTTATCGTCTGCTAGAAAATCTTCTTAATTGGGCTCGAATTCAACAAGGTAAAATAACTTTCAGTCCTACAAACATACTATTAAAACATTTAGTTAATGAAGTAGTCATCTTATTACATGAAAGTGCCTATCAAAAAAGAATTCTTATTATCGACAATACACCTTCAAATCTCTTGGTTAAGATTGACGAGGGAATGATTGAAACAATCTTACGTAACCTCATATCAAATGCGATTAAATTCACACCGACAGGTGGTAGGATTGTAATTCAAACTATTATGATCAACACCGGTATTGAAATTTCAGTATCAGATAACGGAGTAGGTATAAACAAAGAAAACATTCAAAAACTTTTCAATATCGACACAAACTATACCTTACCTGGAACTGAAAAAGAAAAGGGAACAGGATTAGGACTCATTTTATGTAAAGAATTTACAGAAAAGCATAATGGCAAAATTAGTGTAGAGAGCACTGAAGGGAAAGGAAGTACATTTACAATTTCACTTCCATCTTGCTCTTCTGAATTTATAGATATGGAAATACATAAAACTGCGAACAATAACTGAGAGACCAACAAGTTATAATTCACAATAAAATATTCACGTATTTATCTAAAAAAGGCTGCAAAAAAAGCAGCCTAAATTTGTCCATCAACAATATAAAGCATAAATCAATATTCTAAAACCGATAGGAGAATTTTATCATAAATACATCCTGCGGATAGATTTGATAGATATTCGAAAAATCCTTTCCAAAGTTAAAGTTTGCTACTTTATCTGAACCTCCACGATTTTGCGACCAAACCAAATAGACAGTAGATCCAGGCACATACTCCCATCTAAACACCAGATTTGATAAAAAAGCAAAACTTTTAAAGTTAGGATTATCAAAGCTAAATTGTTTATTGGTATTTCCGTTTTCTTTTACAGTATAGGAATCGTTCACCAATTGAATTTCATTATTGTCATAAATATGAATCCGGTCTGAATAATTGCTAGCCATAGAGTTGGTAACCTTTTTAAAATCGCTATAATTGCCCGCGAAAATAAATGGTTGACCATAATATTGTACTGACATATTTGGTCGGGGATAATATTCAAACCGAAATGATGAGCGAAACATTCTTTGATCAATACGAGCCACAATATATCGCCCCGATACTTTATCAACATACTGCATATTATTATAAGCTGTTTCAAACCCTGGACTCAATGTTATTTTTATTGCATCAATAGGCCGATAACTCAAATCTACACCATAGTCTATACTCTGACTTACATTGTTAAACCCAAAAGAAAAGGCATTAAAGAATCCATATACAAATTTTTTACGATCGTCACTGCTGACACTATAGTTAATATTGTAGCCACCGGGAAGTTTAAGTGAAGGACCACCTCTTAATATGCTATTGTCAATATTTGATCCATCAATACCCATATAAAGATTCGCCCACCAATAGTTTTTGAGTTGACTATTTATCCCGATATTTCCTCCTTTAAAAGTATTACGCCCACCAAAATCCCAATCTGTCCATTGATTTGATTCAATATTCAACTGACGATAAATGCTGGTTGGCTCCCACAATTTATAACTCAACCATGCCACTTGAAAGATATCATCAGCTTTACGAATAAATCCAACATCATTGAGTTCTAAACCTGGTGAACGCCAGTTAAGCCAAAAGAGATATCGAAAGTGTCCACTTCCCATTTTCATAAAGTTGATACTTCCCCCATGGCCAAGTAACGAGGTACGGGTAGTATCATACTTTACATAGCTTGCATCAGGACGCTGAAAATAATGAACAGATGACTCCTGAACCAGTTTCATAGCAGGCGCTGTTCCATTTACTTCACTAAATTCAGCTAAAACTTGAAGTGTATATTTCCGATCCTTCCAATTATGCTCAAAACGTAAACCTCCAGTATATGCAGAACCAGGTAATTTATCTTTTAGTAACGGATTCGATAAATCACGATTTGTTGCTGTAATTACACCACCAAACCGGGTATTCCCTTTATTATAATCTTGCATTACACTCCCAACCAAATAGTTTGTATAAGGCTCTGATTCCACTTTGTCTTCCTTATCATTCGTAGTGGTCATAGAATACATTCTATCGGTAACGCTCTCCATAATACCCAATGAAAGACCATCCTTTGTCTTACCTGTAAGCTTGAAGGCACCAAGAATGCGTGTATTTTGAGGGTCTTTCACATAATCTCCATCCGGGCTATAATGCGGTTGCCTTCCTATACGTCGAGAATAAAAAAGATTATCCCCCGAATAAGGATTGTTTCCCATTGTAAGTTGAAAATTCATAACATCTCTTCCTTCAATAAAAAAGGGACGTTGTTCCTTAAAATACGTTTCAAATCCGGTTAAATTAACTTGAGAAGGATCAGCTTCAACTTGTCCGAAGTCTGGATTAATCGTAAAGTCAAGGGTAAAGTCATTTGTAATACCCATCTTTCCATCAACACCAACACCTAAGTTATTTTCATGCCCTTTACTATAAGGATTACCAACCTCTGTTTTATAGCTTTCTGTTTTAGCGACCATATAAGGCATTACGTCTTGTTGGCGTTTTGGTTTTATGCCATTGATGCCTTTGAGTTCGCCAAAAAGATAAACTGTACCTGAAGCATCCTTAGGCACCTGTTTCCAAACTGAAGATTCTTGAATTCGACTAAGTTGTCTTGCCACTTCCAATCCCCAAACATGTTCTTTTTGTCCTGAAAATCTAAGCTGGTCAAGTGGAATACGCATTTCCGCAGTCCATCCGTCCTTATCAATTGAGGTTTTAGCAAACCACACAGGATCCCAAGTTAAATCATTATTACCATCATTACTCATAATAGCATCGGTTTTTACACCGGCAGCACTAACAGTAAATGAAAAAGCAGACAGTTTATCATAATAGCTATCAAAAAATATCGTAACAAAATCGCCCTGTTGATCATCACGTCGTGCCATACGAGTAACAATCTTATCTGCTTCTGTGTCATAAGCTCGAATCAGCACATAAACATTATTATTATCGTAAAGTATTTTAAAAGCTGTTTTCTGTGTAGGAGCTGCATTTTCATGCGGTTCTCTTTGAATAAAATCGCCAGCCCATTCAACTTGTTCCCAAACAGGATCATTGCCCTTACCATCAATTACAGGAGGATTATTTTTTATGGCTTTTGTAGTGTAAACCTTTTGAGGAATCTCTTTCTTTCCAATTGGTTTTCCGGTCAGAATCAACCACCCATTCATCAAAAAGAGTAAAAGAAGTAATTTAGTTTTCATAGTTTATTGCGTCAGCGTACACCCTTATAGACGAGATAAGCTATGTTAAGTTACAATAAACAGAAAAAATTATAAAAGCTAGTTTCAAAACAAAAGTTTAACAACCTCCTCCACAGTCATCCTCATTACAGCTACATCCACAAAT
Organism: Bacteroidota bacterium; assembly: GCA_013390605.1. GTDB lineage: Bacteria > Bacteroidota > Bacteroidia > Bacteroidales > Cfx3-03 > Cfx3-03. The sequence goes on along the minus strand of JACAUB010000001.1, from coordinate 359,713 downwards.
TTTAGAAGAAGGGTGTTGATGAGGTTTAATATTTAATGGTAAGTTATTACGCATCCATTCGATTAAGCCTCCATCCATACTATAAACGGTTCTCCAGCCCTGCCGAAGCAACAAGTTAACAACCTTAACACTTCTAATTCCATGGTTACATGCTATAACAAGGTCTTTATCTTTGGGTATACTACTATAGGTATCCAGAATTTTGCTTAATGGATGGTGCAATATATTTGGAACATTAAAACTAGCAATACCTAATTCTTCCTCTTCTCTTACATCAATTAAAACAACACTTCCTTCAATCAGTTTATTATAGCAATCAACCACACTGACATGGGTCACACCATCGAGAGTAAATCGTTGAGCATATGGGGTTAAATATGAATGTATTTGCATTTTATTCAGTAATTTGGCTTAAAAAACATAAATAATATTCAGTTCTTTGCAATTATTTTTTGTGTAAATATCGTAAAATAATTACTAAAAAGCATCTTAGAAAGTCTTTAACTTCGATACTTTCTCTCTTTTGAAAATATTTTATTACTTATTCTAATTCTCTACAGATTTAGGCTTTACTTTCGTTAAGTTTTACAGTCTAATGTTTTAAAGTTTCATCTTAAAACCTATAAAAAAATGAAAAAGATTATATCGTATGTCTGCCTTTGTTTACTTTTCAGTACACCACTTTTAGTAAGTGCTCAATCGGGTTATAAAATTGTGAATAAGATACACTTAGATGGTACCGGTGGATGGGATTATCTCAATGCTGTGAATAATAGACTGTATGTATCACACGGGTCAATCGTTCAGGTTGTTGATTTAGAAAAAGGAACCCTGCTTGCAACAATAGATGATACCAAAGGTGTTCATGGAATAGCAATTGCGCTCGATTTAAATAAAGGATTTATCAGCTGCGGAAGAGATTCTTCAGTAGCTATTTTTGATCTAACAACCTTTAAAGTTTTAGAACGCGTAAAAGTAACCGGTAAAAACCCTGATGCTATTCTTTACGATCCTTATAAAAAAATTGTTTTTACATTCAACGGGGGCAGTTCAAACAGCACAGTTCTTGATGCTGTAACAAATAAAGTACTTACAACTATCCCACTTGCCGGAAAACCAGAGTTTTCAGCCACCAATAAAAAAGGTAAAGTATTTGTAAACATAGAGGATAAAAATTTACTGACCGTCATAAACACCAACACGTTAAAAGTAGAGACCAGTTGGTCCTTAGCCCCAGGTGATGAGCCTAGTGGATTAGCTTTTGACGCAGAAACAAATCGCCTTTTCTCTGTTTGTGGCAATAAGATGATGGTTATTTCTAATGCATTGACAGGCAAAGTTATTACAACGCTACCTATTGGTGATCGTTGTGATGGAGTAACTTTTGATCCTGCTTCGAAACGTGCATTTAGCTCAAATGGAGACGGAACAATGACAGTAGTCCAAGAAAATGCTGATGATACTTATAAAGTGGTTGAAAATGTGCCAACTCAAAAGGGAGCACGTACTATTACATGCAACACGAATACGCATAAACTCTATTCCCCTACTGCTGAATTCGAAGCTACAACAGGTAGTAGTCGTCCTATCGCAAAAGCCAACTCTTTTACTATTCTAGAAATTGAGCCCGTGAAATAAAAGCTTATTAATTTCACGTATTAATAAAAATAGCGGCATAAAATTTTATGCCGCTATTTTTATTAATAAATTTGCCATGAACTAACCGTACTCATCCATCACAATTTAATGATCCAATGAACCATCGAATATTTCTACTAGTTTTATCATTATGCTTCATTTCTTTTGCAATAGCACAAAAGACAAACACAGAACCTACTGATACGTTAAAGCCCATTCCACTTCAGGAAATTATTATCACCGGAAACCGTATCAATATTCCCTTAAAGTTAAACCCGGCAGCTACAAGCATTGTTACGGACAATGAACTTCATACAATGCCCAGATCAATTGCAGCAGATGAGGCATTAAGATTAGTTCCCGGCATACGAATTGACAACCAAGCAAATGGATCTCGTCTTCACATGTCAATCCGTGGACAAGGTATTCTTTCTGAAAGAGGTTTACGAGGAATAAAAGTGCTTATCGATGGTATTCCGGTTAATGACCCAACTGGTTTTGCTTCCGACCTTTATGATGTGGACTGGGAAACAGTAAAACAAATAGAAGTATTACGTGGACCTGCTGCTGCATTATACGGTGGTGGTTCTGCTGCAGGAGTTTTGAATATTCTGACTAATGATGGAGGATCTAAGCCCTTTGGAGGAAAAGTTGCTACAACCATTGGTTCTAATAACTTTTACAAAATACTGGGACAAGTTGATGGGACAACGTCAAATACAAATTACCGTGTTTCATACGCTCATATGCAAGGAGATGGCTATCGCGATCACACTTCATTTTTTGGCAATAACTTTAGTGAAAAGCTGAATTGGAATGTTAATACCAGATTAAAGATAACACAACTACTAACAGTAAGTCAATACTTTAATCAAAATGCTGAAGGGCTAAATATTGATCAGGTAAACGAAAATCCTAAACAATCAAATCCTGATGCGATACCTTGCAATGAATACCAATACACTATGCGTGTAACCAATGGATTTACCGGACAATATCTTTTGAATAAAGATCAGGATATTACTTTTAATGCCTATATGCGTTATACCAAATATACTGAACCTGGATCGAGTGCTGTTGAACACCGCTCGATGATTACTCCCGGATTTACACTTCAATATAATCTAAAACAGAAACTCAATAATGCAGTAAATCATTTCAGTGTTGGCTCAGATATACAATGGCAATCTATAGACGGTTACAAACTACCAAATATTAAAGATCCTAATCGAACTGAAACGAGAGGCAGTTTCAGTCAGGCAGTGAATGAAGGCACCGAAATGTTGGCAAATCAAACAACCCATCAAAGTGGAGTGGGCCTCTTTTTAATTGATCAACTTGAATTAGGAGATAAATGGAGTGTGGTTGCAAGCGTTCGATATGACAACATGCATAATAAGCTAGACGACAAAATGAACAGTGCATCTAGTCTTTCGGGTAGTTCAAACTTTGATAAACTTACCGGCAAGCTTGGCATGGTATATGCAATGAATTCGGCCATTAATCTATATGCAAACTGGGCACAAGGCTTCATGCCACCGGCTACAGAAGAATTAATGAGTAACCCTGTAAGTTTTGGGGGCTTTAACAAGAGTCTAAAACCAGCTACCTCTAATGGAGAAGAATTGGGATTACGCGGAAATATTGGTCATTTACTTTATTACGACTTCACCGGTTTTTATATGAAGACAGAAAACGACTTCTATCGTTATAGAATATTACCAACCCGTCCACTTGAAACCTTTTATGGAAATGCCGGATCAAGTAACCGCTATGGTATTGAAACCTATTTGTCGGTTTCTCCAGTCAAGTCTATAAATTTTAAAATAGCTTATACCTATTCACATTTTACCTACACAGCTCCCGATAGTATTAGTGGCAATTGGCTACCCAATTCACCTAAGCACCAGCTAAATATAGATCTAAGTTATAAAATTACAGAAAAAACAACGATTGGTATCAGCACAGAAACACAATCAAAATGGTATATCTATACTGATAAAATGCATAAAGATATTTCACAGAATGGATTTTCACTGCTTAACTTTCGTGCATCCTATTACTGGAAGATTGGATCTATAAAAGGTGAAGTCAATGCATACGTTAAAAATCTTACTGATAAATCGTACATTGCTTTTACAGAACCGGACCCCGATGGCAATTCATATCAGCCCGCCTCGAAGAGAGAATTCTTTGGAGGGGTCAAGATATTTTTCTAAAACAAAAAACTATTAAAAAGTTGAATATATATTCCATTTTAATTCCAACCTTAGCCTTCATTTCAACCGTTGAGAGTAATCTAAATAGCTAACTTCTAAAAACAAGTTTCTCCCATCGGTTGAAATGACGTCAATATAAACCATATACTTTTGTAAACCACAATTCATTTCCAATCCCAGGACGCAATTACAACCCCAACAGAACCTTTTCAGGAGTATTACCTCCAAATAGCATTCGTACAGGATTCTCAATCATCTCTTTAACCTTTACCAGAAATCTTACAGACTCGCTACCATCAATCACCCGATGGTCATAAGAGAGCGCTACATACATCATCGGAGCAACAACTACCTGTCCATTTACAGCTATAGGTCGTTCCACAATATTATGCATGCCTAGTATCGCACTTTGTGGAGGGTTGATGATCGGTGTAGAAAAAAGCGATCCAAAAACACCACCATTTGTGATAGTAAATGTACCACCCTGCATCTCATCAAGTGTAATTTTATTCTCCCGTGCCTTCTTAGCTAATTCCTTAATCCTTAATTCTATTTCAGCCAGACTCAATGTTTCAGCACTACGAACTACAGGCACCACAAGTCCCTTTGGAGCACTTACCGCGATTCCAATATCGGCATAATGAAACTGAACAAGTTCATCCCCATCAAGCATAGAATTAATCTGAGGGAATAACATCAGCGCTTCAGTAACAGCTTTCGTAAAAAACGACATAAAGCCAATTCCCACGCCATATTTTTCTTTAAAAGCCTCATTATATTGTTTTTTGAGGGCCAATAATGCACCCATATTCACCTCATTAAAGGTTGTAAGCATAGCTGTTTCGTTCTTTACAGAAACTAGCCGTTGAGCTAGTTTTATGCGTAAAGTAGAAAGTTTTTTTCGATCGGTATCCCGATTAGCAATACGTCCAACATTTAATCCGACAGAAGCAATGGAATTACTGCTTTCTACAGGCTTATTAGGTTTTTCAATTCCCAACACATCAGCCTTTCCAACTCTCAACTGGTGAATATGATCCGCAACATCTTTTTCGGTAAGCTGCTTCTCCTGCATAATCTTTCGTGCCAAAGGACTAATATGAATACCAGCTTCTACACTTTCAACCTCACTAGCAATAATCGGAGCTGCAGCAATAGCTACTGGTTTGGTTTCGGCCTTGGTCTTCACCGCAGAAGTCTTTACTTCGTCAGTTGTCACATTCACAGACGTTGTTTCTACTCCTGAAGTATCAATAGTTGCAACAAGTGCTCCAACTTTTATTGTATCTCCCTCAGTAGCCAATAACTTAATTACACCACTTTCTTGAGCCACAAGAGTAAGTGTAGCTTTATCTGAATCCACTTCAGCAATCTCTTTATCTTTTTCAACAAAATCTCCATCGCTAACCAACCAACCAGCTAATTGAACTTCGGAAATCGATTCACCCGGTGAAGGGACTTTAATTTCTATGATCATATTATTGATATTTTCTTATTTTTCTTCAGCTGGGAGATAAATCTCTTCCCGAGGAGCGCAAATCATCTTACATACACTCTCCACCCTTTCGCAAGTACACTCTCCAAAGGCTTTCTGAACAATTTTTTGTTGACGTAATTTGTGCAACTTAGGCAGTCCGGTAGCAGGTGATCCACTTTCAGGACGGGCTATCAATAATAACGGAACATCTTTAAAGTGACGTTGGATAAAAGACCAGGATCCCATATTCGCAGGTTCTTCCTGTACCCATAAATAATGTGCCGCATTATTATAACGTGATATAACAACATTTAGTTGCTCAATCGGAAAAGGATACATCTGTTCTATTCTGATGATAGCAGTTACAGTATCTCCAATTCGTTTTTTTTCATCCAGTAAATCATAATAAACTTTACCCATACAGAACACCAGGCGAGTAATTGTTTCTGGCGCAGTTGTATCATCATCAATCACCTCTTTAAATCCACCGGTTGTAAATTCGGCAAAGGCTGAAACACATTTTTCATGCCGTAACAAACTCTTTGGCGTAAATACAATAAGAGGCTTTCTAAACTCGCGATGAAGTTGTCGACGTAGTAGGTGAAAGAAATTGGAAGGGGTCGTGCAGTTTGCAACCTGCATATTATTATCCGCACACAAAGTTAAAAAACGCTCAATTCTTGCACTCGAATGCTCAGGACCCTGCCCTTCATAACCATGCGGCAATAAAAGAACCACTCCGTTCATTACCTTCCACTTATCCTCAGCGCTACTAATATATTGGTCTGTTATAATTTGTGCGCCATTGTTAAAATCACCAAATTGAGCCTCCCATATTGTTAAGCCATTTGGGGTGGTTAAAGCATAGCCATATTCAAAACCCAAAACACCATATTCGCTTAACAGAGAATTAATAACCTGAAATTTCGCTTGTCGTTCACTGATATTTTTAAGTGGCGTATAATGTTCTTCCGAATCCTCAACGGTAAACACAGAATGACGATGTGAAAAAGTCCCTCTCTGCGAATCCTGTCCACTTAATCTAACAGGGAAACCTTCATCAAGCAGTGTTGCATATGCTAGTAGTTCACCCAAGGCCCAATCCAGATTCCCTCTTTCAACGATCATTGCTCTTCGCTCATCCTGAATCTTCACCAGTTTTCTATAAAACTGTTTATCAGCAGGAAGCGAAGTAAGCTTCATCCCAATCTCAACTAATAAGTCTGATGATACACCCGTTGGAATACTTTCAACAAAATCTTCAGTCTCAGCTTTGCGGATATTACGCCACCTTTGTTCAAAGAAAGTATGAACATGCGATTTATCAGTAGCCCTTGATTGAGTAAGACTATTATCGAGATGGTCATTAATGGTCGCTTCGATGAGCTTCGACTCTTCAGGAGTAATTACCCCCTGTTCGATGAGCTTCCGACTATATATTTCTCGAGGATCAGGATGATTCTCAATAATTTTGTACAATATTGGTTGTGTGAAACGGGGTTCATCTCCTTCATTATGTCCATATCGTCGATAACAAAGCAAGTCAATAAACACATCCTTATGAAACTGAGCACGATATTCCATGGCCAGCTGAACAGTATAGACTACCGCCTCAACATCATCACCATTAACATGAAAAACAGGCGTCTGTATCGTTTTAGCAATATCCGTACAATAGGTACTTGATCTGGCTTCCAGATAGTTGGTAGTAAACCCAATCTGATTATTAATTACCAGATGAATAGTTCCCCCAGTAAGATAACCGGGAAGTTCAGACATTTGCAACACCTCATAGATAATACCCTGTCCAGCAACTGAAGCATCGCCATGAATTAAAATTGGTGTTATTTTATCAATATTTCCATCATAATCATGATCCAGCATCGCTTTAACAATCCCCTCAACCACAGGATTAACCGCTTCTAAATGCGAAGGATTAGGGGCGAGCGAAACTTTGACGTCCTTCCCATCTTCCATTTGATAGGTAGTCGTGAATCCAAGATGATATTTTACATCACCCATCACCTGATCATCATCATAATCTTTCCCTTCAAATTCAGAAAATATGTCGCTAACAGGTTTTTGCAATATATTCGTTAAAACATTGAGTCGCCCACGATGAGCCATACCAATAACAAACTCTTCCGATCCCAATAATGCCCCTTTTTCAATAACAGCATTCAGGGCAGGAATCAACGACTCAGCTCCTTCAAGCGAGAAACGCTTTTGACCCGGGAACTTTCGATGTAAGAACTTTTCAAAAAAAACCGCTTTACTCAGATTGTTTAAAATCTTCTTTCGCGCATCAATAGTGTAAACCGGGGTATTACGAGAGCCCTCCATGCGGCTACGTAACCATTCATAAATTTCCCCAATGCGGATATAAAAAAATTCTGCTCCTACACTCTGGCAGTATGTTTGCTCCAAATGCTCAACAATTTTACGAAGTGTAGTTTTACCCAGTCCCAGTTCCTCTCCGGCATTAAAATAACTATCCAGATCTTTTTGAGTCAGTCCAAAATTTTCGATATCTAATGTAGGGCGATACTGTCGACGCGTACGCACCGGATTAGTCTGAGTAAAGAGGTGTCCCCTTCTACGATAGCCAGTAATCAGGTTAATCACCTTAAATTCAGCCGAAGAGGCTACATCACTCTGCTTTGATTGATAATGCTGTTGAGCAAACTGAAAACCTTCAAAAAACTTACGCCAGCCGGGTTCTACCGATTTCGGATCATTAAGATATTGTTCATAGAATTGTTCTATGACAGTTGGGTCGGAGCTATTCAGATAATTTAAAGAATCCATTTTCAGGGTGTTCGTGGGTATTCACAAATATAATAAACAAACCGTTTAATGAGAAGAAACAATTCTGTTTTGATAATGTTTGCTGGCATTGTCTAGTCGTACCGATAAATATCAAATTGGGTTGTAAATAGAATTATTTAAATAATTCCCCAATCGAATATTTGTAATGTTAACCCGTTGGTTGAATTATTTTTTCACCTATGGATTATCAAATAGCTAACATATTCAATGTAAACAAGTTAATAGCTCAATTCAACTAATATTGATTATATTCCAAATAAATTCAACCAACAGGTTTTATTTATTGATAGAGTATTGTATATTTACGCCATTAAAAAATGTTTGATCCTGACTATTATAATTTTAAAAAACCAATGATCCTACAAATCAATTTATATTTTTATCATGGAAGAATCTAAACAAACAGGAATAAATTTGGATAGTCTAGTTCAGGAAGAACAAACTGTCATCAATGAAATACCAAAGAAGCCCGTTTCAAAAAGTATCGCTGAACAAAAGTTATCTACACATTACAATAATGTTGGATGGGATATTATTGATCCAGTGGAAGGTATTACCATGGATGCTATAATGTATGAAGACTTAAGAAAAAATGCCAAAGATTATGTAATAAAATGTAGAAAAAGGGTTCAACATCATATTCCGGAACATGGAGATAAATTTCTTGATATGGGATGTGGGGCTATTCAGTTTAAAGAATATGCTGATTATTCAAAAAACTTCGCAAAAAGATACTGTGTCGATTTGTCTAAAAAAGGGTTAGAAGAAGCTAAAAAAAGGATTGGTAACCATGGAGTTTTTTTATGTGGAAATTTTTTGGATATAGATTTAGAAGAAGATTATTTTGATTGCTCTGTAAGTCTTCATGCTGTATATCATATTGAAAAAGAGAGACAGGCAGAAGCAGTTAGAAAGTTAATAGCCGTCACCAAACCTCAACATAAGATCATCATAGTTTACAGTAATCCTAAAAGCTATATGTATTATTTAAAATTACCTTATCATGCTTTAAAGAATATTGCCTTAATATTACATTTACTAAAAAAGAACACGGAAGAAGCTGATTTATATTATTATGTTTATCCGATTAAATGGTGGAAACAATTTAATGACATAGCTACTATTAAAATACTGCCATGGAGGTCATTTCGATCAAGCGATCAAAAACGAATAATTCCAGATAATAAGATTGGGAGAATAGTTCTAGATAAATTATATCGATTGGAAGATAGATTTCCACGTTTTTTTGTGAAATTCTTTGAATATCCGATGATCATTCTTACTAAGAAATAATAACAACCATCAAAGGGTCAAAAAACTCATTCTAAATATGATCCAGATTGCAAGATCGGTGCAGAGTTATCTCTTCGTACCGGTTTTTTTATTTAGGACAAACAACTTTTTGGTAATTTAAAAATTTCTTTACAAAGTGTAAAGTTTTATACACCCTCTATTATAGACTTTTTTTACACTTTACTAAACGTTCAAAATTGCTTGTTTAAACCTATTATTTCAAGTAGTTTTGAAGAGTAATTTATCATTTATTGATAAGGTTCAAGAAAAAATATTTTCGTCATTTCAGCTGGAAGGAGAGATTTTCATATAGACAGTATTTGATCTAAAAATGTGGATTTCTCACGATGATCAAAATGACGGATACAGGTCTGAATGAAGAAGGATGTTAAGAAAATCCGATCAGAATGATGAATGCGATCGTTTGTTAACTCAAAAAACTAATTATTATGCTCCTTGAAAGAGAAAAAGCACTTACGTTGCTGCATAAACATGTAAAAAATGAAAGAATGATTGCCCACAGCCTCTCCTCTGAAGCTGTGATGCGAGCATTGGCTCTTCGACTGGACAAAGATGTTGAGAAATGGGGTATCACGGGACTACTGCACGATCTGGATGTTGAGTTTACCAATGGCGATGCCAAGACACACGGTCTGGTAGCGGCCGACTGGTTATTAGAGATGGGTATAGATCCCGATGTGGCAGACGCTATTAAGATGCACAATGAAGCGGCTAGTGGAATGGAGCGGAGCACTGAGTTTCAATTTGCACTCGCTGCTGGTGAAACGATTACCGGATTAATCACAGCGACTGCAATGGTCTACCCCGATCGGAAAGTTGCATCGGTTAAGCCAAAGTCTATCGTTAAGCGCATGAAGGAGAAGGCCTTTGCAGCCTCTGTAAAACGCGAAAACATCATGGAGTGCGAAAAGATCGGCATCCCAATCAACGAATTCGCCGAACTCTCCATTACCGCCATGGCCGAAATTGCTGATCAGATAGGACTTTGATCACAACGATTTCTAAGAAAGAAAACAAAACTCATTAAGAATATTTAACCCCTGGAAAAACGTCTAATGTCCTTAATAATAAAAATAAAGCACAGAACTGTAACATTTTCCCCGGCAATATCGTCTAATAAAAAACTTAATCTTATCATTCTATGAAACGTCTATCTTTTCTTGTTACTGTTATTTTGATCAGTCTCTTCTCAATGGAGGCGATAGCACAAAGAGATGTAACCACAACAACGCGCAAAGTACCTAGTTTTAATGCCATTTCCGTATCAGGGGGCATCGACCTATATATTACACAAGGTCTTACAGAGAGCGTAAAAATAGAAACAGCTGCAGACAGGCAGGATGACATTGTTGCCAGGGTTGAAAATGGCACACTCCGCATCTACAATGATTCTCATTTTAGATTAAATTGGGGAAGAATGACACTAAAAGCCCATGTCACACTTCCAACGCTTACACGTCTAACAGCCAGCGGTGGTTCTGACATCTATAATTACGGCATCTTAAAATTTGACGATCTGAAGATCTCGACAAGTGGTGGCAGTGATGTTAAATTAGAATTGAATGGTGCTCGCCTGGAATGTAGAGCTTCGGGTGGTGCTGATCTAAAACTGAATGGCAAGGTTTCCTTCCTCGATGCTGAG
>JACAUB010000001.1:267750-348494 GCA_013390605.1 Bacteroidota bacterium | reverse complement strand
GCAAGGTTTCCTTCCTCGATGCTGAGGTTTCAGGCGGAAGTGACCTCATTGCGTATGATCTGACTGCGATAAAGGCAAAAGTAAGGGCAAGTGGCGGATCAGACGCCAAGATCTCTGTAACGAGCGAATTGGAAGCCTCAGCTAATGGCGGTGCCGATATCTATTATAGAGGAAATCCTGCGAGAGTGAATAAACATTCATCAGGTGGAAGTGATATAACGAGGAAAGAGTAAAACAATAACGCTAACACTATTTCTTGATACTATTCACCAACTCCACAAACTCGCTTACACTTAACTGTTCGGCTCGTTTATCAAGAAATGGATGTTGAAATCCTTCAGGGGTCATGCTGCGAATGGCATTCCGGAGGGTCTTCCTTCGCTGGTTAAATGCAGTCTTGACCAAAGCAAAGAAAAAACGTTCATCACAGCCCAGAGAATCGGTAGTATTTCGTTTCAAACGAATGACTGCCGATTTTACTTTTGGAGGAGGTGTAAACACATGTTCATGAACAGTGAACAGGTAATCTATATCATACCAGGCTTGCAACAGCACACTCAATATCCCATAGGTCTTACTCCCCGGAGGTGCTGCAATTCGCTCGGCAACCTCCTTTTGAACCATTCCCACTACTTCAGTAACAAGGTTACGATGATCCAAAACCTTAAAAAAGATTTGGCTCGAGATATTGTACGGGAAGTTTCCAATGATCGTCAAAGGCGCTGAATACAATTCCGAAAGATCAAGCTTAAGGAAGTCTCCTTCAATGATGTTTAATGAAGGATAATGATGCCGAAGATAAACGACACTCTCTGTATCGATCTCTGCTACGCGAAGGTCACTATACTCCTTTGTAAGCAAATGTTTAGTTAGCACACCCATCCCCGGGCCTACCTCCAGTACATTCCGGACGGATTCACCGAGACTATCCACTATTTTTCGGGCAATATTTTCATCTTTCAGAAAATGCTGCCCGAGATGTTTTTTGGGTTTTACTATACTCATTTATAAAGGTAGGTTAATCATTTCACCTTTTCAGGGTCCTTGAATAATTAGCAATATGCCTATAACCACATCATCCCTTCGGGATTAAAAACTAAAAATCTCAAAGGGATGAAACGAACATGTTTTACAAACGTAAACACTGTAGTAAATTTAATATGCGAGTTCCATCAGATCTTAATCTAAAAATGATTTACTGATGAACTGATTATAGCAATATCTGAATAAACGACGCTTAATCAATAAATTCAAATCCGGTATAAGACCGTAAGGCTTCAGGAATTCTGATGCCTTCAGCCGTTTGGTTGTTTTCAAGCAATGCAGCTACGATACGTGGCAAGGCCAAAGCCGAACCATTCAGCGTATGGGCATAGCGTGTTTTCCCATTTTCATCCTTGAAACGCAACTTCATACGGTTCGCCTGGAAAGTCTCGAAATTCGACACAGAGCTCACCTCAAGCCATTTCTCTTGCGCAGCACTAAACACCTCAAAATCGTAAGTAAGTGCCGATGTAAAACTCATATCGCCACCACACAAACGCAAAACACGGAAAGGCAGCTCTAACTTACGCAGCAAACCTGCTACATGAGCACGCATCAACTCCAGTGTTTCATATGATTTATCAGGATGCTGAATCTGTACAATCTCAACTTTATCAAACTGATGCAAACGGTTTAATCCACGAACATCTTTTCCGTATGATCCGGCTTCGCGACGAAAGCAGTTTGAGTAAGCCACATTCTTGATCGGGAAATCTGAAGCTTTAACAATCAGATCACGATAGATATTGGTAACCGGAACTTCGGCTGTTGGGATGAGATATAGATTATCAACGGTTGCGTGATACATCTGTCCCTCTTTATCAGGCAACTGGCCTGTACCATAACCTGAAGCTTCATTCACCAACAACGGAGGTTGAATCTCTTCGTAACCGGCTTTAATACCCTCTTCCAGAAAGAAGTTAATCAGCGCACGTTGTAAACGGGCACCTTTACCTCTATAAACAGGAAATCCAGCTCCGGTAATTTTAACACCTAACTCGAAATCGACAATTTTATATTTTGCAGCTAGATCCCAATGAGGAACCGCATCGGCAGGCAGAACAGGCATTACACCTTCCTGATGAATATTTTCATTATCTTCAGGTGTTTTACCTCTCGAAACAGATGGATGAGGCAAGTTAGGAAGCAACACCAATGTATCTTGCAATTCCACCTCTATTTGTCCCAACACCTCGCTATAATCTTTCGATTGTAGCTTAAGCTGAGCCGTTTTCTCTTTTAGTGCGTTAACTTCTTCAATTTTCCCACTTTTAAAAAGGCCGCCAATCTCTTTTGCAATCGCGTTGGATTGAGAGAGAGAGTCGTCAAGACTTTTCTGCGTATCGCGACGTTTAACATCTAATTCAATGATTTTTTGCACCAAAGGAGCAGCATCAAAGTTCTTAACCGACAGACGTTCAATAACAACGTCGGGGTTTTCACGGATAAAGCTTAATTCTAACATGTGACAATATTTTGCGCTAACAAAGATAGGTTGATAAAATCAAAAGTCAAAGGTCTAAAACAGCAAAAGCCTCCGGAATACCGGAAGCTTTTAACTAGATCTTTATTTTCGGATAGAAAACTATTCAGCAGGGAAAGGAACAACGCTTACATAAGATCTGTCTTCGCGTGTCTTCTTGAACGCAACGGTTCCGTCGGTTAATGCAAATAACGTATGATCTTTACCAATGCCAACATTCTGACCTGGATTGTGTACAGTACCTCTCTGACGAACGATAATGTTACCGGCTTTTGCCAGCTGACCACCATAGATTTTAACACCTAAGCGTTTACTTTCTGATTCGCGACCATTCTGCGTACTACCCGCACCTTTTTTATGTGCCATTTGTCCGGAGATTTAAAAATTTGTAATTACTTTACTTTAATTTCTTCAATTTTGATTTTCGTCAGGTACTGACGGTGTCCATTGCATTTCTGGTAGCTCTTTCTGCGTTTTTTCTTAAACACGAGCACCTTGTCGCCTCTCAAATGAGAAAGGATCGTGGCTGAAATCTCAGCGCCATTAACTACAGGAACTCCTACGCTAACATTACCTTCGTTTTCAACAAGGAGAACCTTGTCAAACGAGAGGCTAGCGCCTTCTTCACCCTCTAGACGGTGAACAAAGATCTCCTGTCCGTTCTGGACTTTAAACTGCTGGCCAGCTATCTCTACTACTGCGTACATTTGTAAATTATTTAATGATTTACTTTTGAAAATTGGAGTGCAAAATTAAGAAATATTTCTTTAAAAAAACAGCTTATCATTTTATTTTTCTATTTTTTTGATTATAGCACTATTCGCATCATTTCAAATCAGATAAAAAAATATAGAAAACGGATCATTTAGTCAGGCGATTCCTCTCTACATTTGGGATAACGAGAAGGACTTATTTGAACGACGAGGGATGTTCCTTAAAATGACGAAAAGCACTAAATAAAACAAGGGATGACAACATCACTATAATTCCGACCTCAGGGAAAAATCTTCCACTCTCCACCAGTACCAATTCAAAAGCAAAAGAGAAACCTTATATTGAACAAAATAGTATCTTTGCACCTAGAAATGCAACATTCAGAATGATAGCTGTTAATAACCTTTCCATACATTTTTCAGGAGATTATCTGTTCGATGCTATTACTTTTTTGATCAACGATCGTGATCGGATTGGTTTAGTAGGCAAGAACGGAGCCGGAAAATCTACTTTATTAAAAATCATTTCGGGTCATCTTGAACCCGAAAGTGGCACCATTAGCAGTCCGTCGGGCAACACTATCGGCTATCTTCCGCAGGAGATGATTATCCGCACGCCACGTACAGTGATGAATGAGGCGCTGTTGGCTTTTAGCGAATTGCTCAACCTTGAAAAACGGATTATCACACTCACTACCCAGCTTTCTGAACGCGAAGACTACGATTCTCCTGAATATTATAAGTTAATTGAACATCTCAACGAGGCGAATGAGCGCCATAGACTCTTAGGGGGAAACACGAAAGAAGCTGATACCGAAAAGATTCTGCTCGGTCTTGGATTCGAACATTCTGATTTTAACCGCAAGGTAAGTGAGTTTAGTGGTGGTTGGCAAATGCGTATCGAACTTGCCAAGATTCTACTACGGCGACCTGATGTCATTTTACTCGATGAGCCGACCAATCACCTCGATATTGAATCCATCCAGTGGCTCGAAGATTTTCTGAAAGGATATCCCGGATCGGTGATGTTGGTTTCGCACGACAGAGCCTTTCTTGATAATGTAACCAATCGAACCATCGAAATAACACTCGGCAAGATATTTGATTTCAAGTGCAGCTACTCCGAATATGTTGAGCAGCGGGCAACGATCCGCGAAAATCAAATGAACGCCTTTGCAAATCAGCAGAAGGAGATTGCCGAGATGGAGCGCTTTATTGAGCGTTTCAGATATAAAGCCACCAAAGCAAAACAGGCTCAGAGTCGCATAAAGCTACTCGACAAAATGGAGCGCGTTGAGATTGATGGCATGGATGCTTCATCAATCCACTTCCGTTTTCCACCTGCACCCCACTCAGGCAAAGTCACTGTCGAAGCCGAAGGACTGGGAAAATCGTATGGAGATAAACTGGTATTAAATGATCTCAACTTCATGATAGAGAAAGGCGAGTTCATCGCTTTTGTGGGTCGTAACGGAGAGGGAAAATCAACACTAGCGCGTATCATAATTGGAGATCTGGATTACACCGGTGTTTACAAACTAGGGCACAATGTCAAGATTGGCTATTATGCCCAGAATCAAGCCATGATGCTCAACCCCGAAAGAACAGTCTTCGAGACCATCGACGATGTGGCAGTTGGCGATATGCGTCCAAGAGTTCGTAGTCTACTTGGACAATTCCTGTTTGGTGGCGAGACCATTGATAAAAAAGTAAAGGTTTTATCGGGAGGAGAGAAATCCAGATTAGCACTGGCTAAGTTACTACTCGAGCCGGTAAATCTGTTGGTGCTTGATGAACCGACCAATCACCTCGACATGCAAAGTAAGGATATTTTGAAGAGCGCATTGCTGCAATACGATGGCACAATGGTGGTAGTTTCACACGACCGTGATTTTCTTCAGGGACTTACAGATAAAGTTTGGGAGTTTAAGAATCACACCATCAAGGTTCATGTAGGCGATGTGTATGAATTTCTGGAGTCACGGAAACTGGAATCGTTGAAACAGCTTGAGATAAAAACGGCTGCAGCAAAGCTGGCTGGTGAAGATATTATTTCGGTTGGGAAGCAGGATTATGAGCGTAGAAAGCTGATTGAAAAAGAGGCTCGAAAAGTACGAAGTCAGATAGAGAAGCAGGAAGCATTGATCGAAGAACTCGAAGCAAAAATAGCTGCGATTGATGTGATGTTGGCTGATCCCCATAATCATTCAGAAAAAGTTGCTTCCGGTGAGCTTTTCCATGAATATGAAGCTTTCAAACAACAATTGGAAGAAGCTATGCATAATTGGGAAACGCTTCACACACAACTGGAAGAGGTTCAGGATCAAATCTAAAATTTCAGACATTCAATTTTAATAATGTGATAAATAAATCAATACACCTAGGATGAATTAGATTTAGACTGGTAAATCATTAAATAGTTAATATAGTTGATTTCTACGAGTTTGAAATCCTAATCAACTAGTTTTAATCGTATTCCAAATTAATTCATCCAATGGGTAGATCAATAATAATTTATTGCATTATTTAAAAACTCAGCAGCTTTGTAAGTGTTAAGTCAAGAAATGAGTGTCGCATTTTGTTTCTGATTTTATAATGAAAATGGTTTAAATTTCAACCCTCTGAAATCTGAACCATCGCAGGGAATAGACTAACCCAAACCTCACATCAAAATCTAAAAACTTCCATATTGTACCGATGCAGACGATAAATAGCTTCTATGACCGTTCCAAACAGATGGGTTTGCCAAAATTTTGTCGACCCTTCCCCGAAGGTATCTCCATAGTTAGTCCATACTTATAAGGTATGGACTAACTATGGAGGAAGTATGGACAAAGTATGGAGATACTATGGACAAACCCATCTGTTTAGGTAAACTGTATGAGTGGTTTCCCATCTGCTTACGGGAAGTTTCGAACGAAAATTGAGAAAAAATACGGAACAGATAAAAAGAGGTCCTGGGGTTGGAAAAATCAGATTTAAAAAAGCAACTGAACAAACTATTATAGACTTTTGAATTCAGTAATCGTATTCAAAAATAAAATTATTTTTGAAATAAATCAAGTAATTATTTGAAATAAATCACACCCTTTCTTCATTCCAAACGAAGGGAAAAATCTTCATACACCTGTTTAGTACTATGGGGATTCTTCCTCTCTTTCGAAATGATGAAAATATTGATGGGCCTTTGTAGCGGGAACGAGCGTTGAACTCACGAACTAAATGGCCAAATTGACTATAGGATGGTTTAGACCGATTTCTTCTAAGTGGTTGAAATGATGCTACTATTGATATTAGTACCATCATCTCAACAAACATTTAAACTCTTATAAACTTCTTTCCTTCAGCAGCATTGCAAAGTCACGTACAATCTCTTTATTAGCATCGGGGACATTGATAGTATCAAGATCTTGCATGGCTTTATCATAATACTCGAGCATTAATGCTTCTGCGGCTTCATTGATTTTTAACTGATTATAAATACCCGTAACCTTGGATATTTTCTCCATTGGATCAAACGACTTACCTGAATAATAGTAGAGAAGTTGTTTCTTCTGCTCTGGATCGGCTTTCTCCAACGCCTTGAGGTAGAGCCAGGTCTTTTTATTCGTGAGAATATCATTTCCTGTTCGTTTACCGAATACCACTTGATCGCCGTAGATATCAAGCAGGTCGTCTTTTAGTTGAAAGGCCAGCCCTATATGCTGACCAAAGCTATAAATCAGTTCAGCTTCCTTCTGTGACACCCCAGCAAAGAGGGCACCCAACTTTAAACAGGCAGCCGGCAACACTGCCGTCTTCAACCGTATCATCTCAATATAATCAGCAATAGAAACCGTATCACTCTCTTCAAAATCCATATCAAGTTGCTGGCCCTCGCAAACCTCTCTGGCCGTCTGTGTAAAGAGTGGCAGAATGAGTGGCAGCATAACAGGCCGACTACGGGTAATATAGTCGTAGGCCAGCGCAAACATGGTGTCACCTGAAAGAATAGCTATGCTAGTGTTCCATTTTTTATAGACCGTATCAATTCCACGTCGGATAGGTGATTGGTCCATGATGTCATCATGCAATAGAGTAAAGTTATGAAATATTTCTACAGCTATAGCACAGTTCATCGCATCATCGATATCACCTGAAAAGAGGTCGCAACTCATCAGCACCAATAGCGGCCGCATCCGCTTACCGCCATGCGACAGAGAATAACGGATCGGGGCATATAAACGAGCGGGGTATGAAGGTAACTGATCTAAATCCAGCGCTTCATTAAAGCGTTGTTGCAACTGATCGAAAGTAAGCATTGAATGCAATTAATAATTAACAAATTATATGGATAAGTGGAAGCTATTAAGCTAATCCAACTCCAGTAAATTAAGCAGGTATTGTCCGTAACCACTCTTTAATAATGGCTGAGCCAACTCCTTCAATTGATCTTTTTGGATGAATCCCTTACGGTATGCAATCTCTTCAATACATCCAACCTTGAGTCCCTGACGGTCTTCAAGCACTTGTACAAATTGACTGGCCTGAATCAGTGAGGCAAAAGTACCGGTATCCAGCCATGCCGTACCACGACTCAAAATCCCTACCTTGAGTTTTTTACGTTCCAAATAGACTCTATTGACATCTGTAATCTCATATTCGCCACGTGGTGATGGCTTTAGATTTTTAGCGATTTCAATTACATCGTTATTATAAAAGTAAAGACCGGGTACAGCAAAATTAGATTTAGGGTTTGTAGGCTTCTCCTCTATTGAGATGGCATTCAGATCACTATCGAATTCAACTACACCATAGCGTTCAGGATCTGAAACATGGTATGCAAAAACAACACCACCATCAGGATTACTACTATCACTCACTAAATTCTGCAAACCACTTCCATAGAAAATATTATCACCCAGCACGAGCGCTACAGAATCTTTACCGATAAACTTTTCGCCTATCACAAAAGCCTGTGCCAGTCCATTCGGAACTTCCTGCACTGCATAACTAAACGAACACCCCAGCCTTTTACCATCACCCAGTAGCTTTTCAAACTGAGGCAGATCGTGAGGCGTTGAAATAATCAACACTTCTCTAATACCTGCCATCATTAATACACTTAGAGGATAGTATATCATTGGTTTATCATAGATAGGCATAAGCTGCTTGCTAACAGCTAACGTTAACGGGTGAAGGCGTGTGCCTGAACCTCCTGCTAGAATAATACCTTTCATAGTTTTTCTATTTTTTATAAATGATTAGGATTTATCATTCCCATTTTCAAGTTCTTTATCGTCATATACTTCGATAAGTGGTTCTTCCTCAATGAAATCTTTTGTTGACACAAATTTATCGAGTGTCATCAGCAAAGATGGTAATACTGCAACATTAAAGAACATAGCGACAAACAGTGTTATCGAAATAAGTAATCCAAGTGCCTGTGTCCCTCCAAATTTAGAGATAGTAAATACACTAAAACCAAGAACCAATACAATAGAAGTATAAATCATACTGAATGAAGCCTCACGCAGTGCACCTATAGCTGACAGTCCGATATCATGGTTATTCGTTTTTAACCCATGTCGATATCGTGCCAGATACTGGATAGCATTATCAACAGAAATCCCCAAAGCAATACTAAAGACAATGAGCGTAGATGATTTAAGCGGAATACCTGTGAATCCCATGATGGCTGCAGTTACAAGCAACGGAATAAGATTAGGAACCATTGATACCAATATCATCTTAAAAGAACGAAACATTAATGACATCAGTAACGAAATCAATATAATGGCAACAGCAATACTTTCAAACAAGTTATGAATCAAAAAGTTTGTCCCGGCAGCATATACAACACTATTTCCTGTAATGGAAACCTTATATTTTTTAGGATCGAGAATAGAATCAACACCCGGTTTAACTTTTTTCAAGAGGGCATCCATATCTTTCGTGCCCATATCTTGCATATTAAAACTGATACGGGTATATTGCTTGGTGCTGTCCATAAAGGTCTTCAGTACATTTCCTTTCTTGGAATTACCTCCACGTGGAATATAGGAGAGAATGAAATTTTTCTCCTGATCACTTGGTAACGTATATTGTGCTGAATCGCCATTATAAAATGTTTGACGGGCAAACTTAACGGCCTCAGCCAATGATAATGGCTTCGCAAATTGTGGAAATTGATGAAAATAATGTTGTAAATCATCAATCCTTTCAATGGTAGAGAGCTTCATTACCCCATTCTTTTTTCGGGTATCAATACTGATTTCAAATGGCATGACGCCGCCAAAGTTGTTCTCAAAATACTTCAGATCTAAATATATCGGATCGGTTTTAGACAAATCGTCAACAACCTTTCCTGAAGTCCGCATCTGTGTTAATCCATAAATACTAATCAACACAATAATGGTTGAAGCAATATAGACCTTGGGCCGATGAAGAGTGATTAAGCGAACCAGGAACTCTGTTACACCACCAAAGAATTTATTATCGAGGTGTTTAGTATGTTTCTTTGAAGGAGGGGCCATGAAACTGAAAAAGACAGGAAACAGCGTGATGGTTAGCACGTACTCAAGCATAATACTGATAGAGGTTATGATACCAAATTCGCTCAACATTTTATTCTGAACAAATATAAAAGCAGCAAAACCCATTGCAGTAGCTGCATTGGTCATTAATGATGCAAAACCAATCCTTCGGATGGTATTTGATAATGCAAGTATTTTATTTCCATGCGCTACATACTCCCAATGGTATTTATTGAGAATATAAATACAGTTTTCGATGGCAATAATGACAATGAGTGAGGGTATCACACCTGTGAGTATGGTTATTTTAAAACCAAATAACGAAACCAAGCCAAGTACCCAGCCAATACTGATGCCCACGACTAACAACGAAGTGAGCACAACCTTTATCGACTTAAAGAAAAAGAACATGATGAGTGCAGCTACAATCATTGAGAGGATGATAAACAACATCAACTCATCTTTTACCATTTTGGTAGTAACCGTCCTGATGTAAGGCAAACCTGAATAGTGAACTTCAACTTTCTGGGCCACCTTGTAGGCTTCAACCAGATCTTTAATCTCTTTTACAATCGCAATCCGACTTTTATCATTCAACTTCTTGCGGTCGAGCGTAACAGCCATCAAGCAGGCATGGGTTTTACTATTATACAATAACCCCTGATAAAAGGGCATGCTCATAAATTTCTTTCGGATACTATCAGCTTCAGTCTGTGTGGATAGCCGTTTTGTAACTAAGGGGTTAAAAGTAAACTGGCGTTTTACTGTATCTTTACCAAAGTTGATGGTTCGTGCCAAACTGATAACCTCTTGTACCCCATCTAACTTTTTAATCTTCTCACCCAGATCATACCAGGCATTAAATTGTCCGAGTTGAAAAATATTTGGATTGGAAACTCCAACAACCATAAGGTTTCCATCCTCTCCAAATCTTTGTTTGAACTTCACATAGTCTTGATAAGTAGTATCCTTTTCAGGTAACATACGCATCATTTCATACGAAAGCTGCACTTTAGAGCCCTTAAAAGCCATAAACACTGTAATCAATCCAATTACGACAAGAATTGCCGGACGATTACGCAAAATAAATCTCACAATCCAGTACCACATGCTCAGTTAATCTTAGCTTTCTTAAAAAAATATACCATGGATACAATATTTCTGCTTGTAATTTGAATGTAGCTATTTACTAACAAACCTTACTTACAGTCTATTGCACCCTAAAATAGACATTATAAAAATCGAGCTAAAGTACAGATTTTCGCTGTGAAATTAAAAATAATAATAACAAACAAAAAGACCGGTCATTTCTGACCGGTCTTTTTGAATTTTGCTTAATCCCATTCAAGGATTTTGAAAAAGTCATATAACTCAGGATTGGGGACAAATTGCTTTGCCGCTTCATAATCACCTTTCGAGAGATAATGGAGACTGTCTTCAAACATAATACGTGTGCGTTGGGTTTCGATATTTACCATACGAGGACGAATCTTTCCGGACGAATCTTCTACATCCTTTAAAAACAGCGGCTTAACATCGCCTTGGGTTTCAGACATTACCAAACAACCAGTAAAACCCTGATCAAATAGACGTTTCACACCAAAGCCAAGTAAAGAGCAATACATTAGGTCGAATGCAATTGGAGCACATGCACGCATTTCATATCCTAACTCAACCGGACGACTTTTAACCTTCAGATTTAAGGCTTTTAACCGTTCCTGTAGCAAAATATTGAAGATATATGCCTTACTTACATTTCCTAATTCAGGATGACCGTGTTCGTCAAACGTAAAGTGAATGTTACTCGAAAGGATTTCAGCATCATGCATAAAATGGAAGACTCCTTCAGAAATGATGGCAGCTCCATATTTGATACCTAATATTTTACGTTTTAAGATAGAAGAGATCATCAACCGTATGATACGATCAAAAGTTGGTTTCGTTTTATTAAACATCTCGGGGATGATAATCATAGGATAGTGACAAGCAGCACCAATACCAAAAGCAAGGTGACCGGCCTCACGACCCATTGTTGAAACCACAAACCAGTTCCCAGAGGTACGGGCGTCTTCGTAAACAGTAGTGGCTAGACGAACCCCTTCTTGTTTAGCACTTTCATAACCAAATGTAACCAAACCTTCGGGCAACGGTAAGTCATTGTCGATGGTTTTAGGTACGTGAATATTTTGGATTGGGACATTATTTTCATTCAGATACTTGGCAATACGATTGGCTGTAGAAGCAGTATCGTCGCCACCAATTGTTACCAATAACTTCACATCGTGTTTGGTAAAGAAATCAGTATTGAACTCAGCATCTTTGGGCTTATAACGACTCATGGTCAAAACCGAGCCACCCTGATTGTGAATACGATCGGCCATATCAAAAGTGAAATCGACCAGTCGCTGCTCACCTGAGAACAGATAATGATAACCACCATGCAAACCTATTACACGGTAACCGTCTTCAATAAAAACCTTTGATAATGAAGAAATCACCGAGTTTATTCCGGGAGCAGGTCCCCCCCCGCAGAGGATAACAATTGAACCTTTCATGATCAGTATTTTAGTTTTTTAAATAAGTTTATTCGCAATCATGTGCGATAGTGTAAACTTAGACATTAATTCTATTACCTGTAACGTTTTTTGCAATTTTTTTATCACTTTTTTGCAGGCATATTCATCAGTTTCCCAATAGGGTAAAGGTTTAATTGTTGATCCCAATAAGGAGTTTTACTATAGAACCAATTAATTATTGCTTCCGGATCGTTTCCAAAATGAGCATCAGATACTCGCTTCTGTTCGAAGGCCTCTTTTAATTTGGCATCCTTTGCCAACATCTCGCGAGCCATACGCTCCATCACATAACTTTCAGTATATTCCTTTTGTTCCATTATTGTATTAAAAAAGCCCCATGAAGCTAAGGATCCATCAGCCAATGGTTCAAGCAAATAGGCTGCAATACGAGCCAATGGTTGATTAGTGGGAACAATGATTGACCCCGTTTGATATTCACGATTTTCCGTAATGGTATCTAAACCAAATTGAGCGATAAAACGACCTTCATAACTAGCCGGTCTAAACTTTACATTTGAAAACCGATATGTGCCCACGGTAAAAGAAGTTGGTTTATTCAAAATGGTATATTTTAGACCATGTAACTGAATCCGCTTGATAACCTCGCTCCATTCTACCGGAATAATATAAGCCATTGGCAATTGCACCAATGCAACAGATTCTGCTTTTGTGAAGAAAGGAATCTGCATAGTCAAAGGTTTTTCCGGATGATAGATAAACCATTCGCCACCAGTAAGATCACTTTTCACCCCTTCATATTCGACCCCTTTAAAACTGGTCATCACACTATCTTTATAAGAGGTCTTAAACTTAACAATAAACGGGTTCTTCCTAAAGTCAGCACTGGCAGTATAATCATCTGCCTTTTGTATAACTTGTAGAAAACGAAGATAGTCTTTGTTCAACAACTCCATCGTATGTTGAATCGTTTTATAGGTAGCCTCGACTCTGATAGGATAGGCCTTTAACATATGTGTTTCAATCAGTAAAGCCGGACGGTTACGGACAGCAAAATAACCTGTAGACAACATGGGTGGCGATGGCGTTAAAAAAAGTCCGCTTCGGGGATCATGCCAATTTCTAAATTGTACATAAGGGAACGCCGGTACCGAATCTTTATCGAGTAACTTTAATATCTCCTTTTCATAATAATTCTGGGTCCAATTTGTTAATCCGACTTCCATATTTCCACCCAATTCAAGCGAGTAGGTAATTTTATATTGATAATCGGCTCCATCGGTAACATGGGTATCAATAAAGAAATCAGGATTCCATTTATTGAGATTTTTAAGCCATGCCTGCATTTCCGGTGCATCGGCTTTTAGGTAATCACGATTCAGGTTTAAGTTCTGGGCTGTTGTTCTCCAACCCATTTCGGTAGGACCATTTTGATTGATACGATTATACGGACCAAAACGTTCATGTCCATCGGTATTAAAGATGGGTATAAACAAAATGGTAACATGATCAAGTAGTTCTTTGTGAATTCCTTTCACAAGCATATCCCGCAACAACAGCTGCATCGCATCTTTTCCATCAGGCTCACCTGCATGAATACAGGCCTGCACCATTAGTACTACATTTCCGGAACGGTGTACCGCATCTGGAGTGAAGTTGTGTTTTTTATCGATAATAAGCAGTTCAATATCTCGACCTTGTGCACTTTTACCGATGCTTTCCATTTTCACAAAAGGGGAGAAGGATGCTAATTGTCGACAATACGCCATAGTCTCTGCATAGCGAGGAGTGGATTTACCACCCGACCTTTCGTAAGGTGTAATTTTAACATTCTGGGTAAAGCTATTTATCCAGCAGAGCAAACATATCAGTAAAACAGAAAAGAAACGAGGTGCCATCAGTAAAGACTTTAAATTTAGGGTAAAAATTTAGCGATAATTGCATCAAATATATAACTTCCTCAAAACGTAGACCTGTTTAATCTTCTTTTTTTTTACATTTGCTAAATTCCACTATATCGACAGAAGATAGAACGATTTTATATGAAGCTGAAATTGACGATTATTCTAGTTGTATTCACCCTGGGATTTATCCGCACCAAGGCTCAGCAACCGCTATTCAAACAATTCTCTACAGAGCAAGGACTCCCCTGTTCGGAGATATATGCTATTTTCCAGGATTCTAAAGGATTTATCTGGACCGGAAGTAACTTCGGGGTTTCTAGATTTGATGGGTACACCTTTAAAAACTTCGATCTACAGGATGGGCTTCCTGAAATGACCATATTTGATATTACAGAAGATTCAAAAGGACGTATCTGGTTTATCGGGTTCAATAATAAAATATCCTATTATGAGAATGGTACGATTAAAGTATTCCCATTTAATCGTGCTATTCAACATCTTACTTTAGGTCATCGGATTTGTATAAAGAACTCTTTTTATGTAGACGCAAACGATAATGTCTATGTCTCATTTCGTTATTTTGGACTCATAAAAATCACACCCAAAGGATTTGTAACAAGGATAGATAAAAAACACGACAATATTGCTTCTATCATAGAAGTAGATCGCCAATTATTGATTGCTCAACACAGTGGCATATTTAACAAGCTTGATTTCAGAACCAGTTTGTTTAAAACATCGATTGTAAATAAGTTGTTAGTACCCGCGCTTAATAGGTCGATTATAGCAATTAAAGCAACTGATAATAAAAGCATATTTGTAGCTTGTGATAAATATCTGATCCGTGTATTTAATGATGGTCATTATGAAACACGTGTCATGACCAGTCCAATCATATGGTTGTCAAAAGATAATAATCATTCCCTATGGGTATGTAGTTTGAATTCAGGAGCGGTAGCAATCGATGAGAATGATTTCCAGGGACCTATCAAATACTCATATCTTAACAAAGAATCAGTATCATCTATAATACAGGACCGAGAAGGAGGATATTGGTTTAGCACGTTGGAGAATGGAATATTTTATCTATCATCGCATTTTACAAGTAGTATAGGAATAAAAAACGGTTTAGCCAATGAAAACATCGCTTGTATTGAATCGAGCAATGATCTCATATTTGCAGGAACAGGAGGTGGCTATCTTTCCATTGTAAAAGATACAAGTATCACAAATATCCTGACAGTATCAAAACAACCTGCTGAAATTACATGCTTACTTTATGATAACGACTTGAAACAATTATATCTTTCAGTGAGCGCTGAGCAATTTATATATAAAGATAACCGGCTTACTCCTTTGATCAATTTTAGTCATGAACAAAATAAACCATTTATAGGAAAAATATTAGTCACGAAAGTGATGACAAAAGCATCGAAAACAACGATGTGGATAGGCACCACCTCTGGATTTGCGCTCATAGATTTAATAAAGAGAGATATTATCTATTATTCGAATGAGGCTACTAAGATTGGTTTTAGGGTAACCGCAATTTATGTTTATCCTGATGGATCATTATTAATTGGCTCTTCCGATGGGCTATGGCATTTTAAAGATAAAAAACTTAAAAAGGCTACCGATATTTTTCCAGAAGTAAATGATCGGATAATCTGCATTGCAGGAAGTAAATCAGGTGATATTATAGCTGTTGCAACGAAAGGATCAGGGGTATTTATAAAAGCGAAAGGATCTGTCATCCATTTATCGCGGAAAGAAGGGCTTTTAACAAATTCACAACTTTCGCTTTATTTAAACAGCAATGAGTTATGGATGGGAAGTAATCAGGGGGTATCAAGTATTAAAATAAAAAGTTTAAAGCCCTTCAGATATAATTTAAATAATTACACCAAAGATGATGGCTTGATCTCTAATCAGGTTTTCGATTTGACATCCTATAAAAATAAAATTCTGGCAGCAACAAATAAAGGTATCTCAATCATTGATAATGATAATTTCAAATTATTTAAAGGGAATATCCCTTTGTTCTTTACCAGAACTCGTTTAATGATGAAAGACACCATCTTACCCAATAATTGCTCACTCCCAAATAGCCTTAATTCACTATCATTTAACTATGTAGCAATTACCTATCAATCGTTAGCCAAAATTCAATATCAATACAGACTATTGGGTCTGGATGATAAATGGATCACAACAAAAAACACGGAAGTTATTTTTCCATTTTTGCCCGCCAATAATTATGAACTACAGGTTAGAACGATCAATGATATAGGATTTCCTTCATCCGTTGTTATCAGCAAAAAATTTACCATCATGCGACCCTATTGGCAAACATTATGGTTTAACTTTTTATTATTAATATTTCTTTTCGGAATAGGTTATAATATGTACAGAAAAAGGATAAAACGAATAGAACTTGAAAACCTTACGAAACAAGAAATTAATCAATATCGGCAACAGGCACTTAGTAAGCAGATGAATCCTCATTTTCTTTTCAATTCGCTTAATTCCATACAGTATTATATAGTAAAAAATGATAAAGTTTCTTCCAGCCGTTATCTTTCTAAGTTTGCAACCTTAATGCGGATGATTTTGAATAATTCGCAACATCAGGCAATCTCTTTAAACGAAGAGTTGAGTGCATTGAAGCTATATCTGGAATTAGAAGCGATGCGATTCAAAGAGCACTTTGAATATACGATTGAAATTGACCCCGTTATCGATCAGGTTTCAACCTTTATCCCACCGTTTATTATTCAACCATTTATAGAGAATTCTATCTGGCATGGATTAATGAATCGTGAAGAGAAAGGATTATTACAGATAAAACTGACTTATAAAGAGAATTCAATAAGCTGCATAGTGGAAGATAATGGTGTTGGCCGAAAAAAATCACAAGAGATTCAAGAGAACAGTCAACTAGAACGAACTTCAAGAGGAATAGCTATTACTGAAACGCGATTAAAGCTCTTTGATGTTAAAAAGACAACTGCAAATCCAATTATTTATACAGACCTTTGTGATGAAAATAGTGAAGCGATAGGGACACGAGTTGAAATCATCATTCCTATTGTGATTTAACGACTATTGATCAATCCATTTAAATTCTACTTGAATTCTGTTTTTTCTACGGAAACAATAGGTTTCAACACCGCCAATGCAGTAGAGATGGAGTTTATATTTTTAAAGCTGATATGCAACCGGTCATTATTTTGACGCATTTTAAAAGCTGTTGGATGTGACTGAAGATACTGAAGCACAGAAGTAAAAGCAGCAGATTGGTAGTAAGGTGAGTCTGGATTTTGAATAAAGAATCCCAACATGGCACTTTGCTTTATAACCAACTTTTCCAAGCCCATATCGCGTGCTAACCAACGTAAACGGAGTGCATTCATTAATTCTACCGCCTCGTGTGGAACAGGACCAAAACGATCGATCAGACCCTCCTGAAATGTCATTAAATCATTTTCATTCTCTATGCTGTCGAGCTCTTTGTATAAACTAAGTCGTTCAGTTGTACTACTTACATAAGCATCAGGAAGCAAAACTTCGAGGTCGGTTTCTATCTGACACTCCTTGACATACTTCTTAGCAATTTCTTCAGCAAACACATCCTTAAAGTCGGTCTCTTTTATTTCGAGAATGGCTTCATCAAGAATGCGGTTATACATCTCAAATCCAATCTCAGAGATAAATCCACTTTGTTCTCCTCCTAAAATATTACCGGCACCTCTGATATCTAAATCGCGCATAGCAATATTAAATCCTGAACCGAGATCTGAAAACTCTTCAATCGCTTTTAACCGTTGGCGGGCTTCATCAGTCAATACACTCAACGGTGGAGCAAGCAGATAACAGAATGCTTTTTTATTAGTACGTCCAACCCTACCGCGAAGTTGATGCAGCTCACTCAATCCATAGTTCTGAGCATCACTAATAATGATCGTATTTACATTGGGAATATCAAGACCCGATTCGATAATGGTGGTTGCAACTAACACATCATACTCTCCTTCAATGAAATCAAGCATAATTTTCTCCAGTTTATGACCATCCATTTGTCCATGACCAATGGCGATACGAATATCAGGTAGCAACCGCTGAATAACGCCGGTTATTTGTATTATATTCTGAATACGGTTATTCACAAAGAAAACCTGCCCCCCACGTGAAAGTTCAAACAATATAGCATCGCGAATAATCTGTTCACTAAATGTATGGACTTCGGTTTGTACTGGATAGCGGTTCGGTGGGGCTGTATTAATAATACTTAAGTCGCGTGCGCCCATCATAGAGAACTGAAGTGTTCGTGGAATAGGTGTTGCCGTTAAAGTTAAAGAGTCTACGTTCGTTTTGAACGACTTTAACTTCTCCTTGGCAGCAACCCCAAACTTCTGTTCTTCATCAATGATTAATAATCCTAAATCCTTGAATTGAACATCCTGGCTCAATAAACGATGGGTACCAATCAGGATATCTACTTTCCCCTCTTTCAACCTTTCAAGCGTTTGCTTTTGTTCTTTGGCACTTTTGAAACGATTTACATAGTCTACCGTACAAGGAAACTCCTTTAGCCGGCTACGGAAAGTTTTAAAATGCTGTAAAGCAAGAATAGTTGTAGGAACCAGAATGGCAACCTGTTTACTATCGGCTACTGCTTTAAAGGCAGCACGGATAGCTATTTCTGTTTTACCAAATCCCACATCACCACAAACCAATCGGTCCATTGGATACGATTCTTCCATGTCCTTTTTCACATCGGCTGTGGCTTTCACCTGATCGGGGGTATCCTCATAAATAAATGAGGCTTCCAGCTCATGTTGCATATAAGTATCTGGCATAAATCGATATCCCTCAGCTGCTTTCCGTTCAGCATAAAGCTTAATCAGATCCTTGGCAATGTCTTTAACACGTTGCTTGGTCTTCTGCTTGAGTTTATTCCATGCATTCGAGCCTAATTTATCCATTGTAGGGATAGCGCCTTCTTTACCAGTATATTTAGAAATACGATGAAGCGAATGGATGCTTACATACAATAGATCGCCATTTTTATAGATCAAACGAATGGCCTCTTGAACTTTACCACTATTGTTCACTTTTTCAAGGCCATCAAACTTACCGATTCCATGATCCACATGAGTAACATAATCACCGGGCTTCAGGTCATATAATTCTTTGAGCGTAAGCACCTGTTTACCGCTCTTGCTATCACGAATTCTATATTTATGATATCGTTCAAAAATCTGATGATCGGTATAAAAGGCATAACCTAATCCTTTGTCGATAAATCCTTCATGCAATGCTAAATTCACCGGAGTAAACTCGGCCTTCACTTTTAATTTATGGTTAGCCGTCACATCGTAAAAGATACTTTGTAGTCTTTCAAGTTGTTTACTATTATCAGAGAGAATAATGTTGTGGATATGCTGAGCGGTATTATCGTGCATATTCTTAATCAACAATTCAAAGTTTTTATTGAATGTGGGCTGTGGGACGATATTAAACTGATATTGGTTTTGTTTAGATAACAAGAATCGCTTTCCGAATTCAATAATAGAATAGCGAAGGATTGTTCTGTTAAAGAGCTCGGGGGTAACATATAACTCGGCAGGTGGAACATGACTAATCTCTCCCGTCAATGCATTGAAAGCCTCCACAGCTTTTAGATACTCTCTTTCAATATGGTCAGATGCCATTTCAAAATCATCAATCCAAACAATTGCATCTTCTGGCAGAAACTCAGTAAAAGCTTCACGACGTTCATGTAGTTTAGAGTTCTGCATATTGGGAACAATAGCAATATGATCTAATCGATCAATAGAAAGTTGAGTAGCTGGATCGAATGTTCGAATACTCTCAACCTCCTCCCCAAATAGCTCAATACGGTAAGGGTAATCATTGGTATATGAATAGACATCCACGATACCTCCACGCACTGAAAATTCACCAGGTTCAACCACAAAATCGACTTGTTTGAATTCATATTCCAATAACAAGTCGAACATAAAATCGGCATTGACTATCTCGCCCCTCTTTAGTCTTAGTGTATTTTGTTTAAGATATGCTTTGTTGATTACCTTTTCGCTCAATGCTTCGGGATAGGTAACGACGATGGTTTGTTCAGAACGTGAGCCCAATCGTTTTAGAGCTTCCGTGCGTAAAAGCACATTTGCATTATCTATCTTCTCAACTTCATAAGGACGACGATAAGAAGAAGGGAACAGGAGTATATGTTTCCGATGAAAAGGCAACTCCTGTTCATTAAATAAGTTCTCAAGATCGTTGCAGAAATATGCAGCCTCTTCTTTATCAGACAGGATCACAACCATGATGCGACCTAACATCCCAAATAGAGCTCCGGCCATCATGGTACGTGACGAACCCGTCATTCCTTTCAAAGCAAGACGGATCATTTTTTCCTTACCCAATCGTTCAGCCAGTTCAAGGGTAACCGCATTGCGGCTATATAGCTGAAGTAGTTCTTCTGCAGTCAATCGCTTTTCTCTTTAATAACAATGCAAAGGTATAAAGAAAGTGATTACCCAAAGTTCTCTATAAATTCGCTGGCTTTACTCACCATATTTCGTGAACCGATAAAAATTGGCGTTCGCTGATGCAAACTCTCAGGCTGAAGATCCAGAATACGACGCATACCATCAGTAGCCATACCCCCAGCTTGTTCTGCCATATAGGCCATTGGATTACATTCATAAAGTAACCGAAGTTTGCCATTTGGATTTTTCTTTGTTCCCGGATAGATAAAGATGCCCCCACGAATCAGATTCCGGTGAAAATCGGATACTAATGACCCGATATATCTTGTCATATACGGTCTGTTTGTCGACTTGTCATCCTCCTGGCAATATTTAATATACCGTTTTACACCTTCAGAGAAATAGATATAATTGGCTTCATTAATTGAATAGATTGTTCCATCTTTTGGATAACGAAGGTTTGTATGCGACAATAAAAACATCCCCAACGAAGGTTCGTAAGTAAAAGCATTGACCCCTTGTCCAGCTGAATAAACCATAATAGTTGATGAACCATACATCACATAACCCGCTGCAACCATCTGACTTCCGGGCTGAAGCAGATCGATGATGGTACCCGGTCCTGATTCAGATTTTCTACGGTAAATAGAAAAGATAGTACCAATGGGGACGTTTACATCCACATTTGACGAGCCATCTATTGGGTCGATAGCCACTACATATTTCCCTCGGTTGGAGTATGAATTTTCAAAAGTAATCAACTCCTCATTTTCCTCGGAGGCCATCGCACAACATTGGGCGCCATGTTCTAGTGCATTGATGAAGTGGCTATTGGCAAAAACATCCAGCTTCACTTGATCTTCACCCTGCACATTTTGGTGACCTTCAAAGCCAAGAATATCAGCCAGCCCAGCCTTATTCACTTCACGATTTACATATTTGGCAGCAATACCAATGTCATTCATCAGACGGGAGAATTCTCCCGTGGCATTCGGAATATGAGCTTGTTGCTCTTGAATAAATTCTACAAGTGTTTTCATAAAAAATAAACGGAGATTATAGTGAGTAATAGAAAGAATATTTTAACAAATTTTATTTGTACCGACATATCATTATATATAGAAAACAGAGGCTGACAAAAATAACTACTTTATGTATAGGTTTGTTTATCAACACATACTTTATATCACTTTTATTTCTTTCACATCATTGTGCTCGAAACCATTAAACACCATAATTCTTTTTAAAAAATTTACCTTTGCAAAAAATATAAATTAAAAAATGAGAGTATTTAAATTCGGTGGTGCCTCAGTAAAAAATGCTGTAGCTGTTAAGAATGTAGCAGCAATACTAAAAAGGTATCCTGACGAAGACATAGTAATGGTACTTTCGGCAATGGGCAAAACAACCAATGGTTTGGAAAAGGTTGTAAAATCATATTTTTTTAAAGATGGACAAGCCGAACTTCATCTGAATATAATCAAAGAGTATCATTATACGCTAGTTGAAGAGCTGTTTGCAGAGAGAAAAGAGCTTGTTTTTAATGCATTAAAAGAGCTTTTTTTAAATTTAGAGAACTATATCAATGAACCCCATGGTGATGATTTCGATCTGGAATACGACCAGATTGTAAGTTATGGCGAGTTGCTTTCTACCTGTATTATGCATCATTATCTTGATGTAGTAGGTATTAGTAACCGACTTTTTGATGCTCGTCATCTTATTAAAACCGACAATAATTTTCGAGAGGGTAGTGTCGATTGGAATATTACACCCAACATTATACAAGAAAATGTAGCGCCCTTATTTAATCAACCAGGACACCCAATTGCCTTAACGCAAGGATTTCTAGGGAGCTCACCCGAAGGACTAACCACTACATTAGGCCGTGAAGGATCTGACTTTACAGCAGCCATTCTTGCCTATGCACTTGATGCTACTGAAATGGTGATCTGGAAAGATGTACCTGGACTATTGAATGCCGACCCAAAATATTTTGACGACCCAATTAAAATCGACACGATTTCTTTTCGCGAAGCCATTGAGCTATCATACTACGGAGCTACTATTATACACCCAAAAACGATTAAACCATTGCAGAACAAACATATTGCATTACGAATCAAATCTTTTCTTGATCCCGATGCAGATGGAACCATTATCCGTGAGGATTTTGCTGATGACAGCCTGATTCCCTCTTTTATCTTTAAGGTAGATCAGATGCTGATCTCAATCCTTGTAAAAGATTTTAGCTTTATAGCCGAGCATAATCTGGAACATATTTTCGGAATCTTTGCTCGTTTTGGCCTGAGAATACATATGATGCAGAATTCTGCTATCAGTTTTTCTGTTTGTGTTGATAATGACCCCATCAAAATTCCAAAGGTGATGGAAGAGTTGAAAAAAGACTACCGTATTCGGTATAATGAAGGCGTTGAACTGGTAACGATACGTCATTACGATCAAGAAACCATCAATCGTGTATTGGTTGCAAAGAAAGTATTTATGGAACAACGAAGCCGGGTAACGTTACAAATGGTGATAAAAGACAAGGAATAAAACTATTGAAGAGGCCGTTTCAAGAGTCTGAAATAGCCTCTTCAACATTCTAAAATCTATTCATCTTTCAATACATCAACAGGATTCATTTTTGAAGCTTTTATAATCTGATAACTAATGGTTATGATGGCAACACCTAAAATAATAAGCGTAGCAACCACAAACTCATTTACCTGAATCGGATATTTGTGTGCCCCGGGTAAAGTTTTATAGATATAGAATGCCAATGGCCATGCTATGACAATAGATATCAGTAGTAATTTCATAAATCCTTTCGACATTGTAATATAGAGGCTACCCATTGAGAATCCAAAGACCTTCCGAATGCCAATCTCTTTCATCTTTCGTTTGGTAAAAAACATAACTAAACCAAATAATCCGATTGAAGAGATAATGATAGATAATATGGCAAAGAAGATACTTATATTACGAAATACCTGCCAATACCGTAATGCATTTTCATTGAGCACCAGTAATTGAAAATCGCTAAACTCAAAGGCATCATCAGGAAAGGTTTGTTCAAACTCGCTTTTGATAATTTGCATAGCCTTCTTTTCAGTCCCCTGAGTAAAACGAACTGTAAATATTCCATTCAATGATACTGTGTCATTGTTTAATAACCGATAGAAATGAGGCTCTTGTGGATTATGAAACGACTGAAAAATATAATCTCTTATAATTCCAATAACCTCATAATCATTTTCATCTATCCGCACATGATGTCCTATTGGATTTTTCCAATTGAAAACTTTTACTGCCGTTTCATTAATTAAACATTTATTTGCATCAGCAGGAAATGCTCTCGAAAAAGGTCGTCCCTCCTTTATTTTAATGCCAAAAGTTGAAAAGAAATCATAACTAACATTATAATACCTTATAAACACCCTTTCGTCAGCAGGTGCTCCTTCCCAATTTATATCTCGCCCTCCAGGCAACACATAAGGGATATAGTCTGAATAGCATGCATCTGTTATTTCCGGATGTTCTATTAATCGTTGTCTGATTAATTCAAACGAACCCTTTTTATTGGTGGTGATATTTGCATAAGCCAGATTATTAGAATTGAATCCCAGATCAGAATGCATCATGAAATCAGTTTGCTTGAAGATGATAAAACTGACAATCAACAAAAAGAGAGAGATGCTGAATTGAACGGTTACCAGAATGTTTTTCAGGCTTATTCCATCAGAATCATTCTGCAAATATCTTTGTTTCAAAGCTTTTATCGGATTATAGGCCGATATAACAAATGCAGGATAGAGTCCGGATAATAATCCTGTTAAAAAAGATACAGGAAGAACAATGCCTATGATTTTCCAATCGGTTAATATATTAGAAAATAATTCTGCTCCCACAATATTATTAAAAACGGGTAGAAAGAGTTGAGCAACAACCAATGCAATAACACCGGATACCATGGTGATAAAAACAGATTCTAAAACAAATTGAGTGAGTAGATTTCGCTTGGTAAATCCAACTGTTTTCTTGATTCCTATTTCGCGAATACGCGTGGATGCATTTGCAGTTTGCAGATTTATAAAGTTGATAGAGGAAAGAATCAGGATCAAAAGAGCAATAAAAGAGAAGAGTGCTAATACAATATAGATTGAATTATCATAAAAAGGATTCAGATGCAAATGCGACATTGGTCGTAGATAAGGGTAATGTGATTTTTGGTAGTTTTTCAAAGCCCCATGGATCTTTCTGTCAACGGCTGTAGGATCTGCATTTTCTTTTAATAGTATATATGTATAAAATGAGTTGTCATAATAATTTTGCTCAAAATCCTTAAACTGAGTGATTGGAGCAAAAGTATTCATGGACAATAAATAACTTGGAACCCAGCTTGATTGTAATGGAATATCAGTATAAACACCTGTCACTGTAAAAACTACTTTATTCTCTCCATACACTTGCTTGCCAATCGCTTTGCCTTTGGGGAAGAGTTTATCGGCGACTGATTTTGATAAAGCAATGGAGTAAGGCTGCAATAAAGCCGTTTTAGGATTACCCTCAAGAAACTTAAAAGTCAGAATGTCAAAAATAGACGGATCAGAGAAATATCCAAATCGTGTGAGTACCTGATTTCTTTTATCCACCGATAAAAATATTCCGCTTTTGTTATTATCTCCTGCATCATGTAATAGTGCTACTTTTTCTATTTCAGGGATTTTAAGAAGATCATTTCGGGATAATGCCGGGGGAATATTCCATGAATGTTTCTGTGCATTTTCTTCTTGATCTCTAAATAGTTGTAACTTATAGATTTGGTCGTATTTTGTATTTTGCTTATCCCAGTTAAACTGTCCGACAATAAACAGGGTTAATAAGATGAACGTAGCAAAACCAACTACCAGATTAGTGAGATTTATAAAAGAGAATATTTTATCTTTTAATAAATTTCGTATGGCCAGGGTGAAAAATTGTTTAATCATCGAATAGTGAATTAGCTATTTATATATCAAGTAATTGAGGCGTACCGATTGAGATGATTTTTCTTTCAATCTTCTCATTCACAATATGTCCATCGAATAGATTCACAATTCTGTGAGCTCTTTCCGCATGGTCCTGAGAGTGTGTTACCATAACAATGGTGGTTTTTTCATCATTCAATTTTTCAAGCAATTGTATCACTTGCTCACCATTAACAGAATCCAGATTACCCGTAGGTTCGTCAGCGAGTATTAACCCCGGATTGGTAATTACAGCACGGGCAATTGCTACACGTTGTTGCTGCCCACCCGAAAGTTGCCCGGGAAAGTGTTTTCGCCTATGCCCGATGCTCATCTTCTCGAGTATCTCATTCACTCTTGCTTTCCGTTCCGTTGCTTTCACTTTCAATGCTAACAAAGGAAGTTCTACGTTTTCAAAAACACTCAATTCATCAATCAGATTAAAATTCTGAAATACAAATCCTATATTTCCTTTCCTCAAATTAGTCCGTTGACTTTCCGAATAGTGTGAAATCTCTGTTCCATTGAAAAAATATTCCCCACCATTCGGGTTGTCTAACAGACCTAATATATTAAGTAATGTGGATTTTCCACATCCTGAAGGCCCCATTATTGCTACAAACTCACCTTTTTTTACCTGAAAGTTGATGTTATCAAGTGCTGTAGTCTCTATTTCATCAGCACGAAAGATTTTCGAGAGATTAACTGTCTTAATCATGATCTTAACTTTTTTATTGTGTAAATTTATTTAAATATTATCTTTTGCACCTTTTTACTTTCATCAAACATCTCATAACCTGAAGTAATAACCTTTTCGCCAGAAGCCAATCCCGATAATACTTCATAAAACTCTGGATTCTGCTTCCCAATAGTTATTGCTCGTTTTACAGCAAACTTTTCTGATTTATCGAGTACGAATATTGACTGTCCGCCGGTGGATTGATAAAACCCTCCTCTTGCAATCTGTAATGTTTCTAATGGGTGACCCAGCTCCAACTTAAAATAGTAGGTTTGACCAATTCTTATATTTTCCGGAGGGGTGCCTGTAAAGACCAGGTCGACCTTAAACTTACCATTTCGAACTTCAGGATATACCTTTTTAACGACTAGTTTAGATTTGGTTACAACTCTTTCCAATTCAGCTTTCAAGCCAACTTTCACCCGATCAACAAAGTGCTCATCAATTTCCGCTTCCACTTTTAAAGAGGAAAGAACATTTATTTGTCCAACCCGCTGTCCTCTATTGATATTTTGACCTATCTCAGCATCAAGTAATCCGAGTTGTCCATCTACCGGAGCCTTGATATTCAGAAATTCGAGCTGCTGCTTAACCAATGTCATATTGCGACGCATATTTAACAGGTTATCACTCAATTCATCAATCTGAATTTTACGATATATTGAATCTTGTTGCCGTTGTTTATTGAGCATAGCCAGCATTTTTAACGAAAGGTGATAATCTTCTTCAGATCGCTGCATCACATCTTCAGCAATCAATTTATTTTTATAAAGCACTCTGTTTTGTTCGTAAGCTCTTTTCTTTGCTACCAGCTGGTATTGGTCATTCAATATTTCACGTTCATTTGAAAGCTTATCACGTTCTAAACTCAATCGAACCTCTCTCAAAAAATTAGACTTTTCAGCAAGCTGAGCCTCACTGTTCAATATATTAAGATGCAAATCATTATTCGCAATCTTTAGAATAACATCACCTTTTTTCACCATACTACCCTCTTCAATCAGCATCTCTTCAACCCTGCCGCCTTCTACGGCATCCAGATAGATCGTGCTTATAGGGGCAGCCTGACCACTTAATTGGATATAATCATTAAACTGACCTTTAAAAACAGACTCAATGGTCACTTTATCCCGCTCAATAGTGGTACTCTTTGTATGATTAGCAAAGAGAAGAAAAGAAACACCGAAGAGGATAACTGCAGAAATGATAATAGCCCCCCAGTACTTAGGATTAATAAAATGTTTATTTTCAACGATCCGGTCCATATCTTTTATTTTTAAAATTTAGGTCTTTTTGTTTTATTAACTGACTCCTTATTTCCTATATCAGTGCGAACGATATGCCATAACCCATAATAAACTGTATTACTGACATATACCATATTCTCTTTTCCTTAATGTGTAATTTTTCTTTACAGTTGGGTGTTTAATTATTTAATTTCAAAACTGGCTTCTATCCTCCTTAAAAAACAGATCGAACAGCATACGAAAGAAGAAAGGATAGTGTTTTTAAAGGTTTAATCTTTATCGCACTAAAGAAATCGTACCAGGCAGCAGCCGTTTTTTTTATCTTCAGCCTAAGAATACCTCTGTTTAAATATGCCTGGTAATGTCTGGGATTCAGTTGTACAGTCTTCGTATAATCTGATATCGCTTCGATATCCCTATTCGATAACGCATTTATTTTAGCACTAAAGAAATAACACTCCCCATTTGTTGAATCGGCCAATATTGCTTTTTTACAAGCCACCCGTGCTTGATCTAAATCACCTATATCCATATATTTACGTGCTTCCGTAAGGATTAGATTTGTTTTATAGTCTTTCCTTATATTTGAATTCAATTTGATTGGTTTATTTCTTTCTTTTATGAAATTCCATACCATACTATTTTCTGTTTGAGCAATTGAATCCGATACTGGTGCTATGTTTTTCTCATTTGAGCGATAGAAAACAGTATTAATTGAAATCATCAGCACCATGGTTAAACCTAAAAGCAAAACATCGACTATAAAATACCTGTACTTCTTCATGAGTGTATAATTTGAAACATCTTGAGCCAACAATATGCCAATAACGATAACCAACTGACTACCTTATCTATAAAAAATATCACAATTTTTTAAGTGTAATTATTTTTTACGCTTATGTGTAAATATTCTTTAGTTTTGTTTTATAAATCCTACTAAAAATGAAACAGGGAAAGTTGTTAATAGCCGACGATAATAAAAAAATCCTCAATGCGCTAAACCTGTTTCTTCAGTTCGAATTCGAAGTAGTACAGACTATTTCCAGTCCCAATCGTCTGATAAATGAGCTGAAACTGACTAATTATGATGTAGTTTTACTCGATATGAACTTCACGGCTGGTGTGAATACCGGAAACGAAGGATTGTATTGGTTAAAAGAGATAAAAAAACAATTTCCTGAAGTCGAAGTCATCATGTTCACGGCCTATGGAGATGTAGAGCTTGCAGTAAAGGCATTAAAAGAGGGGGCCACCGACTTCGTATTAAAACCCTGGGAAAACGAGAAGTTGAAGGCAACACTCAAAGCAGCCTACCGTTTACGTAAATCAAGTGCCGAAATAGTTGATCTTAAGACAAGAGAACAATCTATAAAACGAGAACTGAACCAGGGATCAGGATTGATCATTGGAAAGAGTCATGCCATGCAAGGCATTATGCAACTGGTCAATAAGGTTTCAAAAACAGATGCGAATATCTTGATTACTGGTGAAAATGGAACCGGAAAAGAGCTAATTGCTAAAGAGATACATCGACTTTCAGAAAGAAATAAAGAGCTTTTTGTAATGGTCGATCTTTCTTCATTGACCGAAACACTATTTGAGAGTGAGTTATTTGGACATAAGAAAGGCGCTTTCACCAATGCCCTTGAAGATCGTACAGGCAAATTTGTATTGGCTTCAAAAGGAACACTTTTTCTGGATGAAATTGGCAATATCCCGCTTCATTTGCAATCTAAATTACTAACTGTTTTACAAACACGAATTGTTACACCAGTTGGATCAAACAAAGAACAGCCTTTCAATATCCGTTTAATTTGTGCTACCAATAAAAACCTTCAGCAGATGGTTGCAGATGGGCAATTTAGACAAGACCTGCTCTATCGGATTAATACAATTACGATTCCCCTACCCTCTCTTCGCGAGCGGGTCGACGACATCGAAGATATTGCGAATTTTTACCTCAACATTTACGGCAAAAAATACAATAAGTCAGCACTTCAACTTGCCCCATCGGCTATCGAAAAATTGAAATCTAATACATGGCCTGGAAATATCAGAGAACTACAACACACCATCGAAAAGGCAGTTATCCTCTCTGATGAAAATATGTTAACCGCAAACGATTTTGTATTTGGTTACGATCCAAACGACTTCTCTCACCATGACGAGACACTTGACGAAATGGAAAAGAAGATGATTATCAGTGCACTCAATCGTCATGGACAAAACATGACTGCAGTAGCAAATCAACTTGGAATAACACGCCCAACACTCTATAATAAAGTCAAGAAATATGGTATCTAAAGGATCTATAGGTAGAATAGTACTAATCGTACTTATCCTCATTCTTTTCTCATTTGGGGCGGGCTTTTTCTTTCTCAGAGAACAATATCTCTATACCGTACTACTTCTCCTATTTGATTTGATCTATCTGTTCCGGCTTATAAAAATATATACACAGACCAACAAAACCATTGCACTATTCTTCGAGGCTGCCCGTAACAATGATACAACACTGACTTTTCAGTCGTCAAAAAACAAGTCATTACAAGCGCTATATGAAGGAATGAACAACCTGAATAAGCATATTCAACAGATAAAGTTGCGCAATGAATACAAAGAGAAGTACTATAAAGCTCTTATCCAGCAATCAGCAACAGGTATTGTTGTTCTTAATGAGCATAATGAAATTGAACTCATCAATGAAATAACCTGTCAATATGCAGGTATCTCTTCGGCATCAACAAATATGAAGCTGTTGCGGATTAAGAATGAGGCTTTCTATAATGTACTTTGCAATGTGGTACCAGGCCAGGCCATTACCTTTAAAAATATTCTTAACGATTCAGCCCAGCTCCTCTTATTCAGCGCATCCGAAATCAGAAACGAAGAACATATGTTAAAGCTGATCTCTATTCAGGATATCCGTCAGGAACTTGATGAGAAAGAGCTCGAATCGTATCAGAAACTGATTAGCATTCTAACTCATGAAATCATGAACTCAATTGCACCGCTCACTTCAATATCGAAGACCTTATACGATTTCTATATCAAAGATGGGGAACCTGTGAAACCATTAGATGTAAACGAAGTAATTGTAAATACAACAGTACAGGGACTAAAAGCCATTGAAGAGCAGGGGGAGGGGCTCATGAACTTTGTGAATAGTTACCGCCGCCTAACAAAGATTCCGAATCCAGTCCTACGATTGTTCTCTATCAATGAGTGGATTGAACAACTCAGAATATTGTTTACAGAAAAGATAGTAACCAACCATATTGAATTTGAGATAGAAATAGAACCGCATCTTCAATTCATTACGGCAGATAAGAATCTAATCAATCAGGTTATCGTTAATCTGGTAAATAACGCAATTGATTCATTACTTCAAATTGAAACAGGTCGTAAGATCAAACTTTCCATTTCAAAAAATAAAGGCAACCGTATCATCATAAAGGTTTCAAACAACGGACCACTTATTCCTATGGAACTACAAGAGAAAATATTTATTCCTTTCTTTACTACAAAAGAGAATGGATCAGGAATTGGCCTTAGTCTCTCCCGGCAAATATTAAAACAGCATAAGGGATCAATCGATGTTGTTTCGACCCCCACCGATGGTACAATCTTTACACTGGAGCTATAGTTCTAACCGCTCATTATCTTTTTATAAGAGACACACTATTTTTGTAAAACTTAAATCAACAAATCAAATATTCTCTGTCAATGCAAAAAATCATACTTCTTGTATTTCTAATGTCTGCGCCATTCTTAACAATAATGGCACAAGCTCCACTACAGTGGAATCAAATCGCTGCAGGAGTCTGGTCGGCTAAAGTCGGCACTCCCGATAAAGTTAACTTTTATACCGTAGCAGGTATTCAACCCAAAACAGAACGACTGAGCACAATGGCAAGCGTCGATTTTCCGCTTCCTAAAGATGAGATATCAGCCATTGTACGTGATGGGAAAACCTATCTCCGCTTTCCACTTACAAAAGATGAGAAGATTTTTGGTCTGGGTTTAAATTTCAAAACCGTAGAACAAAGAGGTCGTATCATGCGACTTCATGTAGATCATTATGGCGGACAGGATAACGGCCGGACTCATGCTCCTGTGCCACTTTATATTTCATCTAGTGGATATGGCGTTTTGATTAATGCTGCTCGTTATATCGACGTTTGGGTAGGTACAGCTGTTCGAAAAGATAGTAAAAACCCTCCGGAAGTCCGTGATCGCAATACAGACAAAAAGTGGAGCGCTGCACCTTATTCTGATAATCTGGAAATGTTGGTTCCAGCTGAGGGAGCAGAGATCATTGTATTCGGTGGACCTAGCATGCTTGATGCAGTGCGCAGATACAACCTCTATAATGGTGGAGGATGTTTACCTCCAAAATGGGGATTAGGCTTCTGGCATCGTACCCCAACACTCTATACTGATAAACAGGTTGCAGAAGAGGTGTATCAGTACGAACAGCATAAATTCCCTTTAACTGTAATAGGACTTGAGCCTGGCTGGCAGAGTAGAGCATACCCTTGCACCTATGAATGGGATAAAAGTCGTTTTCCAAATCCTTCAGGATTTCTCACTGAGATGAAGCAGAAAGGAATCAACATCAACCTTTGGTTAAATCCCTATGTCTCGCCCGATGGGGAGCTTTATGATAAAATTCTTCCTTATACAGCCACACACACTGTTTGGTGTGGTGTAGTTCCTGACTATGCGATGGCTGAAACAAACAAAATTATTGGCGACCATTTCATGAAACACACAATAGGCAAGGGCGTAAGTGGTTTTAAGATGGATGAGAATGATGGATTCGACAATTGGCTATGGCCTGATGTAACGCTCTTTCCATCAGGCATACCGGCAGAACAGATGCGCTCACTCTATGCTATGATGATGCAAAAGATGACCGCCGATCTATATCACAAACAGAATACACGTACCTATGGATTGGTGCGTGGTTCTAATGCAGGAGCTTCTTCTTTTCCCTACGTGATCTACAACGACTACTACAGTCACCCAGATTTCATCACAGCATTAATCAATAGTTCATTTATTGGTGTGCTATGGACGCCTGAAGTACGTAGTTCTAAAACTGCAGAAGAATGGTTACGTAGGATGCAAACCGTTTGCTTCTCTCCGATTGCTATGATCAATGCATGGTCAGATGGCACCAAGCCGTGGAGCTTCCCCGAAGTCGAAAAACAAGTGCAAGATATCGCCAGTCTTCGCATGCGGCTTATCCCCTATCTGTATACCAGCTATGCCGATTATGCTTTCGATGGAACACCTCCCATCAGGGCTATGAACCTTGAAGATGGATTTACACCACAAAACACCATCACACAAGGACAACTCAGCTCAACAGAGAATCCTTATGCAATGGCGCTGAAGAGCGAAGTAAAAGATCAGTTTATGGTTGGTGAGTATTTATTAGTAGCGCCGCTGTTCACCGGACAGCAAACCAGAAAGGTAATCCTACCACAAGGCAAATGGTATGATTTCTATACCGGCAAGTTTGTGGGTGAAGGTGAAGTGATCACTGTAACGCCAGGGCTGGATATAATACCTGTTTATGTAAAAGATGGCGGAATCATTCCAATGATGCCAGCTGTTACAAAAATCGGCACAGA
Source organism: Bacteroidota bacterium (assembly GCA_013390605.1). Lineage (GTDB taxonomy): Bacteria > Bacteroidota > Bacteroidia > Bacteroidales > Cfx3-03 > Cfx3-03. The sequence goes on along the minus strand of JACAUB010000001.1, from coordinate 315,149 downwards.
AAAACTTCCGGTTGAGGTAAGAGTATACGGACAAAAAGAGTCATCTTTTAATCTTTACGATGATGATGGTGTCAGCTTTGACTACGAAAAAGGAAAGTTTGCCCGAGTGTCGTTAAAAGTCTCAAAAGATAAATCAGGAAAACTAAAAGGCACTGTAACCATTCCAAAGGGCGTTTCACTATGGTCGTATAGTGAGTTTAAGTGGAACTTTATGACAAAATAAATATCCTACAAAAGAGCCACTCCAAAACGAGTGGCTCTTTCTTTAACAAATACGATATTTGTATCAACATATTAAAATTATTAAATGATGACTGGATCAAAAACAAACTGGCTTAGCTCAAAACTAAAACTGCTTTTACTAATTATTAGCCTTTCCACATTTACACAATCTCTTTTGGCTTTTAAACATCCCGGGGGGATGCACCCAAAAACACAGATAGATTTTGTAAAGCAACAAATTAAGCTCAAAAACGAACCGTTTTACACAGCCTTCAACGATCTAATAAAAAATACTGATTCCGCTTTCATTAAAGAACATCATGCACTTGCAGATTTTAGCGTCCCTGGATATTATGTTAAACCACTCGAACATCGCAGAAACTCGTTAGGTTTTCAAACAGACGCTTTTAATGCATACGCTTGTGCATTAGCATGGCAGCTGACAGGAGATAAGAGATATGCAAACCGGGCTTTATATTTTATGAACGCCTGGGGCTCTATCAATAAGAAGTATTCCGAAAGTGATGGTCCATTAGTTACATGCTATTCCGGAACAGCAATGATCATTGCAGCCGAGCTAATGCGTGATTACAAGGGGTGGAAAAAAAATGACAAACAACTTTTCTCACAATGGATTATAAATGTCTATCAAAAGGCGAGCAATGAAATTCGTAATCGTAAAAACAACTGGGCAGACTGGGGAAGGTTGGGATCCGCTCTATCAGCCTATTATTTAGATGATGAGAAGGAGATGAATGAGAATATCAGGCTCATTAAATCAGACCTTTTTGATAAGATTGCCGATGATGGACATATGCCTGAAGAGACCCGACGTGGAGCCAATGGCATTTGGTATACTTATTTTTCATTGGCCCCTATTACAGCTACCGCATGGGTGGTATACAATACTACGGGAGAGAATATTTTTGCTATGCAAAAAGACAACCGCTCCATTAAAACAGCGCTAGACTATCTCTTATATTACAACCAGCATCCTAAAGAGTGGAAATGGTTTGATAATCCGGCACAAGGAGTCCCGGGAACAAGCTTCCCCGTGAGTGCTTTTTGGCCGGCAAACCTAATAGATGCCATGACCGGCATTTATAATGACCCTCAATATCTCAAGTATGTTGCACCCCATCGTCCACTCAGTTATACTAAGCACCATTTTGCATGGACATTTCCTACCTTGATGCCACTTTCTTTACACGGATACCAAACTATGAAAGAATTTATTAAGTAAGTTTGTGATTCTATTTATCTATAATATTCATCAGATACTTAACTTTCAACATGACTACCATTAAAAAATTATTAATCAGCTTTTTGGTTGTAACGAGTTTGATCTCTACGACATTCTCGCAAAATAAAAAGCCAGTTTCACAGACAAAGTCTGGAGTAAAAGCTCAACCTCTAACATCATTTGTAGACCCTATTATTGGTTCTGGAGGCCATGGACATGTATTTGTAGGTGCCAGTGTTCCTTTTGGTGCTGTACAATTAGGACCTAACAATATTCCTAAGGGCTGGGACTGGTGTTCAGGCTACCATTATTCTGATAGCATAATGATTGGCTTTTCACATACCCATCTAAGCGGAACTGGGTGCAGTGATCTTGGAGATATACTAATCATGCCATTTACGGGTGCTGTTAAAACCGATAAAGGAACACAAGAGCATCCTGAACTTGGTTATGCATCACACTATTCACACAAATATGAAAAAGTAAGGCCTGGATATTATTCCGTTCGACTTGATGATTATAAAATTGATGCCGAACTCACTGCGTCAGAAAGAGTCGGATTTCACCAATACCATTTTAATGACTCCAAAGAAGCACACATTATTATTGATTTGAAAGAAGGAATCGATGATGAGGCAACGGATACATACATTGAGCAAACAGATGATTATACGATTAAGGGTTATCGCATCTCGAAAGGATGGGCTAATGACCAGCGTTTGTATTTTGCTATTTGCTTTTCAGAACCTGTTAAACATTTTAACATTTATGATGACAATACATTGTTGAGTGGAAAAAGTGGACAGAGCAAATCCATCAAGGGATTAATCAGTTTTGACACTCCTCCTGCTACTTTAAAGCTGAAAGTCGGTATTTCACCCGTCAGTTCAGACAATGCACTTGCCAACATAAAGGCTGAAATTCCTGAATGGGACTTCAAAAAAGTTGCGGATGCTGCAGATGAGAAATGGAACAAGGAGTTGAATAAGATTCAGGTACAAACTAAAAATGAAACTGATAAGAAAATATTTTATACCGCCTTGTATCATACAATGATAGATCCATCCTTATTTAATGATCATAATGGTGATTATCGGGGTACGGATAAAAAAGTATATAATAAAGCATCCTTTAATAATTACACTGTATTTTCTTTATGGGATACCTACAGAGCTATCCATCCTTTATACACCATCATTCAACCCCAGAGGGTCGGTGATATGGTTAGCTCTATGCTAGCCATCTATCAGCAACAGGGGAGATTACCAATATGGCATCTACAGGGTTGTGAAACAGAATGCATGCCTGGCATGAGTGGCGTTCAGGTTGTTGCAGAAGCATATCTGAAAGGAATTAAGGGATTCGATCCGGCATTGGCTTACGAAGCAGTAAAGGGATCTACGTTACGGGATGAGCTCGGTTTGAAATACGCGAAGAAACTACAATATATTCCTTCCGATAAAGTACCTGAATCTGTAGCCAAGGCAATGGAGTATTCAATCAGCGATGGCAGTGTATCGCTCATGGCTAAGAAAATGGGCAAGACTGAAGATGCTGCATATTATCTGAAGCGCTCTCAGAACTACCGACTTTACTTTGATCCTGCAACTAAATTCTTTCGTGGAAAGAGAGCAGATGGCACATGGAACCCCGTATTTAATCCGGTAAAATCATCACATCCATGGATTAATGATTTGAGTGAAGGTAACAATTGGCAATATACGTGGCTAGTTCCACAGGATGTAGAGGGGTTGGTTCATCTATTGGGTGGAGATAAAGCATTCCAGATAAAGCTGGATTCTTTGTTTTCCATAAAAGCAGAATACGATCCACAAGCGCCTCCTGATATCGCAGGACTGATTGGCCAATACGCACATGGAAATGAACCCGGACACCATACAACTTATCTTTACAGTTACGTAGGTCAACAATGGAAAACAGCTCAAAAGGTACGTTATATCCTCAGCGAAATGTATCATGCCGATCCTGATGGTGTAAGCGGAAATGAAGATTGTGGACAGATGAGTGCCTGGTATATCTTCTCATCACTTGGTTTTTATCCTGTTTTTCCTGCAAATGGTGCTTACGTTTTAGGAAGTCCACTATTCGACAAGGCATCCATTCAACTGTCTGAAGGCAAAACATTTACTGTAGAAGCCGTGAATAATAGCTCCGAAAACATTTATATTCAACACGTTGAATTGAATGGTAAAAAATATGACCGCAGCTATATTTTCCATGATGACATCATCAAAGGCGGGACTTTAAAAATCTACATGGGAAGTAAACCTAATGTTCTTTTTGGCAGTCAGGTAAACAACCGACCTAAGTCAAGATACTAAGAATCTTGCAATATTCCGTAAAGTCTCTTTACAAAAAAACACAGATAGAAGCAATGTAATCGTTGCTTCTATCTGGAGCCCATACAAATCAAGTAACTCAAAATAAGATTATTGAGCTCATAAGAAAACAGGCCGGACCATTAGGTTTCTGGTCTGTTTTTTTATGAACTCAACAATCAATTCTAACGTATTTTTGCATTGGTTTTTACTTTCACTTTCACAATAGCAGTCAATCTTTAAGAATTAAATTACCGCAAATCTTGCATTTTTAACGCTACTATTTATTCAAGCTATTAAGATTAATAACTAAATGGTTGACTCATTTTCAAGAATTGGATATTTAACTTCTACCAGTTATTTATTATTATTGTCAGAAATACTCAGTGAAAATCTAATCAAAATTCCACACGTAGCGTAATCAATCCGTAAGGAGGTAGCGAGACTATTTCTACATCTTTTTCTTCTGGAATTTCTTCAAGTGTACAGGTACGAATTGACTTTGGTGAACCAGCGGGAAAAGAGAGCTTCACTGTTTCGGACTTATCCGATAGGGAGCGGAGACGAACTATAGTGGCTTTGCCATCCTCGGTTGGTTTGAGGATAGTGATACATACATGTTCATTGTCCACACTAATCAGCGGAATAATTCCCGGATCGTTATTGGCAGTAACATGTGCCAGTGGCTGCGACTGCTCCAGTCCGAAATGATTGGCAGCGTTAACATCATATGATTCGTGTGGGAGAATGCGATAACGGAAAGTAACCGGGCCATCCTGTGTCAGTGGGAAATTGGTATGCCAGTGGTTGTTCATGACCCAGGAATAAATAGTAGAACTAGGTTCGAGTTTCTTGAGCCAAGGGCCACGGCCACCCCAACCCGTTGAAATATTTGCTGTAATATTTCCATATTCGAAGAGGGGGCTGTCGAGTGAGCACCAGGTGACCCCTTCTTTATCATTTGAGATATCGAGCCAGCGTTGCATAGCCAACCAGTTACGATTGCCCTGTGCCCACTGGTCTTTTTCAATTTCCATAACACCCCATGGGATGTCAACACGGGTTCTCCCTTGAGGAATATCGAAACCAAAGCCAAAGTGTATACCATCTTTAGCAACCAAAGGGAGCTTGTCTACTACATTTGTAATCTCTACCCAAGGCTGTCCAGCAATGAGGCGGACGCTACGACTAATTGATCGGCAACCAGTCCCCTGAGATAAAACACGCAATTCAACAACAAAAGGACCAGACTCCACCGTAGAAATAACGATGTTGGAATCAGCCTTAGGAGCGTCAATGTTAGCCGGTATCCAACGGAAAGCATTAAGCCCGCTGTTCACTTTTACATCAACAAAATTACGTCCGGAAGCAATGTTTTCTAGATGAGTGATATTGCCTGTTATGGGGTCGATGCTTACGCGAAGATACTTGTTTTCAAGTGTAGTGCCTTTGATTTTACATCCATCAGCCAGAATACTTTTGCCCTTCTCAACACGGTAGTGGCACGATCCAAAAGCAGGAATATCAGAGGCCAAAAAGACCAGCTCTCCTGTCGAGAGGCGCTGGGAGGGAATATCCTTCCCATGTTCGTCAATTACCCGGTCTCCAATCAGGCTTTCCTTTTGAGACAATGTCACAAGTCCACCATGTTTCCATGACTGGGTGTTAAAGACAGCAATGCCACCGGCAGATGGACCTTCCAGTGGGCCGAGTGCACCATTAGATTTATCAGTTGCAGGGGCTAAGGCATCATCGAACAGAGCTTGCGTGCGATCGTTGGCCTGGCGAAAATAGTCCTGCTTGACCTTCCAGATTGCATCCTGAAAGAAAGGTTCTGAAGGATTTTCAGAACACCATGTGTGTTCAGATCCAAGCGCAATATAACGCCATGCCTCATCAAACTCGGTTCGGGGTGATGGTTTTCCGGGACGGAGCATTGTCCAGAGGGTTTCGGCTTGAGTGAGTCGTTCTTTGGAATTGCGATTCAGGGCAGTCAGACCCGCTGCAGTACCTAAACCATCTGTCCAATATTCGGTATAATCTCCTTTAACCTCCGGGAGTTGGTTGCCATATTTCTTCTCGATCATTTCCATGATTTCATGGCCACCGGCGATGATGAGATGTGGATAGACGTATTGTTCGTTCCATTTTCTGACGGCATCAGGTATGTCTGCATCAAGCGGGCAGTTATCCCAAAGGGTCCAGGAGAGCACTAGAAAATCGTAAGGATATTTTGAATTTTCCATACCTGAAAGTTTATCCGTGAAGTTGACATTAGCACTACCTGTCTTGATTACAGGGGGCACCTTATCAGGGTCACGTTGACCAAACCAAGGACGTCCGGTAGTCCCTCCTTTTTCCATGCTGCCACTATTTGCATAACCTCCGGGCTGTAAAAAGAGCACTTTGGACTTGCCGTCAGGACCAATCCACCAGAAGGGATGCTGGTCAATTTCTTTGTGCGCATTGCCTGCCCGGTCGCTGTTTGGCCAGGACATGATGTAGCGAACACCTTCCTGTGCCATGACGGGCACCAGTCCCCACGACATACCAGGGACGTCCATTTGCTGGAAAGCATCCATTGGTTTTCCTGTGAGTTTCTGCATTTCGCGGCTGAAACTAAATATATGGAACAACTCTTCATCAGAGCAAACGCTGGTATTGAGGTTTAAATAGCTGGCATCCACGCAGAGATAGCCATTTCGTATGGCTTCCAGAACGTGTTCCCGTTGTGTAGGCATCGTTTCCCATAACCGTTCCAAAGGCCATGTAACTTCAGGATTCCATCTGTAACGGGCTCCATCCGGATAGTTCTTTGTGGCTTCGGCGAGTTTGATTCCCTCTATGATATTGGTCTTATGCAAGATCTCGACATTCTTCTGCGTGTTGGTATATCCGATATCCACATGTGAATGGGGGTAGACATACACATTCCAATATCGCATCGGTGGTACTTTAATGGTCTTTTTTAATTTTTTATTACCCTGACGCAGGATTAGAGTAACTTCTGATTCCTGCTTCATTCCAACATTAGCCGGAAGCAGTACATGATAAACTGAATATCCACTATCTGCTGCCGGAATCAAGGTTATTTCCGTTTTACCGTTAACATTTACTTCTACTTGTGCCTTGCCGTAAAGTTTTGCTCCTTTAAGGTTAAGGACAATTTCGCGACCCGGTTTCCCATCAGTCCGGTAGCGATAGACTGGTTGGGCTAAACACTCCATTTCACTTGGAAATGGCAAGTCCGCTTTCGCTTCATTTTTTATTGTAGGCCTATATTCATTCGTTGCTATCTTCGCTTTTAAACCAAAAGTAGGTAGGAAATCAAGGAAACTGATTAAGAGTATTGTGACTAAATATAGTTTTGGTTTCATTTGCAAATACTTTTTTGTTTTTTACACATTTCTTGAAATAACTTAATTTTGAATTTTTCCATCAACAGTAATTATAACAGTTTTGGTTTCGCCGCTCTTCATTTCGACCTTTGGATATTTAAGAAATGATGTGTATCCAAGCGGGGACCTTGCTTGTTTTGCATTCTCAGCTAATATACTAACTGAGGCATCGTATTTGGTAGTATTTGAGATCTTAAGCGTTACAGCTTCTGCATCACGCTTAATAACTTTCGCATCAACATGATCGAAGATAACAAACTCATCCATATCAGTACGCAAGTATATGCCGGGAAGTTCCAATGCCATTAATATGCCATTCAATTCGTTCCAGCCTGTTGAACCAAAACCATCACCACCACGACTTCCACGATTATCTGCATCACAATATGTGAGGCGTTCTGTAATTGCTCCGTTTGGTTTTATTCCTTCAGCATAAGCATGGGTAATATCACGCATAAGTTCAGCATAACGATAATCGCCTGTAGCTCTAAATATTTTAAACAACGGATCACCTGATGAAGTACAAAAGCCGGGTGCACCATGTTTATTTTGAGTACTGGCCCAAATCGCACCTGTAAGTTTTGCATTTAATTTTGCAAGCTCGGTTTCCTTTGGTAGTACGTAGTCGTACGAGACAACCCAGGTAGCTGCCAGGTTAGCGAGATTACGACTCATCTCTAACCATTTATTATCATTGGTTGTTTCGTATAAAGCCATTAAGGCAGTCATTAGTCCTGCTGCGGTTTCTGAATCGGCATTCTGTAAAATATCAGAACAAGCGCCATAGGTGAAGCCTTTCTGAACAAAGTCTTGTTTATAATAATATTCGGCTGCTTCTTTAGCAACGCTCATAAACTCAAGATTATTAAACCATTTCGATGCTAAAGCAAGTCCACCAATTGCTGTAGCGCCACTGGTGGTATTATAGATTGCTATTTCTCCTGTTTCATGGTTTACATAATTGCCCCATTGTCCATATTTTTTCCATGTTTTCACAAACGCCTGAGCCAGTTGCTTAACAGATTGTTCCCATTCAGGCTTAATAGCAGAACCATTGTCCTGCGCCTTAAGCACCATAAATTGTTTAATGAGCCAAAACAGCGCGTCGGCATTCTGTCGGGTCAATACAATTGGCTGATTAGGGAACCAATCTCTGCCACTAGCTTTTCCATCGGGATTCATGGCAGCAAGAAAATATCCAGATTTACCCACAATAGCAGGCAACGCGAAGTCAAAAGTATTGATTACCCTATCACGATGCATTTTATCATTTAGCGCAAGCATTGGAAAAGTATTCATTAATCCTCCAATCCAACCAATACAAACTTTATCAGAGTTTTCAGGACAATAGTATTTATAAACAGATTTATCAAGCCATCTTTTGTCGATCTGTTTCGTCATAATATTTGTGATCTCACTGAAAGGAAATAAATTACGTGTGTGGTTTGGACCAGTAACAGCTTTGCGGACAGTCATGAATTTCTCTAGTAATCCGGGAATATCAGGTGTTGTAAAAGAATATATACGTAAACGTAAAGTTATTTCATCTCCAACTTTCCAGTCAATACCACGATCAAGACTGCTTCCAAACCCAATAAATTCAGGCTTACGCTCTCGTACACCAGGAGCACTGACAACGAATGTTGCCTGAGAACGATCCTTGCTTTCTTCAATCATAAAACCATTATCCAGAATACTTTCACTCTTACGGATTCCTTGTTCTGTAAGGACAATGAATGCATGTTTTTTTTGCTTGTTGAAAAAACACATAGCAGGAGTGGCAGTGTTACATGAACTCACTTCTATTTTTGAAACAACATCAGGTATTGGAGATAACTGAGGTAGTTCTGTAGTAATTTGCGGTATATTTTTATTATAAAAATCCTCTTTATCAAAGCCGGTGCAATACCCTCGTAATTCTATTTTATTTCGATTACCATTGTAAATGGAAGACGGGATCATTACATAATTATTAGTACTCCACTGCCTAAAATCAAATGCAGCAGCTACTCCGGATGATAAAGCGGCACCATCAACAAGTTTAAAAGTTAACGTAACATCTATTGCTTTTCCGTTCTTATCAGGCACCTCCGTACTTTCAACAACACAAGACCATTTACTTGAGTTGTCCTCAACTTTGCCTGACTTAAATGGTCTACTACCGATCAGCTTAGAACCTTGATACCTACAAAGCATTGGCCGGAAACTACCTTTAAGACTTTTCAAAAATTCATTAACAGTTGCCGTTACAGGATCAGTATTAACTCCTTTTGATTGAGTAACAGGCAACCATGTTCCTTCTGTATCTGGATTGTGGACAAGTTGTGCCTTTGTTGGTTCTGTCACAAACAGTATGCAACCAAACATAAGACATATTATTGATTCTCTGAGTGCTAATTTTGAAAAGAAAAGTTGCATGTAAATGGTTCTTAAATTTTAATAATCTTTACTGTACCAGCAAAAGTCGTGAAACATAACAAAAATCTTAACAGTTTCACTGTTCTTCTTAATCAGGTTTGTGGCAAACGAACATGCCTATTTCGTCATTTTATTTTCCTACTTTTTCAAGTACTCCGACTGATTTAAACTCAATCCCAAGATTGGGTGATTTACTTCCGCTGAATTCGCTGGTGACTACAATCTCGACATTTCCATTTTCGCAAACAGGTATTTTATCATTACTGATTACACTTACCCTATTCCATGTTTTATCGCATAAATAGACTTTCTGCCCATCGCAACATACACGATCACCAGCTTTCAGTGGAGTGTTCAATTCGATAGTTTGATAATTGTTAATCTTAAATTGGATATGCGAAACTGTAGCTGACAGATCATTGTCTACAGCTTGAACAGTAATATAAAACTGCAGAGGTTGTTCTTGATATGGATTATTTACTGCAAATTTAGAAGCGACAGGCTCACCTGTTTGTACATCCCTGAATTTATGTAGGTAACCACGGCTAAACTTCACAGGATAAAGATTCCAACTGTTTTCTCCTCCTTTTTCAAGGTGGAATTCGTTCTTTGGGTTTTGCATTCGTTCTTTTTGTTCCAAAGAGAAGGCATTGACTCTTCTTGCTTTCTGCCATTCCCTTATCTCTTCAAATAACTGATCTTTATATCCGTTCTTTTCTATGCTTTCGTCCACACGTAACAGATACCCTGCATTAAATGCGGCACTTCTTGCCTGTATCCATTCCACTTCTTCTGGTCGAAATTCAGGATTTAACGTAAACCAACCAAGCATACCCGGCATCAGGTTTCTGTCAAAATATCGTTGATTTTCAATGCGATAATTTACCTGACTCTCCCTTAGTGAATTATACCATGGTTCACCCCAATTCATAAAAGCATATATGTGCCAATAGTAATGAAAAGTGCCGGCCCCACAAGTAAGCCGATATCTATCGAGGCTTTTATACCACATTTCAATAAAACGCCCGGCACCATAATTTTCATGCCCGGTAGGTGAGCCTCCCCCGTAGCCATCAAAATCCATCAGGTCAATTCCTGTTTCATTGCAAACCTGAGCTAATCTTTTTGCATAGACATCCTGAAGTTTTATATCGGGATAGAATCCACTATAATCATCATTCGTTAATTTATCAATCATTGTACCCGATATATGTGCGCTAGCAGAAGTACCATATTGTCCTCTCTTGCAATCTATAAGTCGCCAGGGTTCATCTGTCGAAACTTTACGATAATTAACCAGTTCCTTACCAATTTTAACGGTATGGGTATTCCCCATATTTTTAAAATAAGCTGGATCTTTAATATAAATTAGATCATCATCTTTACCAATATCTTTTGTAAGAATTGAACTGCCGGTTTTACATAAACTATCGCTGGGAACAGGAGTTACATAAGGATCATTTTTTGTTGTAAACATTGTAAGCGTATGAACACCAAGCGAAATCCCCTCCTTCCGGGCAGAATCTGTTGCTTTATGAAGATCCTCTGCTCCATTGGGAAATCTCTTGGTAGAAAGCCCAAAATGGCCCCAACTTTGAAAAACATCTCCCATATGAATCAATTTGAACCCACAGGCTTTGGCATATTTTATACTTTGCTTAGGATCTCCTTCATTTAAAAGATATGCCTCTCCCGGGATCGTTGACCTTTTAAGCCACACCCCATCCAGCATAGGATGAGGAAGTCCTTCACCCATCTCTATTTTTTCAATTACATCAAGTGTCGAAGAGACAGGACAACCAAACAGGGCAATTGATGAACCGACAAAATCGACATCGATCGGTTCAACATATTGTGAATAACGTTTATCGCCCTGCCAATTTTTAATTACTCTTGGAATCCTCCGATCTCTGGAAAATAGCCGTAATTCACTTCCATAAGGTTTTTTTATTGCCGCACTGCCCCGATACATCCTGACATAATCAGGCATATCGCCTGTAACATTTACATTCACATCAACTTTCTGACCTATTTTATTTTTAAGAGAATCAGGTAGTCGTTGACCTGGAAGCGGATCGATTACACATCCACTATCATCAATATCAGGTAAACCTTCAATAGTATTAATATTTAGAGCTTGTAAACCAATCGCATATTTCTGATCACGAACTACGCAAATAGTTTCCCCTATTTTTTCATCAATTGAGGTTGGGTAAGGACCCCAAACAACAGCTTCAACGCCGTTGCGAGGCTCAAGGGAAATTAATTCAAAACGAAGGTAATCCCCTTTTGAAACAACACGAATAGTTGCCAGCGAGCCATTCTGATATTTTATAAAAAACTCATTTTGGCTCTTTTGATTTGGGTGGAATGATACCGGCAAAATATAAGTAGAATCCTTATAAAGCGAAAGTAATGGCACAGACTTCACTGAAGGAAAGTAATCATGAGATGTTTTCTTATCAATAAAACTATTAATGAATCCCTTACTATCTACCCCAACTTTAAAATAAGTTGTTTCAAAAGCGACTTTTTCTTTTGCGCCTGAGGTTAGGGAGAAAATCAACACAATTGAAATCCAGAGGATCCAGTTTTTTTTCATTTTTTCAAATATTTAGATCGTTTGCCACTTTATATTCTTTTATACCTTTTGTATTTGTCCTTTTACATCTTCCATTTCACTTAATCCTGATTTCGGCAACGCCGGTTTCCAGTCCATCCGATTCGGCAATCAATTCCAGCCTGCCTTTTGCATTGAGTTTTGCTTTCACAATAGCTAATAGTAATCCGTTAAAAGCAGGACGTACCGGGTTGGAAAATGTAATAAAACAAGTTGCATCACCATTATCAGTAGCTACTATTTCTCCGGCACCCTTCAATCGGCACTTAATAAGATTATTCGCATCAGGTACTGTATTTCCTTCTTTATCGGTTACTGCAATTGTCACAAAAACGAGATCAGTTCCATCTGAACAAACAGTAGTTTTGTCAAGCGTCAACGTTAACTTCACAGGAGAACCCGTTGTTTTTACCGTTGTAGTAGCCCATTCCTTTTCATTTTTATAAGTAATCGCTTTTAATTCCCCCGGCTCATATTTTACTTCATTCCAACACAGACGATATTCCAATGGTTGTTTCCTCTTTCTACCAAGAGATTTACCGTTTAAAAACAATTCAGCTTCATCACCTGATGTGTAAATAAATACGGGAGTTATTTCACCTATCCGGTTTGGAAAATTCCAATGTGGCAATATATGCACCATAGGATAATCAGGACGCCATCTGGACTGATATAAATAATAACGATCCTTTGGGAAACCAGCCAGATCAATCATGCCAAAATAACTACTACGTGATGGAGGGCGACTTTTTTCTATTTTCTCAAGTTCCTCTTTTTCTTTCTCCAGTTGTTCCTTATTCAATGCTGCATGGTTTAACAAGATACTTGCATCGCTGTTAAAAGGAGTCGGCTCGCCCAAATAATCGAAACCGGTCCACACAAATTCTCCACAGATGGCAGGAAATCTATCAAGGGCTTTGAACTCCGCATCAGGTAACGATCCCCATCCTGGCTCGGTTAAGTCATAAGAGGATACCTGGAATTTTTTGGGATAATATTCACCTCTCGAACTCATCGTTGAACTTGTTTCACTTCCAAAACCAGATAAATGCTCATGTCCCTTGAAGCTTAAAAAATCTCCATACAAATTGGGTCCTCCATAAGCGCTACCCGAGGCATAGTTCATGCCATGCACATCTACTTGCAGTTCCGTTCCGTTGAATGCGGACTTACTAGGCCAGGAAGCACCAAAAGTTACCGGACGAGTGGTATCATAGCTATGAATAATCTCGGTGAGGTGTCTTGTAATTCCTTTCTCCGGGGAATATTGTTCAGGCACTTCATTTCCAGTACTCCAAAGTATTACCGATGGATGATTCCGGTCCCTGTGAACCAACATTTCCAGATCTTTCTTATGCCATTGTTTATAATGCGCCCCATAGTCATCTGGAGTTTTACCCTCTTCCCAACAATCAAATGCTTCATCCATCACCAAAAAGCCCATTTTATCAGCGAGTGTAAGCAACTCTGGAGCAGGTGGATTATGTGAAGTACGTAAGGCATTACATCCCATATTTTTCAAAAGAGTTAATTGCCTCTTTAAAGCGTATATATTGATAGCTGTACCCAATGCACCCAAATCCTGATGATTACAAGTTCCCTGTAATTGTACTCGTTTTCCGTTCAACAAGAAACCGTTATCGTGTGTAAATTGAATAGTGCGAAAGCCGAAAGGTGTATCATAGATATCCACCAACTTATTTTCAGCAAATACTGATACACGGGCCAGATAGCGATTTGTGTTTTCCAAACTCCATCGTTTTGGATGTGTAATCTCCATGTTCAACATTCCTGAACTTTGTTGATTGGATTGGATGTATAATAATTGTTTCTTACTTGAACTAACTTTTCCCCCGATTCTATCATTGCTATCCAATTCAAAAATCTCAACAGCATATTTTATCTGCACTGGGTTCTTCGTTGTATTATTTGTGATGGTAACAGCAATCTGCGCTTTGCCATATTCGGCCGTTATTTCAGGAGTGGAAACAAAGACGCCCCACGGTGCTACATGTATACGATTTGTTTCTACCAAACGCACATGCCGGTATATGCCGGCGCCCGGATACCACCGCGAACCCAGCTTTTCTGTATTCAATCGAACAGCAATGACATTGTCTTTATTCAAGAGAATAAACGGCGTCAAATCCACCCTGAACGAGCTGTATCCATAAGGTCGTTCTCCCACCTTATTTCCATTCAGCCACACTTCAGCATTCGCCATTGCGCCATCAAAGTCAAGATAAATCTGTTTTCCTTTTTCAGCCGAAGAGATGGTAAAATGTTTTCGATACCAACCGATACCACGCCAGGGCAGTTTTCCTGTATTGCCGTCCAGATCCGATCTGAAAGGCCCTTCGATTCCCCAATCGTGTGGCAGGTTAAGTTTTCGCCATTTTGAATCACTAAATGTAATTTCCTTTGGGGAGACAGACTCATTTTGCGAGATATTTGCCGATCCCGTTTTTTCATTAGATCCTGCAATAGAAAGCGAAGAAAACTTCCCCGGCTCCGAAATTCTTGAACCATCAGCTTGTAGACCATAGCGGGCAAACAACCAACCACTATCAAAATCTTTTTCTACACGTAAAGATTGTGCATACACATAATTAAAAGTAGTAAATGCAAAAAGAATTAAGAATAGTTTTTTCATTTCACTTTATTTTCGAAGATAAACCACTCCAGGTTCAATAAATCAAGGTTTTTCTCTTCCGGATTTATCGCCTTAAACACCAACACCAGTGCATGTTTTCCGATAACAGACTTGACATCTGTTTCATGAATGGAATATGCAACCTCATCCTTCATGGGCTCAATATCACAAGTACCTATTAATCGTCCATCACGGTTATCCAAATGAATCTCAATTTTTCCGGCTAAATTTTTACCCCAGGTCTTACAGGTAAAACGATTTACCTTCTTCCCGGTAAAATCAAAGTACTTCCAAAATGCACAATCACCATCTTTTATTTCTGCCAAATATTCTACAGGAACATCATTTCCGGGTCTTCTCACTGTAACTAACAAATTCCCCGACATCAAGCAAGCTCTTGCTGCGTCCATTCTTCGTAAAGGATTAATGGAACCACCTGCTCCTTGCGTAGTCATCTCTACTTCATTGATTGTTCCGTCTGCATTAAAAGTAATAGGCTCCATACAGGCTTTTCGCATGGTTGAACTACCATGTGTTGGCCGATGATAAAACACATACCATCGATCATCTATTTTTGCAATACACCCGTGATTATTTACCAGATCTTTTCCACTACCCCAATTATCAATAATAACCCCTCTGAATGTATATGGCCCCAAGGGAGAAGTAGCTGTAGCATAATTCAATGTAGCACAGTTTGATTCTCCATGACGCTGGTGACCGCCATATACATAATAATAAATTCCATTTCGTTTTCGCACTGAACTGGCTTCATTAAAGGCATGTTTTTGGTAAGTCAACAAGCTGTCATGAATTACACCTTCAATAGTCAGCATGTCTTTGCTTAATTTGGCTCCTTTCGCATAGGCTTGTCCCCAAAATAAATAGGCTTGTCCGTCATCATCTATAAAAACAGAAGGATCAATACCATGTGCACCTTCCATTATTTTCCCATTTTTAAAAGGTCCGTAAGGTGACGAGGCCACAGCTACACCCTCATCTTTTCCTCCACCTTCCAAACAATAATAGAGATAATACTTCCCATCACGATAAATACAATCAGGTGCATACAAAATCTTATCGGTATAATTTGTTTGTTTTCCAGTGCCAGCTGTAGAAAACGATACCTGTTCGATATTCCAGTTGACTAAGTCAGATGTAGAGAGCACATTGTATGAACGGGAGCACCATGCATTTCCAGGCTCATCACGTGATCCATATAAATAAACTCTTCCATCCGGCATCTGACGAACTTCAGGATCTGCAATATACACTCCGACAGGACAAATGGGATTGAGCATACGGAAACCATCTGTACCTTCTACTTTTTGTGCAGTTGAATTTTCAGCACGAAAAACAATTCCTATAAAAAATAAAACAAGAACGGTGATGCTTGATGTTGTCATATAACTTGATTTGGCGCTCCGGCATACGAAACTCATTCTATTGTTTACCACACCTTTATTTTTTGCATTCCGCTGTTCAAAATCTCAAATGGCCCCGGTGAAGGATTGGCAATATTGCGTTTCTTACCAAAATAGTCGGTGTCGATCACTACTTTCGATCCATCTGTATTTTCAAAAGGCAGATCCGGAATGATGACTTTACCCAATAGTTTAGAAGTAACTAAATCTCTTTTTTTCTCCGTAAGCCATTTCTTGTCAAAAGCAATTTCGAGATAAACGCCCTCATTCTTAGTCACTAAATTGACCATTGCGTCAAAGTCCTGTTTATCCAGCGAATTTCTCTCTATTGCAATCACATCTTTGGTGTTTTTAAGTTTCTCTTTGGCCGCTTCGTTGATTTCGCCAAACTTCTTTTCACGGTTTTCAGATATAGGTCGGGTTGATCCTTTGGTAAATACATTTCCATCAAAAGAGACAGGCAAAATTGCTTTATCATATTGACTGGCATTTCCACCGGATACAAACAAGTTGTTGACAAACCGCATATCTCCTCCTGGATTATCATGCAAGGCTGCCACAAAAGTTGAGTGTGGTTTGTGATAAGGAGTAAGTCTGTTGTCGTAATCAACTACCTCCATTTTCCCACCAAAAATATTATGCACAAAAGCAGCACCACTTGAATTCATCAACAAGCTTGTTTTTGAAAGCAAGATATTATTGTTCACTAACATAGGACCATGGTCTACTTCCATAAAGATATCTAATAAGTTGTCATGCATTAAATTGCCCGATACATGCACACCTTGTGCCATCCAATCAAGCCATACGCCCATATTGGCACGATAAATATGATTACCTGTAATCTGTACATCTACCGCACCATGGAATTTGATACCTGCCATCTCAGCACCCGAGAACAATCTTCTGATATGTATATCATGAATAACATTCCCCTGAATAATACTGAATGAACACCCCATACTGCCAACAATACCCGTTTGTTCACAATACGCAATTGTGTTGTTACGAACAATATGTCCTCCAATAGTACCTTTATTCCAGCCATTAGCCAGTGCACGATTGATAGTACCGACATAACCCTCTGCCGATTCAGTCTGATTATTATCCCATTTATCACCATATTTACCCAAAGCAATACCCACACATTTTGAATATTGAATCGTATTGTTCTCAATAATCCAACCTCTGCTCCAATGAGTGCCAACAAGTCCCATCTGTTCTGCCGTAGGTGGGGCCCAATTGGTAGCAGCTTGTTGCATAATAAAACCACGAAGCGTTATAAAATTGATAAATGATTTGTCGGGATAAAAGATTGTGGGACGAACATTGATTTCGACTGTTTCGTCATTGGGGTTTACATTTTTAAACTGAGCCCAGATAGTAGTATTTAGTGAATCCACTTTGGCATACCATAGTGGATTCTTTTCGTCCATCACCTTCAAATCATCTTGTTTTGCAGCCTCCATCAACCAATCTCCATTCAAGTAAACCGCTCCTCTATGATGCTCACGATTCAGGGGAGAAAACCAATCGCCACATATTAACTCTTTATAAGGATTAAATTTCCCGAAAAAGCTATTCGGAATTTTAGCAACCCACGTATCGTTGTCCAGTTTTTGCCAACCTTTAATAATTTCCGAACCTTTAATTTCCACCTTCTCACCATTGGCAGCCTGATAAGTAATTCGCGCCTGATCAGAATCGCCACCACGCGGAGGAGTTATCTGTTCTCGGTAAACCCCTGCATGAACAGTAATCACATCACCAGGCATAGCCACATTTGCAGCAGCCATAATCGTTTTAAATGGTCTGGCTAACGAACCATCGTTCACATCGCTGCCGTTTACCGAAACATGGTACACTTTACCAGCATGATTTTTAATATCCGTTGTAGATGCTCCAAATACATGATTTCCAAAGAGAAATACAAATAAAAATGCAACCTGCGAAAGAAATAAATTGATTGTACGTTTCATATTTTTGGTGTTAATCAATATTTATAATTTGTTTATTTACAATCGGATTAACCTCTTTTTTCAAGACTTGATGACTTAAATTGACTTAACTCAGCTAATACCTGTTTTTATATTTTCAGATGGTCTTGAAATAAAGCAATATCATTGACCGATGGAGCCATTTTTCTCCCTCCTACACGTTTGCAAAAAGGAAACATACTCATTTTATTTTCAATCTTTTATGCATTTCGATCCTTTGACCCTAAGGGCACGTTAATCATATAGTTATTAATGCATTATAGTTAATGATTTCAATAAACTATACGGTTAAAGGTACTAGATTTGTTGTGATTTGGATTACTTTTTTTGTATAAAGATGAAAAAAATAAACGTAGATTAAAAACAATAGAACATACTTAAACCCTTGTTCAATAACTTCATCCATCTAAATCATCCGCTCATCATACAAGCAGCAGTAACTGGCAAAAATGAAAAAAAGAGGCTATCCAATTATGAGATAGCCTCTTTTTCGTTATTTCAAATGCAGTGAGAAATCCTCTTATTCATCCTTCACCGCAGTCTGTGCCACAGAAGTAATGATACTACCACCCAGCACCAGATACCCGCCAATAGTACCCACCACAGCAGGCAGCGCCACAGGCGAAGCCAATAAAGCAGCCCCGATCACCCCCATCACCAACCCAATGGTCCGCACCTTCTTAAAGAACGAAGGCGTAGGAGCCGTAATCCTTTCTAAGAACGTTAAATCAGAACGGGTTATATTACTCTTTTTCATGACAATGCGATTAATAGATATCAGCCACCATCATGCTACTACCTTTGAGCGGGAGGTAATGCGCACCATTGGTGCTGACATAAAACTCAACCCCCACACACTGGATGATACTACAGTCATCACCCACCACCGTACCTTCAGGGAAGGCCGCCTTGATCTCAGCCGTGAGAGCCGTACCGATAGGCGTATACTCAGAGTATTTAAACACACTCTGCCCGTTAAGCTCATTGGAAGCCTCATACCGATGACTCATTTCAGAGTAGGCATAATCACTGATCACACTCAGATGGTTCTGCACACGGAAGTGTGTAGCCCCTTTAGGGATCAATATAGGTTTAATCACAAGATCTGTCACCTTAAGGGTGGCATCAACTTTACCCACGGGATGACTACAGAGGAAGAAGAGCTTCAGACTCTCAGTCACACTCTCCAATACATTAAAGACCATCGTAGCGAGGGTAGGACGGGCCTCACTAAAGTAGATCCCTCTTTTTCCTTTCACCCCTTCGATATCTCTACGGTTCACCTCCTTCACGATACGCATGAGCCTACCGGTAAAGTTCTTATCTGTTTGATCGGGTAAGAGGTTAAGGAATCCCAGTCGGAGTGCTTTCACAGCCACGCCACAACCACCAAATTCTACCATATTTTCTCTGGTACGGGCAAAGGCAGGGTTGTTCATGATTAAATCACGGTTGGCACCTCCTTTTTCACCGGCGTAGGTGTTTTCATCATGGAGGTTTACATAGTTTCGGATGCTTTTAAAGCTTCCGCGGTACTTAATAGCACCAGTTTGAATAGCCATTGTTTTAAGTTTAGAGGTCACAAAAGTGACCTGGTTCGTAATTCTGTTTGTTTACATTCTCGTTGATCAACAAACCAAAATTACCACATCACCCTTCGACTCGTCAACAATAACAAAGGCGACAAACAACGACAAAACGCGACATATCGCGACATCATCTGTCGACATTATCGTCAAGCCCTATTTACGTTCTGCAAGTAAACCACAATATCAAATAATTCTCTATTGATAATTTATCCACAAAGAACATATATACTTTGTGGCATCAAAATATATGCTCTATATTTGAAACCGTAATTATATAGCCGTTATCAGTAAAATCTAAGTGGTTCTATTTTGCTGATAACCGAAGAGCCGAACGAATAGCAGAACCTATCATCCTTAAAAAGAGACGAAGAGAATGAAAAATCATTTAAGAATTTTGGTTGCGTTAATACTATGTATTTTCATTTATCAAAACAATGTTGAAGGGCAGATATTTAAAAATGCCTTAAACAAAGTAAAAGGAGCCGTAAACAATACCGCTAACAAAGTAGTTGATGGAAAAGTAGATGGTGTTTTATCAGGGGCGGCTAAACCAGTAGCTCCCGAAGTGAAGAACAGCATTTCAGACGTTAGAGCCCTTACCGGTTTAACCAAAGAAAAAGCCATGGCCAAACTAAAAAGCATGGGCTTTGTTGAAGGACAAGACCTCACGGGTATGGGTGGCACATGTTACTTTTCGAAAGCAAAAGGGTACTATTTAAATGTAGATTTTGGAACCCGTGGAGACGCTACCTATTCTCGTCAGATCACCAAAACAATAATTACAAAGAAGCCGAACCTGGCCACATTGAAGACAAACTATCTGAATCTCAGAAAACAATGTCTGGATCTAAAGACACAATATGGTTCTGGCAAAATAACAGGATTAACAGGATCCAGAATAGGTCATAAAATTAAGAAAGCTGAAGATTTTCCAGAAGCCTTTAATTCGTTTATTAGCAGTAAAGAAGCAGGAATCGCTTCCGAAACATATTCGGAGAACGATTATAACTATGTATTATCTTTTACATATACCCAGGCAATCCCAGCTGCAAAAGTAGAGGCGGCCAACATGATCATGATTTCTATATCAGATCTGACCATCGAAAATTAAGGAGGATAATACAAAACAGGTCAATAGCTATACAGCGTCATTATAATCGTTGCAGCGTAACGTCAAAAAAAGATCCCGGGTTTGCCATAAAAGACAAACCCGGGATTATTTTTTTTACCCAGTCACTAATCAGTGAAGTAAAGAGCATTGTTTTAATTCCCATCAATCATATTCCGGAGTTTAATCAAATAGATCTTAATCTCTAGATTTGTTTTCAGTTTATAAAGCTTAAAAGTATTCAATATAACGCCAAAGACCAACGACATAAGCACCACAACACCACTCATTTTCTTAAAATCGAGCACATCTCTATCCTGAACCACCCTTATTGCCAGAAAAGACAACAAAGCAGTCAAGACAAAAACCCAACCCACATTAATTTTAAATCGCAAGTTTGCGCTCCTTAATGTTCTTTCCAGAGGCAGTATTTCAACACCCAAAAGTTTATCCTTATAAACATTGATCCATGAATACGTACCAAACGATTTATCAATAATAGAAATTCGGTTTTTAATATCTTGTTTTATCTTATCTGCATTCATTCTCCCCAATTTGCCAATATCTTTTTATCAATAAAAAACTGTCCCTTATGAGACGGTAAAATTAGTCAATACAAAGATCATTCCTCAAATTACGTTATTAATTTACTAAAACCCTAATGATATATGCAGTAAATTTCGTTTTTATAATTCCCCGTCAATCTTTTCCCAAAGCTTGATCAAAAAAATCTTGTTTTCTAGATTAACCTTCAATTTATAATGGCCGAAAGAGTTAAATACAATGCCCAACGTACAAATTACGAGCAACCCAATTTTATCCATATTCACAAAATCATTCTTTTGATCATTTAAGAAAGTCACCAGCGACACAATAATCAGAAAAACGGAAAAGACTATCGCAGCGATGTTATAAATTCTAAACTGCAACGAAACCCTTTTTGATAATTTCTCCAGTGGTTCAAGTTCAGCGCCTAACAATGTGTCTTTGTACTGATTTCGCCAATGATACTTATCCATTGATTCATTAATTTCCGAAATCCGGATTTCAATATCTAGTTTAATTTTTTCTGTATTCATGAAAGCTAATTTATACTAATCTATGTCAATAACGGGTCATTCCGCAGGATGCAAAAATAGTTGTTAATCGAATACCATCTCAAATTCCAATGTCATTTCGAACGAAGTGAGAAATCGCCAAGAAGTATTAATCTGTCTTTGTAATATTTATCACCTATGGCAACAATTATTCATCTTTCGGAAACAGTCCCTCCAGTGTGTCTTTTTTAATATTATAACTAAGCGTAAAATTATCACATAGACCGGAATTAAAGCGCTTTGGCATTTTCAACTCTTTATTTGGCAAGCCAATATAAAATGAAACAATGATTTCATTTTCACCATTAATACATATTCCATGATAATGCCGCTTGTATTTCGATAGGTTTTTCTCAATATCACAACACATATTAGCATATTCACGCGTCTTGTACTCCTTAACTAACGCATGTAGTTGAGCCGGAATCTTTTTCTCCATCCGGGCGATCTCCATATCCGTTGGAATATATGGCTGAACTAGTTTCGAATCTGATATCTCATGATGAATCCAAACGATCCCTTCATATGTTCCGCCCTTTATATAACGATACTTTTGAGCAACCGATACAGATGTTAGCAATACCAATCCGATGAGAGTAAATATTTTCAGTTTCGACATCGTGTTAATTTTAGTAGAAGTTGAGGGTTCTCAATTTATAAAACCCAAGGCAGCATCAAATAAATGTTTAATATTTCGAAATCTTTGTCAACTATAACACGAGAGCACTATGGCATTAAAGAACGGAACAATCTTTTTTGCCATTACTTACTCTCATCAACCTTATTCCAAAGTTTTATCACATAGACTATATTTCCCAGATTGACTTTCAAAATATAACACCTGAACGTGTTAATCAAAAAACGGAATGACATGATTAGAAATAAATCTATTTTATCCATTTTCACAGAATCATTCTTTTTATCAAAATCCGAAAATAGAATCTTTTAATATTGGATTCTTATAATTTGAGATATCACTTTTAAGTTTGGTGTTTATAGTTTTCAAAATCTTAATTTTTGGCTCAATATCACTTTTGATTGCAACAAGTTCTTTTGAAAAACTAACAGAATTTTGCACTAAATGATTATAAATAAAAATCGCTTGCACACATATATTATGCAATCCAGGAAAATATTCTTCTTTTAGATGATTTTCTTTAAGCTCTTTTTCTAAAGGCACAACGAATTCACTAATTAAATCTCCTAGAGTTTCCCAATTAACAAAGTTTTCGCTTTTTAAGTCAAAGAAATGGAATTGAGTTGATAAATGCCCTTTAGGTTTATTTTGAAAAAATATTTTCCAATGAAATAGATCAATTAAAAGGCCATCTAATAATTCCTTAATTCGCATTTGATCACGATAAGTATATTCTACATGTTTTGTTACCTGTTCCGTTCCTTGTTTACTCCGTAAATATAAATAATCAATACAACTATATATATTATGATAATTTTTGGATTTATCATCCGCCTCTTTAGCTATAAGATTATATGCATGAAAGACCTCCTCGGAATCCATTTTTTGTAGCCGTTCCAAATCATTATTGGCTGTATGAATTAACAAATGAACTTCTGTTGGCTTTTCTTTTATTTCTTCCGCCAACTTAATTAAATTAGCAACTTGAGTTTCGATTAAGATTATTGATGAACTAATTAGTTCGGTTAAATAACCTAATCTGCTTTTGTATTTATTTATTAAATCATTGTTTTCTTTTACTTTTTGTTTTCTCTCATTCTTCTTGGATAAGAATAAAGCGCAAAAAAAGCCGGCACCTGTTCCAAAAAGGGTCACTATGAAATCCATCACAACAGAACTTGATTCCTGATTGAATGAATCTATGTTATAATAATTAAACATACAGTTAGTTTATAGTTTTGTTAATAGAGCTAATTAATTTATATCTAAATAATTCATGCTGTCTAGAATTTAGAGATTAATTAGACTACATTATTAATTCGCTAAGCTTCTTAGTCATAAAATCATCAATACCAATCTCATTACCATCTGCTTTAAGATTCAATAAAACTGAAATATCACTGTCATCAAGTACGACTATAAAGCTATTGTTGTCATGTAGAACATCTTTACAACGGTTCAGCAGTGCTTTTTTATTAAGAATTGATCGACAAAGAAGAATCCCAAATCTCCCCCTATGATCACTGAAGCGTGTTTGTAATTGATCTATTTCTGGATTTCCAATTTCACGTCCATAATTTTTACATTCAACAAATATTTTTGGACATTGAATATGATGCAAAGTATTTATATTATTAAAAAATCCGATATTTCCCGTGTTATCAAATACTATATCTATCCTTTTCCTACCTTCATTTATTGGCGTTTCACTATTTGGATTGGATAATCTTTCTCCAAAAATGTAGATTAAATTGTTATACGATATTTTATGAAAATTAGTGGCCTCATTATTACCAGGTATGATGTTATTTAATATTTGAATTCTCTCGCTTAATGTTAGAATTTTTTTTATTGGATTTAATTCAGTCTTACTTTCTTTATTTGTAGCAGTTCGTCTTAGTTCAGATTTATATTTCTCTAATACTTGTGGATGCTCCTTTGTGAATTTATACAGATTGTTTGTGCTCAATGGTAAAAATTCTTTTAAATCTTTAATTCGAATTACAACTTTTCCATTTCTTAACACATGCGACAATGAATCCCCAGCATGGCAATGTTCTGCTTTTAAGAATTCCAAAACGAATTTTCTATAGAATTTATCTTTACTTAATTCAGGATCATGTCTTACACTACTTACTGGCAACAAGATCTTAGGTCTGCCATTGATAACAGGTAATTCCTGATAAATGCTTGTAAATTTTAGAGTAGTGAAATTAAAAACATTACTTACAGGGCATCTTTTTAAGGGTATTGAATACTTTTTGCATTCTTTTCGAGTAAATTCTATAAGTTGACTTTTAAGAATATTTGCTGTTATATCAGAAATTTTATCTCTATTTATACCATGAATTAATAATGCACAATCAGCAATATCCTTAATATCTCCAGATCTAGCTGCTTCACTGCTTTCAAAGGCTTCCTGTATTTGCATTGCTTGAATTGATCCAATGCCTCTTCCGCTCGGTATTCCTGAAGAATAACCCAAGGCTATTTCATCAACTTCGTGAAATGCATTTAATAACTGTTTTACTGTTTTAGAATTTCCTATTTTGATACTATCTATTAAGTATTGAAAGTATGTAGCTATGTTATTCTCACAATCTCTAGACCATTTTGAATTAATTGCAGAAACGCCATAAGGATCTAAAAAAAGTGGAATATCTTGATCTGCATAGATATCTAAGAATTCTAAGTCATCTTGATTCGCTTTTAAACCAAAAAACTCACTGAATTTCTGTGGCTCAATTTTTAGTTTTACCATTTTATTGTCATTAAATAATATACTGAAGATCAATCCACTGGGATAAACCCTTTTCTTCCAACATCGACCAATCCTGTAAATCGTATATGGTTAATGTTTGTTTCTATATCATTAGGTGGTTCTTCATTTTCAAGTATGATTATTTGTTCACATTTAGATTTCAAAGCACAATATCTGTAAAAATTCATTGCAAGATCTATCGTAATACCCTCACCTTCAGCCTTAGGTTTTGAAAATGTTACTAATGGAGAATCAAATACTGGGACCCCAATTCTATAATCTTTCTCTGTAATGTATTCTGTCAATGCTAATATAAAAGTTGCATAGGTAATTGCTCTTAATCCTTTGCCTGATAAATTCCTGTTTTCATTTCCAATAATTAAATCAAGGCTCTTTTCACTAAAAGTAACACTTCCAGGATTTTCATAATAACATTCTTTTAGGATTTTAGCCACTACCTCGCATATTGGCTGCATAACCGATGTAGTTAAAGTATC
Organism: Bacteroidota bacterium; assembly: GCA_013390605.1. Classification (GTDB taxonomy): domain Bacteria; phylum Bacteroidota; class Bacteroidia; order Bacteroidales; family Cfx3-03; genus Cfx3-03. The sequence continues at coordinate 289,146 of JACAUB010000001.1, read as the reverse complement.
AAATTCATTCCCCGCTTTAGGATTATTCAGAGACTTTGTCAAACTTTCCCTAAAATCATTAAATTGTTTAAAACTATTTTCCTGATATTTAGATTGTAATAATAGATTTCGCTTCCTATTAAGATTATCCAATTGTTTATTTTGGTCTTTCAGTTTTGAATTAACATTTTCTTCTAAATGAGTTTCTATTTCTTGAAGGCTCTTATTTAGAGAAATAAGATTAAAATCTAATTCGATTTTTTTTTCTTTCATTAATTCTACTGATTTGCTTAGTTCTTGCAGTAAATGAATAATTTTTATAATTTCTTTTTCGCAAGCATTGATTGTCTGGACAATTTCATCAGAATTTAAAACTTCATTTAATTCATTTTTGCAATAGGGACATAGTTGAGTATTAATTTCATTATTCGAAAGCAAAATACCTGCTTCAATTGTTGATTTTAATCGTTTTATATCTGTATTATAATGTTCCTTTAGCAAAGATGAGCGATTAAGAATTTCAATCAATGAATCTATTCTATTTTCGAGAATCAATATTTCCTTAGAAATAATTTTCCTTTGCGCATCTTTTTCTGAAAATTCATCAAGTAGTATATTATGTTCTTCTTTAATCAAGCCAATTGAATTTTCTAGCTTTTGTATTTGATGATCCAAATCTTCATTATTACCTATTTCAGGATTATTATCAGATATATCTTTGATTAATTCATTTAGAAGTTCTATTTTTCCTTTTTTAGAAGTAATTATTTTCTCATCAACTTCTGCTATAATAGCCTTATCATCTTTTCCTGAAACTAAAAATTTGATGACATTTGGTTCAATAGTTACCCCAAAACCTTTTGAAGATAAAATAGGAGATTCTTTTTTTATTATTTCAATTTCTGATATTAACAATAAATGACAAATATACCTATATGAAAGTGTTACCAAAACACCTTTGTTGTTTTTTCTAATTTTTTTATCCCAAATATTATTCAGCTTTAAAAGAAAAGCAGAAATTGTATTTTCATTGTCCTTATCATGTTTACTTAATAAAACCGTGAAATTATTAAAGTTTAAAAAATCAAACTTAGTTTCATATAATTTAAAATCACCTCCGAGTCTTGCTCTTTCTAAAGTGTAATATGTATTATTAGCTTCTATTTCTAAAAATATGCTTTCATAACTTCTAGATTCAACTATATCTCTGGGAAGAACTTTACCCCCCATCATAAAATCTAAACACTCAAAAATGTAAGATTTCCCTGTATTAGTTGGACCAGATATCACATTTAATCCTGTAGCAAACTCAATAATAGCATGATCAACTTTTTGACCCGTTAATATCAATTTTCTTATAACAAATCCTTTATCCATTAATTATCAATTTTACACTAACGTTATTATCATCAACAGTCATGTATCTTTGCATATATTTTTCTAATTCAAGAACATCAATATCAACAAATTTATTTACTACCCAATGAGCTTTAGTATTTAATTCTAAAGAGTATTCTTCACTTAAACTTTCAATAAATGGCGTTGCATTTTCTGATACTGAGTATTCAATCCCATAAGCTTGATATTTTTTTACTATTAATCCTTTAGACTCAAAAACATCCAAACTTTCTTTTATCAATGACCTTCTTACAAACATTTCTCCTTTTCTACTTGGAACAGCAGGATGGAGGCTTTTTACACCATTAACAATATCTCCACTATGCACTGTTAGATAATCCAAATATACAAGCATTTGCAAATCGAATGAAACTGGAAAAGATGCATTCAAAATAGAAAGAATTCTTAACCCCGTTTCAATTATATTATTGAAAGGGTGTATAGTAGTTTGGTTATTATTCATTTTCCCAATTAATTATTCCGTTATTAGAAAGTTGATGACAAATTCCTGTTCTATCTTGAGGTTTTATTACCGATAGATAAGGACTTGATGTAATTTGTATTTGTTGTGCTTTGTCTTCAACAGCTTTAACTTTTTCGAATCCATCCTTATGGGTACTTTCAACTGTATTTTGTATTCCATTATGTATTTCTGTTTGAAAATCTTCAAAAGTATCAACAGGTAAACTATCCCGATATAACACTCGAAGTTGCTCAGCGAGATGGAAACATGTTCTTGCTTTCTTAAAGTGACTTTCGTGCAGTCCTTTAAGATCTTCTATTCGACTTACAGATAACATTCCGGCAGAATTATATGCTGATAATAAATTCTTAACATAATTAATTTCATGTGCTTGAATGGCAGAAGGAACATCATCATCATTTAATTTGGGTCTAGCAGGTAGGCTACCACCAAATCTCCTTAAATGATTAAAGTGTTTCTTATGTTCTTCAATTACTTCTTTCCTTTTTATTTTATCAAATATTGAGAAATCAAATGTTTCAAAATAATCTAGCAATTTCCCCTCTAATGGTATTTCACGTGTCTTAGTGATTCCCTTTTGACATTTTTCTTTCCAGTTTTCTTTAATCGCATCTTTTAAAACAGCCGGTTTTAATAATAAATGTGACAATGAGCTACCGCAATCTTTAGGTGCTACAAAAAAATACTTTCTAGGCACAGGGTATTCCTCTATAAAACAATAGTAAATAATCTTACCAAATTCCACATATACGTCAGAAGGTGTAATCGGATTACCGTAATGTTTACATTGATAACAATCCCATTTGTAATAATTTGGATTTATTTTTGGATCATCGATATAAGCTACAATATCTCGACCTTTATCATTTGCACCACCAGAGTTTTCTGTAGAAAGATAATCTTCTTTCTTTACGTCTAACCATTCTTCGATAAATTCTTCCCATTCCTTTGCTGAATATAACTCAATTCTTTTTATAGGGAGAATATATGATCCGTATGTTATTTCATTCAATGATGAATAATATTCCATTTTTTATTTTCGTTTTTTTGGTCATTCTACTGTTTAATAACTTTAATTAAAATCCAATTAAGTTCTCGAGATTGTTAGTAATTTATGGCCTTTTTAAAATATTCGAAATGTAGGAAAACCACAATTCATTTAGTTGGAGAAGTAGAATAAGATAATCACCATAATCATTATCACCAAACCATTTATTAGTAATTCCATTTATGTGGTTTTGTAAAGTACGAAACTTAATAATCAAAAAACAAGGAAAAACATACTTATTGTATAAGCCCCCCTCTTTTCAGGACGAAACACCCCTGTGGCTGGATGAAAGCACTTTTCTGAAGATTTCAGATGGTACTGCCACAAGAGAAATGGATTGTTTTGGATATAGAATTTTATTGTTTTGGGAACTATTTTGATGGATTTGAGAGATTTTCACTTTGTTCGAAATGAAGGGTATAGTGATTATTATAAAGGTCTGTGAGTTGACAGTTTTAGGTTATCAAAATATTAATACAAACATAGATCACGACCTGAATAAAAGAGATAGATTTTAAACTGTTCGGAAAAACCGAACAATTCATTCATCTCATTTTCAGACTTGTTTCTCAATCTACAATAATTTAATGAGAAGTAAAAAGTTGGACTTGTGTAAGAAGATGACTAAAAGTTCTCTTATCCTCTCTAAGATTTCAATATTTGAGATCTTTATCATACAGCTACGAATATAAAAAGGGATGGGTACCTTTGGGGACATTCTCTTGATACTTGAAAATCATCAACCGTACTCAATAAATCCCCCACTTCCCCCCTCAACCTTTCTTTCCAGTGCAAACACCCCTACCCCGTTTGCAGAATGCGATGTATTGGTATTGCCCTCTATTGTCTGGATGGTATCGCCAGTCACTGAAACAACGATACCGGTATGGCCTTTTCCTTTGCCATAATTGATGATGAAGATACACCCGGGTTCTATGAGCAAGGGATTGCGAAGGGCTTCAGCCGAAGTGATCCTGATACCTTTGGTTCTGCGCCAGTGGTAGAGACAGCTGCCGGTTTTGACCAGTGGGTTCAAACGGTTGAGACGGGCACTGGCTTGTTCGAAACACCAATAAACGAAGGCGGCGCACCAGGCGTTGCCCGGAGGTAGGTTAACGCTTTTGAGATATTCATTTACCATAGGACCGCTATTGCTGCCTTCGGGTTCTTCTTTTACGCCCAGTTGTTGGTGGGCGATGATGATTACTTGATTGAGAAGTGGATTTTTCATGTCGGTTGGATTTATAAGTTAATTGGATTTTTCATCGAGATTAAAAATGGTTTGGGGTTGATTTCACTCTCGACTCCACCAAAATGGTAATATTGAGAAGCACCATTTTAAAAGCCCGATGCCTGATAAGAATTTAGAACGAAGTGAGAAAAGACGTGGAACCGAATTGTTACAGATCATGAATCCGGACCACCAACACTTGCGAAGGTTTCGCACAACTGGTCGAAATGAGGAGGAGTTCGGAACGGTAGTTTAGATAAAGGCAGAGACTATCACAGCCTCTGCCTGATTCTTTTCTTTCAAATTTTCAATATGTCAATGAACGGCTTTGGGTCTTTTGTAAACGGTGCAAGTTGTTTGTGATAAATTCAAACTCGGAATGACGGGATTATCTTCTGGTCTCTTGTAATCGGTGCAAGTTGCGTAGTGATGTAGGGCTTGTAGAGTAATCTCTAATAAGAATTGTACTGTTTTATGGTATATATAGTTGTTGTATTTATAATATATATTATTGAAAACAGCCATACATGCTCTACATCCCTACGCAAATATGCATGATTTAGAAGGGTAGGTTATCGGTGTTATTTGCTGCAAACAGATCTTCTTCAAATCTGACAACCTGTTCGTTAGCGACCGCTTCGGCTTTCTCGGCTTCGACCTCTTCAAGGGTGCGACTGTTCTTCTCAACTACAGATGTATCTAAAAACCGTAACATGTATGAGTAGTTATTCCCCTTCCGAATACGCTCAAAACCCTGCTTTTTGAGGATTTTTCCTATCTTTACAATGGTACTGTCGGTAAGGTTGAACTTGGCCTTCTCCATCAGCTTACTGGCTATCTCGGTAGTTGTAAGTAGCTGAATATTCTGCGAATTCATAAACTGGTGACGGGTATCCCACTCTTGGCGGGTCACCGGACGAATCCAGGTTTCTACCAGCTCTTCTTCGACCGATTTGGCCATAAAATCCTCGTTTTTCAGGGTTAATTCCTTGATTTCATCCTGATCAAACCAGTATTGAAATCCGTTTTTGAAGAGTGTATAGGCTTGTGCAAAGGCACTATTGATATCAATGTTGTGTTGATAGTTGATATCCTCTACCGTAAAACAGAGATAGCGGCGTGATCCGGAGGTGTCGGTCAGCACGAGGGCATGGTTCACTGCAGAGATAAAGGAAGCTCTGTGGGGCAGATTATCGGTATTACGGCCATAAGGTCGACGGATCCGGATAGCTGGCCGGGTGATCAGCTCTTTGAACGAGGAAAGGTCTCTCCGGTTTAGGTTCTCCAACTCGTCTAAGATGATCAGACAACACTCGGTCAGTTGAATGGAGGTGTCTTTTCCCTCAGTCTGTAGCGCAGCGGTGCCCAGGTAATCCATCAGTGCCAGTGGCACCAGCTGTTTCATCCAGGTGGTTTTGCCTACACCCTGCGCGCCCACAAACACGATAACGGTATGGTTGATCACCTCGTCGCAGAACATGCTGGCAATATAGGCCACAAACCATTTTTTAAAGCACAGGGCCCAATGAGCATCGTCGGTGGTCTTTACGGTTGCACTAAGCTGTCCGATATAATCGGTGGTGCCATCCCACGTCTTCGCTCTCTTGAAAAAGTCTATAAAGGGATTATATGCCCGGCTGAAGCTACTGGTGATTAAAGCATGCAGGGTATTGAGCGGAATCTCTTGTCCGGCAAGGTGTAGCTTTCTGAACATCGAGTTTTCATCATAATCGATCAGCCTTTCATACTTATCTTTCGATCCCGATTTGCGCCACTCAACAACGCCGGTCACTTCATTATAACGGGTATGATACCATTTACGTAGCAGATTTTCCACCTCCTCCAGATTATATTTGGTTCGGTTTTTCGACCGCCTTTTTTTATCGGGCTCTAACGGAAGCGGTTCTGTTTCGTCACCAACAGGTGTATCTTTCTCCTCTACCGATTGATCAACAGCTTGATCAACGGGTTTGGATGCAGTGGATGATGATTTTTTCTTCCCTTTCGCCTCATCGGTCCAGTTATAGCTATAGGCACTTTTGACACAGTTGGTCACCTCTTGCTGATCGAAATTATAATCGCTCAGCAGCATAACGGTGGTGGTTCCTTCGGCAAACCCTGCCCTGCGCATCTGTAGCGCGAGGTTAAAGACAAACGCGTTGCGTTGCCCTTCTATAAAGGTTAACTCGCGCTCTACGGCCGCAATACAACGTTTATAACTGTCGGTGATACTAGCGGGGGGATTACCTGAATTTGACTTTAGACTTGGCCCTGAAACGACCTCGCCCGTTGCCAGATTGACCGCCATGGATCCATTCAACACCGGAGGGGTGGGTTCGATTACAGGTTTCATCGTTTCCTGGTTACTTCCGGGATAGTAGATAGTAGCCGAGGGGTTATAATAGAGTGCATCGTCCATGCTGAAGAAGCAGAGACGGGTAATGTCTTTGCCACTCGGGTCAATCGATACGCCGGTCAAGGCTTCGTAATGTTCTTTCAAACAGTTGAAGGCAAATTGATGCTCGCTGGGCTGACTACCCACACACACCAATACTTTGAGTCCGTGTCCACCCGGGCTGACAAAGCAGGCCAGTGTATATTCGCATTGATTGATGATTGCTTTGATGCGTAGCAGATCTTCATCGGTAAGCTTATCGATGTCGAGGACTATGATGCCGGTATATTTGAGCATGTTCTCCAGTTTACGACCGCCTTCGAAGGTTGCCGAAGGGGTAAATGCAAGCAGTGAGCGTTTAATCTCGTTGGCCCTCTTCAGGTCGCCGGCCTTAACATAGTCGCGTAACTCGCGGATGAGTTTACCATAGGTGCAGAGCTTGATGCGCATGAGCACCTCTTCTAATGTTGCATGTTCGCGTATTTTGATGAATCGGATAAAAATGGTTACTTTTCTCATGGGTTTTGTTTTATTGATTTGAAATTGAATACATTATAAATTTATTTAGTAAATTTTGAAGGCATGATGGTAGCTGATTGCGAAATCTGGTGGGTTTTCGCAAGCGGTAAAAGGGTAAAAACAGGGTGGATCGGAAATGAATGCCGTCTTTCCGAACTTGTGTAAAAGAGAATCTACGCTCTTTTCGCCTCATGGGACGAATTCTCCGATGAGCCGGAATAATGAATAATCAGATTTCTCTTAAGGAGTAGAAATGACGAGAAGAGAACTTCGAAATAACAAGGAAAGGTATCAGCCAGGACGGATGTGAATGTATTTAAACATTCGGCGGATATAATAGAGTGGGCATTGTCTACACAACGATTTATGAAGGCTAGCTGAAAGTTCGGGAATAACTGATAAAGAGGGTGCAGGGATATCGATTGGCTCGCGACGAACCCTGCATCGCTCTAAAATAAGATCTGCCCTATAATAGTATTTTTTGCCAATCCTGCTATAGGGCAGTTTTCCGGTAAGTCGCCAGCGTTGTACGGTACGGTTTGTAACTTGAAGCAGCTTTAACAAATCGTAATTATCAATGTAACCAGCCTCGGGTGCTGTCTTTTGTTTCAACGTCGTCACGTCGGCATTGATCTTATTCAGACGGTCAATCACTGCCTGATATTGTTTCTGCGAAAGGAGTATATCTTCCATATCCTTAGATAAGGATACAATTATACAATATTGAATACCCATATCGCAAGTACTCCGTGAAAATATTTTTTCCGACTCTGAAAGCCCCGAAAACATTGGGCTGTAGCCGCTCGAAAAAATAATTTTCCGTACGACTCCGTGTTTGTGATGATTTGCCGGTAAAATCAGACTAATTTTTAGAGAATGGTTCGAAGTTTTTACCAGAACGTTTTCCCACTGCCAAAGCATCTTCAATAGTACGTTGATTAAATGCTGTGCCGTCAAAATATTCGAAACAATCGCAAATTAAAGCAGCAGCATTAGGTTTCTTCGTGACAAACATGGGCTCTCCTTTCGAGTTTAGTGTATTAAAAAGAAATTTACCCACGGCAATACCAAACTCGTTGGCAGTAGCATTAACACGAATCTCTTGTGTTGTATCGCCATCCTCCGGGTTTGATAAATCGGGGGGATCATCATCGTCAAGAGGTTTTGAAAAGTCAAGTCGCGTTTTATTCAACTCTACGATAAGACTCTTATGAATTGAACCATCTAAATACTCTAGTAACAGTTCATTTTCTTTGGCCGTTTTGCGCGTCAGTCTAATTAGATTACTAAATGCAAGCTTGAGAAGACAATGATCACCATCAGGTGTCGCCTTTGTGAAATTACACGCTGTCTTCTTTTCGCCTTCATCACTCTTTTTTTCGGATGGCTGGTTACTACTAGAATCATTACAATTCTTTTTACTTTCTTCTAATCCTTCTGTTAATAAGGTTTTTTTGTTGTGTTTAGATTTATTCATTTTTAAAAACTTTTATGTTAGCACTGGTTTTATTATCCAGATTGTATCAAAATTAAAAAGCTTAAATTTAATTGTCAATGACAACTTATAAACATTTAGGGTGTTGGTAAATAATAGCAATTTATTTATGAATTGTAAAACATATTTTATAATTAATCAGAATATTTAGGTCACATGCAGATAGTCGAAGTATGTTTAGATAGAATAAAAAGAATGATAAATAATTAGATGGTACCCGAATTAAAAATCTGATTAAGATTCAACTTTTCAAAAATCGGTTTTTGTACCCAAAAACAGCCGAATCATCATTGAACATCCATTCTACATTTACCCTATGCAGACCATCGAAGCGGAATGTTGTGGTGAGGTAAAGCATATCTGATGGTACTATGGTGGTAGTGCTACAACCGAAGTAAGATAGAAGTACCTAAAAATAAGCTATAAAACCGCAAAAGTACCGAAAGTGGGTTTAGGGTTGTTGTGGGCTAAGGGTATCATTGAAAGTGAACATCGGCTGAAAAGTAGTTGTTTTGTTGTTTGCGACAGCTTTTTTGCGAAATGTCGTGTTTTGTCGCGTTCTGTCGTTATTTGTCGCCTCCATAATCATTGATTCGACCCATCGCCATAAGGTAACTTTGTAGCATTACAAACCCCTAAATATCAAACAGTATGGCACAGTTAAAAGGACCCCTCCTATTCACCGGCAGTATAGGCAACATCCGTTCGTATTACGACCGACGACTCAAAAGATACGTGGTCTCAACCAAGGGCGGAGCATCGAAAGAGTTGATTAACAACAATCCAACCTTTGCCCGAACGCGCGAAAATATGAACGAGTTTAAAGCGTGTGGCAAGTGGGCATCGCAAGTCAGAAAGTCGCTCCTCGCCATCGAACACCTGCATCAGGGCACTTACTTCGCCCAGATTGTGGCGATGGGCAAGCGCATTCAGAAATACGATGAGGTGAATGCGAAGGGCTTTCGTTCACTTGAATCGAGCAAGATTCCTGTTTTACTCACCCTGCTCAACTTCAATAAGATCCATCCTTTCGACAGGGTTCTCTCCAGTCGGTATGAAATAGGCCTCTCGGATGATAAAAAGACGGTGACGTTGAGGCTGCCTGAGTTCAAGTCGTATTCGCGATTGAACTGGCCGAAACGGTTCGACTACTACAGGATTTCACTAGTCATTGCGCAGCTGCCCGACTTTGTTTGGAACGAAAAGGATCAGAATTACCAACCGACGATTAACAATGCGGAACGTCTTTCGGTCAGTGCATTCTCTGACTGGCACGCCAACAATGCCGAACCCGAAGAGATCTGTTTGACGGCTTCGTTTGCTGAGCCGGCTCTGCAACAACCCGGAACAACGGTGATTGTAGCACTGGGCATTGAGGTATCGGCATACCCGACAGGCCCTAATGGCAATAACTTTCCGGGCATCGGTACCATGAAGATTGTGCAGTGCTTTGTATAATTGCCTACAATTGTAGAGACGCACAGTCGTACGTCTCTACATAAAAAATCATGGTGATTATGACTGGTTCGGATTTAGAATCGCGCAGAAAAATGGATCAACAGCACCGTTATTTCGAACAAAAAGAATGACTGGTAAGTGGTAATTATCTATTCATCAATTCCTTCATTTCATTCTAAATAATGAGTACTGTTTCTAAATAACAACATACAACTTATTTCATACTAAAACAACTTGCATAATGCAATCAAAATGATTATATTTGTTAAGTAATAGATTGATAATAAAAACATGAAAAAGACAGTAAAAAGAACTTTGGTTGGACTCGGTGTCGTTTTTATTATGATTGTGGCTTTTTTTGGCACATATTTACTAAAAGCGAAATTCGAAATCAGGGTAATGACCCCAATGGAGACCCGGGAGATAGATAAAAAAATAGTTGTAATCAATGATTCATATGTAAACCTGTTTTTAATAAAAGACAGCAATCAATATATTGCGGTTGATGGCGGAAACAACATGGAGGCTGTTTCAAAAGAACTCAAAAACCTTAACATCGACCCTAGAAATATTATTGCAGTTGTACTAACACATACGGATAGCGACCATGTTGCTGCACTCAATTTATTTAAAAAGGCCGGCGTTTATTTTTCTAAACAAGAAGAGCCACTCATCAATGGAGGCAGGGCAAGGTTTCTGCTATGGGGTAATTCGATCGCTGCAAAAAAATATACGCTACTTGATGATCAACAAACGATAACCATAAAAAACACGAAGATCAAAGGGATTCTGACACCGGGACATACGCCGGGTTCGATGTGTTATTTAGTGAATGACAAGTACTTGTTTACCGGCGATGCAATCAGTTTAAAAAACGATAAGATTGGCAAGTTTAACAAGTTCTTCAATATGGATACGAAAATGGCCACTGAATCAATTGCAAGAATAACGGCAATACCTACTGCTGAATACATATTTACAGCACATTACGGCTATACCAGTGATTACAAAAATGCAGTAAAAGACTGGAAAAACGAATAAAAGAAGTTTTTGTTTTTGGTTGATTTGAGAATAGAATTGATTAAAAAAGAGCTACTCTAAACGGTAGCTCTTTGTATTTTTGCAGAAAATAAGAAATTACAGGATCAATCTGAAACATTACAAAACAACACGTTATAGAAGCCTCAATCAGTTGTGTCTGTCCATATATGATGTAATGCTGAAGACTTCGTTACCTGACTGGCTTGCATTAGCGGAGAAGATATTGAATAAGATCACCTCTTTTGAAGTATCGCCCGAAAAAAAAATGGAAAAGGTCTGAAAAGATTCTTTGATCAACGCTGCTCCCCTGTGAAATAAAGGAGTATACGGTTGAAACTGCCGAAATAGAATAAATACAGAAATAACAACTTAATCTATTGAAAAAATGATTTTAGCATCTGCACAAACGAAACCAAAACGTGATGATATCATTGGAAACCTACTCGATCATTATCGCCTGATTAAATTAGCAGCTGACGAAGGTGCTGATTTGATAGTTTTTCCAGAGATGTCAATTACAGGATATGAACAGGATAGGGCTGATTCATTAGCATTTACAGAAGATGATCGACGGTTGGATAAGTTAAGGATCCTAGCCGTTGACTACAAGATCATTATTATTGTCGGAGCCCCTATAAAGATTGACGCCGACTTATTCATTGGTACATTCATTTTGCGTCCTGATCATTCTGTTTCGATCTACACCAAACAGTTTCTTCATCCGGGTGAAGAAGAATATTTTCAATCCTCATTTAATTACAATCCGTTGATTGAACTTGGGAATGAGCTGGTTTCTCCGGCTATCTGTGCAGATATTGATCATCCATTACATGCAGAAAACGCTAAAAAAGCGGGAGGCACAATTTATATTGCGAGTATCTTCTTTTCGCCTAATGGAATTCAGAATGCGCATGATGCATTGAGTGGCTATGCTAAAAAACATGCGATGAATGTGCTGATGTCAAACTTTAGTGGTGAGTCATGGGGCAGTCCGGCAGGAGGCAGAAGTGCTTTCTGGGATCAAAGGGGGAATTTGGTTGCAGAAATGAATGATTCGGATACCGGGTTATTAATCGTTGAGAAGCGTTATGGCAGTTGGACCGCGAAAGTGGTAAATGAGAAATAAAAAAAGGGTGCTCACACACGGACACCCTTTTTTTAAAGCTACATCTACAAATTAGTTTCCAAAATTATATCGAATACCAAATTGAGCAGTCCAAACATCGTATACTGAAGCATTACGGCTATAAGTATCACGAATCAAACCAACAGTACCATCAGAGAATGTCTGAGTAGCCATTTTATAATAGGGCTGGCCGTTAGTTGTTGTAGAATATGCAAGAATTGAAGAGTTTGTTACACGTTGAGAAACTCCCCATTTGTTGTTCAGTAAGTTTCCAAAATTCAAGATATCAATTCTGAGCTGAAGTGTGTTTTTAGTTGTCTTAACAAATACATTGAAATCCTGAACAATTGAAAGGTCGAAACGATGAAGCATTGGGAGGAAAGAGCTGTTTCTTTCAGCATATTGACCTCTGTGTGATGACAAGTATGAATCTTGTGAGATATACGCTTCAAGTGCTGCCTGCTGCTGAGCTTCTGTATAAACTGTAGTCCCAACAGTTAGCGGAACGAAATGGATGTCAGTTCCTTTCAAAGGAATAAACATTAGGTCGTTACCTGAAATTCTATCGCCATTCATATCACCACTAATCTGATAAGAGAAAGGAGAACCTTGATTACCAACATAACCAATAGAGATTGAAGTTGCGCCACCCGCTTTTTTACCATATTCTATTTTGTAGCCCAATAAACCAACTAAACGGTTAGGAGATACGAAATCAGACGTAGATAAACTCAAATCATTATTGCCATTTACTGATTTAGCACCTGTCCAACTACCACTAGCAATAGAACCTGCACTCATATAATCTTCTGCCTTCGATGTTGTCCATGCAAATGAACCATAAAGACCCTTTTGGTAAGGATATTCTAATTTCAGTGTTAATGAATTAAAATAAGAGCCTTGTTTGTTTGTGAGAACGATAGCGTTTGATACATTATCATTAATTCGGACACCGGCATCGGTTCTGGCATACATTGGACGTTGATCAACACCTGAGAATGTACCAGTGGGTGCATCTAAATTTGCATTATAGTAATGAACAGCATTTAAGTTTTTATTGAAGATAGCTTCAACAGTACCCACAAATCCGAGGGGAAGTTTTTGATCGACTGCAATATTTGTCTTCCACACTTGTGGAAATTTGTAGTTCTTGTCAGTTAATGCAATATCAAATGTTGAAGGCAACGTTGGAGTTGAAGGGATATAATATTTGTTTGGATCGGCTGTAAATCCATATTTTGTAGCTCCCTTATTATCACTATCAATATAACCTGTTAAAACACCATTATTACCTACCTGATTTGAGATAAATACATAAGGGGGTCTTCCGGTGAATACGCCAGAACCTCCACGGATTTGTGTCTTAGCATCTCCAAAGACATCATAGTTAAAACTAAAACGAGGCTCCCATAATAATTGGGTCGTTGGCATTACAGCGGTATTGTATTTCTGTCCATTCAAGAATGTCATGGCAGTGATAGCCGGATTTTCTAAAGAGGTTTGCTCAAATGAAACCAATGCGTTTCTTAATCCTACTGTTACTTTCAACTTTTCAGAAACATTGTATTGATCTTGTACATAGAAGTCCCAACGGGTAGTCTTCAGCACCTGCATTGGAGCCTCAGCATTTGGTAATGCAGAATATCGGAACTGGAAACGAGCAGGCAATGCGGTTGTAGAAGGGCTTCCTCCTTTAGCAATGCTTTCGTTCGCTGCAGCATAAAAATCTGCAAGACTATTAAAGATATATACACCGTTTGATGCGGGGAAGAACAGGTTATTTGATCTGTATTTCTCGAAATTGAAACCAGCTGTGATGGTGTGTTTGTTAATATACTTCGTAATATTATCGGTAATATGGAAAGTGTTATAATCTAATAAGTTGTTAGGTGTGAATGGATCGAAACCGACAGAAGCATACGTTGAACCACCGCTTAAAATATCAATAGTTGGAAACACACTTGAACGATAAGCTCTGTTTTCGATTTGCTTATCATAACCTACGATTAAATTATTATGCAAGGTGTTAGAAAATTTACTATTCAACTCAACAACTGCAGAACGGGTATTATCCATAATTACATATCCGCTATTTGCAAATGCCATTGATAATGCTGATTGGGTTCTGTTTCCGGCACCGGCTGAATTTGAATTCGAAATATTGATCTGCGCATCAGAGTTATGGTGTACATAACGAGCAGTTAACTTGTTGTTATCATTAATATTCCAGTCTAAACGAACCAGATATTTCTCTGATTTATTTGTATTAGAATAACCTTCCCAGGGACCTGTAACATAATTAAACTTATCTTTCATGAAAGCAGATAGGGTCTGCATATCAGTATAAGTCGTTCTTGAAACTTGTGAACCACCAAGCGGAGAGCCTGTTGATGTCCAGGTTGTACCAGGTTCTGTTCTGTCTAATTTTTCATAATTACCAAAGAAGAACAATTTATTCTTTATAATCGGCAATCCCAAACGAGCACCTTTAACCTTTTCGTCAAATTTAGAGGCTGTAACGGGTACACCATATGCCTTATTACCTACATAGCGTGAGCTGTTATCGCGCTGAGTTTCATAAACAGATGCCTCAATTTTATTCGAACCACTGCGGGTAATTGCATTGATACCTGCTCCGGTAAAACCACTCTGTCGAATATCATAGGGTGAAACATTTACCTGAAGCTGTTCAATAGCATCTAAGGAGATAGCAGAAGCACCGGTTCTACCACCTGCCTGAGCAGAAGAGCCTAATCCGAATCCATTATTGAAAACAGATCCATCTATGGTGAAGTTGTTCAACCGACTATCCTGTGCACCAAAAGAGGTACCATTTCCATTAGGATTATATTTTGTAATCCCATCAATGGTTCTGGATCCCATAATCGGGATATTCTGAAGATCTTTTGTAGTAAACTGTTGCGTGGCACCCGTTCTCTCTTTGGAAAAGATATTGGTACGGTTTCCAACAATCACTACTTCATTTAAACTTGAAGCTGTTTCTTTCAACACAAAATCAATATTCGTTGTTACACCTAACGAAGTAGTGATATCGGTGCTTTCTTCTTTCGACAGACCAATAAAAGTAGCCTGAATTGTGTATGGGCCACCAGGTTTAACTGCTGGTAAAACATATACACCATATTTGTTGGTCAGTGTATAATATTTTGTACCCGTTGGCGTATGTGTTGCTTGAATTGTTACGCCAACTAACAGTTCATTTTTGTCACTTTTGACCTTACCTGATATTGACGATGTAGTGACTTGACCAAATCCAAGCAGGACTGTCATCATCAATATTAAAGATGTAAATAATTTCCTCTTCATAATTTTAAAAGTTTAACTTCTTGTTTTATTCAATTTCTACCTTCATTACAGGGGACAAAAATAGGGTGCCCAGATCAACTGAAGAATAAGTAAAAATTAACTTTATGTAACCTTTCTGCATTGATATAGATCAGTAATTGTAGACTAAATCTATAAATATGGAAAGTGTAAAAAGTGCAAGAAAGTATTCTCATTACCTGTTTTTTAGTCGGTCAGTAATGATAATATTTGTAATTTTACATGAATTAAATCAACTAGATCTATTAAAAACCAATCATTCTTTCACTTTTATTATTAACTAAAGACCTATACAATGAAAAGACTACTTTTTACTTTACTAATCTGTGGATTGACATTCTCTGCATTTTCACAATCGAACACTAAGAATGAAAAAATAAGGGCATTACTTGAAATAACGGGTTCAGCAAAGCTTGGTAAACAAGTAATGAGTACAATGATAGCGTCGTTTAAAAATTCGCTTGTAAATGTAAATCTGGAGTTTTGGAATGAGTTTGAAAAGAGTGTCAAAACCGAAGAATTAGTTGAGTTGATAATTCCACTTTACGAGAAATACTACACGGAAAAAGATATTGATCAATTAATTGCCTTTTATAATACACCTGTCGGTAAAAAAATGATCGCTACAATGCCCCAAATCATGCAAGAATCAATGGCAATAGGACAGAACTGGGGAAGACAACTTGCAGAAAAATTAGCGAAAGAGCTAAAAGAAAAAGGTCTAATTAAACAATAAATTTACATTATTCCATAAATTATTACTGCATCCGTAAATAATCTTTTTAATAGGTCGGATGGGGCTCGCATATTTATATTTACTACAGGTTAGTGTTTGTAATACATGCTCGTTTCATATTATCGTACGATACACTGACAAACACGTTTTATAACATCTTGGTTATTAATAAGTTGGGGTAGTTCAAGGAATATCAAACTGAATTGAGTGAATTAAAGAATGAACTTTCTAACTGAGAGATTAACCCCGAGTACGCAAATTAAACTTTATGGACTTGACCATTTAAGAGCTTTAGCGATACTGCTTGTTTTCTGTTACCATTATCCGATTCTATCTTCAGGCAACCCTGAATGGCTACAAAGGGGGGCTAGATTTGGGTGGACCGGGGTTGATCTTTTCTTCGTTCTGAGCGGCTTTTTAATCTCTTCGCAGCTCTTTTTGCAAATTAAACAAGGGAGAAATATTTCGTTAAAAAACTTTTACATAAAAAGATTCTTTAGAATTCTCCCTGCATTTTGGGTTGTGGTTGCTGTTTATTTCTGCTTTCCCGGGTTCCGCGAAAGAGAGGCCTTACCCCCTATCTGGAAATTTCTAACTTTTACACAGAATTTCGGACTAAATATATTTGACTTCGGTACGTTTTCGCACGCTTGGTCGCTTTGTGTCGAGGAGCATTTCTATCTGTTCTTTCCATTGATTCTGATTCTTTTACAATCGACCAACCTCTTTAAAAAATCATATTGGTTACTAATTTTCTTATTCTTGATCGGGATTGTGATCAGAGTTTTTATCTGGGAGAATTTCTATCTCCCCGAAAAGATCGATTGGTATAAATACATATACTATCCGACCTACAATCGAATAGACGGTCTTCTAATGGGTGTTTCTATTGCCGGTATCTATCAGTTCAGGCCTGATATCTGGAATAAAATATCTAAATATGGCAATCCGTTGATAGTTTTAAGTCTGCTGGTCTTGACGGCAGCTTACTTTTTATGTGATGATCAACACTCTTTTAACGCTTCTGTTTTTGGATTTCCGCTGGTTTCAGTAGGCTATGGATTGATTGTGTCAGGCGCCCTCTGTCCGACCAGTTTTTTATATCGATGGAATTCAAAGGTTACCACTTTTATTGCAATGCTTTCATACGCCATCTATCTCACACACAAAGGGATCATTCATATCACGCAACAGATTTTTGCAAGCCTGAACATCGACCTGAACAGTAATGTGATGATGCTTATTTGCATCATCACCTGTGTTTTAAGCGCTTATACTCTCCATATCGTTATTGAAAAGCCATTTATGAATTTGAGGGAGAAAATACTTAGCAGAAAATAAATCGTGCTGGTAATATTCTTTGTATTTGAAGATTGATAGTAAACAAAAGTATTTTATCCGTTATGCGTACTTCAGTATCAAATTACCATCGATACACAACTTATTTACGTTATCTTTTTAGAAAATTAATTCATGCAATGGGTATCTTTTATTAAAAACTTACTGATATACCAATACTTTCATTATTCAATATTAACCCGGCGTTTTGAATATGGGTAAAAGAATCAATATGTATATAAAAGCCCAACAAGGCTAAAACAGATCCCCCAATTCCGATAATGTTCCGTGTTTTTTGATTAGGACCGGCAATTTTTCCATCTTTATCAGGAGCCGATCGTAAAATAGAATAAGCTATTGCTGATCCGCCAACAACTTCTAATCCAATGCCGACCTGAGCCATTGTCGCAGCTTTTTTAAGTTCGATGGCTGCTAATTTTGAGTGTCGAGATAACGTATCTAAAGAGATTGAATTATTGATTTGTTGTGATTTGACCGTTATACTTAATAAAAGAAACAGGATTATTTGACTAATTTTTTTCATAATAGAGATATTTTGATTTTTTTTGTTAAAACTTGGTTACCAATCTTTGCTTTCCTTCTTGATCAAAAAAAGATCTGCTAAATATTTTTCAACATATTGCCCGGCTAAAATTACATTTTCACGAGAATCAAACTCACTTCCATGTTTTTTTAAAAAAATATTAGAACTTTTCATTATTCCAAACCCGGCAGTATTAAAGTACATATTGCTAATTGTTACTTTATATTTACCCTCTTTCCAAACAATTGATACATCAGCAAAAAAAGGATTGTTCAAAAACGCGGCCGTAGTAGCCCATTTACCACCATATTTTCTATAATTGATCAGAGAATTCTCAATTTTTAAAGTAATAATGTCAGGTGATTTTTGAAAATTGGTAACATCTTTAAGTTTTGGGATACCCAATAACAGATTTTTTTCAACTTCAAGAGACTTTAAAGAATCTAAACTGTAGACTTTTTCAAAATACAATTGAGTATTTTCGAATTTTAAGTAATCGTATTGAGCTTGAATACAATTCGAATTTAATAACAATGCTATCAAGCAAATGCCAGATAATAGAATTTTTTTCATAACGAAGGAGTTTAATTTAGTAATGGGTAAATATTTATATATCTTATAACTTATAGAACAAACTCAATCCTAAATAGCCGAGATATGAACTTTCGATCACAGTTCCATTAAACTTAGCCATGAAATCGAATTTCTTAAATTTATATCCAAATTGTGGACTACAATCAAAACCCGCCTGTGTATAACCATGTCCGGAGTTGTAAAATCCACAACCGACACCCATTCCTGCAATGAACCCTTTGTCGCTGGTATATCTTAATCCTGCAAGAATGGGAACATGCATAGTAGTATTTCCTGAAGCACCTTCTCCAATAGCAGTTTTCCCAGAGAAGTAAAAAATGCCAGTCTGGCCGAAATAGTTAATATGGTCAGTCATTTTATAACTTACGATACCTTCAGCACCAATGCCAACGATCTTGCCCAGAGCAGTATTTCCAAATGGTATTGCTAAGGTTGGCCCACTTTCGAATTGAAGCTTTCTGTCTTGTGATTTTACGTTGCTGATCAAAAAGAATAAAATAGCGAGAACAAGTAATTTTTTCATGGTAATTCTAATTTAAGTCCTCCTTACAGGACTTTTGGATATGGTCCGTTTTTTTTTTGTGGGTTCTGGTCTCCACATTAATTATTATTTATCTGTTGTAGGATTTTGAGTACGAGTATAGGTTACTAAATTTTAATTGAACTTTCCGATAACACAAGCTTGAAATTGTTTTGCATGTGATTCTTATTGTTCAAAAGTAAACAATGGAATTTGTTATGTCAACAAATAATATACTTATTGTATGAACCCCCCTGTTTTCAGGACGAACCATACCTGTGGCTGGACGAAGACTGTTTTTTGTGTTTTTCAATGTAGCATTTTAAGGTCAAAACTTGGGGTTCAGAGGAATTATTTTAAGAGTTTTATTTTCTATTTAGCAACAGGAATGATTGTCCTTACTGAAACAGAGTCATTGATTTCTGACAGACCGGGATATAATTCATGAATTAGAATACTCCGGTTACCCTATTTGCAGTACTCTTTTATTAGTTCATTGGCCCTGTTATGGCCTAATTCTCTGGCTTTATTTAGATCTAAGCACCCTGAATCTTTATCGCCTAATGAAATTCGCACAAGTCCTCTACCAAAATAGGCTTTAGCATTATTCGGATTAATTTCAATTGCTTTGTTATAATCAATTATTGCACCTTTAAGATCATTTGATTGTTGTTTCGCAACCGCCATATTGAGATATGCCTCAACAAACATAGGATTAATTACTATCGCTTTGTTATTGTCGGTAATTGCGCCTTGAAAATCTCCTAATCCTAATTTTGCAACGCCCCTATTGTAATATGCCATAGTGAAATAAGAATTAATATCTATCGCTTTGTTATAATCAGCTATTGCTCCTTGAAAATCTCCTAATCCCGTTTTTGCAAATCCTCTATTATTATATGCCGTTGAGAAATCAGGATTAAGCTTTATCGCTTTGTTATAATCAGCTATCGCTCCTTTAGCATCACCTAATGCCGATTTTGCAAGCCCCCTATTGTTATATGATGTTGAGAAATCCGGATCGTTATTTATTGCTTCATTATAGTCAGCTATCGCTCCTTTAGCATCACCTAATCCCATTTTCGAAAGCCCTCTATTGTTATATGCATCAGTAAACTTGTAATTAAGATTTATTGCTTTGCTATAATCAGCTATTGCTCCCTGAGCATCACCTAATCCCGATCTTGCAATCCCCCTATTGAAATATGCCTTATCAAACTTAGAATTAAGCTTTATCGCTTTGTTATAATCATCTATTGCTCCTTGAAAATCTCCTAATTGAGATTTTGCACCCCCTCTAATATAATATGCATCGCCTGACTTAGGATCAATTTCTATTACCTTGGTGTAGTCTGCAATCGCTCCTTGAATATCGCCTAACCCCAATTTTGCTAACCCTCTCTTACTATAAGCCTCCTCTAAATTAGGTTTAATATCTATCGCTTTATTATAATCAGCTATAGCCCCTTGGAAATCATCCGAATTATATTTTACAAACCCATTCCTTATATATTTTCTAGTTTTTTGACTATAGCTATTGCTTGTAAAAACTAAAAAAATGAGAAGTAGTAGTACTATTTTTTTCATATACTGAAATTTTATCTCAAATGAAATATTGCTACGTGTAAAAAATTATCCGTTTTGTTAAATGTATAAATTGGCCTAATGCTTATTTCTCACGTTCATTTATGGTTACCTCCGTTTTTTCGAATGGGTTCTGACCTTCACTTGATTTATTTTGTTAATCTGATCATCAATGCAAATATCGATGAATACATATTTTCGAACCTTTTTTATAACATAAGTCCGAATTAATGTTGCGCTTAGTTATTGCTATCCAAAAGTAAATAATGGAATTTGTCATGTCAACAAATAATGTACTTATTGTATGAACACCCCTGTTTTCAGGACGAACTATCCCTGTGGCTGGATGAAGACTGTTTTTTGTAGCTTTCAATGGGGCTTTTTAAGGCGTGATTTTAATATTTTAATAGTAATTTGAGGATAAAAATTCGCTATTTTACTATAAATTGTGTCGAGGTTGAATTAATTTGATCAAAAGATATAATTTGGCTACTATGAATACCAAAATATTAAATGATGCAAACCTATTATTGAATTAAATGATAGTTTGGTTAATCGCAT
>JACAUB010000001.1:128076-267650 GCA_013390605.1 Bacteroidota bacterium | reverse complement strand
ATAATTAGTTAACTAAAAAATCAATAATTATGGAAGATAGTAATTTTAGAATCGACTCAGATGACAAAAATAATTTAAGTAAAGGAGCAACGATTTTTCATTGAGCCCTGGGGCTAATATTTATCACCGCTAGTTCAATAATTATTTACAGATTATTAAAAACTAGCACATATGATATTGTATTATTCTCAAATATACTATATCTGCTAGTTGGCATTCTATTTATTAGCCGTGGATTAACAGGTCGTAATTTCCCGACAACAAGGAAGTATATCATATTAATTAATGATTCACTGAAATTAAAAAAGCCATTAAAAAAAGAAATTCAACTTTCTAATGATAATATAGAGTGGATTAGCATCAAGCCATCCAAAATTAATATAAAGGCAAATAATTGCATCATTGATTTTGACTTGACATGGATATCGTTCAATGAGTTACAACAATTAAGATCGAAGTTCTCGGTCTTTTGTAATCACAATAAAATTGAACTCAAATAAATTAACCTAAACGAGATAGAAAATGAACAAACGAATTACTAAAAGAGACGTAGTTTTTTTCATATTTGGATTATTCATAATGCTATTAGTTGAAATAATTTTCGATAAGAGTAATTCTGTAAAAGCCTTTAAAAAAGGTTGGAATGCAGCTCAGCCCTCACAAACTGAGACAAGAAAATAATATACACTGGCTTAAACCAGCTAGTACAGATTAAAAAGGCGTATTTGCCAGAATTCTGTGCAATCAGTTGAAGGCGAGCATTCGCATTATTATTTCATGCATTCATATTACTTCGATTGAGACCATTATTCCATCCATGATCATCATTTCGACCAGAGGAAGAAATCCCTAAATAGTAACGTCAACAGGATAATTTCTCACTTCGTTCGAAATGATGATCATGGGTGGAATGACGAAAAGAATTAAATTTACTTCGCCTGCAACATTTTCGGAACTTACCTGTCTAATCTCTAAGTGATCGATAAAAAAGAAAATAATATGACAGACCAACTTTTGGTTGAGAAGGTTTTACGTGGCGACACAAATGCCTTTAAAACCATTATTAAAAATACAGAGGGGTTAGTCACTCAGATTATTTTCAAGATGATTTCCAATGACGAAGACAGAAAGGACATTGCACAAGACGTCTACTTAAAGGCTTTTCAGAGTCTACAGCATTTTAAATTTCAATCTAAACTTGCTACCTGGATCGGACATATTACTTACAATACTTGCGTTAACTATCTTGAAAAGAAAAAGCTGGTTCTACTCGAAAGCACAAACAATGGAGATGAAACAAAAGAGAGTCCTTTAGTGATTTTAAACAATAAAACAATCGACATATCTCGCAACGAAACAGAGAATCTCATTTTCAGAAAAGAGGTTTCAGGAATTTTAAAGACTGGGATTGACAAACTTTCACCACTCTATAAAACGCTAATAACGCTGTATCACAATGAGGAATTAAGTTATGCAGAAATAGCACAAATAACGGATCTGCCCGAAGGAACCGTAAAAAACTATTTGTTTAGAGCACGAAATAAGCTAAGAGATAATTTATTGCTCACGTATAAAAAAGAAGAGCTATGAAAAACAACCATCTGGCGGATATTGATATTCAGACTTTTGTTTTGCAAAAAGAAAATTGCGATATAGCTATTGTTGAGCATATAGCGCAATGTGATAGTTGCAAAATGGAAGTGGAACAATACAAAATACTATTTGAAGAAATCAAACAACAAGAACAACCAATATTCGACTTTGACTTGTCGGATCTGGTGATGGCTCAATTGCCACAACCCAAGCCCAAACATATGTTCGAAAATACTTTGATTTACAGTACTGTTTTTGCTACCATTATTGTAATGAGTATTGTTTTCTATTTTTTAAGAAACAACTTATTGGGCATGGTCAAAGCCATAACACCAATATTCATTTACTTAATTATCACTGCAGCATTGAGCCTTTCCATATTCTTGTGCATCGATATGTACACGAAGTTTCAGAAACGGATGAACGCATTAGATTTTTAATCAATTTTTGCAACATAAAATACAGACACCTGTCTAATTAAACATAAAACAATAAAATAAAAGATATGAAAAGGATAATCAGCTTAATGACCATCATCGCCATGCCTTTCATGGCAAGTGCTCAAGATAATGGGTATTATTTCGACCGAAGTAGTTTTAATGTATGTGCCACGATTTTTGTGATCATCTTATTTATGGCATTCATTTTACTCATTCTGAAACACATTTTTGACTTTCGCCTGAAAAATAAAATTGTGGATAATGGGATTCCGGAAAATATAATTGCATCAATTTTACAAACCAAACCAAAGGAAGAAGACGGAAATGTCAACGTTAAATGGGCCGCTATTTTAGCAGGTTTAGGTCTCGCACTCATCATCATCTACTATACGCAACCACTTGGCATCCATTCGCTGGCGATTATGTCGCTATGTATTTCGGCAAGCTTCTTAGGATATTATTTCTTTAATAAGCATTCTGAAAAATAAATCCATCCTTTAAAGATGACCTCTATTTCGGAAAAGGCATATTGCAAAAGCCCCCATCAGATCAACTGGTGGGGGCTTTTGATATTAGTAATTCTATAAATTATTTGGCATTCATGATCTGTGTCTGATGGTTGATAGACTCTTCATGGATCGCTTTGAATATCTTGGAAATAAATTCTTCGCTCAAACCTTCGAGAGCTCCCAGATCGATACTCTTTTTTAGAATCAAATCCCAACGACCGGCCTGGAAGATGGTGATACCCTGACTCTTCTTTACCTTACCAATTTCTTCGGACACCTTCATACGGGTTCCCATCAGACGAAGTAACTCAGCGTCGAGTTTATCGATCTGACCACGTAACTCATCGAGTGTCTGAAGGAATTGTGGGTCACTGGTTTCGGGTGAACGCAGTGCCAAACGGCCCAACATACGAGAAAGTTCATAAGGGGTGATTTGTTGTTTTGCATCGCTCAAAGCAACTTTTGGATTGCAGTGTGTTTCGATGATCAGACCATCGAAGTTTAAGTCGAATGCACGTTGTGAAATCTCATCAAGCAAAGTGGTAGTACCCGCAATATGTGAAGGATCACAAATGATAGGAAGATCGGGCATCATTCTACGCAGCTCGATAGGAAGCTGCCAATGTGGAGGATTACGATAGATAGAATGTTCGAAGCGAGAGAATCCACGGTGTATTGCACCTAATTTGGTAACACCGGCATTGGCAATACGTTCGATAGCACCTAACCAAAGCTCTACATCAGGATTAATGGGGTTTTTAACCAGCACGGTGATATCTACACCCTTCAATGCATCTGCAATTTCCTGCACGGCAAAAGGATTTGTAGTGGTACGCGCACCAACCCAGATAATATCGATACCAGCCTTCAATGCTTCATAAACGTGTTTTACATTGGCCACTTCGGTTGCTGTTAACAACCCGGTTTCTTGCTTAACGGTTTTTAACCATTGCAAACCTTCGGATCCGACACCTTCAAATGTGTTTGGACGGGTTCTGGGCTTCCATACTCCGGCTCTGAATGCTGAGACTTTGGTTAAGTCCATTCCACGTGCGGTTTCTACCATCTGTTCTTCACTCTCAGCGCTACAAGGTCCGGCAATGATGAGTGGCTTTGGATTTTTAACTCCCCATTTTGAGATGGGTTCGAGTTTTATATCATGTTTCATGGGCGAATAATTTGCATTTTGGTTAAACCCTCCTCCATAGCTATTGTTTATCAGCTATGGAGGTTAAGCATTTATTTATGTTTGTGTTTACGTTCGTTTTTTAAAACCCGATTATTTAAGAATCTTTTGAATTTTATTTGCTTCTCTGATTAACCGGTATACCTCCACCAGATTGTTATCGGCAATACCCTGACGAAAGGCTTGCATCTTTTCGATGTAAGTATCAATAACTTCAAGAACATTTGTTGCATTTTGTTCAAAGATAGGCACCCACATATCAGCAGAACTCTTTGCAAGCCGGACAGTAGAAGCGAAACCACCGCTGGCCAGATTGGCTATTGTCTTTTCATCACGTTCTTTTTCGAGTACGGTCAGTGCAAGTGCAAAAGAGGTGATGTGAGAAATATGTGAAACATACGCTGCACTCAAATCGTGATTCACTGAATTCATGTACATTACGTGCATCCCGATGGCTTCATACATACGACGTATCAAATCGACAGCATTAACATCACTCTCATCGGCATCACAGATAATGGCTGCCTTGCCATCAAAAAGTCCGCTTTTTGCTGCAGTAGGACCCGAATATTCGGTACCGGCCATGGGGTGACTTAACACAAATTGCTGCCGATTAGGATGTTCTCTTACCACTTCGGCAACACTACCTTTGGTAGAACCCATATCGGTAACCACCTGATTCGGCTTTATCGCAGTGAGTATATCAGGCAATAGTTGCTTGATTACATTGATAGGCGTGGTCAAAACAATAAGGTCGCCTCTTTCAACACCCTCGTCAAGGGTCACTATTTCATCAACCAATTTAAGTTGTTGCGCCATGTCAGCATGTAGCATGTTGGTATCTACACCAAGCACCACATCTGCAAATCCGCATTCTTTCAGATCGAGAGCCAAAGACCCTCCAATTAGTCCGGCACCTATTACCGTTAAAGTTGTCATTTCTTATTATTTATTTATACTGCTATTTTTTCTTCCATTTTTGTGTAACGAACAGGCGCACAGATTGTCTTAATTCGCCATAAGGCTTCATTGAGCATTTCGATATTGCAACAAAGCGATATGCGGATAAATTGG
This sequence comes from Bacteroidota bacterium, assembly GCA_013390605.1. Taxonomy (GTDB): domain Bacteria; phylum Bacteroidota; class Bacteroidia; order Bacteroidales; family Cfx3-03; genus Cfx3-03. The sequence goes on along the minus strand of JACAUB010000001.1, from coordinate 262,848 downwards.
TTCCCATTTGAGCCGAAGATAAATCCTGGTGTAATAAAAACCCTTGCCAACTGAAGCAATGCATCTGCAAGATGCTCTGCAGTACCGGCATTCGCAGGAACACTTCCCCACATAAACATACCTACCTGGTCCTTATCATAAGTACAACCCAGGTGATTCATTATGGCTGCAGCTATCTCTCTCCGTTTTGTATATTCTACGTTCAATGCCTGATACCACTCAACCGGACTCTCCAGTGCTTTGATGGCCGCTTCCTGCATGGCAAGGAACATACCCGAATCCATATTGCTCTTCACGCGTAACACATATTGAATATATTCGGCTTTCCCGGCTACCATACCGATTCGCCAACCTGCCATGTTATGCGATTTACTCATCGAGTTTAGCTCGAGTGCTACATCTTTGGCTCCATCTACCGACAGAATACTCAACTGCTCGTTATTCAGCACAAAGCTGTAAGGATTATCATTCACGATCAGTATGTTATGTTTCTTTCCGAAAGCTACCAGTCGTTTAAACAGATCGATGGTGGCGCGGGCTCCGGTAGGCATATTCGGATAATTTACCCACATCAACTTTACACCACTTAAATCGAGTTTCTCGAGAGCATCTAAATCGGGCTGCCAATTGTTTTCGGCTACCAGGTCATAATTCATAATCTCTGCACCTACAATTTTGCTGACCGCTGCATAAGCAGGATAACCAGGATTGGGCACCAACACTTTATCTCCAGGATTCAGGAATGCCATCGAGATATGCATAACACCCTCTTTCGAACCCATCAATAACAGAACCTCATTTGCAGGATTGAGTGTAACATTAAAAAAGCGTTTGTACCAGTTGGCAAAAGCCTGTCGGAGTGCAGGAATTCCAGTATAGCTTTGGTAAGCATGGCTGGTTGATTTTCTGGCCGTTTCGACCAGTTTATCAATAGCATCGGGCGAAGGAGGAAGATCGGGACTACCAATACCTAGATTGATGACCGGTGTTCCTTCTAAATTCATCTGCCTGATTTGCTCTAACTTGCGAGAAAAGTAATACTCTTCTACAGCATTTACACGGTTAGCTGGTTGAATAGACATATCTTTAATTATGAACAAGTGATTGACTGGGTGACTGAACAATAGATTGTGCGGATTGATATTCGCCTAAGATCTCCAGATTAATAGTCAGTGGACGGATAGCATCAAGCGATTGGGTGTAGCGCAACACGTCTTCGAACGAAACATCGATATAAAAGAAGTATTGCCATTCTTTTCCTAAAATAGGAAGTGACTGAATCTTTGAAAGATTAATAGAATAAAAAGCCAACACGGATAACACTTTTGCAAGACTTCCGGTTTCATGAGGGAGGCTGAAACAAAGTGAGGCTTTATTAAATAGTTTTCGTTCAGTAGAAGTTGTGTAGTTATCAGGCTCAATGACCAGAAAACGGGTAAAGTTACGTTTATTGGTTTCGATACCTGAAGCAAGAATTTCAAGTCCAAACAGATCGGCAGCACGTTGACTGGCAATGGCACCAATGCCCATACGCTTTTCGTCACTGATCATCTGTGCACTTAAAGCAGTATCGTCGGTTTCAATTAATTTTATATGTGGATATAACTTAAAAAACTCTCTGGTTTGGGCGATAGCAATAGGATGTGAATGAACTTCGGTCAGATCGTGTATGGTTTGACGGGGCAAAGCCATTAAGTTCTGACGAACGCGTAACAGGATTTCGCCGGTAACTTTCAATTTGGAATCGCGCAAAAGGGTGTAATTATGCAAGAGACTACCAGCAACCGTATTCTCAATGGCCATTAAACCACAATCGGCCTGATTACTGTTAACAGCAAAAAAGACATCTTCAAACGTAACACATGGAACTACTTCGGCCTCATCTTTAAAATAAGAGAGTGCGGCAGTCTCGTGAAATGAGCCATATCCTCCCTGGATGGCTACGCGTTTGATTGGTTTACTTTCTGCATTTTTCATTATAAGATATATTTTGTGTAAAAAAAAAGGTCCCGAGTTACCCCGGGACCTTAAATGAATATTTTTTGTTAAAACATTACAATATCAGTCCCGAGCCCGAGCTATAAAAATAAAAGAAGTAAAAGAAAAAGAAACTGACTGCAAACCAGGAGTTGGATGCAGGTCGAAGCGAAAGGGCGATATGTTTTTGTTGTGTGCTCATTTGTGATTGCAAAGATCAAAATAATTTTTGATTCGAAAACAATAAATCTGTAATTATTTTAGCTCATAACACTAAAAACGTTGCTTTTGTTCAAATATTCACAATTAAAGCTTAGAAAGGCCCCATTTTTAACACCCAGTATTTAAATATCAGGGGTAATCTTAGCATATTTCTTCAGATTCTAATTTTTAAATGATAAGAGTGAAACACTAAGTTAGTGCTTAATTAGAATATCTATGCCGAGCTGGTATTTTATTGTAAGTTATTATACTTGCGAGAGATGCTCACTTTTTGGGCAACGTCTTTAGCTTTTTAATATCCTCTTCAATTTCTTTTAAACTGGCTTCTTTTGAGAGTTTCTTTTGTTCTGCCTTAAATTCTTCGTATTCAGCTCCTGACTTATCCAAGGCCATTTGATGGCTTATTTTTCCGGCATGTACGAGTAATTCCCGACCGTTCAATTGTAGAATAGAATCGAGCCTTTCAATCCAATCCTTCATATACATTGGGGTTTGCTGTTGAGCCATTGTTTCGGCAAAAGCAAGGTATTGTTCTACCAAAAGCCCCAAAAGCTTTATTTCGTCTTCGTTCAGGTAATTTTTGGCAACGCTTACGTCAGCCTTCTGAATGCTTACAGCACTTTTTTTATCGTATGATTGCATTCCAAGCAAAGGCAAAGAAGCATCGACACGACGGTATATCAGTTCGGCTGCTGTTTGCTGGCTAATAGCCCAAAGCAATTTGTTTTGTACCACTTTAAAGAACAAGATTGTTTTTTCGTCGTTGGCATCGTAATCAATGCTTGTTTTATATATGTCTTTGATTTTTTGATAAAAGAAACGTTCTGAAATTCTTACCTCCCTAATGCGTTCTTGCAGTTCAGAGAAATAGTTCATTGAATTGCCCGACTTGAAACGCTCGTCATTCAATGCAAAGCCTTTTACAATGTATTCTTTAAGCCTTTGGGTAGCCCAAATACGGAATTGAGTACCCTGTTGTGATTTTACACGGTAACCAACGGAAATAATAACATCGAGATTGTAGTAATTAGGGGCTTTCTGCTGAAATTCGGAAATTCCGAATTTCTTTAAAGACTGCGATTCTACAAGCTCTCCTTCACTATAGATATTTTTAATATGTTCGTTAATGGTTGACTTTGATTTACCAAAAAGTACAGCCATTTGATCCTGGGTTAACCAAACGGTTTCTTCTTCGAGGCGAACATCAAGTTTAATATCGCCGTCGTTATTCTGGTATATGACTATTTCGCCAGTGCCCATATATTTTATTTAATACATTTTGAGTCCACTCCGAAACGTCAATTATATTCAATTTCAACTTTAGAATCTGCTAATATTCAGTGGTTATTTTAGTCAAAATATTACAAAAACAGGTTATCGGAGTGGACTCAAAATTAATAATAATATTTGATGTTGTATCGTAAGGTTTATCCATTAATTGTTCATCCGTAGAATCTTCTATTAAAAAATGAGCTATTTTTGTACAAAAATACATCAGGATATGGCACGCGAGAAAAATGGAAAACTCCATATAGGAATAACGCACGGCGATTTAAACGGCGTTGGTTATGAATTAATCATTAAAACACTAATGGATCAACGCCTTTACGAATTGTTTACCCCTGTGGTCTATGGTTCGTCAAAAGTTGCATCATATCATCGTAAAACACTGAATGTTCCCGAATTTAGCTTCAACGTGATTAAACACGCTGATCAAGCGCTAGACGACAAGCCTAATCTTGTTAACTTAGTTGATAAAGAAGTAAAGATTGAACTGGGAAAGTCTACTGAGATTGCCGGAGAACTGGCTCTATTAGCCTTAGAGACAGCCATTGAAGACATCAAAGACGGTGCGATTGACATTATCTGCACAGCACCTATCAATAAAAAAAATATACAATCTCCTGATTTTCATTTTCCGGGACATACAGAATATCTGGCCGCTCGCTTTGGATGCGATGATGTTTTGATGTTGATGGTAAGAAACCAGCTGCGCATTGGGATGATTACAGGACACATACCACTGAAAGAGGTATCCGAATCTCTTACTGTTGAACTCATTATGCGTAAGATAAATATCTTACATGCTTCTTTATTACGTGATTTTGGAATCACCAAACCTAAAATTGCAATTCTTTCGCTAAACCCTCACGCGAGTGATAACGGACTACTGGGAGACGAAGAAGAAAAAGTAATCATCCCTGCTATCAACGAAGCGAATGAAAAAGGCATGATGGTATTTGGACCTTATGCATCGGATGGTTTCTTTGCATCGTTAAACTATAAGCATTTCGATGCGATATTAGCCATGTATCATGATCAGGGCATGCTACCATTCAAAGCACTTGCTTTTGACACAGGAGTTAACTTTACTGCCGGGCTACCTGTTGTTCGTACATCGCCAGCACATGGAACGGCCTACGAAATTGCCGGCAAAGACAATGCATCTATCGATTCGTTTCGTGAAGCACTCTATCTGGGTATTGATGTTTATAATAACCGGATATTGTATGATGAACTGCAGAAGAGTCCACTCAAACGTATCGAACAACCCACACCAGCAACTAACGAAGCATAACAAGTTTAAACAGGCCTCATTAAAGGCCTGTTCTTGTTTTAAAACAAGCTTATGTTATTACCCGCAAGTTATACAATAGAATGGCTGAATAATGTTGTTAACGGAACACTATTAACAGCCAAAGCAGCGTACGAAGTTGAAGAGTTAATCATTGACAGTCGCAAGCCGGTTAGTACACCTAACGCACTGTTCTTTGCCTTAGTCACCCCAAAGAACGATGGGCATCGCTATATTGACGAGATGTACAAAAAAGGTGTACATCTGTTTGTTGTTTCAAAGATACCTAACAACCTTCATTCGTTTCCGCTTGCCACCTTTATCAAGGTTGACGACACGTTGGTTGCATTACAACAACTGGCCAAAGAACATCGACATCTGTTTTCATTCCCGATCATCGGCATTACCGGTAGTAATGGTAAAACCATTGTCAAGGAGTGGCTTTTTCAGTTGCTCAACGGACAATATAATATCATCAGGAGTCCCAAAAGTTATAACTCGCAAATTGGTGTTCCTCTTTCGGTACTCCAGATGAGTAAAGAACATACGCTGGGAATCTTTGAGGCAGGAATATCACAACCCAACGAGATAGAAAACCTCCGCGAAATAATTGATCCGGAATATGGTATTTTAACCAATATAGGTCCGGCTCATGATGAAAACTTTACGAGCTGGGAAGAGAAGTTAAGAGAGAAGCTAAAACTTTTTGCATTAAGTTCTTTTCTCATTTATAATGGGGATAGTAAACTGATTGACCATATCATCCATGAGGTTTATGACAATCGGGCTCCTGCATTAATCAGTTGGGGATACCAGCCCCATAACACTATTCGTATTACCAGTTTGCTAAGTGATCATCACAACACTGTTATCGAGATAATATACAGATCTGAGACCAGCCGCATCAGTATTCCTTTTACGGATAAGGCTTCTATTGAAAATGCCATGCACTGCTGGGCATTAATGCTTTGCCTGCAAACCGATAAAGATGCCATTTCTGAACTGATGCCGAAGCTTACTCCTGTAGAAATGCGGATGGAACTGAAAGAAGGCATCAACAACTGTTCTATTATCAACGATATCTATAACTCTGACTTTCATTCGTTGAGTATTGCACTCGATTTTCTTTGTCAACAACAACAGCATCCCAGACGAACGATTATTCTCTCCGACATTTTACAGAGCGGTAAAACCAGCGTACAACTCTATACAGAAGTAACAGCGCTATTGGAAGCAAAAGGGATCAACAAACTGATTGGTATCGGCTCAGATTTGATGCTTCATCAGTCGTTATTTACAGTGGATAAACACTTTTTCGCTTCAACCGAAGCCTTCTTAACCGAATTCGACTTTTCGACACTACACAATGAAACGATATTATTAAAGGGTGCCCGGAAATTTGAGTTTGAGAAGATACTGGAACGATTACAACAAAAGGCGCACGAGACAGTACTTGAAATTAATCTGGATGCACTGATTCAAAATCTGAACTTTTATCGCAATAGCATCAAGCCCAAGACGAAACTGATGGCCATGGTAAAGGCTTTCTCATATGGTAGTGGCGGTTTCGAAATTGCCAACATTCTTCAATACCATCGGGTAGATTATCTTACGGTGGCTTATGCCGACGAAGGTATAGAACTTCGAAAGGCAGGTATCTCCATGCCGATCATGGTGATGAATCCGGAGGAACAGGGCATGGATGGAATGATCCGTTACAGACTGGAGCCTGAGATTTATAGTTTTAGAGTACTTGGTATGCTTGAAAACGCACTACTAAGTCACACTGAAAACTTAAAAGAACCCTTCCCTATACATATAAAATTCGACACCGGCATGCATCGGTTAGGATTCGAGCCAAAGGATGTGGATGGTTTAATTGAACGCTTAAATACCAATAAGACCATTAAAGTTATTTCAGCCTTTTCACATTTAGTTGGAAGTGATACACCTGCACTGGATGATTTTACACATCAACAGATTGATTGCTTTGAGCAGATGAGTACGAAACTGAGAGAGGGTATCGGCTATAGCTTTATTCGCCATATATTAAATTCGGGAGGGATCCGGAAGTTTCCGGAAGCTCAATTCGATATGGTGCGATTAGGCATCAGCCTGTATGGCATTGCAGCCAATGAAGAGGAACAATCTTTTTTGGAAAATGTAAGTACCCTTAAAACGGTGATCTCACAAATCAGAGACATCAAAAAAGGTGACACTATTGGATATGGCAGAGCTTATACTGCCGAAACAGACATGCGGATTGCGGTTATTCCGATTGGCTATGCCGATGGATTAAATCGTAAATTGGGTAATGGAGTGGGTCGTGTTCTGATTAATCATAAGGAAGCAGCTATCGTGGGAATCATTTGTATGGATATGTGTATGATTGATATCACCCATATTGAAGCCAGCGAGGGCGATAGCGTCGTTATCTTCGGAAAGGAGCTACCCATCCAGAAACTAGCCGAACGGCTTAACACGATCCCCTATGAAGTTTTAACAGGTATTTCGAGAAGGGTAAAAAGGATTTATTTTCAAGAATAGAGAATCTGATCATCGAAACGCTAAGGATTGCATCTTTGAAAAAGCCTTAAAAAAGAAACAAAAAAGAGACGCACAGTGTGCGTCTCTAAAAATACGTTATTAGAACTCCTCTTCTTGTAGTTTCGCGGCTGATTGGGCTCCGGAACAATCGAAATTGAAGTTAAAGTTAGCAGGCTTTTCAAAATCGCCTTTACTGATCTTAATATCAGGATCGCCATAAATCCGTTTCATATAAAGCGCCCATATAGGCAAGGCCATATTTGCACCCTGACCAAGGTTGGTTGAGCGGAAGTGTACGCTTCGATCTTCTGCTCCAACCCAGATTCCGGTCACTAAATCAGGCGTCAAACCAATAAACCATCCATCCGAGTTATTCTGTGTCGTTCCTGTTTTACCGGCTATCGGATTAGACAGTCCATACCTTAAGCGTAAGCGAATACCTGTACCGGTTTCAACAACGCCCTTCATCAGGGTAATCATCTGATATGCAGTCTCAGCACTCATGGCTTCTTCCTGTCGGGGAACAAAGCTCCTCAACACATTTCCATTCTTGTCTTCAATACGGGAGACAAAAATAGGTTGGATATAAACGCCTTTATTGGCAAAGGTATTCATAGCTCCCACCATCTCATATAATGAGAGATCAGCCGTACCCAAACAGATGGAGGGTACCGGATCGATCGGACTTACAACGCCCATCTTACGAGCTACTTTTATTACGGATGCCGGAGAATATTGTTTGATCAGATAAGCGGATACTTCATTCAATGATTGAGCAAGCGCCTCCTTCAACGACACCATCTGACCCTCTTTATAAGGCTTAGAGTTACCAGGCGACCATGTATCTCCACTTGGTAACGTAATCACTTGTCGGGTATTCGGCACCATAGAACATGGATTAAAGGAGCCCTCCTGCATAGCCAGTGTATAGACAAAAGGCTTGAAGGTAGAACCTACCTGACGACGAAGCAGCTTAACATGGTCGAACTGAAAATGTTTATAATTGATACCGCCAACATATGCACGTACATAACCCGTTTGAGGCTCTACCGACATTAAACCAGTCTGAAGATAGTATTTATAATACAATATTGAATCACGTGGACTCATCAATGTATCACGATCGCCTTTCCATGAGAAGACGCGCATCTGTACTTTCGTATTAAACGCCTGATCAATTTGTGCATCAGTAGCATTTGCCTCTCTAAGCCTTTTATAACGATCGGTACGATGGATAGCAGAGTTAACAATTTTAATTACTTCTGCCTGAGCATCGCCATGCGGAAAGTCGAATGGTGCATTTTTAACATTCTTCCAATGATTAAAAAATTCGGGCTGAAGTGTCTGCGAAAGATGTTCGGCTACAGCTTCTTCAGCATATACCTGCATCTTATAATTGATGGTAGTATAAATTCTCAAACCATCTTTATACAAATTATATCGCGACCCATCAGGCTTTAGGTTCTTATTCAACCAACCATAAAGCTCATTGCCAATCCATTCGATCGAATCTTGTCGGTATTGCTCTTTATCAAGATAATCATCCTTATCTGGCTTTTTAGCTGACATTATCATTCGCAAGTACTCTCTAAAATAAGGAGCTGCGCCATTAGCATGATCCTGAACCTGAAAATGAGATAAATCAACAGGCAATATCTTCAAAGAATTGTATTGTTCGAGCGAAATAAATTTATAACGATACATTTGATTGAGTACTACTTCTCTACGCTTCATAGCACGCATGGTATTCCGAACCGGGTTATACCATGAAGGTGCTTTCAGCATCCCTACCAACATGGCCGCCTCTTCAATCTTCAGGTCTTTGGGTTCTTTACCAAAATAGGTCATCGAAGCCGACTTAATACCAAATGCCTGACTTCCGAAATCTACGGTATTAAAATAAAGTGCAAGAATTTCCTCCTTAGTATAGTTTCGTTCGAGCTTTATAGCTACAACCCATTCCTTCAGCTTAACAAAAAATATCTCGAAGAAGTTTCTATTTTCCTTTCTGGGAAAAAGGTTCTTCGCAAGCTGTTGTGTGATGGTACTACCTCCACCCTTATTATCACCTGTAACAATTCCATAAAACACACGGGGTACAGCAAGGAAGTCGACACCCGAGTGCGTTTCGAAACGAACATCCTCAGTAGCAATCAGCGCATTAATAAGGTTAGGCGAAAGCTCCGAATAGTGAACGTTTGACCGGTTTTCGATATAAAACTTTCCAAGGAGTTGCTGGTCTGCCGAATAGATTTCGGAGGCCTGATTACTTTTAGGATTTTCAAGTTCCTCGAGAGAAGGCATATAACCAAGCCAGCCCAATGAGATAAAAAGAAAGACAAGCGCAATAAACGCTATTGATGCGAAGTAAAAAATCCAGAATCGTATGATATACTTTCTGAAATTAGATTTCTTTTTAACTACCATTTAATTCAGTATTTCTAGTGGATCACTTCGACGGATTATTTTCAATTCTCAAACCAAAGTCTGCAATTCCTTCAATATCTCCACGCATTGCTTGCTGGAAGGAAAATTTATAGGTGCCTGGTCTACGAAATCGAACGGCTGTTTTGATAGGGACTCTAAGATATTTCAATCTTCCAAAACCAGTACCCAACCATTTACCATCAGGCTGAGCAAGGTTCACTTCTAATGTATCCACAGAAGAGGTACCTCCTGGAAATGAAGTTTTGAGAAAGAGAAAAATATTACTGTACTTATAATCTGTTGTATTTCTAGTATTAATATAAAAATCGTAAGATCTGTTAATATCAGAAACACCCACCTTAAAAGTACAGGGTTGATTAGTAGTCCATTTTTCACCCTGTATTTTTTGTGTCTCCTGAAAAAATATATTTTTTTCACAAGAGAGTAATACAATAGAAAGGAGAACAAAGACAAACAGTTTTTTCATGCCAATAATAACGAATGAACGTTCAAAATATTATGAATATGGAACGAGCATATTTTATAAACTCAAATGCTGACGAATATTTAACATGCAAGTTCCATCGAACCACTAAAAACAAACGATTTATGGATGAAATCAGGAGCCAATGCGTCTCAAATCGTCGGCACTAGCCTGCTGCTCTTCAACTTTGGCTTCGAGTTTAATTGCAAGATCTTCCAGATTTTCAGGAATCTCTCCTCGCTTATTCATCTCAATAATCTCAGCAACTTTAGAAGCATCCATCATCAACAGATTCTGTTGATCGTTGGTATATGAATACCACATGGCCTTTTTGAAAATATCTGATTTCTGATGAATAGCATCACCCTTCTTTGTTTTTAGCGTGATAGAGCTATCAGGGAAATGCTGAAGTGCATCAACATACGTTTCGTATTCATAGTTAAGGCAACACTTTAACTTTCCACATTGTCCTGCTAACTTCTGCGGATTCAACGATAACTGTTGAACACGAGCTGCGTTTGTTGTAACACTTTCAAAACTTGTTAACCATGTGCTACAACACAACTCACGACCACATGAACCAATACCACCTAAGCGACTGGCTTCCTGACGAACACCAATCTGACGCATCTCAATACGTACGCGGAATTGTTCAGCCAACGATTTTATCAACTCACGAAAGTCAACACGATCTTCGGCAGTATAATAAAAAATAGCCTTTGTATCATCGCCTTGAAATTCTACATCGTTAACCTTCATCTTCAGATTAAGATCAGCAGCAGTTCGGCGGGTATGATAAATTGCTTTCTCTTCCTTACTTACAGCATTAATCCATTTTTCGATATCGGTAAGCCGTGCTTTACGATACACTTTTTTCAATTCAGCGGAAAATGGATCGACTTTACGTTTAACCATTTGATATTTCACCACTTCTCCTGTAAGTGTAATCACTCCAATATCGTGTCCCGGCGAAGCTTCTACAGCAACAATATCACCTATATGTAAATCAAGATCAGGAGGAAGTCTGTAGAAATCTTTTCGATTGTTTTTAAAACGCACCTCAACAGCATCAAAACGACGCTGACCAGTAGCAATGGTTATATCTTTTAACCAGTCGTAGGCATCCAATTTGCAACAGCCGTGATCAAAAACCTGTTCACCTCTCTTCAAGTCCTTCGGTGCTTTACAACAACCGCGGGTTTGAAATGCATTTTCAGGAAGTTTATCCTTAGGACCTATATTATAATCTTGTTCTTGTTCGATTTGTTCCATTTTATCAAGTATTCATTGACAAGCCTGTAAAGGTAAACCAATAAAGCAAGAGATAAACTCCTGTATATACAGTAAACAACAAATTCAGACCGAATTACAAAAGTACTATTTTTTAATGCCAACTTGAGGTGCAACTGCCATTTTTATAATTTTATGCATCGTCAATGATACATCAACGAATAGAATATTGGCATTAGCATTTCGTTCTACATGCGAAATAGCATCATTTACGGTCTTATTAAAGAATTCAATATTCGCAGAAGTTACAAAAGCCGCAAATTTAGAAACAAAAGTTTGCTCCTGTTCGTCGAGTCGTGGTTGTGAAACCCGACTAAGATTATAGATAAAACATTCGCGTAAAACATTCAATCCATAAGAAAGAAAGGACTTCTGGCTTTCGCGACTCATTTTGGAAAACTCAGACATGAACTCATTTACCTTAACGATATTGTTGGTATAACAAGCACGCATCCAGTTTGTAAACAGATCAAAGTATTGACGCTCATCGTCAATCTGGTTTAACGTATGCTGGGCTGCAACAAAATTACCATTTGATAGATTTATAGTCCTTTGTAGCATAGTAGTATCGACAGTAAATTTCTGTTTCAAGGCAACAGCTAACTCATCGTCGGTTAATTTACTAATCTTAAAAAGTTGAGCGCGTGATAAGATTGTATTTAAAATCTGGTCCTGATCTTCTGCAATCAATAGAAACAGAGTCTTTTCGGGTGGCTCTTCAAGTATTTTCAGCAGTTTGGGAGCTGCTGAGTGAAACAGCTTTTCGGTCATCCAGATGATCATTACCTTGTACTCCGATTCGTACTGTTTATAACTTAAGGTTTTGATGATCTCTGTACAATCTTCAGCATTAATAATAGCCTGTTTTCGTTCAACACCAATAAAACTAATCCAATCGTTGAAAGAAGCATGACAGTCGTTGGCAAGAATATATTCTCGCCACTGTTTCATAAAGTTTTTACTCAAAGGTTTTGCATCACCCGACTTGGCAGTTGGAAAGACAAAATGGAGATCGGGATGGATGAGTTTATTATATTTTGCACAAGATGGACAGACCCCGCACGAATCAGTTTCAGTACGTGATTTACAATTGATAAATTGTGCATAAGCCAAGGCAAGCTGCAGTTTCCCTGATCCTTCAGGACCAAGGAATAACTGCGCATGACTTACACGGCTTTCGCGAACTGTTTGTATCAGTCGCCGCTTAGCAGCGGTATTACCAACTATTTCGCTGAATAACATTTAAAGATAAAGTTAATGTCCAATTAATCGCCCATATCAATAGCAGAAGGATTTTCGGCAAATAGCTTTGCACTTAAAAACTCTCTGTTCATTCGGGCAATATTTGAAACTGATATATTTTTTGGACATTCAAATTCACAGGCATAGGTATTGGTGCAATTTCCAAAACCAAGTTCGTCCATTTTAGCAACCATTTTCTGTACACGCTCGGCAGCTTCAATTTTCCCTTGTGGCAAGAGTGCCAGGTGAGAAACCTTTGCTGAGACATACAACATTGCAGAGGCATTTTTACAAGCGGCAACACAGGCACCACAACCAATACAAGCAGCGGCTTCGAAAGCACGATCAGCATCAAGCTTAGGGATTGGGGCTGCATTAGCGTCGGGCGCATTACCGGTATTGACAGAAACAAACCCACCAGCCTGCATAATCAAGTCGAATGCTGAACGGTCAACTACCAGGTCGCGTACAATAGGGAAAGCTTTAGCACGCCATGGTTCAATCACGATGGTATCGCCATCTTTAAACTTGCGCATATGAAGTTGGCAAGTAGTAACGCCTCTTTCGGGACCATGAGGACGTCCATTAATATATAATCCGCAAGTACCACAGATACCTTCGCGGCAATCATGATCAAACGCAACAGGTTCTTTTCCTTCATCAATCAAATGTTGATTTAAAATATCAAGCATTTCAAGAAAAGAGGCTTCTGGCGAAATATCATTTAGTTTAAACGATTCAAATTTACCTTTTGTTTTGGCGTTTTTCTGTCGCCATATTTTGAGAGTGAGATTCATAGCTTCAATTTTAATGGTTCACAAATAAAATACCTCACGATTATTTATAATTACGCTGTTTCAGTTCAATAGCTTCAAACTTAAGCGTCTCTTTGTGAAGTTCAGGAATACTATTTTCACCTTTATATTCCCATGCAGCAACATATGCAAAGTCGTTATCGTTACGAAGTGCTTCGCCCTCTTCCGTTTGAAATTCTTCGCGGAAGTGACCACCACACGACTCTTCACGATGAAGTGCATCGCGAACAATAAGTTCTCCCAATTCCAGAAAGTCAGCAACATAACCGGCTTTCTCGATTTCAGGATTATAGTAATCATTGCCTCCGGGTACTCTTACGTTTTTCCAGAACTCTTTTCTTAATTCCGGAATGAGTGTAAGGGCTTTCTTTAAGCCTTCAGCATTACGAGCCATACCACAGTAGTCCCACATTATTTTTCCCAAACGTTTATGGAAACTATCAACACTCTCAGTTCCCTTTATAGCGGTAAACTTTTCAACGCGATCTTTAACCGCTTGCTCTGTTTTTACGAACTCTTCCATATCGGTAGACATACGTGGGGTACGAATTTCATCGGCCAGGTAGTTACTCAACGTATAAGGAAGAACAAAATATCCATCAGCTAATCCCTGCATCAAAGCTGAAGCACCTAAACGGTTGGCTCCATGATCTGAAAAGTTAGCTTCACCAGCTGCAAACAGACCGGGGATGGTTGTCATCAACTCATAATCAACCCAAAGACCACCCATTGCATAATGTGTTGCAGGGTAAATCATCATAGGCGTTTCATAAGGATTTTCGTCATTAATCTTTTCGTACATCTGGAAAAGGTTACCATATTTTGCAGCAACAGCCTCTTTCCCTATACGAGAGATAACATCTTTAAAATCAAGATAAACAGCTAATCCTGTATCATTAACACCATAACCGGCATCGGTACGTTCTTTAGCTGCACGTGAAGCAACATCACGAGGGACAAGGTTTCCAAAGGCAGGATAACGACGTTCGAGATAATAATCGCGGTCTTCCTCTTTTATATCATTTGGAGATAATTCTTTACGACGGATGCGTTCAACATCTTTCAGATTCTTTGGCACCCAGATACGACCATCGTTACGTAAGCTTTCGCTCATCAATGTTAGTTTGCTCTGGTATTCACCATGAACAGGCATACAGGTTGGGTGAATCTGAACATAACAAGGATTTCCAAAGTAAGCACCTTTTTTATGCGCAATCCATGCCGGTGAAGCATTTGCACCCATAGCATAGGTAGAAAGATAAAAAACATTACCATAACCACCAGAAGCAATCACTACGGCATGACCAAAATAACGTTCAATCTCTCCGGTTACCAGATTACGGATAATAACACCACGTGCCTTACCATCAACAGTCACAATATCTAAAAGATTCCGTCGCGAATAAACAGTTACCGTTCCTTTTGCAATCTGACGATTCAGTGCACTATAAGCACCTAACAATAATTGTTGTCCGGTTTGTCCTTTTGCATAAAAAGTACGCGAAACCTGAGCACCGCCAAAAGAGCGATTATCAAGGAGTCCGCCATATTCACGAGCAAATGGGACACCCTGTGCAACGCATTGATCTATAATATTATTACTAACCTCTGCTAAACGATAAACATTTCCTTCGCGGGCACGATAGTCGCCTCCCTTAATAGTATCATAAAATAGTCGGTAAACACTGTCGCCATCATTCTGATAATTCTTTGCAGCATTGATACCACCTTGTGCAGCGATACTGTGTGCACGACGTGGGCTATCCTGATAACAAAATACTTTTACATTATATCCTAGTTCGCCAAGAGAAGCAGCAGCCGAAGCACCTGCCAACCCTGTTCCAATGATGATAACATCCAATTTACGCTTGTTGGAAGGATTTACCAACTTTGCATCTGCTTTATATTTAGTCCATTTCTGAGAAACCGGACCATCAGGTATTTTTGAATCTAAAACTGACATAATTCTGCTGGATTAAAAGGTAAAATAAACAACCACAGGAATTGCAATAAAGCCTACCGTAATAATTATTGCCAAAATACGGCTAAACGCTTTGAAGAATGGAGTGTACTTGCTATGGTTTATACCAATCGATTGTAAAGCACTCTGAAAAGCATGATCTAAATGAAAGCCTAATAGTAATAAAAAGCCAACATAAATAGAGGCAAAAATTGGGTTTTTAAATTTCTCAACAACCAATAAACCCATGTCTTCGTATGTTTTTCCATCTATCGAAACTTCAGGCATACCGCCAATAAATTTAGCTTTAAACCAAAAGTCCATGAGATGGAGAACAAGGAAAGCCAAAATTATTACACCTGTATGAATCATATATTTCGAAAATACAGATTGCTGTGAGTTGTTACCAACATAATACTGCTGAGGCCGTGCAGCTCTATTTTGAAAAAAGAGCGTGATTCCCCAGAAGATGTGAATCAGAATACCACCAAATAAGACGACTTCGAATACTTTGATTAGTGGATTTGTTGCCATGAAGTGGGCTGCTAAATTAAACACCTCCCGAGACTTATCAAACAACAGTGTCAGGTTTAGGCCCAGATGCACCAGTAGGAATGTTATTAAAAACAGTCCCGCAAGCGACATGATGACTTTTTTTGTAATTGATGAATACATATTTATTGATTTACCTGGTTTGCATTCTTTTAAAATCTTTTATCTGATTGATAAAGATACATGATTAAGTTTTTGCAAAAATAAGATAATGATTCCTATAAGCAGGTTTTATCTTATTATTTAGAATATTTTTTTCTTAACATACTCATTTCATGAATAATATAATTTCAAAATTAATATTTGATAATGCCAATAAATTCTTTTGAGGTCCATATATTAAAATCTAAAAAGCCAGAAAGTCTTAATTATTTCAGCTGAATTATCTGTTAAATGCCCATCGTAACATTTAGGCAACTTGTAAAAAAAGGCACACATATAATACACTTATTATCAATATATTAATACATATAATCAAACTAAAATATACGCTCGGAAGATTTCGCCCAAGTGGTTAAAATGACGTTCTGCATCCGCACCAGTTGATCTAAACCTGCTCATTCATTCTATTTCTTACCTTAATTTCAATATAACCAAAAAATATTGACAATCCCTTTTTAGAACAGTACTGAATTCTTTTTCATCTTTTCGAATTGGTTCGTTTTAATTTTAAGTAATTTTGGAAACAATCATTTAATATTGTAATCACATGTTTCCAACCACATCTTATATTAATCGTCGTAATAATCTGCGCAAAGAGATGAGCTCGGGATTATTACTTTTCCCCGGTAATCAGGAATGTTCATTCAATTATCTTGCTAACACATACTCATTCCGTCAGGATAGTACTTTCAGTTATTTCTTTGGTCTTGATCATCCCGACTTTGCCGGTGTTATCGACCTGGAATCCGGAAAAGATTATATTTTCGGCAATGATGTTGATATGGACGACATCATTTGGATGGGACCACAGCCCACTGTTGAAGAGCAGGCTAAAAAAGTCGGAGTAACAAATACAGCTCCACTTGCCAATCTTGAAGCGTTCATTAAAGACGCGCTACAAAAAGGAAGAAAAGTTCATTTTCTACCTCCTTATCGGGCTGAAACAATGATTCAACTCGAACAGTGGCTCGGCATCCACCATTCGCAATTAAAGAAAGCGGTTTCCATGGAGTTGACCCATGCCGTTATAAAACTTCGCTCTGTCAAAGATCTGTTAGAGATTGCCGAAGTTGAAAGCATGGTAGATGTTGCCTATAAAATGCATACCACCGCCATGAAGATGGCCTATCCCGGAATAAAAGAACAAGTCATCACCGGAACAATAGAGGGGATTAGCCTTTCGTATGGTGGTCCGGTTTCTTTTCCTGTAATTTTAAGTGTGAATGGACAGACATTGCATAATCATAACCACGACAACATCTTAAAAGAGGGACAAATGCTTTTAGTAGATGCCGGAGCTGAGTCGGCTTTGCATTATGCTTCGGATATTACCAGAACATGTCCGGTAGGTGGAAAATTTAATCAACGCCAAAAAGAGATTTACGAAATAGTATTAGCCGCTAACTTAAATGCTTTTGCCGCAACCAAACCTGGCACACCTTATCGTGACTGCCATACTATTGCAGCAGAGACGATTGCACAAGGCTTGAAAGATTTAGGCATCATGAAGGGTGATGTTAAAGAGGCTGTTGCAAATGGTGCACATGCCATGTTTTTACCTCATGGATTGGGACACATGTTAGGACTAGATGTTCACGACATGGAGAGTTTTGGTCAAATTTATGTTGGATACGATGACGAGTTTAGGCCCAGTGAACAATTTGGTACTGCATTCCTAAGATTTGGTCGTAAACTAGAACCCGGTTTCATGGTTACCAACGAACCCGGCATCTATTTTATCCCCGAATTAATTGATCAATGGAAGAGCGAGGGTAAGTTTACTGAGTTTATTAATTACGACAAGGTGGAAACCTATAAAGATTTTGGTGGTATCCGCATTGAAGATGATATACTGGTTACCGAAACCGGTAGTCGTGTTTTGGGAACACCCATTCCTAAAACCGTTGCTGAGGTAGAAGCAATAATGGCAAAATAGCATGAACGATTTTATCACATTTCAATCCCAGCCCATCCACTATAAAGTGGAAGGGCTGGGTAAAGTTATTGTTCTACTCCATGGCTTTCTTGAATCACTTGAGATCTGGGACGATTTTAGCAAAGAACTATCAGCTACATTTCAGGTTGTTACTATAGATTTACCCGGGCATGGTGAGTCAGGCGATCTGGGAGAGATCAACAGCATGGAGATGATGGCTGATAGTGTTGATGCAGTATTAAACCATTTGAAGATTAAACAATGTGTAGTTGCCGGTCATTCAATGGGTGGTTATGTAGCAATCCATCTGGCAGAGAAACACCCAGAGAAAGTAAAAGGATTTGGGTTTTTCCATTCGCATGCCGATACTGACACAGCTGAAGGGAAACAAAATCGCGACCGTGTAATAACGATCCTTCGAAAAAACTATATCTCGTGGGTAAACCAATTCATCCCCGATCTGTTTGCCGAGAAAAACAAATCGCTATATCCCGAACAGATAAAACAGCTACAGACAATAGCAGGAACGATGAAAGCCCCCTCTATCATTGCTGCTCAAGCCGGGATGCGTGATCGCGAATCTAAGCTTGCGTTCTTAGCGATAACCCCACAGCCCGTATTCTTTATTCTGGGCAAGGATGATAGTAAAATGGCTGTCTCGAAAGCGTTAGAACAGTCAGTTTTACCCAAACACTGTGAAGTATTAATACTGGCAGATGTTGGCCATATGGGATTCATCGAGTCGAAAGAGGCAACACTAAACTTTTTACACTGCTTTGCATCAAGAATCTACAAGCAAATAAGCTGATTCATATAAGTCTTTTCAAGATCCACCCTTCTATTCATCCTATTTAAAAATAACATGAAAAAATATCTTTTTACCCCACTCCTATTATTTGTCATGATGAGTCTATCTGTAATGGCACAAAAAAAAGATTCAAGGTCGAATCCATTCTTCCAGAAATACAGCACACCCTTTGAAGTCCCTCCTTTTAATAAAATTAAATCGACAGATTTCTTACCCGCCATCAAAGAGGGCATCAAACAACAACAAGCTGAGATCAGGAAAATCATTTCAAATCCGGCTGCACCTACATTTGTAAATACCATTGTAGCGCTGGAATTTAGTGGAGATCTATTAAAACGGACACGTATTGTTTTAGACAATCTGTGTAGTGCCAATATCACCCCCGAACTTCAAGCTGTACAAAAAGAGGTTTCCCCTCTTGTTTCAAAACAAGACGACGACATTAGTCTGAATGCCGATCTATTTAAGAAAGTAAAAGCAGTTTACGAAAAGAAAGCGCAATTCAAATTAAACATAGAGCAATCAAAGCTGCTTGAAAATACTTACCTGGGTTTTGTAAGAGGTGGTGCTAATTTATCTGTTGAAAAACAAAACCGTTTAAGGGAAGTCAATCAGAAACTATCCTTACTAACCATCCAATTTGGGGAAAACATCTTAAACGAAAACAAAAAATTCGAACTCGTCCTCGACAAGAAAGAGGATCTGGCCGGATTACCACAATCAATCATAGATGCAGCAGCCGAGGCTGCAAAAGCAAAGGGATATGAAAATAAATGGCTTTTCACCCTCAGCAAAACCAGCATGATTCCATTTATTCAGAATGCGCAGCGTCGAGATCTACGTGAAAAGATTTACAAAGGATATCTGAATAAGGGGAATAATGGCGACAGCAATGATAATAATGCGATCGTTTCGCAAATAGTTTCATTAAGAGTTGAAAAAGCCAACCTTTTTGGCTTCAAGTCGTATGCCGATTACATTCTTGAAGAAACGATGGCCGGAAAGCCTGAAAATGTTTACAAATTATTGATGCAACTTTACACGCCTTCATTGGCTGCGGCAAAAAAAGAGGCTGCCGAATTACAGGAGATGATCAATAAGGAGGGCAACAACTTCAAGTTAGAAAGCTGGGATTGGTGGTACTATTCAGAAAAAGTACGTTCAGCAAAATACGATCTGAATGAGGAAGCCCTTCGTCCATACTTTAAGCTTGAAAATGTTCGCGAAGGTGTCTTTTATACCGCCAATAAGCTTTACGGCCTGAAATTCATCAAGAGAAACGACATCCCAAAATATCATCCCGATGTTGATGTATATGAGGTTACTGAAGCCAATGGAAAACATCTCTGCATTCTTTACCTGGATTATTATGCTCGTCCTGAGAAACAATCAGGTGCATGGATGACCAACTACAGAGCCCAATACGTAAAGAACAATAAATTTGTTTCACCTATTGTTTCATTGGTTTTAAATTCGCCAGCCCCAAGTGGAAACCAACCTTCATTGCTTAACTTTGACGAAACCAGTACTTTTTTCCATGAATTTGGACATGCAATTCATGGAATGCTAACAAACTGTACCTATCCCAGCATTTCGGGCACATCAGTATATCGCGACTTTGTAGAGCTCCCATCACAAGTGATGGAAAACTGGGCCTCACAACCCGAGGTATTGAAAGTTTATGCCCGTCATTATAAAACCAATGAAGTAATTCCACAAAGTCTGCTTCAGAAGATAGAGGCCAGTGCAAAGTTCAATCAAGGCTTTGAACAGGTTGAGAAACTAGCAGCTTCGCTATTGGATATGGATTTTCATACCGTTACTGATCAGGCTCCAATCAACACACAACAATTCGAAAAGCAATCAATTAGTCGCATCGGTCTTATTCCAGAAATAGCTCCCCGATATAGAAGCACCTACTTCAGTCATATTTTCAATGGAGAATATTCGGCAGGTTATTACAGCTATTCGTGGGCTGAGATATTAGATGCTGATGCTTTCAGCTATTTCAAAAAGAATGGAATCTTTGATCAGAAAACAGCAAATTCATTTAGAAAAAACATATTGGAACGTGGTGGTACTGAAAATCCAATGATCCTTTATAAACGATTTACCGGTGGTAATGAACCATCTATCGATCCATTGCTTGAACGGAGTGGGCTAAAATAATCGCACATTATCATTTTATTTAAAGAGGATGCTTCTATTTACGAGGCATCCTCTTTGCTTTTATCCGTTGGGTAATAGCACCCCATATATCAAACCAATGTCAATAACCCCATCCGTTTTACCTATAGGGAGAAATCTCCTGAAAGTAGTATTGCATTTTCAAGCAGATCTCTCCCTAAGACCGAAACTACACCTGTGATCAAAACGACGTTAATTATTAGAATGACGAAGTATCAGGATATAAAGGTTACAGTACTTCAGATTTTCATCATGACCCTTGTCATTGAAAAAGTGTAAGAAACCAACCGCCTCATGATGCTCCAATTAATAGTATATTTGCAAAGAATTTGGTTCCAATTTTGTTGTAGTGTATCTCATGATGAGAAAAAATATTCTGATAATCCTGCTTCTATTGATTGCCGCATCTTCAAATGCTCAATCTAAAAAAATACGTCTTGTTAGTGCTGACAAGGCCTCTTATGATGATTTTATGAGCAAAGGCATCCAGCACATTAATGGAAATGCCATCTTCGAGCACGAAGGTGCCTATCTTTATTGTGATAGTGCTTTGCTTAACGAATCCGTAAACAATATCAATTGTTATGGTCGGGTGAGAATCAAATCAGGCGACACCTTAAACCTTTATGGCGACCAAATAGATTATGCCGGAGATACAAAAATTGCCAAGGTAACCGGGAAGATTGTTAAACTTGTAGACAAGACAACCACTTTAACATCTGATTACCTGTTTTATAACCGAAATACCAATGCCGCTTATTATGAAACAGGTGGTGTTGTAACCAGTAAAGAGAATCGGCTTACGAGCAAGAGGGGATTTTATTATACCGACAAGAAAGAGTATGTTTTCTATGATAATGTAGTTTTGAAAAACAAACGGTATGAGATGCTTAGTGATTCGATGAATTACTACACCGAAACAAAAAAAGCCGAATTTAAAGGCCCCACTACCATAAAAGGAAAAGATCAGGATCTGTATTGCGAAAGGGGCTGGTATAACACAACCACAGATATTGGCAGTTTAATGAAGAATGCGAAAGTCATCAATGAAAAACGTGTTTTAACAGGAGATAGTATCTATTTTGATCGTAAGAATGATGTTGGAAAAGGATATAGGAATGTCAAGATAACCGATACTGTCAGCAATATTATCCTCAAGGGCAACTACGGTGAGGTCTGGAATAAAAAAGGGTTCGGCTTTCTAACCCAGAAAGCATTAGCCATCATGATTGATAAGAAAAAAGACTCTCTATTTCTTCATGCCGATACATTAAGGGCGACTTTCGATACTGCACATAATACCAGGCAGCTATTTGCTTTTCATAAGGTTAAATTCTTCAGGGATAGTCTTCAGGGAATGTGCGATTCAATGGTTTTTGTAACCAAAGATTCTGTTTTAAACCTTTACCATTCACCTGTGATTTGGTCGGGAAAGAACCAACTCACAGCAGATACAATTAAACTATTCACAGCCAACAAAGAACTTGCACGATTAAAGATGTATAGCTCTGCTTTCATAGCTTCGCGTGATTCATTAGATGGGTTCAACCAGATAAAGGGGCGAACCATGACAGGATTCTTCAGGAAGAATCAAATTTATCGAATCAATGTGGATGGGAGTGCGGAGTCGTTATACTATGTCAGGCAGGATGATAAAGCACTGATAGGTGTTAATAAAGCTGTTGCAAGTGATTTAATCATTTACATGGACGATGCCGGGAAAGTCAAAAAGATAACATGGATAAAAAAGCCGGTCTCCGTTCTTTACCCGTTAAGAGAATTGCCGAAAGACGAAAAACTACTTCGTGACTTCAAATGGATTGAAGTTGGGCGCCCCTTAAAGAAAGAGGATGTTTTTAAATAACCTTTTGTTTCACACCTTATCTATCAGAAAAGCCGAGGGATAGTCCGTTTTATCACCTCGCCATACTGATATTCTCATCAATCTTCCCGACTGATTTTTTTCTTACAAAGTGAGAATTCAAACATTCCATCTCTATGGAATTTAGCTTCTATATGATATGAAAATTTGCCCCATAAAGAAGGGTATATGCACCCCATCTGCACCCCATATCCAGGGTATCTCCACCCTTTTCGCACCTCTAGGGGGTGAATAACCCCTGAGTATACCCTGAAGAAAATCCGAGTCTCCCCTGCAGATTGGAATAGTTATAACATCTGTTTTGAAGAGATTTATATTTTTATAAAGCATACGCCATTACGATCGAAGGGAGAACACCTCACAAAAGCAGTAATACTTTTCATGAGATGTTCTCCCTTCGATCGAAGTGACGTACAATATTTAATGTGTTCGTCGTCAGAATGACGAATACAACCTATTTCTTATCTTTCTTTCCAAATACAGAGAAATGAACATACCGCGAAGGATGAGTCTTCATATCCTGTAATAAAAGATTCAGACTTTTTGATGAACCCTCAAGCTGATGATACAATGAATCGTTATTAACCAACAAGCCTAAAGATCCTTGCCCTTTATTGATCTTATCAGTAATTGCCTCAAAATTTTGTAACGCCTTTTGAGTGGTAACAATTGTCTTCGACAGATTTGCAGCTGCCAGGGTATCAGAAATAGTAGAGATGTTTTTTATAGCAGATGAGATCTGCTTGTTATTTCCTTTAATAGCAGTAGTGATTGATTCAATGTTCGCAATAATTTTGCTCATCCGCCCTTTTTGACCTGAGACAATCGTATCTACAGCTGAAGATGATCGTTGCAGATTGTCTATTGTCTTTTTTATGCCGGCAAAACTCTTAATCAGGTTTTCGCGAGATTCTTTATTCATTACGGAATTAACCGAAGTAATCAACGTATCAAAAGAACCCATCAACTTTTCTGCTTTTATTTTTAAAGGTACAAGTTGGTTTGTCACCTCATCCTGTAATGATGCTTTTCGTTCAGATAGAATCGTATCTCTATCATGAACAAAATCAGTAGAGTTACCCAATGTTATAGAAATAGCTTTTGATCCTAACAGATCAGAACTATAGATTCGGGCAATCGAGTTTTTGGGAATGGGCACATTATGCGTAATACTCATTTCCACAATCATGCTATGCGAAGTATCATTTAGAAATTCAATTCTGGATACTTTTCCGATATTTAATCCATTAATTGTTATCTGATTAGATCTAACTAAACCATCTACACTTGGATATTTAGCATAAATTTTACGCGCTGTGGTAAAGACATCCCTCCCTTTTAAGAAGTTAATACCCCAATATAAGACTGCAACTGTTATGATAAACATTGCTCCTATCCTTATTTCTCTTGACAGTTTCATGTATAAATATTGAATTATTGGTCTGTTGAAAATTTAAAGAATCTCCTATTCAAAGAATGCTTTCCGCGAAATAAGTCAATCTTTAAGTAAAGCATTTTGAAATGCAAATTTACTGCTTATTCTTCATCATTTCGTAAGCTTCTTTCATCGTTATCCTTTTTCCATTAAAAAAAGGTAAAATAAAGGCATCTTTGTATCCTTTACCTGCAATGATTCGTCGCAAGTGATCAGCGGCTGCAGATGTAGCTTCATCACCTGCAGTGTATTTAAAAACACCATTTTGAACATATACTTTGGCGTTTGGAATGTCAGTAAACTCCTTCGAGGTTAATGAAAGCTCAACACTGCTTATTTTAAATTGCACCCTGAAAGTTATGCCTGAATTTATATTTTCAGGAGTTGTATTAGCAGGGACCGGCTTCTCTACAACTTTTGGCTCATCTGTTTTAACTCGTGTTTCATCAATCTTAAACCGATTCGTTTTCTGATTATTTGAGTCGACTTTAATGACTAGCCTTGGATTTTTTTCAGAAGGAACTGAATTTTTCTTTTGACTAACAACATCAGTTTTTTCACTAACATGTGGCAAATTATCTTCATGAATGGCGTTATCCTTTCTATCTTTTTCTGAACCTGAGATATTTTTTTGAGCTGCATTAACTAAACTCTTGCGGTTCTCCATGTCTGAAACCGTATCGGACTTACCAGCTAACAATATCTCCTGTCGTTTAAGTCGTCGAATGGCAGGATGACTTTGAAAAAGAGAATCATCAAACACGATACTGGTACTTCCTTTGGGCAGTGTAGGATCAAACGAACGGCGATACTCATCGAAGGCCCTGTAAATAGAAAAAGCTACTCTATCCTGACCTTTCGGCGACATTAAAAAAGCTTCATCTTTTGTATTAGAAATGAATCCGGTCTCTACCAAAACACCTGGCATTGTAGTTCTATATAAAACCAAGAAACCGGCTTGTTTTACGCCTCTATCAGGCATTTGCGTATGGGCTGTAAAATTGGTTTCAACCCTACTGGCAAAATCCAGACTCTTGTCAAGATAGGCATTCTGAAAGAGATTGAAGATGATATAAGCTTCGGGTGAATTAGGATCAAAGCCATCATACCTTTTAGAATAATTATCTTCTAAAAGAATAGAAGCATTTTCAGTTTTGGCTACGGCAAGATTTGCATCACTTTTATGAAGTCCCATTACATAGCATTCTGTTCCATAAGGAAAGGGAGAAGGATTGGCATTACAATGAATAGAGATAAATAAATCGGCTTTATTTTCATTCGCAATTTGGGCACGACGATATAATTCTACAAAGACATCGGTTTCACGGGTATAAATTACTTCGACCCCCGGACAATTTTTCTTAATCAACTTACCCGTTTTTAAAGCAATTGAAAGGGTAATATCTTTTTCACGACAGCTCTTACCTCTTGCTCCGGGATCATGACCGCCATGCCCTGCATCAATAACAATTCTATGCACTTGATTTTTTCGTTGCGCATATAATTGATTCTGAAAAATGAATAAAAGAATAATAACTGTTAAATATGAAACGAATTTCCTCACCTGAGCAGATTTTATTAGCTTTGAACATTGAAATAAATACTTTCCCGAAAGCATTATCAAACTTCAAATCAATGTTTTATATTGGCATTGTATTTGCAAGTTTATACTGTTTCCGTGGCAAAAGGTGCAATTTAGGATCAAATCCTTCGTTATACCTTCGACATTTGTACAAATATACGAATCCATAGCCGGGTATTTACCATTAATGACAAGGATTTTTTAACATGCGATTATTCATAATTATATTTTCGGCATTACTTATCACAACTTTTTCGCAACCAATGTATGCTCAGAAAGTTGTGAAACCTACTACTCAGAAAGTTGGAAAGCCTGTTAAAGGACAGAAAGTGGTTGTCGATTCCATTAAAATCAAGGCACAGAACGACTCTATTGCCAAATCAAAAGATAAGCTGAAGGCAAAAGTAGAATACCAGGCCAGTGATTCGTTGACCTTTGATTTTAAAGATAAAAAAGCCTTCCTTTTCAGCGATGCCGAAATTAAATATCAAAAAACAAATTTAAAAGCTGCTACCATAGAGATTGATTTTGATAAGTCGATTGCTCATGCCCGAAGTGTTAAAGACACCACCGGAAAAGAAATCGGAACACCCGTTTTCTCAGATAACGGGACGGAATTTAAGACCAAAATTCTTGATTATAACTACGAAACCAAGAAAGGATTTATCAAAGGAGTTGTTACAAAAGAGGGAGAAGGTTACATCCATGGCAAGCAGGTTAAGAAAATGGCCAACGATGTCACGAATATAAAGGATGGTAGTTATACCACCTGTGATCTGGAACATCCCCATTTTGAGTTACGCTTTTCGAGAGCTAAGGTTATCCCCGATAAAGAAACCATAACAGGGCCGGCCTATATGGTTTTAGAAGATGTTCCCTTACCCATTGGCGTTCCCTTTGGTTTTTTTCCAAATAAAAACGGACGAATGTCGGGAATCTTTATGCCTTCACCTGGAGAATCAGGAAACCGTGGGTTCTACCTTCGCGACTTTGGATATTATTGGGGAATCAGTGACAATCTGGATGCTCAGATAAAAGCTGAAGCCTATACCAGAGGTAGTTGGGCAATTTATCCTACCATGAATTATTTTAAACGTTATAAATATCAGGGGAATTTTAATTTGCGTTATGCAGTAAATATTTTGGGTGAAAAAGGAGCTCCCGATTACCAACAAAGTAAAGACTTCTCTATAAACTGGATGCATACGCAGGATTCTAAAGCAAACCCTGTTAACCGGTTTTCTGCAAACGTAAATATCCAGACTTCAAAATTCAACAAATTTAATCCTACCACTGTTGGAAATTATCTTTCAAATACTTTTTCATCCAGTATATCTTATCAAACATCTATTGACGACCGAATCTTTATTTCAACTAGTGCCCGGCATAGTCAAAATACCATTACAAAACAGGTGTCGGTTACATTGCCCGACCTCTCTGTTTCTGCAAACCGATGGTTTCCATTCAGAAAAGAAGAAGGATCAGGTAAAAGAGGGTGGTATGAAGATATCAGCATTGGTTATAGCCTAACAGCAACGAACCAACTTGATACCTACGACTCTCTGCTGATGAAGAAAGGGATGTTTAAGAAACTTAAAAACGGAGCACAACATAGTATTCCAATCTCTTCTACCTTTAAACTATTCAAATATATTACCGTTTCGAACTCAATCAGTTTAACTGAAAACTGGTACCTGCAATACATTAATAAGAAATGGAAAAATACAACCTATAAAAACAAGGCAGGTATTACACGCGATACAGCTTATGTGGCCATCGATACATTACAGGGATTCAAAGCATCGCATGATTTTTCGTATAGCCTTTCTATGAACACTACGTTATATGGCCGGGTTAACTTTAAAAAAAGTGCTGCTATCCAAGCGATCCGTCATGTAATTGCGCCTTCGATAAGTTATAGCTTCAAGCCTGACTTTAGTGCTGCCAGCTTTGGTTATTACAAGAAAGTCCAAACTGATAATCTGGGAACAGTACAAAAATATTCCATCTTCGAACAGTCTATTTATGGATCTCCCTCGGCCAATAAAGCGGGAAGTATTAGTTTCAATATTCGCAACAATCTGGAAATGTTGATCAAGGATAAAAAAGATACCATAACTGGAACAAGAAAGATTAAAA
Source organism: Bacteroidota bacterium (assembly GCA_013390605.1). Taxonomy (GTDB): domain Bacteria; phylum Bacteroidota; class Bacteroidia; order Bacteroidales; family Cfx3-03; genus Cfx3-03. The sequence continues at coordinate 234,626 of JACAUB010000001.1, read as the reverse complement.
TTATTGACCAGTTGAATATCTCTACGAATTACGACATGTCGCGCGACTCATTGCGCTGGTCAAAAGTGTTTGTTTCAGGCAACACCCCTATCTTTAAAAACACAAACATCAATTTCTCAGGAACCTGGGATCCATATGCGTACGATAAACGATCTAAGCAAGACATTAATATGTTTGAGTGGGAGATGGAACGAAAACTTTTACGTTATGAAAATTCGAACTGGAGTTTTGGTCTCAGCCATCAGTTTTCAAGTAATAGCGGCAAGAAAAAAACGCCAGACAATACAACTAATTCAGCCACAGGTATAGATCCTAAAAAATCATTAATGCCTTCTGCAGATGATAGTCAAGCTACAACTGCTGAAAAAAACGATATCATTAAAAACCCAAATAACTATATTGATTGGAAGAATGCCTGGACTTTTGGTGTTAACTACACTTTTAATATGACCAGTACCAAAGATCCGGGTACCGGCAAAATAAAAAATGACCTGATTCAATCAATGATGTTTAATGGCGACATCAGTATTACCAATAAATGGAAGGTCACCTTTACTTCAGGATACGACTTTTTGCATAGTCAAATTTCATATACCTCATTTACAATTAACCGTGATTTACACTGTTTTGAAATCCGCTTCAACTGGATTCCGTTGGGTTATATGAAGAGCTGGGATTTCACCATACGTGCAAAATCAAACCTATTACAGGATCTTAAGTTAACTAAACGTAAAGATTTCCGCGACAACCTCTATTAATCTAACTCAAAAAGGGCTTGTTTCCACATTTTATAACCACCTATGATCAGCGAAATTCCATTCCGCGCTAAAGGTATTGAGCTAATGAACAAACTAGGGACGACATCGACCCCTTTTTTGTTTGTTATCGATTATAAAATGGAAAACTCGGTCATTATCCCATTGCAACAGATCGATAATACTGTGCTTTGTTTTGAAATAAACGGAACCCGTAATTTCGAACCTTCTGCTCAATCAATCACCCCTCCTTTCCAATTCTCAAAACACCCTGTTTCAAGAGATATCTATCAACGTGGCTTCGACATTGTCATGAAAAATCTAAGGCTGGGCAACTCCTTTTTAACGAATCTCACTTTTACAACGCCCATCCACTCGAATCTGAATTTAAAAGATTTTTTCATGAACAGTAAGGCTCCCTACAAACTTTGGATCAATGAAAAGTTTGCGGTCTACTCGCCTGAGAAATTTGTAATTATTCATGATAATGTCATCCGTTCATTTCCGATGAAAGGAACGATCGATGCTACGCTTGAGAATGCTGAACAGATCATTTTACATGATGAAAAGGAGATGGCTGAACATTATACCATCGTCGATTTAATCAGAAACGACCTGAGCCTGGTGGCAAAAAAGGTAAGGGTTGAAAGATTCAGGTATTTTGACACCATAAACACAAATCAGAAAACGTTATTGCAAGTAAGTTCGGAAATTGCAGGCGATCTTGAGCCCGATTGGCAGAACGAAATTGGCACAATCTTCAGCAAGCTGCTTCCTGCCGGATCAATTACAGGTGCACCTAAAAAAAAGACAATCGATATTATTCAAGAAGCCGAGAGTGAACCCAGAGGATATTATACCGGTGTATTCGGAATATTTGATGGTAAGAATCTTGACTCAGCTGTTATGATCAGATTTGTTGAAGAAAGAGGAGGATCATTATTCTATCATTCGGGTGGAGGCATTACGGTAAATAGTATTTGTGAACATGAATATCAGGAAATGATTGAAAAAGTATATGTACCAATTAATTGAAACCATCCGCATTGAAAATGGAGAGCCCTTGCTTCTATCGCTTCATCAGGAGAGAATGGATAAAGCAAGCACTGAATTATTTGGTTTAAAGGAGTCAGCCAATCTCTCAAGACATCTCGCATCATTGTCGTTACCCCAGAAAGGCATCTGGAAATGTAGGGTAACTTATGGACTCCAAATAGAAAAGACTGAGTTTGAACCCTATCAGAAAAGATCGATTCAATCATTAAAAATCATTGAAGCAGACGAACTAAGCTATCACCATAAATTTGCTCAGCGAACTGAAATAAACAAGCTATTCTCAATGAGAGAAAATGCTGACGATATTTTAATCATCAAAAATAAGCTTTTAACGGATACCAGCTATTGCAATATTGCCTTGTGGAATGGAGATGAATGGATCACTCCACTACAACCACTACTCAAAGGTGTTCGAAGAGCATCATTAATTCAACTAAAAAAAATTCACCCTTCTGATATTCGGTTAAACGATCTGGCTTCTTTTCAAAGCATCAAACTATTCAATGCAATGATTTCATTTGAAGAAGCAACAGAAATATCAACTTCATCAATATTCTCGTAATTTATTCAGGAAAATCAGGTATTTTTGAAACTGATCAACCTAATTTCATTTTATTCTTTATCCATGAAAAATATTATTGCTACAGCACTTGCACCAAAGGCTATCGGACCTTATAGTCAAGCCGTTGAAGTTAACGGAATGCTATTCATCTCCGGACAGATTCCTATTGATCCCGCTACTTCCAAAATCATTGAAGGAGACATCAAAGAGCAAACAGAACAGGTAATGAAAAATATTGCAGCTATTCTTGATGCTGCCGGTTATTCTTTTCAGGATGTAGTGAAATCGACTTGCTTGTTATCCGACATGAACAATTTCGCAGCCATGAACGAAGTGTATGGAAAATATTATAGTGTTGATGCTCCTGCCCGTGCAGCCTATGGTGTTGTAAAACTTCCACTTGGGGCATTGATTGAAATTGAGACTATCGCTGTAAAAGCAAAATAAATCAAGCCGGACATGAAAATAAAAACGTTACTTATATCGCTCATCCTTCTACCATTTAGTTTATTCGCCAAAGAAGGCATCTGGCTACCGTATCTATTACAACAGCTCAATGAACCTGAGATGAAGGAGATGGGAATGCGCATTTCTGCTTCCGATATCTACGACATCAACAAAACTTCTATCAAAGACGCAATCGTTCAATTTGGCGGTGGATGTACCGGTGAAGTAGTATCGGATCAAGGCCTCCTGCTCACTAACCACCATTGTGGCTATGGATCCATCCAAAGACATAGCTCTTTGGCTCATGACTATTTGACCAATGGTTTCTGGTCGAATTCGATGGAGGAAGAATTACCGAATCCCGGATTAACTGTCACCTTTCTGGTTAGGATGGAAGATGTCACCAAACAAATTATTGCAGGGGTTAAGAAAGAGATGACCGAGGCAGAACGGAATAAAATAATTCTTCAGAACAGTGATCGAATTGCACAAGCAGCAATTAAAGGAACCCATTATGAAGCACGGGTACGCCCATTTTACTATGGCAATCAATATATTTTAATGATCAGCGAAACTTTTAGAGATATCCGTTTAGTCGGTGCACCTCCCAGCAATATTGGCAAATTTGGTGGCGACACTGATAATTGGATGTGGCCCCGTCATACAGGAGATTTCTCTATCTTCAGAATCTATGCCGATAAAAATGGTAACCCTGCAGATTATGCTAAAACAAATATTCCTTACAAGCCCAAATATTCGCTTCCGATCTCTCTGAAAGGAGTAAACAAAGGTGACTTTACATTTGTGTTTGGCTATCCAGGCAGGACACAAGAGTATATTCCCTCTCAAGCAGTTCAACTGCAAGCCGAAATCCGCAACCCTGTATCCATCAAGCTTAGAGATACACGTTTGAACATTATGAATGAATTCCAGAAACAAGATCCGTTGGTTAGAATTCAATATGCAGCAAAAAATGCTGGTATTGCGAATGGCTGGAAAAAGATGATTGGTGAGAGCAAAGGAATTAAACGACTCAATGGAGTAACGAAGAAGCAGGAATACGAAAAACAATTTACCGATTGGGTTAACGCCACTCCACAAAACAAAGAACAATATGGGAAGCTATTGCCTGTATTTGCAGATATTTATGCTGAGATGACACCACTAAGTCTGGCTTCGGCCTACTTCACAGAAGGAATCGTGGGAAGTGAAGCCGTCAGTTATGCTGATGGATATGCAAAACTGGTAACACTTTGTCAAAATAAAGAGGCTAAACCTGAAGAGATCTCCAAACTCATTGAAAGTTATAAACGAGGTTCTCAATCATTCTTTAAAGATTATTATCAACCTATTGACAAAAAAATCTTTGCCAATCTGATTAAAACAGTGGTAAAAGATATGGATTCAAAATATCTGCCACCCGTACTTGCCGAACTTGCTAAAAAGTATAAAGATGACTATCAGAGCATGGCTGATAAGCTCTTTGAACAGTCATTCTTTACCAGTCAGGAAAAGGTTACAGCTCTTTTAAACGACTTCAAACAAAAAGACTATCGCAAAATCATCAAAGACCCGCTCTTTAACATTGCCTTTGAATCGAGGGCTTCACTTGAAACAAAAGGATCAGAAAGATTAAAAATTCTTCAGATACAATTAGATAGTTTACAAAGAATCTATATGAAAGCGCAAATAGAGATGCAGCCCGATAAACGTTTCTATCCTGATGCAAACTCAACGTTGCGCGTTGCCTATGGTAAAGTTGACGATTATAAACCTGCTGATGGCATTCGTTATCAATACTTCACTACATTAGATGGTATTATGGAAAAAGAAAATCCTGATGTTTACGACTATGTGGTTGAGAAAAAGTTAAAGCACCTTTATAAAACCAAAGACTTTGGTCCGTACGCCGATAAAGATGGCAGTCTACATGTAGGTTTTATCGCTTCAAACCATACTACCGGAGGGAATTCGGGCAGCCCTGTTTTAGATGCTGATGGAAATTTGCTTGGACTAAATTTTGATCGCAACTGGGAAGGTACGATGAGTGATTTAATGTATGATCCTGATCAGTGCAGAAATATCACTCTCGACATCAGATACTGTCTCTTCATCATTGATAAATTTGCAGGTGCAAAACGATTAATCAATGAAATGAAGATGGTACAATAACATGTTAAATCATCTTTTAAAATATTATTATGTCACATCGATTTAAACGGTTTCTTGAAATTATATTCTTACTTGCTTTAACTGCACTTATCATCTACATAGCATTTAGCTTTTTACGACCAGTAAAAAAATTAAGTGATGATAACTATTTTCCTGAACCCAGAGTTGAATTTGGCATTGTTGTCGATTCATTCCATGTTTATAAAGGAGAGGTTCAGGCAGGTGAAAATCTTTCATCTATTCTGGGACGTTATCACATTGAAGGAAGTGATATTGACAAGTTAAGAAAAGCAAGCGACACTGTTTTCGATGTACGGAAGATTCGTGCCGGAAATCGATACACTGTGCTTTGTACCAACGACAAACTACAAAAGGCACTCTATTTTATATATGAACCTTCCGATACAGCCTATGTGGTATTTACACTGAAGGACTCTATAAAGGTTCGTGAGGAACAAAAAGATGTTCAGATCAAAACAGTTGAGGCCTCCGGAAAGATTTCCGGTTCCTTATGGAATACCTTCAGTTCATTAAAGATCGACCCCAATCTTGCCATCTCCTTATCAGAGATCTTTCAATGGTCCATCGATTTCTATGCCATACAGGAGGGCGATCAATTCAAAGTAGAATATGATCAACTCTACGTCGACAATAAGTCTATCGGCCTTGGAAGCATTCATCAGGCATGGTTTTACCATAATGGACAACCATATTATGCATTTAAGTATAACGACAATGGCACAATAGGGTATTTTGATGAAAAGGGTAATAGTTTAAAAAAAGGTTTTCTAAAGGCCCCACTTAAGTTTACACGGATATCTTCCAGATTTTCTGAAAGCCGTTTTCATCCGGTATTGCGTATTCGCCGACCTCATCATGGGGTAGATTATGCAGCCCCCAGAGGTACGCCGGTTCATGCAATTGGAACAGCAATGGTAACACAGGCAGGATTTACCGGAGGAGGAGGAAAGACGATCCGATTAAAACACACGGCCTCATTCGAAACAACCTACATGCACCTTGCAGGATTTGCAGCTGGTATCCATAAAGGAGCGCATGTAAGCCAGGGACAGGTCATCGGGTATGTAGGTATGTCAGGGTTAGCAACTGGTCCTCATCTCGACTTCCGTGTTTACAGAGGTGGTATAGCTATCGACCCATTAAAATTAATCTCGCCACCAGGTATCCCTGTTAGTAAGCAAAATCTGGCAGTCTACCTAAAACAGATTGCAGTTAAGAAAACAAAACTGGATGCTTTAAAAGTGAAATAAAACATTGAACAGAAAAGACAGTCTCAAAAGAATTTTTATCCTTCTGAGATTTTAATATTAAGGCTTTATCAAATGCTCTAATATAAAGAGGCTATTTCAGACTTTTGAAACAGCCTCTTTATTTAGTTAATAAAAGGTCTTAGCTACTACAGATTTGTAATCTCAAGCGAGTCATATAGACCATAGGAGACTTCTTTTCATGAGCCAATTTCGCTCTATGATCTATATTACGATGAGATATGGCTAATTCTTCAGATTAACGATCCAATTTCCGGGTTTATTCATTTTAATCCGTATTGTATTATCTATTGTTGAGGTGCCGATTTTATTTCTACAGTTATAATGGATGTCAAATTCTATAGGAAAAATAGCATCTTCATAGAAATAGCATCCATAATACAATTTAAAAGTAGCCTGACCTTTTGTGATGAAAACAGACCCTGATGTTATATAACTATTATCAACCGGGTCAATAATACTTAATTCTATTCTATCACCTGGACCAGTGGTATAGATTCTGGGTGTAACGCTACCTGTCTTATTTGAAATCTCAAAAGGTATAAGCTGCTCTTTTCCGGTATATCGATCATTACGCCAATACCCGGTTATTCCTTGTTCTTTTGAAAATTGTACAGGAATAAAGACCCCTTTTCCATTTTTCATTCCTTTCCGAAAGGTGCCTTTAAAAACATTTCCAACGCTATCTGTATAGATACCTTTCCCATCGGGCAATCCCTTTTTAAATTTCCCTGAATATGTATCACTTCCAATGGCTGTGCCTTTACCCTGAGCCAGTCCATTTACCTGTGAACCCTTATATTTACCAACTAATTCCTTTTTCTGTACAGGACCTTCCAGCTTCTGGCAAAAACCAATTAAATAGAAAGCGAAGAAAAGGACCGATAATACTACAAGCTTTTTCATTTCACAAACCATTAAATATGAACAACGATTAACAAGCCCGGAAAACTAATTCAAGATATCCATCAACATGAATTAGATACACTAAATATACGCTTTTTTAAGTCAAAAATCAAGAGATACTAAAATAGATTACAGCCCTTAACAAAAAAGGAGGGAACTCTACAGTATATGTAAAGCCCCCTCCTTTTAAGGATTTCTGTGAAATCAGTTTAATTTCTCAACGTAATAACCCAATTCCCTGGTTTATTAATTTTAATACGAACAGTATTTGCAATCATTGCCGTACCTAATTTATTACTACTATTATAATTCATATCAAATTCAATAGGGAAACTGCACTCTTCATAATAATAGCGTCCACTACTATACCGATCGGTAGCTTTCCCAATCATAAAAATATTAATTCCTAAATAGCTACTGTTCACTGGATTTATTGCACTTATTTCTATTTTATTCCCCGGTCCTGCTGCATAAATGCGTGGATTACAAGCACCTGTTTTATTAGAAATCACATAAGGTTCAATCTTTTCCTTACCAACATATTTATCATCTTCCCAATAACCAATCATTGGTTGCTCATTAGCTGATTGAACTGGAGTAAATATGCCTTTACCTTCTTTTTTTCCTAATCGGAACGAACCCTTAAACACATTACCCTGACTATCTGTATAAACACCATCGCCATCGGGTAACCCTTTTTTAAATTCACCTGTATAGCTATCTATACCTATTGCTGTACCGGTACCATGAGCGAGGCCTTTTTTCTGCCCCCCTTCATATTTACCTGCTAATTCTTTTTTAAGAACAGGTCCTTCGATAGTTTGACTTAACGTAGTAAAATAAAAAGCACACAAGATAAATGATAATAAGACAATTTTTTTCATAGAAGTATCCATTAATTAGTATGATATATAAAACATAATTTTTCTAACTAAAATAAAAAGACGAATGGTGAGTATACTTCATTTCAAATCTAGCCGTCATTCTGACTGTAAAGAGAAATCCATTTATTAAAATAATTACTCCCTTTAATTGGAAAGACGGCTAAATGAAAAGTACTTCTAGTTTTTTAAAGTAATCATCCAACTCCCGGGCTTATTCAGTTTAATACGAATTGTACTTGCAACCATTGCTGATCCGCCAAGTTTAGTTCTACAGCTGTAGTTGATATCAAATTCTATAGGAAAAACTGCATCTTCACAAAAATATTTATGATATGATGTGTCATTTCGACTATTTCCTTGACCAATCATGAAAATATTTGCATCTACCAAACTATTATCATACGGATCCAATACATCTATTTCAATTTTATTACCAGGACCGGTACTGTAAATTCTAGGAGAAACGCTTCCAGTTTTATTAGTAATCTCATAAGGATCTATTTTTACCTTACCAACATATTTATCATCCTGCCAAAATCCAATCATGGGCTTTTCATTTGAAGAGGGAGCTGGTGTAAACTCGCCTTTTCCTTCTTTCTTTCCCAAACGGAAAGTTCCTTTATAGACATTACCAAGACTATCGGTATAAACACCATCACCATCTGGTAAACCTTTTTTAAATTCACCGGTATAAGAATCTTTTCCAGTAGCCGTGCCTTTTCCATTGGCAAGGCCTTTTTTCTGTTCGCCTTCATATTTACCTACTAACTCCTTTTTCAGGACGGGGCCATCAAGCTTTTGACTGAGGCCTGTAAAATAGAAAGCACATAAGATAATCGATAAGACTACAATTTTTTTCATACCATTTAACTTTAAGATTATGAATTAAAAATAAACCAATTAAGACAAGCCAGTAAATATATTAACGTAAATTAAACACAATAAATATACCATTTTAATAATTAATTCCAATAATAAATATTTTTTTTTAATTTCTAAACACACAAGAGAACTTGAATACATATTTGAATCATTTATCACTATTAATAAATTCACATAAGAATAAAAGTAATTTACAGATTTTAGGACTGCAAAACAACTTCTTTGATATAAAATCACAAACAATTACTTCTGTGGAGAGATTGACCTAAAAAGATTATAGTACAATCGCTGCAATAATCTCATATTCTTTGTAATAATAATTGCTTGAGCTTTTAATCCTTTTTTATATTGAATCTTTCTATTCTGATTTGTTATTAATCCATTATCTAACCGAATAGTGCCTAAAAAGCCACTGTCAACATCAATCGTTGATATATAGTTCAATGTACCTTTAACGAAACCAACTTCTTGATACGGATAGGCATCAAAACGTAATTGTACTTGCATTCCAGTATCTACTTTACTATAAATATTCTGAGAAAGTTTTATTTCAGCATAAAACTTAGCAACTTGCGGATTAATCAAACCTAATAATTTTCCTTTTTCAATAAATTGATTTTGTTGTACTGGCATCGCAAATACTACGATTCCATCCATTGGTGCTTGCAATGTGTATTTTAGAATCCAATCATCTACTGAGCTTTTGAGTGCAAGTAATGCTTGCTCCAAAATATTTTTTTGTTGCAAAAAATCATGATTAAGTTGATCTAATTCTTTCTGCCTTTCGCTAATCTGGATTTTATAAGAAATAATATTAGCATCTAATTGAGGAATAGTCATCTTTGTACTTTGATTGTCGTCAAAAGAAATATCTTCCCTCTTTAGTAAATGATCATTCATGTCAAATGTCTTTGACCTTAACCCATTATTGCTCTCTGTTTGGCTTTTTTGTTCTTCTATTTTTTTTCCAATATTTTCAAAATAAAATATATCTCTATATAATAAAATTTTTCGCTTTGCATAAAATCCGTTAGTTTTATAATCATTAAACTGTTGTAAGGAAGCACAAAAGTTATGGTAAGCAGTTTGTAGCTCTCCTAAGTTTCTGAATTTCAAACTAAATATCTTTGATACATTCAACGACTTTCCTGTGGATAATAATTTTGCTCCATAGTGTAATTCTTCTGATAAATCTAAAACCTCTTGAGTATCAGCATCACTTTCTATCCAAGCTAACATATCCCCTTTATGTAGTTGTTGATTATTATGCACAAATAGTTTTGTCAATCTTCCTGCTTGCAAAGGAATAATTTCCGTAGGTGCATCAAAACCAGTTAACACCGCATTTGCTTCAATTATATCAGGATAACGAAAAAACCAAGTACCGCTCAGACCCAAAAGCAAAATAAACAGAAAGATAGCTAGAGCCCACTTTTCTATAAAGTCTTGTTTTTGGTTTATAATTTCTTGAGCTTCATCAGAACGTTCAGAAAATCTATTGTTGACATTTGCTGATTGTAAAGATTCAGTTGATAATCCTATATTGTTATTGGTTGACATGATGATTATTTTAGTTCCCCAATTCTAATTGATTTTTTACTAACTCATAATACTTTCCTCGAATTTTCGTCAAGTTTTCATGAGTTCCTTCTTCAACTATTTTCCCTCCATCTAATACTACAATTTTATCAGCATTTCTGACAGTACTTAATCTATGAGCGACTATAACAACGGTTTTTCCTTTAAAAAACATCTCTAGGTTTTCCACAATTACTTTTTCGTTATTAGCATCTAAGGAATTGGTCGCTTCATCAAAAAAGAGAAACTCAGGATCTTTATAAATTGCTCGTGCTATTAAGATTCGTTGCTTTTGGCCTTGACTCATTCCAGTACCCTCAGCACCTAATTTCGTATAAAATCCATTTGGTAACGATTCAATAAATGAATATATATTAGCAAGTCTGCAACTTTTAATTAATTTGTCCCAATCCATATTCTGTTCTCCTACAGTAATATTTCGAGCAATTGTATCGTTAAAAATATATCCCTCCTGCATTACCGCTCCACAAACACTTCGCCAGTAAGGATGACTAATAAAACTGAATTTTACTCCCTCTTTTAGATTTCCCCGAGATTTATCATCTAATTTTACACCAATTCTTATTTCTCCTTCATATTGTTCATGAATTTTCAGAAGGAGTTTTATCAATGTAGTTTTACCGCTTCCACTCGCCCCCACAATTGCAGTAACTTTTTTTTCTGGAATATGTAAGTTTATGTTTTCTAAAACTGGTTCATTACCTGCTCCTGGATAAATAAAAGTTACTTTGTGCAATAAAATACTTTTATCTAATGGCAATGTAGAAACATAGGTTTTCATTAAATCTTCCTCGTCGGCTAATTGATGAATTTGGTTTAATCGCTCCATACTAATTTTAGCATCTTGCGCACTTTGTATAAAACCTACCCATTGTTGAATAGGTCCACTCAATTGACCGATAATATATTGCACAGCTAACATTGCTCCAAGTGTCAATTTTCCATCAATTACTAGCTTTGCGACAATAAAGCTTATGGCTATTCCTTGAATCTGGTTAATTAAAGTAGCACCAACTTGCTGCCATTGGCTATAGTTCAAACTTTTAAAATTTAACTTAAATACAGAAGCTTGTATATTTTCCCATTCCCATCGTTTTTGTTTCTCTGCATTATTTAATCGAATTTCCTGCATGCCTTGAATTAATTGTAATGTGGCATTATTTTCTTTAGCAGAAAGATGAAATGTTTTATAATTAAGTTTTCGTCTTATACGAAGAAACATCCGAACCCACGCGAAGTAGATAATACTTCCTGCTATGAAAACAAAAAATAGTTCTACATTATAAATAATTAGTACAATTCCGTAAATGGCGAAGTTAAATACAGAGAAAAGGGTACTTAAGACCGTACCTGTGAGGAAACTTTGAATTTGCTTGTGATCTCCAATTCTTTGTAGGGTATCTCCGGTATGATGTATGTCAAAATAAGATACTGGAAGCCTCGTTAACTTTATCCAGAAGTCTGATAATATCTGTAGGTTTAAAATGTTAGAGATCCTTAACAATAAGCGACTATTAATAAATTCTACGATAGTTTTACTGAAAGTCAGCATCAATTGTGCTAATAAGACAACTAGTACATATTGTAGATTCTGTGAATTAATACCTGTATCTATAATGCTTTGAGTTAGAAAAGGGAAGATTAGCTGTATTAAAGAAGCGATAATTAATGCAATAAATACTTGAGTTAATTGCCACTTACTACCAATTAGATATTGTAGTACTACTTTCCAACTTAGCTTATGTTCCTTTTCGCCTTCAAGCTCATATAATGTAGGAGTGGGTTCTACTAATAAAGCTATTCCTATTTTCTGATGATCTTCATTTTCGGATGAAATCCAATGATTAGTAAACTCATTAATATCGTAATTAAGAATACCTTTATCTGGATCTGCTATTTTGAATTTTGTTTTTGAACACGAAAAGAGTACTACAAAATGATTTTGATCCCAGTGAAGTATACAGGGTAATGAAACTTCTCTCACTTTATCTAAAGTGATTCTTACTCCTCTGGTTCTGAAACCAATTTTCTCAGCAGTTTCACTAATTCCTAATAGAGAGACTCCTTGTTTATTAAAACCTGCTAACGTTCTAAGTGTTTCTAAGTTATAATTTTTTCCATAATATTTTGCAATCATTCTTATGCAGGTAGAACCACAATCCATTGCATTTGGTTGCTTGTAAAACCAAAATTTATTCATATTAAAAGGAATAGAATTGAAGAAGATAATACATCTTCATTATTTTTGCTATTAGAAAGTTTTATTTTTAAGAAAATAGGGGCAAAGAATTTTACTTCAAGCCCCCTTGCTTAGATAATTCAAAAAAGTATTTTAACAATAATTTGGTGAAGTAGATGAGCCAACAACAGTATAGCCTTGAGGAACATACTTATTATTACAATTTGTAACACATTCACTTCCTGTTACTGTTCCGTAAAGAGTATCGGGACACCACCATCCTCCCGGTACAATTTGTCCATTCAACTCTAGATCACAAATACAACTGTGACCAATAGAATTCATTCCGCCGAAAACACTCTTCATTTGACTTTTTGTCAATACTTCAGTGTTTTTTAATTCTTCAAGATTTAATTTTTTCATTTTACTAAATTTTTAAATTAAAAAATATAAAACAATATCTAGTTTAGATATCGAGTATTTCTTTCCATTATTATCGCGAATTAAACAGAAAGAAAATATTTTAAATCAGCTATATCATAAATTTCAGGTAATTGATAACCATTTATAAAAAAAGTCGGAGTGTAATTAATCTCTAATTTATTACACCATGCATACATAGCTTTTACTTTTTCCGTTTGATTCTGTAACTCTCCATTTGTCGGATATTTCTTCGCGTACTTATTATAGTCTTTATTTTCTGCTGAATACCAATCATCTAATGCTTTTTTAAAAGTACGGTTATCACCCTCTTCGGCAACGGCCAAAATATGTTTTACAGGAGGAGTCTTAACATCAGTTTCATTACCCGTAGCTGTAAATATTATTTGTAATTGTACACCTGAGTTATTATGCAATAATTCTTCTAAAACAAAATGGGCTTTAGCACATGGATCACAATATGGATTACATACTTTTATCAATTTAATGGTTGCTTGGGGACTTCCTAATGTTATACCCAATCCTTCTGTCGATTCTTTAATCCTTTTTTGTTTTATCAACAATGCTTCAAAAATTTGAGGATTATGCTTTATCCGTTGTAATGATATTTTAGTATTTCGGCTTTCCTTTACCTTTTCGAATGCTGGAACTAATAAGTTAGTAGCTAAAAAGGGAATTAAAAAACAAAAAACTATTGAAATCAATTCCATTATCGTAACATCTGTTACACTCATCAATCTATGAAATCCTCCAAAATATGCAGTTACAAATTGTAAGATTAAGATTATTAGCACCGTTAAACACAATACACACCACTCTTTAGCTACTTGCCACTGGTAGTATACAGAAAATATAATATAGGGCAAAGCCAATACATTTATCCAAGAAACTAAAAAGATTGTAGATGAATTATGCAACCCAGTAGTTAATAAAGCAAATAAGATTCCGAAGAAATAAGAAAAGCCTATAGAACTCCAACTAATACCTAATATTTTGGAGGCTTTAGAATTCAATATTGCACCACAGTTTGTTTTCTTCCCTGCGTGACATATTTGTTGTAATACAGGATTATATTGGTCAATCTCATAAAACAAAAGCAACGATCCAGTAATACAACCAAATAAAGTAAGTAATGTATAAATAGCTATGTTAAAGGAAGCCATTCCGAAATTAAGGAAAGTAATCAAACAAAATATTAAAGTAACAGCAGGAATAGCTAATATTGCTGCCAATTTAATGAAATAATTTATTTTCTCTTTTCTCTGATTTGATAAATAGTTTTTCTCGCCAGCATCCTCAGATGGTTCAGCAAATAATACAATCCCTGTAAATATTCTTGAAAAGTTTTCAGGAGAGATAGATTCCCGCTTATGTGTTTCAGGATTAAACCATCGCATGGAAAATGTATCAAATTTATAGATAACACTAAATAAATCCTGTTTAGTTGAAACACTCTTTATTTGAGCAATAAAAGGCGAAGGAATATTTCTCAAATTATCATCAGCTGTTTTAATTGACACATTATCCACACCATAGCTCTTTAAAACATCACTTAATGATAATAAACTGGGATAATCAGGATGTTCTTCTAATGATTTTTCAATAGAACTATTCGAAATATTTACCCCTAACTGTTTACAAAGTTCAATAAGTGCTTCATCACAATTAAGAAGAGGATCTATAAGCCTTCTAATTACATTCATAAATATTATATTTATATAGTTTAGAAAAAAATCAGGTCATACCCTAAAAAATTTCTCGAACTCAAATTTGCAGATATACCTGCGTTTGGATAGATAAGAATCGGTTATAGCTTAATAATTAAGTAGGTAGTTCTAGTACTTGTAGTAATTCTAGTTTAAACAAAACTCTTAGTCATTCCAATATTAATCAACACACCTTTTTAGTAAAATAGGTACCAGAAGTAGCTCTATATTTGCTAATCCTTATACCTTTATTCATTAATCCAAAATTTTCCAAAAGGTAATACCAACTTTTTAACTATTTTTTTCTATTGATCAACTAATAATAAAGACAACAAATATTTTAGCCTATAGAGTAAGTATAAGTCCCATTGCTTCCTACCATTTCATTTTTTAGCAAATAATAATCAAAACAAGTTGCTTGCATACATAAAAAAAGAACTCCTGAACAATTAAAATTGTCCAAGAGTTCATTTTCTTTTAGCACTTACTTTCTTTTACCAAATGTTCTCAAAATAAAATTGGTCCATTTAATAATTTAAGATTACATGAAACTATTTATTCAGGAACGTAAGTGTTTCTGATACAGTCCTATAACCACCTGAACCACTATAGCGATAATTCAGAGTAAATACTTTTGTCTCAGGATTATATTTATTAACTGCACCAGGAGTCATTTCTCCTAGTAGGACACCACCAGCATATTGAGTTACAATACAGGTATTATCTGGATTGATTTTAATAGTAATTGTATAACCACTACCACCAAGATCAGAATGAGGGCCTGTAACAGTTGTAGCATCCACTGTTGTTAACCGTTTTGTCGAATTTAAATCTCTTGGAGAGGTAGGATGGTCAAAATGACCAGTTGATTTATAGCTACCTTCCCACTGATTTGCAACAGGAACCTGAAGTATTTCAGTTTTAAAGTTACTAGCAATTATAACATTGGGATCGCTTACACTTGAAATTGAGACAGGAACAGCATATGTTTTAGTCAAATCCAATAGATTAGCACTCTTCAATGTAATATAACCATAACCATTTCGAGTTCCTGCTTTAATTATAACCGAGGAAACAGTGACATTAGGGCACAATACAAAACTCTTACCATTTGCAGTATTGTATGCAGTTAAGGCAGCTGCATCAATTGTCAAGTTTAGAGTTACATCCTTAGTTGGTAATGCATCTGTAGCAATATTAACAAACACACGAATAGTTTGATCGGCAGCAGAAGGAGCAATAGTAGAAGACTGGAAACCAGCATTTACAATCTGAGCATACATTTTTCCACTAAGAGAAGAAGTCCAATCTTCAGTCAATTTATCTTTCAGGCAGGAGCTAAACATCAGTGTACCTACCAAAAAAGAAATCACAATCAATATTTTATTTTTCATAATTTTCGTTATTAATCGTTATTATTAATGGCTAATACCTTATCGATTTTGCCAGAAAATCTTTGCAGAAAATAGATCAGCTGCGTTTCTACCAATGGCAGGAACATTATCACCATTTCTTGAGATTTCATTTTGCGGATAAAGCAACCTGATAGGAGGTGTCGTGTTTTTAACACCATTTGTAGTTGACCAATGTAGTCCTGTAGGAAAACCTGTTCTTCTGTAATCCGTCCAAATCTCAACACCTGCCATGCCACTTAAAGACACCCATTTTTGCGTAATGATCAATTTAAGTTTATCAGTAGCTGCAGAAAAGTCAAAGTTACCATCACCAGCATTATCCTTAATAAACGTATTATAATCCGTGGTACCTGAACCACCTGTAGCCTTACTCCATTTATTGGTTGTTGTCAGTCCAAAGTATGTATAACTAGCTAACAAAGCTGCATCATAATAAGTTTTTGCATCAGCAGTTGTTCCAATATAACCACGTTGAGCAGCTTCAGCTTGTAAGAAAAGACTTTCTACGTCAGTCAAGATAGGAGCTGATTGATTATACGTCTGAATATTACCAGTTCCAATACTTGAAGAAGCAGTAGGACTCAATTGCGACCCAACACCAAAATAATTACCTTTAAAACTAACACCACTATATGGTTGAAACAAAGCAAAAATACGTAAATCACCGTAATTGGCATTATTCCACATATAATCTACAATGTCCTCATGTGCTTTATAATAATTAAATCCACCATCGACATTTGCACCAGCTGCTGTATAAAAAACAGCATACGTAGGATTCATCTGGCCTGCATTTAGAAGATACCCAGGATTAACATTAGCACCTTCGCCAGCACCGATAAAACCACCAGCAGTTGTAATATGAGCCTTGATATAGGAATCACGACCTGCCATTCCTGACTGATGTAAAAGAATACGCAATTTCAGAGTATTAGCAAGTTTAACCCACTTGGTCATATCTCCTGAATACATAATATCTTCAGTGGCTTTAGGAACATAAACATCAGATGGTGCGGCTTTAATAGCGGCAAGACCAGCATCAATCTGAGTAATTAAATCCTCATAGATGGTTTGTTGTTTATCATATTTAGGCTTCAAATTAGCTGAACCTTTAAACGCCTCAGTATAAGGAACATCACCATAAAGATCAACCAAATTTTGGAAGATATAAGCCTTCATTATTTTTGCAATTGCTAAGGAATAAGAAGCTTGTGTTGTAGTAGAAGCCTTTTCAATATCATCAAAACTCTTTGCAGCCAGGTATAGGTTATCCCAATTGCCCTGATAGGATGAGTTACGGATGTTATATTGCGACAAATCAGAATTGATGGTGTAACCACCACTAATAGACCAGATTCCATACCATAAGTAGACAAAGTCCCAGTTTTTAGGGTTATCCATTATGTTAACAGTAGCACTAAGGGCTGCAGGTAAAATCAGGTTACCCGGTACGGAAGCAGCAATATTAGGATTTGATTCGTTTACCGAAAGAAAATCCTTCTTGCATGAACTTCCTAATATTAAGATTGCAGCTATAAATAAAAAATATTTCTTCATCTCTTTATAATTTAAAAAATTAGAAAGTTAGTTTAAAAGTGAAACCAAATACTCGGGTAGGAGGAGTTTGATCTTCTGTAGTATAACCAACCTGATTATAGTTCCCTGAAGCAGTATTAAACTCAGGGTCTGTCCACATATTGGTAGCCGGACGGAACATCAAGAGGTTACGACCAACAAGACCAATTTGTAAGGCCTTGATATAATCAGTCTTTAACAGTTTTTTCACAGGGAGATCGTAAGTTAAAGCGACTTCTCTTAACTTCCAGAATGCAGCACTTGTAGTATAAGTACTCTGAACATTATGATAATCTGAATTCACCCAGAAATCACGGCTGGCATTTTTAACGACTACATCTGTATTTACCTTGTATGATCCATCAGCTTGTAAAATAACTGAGTTAGGTATTACAAAGTCTTGACGACCATTTTGTGCCGAATGCCATGAAGTACCGGTGAAGTCAAGTGACTGACCAACGCCATTCAAAATCATATTACCACTTCTATAGTCTGTAACAATATTCAAGGTAACTGCTTTGTACATAAATGTACTTACAATACCCAAAATATGGTTAGGGTTACCATGTCCTACATTTACTAATGCAGGATTTTTTGTAGGATAACCAGTTACAGGATCAACAATAATACGCCCCTGTGGATCGCGCATAACATCACTTACTTTTATTGCAGGAAACTGTTGCCCAACTATAGCGTAAGACACATCACCAATAGCTAACTCATTGATACCCGGCATTAATGATAATACCTTATTGGTAGTATATGAATAGTTAATTGAGAAGTTCCATTTAAATTCTCCTAAGTCAAGTAATGGAGTAATCTTTAAATCTGTTTCAATACCTTTTGTTTCCAATTCACCTGCATTGATATATGCAGCGGTATATCCTGTTGCAGCAGAAATAGAGGCAGGAATGGTTTGATCCTTTGTACGTGAACGATAAATATTGGTTTCGAAGTGTACACGGTCACGTAAAAAGCCTAATTCAAATCCCATTTCAATTTCCTGCGTAATTTCAGGTCTTAATGTATTGTTACTTAAAGTAGAACTCTGTACATAACCTACTGTATTTCCATAAGGGAAACCTGCACCATTACCATAAGCAGGGATGGTAGCATAATAATTGGTTAAAGAAACCTGTCCGGTTTTTGACCAACCGCCTCTAACTTTTGCAAACGATAACGTAGCATTATCTTTTAAGGAAGGAATTAGTTCGGATAATACGATACTTGCATCAGCACCAGGATAGAAAAAAGAACGGTTAGATGGAGCTAAACGAGAATCCCAGTCGTTACGACCTGATCCATGAACAAATAACCAACCTTTGTATCCTATAGAAAGATCACCAAATACGCCGGCCGATGCTCTACTCTGAATATCTTCACCAACGCCAGGAGTTCCATAACGATTGTTTACAGAATATAATCCTGGAATAACAATTCCATTTGCTGAATTTACATCAAGATATCTGTAATCATATTTATACATTGAATTACCCAAAATAACCTTAACATCGAAATCGTTAAACTTCTTCTTTAATGTAATCAAGAAATCACCTGTATAAATTCCTGAATTCTGACTATAAGCATTCATTGTACCCAGATAAACAGGATGACCACCGGCCATGTGTCCCGCTCCCCAAGGGTCAGTTGATATGTATGCATTAAAATCAGCTTCATCACGATGCGAGCTATATTGTGTTGTATTTAAAGTCATTCCCAAACGATAACTGATATTAATCCAGTCTGCAGGAGTAACCGTAACCATTGCAGACCCTAAAATATCGTCTCTCTTATTAATAATACGAGAGTGATTGATAGCCCAGTATGGATTAGGATAATAAGCATTAAAATAGCCATTCTGATTTGCAAATTTGTTATTATCTATATCAGAATATTTGGTCAAATCAACTTGACCTGGTGTATTCAATACATTCCAATATACACCACGTCCCTGGAAGAATTCACCACCAGCGGTATTTGTATTGGTTTGTGTATAACCTATGGTGTATTCACCATGAAAAATACCAGTAGTGCGGGCACCTGCAACACGTAAACCATCTCTTCTGTTTTTGTCACCAGGGATAACACCTTTAGTATTTACATCCTGAGCAGATAGATAGAAATTACTCTTGTCATCACCAACAGCATATGATACGTCATTCTGATTGGTAGTTCCAATATTAAAGAATTTATATTTTTGATTCTTTACATAGCTATAAGGAACCTGTTGCGTTGAACCATCAGCTAATGTTCCACCTAAGATTACCATCTGGCCATTATATTCAGGACCATAACTCTGATTTTCATAAGATGTATAGGGGTCGGTATTTCTATCGCGTCCAATCCAAAAAGTATATTTAGGATTATAACCAGCAGTATCTTCACCAGAACCTGATCCAAAACGAGTTTGCATCTTAGGCATGTAAGATATCTGTTCGAAAGTAGTGGTATTGCTATATTTTACAACTGGTTTTCCACCGCCCTTCTTGGTAGTAACAATCATTACCCCGTTAGAAGCATCGTTTCCATAAATTGCAGATGCACCGGCACCTTTTAAAATCTGGACATTTTCGATGTCATTAGGGTTAATAGAATTGAGATAACCTGCAGAAACAGGAACTCCATCTAAAATAACCAGTGCCTGGTTACTTGCCAAAAGGTGACGATTACCACGTAAAGTAATACGGGTATCAGGGTTAACACCATTATTAACCGTATTAATCTGTAAACCTGAAACCTTTGCAGTTAAACCGTTAACAACATTCGTTGAACCGCCTTTAGTGATGTCACCACTAGACACCTTTGCAGTAGCAAAACCAAGCTCTTTGGCTTGACGTTTGATACCATAACCGGTTACGACTACTTCACTCAGTGAAGTTGCTGCAGCTTTTAAATTAATATTAAGTACTGTTTTGTTTCCCACTACTACATCCTGAGGTTCATAACCTACAAAAGAAAAAGATAGTGTTCTTGAATTATCGGGAACTCTGATTGAGAATTCACCGTTAACACCTGTCTGGGCTACCAGCTTTGTACCCTTTACAGAAATGTTTACTCCGGGAATGGAGGTGCCATCATTCGAATCTGTTACTTTACCGGTAACAACCTTCTGAGCGAAAACTACCTGCATCCCGCAAAACAGAATTAATGCCAGCGTAAATGCTAACTTTCTCATAGTTTGATGATTTTTGTTAGTGTTTGTGTTTGTGTTTGCGTTTTGTTTGTGTTTGCGTTTTTTGGTTTAATACTTCCTCTTCTTAATACGTCATAGTTTAAGGATTAGTTAATAAATTGTTCGGTCAGCTTTAAAAAAAACACTTTTTCTCTCAGTATGTTCATTTTTTCAGGCCCCGTCGGGCTATAAAACACTTTTTTTTGAGAAAAGGGGTACTTTTTTCAGCCCATGCGGCAAAATTAATCATTTTTATTTAAAACTCAATATTTTTTTGAACACCAAAAATTTCTTTAGTGCAAATCGTATAGTAGAAGTAGTGGTAGTAGAATAGAGTGGTGCGAGTATTGAACTTACAAAGATAAACTTTGAAATATAATTGTCAAGCAAAATTTCACTCCCACCCTATTCATTTTTAAAAAACTTCTAATATTTCTGTAATGCCTGCTCGAAATCGGCAATTATATCGTCAATATGTTCAATTCCCAACGAAACACGCAGTGCATTTGGGTATACCCCCGCACTTATTTGCTCTTCACCTGAAAGTTGAGAATGTGTTGTTGCGGCAGGTTGGATAATCAGTGTTCGAACATCTCCAACATTAGCCAAATGGCTAACTAGTTCCAGACCCTCTACAACTTTTTTGGTCTCTTCAAGATTTCCCTTGACAAAAAATGATAATACACCACCAAATCCATTTTTCAAATACTTCTTTCCCAATTCATGATTAGGATCACCCTCAAGACCCGGATAGCTCACTGATTCAACTTTAGGATGTTTTTGCAGCCATTTTGCCAATGCAAGTGCGTTTGAAGTAGTTCTTTCTAACCGCAAAGAGAGTGTTTCAAGGCCATTGATTAATAAAAATGAGTTAAACGGACTGATAGTTGGCCCCCAATCACGTAATCCTTCCACGCGTGTCTTTATTATATATGCAAGATTTCCAAAGGTTTCATGGAATTTCAATCCATGATATCCTTCACTGGGTTCTGTAAGTTGTGGGAACCTACCATTATTCCAGTTAAAATTACCTCCATCAACAATAACACCACCAATACTTGAACCATGACCACCAATCCATTTTGTTGCTGATTCTACAACAATATTGGCTCCGTGCTTAAGGGGCTGACTTAAAAATCCTGCTGCTCCAAACGTATTATCAACAATGATAGGTATACCATATTTTTGACCAATTTTTGCAAAAGCTTCAAAATCGGGTATATTAAAACCAGGATTACCGATTGTTTCAAAATAAAAGGCTTTTGTTTTGTCGTCAATCAACTTTTCGAACTCAGCAGGATCTAGATTGGGTGCAAATTTAACTTCGACACCAAATTTTTTAAACGATACTTTAAATTGATTAAATGTTCCGCCATATAGAAAAGGAGATGTGATAAAATTATCACCCGTATCAACAATGGTATTGAGTGCCAAAAACTGTGCTGAATGTCCTGAAGCAGTAGCAAGAGCAGCAATACCGCCTTCTAAGGCTGCAACACGTTGCTCAAAAACATCTGTTGTAGGGTTCATTATACGAGTATAAATATTCCCAAACTCCTGTAATCCGAATAAACGTGCAGCATGATCAGAATTATTAAACACATACGATGTGGTTTGATAAAGTGGAACTGCTCTCGAATGCGTTGTTCCATCAGCTTGCTGATAACCTGCATGCACTTGTAATGTTTCGTAACGATACTCTTTTGGTGTTGCCATGATAAATAATATTTAAATTTAGGATTTAGATTTAATTGAAAAGAATGATTTATTAGAAAGCTATACAGAGACTCAGTCAGTGTTTGACTGGTTTCGACTTATACGTCATGTTTTGTGATTAGTTCTAGCAAGGACAGGTCTCAACCAGACCAGTTGTTACAGATTTTACGCTGCTCCTCCTAGACTACAGATCTGTGATCCACTCCAACTTGCAATCATCACTCAGTGGTTGCAGATCCCTTTCTAAAAGATGCAGATTACAATTCTGTAACAGCCAGGCTCTTTTTAAACAAAACCATTCTTTAAATCTCTATGTCCGATGTTGACGAGAGAGCGTTCTAACAGTAAACACTGTTTAGAAAACCAAATAAAATAATGGATTCTGGAAAAAAATTAAGAAAAAGGAAATAATTAGAAAGGACTAATCACAAAAGATTAGCAACAACAGAAACAACAACAAAAAGAGGCTGAAAGAATAGCATGATCTGTTCCTAATATAGGATTAGGTTTTTCTCTTTTTTGGACGAGGATGTTGTTGTTTGTTTTCATTTGTTCTTTTTATTTATAAATACCACATTTGTGGATTAGGTTTTAGCACCTTTCAAATAGTTAGTTTGTGGTTGCTAGAGGTTCACAGAGCCTAATCTCTCCCCTCTTCTTTATAAATTACCCCTTCTTTTCACAGAAGGATTCGTTGCATTTAATTCGAAACAAAAATAAATATTATTTCAATAACAAAAACAAATTTATTGAAATAATTAAGATTTATTTAACACAAGAATACAAACAGCTGTATATGTACATATTAAAAAATAAAAAATCGTCTATTTCAAAATCTCAAACTCCATTTTAATCTATATCAATAATAATTGTTATCAAAAAAATGGTAAAGGCCACCCTTTTGAGGTAGCCTTTACCATTTTCAAACGTTAATAATTACTGTTGCGTGTACTCTTCGTATGAAACCGTACGATGACCTGCCAATCGATAAATAGTTGTTGGATCATCACCAAATACGACATTCATTGAAATACTATCTTTCCCAACAATGACACCATCAGTAACCTTAATACTAATAGGGTAACCTGGAATAGCATTCTTTGAACCGGTTGTAGTAAAGGTCTTGTTAATCATATTTACGGCCGATTTAAACTTAAACGACCAGAAGTGTCCATTCGAAGAAGTAGTTGCATAATCATCAAACCAGATTGAATCTTTTCCAAAGGAAGAGTTATATGATTTAATTTCATATGGGCCGCCAATTTTTGCTCCGTTAACATATGCTTTCACAGTCCAGTCACCGGCAACCGGATATGCCCAGCTATATTCTTTATTATAGGATGGTTTACTGCACGAAATGGCAAATACGACCAACACCAGAAGAATTAAATAATTTATCTTTTTCATACTGTCTTTCAATTAAAATTATTGTTTAATAAAAGTTCTGGCAGCAGTGCCATATCCTGAATTGATACATACCCATGAAAATGATGGAGTACCAGAATTGCGATAAACACCTCCAGTACAAGCAAATTCGCCAACTGAAGAATCCTGAGATGGAGCACTAACAACATTAACATCAGTCTGGAACATATAAATAAATATATTATTTACAGCAGCTCCACCCGGGTTATTGTTAATATATAAACCAGGATATTTTGTTTTAGCAACAGTAACCACACCAAATACGCCAGCATTTCTTTTATACGTCCCTGAGATATCCATTTCAGCAGCAGCGGAAGTAACCACCCCTACATAACGACGTGTACTTGCTTGGAAACCATCTTTATTAGTTGCAATATAGGTTAATGTATAGACACCAGGAACAGCAGCATTCACAGTTCCAGTTACCTTAACGCCACTAGATATATCCTTTGTACCTTCCATGGCAACCACACCACTTTCCGAATAACTACCTCCAACTGTGATTGTAGATGCAACATCACCTTTCAACTTCAGGGTTGGGTAAGTAGTCACGGTTGAAACCCCAAGAGTATCTTTTTTACAAGAACTGAAGGCAAATACAGCAATTATAGCTATCAATAATATTTTTTTCATAATCAATGATTTTTTTAAAATTATTTACCCCACCAAACCTTCTCGGTCAAAGCTACCTTTGCCGGAGTATTGGCATTTGATTTACGCTCGCTGGCTGGGAAGAACAAACGTTTAGGTCTGTCGTTTCCATTCAGAATTGAAGTAATAGATCTGGTAAAGAAATCAGGATATCCTGTACGATTATAATCAAAGAATGCTTCTAAACTTCTCTTATTGGTTGATGCAATCCATTTTTGTTCCATAATCGATTGAATGCCATTATAAGGATAGGTCACTGCGTTTGCAGTCAATCCTAAAGAAAGCAATGAGGCGTTTACAGCAGCATTAAAAGTATTTTGTGCATCCGAAGCATTACCATATCGTGCCTGAGCTTCAGCAATCAAAAACAACGTTTCTTCTTTTGAGAAGAAATATACAGGCGAAACATTTCCAACATTAGGTGTTGAATAGTCTTTAATGGATTGATTCGAATGGTTCTTTGAATCACCAGTAGCAAGACCTAAATATTTAGTACCATTGACAGATGCGTTATATATTTTTGCTAAACGAGGGTCAGAAGCATTGGTTAAAAAGTCAACCATTGTTTTATTCGCAATCACATTACCTGGTAAGCCATCAATAAATGTATTAAAGAATGGATTATAACCTGTTTGTTCTGCTTTGAATGAAGCAAATGTTGCATCTGTAGTAAGGAAATTGTTAGCAGCTAACAATGCCTGGATTTGTGTTTTGTATTTGTTAGGATCAACATTTACATAACGAAGATACATTTTAAGTTTTAAAGTATTCG
Organism: Bacteroidota bacterium; assembly: GCA_013390605.1. Taxonomy (GTDB): domain Bacteria; phylum Bacteroidota; class Bacteroidia; order Bacteroidales; family Cfx3-03; genus Cfx3-03. The sequence goes on along the minus strand of JACAUB010000001.1, from coordinate 209,022 downwards.
CAAACTTTTGCCATTTGGTCATATCTCCCTGGAAAACGACATCCGAAGCTCCGGGATTTTTAGATGAACTGGCAGTAAAATCCTTTGCCATAGCGCCATCAATACGAGCCAATAAGCTATCATATACTACAGAGCCATTATCATAATGTGGTTGAATTGTAGTTACACCTTTTAATGCTTCAGTGAATGGAATCTTATCATAAAGGTCGGCCAATACCTGGAAAGTATATGCCTGCATTAATGTTGAAATAGCATAAAAAGACCAATTACCACTAGTAGATGCACTTTTACGTACATACTCATAATCATAAAGAGGACCGGCATATAAAGTCGAGAATTGACGACCATCAAAGTCATCTTCCGTCAGGTTGTATGATTCCCAGTCAGCCCATTGCGAAGCAGCAGGAGCTTCAGCATATTGTTGTGTCCAGAAACCACCTAAAGCCTGATAATATCCGCCCATTACAAAAGCTGTACTTGCAAGACCACTTGGCAAAACTAAAGCAGGTGTTGCCTTAGACGGGTTATTTGGGTTTACATTGATATCGTAAAAGTTATCTTTACAGCTACTCAGCATCAGTATACCGGCAACCAGTATAGCCAAATTATATTTTAATCGTTTCATATATTACTTTTTTAAAATTATTCTTATTTAAAAAGTTAATTTTATGTTGAATCCAAGACTTCTGGTTGAAGGTGTTCCGCCATAATCACCAAAGTCACCACTCATATCATTACCAAACGTGGTCATTTCAGGATCTACAAATAAGTTAGAGTTTGGCGTCCATAACAGTAAATTATTACCTACCAATGCTACTTCCATTGAACTAATAAAAGTTTTGGATAATAATTTCTTAGGTAAAGAATATGATAAACTTACTTCTCTCAATTTAAAGAATGTTTTATCCATTAATGCATATCTTCCACCTAAACCTGCATTATAGGTCTGATTGTAGTATAAATTCAGGTTATTACTAAAACCTGATATAGGTGTTGTATTCTCAACATATACAGGTTTATCTGCGGTGCCTATATTCTGAACAGAATTTGGGATAATCCATGGTTGGCGATCATTATAAGTTGTCTGAGGTGCATTTCCGGTAAAGTACATCATTTCTGCAGTACGTGAATACATCAAACCACCTTTACGATAATCAATTGCGAGATGAAGTCGGACACCCTTATAGGTTAGTGATGTTCCTCCACCAATTCTGTAATCATTTTGTGATGAACCAAGAATTTCTTTAGTATCTTTAAATACCGGTAATCCTTGAGCATTTACAATAGGACGGCCATTAGGATCAGTTGCTGGCACAGTACCTTCGAACAGCCCCAGGGGTTGACCCGGACGAGCAACAAAACCTATTGATGAAGTTCCGCCCAGCGAAATCTGATCGAGTCCAGAAGTCAAACTAACCAGTAAATTTTTGTTTTTACTAAAGTTTCCAAATACTTCCCACTCAAAATCTCTTGTACGAATCGGAGTAAATGAGAGATTAATTTCAATACCCTTATTGGTAATTTTACCTAAGTTCTGGGTTTGAGCAGTAAAACCAGTAGTAGAAGGAATGGTTGATGTCCAGATTAGATCGTTAACAGTTTTATTATACACTGCTACGTCTAAAGCAATTCTATTGTTGAAGAACTTTAAATCAGTACCAACTTCATAGTCAGTAGAGATTTCCGGCTTCAACTTATCATTACCAATAATATTAGATACAGTAAATCCGTTTACACCTCCTGCCAAAGGAAAATTCAAACCACGATAGCCATCAGAAAGTGCAGTTTGTACTAAATATGGAAAGATTTGATATGGCTCTGCATCTTTTCCTGTTTGAGCTATACCTGCACGAATTTTACCAAAAGATAAAATATCTTTACTTTTCAACAGTTCTGAAAATACAAAACTTCCACTTACACTTGGGTAGAAAAACGAACGGTTAGCTGATGGTAATGTAGATGACCAGTCATTACGGGCAGACATATTTAAAAACAGCATGTTTTTGTATCCAAAATCAACACTACCGTATGCACCTACCAGCCTACGTTTTGAAATATATTCTGTAACTGTAGGAGTAGCTGAACTGTTAGCCAGATTATAATAGAATGGAATATCCAGTCCGATTACCTGAGAAGTCTGTGTACGTGCTTCGCGCTGGTTGAAGTTATGACCTAAAATAGCTGAGAAAGTGAAATCACGACTAAAATCTTTGTTAATCGATAAGAAGAAGTCGGTATTTAATTCAGACGAATAATATGAATTTTCACCTACACGACCAATATCTTTGGTATAATCTGCTCTTGAAGGTATAGTAATTGCACGCCATGTTTTTAATGTACTGTTTGCAACATCGCTACCCGCTTTAAAAGTAGCAGTTAACCATGGCAATACTTTTGCATCAAGACTAATATTTCCAAAAATTCTATTATCCACAAACTTGTTTCCATGTTCGCTTAAAACATAATATGGATTTTGTGCAAATATTGTAAAATAGTTATCGATATTATTGAACTTGTTATTATAGTCCTTCATATCAACGAGGCTAATATCACGTGGAGTCTGCCAAAGACCATCTAAAGCTGATTGTTGCTGGCCTGTAGCTGCATACTTAGAGTCTTTTCTTACATAATTCAAAGATCCTGAGGCATTGAATATCTTTAAGAATTTAGTAGAACCACGTAATGAAATGTTATTTCTTTTGTAAGAGTCAGCATCAGTAGGCATGATACCATCAGAATTGATATTACCAAACGACATGTAATAACTCTTATTTTCGTCACCATTAGAGATTGCAACTGTATTATTAAAGTTTTTACCAACATCAAAGAAGTCTTTTATATTATTTGGTAAAGCAACATACGGTTTTATTTGTTGTTGATTATCAACCACAAATCCCCATTTACGAATCTTACCATCAAATCGTGGACCCCAACTACCATTTTCCTGTAAATCAGATAAACCACCATTACGGTCATACCATCCCTGACCAAATTCATTTTGCATAACCGGCAAACGAAGTGGCGTATCGAAAGTAGTAGTTGATGAAACCTCAACTTTTACTTTGTTATTAGCCTTAGAACCATTCTTTGTAGAAATAACAATTACACCTGAAGCAGCTCTCGAACCGTATAAAGCAGTAGCAGAACCCCCTTTAAGGATTGTAACTGATTCTATATCATCTGGGTTAATATCATTACCGCGGTTACCAAAGTCTAAACCACCATTGATGTCTTGTGACGAACCAGTTTGCTGATTGTTGACCGGCACACCATCAACAACATACAATGGTTGATTTGAGCCACCCAGTGAAGAGAAACCACGCATAATAACACGTGTTGAAGCTCCGGGAGATCCTGATGCTGAAGAGATTTCAACACCGGCTACTTTTCCCTGGAGTGCATTTAAGGCACTTCTGTTACCGGTAGCTGTAATATCAGCTGATGAAACTGTATTAGCAGCATAACCTAATGCCTTTTGAGAGCGTTTGATACCGATAGCTGTTACAACAACACCTTCGAGTTGTGTAACATCAGGATCCAACGAAACATTTAAATCGTTACTAGAAGTTAATGTAACTTCTTTTGTTTTCATACCAATAAAGGTAAAGCGAAGCGTTTTTGCGTTTGCCGGAACTTTTAAGATATACTTTCCGTTCAGGTCGCTTAAAGCACCAACTTTAGTTGCTTCCTTAACAAGAATAGTAACACCAGGAATGGCACTGCCATCCTGGGAACTCGTGATTACTCCCGAGATCGTTCTTTGAGCAAGAACTGCCTGAATTCCTCCGAATAGAAGTAATACAAGCAAAAGGGTAAACTTTCTCATAATTAGTGTTTGATTAGTGTTTTGCGTGATTTATGATTTGTGATAGTGTATATAAAGATGGCCATATACGATAGCCCAAAATTTTTAAGTATATCAGATGACTACCTATTATTGTGAAATATAATAATAGCATGCAGAAAACCCCTAACGAATAAACTAGGGTTTAAAGGCAATAAAATAAACAATCAGGAAATCTAACTGTCTCGGTTGAGAACAGTGAATGAATGTTTTTACAAACTCACCAGTAGTCTTCATAGCAAAAGTAGTTAGAGTAGTAGTTAATAGTTCTTGTGATTGAGCTTGCTAAAATACAGCATATAAGCAGTAAAACAAACTTTTTTTTTGGTTTTTTTTTAAACCGCTAGGTTCTTTTAATGAAAAACCCTCATTTCAATAAGTAACTTTAAAAATTACGTGTTCAACTTTTAAAAAATCAATATAATTTAAGTAAAAAACATAATTACTTCATCATTCGCATATAAGAGGCATAAAGAAGAATAAATATTCCGGTTAGTGCAAATCCTGAAAAGTCGCTTTTATACCCTTGTATAAACACCATGGGAATGATCAGTAACAACAACTGCGAAACGGCATACAGATGAAATCCAACTTTCTTAGTCAATAACATTAAAATAGCGCCTGCCAGACTGACACCATATAACAAAGTATTTAGAATATAGAACCAAATACTTGCACCGGCCAGTCCCTCAATTCCCGGAACATCTTTTGTGAAAGGTGAATTTTTTATAATTTCGGGTAAGTATGAATAAAACAGGCTGCAGAAAAAGAAAGAGATAAGCGATAACCCACTAAAAATAAAGGTAAGTATACATATAAACAACAATCCCTTTGGTCTGGTTACAGGCATCGGTTTTGGATCTTCTTCGCCGGGCAATTGATCAAGCATAAAAATATTTTTTTTGCAAAAGTAATCAAAATCCAAATCTCAAAAACTAAACACTGTATTGAAATCTGATTTCAACTCTTTTATTGGCTATGCAACATCTGATTATTTTCCACAAAAGAATTGTTGTATTTTAGCCCAAAAAAAGCAAATGGCTATTCAATTTGAGAATGAAATACGACAAACAACAGTTCAGGAAGTTGCAAATCTAATGCTCACCGCTGCACGCACCGCACCAAAAGGAAGAGGTCGCGACACATTGATTCTTGGAAAGATTTCAGGCGAAGATTTAAAGATTCTGGCCAAAAAGATGAACGAAATGGCGGAAGGAGATGGACTTAAATTCTATGCCCGGGATGCTAAAAACATACTAAATTCAGAAGTTGTTATCATCTTAGCAACCAGGATTGAACCACTGGGTATGAATAATTGTGGAAACTGTGGATTTGATACCTGTACGGATAAACTTGCATTTAAGGATGCTCCTTGCGCTTTCAATTCGATTGATCTGGGTATAGCTGCAGGAGCAGCCGTAAGCATTGCTGCTGATCACCGCATTGATAACCGGATTATGTTTTCGGCAGGACAAGCCGTAAAAGAATTAAACTTTCTGGGAGAAGAAGTTGGACCTACTTTATGCATTCCATTAAGTGTTTCATCAAAAAGCCCATATTTTGACAGATAAGTTTAAATATTTTTATTTTTCTTTAAACTCCTTTTCTCCAAATGAGACAGGAGTTTTTTTATTGTTATATTTAGAAGGACATTTCAACAAAAGTGTTTTTGCAACAAACACAGTATCAGCAATAGCTCCTGTAACTACAACCTGATCGGATTTTTCAAAATCAGTGGGTTTAGCTCCGCTATATAAAACTTTCATCTCAATTCCTTTACTATCTTTCATGAAAAATGAAAAGCCATTTTCAGCCTTTTTCGCATCGAAGATGATGGCTTTCTTCGTGTTCAGCTTCCCTATGATCTGATAATCAGAACCCTGATTCTTTTTTGCTAAAGCAAAATCACCATAGGTAGATGAATTAACCATGGTGCTTATAACCACGCCAATGGCGGCAATAACAACAATTATTAAAATGATATGTAAGGGTTTCATATTCTTTTAAATGTTAAACTATCAATAATTAATCCTTCACATTCTGCGGTTGATCCTTTTCAAGTTTTGACACTTTACGATCCAACTTAAATAGCCAAATGGTCAGACCTATAAAAATAACACCAATAACAGCAATGACAACAAATATTTTTGATTCCATAATGATAACTTAAAAATGATGATTTAACCGCTACCGATATTCGGTTTCTAACATAATTATTTTATTAGATTGAAACATATTCTAATCTCTTGCTTCGCTAATTAAACGAATTCTCAACTTCAGACTGTACAACCAAATTCCCATCGTCACCCATCCAATGACAGCCGGATAAAAAACAAGTCGCATGGTTGCATCCAGGCCTATTAGTGCCATCGGATTTCCACCTTTACCCGGGTGAATAGAACCTTGAGCCAGCTTAGGCAGAATTAGAAGAAAAAGAACCATCATTGTAAAGGCAAAGATATTGTATACCGCAGAAATCCGGGCTCTTTTTTCAGTATCAGTCATTGAGTTTCGCAACACAAAATAAGAAGCATAGATCAATAAACTCACAGCAGCACCATTTAATTGTGGGTCGTTAGTCCAAAAAGCGCCCCATGTTACACGAGCCCAAAGACTTCCGGTGGTTATACCAAGCAATCCAAAGAAAATACCTGTTGACGCAGCTACTACCGACCTGTGATCAAAGTGCATGTTAAACCCGGATAAATAACGAACCGCATTAACCACACTAACAGAAAGCAAGGTCAACATAGCAAACCACATACAAACATGGTAAAAGAGATTTCGGATAGATTCATGAATTACCGGCAAATCAGGAACAGGGACAACCAATCCTGCAATCAGGCCGTATCCCACTAAAATGACGCCTAAAATTTTCCACCACATCTTCTTCATTGATTCAAAAGCTTAATTTATTTTACAACTTTAATGTTTTACATACAATTATATCAAGTCCAAAAATTACTCTTTCCATAAATAAGGGAACAAAATAACCCCTAATGCTATCGCTAAAAAAGAGATCAGGAAAAGCACCAGCACATAGCCGCTCATTATGTTGAAAGATGCGTTGTTCAATGAAAGCAAACTCGTTTTCATCAGTGTTATAATAAAAGGATACATCACCGGAAAACTAAGAATCGCCATTAAACTGAAATTATGCCCAGCCCGCCATGCAATTGCCGAAACCAATGTTAAAATGGAGGCAAAACCGAAAGAAGCAACAATGATAATCAACAAAAAGTTTAATATAGAAGCAGAAGGAATGCCTAATAATAGCCAAAAAGAGAAAAATGATCCAAATCCGGTAATTAATAAAAGACAAAAATTAAAAATCGTTTTAGAAAGCAGTACCGATATTGGCGATGCAACACAATAATAATAAATATGGCGGTTGGTATGTTCTCCCGAAAAACTATGCCCCGAGGCTTGAATAGCTGCAAATAATTGAATAATCCAAAATAGCGCATTCCACTTTTCCTTGTCGAGGCCACTACTAAAGCTTAAGAAGCACAAGAATACAGTTCCTAACACAAAAAGAAGTAATCCATTCAAATGATGCATTCTTCTTAATTCGAGAGAGAGGTCTTTAAAGAGTAAAGTGCGAACTTCAGAAAACATAAATTTTATTTTGGGTCAAACTTAAGCTTTAATACGATGAAAAACAACCTCCTGATTGACAAATTAGCAGGTTAGGCTCAAACAAACAAGCCATTATGTCTCTTATTATCAATACTATAGTGTCATTTTGTCTATACTTTATCATTTAATAAGCATAAAACAGGTTTGGTATAAAGATTGAAAATACAGCATCGAACAAACATTAAAAATAAACAAAAACAAATAATAATTAATAAAAGGAGGACCAAGTCATGACACTTGTAAGATGGAATCAACCAGCATTTGCTAACTTATTAGACGATTTCTTTGCACGAAACAGTAATAACTTAGTTAGCAGCTATGAACCCGCCGTAAACGTAATCGATAATAAGGAGACATTCCAAATCCAGGTAGCTATTCCGGGATATACCAAAGAAGATGTTAAAATAGCTATCGAAAATAATACGCTTACGATTTCGGCTGAGATCGAGACCAAAGAAGAAGATGTGAAATTTAACAGGCGTGAATTTGTTAAAACATCTTTCGAACGCTCTTTCACGCTACCACGCTCAATTGATCAGGAAAAGGTGGGGGCCCAATTTGAAAACGGTATCTTAACAATCACGCTACCACGCAAGGCAGAGTTGATGGTAAAAAAAGAGATCTCAATCTCATAATTTTAAAATCGAGTTCACAAACAAACGAGGGCTGAAGAATTTCAGTCCTCGTTTGTTATTATCAGGAAACAGTAAAATTACTAACCGTACTGGCTTCCAAAAATAATTTTATTTTAAAACATATGTCTGAATGGTAGTAAGAGCCATCCAAAAAACTTTTCGATGGCTGGCCTACGCATCCAATGCTCGTAATCAAATGGAGAACAGCCACTCAACGATTCATTTAAATGATGATTAATGGCTGCAACAATAGCTTCATCACGTCCGAAAAGCATTATTTCATGCTGATAACGAAAACTCCGATAATCAAAATTTGAAGATCCTACCCCAAAAACCTCATCATCAATTAAAATACATTTAGCATGTAAATTTGTCGGACGATAAAAAAGTAGCTTCACATCGCTATTATAAAAAAGACCAAAGTATTTACTGCTTAGTAAATCAACTGAACGCACATCACTTCTCCATGGCATCATAATAACTACCCTCACGCCTCGTCGGGCGGCATCCATCAATCGCTTACGCAACATATATCCCGGCAGGAAATAGGGTGTCTCAATAATTACCGATTTCTTAGCTTTTAAAATCAGGTTCTCAAGTTTCTTTTTTATCTGCTGCCGATAAATAGAAGGACTGTCCTGGACAATTTCATACCCATGATGAAAAATAGTTTTATTATAAGAGAATTTAAAAAAGACATATCGGTTGAAGTTTTTAAAACTCTTATTAAAGGTACGCCGAAAAAGTGGAGCCAACCCTCCCTCTAGTCGCAACGTCAACTCTCGCCAATGTAAAGAGTGTGCTGCAATATTTGCCGACCCGATATAACTTATATTATCATCAATCAAAAGTAATTTCCTATGGTTTCGTCGATGATTCCGGGTAAAGAAGTCGAAAGAGAATCTAATTTTTTTAAAGAATCGAACCTCGCCTCCCAAACTCACCAAATCATCAAAAAAAGCAGCATTTGTAGTACCACCCCATGAGTCAATCAGTAATCGGATTTTGACTTTTTCTTTTGCCCTTGCAATTAAAGCATCTCTAAACATGATGCCTATTTTATCTTGCGTAAAACGATACAGTTCCAGATAAACATACTCCTTAGCCCCTCTTATATCCTCAATCATAGCCTCATAGAGACGAGGAGGTTGAGTAAATAGTTTGAATTTATAGTTTGGTTTAGTTGTCATATTATTTCAGCTTATACGCTTTTTCTATTGAACCAAATATAAAGAAACTGTTTCATTTATTGACAACCTTTTAGAAAACTATCTACAAAAAAGATGAAGAGAAAGAAAACTGAGCAATGAAAAGCGCAGGTTTGTATCTTTGCCGAAAATAACTACCCAATGATTAAATCAATGACCGGGTTTGGAAAGGCTATTGTTGAACTTCCCGGAAAGAAAATAACTGTAGAAGTCAAGTCACTTAACAGCAAACAGCTTGATGCATCGATTAAAATGCCAGGCACATACAAGGAAAAGGATCTGGAGATCAGATCTGAACTGGCCAAAATACTTGAAAGAGGGAAAATAGATTTTTATCTTTCCGTAGAAATTTCAGGAGACCAATCAAATTACACCATCAATAAACCCCTTGCTATTCATTATTACAATGAGTTAAAAGCATTAGCCGAAGAGGTTGGCGAGAAAGCAGAACTTCTACCTATGGTTTTAAAAATGCCGGATGTTCTAAAAACCTGTCGTGAGGAGATTGACGAAGACGAATGGGGTCATGTAATAAAAGCCATTGACGAAGCGTTAGTTCTTGCCGATAAATTCAGAATTGAAGAAGGTGCGTTGTTAGAAAAAGATTTTACCTACCGCATTGGCCTGATAAAAAAATATGCAGAAGAGGTTATTCCTTTCGAAAAAGCAAGAGTGGCGACCCTCCGCGAAAGAATACAAAAAGATATCGAGGAGATGACCGATCCTTCAAAGATCGATCCCAACCGTTTTGAACAAGAGTTGATCTATTACATAGAGAAACTCGATATTACAGAAGAAAAAGTTCGCTTAAACAAACATATCAACTACTTTCTCAATACGCTGAAAGAAGAAGGATCACAAGGAAAGAAACTTGGATTTATCACTCAGGAACTCGGTCGCGAGATCAACACCATGGGATCGAAAGCAAACGATGCTGATATCCAGAAGTTAGTTGTTCAGATGAAAGACGAGCTGGAAAAAATCAAGGAACAATTGATGAATATTCTTTAATACACTTCTATTCAACGCTGTATATGCAAGGAAAATTAATTGTCTTCTCAGCCCCATCAGGAGCAGGAAAAACTACCATTGTTCACCGTCTGTTGAATATGGGATTACCGCTCGAATTCTCTATATCCGCTTGTAGTCGTGCAAAGCGCCCTGAGGAAGTTGATGGCAAAGATTACTATTTTCTCACACCTGAAGAGTTTAAACATCGAATCGACAATCAGGAATTCCTTGAATGGGAAGAGGTATATCCCGGAAGCTTCTATGGAACGCTGAAATCTGAGCTCACCAGAATCTGGGGAAAGGGAAAACACGTTATTTTTGATGTCGATGTAGTAGGTGGTTTAAATATAAAGAAACTATTTCCCGCAGAAACACTGGCCGTTTTTGTACTACCCCCTTCTATTGAGGAGTTGGAGGCACGATTAAAATGGCGGAATACCGAAACCCCGGAAAGCTTGGCTAAACGATTAAGCAAAGCACAATGGGAGCTCACTTTTGCCGATAAATTCGATTATCAACTTTTGAATGATAACCTCGATCGGTCTACTCCAGAGATATATGCTGTAATCTCCTCGTTTATCGAAAAATAGTAGTCATGAAGGGCAACTATAAGAAAGTAGGATTATTCTTCGGGTCGTTCAATCCTATTCACACCGGCCATTTAATTGTAGCAAATTATATGGCTGGTTTCACGGATCTGGACGAAGTCTGGTTTGTGGTGTCGCCACACAATCCACTCAAAGAGAAGAAGAGCCTGCTTTCAAATATACACCGGTTGACGTTGGTGCGTCTCGCTACCGAAGAGCATCCCAATTTAAAGGTCTGCGATATAGAGATGAAGCTGCCTCAACCCTCATATACCATTCGCACGCTGACCTATCTGGCAGAAGAATATCCTGAAAACCATTTTGTTTTGATTTGTGGCACCGATATCCTCCCCAGCTTTCACAAATGGAAAAACTACGAACAGATTCTCGAACAGTACGAGCTATACATCTATCCCCGTCCCGGTTACGACCCTGGTGAATGGAAAGGCCATCCCAAAATCAAATATATCGCTGCCCCCATGGTAGAGATCTCGGCCAGCTTTATCCGCAAAGGCATTCAGGACGAAAAAAACATGGATTTCTTTTTACCCAGCAAGGTTTACGAATATATGAGAGGGATGAACTTCTATGAAAAGAAAAAGAAGTCAGGTAGTTTATAAGCGACTTGAATTCAACAATCAGACTACTACTAATTGCCATTTCACTTACTCCAGAGCTCTCTTTACCTCATCTTTTTTATTTCTTGAGACAGGAATTTCCGTACCATTAGATAATAATAAATGATCGCCATATTCCTTTATCCAACTTCTTACATATTTCTTATTAACAAGGTGAGATTGGTGACAGCGAATAAACCCATATTCTTTTAATATTTCTTCATACTCATAGATGGGTTTGCAAACTAAAAGCTCTTCTTTATCATGCAAAAAGAAAGAGCTATAATTATTAGATGATTGACACCTGATTATATCATTTGTCTTAATAAATCTTGTTTCCTTCATCGTTGTTAATGCAATCCGATGTTCTTCTTTGTTCTGCTGACTCTTTAATAATTGAATAAGATTTTCCAGTTGTTGATTTTGAACTTTCAATTGGCACTTTTTAATAGCTCTATTAACCGCTGATTGAAGTTCGTCAATACCAATTGGTTTTAATAAATAATCCACCGCAGAAAATCGCATTGCTTGTATTGCATATTGGTCATAAGCTGTTACAAAAATTATTTCAAAATCATAATGATTTAATCCTCTTAATAAATCAAAGCCATTTTTGTCTGACATCTGGATATCAAGAAAAACAATATCAGGCCGATGTTTCAGTATGCTGGTTTTACCATCATCAGCGTTTAATGCCGTATCACAAACATGTATTTGTGGACAATATGTATTTAACAATTGATTTAGATTCTCTAAATTGTGTTTTTCATCGTCTATTAATACAGCGTTAATGTTCATAAAAACCAATTTTTAAACGTTAAATTTATAATTGTTCCAACCGGTAAACCTTCTTTTATGTGCATTTCTATAAATTGCCCATTCATTATCTGATTGAGCAATTTTATTCTGTCATTCGTGAGCTTCAACCCATAACCATCCATATTTTCACTATACTGAAAACCGCCTCCATTATCTTGTATTGTCACGATCATATCATTATTATGCTTTGAAAACCCAAGGTTAATAATACCATTTTCTTTTAAGGTAGAGACACCATGTTTAACTGCATTTTCAATTAATGGCTGCAAAAGTAGCGATGGTATTTCTGTTTCATAAATATTTACATCACTGGTTTTTATATCATATTTAAACCCAAACCTTAATTGCTCCAGTTTCAAATAGGTTTCCAAAGTTATCATTTCTTCCTTTAGGCTGGTTTGGTCCTTATTACTGTTAGCCAACGAATCACGCATTAATCTGGCAAAATCAGAGAGATAATGATTGGCCCCCTCAATGTCCTGGTTGTTTATAAGCCCCTGAATAGAGCTGAGCGCATTAAAAACAAAATGCGGGTTAAGTTGAGCATATATAGCCTTTAATTCAAGCTGTGATTTTTCTTTATTAGACAATTCCCGTGCAGTTTTTTTTCTTTGTTTTATAAGCAGTATTAAAAAGATAATAAATCCCCAAAAAGCAACTGTTAATATACCTACAATGATTTTGAATACAACCGACTGATACCATGCAGTTTCAATTTCAAAAGGGTATTCCATTACATGTTCTCGTTGTATGCTGTAACGGACTCTCAATAAATATTCGCCGGGTTTCAGATTCTTAAGCCAAATAAAACTGTTGTCAAACTCATTTATATTCCAGGAACGTAAAACCTTTTGATCTTTAATTAGCTCATATTCTACCTGCTCTTTGTTATAAATATCTGCTCTAAGATAGAATATCAAATTATTATCGGTGGCTGCAACCTTCAGTTTTTTAGGCAGAGATGTTACCACATCCAACTGATCAGTTGGGTATCGTGATTTCCATTTATTTATTTCTTCAACGGATAAACGATTTGATCCAAACTGTTTCAATCTTTTCAAAAATTCATTTAATTCGTTGGCGGTGTATATGTTGAGCAAAATAGGACTGATAGGCACCCAACGAACAACGGCACTTGTTATGATTTTACTACTTCCCTTTTTCCTTACATCAACAATAAGTTTAGACCCAGGTTTCGTTTTATATCCCCCAAGATAAGCGGCTGATTTAATAATCGAATTTTCTCGAACAATATCTGAACCAAATTTTGTAATAACAGACCAGGGTACAATTATTTTATCTTGCTTTTCAAGCACCCTAAATTCATATTCATTCGCATTTTTCTTATTTACACCATGAAGAAAAAATTGAGCATCGGTAGAATCGAAAGTATTTACTGCAATAAAAAAGTTTGATCGGCTCCTCAAAAATAAAGAATCCTTTAAAAGAGATTCATGAAGCGAGCCACTATTATTTGTAACCCAAAAAGAATCATTCGTATTATGTATAGCAATGATTAATGCTACTGTTGAAGTATTATTGTCTGAACCCGTTTGATAACTTTGTGAATACTCTCCCCATTTAATTTGTGCATGTACTGTTTGTACCAAAATAAGGAATAATGGTAATAATAGGATTAGCTTTTTCATATTGGTTTTTTTGATCAAAACTACTATCCTTTTTTTCGAAAGTATTGCCTAATGTGAATTTGGTAAATGTTAGTGTGAATATAAAGGTTATTGAAGTGTATTCATGGCATTTTTTATTAACATTCTTATATCTCAATCCCAAAAACACAAAAAAGGTCCTGAAGGGACAGCATTATTGCACCTGTAGCATTTGTATCCACAATTTATCACACCAAAACCTTTTATTTATAACGATAACGCTAAAGAAACAGCATTTTATCAACAAATATATCCTGAAAATCAGGATTGCTTTCTAAACTTACATGATTGGTTTTAAAGAGAATTTGGTCTACGATTTCGTCATTAGAGAAAAGGAACATTTTAGCACCTATCAAAGCTGTATTACCCATTTTGTGAATCTTATCCGCCGGAAGTTCTATCATTCCGGTCTCAACTACGTTTTGTAGATTAATATAATTACCAAAACCTCCGGCAATATATATTTTATCAATATCAGCTAGTTGTATTGAGAGTGTATTAGCCAGGATCTGAAGTCCGGCTGCAATTGCAGCTTTTGCCAATTGAAATTCGATAATATCTTTCTGTGTCAAGCTTACGTCCCCAACAAGTCGAATACTTTTTTCTTCCGAATTGATACCGCCAAACATTCCAATCAAATCCAGTTTTCGAAAGATAGCTATTGCATCGACCAGTGCACTTCCACAAATTCCTTTTGGCTTGACGTTTCCGATGACATTGGCTACTATTTCACCCTCTATCAGATTTAATGATGAAATTGCACCCGTGACGGCCCGCATACCTATGGAGATATTGGAACCTTCAAACGCAGGACCGGCTGCTGTAGATGCGCACACTATATCATACTTGTTTCCCAACACAATTTCGCCATTAGTTCCTAAATCGATCAAGGCCGTGTATTTTTCGTTTAAATACAACCCAGTGGCTGCAATTCCGGCGACAATATCACTCCCGACAAAACTGCCAATTGAGGGATAAAACACTATTTTATCAATCACCTTAAAATTCCATCCCAACGCTATTGGATCAAAAGTTTTAAGTCCCAGATCATTCGTATGAAATGGATAAGTTGCTAATGGTGAAACGTCATAATTGCTAAAAATAAGTTGCATTACTGTATTACCAACAATAGTAACTTTTTGTATTTCAACCTGGTTTTTTTTCAACATTCGTTCAATCATTAATCCAATTGCTGAACGAATGATGCGCGTCATCTCGGTTGCATTACCATCCAAACACGCCTGGATACGCGAAATCAGGTCAGCACCAAACTTCACTTGCGGATTGAGCATCGTTTCTACTGCCAGTACTTTCGCTGTTGACAATTCAACAAGTTGCACAACCAACGTTGTGGTACCCAGATCTACTGCTACACCATATCCGTGACCAGGGGTAAAATCAAATTCACTTTCGTCGGCCAGAATCAAATGGTTAAACTGCTCAATTTCAATTATTATATCACTGGTGCACAAACTATAACAAGCCAATCGCCAATCGGGCAAAAGATCAAGTTTATTAATTTTTTGTTGATGAATTTCGTTGATATTAATTTCGCCATCCAATAAACGAATCTTACATTTCCCACAAGTTCCTTTACCTCCGCAAGGAAATTCTATTCCAAATTCGTGTAACACATCAATGAGTGGTGTTTGATCGTTAACCTGTATTTTTTTATCCAGCGGTTGTAACCTGATATTGTGTTTTATCATGGTAATAAGATTATTTCTTAGTACATTCAACCTGAGGCCTTTATCTACATTTAGATTATATTTTTGACACTACGATTGTTTTTTTAACTTCAGCGGCAAAGATCTGAATGAAATCCGATTTATTTTTTGCTAAAATGATTATTATTTCATTTTGTTCTTTTGGATGACAGGGGTCCAGCGTAAAACCTGTAAGTGTCAGATTCAGCAAATTCCACCCATCTCCTGTATGAACATACCCTTTTGCTCTTATAATTAATAGATTATCATCAAATAAACGGGTAAGTTTAACCTTATTGAAAATAGTATTTGGATGAAAGGACCAACTCTTTTCAATATAATTACTATCCCATAGTTCCGGATTGTCAACGGAAAAAGTAACATTTTCATTATTTACCTCTCCATGCAAATAGTCTAAATCTAATAAATCTGAAGTTCGATTATTGTCATTCACATTTGTATCGGGGAACAAGTATTTAAATTTTTTAATCAAGTTTTGTTGAATGGTTGAATCGGGGATTAAGTCGCGCTTTGTAAATAAAATAACATCAGCTTTAGAAATTTGTTTCCGGTAAACCGGATTCATTTGTTGACGTGGATTTTCAATACCTGTTATGTCAACTAAACAAATAACCGGTTTAAAAAAAAGGGTGGGATGGTTCTCTACAACTTCAGAAATCATTTCGACACCGCCTAATCCACTTGGCTCAATGATGATCCTTGTAAATCTCTTTGTTCGTACTATCTTCTCTAAATCGTCCCTGAAATATTCTTTTGCCGAACAACAAATACACCCACCTGAAATGGTAAAGACATTTTCAAACCTTGAGTTTGAACAAACGGTCTGACCATCAATGGATATCTTTCCAAATTCATTGATAATCACAGCCCATTCTGTATTATCTGTTTTTTGATTCAGGAGATTGATGATTGCGGTAGTTTTACCCGAACCCAGAAATCCTGAAATAACATGAACCGGTATTTTTTCCATTTTATAAAGAATAGAGCCGGGCAAATGAATTGTCCGACCCTATTTTATTTTTAATTACAATCCGTATTCGGCTAAGATAAATTTACTTTGATCGATGTTCGGTAGCATCATTTCAACAAAATCACTTTCATTATCCGGAATACTTTCTAAATCCTCACGAAGAAGCGGAAGATAAAAGGTTTCCATATCTGATAGTATCATTTTTCCGGATAATAATGCTTCATCTATTATATCTAGTGCTGCCAGTGCACCATTTCTGGCATTTGCCACATAAGAATCCCCTTTGACTAATTCTTTGGAAATCCGGATCACATTCTCAGGAGAAAGAATTAATGCTTGCGGGTCGGTGTAAACATCAGATGCAACTAGCAGTTGCTGTAAAATGCTACTATGTAGTTTCCCTGCACGCAAGGCTTCATTCATCAGTCGGGCATCATATTCCAATTGTTCCATATAAGCAGTTGGAGCCATACCCGATAATAATTTTATATTTTGAACTGATTCGTTACTCCAAAGATCAGTACAAGCAGAAGCGATATTTCCTATCGGACTCAAATGTGCACATGCAGCCGTTTTTCCTTCCATGGAAATTGGGATACCTGTGATCACTTTCAGGAACGGTCCTTCATACCCACAGTCTTTATCCGGACCAATCGCACCTTCTTCCATAGCAACGATGGAGCGAACTACCGAAATAACACGTACTAAAGCAGCAAAAACTCTGGGAATATATTTTTTCTCAGCCAATACCATTGCCGTATTTGCAAAGCCACAGGCTGAATCACCTGCTGCTATTTTGCCATTTTTGTTTGCAACAGCAACAATCTTCTTCCATAAAAACTGCATATCCCGTACGCCCAAAACTGACAAAGCAAATACGATTGTTTTTATATCGCAGTTCATTAAAGCATCATCAGATACCTCTTTTCCCCCTGTGCTTTCAATCGACAACAAGTCGCCTCCGGCAATAGATCCGTTTTCGAAGAGCTCCATCATGGGGTCCAGATATTTGGTCGTTCGTTGTTTAGCAGGTCTTTCGAATTCACGCAAATCGTTTGGAGTTAACCTGATTTCTGATTTGAGTCCAAATTTTTGATAGTAGTTTTCGCAAATCTCATTCATTATTTTCACGATTTCCACACCAATGGATGGCGTTTTAGTCATTTCCAACAATGTTTCAAGCTCAAGAACCACCCCTTTTGAACCAAGTTGTACAGCCCTTTCCAATGCTCCCTCAGCAATTTGACGATAATGGCCATAAACCTCATTTAAGGTACTGTCATTAATACTCATAACCGGCAACGTAAAATTGAGCTCAGCATATACCTGCCCACCTCCAATAGCCAGTCCCCTGCGTGTTGTAACAGGATTTGGAGCAATCCCAAACATTAAATCTTCAGGATTAGTGATTACTAAATTTTTATATTTCATCCGTAAATAATTTTCAGGTTAAGGCCTGATGAATCTCGCATATTAAATTCATCACACTGAAAGCAGTCAGGGTATTCAAGACTTCATCCTTCTATACGATTATTCATATTGTAGGTTAAGAAGCTATTTTATTCAAACGTTCAACCACTCCCTGTGGATCTGATGAAAATGCATCAGCCCCAATCTTTTTACAAAAATCGTCGTTAACCGGTGCTCCTCCAATGAAGATAAATGTATCGGGCAATACAGCTTTTATATTTGCTACAATTTCGCCCATATTCACCATGGTAGTGGTTAAAAGTGCCGATAATGCTACAACTGCCCCGGGATTACTTTTGGCAGCTTCAATATAACGTTCGGATGGGACATCAACCCCTAAATCGACAACCGACCAACCGCAACCTTCTACAGTCATTGCTATTAGATTTTTACCAATGTCGTGCAGATCTCCTTTTACAGTACCGATAATAAAAGTACCCTTCGTTTTAATCTCGCCCGAAGCAAAAAAAGGTTTTAATTGAAGCATTGCTGCACCCATAGCTCTGGCCGACATTAACATGTGAGGAACATAGATTTTATTTTCAGAAAATTTCTTACCAACAGTATCCATTGCAGGTATTAATGCCAACTCAAGAATGTCTTTGGGAGAAATCTCTGATTCGAGTGCTTTAGTTGTAATTTCATAAGCACCATCCTCACCTTTTAATTGAGGAGGATAAGGTGATTTTTTATCTGCTTTGCCTAATTCAACTGCTTTGTACAGTTTTCCCAATAATTCGTTCATCTTTTGATTGATTAATCAGGTTTATTAGTGGTGATATATTTTAATTGACACAAATTTAATTTGCTTGAGATAAAAAGGTTATAACGATATTCACTACTTTTAGTGCTATATTAACCTATTTGTTTATTTCTGTACAATAATCACCATATATTGTATCGAATTAAATATAACTGCTTGTATTGTTTCATGATTTTTATTTGCCAATTGCTAAATTTCAACTAACTATGCCTGCTTTATTAAAAAAAGTTAAACGAAAAGAAGACGAATCATTTTTTATTGGAATTTTTCAGGATACGTTGGAAACCTGCACATGGCATTATCACGATAATTATGAAATAAGTTTTATCACCGAAGGTTCAGGTAAACGAATTGTAGCCGATTCAATAGAAGAATTCCAACCCGGTGATCTGGTATTTATCGGGCGCAACATTCCACATGTTTGGATTGTAGATAAAGAATCGTATTCGCCCACTAATCGAAAACTTGAAATGGTATTTCTTCAGTTTACATCAGAAGTATTATGTACCGATTTACTAGCACTTCCTGAATTCAAATATGTTGCAAAAGCATTGACTTTATCAGAACGGGGGATTCGGATAATGGATAAAACACTCAATGAAGTAAGTGAAATTATGTTGCAATTGCCTTACCTGGGAAATTTTGATCGAATGCTTTTATTTTACAGACTAATGGACATTATTGGAAGAAGTGACACTATTATTCCTTTGTCGAGCAAAGAATTTGTCAACACGCTTTTCACTACTAAAAACAAGCGTATTGTAACCATTCATGAGTATTTAATGAATAATTACCGGGAAGAGATCGATTTAAAGAAATTAAGTGCACTAGTTAATATGGCGGAAGGATCTTTATGTCGGTTTTTCAAAATGCAAACCGGGATGACAGTTTTTGAATATCTCAATAAAATTAAAGTTGATTTTGCCTGTAAACTATTAATGGATAAAAATTTGAGTATAAATGATGTTGGATATGACAGTGGATTTAACAATCTAAGTTATTTCAATAAACAATTTAAAAAAATTACGGGGTTACCTCCCTCTGAATACCGAACCCGGTTTTGATTAGTAAAATAAATCTTTTGTTAGATTATAAATCATCGATTGTATCTTCAAGAGGCAAATTATAAATTGCTTCGACAGTATCATTAAATTGTATATCATGTGTGTTTATAACATTTTTAATTAAAATTCAAAAGAACTGATTTTTTAGTATCACTTCAAAGATAAAGCTCTTCTATTTCTCTTGTTACTAAATTGGGAGGACTTTTATTTCTCAAAAATAAAGTAATGCATTATCTTTGAGAGTGTTTATTAGATTTAAGTTACAGTAAAAGGATTTGCACCTTATGATTAAAAACAACAAGATAAAAACAATATTTGTTACGGATTTTAATACAATTGATTCTCAAACTGATTGGATTAGAAAGAGTCGTGCTAATAAGCATGATTTTAAAATATATCCCGCAAAAATCATTCAATTCGACTTCTCCCGATCTCGCTTTCTCAAGCCCTATCATATTGCACCACTTGCATGCGTAATACATGAGTACATTGAGCGTGGCTTTAAAATTCAACTGATAAATATACCAAATGCACTAAAAGAATACTTTGAAAATTTCAACTTCAATCAGTTTTGCAATAAATCAGACAGCAATAATTCCCCTAATCCTTTAGATTTTAAAACATTACCATTATGGAGAATTGATAGGACTGGTATAAATTTATATCCGAAACTTGCGCAGGAATACTTTGAGAGAAACCACTTTAAAGGAAAGGATTTATTCATACTAAGTAATTCTTTAGCAGAATTAATGAATAATGCATTTGATCATTCACTTTCGAAAATTCCAGGTTATACTTTTACTCAGCTGACTTCAAGAAACAATCAAATAATAACCTGTTTATGCGATTTTGGTAAGGGTATTCAAAAAAACGTTAATGATTATTTACGAAAAAATGACGAACCATTTTTAGAAAGCGATTTAGCACTTAAGAAAGCACTCTAAACAACGTTCTCGACTCAAACCAAACCTCATAATAGAGGCTTTGGATGGAATACCATTTTCACTAGTATTAAGAGCATTAATAGTAAAATACTGGTTGTTAGTAATAATTCCTTGTATTGGCTGCTTGAAAATGGACAAGTCAGAACGCATGTTCTAAATGTGAACTTTCCCGACACATTAGTTGTTATCTATATGAATACCCTAAATCTATCTCCTAAGGAAGATGAATTAAATATTTTATAATTACCTTTGCCCCAATTATAATGAATACAGTTAAAATCATAGTAAATCAGGTTACTACAGGCACACTGTCTAATGCAGATGGTTATAGCCTAAAAGCCAAAATCATTGATGTTTTGGCTAATGGTGATGCTGTGCTTTTATCTTTCGATAGTATAATTACAATATCCAGTTCTTTTTTAAACTCATCTATTGGCGAAATCGTTGATCAATATGGTTTTGATATTCTCAAGGATAGGGTTAAAATCACACATTACACTCCTTCGATTGCATCGGCAATCAAAAACTACATTTCTAATTTTAGAATCCTGTCTCATTAACTTAATCATTTGAGATTTCCTGATTTATAATCCGCCTGTTTGTCTTTTACTGAAAAAGCTGATACTATATTGATCATTTACCGATAAAGTAGATACCACAGCTTGAAATTTTAAATAACATCGGAACATAATTTATCCGCAAAACAGATCGAGAAGACCACCACAAGAAGTTCAGAAGTAATTCAATTGGTCTTCTGGTTTCCATTCATACACGATTCGTACCACCTTTGAATAGTATTTGAAAATTATTTCGCACACTTTAATGAAACGGAGATGTCTAAATATCCCCAACTTCATCAATCCTTGATGGGAAGAATACTGCTTTTTAAGCTATGGGAATATTACCAGATGGCGCTCATCGCACCCGTACCTCTCTTATAGGTTCTCCGTTGCTAATCCGGTGCTTCTCCGTATATAGAGAACGGTTTAGCTACGAATATGCATCGGAGTGACTATCTGATTATATTACCTTTTATAAGGGTCATAGGGTAATATCCCCTAAGTTATCGGGCAGTATTACTTCATTTGTTGATCTGCTTCATCCCTACCGGCCTTTAATGCGGCCAGGTTCAGATTTACCACGTCATCGCCTTTACGGCCAAAAGTAACGCGGATTGCATCTTCTATCTGTTCGTAGCTCAAGCCTAAAAATGGAGAGGCAGCGCCAAGGATAACCACATTAGCTGCTTTAGCGGAGCCTAATTCTTTTGCAATGGCATCGGCATCCAGAATAATGTGGTGGGGCTGACTACCAATAACTTCGAGAAGCTCCTCTTTGGATGGATAATCAGGGATATTGATAAATGGAGTGGTATTAGTTATGATCCAGCCATCGGCAGCCAGCATGGGCACATAACGCAGTGCCTCCATCGGCTCAACGGAGATTATCATGTCGGCTTTGCCAACAGGAATCAGATCGGAAGCAATGGGTTGATCTGAGATCCGGAGGTTCGATTGAACGTCACCTCCACGCTGCGACATTCCATGAACTTCGGCCTGCTTCAAATATAGACCGGCTTTTACGGCAGCCGTACCGATGATGGCAGCTATCGAAAGGATACCTTGTCCCCCAACGCCACCTAATATGATGTCTTTTTTCATGATTCGTTTTTCAGTTAATCAATTAAACAGTTCGATCAGACTAAGCCTCTTTCCCTTTGAGTTTGGCATCGGCTTTATGACGACGTGCAGCAGTCTGGATACATTCGCGACGAGGGATAATGACAGAAACACCCTGATAGGCAATCTCTTCTTTAATGATCCTGACATTTTCGTCGTGGCTCTTTGGCATCGGACTCACTACTCTGATATGTGCAGGATCAACACCCAGTCCGCTACAGATAGCTTCAAGCTTTCCAAGACCGTTAGAGTCCTGACCTCCGGTCATACCGGTGGTCTCATTGTCGAGAATGAAAACTGTTATTGGACTATTATCGACTACCGCATCCAGCAAACCAGTCATACCGGAGTGGGTAAAGGTTGAATCGCCAATAACGGCAACAGCCGGGAGCAACCCTGCATCGGCAGCACCTTTTGCCATAGTAATCGAAGCACCCATGTCAACACAGGTATCAATGGCATGATAAGGCTCCATAAATCCAAGCGTATAGCAACCAATATCGGCAAACACTCGTCCCTTGCCTACTTCTGCCATGGCTTCGTTAAGTGCGTTGTAGGAGAAGATATGCGGGCATCCTTTGCACAATGCGGGTGGACGATTTGCAACAATCGAAGGAATCTTTGTCTCGGCTGCCACTTTGTGACCTAATGCTTTTGCTACCAGGTTTGGAGAGAGTTCTCCATCGCGGGGAAGGCTTCCATCTAAACGACCCGTTACTGTTTTACCGTTATTTAGCATTCCTCGTAAAAACTCTTCTATTAAAGGATAACCCTCTTCGAGAACCAGTACAGCGTCGCATTCATTATATAAACGACTAACCTGATCTACGGGCACCGGATATTGACCGATTTTCAGTACCGGATATGGCACAATGCGGTCGGCAAAGTTTTCCATGAGGTAATTGAAAGAGATGCCACAGGCGATGATACCCATTTTTTTATCGGTACCATCAATGTATTTATTGAACCCTGATGTGGAGGCTTCCATTTCAAAGAGCGCCTGATTGGATAAGAGGGTTTTATACTGTTTCCGCGCATTACCAGGAAGTAATATAAACTGTTTTGGATTTGAAGGAAGCATTACTTCATTCTGCCCGCGTGATACACCACGAACAACACCGGCTCTGGAATGAGCCAAACGTGTTGTAATACGCATCATTACAGGAATACGATATTTTTCTGACAAGTCAAAACTGTAATGCACCATATCATAAGCCTCTTGTTGATTGGAAGGCTCCAAAATAGGGATCATGGCGAAATTGCCATAAAAACGGGAGTCCTGTTCATTCTGTGAAGAATGCATCGAAGGATCGTCGGCCGAAACGACAATCAATCCTCCATTAGCACCGGTAATAGCTGAATTGATAAAAGCATCGGCAGCTACATTGAGGCCAACATGTTTCATGCATGTCATCGCACGCTTACCAGCATACGACATACCCAATGCACCTTCTACGGCAGTTTTTTCATTGGTAGACCAACCGGCACGAATCTTTTTTTCTTTGGCGTCTTTTGACTGGAGGATATATTCGGTAATTTCTGTTGAGGGAGTTCCGGGATAAGCGTATATACCACTCATTCCGGCATCAATTGCTCCCTGAGCGATGGCTTCATCGCCCAAAAGCATCAATTTCTGCATATTACATTTTTTAAATTACAAATAATTTACTTATTTGGGGTTTATATTTAATGGCAAAGCTACTAACTTTTTAATCATCAAAAAACGGTTATACGAATATCTATGCAACCTTTTTTAATGACTCACACAATTACTCATTTGCTCTTTTTTTAATTGTCATTTAGCGAATTACGGATATCCTTATTGATTTTAGCAATTTCTTTTTTCGAATGCATTGGGCATCGAACTTCCTTTCGGCTCTGCTTCTTCAGTCCAATTAGTTTCTATTTTACCACCTTTATTATTCTAAAACAGAACCCTATTAAATAATAATACGATTAAAGATATGATAGTTTTTAAATTTAATTCCTTCAATTTAAAAACTAAATAATATTTTTAGAGAATGATATTATTTTAAAGTTTAAATTTGATATCGGTTATTATAATTACACCAACACACACATGAAACCAAAACAACAAAACTCAAGAAGAGATTTTATCAAAAAAACCGCAGTAGGACTAGCCGCATTTACTATTGTTCCACGGTATGTTCTTGGTGGAAACGGATTTATTGCACCCAGCGATAAATTGACGAAAGCAATTATAGGTGTAGGGTCGATGGGATGTGGCCACTTTGGATATGAAGGAACACAGGTAGTTGCAATTTGCGATGTCGACAGAAAGCATCTTGAATCAGCAGCATCCATGTTAGATAAAGGGGTTAAGACCTTTAGCGACTACCGTGAGCTGATCAAGCTTCCGGAGGTTGATATCGTACATATTGCAACACCCCCACACTGGCATGGCTTAATGTCTATTGCTGCAGCTAATGCAGGTAAAGATGTCTGGTGTGAAAAACCCATGACCCATTCTATAGGGGAAGGGAAACGTGTCATCGAAGCAATTCAACAACACGGTAGGATGTTTCGCCTAAACACATGGTTTCGATTTAAAGATAATTTTTACGGGATGGGGACTACCGTTAAACCTATTAAAAAATTAGTCGATAGTGGATTATTAGGATGGCCTTTAAAAGTTACGGTTGGCAAACATACCGGTTTTGACTGGAAGTTTTATTGGGTAGGAAAAGATAATCTGACACCTGAACCGGTCCCAGCTGAACTGGATTATAACTCATGGCTTGGTCCCGCTCCATATAAGCCATATAACCCACATAGAGTACATCAAACGTTTCGCGGATACTGGGATTATGATGGTGGCGGATTGAGTGATATGGGACAACATTACCTTGATCCGGTTCAATATTTTTTAGGCAAAGATGACACCAGCCCCATCTCGGTTGAAATAGATGCCCCGCAACAACACACAGATGCGGTTGGTATTTGGCGCAGAATAACGTATACCTATGCAGACGGATGCCAGATTATTTTAGATGGCGAAGGAAAAGATACGAATGCAGCTTATATAGAAGGCCCTAAGGGTAAATTGTATGCCGGTTTCAGGTCAGATATTCCTGATCTGGAGAGGAAACTTGCTGCTTTACCCGATCCGGAATTTCAGCTGACAAGCTTTGTAGAATCAGTTAAAACCAGACGAAAATTTGCTTTAAATGAAGAAAACGGACACCGTTCCTGTAATATTGTCAACATAGGACTGGTCGCATTACGTTTGGGTCGTTCTTTAAAGTTTGATCCCGTAAAACAAGAATTTATTGATGACGAAGGAGCAAACAGGTTAATAAATCCAGTGATGAGAGCTCCTTTTACATTTTAATTAACCATTATGCTTTACAATAATTTGAGATAAATATTTTATTCGTACCAAAATGATAAAGAAAATATTCATTATCCTTCTTGCTGCAATGATGTTACAAAATATTGCCTTTGCCCAAGATAAAAACGACCAGCGTACCGTCACTACCAAAATCGCTGATCTGCTTGCACAATTACCGGCCAGAGATGCCAAACAATTAAATAGGAACATGCAGGAAATAGCTCAATTGGGTGAAGATGGATTTCTGACGATGATTTGCGGACTTACTGCACCACGCGAAGGAAATAATGCCTTATTGGAATATGCCATTGGTGGCTTTTCGGCTTATGTAACACAAACAGGACAGGAAGATCTGAGAAAAATGAGCGTAAATGTATATTGCAAAGCGCTGGAGAAACTCTCAAGCAGGGAAAATAAATCATTTTTAATGAGCCAGTTAGCATTGGTTGGCAAGGATGATGTTATCCCCGCGTTACAAGTATATTTAATAAATCCTGAGCTTGCTGATCCTGCTGCAAGAGTAATGGTAAAGATAAATTCACCTGCTTCAAAAAAGGCGTTATTAAATGCATTAGTAACTGCTAATGGTGCTGCCCGACTTTCAATTATAGCAGCATTGGGTGATAGCCATAGTAAAGAAGCAGCAAGTACGATCAAAGCTTTTGCTACAGAAAATGATAACAACCTGGTTAAGATGTCATTATATGCACTCGCCAATATTGCAGATCCATCTTCTGAACAAATAATGTTAACTGCTGCAGAAAAGAGTGGCTACAAGTTTGAAAGCACTAATGCAACAGCTGCAACACTGCTTTATGCTGAAATGCTACTGAAAGATGGCAATAAAGTCCTTGCCTCCAAAATAGCTAAACAGCTTATAGAAAAAGCGGTTGCAGCTGATCAGATACACGTCAGGACATCTGCTTTGAAGGTACTCGTTGATGTAAATCAGGAAAAGAGCACCCCTCTCCTTTTAAATGCCGTAAATGATAAAAGTAGTCAGTATCGCGCAGCAGCATTAAGGTTTGCGGTTCCCTATATTACACCGAACACAACTGCGCTTTGGGTAAAGAAATTAGGACAATCTAATGACGCTACTAAAATAGATATCATTTATATGTTTAGCGAAAGCTTAGCTAAAGAGTCATTGCCTGCTATACTTAAGTTGCTCCAAAGTAAAAACACAGAAGTTAAGCTAGCGGCGATTGAGGCTTCAACGAAAATAGGCCAGGCGAAGGTATTAGATGACTTACTCACACTGATGAGCAAAGGTGATTCTACAACCATAACGGCTATCTCAGGTGCCATTCGTAGAATGAAAGGAGTAGGAATCACAGAGAAGGTAGCAGCTTTCATACCAAAAGCAAATCCAACAGTACAGGTAGCACTGATCAATATACTAGCATCATACGCAGCAAATGATCAGTTAAACACGATTTACAGCCAGCTTAAAAATAAAAATCAGGAAGTTAAGCAAGCTGCATTTGCTGCTTTAAAGCAGGTGGTTATCAGCGACAATGTTCCCAAGCTATTTACGCTGCTGAATGAAACTTCTGATCAGTCAGAACTGACCGCAATTCAAGATGCTGTTATTGCTGCATTGAAAGGAAAGAAGGGTGACACGGCACAGGTAGATTTAGTATTACAACAGATGACTGCTGCCTCTAAAGATAAAAAAACACTTTTTTATAGGATCCTCGCTAGCTTAGGTGGAGATAAATCATTAAATGCGGTTTCAAAAGCATTCGACACAGATAATGAACAAACCCAAAAAGCCGCATTGGATGCATTGGCATCATGGGTTGATGCCAGCTCGGCTACTGAGTTGATTAAGATTGCCCGTACAACAAAGAATGCTGAATATCTGGATAAAGCTATTTCAGGTTATTTACGTTCGATCAGAATTTCTGCAAGTCCTGCTGATCAAAAATTATTATTGCTGCGTAATGCGATGGAAGTTGCCAGGACCTCTTCTCAACAACAGCAAATTCTTAAAGCCACAGAACAGGCCAGAACCTTTAATGCACTTGTCTTTGCGGGCAGGTATCTAGATGATCCGTCTCTACAGCAAATAGCAGCCAATGCGGTAATGACAATTGCCTTAGCAGATAAATATAATGGCACCATCGTGAAAGATCTGTTAAACAAAACCATTCAGGTTTTGAAGGGAGCAGATAGTGAATATCAAAAAGAAGCGATGCGCAAATATCTTTCTGAAATGCAGGCCGGTGAAGGCTTTGTATCGGTATTTAATGGAAAAGACCTGAGCGGATGGAAGGGTTTGGTGGAAAATCCTATTGTAAGATCTAAAATGGATGCACCGACTTTAGCAAAAGCCCAGGAAAAAGCTGATGCGGAGATGAATGCAGGCTGGAAAGTAATAAATGGTGAACTGACGTTTACAGGTCACGGGAACAATATAGCCACAGTGAAAAATTATGGCGATTTTGAGATGCTGGTAGATTGGAAGATCATTGACGACCATAAAGGACAGGGAGATGCCGGTATTTATCTTCGTGGCACTCCACAAGTACAGATATGGGATAATGCCCGTACAGATGTTGGTGCACAAGTAGGATCGGGTGGTTTGTACAACAATCAAGTGAATGAAAGCAAACCTTTAAAGGTTGCAGACAATAAACTGGACGAATGGAATACCTTCCGTATTTTAATGAAAGGCGACCGTGTAACAGTTTATCTGAACGGGGAGCTGGTTACGGATAATGTGATCCTTGAGAATTACTGGGATAGGAATCTCCCTATTTTTGTCGAGGAGCAAATAGAACTACAAGCACATGGTTCACCTGTTTCATACCGCGATATCTACATTAAGGAAATCCCCAGGGTTAAGCCATATGAATTAAGCGACCAGGAGAAGAAAGAGGGATTCAAGGTACTGTTTGACGGCACCAATATGCACAACTGGACAGGAAACACGACCGATTATATCATTGAAGACGGAAACCTTTCTATCCGCCCAAAACCAGGAAGAGGTTCAGGTGGTAATCTGTTTACCAAAGAAGAATTCAGTGATTTTATATTCCGTTTTGAGTTTCAACTAACCCCTGAAGCCAATAATGGTGTAGGTATCAGGGCACCTTATGAAGGCGATGCTGCCTATGAAGGAATGGAGATCCAGATTCTGGATAGTGAAGCTCCGATTTATAAAGACCTGCATGCATATCAGTATCATGGCTCTATTTATGGTGTATTTCCTGCAAAAAGAGGTTTTTTGAAGCCTGTTGGAGAGTGGAATTATGAAGAGATAAAGGCTCAGGGACCTAAGATCACTGTAACGTTAAACGGTACAGTGATCGTTGATGAAGACATTACCCTACCAAGAAAAAATGGTACAGCAGATGGTAAAAAGCATCCGGGCTTACTGCGCGACAGTGGACATATCGGATTTCTTGGACATGGCTCTGAGGTACAATTCAGAAGTATCAGAGTAAAAGATTTAACGCAGGAAAAGATAATAGCAAAAGAAAAAAAAGGTAATAAAAAAACCAGATTACAGAATAAATAAAGATTTTATTAGGATACACTATATAACTATCAGCCGGAACAGATTGAAATTTGCTCCAGCTGATAGTTATACTTTTATTGAAAATGTACACCAGATGGTTTATTCTATTGTCAACATTTTCATTGTAGAACCAAAAACAATGAACTATCACTTTAACTGATTGTTTTAAAAGATAATCATATTCTTTTTGATATCTTTATCTAATGAATTTTCTAGGCCATATATTCTTATCGGGCGAAGAAAAAGAGATTCTCCTGGGAAACTTTATTGCTGATCATGTAAAGGGAAAACAACAACATGAATATTCGGCTGATGTAATAAAAGGGATTCATCTTCACCGGGCAATTGATCATTACACCGACCACCATCCAATGGTGGAACAAGGGGTAAAACGGTTAAATGGAGATTATGGTCGCTATGCTGCTGTTATTATCGACATGTATTACGACCATTTTCTATCGTTGTATTGGAATGATTATCATCCAGAACCGATTATCCAATATACGGAACGGAAATATGCCGAGCTTCTCCCCTCGTTAGATATTATGCCTGTACGTACGCAACGCATGTTACCTTACATGGCACATGATAACTGGCTTGCTAGTTATGCAAAGATTGAAGGGCTGGAAAAGGCATTGGGTGGAATGTCGAAAAGAGCAAGTTTTGAATCGGGAATGGAAAGTGCGGCAACCTTTTTACTAAAGCACTATGAAGAATACAGAAATGAGTTTAGTCTGTTTATGCCGGATATCATTAAACATGTGGCAGATTGGATGAAGAATAAATAAAAAAAGGCAGGAAAACCTGCCTTTTTTTATATTGACAACCTATTCCTCCGGAATATGTAAATCTTCGCCATTTGCTATGGCTTCAAGCATATCAGTCGTTAATGACTTAGGACGTTCGAGCGAGAAGTTAAGCGCACGATCCCATACCAAATTCACGGCAATACCAATAGAACGCCCTACGGCAAATAATACGGTATAAAAATCGTATTCTCTCACACCATAGTGCCATTGGATAACACCTGTTTGGGCATCAAGGTTAGGCCATGGATTCTTGGCTTTTCCTTGCTCCATCAAAATGGGTGGAACTACTTTGTATAATAAATCAGCATATTTAAAGATCGGATCGTCAGGCATATGCTTTAAACTGAAATCACGTTGAATACTATAACGGGGATCGGTTTTACGTAAAACAGCGTGACCATAACCCGGAATAACATGACCTGAATTGAGTGTATCCCAAACAAATTGTTTCATCTCTTCTTCACTCGGCACACGTCCATCCATCTTATCCATCACCTCCTGAAGCCAACGTAATACCTCCTGATTGGCTAAACCATGTAGAGGACCTGCCAAACCATTCACCATTGCAGCGGTTGCCAGATAAACATCGGCTAATGTACTTGCAACAAGGTGACCGGTGTGTGCACTCACGTTTCCACTTTCGTGGTCAGCATGAATGATAAAATGTAAACGCGAAACATCATCATACGGTGATGCCTTACCCATCATGTGCGCAAAGTTACCGCCCATATCAAGGAATGGATTCGACTGAATACGGTTTCCATCACGATATAGCTTTGCGTAAATATAGGTAGCTATTTCGGGTAGTTTTGCCAACATATTCATTACATCTTCATACATCGGATCCCAATAATCGGATTTTGAGATACCTGCCTGATACTTCTTAGCGAAAAAAGATTCGCGTTGAAGGGTCATAATAGCTGCTGAGAAAATAGTCATAGGGTGACTACAGCAAGGGAAAGCATCGATTACCTCGTAAACATAACGGGGCAAAATGCGACGTTTGTTGATATCGTCAGCAACATCCAATACTTCAGGGAGCGTGGGAATTTCGCCTGTGAAAAGCAGGTAAATTAAGCCCTCCACATATGGCATTTCTGCACCTTTTGGTTTGGGTAGTTTTTCGAAAACCTCAGGAAGGGTATATCCTCGATAACGAATACCTTCATAAGGATCTAAGTATGAAATATCGGTAAGTAAACATTTAAGTCCTCGCATACCACCAATAATCTTCCCAATAGTCACTTGGTCTACAACAACGTGACTATGGTCTTTCATTAAATGGTCGATACGCAGACGTTGAATTTCAATTTTTTCAGCTAGTTTATCTTTAAGCTTTGCCATGGTGACCTATTTACTAATTAAACCATTTATGACTGTAAAATGTTCTGTACAATTTCGCTTCCAAACTCAGAACATTTCAATAAGGTTGCACCTTCCATCAAACGATGAAAATCATAGGTCACTCTTTTGTTTTGAATAGCCAACTCAACGTTCTGATAAATAAGTTTTGCAGCTTCAGTCCATCCCATGTATTCAAGCATCATAGCACCTGATAGAATAACTGAACCAGGATTAACTTTATCCAGATTAGCATATTTTGGTGCTGTTCCATGCGTAGCTTCAAAGATTGCAAAACCATTTGCATAGTTAATATTTGCGCCCGGTGCAATACCAATACCACCAACCATGGCCGCAAGTGCATCAGATATATAATCACCATTTAGATTTAAGGTGGCAATAACAGAATATTCACTTGGACGTAAAAGAATTTGTTGCAAGAAAGCATCAGCAATCACGTCTTTAACGATCAATTTACCACTCTTCTCAGCTGCAGCTTGTGCCTGATCCGCAGCTTCGCGACCTTGCGTTTCTGCAAGTTTATCATATTGTGCCCAGGTAAAGACTTTATCTCCAAATTCTCGTTCAGCTAAAGCATAACCCCATTTTTTAAATCCACCTTCAGTAAACTTCATGATATTTCCTTTGTGGACAATGGTAACACTTGGTAATTTACGTTCGAGTGCATAAAGAATTGCAGCACGGACTAAACGCTCTGTACCCTCAATGGATACCGGCTTGATGCCTAATGATGATGTTTCTGGGAAACGTATTTGTTTAACACCCAATTCATCAATCAGGAAGCGCATTAATTTTATATTTTTTTCATCGCCTGTCATGAATTCTATGCCTGCATAGATATCTTCTGTGTTTTCTCTAAAGATATGCATATCAACCAGATCAGGACGTTTTACAGGACTTGGGACTCCGGTGAACCAACGAACAGGGCGTAAGCAAACATAAAGATCGAGGATCTGACGTAAAGCAACATTTAACGAACGTATGCCTCCTCCGATTGGAGTGGTAAGCGGGCCTTTAATTCCAACAATATTTTCACGAAAAGCATCAAGTGTTTCATCAGGTAACCAATTACCGGTTTGGTTGAAAGCTTTTTCACCGGCTAAAACCTCTTTCCAAAATATTTTTCGTTTACCTTGATATGCTTTCTCCACTGCTGCATCAAAAACGCGAACTGACGCACTCCAGATATCCGGACCGGTACCATCGCCCTCTATAAAAGGAATAATAGGATAGTTAGGGACATTTAATTGTCCATTTTGCATTGTAATTTTCTCTGGGTTCATAAAAGCGATTTTTTTTGGAAAGGAAACAATCGTTTGCGGGAAAATGTTCTTCTCGAAACAAAGAACAATAATAGTACATGAATACCAGAATTACAAATTATTCTTTATTTTTTGTATCTATGATGATGGTAACGGGTCCGTCATTCACTAAACTAATTTGCATATCGGCTCCAAACTCACCAGTAGCAATGGGTCTGCCCAGTTCAAGTTCCATCTGCTGAAGAAACCTGGTATATAGCGGAATAGATATTTCGGGTTTAGCAGCCTTAATATATGAAGGTCTATTTCCTTTTTTTGTACTTGCATGAAGTGTAAATTGACTCACTACTAATACCTCACCTGAAATATCATTGACAGAGAGATTCATAACGCCATCGGCATCACCAAAAATACGTAATCTGTTAATTTTGCCACAAAGCCATACAATATCCTCGTCGTTATCTGCATCTTCTATTCCAAGCAATACTAAAAGGCCCTTCCCTATTTTTGATTTACAATTATTATTAATAGAAAGTGTGGCAGACAAAACACGTTGAATAACTACTCTCATAATAATCAGAATTTATTTCCAGTCGGTCTCATCAAAATATTCATCATTAATGATGCTGATATAATTTTTATAGCGACTCTGACTAATAGTTCCTTCGTGAAGTGCTTTTATAACCGCACACCGAGGCTCATGCACATGGGTGCAATTATTAAACTGACACTGATTCATCAAATTTCGAAATTCAGGAAAACGTTCAGCCACTTCAGTCTTTTCGAAATCAACCAGTCCAAACTCTTTGATACCGGGCGTATCTATAATATATCCACCAAAAGAAAGTGGGAACATCTCCGCAAAAGTAGTTGTATGTTTTCCCTTGAGGTGAACATCAGAAATGGTTCCTGTTTTCAAGGTCATTCCTGGTTGTAGTGCATTTATTAAATGAGACTTACCAACACCCGAGTGGCCTGAGAGCAACGTCACCTTATCTTTCATCTGTTCTTTAAGCACTTCGATACCGGTTCCCTTCAAAGCAGAGGCACCATAACACGGATAACCAATTGAACGATATAATTGGCTAATCTCTTCATGTTGTTTCATTAACGCCTGATCATAAAGATCTATTTTATTGAAAATAAGAACAGCTGGAATATGATAGGCCTCGGCCGTCACCAGAAAACGATCAATAAAACCAGTGGAAGTCCGTGGATGAATGAGTGTAACAACAAGAAAAGCCTGATCGAGATTTGCTGCAATGATGTGCGACTCCTTCGATAAGTTAATAGATTTACGAATGATATAGTTATGTCGTTGTTCAATAGCAGTAATAGAGCCCTCACCGGGAGTGACGGAGTCCGGAAGAATTGTAACCCGATCGCCTACAGCAATAGGATTGGTTGCACGCAATCCTTTCATTCGGAATTTACCCTTTAAGCGACAACTTATTATTTGTCCATCAGGAAGCCGAACCTCATACCAACTGCCTGTCGACCTGATTACAGTTCCATAAGTCCCAAAGGGCTTTTCATCTTCTGCCATACAAGTCGACCGGTTAAATTACAAATCAGTGTATTATTTAAAGTTGTAATGCTTAACAACATCGCGACGGATGTCCCAAACACAGCGTAGTCCCTCTTTAAAGGTTATAAAATCGCCTGTTTTACAGTGATACGAACCCTCATCTGTCTCTATGGTGAAGTCGCCTTCAATAATATAACATTCTTCATCACAATCGTAGCTCCATTCGAAACGTGATGGTTCTCTTTCCCAGATAGGCCAGTGCTTAACTCCTCTTCGAACAACCTCGGTTGCATTCAATTTTTCAATGATAACCTTCGACATGGGTGACGCATTTGAATTATGGGACAAAGGTAGAAAAAAGTTCTATGATTAATAATTTATAAGACGATAGACCTTACCCGGGAGCAATTTTACAACGTCCTTAAATTCAAGATTAAGCAAAGCGGAAGCAACAACACCCGAAGATAATTGTGTATTTTCGATCAAATTATCGATACTGGCGTCTCCTTTTTCACTTAAAATAGAGACGACTTTTTCTTCTTCGGCAGTTAACTCAACAAAAAGTTGCGTTTGACGAGGAGTGATTCCCTTTTTAGGTTGCCAATCTAAAGCAAATACCAGATCTGCACCATTTTCGACAAGGGCGGCTCTATTGGTTTTAATAAGAAAGTGGCACCCTTCGGAATAAATATCGTTTACCCTTCCCGGAAGTGCAAATACATCACGATTATAAGAATTGGCGATATCGGCAGTGATGAGAGCTCCACCTTTTTTACCTGCTTCAATAACCACCACGGCGTCAGATAGGCCGGCAATAATTCTGTTTCTCTTTGGAAAATTTACTGCATCCGGATTGGTTTCACTCATGAATTCGGTCAGAAGCCCACCTTGATGTAACATCATTTCGGCTATTTTTCTGTTTTGAACCGGATAGATTTTATCCAATCCATGACCCATAACACCGATAGTAGGGAGACCTGCTTCCAATGCTGATCGATGAGCAACTGTATCGATGCCAAAAGCAAGACCGCTAATAATTAGTGGATCGAAAGGAGCAATTTCGTCAATAATCTTTTTACAATATATTTTGCCATACTCTGTTGCTTTTCGCGTTCCTACAATAGCAATAGGCCGGGGGTGTTCTAATGGAACCGAACCTTTATAGTAAAGCATTAAGGGATGATCTTCACATTGCTTTAGTCGCTCCGGAAAATTATCGTCGAGATAAAAAATAGGTTCAATGGCATACTTCTGGACAAAACGAACCTCCTTCTCTGCTCTTTCTATATTTTTTTTATTGTGAATGGATTGAGCTAATGTTTTACCAATGCCCGGAATCTTTAATAGATGTTCTTCTTTTTCGTGAAAGACAGCTTCAACGCTGCCGCAAAAAGCTACTAACTTTTTGCCAAGCACATCTCCTATCCCCGGGATTAAAGTGAGTGCTATTCTATGAATTAACTCTCGTTCCGTAACCATGTCCAAATATAAGAAATGAATCGACGAAAAGTATGAAATTATTTGAGTTATCTTTGTGCTGAAGAGGAATTCACTAATGAAGAACCACAGAATACTTGTTTGCCCTTTAAACTGGGGCATCGGTCATGCCAGTCGCTGCGTGCCTATTATCAATTTTTTGCAAAACGAAGGTGCTGAAGTGATCATCGCTGCAGAAGGAAGGCCATTGGAATTCTTAAAAAAAGAATTTCCAAATATTGAAACTATCATTTTTAAAGGATATACCCCGCGTTATCCACATGTTGGTAGTATGGCATGGAAGATGTTTTGGTCTATGTTTCCATTACTGATTGGCATATGGAAAGAACATTGGAGAATAAGAAAGATTGTAAAAGTTAATAAAATTGATGCTATCATCTCGGATAATCGATTCGGATTGTGGAGATGGAAGACACCCAGTGTTTATATTACACATCAATTAATGATCAAGACACCATGGCATTTAAAACTTGCTGAACCTTTTCTGTTTCTTTTTCACCGTTTTTTTGTACACCGTTTTGATCGTTGTTGGGTCCCTGATCAGGCTGGTGAGGATAATCTATCCGGAGATCTCTCTCATCTTTATCCTGTCCCTGCTCATGTAGAGTTTATTGGCCCTTTGTCTCGCTTTGAAAACATTAAAATTAGTACTACAAACGGGAACTTAATTCTGGCATTGGTTTCGGGGCCTGAACCGCAACGTTCAATCTTTGAAAAGCTGCTCAGAAAACAGTTATCCGAATTAGACCAGCCGTCAATATTAGTAGCCGGAATACCAGAAGAAACCACTGTAGAAACCATCAAAAACCTGACCGTCTATTCGCATTTACCATCGAACGAGCTTCTCCCTTTCATTCAAAAGGCTGCTTTTGTTATTTGCAGATCAGGGTATTCAACATTGATGGATTTAGCAACACTGAACAAAAAGGCGGTTTTTATACCGACACCCGGGCAAACTGAACAAGAGTATCTGGCAGAATTCCATGAAAAGAATGGTACTTGTTTGCGATATTCTCAGAAATATTTTGATATTCATAAAGCACTTCGGGAAATTGGTAAGATTAAACCTCTAACCGTTTATTATAATCCCAAACAACTCCATGCGGTAGTGAGAAACTTTTTACGGTCTTTAGAATAAATTAGCATCAACTTATGTCGTTTCGTTGAAAGTTTGTCCGATGATAATTGATTCTATGATTTCATACCATCATCTTGTAGTTCAATCTGTTTTGAATTACAGGATGACGTGGTTATAGGAATCACCAGATGGTGCTGGTTTGCAATTTACTCTATCAGACAAATGTACTCCAACTAATTTATTTTATTTCCTTCATCTTTTTACAACATATACTATTTCAATAACGTTTTCGTTTTATCAAAACCATTAAATTTGTCCAAAATATTTTTTTATGACACTAGGAGCAATTACATGGAATGCCGATCCTCAGATTTTTCATCTTTTTGGATTTGGTGTACGTTGGTATGGACTGTTTTTTGCCATGAGTTTCTATCTTGGCTACATTATTATCGAACGTATGTTAAAAAAGGAAAACCTACCTGTCACATTGGTTGATAGTTTGGCTACTTATATGATTATTGCTACAGTCATTGGTGCCCGATTAGGACATGTTCTCTTTTATCAACCGGGTTATTATTTTTCACATCCGATAGAGATCGTAAAAATTTGGGAGGGAGGCCTTGCAAGTCATGGTGCTGCCATTGGCATTTTATTTGCTTTATGGCTGTTTTCCAGAAACAACCACAGGACTTTTTTCTGGTCGTTAGATCGAATAGTAATTGTTACCGCCTTAGCCGGTTGTTTTATCAGATTAGGAAATTTAATGAACTCTGAGATATATGGTACAACTACCGATCTTCCATGGGGTTTTATTTTTGCGAAAGATCTTCAAGGCGATGGACTACCACATCACCCGACTCAAATCTATGAAGCCTTTTCTTATCTAATGATATTTGCATTTTTAATCTGGAACTACATCAAGAAGGATGGAAAGCCAAAAGAAGGATATAGTAGTGCAATGTTTTTAATTCTCGTATTTGGTGTTCGATTTATTGTAGAGTTTATTAAATTACCACAGGTTGACGCTGAACAGAATTATTTATTAGATCTCGGACAGATTTTAAGTATCCCATTGATCTTATTTGGTGTAGGGATTCTCTGGTACATCAATAAAAAAGATAAGTCTCAGATTGAAGAAATCAAATCATAAAAATTTAATCCAACTTTAATAAAATAAGCCACATCAAACTTAATTGGTGTGGCTTATTTTATTTGTAAATCTTAAATTTTCTATTAGAGGTGTATAATTCTGTTACTTTGACGATAAGTAAAATCTGTTTTCGAATACCATACTACATTTTAGAAGAGTTATCCTTACAATCAACATAACGAGACCAATAAATGATGAATCATGGTTTTTAAATCGTCATTATATAAAAAGAGTACTAGTTCTGTTGTTTTATGTTTTTAGTTCTCTGATAAATAAACGATTCAATATCTAGAGCGGTTTTTTCTTGCTGATATCTTTTGAGAATAGCAGCAATACGTTGGAGGATGGCGATATCTTTACCCAATTCATCTTGCCAATATTCCAGTGTGCTACCCGTTGATAGATAATAATCAATGTTTTGTTTATAAACA
Source organism: Bacteroidota bacterium (assembly GCA_013390605.1). GTDB lineage: Bacteria > Bacteroidota > Bacteroidia > Bacteroidales > Cfx3-03 > Cfx3-03. The sequence goes on along the minus strand of JACAUB010000001.1, from coordinate 170,383 downwards.
TGTATTAATTGGTTAGATAATGCTCCCCCCTTATTGATTGCACCACCTCTAAAATATATTTCGAGCATCTGCAATTGAAAATAGTCGTATCCGCATTTTGAAGGGGGAAACATTTGTTGACATCTATCGGCTACCTGAACGGAAGAATCGCAACGACCTTCAGCCAATAATGCATATCCCAGCCGTGTAAAACTTGCCCTTTGATAATAGATATTTCGAAAACTCTCTCTATCAACAGTAACAGACGGTTTATATAAATTCCCGAATCGGGCTTTCTTCATCATAATATCCCAGGTCCGATCAGTATTAACACCTCCTATCGACTCCATTGATTTTTTGGGAAGTACCGGCATAAAACGATACATGGTTCCCTCTAGATGAAAGTATTTATCAATATTCAATATATTCGACATGCTATTCAATGATGCAACATAGAGCGGACGACTCCATGCATTGTTAGCCAGATAATCGAGTAACAATAATTCATTCTTAGTGATATAACTAGCTTTTAAGTTCCATTCTATTACAGGGACTATATCATTGATCCGATCAGCCGGGACAATATTATTTTTAATCACGGCTTGTTTATCTACAGTCATTTTCAACTTATGGGTAGGAATAAATCCCGCCATACTGCCATCGGTTAATTCTACTTTCCCCTTAGGATTATCGCTTGCAATAAAATCGATCACATCCTTTAATTCATAACGACTAGAATCACCCTGATCATAAATCAGAATAGCATCATTAACGCCTTTATTATATTGATCGTGTTTCAGGGATAATTTGAGCGGTTCTGAATTATAAGCCTTCTTCATCATTTGATGAACATTCCAGTCGCTTGCGGCTAACAAATAATTTAATACTCGAACGTCTGTTCTTACCCCTTCTACTTCCTGCGCATACCATAATGGAAATGTATCATTATCACCAAAAGTCACTGCGACAGAATTTGGAACACAACTCTCAAGGTAGTTTACTGCAAAATCACGACATGCAGTCTTTCCGGATCGGTTATGGTCATTCCATCCTTCCTTAGCCATGATTCCTGGCACCAAGAGGATACACAGTGCGATTATTGAAAACGCCGAAAACACGGTTTTATATTTTGAAGGCAGCTTATTTAGTAAGGCGGCAACCCCTAAACCTATCCAGATTGCAAATGCATAGAATGAACCCGCATAAGCATAATCACGTTCTCTTGGTTGAAATGGAGTTTGATTCAAATAGAGAACAATAGCCATACCTGTCATAAAAAACAGTAGAAATACGACCCAGGCATCTTTTGAGTTTCGATTGAGATGAAAGGCAAAACCAACCATCCCCAATAATAAAGGTAAAAAATAAAAGACATTATGGGCCGGATTCTTCATGCTATCAGGAAGGTTTGACTGATTTCCCAGTTTCAAATTGTCGATAAAAGGAATACCGCTAATCCAATTGCCATTTCTTATTCCCCCATGACCTTCAATATCGTTTTGGCGACCAACAAAATTCCATAAAAAATAGCGCATATACATGTGTCCGACCTGATATCGGAAGAAGAAATCTAAATTTTCAAGAAACGTTGGTTTAATAATTATCTTCGTCTCACCCTTTTCGTTTTGAACAGGAATAGATTCGCCTACGATATCAGCCCATGAATTATAAGCGCGAATATGGTCTTTCTGTCGACTATGCATTCTTGGAAAAACAGTACAGAATCGTTTATCAAATTGAGGGATAGATTGTTTGTGAGGATCAACTATTTTATAAGAATGTGTTTTTTCGTCGCGGGCATATGTAGGTGAGCCATCGGCATAGCCTGTTACCGGTGCAGAATAATAGGGTCCATACAACAAAGGCCAATCACCGTATTGCTCTCTATTTAAGTAAGAAAGTAATCCCACTGCATCCGAGGGCTCATTTTCATTGATTGGAGTCTCGGCATTGGCACGAATAACCAACATCATAAATGAAGAATAACCGATCAGTATAAAAGTTAGTGACAGTAAAACGATGTGTAGCAACTGCTTTGATTTTCGCTTTGAATAGATTAATCCAAATGTAATTAGTCCTATCAACAAAAGAAAATATACAATTGTGCCTCCATTAAAGGGAAATCCGAAACTATTAACAAAAGTTATTTCAAACAGTCCTGCAAGCTTAACAGTGATTGGAATTACTGCAAACATAATTAAAGCCAGAACACCTACACCAGCTATGGCTGTGATGATAAATCCCTTGGTTGTTACTTTATATTTTCTGAAATAATAAACAAAGGCAATTGCCGGAATAGCCAACAGATTTAGAAGATGGACACCAATAGATAATCCTATCAAGTATGCAATCAAAAGAATCCAACGCCAATGGTTTGGTTGATCTGCATCTCTTTCCCAACGTAGGATGGCCCAAAAGACAATAGCCGTAAAAAAAGATGACATAGCATACACTTCGCCTTCAACTGCAGAGAACCAGAATGAATCGGTGAAAGTATAAGCCAGAGCACCAACAATACCGCTACCCATAATAGACCAGACTTCGAAAGAGGTGAGCGGTCGATCTGATGGAAATAGCTTTCTAGCCAATATGGTTATACTCCAAAAAAGGAATAAAATGGTGAATCCGCTACTAATGGCTGACATAGAATTCACCATAACAGCCACCTTGGTTACATCATTAAATGCAAACAAACTAAAAAACCGACCGATCATTTGAAACAATGGTGCTCCGGGTGGATGACCTACCTGTAACTTAAAAGCGGTAGCTATATATTCGCCACAATCCCACCAACTGGCAGTTGGTTCGAGGGTTAAAAGGTAAACCAACGTAGAAATTATAAATACAGACCATCCAATAATATTGTTGGTTTTCTGATAATTAGCCATAAGAAACAGATCTGTTTAAAGGTTTTTTTAAATTTGAAGCGAAGTTAGAGAAATAAAAGTTTGTGAAATAATTTTTTTTTCTAACTTTGCATCCTCAAAACAGCAAAGATATTGTCCGATGGTGTAACTGGCAACACGCCTGATTTTGGTTCAGAAGAGTCCAGGTTCGAGCCCTGGTCGGACAACAATGATCTCTCAAACTCTTTTTTGGATTTGAGAGATTTTTTATTATCTTTGCAAAGAAATTATAATGAGGGGACAAAAGTCCCCTCGTTTTTTTAAATAACAATTTACAATGATCACTGAACAATTAATCAGGGAGATTTCGAACGAACATTTAGAAGGAACAGAGATGTTTCTGATCAGTGTTAAGGTCAGTACGAGTAATGTAATTACTGTAACTATTGACGGAGACCACCCCATCGACATTAGTGATTGTATTGCATTGAGTCGCCATATTGAAGGTAAATTTGATCGGGAAGTAGAAGATTTCGCACTAAGTGTTATGTCTGCTGGAATTGATCAACCTTATGTAAATATACGGCAATATATCAAAAATATTGGTCGTGACGTGGAAGTAACACTGCACGATGGAGGAATACACAAGGGCATTTTATTGTCTGTGAATGAAGAAATAATTACGCTGAAAGAGAAGACCACTAAGAAAGGGAAGAAAACTACAGCTGCAGCTTCGGAAGAAGGAACAAAGATCTCGTTTAGCGAGATAAAACAAACGAAAGAAATTATATCGTTTAAATAAAAATAAGTGTTGATTCACCATTAAGTGAAAAGCGATGGAACACATCAATTTGGTCGAAACATTTTCTGAGTTCAAAGAATTTAAGAACATCGACCGTGAAACCATGATGCGTATCCTGGAAGACGTTTTCAGGCATATGCTGATCAAGAAGTTTGGGACAGACGAGAACTTTGATATCATTGTCAATATTGACAAGGGAGACCTTGAAATTTGGCGGCGGCGAATTATTGTTGCCGATGGCGAAATTGAAGATGATAACATGGAAATTGCCTATTCTGAAGCAATAAAAATCGAACCTGACTTTGAGGTAGGCGAAGAAGTATCTGAAGCTTTCCCACTGATTAATTTTGGTCGTCGTGAGATATTGGCTATCCGTCAGAATTTACAGAGCAAAGTACAGGAATACGAAAAAGATAATATTTACCGAAAATATAAAGAAAAAATCGGTGAAGTTATTACAGGAGAAGTCTATCAGGCATGGAAAAAGGAGATTCTTGTGTTAGATGATGAGAGTATTGAACTTGTTTTGCCCAAAAGCGAGCAGATACCTGCAGATTTCTATCGCAAAGGAGATACCGTCCGTGCAGTAGTTTCTAAAGTGGAGTTGCGCAATAATAGTCCGGTTATTGTTCTATCAAGAACATCACCGGTATTCTTGGAGCGTTTACTCGAATCAGAGGTTCCTGAAGTTTATGATGGACTTATCACTATTCGCAATATTGTACGTGTTCCTGGTGAACGTGCTAAAATATCAGTGGAGAGTTATGACGACCGTATAGACCCTGTAGGAGCTTGCGTAGGGATGAAAGGATCGCGTATCCACGGTATTGTTCGTGAACTTAAGAACGAAAATATCGACGTAATCAACTACACTTCTAATCCTTCGTTGTATATTCAGCGTGCATTGAGTCCGGCTAAAATCTCTTCAATCACTATTGATGAAGAGAGTAAACGTGCAGACGTTTATATGAAGCCAGACCAGGTTTCGCTTGCAATTGGCAAGGGAGGTTACAACATCAAACTAGCCGGAAAATTAACCGGATATGAAATTGATGTATACAGAGATACAGATGTGGACAACGAAGACGTTGACCTTGATGAATTTGGAGATGAAATTGATCAGTGGATTATTGACGAATTTAAAAATATTGGTTGTGATACTGCCAAAAGCATATTAACACTTGGTGTTGAAGAATTGGTTAAACGAACTGACCTCGAAGAAGAAACAATACGTGAAGTTATACGTATTTTGAAATCTGAATTCGATTAAAAAAAGCGTACCCGGCACAAGTGTCGGGTACGTTATTTATAATTCACTGACATATCAATTGGACAACTAGCATTCAATGGCTAAAGGATTCTTGGAGAATCATAAATTTGTAGTACTTTTACAAAAAATTTGGGCAACTAAAAGGAATAACGATACTTTACGTATGGAAGAGGGAAAAACGATAAGGCTTAGTGCGGCAGCAAAAGAGTTTAATGTTGGAGTTACAACGATTCTTGAACACCTTAATAAAAAGGGGGTCAAGATTGATTCAAACCCTAACACGAAACTGCCATCCGACGTTTACGCCTTATTGGTTAAAGAATACCAAAAAGATAAGGCTGTAAAACAAGAGTCGGAGAAGAAAAGCCTTGATATTTCCCATCGTCAATCGGTATCGATAGACGAAAAGAAAAACTTTGTTCACGAAGAAGAGGCCCTTGTTCGTGAAGATCTTTTCATTAAGTCTAATATGGACACTGAAGAGAGACCAATAGTTAAGAAACCGGTGGTAACAGAACCGGTCAAGACAGAACCCGTACCCGAAATTAAAATCTCAACGCCTCAAAAGCCTGTTGAGACAGTTAAAATAGAACCTGTCGCTCCAACTCCCATTCAGGAACAAGCGCCAGCTCAACCCGTTGAACCTGCTCAACCTGTAGTAAAAGCTACTCCCGTAGCACCGATTACGCCAGCAGCATCAATTGTAGAACCTGTTAAGGTTCAACAACCTGCTCCAACGGTAACTGCTCCGGTTTCAGAACCAGTTGCTGTAGCACAACCCAAACCGATAGAACCTATATCGGCTCCTCAACCTGCTAAGCCAGTACAAATTCCAGTTCAGGATATAACTCCTGCACCTGAACCACGACAGGCATCTACCCCTACAACGACCCCAGCTGCTGCGATAGTAGCTGAACAAAAAGTTATTAGGACTGAAGTGAAAGAAGAGAAAGATATTGCCACTAAGCCTCAGGCTGAAAAATCGGAACCTGCTAAACAGCATGAACCTGCTCATGAAAAAGTGGTTAAGCATGAGGAAAAGGAACATTCTACAGAGATTGCTCCAGAAAAGCAACATCAAGAAGTTAAAGTAGATGATACTACCGATAATTCTGATGCTGCCATTAAGGTGTTGGGTAAAATTGACCTTAATGCACTAAATCTCAAAACTAAGCCTGAACGCAAAACAAAAGAAGAAAAGACAAAATTTCGTGAAGGGAATAACCGACCGATTAAACCTATCGACTTTAAACCTGCGGTTGAACCCAAGAAAGCAGATGAAGATGCTGCAAAAGACCTACAGTCGCAAGAAACACAAGGGCCAAGTAATAGTGATGAGTTAGCAGATGCTCTAAAAAGTGATGGTAATGTTGAAAATCTACCAAACTATCATAGAGCTGAAGTAAAAAAATTAGAGGGTCCTACAATACTTGGGTCAATCAAATTACCAGAACCCCGTAAACCTGAAGCAAAAAAACCTGTCGCCTCATCATCAGATGATAATGCGAATAAGGCCAAAAAGAAAAAACGGAAACGTATTAAAAAAGAGGGAGAAGGCGGACAGTCAGTTCAAGGTCAGCAAGGACAAGCCGGTCAACAACAAGGTGGGGGTCAGAACCAACAACAACGTGGTCCTCAACAACCAAGAAATCCTCAACAAGGTGGCGGACCAAACCAACAACGCAATCCTCAGCAAGCTGGTGGACCGAATCAACAACGCGGGCCTCAACAAGGCAGTGGACCAAACCAACAGCGCGGACCTCAACAAGGCGGACCAAACCAACAACGTGGACCTCAACAAGGCGGTACCCAGGGTGGAAATGCCCAAGGGCAACAGAGAGGACCTCAACAAGCTGGTGGAGCTCATCCTCATGGGCCAAATAAACCCGGAGGCCAAGGCAAACCTGGGCAAAACAATGCAACTAACCAGCAGAATCGCCCTAAACAAGCACCGGCTGGCCGTTTCCCAAATAGGAATCAACGTGCAGATTTACCTAAGGTTGAATTAACTGAAGAAGAGATCCAACGTCAGATCAAAGAAACGCTTCAACGTTTAAGTGGAAGCGGAAAATCGAAAACTTCAAAACACCGTCGTGAGAAACGTCATTTAGTTCATCAGCAGATGCAAGATGATCAAATGCGTCAGGAAGAGGACAAAAGAGTATTAAAGGTAACCGAATTTGTTACAGCAAATGAATTAGCAAGCATGATGAATGTGCCGGTAGTTCAGGTTATCTCCACCTTTATGTCGCTTGGGATGTTCGTTTCAATAAACCAACGATTAGACGCAGAAACACTTGTTCTGGTAGCTGATGAATTTGGATATTCTGTCGACTTTGTTAGTGTTGAAGTACAAGAAGCTATCAGTAGCGTTGTTGAAGATAAGGAAGAGAGTGAAGGAGAACGTATATCGCGTAATCCAATTGTAACTGTTATGGGCCATGTTGACCATGGTAAAACATCACTTCTCGACTATATCCGTAAATCTAACGTCATTGCCGGTGAGGCTGGAGGTATTACTCAGCACATCGGAGCTTATGAAGTAAAACTTGAAAATGGTAAGAAAATAACATTCTTAGATACTCCTGGTCACGAAGCATTTACTGCAATGCGTGCCCGAGGTGCTAAAATTACTGACGTTGCCATTATCGTTATAGCTTGCGATGATAAGATAATGCCACAAACGGTTGAGGCAATTAACCATGCACAAGCTGCTAATGTTCCTTTGATTTTCGCTATTAATAAAATTGATAAACCAAACGCTCAACCTGAAAAGATTAAAGAAGAATTGGCTAAGATGAACCTTCTGGTTGAAGACTGGGGTGGTAAATATCAAAGTCAGGAAATCTCTGCTAAGAAAGGATTGAACGTAGACAAACTACTCGAAAAGGTATTGCTGGAAGCAGAATTCTTAGAACTTAAAGCTAATCCAAATCGTCTGGCTACCGGAACAGTTATTGAATCTTCATTAGATAAGGGCCGTGGCTATGTAGCCAAAATTCTTGTTCAGGATGGCACACTCAACGTGGGAGATATTGTATTGGCAGGTTCTACATTTGGAAGAGTTAAAGCAATGTACAACGAGCGTAATGCCTTAATAAAAGAGGCTGGCCCATCTGTTCCATTGCTGATGTTAGGATTGAACGGAGCTCCTCAGGCAGGTGATCTATTCAATGTAATGCGTGACGAAAAAGAAGCTAAGAATATTGCTAACCGCCGCCTACAACTTCAACGTGAACAGGGATTACGTACGCAGAAACATATTACCCTGGCTGAAATTGGACGCCGTATTGCAATTGGTGACTTTAAAGAGCTCAACATTATTGTTAAGGGTGACGTGGATGGTTCAGTAGAAGCTTTATCAGATTCATTGTTGAAATTGGGTAATCAGGAAGTACAGGTTAATGTGATTCACAAATCTGTAGGTCAAATCTCTGAATCGGATGTTATGTTGGCGTCTGCCTCAAATGCAATCATCATTGGATTCCAGGTTCGTCCTTCTGTAAGTGCTCGTAAACTTGCTGAGAATGAAGAAATAGATATCCGCCTCTATTCGATTATCTACACTGCCATTGACGAAATCAAGTCGGCTATTGAAGGTATGCTTGCTCCGGATATTGAAGAGAAGATTGTTTGTAACATCGAAGTTCGCGAAGTCTTCAAGATTACCAAAGTTGGTACAATTGCCGGATGTATGGTTCTCGACGGTAAGATTACCAGAAATACCAAAATCAGAGTTATTCGTGATGGTATTGTAGTTCATACAGGCACACTGGGATCGTTGAAACGTTTTAAAGACGACGTGAAAGAAGTGGCTACCGGTTATGAGTGCGGTTTGGATATCAACAAGTTTGACGATATCAGAATTGGTGACATCATTGAAGGATACGAATTAACTGAGGTAAAACGGAAACTCTAATCTACCGATTTAATTTATCGATAAGAACAGAAATAAAATAAAAACTGAATCTGATTGGATATGGGGGTTAACCTATTAAAATTAGATTCAGTTACTAAAACAAAAAAGTCCGGATGAAAAATCATCCGGACTTTTTTGTTTTAATTGTTTATTATATACTATCTTTCAATAGTTTGAGTACGGTCAGGACCAACAGAAATCATACTAACTCCAACACCGGTTTTATTCTCAATATATTTAATATAGTCTCTGAAATTAGCAGGAAGTTTATCTTCATCTTTAATTTCAGTAATATCGACTTTCCATCCATCAAGATCTTCATAAAGTGGAACTATTTCGCCTTGTCCGGCTTCATAGCTTAGCTTTTCAGTAATTTCATTATTGAATTTGTAAGCAGTACAAACCTTAATTTTAGCGAACGGACTTAACACATCTGCCTTCATAATAATTAATTCAGTAACACCATTAATCATTACAGAGTATTTCAAAGCAGGAATATCAAGCCATCCACATCTGCGTGCACGACCGGTTGTAGAACCAAATTCTCTACCCATATCACGCATCAATTCACCATCTTCGTTTTCTTGTTCAGTTGGAAAAGGACCACTTCCTACGCGAGTGCAATATGCTTTAAAAACACCCATAATCTTACCTATTCTATTTGGTGCAACACCCAGTCCGGAGCAAACACCTGCTGTGATAGTATTAGATGATGTAACAAAAGGATATGAACCAAAGTCAACATCCAGTAAAGTGCCTTGTGCGCCTTCAGCCAGAACTCTTTTGCCTTCATCTAAAGCCTCATTAATCAAATATTCACTATCAACTTGTTTGATGGCTTTAATAGCTTCAATAGCTTGGAACCACTCTTTTTCATAGTCACCAAAAGTCTTACCATCCAAAGTGAATTGAGCCGGATCGATTCCGGTTGAAGATGCCATTCTGAAATGGAGTTCTTTCAGTAATTGATAGCGTTCTTCAAAGTATGGCATAAAAATATCGCCGATTCTGATACCATTACGGGCAGTTTTATCGGTATAGGTAGGTCCGATGCCTTTTAAGGTTGATCCAATTTTAGATTTACCTCTCGACATTTCGTTCACCGCATCGAGAAGCCTATGTGAAGGTAAAATAAGATGTGCCCTTTTTGAAACAACAAGGTTCTCAAAAGGATTAACACCCTTTTCTTGAAGCAATCCGATTTCTTTACGTAAGATAAATGGATCAATAATAACCCCATTACCAATTACATTTAAAGTGTTCGGATGAAAAATTCCAGATGGAATGGTGTGTAGCACATGTTTGAAACCATCCATTTCCAATGTATGCCCAGCATTTGGGCCTCCTTGAAAACGAGCAATGATATCATAGTTTGCCGAAAGTACATCAACAATCTTTCCTTTTCCTTCATCTCCCCATTGGAGACCTAATAAAACATCAACTTTCATCCGTAATTTATTTATTTTTTTAAAGTCATATAAAATCAGCACAAGATACTTTGTTAGAAAGATTATCCAGTGCTGATCTCAAAAATATTTGTATTCTGTTAACTGCTCTTTTTTGTCTGATCGTCTTTTCCGCTATTCATCCGACCATAGAACGTTAAAGCATGTGAAGTTATTTCAATGTTTAACATTTTTTCTATCGCTGACTGAATATCCTGAATTCTCGGATCACAGAACTCTAGTACTTTACCGGTTTCAATATCAATAAAATGATCGTGTTGTTTAAACTTGTGTGATCTTTCGAACTGCGCACAATTATTTCCAAATTGATGCTTCGTTACTAGATTACTACTAAGCAACAACTCAATAGTATTATAGAGTGTAGCACGACTAACCCTATATTTATTGTTCTTCATCTGAATATATAAAGTCTCAATATCAAAGTGACCTTCAGAAGAATATATCTCTTTTAGGATAGTAAATCTTTCAGGGGTCTTCCGATGTCCATGACTTTCAAGATAGTCAGTAAATATCTTCTTGACGGTTTCAAAAGTTATTTTATCGTGTTCTTTCATCACAGCCTTTTTTTGCATAAAGATAGAAAATAATTTCCTTATTCAAATTTGGTATAAATAAAATTTATATCAAACACTTTATATTTTTAAGTTAGACATCAACTATTTAGTTCAAACCGGAGATCCTTTAATCGACTTATTCGCGACACCTTATCAATACCGCCAATTTTTTTCAATATTTGCAATAAATCGTTTAAGATTTCAGTACCCGGTAATGTTAGAATAACCCATGCTTCATAGACTTCACCACTACTATCCAAATGAAACGCTTTAATATTTAAATGAAATTTTTCTGTAATAATCTTAACAATATCGTAAATCAATCCCGGAGCATCTATTCCTGTAAGATTCAACCCACATACAAAATGATTACTTTCAAGTTTAGACCAATCGATTGATGTGATTTTATCGCCGTAACGTGTAGCAAGACCTACTGCTTCCGGGCATCCTGTTCTATGAATAACTATTTTATCATCTATTTTAAAACCTACTACTTCATCGCCGGGGATAGGATAACAACACTTTGATATTTCGTAAGCAGGGCGGGCAAGCGTATTGTCATTTTCCGGAATATGTTCAATCGTTTTAGATCGGGTAAATGGGAGTCTGATTGCTTTGAGCCAACCTTGTTTTTCTGCCTGCCCCATACACTGTCGAATTTCTTTTAATCCTATATCGCCCTTTGCTATTTGATAATAAAATTCTATCTGACTGGGAATTTTCATAAAATCCTGAAGTTGAGCTTCTACTGTTCGTCCTGGTTCTATTTCGAGTTCGCGACATAACTTTTCGAGTAGTTCCTTCCCTTGTGCTAAAAACTCACGTTTATACTCTTTGATTGAGTTGCGGAGCATTGTTTTAGCTCTTGCGGTGACTAAATATTCGTACCATTCTTCTTTGGGTCGCTGCATTTTTGAGGTAATAACCTCTATCTGATCACCACTTTTTAAACGTGTATTGAGGGGGACGAGTTTATGATTTACCTTAGCACCAATGCAATGATTTCCGATATTTGAGTGTATACCATAAGCAAAATCGAGTGCAGTTGCATTTGCAGGAAGAGTACGCATCTCCCCCTTTGGTGTAAAAACAAATATCTCGTCTGCAAAAAGATTTAATTTAAACTCCTCAAGAAAAGCCAATGGTTCGTATTCTGAATTAGCAAGTAGTTCGCCAATTCTATTTAACCATCGATCTAAACCGGTATCACTACCTGATAATTTTTCTTTATATTTCCAATGAGCAGCAATACCTTTTTCATCAATCTCATGCATTCGCTGAGTTCTAATCTGAACTTCAACCCATTGACCAGTCTGGCTCATTACAGTAACGTGCAATGATTCATACCCATTAGCTTTGGGCGTTGAGATCCAATCGCGTAAACGATTTTGCTTTGGAGAATAATGGTCGGTTACAATAGAATATACCCGCCAACAATTAAGCTTCTCATTTTCAAGATTAGATTGGATAATAACACGAACGGCAAATATATCATATACTTCCTCAAAAGGAATCTCCTTTTCACGCATCTTCTTCAGAATAGAGAATACTGATTTCTCTCTTCCGTATATATCAGCTTGTATACCTTGCTCCACCAACGACTTCTTAATGGGATATACAAATTGATTAATAAACCGGGTTCTTTCTACCGATGATTCCTTCAGTTTCTGAACAACTGAAAAATATACTTCAGGTTCAGTAAACTTCAAAGCAAGATCTTCCATCTCACTTTTAATAGCATAAAGACCTAAACGATGAGCCAGAGGCGCAAATATATAAAGTGTTTCTGAGGCAATTTTAAGTTGCTTATCGGGTCGCATAGACTCAAGCGTACGCATATTATGCAACCGATCGGCCAGCTTAATCAACATCACCCGAGGATCAGCCGAAAGCGTAAGCAACATCTTTTTAAAATTCTCGGCCTGTTTAGACAGCAGACTATTATCAGAAATCTCCTTTACCTTAGTAAGAGCATCAATGATTTTTGATATATCAGAACCAAATTGCTTTTCAATATACTCAAGCGAATAGTCAGAATCTTCAACAACATCATGCAGAAGTGCACAAATAATAGCCGTTTCGCCCAAACCGATTTCAGTTACAACAATTCGTGCAACTTCAAGAGGATGATAAATATAGGGTTCACCACTCTTTCTACGCATATTTTTATGCGCATCAACTGCTAAAAGAAAAGCTTTACGAATGCCCCGAATCTCTCTTCCCTGAATACCAGGATGATATACCTTTAGAAGGTTACGGTATTTCCGTAATATTTCTTTTCTTTCGGCTTCCTGATCGATTACATAAGTCATAATCCTGGGTAAGTTTTGGTATCGCGCAAGTCTGACAAAATTAATCAAAATTTAACAACGATTTGCATTCGTTTTACTCTACACTTAACATTAGTATTCCGTAGAAATTTGATTATTTTTGTTGAATCCAAAGAATGGATGCATGATGAAAAAGAATCTGCTATTTCTATTTGCCCTGGTATTATGGGCTAATGTTTTTGCCACTCATCAGCGTGCGGGTGAAATCACTTATCGCCTTGTTCCGGGCAAAGGCAACTTCACATATGAAGTAACTGTTGTAACGTACTCTTATGCTCCAAGTCAAGCCGATAGAAACGTCTTGGAAATTGATTTCGGAGATGGGACCAAAGATACTGTTTATCGAATAAACGGATCTTCCGGAATTAGTCCGGCAGGCATATTCTGTAATCACCTTGGTGAAATTGTAGCTACAGATATTAAGAGAAATATCTATAAAAAAGTTCACGTCTTTGCAGGCCAGGGTTCATTTAAAATTTCTTTAACTGACCCTAACCGAAATTATGGAATATTAAATATCCCCAACTCAGTAGAGATTCCATTATACATAGAAACACTATTGACCATCAATCCATTTTTAGGTCCAATAAACTCGCCCCAGTTACAATTACCGCCTATTGATAACGGTTGCATAAATAATATTTTCAGGCATAATGCAGGAGCCTACGACCCGGATGGAGATAGTCTCTCCTATAAGTTAGTGATTTGTAGAACAACAGGAGGTGTTAATATCACAGGATTTAAATATCCCAGTGAGGTTGATCCCGATCATCCCGGAACATTTATAATCGATTCTAAAACAGGTGATATTACATGGGACAAACCTACACTACAAGGTGAATATAATTTTGCTTTTCTGATTGAAAAGTGGCGAAATGGTGTAAGGATTGCATATGTTACCCGCGATATGCAGGTGACAATTACCCCATGCACAAATAAAGCTCCTAGCATTGATCCTGTTCCCGATTATTGTGTAATGGCGGGCAATGCATTAGCGTATAATGTAACGGCTCATGATACTGACCCTTTTAAACTTATTTTAACGGCTACCGGATCGCCCTTAACCTTACAAACCAGTCCTGCTACTTTTGTTCAAACTGTTCAACTCGCAGGTAGTGCAACAGGAACTTTTACATGGAAGACAGGTTTAAGTCCCATTCAAAAGCGACCATATCAGGTATATTATAAGGTTTCTGATGGACAAACAACAGCATTAACCGATATAAAATCTAATTTCATTTCTGTTATTGCTCCACCTCCACAAAACCCACTGTCGGTTGCGATAGGGCGAAATATCAGAGTAAGTTGGGATCAGTCTATCTGCCCTACCGCCTCAGGATACAACATTTATAGACGAACAGGCCATTCAGGATATACTCCCGATGTCTGTACACAAGGTGTCCCCGCCGGAGCGGGATTTGAATTAATCGGAACAACGCAAGGTATCGGAATAACAACTTTCACAGATGATAATAAAGGAAAAGGGCTTGCCCACGGACTAACCTATTGCTATTTAATCACAGCAATATTCCCGGATGGAGCAGAAAGCTACCCTTCAATTGAAACATGCGCAGCTTTAAAGAAGGACTTACCGGTAATTACCAATGTTAGTATTCAAACTACGGCTGTTCAAGGAAAAGTTTTTATTGCCTGGTCGAAACCAACTGAACTGAATACCACTATAACTCCTGGCCCATATAAATATCGTATTTATCGTTCAAATGATATGACAGGTAATTCATTTACGATGATTGATTCTACAGCCACGATCAATGATACTACGTTAATTGATTTAAAGGCTCCGACTTCATCAAATGGCGTAAGTTATCGGATTGAATTCATCAATAATACACCCGGCAACCGGTTCAGTGTAGGCTATAGCGAAACCGCTTCATCCGTAAGATTAAATGTAACACCTGGCGATAAACAGCTTATATTAACGATGCAGGCAATAGTACCCTGGAATAACGTTAAATACATTATTTATCGTCGCAACTTAACTACAGCAGTTCTCGACTCTATTGGCTTATCGACTACTCCAACATATACAGATCCTAATCGTGTTAATGGTCAGAACTATTGTTATGTTGTAAAAGCATTGGGTACTTATGGAACCTCTGGTATCATAGATCCCCTCATTAACTTCTCACAAGAGGCTTGTGCAATTCCAACAGATAATCTTATTCCATGCCCTCCGGTTTTGAATATTGAAACAATTTGTGCAGAAGGAAAGAGCAAGTTGACTTGGAACAATCCTAACCGTACATGCGGCAGCAAGACTGCTAAAAAATATGTACTCTTTTATGCGTTACAATCTACCGATCAATTTGCAAGAGTTGATTCAACACTTTCGGCAACCGACACTGTAATTATGCATGCACCGAAGGATGGCATAGTTGGATGTTATACGGTGATTTCTGTTAACGATAAAGGAGTCGAAAGCCCTAAAAGCAACATTGTGTGTGCCGATCCCAATGGCTGCCCTAAATACAGACTTCCAAATGCCTTTACGCCTAATGGAGATGAACACAACGATAAATTCAGACCTTATCCGGGATATTCGTCAGTAGAGAAAATAAACATACGGATCTTTAATCGCTGGGGCGAACTTGTTTTCTCAACTACCGATCCTTCTATAAATTGGGATGGAAAGTCGAAAGGAACAAAACAAGATTGTGCTGAAGGTGTCTATTTTTATACCTGTGAAGTATTTGAACCCGGAACGAGCGGTAAGATTGAAAAAAGAGTTCTTAAAGGCGCCATCCATTTATTGCGATAACGGAGCTGCCGGTCCAAAAAATCATCTATTTCTTTGACTCTTTTGTAAAAGAATGCAGACTATAAAATAAATCGACTGGAGCCGATATCTGACAAGTCAACTCCAGTCGATTTGACGTCTATTATAGCAACAAATCCCGATTTTGAATCATCAACTATCATCTCTGCTGGAACCAATTTGTAAGCTAGACCCCTCAATTGCGAATCTGTGATCCGCAATGAAACCTCTTCCATTCTTTCCAACTAATTTTTTCCCTTTACACTAACGACATAATTATTTGAAAACGCCCTTATGACAAGGGGGATCTGTACCCCTTCTCTACCCGTTCTGTACCCGTTCTGTATGGGTAATGTACCCCTAGGGGGTAGAGTACCCGTACAGAGCCCCTATAGATTGCCTATATAAACGCTACTGATAAGAATAGTTTTATAAGCGTATTTGAACTAATTTAAGTTGTTCGTGGTAAAACAATCAATCTGTTTGTTCTTTCTTTAGAAAAATGAACTAACTCTTTTTTAAAAAAATAAATAGGAATGAACCCTGATTAACACTCATGCGAAGCATGGTAAAATAAAAAAAGGGACCGCCAAAACTGACAGTCCCTTTTAAAATTATATGAAGCTTATGAATTAAGCAACAGTCGACATGTGTGCAATCAGTTCAAGAACTTTGTTTGAATAACCCCACTCATTATCATACCATGAAACAACCTTAACGAAGTTAGGGTTCAACATGATACCTGCTTCAGCATCAAAGATAGATGTGCGAGCATCACCAATGAAATCGCTAGAAACAACTGCATCTTCGGTATAACCAAGAACGCCTTTCATTTCGCCATCAGCAGCAGCTTTCATAGCAGCTTTGATTTCTTCGTATGTAGCAGCTTTCTCTAAACGGCAAGTTAAGTCAACAACAGAAACGTCAAGAGAAGGGATACGGAAAGCCATACCGGTTAATTTTCCTTTTAATGAAGGGATTACCTTAGTTACAGCTTTTGCAGCACCTGTAGATGAAGGGATAATGTTGCCAGCAGCAGCACGTCCACCTCTCCAATCTTTAGCAGAAGGAGCATCAACAGTTTTTTGTGTATTAGTTGTAGCATGAACAGTTGTCATTAAACCTTCAACCAAACCGAATTTATCATTCAATACTTTGGTGATAGGAGCAAGACAGTTAGTAGTACATGAAGCATTAGAAACAAATTGCTCGCCTTTGTATTCGTTATGGTTAACACCCATTACAAACATTGGGGTATCATCTTTTGAAGGAGCTGACATAACAACACGTTTAGCACCACCTTCGATGTGAGCCTGGCAAGTTTCTTTTGTTAAGAATAAACCTGTTGATTCTACTACGTACTCAGCACCAACTTCTGCCCAATTAAGTTCAGCAGGGTTCTTAACAGCAGTAACACGAATAGTCTTACCATTAACTATTAATTTACCATCTTTAACTTCAACATCGCCTTTAAATCTACCATGTACAGAATCGTACTTCAGCATATAAGCCATGTAGTTTACATCGATAAGGTCGTTAATAGCTACAACTTCGATGTCGTTACGATTCATTGAAGCACGGAATACTAATCTTCCGATACGTCCGAATCCGTTAATACCAACTTTAATTTTTGCCATAATTGAAAAATATTAAAATAAACTGTAATATATCTTCTTACTTATACTCACTCAATTTTGATACCCTTGTGAGCAGATTAAACGAAGCAAATTAGAAAAGAATAGGATGAATTATTTTCCTTTTTAAACTGCTTTTATTTCAATTGCAAAGATACGTATAATTTTTTTCTTTGTTAATTGAAAAACATTAAAAAGTAATTTGAAATACATGTATTAAACTCAATAATAAATCTTTTGGCCCTATTTTCGTAGCGCTAGCCATTTTATTATTTTTGTTGTTCGGTCATCAATGAATAACATCCGACTCTCTTTTTGCAAGTAAAACGACTTCATTTTTTTATTATTTTTGCACTTGATGAAGAATATTAGAAATTTTTGTATCATAGCTCATATCGACCATGGCAAAAGTACCTTGGCTGATCGTTTGTTGGGATTTACCGGCACTGTTTCTGAACGTGATTCTCAGGCCCAGGTGCTCGACGATATGGACATTGAACGTGAACGTGGTATAACCATTAAAAGCCACGCTATACAAATGGATTACCCGTTTGAGGGTGAAAAATATGTGTTGAACCTCATCGACACCCCCGGCCATGTTGACTTCTCGTACGAGGTGTCGCGCTCAATAGCTGCCTGCGAAGGTGCACTATTGATTATTGATGCCACTCAGGGGATTCAGGCACAAACCATTTCCAATCTCTACCTTGCATTAGAACACGATCTAACCATTATTCCGATTATGAATAAGATGGACATGGATAGTGCAATGCCGCTTGAGGTAGAAGATCAAATTGTGGAACTTCTGGGTTGCGATCCTTCAGAAATAATCCCTGCCAGTGGTAAAACCGGAATGGGTATTGAAGAGATACTGGAAGCTATTATTAGAAGAATACCTGCTCCAACAGGAGATATTAACGCACCACTGCAGGCGCTGATTTTTGACTCAGTATTTAATAGCTTTAGAGGAATCATTGCCTATTTCAGAATCTTTAACGGACAAATTAGTAAGGGTGATCTTGTCAAATTTGTAAATACCGGAAAAGAGTATAATGCTGATGAAATTGGGATTCTGCGTTTAACACAACAACCTGCAACTACCTTGTATGCAGGCGATGTAGGATATATCATCTCAGGGATTAAAACATCACGCGAGGTTAAAGTGGGTGATACCATTACCCATGTTAAAAATCCTTGTCTCAAAGCAATAGAGGGCTTCAGTAATGTTAAGCCCATGGTTTATGCCGGTATCTATCCACTGAATGCAGAAGATTATGAAGAATTGCGTGCATCGTTAGAAAAACTTCAGCTAAATGATGCATCTCTTGTTTTTGAGCCCGAGTCGTCAGTTGCATTAGGATTTGGCTTCCGTTGCGGATTTCTTGGATTGTTACACATGGAAATCATCCAAGAACGACTGGATCGCGAATTCAATATGGGGGTTATTTCAACGGTTCCCAACGTTTCATTTAAGTGCTATACTACCAAAGGAGGCTTAATCGAAGTTCATAACCCTACAGGGTTACCTGAGATAACACAAATCGACCGTATTGAGGAACCGTTTGTTTTGGCTCAAGTGATTTCAAAATCAGAATATACCGGAGCACTTATGACCCTCTGTATTGATAAACGGGGTATCTTAAAAAATCAGGTTTATCTCACTTCAGATAGAGTCGAATTAACTTTTGAGTTACCGCTGGGCGAAATTATATTCGACTTTTACGATAAACTAAAAAGTATTTCAAAGGGATATGCTTCATTCGACTACCATATTATAGGATACAGAGATGCAGATCTGGTAAAGCTTGACATCTTATTAAACGGCGATTCCGTAGATGCACTATCGACGCTTATCCACCGAAGTCATGCCTACGATTTTGGAAAAAGGATGTGCTCAAAACTAAAAGAACTTATACCAAGACAACAGTTTGAAATTGCTATTCAGGCAGCTTTAGGTGCAAAAATTATTGCCCGCGAAACAATTAAAGCTGTCAGAAAAGATGTTACTGCGAAATGTTATGGTGGTGATATCACACGTAAACGTAAACTGCTGGAGAAACAGAAAGAAGGAAAGAAACGTATGCGCCAGGTAGGCAATATTGATGTTCCTCAAACGGCCTTCCTTGCTGTACTAAAATTGGATTAAACTGAGAACACAATGTAGCGTTCATTATCAATCATGATTCAAAAGGGCCCGAAGACAATGTTTTCGGGCCCTTTTCTATTCAGCTATTCTCAAAATAAAAAAGAATTATATTTGAATCGTGTTGTAACTTTATGGTTTGTTATCCGTCACACTAATAAAATCGCAAACATAACTAGCAAATCTACTGATGACTACCGCAGAGTTTAACCAATGTGTAGACCAGCACTCAGATGCAGTTTATCGCTTCATCCTTAAGAACATTAAGGATCAGGATAAAGCGAGCGATGTTGTACAAGATTCTTTTACTAAAATGTGGGAAAAAGTAAAAGAGATTCCTGTTGACAAGGCTCGTTCGTATCTGTTCACTACTGCCTATCACACACTGATTGATACCATTCGGAAAGATCAAAGGATAACGGTATTCGACGATTACAAACACGACCGAGAAACTGTTGAAAATGGTTATTCCGATTTAAAAGAGATACTTGATGAAGCAATAGGAAAGCTACCACCTATTCAACGTTCAGTATTGATGCTTCGCGATTATGAAGGATATCCCTACGATGAAATTGGACAGATGACAAATCTGAATGAATCTCAGGTTAAAGTTTACATCTTTAGGGCACGGTCGTTTTTAAAGAGTTATATTAAAAATCTCGACAGTGTAATTTAATATTAAGTGCAAAACAATAAGCGACAAAGAATTTAAGGAATCATGAAAATCGACAGAGACAATTACGAGATATACTTTCTGGATTATCTGGAAGGCAACCTCCCGGCTGAAGAAACAGCTGAGTTGTTGATCTTTGTTGAAAATAATCCTGATCTTAAAGATCTTATCGAGGATAATGATTTGATTAAACTGGAACCTGATCAATCTATAAGTTTTTTAGGTAAGTCTGCACTCAAAAAAAACGACTTATTATCTTTGAAAATATCAGAAAATAAAATCATTATTACACTTAAAAACTGTGAGGAATATTTTATTCGTTTCTATGAAAACGATTTAATTGATCCCGAGAAAATTGTACTGGCCAATTTTCTAAAGGAGAATCCATCTTTTATCAAAGAATTCGAGCTATTTGGAAACACTTTCATCAAGCCAGATCTCGAAATAGTATATCCTTTTAAATCAAAGTTGAAAAGAAGAACTATTCTCTTACCTAACGTTAAAAGAATTCTTACTATCTCTGCTATAGCAGCTTCTGTACTTCTTTTTTCTACCGTCTATCTACAATATATTAGTCAACCTACATCATCTACAACCCAACAGAAAATAGCTCAAACAGTAGCGGGCCCAAATACTACAAAAAAGGATACTAAGAGTACGATAAGCAATGTGGACGACAACAGACCAACTATAAATAGTGTTCCTCATACTAATTCTATGTTAGCAGCCCTTGACAAGAA
Organism: Bacteroidota bacterium; assembly: GCA_013390605.1. GTDB lineage: Bacteria > Bacteroidota > Bacteroidia > Bacteroidales > Cfx3-03 > Cfx3-03. The sequence goes on along the minus strand of JACAUB010000001.1, from coordinate 149,251 downwards.
TCAGGCCGCTCCAACAATAAGTAATCGCATCCAGGCACAACTACCGACCACACTTTTAAGTACAAGATATTCAGGAGATCTTGCCTTGAATCAAAAACAAATACCACAATCAATAGAGCGACGTACTGATTTTGATGGTGTAACTTCAACGGCCTATTTTAATCCTGATCCCGATGCAGCACCATTAAATTCGGATGGAAGAATTATTAATGGAAAGCTTGGCTATGCTCTTGCACAAGGTATTTCACAAGCTGCCGGATCACTAGCAAGAGATCCAGAAGCGGGCAGATTACTCAATGGAAGAATATTACTATCTGATATAGCACGGCTTGGATTGAAAGGCTATAATCTGATTACCGATAGAAATCTATCACTCACTGAGGAATACGATTCCACCGGAACAAAAACAGGTTATGCCTTGTCTGATGGAAATCGTAGAATATCCAGATTCCTTAATCGGCTTGGTCGCTAGAGCGAATTATTTTTAACAAAATCAATGATTTCATCAATATAGCCAAAAGCTAAACCTGTAACGGTATCGGCAGCACCATAATATATGGCAATTCTTCCCGCATCATCATAAACTGAGGCACAAGGGAAAACGACATTTGGAACATCGCCCATCAACTCATAAGGTGCAGCAGGTGCTAACAAATAGGGTCGCGATCTATATTTAACAATATCGGGATTATGCTCATCAAGAATAGCTGCCCCCATTGAATATCTGAATCCATTACACGTATGGATAACACCATGATAAAATAATAGCCACCCCTCTTTTGTTAAAATAGGAACCGGACCCGCTCCTATTTTCGTACATTGCCAGGCACTCTCAGGAAAGGGAGTAACCTTCATCACTATCCGATGCTCCCCCCAGTACTTCATATCCGGGCTTTGGCTCAGATAGATATCGCCAAATGGAGTATGTCCATTATCGCTTGGACGGCTTAACATAACATATTTGCCGTTAATTTTTTTAGGGAACAAAACACCATTACGGTTAAACGGAAGAAAGGCATTCTCACACTGATAGAATTTCTTAAAATCGAAAGTATAAGCAATTCCGATCGTAGGCCCATGATACCCATTACACCAGGTTACCCAATAGCGGTCTTCAATAAACACAACCCGGGGATCGTATTTATATTCGGACTCCAATAAATCGGTATTCCCAGCAACCATTTGAATGGGCGTTTCTTCAATCTGCCAATTAATACCATCTTTGCTAAACCCTGCAAAAATATTCATCCGTATGCTTCGATCATCACAACGAAATACACCGGCATAACCATCTTCGAAAGGAACTACGGCACTATTAAAAATACTGTTTGAAATGGCTGTATGATATCTTCCGATAATGGGATTTTTAGAAAATCTCCACATTACCTCTTTTGAATCAGCTGGGCGATCCTCCCATGGAATAGGTTGTTTGCTTAACATCTTTATATATTTTATTAAATCCTTAAATTGAGTATTCCAACAAAGTTGATTTTTCTCTTCATACCCAATAAAATTATCAGGTAATTATTTTAACAAAATTACATTTTTTACCTAAACCTTAGTTCATAATTTCTTTTGGACTCCTACTTTTATAAAATTGATAGAAACATCATCAAAAAGAAAACAATTTTATCAATGTGTAATCAAAAAAGAATAATAATTTGATATCTAATACTCATTTTCACTTTTTTAATCATTGCTGAATATATTAATTCTCTCTTCAATTATTCATCAATTCTTGCAATAAAAAATTATTTTAATATTTCTTTAACATTTATTGTAACAACTAGGCCTTGATCTCCGTCACACATTAAAACAATTAAATCAGAAGAATCTGATAAAAGAATAACTACTGAAACTTAAAAAAACTAGCCATGAAAGAGAGAATGTTAAAAAGAGGAGCGCTAGCATTAATAATGCTATTATTTGCTGCAAATGTACTGGCGCAGGGCAAAAGTCGGTCTGTGATAACTCAAACAAGAGATCTTGCCCCATTTGATGCGATTAAGGTTTCTGCTGTTTTTAAAGTAGTATTTACACAAGGAGAGCCACAATCGGTAAAAGTTGAAACAGCAGAAGAGTTGATGGATAATGTTTCGACTACTGTTAATGGAACAACCCTTGATATCAGCATCCGGGGAAGTATTAGAAATCCAGGTCGTATGATGGTATATATTACAGCCAAAGATCTAAAGTCTCTCAATTTGAGTGGTGCCTCTAAATTCAACACAACAAACAAAATAGTTACCCCACAGCTTTCATTAGATTTAAGCGGTGTTGCTTATGCTGGTTTGACAGCTGAGGTTTCAAAGCTAAGTTGTAATCTTTCAGGTGTATCAAAATTAGAAATCCAAGGTACGGGTGATCAACTAAATGCAGATATTTCTGGAACCTCGAAAATACTGGCTTCACAATTTGAAGTAAATGAAGCAAAAGTAAACGCAAGCGGTGTTTCGAACGCATATATAAATGCCTCAAAATCAGTATCTGCTGATGCAAGTGGCGTTTCAAACATCAAATATGTTTCGCATGAAAACATGGAAGTGAAGAAAAATAGTTCTTCAAGAACTTCAAACATAACGCGAATTGGGGGTAATGATGGAACTGAGTCCTCAGCTCTTATGGAGGTAAATTCGCAAGGTGATTCCACAAAAGTAAGATTAGGAAACCTCGACATCTCTGTAAAAGAAGGTGACCAAACAGAAGTACGCATCGGTAGGAATAAACTAATTGTGGATGAAGATGGAAAAGTTCAATTCTTCAAAAACAAAAGGAAGAACTCATTCCATGGACATTGGGCAGGATTTTATATCGGAATAAACGGTTTTCTAACTCCTGATGGTAAACTAGATCCTCCGGTTCCTTATGACAATATGTCTCTTCGTTTGGGTAAATCGACCAATGTTCAATTGAATCTCTTTGAACAAAACTTTAAAATAACTGAAAATGCAGGATTAGTAACGGGTTTAGGTATTGAATGGCGTAATTATCGGTTCGATAAAAACAATTTGGTACTTAAAGACAATACGTCAACTTTTGAAACAGTATTAATGACCGATGCTAGCTATAAGAAAAGCAAATTATTGGTTACATACCTCAATATTCCACTTCTTTTAGAATTACAAACCAACCGCTTTACAAATCATTCAAGCTTTCATATTGCAGGGGGTATTAATTCAGGACTCAGAATCGGATCGCATTCAAAAGTTAAGTTTGAGAACAATGATGGTGGAACACAGAAAAGCAAAACACGTGATGATTTCTTCCTCAACCCATTAAAGTTTGATGCCATGGTATTAGTTGGATGGGGAAATGTCAACCTCTATAGTACCTATGCCTTGACCGACATGTTTAAAAGTGGAAAAGGACCTGAGCTCCGCCCATTTAGCATTGGCTTAAGATTAGTTTTTGACTAAACTATATACTCGATCAACTACTTAAAACTACGTTATTTATGAAGGGGTGAAGCACGGAGATTGCTTCACCCCTTCATGCTATATGTCGATTATTTTTTGTATTTTTGCTTCCTTTTCAAGCTAACAAAATTCAAAAATTATATGTCAGGTCATAATAAATGGTCAACCATTAAACGTAAAAAGGGAGCCCTGGATGCAAAACGTTCTAAAGCTTTCTCCAAAATCATTAAAGATATAAATGTTGCAATAAAAGAGGGTGATGCTGATCCTGAGAGTAACCCCAGGTTGCGTTTAGCTATTGCGAATGCAAAGGGTGTTAATATGCCCAAAGAGAATATTACAAGAGCGATCAGTAAAGCTTCGGAAAAAGGTGGTGCCAGTTTTTCAGAAACTACCTACGAAGCTTATGCGTCACATGGTGTTGCCTTATTTATTGAATGCACTACCGATAATGAAAAAAGAACAATTGCCAATGTCAGAATGTATCTGAATAAATATAACGGAAGTCTTGGCACGAATGGTTCATTACGTTTCATCTTCGATCGCAAAGGAATCTTCACCATTCAACAAGGAACCCTTGTTCAGGATGAATTCGAGATGGAGATGATTGAAGCAGGTGCCGAAGATATCACACTAGAAGATGGTGTATTTACCGTTACGACAGCTCTTGAAGACTTTGGAGCAATGCTAAAGAAACTAGAAGAACTTGGCATTGAAGCTGAAAATGCGGAACTGGAACGCATACCCAAAACCTACGTTAAAGTAGAATTGGACGATGCTAAAAAAGTAATGAGACTGATTGATTTACTAGAAGATGACGATGATGTTCAGAATGTATTTCATAATATGGAGATGACTGATGAATTAATGGATAGCATGGAATAATTTTTTAAAACGATAATAAAAAAGGAGATTGTCTAAGACAATCTCCTTTTTTATTATCACTGATTTTCGTTTTAATTAATTCTTCAAAGCATCAACAATTTCCAATGTATCTTGTGCAATTACTAACTCTTCATTAGTAGGAACAACCATCACTGTAACTTTTGATGCTGGTGCGCTGATAATAACTTCCTTACCACGTTTTCCGTGATTAGCTTCTTTGCTAAATTCAACACCTAAAAACTCAAGACCTTCCACAATAGCCTCACGTCCTGGAACATCATTTTCACCAATACCACCGGTAAATACAATTACATCTACACCACCCATAGCCGCAGCGTAAGCGCCAATATATTTTTTAATTCTATAGTAGAACATATCCAGTGCTAATTGTGCACGTTTATTACCATCTTTTGCTGCATCTTCAACATCACGCATATCTGAAGAAACACCAGAAATCCCAAGTACTCCACTATGTTTATTAATCAGAACATTAGCAGAAGTAATATCAATTTCTTCGCTATTCATAATATGAAGTAATGCACCTGCATCAATATCACCACAGCGGGTGCCCATCATCAAACCTTCAATCGGTGTCATACCCATTGAGGTATCAAATGACTTTCCATTTTTAATAGCACATAATGATGCACCATTTCCAAGATGGCAAGTAATGATTTTAAGATCTTCATACTTCTTACCCAACATTTCGGCAGCACGAAGAGAGACGAACTTATGACTTGAACCATGAAAACCATAACGACGAATCTTGTGCTTCTCATAAAGAGAATAAGGAATTCCATATAGGTAACTCTGCTCTGGCATTGTTTGATGGAACGCAGTGTCAAATACTCCTACCTGAGGCACACTTGGCAAAAGTTTAGTAATCGAATTGATACCCTCCAAATTTGGTGGATTATGCAATGGAGCCAGATCTATACACTGAATTAATGCCTTTATTACATCGTCAGTAATGTAAATTGATCCTTTGAAAAACTCACCGCCATGAACCACACGGTGTCCAACAGCATCTATTTCTTCAAGGCTTTTTACGCTACCATATTTTTCGCTAACTAAAATACCCAAAACGTACTCTATACCTGCTTGATGATCAAGAATTTCTCCTTCGAGCTTTAACTCAGCGCCATCATTACGTTTGTGCTTAATCAATGAGCCCTTGAGCCCTATTTTTTCTACAAGTCCTTTAGCTAACACTTCTGCCGAAGGCATGTCGAAAAGCTGGTATTTGATTGATGAGCTACCGCAATTCAATACAATAATCTTCATTATCTTAAAAAGTTCTTAAGTTTAAAAACAATCAGTTTATTCGCGGCCAAGGTTTGAGATTGGGCCTTTTTTTACAATCTTTTTACCATCCTGGTACCTGTAGAAGCCTTCTCCTGTGCGGCGCCCAACCATATTAGCCCTTACCATACGTTTCAGGATAGGACATGGTTTGTATTTTGAATCACCAAATTCAGCGAAAAGATTTTCCATCCATTTCAATAACTTATCCAAACCGATACGGTCGGCAAGCTCAAAAGGACCAAACTGATGTCCCGAAGTCTCCTTCATTGTCTCATCAATATCACTAACTGAGGCAACCCCTTCCATTAATAACTGACAAGCCTCATTAATCAGTGAGCAGATCATACGCGTACTGATGTGACCGGCAGATTCGTTCACATGAATCAGTTTACGACCAATCATACGTGCAAACTTAGCCACCATTTCGATCGATTCCTCACTGGTATGTACCGATGGAACCATCTCGATAACATTAACTTTGTTTACAGGACTTACAAAGTGAAGTGCCACAGCCCGATCAGGATAGTCCAAGACTTCAGCAATATCACTAATCATAAGGGTAGCAGTGTTCGATGCGATAATAGCATCATGGCGAACGACTCTTTCAATTCGACGGAATACATCTTTACGAACCTCTAGTTGAGTTCCTTTCATATTTGTATTCACTGCCTCAATAATTAAATCGCAATCAGCAATACTGTTATAATCTACAGACCCTGAAATGCGCGAAAGAATAAGTTTCTTCTCTCCGCTCGTAAGTCCCCATTTACTAATACGGTCATCAAGCATTTCATTTATATCAAGAATTGCCTGAGTAACGTGCTCCTCGGTAATGTCGATAAAAACAACTTCAATACCAGCCTGGCTAACCAGAATAGAAATCTGCTGTCCCATAGAACCGCAGCCAACAATACCCACCTTTTGAAGCGAGCCTTTATGTTTGACTGTTTTACTTAAACTGAAATCATCTAATGTTTCGGCCATGATTTATTTAATATTTTATTTTTTTGAATGAGTTATCCATTGATTCCAGCTGCCTGATTTGCAGTTATCGCAACCAGGTTAACGATATCGCTTACAGAACAACCACGCGAAAGGTCGTTGATAGGCGCTGCCATTCCTTGAAGAATTGGACCAATCGCCTCAGCACCAGCCAAACGTTGAACCAACTTATAAGCAATATTTCCAACTTCTAGCGTTGGGAAAACCAATACATTAGCTTTACCCGCGATATTGCTTCCCGGTGCTTTCGAACGACCAACAGCCTCTACAATAGCAGCATCAGCTTGTAATTCACCATCAATTTGGAGAGCAGGATCTAACTCACGAGCAATACGTGTTGCACTTACAACTTTGTCTACCATTTCATGTTTAGCACTACCCTTGGTTGAAAAACTAAGCATGGCAACACGAGGTTCAATACCAGCAATAGCTTTTGCCGTTTTAGCTGTTACTACAGCAATTTGAGCAAGTTCAGCATCGGTTGGATTTGGATGAACAGCACAATCAGCAAAAACAAGAATACCATTATCTGTAAACTCATGCTTCTCAAAAAGCATGATAAATGCTCCAGAAACAACACTAATTCCAGGTAATGTTTTAATCACCTGAAAAGCCGGACGCAACACATTACCTGTTGAGTTCATAGCACCAGCTACTTCACCATCAGCCTCCTTGTTCTTAATCAAAAGTGTTGCCAGATATAAAGGATCTTCGACCAATTTGCTAGCCTCTTCAATAGTTAACCCTTTACTCTTCCGCAATTCGAATAACATCTGAGCATAAAAATCTTTTTTAGGATTATTCTTTGGGTCAATAATCGTGGCCCTGTCTAAATTACTCAGGTTGTTCTCTTTCTGAAACCTCGATATCTCTTCGGGGTTACCCAACAGAATAATTTGTGCAATTCTTTCGCCGAGAATGATATCCGCAGCTCTTAGTGTTCGCTCTTCTGTCCCTTCTGCAAGTACAATAGTTTTGTTATACTTTTGGGCATTAGTGCGAATTTCTTCCATGAGTCCCATACTAAACTGTTTATTTTTAGGAGTTTATGATTAGGTTGTTTCCTTTTGCAAAGGTACAGAGTATTTTATACTTTTTCGAATTTTCAATCATGTTTTTCTGTGTTTAATGAATAGAAATTTTAAGTTGTGTATCTTTGCATCAATTTATGGAACAAGACACTATTTCATATGGCCCACTAAAAGCTTTTTTGCCTGATAGTCTTCAGCAAGGAGTTCCACCGTATGCTGACGTAAACACCAAGCCTTCAGATAGTTTATTCGCACAATTAACCCTAAATCCTTTCTATAAGACCATAGAAAACATCCAGGTACCTGTCCATAATAATCAAAGTGCTCTTCATACTGAAAAATCAATTTTCAATGGACATCTGCTTCAACCTGTTAAAAATACCCCATCACGTCTCAACGAAACTGAATATAATTTACTAACCTTTGTTTTGCTACTTAGTTTTGCTATTTACACAACAACCCAATTTCTATACGGAAAACGAATTGGTCAAATATTTAAAGCTGCATTAGCCCGACGTTATGTTAATCAGCTTGTTCGTGATGGAGGATTATTTGGAGAGCGAATTACAATAGGATTAATGTTTATTTTCTTTACGACTACAACGACTATCATTTTTCAATTTATACAATTTAAAAACGGAGTAGTACTAAAATATCCCGAGATCACTTTTGCCGTTATTTTAGGAGGATTGTTTCTTTTTTGGCTTTTAAAAATAGTCTTAATTAACTTTTTAGGTCATATTTTTAAAACAGAGATGTTTTCAACGGAATACAATCTATCCGGGCTTATATACCTGGAAATTAACGGATTAATATTATTACCAATTGCACTAGCTGCAGTATTTCGAGATCCTATATTTTTCTCTACTACAGGACTGTTTATCATATCATTAGGCATAATACTGAACCTATTCAGAGGTTTTATGATAGGCCTATCAAACACAAAGTTTTCATTTCTATATTTAATTTTGTACCTTTGTGCCCTCGAAATTTTACCACTAGCTGTAGTGGCTAAGATATTCGTATTACACTAAGAATGTTGATTATCAGGGCTTGTCCTGAAAAACTGTTGAACCTTAAAATCTGATCCGCTTGAAAGTAAAAAACATTCTTGTTTCACAACCCAAACCGGTAGATATTGAAAAGTCGCCTTATGCTGACATTATCAAGAAGCATAATGTAAACATAGAGTTTAGAAAATTTTTCAAAATCGAAGGTATTGAGGCTCGTGATCTTCGCAAAGAAAGACTACAGATTCTCGATCATACGGCTATTATTTTAACAAGCCGCACTGCTGTAGATCATCTTTTTAGACTGGCCAAAGAGATGCGTGTGGAAATGCCCGACACAATGAAATACTTCTGTATTTCTGAAGCAACAGCACTTTATCTTCAAAAGTATGTTACTTACAGAAAAAGGAAAATTTTTCATAGCCAACAAACATTTTCTCAATTGCTTGATCTTATTCTAAAGCATAAGGACGAAACGTTCTTGTTTCCTTGCTCAAGTGAACATGATGAACAACCTATTTGCTTGCTTACTGAACATAAGATTAATTTCAGAAAGGCTATTATTTACAAAACGGTACCCGATCTGATTAAAAACGATATTGACATTAAAAAATATGAACTTGTTGTATTTTTTAGTCCTATTGGAATCCGTTCTCTTTTAGTAAACTGGCCGGATTATGTTCAGAATGGACAATTCCTAGGCGCATACGGACAAACTACTGCTGCTGCTTTAAAAGAAGCTGGATTAGAACTTTCAGTGAATGCTCCGTCACCTGCGACTCCATCAATGACCATGGCGATTGACCAGTTTTTGCAAAAGAATAATAAAAAATAAAAAGGAGCGCATAATATGCGCTCCTTTTCCAATACTTTTGCAAGCGTGAGCATCCAGCAACCTATACATCGACATACATTTAGAAAAGCTGAGCGGCTCTGTAGCAAGAAATTGATTACTGACGTATTTGAGAAAGGTCATTCTTTTTATATCAAACCTTTCAAAACGCTCTGGATTGACACAACACTCTCAACATCAGCCCCTGTACAGCTCTTAATTACGGTTCCCAAAAGATACATACGCGATTCCTGGCAACGAAATAGTATTAAACGACTAATTAGAGAGGCCTACCGTTTAAATAAAGATCCTTTTTATTCAATTTTACAGCAAAAGCAAAAGCAATGTGCCCTTGCAATTGTTTATACCGGTAGAAAAATAATTACAGCAACGGAGGCTGAATCTGCAATAATCCTAATTTTATGTCGTTTATCCGAAGAATATGAAAAAATTACTGGCTAAGTTCTTCATTCTTATAATTAGAGTTTATCAGTATACTATTTCCCCGTTACTACCTCCTTCTTGTCGTTATACTCCATCATGCTCTGCTTATGGAGTTGAGGCGATCAAAAAACACGGAGCGTTCAAAGGTGGATGGTTAACGATAAAACGAATTTCACGATGTCATCCTTGGGGTGGTAGTGGTTATGATCCCGTGCCTTAAAATAATTTTTATTACTTTAGCCTCCTGTTTTTCCACGAAAGCTACATCAACTATTATTTAAATCATAAAAATTGACCATTATGTTGAAGAAATCAGCTATTCTTATCTTAAGTATACTCTTTTCACTAACTATTCAGGCTCAAAATGCGGACCAAAATTCAGGCACAGGCAAGAATTCAAATCCCGAAAACTTTGACATACTCAAGAATTTGGAAATTTATTTCAACCTTTATAAAGAATTAAACACTAATTATGTTGAAAAGCTAAAGCATACCGATCTGATTCGCAAAAGTATAGATGGAATGCTTACATCATTAGATCCCTATACTATTTATATACCCGAAAGCGAACAAGAAGATCTGGCTTTATTAACCAAAGGACAATATGGTGGAATTGGGGCCTTAATCCATAAAAAAAATAATGAAACGGTCATCTCTGATCCTTATGAAGGATTTCCAGCTCACAGAGCAGGCTTAAGAGCAGGCGACCGCCTACTTGCTATTGACAACCATTCACTTGACGATAAGATCGTTGATCAGGTTAGCGGTCTTTTAAAAGGGCAAGCAGGTACTACAGTAAAATTAAAAGTAAAGAAACTGGTCACTGGCAAAATTATAGACTTAGTTCTAACTCGCGAAACTATTGCCATACCAAATGTTTCTTATTCCGGATTACTCAAAAACGATATTGGTTACATCAAGTTATCATCTACTGTTGAGGGCTCATATCGCGAATTCCAACAAGCTTTCTTATCCCTCAGAGAAGGTAAACCATTAAAAGGATTGGTCATTGATTTACGTGGTAATGGAGGTGGATTACTCGACGAAGCGGTAAATATAGTAGGCATGTTTGTTAAGAAGGGAGAGCTTATTGTTGAAACCAGAGGCAAATTAGCCGACAAAAACCATGCGTATTATACCTCATCTAATCCAGTAGATTTAAACATACCGGTTTCCGTTTTAGTCGACGACGAAACGGCATCGGCAGCAGAGATCCTAGCAGGAGCCTTTCAAGATCTTGACCGTGGCGTAATAATAGGTCAACGTACCTTTGGAAAAGGATTAGTGCAGAATATTGTTCCTGTAGGCTATAACAGCGAGCTCAAAGTAACTGTGGCAAAATATTATACCCCCAGTGGACGATGCATCCAAGCCATTGATTATTCTAAAAAAGATTCAAATGGAGAATCACCTGTCATACCTGACTCTTTAAGACATCCTTTTAAAACCAAGGTTGGTCGTGAAGTGTTTGATGGAGCAGGTATCGATCCGGATATCCAAATTGCCCCTCGCTATTTTAGTAATATTGTTGCTGTACTTGCAGGGCGTTTATTAACATTCGACTATGCTGATATGTTTGTAAAAGAACATTCATCCATCTCATCACCAAGTCAATTCAGACTTAGTGATTCTGAATTCAATGATTTTGTAAAGTTCCTTAGGGATAAAGATTATACATATACTACCCGTAGTGAGCACGCACTTGAAGAATTTAAAAGACTTGCGGAACGCGAAAAATATTTTGAGGCCATAAAAGGAGAATACGAAACGTTAGCCAATAAGATGATTCGTGATAAAAATGCCGATCTTACCAAATTCAAAAGTGAAATCAGTGAAGTACTCGAATCAGAAATTGTTTCACGCTACTATTTTCAAAAGGGACGTATCGAATCGTCTATAAGCTACGACAAGGAAATAGAGACTTCTACTCAAACCCTTTTAAATAAAGTTAAATATGCAGCCCTTTTAAAGCCAAAAAGCACTGTCCCAACAAAAAAAAGTGACCCGTTAGTTGCACCAACTAATACGATAACTCCAACACAAAATAACAATACTCCTACAACACAAGGTGTAACAACTTCAATCAATGATAATGTTTCAACTACTTCTATATTAAGAATTAATCATACAGCAATCTAATGAAACTTTTTAAAAAGTGACATATGAGGCTAAAGCAGGTATCGGCTACAACAATTATTGTTGGCCTCATGGCTGCATCGCTCCCATTATCTTATTTCCTGTTTTCTACTTCCATTTTTCTACTTTTTCTATACTGGCTATTTGAAAACAATGTTCAATCTAAAAACAGTCTTTCTTCACCAATAAATATATCTCATAGTTTAAAATTTATTCATAATCTTCAAGGAAAACTTATCCTTTTCATTCACAACCGTATTGCTATAACCATTACATCCATCTATTTTCTCTATTTAGTTGGATCATTCTGGAGTACCAATATCCATTATATTGCCCAAGAACTTAGAATTAAACTTCCATTTTTATTATTACCTCTTCTGTTGTCTGGGCTTAAACCCTTTAATCGTAAAGACTTTCATTATATTCTACTTATCTACTGTATGGCAGTTTTAGCCAGTTCTCTTGTAAGCTTTTTCATTTTTTTAACACACCCCATTAATGATTCCCGGGAACTTTCACCATTTATGTCGCATATCCGATTAAGTCTAAATGTGTGTATGGCTCTTGTTATACTCTACTTTTTCCTTTCAAAAGAAAAGACACCATCTGTTACCACAAGAATTTTTCTTTTTATTCTTGCTTTTTGGTTTATTATTTTTCTCTTTATTCTCAAATCAATTACAGGAATAGTACTTCTCATACTATTATTTTTTGCACTAATAGACAATCTTGCATGGCATTCAAGATATCGGGAAATAAAGATAGCCAGCAGATTATTTATGTTTTCTCTTCCGCTCCTACTCGTCTATTATGCACTCTGGTTTAATAAAAACTATTTAAATATTGCGCCAGTTAAAATACATACATTAGAACAGCTGACTGCAAATGGCAATCCCTACTGGCATGATACCACTCAATTTGGAATAGAATGCGGACGATATGTTGGATTATATATCTGTGAAGAAGAACTCAAAGCAGCTTGGGAAAAAAGGAGTAAACGACGCTACACTTCCATTGATAAAAATGGAAATGAATTGAGAGCAACCCTTATCAGATACTTAAACACTAAAAATTTCCGTAAAGATGCAGTGGGATTAGCTCAATTAAGCCAAGAAGACATTCGAAATATTGAGAATGGGGTAGCAAATGAAGGATTAATAAAGCCTTTCAACTTAACTTCTCGTTTCGATAATTTTTTTATGCGATTACATGAATATCAGAGAACCGGCAATGCGAATGGTATGTCTGAACTACAAAGAATCGAATATTATAGAGCAACATATTATATCATCAAACACCATTGGATAATGGGAGTAGGAACAGGCGATGTTGAAGATGCTTTCTCTGATGCCTATCAACACTTGAATTCTAAACTAAGCAACAAATATCGTGGCAGTTCACACAATCAGTTTCTATATATGGGGGTAGCCTTTGGCATTTCGGGCATTCTTCTCTTCATCGTATGGCTTCTAAGCCTTCTTTTCTATAAACACGCATACCATGATTTCCTCTTCGCTTCTTTCTTTTTCATCATGACAGTATCCATGCTAACAGAAGATACCATCCGCAATCAGGCAGGTGTAAACTTTTGTGCTTTCTTTATGGGGCTGCTTCTAATAGCACAACCCATTAAGACTAAGTTGCAAAAGTATAGAGAATATTGACAAAGAAATTCCAAACCGTGACCATACCGATAGCAAAAAGTTTTGCCACGTAGAAGTTCATCTTAAACTTTCCATTTAATAGCCATATCACAAAAGTACTGACACCCAATCCCATCATCGAAACAATTAAAAACCGGGTATATTCCATTGCAATGTTAGGATCATGACTTTGAAAAGTCCAGATTCTATTTAAGTAATAGTTACTGGTTGCAGCAAAGGTAAAACCGATGCCATTCGCTAAATATTTCTGAGCTTTTAAATACTCTTTGCAGAGATAGGTAATCCCGAAGTCGACCACAACTCCACTAAACCCAACAACTCCAAACTTAATAAATTTATAGAGTAGTGGCCTGCTAAAATAATGAATCATACTGTTTACTTAGAATTCATTGTGCTTACAATTGCACTTCAATAATTAATTTTTCGTCTTTCCTTTTCACGCCAACCTTTGCCTTTTCACCTTTTTTTAGCGTATTTAAACGGCTCATATAATCAGTAATATTATTCACCTCTTTATCATTAATCGAGATGATAACATCACCTTTTTTAATTCCAGCCCTTTCTGCTGGTCCTCCTTTACGAGCGTCCATCACTTCCAGACCATCATTTCTGCTTCCAGCTACATCGGGCATAATACCTAATGATATGCGATAGTTTCGGGCTCCGGCATTAAATTGAGTTGCAATTTGTTTATAGGTAAGTGGTTTCGAATTACCCAATACTTTTGCTAAATCATACGCCATACTTAAAATATCCACCTCGCCTTTATAATTTATTTTATCAGGAGTATCGGTTGGAGTATGATAATCATAATGCATGCCACTAAAGAAGAAAAACACCGGTATCCCCTTATTATAAAATGAGGTATGGTCAGATCCTCCAGAAGCGCCTGCCGAATGTGTTACTTTAAAAGGCCTGCCCTTTTCTAATATATTTAACAATGAATCGCTTTCAGCAGCCGATCCGGTACCTTCTATGGTAAGTTCATTTTTTAAACGACCAATCATATCCAGATTAATCATTCCCTTGACAGATGAAAGAGAAATTAAAGGATTCGAAACAAAATATTGTGATCCTAATAACCCCATTTCTTCTGCACTAAAGGCAATAAATACAAAACTTCTCCCAAATGATCCTTTTGCTTTTTCAACCAACCGAGCCATCTCAATAACACCGGCTGTTCCAGAAGCATTATCATCAGCACCATAATGGATTGCTACAGTATCGGGTTTACGAGACCCGGCTCCACCCATTCCTAAATGATCATAATGACCACCAACAACAATATATTCATTCTTCAACACTGGATCAGACCCTTCAATAAATCCAACTATATTGTTTGTGTTCTGATAAATCATTTTCACATTCACTTCAGCAATTACTTTTGACTTAGTTTCAAAAGAGGCTGGCTCATTATCAACCGGAAATTTCTTAATAAAATCAGCGGACTGATTGATCACTTTTAAAGCAATTTTAGTCGACACCTTTAGCACTGGAATCTTTACGTTACCCATTGATCGGTTAAGTGATACTTTCGCATCCATATTATCTTCGCTATTCCATGAAGGATTAACCAGAATAATACCAATGGCACCTTTATCAGCAGCAGTCATTGCTTTAGCATAATCGCCCATTAACATTGCTCTGGCTGATCTATCGGCTGGATCCATACTCCCTCTGATAGCCATCACCCATTTCCCTTTTACATCAATATTATCATAACTAATTCTCCCAGAGGTTTTATCAAGTCCATAACCTACAAATACAATATCACCTTCTGCCTTTCCAGTACCTGTAATATCAACCGGAATATAGTCCTTTCCAAGTTTTAACTCTTTTCCATCAATAGAAAGCGAATTTACGTCTGCAAGTTGAGCACCAACTAACAACTTAAATGGCTGAAGATATGTATTATTAAATGGTTTAACACCAATATTTTTGAATTGAGCACTAATATAGGCCGCAGCCTTTTCTATACCGGGTGTACCAGGTTTGCGTCCGGCCAACTCCTCACTTGCTAAATAGTAAATATGCTTCTTTACAGAATCAATCTGACTATATTGCTGAGCATTAGCAATATTAAATAGCGATGCACTAACGATTAGCACATAACTAATCATCAATAATAAACTTTTTTGAGTTCTCATACGGTGCCGGATTTTAAATAAAGAGTTGAACGGCACAAAATTAATGTTTTTTTGCCTTCATATAATCTTCCGGTAAATCTCAGTGAATATTTATCCTTATTTTCACAATTTGCCACAACTTTTCCAAAGACAAATCCTAGAGATGCCTTCTAACAAAATAACATCATAAAAAATCAAGGAAAAACGGCAGTCTTTTTTAAGAACTAACCTTTTCACGAGAAAAGATATAAAAAATAAAATAGTCACTCAGCAGTAATTAGTCATACAAGCCGAATCTTATTTTATACCGTAATGCGACGCGAGGATTTTAAAGAATAATGAATCAGGAAGAATCGCTTTTAATACAACAGCAAATTTCTGTTCCAATGTAGAAATGATGTAACGGTGATAAGGATTTTTTGATTCAATGATTTTGCAAACCTTCTTGGCAAGAAAATCAGGAGATAATCCACCATTTTCATCTTTTTCAATGGCCGCTATTGATTTGACAAATTGGTGCTTGTAAGCACTCGTTGTTGTAGCATTAGCAACAAATTTACGATTAGCGGTAAAGTTTGTTGAGAAGTCACCGGGTTCAATTACAACGACCTTAATATTAAATTCTTTTAGCTCCATTCGAAGAGCCTCGCTAAGACCTTCAACTGCATATTTACTTGCAGAATAAAATCCCTGAAAAGGAAGCCCCATTAGTCCACCAATAGAACTGACATTCATAATCAGTCCTTTCTTCCTACTACGCATGGAGGGCAATATCGCTTGAATAGTATTAACAACCCCCATTACATTCGTTCCCATCTGTAATTTGATATCTTCCAATGAGAAATCTTCTATAGCGCCTGATATACCCATACCGGCATTATTGATCAAGATATCAATATGGCCTTCTTTCTGAATCACTTTCTCAACTGCTGATTTGATAGAATCAGCATCCGTGACATCAGCTTTTAAAACAGTAATAGCACTTCCAACTATAACATCTTTTCTACTTGTACCATAAACGCTGTAGCCTTTTGAAGACAACAATACCGCGATTCTGTTTCCAAAACCAGATGATATACCAGTAATAAAAACTACTTGTTTCATACAACAATAAATATGTTAATTAGAAGATTGTTCAACTTCAACCGTATTAAAAACACCATGCAACTTAGCTGCTTTGGTTATCTTTTCAATCGCTATTTCAACTTGTTTAAACGTATGTGTAGCCATTAACGAAAACCGAATAAGGCAGTCATTAACAGGGACACCCGGCGACACTACAGGATTTACAAATACACCATCATCAAGAAGTGTTTTTGTCATTTGCAATGCTTTTACATCATCACGAATAAACAAAGGAATAATAGGTGATTGTGTTTTTCCGATGTCAAAGCCCTGTGCTTTGAATCCTTCTTGTGCGTAATGCGTTAAATCCCAAAGATGAGCAATTCGCTCAGGCTCACTTTCCATAATATCAAGAGATGCCAAGACAGAAGCTACCGAAGGTGGTGTCATGCTTGCACTGAACATCAATGAACGTGAATTATGTTTCAGAAAATTAATAACCTCTTTATCAGCAGCAATAAATCCACCCAATGCAGCCAACGATTTAGAAAAAGTACCCATAATGAGATCTACATCATTAGTGAGTCCAAAATGCGAAGCAGTACCCGCTCCTTTTTTTCCAAATATTCCCAATGAGTGAGCATCATCAACCATGATAGATGCATTATATTTTTTGGCAAGCCGAACTATTTCTGGCAAATTCGTTAGATCACCCTCCATGGAGAAGACACCGTCAACAACAATCAGTTTTATACGATCATGCTTACACGATTTCAATCTACTCTCCAGTGAATCCATATCGTTATGGGCAAACTTGAGCACATTAGAAAAAGAAAGTCTACTCCCCTCAATAATTGAGGCATGGTCAAGTTCATCCAAAATCAAGTAATCATTACGACCTGCTAAAACAGAAACCACACCCAAGTTCACTTGAAATCCGGTACTATAACATAAAGCAGCATCTTTATTTACTAATTTAGCTAACCTATTCTCCAATTCTATATGGATATCCAGCGTACCATTCAGGAAACGAGAACCCGCACAACCTGTTCCGTATTTATCAATTGCAGCTTTTGCCGCTTCTTTCACTTTAGGATGTACAGAAAGTCCCAGATAGCTATTTGAACCAAACATTAAAACTTTTTTCCCGTTGATGATTACCTCGGTGTCCTGTTCTGATTCAACCGCCCTAAAAAAAGGGTAAATGCCAGCCGCCATTATCTTTTGAGGGGCATCGTACTTAGCAACTCTATCGTGTAAAAGTCCCATTTATTTGATAATATTTAAATTCAATTGTCCAAAGTTAATCATTTGGTATTTTAACTGAGCACCAAAAAATAAATCTATAAGAAATATTTTTTAGAATTTGTTAAAAACCTTGTTAATTCTTGATTTAGTTAATTTGCTTATTATAAATCCGGTAGCGCTTATAAATAGTTTTTCCCATGAATTTGAATTCCGCATTCATTTTCACATTGTCTTCCAACTCAAGATGCGTGTCCATGTATTCCATGCCCCGTTTTATTGCCGTTTCAAACATTTTCACGCCCATTACCACATCAACGCCCGAACCTCTGTATTCTTCCTTTACTCCTCCTAACAACAAATTAAGCTGTTTAGTTTTCTTCTGGGCCCTAAATATTTGCAAAATACCAAAGGGAAGTATCTTTCCTTTCGATGCAACAATACCTTTGCTAATATCTGGCATTGCTATAAAAAAGGCGATAATCTCTCCTTCATTATTGGTAACAATTTTTATAAAACTAGGATCCATTAATAAAAGATAGCGATTAGCAAAGTCGTCCATTTCGCTTATCTCAAAAGGTGCAAATGCATAAATATCTTTAAACGTTTCGTTTAAAAGCGTAAAAATGGGTCGGATAAGTGGTTTTATTTGACTTCTTTTTGTGAATTCAAGCACTTTAATTTTACCTCGGCTGATTACACGATCATAGATTTTAGTATAGATTTCCGGAATTTTATCGGGAATATCTACCTTGTATACTACACAATCTACCTTTTTATCATATCCGATTTTCTCAAGTAATTGAGGCATATATGGAAAATTACCATTTGCCGCTATTACCATTGGGGCATCAAAACCGTCAATCAAAAAACCTTGCGGGTCTTTATCTGAAAAACCGAGAGGGCCAACAAGGTTTATCATTCCTTTTTCTTTAACCCAATTCTCTATATACGAAATCAACGAATTAAACACCTCTTCATCATTCCATGTTTCCATAAAACAAAAGCGACCGTCTTTTTCATTATGCATCTCGTTATAGCGGCGATTAATGATACCCATTATTCTTCCAACAGCTTTGTCATCTTTAAAAGCCAATAATAAAATAGTATCACAATACGAAAACGATTTGTTTTTCTTGGAATCAAAAAAGGCCCAGTCATCCATATAAATTGGAGGAACCCAATTAGTGTGATCTTTATGAATCTTTGCAGGTAAGTTTATAAATAGCTTCAAGTCCTGCCTCGTTTTTACCTCCCTGATTTCAACACCCATGCTTGAATTATTTGAGGGAATAAAGGTGTAAAAGTTTTTTGAATTTTCATAGCACTAATATAATTGAAGCGCTAGACCATATTAGTTAACTGTTAATTAATGATAATATAACAATTTTTTTACGCAATGTTAATGAGTTATAGTCTTAATATTGAAATTGTTTCATCATTACAACCTGTTAATTCGCTAAAAATGCGACAAACAGTACTTTAATGATTACAATCAAGTAGCAAATACCTTCCCAATATCACCCTGTTTTTTTTAACGTTTGTTCTTTATTGAAGTTATTCAAAAAAAGCTGCAACAAAAAAACAAACTCAAATAAAAACATTTTTAAATTTACCTATTCTTTAACCCTAATACGATTTTCGAAAATATAATTTTAAAAAAATATTAAATGGAAAAAATTAGAAACGAACACATCGCATGGATTGACTTATTACGAATAATTGCTTGTCTCTTTGTTTTATTATCTCATAGTTGCGATCCTTTTGTTGCACAAGGTAATAATAACTACCTGGCTTTTTTGTCGGGGACATTTTGGGGCAGCTTTGTTAGACCCTGTGTGCCATTATTTGTAATGATGTCGGGAGTTTTGTTACTACCCATAAAATTGGAAATGTCTACATTTTATAGCCGACGTATTAAAAGAATAATCATTCCACTCGTTTTCTGGTCGTTTGCTTTACCAATACTCTATTATCTATATTTCAATATCGGAGGAACGACAACAAATCTGAATATTGTAAAGGAAGAGCACACATTAGCTGCAACGCTCACTAAATTCTATACCTTCATTTTCAATTTTAATTACGACGTCACTCCCCTATGGTACTTATATATGCTCATTGGGCTTTATTTTATTATGCCAATTATTAGCTCGTGGCTTGAAAATGCGAAGCAGAAAGACATCAAACGTTTTCTTTGGATTTGGGGAATCTCACTATTTCTACCTTATATTAAATTCGTTGCACCAGCGTTAGGATATGCTGGAGTTTATGGAAATATGGGACTGTTGGGTATTTGTGACTGGAACCCAAACGGCACATTCTATTACGCTTCAGGCTTTATAGGATATCTTGTATTGGCTTTTTATTTAGTTAAGTTTCCACTACAGTGGAGCATGAAAAAAACTTTATCCATTGCCATTCCTCTTTTCTTAGCTGGATATACTATCACTTCAGTAGGTTTTGTTCTCATGCAAAAATATTATCCGACCGTTCCTGCAAACCTTGAAATCGTTTGGTACTTTACCGGCATCAATGTTTTTATGATGACCTATGCCGTTTTCATTGTAGTGCAAAAGATCAGGATAAATGTATCTCCAATGCTTACCAAAATAGCGTCACTAACTTTTGGTATTTACCTTTGCCATTTCTTTTTCCTTCAATTATCATTCGATTTTATCATTGAAAATATAGGATTCCCACCCTTCTTAAAAATACCAATATTAGCAATCTCGACATTCTGTATTACATATCCTATCGTATGGGTGCTGAGCAAGTTTAGTCTAACACGCAGTCTTGTTATGTAAAGCCGAATAAAGATCTGTAGTTTTATCACATTTCTCTATCTTTATTCCTTTGTCCATTTATAATCTATATTTCAATATTCAAAAAGGCTCTTGGTGCTTATTCACTTAGGGCTTTTTATTTGTATTTTACATCTATTCATTTGAATGTTTATTTTTTATAATGTTTTACATATATACTTTAATTATTTTTATTAAATTTTTATCTTA
>JACAUB010000001.1:68151-127976 GCA_013390605.1 Bacteroidota bacterium | reverse complement strand
CTTTAATTATTTTTATTAAATTTTTATCTTATTAACAAACACAGACAACACATGAAAAAATTTATACCGTTTTCACTTTGTCTGGCTGTTATTTCCGGGTTAAAGGCTCAGAATGGCACACGACTTATCGGCTTTGATGCATAGAGTATGGGCCATTTATCCTTAACTTGGATATTGTAAATAAAATCTAAAAATAAATATTCAAACTCCCTGTAGATTTTTTATCCACGGGCAGTTTCTATGAAATGGCGAATCGTTCTCATCCCGAATCAATTCATTTCAACTCCCGAAAGAGAATAGATGAAAATGAAATAGAATAAGAATGAAAAATGGAAAGAATACCCTTTTAGACGATTTTCTTACGGTTTTCTTGGGGTTTGTTTGGGGTTTATTTACGGTATAGTACCGTAAACTAACCGGAAGAAAACCACTTTTAAACTATTTAATAATAGCTTTATCTCTTATTGTATAGGTAATGTTTCTTTTGTGGATCCTGTTTACTTCTTAGCATCATCATATACTGACCGAAAAAGAGTATGGCTAGTGCGGTTTCATTATAGATTTTGTTGCGAACGCTGTAATTTCAAAGACTGAATTACCAGAATTTTGAATTTTCTCTAATTATTATCAAATTTATATACTATTGTATATAAGACATTTCACGCCTTATTAAGACATGATCTAAAAATATTTTCATCAAAATGTCGTGAATTCAAAAAAAGTATTTAATTTTGCCTCATCGAATTACTGAAATATCCTCATTAAAAAGGATGTTTGGTTTATAAAGAAGAGGGGAGAGAATAGGCTCTGTGAACCTCTAGCAACCTCAGGCCAAGAACCTGAAAGGTGCTAAAACCTAATCCGCATGTTGCGGAAATTATAAATTAATAACATACAGATGAAAACCACTGCATCCTTTTCCGATCAGCAGGCTACCTGCTCCAAAATCACCCAACAAATTTCTACTACCAGTTTTTGCTGTTACCTATCCTTCATTCCACGAATGCGATAGTCGGGACTTTTTATCCGTATAAGTCCTGGCGAATCATGCTACCTTCTCAAAGGCAGTCTACGGTATTGTGGTATAAACAAAAATAGTTGTAATGAGATGATTTTAAGCGAGTCTCAACGGCTTCGATAAACTTAGTCACCGTAACAACTTTTGAAGTTAATCTATCTGAAGTTTATATTTCCGCTGTAATCTACACTCAACAAAGAACAGAGTGTTATATCTAAAAAACAGAGTTTTATACTTTACAAATTACCCGAATGAACAAATAACAACAAAATTAATCGATCTAGAATCACCCTCACATTTTTAAAAAACTGTCAATTATGAGCACAACAAATAAATATCATTTCGAAACCTTACAGGTTCACGCAGGTTACCAGAATGCCGACCCAACAACTTTGTCGCGCGCAGTACCCATCTATCAAACTACATCTTACGTTTTTAAGGATTCAGATCATGCAGCTCGTCTGTTTGGGCTACAGGAATTCGGAAACATCTATACCCGACTGATGAATCCAACGACTGATGTTTTTGAACAACGCATAGCAGCACTCGAAGGAGGTATTGCGGCTTTGGCAACTGCTTCGGGTCACTCCGCACAACTGTTGGCATTGAATACAATTCTCGATGCCGGTGATAACTTCATCACTTCTCCCTACCTCTATGGCGGTTCATACAACCAGTTTAAGGTGGCTTTCAAAAAGTTTGGCATTGAAGGCAGATTTAGTCCAAGCCTCGATCCTGCTGAGTTTGAAAAGCTAATTGATGATAAGACGAAGGCTTTTTACCTAGAAACGATTGGCAACCCTGGCTTCAACATTCCTGATTTCGAGGCATTCAAAAAACTTGGCGAAAAATACGGCATTCCTATTATTGTCGACAACACGTTTGGTGCAGGCGGTTATCTGTGCCAACCACTGAAACACGGTGCAAACATCGTGGTTGAATCGGCTACAAAATGGATTGGCGGTCATGGTTCTAGTTTAGGCGGCGTCATTGTTGATGGTGGCAATTTTAACTGGAACAATGGACGATTTCCACAGCTTACCGAACCTAGCGAAGGTTACCATGGACTGAAGTTCTTCGAAACCTTTGGAAATCTTGCCTACATCATCAAAACCCGCGTTGAGGGATTACGCGACTGGGGGCCAGCTATTAGTCCTTTTAACTCTTTCCTTTTAATACAAGGACTGGAAACGTTATCTTTACGGGTAGAACGGATTGCATGGAATACATTAGAACTTGCAAAATGGTTAAAAGCACATCCTAAAGTTGTCGATGTAAGCTATCCGGGGCTAGAAGGTGATCCAAACCATGAACTGGCAAAAAAATATCTGCAGAATGGATTTGGTGGTGTACTTTCTTTCTCGGTTAAAGGCTCTTTGGAGGACACTAAAAAAGTTGTTGAGAGTCTTCAATTGGTAAGCCATTTGGCCAATGTTGGCGATGTGCGTACACTCATCATTCAACCTGCCGCCACTACACATCAACAGCTCTCGTCCGAAGAACAGCTTGGTGCAGGGGTTTTGCCCAATGCTTTGCGTGTTTCTGTGGGTATTGAACATATCGACGATATTAAAGCAGACTTTGAACAAGCGTTAAATCAACTATGACAACATCTCATTGTATAAAGTTCGGGGAGCCTTTTGCGCTCGAAAACGGCAGCGTGCTTCCCGAACTTGAAATTTGCTATCACACCTACGGTACCCTAAATACAGAGGCGGATAATGTGGTCTGGATCTGCCATGCATTCACGGCAAACTCTGATGCTGCCGATTGGTGGCCAGGCATGGTAGGTCCGGGATTGACTTTCGACACATCGAAGTATTTTGTGGTGTGTGCTAATATTCTGGGCTCGTGTTATGGAACCACAGGGCCTACCAGTATTAACCCGTTAACGGGCGAACCTTACTTTCTTGATTTTCCGGTCGTAACAATCCGCGACATGGCTAACGCCCATGAAAAGCTGAAAGATTATCTCAAGATCAAAAGTATCCACACTATAGTGGGTGGTTCGGTAGGCGGACAACAAGCACTGGAGTGGTGCATCATGAAACCTGACCTAATAAAGCATCTATTGGTATTTGTTACTTCGGCTGCGTTCTCACCCTGGGGTATTGCAATCAACGAATCGCAACGGTTAGCATTAACAGCCGATCCTACATTTCAAGAACGCAGGCTCGATGCCGGACAAAAAGGACTGGCCGCAGCACGTTCTATCGCACTGTTAAGCTATCGGAATCAACAAACCTACAATGCTACTCAGTCAGAAACCGATCTTAATAAAATGGATCATTTCAGAGCTAGTTCTTATCAACAATATCAGGGACAGAAATTGGTCCGGCGATTTAATGCCCACGCCTACTGGTATATGACCAAAGCTCTCGACAGCCACAATGTAGGCAGAAACCGTGGTGGCGTTGAAGCAGCATTAGCCACAATCAAAGCACACACATTGTATGTTTCGATTTCGTCAGATCTGCTTTTTCCGCCTCAAGAGGTGAAACCGAACGCAGCATTAACACCCGGAGCTCAATATCATGAAATTGAGTCATTATATGGTCATGATGGATTTTTATTAGAAAATGAGAAGTTAGACCAAACTATTAAAGCGTTTTATCAATCATTAAAATAGTGTCATGCAAAACAGAGTTAAAATAGGAATGTTTGGATACGGTGTTGTAGGACAAGGCTTGCATGATGTTCTATTGAGCAGTCGTGGTTTTCGTTCAGACATTAAAAAGATTTGTGTTAAAGATCGTACAAAAAAACGGCGTATAAATCCGGAGCATTTTACTTTTGATCGCGACGAGATTTTAAACGACGACGAAATTAATTTAGTGGTTGAACTGATTAGTGATGCCGAAGAAGCTTACCACATTGTAAAGCGAGCCCTGATAAGCGGTAAAAATGTAGTTTCTGCCAACAAAAGGATGTTAGCCCAACATCTGCCCGAAATGATTGAGTTACAGAAAAAGCACAATGTATCTTTGCTTTATGAAGCTGCCTGTTGTGGATGTATCCCCATCATTCGCAATCTGGAAGAGTATTATGACAATGAGATGTTACTTTCGGTGAGAGGGATTTTTAATGGCTCTACCAATTTTATCCTCTCCAAAATGTACAATGAAAATAGCGATTATGCCACAGTGTTGAAACAGGCACAGGAATTGGGTTATGCCGAGGCTGATCCGGCACTGGATGTTGAAGGCTATGATGCGCGCGATAAACTAGCCATCATCTCTTTACATGCTTTTGGGCTATTTCTAGATCCTGAAGAGATTTTCACTTATGGTATCACCAATATTTCGCCGTATGATTTACAATATGCGCATGAAAAAGGATTAAAGTTAAAACTTGTCCCTACTGTTCGCAAAATTGATGAATCGACTATAGCCTCTTATGTGATTCCACAGTTTGTTCAACCACAACATTTTCTCTTCAATGTAGAGAATGAATATAATGGTGTGGTTACCGAGGCTGCTTTTTCGAATAAACAGTTCTTTTATGGCAAAGGAGCCGGTGGTCATCCAACCGGTTCGGCAGTGCTATCTGACATTTCAGCAAATTCATATGAGTACCGCTATGAATATAAAAAGCTGTTCCAAAAGATTGAAACGAACTATACAAGAGATATTCCAATTGAAATCTATTATCGCTATCACCACAAAAAAGATCTCGACATTATTCCTTTTACTGACATTCTGGAATCGTATAAGAGTCGAGAATATAACTTCGTTGTCGGGACGATAAGCCTCAATGATTTGTATAAGTTAAGACCGCAACTAAGCACCATGAATGTTTTTTTGGCCCGTACACCCGAAAAGGGTGTTGCTGCTGAGCAATAGAGATTGGTGTTTTGTAAAATGAGGATTCATTATTCCGACCTGATGGATAAAGCTGCTTTTAGCTATTGTACTACTTTTAGAAGATTTCTCCTTTTGGTTAAAATGATGATATTATAGATTACAGAAAGAGGCTCAAACAAAAAATCAATAGTTTGAGCCTCTTTTACAACAGAATAGAAACAAAAAAACAAAATCCAAATATCTTATCACTAATATTTTCTGGAAGCCTATTTAAACTCCTTTTTTAGCTGATCAGCCCATGCAACAATACGTGGTTCTGTCAGTTCGCGCTGAGAATCATCATCGAGAGCCAGTCCAATAAACTGTCCGTCGCGTTCGGCCATGCTAAAATAATAGGTATATCCTGTAACGGGTGTAAAGCCGACAACACATTCTTTCGCATTTAACCGACAATATATCATGCCCATTCCATCAACAAAGCTTTCGGGATACTTTTTCTGATCACCTAAGCCATACATGGCTACCTTTTTCCCGGTGAAGTCAACATCGCTTAGTAAGTCAACAAAGTTTTCCCAATCATAATGAGCCCCACCGATACCCCAACTAGAGGTTCCAAAGATTAAACGATCGTATTTATTTAACAGTTCTACACTGGCAGTGGCAATATTAATAATATCATCGGTCTTAACGCCCATTAATTTTGCAAGTTTATCGGCAACAGTTTTAGTACTGCCTTTTAAAGTACCACCATAAAAAATTCCAATCTTTCCCATTTCTTATAAGCTTATTTATTCAATGAACCACTTTGTACGTTGAGTGAGGTGGTAATCGTTTTCAAAATTATCTTTGATTACTTCGATAGACATGATGCCTAATGACGAATAAAACAGCCTTCCAGGAGATTTGTTCACGAGAAGTTTTTTTGAAAAAGCATCTCTTAAATTGTTCGAAATCGAACAAATAATTACACAAACTGGACATTAACAGTTTGTTAACATATCCCATAATGCTGACTTATAACAATTTAACTCAATAAAAAAATGGCATAATTTTTGCCAATTATAGAGAAAAAAGTTGAAATTATGATCGCAACGATTCTGACATTAGCCAAGACTGTTATTTTAAGTCTCTACATCATTGTTGCCGGAGGAGATAAAAGTACGCTGAATAACGAAGAAGGGTACAATCGGCCAAAAGACAACTCTGAAGTTGTACAACCAGCACCTGTTGATAAAGCAACAACCGCCACAAATATTGAAAAAGGAAAACAATCTACCGCCAATACTAACCATCAGAGTATTGTTGGAATATTTACTCATATACTCGTTTTACTTGTAAATTCCGTTAAAAGTATTGTTCTTGATCATTTAGGAATGACTTTAGCGGTAACTATTCTATCACTGGGAATTGGGATACATTCCCGCTTTTCTTAATTAATTACTTAACCTGCCCTGCCGAACTCACTACTTGCATCAGGGTACGAACGCCTCTACTATAAAAAGTAGGGGCGTTCTATTTGATAGTAAACAGCTATATTTCTTCACGTTTAAAGAAAAACCGTTCGATTCAAAACAAAATGCAGTTATACTAATTTTAGTTTAAAAGGTTTTTATACCTTTGCACGCTGTTTTCAGCAGGTAGGTAAAACGAACGGAAAGCTCGAAAATACAAATCACTGAATGCACATAACCAACAGCTAATGATTGTTAATAAAACCATAGCGGCTACTATGGATCAGCTCAATTTGCATAGACAAAAGGGGTTGAGCATAGGATTAGTCCCAACCATGGGCGCGCTTCACGAAGGGCATTTGTCGTTAATTCGTCGTGCCAGAGCAGAAAACGACATTGTTGTCTGCAGTATCTTTGTTAATCCCATCCAATTTAATAACAAAGAAGATCTTGCCAAGTATCCTCGTACGTTAGAGGCAGATACAGCTCTTTTGGAAAGCGAAAACTGTGATATAATTTTTGCGCCCGAAGTAAATGAAATTTATCCGAACAACAATGAGCCTATAACTGTTTATGATCTGGAAGGACTTGATAAACCCATGGAGGGCCAATTCAGGCCTGGTCATTTTCAAGGCGTATGTGTTATTGTTCATAAACTATTCAACATTGTAAATCCTGATAGGGCTTATTTTGGCAATAAGGATTTTCAACAGCTTGCCATTATCCGCAACATGGTTAAAAAACAAAAGCTTAACCTTGAGATTGTCGGATGTGACATTATCCGCGAGAAAGATGGTCTGGCAATGAGTTCGCGTAATATGCGCTTAACGGAATCAGAACGTTTAATTGCTCCTAAAATTTATCAGACGCTACTACAGGCAAAGAATAAAATTGCCGATTACAAAAATACTTTGTTCACTCCTGCGTTATTAAAACAATGGATATCGGACGAGATTTCTTCTAATGAACCACTAAAGCCAGAATATGTAGAAATTGTAGACACAATCAGCCTACAACCTACGGAAGATTGGAATGGTGGTAAAACATTGATTGTGTGTGTAGCCGTCTTTGATGGCTCAGTGCGATTAATCGATAATTTGATTTTATTTTCGTAATTTTGTATTATGTTAATTGAAGTTTTAAAATCTAAAATACACAGGGCGACGGTAACCCAAGCCGATCTGAACTATATTGGCAGTATTACCATTGATGAAGACTTGATGGATGCTGCTAATTTCATTGAACATGAAAAGGTTGGGGTACTCAATATCAATAATGGCGAACGTATAGAAACGTATATCATTAAGGGTGCACGTGGTTCTGGAGTAATCACACTTAATGGCGCTGCAGCTCGTAAGTTTGCAGTGAACGACCTTGTGATTATTGTTTCGTATTGTACGCTTGATTTTGAAGAGGCTAAAAGCTTTGTTCCCACGATTGTATTCCCTGACAGCAACAATAAACTACGATAACCTTTGAAAAAAAAACTTTTTACAGCCCTTAGAATCATCTTCTTTCTGGGTCTGGGATGCTTCTTCATCTGGCTTTTTCTTGCAAACCTAGGAACGAAAGAGAAATCTGAAATTCTTCTTTCGCTTGAAAAAGCAAATTACTGGTGGCTAATTGCCTCTATCTTTTTGGGAATTATCAGCCACTTTAGCCGAACATTAAGATGGAGAATGCTACTAGAGCCAATGGGTTATAAACCAAGGCTATGGAATGTTTTTTTCTCTGTATTTATCGGTTATCTGGCTAATCTGGCATTGCCTCGTCTGGGTGAAGTTAGTCGTTGCGGTGTATTAACCCGCTATGAGAAGATTCCTTTTAACAAATCATTTGGAACGGTTTTAACAGAACGTGCAATAGACTTTGTCATCTTTCTCCTTCTGTTTTTTATAAATATCTTTTTTCAGCGTGCTAAACTATATGGCTATATTGAAAGTCAGGTTTATGAACCGCTGGCAGCCAAATTGAGCCCCGGTGTAGATTTTGCCGGTACCATCACCTGGATATTTTTAGGTAGTATTGTTGGATTAGTGTCACTCTTTTTTATTTTCCGTGAAGCAATATTGATTTCAAAGCCTTATCAAAAAATAACCTCTCTCATAAAAGGGCTTTTAGAGGGAATTTATTCGGTATCAAAATTAAAAAGCCCCTGGCTCTTTCTATTCCATTCACTGTTTATCTGGTTAATGTATTTATTGATGGCATGGGTAGTCTTTTTAAGTCTGCCAGCAACCGCAACACTTGGATTGGATGCAGGACTTTCTGTCGTCATGTTTGGCACTATTGGTATTATCATTGTACAGGGAGGAATTGGAATCTACCCGGCTATTGTTGCCGGCACCCTATTGATTTATGGTATTCCTAAAACAACAGGTTATGCTATGGGTTGGCTTATATGGTCGGCTCAAACAGCAATGATGTTAGTTGCAGGAGCAATATCATTCTTACTTTTACCTCTATTCAATAAGCTGAAACATGAACGTACTTAAAAATATCACGAAGAAAATATATACAGATGCAGCTCAAATGCAATCAAGACTTGCCATCTGGGAATTTAAAGGACGTAAAGTCGTTTTTACAAACGGATGCTTTGATATATTGCATTTAGGCCATATAGACTATTTGGCCAAAGCCGCAGAAAAGGGTGATAAACTAGTCATTGGATTAAACACTGATGCATCCGTATCACGGATTAAAGGTCCACATCGCCCAATTACCGATCAACATTCCAGAGCTATGCTGCTTGCATCATTAAGCTTTGTTTCTGCAGTAGTATTATTTGATGAAGACACACCTTATGAGCTGATCAATGCAGTAAAACCTGATGTCTTAGTAAAAGGTGCCGATTACAAGCCCGAAGAAATTGTGGGCTACGATATTGTAACTGCAAAAGGAGGCACTGTAGAAACACTTGAATACTTAACAGGATATTCTACTTCGGCTATTGAAGAAAGAATAAAAAATAGTTAATCAAATATTGTGGTTCTGTTTCAGAATAAAGTTGATAATATAAGAATCATACCATCCCTTCGGGTTTCAAATGTTTAACAAACCCATTTCATTATAATCTTATTATGCCTTCAGGATTATATTCAATAATTTCGAAGGCATAATATAATTATAGATGTAATCATAAGATTTAAATAAACGACCAAAGAATCCTAAAAGGATAAAATAGGGATAGCCATTATTAAAAGAAGACCAAAATGAGGTTCAATAAATTTAGCTTTTCATCGAGACAGGCTGTCCGGTGGTTTCTAAAACATTCCACCACAATTCACCTTCCACATCAATTCTTTTTCGTTTCGCTACAGCAATAGGAATAGGCAGTAGGGTGAACTCGTTGTTCCAATGTCCGATAACAAAATCGGTTTTACCAGCCATGGCTGCATGAACAGCATTCTGAGCAAGGAGGCTACAGAATTTACTATCGTTAGCATTTGCAGGAGCACTGCGAATAATATAACTGGGGTCGATGTACTTAAGTGTAAAAGGGAAATTTTCAGATTTGAATTGCTCCGATATTTTATCTTTTAAGAATAAGCCAATATCATTATTCTTGATATTTCCCGAAGCGTCTTTTTGCAACGTTTCGCTATCAAAAAAGTATTGTCCGGTTCCTTCAGCAACCACAATCAGTGCATGATGACGATTTTCAAGGCGGTTACGTAATACCTGCAGAAAACCTTTTGGCCCATATAAATCAAACTTTATCTCGGGGACAAGAACAAAATTCACTTCTTGAATCGAGAGTGCTGCATAAGCAGCGATAAACCCTGAATCGCGACCCATCAGCTTCAATACCGTTATTCCATTATAGGCACCAATTGCTTCGTTATGTGCACTACGAATGATATCATTCGCAATCGTGAATGCAGTTTCAAATCCAAAAGAATTATCAATAAGGTTTATGTCATTATCAATTGTCTTTGGAATTCCAGCCACTGAAATCCTTAGGTTCCGTCGTGTTATTTCTTCATGAATGGCATGTGCCCCTCTCAAAGTACCATCTCCACCAATACAAAATAGTATATTCACATTTAATGTACTGAGTGTATCCACTATCTGGCTTACATCCTGTTGTCCACGTGATGAGCCAAGAATTGTTCCTCCAAAAAGATGAATACTTTCAACACATTGTGGAGTAAGTTCGATTACAGAATGATTGTATTTCGAGATAAAACCTTCGTAACCATATTTTATTCCGATAATATTACTAACACGATACCGATAATAGAGCTGATTTACAATACTCCGAATAACATTATTCAAACCAGGACAGAGTCCACCACATGTAACAATAGCAACTTTTGTTTTAGCTGCTTCAAAAAGCAGATGCTGATGAGGCCCTGCCTTTTCAAAAGAAATAGGCGTTTCGCCGGTTTCTTTGCAATGATTAAAATGTTCCAATGATGCATCAAATAAAACTCTGTCTTCGTTTTCAATAAATCCAAACGATGAACCATCCGGCTTGAATGATGGTTTTAGTGGTGACTTTATCGTTGCGTTGCCTAGTGTTTTTACTTCAAAATCTTTATGCGTCATGGTATGTATGTATTTGTTTATTAATGTGCTAAGATGATTCAATCTTTTCATCTTAAGCGTGTACAAAGTTATGACTATTCTTTAATCAAAGCACCTAAATTTATAAAGGACGATTTGAAACTTGTTTTAATTCATAAATGCAAACGCATTAACACGCACAAATATAAACACTTAAGACTTCGCATATATTACAAAACTTTCGAAAGAAGATACATCATTCACACATTTTCAATATGTGTTAAACTATCTGTAATCTGACGCAAAAACTAAGTATCTCGGTATAGTTTGCCGGGCTTAATAGAATATCTTCATTCAAAATTACTACCTTCGTAAAAAGAAAAACCAGAATGGCAAAAGCAAAAACCTCCTTTTTCTGTCAAAGCTGCGGTGCACAAGCATCAAAGTGGCTTGGAAAATGTCCGACCTGCGGAGAATGGAACACTTATGTGGAAGAGGTTATCCAATTAAACGAACCTGCCAAACAAAAATTCTCGGCTACAGGAAAAGCCCCCATGGCTATTAAATTAGATCAGATAGAAGCCATTACCGAGACCAGAATCGATACACATAATGCGGAACTCAACAGAGTGCTTGGTGGTGGATTGGTGCCCGGTTCGGTGGTATTGATTGGAGGTGAACCAGGAATTGGCAAGTCGACCTTACTGCTGCAAGTAGCTCTCTCCATGAACAGTTTGAAGATACTGTATGTTAGTGGTGAAGAGAGTGATCAACAAATCAGAATGCGTGCAGAACGTATTGGCAATCTAAAAAGCGATTGTTTTATCCTTACTGAAACAGCCACTCAAAATATTTTCCGCCAAATTGAAATTTTGAAACCGGAAGTGGTAATTATCGATTCTATTCAAACACTACAAACGGATCTGATAGATTCATCACCTGGAAGTGTTTCGCAAATCAGAGAGTGTGCATCAGAGCTTCAACGTTTTGCCAAACAGACAAATACCCCGGTATTACTAATAGGACACATCACAAAAGATGGTTCGCTTGCCGGACCGAAAGTGTTAGAGCACATGGTTGATGCTGTTCTTCAGTTTGAAGGAGAGCGTAACTATGGTTATCGTATTTTACGCTCGATCAAAAATCGATTTGGATCCACTTCGGAGCTTGGCATCTATGAAATGATGAGCGCCGGATTACGTGAGATTTCGTCACCATCAGAAATTCTCATCAATCGACATCACGAAAATTTTAGTGGAGTAGCTATTGCTTCAACCGTTGAAGGGATCAGGCCCATGCTGATCGAAACACAGGCTCTGGTAAGTACTGCGGTTTATGGAACACCTCAGCGTTCGGCTACCGGCTTCGACCTCCGCCGACTCAATATGTTATTGGCTGTTTTAGAAAAAAGATGCGGATTCAGGCTTGGAACTAAAGACGTTTTTCTTAACATTGCAGGAGGAATCCGAGTTGACGACCCTGCTATTGATTTAGCTGTAATGAGTGCTGTTTTATCATCAGGAGAGGATATTGCTATTCCACTCAAAACCTGCTTTGCCGCAGAAGTGGGTCTCTCGGGAGAAATCAGACCCGTAAATAGAATTGAACAACGTATTGCAGAAGCTGAAAAGATGGGATTTGAAAAGATATTTATTTCAAAGCATAATTCGCACAACTTAAAAAGTTTAGGAATCGAACTTATTAAAGTGAGTAAAATTGAAGAGGTCTTTTCCAATCTATTCGGGTGAGAAAATCATTATCTTTGCCGAAGTTAGATGATCATAAAACATCAATAAATACCTAATGAAGAGAGTTCTTGTAATTGACGATGATCCCACTTTTTGCACTATGCTCAGAACCTTTTTAACCAATAAAGGGTATTCAGTTCGTGAAGCATTTAGTGCTGCTGAATCATTAAAAGCTGTTCGCGATGAACAGTTCGATATTGCATTATGTGATTTTCGTTTACCAGATAAAGATGGCCTTGAGCTATTAAAAGATATCAGATTAATCCGACCGAAACTCCCGGTAATTATAATGACACGTTATGCCGATATCCGTGTAGCCATCAGAGCCATTAAGATGGGGGCTTATGAATATGTTACTAAGCCCATCAATCCTGATGAGATTCTGGCCGCAATGAAAGGCGCCTTTGAAAAGGCAGCGGAAGAAACGGAAACCGGAAGTGGCCAGATGATGCCAAAAGCGAACTTTCACTACATCTCGGGGGCCAGCCAAACCGCCTCAAAGGTAGAACGTTATATTGACCTTGTTGCCCCAACGTCCATGTCTGTCATTATTCAGGGCGAAAGTGGTACAGGCAAAGAATACGTAGCGCGCATGATTCATCAAAAGAGCAAACGTAGCGACAAACCCTTTATGGCTGTTGATTGTGGCGCATTATCAAAGGAATTAGCCGGAAGTGAACTATTTGGACATGTTAAGGGATCGTTCACTGATGCAGTGAGTGAAAAACAGGGTCAGTTTGAATTGGCAAATGGAGGAACACTCTTTCTGGATGAAATTGGAAACTTATCTTACGAGATTCAACTTAAGTTGTTAAGAGCAACACAGGAACGACGTATTAGAAAAATTGGTGGTAATAAAGATATACCAGTTGATGTAAGAATCATTGTAGCATCTAATGAAGATCTATCGGAAGCTGTAAAGAAGGGTGTTTTTCGCGAAGATCTATATCATCGACTCAACGAATTTAAGATTGAAGCCCCTCCTCTACGTGATCGTCCTGACGACATCAAGGTATTTGCAACTCATTTTCTAGAACTGGCCAATGGAGAACTAAACAAATCTGTTAAATCATTTTCTCCCGATGTACTTGAATTGCTGCATAGTTATTCATGGCCAGGCAACATAAGAGAGATGAAAAATGTAATTAAACGTGCTGTTTTATTAGCTTCGGATAATCAAATTACCACCGATGGGTTACCCGTTGAAATGGTTTCGGCTACACATGGTTACTCAAATATCATTTCCGGATCAACTACAGACTTAAAGGTGATAGCAGAGCAAAATGAGAGATCTGTGATTGTCTCTACACTTGAAAAAGTACATTATAATAAATCTAAAGCAGCCCGCTTATTGAACATTGACCGTAAAACGCTTTATAATAAACTGAAACAGTATGGTATTGAGGGATAAGAAATCTCTCAGAAAAAACTGTATAAAGAGTCAATTTTATTATTTCATTGTATAAGTGAAATAATAATCGTAGGGAGAAATCTTTTTTAATGGCTGGCATCTCATACGCAGATTTCTCCTTGCAAGCAACATTAACGAGACCTTACACGATCTTCTTTGTTAATCTGGATATACCCAGTAGTTGTATTATATTGGCAATAGCTTATATGGATTTGTAACTAACGTTTATTTAGACAGGATTTGTATACTACCATATCATTGTACGGATAGATAATATGGTGCAGTTCACGGGTTCACAACTAAGTGGTGCGATTGCAAATTTTCACCAGTCAGGTTTTATACAACAGCGTCCCTTAATGTTTTAAAGATGGTGTTACACTCTTGGCTTAATGATGTGATCAAATCATTCTTCTCTTCGGGTAGAACATCCAATTCAGCTAATCGTTCTAATTTCATCAGAATAGGGACAACCCGATTATCTCCTAATTGCGAGAATGGAGTAAGCATCTTATGGGCTACCACTCCTACTTCTTTAAGCTCATTTCCTTCATAAAAATCATTAAGCAGCTTCAAATTCGACTCACCATTCTCTAGAAACGATCGAATAACAATTTGTAACGAATCCACATCATCTCCGGTAAACTTTCTCAGCGCTGTAATCTCCTTACAAGCATCCGGATCGACAACTTCAACGACATCTCTGGAAGTGATAGTAAGGTCTTCTTCCATCTCAAATACATTCATGATTTTTTCCAGAACCTGATCTCTGGTAAATGGTTTCAGAAGAAAGTCATTGACACCCGATTTCATATAATTTTCTAAATCATCTTTCATCACATTAGCGGTAAAAGCAATGACCGGAGTAGCCGATTTATGTGCATCCTCAATTGCCCGGATATATCTTGTCAACTGCAAACCACTCACTTCTGGCATATGAATATCAGTCAGAACTAAATCATAATTATTACGCAGCACCAATTCCATGGCATCTAATCCATTTCTGACTTCATCAAAATGAAGCCCCCACTCTTCAAGCATCATGCGGGTGAGCTGAAGATTGTATTCATCATCATCAACCAACAGCAAATATTTATTGGCTAGTCTTGATAGATTTGGGCTATATGCTGCTTTTTGTTCGAGTAAAATCTGTTGTTCGGGAGCCAATACATAAGGAATAATAACTGTAAACAAAGAGCCTTCACCTTCCATACTTTCAACAGTTATTGTACCATTTTGTAATTCAACAAGTTTCTTGCAGATAGCCAGACCTAATCCTGTACCACTAAATCGACGTGTAGAGGAAGCATCTGCCTGACTAAAGGCATCAAAGATCAAATCCTGTTTATCTGCATCAATCCCTATTCCGGTATCAGCCACCTGAAATTTCAAAACAGGTTCAGTCTCCTCAATTTTGGAAACAATAATCTTAACAAATCCGGTATCTGTAAATTTTATGCCATTATTGGTAAGATTAATTAATATCTGCTTTAAGCGCATTGGATCGCCCATAACAACCAGACCTTCAATCGCTGAAGTATCGATTGTCAACGTAAGCTTTTTCTTTTCAGCCTGAAGCTGCATTGTGTTGGCAATTTCAGCAACAATGGCTGCCGGCTCGAAAGGAATTGAATCGATCCTAAGTTTACCGGCTTCTATCTTTGAGAAGTCAAGAATATCGTTAACAGTGGCCAATAAGAAATCGGATGATTTCTGAACTGCAGTAATAAACTCTAGCTGCTTTGGGACAAGTGGTGTTTGCGATAATCGATCAGAAAATCCAATAATAGCATTTAAAGGCGTTCGGATTTCATGACTCATATTAGCTAAGAACTCCTCTTTTACACTAGCCAGATGTTCAGCTTCCTGCTTTGCAATGACGAGCTGCTTATTGAGTAACGTATTCTTACGAATACCTTGAAAAATAAATATGGTAAACACAATAACGGTGAGCAAAGCTAATCCTGCAACAACCGAAATAATCACAATAGCGCGATTTCCAATTTCTGAAGCAGCAATTGCACCAGCCTCTTGCCGTACCTGCTCAGCTCTTTTAAGCAACCCAATGAGCTCCATCAACGACGAGATCATCTTTCCATTCATCTTAATGAGTTGTGCTTCTCTATGTGTCAATTCGGTATCCCAATCCATCTGTTTCTGCCGATTCACTTGGTATACACGTTTTAGTCGCCCTATATAAGTAGTATCTCTAATAGCAGTATAACTGGAATCGGTAATTACACGTGTTTTGGCAAGCACTCTCGGAAGTAACTTTGGCTCAGGTTCAGCCTTCTTTTTTTTACCAAGTAACCGATTAAATAGGTTTCGCTTCACAACCTCTTTATTCACAGCGGTAGCCTTCTTTGAAACAATTGTATCATAGGTGGTAACAGAGTAGGTCCGGGTTCGAAGCTTTAACCTTATTGAATCTGCTGTACTTTGCGCTATTTGATCCCAATTCATCGAGGCATCCATTAACGAGTCGCGCCCACGTTTAAACTCGATAAAGGCCCTGATATTTCGCATTTTTTTATTCAACAACTTACTAACATCCCGAAGTAGGTTACGTTGAGCTTTATCATCATTAAACAGTTTTTTAAGTACCTTTAAATTGGCATCTACTTGTTGTATAGAAGAAGTATAAGCTTTAAAATCTACATCATTATGCGTAATAGAATAGAGCCGGATGCTATTTTCGGCCATAGTAGCACTTCGCAAAGCCTCTTCAAGCCTGTCCAATTTAGGATTTGGTTGTGTCAGTGTTACAAGCGAATCTATTAATTGCCGGGTACTATTAAAAGCGATATACCCTGCAATCCCTACTGCCAGAATGGTTAAACTGAAGCCTATAATAATTTGAGCCTTCAATCCTGACGAACCCGGAATAATCCTATTACGCCTCATAATACATAAAAATATTTAAGCGAAAATACTAAAAATGGGTCTATAAGAGTTTATAAAATACTAAATAATCGATACTTAATCTATTCTAAAAGCACACACTCTTATTAACTAACTGGAAATAAGAGACTAAAATTCTATTTACCAATCAAAATGGCAGAAGAGTGAATATTTATTTATCTTTGTTTTTATGATCGAAAAGTCAAACTTATTTCAGAGGTTTCTCATTTGGAGAAATAAAAATATAGATCAACGTACTTTTGTTCTGCTCTTAAGCCTTATAGTCGGCCTTATAAGCGGTATGGCTGGAATTGTTCTAAAGAATACTGTTTTCTATGTTCATCTTTTACTGACCAGGGGTTTCACTACCAATGGAGGGAATATACTCTATCTTGTATATCCACTCATAGGAATTCTCTTCACCGTCATTTTTGTTCGATTATTTGTAAAAGATAAAATTGGTCATGGAATAACCAGGGTACTTTTTGCTATCTCACAAAATAATAGTCATATCAAGCCGCATAATAACTATTCTTCTATGATTGCCAGTACCATTACTGTTGCATTCGGTGGATCTGTTGGACTTGAGGCCCCTGTAGTAACCACGGGTGCTTCTATTGGATCGAATCTGGGGCGACTTTTCAATATGGACTATCGGACACTCACCCTATTGATAGGATGTGGTGCTACTGGAGCCATTGCAGGAATCTTTAAAGCCCCCATTGCAGCCATCATCTTTACGTTGGAAGTGTTGATGTTAGATTTAACCATGGCATCATTGATTCCATTGTTGATATCGGCAGTAGCGGCTGCTTCTCTCTCCTATTTCTTTATGGGCAAAGATGTGCTTTTCCAATATTCTGTTGCCTTTCCTTTTGAATTAAGAAATATTCCCTTTTATGTTTTACTTGGCGTCATCTGTGGTTTTGTATCGCTCTATTTTAATCGTACTAACGAATTTATAGAGTCGAAATTCGTGAAGATCAAAAACATCACCCTACGACTCATTATTGGTGGATTGGGCGTCAGCCTTCTGGTCTACCTTTTTCCGCCACTGTATGGAGAAGGATACGACACACTTGCTAATATCCTAAAAGGAAAGGGAATGGATATAGTAACCGGGAGTCATTTTTACAGCTGGAAAAATGATATCTTTTTATATTTTGGGTTTATCCTGCTTCTTTTAGTTTTCAAAGTTGTGGCCACCTCTTTTACCACAGGTGCAGGCGGAGTTGGCGGTGTATTTGCACCATCCCTATTCGTGGGAGGAGTTACAGGATTTGCTTTAACTAAAATCTTCAATAGTTTCACTTTTTTAAGACTACCTGAAAGTAATTTCACCCTTGCGGGAATGGCTGGTGTGATGGCAGGCGTGATGCAAGCGCCATTGACAGCAATATTCCTTATTGCTGAGATAACAGGGGGATATCAGTTTTTTGTTCCCATCATGATTACAGCCACCATCTCTTATCTCACAATCCACTACTTTGAACCTCATGGAATCTATACTAAACGTCTTGCTTCCAAAAATCAACTCATTACCCACAACAAGGACAGGGCTGTTTTAACTCGATTAAAAATTGACAATCTCATCGAAACCAACTTTAGCATTGTTAGTCCTGATGCAACACTGGCCGATTTAGTAAAGGTAGTATCCCTATCACAGCGCAATGTTTTCCCAGTGGTAGATTCAAAGAATTATTTTCATGGCGTAGTCTTTATCAACGACATACGGCACATCATCTTCAAGACTGAAATGTATGAGAATACGTATGTGCGAAATCTGATGTTTATGCCTGATACGAAAGTTGAAATGGGCGAAACAATGGAAGATGTGGCACAGAAATTTAATGATACCCAACATTATAATCTACCAGTTTTGCAAGATGGAAAGTACATTGGTTTTGTTTCGAGAGCGAATGTATTTTCATCCTATCGTAAATTACTTAAAGAGTTTTCGGCAGAATAAAATCGGATGAAAGATTTGAAAATCAACAAATCTTTCATCCGATACTTTTTTCTAATTAATCACCCAGTGGAATTCTTCCAGGGGTAAATGGAATTTTAGCATTATCCATTGCATCTTCTAGCACCTTGAGATCAACTAATCCAATCTGACGGAGGCGCTCTAGTATTGGAGAAAACTCTTCAGCAGCAATCTGATAATTCGTCTGCATGGTTTGGGTTGGAGCTGAAGTAGATTGACGATAAGCATATGATAATCCACCTATCCGCCAATTTAAAGGAACAGCCATTGGAGGAGTTTCTTCATCAGAAGCACCTTTTATTCTCCCTGTAAATTTCAAAAGAAGCTCTTTCAACTCATTGGCAAGATTTTCAGCTTTTTGCTGCATGGCAGTAGGCAATTCATATTGATAGAATGCCTGACGGGCAAAGTTTACACGCTTTTGAAGCTCTTCACCATAATTCTGTGCTTCATGCATTTTACGTGCTAAAGCAGTTGCTTTTTTATAGAAATCAGTCACTGCTGCCCTATTTTCGGCTGGCAATGTGGTATTATTTAATGGAACTACCTTAAAGGAAACCGGACCTCCAACTAATTTGGTTCCACTACTATTGGTTACCGACATCGAAACATTGTAGGTTCCGGGTAGTACAAACGGACCACTTTGACCTGAAGCCAGTGTATTTACCTTTACATCAGCAGGCTGAATATACCCAGGCAGATCACAACGTAAATCCCAGCTTATTCTTTTCACTCCCTTTTCGATTTCTTTCTTTATCTTTTTAACAATAACACCATATTGATCAGTAATGGTAAATGTTAGATATGGGCTTAACTCTTTTTCCTCTTCCTCTAACTGAACATCGGTAGGCATTGGAATGGGCTCTCCCTTTTTAAATAACTCATTCTCTTTTTCTTTACGGATATCTTTCTTCAATTTAAATTTTAAATCTTTCAGATAATAGGTAAAGATGGCACCAAACTCGGGATTTGGAGCCAGATATTGTGTCGAACCCATGCTTCCTTTGGTATCAGTTTGCAGATACATCAATGCATCTTTTACAGGGAATAGATATCCATCCTTTTCAAGTAATGATTTATTGATAGTACGCAAAGGAGAATAATCATCTAAAACAAAGAAACCACGTCCAAACGAGGCCGCAATTAAATCAGATTCACGTTGCTGAATTGCGAGATCCTTGATACAGATAGTAGGAATTCCTTCTTTGATTTGAGTCCAGGTTGCGCCTCCATTATTGGTAAAGAAAACACCAAATTCTGTTCCGACAAACAATAAATCGGGATTAACAAAATCCTGTTGAATACAATGGACTGTACCGTTAACCGGGAGATTAGAAGCTATTGAAGTCCATGTACGTCCTTTATCAGTACTTTTAAAAATATAGGGTTTGAAATCATCACGAAGAATATTATCAAACGAAGCAAAGACAACATTTTGATCAAAACGTGATGCAAAAATATCACTTACATAGGTATTTTCAGGAACCCCTGCAAACTTATCGATCTTATTCCATTTCTTTCCAGCATCTTCAGTCACCTGAATTAATCCATCATCGGTGCCGGCATACAGAAGGTTTTCTTTGACAGGAGACTCGTCAAAAGAAACGATGGTTCCATAGAGTGAAGTAGAAACATCTTTAGCAACTGCATCAGATGGCCAGTATTTCCCCATCACAGGCCATTTATTTCGGTCAATCTGAGCAGTTAAATCTTCACTGATTACTTGCCAGCTATTCCCACGATCATCACTTCTAAATACTTTGTTTGCACAGGCGTAGAGACGTGTATTTGAGTGAGGACTGATCAGAAGAGGAGTATTCCAATTCCAGCGATAGGTTAATTCTCCTTTGCGTGGCTCAGGACGAATCTCCATGCTCTCCTGACTCAGACGATCATACCGAACCATTCCGCCATACTGGCTTTCTGCATAAACAATATTAGGGTTCTTTGGATCAATCTGCGACCAAAAGCCATCACCACCATT
The DNA here is from genome assembly GCA_013390605.1 of Bacteroidota bacterium. Taxonomy (GTDB): domain Bacteria; phylum Bacteroidota; class Bacteroidia; order Bacteroidales; family Cfx3-03; genus Cfx3-03. The sequence goes on along the minus strand of JACAUB010000001.1, from coordinate 107,167 downwards.
GGTAACCATCCAATCATCAGCAGGGGTTCCTGCACTGTTGGTAGTTCTTGAGGGGCCACCCAATGAATTATTATCCTGGGTACCACCATACAAATAATAGAACGGATAAGAGTTATCAGCAGCAACACGATAGAACTGAGCCACAGGAAGCATTGATTTAAACAGAAACTCTTTACCTCCATCAAAAGTTTCATAAGCTCCACCATCGCCACCTATCAGAAAGTGTTTTGTATCTTCCGGATCAATCCACATAGCGTGATCATCTACATGGCGTTTATTATTTCCAACAGATTTCCAGGTAACACCACCATCTTCGGTATATTTTGAGATCGTCTCCAACGAATAAACCTTATCAACATTTTTAGGGTCACAGACAATCGTATTAAAGTACTGTCCCGAAGAGGAATAATCGCTCATCTTTTGCCATGTGGCACCTCTGTCACTGCTTCTGAAGAATCCACTTTGTCCTTTCTTGGCTTCAGCAATGATATAAATAACATCAGGATTTACTGGAGAAATGGCAATTCCCATACCGCCAATATCGCCAGTTGGAAGACCATCCGTAAGCTTTTCCCAAGTCTCACCTGCATTGGTAGACTTCCATACTGCTGATTCTGGACCACCGCTAATTTTTGTAAATACATGACGACGACGTTGTTCCGAAGTAGAATAGAGCACATCAGGATTTCGTGGATCCATTACAATATTATTGATCCCGGTATTCTCACTAATCGTCTGAATTTTTTTCCAGGTTTTACCTCCATCAGTAGTTTTGAACAGCCCCCTGTCTCCACCAGGGCCCCAAACAGAACCTTCAGCAGCTACATAAACCACATTAGCATTACGTGGGTCAACAACAATACCACCAATCTGTCGGGCATCTTTTAATCCCATATTTTTCCAGCTCTTGCCGGCATCAGTAGATTTATAGATTCCATCACCATACCCCAATGCGCGTTGATGCGTATGTTCACCCGTTCCAATCCAAACAGTATTTGAATTGGTTGGATCGATCACAACACAACCGATAGAGTAAGAACCATAGGTATCAAAAATTGGCGTAAAGGTCGTACCATTATTCACTGTTTTCCAAACATTTCCTGAGGCAACAGCGACATAGTATTCACTATGATTGCGAGGGTTAACTGCAAAGTCTGCAATACGACCCGAAGTAAAAGCAGGACCTATACCTCTGAACTTTATACCAGAGAGACTTGACGACTTTAACGTATCAACTCCAGATGGAATAGCAGGTGTTTGTTTCTTTTTCTTTTCTTGTGCACTCAAAGGCTCTGTAGTAAAACCGATAGCCATTATACAAATGATTATGAGCACTGTCCAACGAAAAAAATTCTTTTTTCTCAATTTAAATTTGTAAAATAAATTCATTGTGGTTGGTATTTAAAAGGTTGGGACCAAGTTATGAAACTTTTAAAAGCATATTGACATTAGCAAATAAAAAAGCTATATTTGTTATTCAGACAATAAATATTATGAAAAAGATACTGGTACCTGTTGACTTTTCCGATATGACCACCGATGTCTTGATATATGCCATTCGGTTGGCAAAAGAAAATAATGCTTCCATCGTGGTATTGCATGTAGCATCCCCCAATCCAATCTATTCAGGTGCAGATACTGAACCTCCTCTGATACAAACTTATATGGCCGAAGAGCTCACACGCGAACAAGGTGAGTTGGATGCTATCGTAGCTCATATAAAGTCGCAGGATATTGAAGCCTATTCCATTCTCTTACAGGGGCCTATCATTGACACCATCATGGATGAGGCCAATGAGATAAAAGCAGATATGATTATCATGGGAAAAGAGAGTCATGGACTGTTGTATCGTACACTTTTAGGTACCACTAGTGAAGGAGTAATCAGACGTACACACATTCCGGTACTGATCATCCCTGAGAAGTAATTTTCAATCTAGAAATAGTGATTACGGACCGGTAGTTCAGTTATTGCAATAATTTCTTTACCAAATCCGGCCGATTTGCAGCTATTAATTTTTGCCTGATAAAGGGTCTGTTTTCATTTTTATACCAGAAGAAGAAAAGCTGTTGATCTTTTTTCTCATTTGGTTGCCGCGCTGTAAAAACAGGCTGTAGGGTGTATGGGTCATAACCGGTATAAAACATCACTGTTGCCAACGTCATGGGTGTTGGTGTAAAATCCTGAACCTGTTCAAGTCTGAATCCCATATCTTTGGTTTCGGCAGCTAATTCTGCCATGGCTTCAACGGTAGAACCAGGATGGCTGGAGATAAAATAAGGTATCAACTGTTGCTTTAATCCTGCCGCTCTATTCTCTGCCTCAAACTTCGCTTTAAACTCATGAAACAGCTTGAAAGAAGGCTTGCGCATTACTTTAAGCACCTTATCAGAAGTGTGTTCAGGAGCAACCTTCAGTCGTCCCGAAACATGATGATGGATTAACTGCTTCATATACTCATCATAGCCATTACGCTCGGCTTCCGGTTTTGGTCTCCCAATCAACATGTCATAGCGAATACCGCTTCCGACAAATACTTTTTTAATCCCTTTAATCTTAGCTGCTTTCTGATACAGCTCAGTTAACGGGCGATGGTTGGTATCTAGATTATGACAAACCGCAGGATATATACACGAAGGACGAACACAGCGTTTGCACATCTCCTCATTCACACCTTTCATGCGATACATATTGCCGGATGGGCCACCCAAATCACTGATATATCCTTTGAAATCTGGCATCTGTGTAACCTCTTCAACTTCTTTAAGGATAGAAGCTTCAGAACGACTCACTACAAACTTTCCCTGATGCGCAGAGATGGTGCAAAAAGAACAACTCCCAAAACAGCCGCGATGCATATTGATAGAATGACGAATCATTTCATATGCAGGAATAGGTCCCCGTTTTAGATATTTTGGATGTGGCAAACGCGTATATGGAAGATCAAATGAAGCATCGATATCTTCAGTCGACATTGGAGGATAGGGTGGATTAGCAACCATGTATCGATTGTCACACTTTTCAATTAATCGGGCACCTTGCCATTTATTTGACTCCTGTTCAAAGATTCTGAATGAGTCAGCATGTTTCTTTTTGTCTTTGGCGCACTCCTCAAAAGAATGGAGTTCCAATGTTCTCCAATCGGGGCGTTCATCTACGAATTCGTTTTCAGGGAGATAATAAACGGTCTGCTCCAGATCGCGGATAGCCTCCACAGGCACACCATCGGCAAGGCGACGGGCAATTTCAATAATTGTTTTCTCACCCATTCCAAATACCAACAGATCAGCAGGACACTGTGCCAATATTCCCGGTCGGAATGAGTCTGACCAATAATCATAATGAGCTAAACGACGAAGAGATCCCTCAATTCCTCCTAAGATAACAGGCACATCAGGATACAACTGTTTTAATATTTTAGAATAGACAACAGAAGCATAATCGGGACGGAAGCCAGCCACACCTCCCGGTGTATAAGCATCATCAGAACGCAACCGCTTATTAGCAGTATAATGATTCACCATCGAATCCATACAGCCGGCAGTGACACCAAAGAAAAGTTTAGGTTTTCCAAACTTCTTAAAATCACGTAAATCATCACGCCAATTGGGTTGAGGAATAATGGCGATACGATAGCCTTCACGTTCAAGAATACGGGCAATAACAGCACCACCAAATGAAGGGTGATCTACATAAGCATCACCCATTACCATAATTATATCAACATCTTCCCACCCACGTCTGAGCATATCATCGCGCGTAATAGGAAGCCAGCTTGTAATCGTTTTTCTTTCAGTATTTACCATTCGATGTTTTAATCTCCCCTCTATTCCTTCCCACAACAAACCGCAAAACGAAAGCAATCTTCAACATGATCGTTTACAATACCCGCAGCTTGCATAAATGCATAGCAAATCGTTGAACCCACAAAAGAAAAGCCTCGTTTTTTCAAGTCTTTGCTTATCATATCCGAAACTTCAGTACGAACAGGAATATCACTCATTTGTTTACAATGTGTAACAATTGTTTTCCCATCAGTAAATTTCCAAATATAGTTATCAAAACTTCCAAACTCTTGGCGAATAGCAATAAACGCCTGCGCGTTTTTAATCGTTCCTCTAACCTTTGCTCTGTTTCTGATAATACCTGTATCGTTGATTAAACGCTCATAGTGACTCTCATCATACTGAGCAATTTTTTCAAAATCGAAGTTATCGAATGCTTTTCTGAAACCTTCGCGCCGGTGTAATATTGTTTTCCAGCTTAGCCCTGCCTGAAAGGCATCAAGCAGCAAGAACTCAAACCATTTATTGTCATCATGAACAGGAGTGCCCCACTCATAATCATGGTATTGTTGCATTAAATCATCATTACCTGGCCACTGACAACGAAGAATTTCCATCTTAATATTAAGCTTTAATCGTGTATTTATCTTTTAACTCAACTTGCAAGGCTTTAAATAGCAAGTTATCCCCACTAATCGGAATAGCCATTAACTCTTTTACACGCTTGCCGGCAGATCTGCGATCATTTGCATCAGAAAGAAACAGTTTAAATAGCCTGCAACGATCGAGTAGAATAATTAAAATGGCATCATTTTCGGTTACGGTTGTATTCTTTACCAATAGGCATTTACGAAGTTTGTCTTCCAATTCGGTTTTTAGTGAAGGATTATTGAGTTGATAAGTTTGTTCTTTCCCTAATATTAAGAATTTACGACGAACCGTAAATTTAACCAGATTATTTTTTTCCATACTACCAAAGAGTGCTTTCAACAAGTTCTTACCCGTTTCTTTATGGGTAAGTCGTTCAAGCCAGGCCCTAACATTATAGTCATTGTCTGAAGAATCGAGTTGATCCAAAACAAAGTCGAGAACAGCATCACCGGTATGCATTGCATCCTTCATCAAAACATATTCTCCCTTGAGTGCTATCTTTTTTCGTTGCATTAATTCGGCAAGCACAATAGCTGCCAATCCAATAGTAAATGCTGTATCTCCATCGTTTACAAGACCTTTTTTAGCTGCAATATGCAAAATAGTGTAATTTTCCTTTAACGTCAGTTCCATATGCTGTCGTGTTTAGAGTATCGTGCTACAATACTCTTCGTTATTTTTGGGTTAAATGTATTAAATAATTGCGAATATAGCTTCTTCTGTTGATTTGATAATACCTTTTTCAGTAATAATTCCGGTAATTAATTCGGCAGGGGTTACATCAAAGGCCGGATTAAGTACACTTGAACCTGAAGCACAAACTCTTATGGCATGCAAATTGTTCATTTTGTCGGGACCGGTTTGCCACAGAACTTCATCATGATCACGTTCTTCGATAGGAATATCTTTTCCTGAGAGACAATCTATATCAAATGTTGAAAGCGGAGCAGCAACATAAAAAGGGACACCATAGTGTTTAGCCACAATAGCCTTTTCGAGTGTTCCTATTTTATTGGCAGCATCTCCGTTTCGGGCTATCCTATCTGCTCCAACAATAACCAGATCTATCAATCCTTTCGACATTAAATGCGCTCCGGCATTATCAGGAATAACAGCATAAGGAACTTCTTCATTCTGTAGTTCCCATGCAGTCAAGCGAGCACCTTGTCCACGTGGACGTGTTTCATCGGCATATACAAACACCTTTTTACCTTGATTGTGAGCAATATAAATTGGAGATAGTGCACTACCATAATCTACAAAACCCAACCAACCAGCATTACAATGTGTAAGAATTGAAGCACCATCTTTAATCAATGCACTTCCATGCAGGCCAATATTTAAACCATCCTGTTCATCTTCAAGTGCTATCTGATCAGCTTCTTTCAACGCTAATGAACTATCAATGATGCCGACATTATAAACTCGTTCGGTTGCATAGAACAGATTGCGGGCAGTAGGACGAGTAGCATCGATCTCTTTTCGAGCCTGATCTATAAAATTGCGATCATCAGACTGAGCAAAAGCCAGTGCCATTCCGTATCCTGCAGCAGCGCCAATAGCACCGGCACCACGAACGACCATAGTACAGATAGCATGACAAATATCCTGATAACATTTTGCGCGATAAATCTCAAAACCAAAAGGGAGCAGTGTCTGATCTATCATGTGTATTTCAAGTCCCTCTCTCCAAATGGTCCGGTAATGTTTTCCGGCATATTTCATAAATAGTATATTAATTGATGATAACCCACACGCTCACCATGCTTATGGCCAAAAAATTTCTAGCCAAAAATAATACTTCCCGCAATGCAATGCACCCGGGAAGTAAAGATGTTAAAAAAATGAGTTCTCTTTCGTTAGAAATTGTAGCGGACAGAAAGGCCAACATTATCGCCCCAGAAACCGCTATATCCTGAAAGATTAAGTGTTGGCTTCCAATCTACACCCAGAGAGAATGGAATTTCCTTAAAAGTATATTCCATTCCTAGAGCACCATGAACACCGATAACACTATAATTTCCATGATTAGTATCTCCCCAGTAAGCTTGATCATTCCAGAAACCAATCTGACCACCTAAGCCATAAAACCACTTAAGATTTTGTACATCGAATGCGGGTGCATGTTTTTCCCAGGTACCCGAAATCATCCAGCCACCCCAACGTGTTGTTAAAACACCTTCTAAAGCTGTTGACTCAGTTAAGAAATGCTTAACAGTTAGTCCACTAAATGTACCACCACGCACACCAATTCCGGTATTATAATCTTGCGCTTGTGCGCTTAATGCTGTTCCAAACAGCATTACTACTAATGCAAAAATGATTTTTCTCATGTTTCTTAAATTATACGTTAAGTAGAATTACAAAAATCTTGCCATAAAATACTACGATACGTTTACCATAAGTCTACTAAAGCAAAACATTTATAATTTCTAAATGTTCGAAATAAATACCTATATATTATTGTTGCCTGTTTTTAAAGCATTTACAGCCAACCAAGTCATTAACCCTACCCCAACTTCGATACTTTTCTCATCAACATTAAAAGTCGAAGAATGAAGGTTTGATTTCAACCGTCCTTCGCTATCAGTCACTCCTAAACGGTAAAAGCAGGCCGGAATTTTTTGTGTGAAATAAGCAAAATCCTCTGCGGTCATTCTTTCATCTAATTCCACCACATTTTCAGCACCTAAATATTCTGAAGCCAATTGATGCGTCATAGCTGTCACTTTATCATCATTCACTAAAAAAGGGTATCCATGATCAACGAATACTTCGCACTCACCACCAAAAGCCTTGGCCACAGTTTGAGCAATATGGGTAATTTTTTCATGCGCCTCTTTTCTCCACACTTCATTAAAAGTTCGGAGAATTCCATCCATTTTAACTTCGCTGGGTGTAACATTAGTACGTCCATCTGCTATCACCCGACCAATGGTAAATACAGTAGGCATAGTCGGTTTAGCGATGCGGCTAACTACTTGTTGTAAAGCTATAATAATTTGAGCAGCAATCACAATTGGATCGATATTCAGCTCAGGAGTAGCACCATGGCCTCCCCGTCCCTTTACAGTAAAATAGATTTCATCTGTAGAAGCCATATATTTACCAGCCCGCATACCAACTTTTCCAACTTGCATACCAGGCAACACATGCTGTCCAAATATCATCACAGGAGCCGGATTTTCGAGTACTCCATCCTTAATCATCATCAAAGCACCACCCGGATACTCCTCTTCAGAGGGTTGAAAGATTAGTTTTATAGTTCCTTCAAGCTCATCTTTCAAATCATTCAATAGTTTTGAAGCGCCCAAAAGGCATGTAGTATGTACATCATGCCCACAAGCATGCATAACACCTATATTCATAGACTTATACGGAACATCATTTTCTTCTGTGATGGGTAATGCATCCATATCAGCACGAAGTGCAATCACCTTTTTATCAGGGTTTTTACCTTTTATCAAAGCCACAATTCCATTTCCACCAATACCTGAAGAATAGGGAATCCCCTCTTTTTCAAGAAATCGACAGATAAAATTTGCTGTTTCAAATTCATGCTTAGAAAGCTCTGGATGCTGATGTAAATGGCGGCGTACTGCCTTCATTTCAGGATAAATAGAACCGGCAAGACCCCGGATTTTTTCTTTCAATAATTCCATAACAAGTCTTAATTTGACACTACAAAGTTAACAATACTTTATGGGATATGTTTTTCTGGGTAATAAAGCGTTTAAAATTTACTTACATTTGCTACCATTGAAACCATTTATCGAAACAAAACCATCAATGATGAAAAATAAACTGCTGAAAGGATTGGCCACAGTAGTAATGCTGATTTTAGTATTTACGGCCTGTAATTCAAATCCGAAAAAGGATATTATAGGAAAATGGCAAGTAGTAGATGTTAAGTTTGAGAGCAAAACAAAAATTGATCCCCGCCAGTTGAGCTTCTATGTCACTGAAATGAGGACATGGATTTACACATTCAATGCCGATAGCACAATGAATGTTAAGCAAACTGATCGCGACATTCCAAATCGCTGGAAGTTAAATGCAAAAGGCGATACCATAACGATTGGTTTTGGAACCGGTTTCTTTGATGTCCCATCTAAAATTGAAAAACTTACTTCCGAAGAGATGGTTATGCAGACTTCGCTTGCATCCGATTCAACCAAGACAACGCAAACATTATATCTGAAGAAGATTAAAAAATAAGTGACTATACGGTATAAAATCAGAAGAGGTTGTTGTCAAATTGACAGCAACCTCTTTTTTTCGTTATTAGAAGTCCAATCGTTGTGTCCCTCGCTCAAAATCGAGTAGCCACTGCTTCCTCCATAAACCACCAGCATAACCGGTTAGACTTCCATCATTTCCTATGATTCGATGACAGGGAATAATGATGGCGATGCGATTCATTCCATTAGCACTGGCAACAGCGCGAATCGCTTCCAGATTATTTAAGGCAATAGATTGTTGTTTATACGTTCGGGTAATACCAAATGGGACATTCTGTAACTCTTTCCAGACTAATTGTTGAAAATCAGTTCCGGGCGTAACTAATGGGATGGAGAACACCTTACGCGTTCTCTCAAAATACTCACTCAACTGCTGACGCAACAACTCGAAATAGATGCTTTCGCCCTCAATAATCTGGCCATTAAATAATTTCTTAATAGCTGTAAATTGTTTTTTCAGCGTTGGCCTTTCAGCAAACTCCAACAGGCATAATCCTTGTTCAACAGCACAAGCAACCATCGTACCTATTGGTGTTTCAACATGGGTCAAAAAAATAGTTACTCCGTCCTGTGACATGGCATTTATTTTAATTTGCGTTTACTCCAAAGATTGCATTTCGTGTAGTTTTGTATATACACCATTTAATTCGAGTAGCGTTGTGTGATTGCCTCGTTCTACAATTTCACCTTTCTGCATTACAACAATCTCGTCGGCATGCTGAATTGTGGATAGACGATGGGCAATAACAACAGAGGTCCTGTTTTTCATCAGATTAGTTAAGGCATCCTGCACCAACCGTTCGCTCTCAGTATCCAATGCAGAGGTAGCCTCGTCAAGAATTAAAATAGGAGGATTTTTTAATACCGCACGTGCAATACTGATACGCTGTCGCTGTCCACCCGAAAGCTTAACACCCCGATCACCAATATTGGTTTCGTAACCCATCTCCAATGTATCAATAAACTCATGTGCATTAGCAACCTTCGCAGCAGCTATAACGTTTTCGAGTGTTGCATTGTTGAGTCCAAAGGCAATATTTTCGTATACCGAACCATTAAACAGAATAGTTTCCTGCGAAACGATTCCCATTAACCCTCGCAGATCAGAAATCACTAAATCGGTGATAGGTGTACCGTCAATCAGAATAGCACCACTCACCACATCATAGAAACGGGGTAACAGATCGACCATGGTTGATTTACCACCACCCGATGTCCCAACCAGTGCAATAGTCTTCCCTTTCTCAATGGTTAAATTGATATTCTTTAATACAGCATCTTTTTCATACTGAAACGAAACATTGCGATATTCTATCTGATGTTCGAAATTTTTGATAGGAACAGCGTTTTCTTTTTGAGCAATGGTCTCCTCTGCTTCTATTACATATTGAATCCGATCGACAGAAGCGGCCCCTTTTTGAATATTATAAATAGCCGTAACAATTGCTTTTGCAGGATTTAAAATCTGAGAAAATATTCCAAGATAAACCAGAAATACAGCACCATTGAGTACAGTGTTTTTATTAAGGATAAGCTGACCACCATACCAAAGCACGATCACTATTACAATGGCACCCAGAAATTCGCTCAAAGGAGAAGCCAGGTCGCGCTTACGATATAGCCGGTTCATCAATTTATAGTAGTTATGGTTTGTCTCTTCAAATTTACGTTGAGAATAATCTATTGCATTGAAACCCTTAATAATCCGAAGTCCGGAAATCGTCTCTTCTATAATAGAGAGAATCTCACCCATCTTACGTTGTCCTTTTACAGATGTCCGCTTCAAACTCTTTCCAATCTGACCAATAATGAGTCCACTGATTGGCAACATAACCAACACAAATAAGGTAAGATGCGGACTCATTATCATCATAGTTACCAAATAACAAATAATAGTAATAGGATCGCGAAACATCATTTCGAGAGAACTCATTATACTCCATTCAACCTCTTGCACATCGGTAGTTACACGCGACATCAAGTCACCCTTTCGCTGATCTGAATAATAACCTAAAGGCAATATTAACATTTTATGATAAATACTATTACGCAAATCTTTCACAACCCCGTTGCGAACAGGCGCCAGAAAAAACATAGCCATATACCTGAAAAAGTTTTTCAGGAAAAATAAGACTACTATGGTAATACCAATATAAAGTAGTGCTGTAGCATCACCATATTTATGAATACTCTGTTGAATTAAATAATTAAAATTTGCAGACAACAACTTTGTGTTTATATGTGATAAATTATCCCAACTCAAATCAATAGGAGGTGGAGCAACTGTAATTGGATCTATTTGCTTGAATAATATTTGTAAGATTGGAATAAACAAGGAAATTGATGCCAACGCAAACAAAGCAGCAATCACATTAAATAAAATATTCAACATAGCATGCCCCTTATAGGGTAGTGCAAAACGAAGAACCTTCCAAAGTTTTTTCATAAAAGTGAGATCATAAATTTTAAACCCCTTTCAAACGGATTGATCCGGGGCGAATATTTCGAACTGGAAAAAGAACTGCCGTAAGTCCTATCAGAAATACGGTAATAAAGACCATTACAAAATCGAATAACTCCATACTAATGGGGTAAGAACTAATTATAAATGACCCCCCACTTACCTGAAGTTTTACAATTCCAAATTGTTGTTGAGCCCAACAGATTGCCGCACCCAATAACAATCCTATCAAAGCACCCATTGTAGATACCATCAATCCTTCGAGAAGAAATATTCGACGTATCAAACGTTCATCAGCTCCCAAATTCCAGAGAATACTAATATCTTTCTTCTTCTCAATGATCAACATGGATAAAGAGCCAATGACATTGAATGTAGCAATGAGCAAAATAAAGGCCAAAATAAAAAAGACTGCCAGTTTTTCAGACTTCATCAATTTATAGAGTGTTTCTTGTTGTTGAAAACGGTTCTCTACCTTGAATTTAGGTCCTACTATTTCTTGTACCTCCTTTTGAATATCATTAGTCTTTACACCTTTCTGCAGTGTAATTTCAACAGAGGTCTGCTCATCAGTATATTCCAACAGATCTCTGGTAAAACCGATTGGCAGTAAAACATATTTTGAGTCGAAATCCTCCTGAATAGAGAAAATGCCCGAAATGAACAACGATCCGGAATTAAAAGCCTGATCAGGTTGAACACTAAAAGAGGCCGTACGTCGTGGAACATATATTTCTAAAGGATGTATAATATCATGAGGATCAAGACCCAGAAAATATGCCACTCCTCTTCCGGCTACAGCAAATGATGCACCTTTGTCTTCAGTGATAAGTTTTCCGGAAACCATCATACTATCCAGACTCGGGTTGTTTTGATAATCGGGAGATACCCCCTTTATAGTGGCCAGGTATTGTCGATTATTGCATCGTAGTAATGCATTCTCTTCGAGCACATCGGTATAACGAGCCACCCCTTTTAGCTGCTTTATTTTTTCGGCAGGAATATCGTTTTTGTGAAACGTTTTACCCTCAACCAGACAAATTCTGATATCGGGATCGAAAGTATTGAAAAGCGAAACAATTACACTCTCAAAACCATTAAACACCGACAAAACAATAACAAGCGCCATTGTACCAACCATTACCCCGGCAGCAGAAATACCTGAAATAATGTTAATAATGTTGTGCGACTTCTTAGCAAACAAGTATCGTCGGGCAATAAAGAATGGCAGTGTCACTATAGATTTATAAATTTTAGGTTAGTCAGAACTTAATCTTTCAACAAATTATCGATCTTCTCAATATAATCGAGAGAATCGTCTAAATAGAAATGTAGTGCAGGAATTACACGCAATTGAAGGTGAATTCGCTGACCCAGTTGACCTCTAAGCAATTTTGTATGCTCCTTAATTAACGTTAGCAACGCTTCCTTATCAGGAGTTGCAAACAGGCTGAGATACACTTTGGCAATCGATAAATCGGGTGATACATTAACTTTTGTAACCGTAATCATACTGCTATTAAACAGGTTACGTGATTCAAGCGTGAATATTTCACCCATATCGCGCTGTATAAGCCTTGAAATTTTTTCTTGTCTCTTTGATTCCATGGTGCAAAGTTAAGTTTTTTTTAACCATAATAATTCTTCTTGCAAATTGAACCCTCTATGATTAAATTTGTTATAATTTCATAAAATAAAATAACGTGACTTGCATATCTTTGAAATCAATAATTTTGAAAGAAAAGATACTCAACAAAATGAAGCTGATTTTTAATTAAAAAAAATAATGAAGCAAATTATCTAATTATTTACTTTTACCGGAGGTTTCAGACGGTGCTAATGCTAAAAAACCATGACTAAAAACCAATTTGTTGAAATGACGCTCAATGATAAAATTGAACTTGTCATCGACAGAGGAGTAGAATTACTAAACAGGGTCTTCCTGTTTTATATCATCCGACTTTATTCGGTTGATGGATTCTATGTAGAGGTTTGGTATAGAACATCAGCTAACAGAATTGACCGTATTGACGCCGTTGAATTAGAAGATGTGTTTCATCTATACGAAAAGAGCATCAATATTGAAGATCTTTTCAAAGGATAAACACTTTACCTGTTTATTTTTTTTATGACCCATTCCTATCCTTTGCACCCCAGTGCGTTGTCTATCGATGATTTCGACTATCCACTTCCTGATGAACGTATTGCACAATACCCTTTGGCAGAAAGAGATGCTTCTCAATTGTTGCTTTATAAAAATGGCACGATAAGTCAAACTGTTTTTCGAAATATTGGAGAATACCTTCCGGAAAATAGTTTGCTGCTTTTCAACGACACCAAAGTTTTTCAGGCCCGCATTATATTTTATAAATCTACCGGTGCCAAAATAGAAATTTTCTGTTTAGAACCCACTGCCCCCACTGCCGACTATCAGATTGCCTTTTCAAACCCCGGTCATTGTTATTGGAAATGTCTGGTAGGCAATAATAAAAAATGGAAATCCGGTTCGTTAAAGCTTCAGGTGAACATAGATGGAGAGATAGCTATTTTAACAGCCGAGAAGATTGAGCAGACGGGCGAAAGTTCGATTATTCGCTTCTCATGGGAACCATCACATCTCAGCTTTGCAGCGTTACTTGATCAATCAGGACTAGTACCACTTCCCCCTTACATTCATCGCGAGGCTGACACCACGGATAAAGATCGTTACCAAACAATCTATGCACGATTAAAGGGCTCTGTGGCCGCCCCCACTGCCGGATTACATTTTACGGACAGTGTATTTGATTCACTAGCACAAAAACATATCACATCAGCTTATGTAACTCTCCACGTTGGTGCCGGAACTTTTAAACCAGTGAGCGCCCCTACCCTCGGAGAACATGAGATGCATGCTGAACAGATTTCGATTTCGACTCAGGTATTAAAACAATTACTTTCATTAACGGAAGAAGGCGAACCAAGAACAATTATTCCGGTGGGGACTACCTCTATGCGAACCATAGAAAGTTTTTATTGGCTGGGTGTTCGAAAGCTGAAAGGTAAAATGGATGAACAAAACCCTTTCGTTAAACAATGGGATCCTTATGACCCGATCTTTGATACCGGTGTATCCTTCCATGATTCGATGAAGGCGCTATTAGACTATCTTGAAAATTCAGATTCAAACGTTCTAATCGCTTCAACTCAACTTATCATTGCACCTGGATATCATTATCGTGTTGCAGGAGGTCTTATTACTAATTTTCATCAACCCAGAAGTACCCTTTTATTATTGGTTTCCGCTTTAATTGGCGATGATTGGAAAAAGGTCTATTCATACGCACTGGAAAATAATTTTCGCTTCTTAAGCTATGGCGATAGCTGTTTGCTACTACCATAAAATAATTTCATATACTTGATTTTATGCAGTTTGCAAAAATGACACAATATATTATATTTTTTTACGTTAAATATAACTCGTTTTTTAAAGTAATTTATTAATATTCCGTTCTGATTCTGTCATTTGCCTACAAAAAGGGTTTATCTTTATGAACTTTTTGTAAACCACAATTAATATTTATTTTTAAAGGGTATTTATGAACATTTATGTAGGCAATCTCCATTTTAATTTAAATGAAGATGAATTAAGAGAAATTTTTGAAGAGTATGGTGAAGTAGCTTCAGCAAAAGTTATTATTGACAAGTACTCTGGACGTAGCAAAGGTTTTGGTTTTGTAGAAATGCCAAACGACACTGAAGGTGAAGCAGCTATCAAAGGATTAAATGGCGTTGACCTTAAAGGAAGAAATATGACTGTTAATCAATCTGAAGAAAGAAAAGACAATTACAAGAAAGATAATAACAGCGGTAATTTCAGAAGAAATAATAATAACAACAGCAATAGTAATTACAGATCCAATTACTAATTCATTCACAAAATGAAAGGAACTGTAAAGTGGTATAATGACACCAAAAGATTTGGCTTTATTCAAACTGAAACAAATCAAGATGTTTTTGTTCACAACTCTGGTCTAGCAGACGCTTCGACGGGACTAGAACCCGGTGAGGAAGTTGAATTCGAAGTAAAACAAGGTGACAAAGGACCCATTGCTATTAATGTAAGAAGAATAAAATAAAACTTCTACTCTACTTATTTTAATGAAAGAGGCTATCTCAAAAGGATGGTCTCTTTTTTTTATTTAATAGATTGAATACCCTATAATAAAGTAATAAATTTGAAATTTGTTAGAAGTTGACAAAAATCCTAAGCAGTTTCGTTTATATTTGTGTCACTTTTCAAGGAAAAATATATCCGATATTAAATTGATTATCAATCTATACTGATGAGGTAATCCTAATCTGACCCTAATCATATCCTAATCTAACCCTAATCAACTCCTAATGCTATATTAGGCTTTGGTTAGAATCAAAATTGAAAAATGAAAGGGTGATTTTAAAATCCGATTATGGATATATGGGAATCGTGGAATTGATTTCAGAGTATGAACTGATCGTTTTAGAGATGGGAATTTATCATCTCCGTATAAAAGTATTTGCTAAAAACAACCTCTATTTTGCTTATTACAAATTTACGCCAAAGGAGGTCAAAAAGACCATTTTTGATCTCTTTCTAACGATGATTTAATAATTTATTATTCAAATTCCGCCAACTTATTTCAGAACGAAACATCATTACAGATCCTAAGTAAGGGAGTTAGATTACAAATCTGTACCAGAAGATATAAAATGAAGATACCGTAATAACAAATTTAAGCATGTTGGCTCAGAAACTCTAGTTTGGGTTTGTCCAGGATTTCGATTTCTTTTCCGTTTATTCGAATGATACCCTCTTTTCTGAATTCAGAAAGAATGCGAATTACATTTTCGGTAGTCATCCCAATCAGCTCAGCGATCTCCTTACGCGAAACAGGGAGATCAAACCGATTGCGTAGATATATTTTATCAGCAAAATTGAGCAGAATATATGCAATCCGACCTCTAAGATTCTTAAGATTTATGTCGTTATAGTTCTTTATCAATTTATCAGCCGTTCTGCTCATTCGTTCTAATAAGTCGAGCGCAAAACTGCCATTCTCTCTAACAAGTTCTTTGATCTTTTCAAGATTGATGATACAGACTGTAGTATCTTCTATTGCAGAAACTGAATAATGATAGTGCGTTTCTGAAAACACGGTCAACAGACTGATAAAATCATAAGGACGAGCAATGGAGATAATCTGTTCGCGGCCCTGTCCTGCCTCATTATACAACTTAACCAGACCATCCTTTACATAAACAAAATCGGAAATAGGATCACCCTGCTTGACTACGATCTGACCTTTCTTAAAGAATTGTTCGCGTTTAGTATTGCAAAAAGTCCCCAGTTCTTCAGAAGAAACATGCTCAAAAATAAGTGATCGAACAATACAATCTTTGCACTCACATACTTTCCCTTCAGTTACCATCGACCTTTTCTTAATTTATTTGTTTACCCTTTTGAAATCCATTTATTCAGGCGGTTATGATATTTATCATGTTATGATTATTATCATAACCACTATAAAAAATAGAACATGATTAGTCAATACATTTGAACCGTAAAGTTAACAAATTTGAAATGCTAACACAAAAATTCAAATCACATGTAAATATTCTAATTGTTATATGTTTGAATTGAAAAAATAGAGTTGAGCAAAAAATAAATAATATAATCTGTGATGAAAAAAATAATAATAGTTGGTGCTGGCACTGCCGGTACTTTAATGGCAAATAAACTTCGGAAAGCACTAAGTGTAAAAGAATGGAGCATTACCATCATTGATAAATACAAAATCCATTATTACCAACCAGGTTTTCTATTCATCCCTTTCGGCACCTATACTGCAAAGGATGTTATTAAACAAAAAGCTCAGTTTATTCCATCGGGTGTTGAGTTGCTGTATGCGGATGTAGATCGTATTGATGGACAAAACAATAAGATAATACTTGTTGACGGAAAGATGCTGGATTATGATTATCTGATTATTGCTACCGGTACGCAAACACGTCCTGATGAAACGCCAGGCTTGATTGGAGACAATTGGTATAAAAACATCTTCGATTTCTATACCATCGAAGGGGCGTTGGCATTACACAAGTTCTTTGAAAGCTGGGAGGGCGGAACGTTAGTAGTGAGCATTACCGAAATTCCTTTTAAATGTCCGGTAGCTCCATTAGAGTTTGTTTTTCTGGCCGATGCCTATTTTACAAAGAAAGGTATTCGAGACAAGGTAAACATCATCTACACAACGCCAATGTCGGGTGCTTTTACAAAACCAAAGGCAACTGCTTTTTTAGGAAATCTATTGGCAGAAAAGAATATCCAATTAGTTCCTGACTTTTATATTGAGGAGGTTGACAGTGAAAACAAGATTGTCCGTTCGTATGACGGGAGAGAGGTTGCCTATGACTGTTTAACAGTGATTCCAATGAATATGGGAGATGAAGTAATTGCCCGCTCGGGATTGGGTGATGATATGAACTATGTACCTACCGACAAAAACACACTACGATCTGTCGCTTTCGAGAATATATTTGTGCTGGGAGATGCCACAAATATCCCTGCATCGAAGGCAGGTTCGGTTGCTCACTTTGCAGGTGAAACATTGATTGGTAATATGCTGGATGCTATTAATGGCCGACCACTAAGTCATTCATTTGATGGTCATGCAAACTGTTATATTGAAACAGGTTTTGGAAAAGCTTCGCTCATCGATTTTAATTATGAAACGGAACCATTGCGGGGTACCTACCCTGTTCCAGTAGTTGGACCATTCAGTTTATTAGGGAATACACGAATTAACCATCTTGGAAAACTTGCTTTTAAAACTATTTATTGGGAGTTTCTGTTAAAAGACAGAAAACTTCCGGTAAGCGATAAAATGAGCATGGCAGGAAAAGAAAAAGACTAACATAAAAATTATAATATTTAACTATTTAAAACTTTCGATAAAATGGCACAAAAAACTTATGCTGGCGTTACAGTAGAATTAACTGAAGAGGGTTACCTTGTTGATAAAAACCAATGGAATAAAGACATGGCTGTTGAGATAGCCCAGGAAAATGACATTACACTTACCGCAAAACATTTTGCAGTAATTGAATTCTTACGCGATAAAGTGGCAAAAGGGGAAACCTTAACAATCCGCGCTATTGGAAAATCAGGGATTGTAGATATCAAAGGCTTCTACGAACTTTTTCCTGGTGCACCTTTAAAGGTAGCAACAAAAATATCGGGATTATCGAAGCCCGTAAGCTGTGTTTAATAATTATTACATTTTAAAATTAAAGAGATGACACAAAAAGAAGAATATCCCTTAAAGAAAGTGTGCATTATTTGCGCAAAAGGGAACCTGGAAGATGTTTATGCAGCTTGCGTTATGGCCAATGGCGCTGTAATGGAAGGAATTGAGACTAAAGTATTCTTTACATTTTTTGGTTTAGATGCGATCACTAAAAAACAGATGAATCATCTACACACTGCAACTGTAGGGAACCCAGCGATGCGCATGCCTAATGGATGGGCGTTTCCTTCTGTTCTTGGAATGCTTCCGGGTGTTGAGGCCGGTGTAACATCGATGATGAAAAAGCAAATGGAAGCACTCGATATTCCAACAATCCCTGAATTTCTGGAGATGATAACAGCTGGAGGTGGTGAGATTTATGCTTGTAAACTTGCTGCAGATATGTTTAAATTGAAGAAGGAAGACCTAAGCGATGAAGTAAAAGATATCATCACAGTAGGTGAATTTTATGGATTGTGTGGAGGACAGGGTACTCAAATTATTTTTACCTAATAGAATTTATGACTAAATATTAATCTGTTTTATCCTGTAATCGAATACATTACCATTGTAAAACAGATTTAAAAAAGCAGGAAAGATTCATCTCTTTTCTGCTTTTTTATTTTTCTTTCGTAGAGCTAAAAAGAATTTAGTTAAACGAATCCTATTTTCTTAATTTTGGCATTCTAAAAATATCTGTTTTTATATGGCTAAAAGAACAAGAGGAGAAGAAGGAGAAATGACCTTGATGGATCATCTGAATGAATTGAGATCAAGATTATTCAGGGCAGCATTTTCAATCCTCATTACATCGACTGTCTGCTTTGTATATAGTAGAAGGATTTTTGATTATGTAATTCTTTCACCCAAAAAAAGCACCTTTGTCACTTATGGTTGGTTGTGCGAACTTGGAAAACTGTTTAGAACTAATGGACTCTGCTTTGGCACTTTCGACTATCCAATAGTAAATCTAAAAATGTCGGGACAGTTTATGACCGATATGTCTGTTAGTTTTTTTGCAGGAATCATCTTTGCGTTTCCTTATATATTATATCAATTATGGAGTTTTATTAAACCAGCACTACATGAGAATGAAAGACGGCATTCTAAAGGAGTTATTTCTATAATGTCACTTTTGTTTTTCTTAGGTATCTTGTTTGGTTATTTTATCATCGTTCCTCTTTCTGTTCACTTTCTGGGCACCTACCAGGTTAGTGGCACAGTGGCAAATCAGTTTCAACTAGATTCATATATCAGTGTTATAACCACCATTACGTTTGGCATGGGGGTTGTTTTTGAACTACCCATTCTCATCTTCTTTTTAACAAAAATCGGCATTCTTACTCCAAAATTTTTACGTAGTTCAAGAAAGTATGCTTTACTCGTCATCGTTATTTTAGCAGCTATCATCACTCCTCCTGATGTATTTAGTCAGTTAATGGTTTCGGCTCCTCTTTATGTTCTTTACGAGATAGGTATTATCGTATCGTCACGAGCTTATCGCAAAAAGCAATTAGAAGAAGATTAATTTTTTTTTGATAGGAACAGCATACATCTGTAACCTTTCATTGTTCGTTGCGTCAAAAGTACAAAAGCAATAAAACAATGGAAGAGACAAGATTGTATCGCAGTACACGTGACAGGGTATTTGCAGGAGTAGCCGGTGGATTAGGAGATTATTTCAAAGTAGATCCCATTATTTTTCGCATCGGTTTTATTGCCCTGGCACTTGGAGCAGGATCTGGAGTATTAGTTTATATCCTGCTTTGGATTTTTGTTCCTGAATCAAAAAAACCCTTTAATCCTTTTTTTAACGACATGGAAAATCCATTTGAACAACCGAAAGGGGAAGATACCAACACACCTGGTAATGACCCAATGGGAGGCTTCCCACCTCCTCCTCAAAAAAGAAACTCCGGATTATGGGGTGGCGTAATGCTCATCACAATCGGTGCTTTATTCCTCATCTCGAACTTCGTTCCTCACATCGACTTTGGACAATTATGGCCTGTAATAGTGATTGCCGTAGGAGTTATGCTAATTTTAAACAAGAAGTAAACTAATTGTAATCTTTAAAATTTCTCAACAATGAGTTATAAGAAAATATTTTGGGGCGTAATCCTGATTACCATAGGTATTTTGATTATGCTAAAGAATCTGGACCTGATTTGGTTTTCATGGCACTCCCTTTGGGCACTCTGGCCAGTAATGCTAATCCTCTGGGGTATTTCAGTTCTGCCTGTAAAAGATTACATCAAACTGATCATCTCATTAGTAACAGTAGCAGGAGGAATTGCAGTTGTTTCGACACAACCAGATATTAATACTTTCGGTTTTGTATGGCATCGTCACAACCATGAATGGAATGTTGATTACAAAAACAGCGCCGACTTCAAATCTGACGAAAACTATTCTGAACCGTATGATAAAAATACAAAAACAGCTACACTTGATTTCGATGCAGCAGCTGGGAAATTCATACTTGAGGAACCGACAGATAATCTCTACAACTTTGATAAATCAGGTGGTGATGTTCATTATGAAACCTCAGTCGAAAAAGACAGCACAGGCGCTTTAGTAAAACTAAGATTGCGTGACAGTTCGATCTCGAATGGGAAAGGTACAGAAGCACATATTAAATTGAATGCAACACCAATCTGGGATGTAAAACTAAGTGTTGGAGCTGCCGATATGCACATGGACCTTAGCAAGTTTAAAGTACGTACTGTAAACTTCGACGGTGGCGCATCATCAATATATCTTAAACTAGGTGAATTTAATGAAGATCAAAAAGTTAAGATTAATGCCGGAGCTTCTGAAATAAAACTATATATTCCTAAAACAAGAGCCTGCGAAGTAAGAACAAATACAGTTCTTTCAAGCCGTCAATTAGATGGTTTTAATAGAATTGAACGCCACTTGTATCGCACCAACAACTTTAATGCTGCTAAAACAAAAACTTATATCGACGTCGAAGCTGCTGTTTCGAATCTAAAAGTCGAGACCTACTAGTTGTGCTTGTGAATGTTGGTTTGGCTCCCTTCCGGATAACCGGAAGGGGGCTTTGTTTTTTTTAAACGGCTATCTTCTCCAGAAACCCTTCAGGATTATCGGCCTGCACCCAATGCCCGGCCCCTGATACGGTTTGAAATGTTGCATTAGGAAAATATTGAATTATTTTTGGCAGATCCGAATCCTGAATATAATCAGACTTCTCCCCCTTAATAAATAATGCGGGTCCATTATAGTGTGTATTACTTGAAATAGAATCAAAAACATAATCAATATTCTGATTAATATCAGATAAATTTAATCGCCAATCAAGCTGATAACGTGTTTTACGATAAAGATTTTTTAATATAAAAAGACGTACTCGTTCGTCATGAATAGTGGTAGCGAGTTGCCGGTTAACTTCTGTACGAGATTCAATAGTATTAAAGTCGATAGACATCATAGCCTGAATAATATCGGAATGAAGTTGCCGTCCATCATAACGACGCATACTCATATCTACTACGATCAATTTTTCTACAAATTCCGGGTTTTGTAGGGCAAACTGCATCGCGACTTTTCCACCCATTGAATGTCCAAGAATAACAGCTTGATTCAGATCCAACTCGTCCATCAATTCGAGGACATCAGAGGTCATGGCATCATAATTAAAAACCGGACTATGTGGTGACTGACCATGATTGCGAAGGTCTGGAATAATGACACGATAGTTTTGAGACAAAATCTTAGCAATACTAACCCAATTATCAGAAAGCCCAAATAACCCATGCAAGATGATAAAAGGCTTTCCTTCGCCAAACTGTCTAAAAAAAAGCTTCATAGTCAAACTGAGTTGCGCTGATGATATTCATTAAATACAAAAACGTTAAGAAGAAGACATATTTGTTTTGCCAGAATAATATCTACCTCAACTGATTAAGATACATTCTGATGGTTGATGAGAGTCCATAGTATAGGGCATCCACAATAAGCGCATGGCCAATAGAGACTTCGAGGAGATTAGGAATGCGATCAGCAAAATAACGAAGGTTATCCAAATTTAAATCATGTCCGGCATTAACTCCTAGTCCAACTTCTTGAGCAGCCTTTGCTGCTTCAATAAAAGGAGTAATAGCCTGCTCTGGATTCTTGATAAAATTATAGGCATATGCTTCGGTATATAACTCAATACGATCAGCTCCAGTCTTTGCAGCATTATAAACCATTTCAGGAATAGGATCGACAAAGATAGAGGTACGGATACCGTGTTGTTTAAACTCATCAATTACTTCCCTCAGAAAACGCTCAAATTTAATGGTATCCCACCCGGCATTTGATGTAAGCGCATCGTGTGCATCAGGAACCAATGTAACTTGAGCAGGTTTAGCTTTTAAAACAAGATCTATAAATTGAGGAATAGGATTGCCTTCAATATTAAATTCGGTAGTGAGAATTGGTTTTAAATCAAATACATCCTGATAACGAATATGCCTTTCATCAGGACGTGGATGAACAGTAATACCCTCTGCACCAAAACCTTCACAATCAATAGCAGCTTTTATAACACTTGGAAGATTTCCGCCCCTTGAGTTACGAAGCGTTGCTATTTTATTAATGTTTACACTTAATTTAGTCATGAGAAATAATTATTATCCTGCAAAATTACTTCGAATATTACAAAAGTCATACATAGAAGTAAAAAACAAGCTTGGAACTTGTATATTTGTAACGAACGAAGAGGTTATCGGAACAAACCATCTGCTGAATTAATTGTTCATTATTTAGCGTTAACATCGTCTTCCTATGATAGCAAAAGAACTTATTAGTAATGATATAGCACCCCTACACACTTCGGATACTGCTTTGCAGGCCTTAAGCTGGATGGAAGAGTATAGAGTATCCCATTTGCCTATTGTAAACAATATTGACTTTCTTGGTCTTATTTCAGAAGAAGATATCTATAAAATAAGCGATTTTGAAGAACCTGTTGGCAACCATTTATTATCCATCTCAAAACAGTATGTTTTTGGTAACCAACATCTTTACGATGTTATTAAAACGATTTCATCGCAACATTTGACGTTATTACCGGTTTTAAATGAATCAAGACAGTATCTGGGAGTTATCACTATTTCAGACTTGGTTACTTCGATCTCGGAGATGGCAGCTATTGAGAATCCGGGGGGGATTATTGTTCTTGAATTAAATCAAAATGACTACTCTTTAAGCGAGATAACACAGATCATCGAATCAAATGAGGCTAAAATTCTTAGCTTATATATCACCTCGCATCCCGACACTACAAAGATTGAGCTCACAATAAAGGTTAATAAAATGGATATTAGACCAATAATTCAAACATTCAATCGTTATGATTATACCATTAAAGCCTCATTTGCTGAAGCTGAATATTATGATGACTTATTAGACAGATATAATTCATTGATGAATTATTTAAATATCTAATTGGTCAATTACACTTTATCAATGTATTTTAACCCGACTTATAACTCCGTGAAGATAGTAATTGCAATTATCATACTTCTTGTTCCAGTTTTACTATTTGCACAGGAAAGCACTCAAAACATAACAGATCCTGCAAAGGGAGCATCTGCAAAGAAGATTACCATAGGAAAAATCATATTAGAGGGGAATAAAATAACCCGCCCACATATTATAAGTAGAGAGCTTTTATTTAAACAAGGTGATAGTTTAGATGTAAATCTACTAGATCAACAGCTTAAACAAAGTAGATTAAATCTGTTAAATACTGCTCT
Organism: Bacteroidota bacterium; assembly: GCA_013390605.1. GTDB lineage: Bacteria > Bacteroidota > Bacteroidia > Bacteroidales > Cfx3-03 > Cfx3-03. The sequence goes on along the minus strand of JACAUB010000001.1, from coordinate 82,956 downwards.
TTTTAATTTTATTACGATCGATACCGTTTCAGAAAAAAATGGCAAATTGAATGTAAAAGTTAAAATGATTGAACGCTGGTATCTTTTTCCATTCCCAATCTTCGAAATTGCTGACCGGAACTTCAATAGTTGGTTGAATCATAAAGATTGGCGACGTGTAAATTATGGTGGTTTCTTAAAGTGGAGTAATCTTAGAGGGCGAATGGAATCGTTAAATCTACTGATCCGGTTTGGTTATGATGAACGTTATCGAATCCTTTATGATTTCCCTTACATAAATCAGAAACAGACAATCGGTTTAACTTTCATGGCTGCTCTAACGCAAAACCATGAGGTTGCATATCAGACTGCAAATGATAAGCCCCTTTATTACAGAGGTGAGAATTATATGTTAAAAAACTACACTTATTCATCTACAATTGATTATCGCCCATCCATATTTTATACATGGGCATTCACATTGGCAGCTAATCGCTATAGTTATTCCACTAAATTAAATGAACTAAACAGTTTATATGCGCCAGCTTCATCAAATAGCCTGAATTTTATTCAATCTACTTTACTCTACAGAAACGATCATCGCGATAATAAGGCTTATCCTTTAAGAGGTTTTTTTACAGATGTTGAGTTAGCCGCACAAAATGGATTTTACTCTAACAACGATTCTTATTCCAATCTTTTTATCAAGAATAATTTAATGGTTGCAGAAAAGATCGATTCCAGATGGTCATGGTCGGTAGGCTCCACTTTTAAAGTTTCATCAAACAAGAAACTCCCCTATTTTTTGGATCAGGGTCTTGGCTACAAACGCGATTATGTAAGAGGGTATGAAGATTATGTAATTGATGGAGGACGATATATCTTAGGAAGAAGTAATATAAAATATAATGTATTGAAACCCACTATTAGAAATTTAGGGATAACGGGTTCTGAAAAATTTGACAAAATTCATTATGCAGTCTATTTCAATATCTTTGCAGATATGGGTTATGTTTTCTCAACTAATAAAACCATGGTTGAACCTTTAAATGGTCCTTTATTAAATAATAGGCTACAAAATACACTATTGAGAGGATATGGTGCAGGCGTAGATTTTGTAACATATTACGATAAAGTTTTACGGCTTGAGTACACTGTAAATCATTATGGAAAGGGAGGATTATTTATTCATTTTGAAACTTCCCTGTAATAATTTGACAATATGAAGAACTTAAGATTCGCAATTTCAGGAAAAGCATTTAATAAAGAACACCTCCCCTATTTGCAAGAACTAATTACGTTATTGCAAAAACACCATGGTGAGGTAATCTTTCTTCAATCATATATTAAAAAGATCAGGGAGGTCGTTGATTTTTATCTGGAAACAGAAATTGAACTTTTTTCAACCTATGAAGAGATAAAAGATAATGTTAACTTTCTCTTTTCACTGGGAGGAGACGGATCTCTTCTCGACACAATCACGCTTGTTCGCGATTCACAAATACCTATTATTGGAATCAATCTGGGTAGAATGGGATTTCTTGCTAGTATTCAAAAAGATAAAATTCAAGAAGTTGTAGTATCAATTATTAAAAAAGATTTCAAACTAGATCATCGTTCACTTTTAAATCTGGAAGATTCCGAAAATAGTTTTGGCAATCTAAACTTTGCTCTTAATGAAGTATCAATACATAAAAAAGAGAACTCTTCAATGATTACCCTCAAAGTTTGGGTTAACGATCAATTTTTAAACTCATATTGGGCAGATGGACTTATTGTATCGACACCCACGGGTTCAACAGGCTATTCACTTTCGTGTAATGGTCCGATTATTTGTCCAGACTCGCAAAGTTTTGTAATAACTCCTATCGCCTCACACAATCTTACAGTACGCCCCATCGTTATACCTGATACAAGCGTAATAAGAATACTGGTTGAAGGAAGAGAAAAAGAATATTTTGTAGGACTGGATAGCAGATCAAAATTATTCGATGTCCCTCTTGAATTAGTTATACGAAAAGAGCTATTCAATATCAATCTATTACAAATATCCACTGATAATTTTTTCTCTACGATTCGGAAAAAATTATTGTGGGGAAGCGATATTCGCAACTAAGTTTATCCGTGTTGAAGTTAGCCGCAATCCAAACGGTTTTTTTTGTTAATTTTACAACCTGAATAAGTTAGGGAAATAGCAGAGACAAAATTCCTTATAAGTTGAGGAAATTTGGATAGCTATATAAAACTTGAAGACTTAAATATATTTCATTACGAATGAAAAAACTGATAACGGCCATTCTGATACTACTTTTCTCTGGAGCAGCTTTTGCTCAACGGAGTGATGTGGGTATATTTATTGGAAGCTCTTATTATACAGGCGACTTAAATCCTGGAAAGCCTTTCAATAAGCCACTACCAGCTTATGGCGCCCTATACCGGTACAACTTTAATCCCAGAATTGCAATAAAAGCAGGTCTTACATTTACCCAATTTCAGGGAGCTGACAAGTTTTCAAAATTTCAACCTGACAGAGGTCTGTATTTTAATTCTACTTTGGTTGAAGGTTCTGCGCAACTTGAAGTTAGTTTTTATGAATTTAAAGTTGATGGAGATGATCATTCTATCAGTCCTTATATTTTTGCCGGGATCGGTTACTCATCCTTTAAAGTCAGTAACAGTAATAACCCATACGTAACCCTTGCGTCAGGAGATATTCAAGACGTCACGACTTTTACTGTTGATCCAAAAAATCCAATAGTAGATAATCCTCAAGACAATGTTAATAAATCATTACCCCTACCTAATATTCCATTTGGATTAGGGATTAAGTATAATCCATTTGAGAATGTAAGTATGGGATTAGAATGGGGATTGAGAAAACCTTTTGGCAAGAATGCCGATAAATTGGATAATGTTTATCAACAAGGGATAAGAGTTTCGACAGCGAACGATTGGTATGCCTTTGCAGGATTTTGGATTGCTATACGATTAAATATATTTAATAATAATAGCTGTGACGAGTTCAAAAGGCATTAACAAACATTAACAAAAATCATTTTAATAATCAAGCATTTATTCATTATTTAGCTCATAATTTCCAACAATGAGTTTCAAAGAAAAAATTGACCCAAAACGATTGCCAAAACATATTGCCGTAATAATGGACGGCAATGGTAGATGGGCAAAGCAGAGAGGTAAACTGAGAGTGTTCGGTCATGAAAGTGGTGTCACAGCAGTACGTGAAACAGCTGAGGCTTGTGCGGAAATTGGAATTAAGTACTTAACATTATACGCTTTTTCAACTGAAAACTGGAACCGTCCGAAAATGGAGGTCGATGCGCTCATGAATTTGCTCGTAAAAACACTTAATAAAGAAACCAAGACCTTGATGGATAATAAAATCAAACTTGGAGCTATTGGTGATCTGACTCAGCTAGACCCACAATGTCGTAAGCAATTACAAGAGACAATTGATAATACAAGCGGAAATGACCGAATGGAGATGTTTTTAGCTCTTAGCTATAGTTCTCGATGGGAGATTACCGAAGCTACGAAAAAAATTGCACAGTTGGTCAAAGAGGGCAGTTTAAATCCTGATGATATAAATCAAGATCTGATGACTTCTATGCTAACAACAAAACTAATTCCTGATCCTGAACTACTTATCCGCACAAGTGGAGAATATAGGATCAGTAATTTTCTATTATGGCAAATTGCCTACTCCGAGCTTTATTTTACACCTGTTCTTTGGCCTGATTTCAGAAAAGAACACCTGTACGAGGCTATTTACGATTTCCAACATCGCGAGCGTCGCTTTGGAAAGATTAGTGAACAACTTAATCCCTGCATTAAATAATGATTTTGAAGAAATTACTTGCCACACTTGCATTAGTTTTACTCTGCCTTGGCATCAAAGCTCAAGTTGCAGATTCAACACTCGATCTTTCAACTCCTAAGGTTTATGAAATTGGTGGAATAACTATTTCTGGGGTTAAGCACCTGGACGAATCAGTTCTGATCAACATTACCGGTCTTGCTGTAGGCGATAAAATTGAGATTCCCGGCGATCCTATCAGCAAGGCTATCCAGAAATTATGGGAACAAAACTTTTTCGAAAATGTCAAAATTTTTGGAACAAAGGTTGTTGGAGATAAAGTATTTTTAGAAATCGAGTTAGTAGAACGTCCACGCCTTTCAAAATTTTTCTTTAATGGAATTAGAAAGACCGAAGGTGATGATATGAAAGATAAAATCAAGTTGATTCCCGGTGATGTAATCACTGAGAACCTTTTGGTACGTGCACGCAACACCATTTTAAAACATTATAATGAAAAGGGTTTCTTAAATGTAAGTGTAGATATTCAACAAACTCCCGATAAGACAAAAGAGAATTACAATAACCTTACTTTTAATATCAAGAAAAACAGTAAGGTCAAGATTCGTGAGATCATTATCATTGGGAACAAAGAGGTTAGCGCAAACAAGCTAAAAGGATCATTAAAAGAGACCAAAGAACGTGGCAAATTAAGGCCCTTTGGATTTCTTGACGAGGTGGTAGTAAACTCCATCACCTATCTTCCAACATTTAAAATCAAGAAATTTACTGAATCCATTAGTGATGCTGTTGATAATAATTTCAAATTCACCTTCTTAAAAGCATCTAAATATATTCCAGAGAAATTTATTGAAGATAGAATTAAGATTATAGAAAAATATAATGAGTTAGGATATCGTGATGCTAAATTGGTTAAAGATAGCATTTCTAAAAATGGTGATAATACGATCAACCTAACGATGAATGTTATTGAAGGTCCTAAGTATTATTTCGGAAATATCAATTGGGTTGGTAATACAATTTATCCTTCACCATTTTTGAGTTCAGTTCTAGGGATAAAAAAAGGTGACGTATATAACCTTAAGCAGTTAGAGAAAAATATTACTTATAATCCCAATGGAGATGATGTAAGCGCGTTGTATCAAGATCATGGATACCTATTTTCCAGAATTATTCCAATTGAAACTCATATCAACAATGATACGATTGATATTGAAATGAGAGTTCAAGAAGGGAAACAGGCTACTATCAATAAAATTACTATTGCTGGAAATACCCGAACAAACGACCATGTTGTTCTACGAGAAATGAGAACTCGTCCTGGTCAGTTATACAGTCGTGAAGCTCTAGTACGTACCATCCGTGAAATTGGTCAGTTAAAATATTTCAATCAGGAAAAGATCACACCAGATATGGTACCCAATGAGCCAAATGGAACCGTTGACATAAACTGGAAAGTTGAAGAAACATCTTCAGATCAGATTGAGTTATCAGGAGGTTGGGGTTATAATCGACTTATTGGAACCCTAGGACTATCGTTTAATAACTTCTCAGCTCGAAATCTATTTAACCTGAGCTCTTATCGTCCGGTACCAACAGGAGATGGGCAGAAACTTAGTCTACGTCTTCAGTCTTATGGAGCAGGATATATAAGTTACAGTGTTTCATTCTCTGAACCCTGGCTTGGTGGTAAACGACCTAATGCATTTAGTGTTTCATATTCGCACTATGCTTTTAATAATGGTGTAGCAAAATCAGAATCTACTTATCAATCCTTCATCAACCAGTCATTAACGGTTGGATTAGGAAAAAGATTACAATGGCCTGATGACTATTTCCAATTATCACAATCGATCAATCTCCAGTTTTATAATCTGAAGAACTATGCAAGTTTAATTCCTGTGGGCGATGGTAATGGTAAGTATTATAACTTCTGTTATGAACTTAACTTTGCACGTTCATCGACTGACTTTCCTTTATATCCTCGTAGCGGGTCAGATGTATCACTCGATATTAAATTAACACCTCCTTATTCAATGTTTTCAAATAAGGATTACTCTTCAATGACGGATGATAATAAATTCCAATGGATAGAGTACCATAAATGGAAGTTCAGCACCTCATGGTACAAAGAACTTTATAAGAATCTGGTTCTTTCGATTCGTACACGTCATGCTTTCCTGGGTAACTACAACAGCACAATTGGCGTTACTCCTTTCGAAAGATACTATATGGGTGGTGATGGTATGACTCAGTACGCTAATTATGATGGTCGTGAAATTATTGGATTTAGAGGATACGAAAATGAATCAATGACACCCAAGACAAGAGATCAATACAATAAAGAAGTTGGTGGTACAATTTACGAAAAGGCAACAGCTGAACTTCGTTACCCATTATCTTTAAATCCAAGCTCTACAATCTATGTAATGGCATTTCTTGAGGCTGGTAACTCTTGGGAAAAGTTTAAATACTTCAATCCTTTTGATGTTAAGCGATCGGCTGGTCTTGGTGTACGTGTTTTCTTACCAATGTTTGGAATGTTAGGACTTGATTGGGGTTACGGATTTGATGCTATTCCAGGATCACCAAGTGCGAATAAAGGACATTTCCACTTCTCAATTAATCAATCTATTGACTAAAATAAATTCAAAGAATCTGCCGGGCATTTCACTTCTGGCAGATTTTTTGATTACTATACTCCAATGTTTAACCATAAATCAGGAGAACTCAATTATGAAAAGGAATAATATCTTAGTTGTAATAGCAGGAATCGTTTTAACAACATGCCTTATGTTGTTTCCGGGCACTAGTGCTCAAGCTCAAAAGATAGCCTATGTTGATACTGAATATATTTTGGGTAATGTCCCTGAATATAAGAATGCTCAGACTCAAATAGACGATCTATCAAACAAATGGCAGAAAGAGATTGAAACACGGTTTGCTGAAATAGATAGATTATACAAAACCTATCAAGCCGATGCCACCATGCTTCCTGAAGAGATGAAACGGAAGCGTGAAAATGAGATCATTGCAAAAGAAAAAGATGTAAAAGACCTTCAGAAAAAGCGTTTCGGACAAGGAGGAGATCTTTTTAAGAAGAGACAAGAACTGATTAAACCTATACAAGATAAGGTTTATAATGCTATTGAAGCAATTTCGAATCAAGAGAATATAGGGATTGTATTTGATAAGGCCACAGGTGCTACAATGATTTATACTAACAACAAATATGATATTAGCGATATTGTATTAGGGAAACTAGGGTATTCATCAGTAAACCAACAGAATAAACAGAATACCACTCCACAGAATAATCCGGTTAAACGTTAATTTTACATCTTTTGCCGGGAATTCATATAAATGATTAATTTTGTCACAAATCCTAAAATGATTAACTAATAAAAAGAGAAATGAGAAGCTTATTAAGAGTTGTAATCGTACTTGCTATAATCAGTTTTGCAGGATCTGCAAGTGCACAGAAAGTTCAGAAAATTGGTCATGTTGATTTTGCTAAATTATACGCAGCAATTCCTGGTCAAGACACTATTAAAGCAAAATATGACAAGTTCCAGAAAGAGTTGAGCGACGAGTTCAACAAAATGCAAGCTGAGTATACGACTAAGGTAGATGAATTCCAAAAGACTGAAGCTACTTTGTCGAATATCGTAAAGCAAACTAAACAAAAAGAAATTGTTGACATTCAACAACGTTTAGAGGCTTTTCAACAGAGTGCTAGTCAAAGTCTACAGCAAAAAGAAGGAGAACTAACTGCTCCAATTATTACTCGCGCTAAGAAAGCAATTTCAGAAGTAGCTAAAGAAAATGGTTTTACTTACATTTTTAATACTACTGATGGGGTTCTTTTATTCTCAGAGAATGGTGATGATATCATGCCTTTAGTTAAGAAAAAACTAAACTTGAAATAAACTGCTCGAGTCAAAAATAAAAAGGGAGGCCGTTCTTTATGGACGGCCTCCCTTTTTATTTTTATAAAAAATAGTTTTATTTCACTTTAATCACATCAAATCCTTTACCATAAACTCCCATTACACTCGAAACTGATATAAAAGCATCTGCATCAATTTCTTTTACAGTCCGAAAGAAATATGGAAGCTCTGTTTTACGCATTAAGATCATCAAAATATCCTGTTCACTCTTTGAATACCATCCTATTCCTTTTAATACCGTAACACCTCTTCGGATATCCTTGCTTACAATATTCGCAATTTCAGTATTCTTCTGAGAGAAAATAAAGACCTGTACAGTCTGATTAGCTCCTGTAAGCACCAAATCTATCACATAAGCGCCAACGGCCATTACAACATAGCCATAGACAATATTTTCAATATGTGGGAAGATGAAGTAAGAGCTGGTAATAACACAGACATCAAAATAGAGTATAACTTTTCCCGGGGTTATGTTTCGATATTTATTAAAGATCATTGCAATAATGTCAACACCTCCTGTACTACCACCTTGTGTAAAGACAATACCAATACTGGCACCATTTAATATGCCTCCTATAATAGCAGCCATAAACTTATCTTTAACAATAGGTTCCTTAAAATAATATTGAAGTAAGGAAAAGGCTCCCACCATCATAAGTATTGAGAATATAGATTTTATTCCGAAACCAAGTCCCAATATCCGTATAGCCATTACAATTAAAATGGCATTAAAGAAAAGTATTCCAACCCCTATTGGGATTCCTGTAGATAGATAAAGAAGAGATGATACCCCGTTAATACCGCCACCAACGATATGTGAAGGAATCATAAACCCCATCCATGCAATAGCATTAACAAACAGTCCTAATGTAATGATAGAATAAGATCGAACCTCTGAAAATATTTTATGTTCTTTTGACATTGTATTCTTTTTAACTTGCAAATTTCGTAAAAAAGAGGTTGTCTCAATGTTAGAAACAACCTCTTTTAAATATTCTTATATTATTTTTTTATCCTGCAAATTAATATCCGCAAGAAATTCATGATCACTGTTTTTTATTCTACTTTCATTATCGAACAATAATTTCATCCATCAATAACTTAGGATCACGCATTGTAGCACTTTCAGCTTTTATGTTTAGCCGAATATATTTTACCTTAGTACTACTAAAATTTGCAGTGTACTTAATAAGTCCTGTGCCCATATAATCAGAAGAAAGATTATTCTTGACCTCAGAAAGAGGAATATATGTTATATTATCTTCTGAAACTTTAATATCAACGGCTGATGGATTTACCAAATCTTTCGTTTTATCCGTCAGAAAGTTAAACTCAATATCTTTTAATTGTTGAGGTTTCTTCAAATCAATAGTAATCTCATTTTCTCTTCCTTGTAGCGAATTCCAAACTAATTGGTCAGAATCAGCAGTTCCCGAAAAGCCATCCACCAAACCCGGAAGCGAAAATGGTTTAGCTTCAAGCCTATCTTTTCGCAGTACCAGAACATCGGTATATGCTGCCTTATGAGGTTCTACTATCCGATTTATCATTACATCTTTGAGCTGGCCTTCAGTAAATACACCTGCAATAAGATGCGTTTTTTTATGGAACGTAATTGGGCCATCGATTACTGGAGAACCAGCAGTAGCTAAGTTACCATCCAAGGTATATCGTATTAACATATTCTGACGTTCTGATGTCAGATTAACAAGAATCTTTTCCCCGTCTTTATTAGCTTTGGCATCAATTTCTATTCTGAATGATCCTTGAGAGTAATTCACACCCATAATCCCAAGTCTTTTTAAGCTATTATCTAATCGAGAGGTAAACGACTCATAATCTCGCTGATCACGAGGAGTCCATAAAACTTCTGATAATGCCAGCATACGTGGCAAAAGCATATATTCTACATATTCAGGAGTTTTCATATATTCTGTCCAGATCTGACCTTGTGCACCTAAAATATGTTTGGCTTCTTCTGTCTTTAACTGATCAGGTACCGGCTCAAAACTATAGACTCTTTTTAAAGGTAAATATCCACCAATGGCAAGTGGCTCTGTAGTGGGATCAGCTTGATAATGATCAAAATAGAGATGACTATTTGATGACATAATTACATCATGATGTTCTCTTGCAGCAGCGATACCGCCATCCATTCCTCGCCATGACATTACAGTAGCCTCAGGAGCAAGTCCGCCTTCAAGTATTTCATCCCATCCAATAATACGTCTTCCTTTTGAGACGACATACTTCTCAATTCGTTTAATAAAGTAACTTTGAAGCTCATGTTCATCTTTTAAGCCTTCTGATTTCATACGAGCCTGACATTTAGGACAATTATGCCAACGAGCCTTTGGCGCTTCATCACCACCAATGTGAATATATTTAGAGGGGAACAAGCTCATTACTTCATCCAAAACATTTTGTAAGAAAATAAACGTAGAGTCATTACCAGCGCAAAAGATATCATCAAAAACGCCAAAAGTAGTGGCTACCTTGAAGGGGCCACCAGTGCAACTCAATTGAGGATATCCGGTAAGTGCAGCAACAGAATGTCCTGGCATCTCAATTTCAGGAATAATTGTAATAAATCGTTGTGTAGCATAAGCAACAATATCCTTAACCTGTTCTTGAGTATAGAAACCACCGTGAGGAATCCCATCATATTTGTTAGAATTACCTGCGTGTCCAACAACAGTCTCCGAGCGCATAGAACCCATTGAAGTTAACTTTGGATACTGCTTAATCTCAATACGCCACCCCTGATCTTCAGTTAAATGCCAATGAAAAGTATTCATCTTAAACATAGCAAGTATATCAATATACTTTTTAATGAATTCAGCTGGCATAAAATGGCGACCGACATCTAAATGCATTCCTCTATATCCAAAACGAGGCTTATCCATAACCTTTATCCCTTCCATTTTCCAGCTAGCGCCTTCAACTTTGGAAGGACTCATTATTTGTGGGGGAAGTAGTTGAAGCATAGATTGAACACCATAAAATAATCCCTTAGCTGTATTTGCAGAAATTAAGACATTTTCTTTCTCAACGGTTAAGCGATATCCCTCATCGCCTAGCGCTACATCATTAATAATGCTAAACAGAATTGCATTTTGGGGAGTTTTCTTTAAAGCATCACTTGTATGAGGTTTGGTTACATAACCCGAGACAGAATCTAATCTATCAGTAAATAGCGTAGCAACTGCTAAAGCCTCCGGGTTTGACGGAACAACTAATACTTTCGTTTTAGCAGTTATAATAAATTCACCCTTTAGTGATTTTACTGATAACGGCGCAGGGATGATCTTAACCGGATCTGATTTTGCATAACTACTTAAACTTGCACCCGAAATAAAAATGATTGCAAGAAGAATGAATAATTTTTTGGTGTAAAGCATCATATATATCTGATTTTTAGAATAATTAAATTATATTGCCAAAATACAATTACTTAATTTGAATTATTAAATATTTTACAAACTTATAAATATTTAATAATACTTTTAAGTTTTCACTATTATTAAATCACATTTCTTCACAAAAAGTCAAGAGATATCCACTTAAGAATAGCCTTTCTAAAGTACTACTTATTATGCAAAAATAACAGCTTCTAAAAGGTTATCATCCTTTAGCCAATTCCCGCATCAGCAATTCTGCAACAAGTCCAACTTCAATGCTCTCAACACACTCACAACCTTTTATTTTACGACATGAATAATTCTGAGGACATGATTCTTTCTCAAAATGAAAAGCACGTTCTCCAAGATTTTCCCATCGCTGTGAATAAACAGGTGGCATCGGTGGAAAAAATCCAACAGAAAGCTTTCCAAGGGCTGCTGCAACATGTAATGGGCCAGTACCACTTGCCAATAAACCATCGGCCATTGAAATAAAACTAATAAACTCATTTAGATTCATTAATCCTGCTCCATTAGATATATTTGATGTTGATTGAACAAGATCATTAAAATGTTCCTCTATAAATCCCTTCTCCTTTTCTGTCCCCGTAAAAATAATATTAAATTTATCTGAAGGTAGTTTCCGACATAACTCATGATACTTATAAGCGGGCCACTCCTTTCCATGTCCATGTGATTTAGGGTGAATGATCAGGTTGAATTTTTCTTTATCAAGTAAAGAAATTAATCTATCAGAGAGAGGAATTATCTTTTTCATCCCATACAAAGCGGGAATCTCAGCTTTAGTAACCGTAGTGGGAACTCCAAGTGGTTTTAAAAGTTTAAAATTTAATTGACTCTCATGCAATAAAGAATTCCTTCGTGTGAAGTTAACCCAGTTAGTACAATTCAAAAGATGATGAAGTTTCCGGAAAGAACCAATCCGCAAAGGGATTCCCGCTTTCTTAGCAAGAAATCCCAACTCCTTATCAGGAAAGATAAAAACAATCGCATCTATATTCAACAATTTCAGATTAATCTTACCCTTAATCAGTTCAATCCGATCGACAAATTGATCCACGAAAATTGAGGATTCTATAATAGAACGAGTGTAATCACGACCAATAAATATGACTTCCGTATTAGGATAATACTTTTTAATCCATCCTGCCACAGGAAGAGCGAGTACGACATCGCCTATATTATCCGTACGACTTATTGCAATTCTATTCAAATTTGTCAGCATAACTTATTTATGTAAATTAATCACTATCCCTTTTTAGGAAGAGTCATAATATCCAATGCAAAGTAAGTTTATTTGATAAATGGAACAAAATAAATATTTCATTCTACGCTATTACTTCATCCTTTATCTTTCAAACAATATATTTATTTAGGTAGAATTATTATTTATAATAGAAAAAATATATTCATAATAATTTTACACATTTTATTCACTTTCCTTGACTTACCCCATTAACAAATTGTAACTTTGGGTAAATCTTTAACAAATTTTTAAAAATAAACTTTTTAAATTTCAAGAACGATGAAAAAATTTATGACAATGCTATTGGCAGTAATTTTTCTTGCTGCAACAACAATTGCTCAAACTCAGCCAAAACCTAAGAAAGATGCAAAAGCTGTAAAAACAGAAGTGAAAGTTGAAAAGAAAGAAGTAAAAGCTGTAAAGAAAGAAGTAAAGAGTGATCTTAAAACTGACAAAAAGGAAGTAAAAAAAGTAGAAAAAAAAGAGACAAAGGCTGTAAAAAAAGAAGTAAAAGCCGATAAAAAAGTAGAAAAAAAAACAGAAAAAAAATAATACGTCCTTTAACAAATTTAAGAAACAAGAGAGGTCAATATAGGATTAACCTCTCTTGTTCATTATATGGGTATATTCAATAAACTATAAGTTTCAATTGTCGGATTAAATAAAATAATCAATCCTTTTTGTATTGATGCACATTCATTTCCTTTCCATCAAAAACAGCATACGTAAAGTTATGGATCCAATCACCTAAATTGATCATTCGGCAACCTGGGGCGACTAATTCATCCGTAGGTTTATGTCTATGCCCGAAGACAAAAAAATTAATAGATGGATTTTTAACCAACATTTCAACACTAAACTGATATAGCCGTTCTTCTGAAAGCGGAATACCACCATTGTTTTCCCAATTTGCTTCTTTTATAATATTAGCAGTCCGGCTTTTTCTTGAAAAATAAAGCGCTAACCGGGTACCAATATCAGGATGTATCCACTTAAAGAACCATTGATTAGGCTTAAATTCAAAAACTCTTTTCAAAAATTTATATCCATGATCGCCAGGACCTAATCCGTCACCATGGGAGAGAAAAAACAGAAACCCATTTATCAACTTTATCTGAGCCTCACGATGAAGCTTTATATTCATTTCTTTAGCAAAATAGTCAAACGCCCAAATATCATGATTACCTCTAAATAGGTGAATATCAATCCCAGCATCAGTGATCTCTGCTAGTTTACCAAATAGTCTCACAAAGCCTTTTGGAACCACTGTTTTATATTCAAACCAGAAATCAAAAAGATCGCCCATCAGATATATTTCTTTCGCATCTTTTCTAACTTCATCTAGCCAGTCCACGAGTAATCTTTCACGTCTCAAGCTAGAGGCATGTTCAGGGATTCCAAGATGGAAATCAGAAGCAAAATAAATTCTCTCACCCGGTTTCAATTCAAGCTTATCTGTTTTCAATGTTTATCTCCTTTTCAGTAATAATTTTATTTTCTTATCCAACTTATCAAACGAAGGATTTACAAATGCAATCTTTCCATGTCGGTCAATCAGAAAGGAATAAGGGACACTAATAATATTGAAGCGATGGCCAATTTCAGAATATCCTTTATCAAAATCATTTATTTGACGCCAGGTAATTCTATCTTGCTTTATCACATCCCTCAATAAATCACGATTTTCATCAAGTGAAATTTCAATTACTTCAAATCCCTTATTATGAATCCTTTTGTAAATCCTATATAACTCCTGATTCTTTTCCCGACAAACCGGATTACCTGCCTCCCAAAAGTTTACTAGCACCACCTTTCCATTCAAAGAAGACAGGCTAACTGGCTGACCATCTATGCTAATCGTTTCTATTGCCGGCATTATTGCACCAGGCAATAACATTTTTTTAACTTCAATCCTTTTTTTAATTTTATTCTCAATCTCGTTTACTCTCAGGTGGTAACCCAGCACCAATTTATTTTGAGGATATGATTTAGCCAGACAACTATCCAATAACTTATAAAAAACAATATCATGCTCTTCATTAAACAGAGGGATATTTGAAAACTGCGAGTTTATGATAAGTAGTGATGCCAGAGATCCTGGATTTTTATGAAGAAATTTAGTAGCTGCATCTCTTCTTTCTTCCATCACAGAATTAAAGACAGAGTCTAATCGAATTCTATTAGCCATATATTCTGGAGTCTCCTGGCTATTTCTAAAGATTATTGTCAGCGAGTCAAGTCTCGCCTTTTGTTTTCTCGAAGCCATCCAATAATCCAGATAAAGTTTTGATTCTTTAGATCCCTTAACGATCCAGGTATTGGATAACTTTAAGGCATCACCCGAAACATCAATCGTTTCTCCTTTACTTGCAA
>JACAUB010000001.1:5260-68051 GCA_013390605.1 Bacteroidota bacterium | reverse complement strand
TCAACAGTAGATTGTTGAGCAGTATTTACCGGGCGAGAATAGCTATTCTGGGGCTGGCTACTGTATGAGTTACGAGGAGCATTTACAGATTGAACAGCAGTTCTTGCATTTGTATTACTTACACCTGAAGGACTAAACAGATTACTACTTCCACCTCTTTCGCGTCCATTTTGTCCGGCTGGCATTGTAGCAGCATCAAAAGAGGCATCGCGTCCACCTGTAACAATAGGGGCACCGCTGTTTACAGCACTTACCTCGCGGCCATTTCTTGGAGCATTTACACTGGTTGGAATTTGGCCTCCGCCACCACTACCTCCGGCAGCCATACCATAACGTTGGGTAGTCTTTTCATTGGGTGTAGGCCCATTAGATGAACCACCACGACGAGGACCATAATAGGATGAGCTATTATAATCATGGTTATTATAATATCCACCACCACCGCCATATGCATAACCACCACCATAGTATCCGCCATAATAGCCACCATAGAAACCACCGTAATAACCATAACCAAAACCATAATAAGGATATGGAGAAAAGAATGGATCAAACATACCATAGTATGAATTATAGAAAGTACTGAAAGGAGAATACCCGAAACCAAAACTAAACATAGGGCTACCATAATAAAATGGACTAAATCCATATGAAGAGTAGATACTTGATCCCCAATAACCTGGATTCATATCATACCAATAACGATTGGTATAATAGTCATTATAATAATCATTAAAGTATCTATTCTGGAAACGACGTATACGGGCAGTATATCCATAATCATAATAATCATCATAGTTAAAACTTGATGAAGTATACTGATCATAGTTTTCATCAGCAGCTGATTTTACTCCATTTTGGTTTTGACTATACGTCTGTTGTGCTTTCGTATAATCACGACTTTCACTTTGAAGTAATGGATCCTGGTTGTGAGCTAATGCTGCTGAATCGGCAATAATTTCAACCTTAGAGGTCGCTTTTTGAAGATCAGCCTTATCCACCTGTTCAGCAACAACAGGCTTATCTTTAGGGCTATAATATACATCATCATAGCTAAGACCCCGATTCTGGACTGTACAAGCAGTAAGGGCTCCAAGCACCACCACAACTGCTGATAAAAATTTTCTCATGATATTTCCTCCAATTCTTAAGATATATTTCAACTGCCGAGGCTTAATCTTCATTATTTTGTAACTTTGCGACGGTAATTATTTTATGATTTATTACAAATTTTGTACCAGATTAAAACAAATGGCTAAAGATTTTCCTACACGAGCAGAAAATTATTCACAATGGTATAATGATCTTGTGATCAAAGCAGACCTTGCAGAAAATTCTGCAGTAAGAGGGTGCATGGTTATTAAACCTTCAGGCTATGCCATCTGGGAAAAGATGCAGGCAGTACTCGACAAAATGTTTAAAGACACAGGTCATGTAAACGCTTATTTCCCATTATTCATTCCTAAATCATTCTTCAGCAAAGAAGCCAGTCACGTTGAAGGCTTCGCTAAAGAGTGTGCTGTAGTAACCCACTACCGTTTAAAAAATTCTCCAGACGGCAAAGGTATCGTTGTTGACGAAGATGCTAAACTTGATGAAGAACTAATTGTACGTCCGACATCTGAAACCATCATCTGGGATACCTATCGCAACTGGATTAAGTCATACCGTGATTTACCATTGTTAATAAACCAATGGGCAAATGTAGTGCGTTGGGAGATGCGAACCAGATTATTTTTACGTACAACTGAATTTTTATGGCAAGAAGGGCATACTGCACATGCAACACGCGAAGAAGCTATCGCAGAAGCTGAACAAATGCTTCGTGTTTATGCTGATTTTGCTGAAAACTTTATGGCCGTTCCTGTTTTACGAGGCACTAAATCACCCAATGAACGATTTGCAGGTGCCCTGGAAACTTATTGTATCGAAGCATTGATGCAAGATGGAAAAGCACTTCAAGCCGGGACATCTCACTTCCTTGGAGAGAATTTTGCAAAAGCTTTCGATGTAAAATTCCTTAGCAAAGAAAACAAATTAGAATATGTATGGGCAACCTCATGGGGGGTATCTACCCGTTTAATGGGTGCACTTATCATGTCGCACTCTGATGATCACGGACTTGTGCTACCTCCAAAACTGGCTCCTACTCAAGTTGTAATCATACCTATCTATAGAAATGCAGAGCAACTTGCAGAAATTACCCTCACTGTAAATAAAATCAAAGCCAACCTCCAGGCAAAAGGAATCAGCGTTAAATACGATGACCGTGACACCCAAAAACCAGGTTGGAAGTTTAATGAATATGAATTTAAAGGCGTTCCTATTCGCATTGCAATAGGTCCCCGCGATATTGAGAATGGCACAGTAGAATTAGCCCGTCGCGATACGCTTGAAAAATCAACCTATCAAATCATCGATATTGAGAACAAGATAGAGCATTTACTCGTAAGCATTCAGGATAATCTATTCCAAAAAGCACTTGCTTTCCGCGAAGAGAACACCCGTAAAGCAGATACATGGGAAGAGTTTAATGAAATTCTTGATACCAAGGCTGGGTTCATTCTTGCACATTGGGATGGCACACCTGAAACCGAGCAAAAGATTAAAGACGAAACCAAAGCAACCATCCGTTGTATTCCGCTCAATAATCAACCCGAAGAAGGTAAATGTATCTACTCAGGAAAGCCCTCAACACAAAGAGTTGTCTTTGCAAGATCGTATTAACCAATATTTATAAAATGTAAAAGAGGTTGTCAGATAAATTTGATAACCTCTTTTTTTATGTATATGTATCGTTATTTCATTCTATGATGTTTGGAAATAGCCATATAAGGCAATGCAATAGCCAATAAAATACTACCGACGCCAATCCATTGAAGCAGCGAGACATGTTCGCTTAATATGAAAACCGACACAATAACCACAACCGGCAGCTCAGCAGCACTGATAATCGTTCCAAGAGCCACTCCCACGGCAGGAAGTCCGATATTTAGAAGAATCGGAGCCAGTACAGCCCCAACAAATCCAAGTAATAAACCCCATTTAATCATCTCCCAATTTGTGATCGACGAAATAAAGGTTCCGGGATGGAAACAAAGTAACGTAATAATTAAAGCTCCAACCGACATGTAGAATGTCCTTTTAAAAGGAGCAGCCTCATTTACCGTATTACCACTAACGTAAATCACCATAGTATACGATACGGCAGAAAGCAACGCCCAGATAACACCAACCATATTTAAATGCGCATCCTTGGTTTCCAATGCACCTGATGCAAACCAAGTCCCTATTAATAAAATCAATAACGAAACCAGTTTCTCATTACTAGGTCTCTTCCTACTTTGAATAACCTCTACAACAACCCCCATCCAGGTAAACTGAAAAAGAAGCACAATACCAATCGAAGCCGGCAAAAACTCTAGCGCCTTATAGATAAACACTGTTGTGAGTCCCAGAAAAGTCCCGGCCCCCATTAGCAATAGCTTCTGCCTCCTTGTCGGATCAATATATTTATCATTTTCTGTTCCAGTAAAATATTGAATCACAAGTATCAATCCAACCATCAACGTACCAAACAAAACCTGCCCAATGCTCACCACTGAAGCACTGAGTCCGGCTTTATATGCCAACTTAGCCATTGGAGAGAGTAAGCCATAACTCGAAGCCCCGGCTAAAACAAATAACGATCCTTTAAATTTATTAACATTGACCGATGATGAAAGAGAAGTATGTGTGCTCAAAGATTTTTTTTATTAGTATCCTACAAATGTACAATTGATTTGTTAAAACTATAACATTCTAATCATCTCAAAACAAAAGTATAGTGTAAAAACGTACTTTTGCACAAAATTTCAAATATGGATCCACGCCTTGCTGCTTTTCAACAGCTTCTAAATATAATGGACGAACTCAGAGAAAAATGTCCCTGGGATAATAAACAGACACTCGACACTTTACGTTATCTTACCATAGAAGAGACCTACGAACTATCTGATGCCATCATCGAAAAAGATCTGGATGAAGTTAAAAAGGAATTAGGCGATCTGATGATGCACATTGTATTTTATGCAAAAGTAGGATCAGAGCTCAATGCATTTAATATTCAGGATGTAATTGAAGGCATCAACGAAAAATTAATTCGCCGTCACCCACATATTTATGGCGATGTAAAAGCCGAGGATGCAGATACTGTAAGTCAAAATTGGGAAAAAATAAAGATGGGTGAAGGCAGAAGCTCTGTTCTTTCAGGTGTTCCTAAATCATTACCCGCTATGGTAAAAGCCTATCGCATTCAGGAAAAAGCCAGAGGTGTTGGTTTTGACTGGAAAGAAACCGCACAAGTCTGGGCAAAAGTTCAGGAAGAGCAACAAGAGATGCTTGATGAGCTGGCATTAGAAAATAATCATGAACGATTAGAAGAGGAGTTTGGCGATTATCTTTTTGCCCTTGTAAACTATGCCCGTTTTATTGGAGTCAACCCCGAAGATGCACTCGAACGTTGCAACAAAAAATTCATACAGCGTTTTCAATTTATTGAAGATAAAGGAAAAGAAGAAGGAACAGCCATTCATGAAATGACACTCGACCAGATGGAAGTGTTTTGGAATCAGGCTAAAAGAGAAGAGAAATAATAACCTTACAAAAGAATCGAATTGAAAACACAATCATTATCATTCATTGCATCGCTGCTGCTCATCTTTGCATTTTCATCTGCAAAAAGTCAAAACATCAATTTTGCAGTTACAAATTTACAAGATGGACTCAAGAGCGCTCCTACAGTCACAATAGATCCAAATCAGTTAAAAACTGATTCTATCACGCAGCATAAGATATATAAAGCATATATAAACACATCGCTGACGGCAAAAGACACACTTACCGAATATAAATACACCAGGCTTAATTTAAAAGCCATTGGATCAGGCTACCGCGATTGTGGAAGGGTAACAACATCGCCTTTAAGATGGACCGGAAACGACTGGCTAAAAGTACTTGCAATTGGTGGGGGCGCATTAGCCTTACATCAATTAGATGTCCCGATAAATGATTTGGTTAATCGACACAACAATTCGATTGTTAAAGGATTCAGCAATACGATGGAGCCTTTTGGAAACCTCGTATATGTACTACCATCTATACTTGGTGTTTATGGAATAGGAGCTTATACACACAACGAAGATCTGAGTGGATTCGCTATAACAGCCGGAAAGGCAGTTCTTATTACTAATACATTAGTAATGTATGCCAAGGTATTAGCACATCGCCACCGACCAAACGACGATACGCCCACCCTAAATAATCAATGGGACGGGCCTCGAGCCGACTTGAAAAACGCTTCTTTTTTCTCTTCGCACACTGCCACAGCTTTTGCATTAGCAACAGTTATTTCAGCAAATTATGGAGACCATAAATGGGTTACTCCGGTAGCCTATACTGCTGCATCACTGGTCGGAGCTTCGCGTATAGCAGGAAGAGACCATTGGGCAACCGATGTTTTTATTGGAGCCATAGTCGGATATAGCGTTGGAAAGCTTGTCGATAAACTCAACCGATCCAAGAAGATAAAACTGGTAGTAGGATTATAATTAATCCTGACTACTATTTTTCTTTTTCTTTCTAAAGAGTCCTTGAATAAAATTGCCAAGAACAGCTTTTATGGCATCAGGGTGACGTAAAATATTACTTACGCCATATTCTATCAACATGGCTGAAATTCTACGAAACATTTTAAAATTTGAGCCTTTTAAAATTCTCGATGACAAATAACCTGCAGCCATACTAAAACCCGCAGTAATAATATTGGTTCTCAACTCCGATGAAGTAGTAAGTTCTTTGATCGAATTTTTTATAATATTAGAGGGTTTCAAGCTATCATAAGCATCATTAAAATCTATTTTAAGCTGCTCGCCTTGAATCTTTTGTTCCTTTTCTAACGCAACAATTGTGATATCTAAATTGGCCGATGCATCAATTCCCTGCTTCTTTTCTTCCCTCGGCACAAATTGCTCTATCACAGAATTCCGTAACGGTTTTTCAACCCAAACTTTTCTAAATAGATAAAACACTATACCTGCAAACGAATAAAAAGCACCAACGATCAAAAAACCGTAATAAGTTTTGTGCAATAGATCTCCGATCCATAGTGCAATACCAATATTTATATTTACCACAAAGAAAACAACAAATAATACAACAATCAGTCGGGATGCCAATGATGAAATTACATCAGCCGATTTATCAACTGTCTTAAGTTTTATTAACTCTATACTTGTCTTACTGAATTGTTCAGTTTTCTCATAGAGATCATTGATTATTGTTGCAGTTGATTCCATTTTACTACTATTTTTAAACTAGTTGATACTGTTAAAAAAAAAGCTGCCTCAAAAATTCATTCGATACTAAAATGACTTTGTATAACACTTGTTCTTCACAAAGTCAAACAGATGATTTCTAAGGCAGCCTCTTCTTATTTACTCGATTTATTTATGAATCAATTTATTAACCCCTTATTCCTTTACCTCTTCAACCACATTATCCTTGCATTCACATTTTTTTGTGATGTGATCGATAACATCGTCAATCTTTTCTTTTAATTCATCAGATAACTCTTTGCCTTTTTTCGAAATCTTTTTACGCGTTTCAGTTCCTTTATCAGGAGCAAATAAAACAGCAATTAATGCACCGGTGGCAACTCCGGCCAATACACCTAAAATTACTTTTCCCGTACTCATTGTTATAGATTTTAAAGGTTCATAAATTATTGTATAATGATCAGTAACAATAAAACAACATTTAATGTTTTATGTAGAAACGGTATCCCCTCTTGTTTAGAAACAGAGGTGATTTAGTAGCAAAAACTCTTTTAATTTAGGTTAACAACTACAATTTATTGTAGTCATATCATCCATTTTCAAATATTTAAAGACCTAAAAAATAGTTATCTAATATACGAATATTTTCCTGAAAAATTGATATTTTAAACAAAAAAAGAAACTTTAATTTTTATTCTTTTATGCTTTATCGGCAACACTTCTTCTTAAAAAAGTAATAGCTTTCCGGGTTGCAAAACGTTATGGTTACTAAAAATTAAATCGGTAAAGTTCCTTCACATTTTCCTTTCGCTGATACCAATCGTTGTGTACAAGTTCTAATGCATCAACAGTAATTGTTCCAAAATAGAAATTCCGGTATTTTTCTAACACTTTAATAAATTCATCTTTTTTCGTAAACCGATTCCTAAACCTAACCACTGTAGAATGTGCCGTCTGTAACGAATAGCGTTGATCAATAGATTGTTGTAAATTAGAACTTTTAAAGTTTACACGAAGGCTATCTCTAATATCATTTAAAGTTCTATTATTTAAAAAACCTTGAATCATAATACAGGATGGAGAAGCAGTAACCCCTTTGAATTCGATTTCAAAGTACTTTTGCCCAGCTATACTTTTTTTAATCAACGCAACATAATCCGCTAATAAAATTTGTGATAGATCAAAACCTATATAACATGAAATGATCGCCAATACAGTGACATGAAGGTCAGAACCCCGATAATAATATTGATCAGGTTCTATGGCTTTCAAGTCATCAAGAAATAGCTGAATATTGTTTTTCACCTTTATATTGGGCCTAATTATAAGCGTGAGCCCCGATCGATTATCAACGGAATCCATCAAACGATCAGTTTGATAACTGTCTGCTTCTATTTTCTGTATCGCGTCTTTATATAGATTCGTATAATGTTCAACTAAATTCATCTTAAGTTACTTTTGCTCAATTAAAATAAGTTACTGGTTTTTATTCATTGAAACCCCCACATGCGTAAATTTATAAAACAACGATTTTCTAAACACTTTTCGAGTGTTGAAATATTTTTTCAGGAAAGCTTTCATCTCCTCAAACGAAACAGTAGCACCTTCAATTGACTTGTTTATTTGTTTGATCGTTGAAATAATTTCAGCATCGGGGTCTTTAATACTATTCAATCGCTCATGTGCACTTTTAAAACAAGTCTCTACAGTATCGATCATTTGTTGGATTTCAGCATCACTCTTTAAAGGTATAAACTGCTTATTATAATATTCAACAAATTTATTCAACATGGCAAAGCCATTGTTAAATAAATCTACTGCTAAATTTAATTGCTCTTCTGCTAGCTTGCTTCTATAATAGATGAGGTTTTGCCTGTTGTATTGCAATCGATCGAAAATCAATGAGTTTTTAACTCCATTCTTTTCTATCCTATTATTTGAAGATATAAGTTGATCAATTTTTGATTGATGATCATAAACAGCCAATGAATCCTTAAAATTGAAGTATTGTTTTTTGCCATCCACCATTGATTGAATTTCGTAAAACTCCTGATTGGTTATGGGATATGGTAACAATTGCCATAATGGGTCGAATGGCATGTGAGATTCGATAAATTCTTTTGGGGTAGCTTTATAATATTTTTCATCAATCTGCTTAATATATCGACCGTTTAGAACAGCTCCCGCCCCCCAAGTTGGGTCAAACATAAACCACTTTTCGTCAATCAGAACAATACACCATGCATGCGATAAGATATCAACAACACCATGTTGTTTTGTATATCCTGAAACCACATACGATTTAATACCAACTTTACCGGCTATGTCATTAAAAAGTTCAGCATAATTGGTACAGACTCCTTTTCGGGTCTTCAGGGTTTTAAAATTAGTTTCAACTAAGTTAAGCTCAGAGGTTGCCACATTCATATTCGCCATATCATATCGAATGTTCCTTGCAATCCAAATAAATATGGCTCGTGCCTTTTCATTTTGAGTTGAAAACTGTGAGTTAATATAGCGGGCAATATCTTTTGTTGAATAGGTCAACGATTCCGGAATTTGTAACATGATCTTATCTACTGATCTATTGCTATTTTGAGCCATTAATCCACTCCAAATTCCTAAATATAAGATGATTAAAAATACTATTCGCATTTTTTAAATTTATTGGGTGATTACTTTCTATTATAGTCGATTTTTCTTATGTATAAAAACATTTATAGGCACGCCACCAAAGCCATTGTTCCATCACCGGGGGTAACAGCAAGTGTATGATCTGATAACTTTGATGCAAATTCAATGCCCAATGCAACTAAAACAGTCACATCATCTGCCGGAATGGCTTCATCTTTAAAGGAGGCGATCAACGAAATATCGGTGAAATCAGTATTATTCGACAACCATTCAGTTCTGACTGATATTCTGGTGTCTTCAAGATTCTCATGAGCAAGCTTAAATTTATCCTCCTCCTTTACCCATATATAATCTGATAATTGACCGATAGTTAGTGTAAATCTATAAAAATAATATGTTTTGAACCAATTCAGCTCACTAAACGATGAGAAATGGGGCATGTTGATGATTATCGTCTGCCTCAGGTCATCAGATACTATCTCCGGAACACGACACACTATCTCACGAAAAGGATATTTATCGTTGAAATTGATACTGGTTATCAAGTTCTTATACTTGGATGAGATGATACTACGTTGACCCTTTTTACCTTCTCTATCCTTTGTTTGAATAACTTTTGCCAGCTTGGTAATGCCTGAGAAATAGTAGCCTGAATTCAATTCATCTAAATCAAATAAATTCATACGAATCAGGCTGGCCCATTTTCCACAGATTCCAAAATCCGACATATTCTCGCGGGTGCGGGCAAAGGCCGGATGGTTATAGATTAAATCTTTATTGGCTCCACCTTTCGTGGCTACTACCCATTTTTTTGCGGCACTGTTGTAATACGAACGAAAATTGCCGACTGATCCTTTAAAGCGAAAGGGTCCTGTAATTTCTCCCATGACTGTTTCTTTAAACCTTGTTAATAATTCAGTTTTAAGTAAATTATCCCAAATGTTCGGCTAAACAATCAACCCATCACTATTTACAGGAAGAAAACCAGGGGTCATTTTAATACTACAAATGGCTTCAACTATCCATCCTACAAATTATCGCATTCCTTATGATCATTTTTACCGAAATAAACCATAAACAGATGTAAAGATAATAATATTAAATACGGTAAAAGATTATTTTAAGTTTTTTTTATTAGGATTTCTTTTATGTTTAATTATTATCTTAGATAGCAATTAAACATCCATTAAACATACTTAAAATAACCATAAAATAGCCTGATACATTTTATTATCGAACCATAATATCATGACTGTAACATGACTACAGAATTGTAATCAGAAAAACATAGAAATAGTGAAGGAAAACTATTTTCACCTGAAATCAGCTGTCTATTTGAGCAAAAACCTCATTCCCAAAAAATGAAAACAATAGATTCTTACTCCCAGAAATCATAAAAATGGTGTACCGGTCCATGCCCCTTTCCAATGGTATAGTCGGTTCCGGCAGTGATGGCATTCTTGATATAATCTTTTGCGGCGACGACTGCCGCATTCAATTCATAGCCGCGAGCCAGAAAAGAGGCAACGGCCGACGACAGTGTACAACCAGTGCCGTGGGTATTCAGCGTATGTAATCGCTTCGATTTCAACTCAATAATTTCGTCGGTTTCGGCATTATAAAATATATCAATCAGCTCTTCGTCAACCAGATGTCCAGCCTTTAACAATACGGAAATAGTTCCATCAATGGATAATTCACGAGCCAGGGCAGGCAATTCGTGCTGACTGTTGATCTTCTTGCCTAATAATATTTCGGCTTCGGGAATATTTGGGGTGATCACCCGTGCCATTGGAATCAACTGAAGAATGAGGGTCTCGATGGCTTCGTCCTGCAAAAGCTTATGGCCTGAGGTAGAAACCATTACCGGATCGAGTATAATATTTCGGATAGCATAATGTTCGAGGCACTTTTTTACGGCCATGATCACCTCAGAGGAATGGAGCATCCCGATCTTGATAGCATCTGCACCAATATCATCTAAAACGGCATTAATCTGTTCGGATAGAAAATCAACCGGAACAGCATGCACATTGCTCACACCGACGGTATTTTGTACTGTTAGTGCGGTGATAGCCGACATTCCGTAACATCCACAAGCCGAGATAGTTTTTAGATCAGCTTGTATACCTGCACCACCACCTGAATCGCTTCCGGCAATGGTCAATACCCGTTTATACTGCTTACTCATCGTTGTATCTTTTAATAGGTTATCACATCACTTCTACAAAGGCCACTGCTCAAGTCGCCAGGCACTATCCCAAAACATCCACTCCATCTTAACAGCAGTCTGATAAGCTTGCTCCATTTCTATCCGACATTGAGGTGTGGCATTTTCGGCCAGTCTGTCTGCAATTTCCTCTGCAATCTTAACGGCTTTTACAAACTCTTCACCGGCATAGGTGTTAATCCACTCCTGATAACGGTTTTGGGTTTTAGGCTGATTAGCCAGGATATAATCACCAACCTCCTTATAGACGGTGAAACAGGGAAGCACACTCGCTACGGCGACCTCCACCGATTTGAAACTGGTTTGAGCCAACAGATATTGCGCATAAAGCATACAGGTTGGAGAGACCGAAACTGAAGTGCCAACTGCAAATTCTTTGATGAACGATTCGTGCAGGGCATTTTCAACGAATACAGTATCTTGTGCAAAGCCTAAAAAAGCCATCGACTCGTCTGAACGCTCCAGACGAGAAGCGATGAGTGCTAAAGCCTTTCTATACTCGGCAAGATACAACGCATCCTGTTGAATATAGAACGCAAACTTTTCAATCTCCAACGTTCCATCCATCAAGCAATGGATAAAGGGTTGGTCAATAATCTGCTGGTATAGCGAATCTGAAGATTGCCAAACCTGTTGTGTCCAACGCATATTTTTCTTTTTAATGGATTAAAATTGAATGACTCTTTTTAACTGTTGTGCAGCAGTCTTAACATTGTCGGCTGATACAATTGCCGATACCACAGCCACACCATGTGCACCTGCTTTTATAATTTCAGGGGTATTCTCTACGTTGATACCACCGATGGCTACCATGGGATGGTGCGAGAAGGAAGCGATAGTGGCAATTCCTTCCAATCCCAAAGGTGTGTTGATATCCGTCTTGGTATTGGTAGAAAAAACGGGCGAGAGGCCGATATAATCGACATCCAACAAATTTGCCTCCTCAGCCTGTGTTATAGTCTCAACCGAAAGTCCGATAATTTTATCATACCCCAGAATCTCCCTGGCTATTTGATAGGGCATATCGCTTTGCCCGATATGGAGACCATCGGCATCAGATGCCAATGCAATATCCAGACGGTCGTTAATGATGAGTGGAATACCATAAAGCGAGAGCAATTTTTTCAAGGCAATGGCTTTGTTGAGAAAATCGAGGGTAGAGATATTTTTCTCCCTTAGTTGCACCATAGTAACCCCACCCATTACAGCTTGCTCTACAATCCATTCAACCGACCGTCCTTTCGAGAGTGATTGATCGGTTACAAGGTAGAGGCTTAGATCGAAGGTATCCATGATACTTCCTGAAAATGATTGACGAGATCTTCTTCGGTGAGGTTATAGAGCACATCAAGAAACTGAAGCTGCATAGAACCAGGACCTTTTGCTGTCTCAGCAGCTATTTCGCCGGCAATTTTCATCACCATCATCGCATGCATCGCGGCCTTAAAAGGGTCGGGATTAATAGCAGCAAAAGCGCCAATAATAGCGGTAGCAGTACATCCCATACCCGTAACTTTTGCCATTAAGGGCGAACCACCTTTAATCTTTTCTACACATTTACCATCAGTGATAAAATCGACTGCGCCGCTTATAACGATAATGGAATTATAATTATTAGCCAAATCTTTGGCAAATTCAATCGTATCCTCAGCTTTATCAAGACTCTCGACACCCTTAGTATTTGCAGTTGGAAGTGATAGTGAAAGTATCTCGGATGCATTTCCACGAATGATCTTAGGACAATTTTCTTCCATGATCTTAGCACAGACTTCATTTCTGTATGGCGTTGCACCTGCCCCTACCGGATCAAGCACTACCGGAATTCCTCTTTTATGTGCTGCTTTGTTTGCCAGCAACATGGCCTTAACCCACTTTTTACTGAGCGTGCCGATATTTATGACTAACGATGAAGCAATCTTTACCATGTCTTCCACCTCATCAACCGAATGGGCCATTACAGGTGAGGCTCCAACAGCAAGTAATGCATTGGCCGTATTGTTCATTACCACATAATTGGTAATATTATGTACGAGTGGAGATTGCTCGCGTACCAGTTTCAAATCATTAATCAATTCCTCTTTTGTTGTCATAAGTAATTAGTTTTTATTAAGTACAATTATCGAGGGTTCACGGGTTTTGTTCATGTATTTTATAAAATAAAAAAGCCGTTTCGTAGCGAACGAAGCGGCTTGTATTTGAAATAGTTCATTTTATTTCGAAACAGAAAAACCGTTTTCCTACGCTGTTATTACACATCTCAGGTTCCAGGGTATTATCTCAGCCCGAATAACTCGAGCACCCCCAACAGTGACATTGCAAATGTAAAATAATTTCTATTGCCGTTAATCTACAATGTAGAAAATATATACACCCTGCAAATATTTCGCTGAATTTTATCGTTTATTAACGATAAATAAATCGATACGCTAGGAATTCGACAGAACTTGTTTGTATATTTGTATTCTTGTTCATACAAACTAGTAATTATTTTTTAAGTCATGGAGTTTTCTATCGATCATAATAGTGCTTTACCATTGCATGCTCAAGTTGAGCAATTACTCAGAAATATGATTATTGAAGAGGAGTATGTTGAAGGGAAACTACTTCCAAACGAAATAGACCTGGCTAAAAAGTTGGGGATTTCCAGAAATACACTCCGCCAGGCCATGCACAAACTGATGTTTGAAGGATTACTGGTAAGAAAAAAAGGTATTGGTACACGAGTAGCTTCACGTAGTGTGAATACACGTTTGACCGACTGGCCCAGTTTTACGCAAGAGATGAACGAGAAGGGAATTCCCTTTACTAATTTCGACATCCATGTGAGCAAAGTACCTGCTGATGAATTGATTGCCCAGATATTTTCCATAAAACCGGGAACCCAGATTGTAAAGCTTGAACGTCTGCGTGGTATGAAAGATGGTCCCATGGTTCAATTTATCTCCTACTTCCATCCACGCATAGGACTAACCGGACAAGAAGATTACACCCGCCCACTCAATGAAATGCTCGAACACGACTTTGCCACCATACCAGCCATCTCACGTGAAGAGATTAGTGCACAGTCGGCTCCAAAAGATATTGCACTTCGCCTCGAAATTAAAAAAGGAGAGCCTATTTTAAAACGTGTCCGCAAGGTTTACGATCCGGGCGAACGTATTATTGAATACAACATCTGTTATTATCGTGCCGATAAGTTTACTTATCTAATCGATATTCATCGCTAGGGGTTCGCCCTTAGTTTTTTTTAAATTCCTATTTGTTCATACATTTAAACAAACTAAATGACTACGAAGAAAACATCCTTCGCGATAAAAAATTCAGGTTCTGATCAATGGAGGAAAACAGAACAATATTTAATACCATCTCAGTCAAGCCCTTCTACAGGGAAGGAGTATGATATCTATCCGACTTTTCCGGCATCCGGAGAAATAAAAACAGGTTATGATGCATTGACTCAAATCATCATGAATCACCCGATCATTGCCATTGATGGTTATGTGGGTGTTTTCTTTGATGAATTAAAAAAGGAGATTGAGAAAAGAATCACCTCATCCGGAAAGCAGATTATCTGGCACAACACTTCTGATTCACTAAAACCCTCTGCAGAAATCGATGAACTGATTGCTCCTTTTCTGGGTGGTGACGATCCGCTTTTTGGCACCCGCTGCACACTGGAGCTGTCTGATTTTTTTGATAAACCGTTTCCGGGATCGTTAAATGTAATTCCTTCAACTAAAAATATCTTCATCATTATGGGTTGCGGTGCAGCATTGGCAGCACCAAACGCATATACGGTTTATATTGACCTGCCAAAAAACGAACTCCAATTCAGAATGCGAGGTGGTAGCGCAATAAATCTTGGCGCAACGGTGGCTGGATCAAACAAGGAGATGTATAAACGGTTCTACTTTGTCGACTGGATTGTATTAAACAATCACAAACAAAAAACACTTCCTAAGATAGATCTTATCGTTGATAGTCAGCGTCCGGGGGAACCAACCATGATGTCGGGTGATTCATTCAGAGCTTCGCTCGAAGCGATGGCCTGCAATTTCTTCAGGGTACGCCCATGGTTCGAACCGGGATCGTGGGGAGGACAATGGATGAAAGAACATATCAATGCATTGCCTAAAAATGTACCGAACTACGCATGGTCATTTGAGCTGATTGTCCCCGAAAATGGGTTACTCTTTTCTTATGAACATAGTTTGTTAGAGGTATCGTTCGACTTTCTGATGTTTCATAATAACAAAGCGGTAATTGGTGCTGCCGCTAAACGATTTGGTTTTGAATTTCCAATCCGGTTCGACTTTCTCGACACCTTTGATGGAGGCAATCTATCGGTACAATGTCACCCAACGACAGATTATATCAAAAAGGAATTTGGAGAGACCTTTACGCAAGATGAGACATACTATATTCTCGATGCCGAAAAGGATGCCAGGGTCTATCTCGGATTTCAGGAATCGATTCAACCTGATGAATTTAAGGCAATATTAGAGGAGAGTGCTGAAAATGCTACCCCGGTTGAGATAGAAAAATTTGTACAGACACATTCTGCTTCGAAATTCGATCTCTTTCTGATTCCGGCAGGGACAGTACATGGCTCTGGAAAGAACACAATGGTGCTCGAGATCAGCAACACTCCCTACATCTTCACCTTTAAAATGTACGATTGGCTTCGCATGGATCTGGATGGGAAACCCCGTACACTAAATATCAAACGAGCTTTTGAGAACCTTGACTTCAGTAGAAAGGGAGCAATTGTAAAAGAGAATTTTATCTCAAAACCTGTTTTACTGGATGAGGGTGAAGACTGGAAATTAATACACCAGCCCACACATCCCAACCATTTTTATGATGTTCACCGATATGATTTTGAGACTTCTGTCTTTATAAATACCAATGATTCATGTCAAATAATGATGCTTGTGGAGGGAGAACAAGTTATGCTGGAAACACAAAATGGGATGAAGCAGGTGTTTAATTATGCTGAAACCTTTGTAGTACCGGCCGCTGCCAAACGATTTAAACTAACCAATCTGGGAACCACAACCGCCAGAGTAGTGACATCGTTTGTAAAAGCCAATGCCATTTAAACTGAATTTTAATTTGAAATGCAATTATATCAAATCACTCAATTCAATATAAAGCCAAATTTATGAACTCACAGCGTGTATTAAGATTAGCCGGAGCTTTCATGGTTGCCGTGCTTATGATCACAGGGCAGGTCAATGCTCAACGAAAAAAGAGTGCTGTCGTACCTCAGAAAGCTGAGATCCAGGCACCGGTAATTATTAATGGTTATGGCAAAGATGTTTCAGGTGAAAAGATAGACTATCATTCTTGCCATCCTGAAGCCAATTCCGCCTTACTGGTTCGTTGCGAAAACAAGTCTCAACTTATTGAATGGGAAACCGAAGCGGCTCCGGCAAAGGCAGAGAATGTGTCGTTCGCATGGATAGCAGGGTATTCTTCAGGCAGTTCAAGTGCCGACCATACTTATCATCTGTTTGTAAACGACAGAGAGATGCTCAGCTTTATTACACCTGCCGGAGGCAAATCGGGTGACTGGAGCGTAAAAGGACTTGATAATAGTGAGTTACAATTCAAATTTATAAAAGCCGATGGCATCAAAGATCAATCGGGCTATATGTTTCTGCAACTACCTCGCAAGTTGCTCAATACTGACGGCAAGATAAAGATTAAAATCACCGGCGATGCCACTGCAAGCAGTGATTGGTTTATGACCTTCCGTTATGGATACAGTGAAAAAATCACCCTTACACCAATAGAGGCAATCACCAAAGAAACTAATGGGAAACAATTTCAACAGCTCAAAGTAGGGATTGATCATTTTTCATCACCTGTAGATGTCGCTATTTCGAGTGAAGGAAAAACTGTTGCAAGTGGTAAACTCAACTTTGGAATCAACTATTTTAATATTTCATTCCCAAGTGTTACCGCACCGGAGAAAAAAGAAATCACAATCATCGTAGATGGGAAAAGTCAAACCCTACCGTTCGTGTTAAATCCGGTCAAGAAGATGACCATTTATATTCTACCACATTCGCACACCGACATTGGCTATACAGAGATACAGACCAATATTGAGAAAAAACAGGTGAATAATTTACTGGAGGGTATCGATTTTGCCCATAAAACAAAAGATTATCCCGAGGGATCACGTTTTGTCTGGAATGTAGAGGTGGCCTGGGCTGCCGATTTGTACCTTCAAAGGATGAACGAACAACAACGTGCTGACTTTTTAGAGGCAGTAAAAGATGGATCCGTCGCATTAAACGGCATGTATCTAAATACATTAACCGGCCTTTGCAGACCCGAGGAGTTATTGCGGTTATTCAAATTCTCGACAGAGCTCTCAAAAAAATGCAATACTAAAATTGATGCTGCCATGATGAGCGACGTCCCCGGCAATACATGGGGAACCGTAACCGCTATGGCACAAGCCGGTATTAAATATTTTTCTACTGCCCCCAATTATTTCGACAGAATTGGAGATATCCTGGTAAAATGGGAGAATAAACCCTTTTATTGGTCATCGCCATCAGGAAAAGAAAAAGTACTGGTATGGATTCCTTACAAAGGATATGCATTATCGCATGGCACTGTTCTTTCCTCAGACTTTGTATCATCCTATACAAAAGAATTACAAAATCGCAAATACCCATACGACATTGCATATATTCGTTGGAGTGGTCATGGAGACAATGCTGTTCCTGAGATCGAGATCTGCGATTTTGTAAAAGACTGGAACAGCAAATATGACTGGCCAAAGTTCGTCATTGCATCAACCAGCACAGCGTTCAGTGCCTTCGAAAAGAAATATGGCGATCAATTACCAGTAGTAAAAGGCGACTGGACAGGTTATTGGGAAGATGGAG
Source organism: Bacteroidota bacterium (assembly GCA_013390605.1). Taxonomy (GTDB): domain Bacteria; phylum Bacteroidota; class Bacteroidia; order Bacteroidales; family Cfx3-03; genus Cfx3-03. The sequence continues at coordinate 49,965 of JACAUB010000001.1, read as the reverse complement.
CAGGATCATCAGCATTGGAAACAGGGATGAACAGAAACGCATCGGATCGGCTATCTCAAGCCGAGACATTATGGACTATGTTTAATCCTTTAGGCTATCCGGTTGCTGATTTTGCAAAGGCATGGCAACATATATTGCTCTATTCGGAACATACGTGGGGCGCAGATTGCAGTATCACTAATCCTGAAAGCAAGAAGACCACCGAACAGTGGGATATAAAAAAGTCGTACGCTGATATTGCCAACCAATTATCGCAAGAACTATTACAAAAAGCATTACCTGAAGCCAGTACTTCATCTAAAGTCAATGCTATTGATGTATATAATACAAACTCATGGTCGAGAACCGATCTTGTAACTGTTCCTGCTTCATTATCTACAGAAGGCAATGTAGTAAAAGATGAAAAAGGAAAAGTGATTCCTTCTCAACGACTTTCTACCAACGAGTTGGTCTTCGTGGCTAAAGACATACCCTCTTTCGGAGGAAAACGCTTTACGATCTCTGCAGGCAAAACAACGAACAAAGAACGTATTAAAACCACCGAGACTTCGCTAGATAATGGCATAATCAAGGTTGAGGTCAATCCTTCAATCGGTGCTATTTCGAGCATCCGGGCGGCCGATATTAACAACAATTTTGTGGATTCGGCTGCAGGAGAATATGTAAACGATTATTTGTTTCTAAACGGAAACAAGCTATCCAACCTAAAACGTAATGGGCAGGCACGAATTACCATTAAGGAAAATGGACCAGTTGTAGCCTCATTATTGATAGAATCTGAAGCACCCGGCTGTAAAAAATTATCACGCGAAATCAAGATGGTTGCAGGATTCGATTATTTCGAGATGAGCAACACCGTTGATAAAACCAGAGCACAGATTGTCCCAAAACCTGGCGATTATTCATTTGCAAACACTGGAGGAAAAGAGAGTGTAAACTTTGGATTCCCATTCAATGTAGATAATGGCATAATAAAACTGGATGTTCCATTGGGTTTAATGAGGCCGGAAATCGATCAGATACCCAGCGCATGTAAAAACTGGCTGGAAGTTGGGCGCTGGGCTGATGTATCAAACAACGATTTTGGTATTACCTGGGCAACACTGGATGCTCCACTTGTTCAGGTTGGCGGTATCACGGCCACTATGCTGGGTGGTCAAACCAATCCTGCAGTCTGGCGCAAACGTATTGAGCCTACTCAAAAGCTCTATTCATGGGCAATGAACAACCATTGGGAAACCAACTACAGAGCTTATCAGGAAGGGCTTATCACTTTCCGCTATGCGATAAGACCTCATAAAAAACTGGTTCCGGTTGAGGCTACACAGTTTGCAACTGGCTTAACACAACCATTAATTGTTACCCGTGCTACAGGTTCAGCTATTCAAGCTCCAAAGTTATCAGTAGATGCTGAAAATATAGTGGTGATAGCCTTAAAACCTTCTGAAGATGGAAAAGCATTAATGGTAACGCTATTCAACTCGTCTTCCGCTGATGAAAAAGCAACCCTGAACTGGTCATCGCCAGTAAAAGCAACTTATCTCAGCAATACGAGTGAAGACACAATTAAAGAGCTGAACGGAGAGATCGAAGTTCCGGCTTGGGATGTAGTTACTGTTCGGGTGGAGAAATAAGATTTAACCTGTTGGTTGAATGAAATATGTACTAATTTAATTCAACCAACAGGTATAAAAAATAATTTCTTTTTTATTCTCAACAATAAAAACCGAAACCAATAAAACGAACGATTATGAAACGAGCATGTTTTACAAACACCGTGGGTAAATTTAATATGTGAGTTCCATCAGACCTTAACCTAAAAATTATCTACTGATGAAATTAAAAAATAATTGGATTTGGCTGATCATTATACTTTTTGCAGTCCCATGCCAAGGTCAGTCATTTAAGAAAGCAGGCGAACTGGCTGCAAACATAAGAAATGATGAGAATTTCGCTTTTACCAAACAAAAAGCACTCGAAATAATGAAGACCGGATTTAATGCCGGTGATGGCTACCGCGAAGTTTGGATTCGCGATTACAACACCTTTATAGAGCTTGCTGCACAAGTTTTCGGAAAGGACGAGATGAAAGAGAACTTGTTGGTTTTTTTCAGGATGCAGGGCGAAGATGGAAATATTATTGATGGATTTACACCTGTTGAAAAAGTTGGTGAAGTTAAATATGGTTTTATCTATTCAAAGAATGAACCACGGTATGCGGGACATAAGAATACTGTTGAAACCGATCAGGAGTCATCACTGGTCCAAGCTGTTTACAAATACATACATTTAACTGGCGACACTACCATTCTAAGTAAAGAAATTGATGGGAAAACCGTGGCAATGCGTTTGGTAGATGCAATGGACTTTTTAATGAATTACCGGTTTAACAAGCAATACGGACTACTAATCGGGGCAACGACTGCAGACTGGGGCGACGTACAACCTGAGCATGGATGGGGTGTTACACTGGATGAGAATACGCATCCCGCAATCGACATCTATGATAACGCCATGTTTATCATCGCTCTGAACAACCTGACAGAGATGTTGCCTGTTACAAAAGGAAAATGGGATCCCATCCGTGAAAGCATTGCTAAAAATTGTCGTAAATATTTATGGGATAACAAGAATCATAAATTTATTCCACACATCTATTTAAAAGGATCGCCTTTCCCTTCAGACTTTGATGAGAACAGGATTTACTATTTCGGAGGGACTACAATTGCTATCGAAGCTGGTTTATTGAGCAAGAATGAAATTAAAATATCCCTCAACGAAATGATTCGAAGGGTCAAAAAAGCAGGGGCGGCATCCATTGGCCTTACACTTTATCCTCCTTATCCGAATGGTTATTTTATTAATAAAATCATGAATCCTGAATATAGTTATCAGAATGGAGGTGACTGGACCTGGTTTGGAGGTCGTATGATCCAACAACTGATTAAGAATGGTTTTGTGCAGGAAGCCTATGAACAAGTACAGCCTATGGTAAAACGGGTTAAGGCCAACAATGGTTTCTACGAATGGTATTCTGTTGATAACAAGCCTAAAGGTTCAGGGACTTTCAGAGGAGAAGCCGGAGTGCTGTACAAAGCAATTACGATGTTTGAATTATGGAGTAAAGAAAAATAAAAAGATTCGAAATTAATAACTCATTATATGCCGTTAAGTTAAGCCCGGTTTATTTGTACAGGTATCCTCTATGCTCAATTTACGGTACTAGCAGAGCGTAAACCCGAGCGAGACCTGAAACGTTGCTATTGGCCAGGTTAAATAATATACACTCATTCAACCAACGGCTAATCTAACAAAATCAATATTAAAAGGCAGCTTTCTATTTTTGGATAGAAGCTGCCTTTTATAGTTTTATAGGTACATTCTGCAATCCTGCATAAAATTAGTAGCCGTCATTCAGACCAGATCCTCATTTCGAAAATTCACAACATTAAGCTTGACATATTTTTTAATATCAAATAGATAGAGAAAAAGCAATGAAAATAAAAACGAACAGATTGCATTAGACAATGCTATGATTTTCCCCTCTGGCGATAATCTCCATCGGCAAAATACAGTCATAAATAAATCGGTTAATGGGGGTTGCCATTCCGTATTTTTCTCCTAGTTTTACGACAGTGCCATTCTGGTATTCAATTTCAGAGGGTCTTCCCTCCCAGACATCGCGCGCTAATGAGGTATTTGAATCTGAAGGAAAAGAGTCGATAAAGTCCATGGTCTTGTCGGTAAAATCGGATTCAATATTTATACCGATCTTCTGTGAGAGTCGATAGGTTTCGAACAACAAGTCACACATCAGTTTTCGGGTCTGTGGTAACTCTCGAACGATGCCATAGTCTGAGCGGGTAACAGCAAGCAATCCACCCACACAGATACCAATAAACTTACGCCATAACTCAGCGGTGATATCATCAGCAATCTTAGAATTGATACCTGAGGTATCGAAAAGAGATTTTATTCTCTCTATCCGTTCACTCTTCTCATTATTCAGCTCTCCAAAAATAATTAAGGGATCGTATGCAAAATGGTTAATCACGCCCGGAGATTCTATCTTGGCAAAGATCCGGCATAAACCACCGATCACATTTTGCTTAGCAATTGCTGCTTGTAACTCCTCGGATGCCATAACACCATTTTGCAAAGGCATGACAGCGGTATCCGAATGAAGTAATGGGGTTAACGTTGTCGCAATTTCTTTTACCTGCCATGCTTTGACCCCAAGAATGACCAGATCGACTTTCCCAATCTGGTCGATTTGATCGGTAGCTTTCACCGGAAGAATATTGAAATCACCCAGAAAGCTTTTTACCGTCAGTCCGTTCTGCTGAAGCGCCTTCAGATTTTCGCCTCTTGCAACGAAGGTTACATCAAATCCTGCTTGCGCCATCTTGCCACCGAAATATCCACCTACACCACCTGTGCCAATGATTGCTATCTTCATATCCTTTTATACTCTTTTAGTCGGGAACAAATACGCCCGAAGTTTTAACATGCGTCCTTCTAATTTGTTGTAGCAAAAATAGCAACCTTTTTATAACAGATCGTTGGCAAGGTTTGCTAATTCTGAACGTTCTCCTTTTTCCAATCGTACATGTGCATAAATGGGATGGTGCTTTATTTTATCGATCAGATAGGATAGTCCGTTACTCTGCGCATCCAGATAGGGTGTATCAATTTGATAGATATCGCCTGTAAAGATGATTTTAGTACCTTCGCCTGCCCGGGTAATGATTGTCTTTACTTCATGAGGCGTAAGATTTTGAGCTTCATCAATAATAAAGAATACATTGCTGATACTACGCCCCCTGATATATGCCAATGGTGTGATATAGATTTTTTCACTTTCGAGAGAATCGGTAATGAGCCGACTGCCTGACTCATTATTTTTAAACTGACTCTGAATGAATTTCAGGTTATCATAGAGTGGTTCCATGTATGGGGTGATCTTTGATTTGATATCGCCCGGAAGGAAACCCAGTTCTTTGTTGCTCAATGGTACAATGGGTCGTGCCATATGAATCTGCTTATACTGTTTGATCTGTTCGAGTGCTCCGGCCAGTGCCAGCAAAGTCTTTCCTGTACCAGCTATACCCTGAAGGGTGACGAGTTGAACATTGGGATTCATAATGGCATGTAGTGCAAATACCTGTTCGGCATTACGTGGAGTTATCCGATAAGCCGGTTTCTTCTCTACCTTCTCTACCATTCCGGAAAGTGGATTATAGTAAGCTAAAATAGAAGTCTTGGTATTTTTTAAGATGTAATATTCATTGGGGATAGGATTCTTGATACCCAAATCGGCTGGAAGGATTTCACCCTCCTGATAAAGCTCATCAATTAAAATTTTATCAAGATGCTCTATTGTTGATTTACCTGCATATAGAGACTCGAGATCTTTGATCTTACCCGTTTCAAAATCTTCGGCAGGAATATTAAGGCTCTTTGCTTTTAGACGAAGGTTAATGTCTTTGGTAACCAATATTACTCTCTTATCAACATTCTCGGCAGCCATAGCCATGGCTGCATTTAAGATACGGTGGTCGGGTTTATTGTCATCAAAGATACGACGGGCATCTTTTTCGGCAGGGACACTCTCATTCATGATCACTTTGAACTTGCCTCCTTTGGTGGTCTTTAGTGGTATCCAGTCGTTGATTAAATGTCGTTCCGACAAGGTATCCAGAATCCGGATAAATTCGCGAGCCTCAAAGTTCTTGGTATCATTTCCCTTTTTAAAGTTATCTAGCTCTTCTAACACCGTAATAGGAATGGCAACATAGTTATCGTCAAAACTATTTATGGCGTTATGATTGTAAAGGATAACCGATGTATCGAGTACAAAAATTTTCTTAGTTGATTCTTTTGTTCGAGGCATAGCATTAAATATTAGTTTATTAATTAACTTTATCGTTGATCGACTACTATAATCTAAAAATAAGTTAAGGAATTGCGAAAAGCAAGTAAATTGATTGTTAACTTATCTTTACTTTTCGCCTTTTAAAAAGCCTCATATGTAACATTGGGAAGAGCCCTATTTAGGAAGTATACTTATATTAAGACAAATATTTGTATCAAAATATATCTTTTGAATTTTTATTAGTATCTTGCACCGCATTTTAATACCGCATAAAATCAAAACAACCCATGAAACAAATATCGCTACTTCTGATGTTCCTTGTTTCGTTTGGCTATTTGCAGGCTCAGAAAACAACCATAAAACCTGCTTATGGACAAACGTTTTGGAAAGAAGACTTTTCGGATGGCAAGCTCCCCACCGGATGGAACTTCATCTGTAAAAACGACAGTACACTCAACTGGACTGTGACTGACCAACCTTTTCCGGGGTCGTATGCTCATTCGCAACAAGCCCCTCCTATCGCTTCGAAGAGTCGTGGATTTCACCTTCAATATGCCCCGGGTGTCCGCGTTGATAAGGCATACCGAAAATGGAAAAAGAATAACGCCTGGGCTGATGCTTCAGTTCAGACAGGAGCGATCGACTGCTCAAATAAGCACTCTGTAGTATTAAAGTTCCAACAAAACTTTATGTGGAATGACTATGGTGGTATTCGTAAAGATGCAGGACTATTTGTCGAGGTAAGCTCAGATGGAACCACTTGGAAAGAATATGATGTAAGAAATGGCATTGAGTCTGAGGGAGAATGCGCAAACCCGATGAATATTGAATTGAACATTACAAAATATGCTGCAGGGAAAAAGACAGTCTATCTTCGCTTTAGCTGGAGAGGAATGTATGCATGGTATTGGATGGTGGATGATATTGAGCTTCAGGAATCGTTGGAAGCTGATCTTGCTGCCTTTGACATTACTTCGCACAAATCAACCGGTAATAGCTTTACAAAACAGGATGTCTTTTCATTTTCAGTTATCAACCTTGGCGCTGAAGATATAAAGCAACGATTTGACTGCTTCCTCAAAATTGATAAACGTGAGCCGGTGAAAGTTTCGGTGGATGCTTCTGCACAAAAACCTTTTAAAGTAATCGATACGCTGAAAGTAAGCTTCCCTTCTGTAGATCTGACTGACATTGGCATTCATAGGATAAAATTTTACACTTCATTACAAGGAGATAAAAGAGCATCCAATGACACCCTGAATCGGGTACTCTATTCACAAGCCTATTCGCTTGGCGAAGTAACCAACGTTACTAAAGGAGAAAATGAAGTGCTATTTGCTTGTCATAATGCACAACTCAAAGTAATTTTTTATCGTGACGATATCTTTAGAATGTGGATGGCTTATGATGGTGAATTTACAAATCCGGCCGGAAATGATATTGTAATCAATGCGCCAATTAAACCGGTATCGCTGAAATGGACAGATGAAGGAAGTTACTATTTAATGAGTACTCCAAAACTTGCCCTTCGCGCCTTTAAATCGCCACTACGATTTGCGCTATATAGAGCAGATAACAGCACCCTGATCTGGGAAGAGACCAAAGGGCTGACCTATGGTGAACAAACGGTTCAATACGTCAACCGCGGTGATGATGAATATTTCTATGGTGGAGGACAACAAAATGGTCGTTTCTCACATCGTGGAAAAAAGATTAAAATGAATATCGACTACAACTGGGAAGATGGTGGAAATCCAAATCCTGCACCATTCTTTATGAGCAATAAAGGATACGGGGCTCTCAGAAACACCTATGCACCCGGAGAATATGATTTCCAACAAACTGTTTCACTAAGTCACACCGAAGCACGTTTCGACTGCTATTATTTTGTAGGAAATACACTTCAGGATATTTTAGGAAGCTACACAGACATTACCGGAAAACCATTTTTGATGCCACGTTGGGCGTTGAGTATGGGTGATGCAAACTGTTACAATCGTGGGGCAAAACCTTCGAGCAGTAACTCAACCGGCACAAAAGGAACAACTCCTGATGTAATTAAACTGATTGCTGACAATTACATCAAAAACAACATGCCCAGAGGATGGATTCTGCCGAACGATGGCTATGGATGTGGATATACCAAACTGGATTCTGTGGTAAAAGAACTTCACAAACGCGGCTTCTACACAGGCCTCTGGACAGAAAGCGGTGTAGAAAAGATTGCCCGCGAAGTGGGAGAATATGGCACTCGTCTCTGTAAACTAGATGTTGCCTGGGTTGGACCGGGATACAAATTTGCAATCGATGGTGTTAAATCGGCTTATGAAGGCATCGAAAACAACAGCGATGCACGTGGGTTTGTATGGTCAGTTTGCGGATGGGCCGGGAGTCATCGCCATTCGGTGTTATGGACAGGCGACCAGAGTGGAAGCTGGAACTATATTAAATGGCATATCCCAACGTTGGTAGGATCTGGATTATCTGCACAAAACTGTGCTACAGGTGACGTTGATGGCATCTTTGGTGGAAGTGATTCAACCTATACACGCGACATACAATGGAAATGTTTCACCCCTGTCTTCATGACAATGAGTGGATGGGCATCAAATAATAAGAACAAGATTGTGGATAAACAACCCTGGTTATTTGGAGAGCCCTATACTTCTATCAATCGCAAGTATCTGATGTTGAAACAACGTTTCACGCCATATATGTATACACTTTGTAATGAGGCCTACGAAACAGGAGTACCTGCTGTTAGGGGATTATTATTGGAGTTTCCAAAAGACACCTTGACATGGGGAGAAGAAAAAACTAAGTATGAGTATATGCTGGGAAAATCATTACTTGTAGCTCCCGTCTATAAATCAGAAGGAAAACGCGATGGCATTTATTTACCAGAAGGAAAATGGTTTGACTATTGGAGTGGTGAAACCATTTCTGGAGGAAAGACCCTCAACAATTATCCTGCACCGCTGGATAAACTTCCTTTATTTGTAAGAGGAGGCGCTATTTTACCACTCTATCCACAGATGATGTATGACGCAGAACGTGCTGCAGATACGCTGACGCTTGATATCTACCCTGCAGGACAAAGCAACTTTACACTCTACGAAGATGATGGACTAACCCGTGAACACAGAAAAGGCGCTTTTGCGAAACAGCTCTTTGAATGCACTGGAGAGTGTGATGGCGTGCAGCCTATACTGTTTACGATCAATCCGAGCAAGGGTGAATATAAAGGGAAACTTCAGGAACGTGTTTATCTACTTCAGATTCATGTTGCAAAGAAACCCCATCGCATCCTGATCAATGCAGAAACAGCAAAGGGTAGCAAGTCGAAAGAAAAATTTGCTACTGCTGCTGAAGGCTGGTATTTTGATCAGACAGACCGGAATGGCGTAGTAACTATTAAAACCAAAAAGTTTCCGGTCGCAAGCAAAATCAACTTCAATCTTACCTTTTAGATAAAATGCTTTAATTGAAAAAGCCCACTGTTATTAATGATAGTGGGCTTTTTTTGTTTTTACTCAATTCATCACACATTTTAATTAGTCATTTTTTAGAACGTTATTCCCATATATTTTATTAAATATTGATCTATAGCGATCTAAAATCTATTTTTTATGGACTATTTATATTTATACATTTTTATATAATTGATTTATCACTTAGTAATGTGCAAATTTGTAAAGCTTTTTGTGCCACATTTCATTGCATTTATATAAAGTTTGCTAACTTTGCACGCTTTGCAAAAATATTCCAAATTAAATTTGACTCAATGAACGACGATCTCCGTAAAACCCTGGAAGGTATTAGAGAATTGGCCTATTCACAGAAACTTTTGAATTATTCTATTTCAGAGGTTTCAGAGAAAATGGAAGTTCCCGTTGAACAGTTAAAGCAATTTTTTGCTACTGACTACGACCTGGTAGAAAAGATTCTTTCTTTTGAACGCCAAAGCTTTCAGGATATTTTTGAGACGTACGACTTTGAAGGGGTTAATGCCATTGACATCTTATTGACCGTAGGACGCGAAGTCAGCGATCGGTTTAAAGATGTAACGCCCTCTTTAACGTTTAGTTTGAAAACTACTTACCCAAAACTTTATCAACATCATATTGAAGAAAGAATTAACTTTATCTTCGAAAAGATTAAAATAAATATTTTCAAAGGAATTAGTCAGGAGATCTATCGAAATGATATTAGTGTTGAGCTTTTAGCACGATTATACATTAGTCGGTTAATTGATATTCATAACCCCGATTTCTTTCCTTCGGATCAATACTCTTTTAATACACTCTTTGATGCCATGTTTGATAACTTCATCCGTGGGATTGTAAATGATGAAGGAATGCGCTACTACGAGAAACGCAGAAAACATTTACATTTGAATACTAAATAAGCAGCTTGATCTGCTCTTTACCTATGATGACTATTGATGAACTAAACGCTCTTTGTCCAGGAACCCTAATGGAACACCTTAACATTGTTTATACTGAGGTTGGGGAGGACTATCTCTGTGCATCCATGCCGGTTAACCATACTACATGGCAACCCATGCAGATTTTACATGGGGGGGCAACATTAGCTTTGGCAGAATCTGTAGGTAGTGCTCTTAGTGTTGCTTTACTAAAAGACTCTGGCTTCACAGCCAAAGGGATGGAGATAAATGCAAACCATGTCAGAAGTGTTAAATCAGGAATGGTCTTTGCAATTGCCAAAATTATACATCGCGGCAACCTGTCTCATGTTATAGAAATTACCATAAAAAATGAACAAGATAAGCTTGTGAGTGTTTGTCGCCTTACAAACATGATTTTGAAGGCATAATTTCTCCATGATAACGGACCCCATAAATATTGACCCTCTTTTTGATCTGACGCATTTAATGAATCGCCGGCCTTTTGTAATATGGCGAAAACCGGGAACATCAAACCCCGAAGGGTTTGCAGCTTCTGTTAAGATAATTCCAAATGGAGAACTCCCCGAACAATCATCCTTTGTGTTTTCCCCTTTTCAGGAATACGCTTCCTTTCCTAGGCTAGCTTTCTATCCTGAACCTTTAGATTCGACTGAATCAATATTCTATAAAAATATCATTCCATCTATTACACTACCTACTGATGAACCTGATAATAAATCCATATATTGCGATAGGATTAACATATTGACATCCTTAATGCAAAATCAGGAGTTGCATAAGGTAGTGCTATCAAGAAGGATTGATCTGAACGAACTTTCGGAGGAAATGGCTCCTGCCCTCTTTAATGAACTCTGTTCTAAGTATCCTGCAGCCTTTATTTCACTCATTCATATTCCTGGAGTCTTTACCTGGCTTGGCGCAACGCCAGAAAGACTACTCTATCTTAAAGACAATACTGTTCACACGACTTCGATTGCGGCAACCCGTCCCTTTGAAGGAGAGCTTCCTGATATAAAAAACTGGAATAAAAAAGAACTTGAAGAACAACAATTGGTAACCAGTTTTATTCTTAATGTGCTCACAAATGCAGGTATTGCTGAAATAGATTGCGATGGACCACAACCGATACAAGCCGGAAATCTGGTTCATCTAAAAACAGATATCCGGTTTAAAGTGTCTCCAGAAACGGACATAAAACAACTGATTAAAGAATTGCATCCAACCCCAGCCGTTTGCGGATTACCAAAAGAAAAAGCATTTCAAACAATACGATCAATAGAACCTCATTCGCGTGAATATTATGCCGGATATCTTGGCCTTGTTAATCACGAAGAATTAGAACTTTATGTCAATCTGCGTTGTATGCGATGGCTAAATGGTAAAGCCTCCCTATTTGTAGGTGGTGGAATTACAGCGGCCTCAAATCCGACAGAAGAATGGGAAGAAACAAACTTTAAAGCGCTCACATTGTTAAGTGTTATTGATAAATTGAGCATCTTAGCAGGAAATTATCCAAATGCACACAAATAAAAAAGGAGTACGTCTATTAGTTGCCATTTGCAAAGCCAAAGGGTTGACTGATATTATCATATCACCGGGATCGCGTAACGCTCCATTGGTAATAGAATTTGCACGTGATGCAGACTTTACCTGTTATGTGGTTCCTGATGAACGTAGTGCTGCCTTTGTCGCCTTGGGAATGGCTCAGCAGACCGGTCGATTAACTGCCGTTGTCTGCACCTCGGGCACAGCCCCTTTAAACTATGCACCGGCGCTGGCGGAAGCTTATTACCAGCGTATTCCTTTGGTCGCTATAACAGCTGATCGTCCGGCTGAGTGGATAGACCAGGCTGATGGACAAGCACTCAAGCAACATAATATCTTCGAGAATTATGTTCGTCGTTCAATAACGTTACCGCAGGAGCCTTCGGCAGATGCCGACTTCTGGTTTTTACAACGATTGGTAGCAGAGACATTGGACATTGCGTTGAGTGACGTTAAAGGACCAGTACATATTAATGTTCCCCTAAGAGAACCTCTCTATAGGTTGGAAGAGGCGTCTGCTCTTTCGGTTAAGCCATCCACAACATTAACGATTTCATCTGCCCTCCCGGAGAAAGAACTTTTGTGTCTGATTGATTCCTGGGCAAGTTGCAAAAAAAAGATGATCATTTGTGGAGGACTTTCGCCTGATAACAAGATATCTGAATTGATAAAACCGCTATTAAAAGACGAATCGGTAATTGTACTAACAGAAACCACTTCCAACTTAATAGCACAACCGGTAATCAACTGTATTGACCGCGTTCTATCTACCATCTCATCAACAGAAGAGGTGGCTTTTTCGCCGGATCTACTCATTACATTCGGAGGACCTGTCATCTCTAAAAAGATAAAAGCGTTTATCAGGAAGACCAAGCCAATCCATCACTGGCATATAGACCCTGATGTATTTCACACCGACACATATCAAAGTTTAACTTTGCATATTCCACTTTCGCCTGAGGTCTTTTTGAATCAACTGGTAGAGAGGGTTGTTTCTGTTTCCTCAACTTATAAATCTGAATGGATTGAAAAAGACAGAATTGCAGAAACAGCACATCAAGAATATGTTAAAGATTTGAGATGGTCGGACATGAAAGTATTTGAGACTATTTTATCAAAAATACCTGAAAATAGTGATCTGCAAATGGGAAATAGTACTCCGGTACGTTATACACAACTATTCAAACCGACAAAGCAACTCCATTACTTTGGAAACAGGGGGACTAGTGGAATTGATGGATGTGTTTCTACAGCAGCCGGAGCAGCAATAGGTTCAGGAAACCTGACTACGCTTATCATAGGAGATATGGCCTTTTTTTATGATACAAACGGACTCTGGCATCAACATCTTTCTGCAAACCTACGCATCATCCTGATAAATAATGGAGGAGGTGGAATCTTTAGAATCATTGAAGGACCTTCGGGTGTTGATGAGTTGGAAAGATTTTTCGAGACCCGGCACAGTTTTACAGCACCCCACATAGCCGCTGCCTATAACTTAAATTATTCTTCGGCTCACTCAGTTGAAGAACTTAAAGAACAATTACCTTTGTTTTTTCAAAAAACTGTAAGTGCCTCTTTACTCGAAATCTTTACACCATCAGAAGATAATGCAGAAGTATTGTCTTCATATTTTAAATTTATTGCTGTAAAGAGTCATAATAAATAAATCTTTTTACCTGTATTTGAATAATTGGATGAATATGTCACGTAATTGGAAAACCATAAAGCCGTATGAAGAGATTCGTTTCGAATTCTTTGAACGTATTGCTAAAATTACCATTAACCGTCCGCGTTATCGTAACGCGTTTACTCCAACCACGGTTTCAGAAATGTCAGATGCAATGCAGATTTGTCGTGAGACCGCTGAGATTGATGTGATCATTTTAACCGGAGAAGGCGACAAAGCTTTTTGCGCAGGTGGCGATCAGAATTATAAAAGCACGGGAGGCTATGTAGGAAAAGATGGTGTTCCCCGCTTAAATGTACTAGATCTTCAGCGCCAGATCAGATCGATTCCAAAGGTAGTGATAGCTATGGTGAATGGTTTTGCCATTGGAGGCGGACATGTTTTACATGTAATCTGTGATCTATCTATCGCTTCTGAAAATGCTATATTTGGACAAACAGGTCCTAAAGTAGGCAGTTTTGATGGTGGATTTGGAGCTTCATACCTTGCCCGTCATGTTGGTCAAAAGAAAGCACGAGAGATCTGGTTCCTCTGTAATCAGTATTCCGCTCAGGAGGCGCTGGATATGGGAATGGTCAATAAAGTTGTTCCGCTAGATCAGCTTGAAGACACTACAGTTGAATGGTGCCAAACTATTCAGAAAAGAAGTCCTTTGGCTATCCGAATGCTAAAGTCGGCTTTTAATGCTGAATTAGATGGACAAGCCGGTATTCAGGAACTCTCTGGAAATGCAACTCTTCTTTACTATATGACCGAGGAGGCACAAGAGGGAAAGAAAGCTTTCCTTGAAAAAAGAGATCCCGATTTCAAAAAATATCCGAAGTTCCCTTAATCTATGACAAATAAAACACACGCATGGGTTCACGCCTTTCGCTTGAGAACATTACCTCTGGCGCTGTCGAGTATTATCCTCGCCAGCATGCTGGCTGTTACTCATCAATCATTTAGCTGGGCTGTAGCTATATTAGCTGCTGTGACAACACTTTTTCTCCAGATTCTCTCTAATCTATCTAACGATTACGGCGATTCTGCAAATGGAATTGATAATGACGAGCGGGTTGGTCCGGTTAGAGCTATTCAAAGTGGTGTTATCAGTCCACAAGAAATGAAACGGATGGTTTTAATCTTTGCTGGCTTAGCATTTATCAGTGGAGTTTTTCTAATATATGCGGGCACCCACCATCTTGAAATGAGCTATGGTCTCCTTTTTCTATTACTAGGTATTGCCGCTATTGTTGCCGCTATCAAATATACTGTTGGTAAAAATCCGTTTGGTTACAGAGGGTTAGGTGATCTGTATGTATTTATCTTTTTCGGATTAGCTGGAACAGTGGGCACCTATTTTCTGCAAACCAATACACTTCCCTTTTCAATTTTTCTACCAGCGATATCAGTAGGATTTCTCAGTGTAGGTGTGCTGAATATTAATAATATGCGTGATATCATCAATGATGAACGATCGGGAAAAAGAACAATAGTGGTGATGATTGGAAGTAAAGTAGCTAAAATTTATCATATCCTATTGATTGTCATAGCATTTGTATTAGCAAGTGTTTATGTTTTGATCAACTTTGGATCGTGGCATAATTTTTTATACGTCCTTGCATTTATCCCACTCGTCCTGCATTTAAAAAGAGTTTGGGAAAATAAAGAACCCTCTTTATTGGATCCGGAATTAAAAGTATTGGCTTTGTGTACACTTTTATTCTCGGTGCTATTCGGATTAGGGTTTATTATTTAATCAAAACAGATAAAAACCTTTCGATATGGTTGCTCGCTGTTTTCCTTATTACCTTGACTTTCGTTTTGATGCAGGCACATCCAGAGGCATCTTAAGAAGAAAAGAAACATGGTTTCTGGAAATTTACGATGCATTAAATCCTTCAAAAAAAGGAATTGGCGAATGCGCCATCTTCAGAGGGTTAAGCCACGATGACTGTGTGGGATATGCAACAAAGATGGCTGAAGTTTGTCAAAATATTGATGACTACATTTTAAATATTTCTACTCTTTTAGCTGACTGGCCTTCTATTCGCTTTGGACTTGAAACGGCAATGGCCGATCTACTAAGTAATGATTCTAAGATTTTATTCCCTTCCGCATTTACGAATGGAGATGATTCCATACCCATTAATGGGTTGATCTGGATGGAAAGTAAAGAGAAAATGTTGCTCAGTATTCGTAAAAAAATAGAGGATGGCTTTAAATGTATTAAACTTAAAATCGGAGCTATCGATTTTGAAGAAGAGTTATCATTACTATCTTTTATAAGAGGAGAATATGCAGTTCAGGATATTGAAATCAGAGTAGACGCAAATGGTGCTTTTGCTCCCAACCTGGCTTTAGAAAAGCTAAATCGTCTTTCTGAGTTTTCTATTCACTCAATAGAACAACCTATCAAGCAAGGACAGATAGAGGCGATGGCTGAATTGTGTAGCATCTCGCCCATTCCCATTGCACTGGACGAAGAGCTTATTGGCTGTAATACTCAAAAAGATAGACGAAACCTTATCTCAGAGATAAAACCTGCTTACATCATCATTAAACCTGCTCTCGTTGGAGGTTTCTGTGTAACCAATGAATGGATTGGTTTGGCTAATGAATTTCAAGCTGATTGGTGGATTACATCGGCATTGGAATCAAATATAGGTTTGAATGCGATTGCACAATGGACTTATGTTCACAGAAACAATCTCCCTCAAGGACTTGGAACCGGACAACTTTTCCATAATAATGTATCATCGCCACTATTTGTCAAGAATGGAGGGCTTTATTATCACAAAACTACCCCTTGGGGGGTGTTAAATTCATAAATCCATGCATCCTTCCTTTTCGCTGCAAATAGAAAAAGATTGTTATCAGGGAGAGGCACTTTTAAAAAGAGCGAATAGAGCCCCCATTACAAATACTGAATCATGGATTGAATCTGTTTTTTCTTTTTTAAGAGACTGGTTAAATAATGCAGAAGAGGTAACAGCCAAAACCTCAGGCTCCACCGGGCAACCAAAACTCATTCATCTTAAAAAGGAATCCATGCTTGCTTCGGCCAAACTAACCTGTGATTACTTTGGATTACAGCCGCTAGATAAAGCATTACTTTGTTTATCAGCAGATTATATCGCTGGAAAAATGATGTTGGTAAGAGCCATAGAACGCGGCTTACATTTGATTGCCGTATCACCTCAGGGGTGTCCGTTATCGGGCATCCACGAAAAAGTGAAATTTGCAGCTATGGTTCCTCTACAAGTAGAACGTTGCATAGAAGAGGGATGCATAGATAAAACAGAACAATTATTAATCGGCGGGGCAGCACTAACCAACCGCTTGCTAAATTCAGTTCAGAAAAGTACAACGGCATGTTATATAAGCTATGGTATGACTGAAACGATGAGCCATGTAGCGCTAAGGAGATTGAATGGATCACTGGCTTCATTATTGTATGAAGGATTAACCGGAATTCGATTTTCGTTAGATCATCGTGGTTGTTTATTTATAAATACAGCGCCACTTGGTATTGAAAGCGTCCAAACGAATGATCTATGTGAACTACAAGATGAACAACATTTCAAATGGTTAGGACGTGCTGACTTTGTGATCAACTCTGGAGGTATTAAAATAATTCCTGAGCAAATAGAACTTCTTCTTTCGAATGAAGTATCCTATCCATTTATTATAGCTGGTATACCACATCCGTTACTTGGTGAACAAGCGGTTATGATTATTGAAGCTGAGTCTAATGACTTGTTAGCAGCACAACTATTAAAAAAGGCGAATGAAGTTTGTCCACAATACCATTCTCCTAAGCAGATACTTTTTGTGCCCCAACTTACTTATACATCTTCAGGAAAGATAGATAGAGCAAAAACTTCTAAAATGTTTAGTTCATAAAAAACCAAAGCCGACTTCAATAAGCCGGCCATAGTAGTTTGTTGATATGATATTTGTGGTTGATAAGGGGTCTCTTTCCATCCAACAGGCTGGTCCCGATTCAAATGACCGAGACCAACCTGCAAATGATGGTTAAATAACAATTTACAAAACGGCAATCACAAGTAAGTGTAGTATTAGAAGAGTAGCATTTTTTAGTTAATTCAAGAAGTATTATTTAAGATTAAAGTAGTTTAGCAAGTATTATATCTTTTGTTAGTTAACCATTCTGTAACACTTACTAGAATAACATTAATTGTGCCATAAATTATATCTACTTATTTTTTAGACACTTAACTATAAACATAATATTATATTACAGTTTACCTGTTCGGTTTTCGAAGGCAAATGTCCAATATCGGACACATTTATTCATATTTCACAGAAACATAAGGCTCAGAAATTGCAGCCTTTACAATATGAAATACCATAAACAAAAGGGCTACGCCAAAAGAGATAATTGCTGTAATCAACAAGGAGGTAAAGCCAGGCACAATATAAAAGGCAAAACTTTTAAGCCAGAAGCTTGTAAATATCCATGCCAGAGGAATTGCAATAACATATGCAATGAATACAGGTATAAATAATTCCCGTAATATTTTTAATACTATCTGATCAGAGGTAGCCCCTAAAACTTTTCGGATTCCATTTTCTTTCGATTGTTTTTGGGTAATAAAAGAAGTAAGACCCAATAATCCTATTCCAGCAATAATAGCTGAAAGAATAGCCAATAGAACGATCAGTTGCGATACTTTTTTTTCAAAAGTATATTGATTCTTCAATTGATTGTCGAGGAGTTTGCAGTTTAAAATAGTTTTCAACCCTAACCGGCTCGCAGTTTCTTTTACCATAGGAATTAAAGTTTCGCCCATCCCATCTTTACATTTAATACTTATCATTGTTTCACGCTGATTGCTCAAGAAAATGATTAATGGCTCAATAGCAGTATGTAAAGAGTTGAAATTATAATTACGAACGACACCAACAATATCTAATGTATCATTATTTATTCCAAAGTCAGAAATCAATATTTTTTTTCCAATTGCATTTCCTTGCCACCCCATTTTTATAGCTGCTGCCTCATTTATTAAAATAGATTGTTTCCGAGTTATTGTATCATGTGGAACATGGCCTTGTAAAAGTGATATCTGATATAAATCGAGAAAAGAGTTATTTATAAAAAGACCGCGGGATGCAAAATCCTGAAGTACTTTATTTTTAATAAGCTTAACCACAAACAACCAATGTGTATTTCCTGGAACGGATGAACTTGTTGAAACATTAATAATTTCAGGTTTAGAAAGTAATTTCTTTCGAAAAACCGGATATTTTCTAAAAAAGGAAGTATCACGAAGATCAGCTGTAATAATATCCTTTGAGTTAAATCCACAATAACGATTTGTAAGATACGTATATTGATTACGAACAGTGATTGCACTAAAGATCAACCCAATCGATATAATTAATTGAATGGTAACTAACCCTTTCCGAAGATTACTTCCCATTTTTCCATGCCTGAAACTACTTCGTACAACTGCATAAGGCTCATAATTTGAAAGATAATTAGCGGGATATATACCAGATAAAGCGCCGGTTACCAGACTAATTAATAAGATTCCACCAACAAGAAGTGGACGTTGCATAGGACCAAATACGATATCCTTTTCAACTAAAACATTAAAAGCAGGAAGCAGTAATTCGATAATTGCTAATGTAAAAAAGGTCGATATAATTGCAAATATTAGTGCCTCCGACATAAACTGCCTGACAATTAAACTTCGTTTCGAACCTAATACCTTACGAATGCCAACTTCGTGCGTTCGAGTGACTGCACTTGCTGTTGCAAGATTCATGTAATTTATAGAAGCAAGAGATAATATCAAAAGAGCAATACCGGCAAGAATGAACAGATTACTCATACTTCCTGTTTGCTGATCTTCCTGAAAGGGTTCACCTAAATGTAGATCTGCTAATGGTGTTAAAATGGGAATAAACGTAGCATCAAATTTTTTCCCCTCACTTCTCATATACTTTTCATACAATACATTAGTACTTGTAGTTAATTGATTTGGGGATGCCCCCTCTCTTAATAGAATATAACTATAGTAGTTTAAAAACCAGTAATTCCAACCGACTCGGGTATCGGGTGAGTTCTGAGAAGAGGTGCGTTTAAGACTATTTAATGAAAAGAGTCCATCAAATTTCAAGTGCGAATTATGAGGGACATCTTCAATCACAGCCATGATCAGATAATGCCGATTATTTGTTGTGGTAATATACTTTCCAACTGGATTTGCTTTTCCAAAATATTTTTCACTGGTAGAACGGGTTAAAACAGCGGTATATGGGCTTATCAATGCATGATTCAGATTGCCATATACCCTCTTTAAAGTAAAGATGTCGAAAACAGATTGATCAGTAAAAAAGATCCCTGTTTCATGAAACATTCGTTCACCTGTTCTTAGAATGACACTATGCAATGAAACAAAACGGGCAACTTTTTCAATGGCTGGCGACATATCCTTCAAGGTAGGTGCATATGGGCCTCCTATTTTTGCATAATTATTCAACTTCCCATTAACTGAGAGCTGACACTCAATTCTGTAAACACGCTTATATTTAAGATTGTATCGATCGTAAGAAAGCTCGTCAAGAATATACATCAAAATAAAGGCAGCAGTAACAATCCCCATGGTGAGACCAATAATATTGAGGAAGGAATAAAATTTATTTCTTACAATATTACGAATAACCAACCGAACATAATGATGCAGCATTACAGGCTTCATCCTGAATTTATTTTAGTTTTGATATTAATTCAAACAGAATACCCGCTATACCTTTTATTAAAAGAAACTAAATCGTTAAAGATAAAAGGGTTGTTGAATATTCTCTGTTACAATCTTTCCATCAAACAGGCGAATAATACGACGACTATATTCAGCATCACGCTGTGAATGAGTAACCATTACAATAGTAGTCCCACTTTGGTTTAAACGAGCCAGAAGACTCATTACCTCTTCACCATTAGAGGAATCAAGATTTCCGGTTGGCTCGTCAGCAAGAATCAATTTGGGTTCTGCAACAACAGCACGAGCCACAGCTACTTTCTGTTGTTGACCTCCAGATAATTGTGATGGAAAATGATTCCTACGATGAGTAATTCGCATCTCTTCCATAATGGCTTCCACCTTCTGTTTACGAATAGCATGCTCAACCTCCAGATAAATTAAAGGAAGCTCAATGTTTTCATAAATAGTAAGTTCTTCAATCAAATTAAAGTTTTGAAAAACAAAACCTATATGCATTTTTCTTAGTTGCGCTCTTTTCCTTTCAGGTATATAAGAGACCTCGTCATCCATGAAAAAGTATTCGCCATCTGTTGGATAATCAAGTAGACCCAGAATATTTAACAATGTAGATTTACCGCAACCACTAGGACCCATAATTGCAACAAACTCTCCACCAGTAATTTCAAGATTAACCTGTTCAAGTGCTATGGTTTCAACTTCATCTGTACTAAAAACACGTTCAATATTTCGTGTGCGTATCACAAATTTATTCTTTTGGTCGTAAAGATAAGAAGTAAAGCCTTTCGATACAATATCTTCCATAGTTTTAACAGGCATGGTGTAGTAATAATTAGTTTATGTCATTAGGTTATACATATTTAATGCCATAATTTTTTTCGTTTCCTATCTGCCTGATATTATGCATCTATAATAATTATTCACTTTAAAAGCTATGACATAAGGGATATAACATGATCGAATATGAACACTCTTTTGAAGATTCTCAATAAAAATAATTCATGCATTTTTGTTTGATGAAGTGATTATCTTTGTAGGATACTTATCCACCCGAAACTACATCTGTTAATCGAATATTACATGAAAAATATTCTACTATTTTCTGCTTTTTTTGTTTTGCTCACCTTTACTGGTGTTGCTCAAAAATTCAAATTAGCTACCATTGCCTTCTACAATACTGAAAATCTATACGATACAATTGATCAACCTAATGTTGATGATACTGAATTCACACCAGGTGCTCCTTCAAAATGGAATACAGCCCGTTATCAATTAAAGATACAACATCTATCAGAGGTGATGAGTAAAATAGGCATAGAACAGGTTGGAGAATTACCATTAGCTATCGGCTTGGCTGAAGTTGAAAACCGTGGAGTAGTTGAGGACTTGATTAAGTCGCCTGCACTTAAATCAGCAAATTATGGAATCGTTCATTTTGATTCTCCTGATAAAAGAGGTATTGATGTTGCATTAATTTATCGTCAGGATTTGTTTAAAGTAACGGCTACGCATAAAGCACCACTTAAAGTTGACAGCCTTCCCAATTTTTTGACTCGCGACCAATTAGTTGTATCAGGTATTTTTGATAATAAACCATTACATTTTATTGTTAATCACTGGCCCTCGCGTATGGGAGGAGAGGAACGAAGTGCTCCGTTAAGAAATGCAGCTGCCCGTCTATGCAGATCGCTTGCTGATTCATTGATGAAAATTGATCCTAAAGCAAAGATTATTATCATGGGCGATTTGAATGATGATCCAACGAATGAAAGTATCAGCAAATATTTGAAGGCAAAAGCCAATGAACAAGATACTCATCGGGGCGATCTTTTTGATCCGATGATAAAGTTATTCGCTGATGGAAATGGCACCCTTGAATACAAAGGAAAATGGAACTTATTTGATCAATTTATTGTTTCATCAGGTTTGGTAAAAGCGTCTAAAAAAGAATATCATTATTCGGCCGCAAAGATTTACAAAGAGCCATATCTGCTTGAACAAGAAGGCAAATACAAAGGAACACCATGGAGAACTTATGCCGGAACCAAGTATCTTGGTGGATATAGTGATCATTTACCTTCGTATATTTTAATCGAAAAGAAAAGCAGATAAAACTGTTAAAATTTCTGAAAGTCTAACTTATTAAATTGTTAGACAGTTTGAATTCGTTAAATTTGTCCTCTAAAAAAATTGGCAACGTGAGTGATAGCTTAGTAATTATTCCAACCTATAACGAGCTCGAGAATATTGAGCGTATTATTAGAAAAGTTTTCTCTCTGGAGAAACACTTTGATATATTAATTATTGAAGACAATTCGCCAGATGGAACAGCTGCTATTGTTCATAAACTAATTGAAAAATTCCCTAACCGTTTATATATAGAAGAACGAAAAGGAAAACTCGGTTTAGGAACAGCCTATATACATGGTTTTAAATGGGCACTCAAACATGAGTATGGATATATCTTTGAAATGGATGCAGATTTCTCTCATAACCCCGAAGATTTAGAAAAACTTTATGATGCCTGTGCTCATAAAGGTGCTGATGTCGCCATTGGAAGCCGCTATATTAAAGGAGTAAATGTAGTAAACTGGCCAATGGGAAGAGTTTTGATGTCGTATGTAGCGTCTATGTATGTCCGATTTATCACGCGCATGCCAATTATGGATGCTACAGCAGGATTTAAATGCTACACCAGAAGAGTACTTGAAGCTATTCCGTTTGAGAAAATTAAATTTGTTGGCTATGCCTTTCAAATTGAGATGAAATATACCGCCTGGAGAATGGGATTTAAAATTGCTGAAGTTCCGATCATTTTTACTGACCGTACTGCAGGTGTATCAAAAATGAGTTCACATATTTTTAAAGAAGCTGTATTAGGGGTTCTTCGACTTCGTCTAAAAAATGTAAAACGAGTAGTTAATTAATCCTCAAATCTAAAATATTTCTAAGGCAAGGTTTCAACCCCTTGCCTTTTTTTATGAAACAAGCATGCTCCACAAACATAAACACCAGTGTAACCCTAACATGCGAGCTCCATCAGACCTTACTTTAAAAATTATTTACTGACGAATTAACAACCTATTTTGTTTTGCAGTGTTTACCTTTGCACAAAAGATAAGATCATGAATAATCAAGCACCCGACATTCTAATTGTAAACGCTGTTATTGTTAATGAGGGGAAAACCTTTCGAGGAGCAGTCGCTATTAAAAACGATCTCATTACTGGAATATATGAAGAGCAGCTGAACCATCATCTCTCTCTTGGTGCAACAACAAAGATAATAGATGCTGGTTATAAATATCTTATTCCGGGTGTAATTGACGATCAGGTACATTTTCGTGAACCGGGATTAACTTATAAAGGAGAGATCTATACAGAAAGCAGAGCTGCTGTAGCCGGAGGAGTTACCTCCTTTATGGAGATGCCCAACACAAACCCTCAGACATTGACACAAGACTTATTGGAAGAAAAATATAAGCTGGGTGCTCAAAAATCAATGGCCAATTACTCATTCTATATGGGGGCCTCTAATGATAATCTGGAAGAGGTTTTAAAAACGGACCCAAAAACAGTTTGCGGCATCAAAGTATTTATGGGAGCATCTACCGGAAATATGTTGGTCGACAATATTGAAGTGTTAGCTGCTATTTTTGAAAAAGCACACACATTAGTTGCAACACACTGTGAAGATGAACCCACCATTAAAGCAAATGCGGAAGCATTTCGCAAAGAGTATGGCGACGATGTTCCTTTATCTGCCCATCCATTGATTAGAAGTGAAGAGGCTTGTTACAAATCGTCATCACTAGCCGTTAGTCTTGCAAAACAATTCGGAACCCGACTACATATTTTGCATTTATCGACGACACATGAGATGATATTATTTGACAATGACATCCCATTAGCTGATAAAAAAATTACCGGAGAAGTATGCGTTCATCATTTATGGTTTAGTGACGAGGATTATGAAAGACTGGGTAACCGAATAAAATGGAACCCAGCCATAAAGACACCATCCGATCGTGCAGCCTTGCTTGAGGCACTTCTTGAAGACAGAATTGATGTTATTGCTACAGATCATGCGCCACATTCATTGGAAGAAAAAAACAAAAAGTATCTGCAAGCACCTTCTGGGGGACCATTGGTACAGCATTCTTTGACAGCAATGTTAGAGCTAAGCAGACAGGGTAAGATATCGATTGAAAAGGTAGTTGAAAAAATGTGCCATGCTCCTGCTATATGTTTTCAGGTAGCCGATAGAGGATTCATCAGAGAAGGTTATAAAGCTGATTTAGTGCTGATAGACATGAATAAAGAGTGGGAAGTTACACCGCAAAATATTTATTATAAATGTGGATGGTCGCCATTCGAAGGACAAGTTTTCCATTCGAAAGTAACCCATACATTTATTAATGGGAGGTTGGCATTTGAGAACGATACTTTTGACGAAAGTGTTAGGGGCGAACGCTTGTTATTTAACCGATAAGCCTCGTATCAACTATTCTGATTATCTTTACACAAAACTTGATCAATGGGTAAATACCAATCAATATATTTAGCGAACGGCCGCGATGAGGCCGTTCGTCGTTTTCATCCGTGGATATTTTCGGGTGCTGTCAAACGTGCTGAAAAAGGAATTAAAGAAGGCGATTGGGTTGAAATATTTTCTGAAAACGAAAAATATCTAGCCTCAGGTTATGCCCTTCCAGGTTCTATTACCGTTAAAATATGTTCGTTCTCAAGAATCGACCCTGATCAAAATTGGTGGAATGCCAAATTACAACAGGCTTTTATGTTGCGTTACGCAGCAGGCCTGACAGATAATACCGTAACAAATTGCTACCGGTTAATCTTTTCGGAAGGCGACTTACTTCCAGGGCTGATTATTGATTTCTATAATGGAACTGCCGTGATGCAAACACATTCGGCATTTATGCATGATGCCAAACCCATGATTGCGGAAGCGCTAAAACATCTCTATGGAGAAAAATTAAAAGCTATTTACGATAAGAGTGCCGATACAATGGCTAAAAACACAGATTTCAAAGTTGTAGATAGTTACTTGTATGGAGAATCAGGCACCGAAGAAGTAGTTGAAAACAATTTACATTTTAAAGCAAACTGGGAAGATGGTCAAAAGACCGGTTTCTTTTTAGATCAGCGAGAAAATAGAAAACTATTACAGCAATATGCAAAAGGCCGTAAAGTATTGAATACCTTCTGCTATACAGGCGGATTCTCGATATATGCACTTTCGGCAGGAGCAACATTAGTACATTCAGTAGATAGTTCTGCCAGAGCGATTTCAGGTGTTGAGACAAATGTTTTATTAAATGGATTAAATGACGGAAGACATCAGGCATTTACCATAGACGCAAAACGATTTCTTGAGGAGATGGAAGAGACTTACGATTTAATTATTTTAGATCCTCCAGCCTTTGCCAAACACATGGACTCGCGTCATAAAGCAATTAAAGGATATATTAAATTAAATAAACAGGCTTTTGAGAAAATCGCACCAGGAGGCATCCTATTTACATTCTCCTGCTCTCAAGTCGTAGACAAACAACAATTCTACTCAGCAGTGATGGCAGCAGCCATTGAAAGCGGTCGCGAAGTCAAAGTATTACACCAGCTAACACAGCCAGCCGACCATCCTATCAACATATTTCATGCAGAAGGCCAATACTTAAAAGGACTGGTTCTGATGGTTTATTAGACAGTAGACTATTAGCCTTAGTAGAACGGAAAGGAAAAAAACATCATTACTAAATCTACGAAGCTGGTAAAAAGATAATAAATCACCTCCAAGCAGATGGTATTGTCAATACTTTCTCGAAGGTTTCTCCATAGTTTCTCCATATCTTATAGGTATGGACTAAGTATGGAGGAAGTATGGACAAAGTATGGAGATACTATGGACAAACCCATCTGCATAGGTAAATTGTATGGGCGATTTATCCTGAAAATAGAAGAAGGATTGAATGATGATAAGCTAAAATTTGCTATTGTATTTTTTCCTACCAATCCTCATTATTATCGTCGTCTTTCAGTTTATCTATTAAACGACGATGTTTCTTCGTTGGGCGCCCAATACCGTGTGGGCGAAACTCCATATTGGTTTCTCGCATATGCTTTACCCGATCATATTCTTCGGGGGTTGTGAGATCTTCCATATATTCGGGAACCAGCTTAGCTGACAAACGGTTTGGAGGAAAACCAAGAACCTTTACTTTTTTCATTAATGGGTTCTGGTTTACAAAAATCTCATCCCCTACTTTTATCTCGCGAGCTGGTTTAATACTTTGTCCATCCAGTTTTATCTTACCTGATTTACAGGCATCAGTTGCCAGACTACGTGTTTTATATAGCCTGACAGTCCATAACCATTTATCGATGCGTATTGAATCGGCCACAGCAGAAATTATTTCTTGCGAATAAATATTTCGATTGGAACGCCTGTATAATTATAATGCTCTCGCAATTTATTCTCAAGGAAACGTTTATACGAATCTTTAATATACTGAGGAAGATTTGCAAAAAAGACAAAACCAGGGAATCGTGTAGGTAATTTGGTAACATATTTGATTTTAACAAGCTTTCCCTTATGAGCAGGGGGTGGATTATGCTCTAAAATAGGCTGGAAGTAGTCGTTTAACTTTGAAGTAGTAATTTCCTGGAAGTAATTTCTATATACCTCATGAGCTACTTCTAGTGCTTTGAAAATACGTTGTTTAGTTGTAACAGATGTGAAAATAATTGGAACATCACTAAAAGGAGCTATCTTTTCACGAATCAATGCTTCAACCTCCAGGTGTGTCTGATTTGTCTTTTCAACCAAATCCCATTTATTGACAAGAATAACGATACCTTTTCTATTTCGTTCTGCCAATGAAAATATATTTAAATCCTGCGCTTCAAAACCAGCAGTAGCGTCAATCATAAGAATGACAACATCGCTGCTTTCAATGGTTCGGATAGAACGCATTACAGAATAGAATTCAATATTTTCTGACACCTTCGATTTCTTACGTAATCCAGCCGTATCAACAAGATTGAAATCAAAACCAAAAGCATTATAACGAGTATAAAGAGAATCGCGTGTAGTGCCGGCAATATCAGTAACTATATTACGATCTATACCTAACAATGCATTTATAAAAGAGGATTTACCTACATTTGGACGACCCACAACACATATTTTGGGAAGATCATCTTTCTCTGCAGTGGTTTCACTTTCAGTTTTAGATTCAAAATGAGTAACAACTTCATCCAATAACTCACCGGTACCCAAACCATTTACAGAAGATATTCCATATATTTCGCCTAATCCTAATGAATAGAAATCAGAAACTTCATGGCTTTTCTGGTGTGTATCAACCTTATTGGCAACCAGGATTACAGGTTTTTTCTGACGACGAAGCATATCAGCAACATCGTCATCCATTGGGGTTGCACCCTCAGTAACATCTACTAAAAAAAGAATAACATCTGCTTCATCAATAGCGAGTTGAACCTGTTTTCTGATCTCTTCTTCAAAGATATCATCAGAACCCATCAGGTAACCACCTGTATCGATAACAGAAAATTCATATCCAATCCACTCCGAACGGCCATAATGC
Organism: Bacteroidota bacterium; assembly: GCA_013390605.1. Taxonomy (GTDB): domain Bacteria; phylum Bacteroidota; class Bacteroidia; order Bacteroidales; family Cfx3-03; genus Cfx3-03. Next base: position 22,063 of record JACAUB010000001.1, on the reverse strand, counting down.
CTGTCACGGGTAACGCCACTGGTTGCATCAACAATCGCTTGACGTTCTCCAATCAAACGATTAAAAAGTGTAGACTTCCCAACATTAGGTCGTCCAACAATAGCTACTATGTTACTCATTCCACAGGTGTTTAATACTGTACAGAAAATCTGCACGGTGTAATTTGGGTAAATGTAAAAAAAGGAACCAAAATTGGTTCCTTTCGTTGGTAGCGGGAGCAAGATTCGAACTTACGACCTTTGGGTTATGAGCCCAACGAGCTGCCACTGCTCCATCCCGCACTATATGTTTTTAATATTTTTCTTGTCCTTGATTAACGAGTGCAAAGATATAAGTAGTTTCTTTGCAAAACAAATTTATTTAAGAATTATTTAATAAATGGAACACAAATCAGGATTTGTAAATATTATTGGCAAGCCAAATGTCGGGAAATCAACACTTATGAACGCATTGGTTGGCGAGAAATTATCTATCATCACGCCAAAGGCTCAAACGACACGTCATCGTATCCTTGGGATCGTTAATAGTGATGATTTTCAGATAGTTTTCTCTGACACACCGGGTATTGTTAAACCACATTACGAACTGCACAAGTCGATGATGAAGTTTGTTGAGACTGCGCTGGAGGATGCAGATATTATACTTTTTGTTACAGAAGTCAACGAAAAAGAGCTGGAACCAGAAACAATAGAGCGTATTCAGAACTCAACAATACCTGTTATTGCATTGCTGAACAAAATTGATCAATGCGAACAGGATGTAGCCATGCAAAAACTCACCGAACTACAAGCGCTTCTTCCAAAAGCAACCTGTATCCCGGTTTCAGCACTACATAATTTTAATCTTGAATCCGTCCTCACTAAAATTCTTGAACTTCTACCCGAGAGTCCTCCATACTATCCAAAAGATGAGCTAACAGATCGGAGTACACGCTTCTTTGTTTCTGAGATTATCCGTGAAAAAATCTTATTGTTATACAAACAAGAGATTCCCTATTCTGTGCAGGTAGTCATTGAGTCGTTTGTTGAAGAACCAAAGATTACACGTATTGCGGCAACAATACATGTGGCACGCGACACACAGAAAAGTATCATTATCGGAAAAGGTGGTATTGCGATAAAACGCCTCGGAACAGATGCCCGAAAAGACATGGAAACTTTTTTAGGACAAAAAGTATTTCTGGAACTTTTCGTTAAAGTAACCAAAGACTGGCGCGATGATGAAAGATCACTGCGTCATTTTGGATATGAATAATCAGAAAAGAATGAATTAGAAAGAAGATACGCATAATCGAAAAGAGGTTGGTCAAAATGTTTGACCAACCTCTTTTCGATTATGCGTATCTTTGAATCATCAAAAAACAAATACTATGATCGATATATCAACAATCCTTCCTGTAGATGAAAATAGCGTGAAACAAGCCGTTGACGCTATTCGCGCAGAAGTAGAGGCACAAGGCCTTCCTGATAGAAATAAACTGATTGAAATACTTAATTACGTTGACATTACGACATTAGAAGGCTCCGACAATGCCGACCGCGTAGAACAACTCTGCGAGAAAGCACTTTCCTTACCTGAAATGGGCGAAGGAATAAAAGGAGTTGCAGCAGTTTGCATTTATCCTCCTTTTGTATCTTTTGTAAAAGAAATGGTTGAGGGAACTGAAATAAAAGTAGCCTCAGTTGCGGGAGCATTTCCTTCAGGCCAATTACCGATTCATCTGAAATGTGCAGAAGTAGAATATGTTGTAGAGCAAGGAGCAGACGAAGTGGATATGGTTATATCCAGAGGTACTTTTCTGGAAGGCGACTTTGGACAAGTATTTGATGAAATTGCGATGATAAAAGAAGCATGCGGTGATGCACACTTAAAAGTGATTCTTGAAACCGGTGAGTTAGGAAGCTTAACAAACATTAAAAGTGCCTCCATGCTCGCAATTGCAGCCGGAGCCGATTTCATTAAGACCTCAACCGGAAAGATTCAACCTGCAGCTACTCCAGAAGCAGCCTGGGTAATGCTCAATTGCATTAAGGACCACTACACAAAAACTGGCAAGAAGATCGGTTTTAAGCCTGCTGGAGGTATTTCGAGCCCAATGGAAGCAGTTCTGTACACAAAACTCGTAGAGACCATCCTCGGCCCCGAATGGCTGAATAATAAATTATTCAGAATCGGAGCAAGCCGTCTGGTAGATAGATTAATTGAAAAGATTGTTTAATCAGTATATTTGATAAAGAATAGTTAGTCTTTCAGATGATCAACTTTCTTAATTGAATCTATTTTTTGTTTTGGTGTTTTAACAGGTGTCTTGGCTTTAGCCGGGACACTTTTGTTTAACAACTCCTTTTGCTTAATACGGTTGATCACCCCATCATACATCTTAGAAAAACGATCACTATTCTCAAGATAATGCTTTACACTATAATCAAACTGCGCATATGTGGTATGATGATATTTCATCACCCATTCAAAATAGGCATTACGACGTGCGGTGAATTGATCTGTAAGCCCCCCCGCATTTGTCCGAAGTGCACTCTCTGCTATATGCACGTCGGCCAATATTTCTACTAAACTATCTCGCGATAACAGCTCCACTTGTTGGGATCTTTTATGGCAACCCATAAATCCCAACAAAAGGAGACTGCAAAAAACGGCAAAGAGAATGCCTTTTTTCATTATTTTTTACCTTGGTTGTGTTTTTTATAATCAGCGTTTAAGCCTTTTAGCACTTCAGTTGTAATATCCAGACCCGGATTCTGAAAAAGAAGGTCTCCGCCATTACGATAATTCAAAATAAAATCATATTTACTATCCTTATTGTAACGTTTTAGGAAATTAGTAACCGTATCGTGCAATGCAATAGTAAGTTCAGATTGCTGCTGACCTATAAGTTGTTGATACTGTTGCGTAAGCCCTTCAAGAGACTGTTTTTCCTGGGTTAGCTGTTGATTGGTTTTCTGTGCTTGCTCCTGAGAAATTGACTTACTCTGAATTTGTTGTTGAAACTCGCCAACCCGCTTCTGAAAAGATTGTTCACGTGTCTGAAGTTCAACTTGTGCCTTTTTCATTTTATCTTCAAGCTGACCTTTAATTTCTTTTGCCATTTCATATTGCGACAAAATAGAATCAGCATTAATATAAGCAATTTTACCCGTTGCTTTTGCTCCGGCGGCTGTTGCTACTTCACTGTTTCCACTCTTGCTTCCGGCAAAATGAAGCACAAATAAAACAACTACGGCAATAGAAAGTACAATGTTAAAAATAAGATTAATGTTGGTTTTCTGTTCTTGAGGCTCGTTTGATTCGGTAGCCTGGTCCACTTCTTGGTTGAATTCTTCTGACATGTGTTAATTGGGTTTTGGTTAAAAACAACTACTGACTTAATTTTACAAAGTTAAGCCAGTAGTTGGAATATACAAGAAATATGTTATTTGGGTTTTAATTACCTACCTCAGACATAAATTTAATCCTCATTAATCGGATCTCCTCTTCGGTAAATTCATCTTCTCCCAGATCAACCAAAGCATCTTCTACTGAATCACTTTCGGCTGTACGGAAATATTCAAATATCTCTTCCTGGTGGTATGGATCTACAAATTCATCCAAATAATATGACAAGTTTAAGCGTGTTCCTGACGAAACAATCCGCTCTATTTCTGTAAGTAACTCGCTTAATGTCATATTCTTTGCATAAGCGATATCTTCAAGCGCAATTTTCTTGTCAATATTTTGAATAATATAAACCTTTAAGCCGGATTTATTAACAACCGATTTAACCACCATATCCATTGGGCGGATAATTTCGTTCTCCTCAACATAATGTTTAATCAGCTCAAGAAAAGGTTGACCATATTTCAAAGCCTTGCCCGATCCTACTCCCGTGATCTGTTTCAACTCCTCCATATTAATAGGATATTGAATAGCCATATCCTCTAGAGACGGATCTTGAAAGATTACAAATGGAGGAATATTTTCTTTACGTGAAATATCTTTACGCAAATCTTTTAATAAAGAAAACAGTGTTTTATCAGCAGTAGAAGTACCGGCTCCACCACCAGCAAAGAAATCTTCATCGTCTGATTCTTCTGGAGCTACTTCACAAACAATTTTAAAAGAATAGGGCTTTTTAAGAAATTTATGACCTTCTGGACTAACTTTTAATAGTCCATAGTTATCAATATCCTTTGTAAGCAATAGTTCTATCAACATTTGTCGAATAACAGCATCCCAAAATCGTTCATCTTTATCAGAACCTTTACCAAAGTTTTCAAGCTTATCATACTTGGCGGCCTTAATAGTAGCAGAAGTTTTCCCCACTAATATCTGAACAAGTTGCTTAGCTTTTTCCTGTTGTTTAACCGCAATAACTGTTTCAAGTACCATTTCAACGTACTCTTGTCCTTCAACACGTGTTTTAGGTTGAAGACAGTTATCGCAATTACCACAATTATCCTGTTCATAGACTTCACCAAAATAATGCAGCAAGAGTTTCCGCCTACAAACAGATGATTCAGCATAAGCAACAGTTTCCAATAACAGCTGATTAGCGATCTCTTGTTCTGCAACAGGCTTGCCTTTCATAAACTTTTCAAGTTTCTGAATATCTTCATAACTATAAAAAGCTATACAATTGCCTTCGCCATCATCTCTACCTGATCTACCAGTTTCCTGATAATATCCTTCCAGGCTTTTGGGAATATCATAATGAATTACAAAACGAACATCTGGTTTGTCAATACCCATTCCAAATGCAATGGTAGCAACAATAACATCAACCTCCTCCATCAGAAATTTATCCTGATTCTCAACGCGAGTTGCAGAATCTAAACCAGCATGATATGGCAGGGCTTTAATACCATTTACCTGAAGGGTCTCAGCAATCTCTTCAACTTTTTTGCGACTCAGGCAATATATGATACCTGATTTTCCAGAATTACCCTTTATATATTTGATAATATCTTTACTAACATCACCTGTTTTCTCACGTACTTCATAATAGAGGTTAGGTCTATTAAATGATGATTTGAAAACAGTTGCATCCATCATGTTCAGGTTTTTCTGAATATCTTGCTGCACCTTAGGAGTAGCCGTAGCTGTTAAAGCTATAATAGGTACTTTCTTTCCAATCTGTTCAATAATTGGTCGTAACCTACGATACTCTGGTCTGAAATCGTGTCCCCACTCGGAGATACAGTGTGCCTCGTCAATAGCATAGAAAGAGATATCGATATCCTTCAGAAATGCTACATTTTCTTCTTTAGTTAAAGATTCTGGGGCTACATATAATAATTTAGTATGACCACTCTTCAGATCATTCTTTACTTGAATTATCTCCGCTTTAGATAGAGATGAGTTTAACACATGAGCAATGCCTGTTTCTGAACCAAAATTCCGAATTGCATCAACTTGATTCTTCATTAATGCAATAAGAGGTGAGATGATTATGGCAGTGCCATCCAAAACCAATGCAGGTAACTGATAGCAAAGAGATTTGCCGCCTCCTGTAGGCATGATAACAAACGTATCATTCCCAGCCATTAGGTTCTTGATTATCGCCTCCTGAGTCCCCTTAAAAATTTCGAACCCAAAGAATTTCTTGAGTAAGTCATGTAGAGGATAGTCCTTCTTATTCGCCATTTCTGTCCTTAATTTATTTGCCAACAGCTTTTTATTAGTATCATTATTTTGTTTTTACTCAACTATTTTTATTAGCGTTGAGCGTTGAGAAGTCTTTCTGATTATTTAAGGTGCTTTACACAAAGTTAACCAAAATAATATGTTTCTGTTTATTAAAATAAAAGCTTTTTAACTTTTTATTTTCTTTTTTTATTCCACAATAAGAGAATATCATCTCAAAAGATAACATTCCAAAATCAAAATAATAAATTGAAACAGTGTAAAATAGCTTTTTCCCTAGACTAAATCAAAAAGGTTGCAAATTTTGGAAAAAAAGAAGTATAAAAACAAGAAAAAAATATTTAATTTTAAAATTATCGAAAAAATATTTTTCAGCATCAGTATTATTGTTCATTTTGCCAGAATATACAAGATTCGACAGTTATTCTTCCCGCTTTTAAAATATTTATCTTTGTACTTCCAAAATTTTCACAGAGTAAATTTAACGAACTTATTTTAATTGTATTGCATATAACTTAAACAATTAACATTTGTTTAAAGTTATACTATTCTTTTACGATTTATAATCATCTGAATGTCATTGAATAATATTATTCATTTTATACTAAAGCACTAAGTTGAATATCGCAATTATTGCTACATAACAATAAAAACAAGGGTTTTATCGTTTAAAAGTATTTCTTAAGGTATTAAACCATTTCAAAATAAATAAATCAAATTATAATGAGCGACTTAGTAAAAGATTTCAATGTGTATCGCGAAAAGATGAATGCACGAATTTTATCTGAAGATAATCTAGTCATTAAAAGAATTTATAATATTGATACAAATGCTTACATGGAAGGCGCACTTCCAGTTAAAACGAAAGAATTATTAGGTTTAGTCTCATCAATGGTACTTCGTTGTGACGACTGTGTTCGTTATCATTTACAAAAGTGTTTCGAATTAGGAGTAAATGACAAAGAATTATTCGAAACCATTGCCATTGCTAATTTAATTGGAGGAACCATTGTAATTCCGCATACCCGTCGTGCAATTGAATTTTGGGATGCGCTAAAAGAAAATAAATTAACAGAATAAACTATTTACCTATTAAATATAATAGGCACCTTAGTTAATTAAAACGTTAGTTAATACTAACATTATGAATATACAGACTAAACTATTAGTAATCACATTATTATTGCCATTTATTGCAATAGCTCAGACTACACGTATTACTGGGAAGATAAGTGATGCAAGCACAGGAGAAACATTACCGATGGTAAATGTTTTTTTTAAGGGTACATCCTTAGGAACAACGTGTGACTTAAACGGAAAGTTTTCTATGGAAACCAAAAATGCCGGTGACTCACTTGTGGTCACAATGATGGGATATAAACGAAAAACCGTTCCTGTTTTAAAAAATAAATATCAAGAAATCAATATAAAACTTGAACCTGAAAGCGTAATGCTTGATGCTGTAGTTATTACTCCAGGCGAGAATCCTGCAATCAAGTTTATGAAGAAAGTTATTGCCAGTAAACGCAATAATGATCGTGATAGACTAGATGCTTATCAATATGAAGCCTATAATAAAATTGAATTTGATGCTAATAATATTACGGAAGCATTTAAAAACAAAAAGCTCCTAAAACCTTTCAAATTCATTTTCGATTATGTTGATACATCTGCAGTAAATGGTAAAGTATATCTGCCCATTTTCTTATCAGAAACACTTTCAGATGTATTTTATCGTAAGGATCCCAAAGATCATATTGAAAAAATTAAAGCAAGTAAGGTATCCGGAGTTGACAATGCCAGCATTTCGCAATTTCTTGGCGATATGATTCAAAATGTAAATATCTATGATAATTATATCAGCATTTTTCAGAAAAACTTTGTAAGTCCTGTAGCTAACTTCGGATTGGTATTTTATAAATATATGCTTCTCGATAGTGCTAAAATAGGGAACAAATGGTGCTATAAACTTTCATTCAGACCCAAGCGAAAACAAGAATATACTTTCTCTGGAAACTTCTGGGTACACGACACCACTTTTGCTGTAAAAAGTATTGAAATGCAAATGTCGCCTGAAGCTAATGTTAACTTTATTAATGATCTACATATCAGTCAGGAATATGATATTGTAGATAATTATTGGATGCTGACGAAAGATAAAATGGTAGTTGACTTTAACATATTAGAGCATTCAAAATCTAACATGGGGTTTTATGGCACTAAGACAACAACATATCGCAATTTTGTACTAAACAAGTCTCTAGCTTCAAAATTTTATAAACAACCACTTGAAGTATATATTGATCCGGATGCATTAAAAAAAGATGCTGCTTTTTGGCAGAAATCCCGGCATGAAGAGTTATCACCCAAAGAAAAAACGATCTATCATATGATAGATACATTGCAAAATCTACCCATTTTCAACACCTATCTTAATGTAGTCAAAATGATTACAAGTGGGTACTATGTAAAAGGCAATTTTGAATGGGGACCCTACATGTCTGTTCTAAGTTTCAACTCCTTAGAGGGTACTCGTTTTAGAATCGGAGGGCGTACAAGCAACGACTTCAGTACTAAAATTATGTTATCAGGACATGTTGCTTACGGAACATTAGATAAAGATATTAAATATGGTGCCGGTGCTATTTATATGTTCAATAAGCTTCCACGAAAAGCTTTGAGTTTAGATATGCAACACGATCTGGAACAACTGGGAACCGGTCTAAATGCTTTCAGAGAGGATTTTCTTCTAGCCTCCCTTTTCAGAAGAAATCCTGCCGATAAGCTTTCAATGGTAGATCAGGTAAAAGCATCATACGATCATGAATGGTTTCCTGGATTAATGAATACTTTTACCATCACACATCGACGTATGTTCGCGCCAATTAGTGGCCCCTTTAAAGTACTCGGACCCAACAATGATACTATTCTTAAACCCAATATCACTACCACTGAATTCGGTATCAATACCCGTCTTGCAATCGGAGAGAAAGTACAAATGGGCGAATTCGAAAGAATTAGTTTAGGAGCGAAATATCCAATTATTGAACTTCAATATGGCTATAGTCCCAAAAACTTTCTTGGAAGTGACTATACATATCACCGTTTACAATTCAGAATGGAAGATTGGTTTAATGTTTTAACATGGGGATATTCATCATACAAGATTGAAGCTGGAAGAGTTTGGGGGAAAGTACCCTATACTTTACTTAAAATTCACTCTGGAAATGAAACATATTGGTTTGATGAATATGCATTTAACCTGATGAATTACTACGAATTTGTGAGTGATAAATATTTGAGTGTAAGTTATACCCACCATTTCAACGGCTTGTTCTTAAACCATATTCCATTAATGCGAAAGCTTAAGTGGCGCGAATTGGCCTGGGCAAAAGGAGTAGTTGGGTCTATTTCATCAGAGAATTCGAGCTATGCAGTATTACCAGTGGGTACCTCAAGCCTAAACAAGCCATATTTTGAAACAGGAGTCGGTGTTGAAAATATCCTTCGATTTTTAAGAGTTGATGCAGTTTGGCGTCTTTCACACCTTGACCATCCTCGTATTAGTAAATTTGGAATTATGCTTTCGATGAACTTCGACTTCTAATAAAGGATAAGTTTTGCTTCAGCATTTAAAATCGCTAACTTTGCATCCTCTAATCATTTTATGCTATGATCTTACGAACTCAGGACCTTGTAAAAATATATCGTAAACGTACTGTTGTAAACAAAGTTTCTGTCGAAGTAAAACAAGGAGAGATTGTAGGTTTACTGGGTCCGAATGGTGCAGGTAAAACAACATCTTTCTATATGATAGTCGGTTTGATAAAACCACTTTCCGGAAATGTATATTTGGACGATGAAGAGATTACAAATCTTCCAATGTATAAACGTGCCCAGAAAGGCATTGGATATCTTGCTCAGGAAGCTTCTGTTTTTCGTCAACTAAGTGTTGAAGATAATATAAAAGCAGTACTCGAGTTTACTAAACTAAATAAAGAGGAACAAAAAGATCGCCTAGAACAACTTATCAGCGAATTTAACTTAACCAATGTCCGTAAAAGCTTAGGTATTCAGCTATCGGGCGGAGAGCGTAGAAGGACTGAAATAGCACGGGCCTTAGCAGTTGATCCTAAATTTATTTTATTGGATGAACCTTTTGCGGGAGTAGACCCTATTGCAGTAGAAGATATCCAACATATTGTTTCAAAATTGAAGGAAAAAAACATTGGTATTCTAATTACAGACCACAACGTACACGAAACGTTGAGCATTACGGATAGAGCATACCTTCTATTTGAAGGCTCTGTTTTAATGTCGGGTTCTGCTGAGGAATTGGCTGCTAATGAGCAAGTAAGAAAAGTTTATCTCGGTCAGAATTTCGAGTTAAGAAAATAATTTTTTATCGTATACTATAAGAAAAATCTATTTTAAAATATTAAAAAGGCCTTTTGCATATAACTGCTTAAAGCCTTTTTAATTGACTCAATACACTCAGCAAAACTTTATCTGCAAATAAAATAAATAGTGCAATAACCGCAATCGATAGCGTATAACTATTGTCCAGAATAGACGAAAGCGCAATAAAATCATCATTTTTAAAGAAATAGTAAGTAACCAAAAAGGTACCCAATATTACAACAAACAGACCTACTATTATTAAAAACTCGTAGACACTCTGTCTTACCGATTCTACTGCATCAATCTTCGTTATTAATTTATCGGCAAAATCATCTGAAAGCTTATATTCAGGATCCTCTTTTAGCAGATTATCCATCCATGCATCTTCATCAGAAAAACTCCTTTTCATTTCATCCATTATTTTTCTTTTAAAACGCTATTCATCAATTTCTCTTTTAACAAATTCCGTGCCCTAAACAAGTGGCTTTTAATTGTTCCTTCAGTCATCCCGGTAATTTGTACAATTTCAGTATACGAGAACTCTTCAAGATAAAACAAAGTTACAACAGTTCGATAGGTCAAAGGTAAGCTTTCAATAATTTGTTTAACAATTCGTTTCGTCTCATTGTTTGCAAATATCTCCTCTGGGGTAACCGCTGTTGCTATTTTTAATATGGAGACATCTTCATCAAAAGAAGTTTCATTCAATCTCCGTTTCTTCCTTAAATAATTAAGAGATTGATGATATGCTATTGAAGCAATCCAGGTAGAAAATCTGGACTCGCCTTTAAATTCAGTAATTTTTTGAAAAACTTTGATAAAGACTTCCTGACAAACATCCTCTATTTCATCGTGCTCTAAAACAATACGCCCAACAATGTGAACGACCAACTTCTGGTGGTTCGCCACAATAAATTTGAAGGCATGTGTATTTCCTTTCTTTACTTGCTCGATAAAGTAGTTTTCCTGCATATTTGGATGTTAGACACCACAACGAAGGTAAAGGTTGCAATATGAATAAAAATAGTTCATTAAAAAATATTACATTTTATGCAACCTTTTGAGTTTTGCCGGTGTCAAATGAGCAAATAACAATTAAAACAAGAACCATGATGCAAAATGTATTAACTCCGCTGATTATATTCTATGCCCTTTATCAAGGCTTAAGAGTAATAACTGATTTTTTTCTAAAAAGGATGCTCATCAAAAGAAATCACTTTGAACGTGCAGACATCCTTTCACAAGGTTTAGTGGAACCTTCAAACAGTGAAGTACAAACCAGTGAACCGAATAGATACCCTTCACTAAAATGGGGATTGGTAGTCTTCATGGCTGGAGCAGGGTTTGTACTGATTGATATTCTCAAAATACAAACAGTGCTTCGCATGGATGATTATAACTCAGTACTACCAATTGGAATTGAATTAATGTTTATCTCTGCCGGATTCCTCATGTACTTCTTTATTGCTACCTTCAAAAAGAAAGACTCATAAAACACTACCTACACTATCAGTTTTTGGAATGTTAAACAAATAAGCCCTAGAAACAGTTAATCGTTTTTGGGGTTCATTTGTCAATAAGCGACGAAACATTCTCCAACACTTATCAAAAAAATACTGATATTCAAATCATTACACTCCAAAATACTACTACATCACTCACTTAACTCCCCTTAAATTACTCTATATCAGCAGTATTACCACCATTGGGTCCGGCATGAGTCCGGCGTGGGTCCGGCAACCCTTCACCATGACTCCGAATATATAGTGGAGGGAGACCGGAGGATCTCCGGAATTATAGTGCATTTGTTTTGGAGTCGAGGGTAGTTATACCCTCACTATCACTTAATAGTTGGAGAGTAATATGAGGGAAAACTCAGAAATTTGGAGTATTTGTATCCCACCAAACCCTGGTTCCACCGGTGTCGGGGCCACCCAATAAAACCAACCCGTTTTGGAGACCGGCATTATTAGTATTATATTCTGTTTGAGGATATATCATTCGCCGTATAAATTGATCAGTACTTATTGTACCCCCACTGTAGTTTACAACAACAGGAATAAGTTTAGGATAGCCGGTTCTTCTAAACTCCGACCAGGCTTCCTGTCCATCAGGATAACAAGCTATCCATTTTTGAGTGATAATTTTTTCTAGTTTAACTTCTTTTGAATCAGCATCAGACCAATGAATAGTAATATTACTAGAAGCCTTAAAACTATTGATTGGATTAATAGGGTCCTGATAATCTAAAAAAGTACTCCTAGCATCATTTAAATAATCAAGATAGCCTGATAGCCCATTTTGAGCAAACGATAATTTTATTCCATTGGCATAGAACTCCGCAGCCGTTTTACTACCCATGTTCCAGCCTCTTAACGCTCCTTCCGCTTGTAAGAAACTCACCTCTGCTGCGGTCATAATTTGTACTGATTTCGCTGTCTTATACATTTGTCCAATCTCAGAAAAGCCAAGATAAGTACTTTTCGAACCTATATCTATTCCTTGTCGAATCCCTTTGTAGTCACCAGAAGCTAAAGAAGAAGAATTATTAGGTGAGAAATAGACTTGCAACCGAGGATCATTAAACCCTTTCAATATAGATTCCATAGTTGCACACATTCTTGTATCTCCCCAATTAAAACAAATGATCGCTAATGGATGCTGCCGACTTCCAACTGAAACAAACAAATTCGAACTATTGTCGTCTATTACTCCATATTTTTGACTAATCGCTTTTTCAGCTTCTAACTTTGCTTTGTCTTTATCCACTTTTGAGATTCTCAAGGCGAGGCGCAATCTCAATGAATTAGCCGTTTTAACCCATTTAGAAATATCACCACCATATGCTAAATCAAAGTTTGTAAATGAGGTGTTTTTATCATCTGCATACTTTGAAAGTATCGGAATCACTGAATCCAGCTCATCAAAAAATTTATAATAAATATCTTTCTGAGAATCGTATTTTATGATGGAAGAGGTAGTCCCAAAGTTACTATAAATAATCGGACCATAATTATCTGTAGTCCTTTGCATTGTAAATATCTTCAATACAGTAGCCCATGCATAAAATTGAGGATAAGTTATATCAACACCCTTTAATTTGTAACTCATCAAAACAGGCATAACCTTCTCATAACTTTTATTCCATTGCGCATCCCAATAGGTTATTTTATAGGTTACATTGTTTTTATTTGAAACAAAGGGTGTAGGTGGAACAAGGTATTGGGCGTAAGCATCGCCTACTAAATTTTGATCAAGTTGTAAATCAGCAGTAACTGTATATATATTTTGTTGAAGTTGACCTAAGTAACTCCCTATATTATTAAAGTCTTGCGCAGCAGATGCATCCGTCACACCATATGGATTTGTATTAAATTCATCAAATTGTTTTGTACAACTCATGAGTATCAAAAGAAAAAGAGGAAGAACCAATATGCGAAACATCTTTTTCATTGCTTTAAAAATTAATTTTCATTGAGAACCCAATACTTTTTGTAGGAGGTAAACAGAAAGATTCAACAGACTGGACTCCATTTCCTGTACCAATTGTTAAATCAGGATCAAAAGGAGCTCTTTTATAAATAAAGAATAGATTTTGAGCAATGAGTGAAAAGCTCATATTATCAAACAGATGCTTATTCTTGAAATCCAGAGAATACGTAAGCGACATTTGACGAAATCTGATTGTTGTTGCATCATAAACATATGATTCCAATATGCCATCCCTACCAGCTATTCCTGTATAGTATTTTTGAGCTGAAACAATACCCGAAAAAAGAGTTCCATCAGTCTTAATACCAACAACTTTTACGCCACCCTGATCTCTGGCTTCGGCTGTTCTTTGCGAAACCCCATATTGATCATAGAAAGCCTCAGACATAGAGACACATTTTCCTCCAATTTTACTATCTATCAAAAAACTAAATGCAAAGTTTTTATATGAAAATGTATTATTCCAACCAAGCATCAGTTTTGGATTAGCATTTCCTATTTTTTTGGAGACAATATCCTTTATGGGGACTCCATCATCTGTTAAAAGAAGATTACCCTGAGCATCTCGTTTAAAAGCATTTACATAAATATCGCCAATTGAGCCACCTTTCTCTATAAACATATCAAAACCGTCGCCCCCACCGCCCAAATTAAACCGACCCGTAAGACTAGGATCTAATTCGATAACCTTATTTTTGTTTTGAGAATAGTTGATCTCGGTTTTCCAGTTAAATGCAGAAGTTTTGATAATTGATCCTGTAAGCGTTAACTCTAATCCTTTATTTTGAATATGCCCTGCATTTACATAATACCGTGTATATCCCGATCCGGCAGGTGCATCTAATGGAATAAATTGATTTTTATTATCAATCTGATACCACGAGGCATCTATTGCAAGTCTGTTATTAAATAATCTGGTTTCAAAACCCATTTCCAGACTATATTGACTTTCAGGTTTTAATTCCGTAAAAGGTTTCTCTGTATTTAAAATCAATCCATCTCTATTAACCGTATTCAACGGATTAGTAAAAAATGCCGGAACCTCATTTCCAACTTGCGAATAAGAAGCTCTTAATTTAGCAAAATCTATAATCTTTGGAAGTTTTATTAATTTATCCACCAAAAAAGAAAAGCCTGCTGAGGGATAAAAATATGATTGGTTCTTAGTAAATGCCAATGTTGATGCCCAATCATTTCTTGCGGACAGATCCAGATAGAGCATTTCTTTATAGCCTAGAGAGAGATTAGAAAATACTGATTCTTTAATAGAACGCCCATTTATAACACTTCTTAAATCTGGGGCTGTTTTTAGATTTTGAAAGAAGAATTCATTAGGTATCGTTAAACCATCTTGATTACTATCTACAATAAGACCATCACCATTTATTCTTTTTTCATAGCTGGTTCCTAATATAGAATGCAACGCAAAATCCTTACCGAAATCTTTATTATAAAATATGATCAAATCAGCATATTTCTGCGAATTATAGTAGTTATCATAAACCCAGCGTCCATTTGGAGGAGCTAAAACAGGATTTGTTCCTGCTTTAATTTTTTGTTCGAAAGTCTGTTGCGTATAATCATAATTTCCACGAGCCTGAATTAAAATATCTTTTGACAACTGATAAGTCAATTCTAAATGACCTATCACTCTTTTTGTGAACTCAGTATTACTATTATTATTCAAAATCCAATAAGGGTTCTGCTGGATATCAATAGAAACAGGCCAGTTTTGAGTCATCAGATTTCGATTATTATCAAATATCTGATATTCATTTTTGTACTTATTGAAATCTAATCCTCTGGGGAACAAATATAAACCAGTCAAAGGATTCCAATAGTATCCATTTAGTACCTTATTATCAATTTGTTGATCGACTAACATTACATTGGATGAAATTGTCATTTTATCACCGAATAATTTTGTCGACTGCTTAACTGTTATATTATTTTTTACAAACTGATTAGTTGGTAATATCCCATTTGAAGATGAATTTGAATACGACAGATAAGCAGTTGTAATATCATTTCCACCACTTATTGAAACTGAGTTCAAACTGTTAATTCCTGTATCAAAAAAATCTTTTGCATTATTATTATAACTCCCTTTTGCGCCCCAACTATCTAATGATCCAATTGCCGTCTGTCCATATGAATATTGCAATTTAGGTAGATCTGTCGCTTTTTCGAAGGTAAGACTAGAAGATAATGAAACCGTTGTTTTCCCTTTCTTTCCTTTTTTAGTAGTGATAACAATAACACCATTTGCGCCTTGACTTCCATACAATGTTGCAGCATTAGCACCTTTAAGAACGGTCAGAGATTCAATATCATCGGGATTTAAACTAGATAAACCATCCCCACTATCTCTTCCTCCCCAGAAATCAACAGGACTAGAGAATTGAGAATTCTCCATTGGAATACCATCGATAACAAAAAGAGGCTGATTAGTGCCATATAAACTCTTCTCTCCCCGAAGTGTAATCTTTGTTGATCCTCCTGCACCCGAAGTACTTTTTCTTAATTCCAAACCTGCAATTTTACCACTAAAGCCTGATGCAAAATTTAAATCATTTCCTTTCGACATGTCTAGCGATGAAATCTGTTGCGATGAATAACTCAAAGCTTTTTTATCTTGCTTTATCCCTAAAGCAGTAACAACAACTTCTTTTAGTTGTGAAATCATTGTTTCTAAATAAACATCTATATTTTTTTGATTACTTATAGCTACTTCCTTCTTTTTCATTCCAATAAATGAAAAAACTAATGTTCGATCATTTGGATTAACAAATATAGAGTAATCACCTAATGCATCGGTAACAACTGCTCTTGAAGACCCTTTAACGGTCACAATAACACCAACTACCGGTTGAGCTGCATTATCTATTACTTTTCCGGTTACCCTAAACTGTTTTTGAGTATTCAATGGCCTTATGATCACCAGATTATTAGGCATAAAGGCAAAGTCAATACTCGCAGATTCCTTTAAAATTAATAAAACTTCATTAAGACTTTTATTTTCAACTTTTAAAGTAACTTTTTTAGACAGGTCCAGATAATTATCATTATAGAAAAAGGTAACATTACTTTGATTCTCAATGGCTCTTATAATGTCTTTCAGTGGGATATTCTTAGCTTCAAGTGTAACATTATTTTGAGAAAAACCAAAACGGGTTAATACAAAAATGAAACAGAATATTAAGAATATTTTGATTTTCATGATGATAAGAAATACCTGTTATTGTTTTTATTTAAATTCTTTTATTCTTTGAC
>JACAUB010000001.1:0-5160 GCA_013390605.1 Bacteroidota bacterium | reverse complement strand
AGCAAAACCATGTTTACATCAAAGAGAATCGTCAAAGAATAAAAGAATTTAAATAAAAACAATAACAGGTATTTCTTATCATCATGAAAATCAAAATATTCTTAATATTCTGTTTCATTTTTGTATTAACCCGTTTTGGTTTTTCTCAAAATAATGTTACACTTGAAGCTAAGAATATCCCACTGAAAGACATTATAAGAGCCATTGAGAATCAAAGTAATGTTACCTTTTTCTATAATGATAATTATCTGGACCTGTCTAAAAAAGTTACTTTAAAAGTTGAAAATAAAAGTCTTAATGAAGTTTTATTAATTTTAAAGGAATCTGCGAGTATTGACTTTGCCTTTATGCCTAATAATCTGGTGATCATAAGGCCATTGAATACTCAAAAACAGTTTAGGGTAACCGGAAAAGTAATAGATAATGCAGCTCAACCGGTAGTTGGTGTTATTGTGACCGTTAAAGGGTCTTCAAGAGCAGTTGTTACCGATGCATTAGGTGATTACTCTATATTTGTTAATCCAAATGATCGAACATTAGTTTTTTCATTTATTGGAATGAAAAAGAAGGAAGTAGCTATAAGTAATCAAAAAAATATAGATGTTTATTTAGAAACAATGATTTCACAACTAAAAGAAGTTGTTGTTACTGCTTTAGGGATAAAGCAAGATAAAAAAGCTTTGAGTTATTCATCGCAACAGATTTCATCGCTAGACATGTCGAAAGGAAATGATTTAAATTTTGCATCAGGCTTTAGTGGTAAAATTGCAGGTTTGGAATTAAGAAAAAGTACTTCGGGTGCAGGAGGATCAACAAAGATTACACTTCGGGGAGAGAAGAGTTTATATGGCACTAATCAGCCTCTTTTTGTTATCGATGGTATTCCAATGGAGAATTCTCAATTCTCTAGTCCTGTTGATTTCTGGGGAGGAAGAGATAGTGGGGATGGTTTATCTAGTTTAAATCCCGATGATATTGAATCTCTGACCGTTCTTAAAGGTGCTAATGCTGCAACATTGTATGGAAGTCAAGGCGCAAATGGTGTTATTGTTATCACTACTAAAAAAGGAAAGAAAGGGAAAACAACGGTTTCATTATCTTCTAGTCTTACCTTCGAAAAAGCGACAGATCTACCTAAATTGCAATATTCATATGGACAGACGGCAATTGGATCATTAGATAGTTGGGGCGCAAAAGGGAGTTATAATAATAATGCAAAAGATTTTTTTGATACAGGAATTAACAGTTTGAACTCAGTTTCAATAAGTGGTGGAAATGATATTACAACTGCTTATCTGTCGTATTCAAATTCATCTTCAAATGGGATATTACCAACTAATCAGTTTGTAAAAAATAATATAACAGTTAAGCAGTCGACAAAATTATTCGGTGATAAAATGACAATTTCATCCAATGTAATGTTAGTCGATCAACAAATTGATAATAAGGTACTAAATGGATACTATTGGAATCCTTTGACTGGTTTATATTTGTTCCCCAGAGGATTAGATTTCAATAAGTACAAAAATGAATATCAGATATTTGATAATAATCGAAATCTGATGACTCAAAACTGGCCTGTTTCTATTGATATCCAGCAGAACCCTTATTGGATTTTGAATAATAATAGTAATACTGAGTTCACAAAAAGAGTGATAGGTCATTTAGAATTGACTTATCAGTTGTCAAAAGATATTTTAATTCAGGCTCGTGGAAATTATGATTATACGCAACAGACTTTCGAACAAAAAATTAAAGCAGGAACAAATCCTGTTTTAGCTCCTCCAAATGGACGCTGGGTTTATGATAACTACTATAATTCGCAGAAATATGCTGATTTGATCATATTTTATAATAAAGATTTCGGTAAGGATTTTGCGTTGCATTCTATATTAGGAACCAGCTATGAAAAAAGAATAAATGGTGATGGTCTTATTGTAGATAGTAATCAAGATGGTTTAACGATACCTAATGAATTCTTCTTTCAAAATCTAAAAACAGCCCCAGATTTAAGAAGTGTTATAAATGGGCGTTCTATTAAAGAATCAGTATTTTCTAATCTCTCTCTAGGCTATAAAGAAATGCTCTATCTGGATCTGTCCGCAAGAAATGATTGGGCATCAACATTGGCATTTACTAAGAACCAATCATATTTTTATCCCTCAGCAGGCTTTTCTTTTTTGGTGGATAAATTAATAAAACTTCCAAAGATTATAGATTTTGCTAAATTAAGAGCTTCTTATTCGCAAGTTGGAAATGAGGTTCCGGCATTTTTTACTAATCCGTTGAATACGGTTAATAGAGATGGATTGATTTTAAATACAGAGAAACCTTTTACGGAATTAAAACCTGAAAGTCAATATAGTCTGGAAATGGGTTTTGAAACCAGATTATTTAATAACAGACTTGCAATAGATGCCTCGTGGTATCAGATTGATAATAAAAATCAATTTATTCCATTAGATGCACCTGCCGGATCGGGATATACACGGTATTATGTAAATGCAGGGCATATTCAAAATAAAGGATTAGAGTTAACGCTTACAGGATCAATTATCAAAACTTCTGCATTTAACTGGAAAACCGAGATCAACTATTCTCAAAACAAAAATAAGGTTATCGAATTAGATCCTAGTCTTACGGGTCGGTTTAATTTGGGCGGTGGGGGCGACGGTTTTGATATGTTTATAGAGAAAGGTGGCTCAATTGGCGATATTTATGTAAATGCTTTTAAACGAGATGCTCAGGGTAATCTTCTTTTAACAGATGATGGAGTCCCCATAAAGGATATTGTCTCCAAAAAAATAGGAAATGCTAATCCAAAACTGATGCTTGGTTGGAATAATACATTTTCATATAAAAACTTTGCATTTAGTTTTTTGATAGATAGTAAAATTGGAGGAAAATGTGTCTCTATGTCTGAGGCTTTCTATGATCAATATGGGGTTTCGCAAAGAACAGCCGAAGCCAGAGATCAGGGTGGCGTAAAAGTTGTTGGTATTAAGACTGATGGAACTCTTTTTTCGGGTATTGTTTCAGCTCAAAAATACTATACAGGAATAGCTGGTAGGGATGGCATATTGGAATCATATGTTTATGATGCAACAACAATCAGATTTCGTCAAATGTCGCTTACGTATTCTCTGGATTTCAAGAATAAGCATCTGTTTGATAATATGAGCTTTTCACTCATTGCTCAAAATCTATTCTTTATTTATAAAAGAGCTCCTTTTGATCCTGATTTAACAATTGGTACAGGAAATGGAGTCCAGTCTGTTGAATCTTTCTGTTTACCTCCTACAAAAAGTATTGGGTTCTCAATGAAAATTAATTTTTAAAGCAATGAAAAAGATGTTTCGCATATTGGTTCTTCCTCTTTTTCTTTTGATACTCATGAGTTGTACAAAACAATTTGATGAATTTAATACAAATCCATATGGTGTGACGGATGCATCTGCTGCGCAAGACTTTAATAATATAGGGAGTTACTTAGGTCAACTTCAACAAAATATATATACAGTTACTGCTGATTTACAACTTGATCAAAATTTAGTAGGCGATGCTTACGCCCAATACCTTGTTCCACCTACACCCTTTGTTTCAAATAAAAACAATGTAACCTATAAAATAACCTATTGGGATGCGCAATGGAATAAAAGTTATGAGAAGGTTATGCCTGTTTTGATGAGTTACAAATTAAAGGGTGTTGATATAACTTATCCTCAATTTTATGCATGGGCTACTGTATTGAAGATATTTACAATGCAAAGGACTACAGATAATTATGGTCCGATTATTTATAGTAACTTTGGGACTACCTCTTCCATCATAAAATACGATTCTCAGAAAGATATTTATTATAAATTTTTTGATGAGCTGGATTCAGTGATTCCGATACTTTCAAAGTATGCAGATGATAAAAACACCTCATTTACAAACTTTGATTTAGCATATGGTGGTGATATTTCTAAATGGGTTAAAACGGCTAATTCATTGAGATTGCGCCTCGCCTTGAGAATCTCAAAAGTGGATAAAGACAAAGCAAAGTTAGAAGCTGAAAAAGCGATTAGTCAAAAATATGGAGTAATAGACGACAATAGTTCGAATTTGTTTGTTTCAGTTGGAAGTCGGCAGCATCCATTAGCGATCATTTGTTTTAATTGGGGAGATACAAGAATGTGTGCAACTATGGAATCTATATTGAAAGGGTTTAATGATCCTCGGTTGCAAGTCTATTTCTCACCTAATAATTCTTCTTCTTTAGCTTCTGGTGACTACAAAGGGATTCGACAAGGAATAGATATAGGTTCGAAAAGTACTTATCTTGGCTTTTCTGAGATTGGACAAATGTATAAGACAGCGAAATCAGTACAAATTATGACCGCAGCAGAGGTGAGTTTCTTACAAGCGGAAGGAGCGTTAAGAGGCTGGAACATGGGTAGTAAAACGGCTGCGGAGTTCTATGCCAATGGAATAAAATTATCGTTTGCTCAAAATGGGCTATCAGGCTATCTTGATTATTTAAATGATGCTAGGAGTACTTTTTTAGATTATCAGGACCCTATTAATCCAATCAATAGTTTTAAGGCTTCTAGTAATATTACTATTCATTGGTCTGATGCTGATTCAAAAGAAGTTAAACTAGAAAAAATTATCACTCAAAAATGGATAGCTTGTTATCCTGATGGACAGGAAGCCTGGTCGGAGTTTAGAAGAACCGGCTATCCTAAACTTATTCCTGTTGTTGTAAACTACAGTGGGGGTACAATAAGTACTGATCAATTTATACGGCGAATGATATATCCTCAAACAGAATATAATACTAATAATGCCGGTCTCCAAAACGGGTTGGTTTTATTGGGTGGCCCCGACACCGGTGGAACCAGGGTTTGGTGGGATACAAATACTCCAAATTTCTGAGTTTTCCCTCATATTACTCTCCAACTATTAAGTGATAGTGAGGGTATAACTACCCTCGACTCCAAAACAAATGCACTATAATTCCGGAGATCCTCCGGTCTCCCTCCACTATATATTCGGAGTCATGGTGAAGGGTTGCCGGACCCACGCCGGACTCATGCCGGACCCAATGGTGGTAATACTGCTGATATAGAGTAATTTAAGGGGAGTTAAGTGAGTGATGTAGTAGTATTTTGGAGT